>NZ_FNVU01000022.1 GCF_900107965.1 Actinacidiphila yanglinensis | reverse complement strand
AACCGATCCACCGCCATCCCCGCCGGTCGTCACACCGACCGTCCCACCGTCATCCGCCCCACCCGTCACACCACTGACGGTGCCGCCACCGGTCGCACCGACCGATCCACCGTCATCCCCGCCGGTCGTCACACCCACCGTCCCACCGTCATCCGCCCCACCCGTCACACCACTGACCGTGCCACCACCGGTCGCACCGACCGATCCACCATCGTCACCACCCGTCGTCACACCCACCGTCCCACCATCATCAGCGCCACTGGTCACGCCCACCGTGCCGCCGTCGTCGCCGCCGGTGCTGCTGGTGGATGCCTGGGGGGTCGGCGGGCCCACGGTGAAGTCCGTCGCGTTGTCGTCGGTGTCGTCGAGGGAGCCACCGCGGGCCACGGAGGCGGAGTTGCCCGCCCCGGTGGCCGGGCCGGCGCCCTCGTGCACGACCGCGGTGCCGTAGCCCACCAGGTCCTGGACCCGGGGGTCGGCGGCGCAGGCGGCCGCGGTGAAGCAGGTGAGCGGGGCGGTGCCGGAGACCAGGGCGACCGTGCCGTCCGTGGCGGACAGGTTGATCGTGCCGGTGGCGTCAGGGGCCGGGAGGGGCGCCGCACCACCGGTGTTGCCCCACTCCTGGACCAGGTACCGGCCCCCTCCGGCGAGGGTGCCGGTCAGCGGGGTCGCGCGCCAGGTGGAGGTCGGGGTCGGCGTGCCCCGCAGGTACTGCACGCTGTAGCCGCCCAGATCCAGCGGCGACGCACCGGCGTTGGCCAGCTCGACGAAGTCGTCGGTGTACACCGCACCGGAGTTGCCCCCGCCGCCGTACACCTCGGAGATCAGCGCACCGGTGGACGGCGAGGCGGACGCGGCGTGCACCGCTAGGCCCGCCAGCACGACGGCGCCGGCCACGCCGAGGGGGACGACGCGCCGGCGCAGCCGGGACCGTGACCACGCGTGGGCCGTCACGGCTTCGGTACCGGGTCTCTCGGGGTGAGGCTGCGTGGCCTCCGAGGGGCTCAACATCAGGCGTTCTCCTCTGTCTGCCAAGGGATATGACGCCACGTCAGGTCCGTGGAGCCGGGACGCGGCCGGCCGGGAACCACGATAGGCGCGGCGCCGGAAACGCGACGGGGTTCTTCGAATCTCGTAGCTTTTCCCGCGGGTTCGCAGCCCTTCCGGCAGGTCCCGGCAGGCAGGTCGTGCGGGTTCCCGGCAGGCAGGTCGTGCGGGTTCCCGGCAGGTCGGTCGTCCAGCGGCCGGTCCGGGGCGTGGGGCCGGCCGCCGTCTGGCGTGTCGGCGGAAGGACGGCCGGCCCCGCGCCGGTTCAGAACCCGATCGCCTCGCGGAGCAGCAGGACCGTGCCGCGGCCGGGGTAGGGCTCCGCGTTGAGGACGAGCAGGCGGTTGACGGCGCTGGGCCACCCGTGGGCCGCCTGGGTGCGGGCGCTCTCCAGCGGGAGGCAGTGCTCCTCGACCCGCCGCAGCGCGGTGTCCAGGTCGGGTACCACCTTCTGCGCCCCGACGATCCAGATCGCGCGGGCGGCGCCGCCGGCGTAAGCGGGCAACTGGGCGCCGCTGCCGGAGGCGATGACGAGCGAGCCGGTCTCGGTGAGCGCGGCGACGCTGCCCAGGATCACGTCGGGAACCCCGATGAGCCGCCGGATGTCGTCGGCCTCGGTGGCGCGGTCCATGGCCAGGACGCGCGGCCTGATGGCCTCGTACCGTCCGCCGGTGTTGACGTCCGCCTCGATTCCGGACAGCCGGAGGGTCTCGCTGGCCCCGGTGAACACGGCGGCGCCTTCGGGGACCAGCTCCTGGACGCGGGCACGCGCGGCGGCGACGTCGTCGAGGATCTCCACGGTGAAACCGTGTGCGGCCAGCGCGGCGGCCGCCCGCTCCAGGCGCTGCGCGGGCGCCGGGTCGGCGAACTGTGGTGCGGGCATGGAGGTCGTCATGGTGTCCCTGTACTTCCCTGTCGCTCGATGATGGTCACGTCTCACCGGTACGACCCGGCAGCCCCCGGGAATGTGAGGTCGCCGCGCCGCCTCACATTCCGGCGCGCCGCGTTGTCGAACAGGTGAGGGGACACACGACACAGGGAGCCGCCGGCACCATGACCACCCGTTCCGGGCCGGCACCCGGCCACTTCGATCCGGTCCAGGACCCGATCATGGGTGAGCGCCGCCATCTCATCAACGTCGCCTACCGCCTCCTGGGGTCGACGGCCGAGGCCGAGGACGCCGTCCAGGAGGCCTACGCCCGCTGGTAGTCCATGGCACCGCAGCGCAAGGACGCGATCGTCTCCCCCGGCGCCTGGCTGACGACGGTCACCGCCCGGATCTGCCTCAGCCTGCTCGGCTCCGCCCGCGCCCGGCGGGAGACCTACGTGGGCGAGTGGATCCCCGAGCCGCTGCCCGAGCGTGCGGAGTGGGGCGCGGGGCAGCCGGGCGGCAGCACCTCCGACCCGGCCGACCGGGTCACGCTGGACGAGTCGGTCGGCCTGGCCCTCCTGGTCGTGCTCGACTCCATGACCCCGGCCGAACGCGTCGTGTTCGTGCTGCACGACGTCTTCTGCCACTCCTTCGCCGAGGTGGCCGAGATCGTCGGCCGCACCCCCGCGGCCTGCCGCCAGCTGGCCTCCTCGGCCCGCCGCCGCGTCCGGGCCTCGCGGCCGGTTCCGACCGCGGCGGCCCAACGCGCCCGCGTCGTAAGGGACTTCAAGCAGGCGTGGGAGGCCAAGGACATCGACGCGCTCATCGGCCTGCTCGACCCCGACGCCAGGGCGGTCGCCGACGGCGGCGGCCTCGCCACGACCTTCCTGCACCCGATCGTCGGCGGCATCCGGATCGCACACGCCTGGGCCGAACTCGCCCGCCGCCGACGCGACTCCATGACGCTGCTGGAGCGCACGGTCAACGGCCGGCCCGGCCTGGTGGCGGAGGAGGACGGACTCGTGGTGACGGTGTTCGCGTTCGACGTCGCGGGCGACCGGATCACGCGGATCTGGGTTGTCCGCAACCCCGAGAAGCTCCGCCACTGGATCACGGTCTGAGGTGAACCGGGCCGCACGAAGCCGCACTTCCCCGCGTTCAGCCGGCGAGCGCGGCCAGCTCCGCGGTGGTCACGATCGCGTGCGCGAACGTCGGGCCGTTCAACTCGTGGGCGGCGTGCATCATCTGGGGCTTGAACGCCGCGGTCGCGTCGCGCACCAGCGTCACGTGGTAGCCCAGCTCCATCGCGTAACGGCCGGTGGACTCGATGCAGGTGTTGGCGAGCAGCCCGGCGAGGATCACGTGGGTGATGCCGTGCTGCTTGAGCTGGAAGTCCAGGTCGGTGTTGGGGAACCCGCTCTGGCCCCAGTGCTCCTTAGCGACGACGTCGCCCGGGGCGGGCCGGAAGTCGGGGTGGAACTCGCCGCCCCAGGTGCCCTTGGCGAAGGTGTGGTGCTGGGCGACCAGTTGCTGCGTGGGGTTGGGGTGGTCCCAGTTCTCGTAGTCGCCCTCCTGCCAGCGGCGGTGCGGGACGAACACCATCTGCATCCCGGCGCGCCGGCCGGTGGCGACGACACCGCGGAGGTTGTCCAGCAGCCCCAGCTCGGCGGCCATGCCCTCCAGCAGCGGCCAGATCTTGCCGCCCTCGGAGAGGAAGTCGTTGTAGGGGTCGACGAGCAGCACGGCGGTCCGGCTCGGGTCGTAGGTCGCGGTCATGATCGTCCCTCGCATCTGGAGTATCTACGTCATCCACATTCAGGATGATGCAGATCATCCTGAATGGCAAGCGCCTCCGCCCGTTACGGGAGGTGATGTGTATGATTGCCATCATCCAGATGGTGTGCCGGCGCGGACCGGCCCGGCGCGCGGAAGGAGGCAGGAATGGGCCACTCCCAGGCCGAGAAGGCCGAGTCGCGGGAGCGCGTGCTGCGGGTGGCGGCACGGCGGATCCGCGAGGAAGGCATGGAGCAGCCGGGGGTCGCGGCGCTCATGAAGGAGGCCGGCCTGACCCACGGCGGCTTCTACAAGCACTTCGGCTCCCGCGAGGACCTGATGGACCAGGCCGCGGCGCTGGCGCTGGCCGAGGGCGAGGAGGCGATGGCGCGCGCCGCCCGGGCCGACGCCGACCGGCCGCGCGACGGGCTGATCGACGCCTACCTCAGCGCGCGCCACCGCGACTCCCCCGGCACCGGCTGCGCCCTGGTCACCCTCGGTGCGGCCGCCGGGCGCGGCGGCACCGGGATCAAGGAGGCGTACGAGCAGCAGGTGCGCGGCTACCTGGATCTGATCGGCGCGCCGGGCGCCGGGGCGGAGGACCGGGCCGACGCCATGGTCACGCTGAGCGCCCTGGTCGGAGCCATGCTGATGGCGCGGGCCGTCGCCGATCCCGAGCTGTCGGACGAACTGCTCGACACCGTCGCCGGGCGCCTCAAGCAGGGCACCTCGGCTCCGTAACCGCGGGCGCGCCGCCGTGCGGGCGGGGCCGGGCAACCCGGCCCGCCGCCGGTCGGGTTCGACGATCCCCTCGCCCCGGGAGTACGCGAACGCACCCTCCCTCCGCGATCCGCCGCGCGGCGGCGTCGCCGTACGGTCCGGGCCCGCCGGGAGGCAGCGGCGGCGAGGGAGAGCCGGCCGGAGGACCACCGGTCGCTCTCGGGGGGATTTCCGCCCGGGTGTTGACGAGCCCTTTCCCCAATTCCCCAGCTCCGGTCGGTGGGAGCCGCCCACCGGCACGCTCAGCCACTCGGTGCGGCGCCGCGACCGGATCCCTCCATCGGACCGGCACGATGAGCAGCCTCTCCGCGCCGCCCGGACCATGACGCGGAACGGCCTCCGGGGACCGCCCTGGCACGGACGAGGAACGGACCCGGAAGGATCCGGAACGGACCCGGAAGAGCCGCACCGCCGCCCGCGGAATCCGGCGCATTCCCGAATACGGGTGACCCGTGTCCCACTCCGCCAATTCACCGGGAGAAGGGCAGGTCGGGGAGTTCTCGCGGCCCGCCCGGAATTCACGCCGGGCCGTCCGGGAACCCCGTCCGAGGCGGCGGGAAACGCATTCCGTGACGGCAGGATTCCGTTGGGTGATCGCCGCGTACAGGCAGAGCGGCCACGAGTGTTATTCAATGGGTGTGCGGGAGGGGATCTCGGGGCTTCTTCGCAGGGAAAGCCCGGGCATGCCTCCGGCCCGCACCGGGGGCCGGCGAGCTGAGAGAGGCGCATGGACTCCACACCATCTCCCTCGTCCTCGTTGCCGTCCGACCAGGTCACCCGTGCCCTGGGGAACTACGACGGGCGGGAGGCGCGCACGGCGTCGGCCGGCCCTGCCGCCGTGCGCGACTCCGGCGGGTCCGGGACCGCGGCGGCCGAGGACTCCCCCGGCGGCCAGGAGCAGATCCTCGGCTCCGTCGACCTGGACCGCGGCCTGCGGATCACGCGGGTCCGCATGGACGCGCCCGCCTTCGAGGGGCTGACGATCGCGCCGGGGAAGCCGTTCGCCGAGCTGCTGCCCCCCGGGGACGTGCCGACGGTCACGCGGCGCCTGCGCCAGGTCATCGAGACCCGGGAGGCCCACGTGGCCCGGGTGCAGCGGCTGCGCCGGGACGACGGGACCGAGCTGGTGGTCTCGATGAGCATCCTGCCCGCCGCGGCGTCGCAGGAGGGCCTGACCGTCTCCCTGATCGCGATGGCCAAGCGGCTGCACCTGTACGCCGCCGAGAACGCGATCGGGACCTCGCTGGACATCGGCGAGACCGCGCGGTCCCTTGCCCAGTCCCTGCTGGCCTGGGGCGACGTCGCCGCGGTGGACCTCGATTTCGGGGTGTGGACCGGTGAGGCCGTCACCGAGCACCCGCAGGGGCGCATCCGGCTGCGGCGCGCGGCGCTGGTGCCGGACATGGCCTGGCCGGACGGCTACCTGACCCCCGGGGACAACCTCCCGCGCGAGGCGAGCCGGCTGCTGGCCTTCGCGGTCCGGCGCGACGAGGTGGGGCAGCCGATCGTCATCCCCGACCGGGGGGCGATCGAGCGGGCGCTGCGCGATCCGCGGCTGGTGCGGGCCCTGATCCCCGGCGACCGGCCGGCGAGTCTGGCGTGCATACCGCTGGTGCTGGAGAGTCTCGACGGCAAGGCGCCGATCGTGCTGGGCGTGGCGGAGATCTGGCGCCGGCCGGACCGCCCTTTCCTGGACAGCGAGCTGCTCGACCTGCAGGAACTGGCGGCCAGGACCGCGCACCACATCGACCTGGCCCGTCAGCACCAGCGCGAGCACGCCCAGGTGCTGGCGCTCCAGCGCCGGCTGCTGCCGCGGGCCGGCAGCGACGCCATCGAGGTCGCCAGCGTCTACCAGCCGACCACGCCCGACAGCGCAGGGGTCGGCGGTGACTGGGTGAACAGCTTCCCGCTGCCGGACGGGCGGACCGCGCTGGTGGTCGGCGACGTGGTCGGGCACGGCCTGGGGGCCGCGGCGGCGATGGGCCAGCTGAGCATGGAGGCCCGGGCGCTGCTGTCGGCGGGGCTGGCGCCCGACGAGGTGCTGGAGCACCTGGCCGAGACGGTCACGCTCCTGGACGACGCGGACGCGGGCCTGGTCGCCGGGTACAGCGCGCTCGGTTCCACCTGCTGCATCGCGGTCTACGATCCGGTCAGCCACCAGGTGGTGATGTCCAGCGCGGGCCACCTGCCGCCGGTGCTGGTGCTGCCGGACGGCTCCGCCACGGTTCTCGCGGTGCGCCCCCACCCCGGCCTGGGCACCGAGTTCGCGGTGCGGGAGCCGTTCGACACGCACACCTTCGCCGCGCCGCCCGGCTCCCTGCTCGCGCTCTACACCGACGGCCTGGTGGAGGACCCGGCCGTCCCGATCGACGAGGGCATCGACAGGCTGGCGGACGCGGTCGGCGGCATCCATCCCTGGGACGACCTGCAGCGGGCCGCGCGGCGGCTGGTGACCGACCTCGCCCCGCGCAACCGCCCGCGCGACGACATGACACTGCTGCTGGCGCGCATGTCCGGCTGCCGCAAGCGGGACACGGCGGTCTGGGAGCTGCCGGCCCGCGCCGACGCCGCGAGCCGGGCCCGCGCGCTGGCCGCCACCCGGCTGCGGCAGTGGGAGGCACGGGAGGAGACCCGGGACAGCGCGCTGTTGCTGATCAGCGAGCTGGTGACGAACGCGGTCCGCTTCGCCACCGGGCCGATCACGGTGCGGCTGATCAAGGCCGGGCGCAGCCTGCTGTGCGAGATCGGTGACAAGGGCAACGGCAGGCCGCGGCTGCGCCGCCGCGGCCTGCTCGACGACAGCGGGCGCGGCCTGTACGTCGTCCACAACCTCACCAGCCACTGGGGGGTGCGGTGGACCGACACCGGCAAGGTCGTGTGGGCCGAGCTCAGCTGGTGAGGCGCCCGGCGGACCGCCAGGTGGCCCCCTGCACCCCTACGCCTAGAGCCACTCCCCCTCGATGGCCGTGGCGGTGAGGCCCGGCGCCGCGGCGTACAGCACGGTGCGGTCGCCGGTCTTGCGGCCGTCGTCGTGGGCCCGGCGCAGGATGTCGAACACGGCCGCACCGCCGCGGTTGCCGCTGGTGTAGCTGTCGCGGCTGTAGCCGAGGATCCCGGGCGGGCAGCCCTCGGGCATCGTCTGCTCCATGTACTCCAGCACCCGGGTGCCGCCGGGATGCGCGAGCAGCAGGTCGGGGTGCCAGGTCTCGTCGTCCTGGTGCCGGCCGCGCAGCCAGTCCCACATCGCGACGACCGTCTCCTGCACCGCCCGCGGGCCGCGCCGGTCCATCACGAAGTGGGTGCCGTCGGCGCGCGTCTCCAGCCGGTGCAGGTCCTGGGTGCCGGGCAGGGTGTGGTGCCAGGCGGTGTCCAGCCGCAGCACCGACTCCGGCCGGGGCCGGCCGGTGACCACCGCGGCGACGGCGGTGTCGGCGAACAGCAGCCGGACGATCAGGGACTCCAGCGAGTCGTCCGCGGGCTGGTAGGTGGTGCTCAGGGCCTCGGATATCACGACCAGCACCACGCGGTCGGGGTCGGCGGCCACCAGGTCGGCGGCCAGCGCGAGGGAGCGGGTGCCGGCGATGCACGCCCACTGCGCGGCGGGCAGCAGGAGGACGTCGTCGCGCAGTGGCAGCCGGTTGGCCAGCGAGACGTCCAGCCCGGGCAGCGCCGGGGTGGTCGAGTGGCTGGTGATCAGGCAGTCGACGTCGGCCGCGTCCAGTCCGGCGATCTGCAGGGCGCCGCGCGCCGCGCGCTCGCCGTACTCCTGCACGGCCTCCCAGGCGGGCGCGGTGCGCTCCTGCACGGTCTGCGCCGCCGGTACCGCCTCGAGCGCGGCGATCACCCGGTCGACGTCCTGCTCGGTGAACCCGTCGCGGGCCAGCGCCTCGCGCGCGGGAGCGACGCCGGGGATCTGCAGGCCGCCCGCGCCGGTGGGCGCGACGGCGGTGTCCAGCGGCAGCATCCAGCCCCGGGAGTCGATACCCGTGCTGGCCGCGATGCCCTCGATCCGGGACAGCCACGGCGCGTGCGGGTGCCGGTCGCGCACTTCCGCAAGGATCTCGCCGGTCTCGACGGGGTGCTCGCCGTGTATCACCGCAGGGGGGCACAGGTAGGCGGCCACAATACGCACCTTTCTCCACAGAACGAGGGGGGAAATTACCGCGAAGCATATGAAACAGGTCACTTCGCCGAGTGGTGATCAATTGACGGGCATTGCGCACCACTTCGGAAGTTATATACCGATTTCATCGCGATGAACCGATAGCACGTCTTTTTGTGGTCGACGTCTCAAGTACGGCTCAAGCACCCCCGCCGGATTAATTCATAAATTATTGGCGAGAACCTTGTTCTGCGCTGCCCCGCTCCCTAGGGTCGTCGTGCTCTCCAGAGATCACCGGAGGTCACTCCGGGGCGCCGTCCGGGCGCCCGAAGCCGCCGGTACGAACTGCCCCCACCCACCCCTGGCCAGGACCGTCCTGACTGAATGGAGCCGACATGGCTACGCCACCTCGGACGATGGTGTCGCCCTCTTCCCGCCGCGGGGACGCGAAGCTCGCATGGCTGATGATCACGCCGGCGGTCGCCGGATTCCTCGTGTTCTTCGCCTATCCGGCCGTGAAGGGCGTGTACTACAGCTTCACCTCGTTCCACATCCTCACCCCGCCGAAATGGGTCGGCCTCGCCAACTGGCGGGAGATGTTCGGGGATTCGGTGTTCTGGCACTCGCTGCTGGTCACCGCCTACTTCGTCGGCCTCTCGGTGGTCGCCGGCGTGCTGATCTCGCTGGTCACCGCGGTCGTGCTGCACCGGCTGACCGGTTCCACCGTCATCAGGGGCCTGATCCTGCTGCCGTTCCTGATCTCCGGGGTGGTCTCCGCGCTGGTCTGGCAGTGGATGCTCGACCCCCAACTCGGCATCGTCAGCCGCCTGCTGGAGAAGATCACCGGCAGCCACACACTCTTCCTCGGCGACAGCCACTGGGCCATCCCCACGCTCGCCGCGATCAGCGTGTGGAAGTCGATGGGCTACAACGCCATCCTGATCTTCGCCGGCCTGCAGACCATCCCGGCGTCGGTCTACGAGGCCGGCCGGCTCGACGGAGCGGGCGAGGCGCAGATGTTCCGCCGCCTCACGGTGCCGCTGCTGCGCCCGATCCTGGCCATGGTGGTCGTGCTGACCGTGATCGGCTCGTTCCAGGTCTTCGACATCGTGCAGGTCACCACCCGCGGCGGCCCGGCCAACGCGTCGAACGTGCTGCAGATGTACATCTACGAAAAGGGCTTCGGCGAGCTGGACTTCGGCTACGCCGCCACCATGTCCCTCGCGCTGTTCGTCCTGCTCAGCGCGATCACCTTCACCCAGATGCGGCTGGCCCGCGCGGGTGAGACCGATCTCGCCTGAGGAGTTGCGCCATGACCGTCCTCGCACCGGAACGGCCCCGCACCGCCCCGGACTCCGCCCTGGGACGCGCCTGCCGGGTCCGCTTCTCCCCCGGCAGGGCAGCCGCCTGGCTCTACATCGGCGTGATCCTGCTCGTCACGCTCTTCCCGTTCTGGTGGATCCTGCGTACCGCACTGTCTGACAACGTTGCCATGCCGACGGACCCCGGCTCGCTGCTCCCGGTCCACTTCACCTGGGGTGCCTTCGAGCGGGCGCTGGGCATCGCCGGCCGGGCGCAGGCCGAGGCGCAGGGCGGCTCGGGCGCGGCCATCAACACCCCGCTGTTCCTGCGCAACTCGCTCATCTACGCGGCCGTGCAGACCACCCTGGTGGTGTTCTGCTCGGCGATGGCCGCCTACGCGTTCGCGCGGTTGCGCTGGGCCGGCCGCAACCTGGTGTTCAACATCCTGCTCGGCGCCCTGATGGTGCCGGCCATCCTCACCCTGCTGCCGAACTTCATCTTCATCCGCGACATCCATCAGCTCAACGGCTTTGGCGGGCTGATCCTGCCGGGCGCGTTCTTCTCCGCGTTCAACATCTTCTTCCTGCGGCAGTTCATGCTCGGCCTGAGCACCGAGGTCGAGGAGGCGGCGACCGTGGACGGCGCGGGCCGGCTGCGGATCTTCTTCACCATCACGCTGCCGATGACGGCGGCGCCGATCGCCACGCTGTCGCTGCTGACGTTCATCAACACCTGGAACGACTACCTGTGGCCGCTGCTGGTCACCAGCAGCGACCACGCCAAGCCGCTCACGCTGGCGCTCGGGGTGTTCAAGCAGTCCTCGCCGCAGGCCGCGCCGGACTGGGCGGGCCTGATGGCGGCCACCGTGATCGCCGCGCTGCCGATGCTCGCCCTGTTCATGGTCTTCGGCCGGCGCATCGTCAACTCCATCGGCTTCACGGGCATCAAGTGAGCCGCGCCCACCCCCGCGAGAACCGCCACCAGTACCCGCACCGCCACCAGCAGGACGAGGAGCAACGATGACAGCATTCCGCGCGGGGCGCCGACGCTCGGCCGCCGCCTTGCTCGCCGGGCTCGGCCTCCTCGCCACGCTCGCCGGCTGCGGTGCGGGCGCCGGCTCCGGCACCACCACCGTCAACTGGTGGACCTGGGACGACAAGCAGGCGATCGCCTACCAGAGCTGCGCGGACGCCTTCGAGCGGGCGCACCCGGACATCCACGTGAAGATCACGCAGTACGACTCCGCGGACTACTTCACCAAGCTGCTGTCGGGGTTCGTCTCGGACACCGCGCCGGACGCCTTCATGAACAGCGTCCAGTACCTCCAGCAGTACGCGTCGCTGAAGCAGCTGATGCCGCTCGACTCGTTCATCGACAAGAGCCACGTCGACATGGGCGCGTTCTCGGTCGGGGTGAACGACTGGAAGTACACCGACGGCAAGCAGTACGGCCTGCCGATGGACTGGGCGTCGGCGGCGCTCTACTACAACACGGACATGCTCGCGAAGGCCGGCTACACCGCGGCCGACGTGGACCACCTGACCTGGAACCCCGACGACGGCGGGTCCTTCGAGAAGATGGTGGCCCACCTCACCGTGGACCGGAACGGAGTCCGCGGCGACCAGCCGGGCTTCGACAAGCACCACGTGAAGGTCTACGGCATCAGCAGCATGGTGACCGTGGGCAACGACTTCAACGGCCTCACCACCTGGCGGCCGTTCGCCTCCTCGCTGGGCTGGCGGGCCGGCAACAAGGCCAGCTGGCCGACCGAGTTCACCTACGACGACCCGCGGCTGGTGAAGACCTTCGACTTCTTCCGCGACCTCACCGACAAGGGATTCGCCCCGGCTCCGGGCGAGTTCGCCTCCGCGGGGAACGCGCCCGACGGCGGGCAGCTGCTCGGCTCCGGCAAGGTGGCGATCTACTCCGGCGGTTCCTGGGAGGCCGCGACCCTCGACAAGCTGCCGGGCCTGCACGTCGGCACCGGCCCGCTGGTCGCCGGCCCGGACGGGACCCGCGCGACGGTGAGCAACGCCAACGGGAACGTCATCTGGTCGGGCACCAAGCACCCGGACCAGACGTGGGCGTGGGTGTCGTACATGGGGTCGGTCCAGTGCCAGAGCACGGCCTCGAGGACCGGCACCTTCCTGCCGTCCATCCCGGCCGCGACCGAGGCGTCGGTCGCGGCCATGGCCAAGCAGGGCGTCGACCTGGGCGTCTTCCTCCAGCAGGACCGCACCCACCAGCTGCTGCCCAACTCCCCCTACGCCAACGGAACGGCGCTGCAGGCGGCCGTACTGCCGCTGATGCAGCAGTTCTTCGCCCACCAGAAGAACGGCAGCGTCTTCCCGCAGATGGCCGAGGAGAGCAGGAAGCTGCTCACCGAGACGGACTGACCGCCGCACGACCGGCCACCGGCCACCGGCCACCGGCCACCGACTGCCGACCGCCGACGGCAGTTCCCGGCGCCGCACCCGACGGGCAGCGCCCCACCTTCGCCCCGCACACAGATGGAAGAGCATGGACACCTCCACCACGCCCCCGCACTCCCGCACCAGGCACGCCGTTCCGCTCACCGAGGGCTGGACGCTCCGGCACGAGCAGGAGCAACTGCCGGCGCAGGTACCCGGATGCGTGCACACCGACCTGCTGGCCGCCGGCCGCATACCCGACCCGTTCGTGGGCCGCAACGAGCTGGACGTCCAGTGGGTCGGGAAGGCGGACTGGCAGTACGACACCGTCGTCGACGCCGGCCCCACCGGCCATGAGCGCACCGACCTGGTCTTCGAAGGGCTCGACACGGTCGCCGAGATCACGCTCGGCGGTCAATTGCTGGGCCGCACCGCCAACATGCACCGCAGCTACCGGTTCGACGTGACGCGGGCACTCGCCGCCGGCGGTCCGATCCCGCTGTCGGTACGGTTCACCAGCGCCTTCACCGCGGCCGAGCAGACCCGTGCGCGGATGGGCGCGCGCGAGGAGGCGTACCCCCATCCGGCCTCCATGGTGCGGAAGATGGCCTGCTCCTTCGGCTGGGACTGGGGGCCGACGCTGGCGACCTGCGGCATGTGGCGGCCGGTGCGCCTGGAGCGCTGGTCCACCGCGCGGCTGGCCGCGGTCCGGCCGCTGGTGACGGTGGACGGGACCACCGGCCGGGTCGAGGCCCGCCTGGAGGTCGAGCGCACCGCCTCCGGCGCCGGACAGACGCTGACCGCGGTGCTGCGCGTCGGCGGGCGGTCCGCCGCCGCCCGCTTCGACGACGACCGCGCCACCGTCACCGCCGAGGTCCCCGACGCGCGGCTGTGGTGGCCGCGCGGCCACGGCGAACAGCCTTTGTACGACTGCGAGGTGGAGCTTCGGGACGCAGACGGCGCCGTGCTGGACACCTGGTCGCGCCGCGTGGGCTTCCGGACGGTCGTGCTCGACACCTCCCCGGACGAACACGGCACCGGCTTCACGGTGGTGATCAACGGCAAGCGGATCTTCGCCCGCGGCGTCAACTGGATCCCCGACGACGTCTTCCCCTCCCGCATCACCCCGGAGCGCTACCGCCGGCGGCTGCGGCAGACCGCCGACGCGGGCTGCGACATGGTCCGGGTCTGGGGCGGCGGCATCTTCGAGAGCGAGAGCTTCTACGACACCTGCGACGAGCTGGGCCTGATGGTGTGGCAGGACTTCCTCTTCGCCTGCGCCCCCTACCCGGAAGGGCAGCCGCTGCGCTCGGAGGTGGAGGCCGAGGCGCGGGAGAACGTGGTCCGCCTGATGCCGCACGCCAGCCTGGTGCTGTGGAACGGCAACAACGAGAACCTGTGGACGTACGGCCTGTGGAACTGGGAGGAGCAACTGCGCGGCGACTCCTGGGGCGAGGGCTACTACCTCGCGCTGCTGCCGCGGATCGTCGCGGAGACCGACCCCACCCGCCCCTACTGGGCCGGCAGCCCTTGGTCGGGCTCGTGGGACCACCACCCGGACGACCCCGCGCACGGCTGCTTCCACTCGTGGGACGTGTGGAACACCACGGACTACACCGACTACCTCGACTCGGTTCCGCGCTTCGTCTCAGAGTTCGGCTGGCAGGCGCCGCCCACCCACGCGACGCTGCGGCGCGCGCTGCCCGGCGAGGAACTGGACGCGCACGCACCGGGGTTCACGCACCACCAGAAGGCCGAGGACGGCACGGGGAAACTGGAGCGCGGGCTCGCCCGCCACTTCGCGGTGCCCGAGGACTTCGACAGCTGGCACTACCTCATGCAGCTCAACCAGGTCCGGGCCGTCGCCACCGGCGTGGAGCACTGGCGCTCGCACTGGCCGGTGTGCGCCGGGGCCCTGGTCTGGCAGATCAACGACTGCTGGCCGGTGAGCTCCTGGGCGGCCGTGGACAGCGACGAGCGGCGCAAACCGCTGTGGTACGAGCTGCGCCGGCTGTACGCGGACCGGTTGCTGACCGTGCAACCGCGCGACGGCGCACCGGCGGTGTGCGCGGTGAACCAGGGCGACGCGCCCTGGCGGCCCGCGGTGCGGCTGCGCCGGATGCACGCCGACGGCCGGGTGCTGGCCGAGCGGACCGTCGACCTCGACGCCGGCCCGCAGACCGTCGCCACGCTGGCCGTGCCGGAGGAGCTGCGCCCGGCGGCGGACGGCGGCCAGGAGTTCCTGGTCGCCGACGCCGGGGACCTGCGGGCCCTGCACTTCCCGGTGCGGGACCTCGCGTTCGGCTACCCCGAGCCGGAGTTCGAGGTCGAGGTCGGCGCCGGCGGCGACGGAGCGCCGGGCAGCGCGACCGTGGTCGTCACCGCCAGGACACTGGTGCGGGACCTGCTGCTCCAGGCCGACCGGCTCGCGCCGACCGCCGAGGCGGACCGGGGCGTGCTGACGCTGCTCCCGGGCGAGAGCGTCCGGATCGCGGTCACCGGGTGGCAGGACCCCGACGCCGCCTCGGCGCGGGCCGCGCTCTTCGCGGTGCGCCCGGCACGATGACGCCCGGGCGCCGGTGGCAGTGAGCCGGGCGGCAGGGGGCGGCCGGAGCGTGCCGGCCGCCCCGCCGTCAGCCGCCCGGCGCCCGCCCGCCCGTACGACGGAAAGACGAGCCTCCATGCGTGCGATCATGCTCATGTTCGACACCCTCAACCGACGCTTCCTGCCGCCCTACGGCGCGCGGGGTGTGCACGCCCCGAATTTCGAGCGGCTCAGCGGGCTGACGGCGGTCTTCGACCGCGCGTACGCCGGGAGCATGCCGTGCATGCCGGCGCGGCGGGAGATCCACACCGGCCGGCACAACTTCCTGCACCGTTCATGGGGCCCGCTCGAACCCTTCGACCACTCCGTCCCGGAGATCCTGTCCCGGGCCGGTGTCCACACGCACCTGGTCACCGACCACCAGCACTACTGGGAGGACGGCGGCGCGACCTTCCACAACCGGTACGACTCCTACGAGTTCTTCCGCGGGCAGGAGGGCGACAAGTGGAAGGGGCAGGTCGCCGACCCGCCGATGCCGCCGGTCCTGGGCCGGCGGCCCGACCGGATGCGCCGCCAGGACTGGATCAACCGCCAGTACATGGCGACCGAGGACCGGCACCCGCAGACCCTGACGGTCGACGCCGGGCTGGAGTTCGTCGCGGTCAACGCGGCGGCCGACTCGTGGTTCCTGCAGATCGAGTGCTTCGACCCGCACGAGCCCTTCTTCACCTACGACGAGCACCGCTCCCACTACGTGCGCGACCTCGCGGCCGACAGCGCCGACGGCGTCCCGCGCGCGGACTGGCCCGAGTACCGGCGAGTGACCGAGGACCCGGCGCAGGCCGACCGGGTCCGGGCGGAGTACCTGGCGCTGCTGACCATGTGCGACGCCTCGCTCGGCCGGGTGCTGGACGCCATGGACGAGCACCGGCTGTGGGACGACACCCTGCTGATGGTCTGCACCGACCACGGACTGCTGCTCGGCGAGCACGGCTGGTGGGGCAAGAACGTGCAGCCCTGGTACGACGAGAACATCCACACCCCGCTGTTCGTCTGGGACCCGCGCAGCCGGGTGCGCGGGGAGCGGCGCTCCAGCCTGGTGCAGACCGTCGACTTCGGCCCCACCCTGCTGGACTTCTTCGGCGTGCCGGCCCCCGGTCCGATGGCGGGCGCGCCGCTGGCCGCCACGGTGGCGCGGGACGCACCGGTCCGCGAGGCCGGGCTGTTCGGCTCGTTCGGCGGCCACGTCAACGTGACCGACGGGCGCTACGTCTACATGCGCGCGCCGCTGCGGGAGAGCAACGACCCGCTGTACGAGTACACGCTGATGCCCACGCACATGGCCAGCCGCTTCGCGCCGGAGGAACTGGCGGACGCGGAGCTCGTGCCGCCGCTGCCGTTCACCAGGAACGCGCCGGTGCTGCGCGTCCCGGGGCGCCCCTGGGGCAACCCGCACGCCTTCGGCACGCTGCTGTTCGACCTGGAGAGCGACCCGGAGCAGCGCCACCCGCTGCTCTCGGACGCGCTGGAGCTGCGCATGGCGGGGCTGATGGTGGAGTTGATGCGGTCCGCCGACGCGCCGGAGAGCCAGTTCGAGCGGCTGGGCCTGCCGGCCACCGGCCCGGTCACCGAGCACCACCTGCTGGCGCGCGCGCAGTTCGCGCTGGTGCTGGCCTCCGGCCGGGAACTGCCGCCGAGGAGCGCCTTCCGCCCGGCGGCACAGGGAGTGCCCGGGGTGACCACGCCGCTGGGCGAGCTGCTGGCCGACGGCGACTGCCGGGCCGCGGTGCTGCGGCACCTGCCGCTGGTGGCCAACCCGGAGTTCGCCCGCCGCGTCGCCGACCAGTCGCCGTACGACCTCGCGGCCAGGACGCCGGGGGTGTCCGCGGCGGCGCTGGAGGCACTGGAGGCGGAACTCGCCGTTCCGTCGGCGGGGACCCGGTCCGCCGGCCCGCAGGGCTGACGCACCGTCGGGCGGTCGGGACCCGCCGGTCCCGACCCCACCGGTCGCGCGCCCGCAGCACGGCATTTTCACGTTCATTCATGTGGTAATCACGCAGCGAATATCACGCACCGGCCATCCGTCGCCCGCTGTCGCGCGCCTCAGCTGCCACGCCGGTCGCAGCCGTGCCCGCCGGGAGTTGGGTCACGACATGGGAGCAGCAGATCAGGGCGCTGACGTGACTCTTGACACCCCTCGATGGGGACTCATAGTCTCCACGCCACAGAATCGACGTTAGTTTTCACATCCAAGGATGATCATCTTCACGCCGTTCCCGGTGCGAAGGGAGGACGTGCCCGTGTCCGCACTGCGGCCCTACGCCCTGCGGTGCGACCACCGCACCACCCCGCTCGGAATCGACGACCCGGCTCCGCTGCTCTCCTGGCGGTTGGCGTCCGACCGGCGCGACGACGACCCCACCGCGTACCGGATCCGCGTCGCGGAGCGGCCGGAGGAACTCGCGGAGGACGGGCGGGCGTGGTGGGACAGCGGCCGGATCGGGGACCCCGCGGCGATCGGCGCCGGCTACGAGGGACCCGCGCTGCGCCCCTCGACCCGCTACCACTGGCAGGTCGAGGTCTGGTCGGCGACGCGGAACGCCCCGGCCGCCGCGAGCTCCTGGTTCGAGACCGGCCCGACCCTGCCTGCCGGCACCGCGGAACCCGCCGCCTCGCCGGTGTGGACCGCCTCCTGGATCACCCACGACCCGGACCCGATCGCCGTGGTGGACGCCCCGACCGAGGGCGAGCGCGCGCTCGACGACCACGGTCTGGCCCCGTGCCCACTGCTGCGCCGCTCCTTCTCCCACCCGACCGGCCCGCCCCTGGTCAGCGCCCGGCTGCACGTGAGCGCCCGCGGCCTGTACGAGGTGCGGCTGAACGGCACCCGGGTCGGCGACGCCGAACTCGCCCCGGGCTGGACCGACTACACCCGCCGCGTGCAGTACCAGACCTACGACGTGACCGCGCTCGTCGCCGAGGGCGAGAACGTGCTGGCGGCGACGGTCGCCGACGGCTGGTGGAGCGGCTTCGTCGGTTTCGAGCCGCGCCGGGCGGGCGCCCACTACGGCACGTTCCCGCAACTGTTCGCCGAACTGCGGCTCACCCGCGCGGACGGGAGCGTCCGCACCGTCGCGACCGACGGGTCCTGGGTCACCGGCACGGGGGCGATCCGGCATGCCGACCTCCTGATGGGCGAGTGCCACGACCGGCGGCACGCCGTCGACGGCTGGGACCTGCCCGGCTTCGACGACGCAGGCTGGTCACCGGCCCTGGTCACCGATGCCGAGCACCGGTCGCTGGTGGCGTCCGTCGACGAACCGGTCCGGGCGATGGCCGAGATACCGCCGGTGTCCGTCACCCGCGTGCTGCCCGGCACGCACATCGTCGACTTCGGCCAGAACGTCGCCGGCCGGGTCCGGCTCCGCGTCGGCGCCCTCGCCGCCGGCGCCCGGGTGGTGGTCCGGCACGCCGAGGTGCTCGACGACAAGCAGCGGCTGTACACCGCCAACCTGCGCACCGCCGCCGCGACGGACGTCCTGATCGGCGACGGGCGCGGACCGGTCGAGTTCGAGCCCCGGTTCACCTACCACGGCTTCCGCTACGCAGAGATCAGCGGCCTCCCGGAGCTGGCGGCCGGGGACGTGGTCGCCGTCGCCCTGCACAGCGACACGCCCTGGGCCGGCGCGTTCGACTGCTCGGACCCGGACATCCGCCGGCTGCACGCCTGCGTCGAATGGGGCCAGCGCTCCAACTTCGTCAGCGTGCCGACCGACTGCCCGCAGCGCGACGAGCGGCTCGGCTGGCTGGCCGACGCGCAGGTCTTCCTCCCCACCGCCGCGCTCAACGCGGACGTGGCGGCCTTCTTCACCAAGTGGCTGCGCGACGTGGACGACGCCCGCACGCCCGACGGCGGCTTCACCAACGTCGCGCCCCGCCTGACCGGGGTCGCCGACGAGGGCGCGCCCGGCTGGGGCGACGCGGGCGTGATCGTGCCCTGGCACCTGTACCGGACCTACGGCGACCGGCGGTTCCTGTCCCGCGCGCTGGACGGCATGCGCGCCTGGGTCGCCCTGATCCATCGGCGCAACCCCGACCTGATCTGGCGGCACCGGGTGGGCCCGCACTTCTCCGACTGGCTCGCCCCCGGCACGCCCACTCCGCGCGAGGTCGTCGCCACCGCGTACTTCGCGCACAGCACCCGGCTCACCGCCCTCGCCGCCGAGGCGCTGGACCGGCACGACGTCGCGGCCGAGCACCACGGGCTCGCGGCGGAGATCCGATCCGCCTTCGTCGCGCGCTTCGTCACCGCGGGCACCGACGGCCGGGTGCGGGTGGCGGGCGACACCCAGACCGGCTACCTGCTCGCGCTCGCCTTCGAGCTGCTGCCCGGTCAGCTCCGGGACGGCGCGGCCCGCCGGCTCGCCGAACTCGTCGAGGCGGCGGGGCCCGCACTGCAGACCGGCTTCCTCGGTGTCGCGCTGGCCGCGCCGGTCCTCGACGCGCACGGGCGCGCCGACCTGGCCCACGCGCTGCTGCGCCGTACCGAGGTGCCCTCGTGGCTGTTCCCGCTGCAGCACGGCGCCACCACCATCTGGGAGCGCTGGGACGGCTGGACGCCCGACGGCGGCTTCCGGGCGCCGGCGATGAACTCCTTCAACCACTACGCGCTCGGCTCCATCGGCGAGTGGCTCCACCGGGGCGTGGCCGGCCTGGACCAGAGCGAGGGGTCCGTCGCCTACCGGCGACTGCGCGTGCGGCCCCGGCCGGGCGCGCTCACCCACGCCAGTACCCGGTACGAGTCGGCGCGCGGCACCGTCGCGGCCGGCTGGGAGCGCCGCGGCGACACGCTCAGCCTGCGGGTGCAGGTGCCGCCCGGGGCCACGGCCGACGTCTTCGTACCCACCACCGATCCCGGCTCGGTCCGCGCCCTCGGCGCGGCGCCCGACGACGGCGACCACGCCACCCTGATCGGCACCGGCCCCGACCACGCCCACTACCAAGTGGCCTCGGGGGCCTACCACTTCACCGCGGCATTCGCTCCGGCGGCGCCATCGCCCGCCGGTCCCCATGAGGAGGACACACCATGAGCACGGGTTCCCGCAGTCTGCCCGGCCGGGGCACGGTGAGCCGCCGAGGACTCCTCCGCGTCGGCGGTGGGGTCGTGGCCGCGACCGCGCTCCCCTCGCTCCTCACCGCGTGCGGGGGTGGCGGTTCGGGCGGCAAGGTCCGCATCGTCGGCGTCGCCGACGAACAGAAGCCGATCACGCAACTGCTCGCCGCCTACCGCAAGAGCCACCCCGACTTCAAGGCCAGCACCTCGTTCGCGCCCACCGACGACGTGCAGACGGTGGTGCGCACCCAGCTCGCCGGCGGCAACGCGCCCGACATACACGTCCTGTACCCCGGCAGCGGCAGCGCGATGTCCATGGTCGAGCTGGCCAAGGCCGGCCTGCTGGCCGACCTCTCCGACATGGCGTGGACCAAGACGATCCCCAAGAGCTTCGACGCGGCCTACCGGCGGGACGGCAAGACCTACCTGTACTCGGCGGGCAGCAGCATCATCGGCGCCATCTACAACAAGAAGGTGTTCGCCGACGCCGGGGTGAAACCGCCCACCACCTGGAGCGAACTGCTGGACGTCTGCGCCACGTTGAAGGCCAAGGGCATCATCCCGATCGCGCTCGGCGCCCAGACGCCCTGGGTCACGCAGCTGATCACCTACGCGCTGGTACCCAACGCCGTCTACGCCAAGGACCCCACCTTCGACGACGAGATGGCCGCGGGACGCGCGACGTTCGCCGACTCCGGCTGGGCCGACGCCATGGGCAAGTACCTGGACCTGCAGAAGCGCGGCTTCTTCAACGACCACCCCGACGGCACCACGTACGAGCAGCAGACCTCGATGGTCGCCACCGGCAAGGCCGCCATGGCCGTCCAGGTCTCCTCGGTGCTGTCCGTCTTCCGGGCGGCCGCTAAGAACCCCGACGACCTGAGCATGTTCCCCTTCCCCGGCGGCGACGACCCGGCGCAGCTGTGGATCCCGGCCGGGATCGTGGTGGGCCTCGGGGTGTCCGCGCGGGCCAAGAACGCCACCAAGGCACGGCAGTTCATCGAGTTCCTCGGTACCCAGGAGAACCTCAACGCCTGGACGACGGCCGTGTCCGCCATACCCCTCCAGCGGGACTCCACCACCAAGCTCGACCCGGCGCTGTCGGAGTTCCTGCCCATCATCGACGCCGACCGCGCGGTGCCCTTCATGGACCAGCGCTGGCCCAACGCCGAGGTGCAGCCCGCCCACTTCGCCGCCGTGCAGGACCTGCTCGCCGGCAAGACCGACGTCAAGGGCGCGCTGACGCAGATGGACAAGGCCTACGGGAAGAAGTCGTGAAAGCACCTCGTATCGCGGGAACCCGGCTCGGCCGCCGCGACCCCACCGTACCGCCGTGGTTGTTCGTCGTTCCGGCGCTGGTCGTGTACGCGTTCGTGGTGCTGTATCCGAGCATCGCCGGGGTGGTCTACGCGTTCACCGACTGGTCCGGCATCGGGTCGTTCTCGTTCGTGGGCCTGGACAACTTCCACACCCTGCTCCACGACGACCGCGCGCTGGCGTCCGTCGGCAACACCCTGCTGCTCACCGTCGCCATCGTCGTCGTGCAGAACGCGATCGGGCTGCTGCTGGCGCTCGGCGTGAACACCAACATCCGGTCCAAGGCGCTGCTGCGGGTGGTCTTCTTCGCGCCGGCCGTGGTCAGCCCGGTGATGGTGGCGTTCCTGTGGAAGTACGTCTACAACCCCGAGAACGGGGCGGGGCTCAACGGCATCCTCGGCGCGGTCGGTCTGGGCGGCCTGCGCCAGGACTGGCTGGGCAACCCGTCGCTGACGCTGTGGTCGGTGGCGGGGATGGTGGTCTGGCAGTACGCCGGCTACTCGATGGTGATCTTCCTGGCGGGGCTGCAGGGCGTGCCGGCCGAACTCCACGAGGCGGCCCGGATCGACGGCGCCGGCGCCTGGCAGCGGTTCCGCTACGTGACCTGGCCGCTGCTGGCGCCCGCGCTGACCATCAACCTGATGCTGTCGACGATCGGCGGCCTGAAGCTCTTCGACCAGGTGTACGCCGCGACCGACGGCGGGCCCGGCACGTCCAGCGAGACCCTGTCGACCGTGCTCTACAAGGAAGCATTCGTGTACGGGAAGTTCGGCTACAGCACGGCGGTGGCCCTGGTCCTCGCGCTGTTCGTGGCCGCCGTCTCCCTGATCCAACTCCGTTACCTGCGCGCCCGGGAGGTCACTGCGTGAGTACCGTCACCGCCGGCGGGGTCAGCACCGGTGCGGAGCGACCCGCGGCGACCCGCAGCAGACCGCGGCCGGGCTACGGGCGCTTCGTCCTGGAACTGGTGATGATCGCGGCCGCCGTCGTCTTCCTCTTCCCGGTGTACGCGCTGGTCACGCTGTCGCTGAAGAGCCCGTCGCAGATCGCCGACTCGCCGCTGAAACCGCCGACGTCGCCCACCTTCCACAACTTCGGCAACGCCTGGTCGTCGGCGTCCCTCGGGTCCGCGCTGCTGAACAGCGCCGTCATCACCGCGCTCAGCCTGGTGCTGCTCGTCGTCATCGGATCGACCGGGGCCTACTACCTCGCACGGTGCGTGCGCGGGCTCGGCTACAGCCTGTACGTGCTGTTCCTGCTCGGGATCATCCTGCCGTTCCAGCTCGGGATGATCCCGCTGTACAAGCTGGTGGACGACCTCGGCTGGCTCGGCACCTACCAGGGCATGATCCTGTTCTACACCGGCATCCAGATGCCGTTCACCGTCTTCCTCTACACCGGGTTCATCCGGGCGCTGCCCTCGGACTACGCGCAGGCCGCCCTGATCGACGGCTGCAACCACCGGCAGGCGTTCACCCGGATCGTCTTCCCGCTGCTGCGGCCGATCACCGGCACCGTGATCATCCTGAACGCGGTGTTCATCTGGAACGACTTCTTCACCCCGCTGCTGTACCTGGGCGGTTCCGGCAAGGAGACCGTGCCGGTGGCGGTGTTCTCCTTCGTCGGGCAGTACGTCTCCGACTACGGCCTGGTCTTCGCCGGCCTGGTGCTCGCCGCGCTGCCGATCCTCGTCGTCTTCCTGCTGCTGCAGCGCTACGTGATCAAGGGGTTCGCAGGTGGTCTCAAGGGCTGACGCCACGTCAGCGGATGTCCGGGCGAACGGCCGGGCCCACCACGGCCTGCCGCACACCGTCGCATCGATCCTCGCCGAACCCCCCAGGGCCTTCTCGCCCACCGCCATCTGGTGGTGGAGCGGGGAGCGGCTGGACCGGGCGCGGCTGCGGGCGCAGCTCGAACGGTTCGCCGAGGGCGGGGTGTTCAACCTCGTCATCCTCAACCTGGCACCGTCCGGGCCGCTGTTCGGCTCCGACGCGGACGATCCGCCGTTCATGAGCGACGCCTGGTGGGCGCTGCTCGACGGCGTCTGCGCGGACGCCGCCGAACTGGGCGTCCTGCTCTGGTTCTACGACCAGCTGGGCTTCTCCGGCGCCGACCTCCAGGCCCGACTGGTCGACGAGCGGGAGCAGTTCGCGGGGCGCCGGCTGGAACGGGTCCGCGCGGTGGTCGACGGGGACGGCGCGCTGCGCTGCCCGCCGCACGGGCGGCCGATCGGCGGCCACGCCGAACCGCTGGACGCGGCGGGGCGGGTGAGCGGCCCCGCGGTGCCGGTCGCCGTCGAGAGGCGGGCGGTGCGGCCGCCCGGACCCGGCCGCTGGCGGCTGACCCTCCACCACCACGTGGCGCGCGGCTTCGACTACCTCGGGACCGAGGCGTGCGCCGCGCTGCTGGACCGGGTGCACGGCGCCTTCGAGCGGCACCTCGGCGACCGGCTCGGCAGCGTGGTCGTGGGCTCCTTCCAGGACGAACTGCCGTCCCTGCCCACCTGGTCGACCCGGTTCGCGGCGGAGTTCCGCCGGCTGCGCGGCTACGACCTCGTGCCCCGCCTGGACGCGCTGTACGAGGACGGCGGCGCCGCCCCCGAGGCCGCGGGCGTGCGCCGCGACTACCAGCTGACCCGGGCGGAGCTGGCCGAGGAGGCGTTCTTCCGGCCGCTCGCCGGCTGGCACGAGCGGCACGGCCTGCTCATCGGCTGCGACCAGCAGGACCCGGCGCGCGCCGGACACCCGGTCGGCGGCGTCGAGTTGTACGCCGACTACGCCAGGACCCACCGGTGGTTCTCCGCGCCCGGCTCCGACCACCACGGCGACGCCCGCATCCACTCCTCCCTGGCGCACCTGTACGGGGGCCGGCGGACCTGGATCGAGGCGTTCCACTCCACCGGGTGGGGCGGCACGCTGGAGGAGACCTTCGACTGGCTGCTCCCCTGGCTGCGCGCCGGGGCGACCCTCTACAACCCGCACGCGGTGTACTACACGACCAAGGGCGGGTGGTGGGAGTGGGCGCCACCCGGGACCGACTGGCGCCAGCCGTACTGGCGCCACCACCGGGTCTTCGCCGACGCGGTGACCCGGCTGTGCGCGATCCTGAGCCTGGGCCGCCACCTGTGCGATCTCGCGGTGCTGCTGCCCACCACCACCGCGCAGGCCGGCACCGCCCTGGACGGGGTCTCGGCCGACGCGGCGCGCGCCCAGGCGACCTACCTCGAACTCGTCGGCGACATGACCTGGTTCCACACCCGACCGGGCGTGCTCGACCGGCTCGGGCGCGACGCCGACGTGATCGACGACGCGTCCCTCGCGCGGGCGGCGGTGCGGCGCGGCGGCCGGGACGGGACGCGGCTGTGCGTCGCCGAGGAGCGCTACGCGACGGTGCTGCTGCCCGCGTGCACCGTCCTGGAGGCGGACACCGCGCGGCGGCTCGTGGAGTTCGCGGCGGCCGGCGGGCGCGTGGTCGCGCTCGGCGCGCTGCCGGAGGAGATCGTGGGCGCCGGCTCCGGCGCCGACGCGGATGCCGTGCTCGGCGCGCTCCGCGCGTACTTCGCGGACGGCCGCGCGGTGTTCGTCCCCTCGGCGGACCGGTTGGCCGACGCGCTGGACACCGCACCGGGGGACCCGACCGCCGGATCACGTCCTTCCGTCGAGGCGAGCGTGCCCGCGCTGGCCCGGCGGGTGGAGGGCGCCACGGTGGTGTTCCTGACGGCCGCCGCCCCGCGGGCCACCCGGGCGGAGGTCGCCGCGCCCGACGAGCGGGGCGCCGCGCTCGGCTGGCTGGACGCGCGCTACGACTTCGACCCCGATCGCTACGCCGCCTCGGCGCGGGTGAAGGTGCGGGTCCCGGACGGGGCGGACCACGCGGTGCTGCTGAATCCGTTCGGCGGCGCCGCCCGCTCCTTGCCGGTCGAGGCCGACCCCGACGAGCCGGGCTGCCTGCGGGTGGAGGTGCCCTTCGCGTCCGGCCCCGCCGCGGTCCTGGTCCTGCCCGACCACCACGAGCAGGCGCGCACGGCACCGGAACCAGCACCGGCACCGGCACCGGCACCGGCACCGGCACCGGCACCGACGCTGTCCGCGGACGACGGCGGCGCGAGCACGCTCGTGATCCCCGCCGACGCCGAGTGGGACATGACCCTCGTGCCGACCGCCGACAACACCTGGGGGGACTTCGACCGCCCGGCAGCCGGGCCGGATGCCCCGGCGACCACCGAACTGCGCACGTTCCGGCACCGGGCGGA
This sequence comes from Actinacidiphila yanglinensis, assembly GCF_900107965.1. Classification (GTDB taxonomy): domain Bacteria; phylum Actinomycetota; class Actinomycetes; order Streptomycetales; family Streptomycetaceae; genus Actinacidiphila; species Actinacidiphila yanglinensis. The sequence goes on along the minus strand of NZ_FNVU01000022.1, from coordinate 137,359 downwards.
AGTCCCCGGCGAGGACGGCGTGCGCGACGGCTGGGCGGCGGGAGGGGGCGCCGCCCAGCCCGAACACCCGCCCGCGCATGCCATGTTCGGCCCGCACGCCGTCCTGCGCGGGCCCGCCGGGGAGACCGTCGCCACTCTGGAGTGGTCCGCCTCGCGCGGTATCCACAAGGACCCGGTGCACCGGGACGTGCTGGGCCCCAAGGGCCACGTGCCCGAGGAGTTCCTGCACGTCGGCCCGTCCGCGGCGGGGGTGACCCGGCGGGTGGCGGCCGACCTGCTGCTGACCGAGCCCTTCGACGGCTGGCTCGCGGTCGGCGCCGCCGCCGCGAAGTCGGTCCGGCTGGCGGGCGAGCCGGTCGCGCTGGAGGACGGCGGGCATCTGGCCCTCGGCCGGCTGCGGACCGGGCCCGGCCGGCTGCTCCTGGAGCTGGATCTGACTCCTCATCAGGACGTGGACCTGCGGGCGCACGTGGCGCTCGTGCGCGACGCCGGGCGCTACCGCCGCCCCGAGTGGATCCTCGCCGGAGGCGGCGGGGCGCCGGGCGGGGACGGCGGCCCGGGTGAGAGCGCCGGACGCGTCGGCACGACCCTGTCGCTGGCCGCGCCGCCCGCACGCGGCGTGGTCCAGGTCGCGGCCCGCGGCCGGTGCGTGCTGCGGGTGAACGGGCAGGTGATGGGCCGGCAGGGCGGTTTCGACCCGTACGCCGAGCACGCGGTGCCGCGCGTCCGGCGCCATGACGTCACCGCGGCGCTGCGGGCGGGCGACAACGAGATCTCGGTCGAGAGCGACGGCGGCGATCCGGCCGTCCTGGTGGACGCGGTCCTCCACGACGACGGCCCGGTTCCCGTCGCGGCCCTGCACAGCGATGCCACGTGGTGGGCGGAGCGCGACGGCGCGCGGGTACCGCTGGTGGTGCGGCGCGAGCCGGTGGGCGACCCGGCCGCGCTGTACCTGCGCCGCAGGCCGCACCCGCTGCCCGGCGCCGCCTGGCTGGACCCGGACGCCGACGACGGCACCGTGGTCCCCGTCGGGTTCGCCGTGCCCGGCGACCGGCCGCGGGTGGAGTGGCTGTGGTGCGAACTGCCGCCCGGGGCGACCCGGTTGAGCGTCGAAGTGCACGGCGGGGCCACCCTGTTCGTGGACGGCGCGGCGTGCGGCGGCACGGCGGGGACCCGGGGGCGGCACACGCTGGCGGTCGACCTGCCTGGTGGCGACGCCCCCTCGGGCGCGCGGGCGGCGGCCCTGCGGCTGGAGCCGGACGCCGGGCACGAGGGCGGGGCGGCCCTGGCGGGACCGCTGCGCTGCGAGGTCGGCCCGGGGCGGATCGGGACCGGCGACTGGGCGTCCCACGGCTTGGCCGAGTACAGCGGCGGGGTGCGCTACCGCCGCGTCGTGCGGGTACCCGCCGATGCCGCGCAGGGGCCCGTCCGCCTCGACCTCGGCCGGGTGCGGGGCACGGCGGAGGTGTCCGTCGGCGGGGTACGGGCCGGGGTGCGCGTCTGTTCCCCGTACGTCTTCGACCTGACCGGGCTGGTGGCCCCGGGCGCCAACACCCTGGAGGTCACGGTGTTCGGCACGCTCGGGCCCCGCCTCGACGCGACCAGCCCGACGCACTTCGTCTTCCCCGGCCAGCGCGTCTCGGGCCTCCTCGGCCCGGTCCGCCTCCTCGCCGGCGCGCCGTACCCCGCGGAGGTGCTGCCCCGTCCGCGCCCGGACCACGAGCCGTACGCCACCAGCGACGACCCGGGCGCCGGCTGATCCCCGGGTCCGTTCGGTCCGGCCGTCAGGAGCCGGGCCGAACGGACCGCGCCGGACGGGCCCGAAGCGAACGGGCCGCGTCCGGAGCCCAGTTGCCGCGGACCGCCGCGACCCTCGCCGCACGGGTCGAGGTGCTCCCGGGCGGCGGGCCGGGGCGCTACACGGCCGGGCTGCCCGCAGGGCCCTTCCAGCGGTCCCGCGCGCTCCCGACCCGGAACAGGTAGTCCTGGTACGCCTCGTCGTAGAAGGCGACGGCCGCCGGATCGGGGTCGACCACCGCCTCGGGGGCCGTCCACTCCGCCAGGTCGAGGTGCTGCCCGAGGGTGTCGCCGTGGGCGGCCACCGCTGCCAGCACCGCTCCTCGCGCGCCCGGCTCGGGGCCCCGGGCGACGCGCAGCGGACGGCCCAGCACGTCCGCGAACAGCCGCAGCCACTCCGGGTTGCGGGCGCCGCCGCCGCAGACGGCCAGCCGGCCCGACAGCCCGGCCGCCTCCAGGCAGTGCCGGGCGGCGAAGGCGATGGCCTCGCACATGGCGCGGACCACGTCGGCGCGGGTGGCCCGCAGGTCGAGGCCGGTGAACTCGGCCCGGGCCGTGGGGTCGACGAAGGGCGCCCGCTCGCCGGACGGTGACAGGTAGGGCAGGGCCGCGACGCCGCGCGCGCCGCGCGGGGAGGCGTCGAGCAGGTCGGAGAGCTGGTCGTGGACGGTCCCGGTGAGGCCGAGCACCCAGTCGAGCGCCACGGTGCCGGTCATGGCGGGCAGCGCCCGCATGTGGCGGTCGGGCCTGGCCGTGGCGAGGTGGAAGCCGACCGGGTCCTCGTCGAGGGCGACGCGCTCGACGACGACCTGGCAGGCGAGCGTCGTGCCGACGATGAGCAGCCCGTCGCCCGGCTCGGTCACCCCGGCGCCCGTCGCGGAGGCCGGCAGGTCGTAGGGGCCGGAGGTGACGGGGGTGCCGCGGGTCAGGCCCGGGACGCGGTCGCGCGCCTCGCCGTACGGCAGCGTCGCGGCGATGGGCGGCAGCAGGCCCTTGCGGTGGTCGACGCCGAGGGCGGCGAGCGCCTCGGGGGCGTAGCCGCGGGTGCGCGGGTCGAGGAACGGGTTCGACGCGTCGGAGAGGTCGGTGCCGCGCTCACCGGTCAGCCGCAGGTGGACGACGTCCTTGCAGCAGCCGGCGGTGGTGGCAGCGTCCAGGGAGGCCGGTTCGTTGCAGTCGAGCCAGGCCAGCAGCGGACCGGGCGAGCCGGGGAAGAGTACCTGGCCGGTGCGCCGGTAGAGCCGGTCGGCGGTGCCGTCCGCCATCCATCCGGCCACCAGCCCGCCGGCCCGGCCGTCCATCCAGGACAGCGCCGGGCGCACCGCCCGGCCGTCCGCGTCGACCAGCCACAGGCCGTCGCCCTGACCGGTGATCGCGACCAGCGCGGAATCCTGTCCCCCGGTGACCGCCTCGACGACGCCGGTGGCGGCACGCACCACCTCCTCGATGTCCTGCTCGACGTGCTCGCCCTGCCCGCCCAGCGCGATCGGCGTCGACTCGACGCGCAGGGTCGTGCCGTCATCGGCGAAGGCCGCCGCCTTGACGACGGAGGTTCCCAAGTCCAGTCCGACGAACACCGTGTGTCCCTTCCTCGGCTGAAAGACCTTCAGGTGGTGGGAGCTTCAAGTGACGGGAGCTTCAGATGACGCGGTGCGCGAGCGGCTCGCCGCGCAGGAACCTGCCCACCTCCGCCGCCGCGATACGCGCGGCGTTGTGGGCGACGGACGTGTTGGCGCCCGCCAGATGGGGCGTCATGACCAGCCGGGGGGCGGTGCGCAGCCGCGAGCCGGGCGGCGGCGGCTCCACCGCGAACACGTCCAGCCCCGCGGCGGCGAGCCGGCCCGACTCCAGGGCGTCGCACAGCGCCTCCTCGTCCAGCAGCGCGCCGCGCGCGCAGTTGACGACGACCGCGCCCTCGGGCAGCAGTGCGAGCTCGCGGGCGCCGAGCAGGCCGCGGGTCTCCGGGGTCAGGCGCGCGTGCAGCGAGACCACGTCGGAGCGGCGCAGCAGGTCGTCGAGGTCGGCGACGGGTTCGCCCGACTCGCGCAGCACCCGCTGGTCGGCGTACGGGTCGTAGAGGAGCACCTGCGCGCCGAGGGCGGTCAGGGCGCGCGCCACCCTGCTGCCGACGGCGCCGCAGCCGATCAGCCCGACCGTCGAACCGTCGATCCCGGGGCCGCAGTTGTCGTACGTGTAGAACTCGCCGGCCCAGCGGCCGGCGGCGAGCGCGGCGGACGTCTCGGGGATGCGGCGCATCGCCGCGAGCATCAGCCCGAGGGTGTACTCGGCGGTGGCGGCGGCATTGCGCCCCGGGGTGTTGCAGACCTGGACGCCGTGCTCCTTCGCCGCGTCGAGGTTGACGTTGACCGGGCCGCCGCGGCCGATGACCACCAGCCGCAGGTCGGGGGCACCCTCCAAGATCTTGCGGGTGACCGGCGCCATCTGCGTGACGCACACCTCCGCTCCTCGCAGCGCGGTGAGCATGGTGTCCTCGTCCCCCGACGCCTCGTCGACCTCGGCGACCCGGCCGAAGGGGGTCAACGGCCACGGCAGGCGCAGCTCTTCGATGGAGTGGTCGGTACCGATCTCGGCCGTGAGTTCCCGGGTGAGCAGATCGGGGGCGACGAAGTGGTCGCCCGCCGCGAGGATTCTCATGGGCAGGGTCTCCTTGAGGTGCTCAGGTCGCGGCGGTCTGGTAGGGGACGCCGCTCTCGTCGAGGGAGCGCAGGACGTCGGGCGGGGTGCGGTCGTCGATCAATATGAGGTCGAAGGTGGTGAGCGGGGCGAGCCGGTGCAGCGCGGTGCGGCCCAGCTTGGAGTGGTCGATCATCAGGACGCTGCGGTTGGCCGCCTTGAGCATCGCCCGCTTGACCGCGACGATGCGCTGCTCCTGGTGGTAGGCGAAGTCGCCGAGCACCGACGAGGTCGAGACGAAGCAGAGGTCCACCCGCAGCGCCTCGATCGCCTCCACGCAGGGCACACCGAGGAAGGAGTCGTGCAGCCGGTCGTAGTCGCCGCCGAGCGCCATCAGGTGCAGGCCGCGCTCGTCGGCGAGCAGGTTGAGGGCTTCGAGGAAGTTGGTCACGACGGTCAGCGGGTCGATGCCCGGCAGCAGCCGGGCCAGTTCGAGCGCCGTGGTGGAGTCGTCGATCATGACGGACATGCCGGGTTCGATCAGCGAGGCGGCCTTGGCCGCGACGGCCTTCTTCTCGTCCAGCATGGTCTTCTTGCGGAAGGCGACGTTGCTCTCGAACACGCCGGACGGCTGGACGGTGACCCCGCCGCGGAACTTGCGCAGGATGCCCTCGCGTTCCAGCTCGTCGATGTCCCGGTAGATGGTCATCAGGCTCACACCGAACCGCTCGGCCAGGTCGGACGCGGAGACCGACCCCTCGGCCAGCACATGGTCCGAGAGTTCGCGGCGGCGCTGCGACGGCCCCCGGCGGTTCTTGTCCTGTGACATTCCTCGGTCCCGTTCCGATCCGTCCGGCCGACAGTAACAACCTGCACTGTGGATATAACATTCTATGCTGAGGTAGCGTTCGGCAGTGTTCACTACGCGCGGCGGTCGGGTCAACCCGTCGACCGGCCCGTTGAGTGGTCTCACACCAGGTGGGAGCCGAGAGGCGGACCCGTCGCGACCCTGTGGACGGGCACCTGACCAGGCTGTGGTCACGGTGTGAAAAAGCGTCCGCCGGCCACCGGACGACGACGAGAGGCGGGAGCCCGTGACGGACCCATCCGACGCACCCGGCCAGGACGTGTGGCTGGGCATCGACCTCGGGACGCAGAGCGTGCGTGCCCTGGCCGTGACGGACCGCGGCCGCGTCCTCGGCCGCGGGTCGGCCCCGCTCACGGGCGTCCGGGACGGCGTCCGCCACGAGCAGTTCCCCTCCGACTGGTGGGAGGGCGTCGGCGCGGCGGTCCGCGAGACGCTGCGCCCGCTCACGGCCGCGCGGGTGCGGGGACTCGCGGTGTGCGGCACGTCCGGCACCGTGCTGCTCACCGACTCCCGCGGCACCCCGCTGACACCGGCGCTGATGTACGACGACGGGCGGGCGGCGGCCGAGGCGCGAGAGGCCCAGGAGACCGGCGCCGAGGTGTGGGACGCCCTCGGCTACCGCATCCAGCCGAGCTGGGCGCTGGCCAAACTCCTGTGGCTGGTCCGCCGGGAGGAGGCCGGGGCGGCCGCGCTCCGGGGCGCCCGGGTGTGCCACCAGGCCGACTTCGTCACCACCCGGCTGGTGGGGCGACCGGTGCCGGCGGACTCCAGCCACGCCCTGAAGACCGGTTACGACCTGCACGGCCGCGCCTGGCCCCGGGTGGTCCACGAGCAACTGGGCCTGTCCGAAATCGACTTCCCGCAGGTGGTGGCGCCCGGCACGCTGCTGGGCACGGTCTGCGCCGAGGCGGCGGCGCTGACCGGACTTGCCGAGGGGACCCCGGTCGTCGCCGGGATGACCGACGGCTGCGCGGCCCAACTCGGCTCCGGCGCCTGGGACGTCGGCCAGTGGAACACCGTCCTCGGCACCACGCTCGTCATCAAGGGCGTCACGGCGAGCCCGCTGGCCGACCCGGCGGGCGTGCTCTACAACCACCGCTCCGCCGACGGGAACTGGCTGCCGGGCGGCGCGTCGAGCGTCGGCGCCGGCGCGCTGACCCGGGCGTTCCCCGGCGCCGACCTTCCGCGCCTGGACCGCGCCGCGGCCGGCCACGAACCGTCGAGCGTGCTGTCGTACCCCCTGGTCTCGCCCGGCGAGCGCTTCCCGTTCCTGGCCCCCGACGCCGAGGCCTTCACTCTCGGCACCCCGGCCGGCGACGGCGACCTGCACGCGTCGCTGCTCCAGGGGGTGGCGTACGTCGAGCGCCTGTGCCTGGCCTACGTGCGCCAGCTCGGCGCCCGGATCGAGGGGCCGGTGGCGTTCACCGGCGGTGCCACGACCAGCGCGTACTGGAACCAGTTGCGTGCCGACGTGCTCGGCCGGCCGGCCACCATCCCCGAACAGGCCGACTCCGCACTCGGCATGGCGGTGCTCGCGGCGCACGGCGTCGGCGCCGCGGAGGCGTCCGGGACGGCTTCCGGGGCGACCTCCGGTGACGGCGCGCCGCCGCTGTCGGCCCTGCGGCCGATGGTGCGGGTGCGCACGACGCTGGAGCCGCGGCCCGAGGTGAGCCGCCGGTTCGACGAGCCCTTCGCGGCAATGCTCGACGCGTGGGAGCAGCGCGGCTGGCTCCCTGCCGAGACCGCCGCCTACGCACGGGAGCACGGATGACCGCCGCCACGACGCTGTTCCTCACCCGGCACGGCGAGACCGTCTGGCACGAGGAGAACCGCTACACCGGGGTCAGCGACATCGACCTGACGCCGCTCGGGCGGGACCAGGCGGAGGCCCTGGGCGCGTGGGCGGCGGGCGCCGGGCTGGACGCGATCGTCACGTCCCCGCTGTCCCGCGCCCGCGTCACGGCGGCCCCCGCGGCCCGGGCGACCGGCCTCACCCCCGTCGTCGAACCCGACCTGCGCGAGGTGGACTTCGGCATCGCGGAGGGCCGCACCCTCGGCGAGCTGCGGGTGTCCCACCCGGACGAGGTCGCGGCCTTCCTGGCGGACCCGGCGGCGCACCCGCTGCCCGGCGGCGACGACCCGGTGGCGGCGGCCGCGCGCGCCGCGGGCGCGCTGCTGCGGCTGGCCGCGGGCCGGCCGGGGCAGCGGGTGCTGGCCGTCGCGCACAACACCCTGTTCCGGCTGGCCCTGTGCCGGCTGCTCGGCCTGCGGGAGAGCGAGTACCGCCGGATCCTCCCCGGGCTGCGCAACTGCGCGATCACCGAACTGCGGGTCTCCGCCGGGCAGGTGTCGCTGATGGCCTACAACGTGCCGACCTGACGGGGGCGTTCACGCGCGCTCCCCGGTCCCGCCGTTCTCCCGCGGCCGGCCGGCGGGACGCCGGCGCCTGCGCCACAGGACGAGGGGGGCCGCGCCGGCCATTCCGAGCGCGCCGGGCGCGGCGGCGGAGGCGGCACCGATGCCGGGCTGCCCGAAGGTGCCCGGGACGTGCAGTACGGCCCAGTGGGAGAGCGGCCAGCCGACGACGAAGGCGCGGCCGACGACGTTGCCGACCGGGACGAAGCCCTGGTGCGCGTCGTCCTGGTGGTAGCGGGAGTCGGCGGAGTCCTGGCGGTGGTCGCCCATCACCCACAGGTCGCCGTGCGGGACCGTCACCGTGAACTGCCCCTGGTTGTCGGTGCTGCACGGCGTGTTCCCGGCGTAGACGTACGGCTCGGCCAGCGGCTTGCCGTTGACCTCCACCGGACCGCTGCCGTGGCACTCCACCGTGTCCCCGCCGACCGCGATCACGCGTTTGATCAGGTCGCGTTCGTTGGCGGACGGCATGAGGCCGACGAAGGCGAGCGCCTTCTGCAGGGGGTTGGGGTGCGCGGTCGGCTCGTCGGCGAGCCAGTCGTCCGGGTCGTGGAAGACGACGACGTCGCCGCGTTCGGGCGTCGAGCCGAACCAGGGGGTGAACTTGTCGACCAGGACCCGGTCGCCGCGTTGCAGGGTGTTCTGCATCGAGTCCGAGGGGATGGAGAAGGCCTGCACGAAGAAGGTCTTGATGAGCAGGGCGAGCACCAGGGCGACGACGACCAGCAGCGGGATCTCCTTCCACATCGGGCGCGGCCCCGCGGCCCGGCGCCGCCCCGGCGGATCGGCCGCCGGCACGCCGCCGCTCTCCGGCGCGTCCTCCGCGGGGCCGTCCGTCCCGACCGCTTCGCTGCTCACCCTGCACTCCTTCGCTCGTCGGGCCCGTCCCGCCCCGGGGAGGCGGGGGCCGCCCCGCCACTCCAACGAACGGGAGTTCCGGCCGCGGTCCGGGCCCGGCCACGGGTTGTTCATGCGGCATTGACACCATGCGCGGGCCGTCACCATCATGTGCGCGTCGTCCCCTTGATCGGAGATGACGCGGACACCTCCTCAGCGCGCACCATCGCGCAGGCGCATCCGCTGCCTGGGCCGCCCCCACCGGACCGTCAGGAGAACCACCCGTGCCCCACATCGACCGCCGAAGGTTCCTCCAGCTCGCCGGCTCCACCGCCGCCGCGTCCCTGCTCACCGGCGGCATCGCCAAGGCCGCCGCGATCCCGGCCGCCGCCGGGACCGGGACGCTCCAGGACGTCGAGCACGTCGTCGTCCTGATGCAGGAGAACCGTTCCTTCGACCACTACTTCGGCACCCTGCGGGGCGTGCGCGGCTTCGGCGACCCGCGCCCGGCCCCGCTGCCCAGCGGGAAGACCGTCTTCCACCAGGCGAATTCCGCCGGCCACGAGACGCTGCCCTTCCGGCCGGCCGCCGACAACCTGGGCCTGCAGTTCATCCAGGACCTCGACCACAGCTGGTCCGGCACCCACCAGGCGTGGAACGGCGGCAACTACGACCGCTGGATCCCCGCCAAGTCCACCACCACGATGGCGTACCTCACCCGCGAGGACATCCCCTTCCACTACGCCCTCGCCGACGCGTTCACCATCTGCGACGCCTACCACTGCTCGATGCTCAGCTCCACCGACCCCAACCGCTATTACATGTACACCGGTTACGCGGGCAACGACGGCAAGGGCGGCGGCCCGGTGCTGGGCAACGAGGAGGCCGGCTACGGCTGGACCACCTTCCCGGAGATCCTGGAGGCGGCGGGGGTGTCCTGGAAGGTCTACCAGGACACCGGCACCGGCCTGGACGCCGCCGGCGGGTGGGGCTGGACCAGCGACGCGTTCATCGGCAACTACGGCGACAACTCGCTGCTCTACTTCGATCAGTACCGCAACGCCACCGCCGGCCACCCGCTCTACGACAAGGCCCGCACCGGCACCGACGTGAACGGCGGCGACGGCTGGTTCGACCGCCTCAAGGCCGACGTGCTGGCCGGCGACCTGCCCCAGGTCTCCTGGATCGCCGCTCCCGAGGCGTTCTGCGAGCACCCCAACTGGCCCGCCAACTACGGCGCCTGGTACGTCTCCCAGGTCCTCGACGCGCTCACCGCCGACCCCGACGTGTGGAGCAGGACCGCGCTCTTCCTCACCTACGACGAGAACGACGGCTTCTTCGACCACGTGGTGCCGCCGTTCCCGCCCGCCTCCGCCGCCCGCGGCCTGTCCACCGCCGACGTCACCCAGGACCTGTACACCGGCGGCGTGTCGGGTTACGCCGCCGGGCCGTTCGGGCTCGGGCCGCGGGTGCCGATGCTGGTGCTGTCGCCCTGGAGCACCGGCGGCTGGGTCTGCTCCCAGACCTTCGACCACACCTCGATCGTGCAGTTCGTCGAGAAGCGGTTCGGCGTGCACAACCCCAACGTCTCGCCCTGGCGGCGCGCCGTGTGCGGCGACCTCACCGCCGCCTTCGACTTCACCCGCAGCAACCCGGCGGCGCCCTCGCTGCCCGGCACCGGCGGCTACGCCCCTCCGAACCACTCCAACCCCGGCGACTACGTGCCCACCCCGCCGGCCACCGGCACGCTGCCGAAGCAGGAGGCCGGTCTGCGCAACGCCCGCGCCCTGCCGTACGACCTGGCCGCCGACACCGCGCCGGTCAACGGGCGGATGCAGTTCACGTTCGGCAACTTCGGCGCGGCGGGCGCGGCCTTCCTCGTCACCTCCGCGGTGCGCACGGACGGCCCGTGGCCGTACACGGTGGAGGCGGGCAAGACCCTCAGCGACAGCTGGGCGATGCCGGCCGCCTCCGCCCGCTACGACTTCTCGGTGCAGGGGCCGAACGGTTTCGTGCGCCGGATGGCCGGCACGGCGGGCTCGGTCGGGCCGGAGGTGACCGCCCGGCACGTCGCCTCCACCGGCCAGGTCACCCTGGTGTTCAGCAACCCCGGCACCGGCTCGGTGACCTTCACCGCCACCGACGCGTACGCGCCCACCCAGCACTACACGTACACGGTGGCGGCGGGCGGCTCGCGCAGTGTCCCGGGCTGGGGCGTGGCGGCCGGCAACCACTGGTACGACGTCACCGTCACCTCCAGCGCGGACACCGCGTACGTGCGGCGCTTCGCCGGGCACGTGGAGACCGGGGCCGCGAGCACCAGCGACCCGGCGACCGCGACCGGTTGACCGGCCGCCGCGGGCCCGGGCGGCGCTCCCGCCGCGCGGGCCCGCCCGCGGATCACCGCCGCGCCGCCCCGTCGGCGGGGGCGAGCGCGGCGGCCGCCGCGTGGACGTCGCGCCGGACGGCCACGATGCCGTCGCCGGCCCGCGACGGGTGCACGCGGTTGGTCAGCAGGACGACGTAGCGCCCCGTCGCGGGGTCGACCCAGACGCTGGTACCGGTGAAGCCGGTGTGCCCGTAGGCGCGGGGGCCGAAGGAGTCCCCGGCGGGAGAGCCCGAGGGGTCCTGGCCCTGCCAGGCCAGGCAGCGCCGCAGGCCCAGGCCCTCGCTGTGGACGGTGGTCATCTCCGCGAAGGTGCCGGGGCGCAGCAGTTCCCGGGCGCCGCCGGCCAGGGACCGGCCGAGCCGCTCCATGTCGGTCAGCGGGGCGAACAGCCCGGCGTGCGCGGCCACCCCGCCGAGCACCACCGCGTTCTCGTCGTGCACCTCGCCGACCACGACGCGGCCGCGCCATGGGCAGTCCTCGGTGGCCACCGCCCGCTGCCGGGCGGCGGCGTCCGGCCGGAAGCCCGTGCCGGTCATGCCGAGCGGGCCGCAGACCAGCCGCTGGACGAGGGCGTCGAGCGGCTGCCCGGCGGCGGCCCCCGCGACGAGTCCCAGCAGGATGAAGCCCTGCGAGGAGTACTGGACCCGGGTGCCCGGCGCCGCGGTCAACGGCAGCAGGCGGATCGCCTCCAGGAGCGAGGCGCGGGTGGGGTGGTCGCGGTAGAGCGGGACCTGGCCGGGGATACCCGAGGTGTGGGCGAGGAGTTGACGTACCGTCACCTCCGCCTTGTCGCCACCCCGGTACGCCGCGAGGTGGTCGCCGACGGTGTCGTCCAGCCGCAGGGCGCCCTCGTCGACCAGGGCCATCACCGCGAGCCCGACCACCGGCTTGGTGACCGAGGCGAGGTCCCACACCTCGCTGCCGTCCAGCGCCGGCCCGGTCCGGCTCCGGGTGCCGGTCCAGCCCCGGTCCAGGGTGGCGCCGGCGTCGCCGACGGACCAGGCGGCCGCGGAGTAGACCCCGCGCTCGCGGCCCGCGGCGAGCAGGTCCCTGAGCGTGCTCATCCCCGCTCCCCCGGCCACGAGCCGGGCCCCCCGCCCGCGGCCGGGTCCACGACGCCCAGGACCGGCGCCGGTCCGCCCAGGCCCGCCGAGACGGAGCGGGCGGCGGCGCGCACCATCGGGCCGAACAGCCGCACGCTCTCCGGGTCGAGGGTGAAGGTCAGCCCGGAGATGCCGACCGCGCCGACCACCTGTCCCGACCGGTCGAGGACCGGCGCGGCGACCGAGCGCACGTCCGGTTCGCCGTACCCGTCGTCGACCGCGTAACCCTGCTCGGCCGCGTCGTGCAGCACCGCGCGGACCGCCGCGGGCCCATCGAGCGGGTGCGCGGCCCACGCCTCCGGCGGCACGCCGTCGAGCAGCTCGTCCCGTTCCTCGGGCGGCAGCGCGCCGAGCATCGCCAGTCCGACTCCGCTGCGGTGCAGGGGCGTTCGGCCGCCGGGCGGCACGCCCATCCGGAACTCCGGTGGCGCGTCGGAGAGTTCCAGGTGCACCGCGTCGTCCCCGTGCCGTACGGCGTAGTGCGCGAGCCGGCCGGTGCGCCGGTGGAGTTCGGCCAGCACGGGACGGGCCAGCCGCAGGTCCCGGCCGTCGTGCAGCGCCGCGGCGGCCAGCCCGAGCAGCCGCGGTCCCGCCTGGTAGCGGCCCCCGTCGACGGGCTGCGCGAAGCCGAACTCGGCCATCGTCTGCAGGTGCCGGTGGACGGTCGGTTTCGTCAGGCCGGTGCGCCGGGCCAGATCCCCCAACCGGTGCGGCCCACCGGGTTCGACGAGGGCTTCGAGCACCTCCATCGCCTTGTCGATCGGGCCCTTCGCACGGCCCTGCTCGCCGATTCGGCTGTTGACCATCTTCGCCATGTCGCCTAGCTTAGCCCATCATTCCATCTGCCGGAACGGATGTGCTGTCCAATGGAACGACATCGGCAAGGGAGGCGCGTGGACCGCGATCACCCGGCCCGCCGCGACATCCTGCGGCTCGGCGGCCTGCTGATCCCGGCCGTCGCGGCTCCGGCGCTGCTCACCGGGTGCGGCACCAGCCCCGCGAGCAGTGCGGGCAACGTCCTGCGGGTGTCCCAGCCGGGCGACCCCAAGACCATGGACCCGCACAAGCAGGGCGACATGACCTCGATGAACGCCCTGATCAACATGTTCGACACGCTCACCACCCGCGGCCTGGACAACCTCCTGCACCCGCGGCTCGCCCTCTCCTGGACCGCCCGCGGCGCGACCACCTGGCGTTTCACCCTGCGCCCCGGGGTCACCTTCCACAACGGCGAGCCCTGCGACGCCGCCGCGGTGAAGTTCAGCATCGAACGCGTGCTGGCCCCCGCGACCAAGTCGCCGATCGTCGAGCTCCGCTACGTCAAGGACGTCTCCGTCGTCGACCCGCTCACCGTGGACGTGCACACGACCGTGCACGACCCGATCCTGCCCGACAAGCTCTCGCTCTTCGGCGGCGTGGTCGTCCCGCCGCGCCACCTGGCCGCCGTCGGGGACGCCGCCTTCGCCGAACACCCCATCGGCACCGGGCCGTTCACCTTCGTGCGCTGGCAGCGCGACCACGAGTTGCGGATGCGGGCCTTCCCCGGCCACTGGCAGGGACGCCCGCACGTCGACGAGCTGGTGTTCAGCCCGCAGCCCAACCCGTCGTCCTCGCTCGCCGCGCTGCAGAGCGGCCAGGTCGACCTGGTCGCCGGCCTCACCCCCGACGCGGCGCAGCAACTGGACGGCTACGGCGGCGTCAAGCTCGACGGCTACACGGGCATCAGGACCTCCTACCTCTCGCTGAACACGCTGGACGACGGCCCGCTGAAGGACCGCCGGGTGCGCCAGGCGCTCAACCACGCGGTGGACGTGCCGCTGCTGGTCAAGGCGGTGCTCGGCGGCAAGGCCACCGAGGTGCCCGCGATGATCCCGCGCGGCGCCTTCGGGTTCGACCCCACCGTCAAACCGTTCACCCGCTCCGTGGCCACCGCCCGCAAGCTGCTCGCGGAAGCCGGCCATCCGCACGGCTTCTCCACCACGCTGACCGCCTCCAACGTCGACTCCAACGTCGCCGAGGCGATCTCCGGCCTGCTGGCCCGGGCCGGCGTGCACGCCCGGGTCGAACTCCTCGACCCCGGCACCTACGCCGACCGGCTCACCTCCGACGACCACGGCGCGCTGGGCCCGATGTACCTGGCCGCCAGCACCGTCTGGACGCTGGACGGGGAGAGCATGCTGCAGTCCAACGTCCGCAGCGACCGCCGCCAGAGCCGGTGGCACGACAAGGACGCGGACCGCCTCGTCGACATCGAGGAGCTCTCCGGGGACCCCGCGGAACGCAAGCGCGCCTTCTCCGACCTCCAGCGGCTGATCCAGCAGGAGGCCCCCTTCGTGCCCCTCTACCAGATCGACAACATCTACGCCCGCAACGACCGCCCCCGCTGGACGCCCGGGTCCGCCGGTGTCCTGGCCATGCAGAGTGCGGAGATCTCCCGATGAGCGACCTCACCCTCCGGCCGCCGCGCACCGCGCGGACCGGCCGGCCGCGGGCGGCGGCCCGGACCGGAGTGCTGCGCGCCGTGCTGGTACGGCTCGGCACCGCGCTGCTGGTCCTGCTGTGCACCGCGACCGTCTCCTTCTTCCTCGTCCGGCTCTCCGGCGACCCGGTCAAGCTGCTGCTCCCGGCGGACGCCACGGCCCACCAGGAAGCCGTGCTGCGCGCCGGCCTCGGCCTGGACCGGCCGCTGATCACGCAGTACCTCGACTTCCTGTGGGACCTGCTGCACTTCGACTTCGGCACCTCGATCTCCTACAACGAGCCGGTCGGCCACGTGCTGGCCGACCGGCTGCCCGCCACCCTGGAACTCGCCGCCGCGGCCCTGGTGGTGACGCTCGTCATCGCGCTGCCGGCCGGCATCGTGGCGGCCATGCGGCGCGGCCGCGCCTCGGACCGGGGCATCATGACCGGCGTCCTGCTCGGTCAGTCCACCCCGCCGTTCTGGGTGGGCATCCTGCTGATCCTGGTCTTCGCGGTCGGCCTGCACGCCCTGCCCGCCTCCGGGTACGGCACCTTCGCCAACCTGGTGCTGCCCGCCGTCACCCTGTCCGTCTACTCGATCGCGGTCGTCGCCAGGTTGCTGCGCTCCTCGCTGATCGACGTGCTCACCTCCGACCACATCCGCACCGCCCGCGCCAAGGGCTTCGGCCCGGTGAAGACGGTGCTCACCCACGGGCTGCGCAACGCGGCGCTGCCGGTGGTCACCGTGATCGGACTGGAGGTCGGCAGCCTGCTGGGCGGCGCGATCCTCACCGAGCAGGTCTTCTCCTGGCCGGGCGTCGGCCAGTTGACGATCGAGGCCATCTCCAACCGCGACTTCCCGCTGGTCCAGGCGACCGTGCTGTTCTTCGCGGCCACCTTCGTCGTGGTCAACCTGCTGGTCGACCTCTCCTACAGCCTCCTCGACCCGAGGGTGAGGACCTCCCGATGACGCTCACCTCACCGGCCGCGCCCGCCGCGGCCCCCGCCCGCCGGGCGGCGCGCGGCCGGCGCTCCGCCGCCCTGGGCACCCTCCTGCACAACCGGCTCGCCGTCGTCGCGCTCGCCGTCCTGGCGATCCTGCTGGTCGCCGCGGTGTTCGCGCCGCTGCTCGCCCCCGACGACCCCAACGCGCAGGACCTGCTGACCCGGTTGAAGCCGCCCGCCTGGCAGCACGGCGGCAGCAGTGCCCACCTGCTCGGCACCGACCAGCTCGGCCGGGACATGCTCTCCCGGGTCATCTACGGCACCCGCGTCTCGCTCCTGGTCGGCGCCGGAGCGGCGCTGCTCGCCGGGGTGATCGGCACCGTGGTCGGCCTGGCCGCCGGCTACTTCGGCGGCTGGACCGACCGGGTGCTGATGCGGCTGGCCGACGTCCAGCTGGCCTTCCCGTCGATCCTGCTGGCGCTGGCCATCGTCGGGTTCTTCGGCTCCGGCCTGTGGTACGTGATCCTGGTGCTGGGCATCACCGGCTGGGTGTCCTACGCCCGGGTGGTGCGCTCGGAGGTGATGTCGTTGCGCTCGCGCGACTTCGTCACCGAGGCGCGGGCGATCGGGGTCACCGACGTGGCCATCATGCGCCGCCACCTGCTCCCCAACGTGATGGCGCCGCTGGCCACCATCGGCACGCTGCACGTCGCCGCGGCGATCGTCGCCGAGGCGTCCCTGAGCTACCTGGGGCTGGGCGTGCCCAAGGAGACCGTCACCTGGGGGTCGATGCTCGCCGACGGCCAGCTGTACCTCGGCACCTCCTGGTGGGTCGCGGTCTTCCCCGGCATCGCCCTGATGCTCACCTCGCTCGCCATCAACATCACCGGCGACGCCCTGCGCGACGTCGCGGACCCGAAGGCGTACCGCCGATGACCACTGACCAGCCGACACCGGCCGACCGGACCGCCGGGGAACCGGCGGCCCCGAAGACACCGCAGCCCCTCGGAACCGCCGGGACACGGAGGGCCGCGCACGCACCGGGCGGCGGCGCCGCACCGGCGGCCGAGCCGGTCCTGGAGATCGCCGACCTGACCGTCGACTTCCGGCTGGACACCGCCACCGTGCACGCCGTGCGCGGCGTCGGGCTGCGGCTGGCGCAGGGCGAGACGCTCGCCGTCGTCGGCGAGTCCGGGAGCGGCAAGACCGCCACCGCACTGTCCGTCCTGCGGCTCAACCCGCAGCCCCCGTGCGTCTACGCGGGCGGCCGGATCCTCTTCGAGGGCCGCGACCTGCTCACCGTCCCCGAGAAGGAGCTCGGCCGGATCCGCGGCCAGGACATCGCGATGGTCTTCCAGGACCCGATGACCAGCCTCGACCCGCTGCGCCGGGTCGGCGCGCAGGTCGCCGAGGGGCTGCGCCACCACCAGGGCCTGTCCCGCGCGGAGGCCGGCGCCGCGGCGCTCGAAGCGCTCGACGAGGTCGGCATCCCCGATCCCGAACGGCGGTTCCGGCAGTACCCGCACGAGCTCTCCGGCGGCCTGCGCCAGCGGGTGATGATCGCCGCGGCCCTGGTCGGCCGGCCCCGCGTGCTCATCGCCGACGAGCCGACCACCGCGCTGGACGTCACCGTGCAGCGCCAGATCCTCGACCTGCTCGTCACCCTCCAGGAGCGGCACGGCATGGCCGTCCTGCTGATCACCCACGACCTCGGGGTGGTCGCGGAGACCGCCGACCGGGTGGCCGTCATGCACCGGGGCGAGGTCGTGGAGACCGGTGACGTGCTGGACGTCTTCGACCACCCGGCCGACGACTACACCCGCCAACTGCTGGCCGCCACCCCCCGATTGGAGCTGGCATGACCACCGAAGCCGGCACGGCGCCCGAGACCCGCCGGCCGTTGCTGGAACTGACCGGACTCCGCAAGGAGTTCGGCGGGCGGCACGGCAGCGTCGCGGTGGACGACGTGTCCCTCACGGTCGGCGAGGGCGAGACGCTCGCGCTGGTCGGCGAGTCGGGCTGCGGCAAGACCACGCTGACCCGGCTGCTGCTGCGGCTGCTCGAACCCACCGCCGGCAGCGTCCGGTTCGACGGGCAGGACCTCGCCGCCCTCGCGCCGGCCGAGCTGCGCCGCCTCCGCCGCCGGATCCAGGTCGTCCTCCAGGACCCGTACTCCAGCATGAACCCGCGCCTGGACATCGCGGGCATCGTGGGCGAGCCGATGGTCACCCACGACCCGGCGGCCCGCGGCCGGCGCGGCCGGGCGTACGTCAGGGAACGGGTCGGCGAGCTGCTGGAGTCCGTCGGCCTGGACGCCGGCATCCAGGACCGCTACCCGCACGAGTTCTCCGGCGGGCAGCGCCAGCGCGTGTCCATCGCGCGCGCCCTGGCCGTCGAGCCGCGGCTGATCGTGCTCGACGAGCCGACGAGCGCCCTGGACGTGTCGGTGCAGGCACGCATCCTGGACCTGCTCGCCGAACTCCAGCAGCGGCGCGGGCTGACCTACTTCCTCGTCTCGCACAACCTCGCCGTCGTGCAGCAGGTGGCCGACCGGATCGCCGTCATGCGGCAGGGGCGGCTGGTGGAGGTCGGCGAGGCGGCGCAGGTGCTGCGCCGGCCCCGGCACGCGTACACCCGGCAGCTGCTCGACGCGGTGCCGGTGCCCGATCCGCGCCGGGGCCGCAGGTTCCGCGCCGCCGGCGCGACGGACGCGGCGGGCGTGACGGGCGGTGGCGCCGGCGCGCCGGGCGACGGTGAGGCGGGTGACCGCGGGTGACCGGGCACGCGGGGGGTGGCGGCGCGGCGGCGCCCCCGCTACAGCCGCGAGAGAACCAGCCCGGCGCCGCCGAGCAGCGCGATGTCGTCGATGTCCGCCGTGCTGACCAGGACCCGCGGCTTCTCCGCGCCGTCCCACGCCACGTCGGACCGCAGCCGGTCCTCGATCAGCCCGCGGAACCGCGCGCCGCCCTCCCGCGCCTCGCCGTGCAGCACGAACAGGCCGGGCGCGAACAGCTGCTGGATGTTCACCAGCCCCAGGGCGACGTTCTCCGCGTACTCGGCCACCACCCGGCGCGCCGCCTCGTCCTCGCGGGCGACCAGCGCGCCGAGCGAGGCCGACTCCCCCAGGCCCGCCGCCCGCGACCTGGCCTGCAGCCAGCGGGTGGTCGCGACGGTCTTCCAGCAGCCGCGGCTGCCGCAGGTGCAGCGATCCCCGCTGGCCGAGACGGTCATGTGGGCGCCGCTGCGCCCGCCGGGCGGGGCCAGCACCTGGCCGGCGTACAGGATGCCCACGCCCAGCACCTCCCCGGTCGAGACGGACGCGAAGGTGCGCCGGCCGCGGCCGGGACCGAACCACCGGTCGCCGAGCACCTGCAACCGGGCGTGGTGCTCCACCCGGACCGGCACACCCGTCACCGCTTCCAGCCGGGCCGCCACCGGGTAACCCCGCAGCGCCGGCACGTCGTTGACCTCGGTGATCAGGCCCGCGTCGGGATCGACCAGCCCGGCCGCGGCCACCCCTATGCCCTCCGTCCGGCCGCCGGCGAAGACGCGCGCGGCGCGGGCGAGCGCCGCGTCGAGGTCGGCGGGCAGCGCCGAGGCGGCGTCGTACCCGGTCTCGGTGCGCTCCAGCACCGCGCCGGACATGTCCAGCACCGCGGCCCTGATCCGGCCCGGCACCAGTTCGACCGCTCCCAGCCTGCGCGCGCCGCGCGGTGCGGCCGGTTCCGGTTCGGGCTCGGGCACCAGTCGCAGGGGGAATCTCTCGTCGGCCATGGGCCGACTCTGCCACGACCACGTTTCAGGAAGGTAGTGCCGTGATCCCGAGGAACCTCACCGAGTCGACCTGGCGGGAGGTGCGCGCCGCCGGAGAGCGGGGCATCGCCCTGCTGCCCATCGGGTCGCAGGAGCAGCACGCCGCCCACCTGCCGATGGGCACCGACACCCTCCTCGTGGAGGCGGTGGTCGACCGGGCCACCGCCCTGCTCGCCGACGGCTCCGGACCGGAGCTGGTGCGCCTGCCGGCGCTGCCCTTCGGGCACAGCCCGCACCACCTCTTCGCCGCCGCGGTGTCACTCGGCGCGGCCACCCTGGGCGCGGTCCTCGACGACGTCCTGGACTCGCTCGCCGACTCCGGTCACCGCCGCGTCCTGGTCGTCAACGGGCACGGCGGCAACGACGAGATCATGCGGCTGGCCGTCAAGCGGTTCGCGCTGCGCCGCGAGGTCACCGCCGCGGCCTGCTCGTACTGGACCGTCACCGGCGGAGAGGACGACGGCGGGCGCCCCGAGGTCACCCCGGGGCACGCCGGCTGGTTCGAGACGTCGCTGATGCTCGCCGCCCACCCGGACCTGGTCCGTACCCCCGTCCCGGCCCGCGCGCCGGTGGAACCGCCGCCGCTGTTCGACCGCCCGCCGCACCCCGGCCTGACCGTGGAGCGCCACGGCGAGTGGGCCAGGGTCGGCGGGTCGACCGACGACGCCTCGGCCGCCGACCCGGCGCGCGGCCGGCGGCTGCTGGAGGCGCGCGCGGCCGGACTGGCCGGCGCGATCAGGGCGTTCGACGCGGCCACCCGCTGAGCCCGGCAGCCGCCGGCGCCGGGCCCGTCACCACCGAGTTGGAGAGAAGAAAGCATGAAGATCGTCGATGTCGACGTGTGGGTGGTCAACCTCCCGCTGGTCAACCCGTTCACCAGCTCCTTCGAGACGAAGACGGGAGAGACCCGCACGGTGGTGCGCATCCGCACCGACAGCGGCGTCGAGGGCTGGGGCGAGACGATGTGGGGCCGGCCGGTCGCCGCGATCGTCAGGTCACTGGCGAAGGACCTGATCGGCACCAGCCCGTTCGCGCTGGAGAGCTTCCACCGCAGGCACCACATGGTGCCCTTCTTCCACGGCTACCTCGGGTACGCGGCTCTCGCCGCCCTCGACGTGGCGTGCTGGGACACGATGGGCAAGGCGACCGGGCAGCCGGTGACCGAGCTGCTGGGCGGCCGGGTGCGCGACGAGGTCCCGATCACCGCGCTCATCACCCGCGCCGACGCCCCCGGGGCGCGGGGCCCGGCCCTCGCCAGGGCGCTCGCCGAGCACACCGTGCGGGTGGTCGAGGAGGGCGGCTTCGAGGCCGTCAAGCTCAAGGGCACCACGGACGTGCAAGGCGACGTGGCGATCCTGCGGGCGCTGCGCGAGGCGCTTCCCGAGGTGAACCTGCGAGTGGACCCCAACGCGGCCTGGTCGGTGCCCGACTCGGTGCGGGCCGGCATCGCGCTGGAGGAGCTGGACCTGGAGTACCTGGAGGACCCCTGCTCCGGCATCGAGGGCATGAGCCAGGTCAAGGCGAAGGTCCGGATACCGCTGTGCACCAACATGTGCGTCGTGCGGTTCGAGGAGTTCGCGCCCGCGATGCGGCTGAACGCCGTCGACGTCATCCACGGTGACGTCTACAAGTGGGGCGGCATCGCGGCGACCAAGGCGCTCGCCGCGCACTGCGAGACCTTCGGGCTCGGCATGAACCTGCACAGCGGCGGCGAGCTGGGCATCGCGACCGCCGCGCACCTCGCGGTCGTCGCCAGCACCCCGGTGCTCTCCCGCGCCATCGACAGCATGTACTACCTGCACGCCGACGACATCATCGAGCCGCTGCACCTGGAGCGCGGCCGGCTGCGGGTGCCGGCCGGTCCCGGTCTCGGCGTCAGCGTGGACGAGGACAAGCTGCGGCACTTCGCCGCGGCCAACGAGCGCGAAGGGGACCTGACGGGATGAGCGGGCACGGCAAGCAGGAGGTACGCACCGACGACGCGCCGCGGCCGGCCGGCGCGTACAGCCAGGGCGTGGCGGCCGCGGGGCTGCTCTTCACGGCCGGGTTCGGCCCGCAGGACCCGGCGACCGGGGCGGTGCCCGGCACCGTGGAGGAGCAGACGGCGCAGGTGCTGCGCAACGTGCGGGCGGTCCTCGCGGCGCGCGGGCTCGGCATGGACGACGTGGTCAAGGTGACGGTCCATCTCCAGCACCTGCGGCGCGACTTCGCGGCGTACGACGCGGTCTACCGGGAGTTCTTCACCGCGCCGTACCCGGTGCGCACCACGGTCGGGTCGGATCTGATGGGGATCCTCGTGGAGATCGACGTGGTGGCCGCCTTCCCGCGCTGACCGCGCCGGCGCCCCCGCAGGCGCCCCGCGGGAAGCGCCGTCCGGCCCGTCGTCACCTCTCGACGGGCCGGACGGCGGAACGCGATCCCGGGATCAGGGCACGATCAGGGTGAGCCGGCCGAACCCCCCGTCGTAGGCGATCCGGACCAGCGCGGTCTGGTCGGTCTCCCCCGACGGCACCGCCAGGGACATGGTCGTCGACCAGGAGGCGCCCGGGGCCAGGGCGGGCACGGCCGTGGCGCCGAAGGTCCCGGTGATGCCCTGCGGTCCCGACGCGGACCGCAGCGTGGTCGCCGCCGTGGCGGCGGTGCCCTTGTCGGTGAGGGTGACCGTGACCGCGGTGCTCGAACCCCGCACCGCCTCACAGGTGTTGGGCACCTGGGTGGTGACCGTGAGCGGGCCGGAGCTCTGGGTGCCGGTGAGCAGGCTCATCTCGCGGGCGAGGTCGCCGAGCCAGCCGCAGGAGCCGGAGCCCAGGGTGGTCGCCGCGTCGGCCCACACGATGGCGCCCTGCGTCCGGGCCTGCACCCGGGCGAACTCGGTGTCCCAGTCCGGCCCGCTCAGCTGGCCGCTGGTTCCGTTGTCCCACTGCGGCCACAGGTACGGGTAGATCGGCAGCGCGGAGTCCATGGCGTGGTCGTTCGCGACCGCGGCGTCCAGCTCGCTCTCCCAGTCGGCCACCGTGGCCCAGCGGTTGTACAGCGACGGCGCGAAGAACTGCAGGTACCCGCC
Organism: Actinacidiphila yanglinensis; assembly: GCF_900107965.1. GTDB lineage: Bacteria > Actinomycetota > Actinomycetes > Streptomycetales > Streptomycetaceae > Actinacidiphila > Actinacidiphila yanglinensis. Next base: position 115,034 of record NZ_FNVU01000022.1, on the reverse strand, counting down.
GGTGTAGAGCTGCTTGGTGGAGGAGCTGTTGGCGGTGCTGTAGTCGTAGGAGTAGATGCCGAGCGGTGCGGAGGGCTCGGCGTCGTGGGCCCAGGTGGCCAGCTTCTCGTAGAGGGCCAGGTCCTGCTGGGCCTGCGCGGCCGACGTGGCGCTGACCGGCAGGATGTTCTCCAGGTCCAGGACGAGGGGGGCGGAGGCCGCGGCCGTGAACGTGCCGACGGCGGCCTGGACGGCCGCTTCGAAGGTGGCCTGCGAGGGAACGTTGCTGCACCCGGTGGTGGAGCAGCTCAGGCCCCAGCGGTCGTAGACGGCGGCGTTGTCGACCAGGCCCAGCTGTTCGAGGTCCCAGTGGTGCCAGTCGCCCTGGGTCTGGTCGTACACGGTGAACGTCGCCGCGTGGGCGCTCTGCGCGGCCGGCCCCACGGTACCGAGGCAGGTGGTGGCCAGCGCGAGGAGCGCGGCGGCGGCGAGCACCCCGCGGGCGCGTCGGACGGTGGCTCGTACGGTCATGGCGTCTCCGGTGGTGGGGGGAGGGGGGACGGGCGGTGATGGGGGGGTTCGTCCTGCCGTGGCGGTCGTCACCAGCAGCCGCGCAGGCCCGCCGCGCGCGTGTCGAACGTGACGACGCGGCTCGCGCCCCGGGCCCCGGCGATGTCGGCCCGCACGACGACGGGGTGGCGACCGGTGATGCTGATCGCCGGGTCGGTGGTGCGGGTCCGCAGCGCGGCGGCGTCGAGGGTGACGGTGATCGCGGCGGCGCTCTGGCCGGGGTCGCTGACCGCGAGCGTCAGGGTGTCGCGGGAGGCGCGCACCAGCAGCGAGCAGGGGGTGTCGACGCTGACCGGGCCGATGCTGCCCGCGGTGAAGAAGTTGGCGGCCAGGACCCGCAGCGAGGGGTCCACGACGGCCTGCACCTGCGCGGTGTTGGCCAGGATGCGCGGGACGCGGTGGCGGGCGGCGGCCCGCTGGTCGGCGCCCGGCAGCAGCACGTAGGCGTAGCCGGCGTCGGCCGGGTCGGTGCCGTGGTCGCACCACAGGGTGAGGTAGGTGCGGGTGAGCGGGGTGGTGCTGCTGCCGGTGTTGATGTCGTGCCAGCTTCCGGTACGGGCCTCCCGCAGCACGTTCGGGGCGGCTCCCTCCGGGAAGAGGTAGGCGCCGGCGCCGCCGAGGACGACCGACCGCACGCCGGCCAGGCGCCGCTGCTCGCCGGCGGCCAGCGTCAGTTGCCGGCCGTCGACCAGGAGGGAAGGGGCGCCGCCGGCGCCCAGGTTGCGGTTGTCGACGACGGTCTCGATCGGCACGCCGTCGGTGGCACTGATCCCGGCGCCCAGGCAGACGACCGAGTCCTCCAGGCAGAACCACGACTTCCTGCCCCGCAGGGTGCTGGACAGCCCGCGCACGTCCTGCCCCAGCGCCGCGTAGGTGCCGTCCGTGGCGCCCCCGGCCCAGGTGGCGTCCGGGCGGGGAGCGCCCCAGGCACCGCCCTCCGCGTCGGCCAGCCGCTTGGTGGAGACCGTGGTGCCGGGCAGCCGGTAGGGGTCGACGGTGGGCCAGAAGGCGTCGGAGTACTGGTCGTTGCCGTGGTCGGCGCCCCACCAGTAGGTCATGCCGTTGCTGGAGTGCCAGCCGCGCAGGTTCTCGCCGTTGCCGTTCTCGTAGTACGTGGTGCGCGCCGAGCACATGCTGACGGCGGCCGCCCAGCCGGGCCGCCGGTGCACCGCCCGGTCCATGGCGAAGACGCGGTGGCCGGGCGGCTCGGGCGCGGCGGTGACGGAGGTGTCGGCCAGGAGCGCCTGGGCGCGGGCGAGTTCGGGGACGGCCACGCCCGGGTCGGACAGGTAGGGCAGCCAGGTGTCCCGCTCGATCCAGCCCTTGGCCATGGCCTTCCAGGTGGCGGACTGCTCCGCGCTGCCCATCCCGGAGTCGGCGAGCCGGAGGATGTCGGAGACCAGCGTGTGGCCGCGGGTGTGGTCGCTCTGCGGCACGGCGCTCGTGCTCTGCAGGCCGCGGCTGATGCCGCGCCCCGAAACGCCGTCCATCACCAGGCCGTTGAAGACGAAGGGGGCGAAGGCCCGGGTGACCGAGTCCAGCACGTTGCTCTGCTGCGGGTCGGTGACCGACCAGGGGGAGTCGGCGAGCAGGGCGAACAGCCAGCTCAGGTCGCCGAGCATGACCTCCCCGTAGGTGCCCGTGTAGGGGATGTCGGTGTGCTGGACGAACGACCCGTCGGCGTACAGGCCGTCGCCGGTGGTGACGTACGGGAAGACCGGCGACAGCGCGCCGGAGGCGGTGGCGAGCTTCGGCGCGGACTTACCGACCACCCCGCGCAGCGCGATCACCTTGCACAGGTCGGCCCGGTTGGCCCCGGTGCTGGTGCCGGTGTAGGACCCGACGGCCGAGTCGGGGACGTAGTGGTCGATCGCGGCGCAGTAGGCCGCGACCTGCGCGGAGGACAGCTGCGGGTAGATGAGGACGGCGGTGTCGAGCAGCGACTTGGGGGCGCCGATCTGCCAGTCCCACCAGTTGTCGTAGGTGGCGGCGGTCGCCGTGTAGGCGCCGGCGCACAGCCGGTCCAGTCCCGCGGCGATCTGCGCGGCGAGCGTGGCGTCGGCGGTGAGCCCGGTGCCGGGCTGGGCGTACGCCAGCGCCATCGTCCGCAACCGCACACAGCTCTGGGTGACGTTGTTGGAGACCGATCCGAGCGGGAGGTCCGGCCACAGCGACGTGCCGTCGGCGGTCAGGGCGGCCCGGAACTGCCCGGCCTGCGTGCCGAGTGCGGCCAGCGCGGCGGCGTAGGGCGCCGCGGTCGCGTCGAAGCCCACGCCGGTGAGCAGCAGTTGCCAGCGGCCGCGCAGGGTGTCGAAGTCGTCGCCCGCCGCGGCTCCGGCTGCCGGGGGCAGCGCCCAGGTCCCGGCCGTCGCCGCGAGGGTCGCCGCGGTCGCGAGCTGCAGCAGCCCGCGACGGGACAGGCCCGTACCCGGCCGGGGCGCCGCGCCGTGCTCGCGCCCGCCGTCGTCGCGCCTGTCGTCGTGCCTGTCCATGCTCATGGAACGTCTCCTTGCCCACTGGCCGACGGCAGGAAGTCGGGCGGCCGTCGGGACGGCACCGGACCGGGGTGGAGCGGGTCCGCGGCACAGAAGGTAAGCGGTTTCCTCACGGGGTGTCAATGGTCGTTGCCCGGGCCATCAACGCCCGCACGAGGTGTGGCCGTTGAGCGGGCGCGGCCAGCGCGGGGCACTGCAGGGCGCAGGGGTTCCGGCGTGGGCGGTACGTGGAAGGCGCGAGGAAATCGATTTCACGCGTCAGGAGAACGCGGGCCGCCTGCGCGGGGCGACCGACTGCCGTACGACCACGTGGGTGCCGAGCACGACGTGCTGGTCGCCGCAGTCCGGGTCGTCGCGGTGCAGGGCCAACCGCACGGCGGTGCGGCCGAGTTCGGTGAGCGGGATGTGCACGGTGGTCAGCGCGGGATGGACGTCCTGAGCGGGACTCAGGTCGTCGTAGCCGATGACGGACACGTCGCCGGGGACGTCGCGACCGGCCTCCCGCAGCGCCGCCACCACGCCCGCGGCCACCGGGTCGTCGCAGGCGAGGACCGCGGTGAACTCCGGCCCCTCGGCGAGCAGTCGCCGGGTGGTGCGGTACCCGAAGGCGCGGTCCATCCGGCCCGGCACGACCGCCGCCGGGTCGAGGTCGAGCCCGTAGGAGGCCATCGCGCGGCGCAGGCCGGTGATACGGGCCTCGGTGGCGGTGTTGCCCTCCCACCCCCCGACGAAGACGATCCGCTCGTGCCCGGCGGACAGCAGGTGGCTGGCGGCGGAGAAGGCACCGCCCTCGTTGTCGTACTCGACCACGGTGACCGGCAGGTCGTCCCCGGGCGACGGGCGCCCGCACAGCACCAGGCGCGAACCCGCGTCGTTGAGCGCGTGGGCGAGACGCGCCATCCGCCGCCGGTACTCCGGGGTGTCGGTGACCCCGCCCACCAGGAAGACCGCGTCGGTGCTCTGCTCGCGCAGCATCGAGACGATGGCGATCTCGCGCTCCGGGTCGCCGTCGCTGGCGCAGATCAGGCAGAGCCGTCCTTCGAGGGTCGCCTGGCGCTGGATGCCGCCCGCGATGGTGTTGAAGAACGGCGCGGTGACGTCGCTGAGGATGATCGCGACGGTCTTGGTGTGGCTGCCGGCCAGGGCGCGGGCGTGCGCGTTGACGACGTAGTCGAGATCGCGGATCGCCCGCATCACCTTGGTGCGGGTGGCGGGGGCGACCGGGTGGTTGCCGCTGAGGACGCGGGAGACGGTGGCGGCCGAGACCCCGGCCCGCCGGGCCACGTCGCTGACGGTGGCCTTCTGGACGCCGCCGGCGCCGCCGCGCGTCACGCCACTGCGGGCCATGTGCCGCCCCCACGTCCCTCGGATGGTGTCGAACCTGCGGCTGCCGACGTTAGCCGATGGGTGCCGCCGCCACCCCGGCACCTGCCGCTTCCCGCCCGCCCCCTGATGCGGCGGACCGCGACGTCAGCGCGTGCCGCCGAGTGCGTCCGGCCAGCGCCGGATCACATGATCGGTCAACTCACGACTCGCCTCGGCCACCTTCGGGAAATCCGCCAACCGCGACCACGGACGACACGCATCGATCACCGCACGCGTGTTGAACGGCGGCAACCCCGCCGCCCGCAACGGATCCACCCGACTCCCCCACGTCTGCCGCATCGTCTCGATGTCCTCCGCCGGATCCGTCCGCGTACACACCGCCCACATCACATCATTCAAACTCCGCGGATCCACATCCGCATCCACCACGATCACGAACTTGTTCATATACGCCGCCGACGGCAACTGCGACGCCAAATACCCCGCCTGCCGCGCATGCCCCGCATACCCCTGCCGAATCGACACCGCCAACAACTGCCGCCCACCCCCCACCTCATGAGCCCACACACCCTCCACACCCCGCAACCCACACCCCACCAACGCATCCTGGATCATCGCCGACTTCATCACACTCCGCATATACGAATAATCATGCGGCGGCTTCCCAGGAGGCGCCCCCAACAACACCGGATCCGACCGGTGATAAACCCGCTCCACCTCCATCGTCAACACCGGCTCACTCCCCCCACTGTAATACCCCGTCCACTCCCCGAACGGCCCCTCCAACTCCCGCCGATCCGGATACAACCACCCCTCCACCGCAATCTCCCCGAACGCCGGAACCGGCAACCCCGTCACCTCACCGAGCAGCACATCCACCGGCCGCCCCAACACCGCCCCCGCATACTCCAACTCCGACACCCCCGCCGGCACCTCCGTACCCGCCACCACCAGCAACAACGGATCATGCCCCAACGACGCCGTCACCGGCGCCCGACCCTCCCGCGCAAACCACTCCCGCACATGCCCCGCACCATGCTTCCCCGCCTCCATGTTCACACTCACCGCCCGCCCACCGTTCTGCACCTGCATCCGATACGCCCCCGCATTCACCACCCCCGACACCGGATCCGTCGTGAACACCGCACACCCCGTCCCCACATACCGCCCCCCATCCCCCTCATGCCACTTCGGCACCGGAAACGCCAGCAGATCCACCTCCCCACCCGCCACCACATGCTCAACCACCGGACCCGAATCCACCACATTCATCGGAAACTTCCCCGCAGCCTCCACCCACTCCCCCGGACGCGTCCGCAACGCCTCCACCAGACCCCGATCATCCAGATCCGTCCCCAACCGCAACGTCATCCCCAACCGGCGCGCATTCGCCATACTCGCCGTCAACACCCGCAACCCCGACCGATACCCCACAATGTCATCGAACAACAACGCCGGCGGCGACGCCCGCTTGTAATTCACCTCCGACGCCGCACCGATCTCCCGATCCCAATGCGCACCGGTGATCGTCGTCACCTCACCCATCTCACCCGCCAACTCCAGCCACCCACGCAGATCGTTGACGTCCTCCAAGGAACCCACGCCACATTCCTCCGGTCCTGTTGTGTCGTGCCAGGTTGTCGAGCGAGTCGAATCTACTCGCCCGGACGGGCGTGCGAGGGGTGATCACGCGTGCGGGTCGATCATGGGGCCCCCTGGTCGTCGGCCGGCTCAACTCCCCTCGCACAGAGGCGAATCCGGTCCAGCAGGAGTGCCTGCCGAAGGGTGGCCGTCGCATCGGCGTCCTCCGTGCCCGCCGTGTCCGCCGCGGCGGCCGCCGGGACCCCGGAGCGTACGGCCGCGGCGAACCAGGCCACGGTGTTCCGCACCTGGTCCTCGGCGGGCAGCGGCAGTTCCCGCACGCCTCCCGCCGACTGTTCGAGCCGGATCACCGGGGCCTGCCCGGCCGGCGGGGTGAAGGCCCGGTCGAGGGTGATCCGGCCGGTGCTGCCGCGCAGTTCGTAGCGCGACCTGTAGGCGTTCTCCAGGCCGAAGGTCAGGTGGGCGCTGACGCCGCCGGCGCCCCGCAGCAGGGCCCCGCCGAAGGTGTCGACCTCCCGTCCGGGACCGGCGCCGAGCACCGCGCCGACCACCTCGGGCAGGCCGCCGAGCAGGTGCAGCGCGGCCCGCACCGGATAGACACCGGTGTCGAAGAGCGCCCCGCCGCCCAGGTCGGCGCGGTGGCGGATGTCGCCGTCGGGCCGCTCGGGCACGGTGAAGTCGGCGTGGAAGGAGCGCAGCCGGCCGATCGCCCCGCCGGCCACCAGGTCGCGGACCGCGGCATGCTGGCCGTGGTGCACGAACATCACGTTCTCCCGCAGCACCAGCCCCCGCTCCCGAGCGAGCGAGAGCAGCGCGCGGGTGCGGTCGGGGTCGGTGGTCAGCGGCTTCTCGCCGAGCACGTGCTTCCCCGCGCGCAGCGCCGCCTCGATCCATTCGGCGTGCAGCGCGGCGGGCAGCGGCACGTAGACCGCCTCCACCTCGTCGAGGGCGAGGAGGGCGTCGTACCCGTGCACGGGCCGGCAACCGAAGGTCCGCGCCGTCGCGGCGGCCCGGTCGCGGTCGCGGGAGGCCACCGCATACACCTCGGTCGCGGGACAGGCCGTCATGGCGGGCAGCATCCGCCGGCGGGCGATCTCCGCGCAGCCGAGGACGCCGATGCGTACCGGGGTCACTGCCCGCCCACCAGGGCGTTGAGGCACGCGAGCAGGGTGCGGGCCTGCACGTTGAGGTAGTGGCCGTGCCGGACCAGCCAGGACAGCTGGCCCGGCGTCACCCAGCGGTAGCCGGGCGGTTCCTGGACCGGGGCGTCGTGCTCGTCGGCCTCGACGAGCAGGTAGCGGCTCTGCGCGGCCAGGAAGCGCCCGCCCTCCTCGGAGTGGACCGCCTCGTAGCGGACCCGGTCCGGCGGTGCGGCCAGCACCAGGTCGAGGAACGGGGGCCGCCCGCCGGGGTCCTCGGTGGCCACGAACTCTCCGGGCACGTGCTGCACGGTCGGCGCGAGCTCGACGGTGTCGAGGAAGCCGCCCTCCACCCGCGCGTGCACCAGGACGTGCGCCACGCCGCCGATCTGCCGGGTGACGAAGGCCATCACGCCCGTGCCGTTCGGCTCGATCAGCGGCTGCGTCCAGCGGGCCACCTCGCGGCTCGCGGCGGCCACCGCCACCGCGACCACCCGGAAGCCGAGGCCGTCCGCGTGCTCGACCACGTCCTCACGCCGGTGCCAGCCCGGCAGTTCGCGCAGCGGCATGCGGCGCACGACCAGGTCGTGCCGGGAGCGTTCGGAGGCGAACCACGACAGCAGCTCGGCGTCGCTGTGCAGCGCGCCCGCGGCGGGCTCCGCCGAGCGTCGCAGCGCCTGGGTGTAGCGGGTGGTGCGGGTCGAGCGGCCGTCGGCGGGCGGGACGGGTGCCGTGGACGGGGCGGTGACGGCCGGGCCGGGGGCCGGGCGGGCGGCCGGGGTGGCGGCCGGGCCGTCGACCAGGGCGGCGGCCACCGGTGCGCAGGCGAGGACGGTGCGCGCGTCCATGTTCACCACGTTGTCCAGATGCAGCAGCCGGCCTATCTGGCCGAGCGTCAGCCAGCAGAAGTCCTCCGCCACGGCCACCTCGCCGGACGCCTCGACGATCATGTTGCGGTTGCTCTTGTGCAGGAACCAGGCACCGTGCTCGGACTGCAGCACGTCGACGAGGACGCGGCCGCGGCCCGGCCGGGTGAAGTGGTCGAGGTACTTCACGTCCACGCCGCGGTGCACCTTCGTGTAGTTGCTGCGGGTGGCCTGCACCGTGGGCGACAGCTGGAGCAGGTTGACGTTCCCCGGTTCCATCTTGGCCTGCATCAGCAGGTGCAGGACCCCGTCGAACTCCTTGACGAGGATGCCCAGGATGCCCACCTCGGGCTGCTTGATGATCGGCTGGTGCCACGCGCCGCGCCGTCCCTCGTCGACGCTGACGTGCAGGCCCTCGACGGTGAAGAAGCGGCCGCTGCGGTGCACCAGGTCCCCGGTGCGGCCGTCGAACGACCAGCCCTCCAGCCGGTCGAACGGGATGCGTTCGACCCGGAAGGGGTGCGCCTCGCGGCGCCGGGCGAACCACGCGGCGAAGGCGTCGGTGCGCATGACGCCCCCGTCGGTCGCCGCGGCCGAGCGCGCGAGGCGTTCCGGGACGCCGGCGTCGACGCGGGGCTGCAGCAGCGCGGCGGCCGGGTCGAGAGTGGTGGCGGAGCCGAGGGTGATGGCGGACTGCGACGGCATGTCTCTGCTTCCCCGTTTCCCCGGACGCGTCCGGTGGTCGGTGCAAGTCGGTGGGACGGCCGTTCGCCGGCGGCGGCCCCGCCCGGCTCCGCCCGCTCGAGCCGTACGCCGCCACCCGCCGAACCGCCCTGAGCGAGTACCGCTGGTCATGATCCAACGCGTGCGCCACCCGCGCACCATGGAGGGAGGAACTCCGGAAAACAGCGGGCGGCCTCCACCGGCCGCGCGTCCCCCGGCAGGCGCCGTCCCGGCCCGGTCGCCCGCGAGTCGACGTACGCGCCATGTTCGCCTCCGCGGACGCCGATCCGGCCTGCCCGCAGACGAGTTGGGCCGCCGGGGACCCTGCGCGCCGCCGCGACCGCGGGCCCACCTCCCCTTCCTCGTCCTCCTCGTCCTCGCCGCACCGCGGGAGCGACCGGCAGAATGTTGCCCCGGGAGCCGGACCGGGGGCTGATCGGAGGCGGAGATGAGCGCAGGGGCGGGCGGGGAGACGCCGACACGCCGGCCCGGCCTCGGCGTTCCCCGCCTGGTCGGCCGGGACGGCGACCTCTCGCTGCTCGACCACGGGCTGGACGAGCGCCCGGGACTCGTCGTGGTCGCGGGCGAGGCGGGCATCGGGAAGACCCGGCTGCTGGACGAACTCCTGCGGCGGCGCCCGGAGACGGCGCTGGTCGCGCAGTGCCCGCCGTTCCGGGAGCCGTACACGCTCGGCCCGGTCGTCGACGGCGTGCGCCGGCTGGCCGAGAACGTGGCGGGGCTGCCCCTCACCGGGCTGGCGGGGGCGCTGCGCCCGCTCTTCCCGGAGTGGGCCGGGCAGTTGCCGCCCGCGCCGGAACCGCTGCCGGACGCCGGGGCGGCCCGGCACCGGCTGCTGCGCGCGCTCGTCGAGCTCGTCGACGCCCTCGGGGTCCGGCTGTTCGTGGTGGAGGACGCCCACTGGGCGGACGAGACCACGCTCGAACTCCTGCTGTTCCTGCGGTCCCGGCGGGACCGGGGCCCGCGCCTGCTCCTCACCTACCGGCCCGAGGACGTCCCCCCGCGCTCCCTGCTGCGCCGGATGGTCGCGCAGGCCGACGTCACCCGCCTCGAACCCGCCCCGCTGGACACCGCGGGGACGGCGGACCTGGTCTCCTCGATGCTCGGCGGCGAGCCGGTCTCCGTGGAGTTCGCGGCGTTCCTGCGCCGCCACACCGACGGGCTGCCCCTGGCGATCGAGGAGTCCGTCCGCCTGCTGCACGCCCGCGCGGACCTGGTCTGCGAGGACGGCTCCTGGCTGCGGCGCGACGTCGCGGAGCTGGAGGTGCCGCCCAGCATCCGCGACGCCGTGCTCGAACGGACCTCGCGCCTCGGACCGGCCGCCGGCGCGGTGCTGTCGGCGCTCGCGGTGCTGGAGGGGGAACGTCCGCCGGCGCTGGTCGCCGAGGTCGCCGGCCTGCCGACGGACGCGGCGGAGGCAGGTCTGGTCGAGGCCGTCGCCGCCGGGCTGCTGCACGAACACGGCGACGCCCGGGTGGGGTTCCGCCACGTCCTGGCCGCGCGCAGCGTGTACCACGCCCTCGGCGCGCTGGAGCGCGGCCGCCTCCACCGCCGGGCCGGGGAGGCGCTGGAGCGGGAGCCGGTGCGCCGCGTCGCTGATCTGGCCCGGCACTTCCGGGAGGCGCGCGACCCGGAGCGGTGGGCGGTGTACGCCGAGCAGGCGGCCGACCACGCGAGCGCGTCCGGGGACCCGCGCACCGCGTTCGGGCTGCTGCTCGACCTCCTGGTCGGCGGCGCCGTCCGCGGCGCGGCGGTCTCCCGCCTGGTCCTGCGGATGCCGCTGTACGCCGCCCCCGGGGACGGGGAGCTGCGCCGGATCGTCGGGGCCCTGCGCGAGAGCGCCGCCGGAGGGCTCACCCGGGAGGAACGGGCCGAGGCCACCTGGCAGTTGGCCCGGCTGATGTTCCACGTCGGTGACGTCGAGGAGGCCTCGGTCGAGATGGAGCGGGCGCTGCCCGGACTCGTCGAGGACCGGCCGGCCGCCGCGGTCCACGCGATGTTGATGCTGGCCCGCCCGCTCGGGACCGCCCACCCGGCGGCGCACCACCGCGCCTGGCTGGAGCGCGCCGGGCGACTCGTGGAGGCCCCGCCCGGGCCGTCGCCGGAGGAGTGGCTGGCCTTTCTCGTCGACCGCGCCTCGACGCTGCTGGTGCTCGGCGACCCCGCCGGGTGGGCGGCCGCGCGTGAGCTGCCCGTCGGCGGGCGGACCCCCGGGGAGGTGCTGCAGCGCGCCCGGGGGCTCGCCAACCTCGGTGAGGCGGCGATGCTGTGGGGCCGCTACGACGAGGCCAGGAGACAACTCGACGCGGCCGCCGCGCTCGCGCAGGAGCACCAGCACCTGCGCCTGCGCGACCTCGTGGGCGCGACCCTCGCCCACCTCGACTGGCTCACCGGCCACTGGAGCCGTACCCGGGCCTGGCACGCGCCCGCCCTCGACGCCTCCGAACCCGTGCTGCGCGCCGACGCGTCGCTGCTGGCCGGCCTGCTCGACGCCGCCCGCGGCGACCACCGCGGCGCGCGGGAGCGGATCGGGTCCGCCGGCGCGGCCGGCCGCCTGCGCGGCCCCGCCGACGGAACGCGCGACCCGGCCGCGGTCCGCGCGCGGCTGGCGCAGGCCGCCGGGGACCCCGCGGAGACGCTGGCCGCCACCGACGCCGCCTGGCAGCTCGTCGAGGCCAAGGGGCTGTGGCTGTGGGCCGCGGAGATCGCCCCGCTGCGGGTGCGCGCGCTGCTGGAGGAGGGGCGCGCCCGGGAGGCCGCCGCCGCGGCGGCGGCGTTCGCGGAGGGGACGCGGGCCCTGGACGCACCCGCGGCGACGGTGGCCCACCGGCTCACCGCGGCGCTGCTCGCCCGCGCGGACGGTGATCTCCTGGGCGCCGCGGGGCTGTTCGCGCAGGCGGGAGCCGCCTGGACCGCGCTGCCGCGACCGTACGACGCCCTCCTGGCCCGCGAGGCGGCGGCCGGCTGCCGCCTCGCCGCCGGGGAACGGGACCGGGCCGCCGGTGAGCTCCGCGAGGTCTTCGCGGAGCTCACCGCCCTCGGCGCGGACGGGGACGCGGACCGGGTACGGCGCACCCTGGCCGGCGCGGGGGTGCGGGTCGGGGGGCGGGCCGGCCGGCCCGGCTACGGCGACCGGCTCTCGCCGCGCGAACTCGACGTGGTGCGCCTGCTCGTGGAGGGGCGGACCAGCGCGCAGATCGCCCGCGTCCTCGGCCTGTCGCCCCGCACCGTCGAGAAGCACGTCCACTCCGCGATGCGCAAGCGGGAGGCGCCCTCGCGCACCGCGCTGGCCGTGGCCGCGGTGGAGTCGGGCGACGTCCCGCCGCCGCGGAGCGGTCCGGGAATCGCGCCGCGGGCGGGGTGAGCCGGGGGCGGCCACGGGATTTCCCGGGTAGTTCTGCGCATTGCCGGTCTCCCGACGTGCGGCGTTCACTGCTTGCTCTGGAACAGAACGGAGCAGCGGCGATGACTTCCGGCAACGGCGACGGCGGTGAACGGCCGGGCGAGCGGCCCGTGTCCGATCCCGTCGACGCCTCCCTCGTGGGCTCCCCGGACGGGTCCGACGGGCCTGATGCGCCCGACGGGTGTGCCGGGTCCGCCGAGGGCGGCGGGACCACCCCCGACCCGGCGCCCGATCCCGCCCCCCGGTCGGGGACGGAGACCGGGACGGAGTCCGGGCCGGAGACCGGGCCGGCCCGGGCACCGGGCGCGGACCGGTCGGACGCGCCGCAACGCAAGCCGGGTGTGCAGTACCGGCCCGTCTGACCAGGACCCCGCCTCAGTCGGCCCGGCCGACGCACCTCCCCGAGGAGAACGATGCACAGACGCATACGCATGTGGGCGGCCGGAGTCGCCGTCGCCTGCACCGGGGCGTTCGGCCTGGTGGCCGCCGCCCCGGCGCAGGCGGCGTCCTCCGCGAGCGGCGGCGGCACGGTGAGCACCGCGCCGAGCAGCGCGGGGTACCGGCCCGCCGGTTGCGCCGTGCCCCTTCCCGCCTCCCGGCAGACCGGTGGCGCCCCCTACGCCACCTGCGACCTGATGGGCACGACCAACAGCCACGGCACCCTGGCCGCGGGCTCGGTCGCCCCGCCCGCCACCGCCCTCACCCCGAAGGACATCCAGGCGGCGTACGCGCTGCCCGCGGGCGGCGCGGACAGGACGGTCGCCATCGTCGACGCCGGCGGCTACGCGGCCGCCGAATCCGACCTGGCCGTCTTCCGCGGCACCTACGGCCTGCCCGCGTGCACGACGGCGAACGGCTGCTTCACCAAGCTCGACCAGGACGGCGGCCACAACTACCCGGCGGAGGACGCCGGCTGGTCGACGGAGACCGCGCTCGACCTCGACGCGGTCTCGTCGGCGTGCCCGGCCTGCCACATCCTGCTGGTCGAGGGCGACTCCGCCGACCTCGACGACCTCGGCCACGCCGTCGACACCGCGGCGGCCCACCACCCCGTCGCCATCTCCAACTCCTACGGCGTCCCCGGCGAGGTGCCCGACGCGGCCGCCTACGACGGGTACTACGACCACCCGGGCATCGCCGTCACCGCGTCCACCGGGGACTACGGCAACATCGTGGAGTGGCCCTCGTCGAGCGGGAACGTCGTCGCCGTCGGCGGCACCGCGCTGACCCCCGACGCCGGCACCGCCCGCGGCTGGACCGAGGCGGCCTGGAACTCGGGCGGCTCGGGCTGTTCGAGCGTCGAGTCGAAGCCGGCCTACCAGCAGGGCGTCGACACCGGCTGCGACCGGCGCGCGACCGCCGATGTCTCCGCCGTCGCCGACCCCGACACCGGCCTCGGGGTCTACAACTCGACCGCGGTCGGCGGCTGGGCGCAGTACGGAGGCACCTCGCTCAGCTCGCCGCTGGTCGCCGCGATGTACGCGCTGGCGGGCACCCCGACCCCCGGCACCTACCCGGTGACCTACCCGTACGACGACACGGACGCCGCCGACCTCAACGACGTCACCACCGGCTCCGACGGCCAGTGCGGCAACCAGCTCTGCCAGGCCCGCGCCGGCTGGGACGGGCCGACCGGGCTCGGCACCCCGGCCGGCGTCGGCGCGCTGCGCCAGGGCCCGCACGGCGTGATCGAGGGCACCGTGCGCGGCACCGGAGCGGGCGCGACCGGGAGCGTCGCCGGCGCGTCCGTCACCGCCACCGCCAAGGGCTCCGGCGGCAGCGGCCGCAGCTACAGCGCCACCACCGACGCCTCGGGCGGCTTCACCCTCGCCCCGCCGCCGGGCACCTGGACCCTGACGGTCGGTCAGTTCGGCTACGCCGAGGCCACCGCCACCGTGAAGGTCACCGAGGGGCGGACGGCGAAGGAGGCCCTCACGCTGCGCGCCCTGCCCGCCCACGTCGTCTCCGGCACCGTCACCGACGCGTCCGGCCACGGCTGGCCGCTCGCCGCGACGGTCACCGTCGGCGGCTACCCCGGCGGCGCGATCAGCACCGACCCGGCCACGGGCCGGTACAGCGTCCGGCTGCCGGACGACGGGACGTACACGCTGCACGTCTCGACGACCTCGCCCGGCTACACCGCGGCGGACAGCACCGTCGCCGTCGGCACCCGCGACGTGCGCCACGACCTGTCGCTGTCCAGCGACGCGACGCTCTGCACCGCGCCCGGCTACCGCTTCGGCTACCAGGGCACCACGACCGGCTTCGACGGCTGGTCCGGGGCCACGCCGCAGGACGGCTGGACCGTCAGCGACGACAGCGGCTCCGGCGTCACCTGGCGCTTCGACGACCCGGGCGGCTTCGGCAACGACACCGGCGGCTCGGGCGTGTTCGCCGAGGTCGACTCGCACGACGGCGGCGCCGACACCCACGAGACGACCAGCCTCGTCTCTCCGCCGCTCGACCTGAGCGGCGACGCCACGCCGATCGTCTCGTTCGACAACTCCTTCATGGCCACCCGGTACAACTCCAACGCCTACGTGGACGTCAGCGTCGACGGCGGGCAGACCTGGACCTCGGTCTGGCGGATGTACAGCATCATCTCCTCGGGCCCGCAGGCGGTTTCCGTCCCGCAGGCCGCCGGCCGGAAGGACGTGCGGATCCGGTTCCGGTACGACGCGGTCAACTCGTGGTTCTGGAGTGTCGACGACGTCTTCATCGGTAACCGCTCCTGCGACAGCGTCCCCGGCGGGCTCGTGACCGGGGACGTCCAGGACGCCAACACCGGCGCGGCGCTGTCCGGCGCGACCGTCGGCGTCGCCGGCACCGCGACGACCGCCACGACCGCCGGGGGCGGTTACGAGCTGTTCGCGCCGGCCTCGGCCGCCGACTCCTCCGGGCGGACCGCGCTGGGCGTCGTCGACGGCGCGTACATCGGCACGACCGCGAAGGTCTCCGTCGCACCCGACCGGGTCACCCGCAAGGACTTCCGGCTGGGCGCCGGACGGATCAGCGTGTCCGGCGACGCGCTCAGGGCCACCGAGCGCCTGGGCAGGTCCACCACCGAGACGGTGACGCTGCACAACTCGGGCACCGCGACCGCGCACGTCCTCCTCGCCCCGCAGGGCGGGTCGTACACCCCGCAGTCGCGGCCGGGCGGTTCGGGCGTGTCCGGCGCCGGCGCGCCGGTCCGGCACGTGACCGGCGACCTCACCACCGGGCCGCTGCTCGCCGGCACGCAACGCGCGGCCACCGCGCCGACCGCGTCCGCCGGCGCGGCCACCACGGCGGGCACCACCGCAGGCAGCACCGCCTGGACCCCCGCCGACGCGCTGCCGTCGGCGGCGACGGACAGCGGCGCGGTGACGCTGGACGGGAAGGTCTACGCGTTCGGCGGCACCGACGGGTCGTCCCCGCTGTCCAAGGCGTCCCTCCTCGACCCGGCCACCGGCGGCTGGCAGCGGCTGGCGAACATGCCGGAGCGGCTGGACAAGCCCGGCGTCGAGGCGGTCGGCGGCGCCATCTACGTGTTCGGCGGCTGGGACGGCACCGGCGCCGCCTCGTCCGCGGCGTACCGCTACGACCCGGGGACCGACACGTGGTCCTCGGTGGCGTCCCTCCCCACCGGCCTGGCCGGCGAGGGTACGGCGAGCCTCGGCGGCCGGATCTACGCCGTCGCGGGCTGCACCGGCAACTGCGAGCCCGCCTCGCAGACGACGTACGTCTACGACCCGCAGGCCGACGCCTGGAGCCAGGCGGCCGGCTATCCGGCGACCGACGCGTGGCTGTCCTGCGGCGGCGTCGCGGGCCAGGTCGTCTGCGCCGGGGGGACCGACCCGGCCACCGGCGACGAGTCGTCGGCGGTCTACGCGTTCGACCCGGTCACCGGCGGGTGGAGCGCGCGTGCCGCGCTGCCGTACCCGAACTGGGGGATGGCCGCCGCGTCCTCCGGCGGGCGGCTGCAGGTGGCCGGCGGGGTCACCGGCGGGAAGCTGACCAACCAGGCCGAGGAGTACGACCCCGCCACCGACTCCTGGTCGGCGCTTCCGGCCACCAACGCGCTGGTCTACCGCGCGGGCGGCGCCTGCGGCCTGTACGTGGTCGGCGGCTCGGACGCGGACAGCGAACCGGTCACCGGGGTCGAGCAGTTGCCCGGTTACGCCGACTGCGGCAGCTCGGGCGCGGCCGGCTGGCTCGCGGCCCCGCGCACCGTCACCGTCGCACCGGGCAGCAGCGTGAAGGTCCGGATCACCCTGGACGCGGGCAAGGTCACCGGGGCCGGCACCTACACCAGCGGGCTGACCGTCACCACGGACACGCCCTACGCCCTGCCGGCGCTGGCCGCCACGATGAAGGTCACCGGCGGGCACTGACGGCGGGACGGCCGACCGGCCCGCGATCCCCTCGCGGGCAGCACCGGCGGGGCTCCCGGGCACCTGGACACAGGTGCCCGGGAGCCCCGTCCGTCCGGCAACGGGCCCACCCGGGCACGCAGTCGGCCCCGGCGGCCCGGCCGGCGGAGCTTGTGCGTTCTCTGTACGCCGCGACGGGCCTGATGTAACGTCACCGACGCACCAGGGCATTGAATCGATTCAAACGCCATCGGTTCCGCATCGGCGCCCCGTGGGGCCCGTATGCCCCGCGCCATCCCCGTGCGACGGACAGCAGAGAGGACCTGCTCCATGCCCCTTCCCGCCGAAGTGCGCCGGCCCGCCCGGCGATGGTCGCGGAGCCGGCTGGCCACCGGCCTCGCCGGGTCGGCCGCCGCACTCGTCCTCACCGTCGCCGCCGGGCAGGCCCCCGCCGCGGCCGGCCCGGCCCTCTCGGGCGCCTCGGACTCCTGCCCCTGGCTGGGGTCGAGCGCCTCGCCCGCGCAGCGCGCCGCCGAGGTGCTCGCGCGGATGACCACCGACGAGAAGCTGTCGATGACCCACGGCGCGCAACTGCCCGGCTACGCCGGCGTCGTGGCCCCCATCCCGCGGCTGTGCGTCCCCGCCCTGAACCTCAACGACGGAGGCGCGGGCGTGGTGATGGGCGGCACGACCGCGATGCCGGCGCCGGTGGCCGCCGCGGCGAGCTGGGACCCCGCGGCGGAACTGTCCTACGGGCAGGTGGTCGGCGCCGAGGCCCGGACGAAGGGCGTGAGCGTCGACCTGGGCCCGGACACCAACCTGGAGCGCGATCCGCGCGGCGGGCGCGTCTTCGAGATGGCGGGCGAGGACCCCTACCTGTCCGGCGCGATGACCACGCAGTACGTCAAGGGGGTGCAGTCCCAGGGCGTGATGGCCGACATCAAGCACCTCGCGGCCAACGACACGGAGCAGAACCGCAACAACGGCAACGCGATCGTCGACGAGCGCACGCTCAACGAGATCTACTACCCGGCCTTCGAGCAGGCCGTCCAGCAGGGCGGCGCGGCCTCCATCATGGCCGCGACCAGCCTGGTCAACGGCGTGCACGCCAACGAGAACGCGTACCTCCTCCAGCAGACCGCCAAGCAGGACTGGGGCTTCGACGGCTTCGTCGTCACCGACTGGGACGGGGCGCGCAGCACGGTGCAGGCCGCCAACGCCGGGCTGGACCTCAACATGCCGGCCCCCGGCAACTTCGGTCAGCCGCTGGCGGACGCGGTGCGCTCCGGGCAGGTGAGCATGGCGGTGCTCGACGACAAGGTGGCCCGGCTGCTCACCGAGGAGTTCGCCTACGGCCTGTTCGACACCACCGCGGGCTCGCCCTCCGCCACCGCCACCACCCCCGCACACGTCGCCACCGCCCGGGACATCGCGGCGGAGGGCACCGTTCTGATGAGGAACGAGGGCGGCATCCTCCCGCTGGACGCCTCCGCCACCCCGTCGATCGCCGTGATCGGAGCAGCGGCGAAGGACGCCCCGATCACCGGCGGCGGCGGGAGTTCGCACGTGCCGGCCGACCCGGCGGCGGTGGTCACCGACGCCGACGGCATCGCCAAGCGGCTGGGCAGCGCCGGCCGTGTCGACTACATCGGCTCCTGGGCGGCGAACGCGTCGTCCTCCGCGAGCAGTTCGGACCAGCCGCGCAACATGGTCGACGGCGACCCGGGCACCCGCTGGTCCACCGGCACCCCGATGGCCGACGGCCAGTGGATCACCGTGGACATGGGTGGCTCGCACCCGATCGACCGGATCACCCTCGACGCGGGCAACGGCACCGACTACGCCCGCGGTTACCAGATCCTGCTGTCCGCCGACGGCTCGCACTGGGGTGACCCGGTCGCCACCGGCACCGGGACCGGACAGGTGATCACCGCGACCTTCCCCGCCCAGCAGGCGCGGTACGTCAAGGTGGTGCAGACCGGGAGCGCCGCCAGCTGGTGGTCGATCGCCGAGCTGAACGCGTACACCGCCGACAGCACGGGTGCCCAGGTCGCCGTCGGCCGCACCGGGGTGAGCGTGCCCGGGGTGACCGACAAGCTGCCGACCGTGCCCTCGGCCCGGTTCAGCACCGCTGACGGTCAACAGGGCCTCACCGCCGAGTACTTCAACAACCTCGACCTGTCCGGCACACCCGCTCTGACACGGGTCGAGCCGAACGTCGACGACCACTACACCGCCGCTCCCGGGCCGGGCGTCAACCCGTCCGGGTTCTCGGTGCGGTGGAAGGGGTACCTGACGGCGCCGGTCACCGGCACCTACACGTTCTCGATGGCGAACACCGGCGGCATCCGCATGACCGTCGGCGGGCAGCCGGTCTTCCAGGACTGGGCCCAGTACGGTCCCGGGGTCTCCGCGATCCACCTGACGGGCGGGGTGCGCACCCCGATCACCGTGGAGAACTACCAGCCGGTCAACGGCCCGAGCGGCCCGGTCGCCGGCACCCCGACCAGCCCGCCCTCCAACGGCTCGGTCACGCTCGGCTGGCAGGTGCCCGACACCGCCGCGATCGCCGCCGCGGCCGCCGCGGCCAAGCAGGACAGTGTCGCGGTGGTCGTGGTCAACGACGACGAGAGCGAGGACGGCGACCGGCAGAACCTCACCCTGCCCGGCGCGCAGGACGACCTGGTCGCCGCGGTGGCCGCCGCCAACCCGCACACCGTCGTCGTCCTGAACACCGGTGCGCCCGTGCTCATGCCGTGGCTCGGCTCGGTCAGCGGCGTGCTGGAGTCCTGGTACGGGGGGCAGCAGAACGGCGCGGCCCTGGCCTCCGTGCTGTTCGGCGACGTCGACCCGTCCGGCAAGCTGCCGCAGACCTGGCCGGCGAGCATGGCGCAGCTGCCGACCGCCGACCCCTCCCGCTACCCCGGCACCGTCGACGTCTCGACGAACACCACCGACTACCACTACAGCGAGGGCCTGGACGTCGGCTACCGCTGGTACGACGACCACCACCTGACGCCGCTGTTCCCGTTCGGCTACGGCCTGACGTACTCCACCTTCTCCTTCAGCGGCCTGTCCGTCTCGCCGGGCGCGGCGGCCGCGGCCGGGCCGGTGAAGGTCTCGGCGACGGTGCGCAACACCGGCCGCCGCACCGCCTCGGAAGTGGCCCAGCTCTACGTCGGCGACCCGGCCGGTGCGGGCGAACCGCCCAAGCAGCTCAAGGGATTCCAGCGGGTCACGCTCGGACCCGGCCAGGCGCGGCGCGTCACGTTCACCGTCGACGCCTCCGACCTGCGCACCTGGGACGACGCCACACACGCCTGGCGGACGAACGACGGCACGTACCGGGTGTACGTGGGCGACTCCTCGCGCGACCTGCCGCTGTCCGGCGCCTACACGCTGCACGCGTCCACCGGCGCGCGCACCGTCACCGCGCAGGCCCCCGCCACGCTCGACCCGGCGCACGGCGGCGTGGTGACCACGACCCTCACGGCGGGCGGCACCCAGACCCTCCACCACGTCACGCTCGGGCTCGACCTGCCGGCGGGCTGGACGGCTCGGGCGCGCACCCCTGCGGAGTTCGGCAGCGTGCCGCCCGGTACCCGGCTGAGCACGTCGTGGCTGGTCACGCCGCCGGCGAGCGCGCAGGACCGGCTGTGGCGGCTGGTCGCGTCGGCGAGCGCGGACGGCGGGTACCGGACGCGGAGCGGACTGGGCGTCACCGTGGGCCCGCTGGTGTCGGCGACGCTCTCCTCGACCGCGAAGCTGGCCCGGACCGGGGCGAGTTACCCGGCCACGCTGACGCTGCGCAACACCACCGACGAGCGGGTGACGGTGAACGCCGCGACGGACCCGCCCGCCGGGGTGACCGTCTCGCCGGCGCGGACCTCGGTGGTGCTCGCGCCCCGGGCGTCGGTGGCCGAGCACCTCACCGTCGCCGTCGGGGACGACGCGCGGTCGTCCGCCGTCGACCTCACCGGCACCGTCACGGCCGGCGGGCAGGACCTCCCACTCCAGGGCGGCTCCCTCGACCTGCCGCTGCTGTTCGGCTCGGTCGCCGCCGCCTACGACAACACCGGTGTCAGCGACGACGCGGCGCCGCAGAGCGGTGACTTCGACGGCTCGGGCTACAGCTACTCCGCGCAGTCGCTGGCCGGCGTCGGCCTGGTGCCCGGGCAGCCCGTCCCGCACGGCCAGGCGGACCTCACCTGGCCGGCCGCGGCGGCGGGCAGCCCGGACGACGTGGTCGCCGCCGGGCAGAACATCGCGGTGCGCGGCAGCGGCGGGCACCTGTGGTTCCTCGGCGCGGCCAGCAACGGCAGCGGCTCGGGCACCGGCACGCTCACCTACACCGACGGCAGCACCGCGCCGTTCACCCTCGGCCTGACCAACTGGACGCCGAGCACCCCGCTGCCGGGCAACGACCCGGTCGCCACCGCACCGACCTGGAACCGCCCGGCGAACAGCGGCTACCCGGCCACCACGGCGGTCAGCGTCTACGCCACGAGCGTCCCGCTGGCCGCGGGCAGGACGCTCGCCTACGTCACCTTGCCCACCACCGTCACCGGCGACCAGGCCGGCACCCGGCTGCACGTCTTCGACATGGCCGTCGGGTAGCACGCCCGGACCGGCCGCCCGCCCGCGAGTCCACCCGCGGGCGGGCGGCCCCGGTGGGCGCCGATCATCCGCCAGCAGGGAAAGGCAGCATCGATGAGACCCCGCCGAGGACACCGCGTTCTCTCGGTCGCGCTCTTCTTCCTCCTTGCCGTGTCCCTCCCACCGGCCCTGCCCGCGGGGGCGAGCACCACGGGCCCGCGGGCCGCGGCCGGCCCCGACCTCGGCCAGGGCGACTGGGTCGGCGTGGACGCGGCCGACGCGCACTGGTCGGACTACACCGTCGACGTCGACCTCACCGTCGTGAAGGAGGCGGCGAGCGTCTACTTCCGGGCGCGGTCCGGCGGCGCCGACTCGTACATGTGGCAGATCAACGTGACCGGCGCGGAGCCCGTACTGAAGAAGCACGTGTGGGCCGGCGGGAACGTCTCCCAGGTGACCGAGACGCCGATCGGCGACGTCATCGGGCCGGACGCGCTGCACTCGTCCCACCACCTGCGCATCACCGCCGACGGCGGCACGATCACCACCTCCGTCGACGGCGTCGCGGTCGACACCGCCCAGGAGTCCGCCTACGCGACCGGCACCATCGGCTTCCGGGAGTCGCCCACCGAGGAGGCCACCTACCGCGACCTCACCGTCACCGCCCCGGACGGGACCGGCCTGCTGGACGACCCGTTCACGACCGGCGAGCCGAACGCGTTCGGCGCGGGGACCATCGGCGCCGACGGCCTGGACCTCGCCGGCGCGAGCGCCCTGCTGAAGCCCGGCAACCAGACCCCGCGGCTGCGCACCGAGTTCACCCTTCCGAAGAAGGTCGCCGCTGCCCGGCTGTACGCCTCGGCGCAGGGCATCTACGAGATGTCCATCGACGGCAGGCGGGTCGGCGACGACCTGTTCGCACCCGGCTGGACGAACTACAGCGACCAGGTCCAGTACCAGAGCTACGACGTGACCGACCTGCTCGGCCGCGGCGCCCACGCGATCGGCGCACAGCTCGCCCCGGGCTGGTACGCGGGCGACGTCGGCTGGTTCGGCACCGGGCAGTACGGCACGACGCCCGCGCTGTGGGCCCAACTGCGCGTCACCTACACGGACGGCACCGTGCGGACCCTCGACACCGACGGCTCCTGGCAGGCGAGCACCGGCGGGCCGGTGACGTCCGCGGACAACTACATGGGCGAGTCCTACGACGCGCGCAGGGAGCAGTCCGGATGGGCCGAACCCGGCTTCACCGGCGCGGGTTGGGCCCCGGTCGACGTCCAGCCGGGCCTTGCGTCGAAGGCCGTGCCGCAGATCGGCCCGCCGGTGCGGGTGACCGGCACCGTGCGGCCCGTGCGCGTCACCGAGCCGGCGCCGGGCACGTACGTCTTCGACCTCGGCCAGGACATCTCCGGCGTGGTGCGGGTGCGGGTGCGCGGTCCTGCCGGGACCACGGTCACCCTGCGGCACGCGCAGGCGATCAACCCCGACGGCACCCTGTACACGGACAACCTCGCCGCGGGCCCCGCCCCGTACCTGACCGCCGCGCAACAGGACACCTACACGCTGCGCGGCGGCGGGACGGAGACCTTCCAACCGGACTTCACCTACCACGGGTTCCGGTACGTCGCGGTGACCGGCTATCCCGGCACGCCCACCCCGGCAGACCTGACCGGGATCGTCGAAGGCACCGACGCACCCGTCATCGGCGCGTTCTCCACGTCCGACGCCCTGGTGAACCAGCTCCAGTCGAACATCACCTGGAGCGAGCGGGACAACCTCTTCTCCGTCCCGACCGACACCAACGCACGTACCGAGCGCCTCGGTTGGGCGGGCGACGCCGACTTCTTCGCCCCGACCGCGGCCTTCAACCGCGACCTCGACGGCTTCTACGCCAAGTGGGAACGCGACCTGATCGACAGCCAGACCCCGCAGGGCATCTTCGACAACGTCGCGCCGACCTGGCCGGCGGTCGCGGGCTCCGGCTACGGCGGCGGCTGGGGCGACGCGGGCGTGGTCATCCCCTACACCGCCTGGCAGAGCTACGGCGACACCGCCCTGGTCAGGAGCAGCTACCCCGCGATGCGGAAGTACCTCGCGGCCATGGAGGCGGCGAGCACGGACCTCATCCTGCCCGCGTCGTTCGCGCCGGCCGGCGACTGGATGAACGTGGACCAGCCCACCCCCGCCGACCTGATCGCGACCGCGTACTTCGCCTACGACGCCTCCCTGATGGCGCGGATGTCCGCGGCCATCGGCCGCGACGCCGACGCGGCGGGCTACCGCGCGCTGTTCACCCGGATCGCGTCCGCGTGGGACGCGACGTACCTCGCCGCCGACGGCTCGATCGCCGGGAACAGCGAGACCGGCTACGTGCTCGCCCTCCACCTCGGCCTGCTCCCCGAAGGGCTGCGCGCGCAGGCGGCCGGCCGCCTGGTGGGCCTCGTCCACGCCGGCGGCGACCACCTCGCCACCGGCTTCGTCGGCACCCAGTGGCTGCTGCCTGTGCTGTCCGCCACCGGGCACACCGACGTCGCCTACACCCTGCTCGAACAGACCGGTTACCCGTCCTGGGGCTACGAGATCGCGCACGGCGCCACCACGGTCTGGGAGCGCTGGGACGGCATCCTGCCCGGCGGCGGCTTCAACCCGAACGTGAACGGCAACTCCTTCAACCACGCCGTGGACGGCGCGGTCGGCAGCTGGATGTACACCACCATCGCGGGCATCGTCCCCGACCCGGCCCATCCCGGGTACGCGCGCTTCTCCGTACGGCCGCAGCCGGGCGGCGGGCTCACCCGGGCGCGGGCGAGCCTGCGTTCGCCGCACGGCACGATCAGCAGCAGCTGGCACCTGACGGGCAAGCAGCTCGTCATGGACGTGGTCGTGCCGCACGGCAGCACCGCGGTGATCTCCGTGCCCTCGCCCTCGCCGTCCGGTATCACCGCCACGGGAGGGGCACACGCGGGCACGCCCGCGGACGGCGCCACCCCGTACACGGTGACGGGCGGGCACTACACCTTCCGCACCGCCGTCGGATGAGCAAGGGGGCCGGGCCGACCGGCCTCAGCCCGGCGGGAGTTCCTGGGCGCTGGTCACGGCGGCGATGTCCGCCGAGATCGCGTCCGCGGCCTCCCGCAGCCGGGGCAGGATGACCTCGCGGGCCTCCTCGGCGGAGGTGCGGCCGGCGTGCAGGGAGACGTTCACCGCCGCGACCACCCGCCCGTCCCCGGCCCGGAGCGGGACCGCGATCGACCGCAGGCCCTCCTCCAGTTCCTGGTCCGCGATCGCGAAGCCGTCGTCCCGCGCCTGCCGCACCGCGCGGTCGAGCCGGCCGGGGTCGGTGACGGTGCGCGGGGTCAGCGCGGGCAGCGGCGCCGCCGAGAGCCAGGACGCCCGCTCGTCCGGCGGCAGCCCGGCGAGCAGGACCCGGCCCATGGAGGTGGCGTGGGCCGGGAAGCGGGTGCCGAGGGTGATGGTGACGCTCATGATGCGGTTGGCGGCGACCCGGCCGACGTAGCGGATGTCGTGGCCGTCCAGGACCGCCACCGACGCCGACTCGCCGACCTGCCGGACGAGGGCGATCAGGTGCGGCCGGGCGATCTCCCCGAGGGTGAGCCGGGACAGCACCGGGTAGCCGAGGTCGAGCACCCGCGGCAGCGGGCTGAACCGGCCCGCGTCCGAGCCCACGTAGCCCAGGCTCTCCAGGGTCAGCAGGGAGCGGCGCGCGGTGGCCCGCGCCAGCCCGGTGCAACTCGCCACGGCGGACAGCGTCATCCCGCCCTGCTCCGTCCCCAGGGCGGCCAGGACGGACAGCCCCCGCGCCAGCGACTGGAGGTACTCCGGGCCCAGGTCCCGCTTGGCGTCCGAGGTCCGGTCGGCCGCCGTCGCGCGCCGCGGGGGCTCGCCGGTGGCGGCGGCCAGGGCGGCGGACATCCGCTCGGCGGTGGCCTGCATCCGCGGGAGCGCGAAGTCCCGCAGCTCCCGCACCGCGTGCCTGCTGGTGTGGCTGACGACGCTGAGCGCCGCGACGGTGCCGCCCGCCGCGTCACGCACCGGGACCGCCACCGCGACCAGGCCCGGTTCCAGCAGCTGGTCGTCGACCGCCCAGCCGTGCCGCCCCGCCTCGGCGGCGGCGCGCCGCAGTTCGGACTCCGCCGGCCGGGGACGGTGCTCCCGCGGCAGCGCCGGGAAGTCCCGACCGGAGTCCAGCCGCCAGGACGCGAACCGGTCCTCGTCCCACCCGGCGGTGAACAGCAGCCCCGCGGCGCAGCGTTCGACCGGGAGCAGGTCGCCGATGCGGAAGCTCACCGACAGGGCGCGGCGCCGGGTGTACTGGACCACGAACCGCGCGGCGTTCCCGTCCGGGACGGCGACCGACACGGACTCGTCGAGGGAGTCGGCGAGTTCGCGGGCCAGCGGGCCGAGCACGCGCGGGACCCCGCTGCTGTTCAGGTAGGCCGTGCCGAGTTCGAGCAGCGCGGGGGCCAGCGCGAGGTCGCCGCCCTCCTCGCGCAGGTATTCCAGCCGCAGCAGCGTGGTGGCGATCCGGTCGACGGGCGACCTGGCCAGGCCGGTGGCCTTCACCAGCGCGCTCGCCCGCAACCGCCCCTCGGGGACCTCGGTCAGGGCCCGCAGCACCTGGAGTCCCCGTTCGAGCGGGCCGACCGAGGAATCGCGGTCGATGCCGTCCGGCATGGGAGCTCCTCGATCACACGTGAACCATTGACAACGGGCAGGAGCCGGGGCGAGACTCGCCGCGAGCCGATGGTGAATCTTAGTTCATTGGGCGAACGGCCGCAAGAGCGTGACACCTTCCCGGCCCGCCACGCCGTGCCCCGCCGCGCGTCGGCGACCCGCCCTCGTCCTGGAGCGCTGACACCCATGGCCGACACACAGCCGACGACGCCCGACCAGAAGAGCATCGACGCCGCGATGGCCGCGCTCGCCGGGAGCGGGAACGGCGCGGCCCACCCGTCCCGCGCCTACCCGCCCTACCGCAGCACCGCGCTGCGCCACCCGCGGCAGCGGCTCGTCGTGGTCGAGGACCCCGAGGCGGTCGAGCTGACCGGTCCCGTCTTCGGGGTCACCGACGTCACCGCCCTCGACAGCGACCTCACCCGCCAGCACACCGGCGAGCCGATCGGCGAGCGCATCACCGTCAGCGGCCGGGTCCTGGACCGCGCCGGACGCCCCGTGCGCCAGCAGCTGGTGGAGATCTGGCAGGCCAACGCCGCCGGCCGCTACGCCCACCAGCGCGAGCAGCACCCCGCCCCGCTCGACCCGCACTTCACGGGGGCGGGCCGCTGCCTCACCGACGACCAGGGCCGCTACAGCTTCACCACCGTCAAACCCGGGCCCTACCCCTGGGGCAACCACCTCAACGCCTGGCGGCCGGCCCACATCCACTTCTCCGTCTTCGGCACCGCCTTCACCCAGCGCCTGGTCACGCAGATGTACTTCCCCGGCGACCCGCTCTTCGGGTACGACCCCATCATGCAGTCGGTCACCGACGCGGCCGCCCGCGAGCGTCTGGTCGCCGCCTACGTCCACGACCTGTCCGAGTCGGAGTTCTCGCTCGGCTTCCAGTGGGACATCGTGCTGGACGGACCCGCCGCCACCTGGACCGAGAACGCCGAGGACAGCCGGAACACCGAGCAGGGGGAGAACCGTTGAGCACCGTCGACCGCCGCCCCTCCACCGTCCCCGCGCCCGCATCCGCACCGTCCACGTCCGTATCCGCGCCCGCATCCGGTCCCGCCCCGACCCCCTCCCAGACCGTCGGCCCCTTCTTCGGCCACGCGCTGCCCCTCACCGGCGGCGGGGACGTCGCCCCCCGCTCGGCGCCGGAGACCGTCACCCTGCACGGCCGCGTCCTCGACGGTCGCGGCGAGCCCGTCCCCGACGCCCTGCTGGAGTTCTGGCAGGCCGGTCCGGACGGCCGGCCCCCGGCCGCGCCCGGTTCCATGCGCCGCGACCACTCCACCGGCCGCGACGCGGGCCGGGACGGCGTCACCTTCACCGGGTGGGGCCGCGTGCCGACCGACGCGGACGGCCACTACACCGTCCGCACCCTGCGCCCGCCCGCGGCCGCGCCGTACGTCGGCGTCCTGCTCTTCGCCCGCGGCCTGCTGCACCACCTGTACACCCGCGCCTACCTCGACCCGGCGGCGGACGACGCCCTGCTGGCCTCGCTGCCCGGCGAGCGGCGCGCGACGCTGGTCGCCACCCACGAAGGCGGCGAGGCCCACCGCGTCTACCGCTTCGACCTCCGCATCCAGGGCGACGACGCGCAGGAGACGGTGTTCCTTGACTTCCGCTGACCCGGGCGAGCCCGCGGACGTCGGCCTCCTCGCCCCGGCGTGGGCCGGCACCCCCGTGGAGGCCGCCACCGGCGACCGCGCCTTCCTCCGGGCGATGCTCGACGCCGAGGCCGCGCTCAGCCGCGCCCTCGGCGCCCCGCCGGAGGTGCTCGGCCGGATCCGGGAGCAGGCCGTCGCGGGACGGTTCGACCCGCGGGACCTGGCGCTGCGGGCCCGGGCCGGCGGCAACCCGGTGATCCCGCTGGTCGCCGCCCTGCGGTCCGCGCTGGACCCCGAAGCCGCCGGCTGGGTGCACCGCGGCGCCACCAGCCAGGACATCCTCGACACCGCGATGATGGCGGTGACCGCCCGCGCACGGCCGCTCCTGCTGGCCGACCTGGACGCCGCAGCGGACGGCCTGGCGGTGCTGGCCCGACGCCACCGGCTGGCCCCGATGCCCGGCCGCACCCTCACCCAGCACGCCGTGCCCACCACCTTCGGCCTCAAGGCGGCGGGCTGGCGCTCCCTCGTCCTGGACGCCCGCGACCGGCTGGCCGCCCTCCGCCTGCCCGCCCAACTCGGCGGCGCGGCAGGCACCCTGGCCGCGCTCGGCGGCGACCCGGACCTGCCCGGGCGCTACGCCGGGGCCGTCGGCCTCGATGCCCCCGACCTGCCCTGGCACGTGCTGCGCACCCCGGTCGCCGACCTCGGCGGCGCCCTCGCCCTCACCGGTGGCGCGCTGGCCAAACTCGCGGCCGACGTCCTGCTGCTGTCGCGTACCGAGACCGGCGAGCTGGGCGAGGGCAGCGGCGGCGGCTCCTCCGCGATGCCGCACAAGTCCAACCCGGTCCGCGCCACCCTGACCGCCGCCGCCGCGCGCCAGCTCCCGGCCCTGGCCTCGGTGCTGTTCGCGGCCATGGCCGCGGAGGACGAACGCCCCGCCGGAGCCTGGCACGCGGAGTGGCAGACCCTGCGCGAGGCGCTGCGGCTCGCGGGCGGCGCCGCCCACCACGCCCGGGAACTGGTGGCCGGGCTGCGGGTCGACGCCGACCGCATGCGCCGCGACCTCGACCTCACCGGCGGCCTGATCGCCACCGAGCGCCTGCTCACCGCCCTCGGCCCGTCGCTCGGCCCCGCGGCGGCCCGGGACCTGCTGGCCCGGGCCGCCCGCACGGCCGCCGAGCAGGGGCTGCCGGTGGCCGACGTCCTCGCGGCCGAGCCCGCGCTGCGGGGCGTGCTGCCGGCCGGCCGGCTGCGCGAACTCCTCGACCCCACCCGGTACCTGGGCGCCGCGCCCGAACTGACCGACCGGGCCCTGCGCCGCGGAAGGAAGCCATGACCCCCTCGTCGACCCCCTCGTCCCTGCCGCACCACGCGGTCGACGGACGCGCCGACGCCCCCACCCTCGTGCTCGGCCCGTCGCTCGGCACCAGCCTGCGCCTGTGGGACGCGCAGGTCCCCGAACTCGCCCGCAGCCACCGGGTCGTCCGCTACGACCTGCCGGGCCACGGAGGATCACCGGCCGGCCCGGTCGCCGAGCCGACCGTCGCGGCGCTGGCCGGCGGCGTGCTCCGGCTCGCCGACCACCTAGGCGCCGAGCGGTTCGCGTACGCCGGGGACTCGCTCGGCGGGGCGGTCGGCACCTGGCTCGCCGTCCACCACCCCGAACGCGTCACCTCGCTCACGCTGGTGTGCACCGCGGCCCGCTTCGGGGACCCGCAGGGCTGGCACGAGCGCGCGGCGCGGGTCCGCGCCGAAGGGGTCGGCTTCCTCGCGGAGTCGGCCCCCGCGCGCTGGTTCACGGAGGACTTCCGCGGCAGCGACACCGCGCGCGCCCTGGTCGAGGACCAGCGAGCGGCCGACCCGGCCGGGTACGCCGCCTGCTGCGAGGCGCTGGCCGCCTTCGACCTCCGCGCCGAGCTGCACCGGATCGGCGCCCCGACCCTGGTGATCGCCGGCCGCGAGGACCGGGCCACCCCGCCCCCGGACGCGCGGCTGCTCGCCGACGGCATCCCCGGCGCCACCCTGCTCGAACTCCCCCGCGCCGCCCACCTCGCACCCGCCGAGCAACCGGTGCCGGTCCTCCGGGCGATCCGGGAGCACCTCGGCGCGACCCCGTACACCGACGGCATGGCCGTGCGCCGCGCCGTCCTCGGCGACGCCCACGTCGACCGCGCCACCGCCGCGGCCACCCCCTTCACCGCGCCCTTCCAGGACCTGATCACCCGTTACGCGTGGGGCGAGATCTGGACCCGCCCCGGACTGGACCGCCGCACCCGCAGCTGCGTCACCCTCACCGCGCTGGTCGCACTCGGCCACCACGACGAACTCGCGATGCACGTCCGCGCCGCCCGCACCAACGGGCTGACGCCCGAGGAGATCCAGGAGGTGCTGCTCCAGTCCGCCATCTACTGCGGTGTCCCCGCCGCCAACACCGCCTTCGCGATCGCCGCGCGCGTGCTCGCCGCACTCGACGCGGAGGCGTAGCCCGGCGGGCGGGCCCCCGCCCCGAAGTCACCTGCCCGCACACTCGCCCCATCGGACGGGCCAGGCCCCACCCGGCCGCGTTCCGGGGCGTGTTGCCGGACGCGGAGGCACAGCCCAGCCCCTGGCCCGCATCCGGCATGCGACCCGCCCGCGACCGCACGCGCACCCGCCCCCCTCGCGCGCCGGACCCCGGCCGGCCGCGTCCCCGGGCACGTTGCCGGCAGGACGCGCGACTCACTCCTCGGCCAGCACCTGCACCGGTGCGATCCGCGACATCGCCCGGATCGGGACGATCAGCGCCGCGCACACCAGGACCACGGCCGCGGCGGTCGCCAGCAGCGCGGCGCCGGTGATGGCCGGCAGCCGGCCGGCGAGCATGCCCGCACCCAGCGGGAGGACGGTGACCACGCCGACGACGGCTCCGCCGAGACCGCCCAGGACGGCGAGCAGGGCGCCTTCGTAGAACGACAGCCGGGCCAGTTCGCGGTCGCTCCAGCCGGTGGCCCGCAGCACCGCCAGGTCGGCGGCGCGCTCGCGCTGGGACAGCACGAGGACGTCGACCGCGCCGGCCGCGCCCAGCAGCAGGGACAGCGCCACGGACACGTAGTCGGCCGAACGCGCCTGCGCGACCACCGTGTTGCCCAGGAGCGAGCCGGCGACCTCGCCGCGGAAGCCCAGGGTGAGGGCGAGCAGCACGGTGAACGCCGCGACGCCCAGCGCGATCCCGGCCGCGCCGAGCGCGGTACGGCCCGGCGTCCGCGCCAGGTTGCACCAGGCCAGGCCCCGTACGGAGCGGATGGCCGAGGCGCGGCCGGTGCCGATCACCGGGGGATTGACGGCGTCCAGCGGGCCGAGGCGGGTGGCCTTCCAGGCCGGAAGCAGGCCCGCGACCACGGTCAGCAGCAGGGCGACCGGCAGCACGAGCACCGCGCGCAGGCCGGCGTGCGACAAGCCCAGCCCGCTGCCCAGCACGTACGCGAGGGCGGTGCCCACCGCTCCCGACACGGCCCCGATCACCCCGAGTTCACCGACGATGAGCCGCAGCACCTCGCGGCCGCTCCAGCCCAGGCAGCGCAGGGTGCCGATCTCGGTGCGCCGGGAGCGGACCGAGGCCAGGGCCGCCTGGGAGAGGAACAGCGCGCACACCACCAGGACCAGCACGAAGAGGATCTCGCTCTTGCGGTCGACGGCCTTGAGGATGCGCAGGGCCACGCCCTTGGCGGTCCACTCCTCACGGACCGTCAGGTTGCCGGGCAGCGCGATCTTCTGCGGTGCGGGCGAGCTGCCGACGGTGATGTCCACCTGGAGCTTCGGGTAGGCGCGGCGGATCTCGGCGGCCACGGCGCTGACCCGGGCCCGCGAGACGGAGTCCACGCCGGTGACGCCGGCGACCCTGATCCGGATGGAGCTGACCGGTGCCTTGTCCTGGATGTCGGGCGTGTGGCGGCTCTTGGTCAGGGCGGTCAGCGAGTCGAGGGTGGTCAGCAGGGTGGGCGGTGCGCTCAGGTAGCCGCCGAGATTCCGGTCCGGCTGGAGCGGGGCGTCGTGCAGCGCCTTGCGGGTCGCCGCGTCCGCCCCGACCACGGTCGGCGGCCGGTAGGTCTCCATGGGGACGGCGGACAGCGCCGAGAAGCCCGGCAGCCGGTCCGGGTCGTAGCGGCCGACGACGTTCATGACGGGCAGGGGAAGGCGTCCGGAGTCCTTGTTCGAGCAGATGTCGGCCATGGGGGCGCAGTCGAAGGTGGCCGAGTGCGGCGTGACGGTGCGGAACTGGGTGCCGGTGTTCTCCGCCGGCACGTCGGGTACGAACTGCTGGTTGATGATGGTCCGCCAGGTCTCCTTGGACTGGGACGGTTGCACCTTCGGATGCAGGACGCCGCCCGAGGTGGTGTAGTGCACCGGCCCGGTGGTCCAGTACTCCTCCGTGTTGATGATCGACCTGCCGGCGGCCGTGGGCGGTTCCTCGAGCGACGGGAAACCCCGGTCGAGGTCCGCGCTGACGCTCCCCACCGTGGTGCCCCGCAGCCCGTTGAGGAAGGTGTGGGCGTGGACGCCGCCCAGGTTCTTGATCAGCGCCGTGGGGTCCCCCACGTCGAGTTGCTGCACGGAGCCGTCGATGCGGCCGGCGGTCAGGGCGCGGCTGCTGAAGACCGCGGGAAGGCTCCAGTACGGGTCGACGTCCTTCGGGGTCGTCCAGACCGGCTTGTCGCTCTCCCGCAGCGGGTTCCCGGCGACGGTGGCGTGGTCGAGGCCGACCAGCCGGTTCTCCTGGTCGGGATCGATCGCGGCCATCAGCACCGGGTAGCTGACCGGCACGTCGACCGATCCCTTGGCGGAGCCGCTCCGGCAGGTCAGGGTGGCGTCGAGGTCCGGGTCGAACGGGGACCACTCGCGGGTGTCCTCGGGAAGGTCGATCGGTTGCAGCGGGGTGTTGTCGCCGTTGACCAGCAGTTCCGACTTGTTGGAGTTGTAGTACCAGCACACGTAGTAGGGCGCCTTGCCGACCTTCTGCTCCTGCAGACCCGGATACGTCAGGCCCTGCACCGTGTTGACGGTGCCGATCGGCCGCCGCGAGAGGTACAGGTACTCGTCGGAGCCCGGCACGCGCTGCGTCCCCGTGCTGATCGTGGTCTTCACCCTCAGCACCTGGGCGTCGACACCCTGCTTCAGGTACGTCGAGACGTCGATGTGGAAGTCGGTCTGCACCATCACGTAGCCGACGTTCGCCACGGGCGCCGCGATCCGGACGCCCGCCATCTTCTTGATCGCGCGGTACTGGTCGAGGGTGATGCCGCCGTAGATGCCGGACAGGAAGTTCGCCTGCACCAGGTCGCGGCTCTTCTCCAGCGGCGTCTCGGTTCCCTGCGGGCGGACCAGGACGTCGTAGGCGGAGCGGACGTTGTGCTGCACCACGCCGACAGTACGGGCCTGACTGGTGCTCACCGCCGTGGTCAGCAGGGTGAAGCTCGTCGCGGCGACGACGATGCCGGCACCCAGCGCCAGGGCGCGCGAGCGGCGCCGCCGCAACTGGGAGGCGATCATCCCCAGCAGGCCGGACCGGCCGGGGCGGTGACGGAGGCGGATCACGGCCGGTACCCGCCCAGCCGGTCCAGCGCGTCGGCGGCCGGTGCGACCACGTCGTCCGCGACGATCCGCCCGTCCTGCAGGCGGACGATCCGGTCGCAGGACGCCGCGACCTCCGCGTCGTGGGTGGCCAGCAGCATCGTCATCTCGAACTGCTCGCGCAGGTTCATCAGCAGGTCCACGATGCCGCGTCCGGTCACGCTGTCCAGGTTCCCGGTCGGCTCGTCGGCCAGCAGCAGCCGGGGCCGGCCCACCAACGCCCGTGCTATCGCCACCCGTTGCCGCTGGCCGCCGGACAGCTCCGACGGGAGCGCCCGCGCCCGCTCGGCCAGACCGACCGCGGCGAGCATCTCCATGCCACGCTCCCGCCGGTCGAAGTCCACCCGGCGCGGCAGCACCGGGGCCAGCACGTTGTCCAGGGCGGTCAGCGCGGGCAGCAGGTGGAAGCGCTGGAAGACGAACCCGGTCCCGCGGCGGTGCGCGTCGAGCCTGCGGGCGGTCAGCTCCTCGCCGTCGATCTCCACCCCGCCCCGGTCGGGACGGTCCATCCCGCCGGCCAGGTGCAGGATCGTCGACTTGCCCGAGCCCGACGGCCCGGTCAGCGCGACGGACTCACCGTCCCCGACCGCGAGGTCGACCCCGTCCAGGGCGGTCAGTTCCGGGTAGCACCTCGTCACCTCCCGTAAGGCCAGCCGCATTTCGCGCCTCCCTCCTCTCTTGCATTGTCACAATGTAGCGGTACGTTGTCACAACTCAGGAGGTGTGTAAATGCCACTGCACCACGCGGTGCTCGCGCTGCTGAGCGACGCCCCGGACCACGGCTACGAGCTCAAGGCCCGGTTCGAACGGACCGTGGGGCCGCAGTGGGGCGGCCTCAACATCGGGCACCTGTACCAGATCCTGGAACGCCTGGTCCGCGACGGGTACATCACGCGCTCCCAGGTCGCGCAGAGCGACCGGCCCGACAAGAACCAGTACCACCTCACCCCCGCGGGACGCGCCGAACTCCACGACTGGGCCACCAGCGCCTGGGTGCGCACCGGCGGCTACCGCGACGAGCTCTTCCTCAAGCTCTTCGGTGCCGCGTCCCTGGGCACGGAGGCGCTGAGCGCGCTCGTCGAGGCACAACGCACCACCTACCTCTCGGAGATCGGCGGCCTCGCCCGGCTCCGCCGCACCCACACCGACGACCCGCTGGTGTCCCTGCTGATCGACGCGGCGATCGCCCACACCAAGGCCGACCTCGCGCTCGTCGACTCCGCCACCGACCGCCTCGCGCCGGTCACGGGAGCCGCCGCCACCGCCGCCCCGACGGCCGCCCGGCAGCGGGAGCCCGACCACGCGGGCGACCCCGGGGACGAGGCGGGGGCCCGGCGGCGCTCCGTGTGAGACGGCCGGGCGGCCGGGGCCGAGGGAGGCGCCGCGTCAGACCCGTCCGAGGGCGTACAGCGCGGTGGCACCCACGAGCAGGGCGACGGCCAGGGCGACCAGGGTCCCCATCCGGCCGAGCTGGTGGCGCACCTGCCGGCTGAGCAGCACCGCGGCCACCGCGAGGCAGGCCAGCGGGACGAGGACCTGGAGAGTCTCCTCGGCCCGCGTGGCGATCAGGGCGAGCAGCCGTGGGACCGGCACGTCCATCGCAGGCGCTCCTTCGGGCAGGACGGGCAGGACCGGAGCAACCTACTACATGATGTAGAAATCAGGTCAACCGCGAGACCGCCCACCCCTTGCCGACCCGCGCGCCCGACCCGCGCCTCCCCGACCCGCGCCACCCGGCCCCGGCCGTCCGTCCCGCCCAGGGCCCCGCACACCGGCGGCCCGACCTCGGCGGCCGTTTCCTCCGCCGACCATAACGTCTACAGTCGCGTAGACGATACGACGTGGTGAGGCGGTGTTCCGCATGGATGCGTTCCGGCGCCGGCGGCCAGGGACGAGGACCGCGGCCCGGGCGGTGTCCGGCACGCCGGCGGCCGTCCGCGCCGTGCGCGCGCGGACCGCGGCCCCGGCGGTCCGGCCGTGACCGCCGCGGGCGCGGCGGCACGCGCCGAACCGCCGGTGGCGGAGCCCGCGGGGACCGCCCCGCCGAAGCGGCAGTTGTGGCCGCTGTACGCGGCGGGGTTCACCACCGCCTTCGGCGCGCACGGCATCGCCGCCAACCTCGGGGCCCACGGCCGGGGCGCGGTCGGCTCGCTGCTGGTGCTCGGCGGGCTGCTGGCCCTGTACGACGGCGCCGAGGTGCTGCTCAAGCCGGTCTTCGGCACGCTGGCCGACCGGGTCGGCGCCCGCCCGGTGCTGGTCTGCGGCCTCGTCGCGTTCGCGGTCGCGTCCGGTCTCTACGCCGTCGCGGGCAGCCCGGGCTGGCTGTGGGCCGCACGGCTCGGGCAGGGTGCGGCGGCGTCCGCGTTCTCCCCGTCGGCCTCGGCCCTGGTCGCCCGCCTCCATCCGGCGGCCAAGCGCGGGCGGGCGTTCGGCAGTTACGGCTTCTACAAGTCGGTCGGCTACACCCTGGGCCCGCTGCTGGGCGGGGTGCTGGCGTGGGCGGGCGGCCTGCGCCTGCTGTTCGTCGTCCTGACGGTGCTGGGAGCCGCCGTCGCGGTGTGGGCGGCGCTCGCCGTTCCCGCCGTGCCGCCGCTGCCCAAGGCCCGGCAGACGGTGGTGGACCTGGCCCGGCGGCTGGCCGACCCGGCCTTCCTCACACCGACCGCGGCGCTGGCCGGGGCCACCGCGGCCCTGTCCGTCGGCGTCGGGTTCCTGCCCGTCTCGGGCCGGGCCGCCGGCCTCGGCACGGTGGCCACCGGCGCGGCGGTGTCGGTGCTGGCGGCCTGCGCGGCGTTGGTGCAACCCCGGGCCGGGCGCGCCCTGGACCGCGGGGACCTCGGCACGCGGTCGGGCATCACGGCGGGGCTGCTGCTCACCGCCGCCGGACTGGGCTGCGCGATGCTGCCCGGCCTCACCGGGGTGCTCCTGGGCGCGGCGCTGATCGGCGTCGGCACGGGACTGATCACCCCGCTCGGCTTCGCCGCCCTGGCCGCCACCACGCCCGCGGCCCGCCTCGGCCAGACCATGGGCGCGGCCGAACTCGGCCGCGAACTCGGCGACGCGGGCGGCCCGTTGCTCGTGGCGGTGGTCGCCTCCCTCACCACGCTCACACACGGGTACGCGGTGCTGGGCGTGCTGCTCGCGGCCGGCCCGCTGGTCGGGTACGCGCGGGGGCGGCGCGCGACGGGGTGAGCAGTACCGAGGACCCCGGCGCATGTGGGCCCCTCGTCACGCCGCCCGGGCCGTTCACCGTACGAGCCGCCGGCCCGTTCACCGCACGGGCAGACCCGCGACCCCGTGCTCGCGCAGGGGGCCGACCTGCCAGCCATGGTCGCGGCAGGCGTTGAGGAGGCTGGGCAGTGCGCGCAGGGTGGTGCGCCAGGAGCCCGTGGCCGAGGTGCAGTCGGAGTCGTGCAGCAGGATCGTGCCGCCGCCGCGCAGGTCCCGCAGGACCGTGTCGCGGACGGATCGGGGGGTGGCCCGCCGGCGCCAGTCCTCGCCCCAGCACGTCCACAGCACGGGCGTCAGGCCGAGGCGGCGGCAGGCCAGGTGGGCCGCGGCGGTCATCACCCCGTACGGCGGCCGGAAGAGCGTGGGGGCCCGGCCGGTGGCGGCGGCGACCGCGTCGCGTGCGCGCGCCAGGTCGTCGTAGGTGGCGCGCGGGCCGCGCAGCAGCAGCGGGCGGTGCTCCCAGCCGTGGACGCCGATCTCGTGTCCGGAGTCGGCCATGTCCCGGGCCAGTTGGGGCGCGCGGACGAGTTCCGAGCCGAGCAGGAAGAAGGTGGCGTGCAGTTCGCGGCGCTCCAGCAGGGCCAGGAAGTGCGGGGTGGAGAGCCGGTCGGGGCCGTCGTCGAAGGTCAGGGCGACATGGTCCGGGCGGCCCTGTCCCGACAGGCGCGGCATGGCCCTGGTGCGCAGCGGCCCGAAGGTGGAGACCACCGGTGCGGCCTGCAGCGCGGCGAGCGCGGGCAGGACGGCGGTCGAGGCGAGCAGGGCGGCGCGGGGGCGCGTCATGACCGGTCTCCGTGCAGGTAGTGGGCGACGGTGAAACGGGCGGGGTCGTGGTGGTAGGCGTGGGCGACGGGGGCGGCGACGCCGAGCGAGAGGGCGGCCGCCGCCGCGAGGGCGGCCGCGCCGAGGCGCAGGCGGCCCCGGCGCCGCTCCGGCCTGCGCGCCGGAGACGGGCGACGACCCGGTGCCGGCGCGGCGGGCCGGTCTCCCGCCCGCGCGGCGATGGCCGGCACCGGGCCGGGCGCGGACCGGTGCAGGGCGATGCCGGCCGCGCGCTGGGCCTCGCCGCGCTGTCCGTGCAGGAGTTGGGCGAGGACCGGCGCCAGGTCGTCGGCGCCGCGTATCCAGGCGGCCAGTCCGGCCTCCTCCAGCGCCCGGGCGTTGGTACGGCCGTGGCCGGGGATGCAGCGGTAACTGGCCACCGGCAACCCCGCGGCGAACGCCTCCAGCGAGGTCAGCCCTCCGGCGTTCTGGACCAGGACGTCGCAGGCGTGCATCAGGCCGGGCATGTCGTCGACCCAGCCGAAGGCGTGCTCGACGCCGTCCTGCCGCAGTCGCGCGGCCAGGGCGTCGTTGCGCCCGCACACCACCACCGGGACGGCCAGCCCCGTCGCGCGTATCTCGGCGGCGGCCTGCCGTACCGGGCCGACCCCCCACGACCCGGCCACCATCAGCGCCAGCGGGCCGCGTTCGGGGAGCCCGAACCTCGCGCGGGCCCCGGACCGCTGTCCGGCGGCGGCCGGGGTGAAGCGCGGGTCGGCGACGGGTCCGGCGACGGTGACGGCGGCGGCGCCCTGGGCGTGGGCCTGGGCGGCGGGCACGGCGTGCACGGCCAGGTGGGCGTCGATCCCCGCGGCCACCCACAGGGCGTGGACGGAGAAGTCCGTGAGATACGTCAGCGCGGGCACCGCCAGCGCGCCGCGCCGGCGCAGCGCGCCGAGGACCTGGCTGGCGCCCGGGTAGGTCGAGACGACCGCGCGGGTGTCCGGCGGGAGGTCGCGCAGCAGCCGCCGTCCGGCGCTGCGGAAGAGCGCCCGCCACACCCGACCGGGCCGGGACCGGTCGGTGGTCCGGTAGAGGTGCTGGTAGCCCTCCGGCGCCCAGGTCAGCAGCCGGTGGTACCCGCCGCACAGCAGCCGGCCCGCGCCCGCTGGCAGCAGGTCCAGGAAGTCCCGCCGGTCCACCAGGTACCCGTGGGCGCGCAGCCGTTCGGCCAGCCCCGCGGCCGCGCCGTCGTGGCCGGCGCCGACGCTCGCGGAGACGACGACGATCCGCCCCGGGCCGCCGCCCTCGCGGCGGTCGCCGGGCGGCGCGGGTGCCGGGAGCGGTGGCAGCGGGTCGGGGCGTTCGGGCACGGTCGATCAGCCTCCTGGCAGCGACGGGGACGGCCGGGCATGCCCGGGCCGGGGCTTACCGGCGCACACGGAGGTCAGGCAGGACCGAGGGCTCGCATACGGCAGCGCCGACGCCGAAACTACTACATGATGTAGAAATAAGGGAACGGGCGATCGGGAATCGCGCGACCGGGGCTCCGACCGGCGCCGAGGAGGTGGATCGCGTGCGGGCACAATCTACTACGACATGTAGAAACCATGGCGGGCGCACGGACGCGCGCGAGGGAGGACCGTCGATGAGGCCAGGCCCCACGAGCCCAACCGGCCCGGCCGGGACCGGCCACGCGCCGCACCCGAGGGCATCGACACCCCGCTCCCGGCCCGCCGGAGCCCGCCCGGGCCGAACGCCGGTGAGCCACCCCTGCCCCGCCGACGCCGCCCGCCCGCCGTCCTTCTCCCCCGCGGACCGGATGCTCCGCGGCGTCGCGTGCGTCCTCCTGGCCCTGGTGCCCGCCGGCTACCTCGCCGTCGCGGCCGACCAGAGCCACAACGTGGCCGCGGCACGCGAGATCGACGCCGAGCAGGCCGGGCTCGTCGACGGCGTCCCCTCGGCCACCCAACAGGCCGTCTACCAGACACCGGTACCGGCCGGGAGCGGCGGCGCGGCGTTCTTCGAGGCCAACACGTGGGCGGAGGACACCCTGTACGTACGCTTCACCACCACGCGGGCCGGGCTCGCCGCCTTCCTCCGCGGGCTCGGCGCCGGACCGGCGGACCTGCGCACCGGGCGGCGCGCGGTGTCGGTTCCCGCCGCTGCAGCCCCGAAGGTCCCCTGGACCTTCCCACCCGGCCACCGCTGGGCGGGGATGACGCTGGCCGGGCGCGGCCCGCGGCCCTCCCACCGGATCACCGTGAACCTCGACGATCCCGACCGGCCCGTGGTGTTCGTGATGTCCGTCATCAGCTTCGGCTCCCGCTGAGCGGACGGACCCAGGGCGGGGTCGTGGTGGTACGCGTGGGCGACGGGGGCGTCGGCGGTGACCGCTGCGAGTGAAGGAACGCCGGACATGCAGCCGGGCTGCACGAACAGGCGTTCCATGACTCATTGTGGCGGTTAGGCACGGTCGACGTCGGGCGGGCGACTGAACGACCATCTGATGTGCATGACAGGGCCACAACACTGTGGTCTGTCCATCATCAGGAGGAAGCATGCGGAAGAGGGTGGGGGCCGCGGTCATCGCGGTGCTTTCGGTGGGGGGTCTGCTTCTGGGGACCGGGTCTGCGCAGGCCGCCGGGAAAGACATCCCGACTACCTGGGTGATCGGTCCGTACGGCTATGAAGGCCACGCGTACTTCAACACCGTGGGTGACGACCTCTGGGTGTGCGACGACTACGACGGGGACAGCTACGGGGTCAGCGCATACCTCTACGACGACACCACCGGGACGAGGCTCGAGTCGGTCTACGACGGCGTCCCTGAGACGCAATGCGTTTCGAGCAACAAGAACCTCGATGAAGGAATCCGCGTGTACATCCGGGTATGCCTGCAGAGGGAAAAAGTCGACGAGGTCTGCGCCGATTCGACGTTGGGCACGACCTGACCCAGCCGCCTCCCCGCCTCCCTGACCGGCAGTTGCCGTAGGTGGGGCCGGGGAATGCGGACGAGGGAGGCGGGTGGGGAGTTCTCCCCCGCCTCCCCCGTACCCCCTGCGCCTCGGCGCGGTCGCCGCGCCGTTCCTGCCGGATCGCCGGCCGACGGTACGACAGGGCGGGCGGAAAACGGGAGGAGCGGCCAGGGCGGTGACGGCAGGATGGCCGCGTGACCGAGCAGCCGAGCAGCGCCCAGCCGCCCCGTACCGTCCTCGACGCCTTCGGCGTGGACGGCATCCCCGTCCCCCTGGCCGGCGGGCAGGGACGCAGCGTCCTCGTCGGCGGGTACGTGTTCAAGCCCGTCGAGGGGGCCGAGGAGGAGGCCGCGTGGGCCGCCTCCCTGTTCGAGCAGGTGGCGACGGGCGGCGGCTTCCGGATTCCCGTCCCGCGCCGGACCGTTGACGGCCGAAGCGTCGTGGCCGGGTGGACGGCAAGCGAGTTCCTGGCCGGCGAGCCCGGCCCGGCGGGGCACTGGGCCGACGTGCTCAGCGCCGGCCGCGCGTTCCACGCCGCCCTGCGGGGGCATCCCCGGCCCGCCTTCCTCCAGCGGCGTACGCATCCGTGGGCAGTGGCCGACCGGGTGGCGTGGGGCGAGGAGGACGTCGAGGTGATCGGGGAACTCGTCGCACCGTTCCGGACCCTGACGCATTGCAGACGCCCCGTGCCGCAGGATGCGGCTCAGCTCGTCCACGGCGACCTCACGGGCAACGTGCTCTTCGCCGCGGTCGAGCCGCCCGCCGTCATCGACTTCTCGCCGTACTGGCGGCCGCCCCTGTTCGCCGAGGCCGTCGTGGTCGCCGACGGTCTGCTGTGGCACGACCTCCCGTCCGGCCTGCTGGACGGCGCCGCCGATCACGCCGACTGGCAGCAGATGCTGCTCCGCGCACTGATCTTCCGGCTCGTCGCGCA
The DNA here is from genome assembly GCF_900107965.1 of Actinacidiphila yanglinensis. Lineage (GTDB taxonomy): Bacteria > Actinomycetota > Actinomycetes > Streptomycetales > Streptomycetaceae > Actinacidiphila > Actinacidiphila yanglinensis. The sequence goes on along the minus strand of NZ_FNVU01000022.1, from coordinate 74,148 downwards.
CAGCGAGAGCGCGGGGCGGTCGGGGCGGATCCGGCCCGGCGAGGCGGACCGGTACGCAGGAGCGACCGAGGTCGTGGTGAGGAGGGCGTCGCAACAGCCGTAACCCGGTCTCCCGGATCACACCGCCGGAGCGCGGGCCCGGGGTGCGGTCGGCCGTTGATGGTGTCCACGACCTCGTCGCGGCGCGGCCCGCCGTCAGGTGGTCTCGCCGAGATCCTCGTTGAGCCGGGCCGCGGCGTCCACGCTCGACGGCCGATGCGCGACGAGGCGGGCCAGGTGCGCTTCCAGCGAGGCGAGTTGCCCGGGTCCCATCTGCGCCGCCCAGCGTTCGCGCACCTCGTCGAAGAGCGAGGCGCCGAGCGCCATCATGTCGTGGCCGCGGTCGGTGACCCGCAGCCGCTTGAGGCGGGCGTCGAGCGAGTCCGGCTCGCGCCGGAGGTATCCGAGCTTCTCCAGGGCGGTGATCGTCTTGGCGGCGCCCTGCTTGGAGACCGAGAGCCGGCGGCCGAGTTCCGAGGCGGTGTCCGCCCCCTCGTCGATGGCGCGCAGGGCGAACTCGTGCGAGGCGCGCACGCCCTCGTGGCCGCGGTGCGCCAGCTCGCCGTGCACGTCGTCGACCATCGACTGGAAGCCGCCGAGCAGCAGCAGCGCGAGTTCGGCGCCCTGGGAACGTGCCATGGGGCGAGCATACGAGACGCGCGGAGTAGACAACCCCGTTGTCGATTCATAGAATGACAACCTTGTTGTCGATCGGATCGAGGGGAACGATGGACTCCACCACGGGCGGCGCGACCATCCCGGGCGTCGCACACCACCACGTCGGCGTGAACGGGACCACGCTGCACTACGTCTCGGCCGGAACCACCGGCTCCCCGGTCCTGCTGGTGCACGGCTTCCCCGAGACCTGGTGGGTCTTCCACCACCTGATCCCGCTGCTCAGCGCGCACCACCGCGTGTTCGCCGCCGACCTCCGCGGCTTCGGCGACTCCGCCACCGCGACCGGCGCGCACGACAGCGTGACCGCGGCGCAGGACCTGACCGAGCTGATCGCACTCCTCGACGTGGGTCCCGTGCACCTCACGGGCCAGGACATCAGCGGCCCGACCACGTTCCGCGTCGTCGCCGACCGCCCCGACCTCGTGCGCAGTTACGCGGCGATCGAGACCGGCCTGCCCGGCTTCGGCGCCGAGTCGCTCGCGGACGTCACCCGCGGCGGCGTCTGGCACATCGGCGTACTCGCCGCCCCGGGCATCCCCGAAATGCTGCTCGCCGGACGGGAACGGGCCTTCCTCGCGGAGTACGCGATCCCGTCGCTCTGCGCGACCCCCGACGCGTTCACCGCCGGGGACATCGACGAACTCGCCCGCTCCTACGCGCGACCCGACGCCTTCAAGGGCGCGGCCGGGCTGTACCGATCGCTGCTGCGCGACGGCGAGGAGATCCGCCGGCTGGCCGCCCCGAAACTCACCACCCCCGTCCTCGCCGTCGGCGGCAGATCGGGTGAGTTCACCCCGGCGACCATGCGCCAGGTCGCCGAGGACGTCAGCACCCTCTCCCTCGACGGCATCGGCCACTACGCGGCGATGGAAGCCCCCACCCGACTCGCGACCGGCCTGCGGGCCTTCTACGCGAAACTCGACACCCCGCGCTGACGCCCGGCGGCCTGCCCGGCGGATCGTGCCGGGCGGCCCACCGGCGCCGAACGGCTGGAGCACCCCACAAGGAGCTGAGTCGAGCAGGTTGGGCCCGTCGTAAATGCCTCGACACCGGTCGCGGCGATCGGGGACGCTTCGCGCGATGACACGAATCGACGACACACCGTCCGCGTGGGACGAGCGCACCCAGCTCACCACGTTCCTCGACTACGCACGGGACACCGCCCGCGCCAAGTGCGAGGGCGTCTCCGCGGAGAACGCCCGCAAGGCGCTCCTGCCGGGCTCACCGCTGATGACCATGAGCGGACTGATCAACCATCTCCGCTGGGTCGAGTACTACTGGTTCCAAGTGGTCTTCCTCGGCGAGGAAGACCGGGCCCCCATGACGGATGAGGACCCGGACCGCGAGATGCGTGTCGCCGTCGAGTTCCCGCTCACGCGGTTGCTCGACGAATACGCCGAACAGAGCGCCCGCTACCGCGAACTGGCCGCCGGGAACGACCTGGCCAAGCGGGCCGAGGGAACCATCCGCAACGGCCTCCACGTCGACCTTCGCTGGATCCTCCTCCACCTCACCGAGGAGACCGCCCGCCACAACGGCCACCTGGACATTCTGCGCGAGATGCTCGACGGCACAACCAGCTGACGGTGCCGTGGAAGATGCAGCCGCGCTTGTCGAACCTCCCGGCCACGGCCGGGGAGTTCCTCAACGCGTTGATCGTCCGCTCGACTTCGTTCCTGCGCCTGCGGATCGTCTTGTCGAAGCCAGCGGGCCGGCCGGCCCTTGCCGCCTCTTCGTCGACGGTCGGCCCGCTGGCTCCTCGGTTCGCAACTTCTCGCGGTCCCGGGGCCGGTCACGGCCGAAGAGGCCCAGGCGCTGGTCGCGTGTTTCGGGCCGGACGGCTGCTACGGCCTCGCCTGGACGCTCTTACACCTCGAGACCGGGCCGAACCCCGTCCCGAAGACCGTCCCCCGGGCCGGGCGCCAACGCATGGCATCAGCGCCTCTTCGGCCGCGCCGTGTGCGGGGGACTCATCCCGGAGCCCTGACGAGCGAGCACCGCGAGGTGCCCACGAGTCAGCGCACTCCCGGCCAACCACGCCCGGCCGCGTCGGAGTTCCTCCGGCAACCGACCGGCCTCAGCGCGCACCCCCCTGCGCCGTCGCCACGGCACGCGCATGTATCGCCGCCTCGAACAGCCGCTCCGTGTCGTGCGCCGTGATCGCCAGGCTGACGCAGCACGCCACCATCAGCGCCCCGAACGCCGCGGCCGCCGCGTCGCGGCGCGGGATCGGCGGGGCCAGCAGGGCCCGCACCCGCTGCGGCACCGGCCCGCCCGTCGCCGCCAGCGCGGCCTTCCCGGCCCGGCTCGAGACCAGCGCGGCCCGCGCGATCGCCCGGGCCACCAGCGGCCGGTCGGCCACCACGGCGCCGGCCTCCTCGTCCGCCCACCGCTCGACGGCGAACGCCCCCGCCCGCTCCAGCGGCCGCAGCAACGGGTCGACCACCGCCGCCAGGTGCAGGATCAGCGAGAACAGGTGGTGCCGGTGGCGCAGATGCGCGCGCTCGTGGGCGAGCAGCGCCCGCCGCTCGCCGGCGTCGAGCACCCGCAGCATCCCGGACGAGACCACGACCCGCCCCGGCAGGCCGAGCACGGCGAACGCCGCCGGCACCGGATCGTCGACCACGGCCAGGTCTCCCCCGGCCGCCAGTTCGCGGCACTCCCGCCACGCGCCCACCAGGGCCCGGCCCCGCCGCCAGGACGCCACCGTCACGCTGACCACCACGACCAGCACCGCCCCCGCGCACCCCGCGGCGAACTCCCGGTCCACCGGGTCCTCGGCCGCCAGGACCCGCGCCGACCACGGCCCCTGCGCCGCCACCAGCGGCAGTTGGCCGACCGCGGTGAAGGCCAGCATCGCCAGCTCCGCCACCCAGGTGCCCGCCGCCACCACCGCGGCACACGTCATCGCCCAGGCTCCCGCGTGCGGCGGCATCCGACGCCCCGCCCACGGGGCCACCACCGCGAGGACCGCGCTCACCAGCAGCGGCAGGTACATCGGCGCGGGCCAGAACACGGCTACGCCGGGCCGGACGGCCGGTGGCGCTGCTCGTCCTGCAGCAGCCGCTCCAGCAGGTGCTCGTCCTCCGCGGACAGCTCCGACACGAAACGGGCCAGTACCGCCCCGCGGTCCCCGCCGTCGTCCAGCAGCGAGTGCATACCCGCGGCCACGACACCGGCCCGGTCGTCCACGGGCGCGTAGACATGCCCGCGGCCCTCGCGCCGCCGCGTCACCAGGCCCTTCTCGCACAGCCGGGTCAGGATCGTCAGCACCGTCGTGTAGGCGGTACCGGGCACGCTCTCCTGGACGGCGGCGGCTGCCACCGGCCCGCCGGCCGCCCACAGCGCGGCCAGCACCTCGCCCTCCAACTCCCCCCGGGCCCGCCGCCGGGTGCCCCGGTCGTTCCGCTCCGCCACCCGGCACCTCCTCGTCTCCCACCGGCAGGGATCTCGCCGCCCCCCGCCAAACTACTACGAGTCGTAGGACCAAAGCCACGCCGGGCCCGCGCAGACGCCACGCCGGGCCACCGCGGGCCACACCGAACCCGCGCCCCGGTCGCACCGAGGCCGCGCCGCCCGAGCCTCCCCCGCAGCCACACCGGGCCCACACCGAAGCCACCCCCGGGATCCGCAGGTCATGACCCTTGCCTTGGACGTTCCCGTGGCAGTAGGTTCCCCCAAGCTGCGTGACAACGATGTCAAACGAGCACCGAGCGCAGCACGCCGGGAGGGGCACCATGCGGCGACGGAATCTCCACCTTCGTCCTCTTCGATTCATCGTCACGGCAGCGCTCGTGATCACCGGCCTGTCGGCCGTTCCCGCCGCCGCGTCGGCGGCCTCCGCACCGGCCGATCCGGCCGCCCTGGTCGCGCCGCTGGCCGGCACCGCGGCCGGCGGCGGCACGTATCCCGGCGCCACGCTCCCGTTCGGCATGGTGCAGTTCAGCCCGAACACCGAGTCGGCCGAGGGCGGTGGCTACGAGTACGCGAACCCGAAGACCTGGGGGTTCGGGCTCAACCACCTGTCCGGGCCGGGGTGCGCCGCGATGGGCGACGTGACGTCCCTGCCGCTGACCGGCGGCGTGACGTCGCTGGACCCGCACGCGAACGAGGTCACCTTCGACCACGCCACCGAGGACGCGCACCCGGGTTCGTACGCCGTCGACCTCGGCGGCGTGCACGCGGAACTCACCGCCACCACCCGTACCGGCTGGGCGCGTTACACCTTCCCGAGCGGCGCAGCGCCCGGCGTGCTCGTGAGCCCGGGCGGCGGCTTCCGCGGCGCGTCCGCCGCGACCGTCCAGGTCGTCGGGGACCACACGGTCGAGGGGTCCGTCAGCACCTACGGGTACTTCAACACCTGCCCGTCCAAGAGCTACAACAAGTACACCGTCTACTTCTCGATGCAGTTCGACCATCCGTTCACCTCCTTCGCCACCGGCAGCGGCACCGGCGTCAGGACCGGGCAGGCGTCGGCCACCGGGACGGGCAGCGGTGCCTACCTCTCGTTCGGCAGCGACGACGTCACCTCGAAGGTCGGCATCTCCTACGTCTCGCTCGACGGCGCGCGCGGCAACCTCGCCGCCGAGGGCACCAAGGGGTTCGGCTTCGACCACGTCCGCGCGGCCGCCGCCTCGCAGTGGAACGCGATGCTGTCGCGGGTCCAGGTCCAAGGCGGCAGCGCCGCGCAGCAGTCGACGTTCTACACGGCGCTGTACCACTCGCTGCTCGACCCGAACGTGTACTCCGACGCCGACGGCGCCTACACGGGCTTCGACGGGGCGGTGCACCACGAGCCGCCCGGGCAGACGCACTACACGGCGTTCTCCATGTGGGACACCTACCGCACGCAGCAACAGGTGCTCGACCTGGTCGCCCCGGAGCGCGTCGCCGCCATGGCGCACAGCCTGCTGGAGGACGCGCAGCAGAGCGGCTGGATGCCCAAGTGGCCGTACGCCCAGTACGACACGAACGAGATGGTCGGCGACCCGGCGGCGAACCTCCTCACCGACGCGTACCTCAAGGGCCTGCTGCGCCCCGGTGACGTGCGGCCGATCTACGACGCGCTGCTGAAGAACGCGACGCAGCTGCCCGACCCCGCGCAGACACCCCTGGAGGGCCGCACCGGGCTCGCCGAGTACCTCAACCAGGGCTACGTGCCGCTGGGCAGTACCGGCGACTACCCGACGGCGGCGTCCGACCAGCTCGAGTACGGCGTCAACGACTGCTCGCTGTCGCTCTACGCGAGCAAGCTCGGCGAGAAGGCCGACGCCGCCCGGTTCCTGGACCGGTCGCAGCGGTACGTCGACCTCGTCAACCCGCAGACCGGCTTCGTGCAGCCGCGGCAGGCCGACGGCTCGTGGCTCGCCCCCTTCGACCCGGCGAGCGAGAACGGGTTCAAGGAGGGCTCCGCCTGGCAGTACACCTGGCTGGCCCCCCAGGACGTGACGGGGCTGGCGAACGCGCTCGGCGGGGTCGGCCCGACGGTGGAGAAGCTCGACCGGTTCTTCTCGTACGACCGGCTGGCCGCGGACCCCGCGGGGGTCGCCGGCGGCACGTGGGGCGCGGAGGACCAGTACAACCCGTACAACGAGACGGACCTGCAGGCCCCGTACCTGTACAACTACCTCGGGCAGCCGTGGAAGACGCAGGACGTGGTGCGCGCGGCCGAGACCCTCTACAACACGAGCCCGACCGGCGTCACCGGCAACGACGACCTCGGCACGATGTCGAGCTGGTACGTGCTGTCGTCGCTCGGCCTGTACCCGGCGTTCGCCGGCGGGGACCAGTACACGCTGACGAGCCCGCTGTTCACCCACGCCGTGGTGCACCTGCAGCAGCCGTGGTACCAGTCCTCGCAACTGGTGATCGACGCGCCCGGCGCGTCGGCGGCCAACCGCTACATCGACGGTCTGACGGTCGACGGCAAGCCGCTGCGGACCAGCGTCATCAGCCACAGCGCGATCCGGAAGGGCGCCACGCTGCGCTTCGACCTCGGGGACCGGCCGAGCAGTTGGGCCACCGGCTCGGCCACGCCGGTCTCCGCGTGCTCGGCGACGGCTCACACCGCCGACGTGCGGATCACCGGCGTCACGTCCACGCCCGGCACCGCCGGCGCCGCGGGCACGATGACGGTGCACCTCACCAACGCCGGCAGCACCGCCGCCGATCACGTGACGATCAGCGCCAAGGCGCCCTGGCCGGTGCGCGCGACCACGCTCCCCGCGCTCGCCCCCGGCCACTCGGCGACGGCCACGCTCTCGCTCACCCCGTCCTCGGACGCGACGCCCGGCAGCTACCCGGTGACCGTGACCACCGGCTGGTCGAGCAACGGCGGCAGCGGCGGCGCACTGAACACGTTCGCCGACACCCGGTACCAGGTGGCCGCGAGCGACGTGTCGCAGCTCTTCGACACGGTGGGCACCAGCCCGGACAGCGACCGGAGCGTCGGCAACCTCGACGGCGGACACAACAGCCTGTCCAGGGACGCCCTCGCGGCGGCCGGGCTGACGCCGGGCGCCTCCGTCGCCGTCGGCGACGCCGCCCTCACCTGGCCGGCGAGCAGCGCGGGACAGGCCGACGACGTCATGGCCACCGGGCAGGCGATCCGGCCCGCGGCGCCGGGGAGCGCGGACACGCTCGCGTTCCTGGCGACCGCCGGGTCCGGCGGCCCGATCACCGCCACCGGGCAGATCGTCTACACCGACGGGACCGTCCAGCCGTACACGCTGCACGTGAGCGACTGGACGATGCACCACGACCAGGACGCGTTGCTCCCCGGCGAGACGGTCGCGGCCAAGATGTCCTACCGCAACCTGGCATCCGGCCCGCAGCAGACGAGCACCTACGTGTTCGGGGTCAGCGTGCCGGTGGACGCGTCCCGGACCGTCGCGTCGGTCGTGCTGCCCTCCGGCTACTCGGGGCGGCTGAACGTGTTCGCCATGGGGCTCGGCCCCGCGCACTGAGCGAGGAGAGCTGGAGCCGCCCCTCGCGGGAGTTGCGAGGGGCGGCCACCGGCCCGCCGGCCGGACCAGGTGCCCTCCCGGTCACGCCGAGGACAGCTGTTCGGCGATCTCCTTGACCCAGGCGGCGGTCTTCGCCGGGTCGTTGAGGGAGTTCGCCCATGCCTCGGGGGTGAGCCGCTGGTTCGCGGGCCCCGCCTTGAGGGCGACCAGGAGCGCGCGGGCCGACTCCCGCATCTCGGCCGACGTGTTGCCACTCCCGCTGACGTCGGGCCCCGCCGCCAGGGCGTAGATCCTGCGCGCCATGGCCTGGCGTTCGCCGTTCGCCACCTTCTTCCAGAACTTCAGCGCCTCCTTCAGCGCATCCTCGCGGGAGGCGGGCTCGGCCGCGGTCCCGCCCTGCGCCGCCCAGCGGTCGGGGTGGCGGGCCCCCTCGTAGCGCTTCATCCCGGCGCGGGTCCCCTTGTAGGCGGCGACGCCGAAGATGAGGCCGGCCGCGCCAGCGGCGAGGCCCCAGCCGACCGGGTTGCTGGCCAGCCCGGCCCCGCCGGCGGTCGCGGCGATCGCCGTCACCACGCCGCCCGCGGCCTTGGCGGACTCGCCGACGGCGGTGAGCGCCTGCTTGCCCATCTTGTTGCGCTGCTTGGCGAGCGCGTACGTGAGCACCGTGTTCATCGTGTTCACGTCCTCGGCGCGCTGGACGTCCCGGGCGGCGTCACGGGCGTCGCCCATCGCCGACCACGCCGCGTCGATGGCGTCGGACACCCGGTCCAGCCGGTCCGCGCCGTCGTGGTCCCAGTGGGCGTCCAGCGCGACGTACGCCTCGGCCGCGGACCATTCGGCGTTCTCCCGGGCCTGGTTGAGCCGGGTCAGGGCGCCCTCCTCGGTGCGGTCGGGCCGCTCGATCTTCTCCAGGGCACGGTACTTGCGGGCCGTCAGCCCGAAACGCCGCGCCGCGCGGGCCCCCTTCACCGCGCCGACCACGCTGGAGCCGACCCCGCTCACCTCGGTGGCCTCCATGGCGTGCGCCGCCTTCTCGGCCTTGGTCAGCTCCTTGGCGACACCGAGGGCGTAGTTTCCCGCGCTGGAGGCACTGACGACCGCCTCGGCGGTCTTGGAGGTGTACTTCTTGTGCGCCCCGTGGAAGGCCGCCCCGCTCTGGTGCTTCTTGGCGTCCTTCCTGGCCTTGGCCGCCTCGATGCCGCCGAGGGCGGCGCCGACGGTCTCCGCGACGAGGCTCTCCGAGACGGCGCCGGCGCCCGAGTCGGCGGCGGAGTGCTTGAGGCCCTCGTTGACCGTGGCGGCGGCGTGCTGGGAGAAACCCGCGTTGGCGGGTACCTGGACGCCCTTGACGAAGGTGTCGATGAACTCGAAGTTCTTCTTCAGCCGGTCCAGGATCGCGGCGATCCGGTCACGGTAACTCCGCGATCCGCCGGGCGGGTTGGCGTTCTCCGGCGCCCTGCCCCGCGGGGCGTTCCGGGCGCGCTGCACCATCGCGGTCGCGGCCCGGTTGCCGGCGCTGGACTGGACCGCGCGCATGGCGCGCTCCGCGGGGGTGCCGGAAGGGCTCGCGGCCCGGCTCCGGTCCTGGCCCCGCCGGACCGGCGTGAGGACGGGCCCGGGCCGGCGTGCCGAAGTGGGGTGGACCGGGGTGCTCATGGACGTACCTCTCCTGTGCAGGACCGGGCGAGGGGAGAGTAGCCAGGCAAGGCGAACACAGGGGGAGCAGCGGGGAAACCTTTCCCCGCGGGTGCGGCGCGCGGCCGGGCGGGGTCAGCCCGGGGCGATGCCACCGTCCAGGCGCGCGGCCAGATCGGCCGCCGTGCTGCCCCAACTCTCCTGGACGAGCGCGCCGTTCGGGGTGATCTCGAAGGTGGCGTGGTCGGTGTAGACGCGGCTGACGCAGCGGACGCCGGTGAGCGGGTAGGTGCAGGACGGCACGAGCTTGGGTGCACCGGTCCTGGTGAAGAGCTTCGTCATCACGTAGACGTCCTTCGCGCCGATCGCGAGGTCCATGGCGCCGCCGACGGCGGGGATGTCGTCGGGCCCGCCGGTGTGCCAGTTGGCGAGGTCGCCGGCGGTGCTCACCTGGAAGGCGCCGAGCACGCAGACGTCCAGGTGGCCGCCGCGCATCATCGCGAAGGAGTCGGCGTGGTGGAAGTACGCCGCGCCCGGCAGTTCGGTGACCGGCACCTTGCCGGCGTTGGTGAGGTCCGGGTCGATCGCGTCGCCGACGGCGGCCGGGCCCATGTTCAGCATGCCGTTCTCGGTGTGGAGCACGACCCCGGAATCCGCGGACAGGTGGTCGGCGATCGTGGTCGGCAGGCCGATGCCGAGGTTGACGTACGAGCCGTCGGGGATGTCGCGGGCGATCACCGCGGCGAGTTCGTCCATGGTCAACGGCCCCCGGTCCAGGTGCGCGACCGCACCGGGCGCCGCCCGCACCGCCGTGGCGGCCGTCTTCTCCGTACCGGTCGCGCCCGCCGTGTGCTCCGTGCTCGTCGTGTGCGCCGACGTGCTCATCGTGCCCCCTGGACGGTGTAGTGCCGGGCCTGGACCGGGACGATCCGGTCGACGTAGATGGAGGGGGTGACGACCGCCTCGGGGTCGAGTTCCCCGAGCGCGACGACCTCGTTCACCTGCACGACGGTGGTGGCGGCGGCCGTGGCCATGACGGGCCCGAAGTTGCGGGCGGTCCTGCGGTAGACGAGGTTGCCCATCGGGTCGGCCCGGTGCGCGGAGATGAGCGCGTAGTCGCCCCTGATCGGGTACTCCAGCACGTGCTCGCGGCCGTCGATGGTCCGCGTCTCCTTGCCCTCGGCCAGCGGCGTGCCGACCGCGGTGGGGCAGAAGAACGCGCCGATGCCCGCGCCGGCCGCCCGCATCCGCTCCGCCAGGTTGCCCTGCGGCACCACTTCGAGGTCGACCCGGCCGGACCGGTACAGCTCGTCGAAGACGTAGGAGTCGGCCTGCCGCGGGAAGGAGCAGACCACCTTCCGCACCCGCCCGGCCTTGAGCAGCCCGGCGAGGCCGACCTCGCCGTTGCCCGCGTTGTTGGACACGACGGTGAGGTCCGTGGCGCCCTGCCGGATCAGCGCGTCGAGGAGGTCGAACGGCATCCCCGCGAAGCCGAACCCGCCGACCAGGACGACGGAGCCGTCCTCGATCCCCGCGACCGCCTCGTCGCAGGTGTCCAGGACTCGGGCGCGGCTCACGCCCCGGCCTCCAGGTTCTCCAGGACGACGGCCAGCCCCTGGCCGACACCGATGCAGATGGCCGCGACGCCGTACCGCTCCCCGCGCTCGCGCAGGACACCGGCCAGGGTGCCGAGGACCCGGCCGCCGGAGGCACCGAGCGGGTGCCCGAGCGCGATCGCGCCGCCCTTGGCGTTGACCAACTCCGGGTCGCGCAGCCCCTCTTCGAGCCACGCGTCGACGCAGACCAGGGACTGCACCGCGAACGCCTCGTTGAGCTCCACCGCCCCGACCCGGTCCCAGCCGATGCCCGCCCGTTCCAGCGCCCGGCCGGCCGCCTCGACGGGGGCGTAGCCGAAGTCCTGCGGGTCGAGCGCCATCACGCCGCGGCCGGCGATCCGGGCCGTCGGCTCCCGGCCGATCGCGCCGGCCGCGCCCTCGCTGCCGAGCAGCACCGCCGAGGCGCCGTCCGTCAGCGGCGAGGCGTTCCCGGCGGTGATGGTCCCGTCGGGCCGGAAGGACGGCTTGAGGGCGGCCAGCACCTGCGGGGTGGTCGCGGGCCGGATCGTCTCGTCGCGGGTCAACGCCTCGACCGGCGTGACGAGTTCGTCGTAGAAGCCGCTCTCCCACGCCTCGTGCGCGAGCCGGTGCGAGCGGGCGGCGAACTCGTCCTGGCGTGCGCGGCTCACGCCGTACCGCTGCTGGAGCCGCTCGTTGCACTCCCCCAGCGAGAGCGTCCACTCCTGCGGCATCCGCGGGTTGACCAGCCGCCAGCCGAGGGTGGTCGACACGGCGGTCACGTCGCCGGCCGGGAATCCCTTCGCCGGTTTCGGCAGCACCCACGGCGCGCGCGTCATCGACTCCACCCCGCCGACGAGGACGATGTCGGCGTCGCCGGTCTCGATCGCCCGCGATCCGATCATCGCCGCGTCGAGGGAGGACCCGCACAGGCGGTTGACGGTCGTGCCGGGCACGCTCGTGGGCAGGCCCGCCAGCAGCGCGGCCATCCGGCCGACGTTGCGGTTCTCCTCCCCGGCGCCGTTCGCGTTGCCCCAGACCACCTCGTCGACCGCCGCCGGTTCGAGGTCGGGGGTCCGGGCGAGCAGCCCGGTGATCGCGGCGGCGGCCAGGTCGTCGGGGCGGACACCGGCCAGCCCACCGCCGAACTTCCCGAAGGGCGTGCGGTTCGCTGCGTAGAGGAAAGCGCTCACGCCCCTACGGTAGGCGGCGCCGCCCATAGGATGAAGTATCAATATCGCGGCTGATTGAGAGGCGGACGATATGGATCTTCGCCACCTGCGGTACTACGTCGCCGTCGCCGAGGAGCGGCACTTCGGCCGCGCCGCCGAGCGGCTGCACATGGCGCAGCCGCCGCTGTCGCAGGCGATCCGCCGCCTGGAGACCGAGCTCGGGGTCGAGCTGCTGCACCGCACCACCCGCCGGGTCGACCTCACCGAGGCCGGCCGCGCCTACCTCGAACGCGCCCGGGCGATCCTGGCCGAGGTCGACGAGGCGGGCCACCTGGCGCGCCAGGTCGCGGCCGGGGTCGTCGGCCGTCTCGCGATCGGCTGCGTGGGCTCGGCGACGTACAGCCTGCTCCCGGCGCTGTCCCGGCACCTGTCCGCGCGGCTGCCCGGGGTCGACTTCTCCTTCCGCGGCGAGATGCTGGCACCGGACCAGGCGGACGCGCTGCGCGCGGGCACGATCGACGTCGCCCTGCTGCGTCCGCCGGTGGCCGAACCCTCCCTCGTGGCACACCTGTTGCGCCGCGACCGGCTGGTGGTGGCGCTGCCGTCCGAGCACGCACTCGCCGGGCGGCGGCAGGTGCGGGCGGCCGATCTGGCCGGGACCGACCTGATCGTGCACTCTTCCGCGCGGCGGTCCGTGATGTACGAGGTGGTCCTGCGGTTGCTGCACGACGCCGGGGTCGAGCCGCGGATCCGGCACGAGGTCGGCGAGACGTCGACGCTGGTCACGCTGGTCGCGGGCGGGCTCGGGGCGGCGGTGGTGCCCGAGCCGGTGACGGCGTTGAGCCTTCCCGGCGTGGTGTATCGGCCGCTGGTGCGCCCGGCGACCACCGTCGAGCTGGTGGTCGCCCACCGGGCGGACCGGGCGGAGCCGCACCTCGTGCGGGCGGTGGAGGGGATCCGCGAGGTGGTTCGGGCTTAGCCGCTGGGGGGACCGCCCGGGGTGGGGGGCCGCGGCATGTCCCCGGACCACCCGCCGGCGGCCGGTTGCTCACGCAGTTCCCCGCGCCCCTGGAGGGTGCGGTCCTACCGCGACGGCGCCCAACCCCCCGTGCCGGGGGTGCCCTCACGGGCAAGCGTTGCCCTCCCCCCCGGTGCCGGGGTGCCCTCGCGAGTGAACGGTGCCAACCAGGGGCGCGGGGAACTGCGCTCCCCCACAGCTTCGCCTGGGAGGTACCCCCAGCCACGACGGCGCAGCCGGAGGCCCGCAGGCCCAGCCCCCACGGCGATGTCCCCGGACCACCCGCCGGTGGCCAGTTGCTCGCGCCGTTCCCCGCGCCCCTTCGGGGGCACGTCCAGCCGCAAGGGCACCCAACTCCCCGTGCCGAGGGTGCCCTTGCGGGCGAACGGTGCCCTCCCCCCGGGGACGGGGGTGCCCTTGCGGGCGACGGCAACCACCAGGGGCACGTTCTGCCGCGAGGGCACCCAACTCCCCGGGGTCGGGGTGCCCGCGTCAGCCCCGCGCCACCCACCGGTAGTGCAGCTCCGGCCGCCCGACCTGGCCGTACTGGGGGCTGCGCTCGGCGCGGCCCTGCTCGACCAGGTGCTCCAGGTAACGGCGGGCGGTGATACGGGAGATGCCGGCCGACGCGGCGGTGGCCGCCGCCGTCAGCCCGGCCGGGGCGACCGTGAGCGTGCGGACGACCGTCTCCAGCGTGGGAGCGCTGAGCCCCTTCGGCAGCGCGGCGGGCCTCGACGGGCGCAGCGCGGCCAGCGCCCGGTCCACCTCGTCCTGGCTGCCAGCCTCCCCCGCCGAGGCCCGGAACCTGGCGTAGCCGAGCAGCCGGTCGCGGAGCGTGGCGAACGCGAACGGCTTGAGGATGTACTGCACCACGCCGAGCGAGACGCCTTCGCGGACCACGGCCAGGTCGCGCGCGGAGGTCACCGCGATGACGTCCATCCGGTGGCCCTCGGCGCGCAGCGAGCGCGCGAGTTCCAGGCCGTGGCCGTCGGGCAGGTAGAGGTCGAGCAGGAGCAGATCGACCGGGGCGCGGAGCAGCAACAGCCGGGCCTGCGCCGCGGTGTGCGCCTTGCCGACGGCGGTGAACCCGGGCACGCGGTCGACATAGAGGGCGTGCGCGTCGGCGGCGACCGGGTCGTCCTCGACCACGAGCACGCGGATCGGTGTCCGGCTCATACCTGTCCCCCTCCGGCCGGACGGGCGGCGGCGTCGCTGAGCGGGGGTGGTGCTGGCCGCGCCGGATGCGCCGGCGGTGTCGCATGGGCGGGCGGCGTCGGGGGCGGGATCAGCGGCAGCCGGGCGGTGAAGACCGCACCGCCCTCGGGCCCGGCGGTCAGCGTGAGCGTGCCGCCGTTGCGCGTCACGGTCTGCCGGGCCAGCGCGAGCCCCAGGCCGCGCCCGCCGGACGGCGCCGGCTTCGTCGACCAGCCCCGCTCGAAGACCGCGTCGGTGTCGCCGGAGGGGATGCCCGGGCCCGTGTCGGCCACGCGCAACAGCAGCCCCTCCGGGGCCTGGTGGGCCGCGACCGTGACCTCGACCCGGGCGGCCGGCAGGCCCTGCGTCGCGTCGACGGCGTTGTCGATCAGGTTGCCCAGGACCGTGACCAGGTCGCGCGGGGCGAGACCCGCGGGCAGCAGCCCGTCCTCCAACCGGCTGTCGGGCGTGATCACCAGCTCGACCCCCCGCTCGTTGGCCTGTGCCGCCTTGCCCAACAGCAGGGCTGCCAGCACCGGTTCGTCGACCGCGGCGACCACCCGGTCCGTCAGGGCCTGGGCCGCCCGCAGTTCGGCGGTGGCGAAGTCCACCGCCTCGCGCCCGCGGCCGAGTTCGACCAGCGAGACGACGGTGTGCAGCCGGTTGGCCGCCTCGTGCGCCTGCGCGCGCAGCGCCCGGCTGAAACCGCGCTCGGAGTCCAACTCGCCCATCACGACCTGGAGTTCGGTGTGATCCCGCAGGGTCACCATCGTGCCGCGCTGCTCGCCGCCGGAGACGGGGGCGGTGTTGACGACGACGACCCGCTCGGAGGTCAGGTGCAGCTCGTCGACGCGGGCCTCGGGGGCCAGCAGCGCCGCGGTCAGGGCGTCGGGCAGCCCGAGCGCGGTGACGTGCCGGCCCACGGCGTCCCCGGCCAGGCCCAGCAGTTCGCGCCCGCCGTCGTTGATGAGCGCGATGCGCTGCTCGCCGTCGAGCAGGAGCAGCCCCTCGCGGACGGCGTGCAGCGCGGCCTGGTGGTAGTCGTGCATGCGGTGCAGGTCGCGGGCGTTCATGCCGTGGGTGTGGCGGCGCAGCCGGGCGTTGACCAGGAAGGTGCCGATCCCGCTGAGGGCCAGCGCGCCGGCCGCGACGCCGATCAGCGCGGCGAGTTGCTTGCGGGAGCGCGCGGTGATCGCCTCCACGGTGATGCCGGCGCTGACCAGCCCGGTGATGCGTGCGCCGGACCGGATCGGGGTGATCACGCGGACCGACGGCCCGAGGGTGCCGGTGTAGGTCTCGGCGAAGGTGCGGCCGTGCAGGGCCGGCGCGATGTGGCCCAGGTAGCGGCGGCCGATCTCGGCGGGGTCGGGGTGGGTCCAGCGGATGCCGTGCGGGTCCATGATCGTCACGAAGTCCACCCCCGTGTCGTGCTGCACGGACAGGGCGTACGGCTGGAGTTCGGCCGTGGGATCGCCGCCGCGTGCCGCCTGCTCCACCGCGGGCGTGTCCGCGACCGCCCGGGCCACCGCGGTGGCCTGCCGCCGTGCGGACGCCTCGGCCTGCCGCCCGTCGCTGACGTACCCGAAGATCGCGCACACCGTCACGGCCACGGCGACCAGGACGGCCTGCATCGCGAACAACTGCCCGGCCAGGCTGCGGGGGTAGGGCACGCGGGTCGCCGCCATGGCATCGGTCCGCCTCTCGACTTTGCGTGAACTCAACGAACACAACCGTGACGCACGTCACGCGGGCCGCGATAGTCGCGGGGACCGCCAGGTCGCGGGCCGCACGCGCCGCCGTCCCCGGGACGCCGGCCCGAGCCCTGCGGCACGCCCCCGACGCCACCGATGCCGTCAAGGAGAGTCACCATGCCCGAATCGCCGGTGGAGGCACCGCCCGCCCAGCGGGACCGCACACAGTACCTGTACCTCGCCGTGATCGTCGCGGTGCTGCTCGGCATCGCCACCGGCTTCCTGTGGCCGCACTTCGCCAGGGAACTCAAGCCGCTGGGAACCGGGTTCGTCGCCCTGATCGAGATGATGGTCTCGCCGGTCATCTTCTGCACGATCGCGCTCGGCGTCGGCTCGGTCCGGCAGGCCGCGAAGGTCGGCCGGGTCGGCGGCCTCGCGCTCGGCTACTTCGTCGTCATGTCGGCCGTCGCGCTGGCCATCGGCCTGGTCGTCGGCAACATCCTGCACCCGGGCTCCGGACTCCATCTGACCGAGGCGACCCGGCACATCGGCCACACGGCGGCGGCGAACGCCCACGTCGGCGCGGTCGACTTCCTGCTGGGCATCATCCCCACCAGCCTGCTGTCGGCCCTCACCGAGGGGCAGGTGCTCCAGACGCTGCTGGTCGCCCTGCTGGTCGGCTTCGGCCTCCAGGCGATGGGCCGCTCCGGCGAGCCGGTCCTGCGCGGCATCGGCCACCTCCAGAAGCTGGTCTTCCGGGTGCTGTCGATGATCCTGTGGGCCGCCCCGATCGGCGCGTTCGGCGCGATGGCCGCCGTGATCGGCGAGACCGGCACGGACGCGCTCAAGGCCCTGGGCACCATCATGATCGGCTTCTACACGACCTGCGTGCTCTTCGTCGTCGTGGTGCTCGGCACCATGCTGCGGCTGGTCACCGGCGTCAACCTCTTCCGACTGCTGCGGTACCTGGGCCGGGAGTTCCTGCTGATCCTGTCCACCTCGTCGTCGGAGTCCGCGCTCCCCCGGCTCATCGCGAAGATGGAACACCTGGGCGTCAGCCGCCCGGTCGTCGGCGTCACGGTGCCGGCCGGCTACTCCTTCAACCTCGACGGCACCATGATCTACCTGACCATGGCCTCGCTGTTCATCGCGGACGCGCTCGACCGCCCGCTGGGCCTGGGCCAGCAGATCGGCCTGCTGCTGTTCATGATGCTCGCCTCCAAGGGCGCGGCGGGCGTGTCGGGTTCGGGCATCGCCGTCCTGGCCAGCGGCCTGCAGTCGCACCAGCCCGCACTGGTCGACGGCGTCGGCCTGATCGTCGGCATCGACCGCTTCATGAGCGAGGCGCGGGCCCTGACCAACTTCGCCGGCAACGCGGTCGCCACCCTGCTGGTCGGGACCTGGGTGCACGAGGTCGACAAGGAACGGGTCGCCCGGGTGCTCGCGGGCGACCTGCCGTTCGACGAGCGCACGCTGGTGGACCAGGAGGAGCCGGCCGACTCTCCCACGGTCCCCGCCCCCGGCGGCGCGCCGGACCCCGCCTACGGCTGAGGCGCGCCGCGTGGCCCGCCGCCCGCCGGTCGGGCACCGGGCCACGCGGCGCGGTACCGGCCGGGTTCAGGACTCCGCCGCGGAATCCCGGTTCAGCGCTCGGCCGCCTCGAGGACGAAGAAGAGGAAGCAGGGTGTGGTGGACAGGTCCGCGAACTCCTCGGGGAAGAGCTCGCGGGCAGTCGGATCGGGCTGCGGCTCGCTGAGCGCGGTGAGCCGGAAGCCCGCCGCGGTGAAGGCGTCGGTCATCGCCTGCAACGGCCTGCGCCACAGCCGCATCGGGATGGACCGCCCGCCGAGCGTCCAGTCGAAGGTGTAGCTGGTGGTCGCGGAGTAGTCGGGCCGGGGATCGCGGTGCGTGTAGGCCACGACGGGATGGTCCACCGACCCGATCAGCCGGCCGCCGGGCCTGAGCACGCGCCGCAGCTCGGCGAGCGCCGGGCCCCAGTCCTCCAGGTAGTGCAGCACCAGCGAGGCGACCACGTCGTCGAACGCGCCGTCGGCGAACGGCAGGCGCCCGGCCAGGTCCGCCACGTGCAGCGGCACGTCGTCGCCGAGGCGCTGCCTGGCCAGTGCCAGCATCCCCGCGCTGGCGTCGATGCCGGTGACGAGGGCGCCGCGCTCGCGCAGTTCGGCCGACAGCGGGCCGGTGCCGCAACCGGCGTCCAGGACGCGGCGGCCGGCCACGTCCCCCGCGAGGGCCAGCACCGCGGGCCGCTCGTAGTACGCGTTGGCGATGCCGTGCGCGTTCTCCTCCGCGTACGCCTCGGCGAAGCTGTCGTAGTCGTTCACCTTGACCGGGGGTGCGGGCCGGGCGTGGTTCTCGGCGGTCGGCATACGGCGGTCTCCGTCCTGTCGTCGCGTCATGCGGGCTGGCGCCATCCTGCTGATCGACGTCGCCTCCGAGCGCCGCGGTTCCCGGCGCGACCGATCAGGGCCGGGGGCGGAGCGGGCACAGGACCGTCCCGGGCGCCCGGGCCCGAGCCGCGGACCAGGGCCGATCCGCGAACCCGTTGCTATGGTGGATCGGCTGGCGAGGCAGGGGAACAGCGGCAGCCCGACGACGATTCCAACGGAGCTGCGAGCCATGCCGTCCACTTCCGCCCTCGGGGGCCCCTCCGCGGCGCAGATACGCGGTGCCGTCCAGGGCACGTACATCGCCTTCACCGGATGCGGTCTCGCCTTCGCGAGTTGGGCCTCCCGGATCCCGCAGGTCCGCGACCACCTCGACCTCTCACCGGCCCGGCTCGGCCTGGTCCTGCTCGCCATCGCCGCCGGCTCGATCATCGCGCTCCCGCTGGCCGGGCCGGTGATCCACCGCGTGGGCACCCGGCGCACCGTCGCCGGCATGTCGCTGCTGCTGTGCGTGGGCCTGGCGACCGTGGCGGTCGGGTACCCGCACGGGCCGGTCCCGGTCGTGGTCGGCCTGTTCCTGCTCGGCTTCGGCACCGGCGCGTGGGACGTGGCGATGAACGTCCACGGCGCGCTGGTCGAGCAGTTCCTCGGGCGGTCGATCATGTCTCGCTTCCACGCCGGCTACAGCCTCGGTACGGTCGCGGGCGCCCTGATCGGCGCGGCGATGGTCGCCCTGCACGTCCCGGTCGGCGCCCACCTGCTGATGGCCGCGGTGGTGATCGCGGTGGCGGTCCCCTGGGGGACCCGCCTCTTCCTGCCGGAGGACGCCCCCCTCGACGCCGGAGCCGCCGGAGCCGATGGCACCGCCGCCGACACCGCCGAGCCGGCGGCCGCCCCGCGCAGCCCCCTCGCGGCATGGCGCGAGCCGCGTACGCTGCTGATCGGCTTCTTCGTCCTCGCCTTCGCGTTCGCCGAGGGCACCGGGAACGACTGGATCGGGCTCGCCACGATCGACGGCTACGACACCTCCGCGTTCCTCGGCACCCTCGCGTTCGCCACCTTCCTCTCCACGATGACGGTCGGGCGCTGGTTCGGCCCCGCGCTGCTCGACCGGTACGGCCGGGTGCCGGTGCTGCGCGTGCTGGCTGCGTTCGGGATCGCGGGCTCGCTGCTGTTCGTCTTCGCCCCCGCGACGCCGCTGGCGTTCCTCGGCACGGTGCTGTGGGGCCTGGGCGTCTCGCTGGGCTTCCCCGTCGGCATGAGCGCCGGAGCCGACGAGCCGCGGTACGCCGCCGGCCGGGTCAGCGTCATCGCGTCCATCGGCTACTGCGCGTTCCTCGCCGGCCCGCCCTCGATCGGCCTGCTCGCCGACCACCTCACCATCCTGCGCGCCCTCACCTCCGTGGCGGTCCTGCTGGGCGTCGCGGCGCTGATCACCGCGGCCGTCAAGCCGCCGCCCGGCGTCGTGGTCTTCTCGACCGCGCAGCCCGAGCCGGCCGTCGATCGCGACACCCGCACCGGTGCGTGACCGCCGGCCGGGAACCGGCAGAAGCCCCGGCCCCCGGTGGTCCGGCACGGGGCGGCCGGGTCAACGCGGCGCGCGGCGCAGGGCGGTGAGGAAGGCGGCGCCGTTCGGGGTGCCGACGCCCGTCATCGTGTCGTAGCCCTTGGCGGTCACCTGCTGGGTCTGCCCGCGGTCCTGCGCGTCGAAGACGTCGACGCCCGCGCCGGTCCCGCTGCCGTCCGCCGCGAGCCAGGCGCCGCGGTCGCGCTGCGGCGCCGACCGGCCGACCGGCAGGACGTCGTGGAGGGCGGGCGTGCCGGCCAAACGGTAGAGGAGCGGGTCGACGAAGCCGAACGGCCGTCCGCGGCCCTGCTGGGCGTCGGCGACCAGGGCGGCGACCAGCGGGCACGCCAGGCTGGTACCGGCATTCGGCAGGGTGCGGTACGTCCCCGGCCCGCTGCCGCTGCCCGGGTCGGTGTACCCGGTCAGCAGGCCGGTGTCGGGGTCGGCGTCGGCGGCGATGTCCGGCACCGCACGATCCAGCACGGTGCGCTTGCCGACGCGGGCACGCGCCATCGACGCGGGGACCACGCCCTTCTGGTACGAGGGCTGGCGGTAGGTCAGGCTGGTGCCTCCTCCCCCGCCGCTGATCCCGAGATCGGTCCACTTCCCGCCGTCCAGCGAGCCGTAGTCGTCGGACCAGCCGGTCTCGAAGACCCGGTTCCCGGCGGCCCCGACGCCGAGGGTGGTGCCGCCGACCGCGACCGCGTACGGGTCGGCGTCGGTCGCCGTCAGGCCGCTGGTGTCACCGGACGCGACGTACATGCCGACCCCCTCGGCGGCGGCTCGCACGTCGATCGCGTGCACGGTTCCCGCCGGCACCTCGCCGAGCGGGATCTGCCACGAGTTGGACACGATGGACGCCCGTGGCCGGTCGCCGTCGCCGGTGAGGACGGCGAGCGCGGCGTCCAGCAGCGCCTGGTCCTCGTCGCATCCGCGGCCCACGACCATCACCTGGTCGGCGCCGGGCGCCATCGCGTAGACGGCCTCGGAGTCCATCTCCGCCTCGTCGTTCACGGCGGGCCCGTCGGCCACGGCGGGCGACGCGGCCGCGTCCTTCGCGGATGCCGATGCGGCGCAGTCCTTGCCGGCCTGGATCTGGCGGAACTGCGAGCGCCTGGGCAGCGGCAGGTGGTTGGCGCGCGCGTACGCCGTGAGCGTCGCGAACATCGCGGTCGGCGCCTCGGACTCGGTCAGGGCGACGGTCTGCCCCCTGCCGGTCAGGGCCCACGTGGCGCCGTAGGCGGCGCGCATCTGGGCGGCGGAGTACCCGCACACCGGCAACGACGCCTGCGTCAGGCCGCGGTAGGCGGGCGTGAAGCCGTGGGTGTGCTCGCCCCAGTACCGCGCGCAGGTGGCCGGCCCGGCGGTGCTCGCCGCCGGGCCGGCCACCGTCCCGCGCACGAGCGGAGCCGCGGCGGGGCGGGCGGTGCCGCCGGTGGCGTCGCCGAGCCCGGTCACGCCCAGCACGTCGGGCGCGAGCGCGGCCGGCACCGACACGTCCCGGTCGTTGGCCTCGAACGGCGCGGCGCCGCCCGCCGGGCCGTTCGCGCGGTACTGCGCGATGCGCACCCGGAACGCGGACTGCACCGCCGACACCGGCCCGGTCGCCGACACGTAGTCGCGGCCGCCGTCCACCCGAACTCCCGTGAGCCCCTTGGCCGTCAGCCAGGACGCGACCGCCTCGGCCCGCGCGGCGGAGGGCCCGAACCTCGCGGTGTACGCGCGGGGCGTCAGGTAGTGGCGGTGGCGCGCGCCGCCCGGGGTGGCGACCGCGTCCGCGTACGCGGCGGCGCCCGCGAGGTCCGGGGCCAGCCACACCTGGACGGTCATCGCCTGCGCGGCGGGCGCGTCCCCGACGCGCGAGGCGGCGGCGACGGCCGGGGACACCGACCCCGGCACCGTGACCGTGGCCGCCGCGCGCGCGGTGGCGGGTGGCCCCAGCAGCACGCCGGCCGCCCCCGCGGCGAGGCAGGCGACCACCGCCCGGGTCGTACCCCGACCCCGGCCGTGACCCCGGCCGCGACCTGGAACGCTGCCTACCGTGGCCGCCCGAGTCCCGCGTGAACCCGCTCGCCCCGCCCGTCCCATCGGCACCTCACACCTCAGCGCACGCACCGGCCCCGTCGGCCTCTGCCCTCGCCCTGTGTACAACGCGGCCCGGCCGTCCCCGGTTGCGACACGACGAAGCTCCCGGCAGTCCGCGGGCGGGCTGGGTGCCCGCCCCGTCTGCCGGGAGCTTCGTCGTGCGGTCCCGCCCGGGTGTCCTACCGTGGCGGCGGCCCCGAGGGTGCGTGCCCCTCGTCACCCGTGGTGGGCGGGATCAGCAGGGGAAGGTGCCGCTGTAGAGGGCGTGCCCGGAGGAGGAACTCCCGGAGCCGAAACCGTAGATGCCGTCGTCGCTCCAGACCGCCTCGCGGGTGCCGCCGGTGCAGGTCGAGGTCGGCGCGAGCGCGAAGCCCTCCAGGTTGTCGGTGGGCATGACGGTCGGGTTCGTGTAGGTCACGTCGGGCACGATCGCACCGGAGGCGTTGACCTTCATGAAGGTGTGCGTCTCGCCGCAGGTGTTGTCGCAGGTCGCGACGAGGCGCTGGGTGCCGGCGTCGAAGGTCACGTCCATCACGGAGGACTTGCCGGTCGCGATGGTGCCGAACGTGGTGAACGTGCCGTCGGAGTTGAGCCCGTAGACGTGCAGCGAGCCGTCCCACTCCAGGCCGGCGAAGTACAGGCCCGCGCCGTGCAGCGGGTAGTTCGCGGGGTTGTAGGCGGCGCCGGTGAGCGGGTCGACCCAGCCGTTCGCGGTCAGCCAGCTGTCCGGCACGTATCCGACACCCTCGAAGCCGAGGTTGGCGTCGTCCTTGTCACCGGTGTTGAGCTGCGGGAACTGCGAGGTCATGTCCCACTGGTGGATCGGCGTCAGCGTCGACCCGGTGGCCGTCGGGTCGAACTCCAGGATGGTGTCCTTGGGCTTGGTGTTGTCGGTGTTGTCGCGCTCGGTGGTCACGTAGAGGTGGCCGTTGCCGCCGACCGAGAGGCCCTCGGAGTCCGGCTCGCCGCTGCCGCCCGCGAAGCGGATCTGCTTGCCGGTCGCGCTCCAGGTCGGGTCGGGGATCCACTTGCCGTTGCTCTTGACCAGCTTGAACAGCCAGTTCTTGTTCTTCGCGGCCCACAGCACCGACGGGTTCGACGGATCGAAGGCCAGGCCGCTCACGTCCCGGCCCTCGGGGCCGGTGGAGGTGGTGAACGCGCAGACGTTGTCCGCGATCGTGACGTCCGCGCCGCCCGGCCAGGCCAGCGTGCCGGACGGGGTGGAACCCGTGCCGGAGGGCGCCTCGGGGGTGCAGCCGCTGGTGAGCGAGCCACCGCCGCCCAGCAGCTGGCCGGGCGGGGTGCCGCCGGTGCCGCCACCGGGGCTGCCGGAGCAGGAGTTCGCGCTGCCGAGCGTCGCGGTCGTGGCGGTCCGGAACCAGCCGGTGCCGTTGGCGCAGCGCTCGTCCGACGGCTTGGCGCCGTCGGTCGCCCAGGTCAGCGAGTCGACGGTGTCGCCGCTGCCGTCGAGGAGGAAGACCGAGTCGTTGTCGCCGAGGCCGATGGTGGAGTTGAAGGTGACGTAGCCGCCCGCGGGGATGCTGGTCGCGCTCGGCGAGGAGGACGAGATCGTCGCCGCCGAGTGGGAGGTGTCGCCGTCGACGTACTTCCACGACCCGACGCTGACCGCGCTGGTGCCGCCGTTGTACAGCTCCACGGTGTCGGAGCCGTCCGAGGTGGCCTCGTTGATCCGCACCCGGCTCGCCGCCGGGATCGACGACGGGCAGCCCGAGGCGTTCGGGCCGCCGAACGTGGTGGCCGTCGTCGCGGTCACCCACGCCCCGGTGCCGTCGCCGCCGCACCGTGCCATGGCCGGCTTCGCCTTGTCCGTCGCCCAGTCGACGCGGTCGACCACGGTGCCGCCGGAGGTGTAGATCACCAGCTTGTCCGCGTCGCCCAGCCCCTTGGGCGAGTTGAAGGTGACGAAGCCGCCGGCCGGGATCGTGCCGGCGGACGGGCTGAAGGACTGCGCCGAGAAGCTGTCGTCGGACATCTTCCAGCCGCTGATGCTCACCGCGGTCGAGCCGGTGTTGTACAGCTCCACGGTGTCGGAGCCGTTGGAGGAGACTTCGTTGATCCGGACGTTCTGGTAGCCGGCCGGGTCCGCCGCAGCAGCGGGCTGAGCGGCCAGCACCCCGGTGAGGAGCATTCCTGAGAGCGTCAGAGTCGCGGCGCAGACGGACGCGACGCCGGCACGCGAGTGTGAGGTAGGCACGAGGCGGAACTCTGCTGACACGACGTTGAAACGACGTGTACTGCGGCTGAACTCCGCCTGCTGGCCACCGGAACGCCAGGCGCCCGCCCCGGGCCCAACGGCCCCTGTGCGACCGCGGGTTCGCGCCGCTGCCGCCGGCCGTGCGCCGCACCCGGAGGGACGTGAGGGACGCCACTGGCGATTAGTGAACAAAGATCCCTCGCCGCTTCGTCCCTTTCTCATGGCAATGAAATCGAATGCTCCCCTCGGGCACGCGGTCGTCGCCGGCGGCAGCGTCGCCGGCCTCCTGGCCGCCCGCGCGCTGAGCGCGTCCTTCACCCACGTGACCGTGGTCGAACGCGACACCCTCCCTGCGGGAGCCGTCCCCCGCCGCGGCGTACCCCAGGGCCGCCAGGTGCACGCGCTCCTCACCCGCGGTGCGGTCGGGCTGGACGGCCTCTTCCCCGGCTTCACGGACGCGATGACCGCGGCCGGCGTGCCCAGCGGTGACGCGCAGGCGGACTTCTCCTGGTTCCTCGACGGCCGCAGGATGGCCGAAGCGGCGTCCGGGCTGCGCGGGTTCGGGATCAGCAGGCCGCGGATGGAGGAGATGATCCGGGAGCGCGTCCGGGCCCTGCCCAACGTCTCCCTCGTCGACGGCACCCGGGTCGAGGGGCTGATCGTCGACGACGGCCGGGTGACCGGGGCCCGGGTGCGGCGGCACACCGGCGCGGAGGAGGCGCTGCCGGCGGAACTGGTGGTGGACGCGGCCGGACGCGGCTCCCGCGCCCTGTCCTGGCTCCGCGCGTTCGGCCACCCCGTCCCGGAGCGGACGGCCGTCAGGACCGACGTGGTCTACGTGACACGGCACTTCGCGCAGGAGCCCGGGCTGCTGGACGGACGGCTCGGGACGACCGTGGTGCCCTTTCCCGGGCAGCCCCGGGCCGGAGTGGTGGTCCGGCAGGAGGGCGGGCGGATCGCGGTGCTGCTGGCCGGACTGCTCGGCGAGGAGCCGCCCACGGACCACGCCGGGATGATCGCCTTCGCCTCGACCCTGGCGGCGCCGGACGCCGCCGACGTGCTGCGCTCGGCCACCCCCGTGGACGAGGCCGTCACGATGCGGTACCCGGAGAGCGCCCTCCACCACTTCGACCGGCTCGACCGCCACCTCGGCGGATTCCTCGTCGTCGGCGACGCGTTGTGCAGCTTCAACCCGATCTACGGCCAGGGGGTGACGGTGGCCGTCATGGAGGCGGAGCTCCTGCGGTCCCTGCTGAAGGAACAGGGCACGCGCGACCTGGCGCCGCGGTTCTTCGCGGCGGCGGCCGCGCTGCTCGCCGAACCGTGGTCCCTCGCCGTCGGCGGCGACCTGCGGTTCCCCGAGGTCGAGGGCGAACGCGGGCCGCAGGACGCGGAGATCAACGGCTACCTCGACCGGTTCCGTGCCGCGGCGGCGGTCGACCCGGTCCTGGGCACGGCGTTCCTGGAGGTGGCCAACCTGATGGCGCCCGTCGGCTCGCTGTTCGACCCGGAGTTGGCGGAGCGCGCCACCCGGTCCGTCGCCCGGTAGGAAGCCCGGGATCCGCAGGGGCGCCGCGCGGCAAGGGGGCAGTGGCCCGCACCACGGCACGTAGTATCGGAGCCCGATATCGGTTTCGTGACATCCCCGGAGGGAGCAGCGGTGCGGGAGTTCCAACGTGGCGCGGTGCGGCTGCACATCCTGCACCACGCGGCCGAGGAGGAGATCCACGGCGCCTGGATGGCCGAGGAGTTGGCCTCGCACGGCTACCGGATCAGCCCCGGCACGCTGTACCCGACGCTGCACCGCCTGGAGGGCGACGGGCTGCTCGTCTCCGAGCAGCGGGTGGTCGACGGCCGGACCCGCCGGATCTACCGGGCGACCGAGGCCGGCCGGGCGGCGCTGGCGGAGGACCGGCGGGCGCTGGCGGAACTGGCCCGCGAGTTGCTGCCCGAGGACGACCGGCGGCGTACCTGACGTCCATTCAGGAGCGGCCGCCGGAGGGACCGTTCAGGAGCGCCGTTCAGGCTCGGGCGAGCGCCTTGCGCAGGCCGTAGGCGGCGACCCCCAGGGCGAGGACGACCGCGCCCCACAGCACCGAGGCACCAGGCAGCGAGAACGCGAGCACCGCGCACCCGGCCGCCCCGAGCACCGGCACGAAGCGCGGCGGGCGGCCCTCGGCGGCGGTCAGCGTGAAGGCGGCGGCGTTGGCCACCGCGTAGTAGGCGAGGACGCCGAAGGAGGAGAAGCCGATCGCGCCGCGCACGTCCGCGGTCGCCGCCAGCACCACCACGACCGCGCCGACGGCGAGTTCGGCCCGGTGCGGGACCTCGAAGCGGGGGTGGACCGCGGCGAGCGCGGGCGGCAGGTGGCGGTCGCGGGCCATCGCCAGCGTGGTGCGGGAGACCCCCAGGATGAGGGCGAGCAGCGAGCCGAGCGCCGCCAGGGCCGCCCCGACGCGCACCACCGGGACCAGGCCGGGCACGCCGGCCGCGCGGACGGCGTCCGCCAGCGGCGCCGTGGTGTGTGCGAGGCGGCCGGGGCCGAGGACGGCCAGGACCGCGAGCGCGACGACCGCGTAGACGACCAGGGTGATACCGAGCGCGAGGGGGATCGCCCGGGGGATGGTGCGCCGCGGGTCCCGGACCTCCTCGCCGAGGGTGGCGATGCGGGCGTAGCCGGCGAAGGCGAAGAACAGCAGTCCGGCCGCCTGGAGCACCCCGCGCCACCCGGTGTCCGCGCCGATCGCCCAACGCCCGGCGTCCGCCGCGGAAGCGGTACAGCACGCGGTCACCACTGCCGCGAGCACCGCGAGCACGACCGCGACGATCACCCGGGTGAGCCAGGCCGCCTTCCGGACCCCCACGTAGTTCACCGCGGTCAGCGCCACCACCGCGGCGACCGCCACCGCGTGGGCCTGCGCCGGCCACACGTACGAGCCCACCGTGAGGGCCATCGCCGCGCACGACGCGGTCTTGCCCACCACGAAGCCCCAGCCGGCGAGGTAGCCCCAGAACGCGCCCAGCCGCTCGCGCCCGTACACGTAGGTGCCGCCCGACGCCGGGTACCGGGCGGCCAGCCGCGCCGAGGACGTCGCGTTGCAGTAGGCCACCACCCCCGCGAGCGCCAGCCCGACCAGCAGTCCCGAGCCCGCCGCGGCCGCGGCGGGGGCCAGGGCGGCGAAGATGCCCGCGCCGATCATCGACCCCAGGCCGATCACCACCGCGTCGAACACCCCCAGGTGCCGCCGTAGCACCTGCCCCTCCGCCGCCGGCGCCGACGCACCCATGAGCCACCCTTCCGCAACGAGACCCGATATCGGCGCACGATACATGGGCGAGGTGACAGGTTCGTCCGGGCTTTCGTCCCGGCTCTCGTCAGGGCGGGGGGGAGGCGAACGGATTGGCCTCGGCGTGGTGGTGGCCCCAGACGTCGGAGACGCCGAAGTCGTGCGGCACCCAGTCGTCGCCGACCTCGATGCCGCCGCAGCCGATCTCGAGGTGGAATCCGCTGGGGTTCCGCACGTAGAACGAGATCGCCTTGTCGTTCATGTGCCGGCCGAGGCTGATCGATATCGGCGCGCCATTGGCCTTGGCCCGGTCGTAGGACCGCCCGACATCGTCGATCGAGCCGTGCTCCAACTCGAGGTGGTGGATCGACGTGGTCTCGGCATGGGCGAGCGCGATGCTGTGGTGGGCCGCGTTGCAGCGGAGGAAGAAGAGGCCGGGGGCACGGTAGTCGGTCAGCTTGAACTCCAGTACGGACTCGTAGAGTTCGCGCAGCTCCGCGAGGTGGGGACTGGCCAGCACGAAGTGGCCGAGGCCGGTGGCGCCGGGCGCCGACCCGGCCGGCCGCGCGACGCCGGTGCGCACCTTGGCCTCGCCCGTGGCCAGCTCCACCCGGTGGCCCGCCGGGTCGGTGAACCAGCGCAGGCGGGTGGCGCCGCGCAGTTCCGTCTCCTCGGCCGAGCCGTCCTCCACGGCGTAGCCCGCGTCGTCGAGCCGCCGGCTGAGCCGGTCCAGCTCGCGCGGGGTGTCGACGATCCAGCCCAGCTCCCGCGGCGCGTCCTGCAGGGACGGGTGCAGGGCCAGGCGGTACTTGAACGCGTCGAGTTCGGCCAGCGCGACCTCGCCGGCGCCGAACTTCACCGTGGTGACCCCGATGCCCAGCGTGCGCCCCAGCAGGTCGGTCCACGCGTCGACGTCCGTCACGTCGAGCCCGACGTAACCGAGCTTGCGGATACCCACGGTGTCATCCCTCCGCTACGGCGGCTGCTCCGCCCTGCAGGAACTCGCGAACGATGTGGTTGAACTCGGCCGCACGCTCGTACTGCACCCAGTGCCGGCAGTGCGGCAGCACCCGGAGTTCGGCGTCGGGTATGCCCGCGAGGATCCTGTCCGCCCAGGCCAGCGGCACGGTCTGGTCCTCCCGCCCCCAGACCAGCAGCGTGGGGGCGGCGACGAGCCCCAGATCGGGGGTCAGGTCGCCGAAGTTCGGCGGGATCGGCAGTTCGGGGTGGGCCCGCAGGCTCGACGCGTACCGCTCGTCGACGAGGGATTCGGTCGCCAGCGTCTCGTCGAACACCATCAGGCGCACGAACTCGGCCATGGCCTCCCGCGACGGCTCCGGGGCGGCCATGTACGCGAAGAGGCGGTCGAGCCCGACCGGCCACGGCGGTGCGTCCGCCGGGAGGACACCGCCCGGGGCCATGAGGACCAGCCGGTCCACGCGCTCGGGATGGCGCATCGCCACGCGCATCGCGACGGCGCCGCCGTAGGAGTTCCCCACCAGGTGGGCACGCTCGATCCCGAGGGCGGTCAGGGCCCGGCACACCTGCTCCGCCGCGTGGAAGATCAGCGGCTCGTCCGTCTCCGGTCGCGGGGAACTCCCCCAACCGGGCAGGTCCAGCACGATGTTGCGGTACTCCCCGAAGGCCGCGAGGTTCCCGCCGAAGTTGCTCATCCCGGTGGCCCCGGGCCCCGACCCGTGCAGCCACACCACCGGCCGCCCCACCCCGACCTCGGTGTACCCCAGCCGCGAGCCCCCGAGTTCCAGCATGCTCGTCACGCGCATCCCCCACTTCTGAATGTAGCGTTCACTACACAGACTCTACACGCCTTGGCGCGCGTCTTCCATGCCGGAGCCCGACCGCCGGAGGCGCAGTTGCGAACGTCGTCCGAAGTGCGCTCGGCCCCAAACGGACTGCCGCCCCGGCGCGTTCGAGGATGCGCTCGACCACGCCGGGGCGACAGCTGCCGCAGATGACGCCGGGCTCAGTCGCGTCGGGCCGCGACCAGGACCGGGCCGCCCGGCACCGTGGGGAAACGGCGCTCGTCGCGCAGGCCGTACCCGGTGAGGGTGCTCGCCATCCGGTCGGCGTCGTACGCGCTGCCGCCGTTGCGGACGGCGTGCCAGCCGGCGACGGCCTGCCGCAGGGGGTCGGGGGCGGCCGGGTTGGTGCCGGCGACGATCCAGGCGCCCGGCTTGAGTGCCTCGACCAGTCGCGGCAGGGCCTGGGTGAGGGCCGCCTCCGGCAGGAAGGGGGCGGGCAGCCAGATCATGTCGTAGGCGGCCTGCTCGGCCACGTCCACGACGTCGGCGTGCCGCAGGGTGACGCGGCCGGCGGCCTCGGTGCCGGCCGCGGCCAGGTCCTCGCGCGCCAGTTCCAGCACGCGCTCCATGACGTCGACACCGACGACGTCGGCGCGGGGGAACGCCTCCGCCAGGGCCAGCGCCAGCGCCGCGACGCCGGTGCCGATGTCCAGGATGCTGCTGCCCTGCGCGTCCAGCCGCTCCGCGAGACCGGGCAGCGCGGGAACCACCTTGCCGGCGAGGGCGCGGCCGGTGCCCGCGGACACGCGGCCCTGGTTGCGCAGCACCTCGTCCTCCTGGTCCGCCCAGCCGCCGCTCTCGCCGCGGTCCCCCGCGGCCGCCGCCACCGCCTGACGCAGCGAACTGAGCCGCGCCTGCGCCGCGCTGTGGTGCGTCGGCCCGTCGGGGTACCGGTACGCCGGGTGCAGCGCCGGCACGTCCCCGTCCCGCCGGACCAGCCCGGCCGCTTCCAGTACGGCGGTGCGCTGCGGGTTCGCCGCAAGGACGTCCGCCAACGGCTGCGTGGCGGCGTCCTCCAGAGTGGCAACCAGGGCTGCCAGCGCCCAGGTCGCGGACTCCAGGGTGGTGGACGGGTCGTCCGGGTCCAGCGAGAGGACGGTGGACGAAGTGCGCTCGGACATGCGGGGAACCTTTCCTGCCTGCGGGTCTTGCATCAATCACTGGTACCACCGGGGAACACCGGCGCGGCGCTCCGCACTCCCGGCTCCGGCCGGCCGCATCAGCGGCCGTAGCCCTCCAGCAGCCGCAGCCACACCTCGCTGACGGTGGGGAAGGCCGGAACCGCGTGCCACAACCGGTCCAGCGGGACCTCCCCGACCACCGCGATCGTCGCCGCGTGCAGCAACTCCGCGACGTCCGGGCCCGCGAGGGTGAATCCGACGATCACCTTCCGGTCCTCGTCGACGACCATCCGCGCCTGCCCCCGGTAGTCCTCGGCCTGCAGGGTCGACCCGGCCACGGCGGCCAGGTCGTGGTCGACCACCCGGATCCGCAGCCCGGCCGCCTCGGCGGCGGCCGCGGTCAGCCCGACGGACGCGATCTCCGGGTCGGTGAAGACCACTTGGGGCACCGCGCGCTCGTCGGCCGTCGCCGCGTGCCGGCCCCACCGGCCGTCGTCGACGGCCTCCCCCTTGGCGCGCGCCACGATGGTGTCCCCCACCGCGCGCGCCTGGTACTTGCCCTGATGGGTCAGCAGCACGCGCCGGTTGACGTCCCCGGCCGCGTAGAGCCATCCGTCGCCGACCGGCGCGCCCTCCGCCCCGACCACCCGCAGCGTGCCGTCGACGGTGAGCCAGTCCCCCGGCGTCAGGCCGACGGCCTCCAGGCCGATGTCCCGGGTGTTGGGCACGCGGCCGACCGCGACGAGCACTTCGTCGGCGTCGATCTGCGCGCCGCTGGTGAGGGTGAGGGACACCGTGCCGTCGCCGGCGCGCTTCACCGTCGCGGCCTCGGCGCCGAGCAGGACCGACACACCGGCCTCCCGCAACGACGCGACGACCCGCTCGCCCGCGAACGGCTCGGCCGACGGCAGCACGCCGTCACGCGCCAGCACCGTCACCGAGGCGCCCAGCCCGGCGTACGCGGTCGCCATCTCCGCGGCGACCACCCCGCCGCCGATGACGGCGAGCCGGCCGGGAACCGTGCTCGACGCGGCGGCCTCCCGGCTGGTCCACGGTGCCGCCTCGCGCAGCCCTTCCACGTCCGGGACCAGCACGCGGCTGCCGGTCGCGACGACGACCGCGTGCCGTGCGGTCAGCGTGACCGTCGCGCCGTCCTCGCCGGTGGTCACCTCGACCGCTCGGGTGGAGACGATCCGGCCGTGCCCGCGGTACAGCGGCACGCCCACCTGCTCCAGCCACGCCGCCTGCCCGTCGTCCTGCCAGTGCGCGGCGAAGGAGTCACGACGGCGCAGCACCGCCGCGACGTCCAGCTCGCCCGTCACCGCCTCGCGCGCGCCGGGCACCTGCCGGGCCGCACGCAGCGCGGCACCGCTCCGCAGCAACGCCTTGGTCGGCATGCACGCCCAGTAGGAGCACTCGCCCCCGACCAGTTCGCGCTCGACGACGGCCACGGTCAGGCCGCCCTGCACCACCCGGTCGGCGATGTTCTCGCCGACCGGGCCGGCGCCGATGACGACGACGTCGTAGGTATTGGTGTCCACGTCAGTTCACCTTCGCGTGCGCGGAGCGGCCCAGGCGCAGCGCCGAGACGAGGAAGAAGACTCCGCCGAGAACGGCGTACCCGGCGACGTTGGTCAGCTTCGGGTCGGACGCGGAGGCCCCCGCGATGAACGAGGCCCCGGCCAGGACGGAGATGCCACCGCTGAGCATCATCGGCCACTGCCCGCCCATCGCGCGACGGCCGACCCCCACGATCAGCTGGACCGCCCCCGAGACGATCGCCCAGGCACCCCACACGCGCAGCACCGCCGGCACACCGGAAGTAGTGGCGACGGCCAGGCCGACCGTGGCGAGCAGGCTGATCGCCATGTTCACCCGCAGACCGCGCACCGGGCCGGTGACACCGGCCGAACGAGCGTCGGTGACCGCTGCGGCGACATCGAACAGCGGATAGAGGACGAGCAGGGTGACACCGAGCGGCCCGAGGTGGGACTTGTTGGCGAACAGCAAGGCAGCCCAGACGACGGCGAACCCGAACCGCACGAAGTACAACTGGCGCAGAGACGGTGCGAAGGTGACGGCGACAGGTGATGCGGCGGTGGCCACGATGATCCTTTCGGGACGGCGCGGGGGGTCTGGGCGATTGGGTGGGTTCCACGGTCGGCTTGCTCCGTACGAAGCCCGGCCCGACGCGCCACCCGAGCCACAACAAGACCGAACGTTCTCTCTCGTCACAGCATGGGCGACCGATCTCGGCCTGTCAAGACCGAACGTTCTCTCCTGCGGATCGACGGCACTCTCTCACGAGGATGTGCGCAGCTCAGCGCGCTGAACGGAGGTACCGATCTCCCGTGGATCGCGCGTGGCGTGACCGTTGCGGCCGGTGCGATCGTGATCGTGGCACCAGTCGT
Source organism: Actinacidiphila yanglinensis (assembly GCF_900107965.1). Lineage (GTDB taxonomy): Bacteria > Actinomycetota > Actinomycetes > Streptomycetales > Streptomycetaceae > Actinacidiphila > Actinacidiphila yanglinensis. Next base: position 41,268 of record NZ_FNVU01000022.1, on the reverse strand, counting down.
GGATGCCCCGGACGTTGTCGAAGCCGGGTCGCCACCGTCAGACGGTCGGGCGGCGGGCCGCCGGTGCTCGTTGTCGAGGTGGCGGCGGGCGGTCAGGCGTCAGGGTCGACTTCGGGGTGCGTGAACCGCACGGGCTTGCCGAGCGACCGGGCGTAGGCGATTTCGGCTCGGGTGCTGTCTCCGATGTAGTCGCCGACCACGAGCACGTCATCAGCGAGCCGGATCTTCGCCCGGTGCAGAGCGTCGAGTCGCACCTTCAGTGCCTCGGCCTCGCCAGGATCGGACCACAGTTCGTGCGGCGACTTCAGGTCACAGCCCGGTTTGACGACGATCCTTCCGGCCGTGGTCTCGCGCAGATCGGCCTCGTTCATCTCGGTCATGAAGCGGGTGGAGCCGCAGATCACGACGATGCGCGGGAGGCTCAGCAGCTTCTTCGCGTCGGCGATCTTCTCCTCGGGGGTGGGCGGGTGCGGGGGTGACACCGGTTCCTCCTGGTGGCGTGGTCCGCGGCGGCGACGGAGCCACGGGAACGACATGTCCTCGGGGCGGCTCAACCGGCGTGCTGGAGGCGGTACTGCTGGAGGTCGGTGCCCGGCGTGTCCTGGACGGGAGCCACGCTCAGGCCGGCGCTCGTGGCGAGTTCCTCGAACCCGGAGGGCGGGTACCAGTGGAGCAGCCAGGGCCGGTCGGAGACGACGCTCTCACCGTCGCGGTGCCGCTCGTACCGCAGGAGCGTCGTCTGGGTCCGGTCGGCCTCGTTCCGTTCCTCGGACACCACCGACACGCGCAACTCGGCGCCGTCGTCGGCCGTGGCGGTGCGGACCCGGCCGATCTGCTCGGCCGGCGTGGGGGACGGGACGAACAGGGGAACCAGGGCGGTGCCTCCCTCCGCAAGGTGGCGGCTGATCCCGCGGAGGGCGGCCAGCGCGGTGGCGTCGTCGGGCAGGAGGTTGAACGTCGGCCCGGCAAGGAAGATCGCACGGTAACAGCCCGGCAGATCGAGCGCCTCCATCCGCTGGTGGTGGACGACCACCTCGACGCCCTGCTCCCGCGCCCGGCGACGGCACCGCTCCAGCATGTCCGCCGAGGAGTCGACCCCCTCGACGTCCAAGCCGCGCCGACGCAGCTCGAGGAGCGGATCGCCGTCCCCGCACCCGAGTTCCAGCGCGGGAGAGCCGGCCTCCTGCACGAAGGCGGCGTAGCGTTCCGGGTCCTGGGTGGCCGACTTCAACGGCCCGTAGATCTCGGCGACGATGCCCGTGTAGAAATCAGCTGCGTCCACACCCGCACCTTACGTTTCCGACCCGTGCAGGTCCCCCCCCGCGGCTCGCGACGCCACGCGGACCGAGGGGCCCACGAGTTGCCGCCGTCGAACCGAGCCGGAGTGCCGGGTCCTCCAGGCGACAGCGGGCCCCGGCCCCGGATGCCTCGCCCGCCTACGGACGGCGCTGGTCCGCGGAGAGGTCGGCGACCACCGTGCGGGCGGTCAGGCCGAGTTGCCGCGCGGTCTCGGTGAACGCCGCGGTGCGGACGGCGCTGTGGCCGGGTTCGGCGGGTCCGCTGACCCGGGCGATCCTGCGGTGGCCGAGCGCGGCGAGATACAGCACGGCCTCCGCCGCGGCGGCCGCGTCGTCGGCCCCCACCGAGGTGAACGGGCCTGCCGGCGACGGGTGTCCGACCACGAGGGCCGGCAGGCCGATGCCGGAGAGCACCGACCGGCTGCCGGTCAGCCCGTGACGCCGCCGGAACCGCACTCCAGATACCGGCGCAGCGCTTCCCGCCCCGCCGGAACGAAGCGCCATCGATCAACCACTTCGCACAGTTCGGCCACCGTCAGCCAGTCCTGCCACGCGATCTCATCCGGGTCCGGGATCAGGGCCCCCGACACGACGGCCTCGTGCACGCCGACCCAGATGGGGCCGATCCCCTCCCGGCAGAGGAACTTGAAGAGGAAGCGCACCGGCACACGCACGCTGAGCTCTTCGGCCAGCTCGCGGGCCGCCGCCGCCTCGTACGACTCACCCACGTCCACGGCGCCGCCGACCATCACGTCGTGGTGGCCCGGGAAGCGGGGCATCGTCTCGGCCCGCCGCACCACCAGGATGCGCCCCGCACGGTCACGGCAGATCGTCGCCGCGATGCGATGGGGCCACTGCTCGCGCACCGCCTCGTCCCGCTCGACGACCCCCAGCACGCGGTCGTGCTCATCGACACGCTCGATCAGTTCGCTCACGGAGGCACGATCCCAGCACCCACCGACAGTTCGGGCCGTGCGACGGGACGAGCGCCGCCGGCGGGCGATCCGCGTCACGGGGAATCCCGTGGAAAGGCGCAGCCGGGTGCGGGGTCACAGGTGCAGCAGGGCCCGGGCGTTGCCGAAAGCGACTTTCTGCCGCTCGGCCTCGGTCAGGCCGGTGCCCTCAAGGGCCGCGACGGCAGCGCTGGTCCTTTCGTAGGGGTAGTCGATGGCGAACAGCACCGCGTCTGCTCCCATGACGCGTACGAGGGCTTCGATCGCGGCCAGAGCCAGGACACCGCTGGTGGTGACAAGCACGTTCTTCCCGAAATACGCCGACGGCCGCTGTTTCAACGGCTCGGGCACGGTGATCGTGAGATACCGGGAATCGAACCGGGACAGCTGGAACGGCAGGAACTCTCCGGCGTGACCGAGAATCATCCGGGCGTGCGGGTGCCGATCGAACACTCCGGACATGATGATCCGCATGGCATGGCCGCCCGTGGTGGCCTGCCAGCTCCACAGGGCACCGTCCAGCTCGGGATGCCCGTCAAGCACATGGCACGCATCGGCCGGCGGCATGCCGGGGTGCAGATACAGCGGGACACCGAGCTCCGCGAGCGTGGCCCAGACCTCGTCGAACGCCGGGTCGTCGAGGTACGCGCCTTGGACGTGATCGTTGACGAGCACCCCCTTGAACCCGAGTTCCTGTACGGTCCGGCAGATCTCGGCGACAGCCGCCGCGGGGTCCTGCAGCGGCAGCGCGGCGAACGCGGCGAACCGGTCGGGGTGCCCGCGCACGACCGCGGCGAGTTCATCGTTGACGTACCGGGCGTTCTCGACCGCACGGGCGGCGTCGGAGTCCACCTCGATGCCGGGAACGGTCAGCGAGAGCACCTGCATCGCGACCCCGTTCTCTGCCATGTCCGGCAGACGGAACCGCTCCACGTCGGGCAACCGGGCGAACACGTCCGCGGCGAATGCCGGGGCGGCGTTGGTCGGCATCGGTGGTGCGGGCCGCCGCGACGCGAGGCCGGGGACGGCGATGGCCTCCTCGATGGCGATGTACCCGTCCATCAGGCACGCACCGGAACCAGGATCTCCGCACCTGCGGTCGGTTTCTCCGCCTCGTCCAGCATCAGCGCCGCGACGGTGGCACGCGAGGCCCACGGCGGCATCACCGGTTTCGGGTACCGGGCCAGGGGAATGTTGCGACGCGTCTGCGTGACACCGCCGACCCGCAGATCCGGCGCATGGAAGACGGTGGCGCCGTTCGCGAGGGCGATGGCGTCCGCTTCCGCCTTCTCCGCGAGCTCCTTTCCGACGAACAGCCTCATGATGCCCTGATACATTCCGCCGCCGGCACCGGCGGACGTTCCCGAGCCCAACGCACCGAGCGACAGGGTGCGCACGCCCACGCCGGACAGGACCTTCGCGCCGGCAACCAGGGTCCCGGGGCCGTCGCCCTTGCTGATCCCCAGGGCGGAGACGATCACGCCCACATCCCCCAGGTCGGGGAACGCGGCCGGCTGCGTGACGTCCGCCTCCCGTACCTCGACCCTCCCCTGCTCGGGCTGGGCGTAGGCGCCCGGTCGGCGCACCAGCGCCACTACCTCATGGCCGCGCTGGAGCGCCTGCTCCACGACGGCACGGCCGACCCTCCCGGACGCCCCCAGAACCGCGACACGCATGGTCCCTCCTCCTTATAACTGAACACCCGTTGGCGATGATGAGTGAACACCTGTTGGTCAGGCGTGTCAAGCCGCCGTAGGATGTCCCCGGAAGAAGGGATCCCGACGTGAGCCAGACCGGCGCCACACCTCGCCGCCGCAACCCGCGCGGCCAGGGCCAGGTGCTCAAGACGCAACTCCTTGAGGCGGCCGCGCACCTGCTGGCCACCATGGACCGGCCAGAGACGCTCACCTTGCGCCAGGTCGCACGCGAGGTCGGTGTGGCCCCGGCCAGCATCTACAGCCACTTCCCCGACCTCGGCTCGCTCATCCAGCAGGTGCTGCACCTGCGGTACGAGGAACTCGCCGCGCGCATGAACGACGCAGCCGGTACCGCCTCGTCCCCTCTCGAGGAACTCGTCGCCCGCTGCGCCGCCTACATTCACTGGGGTGTGGAGCATCCGGGCGAATACCGCACCCTCTTCGGCGGCGGCATGCCCGAGACCCTCGTGCCCTTCGACACCCACGGGGTCGGCGAGGAGATTCTCGCCTCGGTGATCAGCGTCCTCTCGGACGTGACAACGGCACCCGGCCGGAAGCCGGATCCGCACGAGGACTGGCAGGCCGGCCTGCTGCTCTGGACCGGGATGCACGGCCTGGTCGCGCTGTACAACGCCCACGGCGCCATCGACTGGCCGCCCCTCGACGACCTGACCGCCAAGGTGCTCGGCAAGCACGCCTCACAGCCGGCACCCGTTGTCGCGAAGATCCTGCGCACCCTCAAGGAGCCCGACTCCGGCCGGCCGGTCGATCCGCACCACTCCTGAACCGACACCACCACCCCGGCACACGTCGACGGTTGGTCGACAGGCATGTGGCGCGCCGGGTCGAACTGCCGCGCACGCACGACGCCGACGGGCCCCGGGAAGCGATGCTCGGCTCCCGGGGCCCGTCTGCATGTGCCGCGACGTCAGTGGCGCGGAGCCAGGATCCGGGAGAGCACCTGGTGGACGTAGGTGTTGGGGTGCTTGCCGGAGAACTGCTCCGACAGCGGGCCGTCGGCCGTGACGGGCACGTCGGCACCGGTGTGGCCGGAGGTCGTCCAGTCCATGACGAACTGCTTGTCGCTGCCCTGGATGGCGAACGGGCCGTCCTCGGCGGAGACACCGGTGCCGGACTCGTCGGCGGCGTCGGTCGCCTCCTCCACCGTCAGGCCGCCGCACTCGTGGTCGCCCGTGACGACCAGCAGCGTGTCGGGGTGGGTGGCGACGTAGGCGCGGGCGATCGCGACGGTCCTGTCCAGCTGGGCCATCGCCTGCAGGACGCGCGTGCCGTTGTTGTTGTGCGCGAACTCGTCGACGCCCTCCTCCTCGACGAAGAGGAAGAAGCCCTTCTTATTGCCGTGGAGCGTGTCCAGCGCCTTGGTGGTCATGGTCGGCAGGTCCACGACGGGGCTGTAGACGTCCCCCTGGCCCTCGGGACGCTGCTGGAACATCTCCTCGTTCCCGAACAGCCCGAGCAGTTTGCCGCCCTTGGCCTTGCCGAGTTGCTTGGCGTCGGTGACGTAGGTGTAGCCGGCCTTCTCTGCCTTGGCGACGAGGTTGCCCTTGGTGCCGACGCTGCCTTCGGCGGGGTCCTCGGCAGGCTGGTCGGGGAAGGCGCCCGGCGTGCCCTTCGGCAGCCACCAGTCCTCGCCGCCGCCGAGGATGACATCCGGCTTGGAGACGTCGATGTACTGGCGGGCGATCTCGTCCTGCGCGGACCGGTTGGCGGTGCTGGCGAAGAACGCCGCCGGGGAGGCGTCGGTGACCTGCGCGGTCGTGACCAGACCGGTGGCCTTGCCGGCCGCCTTCGCCTGCTGGCCCAGCGTCGCGAGCGGGTTGCCGTCGACATCGACGCTGATGGCGCCGTTGTACGTCTTCTCGCCCGTGGCCCACGCGGTCGCCGCGGCGGCGGAGTCGGTGATGACGGCCTTCGGGTCGTGCGGCGACGTGGTGAGCTGACCGGAGGCGGCCAGCTTGTCCATGGTCAACTGGCCGTCCAGGCCGGCCAGGTTCAGCCGGGCGGCCTCCCGGTGGGCGGCGGCCATGCCGTCACCGTTGATGAAGATCACGTTCTTGGCGCTCTTGGCGGCCTTCGCGGCCGGGCTCGGCGCGGTCGCCGAGGCACCAAGGGTCGGGCTGACCACCATCGTTACCGTGGCCGCGGCCACCGCCGCCACCAGGGGCGCACCCCACCGCCGTACTCCGCGCACTCGCTCGGTCACAGGAACCTCCCAGGGGATTTGACTATTGCTTGACCCGGACATTAAGGAACCATTGGGTTCTTTCGCTGAACGGAATGTGGAGGCGAGTCGAACACCGTCCCTCTCGGCGGGTGGGCGGAAAGCTGCGCCGGGGCACGGAGTTGGAGGTGGCGCCGAGCAGGTCCCGCTCGCCTGCCACCCGACGGCCGGGTCGAAGTACTCGCCGTGACGGCGGTCCTGCCCTGTCCGCTGCCGACGCGGGCGGCGCTCTCCCCGAGGTGAGCGCGGATGATGGTGGTGTCCGGTGCGGTCCGGAGGTGAGTTGTGCGGTGGGTGCGGCTGGTCGCGTGGGTGCTCGGGCTGTATGCGTTCGCCGTGCTGTGCGGGCATTTCCCGAGGTCGGGCGGGACGGGGTTGTCGTGGGCGGCGGCGTGCTGGTGGGCTTTGCTGACGGTGCCGGCGAGCGTATTTGGATGGTCGACGCAGGAGTACCGGCGCCGCCGACCGTGAGTTGATGGCCCGGCTCAACCGCGGACGCGACGTACCGCGGCATCCCGGCCGGAACACCAGGTCACCTGGCTCCCTGAGATGACGGACTCCCGAGACGGAGGCCGAAATGCCGAACGCGCCCCCGCGGGCCGCAGCCGGACAGGCAGCCCGAGCAGAAGACCCTCCGTTACCAGGTGCGCCGGACCGGGCGCACCGCGACTGTGGCGCCTGCGTGGTTCAAGGCGGTCTCGGCCTTGGCCGCAGCGTCGGCGCTGACTGCCTCCAGAACCGCCCTGGGAGCCTTGTCGACAAGGTCCTTGGCTTCCTTCAGACCGAGCGACGTCAACTCACGTATCGCCTTGATGACCTGGATCTTCTTGGTCCCGGCAGAGCCGAGGATGACATCGAACGAGGCTGCGGGATCACGCGGCCACGTGTGCTGGACCGGGCGCACCGTGACCGTTGCGCCTGCGCGCTTCAGGGCAGCCTCGGCCCGGGCCGCAGCGTCGGCGCCGACCGCCTCCAGAACCGCCCTGGGAGCCATGTCGACAAGGTCCTTGGCTTCCTTCAGACCGAGCGACGTCAACTCACGTATCGCCTTGATGACCTGGATCTTCTTGGTCCCGGCAGAGCCGAGGATGACGTCGTAACCCTCCCCCTCTTCCCTGCGACCGTGGTGCGTCGGCGGGTTGGTGGCGTCCCTGAGGGTGGTGGGTGTCGCCGACAGCCCCCTGAGTGCCGCGATCGCGTCGCTTGCGGCAGGGCGGTATCCGGGGTTCTTCGCCAGCAGTTGCTCGATCAGCGCGGTCAGCGCGCCAGCGTTCCGCAACGGCGGATGCGGCTCGAAGGCCACTGCCGCGATGATCGCCGTCGCCGACGTACGTCGAAACGGCGAGATTCCCTCGACGGTCTCGAACAAGGTCGCTCCGAGAGAAAAGAGATCTCCTGCCGGGTGGTCTGCGTCCGGGGCCGCGCCGAACCGCTCGGGCGCCATGTACTCGAGGGTGCCGACAACCATGCCGGTCGAAGTGAGCGAGGTGTCGTCGCGGTGCTTCGCGATACCGAAATCAGCCAGCAGCACCTGTCCGTCGGCGGCCAGCATGATGTTGGCCGGCTTGACATCCCGGTGCACGATCCCGAGCCGGTGTGCGGCACTGAGAGCCGCCAGCACACCGAGCGCGATCCCGGCGGCCCGTTCCGGTTCGAGGCGGGTGCGCCGCGCGAGTTCCTGTGCCAGCGACACACCGTCAACCAGACGCATGACGACCCACGGCAGGCCGTCCTCGGTGACCACGTCGTACACGGCCACCACGTTCGGCTCGTCGCGTAGCGCCGCGGCGTTGCGCGCCTCGCGTTCCGCCCTGGCGACAAGCCCTGCCCGCTCGGTTGCGGAAGTGTACGGCGCGATCTTGATGCGCTTGATCGCAATCAGGGCATTCAACCGCTCGTCGTGCGCACGCCATACCTCGCCGAATCCTCCCGCGGCAATGAGATCGAGGAGCCGATAGCGACCACCGATCAAGCGTCCCGTCACGAGAGCCCCTCCGTCATCAGTCTTGACGTTGCCAGCAGCGTACTTCTCGGACCAGGGAAGGCGGGTGCGTTCTTGGATGATGAACTGACGGCGCGAGGCCGTCCGGGAAGAGCTGCTCGCCCGCAACGCCGCCCGGATCGTGGAAACCCCTACCGATTATCCAACCCGAGGGCACCGACACCCGGGGCCACGCCAGGGATGCTGCCTGAGCCACCGGTTCCCACATGCACGGCCAGGTTCCAACTCAGGTGTCCCGGCTCAATAACTCGAGTCGACCACCAGCGCTCACCCGCCCGGCGCAAGGCTCACTCGTCAACCAAAAGGATCAGTCAGAGGTCCTGCGCGGCAGCCGTGTTCCTTGCTTCCGGAAGCGGCCGCCGAACAGAAATCCCGTGAGGGCGACAGTGACCTTCTGTCATTCTGCTGGCCATGTCCGCACGAAATCGAAGGCTTCCCCGGCACCGTGCCTGGCCACTGACCACCACCGACATCGACGAGTGTCTCGGCCCCTCCATGACCCGAGTCACGGACCTGCGGTTCCTCACCGGACATGACAGCGAGACCATCGTTCTGGGAGCAGAATGGATCGCTCCGATCCCCCGCAACCACGGCCGCGGCACACACCCGGACATGGTCGGCTTCCGCATCGACATCCACCCGGTCGAAGCCGCTGAACGTGCTGCCACCCGCGCCGTCCTACGGGCGCAGGCCCTCCCGCAACTCCACGAGTGGATCACGCAGGCGATCGCTGCCAACGAGACCTGGCGACTGACTCCCCATCAGCACTACTGGCGGCTCACCAACGGCCACCTCACCCACCGCGACGACGCATGAACCCGGTCCGGACGGCACGCACACCCCAGATGCGGACGTGACGATTTCGGACCACCGGTACCGCGCTCCTCGCCCAAGCCGACCCGTCAGGACCAGCGGACTCGCCAACTGACCCCGAGGCCAGGGCACTTGCCGCCGACAGCAGAGCGCTCGTGTCCTGGTCTCCCTCCACCGACGAGGGATACATCGGCACGGACGGCGGGTCGCCTATAGGCCGGCGCTGCCGTTGCTCCCGTGGAGGTGGGGGCCAGGTGTCAGTAGTGGCAGTGGAGCCGTACCAGAAGGGTGTCGCCCGGCAGAGAGGCCAGAAAGAGCTCCGTGTCCGCTCCGACGGCCGGGGCGGTGTGGACGCACTGGTCCGAGTCGCACGCGCCGTGGACCGCCAATCCGTTCGGTTCCACCCACCAGCCGTCCGTCGTCAGCACATCCCGCCGCAACCACGCATCATACTTCGCAGAGACGCGTACACTGCTGTACTCCTCCCGGCTCCCCTGGTACGCGATCACCGGATGCTCCCTCGGGTTCGGGAAGGACAGCCGGCCTCCCCCGAGGCTGAACGGATGCTCCAGGTACGCCATGATCAGCGGCTGTTCACGATAGGCGGCAAACATCGCCGTCCCGTACGGATCATCAGGGAACGCCTGTGGATCGGTCTCCGAGCGCTGCACGAAGTCCGCCAAAGGAACCGCGGCCGGGTGGATCGCGGACAGTTCCTGCCACAGGTCCCAGGACGCAGCGAGCGCCCGCTCCATGGCGGCCTGGGGCCGAGTGAAATCGAGCAGCCCCCGCGGCCCACCTGCGCAGACCCCCGGCACGTTCGGCAGAGGAATGTCACCAGAGCGGGGCATGTCACGGATCAGCCGAGGATCATCGAAGTGCCCCTCGGCCACGGCGAACCCGTACCCGTTACTGCCGCCCGCGATCCTCCACCAGTCCCACCGGCCGCCGTCCACCGGATGGTCGCCATTCGAATCGAACGGCGCCAACGCCGCCGCCAGAGCTCCTTCCACATCCCCCGCAGCCTCCGCCGGCAGGCACACCGTCACCGACACTCCCGCCACTACGAACTCCTGACTTCATCCTCGACCACGTATGCAACCTCCGGTCGATCTGCCCTCGGTCGACGGACGGCACCGGCACATCATGGCGTGGTCGGATCGCGAACTCACCCTCGGCCGGGGGCGAACGGCCGTATATCGGCCTGGGGCCGCATTCTCCAGCGCCTCGGGCGCCGCGGTGCGCACCCGGTTCATCGCCGGCAACCCGTGCCGGTAGTCGCCCATCCCGCGCCCGGCGGCCGGCGAGCCGGTGCTCTGCCGTGAGGACGGCTTCCCACTCCGGCCGCAGTCGGTGCTCACGGAACTGCGCCGTCGTCCGGCCGAACTCGGCCTGCCCCGGATCGGGGTACACGACCCGCGACACACACCAGCCACCGGCATTGTGAGCTCGCAGGTGCCACTCGCCGTGGTCTCCAAGACGAGGCGGAGTCGGCGGACAGCAGGAGCAGTGACGACGCAGCGGTCTGACGATGCCGCGCAGCAACGGTGATCCGCGCTCGAGGACGGGAGCGAACACGACTGCCATCACCGTGCCATCACATGTACCCACCAACGCGTTCAGCGGGTCCGCCGTTGCCGATGAACCCGCTGATCACACTATCGGGACGACACGATTTGACCGTGCGACCCCCTGACCCCCAGTGCGTGAATAGAGGCCATTTCCGCGACAATCGGGATGAGCCTTCGCGGATTTCGTTCTGTTACGCGGCCTTTCTCTCATCGCAGCGCGGTCCCCACGTGGTCCCCGGCACCCTCCTCAACGTCGCCCGGGTCACCGCCTTCACGCGCTGTTCAAACTCATCCAACGCAGCGGATTCCGCGAACTCCTCGGCCTGCGCTGGAAAGACCTCGACCTCGGTCGGGGCACTGCTGCCGTCCGCCGCACCCTGCAGCGCACCAGCACGGGCGGACTCACCACGTTGCCCACCAAGACCTGGGCCTCCGAGCGCCGCAGCACCCTCCCCGCCCCCTGCCTCCAGTGACTGAAGGTCTACCGCGAGGAGTAGCCGTGCAACCGAGACACGGCAGGAACCGAGTGGCGGCACAGCAGACACGTGTTCAGACGGCACAGGGCGGACCGATCGACCCGACCAACCTCACCCGCGCCGCCAACACTCTCCTCCAAAAGGCCGGCCTTCGCAGCATCTGCTTCCACGACCTCAGGCACTCGACCGCCACCCTGTTCCTGGACGGGGCGTCGAACTCGTCGTCGTCAAAGGACTCCTCGGCCACGCCCGCCGAGCCATCGACACCCTCAGCAACGCCCTCTGGGCCCGACGGGCGAGACGACCGACTCCGACGACGGCAATGAACCGCCGCTTCGTGCAGCATCCATCCGCTGACGTTGCCGCAAACAACTGAGACAAAGACCAAAGGAGGCCCCACCGGAATTATTTCCGGCGGGGCCCTCTTGATATTTGAGCATGCCGATGGCGCGGCTCACAATTCCCGGGCGACACGCCGTTCAAGCGTTCAGGTCGACCGCCATCAGCATGGCTGATGTTCGGCTACAAATTAACACGGCGAGCGCGACCCCGCAGGCCCCGCAGATCCGGGGCCAGAATCTCAGAGACTTCTACCGTCCGCCAACCGTGCGAATTTCCCCGTCGCGCCCGAAGCCCAGTTCCCCCATCCGCGATTGCGCATCCGAAGCGAGCCGCCTGGTCCGCGCCAGGATGCTGACCTGCGGGACATGGCCACGCCCTGGGTTCAGAAAACGTTCTGCAGACAACGCATAATCGTCGGAAATCCACCACTGTGCAATGCTTCCAGACGCGTCCGCGTCCAACTGCAATGAACTTTCATTCAACGATTTCAAGGCCCTACGCGGCTCACATCTGAAGGACGCAGCAAATTTCCACCCGCGAAGCGCACTCCAAATGGCGAAATTCTCGATCATGTGCTCGACTCCGTCGAACAATGGCCAAAAATCAAAGCCCCAGGAACTTCCAATCCGGCCCGAATCAGTGAGCGCCAGAGCGCACTGTACTTCACTGTGGCGCGCCACTCGGACGACGTAATCGTCCCCGGCCCGCCATGCTTGCAACCGCCCGACGCTACCGAGTTCGAGCTGGCCGGCAAGGGCTCCGTCAGGCACAAGAATATTCATTCCACCGTATACGCGGTTGACTTCACCGAGTTGCGAATGAAGTGATCGGACCTTCTCGGAACGGACCGTTTCTCCCAATCTCTCCACGTCGATACAGAAGTTTCGCTCCGCCTCTTCGGACGCCTTCACGGACGCTGTCTCAAGAAATCTCGTGGCTCTCAGGGACAGCCCACCCTTATGACTGTCCACCCTTACCCCTGTTCGTCAAGATACTTGAACATCCTCTGACATGCCGGGCAAGGAAAAAGATTATCCCCATGCCCTGTGTAATCATACCCCTGGCTGCCACCCGCGACGTTCACTGCTGCGGGCCCGGCTCCCGCGAGCGGCGCTCCTTGGCTCTCCAGGTCGCACAATTCTTCCACCTCTGCACAGCCGCCACGGCGACTGGTCTCCTCAACTGCTTGCCGAACTTGACGGGTCAAAGTGGAAGTGTCATGCCCGACACTCACGCCGTATCCCTTGGCCCCGTTGGAGGCCGTGACTTCCGAAGCGACATTCGTCTTTCCGATATTTCCTTCCGCGAGGTCAAGCAATTCATCGCTTGGTCCCGACCCGCAGTTGTGCACCAGGACCGGCGTCGTACCAGCCAGCACATAGTACGAGTGGAGGCTCGCCACGGTGAGGTCGTAGGTGACGGCGACCGCGTGGTAATCGCGGACGGCCGTGATGGTGGCGTACGTGCCCTTGGCTTCGCGGAGCGGATGCAGGGGGGAGCTGGGACGCTTCGGTCCATTGGCGGGTGGAGGCGTTCCAGAAGGGGTGGTGCCAGGTGGTGGTGACGGTCCAACACGGGAGTGGCCGCGGTTAAACCCGTGGGTTGGTCATTTCTGAAGGGCAAAGCGGGCGGAACCCACGGGGCGGATGTCCCGTCTCGGGGTGTCTGCGGCCGCATCATCGATGGGCTGGTCCGCAGCCCCGCGCGAGATTGTCAGTGGCCGAGGAGACACTGGCGCCATGATGACCTCCTCGTTCGCCTCATCCTGTTCAGCCAAGGCCCCCACTTGGGTCCAGTCGATGGGCGGCCCGCTGATAGCCATCCCCCTTTCCGCACTGGACGGATGGGGCGGCAGCACGGAGTTGGGGATGGTCATCAGCGACGGGGATATCAAGGACGACTACGACCGCGCCTGCGAGGTCGACGGCCTGGCTGGAGTGGTTGGTGTGGGCAGCAAGGGCGCCCAAGGACTCGTCCTGGCCGACGAGCCCGCCACGACCTGCTATTTGCCGGAACTCCGCGTCTTTGTCCGCTGGCTTGGAGCAGACTCCGACGCCGATCTGATAGCCGCAGCCAAGACTGTCCTCGCCGACTCCGCTGTCGAGTGGGAGGAGTGTGGTCTTTGGGAGACGGACGGGGCGGCGGTGCTGATGGACTCTGCCGACGATGGGGCCGAGCTGAATGTCGAGTACCCCAACGGCGGCGGAATGCCGGACCAAGCACCCATCCCAATACCGCCCGGTCGCTGGGCTGTCCGCGCGGTTCATACCTCGGTAGACGAGGAGACCTCGGTGGGCTTGGTCCAGCTGTTCCCAGCCCCCCGCCTAAGGGCTGTCCCGCAACTGCTGGTCGCAGTGAGCCCGTAACGCCCGCCTGAGCTACTGAAGTTGAATGAGTGTTGTCGGGGAGCGGGCTCGCTCCACCTCGTGTAGGTCATGTTGTAGGTGCTGCGACATGATGTGCAGATGACGGAGGGTGGGGCGGATCTGCTGGCGTTGCTGCGTGAGCTCGATGACCCGCAGTGGCTTGAGTGGCCGGCAACGTACGACCGGAACGCAGTCGCTGCGCGGTTCGGCGAGCTGGTCGCGCGGCTCGAAAGTGACTTCGGGGTTCCGTGCGTGGCTGAGCAGGATACGCAGGATTCCAGCGAGTACGGGCGGGCCACTGTGCCCGCCGAGGCCACGGTATGCGGGACCCGGATCGTCGTCTGCGTCAGCAAGTTCGGATCCCTCCCCCTGGTCTGTGCTGAGAATCCGGGAGCCTTCCTCGGGACGCAGGACGCCCAGGACGAAGGCGAGCTCGACGCCGCCGCTCTGGCCTCCGTTGAGCGAGCCCTTGTCGAGCTCGGCTTCTCGGTCGTCCCGGAGGAACTGGTGGAGTCCGACTACGGCGGACCGAGTCGAGCGCACCTATACGGGCAGCGGCCCACGTGGTGGGACCGGTTCTTCGGAACCTTCTGAGGTCACGCCCCGGGGACCAGGCCCGTGCCTGCGAGGCAGCCGTCGATCAGGTGCGGGCGGTACTGGAGCTTCTTGAGCCTGTGCTTTACCGCGCGGGTGATCTCGCCGAGGTTTGCCGCCGCAAGGTTGCCGATGTCCCACTTGACGAGCGACCACACGCCCTCGGTCGGGTTGAGGTCGGGCGCGTAGGTCGGCAGCTGGACGACGCTGAGCCAATCGGCATTGGCTTCGATGAACTCGCGCAGCGGCCGTGTCAGATGGAGCCGGACGTTGTCCCAGACCAGCACGATCGGGCCGCCGAGCTGGATGCGGGCGCGGACCCGATCAGGTCGCGGAAGTCGCGCCAGCCGAATCCCTTCGGCTGGTCCTTTCGTCCGGTTTACTCGCAGACGGCGTAGAACAGCCGGGACCGCTCGCCGGGCTTGTAGCAGTCATGCCTGCCATCGAGACCCGGCCGGAACCCCGACCGCGCACGCGCACGACCGGCGTGCAACCGCGGCGACCCCAGGTCCTGGCCCGCGGCGGAGTCATCGACTGCCCGGCCTCGTCCTGAGGAGTGGGTCCAGGGTGGTGAAGACGTCGTTCCAAGGGCGCTGTCCGCCGAAGCCGTGCATCTCCTCCAGCGTGAATCCCTCGGTCTGTACCAGCCACCGCCGGAACACCCCGAAGCCGGTGTAGGACCAGGAGACGTCCGGGCTGCGGACGACAGCACATCCCCCGAGATCAGCGCACGGCCTCTCCGCGCACGTCCGCAGCCAGCCCGATCAGGAGGATGTCGACGAGTCGTTGAAGGTCTGTGGTGGAGTGCGCCAGACGGAACGAGGCAATGGCGCCGAGGCATACGCGTACGTCGTCCACTGTGACGTCCGGACGCACTGCGCCGGCCTCGCGGGCGCGGCGTACGAGCTGCTCCATTGCCCGTGCCTGTTCGCGGCGGTCGACAGCGAAGGCTGCCGCCGACGGGTGGGAACCGAACAGCGCCTCATTCAGCCCGCGGTCCTGCACCCGGTGCTCCGCGAAGCCATGTACGGCGCCGCTGAGCGCGCGCCAGGGATCGGGCTCGTCCAGAAATGTCTGCATGTCCCCACGGCACTCCGCGACAAGCTCAGCGAGCGCCGCCGTGACGAGGTCGGTGCGTGCCGGGAAGTGCCGATGGACCGTGGCAATGCCCAGACCGGCGCGGCGGGCGATCTCCCGCATCGGCAGGTCGAGCCCTTCGTCGGCGAAGGCGACGCGGGCGATGGCGATGATACGGCGACGGTTGAGCTCCGCGTCCACACGTGGTTTCCGAGTCACTTCGATCTCCGCGATTCTCACTTCGGCCTGATACGGAACACCTGCTCCACATCCATGTTTACCGTAGGGCAGCGCCCGGAGATTCCGGCCCGGAGAGGTGATCATGCAGGCGGTACAGTTCGACCGTTTCGGTTCTCCCGACGTACTCAGCGTCCGCTCGGCGCCCGAGCCGCACGCAGGCCCGGGCGAGGTGCGCATCGCGGTCCGCACCAGCGCGGTTTCGCCGGTCGACCTCGCGCTGCGGGCCGGTGAATCACCCTCACGCGACAGCCTTGCCCTGCCCCACATCCCTGGCGTGGATGCGGCCGGCGTGATCGACGAGGTCGGCGAGGGCGTCGAAGGCTTTGCCATCGGGGACGAAGTGTTCGGCGCCGTCGATGTCGCACGACTGGGCGGGGCGACCGCGCAGTTCGCCGTCCTGGCGTTCTGGGCGGTGAAGCCGGCCGCCTTGTCCTGGGAGGAAGCAGGTGCCGCCGGGACGAGCGTGGAGACGGCGACCCGTGCTCTGGACCTGCTCGGCGTTCGCGAGGAGAGGGACACGACATTGCTGATCGACGGTGCGACGGGTGGCGTCGGGAGCATCGCCCTGCAACTGGCCGCGGCTCGCGGAGCCCGTGTCGTCGGGACCGGCCGCCCCGGCAGCGAAGAATTCCTCTCCGGTCTCGGCGCGACCCCCCTGCCCTACGGGCCCGGCCTGCCCGAGCGGGTTCGCGCGCTGGGTATCTCACGCGTCGACCGCGCGCTCGACGTGGCCGGAGCCGGCTCGCTCGATGAACTCATCAGTCTCACCAACGGACCTCAGTCGGTGGTCACCCTGGCGGACTTCACCGGCCCCAGCCGTGAGGTGCGCCTCTCCCTCGGCCGGTTCGGCGGCGAGCCCGACGGACGCCACGGACTCGCCGTCGCTGCAGATCTCGCCGCAAAAGGGCTGTTCCACGTACCGGTCCAGGCGGTCTTCCCTGTCAGCCAGGCGGCCGAAGCACACGCGGCGGCGGAGACAGGCCCCCGCCGCGGGAAGACCGTCATCGATCTCACGGCACTCACGCCTGGCCTCTGACGCGGGTCAGGCGAGACCGACATCCCTGATTCCCGCTGGCTGACGGAATCTCTGGTGCGCGGGCCGGGGCAAAGCACCCGGCGCCCCGAGGCCCACCGCTCGCTGCGCGACGACGCGCTCATCGCCGACGGAGAGTGCGGCGCGCTGGTGGGACCGCAAGACGAGTGGATGTTGATGTGCGCGCCCCGCCGGGACTCGGAGGCGGTCTTCTCCGGCCCGATCGGCGGTCAGGGCGTTTCGCGTGGCCGAAGGGCCCGGGGATCTGTCCAGCCACAAGCCGGGTTGCCGGCCGGGAAGACCGCCGGGGCGCACGCGCGGCATGCGTGCCGCCAAAGGTGAGACCAGGCCCCGTGGTGACCCGATGCAAGGATCGGGCCCGGTCCTTCTCACCGGCCGAGTCGCCCCCGGCGGGGCGCGGGGCGCTCAGTCGGCGACGGTGACGCCGAGGGAGAAATCGTAGTTCCCCACGCCATGGCGTCCCAGGCCCATCATCAGCACGCCGACTCCCTCCAGCCACTGCGCCATCTTCAGGTCGCCGGTGTCCAGCGGGCGCAGTCCGATGCTCTCGATGAACGCCGACGTGTTCGCCTTGGCCTGCGCGTCGTCACCGGCCAGGAACACGTCCACCGGGCGCCCCTGGGCGAGGACACCGCCGAAGACGGTGTTGAACGCCTTGACGACATGGGCGCTCGCCGGGGCAGCCTTGGCGATCTCCTGCGCGACGGAGCTGCCGTCGGGCGTGACAACCCCGGTGGCACCGGAGTTGAAGGGGTTCGTGATGTCGACGATGATCCTGCCGGCCAGTGCGTCCCCGTACAGGCTGACAACCGGCACGGCGCTGCCGGAGGGCACGGCGAGGATGACGATGTCTCCGGCCGGCGCCGGGCCCACCGTTCCCGCCGTGGCGCCGCGGCCCAGCGCACCGGCCACGTCCGCGGCCTTGGCCGCGTCTCGACCGATGACCTCGACGGCGTTGGCGCCATCGAGCGCGCGCGCGGCGATAACGCGGGCCATCTGCCCCAGACCGATGATGCTGATGTTGCTCATGGTGAACTCTCCTTCTCCCTGTTACTGGTCTTTGCTTGTGCCGCTCTGCCGGATCAGGACCAGCGCGCTCCACCGTCGACGTGGAGGGTCTCGCCGGTGATGTACGGGTTGATCAACAACGCGCAGGCGGCAGCCGAGACGTCGGAGGGGTCCCCGACACGGCGCGCCGGCGCGGAGGCGGCGACGCGTCGGAACAACTCCTGCTTGTCGGGCACGACGGCGTCCCAGTTGCTCGTGTCGATCACGCCGGGCGAGATGGCGTTGACACGTATGGGCGCCAACTCGACCGCGAGAGCGGACGCAAGGGTGCTCACGCTGCCATTGGTGGCCGCCATCGCGACGAGTCCCGGCGACGGCCGCCATGCGGCCAGGCCCGAGAAGAACAGCAGCGACCCCTCTTCGGCGATCAACCCCGCGAAGTGCTTGGCCAGCAGGATCGGGCCCACGACCTTGGCATCGAAGGCTGCGAGCAGCGCGCCGCGCTCAAGGGAGGCGACCGGCCCGTTGCCGCGCTCCGTGGCGACACTGACGAGATGATCCAGCCCGCCGTCGGCCCGGACCTGATCTGCGGCCGTCCGGATCGACTCCTCGCTCGAGAGGTCGAGTGCGACAGATCCGACGGCATCTCCGAGGGCGTTCGCCGCGGCGGCCGTCTTCTCGATGTTCCGGCCCGCGAGCGTGACCCGCGCGCCTTCCTGGAGGAGGTCAGTGGCCAGCGCAGCAGCGATGTCGGAGCCGCCTCCCACGATCAGAACGCGTTTGTCCTTCAATGAATACGGCATCGAATGCTCCACGGATGTTCCGCAGGACAGGCGGTACACCCGTCCTCGTCGGACAGTCCAACAGCCGGGGAGCCACCCGCACTTCCCGTCCGCTCATCGATAGAAGTACGCGTTGCCATAAATTCTTCTCATGTCAGAACTGGTCAGCGGAAGCTGAGACCCACCGCTCCCTCGGTCCGCTCAGCACACCTCCGGCACTGCTGTCCGACCGGACCGACACCCGTCCACCCGTCCACCCGTCGCCATTGGCTCGGCGTAAGGCGGGCAGGGCAATCAGGATCCGGTGTCGACTCGTTCCTGTTCGGTGGCGGCCCAGGAGGCGAGCAGCATGAGGGTGTCGTGGTCGGGAGTGCCGGGTTCGGCGCTGTAGGCGGTGAGGGTCGGTTCGGGGTGCCCCGGTAGCTGCATGGCGTCGAAGTCGAGGGTGATCTCGCCGACGGCCGGGTGGCGGAAGGGCTTGCGTCCGGTGTGGTGCAGGCGCACGTTGTGCTTGGCCCATGCCGCGCGGAACTCGTCGCTGCGGGTGACGAGCTCGCCGATCGGTCCGGTGAGTTCGGCGTCTCCCGGCGCGCGGCCCGCTTCGGTGCGCAGCAGGGAGACGGTGGTGTGGACCGAGGCGTTCCAGTCGGGGAAGAACCCGCGGCTGGTGGGGTCGAGGAACTGGAAGCGGGCGATGTTCACCGGCGCGGGTGCCGTCGTGGTGAGAAGGGGGGCGTACAGGGCGCGGCCGAGGTCGTTGACGGCGAGGATGTCGAGGCGGCCGTTGCGGATGAAGGCCGGTGAGCCGGTCATGGACTCCAGGACCCGCTTGAGGCCGGCGGGAACGCTGTCCTTGGCCCGGCGAGCGGTACGGCGGGCAGGGCGGCGGCGCTGGGCGGCGGCCAAGTCGTGCAGGTGGGAGCGTTCGGCGTCGTCGAGCTGGAGGGCTCGGCAGAGGGCGTCGAGGACTTCTTCGGATGCACCGGCGAGCTGGCCGCGCTCCAGGCGGGCGTAGTAGTCGATGCTGACCCCGGCCAGGAGGGCGACTTCCTCGCGGCGCAGCCCGGGCACTCTGCGGATTCCACCGCCGAATGCGGGCAGGCCGGCCCGCTGCGGAGTGATCTTCGCGCGGCGGGTCGCCAGGAACTCGCGGATCTCGTGGGCGGTATCCATGCCATCCAGGCCAGGCGGGGCGGAGCAGAGGTGGGGTGCCCTGCCAGTGCCTGGAACAGCAGTACCTTCCCCGGCCCTGTGAACTGCTGTTTTCTCGGTGGTGGCAGTGCATGCGGCCCGTGGGCCGCCGGAAGGCGGTGTAGCTGGAGATGCCGTCGGGCCGGCGCTGACCGACCGTGAAATGCACGACCACATCGTCGACCATCAACGGCTGTTCGTGTCCGTAGCATCGCAGGGAGTCATTCAATGGCCAAGCAGTCCGCACCCCAGGAGCTGGCCGGCATCGCGCCGAAGCTGGTCGAGGTCACCAACGAGGTGCTGTTCGCAGACGTGTGGGAGCGTGCCGAGCTGTCGCCCCGTGACCGGAGCCTGGTCACGGTCAGCGCGCTGGCTGCCCTGTACCGCACCGAGCAGCTGCCTTACCACCTGGGCAAGGCGCTGGAGAACGGACTGAGCGTGCAGGAGCTGTCGGAGGCCATCACGCATCTGGCCTTTTACGCCGGATGGCCCAACGCCATGACCGCGATCACGCAGCTGAAGAAGATCGCCGACGAGCGGTCCGCCTGACCAGCGGTGCGAGCAGCGCAACGACACCCCGCACGGCCGGTCGGGCGTGCTGAATGAACAGGAAAGAACGCGATGGCTGCCAACGGATTTGATCAGATCTTCCCTCTGGGGGAGAAGAACGACGCCTTCGCGCAGTACTTCATCGGCCAGAGCTACCTGGCCCCGCTCGCCCCGGGGAGCGTTCCCGTCAGCAATGTCTCCTTCGAGCCGGGCTGCCGCAACAACTGGCACATCCACCACGGCACCGCCGGGGGCGGGGACCAGGTCCTCCTGTGCACGGCGGGCAGCGGCTGGTACCAGGCCGAGGGCGAGGATCCCGTCAGCATGGAGCCGGGAACAGTGGTCCGCGTCCTGGCGGGCACGAAGCACTGGCACGGCGCGAAAGCCGACTCGTGGTTCTCCCACCTCGCCTTCATCACCCCGGGCGAGAACGTCAGCAACGAATGGCTCGAACCCGTCACCGAGAAGGCGTACGGCGAGCTGCCGAAGAACGGAGCGAACGCATGACCATCCTGGACGAGACCTACACGCTGGCAGGCGGCGTCGAGATTCCCAAGCTGGGGCTCGGCACCTGGTTCATCGACGACGACAAGGCGGCCGAGGCGGTCCGCGCAGCCGTGGAGATCGGCTACCGCAACATCGACACCGCCCAGGCCTACGGCAACGAACGCGGCGTCGGCGAGGGCGTACGCACCTCTTCGGTCCCCCGCGACGAGCTGTTCGTCTCGACCAAACTCGCCGCGGAGATCAAGGACTACGACCGGGCGGTCGACGCGATCGACGGCTCTCTGGCGAAGCTGGGCCTGGACCGCATCGACCTGATGCTGATCCACAGCCCGCAGCCATGGGACGACTTCGGCGGCGGCGACTACGCCCGGGGCAACCGCGAAGCCTGGCGTGCCCTCGAAGAAGCACACCAGGCCGGCAAGATCCGATCCATCGGCGTCTCCAACTTCCAGCAGCACGACCTCGAAAACATCCTGCAGGGCACGACCGTCGTCCCGCACGTCAACCAGCTGCTCGTGCATGCCGGCAACACCCCCTCCGAGCTCCTGGCCTACTGCGAGAGCAAGCAGATCCTCGTCGAGGCGTACTCGCCCATCGCCCACGGCGCGATCCTGAAGAACGCCGCGGTCCAGGCGATGGCAGAGAAGTACGGCGTGTCCGTCCCCCAGCTGTGCATCCGCTACACCCTGCAGCTGGGCGCCGTGTCGCTGCCCAAGACGGCGAACCCCGAACACATGCGGTCCAACGCCGAGGTCGACTTCGAGATCTCGGGCGATGACATGGACGTCCTGCGGGACCTGCGCGACGTGGACTACGGCGAGCACAGCGTCTTCCCCGTCTACAGCGGCAAGTGAGGCCGGACGAGCGCCACCTCGCGCCGGCACGGGTCGGCCATGACGCACCGAGCCGGACGCACCCGTGCCGACGGCGTCGACGCCGAGGTGTCGTTCACTGACGCGTTGACCGGGATCCCGCCCGCGCGACCTGCCGCACGACACTTCCGGCACGCGGGCGGGCCGGCCTGCTGCTGCTGAGCGATCTCTCAGTTCACCGAGCATCGGGAGCGGAGTCTCGGACAGTTCCCTCGTCCGGCTTGCCGAGAAGGACCAGTTCTTCTTCGGTCAGGCGCAGGCTTCCGGCGGCGATGTTCTCCGCGAGGTGTGCCGGGTTCGTGGTACCGGGAATGGCCAGCACGTGTGGACCGCGGTGGAGAGTCCAGGCGAGCCGTACCTGGGCCGGAGTGGCGTTGTGGGCGCGAGCGACGGAGTGGACCCGCGCGTCGTGCTCCTGGCCTGCGGCTGCCTCGCGCCGCAGACCGGAGACCGCGAAGAACGGGACGAAAGCGATGCCCTGCTCCCGGCACAGGTCCACCAGCCCGCTCTCGTCGGCACGGCGCCAGTCCAGGCCGTAGGAGTTCTGCACGCAGACCACGGGCGCAATTTTCTGCGCCTCGGTCACGTGCTCAGGCAGGACAGCGGAGAGCCCGAGGTGCCGAACCAGGCCGGCCTCGCGCAGCTCGGCGAGAGCGCCGAAGTGCTCGGCGATCGAGGCCGTGCGGGGACCGCCGGCACGCAGGTTCACCACGTCCAGGCAGTCCCGGCCGAGCTGACGCAGGTTCTCCTCCACCTGGCCACGCAACTCATCGGGGCGGATCGTGTCGAGCCATTCTCCGGAGGGATGACGCCCCGGGCCGACCTTGGTCACCACGACCACATCGCCGGACCAGGACGAGAGCGCGCGGTTGATGAGCTCGTTCGCGGACCGCAGTGGAGAGAAGTAGAAGGCGGCCGTGTCGACGTGATTGACCCCCTGCTCGAACGCCTTGTGCAGCAGGCCGACAGCGACATCGCGGTCGATCGGCGCATTGTCGGAGTTGCCCATCATGCCGTTGCCCGTCAGCCGCATCGCGCCGTAGCCGATGCGATTCACCTCCATGTCCCCGAGCTTCCAGGTCCCTGCTTCCGCCGCTGTGCTCACCGTGCTCCTTCACCCGTCGGTACCAGATCCCGGAGTATGGGGCCGTCACGGTGCAGTGCGACAGGTCAACGAGCTGGGCGAAACGTCACATCCCCATCGGGAATTAAGCATCGCCGCAATGTTGTTGGACATGGCAAGAGAGCGTCAGTCGGAAGAAGCTGTCGGACCCTGTGCCGCTGTCCTGCCGAGGCGGCCCGCGGCGTTGACCACCAGCACGCCCTCCCGCATCACCCGATGACCGCTCGGCGCCGACGGACGGGTCGGCCTTGCGCCGAGAAAAGCATTATCGGGACCCGCTCACCCTCACCGGGCCCGCATCCTCGCCGCTCACGGCAACGCACCGTCGCCTGGCATCCCGCTGCCCTGGCCCGCTCCGAGCCGACCGCCAGAGTGCACGGCATGACCAGCCGCCTGGCACATATGTGACGCCATCTCAGGTAACAGGTTCGGGAGTCCCGGTCCCGGAGTCTCGTCGTCGCGACGGACCGTCTCCGGCAAGCCGGCCGGGATCAGTCGGCGGCTCCGGTGTGATGGCAAACTCCCACAGGCCCACGAGGCCCCGGGGCGCGTACAGCAAGTCGGCGGTCAGGGCGCGCAGGCGAGGCGGCGGCGCTCGTAGTAGGTGCCGGAGGTCCAGTCCTCGCCGGGGGGTGCCCTCGGCGAGCCGGACCAGTTGCCCCGTCTCCTTCTCCGGGCTGGTCATGACGGCGCGACCGAGCCGGCTGCCGTAGATCGTGGCCGTACGGCGCGGTGTCGACGGCGTAGCACCCCGCCTCCAGCGGCGGCGGGTGCGGAGTCTCCCCGTGAGCGTCGGCCAGGTGGACCGGCACGCCACCTCCGACACCGGCGCCGTCAGGACCGCACCGCGGCCCGCACACCCGAAACCGCCAAGCTGTCCGCTCCCACCGCCGAAACCCCCGCATCCCACCCAAGCAGGGGGACCGAGGAGCAAGGGGTTTTCGGCTGCCGGCCGCGTTGCGGCGCTCTCGGGACGTGCCGCCCACGCACCTCGCCCCGCTGCCTCTCGCCCGCCTCCACCCGTGATCGGGTCGGGCTGCGGCGCGCGTCAAGGGAGGTCAAGGGAAGTCAAGGGAAAGGGGCCCCGGACAATGTCCTGATGCGACAATCCCGGATATCGGGAATGTGGCCGGCCGACACCCCGGAATTCACTCGACGAAGAGGACCATGTGATCGCCGCGGCGGACGCCTGCCCGAAAGTGCGGGAACAACGGCCCTTCGGTGCGGGGTAATTCAGCGGTGGGCATTCGACGCACCGGTAGCGTCGACTGCGTATTCACGGGACACGTGCGGGGCGCGCCCGCGCCGGAGCGGACGGGACGCGGCGTGCGGCCGGCTCGCCGTCCGGCCGGGAGAACGCGCCGGATCGCTCCGGCGGTTGGCTCCCCCGCCGTCCGATCAACACCCCCGCTTTCCGACGTCACGGGAGACGAAGTGCCGCCCCAACGAAATCCGCAGGACCCCGCACTCCTGGACGGAGCCTCCTCGCGCTTCGCGAACGCGTTCCTGCGGCGCTCCACGCAGCACCCGGAAGGCAGGGGGTCCGGCCCGCGGCCCTGGACGTGGATCCTGGGTGCGGTCGGTGTCACCGCGGTCGTGCTGGCCGTCGTCTTCGCGGTCTCGCGGATACCCTCCGGCTCCGACCACAAGACCGACGCCTCCGCGAAGGTCTCCGCCTCGCCGACCGCCTCGCGTGCGACACCGTCCACGATCTCGCCCGAGCCGGGCCACACGGAACGCGGCAGGACCCTGAGCAGCGGCGGCACCGACCCGGGCGGCACAGGCACGTCGGGCGGCACCGGCGCCGCGCCGACCCCCGGCACGTCGACCGCGCCATCACCCACGGGCACGAACAGCGGCTCCGGCGCCGCACGTTCGGGCAGTACCCGGGTCGAGGACCAGCCGGTCGACTACCCGGGCGTCACCGTCGTGGGCCACGCCAGCGGCCGCTGCGTATCCGCCGCCGGGCACCGGAGCAGCGCCGCCACCGACGGCACCCGCCTGGAGATCGACGACTGCGACGGCGGATCGTGGCAGAAGATCGACTTCCGCTCCGACGGCACCGCGCGGATCTACGGCCTCTGCATGGACATCGCGGGGGCCTCCGAACAGGAGGGGACTCCCATCCAACTCGTCGGCTGCAACGGCGGTTGGGCGCAGAAGTTCGAGCTCAACAGCTCTTACGACCTGGTCGACACCGTCGCCGGTATGTGCGTCGACGTCGTCGACGGCAAGACCGCCAACGGCACCGCACTCCAGCTGTGGGACTGCGCCGGCACCTCCAACCAGAAGTGGAGCAAGGACTGAGCCGGCGGGCCGACCGGGGCGCGCGGGGGGAACCACGGTGGTGCTCCCCCGCGAGTCCGAAGCCCTGACCTGGCCCGACCGGACCTGACGGCGCACCGGTGAACACCGTTGCGCCGTACGGCATGTCCGACCGCGATCGGCGCTCGCACCTCGCGTGCCGGCGCACGTTCGGCGAACGGCCGCTCGCACCGCGGCCCCTCATGATCGGAGCCCGGAGATGGACCTCGACGACGACGCGACCATCAGGCGACTGCTCACCAGCACCCACCAGCTCCAGCAGGACCTGGTCCGGGCCCAGGACGATGCGGGCGCGCTGACCGTCCAGGGGACGGCGGGCGGTGGCCTGGTGCGGGTGACCCTCAACGGCAAGGGTACGGTGGAGGATCTGGTGATCTCCCCCGTCGCGGCCGACCCGGGCAACGCGCGGGGGCTGGCCGACCTCGTCGTCGCCGCCGTCCGTGACGCCCGGCGGACCCTGGCCGAGCGGCATCGGGCACGCCTCCTGCCGGTGCTGGAGTCGATCCGCGACGAGCTAAGCGACCCGGCGCCCTGACGCGTCCGCGCGACGCCCACCCGGCCCCAGCACTCGTACGTGCCGGGGCCGGAGAACGCGGCCGTCACCGGACACGCCTCACACGACGTGCCGCAGGTCCGTGCCGAGGCCGAGTTCGCAGAAGCGCGCCGCCTCTCCGCCCGCGGCGAGCAACCTCGGGTCCGGACGGATCAGCCTGGCCCGCGGGTCGAGGTCGATCGACAGCACCTCACTCCCGGCCGGCGCGGTCCGCGGCGGCTCGGTGATCCGCCCCGTCCCCTGCTCCAGCCAGCGCACGCCGCCCGCGATGTTCACGGCCCACAGCTGCTCGCCGGGCACCGCGCCGATCACGAGCGACCGCGCACCCGGACCGGCCGCCAGCAAGGTGCGTTCCAGCTCCGCCACCTCGTCGGCCGCCGTCCCCTGCCACGCGCGCTTCGCGAGCGCGATGCGGTCCCGGTACCTGAGCGGCCCGGAAGCCGCCGGTTCCGTCGTGGCCGCCCGCCCGCCCGGGGCCGCGCCCTCCTCGGTCAGCGAGAGCACCACCGCGCGCCCGCCGCCCTCGACGGGAACGGCGTACATGCGCGCCGCGTCGGTCGCGAGCGCGTACGGGGCCGCGTCCGGCGGGAGGATCTGCCGCAGCTCGTCCCAGTTCGCGACGCGCCCGATCCAGCCGTTGTCGCCCCGCAGCAGGTACCCGCGGTCGTGCAGGAAGTCGTCGCCGAACCGTACCCAGTGCCCGCGCAGGGCGACGCCGTCGGGCAGCAGAACGGTCCCGGCGTCACCGACCTCGTAGCCGTACGACCGTGACGTGTGGGCGAAGGGCCGGCTGAAGCGCCGGAAGGACTCCGCTTCCTTGCCGCTCCGCGGTCCGGCGGGCGCCGGCTGCTGCTCCTGCGCGCGCTCCTGCAGGCCGAACCGCTCCGCCGTGACCGTGAGGTCACGGCCCACCGCCCAGCCCTCGACGCGGGGGTCCACCCCGTGGTCCCGCGAACCGCCGTACAGACCGGCGGCCCTGAGCAGGTTCGAGGCGGACACCAGGGACGCGCGGGCCCGCGCTCCCCGCTGGTGCTGGTCGACCATCCGGATGACGGCCACGACGGCGGCCGGCGTGAGCCGTGTACGGCCCTGCGCCGCCCGGCCGGAGCACGCCGGGTCGAAGGAGGGGGGCTCCGCCCGCGACCGCGTCCGGAGCGAGCCCGCTCCTTCCTCGATCGCCCGCGCGCTGTCGGACAGTTCCGCGACCACCCCGCGCAGCGCCCGCACCTCCTTCGCGATCGGTGCGGGCACGCCCCGGCCGGTGAACCCGTCGATCGCCCGGTGCGCGCGTTCCGCCAGCCGCGCGAACTCCGCGGCGTCCGTGCGGACTTCCGCGACGAGGGCGTCGACCGTGACCTGGGGCAGCCCGGCCGCCTGATGATGCAGGGAGTAGGGCACCCCGAAGTTCTGGGCGATGTCGAGGGTCTCGTGGAGCGTGTGGGCGGCCAGTTCCTCCCGGTGGTCGTAGTGCAGTCGCCAGAAGGAGAAGATCCCCCAGGCGACCGCCGCCGTCTCCTGCCGCGACGCCCCGAACCACTCGGCGAGTTTGAACATGCGCATCGCGGTGAAGGACTGCCCCGCCCACACGGGGAGGTTCAGCGCACGCGCGAGGATGGTCGACCGCGCGTTCTCGTTCCGCGTCGAGGGGTGCCGCCGGCCGGACTTGAGGACGTTCTGCCCGCGGTCCTGGGTGGCATGGGTCCGGTGGCCCTCGCCATCGACGCGGGCCGTGCTGAGCGTGTCGTGTTCCCGCTCCTCGGGCAGCATCCCGGAGCCGTAGGTGACCGGATAGTGCGCGGAGTCCACGAAGTACTCCATGAGGTCGTGCAGCACCATCGTCTTGTCCCGCAGGTCGAACGCGGCGGGGTCTTCCAACACCGCGGCCATGCCGCCGCGTTCGGGCACGGTCGTCGCCAGATGCCGCGAGTCCGGAGGCAGTTCGTCGGTGTAGTAGGTGAGGTAGGCGCCCAGTTTCTCCCCGTTCAGGTGCGAGGTGAGTTCCCGCATCTCGCGCAGCATCGCCGCGCCGCGGGGGAGTTTCCGCACGCCCGTGTGGATACGGGTGAGGAGGATGTCGAGCAACTGCTCGACATGGCCCTCGGCCTCCACCCGGAGGGCGAGTTCCTTCTCCCGGTGCCGGTTCGGCTTCGCGGCGACCCAGCCCATCAGACCGCGGGCGAGGTCCGCGACGTCGTCGACCACGACGTCCTGCCGTTTCGCACCGAACCGCGGGTTCCGCCCCACACGCGCACCGAGAAGGTCATGGTGGCCGCGGTGCCCGGTCGGCTCCACGACCAGTTTCGACAGCTTCCTCAGGATCCGGTCGCGGTCCCTCCCGTACGCACGCCACTCGTCCTCGGTCAGCGGCCGTTCGGTGACCTCGCCGCGCAACGCCTCCTCGAAGGAGCCGAGCAGTGCGGTGAGCAACTGCTTCTTCCGCGCCGTCAGCTCCCGCTGGCCGCGGCCGATGCGTTCCCGGAGCTCGGCGATCTCCCTCTCCGCTTCCGTCGGGGCCTGGTGGCGCGGTCCGGCGGACCGCGGGTCCAGGAGCAGCAGGGCCTGCGCCGCGTTCGCCGTACGGACCCTCCGGTCGAGATCCTCCCTCAGGTCCGCCAGTTCGGCGTCCAGTTCCTGCTCCGCCTCCCGGAAGAACCCGGTCAGGTCGACGCCGGCGACCTCCAGCATGCCGGCGGTGAGCTGCTCGGGGTCGGTGCCCAGCTCCTCGGAGAAGCCGGCCGCGAGTTCCCGGGCCGTTTCCGTCCCGCCCGCGACGAGCTCCTGCGCCACGGCGACACGCGCCGCGTCGTAGGCGTCCCCTGCCGCCCGCAGGTCCCGGTGCGAACCGAACACCACCGGCGGCGCCCCCAGCACGTCGCGCGCCTGCGCCATCACGGCACGGAACCGCCCGGCCGGCAACTCGCTCAACCCGGCCGGGAGCAACGGGTCGTCGCGGCCGGAGAGGTCCCCGAGCCCGAGATCGACCATCCGGTGCTCGGCGGCGTCGAGCCGCTCCTCGGCAGCGGCCAGTCGCTCCCCGCGGACGGCCGCCGACCCCGCGTCCGCCGAGGAACCGGCGCCCTCGACCCGTCGCTGGACCTCTGTCAGAGCGGTGACCGCCTCGACCACCTCCCGAGCCGCCTCGGCGTACTCCAGCATCGCCTGCCCGTGTTCGTCTGCCGCGTCCCCGGCGGGCGTGGCCTCCTCGAACGCGCCGGTCGAGGGCCGCTTGCCCGCCCGGATCTCCTCCCGGGCCTCCTCCCCGATCTCCTGCCGCGGTGCCGGTGCCGTCTCGTCGTGCGCCTCCCGCGGTGCGGGTGCGGAGGCCGCCGCGTTCTTGAACAGCACCGGCGTGACGCTCACGCCGACCCGCTCGCTGATCCGCCGGGCCGTGCTGGCCAGCCAGTGCCCCGCTGCCGCGGGATCAAGGCCGGACCGGATCTTGAAGCTCATGTAGCGCCCGGACTTGTTGTTCAGCTCCCACCCCTGGGAGACGGGGTTGTAGGAGAGCTCTCCGCTGATCCGGGCCGGCCGGACCGCGGTGGTGCCGTCGGCACGGAACCCCGCGGCCACCGTCGGATGACCCCGGTCCTCCAGCGCCGTCCTGAGCTCGTCCAGCGTGAGGTCCGGGTCGGCCCGCCGCATCCGGTCGAGGAGCTGGTGGAGTTCCTCCTCCGTCATGAGGGCGAGCACCTGATCGCTGCCGAGGCTGATCTCCCCGTCCTCGTCGACGGCGTACTGCCAGCTCCCCCCGGTACGTTGCAGCAGTGCGGGGGTGAAGTCCTCCAGCCGGTACCACAGCGGGTTGAGGCGTACCTGCGAGGTGTCCGCGGGGTCGCGCTCGTGGTCCTTGACCTTCTTCGGACCCGCCAAGGGACCGTAGTCGCGGTCCAGTTCGGCCGTCCCCGTACCCGTGACGAGCGCTCCGTGGGAGATCGTGGGCTGCCCCGCGCTCCTGGCCAGGATCGGCATCCCGAGGACCGAGCTGATCCTGTCGGCCGCGTTGCGTACCCAGCGGGTGACGGTGTCCGCGGGCACGCCGGGACGGACCACGTCTCCCACGTAGCGGCTGGACGCGTCGATCGTCCACCGGCCGGTCAGCGGATCACGGAAGAGCTCACCACCCACCCGGGCCGAACCGACCACAGTGGCACCCGAGGCGTCGAAACCGGCGCCGACGGTGGGCACGCCTTGGTCGTTGAGGGACTCCCTCAGCTCCCCCTCGGTCAGCTCGGGACGCACCGTCCGCAGCCCGGCGAGGAGTTCCTGCCGTTCCTCCTCCCCCGCGATCGACCAGACGTCCTCGCTGCCCAGGAAGACGCGGCCCTCCTCGTCGATCGCGTAGACCCAGACGCCGTCTCGCTCCAGCAGGGCCGGCTCGAAGTCGTCCAGCGGGTACCACAACGGGTTCAGCCGGACCCTGGCCGGCTCACCGTCGTCCTTCTCGGCGCGCTTGACCGTCTTCGGCTGCACGGCCGGGCCGTACAGGTCGTCCAACGACACGGATTTCCGGGCCGCTTGAGGCGATTCCGTGGCGCGGGTCACGGGCTCACCGGGTGCCTGGCGCGCGCTGCCGACCGGTTCTGCCGCGACGCGGGGGACCGCGGCCACGGTACGTCGCGGGATCGGCTCCGCCACCTGCTCCGGTGCCTGGCCCTGCCCGTTCTCCTGCTCGTGCTCGCGCTGGGCGAACCGCTCCTCGGACGCGAAGGGGTCGAATCCGGCGGCGTGCTCGATCATCTCGATCACCGCCGTGCGGCGCGCCTTCAGGTTCTGCCGGTAGCCCTCGTCCGCCGTGCCCGGCGGAAGCGCTGCCCGCTCGGCGGTCACCGCGGTGATCCGCACCCCGGCGGGGACCGGGGCCGGCTGGTCGCGCGACGCCCGCAGGAGGCTCGTGCGGAAGGCGTCGGCCACCGCCGCCGCACGACCCGCACCGGCCGTCCCGGGGTCGGCCTCCCCTCCGATACGTGGCAGTCGCGCGCCGTTGCCGTACCCGGTGACGACCACCTCGGGCAGCGGCAGGCCGCGACGCGCATGGTGCTCGGCGGTCCTGGCCACCGTCCGGGCGAACGCGTCCACCACGTCGAGGCCGTCGCCGGCCACCGTCGTACGCTCCCCCTCGGCGAAGGTGACCTGGACGTGTGGCGGGTGCGCGACGGGGGACACGGCCGCGGCGCGGAGGGAATCGACGCCGTCGTCCTCCACCACCGCCTGCGGCAGCGTGACGCTGCCGGCCGCCCGCCAGGCCCGGGTCTCGGCGACGAGGTCGCCGACGAGCCGGTGGTAGTCGGAACGCACGTCACCGTAGAGGTCCGACCAGATCAGCAGCTGGGCCAGCACACCGTCGTACTCCCGCGTCGGGCCCGTACCCACGTGGACCACCAACTTGTCCCGGCTCGCCTCGCGCCAGCCCTGCGGCATTCCCGACGTGGGCAGCAACCGCACCAACTGCACGACGCGCGACCGCACATACGCCTCGAACCGCCGCACGGACCCCGGAGCATCCAGCAGAGCGGGGTCCGCGTTCTCCTCGTTGCCGTACCGCCGGTGGACGCTGACGTGGACGAGTTCGTGGACGAGCGTGGCGATCTGGTCCTCGACGTACGGCGTCGCGCTCAGCACGATCCTGGTTCCGCTGTCCGGGTGCGCCGTGTGCCCGCCGGACCCGGGCGTCTCCTGGCCGCGCGGCCAGTACATCCGCGGCACGGTTCCGACCGCCCCGGGGCCAAGGTAGGAGATCTCCTCCACCAGCGGCGCGACCTCGTCGAGCAGACCACGGACCTCCGCGTCGGTGCTCACCGCGCGGTACCCGGCCAGCATGCGCGCCACCATGCCGGCCGTCATCGGGCCCTTGTACTCCTCTCCGAACGAGGCCAGTCCGAACCGGGTGGCCGGCTCGCCGGAGGTGTCGTCGGTGCCCTCCCGCTGGACGAGCCGCTCCTCGGACGGCGTGGCCGACGGGCCGAACTCGACCTGCGCGGCGGGCTGGTGGACGCCGGTCGTCTCCTGGCCCGGCTCCGGGGTCCGCGCGGTCTCCGGCACGGGCGTGTCCGCCGACGCCGCTGCGGGGAGGTGCTCCTGGTGCTCGGACTCGGCGGTCAGCAGGTCGAGTCCGCGCCACATCGCACGCTGCGCCGGATCGAAGGTGAGGTGGTGCCGCCGGAACGCGGTGGCGTAGGACACCCGGCCACCGGATCCGTCGTACTCCGACCCGGTGGGCCACCGGTGACCGAGGAACTGCTCCAGACGCCGCTTGACGTGCGGCGGCCCGGTCACCTCCGGGCCGTCCTGCCGCAGGTCCCCGGCGGTCGCGGGAAAGCCGGGAGTGTGCGGAGCGCGCAGGTGGGCGAGCAGGTCGTCGACGAAGGCGGAGCCGGCCGGAGCGACGATGAGGTTGTTGTCCAGATCGCCGATGCCGTACTGATGGTCGCTCGCCCGGGCCAGGGGCTCCTCGTCGCGCGGCGGAACCGGGACGCCCCACTCCGCGGCCTGGTCCTCGATCCGGTCGAGGACGAACTCCAGGTGCCCGCGATCCCGCACGGACGGCGCGAAGAACGGCAGCCCGTCACGGTCCATCACGAACGGCTCCTCGGGCAGCCGCACGCTCCCGGGCGCGATGTCGACGTCCACGGAGGCACCGCCGAACCGCCGGAGCGCGCCGTAGCGGATCGCATCCGACGCGACGGCGAACGCCCCGTGGCCACGCGCGAGGTCGAGCATCTCGCGGGCGGTGGAGTCCTCCGCCGCGAACAGCGCGTCGGGAGTGTCGTGGACGTGCCAACCGGCGGCGGACAGGCCGTCGAAGTGCCCGGCGTTCGCCTGCCAGGCCGACCGGTCCGTCCACAGGTGCACCGACCAGTCCGCCCGCCCGGCCGCCTCCCGCCACCGGTCGAGGTTCCTCCGCGCTGCCTCGCTCAACTCACCGCCGAGCCAGACGAAGTGCAGGTTCTTCGCCACCTCCACCGGGTGCTCGCCCGGTCCGCCGAGGACGACCTGCGGCTGGTCGTGGTCCACCGTGACCGTGACGCTGCGCCCGACCTTCGCGAGCGCGTCCTCCTGCGCGCGATCGGACACCCCGGCCCTCGCGAGCACGTCCTCCCGCCGACCACCGGACACGCGGTCGATGGCGAAGTCCCCGGCCGACGGCTTCGGGCCCGGCACGTCCCGCAGGAGTGCCTCGACCCGGCCGCGCAAAGCGTCCCCGACGTACCGCGCCCGTAGCCCTCCCGTCTCGACCGCCCGCGGGACCTCCTCACGCGACCGGGTGCTGTTGCCGTACCCGGTGGCCCGTACCTTCGGCAGGGGCACGCCCTGCCGCCAGTTGCGCACCCCTGCCTCGACCAGCCGGGCAGCGGTCGCATCGAGCAGACGCTGTGCCTCGGCCGACAGCTTCCCCTTCCGGCCCCAGGCGAAGGGGACATACGTGTGCTCGCGGCCGCGGACATGTTCCAGCCCGGCACGGACCGGAGCGGAGGGGCCCGGCTCGACGGGCCCGAGGGCGCTGTCGTCGCGCGCGCCGGAGACGACACCGGTGTACGTCCGGCGAGGCGCGAGACCGTGTTCGGCACGGATCCTGTTCTCCGTGATCTCGAGCTCCGCGGCCTCCCGGAACCCCACGACCTGCCCCTCGTCGTCGGCCGCGCCCACAGCCGACCGGCCGTTCAGGTTCCGCCACACGTGGATCAGCTCGTGCGCCAGCCCGATGAAGGGGGGACGCAGGCCGTCTGCGGTCTCCCACGCGTTCGGGTTGTACTTGACCAGGCTGAGCGTGCCCCGCTCCCGGTCCGACGCCGCCTCACCGTTGATCGGCATGGTGACGTTCCCGCCGTGCGCCATGAAGCGGGGGCCGTCACCGATCACCGTGCCCGCGCCGACCCGCTGGATCTTCACCTTCGCCTGCTGCCAGGCGGGCAACCGTGACGTCGTCCCACTGTTGCCGATGCCTTCCAGCAGCGCCTTGCCCACCGGACGCTCCGCGATCCTGCGCAACTGCGCCTGCACGGTGAGGAGGAACGTCGGGTCCACCTCGGGGTCCCACCGGACGGAGATACCGGGGAAGCCCGACTCCTCGTCGCGCAGGACCGGCTGGACCGGCGTCCCGGTGCTCTTCTTGGTGCGCTTCCCCCAGCCCTTCCACTCGTGCTGCCCTGCCGCCACCCGCGCCTCCGAAGCCGCGGGAACAGCGCCCGCGACGGCGTCCGTCCCGGACAGGTGCGCGGGGAGGGTCCCGGCGACGATGTCGGCCCGGGCCTGCAGGTCCAGGTGACCGAACTCGGAGCCGTACCGGGCGACGAGCCGCCCGTGGGCCGAGGACACCTGCGGGAGGGTGACGTGCTGACCCTCCAGACGCTCCCTGACCTCGTCGGTCAGCGCCCTCTGGTCCAGCAGGTGCGCGGTGACGATGCCGGCCCGCTGCTCCTGCGTGAACTGCCCGAACTCGTCCGGGAACTGCTCCTGGAGCTGCTGGTGCGCCCGATGGATCTCGCCGGAGTCGGGGTACCGGCCGGTGCGCTCCAGCAGCCGGCCGGTCACCGCGGAGACGAGTTCCCGTTCGGGGCGTACCAGCGCCGCACCGACCAGCGTGGCCTGGACCCGGACCGGCAGGTCGGCGAGGGAGGGATCCTCCTCCAGCAGTTCCTGCCTCGCGTGGTCGACCTGCGCGTCGCTGAAGGTGAACTGCGTGGCCTCCCTGAGCAGGCGGTGCACCTCGGCGCGCGGGTCGAGGATCCGGGCGCCGTCCCCGAGGTCGTCGCGCAGGCCGTCCCGGACGTCGTCCCGGG
The DNA here is from genome assembly GCF_900107965.1 of Actinacidiphila yanglinensis. Classification (GTDB taxonomy): domain Bacteria; phylum Actinomycetota; class Actinomycetes; order Streptomycetales; family Streptomycetaceae; genus Actinacidiphila; species Actinacidiphila yanglinensis. The sequence continues at coordinate 6,856 of NZ_FNVU01000022.1, read as the reverse complement.
CGGATTCCTGGGGCGGTTCGTGCTCCTCGCGCCGCGATCCGGCCGTCTCCCCCCGTTCCGCACGCGCCGCCTCGCGGGGCCCGTGGTCGACCGCGGGACGGACGCCCGCCGTGCCGCGCTCCGCCGGGACCGGATCGGCCGTCACCTGCAGCTGGTCAGCGGCGTGTTCACCCGGGTGCGGTGCGGGCCCCTCGGTGCCGGTCCTCGCGTCGCGGTCCGCGGCGGCCGCACCGTGGGCGTCGTCGTCGGGCACGGCGGGGCGGGACGGGGCGGGTTCCGGGTGGTCCGGGGTGCGGGACGGGATCGGGTCCGGATGGTCGGGGGCCGTCTCCCCGGGCGTGGCCCGTTGGTCGGCGCGCCAGTCCCTGAAGGCGGGGTAGTTGACGCTCCGGACGTCGGGGAAGTAGTCGCCGTCCTGGAGGTGGTCGAGCCGTTGCTGGAAGCCGTCCTCGTGGTGGGACTCGTGTGCGAGCCAGGCGTCGGTCCGGTGCCCTTCGGTGGCGAACAGTTCGTCGTACCTGGCGACGCGCTCGGTACGGAAGTCGTCGCCCAGCCTGCTGAGCGTGTCCTCGTACAGGTGGGCGGACTCGCTGCTGCCCGGGTGGCCCACGATCTCGTGGAAGTCGTGCGCGGACGCGCCCACCACGGCCTGCAGATCGCCCTCGTGGCGGATGCGCGCGGGCAGGGAGGAGCGCAGCCGGTCGCGTGCGTCGGCCCACTGCACGCCGGCGTCCCCGGCCTTCCCGTCGGCGCCCCACCGCTCGGTGAAGTGCCGGTCGGCGCCGGTCCGTACGGCGTCCAGGTACGCGCCGGTGACGCGCTGACGCCCGCCGTCGCCGAAGTGCGCCTGGAAGTCCTCGCCCAGCTGTGCCAGTCGGTGCTCCGCGTGCAGGGTCTCCTCGCCGACCCGGGACCGGACGAACTGCTCCCTGGCGATCCGGCCGGGGAGGTCGTCGATCGCCCGGGCGGACGTCAGCTCCCACAGCGCGCGGGGGCCGTCACCGTCGCCGTGGGCGAACACCAGGTCGTGGTCGGCGCGCAGGTCGCGCCGGAAGTCCAGCCGCACCCGCTCGGCGACGTCGTCCGTCATCTCCCCGTCCTTGGCGTTCCACCGGACGATGTCGTCGAACTCCTCCTTCGTGGCCACGCTGATGTCGTGTTCCCGGTCCGCCAGCCGCGAGATGTCCTGGGGCGCGTCGTCCAGGATCCCCTCGATCCGCCGTCCGGTCGACGCCGGGAGCCCGCCGGTGCGCTCCGGGTCGCGGAGGAACTCCGCCAGGATCCGGGCGAGTTCGTCGCGCTTGTGGAGGTAGAACTGTTCGAGGGCGTTGAAGTCGTGCGACCTGTCGCGGAAGTGGTCGACGGTGACGTCGGTGCCGGCATCCTCGGCGATCCGGCCGCGCCCGGGGCCCGTGTCCTCCTGCGGGTGGCCGTAGACCTTGCCGTCGTCCTTCACGTACGCCCCGAGCCCGTGGTCGTAGGCGTACCTCGTCGGCGCCGTGCCGAACGCCGGGAGGTCGTCGGCGTGGGCGAAGCGGTTCGCCCGGTACTCCTCCAGTTGCTGCTTGAAGCGGACCTCGAACCTGCCGAACCGGTCGGCCCGCACGAGGTACTTGTACGCGCTCGCCTTGGCGTTGCCGAGGATGTGGTCGTACGCCTCCGAGGAGACGTGCCCCGTCCGGTCGATCTCGTCGCGGAAGGCCCGGGTGATGTCGGCGCGCCACTGCCATCGGGCGCTGGCCGCCTCGATGCCGTCCTTCGGCACGCCCCCGCCGTCGAAGAGGTCGTGGCGGGCGAAGGTGGCATGGCCCTCCCGCCAGGCCGCGTCCAGGCCCGCGCGGTCGAGGTCCAGCCGGTCCTCGGCCTCGACCAGGGGACGGTTCTGCTCGGCCTGCCGCTCCTTGAAGGCGGTCCACTGCGCGGACTTGGCACCGTCGGGGTCGGGGTGGGCCGGCTCGTGGCCGGGGCGGGGCGGCTCGTGGCCGGGGGTGGCCGCCGCTCCGCTGCCGGGGGCGTGGTGCGCGGCGGCCGGAACCGGGTCGTGCCCCGTCGGGCCGCGGTCGTGCGCGGGCCGGGTGCCGTCGTGCCCGGTCAGGCCGCGGTCGTGCGCGGCTTGGGCGCCGTCCCGCGCGGCCGGGCCCGGGTCGTGCGCGGGCTGGACGGCCTGGTCGTGGCCCGGGCGGGAGGGGGTGCCCGCGCTCTCGGTGGCCCGAGCAGCTTCGTGACCGTCCGCGTGACCGCCCGCGTCGCCGCGCGCAGCGGCCGGTCCGCCGGCGCCGACGTCGTGCGGCCTGCCAGGAGGGGCCTCGGACGCCGGCGACATGAGGGCGCCGTCCCTGTGCCCGGCTCCTTCGAGCGTCCCCGGCGCCGCCGACGTCTCCCAGCGCGTGTCCTCCCGGCCGGTCGCAGCCGCGTCGGTCTCGGTACCGGTGGCGGAGCGGTGGCGGCCCGTGGGGGGCGTGCCTCCCGCGTGGAGCTCACCGGAGGAGGGCACGCCCGAGCCGCTGTTCGGCTCGGCGCCCGCACCGACGACTTCGCGCCCGCCCTGCGGGACGTCGCGGCCGCCCGGGGCGGAACCGTCCGGACCGGCCGAACCCGCGGGGCGGCCGGGAGCGGGCGCGACCGCGTCGCCGCCGCCCCGTCCCTCGGACCCCGCCGGGGTGCCGGCGGGTCGCGTTCCGGGTCCCTCGGTCGTACCGGCGCGCAGCGGTGTTCCCGATCCGCCCGTGGCCTCGTGCGCGGCGCCGGCGCCGCCGTGGACGGCCGCCTCCCCGCCACCGGCGCCGCGGGGCGACGCGTCGAGGAACGCGTTCGGCTTCCCGGCGAGGGTGTCGGCGCCGTCCCTGCCGGCATGCGCGTTCCCCGGCGCCGAACCGGCGTCGCCCCTGCCGGCGTTCAGGGTCCCCCGCATCGCGTCCGTGCGGCCGCCGACCGAGGTCTCGATGCCCGGCGTAGGGCCGGCGTCGCCCCTGACGGTGTGCGGGGGCCGGCCCCCGTCGGCCCCGCTCGCCACCTGGCGGACCGGGGGGTTGGCCCCGCCGATGTCGGTCACGGAGGTCCCGGGAACCTGTGTGGGGGACGTCCGGCCGGGTCCGCCCGCGTCCGGGTGGGAGCCGTCGGGAACCGGCGCGGCCGCTCGCGGGCCACCGATGTCCGTTCGCGGCGTGCCCACCACCGGGCCCCCGGGTCCGGCGCCCGGCAGCGGTGCGTGGTCGGTCTCGACGACCGAGTTCATGGGGACGGACGTGAGGCCCCTCGCTCCCGTAATCCCGCCGTCCACACCCGGCGGCAGGTGCAGACCGCCGACGTCGGCGGAGGGCGTCGAGGTGGTCGGGACGTGGGGCGTGACGTCCGGCACGCCCTCGCCCGAGGGCGTCCTCGGGACCTTCGGCACCTCGACGTTCGCGCCGTCCGCGTCGAAGTGCTCGCCGCCGTGCATGCCGAAGCCGGCCCACACGCCGAGAGCGAGGTTGATGCCCTCGCCCGACCAGTCGATGGTGTTGGGTCCGCCGACGATGCGCGAGGCGATGCTCTGGGAGGAGATGTCGGTGCCCAGCGTGATGGCCACGTTGATGACCTGGTCGGTGACGAACGTGGCCACGCTGCCCAGCGCCTCGGCCGACATCGCGATCGACTCGATCGACGTCGCGAGCCGCGCCACCAACTCCCCCACGGCTGCGGCGATCTCGCCCAGGATGCCGGCCAGTCCGAGCGTGACTCCGCCCAGGATCAGGCCGAAGATCGCGGCGAGGGCCTCGATCAGGTGCTGCTTGTTGATCTCCTTGATCGTCTTCTGCAGCTCGTCGGCGTAGTTGTTGATCGCCTGACCGATCTCGTTGGCCACGGACGCGGCGTTCACCAGCTCCGCCAGGATGCTGGGACCGCCCTGCCCGGACCCGTCCCAGACGACCTGCGCCGCCTGGCCGGCCTTGCCGGGCCAGCCGCCGGCCATCGTGTTCATGCTGCCGTCGATCGCCGCCATGTGCCCGAAGAGGTCCTCGCTGTTCTGGATCCACTGCTGGGCGAGGGCGCGGATGGGCGTGACGTCGTAGTCGGCCATGGGATCTGTTCCTCACGGGAGGGCGGCCCCGGAAGGAGGCAGCGTGCTGGTCGTCCGTCGGACGGGGGTGCGCGAGCGGTGACGGTCGCCGTCGCCGTGGGTACGGCCGGGGTGACGGCCGGGATTGCGGCTGGGGGCGTCGTTCGGTGCCGGGCGTGGTGTGCCGTCCGGCACCGGAACGACGGACCCTCAGTCGGTGTCGCCGGTGTCCCCTGTGTCGCCGGTGTCGTGGACGGTCTGGACGAGGAGGGCGCCGGCGCGGCGGGAGACCAGGACGCCGCGGCCCGGGGGCAGGCGCCGGGCCCGCTGGTCCCCCAGCACCACGCCCTCGCGGGGGTCACCGGACAACAGCAGCCCACCGGAGCCGAGTTCGCGGATCCGGCCCGCGACCGGGTCCGTGAAGGAGCGGTTCATGCTGCTCGTCCGGCGGGCGAGCACCACGTGGAGCCCGATGTCGGTGGCCTGGGTCAGGTAGTCACTGATCACCGCCAGTGGCCCGTGCCCGCTCGTCCCGCTGCCCGCCACCAGGTCGTAGTCGTCCACGACCAGGTAGAGCTCGGGGCCGGTCCACCAGCTGCGTTCCTTCAGCTGGCGAGGCGTGATGCCCAGCGGCGGCATCCGCTCCTTGAGCTTCTCCACCACCTGCTCCAGATAGGCCGCGGCGGTGGCCGGGTCCCCGGCCATGGCACCGAGGTAGTCCTCGGGCACCGCGCCCAGCAGCCCGCGCCGGTAGTCCACGACGATGAACCGCACGTCCCACGCCGACCGGCGCCGGGCCATCGCCCGCATCCAGGAGCGCAGGAACGCTGTCTTGCCCGACCCGGGGTCGCCGTGGACCAGGAAGTGCGGGCCGTCCGTCTCCAGGTCCAGGGTCGCCGGACGCAGATCGAACTCGCGGATGCCGATGGGCACCCCGCTCGCGGATCGAGGTTGGGATCCATCGGGCAGGGCCGCGCAGGCCCGGTCCAGTTCCTCGGGCGTGACCGACTCCGCCAAAACCCGCAACTCCGGGGCGGCCGCACCCTTCCAGCGCGCGGCCAGCTCGTCGACCACCGTAGCCTGCGCCTTCGTCAGGTTCTCGGTGGTCGCCGCACCGTCCAACCGAGGCAAGGCCGCCTGGAACACGTGCCCGGGCGAGACGAGACCCCGGCCCGGGAGGAACCCCCGTAGCTGCCGGGCCAGCGGGCGGGAGATCTCCGACTCGGCCGCCTCCGCCAACCGCAGCTCCAGCCGGCCGGGAATGGTGTCCCGAAGGTTCGCCCGCAACTCGGCCCACCGGTTGGCCGTGAGCACCACGTGGACGCCCACGTTCAGACCCCGCACCACGATGTCGGGGACGACGGCCTCGGCTTCCTCCATGGCCGCGCGCAGAGCGCCCCAGTTGTCGATGACCAGGACGACATCGGCGGCCTCCACGCCGTCCGGCAGCTGCTTCTCGTCACGCAGCCGCCGGAAGTCGGCCGCGGAGTCGATCCGCAGCTGCTGGAAGAGCCGTTCGCGGTCCTCCACCACCTGCCGGACCACCGACAGGGCGCGCCGGGTGCGGGCCTCGTCATGCCGGGTGGTGACGCCGGAGACGTGCGGGGCCCGCTCCAGGCCGACGAGGCTGCCGCCGCCGAAGTCGATGGCGAGGAACCGCAGTTCGTCGGGGGTGTGGGTGAGCATCGCGCTCATCATCAGGGTGCGCAGCAGGGTGCTCTTGCCGGACTGCGGCGCCCCCACCACGATCAGGTGGCCCTGCAGCCCGGCGAGTTCCAGGAGGACCGCGCTCTGCTGCTGACGGCTGGGCAGGTCCACCACGCCGATCGGGAAACTCATCCCGCCGCCTCGGGGCCAGAGCGTGGAGTGCAGGCCGCGTGCGTCGTCGGTGCCCACCGGTCCGAGGACGGAGTCGAGTTCGATCGCGGTCGGCAGCGGCGGCAGCCACACCTGGTGCACCGGGGTTCCGTAAGCCCTGATCTGCGCCACGGCGACCTGCATCTCAGTGCGTTGCCCGGGCAGCGGCCGCGAGAGCGTGACAGACGGCTCGGACTCCTCCGGCTCCTCCCCCGTGGCGTCCTCCGCCGTCCGCAGACCGAACAGCACCGGAACCGGGACAGGACCCGACACCGGTTCCCGCTCCGCCTCCCCCTGGTAAACGCCGGAGATGTGCGCGACCCGGAACCGCTCGTAGACGGACTCATCCACCTTCAGATACGCCGAACCCGGAATCGCCGGCAACCGATAGGCATCCGGCGTCCCGATCACCGCACGGCTCTCCTGCGCACTGAACGTCCGCAGGCAGATCCGGTAGGACAGGTGCGACTCCAGGCCGCGCAGACGACCCTCGTCCAGCCGCTGGGTGGCCAGCAGCAGGTGCATGCCCAGGGACCGGCCCACCCGCCCGATCTGCACGAACAACTCGATGAAGTCCGGCCGCTGGGCCAGGAGTTCACCGAACTCATCGACCACGACCATCAGATACGGCATCGGCTCCAACCGCCGCCCGTCCTCATCGACCCCGCCGGCCGCCTGCAGGATCTGGTACTCCCGCACCGAGTCCACGTTCCCCGCCCTGCGCAGCATCTGCTGCCGGCGCTGCTGCTCCCCCTGCAACGCGGTCCGCACCCGGTCGACCATCGCCAGATCATCGGCAAGGTTCGTGATCAACCCCGCCACATGCGGCAACTCGGTCACCCCCGCGAACGTCGCACCGCCCTTGAAATCCACCAGCACGAAACCCAGATGCTCCGGGGCATGCGTCATGCTCAACCCCGTCACCAGCGTCCGCAACAACTCGCTCTTACCGGAGCCGGT
>NZ_FNVU01000034.1 GCF_900107965.1 Actinacidiphila yanglinensis | reverse complement strand
ACCACGGAGACCTCGCGGACCACGCCGTCGGCCACGGCGTGGATGGCGCACCAGTCCGCCAGTTGCGGCACCAGGGTGCGGCTGACCCGGACCATTCCGGCGTCCCCGTCGAGCGTGCTCGCCAGCGCGGAGGTGGCGGCGGACAGCAGCGCCAAGCGGTCTAGGGCGTCCTGCAGGGCGCCGGGAGCTTCGTCGTCCATGTCCAGCCCCTCCCTCGCGGTCCGCCGGGCGTTCACGGGCACCCAGCCGGCCCCTGCCCTGGGCCGCGCGGTGGCATTGTCCGGAACGGGTCGCCGTGCGCGCGGTACGCGTACCTGTCGGCCCCCGGCGAGCTCAGTGGCTGCCGGACGGCGGCGTGCGCAGCCGCACGTGCAGCTCACCGTCGGCCGTCCGGGTGTCGAACGCCGGCTGAGGGGCCGTGGCGGGGCCGGTCGTGTTCCAGCCGTCGGCGAGCCGGAAGGCGCTGCCGTGCCACGGGCAGTGCAGGCAGTCGTCCACCACGTTCCCCTCCGACAGCGGGCCCCCGTCGTGGCTGCACAGGTCGGCCAGCGCGTGACAGGAGCCATCGGCGGTGCGGACCACCGCGACCGGCACCTGTCCCACCATACGGCGCACCGGCTGCCCCTGTGGGAACGCGTTGACCGGGCCCACGGAGTGCCAGCCGGGCGGCACGAGACGGGGTACGGCGTCTGCGTGGTTCGCGCCGGACGCCTGGCGGTAGGCCAGATGGCCGCCCGCTGCCGCGGCGGCGCAGACCGTGCACAGCCCGGCCAGCGCGTAGGCGCGTCCGCGCAGCGGGTGGCCGGTGAGGCGGGCGGTGAGGGAGACGGCATAGCAGGTGAGGGCGCCGACGTTCAGGGCGGCGTGCAGCAGGCCGACGCGCGCTTGCTCCGGCTCCAGCTCCGCCCAGTCGACGAGCCCGGCGGCCGCGGCGGGAAGGGCGCCGCCAAGGCCCACGGCGATGAGGAGGCCCGCCGCCCGTCCGCCGCCTGGCGTCCAGTCCAGGACCTCGGCCGAGATCCAGGCGCCCACCGGTACTTGCACCAGCACGGGGTGTACCGGATGGCCCAGCCACCGGCCGTGCAGCAGGTCCCTGCCCTTGCCGAGCGGAACGGCCCGCACCGCACGCCGCAGTGCCTCGGCGACGCCGTCCAGCATCTCGGCCCGCTCGATCCGGTCCATGAGCCCGAGGACGCGACCGGGACCAGCAGGATCCGGCAGCGTGCGGCGGACCAGCTTCTCAGCCGTCGATGATCTCTTCACCGGGCTCACCCCTTTCCGCCTCGACCATCGCATGGGCCCGCGGTCCCGGCGCGTTCATCGCCGCCCGCCGTGACGCGCCGGCGGCACCTCTCCTGCTCCGTATGCGGGGAGTGCTCAGCGGCCGATGGCGTCCTTGGCGCGGTCCATCATCGCCGCGAAGGGACCGGTCAGTTTCAGCACCGTGGGATTGCCTGCTGCCGAGGGGTGGGGGTGGCTCGGTGCGAGGTGTTCGGCCAGTCGCATCCGGGTCGCCATGGCCTGGCGCTGTTCGGGAGTGCACTCCGACACGAGCGCCGGGAACTCCCAGCGCTCCTCGTGCTCGGCATGCTCGTTGACGGCCTGAGCGAACTCGCTGAGCAGCGCGTCGAACTCGGGGCTGGAAACGTCCATGCCCTCCAACTCCTGCAGGACCCGGCTCGCCTCCTTCTCCTCCACGTTCCGGGCATCGGCCTCCTGCGCCGGCGGCTTGCCGGGCCATGGGGCGTACGACGAGCTCCTCCGCGGCCTCGTGAACGGCCAGCAAGGCCCGCAAGGCGTCAAAGGTATGCGCCCTCTCCTCGCCCCGCGCGGCCGAGACCTGGCCGAACAGCTCGCGGATGAGCGTGTGTTGCTTCAGGAGCAGCGCCACGACGTCGTCCTCCGGCAAATCCGTCGTGGTCCTCGGTTCAGCGGGGGTGTTCACGGTCGGCTCCTTCTTCCGGTCGATTGCGGACATGTCGCCCTGTCGGCTGTCCGGACCGCCGGGGCGCAAACGTCGCTTGGAGCACTCCGTGGTGCCGTCCGATCTGTGGCTGAGCCGTCGGGGAAAGCCGGAATACCCTGAGGTTCGGCGGATGGCGGCAGCCGTGGCTTCAGCCCCGGGCTCATGGAGCGCATCCTTTTGCCCGGGCGGGGTACGCGAGAATCGTGCTTCTCGGGGTCGGCGCGGAATTCTCGTCTGGAGGGCGACGATGGGCCTCACGTTGCGCGAAATCAGAGTATTGCGGGATATCGAGTTGTCATTGGCGCGAGACGATCCGTGCCTTGCCCAGCAGCTCTCGCATTTGACGCTGACGTCGGCTACCGCTGAGGACGAGCGCCGCGCCGCGGAGTCGTCACCCGGAGACACCGCTCGCCGTTTCGCGAAGAGGTGTGGCGCGCTCACTCTCGTGTTGCTCGCGGTGTCCGACCTGCTGCTGTCCACTGCGGTGCTCTATGCCGCGGGTGCGGCCGCCCTGGCCACACTGGTGAGCGGGCTGTTCGCCCGGGTCGTCGCACGCGGGAGGCGGGCGGCCGTGCGCTCATGAGCCGGGGAAAGCGTGGAGGGAGGCGTCGTTCACGGTTCGGCGCACGGTCCATGTGTGCGCTTCGACCGCTCGGAAGGAATGACCGATTGACCGCCGGGCACACGCGGAGGGGGAGGTTGATCATCATGGGACCGTTGCTTCTTGTTCTTCTTCTGGCTCTCATCCTTTTCGGCGCAGGGTTCGCGTTGAAGATTCTGTGGTGGGTCGCTGTCGTGGTTCTGGTCGTGTGGCTGCTGGGATTCGTCGTCCGTTCCACGAATTCCGGTGGCGGGCGCGGCCGTTGGTACCGGTGGTAGTCGCACACATCGCCCGGACGGGGGTGGGGCGCCGCTCGACGTGCGCCCCACCCCCGTCCTTGTGTCGCAGCACTCGGCTTGGGGCGACATACGGCGGGCCGGCAGGCTCCGGGTGCACGCCCGGATGCCGTGGATCATTCGTGCGGCTATTCCGTCTGGCGTGCGGGGCGGACGAGCCGCTGCCGGGGTTCGGCGCCGGGTTCGTGGCTGAACAGGGAGTGGGCGCCGGTGAGTTGCAGTATGCGGATGACTGGTGGCGACATCTGGGACACGGTCAGGGCGACGCCCTGATCGGCGGCGCGCTGGCGCACGTGGAGCAGGGCGTTGAGTCCGGAGCAGTCGAAGAACGCTACATCGCCGAGGTCGAGGTCCAACGTGCCGGGGGAGCGGGCCAGGCAGCCCGTCAGGATCTCGTTCATCAGCGGCGCCGTGCTGAGGTCGATCTCGCCGGCGACCGCGGCGCGGGTGAGCTCCGCGCGCTCCACGAGACGTACGGCGATGTCCGAGTCGAAACTCGTGAACGCACTGGTCGTGGTCGGCTCGCCGGTGCGGGGCTCTGGCTTGCCCCGTGCGGGCAGGCGGAGCTCCGAAGCGGTCATTGAGGCCTCCGTGTATCCGTCTGTCAGCGTCTGCCGATCAGAGTGCCCGTCGACACTAGGCACGTCAATGAGTACATGAAAAGTAAGTCGTGTATTGAGTCGCGTGAATCGCGGGACCTACGATGGGTCGATGGACGAACCAGCCGACTCGCGCCCCTCCTGGACCTTCCTGACCAACCACGCACGGGTCCTGGCTGCCATCGCCCGAGATCCGGGCACCCGGGTGCGTGACATCGCCACGCGTTGCCTGCTGACCGAACGCGCAGTGCAGCGGATCATCGTGGACCTGGAGGAGGGCGGCTATCTCTCCCACACGCGCAGCGGGCGCTCGAACCGCTACGAGATCCCTGAGGGCACGACATTGCGGCACCCCGCGGACGTCGGCCCGACCGTCGCGGACCTGCTCACCCTGCTCGACCTCGGCTCCGACGACGCGCGGCGCTGAGGTGCGTCGGCGTCGCGCCTGAGCAGTTGTGGCGCGCGGCACGGTAGCGAGCGGCTGTTTCAGGGAGCGTCGGCACCCGGGATGGTGCGACGTGGCGGCGGGCCGTATCCGCCAGGTGTGTCCTCGGACTCGGCGTCCGCCCGCAGATCCCGAAGGCGACGGGTCAGCAGCCGCAACACGGGTGTCCTTGCGGTGTGCTCGGTCTCGTAGTGGAGCAACGCTTCTACCTGGTCACGGTCGAGGGAATCCACTCGTGCCTCGATGGCGACCTGTGGAAGGTGTTCGTAGCCGTCTATCGGAAGGTGGCGCGGCGCGGGGATCCCGGGTTTGGCGTCGAACTCGTCCACTCTCATCACCTCTCCTGCGGGCTTTTCTGCTCTTCTGATGCGCGCGAGGACATGGAAGGCGGCGGTGTCCCGACAGGCGTGCGACCGGACAGCGTCGTCGCCTCCGCATCCAGCGTGGTGCGACCGGGTGGGCTGGCGAGCGGTCGACCAACCTCGGGCCGGTTCAGCGCGTCCCGGTAACAACTGCCGCAGCTCCGTTGTTCGGTAGTGTCACCTCGCCTTCCTCGCGGCGTTGCGCGCGGATCCGATGGGTAAGCGCGGTGGATGGGACGGCCGCCATGGCACGTAAGGACCCTGCGCAAGGGCGCTGTGCAGGACAGCGGTCGTCGTCGAGGCTGACGGTCGACGGAGGGTGGTGCGATGTGGGTCGGTGAGGTCTTCAAGGGCAGCCCCGGAGACATTCCCGCAGCTCGGCGTCTGGCGGGGGAGTTGGTCGGGCGCATGGGCGAAGGTGGCGCAAGAGTGCCTGCCACCTTCGCTTCCGACGTCCAACTGGTGGTGAGTGAGCTGGTGACCAACGCGGTGAAACATGCCGGTGGGCAGTGTGGTCTTGAACTGCGGGCCGCCGAAGACGCCATGGAGATCACGGTGTGGGACACCTCCGGCCATGGAGTGACGGTGATGGAGCCCGATCCTTTGCGGGTGGGTCGACATGGTCTGGAGATCGTGCGGAAGCTGTGCGACGAGTTGACGGTGACCACCACGCCTTCGGGGAAGCGGATCACCGCGCGGATGGCGGTGCGGCCGAGCGCCGTGTGAGCGACTGCCGTAGGCCGTGTGCCCGGTCGTCCTGCGGTTCGGCGGGGCGATGCACACCTCGCACACGCTACGAGTCGTCGCCGTGGCTGCGGACGATCTCCTTCATCTTGGCAACCGCGAAGCCCCAGCCCTGCTCGACCGTGGGCTCGGCGGGGACGGCAATCTCGTCGGGGTTGGTGACGACGTCGAGCAGTACGGGCCCCCGGATGCCCAGCGCGGTGCGCACGGCCTCGTCGAGTTCGGCGGGGTCGGTGACACGTATGCCGGTGAGCCCCAGTGCGGTCGCGACCGCGGCGAAGTCGGGGTTGTCCAGGACGGTTCCGAACTCGGGAAGGCCGGACTGCTCCTGTTCGAGCTTCACCATGCCGAGGCGGCGGTTGTCGAAGACGACGAGCGTCACCGGAAGTTCGTACGTCCTGAGCGTCATCAGGTCGCCGAGCAGCATGCTCAGACCGCCGTCTCCGCAGAACGCGACGACCTGCCGGTCGCGGTCCAGGAGTTGCGCGCCGAGCGCCTGCGGCATGGCGTTGGCCATCGAGCCGAGGTTGTACGAGCCCAGCAGGCGGCGCGTGCCGCGCATCTCCACGAACCTGGAGAGCCACACCGTGGCCATGCCGGTGTCGGAGGTGAAGACGGCGTCGTCGGCGGCGTACCGGTCGACGGCGGCGGCCAGCGCCTCGGGGCGGATGTCGTGGTCGCGGTTGTCCAGCGCCGAACGGACCCGTCCGATCAGGCCCTTGTCGTGGCCGGGGGCGGCCAGCCGGTCCTGGCCCTCGCGCCAGGACGCGAAGTGCTGCACGGCCTTGTCCAGGTGGGCGCGGTCGGTCGCGCCCGCACCGGCCGGTCCGGACAGGTGGGCGAGCAGATCGCGGACCGTTGCGCCGACATCGCCGACCAGACCGATCTCCACCGGCACTCGGCGCCCGATATGGGTGGGCTCGGTGTCGACCTGGATGACGGTGCGGCCTTCGGGATACCAGTCCCGGTACGGGAAGTCGGTGCCCAGCAGCAGGAGGGTGTCGGCGTCCTGGAGCGCGGAGGCCGCGGCGGGGTTGCCGATCAGCCCGGTCTGACCGACCTGGAAGGGGTTGTCGCCCTCGAAGCCCTCCTTGGCCTTCAAGGTGAGCACCATCGGCGCGGCCAGCCGGTCGGCGAGCGCGAGGACCTGGTCGCGGGCCTCGCGCGCGCCCTGCCCGACCAGGAGCGTGACCCGCTCGGCCTCGTCCAGCAGGTCGGTGGCCGCGCGCACGGCGGCCTCGTCCGGGCGGGTGGTCGGCGTGGTGAACGAGAGACGGAACGGCCGGTCGTCGGGGAGTTCCTTCTCGCCGATGTCACCAGGCACCGTCAGCACCGCAACACCCTTGCGCCCCAGGGCGTTGCGGACCGCGGTCTCCAGCAGCAGCGGCAGTTGCTCGGGGGAGGTGATCGTGGCGCGGAAGACGGCCACGTCGCTGAAGAGCGCGTCGTTGTCGACCTCCTGGAAGTAGCCGCTGCCCAGCTCCGTCAGCGGCACCTGTCCGGCGATGGCCAGCACCGGGGTGTGGCTCTTGGCCGCGTCGTACAGGCCGTTGAGCAGGTGCACCGAGCCGGGGCCGACCGTGCCCATGCACACCGCGAGTCGGCCGGTCAGCTGGGACTGGGCGCTCGCGGCGAAGGCCGCGGCCTCCTCGTGCCGACAGCCCACCCACTCCACGCCGTCGGTGGTGCGGAGCGCGTCGGTCAACGGGTTGAGGGCGTCGCCGACGACGCCGAAGACCTGGCGCACTTCGAGTTCGGCGAGAGCGTCCACGATGACGCGGGCGACGGTGCGGGGCACGGTTCCTCCAACGGGGTGGGCGGGACGGCTCAGAAGTGGTCGGGGTCGGCGGCGGCCCAGTCGGCGGCCCATGACGCCGGCGGCTCGGCCAGAAGCTGCCCGGGGGACAGCCAGTCGTACAACTCCTCGTAGGAGCGGACGGTGTACGGATCGATCCGCCGCCGCAGCATGCGCGGATGCAGCTGGGACGCGTCGGTGACGCCCATGGACGCCATGATCTGCAGGGCGCTGTCCACCGTCGCGGACTGCAGGCGCCGCACGCGGGCCGACTTGTCGCCCACATCCAGCGCGCGGGCCCGCCGTGGGTCCTGGGTGGTGACGCCGACCGGACAGGTGTTGGTGTGGCAGCGCTGGGCCTGGATGCACCCGACGGCGAACATCATGGCGCGGGCGGCGTTGCCGTAGTCGGCGCCCTGGAGCAGTCGCTTGACGAGGTCGGAGCCGGTGGCGATCTTGCCGCTGGCACCGATCCGGACCCGGTCCCGCAGCCCGGCGCCGACCAGCGCGTTGTGCACGGTGATCAGCCCCTCCGTGAGTGGGGTGCCGACGTGGTCAGCGAACTCCAGCGGCGCCGCGCCGGTGCCCCCCTCGGCGCCGTCGACGATGATGAAGTCCGGTGCGGTGCCCTCCTCGACCATCGCCTTGCAGACCGCGAGGAACTGGCCTCGCGAGCCGACGCAGAGCTTGAACCCGGCCGGTTTGCCGCCGGACAGCTCGCGCATCCGCGCGACGAACCGGACCAGTTCGCGCGGGGTGCCGAACACGCGGTGGTAGGGCGGCGACACGACGGTCCGCCCCTGCGGGACGTCCCGCACCCGGGCGATCTCCGCGTTGACCTTGGCGCCGGGCAGCACACCTCCGATACCGGGCTTGGCTCCCTGGGAGAGCTTCAGCGAGACGCATTTGACGTTGTCGAGACCGGCCTTGTCGGCGAACTCGACGGGGTCGAAGCCGCCGTCCTTGTCGCGGCAGCCGAAGTAGCCGGTGCCGATCTCCCAGACCAGGTCGCCGCCATGCCGCAGGTGGTACTCCGACAGGCCCCCCTCGCCCGTGTCATGAGCGAACCCGCCGGCCGCGGCTCCCTTGTTGAGGGCCATGACCGCCTGGGCCGACAGCGATCCGAAGCTCATGGCGGACACGTTCAGCAGGGCCATGTCGTAGGGCTTGGCACAATCCGGGCCGCCGATGCGTACCCGTGGCGGCTCGTCGGGTACCGGGCGCGGAGCCATGGACGGGACGAGGAACTCGTGGCCGGTCGCGTAGACGTCCCGCTCGGTGCCGTACGGCTCCTCGGCGTCGGTCCCCTTGGCCCGCTCGTAGACGATGCTGCGGGTGTCACGGTCGAATGGGCGCCCGTCGAAGTTCCGCTCGATGAAATACTGCTGGAGCTCCGGGCGGATTTTCTCCAGCAGGAAACGGGCGTGGCCGAGGACCGGGTAGTTGCGCAGTACCGAGTGGCGCCGCTGCAGCAAGTCGTACAGGCCGAGCAGGCCCAGCGCGGCCAGCGGCACCACGGCGGCCCACCACCACGGATCGGCCACCACCGCGGCGAGAGCCGCGGCGACGGCGGCGAGGAGGGTCACGGCCACGACAAGGGATCTCATCACCCCGGCCGCCTTACCGCCCAGGCCCTGTCCATGCTGCCTGCCGCGTCAAGTTCCGGTCATGCCGGCGGTCCGCGGATCCTCACTGGTCGTGTCGCGCTCCGATCCGTATGCCGGGACGACGGCGGTGAACGGTCAGGTAGGACACGCCGCCTTCGCCCGCGGTGAATCCCCGGGCGGCGCCGTGCGGAAGCTGTGCGACGAGTTGACGGTGACCACCACGCTGCTGGGGAAGCGGATCACCGCGTGGATGGCGGTGCGGCCGAGGCCGTGTGAGCAACTGCCGCAGGCCATCTGCCCGGTGGCTTCGCGGTTCGGTGGCGCGACGTGGTTGCCTACTTGTCGGTGAGCATTCCAGCACGGAGGTTTCCCAGCAGGCGGGTGAGCAGGCGAGAGACATGCATCTGCGAGCAACCCAGCTCCGCACCGATCTCCGATTGGGTCATCTCCTGGCCGAAGCGCATCTGCAAGAGGCGGCGATCCCGGTCACCGAGTTCATCGAGGAGCGGCGCGAGCGCCTGGAAGTCCTCCACAAGATCCATCTCCGGGTCGGGAGCGCCGAGAGAGTCCACGTACGGGCGGCTGCCTTCGAGATCACCGTCGTCGTCGGCGGGCAGGTCGATCGAGCCGGCGGTGTAGCCGTTGGAGGCCACCAGGCCCTCAACGACCCTCGTCCTCGGTGATCTCCAGGTACGCGGCGAGTTCGGCGACGCTGGGAGTGGCGTCCAGCACCGCGGTGAGGTGGTCCCGGGCCTTGGCCAGCTCCACCCTCAGTTCCTGAAGCCGGCGTGGTACATGCACAGCCCAGCTGGTGTCCCGGAAGAACCGCTTCATCTCGCCGACTACGTAGGGAACGGCGAAGGTGGTGAACGCCACCTCACGGCTCAGGTCGAACCGGTCGATCGCCTTGATCAGCCCGAGGGTGCCGACCTGAACGATGTCCTCCATCTCGTCCCGGCCGCGCATACGGAACCGCCGGGCGGCGAACCGCACCAACGACATGTTCATCTCATCAACGTGCTGCGTGCGTAGGAGTACACGCGCGTGCCCTCCTCGAAGCCCTGCAGCCGGTCGAAGAACAGCTTCGACAGCGCCCGCGCGTCCTTTGGGGCCGTCGTCCGTGCCTCTTTGATGAGTGGCAGCCCACCTACAGTCGAAACGTCGCGGCCGATTGCGCCGGCCCTGCGGTTGTTCCTGCCTCGTACGTGGCTACCGTCATGTGATCGCCTCACGTTGCCGAGTGTGTCCAACCTCGCGTACCCGCGATCGCCGCCGGCACACCCTGGCCGCGACATAGCCGGTGGGGAGCAGATCCCACAGGCAACCGGTGACCTTGGACAACGTCGCCAGATCTACCGTCCCAGCCTTCGTGGAAACCTGGATGTTGGCATCACCTATGGGTTCGGGTCACCGAGTAGCCGTCGTTACACGTCCAGCGGACCTGATCCTGCCTGGCGGTCAGCGCTACGCATCTTACGTCCGAGCGGGCGGCCGCCAGCACCCGCCGCAGTTCCCCGTCGGAATAGCCCGGCACTTGCCCGGGATTCGCGACGGTGCGCACCCGCAGAGCGCTGTGGACCTCCGGCGCCATCTGCCCGGCCAGCGGCGGTAACCGCAGCACGTAAACCAGCTGCTTCCGTCCGGCGCACAGGTACCGGGCGAACTGCCGTACGTGCAGCCGCAGTTCACCCGGCTGCTCGGGATGGTCCGGCCCCTCATTCAGCGAGGTGAGCAACTGCCCCACCGGGCGCCACATGGACAGCGCCGAGGCCACGGTGCGCAGGCCGCCGCTGGGGCCGATCCCTACCGCGCCGCAGCCGCCAGGTCCGCGTGCCAGCCGGGCCTCGCCCAGATCGATGAAGCCGAACGTACACCGCCGCCCGTCCTCGCCTTCGAACTCCACGCACACCGCGCCCAGTCAGGCCACCACGGCAGAACGCGCCTCCTACGTCCCGGCCGGCAGCGCTGCCCGCGCCCCGAGCCGGGTGCTGCCCGCTGCCGGGCACGCGGCTCCGGGCTCGGCAAGATCCGTTGGGTGGCTGAGCGCGCGTTCGCGTGGCTCCATCAGTTCAAAAGACTCCGTGTCCGCTAACTCGGATCTGGGCGGGCCGAGCTTCGACGGGCGTCATGGGTGGACGTTCGGCTGGGCTGGTACTCGTAGGGCGAGCATGGCCACGTCGTCGTCGTTGGCCGCGGGGCGTACGCGACTGAGGATCTGATCGCAGAAGGAGTCCAGGGGGCGGTGGGCGAGGGCGGCGGCGTGGCGGCGCAGGCGTTCCAGCCCCTCGTCGATGGACGCGCGTGGATCCTCCACCAGGCCGTCGGTATACAGGAGCACTGTGGACTGGGGGGGGAAGGTCGATGGCCGCATCCGGTCGCTCGGGTGAGATCCCGGTCCCCAGCAGGAGCCCGTGTCCGTCGGTGAGGAACCGTGCCTGGCCGTTGTAGTCGATGAGCAGCGGCGGGAGGTGGCCGGCGTTGGTCCACTGCAGACGCCACGTCCCGGAGGTGTCGCGGTGGAGGCGGCCGAAGACGAGCGTGGCCATGCTCACGGTGGTCAGATGCTCAGCGGTTTCGTCCAGTTGGCCGATAATGCTGCCCGGGTTCTCCCATCGGGCCCAGGCTTGCGCGCGAACCATGTTGCGCAGCTGCGCCATCCCCGCGGCGGCCTCCAGGTCGTGCCCGGCGACGTCGCCGATGGCCAGGGCGAAGGATCCGTCTCGCAGAGGGAACATGTCGTACCAGTCCCCGCCGACCTGTGAGGCGTCGGGGGCAGACAGGTAACGGGCGGCGGTCTCCAGGTGTGGCACCAGTGGGAGCTTCGGGAGCAGGTGGTGTTGCATGGTCTGCGCGACACGGACCTGCCGTTGGTAGAGCCGGGCGTTCTCCAGCGAGATCCCGGTGCGCAGGGCGATGTCCTCCAACAGGGCGATGTCGTCACTGTTGAAGCGCGCTGCGTCCTGCGTCCGGCCGAGCGTGAGGGCGCCAAGCACCTCCCGCGGGCCGCGGATCGGCCCGATGACCGCGGACTGAATGCCGGTGGCGGCGAACAGCCGGCGCTGTTCCAGCGCGAGACCGGAATGGAGATCTCCCTCGTAGGTGGCCGGCGTCGCCAGTTTCGCTGCCCCGCCCCTGAGCGCTGCGGCGAGGGGGAGCGGTGAGTCGGCTGGCACGGGTGGGAGCGGTCCGCACAGGTCAGCCCGGTCCGTCAGTCCGCCGTTGGCCGAGCGGACGACCAGCCTGCGCCACACCTCGCCGCCTTCGGCCCTCAGGTCCACCACCACCCAGTCCGCCAGACGAGGCACAACGATCTGGGCAAGCCGCCGAAGTGCCGCGTCAGGGTCCAGAGTCGTGGTGAGGCGCGAGGTCGTTTCGGCCAGCAGGGCCAGACGCTCCAGTTCCGACAGCGAGGCGACGGCCAGTCCCTGCTCACGATCGGCCGAGGCCACGGAAGGCTGGTGGAACACCACCAACGCCCCCGTACTCTCCTTCCCGCGCCGCAACGGAGTCACCAGCCACGACACGGGCAGAAGGGAACCGTCACCGCGCTCGAACCAGCCCGCCTGCTCCGGTGCGGTGCGCCCGGCAAGCATGGCCTGCAGCGCACGGCACCCGACACGGTCCGCCTGCCTGCCCGAGCTGTCGCGGTGCAGCAGATCGTGCGCATCCTGGCCCACGAGGTCGCGCGCCGGGCGAGCGAGCAATACCTCGCCGCGCGGATTGACCGCAGTGATGACGCCCTGGCCATCCACGGTGTAGGCCCCGGCCTCCACATCGCCCAAGACGTCGTTCATGCCACCGCCGAGCCCACCGGCACTCACTCGCCCCGCTCTGTACTTTGAGAATCAGTCATCCTCGCCGCCTTTCGAAGCATCACTGCAGTTGAGCGTTTCACAGCACGGCAGCGCCACCTCGTAAGCCACGCTAGGAGAACCAGCGCGGAGGTCCTGGCGCGGCGGCGGAGTCGGCAACCTGCGCGGATACGCGACCGCGCGCGCTTGCCCGATGCGCGCCGGTGGCGGGTAGTCCGGTCTCGGGGATCAACGGAGCAGCCGTTAGCGCTAAGCCCCGGGAAGGGCTTGTGAGCTGCTGAGCGGTCGGGGATGCGTACTATCGCGGACCGATATCGATTTCGTCACTTCGGTGGTGTGGCGGGGAAGGCAGGCCCGGGTGCGGGAGTTCCAGCGGGGCGCGGTGCGGCTGCACATCCTTCACCACGCGGCCGAGGAAGAGATCCACGGTGCGGCGGATGGCCAAGGAGCTGGCCTCGCACGGCTACGAGATCAGTCCCGGCACCCTGTACCCGACGCTGCACCGGCTGGAAGGGGTCTGGTGCAGGGTTGGGTGACAGGTTGACCTGCCTCACCATTTGGGTTCCTGGCTCGGTGGCAAACTGGCAGCTGGGATGGTGTGGTTCTCGGAGATTAGCTCGTACTCGATGGGGGTGCGGTAGCCCAGTGCTGAGTGTCTTCGCTGGCGGTTATAGAAGATCTCGCTGAACTCAAAGATCGCGTTGGCCAGTTCGACCCGAGTCTTCCACCGCTTGCGGTTGAGCAGCTCGGTCTGCATCAAGGACCAGAACGATTCCATCATCGCGTTGTCCAGGCCGTCCCTGACGGTTCCGAACGACGGCAGAAGACCGGCTGAGCGGATCCGCTCTCCGAAGCCCCAGGAGGTGAACTGGGTTCCATGATCGGCGTGAACGATCCCGCCCGGCTCAGGGCGGCGGTTGCGGATTGAACCGTTCCGGGTCTGATGGAGACTCTAGATCTTGACTGTGACCTGGGGTTTCTTGTCGGTCAGCTGGTAGTTGGATTCGTATTCTGCGGGTGGGATGTGGCCTATTTCACCGTGCAGGCGACTTCTCCTTCCAGCCCGACCTCGACCCGCGCAAGATCAAGGACCTGGCCACCTTGTCCTTCCTTGAGGACAAGGCCAACGTCGCCCTGCTCAGGCCGCCCGGCGTCGGCAAGACCCACATCGCGGTCGCTCTCGCGGTCGCCGCCTGCCGGGCCGGCCACTCGATCTACTTCACCAGCCTCGACGACATGGTCCGCCACCTCAAAACCGCCGAGGAACAAGGCCGGCTGATCAGCAAACTCGGCACCTACCTGCAACCCAGCGTCCTGGTCGTCGACGAGGTCGGCTACCACCCCCTCGAACGCGCGGAGGCGAACCTGGTCTTCCAGGTCATCTCCAAGCGGTATGAGAAGGGATCGATCATCCTGACCTCGAACAAGACCTTCAGCGAATGGGGCCAGGCCTTCGGCGACGAGGTCCTGGCCACGGCGATCCTCGACCGCCTCCTGCACCACCGCGAGGTCGTCTCGATCAACGGCAACAGCTACCGGCTCAAGAACCGCCTTCAGGCCATCGAGAGGGACAGCGAAGTGGCGCGAGTGTTCCGCCACGCTGTCAGACCCGGCGCATAGGGTCGAACTGGATGGGGCCGGATCCGAGGCCACCAGCACCGGAGAACGGCAGCCTCCCTGGTCTGCGTCATATCGGCCGTAGTCGTGCGGGCGGCTGTTGCGCCGAAGCTCCCGGCTGACCGTCGACGGCGCCCGTCCGAGCAGGCCCGCTATCTCTCGGATCGTCAGTCCGCGCTCTCTCAGCGTGGCGATCTTGCGGCGCTCCAGCAGTGACAGGTACCTGCCCGACCGGGAGGTCTCCGGGAGGTAGTCCGGCTTGAGGCCACCGTTCTCCGCCCGCCACCGGTACCCCGTCTTACGCCCGATCCCGAGTTGCCTGCACGCCTCGACGCTGCCCACCCCCGCGGCCAGAAGCCGCCAGTACTCGGCCTCGAGCTCCAACCTGCGCTTGCGTCCCCGCCTCGCCATCAACACCCCACAATGATCAAGGAATGTTGCGACAAGCGTTAGAACCCAAGCGTCGAAAGTGGGTCACGATTCACGCGTCGCCGACAGCTGCCGACAGAACCGGAGACAACGAGTTCTGCCGGCTGAACCTGCCCGCCGCCTGATCGGCCTCCGGCCGAACCGGCCGGCCCGCACGATGCGCGCTCAGATCAACAGGTCGAAGAGTTCGAAGGCTTCGTCCCACTGATCCGTGGATGGGCGGCGGGTGTCGCGGGCGATGGTTTTGAGGGCGCGGGCGAGGGCGACGCTGAGGCCGCCGGCCAGATCGGGCAGCCGCTGCTGGGTCTCCTCGGCAGCGTCCATGCCGAGGGCTGGGCGGGCGGCGAGTTGGTCGAGCAGCGGGCGCAGTTCGATGCCCTCCTCCAGCTTCTGGAAAGCGTGGACGCTCTCCTGCAGGCCTTTGGTGACCGGCAGGTCCTGCGGCTCGATGACGTCCCGGTTGTTGGCCTTGGCATCGGCGGTGCCGATGAGGAAGAGGTCGTAGAGCTTGGCGTCCACGAAGTCGTTGTAGCGCTTGAGGTCGTTCTTGCTGACATCAAGGCCAGCGGCCGCGCGGAAGAAGCGCTCAAACTTGGGGACTCCCATGGCGGGCATGTCATGTCACCTTCTCGTGGCGGTGGTGGGCTGAGGTCAGTTGGCTGACGTCATCGGATGGCGGGTGGTCCCACCTCCCCGAGGTGCTCGTGAGCCAGGCGGACGGCCATGGCTCCCTCACCGACGGCGGAAGCCACCCGTTTCACCGAGCCGCTGCGGACGTCGCCGACGGCGAAGACTCCTGGCAGACTGGTCTCCAGGGCGAGGGGGGAGCGGGCGAGGGGCTTCCAGAGGTCCGCTGTTACCTGGGCCACGTCCTGCCCGGTCGGGATGAAGCCGCGCCGGTCCAGGGTGACGGCGTCGGTGAGCCAGGAAGTGGCGGGGCGCGCGCCGATGAAGACGAACAGGGCGCGGGCTGCCAGCACCTGCTGCTCGCGGGTGCGGTTGTCCTCGACGATGAGGGATTCGACCCGGTCCTCGCCGGTGACCTCCCGGACTTCGGTATGCAGTTGGACATGGATCCGGGGGTGCCGCTCGATCCGGTCGATCAAGTAACGGGACATGCTGTGTTCCAGGTCTCCACTGCGGACCAGAAGATAGACGGCGGGCGACTCGCGAGCCAGGAACAGGGCTGCTTGGCCGGCGGAGTTGCCGCCGCCTACGACGGCGACCGTGTCAAGACGACAGGTCCGCGCCTCCCAGAGGGTGGCGGCGTAATGGACCCCGAGTCCTTCGAACCGTTGGACGCCGGGGGCAATCAGCCGCCGGTAGCGGGCGCCGGTGGCCACCACGACATTGGTTGCTGCCACAGTGCCGCCGTCGGCGAGCCGCACCAGGCTGGTCCCGTCACGCTGTTCGAGGCCGGCGGCCTCGGCGGGGACGTCGATCCGCGCGCCGAACCGGTTCGCCTGTACGACGGCGCGTTCGGCGAGTTCCATGCCAGAGATCCCGGCGGGGAAACCGAGGTAGTTCTCGATGCGGGAGGAGGTGCCGGCCTGGCCGCCAGTCGCCACGGCGTCCAGGACGACGGTGGAGAGTCCCTCGGAGGCGCCGTAGACGGCGGCCGCCAGGCCCCCGGGTCCCGCGCCGACCACCACCAAGTCGCAGGTGGCCTCCGCGGCGGTATCGGTCCGTAGCCCGATGACCCGGGCGAGTTCGACGTTCGAGGGGTTGCGCAACACCCGGTAGTCGTGCCAGACGACGAGCGGGGTGTCCTCTGGAGCGATGCCCAGATGTGTGAGCAGCGACTCGGCCTCGGTGTCCTTCTCCAGGTCGGACCAGCGGTGCGGGAGGCGGTTGCGGGCAGCGAACTCCAGCAGCCGCCGCGTGTCGGGGGAGAGGGCGGAGCCGATGATACGGAAGCCCATGCCCGCGCCGGCCAGCATCCTACGGCGCAGCAGATAGGCCCGTAGGATCACGTCGCCGAGCGCGGGCTCGCGGCTGAGCAGGTCGCGAAGGGCAGTTGAACCCACCGCCAGCACCTTGCCAGGTGTGTTCACCACGGCGCTGAGGTACGCCAACTGACCCTCCAGTACGCCGAGTTCGCCTAGGAAGCTGCCCGGACCGTGCAACTGGACGACGTGCTCGTGGTCGCCTTGGCCTTCGACGACGGCCACCGTGCCGCTGAGGACGGCGAAGAACTCCTCGCTGGGTTCGCCTGCCCTGAGAAGTTGTTCCCCCTCGCGGACCGGCCGTACTTGTCCGCAGGATCTCAGGATTGCGATCTGGTCGTCCGTCAGCGGCGGATAGGCATCGTAGATATCGGCCGGCTGCGTGCGCATCGGCACGTCTCGCTCCCTTCGGTGGTAACAAGGCGGAGAGCAGAGGTGGAAAACAGAGGCGGAGGCATATGCGGAAGCAACACCGCCGGAAGCCGCGACGGGTGAGCTTGCCGGGCTCAGACCATCGCTTCGTGCACGAAACACCACCGCCAGTCCTCGCCGGGTTCGAACGACTGGACGATCGGGTGGCCGTCGGTCGCTGCGTGAGCACGGGCGTGCCGCATCGGCGAGGAGTCGCAGCAGCCGACGTGGCCGCAGGTCAGGCAGAGGCGGAGGTGCAGCCACTGAGTCCCCATGCGTAGGCAGTCCTCGCATCCCTGCGGCGTTCTGGGCGCAACGGACCGGACCATCGACAAGTGGGGGTCGCGAAAGCTGGTCATCAGTGCCTCCCTGAGGCGGGATCGGCTGCTCCATGGGATGCCGACAGCGACTCGTCCACCCACTTGCGCAGCTCGTGCGCAGGCGCGGCGCCGGTCTGGCGGGCGACTTGCCTGCCGTGGTCGAGAACCAGCAGGGTGGGTACGGCTTGGACCTCGAAGCGTCGGGCCAGGGCTGGGGACTTGTCGATGTCGACCTTGACGAGCTTGATTCGGCCGGCCAGGTCCTTGGCGACCTGTTCGAGGGCTGGGCTCACCATGCGGCAGGGGCCGCACCAGGTGGCCCAGAGGTCGACCAGCACGGGCAGGCTCGCCTGCTCGGCCACCTCCCCGAAGTCGGTGTCGCCCGCTTCGGCGATCCATGGCAGCGGGGCCCGACAGTTTCCGCAGCGCGGGCTGCCTTCCGCCGCGGCGGGTACGCGGTTGGTCCGGCCGCAGTTGGCGCAGGCGACCGTCCGTACCGGTGCCTCGACGCCGGCCGTGCTGCCTTCACGGCGGCCGCGGCCGCCGGGGCCTTCTGGAGAAGTACTCATCACGGCTCCTGCGGCTCGTCCTGGAGGGTGACGATCAGTTGGCCGTCCTCGGCGTCGACGAGGATGGTCACGCCTTCGCGTGCCTCGCCGCTGAGCAGCGCGCGGCCGATCCTTGTCTCGACCTCGTGCGAGATGAAGCGGCGTAGCGGCCTGGCTCCGTATACGGGGTCATAGCCCTCGGCGGCGATCAGGTGGCGGGCCGGCTCGGTGAGGACGAGCGTGATGCGCTGCTCGGAGAGGCGGTCGCGCAGCTCGTCGAGGAGCAGATCGACGATGCGCTCGATCTGCGCGATGCCGAGGGGGTGGAAGAGGACGATGTCGTCGACGCGGTTGAGGAACTCGGGGCGGAAATGGCCGTTGAGCTCGGTCATCACCAGCGCCCGCGCTTCGGGCTTGATCTCGCCGGCATGGGTGGCGTCCTGGAGCAGGTACTGCGACCCGAGGTTGGAGGTCATGATGATCACGGTGTTGCGGAAGTCGACGGTGCGGCCTTGCGCGTCGGTGATCCTGCCGTCGTCCAGCACCTGGAGCAGGGTGTTGAAGACGTCGGCATGCGCCTTCTCGATCTCGTCGAACAGGACGACGGAATACGGCTTGCGGCGCACCGCCTCGGTGAGCTGACCGCCCTCCTCGTAGCCGACGTAGCCGGGGGGCGCGCCGACCAGACGGCTGACGGTGTGCCGCTCCTGGTACTCACTCATGTCGAGACGGATCATGTTGGTCTCGCTGTCGAACAGCGCGGCGGCCAGGGTCTTGGCCAGCTCGGTCTTCCCCACGCCAGTGGGGCCGAGGAAGATGAACGAGCCGATCGGCCGGCGCGGGTCGCGCACTCCGGAACGGGCCCGAATCACCGCGTCGGCGACGAGCTGGACGGCCTCGTCCTGCCCGACCACCCGCTCGCGCAGGATCTCGTCCAGCTTGAGCAGCTTCTGCCGCTCGCCCTCCTGCAACCGGGTGACGGGGATGCCGGTCCACGCGGAGACGATCTCGGCGATCTCGTCGGCGGTGACCACCTCACGCAGCAGCCGGGTCTCGCCCTGTTTGGCGGCGAGTTGTTCCTCCTCTGCGGCCAGGCGGCGCTCCAGCTCGCTCACGGTTCCATACCGCAGCTGAGCGGCCCGGTTGAGGTCGTAGGCGCGTTCGGCCTCCTCTGCCTCCTGCCGGGCGCGCTCCAGCTCCTGGCGCAGTTCCTGCACCTTTCGTATGGCCTGACGCTCGGCCTCCCACTGTGCGTGCTTGGCGTCGACCTCGCCCCGCAGATCCGCCAGTTCATGCCGCAGGTCCTCCAGCCGCGCGCGGCTGGCCGGATCGGTCTCCTGATCCAGAGCGGCCTCCTCGATCTCCAGCCGGGTGGCCCGGCGGGTGAGCTCGTCGAGTTCGGCGGGCATGGAGTCGATCTCGGTCCGCAGCCGTGCGCACGCCTCGTCGACCAGGTCGATGGCCTTGTCCGGGAGGAAACGGTCGCTGATGTAGCGGTGGCTGAGGGTGGCGGCGGCGACCAACGCGTTGTCCTGGATCTTGACACCGTGGAAGATCTCCAGTCGTTCCCGGATACCGCGCAGGATGGAAACCGCGTCTTCGACGCTCGGCTCATCCACCAGCACGGTCTGGAAGCGACGCTCCAAGGCGGCGTCGGACTCGATGTGCTTGCGGTACTCGTCCAACGTGGTGGCACCGATCATGTGCAGCTCGCCGCGGGCCAGCATCGGCTTGAGCATGTTGCCCGCGTCCATCGCGCCCTCGGCGGCGCCAGCCCCGACGACGGTGTGCAGCTCGTCCACGAACAGCAGGATTCGGCCCTCGGCGCCCTTGACCTCCGACAGGACGGCCTTGAGGCGTTCCTCGAACTCGCCGCGGTACTTGGCTCCGGCCACCAGCGAGCCCATGTCGAGCGAGAACACCGTCTTGTCCCGCAGCCCTTCGGGCACGTCGCCGCGGACGATCCGCTGGGCCAGGCCCTCGACGATGGCGGTCTTGCCGACGCCCGGTTCGCCGATGAGGACTGGGTTGTTCTTGCTCTTGCGGCTGAGGATCTGGATCACCCGGCGGATCTCGGCGTCCCGGCCGATGACCGGGTCGAGGCGGCCGGTGCGGGCCTCGACGACGAGGTCGCGCCCGTACTTGTCCAGGGCCTCGTACGCCTCTTCAGGGTTGGCAGAGGTGACCCGTTGATTCCCGCGCACCGTGGTGAGGGCGGCGAGGAAGGAGTCCTTGCTGACGCCTTGTTCGCCGAGGCGCCGGCCGGCCGCGGTGGTCGAACCTTCGTTCACCAGGGCGAGCACCAGGTGCTCGGTGGAGACGTACTCGTCCTTGAGCCGCTTGGCCTCCTGCTCGGCGGTGTCGAGCAGTCGGGCCAGCCGCTGGGTGACCATGACCTGGCCGGGGGTGGCGCCCGGACCGGTCGTGCGGGGGCGTTTGGCGAGATCGGCTTCGACTGCGGCCCGCAGGGCGGCCGGGTCCGCGCCAGTGTCCGCCAGCAGACGGGTGGTCAGGCCGTCCTGCTGGTCGAGCAACGCCAGGAGCAGGTGCTCGCCGTCGACCTCGGTCTGGCCCATCCGTACCGCGACGCTCTGCGCTTCCTGCAGCGCTTCCTGGGACTTCTGGGTGAGGCGGTTCATGTCCATGTCGTCGGCTCCTTGGCGGCTCTTTCGCTGCGCCGCAGTGCGGTTTCCAGACGTTCGATGCGGTCGAGCAGGTCCAGGACGACGCCAACGGCCGCGTAGTTGAGGCACAGTCCGTCCCGTAGCCGCTGTACCCGGGCGAGGGCGGACGGCGCGTTCGGCCGGAACCACAGCCGGCCCCGGGCGTCACGTTCGGCGTCCACCAGCCCGAGGGCGACGAAGCGGCTGACGAGTTCGGGCGGCAGTCCGCTTCCGCTGGCCACCCGGGCCATGGGGAGTTGATAGGGGCTGGGACCGGTCCGGTAGACCCGCACCAGGGGATAGGCGGCCCTCGTACCTTCCTGTCCGGCGCCTTCGGTGGGAGAACGGCGTTCGGCTCTCATGTCGGCTTCCTCGGGTCGAAGGAGGAGACGGCGGCCAGTTCCTCGAACAACTCGCGCTCGCGGGGGCTGGGCGACGGCGGCACCATCACCTGGACTTCGGCGTAGAGGTGCCCGGGGGAGCCTTTCGGGTGCGGCATCCCCTCACCGCGCAGCCGCAGCCGGCGACCGGTGGAGGTTCCGGGTGGCACATGTACCTTGACTGTCCCGCCTGGACCGGCGATCGGCACTGTGGCCCCCAGTGCGGCCTCCCAGGCCGTGACCGGCAGATCGACGTGGATGTCGCGCCCGGCGAGGCGGTAGCGGGGATGGGGGGCGATGCGGACCACCAGATAGAGGTCCCCGGCGGAACTGGGCCCACGGCCCCGACCGCCCTCTCCCGCGAGCCGAATGCGCTGTCCGTCGACGACACCGGCCGGGATGGTGACGTCGTAGCTGCGTTCGCCCCCGGGCCCGCCGAGGGTGACCTTGCGTCGGCCGCCTCGATACGCCTCCTCCACGCTGAGCGTGAGTTCGGCCTCTTGGTCCGCGCCGGGGATCGGACCTCCCCGTCCGGCGCTGTCGGCCCGACCGCCAAAGATGCCTCCGAAGAGATCTTCGAAGTCCACGCCGGAGGCGTCGAAGTCGGTCTCGGTCCAGGTCCGGGAACTCGCCCGGTCGGCGCCCCGGGTGCCTCCGAAGGGACTGCCGCGGTAGGCGCCGGCTCCGCCGCCGAATCCCTGGCCGGCCGCGACACGGTCGTCGTAGTCCTCCGGAATCTGCCGGAAGTCGGGTCCGAAGCGGTCGTAGCGGGACCGCGTGTCGGGGTCGGACAGCACGCTGTATGCCTCATTGATCTGTTTGAACCGCTCCTCGGCGGCCGGATCGCGGTTGACGTCCGGGTGGTAGCGGCGTGCCAGGGTACGGAAGGCCTGCTGGATCTCGGCGCCGTCGGCGGTGCGGGGGACGCCCAGCACCTCGTAGTAGTCCTCTGCCATGGCGGCCTCACTCCTGCTTGCCGCTGACCGCTACCGCGGCCGGCCGCAGCTGGCGGCCGGGCTCGCCGTAGCCGGGCCGCAGGACCTGGACCACGGTGCCCGGAGCGGTGTCCGGTTCATCCACCACGGTCACCACCTCGTGCTGCCCGGGGTCGAAGGGGACGCCGGTCTCCTCATGACGGGGGTAGCCGAGGCTTCGCAACACCTCGACAGCCTGATCGCGTACCGCCCGGACTCCGCTGACGATCGCGCCGGGGTCGTCGGCGCCCGCATGGGCGAGGGCCAGTTCGAGGTTGTCGACGACCGGGAGGAACGCCGCGGCCACCTTGGCCCGCTCGGCCTCCCGTTCCCGGGGAAGTTCACGGGCATAGCGCTTGCGAAGGTTGTCGAGGTCGGCAAGTGCTCGACGCCACCGGTCCTCGAGCTCCTCCACCTCGGGGCCGCGGGGCGAAGGCGCCGTCTCCTGCTCCCCGGCTTCGGAGGGTCGCGGGGGCGTCGGCGGTGCGGGCGTCCCCTCCGGCGACGTCTGCTCGGAATCTGGCGGGGAACGGTCCTCCGCGGGACGCGTCTGTTCCTGATCCGACATGGCGCCGCCTCAGCTCTTCTCGAAATCGGCGTCGATGACGTCGTCGTCGCCCCTCGAGGATCCGCCCTCGGGACCTTGGCCGGGCGCCGCGCCGGGCTCGGCCTCGCCCCGGCCTCCGCCGGACCCAGCAGCGTGGGCGGCCAGCGCCGCGTGGATCTGCTGGAGTTCGGAGGTCAGGTTCCGGGACCGTTCCGCAGGCGCCTCCTCCTTGACGGCGGAACGCGCCTCATCGATGAGCAGTTGGGCACGAGCCCGCTCGTGCTCCGGTGCGGCGTCGCCGAGGTCGTCCAGCCGACGCTCCACCTGGTACGCCGCGGCGTCGAGTTCGTTACGGGCGTCGATGGCCTCGCGCAGGGCCAGGTCACTGGTGCGGTTGCTCTCGGCCTCGTCGATCATCCGCTCGACCTCGGACGGGTCGAGGTTGGAGCCCTCGCTGATGGTGATCGACTGCTCGGCGCCGGTGTCCCGGTCCTTGGCGCTGACCTTCAGAATGCCGTTGGCGTCGATGTCGAAGGTGACCTCGATCTGGGTCTCCCCGCGCCGTGCCGGTCGCAGGTTCTCCAGCCGGAAGCGGCCCAGCACACGGTTGTCGGCAGCCAGTTCCCGTTCGCCCTGGAGCACCACGATGTCCACGGCCGGCTGGTTGTCCTCAGCCGTGGAGAAGGTCTCGGACCGGCGAGCAGGAATGGTGGTGTTCCGCTCGATGATCTTGGTCATCACGCCGCCGGCCGTCTCGACGCCCAGCGACAGGGGCGTGACGTCCAGCAGCAGGACGTCCTTGACCTCGCCCTTGAGCACGCCGGCCTGGATGGCGGCGCCCAGCGCCACCACCTCGTCGGGGTTGACGCTCATGTTCGGGTCCTTGCCGCCGGTCATCCGGCGAACCAGGCTCTGCACGGCCGGGATGCGGGTCGAGCCTCCGACGAGAATGACCTCGTCGATGTCGTTCTCGCTGACCTTGGCGTCGCTCATCGCCGTCCTGACCGGTTCGAGGCAGCGTTCCACCAGGTCGGAGGTGATCTGCTCGAAGGTGGAGCGGCGGACCGTCTCGGTGAGATGCTTCGGCCCGGAGGCGTCCGCCGTGATGAACGGCAGGCTCACCTGGGTCTGGCTGACCGAACTCAGCTCGGTCTTCGCCTTCTCCGCCGCCTCGAACAGGCGCTGCAGAGCCTGCGGGTCCTTGCGCAGGTCAATGCCTTCGGCCTTCTGGAAGCCGTCCGCCAAGTGGTCCACCAGCCGGCGGTCGAAGTCGTCGCCGCCCAGGTGGGAGTCGCCTGCGGTGGCGCGAACCTCCACCACACCGTCGCCGACGTCCAGCAGGCTGACGTCGAAGGTGCCGCCGCCGAGGTCGAAGACCATGACCGTCTCGTGGCCCTTCTTGTCCAGCCCGTAGGCCAGCGCCGCGGCGGTCGGTTCGTTGATGATCCGCAGGACTTCGAGGCCGGCGATCTTCCCGGCGTCCTTGGTGGCCTGCCGCTGGGCGTCGTTGAAGTACGCCGGTACGGTGATGACCGCCTCGGTCACCTTCTCGCCGAGCGACTTCCCGGCGTCGTCGGCGAGCTTGCGCAGCACCTGCGCACTGATCTCCTCCGGCGCGTACTGCTTTCCGTTCACCTCGAAGCGGGCCACCCCGCCGGGCCCCTCGACCACGTCGAAGGAGACCGCCCTGGCCTCGTCGGAGATCTCGTCGTAGCGACGTCCGATGAACCGCTTCGCCGAGGTGATGGTGCCTTTGGGGTTGAGGATCGACTGCCGGCGTGCGAGCTGTCCGACCAATCGCTCGCCGTCATCGGAGAAGGCGACCACCGACGGGGTCGTCCTGGCCCCCTCGGCATTCGGGACGACGGTGGGCTCGCCGCTTTCCCAGGCCGCGATGACCGAGTTGGTGGTACCGAGATCGATGCCTACTGCCTTCGCCATGGAAGTCTCCTCTGTCGCGACGCGGGACCGATCAATCGGCGCGCTGTAGGGCGTCGGAGCCGTACGCGCCTTTCGCCAGCGTCGCGCGGTGAGCCGCGTGCTCACTCGCCCTGGCGGGACCAATCCGCACCCCCGTTCCCGTCCGCCAGGACGAGGACACGGTGCGCCTCTCAGGTGAAACCCCGGGCCGAGCGGCGTAGCGTTGAAACTCAAAAGCCGCTGTCGAGCCGCGAATGGATCCGCGATGGACGCTGCTCCCTTGCCGACGGCCGGGCCCCGCCACCCCATCCCGCAGCCGGGGAGCGCCCGACACACACTGCTACGGCTGGTGACGGCCATGCTCGACGGCGAAGACGAGCGTGAAGTGCTGTGGGGTGCCATGGCGGCGATCGCCGCCACCGGCCCTTTCATCGCCGAAGCGGCGTATGCCGTGCACGGCGGTCTGGCGCGACGATGCCCGCCGTCGCGGGTGGCCGCCCCCGCCACCGTCCAGCCGGGGTGCGCGGCAGCATCCGAGCCGGCGGAGGCGGAGCCCACCGGCGAAGCCGCAGCTGAGGCGGGCACCGCCGAGGAGGTGGCGGCCGACCTGCTCGACCGCCGGATCGGCGCTCTGGACGGCTACAGCAGGCATCTGCGCGACTTCGGAGGGCTATGGGTACAAGCCATCGCGCTGCGGTACCGGGACCACTGCCTTGGCTATCTCGTCGTCCGGTCCCCGACCTCACCCTCCGCCGAGGAGACGGCCCTGACCAACCTCCTCGCCCAGCAGACCGGGATCGCCCTCGCACGCTTCACCGGGAGACAAGGAGAGCCGGCCCGAGACGGCCCGGAGAGCTCGCCCGGCATCGAGGATCAGCCGGCAACCAGGAGCGGATCACCCATCGCCGGCCTCAGCACGACCGTGTCTGCCCTGACCTCGCGACTCGCCCTCCACGACGCGCTCTCCCGTGCCGCCACTTCAGGCGAAGGCGAGGCCGGAATCCTCCAGGTCCTGCACGACAGCACGGGATTCGCGGTCCGCACCGAGGACCGCTTCGGCAACCCGCGGGCCGAGGTGGGCCCAGGCCGGAACGAACCACAGACAGGGCTCAGCGGCAGACCGCACCCAGAACCGGAGAACCAGCGCCAGGATGCCCTTATACAGAGCGTGCGACGCCGGCCCGGAGCTTTCCGGGACCGGGATCGGCTGGTCGTCCCCATCCAGATGGCCGGAGATCTGCTCGGCGTGGTCACACTGATCGATCCGAACCGGCGAACCACGGAAACGGACAGCTCAGCGCTCGAACAGGCTGCTCTGGTGCTGGCTCCCCTGCTCTCCCACGAGCGCAGACTGGCCGAGCTGGAGCCCCATCTGCGCCGGGACCTGGTCGACCGGCTGATCGCCGGTGAGGCGAACAACGACGTCTTCACCCAGGCCGCAGCCCTGGGCCACGACCTGCGCCGGCCGCACAAGGCCGCCGTACTGGACTGGCCCGGAGCGACCGAGAGGGCCGCACTCGGCGACGCGGTGGCACGGGCGGCGCAGCGGCTGCATCGGGACGTGCTCGTCGGCTCTCGCGGCGCGACCACCGTCGTCCTGGAGGCCGACGAGGACCGGTGTGATCCCGGAGGTGAGCTGTACAGGGCCGTTTCGGACGAACTCGGCACCGGAGCCGGCTCGATCGGGGTCGGCGGCCGCTGCGACGTCTGCACCGAACTGCCACACTCCTACGATGAGGCAGTCCGCGCCCTCACCGTCCGCCGCCGTTCTCAGGACCCGTACGGCAGCACCGGCTTCGAGGAGCTGGGTCTGTGCCGCATGATGGGCTCCGGCGAAGGCGAACGGGAAGCTGACCGCTTCGTCCGCGAGTGGCTGGGCAAACTATTGGACTACGACGCCCGCCACCACACCGAACTGGTGACGACGCTCTCGCGCTATCTGGAGAGCGGAGGCAGCTACGGGACGACCTCGGAGACGCTGCTCATCCACCGCAGCACCGTCCGCTACCGCCTCCAGCGCATCCGCGAGATCACCGGGCACGACCTCAGTGATGTCGAAACCCGCCTCAACCTGCACGTCGCCACCCGCATACGCAACGTGATCGACGCACCCCGCTGAACGGATATGCCCGCGCTCGCACGTACGGGCCGCGGCACGCGACCGGCCCGTCTCGCGAGGAGGCAAAGATGGATCCCAGCGCGTCTTCCGGAGAGTGCGTTCTGGTGCTCGACGCCGGCTCCTCAAGTCTGCACATCACCCTGTTCAGCGCGGATAACACACAGATCGCCAGTCACGACGCCGACAGACCGCCAGGGCCCGAAACGACTGGGGAGTTGCGCGGCTTCCTGGCCACTGTGCCCACGCCATCGGCCGTAGGACATCGCCTCGTTCACGGTGGGCCGCATCTGACGGAACACACTCTGATCGACGGACCGGTGCGGGCGTTGCTGGAGGAGGCCGCGCCTCTGTCACCCCTGCACATGCCTCCCGCCCTCGCCGTAGTGGACGCTGCCGCTGAGCTACTGCCCGACGTTCCCCACGTCGCCTGTTTCGATACCGCCTTCCACGCAGAGCTGCCTGCCGCCGCCTATCAGTACGCAGTCCCCGAGCAGTGGCGCGTCCAGTACGGGTTGCGCCGCTATGGGTTTCACGGTCTCTCCTACACCTGGTCCCTGGCACGCACTGCCGACGTGCTGGACCGCCCCGCCGACACCCTCCACCTCGTCATCGCCCACCTGGGCGGTGGCTGCTCGGCCTGCGCGGTGCGCAACGGCCGGAGCGTGGACACGACCATGGGACTGACCCCGTTGGAGGGGCTGGTGATGAGCCGTCGTAGCGGCAGCATCGATCCGGGAGCGCTTGTGTGGCTCCAACGTCAACACGGACTGAGCGCAAAGGAGATCGAGGAGACACTCCATCGGCACTCAGGTCTTCTCGGCCTCTCGGGTACCTCAGGAGACACGCGTGACCTCGTGCGCGCGCGTGCGAAGGGAGACGCGTCCGCCCAGGGCGCTCTCGCCGCCTTCGTCCACAGCTGCTGTCGCGGCATCGCAGCCATGGCCTCCTCGTTGGACCGCCTCGACGCTCTTGTCTTCACCGGCGAAATCGGCGAGGACCAGCCCGAGGTACGCGAGGAAATCTGCACGCGCCTATCCGTCCTGGGGGTACGTGGCGGGCTGTCCGTCCCCCAGGAGAAGGAGCTACGCGAGGACGGAGCACGCAGGCTCGACACACCGGGCACGGGCGTGCCGGTTATCGTCGTCGCCACCGGGGAAACCCAGCAGATCGCAACGGAAACGCGCCGTGCCCTCGCCCGCCGTTAGGGCTGAGGCAGGATGGCGACCAGTGAAGCGGGAAAAATGGCCTTCAGGTCCTCCCACTCCCCGCTGCTGACGTACTGCTGCAGCGCCTTGAGTACCGTACGTGCCAGTTGCTCGGTGCCGCCTTCGATCGCATAGGGGAAGTTTTCTCGAACGCGTGCGAAAAATTCTTCTTTGCTCATCTTCAAGGGTGCTTCCGAGGGCTTCCATCCATCGTAGTAGACGCCCCTCAGCAACGTCGGCAGTTGCGCACCGAATTGGACGCACTCCTCGACCGTCAAGCGATCCCGAACCGGGTGCAGCACCGCTCGCAGGGCGGCGTAAGACTGCTTCCGGCGGTCCTTGGGCCACCCGTAGGCGTGCTCGATCTCCTTGAGGACGTGATTCGCCTTGTCCACCATGACGTCGAACGAAGAGAAACCTGTGTCTACCATCTTGCGATCCTTCCACTGTCTGGGTGCAGAGCGGGATTGTGGGCCGCCGGGGTCCGTGCCGGCTGAAGACGAAGAGCACCGCAACAGGCCGCAGCAGCGTGGACTGCGGCCGCGGTTGCGATATCGGGGATCGCGCGGGAGACGCCGCTGCCACTTTTCGTCAGACGCATGCGCTCCCCTCAAGGGAACAGTTCGGCGAGTCTTTCCCGCAGCACCCCATCAGATCAACGGATGAGTCGCATGTCCTCACCGACGGGGCGAACGGGTGTAGTCATCCCCGCCGGATGCGCACCCCGACCCGGCACGAACCTTCGGTCTTCGCAGGAACTGGCATTCGGGTGAGCGCGTTCGCGATCGTGGACCCCGCCGAAGGCGGCCCGTAACCCCGGCGAGTCATCCGTCAATGGAGAATGCTCACAGCGCGGGAGATCACAAGGAGCGAGGTCACCAAGGCGGCGATAGCCTGCACGCCCATCATTACCTTGGCCCGAGTGGACAGCGGCATGGTGTCCGTAGGACTGAAGGCAGTCGAATTCGTCACGGAGACGTAAAGGTAATCGATGAGGACGGGCATCCAGTCCGATGTGGCGCTAGCGCCGTCCGCGACCTCCTGAACCGCGTCGTCGTCCTCGTCCTGGGGGAAACGGAAGTCCGCCAACGGCAGGTCGGCGCGCGGGACCTGTGTGCGGATGACAGGGCCACCCCGGTCCAGTTCCCAGTAGGCCAGACCGAAGACGATGATGTTGGTGAGCCAGACCTGCAACGCGGCCACCAACAAGGCACGCCCGTCTTTCACTCCGGCATAGACCAGGTCGTGGATCAAGATACCGAGGGCGACCAGATTGCTCGCGGCGATGACCAGCACGAGTGTCAGCGACAGGACACGGAATACCTTGCTCTGCCGTGTCAGCCGTTTGGGGTTGACCGCGATGAGCGGTACAAGCAGCAACATTTCCAGTGCAGGCAGCACATAGCGCGGTGCGACCAACAGCCGTTGCGGCAGGCCCACGTAGAGAGCGATTGCAGAGAGGATGGCGATCACACCGGGCAAGCGGGCCTCTCCGCGGCGCTCGTGTCGGGGGCGCCTGGTCCGGGCATAACTGAGCCTGTGCGTCATTGCTGCGTCCCTCTCGTCGGCCGTTGCCCGCCGTAGCTCAACCTTCCCCGGAGTTTGATGACCGGTGACCCAAAGGCTCCGACGGAACCGTCCGGCTCACCCCCCCCGAATCGACGGCAAGCAACGCTGGTTCCCCGGGTCGCACACTGGCGGTCAGGCCGCGGACTGTGCCTGCGGCTTGGGGCACCGCACCCGCCCCACCCCCGTCGGCTCGTAACCCTCGGCCTCGATTCGTCTACCCCGTCGACCGCTCCAAGACCTCCGTCGGGCTTTCCGGATCGCCCGTCCGGACGACATCGAGTCGCGGCCGCTCGCGCTGAACGCGTAGCGCCGCGGCTTTTGCCGTCGGCTCGGCTGGGCTCGCGCACGCCGAACGCGCGCGTAGAGGAGGCGGCGGCGCGGCCGACACGGCCCCATAGGACGTTCCGGTTAGGCTCCCACTCGTGACGTGGATGCGGGCCCTCAGGGAGGTCGTGCGATCCGGGCTCACGATCGAGGAGACACGGCTGGAGCCCCTGCTCGCACTGCGCACGGCGGCTGGTGTGGCGGTCGTCATCGGGCTGGCGCTGTGGCTGGCCTCTCCTGGGTACGCCGCGGCCTCCGCCCTGGGCGCCTACTCCGCGGGTGGCGCCACCTTCCAACGCACCTGCCGTCCACGCAAGGTGATCGCACTCGGCGCGGCTGCGGGTCTGGCGCTGAGTACCTTTTTGGGCTAC
Organism: Actinacidiphila yanglinensis; assembly: GCF_900107965.1. Taxonomy (GTDB): domain Bacteria; phylum Actinomycetota; class Actinomycetes; order Streptomycetales; family Streptomycetaceae; genus Actinacidiphila; species Actinacidiphila yanglinensis. The sequence goes on along the minus strand of NZ_FNVU01000034.1, from coordinate 42,452 downwards.
CTGGCGGCAGGTCGACTCGTGACGTTTCTCCCGTTGCTAGCGGTATGGGCCTTCGTTGCGGGAATGGCATGGGCCGTCGGCTCGACCGCTGGGATCGTCGCAGCGACGACCGTCGGTAGCATGCTGGTGACCATCACCCTGCCCACGAGTGCCTGGCGAGCCCTGGAGCACGCCGGAGTCATTGCGCTCGGAGGCGTGGCGCAGGCCGTGCTGATCTTGCTGTTCCCGATCCGTCGTTGGGGCGCGCATCGTGACGCACTCGCCGACGCTCTGGCTGCCGTGGCGGACTACGCCCGCCGGCTGCGGCACGACCCGACCGCCTCGTTCGACCCTGAGCCGTTGGTGTCGGCTCGGGACGCGGCGGCCGTGACGCCGTCACAGGCCCGGACCCGTCCTCCCGTCCTCCACGGCCCCCGGGGACTCGCCGAGCGGATTCGGCCGGTCGTCGCCGCGCTCGCGGACCCGGGCGTCGGGGCCCCGGCGGAGGGACCCGGACGGGAACGCGCTCGGAAGTTGCTCGACGCGGCTGCGGACGTCCTGGACACGGCCGCACATTCGATTCGCCTCGGCACTCCGGCGGAGGTCCCGCCCGAAACCATGGACGTCCTACGCGTTGACGAGGACCACGAAGTGCTGGAGGGATCCGCGCGGCAGGCTGCCGAGCAGCTCGTGGAACTGCTTGGCGAGGCGATGGAGATCGCCAGGACGGGTGACCAGAGCGAGCGGGCACCCAGGCCGATCGGGGCCGCGGGCGCGGGGTTCCTCGTGCGGCCGACAATGCTCCGGCTGCTCCCGGTCGTCGTCCGGGCGGTCCGCCATGATCTGCGCCAGGACTCGCCCGTGTTTCGGCACGCCATCCGCTTGGCGGCGGTGGCCCCGCTCGGCTACCTGCTCGCCACGCGGCTGCCCCTCGGCCACGGCTACTGGGCGCCCATCACTTCGGTGATGGTGATGCGACCGGACTTTCATCAGACCTACGCGCGCGCGGTGGCCCGTCTCGCCGGAACTCTGGCGGGAGTCGCGCTCGCCACCGGGATGGTGCAGGCTCTGGGCTCAGGTACGCAAGTGTGCGCCGCCTTGGCGGTCGTCTCGGCGGGCCTGTCATACATGCTGACCCGTACCGGCTACGCCTATTCGCAGTGCTTCACTGCCGCGTACGCCGTCTTCCTGCTCGGCATGGGCGGCCAGGAATGGGAGCAGACGGTCCCGGATCGGGTGGTGCTCACCCTGCTCGGCGGGGGCCTGGCCATGCTGGCGTACGTGGTGCTCCCCGCATGGGAGACACCCCGGTTGCCGGGCCGGCTTGCGGACTGGCTCGCCGCCAACGGACGCTATGCCGCCGCGGTGCTCCGCAACTACGCCGAACCGACTCGGGAGCATCACGCTGATATGCGCCGGGCACTGCTGGCCAGCAGGGAAGCAGGTGGCGCCTGGCAGGAGTCATACGACAGGGCAAGGCAGGAACCGGTCCGCCCTCGGGCTCTGACGTCGCGCGAGGCGGAGGAGGCGCAGGAAGCGCTCAAGGGGTTCGGCCGGGCGGCGATGCTCATGGAGAGCCAATCGCCGCGTGCTGACAGCCGTTCCGTCAACGAGTCGAAGCGGTTCGCCGAGGCCCTGGAGGCGGACACCGCGCAGGCGGCAGTCGACGTGCGCGAGCACAGGAATCCGGACTGGCGGCGCGTGAAGCAGGCGCTCCACGCGTGGGATGGCGCCGCCGGGGATCGGAGCCCGGTGGTGAGGCGCGAGGCGGAACTCCAGAAGCGGGCCTTGGACGACCTTGCGACGGCCGTGAGCCGCACACCCCTGGAACGGGACGTCAGCTCTGCTCGCGAGGAGCAGCGAGTGAGGGAGGCCGGGGAGGTGGAAGGTGACGGATCAGGGCTCGCAAACGGGGGTGGGTGACAGGTGTGGTTGCGTCATGCTCGTACCGCCGAACGGCAACTACCGCACGGGCATGCTTCTCCACCAGCGCGGATGCGAAGGTGGAGGACACCTGGATCAGCGCGGGGCGCCGGATCACGTGTCAATCGTCGTTCCCGCGCTCAGGTGGGGAATACGAATGGGCGGATGTTCGCCGCGCCCGGGACTCGAAGACCGCTTCGCCGAGGGCCCTGCGGAAACGGCCGGGGCCCCAACTCTTCCCCTTCACCAGCTTTTCGAGGGCGGCCCGGTCCATCGTCCCGTTCTCGCGGAGCGCGTCCGACACCTCTTCGATCTCACGGTCCTCGGCCTCGTCCGCCATCGCGGACGTGCGGCTGTTCTGCGCTCCGGTGCCGGCCAGTCCCGGGGAGTAGAAGGAACTGCCGACGCCGGGGGCGTAGCGGCGGCCACCGGTGCGCTCCCGCTGGCTCTGCCTGACCTTGCGCTCCGCGATCCGGGCGCCGCGCGCGCCGAAATCCGGCTGCGGGGCGGGTTCGCGTCCTTCGGATTCGGCCTCGGCCTCTTCGGCGGTGAGCGGGCGGGCGATGTTCTCCAGCGACTGCTGCTCCGCGCGTACGCCGAAGAACATCTCCGCAACACCGCCCAGAAGCATGACGCCTGCGCCGATCAGGAAGCCGACAGCGACGAGGTTCCTGCTTCCGCTGTTGATGAACTGGCCGAAGAGCAGCGGACCGGTGATACCGCCGACGGCCGTTCCCACCGCGAAGAACAGGGCGATGCACAGCGCCCTACTCTCCATCGGGAAGACCTCGCTGACCGTCAGATACGCGGAGCTGGCCCCCGCCGAGGCGATGAAGAAGGTCACCAGGACCAGGGCGAAGAAGGACCAGTCGGTCAGGTTGTTGTTCATCAGCAACGCCGCCAGGATGGCGGTGACGATCGCCGACCCGAAGTAGGTCGCCGTGATCATGGGCTTCCGCCCGACCGTGTCGAAGAGCCGGCCGAGCAGCAACGGCCCGAGGAAGTTACTGACCGCGAAGATCACCATGAAGTAGGGCACCTGGCCCGAATCCACGCCGAAGAAGCCGCTGAGGAGCGTGCCGAGGTTGAAGGTCACCGCGTTGTACAGGAAGGCCTGGCCCACGAAGAGGGCCAGGCCCAGCAGCGCCCGCCGCGGGTAGCGCTGCGCGGCCCCCCGGGCGATCTCCCGGAAAGGGATCACGCGCCGCTGCCGTACGGTGATCGACCCCTGCGGCTGCGGCAGCTCCTGCTTCGTCTCGGCCCGCACCTCGTTCTCGATCCGGTCCACGATCATCTCGGCTTCCTGTTCCCGGCCGTGGATGAAGAGCCATCGGGGGCTCTCGGGGACATGGCGGCGGACGATCATGATGCCCAGTCCGAGGATCCCGCCGATTCCGAAAGCGATTCGCCAGCCGACGTGCAGACTGACCCAGGAGGTGTTGAGCAGGATGAGTGACCCCAGGCTCCCCAGCGCGGCCCCCACCCAGTAGCTGCCGTTGATGGTCAGGTCGATCTGGCCCCGGTTGCGCGCGGGGATGAGTTCGTCGATGGCCGAGTTGATCGCTGCGTACTCGCCGCCGATACCGGCACCGGTGAAGAACCGGATCAGGAAGAAATACCAGGGCGCGAAAGCGAAGGCGGTGGCGAGTGTGGCCACGATGTAGAGCCCCAGTGTGACGATGAACAGCTTTTTACGGCCGAACCGGTCGGTGAGCTGTCCGAAGAACAACGCGCCCACGCACGCACCGGCGACATAGATACCGGCCGCGGTACCGATGTCGCCAGAGGACATATGGATCCCGCTGCCCTTTTGGGTCATCCGGGAGGCCACCGATCCGACGATGGTCACCTCCAGGCCGTCGAGAATCCAGACCGTGCCCAGGCCGATGACGATCCGCCAATGGAAGCGCGACCATGGAAGCCGGTCCAGGCGGGCCGGGATGTCCGTGCGAATGGTGCGCAACGTTCCGGACTCGCTCATTACTGCCTCAGCTCTCTTTGCGGAATAGTCCATTCGGGCGGTCCGGCGTGTGCCCAAGAGTCCGTCACGCGCAATTACGGGTATGGTCGGCGGAATGCTGCGCTGCCGCCTGCTCGGCCACCGTTTCCACTTTTCCCATGAGGGCTGCACCCTGCTCTGGAGTTGCCTGCGCGACTGCGGTGCGTCTGACCACAAGCGTTATCCGACCGCCGAGGAGGCGGAGCGGTATGCCCGGGCTTTCGACCGCCGGGACATCGATTCCCTCGGTCGACACGCTCCGCTGTTCGGACTTTACCCGCTGCGACTGTGGCGGGCCTGGCGTGACCGGCGGAGCACCCGCCCTCTGGCCGGCTAACCGTCACGCCCGCGTGGGTCGCGGGATGATCGCGTCCCACTCCAGCGGAACTTGGGCACCCTGCTGACCGCGCTGTACCCATCCCGACAGCTCGGCCGTTCAGGCGTCGAAGGAGGATTACAGGAGACAGGTATCGAATTGCCACGCGTCAGCCGCCTGGCATCGCCACCCCAGCCTGCCGCGCCTCCAGGTGCCATCGCCGCGTCGACTCACTGACCGGGCGGCTGCCACTCGATCATTAGAATGGTGGCGTCGTCGCTGAGCTCTTCGTGCTGATGAGCGAGGATCGCGTGGATGAGCAGGCGAAGCACTTCCGAGGCGTTCTGCCCCGCGGCGGTCGAACGGATGATGTAGTCGGTGAAACGCTCCAGGCCGAACTGCTCCCCTCCCTCGTCACGAGACTCCACGACGCCGTCCGTGTAGAGCAGAATCCGGTCGCCGGGTTCGAGGCCCTCTTCGTGCACCTGCCGAGAACCACCGGCCAGGCTGGCGGGCAGACCCAGCGGAGGCTCCGAAGCTCGCTCCAAGGCCCCGTCGAGCAGGCGCTGGCCACGGATGAGCAACGGCGACGGGTGACCACAGTTGGACCAGTGCAGCACGCCGGTCGGCATGTGCAGCTGCGTGAAGATGCCGGTGCAGAACTGATCCGGAAGCCACTTCGTCAGTGCCTGGTCGACTGCATCGACGAGTTCGGCCAGGTCCGCGCCCATGCGACGGGCATTGCGGCAGCCCGCCATGGCCACGGAGGTGGCAAGTCCGGACGACAGGTCGTGGCCCATGCCATCAAGGATCGCGGCATGCAGAAAGCCCTCGGTGAACGAATGGTCAAAGGCGTCGCCGCCCAGCCCGTACGCAGGTTCCAGGACCGCGGTCGACACCACCTGGCCGGTGCCGATCGAGCGCGGGGGGAGAAAGGCCCTCAGCATCTCCGTGTCCAGCCGCATCGGCCGGGTCCGCATGCGCTGCGCGAAGGTGTCGCTGTATGTGCGCTTGGAATTGATGACCATGGACAGGAGCGACGCCATCGCCCGGCAGCGCGAGAGTTTGAGCCCGTCCAGTGTCTCCATGCGGAGTTCCAGGACTCCCAGTCGCTCTGCTCCGTCGACCAGCGGCAGCCATATGGTCAGCCCTGCGGGTGTGTCCTCCTCCACCCGCAGGGAGTTTGTCCGATAGGCCCATCCGGCTAGGGAAGCGTCGATCTCCAGGTCCGGTTCGCCCTCGACCAGCGGTAGCAGCAGTCTTTGCTGGAGATCGGCCAGGTAGACGACGGCACGGCCCACGCCCATGGCCTTGGCATATTGGTCTAGGACCCTTGGCAGTTCCGCAGGCGACGCCTGCTGGGCAGTCCTGATCAGCTCCTCCAGCATCCGTTCACCAGCTCCGGCCGATACGCTCGCGCCTGCCATACGATCACCCCTGCCATGCCGAGTCGCCACCGTTAAAACGTCATTTGGGGCATTATGTATCAAATGCACTCTTTCGTGTAGGGGTAGACCTGCGGGTGATCCGTGAGAGGAAGCCACAGTTCATGGGCGAGGTAATCCACAATCCTGGCGACTCGGCCGGGCCCGTCCATGAGGCGGCGGCGGTCTCCACCGGCAGCCTGCCCAGTGCGGAAGTGGTAGATGACGCGCTGTCCGCGGCATACGCACGGTTTCGGGACGACGCCTCGGGACGCGTGGCGGACTACATTCCGGCTCTGGCCGAGGCCGATCCGAGCCTGTTTGGACTCAGCGTCGCCGACGTGCATGGAAGCGTTCGCCAGGCCGGTGACGCCAGCCATCCGTTCTCCATCCAGTCCATCTCGAAGGCGTTCGTGTTCGCCCTGGTGGACCAGGCCCTCGGGCGCGAGTCGGTCCGGCGGCGGGTGGGGGTCAACAACACCGGCCTGCCGTTCAACTCCATCTTGGCCATCGAGCTCAATCACGGCAGCCCGATGAATCCGATGGTCAACGCTGGCGCATTGGCCACCACGAGCCTGGTCCCGGGAGCGGACGCCGCCGATCGTTGGGACTTCGTCCAGCAGGGACTGTCCCGGTTCGCCGGCCGTGAACTCAAGCTGGACATGCGGGTGTACACGTCGGAGGCTGGCTCCAACCAGCGCAACGAGTCGATCGCCCGGCTGCTCGACAGTTACGAACGCCTCGGCTGGGATCCGATCCAGACCACAGACGTCTACACCAAGCAGTGCTCGCTCTCGGTGACCACCCGCGACCTTGCCATCATGGGGTCCACCCTCGCCGCCGGCGGGGTCAATCCCCTTACCGGCGACCAGGTCGTCGACGCATCGGTATGCCGTGACACTCTGGCCGCCCTGGCCACCTCCGGCCTGTACGAGCGAAGCGGCGATTGGCTCTACGAGATCGGCATGCCGGGCAAGAGCGGGGTATCCGGCGGCATCCTGACCATCGCTCCCGGCAAGGGCGGGCTGGCCGCGTTCTCCCCTGGTCTGGACCCGGCCGGCAACAGCATCCGCGGACAACGAGCGACCCACTACCTGTCCGGCGCGCTGGGCCTCAATCTCTTCGCTTCCGCCCCGCACCTGAGACCCGAAGTAGGTACCTACTAGGCCGTGTATCGAAAATCGATCCGGGATACTCCGGACGCTGGTGAGAGCAAGGCCCGGTGACGACGCCTGTCGCGCGATTCTCGGCACGATCAGGTAATCAGGAACGGTGAACAAGGACTCGATCGACGCCTTCGTGCATGTCCGGGGCGCCAGTGAGAACAATCTGCGGCACGTCGATGTCGACGTTCCGCGGGACGCGATGGTCGCCTTCACCGGTGTCTCCGGTTCGGGCAAGTCCTCGCTCGCGTTCGGCACGCTCTACGCGGAGGCGCAGCGCCGCTACTTCGAGTCCGTAGCACCGTACGCCCGAAGGCTGCTGCAACAGGTCGGTGCACCGCACGTGGAGGAAATCACCGGGCTCCCACCGGCCGTGGCCCTGCAGCAGCGACGCGGGTCGCCCAGCTCGCGTTCGACGGTCGGCACCATCACCACGCTGTCCAATCTGCTGCGCGTGCTGTACTCCCGCGCCGGCACCCATCCGCCCCGGGCCGCACGGCTGGAGGCCGAGTCGTTCTCACCTAACACTGCGGCCGGCGCCTGCCCGGAGTGCCACGGGCTGGGCGTCGTGCACGACGTCGCCGAGGATCTGCTGGTCCCGGACCCCTCGCTGAGCATCCGCGAGGGGGCGATCGCCGCCTGGCCGGGCGCCTGGCAGGGCGCCAACCTGCGCAGCGTCGTGAGCGGCTTGGGGATCGACATCGACCGACCCTGGCGCAGGCTCAGGAAGAAGGACCGGGACTGGCTGCTGTACACGGACGAGCAGCCCTCCGTGTACATCGAGCCGGAGGAGGACCGCGTCGACTACGGCTACCAGGGCAAGTTCTGGAGCGCGCGCAAGCACGTCATGCACGTCCTTGCCGACTCCAAGAGTGACAAGATGCGCGAACGGGCGCTCCGGTTCGTCAGGAGTGTGCCCTGCCCTGAATGTCACGGCAGCGGACTGCGGCCCGAGGCGCTCGCCGTGACCTTCGCCGGACGTTCCATCGCCGAGATCAACGCGATGCCGCTCACCGAGGTCGTGGCGCTGCTGCGGCCCGTCGCGGGGCGGTCCGAGGCCGACGCCACCACGTCGACCGCCCGATCCGGGGAGTCGACCGAGGTCGCGGTCCGGATCTGTGGCGATCTCGTCGCGCGGGTCGAAGTACTGCTCGACCTGGGCCTCGGATATCTCAGTCTCGGGCGCCGCTCGACGACCCTGTCGCCAGGGGAGGCGCAGCGCCTGCGGATCGCCACCCAGCTCCGCTCTGGGCTGTTCGGCGTCGTCTACGTCCTCGACGAGCCTTCCGCGGGCCTGCACCCGGCTGACGCAGAACCGCTGCTGGACGTGCTGGATCGCCTCAAAGCGGCGGGCAACACGCTGTTCGTCGTGGAGCACGACATGGACGTCGTACGGCGAGCGGACTGGGTGGTCGACATCGGCCCCGGCGCGGGCGAGGGCGGAGGACGCGTGCTCTACAGTGGCCCTGTCGCCGGTCTGGAGCAGGTTGAGGAGTCGGCTACGAGCCAGTACCTGTTCGGGCGCGCCCAGCCGATCGATCACCGCCCGCGCACACCGCACGGCTGGCTGCACCTGCGGGGCGTCTCCCGCCACAATCTGCACAATGTGTCCGTCGACGTACCGCTCTGCGTACTGACGGCGGTGACGGGTGTGTCCGGTTCCGGAAAGTCGACGCTGGTGACGCAGGTGCTCGCCGAGGTCGTCCGCGGTCACCTCGGGCTCGTACCCGAGGAGCCCGACGAGGCGCAGCTGGTGGTCGACGTCCAGGACGCTTCGGGGGTCGAGTCGTTCGACCGGCTGGTCCGGGTCGACCAACGGCCCATCGGCCGAACTCCCCGGTCCAACCTGGCGACGTACACGGGGATGTTCGACGCGGTGCGCAAGCTGTACGCCGGGACGGACGAGGCCAGGGCGCGCGGCTACTCGGCCGGGCGGTTTTCCTTCAACGTGCCGGAAGGGCGCTGCGAGACCTGCCAGGGCGAAGGATTCGTCGCGGTGGAACTGCTGTTCCTGCCCGGCACCTACGCCCCGTGCCCGACCTGCCAGGGCGCCCGGTACAACGCCGAAACGCTGGAAGTCACCTACCGCGGCAAGAACATCGCGGAAGTGCTGGGGCTGTCCGTCGACGCCGCCGCCAAGTTCCTCTCCGCCGTCCCGGCCGCCTCCCGCAGTCTGGAGACCTTGCGCGAGGTCGGGCTGGGGTACCTGCGGCTGGGCCAGCCCGCGACGGAACTCAGCGGTGGTGAGGCGCAACGCATCAAACTGGCCACCGAACTGCAGCGAGCCCGCCGCGGGCACGCCCTCTACCTGCTCGACGAGCCGACGGCGGGGCTGCACCCCTCGGACATCGCGCTGCTGCTGCGACAGCTGCACCGGCTCGTCGACGCCGGCAACACGGTCGTCCTCGTCGAGCACGACCTCGACACGATCGCCACCGCGGACTGGGTCATCGACCTCGGGCCGGGCGGCGGCGACGCGGGCGGGAGGGTCGTGGCGACGGGCCCGCCGACGAAGGTCGCGAGGGCCCGCCGCAGCGCCACCGCGCCCTACCTCGCGGCCCGGCTCGCGCGCTCCTGACGACGGCGCTGGGGCTGAGCACCGCTTGGGATAACAACGCCCTGAGTGGCCGGGTGTCCCCGCGGAAGTGAAAGCGTCCATGCGTTTTAGCAGCCCAGCGGGCTGCACAGCATGCCCCCCGGCAGGACGCCATGCGCAAGGAGGAAGGTCTGACCAGCAGCTTCTTACGGGGCGACTGGTCATCGAGGATGGTTTCGATGTGAGTTCTTTTCCCGAGGCGGTCCGTCGAGCCTGCGATCGAGGTCAGTGCCGGAGGACGGTGCCCTTGTCGAGCGGGCGCCGCGCGGGGAAAACCGGCCGGCGGCCAGCGAGCCGAGACGGGATGTCGTATCCGAACGTGAGGCGGGTTTCGACCAGTGGGTGCGTCGCTGCTGCGCGCAGGTCGTGGCGGTGGTGGCGGCGTATGTCTCGTAGGTCCACCAGCGCGCTTTCGCTTTCCAGGGTGGTGCGGATACGACGAGTTCAGCGTTGTGTCCGTTATCGGTGGACGGCTTGCTTCTTCTGACGACGGTGGGCTGCTGAAATCTGTGCCGGGCGCTTCACATCGTTCGCGGTTGGCGGTGCGGCCGGTGTTCTTCTTCGGTATCGGCTCTTGCTGGCGGCCGATCTCGTCGGACCCCCGGCGTGGCGTGCCCCTCGCATTCCGGCGTGGGCGATCGGTTCGGTTTCTGACGTGTCATCTCCGCCACACGGGTAGCCGTCGAATGGGGAGAGGGCGAGCTGGAGGGCTTTGGCCAAGGCTTGTCCCCTCGATTCGCTGCCTGGGGAGCGTTGCTCCCGGCGCACCGGAAGCCGGTGTGCGGCTTCGCGCGGAGCGAATCCGCCGGCGCCGGGCAAGCAGGCCTGGCGCCCCCAGCGGCGAAGTCCGGCCCGAACGCCCCCACCGGCGGAGCCCCGGGCCCCGGCGGAGTCCCCGCCGTCGATCCGACAGCCGACATCCGACGAACGGAGCGCCTCCCATGAAGGCCCTGGTCTACAACGCCCCCTACGACGTGTCGATCGAGAACGTGCCCGACGCCCGGATCGAGCAGCCGAACGACGCGCTGGTCCAGATCACCACCACCAACATCTGCGGTTCCGACCTGCACATGTACGAGGGCCGCACGGCGGTGGAGCGGGGCAAGATCCTCGGCCACGAGAACATGGGCATCGTCGAGGAGACCGGCCCCGGTGTGACACGGGTGCAGCCGGGGGACCGGGTCTCGGTGCCGTTCAACATCGCCTGCGGCACCTGCCGGAACTGCCTGAGCGGATGGACCGCGTTCTGCCTGCGGGTCAACCCCGTCGAGGGCATGGACGGCGCGGCGTACGGCTACGCCAACATGGGCCCCTACGACGGAGGTCAGGCCGAACTGCTACGGGTGCCGCACGCCGACGTCAACCTGCTCGAACTCCCGCCCGGCACCGAGCACGAGAGCGACTTCACGATGCTCTCGGACATCTTCCCCACCGGCTGGCACGGCACCGAACTGGCGGGGCAGCAGGCCGGTGACAGCGTCGCCGTGTTCGGTGCCGGTCCGGTCGGCCTGATGGCGGCCCACAGCGCCATGCTCCGCGGCGCCTCGCGGGTGTTCGTGGTCGACAAGGAGGCCGACCGCCTGGCGCTGGCCGAGTCCATCGGCGCGACGCCGGTCGACTTCACGCAGGGCGACCCTGTGGAGCAGATCCTGGAGGCCACCGGCGGACGCGGCGCCGACTGCGGCGTGGAGGCCGTCGGCTACCAGGCCCACGACCAGTCGGGGCAGGAGCACCCGGAGCTGGTCCTGGACAACCTGGTCAAGGCCGTGCGTACCACCGGCGGTATTGGTGTGGTCGGCGTCTACGTCCCTGAGGATCCCGAAGCCGCGGACGAGGGCGCCCGGCACGGCCGGGTCGCGTTCGACTACGGCACCTTCTTCACCAAGGGCCAGCGCATGGGCACCGGCCAGTGCCCGGTGCTGCGCTACAACCGCGGCCTGCGCGACCTCGTCATCGCCGGCCGCGCCCGCCCGTCGTTCCTGGTGTCGCACGAACTCGGGCTGGACGAGGCCCCGGACGCCTACCGCCACTTCGACAAGCGGGACGAGGGCTGGACGAAGGTCCTTCTCCACCCCGGGCAGTGAACACCCGCGGCATTCCCGTTGCGATCCGCCCACCGAGCCGAGAGGAGCAGCGATGACCGCGTACGGGTACTTCCTGTCATCGGAGGAGTTCACGCCGGGGGAACTGCTGGAGCAGGCGCGCATGGCCGAGCAGGCCGGCTTCGAGGCGCTGGCCATCTCCGACCACTTCCATCCCTGGAACGACGAGCAGGGCCAGGGCTCCTTCGTCTGGTCGGTGATCGGAGCGCTCTCCCAGGTCACCTCCCTGCCGGTCACCACGCTCGTGACCTGCCCGACGATCCGGCTGCACCCCGCGATCAACGCGCAGGCGGCCGCGACCGCGGCTGTGCTGACCGGCGGCCGGTTCCGGTTCGGGATCGGCAGCGGCGAGGCCCTGAACGAGCACGTCCTCGGCGACGCCTGGCCGGAGGCGGCCGAGCGCATGGAGATGCTCGAAGAGGCGGTGCAGGTGATCAGGAAGCTGTCGACGGGGGAGCGGGTCACCCACCACGGCGGTCACTACACCGTGCAGAACGCCCGCCTCTACACCGTGCCCGAGCAGCCGGTGCCGCTGTACGTGTCCGGCTTCGGCCCGCAGGCAGCCGCACTGGCCGGACGGATCGGCGACGGCTTCGTGACGATGGCCCCGGACACCGAACTGGTCGAGCAGTTCCGGCGGGCGGGCGGTGGTACGAAGCCGGTCATCGGGGGAGTGAAGGTGTGCTGGGACACCGATCGCGCACGTGCGGTGCGCACGGTGCACAGGCTCTGGCCGAACGAGCAGCTTCCGGGCGAGTTGCCGCAGATCCTCCCCACTCCCGAGCACTTCCAGCAGGCGAGCAGCCTCGTCACCGAGGAGATGATCGCAGACGCGGTCACCTGCGGCGACGACCCGGACGACCATGTGCACACGGCTCGCGCCTACGCGGAGGCCGGGTTCGACGAGGTCTACGTGAACCAGATCGGCCCGGACCAGAAGGAGTTCTTCGACTTCTACCGGACCGAGGTGCTGCCCCGTCTCAAGGACGGCGGACCGTCCTGACCGCAGGCTCGACTCCCGATCGTTCCGGGCACGTGGGCGGCTGGGCTCCATGTCCCTCCCGTACCCGCAGGCCCGGGGCGAGACATGACGGAGCGGCGGGCCCTTCGAGGAACTCCAAAATCCCTGTGAACGGAGCGTCATGACCGTTTTCCTGATCGTCCTCGCCGCGGTTGTCGTCGCGGCTGTCCTGCTGGGCGGCTTCTGGTACGGCAGCCGCCGTGCGCGCTCACGACGCGTCCCGGACCCGCCCACCACCCGTGCCGCACCACCCCAGCAGAATTTGGACGCCGAACGCGGCCGGACGTGGCAGACCATCGACGACGACCCCGAACAGGGCGCGCCGCGCAGAGCACCCGACAACCGGAGCTGACCTCGCCGAGGGTGGGCCGCCCTCGATGTTCCATCACCAGGTGCCGGGCAACACGCACGGGCAGGTCACTCCCGGAGTTGGGCGCGCTGCCCGGTTACGGTGGCGATCCGCCCGACCCCGGCTCCGCGTGCACGAAGGGGAGAACCGTGCTGATCGATCCCGATCGTGTGCCTGCCCGTGTGCCGGTTCTCGATGAGCGCTCCTCCGGCGGGCGAGGGGTGTCGTGCGCCTCGCGGTCGTCGCGTCCGGCGATGCGGGAGCCTGCGCCGCCCTCGCCCACGCCGACGCCCGGCCCGGGTCCGGAACCCGAGCCGGGGCCGCTGCCCGGCCCGGTGCGGCCGCCGGGCGGACCTGACCCGGTGCCCCCGGCTCCGCCGGTGCCGCCGAGCCCGCTGCCCGACCCGCCGCCGCCCCCTGCGCCGGGCCCGGACCCGAACCCCCCGCCTGGTCCGCTGCCCGAGCCCGGGCCCGCGCCGCAGCCCGGTACGTGAGCGGCCGGGCCGGATCGCCGCGCAACCGCGGGCATGCCGTCGCCGGGTCCGGATACCCGAGGAACATCCGCACCAGAAGCTGAGGGGACGCGACATGGCAACGACGAGCGCGGACAGGGACGATGCGGCTGGTGCCGTGCTGTTCGACGTCGACGGCACGCTGATGGACACCGTGTACCTGCACACCGTCGCCTGGTGGGAGGCACTGCGGCAGCACGGCCACCACGTCACCATGTCGCGCATTCACCGTCTCATCGGCATGGGCAGTGACCACCTGCTGGACGAACTGCTGGGAGAGGACCGTGACCGGGACGGCGACGGTGCGCTCAGCGCGGCCCATGACGCTCTCTACGCGCAGTTCTGGTCGCGTCTCGCACCGCTTCCCGGCGCGGCGGACCTGCTGCGGGCGTGCGCCGAGCGGGGCTGGCGCGTAGTGCTGGCCTCCTCCGCGAAGAAGAACGAAGCGGACGTGATGATCCGTGCGCTCGGCGCGGGTGACGCGATCGACGCGGTCGCGACCGCCGATGACGTGGCGTCCAGCAAGCCTGCGCCGGACCTGGTGCAGCAGGCCCTGGCGAAGGCGGGTGTGCCGGCGGGTCGAGCGGTGTTCGTGGGCGACGCCGGATGGGATGCTCGGGCGGCCCGCAAGGCCGGCGTGCGCTGCCTGGGTCTGCTGACCGGCGGATGGACCCGGGAGGAACTGCGCGGCTCCGGAGCCGAGGAGGTCTACGAGTCCACCGAGGAACTGCTGGAACGGATCGAGGACAGTCCGCTGAGTGCCCCCGGCGGCGACACGGACTGACCCCGCCGGCCCGCTTCCCACCGCGAGTGCCGAAGCCGCGGGTGGCCGGACCGCGGTCGTGCCGCGGGTCCCAGAGGTCGCCGGACGGTGCCCCCTCGCGTTGCGCACCGCCCGGCTCGTCACCTCGTTGGCCGGTGCGATCCGAGAGGGCGTGCCAACTCGTCTGCGGGGGCGCGGTGTCGGCCATCGCGCGGCCACGTGGGTGAGGCTCGCGCGCACTCCTCGCCTTGATGGTGGAGCAGCGGATGCGGGGCCGCCGGGCGCGCACACAAGGTGTACGCATGGCTGAAAAATCGACCCGGCAGAGGCAGCCGGCGGCTCGCCGTGCCTCCGCTCGCAGCACCCATGTCTCGGATGCCGCAGAGGCCGCCGAACGTGCTGCGAGCAGCCTCACCCAACTGATCGACCACCCGGTGGAGGGCTGCTCGGAGGTCGCGCCGACCGACGACGGCGGCTGGCTCGTCGGCGTCGAGGTCCTGGAGCTGGGCCGTATTCCGGACACCACCAGCCTGCTGGCCACGTACGAGGTGGAACTCGGCGGTGACGGTTCGCTGCGCCGCTACCGCCGCACCCGCCGGTACTGGCGTGCTTCGGCCGACACGCAGTGATCTGACCTGATCTCCCGGTGCGGAGGACCACTCCTCGGGCCGGTCCGCCCAGCCACCTGATACCGCCGAAGGCCCCTACTCCCAAGGAACGGTGCCGCCGTGACCGTGATAACCACTGACGAAGTCGTCTGTCCTCCTCGCGCGGGCACCCTCTACGACGTCTTGGACCTGATCCTCGACCGGGGCATCGTCATCGATGTCTTCCTTCGGGTGTCGCTCGTCGGTATCGAGATCCTGAAGATCGACGCCCGCATCGTCGTGGCCAGCGTCGACACCTACCTTCGCTTCGCCGAAGCCTGCAATCGGGTGGACCTGGAGAGGGACTCCCAGTCCAGGACGGTCCCCGAGCTCTTCGGTGGCGCATCGAGCGGCGCGCGCAAAGCAGGCGCGAAGAAGGCCGCGCACGCGGTGGGCCAGAAGGTCAAGGGTGCCCTCGGTGTCGGAGACGAGGACGGGGAGGAAGAGGACTCGGAGGAAGAGCCCGAGGAGAAGCCGAGCCGCAGCCGATCCGGTGCACGGACCAGCACGAGCCGTACCCGCGCCAAGACATCGCGATGAGGAGGATCGACCCCGGTGAGCATCTACGTCTACGGCGTCACCCGGGCCCCGGTTGACCTGCCGGCGGGTCTGCGCGGTGTCGGGGACCCTCCCTCTCCGCTCCGCGCACTGGCCGCCGGGTCCCTTGCCGCTGTGGTGAGCGCGGCCCCCGAACGGCTCCGCGCCCGCCGACGTGACCTGCACGCTCACCAGAACGTCCTCCTCGCGCTGGCAGAAGAGGGACCGGTGCTGCCCTCCCGGTTCGGCGTGGTGGCGGCCGACGCGGAAAGCGTGGACGCCCGGCTGCGGGCGGAGCAGGACTCCTACGAGGCCGCTCTGGACCGGGTGGCCGGCCGCGTGGAGATGAACCTCAAGGCGCTCACGGTCGAGAGCGGCCTCAACGACCTGCTGCGCCAGGACCCTCGACTGCAGAGGTTCCGCCAGGAGGCTCGGCGGCAGCCCGGATACGAGACGAGCATCCGGCTCGGCGAGGCGGTCATGGCCGGACTGACCCGGCGTGCCCGTGCGGCTGTCGACGAGGGGGTCACCGCTCTCACCCCGCTCGCCGCAGAAGTACAGCCGGGCCCCGAGGTCGAAGGCTGTGTCCGCAACACCTCTTTCCTTGTGGCAGCGGACCAGGTGCCCGAATTCCGCAGGGTGGTGGAGGAGTTCGCGTCCCGGCACTCCGGGGAGGTCGAGCTGCGGGTCACCGGCCCGTTGCCCTGCTACAGCTTCGCTGCTCTCCCTGCTGCGGCAGGTGCCTGACATGGGGCTCTTCTCGGGGCTGCTCCTTTTGCCACTTGCTCCGGTCCGCGGCGTGGAGTGGCTGTCGAGCGTCGTACTCGACGCTGCCGAAAGGGAGTTGTACGACCCCGCCGTGCTCCGTGCCCAACTCGTTGCTCTTAACCGTGCGTATGACGACGGAGAGGTGGACGACGACACCTTCGAGCGCGAGGAAGAACGGCTCCTGGACCTGCTGGAAGCTCCGCGCCGAGACGCGCGGACTCCTTCGTACTCGAGAGGTACTCGCTGATGGACAGCAGGACCAGGGCGGTGGTCACCGCTGCGGTCGCCGGTGGGTACGTCGTCGGGCGCACGCGGAAGGCGAAGATGATCTTCGCTGTCGGTACCTTCGTCGCCGGCCGCAGGTTCGGCCTCACTCCGACAGCGCTGGCGGCCGAGGCACTGAAACAGCTGAGGGAGAATTCCCAACTCGCGGATCTACGGGAGCAGATCTCGGGAGAACTGCTGACCGCGGTCCGGTCGGCGGCCACGGCCTCGGCGGACCGCGGCTTGTCCTCGCTGGCAGGCGTGCTGCGCGAGCGTGGCCGTGCGGACGGGGGAAAGCCGGAAGGCGCCGACGACATCGACGAGGAAGATCAAGAGGGCGGGGACGGGCCCGGCGACGCGGAGAAGGACGGCCGCGCCGAGTCCCGGCCGCGTCGGCGCTCGGACGGCGGCAAGGCGGCGCCCCGCCAGCGAGCGGAACCTCGGAAGAAGGCAGCCAAGAAGACTGTCCCGGCGAAGAAGGAGCCCTCCGGGAGGGCAGCTCCGGCCAGGAGAGCGGGCAAGAAGACCGCGCCCGGTAGGTCGCCGTCCCATGCGAACCGGCAGGGAAGGTAGCGGCCATGGCCAAGCAGAGCGAGTCGTCCACGAGCCCTACCGGGCTGGACGAACTACGTGAGGAACTCGGCGTTTTTCTGGACTCCCTGACCCAGCGACTCATGGGCAAGGTGAGCGACAAGATCGGAGACCTCACCGACCGGCTGACGGACGTGGCGGAGGGCGAGGGCGGCCTGCTGGCCGTCGGCAGCCGTGTGCTGAAGGGCGAGTCCCCCGCAAAAGCGATGTTCACCCAGAAGGCGAAGGACATCAAGGACCAGGTGACCGGCGCGGTGAAGAACGTGATCCCCGGCCTCGGCAACGAGGACGGGGACGGCGGGAAGGGGGGAAAGATCAAGGTCACCAACATCGTCGAAAGTGTGGACGTCGGTGTGCCGGTCCGGACCGCCTACGACCAGTGGGCGCAGTTCGAGGACTTCAGCGACTTCACCAAGGGCGTCCGCAGCGTCGACAAGGAGGACGAGACGACCTCCGACTGGAACGTGAAGGTCGGTCCTTCCAGTCGCAGTTGGAAGGCCAGCATCCAGGAGATGGTTCCCGACGAGCGGATCGCGTGGACATCAGAGGGTCCCCGGGGCACCACCCGTGGCGGGGTCAGCTTCCATGAACTCGCCCCGAACCTGACTCGCATCCTGGTCTACGTGGAATATGCCCCAGCGGGCTTCGTCGAGAAGACCGGCAACCTCTGGCGGGCCCAGGGCAGGCGGTTGCGCCTCGACCTCAAGCACTTCGGGCGCCACATCACCCTGAACGCGGACGACGACATCGAAGGCTGGCGCGGCGAGATCCGCGACGGCGAGGTCGTGCGCTCCCACGAGGAGGGGCTGGAGGACGACGAGGCCGCCGAGGACGGCTACGAGGAAGACGAGGAGGACGAGGACTGGGACGAGGAGACCGACGAAGAGGCAGAGGAGCCAGAGGAACCAGTGGAAGAGGAAGGGCAGGAGCCCGAGCAAGCAGAGAAGAGGCAGCGAGGCAGTCGGAACAGAAGGAGCCGTCGATGACGGAGATGGAGTTCTCCCCGGAGTCCTCGTACGCCCCGGGCCCGTCGACGACGAACCTCGCCGAGATCCTGGAACGTGTTCTCGACAAGGGCATCGTCATCGCAGGCGACATCAAGATCGACCTGCTGGACATCGAACTGCTCACCATCAGGCTGCGCTTGTTCATCTCCTCCGTCGAGACGGCGAAGAAGGCGGGCATCGACTGGTGGGAGACCGATCCGGCGCTGTCGTCCCGCGCCGCCGAACACTCTCTCGCCCTGGAGAACAAGGAGCTGAGGGAGAAGGTCGAGGCGCTGGAGCGGAAGGCTTCCCGCGCCTCTCGCTCGCCCCGCCGGCGCGCCGAGGAGGACTCGTGACGACCGCGCAGCTGTCCGCTCCTGTTCCACAGCGTCCCCCGGGCGAAGCCGCCACCTGCGTGTTTGCAGTGCGCCGCTGCCCGGACCGCGGAAGCCTCGCCGCCGTTCCCGGGCACACAGGAGGCGGACCCCTCAGCATGCTCCCGCTCGATGAGGGATTGTGGGCCGTGACGCAGGAGGTACCCGCGGCGGAGTTCACCGAGGACGCCCTGCGCAGCCGGCTCGCCGACCAGAGGCAGTTGGAAGAATCCGCGCGGACCCATCACGCGGTGGTCACCGCGGCGTCAGCGGACGGCCCGGTCGTACCGCTCCCCTTGGCCACGCTCTTCACCGACCCGCACCGCGCGCAGGCGGCTCTCAACGACCAGCGTCCACGCTTCCTCGCGGCCTTGGACCGCCTCACCGGCCGTACCGAATGGGCGGTCAAGGTGTACCTACGGCAACGGGGAGAGGGACGCGGCGAGGCTCCGGCAAGCTCGACATCGACGGCGGAGGCATCCGGGCAGGCGTACCTGAAGAGAGTGCGCGACCGCGATCAACAGTGCCGTGCACGGCAGGATGCGGCCCTCAACGCCGCCCGGCATGTGCACGATGTCGCGGCCGGATACGCGGTCGCCTCGGTCCAGCGCCGGCCGCACGGGCCGGAGATCACCGGCCGGGACCGCACCCAGACGCTCAACGCCGCCTACCTCGTCGATGATGCCCAGGCGCCACGACTCGTCGCTGCGATGCGCGCCTTGGGCCACGCGCCCAGCGAGGCGGAGGTGGAAGTGTCCGGGCCTTGGGTGCCGTATTCGTTCGCAGAGGCCCCGGACGCTGCGCCTGGCGCGGGAGGGATCGGCGTATGACCGGCGAATCGGGGGTCGTCCCCTGGATCGGCCCCGATGCCGGTGCGCCTCTCGGCGTGCCGCTGGTCGATCTGCTCGACCGGGTGCTCGCCACCGGTGTGGTCGTCCACGGGGATCTGGTCATCGCGATCGCCGACGTACCGCTGGTGAGGTTGTCACTGCGGGCCCTGCTCGCTTCGGTCAGCGAGCGGGTCCCCGCGCCCTGGAGCGACGGAGGACCGTTGTGACCGAAGCACGTGTCGACCTTGATCCCCAGCGGGCTGCCCAGGACCTGGCGTCCCTGGTCCTCACCCTGGTCGAGCTCCTGCGTCAGCTCATGGAACGCCAGGCGATCCGCCGGATCGACCAGGGCGATCTCACCGACGACCAGGAGGAGCGGATCGGTACCGCGCTGATGCTGCTCGACAGCCGCATGAACGAGCTCTGCGCCGCTCATGGTCTGCGTCGCGAGGACCTGCAGCTCTCCCTTGGTCCCCTCGGCCCGCTGCTGTCCGAAGACGCGTGGTGAGGGCGCGCGCATTCGCCGGGCTGGTGACTGCTCTCAGGAAGTGAGTTCCCACAGGTCGGGGATGGCTCGGCGCTTCTGAGGTCCTGTGTGCTGAGTTGCCGCTCCGGCATCGTCCAGCCGCACCGCGATGGGGCGTTATGCGCCTTGATCGCCCTCGGCGGGTGGCGTGGTGGCGGTCGGGGTGGGGGTCGGTTTCGTCGGTGTCGGGTCCGCGGTCGGGTTCGTGGCGCCGGCCGTCGGCGTGGTCCGGGGCGCGGTGCTGTGGGGCGCCGGGGTCGGCGGGGCCGACGCGGGAGTGGACCGGTGGCCGTGCGCCGGAGCCGTCGCAGCGCGGGAGGCCGGCGCACCCGGCCTCGCGTGTCGCTTTGGTGCGGCCGTGTGCGGCGCGCCCGCCCGCGGTCGGTGGGGCATGGCGGCAGCCGCGGCGGGGGCCGAGGTGGCACCGGGGGCTGCGGTGGGGCCGGCACTCTTACTCGACGTTGAGTGCGAAGGCGTGGACGGCGCGTTGCCGTCGGCCAGGGGGGAGGCGAGAGCGATCGCGGCCGCGGCGATCGCGGCGGCCGCCGTGAGTGCTCCGGCGGCAGGGGCCTTGCGCCAGGCCGGGCGGCGCTTGGCTGCGCCAGGAGGCGAGGCGATCGCGCCGGTGTCGGGGCCCGCTGTGGCAGCGTGGTGGTGAGCCGCGGGTGCGGCGCCGGGGATCCCCTCTGTGGCAGTGGGCACACTCTCCTGCCAGGGGCCTTCAGCGAACCAGTCGGCCGCGTCCTGTGCGGTAGGGCGCAGTTCGGGCTGTTTGGCGAGCATTCTCAGCAGGTAGGCGTCCATCTCCGGCGGGGTCTGCGGGCGCAGTCGCCGAGGCGGTACGGGGTCGTCTTCCACGTGTTGGCGCAGCACGGCGATGGGGTGTTCGCCCGTGAACGGCGGTCTTCCGGTGAGGAGTTCGTAGAGCGAGCAGCCGAGGCCGTAGATGTCGGCGGGGCTTCCGGCGCTCCAGCCGCTGGCCGCCTCGGGGGACAGGTAGAGGCTGGTTCCGAGGACGGTGCCGGGTCGGGTGGCCGCGGCGGTGGTCTCTTCGTAGGTGCCGCGGGCGATGCCGAAGTCGGCGATCTTCACCGAACCGTCCTCGTCCAGCAGCAGGTTGGACGGTTTGATGTCCCGGTGGACCACTCCACGCTGATGGGCGGCAGCGAGTCCTGCGGCGGTCTGCGCGGCGATTGCGGCGACGCGGGCGGGGGCCAGGGGCCCTTCTTCGCGTAGTTCCTGGGCCAGGCTGCGGCCGGGGACCAGCTCCATCACCAGGAAGCAGCATCCGTCCGCCGTCCCGACGTCGTAGACGCTCACGGCGTGCGGGTCGCTGAGGCGGGCGGCGGTGCGCGCCTCGTGCTGGAGGCGTGCGACCGCGTCCTCGGCGGTCTGGGAGGATCCGGCGAGTACCTTGACGGCCACCGGCCGGCGCAGCCTGAGGTCCCAGGCCCGCCACACCTCGCCCATTCCACCGCGTCCCAGCATGGCGTCCAGTTGGTAGCGATCGGTCAGCATCACGGTGACGGACTCCCTTGGGCGCATCGAGGGCCGGCAGCCGAGACCGGACCCGGAATCTGCCGTTCGGCGGGGTTGCTGTCACCGGACTGGTCGGGTGCCTTGTTCCCTTTCCCCGGTCGTCCGCATCCGCGGCACGTGAGGCCGTGGGGTACGGCCTGTGATCTCCCACCGGATACCCGTCCCGGGCCGGGTAAACGTCGGAGCCGGCTCCGGCACCACGAGGACTTCGTCCTGCGTGCTCTCCAGGTAGGCGGCGTACGGCACGGCCCATGGAACCGGCCGGAGGCGAGCCGCAGCAGGGAGAGAACCGTGCGGGCCGCGGGCTGCCGAAGCGCGCACCGCATGTGTGCATCGTCCAGCCGCGGGCACCCGCTCAACCTACGAGCGGGCGTCCGGTACGGCAGCGGCACCGGTCGAACCGTCCGAAGAAGAGAAGAGGCGAGACACCGTGCCCCGAGGATCGAGCGCGAAGCGTGAGCGCCAGTACGAGGCCATCAAGGACAGTGCCAAGGACCGCGGCGAGTCCGAGAAGCGGGCGGAGGAAATCGCCGCGCGCACCGTGAACAAGGAACGGGCCCGCGCCGGCGAATCACGGACCGCCAGCCGCACCTCGACCAAGGACCTGTCCTCGTCCAAAAGGGGCGGGCAGCGCTCCCACTCGGACTCCCGTGGTCCGACGAGGGACCAGCTCTACAACGAAGCGCGACAGCGCAACATCAAGGGCCGCTCGTCCATGACGAAGTCTCAGCTGAGCAAGGCGCTCGGCCACTGACCGAACCACCCGGCGACGCTCCTCCGTCAGGAGCGACGGCGGCCGGGCGCCCGGGGAGGGCACGCATGACCATCACCGCAGGACCCCAGGCCGGGGACACGGCGCCCGGCGAGCCGCCCGACATCACAGCCCTGGAGGCGGCGCTTCGCCAAGAAGTCGACGGCGAGGTGCGCTTCGACGCCGGCAGCCGCGGAGCCTATGCCACGGACGGCTCCAACTACCGGCTGGTGCCCCTCGGGGTGGTCGTCCCGCGGTCGATCGACGCAGGTGCCGCCGCGGTCGCGGTCTGCGCGCGTTTCGATGCGCCCGTGCTGTCGCGCGGCGGCGGCACCAGCCTGGGGGGCCAGTGCACCAACACCGCGGTGGTCATCGACTGGACGAAGTACTGCGGCGCGCTGGTCTCGGTCGACGCCGAAGCGCGGACCTGCCTGGTCGAGCCAGGCATCGTGCTGGACGAGCTGAACCGGCAACTGGCCCCGCACGGCCTGATGTTCGGGCCGAAACCGGCAACGCACAGCCACTGCACGCTGGGCGGGATGATCGGCAACAACTCCTGCGGAGCCTCGGCGCAGGCATACGGGAAGACCGTGGACAACGTCCGCCGCTTGGAGGTGCTGACCCACGACGGCACCCGGATGTGGACCGGCCGCACCTCACCCCAGGAGTACGACGAGATCGCCGCGGCGGGGGGACGCCGCGGCGAGCTGTACTCCGGGATGGGGGCGCTGGCCGACACCTACCTTGCCGACATCCGGCAGGGCTACCCGAAGATCCCCCGCCGGGTATCCGGCTACAACCTGGACGACCTGCTGCCGGAGAACGGCTTCCACGTCGCCCGGGCCCTGGTCGGCAGCGAGGGCACTCTGGTGACGGTGCTGCACGCCGAGCTGGACCTCGTTCCGGTGCCGGCTGCCCAGGCGATCCTCGTGCTGGGCTACCCCGACATCTGCGCCGCGGCGGACGACGTTCCGAACGTCCTGGAGCACTGTGACCCCGCGCAACTGGAGGCGCTCGATGACCGGATGGTGCAGCTCATGCGTGAGGAGCACATCCACGTCGAGTCGCTGAGCTCCTTCCCGGCCGGTGGGAGCTGGCTGTTCGTCCAGTTCGCCGGCGACAGCAAGGACGACGTCGAGCGCCAGGCACACGAACTGCTGGCCGCCCTGGGGCGGCACGAGCACGACGACGACGTCACCTTCTCCGACGACCCGGAGCGCGAGCAGCGCATGCTCAAGGCCCGGGAGGCGGGGCTTGGCGTCACTGCTCGTCCACCGGACGGGCGGGAGACGTGGGAGGGATGGGAGGACTCGGCGGTGCCCCCCGAGCGGCTCGGGGACTACCTGCGCGACCTGAAGAAGCTCTTCGCGGCGTACGACTACGACCACCCCACGCTCTACGGCCACTTCGGGCAGGGCTGCGTGCACACCCGCATCCCGTTCGGCCTGCGCACGGCCGAGGGCGTGGCCGCCTTCCGGTCCTTCCTGCACGAGGCCGCCGACCTGGTCTCGTCGTACGGGGGCTCGCTGTCGGGGGAGCACGGTGACGGGCAGGCGCGCGGCGAGCTGCTGCCGAAGATGTTCGGTGACCGCCTCGTCACCGCGTTCGGCGAGCTCAAAGCGCTGTTCGACCCCGACGACCGGATGAACCCCGGCAAGGTCGTCGCCCCGAACGCCCTCGACTCCCACCTGCGACTGGGGCCTGACTGGCGGCCGCACGACGACTCCGACGCCCGCTTCGGCTATCCGGACGACGACCACTCCTTCAACCAGGCGGTCATGCGCTGTGTCGGCATCGGCAACTGCCGCAGCCACGAGGGCGGGGTGATGTGCCCGTCCTACCGGGCCACCGGCGAGGAGGAGCACTCCACCCGCGGCCGGGCCCGGCTGCTGTTCGAGATGATCGGCGGCCACCGCGACTCCCCGGTCACCGGCGGCTGGCGCTCGACCGAGGTCCGCGACGCGCTCGACCTGTGCCTGGCCTGCAAGGGGTGCAAGTCCGACTGCCCGGTCGGCGTCGACATGGCCACCTACAAGGCGGAGTTCCTCTCGCACCACTACCAGGGGCGGCTCCGGCCCGCCGCGCACTACGCGCTGGGCTGGCTGCCGGTGTGGGCGCGCGCCTCGCGGATCGCCCCCGGCCTGGTCAACGCCACGCTGCGCGCCCCGGGCATCTCGCGGCTGGGCAAGCGGCTGGCGGGGGTCGCCGATCGGGACGCACCCCTCTTCGCCCGCGAGTCGTTCGTCCAGTGGTGGCGCGCTCGCGGCACGGCGCAGCCCGAACCCGGCGACCCGCGCGCGGTGGTGCTGTGGCCGGACACGTTCAGCACCTACTTCCATCCCTCGGTCGCCCGGTCCGCGGTGCGCGTGATGGAGGACGCCGGGTTCAGGATCGCCGTGCCGACCGAGGCCGTGTGCTGCGGCCTGACCTGGATCTCCACCGGGCAACTCGACGTCGCTCAGCACGTGTTGCGCCGGACCCTTGACGTGCTCCGCCCCTGGATCGAGGCCGGCACGCCGGTCGTCGGCCTGGAACCGTCGTGCACTGCGGTCTTCCGCGCCGACGCGCCCGAGCTGATGCCGGATGACGAGGACGTCAAACGGCTCGCCGGGCAGTTCCTCACCTTTTCCGAGCTGCTGCTGCAACGCGCGCCCGAGGGCTGGCAACCACCGAAACTCACCCGGGCCGCCACCGTGCAGACCCACTGCCACCAGCACGCCGTCACGAAGTTCGACGCCGACCGCGAGCTGATGCGCAGGGCGGGCATCGACGCGGACGTGCTGGACGAGGGATGCTGCGGCCTGGCCGGCAACTTCGGTTTCGAGGCCGGTCACCACGAACTGTCCATGCAGATCGGCGAGGCAGGTGTCCTGCCCGCCGTCCGGCAGACCGCACCGGATGCCCTGGTGCTGGCCGACGGCTTCAGCTGCCGCACCCAGATCGAGCAGGGCGGCACCGGCCGCGGCGCACTGCACCTCGCCGAGGCCCTCGCGGCCGCCCTCGACGGTCCCGCGCCCGCCGACCGGCCGGAGAAGGCCGTCGCCCGGCCCACCGCGCCCTCGCCGGCGGCAGCCCGGTTGCTCACCGCTGCCGCAGCGGCCGCCGCGGTGGGCACGACCGGCGCCGTCGTGTACGCGTTGGCCCGCAGAAACCGGGGCTGACCTCTCGTCCCGCGCCGGCGGGCCCCGATCGAACCATTGTCGCAACGAAAGGAAGCACCGTGTCGATGAAGGTGTCCGACTACGTACTGCAGCGCCTGCGTGAGTGGGACGTCGAACGCGTCTTCGCCTACGCCGGGGACGGCATCAACGGCCTGCTCGCCGCGTGGGGGCGCGCCGACGACCAACCGCGCTTCATCCAGGCCCGGCACGAGGAGATGGCAGCCTTCGAGGCCGTCGGCTACGCCAAGTTCTCCGGCAAGGTCGGCGTCTGCGCGGCGACCTCCGGCCCTGGCGCCATCCACCTCCTGAACGGCCTGTACGACGCGAAACTCGACCACGTGCCGGTGGTGGCCATCGTCGGGCAGACCAACCGCAGTGCCATGGGCGGTAGTTACCAGCAGGAGGTCGACCTGCTCAGCCTCTACAAGGACGTGGCTGCCGACTTCTGCGAGATGGTCACCGTCCCCGAGCAGCTGCCGAACGTCCTCGACCGGGCGATGCGCACCGCGTACGCCAAGCGCACCGTCACCGCCGTGATCATCCCGGCGGACGTGCAGGAACTGGACTACTCGCCGCCCGAGCACGCCTTCAAGATGGTTCCTTCCAGCCTCGGCGTGGGCAAGTACGTCCCGGTCCCCGACGAGGAAGAGCTCGGGCGGGCCGCCGATGTCCTCAACGCGGGCGAGAAGGTGGCGATCCTGGTCGGCCAGGGAGCCCGGCACGCGCGGGCGGAGGTCGAGCAGCTGGCCGACCAGCTCGGTGCCGGGGTCGCCAAGGCCCTGCTCGGCAAGGACGTGCTGTCCGACGAACTCCCCTACGTCACCGGTTCGATCGGGCTGCTCGGCACCCGGCCGTCCTACGAGCTGATGCAGGGCTGCGACACGCTGCTGGTGGTCGGTTCCAGCTTCCCGTACACGCAGTTCCTCCCGGACTTCGGGCAGGCACGCGCGGTACAGATCGACATCGACCCGTTCATGGTCGGGCTGCGCTACCCCTTCGAGGTCAACCTCGTCGGAGACGCGGAGGCGACCCTGCGGGCGCTGCTCCCGCGCGTGCGGCAGAAGGAGCACGGCGCATGGCGGAAGAAGGTCGAGAAGGACACCGCCCGTTGGTGGGAGGTCATGCAGCGGCGGGCCGCGGTCGACGCCGACCCGATCAACCCCGAGTACGTCGTCCACGCCCTGGACGACCTGCTGCCGCAGGACGTGATGCTCTCCGCCGACTCCGGCTCCTCCGCGAACTGGTACGCCCGCCACCTGCGGATGCGCGGGGAGATGCGCGGCTCACTGTCCGGCACCCTCGCCACGATGGGCCCGGGCGTCCCCTACGCGATCGGCGCGAAGTTCGCCCACCCCGACCGGCCGGCCATCGCGCTCGTCGGGGACGGCGCCATGCAGATGAACGGTATGGCGGAGCTGATCACGGCCGCCAAGTACTTCCGCGACTGGCAGGACCCGCGGCTGGTCGTGGCGGTGCTCAACAACCAGGACCTCAACCAGGTCACCTGGGAGATGCGCGCGATGGAGGGCGCGCCGCAGTTCGTGCCCTCGCAGAGCCTGCCCGACGTCCCGTACGCGGACTTCGCCCGCTCCGTCGGGCTGGACGGCGTACGGGTCGAGAAGCCCGGCGAGGTCCTGGACGCCTGGCAGCGGGCGCTCGCCGCGGACCGGCCGTTCGTCATCGACTTCCGCACCGATCCGGCCGTGCCGCCGATCCCGCCGCACGCCTCGCTCGACCAGATCGAGGCGGCCGCCTCCTCGGTGCTGCACGGCGACAGTGACCGGGCCGGCATGGTCCGGCAGGGCTTCAAGGCGAAGGTGCAGGAGATGCTGCCCGGCCATCGGCACCGCGACGACCGGCCCGGCGCCGAGGACTGACCGTGAGCCGCCGGACGAGGGAGAGCCGCTCCGCGCCGAGCCGGCCCGGATCGAGCAGCCGGTCGGTACCGAGCGGTCGGTCCGACGTCGCCGAGCCGGGCACCGCCGACGGGCCGGAGGTGGAGGCGGTGGAGACCACCGTGTACACCGTGCCCACGAAGTCCCCTGAGGCGGACGGAACCCTCGCCTGGGACGCCACCACCCTGGTCGTCGTCCGCGTGTACGCCGGCGACCAGGCCGGTCTCGGCTGGACGTACGGCTCGCCGGCCGCCGCCGCGGTGGTCCGCGACCACCTGGCCGAGGTCGTCACCGGACGCCCGGTCTGGGACATACCGGCGGCCAACGAGGCGATGAACCGGGCGGTACGCAACGCCGCCCGACCGGGCATCGCCGGACATGCCATCTCCGCCATGGACATCGCCCTGTGGGACCTCAAAGCCCGCCTGCTCGGCCTGCCGCTCGTCCGGCTGCTGGGCGCCGCCCGCACGGACGTCCCGGTCTACGGCAGCGGCGGCTTCACCACGTACGACGAGCGGCGCCAGGACCGCCAACTGCGTTCCTGGACCGAGGACCAGGGGATCCCCCGGGTCAAGATCAAGGTGGGGGAGTCATGGGGCGCCGCCGAGGAACGCGACCGTGAACGGATCAGTCGCGCCCGGCGGAGCATCGGCGACGCCGCGGAACTCTACGTCGACGCCAACGGCGGCTACACGCGCAAGCAGGCGGTCCGGATGTCACGCCACCTCGACGCCGAGCACGTCACCTGGTTCGAGGAGCCCGTCTCCTCCGACGATCTGACCGGCCTGGCCCAGGTCAGAGCCGCGGTACAACCCGACGTCACCGCCGGGGAGTACGGCTACACGCTGCTGTCCTTCCACCACCTGCTGGCGGCGGACGCCGTCGACTGCCCGCAGGCCGACGTCACCCGCTGCGGAGGCATCACCGTCTGGCTGCGCGTCGCCGCCCTCGCCGAAGCACACGGCCTCCAGATCTCCGGCCACTGCGCCCCGCACCTGCACGCCCACGCCGCCGCAGCCGTCCCGAACCTGCGCCACCTGGAGTGGTTCCACGACCACGTCCGCATCGAGAACCAACTGTTCACCGGAACCCTCGACCCGGCCGGCGGAAGCATCCGTCCCGGCGCCGACGGCGCCCCCGGCCACGGCCTCGCCCTCCGCGAGAAGACCGCCGAACCCTACCGGGAAAGCTGAGCCCGACATGCTGCCGCGTCAGGACGCCCCGGCCCAGCCCAATTGACCAGCCGACGGAGCGCATCCGGGGAGCCCGAGATCGCACAACGGGAGATCGCGGCACCGTGTTCCGGGTAGCCGGAGGAGGAGAGAGCGCTCGCCGACCCGGATTCCCGGGGAGCGCGATCGGACCGGATCAGCGATGCCCGAGTCGTCGGCCCCACCGGACCGGCCGGCACCGCCGGAGACGAAAGGCAGCGGACCCATGGCGCGGACAGTGGTGATCACCGGAGCGAGCGGCGGGATAGGGCGGGCCGTGGCGCGGGGGTTCGCCCGCAGAGGGGACCGGGTCTGCCTGCTCGCGCGCGGCCGCACCGGCTTGGAAGCGGCGGCGCAGGAAGTCCGGGAACTCGGCGGCCAAGCGGTGGCGATACCCGTGGACGTGGCGGACCACCATGCCGTAAGCGATGCCGCGACGGAGGCCGAGGAGCACTTCGGCCCGATCGATGTCTGGGTCAACGTCGCGTTCACCTCCGTGTTCGCGCCCTTCACCGAGATTCGGCCCGAGGAGTTCCAGCGCGTCACCGAGGTGAGTTACCTCGGATACGTCAACGGGACCCGGCAGGCACTGGCGCTGATGCTGCCTCGCGACAGCGGCGTGATCGTGCAGGTCGGCTCCGCGCTGGGGGAGCGGTCGATCCCCTTGCAGAGCGCCTACTGCGGCGCCAAGCACGCGGTGAACGGGTTCACCTCGTCGGTCCGCACCGAGCTGATGCACCAGAAGAGCGGGGTACGCGTCACCGTGGTCCAGATGCCGGCGGTCAACACGCCCCAGTTCTCGTGGGTGCTCTCCCGGCTGCCGAGGCATCCTCAACCCGTCCCGCCGATCTACCAGCCCGAGGTCGCGGCCAGGGCCGTGGTCTACGCCGCCGACCATCCCCGGCGCAAGCAGTACTACGTCGGAGCCTCGACCGTCGGCACGATCCTCGGCAACAAGGTCGCGGCAGGCCTGCTCGACCGCTACCTGGCCCGGACCGGCTACGACTCGCAGCTGACCGGGCAGAGCGTCGCCGCGGATCGCCCCGACAACCTGTACCAGCCACTCGACGGCGACGGGCCCGCCGCCCGGGACTTCGGCGCGAACGGTGCCTTCGACACTCGGTCACACCCGCGATCCGCCCAGGCGTGGCTCTCGCGGCACGCCCTCGTGGCCGGGACGTCGGCCGCGCTTGCCGCTGTCGCCGTGGCGGGAGCGACCCGGATCGCTCGCCGCTGAGGGCACGCCGCCAAAGGGGACCTGAACCCCCTCCGCGAGCGGGCCGCTCGGCCGACGGGGAGCCAGGGTTCCTCCTCCTACAGAGCGTCGCGCAGCGCCGGCAGCAGCGACTTCTCGGACCACCGGAGGAACGGCTCCTGGTGCTCCCCACCGATCTGGATCAGAGCGATCTCGTCGAAGCCCGCGTCGGCGTAGGAGCGCACGGCTTCCACGAACGGTTCGGGGTCGCTGCCGCAGGGGATCGAGCGGGCGACGTCCTCGGGCCGGACGAACTGGGTGGCCCCCGCGAAGCCGTCCGTAGTGGGAATTTCCGCGTTGACCTTCCAGCCACTGCCGAACCAGCGGAACTGGTCGTGGGCCCTGTCCACCGCTGCCTCGCGGTCGGTGTCGTAGCAGACGGGGATCTGGCCGACCCGCGGCTTGCCGGCTCCGCCGTGCTGGTCGAACGTATCGAGCAGCTGACGGTCGGGTTCGGTGGCGATGACGAGGTCGGCGAGCCGGCCTGCGATCGCGCAGGATCGTTCGCCGGAGACCGCGACGCCGAGGGGCGGCGGGGTGTCCGGCCGGTCCCACAACTTGGCACCGCGTACATCGAAGTGGCGCCCTGCGTGGTCGAGTTCTTCTCCCGCCAGCAGCGCCTTGATGATGCCCACGGCTTCTTCCAGTTTCTCCAGGCGGACCGCAGCGGTCGGCCAGGGGCCCACGACGTGCTCGTTGAGATTCTCTCCGGAACCGAGACCCAGCCGGAACCTGCCCTCGGACAGCAGTTGCAGGGTCGCCGCCTTCTGCGCGATGACCGCCGGGTGGTAACGGAAAGTCGGGCACGTCACGTACGACATCAGCGGAATGCTTCGCGTGGCGTTTGCCGCCGCGCCGAGGACGCTCCATGCGTACGGCGCGTGCCCCTGCGCGTCGAGCCAGGGGGAGAAATGGTCGGACGTCACGGAGAAATCGAAGCCGGCGCGCTCCGCACCCACCAGGTGTTCGACCAGGTCACGCGGTCCTGCCTGCTCGGTCATCATCGTGTACCCGATGCGTACCATGGTGATCATCTTCCCGGTTCGGTCTCGCCCTGCGCGGAGTGCCTCGAGCCTCGGCCGACCCGGTACGCGCATCGTCCACGGCGCGGCGGCCCGGGACCGGTGGACTCGCGGGTCGCTCGACCGGGTGGCCGGGAAGATCCCTCGTCGGCAGTATCACGGGTGCCCGCCACGTGCCGGGTCATGCGGCTCGACCGCGGGTGGGGCCGGCCGCTGAAGGGTCCGTTCGGGGCTGGCGCGGCGGAGCGTCGCCACACCGGCGGGGGACCTCTGCGGGAGGGGGCCGTTGATGCCGGCGGCCGTGCGGCATGGCGTGGCCGAGGTTCGAGGTGGCGCAGCGGGTAGACGCCGGTCATGGACGTCGTATGGGGGCCAGGCGGAGACAGCACGGTCCGCAGCGCATATGTGACGTTCCGACGGGCAGCCGACGTTACCTGAACGACTCCCAACTGAGTGAGGACACAGGAATGTCGAAGATCGAAGAGTCCGTCGAGGTCGACGTGCCCGTGAACACCGCCTACAACCAGTGGACGCAGTTCGAGGAGTTCCCGCAGTTCATGGACGGTGTGGAGCGCATCGAGCAACGTACGGAGACGCTGACCCACTGGACCACGTCGGTGCACGGGGTGACCCGCGAGTTCGAGGCCGAGGTCACCGAGCAGATACCCGACGAGCGAGTGGCCTGGACCACCATCGACGGTCAGGTGCGGCAGGCCGGAGTGGTCACCTTCCACCGGCTGGGCGACCACCGGACGAAGGTCATGCTGCAACTCGACCACGACCCGGTCGGCATCGCGGATTCCGTCGGTGACAAGCTCGGCTTCATACGTCGGCAGGCCAGCGGCGACCTCCGCCGGTTCAAGACCTTCATCGAATCCCGTGGCAGCGAGAGCGGTGCCTGGCGCGGGCAGGTCTGATCCTCCTCCCGTCGTCGGCCGCAGACTTCCGAACCCGACGGCGTGAGCCCGCCCGGCATGTCGTGCGGAGCGACGTGTGGGCTGTCCGGAAGGGGAGTTCCGGACAGCCCACCGCGCGACTTCCTCAGTTCGGTCAGCGGCCGATGGCGTCCTTGGCCTTGTCCATCATGGCGGCGAAGGGCCCGGCGAGTGCCAGCATGGTCGGGTTGCCTGCTGCTGAGGGATGCGGGTGGGTCGGAGCGAGGTGTTCGGCCCGGCGCAGGCGTGCGCCCATCTTCTGACGCTCGTCGGTGCTGCACTCCGAGATCAGCGCAGGGAACTCCTCCCGCTCCTCGTGGGTGGCGTGATCGTCCACAGCCTGCTCGAACTCCGCGAGGGTCGCGTCGAACTCGGGGCTGGAGACATCCATGCCCTCAAGTTTCCTGAGGACCTCGCTGGCTTCCTTCTCCTCCGCGTTCCGGGCGTCGGCCTCCCGAGCTCCGGCGGCCTTCTTGGCCGCGGGACGGACGACCAGTTCCTCACCCGCCTCGTGGACCGCCAGCAGCGCGCGCAGTGCGTCGAAGGCCTCTTTCTTGTTGTCGCCCTGTGCGGCGGACACGCGGCTGAACAGTTCGCGGATACGGGTGTGCTGTTCGAGCAGTAGCGCCACCACGTCTCCTTCGGGCAGCGGTGTCGACGTACCCATGTCGGTTGGCGAATTCATGACCGGCTCCTTCGAGGACTGGTAGCGGATTCGTTGCCCGGTCGGCTGTCCGGACCCGGGGGCCTCAAACGCCGCGTCAGTCCTCCTGCGCCCGGGCGCATGTGGGGCCAACCGGACGAGGAACAGCATGTGACTGTGCGGTGCGGGGCAACAGAGTCGGCATGGACCATTCGGAAGCACCGGTGCTGGCGGCGTTGGCGGCCTACCACGAAGAAGATCAGTTGCCCTTCACGCCGCCGGGGCACAAGCAGGGGCGGGGAGCCGATCCGCGGGTGGTCGAGGCCGTGGGTGAGGGGATCTTCCGTTCCGACGTGCTCGCTGTGGCCGGGCTGGACGACCGGACCTCCTCGAAGGGGGTCCTGAAGCGGGCCGAGGCCCTGATGGCCGACGCCGTCCACGCCGACCACACCTTCTTCTCCACCTGTGGAAGTTCCCTGTCGGTGAAGGCCGCGATGCTGGCCGCAGCCGGGCCCCACGAGGAACTGCTGCTCAGCCGGGACGCGCACAAATCAGTCGTCTCCGGTCTGATTCTGGCCGGTATCCGTCCGGTGTGGGTGCAACCGCAGTGGGACCCCCAGCTGCACCTCGCGCACCCGCCGGCACCGGAGTCCTTCGAGGCCGCCTTCGAGGAGCATCCCGGCGCCCGTGGCGCCCTGGTGACGAGCCCGACACCCTACGGGACGACCGTTGACCTGGCGGCGATCGCGGAGCTCTGCCACCGTCGGGACCGGCCCCTCGTTGTCGATGAGGCATGGGGCGCGCACCTGCCCTTCCATCCGAAGCTGCCGACCTGGGCCATGGACGCCGGCGCCGACGTCTGCGTCACCTCCGTGCACAAGATGGGCTCCGGCCTGGAACAGGGCTCCGTCTTCCACCTCCAAGGCAGCCGCGTCAGTGCCGATGCGCTGGCGGCGCGGGCGGACCTGCTCGGAACCACCAGCCCCTCGGTGCTGCTCTACGCAGGACTGGATGCCTGGCGCCGCCAGATGGTCGAGCAGGGCGAGGAACTCCTCACCCGTGCACTGGCGTTGGTCGACCGGGTCCGTGCGAGTCTCGCGGAGGTCGCCGGCCTCCACGTTCACGGCCGAGCCGACTTCTGCGGTCCGGGGCGCGCCTACGACATGGACCCCTTGCAGGTCTTCGTGGACGTGTCCGAGCTGGGCGTGACCGGCTACCAGGCCGCGGACTGGATGCGTGAGCACCACCGGATCAACCTCCACCTGTGCGACCACCGCCGCGTCAGCGCGCAGTTCACCTACGCCGACGACGACGGGACGGCCGACCGGTTGCTGAAGGGCCTGCGCGACCTGAGCCGCCAGGCCGGCGGCCTTCAGGCCACACGAGAGGTACACGTTCCCTCGCCTGGGGAACTGCAGTTGGAGCAGGCGATGCTTCCCCGGGACGCTTTCTTCGGACCCATCGAGAGCGTGTCCTGCGAACGCGCCGTCGGGCGGATCGCCGCCGAGATGCTGACTCCCTACCCGCCCGGGATCCCCGCGGCCCTTCCCGGTGAGCGGCTGAACGGCGACGTGGTCGACTACCTGCGTACCGGGGTGGCGGCCGGGATGGTCGTCCCCGACGCGGCCGATCCCGAGGTGAAGACCATCCGCGTCGCGATCGAGGACTGAGCCGAGGACGGGGGTTGGTGTGCGGCACCGCAAGGTGTGCGCCTGCGGTCTACAGCGACCGGCAGGTCCGCCCGGCCTCGATCCGGTCCCGCAGCCGTCGCCAGGGCATCACCCCGCTACCGCCGACGCGTTCGGTCGGTAGGTCAGCCCATCTCACTGTTCCGCCCGCTCCAACCGCCACGCGCTTGACTGTGCCGACCGGTGCATCCGCTGCACAACCGCCTTGTGTACAGCTGTCATTGCCCGACCGATGGCCGACGGAAGAAGTCAATGAGCGCAGATGCCAAGGCGTCGGGTGCCTGTTCAGCAACATGATGTCCGGAGTCGATGCCAAATCCACGCACGTCAGTGGCCCATTGACGCCAGATGGCAAGGGGATCTCCATAGAGCGCCTCCAGGTCGTCGCGGAGCGACCAGAGGATCAGTGCTGGGCAGGTGACGCGCGCGCCGACGGCCCGGTCGGCCTCTTCGTGCTGCCGGTCGACAGTCAGGCCGGCTCTGTAGTCCTCGAGCATCGCCCGTACGACGTCAGGATTTCGGATTGCCCGTCGCCACTCGATGTAGTTCTCGGCTCCCATCGCGTCACGATCACCCTGGTACCACTTGTCGGGGTCCGCGGTAATGACCCGCTCGGGAACCTCCGGCTGCGCGAAGAAGAACCAGTGCCACCACCGCGTGGCGAAGTCGACCGTGATCCGGGACAGATGCTCCGTCAGCGGCAGACAGTCAAGGAATGCCACACGAGAGACGGCCTCAGGGTGGTCGAGCACGAGGCGCAGCGCCACGCTGCCCCCACGATCGTGCCCAGCGAGCGCAAATCGACGATGCCCGAGATGGCGCATCACGGCTACTACGTCGCCTGCGACCGCGCGCTTGGAGTAGCCCGCATGGTCCGCCGTGAACGTCGGCCCTCGGGAGCGGCCGTAACCGCGCAGATCCGGGCAGACGACGGTGTGACCAGCTTCCACGAGCTGTGGAGCGACCCGGTGCCATGTGGCCGACGTGCGGGGGTGGCCGTGCAGCAGGACCACCGCTGGCCCCTTGCCGCCGAAACGCACGAAGACGGATGCCTCACCCACTTCAAGGTGCGTTTCTTCGAAACCCTCGAACATCCTGGCCTCCGTCCCCCTGCGGGCGCACGCGCCTTGCGGCCGATGCAGCGTCGACCTCACCTTTGCCCGCCCCGGCAGTGACCATGCACTCCCCTCGGTCGACCGGCGACGGAAGCGGTCAGAAGACCATCGCCGGTCGTCGAGCAGTCAGCGGAGGAGAGATCTGCACCCTCGACTGCAACGGTCGCGTGGACCTGATGTCGGGTGTGGGATGGGTGAGGAAGGGCAGGCGGCGGTCTCTGCGGAACGCGCAGCAGCCGTCCGCACGCACCGAACGAAGGAGCGCCGTCATGCCCGCAGGATCGAACCGCAAGCGGGAACGCCAGTACGAACACATCAAAGAAAGCGCGCAGCAGCGAGTCTACGAAGAGGCGAAGAAGAAGGACGTCGAGGGACGCTCGTCCATGAACAAGGAGCAGTTGCGCAACGCTGTGGGCCGCTGACCGCCTGTGGGTCCAGCACTACGGGGTGCCCGGCCCCGGCAGGACCTCGTCAGGGGGCCCATACGTGCGAGTGCGACATACCGATCGCGGGGACGGTGAGGCTGGTCGAACAGCGCAGCAGATCGTCCCCCTGCCTCATCCGGCGAACGCGGGTATCCGGGTGAAAGCTCGATCCGAACCGTTTCCTGCCGGTGTGACCGGTCACGCG
Organism: Actinacidiphila yanglinensis; assembly: GCF_900107965.1. Classification (GTDB taxonomy): domain Bacteria; phylum Actinomycetota; class Actinomycetes; order Streptomycetales; family Streptomycetaceae; genus Actinacidiphila; species Actinacidiphila yanglinensis. Next base: position 6,937 of record NZ_FNVU01000034.1, on the reverse strand, counting down.
TACAGGTGGCCCGCGGACGAGGGGGAGATCCGCGGCGCCTCGGTGAACGGCTCTGACAGGAGGGTGTGCACGATGGCGGACAACGGCCCGGAGCGGGGTGGCGACGCTCCTGGAGGCGCACACGAGGCGGGTGTGGCACCCGAGAAGCCGTCGGATCTCCCCAAGGGCTCCGTGCGCGGCATTCTCAAGCGCACCCTCAAGGAGTACAAGGCCGACAATCTGGCCGACCTGGCCGCGGCCCTCACGTACTACGCGGTCCTCGCGGTCTTCCCCGCACTGCTGGCGCTGGTGTCCATCGTGGGCTTTCTGGGCCCTTCCGCTGTCAGGTCGCTGAAGCACAACATTGCCACCCTCGCTCCCGGGCCGGTGCGCACTGTCCTGACGAGCATCGTGAACCAGGTACAGGGCAACCAGGGCTCAGCCGTTCTCGCCCTGATCGTCGGCATCGTCGTCGCCCTGTGGTCCGCGTCGGGTTACGTGGCGGCCTTCATGCGGGCGGGCAATGCCGTCTACTCCGTCGGTGAGGGCCGCCCGGCCTGGAAGGCGCTCCCGACGCGCTTCGCCATCACGGTGTTCATCGTCGTCATGCTGGCGGCCATCTCGGTGGGCATCGTGTTCACCGGAAAGCTGGCCCGCAGGACCGGGAACGTGCTGGGTCTCGGCGACACCGCGGTCACCGTCTGGAACTTCGCGAAGTGGCCGGTGATGCTCGTGCTGTTCGCGCTCGTGGTCGCCGTACTGCACTGGGCGGCGCCCAACGTCCGGCACGGCTTCAGGTGGGTCACGCGGGGCAGTTTGCTGAGCGTCGCGATCTGGCTCGTCGCCTCGGCGGCCTTCGCGGTCTATGTGGCCCACTTCAGCAGCTACAACAAGACGTACGGCACCTTCGCCGGGATCATCATCTTCCTCGTCTGGCTGTGGGTCTCGAACATCGCCCTCCTCGTGGGCCTGGAATTCAACGCGGAGACCGAACGCGCGCGGGCCGTCGAAGGCGGCCATCCCCCCGGGCAGGAGCCCTACGTCGAACCCCGCGACCGCCGCGCGCTCTGAGCACGCACGGCGGCAACACGCTCTCCTCGGGGCCTGGTTGCCGGGTTGCATGACAGCTGAGGAGGAAGGCAGCTCCTGCGGTCGGAGCGGCCTGGACGGGGAAGTCGCGGCGCCCGTAAGCGGGCGGGAACCTTCGGAGCAGCGCGCGAACAGAGTGAGGCGCATGGCACTTCCCCCGTCGTGGGGGAGGTGATGTGGGGTACCCGCTTTCCATGACGGCAGATGTGACGCTCGGCGTCGAGGAGGAGTTCCTGCTGCTCGACCGGCAGACAGGAATACCGGTGCCGCGCGTCGGCCAGGTGCGGGAAGCGGCTGACCAGCAGCCCGGCCTGGAGCGAGAAGAGGTTGACAGCGAGCTGCTCCAGGCTCAGATCGAGATCGCCACTCCGATCTGCTCCGACCTCGACGAGGTGAGCTCGCACCTCACCCGATACCGGCAGACCGTGGCGGGCGCGGCACGCGCGGCGGACTGCCGGCTCGCGTCGACCGGTGGTGCCCCGGTGTCCGGTCAGGTGTCGGTGCCGGTGACCGGCGAGCGCCGGTACCACGAGATCCATGCCGACGTGGCCAGGCTGGTCGACGAGCAGCTCATCTGCGGCATGCACATCCACGTGGCCGTACCGGATCGCGAGGCCGGTGCCGCGGCGCTGGGCCGGTTGCGGCCGTGGTTGCCCGTCCTGGTCGCGTTGGGTGCCAACTCCCCCTTCTGGGAGGGCCGTGACACCGGATTCGCGAGCTGGCGCACCGTCGTCTTCGGCCGGTGGCCGGTCAGCGGCCCGCCGCCGTTCTTCTCCGGCGCTTCGCACTACGAAGAGCGGGTCGCCGCGCTGCTGGCCACCGGGGTGGTCGCCGACCGCCACCAGCTCTACTGGCACGCCCGGCTGTCCGACGACTACCCCACCTTGGAAGTTCGCGCGCCCGACGTGCAGGTGGACGTCGGCAGCGCCGTCACGATCGCCGGAATCGCCCGGGGACTCGTGGTGACCGCACTGCGCGAGGGCCGCCGCGGCGCCCGTGCCCTGGACCCGCCGGCCAGCGTTCTGGAAGCCGCCGGATGGCACGCCGCGCGCAGGGGGCTGACCGCCGACCTCGTCGAGCCCCGTACCGCCACACCGGCACCGGCGGCGGACGTGGTCTGGGCGCTGGTGGAACGGATCACCCCCGCGCTGAAGGAACTCGGTGACCTCGACCGGGTGACCGCCGGCGTACAACGGCTGGTCAACGAGGGAACAGGCGCCGAGAGACAGCGTGCCGCCCTCGTCAAGGGCGGCACCGAGGAGCTCCTGGGCCTCATCGCACCGGAGCCTTGCTAAGGGTTGTCCCGTAACTCCAGGCCGCAGTTGACTGCTTCCACGTTCTGCTCGTCGCGGCTGGAGGGCGGTTTGGGAGCCGGAGGCAGGGCGGACCCCATTCCGCCCCGCACGGCCGTCCCGCGAGGTCAGCGGTAGTCGCTGGGGTGGGACTGCATCCAGGTGTTGATCTCGTCGCGGGTGCGGACCAGTTGGGCCTGGTGGCGCTTGAGGTTGACGTCGGACACGTCCGAGCCGAGCGCGTGCTGCATCTGCCGGATCCACGCCCGGGGCTGCGCGAAGTGCCCGCTGCCCTTCGGGCTGGCCGCCATGGAGCGGTCGAGGTCGTCGAGGTTCGTGAGGAGGCGGTTGAGGAAGTACGTGCAGTTCCCCGGCGCCGTGCAACCGTCGTTGTAGGTGGCCTGGAGGACCGCGAAGGCGTCCCGGACCTGCGGGACGGCAGCCCCCGGCGCGGATTCGGTGGTCGGGAAGACCGATGTCGTCCCGGTCGGGCCGGGGGAGGACGTGGACGTGGTGCTGTCAGGGGTCACGACCGCGGGGGAGGTCGTGCGCACCGGTGCCGCGTCGTTGCGGTCCTTGCCGGTGCCGGACGAGCAGCCCGCGAGCAGCGCGAGGGCGACCGCCAGCCCCGCGGCCACGGCTGTGCGTCTGCGGAAAGTGGGCCTGATGCGGCCAGGTCGCCGGCCGGTGGCCGTTACATCGGTCATGGGGGTGTAAGACCTCTCAGTGGGCGAAGGGCGGCGCGAAGCAGCCCGACTCCGGATACGGGCCGTTGACCTGGACGTCGTAGTCGGCCTTCTGCACGAAGGCGGTGACGCAGGCGTCACCGTGCACGCTCAGGCCGACCTGGGCACCTGCGGGGGTGACGTAGTGGTCGCCCTCGAACCGCTGGTCCATGGCGCGTACTTCGCAGGGTGACGGCAGAGGCCAGCAACAGACCGGCAGCAAGGTGCCTTCGCCGCAGTCGCTGTCGAGCGGGAGCTGCCATGGCGTGCACTCTAGCCGCGAAGTCCCGCCGATCGAGGATACGGCCGGATAAAGCCACCGGTGGACGGGAGGCGCCGAGTGGGACGGTCTCCGTGGCCATCGGGTCTCGCGGAACGAAGACCAGGCGGCGGCCTGCGGTTCGCGAAGGACACCGTGCTGATAGTGGACGGCACCCTGGTGCCCACCTGTGACCACCAGGTCGCCGAGCAGTCCAAGAACTACCGCTAGTCCACCAACCACCAGGTCGTCAATCGATGCCGACAACCGACTCGTCGTGGTAGTCGGCAGACCTCTGCCCGGCAAGCGCAACGACTGCATGGCCTGGGAGGAGTCCGGCGCGAAGGCCGCCGTCGGCACGACCACGACGATCGCCGATGGCGGCTATCCGGGCACCAGTCGCGTGATGCCTCACCGCCGCCGTCCCGGCGAGGAACTACCCGACTGGAAGCAAGCCCACAACAAGTCCCACAACAGGTCCGCGCCCGTGTCGAGCACTCTTCGCCCGCATGAAGAACTGAAGATCCTCCGCGACTGCCACCTCAAAGACGACGGCGTCCATGACGCCGTGCTCGACATCGTGCCGATGCACAACCTCGCCCTTGCCGGATGATCCACCGCTCAGACGGCGTCGTCCCCTGCTCAAGGCGACTCAGAGATCATTTACGGGACAGCCCTTACGTTGGTTGGCAGGGCGGACGGCGTTGGGCGACTCGTCCGAGCCGGCCGCTGACGGCCTTGGGGGAACTGGAGATCCGGGTGGGCTGATCTGGCGGTTCGGCGGGCGGGTGATCTGCGGGCGGTGTCGCGGACAAGGAACGAGTTCGGTGCTCGTGTGTCGGCGGGTGGCGCGCTGGGCGAATCGGTCGGAGACAAGACGGGCGATCGCGAGGTGGGTTTCGGCGTAGGGGTCTCGCCGTGCGGTCAACTCATTGGTGTGCTCGACGCAGATCCGGCAGAGGACTGGCGGCGCCTGGTTCGACGCCCTCGCCCTCGGCATCGGCCAAGACGTCCTCCAGGTCAGGACCTGACGTCGAGCGGCCGCAGGAAGCGGCGCTCGTACCGCTTGATGCAGCGGGTGTGACGAGCCAGTTCGAAGGCATCCTGGCACTCCGGGTCGGTCACGATGTCCGTGCGGTACTGCTCGTACGCGGCGAGACTGGGAAAGGAGAAGAGGGCGTAGGCGATATCGCTGTCGCCTTCACTCGGCAGGAAGTAACCGTGGTGCGTCCCGCCGAACCGGTTGACGAGCCCGACCCAGCGGCGGCCGTATTCCTCGAAATCCTCAAGCTTGTCGGCGTCGATCTCGTACTTCAGATGAATGGTGATCATGCCGACATGATGCTGCATACGGGTTCGGGCTCGAATGCCGCCTACCTCTCAGGCCGCCAAGCCGCCCCCCTGAGGCGAGCGTGGAGTTCGCCCTCGCCCGCGTCCCTCTGCATGGTCCTTACGAGAAGGTCTCGGGAAAGTCTGGGTAGGCGTGGGCCAGGACGGGATGAAAATGGGAGATCGACGTGGGCTGGGAACGGTTCGGAGAGCAGATGGCGTCGATGGCTCGGGACCTGTTGGCACAGGACTCCGTCGACACCACGTTGGAGCGGATCACCGCATCGGCCACCGAACTGGTGGATGGCTGCGACGCTGCCGCCATCCTCGTGCTGCACGGCAAGAAGGTCGAAACCCTCGCCCCCACCGACCAGGTCGCCATCGCCAGCGACCGGCTCCAGGAGAAGCTGGCCGAAGGGCCGTGTTTCGACGCCGCCCGCAGCAAGCACGGCGAGCGGGTCTTCCGCATCCACGACCTCACCGCCGAACAGCACCGCTGGCCCGCCTACGCCCCCCAGGTCCACCAGCTGGGGGTCGGCAGCATGATGGGCTTCCTGCTGTTCACCGACGACGAGGACCTTGGCGCGCTCAACCTCTACTCCCACACCCCCCGCGCCTTCACCCAGGACAGCGAGACAGCCGGCCTGCTGCTCGCCTCCCACGCCGCGGTCGCCTTTTCCGCCGCCCGTACCCAAGCGCAGATGGAATCCGCCCTCGCCACCCGCCACGTCATCGGCGAAGCAATGGGCATCCTCATGGGCCGCAACCAACTCACCGAAGACCAGGCCTTCGACGTTCTGCGCCGCTACTCGCAGGAGACCAATAGCAAACTCCGGGACGTAGCCCGCCGGATCTGCGAAAACGGCAGCCTTCCCTGACCAGACCCTGCGGCTCCTCGGCTTATGGTCTGAACCGGGGAAGTCTCAGGCCAGGTCAGCCCCCATCGGAACACCCCCAGCCTGCCCATCAAGTCCCCAACCCGCCCCGACCCACAACTCATGAGCTGGCTGATCGAGGGCCCCGTGCAGATTGTGGCCGAGGACAGCACGGTCACCGAGACCGAACGGTTCGTGTCTGCCGTGCGCACATGCCGGTCGCAGCCGCACCTATCGGAAGGGGCGGGCGCATCCTCCGCTATGCCGACACGATTCTTGGCGAATCCATGGCAAATCGAACTTCCTGCCTTGTTATCCATGGCGGCGGGTAGTTCGCCCGGCGCTGGAAGCGTCCCCCGGATGCGAAACCGCTGGGACAGATGAGACTGGAACTACCGAGGGCCGCAAGAAGGCTGCCCCGACCGCGGGGCCGACTGGATTGAGCGAGGCCCTCGGGATTTCGCAGTCTCCGGCCTCGTTCGAACCGCTCACCGACCGCGAGAGGTGAAGGGTGATGGATGAACCCAGGAACCTCGGCCTTGCTGCGGCCGTGGCCGGTGGCTATCTGCTCGGCCGCGGCAAGAAGGGGCAGATGGCGCTCGTCGCCGCCGCCCTGCTGGCCGGCAGGGGGTTGCGGCCGGGCGCGTCCGGAGACGGCGACGGTGAGGGCGGGGCGAGTCCCGACTCCTCGCGGACCGGGCATGGCGGAACCCGGGGTCGCGTCGGCACGGCGGCCCGCGGCGCTGCCGCTTCGGTGGCGAACCGCGGTATCACCGCGCTCACGGACGCGCTGCATGAGCGCACGCTCGGCCTGAACGACGCGGACGCAGGCGACGAGGTTGCGGAGCCCGAGGGGGAACCGGCGCCTGAGCCGGCCAAGGGCAGCGACATTGGCGAGGGAGCAGGCTCCGAGGACACAGCTCGGGGCAGTTCCGCGCCGGCCGCACCGAAGAGGACGGCGAAGAAGGCCGCCTCCGGTAAACGCCCTGCGAAGAAAGCGGTCAAGGCCGCGGCCAAGAAGCCGACCGCGACCAAGGCGCCAGCGGGGAAGAAGGCCGCTCCGGCCCGTAAGACGACGGCGAGGAAGAACCAGTCCACCCAGAAAGCAGCCCCGCGCACCCGGCGGGAGAGGTGATCGTCGATGGCGACCGACCAGAAGACGAAGGAAACCGAGCCCAGCCCGATGGCCCTGCTCAAGCACGAGGTGGGCCAGTACCTCAGTGCTCGTGCCAAACACGCGGCCCGCAAGGCCGGGAGCCGGCTGACCGAGGCGGCCGACAAGCTCGTGGACGTGGATGAGGACAGCGGGACCGTCCCGAAGGTCGGCAAGCGGGTCCTGCACGGTGAGTCGCCGGCCAAGGCGATCGCCGCCGAGAAGGGCGAGGACAT
>NZ_FNVU01000036.1 GCF_900107965.1 Actinacidiphila yanglinensis | reverse complement strand
CCCGCCCTCCCCGGAGCGGCCGCACGGGACCGGCCGCCCCCGCAGGAACAAGTGAGGACCACGTGAGCCAGAAGCCTGTCGTACTCATCGCAGAAGAGCTGTCGCCGGCCACGGTCGACGCTCTCGGTCCGGACTTCGAGATCCGGCACTGCAACGGCGCGGACCGAGCCGAACTGCTGTCCGCGATCGCCGACGTCGACGCCATCCTGATTCGCAGCGCCACCAAGGTCGACGCCGAGGCGGTCGCCGCCGCGCGCAAGCTGCGGGTCGTCGCCCGCGCCGGTGTCGGCCTGGACAACGTCGACGTCGCGGCGGCCACCAAGGCCGGCGTGATGGTCGTGAACGCGCCGACCTCCAACATCGTCACCGCCGCCGAACTGGCCTGCGGTCTGATCGTCGCCACCGCCCGCAACATCGCGCCCGCCAACGCGGCGCTGAAGGCCGGCGAGTGGAAGCGCAACAAGTACACCGGCGTCGAGCTGAGCGAGAAGACCCTCGGCGTGGTCGGCCTCGGCCGGATCGGCGTCCTCGTCACCCAGCGGATGTCCGCCTTCGGGATGAACGTCGTCGCGTACGACCCCTACGTGCAGCCCGCCCGCGCCGCCCAGATCGGCGTCAAGCTGCTCACCCTCGACGAGTTGCTCGAGGTCTCCGACTTCATCACCGTCCACCTGCCCAAGACCCCCGAGACGCTCGGCCTGATCGGCGACGAGGCGCTGCACAAGGTCAAGCCCTCGGTGCGGATCGTCAACGCCGCGCGCGGCGGGATCGTCGACGAGGAGGCGCTGGCCGCCGCGCTCAAGGAGGGCCGCGTGGCCGGCGCGGGCCTGGACGTGTACGCGAAGGAGCCCTGCACCGACTCGCCGCTCTTCCAGTTCGACAACGTGGTGGCCACCCCGCACCTGGGCGCCTCCACCGACGAGGCGCAGGAGAAGGCGGGCATCGCGGTCGCCAAGTCGGTGCGGCTCGCGCTCGCCGGCGAGCTGGTCCCGGACGCGGTCAACGTGCAGGGCGGCGTGATCGCCGAGGACGTCAAACCCGGGCTGCCGCTCGCCGAGAAGCTGGGCCGGATCTTCACCGCGCTGGCCGGCGAGGTCGCCGCGCGCCTGGACGTCGAGGTCTGCGGCGAGATCACCCAGCACGACGTGAAGGTGCTCGAACTCAGCGCGCTCAAGGGCGTGTTCGAGGACGTCGTGGCCGAGACCGTCTCCTACGTGAACGCGCCGCTGTTCGCGCAGGAGCGCGGGGTGGAGGTCCGCCTCACCACCAGCTCGGAGTCGCCCAACCACCGCAACCTCGTCACCGTCCGCGGCACCCTCGCCGACGGCACCGAGGTGTCGGTGTCCGGCACGCTGGCCGGCCCGAAGAACCTCCAGAAGATCGTGGCGGTCGGCGACGAGGACGTCGACCTCGCGCTCGCCGACCACATGGCGTTCCTGCGCTACACCGACCGCCCCGGCATCGTCGGCACCATCGGCCGCATCCTCGGCGAGGTCGGCGTCAACATCGCCGGCATGCAGGTCGCCCGCGCGGCCGCCGGGGGCGACGCCCTGGTCGCCCTCACCGTCGACTCCACCATCCCGGCGGGTGTTCTCACCGACATCGCCGACGAGATCGGCGCGACCTCGGCCCGCGCGGTCAACCTCACGGACTGATCCCGCACGGCGGTTGCGCGTACGGTGGTCGTAGCGTTCCACCCGAGAACACCGGTACTACTAATACCCCTTTCGGGTGGTAGTGCCGGTGTTTTCTGGTGCTTGTGTGATCAATACCGACACGATCCCGTCCATGGGAGGACAGATGACTGCCGAAAAACTCCCGGACTGGGTTTTCCCCCCTCCGGGTGGCTTCACCGCGGACGATCTCGACCGCATCCCCGATCTCCCGCCGCACACCGAGCTGATCGACGGGAGCCTCGTTTTCGTGGGTCCGCAGAAGAGTTTCCATACTTTGACGATGTTTCTGCTGGAGAGGGCACTGCACCTCCAAGCTCCGGACGGGCTCAGGGTGCGCCGGGAAATGACCATCGTGCTGGACAAGGAGAACCGGCCGGAACCGGACCTGACGGTGCTGCACGAGCGGGCGGTACCGGCTGCCGGACACAGCGAGACGAGCTACCGGGCCGAGGACGTGGTCCTCGCCGCGGAGGTGGTCTCGCCGGAGTCCGCCGTCCGCGACCGCGAGCGCAAGCCGCAGCTCTACGCCCGCGCGGGCATTCCGCACTTCTGGCTGGTCGAGCGGATGGACAGCGGTCGTCCGGTCGTCCACACCTACGAGTTGGACCGGGTGGGCCACACGTACGCGCTGACCGGCATCCACCACGACCGCCTCAAGGTCTCCGCCCCGTTCACCATCGACATCGACCTGACCGAGATCGACCGCATGTAGGCGTATACGACCGCGGCGCGGCCGGCCCGCCTAAAGCCGCGCTGCCTTCAGGGCCATGTGCAGCAGCAGGCGGGACTCGCCGTCGGTCAGGTCGAGGCCGGTGAGCTGCTCGATGCGGGACAGCCGGTAGTAGAGGGTCTGGCGGTGGATGGCCAGCGCGGTGGCGGTGCGGCCGGCCTGACCGGCGTGGTCGAGGAATGCCTCGGCGGTGTGGGCGAGTTCGCGGTGCGCGGGGGTGAGCAGCGGGGCGACCGCCGGGTCCGGGGGTGCGTCGGCCGGGAGTTGCGTGAGCAGCCGGTAGGGCCCGATGCCGGACCACTTGGCGATCGGCCCCAGCAGCGGCTGCGCGCGGGCGGCCCGCGCCGACGCGGTCGCCTCCCGCCAGGCCGCGGGCAACTCGGCCAGCGTGGCGCGCGAGTCGCTGATCCCGGCGACCGGTTCGTCCGCCGCGGTGCCGGTGTCCGTGCCGGCTTCCGGGCCGGTGTCCGTGCCGCGGGCGGTGGCGAGCGCGGCCAGCACCCGGGTCGCCGCGGTCCGCGCGGGGGCGAGCACCTGCGGCGAGCGCAGCCGGACCAGGATCGCGACCGTCTCCCAGCGCCCCCATCCCGGCACCCGGACGATCGCCGCGGCGCCCGGCACCGTACGCGCCCCGGGCAGTCCGTCCGCGTGCTCGGCCCATCCCTGCGGCGGCGTCCCGGCCGCGAGCCGCTTGCCACCGCGGTCCGGCGGCCACACGCACACCAGCGCGTGCGGCTCGTCCGCGTCCGGGCCCAGCGCCTTGCGCAGCGACTCCTCCGCGGTGTCCCGGGCCGCCCTGGTCGCCGCGGTGAGCAGCGCGCGCAGCGCCTGCGCGGCCTCCGCGCCGGCCGCCGACTGTGCGGCGAGCCGGTCGCCGATCCGGGCCGCGACCGCCATCGCGGCGTCGAGCTGCGCGGGGGAGTGGTCGGCCTCGTCGAGCAGCCACACGTAGCCGTAGCCCACCCCGCCGTGCCGGACCGGAAGGCACAGCCGCCCGCGCAGCACGCCGGCCGAGGGCGCCGCGGGGATCCGCACCGGCGCGGCGGCCCGGGCGATGCCGAACCGCTCGAACCAGGCCCTGACCTCGGCGGTCGAGCGGCGGGTCAGGATCGATCGGGTCCGTACCGGGTCGACCGCCGCGTCGTCGTCGCTGTCGTGCACGCCGAAGGCGATCAGCCGGAAGTCCCGGTCCTCCAGCGTCGCGGGCGCACCGAGCAGGGCGGAGACCTCGTCCACCAGATCCTGGAAATCACCGTAGTCAGCGGCCACCCGCCCATTGTCCCTCACCGCCCTCATACATCTGTATGAGGGACCGCACTCGGATGCGTGACAGCTGTCGATGGCCCACGGGGTAGCCGGTACCTAGATTCGCGGTGACGGCGCGCGATCCGTGCCGCCGACCCCGGTGCGGCGGTATCCCCGCCGCACCGCACCCCGCCCCCCGCTGCCCCGCCACCTGCCAGGAGGCCCCAAGTGCTCGGTCCCGTGCTGCTCGCCGCGTCGCGCAGCGACCGGCTGCGCCGCGTCGTCGCCGCCGCGCCCGTCACCCGTCCGGTGGTGGACCGGTTCGTCGCAGGCGACGCGCTGCACCCGGCGATGGACACCGTCCACACGCTGACCGCCGGCGGCCTGGACGTCACCCTGGACCACCTCGGCGAGGACGTCACCGACCGCGCCACCGCCCGGCACACCCGGGACGCCTACCTGCGGCTGCTGGAGACCCTGGCCCTCGCCGGCCTCGGCGACCGCGCCGAGGTCTCGGTGAAGCTGTCCGCCTTCGGCCAGGCGCTGCCCGACGGCGGCCACGACGTCGCGCTGGAGAACGTCCGCGCGGTCGCCGAACTCGCCACCGCGACCGGCACCACGGTCACCCTCGACATGGAGGACCACACCACCGTCGACTCGACGCTGGCCGTCCTGCACGAGCTGCGCCGCGACCACCCGGGCACCGGCGCCGTGCTCCAGTCGTACCTGTTCCGGACCGAGGACGACGCGCGCGGCCTGGCCACCGCCGGCTCGCGGGTCCGGCTGGTCAAGGGCGCGTACAAGGAGCCCGCGCACGTCGCCTTCCAGGACCGCAGGGCCGTCGACCGTGCCTACGTCCGCGCGCTGCGGGTGCTCTTCGAGGGCGACGGCTACCCGATGGTCGGCTCGCACGACCCGCGGATGATCGCCATCGCCCAGGACCTCGCCGCCCGCGGGCGCCGCGCGCCGGGCAGCTACGAGTTCCAGATGCTGTACGGCATCCGCACCGCCGAGCAGCGGCGACTCGCGGCGGCCGGGGAACGTATGCGCATCTATGTCCCCTACGGCGCAGACTGGTACGGCTACTTCATGCGCCGCCTCGCCGAGCGCCCGGCGAACCTCGCCTTCTTCCTGCGCTCCTTCGCCCCCAGCCGCTGACCCGATCCCACAAGGAGACACGCTCCATGGACGCTGTGACCCAGGTCCCCGCGCCGGTCAACGAGCCGGTCCGCACCTACGCCCCGGGCAGCCCGGAACGCGCCCGGCTCGAAGCGAAACTCAAGGAGCTGGCCGGCAACCCGATCGACCTGCCGATGGTGATCGGCGGCCAGGAGCGGATGGGCGGCGGCGAGCGGTTCGACGTCGTGCAGCCGCACAACCACGCCGCCCGGCTCGGCACCTTCGCCGGCGCCACCACCGAGGACGCGCAGGACGCGGTCGCCGCGGCCCTCGCCGCCGCCCCCGCCTGGCGGGCCACCTCCTTCGACGACCGCGCCGCGATCATCCTGCGCGCGGCCGAACTGCTGGCCGGGCCCTGGCGCGAGACGCTGGCCGCCTCGACCATGCTCGGGCAGTCCAAGACCGTGCAGCAGGCTGAGATCGACAGCCCCTGCGAGCTGGTCGACTTCTGGCGGTTCAACGTGCACTACGCCCGGCAGATCCTCGCCGAGCAGCCGATCGCCAACGCGCCCGGCGTGTGGAACCGGCTCGACCACCGCCCGCTGGAGGGCTTCGTCTACGCGATCACGCCCTTCAACTTCACCGCGATCGCGGGCAACCTGCCCACGGCCCCCGCGCTGATGGGCAACGTGGTGGTGTGGAAGCCGTCGCCGACCCAGACCCACTCCGCGGTGCTGCTGATGCGCCTGCTGAAGGAGGCCGGGCTGCCCGACGGTGTGATCAACCTCGTCACCGGCGACGGCGTCGCCGTCTCCGAGGTGGCGCTCAACCACCGTGACCTGGCGGGCATCCACTTCACCGGGTCGACGAAGACCTTCCAGTACCTGTGGCGCACGGTCGGCGAGAACATCGACCGCTACCGCTCCTACCCGCGCATCGTCGGCGAGACCGGCGGCAAGGACTTCGTGGTCGCCCACCCGTCGGCGGACCCCGCGGTGCTCAAGACCGCGCTGACCCGGGGCTCGTTCGAGTACCAGGGCCAGAAGTGCTCGGCGTCCTCGCGCGCCTACGTCCCCCGCTCGATCTGGGAGGGCGGCTTCAAGGAGGAGTTCGCGGCCGAGGTCGACGGCATCACCATGGGCGACGTCACCGACCTGACCAACTTCATGGGCGCGCTCATCGACGAGCGGGCCTTCGCCAAGAACAAGGCGGCCATCGAGCGCGCCAAGGCCGACCCGACGGTCGAGGTGGTCGCCGGCGGCACCTACGACGACTCGGTGGGCTGGTTCGTCCGTCCGACCGTCCTGGTCTCCACCGACCCCGGCAACGAGATCTTCCGCGAGGAGTACTTCGGCCCGGTGCTCGGGGTGTACGTCTACGACGACACCGAGGACAGCGACGGCGCCGCCTTCGACGCGATGCTGGACCAGATGGAGTCCGTGGCGCCGTACGCCCTGACCGGCTCGGTGATCGCGCGCGACCGCGCGGCCGTCGCGCATGTGATGGACCGGCTGCGCGACGCGGCCGGCAACTTCTACATCAACGACAAGTCGACCGGTGCCGTGGTCGGCCAGCAGCCCTTCGGCGGTGCCCGCGCCTCGGGCACCAACGACAAGGCGGGCGCCGCGCAGAACCTCGTGCGGTGGACCTCGACCCGCTCCATCAAGGAGGCGCTCGTGCCGCCGACCGACTACCGCTACCCGCACCAGGGCTGACCCCCGGGCCGCGCCGGCCCCTCCCTCCACCGCCCCCGTCTCCTGTGTTCCGCGGAGACGGGGGCGGCTTCATGCCTCATGTGCGCGGCCGCGGGACGCTCCGGCGGGGTGAACGGGTGATCGTCGTCTCAGATAGTAGGAAGTCCGAGTAATCGTGGCGACACGGCGGCGGCTGTGTCCTAACTTTGAAGAAGCCGAACGTTTCCCGCTCGACCGAGCGGACGGCGGATGCGAGCCCTGCGCCCTCGATGCGGGTCACCCCCGCCGGCGCGGCTCTCCGCCCGCGTTCCCCGGCACGTCTCCCCTCCACCCGTCTCCACCATTTCGCATGGAGTTGATCCTCATGGACGAGACCGCCCGCCAGAACGCCCTGCGCGCCCTGCAGCGCTCCATGGACCGCCGCGACAACGGCGGCTCCACCGGCCACGAGCACTGACCCCTCCCTGTCTCACCTTCCTCTCCTGTCTCCTCCTTCACCTCCGTCCGGCATGCGGACGCGTCGTGTCATAGGTCAAGACGCGGAGTAAGGTGCCCCGCATGTCTCGCAGCATCAACCTCGCAGTGATCCCCGGCGACGGAATCGGCCAGGAGGTCGTCGCGGAGGGCCTCAAGGTCCTCTCGGCGGCCCTTCCCCAGGAAACCAAGCTGGAGACGAAGGAGTACGACTTCGGCGCCCGGCGCTACCACGCCACCGGTCAGACCCTCACCGACCAGGACCTCGCGGAGCTCAAGGCCCACGACGCGATCCTGCTCGGTGCGATCGGCGACCCGTCGGTGCCCTCCGGCGTGCTGGAGCGCGGCTTCCTGCTGAAGCTGCGGTTCGCCTTCGACCACTACGTCAACCTCCGGCCCAGCAAGCTGTTCCCGGGTGTGGGCACCCCGCTCGCGGGCAGCCCGGAGATCGACTTCGTGGTGGTCCGCGAGGGCACCGAGGGCCCCTACACCGGCAACGGCGGCGCGATCAGGACCGGCACCCCGCACGAGGTGGCCACCGAGGTCAGCCTCAACACGGCGTACGGCATCGAGCGCGTGGTGCGCGACGCGTACACCCGCGCCCAGGCCCGCCCGCGCAAGAAGCTCACCCTGGTGCACAAGAACAACGTGCTGGTGCACGCCGGCAGCCTGTGGACCCGGATCTTCGAGGCGGTCGGCAAGGAGTTCCCCGACGTCAGCACCGACTACCTGCACGTCGACGCGACGATGATCTTCCTGGTCACCCAGCCCGAGCGGTTCGACGTGATCGTCACCGACAACCTCTTCGGCGACATCGTCACCGACCTCGCCGCGGCCGTCTCCGGCGGCATCGGCGTGGCGGCGAGCGGCAACATCAACCCCAGCCGCGAGTTCCCCTCGATGTTCGAGCCCGTGCACGGCTCCGCCCCGGACATCGCCGGCCTGTCCAAGGCCGACCCGAGCGCGACGGTGCTGTCCGTCGCCCTGCTGCTGCGCCACCTCGGCTACGACGCGGAGGCCGACCGGATCGACGCCGCCGTGCAGGCCGACCTGGCCGAACGCGCCGGCAAGCCGGCCCGCTCCACGGTCGAGATCGGTGACGCGCTGGCCGCACGAGTAGCCGGCTGAGCGCGGCAAGCCGGATCCAGAGGCAGTACCCGGCCCCGCCACTGCGATAATCGGTGGCGGGGCCGCTTCGCAGCGGGAAAGTAGGACGTCCTAGCAGTACGGTCGAGGGCGTCAGCGACACGGTGAAGGAAGACAGATGACGACGCCCACAATCGAGTTGAAGCCCTCTGCGCACCGGCTGGCCGCGGCCGAGCGCCAGGCCGTCCTGGCCGACCCGGGGTTCGGCCGGTACTTCACCGACCACATGGTCACCATCAAGTGGACCGCCGGGCGCGGCTGGCACGACGCCCAACTCGTCCCGTACGCGCCGCTGTCCCTCGACCCGGCGAACATGACGCTGCACTACGCGCAGACGATCTTCGAGGGCCTCAAGGCGTACCGCCAGCCCGACGGCGGCGTGGCCACCTTCCGCCCCGAGGCCAACGCGCTGCGCTTCCAGGCGTCCGCGCGGCGGCTGGCGATGCCCGAGGTGCCGACCGACCTGTTCATCGAGGCCTGCGATGTCCTGGTCCGACAGGACAAGGACTGGGTGCCCAGCGAGGGCGAGGCGTCGCTCTACCTGCGGCCGTTCATGATCGCCACCGAGGTCGGGCTCGGCGTCCGCCCGGCCGGCGAGTACCTGTTCCTGGTCATCGCCTCCCCGGCCGGCGCGTACTTCTCCGGCGGCGTCAAGCCGGTGTCGGTCTGGCTGTCCGAGGAGTACGTCCGCGCGGCGCCCGGCGGCACCGGCGCGGCGAAGACCGGCGGCAACTACGCGGCCTCCCTCGTCGCCCAGGCGCAGGCCATCGAGCACGGCTGCGACCAGGTGGTCTGGCTGGACGCGATCGAGCGGTGCTGGATCGAGGAGATGGGGGGCATGAACCTGTACTTCGTGTACGGCAACCGCATCGTCACCCCCTCGCTCACCGGTTCGCTGCTGCCGGGCATCACCCGGGACTCCCTGCTCGCCATCGCCGCGGATCTCGGCTACGAGGTCGGCGAGGGGCGGATCAGCGTCGAGGACTGGAAGCGGGGCAACGAGGACGGCACTCTCACCGAGGTCTTCGCCTGCGGCACGGCCGCGGTGATCACCCCGGTCGGCTCGGTCAAGTCCACCCGCGCGAACTGGACGGTGGGGACGGGCGAGCCCGGCGACGTCACCATGCGGTTGCGTGCGGCGCTTCTCGACATCCAAACGGGGCACGCCCCGGACCCCCACGCCTGGATGCATCCTCTCGGCGCGTAAGCGCGACCCGGCCCCCGGGGTGCCCTCGCGGGCGACGGTTCGCCCCTTCCCGGCTCCGGGATGCCCTTGCGGGCGACGGTTCGCCCCTTCCCGGGACCGGGTTGACCTTCCGGGAAGAGGGTGCCAATCAGGGGCGCGGGGAACTGCGCGAGCAACCGGCCACCGGCCGGTGGTCCGGAAACTCGCCGCCGGGGCTGGGCCTGCGGGCCCCCGGCTGCGCCGTCGTGGCTGGCCGCGCAGTTCCCCGCGCCCCTGTAAGGCACCCTCGCCCCGGGGGAGGGGCAACCCCTGCCGGTGAGGGCACCCCCGCCTCGGGGGAGGGGCAACCCGTGCCGGTGAGGGCACCCTCGCCCCGAGGAGGGACCCCGCAACAACCGGTGGTCCGGCGACGCCGCCGCGGGGGCTGGGCCCACGGGCCCGGTGCGCCACGGACGTGACCCGCGCTGCTTTGGGGCGAACCGTTCATTCCGTGAGATGGCCGTCCGCCGACCGGGAAAGGTGTGGCACACTGCCAGCGTGTCCTCGTACGCCACGCTCATTATTGGCCGCAGGCACGCCGGTCCGCAGTGTCGCTTCCGCTGAACCCAAGTGGAACGCCACCGTGCCCCAGACCCGCGTGCAGACCTCTCGCATCCGCGAGGGGT
This sequence comes from Actinacidiphila yanglinensis, assembly GCF_900107965.1. Lineage (GTDB taxonomy): Bacteria > Actinomycetota > Actinomycetes > Streptomycetales > Streptomycetaceae > Actinacidiphila > Actinacidiphila yanglinensis. The sequence continues at coordinate 14,354 of NZ_FNVU01000036.1, read as the reverse complement.
TTTTTCGTTTCCCGGCCCACCCGCGCCGGAGGCGGGATCGCACGAGGCGACCGGGGGCAAGTGGAGTCGGAACCTCCGGACGGCGCAGGCCGGTCCGGGGGTAACCCCACCCACCGACAGGAGTTGCAACTGCCATGACCGCCGCATCGGACGACAGCTTCCACGTCTTCGACACCACGTTGCGCGACGGCGCGCAGCGTGAGGGCATCAACCTCACCGTCGCCGACAAGCTGAACATCGCACGGCACCTGGACGACTTCGGCGTGGGCTTCATCGAGGGCGGCTGGCCCGGTGCCAACCCCCGCGACACCGAGTTCTTCGCCCGGGCCGCAGGCGAGTTGGACCTGAAGCACGCCACGCTCGTCGCGTTCGGCGCCACCCGGCGCCCGGGCGCCAAGGCCGTCGACGACCCGCAGGTCAACGCGCTGCTGGAGTCCGGTGCCCCGGTGGTCACGCTGGTCGCCAAGTCCCATGACCGGCACGTCGAACTGGCGCTGCGCACCACCCTGGAGGAGAACCTGGAGATGGTCCGCGACACCGTCGCGTACCTGGTCGCCCAGGGCCGGCGGGTCTTCGTGGACTGCGAGCACTTCTTCGACGGCTACCGCGCCAACCCGCAGTACGCCACCTCCGTCGTCGCCGCCGCGCACGGGGCCGGCGCGTCCGTGGTGGTGCTCTGCGACACCAACGGCGGGATGCTGCCCCGGCAGGTGCACGACGTCGTCGCGCGGGTGCTCGCCGACACCGGCGCCCGGATCGGCATGCACGCCCAGGACGACACCGGCTGCGCGGTCGCCAACACCCTCGCCGCGGTCGACGCGGGCGCCACCCACGTGCAGTGCACCGCCAACGGCTACGGCGAGCGGGTCGGCAACGCCAACCTCTTCCCGGTCACCGCCGCCCTGGAGTTGAAGCACGAGCTGCGGGTGCTGCCCGAGGGCGCGCTCGGCGAGATGACCCGGATCTCGCACGCCATCGCCGAGATCGTCAACCTGCCCTCCTCCACCCACCAGCCCTACGTGGGCGTGTCCGCGTTCGCGCACAAGGCGGGGCTGCACGCGTCGGCGATCAAGGTCGACCCCGACCTGTACCAGCACATCGACCCCGAGCGGGTCGGCAACACCATGCGGATGCTGGTCTCGGACATGGCCGGCCGGGCCTCGATCGAACTGAAGGGCAAGGAACTCGGCATCGACCTCGGCGGCGACCGCGAACTGGTCGGCCGGGTCGTGGACCGGGTCAAGGAGCGCGAGCTCAAGGGCTACACGTACGAGGCCGCGGACGCCTCCTTCGCGCTGCTGCTGCGCGACGAGCTCCAGCGCGGCCGGCCGGAGGGTCCGGCCCGCTTCTTCCGTACCGAGTCCTGGCGTGCCATCACCGAGGACCGCCCCGACGGTTCGCACGCCAACGAGGCGACGGTCAAGCTGTGGGCGAAGGGCGAGCGGATCGTCGCCACCGCCGAGGGCAACGGACCGGTCAACGCGCTCGACCGCGCGCTACGGGTGGCGCTGGAGCGCATCTACCCCCAGCTCGGCGCGTTCTCGCTGGTCGACTACCGCGTCCGCATCCTCGAAGGGGGTTCGGGCACCGACTCCACGACGCGGGTGCTGATCACCACCTCCGACGGCGCGGCCGAGTGGTCCACGGTCGGCGTCGCCGCCAACGTGATCGCCGCGTCCTGGCAGGCACTCGAGGACGCCTGCGCCTACGGCCTGCTGCGTGCGGGCCTGGAGCCTCAGGACTAGCCCCGGCCGGCCGCGGAACCAGGGGTGTACCGGGCGGAAAACCGGTCGAGCGGCCGGACCGCAGGGCATAGCGTGCGTGCCGTGACGGACACCGTGGACGAGAAGATCACCGTACGCGCGGCCGACGCCGCCGACGCCGCCGCCATCGCGCGGACGCACATCAGGTCGCGCGAGGTCGCGATGCCGTGGCTGCCGCCGAGGAAGCGCTCCGACGCGGAGGTGGAGCGGTGGGTGCGCGAGGTCGTGCTCGTCGACGCCGAGGTCTCGGTCGCGGTGGACGGCGGCGGCAGCGTGGTCGGGTACGCCGCCGTGGAGGGGGAGTGGCTGGAGCACCTCTACCTGATGCCGGAGGTCCGGCGGCGCGGCATCGGCTCGCTGCTGCTGGCCCGGGCGAAGGCGCAGCGGCCGGGCGGGCTGGACCTGCACGTGTTCCAGCGCAACACCGACGCCCGGGCGTTCTACGCGCGCCACGGCTTCACGGTGGTGGATCTCAACGACGGTTCGCGCAACATGGAACGCGAACCGGATATGACGCTGCGCTGGAACCCGGTGACCAACGGCACACCTACCGACGGGTAACCACCCGGTGCCCGCGGTCGTAGGGTGAGCGCCAGACCCTCGACCCGACACCACCGGGAGATCGCATGCGCTCGGCGAAGGACTTCTTCCGCCCGCTGGCCGTGGGGGCTCCGGCCCCCGTCAGGGACGTGCCGTTCCGCCCCTCGCGAATGATCCACTTCTTCGATCCCGGCAACGAGAAGATGGCCGCCAAGGTGCCGTCGATCGCCCCGAAGGTCGACGTCCTGCTGGGCAACCTGGAGGACGCGGTCCCGGCCGACCGCAAGGAGGCCGCCCGGGCCGGTCTGGTGAAGATCGCCCGGGCGACCGACTTCGGCGACACCCAGCTGTGGACCCGGGTCAACAGCCTCGACTCGCCCTGGGCGCTGGACGACCTGCTCACCCTCGGCACCGAGATCGGCGGCAAGCTCGACGTCGTGATGGTGCCGAAGGTCGAGGGGGCCCATGACATCCACTACGTGGACCGGCTGCTCGCCCAGATCGAGGCGAAGGCCGGGCTGACCCGGCCGATCCTGGTGCACGCGATCCTCGAGACCGCCGCCGGCGTCGGCAACGTCGAGGAGATCGCCGCCGCCAGCCCCCGGATGCAGGGCATGTCGCTCGGCCCGGCCGACCTGGCCGCGAGCCGCCGGATGAAGACCACCCGGGTCGGCGGCGGCCACCCCGGCTACCTGGTCCGCGAGGACCCGGCGCCCGGCGCCGGCGAGGGCGCCCCCCGCCCGACGTACCAGCAGGACCTGTGGCACTACACGATCGCCCGCATGGTGGACGCGTGCGCGGCCAACGGGATCCTGCCGTACTACGGGCCGTTCGGGGACATCCAGGACGTCACGGGCTGCGAGGACCAGTTCCGCAACGCCTTCCTGCTCGGGTGCGTCGGCGCCTGGTCCCTGCACCCGGTGCAGATCGACATCGCCAAGCGGGTGTTCTCGCCCGCGCCCGAGGACGTCGCCTGGGCCCGCCGGGTGATCGCGGCTATGGGCGACGGCACCGGAGCGGTCATGATCGACGGCAAGATGCAGGACGACGCCACCTACAAGCAGTGCCAGGTGGTCGCCGGGCTCGCCGACACGCTCGCCGCCCGCGACCCCGAACTCGCGGGCGCCTACGCCGCCGCCACCGAGGAGGCCGCCCGATGACCCCGCCCGCCGCCCCGCGCCGCTCGGTGCTCTACATGCCCGGCGCCAACGCGCGGGCCCTGGAGAAGGCCAGGACCCTCCCCACCGACGCGCTCATCCTCGACCTGGAGGACTCCGTCGCGCCCGACGCGAAGGCCGAGGCCCGCGAGCGCGTGGCCGAGGCCGCCGCCGGCGGCGGGTACGGCCACCGTGAGGTCACCATCCGGGTGAACGCCCCCGGCACGCCCTGGCACGCCGACGACCTCAGGGCCGCCGCCGCGGCCGGCCCGGACGCGGTGGTCGTCCCCAAGGTGGACTCCGCGCGGACCGTGCGCGAGGTCGAAGCCGCGCTGGAGGCGGCCGGCGCCCCGGACCGCACCGCGATCTGGGCGATGCTGGAGACGCCGGTGGCGCTGTTCGACGCGCGCGCCGTCGCCGAGGCGTCGGCCCGGCTGACCGTCCTGGTCATGGGCACCAACGACCTCGCCAAGGAGCTGCACGCCGAGCACGTCCCGGGCCGGGCACCACTGCTCACCGGGCTGTCGCTGGCGCTGCTCGCCGCCCGGGCCGCGGGCAAGGTCATCTTGGACGGTGTCTACAACGACGTCCACGATCTGACCGGCTTCGAGGCCGAGACCCTCCAAGGCCGCCGGCTCGGCTTCGACGGCAAGACCCTGATCCACCCCCGGCAGCTCGAACCCTGCAACCGGATCTTCGCCCCGTCCGAGGCGGAGGTCGAGCGGTCCGAACGGATCATCGCCGCGTTCGAAGAGGCCACGTCACAGGGGCGCGGGGTGGTCACGGTCGACGGCCGGATGATCGAGAACCTGCATGTGGACGAGGCACGGCGGGTGCTGGCCCTCGCCGAGGCGGTCGCCGGCCGCTGACACTCCACTGCCACGGCGGGCGGCGGTAACCCGCCCGCAGGGGCGGGGCCCGGCAGCGCCCGCGGAACCCGCCCCACCTCGCTGTCTGTCGAGACCCACCATGAAGAGCCGGTGGACACTGTACGAAGTAGATGGCCCGTTCCGGGCGGTCACGCTCGTACTGTCGGTACATGACGACATCGCAAGAGCTGCCCGTCACGGCGAACGACGCCCGGGGGCGCGTCGAGGAGCTTCGTGCGATCCGCGAGGAGGTGCGTCGGGGCCCGAGCGAGAAGGCGACGGCCGCGCAGCGGGCCAAGGGGAAGCTGACCGCGCGCGAGCGCATCGATCTGCTGCTGGACGAGGGCTCCTTCCGCGAGGTGGAGCCGCTGCGCCGGCACCGGGCCACGGGGTTCGGGCTGGAGGAGAAGCGGCCGTACACCGACGGTGTGATCACCGGGTGGGGAACCGTCCACGAGCGGACGGTCTTCGTGTACGCCCACGACTTCCGGATCTTCGGGGGTGCGCTCGGGGAGGCGCACGCGCAGAAGATCCACAAAATCATGGACATGGCGATCTCGGCGGGCGCGCCGCTGGTGTCGCTCAACGACGGTGCCGGCGCCCGCATCCAGGAGGGCGTCTCGGCGCTCGCCGGCTACGGCGGCATCTTCCAGCGCAACACCCGCGCCTCCGGCGTCATCCCGCAGATCTCGGTGATGCTCGGCCCGTGCGCGGGCGGCGCGGCCTACTCCCCGGCGCTCACGGACTTCGTGTTCATGGTGCGGGAGACCTCGCAGATGTTCATCACCGGCCCTGACGTGGTGCAGGCGGTGACGGGCGAGGAGATCACCCAGAACGGCCTGGGCGGCGCCGACGTGCACTCGGGCATCTCCGGGGTCTCGCACTTCGCCTACGACGACGAGCAGACGTGCCTGGAGGAGGTGCGCTACCTGCTCTCGCTGCTGCCGCAGAACAACCGCGAGAACCCGCCGGCGGCCGACAACCACGACCCGGTGGACCGCCGCGGCGACACGCTGCTCGACCTGGTGCCCGCGGACGGCAACCGGTCGTACGACATGCACAAGGTGATCGAGGAGATCGTCGACGACGGCGAGTACCTCGAAGTCCACGAGCGCTGGGCCACCAACATCATCGTCGCGCTCACCCGCATCGACGGCCAGGTGGTCGGCATCATCGCCAACCAGCCCTCCTCGCTGGCCGGTGTGCTCGACATCGAGGCGTCCGAGAAGGCCGCGCGCTTCGTGCAGATGTGCGACGCGTTCAACATCCCGATCATCACTCTCCTGGACGTCCCCGGCTTCCTGCCGGGCGTCGCCCAGGAGCACGGTGGAATCATCCGGCACGGTGCCAAGCTGCTCTACGCCTACTGCAACGCGACGGTTCCCCGGATCTCGTTGATCCTGCGGAAGGCGTACGGCGGTGCGTACATCGTGATGGACTCGCAGTCGATCGGTGCGGACCTGACCTTCGCCTGGCCGACGAACGAGATCGCGGTGATGGGCGCGGAGGGCGCGGCCAACGTGATCTTCCGCCGGCAGATCGCCGAGGCGGACGATCCCGAGGCGATGCGCACTCGCATGGTCAAGGAGTACAAGGCCGAGCTGATGCACCCGTACTACGCCGCCGAGCGCGGTCTGGTGCACGACGTGATCGACCCGGCCGAGACCCGTGAGGTGCTGGCCCGCTCACTGGCCATGCTCCGCACGAAGCACGCCGACCTGCCGTCCCGCAAGCACGGCAACCCGCCGCAGTGAGCGGCGCGGACCCCGTATCCCCGATGAAGCCGTTCGACTCTTGGAGACGATCGTGAGTACTCCCGCTGATTCACTGGTGCGTGTCGAGAAGGGGCACGCCGCTCCCGAGGAGCTGGCGGCGCTGACCGCGCTGATCCTTGCTCGCGCGGCCGCGGGTGGGGCCGAGACGCTGGGGAAGCCTGTCGCCGCACGTTCCACCGCGGGGTGGCGGCGGCTGGAGCGTACCCCGGGGTTCCGGGCGCCCCACTCCTGGCAGGGCTGACCCCCTGGGCTGCCCCGTCCTGTGAGTTACGGGACCTTGCGGTCCACGGTGGCTTGTCGCGCAGTTCTCCCCCAGCCTGGCGGCTGGGTGGTGCCCCCACGCGCCCCTGGGTGGTGACCCTCCTTTCGCGGAGGGAGCCGCACAAACCAGGGGCGCGGGGAACTGCGCGCTCAGGCACCACCGGCAGGTGGTCCCTCAACCGACGGACGGGGGCACCCCGGAGGGTCAGGCGAGCTTCGCCAGGGCCGCGTCGATGCGGGTGAGGGTGCGGTCGCGGCCGAGGACCTGGAGGGACTCGAACAGCGGCAGCCCGACCGTACGTCCGGTGACGGCGACCCGGACCGGGGCCTGCGCCTTGCCGAGCTTGAGCCCGTGCTCCTCGCCCGCGGCCAGCACGGCCTCCTTGAGGGCCTCGGGGGAGGACCAGTCCGCCTCCGCCAGCTTCGCCCGCGCGGTGCGCAGCAGCGCGTCCGAGCCCTCCTTCATCGCCTTGGCCCACGACGCCTCGTCGTCGACCGGCTCGTCGAGGAAGAGGAAGTCGACGTTCGCGGTGATGTCGGACAGTACCGTCAGCCGGGTCTGGGCGTGCGGTGCGATCGCCTGCCAGGCGGCCTCGTCGAAGGATTCCGGTGCCCAGGGGGCGAAGGGGGCGCGCAGCCACGGGGCGCACGCCTCGGTGAACTCCTTCACCCCGATCCGCCGGATGTGGTCGGCGTTGATCGCCTCGGCCTTCTTCAGGTCGAAGCGGGCCGGGTTGGCGTTGACGTCGGCGATGTCGAACTTCGCCACCATCTCCGCCATCGAGAAGACGTCCTGGTCGGCGGTGTACGACCAGCCCAGCAGCGAGAGGTAGTTGAGCAGCCCCTCGGGCAGGAAGCCGCGCTCCCGGTACAGGTTGAGCGAGGCCTGCGGGTCCCGCTTGGACAGCTTCTTGTTGCCCTCGCCCATCACGTACGGCAGGTGCCCGAAGGCCGGGACCGCCTTGGCGACGCCCAGCTCGATCAGCGCGTCGTACAGCGCGATCTGCCGCGGGGTGGAGGAGAGCAGGTCCTCCCCGCGCAGCACGTGGGTGATCTCCATCAGCGCGTCGTCCACCGGGTTGACCAGGGTGTACAGCGGCGCGCCGTTGGCCCGCACGATGCCGTAGTCCGGCACGTTCTCCGGGGCGAAGACCAGCTCGCCGCGGACCAGGTCGGTGAAGGCGATCGGGCGGTCGGGCATGCGGAAGCGGACGATCGCCTGCCGGCCCTCGTCCTGGTACGCGCCGATCTGCTCGGCGCTGAGGTCGCGGCAGTGCCCGTCGTACCCGGAGGGGCGGCCGGCCGCGCGGGCGGCCGCACGGCGCTCCTCCAGCTCCTCGGTGGTGCAGTAGCAGTCGTACGCGTGCCCCGCCTGCTTCAGCCGCAGCGCGATGTCGGCGTACAGCTCCATCCGCTGGGACTGGCGGTACGGCGCGAACGGGCCGCCGACCTCGGGGCCCTCGTCCCAGTCCAGGCCGAGCCAGCGCATCGAGTCCAGCAGCGCCTGGTACGACTCCTCGGAGTCGCGGGCCGCGTCGGTGTCCTCGATGCGGAAGACCATGGTGCCCTGCTGGTGCCGGGCGAACGCCCAGTTGAACAGCGCCGTGCGGACCAGCCCGACGTGCGGGTTGCCGGTCGGGGAGGGGCAGAACCGGACGCGGACGCCGGAGCCGCCGGACGGCGGGGTGACGGGGGAGGGAGCGGGAACGGATGCGCTAGCCACGCGAGATCACCTTGTTGGTGAGAGTGCCGATGCCTTCGATGGTGACGGCGACCTCGTCGCCGGGGAGCAGCGGGCCCACGCCCGCGGGGGTGCCGGTGAGCAGGACGTCACCGGGGAGCAGCGTCATCGCCTCGGTGATGTTGACGATCAGGTCCTCGATCGAGTTCAGCATCTGCCGGGTGCGGCCCGCCTGGCGCAGTTCGCCGTTGACGGTCGCGGTGATCGCCAGGTCGCCAGCGGCCTCGAGGTCGAGCGAGGTCTCGATCCAGGGACCGAGCGGGCAGGAGGAGTCGAAGCCCTTCGCCCGCGCCCACTGCTTCTCGGTCCGCTGGGTGTCGCGGGCGGTCACGTCGTTGGCGCAGGTGTAGCCGAGGATGACGTCCTTGACCCGCTCGCGCGGCACGTCCCGGCACAGCCGGCTGATCACCACCGCCAGCTCCGCCTCGTGGTGCACCTCGCTGGAGAACGAGGGGTACACGATCGGGTCGCGTGGGCCGATCACCGAGGTGGACGGCTTGAAGAACGCCCAGGGCGCGTCCGGCACCTCGTGGCCCAGCTCCGCGGCGTGGGCCGCGTAGTTGCGGCCGATGGCGACCACCTTGTTGGGCAGGACGGGCGACAGCAGCCGCACCTTGTCGAGCGGGATCTTCGTGCCGGACAGCTCGAAGTCCGCGAAGGGCACGCCCTTCATGATGTCGACGACAAGACCCTCGGTGCCGCTGGGAGTCCCCCCGCCGGAGGCAGGGAGAGGGTCGCCCTCGACCGCTCCGAACGCCACGTTGCCGTCGATGGAGAACCTGACGATGCGCATGGCCTCAGCCTAGCGGCCGGTCCGGTCTCCGCCGACCCGCCGATAGCCGCAGGTCAGCGCCGACTTCAGGAGGCGACGGAGGTCTGCGGCAGCTCGTTGAGTACCGTACGACGGGGGTTGGCGGTGCGCTGCGGCAGCGCCGGGGCCTCGGATTCGGCGGGTGCGACGGCCGCGGCGTCCTGCACGACCGGCGAGCCGGCCAGCTCGGACGCGTCCTTGAGGTGCGCGAGAGTGGTGCGCCGGGGGTTGGCGATCATCTGACGGAACATCAAGGTGGTCTTCATCTGCGGCGCGGACCTCGGATCTCGGTGGTGGTGGGCCGCGGTTGACACCACCGCGACTTCTGTAAAGCACCAGGTTAGTGCTGGCCATTCCCACCGCGGCCGGGCCCAGACATCTGACGCTCTGTGATTTTGCTCACGAACCGCGTGGCATTGGGCGCACTCCGGACAATCCGCCCGGAGTCGCGAAGCGGGCAAACGCCGCTTCGTACCGGAAAAGGGCAGTGGGTGCGGGGCTCCGGCCGACCCGACACCCGATGAACCAGTTACGTCCGCGGCCCGTATTCGCCCCATATCGCCGCCCTGACGTTCGACGCTGTGTGCTTGCCCCATCGCGACGAGTGACACATTCCAACTGGTGGGCTACGGGCCTTGTTGGGAGATCCGGCACTGTGCTGGAATTCCCCGGACCGCCGCATCACATCGAACCGGCGCGCAGGGGGCGCGAACGGAACACCGAGCGGCGGTGATGGGCACATCAGCCGTCCCGTGACCCGGGTCGGCCGGAGCCCCCATGACTCGACACCGTTCCCTTCCGTCCAGCGGCGGGGGACGCCTGGTCCAGAGGTTGCGACGCTAGTGCAGGGACGTTTCAAGAGGGACAGCGGCGCTGCGGGCGACCCGGAGCAGCAGCCCGGTGGGGCCGGCAACGGCTCCCCGCAGGCCGCGGCCGACTCCGGAACCGCCACGCCGGGTACCACTGCGGCCCCCGGGCGCTTGAGCATGCCCAGCGGTATGGAAGCCGGCAAGATCACCGGCCTCGACGGCAAGCCCGGCCCCCGAATAGCCATGCGCAACTGGCGCATCAGCACCAGACTCATCTCGCTGCTCGCGCTTCCCGTGGTCACCGCCTCCGCACTGGGCGGCCTGCGGATCAACAGCTCGGTGGACAACATCCACCAGCTGGAGCACATGAAGACCCTGACCGACATCACCGAGCAGGCCACCAACCTGGCCGCCGCGCTCCAGGAGGAGCGCGACAGCTCGGCCGGCCCGCTGGCGGCCAACCAGAAGAACAGCGACGCGGTGGCCGGCTCCCGCCAGGCCACCGACCGCGAGATGGCGATCTACGACGCGGCCGTCGACAACGTCTCGGACACCGACCCGGTCTTCAGCGGGGTCCGCGCCACCCTGGTCGCGATCGGCGGCCAGCTCGCCAACCTCGCCGAGATCCGCAACGAGGCCTTCACCTCCCAGTCGGGCATCGCGCAGACCGTCTCCGAGTACGACGGCCTGGTCACCTCGCTGCTGTCGCTCTCCCAGGACATGGCGCAGGCCACCAGCAACCCGGAGATGATCAGCGAGACCCGCGCGCTGGCAGCGTTCTCCTCCGCCAAGGAGTACGAGTCGATGCAGCGCGCGGTGATCAGCGCCGCGTTCGCCACCGGTGGCACCCTCAACCCCGACGACTACCAGTCGGTGAAGTGGGCGTTCGCGGACGAGAACACCGCCCTCACCCGGTTCCAGAAGGTCTACGGCAACGGCGCCGCCTCGCTGCTGCACCCCATCGAGGGCGGCAACGACACGATCGCCGCGCACGACAACGAGCGCGAGCGGATCGCCAGTTCGCAGGGCGCGATCACCAAGATCCACACCTCGTACCTGGACTGGGACGACGCGGCGAAGTCCAAGATCGACGCGATGAACCAGATCGAGCGCTCGCTGCTCAGCGAGATGCAGCAGAAGTCGCTGCAGCTGCAGAGCCAGGCCAAGCGCCAGGCGCTCATCGACGGCGCGGTCATCCTGCTGGTCCTCGGCGTCGCCGTGGTCGGCGCCTTCGTCGTCGGCCGTTCGATGGTGCGCTCGCTGCGCAGGCTCCAGCAGACCGCCCAGGACGTCGCCCAGAAGCGGCTGCCGGAGCTGGTCAAGCAGCTCTCCGACACCGACCCGCAGGACGTCGACACCTCCGTCGCCTCGATCGGCATCAACAGCCGTGACGAGATCGGCCAGGTGGCCCGCGCGTTCGACGAGGTGCACAGTGAGGCGGTCCGGCTGGCCGCCGAGCAGGCGCTGCTGCGAGGGAACGTCAACGCGATGTTCACCAACCTCTCCCGCCGCAGCCAGGGCCTCATCCAGCGTCAGCTCTCGCTCATCTCCGAACTGGAGTCCCGCGAGGCCGACCCGGACCAGCTCTCCTCGCTGTTCAAGCTCGACCACCTCGCCACCCGCATGCGCCGCAACGGTGAGAACCTGCTGGTCCTCGCCGGTGAGGAACCCGGCCGCCGGTGGACCCGCCCGGTCCCGCTGGTCGACGTGCTGCGCGCCGCCGCGTCCGAGGTGGAGCAGTACGAGCGGATCGAGCTCACCTCGGTGCCGTCGGCCGAGGTCACCGGCCGCATCGTCAACGACCTCGTCCACCTGCTCGCCGAGCTGCTGGAGAACGCCACGTCGTTCTCCTCGCCGCAGACGAAGGTGCGCGTCACCGGTCACTCGCTGCCCGACGGCCGCGTGCTGATCGAGATCCACGACACCGGCATCGGCCTGTCCCCGGAGGACCTGGCCGACATCAACGAGCGGCTGGCCAACCCGCCCACCGTGGACGTCTCGGTCTCCCGCCGCATGGGCCTGTTCGTGGTCGGCCGGCTGTCCCTGCGGCACGGCATCCGCATCCAGCTGCGGCCGTCCGACTCCGGCGGCACCACCGCGCTGGTCATGCTGCCGGTCGACGTCACGCAGGGCGGCGCGGGCGCCAAGAACGCCGCGCCCGGCGGGCGTCCCGCCGCCGGCGCCGCACCGGCCGGCACCGGCGCCCCCACCGGCATCGCCGGCGCGTTCGGCAACGCGGGCCAGGTCGGTGGCCGCTCCGGCCAGCGCGGCCAGGTCGGCGCGGGCGCGGCCCGCGCGGCGCTCAACCCCGGCGCCGGCCGCCAGGCCGGCGGTCCCGGTGGCAACGGCGGTCCCGGCGGCGCCCCGAACGGCACCCAGCAGCCCACCGGGCCGCGCTGGGCCACGCAGGACAACCCGCAGCAGGGCATCGGCGAGGACACCCCGCGGGGCCACGAGGACGTCGAGGCACCCGCCTTCGACGCCTTCGACCAGTCCGGCCCGGGGAACCGGCCGCAGCAGTCCGGCCCCGGCCGGCACAGCCAGCCGAGTGCTCCCGGCGTCCAGCGCCCCGGCGGTTTCCCGACCCCGCAACCGCAGAACACCGGCCCCTCGGGCTTCCGCTCCGACGTCTTCGGCGGCCGCTCCGGCCCCACGCCCCGGCACAGCGGCGGCCCGGGCGCCGGCGAGCCCCCGGTGGCACCGGGCGGTCCCGGCGACACCGCGCAGTTCCCCGCCGTCCGCGCGGACGACCGCGCGCCCGCCGGCCAGGACGAGAGCACCCAGGGCGGCCGCCTGCCGCAGCGCGGTGCGCGCGGCCCGCAGGGCTCGCCCGGCTGGAACCCGAGCGAGCAGGGCGGCGGCCGTCCCGGCGACACCGGTTCGTTCCCGATCCCGGGCGGTCCCGGCGGTCCCGGCGGCACCGGCCAGTTCCCGGCGATGGGCAACGACGGTTTCCAGCAGCCGCAGCAGCCGCAGGGTCCGGGCGGTGGCCGTCACGGTGACACCGGTTCGTTCCCGATCCCGGGCGGCCCCGGCGACACCAGCCAGTTCCCCGCGGTCCGCGGTGACGCCCCCGCGCCGCAGCGGGCCCAGAACGGTCCCGGCGGCATGGGCCACGGTCCCGGCAGCACCGGCCAGTTCCCGGCGGTCGGCAACGACGGCTTCCCGCAGCAGCAGCCGCAGCAGCCGCAGGGTCCGGGTGGTGGCCGTCACGGTGACACCGGTTCGTTCCCGATCCCGGGCGGCCCCGGCGACACCAGCCAGTTCCCCGCCGTCCGCGCCGAGGACCCCCTCGGCTCGTACCAGCCGCAGCCCGGCCCCGGGCTGCCCGGCGGGATGCCGCAGCGCGGCCCGCGCGGTCCGCAGGGCACCCAAGGCTGGACCCCGCAGGGCCAGCAGGGCGCGCCGCAGGGCCAGGGCGGCCGTCCCGACCCGTTCGACACCGGCTCGCAGCCGATGCCCGGACTGGGCGACGTCAGCGGCCAGTTCCCGATGGCAGGCCAGGGCGACAGCAGCGGCCAGTACCCGATCCCGCCGCAGCCGCAGTACGGCCAGCAGCACGGCGGGCCGCGGCCCGAGCCGCAACTCCCGGTCCCGGCCGAGCCGATGGCGCTGCCGCCCGCCCCGACCCGGGGCGACGAGCCGACGCCGATCTTCGCCTCGATCGAGTCCGACTGGTTCCGTACCGGCCAGGCCGAGCGGATGCAGCAGATCCACGTGGAGCAGAGCGCGCGCGGCCAGCAGGCCCCGCCGCCCCGCCCGGTGGGCCGCACTGCCCCGCCGCAGCGCCCGCGCACCGACCGGTCCGCGCCGAACAGCCATCCGGGCGGCGCCCCGCAGCGCCCCACGGGCGGCCCGATGCCTGCCGTGCAGGCCACCTCGGCGGCCCCGGCGGGCCCCGCGGCGCAGAACGGCACCCAGGTGCCTCCCGCGCCGACCGCCCAGCCGCTGCCGCGGGAGACGCCGAACTGGCGTACCTCGCCCAACGACGCGCTGCGCCAGCGCGCCGAGGCGATCCGGGAACCCTCGGCCGGCGGGGTCACCCCCTCCGGACTGCCGCGCCGCGTTCCCCGGGCGAACCTCGTCGCGGGCGGTGCGGCGGCCCCCCAGCAGGCCCCGCAGGGCGGCCCGCAGGTTTCCCGAGCCCCCGACGACGTGCGCGGGCGTCTGACCAACCTCCGCAGGGGCATCCAGCAAGGCCGCCAGGCCGGCGGTCCCGGAAGCACCGACGGCCGTGGTTTCGGCACGAACAATCAGGAGCGCTAGTTGAGTGCGATGAGCCAGGCGGCACAGAATCTGAACTGGTTGATCACCAACTTCGTGGACAACACCCCGGGGGTGTCCCACACGGTGGTGGTCTCCGCCGACGGCCTGCTGCTCGCGATGTCTGATGGTTTTCCGCGTGACCGTGCCGATCAGTTGGCGGCGGTGGCTTCCGGGCTGACGTCGTTGACGGCTGGTGCCTCCCGGATTTTCGAGGGGGGCAGTGTGAACCAGACGGTGGTGGAGATGGAGCGGGGCTTCCTTTTCATCATGTCGGTGTCCGACGGTTCGTCGCTGGCGGTGCTGGCGCATCCGGAGTGCGACATCGGTCTGGTCGGCTACGAAATGGCCCTGCTCGTCGACCG
>NZ_FNVU01000018.1 GCF_900107965.1 Actinacidiphila yanglinensis | reverse complement strand
ATGCACACCAACATCAACTCCACCACCGTCCAGACCGTCGCCCAAAAAGCACTCCCCGGCATCCCCACCTCCGTCATCAAAGCCAGCCTCCCCCAGGTCGGCTGGCCCACCAGCGACACCATGACCGCCGCGGACTGGGCGAAGACGGTGGCGTTCGTCAACTCGCTGGGCGCGCTGACCCAGGAGGCGAAGGTCACTTCGAGCAACTACACCGACAAGTACCTGCCGTAACACCACCCGTTGCGACTGATGAGGAATGGAAGGAGCAGATGGTGGTGACTGCTACCCGTGAGACAGCGGAAGAGAAGAAGGCCGGGACCGAGGAGCCGGCGACGACCGGAAAGGAGAAGAGCGGCCGGTGGCGGGGCACCGTCCTGGTCATCGTGCTGCGCGTGGCGGTGATCGTGCTCTGCCTGGTCCTGTGGCAGAAGATGAGCGGCCCGGTGATCCCGGAGTACGCGGTGAGCAAGCCGACCGACGTGTGGACGGCCCTGCACCGCCTGCTCGCCTCGTCGCAGGGCTGGACCGACATCAGGACGACGTCGTTCGAGGTGGTCGTCGGGTTCGGCATCGGGGTCGCGATCGGCACCGTGATGGGCCTGGTGCTGGGCTCCTTCCCGCTCGCCGGGCGGGTGATGGAGCCGCTGGTCGCCGCCGTCAACGGCGTTCCGAAGATCGCGCTGGCCCCGCTGTTCGTGCTGTTCTTCGGCATCGGCTCCTGGTCGAAGATCTACATCGCCGCCACCGGTGTGGCGTTCGTGGTCTTCTACAACCTCTACCTCGGCCTGCGGCTGCGGGACCGTGAACTCGTGGAGATCATCCAGGTGATGGGCGGCCGCAAGCACCACGTGCTCAGCTACGTGACCGTGCCGACGCTGGCCGCGCCGTTCTTCGCCGCGCTCAAGACCGGCGGGCCGCTGGCCATCCTCGGCGTCATCGGCGGGGAGTTCATCGCCTCCTCCGAGGGTGTCGGCCACGAACTGTTCACCTCCGCGACGAACCTCGACGCCGCATCCGAGTTCGCCGGGCTGATCGTCCTGATGGCGATCACCCTGATCCTCAACGGCATCCTCACCCAGCTGGACAAGTACGCCCTCAAGCGGCTCGGCCTCGCCACGCGCCGCTCCTCAGGTCAGCGCCCGTAGCAGCCGCCGTCGCGCGCTTTCCTCGACGCGTTTCTCCACTCGTCCGTCAACTCGATCCTCAACGCGCCTTCCCGGGCACCTCTCCACTCGGTTGCGGCGTACCGCAGCCACCCGAGTCACCTCTTCGTATGCATTCGAGATGCAAAGGAGCACTCTCGACATGTCCGGTTCCAGACCTGACCCGACCACCGACGCCCCGCCCGGCTCCGGCCGGCCCGCCCCCGCCGTTCCCGCCGTGAGCACGGCAGGACGCCCGTCCCGCCGGGCGGTCCTGGGCTCGCTGGCGGCCGCGGCCGGGGCCGTGCCGTTCCTCGGTGCGATGCCCTCCGCCGCTGCCGCACCCGCCGCACGAGCGGCGGCACCGGCGCGGACCCGGCGCGAGCTCGTCTACTTCAACACCTGGAAGGGCACCCGGATCTACGGGGCGTGGTTCGACCCCGACCGCGGTGACCTGACGCCCCTCGGCCCAGTGGGTGAAGCCACCGCCGACTGGGCGGTCCCGCACCCGACGCTGCCGATCCTGTACGTCGCCACCATGGCGGTCGGCGGGGTCGTCGCCACCTTCCGGATCGACCCCGCGAGCGGCGCCCTGACCCCGGCGGGCGAGCTGTCCACCGGCGGCACCGGCCTGAACGGGGGAGGGGTGTCGTACATCGGCATCGACCGGCCCTCGAACACCCTGCTGGCCACGAACTTCGAGGACGGCTTCACCGCGGCCGTGCCGATCTCGCGGACCGGCGAGCTGGCGGCACCCGCCTCCCTCGCCCAGGACACCGGCTCCGGCCCCAACCCGCGGCAGGCCGGCCCGCACCCGCACCACGCGGAGGTCGATCCCACCGGCAGGTTCGCCCTGGTCGCGGACTTCGGCGCCGATCGCGTCTTCGTCCACCGCTTCGACCGGGCGACGCGCACCCTGTCCGCGGGCGACCCCGCCGGGCCGTACTCCTACGCGACGGCGCCCGGCTCCGGCCCGCGCCGGGTCGCCTTCCACCCGGACGGCCGCACGGTTTACCTGCTGAGCGAGCTCAGTGCGGACCTCCAGGCCCTGCGATGGGATCCGGAGAAGGGTACGCTGACACACCGTCAGACACTCGCGCTCGACCCCCCGGACTTCACCGGCACCAAGAGCGCCTCCGACCTGGCGATCAGTGCTGACGGCCGCTTCGTCTACGCCGGCAACCGGGGCGAGAACGCGCTCGCCGTCTTCGCCGTCGACCCGCGGACCGACCTGCTCGGCCCGCTGCAGAGCGTCCCGTGCGGGGGCACCACGCCCTGGGGCTTCACGCTCCATCCCAGCGGGCGGTGGCTGCTCGTCGCCAACGAGGCGAGCAGCACCGTGAACGTCTTCGGCGTCGACCGGCACTCCGGGACGCTCGCGGACACCGGCGTCTCCCTGGCCGTGCCGAACCCGGACTCCATCACGTTCTGCCGTATCTGAGGACGACTTCCTCTTCCTGGGCGCCCGCCCCGGTGTCACCGGCCGGGCGTCCAGGAAAAGGCCCTTCCCGCGCGACCGTGGCACGGTGCGCGTGCGGGTGTGCCCCTTCTCCTTTCCCCGTCGACGTCCGGACCGAATTCCCCTCTTTCCGCTCGGTGTCGATTTCGCCGAGCGGTCCGAGCGGAATGCGGCGTGCCCGGAAAGCAGTGCGTCCCGCGGGTCGCCGGAAAAAGGAATCAGTGCGGTGGATTCATTGACGGTGCAACAGGCGCGGAGTAGCGTCCCGCACGACCTCAAGGAAAGCACGGGTCAACTCCGGCGCCAATAGCGCGTCGTCCGCATCATCCGCTGCCGGCCGCACGCGGTGGGCCACCCGTATTCCGGCAGCGGTCTCCCGCAGTCCGGCGGTCGTGCCGGTCCCGGCGGAATTCCCACACCCCCGGCATGTCCCCGGTACCGCCCCGGTATTTCCCTCGTACGTCCACGCATGGCAACACCCCGATCATCCAATCGACGGGAGCTGGAAGAGACATGGAATCCGAGAACCCCGAGAAGCCAGAGAACTCCGAGAATCCGGAGAAGCGCGCGAGGAAGGGCATGGGGCGCCGAGCCTTTCTGGCGGCCGGTGCGGCCACGGCCGGCGCCGTCCTGCTGCCCAGGCCCTCCTTCGCCGTGGCCGCCGCCGCGACCGGCAAGAAGGGGGTGATGCTGATGAACCGGATCGGCCCGTCGAAGTCGACCCTGTACGTCGCCAACGCCGACGGCTCGAACGAGCGGCCACTGCTGTCGGGCGGCACCGCGGCGTTCGACCGGCACGCCAACTACTCGTTCGACGGCAAGACCGTCCACTTCACCTCGGAGCGCACCGGGGACGGCAACGCCAACGTCTACGCGACGACCCTGAACGGCTCGGGCCAGGGCGTCGCCGTCACCTCCGTGGTGGGCGGCCCGGCGGTGTACGACAGCGCGACCCTCTCGCCGGACAAGAGGACGCTGGCCTTCTCCTCCACGCGCTCCTCGGACCACCTCTCGCAGATCTGGCTGATGGACACGAAGACGGGCGCGCTGACCAACCTCAGCGGCACCGCGGCGCTGGCCGGCGACCCCACCAGCCCGGACGGGCACTTCCGCCCGGTCTGGTCGCCCGACGGCCAGTGGATCGCGTTCTCCAGCGACCGCAACACCCAGTGGATGGGCCACGACAACGGCACCGGCTGGGAGCACACGCAGGAGCTGAGCATCTACGTCATCCGGCCGGACGGCACCGGGTTCCGGCAGCTCGCGACGAAGCCGGGCTACTGCCTCGGCTCGCCGAAGTGGTCGCCGGACGGCCGGCGGATCGTCTACTACGAGATCACCGTCGAGGGCACCTGGCAGGCGCACCGCCCGGAGGACATCGGCATCGCCGAGTCGCAGATCGTCTCCGTGGACCTCGCCACCGGCACCGACCGTGTCGAGCACACCTCCGGCGCCCACCTGAAGGTCTCGCCGCAGTACGTCACCAGCACCGAGATCGGCTACCTCCTCAAGAACGGCGCGGACGAGGGCCTTGTGTACGTCAACGGCTCGATCCCGAACCTCACCCGCGCCGGGGTGCGTTCACCGTGCTGGTCGCCGGACGGGAAGTCGGTGATCTACGAGAAGCAGGACTTCACCAACCGGACGCTGGACACCCCGCTCTACAGCTGGGACACCAACTGGGACTACCGCTTCTGCGACGTCTTCCCGATCCTGTCGCTCCAGGACCGGCTGGCGATCACCGAGAAGCAGACCGGCCCGGCGATGTCCGACATCGCCACCATGAACCCCGACGGCAGCGACCTGAAGGTGGTCTTCGACACGACCACCTCCGGGCTGGACCAGACGCTGGTGGCGGAGGGGCTCGCCGGGGCGTTCCGGCCGTCGTGGTCGCCGGACGGCGAGTGGCTGGCCTTCGGCCTGGGCGGCTGGTTCCAGGAGCGCGCGGTGATGAAGGCGGCGATCTGGCGGGTGCGCAGCGACGGCACCGGCGCGGAGGCGCTCACCGACGACTCCACCAACGCGGGGTTCCCGAGCTACTCCGCCGACGGGACCAGGATCGTCTACCGGGTGTGGGGCGAGGAGAACGGCCTGCGCATCCTGGACCTCACCACGGGGACGACGACGGTGCTCACCACCGAGTCCGACAACCTCCCCGACTGGTCCCCGGACGGCAGCCTCATCGTCTTCACCCGCAAGACCGCCGCGACCAACTTCGACGTGTGCACCATCAAGCCCGACGGCACCGGCCTGAGCATCCTCACCAGCAGCGGGGCGAACGACGGCCACGCGGTCTGGAACAGCGACGGCCGCATCCTCTACAACACCGGGATGTACGGCTTCCGTGAGGAGGCGGCTCTCTACGACAACACCTTCCAGCCGTACGGCATGGTCATGGTGATGAACGCGGACGGGTCCGGCAAGACCGTGCTGACCGACAGCCAGTGGGAGGACTCGATGCCGCTCTACCTCAGCCAGGCGGCCCTGACCGGGGGCGGCCAGAGCTCGTCCGGAGGTCAGTCGGGCGGCCACTCCGGCGGGCAGTCGAGCGGGGGGAGTGGCGGCCGGTCCGGTGGCCAGGGTGGCAGCGGGGGCCGCTGACCTGGTGCCGTGACGCCCGGCGCGGGCGCCCGTCGGCTGCTTCCTCTCCTGGGGACGGGAGTGGAAGCAGCCGACAGGTGGCGGGCAAGCCCGGGGGGGCGCGCGGCTCAGTGGTCGCCGTCGGGCGCCCCTTGCGCGCGGACGACCTCCCAGATCTCCTCTTCGAGGTCGCGGTGCTCCCGGCTGTGCTTGAGTGCGAGGCGGCGCGGCCGGGCGAAGGGGATCCGCCACTCCGCCACGGCCCGGGCCGGCCGCGCGCTGAACGCGAGGACCCGGTCCGCGAGGTGGACGGCCTCGTCGATCTGGTGCGTCACGAACACGGCCGTCTTCTTGCGGGCGTCCCAGATCTTGAGCAGCTCCGCCTGCATGCTCTCGCGGGTCTGCGCGTCGAGCCCGGAGAACGGCTCGTCCAGCAGCAGGATGTCGGGGTCCGCGGCCAGGGCGCGGGCGATGGTGACCCGCTGCTGCATGCCGCCGGAGAGCTGGTCGGGGCAGAACCCCTCGAACCCCTGGAGGCCGGTCAGGACGAGGAGTTCGGCCGCGACGCGCCGCCCCTCCTTCCTGGGCCGTCCGGCGAGCTCCGGACCGTAGGCGACGTTGTCGATCACCGAGCGCCAGGGCAGCAGGCACGCGTCCTGGAACACCACGGCGCGGTCGGGGCCGGGCCGGTCGACCGGGGTGGACGGTGACCCGCTCCCGAGCGCCGACGGGAGGGGAACGAGGACCGTCACCGTCCGCAATCCCTCCTACCGTCGAGCCATGACCACGTCCTCGCACCACCACCATGCTGCTCCGCCCCTTCCAGGCGAGCGGGGGGAACTGCTGCACGCACTCGCGGAGCAGAGGGAGTTGCTGCTGATCACCGTGCGCGGCCTCACTGACGCGCAGGCCGCGCGGCACACGACCGTCAGCGCGCTCACCCTGGGGGGCATTCTCAAGCACCTCACCCGGGGAGAGCAGGTCTGGACCCGGATCATGGTCAAGGGGGACGGCGAACTACCCGACGGCATGCTCGACATGGAGCAGTACCGGATGGCCGACGGGGAGACGCTCGCCGGGCTGCTGGAGGAGTACGCGGCCGCCGCGCGGAGGACCGAGGAGGGGGTCGCCGCCCTGGCCGACCTCGACCGGACCGTCCCCCTGCCCCGGACCCCGTGGTCCCCACCGGAGACCGTCCACTGGTCCGCGCGCCGCATCCTGCTGCACGTGATGCGGGAGACGGCCCAGCACGCCGGGCACGCCGACATCATCCGGGAGGCACTCGACGGGGCCAGCACCACCGCGCAGCGCTGACCGTCGGCCCGCTCCTGCCGGGTCGCCCTCATCCACGGGTGGCGGTCCGGCCGGGACCGGTGAGGGGTTCGGGGTGAGCGGCGAGCCACAACTGGAGCTCCCGGTGGCGGAACTGGTACGCGGAGCCGCTGTACCGCATGATCCCCGCCTCGCTTCCCCAGTCCAGGAACCGCGTGAGGCGGAAGGGGACCGTGCCGCGCGCGCTCAGCAGGAAGGCCAGGTACCTCCGCGCGGCGCCGCCGCGCGGGGCGGGGTCGGCCGGCGCCGGCTCCATCGTGACGGACAGGACATCGGCCGCGTCGGTCAGCAGCCCGAGTGGGATGGTGAGCACGAGAGCCGCGCTCAGCACGGCCGGGACACCGTGCGAGGCCCCCGTCACGAGCCCCGCCATCGCGCCGAGGTCCACACCGAGGAACAGTTGGGCCAGGGCGTCCGCCCGGATCGTGGCCCGCGGCACGGCCCACGCGTTCTGATCCCCGGTCAGATTGCGGGCGAGGCCGATCAGTCCCATCGCCAGCCCGATGACCGGGCCGGCCTCCCGGTCGAAGGGCAGCGGCAGCACCAGGCCGATGAGCACGAATGCCGCTCCCGCCAGTACCGCGCCCAGCAGGGAGAGCACCAGGGCGAAGACCAGGGAGCGCCGCACCCTGGGACCGCGTAGGTCCAGCCGCAGCGGCACGCTGTGGCCGGCTGCTACGCAGGACAGCCCGGTCAGCACCGCCACGACAGCGGTCGTCACCGTGAGGAGCCCCGGCAGGTGCAGCGGCAGGATGACCGCGAGCGGGAGGAGGCAGGCGAGGGTGGTCATGACCCCGTCGGTCGCGCGGACGCGCGTGCGCCCGGCCATGGGCCACAGCCGGTGCAGGATGATCTCGCTGCCGGACGGGACGTGCGGGCCGGCGGCCAGATGGACGGCGAGGTGGTGGAGCCACCGGTGCACCCGGTCGGCGGTGTAGCCGCGGGGGTTGGCACCGGTGACGTCGGCGACATGGGTGGTCGCGGGGACGTAGAGGGAGAGCAGCCGCGCGTCGAGGCTCTCCGCGGTGGACAGGGCGAGGAGCTCGGCCGGATCGCCGCCGTACGCGTAGACGGTGGCGGTCAGGCACAGCCGCCACGGTGTCGACAGCACGCGCGCGTGCAGGTCGTACGGGTGAGCGGTGAGTTCGTCGAGCAGGGGCCGCCAGCGGTCGGGGTGCTGCGCGCGGGCGGCCAGGTAGGCGACGGCACCGGGGGCGTCGACGGGGGAGACGGTGATCCGGGCGGCGTCCCTCAGGGCCGCGTCCGGCGGGAGGGCGTCGTAGTGCGCGGCACGGCAGACCAGCACCAGCGGGCCGGCCGTCCCCGCCTCCCGGTAGGCGTTCAGCCGGGCCAGGGCCCACAGGGCGCGGACGGGCCGGGGATCGGGGACGCCGCCGGGCGCGAGCGGGTCCATCTCGTCGAGGCCGTCCAGCACCGGCAGTACCAGGTGGTGGTCGACCAGGTTCGCGGCGGTCCTCGGACTGCGGCCGTAGACGTCCACGAGGTGGTTCACCAGGAGGTCGCGCAGCGGGAGGGCGGGATCCCAGCCCGCGAGCGGCACCCGCAGCGGTACCGGGTCGCCGTCCTCGCGGTCCCTGATCAGGTCGAGGGCCAGTTGCAGGGCCAGGACCGTCTTCCCGGCGCCCGCCGCACCGGTGATCACCAGGCGGGCGGGGCGGGTCGCGCGGTAGTAGGAGGCGATGCCCGGCGCGCTCACCGTGCCGTCCGCGACGGAGACGCCGGCGGCCGGGGCCCGCGCGGCCCGCCCCCGGGCCGCCGCCAGGGAGTAGTGCAAGGTGATCCGCTCGGTGTCGGCGCCGAGCAGCTGCGTCAGCACCCGCCCCTCGACGTCGGCGACCAGCCGCGCCAGCGTGCGCGCCTGACCGGCCGTCAGGTCGGCTGCGGTGCCCTGGTCCTGACCGCGCAGTGCCGAGATCGTCACGGCGAACCCCGCGACGGTCAGCGGGAACCCGAGCACCGTCACGACGTCCGCCGCGGCCATCCCGCCGTGCCGCACCTGCCAGAGCGCGTAGACGCCGCTGCCCGCCACCGCGGCCGCGCCCAGCAGCGCGGCCAGCCGCCACCAGCGGCGCTCCCGATACGCTCCGACCCCCGGTCTCACGCGAGCGATCATCGCAACCGATTCCGTTCCCTGGGTGCCGAGTTGCCCGGTTCGTACCCGTACCGTGACACGCCCTCACCCGGCGGGCGGCAGCCGCTCGATCCGGCTCGTGCGTCACGGGCAGCGGAAGACCGTCTCCGGCTCGGCGACTGATCCCGCACGGCCGTCAGAGCAGCGGCAGCCGGTTCGCGGCCGACCGCGGTGCTGGTCGAATCCACGGACCGGGCGGCCCCGGGCACCTCGGAGGGCCGCCCGCCGGGCAGAAGGTCTCCTCCCGCCCGGGCGACGTCGAGGAGGCCCGACGCGTCCGGCGGACCTCCGAGGAGCTGACGAAGGTGTCCTGGGCCGACAACTGGTCCAGGCGTCCCCCGCGTTCCTCGCTCGGGAACCCTTGATCGTGGCCGAGCCCGCTGGCTAGGTTGGCCCGCATGACGGAATCGGCCCAGGGGGCTTGGCCACCCGCCGTGATCACCACCGGGCGGCTCGTGCTGCGCGAGTCCGAGGCCCGGGACCGGGCGGGCCTCCTCGAGCTGTTCTCCTCACCGGAGGTGGGCACCTACGTCGGAGGCGCGCAGCCGCGTGCGGACCTGGAGGAGGCCATGCCCGAACTGCCCGGGCGGCGCTTCGGGTTCTTCGTGGTCGAGCGCGACGGAGCGATGATCGGCATGATCACCCTCGACCGGCGCGCCGCCGACCGCCCGGGCCACGTCCGTCCCGAAGGGGGCGAGACCGAGCTCGGCTACATGTTCCTGCCCCACGCGTGGGGACAGGGGTACGCCGCCGAGGCGGCAGCGGCGGCCCTCGACTGGTTCGCCGCGGCCCTTCCCGGCGAACCCGTCGTGCTCAGCGCCCAGGCCGCCAACGCCGCCTCGCTGCGGGTCGCGGAGAAACTGGGGTTCGCCGAGGTGGCACGCTTCGAGGAGTACGGCGCCGAGCAGTGGTTCGGCGTGTGGACCGCGGGCACGCCGTCCGGCTGAGCGCGTGGTCGTCGTCGACCGAGGGGGCGGAGCGGCGTGGACGTGTACGAGGCCGTGGACACTCGCCGGGCCGTGCGGGCGTTCAGCGACGAGCCGGTGCCCAGGGAACTGCTCGCACGCGTGCTGGGCGCGGCGACGCGCGCTCCGTCCAGCGGGAACCTCCAGCCGTGGCGGGTGTTCGTCGTGGCCGGCGAGCCGCTGGCCGAGCTGAAGCGGCGGGCGACGGCCAGGGCCCTGGCGGGCGATCCCGGCGACCCGCGGGAGTACCCGATGTACCCGGACGAGATGGCCTCGCCCTACCTGGACCGCTTCTCCGCCGCGGCCGCCCAGCGCTACCAGGCCCTGGGGATCGCGCGCGACGACCCCGACCGGCCGCGGAAGATCGCCGCCCTGAACTCGGAGGCGTTCGGCGCGCCGGTCGTCCTGTTCTGCTGCCTCGACCGCACCATGGGCCCCGGGCAGTGGGCGGACGCGGGGATGTACCTCCAGACCGTCATGCTGCTGCTCCGGGCGGAAGGGCTGCACAGCTGCCCGCAGGTGATGTGGACCATGTACCACCGGACCGTCACCCGGATCATCGGAGCCGAGGACGGGCTCGTCCTGGTTTGCGGTATCGCGGTGGGCCACGAGAAGGAGGGCGTGCCCCGCCTGCGCACCGGGCGCGCGGACCTGACGGAGACGGTGCGCTTCATCGGGGCGTGACGGCCGGACAGCGCCCGACTCACCACCCTTCCGGCGACGCGCACTTGGCCCGTCGGCTCCGGCCGGTCGCGGCATGATGTGCGCCATGACGCACACCCCCCGCCGCATGTTCGAGCTCCTCGAACCGATCTGCCTCGTCACCTTCTTCGCCGACGAGTGCAACGAGGAACTGGCCGCGCTCGGCCACCGCACCTACTGGGACGGCTACTTCGCCAGCCGCGCCGCGCCGCTGGGACGGGTGCCCGCGGAGGTCGTGCACGCGGCGTTCTACAGCTTCGCCGACGGGGAGGTCGCGCGGCACATCCCGAGCGCGTGGGAGAAGATCCCGCCCGAGGCGTCGCTGGCCGCGCGGGAACGGGGCAGCGCGGCCTCCCTGCGACGCATCCTCGGCGAGGAACTGGCCGGCTCCCCGGGCCTGGTGCGCGCCGCCGACCTGAGCACCAAGGCGGCGACGAGCGCGCCCACCGAGGGCCGGATGATGTTCGCGGGGATGCGCACGCTCCCGGTGCCGAGCGACCCGGTCGCCCGGCTGTGGCACGCCGCGACGATGCTGCGCGAGCACCGCTGCGACGGGCACATCGCCGCGCTCGTCGCCTCCCGCGTCCGCGGCACGGAGGCCCACGTGCTCGACGCGATCGCGCAGGGCATCCACCCGCCGGAGTCCTTCGGGCGCATCCACCACCTCCCGAAGGCGCGGCTGGCCGCGGTCGTGGACGGCCTGCGCGAGCGCGGTCTCGTCGACCCCGACGGACGCTTCACCGACGCCGGCCGCGCGACCAAGCAGCGCGTGGAAGCCCTCACCGACGAGCTCGCCGCCCCGCCGTACGACGCCCTGTCTCCCGCCGAACTCGACGAACTGGTCACCGCCCTCGAACCCCTCACCGCAACGGTGGTGGCCGCGGGTTCGGAGTGAGCGGCCCCTTTTCGTGAACGTCAGCGAGTTCAAGTCCGGGGGCGCGACGGCCCGGTGACGTACGCGGCGCGCGGCCCGGAGGTTGCCAAAGTCCGCACGGGACGGCCACGTTCTGTGTCCGGCACGACGAGCGGTCCGGCCCGGCACCGCTGTGCGGCCCCCTCCGGGGTCACCGAATCCCTCCCGTTCGGCGGCGGTTGTGTGCTGACCGGGACGCTCGAACCGACTATCGCCGCCTTCCGCTCGGGTCCGGCGGTGCGACGTAGGCGACGGACTGCATCATGCCGAGGTCTTCGTGGTGCAGTTGGTGGCAGTGGGCGACGGTGCGGCCGGTGAAGTCCTCGTACCTGACGAGGAAGGTGACGGAGTCGCCGGGCCGGCCGCCCGCCAGGCCGACGGTGTCGTGCCAGACCGGCGGGTCGAGCCGTTCGCCGTTCCTGTGGGTGACCAGGAACCCGTTGGTGTGCAGGTGGAAGGGGTGGTTGAGCGCGGGTCCGGTCTCGTCGCTACGGACCGTCCATCGTTCGACGGTGCCGACTTCCAGGGTGTGGTTGACGAAGTCGGGATCGAACAGGCCGTAGGCCGGGTCGCGTGCGAGGTCGCCGCCGGGGTCGGCCGCGGGTGTCGGGTGGTTCCCCAGCACCCGGAAGGCGTTGGGGAAGGCGCCGGCGAAGACGCGGGGGTCGACGTGGAAGACCACCTCCCGCTCCGCGCCGGGATCGGTGACGTCGCTCTCGTCGAGGAAGGGCTTTCCGGGCGGCAGCGTGACCGGCAGCTCCATCACGGGCCCGGCCGGCGCCGCCGTCACCTCGATCGTCATCAGCGGCTGGGACACCCCGTCCGCCCGCAGCTCGTACGTGCCGGGCCGGCCACCCCGGACCAGCACGTCGGCGCGGTTGCCCATGGCCAGGTGCAGCAGGTCCAGGGCGACGGGCGCGGCGAAGGTGACGCCGTCCTGCGCGATCTGGTGCATCGTCAGATCGGCATCGCCGCCGGTGATCCGGAGCGGCAGCGCGGTGAACGCCGTCGCGGCCACCAGCCGCCACCGCTGGACCTCTCCCTGGCGCAGCGTGAGGGTCGGGTTGACCGTCCCGTTGACGGTGAAGGTGGAGGGGACGTCCGTCATCCAACCGCCCGAGGTGAAGGCGGGGACCTTGCCGTTCCGGAGTTTGAGCTCGTTGACGCAGACGACCACGTCGGCGGCCGCCTTGATCTCCGGTACCTCGTCCACGTCGCCCTCGACGATGATCACTCCGGCCATGCCGCCGGCGATCTGCTCGGCCGTGGCGCCGTGCAGGTGCGGGTGGTACCAGTAGGTGCCCGCCGGATGGTCGGCCGGAATGTCGATGGTCGTCACGTACTGAGGTTCCGCGACGCCCGCCGCCGCCTCGCCGGCGGTGCGCGGCGCGAACTCGCGCAGGACGTTGTCGGCGTCCCCTGACGGCGAGACGTGCATGCCGTGGGCGTGCAGGTTGAAGCTGTTGGCGTGGTGCGGCCGGTTGTGGTCACCGCTGTAGGGCGGGTTGGGCGGCAGGCCGTTGGTGTGCGTCAGCCGCAGCGTGTCCCCGCCGCGCACCCGCAGGGTCGGCCCCGGCACCGTTCCGTTGTACGCCCGCGTGGTGACGCTTCCGTAGCCCGGTACCGGGAGGTCCGTGAACCGGACGTCGAGCCGGTGCGCGACGACCGGCGGTCCCGAGCCGGTGACGGGCAGCGGGGCCGACACCACCGGTTGCGGGAAGGGCGCCGGCGCCGCGACCGCGCGGTGCCGGGCGGCGATCCCGTCGGACGCCACCGCGGCGACGGCGAGGGGGAGGGCCTTGAGCACCGATCGGCGGCCGATCCCGGCTTTCTCTGTCATGTCAGGTCATTCTAGGGGGAATCGGACGGATCTTCCCGCTCGGCGCACCGCGCGGGCAGGGGCCGGGTCCTAGGATCGTCGACGGTCGGCGTACGAGACGGCGTCGGCCCCGGGTGCGGCATGAGGGGAGAGGCCGGTGGGTCCGTTCGATGTGGCGCTGGACGGCGAACGCACCCAGCTCGACGCGTTCGTCGAGGAGTACCGGCGTGCGGTCGAGGCGAGCCTCGACGGACTGAGCGAGGAGCAGGCGCGCCGCCGGCTCGTGCCGTCGGCGACGACGCCGCTCGGGCTGCTCAAGCACGTCACCTGGATGCAGCGGGTCTGGTTCGAGGAGTGCGTCGGCGGCACCTCCCGCCGACAACTCGGTCTGGTGCAGACGCCGGACGACTCCTTCCGGCTCGCCGACGACGACACCGTCGCCTCCGTCACGGCGGCCCACCGGGCGGCCTGCGCCACGGCCCGGACGGTCGTCGCCGACCTGCCGCTGGACACAGTGGCGACCGGCCACCGCGCCGGGCCGCGCACGCTGCGCTGGGTCTACCTCCAGGTCCTGCGCGAGCTGGCCCACCATTGCGGGCACGCCGACATCCTGCGCGAACAGGTGCTCAACGGCTAGAGCGAGGCGTGCGCGGGCCGGAGACGCGGGCGACCGCCGGGCGGGGTGGCCGGGCCGGCCGCGGGGCGGGGTGGGCGCTCATGGGCGGGATGCTGAGCATGCACTTCTTCGACGCTCGCTCCTTCCGGGGAGGTGGACTCCCTAACTTCGGCGGCATGAGCAGTTACAGCGACATGGACCAGGTGTGGCCGCGGACGGCCTCCCGGGCGGGCGGCGAACTCCGTATCGGCGGAGTGGGGGTCGGTGACCTCGTCGCCCGGTTCGGCACCCCGGTCTACGTTCTCGACGAAGACGACTTCCGCAGCCGCTGCGCGGAGTGGACGGCGGCGTTCCCCGACGGTGACGTCCACTACGGCGGCAAGGCCTTCCTGGCGCCCGCCCTGGTCGGCTGGCTGCGGGAGCTCGGCCTCTCGCTGGACGTGTGCAGTGGCGGCGAGATGGCCGTCGCCCGCTTGGGCGGCATGCCCCCCGAGCGCGTGGTCTTCCACGGGAACAACAAGTCCGTGGCGGAACTGCGGGACGCGGTGGAGTGGGGCATCGGCTGCGTCGTCGTGGACTCGTTCACCGAACTGGACCGGCTCTCGGACCTGGCCCGCGCCGCCGGCGTGCGGCAGCGCGTCATGATCAGGGTGAAGCCGGGCGTCGACGCGGACACCCACGCCGCGTTGGCGACCGGGGGGGAGAACACCAAGTTCGGGCTGTCGATCGCCTCGGGTGAGGCGATCGAGGCGGTCGGCAGGGTGCTGGCCGCTCCGAGCCTGGAACTGGTCGGGCTCCACTCGCACATCGGCTCGCAGATCTTCGACCTCGGGTCGTTCGCGACGGCCGCCGAGCGCATGGTGGCCTTCCTGAAGGAGGTCGAGGCCGCCCACGGGGTCGCCGTCGGCCGGCTGGACCTCGGCGGCGGGCTCGGCGTCCGCTACCTGCCGGGCGAGCAGGCGGCCCCGAGGCCCGCCGAACTGGCCGACGTACTGCGCGCGGTGGTGCCCGCGGACGTGCGGCCGGCCGTCGAGCCCGGCCGGTCGATCGCCGCGCCCACGACGGTGGCGATCTACGAGGTGGGCACCGTGAAGGGCCGCTACCTCAGCGTCGACGGCGGCATGAGCGACAACCCGCGCCCGGCCACCTACGGCGCCGCCTACACGGCGTCGCTCGTCTCCCGGACCGGGGACGCCGCGCCGCGGTCGTTCACGATCGTCGGCAAGCACTGCGAGAGCGGGGACATCCTCGTGCACGACGTCGAGCTGCCCGGTGACATCCAGGCGGGCGACCTGGTCGCGATCCCCTGCTCCGGTGCCTACCAGCGTTCCGCGGCCGGCAACTACAACCAGGTGCCGCGGCCGCCGGTCGTGGCCGTGCGCGACGGAGAGGCCAGGGTCGTCGTCCGCCGCGAGACGCAGGAGGACCTGCTGCGCCTGTTCGTGTGAGGCGCCCTTCGCCGGCCGCGGCCCCTCCGTAGCCGCAACTCCCCGGCCGCAACACCCACGCAGCCGCCGCCCGGACCATGTGCCGGGCGGCGGCTGCGCGTGTCGGCCCCGGGCGGAGCCGCACTACACGGCCCTCACTCCTCCGGGTCCGTGAGCACCTGGTCCAGGAACGTCAGCCGGGCCCCGTCGGCGTCCAGGCGGGCCCGCACGCCGACCGGGTACGTCTGCATCCGCGTGTTGTGGCCGATGTTCACCCCGGCCAGCACCGGGACACCGAGGTCGCCGAAGCGCTCGGCGAGCATCCGGTCGACGTGCGCGGGGTCGCCGCACTCGGTGAAGGTGCCGAGGATGATGCCGGCCACCCCGTCGAGGTAGGACGTCGCGCGCCGGATCTGGGTGACGATCCGGTCCAGCCGGAACGGCAGTTCGTCGACGTCCTCCAGGAACAGGATGGCGTCCTTGGCCGGGTGGGAGGTGTCCGTACCGAGGCCGGCCGCGATCAGGGTCGCCGTGCCCCCGAGGGTCATGCCCTCCGCGATGCCGGGGACCAGCGTCCGGGCCCCCGGGAAGCTCAGCTCCTTGACCTCGGACGGCGTGTACAGCAGCTTCATCAGCTGCGTGAAGTCGTACTCCTGCGGGCCCTCCCAGAAACCGCCGCACGCCACCATCGGGCCGAACAGCGAGACCCAGCCCAGCTTGACGGCCAGCGCCTCCAGCAGCGCGGTCACGTCGGAGTAGCCGACGAGGACCTTCGGGCGCGCGGGGTCGATCCGGCTCCAGTCCACCAACTCCAGCGTGCGCTGGGACCCGTAGCCGCCGCAGGCCATGAACACGCC
Source organism: Actinacidiphila yanglinensis (assembly GCF_900107965.1). GTDB lineage: Bacteria > Actinomycetota > Actinomycetes > Streptomycetales > Streptomycetaceae > Actinacidiphila > Actinacidiphila yanglinensis. Next base: position 175,469 of record NZ_FNVU01000018.1, on the reverse strand, counting down.
GGCGTAGGCGGGGTCGGACAGGGCGCGGGTCAGGTCGGCGGCGCGCAGCCGGTCGTCGCCGGCGAGGTAGTCGTAGATGCTCCCGGCGTCGCGGGCCGAGCCGAACACCTCGGGGACCAGCCCCACCGACCGCATCGCGGCCAGGCCCGACTCCAGGTGCTCCTGGTCGTCGACGGGTGAGCTGGCGCAGATCACGGCGACGGTGTCACCGGCCCGCAGGGCGGGCGGGCGCAGCAGACTCATGCGTTCTCCAGGTGTGACGAGGTGAGAAGGTGGCACGCCGCACCGGAGGTGTCCGGTGCCAGTACGGGAAGGGTGCGCCGGTCGCAGGCGCCCGCGGCGCGTGTGTCCGGATCCGCGTCGGCCCAGCGGCCGCAGCGCGGATGGAAGCGGCAGCCGGCCGGGATCGCCGTCGGGTCCGGGGGCTCACCGGCCAGCAGGGTGGGGCGCCAGTCGTCGGCGCCGGTCGGCACCACGGAGAGCAGCGCCCGGGTGTAGGGGTGCTGCGGCCGCAGCAGCACCTCCTCGACGGTGCCCTGCTCGACCACCCGGCCCAGGTACATCACCGCCACCCGGTCGGCGATGTTCCAGGCCAGGCCGAGGTCGTGGCTCACCACGAGCGCCGACAGCCCGAGGTCGTCCCGCAGCCGCAGGATCAGCTTCAGGATCTCCCCGCGCACCGAGGCGTCCAGCGACGCCACCGGCTCGTCGGCGACGATGACCGACGGATTGAGGGCCAGCACGCCCGCGATGACGACACGTTGCTGCTGACCGCCGGACAGCTCGTGCGGGTACCGGTCGAAGTACTGCTCCGGTGGCCGCAGTCCGGCCCTGGCGAGCGCGTCGTGCACGGTGAGCGGCAGGTCCTCGGTCAGTCCGTGCAGGCGCGGGCCCAGGGCGACCGCGTCGTAGACGTTCTGCTTCGGGTTCAGGGCCCCGCCGGGGTCCTGCAGCACCAGCTGGGTGTGGCGCCGGTAGCGTTTGAGTCCCCGCGCGGAGTAGTCCAGTGCGGTGCCCTCGTGCAGCACCTCGCCGCCGGTCGGCCGGACCAGGCCGACCAGGGTGCGGGCCAAGGTGGACTTGCCGCACCCCGACTCGCCGATCAGCGCGACGATCTCGCCCTTGCCGATGCGGAGGTTGACGCCGTCGACCGCGCGGGCCGGGCCGCGGCCGCGCGCGGCGGGGTAGACCACCGACAGGTCGCGGACCTCCAGCGCGGTGGATGACTCGTCCGGTCGGCCGGTCACGGCGTACCTCCCTGGTCGGGCAGCGCGCGCACGCACGCCGCGGATCGGCCGGGCCCGGCGGGCCACAGCTGCATCTCCCCGGTGCGGCAGACCGGCAGCACGTCGGGGCAGCGGTCCGCGAAGTCGCAGCCCACGCTGGTCCGCGACGGCCGGGGCGGGTCGCCGGCCAGGCCGGCCGGCGCGCGGCGCGAGGCCGGGTCGCCGATGGTGGGGAACGCCCGCGACAGCGCACGGGTGTAGGGGTGTTCGGGCGCCTGGAGCACCTGGCGGGACGGGCCGAGCTCGACGATCCGCCCGGCGTACATCACCGCCAGCCGGTCGCAGGTGTGGGCCAGCAGCGAGAGGTCGTGGGTGATCATCATGACCGCGATCCGGGACTCGCGGACGGACTCCGCGAGCAGTTCCAGGATCTGGGCCTGGACCATGACGTCCAGCGCCGTGGTGGGTTCGTCGGCGATGATCAGGTCCGGGCGGCAGGCCAGGGCCATGGCGATCATCACCCGCTGCCGCTGCCCGCCGGAGAACTCGTGCGGGTAGCCGCGGACCCGCCGCGCGGGGATGCCGACGCTGTCCAGCAGTTCGGTGGCGCGGCGTTCGGCCTCGGACACCCGGACCTTGTCGTGCAGCACGATCGGCTCCACGATCTGGTCCAGCACGGTGCGTACGGGGTTCAGCGCGCTCATCGCGCCCTGGAACACCACCGACGCGCCGGCCCAGCGCACCGCCCGCAGCCGCGACCAGGCGGTGGTCAGCAGGTTCTCGCCCCGGAAGAGCACCTCGCCCTCGACCCTGGCCCCGCGGTCCTGCAACCGGAGCAGGCTGAGCGCCATCGTGGACTTGCCGCATCCGGACTCGCCCGCGATGCCCAGGGTGTCGCCGGGGGCGAGGGTGAAGTCGACCCCCCGCACGGCGGGGACGTCGTTGCCCCCCTGGCGGTAGGTGACATGGAGGTCGCGGACCTCCAGCAGCGGGGTGTCCTCGGTCGTCGTCTTCCCGGCCGCGCCGGGAGCCTCGGTGGTCAACTCCTGTCCTCCGTCCGCGGGTCGAGCACGTGTTCCACCGCGCGGCCGGTGAGCGTGAAGCCCAGCACCACCACGAGGATCGCCAGGCCGGGAGGCAGCAGGTACCACCAGGCGTCGGCGGTGAACGCCCCGTTGAAGAAGGCGTTGTTGAGCATCTCGCCCCAGGTGATGCTGGCGGGGTTGCCCAGTCCCAGGAAGGTGAGCGTCGCCTCGGACAGCAGCGCGCCGGCGACGGTCAGGGTGCTGGACACCAGGATCAGCGGCGTCACGTTCGGGAGCACCTGGCGCACCATGATCTGCCAGTCGCCCGCGCCCAGCGCCCGGGCCCGCTCGACGAACGGGCGCGCCTCGACGGCCAGCGTCTGCGCCCGCACCAGCCGGGCGGTCGCGGTCCAGGACGTCGCGGCGATCGCGATGGTGATCGACGTCTCGCCCTGGCCCAGCACCGCCGCCAGCGAGATGGCCAGCGGCAGGCTCGGCAGGGCGATGAACCAGTCGGTCACGTGCATCAGCGCGCGGCCGACCCAGCCGCCGTAGTGGCCGGCGACGATGCCGATCCCGGCGCCGATGACGACGGTCAGCGCGGTCGCGATGATGCCGATCCGCAGCGACTCGCGCGAGCCCCAGATCAGCAGGAGCAGCACGTTGCGGCCCGCCTGGTCGGTGCCCAGCGGGTAGTGCCCGCTGGGCGCGGACAGCAGCGGGCCGTCGACCTTGGTGACGTCGAGCTGGTCCTGGCCGATGAACAGCGGCGCGACCAGGGCGAGCAGGGAGAACAGCAGGAGCACGGCGAGGCCGGCGACACCGGAGGGGCGGTGCCGGAAGGCTCGGGCGAAGCGGCGCACCCCGGCGAACCTCGCCGGGACGGCGGCCGCGACCTCCTGGGAGCTGAGGACCTGCGCGGCGCTCACTGGGCGCGCACCCGCGGGTCGAGGAACCGGTAGGCGAGGTCCGCCAGGAGATTCATGAGGATCACACTCGCGCTGAAGACGATGAAGGTGCCCTGCAACAGCGGCAGGTCGGGGATTTTCAGTGCCTCGTAGGTGAGGTCGCCGAGACCGGGCCAGGAGAAGACCGCCTCGACGGTGACGGCCCCGCTGATCAGAGTGCCGAGGTGCATGAAGATCATGGTCACCGAGGGCAGCAGGGCGTTCGGCACCGCGTGCCGCCGCCGCACGTTGTCGTCGGTCAGCCCCTTCGCCCGGGCGGTCAGGAGATAGGGGCTGCCGATCTCCTCGATGATCGAGGACCGCATGATCGTCACGTACTGGGCGTAGACGACCAGGATCATGGTCAGCGCCGGCAGGACGAGGTGCCGGGCGACGTCCACGTAGTGCCTCAAGCCGCTCTGCGGCAGCGACGGGTCGCTCATGCCGCCGGCCGGCAGGAACCCGTGGATGGGCCCGATCCCGACGCTGCACACCATCAGCAGGATCATGCCGAGCCAGAAGGTCGGCACCGACCACAGTGTGAGCGCGGTCGACGACGTGATCCGGTCGAACAGGCTGCCCGCCCGCCAGCCGCTGCGCTGGCCCAGCCACAGGCCGAGGAGCACCGAGATGACGAACGACGTGCCCATCAGCAGCAGGGTCGGACCGATCCGGCTCATCGTCAGCGACGCCACCGACCGCTGGTACTCCCAGGAGTAGCCGAGGCGGCCGTGCAGGGTGTCGTTGACGAAGTCCAGGAACCGCTGCCATACCGGCTTGTCCAGGCCGAGCTGGACGCGCAGCCGGACGAGTTCGGCCTGGCTGACCGGCCGGCCGCGGGTCATGGTGCGGACCGGGTCGGAGGGCATCATGTTGAACAGCACGAAGCCGATGACCAGGGTGACGGCGAAGCTGACGACGGCGGCCGCGAGCTTGCCGGCCACGTAGCGGGCCCAGGGCATCCGCGCGGTACGGGGCCGCCGGGTGGCGGCGGCGGGCGGTTCGAGCGCCGGTCCGGCGACGGTGGCGGGGCTACTCACGGTCGTCCGCCCCCGACCTGCGCCGGACCACGGTCACGCCCGCTCCGACCACGACGACCGCGGCGGCGATGCCCACCCACAGGCCCACGTTGCTGGAGGACGAGCCGCTGTCGCCGGCCTTCGGGGTCGCCTTCAGGTAGCTCCAGAAGGAACTCTGCGCGGGGTACACGTCCTTCGCGTCCGGCGTGCCCGTGTTCATGCCGGTGACCTTGGAGGAGGTCGCGGTCAGCATGGTCTTGTTGTAGAACATCAGGTCGACGTCGGCGTCGTAGAGGATCTTCTCCATCTGGTCGACGGTCTTGGCCCGCTGCGCCGGGACGAACTGCGTCTGCTGCTGGGAGAGCAGCTTCTCGTACGCCGGGTTGCAGAAGAAGGCGTCGGTGTTGCCGCCGTTGCCCTGGTCGTCGGGGAGGGTCGTGCAGCTCTGGATGCCGAGCATGTACGTCGGGTCCGGCCCGTTCGTCCACGCGTCCATCAGCATGTCCCAGTCGCCCTTGCCCAGGTCGCTGTTGAGGGCGGTCATGCTCATCGGGTCGATCTCCACCTTGACGCCGATGGCCTTCAGCCAGCCCGCCACGTAGGGCGAGATCGCGGCGTCGTAGGAGTCGTCGGAGTGGATGCCGAGCCTCAGGGCCAGCGGCTTGCCGTTCTTGGGGTTGATCCGGATGCCGTTCGCGCCGCGCTTGTAACCGGCCTGGTCCAGCAGCTGGTTGGCCTTGGCGGGGTCGTAGGTCTGCTCCTCGCCGGCCGACGGCTTCCACACCCATTCCGGCCAGGCCGGCGGCAGGTATCCCTGGCCGACCGATCCGTAGCCGTCGATGACCTTCGTGACCAGCGTCTGCTTGTCGATGCTCAGGGCGATCGCCCGGCGCAGCGTCGGGTCGGTGAGGGCCGGGTTGCCGGTGCCGATCGACTTGCCGCTGCGGGTCTTCGCGCCGGGGTTGAGCTCCAGCCCGGTCCAGCCGTTGCCCGCCGACTGGGTGGTGGTGACGCCCGAGGCGTGCTTCAGCGACGAGTACTCGGTGGCGTTGACGCCTTCGATGTAGTCGAGCTGGCCGGACCGCAGGGCCGCGACCGCGCTGTCGCTGTTCTTGTAGAGCTGCTCGATGAGGTGGTCGTACTTGGGCGCGCCGAGGACGAAGGACTTGTTGGCGTCGAGTGTCGCGTACTGGTCGGTCTTGTAGCCGGTGAGCTGCCAGGGGCCGTAACCGACCACCGGGAAGGAGTCGTTCTTGTAGTTCTTGAGGTCGGCCACGTGCGACTTCCAGATGTGCTCGGGCACGATCGGGATGCTGTAGACCGGGGTGCTGATGTAGGTGAGGTTCGACTGCGGCTGCTTCGTCCGGATCACCAGCGTGGTGGGATCGGGCGCGGTGACCGACGAGAAGTTCGACACCAGCGTCCCGTTGGCGGTGCCCGCGACCTCGTTGGTCATGATCAGGTTGAGGGTCCAGGCGGCGTCCGCCGCGGTGAGCGGCTGGCCGTCACTCCACTTCAGCCCCTTGCGGATCTTGAAGGTCCAGGTGAGGTGGTCGGACGACATGGACCAGGACGTGGCCAGGTAGGGGTTGGGCCGGCCGTCCTGACCGATCACCGTGAGCGTCGGGTAGATGGCGCCGAAGATGTCGTAGGAGCCGTTGAAGTAGGCCGTGAACGGGTTGAGGGTGTCCACCCCCGAGCTGTCCATCGCGACGCGCAGCGTCTTGCCGGAGGTACTGCTCGGGGTGGCTGCCGCCGCGGAGGTCGCGAGCCCGGCCGGGCCGAGCAGGAGGAGGGCGCAGGCGGCCGCCGCGGCCGGCGCCGCGAGCAGTCTGGGGCGTTGGCGCAAAACCATGGGGTTCTCCGAAGGTCCGAAGGTGGGAGAGCGGGGGACGGTGCCGGACCGGGTGCGGGCTCGGAGCCGGGGTGAGGGATCAGGGGATCGGAGGGGCGGGGGATCGGGAGGAATCGGGAAGGATCGGAAAGGATCGTCAGGGGATCGGGTGCCGCGGGCCGGCGTCCGTGCCGGTTCCGGCCACGTGGACGGCGATGTCGACGCCGGCGTCGGGGGGTTGCTGCTCGGGGAGGCGTTGCCGGCCTTGTGGGCGGGCGTGACCAGGAACCGCGCCGCGGAGGCCGGTGCGGCATCCAGCGGCGTCACGGCGCCTCGCGATCACCTGAAGCTGAGGTGTTAGAAGACTGGCGTTCATCCGCGGGACGGCAAGGCCCCGTGCGCGCTTGCGTCCCTGAGCATCGAAGACTTCGATGCCTTCAGTCCGGGCTCATCACCCGGGCGTAGAGGTCGAGCTCGGCCCGCAGGCAGGCGAGCTTGGTGGCCGGGCGGCGGAATCCGTGGCCCTCGCCCGGGAACTCCAGGTACCGCACGCAGCGGCCCGGCCCGTGGGCCGCGTCGACCGCCGCGACCATCCGGCGGGCCTGGTCCGGACGGCAGATCGGATCGTCCAGGCCCTGGAACATCACGTACGGTGCCGTGATGCCCGCCGCGTTGGCCAGCGGCGACACGCGGCGGTGCCGCTCCTCGTCCTGCGGCAACGGGCCCACCAGCGAGGCGATGTAGCGGCTCTCGAAGTCGTGGGTCTCAGCGTACGACCAGGTCAGCGGGTCGGTGATCGGGTAGTAGACGGTGCCGCAGCAGAAGGTGTCGCTGTGCGCGAGGGCGGCCAGCGCGGTCCAGCCGCCCGCCGACCCGCCGCGGATGGCGGTGCGTTCGGGGTCGGCGAGTCCCTCGGCTGCCAGGGACCGGGCCACGGCGACGCTGTCCTCGACGTCCACCACGCCCCACGCGTGCCGCAACCGGTCGCGGTACGCCCGCCCGTAGCCGGTCGATCCGCCGTGGTCGACCGACGCCACCGCGTACCCGCGGCTGGTGAAGAGCGACAACGACAGGCTGCGGGTGGCGCTGGTGCGGTTGGTCGGGCCGCCGTGCACGTCGATCAGCAGCGGCGGAGGGGCGCCGGCCGGACCGCGGTCCGGGCCGGACGGCGGGTAGTAGGCATAGGGCACCTCCCAGCCGCCCGCGACGGTCACGCTGCGGCGCCGGGGCACGGACAGCCACCGCCGGTGCGGCTCCTCGGCCGGGGGGACGCAGCGCAGGAGCGCCGGCGGTGCCGGGAGGTTCGGGGAGGAGAGGGTGATGCGCAGCGGGGTCGCGGGCTCGGTCGGGCTCGCCGCCACGACGGCCACCGAACGGGCGTCGCCGCGCAGCCCGATCCCGAACTCGGTCCACCCCTCGGCGATCGGCGTCACGGAACCGTTCGCCGGATCCCACACCACCAGGGACTGCTCCGCGCCGCCCTGCGCGAAGACCACGCCGGCGTCGGTGACCGCGAACGAGGTCGCCCCCACCCGCCAGACCGGGTGCGCGCACTCGGTGTCGGTGCGCAGCACGCAGGTGCTGCGCACCGTGCCGCCGGCCGCCAGATCGACCCGGTGCAGGTTCCACCAGCCGTCGGGGTCGGCCATGGCGTAGAGGGCGCCCGGCCCGGCCCATTCGGCCTGCGGCACGGAGACGCCCGGCCCGCCGAGGACCCGTACCGACTCCACCGCCCGGCCGTCCTCCACCCGGGCCACCATCAGGTCGCTGGTGTCCCACGGCATGTCGGGGTGGTTCCAGCCGATCCACGCCAGGTGCCGCTCGTCCGGGCTCACCCGCAGCCCGGACAGGAAGTGGTGGGACCTCGCCACGACCCGTACGGCGTCCGGGTCCTCGGCCGCCGCGCCGGACAGCGGTACGGCGACGATGTCGCGTACGGTGCGCGGCGCGGGGTCGGTGCGCTCCCCGCCTCCGTCCACGCGGGTGGTCTCCCGGATGCACCAGACCTCGCGGCCGCCGGGGCCCAGCACCGGGTCGGCGTAGGTGGTCCTGATCCCGGGCGGGTCGGCGCGGGTGAGGGGCGTGGGCTTGGCGGCGGGGACCCCGCCGGCCTCGCCCGGCGGCGGCACGGGGGTGCCGTACAGCCGCTGGTCGGGTGCGTGACAGAAGACGAGGAGGTGGGTCCGGCCGCGTGGCACGACGAGGTAGGGGCGGCCGCCGTAACCGATCGCGCGGCTCCCGACGGACCAGTTGGGCCCGAGGACCGGATCCGCGGCCCCGCCCGGTTCGGCGCGGCGCAGCAGCCGCACGGTGGCCGTGGCCGGGTCGGGTGCGAGCCACCAGGTCTCGGCGCCGGCCACGGCGGGCCAGGACGGCGCTCCGGGTTCCGCCGCCACCTCCTCGGGGGTGATGGGGGACGGCCGGTCGCCGGAGCTGCGGGCCGGCCGGCTGCCGTCGGCCTCCTCGGCCACGGTCATGGGCACTCCTCCTCGTCGGTGCTCGCCGGGCGTCTTCGCTTCTGGGCGGGCTGGGTCGGTCTTCGGCGGGCTCTGTCGCGCTTCCACGGGCTTGGTTCGCTCCGACCCGCGACCGGCCGCGACATCCGGCACGGGGGGTCCGCGCGGTCTGCACGGGGTTCCGGCCGGGGTCGCCCACGGGATCCACCGGGTGAAGGGGGCTGGTGTCCTTGCCCGGTGGGGCGACATCGTTGCCGCTGACGCGGACGGAAGCGCCCGCCGAAAACGAAGTGAACGGTGAGCGCCGAGGTTTTCGACGCTCCGCTGCCGGGACCACGCCCGCACGGCACGCTGGTCCCCACTCCGGCGACGGAGCCCGAGCGAGGAGGCCCATGAACCAGCCATCCGCCGTGTCCGGTGTCCACCGGCCGGACCCGGACCGGGCGTTCGCCGGCCCCCTGACGCCGCCCGCCGGTACGGCCGCGGCCCGCGCCGACCGCTCCGTGGCGCGATGAGCGGGCCCCGCTTCTCCCTGCTGATCCGGGGCGCCGACCTCGCCGACGGCACCGGCGCGCCCCTGACGGCAGGCCAGGTCGGTGTCACCGGCGGCCGGCTCCGCGTGCTGCCGCCCGACGCCCCGGTCCGTGCGGACCGCGTCCTGGACCTGCCCGGCTGCGTCGTGGCGCCCGGCTTCATCGACGCGCACACCCACTCCGACCTGACCACGCTCGACGGCACCGGCGACGCGGCCGCGCACGGCGCCGTGCTCCAGGGCGTGACCGTCGAGATCTGCGGCAACTGCGGCAGCAGCGCGTTTCCCGCGCCGTACCCGGACTTCGGGGCGTTCGCCCGCGCCCACGCGGAGGGCGGCCGCGCGAACCACCTGGCCTCGCTGGTCGGGCACGGCACGCTGCGCGGATCGGTGGTCGGACACGACGCGCGGGCCGCGACGGCCGGCGAACTCGCCGCCATGTGCGAGGTACTGGACCGGGCCCTCGCGGATGGCGCCGCGGGACTGTCCACCGGCCTGATCTACACGCCCGGTTCGTACGCGGACACCGCCGAGGTCACCGCCCTCGCCGCGGTCGCGGCGGCCCACCGCAAGCCGTACGTGACGCACCTGCGCGACGAGATGTCCGGTGTCGAGGCGGCGCTGGAGGAGGCGGTGCGGATCGCCCGCGACAGCGGCGCCCCCCTGCACGTCTCGCACCACAAGACCGCGGGCCGCGACGGATGGGGCGGCACCGAACGGACGCTGCCCCGCCTGCACGCGCTGCGCGCCGAGGGGATGGACGTGACCTGCGACGTCTACCCGTACACTGCCGGCAGCACCGGCCTGGCGGCGATGCTGCCGCCGTGGGCGCACGACGGCGGTCCACGGCGCCTGCTGGAGCGGCTGCGGGACGCCGGGCAGCGGGAGCGGATGCGCGCCGCCATCGCGGACGGCGTGCCCGGATGGGAGAACACCGTCGGCAACGGCGGCTGGGACCGCATCTCCGTGGCCGGCGCGGCGCGGCACCCCGAGCTGCAGGGCCGGACCGTCGCCGACATCGCCTCCGCACGCGGGGCCGACGCGATCGACGTGGTCGCCGAACTGCTGCTGGCCGAGGAGGGGGACGTGACGATCATCAGCCACTCGATGCGGGAGGACGACGTGCGGCGGGTCCTCGCGGCACCGTTCGCGATGATCGGCTCGGACGGCGTGCCCAAGCCGGGACTGCCGCATCCGCGCTGGGCCGGGACGTTCGCCCGCGTGCTCGGGCACTACGGGCGCGAACTCGGCCTGCTCGCACTGCCGGAGGCCGTGCACAAGATGACCGGCGCCACCGCCGCACGCTTCGGCCTCACCGGAAGAGGGGTGCTGCGCGACGGCGGCCACGCCGATCTGGTGGTCTTCGATCCGGCGGTGATCGCCGACCGCGCGACGTTCACGGAACCGCTGCTCGCCCCGAGCGGCGTCCGGCTGGTCGCGGTGGCCGGCGAGGTGGTCGTGGAGGACGGCGAGACGACGTCGGCGCGGCCTGGCCGGGTGATCCCGTGCTGAGCGGCGCCCTGCCGCCGGAGCTCCCCGGCACGCTGTCCGTCGCCGTCCCCGGAGTGCTGGAGCAGTGCCCGGACGAGGTGCTGCCGCTGGCCAGCGTCGGCAAGCTCCTGCTGCTGGCCGAGGTCGCCCGCGGCCTCGGCGGGGGAGACCTGCACGCCGACGAGCCGGTCGACCTCCTCGACGAGGACTACTGCGGCGGCTCGGGACTGCTGACCCGGCTGTCGGCGCGGCGCTGGACCGTGGCCGACCTCGCCACGCTCACCGCCGCGGTCAGCGACAACACCGCCACCAACGCCCTGATCCGCCGGGTCGGCCTGGCCCGGATCAACGAGGGCGCGGAGGCGCTCGGACTGGTCCGCACCCGCCTGCTCGACCGGATCCGCGAACCGCGGCTGCCCCAGCACCCGCACACCTTCGCCGTCGGCACCGCGGCCGAACTGGCCGCGCTGGCGGAGCGCATCGCGGGGGACGAGCCGTGGGCGCGCGTCGTGCTCGGCTGGATGGCCGCCTGCAGCGACCGGAGCATGGTGCCCGCCCTCATCCCCCACGACCCCGAGGACTCCTCGGTCCCGGACATTCCCCGCGCGTCGCCGTGGGTGGCGAACAAGACCGGCGTCGACGTGGGCATCCGCTGCGACGTCGGGGTGGTCCGCGGTTCCCGGCAGGTCTGCTACGCCGTGCTCGGCAGGTCCGCCGCGGGCAGCGAGTTCCCGATGACGCAGGCGATGCGCGCGGTGGGGGCGCGGATCGCGGCGGCGGTCAGCTGACCGGAACCCCGCCCAGCCGCCCGGTCGCGAGCAGGTTCGACGCCGCACTGCCCAGGTAGGCGGTGAAGCTGCTCAGCACCGGGTTCGGGTTCTCCGGCCGCCAGGCCACCCCGATCTTCCGGTACAGCCGCGGCCCCGACACCCTGCTGGTCTGGACACCGGTGGTGTCGTTGATGCCGAGGCTCGGCACCAGCGCGATGCCCATACCGGCCCGCACCAGCCCCACGATCACCTCGTAGTGGTCGCTGCGGCAGCGGATGCGGGGGACGAAGCCCTCCAGCGCGCAGGCCCGTTCGAGGACGGACAGCACCGGCGTGCCGGTCCCGAAGGAGGTGACCCACTGCTCCCCGGCCAGCTCCACCAGCCGCACCTGGCTGCGCCGGCCGGCCGGATGCCCCTCCGGGACCACCAGCAACTGCGGCTCGTGGAACAGCTCCTTCACCTCGACGCCGTCCGGCGGCACCCACGGGTCGAGCCCGTGCTCGAAGACCACCAGCGCGTCGATCGCCCCCTGCTGGACGCTGTCCGCCAGCTCGTGCGGCTGCCCCTCGACCAGCTCCAGCTCGACCGCGGGATAGCGGCGCGAGAAGCGCGACAGCGACTGGGGGAGCAACTGGTAGCCGGCGGAGGCGAAGAAGCCGATGCGCAGGTACCCGGAGTCGGCCCGGGACTGCGCCCGGAGGTCCTTCTCGGCCGAGTCCAGCAGCGCCAGGACCTCCTGGCCGCGCAGCGACAGGCGCCGCCCGGCGTAGGTGAGCCGCAGGCTCTGCGCGCTGCGCTCGACGAGGCTGACGCCGGCGTCCTTCTCCAGCTGGGCCAGCTGGTGCGACACCGCGGACGGCGAGAGCTTCAGGTCGCGCGCGGCCCCGGCGATGCTCCCCGCCTGGTCCACCGCGGCCAGTATGTGCAGGCGGTGCGTGTTGAGCATGGCGGCAGACTATGCTGCCGCGCCGCCCCCGGTCAGCGCCGATGCCATCTTTTGTGCAATCTGTGATGCGCGGGACCGCCGCGTGGGCACCCGGATCGTGCCGATCTCCCAGGTCGGCAGGGGCGCGGGTCCGCCGGCACAGGGCTCAGATCCGCGCCCCCATGGCGGGACGGCCGGCTCGGGCGGCCCTCCCCGGAGCGGCCGTACGACCTGCCTCCGGGCCGCGGTCACCCCTCCGCGCGGGGGCCGGCCGCGCCCGGGGCAGGCCCGGCAGGCGGGCCCTGCCGGCCCGGGCGCGGCCGTACGACGGGAGAGGTGCGGGGCGGCGGCACCGGGGTCAGCCGGCCGCCTGGTCCTCCTCCACCGTGATCGCCTGCGAGGGGCAGGACGACTCCGCCTCGCGGACGTCGTCCCAGTCCTGCTTCGCCGGGTGCTCGGCGAGCAGCACCACGATGCCGTCCGCGTCGCGCTGGTCGAACACGGCGCCCGCGGTCAGCACGCACATGCCCGAGCCGCAGCACCGGTCCTGGTCGACGTGCACCTGCATGGCATGCTCCTTCCGGATCGGAGTGGGGTGCGCGGTCACCAGGCGACCGGCAGTTCGTGCAGGCCGTAGACGCCCATCTCGTGCCGGAAGCGCAGGCTTTCGAACGGCGCGGCCAGGCGTATGTCCGGCAGCCGGTCCAGTACCGCGGGCAGTGCCACCCGCAGTTCCAGCCGGGCCAGCGGCTGGCCCAGGCACTGGTGGATGCCGAAGCCGAACGCCAGGTGGCGCCGGGCGCCGGGCCGCTCCAGGTCCAGCCGGCCGCCGTCGGGGAAGGCGTCCTCGTCGCGGTTCCCGGCGTTGAGCATGCACAGCACGCCCTCGCCGGCGCGGACCAGCGTGCCGCCGACCATGACGTCCTCGACGGCGACGCGCGCGGTCCCGCTGTGCACGACCGTCAGGTAGCGCAGCAGTTCCTCGACGGCGGTGTCGAGGGCGTCGCCGTCGCCGGCCGCGTCCCGCCGGGCCGCCTCCCGCAGCCGGTCGGCCTGTTCGGGGTCGCGCAGCAGGGTCAGCACCGACAGCGAGGTCATGTTCGCGGTGGTCTCGTGCCCGGCCACCAGCAGCAGCCGGCCCATCGACGCGATCTCCTCGTCGGGGAGTTCGCCCGCCGCGGCCAGCCGGCTGATGATGCCGTCGTCCGGGGCGGACCGCCGCTCGCGGGCCAGTGCGGTCAGGAAGTCGAGGATCTCGCGCTGGGCCGCGGTGACCTCGGCCGGGCTCGCGTCGGTCCGCAGCATGGTGCTGCTGCACCGCTGGAAGAACGCGTGCTCGCTGTAGGGGACGCCGAGCAGGAGGCAGATCACCATCGACGGGAGCGGCAGCGCGAACTCCGCCACCAGGTCGGCGGTCCGGTCCGGCGCGGCCGCCATCCGCTCCAGCAGCTCGTCGGCCAGGTGCCGCACCCCCTCGTGCATCGAGGCCACCTTGCGGATCATGAAGTCCGCGGTGAGCATGCGGCGCAGCCGGGCGTGCTCCGGGTCGTCCATCCGGATGAACGAGGGACGGTCGGTGGTCAGCGCCCGCCGGCCCGGCGACAGGAACGGGAAGCCGGCGCGGGAGGAGTCGGCGCTGAACACGCGGTCGCGCAGCACCGAGCGGATGTCCGCGTGCCGGGTGACCATCCAGCACGACGAGCCGTCCCACAGCCGGACCCGGGTCAACCCCTGGTCGCCGCGGGCCTGTTCATACGCCGGTGGGGGATCGAAGGGGCAGGTCCCGCGGGCGGCGGGGACGGTCAGGGGGGTGGACGGGTGCGCGGCTGTGGCCATGGCGGACTCTCCTCCAACCGGGTACCGAAGGTGCCGATGAGGTACCTGAGGCGTGTGGGGTAGCTGCCTCCAGCACTAGATGCCATAGGCAACTAACGTGTCGCTCACGCTAGTTCACCCTCAGTGCCGGGCGAAAGGGCGCCTTCGGGCCATGCCGAGGACTGGCCCGAACCCGACCCCGTACTCCGCCCGCCCGCCTGCTCGGCCCCTGGTGCAACCCCGCGGTGTGACAGGCGGGTTACGCGGGGATCAACGGGCTGCCGAGCCGACGCGGCGTCAAACCGGGCGTGAACCCGACACGGCGGTAAGCCGCCAGGACGGTGCGTTGACCCCGGGGCCCCCGCTGGGGATCTTGAGGGGAATCGCAGCTGTCCCGCACCACGGGCCGCCGCCGCGGTCGTCCGCCTCATCACCCCCGGAGATGACCCTTGCCCGCCATACCCCCGCCTGCACCGAGACCGTCTGGGAGCGCTCCCAGACCTCGCGCGGCGTTCCTCGCCCGCGGTGTCGTCACCGCATTGCTCGCCTGCCTCGCCCTGCTGCTACCGGCCAACGCCTGGGCCGCCCCCGCCCAGGCTCCCGCGCAGGCCTCCGCTCAGGCACAGAGCCCGTCGCCGAGCCAGGCACCCTCCCAGGCCGCCACCTCCTCCGGCAAGGCCGCCACCGAACCGCTGTGCGGCACGCCCAAACCGGGCGCGTTCAGCTGCTTCGGCCTGCGCCGCACCGACGTCCACCGGGCCCTGGGCCTCCAGCGCAACACCGACGGGCAGGCGGTCGCGCCCTCCGGGCTGTCGCCGACCGACCTGCTGTCCGCCTACAGCCTGCCCGCCGACGGTGGCGCCGGCGCCACCATCGCCATCGTCGACGCGTACGACGACCCGACGGCCGAGGCCGACCTGGCCGTCTACCGCCAGCAGTTCGGGCTGCCCGCGTGCACCGCGGAGTCCGGCTGCCTGCGCAAGGTGGACGAGCACGGCGGCGCAAACTACCCGGCCGCCGACGAGGGTTGGGCCGGTGAGATCTCGCTCGACCTGGACATGGTCTCCGCCGTCGCGCCGAACGCCCACATCCTGCTCGTCGAGGCCGACAGCGCCAACACCGACGACCTCGGCACCGCCGAGAACACCGCCGTCGCCCTGGGCGCCCGCTACGTCTCCAACTCCTACGGCGCCTACACCGACGACCCGAGCGAACCGGCCATCGACGAGGCGTACTTCGACCACCCGGGCACCGCGCTGGTCTTCTCCTCCGGCGACGACGGCTACGGCGTCACCTACCCGGCCGCGTCCCCCTACGTGACGTCCGTCGGCGGCACCAGCCTCACCCGCGACGGCAGCAGCCGTGGCTGGACCGAGTCGGTGTGGAACTCCACCGGCACCGACGCCGACGGCATCCCGCACTGGGGCGCGCCCGGCTCCGGCTGCTCCAGCGTGGAGACCAAGCCGGCCTTCCAGACCGACTCCGGCTGCCCCGGCCGGACCGTGGCCGACGTCAGCGCGGTGGCCGACCCCGCCACCGGCGTCGCCGTCTACAACAGCTTCTCCGACCAGGGCTGGAACGTGTACGGCGGCACCAGCGCCTCCGCCCCGATCATCGCGGGCACCTACGCGCTGGCCGGTACGCCCGTCGCCGGTACCTACCCCAACTCGTACCCGTACAACACGCCTTCGGCGCTGCACGACGTGACCACCGGCGACAACGCCAGTTGCCCCGCGTCCTCGGGCTGCGGCTTCGGCACCACCCCGCAGTGCGACCCGTCCTACCTGTGCGCGGCCGAGCCCGGGTACGACGCACCGACCGGTCTCGGCACCCCCGACGGCCTGACCGCCTTCCGGCCCGGCCCGCACGCCACCGTCCACGGCACCGTCACCGACGCCGACACGGCGAAGCCGGTGTCCGGGGCCGCCGTCGACATCGGGGACCACCAGGTCACCACCGGCTCCGACGGCACCTACCGGATCGACGTCCCGGCCGGCTCCTACGCCGCGCACGCCGGCGCCTTCGGCTACGCCGACCGTGACCTGGGCACCCTCGACCTGCCCGACGGGACCGACCTCACCGAGGACGTGAGCCTCACCGCCGTGCCCGCCGAGCAGATCTCCGGCACCATCGGGGACAGCGCCCACTCCTGGGGCGTCTACGCCCGCATCACCGTGGACGGCGTGCCCGGCCAGACGTTCAGCGATCCGGCCACCGGCGCCTACCGGCTCACCGTCCCGATGAACCGGGACTACACCCTCCAGGTCACCCCGCTGGAGCCCGGCTACCAGCCGCTCACCCACCAGGTCCACGTCGGCTCCACCGCGCTCGGCGGCGTCGACCTCGAACCCGCGCTGAACAGCTCCGGCACCCTGCCGGCCGGCTACGCGATCTCCTACCACGGCGGCGGGCAGCAGCACTTCGACGCCGCGACCACTCCCGCGGGCTGGACGGTGAAGGACAACACCCCGGCCGGCGGCTGGCAGTTCGACGACCCGCTGAACCGCGGCAACCGCACCGGCGGCGCCGGGCACTTCGCGATCGTCGACGACTTCGCCGACGGCTGGGCCCCGGTCGACACTGAACTCACCAGCCCTGTCTACGACTTCAGCGCCGAACACACCCCGGAGCTGGACTTCGAGACCGCGCTGCCCTCCGACTACCGGCTGTCGGACGCGACCGCCGACGTCGACGTCAGCACCGACGGCGGCAGCACCTGGACCACCGTGTGGCACCACGAGGACATCCTTCCCGGCCCCTCGCACCAGAGCGTGCCGCTGGACTCCTACGCCGGCGACAAGTCCGTCCAGGTCCGCTTCCACTTCACCGGCAGCCTCACCGGCATCTGGGAGATCGACGACGTCGCCATCGGCACCCGGGCGCTGACCGCCCTGCACGGTGGCCTCCTGACCGGCCGCGTCACCGACGCCAACACCGGCGCCGGCGTCACCGGCGCGGTCCTGACCGTCCCGGCCGGCGCCGACCCCACGGCCGCGCCCGCCGCCACCGCCCGCACCATCGCGTCGCCCGGCGACCCGGCGGTCGGCGACGGCGTCTACTGGCTCTACACCGACCGGACCGGCAAACCGCCGGTCACCGCCGGACTGCCGGCCTTCGGCTACCCCGACACCACCACCAAGGCCACCGTCACCGCGGACCACGCCACGGCCGCCGACTTCGCACTCCACCCGGCCCGGCTGGCGACCGCCGAGACCGCCCTGTCGACCTCCGTGGCCTGGGGCAGCAGCCGCACCGCCAAGCTCACCCTCACCAACACCGGCGGCTCACCCGTCACCTTCTCCCTCGGCGAGCAGAACGGGTCGCCCTCGGTGGGCAGTTCCTCGGCGCCCGCCGTCACCGCGCACACCGACATCACCCCGCTGACCGCGTCCTCCGGCGCGGCGGCGGCCCAACCCGGCGGCAGCGGACGGCCCGAGGGACCGACCGCCGACCTCACCACGCACGCCGCCGCGGCCACCTCGGCCCAGGGCTGGCAGTCGCTCGCCAACCTGCCCGCGTCCTCCTTCGGCGGTGTGGCGGCGGTGAACGGCGGGGTCCTCTACGAGGGCCTGGGCGTCGGCGCCGACGGCCGCTGGACCACCGACTTCCGCTCCTACGACCAGGCCACCGGCACCTGGAAGCAGTTGGCCTCCCCGGTCACCAAACGCGACTCGCCCGCCTACGGGTTCATCCGCGGCAAGCTCTACGTCGTCGGCGGACGCGACGAGTCCGGCCACGGCATCCGCGGCGGCGAGGTCTACGACCCGGTCACCGACACCTGGTCGCAGATCGCCGACGCACCCCTCGGCTACGGCGGTTCGGCGTTCGGCGTGGCCGGCGACCGGCTGTACGTCATCGGCGGCTGCGACTTCTCCGTCGGCTGCGGCACCACCGACGTGCAGGTCTACAACCCCGCCGACGACACCTGGAGCACCGGCACGCGCTACCCCGAACCCGTCTCCTACGCCGCCTGCGGCACCGTCGACTCCGTACTGACCTGCGCGGGCGGCTCCTACGAGCCGCTCGACGGAGCCGGCACGGACTCGCAGCACACCTACCGCCTCGACACCGCCACCGGCACCTGGAAGCAGGTCGCCGACGCCCCCACCGCGTTCTGGGGGGCCGCCGGCACCGCCGCCGACGGCGACCTGCTGGTGGCGGGCGGCGCCAGCCAGGCGACCGGCGAGATCAGCGGCCAGGCGTACGCGTACGACCCCGGGTCGGACTCCTGGAACACCCTCGCGAGCCTGCCGCAGCCGCAACTGCTCGGCCAGGCCGCGCCCGGCTGGTACCTGCTCGGCGGTGAGGACGCCAACGGCGCCCCGATGGACAGCGCACTCCAACTGCCCGGCTGGGACGCGCCGCACGCCGACGTGCCCTGGATGTCGGAGAGCGCGAACTCCCTCACCCTCAAGGCCGGTGCCTCCACCACCGTCAAGATCACCCTGGACGCCACCGCGATGGGCGCCGCCGACTACGGCGACCACCGCGCCGCCCTCGTCGTCGACAGCGACTCGCCCTACGCGTCGCTCACCGTGCCGCTGACCATGTCGGTGACCGCGCCGGCCGGCTGGGGTGAGCTGTCCGGCACGATCACCGGGCAGACGGCAAGTGGCACCGTGCCGCTGCCCGGCGCCGTCGTCGAGGTGGACAGCAAGAACGGCGACACCACTCTCATCACGGGCGCCGACGGCGGCTACCGGCTGTGGCGGCCGGTCTCCGACGGCAAGCTCACCGTGATCGCCGCCGCCGACGGATACCGGCCCGCCACCCGCACGCTCTCCCTGATCAAGGGAGGTGGCGTCACAGCGGACTTCACGCTGGCCCCGCTCCCGTAACCGGGCCCGCCGGGTGCACCGGGCGGCCGCGGGAGCTCACTCCCGCGGCCGCCACCACCCGCGGTCGGCCGCCAGCACCCCGGCCTGGAAGCGGCTCGACGCGCCCAGCCGTTCCAG
The DNA here is from genome assembly GCF_900107965.1 of Actinacidiphila yanglinensis. GTDB lineage: Bacteria > Actinomycetota > Actinomycetes > Streptomycetales > Streptomycetaceae > Actinacidiphila > Actinacidiphila yanglinensis. The sequence continues at coordinate 156,474 of NZ_FNVU01000018.1, read as the reverse complement.
CAGCGCCCGCACCCGCCGCTGCACCGTCCGCAGCCCGAGGCCCAGTTGGCGGGCGATCGCCTCGTCCGACAGCCCGACCGCCAGCAGCGACAGGATGCGGCGCTCGTCCGATGTCGGCCCGTCACCGTCGGGCAACGGCCCCGCGTCGTCCAGGATGTAGGGCTGCGCCTGCTGCCACAGCGTCTCGAACAGCTCCGACAGCGCGTCCAGCAGCGACGAGGGGCGCACCAGGATCGCAGAGTCCAGCACTTCCGGGGTGGCCACCAGCGGGACCAGGCCCGCCTGGTCGTCCGCCAGGATGAGCTTCATCGGCGCCCTGGGCAGCACCCGCACCTCCTCGCCGTGCGCGATGTCCCGCTCGATCCGGTTGATCGTGCCGGGCAGGGTCAGGTTCTCCCGCCCGTGGATGAAACGGCTGCGCACGCCGCGCGAGGCCAGGTTGGCGCTGGAGTTGACCGACGTGCCGTCGGCGGCCTGCGCGTACGGCGGCGCGTCGATGCCCCGTACCTCCCGCGCGGCGCTGGTGAACACCTGCTGCCCGCAACGGGCCACCGCCTCGGGACCGTTGATCACCTCGACCAGCGCGGCCGACCCCTGGCCGATCCGGGCCGCGCGGTGCTTCTCGCCCAGCCGCTGCGCCAGCCCGCGCACCCGCCGGATGTCCCGCTCGCGCGCCAGCAGCAGCACCTCGATGGCGTGTTCCGGCGGCAGCGTCGTCCACCGGGCCGGCTGCCCGGCCAGCCGCGCCACCAACCCCCGCTCCTCCAGCCGGGTCAGCGCCCCCCGCGCGGCCTCCGGCTCCAGCCCGCTCCGACCGACCAGCTCCTCCCACCGGAGCGGAGCACCGTCCAGGAGCACGAAATAGGCCGCCTCCTGCCCCGAGTCGAGCCCGATCACCTCCAGCACCCGCCCACCTGCTTCCCCATGCCGAACCGTCCGCGTCGTCCGCGTCGCCCATGTCCTCCGCGGCAACCGCGGAATCCACGTGACCCGCGCATCCTCCCTCGTCACCCCCGGCGCCGCGGCGGCGGCCCAGGGTTCGGCGCGAGCGGCAGCCGAACCGGGCGGCAGGAAGAGCCCGTTGGCGAGCGGGGGAGTGGCCGGTGGTGCGGGATGGACGTGGATGCGTGGGCGGCGGGGAAACGGTGCGCGGGGCCGCGCCGTCCGGGCGGCGAACCCCGGTGGGACCCGGCGGAATCCGCCCCCCTGGGCTCAGGGCTCCGCGTGCAGGGGTGCGTGGTTGGCGCGGAAGAGGCGCAGGCCGCCGACCCGGAGGGTGAGGTCGCGGATCGGGGTGGGGAGGCCGCGCGCCTTGTCGCGTCGGTGGTTCTGGTCGAGCACCCACCTGATCCGCCCCGCACGCCGGGCCTGGTAGGTGGCGAGCGCCCCGGTGATCCCAACTCCCTGCGTCTGCGCCTGGCCGAGCACCTCCGCGAGGACGACGGCGTCCTCCAGTGCCATGGCGCCGCCCTGCGCCATGCTGGGCGAGCAGGCGTGGGCGGCGTCGCCGACGAGGACGGTGCGGCCGCGCGTCCAGTCCGAGGAGTCGATCTCGGTCAGGGGCGCGAAGTAGGCGTCGGCGCCCTGTTCCAGGAGTTCCGCGCCGGGAGCGGTGAAGTCGGCGAAGCGCGCCCGCCAGTCGCCGGAGGGCGGTTGCGGCGTGCTGCCGGCGGTCTCCGCGTAGACGTAGACCCGTTCGCCGCCGAGCGGGATCGTCAGGAGCGTCCGTCCGGCACTCCCCAGCCGCACCGTCCAGTCAGCGGTCGGCCCGATTTCGGCGGACCTGGCGATGAAGCGCCAGCACACCTGCTGGAGGAACCTGGGCTCCGTGCGGCCGAACACGCCGCGCCGCACCACCGAGTTGACGCCGTCGGCGCCCACCACCAGGTCGTACCGTTCGCTGGAGCCGTCCTCGAAGGTGACGTTGCCCTCCGCGTCGGCCTGCGTGACCGCGCTGCCCAGGCGGATGAGGGAAGGGTCGAGCGAGGAGAGCAGCGCCTCGTGCAGCTCCCGCCGTCCGATCGACAGGCAGTCCCCGACCGTCCCCCATATCTCGTCGAGTGCGAACTGGGACAGCACGCGCCCCCGACGGTCCAGCAGGCGCTGCCGGGCGATGGCGTGCGCGTGCGGGACCACCGCATCCCCCAGCCCCAGGCGGTCCAGCGCGCGTACGGCGTTGGCGGGCAGATACAGTCCGGCGCCGGTGGTGCGCACCTGGGTGTCGCGTTCCGCCACCGTGACGTCCAGCGCCTGCTCGCGCAGGGCGTGCGCCAGGGCCAGACCGGCGATCCCCGCACCGACGACGAGAACGCGCGGGCGGTGCTGGTGATTCGGTGTCACTGTCGCTGTCCTTCGGGGAGTTGGTGTCATCGACCGGTCGTCGGTGGTGTCATCGACCGCTCGTCCGCGCGAAGTGCGCCGCGAAGCCGGAGTTCTGCAGCACGGGGGTGACCGCGGACATGAAGTCGCCCAGGGGATGGTCCCCTTCGGCGTCGGCGAAGGGCAACCCGGCCTCGTACATGGCGACCACGACGTGCCGGGCCACGTTCGCCGCGCGTGCGAGCACGTCCGGCAGGCCGTCGCCGGGGGAGCCGTACTCCGTCGCCGGGGCGGCCGACCCCGCGACGGTGTCCAGGACGTCCCGGCGGGCCTGCCGGAGGGCGGACTCGGCGTCCCGCAGGGAGGGTTCGGGTACGAACGGCCGTATCGCCGCGACGGCGTACCGGGCGGCGCCCAGTGCCACGCACACGGCGGCGGGGTAGGCGTCGGGCGTGGCAGTGCCCCCGTCGGGCAGCCCCTGCCGCGCCGGTGCGGACAGCCCCTCGGGCACGGAGGCGTCACGCAGCGAGTCCGGCGCCGGATCGACGCCGCCCCTCGCCCAGACGGCCGGGGGCGTCACGAACCACCGGGGAGCGGAGCCGCCCGCGGGAGCCGCCACCTCCGCGGAGACGACGACCCAGCCGAGGCCGCTCTCCAGGCGTGCGCCGTGCGGCCAGTCGCCGGTGATCCGGTAGCCGTCCTCGGACCGCGTCGCCCGCCCGTAGGCGCCCGAGCCGTCGAACGCGGCCGCCGCGTCCTGCCCTGCGGCGGCGAGCAACGGGCCGACCCAGTCGACCCGTTCGTTGAAGTGATCCCACGCCGACGCCGGATCGGCGCGGCCGAACGCCTCCCAGGACTCCAGGGCTGCGACCACCGACCCGGGCCGTTCGGGGGCCGGCCCCGGCGTGCGGAGGGGCTCGGTCGACACGGTGTGCATGGCAGGTGATCTTTCCTCGGTGGGTGCTGACAGTGGGTGAAAGCTCCACGTCAACGGGGGTATTCCTTGAGACGTGGGCCGGCCGGGGCGGGTTCACCCGCGGCGTCGGGAGTCGGGCATGTCACAGGGCGGGCAGGTCGTCGGCGGGAGGCGGAGGGGAGGCAGAGAAAGCGGGGGACACGGGGGACACGGGGGACACGTCGGGGGACGCATCGGCGGAGGCGGCGGTTGCCCGGGTCAGGGATGCAGCAGGGTGCCGCGGGCCATGGCGGCGAGTTGCCGTTCGGCGGCGTCCCAGGTCAAGCCGCATTCCTGGACGAGGGTGCGCCAGGCGCCGACCCCGAAGCACATCCGCAGCAGGTCGGTGCAGCGTTCGACGTCGAGGTCCGGGCGCAGGGCGCCGGAGCGCGACAGGTGCTCGGCGACGTCGTGCAGGGCCCGGCGGTGGACGGCGGTGCCTTCCTGCCACAGTTCGCCCGCGCTCTCGTGGACCGGCAGCGCGCCGAACAGGATGGTCACCGAGGCGAGGTTGTCCTCGTTGCCGCGGCGGGTGCCGCGGGCGAGCGCGGCCAGGGCGGCGGCGGCGAGGGCGAGGACGGCCAGGCGCAGGGCGTCGTGCATGTCCTTGACCTCGACCAGGGTGGGCCGCACGACGTCCGTCCAGTCGGCCCCGCACGGACGGCCGGACGGCCAGCACGACCTCGGACCGGGCCGACCCCATCCGCGCGGTCACGCCCATGGCGGCCGGGCCGTTCGGTTCCCAGGCGAGCAGGATCTGCCCGGCTGCCGGCGGCTCCCCGGAGTCCGCGGACCGCCAGGAGACGCGTACGCCCGACGGGTCCGGGACGCACGACCGCACGAGCATTCCGCGGGCGCCGGCGGGCATCGGCCGCCCGGTCAGCGTGCTCAGCCCGACGATCTCCGTCGTGGTGTCCTCCCTGTCCGCCTCCGTCGAAGGTGGGCGCGGCACACGGTCCCGTGTCCGCCCCCGAAGCCTCGTGCGGCGGGTGCGGGCGTGCTCACGTCGGATGACGCAGGGGAGTGACCGGCCGTACGGCGGGAGGCGGCGGGAAACGCGGGGACGGGCGGATCCGTGCAGGTGGGCGCTTGCACTAGGTTGGTCGTGGCGGGGGCCGAAGCGCGGGCCGCGGGTACCGCGGCCGCACCAGGAGGGAAGATGTCTGTGGCGCCGCGGGTGCCCCCCGGGCCGGAACCGCTGTTCGGGCGGGACGAGGACCTGCGGTACGTGCTGTCCTTCTTCGAGGACCCCGCCGTGCTGGGCGGCGCCCTGCTGGTCTCGGGCGACGCGGGCGTGGGCAAAAGCGCCGTGCTCGACGCGGTGGACGCGGCCGCGTCCGACCGCGGGATCCGGGTACTGCGCGCGGCGGGCGCGGAGTTCGAGGCGGATGTCAGCTACTCGGGCCTGAACCAGCTGCTCATCCCGCTGGTCGACGCGTTCGACGGGCTGAGCCCCGCCCACCGGGACGCCCTGCGGGTCGCCATCGGTCTCGGCAGCGGGCCGCCGCCCGACCGGCTGCTGGTCTCCACCGCGGTGCTGTTCCTGCTGCGCCACGTCGCGGCCGGGACACCGCTGCTGCTGATCGTCGACGACCTGCCCTGGACGGACCGGGCCACCACCGCGGTGCTCGGCTTCGTGGCCCGGCGCCTGGCCGGTACCCGGGTGGGCTTCCTGGCGGCCTCCCGCACCCACTCCGACAGCTACTTCGAGCGGGGCGGGCTGCCCGAGTACGTCCTTCCGCCGCTGGACGAGGCGGCGTCCGGCGCGCTGCTGTCCAGCCGGCACCCCGCGCTGGCCCCCGCCGTTCGGCAGCGGCTGATCACCGAGGCGAGGGGCAACCCGCTGGCGCTGGTGGAGCTGCCGGCCTCGCTGAGCGGCACGCAGCGCTCCTCCCTCGCGGTGCTGCCCTCGGTGCTGCCGCTCAACCAGCGGCTGCAGGCGCTGTTCGCGTCCCGGGTCGCCGTCCTCCCCGCGACCTGCCGCGGGCTCCTCCTGGTCGCCGCTCTCGACGGAACCGGCGACATGGCGGTGATCGAGGCCGCGGCGGCCGAGCGGGCGGGCCTGGAGGACCTCGCCCCCGCCGAGCGCGACCATCTGGTCCGGGTGGACTCGACGAACCGGCGGCTGTCCTTCCGCCACCCCCTCATCGGTGCGGCCGTGGTCGAGGCGTCCACGGCCGGTGACCGGCGCTGGGCCCACCAGGCGCTGGCCGGAGCGCTGACCGGGCAGCCGGAGCGGCGTGCGGCCCACCTCGGGGAGGCGGCTGCGGGACCGGACGAGGAGGTCGCGGAACTGCTCGAAGAGGCGGCGCGCCACCGGCTGGCCCGGGGTGACGCGATCGGCGCGGTGGCGATGCTGACCCGTGCCTCCTGGCTCAGCCCGCTCGCGGTCGACAAGAGCCGGCGGCTGGCCCAGGCCGCGTACGTCGGTGTGGACGCGGGCGGGGAGGTCGCCGGCGCCTCCCAGCTCCTCGCCGGGGCGCGCAGCACGAACCCGGAGGGCAGCGACTCCCTGCACGCGGCCGCGGCGGCCGTCTTCCTGCTGATCAACGGGGACGGCGACATCGACACCGCGCACGGCCTTTTGGTCGGCGCGATCCAGTCGGCCGAGCGCGAGCAGGCGGCGCAGGCGGCCGAGACCGGCGACGCGGGCAACGCGGGCAGCACCGCTCACGCCGGCAGTTCCGGCCCTGACGACGCGATGACCGACGCCCTGCACACGCTGGCGCAGGTGTGCTGGTTCTCGGGCCGGCCCGCCTTGTGGCAGCCGGCACTGGAGGCCGTCGACCGGCTCGCCGCGGGCGTACCCGAACTGACCTGGCTGATCAGCCGTACGTTCGCCGATCCCGCGCGGTGCGATCCCGGCACCCTGGCCCGGCTCGACGCCCTGATCGCCGACTCGCGCGGCGAGACGGATCCCACCCGTGTCATCCGCGCGGCCACCGCGGGGGCGTTTCCCGACCGGCTCGGTGACATGGTCGAGGCGATGCGGGGCGTGATCGACCGGGGCCGCCAGGGCACCGCCCCGCTCGGGCGCTACCTCGGCGCGGCGATGCTCGTGTGCCTCCACTACTTCTTCGCGGGCCGCTGGAAGGACGCGGCGGAACTGTCCGACGAGGGCATCGCCCTGTGCGAGGAACGCGGCTACCACTTCTTCCGCTGGTACTTCCAGTACATCCAGGCCCTCCTGGCCGCCGCCCGGGGGAACTTCGACACCAGCACCGCGCTGTCCGACGAGGTCTCCCGCTGGGCGGCGCCCCGCGGCGCCCACGGTGCCGTGCTCTTCGCCTGCCACCCCAGGGTGCTCACGGCGCTGGGCGGCGGCGACTTCGAGGCCGCCTACCGGCACGCGGGCCGGATCAGCCCGCCCGGCGCCCTGGCCCCGTACATCTCCCACGCGATCTGGGTCGCGCTGGACCTGGTGGAAGCGGCCACCCGCACCGGCCGCACCGACGAGGCGGCGGCCCATGTGGCCGCCATGCGTGGCTCGTCGATGCCCTGGCTCTCGCCCCGCCTGGCCATGCACACCCACGCTGCCGGGGCGCTCGTGGCCTCCGGCAGTGACGCGGGCGCCCTCTTCGACCAGGCCCTGGCAGTCCCGGACACCGAACGGTGGCCCTTCGACCGCGCGCGCGTGCACCTCCTCTACGGCGAGCACCTGCGCCGGCTGCGGGCGACGTCGGCGGCCCGGTCCCACCTCAGCGACGCCCTGGAGGCGTTCACCCTGCTCGGCGCGGCCCCCTGGGCCGCCCGCGCCGCCGCGGAACTGCGCGCCGCCGGCCACGCCGTGACCCGGTCCACGGGCCGGGGGAGCGCCGAACTCACCGCGCAGGAGCGGCAGATCGCCTCGCTGGCGGCCGCCGGGCTGACGAACAAGCAGATAGGCGAGCGGCTCTACCTGTCCCACCGCACCGTCGGCACGCACCTCTACCAGATCTTCCCCAAGCTCGGCATCAACTCCCGCGCCCAGCTGCGTGACGCACTGGCGCTCCTGGACGGTGCGCGGAACGACTGATCCGGCCGGCCCGTCGATGCGGCACGTCATCTGACGTATGTCCGCCGCCGGCCGGCGGCGGAGCGTGGAGGTGACAGTTCACGACGGTCACCGCCCCGCTGCGGGAGCGTCGTCCCCGCAGCCAGGAGGTAGCGCGATGCCTGATGCCGCCGACGAACCACCGGACATCCACTGGCCGGCCGGCTTCACGCCGGACCGCGCCGACTGCTACAGCGGCGCGCGCATCACGGTCGCGGCCCCCGCACCCCGGGTTTTCGACCTGCTGGTCGCGGCCGGTGGCTGGCCCGCGTGGCTGCCCGGTGTGACCGGCGTGCGGTTCCACGGCGCCTGCGCCGGGCCGTTGCGCCAGCACGACTCGTTCGAGCTCCTGCTGGCGGAACGGCACCGGTTCGAGGTCCTGGTCGCGGAGCTCGTGCCGCACCGGCGGCTGGGCCTGTCGGGGATCGCCGGCGGGCTGCAGCTCTACCACGCGTGGCTGCTCACGCCGTCGTCCGGCGGGCACACCCTGGTCGCCAGCGAGCTGGTGGCCCGCGGCACCACGGCCACGGCGATACGGGAAGCGCCGCCGGTCTGGGCGAACCGCCTGAACGCGCGGTGGCTGACCGGGTTGAGGGAACGCACCGAGGCCGGCGGCCCGTGACGGGAACGGGCCGGAACCCGCGGGCCCACCCCGGTCCTGAACGCCCTTGCGGCGCTTGCCGCCCGGCCACCGGCCCCCGGTGCGGCGGGTGACGCCGCCCGACGAACTCCACGAAGACCGCGCGGACTTCGCGCTGCCGCCTGCCCCGAACCGGCGCACGCGGCGAACGAGAAACGAAACGGAGCACTGCCATGTCGAAGGTATTCCTGGTCACCGGTTCCTCCCGGGGACTCGGCCGTGAGATCGTCACCGCCGCGCTGGCGGCCGGTCACCGCGTGGTGGCCACCGCCCGCGACCCGCGTTCCCTGCGGGACCTCGTCGCCGCCCACGGCGACCGGGTGCACGCCACCGCGCTCGACGTGACCGACCCCGCCGCCGCCGAGCGCGCCGTCCGCGAGGCCGTCGAGGTGTTCGGCCGGCTGGACGTCGTGGTCAACAACGCGGGCCAGGCCGACCGGGCGTCCCTGGAGGACACCACGCTGGAGGCGTTCCGCCGCCAGATCGACACCAACTTCTACGGCACGGTCCACCTCAGCCGCGCCGCGCTGCCGGTCCTGCGCGGCCAGGGCGGGGGCCACATCATCCAGGTCTCGTCCCTCGGCGGCCGGATCGCCAGCCCCGGCATGTCGGCGTACCAGTCCGCCAAGTGGGCCGTCGGCGGCTTCTCGGAGGTCCTCGCCACCGAGGTGGCGCCGCTCGGCATCAAGGTCACCGTGCTGGAGCCGGGCGGGATGCGCACCGACTGGGCCGGGTCGTCGATGGCCGTCCCGCCGGTCAGCGCCCCCTACCAGGCGACCGTCGGGGCCGCCGTGGAGGCGATGCGGGGCTTCGCCGAGCAGGCGAGCGGCGACCCGGCCAAGGTCGCCCGCGCCGTCCTCGCCGTCGCCGACCTCGACGAACCCCCGCTGCGCCTCCTACTGGGCACCGACGCGTACACGTACGGGCGCGCGGCCTGGGCCGCGCGCCTGGAGGAGGACGCGAAGTGGGAGCACCTGAGCGTGTCCACCGACCACGACGAGACGGAGGAGGACGGCAGCCGCTGGCTCGGCAAGTAGGCGGCCACCAGTCGTCCCGCGCGTCCTCGGCCAGTCACCTGCCGCCTGTGCGGCACGTCATTCGACGCATGTCCGCGTCGCGTCCGGGCCCGAGCGTAGGGGCAAGGGCGTCCATGAGGCGCCCGACCCACGTACCCACCCCCGCGGACCGGGGGATTCCGCAGAGAAACGGCACCGCCGTGCGCTGCCCACCGATGCACGCGCACGCGGCGCACCACACGAAGAAGGAGAGCGGTCATGCATGCCGCAGTTGTCACCCGCTTCGGGGATCCAGAGGTCCTCGCACTCACCGAGCTGCCGGACCCGGTCCCCGGGCCGGGGCAGGTGGCGATCGACGTCAGCCACGCCGCCGTCGGTCTGATCGACGTGTACCTCCGGCAGGGCCTGTACAAGGACCAGCCGGACCTGCCGCGACCGCCGTACGTGCCCGGCCTCGAAGTGGCGGGCACCGTCCGCGCTCTGGGCGAGGGCGTCACGGACCTCCGGGTCGGCGAGCCGGTGGTGACCCTGTCGGGCACCGGCCCCGAGGGCGGCTACGCCTCGATCGCCGTCGTGGACGCCGCGCTGACCGCCGGCCTCGACGGCACCGGGGTCGATCCGGCGCCGGCGGTCGCCGCGGTGCCCAACGCCGCCACGGCCTACCTGGCGTACACCGCGGTGGCCCATCTCCGGCCGGGCGAGCGGGTGCTGGTGCACGGCGCGCTGGGCGGACTGGCCTCGGGCTTCCCCGGCATGGCCAGGATGCTGGGAGCCTCCCACGTGGTGGGCACCGTACTCCGCAGCGCCCTGCCGCAGGCGCGGGAGTCGGCCCTGCCGTACGACGAGATCGTCGCGAGCGAGGACCTGGCCGAGGCCCTCGGGGACCGGCGCTTCGACGTCGTGGTCGACCCGGTGGGGGGCCTGCTGCGCACCCGGAGCCTGCCGTTGATGGCACCCATGGGCCGGATGCTGCTGGTCGGCAACGCCAGTGGCGACTGGGAGCACACGGTGCCGACCAGCGCCCTGTGGGGCGGCAACCTCGCCATGCTCGGCTTCGCCGTCGGCTTCTACCTGCCCGCCCACCCGGAGCAGGGCCGGCCCGCCGCCGAGGCCGCGCTGAAGGCCGTCGGGCAGGGCCTGGCCGACATCCCCACCCTCACGCTGCCGCTGGCCGAGGCGGCCGAGGCACACCGCCTGGTGGAGAGCGGATCGACCCCCGGCCGGATCCTGCTCGCCCCCTGACAGCCCGTCACGGCAGGCCGCGCCTGCCGCTTCGATTTCCCGTTTCCCGTTTCCCGTCCGGGCCGCGCGCCCGGACCGTTCCAGAAGGATGATCACGTTGAAGACACTCGACCGCCAGTACGTCAACGGCTCCGTGCGGAAGTCGCACGGCCGGGAGATCCAGGTGGTGACCAGCGCGATCACCGGCGAGCAGATCGCCGAGGGGGTGCTGGGCGACGCCACCGACGCCAACGAGGCGGTCGAGGCCGCCAAGCGGGCGCTTCCCGCCTGGTCCGCGACCACCCTCGACCAGCGCCGCGCGTACCTGCAGAAGCTGGCCGACTCCTTCGACGCCCACCGCGAGGACATGATCGCTGGTCTGGTGGAGGAGTTCGGCACCACGACGGCGACCGCCGGGTACATCGTGAGCCAGTCCCGCGACTGGTTCGTGTTCGCCCAGAAGCTGCTGACGGAGGAGACGTTCACCGAGCGGATCGGCCGCGCGACGGTGCGGAAGGTGCCCGTCGGCGTGGCCGTCCTGATCACCCCGTGGAACGGCGCCGGCTGGTTCATCGCGATGAAGGCGAGTGTCGCGCTGGCGGCCGGCTGCACCGTGGTGGTCAAGCCCAGCGAGCGCGGGTTCTGGCAGGCCCAGGCGGTCCTCGACGCGTTCGCCGACGCCGGCCTGCCCGACGGTGTCGTCAACGTCGTCTTCGGCAAGGGCGATCCGGTCGGCAACGTCCTGACCACCCACCCCGATGTCGCGAAGGTGTCGATCACCGGCTCCACCGCGACGGGCAAGATCATCGCCCACAACGGGGTGGACACCATGAAGCGGGTCACCCTGGAACTGGGCGGCAAGTCGCCGACGGTCATCCTGGACGACGCCGACGTGTCCCGGGCGGTGCCGTTCGCCGTGCAGGCGGGCCTGTTCAACAACGGGCAGGCCTGCATCGCCGGCACCCGCATCCTCGTCCCGGCGAGCCGCGCCGAGGAGTTCCGGCAGGCGCTGGCCGAGGCCGTCGGCGCGCTGAAGGTCGGCGACCCCCGCGACCCCGACACCGTCGTGGGCCCGGTCCTCGACCGCGACCAGTACGACCGCGTGCAGCACTACATCAGGACCGGCATCGAACAGGGCGGCGAGGTCCTGGCCGGCGGTCTCGGCCACCCCGACGGGCTGGAGGGCGGCAACTACGTCCGGCCCACGCTGCTGACGGCGACCAACGACCGGACCATCGCGCAGGAGGAGATCTTCGGCCCGGTCATCGCGGTGATCACCTACGCCGACGAGGACGAGGCCGTGGCGATCGCCAACGACAGCCCGTACGGGCTGCACGCCTACGTCGCCACCGGCGACACCGGGCGGGGCGTCGCCCTGGCCCGGCGGCTCCAGGCCGGCCGCGTGATGGTCAACGAGATCGTCGACGCCCCGGACGCCCCCTTCGGCGGCTTCAAGCAGTCCGGCCTGGGCCGCGAGTTCGACCGCTTCGGCCTGGCGGCGTACCTGGAGACGCAGGCCGTCTTCAGCTGACCCCACCCGCACGGGCCCCGTGCCGGCACCACCGGTGTGCCGGCACGGGGCCCACCCGTCAACGGCGGCCGTCCCACGGTCGGTTGCCGGGGGGCGCGGCTCCCGCCGGGGATCAGCCGGCGGTTGCGAGCGGGCCGCCGGCCGGGAGCGGGGCGCGCAGCGCCGACCGGCCCCGGGTCCAGGAGTCGAGCAGCGCCTCGCCGAGGCGGTCCTCCAGCAGGCCGGTCGCGTCGATGCCGAAGGCGACGTCCGCCGCGAGGCCGGGTTCGGCCGCCAGGAGGGGTGCGATCACCTCGTGCCGCACCACCTGTTCGTGGACCGCGTCGGCCTCCACGTGCTCGTCGTAGAAGAGTTGCGCCGCCGGGCCCGCACCGATCCGGCGCATCGCCTCCGCCAGACGTCGCGAACCGGGGGAGGAGGTGACCTCCACGGCGGCGAACTGGCCGACCAGCGCGCCCCGCAGGGCACGGTGCAGGCCGAACATCGACATCAGGTTGACGACGGCCAGCGCCTCCGCGGGCGCCGCGTCGAGATAGGCGCCATAAGCGGTGTCGAGCCCGAGGTCGCGCATCAGCTCCGCGAACAGCCGCGCGTGGATCCGCTCCGCCCGCCCCGCCCCGAACTCGTCGAACTCCACCGCGACCATCGCGGCCTTGGCCCGCCCGTGCAGCCGCGGGACGACCCAGCAGTGCGGGTCGGCCTCCTTGAGGTGGTACAGGGAGCGCGCCGCCGCGTACTCGCGCATCCGCTCCGCGGTTCCCTCGTCCCGCAAGTAGTGGGTGACGCCCCGCGGTTCGGCCGGCCCGGTGGGTTCGACCAGGATCCGGGCGAGGGCGTCGGAGGGGTCGCCGTCCGGTGGCGTGCCGGCCCGCAGCCAGGCGAGGAACGGCTCCTCCAGCGACCGGCGCAGGCGCAGCAGGTCCGGATCCCACTCCCGGGTGTCGGCCACGTCGCGGAACCCCTGGTAGTGGAGTTCGTAGAGCACATAGAGCGCGAGGTGCAGATCGTCGCACCCCGGGTCGGCGGCCGCGGGATCGACGCGTACGGTCTCGGCGGGTGCGGGGACGTCGCCGGTGCGCAGGGCCGCCACGACCGCCGCGGACAGGTCGCCGCGCGGGGCCGGGAGGGCGGGCGGCGCCGCACGCGGTTCCCGGAAGGCGGTCACGCCTGCTCCTCGCCGTTCTCCCCGCAGGGGCCGGACGGGTCGGTGCCGCCGCGCGCCGGGCGGGAGCGGCGGCGATGGCTCGTGTCGCACCAGGGGTAGCTCCGGCTGCGCCGGCAGGTGCAGATCGCCACCATGAAACGGTCCGAGGTGACCGCCTCGCCGTCGTCCGCCACGACCGTGACGGGGCCTTCCACCAGGACCGGTCCGGACGGCTCGACGACCACCCGGCGCGGGGTGTCACGTTCGCACGGCACGGATGACCACCAGTTCCTCCCTGTGCTGGCCCGCACCCGCCAGGCCGCGCTCCCGCAGCCACGGCAGCCGGGACCTGACCACCGGCCCGAACGGCACGTGCGCCCGGTCGGTGACGTCCGCGGTGAGGCCCGCGCGGCGCAGCCGGAGCAGGGTGCTGTCGACGCCGCACATCTGGGAGTGCACCAGGAGCAGCACCCCGCCCGGGCGCAGGGTCCGCGGCGCGATCTCGCAGATCCGGTCGACGACGGCGCGCCCTGCGCCGCCCGCGTCCCAGGCCCGGGCCGCGGAGTGCGCGGGCGGCGCCCCGCCGGGAGCGGGCACGTAGGGCGGATTGCTGACCACCATGTCGTAGCCGCTGTGGCGGTCCCACGCGGTGAGGTCCGCGAGCCGCACGGCCACCTTCTGGCCGGCCAGCGCGGCGTTCATCCGCGCGCACACCACCGATCGGCGGGCGATGTCGATGGCCGTCACATGCGCGCCCCGGCGGGCCGCGCAGAGGGCGAGTGCCCCGCTGCCGGTGCCGATGTCCAGCACGTCCGTGCCCTGCGCCAGGTGCTCCCTGCCGAGGGCCCGGATCAGCAGCCGGGTGTCGTGCTGCGGGGCGTAGACACCCGGCAGCCTCAGCACCCTCTCCCGTCGGCGGTCCATGGGCACGGTCATCCCGTCGTCACCTCGCACCAGATCTCGTCGCGGCCCGCGCCCCCTCGGGAGGGTGCGCCGGGCCCTGGCCGCCGGGGCCGTCCGGCTTCGCGCCGCCTGCTCGTGCGCGTGGCGCACCCGCGACCGGCCGCACGGCGGCGCTGATCCCCGGGTGCCCCCTTCGCCGGGCGATATGCGCGGATCACGAAGGATGCCGTCTGCGCCTGGAAGGTGTACGGCGCCGGTCGGCCCGAGCCCCGGATCACCTCCGCGCGGGCGGTCCTCGGCGCCGACCGCCCGGTGTCGCCGGAGCGTGCGGGGGCTGGGCCACGGTGCTCGGTGCAACCATGCCTCCCTGTCACTTCAGGCGCCGCCGACGGATCGGGCCGGGCCGCCGCGGAGGCACCCACCGCGGCGGCGTTCAGACGCGGCGCGGCCGGGCAGGCGCCTCGTATGACGGCAACCCCTCTCGAACAGGAAGTGACATTCGAAGGAGCGGGCCCGCTCGACGCCGGCCGTCTCGACGCGCTGCCGGAGGTGTCGCAGGTGGCGGAGGCGCCGCGCGAGGAACTCGACGCCGTGTACGACGACACCGCCGACCTGCGGCTGCTGTCCCGCCCGCGACCACGAGGTGCCGGCCGCCGATCTGCCCCGGCACGCGACGGAACTGACGGAACCTCAGGAGCGCGCGCTCGCCGGCCGGATCGCCGGCCAGGAGGCCGCGCGCTACGCCGAGGCGCACCGCTCGGCGGTCGCGTGGCTGGACCGGTCCTCCTACTTCGCGCTGCTCGACGCCCTCGACGGGCTGCGCGCCCGGCCCCCGCTGCGTCCGGGCAGGAGCCGCCGGCCGGCGGGGACGCACCTGCGCAAGGTCGCCGCGCGGAACCACCGCCGCCTCTCGCGCTGGATGAGGACCGCGGCCGGCGCCCCCGCGGGCCCGCGGCGGGACAGGGCGCTGCATCAGGCCCGCAAAGCCGTCCGCAGGGCGCGGCACTCCGCGGAGGCCGCACTGCCCTGTGCCGGCAAGAGGGCGAACAAGTACCGCAAGCGCGCCAAGGCGGTGCAGGAGGTGCTCGGCGCGCACCAGGACGCCGTCGTGGCCCGGGCCGAACTTCCCGACCTCGCCGCGCGCGCCCGCCCGGCGGGGAGCGGACACCTACGGTTACGGCCGCCTCCATGCCGAGCAGGAACGCCGTGCCGCCGATGCGCTCGACGGCCTTGCGCCGGCGTGGCGCCGGCTGCGCCCGTACTGAGGAAGGAGCCTGGCCCGTCCCGGGCTCCCGTACCACCGGCCCCCGTGCGTCGGCGCCGCCTGCCAGGGGTGGAGGCGGACGATGGGGGCGCCGTCGGGCCGGGGCGGCCGGCGGTGGAGGCAGCGACAGCAAGGGGACCAGTGAACGGAGTGGGCCGCGATGACCGCACGTGAACCCCGGGACGGCGACCAGCGCGGCGCGGGCGCCGATGCCGGCCGGGACGAGACGCCCGAGGAGCGCGCGGACCGGCGCTGGACGGACCTGCTCCAGGAGTTGCGGGTCGCGCAGACCGGCGTGCAGATCCTCTTCGGCTTCCTGCTGACGGTCGCGTTCCAGCAGCGCTTCACCCAACTGACCGCCACGGACCGGGACATCTACGTCGTGACGATCGTCCTCGGCGCCGCCACCACCGGTGCCCTCGTCGGGCCCGTCTCGATACACCGGCTGCTCACCGGGCGCCGGCTCAAGCCGGAGACGGTGGCGTGGGCGTCCCGCCTGACCGTGCTGGGCCTGGTGCTGCTGCTGTGCACCATGGCGTCGTCGCTGCTGCTGGTGCTGCGGGTGGTGGTGCGGGACCCGGTCGCGGCCTGGCTGGTGGGGGCGATGGCGGCGTGGTTCGTCCTGTGCTGGTTCGTGCTGCCGCTGTGGGCCCGGCACCGCAGCACGTCCTGACGGCGCGGCGCCCGCGGGCCGGCGCGTGTGTCGTCCGGGCCCGACCGGGCACCCGAGGGGTGCCGTTCCGGAGAGAACCGGGAACGGCGGCGGACGGCGGCGCCGCAGCCGTCACCGTGCGGGCGATCACCGCACGGGGGATCACCGCATGTGCCATCACCCGGGAGGGCCCATGAGCGCGAACGACGCAATGACGGTGCGGGCCGGGCGGCACACCGTACGCGTCAACCGTCCGGACAAGGTCCTTTTCGCCGGCGTTGTGCTTCCGTGGTGGTCCCTGGCTTGGTTTTGGGGGTTTGTCGGTTTGGGGTTGTTGTGGGGCGTTCTTGTGTGGGCGGTGCCGCTGGGGTGTTACCGCGTCTTTTTTGGTGGCGGGGGCTTGCTTGTGCTTGGTGGCGGGTTCTCCTTTGCGGCGTGGTTCTCGCGTGGTCGCTTTCCGGAGGAGGCTGGCGGGGTCCCGTTGGTGGTCGGCGTCGACTCTGGGCCGGTGTTCTTTGCCGGCGGTCGGGTGTGTCTCGCGCTGTACCGGTGTTTGTCGTTGCTGGCCGGGCCTGACGGCGCGGACGGGCTGGTCTTGGATGTCGAGGGTGCTGTTGCGGTCTTCGCCCCCGTGCGGGCGGCCGTCGTCCTGGTGCACGCCGTGTTGGTTGTTCTGGGTCTGGCGTGCGTCGTGGTGTTTCCCGGGTCGGGCGGGGTTGCGTTGGTGGTTGGGGTGGGTGGGGTCGGCGGGGTGGATGGGGTGGTGGTGTTCGCTCTCGTCGTGGCTGTCGTTGTTGCGGCGGGGCATCCTGCCGGGCTGCCGGCCGGGTTCGTCGCGGTCGCCTTGGGTGACGGTGTGTAGGTGTGCCTCGGGCGGGTCGTCTACGCGCTGGCCGTTGTCGCCGCTTCCTGGGTCCGGGCGCTGCCCGGCTTCGGGGTGGGCCTGGCGGTTTCGTTGGTGGATGTGGGGGCCGTGGCCCTGCTGGGGCTTGGGTGGGGCCTCGCCGTGGTCAAGGTCGTGGTCTTGGCGGCCGCGGCGTGGGTGGGTCTCGTGCTGGTCGGCGGCGTCTGCGTTGCCGCCGCCCGTCGGAGGCTGGGCGGGCTGTGGGCGTGGGATCCTGGCGCTTGCGGGCTGACGGTTGGTGGTGCGTCGTGGGTGGTCCGGGGGTTTGTTCTCGGGGGAGCGTTCCGGGTGGTGGGTTCGGGCCCTGGGCTGGTCGGGGTTCGGGTCGCCCCGGGTGTGTCGGGGGCTGGTGGCGTGGTCGTGGCTGCCTCGGATCTGGCCTTTCTGGGTGTGTTCGGCGTTTCGGGCGTCCTGTCGCTGGTGCTGGGGGGCGGTTGTTTGGTTGTTGACGTCGCTGGTGTGTTCGTTGGTGTGCCCGGCGTTGTGCGGACGGAGGTGCTCGGCGACGTCTTCTTGGAGGTCGTTGCGGACCTCCCCTGGGTGCCGGCGGCCGCGGGCGTGCGGGTGCTGCGGTCCTTGGTGGGTGGCGTGCTGGGCTTGTTGGGCGCGGTGCCGGTGGTTGTTGCGGGCTACGGGGTCCCGGTGCGGGGGGGTGTGGTCGTGTTTGCGGCGCCGTGGTTGTCCCCGGTCGACCCGGCCGTCGTTGGGCCCGGGGACGTGGTGCTGTGGCTGTTCCCCCGGGTCGGTGGCCTGATGGTTTTTGTGGTGGGCCTTCCCGACCTGCCCCTGCTCGAGGCGGTGGGGTCGGAGCTTGGTGGGATGGCGGTGGCGCTGTCGGCGCGCGCCCAGGCGCTCCCGCTGTTCTCCGCGGCCCTGGGCGCGGCCCAGGACTGGTGGCGCCGTCTGGCTGTCGTCTTGGTGCTGGCGCTGTTGCTCTTGCTCTTGCTGGTGGGGGCTGGTGCGGTCGCGCTTCGGTCCATGGCTGCTGTTCGGTGTGTGAAGGTCTGCGGTGATTGGTTGGCCGTGGTTGGCCTGTTCGAGGCTGTCTTCTGGGTGGCGGTCTTTGAGGTCTTGGTGGCCGGGATCGCGGGCGGGTTCGTTCTGGTCGTGCTCCGCCGTGGGGTGTCGGGGTTGGTGCTGGGGTTTCTTGTAGGCGTGGGGGGGCTGGACGTGGTCCTGGTTTCCGCCCGCGTCTTCGGGGTCGCGGTGGTCGTGGGCGGCGCCGGTGGGGTGGTTGTCGCTGGGGGCGGGGCGGTCGGTTCCGGTGGGGCCGGGCGTGGGCGTGGTGTGCTGTGCGTCGGGGCCGGTCCGGTTCGTGGGCTGGGTGATGCTGTCGCCGCGGGTGTGGGTGTCGGGTGGGATGGGGTTGTGCGTCGTGAGGTGTCGGTCGCCTGCTGGCGGGTCGGTGCCCTCGTGCTGTTGGGCGGGGGGCTGCTGGGGCTGCTCGTCGAGGCTCTGGCGGCGGGTGTGCGGGGTCTGGCGGGTGCCGTGTGCGTGCACTGCCCCGTCGGCGTGGTCCGGTTTGGGGGCGTTGTGGTCGGTCGGGTGGGTGTCGGTGGTGGCGGTCGCGGGGTGCTGGGTGTGCTGGTCGTCGGCGTCTGCGGCCGGGGTGGGGCCGCGGGCGTGGTCGGGCCGGTCTGGGGGGACGTCGGTGGCTTTGGTTGTGGTCGGGTGTAGCCGGACGTCGGCGTGGGCGGGGGGGGGGGTGCCCGCGGTTGCGGGGGCGGGCGCGGTCCCTCGGTCCGGGTAGGGTTGGGTCGCCTCGGGGGGGGTTGGTGGCGCGGCTTTTTTTCCCGGTTCGTCGCGTGGGGTGCTCACGTGCCTTGTGGTCCGGGGTGGTGTGGGGGCGTCTTGTGTTCGGGTCTGCTGGTTGTTTCGTTCCTCTGGCCCCCGCGTGTATCCTTCTGTGCTGTGGCGGGCCGGGTAGCCCCGGTAGGCGGGGCCTTCGCGTGTTGGCGTGGGGTTCGGGGTGCGGGAGGTGTCTTTTCCTTGGCCTGTGGGTCGGGGGGCTGTGGTGCCTGTCGGGTGGGTGGTGTGCAGGGGGGTGGTGGTTCGTGGCGCGGCGGGTGTGCTGCGGTGCGGGGCTTCGTTGTTGGCTTGGTGCTCGTGGCGGCTCTCTCCTTGGGGTGGGGGTGGCGGGTGGGGTCCTGGGGTGGTGCCTGGCGGGGGCGTGGCGCTCTGGGCTCCTCGGTTGTCCGGGGCGTTGGGGGGCCGGCGGTGGTGGTGGTTGCGGTTGGCGTTGGTGTTGTGGGCGCCGGTGGGGGCGCCGGGCGGGGGTGTGGGTGTCGGGGTCGGTCCGGGGTGTGGGGCTGGCGGGGCGTCGTGTTGCCATGCGTGGCGGCCTTTGGTTTCAGTGTGTTTTCCTGCGGGGTGGAGGGGTCTGATCGCGTCGGGGTCGCCTGGGGCGGGCTGCGTTGTTTTTTCCAGTTCGTGGGGGTCTCGCGGGGGGTGGTGCTGTGTTTGGTGGGACGTGTCGTGGTGTCGGTCGCGTGGCTGCTGGAGCCGGGGGGTGTGCTTGTGGGTTGGCCCGTTCCCGTGGGTCGGGCTCTGGGTGTTGGGGTGGTTGTTGGTGGGTTTGGCGCCGGTGGGCGGGGGCGGCTGTGTGGTGTCTGGTGGGGGGGGTCGGGTGGCGGCTGTTTTTGGGGGCGGGGGCTCGTGGCGGTGGGGGTGTTTTTGGGGCTTGCTCTCGGGGGTTCCGGGTTGGGGGGCGCCTGTGCCGCGGGGCGCGTGGCTGTGTTGTTCTTGTGCTGCGGTGTTCGGGGCCGTTGTGCGTTTGGTGTCGGTTCGGTGCGGGTGGGCTGGGTGGCGTTTTTGGGCGTGGGTGGGGGTGCCGTGCGGTTTGTCGGCGGGTTCTTGTTTTGTGCGGTGGGTGC
Source organism: Actinacidiphila yanglinensis (assembly GCF_900107965.1). Lineage (GTDB taxonomy): Bacteria > Actinomycetota > Actinomycetes > Streptomycetales > Streptomycetaceae > Actinacidiphila > Actinacidiphila yanglinensis. Next base: position 137,019 of record NZ_FNVU01000018.1, on the reverse strand, counting down.
TTGGGGTGTCGTTCCGCGGGGTGGGCGGTGGGGGTGTGCGGCTGGCGTCGTGGGGGCGGCGGGGGCTGGGTGGGGGGTGCGTTGCCTGGTTGCGGTGCTGTTCGAGGGCGATTCGGCGGTGGTCTGCCGGGATTGCGTTGGGTGTTTTCGTGTCGTGGTTGCCTTTGTTTGTCGGGGGTGCGGGCGTGAGCTGGGTCGGTGGGCCGGCGGTGGCCGTGGCCCGGTGGAGGTGGTATCTGGCTACGTCGTTGCTGGGTTCGTCCTGGTTGGGCGGTGTGATGGTGGCGTTCTCGTTCGCGTTGGCGTGCGCTTCCGGGTCGTTCTTTTGCCGTGGGTTTGTGGTGTGGGGTGGGGGGGTTCTGGCCGGGGGTGCGGGTTGGGCGTGGTTGCTGGTTGGGTGGGTGCTGGTGCCGTGGATGTCGTGGTTGGTGCCGTTTTGGGGGCGGCGGGCCGTGTTGTTGTTGGTGGTGGGCAGGTTGGTGCGGCTGATCGGTTGGGGGGTGTCCGGCGGGAGCGGGCGGGCGGTGTTGGGGTCGAGGCGGTCGTCGGGGCGGTGGGCGTCGCCGTTGCGGGGCGGGTTGAGGGTGGGGTTGCTGTCCGCGTGGGTGGCCTTGGGGGTGGTCGGCGCGTCGGGTGGGTTGGGGTCGCGTGTTGCGGTCGGGGTGGGCCGGCTGTTCGGGTTGTCCTTGCCGGTGGGGGCGGTGTCGTCGCGGGGGGTGTTGTGGGTGTCGGCGTGGCTGGTGTCTTGGTCGGTCTTGTGTTGGGTGTAGGGGTGGTGGTGCCGGAGGTTGCTGTCCTCCTTGGTGTCGTTCCCGCCGGGCATCCGGTGCTGGTCGGCGGTGTGGTGGTTGTCGGGGTCGGGGGTGCTGCCGGGGCGCTTCTTGTTGCCGCGGCGGGCGCGGTCGTTGTTGGGCTGGGCGTTGTCGGCGGTGTGGCCGGTGGTCCCGTTGTTGTTGGTGGTGGTGTGGTGGAGGGGCTTCTTCGGCTTTCCGTTGTAGTTGGGGTTGGCGTCGTCGTCGGCCTTCGCGAGCGGGTGGGGGGAGTTCAGGGGGGGGGCGGGCAGGGCGGTGGGGGACGTCGCCGCGTGGCGGTTGGCGGCCCGGATCGGGGGGTCGGGGGCGGCTGCGGGCGGGCGGGGTGTTTGTTTGCTCCTGTGGGGGTTGGTGGTTCCGTGGGGGGGGGGTTGGCGGTCGGATTGTTGGCGGTCTGCCGGTCGTGGGTCCGTTCCGTGGCGGGGTTGTGTGGGGTGTGCGGGGTGTCCCGCTTCGCTGTCGGTTCCCCTGCGGTTGCTGCGCTGTTGGTTGGTGTGTCGGGCTCGTGGTTGGGGTGGGCTGGGTGCGGGGGCTTCGGGGTGCTTGCCGCGGGCGGTGCTGTTGCGTGGTGCTGCCGTCCGGTGGTGTCGTTGGGTGGGTTTTTTCTGGGGTGCCTTGTGGTCTCCTCTGCGGCCGCCGTGCGGCTGTCGGCGCCGCTGTGCTCGGTGATGGTGTCGTTGTTGTCGGGCCTTTTGGGGCTGTGGTTGGGAGCGCGCCGGCGGCCGGTGCGGGCGTTGGGGGGCTGCGTGTCGCTCCTGTTGGGGTCGCTGTTCTTGGTGTCGCCGGGCCCGTCGCCGGCGTGGTCCTCGTCCCGGGTGTGGGGCCGCTGCTCGGCGCGCCGGTCGTGCTGGCTCTCCCGCTCGCGCTGCTCCTCGGCGTTGGTGTCCGATCCGTTGGTTTCGTCCTGTTTTTCCGGCTGGGCCCGGGGTTTGTCGCGGCTCTCTTGGTTGTGTTCCTCGCCGCGGGCGTGCTGCCTGTTCGTCGGTGGCGTGTGCTCCGGCTGCTCGTCGTGGCCGGTGGGTTTGTAGACGTGGTCCTGGATTGCTTGGTCGCTGCTGTCGGTCTTTTGGTGTCGTGGGATGCGGTGGCGGGGTTTTCCGGTGATCCGGCGTGGGTGGGGGCTGTGCCTGGGGTTGGTGGCGGCGCGGGGCGGGGGTGCGGTGGGCGGGGGCGTGGGGTGGTTGGCGGTGCGGGTCTCGCGGCGGGTGGCGCCGTTCTTCGGGGCGGTGGTCGGTGGCGTGGTGTTCGGGTGGGGTTCCGGCGCCGTCGTGGGGTGTGGTCTTGTTGGGGGGGTCGGTGGGCTGGTCGGTGGTCTTTTCCGCGGCTTCGGTTCTGCTGTCCGCGGCCTTCCGGGCGTTTCCTGTGGTTTCGTGGGTGGCGTTGGTCTGGGTGCCGGTGTTGTGGTGGTCGGCGGTGGTGGGTCCACCGTGGCTGGCTTCTCCTTGCGGTGAGGGGGCCTTGTTCGCGGGGTTCCCGGTTTGCGAGCCTGCTTGCTGTCCGGCTTGGCCGGCTGCGTGGCCGCCGTGCTGGCGGGTGTTTGCTGCTGCCGAGGTTCGGTCGTCGTTGGGGTTGGCTGGTCCGGAGTTGCCGTTGTGGAGGTCGTTGCTGGTGCCGGGGCTCGGCTCGGTGCTGGCGCGCCTCGGGGGGGCGGTTGCCGCGGTGGTCGCGTTGCCCTTGGGTGGTGTGGCGTGGTTCTTGGTCTGCGGGTTGGGGTCGGTGGTGGGCCGCCCGTTGCCGCTGCTGTTCGGGCGTTTGTGGCGTCGGGCCTTGGGTCGGGCGTGTTCCTGTCGAGGGGTGCCGTGGCGTTCGCGGTGGCCGGGCCGGCCGTTTCCGCGTTCGTCCGTTTTTTTCAGGTGGGGCGCGTGCTCGTGGGGGGGCACCCGGGGTCGCCGTTCTTTGAGTTTCTGGTTTATGTGGTCGCCGTGGTGGTGGGGGGTGTCCGGGCGGGGGTTCGGGTCGGCGTTTGGCGTGTGGTCGTTGGGGGTGCGGGCTGCTGCTGGGGTGCGGCCGTCGCCGTCCGGGTGTTGGCGCTGTTTTGGTTTTCGTTTTCTTGTGAGTCTTCTTCTTCGTCTTTGTCGTCTTCCTCGTCGTCCGCTTCGTCCTCGTTGGCTTCGTCGTCGGTGTCCTCTTCGGCTTCGTCCGATTCGGTCTGCTCCTGCTCCATGGCCTCCTCGTGGCTCTGGACGACCTCACCCTCGCGGATCTCGCCGCGCCAGCCCTCGGCCTCTTCCTCGGCGAAGGTCACGTAGCGCTGGAAGTTCTTGAAGTCCAGCCGGGCACGGCGGCCTTGGGCGCGCCAGAGGTTGCCGGTCTTCTCCACGATGCCGGTCGGGTAGTAGACCAGCACGAGGATGATCCGGGTCAGCGTCGGGGCGATCTCGTGGAAGCTGACCGCGCCCTGCGTGGTGCCCTGTGCGCCTTCCGACGTCCACACGATGCGGTCGTCGGGCAACTGCTCCTGGATGGTCGCCTTCCATGTCCGCGTTGACGGGCCGACCTTGACGGTCCACTCGCTGGTCGCCTCCTCGCCCCGCTCCGCCTTCTGGACGCCCTTGGTGAACCCGCTGAAGTTCTCGTACTCCGTCCAGTGGTCGTACGCGGTCCGCAGCGGCACCCCGACGTCGATCATCTCGATGATGTTCGTGGCCTTGGTGTCGCTGGACGCGTCGCCGTCATCCGAACCCCCGCCGGAGACCGCGTCCTTGAGCTTCCCGGTGACGCCGCTCTTGATGTCCTCGCCCTTCTCGGCGGCGATCGCCTTGGCCGGCGACTCACCGTGCAGGACGCGCTTGCCGACCTTCGGGACGGTGCCGCTGTCCTCGTCCACGTCCACGAGCTTGTCGGTCGCCTCGGTCAGCCGGCTCCCGGCCTTGCGGGCGGCGTGTTTGGCGCGAGCACTGAGGTACTGGCCCACCTCGTGCTTGAGCAGGGCCATCGGGCTGGGCTCGGTTTCCTTCGTCTTCTGGTCGGTCGCCATCGACGATCACCTCTCCCGCCGGGTGCGCGGGGCTGCTTTCTGGGTGGGCTGGTTCTTCCTTGCGGTCGTCTTGCGGGCCGGAGCGGCCTTCTTCCCGGCCGGCCCTCGGGTCGTGACAGGCTTCTTTGCTGCGGCCTTCTTCGCGGGGCGCTTGCCCGGAGCGGCCTTCTGGGCGGCCTTCTTGGCGACCTTCTTCGGTCCGGGCGGCTCGGAACCGTCCTCGGCCTTCTCCGCTGCCTCCTCCTCCGGCTCGTCCCTCGCCTCTTCCTTCGCCGCGTCCGCGTCCGGCTCCTCGGCGTCGTCGCCCGCGGGTTCGTCGGCCAGGTGGAGCGTGTGCTCGTGCAGCGCGTCGGTGAGCGCGGTGATGCCGCGGTTCGCCACCGATGCGGCGGCGCCGCGGGCGGTACGGCTGAGGCGGCCGTGGGCGTGCGGTCCGTGGTGGGCGTCGCCGTGCCCGCCCTTCGGGCGCTCGTCGCCCTCGTCGCCCTCCGTATCCGGCTCCTTCGAAGGGGCCGGGACGCCCGGGATCCTGCGGATGCCGTCGGAGACGAGTCCACCCGGCCGCAGTCCTCTGCCGGCCAGCATGGCAGCGGCCGTCAGCGCCATCTGCCCTTTCTTGCCGCGGCCGAGCAGATAGCCGCCGGCCACGGCCGCAGCAAGGCCGAGGTTCTTCGGTTCGCCCATCACGCTTCGCCTTCTCACCGTCGGGTACGGGCGAGCCGCGCAGGTACCGCACCGTGCGCGCCCCGAACGTGGCCCTCCACCGCGGGAGGGCGCTCAGGCGCTCCTGCCATGGCACTCGGCGAGCGCCACCCTCTCCGGGGCAGCCCTCGGCCAACCCGCGGAAGGGCTTCCGCCCCTCTCCCGGGGCCCGCGTCAGTGTTCGAATGTCTCCCCCTTCACCCCAGTCTGGTCCACTCCGGCGGAAGCGCATCTCGACTCCGCGTCCCGACCGCCCGACCTCGACCCGGCGCGGTCACACCCTCACGGAGCGTCGGCGGCCCCGCCCGGCCGGTGGTCCGGCGGTTTGGTCGTGGGGGTTCGGCTCGCGGGTTCCCGGCTGCGCCGTTGTGGCTGGTCGCGCAGTTCCCCGCGCCCCTGTGGGGCGCCGTCGCCTGCAAGGTCAACTCTGCCCGGGGGAGGCGCATCCTTGCGGGCAGGCGCGTGGAGTCGGATACCGGCCGGTGGTCCGGCGGGTCCTGTCCCGGGGAGGGGGCATCCTTGCGGGCAGCGGTAACCACCCAGGAGCGCGGGGAACTGCGCGAGAAACCGGCCACGGGCCGGTGGTCCGGCGGCTCAGCCGCGGGGGCTGGGCTCGCGGCGCCCGGCGCGGAGGGCGCCCACCAGGGTTCGGCACGGACGGCCCTCACCGCCCTAATCCCACCAGAACCACCAGTCGGATCGACCCACCAGCTCGGCCGCGTACTCCGGAAACGGCGTCGGCGGATCGTCGACGATGCTGGCCGCCGTGGACAACACGTGCTCGCACGCGAGGAGTTCGGCGTCCCGCAGGTTCCGGGGCGGCCGGGCGACCGAGACATGCAGCGAGTTTCCGCAGGCGGACACCACCTGCGTGCCGAACCGCTCCTCCCAGCTGCGCAACAGGGCGGACACCAGAGGGACCGGGGCCTCCGACGACCACTCCAGAAGTGCCGGGAGATCCGCGCTGCGCCGGGCGGGGACGAGAGCGAGGCGGCAGTCCTTGAGCTCGTGCCCTCCCGCGTTCACGAGATGGGCGACCGTGCGCGCAGCCGCCCGAGCCGGGGAAGGAGTGTCCGTGGCCACCGCTACCGGCGGCGCCAGCCCGGGCCAGTTCTCAAAAGGCGGCCCGGGATCGTGCGGCCAGGGCTCGACTCCCTCCGGACCCTCCTCGGGTGCGGGGGCAGACCAGAACGGCAGCCGCTGCCGGCGGTATTCGGCGAATCCCGCGGCCAGTACCGGCTCCAGGCGCATCTCATCCACCTCGGCCAGCGAGGACCGGGCCGGTGAACCGGGCCAGCACAGCAGCGGGAACAGCCCCGTGCTCTCCTGCTGCTCCAGCAGGAGAGCCCACAGGGATTCGATGTCCGCGGGCAGTTTGTTCGATATCCATATCGCCGCCGAACCAGGAGGCTCTGAACGCCCGGGAGGCAGACCGTCAGGCAATGTAAAGGTCACGGCCTGACGGTAGACGTGGCCCCTGACAATGGCTGGGGAACGGTCGGTGCGGCTGCGGCAGCAGCTGCGTCCGTGCCGCGGGGAGCCTCACCAGTCCCGGGTGGCGATCAGCTCCTCCACGTCCGCGTCCCCGAAACCGTATGCCGATGCGACGAACCAGAAGTCCTCGGCGATCCACTCGCGTGCGACGGTCTCGATCTCGCTTCCGGCCGCCTCGAACTCCGCCTCCAGATCGTTGAACTCCTCCGTCGCGGCCTGGGTGAGCGCGTACAGGGCCCTCAGATCCGAGGGGCGCTCGGCCTCGATCCGCTCGCACAACCGGGCGAGTATCGCCCTGCCCCGGTCGACGACGTGATCGGGAAAGTACGCGTCCGCGTACATGTGCCGCAGAAACCTGTGCTCTGCCGCCTGCTGGTTGGTGATCGGCACGGTGCTTCCCCATCGCTGAACGAGAACTGACGCGCTGATCCTGCACGGTGGCACCGACAACGAAGCACGCTCCGCCCCGGCGGCTCAGCTGGCGAAGCCGCCATTGCTCTTCAGGAGCTGACCGTTGATCCACTGGCCCTCGGGTGAGCACAGGAAGTCCACGAGGTGGGCCGTGTCGCGGGGGGTGCCCAGGCGGCCCAGCGGGGTCTGGTGGAGGAGGTCGATGCGGAGGGCGTCGGACATCCAGCCGGTGTCTATCGGCCCCGGGTTGATTGCATTGGCGGTGATCCCGAGGTGCGCGAGCTCGTGGGCGGCGGCCAGGGTGATGCGGTCCAATGCGCCCTTGCTCGCGCCGTAGGGCAGGTTGCCGACGGTGTGGTCGCTGGTGAGGCTGATCACGCGTCCGGTCCCGGCGGCCCCGCGGAAACGGCGACCGTACTCACGGATCAGCAGCCAGGTGGCACGCGCGTTCACCGCGAAATGGCGGTCGAAGCTCTCGACGGTCGTGTCGAGCAGGCCGGAGTCGACCGACTCGCAGTGGCACATCACGAGGGCGGTGACGTTGCCGAGGCTGCTTTCGACCTCGTCGAAGAGATGTCGAGGGGCATCCGGATCGGCGAGGTCCGCCTCCACCGCCAGGGTCTCGGCGCCACGTTCCGCGAGACTCCTGGCGGCGGCCTCCCCGGCGCCGTCCTCGACGCCCCAGGGCATGCGGGCGTCGTACGGCGTCCAGTACGTGAAGGCGATGTTCCAGCCGGCCCGGGCCAGTTGGCGGGCGATCCCTGCCCCGATCCCCACGGAGCGGCCGACGCCGGTCACCAGCGCGACCGGGCGGAGGGCATCGGAGGAGGGTTTCCCGGGTGCAGTCATCATGAGGCGCCATCCTCGGACCCCGGACGCACGCACGACAACCCGTTTTCCCCGGGGCAGGTGGCGTCCCGTGCGGTGTTCGCGTGCACGTGACGGAGTGTCAGTTCCGCGATGCCGGGTTGAACAGCTTCCAGTTCCCCTCGGAGACGACCTCGACGGCGCCGTCGGTCACCTTGATGGCGGTCTCGCGGTCCATGGCGTACGCCGGTCCGTGGATCTCGGCGGCCCACCGTTCCGCCGCGGCCATGGTGTTGTCCGGACAGTCCGGGCTGCCGACGTGCGGGAAGAGGGAGAAGTCGACGACTCCCAGCGCGGTGTCCTCACCGGTCGGCGGCTCCCAGCCGACGAAGAACTTCCCGACGCGGGGCGTCAGCACCGTGCTCCCGGCACTGAGTCCCACGTAGACCGTGTCGTGCAGGGACGGAAGGAGGTCGGCCAGTCCGGACTCCCGCATCCAGTGCGCCAGGTACAGCGTGTCGCCGCCGTTCACCAGGAGGACGTCGGCCTCGCGGACCCAGGAGACCCAGCGGTCCCTGTCGATGCTGGGCAGCGCGGTGAGTTCCAGCATGCCCACCGACTTCCAGCCCAACTCGGTCATCGGACTCGGGGTCCGTCCGCTGACGAATCGCCAGGGGCCGCCCGGATCCCCGTACGGCCCTCCGTAGCCCGCGGTGGGGATGCACAGGGCGCCGGCCTCGGCGACCGGTTTGCCCAGGAGATCGACCAAGGCCGCCAGGATGCTCGCGTTCCTGACGCCGGAGTCGGTGAGGAGAAGCTTCATCAGGCCCCCGCGCTGAGTGGACGGACGTGAACGAGGGACGCTAGCACGGCCGATCGCGCGGCGCGGTGGGTGCGCGGGAAGGGGGCGCGTGCCCCGGCCCCACCCCCCGTTGCCGGCGGGCCCGGGGCGTGCGGTGCGGGTCACCGGCCGCGCGGATCGACGCCGTGAGCGTGTTGCGGGCCCCACGCGGACGCGGTCGGACGCCGCCATGGTCGGGTGCGCCGGTGCCGTGCCGATCGGAGCCGCCCGCTCGGGCGCGCCCGGGCGAGTTCGCACCCTTCTCCGACGGTGATCCGGCAGCGCATGAGAGCCTCCCCCGCAAACCCGCTGCACAGCACGCCCATGAGGGCACACCGGGCCACCGGTGGAGCACGCGAAAGTCGGCCGTTCCGGGGCGTCCACGAGCGTCGACCCTGCGGCCGGCGGCGAGTTCGTGTTCCTGTCCGCCGGCAAGAGCACCACCGGCGGCGTCGCCGTGCCGGACGAGGCGGTCGGTCTCGCCACCGCGCTGTACCACGTCGGCCGGCGACGGGTCGTGAGCACCTTTCTGGTCGGTCGGGGCCGCCGACGCCGCCCGGATCACCAGGGGCGTCCACCAGCGCCTCGGCGGCGGCGGTTCGCTTCCCGGTGGGGCACTGCCGGGCCGCTCCCGCCTCGACCCGTCCGGCGCCGCCCGGGCCCTCCACGGCGCGCTGCGCGAGTACCGCGGACGTGACGACTACGCCCGCGAGCCGAGTCGTTGGGCGCCGTTCCTCCACATCGGCCCGTGAGCGGGCGCCCCGCCGGGAGAGGTTGACCGACGTCCTCGTCGACTCCCGTGCGCGTCACGGGGGTTGCTGCGGGCTACGGGACGACGGCGACCGGGGTCGCGGAGGACTTCAGGACCGCCTCCGCCACCGTGCCGATCTGGTCGGCGCCCTTGTGGTTGCCGCGGTCCAGGACGACGAGGGAAGCGTCGAGTGCCGCGTCGGCGAGATCGCGGGCGCCGCCACCGAGCGCGGCCTCACCCATCATCCGCACCCCGGGGTACTTCGCCCGCCAGGGGGCCAGCCTCTTCGCGAACGCCTCTTCTTCGGTGTCCGCCCCCTCCTGCTCCGCGGCGCCGGACGGGCCGCCGCGGCGGGCGGAACGGCCGTGCACGACGCGCAGGGCACCTCCTCTCGCGGCGGCCTCGTCGCACGCGAAGGCGATCGCCCGGTCCGCCGTCCGATCCAGATCGAGTCCCAGGACGACGTCCCCGCCGCCGTCGGCGTCCTCGGGAACCAGGACGACCGGGCAGGGCGCACGCCCGGCGACCCCGCGCCCCACCGAACCGAGAAGCGTCGCGATCGTCCCCGTACCGTGCGAGCCCACCACGAGCATCTCGGTGTCCCCGGCGGCGTCCACCAGCGCGTCGACCGGGCGCGCCGCGACCTCGTCGGTCACCACCGGCAGGTCCGGGAACCCGCTGCGCACGCGGTCCTCCGTCTCGCTGCCCAGCCGGTCCGCCGTCTTGGGGCGGGGCGTGGGATCGGTGGGGTTCGTCACGGTGGTGCGACCGGGCAGGGGCGCCACGGCGTGGACGATCCGCAAGGACGCCCCGTGCAGCTCCGCCTCCCGTGCCGCCCACTCGCACGCGGCCAGGGCGGTGGCCGAACCGTCGGCTCCTGCTGTGACATTGCGACGCATGGGCATCCGCCTCCTCGGGGGTCCTCTTCCAGCCTCGCTCTCCCGCCCGCGCCGCCGGAAGGGCCCAGTGGCCCCCGCGGCCCGGGACCCTCGGTACGGCTACGCGGGCCACCGCGGGGGTTCCAGCACGTCCCGCACCGGCAGCCGCGAGGTGGGCGGGCCCTCCGGGCCGTAGCCCACCCTGATCAGCATCTGCACGTGGCCGATCCCTCCCCGCGGGTCGTTGAGCGCCCAGCGCAGGTCGTCCCATTCGAGGGCCTGGTGGAGCAGGGAGGCCCTGAGGTCGTGCGCCGTCGCGAGCAGCAGCGTCCGCTCCAGCGCCTGGCCGGCGCGCAGCCACTCCTCGGGCGTGTCCCGCGCCGTGGACAGGACGGTGACGACCGGGTGCGACTCGAAGGCCGCCGGATCCGGCCGGTGCACGGACGGCGGCGCGGAGAAGTCGCGGACGGGCATCCGTCCCGCCTCGTCCCGCGGGCCGAGCGCCGAGGCCGGCACGCCGTCCGAACCCTCGTCCCGTATCCACGAACGGCTCTCCACCCGGCGCTGCGCGTCCGCGGACTCGTACCACGCGGCCTCCGCCGTGAGCTCCAGGATGCGGGAGGTCTCCGCGGGCGACGGCCGGATCAGCCGGGCGCCCTCGCGTGCCGCCGCGCCCGCGAGCTCGTCGACGAGCCGGACGGGTACGGGCCGGTCCGAGAACGGGAATCGGCTGCTGTGCCGGCGCCACAACGCCTCGTACAGGTTCTCCTCGAACGCGTCGCCGCCCGGCGGCCGTCCGGCCAGGCGCACCGACGCCAGATGGTCGGGCACGGCGGGCCGGGGGAGCAGCCGGACGACCGGCGTCCAGCCGAAGTGGGCCACGGCGACCCGCAGGTTGAGGACCGCCGCGCCGACCGACAGGTGCAGGGCCCGTCCGTCGGGGTCGGTGTGCGGCAGCCTCCGCTCCGGCATCGCGTACACCTCGATCGTGCGCGTGTCGGGATCGAGCCGGTAGCGCCAGGGCTGGGAGTTGTGGATGGAGGGGGCCGCGACCGCCGCCGAGATCAGCGTGTCCAGTGTCCTCGCGTCCAGGGCCTTCGTCGCCATGACCTCCTCCGCGTGGCCGTCCTGCCTCCACCCTGGCCGGTCGCCCCGGAAGGCGGCAGGGGCCGGTCGTGCCGCGCCGGGGACCGTTCGACCCCCGCGGACGGGGACGCTGGTGCCGTGACCGGAAAGGTTCACGGGTTCGCGGCGCCCGGCCCGGCACCTGTCCCCTGCCTCCGGCGGGAGGCGCCCCCGGCGTTGTCGGAGTCGCCCGAGTACGCCCGGTACGAGGGCGATCTCCCCCTGGCCCGGCGGCCGGGCGGTACCCCCACCGCCTTGCGATGCACCGCACCGGACACCGCGAACCAGGCCGACCTTTCCGGCCACGGCGCTAGCCGGTGCCCGCCCGTCCCAACGGCACCCGCCACACCAGCCGGGTACCGCGGTCCGGCGCCGGCCCGACCTGGAAGGTCCCTCCCAGCCTCTCCGCGCGTTCGGCGAGGTTCCGCAGGCCGCTGCGCCCGGCCTGCTCCGCGATGCCCACCCCGTCGTCGCGCACCGTCAGGCTGAGCGTGCCGTGGGCGACCTCGAGCGCGACGGCCACGGACGAGGCACGGGCGTGCCGGGCGACGTTGGACAGCGCCTCGCCGAGTACGGCGACGGCCTCCTCCATGATCGCCGGCGGTACCTCGGTGTCGATCAGCCCCTCCATCCGCAGCGACGGTGTGAAGCCGAGGGTGTCCGCCGCCCGCTCGACGCCGGCCGCGACCTGGGAGCGCAACCCTTCGGTCCGCTGCTCCAGATCGTGGGAGCGCAGCCCGAAGATCGTGGTCCGGATGATCTTGATGGTCTCGTCGAGGTCGTCCACGGCCCGCAGCAGGCGATCGGTCGCCTCGGGGTGCTCGACGAAGCGCAGGGTGCTCTGCAGGGTCATGCCGGTGGCGAACAGGCGCTGGATCGCGAGGTCGTGCAGATCCCTGGCGATGCGGTCGCGCTCCTCCAGGATGGCGACCTGCTCGGCGTCGCGACGGCGTTCGGCCAGTTCCATCGCCAGTGCGGCCTGCCCGGCGAAGGCGAGCAGGGGCGCGGTCTCCTCGTCGCTGAAGGGCGCCTCGTGCTGTTCCCTGCCCAGCAGCAGCACGCCCCGGACCCCGTCGTCGGTGATCATCGGGAGCGCCACCACGGGACCCAGGCCCGCCCAGCGGGGCGGCCCGGCGGTGACCCTCGGGTCCTCCTGGATGCGGGCCGTGGTGATCCGCTCGCCGGCGGTCATCGCCGCCCCCATGAAGGAACCCTTCACGGGCAGCACCAGGTCCCGGTGCGCGTCGGCGTCCACGCCCAGCGCGATCGCCACGCGCAGGTCCGTCCGTCCGTCGACCGGCAGGGCGAGCACCCCGAGGTCGGCGCCGAGGATGCGGCGCGCGTGGTCGACGATCCCCTTCAGCACCTCGGCCTGCGGGGCGCCGGACAGCAGCGCGCCCACGATCTGCGCGTTCGCCTCCAGCCAGCGCTGCCGGTCGCGGGCCGACTGGTACAGCCGCGCGTTCTCGATCGCGTAGCCGGCCGCCACCGCCAGCATGCGCAGGATCGTCTCGTCCTCGGCGTCGAACTCCTCGCCGTCCTGCTTCTCGGTCAGGTAGAGGTTCCCGAAGACCTCGTTGCGCACGCGGATGGGCACACCGAGGAAGGTGTGCATCGGAGGATGGTGCCGCGGGAGGCCGTAGGAGGCGGGGTGTGCGGAGAGTTCCGGAAGCCTCAAAGGCCGCGGGTGCCGGATGAGTTCGCCCAGGATCCCGTGCCCAGAGGGGAGCGGTCCGATCTCGTGTGCCTGCCGCTCCGACACGCCCACGGTCAGGAACTCCGTCAGCCCCGAGCCCTCGACCACTCCCAGCGCGCCGTACTCGGCGTCGACCAGCGTGACCGCCGACTCGACGACCCGGCGCAGCACGTGCGGCAGGTCCAGTTCCCGGCCGACCGAGAGCAGCGCCTCCAGCAGGCTGTGCACCCGTGCCTGGGTCCCGCGCACCGCGTTGATGCGGCTCTGCAGTTCGTCCAGCAACTCGTCCAGTTCCAGCCCGGGCGGGTGCTCGCCACCCCCGACGCCGTCGCTCACCGCTTCCTCCGCCCGCCGCCGTTCCCCGCCGGATCACCCTGCCCGCACGCTAGCGGCCGTGCGGTGGCGGGCCGGCTCCGCCGGGGCCGTCCCGGGAATCCGCCGGGTTTTCCGCCCGATCGGCGGAGGAGCGGGGAGGAACGGGGGTGTCGGCGGGCGGGCGGTCAGCCGGCCGGGAGCGTCTGCGGGCGGTCTGCGGAGGAGCGGGGGGAGCGTCGGCGGGCGGTCTGCGGAGGAGCGGGGGGAGCGTCGGCGGGCGGTCGGCGGACGCCGTGCACCCCCGACCGTCACCCGCGCTCCGGCGGGGGATCAGCGCTGTTCGACGCGATCACCGCTGCCTGCACCCTGCGTTCCACTCCGAGTTTCGCCAGCAGCCGCGACACGTTGTTCTTCACCGTCTTCTCCGACAGGTAGAGCCTCTCGCCGATCTGCCGGTTGGTGAGGCCCTCGCCGATGAGGCCCAGGATCTCCCGCTCGCGGGGGGTGAGCCCGGCCAGCTCGCCCCGTTCGGGACCCGCGTCGGAGCGGTCCTCCCGCAGGGTGCTCATCAGGCGGGTCGTGGTGGCCGGGTCCAGCAGGGACTGGCCCTCGGCGACCGTGCGGATCGCGGAGACCAGGTCGGAGCCCTTGATCTGCTTCAGCACGTATCCCGCGGCGCCCGCCATGATCGCGTCCAGCAGCGCGTCGTCGTCATCGAACGACGTCAGCATCAGGCAGGCCAGCGAGGGCAGGGACGACCGCAGTTCCCGGCAGACCGAGATCCCGTCGCCGTCGGGCAGCCGGATGTCCAGCACGGCGACGTCCGGGCGCACCGCGGGGCCGCGGGCCAGGGCGTGGCCGGCCGACTCCGCCTCGCCGACCACCTCGATGTCCGGCTCGGCGTCCAGCAGGTCACGGACTCCGCGCCGCACCACCTCGTGGTCGTCGACCAGGAAGACCCGGATCGGGGACTGCGCGGAGAATCGCGGTTCCTCACCCATGAGCGGACCCATCACCTGTCGTCCGGCGGCCCGATGCACTCCTGACGTGGAGCATCGCGCCCCGGCCCGCCCGGCACCGGGGCCGGGCGGAACCGTCGGCTCGCGTCGTGCACGCCCCCTTCGTGCGGGGGTGGAGCGGGCACGGCGCCTCGCCTCCAGGCTCCCTCACCTCCGCGGACGCCGCACTCCGTCCCCCAGCGCCGCAGGCCGCACGCCGTCCGCACGCCGCACTCCGTCCGCGGGGGCCGGCGGACCCGCGAGGCCGCCCCACCTCCGCCTCCGACGTGGCCCCAAGGGAAGAGCGTGCAGGTCAGGTGCGGTGGCGTCGCCACTCGGGGCCGACCAGGGCCCACTCGCGGGTCAGGTCGGCCGCACGCCGCCGGTTCAGCGCGGACAGCGCTGCCGCACGGCCGCCGCAGGCGAACAGCGCCGTACCGCAGCCGACCAGGATGCCGTAGGCGATGGCGTCGGACCGGCCGCTCAGCGAGTCGACGGGGTTCGGGCGGACCGTGCCGCTGGAGTCCAGCCAGATCGTGGTGTGGGTGCCTGCCGGCGTGTTCGGGGCGACGAGCGCCTCGCCGGTGTGCTCGTGGCCGGACACGTGCCAGCGCACCGTGGCCCGTACCTGGTTGCCGCCGGAGTCGATGCCGGTGATCGGCGTGGGCGGTGGCGCCTTGTGGGTGACGACCGCGGAGACCTGCTTCCAGTCCGCGGGCGGCCGGTCGGCGTGCGCCATGACGGCGAGCCCGGTCTCCACGCCCGCCGCCGGCGTCCCCCCCACCAGCAGCAGGCCCGACAGGAGCAGAGTGCACGCCTCCAGGCGGTCGCTGCCGCGCTTGAGCGGGTTGCGCCGCCAGCGCCAGAACCTTCGGCCCGTACCCATGGGAGAAGCCCTTCCGTCGCAGGCTTGCCACCACCTCCGACGGTCGCACCCCCGCACTCCGGGCGGAACGGGCCGGCAGGCCCGAGGCCCGGGTCGAACGGCACCATGTCCCCGACGAGCAGCACCCCGGCCCGGGCGGGGTGACTGGTCCCACCGGCCCTGGGAGGACGCGGCCCGGTCGGCGACCGTGGGGGTGGTGCCCCGCGAACGGGGCCGGCGGGCGGTGGAGAGAGGGGTGGACGCGTGAGGAACGGAGCAGGCGAGGCCGTCGTCGCCGGAGTCGCCCGTACCCTGGCCCCGGTCCACGACCACGTCATCGACTGGGCCGCCGACGAGGCGGTGTCCAGAGGACTGCCGATGCGCCTGCTGCACGCGCAGAAGTGGCCGCACGGCGGGCCGGCGCCGACCGGGCCGGGCCGTCCCGGCCGCAGCTGGTCCGGGTGGTCCCGGCACTTCCCGGCGAGGGGGCGGCTGCTGCTGACTGACGCGCGGGACACCGTCCGGGCACGGCACCACGCGCTGAAGGTGACCACGGAACTCGCCGCGGGCAGGCCGACCCGCGTGCTCCGGGAGGCGGCCGGCGACGCGGCGCTGCTCGTGCTGGGGGCCAGGAGGTTCACCAGCATCGCCGACACCTTCGCCGGCGGCAGCACGGCCATGGCGCTCGTCGGACAGCTGCCCTGCCCGGTGGCGCTGGTGCCCGAGCGCTCCGCGGAGACGCCGGGCGACGCGCCCGTCGTCGTCGGCGTGGACGGGTCCGCCGCGGCACGGTCCGCCGTGGAGCTGGCGTTCTTCGAGGCCGCCGCGGCGAAGGTCGGGCTGGTGGCCGTCGAGGTCCGCCCGCCCGGGGCGGCAGGCGCGCCCGAGTTCCTGGAGACCTCGCTCCTGGAGATGTCGGAACTCCTCGCGGGGTTCCACGAGAAGTATCCCGACACCGAGGTGAGCCACGAGATCCTCACCGGCGACGCCGGACCCATGCTCGCCACCGCCGCGCGGCACGCGCGCTGCCTGGTCGTGGGATCCCGCGGGCGGGACGGCTCCCACGGCATGCTGCTCGGCTCCACCAGCCGCTCCCTCGTCCACGGCACGCACTGCCCGCTGCTCGTCGCCGCGCCGGTCCCGGCGGTGTGACACGCCCGCCCGGACCGGGCCGGCGGCCGGGCGTGTGGACGCCCGGTTCGCGGCCCGGACCCGGTTAACCTGGGCCGATGAGGGAACCCCCGGCGCGGACGGACGAGGAGCCCTCGGTGGGGGAGCACGACGCGGCCGGCGATCCCGGTCGCCTGCTGGCCCTGTCCGACGGGGTGTTCGCGATCGCCGTCACGCTCCTGGTCCTCGACGTCGGGGTGCGCGACGGGCTGGACCCCGCGGGATTCCGCCGGGCGCTGCGCCAGACCGTCCCCGAGCTGCTCGCGTACGCGCTGAGCTTCACGGTGATCGCCGCGATGTGGCGGGACCACCGGCGGATCTTCGCGGGCGTGCGCCGGGTCGACGAGGTCGTGATCCGGCTGACCGTGGTGGGGTTGGGACTGGTCGCCCTCATGCCGTTCCCGACCACGCTGCTGGCGGACTACGGCGGACGCCCGCAGGCGGTGCTGATCTACTCGGGCGCGGTCGTCGCCGTCGACGCGGTCCACCTGTGGCTGCTGCGCTACCTCGCCTCCCGGCCGGGCATGCTCGCGGCCCCGCGCCCCAAGGCGGAGACCCGCCTGCTGACGGCCGACCTGACGTTGACCATCGCGGTCTTCGTCCTGTCGATGGGACTGGCGTACGTGTCGCCGACGGCCGCCAAGTGGTGCTGGCTGCTGCTGGTCGCGGTCCGGCTGGGGCTGCGTTGGGCCCGCGGCGGGAGGAGCGCGGCCTGAGGGAGGCAGTACGGGTGCAGGCGGGACCCGGCGGGCCTCGCCCCTCGCACGGCGACAACCACCCCGCGCCGTCAGTCCGCCTGCTCCTCTTCCGCGCCCCGCGCGTACAGCGCGGGCAGGTTGACCACGATCGCCTCCTGGGTGCTGCGGGCGATGACGACCACGGCTTCCTCGGCCGGGTCCGGGTTCTCCTCCCGGTGCGGGACGAAGGGCGGGACGAAGACGTAGTCACCGGGGGAGGTGCGCAGCCGTACCTCCTGCGGGCCCTTGCCGGTGTCCTCGACGAAGACGAACTCGGGGTGCCCGCTCACCACGTGGATCGCGGTCTCCGACGCACCGTGGTGGTGGTCGGAGGAGGAGGTGGCCGGAGCCACGTGGGTCTGACCCATCCACAGTTTCCCGGAGCCGACGGTCCTCCCGCTGACGGCGGCGAACCTGCGCATGCCGCCGGTCTGCGCCGTGTCCTCGTCGAGCGCGCCGGCGCGGACGTGGTGCAGGCGGGACCGCAACGAGGCCGCCGGGCCGGGGGCGTCGGGCAGGTGCGGGTGGAAGTCCGCACCGGGAGTCGTCAGCGGGTCGCTCATGGCCCGGACGCTAGGGCCCGCCCGAAAAGGATGTCAAGGCATGTCCTTTGTGCTCCTGGTCCACCCGACCAGCATGTCGCCTGGCGGGGTACGGAGCTTCCGGCCGGGGGCGCCGGAGCCGTCCTCGACCGGGTGCTGGGCGGACGCGTGCCCGGCGACGCCGACGGTGCCCTCGCCGAGGGCGGGCCGGCCCCAGGGCTGGTCGAGGCGGTCGCCGGGGAGCAGGGCGCGGGGGGCGCCGGTCCGCGGGGCCCCGCCACCGCGCGGTCGCGGCGGCGGGGGTCAGCGGGGCGCGCCGGCGGCGGAGTCCGTTCCGTACCCGTGCAGGAAGGCGTCGACCGCCCGGGTGACGCAGTCCCGGACCTGGGCCGGGCCGAGTGCCGGGCTCCCGTAGGGGCGGATGGTGATCTCCGAGGTCACCAGGGCGATGAAGTGCACGGTGGCGCGGGCGGGTTCGGGAATGCGCAGGAGCCCGGCGTCCGCGAGCTGCTGGAGGCGGCGGGCGACCTCCTGCTGTACGCGCTGCGGGCCGGCCTGCTGCCAGGCGTCGATCACCGCCGCGGGGAAGTGTTGCACCTCGGCCTTGATCTGCCGGATCATCGCGAAGTGCTCGGGGAACTGGGTCCGCTGGCCGACGAAGGCGCGGCCCAGCGCGAGCAGGTCGGTGCGCGGGTCGGTGCCGGTGACCTGCTTCTCCACCGTCGCGATGAACGCGTCCGCGACCTGGCCCGCGCTGTCGTGGACCACGTCGGAGAACAGCTGGTCCTTGCCCTCGAAGTGGTTGTAGATGGTGCGGGTGGACACGCCCGCCTCGGCGGCGATGGCCTCGATGCTGGTGCGGCTGTAACCCTCGCGGCCGAACACGGTCCGGGCGCCTTGGGTGATGGCCTGGCGCTTGCCCGCACGCCCGCCGGTGCGGGCGGGAACAGGCCGCTCCGGGGTCGCCGGGGCGGCGGGGGCCGTCGGTGAGGTACTCAGGGGAAGCCTCCGATGCGGGTCGTCGTCCGTTGCCCAATTTACCATGCACGTTGTACTTTACTTCGAGGGCTTTCCTTCAACCCGCCAGAGGACCGTGACGATGGAAATCGGGACCATTACTTTCGGCACCCTACTCAGCGACCCCTTCACCGGGCACCGCGTCTCCCAGGCGGAACGCCTCGACGAGGTGGTACGTGGTGCGGTGCTGGCCGAGCGCCTGGGCTTCTCCTGGTTCACCGTGGGCGAGCACCACTTCGGCGAGCGCGACGTCATATCGGCGCCGCCCGTGGTGCTCGCGGCGATAGCCGCCCGCACCTCGACCATCACCCTGGCCACCGGCACCACGCTGGTCGCCAACCGGGACCCGGTGCTGGTCGCGGAGGACTACGCCACGGTCGACCTGCTCTCCCGCGGGCGGCTGCAACTCATAGCGGGCGCCTCCTTCTTCCCCGATCCCTACACCGTCTTCGCCCAGCCGCCCGAGAGCAAGGCGGACCGCAAGCGGGAGAACCTCGAACTCCTGCTGCGCCTGTGGTCCGAGGACGAACCCGAGGTGACGTGGCAGGGCGCCTTCCGCCCGCCCTTGGACCGGGTGCGCGTCCAGCCCCGGCTCCACCAGACCCGGCCGCCGGTCTGGGTCAGCGGCGGCTCCCGGCCGGAGTCGGTGCACCTGGCCGTCGACGCGGGCCTGCCCATGGTCTTCGGCACCACCGCCCGCCCGCCCGAGGCGCACGCGCCGATGTTCCGGCTCTACCGCGAGCTGTGGGCGCGAGTCGGCCGCCCCGCCGCCCAGGCCCGTACCGGCGCCGCCAGCCACGTCTTCGTCGCCGACACCACCGCCGAGGCCCGCGACCAGTGGCGCGAGTACTACGGCAACTACTTCCGCGGCGCGAAACTACCGGCGGGCGCCCGCCCGTTCGCCTTCGACTTCGAGGACCTGATCGGCCCCGGCTCGGCGATCTGCGGCAGTCCGGCGGAGGTGGTCGACAAGCTCGGCCGGCTGCACGAACTGTGGGGCCACGACCTGCACCTGCTCTCCATCGACATCGGCGGCATCCCGCACGCCAAGGTGGCGCGCGCCATGGAACTGGTCGCGGCCGACGTGATCCCCCAGGTCGCCGGCCTGGGCGCGGACGGTCCCACCGGCGGCACCGCCGGCGGGCGCTCCGCAGCCCCGGCCGCGCTCGCCGCGGCCGAGCCGGTCGGGGGCACGGCATGAGCGCCCCGCAGGACACGAGCGCGGGGGACGTACCGCCGGTGGTCCCCGCCGCGTGGGTACGGGAGCGGCACGGGAGCGCCGAGCACGCGGCGCTCGTGCTCGCCGACGTCCGCTGGTACCTCGACGGACGATCCGGCCAGGACGCCTACCTCGCCGGTCACCTCCCGGGCGCCGTCTGGGTGGACGTCGACACCGACCTGTCCGCACCCCCCGCGCCGGACGGCGGCCGCCACCCGCTGCCCGCACCCGAGGAGTTCGCCGCCCGGCTCGGCCGGCTCGGCATCGCCGACGACGACATCGTGGTGGCGTACGACGACCAGGGCGGCGGGTTCGCCGCCCGCCTGGTCTGGCTGCTGCGCAGGACCGGCCGTGCCGCCGCGCTGCTGGACGGCGGCCTCGCGGCCTGGCCCGGACCCCTGCAGGCCGGCCCGGTGCGGCGGACGCCGGTGGTCCGCCGGGCGACGCCGTGGCCCGCCCGCCTGCTGCGCGGCGCCGACGACGCCGCGCGGGCGGGATTGTCGCCGCGCGCCGTGTTGCTGGACTCCCGGGCGGCAGGCCGCTACTCGGGCGCCGACGCGCACGCGGGAGAGACCCGCTCCGGCCACGTGCCCGGTGCCCGCAGCGCCCCCTGGCAGGACAACCTCGGACCGGACGGCACCTTCCGCTCGGCTGAGGAACTCCGGGCGCGTTTCGCACAGTTGGGTGTCGCCGATGCCGAGGAGCCGGTGTTCTACTGCGGCTCCGGCGTGACCGCCTGCCACAACCTGCTGGCCGTCGAGCGGGCCGGACTGCCGGACGCCGCCCTCTTCCCCGGCTCGTGGTCGGCGTGGTCGGCCGACCCGGATCGCCCGGTGGTGGCCGGGTCGCGACCGTTCGCGCCGGACGGCCCCGGCACGCCGGCCCCGGCCGGCCCGGAGGCCGGGACGTTTGGTACCGAGGGGGCGCCGCGATGAGCGCGCCCGTCGGACAGCACGTCGGCTTCGGGATCTTCGCGAACTACCGGGGACCGGATCCGGACCAGTTGGTGGAGGACGCGCGCGACGCCGAGCGGCTGGGCTTCGACCTCTTCGCCCTCAGCGACCATCTGCACGGCGACCGCGCGACGTGGGAGCCGTGGACCGCGCTCGGCTTCCTGGCCGCGGCCACGACGCGGATCACGCTGGCCACCGACGTGCTCGGGCTGCCGTACCGCGCCCCCGCCGTGCTCGCGAAGATGGCCGAGACCCTGGACCGGCTCTCCCGCGGGCGCCTGGTGCTGGGGCTCGGAACCGGCGGCTACGAGGCGGAGTTCGCCGCCTTCGGTCTCAGCACGCGGTCGCCCGGCCAGAAGGTCGCGGCGCTCGACGAGGCCGTGCAGGTCATCACGTCCCTGTGGCAGCGGCCGACGACGACGTTCGTGGGCCGGCACTTCGCGGTCCACGACGCCCGGATCGAGCCGCGCCCGGCGCACCGCATCCCCGTGTGGCTGGGCACGTACGGGCCGCGCGCCCTGACCGTCACCGGGCGGCTGGCCGACGGCTGGCTGCCGTCGCTGCAACGCCTGGGCCTGGCCGAGGCGTCGGAACTGCGGAAGACAGTACGATCCGCGGCCCGCGCCGCCGGCCGCGACCCCGACACGCTCACCTGCGCCTGCAACGTCCAGGTGGTGATGGACAGCCGGCGCGGCGCCGGCGGGCCCGTCGTCGCGGGCTCCTCGCAGGCGGTAGCCGAGCAGCTGGCGGCCCTGGTCCGGGCGGGTTTCACCTTCCCGCTGCTGTTCGGCCTGGACGACGCCGAGACCCGGGAGCGCTTCGCCACCGAGGTGATGCCGCTGGTCCGCGCGGAGTTCGCCCGCGCCTGACGCCGGCACGGCTCCGGTGCGCCCGAACCCGTCCTCCTTCCCGCATCCCCATCTCCCCCGTATCTCCCCGTAGTTCCCGTCCTCCCGTACGTGTCGGTGTCCCGGTCGCCGGTGTCCCGGTGTCGCGGTGTCCCGGAAACGAAAGGCAGATCACGCATGGCACGCAAATGGTGGACGCTCGTGGCCGTGGTGGCCGGGGTGTTCATGCTCGTCCTCGACATCACCATCGTGAACGTGGCGCTGCCCGACATCCGGGACGACTTCCACTCGTCCCTGTCGGACCTGCAGTGGGTCATCGACGCCTACGCCCTCGCGCTCGCGGCCGGACTGCTGACCGGTGGCTCGCTCGCCGACCTGTGGGGCCGGCGGCGGCTGTACGCGGCGGGCACCGCGGTCTTCACGCTCGGCTCGCTGCTGTGCGGTCTGGCCACCGGCCCGTTGTTCCTGGCGCTGGCCCGGGCCGGCCAGGGCATAGGCGGCGCGGTGGTGTGGGCGACCTCGCTCGCGCTGCTGAGCCAGGCGTTCCAGGGCCGTGAACGCGGCCTGGCCTTCGGCATCTACGGCGGCGTCCTCGGCATCGCGGTGGCCGTCGGACCGGTGCTCGGCGGGGCGCTCACCAGCGGCCTGAGCTGGCACTGGATCTTCTGGGTGAACGTGCCGATCGGCGTCGCGGTCGTCGCGATCACCCTCCTGAAACTGGAAGAGTCCCGCAACCCGTCGGCCGCCCGGCCCGACTGGATCGGGTTCGTCGCCTTCAGCGCCGGCCTGGCACTGCTGCTGTACGGCTTCATCAACGCCTCCGAGGGCTGGTCCCAGCCGAAGGTGTGGGGCACGCTCGCGGCGGCCGCGGTGCTGCTGGCCGGGTTCGTCTTGCTGGAACGGCGCACGCCGCACCCGATGCTGGACCTGACGCTCTTCCGCAAGCCCACCTTCAACGGCGGGCTGGTGGCCGCCTTCGGCCTCAACGCCTCGATCTACGCCCTCATCACCTACCTCGTCCTCTACCTCCAGCAGGACCTGCACTACTCGCCCGCGCAGGCCGGCCTGCGACTGCTGGCTCTGACGGGGGCGATGTTCGTGGCGTCCACCACCGCCGGGCGGTTGAGCTCCGCGGTGCCGGTACGGCTGATGATCAGCGTCGGGTTCGTGCTCATCGCCGCCGGCATCGCGCTGATGACTGGGGTGAAGGAATCCTCCACCTGGACCCACCTGCTGGCCGGGATGATCGTCTCCGGCCTGGGCGCGGGCATGGTCACCGTGCCGCTCGCCTCCACCGCCGTCGGGGTCGTCGCCCCGGCCCAGGCGGGGGTGGCCTCCGGGGTGAACGCCACCGCGCGGCAGGTCGGCCTCGCCACCGCGATCGCCGTGCTCGGCACCGTCTTCAGCACCCGAAGCGCCCACCACGGTTTCACCAGCGGGCTCAACCTGATCCTCTGGATCGGCGCGGCGGTGGCCCTGGTGTCCGCGGTGCTCAGCGCGGTGCTGATCCGGCAGAAGGACTTCGTGCCGCCGCCCGCGCGACCGGCACCGGCCGGCGCAGAGGCCCAGCCCGAGGCCGCAGGCGCCTGACACCACACACGGGCGACCCGCTCACGGACGACCCGCACCCACGAAAAAGGGGCCCTGGGCCACGGGATCGACCGTGGCCCAGGGCCCTTGGGGTGTGCGGACGGCGCGGCCGCCGGGCCGCGGGGCTCCGTCGGGAGGTGTGTCAGGCGGGACCGGTGCGGTGCAGCGGCGCCGGCGGGGGAGCGGGAAGGGGCGATGCCGCCGACAGCAGCGCCCGCGTGTAGGCGTGCGACGGTGCGTCGAAGACCTCCCGCACCGGCCCGGACTCCACCACCCGCCCGTCCTTCATGACCGCGATCCGGTCGCTGACGTGCCGTACCACCGCGAGGTCGTGCGAGATGAACAGCAGGGCCACCCCCGTGTCACGCCGGATGTCCGCCAGCAGGTCGAGGATCTGGGCCTGCACCGACACGTCCAGTGCCGAGACGGGTTCGTCGCAGACCACGACGCCGGGTGAGGTGGCCAGGGCGCGCGCGAGGGCTACGCGCTGCCGCTGACCGCCGGACAGCTCACCGGGGCGGCGCCCCAGGACCGCGGCCGGCAGGCCCACCCGGTCCAGCAACTCCGCGGCGCGAGCGAGGCGTTCGGCGCGGCCGCGCACCCCGGCCCGCGCCACGGCCTCGCCGACCACCCGTTCCACGCTGTAGCGGGGGTCGAACGACCCCAGCGGGTCCTGCTGCACCGCCTGGATGCGGGGACGCGCGGTGCGCCGCTGCCTCTCCGGCACACCACTCCACGGCCGGCCCTCGAACCGCACCTGCCCGGCGTCGGGAGGCACCAGGCCGAGCGCGATCCTGGCCACCGTGGTCTTGCCGGAGCCGGACTCGCCGACCACGCCAACGGCCTCGCCCGCCGCCAGCCGCAGGGAGACCTCTCGTACCGCATGGTGCACGGCGCCGTCCGGGCCGCGGAAGCCCTTCGACACGGCGTCGACCTCCAGCAGCGGCGGGGCCGCGGGCGAGCCCCCGGTGCCGGCCTCGACGTGCGGTTCGCGGTCGCGGACGGCCACCCGCGCGGTGGCGTGCGGCTTCTGCGGCGTACGGTCCGACTCCTCGCCGTCCAGCGGATGATGGCACACGGCGGCGTCCGGACCGGTGACGGCCGGCAGCGCGGTGCGGCACGCCTCGTCGGCCGCCGCGCACCGGTGGGCGTACGGGCAGCCGTCCCGTCCGGCGTGCGGCCGCGGCACCGTCGGGGCGGAGAGCCGGGCGCCCTTGGCATGCAACGCCGGGACCGCGTCGAGCAGCGCCCGGGTGTACGGGTGGCGCGGGCGTTCCAGCACGCGCCGGCCGGGACCGGTCTCGACGATCCGCCCGCCGTACATGACCGCCACCCGGTCGGCGAGCCGCGCCACCACGGACAGGTCGTGGCTGATGAGCAGCAGCGCCGTGCCCTCGCGGCGGAGCCGGTCGAGCAGGTCGAGGATCTGCGCCTGCACCGACACGTCGAGGGCGGTGGTCGGTTCGTCGGCGATGAGGAGGTCGGGCCCCGCGGCGATCGCGGAGGCGATCAGGGCGCGCTGCCGCAGCCCGCCGGAGAGCTGGTGGGGGTACTGCGCGGCGCGCAGTTGCGGCTGGGGCACCCCGACGTCGGCGAGGAGATCGCGCACCCGGTCGGCGCGACGTGAGCGGGGCTCCACGCCGTGCACGCGCAGCGGTTCGGCGATCTCGGCGCCGACGGTGCGCAGCGGGTCCAGCGAGGACAGCGCGTCCTGGAGGACCAGGCCGACCCGCCTGCCGCGCAGCCCGCGCCACTGCGGCTCGCGCAGGCGGGTGAGATCGTGGCCGTCGAACTCCAGCGTGCCCGCCCGCACCCTCGACCCGTCGCCGGCGAGGCCGACCAGCGCGCGGGCGGTGACGGACTTCCCGGAGCCCGACTCGCCGACCACGGCGAGGCATTCGCCGGCGTCGAGGGTGAAGGAGACGTCCCGTACGGCGCGCAGCGCGCCGAAGGACACGTCGAGCCCGTCGACGGTGAGCAGAGGCGTCATCGGCCGGTCCTCCGGGTGAAACGGGCCTGGGCCTGCCGGCCCACGATGTTGACCACCAGCGCGGTCAGGGTGATGGCCGCGCCGGGGAAGATGCCCAACCACCAGGCGGTCTGCAGGAAGTCCCGTCCCTGGTCGAGCATCGCGCCCCACTCCGCGGTGGGCGGCTGCGGTCCCAGACCCAGGAAGCTCAGCCCGGACGCGGCGATGAGCGACGAGCCGAAGCCGACGGTGGCCAGGACCAGTAGCGGGCCGAGCGCGTTGGGCACCACATGACGCCGGATCAGCGCCGCCCGGGACAGGCCGAGGGTGGTGGCGGCCTCGACGTACCCGGAGCGGCGCACCACCAGCGTCTCGGCGCGCACGATCCGGGCGTAACCCGGGGCGAACGCGGCCGCGATGGCGAGGGCCACGTTGACGGTGCCGCTGCCGAGGACCGCGACCGCGAGCAGGGCGAGCAGGATCGGCGGCAGTGCGAGGAGCACGTCGGCCAGCCGCATCAGCACCTGGTCGGCCACGCGCCCGCCGAGCCCGGCGGTCAGCCCGAGGGCCGCGCCGGCCAGCACGGACAGCGCGGTGGATCCGGCCCCGAGCAGCAGCGACAGCCGGGTGCCGTAGACGACGCGGGTGTAGAGGTCGCGGCCGAGCTGGTCGGTGCCGAACCAGTGGCCCGCGCCGGGCGGCCGCAGCGCCTGGAGCGGGTGGGTGGCGTTGGGCGCCGCGCCGGTGAACAGGCCGGGTGCCGCGGCGGCCACCACCAGCAGGGCGAGGAAGAGCAGCGCGGGCACGAGCAGCAGGGTGCGGGCGCGCGGGCGGCGCCCGGCGCGGGGCGCGGTGTCGGCCGGCGCCTGGGGTGCGGTCTCGAGGGTGGGCAGCGCGGTCACGGCGTCACCTGGTCCGTCCTGAGGCGGGGGTCGATGACCAGGTAGAGCAGGTCCACCAGGGTCGAGAGCACCACGAACACCAGGGCCGACAGCAGCACCAGGCCGATCACCAGGGGCATGTCCTTGTTGGTGGTCGCCTGGAGGATGAGGGCGCCGATGCCGGGCCGGCCGAAGACCGTCTCCACCAGGACCGCACCGCCCAGCAGCGATCCGGCCAGCCAGCCGGTCAGCGTGACCAGCGGAAGGGCGGCGTGGCGCAGCGCGTGGCGCAGCCGCACCGCGGTGCTGCTCAGGCCCCGGGAGCGGGCGGTGACGGCGAACGGCTCGTGCAGCGCGGTCTCCAGGCCCTCCCGCAGGACCTGGGCGAGGACGCCGGTCATGGGCAGGGCCAGGGTCAGCGCGGGCAGCACCAGGGAGGTGCCGTTCTGGGCGCCGGCGACGGGGAACAGCTGCCAGTGGAAGGAGAAGGCGGTCAGCAGCAGGATGCCGGTCCAGTACGACGGGCTGGAGACGGTGAGCAGCTCCAGCAGGGACGCCGCGCCCCGGAGCACCGGGCGGCGCCCGGCGGTCGCGACGGCGCTGACCAGGGCCAGCAGGAGGGCCAGCGCCAGTGCGGCCAGGGCCAGTTGGGCGGTGGGGCCGAGCTGGTCGCCGATCAGCGAGCCGACCGGCCGCTGTACCTGGTAGGACTGCCCGAGGTCGCCGCGCAGCAGGTGGCCGAGGTAGTGCAGGTACTGCTGTCCCACCGGTTCGCCCAGCCCGTACTGGGCGCGGATGCGGTCGCGGACCTCGGGCGTGGCGGAGCTGAAGGGGCCCAGCATGGTGGTCACCGGGTCGCCGGGGATGAGCTGGAGAGCGGCGAACGCGACCGTGGCGGCGCCGAGGAGCACCGCCGCGGCCGCCGCCACCCGTCGGGCGACCGCCTGGAGCAGGTGTGTCGCCTTCACGTCACTTCCCGAGCCAGGCGTCGTGGAACTCCAGCCAGGTGTTGGCGTCGGCGGTGATGCCGTGCGCGTGGGTGGAGGCGCCGTACACCGAGGAGACGACGTACATCGGCACGACGAGGGACAGGTCGACGGCGCGCTTCTGCACCTGGGTGTAGAAGGTGGCGCGGGCGGCCGGGTCGAGGGTGGTCTGGCCCTGCTCGGTCCACGCGTCGAGGTCGGCGTCCTTGATGAAGGTGCCGTTGGCGCCGCCCTTGGCGGGAGTCTCGGCGCTGTTGAAGTACAGCCGCAGCACGTCCGGGTCGGCCCGGGCCCAGCTGTAGTCGGAGATGTCGTCCTTGCCGCCGAAGAGCTGCTTGACGAAGGTGCCGACGTCCTGCCGCGGCCGCTCGACCTGGATGCCGAGCTTCTTCAGGTCGGCCTGCACGGCCTGACCGAGGATGTCGTGCTGCTGGCTGACGAGGTTCTGCGGCATCAGCGGCCACACCAGCGAGAGCCGCTTGCCGTCCTTGGTGCGGTACCCCGAGGAGTCGCGCGCGGTCCAGCCCGCCTGGTCCAGCAGCCGGTCCGCCAGCTTCGGGTCGTACGGCCATGTCCCGGTCAGCGCCGAGTCGTAGCCGGCGGTCGCGGGGGACAGCGGGCTCCAGGCGCGCTGGTAAGCGCCGAAGTAGACGCTCTTGACGTCGGCGTCGACGTTGATGCCGCGCTGGACGGCCTCGCGCACCCGCTGGTCGGTGAAGGGCCCGCGGGACGCGTTGAGCACCAGGTTGTAGACCCCGCCGGGCGCCTGCTTGGAGATCACCGTGAGACCGGATCCGGGCGTGAGGGTCTTGACGTCGGCCGGCGGGACGGACTTGGCGACCTGGACCTGGCCGCTGCGCAGCGCGCCGACCCGCACCGAGTCCTGGCTGAGGAAGCGGTAGGTGAGTTTGTCGAGGTAGGCGGGCCCCTGGTGGGAGTCGGTGGCGGGCGCCCAGTCGTACTTCGGGTTGCGGGTGAGGACCGCGCTCTGCCCCTTGGTGTACGAGGAGAACACGAAGGGGCCGGTACCCACGTCGGCGGGCCCGCCGGCACCCAGTTTCGAGCCGTACTTGGCGATCGCGGCGGGCGAGTAGAAGCCGAGGTAGGGGGTGCTGGCCGCTTGGAGGAAGGGGGCGAACGCCTTGGTGAAGGAGACCTCGACGGTGTACGCGTCGACGACCTTGGTGCCGGAATAAGGCCCGAGCAGCCCGGCGGCGTACTGCGACGTGGTGGCCGGGTCGACGATGCGGTCGAAGTTGGTCTTGACCGCCTGCGCGTTGAAGGGCGTGCCGTCGGTGAAGGTGACGCCCTTGCGGAGATGGAAGGTGTAGGTGCGCAGGTCCTTCGCGACGGTCCAGGACGAGGCGAGCCAGGGGTGGAACTGCCCCTTGTCGTCCTGGAAGACGAGGGAGTCGAAGACGTTGCGCTGGATGGATCCGGTGATGTCCTGCTGGCTGACGTCGATGTCCCAGGAGACCGGTTCGGTGTCCACCGCGTAGGTGAGGGAACCGCCGGAGACGGGGGTGGACGAGGTGCTGCCGCCGGAGCCGGACCCTGAGCCGCAGGCCGCGGCGAGGAGTACGGCCGCGGTGGCGGCGACGAGGGGGACGGGTCTGCGGCTGAGGCGGGACATGCGGGTCTCCCGGAGGTACCTGGTGGTGGCATGGCGACGGCCGGGCCGCGGGTGCAGCCCGGCCGTCGGGGTCGATCGGTCGTGCCGGCGGCTGCCGGAGCGGGGGATCGGGTGTGTCGCGGGTCGGACGGTCAGCCTTTGGCGACGTTCTCGCGGACGGCCGGCACGACCTCCTCCGCCCACCGCCCGAGAGCGGCGTCGAGGGGATCGCCACCGGTGGCGAAGTGGACGAAACCGGCGGCACCGTGTTCCAGCACGGCGCTGCTGAGCTCGTCCACCCACTGCCGCACCGAGCCGCCGATCCATCGGCCGTCGTCGTCGCGGACCCGGTCCAGCGGCCTGCCGGTGATGCGGCCCGGCAGGTTGAAGACGGTGGCGACGGCGGACGGGTCGCGGCCGGCCTCCTCCGCGGCCCGGTCGATCAGCGGCCGGGAGGAGAGGTAGCGCTCGCTGACCCAGTCCGAGGCGTGCCCGGGGATCCAGCCGTCGGCGAGCCGCCCGGTGACCGCCAGCGAGCGGTCGCCGAGCGAACCGGTCCAGATCAGCGGGGTGGGCACGTCGGCCGGCTCGATGGCGCGGACCTCGTTGAACTCCCCGATCAGGGTGACCGGTTCGCCGCCGCCGGACAGCGCGCGCACCAGGGTGATCGCCTCCTCCAGCGCGCGCACCGCCTGGGCGGGTCCGAGCCGGGGACGGCCGAACCGCTCGATCTCGTCCCACAGGCCGCCCGCGCCGATGCCGAGGACGATCCGGCCGCCGGACAGCGCCGACAGCGAGGTGAGCGTGCGGGCGAGCACCGGCGCGGGCCGGCTGGGCAGGTTGGTCACGTTCGCCAGCCCGGCGATCCCGGAGGTGGCCCCCAGCACGAAGCCGAGCGTGGAGTAGGCGTCCAGCCGGTGCCCGTAGTACGGATGGTCCGAGGTGGAGAACAGGTCGAGGCCGGAGCGGTCGGCCTGGACACCGAGCCGGACGATCTCGGCGGCGCGGGCGGTCTCGGTCCCGGGGGCGAATCCGAACAACGTGGTGTGCTGCGGCATCGACGCGGCACTCCTTTCCTGGACGGGCCGTCAAACGGCGGTGAACGGTGGTGAACGGTGCTGCGCCGGGCGGGTCGTGGCCCGCCGGCCGGTCAGCCGGCCGCGGACCGGTCGTGCACGACCGCGTACGTGTTCGCGTCGCGGGCGGTCACCAGCGAGCGCGCGTGCTGCCGGCCCCGCCGGACGCTCGACGGGCGGTCCTCCTCCGGCACCCGGTGGAAGGCGTCGTACGCGTCCTTGCTGTCCCACTGCGCGTAGTTGACGACGGTGGTGCCGTCCAGGCCGCGCAGGATGGTGTGGGATCGGTGCCCGGGATAGGTGCGGACCCACTCCTCGGGCTCGGCGAGGGTGTCGACCAGGTCCTTCTGGTCCTTGGGGTCGACGTCGAAGACGATGATCACCGTGTAGTCGTCGCGCCCGGTGGAGATCTCCACCTTCTCCAGTCCCGGATGGAGCTGGGAGGCGACCACCTCGGTCTGCACCAGGCGGATGGAGCTCGCGAGTTCGTTGAAGAGCGGCACCGTGTGGTGCTTGAAGCCCTCACCGGCGTAGCGGGCCTGGAGGTCTTCGAGGCTGCGCCACTGGATGTAGTTGGCGGTGCCGTGCTCGTCCTGGCCACCGTGCAGGGTGGAGGAGATCCACCCCGGGTAGTCGGCGTGGTCGATGATGTCGCGCATCGTGTCGAGCAGCCGGTCCTGGCCCTGCTGGGTGCCGGTGCGGAAGAGGTTGAGCACGGTCAGGTAGCCGTCGTCGGGCGAGAGGAAAGGCATCGGGTCTCCCGGGAAGGGGTACGGGCGGGGGTCGTGACGGCGCGCGACCAGGAGCGCCGGGCGCGCCGTCGGGGCGGGTGCTGACGCTCCGTCAGGCAGCGACGGCCTCCACGACGCTGCAGTGGCCGCCCGGGACGATCCGGTTCAGCCGCATGCCGGCGGGCTCCAGCAGTGCGGCGAACTCCGCCTCGGTGCGCTGCCGACCGCCGCACAGCACGAGCATGTCGAGGTCCATCAGTTTCACGTTCAGTGCCGGCCGTCCGGCCGGCAGCACCGCCTCGACCAGAAGCACCCGTCCGTGTGCGGGCAGCGCCGCACGCACCGTGGACAGGATGCGGATCGACGGCTCGTCGTCCCAGTCGTGGATGATGTTGGAGAGCAGGTACGCGTCGCCGCCCCGCGGGACGGCGTCGAAGAAGCTGCCGGCCTCCGTCGTGCAGCGTTCGGCGACGCCGGCCCCCTTCAGGACCGGCCCCGCTTCGGCGACGACCTCCGGCTGGTCGTACAGCACCCCGTGCAGGCCCGGGTTGGCCGCCAGGATCGCCGAGAGCAGGGCGCCGCGCCCGCCGCCGACGTCGACGAGCGTGTGCAGACCGCCGAAGTCGTAGGCGGCGACGATCGATCCGATGATCTGCCGGGAGGTCTGGGTCATCGCGCGGTCGAACACGCCCGCCACGTCGGGGTGTCGGCGGATGTGGTCCCACACCGACGATCCGTGGACGCCCTCGAAGGCGGGGGCGCCGGTGCGGACGCTGCCCGCCAGCGCGGTCCAGGCGCCGCGTTCGGCGGGCAGGCCGGTCCAGATGGCGAAGTCGCGCAGCGAGACGGGCGAGTCGCTGCGCAGCGCGTCGCCGAGTTCGGTGAGGGCGAAGACCCGGTCGGGCCGTTCCTCGAAGAGTTCGATGTCGGCGCAGGCGCGCAGCAGCCGGTAGAGCGTGGGTGCGTGGGCGCCGACCTCCTCGGCGATCTCCTCGACGGTTCGGGGGCCGTCGCCGAGGGTGTCGGCGATGCCGAGTTCGGCGGCGGCACTGACTGCCTGCGACATCCAGCCGGCGGTGGCCAGCTGGAGGATCCGCACGGGCGGCGGAAGTGGAGCGGACATGGCGGGACGGCCTCCATGAGGTGGTGCCCGGACCCGCCGGCCCGGCGCGATGTGCGAGGTGTCCAGGTGCGCATGCCGCGTACCTGCGCGCGTGCCGTCCCGCGGGCGCGTCCGGAGTGGCAGGACCGGTGGGGCGCGGGGACGTGGCGGGGCGGCAGGCGCGCGAGCGCGGGGCCGGCGGGAGGGGGCTGCGGCGAGCGGGAAAGGGATTCCGGGAGGCGCTGCTCGGGATACGGTTGACGAACCGTCGGATTCCGGGCAGGGCAAAGCCGCCCGGAAAGCGTGACACACGCCCGAGCAGGGCGTCAACACGCGGCGTCGGACCGCGGAACACGCCCCGGACGCGGGCGAGTTCGCGCGGGAGGTGGCGCCTCGGGCCGGCTCCCGGAGTGGCCCGTACGGGGCGCCCGGAGCGCCGGTCGTCCGGCGGGCGTGGGTTGTCGGGGATGGTGTACGGGCTGTGCCGGGCGGGCGTGGGTTGTCGGGTGGGCGGGCGCGGCGCACGGTCTGTCGGCGGGTCGGCGGGTCGGCGGGTCGGCGGGTCGGCGGGTCGGCGGGTCGGCGGGTCGGCGGGTCGGCGTCGCGGGCTGCTGACGCGGGTGGCACGGGTGGCGCATCTGCGGTGCGGGACGCCGGACCGGGGGTGGTTCGTGCGGCGGTGGTGCCGCACCGGCCGCGTGGGTGGGCCGCGCGCGGTTGGCGCGACGGGGATGACGTTCGCCGCGGGCACGCTCATCGCCGGCCCGTGCCGGGAGGCAGGTCGCCGCGGCTCCACACCAGGCGTATCGCCAGTACGCGCAGCCGCCAGCCGGCCGGGGTGCGGACCGCGTGCGCCGCGATCCGGCTGCCGGTCCGCAGATCCGCCCGGCCGGACTCCGGCGGGTGCACATGGGTGACCAGGAGCTTGGCGGACAGCTCCGCGGCGTCGCCGGTGAGCACCATCACGTGGTTGGTGCTGGCGTGGTGGGTCCGCGCCCAGTTCGCCTTGGCCGCGCGCTGGAACCCGGCCAGCCCGGCGAGCCCGTGGTGGCCGCCCACCGGGAACTCCAGCTCCAGGTCCGGCGTGAACAGCGCGCCGTACCAGGCGTCCTCGCGCTGAGCGGCCGGAAGGTCGTCGAAGTCGAGGAGGTAGCGGTCGAGGAGGCCGCTGATCTCTGCGCGATCGGCCAGCGCCGCCAGCCCGGCCAGGGCGTCGCGGCCCTCGGGCGCCGGCGGCGCGGGAGGACCGGAGGGGACGGGGTGGGTCATGTCGGGTACCGCCTTCCGGAACGGGGTCGGCCGGTGCCGGGAGCCTCCGCGGCTCCCGGCCGGTCACTGCGGGGATCGGGCCGGTGGGCCGAACCAGCGCCGGAGTGCCCTGCGCGCGGCGGCCAGGGCGCGGGCCGGGGTCGCGTCCGGGCCGATCGCCCAGGCCACGTGCCCGTCCGGGCGGATCAGCGCGGCCCCCACGACGTTCAGCCGCTCGGCGTCCGGCTCCGCCGCCCGCGCGCGGACATGGCGCACGTGCCCGGCCCACGGGGCGACCGCCCGCGCGAGCCGCTCGCCGTGGACGTCGTCGCCGGTGAGGTCGAGCAGCACGCCGTGCCCGGCGCGCAACAGCGCCGCGCTGCTGGTGACCGCGGCCGTGGTGCCGGCCCCGGTGCGCAGGGCGGCGTGGGGGATCGGCGCACCCGTCAACGGGTGGTCGCCGCCCAGGTCGTAGCGGGTGTCGAGGCCGCTGACGGCACCGGCCAGGTGCCTGCGGGCCGGCGGCAGGTCGATCAGCTCCTCGAACACCGCCCGGACCGGATCGACCTCGGGGCCGCCGAGCAGCAGCAGCGCCTGCGCCCGGACGGAGGTGAGCACCTGACGCCCGGCCGGGTGCCGTTCGGCGTGGTAGGTGTCCAGCAGGGTGCCCGCGAACACGTGGGCTCCGGCGGCCTCGGCGCGCACGGCGGCGGCGAGCTTCCACCCGAGGTTGAACGCGTCCTGCAGACCCAGGTTGAGGGCCTGCCCGCCCACCGGAAGATGCCGGTGGGCCGCGTCGCCGGCGAACAGCACCCGCCCGTGGCGGTAGCCGGCGAGCTGCCGGGCGGAGTCGTCGAAGGAGCCGGCCCACAGCGGGGTGCCGTGGCCGATCTCCTCGCCGGTGACCCGTTTCCACGTGTCGGCGACGGTCGCGAACCCGGGCGAGCGGTCCGGGGACGGCTGGGCGCCGAACTCGTTCACCATCACCCGGGTCACGCCGTCGCCCCGCCGGGCGGCGATCGCCAGCCCGCGGTCCAGCCGCTCGAAGCGGCGGTCGGGGACGTCGACACCGGACACGTCGGCCCGCAGCAGCTCGCGTTCGGCGGGCCGGCCGGGGAAGTCGGCGCCGAGCAGGCCGCGCAGGGTGCTGTCCTGGCCGTCGGCGGCGACGGCGTACCGGGCCCGGACCCGCGCGTCGGTGCCGTCGGGTGTCCGCGCCACCAGGTCCACATGGCCCTCGACGGGCTCGACGGCGCGTACCTCGTGGCCGCGCAGCAGCCGTACGCCCAGGTCGGCCGCCCACGATGCCAGGCGCGCCTCGGTCAGGGTCTGCGGTGCCTTCCACTGGCCCGCGTAGGGGCCGGGCACGGTCAGGTCCAGCGGGATGCCGCCGAAGTGGCCGCGCGGGTCGTGGGGGAGGGTGCCGAACCCGGCCAGTAGGCCCCGGGCGTCGAGGATCTCCAGGGTGCGCGCGTGCAGGGTGGAGGCCCGCGACTCGGTGGTGGGTTCCAGCAGCCGCTCCAGCACCAGCACGTCCGCGCCGCCCAGCCGCAGCTCGCCGGCGAGCAGGAGACCGACGGGGCCGGCGCCCACCACCACGACGTCGGCGTCGAGGCGGGCCGCCCGCGTTTTGGCGGCGGTGTTCACTGCGTTCACGGCTCACCGCCCGCTTTCCGCGTAGGCCCGGCCGAGATCGAGGGTCGCCCTGCTGTTGGCGCTCAGCGCGGTGCGGACGTAGTCGCGTGCGGCGGCGACGTCCGCCTCCGGGCCCAGTACGCCGCTGATCGCGTCCCGGTCCAGGACGACCGTGTGCCGCGAGGACGCGGCGACGCCGGTGCGGCCCGCACTGCCCTCGCCGGTCCCGGTGGTCTCGGTGGTCTCGGTGAAGGTCCACAGTCCGGTGTGCAGGGACAGCAACGCCGGCAGCGTGACCTGCTTGTAGGCGATCCGGTGGGGCGGCAGGCACACCCGGTGGGACTTGGTGGTGTGGGTGCTGCCGTCCTGGGCCCGCGTGTCCATCTCCAGCGTCTGCAGGCCGGGGGTGTCCTCGGTGAGCCGGACCCGTGCGACGTGCGGCAGCCGGTGCTCCCACTGGCCGGCGTCGTTCACGAAGTCGTAGACGTCCCGCACGGACCCGTCGATGTGCACCACGTCCTCGAAGGTGAAGGTCAACTCCGCGTCACGGTGCGCGCGTTCGACGTTCGCGCGCAGACCCTCCAGTTCGGTACGGGAGTTGCGGTCCACCGCGCGGTCGATCCACTCCAGCCCCTCGGGGCTGTCGTCGACCGCGCGGTAGTCGTGCAGCAGCCGGACTTCGGCGGCGTCCTCGCCGCGCGGCTCGACGATCCAGGTGCCCGCCATCCGGGCCACCGGTGGGGCGGAGACCTCCTGCCGGAAGTCGATGCGCAGCGCCCGCGGGTCCAGGGTGCGGTGCGAGGTCCAGCTCTTCGGCTCTCCGTTGGCGGTCGCCCAGACGCGGATGCGCTCCTGCTGTCCCGAGCGCTCCAGGTGGTCGACGTAGAGGGTGGGCGCGAAGATCCGCGGCCAGTTCCCGACGTCGGCGAGCAGTTGGTAGACGGCGGTCGCCGGGGCCGCGACGGTGATGGTGTGTTCGGTCTCGTGCGTGCCGCGCTGCGGCATGGGTCCTCCTGAACGATTCGGCGGGCGGCGCCTCGGGCCGCCCGCGGGAACGGCGGCGCGGGGGTCAGAAGTTGCCCAGGCCGCCGCAGACGTTGAGCGCCTGGGAGGTGACCGACGCGGCCGCGTCGGAGACCAGGTAGCCGACCAGGCCCGCGACTTCCTGCGGGGTGGAGTAGCGGCCGAGCGGGATCTTGGCCTGGAACCGGGTGAGGACGTCGTCCTCGGTGGTGTCCCACGCACGCGCGTAGCCGGCGCGCACCCGCTGGGCCATCGGCGTCTCCACGTAGCCCGGGCAGACGGCGTTGACGGTGATGCCGGTCGGGGCCAGCTCGTTGCCGAGCGCCTTGGTGAAGCCGACCACCCCGTGCTTGGACGCGGAGTACGGGGCGCCGAGCACCACGCCCTGCTTGCCCGCGGTGGACGCGATGTTGACGATGCGGCCCCAGGACCTGCCGCGCAGCCCGCCCGTGGTCAGAACCTCGCGGGTGACCAGGAAGACGCTGTTGAGGTTGGTGGCGATCACGTCGTACCAGAGGTTGTCGGCGATGTCGGCGGTCACGCCGCCGCCGGACCGCCCGGCGTTGTTCACCAGGACGTCGACGGCGCCGTAGGCGGCGACGGCGGCCGCCACGAAGGGCCGCACGGACCGCGGTTCGCGCACGTCGACCTCGGCGCCGTCCACCGCCAGCCCCTCGGCGCGCAGTTCCTTGACGGTGGTGGCGACCGCCTCGGCGGTGCGGGCGCCGAGGAAGACGCGGTGGCCCTGCTCGGCCAGTTGCCGTACGACGGCCAGGCCGATGCCGCTGGTGCCGCCGGTGACAACGGCGACACGGCCGCCGTGGCCTCGTCCGCCGTCCTGCGGCCGGCGCGGGTTCTGCTCCTGCTCGGTTGGTGCCACGTCCTTGCTCCTCGGTTGTCGTGGCGCCCTCGCGGGCGACGGGTGTGCGGGGGGCGTACCCGGGGGAGGGCATGGGGGGTGTACGGGGATGCGGGAGCGTGCGCGGGCCGGGCGCTTCGCTGCGTGCGCCGGGCCCGGGCGGTCACGTTCGCGGGGCCGGGGCGAGCTCGCCGTTGACCGCGTCGATCAGCGCGCGGGGCGTGGTGTGGGGTGCCAGCGCCTCGTCGCCGAGCGAGATGCCGTACTCGCGCTCGATCCGGCTGCCGGTCTCCAGCAGGGCGAGCGACTCGTAGCCGAGCGCGTCGAAGTCGGTGTCGAGGATCTCGCCCTCGAGGTCCACGGTCTCGTCGGCGCCGGCGCCTTCGCGCAGGATCCGGCGCAGGTCGTCGACGCGGAAGGGGGTGTGCGACATGGTGTCCTCTCGTCGCTGCGGGGGGCGGGCCGAGCCCGCGCGAGGGGGAGTTCGGTGGGGCGGGGACGGGGGCGGAGGTTGCGGTGCGGACGGGTGTGGCCTGGCGGGCGGTGCCTGAGGCCGCCCGCCAGGCCGGCTCGGGGCCGGGCGCCGCCGGGTCAGCTCGGCTCGGCCTTCCGGACGACGACCGCCGAGTTGAAGCCGCCGTACCCGCGGGCGACGACCAGCGCTGTACGCAGCGGGATCTCGCGGGCCGCACCGGTGACCAGGTCGATCCGGTACGCGGGGTCGGGCCGGACATGGACGGTCGGCGGGATGACGCCGTGCCGCAGCGCCAGCAGCGCGCCGGCGAGGTCCAGCGGGGCGGCGCCGGAACCGAGCCTGCCGGTGGTGGTCTTGGGTGCCGTGACCGGGACGGCGCCGGGCCCGAACACCGCCGCGAGGGCATCCGCCTCGACCCGGTCCAGCTCGGGCAGCCCGGCGGCGTCGGCGAAGACCACGTCGACCTGATCGGCCGTCAGCCGCGCGTCGTGCAGCGCGCTCTCGATCGCGTGCCGCAGTCCGGGCTCGCGCCCGGAGCCGGGCCGGGGGTCGAAGGACGCGCCGTACCCGGCGATGACGCCGTAGCCGGCCACGCCGCGGGCACGCGCCGACGCGGCGTCCTCGACCAGGAGGATGGCCCCACCCTCGCCCGGGACATGCCCGGTTGCCGCCGCGTCGAAGGGCAGGTAGGCGCCGCCGGGGTCGTCGCTCGTGCTGAGCCGGTCGCTGGCGAGCTGGGCCACCCAGCCCCACGGGCACAGAGCGGCGTCCACCCCGCCCGAGACGATGACGGGGGTGCCCTTGCGGATGAGACGGCGGGTGTGGGCGAGGGCGTCGAGGCCGCCGGCCTGGTCGCTGACGATGACGCCGGACGGCCCCTTCATGCCGTTGCGGATGGAGATCTGGCCGCTGTTGACGGCGTAGAACCAGGCGAAGGACTGGTACGCGCTCACGTACTGCCCGCCCTGGCTCCACAGCTTGCGCAGCTCGTTCTGCCCGAACTCGAAGCCGCCGGAGGTACTGGCGGTGACCACACCCATGTCGAACGCCGCGTGCTGCGACGGGTCGATGCCCGCGTCGTCCAGCGCCCAGTCCGCGGCGACCAGCGCCAGCCGCGTCATGCGGTCGGTCTGGGGGATCAGCCGCCCGGGCAGGTGGTCCTCGGCCACGAATCCGGCGATCTCACCGGCCAGCCGTGCGGGGTAGCCGTCCGCGTCGAAGCGGGTGACCGGGCCGATGGCGCTGCGGCCCTCGACCGTCGCCGACCAGAACTCCCGGGTGCCGAGGCCGGTGGGCGACACCACGCCGAGCCCGGTGACGACCGCCTCGGTCATGCCGCCCTCCTCTCCGGTTCGGCGAGCACCATGGCGCTCTGGAAGCCGCCGAACCCGCTGCCCACGGTGAGCACGGTGTCGGTGCGGTGCTCGCGGGCGGTGAGCGGGACGTAGTCGAGGTCGCACTCGGGGTCGGGGGTGTGCAGGTTCGCGGTCGGCGGCACCACGTCGTGACGGATCGCCAGCGCCGACGCGGCGATCTCGATGGAGCCGATGGCGCCGAGCGAGTGGCCGACCATCGACTTGATCGAGCTGACCGGGACCCGCCGGGCGTGCTCGCCGAGGCTCCGCTTGAACGCGGCCGTCTCGTGCCGGTCGTTCTGCTTGGTGCCCGAGCCGTGCGCGTTGACGTAGTCGACAGCGGTGGGGTGCAGCCTCGCCTCGTCGAGGGCGACCCGGATCGCCTCGGCCATCTCGGCCCCGTCCGGCCGCAGACCGGTCATGTGGAAGGCGTTGCAGCGGGAGGCGTAGCCGGCGATCTCCGCGTAGATCACGGCGCCGCGGCGGCGGGCGCTGCTCAGTTCCTCCAGCACGAAGATGGCCGCGCCCTCGCCCAGCACGAAGCCGTTGCGGGTGCCGTCGAAGGGGCGGGAGGCGTGCTCGGGGTCGTCGTTGCGGGGGGTGGTGGCCTTGATGGCGTCGAAGCAGGCCACCGTGATGGGCGAGATGGGGGCGTCGGACGAACCGGCCACCATGACGTCGGCGCTGCCCTCGCGGATCAGCTCGACCGCGTGCCCGACGGAGTCGATGCCGGAGGTGCACCCCGTCGAGACCACCGCCGAGGGCCCCTCGGCCCCGGCGGCCCAGGCCACCTCCGCGGCGAACGAGCTGGGGACGAGGTAGTCGTACAGGTGCGGTACGGCGTAGCGGTGGTCGACCTCGGCCAGCCGCCCGCCGTCGCTGACGACCCGGTACTCCGCGTCGAGGCCGGTCGTCGCGCCGACCGCGCTGCCGACCGTGACACCCACCCGGTGCGGATCCAGCGCGCCGATGTCGAGACCGCTGTCGGCGAGTGCCTCGCGGGTGGCGGCCACGGCCAGTTGGGCCGCGCGGTCCATCCGCCGGACCTCCTGCGGGCCGAGGCCGTGCGCCTCGGGGCAGAAGTCGATCTCGGCCGCGATCCGGGACCGGAACGGGGCCGGGTCGAAGAACGTGATGCCGCGGGTCGCGGTGCGGCCCTCGGCGAGCAGGTCCCAGAAGTTCTTGACGCCCACCCCGCCGGGAGCGAGGACGCCGATGCCGGTGATGACGACGCGCCGCTCGCTCATGCCGAGCCGTCCCAGTCGTAGAAGCGGGTGGCCATGGCGTCGGCCGGGGACTGCCAGGTGGCGGGGTCGTAGGCGCCGATGAACGGTTTGAGGTCGGCGCTGATCCGGACGAAGCGCGGGTCCGTTCGCGCCTCCTCGATCCGGGTGCCGCCGTCGTGCTCGTCGAAGTCCTGCAGGTGGAAGTACAGGCCGTGGTAGAGGAACAGCTGGCGGCGCCGGGTGCCCATCCGGTGCGGCATGTCGGTGCGGTCGAAGCCGGCGAACAGGGCGCCGACGTCCGGGGCGTGGCCGGGTTCCATCCGTGCCACGATCAGGGTGCTGTGCATGGGTCCTTCTCTCGGTCGTTGCGTGGGGTGGGTGGCAGGAGAGCCGGGGCACGTCGTCGGGCCCTGCGGGGCGGTGCGCTGCGCTGCGGTGCGGGCGGGGTGCGGCTGCGCGACGGTCGCGGGCGCCGCCGTACAGCCGGGTGCGGGGGAGCGGGTCGGGCGGTTACGCCGCGCTGCGGGCGGGAGCCGGAGTGCGGCGCAGGGACGGGCCGAACCAGCGGGTCAGTGCCTCGTCGAGGAGCAGGTCGGTGCCGGGCGCGGTCCAGGCCACGTGGCCGTCCGGGCGGACCAGGACGGCCTTCGTGCCGGCCAGCGGGCCGCCCGCGCCGGAGGCCGGACTCCCGCGCAGGGGCGTGCCGGTGACGATCGTCAGCCGGTCGGTCCAGGCGGCGGCGCGGCGGCGCAGGACCGGGTCGTCGGCCAGGTCGAGGAGCACACCGCGGGCCGGGCGGAGCAGCGAGGTGGTGTCGGACCGGCCGCCGCCGGTGGACAGTTCCGCGTGCGGCAGGCGCCGGCCCAGCAGCGGGTGGGTGCCGGGCCCGACGTCGTAGCGGATGTCGAGGCCGCTGACCATCCCGGCCAGATGGCGGCCGACCGCGTGGTGGACCACCAGCTCACCGAGCACGTCGCGCAGGGGCTGGACCTCGCTGCCGCTGAGGTAGAGCAGGCCCTGCGCCCGGGTGTTGGCGAGGAGCCGGCGCCCGACCGGGTGGCGTTCGTCGTGGTAGGTGTCGAGGAGGGACTGGGGAGCGTGGCCCCGCACGACGGCGGCCAGCTTCCACCCGAGGTTGACGGCGTCCTGGACGCCGGTGTTCATGCCCTGGCCGCCGGCGGGCAGGTGGATGTGGGCGGCGTCGCCGGCCAGCAGTACCCGGCCGCGCCGGTACGCGTCGGCCTGGCGCGCGGCGTCGCCGAACGCGCTGATCCACAGCGGGGTGGCCGCGGAGATGTCCTGGCCGGTCAACCGCCTCCAGGCGGAGGCCACTTCGCCGTAGCGGATACCGTCCGGGCGCGGGCGGGGGCGCGCTCCCCGCTCGCACACGATGATCCGGTGCACGCCGTCGCCGATCGGCACGGACATCGCCATGCCGCCGGGCAGCGACTCGCCGATGGGGCGTGGCGCGATGTCGCAGTCCGCGATGTCGGCGAGGAACATCTCCATCGTCGACTCGGTTCCTTCGAAGCTGAATCCGGCGAGCTTCCGCACGGTGCTGCGGCCGCCGTCGCAGCCGACCACCCAGCCGGCGCGCAGAGTGCCGGGCCCGTCGGGCCCCTCGACGGTGACGGTGACCTCGTCGGTGCCGGCACTCAGACCGACCACGTCGGTACCGCGCAGCACGCGCGCGCCGAGTTCCTCGATCCAGCCGCCGAGTACCGCCTCGGTGCGGTGCTGCGGCACGCCCCTGACGCTGAAGTGCGCGCCGTCGAGGACGCCGAAGTCCACCGGCACGCCGCCGAAGTGGCCGAGTGGGCTGGTGTCGAGCGGTCCGTAGCGCGGCAGCAGTCCGCGCTGGTCGAAGACCTCCATGGTGCGCGGGGTGAAGCCGAGCCCGCGGGACTCGCCGCTGGGTCGGGGCAGCCGGTCCAGCACGACGACGTCGACGCCGGCCAGGCGCAACTCGCCCGCGGCCATCAGGCCGGTGGGACCCGCTCCGACGACGATGACGGCAGCGTCCATGGCGGTGCCTCCTCTCGGTGTGTTCCGTGGCAGGGGAAAGCAGAGGGGTGGGGGAGGGGCATGGGGAGGTAAGGGGGGAGGGGCGGCCGACCGTGCGGCCAAGCGCGGCCGCGTGACGGGGTGACCGCGCGTCAGGACGGCCCGGGCATGGGCCGGTTCCCGGTGGACGGGAGCAACCCTGGCCGCACCGGGGGGAAGAGGGGAGAGAGGGCAGGCGAGTGCGGGACCGCGACGGGTCTCCCGCGGCTGCCGGTAAGGCAAAGTGATGTGGGCACAGCTGCGCCGCGAAATGAGTGTGACAGCCTGCTTCCGGCGGTGTCAATAGCAGATCGGAATCGTGCGCGCGTCTCGCCGGGAAACGGCGGGGCCGACCGATCCCCACGCTTCGGCGGCCCTCCGACGAGCGCCCACACACGCGCTTCATCCGCGTGTAATTGGGCGAAACATTTACCCGGGGAGAGCGTGGTTCGGGCGGCCCGGCTTTCCTTGACGGCGTACCGCGACGCTGCTTACTGTGCTGCCGGACTGAACAGCGAACGGCCCTTCGATTCAACTCTCCGGCCGGGCCGAATTCCGAGGGTCCGGCCGCCGACGGAAAGGGTGTCACCATGCGCCGGCCCCTACCCGCCCCCGAGGCCCCCGCGCCTCTGCACGGAGCCCTCCCGGCCGCCGGCGCCACCCGTGCGTGTGGGCGCTGCCATGAGGAGGCCGGCGCCGGCGAGCGCGGCACCCCGTCCGGCCCGGTGCTGTGCGGGCGGTGCGTGGAGCGGCTGCGGACTGACCTGTGCCGGGTGCTCGCGCTCCACGAGGACGCCGAGCAGGCCCTGGTCCGCACCCCGGCGTCCCTGCGGCAGCGGGTCAGCGGCAGCCGATCGGTCGGGATCGTGCTGGACGACGAGAGCGTGGCGGTGCGCTCGGCGATACGCGCGCTGCTGCTGTCGTGGACCCGGCTGGTCGCCGACGAGCGCGGTGTGCGGGGCGCCGGCGACACCGAGGTCAGAGGGTTACTGCGGTTCCTGGCCGGCCACTTGGACTGGCTGGCCCGCCATCCCGCGGCGCCCGATCTCGCCGACGAGGTGGCCGACCTGCTGGCGTCCGCGGGGGTCCGGACCGGCGCCGTCCCGGAGCCGGTCGCGCCGCTCGGCCCCTGCCCCCAACCGGGTTGCGGCGGGACGCTGAGGGCGCCCGGGGCACCGGCCGGCGGCGAGCCGCCGGCCGCCCGCCTGGTGCGGTGCGAGTACGGCCACGGCGTCTCGCCCCGGCAGTGGTTCCTTCTCGCCGAGCGGACCAGGCGGGGATCCCGCGCCCGGCGCCCCGCGCCGGTCGGTGCCGGCCGCCTGGTGCCGCCCACCCGCGGAAGTGCCGCCCGGTGACCGGAGGCCGGCCCGGGGCCCGAACCGTTCCCACGGAACTCGCCGCGCTCGCCATGGGAGTGTCACCGGCGACGATCAGGAAATGGGCGAGCCGCGGGAAGATCACCCGCTACGGAACTCCGCAGCGCGCGGAATACGACCTGGACGAACTCTTCGAACTCGCCAGCGCGGGAAGCCAGGAAATCTCCGCGGAAAGTCAGGAAGAAGCTTCCTGTGGCACCTGCGGGTAATGGCGTGCGAGCCATCGAGGAAAAAGGAGTTCGCTGTTCGCATCGCGGATTCGGCACCTGTCCCGGAGTGTGCGCGGCGGCCGGCGACGCGATTTCCCGTTCCCCGGGCGGACGTTCCCTCCGTCGCCTTTCCCGCGCCGCTGGATTTCCAGGTACGGCTGCCCGGTCGGGCCGCCGCCCGTCAGAGGGACAGCGGCATTTCGAGCACGACCTTCCCCCGAGTGTGGCCGCCCTCCACCGCGCGCACCGCCTCCGCCGCCCGGGCGAAGGGCACCACCCGCGTCACCTTCGGGTCCAGCGCGCCGGTGCGCACCAGTTCCACCACCGCGCCGAGCAGTGCGGGGTCCCGGACCGGGCCGACCGGCGCGCCGCCCAGCGTACGGACCGTCTCCCGATCCGCCCCGCTGACCAGCTTCGCCGGGTCGGCCACCAGTCCGGCCACCTCGCGGAGCACCTCGCCGCCCACCAGGTCCAGCACGCCGTCGAAGCCGTCCGGCGCCGCCGCCCCGAGCCGCGCCGCCAGGTCCGGCCCGGAGGCGACGTGCAGGACCCCCAGTGCCTCGACGAACT
This sequence comes from Actinacidiphila yanglinensis, assembly GCF_900107965.1. Lineage (GTDB taxonomy): Bacteria > Actinomycetota > Actinomycetes > Streptomycetales > Streptomycetaceae > Actinacidiphila > Actinacidiphila yanglinensis. The sequence goes on along the minus strand of NZ_FNVU01000018.1, from coordinate 93,895 downwards.
CCCGCTTGTCCGCCGCGGCCGAGCCGACCACCGACAGCCCGAGATGCGCGGCGACCTGCGCGGCGGCCACGCCGACCCCGCCACCCACCCCGGTGATCAGCAGCGTCGAGCCGGCCGGCAGGCCGAGCCCGCGCACCGCGCCGTACCCGGTCGCCGCCGCTATCGGCAGCACCGCCGCGTCGGTCCAGGACACCTCCGGGGGCTTGTGCACCGCCGCGTCGGCGGCGAGCAGCGTGTAGGAGGCGTAGCCGCCGGTCGACGGCCCGCCGAGCACCGCGTCGCCCACCGCGAACCCGGTCACCCCGGGCCCGAGGGCGACGACCTCCCCGGCGGCCTCTCCACCCATCACGGCCGGCAGTTCCACGGCGGGCGCGCCGGCCGGCCGGCGCCCCGAACGGCGCTTCCAGTCCACCGGGTTGACGCCGGCCGCGCGGACCGCGAGGAGCAACTGCCCCGGTCCGGGGACCGGGCGCGGAACGTCCGCGAAGTGCTCGACCTCGGGACCGCCGAAGCGGCTGTGTACATAAGCCTTCTGCATGTGTTTCCCCGGTGTTCCCCAGTGGCTCCGCGCGGGCGGATTCCCGGCGGACGGACTTCGGCCGCACGGCTTTTGCGGTGGCCGGCCGGCAACTGCCGCGGCGCCGCTCCGCCGGCTTCCGAAAATGCCATGCAGATTGCATTTTACCTTGAGCGCTGGCTAGGCTCGGCGACGTCCGACGGAGCGTCTGATTTCCGTCGGTGGCACGGCATTCGGCCCGCGCCGCGCGACCCGGTCCGCCCCTCGGCCGCACCGGCGCGTTCCCCGCGCAGGGCGCCACAGACAAGGAGCAGAGCGAATGGGAAACACGGTTGCCGTGGTCGGCGGCGGATACGGCGGAGCAGCATTGGCCCGCCTGCTCGACGCGGACTTCGACGTGCTGCTGGTCGACCCCAAGGACGCCTTCGTGCACACGGTGGCCGCCCTGCGTGGCCTGGTGGACGAGGAGTGGTCGCAACGGATCTACTTCGGCTTCGACGGGCTGCTGCGGCGCGGCCGGCACGTCCGCGACCGGGCCGTGGTGGTCGACGAGCGCGGGGTGACCACGGCCGGCGGCACCCGGCTGGACGCGGACTACGTCGTGCTCGCCACCGGCTCGTCCTACCCCTATCCGGCGAAGCCGGAGACCGACGACTCGGCGGCCGCCCGGGAGCGGCACGCCGAGACGCGCAGTGCGCTGGCGGCGGCGGAGCGGGTACTGATCCTCGGCGCCGGACCGGTGGGGCTGGAACTGGCCGGGGAGATCACGGAGCGGTGGCCGGAGCGGCAGGTGGTCCTGGTGGACCCCGCCGACGACGTGCTGGCGGGGCGCTACCTGCCCGAGCTGCGGAGCGCGCTGCGGGAGCAACTGGTCTCCCGCGGCGTCGAGTTCGTCCTGGGCAGCGCGCTGGCCTCGGAGCCGCCGGTGCCGTCCGGCGTGCACGCGCCGTTCACGGTGCACACCCTCGCGGGCACCAGGGTCCAGGCCGACCTGTGGTTCCGCTGCTACGGCGTCTCCCCGCTCAGCGGCATGCTCGGCGGTGCCCTTGCCGCGGCGCGCCGCCCCGACGGCCACGTCGAGGTGGACGCGTACCTGCGGGTGGCGGGCCTGCCGAACGTCTTCGCGATCGGCGACGTCACCGCGGTTCCCGAGCCGAAGCGCTCCAAGGCCGCCGCGGAGCACGCCTCCGTCGTCGCCGACAACATCGCGGCGCTGGCCGGGGGACGGCCGCCGGCGCGCACCTACCGGCCCGGCGGGGAGGGTGTCCTGGTGCCGCTCGGCTCCACCGGCGGCGCCTCCCAAGTGCCGGGTCCCGAGGGCCCGCTCGTGCTGGGGCCCGCCGACACGGTGCGCTACAAGGGCGGCGACCTGCTCGTCGCCCGCTATGCCGAGCTCTTCGGCTCCGCGGAACCGGTCGCCGGCTGACCTCTTCCGTGCGATCTGACTGACACTCAGAAACGTTCACGAGCAGAGCAGTTGGGCTTCATCGCGACACGGTTCCGCAGCACACCCTTCACGCAACTCCGCCAGGATCGGGGACAAGGCAACTCCCCGGGCTCCAACGAGAGGTGGTCCACCCATGGGCAACGGAACGCAGTCCCTGGCCGGGAAGGTCGCCGTGGTCACCGGCGGCGCGGGCGGGATCGGAGTCGCCACCGTGGAGGCGCTGGCCACGGCCGGGGCCGACGTGGTGCTGGCCGACGTCGAGGGCGCACCCGTGGCGGAGATCGCCGCGCAACTGACCGCGAAGGGACTGTCCGTGGCCGGCCGCACGGTCGACGTCTCCTCCGAGGACAGCGTCCGCGACCTGGTGGACTTCACCGTGGACACCTTCGGCGGCATCGACGTGCTGGACAACAACGCGGCCCTCACCTCGGCGATCCGCGCCGACCGGGACGTGGTGTCGATGCCGGTGGAACTGTGGGACAGGGTCCTCGCGGTGAACCTGCGGGGGCCGATGCTGCTGTGCAAGCACACCGTCCCGGTGATGATCGGGCGCGGCGGCGGCTCCATCATCAACATCACCAGCGGGCAGGGCCTTTCAGGTGACCGGGTGATGGTCGCGTACGGCAGCTCGAAGGGCGGCCTGATCTCGCTGACCCGCTTCGTCGCGGCGGCGTACGGGGCCCAGGGGGTGCGCTGCAATGCCGTCGCGCCCGGGCTCATCCGTACGGCCGCGCTGGAGGCGGACATGCCGCTGCCGGTCCAGCAGATGTTCCAGAGCGCGAACCTGATCCCCCGGCTGGGCACGCCGGACGACGTGGCGCAGCTGGTGACGTACCTGGCCTCCCCGGCGGCGTCGTTCATCACCGGTCAGGTGCTGCCCGTCGACGGTGGATTCCTCTCCCACCTGCCCACGTTGTCGCCCCTTCCCGCGCACTGACACGCGGGAGGACGCGAAGGGGGCCCCGGGCGCCGTCCAGCGGCGCACCGGGCCCCTCGTGTCGGGGGCGGCGGGTCACTCCAGCCAGGGAGCCAGACCTGCCTCGATCGCGTCCGCGGTGGCCGGGCCCGCCCAGGCGAAATAGCCGTCCGGACGGACCAGCGCGGCCTCGCCCGCCGCCGGGCCCGGCTGCTTCCGGTCCCCCGGCCCTGCTTCCCCTTCTCCTTCGGCGAGAGGGGCCACCACCAGGCGGTCCTTGCGTCGCGCGGCACCCGGCAGCGTGTCGGCGGAGCCGCCGCCGGCGCCCGCCGCCGTTTCCTCGGGCGGCAGGACCAGCACGAACCTGCCCTCGCGCAGCACCTCGTAGAGCCGCCCCTGACCCAGCGCCAGGTCCGGCGCGCGCCTGCCGGCCAGGCGGTGGGACCCGCGGGGGGCCGCGTAGGAGTACCCGATCCCGGTGATCTCGCCCACGGCCTGCCGGGTCACCGGCCGTACGTGGGTGACGACCAGCTTCCGCACCGTGCGCAGCGCGACTTCCAGCGGGTTGTGGGCCATCGCCAACCGGAGGTTCAGGCCGCTGGTACGCAGGACGGCCCGGCCGATCGGATGGCGCTCGGCGTGGTAGCTCTCCAGGAGCGTGTCGCCGGCGTGGCCGCCGAGCACCGCGGCGAGTTTCCAGCTGAGGTTGGCGGCGTCCTGCAGGCCGGTGTTCATCCCCTGCCCGCCCGCCGGCGAGTGCTGGTGGGCGGCGTCACCGGCGAGCAGGACGCGGCCTATGCGGTACTCGGGCACCTGGCGCTCGTCGCTGTGGAAGCGGGAGAGCCACCGCGGGTCGTGCATGCCGTAGTCGCTGCCGAAGGCGCGCTCGATCAGGGAGCGCAGCTCCTCGAACTCCAGCGGCGCGTCATCGGGTTCGCCGCGGTGCGCGCGGTCCCAGCCGCCGACGCGCCACCAGCCGTCGCCGAAGGGGGCGATGAAGCCGAAGGCGTCACCCGTGCCGTGCACGCGGACCACCAGTTCCGGCTGCTCCGTGAACTTCACGTCGGCCAGCGCCACCGACCGTATGACGACCTTGCCGGGGAAGGGCAGCCCGAGCGCCTCGCGGACCGTGCTGCGCACCCCGTCGGCGCCCACCAGGTAGGCCGCGCGCACGATGTACGGGGCGCCGTCACCGCCGTCGATGTCCCGCACCGACACCGCCACCCCGTCGTCGTCCTGCGTCAGGCCCAGGACCTCCGCGCCGTAGCGGATCACCGCACCGTTCTCCAGCGCGCGCCGCAGGAGCAGCTTCTCCACCTCGTACTGCGGCGTGACCAGGAGGAAGGGGTACCGGGACGGCAACCGGCCGATGTCGAAGGGGATCGCGCCGAACAGCCTCAGCTCGCGGATGACCTGGCCGGTGTCGACGAGCTCGTCCGCCAGGCCGCGGGCGTCGAGGATCTCCAGCGTGCGGGCGTGCACGCCGAAGGCGCGGGTGAGGTTGCTGACCCCTTCCGGGCGCCGTTCGAGCACCACCACGTCGACGCCCGCGGCCGCGAGATCGCCGGCCAGCAGCAACCCGGTCGGCCCGGCACCGGCCACCACCACCGTGCCGGGGCGGGCGGCGGGCGCGCCGCCGGAATTCCGCTGCTCTTCCTGGGACATGCGCGACTCGCTTCCTGGAGAGGACGGGCGGATGCCGGTCCGTGGCCGGCGGCGCTCCGGAGCGGCGCGGCGGGCGGGGAGCACGGCAGGGTGCTGCTGGTCCGCGACCACGGGACACGGCGCGAGAGGGGGCGGCCGGCCCGTGACGCGTCTCATCCTGCTCCGCGTCTGTGAACCCCGTGCTGCGGCGGCATGTCGGTACGTCCGCAGCGGGCCGCGACAGCGCGGATGCTCAACTCGCCTTTCGCCAAGGCCAGTTGCGCGAGCGACGACATGCCTGGAAGCCGCCCTGCCGCGGACCCCCGCCCGCGCGCGGGCCGGTCGTCGGCGGCCCGGTAGGGTCCGGGCCATGACGATGTCTCCGTACCGGGCGCCGACCCGTGGTTGAGCTGCGGGAATTCGAGCCCGCCGACGGCCGGTTGCTGGCGACGTGGGTCGACGGGCCGGTCGAGTTGTGGAGGTGGTCCGGCAAGAACTTCAGCTGGCCGCTGGACGAGCAGCAGCTCGCGGCGTACGCGGCGGAGTCGGCGACACCCCTGCGCCGGAGCTGGATGGCGGTGGACCCGCGCGACGGGCGAGCCGTGGGTCATGCGTCGGTGCGGGTGGACGCCGCGGCGGCCGGCGGCCGGCTCGGACGGGTCCTCGTGGCGCCCGAGGCCCGGGGGAAGGGGTTCGGTGCCGCGATGGTGGCGGGTGTGCTGACCCGTGCATTCGGGGAGTTGGGGCTGGAGCGGGTCGAGCTGGGCGTCTGGGACGACAACGCGGCCGCGGTCCGGTTGTACGAGGGGTTGGGCTTCGTGTGCGATCACGTCCTGCGTGACGTCACGCAGCATGCGGGCAGGTCCTGGTCGGCGATGCAGATGAGCATGCGGAGGTCGTCGTGGGAGGCCGGCGCCTCCTCCGGGCTCTCGTAGGCGGCGGTATGCGTCCACCCGATGCCGGCGAGGGCCACCGCGCCGGTTCCGGCGGGTGGCCCTCGACATCACGACGCGTCCAGGTGCCGGCTACGGGCGGGGCGTGAGGGCCCCGGCTGCCCGGGTGCGTCAGAGGCGGTCGAGCGGGGCCCACCGCTTGACGGCGAACGCGTCGCCCTGGTGGGCCACTTCCAGCGCGCCGTGCCCGGCGAAGTGGGCAGGTATGACCAGGGAATGGGTGTCGGCGGCCCAGCCGAGGACCGTGCGTCGGGTGGTGCGGGCGGTCGCCGGGTCCTCGCAGAAGCAGCTGCTGTGGTCGGGCTGCATGACCTGGAAGGGTGAGTGCAGGACGTCGCCGGCGAAGACCGCGCGCTCGGAGCCGGAGGCGAGCTTCACGATGCTCGATCCCGGGGTGTGGCCGGGTGCGGCCTCCAGGCGCAGGTGGCCGTCGATGACGTGCTCGGACTCCCAGAGCCGGACCTGCCCGGCGGCGTGGACGGGCGCGATGCTGTCCTCGAAGGCGTTCTCGTTGGGTCCGCCGGTGATGGCGGGGTTGTTCGCCGGGTTCCAGTACTCGAAGTCGACTTTGGGCATCAGGTAGGTGGCGTTGCGGAAGGTGGGGACCCAATTCCCGTCGACCAGGCGGGTGTTCCAGCCGACGTGGTCGACGTGCAGGTGGGTGTTGACCACGAGGTCGACGTCGTCGGGGTGCACCCCGGCCCGCCGGAGGTTGCCGAGGTAGTCCCCTTCCAGGCCGCTCCAGGACGGCACGGCCGGGCGGTCCTTGTGGTTGCCGATGCCGGTGTCGATCAGGACGGTCCGGCCCTCGCTGCGCAGCACCCAGGTCTGCATGGCGACCTCGCAGATCCCGGTCGCGTCGTCGAGGAAGTCGGGGACCAACTCCGGGCGTTGCGCGTCCCACTCCTGCTTGGGCGAGCCGGGGAAGAACACGTCCGGGGTCATGCCGATCGGTCCGTGCAGTTCCTCGACCCGGGTGATCTCGACGTCGCCGAGGGTCATGTCGCTCATGGTGCGTGTTCCTGTCGTTGTCGTGGAGGCGGGCCCCGGCCGGGTGCTCGCCGGCTGCTACGGGTGGTCGTGCAGGCGGGCGCGGAGCAGGTTGGGGTCGGTGCCGGTGGTGTAGGCGGCGCTGAACACGTCGACCTGGTCGCCGTGCAGGGCGACGGAGGTGGGGTTCTGGAGCCCGTCGGCGGCGTCGAGGAGGACGGTGTGGGTGCCGTCGGGCTCGACGCGGACGACCTGGTCGGGGCCGTTGAGCGCGGCGAGTACCTGGTCGCCGCGGCCGGTGAAGGTGAAGTCGTCGATGCCGACCATGCCGGACGCCGTGACCTGCGGCGCACCCGCGCGGTTGCCGGGCAGGATCGGGATGCGCAGCAGGGTCCCCCGGTCGAGGTTGGTCACCCACAGGGCGCCGTCGTGCACCTTCGCGCCGTTGACGCCGAGGAGTACGGTCGGGGCGAGCGCGGAGCCGGTGGACCACGGGGTCGGAGTGCCGCCGCTGGTCGGGACGGTCCACACGGTGCCGAGGGCCGAGTCGGTGATGTAGAGCTGGTTGCCGCGGGGGTCCAGGGCCAGCCCGTTGGGCAGGCCGGTGGCGGGCAGCGCGGCGATTCTCTGCGGCGCGTGACCGGGGCGCAGCCGCCACAGCCCGGTCAGGTCGGCGGTGCCGGTCGCGTACAGCACGTAGAGCGTTCCGTCGGAGGCGCGGACGATGCCGGTGGTCAGAGGGAAGCCGAGGACGGGTGTGTGGACCCCTCCGTCGGCGGGTGCGGGCAGCGTCGCCAGGATGCTCGTGGTGCCCCGGGGGGTGATCCGGGCGACCTGGCGGGCGCCGGCGAAGGTGACGTCCGCGGTCCCGTCGGGGAGCAGGGCGACGTTCTCGGGCATCTGCCCCGCGTCCAGGTCGAAGTGGGTGGCGATCCGTACGTCGCTGAGCGGCCTCGCGGCCGTCGGTGCCGCGCCGGCCGGGCCGGCGCCGGCAAGGACGGTCGCGGCAAGGGCGGTCGCGGCCGTCACGACGGCGGACACGGTGAGGCGGGTCTTTCGCTGGGACATGGGTTCCTTCGCTCGTTCCGGGGATCGGAGGGGTGTTTTCGGGCATGCGGGGGCCGCGGCTCGGCGCCGTGGCCTCAACGGGGGCTGGGGGAAGGTCGGTTACGTGCGGGGTCGGCGGCAGGTTCGGTGCCGCGGATCGGTGTGCCGGGGGACCGTGCGCCGGGGTGCGGCGGTCGGTCAGGTGGCGGTGGCGTCGGGTGCGGCGGGGATGCCGGTGCCGTCTACGGACGAGGCCGGCGGGTGCGCGCCGGGTGCGGTGGCGTGGGCGAGCAGGGTCAGGGCGGTCGCGGAGCCGGAACCCGGGGTGGCGGTGGCCACGACCATGGCCGGGCCGGTGCCCTGCGGGCTCTGCAGGGTCTGCTGCGTGACGGTCAGCGTGCCGACCAGCGGGTGGCGCATCTCGTAGTCGGCGACGTCGCAGGCCAGGATCCGGTGGTCGGCCCACATCGTGGCGAACTCCGAGCTGTGCATGGTCAGTTCGCCGATGAGTGCGGCGAGCAGGGGGTCGTCGGGGTGGCGGCCGGCGGTCAGCCGCAGGTTGCCCACCACGGCCCTGGCCTTGGCGGGCCAGTCGGCGTACAGGTCACGGGTGTGCGCGTCGAGGAACACCAGCCGGGCCATGTTCGGCCGTCGCCGCGGGTCGTCCGGGGCGGCCGGGTCGAGATGCCCGGCGAACAGTGCGTGGCCCTGGCGGTTCCAGGCCAGCACGTCGGTGCGGCGGCCGAGGACGATGGCGGGGGTGTCCGCGATCGCCGCCAGCAGGGCGCGCGTTGCTCCGGTGACGCGTTCGGGTCGCGGCCGGGTCGCGGCACGGCCCTTCTTCGGTGCGCGGGCCAGCGCGTGCAGATGGGCCCGCTCCGACTCGTCCAGCCGCAGGGCGCCCGCCAGCGCGTCGAGCACCTCGGGGGAGGCGTTGCGCGACTGGCCCTGTTCGAGCCGCGCGTAGTAGGGCGCGCTGATGCCGGCGAGCATCGCGAGCTCCTCCCGCCGCAGGCCCGGCACCCGCCGCCGCTCGCCGTAGGTCCGCAACCCGACGTCCTCGGGCCGCAACTGGCCCCGGCGTGCCTGCAAGAAGTCCGCGAGCTGCCCGTACGTGTCCATGCCCCCGAGTATGCGCACCGCCGGGCATCCGTGCCGCACCCTGCTGGGGTGAGGCACCGCGGGGTGCGGCGGACTCCGGCGCCACCTCGCACCGCGTCCGTCCCCCGCGTCCCCCGTCCGGCTCCGTCCTTTACGCGGCGTCCTCGAAGTAGTGGCCCGCCTCGATGTCGGCGATCAGGCCCGGGCGCGAGGGCGCCCACCCGAGGCGTTCCCGGGTCAGCGCGTTCGACGCCGGGTTGTCGAGCGACACCAGCGGCGCGAGGAGGCCGAAGTGCCCGTCCGCCTCCTCGGCCGCCAGGCTCACGGACGGCAGCCCCAGCCGGAAGCCGATGGCCTCGGCGATGTCCCGGAACGGCACGCCCTCCTCGGCGACCGCGTGCACCGCCGTACCCGGCGACGCGGACCGCAGGGCCAGCCGGAACAGCACCGCCGCGTCCTCGCGGTGCACCGACGGCCAGCGGTTCGACCCGTCGCCGACGAAGGCCGACACCCCCTGAGCGCGGGCGATCCCGATCAGCATCGGCACGAATCCCCGGGCGTCGCCCCGGCCGTGCACCGTCGGCGCCAGCCGTACCGACGAGGAGCGCACCCCGCGCGCGCCCAGGGCCAGGACCGACCTCTCCACGGGAAGCCGCAGGGCCGCGGCCGTGGGAACGGCGGGGGTCTCCTCGGTCAGCAGCCGTCCCGGCGTGCGGCCGATGACCCCCGAGGTGACGACGAAGGGCTTGCCGGTCCCCTCCAGCACCGCACCGATCGCCTCCACCGCGTCGAACTCGACCCGCGCGCGGGCGGCCGGGTCGGTGGTCTCGGAGATGTGCTGGTTGGCGGCGAACACCACGCCGGCCGCCTCCGCGGCGCCGCAGCGCAGGCTCTCCAGGTCCCCGAGGTCACCGCGGTGGACCTCGACGCCGGCCCGGGCCAGCGCCCGCGCCGAGGCGTCGGAACGGGCCAGGCCCACGACCTCTTCACCCGCTGCGAGCAGGTCCCTGACGATGGCCGAACCGACGTATCCGGTTGCCCCTGCGACGAAAACGCGCACGATGAGTCCTTCACTGCTCTGGATCGCGCCGCGGCGGCTCAGGCCCGGCATCGCGACGCGTCGGGTGGGTGCTTCGACGGTAGGAGCCGGGGGAGTGCGGCGTCCAAGACCTGTTCCGCACCGCGTGATACGGATCGGGCATCGTGCAGTACGGTGCGGGGGTGTCCCTCGTCGACAGGCCCGCGGTCGACTTCGACCTCCGCCAGGTGCGGTACTTCATCGTCGTGGCCCGACACGGCAACTTCCGCCGCGCGGCGGACGAACTGCGGGTCGCCCAGCCGTCGTTGAGCAGACAGGTGCAGGGCCTCGAACAGCGGTTGGGGGTCCGCCTGCTCGACCGCACCACCAGGGGCTGCCATCTCACGGAGGCCGGGCAGGTCTTCCTGCCCCAGGCGGAGGCGCTGCTGCGCTCCGCGCACCGGGCCGCGACGACGACACGCGCGGCCGCGCCGGCCGGCGCCGTCACCATCGGGTACGTGGGCGGGCTGATCATCACCTCCGTCGTACGCGAGCTGCGCGGCCGCCATCCCCGCGCCGAGGTCGCCACCCTGCACCTGGACTGGAGCGACGTCCACACGGCCCTGCTCGGCCACCGCGTGGACGTCGTCGTCGCCCGCGAGCCCTTTCCCGCCGACCGCCTGCGGGTGACGCCCCTCCACCAGGAGCCCCGGGTGCTGCTGGTGCCGGTGACGCACCGCCTCGCAGGCAAGGAGTCGGTCACCCTCGACGACTTCGCCGACGAACCCCTCATCCGGTACCCGGACGCCGCCTACGACGCCTTCTGGCGCGTCGATCCCCGCCCGGACGGACGCTCCGCGCCCGACGGCCCGCTCGTCGCGGCGCACGCCGACAAGCTCGAAGCCATCGCCGCCGGCCAGGCACTCGCCCTGGCGCCGGCCACCGAGGGGAACAGCCCGCCCCGGCACGATCTGGCAGCCGTTCCCGTCGAGGGGATCGACCCGTGCAGCGTGGTGGCCGCCACCCGCACCGGCGAGCACAACCGCCTGGTCGATGCCCTTCTCGAGCTCCTGACCGGGTCTCAGGCCTGAAGGTAGGCCAGGACGGCCAGGACCCGCCGGTTGTCCTCCTCGGACTGCTGCAGCCCGAGCTTGCCGAAGATGCTGTTGCTGTGCTTGCTCACGGCTTTCTCGGTCACGAACATGCGGGCGGCGATGGCGGCGTTGGAGCGGCCCTCGGCCATCAGTGACAGCACCTCGTGCTCGCGGGGGGTCAGCGTCTTCAGGGGTTCGTCGTTCTCGTGCCGGGCCAGCAGGGACGCGATGACCTCGGGGTCCATGACGGTGGCGCCGGCGGCGACCCGGCGTACGGCGTCGATGAACTGGTCGACGCGGGAGACCCGGTCCTTGAGGAGATAGCCGACCGCGCCGGCCCGGTCGGACAGCAACTCGCGGGCGTAGAGCTGCTCGACGTACTGCGAGAGCATGAGCACCGGCAGGCCCGGGGTCCGGGTGCGGGCGTCGATCGCGGCCCGCAGGCCCTCATCGGTGAAGGTCGGGGGGAGCCGCACGTCGAGTACGGCCACGTCCGGGCGGTGCGTGTCCAGTGCCCGTGCCAGGGAGGGGCCGTTGTCCACCGCCTCGACGACGTCGAACCCGTAGGCGTCGAGAATCCGGATCAACCCCTCCCGCAGCAGGGCCAGATCCTCGGCTACGACCACACGCATGGCAGCGACATCCTCACGTCGGTGGGTCCGCCGACCGGACTGTCGACGCTCACTGTCCCGTCGAACGCGCCCAGCCGCCGTTCGATGCCCCGCAGTCCGGTCCCGCCCCCGAACGAGGCGCCGCCGCGGCCGTCGTCGCTGACGGCGATGCGCAGCAGGCCGCCGCTGTCGGGGGTGTGTTCAACGCTGATGGTGATGTGGTGGGCGTCCGCGTGCTTGAGCGCGTTGGCCAGCGCTTCGGCGACCGCGAAGTACGCCGCCGACTCCACGGCGGCCGGCAACCGCCCGGGGATGCGCACGGTGACGGTGGTCGGTACGGGCCCGGCCAGGGCCAGTGCCTGGATCGCGCCGTCCAGGCCGCGGTCGGCGAGGACCGGCGGGTGGATGCCCCGGACGAGGTCGCGGAGTTCGGCCAGCGCGGTCGAGGTCGACTCCCGGGCCTCGGACAGCAGCCGGGCCGCCGCCTGCGGGTTCTGCGCGAGCAGTTGCTCGGCCAGGCCGAGGCTCATGCCGAGTGACGCCAGCCTCGCCTGGGCGCCGTCGTGCAGGTCGCGTTCGATCCGGCGCAGCTCGCCGGCCTGGGTGTCGACGGTCTCGGCGCGCGAGGTGGCCAGGTGCGCCACCCGTGCCCGCAGCCGGGCCTGTTCGGTCGGGGCCAGCAACGAGCGGATCACCCAGGCGTTGAGCCGCGCCAGCGGTATCGCGCTGACATACCAGAGCGCCAGGCAGACCAGGCCGAGCGGGACCATGACGAGCGATGCGGCGGTGGTGTGCAGGGGCCATTGCGGGCCCAGGGGGGTGCGGAGGACCTGGGGCGGGGTCAGGGCGAGGACAAGGGGATAACTCAGGGAGAACAGCCCGGCCGCGAAGACCAGGAAGGGGCCGCCGGCGGTGAACCATCCGGCCACCGAGTCGACGGCCAGCCAGGCGCAGTCCCGCCAGGTCGCCGGGTCGCTCAGGATCGCCCGCAGCCGGGTGAGCCAGTTCCCCGCCGGGATCGGCAGGTAGGGGCGGGCGACCGGCTCTCCGCCCCACCGGCCCGCCCAGCCGCGGTGCCGGTCGGCGAACCGGCGCACCAGGGCCGTCGCGAGCAGCGTCACCGGCAGTCCGGCCCCCATCAGGACGAGGCCGGCTGCCATGCCCCACAGCATCAGCAGGGCGAAGGCCGCAGCCGAGGCGAGCAGCAGCACCAGCGACCAGCCGAGCAGTTCCATCCGCAGCACGAGGCCCGCGCGGAAACCGCGAGCAGGGGCCGGGGGGAGGCCGCGAACGGGGGCCGGGGGGAGGCCAAGGGCGGCTCGCGGGTCGGGTGGTGGATCCGGTGGTGCGTCGGCGGCGGTCATGAGGGCCACATCCTGGCACAGGGGCCCGGCGCCGGCAGAAGACGCCCACGGGATGCGGGCCGAGACGCAGGTCGGCCGGTGGTGGGGTGCGGGGCCATGTCCCCATCCTGACCGGCAGGCCCCCTTGCGCACAGTGGGGTTTTGTCCACCCCCTCCGGGGTCTCAGCCGCAGCGTGCGGGTCGTGCGGCGCAGGCAGGGTGGAGCTATTCGAAGAACACGCCGTCGCGGAGCCACCGGCGCCGCGACCGTCACTCCGGGGAGACCCTCATGACCGCACGAGCACTGTCCTCAACCGAGCGCCGGCGTACGGCGGTCGCCGTGGGCGTGGCGGCGGCCTTGACCGGGGTGCTCGCCGGCTGCGGGCACTCCGGCAGCTCCGCGTCGGGCCCCGCCGCGTCCCACCCCGCCGCGAGCGCCTCGGCCGCGGCGACGGCCGGTGCCGCCTCGAACGCGGGGTCCGGCACCGGCTCGACCCTGCACATGATCACCAACCAGGGACACCGGCTGGCCTTCCACGTCACCCCGGGGCGCGGGCCCGCGATCGTCCTGGACGCGGGCGGCGGCCTCGACTCCTCCTACTGGAAGAACATCGTCCCGGTCCTGGCGAAGCGGACCGGCTCGGAGATCATCACCTACGACCGCGCCGGGATGGGCGCCAGCGACGCGGTTCCGGGGCCGTGGAAGGTGCAGAGCGCCGTCTCGGACCTGGAGGCCGGGCTCACCGACCTGGGAGCGACCCGCGACGTGGTCCTGGTGTCGCACTCCGAGGCGGGGGAGATCGCCACGTACGCCACCCGGCAGCACCCCAGCCAGTTCGCCGGGGCCGTCCTCGTCGACGCCGCCGTACCGCAGTTCTCCACGGACACCGAGGTCGCCCGGGTCGCGGCCGCCACCCAGGCCCAGGTGGACGCGCTGAAGGGCAGGCCCGTCACGAAGGCGGACCGCCAACTGCTGGCCGTCGCCGCCGACTACGTGGCGGACCAGCACGCCTACCACCGGATCGCGTGGCCGGCGGGCGTCCCCGCCACCGTCATCGTGTCCGCGCAGACCCCGTTCCCGACCTCGCCGCCCGACGCCCAGGCATGGCGCGACGCCCAGGCGGCGTTCGCCGGTGCGGCACCCAACCGCCATCTCGTCACCGCCGCCGGCAGCTCGCACGACATCCCCGTCGACCGTCCCGACCTCGTCGAGGCGCAGATCGAAGCCATGGTGAACTCCAGCCGCTGACACCGCCGGTGGGCAAGGCCGGTCGACGAGCCGGAGCGGCCCACCGACCGTTTCCGGCCGCATCCCGCCCCCGGCGCACCGTTCGGTTCGTACCGTGGTGGCGTCGGGCATGACGCCTCGGCGAACCGTGACGTGATCTCGGGGCTGCCGAAGGCGACGGGGGATGAGCCGAATCGCCTGCCGGCGCCGTACCTGTGGTGCGGCGGCCACCTGGCGGGCGCAACCGCGGCGAAGAGCCGGAGATCAACGAGCTTGACGAGGAGTGGGGATGAGCTCATACGACGTCGTGGTCGTGGGCGGGGGCATCGCGGGGGTCTCGATCGCGTACGAGTTGGGCGCCGATCGCTCCGTCTGCCTGCTGGAGCGGGAGTCGTCGCTGGCGACCCACACCACGGGCCGCTCCGCCGCCACTTTCATCGAGAGCCTGGGCGGCGACCAGATCCGCGGGCTGACGAGGGCGAGCCGGCCCTTCTACGAGAGCCCGCCGGAGCCGTTCGAGGAGGGCCTGCTGACCCCGCTGTCGTTGCTGCTCATCGCGTCGGCCGGGCGGGCGGACGCGCTCCGGAGCATGTACGGGCAGATCAGCGTGCTGACCCCGGACGTGCGGCTCCTCGACGAGCGGGAGGCGCGGCGGCTCAATCCCCTGCTGCGGCCGGGATACGTCGAGCTGGCCGTGCTGGATCCCGGCGCGAGGGAGATGGACGTCCACGCGATCCACCAGGGGTACGCGCGGGGGCTTCGCCGACGGGACGGCGTGGTCCAGAGGTCGGCGAAGGTCGTCTCCGCGACGCGGCGGGGCGGCCTGTGGACCGTCACCGACGCGGCCGGCGGTGAGTACCGGGCGCCGGTCGTCGTCAACGCGGCCGGGGCCTGGGTCGACCAAGTCGCCCAGGCAGCAGGCGCCCGGCCCATCGGCATCCGGCCGCTGCTTCGTACGATCTTCATGGTGGGCGCGCCGGCCGGGACGGACGTCTCGGGCCTTCCGCTGACGGCGGACATCGACGACGCGTTCTACTTCAGGCCGGAGGGGCCGCAGTTGCTCTGCTCGCCGGCCGACGAGACGCCGGCGCCGCCCGGTGACGCGAGGCCGGACCCGATGAGCATCGCGCTCGGCCTGGAGGCCGTCAACGCCGCCACCGTCCTGAACGCCCGTCACGTGCGCAGCTCCTGGGCCGGGTTGCGCAGTTTCGCTCCCGACCGGAATCCGGTCGTGGGTTACGACGGGCAGGCCGAGGGCTTCTTCTGGTTCGCCGGGCAGGGCGGGTTCGGCATACAGACCGCGCCCGCGCTGGCACGGCTGGGCGCCGCGCTGGTGCGGAACGCGGAGGTCGCGGCCGACATCCTCGGCCACGGTGTGTCGGTCGAACAGCTCGCGGCGACGCGTTTCCCCACGGTCGACTGACGGTCACGCGCTTCGTGGGGCTGCGCCGCGTTCGGCGATGCGAGCTTTCGCGGTGCGGCCCTCAGTGGTGCGGGCGTCATCGGTGCTGCCCGGACACCTTGCTCTGGGAGAAGTTGCCGGTCCACGCGGCCTTCGCGCCCGAGTCCCCGATCCGGTACACCTGCACGACGGCGCCCACGGCGACGGCCGCGCACAGTACGGCTGCGGCGATGCGCAGCGGCGTCGCGAGAGCCGCGGTGCCGCTGCCGCCCCCCGTGCGGCTGCCCGTCGACGCGGCCGTGGTGCGGCGGTTCCACCACCACAGGCCGGCGGCCAGGACGAACAGGCCGATCGCCCAGGGCAGGAGCCCGTCCCCGAGTTCGGTGTGCTTGCGGATGAGGGGCGTGCTGGCGGTGTGCTTCTCCAGCCATTCCCCGGCGTGCGTGGTGAGGGGCACGCTCACCAGGGTCGCCAGCGCCAGGATCGGCAGCGCCAGGCCCATCCGCCGCATCCAGCTCGGCCATACCGCGCACCCGATCAGCGCGAGCGCGGTGAGGGGGACGAGAACGACGACGACGTGCACCAGCAGGATGTGTGCGGGCAGGCCGTTGATCTGTGTGGGACCCACGGAGGGACCTCCTCGGAGATCTTGGGGAGCGACAACCTACTACAACCGTGTAGACGGAAAATCGGAGGGGGAGGCGGGCCGGGTCCGGTCGAGGGCGGCGACATGGGGGAAGCGCGAAGAACTGGTAACAGATGGGTGTCGGCGCCCTGACCGGGCCCGCAATGGGTAGCCGCGCCAACGAGCCCGGGCCAGCACGGGCTCTCCAGCCGCCGGCTACGGCGATGAAGCCCGGAAGGACATCCAGATGGACCAGCAGATGCCGACGCCGCTGATATACGAGCAGCTCGTACGGGAGCGGGGCGACGTGCCGATGCGGGTCCGGGCGGCCTACGAAGACGCGCGCCGCCAGTTGGCGCAGCACGTGCCCGGCCCGCCGCGAGGCACGGAGCAGGCCGCCGAGTGGTCGGGTTGACCCGAGCGGGCGGGGACGCCATCCCCTCGGGCTTCGCGAACCATCCCTGACGCCATCACAAGTGAGGAGAGGCCATGGACTGGCGGAAGCAGGCGCAGTGCAGGGGCGAGGACCCCGAGTTGTTCTTCCCGGTGAGCAGCGCGGGCTCCGGGATGATGCAGACGGAGAAGGCGAAGAGCGTGTGCAGGCGCTGCCCGGTGCGGGAGCAGTGCCTGGAATGGGCGCTGGAGAACGGCCAGTACGGCGTGTGGGGTGGCCTCTCCGAGGACGAACGCCGCGGAATGCGCCGCCGCGCGGGCCGCAAACGCGCCACCCACCGCTAGGCGGACGAGGCGCGGGCCTGAGGATCCACGCATCCGGCCCACCGGCCCGCGGCGGTCCGGGTCAGTCCCACCAGAGCACGACGAGAAGCTGCCGCCGGGACGCACCACGGTAGAAGTCACGCAGGGCGTGGAAGTGCTCCAGCAGGTATTTCCTCGGGCCGCCGACGATCCTGTCCGCGCCGTTGCCGATCAAAGCGGCGGCCTCTTTCTCGTCTGCCGGCAGGGTGGTCAGGAGGGCCGGGAAGTCGATCCGCCCGAGCAGTTCCGCCGCGACGGTCACTTGAGTCGCGGAGAGGGCCGTGGGGGCCGGCCCGAAGGGGCCGATGGCATGCGGATGCGTGGTGAGGAAGGCGAGGTCGATGGCGGCCTCGCCGTCGAGCGCCTGACGGAGAGCGTGCCGACGGACATCATCGAGACCTCCCAGCTCGCAGACCCGTTCGAGCAGGAACGGCGCCCAGTCCAGGTCGAGGACGTCCGCCGTCGGGGGGTCCCAGCGAGGATCACCGTCCGGCGATGCGTCGGCCGACCGGCGGCAGGAGGCGAGGTACTCCGCCGGGATGCGTGCGAGCTGCTGAGTGACGGCCACGACGGCAGTATCCCGACGACGTCCACCGGTTTTCCCTGCTCGGCCTGTTCGGTGGGGGTTCCTTCTTCCCTGTCTCGCCACCGGACCGGCCTGAACGCCTCGGGACAGCGCCGCTCCTGAGCCGCCCGCACGGCACCGCAGTTGACCCGAACTGATGGCATCTGCCCGAACATGCGAGCCCCGAGGTCCCACCGCTGCCAGGATCGTTGCCCGACCCGACGCCGCGGAAAAGGTGATCTGATGCGTGAATCGCCGAAATCCCCCGACTCTCCGGACACGTCAACCCCCGCTGCCGAGGCGGCCTCCCGCCGTGAAGCCGTCCTGCGCCCGGCCGGATCAGCCCACTCGCAGGGCACGGTCGGCCGCCCGGACCGCTATCGGGTGACGGTCGGGCAGGACAGGCGGCAGTACGTACACGCGGGGGACGGGGTGGGCGAACTCCGTTGGGAACTGCCGGAACGGCTCGCCGAGGTGCGGCCCGCAGGGGTGATCGCGTGACGGACGCCGAGCAGCCCGGCGGGACCGTGCCGCCTCCCCGCGACGGCGACCTGCCGTTACCCCCGGCATCCGCGCCGGCCGCACCCGCGGAGGGCGACCTCGGGGACGAACTCGCCGAGGCGTACTGGGCCACGTACGACGGGGCCGCCGCCCGTACCAGCCTGTGGACCATCCTCGGCCGGTTGCCGGGGATCGGGCGCCGCGTGCTGGTGCTGGCCTGGCGGGCCGACCGCCGCGCCACGGCCGCGGTGGTCGTGCTGCAACTGGTGTCCGCGACGACGGCCAGCTTCGGACTGCTCGCCTCCGTGGGCGTCCTGCAGGCCCTCTTCGCCCAGGGCGCCACCCCGGACCGGGTCCGCTCCGCGCTGCCTTCGCTCGCCCTGGTGGTGGGGCTGCTGATGGCACGTGCCGTCATGGACGCGGGCGTCACGCTGTTCCAGGAGCGGCTGACACCCACCGTCCGGCGCCTGTTGGAGACGGAGTTCCTCCAACTGACCGCCGGGGTCGCGCTGGAGGCCGTCGACGACGCGACCTGGTCGGACGACGCCCACCGCGCGCACGACCGCGGCCTGTACTTCGCGCAGCAGTCCATCGCCCAGGTGCTGGAGCTCGCCTCGGCACTCATGGGCCTGGCCGGCGCCGCCTCGGTCCTCACCTACCTCCACCCGCTGCTGCTGCCGCTGCTGATCGCCTCGGTGATCCCGCAGGGCCTGGCCTCGGTGCGGAGCGCCCGGGCGCAGTTCCTCTCCCAGGTCCGGCACAGCACCCTGCGCCGCCGTATGCAGATCTTCAGCTGGCTGCTGCTCGACGAGGACGCCGCGGCCGAGCTGCGCTCCTCCACCGCCGCGGCCGCGCTGCTGGCCGAGCACCAGCGGCTGGCCGTGACGATCGAACGGGAGGAGGCCCGCCTGGGCCGGGAGGCGGCGCGCACCGGACTGGTCGGGCGGGCCGTCGGCGGGCTGGCCACGGGCCTGACCTACGCGGCGCTGGCGTGGATGACGATCCGCGGCTGGCTGCCGCTGTCCTCCGGCGGCGCCGCGGTACTGGCCGTCCGCACCTCCCAGTCCGCCCTCACCCGCATCGTGCTGGCCACCCACCACGCCTACGAGTACGCGCTGTGGACGTCGGACCTGGAGGCGTTCCTCGACCAGTGCCGGGCGCGGCTGCCGCGCCGGACCGGGCGTACGCTGCCCAGCGGCGTGCGGGTGATCACCGTCGAGGACCTCACCTTCACCTACCCCGGCCAGGACGCGCGGCCCGCGCTCGACGGGGTGTCCATGCGGCTTGCCGCCGGGTCCACGGTGGCGTTCGTGGGCGCCAACGGCTCGGGGAAGTCGACGATGTCGAAGCTGCTGGCGGGGCTGTACGTACCGGATTCCGGCACGATCCGGTGGGACGGTACCGACATCATGGACGTGGACGCCGAGAGCATCCAGGCCCAGGTCGCGATGGTGCTGCAGGATCCCGTGCAGTGGCCGCTGTCCGCGGCGGCGAACATCACGATCTCCGCTGGCTCCATCACCGAGGCCGAGCCCGAGCGTGCGCACCTTGCCGCCGTGGAGTCCGGCGCGGCCCCCGTCATCGCCGGGCTGCCCCGCCAGTGGGCCACCCCGCTCTCGCGCCGCTTCAAGACCGGACGGCAACTCAGCGGCGGCAACTGGGCCAAGTTCGCCGTGGCCCGCGGCCTGTACAAGAAAGCACCCGTCCTCGTCCTCGACGAGCCGACCGCGTCGATGGACCCGCGCGCCGAACACGCGGTCTACCGGGCGGTGTTGCGCGGACAGCACCGGGCCGACCGGATCACGGTCCTCATCTCCCACCGGCTCGCCAGCGTCGTCGAGTGCGACCGCATCTACGTCTTCCACCACGGCCGGATCATCGAGGAGGGGGACCACGCGACGTTGATGCGGCGGGGCGGTGAGTACGCCGCGATGTTCACGCTCCAGGCAGCCGCCTACCAGCCGATGGCGCCGCACGCGTCGGAGGAGCCCCGCCCATGACGCGGCTGCGCGAGGCGCCGTGTCACTGGCGGGGCTCCTCGCGGGACGGCCGCGACATGCCCGCTCGCAACGGAAGGTCTCGCTCGTGCCCCGAGAGCATCACCTGCATCTGTCCTCCCGCTCCTACGACCAGGTGGAGTCGGGACGCAAGACCGTCGAGATCCGGGTGGGCACACCGGAAGAGCGGGCCGTGGAGGCCGGCGAGGTGATCGTCTTCCACGATACGGGCGGCGGGCGGGAGGTCGACGTCGTCGTGGACCGCGTCTCGGCCCACGGCTCCTTCGACGCGCTGGTGGACGCGTACGATCCGCGACGCATCGACCCGGACGCCGCCGCACGTGCGGAACTGCTCGACACCCTTCGCATCCTCTTCCCACCGGCGAAGGAGCAACTCGGCTTATTGGCCTTCGAGTTCGGCCACCGCCCCGGCCGCGCGGGCCGGCCGATGCCCATGACACCGGCCGCGTACGTGTGGACCGTGCGGCAGCACACGGCGTACGGCTGCCTGTACGTGCGCGACGAGCACGATCGTCCGGTGCAGCTGCGCTCCGTGTACGGCAGCCGCCAGTGGCAGTTCCCCGGCGGCAACACCGACACGGGGGAGGACCCTCTGGGGACCGCGCGCCGCGAGGCCGTCGAGGAGACCGGGCTCGCGCTCGGCCTCGGCCGGCCGCGCCTGCTGCTGACGCACTACCTCCACCCCGGCCCGGAATGGCCCGTGGGCAAGATCGGCTTCGTCTTCGACGGCGGCACCCTGACCGCCGAGCAACTGGCACGCATCCGCCTCGACCCGGGCGAGCACGACCTGTGGGCCGTCCACACCCTTGCCGAGTGGCGCGGCCTGATGGGCGACGGCCCGTTCGCGCGCCTTCAGGCCGTCGAACGCGCGCGGACCGAGCAGGCTCCCGAGTACCTCGTCACCGGCCCGGCCTGAACACCCTGAACCCTTCGGGAGGTGGGGAACCCCTCACGGCGCCGCGAGGCGGAAGTGGAGGACGCCGAAGGTGACCCAGTCGCCGGGGTGGATGGGGGTCGGGCCGAGCAGCCTGCGGCCGTTCACGAGGGTGCCGTTCATCGAGCTCAGGTCGCGCAGGGACCAGCCGTCGAGGGTGGGGGTGAGGACGGCGTGGGTGCGGGACACCGAATCGTGGGACAGCCGCAGATCGCTGCCGGGACTGCGTCCGACGACCAGGGGGCGTGAGCCGGCCGCCGGCAGCGCCAGGACGGGCAACCTGCGGATCCGGTGACGGCGCCGGACGCGGCCGAGGGCCTGGGCGGGCGCGGTGGCCGCCCGGCGCAGCAACCCCCGCGGGCCGGCCGGCGGGGCGGCGGCCGGGGCGATCTCGGCTCCGGGCAGATCCTCGATCGTGGACTGCAGTTCGGCGAGGTTGCGCGCGGCGAGTGCCTGCTCCATGCGGCCGAGGAAGGTCTCGTGCGACAGCCGCCCGTCACCCGCGGCCGTACGCAGCAGTTCGAGGACGCGCTCACGATCCGCGTCGGACGCCCGGGAGGACGGGACCTCACCCTGGTACTGAATCACGAGGGAGATTGTCCACCGGGCGGTGAGCGCTGTCGATGTCCGGCGCAGGCCGCGCCCGGACCGACGCCGGCACCGGCAACACGCGGCTGATCACGGCGAGTTCGGCCGAGGACGTCGCGACCTACGGGAGCCAGCGCCCCGCCCCGGCAGGGCCGCTCAGACGTCGTCCGCGGACTCCAGCAGCGCGGCCAGATCCCGGCGCGTCCGACCCCCCAGCTTGCGCAGCGCCGTCGCCACGTGGCTCTCGACGGTGCGGCGCGACAGGAAGAGCCGCTCGGCGATCTCCTGGTTCGTGGTGCCCGACGCGGCCAGCGCGGCCACTTCGCGCTCGCGCGGTGACAGCCGCCCGCCGTAGGACTTCCGGCCGCCCCGCCACGGGTACGGGATGGGGACGCCCAACTGCCGCATGGTGCGGCGTACTTCGGTGACGCCGCCGAGCGCGCCCAGGGCGTCGAACGACCGCAGTGAGCGCTCCAGCCAGCCGGGACCGTCCGGGTCGCCGCGCAGCACCAGGCACTGGCCGAGCCGCGCTTCGGCGTCGGCCTGCTCGTACCGCAACCCCAGCTCCGCGAACTGGCGCCGTGCGGAGTCGAACTGCTCCGCGTCGCCGGTCAGCGAGGCCCGGCACTGGGCCGCCCGGGCCAGCGCCAAGGGCGCGTCGGCGGCACGCAGGGCGACCGCCAGCTCGTCGACCGCGGGCCACGCGTCCTCCGGGCGATCCAGCCGGATACAGGCGTCGACCAGGCAGAGCGTGGCGTCGGCCGCACTCGGCCAGAGCTGTTTCGGCCGCACGATGTCCAACGCCCGCATCGCCTCCTCGGCCGCCGCCCGCGGCCGGCCGAGCCCGAGCAGCAACCGGGCCAGCCCGATCCGCGCCGGCGCCAGCGGCCGGTACGCCCCGACCCGGGCCGCACCGGCCACCACGTCACGCAGCAGCCGCTCCGCCTCGTCCGGCTCGCCGGCCACGGCGAGCACCGTCGCCAGCAGGAACCGGGCGTCCAGCGCCGCGTCGGTGAACTCGCTCGGCGTGCTGACCATCGCGCGGGCCCGCTCCAGCAGACCGTCCCAGCGGCCGGTGCTCAGATCGACCCAGGCGCCGACCAGGTCGACCACGCCGGCGAACCGCAGGTACGCCAGGTCGTCCACCGCGCGGCGTGCCTCCACCAGCAGCAACTCGGCGCGGTTCGCGTGGCCGACGTGCAGCGCCGCCTGCGCCCAGTTGATGCAGGCGCGGGCGTGCTCGCGCGGGTTGCCGAGCAGTGCGGGGCCGGTGCGCAGCGCGTCCACGGCGGGCCAGCCGGCAGGGTCGCCGCGCTCGATGGCCAGCGACGTGCGGGCGATACCGACCGCGATCGACGCGGCGGGGTCGTCCGCGGCCACCGCGGATGCCTGCGCCGCCCGCGCCAGGTGCACCTCGATCGGGCGGTCCACCACGAGATCGGGAACCGCGAGGATCGCCAGTGCTCTGGCCCGGAGGTCCGGCCGGTCGCCCAGCTCGTCCACCGAGCGTTCGATCTCCCGGTACCCCGCCTCGGCCTCGCCCTGCTGGCGCAGCAACCGGCCGAGCATGAAACGCAGCTCGCCGCGCACCACGGCCGGCAGGTCGTCGCCGGCGAGCAGGTCGGTCAGCACGGGGACCGCGGTCGAATGCGCGAGCCCGTCCACCGCCGCGCGCGCCAACTTGCCCGCCAGCCGCACCCGGTCGGCACTCGGCAGCGCGGCCACCCGCATGGCCGGTACGAGGAAGTGCGCCGCTGTCGCATCGTCACCGTGCGACACCGCCAGGTCGGCGGCCTCCTCGGCGCTGCGCACGAACTGCGCCGTCGCGCCGGCCTGGCCGTAGTGGTGGGCCAGCCGGGCGACCGGGCGCGGGCCGTCGCCCTCGTCCAGCAGCCGGGCGGCCCGAAGATGCAGCCACCGGCGGGTGGGCGACGGCAACTCCTCGTGGATGACCTGCCAGGCCAGCGCATGGCGGAACCGGCACTGCCCGTCCTGCTCGTGCAGCAGCCCGGCCGCCAGCCCGCGGCTCAACGCGTGCGCCACCCGGGCCGGGTCGCCGATCAGCCGGACGAGCAGCGCCTCGTCGGGCGCGGTGCCCAGCACGGCCGCGGCGCTGAGCACCTCGCGGACGTCGTCGTCCAGCGTCGCCCAGCGGGCCCGCAGCAGATCGCGCAGCGCCGTCGGCACCGGCAGCCCGGCCGAGAGGTCCGGCCCGCCCCGCAGCACCTCCTCGATCACGAACGGGATGCCCGCCGTCGCCTCGACCAGCGAGGTCACGAATCCGCGCGGCAGCTCCGGCGAACCGAGCAGTTCACGGGCCAACTCGCGGACCTGCACCCGCTGCAGAGGCTCCAGGGTGATCCGCCGGGTGGCCCCCGCCCGGGCCAGCGCCTCCCAGATCGGCAGGTCCGCGCTGTCCTCGCTGCGCAGCGTCAGTACCAGTGCGAGCCCCGGCGGCACCCGCCCCGCCAGGAACGCCACGAACTCGCAGGTGCCGGCGTCGGCCCAGTGCACGTCCTCCAGGACCAGTACCGCGGTCCCGATGTTGTCGAGCAGGGCGAGCACGCCCCGGAACAGCCGATGCCGCTCGGCCGGGAGGTCGTTGAGCGGCGGCGGGGCGGGCGGCAGCCGGGCGGCGATCTCGGGCAGGTACGGCACGAGCGCGCCGACCACCGGGCTGAGCGCTCCGGGTGGGGGCAGCCGGTCGGCGTGCCCGCGCACCGCGTCCAGGACCGGGCCCAGCGGGAACGGCTCCTGCACCGGCTCGCAGCCGCCGCGCAACCGGCGGACGTCGTCCATCCCGGCCAGCGCCTCCGCCACCAGCCGGGACTTTCCGATGCCGGCCTCACCGTCGACCAGCACGATGGCCGGGGCGGCCCCGAGCGCCTGGCGCAGCGCGGCCAACTCGCGTGATCGGCCGACGAAACCGGATGTGGACCCCTGCACCCCGGACGCTTGTACCCCGGACCCCTGCACCCCGGACGCTTGTACCCCGGACCCCTGCACACCGGACCTCTGCACCCCGGAACCCTGCACCGCACCTCCGGAACCCAAAATTCAGTAGTACGTACGCATGATCGCACTCCGGCCCGCATGGTCCAGTCCTCCCATGCGTCTTGCGAGGTGGATCGTCGCCCTGGTGGTCACCGCCCTGGCTGTCGCCGGCGTCCCGGCTGTCGCGTTCGCGGCACCCGCGCCGATCCCGGCCCCGGCGGCAACTCCCGTGCAGGCAGCGGGCGGGCAGGCAGCGGGCGGGCAGACCCGGCAGGTGTGCTCCGCGCCGGCGGAGAAGGGCCGGATGCAGTGCATGTCCGTGGTGCACCTGCGCAGCGGCATGACTCCGAAGGCGGCCGGGGCGAGCCCCGACGGGTACGGGCCGAGCGACATCCGCTCCGCCTACAACCTGCCCGCTTCCGGCGGCGACGGCATGACCGTCGCGATCGTCGACGCGTTCGACGACCCGACGGCGGAGGCCGACTTGGCCGCGTACCGGGCCCAGTACGGCCTGCCGGCCTGCACCACGGCGAACGGCTGCTTCCGCAAGATCTCCCAGCGGGGCGACACGGACGAGCCGCCGGCCGACGCGAGTTGGGCGGTGGAGATCTCCCTGGACCTCGACGCGGTGTCGTCGGCCTGCTCGAACTGCCACCTGCTGCTCGTCGAGGCCGACGACAACAGCACGGTCAACCTCGGCGTGGCGGTGGATCAGGCCGTCACGCAGGGGGCGGAGGTCGTGTCGAACTCCTACGGCGGCGAGGAGGATCCGACCCAACTCGACATCGACGCGCAGTACTTCGACCACCCGGGCACCGCGATCGTGGCCAGCTCCGGTGACGAGCGGTACGGCGCGCAGTACCCGGCGGCGTCGCAGTACGTGACGTCGGTGGGCGGCACCTCGCTGTTGCGCGATCCCGGCACCGGCCGCGGCTGGACGGAGTCGGTGTGGGACAGCCACGGCGGCGGGCCGGGCAGCGGCTGCTCGCGCTTCGACCCGAAGCCCGCCTGGCAGAACGACTCCGGCTGCGACATGCGCGCGATCGCCGACGTCTCGGCGGTGGCGGACCCGGACACCGGGCTGGCCGTCTACGACTCGTTCCAGCAGACCGGGTGGATGACCGTGGGCGGCACCAGCCTGGCCGCACCGGTGGTCGCCGGCGTGTACGCGCTGGCCGGCCGGGCCGGCTCGGGCGACATCCCGGCCTCCTACGCGTACGAGCAGAGCGGCGCGCTGAACGACGTGACCGAGGGCAGCAACGGCACCTGCTCCCCGGCGTACCTGTGCACCGCCGGCGCCGGCTACGACGGGCCGACCGGACTCGGTACCCCGAACGGCGTCGCCGCCTTCCAACCGCTCGGCCCGCACGGCGAGTTGACCGGCACCGTCACCGATGCCGCGACCGGCGACCCGATCAGCGGCGCCACGGTGAGCGCGGCCAAGGCCGCGGACACCACCGACGCCCGCGGGCAGTTCGACCTCACCGTGCCGGTCGGCAGTTACGACCTGACCGCCACCCGGTTCGGCTACGACACCCAGCACGACACGGTCACGGTGGCCGACGGCGCGACCGCGACCCGGGACTTCGCGCTGAACGCCCAGCCCCAGGAGACGGTGAGCGGCACGGTGCGCGAGGGCTCCGACCACGGCTGGCCGCTGGCGGCCACGTTGACCGTGGACGGCATGCCGGACGGCACGTTCCACACCGACCCGGTCACCGGGCACTACTCGATGTCGCTCCCGGCCGGCGCGACCTACCAGGTGCGCGTCTCCGGTGATTACCCGGGCCTGACCGCGCAGACGGCATCGGTTGCGGTCGGAACCTCGAGTACGACCGAGGACTTCCGCGTGCCGATCGACCCGTACGCGTGCACCGCGCCGGGCTACCAGGCCGGCACGACCCGCGCGATCGACCAGCAGACCTTCGACGGGACGACCGCGCCGGACGGCTGGACCGTCCAGGACGCCGCGGGCGACGACGAGGTCTGGGGCTTCGGGGACCCGACCGGCTCCGGCAACCGGACGGGCGGCAGCGGCGGTTACGCGGGCGTGTACTCCCTGGGCTACGGCGACGGGCAGCAGGACACCTCGCTGGTCTCGGCGCCGGTGGACCTGAGCGGTACGACCTCTCCGGCCGTGTGGTTCGCCACCGACTACGAGACGTTCGGGAGCGCGGTCGCCGAGGTCGACTACTCCGTGGACGGCGGTGCGACCTGGACCGACGCGTGGCGGCAGACCACCAGCAACCTGGAGAAGTCGCAGGTGATGGTGCCCCTTCAGGCGGCCGCGGGGAAGTCCGACGTTCAGGTGCGCTTCCACTACCGGGCGAACCTCGACGACATGTGGCAGGTGGACGACGTGGTCGTCGGCGACCGGGTGTGCTCCGCCCAGCCCGGCGGACTGGTGCTCGGCCACGTCAAGGACCGCAACACCGGCTCGACGCTGGCGGGCGCCACCGTCACGGCGGCGGGCGGGTCCGGCTCCACCACCTCGGTTGCGGACGGTGCGTACTGGCGGTTCTCCGCGCCGGGCCCGCAGTCCTTCAGCGCGACGATGACGCGGTACACCGACCAGACGCAGACCACGACGGTCGCTCAGGACACCACGAACGTCGCCGACTTCTCGCTGGCGGCGGGCAGGCTCTCGCTCGCACAGACCGCGGTGAGCGCGACCGCGCCGCTCGGCGGCACGGCGACGAAGACGGTGACGGTCACGAACACCGGCACGGCACCGGCGACGATCGACCTGTCGGAGTCGCCCACGGGCACCGCACCGGCGGCCATCGGGCGCGGCGCCGCGACGCAGGAGCGGAAGGGGCACTTCTCGCCGGACACCCCGGCGAAGGCAGCGAAGCCCGGCAAGGCGGTGGGGAGCGCGAAGCCCGGCGCCGACCCGGCGGCCTCCGCCACGGCGTCGCCGGACGCGCTGCCGTGGACGACGGTGGCCGACTACCCCTCCGCGATCGGCTACGGCGCCGCGGGCTACCACGACGGAACCGTCTACGTGGTGGGCGGCGACTCGACCCTCGGCACCACCCGCAACGGCTACGCCCTGGACCCGGCCACCGGGGCGTGGACGGCGATCGCGGCCATGCCCAATCCGCGGGCGGCCCCGTCCGCGGACTTCGTCGGCGGCAGGTTCTACGTGGCCGGCGGCTGGGCGCAGACCGGCCAGGTCCGCGCCGACATGGACGTCTACGACGCGGCGAGCGACACGTGGACGTCGGGTCCGGCGCTGCCCAACCCGGTGGCCGCGGCCGGAACGGCCGTACTGGGCGGCCAGTTGTACCTGGTCGGCGGCTGCCAGTCGTCGTGCGGCAAGAAGTTCGTGCAGCGGTTCGACCCGGCCACCGGCAAGTGGACGCAGCTGGCGAACTACCCGGTGAACGCGTCGTGGACGGCGTGCGGTGCCATCGGCGGGAAGCTGTACTGCGCGGGCGGCGCGTCGGACAACGGCGGCGGCCCGGGCGCGAAGACGTACGGGTACGACCCGGCGACGAACACCTGGACGGCGCTGGCGAACCTGCCGATCGACCTGTGGGGCTCGGCCTCCACGGTGGCCGACGGCCGGCTGATGGTGTCGGGCGGGGTGACCTCGAACAGCAGCGTGGTGACCAACCGCGGCTTCGCCTTCGACCCGGCGACGAACACGTGGACCGCGCTGCCGAACGCGAACCAGGCCGTGTACGGATCGGCCAGCACCTGCGGCCTCTACGCGGTCGGCGGCCTGGACGCGTCGAAGTCGCCGACGAAGTCCTCCCAGCTGCTCCCGGGCTACGCGGCCTGCGACACGGACGATCCGGTGCCGTGGATGTCGGCGACCGGCTCGGGCACGACGCTCCAGCCGGGGAGCAGCGTGACGTTGACGGTGTCCGTGAACGCCGCGGCCGTCACGCAGCCCGGCACCTACGCCGCCGTGCTCGACGTCCGCAACGACACGCCGTACGCCACGGGCACGGTGGGCGTGACGATGGCGGTCACCCCGCCTTCGACCTGGGGCGAGATCACCGGCACGGTCACCGGCAAGCAGTGCACGGCCGGATCCGCGCCGCTGCCGGGCGCCACGGTGGTCGTGGCCGGCAAGGTCAGCGGCTACACGCTGCGCACCGACGCCAACGGGACCTACACCCTCTGGCTGGACCGGGCGAACGGCACGCTGTCGATCACCGCGGCGGCCAACGGCTGGTTCCCGACGACGGTGTCGACCAAGGTGCAGGCCGGGCGGACGACCGTCGCCAACCTCACGCTGGACCGGACGGGATGTTGACAATGAAGCGTGTGATCGCCCTGCTGTCCGCGCTCTGCGGCATGTTCGGGATGCTCGTGATGTTCGTGGCCACGCCCGCGGCCCATGCCGACGGGACGGTGACGCTGACCGGCGTCGTGAAGGACGGCGGCGCGCACGGCTGGCCGCTGGGCGCGACGGTGACCGTGGGCGGCGTGAGCGCGCAGACGTCACCGGTGACCGGGCACTACGCGCTGGCGGTGCCGGCGGCCGGCTCCTACGAACTGAGCGTCAGTTCGCCCGGGTACCGGACCCGCACGGAGTCGGTCACCGGCTCGACGGCGGACGTCACGCTGAAGGTCGACGCGGACGCGTGCCGGGCGCCGGGGTACCAGTACGCGACGGACGGTCTGATCGAGGGCTTCGACGGGACCTCGACGCCGTCCGGGTGGACGGTGCAGGACGGCGTCGGCCAGGGCTGGGTGTGGCGGTTCGACGACCCGGCGAAGGTCGGCAACCACACCGGCGGCACCGGCGGGTTCGCGATCATGGACGACGAGTACTACACGTGGCAGGCGGAGGACTCCACACTGGTCTCGCCCGTGGTGGACCTCAGCACGCTCGACGCGCCGTCCATCGGGTTCGCCAACGACTTCACGATGTGGGACTACACGGTGCCCTCGGGCATCGGCGACGTGGACGTGTCCGTCGACGGCGGGACCACCTGGACCAACGTGTGGCGTGACGAGCTGCTGGACGCCGGCCCGAAGCGGGTGGACGTGCCGATCCCGATGGCGGCCCACCAGGCCCATGTGCGGGTGCGGTTCCACTACTACACGAGCCCGGACGTGACGGCGGGGCGCTGGTGGGCCATCGACGACGTGTACATCGGTGACCGCAGCTGCGCCGCGGTGCCCGGCGGCATGGTCGCCGGCCGGGTGACGGACGCGAACACCGGCGCGCCGGTGGACGGGGCGCGGGTCGCGGGCCCGTCGGGCAGTGCCACGTCCGGGGCGGACGGCTGGTACACGACGTTCGCGCCGGGGCACGGGAGCCAGCGTTTCGTCGGGTCGAAGCTGCAGTACCACGACCTGCGGCAGCCCGTCGCGGTCAGAGCGGACCGGGTGACCGAGGCCGACTTCCCGTTGCCCACCGGGCAGATCTCGGTCGCGCCGGAACTGACGGTGTCCCCGGCACTGGGCGGGTCCGGCACGGTGCCCCTGAAGGTGACGAACACCGGGACCGCCGCGGCGAAGGTGACGCTGGCCGAGCGGCCGGGCGGATTCCGGATCGCGGACGAGCGGAAGGAGCCGTGGTCGGGGCTCGGTTCGCCCCCGGCAGCCGGCTGGTCGTCGCTGCCGGACTACCCGATCGACATCCGCGACAACGTGGCCGGCGCGTACGGGGGGAAGATCTACTCGTTCGGCGGGACGTCGAGTTCGTCGCAGGGCAACCCGCTGGCCAACAGCTACGTGTACGACCCGAGTACGCGGGCGTGGAGCCAGATCGCCAGTGAACCGGTGGCGCGCGAGGAAGGCGTCGGCGCCTTCATCGGCGGCAAGTTCTACGTCGTGGACGGCGCGACGGCCGACGGCGAGTCGCTCACCGGCGAGCTGGACGTCTACGACGCGGCGACGAACACCTGGTCGACGGGCGCACCGATCCCGGTGCCGGAGGCGGACGCCGCCGCGACCGTGCTGGACGGCCGGTTGTACGTCGTGGGCGGCTGCGCCAGCCGTGCCTTCTGCGGGACGAGCGGGGTGTTCCGCTACGACCCGGCGAGCGACACGTGGCAGCAGTTGCCGGACTACCCGACGCCGGAGTCGTGGCTGGGGTGCGGCGCGATCGAGGGGACCGTGTACTGCGCCGGCGGCCAGCAGAGCTTCGGCACGGTGTCGACGGCGACGTACGCCTACGACCCGGGTGCGAACACCTGGACGCCGCGGGCGAAGGTGCCGACGGCGCTGTGGGCGATGGGCTACACCGTCGCGGACGGCGAGTTGATGGTCTCCGGTGGCGTGCACGCGGGGCTGAGCACGAACGCGGGGTTCGCCTACGACCCGGTGTCCGACTCCTGGTCGGCCCTGCCGGACTCGGTCAACCTGCTGACGCGCGGCGCGATGGCGTGCGGCCTGGTGAAGATCGGCGGCGCGCAGTCCTTCGGCACGTACTCGCCGTACGTGGAGACGCTGCCGGGGCACACGGACTGCGGCAGCGACCGGGACGTGTCGTGGATGTCGCTCGGCACGACCTCGGTGACGGTGCCCGCCAAGGGCAGCGTGGTGGTGCACGTGCGTGCGGACGCGAGCGGGGTGAGCCAGCCGGGGACGTACTCCGCGACGGTGCTGGTGCGCTCCGACACGCCGTACGGACCGCGGACGGCGGGCATGAGCATGCGGGTGGACCCGCCGGCGTCGTGGACCAAGGTGATGGGCACGGTGACCGGGACGGCATGTGACGGAACGTCCGCTCCGCTGGCCGGTGCGAGCGTCTTCGTCGCCGGGCGGCACAGCAAGGTCGCCCTGACCACCGACACGCAGGGCCGGTACGCGCTGTGGGTCGACAGGACGGAGGGCCCGTTGCAGGTGACCGCGACCGATGACGACTGGACGCCTCAGGCGGTGACCGGTCTGCGGTTGAACGGCGCCTGGGCGAACGTGCAGGACCTGGCGCTGAGCCGGCCGGCCTGCTGACCGCGGACGGCGACATGCCGTCGCCGCCTGACCGATCATGTGACACATCGTGACGGGACCGCGCAGCGCTTCACCTGCTCCCTGGCCCTGCGGCCATTCCGGTTCGTGACCCTCCGGTCGCCCCGGGTGAGCGGGTGGGCGGGTGAGTGGGTGACACCAGCGGACGGGTGACAACTGCGGCGGCAATTGTTCTTGCGCGCGTGTGGTGAGAGGCTGGAAGGAGGACATCACGACATCGCCGGGCCTTCGCGTTCCCTTTCGGGGCGGGGCGGCGATGACGCTGGAGGAATACCTCGGGACGGAGTACCCGCAGTCCCCGGCGGCCTTTGACGCCGACCAGCGGGATCCGCCCGCGAGGGAACCCCAGTGACGAAGATGCACGAGCCCGGTACACCGGACCTGACGGGACTGCTGCTCAGCACCCGGACCCTGGAGACCTTCCTGGACGCACTCGCCCAGAGCGCGATGGACTTCGCCACCGGGTCCGACGGCTGCGGCATCACCCTGGAGCGCGGCAACCGTCCGCTCACCGTCGCCAGCACGGGGGCGTCCGCGGACCGGATGGACGAGAAGCAGTACGGACAGAACGACGGACCCTGCCTGGAGGCGCTGCGTACCGGGCGTGAGGTGAGCGTCACCGACATGTCGGTCGAGGACCGCTGGGGGGAATACCCCGCCTTCGCGGTGGCCCAGGGCACGCATTCCTCGCTCTCGCTTCCCCTTCTGCAGCGTGGGGACACCGCCGGCGCGCTCAACCTGTACTCGCCGAGGGCGCGGGGTTTCCGCGACGTCGACGTCAGGTTCCTCCGTGCGCTGGCCGCCGAGGCGTCCGGCGCGATCGCCCTGGCCCAGCAGATGGCCGACGCCGAGGAGTTCGCCGCGGACCTGAAGGCCGCGCTGGTCTCCCGTACGGTCATCGACCAGGCGATCGGCGTGGTCATGGCCCAGCAACGCTGCAGCCCCCAGCAGGCGTTCGAGCTACTGCGGCAGGCGTCCCAGCATCGCAACGTCAAGCTCCGCAAGCTCTGCGAGGACATGGTCGGTCGCTTCGGAGGCCCTCCCGAGGGGCCGGAGCCCCGCCCGCGTCCTTGAGACGGGCGGGGTTCCACGCGCCTCGGGGGCAATCGCGCTGTCGGGCGCCGTGCGGCGGCAAACGGGCCCGGGAGTGACGTACCGTGGTGGAGTACGGCCCCGCCCGGCTGCCGGCCTGATGTCTGTCCGGCGCCGGTGCCGGAAGCCGCCACCCCGGTACAGCCTGGCGGAGATGGGAACGGTGAGACCCGATCGCTCCGGAGAGGGACGCGCGGGCGCCGGCCGTGAGCCGGAACGACCTCTGGAGCCCGACAACATCCGGGCGTTCGCGCGGGTTTTCACCGATGCCGTCACCGACGAGGACCCGCAGGACGTGCCGGTCCTGCTCTGCCGGGCGTGCGTCCGGCTGCTGGATGTCAGCGGCGCGTCGGTCTCGCTCTCCGACGGTGCGACGCCCGCGGTCCTGTGGTGGTCCAGCGACGAGGTCGCCGGCCAGCTGGCCGAGGCGCAGTACACCCTCGGCGAGGGTCCGTGCACGACGGCGTTGGCCCAGGTGGCGCCGGTGCTGGCCGAGGATCTGCGGCGTGCTCCCGACGCCTCCCGCTGGCCGCTGTTCGCGCAGCGCGCGGCCGAGTTCGGGGTGCGGGCCGTCTTCTCCTTCCCGTTCGGTGGCGGTGTGCAGGCGTCCGGCACGCTGGACCTCTACCGGCGGGAGTCCGGCCCGCTCAGCGCGCAGGACCAGGCGCTGGTCCTTCCGGCCTGCAAGGCCCTCACCTACGCGCTGATGCGCATCCACACCGATGCGGACGATCCAGGCACGGCCGGCCCCGGTACGGGCCGGGCCGGAGCGGACGACCGCCACGCGTGGATGGACGGCGCGCAGGAGGGGCACGAAGAGGTGAACCAGGCCACCGGCATGGTGATAGTGCAGCTGAGGGTGGACCCGCAGCATGCCCTGGCCCGGTTGCGCGGGTACGCCTTCGCCCACGGCCTCACCCTGACGGAGGTCGCCCGCGAGGTCGTCTGCGGCAGGCTGGTGTTCGACGAGTAGGCAGGACCCGGGCCCACCGACCCCGCCGTCACGCCGCTGGCGGCAGGCGCGCGGCCGGTGGGGAGCCGCGCGCCCCGGACGGTCACGACCTCGGGTGCAACTCGTCGCTGCTGCCCGGCGGCTCACCGGTGATGCTGGCGACCAGTTCCGCACACAGGTCGCGGAGCTTGATGTTGCGGTGTTGCGAGGCGGCTCGCAGGACCTCGAACGCCTTCTGGGCGGTGCAGCGTTGCTGTCCCATGATGACGCCCATGGCCTGGTCGATGACGGCCCGGGACTGCAGCGCGGCCTGCAGGTCGGTGGCGAACTCCTGGGCGTCGGCGAGGCGTTGGGCCAGCGCTATCGCGCCGGTGGCCTGCGCGGCCAGCAGCTTCAGCGGCTCCAGGTCCGTCTCGGCGAAGGCACGCGGGACGGGAGCGTACAGGTTCAGGGCGCCGGCGCTGTGGGTGTGCGGGGCTATCGGCAGCGACAGCGAGGACCGCGCGCCGCAGGCCGCCGCATAGGCGGGGTACTCGCCCCAGCGGCTCTCGCGGAGGGTGTCGGGGACGCTGACGATCAGTCCGGTGCGCATCGCCTGCAGGCAGGGGCCGTCGTCCTGGCCGTACTGCGCCTCGTCCAGTTTCGTGGCGCTGGCACCCGCGCTCGACACCGTCACCGGGCGGCCCTGCCGTTCGAGGGTCACCCCGCATCCGTCGGCACGGGGCGCCAGTTCGAGCGCCCGGCCGGCCAGAGCCTGCAGGAAGTCGTCCAAGGTGTCGGTCTCCAGCAGCAGCGCGATCACGTCCGACGCCGGGGACTGTGGCCTGTCCTTCAATGTCATCTCGTTCTAGGTGGAGCGGGGCTGCCTGGCGGGGCAGGGCCACCGGCGATGTCGCCGGTGCAGGAGGTCGCCGCGCGCAGGCCCACCGCAGGGGGAAGAGGGCGACCGTGGCTATGAGTGCTGGAGGGGCCGGCTGCTCGCGAGGGCCGGGCGCTCGTGGTGCACGCCGCTGCCGGCATCGGCCGGATGCGGTGACGAACAGGCCAGCGCCGTGGCCGCCACACCGCTCATCGTGGCGCTCACCCGCAGGACGCGGGTCAGGCCCGTGAGGCGGAAGACGCGGCGGGCCAGCGGACGGCGCGCGACGACGTGAAGTGTCCCGTTCCTGCCATGGACGGTGACCCGGAGCCGCAGCAGCATCCGCAGGGCCGCCGCCGTCACGAGCGGCGTGCGCAGATCGATGACGACCAGTCGCGCGGGCGACGCGCGCAGCAACCGGTTCAGCTCGCGTTCGACGTCCTGCTCGGAATCGGGATCGACCGGTTCGTCCAGATTCATGACAAGGCAGGCGTCATACGTATGGCTCGTGAGAGGCAAAGGAGCTCCACAAAGGTAAGTAACCTGTGGCCGCTTCCTGACCTGGGCACCATTATGCCCCGTCCCGGAGGCGGCACGCACCGTCGCCATCGCCGCGGGGGACGGGGAGGTGCGCGGTTCCCGCCCCCGGAACGGCGCGGGAGGAGATCCGCGGCCGCGTCCGTCCGGCTGCACCGCCGCCCGGCTACACGCTGTTCGTGATGGCGGCGAGTTCCCTGTCGAGCGCGGGGGCGATCCGGTGCTCGTCGACGCCGTCCCGCGCCCGTATCCTCCGGACGATGGTGGCGACGTCGCAGGCCGGCAGCCGCAACGCCGCGACGGACGGCGCGACGAGCGCCACCTCGACGCCCGCGACCGGGCCCGGTGCGGGCCGCACGATGATGTCCCCGTCGCCGGCCGGGCCCATCAGGCCCCTGGCGAGCAACTCCCACGCGAAGGTCCACACGACCTTCGTGCCGCCCGGTCCGAGCAACGCCACGCCCACCGCGAGGCAGTCCTGCGGCCGGTACACCAACTCGGCCGCCACCATGGCTCCGTCGTCGCGCGCCAGCATGACGAACGCGGTGGTGGGGACCCTGAGCGCCTCGACGTCCGGCGGCTCCGTCATGAGGGCGTGCCCCAGTCCAGGCCGTCGCTCCCGTCCGGCCCGTCCGGCCCGTCCGGCGGGACGCTCGGCTCCCGCGCACCCGTGTGCTGCCACGTGAGATCGGGGTACAGCCGCCGTACCTCGTCCAGCGCCTCCTCCGCGGTGCTGGTGCCGGTCAGCACGCACAAGGTGTAGGCGGCGCTGTGCAGGCGGAGGCCGGCGAGTTCGGTGTCGACCGTCCCCGCTGCCAGCGCCAGGTACTGCTCGACGGCGAGTTGCAGGACGACCCTGTCCGGCACGATCACGTCAGACCCCCACGCTCTCGGGCACGCGGGGGTCTGTCGCATCAGGGTCGCCGGGTCTGCGGGACAGGGGCGGGAACAGGGACTGGGGCAGTGGCTCGGGCATGGCCGCACTCCTCACACCGGAGGGAAGTGTGCCTATCTGCCGAAGCACCTGAATGCGCTCATCATTGCCCAGGCAGACCGGTCCGAAACAGGCCGGAACGCGTCGGCTTGATGACGAAACCCGCCGACGTGCACCCACGTGCTCCGGCCCCGGAAAACGAGTTGAGCGGGGCCGTGCGCTTCGCTACGGTCGTGGTGGATCGTGAAGTCGTCGTTGGGAGGTGAGACCCGTGAACACAGTCACCCATGGGTGCTCCCTCACCCCGCCACGGTCCGGCGGCTGACGTTCGGTGTCGCCAGGAGCGCCTGAGATCGAGGCACTCCTGGAAGGACACTCCTATGAACGCGAAACCCCTCACATCCGGCCCGAGCGAGAACGCGGTGACGATCACGCGTGGCGCGGACGGCCAATGGCACGCACACCATGACGACGTCGTGGTCGGCTGCGGCTATGCGCGACACCGGCCCGACGGACGCCTGTTCGTCAGCATCGACGCCTGGCACGACGCCACCTTCGACCGGCTGGCCGAGACGATGCTGGCGGAGCTGCCGGCGCCGCTGTACACGGTGGTCGACGAGGCGGACGTCGCACTGACGGCGAGCTGGCGGCGGGCCGGCTTCGCGATCCGGCGCCGCGAGTGGGAGTACGCCGTACCCACCGACCCGGAGGTGACCGGGCTCGACGGAGTCCTGCCCCCACCGGGCGTGACGATCGTGCCCGCCGGTCAGGCGGACGAGATCCTGCTGCGGGCGGTGGACCGCGCGATCCGGGACGAGGTCGAGGCGGCGGTCGGCTGGTGGCGGACGATGCCCGCGGAGGTGATCGCCGGCGTGGACGGCGACACCATCGTCGACCCGTCGACGTACGCGGTGGCGGCGGCGGACGACCGCTACCTGGGGCTCGTCCGGGTGGTGACCGTGATCCGGCCGCGCATCGGACTGGTCGCGGTCCGGGCCGGCGAGCAGCGCCGCGGTGTCGCGCGGGCGCTGCTGGCCCACGCGCTGGGCACGCTGCACCGCTCCGGGCACGCCGAGGCCCGGGCGGAGGTCCACGAGTCCAACCGGGCGGCCTCGGCGCTGTTCGCGGGCGTCGGTGCCCGGCCGGAGAGCAGCAATCTGGAGCTGGTGCGATGACCAGGATCAAGAACGTCATCGAGGTCGAGGGCAAGGTCGTCGAGTGCCTGCGCAGCGCCATGTTCACCGTGGAGCTGGAGAACGGCCACCGGGTCCTCGCGCACATCAGCGGGAAGATGCGCAAGCACTACATCAGGATCTACCTGGAGGACCGGGTGCTGGTGGAGCTCCCGCCGTACGACCTGACGCGCGGCCGGATCGTGTTCCGCTACCGGAACTAGCGGCGTAGGGCCTGTCCGGCGGTGACCGGCCGCCGGGTCCCCGGTCACGGCGCCGCTGTGACCGGGGTGGCCTGTCCCTCAGGGCGAGGTGACCAGTGCGGCCTCCACCTCGCGGAGGAAGTCGTCCAGGTCGTCGGGCGTCCGCGAGGTGACCAGCGTCCAGCCGTCGGTGTTGTCGGCGACCACCGGGCGGTCCACCCAGTAGCCGCCCGCGTTGCCGATGTCGGTGCGCAGCGACGGGTACGAGGTGAGCGTCTTGCCGCGCACCAGGTCCGCCTCCACCAGCGCCCAGGGACCGTGGCAGATCGCGGCGACCGGCCGCTCGGAGTCGGCGAAGGTGCGGGCCGCGTCGACGACCCGGGGGTCCATCCGCAGGTGGTCGGCGTTCAGCGCGCCGCCCGGCACCAGTAGCAGGTCGTAGCCGCCGGGGTCGGCCTCGTCGAGGGTCGTCGTGGGGGAGACGCTGCGGCCCGGCTCCTTGTCGCCCACCAGCGTCTGCACGGGCTCGTCGGAGACCGCGGCGACATCGACGTCGGCGCCGTTGCGGCGCAGGTGGTCGACGGGGACGACCAGCTCGTCCTGTTCCACCCCGTAGTTCGTGACCATCGTCAGGACCCTGCGTCCCTGGAGATCGTCGCCGGCCATGGGCCGCTCCCTTTCACTGGTGCGTTCCCGAGTCCCGTGTCCCACGCGTGCCCGAGGAGGCGGCCGGTATGCATCAGCAGATGGGGGCCGCGGCGCGTGTCGTCGAGGGCGACCCGTAGCTGCGGCCGGCGGGCGGCGCGGCGCGGTGGGTGACGTGGCGGCATCGCCGTCTGCCACGGCGCAGCGGCGCTCCGTCGTCAGGGCGGCCGACCGCCGCCGCCGGCCGGAGCAGGCGCCGCGCGGGGACGGCGGAGTGCGGTGAGGCTCAGGGAGCGCCGGCGCCCGGGATGGTGCGGCGGGGTGGCGGGCCGTACCCGCCGGAGGCGTGCTCGGTGGCGGCGGGCGCCCGCAGGTCCCGCAGCCGGCGGGTCAGCAGCCGCAGGACCGGGGTCCGGCCGGAGTGCTCGGTCTCGTAGCGGAGCAGCGCCTCCACCTGGTCGCGGTCCAACGAGGCCACGCGTGCCTCGATGGCGACCTGCGGCAGGTGCTCGTAGCCGGCTACCGGAAGGTCGCGCGGTGCGGGGAGCCCGGGTTCGTCCTCCCACTCGTCCACTCTTCTCACCTCTCCCGTGCGCTGTTCTCCCTTCGGCGGCAGGTGGAACGCCGCCGAACCTGCGGTCATCAGCTACCCGAGATCGGGGCGCGCACGCGGCCACGCCCGGAGGCCGGGGAGGCCGCGGCGCATGGGTGCGGGATCACCCGTTGCCGGGCCGGGGACCGCCCGTGAGGTCGCGCCGTGACGCCTGCCGTGGCAGTGCGGGCGCCGCGCGACCTCACGCGCGGGGTCGCTCAGCCCGCGCTGGTGGAGAAATCGGCGAAGTCGTCCTGGCCCGGGTAGCCGGGGTTGTGGGCGGTGCCGAAGAGGCCGACGTCCTGGGTCGCCGCAGCGGAGGGGACGTTCGCGGTGCTCAGCGGGGTCCACGTGGTGCCGTCGGTGGAGTAGTAGCCGGTGTAGGTGGTGCCGGAGCGGACCAGCCGGATCCAGCTGGGCAGGACGGGCTTGCCGACGCCGGAGCCGTTGGCGGCGGTGCCGGAGTCGAGCCGGCCGTCACCGTCGGCGTCCCACTGCATGAAGTAGCCCTTCTTGGCGCTCACTCCGACGGTCACGTAGCCGGGCGAGTCGGCGGTACGGGTGACGTCGTTGCGCACGATGATCCCCGTCTTGGCACCGGAGTTCGCGTACTGCTGCCAGGTGACGCGCACCGTGGTGGTGGAGCCGTCGTGCTCCGCGCCGGGGACGTACACCGCCCCGTACTCGTTCTTCGATCCGTAGACGTCGGCGCCGGCGGCGCGGATGCTCAGCGTGCTGCCGACCTGGGAGAAGTTCGCCGGCTCGGGTGTGGAGTCGAAGGTGCGGAACGGAGCCTGCACGGTCGCGCCGAGCACGACGGAGGTGTGTCCCGCGGCGGACCCCGCGGACCTGGCGCCGTTGCCCTTCTTCCAGCGGAACCCGGCGGTGGCGTCGAGTCGGGCCGTCGCGAAGAGCCGGGAGGTGGACGGCGGCGCGGTGACGCGGTAGGTGGCGCGGACGGTCTCGCCGGGCGCCACGGAGGCGAACGACGTCGTGGACAGGGGCGTGGCGGACCAGCCCTTCGGGACGTTCAGGGCCACGTGGACCTGGGTCGCGGCCGCCGTGCCCCAGTTGGTGAAGTCGGCTGCGGCGGTGCCGTCCTGACCGGTCGTCAGGCTGTCGGGGGCGGTCACCGCGAGGCCGGTCTGCGGACGGGCCGCGTCCG
Source organism: Actinacidiphila yanglinensis (assembly GCF_900107965.1). Taxonomy (GTDB): domain Bacteria; phylum Actinomycetota; class Actinomycetes; order Streptomycetales; family Streptomycetaceae; genus Actinacidiphila; species Actinacidiphila yanglinensis. Next base: position 54,516 of record NZ_FNVU01000018.1, on the reverse strand, counting down.
CGCCGGCCGGCCACGGGCGCACCCGGAAGAGGGCCGCGCCGTGGGCGGGGACGGAGGCCGCGAGGGCGTCGCCGGAGGCTCGGGTGACCTCGTGCGTCCACAGGTTGTCGAGGCGGTAGGAGGAGGACGCCGGCAGCCCGGCGGTGGCCGGGGCGACCGAGACGGTCTGCGCGGCGGACCCGGTGTTGAACAGCCCGACGACCACGTCGCCGCCCGGCTCCGTCTTGGTGAAGACCTGCGCGGTCGCCGTCTTGGTCACCCGGGTCGCGTTGACGGCGTCCTGGTCGACCGCGATCACGTCACGGTTCGCCAGCAGCCGGAGGTCGGCGGGGTCGAGCTCGGTCAGGTCCGTGCCGAGGAGCAGCGGGGAGGCGGCCATCGACCACAGGCTCAGCTGGGTCTGCCGTTCGTCGGGTGTCAGCCCGTCGTCGTCGCCGTTGCCGACCTCGATCGAGTCGTAGTCGTTGAACGCGTCCGGGCCGCCGTAGGGCTGCCAGGTCGCGACCTGGTCGAACCGGCCCGACACCTTCTGCCAGCTGGTGAGCGGAGCACTCGATCCGTTGACGCCGCAGTAGCACTCGATGTCGCCGCCGGTGCGCCAGCCGTTGCTGGTGGCCTCCCAGGTGGCGGCGTCGGCGATGCTGAGCGAGTTCGACAGCTCCAGGTGCATCGGGCGGCCGGTGGCGTCGATGGCCTGGTGCCACGCCTGCATCTCGGTGCGGTTGTCACCCGGGACGACGCCGCCGCCGGGACCCACGAAGTCCATCTTGATGTAGTCGACGCCCCAGGAGGCGAAGAGGTCGGCGTAGCTCTGCACGTACTCCTGCGCGCCGGGCTTGCTGAAGTCGATGCGGTAGCCGTCGTTGTTGGTGTTGCCGGGCTGCGTGGGATCCGCGATGTCCTGTATGTGGTACGGGGTTCCGAGGATCGGCAGGTTCTGCCGGTAGGCCTCGACCGGGACGCCCGGCGTCAGGTAGATGCCCAGCTTCAGGCCCAGTCCGTGCAGATACGCGGCCAGCGCGGGGATGCCGTCGGGGAAGCGGGTGGTGTCCCAGGTGTCCCGCCCGTACGCGTCCAGGTGGTCGGACCACCCGGCGTCGATGTTGATGTACTGGTAGCCGTACTGCTGCAGCTTGTCGTGCAGGACGCGGGCCTGCGCCTCGATCCCGTCCTCGGTCAGGCTGCTGCCCTCGCGCAGCGCGCTCCAACTGCTCCAGCCCATCGGCGGGGTGGCGGAAGCGACGGCGGCCGCGTCCTGCGCGGTCCCGGGTGAGGGCGAGGCCACTGCCGGCGGGATCCCGGCGCCCAACCCGAGGGTGAGCAGAAGGGGCAGCAGGCATCTGGTCAACTTGGCACGCATGAACGGCTCCTCGGCATGTCCCACGGCAACGTGCCGTGTCTTGGGGGGTATTGGGCGTACTTGACGCACTGGGCGTACGTGGTCTGTTCAACGTTGGAACGCACAGGTTCTACGGCCGAACGATCGTCACGTCAACAGATTCATCCGATGAATCGCGGAAGGGGTCGCTGATGCGACCGGTCGGGCGGTGGGTACGTGCCTCCCCGGCGCCCCGTAGGGGGGCAGCGCCGCCACAATCGAGAAACCCCCGATGTATCCGGGACGAACCGCCTGATCGCACAGCCCGGGCGTGTGCTTTTGGTTGACTCCTCCGATGTCTGCTGCTTCCCTTTGTTTCCGGTTGCCGTCGCTTGCCGTCGCCCTCCCATGCACCCTGAGCGGAGCCCTCGCATGCCCCGAAGTGGTAGAACCCGCCGGTCGTTGTCGGTGCTGTTGCTCGCCTACGGCACGGCGGTGGCGCTGGTCGGGCAGGCCCCGGCAGCGCACGCGTCCACCACGGCGACCACGGCGTGGCGCGACGGCTCGTACCACGTCGACGTGGCGGGCATGGTGCACAGCTCCGATGTCGTGCTCGGCCGGCCCGACACGGACCCGGCCCAGGCGATGCCCCTGGGCAACGGTGACCTCGGCGTCGGCGTGTGGGACGAGAACGGCATGACCGTGCAGTTGAACAGGGCCGACACCCTGCCCGACCGGCTGTCACCCGGCCAGGTCGTCGTGCCGGGCCTGGCGAAGCTCACGGGCGCCTCCGACTACCAGGGCCGACTCGACCTCTACGACGGCACGTTCACCCAGTCCGGCGGCGGCATGACGGCCACCACCTACGTGCGCGCCGACACCGACCAGCTCGTCATCGACGTGACCGGAGCCGACCCGGCGGCCGTGCAGACGGCGCAACTCCACCTGTGGCAGCCCCGCACCCCGACCGCCTCGGCCGACGGCACCGTCGGCACGCTCGCGCAGACATGGCAGGACACCACGCAACCCGGCGCGAGCGGCGGCACGTTCGGCGCGCTCGCCGCCCTCACCGCCGCCGGCCGGGACGTCAGCGCCGGCGTGGTCGACCCGCTCACGGTCCAGGTGAGCGTCCGGCCCAGGCCGAACGGCTCGTTCCGCATCGTCGTGGCGGCACCGCGGTGGACCGGCGGCGACGCGACGGCCACCGCCCGGAGGCTGCTGGCCGGCAGCGGCGGCGCCGACGCGCGGGGCCGGACCGCGGCCTGGTGGCACCACTACTGGGACGGCGTCGGGATGATCGGGCTGTCCTCGGCGGACGGTTCGGCCCAGTACCTGGCGAACCTGCGGACGATCAGCCTGTTCGCCGAAGCCGCCGAGCGCGGCTCCCTCCGCCCCGGCTCGCAGGCGGGTGTCGCCGACCTCTTCGACTCCGCCGGCGACACGCACTCCTGGGACCCGGCGTCGTACTGGGGGTGGAACCTGCGGATGCTGGCCACGGCGAACATGGGGGCCGGTGCGTACGCCAACAACGACGGGTACTTCGCCCTCTACCGCAACGCCCTGCCGAACACCCTCGCCTGGACGGCCGATCAGTTCCCCGGCTCGGCCGGCGCATGCACCCCGGAGACCATGCGGTTCAACGGTGTCGGCGTCCAGGTGCACCTGGCCAACGGCCAGTGGGGCGCCAACCCGTACCTGAACTGCAGCGCCCAGGGGCCGGCCAACTACAACGCCAGGACGCTGAGCACGGGCGCGGAGGTCGCGCTGTTCGTCTGGCAGACCTACCAGGACACCGACGACCTGGCATTCCTGAAGCAGAACTACCCGGTGATGGCGAACTGGGCCCGGTTCATGCTGTCGTACGCCACGACCGGCGCGGACGGGTTCCTGCACACCAGCCCGTCCAACGCGCACGAGACGCAGTGGGACGTCAGCGATCCGACCACCGACATCACGGCCATGACGGCGGTCTTCCCCGACGTGATCCAGGCCGCGCAGCTGCTGCACCGCGACCAGGACCTGGCGAGCGCGCTGACCGCGGCCCTGCCGAAGGTCCTGCCGTACCCGCGTACGGACGCCGCGACCATGACCCAGCAGCTCACCCCGGCCGCCGACGCCACCGGCCAGGACGTCATCGGCCAGTCCGGCCAGCAGGCCGCGAAGACGCACAACGCGGAGAACCTCGGCCTGGAACCGGTCTGGCCCTACGGGCTGATCGGTGACAGCGGCCCGCTGTCGGACCTCGCCCGGCGCACCTTCACCGACCGCCCCTACGTGGAGCACAACGACTGGAGCTTCGACCCGATCGACGCGGCGCGGCTCGGCCTCGGCGACGACATGGCGAAGGCGCTGACCGACCTCACCGAGACCTACCAGCAACGCCCGTCCGGCCTCGCCTCCTTCGGCGCCACCTACAAGGAGCCCTACGCCGAGCAGGGCGCGGTGGTGACGACCGCGCTGCAGGACTCCCTCGTCCAGGACTACGACGGCCTGCTGCGCATCGCCCCGGCGCTGCCCACCGGCTGGGACGCGGACGCCACCGTCTCCATCCAGCACCGGAGCAAGGTCGACGTGCAGGTCCGCGACGGCGTGCCGGTCACCGTCGTGATCGAGGCCGGCGCGACCACCGCCCAGCAGGTGCGCAACCCCTGGCCGGGCCAGAAGGTGAAGGTGGTCGAGAACGGCCGCACGGTGGTCGCACCCACGTCGGCGGGCCGGTTCACCGTGCCGCTGCGCGCCGGCCGGTCGTACCTCGTCGAGCGGGACGGCGCACCTGAGCTGCCCTTCGCCCCGGTCACCGGTTCCCCCGCGACCTCGGCCCGCAGCCTCGGGCCGGTCACCATCGGCCTGCCGAAGGCGGGCTGAGCCGGACCGGAGCCCGGGTCGCCCGGCGGCGGGAGCCGGGTGCCCCAGGTCACCCGACTCCCGCCGGCGGAGAAGCATCAGCTCTTTCCGGGACGGGTGACCCAGCGCCCGTCGACCCACGAGCTGACGGTCTCTGGCCGGGGCGGAAGGAGCCGGGCCAGGAGACGTGCAGGTCCGCCGCCGCGGCCGAGCGGCGCGGGGTGCAGCTCGCGGCCTGGTCGACGGGGCTGCCGGTGCTGTCGACCGTGATGTCGGGACAGGCGTAGACGGGTCACGTCGCGGTGGTCGTGCCGCCGCGGTCGACGGTGGACGCCAGCAGGTCGGTGGGCGCCTGTCCCTTGGTGACCCACGCGGTGACGGCGCTGAGGGCGCCGGCCGCCGTGGCCTTGGTGACAGCCGGCCCGCCCGACCCCGGAAGGCTCGGGCTCAGGGCGACGGCCGGCGCGAGACCGCAGGCCGCCCCGGTGTACCGGGTGCGGTGCCGGGACGCTCGCAGGGGCATCGAACTCCTGATTCGTGGCCGAACGGAGGTCCGCGGCTCAGGTGGGGAGCTCAGGCGAGGGCGGGCTGCGGGCTCGGGCGGCGCTTTCGGAGGCGGCTCAGGCGGCGGGATCAGGCTGGCCGCGCGCTCAGGCGGCGGGCTCGGGCTCGGGGCCCGCCTCGGCCTCGATCATGGCCACCTCGGCCTCCTGCTCCTTCTTGCCGCCGAGCGCGGCGACGGTCACCACGCAGCACACGAGTGCGGCGATGCCGACGATGAGGAAGCCGAGCGAGTAGCCGTGGTCCAGGGCCTTCACCGCGACGGGCGCGGCCTTGCTGAACGGGACGTCCGGCGGCACGGAGTTGCTGGCGACCGGGCCCGCCTCCTCCGCCGCCTTCCGGACCGGTGCCAGGGCGGTGTCCCCCGCCAGGTCGGAGTGGAAGCGGCCGGCCGCCCTGCTGAGCGCGATGGCCCCGATGAGCGCGGGGCCCATGGCGAAGCCGAAGTCGCGCACCATGCTGGTGGTCGCCGCGGCCATGCCCGCCAGCGTCTTGGGCACCGTGTTCACGACGGTGGCGGTGACCGAGGACACCGCGAAGGAGAAGCCGACGCCGACCAGCCCCATCGGCAGGATCAGGGACGGCAGCGAGGTGCGCGTGATCGGCAGGGCGGAGGCGAGGAACTGGCCGACGGCCATGAGCAGGAAGCCGCCGCCCAGGATCCAGCGGGCCTGGTAGCGGGCCATCATGAACGAGGTGAGCGGGAGCAGGAAGATCGTGAGGCCGCTGAGGAGGATGAACGCGAAGGCGGTGCGCATCGCGCTCTGGTGCTGGATGACCTCCATGCGGATGCTGATGGCGTAGGCGGTGCCGAGGAAGGAGAACATGCCGAGCACCGTGACCGCCGAGGCCAGCGCGAAGGCCCGGTTGCGGAACAGGTCCATGCGCAACAGCGGGTCGGCCACCCGGGTCTCGATCACCACGAAGGCGACGAGCAGCGCCGCGGCGACGGCGAAGGACGCGATGATCACCGGGCTTCCCCAGCCGGCCGTGGGCCCTTCGATCACCGCGTAGAGCAGCGCGAAGAGTGCCACGCCGATGGTGACCTGGCCGGGCACGTCCAGCGAACGCCCCTCGGGGGAGCGGGAGTCGGTGGCGAAGGAGTAGCTGAACACGGCGTCCGCGGCGGCCAGTCCTGCGATGATCCAGAAGGCCGTGCGCCAGCTCCCGTAGGTGGCGGTGAGGCCGCCGAGCATCGGGGCGATGAAGTTGCCGGTGGACAGCAGCGCCGCCCACAGGGCGATCATGCGCGCGCGGGAGGCGTGGGTACGGCTGCCGGAGGCGATGATCGCCAGCGTCGTCGGGAACAGGGTGGCGGAGCCGAGCCCGGCGATGATCTGGCCGACGTACATCTGGGCGATGCCGGTGGTGGTGCCGGAGATGATCTCGCCGACGAGGAGCAGGCGGGCGCCGCCGACGAGCAGCTTCTTGCGGCCGAAGAGGTCGCCGAGGACGCCGAAGGTGAGCTCCAGCGCCGCGATCGGCAGCAGGGTGCAGTCGGATATCCAGTCCAACTGCGAGGCCCCCGTGGGGTGCAGGACCGTCTGGAAGGTCCCGTTCAGCGTCGCGGGGACGGCCAGGCCGATCTGGGCCAGGCAGACCGCGAACCCCACGGCGACGATCGTGGCCGCGTTGAGGCTGGTGTGGGCGGTCGACCTGCGCGGAGCGGCGCTCGGAGTTCCGGCTGCCGACAGTGGGATGGACACGGTGACCCCTTGTCGATGGAGAACGTCGTTGTCTTCTCAGGTGGGGTGTGTTTGCCGCGGATGCCTGCCGGCACCGGCGCACGAACGGGTGAAGGTCCGGCGACTGTAGACCGGTGCGAACAATGGCGCAATGGTTGTGTCGAAAATTGTTGACAATCACGTAGCCAGAATCTAGCGTGGCGATCGTTTCCCCCGACGACCGTCCCGGCGGGGCTGTGTGGAGAGGCGATATGAGCGAATCGAGCGGATCGAGCGAGCCGGCCCCGGCGGTTGCCGCGAGCGGAGCCACCGGACCGCTGCTGGTGGTCAGTGCCCATGCCGGCGACTTTGTCTGGCGGGCCGGCGGCGCTCTCGCGCTGACCGCGGCCGCCGGCCACCGCGCCAAGGTCGTGTGCCTGAGCTTCGGCGAGCGCGGCGAATCGGCCGCCGCCTGGCGCGAGGGCAGGAGCCTGGCCGAGATCAAGGCGCTGCGCCGGGACGAGGCGGAGCGGGCGGCCGGTGAACTCGGCGCGGAGATCGAGTTCTTCGACGCGGGTGACTACCCGCTCATCGAGACCCCGGAGCTGACCGACCGTCTGGTGCGCGTCCACCGCGAGGTCGAACCCGCCGTCGTCCTGACGCACACGCTCGCCGACCCGTACAACGGCGACCATCCGGCGGCCGCCCGGATGGCCCTCCAGGCCAGGATCCTGGCCCAGGCCGTCGGCTACGACGCACCCGGAGATCCGCTCGGCGCACCGCCCGTCTTCCTCTTCGAGCCGCACCAGCCCGAGCAGTGCGACTTCAAGCCGGACACGCTGCTGGACATCAGCCCGGTCTTCGACCGCAAGCGCAAGGCCATGGAGTGCCTGCGCGCCCAGCAGCACATGTGGGACTACTACACCGACCTCGCCAGACGCCGCGGCGTGCAGCTCAAGCGCAACGCCGGCCCCAACCTCGGCCTGCACCACAGCTGCATGGCCGAGGCGTACGTGCGGCTGTACCCGCAGACCACGGCGGTGCTGGCATGACGCGGGTGGGGAACGTGGTCGTCACGGACCCGCCGCGTGCGGCGGCCGAGCACGTCGACGCACTGGCCGGCCACGACGTGGCGACCGTGCACGAGGCCCTGGGCCGCACCGGCTGCCTCGGACCGGGGATCCGCCCGGTCCACCTGGGCTCGCGCATCGCGGGGACCGCGGTGACCGTGCTGTCCTGGCCCGGCGACAACCTCATGATCCACGTGGCGGTCGAGCAGTGCCGGCCCGGCGACATCCTCGTGGTCGCCACCAACTCGCCATCGACGGACGGCATGTTCGGAGAACTCTTCGGCACCGCGCTGGCCCGCCGCGGGGTCCGCGGTCTCGTCACCGCCGCGGGCGTGCGCGACGTCGCCGAGCTGCACGCGATGGGCTTCCCCGTCTGGTCGGCGGCCGTCAGCGCCCAGGGCACCGTCAAGGCCACGCCCGGCTCGGTCAACGTCCCCGTCACCATCGGCGGCCAGGTGATCCGGCCCGGTGACGTGGTCCTCGCCGACGACGACGGTGTCCTGTGCGTCGGGCGTGAGGACGCCGCCCGCGCGGTGACGGCGGCCCGGGCCCGCACCGAGAAGGAGGAGGCCGCCCGTGCGGCCTTCCGGGCCGGCGAACTCGGCCTGGACCGCTACGGGTTGCGCGACCGGCTGGCCGACCTGGGCATCGAGTACATCAGCGCCGAGGAGTACGCCCGACGCACCGGCTCCTGAGCGGCGTCCCCCCGACTCCGCACGCGACGGCCCTGACGAGCCCACGGCCCCGACGCCTCCCATGCCCTGACGCCTCCCATGCCCCGACGAGAAAGGCGATGCCATGGAGTCGACCCACTCGGAGCTGCGGTGCATGCTCATGCGCGGCGGCACCTCCAAGGGCGCCTTCTTCCTGGCGGGGGACCTGCCCCGCGACCCGGCGGAACGCGACGCGTTGCTGCTGCGGGTGATGGGCTCCCCGGACCCCCGCCAGATCGACGGCCTGGGCGGCGCCCACCCCCTGACGAGCAAGGTCGCCGTCGTCGCGCCCTCCGCCGAGCCCGGCGCGGACGTCGACTACCTGTTCCTCCAGGTCGCGGTCGAGGAGGCCGCCGTCTCCGACCGGCAGAACTGCGGCAACCTGCTGGCCGCGGTCGGTCCCTTCGCGGTGGAACGCGGGCTCGTGACGCCCGGCGCCGAGCACACCCGGGTGCGGGTGCACATGGTCAACTCGGGCAGCCTGGCCACCGTCGCCTTCCCCACTCCCGGCGGGCGCGTCGACTACGCGGGCTCCACTGCCATCGACGGCGTCCCGGGCGGCGCCGCCCCGGTGCGGATCGGCTTCGCCGACACCGAGGGATCGGCCTGCGGCGCCCTGCTGCCCACGGGGCGCACCACCGACGTCATCGAGGGCACCACCGTCACCTGCATCGACAACGGCATGCCGGTGGTCCTCGCCGACGCCCGCGACCTCGGGATCACCGGATACGAGAGCCCTGCCGAACTCGCCGCCGACGTCGAGCTGTTGGAACGTGTCCAGGTGCTGCGGCGCGCGGCCGGCAAGGCGATGGGGCTCGGCGAGGTCACCGGGACGTCCATCCCCAAGACCACACTGGTCGCGCCCCCACGTGACGGCGGCACCATCAGCACCCGCACGTTCATCCCGGTCCGCCCGCACGCGTCGATCGGCGTGCTCGGCGCCGTCACCGTGGCCACCGCGCTGCTGCTGGACGGGGCGGTGGGACGGGAGATGGCCCATCTGCCCGACGACGGGACGCCGATGGCCATCGAGCACCCCGCGGGCCGCTTCGAGGTCGCCGTCGACCTGGACACGACCGCGGTGCCGCCCCGGGTGCGCGGCGCCGCGCTCGTGCGCACCGCCCGCAAACTCTTCGACGGCACCGCCTTCCCTCGCCCCCGCTGAACCCCCCTCTTCCCCCGCCCCGACGAGGTCGCCACGGCGGAGCCGCTCCTGCGGCCGACGTGACGAGCGATGGCCTCATCGCCCGGGCGCGGCGGTGCCGTCGGGCCGGTAGGGCGGCGTATCGGGGGGACCGCGAGCTTCTTCCTGCCGGTTGCCGAGGAGATGCTCGCCGAGGTCGCCGAGAACGTCACCGTCCGACCGATCGAGCACTCCGGGCACTGGCTCTCCGAGGAGCAGCCGGAGCAGGTTCTGGAGCGACTGCGGGAATTCACCGGGACGGCGGGCCGGTGACCGGGGGCCCTCAGCCGGTGGCGATGCCCTCGATGAAGAGGGTGATGAGGCGCGAGGCGAGGTCGCGCTGGTTCTCGTGGCCGCTGATGAGGGTGATGCCGCCGAGCGCCATGAGGACGTCGTTCGGCGCGGCGTCCTCGCGTACCTGCCCGGCGGCGGTCCCGGCGTCCAGCAGCGCGGTCACGGCCTGGCCCAGCGCGTCGCGGGAGTGGGCGCGCAGGCCCTCGCGGGCGGCGAGGATCGCGGGCAGGGCGTCGGCCATGCCCTGCTTGGTCAGCATGTAGTCGACGAACGCCTCGGCCCAGTCCCGCAGGGCGGCGAGGGGCGCGCGGTCCGCGAGCAGTTCCGGGGCCGACGCGCAGAGCCGGTCGGTCTCGTTGCGGTAGGTGGCCTCGACGAGATCCTCGCGGGCGGGGAACCGGCGGTAGAGGGTGCCGATCCCGACCCCGGCCTCGGCGGCGATCGCCTTCAGGGAGGCGTCGGCGCCGTGCTCGGCGAAGGCGCGGGCGGCGACCTCCAGCAGGCGGTCGTGGTTGGCCTGGGCATCCGCCCGCAGCGAGCGCGGCATCGGTCCTCCTTGCAAGCGGACCCGGCTCCGCTTATAGTCGAAACATAAGCGGACCCGCATCCGCTTATGTCCATCGTAGGCGACCCCGCCCCGTGCGCCCACCCGCGGGGCCGGCAATCGCGGGAATCCCCGGAACCTCCCGGAATCGGCGGGATCGACGGGACCAGCAGGACCGAACGGAAAAGGAACAGCACCATGACACAGCCAGTCACCACCCCCTTCGGCGCGCAGTCCACGGCGGCCGAGGTCATCGCCGGCGTCGACCTCACCGGCCGCCGCGCCGTCGTGACCGGCGCCACCGGCGGCCTGGGCCGGGAGACCGCCCGCGCACTCGCCTCGGCGGGTGCCGAGGTGACCGTCACCGGCCGGACCCTGGAGGCGGCCGCCACCGTCGCCCAGGAGATCGCCACCGAGACCGGCAACACCTCCACCACGGCCGGGCAGCTGGACCTCTCGGACCCCGATTCCGTCGCCGCGTTCGTCGCCGGCTGGACCGGGCCGCTGCACATCCTGGTCGACAACGCCGGGATCATGGCCACCCCGGAGCGGCGCACCCCCGCGGGCCGCGAGCTGCAGTTCGCCACCAACCACCTGGGCCACTTCGCGCTCACCGTCGGCCTGCACGACGCCCTCGCCCGGGCCCGGGACGCCCGCGTGGTCGTCGTCAGCTCGGTCGGTCACGTCAACGGGCCCGTCCGCTTCGAGGACCCCGACTTCACCGCGGAACCGTACGACCCGTGGCTGGCCTACGCCCAGTCCAAGACCGCGAACATCCTCTTCGCCGTGGAGGCCGCCAAGCGCTGGGCCGCCGACGGCATCACCGTCAACGCACTCAACCCGGGCCGGATCTGGGGCACGGGCCTCGGCCGCCACATGGACGCGCCGCCCGCCTCCTTCGACCCGTCGGGCAAGAGCGGCGTCTCGGAGAAGACCGTGGAGCAGGGCGCCGCCACCTCCGTGCTGCTGGCCGCATCACCCCTGGTCGGGGGAGTGACCGGCACGTACTTCGAGGACTGCCAGGAAGCGGGCCCGTTCACGCCTGGCGTGCGCCGCGGCGTCGCCGACTACGCCCTCGACCCCGAGAACGCCCGCCGCCTGTGGGACCTGTCGGAGCGGTTGACCGACGTGCGCCGCTGAGACGTCCATTGGCCCCGGGCCGCCGCCGTGCCCCGGCCTCACCCCGCGGTGAACGGGCTCCGGTTCAGCCGGTGCGGCCCTGCTCGACCGCCGTGGCCTTGACCGCCATGGCCTCGGCCGGCCGCCCGGCCGGGTCGCCGGTGAACCGGTGCTGCGACCGCCCGGTCGGCCAGGTGGAGATCCCGTCGTCCACCCACCGCGGAACGACATGGAAGTGCAGGTGGTGCATGGACTGGTCCGACCCCGGGCCACTGGCGTTGAGGACGTTCACGCCGGTCGCGCCCGGCCCGGAGCGCATGGCCCTCGCGACGCGCCCTACCAGCGCGACGGTCTCGGCCGGCACGGTCCCGGGCGTCGTGAAGACATCGGCGACAGGGGACGTCGGCACCACCAGGGTGTGCCCCGGAGCGAGAGGACCGAGCGGGAGGAACGCGCACGCCGCGGTCTCACGGGCCACCGGCCCGCCCATCACCCTCGCGGATGAGCTGACAGAAGATGCAGGGCACGGGAACCACGCTCCCACCACCCCGGGGGAGCGGCAGCCCCGCATGGAGAGAGATGCGATCGAACGACCTGCGCCGCCGCCACCTCGCCGCCTGCGCCGCCGCGCCCACCTATCCGGAGGTCGGCGCGACCCGGTCCGCCGCGCTGCCGTCCGGCTACGCCTGGCTCCGCCGCCGGGTCCACCTCGGCCACGGTCGAGCGGTACTGGACCGCGCCGGCGCCTACGTACTCGGCTGGGGGACCCAGCTGGGCTCGGGGTTCGCGATCCACCCGCCGCCCGCGCGGGTCGAGGCCGGCGCCACGGTGCTGCTGCGGATCGGCCTGCCGCGCGTGCGGCCGGCCCGGCTGGTGATCCCGTGCCGGGTGGTGTGGACCGTCGAGGAGCCGGACCGGGTCGGTTTCGCCTACGGCACGCTGCCCGGGCACCCGGAGCGCGGCGAGGAGTCCTTCGTCGTGAGCATGGACGCGGCCGGCGAGGTGTGGTTCGAGGTCACCGCGTTCTCCCGGCCCGCGGCCTGGTACGCGCGGCTCGGCCGCCCGGTGGCGGCGGTGCTGCAGCATCTGGCGATCGAACGGTACCTCCGGGTGGTGGCGCGGGCGGCCGCCGCCGGCTGAACACCCGGGGTCCGCGGAGCCGGCAGGCGCGTCACCGGCCGGTCACGCCGCGTACGGCACCTAGCATGTCGACGCGAAGCCGCCGACGGGCGGCGGTTCTCCGTGCGGAGAGGGCGTGGTGGAGCAGGTGGGACGCGTGGACACCCGACGGTTCTGGGAGCTGCTGCGGGCGATCCCGGTGCCGGACGACGCGGAGTTCCTGTACGGACCCGAGCCGGTCGGGCGGTTCCGCGAACGCAATCTGCGGCGCTACCACGAGCTGATCGAGGCGTCGATGGCCGCCGGCGGGCCGCGGGTGATGATGGTGGGCGAGGCGCCGGGCCATCGCGGGCACACCGTGACGGGCGTGCCGTTCATGAGCATGCGGCAGCTGACCGCCAGGCCCGGGCTCATCACCGGCGCTCCGCAGGGCGACGGCTTCGCGGTACCGGAGCATCCTGCCGCCGAGTGGGAGCAGTCCTCCGCGATCGTGTGGCGCGCGCTGGCTGCGTGGCGCGGACCCCTCCCGCTCGTGTGGGGGATCTACCCCCACCACCCGCACGAGCCCGGCCGCCCGTCCACCAACCGGCCGCCCAGGGCGAGCGAGGTGGCCGCGGGCGCGCCGACCGTACTCGCGCTGGCGGAGGCGTTCGGCGTCACGGCGTTCCTCGCGGTGGGTCGCAAGGCGCAGGGTGCCCTGAACCGCGCCGGCGTCGAGGCGACCCCCGTCCGCCACCCGGCCCAGGGCGGCGCCCGCGCGTTCACCGAGCAGCTCGCGGCCTTCAACGCCGCTTCGTACCAGGCGAGTTGATCGCTGGGCCGGACCGGGCCGTCGACCGTTCCGGGGCCATCCGAAGCCCGACGGGCGATAGTCGGCGCGCTGCTACTTCAGCGCCGCGGTGGCGGCTGACCGCTGCCGGAGTCCCCGTCGACCTGCGCCTCTACGCTCACGCCTTCCACGCGTGGGACTTCTTCGCGTGAGGCTTCTTCGCGCCGCAGTCGGCCCTCGCCCGGACCTTCCTCCATTCCTGGCACGCCTGCCGGCGCCTCCACCTGCACGGATAGGGCGCCCCGCCGCCGTGGCGGAAGAGATCAGGGCGTCCCCCGGTCGGCCTGCTTCCCGGGTGACGCCAGCGCGTCAAGGGCGGCGCCCTGCACCTTTTCCAGGGCCCGGCGGAATCCCGCCACCTCGTCCGGGCTCAGGCCCGCCAGCAGGGTCCGCTCCACCTCCGCGCGGGCCGCCTCGACGGGGGCCCGCACGGAGGTTCCCACGTCGGTCAGCCACAGCCGGACCAGCCGATGGTCGCGGGGATCGCGACGGCGTTCGAGGAATCCCGCCTTCTCCAGGACGGTCGCGCCCTTGGTGACCGCCGGGGTGGAGACGCCCATCGCCGCCGCCAGTTCCCCCGGGGTGCGGCCGTCCTCGCGCCAGAGCTGTGCGAGCAGGTGGTCCTGGCCGAGCCGCAGGCCGTGGTTCCGCAGGCTCGCGTCGGTCAGGTCCCGGACGAGCTTGCTCACCCGCCCGTAGAGATCCAGCACCTCTGACATCGTGTCTCCTTGCCAGCCGATCGTTAACCCGTTAATGTTCAACTCATTCACCCGTTAACGACAAGGATAGGGTCATGCTTCTGATCACCGGCGCGACCGGCCGCATCGGGCGCGAGCTCGTACCCCTACTCACCCGCCGTCAGGGGCCGGTGCGGGTTCTCGTCCGCGAGGCTTCGCGCGCGGCCGGCCTGCCCGCGGGCACGGAGACCGTCGTCGCCGACCTCACCGACCCCTCGAAGCTTCCCGCGGCTCTGGAGGGGGTCGACCGGCTCTTCCTGCTCTTCCCGGGCATCGACCACGCGGCCGTCGACGCGCTGCTGGCCGCGGCGAGGACCGCCGGCGTGGAACGGCTGGTGTACCTGTCGAGCTACGCGGTCGGGATCGACCCGATGCCCGCGATGGGGAAGTGGCACTTCGAGCGGGAGGAGCTGATCGCCGGCCACGGGATCCCGGCGACGGTGCTGCGGCCGTGCGGGTTCATGAGCAACACGCTCGACTGGCTCGCGACGCTGCGCTCGGACGGCGTCGTGCTCGACCCGGTCGGCCCGGGCCGTGCCGCGCTCGTCGACCCCGCCGACATCGCTGCCGTGGCGGTCGAGGCCCTGACCGACGACCGCCACGTCGGACGCACCTACACCCTCACCGGCGACCAGCCCCTGACGGTGCGGGAGCAGGTACGCGTCCTCGAGACCGTCATCGGCCGAAACCTGCCTGTACGCGAGGTGGCCACCCCCGAGGAGGCCGTCCGCTTCCGGTACCCCGACGGCGCCCCGCCGGCGCTCGCGGCCGCCCTCGTCGAGGGCCTCCGGCTGATGCGAGCCGATACGAAGGGCCTGGTGACCACCGACGTCGAACAGGTGACAGGGCATGCCCCGCACAGCTTCGAGTCCTGGTGCCGCCGCCACGCCGACGCCTTCCGCACCGGCCTCGACACCTTGGGCAATGCGCACGCCTGACCACCGGGCCGAGAGCCCGTTCGCCGCGTCCCCTTTTCAGGACCCGCCGTCGCCGGGCTCCGTGGGCAGGGCCGTCTCCTCGTGGAGGAGCGCTTCCCTGGGGAGCGGGCCGGGGGCGTAGGGGTCGCGCGGGGCGGGGCCGTCCGAGCCGGCCGGGTACTCCTCCAACGGCACGAGATTCCGCTCCCACGCCGTGAGGACCGGTGTGAGCACCCGCCAGGCCTCCTCCGCCTCGTCGCCCCGGATGGACAGGGCCGGGTCGCCCCGCAGGACGTCCAGCAACAGCCTTCCGTACGGGGGCAGTTCGGCGGGCTCCATCCCGGCGGACAGTTCCAGCTCGGTCAGGTGGCCGGACCGGGAGCCGGTGCCCATCAGATCGAGGGTCAGGCCCTCAGGCTCCAGTCCGAAACGCAGCACGTTGGGCGCCACCTCCCCGCTGTGCCTGAACGGGAGGTGGGGCACGGCCCGGAACTTCACCGCGACCTCCTTGCGGTCCGTACCGAGCCCCTTGCCGCTGCGCAGCCGGAACGTCGTACCCGCCCAGCGCCAGCTGTCGAGTTCGAGTTCCACCTCGGCGAAGGTCTCGGTGCCGCGCCGGGGGTCCACGCCCTCCTCGTCGATGTAGGACGGCACGTCGTGGCCGCCGATCCGGCCTTCGGCATAGCGGGCGCGGCGGGTGCGGTGCACCACGTCGTACTCGGTCAGCAGCCGCACGGAACGCAGCACGTCGACCTTGCGGTCCCGCAGATCGCGTTCGCCCAGGGTGACCGGCGGCTCCATGGCGACGAGGCAGAACACCTGGAGCAGATGGTTCTGCACCATGTCCTTGAGCGCGCCCACGTGGTCGTAGTAGCCGGCCCGGCCCTCCAGCGCGAGGCTCTCGTCCCAGACGATCTCCACCTCGGCGATGTGCGTGCTGTTCCAGAGGGGTTCCAGCACCCGGTTGGCGAGCCTGCTGCCCAGCACGTTCTGCACCGTCGTCATGGCCAGGAAGTGGTCCACCCGGAACACCGCCTGCTCCGGCACCAGTTCCGCGAGCAGCGCGTTCAACTCCCGTGCGGAGTCGAGGTCTTCACCGAACGGCTTCTCCAGCGCGATCCTGCTCCCCGGCGGCAGCCCCGCCGAGCGCAGCGCGGAGACCACCCGAGGGAAGAGCGCGGGCGGCAGCGCCAGATAGAGGGCCACCGGCTCGTCACCGGCGACCACCGCCCGTACGGACTCCGGGTCGGTGACATCAGCACGCTGGTAGTGGGCCGACCGCACGACCGCCTGCCGGACGCCGGCCTGGATGCCACCGTCGTGGCGGTCGAGCCACTCGGTGATCCACTCCCGGAACTCCTCGTCGGTCCAGTCCTGGCGGCTCGCCCCGGTCAGCCGGAACCCGTCCCCGAGGTGACCCGCGGCCCGCAGGGCGGCGAGCGCCGGCATGAGGAAGCGGCCGCTGAGGTCTCCCGTCGCGCCCAGGACGACGAGCCGTTCGATCATCGCCCGCTCGCCGCCTTCGCCCGCTGGAGGTTCACGCCGCTCGCGATGATCCCGATATGGCTGAACGCCTGGGGGAAGTTGCCCATGAACTCTCCTGTGGTGGGGTGGATCTGCTCCGACAGCAGCCCGACGGCGCTGGCCCGCGCGCACAGGGAGGCGTACAGCTCCCCGGCCTCCTCGACGCGGCCCTGCCCGACCAGGTTGTCGACCAGCCAGAAGCTGCACAGCACGAACGCGCCCTCGTCGCCTGCCAGACCGTCCGGGGACTCGTCGTGCAGGTAGCGGTAGAGCAGCCCGTCGCCGGCCGACAGCCGCTCCGCGACGGCCGCCGCCGTGGCCACCATCCGCGGATGGCCGGCCGGTACGACCTCGCGCAGCGGGAGCGCCAGCAGGCTCGCGTCGAGGGCGCCGCCGCCGGACAGGTGCGCGCTGAGGGTGCGCGCCCCCTCGTCCCAGGACTCCTCCAGGATTCTGCGGCGCACTTCCGCGGCCGCCTCCCGCCACCGGTCGATCCGCCCGGGCAGACCGTGCCGCTCGGCGATGCGCACCGCGCGGTCCATGGCGACCTGGCACATCCCCGCCGAGAAGGTGAACGCACGCCCCTCGCTGCGGACTTCCCAGATCCCCTGGTCGGGGCTGTGCCACGCCAGCTCCGCCGCGTCGGCGAGCCCGGCCAGCCGCGCCCACAGCGCGGGCTGGATCTCCCCGCCCGCGAGCAGCCACTGGTCGGCGCAGTCGAGGATCTCGCCGTACACGTCGTGCTGGCGCTGGTCGGTCGCGCCGTTTCCCCAGCGCACGGGGGCCGAACCGCGATAGCCCGCCAGTTCGCCGTCCTCCACCTCGTCCGGCACCGCGGCGCCGTCGACGGTGTACATGATGCGCGGCTGCTCGCTCTGCTCGAAGGCGTCGAGGACCCAGCCGAGGAAGGAGTCCGCCTCGCCGCCGAACCCGATACGGCGCAGCGCGAACACCGCGTACGCCGCGTCGCGGATCCAGGCGTAGCGGTAGTCCCAGTTGCGGATGCCGCCGATCGGCGCGGGAAGCGAGGAGGTCGGCGCGGCCACCAGCGAGCCGCTCGCCCAGTCGTCACACATCTTCAGGGTGAGCGCGGCCCGCCGGACCAGGGGCTCCTCGGGGCCCGCGTAGTCGCAGTGCCGCATCCAGCGGTGCCAGGCGTCGACGGTGCCCTTGAGCATGGCGTCGACGTCGAAACGGTGGTGCCGGTGGAAGCGCCCCCACGACAGTACGAGGTCGAAGCGGTCACCCTGCCGGAGGTCGTGGGTGCTGCGCAGACCGGACAGGGGGCGGTTGGAGCGCAGGTGGAGGCCGAGATCCGGCAGCCGGTGCGGCCGTACCTCCAGCCCGCTGAACAGGGCGCGCGCCTGCGCCCCGCCGCGCGGCTCCAGGTCGGCGGTGAGCCGTGCGTGGCCTTCCAGGACCACCGCCGACCTGACGAGTTCCGCCCGCCCGGCCGGCATGTCCTCCGTCAGGTCGGCTCCGGACCTCAGGGCGAGCGCGTCGGTGAGGCGCACCAGGCCGGTGCGGGAGCGCAGCTCGGTGATCAGCACGCCGGTGTCGGGCTCGTAGTACTGCCGTCCCTCCGCCAGGCCCTCGGGCGCCACGGTGAAGTGGCCGCCGCGCGTGCGGTCGAGCAGGCCGCAGAAGAGGGGGTCCGCGTCGAAGCGCGGCACGCACATCCACGGGATGGAGCCGTCCAGGCCCACCAGGGCCGCGGTGGTGCCGTCCCCGATCAGTCCGACATCCTCCAGCGGGAGGCAGCCGTCCCGCCTGCGGACGGGCCGGAAAGGCGGATCGGGGTCGTACATGCTGCCTCGCTTCCCTGACGCCGGAACCGTGCCGTGCCGGTGCCCCGCTCCCCTTCTGCCGGGCCGGTGCCGGCGCGGCACCGGTTCGTACGCCTCCTCCGCGCCGCGCCGCAGCCGGCAGCGTCGTCGCACATCGTGATCACCGTCGCACGCAGCGGTGGGGGGTGCGCGGCGGCCGCGGGGGCCTTGGTGCATTCCGGTGAAAGCGGGGCCATGTTGTACGGGGCATCCGCGGCGCTCCGACGGTCCGTCGGCATCGTGGTGACTCCGTCGTGCTGCGCGCAGGGCGGAGGGCGGAGAGTTCATGTCCGGCAGTGCCGCACGGCGCGCCTTCATCGGGTCGTTCACGTCGGCGGGTGGGCCCGGGATCGTCGTGGCCGACCTCGACGCGCGCACCGGGGCGCTGACCGGGACGGGCGTGGTGGAGTCCGTCGCGAACCCGTCGTACCTCGCCGTCGGGCCCGGTGAAGCAGCGGCCGTTCTCTACGCGGTCTCCGAGACGGTGCCGGGAGCGGTGGCCGCGTACGACGCCCGCGAAGCGGTGCCCCGCCCGCTCGGCGACCCCGTCCAGGTGGGCGGCGACGAACCGACCCACCTCTGCCTCGCCCAGGGCCGTCTGCTGACCGCCAACTACGGCTCGGGCAGCGTCAGCGTGCTGCCGCTGACCGCCGAGGGGGTGCCGCTGCCTCCCACCGGCGTGCTGCGCCACGAGGGCTCGGGACCGCACCCGGAACGCCAGCGGTCCCCGCACGCCCATCAGGTCGTCCCCGATCCGACCGGCCGCTGGATCCTCAGCGTGGATCTCGGCACCGACGCGGTACAGATCCGCTCACTCGACGACCGCACCGGCGCGCTGCGTCCGCACGGTGAGACCCGGCTGCCCCCGGGCACGGGGCCCCGGCATCTCGCCTTCCACCCGTCGGGCGACCACGCGTACGTCCTCGGCGAACTGCGGCCGACGGTGACCGTGTGCCGTTGGGACGCCGCCGACGGGGCGCTGCGCGCGGTCGGCGAGACCCCGCTGTTCCCGGACGGCCCGGACGGCCCGGTGCAGCCCTCGGCGCCGGTGGTGTCAGCCGACGGCCGGCACCTGTGGGCGGCGATGCGCGGCACCGACACCGTGGCCGTCCTCGCCCTGGACGCCTCCGGCGAGCGGGCGGAGCTCGTGACGGCCGTGCCGTGCGGCGGCTCCTGGCCGCGTGACCTGGTGCTCGGTCCGACGGGCCGGCACCTGTACGCGGCCAACGAGCGCTCGGGCGAGGTGACCTGGTTCGACGTCGACACCGCCACGGGCGTCCCGCGGCCCGCCGGATCACTGCCCGTGCCCGCCGCCAGCAGCGTCGCCTTCGGATGAGGCACTTCGTACGACGACGAGGACGAAGGAAGAGGACACGGCCATGACCTTGCGCTTCTCCGACGTGCACGCGGTGGAGATCCTCGACTCGCGGGCCCGCCCGACGCTCGCGGTCACGCTGACCACCGCGGCCGGCACGCGGGTCAGGGCCGGGGTGCCCTCCGGCGATTCGACCGGCAGCCGCGAGGCGGTCGAGGTGCGGGACGCGGATCCCGCGCGCTTCGCCGGGCAGGGCGTCACCAAGGCGGTCGGCCATGTCAACGGCGAGATCGCCGAGGCGCTCCTGGGGCGGGACTTCGGCTCGGCCGCCGACGTCGACGCCGCGCTCGTCGAGCTGGACGGCACCCCCGGCAAGTCCCGCCTGGGTGCCAACGCGATCACCGGCGTGTCCCTCGCGGCGGCCCGCGCGCAGGCGGCCACCGGGGGCATGGACCTGTGGGAGTCCCTGTCCGCGGTCGCCGGCACCGCCCCTCGCCTGCCCGTGCCGCACTTCAACGTGGTCAACGGCGGCGCGCATGCCGCGAACGCCCTCGACTTCCAGGAGTTCATGCTCGCGCCGCTGGGCGCACCCTCCCTGGCCGACGCTGTCCGGGCGGGCGCCGAGGTCTACGGGCGGCTCCAGGCGCGGCTGGCCGCGGCAGGGCATGCCACCGGGCTCGGTGACGAAGGCGGCTTCGCCCCGGGCCTCGACAGCCCCGAAGAGGTGCTGACGCTGCTGGTCGAGGCGATCACCGACGCCGGGTACACGGCAGGCCGGGACGGGATCGCGATCGCCCTGGATCCGGCGGCCAGCGAATTCTGGCACGAGGACCACTACGTCGTGGCCGGCGACCACCTCTCGTCGGACCAGCTCATCGACCGGTACCAGCAGATCGTCGAGCGGTTCCCGGTGTGGAGCATCGAGGACGGCCTCGCCGAGGGCGACCGGGACGGCTGGGTCCGGCTCACCGCGCGGCTCGGCGACCGGATCCAGCTGATGGGCGACGACATCTTCGTCACCGACCCGGCGATCATCACCGAGGCGATCGACCGGGGGATCGGCAACTCCGCCCTGATCAAGGTCAACCAGATCGGCACGGTCACCGAGACCCTGGAGGCGATGCGGATCTGCCGCAACGCCGGGTACGCGCAGATGGTCTCGCACCGCTCGGGGGAGACCGAGGACGCCTTCATCGCGGACCTCGCCGTCGGCACCGGCGCGGGCCAGATCAAGTCCGGGACGCCGGCCCGCGGTGAGCGGGTCGCGAAGTACAACCGGCTGATGGACATCGCCGACGAGCAGGCCCGTCCGCTCCCGTTCGGCATCGGCTAGCCCCGCGTGGACGGGGCGCCGTATTCGCCCGAACGGCGGCAGGTCGTGCCGTACCGGGAGCGGCGGGCGCCGGTATGCTGATGTCCAGCGGTGCTCCTCGGACGCCGCGCGGCGGTGGGGCCCGCCGTACCCGAACCACGGCGCTCGTGCCGTCAACGGTCCCTACTTGCGAGATGCACGGCAGTCATGCCGGTGCCCAGCGAGTAGGAGACACGCGTGGTGAGATTCTGGCCCCCGATACGGAGCAAGGAACCGGTCGACCCTGACGTCGACCTGCACGTTCCCGCGCAGCGCCGGGAGTTGCGCTTCCCGCAGTCACCCGTCGTGGCCGTGGTCGCGGTCGGCGGCGCGATGGGCGCCTGCGCCCGCTACGGGGCCGGGCTGCTGTGGCCGGACGCCCCGGACGCCTTCCCCTGGACCACGATGACCGTCAACGCGGTCGGCTGCGGGGTCATCGGCGTCTTCATGGTGATCATCAGCGACGTGTGGGCCGCGCACCGCCTGGTGCGGCCCTTCTTCGGCACCGGGGTGCTCGGGGGATTCACGACGTTCTCCACCTACGCCAACGACATCCGGCGGCTGGTGGAACACCGCGAGGCGCGCACCGGCCTCGTGTACATGGTGCTCACCGTGCTGGTCGCGCTGGCGGCCGTGTGGATCGGATCCGCGCTGACCCGGCGCGTCGTCGAGTGGAGGCAGCAGTGAAGGTCACCGGCTCCGCCCTGCGGGTCACGATCATCATCAACGAGAGCGACACCTGGCACCACAAGCCGCTGTTCAACGAGATCGTGCAGCGCGCTCGCACGGCCGGTCTGGCAGGTGCCGCCGTGTTCCGCGGCATCGAGGGCTTCGGGTCCTCCTCGCTCATCCACACCACCCGGCTGCTGTCGCTCAGCGAGGACCTGCCCGTGGCCGTCGTCATCATCGACGCCGAGGAGCGGATCAGGGAGTTCCTCCCGCGGCTCGACGAGCTCCGGCTCGGCGGGGTGGTCGCTCTCGACCCGGTGGAGGTCACCCGTCACGTCCCCGATGCCGAGCGGCCGCAGGAGGAACGGTGAACTGGCTCCTGGTCATCGTCGGCGCCGCCGTCGGCGCCCCGGCCCGCTACCTCACCGACCGCTCGGTGCAGGCGAGGCACGACACCCTCTTCCCCTGGGGCACCTTCACCGTCAACGTCATCGGCTCCTTCGTGCTCGGCCTGGTCACGGGGGCGGTCTCCGCGGGTGGCGCCTCCGGCCACGTGCAACTGCTGCTCGGCACCGGCTTCTGCGGGGCGCTGACCACCTACTCCACGTTCTCCTACGAGACGTTGCGCCTCACCGAGGACGACGCGTGGTTCCTGGGCGCCGTCAACGTGGTCGGCAGCGTCGTGGCCGGTCTCGGCGCAGCCTTCACCGGCGCGGCCCTCGCGGAGGCGATATGGCCGTAGCGCGGCCGTCCCGACCTCTCGTGCCACCCGCGGCCGCGCCGGCCGCCGGACTCCCCGACATCACCGCATCCCCGCATCCGCAGAGGTGGACATGCTCCCCGAAGGACCGGCAGCCCGGCTCACCATCCACCTGACCGGCGGGGCCCTGTGGCACCACCGCCCCGCCTACGCCGAGATCGTGCACCGCGCCCGCCGGGCGGGCCTGCCCGGCGCCAGCGCGCTCGAAGCGATCGAGGGATTCGGCGCGCACCTCCGCGTCCACCAGGAGCACGCCTCCCGGCTGCGGGAACACTGCCCCGTCGCCGTGGTGATCATCGACGAGGAGCACCGCCTGCGCACCTTCCTGGCCGGCCTCGACGACATCCTCGCCGTCACCGGTGTCGCCGTCATGGACGCGGTGCACATCCACGCTCCGCGCTCCCCCTGACCTCTCCCCGTCCCGAGCACCCGTCCACCCGCCCACCCTTCCCGGAACGGAATTCCGAATGAACTGCTTCGACTGCGACGCGACCGGCCGGAACACCCCTGCCATCGCCGTCTGCGCCACCTGCGGCGCCGGCGCCTGCACGGACCACGCGGAAACCTCCCCCCAACTCCTCCGCCACCCCAACGGACTCGGCACCACCACCCTCCCGAACGCCGCCCGCCGCATCCAGTGCGTCACCTGCGCGGGAGCGGGCCGCACCGCGTAGCGTGCTGCCCCCACACCCTCCGCGCGGCGCCGGTCACCCGTGCCGCGTCCGCCCGCGGCACGGGCGGCCGCCCGATCCCTCCGCCGGGAGGCCGCCGTCCGCGCGGACCTGACGGCACACACGGTGGCCGGTCGCGGGCGGGGGGCCGTCGGCTACGGTGGCGGCATGCGGCGGGTGCCCGCGGTGGTCCGGCTTCGCGTCAGGGCGCCGGAGCGGCACCGAGGTCCGCGGCAAGACGATTCCGGCTGGCGAAGAAGGTATCTGTGTCCGAACGACCGTTGACGCTGATGGCTGTGCACGCGCATCCCGACGACGAGGCCAGCAGCACCGGCGGGCTGCTGGCGCGCAGTGCCGCGGAAGGGGTGCGGACCGTACTGGTCACCTGTACCGACGGCAGGTGCGGTGACGGCCCGGACGGCACGAAGCCGGGGCAGCCCGGCCACGACCCGGAGGCCGTGGTGGCCGTGCGCCGGGCCGAACTCCTCAAGAGCTGCGACATCCTGGCGGTCTCGCACCTCGAACTCCTGGGGTACGCCGACTCCGGAATGATGGGCTGGCCGACCAACGACGCCCCCGGCTCGTTCTGGACCGTCCCCGTCGACGAGGCCGCCGAGCAACTCGCGGCCGTGATGCGGCGCGAACGGCCCGACGTGGTCGTCACCTACGACGAGAACGGCTTCTACGGTCACCCCGACCACATCCAGGCCCACCGGATCACGGTGGCCGCCCTCGACCGGCTGAGCGCTGACGAGCAGCCCGCGAAGGTGTACTGGACGGCGATGCCGCGGACCACGATGCAGGAACTGATCGGCAGGCTCAGCGCCGACGCGACGTCCGAGGAGCCGGGCGAGCAGGAACAGGGCGAGCAGCCGCCCCTGGGCCTGCCGGACGAGGACATCTCGACCTGGGTCGACACCGCCGACTTCGCCGACCGCAAGTTCGACGCGCTCAGCGCGCACGCGAGCCAGCCCGACAACTCCTTCTTCATCGCGCTCGGTCGCGAGTACTTCGCCCAACTGCTGGGCGTGGAGACGTTCGTGCGCGTCCGGGACAGGACCGGGGCGGCCCTTCCGGAGCGGGACGTGTTCGCCGGTCTGCGCTGAGCCGTGGCGCCCCGCGCGTGCGTCGAAGGGCCGGCACCGAGTATGTGCCGGCCCTTCGACGAGGTCGCGCGTGAGGGAGGGCGGCGGCCCCGCTACCGGGGGCCGCGTACGGAGAACTCGTTGCCGTCCGGGTCGAGCAGCAGCGCCCCGTTGCCGCTGTCCCCGCCGGTGCCGGTTCGCGTCGCGCCGAGCGAGACCAGGCGGTCGACCTCCGCCTCCCGGTCCGCGCCGGCGGGGAGCGCCAGCTCCAAGTACAGCCGGTTCGTGCCCTTCTTCGGCGCCACCGGAGGGCCACCCCAGGTGATCTTCGTACCGCCGTCCGGCGACTGGATCGCGGTCTCCCGGTCCTGGTCCCAGACCAGCGGCCACCGCAGCGCCTCGCTCCAGAAGTAGCCGACCTCCTGCGAACCGTCGCAGGCCAGCGCGCCGATGACGCCGGTGCCGGCGAGGAACGTGTTGCCCGCCTCGATGACACAGAACTCGTTCCCGTCCGGGTCGGCGAGCACCACGTGTCCGTCCTCGGGGCGCTGGCCCACGTCGATGTGCCGCCCGCCGAGTTCCAGCGCCCGGGCCACCGTCCGCTGCTGCTCCTCGGGGGAGGCGCTCGTCAGGTCGAAGTGCGCCCGGTTCCGGCCGATCTTGGGTTCCTGGCTCGGCAGGAACCGGATGCGGAACCCGGCGGCGCCGGCGGACAGGATCGCGACATCGCCGTCAGGACCGTCGGCGGACTCCCAGCCCAGGACCCCGGACCAGAACCGTGCCAGGTCCGACGGCCGGGTGGCGTTGAAGCAGATCGCGAACAGTCGACTGGTCATGGCCCGGGCCTCTCCGATCCGATGAGGGTCGACACGGCGCCTCGACCTCCCCGCGAGCGCAGCCTAGGGCGGCCCCGCGCCCCCCGCATCCGAGTTCGTCCCGCGGGGGAGCGGGGTCCCGTACACGCCGGCGGTCGTGCTCATCGCGGGGCCGGCGTCGTCGCGGTGAGCAGCGCCAGCGGGGTCGCCGCCGCCCATGCCTGCGGGGAACAGGAGTGGGGGTAGGGGACGGGGGCGGGGTGGACGTCGCGGCCGTACCCGGAGATGACCTCGGGCAGCCGCCAGCCGTTGTGACGGGCGGCGGTCACCATCGCCTCGGCGATCTCGCGGGCCTCGGCGACCAGGCCGTGCGAGGCCATCCCCAGGGCGATGATCGCGTTGTCGTGCGGCCAGATCGCGCCCCGGTGGTAGGACAGCGGGTGGTACGGGGCCTGGTCCGCCGCGAGGGTGCGCACTCCCCAGCCGGAGAAGAAGTCCCGCGCCAGCAGCCGTCGTGCCACGCGCTGCGCCCGGTCCTGGTCCAGCATCCCCGACCACAGCAGATGGCCCGCGTCGGAGGCGAGAGCGTCCACCCGGCGTCCCTCGCCGTCCAGCGCGAGGGCCGGGAAGTCCGCGCCGGAGAGCCAGAACTCCTGCGGGAAGCGGCGGCGCAGGTCGAGCGCGGCCTGCCGCAGGCTCTGCGCCCAGACGGGGTCCCCCCACACGTTCTCGGCGAGGTGGGCGGTGCGGCGCAGCGCGTCGTAGGCGTAGCCCTGCGCCTCGGCGACGGCGATCGCCCCGGTCGCCTGGGTGCCGTCGGCGAAGCAGACCGCTCCGGCGGAGTCCTTCCAGTTCTGGTTGGCCAGGCCGCCGGCCTGCTCGTCGGAGTGGTAGACCAGCCAGCCGCCGTCGTCCAGGCCGCCGTCGCGGAACATCCACGCCACGGCCGCGCGGGCGTGCTGCTCCAGCCGTCGCGCGATCGAGGTGTCCCCGGTGTGCTCGGTGTACGCCTGGAGCAGGACGAGGAAGAGGGGCGTGGCGTCGACGGATCCGTAGTAGCGGCCGTAGGGGACCTGCCCGAAGTGCGCGAGCTCGCCGTGGCGCAGCTCGTGCGGGATGCGGCCGGGCTGTTCGAGGCGGGCCGGGTCGTCGCGGGTGCCCTGCGCGGCGGCGAGGGCGGCGAGGGTGTGCGCGGCGAGTCCGGGGCGGTAGGGCAGGCAGAACAGCGAGGTCAGCAGCGAGTCGCGGCCGAAGAGGGTGAGGAACCAGGGCGTGCCGGCACCCGGCACCCGCAGCGCCTCTCCGGCGGGACCGGTCACCGGGACCCGCAACCCGGCCAGGTCGGCGAGCCCTTGGCGGACCGCACGCGCGAGACCGGTCCAGCCGGTCATCTCCTCGGGGCGCGGCTCGGCGTCCGTGAAGGCGGCCGCGTCCCGGGCGAGGCGCTGCCGTACGGCGTCCGGACCGGTGGGGGCTCCGCGTTCGGACGCGGTGCCCGGTGCGGCGTCCGGCGCGGGAGAGCCGCCGGCCGCGGCCTCGACGGTCAGATCGACCCGGGCACTGCCGTGCGGCGGGACGCGCAGCCGCCAGCTCAGCACCCTGGCGGTACCCGATCCGTCGTCGGTACCCGCGCACACCGGCTCCCGGGCGGCGGAGCCGGGTTCGCCCGGTTCCGCCCCGACCGCCGTGATCCTGGGCGCCGGCTCCGCGATGACCGTGGTCGACGCCGTCCAGCCGGGCGGGCGCAGGTAGCGGAAGACGACGCCGTCGGCGCGCTCCTCCACCTCCCGGCGGCTCCCGGGTTTGCTGTAGCGGCGCCGGTCCGAGCGCAGCTCGAACTGGTCGGCGAAGTCGGCGTCGACGGTCAGTCGCAGCTCGGCGGTCACCGCGCGCGGCAGGTTGTTGACCACGGTCAGCCGTTCCACCAGCGTCCCGGCGGCGACCGCCTGGCCGCGCAGCACGGTGTACGGCGACGGCTCGTCCCGGGTGCCGGGCAGCACCATCACCGCGTGCGCCTCGTCCGAGGCCAGCACGGTGAGCGCGCCGCCGGCGACGCCGAGCCGCCACCGGCTCAGATGCCGGGCGTCCCGGACGAACAGCCCGTCGGGGGCGGTGGGCCGGCCGCCGGTGATGTCGCCGTCGGGGACGAGGACGGCGAAGGTCCCGCTGTCCACCAGGATCCGGTTGCCGTCCCGCGCCGAGGACGTGCCGCTCATCGTTCCTCCCGCGGATCGGCGAGGAGGTCGAGCACCAGCGCGGCGGTCCAGCTGAAGTCGCGGATGCCGCGGCCGTCCCCGGTGAGCGGGTTGACGTACTCGGCGAAGCCGCTGCTCCAGGCGTCGTGCAGGATGCCCTCGCGCAGCTCGTCGGCGGCAGCGGTGTGCCCGCACGCGCGCAGGCCGCGGTGCACGAGCCAGCCGGTGTTGAACCAACTGGGCCCGCGCCAGTAGCGGTTGGCGTCGAACTGAGAGTCCGTCAGGTCGTAGCTGGGGACCATGTGCACCTGGCCGAGCCGGAAGCGCTCGCCGCGCGCGGTCGACACCAGGGCGTCGGCGAGCGGTCGGGGGAGTCCGGGAACGGCCAGCGGCAGCAGCCCGCTCACGCCGGCGACCGGCAACAGCCGGTCGTCGCGCAGCTCGCGTGGCGCGAAGATCCGCCGCTCCGGGTCCCAGAGCCGCTCGCCCAGGGCGGCGGTGAGCCGTTCCGCGCGGGCCAGCGCGGGGGAGGGGTTCTCGCCCACGGTGCGCAGGATCTCCGCGAGAGCGTGCTCCGACATGATCAGCAGGGCGTTGAACCCGGGGTCCTCGACCTGGAAGGCGTGCGGCGCGCCGTCGTCGTAGCCGCTGTCGCGGTAGTCGCGGGCGAGCCGGACGTAGCGGGCGTAGTCCAGGTCGGTCGGGCGGTCGGCGGCCACGCTGTGGTCGAGGTCGACCCGGTGGTAGGAGTCCTCGGGCGCGGGCGTGACGCGGCCGAGCGGCGTGTCCCAGCAGGGGCTGTTGTCCAGCCCGGGCTCCCAGGGGTGCAGCACGGCGGCCAGGCCGCCGCCGCCGAGGTCGCGGTGGGTGGCGAGATAGCGGTGCCAGGACTCCAGGCGGGCGGCGACCCGCGGCAGGAAGCCGCGGCGGGCGGACTCGCGCGGGTCCGCCCGGTGCACCAGCCAGGCGGCCAGGGCGTGCACCGGGGGCTGCACGATCCCGGAGGTCTCGGTGTGGGCGGGCGCGCCGCGGTGCCGCCCGGCGCGGGAGGACCGCCAGAAGTCGGGGCTGGGGAAGTAGGCGTCCGCGGGCACCTCCGGGTTGAACGCGATGTGCGGGACGCGGCCGTCGGCCCACTGGGCGCTCAGCAGCCACTCGAGCTCCTGCTGGGCGCGGCGGGGTGACAGGTGCCGCAGGCCGATCGCGATGAAGGCGGAGTCCCAGCTCCACTGGTGCGGGTACAGCGAGCGGGAGGGGACGGTGCCCTTCCCGCTCCAGTTGGCCAGCAGGACGCGGACGGCCGCGGCGCGCAGCTCGCGGTGGTCCAACCCGCTGTGCCGGGTGGCGGGTTCGAGCACGGTGGTCATCCCGCCGCCCGGCGCAGGAACGCGGGCACCGCGCGGACGGCGTCCTCGGGGTCGCCGGTCAGGCGGCACTCGGCGGCGAGCCAGCCGGTGTAGCCGCTCGACTCCAGGGCGCCCAGCCACGCCGGCCAGTCGAGATGGCCGGCGCCGGGCTGGAAGCGGTTGGAGTCGCTGACCTGGGCGTGCCCGATCCAGGGCGCGGCGGCCAGGATCGACGCGGCCGGATCGGTCTCCTCGATGTTCATGTGGTAACTGTCGATGCCGATCCGCACCGAGTCGAGACCGGTCTCGCCGATCAGGTCCACCGCCTGCTCGAGGCGGTTGACCATGTGGTCCTCGTAGCGGTTGAGCGGCTCCAGGAAGAGGGTGACGCCCTCGGCGCGGGCGTGCTCGCCGAGTTCGGCGAGCCCGGCGAGGAGTACCTCGCGGTCCTCGGCCTCGGACCTGGGCGGCTCGAAGGGCGGCAGCCGGCGGGAGAACATCCCGTACGACGCCGGGGTCTGCGCGCCGAGGCCGCCGAGTTCGGCGATGACGCTCAGCTGCGACTTCATCTGCTCCACTGCGCCGCGGCGCTGCGCGGGGTCGAACGCCCCGAAGAAGTGCAGCATGTCGACGCACACCGTCGGCATGACGACGCCGTCGGCGCGGGCGGCGCGCAGTTCGGGCAGCCGGTCGCGGAAGTGCTGGTCGCCCTTGCCGCGCAGTTCGATGCCGTCGTAGCCGGCGGCCTGGGCGAAGTCCCACTTCGCCTGGAGGGTGTCGCCGGGCAGCAGTTGCTCCTGGCAGGCCAGTTTCAGCATGGGGGAGGGCCTTTCGGATCGGCGGGACGGCTCAGAATTCCAGGACGACCTGGAGCGCTTCGGCGGGGCGTTCGTCGAGCAGCGCGTAGGCGTCGGCGGCGTCCGCGACCGGCACGCGGTGGCTGACGAGGGCGCCGGTGTCGACCCGGCCGCGGGCCACCAGGTCCAGGAAGGTGCGCTGGAGGCGCTCGACGGTCCACCGGTGGGACAGCTGCGGGGGCACGCCGCCGATCTGCGAGCAGACCAGCTGGACGCGGTTGTGGTGGAACTCGTCGCCGAGCCGCAGCCCGGCGCCGTCGCCCTGGTAGAAGCCGGAGGCGACCACGCGGCCGCCGACCGCGACCGAGCGCAGCGCCTCGTGCAGGGCGGGGTAGGCGCCGCTGATCTCGACGGCGACGTCGGCGCCGCGTCCGCCGGTGAGGTCGCGGATCGCCTCGGCGACCTTGCCCGCGCGGACGTTGAGGGTGTGGGCGGCGCCGTAGCGGCGGGCGGCCTCCAGCCGGGAGTCGAGCGCGTCGACGGCGGTGACGGTGCCGCCGTTGAGCTCGGCGAGCCGGGTGGCCAGCAGCCCGATCACGCCCTGGCCGAAGACGGCGACGTCCTCGCCGAGGTGGATGTCGGCGGCGAGCACCGCGTTGTACGCGATCGCGCCGACCCGGGCGAACGCGCCGGCGAGCGGTTCGAGACCGTCGGGCAGCCGGTGGCCGACCATCCGCTCGGCCGGCACCAGGCCCTCGCTGCGGTGGCCCCAGATCCCCCAGACCAGGTCGCCCGGCTCCGGCAGGTCCGGCGTGCCGGCGAGCTCGGGGGAGACCTCGACGACCTCGCCCACCTCGGAGTAGCCCCAGCCCGCCACGGGGTACGTGATGCCGGCCACATCGTCGTGGAAGAGCAGCTGCTGGGGGTCCCAGGTACGGGTCAGGTACGGGTTCGTGCCGCGGTAGGCGGTGAGTTCGGTGCCCGCGGAGATGCCCGAGTAGCGGGTGCGGACCCGCAGGTGCCCCGGCGGGAGCGGCTCCGAAGCGACGCTCGCGACCTCGACGTTGCGGGGAGCGGTGAACTGGACGATGCGTTCCACGATGACTCCGGAGCTACGGGATACGTGCCATGAACAGTCAGATGAAGCTGACTTGTGTCGAAGATATCCCAGACTTAAGTCTTGTCAACAAGCAAAAGTGGTGCTGTTATGCAACACAACGTTGACGCAAGGCGTGCAAGTGAGGACGGTTCATGCTCATGAGGTCC
This sequence comes from Actinacidiphila yanglinensis, assembly GCF_900107965.1. Lineage (GTDB taxonomy): Bacteria > Actinomycetota > Actinomycetes > Streptomycetales > Streptomycetaceae > Actinacidiphila > Actinacidiphila yanglinensis. The sequence goes on along the minus strand of NZ_FNVU01000018.1, from coordinate 23,984 downwards.
CTCAGAGGCAGAGGCCTGGCCGCGGGTACCGCGGCAGCGCTCGGCATAGGGCTGCTCGCCGGATGCTCCGGCCAGAGTCCGGGGCCGCACTCGGGCAGGACGCTCACGGTCTGGAGCGAGGAGAACCTGCCGGCGCGGATGGCGGCGACCCAGAAGCTCGTCGACACCTTCGAGCGGCAGACCGGCTACAAGGTCAAGCTGGTCGGCATCGACGAGAGCCAGCTGCCCCAGCTCGTGGAGTCCGCCGCGGCGGCCGGCAAGCTGCCCGACGTGATGGGCGGCATCCCGCTCGCCCCGGTCTGGCAGATGTACAGCAACGGGCTGATCGACACCGACGCCACCGCCAAGGTGCTCGACGGCCTGGGGCGTTCCACGTTCGACGCCAACGCGCTCAAGCTGACCAGTGACGGGTCCAAGGCCCTGTCGGTGCCCAGCGACTCGTGGCAGCAGATCCTCGTCTACCGCAAGGACCTCTTCGCCAAGGCCCACCTGCCGGTGCCCAACACCTACGACGCGATCCTCAAGGCGGCGCGCACCCTCGACAAGGGGTCGATGAACGGCATCTCGCTGGCCACCGACCCCAAGGACGTCTTCACCCAGCAGAGCTTCGAGGACATCGCGGTCGCCGACGGCTGCCAGCTGACCACCGGCAGCGGCAAGGTCGCGCTGACCAGCCCCGCCTGCGTGCAGGCGTTCAAGACCTACGACGACCTGGCGAAGACCGGGCCCGAGGGCACCCAGACCGTCGACACCACCCGGGCCACCTACCAGGCCGGCCAGTCCGCCATGGTGCTGTGGTCCACCTACCTCATGGACTCCCTCGCCGGGCTGCGTGACGACGTCCTGCCCAACTGCCCCCAGTGCAAGGACGACAAGAGCTTCCTGTCGAACAACTCCGGCATCGTCACCGCGATCAAGGGCCCCGCCGGCGCCGCCCCCGCCCAGTTCGGCGAGATCTCCTCCTGGACGATCACCAAGACCGCCAACACCGTCGGCGCCGAGAAGTTCGTCCAGTTCATGATGTCCGGCGGCTACGAGGGCTGGCTCGGGATGGAACCCGAGGGCAAGATCCCGGTCCGCGACGGCACGGCCGCCGAACCGCGGAAGTACGTCACCGACTGGCGCGCCATGAAGATCGGCGTCAGCCGCATGGAGCCGATGAACCGGCTCTTCCCGGCCTCCTTCCTCGACCAGATGCTCGCCGGCGTCACCCACATGCAGCGCTGGGGCATCACCCAGGGCCAGGGCGCGCTCGTCGGCGCGACCGAGGGCTCGCTGCCGGTGCCGCAGGCCATCGGCTCCATGACCGGAGGGGACGACGTCTCCCCGAGGAACGCCGCCAAGCAGGCCGACGACGCGGTCTCCGCCCTGAAGAAGACGCTGCTGTGAGCGGCGGCACCCTCGCACGCGAGGACGCACCCGAGGAAGCGCCCATGAGCACACCCACCGCCGGCACCCGCCGCCGGCCCTCGCCGCCGGACACGCGCCACCGGCACTCGCCGTCGGAACGCGCCCAGAACAGAGCCGGACTGGCCTTCGTCTCACCCACCCTGATCGTCGTCCTCGTGATCGTCGTGCTGCCGATCGCCTGGACGGTCCTGCTCGCCTTCCAGCACGCCCGGCTCATCGACCTCCAGGGCATGGGCCTGTTCGGCAACTGGACCACGCACAACTTCCAGGAGGTCTTCACCGCCCCGGGCTTCTGGAGCTCGCTGACCACGACCCTCGTCTACACCGTGGGCGGCACCGCCGGCTCCATCGTGCTCGGCCTGATCGCCGCGCTCGCCCTGCGCCGGCCCTTCCGCGGCCGCGGCATGGTCCGCAGCACCATGCTGCTGCCCTACGTCGCCCCGGTCGTCGCGGTCACCTTCGTCTGGGAGACCGCGCTCAGCCCGCAGACCGGCATCATCAACAACTGGGGCACGCACGCGCTGGGTTGGCACAAGCCGATCGCGTTCCTGTCCACCAGTTCCTACCCGGTGGACCTGCTCGGCTGGCACACGCACCTGCCGCTCGCCCTGATGACCGTGGTCGCCTTCGAGATCTGGCGCTACTTCCCGTTCGCCTTCCTCTTCATGCTCGCCCGCCTCCAGGCGGTCCCCGCGGGCATCGAGGAGGCCGCCGAGGTCGACGGCGCCACCCTCACCCAGCGGTTCCGGCACATCCTGCTGCCGCAGCTGATGCCGGTGATCGCGCTGCTGTCCGTGCTGCGCTTCATCATGACCTTCAACAAGTTCGACGACATCTACCTGCTGACCGGCGGGAACTCCGGCACCGAGGTGGTCTCGGTCCGGGTCTACAACTTCCTGACCGCCAGCTACGACGTGGGCGCCGCCGCCGCGCAGGCACTCGTCCTCGCCGTCATCCTCATGGTGCTGCTCGGCATCTACTTCGGGTTCTTCGCCAAGCGCGTACAGGAGGAGCAGGCATGAGCCGCGCACAGTTCGAGGAGCGGCTCTTCGGCACGCTGCGATGGGTGGTCATCGCGGCGCTGCTGGTGGCGACGCTCTTCCCCTTCTACTACATGGTGATGCTCTCCTTCCGGCCCACCGGCCAGCTGCTGCTGCACCCCGGGTCGCTGTGGGTGCCGCTGCACGAGATCACCGTCAGCACCTACAAGACCATCCTCGAGCCGACCTCCAAGGGCGGCCAGGGACTGCTCGGCATGCTGCGCAACTCCGCGCTGGTCTCGCTGGGCACGGTGGTGCTGACGCTGGCCGCCGCCGTTCCCGGCGCCTGGGCGATCAGCCGGCTCACGTTCGTCGGCAGCCGCCAGATCAGCGCCCTGTTCCTGGCGGTCTACCTCTTCCCCGCCACGCTGCTCGCGGTGCCGCTCTTCGTGATGTTCGCCAAGATCGGCCTCCAGGGCAGCCTGGTCGGCCTGGCCGTGGTCTACATCGCGCAGACCGTGCCGGTGGCGATCTACATGCTGAAGAACTACTTCTCGACCGTGCCGGTGAGCATCGAGGAGGCTGCCTCGCTCGACGGCTGCTCGCGGTTGCAGATCCTGTGGCGGGTGGTCCTGCCGCTGGCCGCACCCTCGCTGATGGCGACCGGGCTGTACGTCTTCATGATCGCCTGGAACGAGTTCCTCTTCGCGCTGCTCTTCCTGGCCGCCACACCGTCCAAGTGGACGGTCTCGCTCGGGCTTTCACAGATGGACAACGCCATCGAGGTCCCCACCACGGTTCTCATGGCGGGTTCTGTGGTGCTGACCATCCCCGTGATAGTCCTGTTCTACGCCGCTGAGCGGTTCCTCACCGAGGGACTGACCACCGGCGCCGACAAGAGCTGAGACCATGAGGAGATCCGATCCGATGGCCCAGACGGCCGCGCCGCGGAGCACCGCCGGCCACCTGCTGGAACTCATCCGCACCGGCCAGGCCGGCACCCGCGGAGAGCTCCAGACCCTGACCGGCCTGTCCCGTTCCACCGTCGGCCACCGGCTCGACCAGCTCTTCGCCGCCGGCTGGATCGCCTCCACCCCCGGTCAACTGTCCACCGGCGGGCGGCCGTCGGTGCAGCTCACCTTCGACCCCGGCCACGCCGTGGTGCTCGCCGCCGACCTCGACACCACCCACGGGCACGCCGCCGTCCTCGACCTGGCCGGCAGCGTGCTCGCCGAGCGGCGCGGCGAACTGCGGGTGGCCGACGGGCCGGAGAAGGTGCTGGACACCCTCGCGGACTGGTTCGCCGCACTGCTCGGCGAGAGCGGCGACGCCCCGTCCCGGGTCTGCGGCGTCGGCCTCTCCGTGCCCGGGCCGGTCGAGTTCGACACCGGCCTGGTCATCCGGCCGCCGATCATGCCCGGTTGGGACGGCTACCCGATCCGGGACCGGATGCGGGCAGCGCTCTCGCGGCAGACCGGCACCGACCCGCTGCTGCCCGTGCTCATCGACAACGACGCCAACCAGATGGCGCTGGGCGAGCAGCGCGGCGGCTGGCCGGACTGCTCGACGTTCATGCTGGTGAAGGTCTCCACCGGCATCGGCGCGGGCGTCGTGATCGACGGCCAGGTCTTCCGCGGCATCGACGGCGGCGCGGGCGACCTCGGCCACATCCGCCTCCACGACCAGCCCCACGCCCGCTGCATGTGCGGCTCCTACGGCTGCCTGGCGGCCGTCGCCAGCGGCCGGGCGGTGGCCGGCCAGCTCGCCGAACTCGGGGTGCCTGCCGAGTCCGGCGTCGACGTGCGCGCGCTGCTCGACGCGGGCCAGCCCGACGCCGTACGGCTGGCCCGCGAGGCCGGGCACCGCTGCGGCGAGGTGCTCGCCACCGCCGTCACCCTGCTCAACCCCGGCGTGCTGATGATCGCCGGCGACCTCGCCGAGACCCACTTCCTCACCGGCGTAAGGGAGCTGCTCTACCAGCGCGCCCTGCCCCGGTCCACCCGCAGCCTGCAGATCGTCACCTCGCGGCTGGGCGACCGGGCCGCGCTGGCCGGCGCGACCGCCACCGTCGTCGAGTACCTGTACGCGCCCGAGCAGGCGGATCTGCGGCTGGAGGCCCTCGCGGGCCGGGCCACCGCGACCGCGTGACCGGGCCCATCCCCTCGGAGAACCACCGTGACCCGCACTGCTCCCGAACCGGTCCGCGTCGGGCTGATCGGAGCCGGACCGTGGGCGCGCGACATGCACGCCCCCATGCTGGCCGCCGGGCCCCAGACCAACCTGACAGCCGTCTGGGCCCGGCGACCTGAAGCCGCCGCCGAACTGGCCGCCGCCCACGGCGCGGCAGCCGCCGCCGGCATCGACGAACTCCTCGACTCCTGCGAGGCGGTGGCCTTTGCCGTGCCGCCGGCCGTGCAGGCCACGCTGGCCGTGCGGGCCGCCCGCGCGGGGAAGGCGCTGCTGCTGGACAAGCCGCTCGGCCCGGACCTGCCGGCGGCCATCGCCGTCGCCGAAGCGGTCGCCGAGGCCGGAGTGGTCTCGCAGATGGTCCTCACCAAGCGCTACCACCCGGCGACCCGCGCCTTCCTGGACCGGGCCCGGGACCTGGAGGTGACCGGCGCGCGCTCCTGCTACCTGCACGGTGCCTTCCTGGGCGGCGAGATGGCCACCGGCTGGCGGCTGACCGAGGGCGCGCTGCTCGACCTGGGCCCGCATCTGCTCGACCTGCTGGACACGGCGGTCGGCCCCATCGCGTCGGTGCGCGCCACCGGCGACCCGCGCCGCTGGGTGGAACTTGTCTGCGCCCACACGAACGGTGCGGTCAGCCAGGCATCGCTGTCCGGATCGGTACGGCTGCCCCGGGCCCGTACCCGCGTCGAACTCTTCGGCGCGGAAGAGGAGTTGGTCTGGGACAGCGCCGGCGCCGGGCACCAGGAGAGCTGGCCGCTGCTGCGCGAGGAGTTCGCCGCGGCCGTCCGCAGCGGGGTGCCCGGACCTCTCGACGCGGCACGCGGGCTGCGCCTGCAGGAGCTGATCGCGATGGCGAAGAGGGATCTCGCGGGGTGAGGTCGAGGTGCCGCGCGGGCTGACCCCGTGAGGTGCCGCGCGGGCTCGTTCGCCCTCGGGCTCCTCGGCAGTTCCCCACCACACGCACACCGCGTGCCTTGCGCGGGCGCGGACCCGCCTGGATGAATGGGGGGACGGACGACCGTCGAGCCGCGCGACCCGCAGGCTCGTACGGTCACGGTCACGGTCACGGTCACGGTCACGTGTACGGGTACGGGTGTACGGGCACGGCACGGCGTGGGGCCGGCACGAAGGGGGCAGCTTGATCCGGGTGGAGTTCACGGCGGACGACCTCGTACGCACCCGCCACCTGCCCGAGCCGGCACCGCTGGTCGAGCTGAAACTGTCCCTGATGATGCTGCGCCGGCCGGACAGCACCGTGCTCTTCGGCCGCTGGCGGCGCCGCCTGGCACGGTCCTTGCCGGTCGCCGCCCGGCCGCTGTTCGACCTGGTCCTGCCCTACCAGGGGCCGGCGTTCATCGATCCGCCCAGCGGCAGCCTCGCCGAAGGGCTCGAAGCCGTCCGGACCTCGCCCGCCACGCTCGTACGGCTCGGCGTCGAGCAGCGGACCGCCGTCGGTGCCGCACCCGCCCCGCGATGGCTGCGCGGCCTGCTGGACGACGACGCCGAGGCGTGGGACCTGCTGTGCGAGGCGCTGAGCGCGGCGTACGAGGCCACGCTCGGCCCGGTCTGGCCCGAGGTGGAGCGGCGGCACCGCGCCGAGTTCGCCCGGTACGCGCTCGCCACCGCCGAGACCGGACTGGCCGCGGGGCTGACGCAACTCGTTCCCGGGGCGTGCTTCCAGGACGGTGTCTGGGAGGTGCCGGCGCCCTTCGACCGCCGGGTCCGGCTGGGCGGACGCGGCCTCACGCTGCTGCCCACGTTCCACTGGACCGCGACCCCGGTCCTCGCCGACGTGCCGGACCGCCCGGTGCTGCTGGCCTACCCGGCCGGTCCCGGCACCCCGCTGCCCGCGGTGGCCGCGGGCGGGCCCGCCCAGGACCCCCTGGCCGGGGTCCTGGGCGCCACCCGGGCCAGGGTCCTGCTGCTGCTCGGCGAGGAGCACACCACCTCCGGCGTCGCCCGGCGGCTCGGGGTGAGCGTGGCCGCCGCCTCGACCCACGCCGCGGCGCTGCGCGGGGCGGGCCTGATCGCCAGCAGGCGGGACGGCCGCGCGGTGCGGCATCACCGCACCGCGCTCGGCACCCTGCTCACCCGCTCGGGCCGGCTCCCCGATACGGCTTCCTGCCCCGGCGGTTGAGCCGGGCACGCGACGACCGCCGGGGGCGCGCCCCCGCGCCTGCCTCCGGCCTACAGCGGGCCGATGTAGCAGGACACGATGTACCCGGACACGTGGGTCCTGTTGTCGGTGATGTGCGCCCACGCGTACGTGTCCTTGATGCCGTTGCCGCAGTCCGCGACCCAGTCGCCGATCACGTAGGTGTCGATCGTCATGCCGTCGCCCGGGTTGCCCTCGCCGTTCGCGGCCGAGCCGAGCGTCGCCGCCTTGTGGATGCGGACGCCGGTGGAGTTGAAGTCGCTCTGCGTGGACGCCGAGGCGCTGGAACCGGACAGGCCGAGGGTGGTGGCGGCCAGGGCGGCCACCGCGCACGCCGTGGCGGCGGTGCGAATCTTGCGCATGGTTGTTCCTCCCGTTGGTGGTCCGTGCCGTCGACCGGCGACCGAGGAACGGCCGACCGGCTGGGCACGCCACCGAGCCTGTGCCACACCCGGCACACGGGGCACGGGTTCAGGCCCAGCCGGAAAGGCTTGCGCACGGCCCGCCCGCCGTGCACCGGGTGCCCGCGGGGTGGCGGGACGCGTGATCGGTGCGGCGCGTAGCGGGAACCCGGCCCTGCTCAGGAGGATGCCGACGGCTCCGCGCGGGTGTCGTAGGCGGTGCGGGCGTCGTCGATCCGCGCCAGGTGCGCGATGCTCCACTCGAGGAGGGGCGCGGTGGCCTCGCGCAGGGTGATGCCCATCGCGGTGAGCTCGTAACTGACGTGCGGTGGCATCACGTTGTGGACGGTGCGGGTCAGGATGCCGTCACGCTCCAGGCTGCGCAGCGTCACGGTGAGCATGCGCTGGCTGATCCCGTCGATGCCCTTCTTGAGTTCGGTGAACCGGCGCGGCCCGTTCCTGAGATTGCGGACGACCAGCAGCGACCACTTGTCCCCGACGATGTCGAGTACGACCCGGGTCCGGCACGCGACACTGGGCTCCGCCGGCTGCGGGGGATCGCCGTGCTTGGCATCCATGGTTACCTCCAGTGAACCGGGGCACAGAAAAGTGCCTTATTGCCTGCGGCGCTCGGGTGGACGAGCCTGTTCCTGGTACGGAAAAGGTACCGAGGCACGAATGGTAACCGCTGGCCGCTACCAGCGGCCGGGCGTGGCCGTGCCTCTGCTTCAGCTCCTGCTTCTGCTCCTCATCCTGATCCTGAGCAAGGAAGATCGGTTCACTCATGTCCACATTTGTTCTGGTGCACGGTGCTTGGCACAGCGGACGCTGCTGGGAGCGGGTGGTGCCGCTGCTGGCGGCCGCCGGCCACAGGGTGTACGCGCCGTCGCTGACCGGCTACGGCGACAAGGCACACCTGCTGGGCCCTGACGTAGGGCTCGACACCCACGTCGACGACGTGGTCGGGTTGATCACCGAGGAGGACCTGCGTGACGTTGTACTCGTCGGCCACAGCTACGCGGGGCTGGTGATCTCCTCCGCGGCCAATCGGATCCCGGAGCGCGTCGCGCACCTGGTCTACCTCGACGCCATGGTCCCGGAGGACGGCGAGTCCGCCGTCGACGTCCAGCCCGTGACCCGGCAACTGATCGCGCACGCCGAGAAGTCCGGGAGCGGCTGGCGGGTGCCGCCGATGCCCGAACAACCGGCGCCCTTCGGTCTGTTCGGCGTGACGGACCCGGCGGACGTCGCCTGGCTGCGCGGAATGCTCTCCGACCAGCCGGTGCGCTGCCTGCAGCAGGCGGTACGGATGGACAACCCGGCCCTGCGGGCGATCCCGCGCACGCACATCCACAACGTGGGCGCCATGCCGGAGGGCGTCATGCGTCGCCCCGTCCCCCCGATCCAGCCCAACGGCACGCCCGCACAGGTCCGGGAGCTGCCGACCGGCCACGACTGCATGATCACGATGCCGGCCGAGCTCAGTGGACTGCTCCTCAAGATCGGTGCGGCGTAGGGTTCTCGCTGTGACGGTTCAGGGCATGCCCGCGGCGGAGGTCCCGGTCTCCGTCGAGCTGGTGCGACGTCTGCTCGGTGAGCAGCACCCCGACCTGGCGGACCTGCCGGTCGAGGTGCTCGCCAACGGCTGGGACAACCTGGTGTGCCGGCTCGGCGAGGAGCTCCTCGTCCGTTTGCCGCGGCGCGCCGTGGCCGCCGAACTCGTCGCGCACGAGCAGCGGTGGTTGCCCGAACTGGTCGGCCGCCTGCCGCTGCCCGTGCCGGCGCCGGTACGGGTCGGGCGGCCGACGGCTCAATACCCTTGGTCCTGGAGTGTCGTGCCGTTCCTCCCGGGCCGGATCGCGGCGCGAGCCGAGCCCTACGACCCCTGGGCGGCCGCGGCGGCGCTGGGCGGTTTCCTGGACGCGCTGCACGTCCCGGCTCCTCCGGCGGCTCCCGTCAACGCGTTCCGCGGGATCCCGCTGGCCGGACGTGCCGAGGGGGTGCTGGCCGGGCTGGCGCAGATCGATCCGGCCGACCGTGCGACCGCGCTGCGGGTCTGGGGGACGGCTGCGGCCACGCCTGCCTGGGACGGTCCGGCGGTGTGGCTGCACGGGGACCTGCACCCGGCCAACATCCTGGTCGACCGCGGCCGGATCAGCGCGGTGATCGACTTCGGTGACATCACGTCGGGTGATCCCGCCGCGGACCTGTCCGTGGCCTGGATGCTGTTCACGGCCGAGCAGCGTGCCGCCCTGCGCGAGGCGTACGGCCGCGCGGACGACGCGACCTGGGGTCGGGCCCGCGGGTGGGCACTCGTGCTGTCGCTGGTGTTCCTGACGCACTCGGCGGACAACCCGCTGATGCGCGGCATCGGAGAGCGCGCGTTCCGCGCGGTGCTGGAGTAGCGGTCGAACACGCGGGCGCCGCACGGAGGTCGAGCCCGGCTCGTCCGTGTCGGCGTCCATCGCCGGCTGAGGGTTCACCTTGGCCGCCTCGTGCGATCGCGGTCGCACGAGGCGGTCAGGGTGCTCCGGTTGAGCGGTGCCTCAGCGGAAAGCGGCGAGGTTGCGGGTGACCCAGCTGCTGAAGTGGCGCGGGGCGCGGCCGAGGACGCGTTCCACGTCCGGGCTGATCCGCAGTTCGGCCGGGTTCGGGGCGGAGATGATGTCCAGGGTGTCGTCGGCGAGTTCGATCGGAACGAACCGGGTCATCATGGACCGGGCCTCGTCGCGGGTGAGTTCGTGGAACCGGACGGGCGAGTCCAGCGCGCCGGCGATCACCTTCGCCTGCTCGCGCGGCGTGATGACCTCCGGCCCGGTCAGCTCGTACACCCCGCCGGCGTGCCGGTCGTCCAGCAGGCAGGCCGCCGCGACCTCGGCGATGTCCGCCGGGTCGACGACCGGCACGCCCACGTCTCCGAAGGGCGCGGCGACCGTCCCCTGCGTGCGGACGGACTCCGCCCAGGCAAAGGCGTTGGAGGCGAAGCCGCCCGGTCGCAGCACGGCCCAGTCCACACCGGACTCCCGCAACGCGTCCTCCACCGCGCGCATCGCGACCCGCGACGGGCCGAGCGGCCTGGTCGCCACACCCTGCGACGACAGCAGGACGACCCGGGGGACCCCACGGGCCGCGGCGAGGCCGATGATGTCGGCCGGCCTGGCATCGGGGGCGTGCAGGTCGCCGGACAGCAGGAGGAACAGTGCCTTCGCCCCGTCCAACGCGGGGGCGAGGCCCGCCGGTTCGGCCAGGTCGGCAGCCACGTGCCGGACCCCCTCCGGCATCGCCACCGCGTGCCGCGACACGGCCGTCACCTGCTCGCCCGCCTCGGCCAGTGCCTGCGTCAAAGGTCGGCCCACGTTCCCGGTGGCCCCGGTGACCACGATCATGTTCAGCTCCTCGTCAGTTGTTCTCAACGGCAACTGACAGTAGGAAGCAGGGCTTACTTTTCGTAAGAACATACCCAGAGGTAAGCTCCGGACATGACGGAAGGCGCGCAGTTGACGCAGGCCGAGGCGAGCCCTCGGTATGACGTGTTTCACACCGACTGCCCCGCCCGTGACATGGTCGACCACGTCACCAGCCGGTGGGGGATCTGGGTGCTGATCTCCTTGCGGAGCAACGACCTTCGCTTCTACGAGCTGCGCAACAGCATCCAGGGCATCAGCGAGAAGATGCTCGCGCAGACCCTCCGCGCGCTGGTCGAGGACGGCCTTGTCTGGCGCGAGGTCGAGCCGACGACACCACCCCAGGTCACGTACGGGCTCTCCGAGTTCGGCCGGGACGTCAGCGAGCCCCTGACGGACCTGTTCGACCGCATCACCCGCAGCCTCCCGCCACGCGGCGACGGATAACGCGGAAGTGGTCGGCCGCGAAGGCCATTTCAGCGTGACCTGGTGATCTGTGGTGGCCTCCGCCATGTGAAGCTCGGCATTCCTCAGCGCCTTGGCGCCCGTCAGCGGCAGCCGCGTCGAGGTCGTCGACGGCGACGGCGACGTTGTCCATCGTCCATCCGCAGAAGAGTCACGCCCCGAGCGTGACGACTCGGTGCGTGCGAGCACGGGTTCGGCCGGGCATGTCGACGCAGCCCGCCGGTCGAGCGGACCGCCTCGTCCTCCTTGGCCTGTGCGGCCCGCCTGTGGGGGCGCTGAATACCCCAACCCCCGTTCTTGGGAAAGCCGTTTCTTTTCTCGTGTGACAGCGCCCCGGGGGCGGTAGAACCCGAGGTGTGACCGTCCTCTCCTGCGCCAAGTGCGGGACCGCGCTCACCGGGGACCTGGTGGCGCTCGAGGCCGTTCCGGCGGTCGACGACCCGGATCGGGGGCGGGACAAGCGCACCGGTCTCGCTCGCTCCACCGTCCCCCGCGCGCACTATGCCGTCGACCCGGACCCGTGGGGAGCCCCGTTCGTGGCCGCCCCTGCCTCCGGTCGCCGTACCCCCAGCGATGGGCGGGAGTTGTTGCGGATCGACTCCCACGGGAGCGTGTCCGCCGGGTGGCAGAACAGCTTCGTCGTCCACCCTGACGATGTTCTGCCACGCCTCGAACCCTTCACGCGGGGGTACAACTGGCTCGGGTGCTGCGGCCCGACCGGCGCGCACGGCCCCAACCTGGCCTGCCGCTGCGGTTCGCGCCTGGCCACCTTGGCCGCCGATTGCATGGGCCCCCACGAACTCCACCTCGACCGCGTCCGTATCCACGCCTGGCACCAGGCCGCGAATCAGAGGTGATCCGTGCGCATAGGGTGTCCGCATGCCGCTGAGCCACATAGCCCTCTCGTCCGGCCGTTCGATCGAGCTCACCGAGCTGCGGATGTCCTCGACCTACGGGGGGATGTTGGAGGGCTACCCGTGCAAGCCCATCAATGACATGAGGGTCAGTGGCCTCCAGCGGCAGGCGGAACGTGCGTTTCCCTCCGTGCCGGTTCATCTGGTTCGGCCCTCCTGCGACTACCCGGACGAGACCGCCGGCGCCTTCGGCCCTGTCGAGGTGCTGCCTTTCGTGGCCTGCATCGGTGTCTTCGGCTCGAATCCGGTCGCCTCTGAGCTCGACCCGGTACTGCACCGTTCCACCCTCGGCGTGGTCTGGTTCCAGACGGTCCTGGATGTCCCGTCGGGTGAGGACGCCGACCTTGGGCTGCGCAGCATCCGCTGGGAGGAACTGGCCCAGGACCACGAGCTCTAGGGACGGGTGCTGATCACGCCCGCTCGTTGACACGAACTGGCCTTCGCCCTGGGCGACCTGGAACAGGCCGCCGCCGCCTTTGAAAGCGCCCTCCACCTGGACCCGGCCAACTGGTCCCTGTACCTGGACCTTGCCGACGTGCGGGCCGCGCAGGGCGACTTCGCCGCAGCGGTGACCCTCGCCGAACGGGGACTGGAGCACGAGCCGCACGAAGTCTCCCTGCGCGCGGCCCGGGCGGCCTGTCGCACGCGCCTGTCCGGTTCGTCCGACGACCTGCAGACCCGGATCGGATTGGCGCCGCAGCTCACGAACGCTTCCTACCGGGACGTCCTGATCGGCTACGCCTGCGAGGGTCCTGGGCTTCCGCCGGGACTCGTGGCCCGGGCCCGGCGTCTCAACAATCCCTGAACGTGGGCGGACGCGGGTTCACCCCGGGGACTTGCATCACACCGCCGAAGCACTGGAGTGGGCCGGACGCATCCTCAGCGCTTGACCGACCGCAGTGCGCTACAAGATGAACTTCATTCGCGGGGCCGCTGTCAGTGTGAAGCCGAGCTTGTCGTACAGGCGCTGACCTTCCGCTGTGGCACTCAGGTCAATGCGGTCGGCATCAATGGACCTGGCCCAATTCAGCACGTCGAGAACAAGTGCCGTCCCATAGCCGTGTCCGCGGTGTTCGGTCATGGTGATGACGTTCGCGAGGCGCACAGAGCGTCCCTTGGTGCACTGGGGGTTCGGCACGCCGAGTTCGAGAGTGCCGATCGCCGTGGCGACGACCACCCCATCGACCTCGATCACCGGGAAGCGAGCATCGTCCCGATCGTCCACGAAGCGGGCGAACCACTTGGCTGCGTGGCTCCTCCACGGCCCCTCCCGGTCCGCGTCCTCGTCGAACAGCAGCCCCCAAAGCCGGAGCAACGCGGCGCTGTCTTGTGCGGTCGCGGTACGAAGGTGGCCGTTGTGCGTCATCTTCACGTCGCGATCGTTGCATGGGCCGCTTTCCCGGTGCAGCCTCTTTCGCCGAGGGGCTCGGCCGTCCCGCCTTTGGCTCGGATCGCGGGTTGGCAGGTGAGCCAGCCGGTCACCTGCCGCACGGTCGGTGACCGCGGCGGTGCGGTGGACAGAGCCCCGCGCAAGGCAGAGACGTGGTCGGCCCTCTCGTCGAGACCTCGGTAGACGAACTAGTGAGTCCTCCTGCTACTCTCGCAGGAGACCGAACGGTCGTTCTTGGTGGATCGCGTATGAAGCCCAGACGGCCCGGGCCCGTACTCCCGCTCGGCCGCTGGCGACAGTTCCGCATCAACCCGGCCCGGCTCTCCCGGGTCGGGCGGCAACCCTCACGGAGGACGCATGAGTGAACAACGGTCCGGCGGTGCGCAGGGAAGGGCCGCGGACGGGTCGGCCGCGGATCCCGAAGGAGGAGGCGGGCAGCGCGAGTCGGGTCCCGCCATGACCAAGAAGCGCCTGGCCGCTCTCGGCGGGCGGATCGCGCGTGGGGCGCTGGTCGGTCTGGTGGCCGGCGGCGCGGGGCTCGCGGTGGGGGAGTTGGTCGCGGTGGCCACCGGAGAGGCGTCCTCGCCGGTGGTGGCGGCGGGGGACTGGGCGATCAGCATCACGCCCACGTGGCTCGAGCAGTTCGCGATACGCAACTTCGGCAGCAACGACAAGTCGGTGCTGCTCGGCGGTGTGTACGCGACGCTCGCGGTGGGGGCCGCCGCCGACGGCGTGCTCGCCCGCAGCAGGCTGACCACAGCGAGCTTCCTGACCGCGGCATTCGGCGTGGTCGGCGCGATCGCCGCGGTCACGCGACCGGCCGCGCACACGAACTGGCTGCTTCCCTCGCTGCTCGCCGGGCTCGTCGCAGCTTTGGTGCTGCGCCGGTTGACGACTTTGTCCCTGAGGGAGTCGGCGCCTTCCGCCGAGTCGAGCGAGCGGCGCCGCTTCGTGCTCGGCACGCTCGGCACGGCCGCGGGCGCGCTGGTGGCCGGCTACGGCGGCGACGCGTGGATCAAAGCGCGTTACAACGTCTCGGCGGCCCGCGCGAAGGTGGTGCTGCCGACCCCGAAGGCCGTGCTGCCCGAACCGCCCGCCTCGGTGCACCCGAACGTGGCGGGTCTCCGGTCGTTCTTCACTCCGAACTCCGAGTTCTACCGGGTGGACACAGCGTTGACCCTCCCGCAAGTCGACCCGGACGACTGGAAGTTGACGATCCACGGCATGGTGGACCGCCCGTTCGAGATCACCTTCGACGAGCTGCTCTCGTACGCCTTCGAGGAGCACGACATGACCTTGACGTGCGTGTCGAATCCCGTGGGCGGGCCGTACATGGGCAATGCGCGCTGGCTCGGCACGCCGCTGGCCCCGCTCCTCCGTCGCGCCGGCGTCCACTCCGGGGCGGACATGATCCTGTCCACCTCGACCGACGGGATGACGATCGGCTCGCCGGTCGAAGCGGTGCTCGACGGCCGGGAGGCGATGCTGGCGATCGCGATGAACGGCGAGGCGCTGCCCGTCAAGCACGGCTTCCCCTGCCGGATGCTGATCCCGGGGCTGTACGGATACGTGTCGGCCACCAAGTGGCTGACCGATCTCCACCTCACCACGTTCGCCTCCTCCGACGCGTACTGGACGCCGCGCGGGTATTCGCCGGAGGCCCCGGTCAAGACCGCGTCCCGGATCGACGTGCCGGCGAGCGGGGCGACGGTGCCCGCCGGGACAGTGGTGCTCGCCGGCACGGCCTGGGCCACCCACCGGGGCATCGCGGCGGTGGAGGTGCGGATCGACAACGGGGCATGGCGGGAGGCGACGTTGGCGACGTCGGACACCCCGGACACCTGGCGGCAATGGTCGTACCAGTGGGTGGACGCGCCCAAGGGCTCGCACGCGGTCAAGGTGCGCGCGACCGACGGCACCGGCGCGGTGCAGACCTCGGCCGTCCAAGGCGTGGTGCCGAACGGCGCCACCGGCTACCACGGCATCACCGTCCGGGTTTCTTGACCGGCCCTGCTGGTACAGAACGTTCGGTCTTGACCTCGTGTCAGACCTCCATTAGATTCCGACTGTAACGAACGCTACATACGTGGACCGGGCAAGCCGGTCCGCATGGCGAATAAGGATGGTCATGCTCCGAAGGACTTCACTGCGCGCGCTGGGCTTCGGTATCTCCCTCGCCGCCACGGCAACGCTCGTGGCGGCATGCAGTAGCTCGTCCGACACCCCGTCGACCGCCGATTCGACGAAATCCTCGGCTTCGACGAAGGCCCCGGCGGCAGCGCCGAGTTCGACCGCCTCAGGCGCGACGCTGGTCCTGAAGACCGCGAAGGGCAGCGCCGGCATCTGGCTCACCGACCCGGCCGGGCGAACGCTCTACTCGTACACCAAGGACAAGGGAACGACGTCCGACTGCTACGACGCGTGCGCCAAGGAGTGGCCGCCGCTCACCACGACGGAAACGGTCACCGTGACCGGCAAGTACACCGTCCCGAGCGATCTGGGCAGCATCACCCGGACCGACGGCACGAAGCAGGTCACCTACGGGGGCCACCCGCTCTACTACTACAAGGGCGACGCCGCCCCCAACCAGATCAAGGGGCAGGGCGCCGGCGGCACGCATTTCCTCATCGGCCCGATCGCCAACATCATGAACGGCACCAAGCCGCAATAGTCGTGGCCTCATTCCGGCGGGCGGGTGGGCCGTCGTGCGGACGTCATGTCGGGAGGGAGATGGCCTCTCCGACGGCGGTGATCAGCTGGAAGGGCCACTCGGGATCGGCCTGACCGATGGCCAATGCGACCCACCGGCCCGAGGACCGCGGGTGCCGCACTCGCATGTCGCCGGCGACTCCGCACAGGAATCCCGACGGCTCGGGGGCCACAACGTCGGGGTCGTCGTGGTCGAACCCGGGATACGGCGCCAGGTCGACGGACTCGGGTTCACCCCAGCGTCCGGTCAGAACCGCCGACGATGTCGCGAGTTCGGCGTCGATCTCCTGCTCCGCGGCTCGAAGCGGTGCCGCCGGTACGCGGCAAGCGCGGCCGCCCCAGGCGTGGTCCGAGCATCGTGCTCGGCGACCGCGGCTACGACCACGACAAGTACCGGCGCCTCGTCCGGGCCCTCGGTGTGAAGCCGGTGATCGTCCGGCGCGGCGCCGAGCACGGCTCCGGGCTCGGTACTCAACGCTGGGTCGTGGAGCGTGCGTTCGCTCATCTGCACTGATTCCGCCGACCGCGGATCCGCTGGGAGATCCGCGACGACATCCACGAAGCCTTCCTTCCTCACCCTCGGCTGTGCGCTCATCTGCTGGCGGCGGCTCGTTTCCCTACCCTGACAGCATCGGGACCCAGTAGCTCATCACCTGGTGCAGACGCTGGCGGTGGTCCGCAATCCAGTCGTCCGGTGGGACGAGCGGGACCCGCACGGTGACCATCGATCCGCCCTCGTCCTCCACGACCACCTCCGGACAGTCACGCTCGCCGGTGAGCTGGACAAAGATAGACGGCCCGCTGCTCATCTCCATCCAGGCGATGTCTTCGCCGGCGTCGAGCCGGTCCAGCGCGTCGGCCCAGCTCTCCAGCCTCGAAACGTACAACGCCAGGTCGATACGGCCTGACACGAAGGGCGTCTTGACGACGATCTCGGCGTCGAGTCCGGCGGTCCACCTGGGATCACGTCCCAGAACGTTGACCGTGACGCTGTTCCCCTCGTCATCAGCGAGGGAGATCAGCTCCCTCGGGGGACCGTCGCCCATAGCTGCCCTTCCGTCTGCGATGAGAGACAGATCCTCGCCTGATCGGAGGGCGACTTCCACCTCATTTTGGTACCGGTTCTCAGTCGGGGGAGTTCAGCCAGTCGGCGATGCGCGTGACCGAGTCCTCCACTGTGGCGCGTGGGGCGCCGGAGGATTCGACCGAGGTGAGGGCTATCGCGGCGAGTTGAGGGTCGGTGAGGGCGAAGGTGGTGCGGGCCGTTTCGTACTCGTCCAGCAGGCCGGGGCCGAACGGGAGGGGGTCGTCGGCGTTGAGGGTGCACCGGATGCCACCTTGCAGCAGAAGAGGGAGGGGGTGGACGGACAGGGATTTCACGACGCCGAGGGCTGCGTTGGAGGTGGGGCAGACGTCGAGGACCACGCCTTCCGCAGCCAGGCGGACGACCAGGGCCAGGTCCTCAATCGCCCGCACGCCGTGAGCGATCCGTCGCGCGCCGAGCACGTCAAATGCGGCGCGCACGCTTGCCGGCCCGGCGAGTTCCCCTGCGTGCCGGGCGGGGATCAGCCCGGCATCACGGGCGATGGTGAATGCGTGGGCAAACGGCTCGGGGGCATATTGGGCCTCGTCTCCGGTCAGGCCGAAGGAGACCACTCCGTTGCCGGCCCGCTGGGACGCGAGACGGGCGGTCCGGGCTGCTTCCGACGGATCCGCGTTACGCCGGGCGTACAGCAGGACGCCGAAACCGATACCCAGCCGTGCGGCAGCGTGGCGACCCTCGTCGATCACCGTGTCCAGCAGGTCGAGCGCGGCACCCGGATCATCCTCGTAGGTCAGGGGGTTCACCTGCGGCTCGATCCATACCGCTCCGTCTGCGGCGGCGTCCTCGACGACTCCGCGCACCAGCCGCAGAAGGTTCTCCCGCGGGCCGTTGCGTACCAGCCGGGCGGCAACGCGATACATGGACATGAAGTCCTCGAACGACGTGAAGCCGCCTGAGTCCGGCGGTTGTTCGCCGTGCTCGCCCGTGAGTTCCGCAAGCGTGGCGGGGCGCATCGCGCCTTCGAGATGGAGATGAAGATGCGCCTTCGGCAGACAGGCCAGGCTTCGCATGGCGCATCAGTCTATGGCGACCCCCATGACGGGCGTTCGGAGATGCGACGAGTCCCCCAGGCGGGAGAGAACGTTCGGTCTTGCATTCTTGGGTGAGGTCGTGTCAGACTGCGAGGGAAAGAACGATCGTTCTCCCCGATTTCAAGATGAGGTTACCGTGACCCGTCCCGCTATCCGTCGATCCGCGCTCGTTGCCGCCGCCCTCGCGGCCGTAGCAGCCGTCTGCGTCCCGACCGCCGATGCCGCCGGGAAGCACTCGTCGCCCGAGCCCAAACCGACCGTCGTCTTCGTGCACGGGGCGTTCGCCGACTCCTCCGGGTGGTACGGGGCGATGGACGGGTTGCGCAAGGACGGCTATCCGGTCCGTGCCGCGAACAACCCGTTGCGCGGCCTCCCCAGTGACTCCGCCTACGTCCGGGACTTCCTCGACAGCATCAAGGGGCCGATCATCCTGGTCGGCCACTCGTACGGAGGGGAGGTCATCACCAACGCGGCCGCGGGCGACCCGAACGTCAAGGCGCTGGTCTACGTGGCGGCCTCGGTACCCGACGTCGGTGAGTCGCTGGCCGATCTGACCGCTCACAAGGTCGACCATCCCGCGGCCGCCCTGCCCTTGCAGGAGGTGAACTTCACCAAGCCGGACGGCACCCAGGGCACCGACGTCTACATCGACCGGGCCAAGTTTCGCCAGGTCTTCGCCGCGGACGTCGATCCGGCCGAGGCCACCGACATGGCGGACGCGCAGGAGCCCATCGACCTGGCGGCCCTCAACCAGCCCGCCACGGCGGCCGCGTGGCGGACCATTCCCTCCTGGTACCTGGTCGCCAAGCAGGATCAGGCGATCAGCCCGGACCTCGAGCGCTGGATGGCCGAGCGCGCCGGATCGCACACCGTCGAGATCAACTCCTCGCACGCCGTCATGGTCGGCCACCCCACGGCGGTCAAGAACCTGGTCGAGCAGGCGGACCGCGGCACCAACTGACGTACCGCCGTCAGCCGGGCCGGGGGACTGACCTCTCCCCGGCCCGCGCGGGCGACACGCCGCCGGTGCCGCACGGCAACGGGCGCTACGCGCCTTGATCGCCGTCGGCGGGTGGGGTGGTGGCCGTCGAGGTGGGGGTGGGCTTCGTCGGTGTCGGGTCCGCCGTCGGACCCGTGGCGCCGTGTGTCGGCGTGGTCCGGGGCGCGGTGCTGTGGGGCGCCGAGGTCGGCGCGGCCGACGCGGGAGCGGACCGGTGGCCGTGCACCGGCGACGTCGCACCGGCGGAGGCCGGCGTACCGGGCGTGGTGTGTCGCTTTGCTGCGGCCGCGCCCGGCGCCCGCGGCCGGCCGGGGGCTGCGGCACCGGCGGCAGGAGCCGAGGCGGCAGCGGAGGGCGGCGCGGAGCCGGCGTCCTGGCTCGGCAACGTCTGCGAGGGCCGGGGAGGGGCGTGGTCGTCGGAGAGGGGGGAGGCGAACGCGAACGCGGCGGCGGCGATCGCAGCGACCGCCGTGACCGCGCCGGCGGCGGACGCCTTGCGGCGGACGGGAGTTCGCTTGGGTGCCCCTGGGGACGGCGCCGGCTCGCCGGTCCCGGGATGCGCCGAGGCGGGGTGGACCGGGGGCGCGGCGGCGGGGAGGCCCAGCGTGGCGGCCGGTATCTCCTCCTGCCAGGCGCCGTTGGTGAACCAGTCGGCCACGTCCTGTGCGGTGGGGCGTAGTTCGGGCTGCTTGGCGAGCATCCTCAGCAGGTAGGCGTCCATCTCCGGCGGGGTCTGCGGGCGCAGCCGCCGTGGCGGTACGGGGTCCTCCTCGACGTGCTGGCGCAGCACGGCGACGGGGTGCTCGCCGGTGAACGGGGGGCGGCCGGTGAGGAGTTCGTACAGCGAGCAGCCGAGGCCGTAGATGTCGGCGGGGCTGCCGGCACTCCAGCCCATGGCCGCCTCCGGGGACAGGTAGAGGCTCGTCCCGAGGACAGTGCCGGGTCGGGTGGCCGCCGCGGTGGTCTCGTCGCCGCCGCCCCGGGCGATGCCGAAGTCCGCGATCTTCACCGAACCGTCCTCGTCCACCAGCAGGTTGGACGGCTTGATGTCCCGGTGGACCACTCCGCGCTGATGGGCCGCGGCCAGCCCCGCGCCGGTCTGCGCGGCGACCTCGGCAACCCGGGCAGGCGCCAACGGCCCCTCCTCGCGCAGTTCCTGGGCCAGGCTGCGGCCCGGGACCAGCTCCATCACCAGGAAGCAGCACCCGTCCGCCGTGCCGACGTCGTACACGCTCACCGCATGCGGGTCGCTGAGCCGGGCGGCGGTGCGCGCCTCGTGCCGGAGGCGGGCGACCGCGTCCTCGGCGGCCGGGGAGGATCCGGCCAGTACCTTGACGGCCACCGGCCGGTGCAGCCGGAGATCCCAGGCGCGCCACACCTCGCCCATTCCACCGCGTCCGAGCATCGTGTCGAGCCGGTAGCGATCGGTCAGCATCACAACGACGGACTCCTTGGCGCGTCGAGGGCCAGCCGCCGTGACTGGACCGGGGAGTGCTGCCGCCCGGCGGTGTTGCCGCGACCGGGAGGGGCCTTGCTCCGACCTGTCCCGGTCGTCCGCATTCGCGGCACAGGGGGCCGTACGGAAACGGCCCGTGATCGCTCACCGGCTACCCCTCCCGGGCCGCATAAACGTGGAAGTCGCGCGGGACACGGCCGGCGCGGTGCGGTACTCGGCCTCGGTGGGCAGCGCATGCCACGTCGCCCGGTGCGCTCACGTCCTGGTGGCCGGGCGGCGGCTCAGGGCGCGTTGGGTGGCCCTGCCGATCCTGCGGGTGGTGGCGCTGTGCAGGGCGGCGCGGGCGGCGTTGGCGCCCGGGGCGCCGTGGACGCCGCCGCCCGGGTGGGCGGACGACGAGGCGAGGTACAGGCCCCGGACCGGGGTGTCGGGGCGGCCGCTGCCGGGGGTGGGACGGAAGAAGAGCTGCTGGTGGAGGGCAGTGGTGCCGCCGTTGATCGCGCCGCCGTCGAGATTGGCGTCCATGCGCTGGAGCGTGGTCGGGGCGAGGATGCGGCGGTCGCGGATCCGGTCGCGGAAACCGGGGGCGTACTGCTCGACGCGGGCTTCGACGCGGTCGGCCATGGCTTCCTGCTCTCGGCGGTCCCAGATGCCGGTGATGGCGTCGTCGCCGGCGTCCGCGCCGACCCGCTGCGGGACATGGGTGTAGGCCCAGGCGGATTCGGTGCCCTCGGGGGAACGGGTGGGGTCGGCGGTGGTCATCTGCCCGAGCAGGGCGAACGGCCGGTCGGGGACATGCCGGGTGGCGATCTGCGCGGCGAAGCGGGTCAGGTCGTCCACGCTGTCGGCGAGATGCACGGTGCCCGCGGCGGCGGCCTGCCCGGCGGTCCAGGGAACCGGGCCGTCGAGCGCCCAGTCCACCTTGATCGTGGAGAAGTCCCACTGGAATCCCCGCCGCAGGTCTTCGAGCAGCTGTGCCGGAAGGTGCTCGGCGGCGACCAGTCGGGTGAACAGCGCAGGGGCGGACACGTCCGCGAGGACGGCGCGGCGGGCCCGGACGGCGTCACCGCTCGCGGTGCGCACCCCCAGCGCGCGGCCGCCGCGTACGACGACCTCCGTGACGCGTTCGCCGCACCGCACGCTGCCGCCCTTCCGCTCCAGGCGGCTGACCAGTGCCGCGGTGAGGGCGGAGGCACCGCCGACCGGTACGGGGAAGCCGTAGGTCTGGGCCAGCATGGCCATCAGCCAGCCGAACCCGCCGCTGATCGCGGATTCGGGGGACAGGTCGGCGTGCAGCGCGTTGCCGGCCAGCAACAGCCGGCCGCCCTCCCCGTCGAAGCGCTCCTCGCCGAGCCGGCGGGCCGGAAGCAGCATGGTGCGGGCCAGCCGCAGCCCGCCGGCCGCCCGGACGTCGGCGAGCAGCCGCAGACCGGAGCGGACCGGCGGGAACGGCGTGAACAGGCACCCGAGCAGATCGTCGCCGACCTGATCCCAGAGGCCGTGAAGCTCCCGCCAGGCGTCACCGTCCCCCGGCGCGAACGCCTCCAGGCTCGCCGCGGTGGTGTCCAGGTCGCGGTCCAGGACGGCGCAGCGGCCGTCCGGCAGTGGGTGGGCGAGCACGCTGGGCGCGTGGCTCCAGCGCAGACCCTCGTCCTCCAGCCGTAGGGCGTTCAGGACCGGGGAGGCGGCGGCCAGCGGGTAGAACGCGCTGAAGACGTCGCTGACGAACGCGGGGTCCACCCCGCGGTCGCTGCGCACCGCGCCACCGGGTGTCTCCTGCTCCTCCAGGACCTCGACGTCCCAGCCCGCGTCGGCCAGCACGTTCGCGGCGACCAGGCCGTTCGGTCCCGCTCCGATCACCACGGCGTCGGCCATGAGGGACTCCTGACTTCTCCGTTCGGCGCGTGCCGCCTGCCGGCGAGGGGTTCCGCGAGGCCGTCAACGATCGGACGAGGCCGGATCAGGAGTGCGGCTGCCCCGGCGCAGGCCCGCGCGGGGCGGACCGCTCCACCACGTTCGCCAGCCGCTTGAGCATGCTGCGGTGCCTGATCTGGATGAACGCGTCCACGGCGACGTTGTGCAGGGAGCCGGCCGCGCCCCGGAGCGGGTGCTCGTCGACGATGACGAGGCTGTCCTGCTCGCCCCAGGGCCGGACCTCCACGGCGATCCTGGCGGTACCGAGCACCCCGCTGTCCGCCTCCAGTTCCAGCAGATGCGGTGCCTCGCTGCGGCGGACGACGGTGCGCCCGTCACCCTTCCACGGACCCAGCACCACCCGGTACCTGAGGTCCGAACCGACCCGCGGCCAGTCGCCCCGGCCGGGCGCGGAGCCGGCCACCCCGACCACCCACTCGGGGTAGCGCGCCGGCTCGGCGAGCACGGTCCAGACCTGCTGCGGAGACCGCTCGATCAGCTGGTGCCGTACCGCCATCACCCCTCCAAGGGGAGTCGTCCCACGTGAACAGGCCGAGGATCGCCAAGCGTCTGTCCAGCATAGGAAGGCCCTTCCGCCTCGGCACCCCGGGCGCCCCGCGCCCTCCCGGCGGGTGCAAACGGCGTCAACGGCTGATCCGGCATCGGGCCGGCCCATGGTGCCGCAGGGCGGCGGGTACCCGCAGGCTCCAGGCACGCACGGGAGAGGGAGTTCAGGGCACTCGGACCGCCAGCAGCGCGATGTCGTCGTCCGCGTCGGCGCCCAGGTCGTGCAGGAGCTGCTCGACGAGGGTGGCGACCGATTCCCCGGCCCGGGAGGCAGCCTCCCGCCGCAGACGGGTCATGCCGCGGTCCAGGACCTCACCGCGGCGCTCGACGAGCCCGTCGGTGTAGAGCAGGAGCGTGGATCCCGGGGGCAGCGGGGTCCGCTCGTCGGCGCGGGGGTGGTCGGTGCTCACCCCGAGCGGCAGGCCGCCGGCCGTCTCGAGGAAGCGGCTCTCGCCGTCGGCGTCGATGAGCAGCGGGGGAGGGTGCCCGGCCCGGGACCACTCCACGACCCACGGGCCGCCCGGTTCGCCCTTGAGCAGGGCGTACACGCAGGTGGCGGTGGTCGACGGGTGCAGGGTGTGGTTCGCGCGGTCCAGCCGGCCCAGGATCTTGCCGGCCGGCTCCTGCCGGTCGCAGGCGATCCCGCGCAGCATGTTGCGCAGCTGGCTCATCGTCACGGTGGCCTGCAGGTCGTGGCCGGTGACGTCGCCGATGATGAGCGCGATGTCGCCCTGCGGCAGCACGAAGCAGTCGTACCAGTCGCCGCCCACCTCGGCGGTCGTCTGCGAGGGTTCGTACCCCGCCGCGAGCCCGAGCGGCGCGATGTCGGGCAGCGACGGGAGCAGGGAGCGCTGGAGCCGCTCGGCGATGCGCTGGGTCTCGCGGTGCAGGCG
>NZ_FNVU01000016.1 GCF_900107965.1 Actinacidiphila yanglinensis | reverse complement strand
GTGAGACCACGTCATCGCGTGGTCGCTGTCCGGAGCACGCTGGCGGGGTCCAGTTGCCAGCAGCCGTCGAATCTCGGCCGGCGTGAGGTCCACGAGGTCGGGTGTGTCCCGCCCTGTACCCCCCTTTCCCGTTCCTGGCCGGCCATGACGGCGAGGAAGGCATGCGCGAGCATGGCGAGGGTGATGTGCCGATACCAGCCCACGTGACGGCGGACCTCGTACTGGTCCAAGCCGCATTCGTTCTTCGCGCTCTGGAAGCACTCCTCGACTTTCCAGCGGCAGCCGGCGATGCGTGCGAGGTTGGCGACGGTGGCGTCCAAGGGCGCGATGGCGAGGTAGTAGGCGATCTCGTCGGGCCTATCGATGCTGCGGCGGGCCAACATCCAGCGCCCGGTCACGGCGGCCGATAGGCCAAGCTCTTTGCGGCCGACGATGATGGTGGAGCCTTCGCGGCCGGCCAGCTGTAGATGATCAGTGGAACGAACGATCTGGCTGGTGAGGGGCGCCAACTAGCGTGAATAGGCGCTTTATTGACGTCTCGTCAGTCTCTACGATGAGTGGGTGCTAGACCGGATACGCAGGCGGATCGTCGCGGATCTCTCGGAGCCCGTACCGCCGAGGGAGTTGATCGGCTGGGCGGTCGCGCTCGGGCTGCTGCCGGTGCTGTTCCTGCGGCTGCGGGTGACGGATGACGGGCCGGGTCCCTACGGCAAGATCGCGGTGGTGCTGCTCCTCGGCGCGCTCGCCGGCGGGGCAGCGGCCGTTGTGACGCTCATCGTGCAGTACCTGGACGCGGCCGTGTACCAAGCCGCGGTACGGCACCGGCGGGCCGCCTGGGCCGTGAGCGGCCTGGTGGGCGCCGGTGTGGTGCTGCTCGCCATGGCCGGCACGGTGGCTCTGGGATGGTCGGGCGAAGAGGCCGGCACCGTCGCTATATTTTTGATCAAGGCGATGTGTTCGTGTGCCGTGGGCACCGGAACGGCGCTGCTGTGGTTGGGATGGGCACTCGTTCGAGTCCGGCATTTCGCTCTGTACCTCGCCGTAATGGTGTTGAGTCTCTACCTCTCGGCCGCCTGCTTCCTCGTCTTCGAACACCGGCCGCCGGGCGGCATCCTGGTCACTGTTCCGCTGGTCCTCATGTTTGCCGGGCTGAGGTTCATGCGCCAGCCCCCGATCACGCCCACAGCGGGACTCGCCCTGTTGGGCACGGTAGTCGGCATCGCGGAGACCCATGCCCTCTCCGGTGACCAGGCAGCGCGGCTGCTGGCACAGGCGATCGTTGCGGCCTTCCTGGGCACGGTCACCGTCTCGTTCGTACGGCGCCTCGCACACTGGCACGGCCGCTTGGGGCGTTTCGCCACAACGGCGGCGATTCTGCCGCTCGCGTATGTGATGTTCCTCTGGTTCGACGGCCAACTGCTCGGCGGTCCACTGGAAGTCCCTTTTTTCGCCCCGCTGCTGTGGCTCGCCCTCCGGCTGTGGCGACGTATGCAGGCAGACGGCCGGACGCAGGTGTCGGCGGCGGCGGACATCGTCTTCGCACTGCTCCTCGGCGGCCTCCTCGTGCTGTTTCTGGTGTGGCTGGCCAACCTGCTGGCTCTGCCGGTTGTCGAGGTCAGGGCCCTGCGCGGTACGGCAGCGGGCCTGGGCAACCTCATCGACCTGCCATGGTGGACGTGGGCGAGCGCCGACGTCCTGCTCGCGGCCGCCTTCCTGACGGCCGCCCTGGGCTCCCGGCGGTTCCGGCGGATCACCGAAGTGGTCGGCAACACAGGGCTTACCGGGGCACTCGGCGTGCTGCGCCGCACACTGTCCGTCCTGAAGATCGTCCTGCTGTCCCTGGTGTTCCTCGGCATGACCGGACCGCCTGCTCTGGGGCCCGTGGTCAGCCGGCACGTACGGGACCGCTACACCGTGGAACTTCAGGAGGAACTCGACGCCCGTGGCGAGGCCGCCCTCTACCAGGAGGTCACCCTGCGGTTCACAGCCTCCCCGCAGGTGCTCCCGGTCCTGACAGAGATGCTGATACGCGTCTACGACAGCACCGCGCCGCGCTCGGACCAGGCCGACCAGACCGGACCGACCCCGGCCGCACGCGATCTGGCCTACCAGATGGGGCGATTGCAGGCCATGACGCTGCTCCCGCTTTCCCCGCCGTCCCTCCCCGACGCCAATCCGCGGGCCCCCCGGCCGCCGACCGCGGAAGCCGAAGCCGCGGCACACGATGCCGGAATGGACGGGACGGTCGCCGATTCCGCCGACCTCGCCGCCCGTCTCACCCGCGAACAAGAGGAGGGTGATGCCGTGAACGAGCGCGAGCAGGAGACCGAACACGCCGCGGAACACGCCGCAGCGGCCGTCACCGGAGCTCTCAGCAACGTCACCTTCGGCCATGGCGTGGCGATCGGGCTGGTCCGCGAATACCTCGACGGCCTCGCCGAGTCGGGCCTGAGTGACGTTTTCCTGGCCTGGACCCGTCGAGCTTTGTCCAGGACAGTGCCGGACCAGCCGCCTCCCGCGAGGCAGTTGGTGGAGCCAGACGAACATGCGCTGCAGCAGGCTGCGGATGACCAGCTCGCGGACGAACTCCACTCTGTCGGCGTCCAACCCGGCACCGATCCGGCGCAGGACCGATATGACCGCGAATCTCCCGTGACTGCTGCCGTCGACCTCGCCAACCATGCTCGCAGCCTTCAACGCGGCACTGTCCACTGCACGGGCTGCGTCCATTTCGTCGAACCGGGCGAAGGCGGCGGGCACGGCGGCGAAGAGGAAGGAGGCTTTCATGGGGAGTGACGGTGCCGCAGCACGGACGGCGGACGCCGTGCTGGCGTCGGCGTTATCGTGCAGCAGCAGCATTGTGGCGAGCACGACCGCGCACGGCAAGGTGACGATCAAGTCGGCATGCAACATCGGTCAACGTTCAGTGACAAACGGTCAGCCTTCAATGACGCCGAACATTGACCGTCTGCCACTGAACTTTGGCGACGGGGTAGTTACCTGCCACTGAAGTTTGACCGGGCAAGGCTCGGCGACTTGGAGGGGCAGTGGGGGCGCCAGCACCCGTGTTCGGCGATGATGCCTTATCGACCTGCTGCCGCTCATGCCGGCCAGCACCCGCGCCATCCGGACAAGGGGCCGCAGCGGCTGGCCGAGCGGTGCGGAGCACCGCTGGTCGTGGCGCGGAAACTGTACGGACTGTCGCCGCAGCGCATCCTCGCCGCCGTACCCGGTACAACAGCGGCGGCCTGCCAGTCTTCGACGGTGACTGACGCCACGTCACCCCCTGCGGGCGGGCGGCAGGAGCAGTGGGACTATGTCCCCGTGCTCCCGCTGCCAAGGCGGGGACGTGTCCGGGGGGATGGTCGCGTTGGGGGACGACGGCGGATCGGATGAGCCGGAGAGCGGCTACGAGATGCGGCTGCACGACCGCGGCTTTGTCTACCGGATCGAACCGAGCGCGGGCCAGCAGCCGGCGAACCCCTACGACCTGCCGAGCACCAGCGACGCCGAACACTTCGGCTACGGGTTGACCAAGGGCGCCGCCCGGGCGGCGGCCCCCGACCCCGACGCGCCCGTGCTGGCTGCCTTGTCCAAGGACCGGCGAGCCGCGTGGACGGCGGCACTGCTCGGCACGGCCCCTCACCGAACGCAGATCACCGAGCGCGGCATGGGCACGTTCTTCTACGACCCCAACGGCTGCGTGGCGCGCGCCGACGCGGCGGTCTACGGGCCGAGTTGGCGCAAGGACTCCTTCGACCTGGAGAGTCTGGACGCCCGCGTCGTCCACCCCGTGCTCACCAGCCCCTCCTTCCTGGCCGGGCAACACCGCTGGGCGGCCTGCATGCAGCGCGCACACATCACCGCGGCGACACTGCCGGCAGCCCGGGCGCCGGCCGAAGCCCTGCTGACCTCCTACCTGAATGGCAAGGCCAGCGCTCGGCACGGTGGCACGCACCAAACTACGCGACGCGCTCGCCGACACCGGCTGCCAGCAACATGTGGGCCTAGCCGGCATCGTGACCCACGCGCAGCACATCGCGGAGAATCAGCTGCCGGCAGGCTGGCAGCGAACGGCCTCGGCGGTCACAGACATGCGCACCCAAGCGCTCGCCGCCGGCTCCACTGTGTCAGGCGGTCTCTGAGCTGAACTGTTGATCATGGACGCGGTGCCCGCGGACCTGCCCGAGTAGCACGTCTCGCGTGGCGGCAACGGTGGAGTGGGGAGGGGCGCCCCCCGGTGGCAGCGCGGGATAGCGCGGGTGACGCTACGGGTGTGGATCTGCCCGACGAGCCGATGCTCACCACCCCTGTCGAGCACTGGTCCCTGCCCGCGGACAACACCCTGGCGGCGGAGTGCAAATGGGATGGGTACCGGACGCTGTGCGGGCGCTTGGACGACGGCGCCCCGGTGATCCGCAGTCGCACAGGAACGGACCTGCTGCCTGCGTTCCCGGACGTGACCGCAGCCCTTGCCGAGCAGCTTCCGCCGTCGAGCCTGCTGGACGGCGTTATGTGACCTGCGCATGTGTCTCAGCGAGTTGGTGTCTCACGCTCTGGGACCAGGTGCGGAATGACGCGGACGTTGGTGACGATGCCGAGGACTTCCACGAGGGTCTGGGTGACTACGACGGCCGGGGCGACGGCCAGATTGCCGGGCAGGGCGAGGGCCAGGGGCAGGACTACCAGGGAGTTGTGGGTGGCGCCGGTGAAGACGGCCGCCCGTGAGGCGGGGGCGTCCAGGCGGAACACGCAGGCCACCGCGCGACCGGCGAAGGCCATGACGAGCAGGAAGAGCACGTAGAGGGGGATGACGGCGCCGACATCACCGAGGTGGCCGCCGAGCTTACGGCGGGATCGCCTATGGCGCCGAGTCCTTGACGCCCTTGCTGATCGCGTAGGCATTGCTCGGCGACGTTGCGCCGTAGGTGTGGTCGGAGGAGGTCGGCTGGCCCGCGGCGTTCAGGCCAATCAGCTGACTGTCCGTACCGACCTTCGCGCACTTGCTGAGCTTGGAGTTGGCGCCGTTCAGGGCATCCTTGGTATTCGCGGCCGGGGCGGTGACCTTGCCGCCTGGGAAGGTCTTGCCGCTGGTCCAGTCCGCACCGATCAGCAGCACGAGCCGGCTGCCCGTGCCCTGCCTGACCGCCTTCGCCGGCAACCCGAGCGACTTGGCGACGGTCTGGGCCTGCGCCTGCTCGCCGGCCGGGTAGTTGAGTGAGGTGGTGGCCGTCCCCGGGGGTCCGTTGGTGGAGGTGGTCTGCGGGCTGAAGCCGTCGTCGATCAGGTCCTGGGCGATCGTGCCGGCCCAGTGGTGGACCGTCGTGCCATTCTGGACCTGCACGGCGATACTTGCCGGCGCCACCGTCGGCGTGGCGGACGGCTTCTTCTCCGCGCTCGCCTTGAGCGGCTGGTCGTCGGCGATCGTCCTGAACAGCGTCGGCGCGTACGGCTTGCTGATCAGCGTCTGCCACACGCCGTTCACCTTGGTGTCGTAGGTCTGCATGGTGGCCCAGGTGATGCGGCTCTGCGGAACCTTGTTGAGGTCGTTGGCCAGGCCGATCAGCTTGCTCGGCGACTTCAGCGGGTTGTCCACGGTCAGTGCCGAGGCGGTGGCGTTGGATAGGTCCCACAGCTTCTTGGGAGAGCTAAGAGTTCCCTTGCTCTTCAGGGTGCTGATCATTGAGTTGAGGAAGATGTGCTGCGCCACCGTGCGGCCCCGGCTGTCGCTGCCGTCGCCGAAGCCGTGCCGGGTGCGCAGGAACTCCAGGGCCGCGTCGCCCTTGAGCGTGTGGTCGCCCTTCTTCAACTTCAGGTGGCTGTAGGGGTCGTAGATGTCGTTGTCGACGCAAACGGGCACGCCGCCCACCGCGTTGGACATCTTCACCACCCCCTCGAAGTCGACCATCATGAAGTGGTCGATGGGTATCCCGGTGAGTTGGTGTACGGCGACGACGCTGCACCCGGGGCCGCCGTTGAGTGCCCCGTTGATCTTCGTGTTGGTCTGCGGGCCCATGCTGGGGTTGTCTTTATCGTGGCATCCGCTCCAACTGGCGTTCAGGTCACGGGGGATGCTCAACACGGTCGCGTTGGAGCGGTCGGCGGATATGTGCACGACCATCTCCACGTCAGCCCGGGCGCCTGTCGAGTCGGCGGCTCCGCCGAGGTCCTTGTCGCCCGTCTTGGCGCGGGTATCGGACCCGATCACCAGGATGTTGATCGGGGTACGGCCGAACGCGTCGGGCTTCTCGTGACCCGCGCCGTCCTTGCCGTTCGCGGAAAGGTCACTGGACTTGATGTTGCCGGTCAGCTTGAAGTACGCGTACGCGGCGGCGCCGCAGCCGAGCAGCAGCACGAAGCCCATGGTCAGGCCGATGATCTTCAGGGCCCGGCGGCCGCCCCGCCTCCTCTGGCGGTTACCGCTCCTGCGAGCCGCGGCCCGCCCGCCCCCGGCCGGTCCCGGTGCACCCACCCCGGAAGTCGTGCCGGCCCCGGTCGTGGCGTCGCCCCCCGGCCGCCCCCTGCCATGCCTCCGCGAACGGCTGGAGGACCTGGTCATAAGCACTTCTCCGCAACGTCGAGCCGAAGGCACCTGGCCGGAACACCTGGCGAGACCCGCGAGACCTGTTCTCGGTTGTAGGCGACTCGCCGTCAGCGGGTGATCTTCACTTGATCTCCACATCTCAATGAGGACATTTAAGGTTCAACCTACTTGGCTTGTCCTTTATGGTCTGACCTGGAACGATGCCCCGAACGTGAACGCTCATACGGGGATACCGGGACGTGAACACAGGTCGTCCAGCAGGTCCTGTAGCGCCGCCCGGATGGGTTCCGTTCCGGCCTGTGTGTCAGCTTCCGTGCGATCCTGCGCATTGTCGGCACCCCGGCCCGCGGATGTCTTTCGACCAAGACGGCCACCAGGTACGACGTCGGCTCCAGCAGCTCGTGGCAACCGACTACCGCATCGACCACGCCACCTTGCAGGTCGACCACGTCGGACACGACGCCAACCAGCTACACACGATCAGCGGGGCAAGCCAGGCAGACCCAGCCGGAGACGACCACTGCGAAGACGCCCACGGACCCGTCCACACCCCCCACCCCCACGAGCACTGACCCGCCCCACTTCCCCCCGCGACGTCGTGCTCCGTTCGGGAGGTCAGGCCGCCGGGCGTAGAAGGGACCCGACCTGGCCGATGCCCGAGGGCATCCGGCTGCCCTCAGAGGAGCTAGTCAGGGGCCAGGTCGGGGGGAAGCGGTGCGGCGCAACTCGGCGTTCTGGAGGTACCCGAGGACAGGTCGGCTATAACCGAAGTGGGGTGGGTACCAGACGCTGTGCGGGCGCCTGGACGACGGCGCCCCGGTGATCCGCAGCCGCAGGAGAGCGGACCCGCTGCCTGCGTTGCCGGACGTGGCCGCCGCCCTTGTGCAGGAGTGTCCGCCGTCGACCCTGCTGGACGGCATTGTGGGAGCTGTGACCTTGTCTCAAGGGTCCGGTGTCTCGGGCTCCCAACCAGGGATCGCCCGTTCGGTCTGCGTGCCGCGACTGCGGGCGGAACACGGCCGTGGTAACTGTCGATCATGGTGTGGACACTGCCCGAGCCGATGCTGGCCGTTGCCGTGGACAGCCCGGTGCTGCCAGCCGCGCACGCGGGAGAGCCGAAGTGGGACGGCTATCGGGCTTTGCTGGCCCGCTACGCCGACGGTCGTGTGGTGATCCGATCGCGGCGTGGCGCGGACATGACGACGGCGTTCCCGGAGATCGCGGCCGCCGCGATGACGCTGCCTGAGGCTGTTGGCCTAGATGGTGAGGTAGTGGTGTGGGCCGATGACCGGTTGGCGTTCGAGCGGTTGCAGGGCCGGCTCAACCGCAGCTCCGCGGGCGCGGCGAAGTTGGCGGCGCAATGGCCTGCGCATTTCGTGGCGTTTGACCTGCTGCGCTTCGGTGCTGAGGGAGACCTGACGGGTCGGCATTATGTCGAGCGTCGTGACGCGTTGGAGTCGCTGTTCGCTGAGCAGGGGCTCGGCGCGCCGTGGGTGCTGTGCCCCTCGACCACCGATCCGGCTGTCGCGGAGGGCTGGCTGTCGTGGTCGTCCGTGGGCATGGAGGGCTTGGTCTTCAAGCGCCTGAACCAGAAGTACGCCCCGGGCCGTCGCGGTTGGAGGAAGTACCGGGCACGGGCCTCGACAGAGGCGGTGGTCGGCGCGGTCAGCGGTTCGATCGCGTCGCCGGCGACAGTGCTGCTGGGGCGCCTGGACGCGAGTGGCGCCCTGCGCTACGTCGGCCGTACGTCGGTGCTGTCCCGCGAGACGGGCCGGGCACTGGCCGCCCAGCTGACCGCACCGTCGGGCGGGCATCCCTGGACGGGGTGGACGTTCTCGGCCGGATGGGGCACCAAGGAGGTGCTGCGGGTGGAGCTCGTGGAGCCGGTGCTGGTCGGCGAGGTGGCCGCGGACGTGTCGCTGGATACCGCGGGCCGGTGGCGGCATCCCGTGCGGTGGCTGCGGGTTCGCGCGGATGCGGCGCCGGGCGATGTACCGGTGTTCGGTTCGGGTAACGAGCCAGCCGCGGGCTGAGCACATCGTCGAAGGTGGTACGCCCGGCCGTCCGGGGGGCGGAACGGCCGGGCCCTGCCGGGCGGCACTGCCGCCGGTCCCCGAAGGGACATTGGCACCCTGGGGGCCACTGGTTCTCGTGCCCCCGGCCACGGCGCGCACCCATGAACCGTGCCGATCGGGAGTCAGGGTGCCGGTGCGAGCGGGGGGCCTGCCGGTCCAGCCTGGTCTTCTGGTTCTGGTTGGCGAGGGTGGCGAGGGTGGCGAGGTGGCGTTCGGCGTCGAGAGCGGCGGCGCAGCCTGTTCCAGCGGCAGTGATGGCCTGGCGAGGTGTCGTCGACGACGTCGCCGCAGGCGCCCCCCGGGGGGGGATGCTGGTGCGGGTGGTGGGGGCCTGGACCCGGACAAAGCCGGTGGGGTCGAGGTCGAGTTGGCCTGCGAACAGTTCGGTGGGCTGGTCGTGGCCGACGGCGATGAAGAGCGCGGTCACGCCAAGGCGCCGGGTCTGCTCACTGAAGACATCCCGGACGGCGGCCAGCAGGCCGCTGGCCGGTGCCCGTATCAGGCCGATAGTGGTGTCAACGCGGCCCGGGGAGGGTCGTGATGGTGGTGCCGAGCTGTCCGCGCAGGGTGGCGTTGGCAGCTTCGAGTTCGGTCAGGAGCGGGTCTAAACGAGCGGTGTAACCGGGGTTGGCGGTTACTGACGGGCTACGGAGAGGCGGCCATCGCGGTGTGGCCGAGGGTGAGAACCGTCTCATTGACAGCGTCGTTGCGGCCGTCGACCGATTCTCCAGCCTCGACTGTCCGAGTGACTTCTTGGCTACTTGGCCGTTGGAGATGTTGTGATGCGCTCTTGTGTCACACCGGCCCCACGTACACCGGCGCATTAGTCGGGGGCCGTTCGGGCGGGAGGCCCTGGCAGTCATGGCAGACTCCGGATCCGGGGCCTTCCGCCTTCACCGCTTCCGCTCCTGGCGAGGGGAACGACCGGTGCCTCGTAACGAGTAGCGCGACACGGCTTCCGTACCCTCGGTTGACTCGGCTGCGCCTTCGGCCGGTTGGCCGCGAGGGGGTCGCCATCAGCGGGCTTCGACCGACACTTCGCACCCGTCGCGGCCACGAGCGTCTGGTCGCCCCCGGTTCGGGCGCCAAGGCCAAACTCGCCCCCGCCGAGCGGATCCTGGCCACCGTGCTCCACCTGCGCAAGCTGGCCACCATGGACCTCCTCGGCCAACTCCTCGGAGTCACCGCCATGACCATCAGCCGGGCGAAACGCGAAGTCCACCCACTCCTGGAAGCGCACGGCCATCACATCGACGCCTCCACCGCCCGCTTCCACACACCAGCCGACGTCGCAACGTTCCTCGCCCAAAATGGCCAGGACAAGATCAAGAAAGCATGTTACTGATCTGCACGCACTTAGAGCTCGTAACACGATCATGATCGGGTCTTCTTGAAGCATCTCCAGCAGATCAGGCCGCAGGCCAGAGAGACAAAGGCATCGTGGAGTTCGGTGCGGCGTTCCAAGCGGACGGCCAGGCGCTTGATGACCTGGTGGAGCAGGGCGAAGGTCTGCTCCACGACGTAGCGGAGCTTGCCCAGACCCTGGATGTTCGGGACACCCTTGCGGGAGATGGCCGGCAGGATCCGGCGTCTGCGGAGCTCTTCGCGGTTCGGGTTGGAGTCGTATCCCTTGTCTCCGAGCAGGGCTTCAGGGCGCCTGCGCGGTCGGCCGGGGCGGCCGGCGACGGGTGAGATGCCGTCGACCAGGGCGAGGGTCTGGGTGACGTCGTTGACGTTGGCCGCAGTGGTGATGACCTTGAGCGGGGTGCCGCGGCCGTCCCAGATCAGGTGGTGTTTGCTGCCCGTCGCTCGCGCCACTGGCGACGCCACCGCTCCACGGACCGCTCGCTGACCCGCAGCGCGGCAGCGATCTCCCGATTCTTCTGCCCGCCCTCGAAGCGTTCCACGGCATGCAGTCGAATCCGCTCCCGGGCGACCCTCCCCGCGTCGGCCAGCCCGCCGCCCTGCGCGTATCTCACAGTCCAGGGCTACCGGAACGGCCCTCCCACCGTCAGGCGAACGGCTCCGACATCACTCAATCAAGTTCAGTAGCGAGGTGCCGCGAGAACGTCCCGGAGTACGTTCTCGAGCGTGACGCGGGCCAGCTCGTGTCTCAGGGTCTCCTCGATGCCCTCGTAGATGCCCTGCAGTGCCGGCTGGATGCCGTAACCCACCACACATCCCTGATCCGGGAGGGCGCGGTGCATCGCGAACAGCGGGCCGGGATCCACTGCCTCGTACACGTCGAGCAGGGTTATCGACCCCAGCTCGCGCGTCAGTGACCAGCCCGCACCCACGCCCCGCCGGGACTCCATGAGCCCGGCCCTGCGCAGCTCGCCGAGCAGCCGCCTGATGACCACGGGGTTGGTGTTCGCGCTGGTCGCGATCTGCTCGGAGGTGGCGACCTCATGGCCCTGGCGCTGGTAAAGACCGATCCAGGCCAGCGCGTGGGCGGCAATGGTCAACCTGCTGTTGGCACCCATGAACCCCTCCTCTCTACCGCAACGGCCAATGTTACGACAGCTTAGTCGTAACAGCAAAGGTTGCAACAGGTTGTCGTAACGATTACCGTTGCGACTGTCGAGAAGGGCCAATCAACGAGGTGAGAAGAATGAGCAAGCCACTCACGGGCAAGGTCGCCCTGGTCACCGGGGGGTCGCGCGGACTGGGAGCCGCGACCGTACGACTGCTGGCCGAGCAGGGCGCCGACGTCGCCTTCACCTATGTCAGCTCCGGGAAGCAGGCGCAGGCTGTCGTCGACGAGGTGCACGGCAAGGGAGCGAAAGCCGTCGCCTTCAAGTCCGACCAGGCGGACATGAGTCAGGCGCCTGCGCTGATTGATGACGTGGTGGCGCACTTCGGCGGCCTGGACATCCTCGTCAACAACGCAGCGATCTCCGTGACTGGCACCGTGGACGACCCGGACGCCGACACCGCCGCGCTGGACCGGATGCACGCCACCAACTACCTCGGCGTGATCGCCGTCATCCGTGCCGCCTCCCGAGTGCTGCGTGCGGGCGGCCGCATCATCACGGTGAGTTCCGGACTGGGCTCCCGAGTCGGAGTCCCAGGAGTTGCCGACTACTCGGCGACCAAATCAGGGATCGAGAGGTACACCATGGGGGTCGCACGGGACCTCGGGCCTCGGAACATCACGGCCAACGTCGTGGAGGCCGGACTGATGGATGGCGGCATGAAAACGCCGGACCCCGAGACCCTCAAGGCCCTGGTCAGCTCGCTGTCCATGCAACGCCTGGGGCACCCCCAAGAAATCGCCGCGGCGATCGCCTTTCTGGCGAGCCCCGCCGCGTCGTACGTCACGGGCGCGGTACTGGACGCCCACGGTGGCTACAACGCCTGAACCGGCAACCCCCGCCGCGCGCCGCCCCGAAGGACATCGCGCCTTCGGGGCGCGCGCAGCCTACGACCCGCGCCTGCGCGGATTGGCCGCAAGCGAGCCGAGGAGAAGAACCCGTGCCAACCATGCACGAGCTCGTTAGACGACGGGTACCACGTACAGGCGGTCCTGGCGCGGTTGATCCAGCACACGGCGGTCAACTGTCCGACGACGGCCGGGCGGACGTCCTCGCCCCCTCGGCCCCTCACCTCTGCCGAAGCTCTGGGTAGGGTCGGACTTCGTGCGGTTCAGGCGACGTCGTTGTACCAGTCGCTACAGTTGGTGTATACACCGCTGCCAGCGTGCGACAGACACGCCCTATAGCGGACCAGCGTGCCCTCGGGCAGGTCCAGGTTGAACACCGCCGGCGGTCCCTCGTAGCTGTTGCTGTTGAAGAAGTACGAGATTGACCCGTCGCGATGCGTGTCAAATTCCGCGACTGCAGACAAGCCGTCGGGCGAGTAGTCATGAACGGTGAGTATCTCGCCGTCCGACTTGAACTCCACGTTGGCGGAGCAGCCCGGATTGCACACGCCGCCGCTCGCCGCAGCTGCCGGAGCGTTCAGTGCCGTCCCGACCACTAAGACTACGAGTGCACCTGCGAGTGGCAGAGAACGTCGAGTTCGCATTTTGTTGTACCTCCTGAAGGATGAGGTTCTGGGCTCCACACCGACGAGCGTCACCCGCCCCCGCGTTCGGCGGGGGGCGGGCTCGCAGTGGTTCATGTCAGACGGCCGGCGGTGTGTTCAACCCCGGCTGTCGGGTGTCCTAGTAGTTGTTGTAGTCCGCGAACGCGGCCTTGGTCTGCGTGCCGGCGATCCCGTCGACCGCGAGGTTGTAGGGGCCGTAGGAGTTCAGGTAGTGCTGTAGTCCCTTGATCGTCCCGCTACCGGCGATGCCGTCGATTGGGCCGGAGTACCAGCCGTGGCTCTTGAACACCTCCTGCGCCGCCTCCCAGCTCGCGGTGCCCAACTGCCCGTCGACCGTGAGCGAGTGCCCCAGCTCCCTCTGCCAGTTCTCGGCCTCGTGTGTGGTCAGCCCGAGGTTGTTGACGGCGAAGGGAACGACGGAGCCGACCACGGGCCTGGCGGCCGGCGGGGCCGCCGCGAAGCTGGCACTTGCGCCCGCCAGGCTCCCGGCGGCAATCCCGACGGCCGCAGTGGCACAGACGAGTGCGTTCGGCAGGACGATGGTGACGCGTTTACGCAGGTCCATGGTCGCGATTCCTCCGTGGTCCGATTCGTGAATCTGTCTCAGACCAAGTGTTCCGTCGGTCCAGGCTTGGGTAATTGACACAGAGCGCAAAGTCGTTGACACGATGTGAACACCAAGCACGAGGGTGGATCAATGGGCTGGGCCGAGATGCATACGGCCAACGTGCCGAGGACTGAGAGGTTCGGAAGGTGGCGCGACCTGCTGATGCAGAATCTTGCACCCACACACGTCGCCAGTGAGCACCGCGAGGACTTCCAGGGATGAATGCTGCGTTGGATCTCGGGCAGGTCAAGGTGTCCGTCTTGTCTTTCCCGCCTTTGACGGCAGTACGAACCGCACGGTTGATCCAACGGTCGGATCCCGAGCTGTGGGAGCTGGGCTACATGACCAGCGGGGTCATGATGGTGGATCAGGCACGCAACCACGCCAAGGTTGAAGCAGGCGATCTGCTGCTGTACGACACGTCGCAGCCGGTTCAGATGCGGGTGACCGAGGGCGGCTGGCTGACTCTCCTCCACCTGCCCAAATCTGCGGTGCCGCTCCCGGACCGGTCGATGCGGGATCTCCTGTCACGGAGGCTTCCCACGCAGGGGACCGGACTCCTCCTCGCAAGGTTCCTTCAGGGGCTGGCCGGTGGCCAATGGAGAGCGCTGGAGGCCGAACGTCTAGGAGCGGCCTCCATCCAGCTCGCCTCAGCGTTCCTCGGCAGCCTCGCGGACCGGGAGGGTCTGCTGCCCCAGCGGCGGCGGCCCAGGCGCTCGCTCGACTCGATGCCCTTGCGGGCGATACGCAGAGGCGCACCTTGGGCGGCTGTCAGAAGAAGCCCTGCTTTTTCTCCCTGTACGCGATCAAAAGATGAGCGCGCTCCCCACTCCCCACCCGGCCGGAGCATCCGGCAGCTCCAACTAGTCGAACTGGATCTCCTCACCCGACGGGTGCGCGATCACCGCGACGTTCCTGACCGACGCGGCATGACACGGCTCGCAGTGCCACCCTCGGCCGTGGCCGGGTCTGCCAGCCGATCTGACTACCGCAGAGGCGCCGCTGCTGTCAGCAGGGACCGCAGAAGCTCGACGGTGGCGTCTTCCATGTCGCTGCCGAGGTCGTCACACAGACGTTCCAGTTGGCCGGCCGCTCGCTCGAGCCCTTCGTGGTCGCCGAGGGCGTGGTGGGCGCGGAAGTTGATGCGGTACAGGTGTTCCGCCTCGGGGGCGACATTCAGTCCCTTGGTGGTCGCCCATAGCGCGCCGCGGGGGTCGGCGGTGGCCAGGCGTCGCTCCCCGAGGGTTGCGGCGACGTCCACGATCGCGGAGATCATGTCCTGGGCGAGGTGTTCGGCCCATACGTATCGCCTGGGCGGTACGGCGGCGAACGGCCGGCCGCGCACGAGGTCGAGTGCGGCGCGCAGCCGGTCGTCGGCGGCGTCGCCGGTGCTGGTCGTGCCCTTGGCGACGAGGTTCTGGAAGAGGTGCCAGTCGCTGGTGACGGGGTCGGCGAGCCGGTAGCGGGCGTCGTTGGTGGTGGCGATCGCGGGCAGGTACTTGGTGCCGTCGGCGGCTGCGCCCAGCAGGGTCCGCAGGCGGGAGATCCATGGGTTGCGGGTCTTGCGGGAGACGTCGCGGCCGGGCCAGATTGCTTCGTCCAGGGCACGGTGGTCCAGGCCGGGGTGCAGCACCATCCATGCGGCGATCTCGGTGACGACCCGCAGATACTTGGTGTCCGTGGTGCCCTGCGTGCCGGTGATGTCGACCGGGCCGAGGATGCGGATCAGGGGCGCCGTAGCAGTGGTCTGTGCGGTGGGGGTGATCGGCTCGATCGCCTCGACCGGAGGGGCTGGCGCCGGCACTGCGGCAGAGGGCGCCGCGGTAGTGGTTTCGGGGTCGGCGATCGACTCTGTCGCCGGCGGTCGCGGGTTCGCGAGGTCGGGGGAGGGGACGTCGTCGAGGTCGTCAGGGTCGTCAAGGTCGGCGAAGCCGGCCAGTAGCGCCGCTGGTGCGCCGGTGTCGTCCTCGTGGGAGGCCTTGGTCAGCTCGACCTGCAGCGACCGGACTTCCTCGACGTCGGTGTGGCCGGCTGGGTCATAGGGTGCCGGTGCCGGTTCGGTCGGCGCGGGAGCGGGGGGAGCGACGGGTGGTTCGTCGGCCGGCCGAGAGCCGGGGACGGGCGTCGACGGGGCCGACGGGACGTCGGGGCGGGAGTCGTCCGATGCGGCGAGGATGGCGACCAGGTCGCTGTAGTCGTCGTCGGGCAGTACCTGCAAGGTGACGGTCAAGTCGTGGTCGGGCAGGCGCACCTGCCCGTCGCTGCTGTCGAGGTGCCACCCGCCCGCAGGAAGGTCAACGGGGGAGGCAGCCGCGGTGATGACCGCGCCGGCTGTATGGGGCAGCTGCCCCGCGAGCGTCGCGAGCGCGGCCGCCGAGATGTTGCCGGGCTCATCGGCGAGCACCAGGCACGGCGTCCACGAGGATGCCTGGTCATCGCGGAGCCGGGCCCCGCGCAGCCCGTCGACGCCGAGGTCGGCCAGCGCACGGGCTTGCATGGCGTGATGATCCTGCGCGGCCCGCATCGCGGCGTCCACAGTGTCGTAAGCGGTGACCCACTCCGGGACCAGCGGCGGCAGTCCGGGGCAAGTCGTGGCGCCGGCCACGGCGATATCCAGGTGTTCGGCGTATCGGGAGGTAGCCAGCTCGATCGCCAGGGCCCGCAGTACGGCGCGGCGGTGCGGGCCGGTCAGCGTGACCAGCCCGTAGTGCTCCAGGTCGACCAGGACGGTGCTGGTCGCGGTCGAGCCGAGGGTGACCAGCGCCGGGTAAGGGGCCTCGATTGTGTCGGTGTGCTCGGCCGGGAGGAGTTCGTTGCTGTCGATGGAGCAGCGCCAGCGCGCGAGGTCGCCGTCGACCGCGGTGAAAGGGGCGACCGGAGGGGTCGGTTCGGCCAGCCGCAGCTCGAGGCCGTGCCCGTCGTAGACGACCGCGGACAGGTCAGGCAGCTCCTGGCTGGCGGCGGCCAGGCCGATCGCGGCGGTGCGCAGCGCGCTGTCGATGAACTGCGGCACGTCGGGGTGTTCCGTGGCGCGCAGGGCCTGTTCGGTGGCGGCCGCGCTGCCGGTGGGCAGGGGAATGCGGCGGCTGATGCCGCGGCGCCGCTGCTGGTGGCGGCGGCGCAGCCCGAGCATGGTCAGCACGGCCGCGGCCAGCAGGCCGCCGCCGAGTGCGTACAGCGGCATGCGGCTGCCGGTCGCCGTGGTGTGCGCGGTAGTTGTTGATCCTGTCTCCGCGGCTGTGGCTGGGGTGTGGGCGGGGGTCGGCGCGGTGCCGGGTTGCTGCGTGGGTGTGACGGCGGGGGCGGTGCTGGCCGGTGGCGTGGTGCTCGGGGCGGTGCCCGCTGGCGGGGCCGTGGCGGGCGGCGGGATGGCTGGAGACGGCGCCTGGTGCTGCGGTGCCTCGTGAGTGGCGGGCGGTTCCTGCTTGCTGGGCGCGGTGCTGGGCAGTTGCAGATGCTCCTGGGGGTAGATGAGATCGGGGTCGGTGAGGTGCCGGCCGCCGGGCTGCTCCTGGCCCTTGTTCAGGGCGTAGATGTCGGGCCACTTCGCGTCGTCACCGAGTTGCTGCTGCGCGATCGAGGAGAGGGAGTCGCCAGGGGCGACGGTGTAAGTGGCGTGCGGGCCGGCGGGTTCGCCGTTTGCCGAGCTGATGCTCGTGTCCTGGGCGTGTGCGTCGCTGGGCAGGCGCAGGACCCACCCGGGCTGGATCGGGGCGTCGGCGCGGAACGTAGTGCCGTCGGCCATGGTGCGGCCGGTGTTGAGGTCCGCGATCTCCTGCCAGCGATTGCCGTCGCCGAGTTGCTGCTGCGCGATCGTCCACAGGCTCTCCGCCGGCCGCACTTCTTGCACGGTGTAGGAGACCACCGTCGGCGTGCTGCTCTGGGGGGAGGCGGTCGTGGAAGCGGCAGCCAACTCCTTGGCGGAACCGGGTGGCGCAGTGGCGGCGGCGGGTGTCGCGGCGTGCGCGGCGGGAGCGGCGGGAGCGGCGGGCGCGGTCCCGGCCGGCAGCACAAGGAAGAGTGCGCCGACCAGGGTGGCGGCGGTGCGCTGCCCGAGCAGGCCTCGTAGCTGCGGGGCGCTGCGGCCGCGTAGCTGCGCGGGGATCTCCAGCAGGACCGAGCCGGCGAACCCGGCCCAGCCGACCCATCCGATCGCGGCGAGCGCGAGCAGGAACACCTGCCCGGAGTCCCGGGTCGAGGCGAGATTGCCGAGGGCGCGCACGCCGTCCGGGCCGACCACAGCAGTGGCCCACCACAGCAGCAGCGGCAGGCCGATCAGCAGGGCCACCAGCACGACGAAGCTGCCCAGGGCCCGCAGTGCTGCGGCCGAGCTCGAGCCGGCGCGGCGGGCGGGCTTGGTGGGGGAGGGCTGAGGCATCGTCGGGGCCCTTCTGGGTGTGCGCTGGAGCTAGTCGGGGGTGTTCACGCCGTGCAGCAGTTTCGCGCTGCCGTGCCCGGTCACGGGCAGGGAGTCGATGCCGACCGCGGGAAGGAACTTCGTGGCGTACGTGGCGCTGATGGTGACGGTGATGGTGGTGTCGTCGGGGGAGATGCTGATGTGTCCGCTGGCGTCGGCCTGGTGCAGGTAGGCCTGTGCTGCGGCGGTCGCGGCCTGCGGGTCGACGCGGTAGGCGGTGCCGGTGACGGCCGCGCCCGGGTCGATGGCCTGCCCGGCGGCGCGGGCGGCTTCCATCGCGACGGTGTCGGCGCGTTCGGTGGCGTTCATCTTTCCGCCGCCGTCGATGACCAGGCCGATGATGCCGAGCAGCGTGATCGTCACGATCGCGGTGAACACCGCGATCCCTCCGCGGTCTTCGTGCGCGGCCACGCGGCGGCGCAGGCATCGCGCTGTGGCGTTCATCCCTGCCTCGATCGGTACGCGTCCACGCTCGACGTGAACGAGCTGGTCAGGGTTTTGGAGCCGGGCACGCCGGGCAGCAGCAGGTCCGACAGGTTCACGGTGCACCGGACGGTGACGTGCACGTAGCCGACCTGGCCGACCGGCACGTTCAGTCCGCCCACGTCGACCGCGACGTGCTCGCTCGCGCACGTGATGCCCTGGTCATCCAAGGATTTGGCGGCCGCGGTGTCGGCGGCGGCCTGGGCGGCGCCCGGGGTGCGCTCGATCGATGCGGCCCGTGCGGCGTCCTCTGCGGCGGAGTCGATTTTCCCGTCGGAGATGACCAGCCGCCCGGCGGCGATCGCCGTGCACAGGAACCCGATCAGCAGGGGCGTGACGATCGCCGCCTGGATGGCCTCGCTGCCGCGATCCCCGCGGGCCCGTAGCCCGGCCAGGGCCCGCCGGTTCACGGTGTGGTCCACTGCTCGCGGGCGGCAGACGCCGACTGGGAGACGTGCAGGCCGGGCACGCCCGGCAGCATGGAGATCGCGGTGCCGGACACGGTGATCGTCACGGTGTCCGCGGTGGATCCGTCGGTGGACACCCCGGGGCCGTGCAGGCTGTCGCCGCCGATCCGGTCCAGGGTGGAGCGGGCCCGGGCGGCGCCGTCGCCGGGGGAGGACTGGTAGCCGCGGCCGGCGTTGACGCCCTCACGGGCCGCGGTCAGCGCGATGTTCCGGGCGTAGTACCACATGCTGGCCTGCACCACGGCGATCGTCATCAGGATGACGACGGGGAACACGATCGCCATCTGCAGGGACGTGTCGCCCCGGTCACCGTGGGCGCGCGCCCGTATCGCCGCCGCCCACCCCCGCACCCGACGCATCGTCAGAGCCCGGACAGCTTGCCGTTGTACTTCGACATCACCACGGCGATCGTGCCGGCGATGAGGAGCGCGCCGGCGACGGCCGCGACCCAGATGATGATGGTGGTGATCGAGATGTCGCCCCGATCGCGACCCCGGGCCCGGCCGGCATCCAGCCGACCCTGGAGCCACGGGGCCACCGCGGCCAGACGGACAGCGAGTTTCATGGACGTACTCCTTCGGTTCGTTCAGGTGGTCAGGATGCGGATGACCGCGGGGAACGCGATGAGGAGCATCACCAGCACGGCAAGGAACGCGCCG
Organism: Actinacidiphila yanglinensis; assembly: GCF_900107965.1. Taxonomy (GTDB): domain Bacteria; phylum Actinomycetota; class Actinomycetes; order Streptomycetales; family Streptomycetaceae; genus Actinacidiphila; species Actinacidiphila yanglinensis. The sequence goes on along the minus strand of NZ_FNVU01000016.1, from coordinate 179,447 downwards.
GGGGCGGTCATCTTCTCCGAGTCGGCGTTGGCCTCCGTGGCCTGGTCGGAGAGCAGCTCGCCGCGCAGGTTGCGCGCACGGGAGCGGAGGGTGGCGTAGACGGAGGCGCCGTCGTCGCTGGACTGCCGCATGATCGCCGCCAAGTCGTCCAGCACCGGCAGGTCCAGCTCCGCCGTCAGTCGGCCCAAGCTCTCCCAGTGCGGGACCTTGTCGACCCGGGAGCGGGCCAGGGCCTGCTGGATCCGCACGAACGCCCAGCCCTCCCCGACCTCGGCGGCCTGCTCCATCGCCTGCTCCGCGGACACGTTCGCGGCCCGCTTGAGCGCGACCAGGTCCAGGTAGGCGGCCATGGCGTGCGCGAACTCCTCCCGGGCCCGCTTGGCCTGATCGCGCAGCGCCAGATCCGGGGCGATCCACAGCACCCCGGCGGCCAGCACCCCGAAGAGCGCCGGCAGGTAGAACGGGAAACCCAGCAGCAGGAGCGGGATCGTCGTCAGCGGCGGCAGCAGCAGCCCGGCAGCCGCAAGCGCCACCTTCGTCAGCATGAACTTCCCCGCGCTCTGCCCGACCAGCGCCAGATTCTGGTGCGGGATGTGCACCCCGGGCAGGTGCCCGACGTGGTCGACCAGCCACGCCCCCCACCGCTCGTCACGGTCCTCGCTGACGCTCTCCGGCCGCGGCGCCGCGGGCTGGTTGAGGCGCTGCAGCGCGGGGCCGAGTGCCGGCGCCGGCCTGCCCAACTCCTTGACGAGCAACGCGACACCGGCGCCGACCGTGCACCCGGCGAGGATCGGACCGATCGGGATCACAGCGCCTCCCCAGCCGGAACCGCCCCTGGTACCGGAACGGTGGCCGCTGCTACCGGCACCGGCCGTGCGACGCGGCTGCGGGGGTCGGCGATCAAGAACCGCGGGATCGGCCGATGGTCGGCGAGCTGCCGCATCCACACCATGACCGCGACGAACCCGGCCGCGAGCAGCGCGAGGACCAGCTGCCCCAGCAGCGTCCCGTACGGGTGGGTGTAGCCCGGCACCAGGAACCCGGCGCCGGCCACACCGAGGGTGATGATGGTCATCCACCGCACCGTCGTACGGGGCTTGGCCCGGTCGGCCTCGATCGCCCGCCGCTTCGCGACCTCTTCGTGGACGGACTCCGCCAGGTCCTCCAGCGCCTGCGCGAGGCCCGGCCCGCGGTCGGAGGCAGACAAGATCAGCGCGGCCACGATCTTGTCGGCGGTCACATCGTCCAGTGCGTCCCCGAACGCGCGCAGCGCCTCAGTCGAGCGCCATCCGACCTGGAGGCGGTCGACCAGGTCCCCGACCTCGCTGGCGATCGCGTCGGGGACGCCCTTGCGGGAGATCTGCAGCGCCTCGTCCAGCCCGCGGCCCAGCCGCAGCACATTGGACAGCCGCATCGTCCAGTCGCCCAGCGCCTCCAGCTTCGCGATCCGCACCGCGGCGCCCCTGGTGGGGGCCAGCAGCCACGGCACACCGACGAACGCCAGCGCCACCAGGGCGCCCGCGACGAACACGCCCGTCACCAGCCACACCCCCAGGCCCGCCACCGCGCCGACGCTCAGGCGGGTGCGGCGCCGCATCCGCGCGTCCAGGTCGGCGTGACCGGTGCGGGCCCGCAACCGCAGCGCGAGGGACGGACCTTGCGGGGCGTCGGTGCCGACCATGCCGGCGACGACGCCGACCGCTCCGCCGGTCACGGCCAGGCCAGCCAGCACCCACAGCAGCAGCCCGGTCATCAGGATGCCTCCCGGATCATCAGCGGCAGCGGTGTCGGCCAGGTGCCGCGGGCTTCGTTGAGGAGGTCGGCGTCGAAGCCGGCGCGGCGCAGGTCGTTGATGCACCGCGGATGCATGAGGGGCACCGCCCGGTCCTCTCCCCACTCCGGGCGCGGCCCGAAGATCAGATTCGTATCGGGGCGGCCGCCCTCGCCGATGCCGGTCACCTCCAGGACGTGAGAGACGAACCGGTGCCGGTGCCCGCCGATGCGGGTCTCGTCCACGGAGTTCACGAACACGATGAAGTGCAGGCCGTTCGCGGCCTGCCGGTACGCCAGCGACTCCGACATGTTGGCTTGCGCGAGCAGGTACAGCTCGGCGATCCGGTCGAACACCACGCTGGGGTGGATGGCGTGGAGCGTGCACAGGTTGCCGCCCTGACCGTTCGTCATCGCCTGCAGCATCGCGACGATCTCCGGCCCGCGGACCTCACCGACGACAATCCGCGCCAGCGACATCCGCAGCGCCCGGTACATCAAGTCCATCAGCGAGATCTCACCCGCACGGGTACCGGCGACCATCTCGCCGTTGGACTCCCGGGCCTCCATCGGCACGACCTGGCGGTGCCATCCGTTCTCGTGCGCGAACAGCTCGAACTCCGTCTCCAGGGTCGCGAACCGCTCGTCCTGCGGGATCTCCTTGAGCAGGGCCCGCAGCAGCGTCGTCTTCCCGGCGGCCTGCCCGCCGACGATCATGATGTTCTTCTCGGCAGCGATCGCCGCGCGCAGGAAGTACCCGAGCGTCGTATCCAGCATCCCCAGCTTGACCAGGTGGGACAGGTCAGCGTGGCGCATGCTGTGTCGGCGGATCGTCACATACGTGCCGGGGGTGACGTCGATGACCGCCTGCAACCGGCTGCCGTCGGCGAGCCGCAGCGCCAGGAACGGGTCCGCCGTACTCAGCGAGCGCTCGTTCTGGCCGGTGGTGCGCCGCGCGAGGTCCCGCAGCAGCTCCCGCAGTTCTTCATCGGAGTCGGCCACCGGCGGTACCCGCGTGCGGCGCCCGTCGGTGAAGTCCAGCCACACCTGCTCGAAGCCGTTGATGAAGATGTTCTCCACCGCCGTGTTGTCCATGTGCTGTTGGAGCCGTCCGGCCCGGAACTGCAAGTCCCACACGGCCTGCGCGAGCGCGGCATCCTCCGCTGCGGTCGTCGACACCTCCCGCTTGATCGCCTCGCCATCGGCCCAGATCGCGACCTGCTCGTTGATCAACGCACGGCCCTGCTGCTCCTGCGCCGCCGGGCTCATACCCGGCTGGGCGTGCAGCAGGGCCGTCAGCCGCTCCCCGACCGACTTCTTGATCAACCGCACGGCCTCGTAGTCGACGACAGCCTGCGGCACCGGTGCCCCGACCGTCCCGGGAGCCGCTGCGCGGCCGACTACCGCTGGCGAGACGGTCGGAGGGCCTTGGTGCCACCGCGGCGGTATCGGCGCCACACCTGGGTTGACGTGCAGGGGGTTAGCGCGCATTGCTCACCTCCCGGCCCCCGGGCATGCCGGGATGGCCTAGGCGGGAGCGGCGAGTGGCGACCATCTGCCGAATCCTGGTGGTCGCGGTGCGGGCCGCGCGCATCAGCTCCCCGCTCTCGAATCGCCGCGGCTGCGCCGCTCCGTCCGACAGGACCGCGGCCTGCTCCGGCTGCCAGGGCAGCACCGCCACCACCTCAGTGCTCAGGTTGCGCTGAACCTCGTCACGCCCGAACGGCCCGGCCTCCACCAGGATCAGGCCGACCTCGGTAGCGCCGCCCAACTGCTCCCGCAGAGCACCCAACCGCACCTGCGCGCTCTGCAGCCCGCGCAGTGTGTTGCGGGCCACCATCAGCACCGCGTCGGCGCGTTGCGCCAGCACCGAGGACGGGCCGAACGCTCCCCGCCGTCCCAGGTCGACCAACACGTCGTGCTGGTGCTGCTCGATCCCGGCGAACAGCGTGGCGAGCTGTTCCCACACCGGGCCGAGAGACGACGTGTGCGCCGGGTCGTACACACCCGGCAGGACCAGGCGGTCCCTGCTGGCCTCGTCGGTGACGTCGACGAGCTGGCGCCAGAACGCGTCGGCGAGCTGGCCCTGGCGGCCGGCGAGCGCGAGGTTCCGCAGCCCGTAGGTGTTGCTCACTGTTCCCTGGAGTGCGCCGGGCAGGACCGCGCCGCCGTCCGGATCGCACTCCGCCAGGATCACCCGCTGCCCCGGCGCGAGCGGCCAGGCCATCAGCAGCGCCATCGCAGTAGTGGTCACGCCCGGAGCGCCCAGCCCCCCGGCCAGAGCGACGACGGCCATCAGCTGCCGTCCCGGGACGCGACAATCAGCGCGACATCGCCGGTCGCGACCCGCGAGGCCAGTGCCGGACCGTCACCGGATGAGACTGCGACGTCGACGGTCACGATGCCGGTGCCGGTCTGCGGAGTGCCCACTTTGACCACCGTCGCCGTCAGCGTCTGCGGCGGCGCATCGTCCGACGTGCTCTTGCCTCCGGAGTCCGCCGCGGCGTTCGGGTCGGGAGTCGACACGACCAGCACCTTCTGTCCCGGCACCAACGGCGTCGCTGGCAGCTGGTTCGGCTTCACGCTCACGCCCACCAACTGCTCGCCCGGGCCGACCAGCGTCTTGCGGGTCACCTGCGACGGCGCCAGCAGCGATCCCGCCTTCAAGTCCACCGCGGCACGCTGCCCGATCAGCTTTTTCTCCCCGGACTCCTTGACCGCCTTGACCGCCGGGTCGAGCGCGATCTGCGCCTCGGAGAGGTCCGCGGCGGTGATCTGCGCGCCGATCGGCACATCGCGCGCGACCACCACGACCGAGGTGCGGTGCCCGGAAGAGGCATACAACACCGCCCCCGACAGACCCCCAGCGGCGATCAGCGCCGCGGACAGCGCGATCAGCCCGGGCCGGCGGCGACGCTGCCGCAGCAGCCGCGGCGCGGCGACCGGCCGCTGGGAGGGAGGCCCAGCCGGGCCGGGCAGGTGTCCGGCGGCAGGACCGGGCAACGGGTTGGTGGTCTGGCTCACGATCTGGTCCTCCTGGTGCGTGCCGGCCTATTCGCCGACGACCTGCACTTCGCCGATGCGGATCCGGACCTGAGAGGCCCTGGTGGTGGTCAAGTCACCCTGCTGCCCGCCACCGACCCAGTGCACCGCCCACGTCGACGTGGCGGTCACCGTGTAGGAGCCGGTGCGGGTATAGCCGGCGAAGCCGCACTGGCCCTTGCCGGCGTAGGGCGCTTGGAGACCGTCAGAAGCCGCGTAGGGCGTGCCGGGGAACGGGCAGCTCACCGTCGCGCCGTTGCCGAAGCCCCACGCCACGGACTTCACGCTCGCGGTCGCGGTCACGGTCACCCCCAGCGCGGTGGCTCTCGCGGACGTCGGTCCCGTCGTCCTCGGCCCCTTCCCGTTCCACACCCACACCGGCAGCCCGACCGACCCGCCCTTACCGCCGGGCTTCGGTGCAATCCCGACGTCCGCGCCCTCCAAGCGCATCTTGGTAACGGCCTGCTGGGCGAGCACAGCTAGGTCCGGGCCGCCGCCGAAGCCGGGCGGGGGAGCGGCCCGCCAGTAGTCCCCGCTCTGCAGAGCGCGATTCTGCCCGGGCACGTTGGGGCAGGCCACCTCATAGAACTTGCCCTTGCCCGTATCGCCGCCCGCGGGGTAGCCGTTCACGAACTTGTTCAATGGATCGTCTGCTGCCGGCTGCGGCTCCATCAGCCGCCAGTAACAGTCATCGAGTGAACTGAACCAGCCCAGATCATCCCGCTGGCAGGGGATTTCAGCTCCGCCGAGCACACACTTCGCACTGTTTCCCGTGCTGCTGTCTCCAGAACCGCCGGGATCGCCGCCGGATCCCTGGCTCGGAGGGATGGACCCCACGGCGTCGACGTTGCAATTCGGTACGTAGGGTGGGCAAGTGACACCGTTTCTCGGTGGGCTGGTCGGTTCGGCCCATGCCACGGGCCGTGCGGCGGCGATGCACACGAAGACGGTCGCGGCGATGACACCCGCTCGGAGGGCCTTCAGCATGTCCGGTCCCGGTCGATGGTCATCTGCGTGATCACCCAAGATGTTCCGTTGAAACGGGCAACCGCAGTGACCACGTGATGCTTTTGGGGGTCGACACCGCCCACGGGCTTCCCGGTCTTCTTACCCACCTCGATGTAGTGACTGCTGTCCATGCAGTCGGTGATGTTCGCGGTGTAGGGAGTCTCGGTCAGCTCTACGGAGGTGACCTTCGGCCACAACCGGGGCTTCCCTTGCATGACGTCTCCGCGCCCCTGGTAGTACAGGCCAGCCTCCTCCTGACCCGCCAACGCCTTGTCGACCGCCCACTTCTCCAGCGCTGGGCTCGTGACCTTGCCGGCGTGAAAAGTAGCTGCCGCGGCGTCCCACATGTTGACGTAGGCGGCCGCTGCGGCTGCCTTCGCCTGTGCCATCGCCTCCGGTGTCGGGGATGCAGTCGTGGTCGGCGGGCTGGACGTGGGTGTGGTGTCTGTCTTGTCGTGGGACGAGCCGCACCCTGCCCCGCTGAGTGCGACCACAACGATGACACTTGCCTTAAGCATGTGCCTACGCGTCATGCCGTCGTTTCCTGTACGTGCTGATGTCACAGGATGCTCCCCACCACGAGCCGCTGTTCGAGAAGGTCCGCTCCCGACGGATCAGGCTCGCACTGTGATCAGATCGTCGCGATGCGAACGTGCGCACCCTACGGCGCAATTCGGCCATGGACCACCGGGGTCCGTGGGGTGGGAGGGGCAGTTTGGGCGGTAGTAACGAGAAGCTTCCTTCGAGTGTTCGTTCGTTGGGAGGGGTGTTGTGCCTGCCAGGGAGGGAGTTTCCCGTGAACACCTTGGCGTGAGCATCCAGAACGCAACGCCCGGGACAATCCATGGCAGCGGTCCTTGCCGTTCTCATCTGCTACCTGCAAATGCGCGCTTGCCTGGCGATGCGACGTTGGTGCCGGCAGAGTGAGGGGCAGAGCTGGTACAAATTGCATCGGCTCCATAGCGGCGTCGGCGACCTCAGTCCCGCTGACTACGAGACCAGGGCGCTCGCAGTCTGACCATCACACCAACGCTGTCCGCAAAGGGAACAGGCTCAGGGCGTCATCGCGCATCCCGAGTTGCCCCTTCGGGCCAGATGACCGAACACGGCACTCCGGTACGTTCCGCGTACGCGAGGACGTCCGTGGTGCCTCCGAAGCACCGGGCCGGCTGGTCGTCCCAGATGGCGATCAGGAGGTCCACGATGCCTACCAGGATCTCGCTACCGGCCTGGTGGGCCTCGGACGTCGATTCCTTGAGCCCGGTCGGGCTCGGATGGCTGTCGCACCAGGTCGTCGTAGGTGGCGTGGCGAGACTCGGCAGTTGTCTCGACACCTAGCCGGGATGACGACCTCGATCCGTGGACCGAAGCCCGCCGCTTCGTAAGGGTCGCCAGGACCAGCCACCCGATCGAGTCAGAAACCGACGAGACCGCCCTGCCCACCGAACTCACCGCGTAGTCTTACAAGAAGATCACCGAGTGGCCCTCGATACACGACTTCAGCGGACGTGACCGAGTGCCGCCGAGTGTCACCCGGAGAGTAGACACCGGGAAGGGCCCGCCTTCATCCCGGATCGTCGACGCCGAGTCCCGGCGACGGACTGCGGGATGCACGTGTGGCGACCCTAGGCCGCCTACGCCTTCGCCACGTTGAAGAGACCGCCGAGGTCATCGACGGGGTCTGGTGCACGATCGGGTGACTGGTTGACCTGCCTCACCATTTGGGTTCCAGGCTCGGTGGCTAACCGGCAGCTGGGATGGTGTGGTTCTCGGAGAGTAGTTCGTACTCGATGGGGGTGCGGTAGCCCAGTGCTGAGTGTCTTCGTTGGCGGTTGTAGAAGATCTCGATGAACTCGAAGATGGCATTGGCCAGTTCGACCCGGGTCTTCCACCGCTTGCGGTTGAGCAGTTCGATCTGCATCGAGGACCAGAACGACTCCATCATCGCGTTGTCCAGGCCGTCCCCGACAGTGCCGAACGACGGCAGAAGGCCGGCGGAGCGGATCCGCTCCCCGAAGACCCACGAGGTGAACTGGGTTCCGTGATCGGCGTGAACGATCCCGCCCGGCTCAGGGCGGCGGTTGCGGATGGCCATGTCCAAGGCGTTGACCACGAGGGTGGAGTCCTGCCTCGAGTCGATGGACCAGCCGACGATCCTGCGGCTGAACGCGTCCAGGACCGCCGCGCAGTAGACCCATCCTTCCGTGGTGCGGTGCTGCGTGATGTCGGTGACCCACAGCTCGTCGGGACGCAACCGGTGGAACTTGCGATTGACCAGGTCCTCGGCGGTGACGATGCCACGCAGCCGCTTCACGCGCGCCGGTCCGGGCAAGCCGTGAATGCCGGCCTGTGTCATCAGCACCGATACGGTCCTGGAACAGACCTGAATGCCCATGCCCATGGTGAGCTCGGCGTGGATACGGCGGTAGCCGTAGGTGCCACGGGAGGCGACGTGGACCTCCCGGATCAGTCCGGTCAGCCAGTCCCGCCGCAACTGCCGCGGTGTGGCCGGTGTGCGCTTGTGCTTGTAGTAGTTCTGGCGGGCGACCCCGAGGATCCGGCAGCATCGGTCGACCGGTGCCCCGGCGTCGACGAGTCGGTCGATCACCGGGTAGAGCCTTTTGGGCGGGGCTTGTCCTCGCCCAAAATCTTCGCCGCCTGGCGGACGATTCCCAGCTCGGTCTCCAGCTCACGGATCCGCCGGCGAGCGGCCCGCAACTCAGCAGACTCGCTTGACGGTGTTCCCGCTCGCCGCCCGTGGTCGATGTCGTCCTGCCGCAACCACTTCGACAATGTGACGGGATGGATGCCGAGCTCGACCCCGGTCTGCTTGGCCTGCTTGCGGCGCGGTCCAGCGCGACGGCACGTGCCCGGAACTCCGGAGGATAGGGACAAGGCATGACTGCCAGCCTTCCGTGAAGGACTGTCAGCCAGCCACCAGAACTGGAACCCAGGACGTGGGGCAGGTCAAGACGTCACCCGATCGTGCACCAGACCCGAAGACTGTTGATCACTGTTTCTTCGACCCTGGTGATGGTCCACCTTAAGGCTCCCGGTGGGCGAGTCGACCCCGTGCTGCGAAGGAGCCCTGAGTGGTTCTGTATGGCGGAGAGGTTCCCCCTTAGGTCGCCGGGTCTCAGCAACTCCGCTGGTAAAAAGCCGAGGTTCACTGGCACTGGACACTCGAGCTCAGAGGTCTATCAGCGGAGCTTGAGGATCATCGCGTGGTATAGCGGCGCGTCGCTCACGGGCTGGAGGTGTCCGACAACTCGGTAGCCCCAGCGCTGGTAGGTCTGGCGCACGCGGGGGTGGGTTTCCTCGACCAGGAGACTGGCGCGCGTTTCGGCGCGTCCGTTCATCAGCTCGTCGTGCAGGGTGCGGGCAATCCCTGTCCCGCGCCAGGCTTGGCGCACCATGATTTCGCAGAGGCCGAAGGTGCCTTCCGCGAAGGCGGCTACGTCCTCAATGGTGTCGGTCACGTCTGCCCAATCGGACTCCGAGTCCGGGCGCCCGTAGGCGTAGCCCACGGTGTCAGCGCCCACAGTGCCGATCACGCAGGCCCAGCCGGGGTGCGAGGTGTGACGGTCCAGGCGCCTGGTGAAGGCCGGCAGAGAGAAGAAGGGGTCCTCAGCGGCCTCGGCTGCGTAGACCTCGGCGTAGACGTCCAGGAGGCGACGGCGGATGTCCGGGGCATGGTGGGGGCGGTAGTGGCTGATCGTGAGGACACTGCCGGGGGTCATCGCGTCACCTGGTATCGCTCGGCGAACTAGTCGGGGGGCGGGATTCCGAGTTGCCGGACATCCTGCACGAAGGTGTCCAGGTGGCGTCCCCACCGTGGAGAGGCCACGCGGGGGACGAGGTCGAGGGCGCACTCTCCGGCGCTGAGGGCGGCATCTGCCTCGCCGGTCGCCAGCAGATTGCGGGCCAAGCTCACCTGAATGGCGAAGGACTTCGTATCCGTCGTAGCTGGGACGGTCGCGGGCCAAACGCATTAGAAGTTACGCCGCGAGTCGATCCAGTAGGACCTCGAGTTGGCGCAACGTCGCTGCGGCGTCGGTGTGGTGGATCGTGCGGATGCCCAGTGCCTCGGCCGGGGGAAGGTTCGCTGCGTGGTCGTCGACGAACACGCAGTCCTCGCCTGGTAGTTGCAGCAGGTCGAGGGTGCGCAGGTAGATGCTGGGGTCGGGTTTGCGGACTCCGATCTGCTCGGACAGCACGATCGCGTCCCATTTACCGTCCCACACCCCCAGTGCCTCGTAGGGGTTGAAGGGGGTCACGCCGAAGCTGTTGGAGAGCATGGCGACCTTGATGCCCGCGGCGCGGGCGCGGCGCGCTGCGTCGATCATGCTGGGTTCCAGGTGAAGGTTTGCCAGGGCTCGTCGCATCAAGTCCGTGGGGTCAATCCCGAGGATGCCGCCAATGACCTGGTTCCACTGCTCCTGCGTGGCTTCGCCGACCTCCAGCGCCTTGTAGATGGCCACCCCGTCGGGGTGCTCATTGAGCGCGTGGAAGTAGGCGCCTGGTACCAGGCCCTCGCTGCGCTCGAAGGCTTCGCCGTTGAGCCGCATCCGGATGGTGAGGACGCCGCCGAAGTCGAGGATCAGGCCGCGGTAAGTCAATGCTGGCTCCGTGGGAAGTGGCTCACCCGTAGCGGGTGCGCGGGCACCCTTTCGCACGGATGGTAGTCGCTGGTCGAATGCTCCCGCGTTCCCCGGCCATGGTCGTACCCTGGCGGTGAGGGGGTCGCAGCGACTGCCGCATCGGCGAGAGGACGTCAGTTCATGTCCGTCGAACAGGACTTCGGTATCGGTGCTCGTATCCGGTACTACCGTGAGCGCCGGGGCCTGTCGCAGAAGGCCATGGCCGAGCTCGTCGGCAAGTCGGAGAACTGGGCGTACAAGGTCGAGAAGGGTGTGCTGCCCATCGACCGCCTCTCGGTGCTGATCGACCTCGCGCGGGTGCTGAACGTCCGCGACCTGACCGATCTGACCGGCGGTGTTCTGACCGGCGCCGTTTCGGGGCCGCAGACCGAGCACGAGTGCGTACCCGCGATCCGCCGCGTCCTGTCACTGCCATCGTCGCTGCTGTCCTCCGGGATCGGCGAAGTGCCTGTCGAGGAGTACCAGGCCGCCGTCCAGGACGCATGGCGCGTGTATGAGACGCAGACCAAGGACCGTTACGCCGACATCGGTGGCCGGCTGCCGAATCTGCTTCGGCAGGGTTACGCGGCCGTACGTGACGCCGACGGAGAGGAGCAGGAACGGCAGGCGGTCGGGCTGTTGATCTCCGTGTACGGCATGGCTCAGGTCTGGCTGCGCCGAGTCGGCGAGCCGATGCAAGCCCGTGTCGCCGCCGACCGGGGCGTGGCCCTGGCCGAACAGATCGCAGACCCTGCGCTGCTCGCAGCGGCCACGTGGAACTTGGCGTGCGTGCTCACCGCGTCGGGGGATGTAGCCGACAGCGTGGCCTTGGCGCGGGAGACAATCGCGAGTTGCAGGCCGGGCGAGGACGCTTCGGCGGAGTACCTGTCCGCTTACGGGGCGCTCCACCTGTCGGCGGCAGTGGCCGCCGTACGCGATCACCAGGGCCCGGTGGCCTGGGACCTGTACCACGGCGCCGCGCGGGTGGCCGCGCGCCTGGGCCAGGACCGGAACGATTGGCACACCAGCTTCGGCCCAACGAACGTGGCCATGCACGCCGTGCATCTGCGCGCTGAGGAAGGCGACACGGTGGAGGCGCTGCGGGTGGCCGACGGCGTGGAGGACAACCCCGAGCTGCCACTTGAGCGGCGCACCCGTTACCTGATCGAGGTCATGAACTGCAACCGCATCCAGCGTGACGACTTCGCCACCGTCTACATGCTTAAGCGGATCACCAGCCAGTCCCCGGAAGAAGTAGGTTTTTCGCCGCTGGTCCGGGAGGCGGTCGCCGACCTGCTCAAGCGGGAAAAGCCCATGTGGCGGCAGGATCTGCGCGAGGTGGCCCAGCACATCGGCATGACCGCTTAGAGATCGGCACGCCCTGACTGACGGTCAGCCCTGATTTTTCCTCAGGGTCGGACGGCGAGCGCTTCTCTACGGTGGGTGACATGACAGAACGTCACCTACCGCTAACTGGGATGTTACGAGCCTGGCGCGTCGAACGCGCCCCCGGCGTCCCGGCGCTCACCCGTGCCGGGCGCGTGGCCATCCCGGTCCGTCTCCGCCGCATCGGAAGGCGCCTCTTCGCCACCGCCACCGTGCTAATCCTCACCGCTGAGGACGCCGATGCGCTGTGCGCCGAGCTGATGGCTCTCCTGCACCCTGACAGCAGCCAGGAGACCGCGTCATGACCGGGCCGTGGCGGACCGCCGCCAACTCCGAACGACGCAGGGATCTCCTCTTGGCCGCCGCAGGCTTCCACCCGGCCAGCGCGGCTGTCCGCGCCGCGCGAGGAGCTCCGGCCTTGAAGGCGCCGCGCCTCCTCCGTGCCCAAGGAGAGGAGCCGGCCTCGTGACCCGGGTAGCGCACTCCCCGAAGACCAGCATCACCCCCACCGCCGCGGTCCCCGAAGTGAGCGAGCCGATCTGCGACGACTTCGCGGTGAGGATCTCGAGCGGCGCTGCGGCGAACGGCGCCCTCGAAGGGGTCCCCGAGTGCCAGTGGGTGGGACACCTTCGCCGCATCAGTGCGGCCAAGCTGCGCGTTTGTGGGCTGACGCCGCTCATGGACGACGCCAAGCTCTTGGTCAGTGAACTCGTCACAAACGCCCTTCGGTACGGCCGGGGCGCCGAGGTCGAATTCCGCCTCGTCATCACCCTCCAGGGACTGTTGCTTGCGGTGAACGATGGCTCCGACCGCCGACCGAGGCTGGAAGTGGCGGGGAGCTCCAGCGAGACCGGCCGTGGCCTCTTCCTCGTCGCAGCTCTCGCCGACGACTGGGCTGTCAGCCCCGACGGCACGACGACCTGGTGCACGCTGAGCCTTGCGGGGGCATCCCGATGACCGCTCAGACCACCAACCCTCGGCAGCAGGAGTCCATGTGGCCTGGCCGCACGGCGCCGCATCGCGACGCCAACCGTCCTCGCGCCGTGCGTACCTGCGGCACCTGGGGTGGGTCGTCAGCAAATTGCTGGACCAACTCGTCGCTTTCGTCATGGTCAAAGGGCGGCGCGGCGGCGTAACCGTCATCCATTTACTCATTCCACGCCCCGAGAACGACGAACCTCCGTCGATAGCCTCCCGGGATAGCGGCACTGTCCGCTTTCTGTCGAGCACTCCGAGTAGTAGGTACGAGCGAAGGAAGCACTCTTGATGACCAACATGACCGTCGAACCTGATGAGGCCACCCGGCTGCGGAACGCTGTCGTCGACACCCTGCGCTCGGAGGGGTGGATCGCTTCTCCCGGGGTCGAGACCGTGATGCGCGCGGTTCCGCGTCACGAGTTCGCCCCCGAGGCGAGTCTGGAGAAGGCGTACGAGCCGTACGCCGCGGTGATCACCAAGACCGACGAGCACGGGGTGCAGCTCAGCTCCGTGTCCGCGCCGCAGATCCAGGCCCTGATGCTGGAGCAGGCCCAGGTCGGTGCGGGGATGCGGGTCTTGGAGATCGGGTCGGGCGGGCTGAACGCCGCTTACCTCGCCGGATTGGTCGGTGCTGATGGCCAGGTCACCACGGTGGACATCGACCCGGTTGTCACCGACCGGGCTCGCCGACTGCTGGACGAGCACGGCTACGGCCAGGTCACCGTCGTCACGGCCGACGCCGCCGAGCCCATCCCCGGGCTGGGGACGGTTGATGTCGTGCTGGTAACCGTCGGCGCCTGGGACATTCCGCCGGCGTGGATCGACCAGCTCGAGCCCGGCGGTCGCATGGTGGTGCCACTGCGGATGCGCGGCCTGACCCGGTCGGTGGCCTTCACCCGTGTCGGCGACCACCTGGAAAGCGAGTCCGCGCAGATCTGCGGTTTTGTTCCGATGCAGGGCTCCACCGCCCACAACGAGGAACTGCTGCTGGTCAACGGCACCCCCGAGATCGGACTGCGGTTCGATGACGGGCTGCCCCCCGATCCCAGCCTGCTGGACAACGCCGCCACCTTCCCGCGGTTCGAGAGGTGGACCGGGGTGACCATCGGCATCCGTGAGCTGATGAACACCCTCCAGATGCACCTGGCCATCACCCTCCCCGGCTTTTGCATCATGGCCCTCGACCCCGACCTCGACTCCGGCATCGTCGCCCCGGCCAACAAGGGCTTCGCCCTGGCCGCCGTCGACGACCAAGGCCGCACGTTCGCGTACCTCACCACCCGCCGCACCGAGGACAACCAGCACGTCGAGTTCGGCGTGCACGCGCTCGGACCCGACGCCGCCGCGTTCGCCGAGACCATCGCCGGGCACCTGCGCGACTGGTCCGGCCAGCACCGCGGCGGCCCCGGCCCGGTCATCCGGGTCTATCCGGCCGGCACCCCCGACGAACAGGTCCCCGGTGACCGCGTCATCGACAAGGTCCACAGCCGGATCTCCCTCTCCTGGCCCGCGCGGCAGTAGGCGCGGACCAGGATTTCCGCACCATCCGCAACGGAAGGAAGGGCACCACCATGACCAGCGCCACCTTGTCCCCGATCACCGAACCGACGTCCCTGGACGACGACTTCGCACCGCTCGACGTGAGGGTCGTCGTTGCCGCGCACCCGCACGGCAAGCTCATGTGCTCCACCGGTGACGGCTGCGGCAGCACCTGCTCCAACGGCGCCTCGGCGTGCAACTCGTTCGTGGAAGACCCCGCCTGATCCTTAGGTATCTCGTTCGCCCGGTGGGTCGGGACCGGCAATCTCCGGCCCGGCCCACCAGCCCACCCGTGCCCGTAACAGAAGGGATTGCCCTATGACCTGCAAGTCGGCCGTCAGTTACCGATGGAAGGGCCCCGTGATCTTGCGGGCGACCACCTGCCCCGGCCCCGTGGACCTGCCCTCCACGCTCAACCTGGACGATGTCGCGGCCACCCGTGCCTGGATGCGCCGCATCTGGCAGCTGCCGGAGTTCTCCGCGGCCCTGCCTGTGGCCACTCACGCGCTCTGCGAGGCTGTTGTTGCCGTGGTGGACGGGCGCCAGGTCCAGCCCCGCAGGGTCCGGCGAGCCGCCCTGTCCACGATCTCCTACCTGCTGCGGTGGCACAGTCGTGCCACCCCTCACGGCCTGTTCGCCGGCATCAGCACCATGGCCGTCGGAGTTTCGGCCCACGCCCAGTGGGGTGACAAGCACCGGCTGGTGATCCGTGCGGACGCCGAATGGATCACCGACATCATCGGGCGTCTCCACGCCGACCCGGAGCTGTTGAAGCGCTTACCTCTCGTGGCCAACAACATGGCCCGCCAGCGTGGCGACCGGCTGGTTTCCATGGGACCACCGGCCGATGCCTACGCCCGATTCATGGCCCCGCTCGAAGTGTCCGTCCGCCACGCCCGCCCGGTGGCCGCCGCGATCGAGGCCGCACGCCACCCCATCGTCTACGACGCCCTGCACCGGCACCTGCACACCCTCTTCCCTGAGGCCGGCACCGATCAGATCGACCGGCTCCTGCGGGACATGATCGGCCAGCAGCTCCTCCTCACCAGCCTGTGGGCGCCGATGACCACCACCGACGCCTTCAGTCACTTGTGCGCCGAGCTGGAACGGCTGTCCGCCGACGACATCCCCGACCTCCACGACCTGGTGGCCGAGCTGTACGAAATACGCGACGACATCGCCGCCACGTCGCCGGACCGCGTCACCCCGAGAATGCGCGCCCTGTCCCAGGCCACCCCGACACCGCTGGTCATCGACACCGCCCTCGACAGCGACGTACAGATCCCCGCCGCCGTCCTGGCCGAGGTGCAGGCAGCCGTCACCGCGCTGTACCGGACCACGTCTCAGCCCTACGGTTACCAGCACTGGCGCGACTACCACCGTCGCTTCCGCGCCCGCTATGGCGTCGGGGCCCGCGTGCCCGTCCTGGAGTTGGTCTCCGACAGCGGGCTCGGCCTCCCGGCCGGGTACCTCGGATCGGAACGCGGCCGACCGCCCAAACTCCTCACTGACCGGGACGAAACCCTGCTCGCGCTCCTGCAACCCCTACTGATGGAGGGCAGCAGCGAACTCGTCCTCACCGACCAGGTGATCGACGTCCTGGCGGAAGCCGCAGGTACCGAGCCCCACTTCGTACCGCGGGTCGAGACCGCCTTCGAGGTCCACGCACCGTCTACCTCGGACCTGGCACGCGGCGCCTTCGAGATCGTGCTCACCGCCGCCCCCCGGCCCGGCAGCAGCATGGCCGGCCGGTTCGCCCACCTCCTGGCAACCGACGAGCAAGAGGCTCTGGCCAGCGGCTACCGCATCGACCCCGGCGCGATCACCGCTCAACTCAGCTTCCCGCCCCGCAAACGCCGCAACGAGAACGTGACCCGCACGCCCCGGCTGCTGTCCGACGTCATCGGCGTAGGCGAGAGCTTCGACGCCGGCGACAGGGTGATCAGGCTCGACGACATCGCCGTCACCGCCGATGCCCGGCACTTCCACCTCATCCAGTGCTCCACCGGTCACCGCCTGGACGTGCGCGTCCTTCACGCCCTCGAAGCCGCCACCCAGACCCCGGCACTGGCCCGGTTCCTCGCCGAAGTCGCCAGCGCCCGGTACGCCGCGTACACGCCGTTCGACTTCGGGGCCGCCGCCCGCCTGCCGTACCTGCCCCGGGTGCGCTACCGCCGCACCATCCTCGCCCCCGCCCGCTGGCTGCTCACCACTGACGAGTTGCCCGGCCGCGCGGTGGACCAGGACACCTGGGACCAGGCGTTCGCGGCGTGGCGTGGCCGGCTGCTGGTCCCGGAGATCGTCAGCATGATCGAGCACGACCAGCGCCTCCCGGTGGACCTGTCCCATCCCGTGCACCGGTACCTGCTGCGGTCGCGGCTTGACCAGAATGGGCGTCTGGAGCTGCGTGAGGCGCCCGGCGACGGCGAATACGGCTGGCTCGGCCGTGCGCACGAGGTCTGGGTCTGCCTCCGCACCACCGCCTCGTCGCCACACGCCGAAGCAAGCGAGGCGACCTGGGCTTTCAGCGCTGAAACTGGGCAGCTTCACCTTCCCGGGGCCGGCAGCGTGCTGTACGCCCGGCTGCACGCCCACCCCGCCCGCCACGACGAGATCCTGACGCAGCACCTCCCTTCCCTGCTCGCGGATTTCGGAGATCGCCTGCCGCTGTGGTGGTTCATCCGGCACCGCGAGACGGCCCGCCCGGACACCGACCAGTACCTCGACCTCGTCCTCCACCTCGTCCCCGGCACCTACGCCGCAGCGGCCGAGCACGTCCACGACTGGGCGAGCTCCCTCCACCGCAGCGGCCTCGCGGCCGGCCTGACCCTGGCCGACTATCGTCCGCAGACAGGCCGGTTCGGGCCGGGAGACGCGATGGACGCTGCGCACCGCGTGTTCGCCGCCGACTCCGCGGCCGCCCTCGCTCAGATCCGTTTCACCGGCCAGACCGACACCCTCACTCCGCAGGCCCTCGCCGCCGCGAGCATCCTCGATTTTGTCCAGCACCTCGCCCCCTCAGCGGCGCAAGGCAGGGACTGGCTCGTCCAGCGGCTGCCGCAGGCCTCGGGACGCCTGGACCCTCGCCTACGCGACCAGACCATCGACCTCACCGCCCCCAGCGGCCAAGGCCCCTTGGACCTGCTGCCCGGAGGAGACGCGGTCACCGGGGCCTGGCAGGCCCGCGCCGCCGCACTCGACGCCTACCAACTCCACCTCGGCGACACCGACCCACTGCGGACCGCACGTTCCCTGCTCCACCAGCACCACGTCCGGGCGCTGGGCGTGGACCCCACAGCCGAAGCGCTCACCCTTCGCCTCGCCCGCACGGCGGCACTGCGCCAGCAGAAGGCAGTCCGATGACCACAACCACCACCGCCGCCGAGACGGTCCTCCACACCGTGCGCAATCTCGCCGAGCCCACGCCTGCCCACCCGGACGAGCCCTGGACCCTGCAGTCCCTCGCCGACGGGGCAGCCGGAACAGCGCTGCTCCACATCGAGGCCGCCCGCCGCCATGCCCAACCCTGGCGGTCCGCCCACCACTGGATCAGCGCCGCAGTCTCCGGACAGGTCACCGCCGCCGACACCGCCGGCCTCTTCCTGGGCGCGCCGGCCGCCGGGTTCCTCCTCAGCACTCCACCGGCCGAGTACGCCCGTCTCTACACATGGGCTCGTCGAACTCTCCACTCCCACATCGTCGCGCTCGCCCACCGCCGGACCGACGCTGCTTGGGCGCGCATCCACTGCGGCGACCTCGCCACCTTCGCCGAGTACGACATCTTCCACGGCCTGACCGGTATCGGCGCGTACCTGCTGCGCACGAGCCCCGACGACGGAGCCCTCGACCGCATCCTCCGCTACCTCGTCGCTTTGACCCGGCCACTCGCCTCAGACGGTCGCGGCCTGCCCGGCTGGTGGGTCCGCCACGACCCGCGCCGAGGCCACTCCCCGCACTTCCCTGGCGGACACGGCAACCTCGGCGCCGCCCACGGCATCACCGGCCCCCTCCTCCTACTCGCCCAGGCATTGCGTCGAGGCATTGAGGTCCCCGGCCACCGCGACGCCATCTGGACCATTTGCGACCACTTCGACACCTGGCGCCAGGACACCGCGACCGGCCAATGGTGGCCCGAACACCTCTCCCGCCTCGACCTCCAACGCGGCCGCCCTTACCGCGGCGACGGCACCCGACCAAGCTGGTGCTACGGAACCACCGGCATCGCCCGCGCCGGACAGCTCGCCGGCATCGCCCTGCGCGACACCGGACTCCAGACGTTCTACGAAGCCGCCCTCCACCGCGCCCTGAGCGACCCCGCCCAACTCGCCCACATCACCGACGCCGGACTCTGCCACGGCTGGGCGGGCATCTACCAGACCACCACCCGCGCCGCCGCCGACGCCCTTGACCCCCGCCTGCGTGACCTGCTCCCCACCCTCGGGGCCGCGCTCCTTGACTACGCCCGGCTCGGCCCCACACCGGCGCCCGGGTTCTTGAACGGCGCTGCCGGCACCGGCCTTGCCCTGTCCACCCTCGCCACCCAGCAGCCCCCGAGCACCGGATGGGACGCATGCCTCCTGATCAACTGACCCAGCCCGAGCCGGAAACGACAGAACGCGCCGTACTCGCCGTACTCTCCGGCCGCCCGCTCACCCAAGCAGCCACGGAAGCCCGCATCGACCCGGCCAACCTCTCCGACGCCCTCCAGGTCTTCCAACAAGCAGGCCGCCAAGCTGTCGCGGACCACGCCGCGCAGCATGAGTGGTGGCACATCTACCTCCACTTCACCGACTGGGCGCACGCCGACCGCACCTTCACCTCCCACGTACTGCCACTCCTGCATGCAGCGGACGCCGACGGCACCCCCAACGGCTGGTGGTACACCCGCAAGCACCCCTGCTGGCGACTCCGCCTCAACCGACACAACCAGTTCGAGACCACGACCCCTATCGCAGACGGCCTCGACCGCCTCGTCACCGAAGGCCACCTCCACCGCTGGTGGCCAGGCATCTACGAACCGGAGACCGCAGCCTTCGGCGGCCCCACCAGCATGGCGGCCGCACACCGCCTCTTCGTCGCCGACAGCCGCGAGATCCAGCAACTGCCCCTCCGCAAGGATCTGTCCCTCGGCCCGCGCGAGCTATCCATCCTGCTGTGCACCACTTTGATGCGCGCGGCTGGCCTCGAATGGTACGAACAAGGCGACGTCTGGCACCACGTCATCACCGCCGAGCACCGCTCCAGCATCGCGGACATCTCGCGCGAGACCCTGGACGCGAGAGCAGCCGAGATCCACTCCCTACTCCTGGCCGACATCAACTCCCTGCTGAGCCCGGCCGGCCCCCTGGAACCGGTCGCCGAGTGGGTCGTGGCCTTCCGCCGCGCTGGACAATCCCTCGCCGACGCAGCTCAACAAGGAACCCTGGACCGCGGCCTACGCCAAGTCCTCAGCTACCACGTGATCTTCCACTGGAACCGCCTCGGCCTCTCCCTCCGCGCCCAGAGCGCACTCGCCTGGGCAGCCCGCACCGCCATCCTCCACCCCACCGCACTCGAACCGGGCACAGACACAACCGGGCGCCCAGACACCCCGATCGGAGACGGCACTAGACGCGATTCTCCGACGCGCATCAACCCACAGGCGGGGCGCGAATGACACACCGGAACCTCCAGCCACGTCTTCCCCGCGCCAGCTCCCCTGCACGAGGCGTCCGGTTCATCTGCGGACGACGAGCACTCGTATCCTCCGCCCTCACAGCCACCGCACTGGATCTGGCCCGGACCGAAGACGCGCACACCTACAGCGCCGAGGATGTCTTCGACACCCTCGTGTGCACCATCGACCACCGAGGACCCATTCACTACGGCGCCGTCCTGAACCTGCGTGGCACGCACGCCGGCACCATCTGGACGCTCTGGCGCGACGGCATCGAAGCCCACAACGCCATCGTGCTCCCCGACTGCCCCGCAACAAACGGCGACCACGCCTGCTCCGAATTCAGCGGCCACCCCGGCGCACACAGCTGGAACCTCGCCACACCACCACGCCCCACCCCGACATTCCCCCTGCCCATACCGCCCTCACCCCACCACGACAACCACGTCACGAACAGGAACCCCGCACCATGAGCCCCGCCGCACAGGCCACCCCAGGCGATCTCCCCGCGTCAGCCCCCATCGCTGATCTACCGTCGCCCGCGTCCGTACCGGAGTGGATGGTCACCACCACCGACGGCCACAGCGAGAGCGGCTACCTGCCCCCCTGGGCCACCAGCGACCCCAGTGAACGCGACCTGCTTCCCCACCAGTTGAGCACCTACCTGGCCGACATCACCCACGCACGGGAGTTCCCAGGCCAGACCGTCCTCGCATACAGCCCCACCCACCGTGACGATCAGCCTGTTCCGGCGGAGATCCTGCACACCAGCATCGTCTGCACCCCCTACGCGCCCGAACCCGAACCTCGCATCCCCGTGGCGACGATCCAACTCGCCGACGAGACCTGGCTCACCGATCTCGACCCCGACGACCTCAGCCGCATCGCCACACAACTCCGCACCCAAGCCGACCTCCTCCAGAACAAAGTGCTCCCGGCGCTCGTCCAAGCCCGCGCGGACTGGCCATCCCCCCACACCATCGACACCCCAGACTCGCCCAAATCTGCAGACCGCGCAGACAGTCGCACTCCCCTGACCGCCGGACATCCCACTCGCGAAGACCGCCCCACCACCGATACCGCTGCCCTGGGCTGCGCCAGGACCACACGAACGGTCGATGCACAGTGATCCGCCACTGGAAGATCGCGCTCATCGTCGGTTGGACCGGGATCGCCGTCCTCGTGGCGCTGGCCCTCGGCTGCGGCCTGGTGATTGGCCTCGCCTTCGCCAGTCAGCCTCCCGCTCCCTGAACGTCACGCCGCACCAGAGAGTCGCGAGGCCGCCCCTCTCACCCGCTCCGTCGCCCCGCGAGCACGGCAGTTCGAGGACTGGGCAGCATTTTCACTCTCACTCCACGACCTCCAACGTGTCGATTGACGCCGAATCGGTCAAATCGTCGAACCGCTCGACGGGGCAACTCCTTCGACACCGATAACGCGCGGAGAGCGATCGGAGCAACCCGCCGTTTCAAGCACGCGTGAGCCGGGGGAGCGCTTTTCGTCGGCACAGTAGGCGAGAGCGAGACTCGGGGTGCGTCGGGGCGGTCTCGGACTCGCGATCTGGCACGGATCAGCGTCCTGAATCGCGAGGATGACGCGATGCTCGACGCCCTCGCGGTCTACCAGTGCCGCCGCGTCCCCGGCATTGCCGATCTCGCCCGCCGCGCTCGCGAGGCCCTCGCCTACCATGCCCGACCAATCCGCTCGACGAAGGGAACACCGTGGCCCAACAGACCGATGACCGCTCCCCAGCCCTCAAGCTGGCGCCCGAATCGATGGCCCTGCTGATCGCGGGCGTCATTGTCCACGACAAGGCCGCCGATCGCTTCGTCCTTTTCCAGCGCAGCTGGAACGCTAAGTTCGCCCAGGGTCTGTGGGACCTTCCTGTAGGCAAGAGCGAACCGGATGAGCCCATCACGGAGACGGCAGTCCGCGAGCTGTACGAGGAGACCGGCCTCACCGTGAAGCCCGAATCCCTCAAAGTTGCCCACATCATCCACGGGCCTGGAGTGTCGAAGCCCCCAATGGATTCCTCACGGACGTCTTCGCCACCCACGAATGGACGGGGGAACCTGAGGACCACGAACTCCGTTGGGCCGACGCTGATGCCGTCCCCGACGAATTCGTCAACACCAGCGCCCTTCATAACTATCTCGAGGACGGAGTGTCTGTCTCCCTGATTGGATGGCCAGAGGCGTAGGAGCCTGGGACACGGGGAGCAGGTCCATGCGACGACTGAGCCGTCCCGCTCGCGGTTGGGCCGGTTCATCCGTGAGTACGCCGACGAATACGGCGGGGCGACGCTGGCGTGCCTCGTCGTTGCCGACAGGCACCACCATTTCGCAGCCGAGATCCTGCCGCGCCTGGAGGCCGGCGTCACCGTGGTGTGCGACCGGTACGTGGCCTCGACGCTCGTCGTGCAGCGCCTCGACGGGGTGTCGCAGCAGTACCTCCTGGACCTCAACGCCGGGATATGCATGCCTGACCTTGCGGTGGTGTTCACCGTCGATCCCCGCGCCATCGCCGCCCGCATCGACCAGCGCGGTGCAACGCACCGCTTCAACCGCGATCCGAGCTTCCCCGCCCGGGAGACCGCCCTGTACACGGAGGCCGTCTCCATCCTCGGCGGCCTGGATGTTCCCGTCCTCTCCGTCGACACCGGCACCGCATCCCCGCAAGACGTCGCCGTGTCGATCGCCGGCCGGATCGGCGGGACCGCTAAGGTCCCGCAGCAACTACCGACGCAAGGAGCAACCCCGCAGTGAACGACAGCACTTGGACCACGGTCGATCAGCTCAAGCAGTGGCTCGACGACAAGGACGGCGTCGCGCCCGAGACCGCACGGCTGATGCGGATCCTCAAGCTGCAAGAGGAACTGGGGGAAGTCGCCGAAGCGGTCATGGGCGCGATGGGCACCAACCCGCGCAAGGGCGCCAGCCACACCTGGGACGACGTCGAGTCCGAGGTGTGCGACGTGATCCTCAGCGGCATGGTCCTGCTGGCAACGCTCACCCCCGATGCCGGAAAGAAGTTCGACGAGCGACTGTCGATCATCGCCGAGCGGTCACTGGCCTAACCGGCACGTTCGCTCTACCGAACCTGACTGCGGACGTTCGTCGGCGGCTCTCCGGTAGGGAATGTACGGGAGATGTGGGCAGTTCGCGCTGGTGAGGAGTGGATTCGGCCATTCGGGATCTTCCCTTGTCGGTGATCGCTGGAAGCGCGAGCCTGTTCGGGCATTCGGATCGGGCGCGGTGGCGGACGACAGTTCCCGGCCGCAGGTCTGTCTGGAGAGTCCGGGATTCGGGAAACGGGGTGACACGGGGTGCCGGACAGATGGCACCCCGCTGACCTGGGCCGTGCGCTTGGGCGGTCCTTTGTCGGAGGGCCCTTTCAAGTGGTGGTTTCCGTGTACGCCAGTGCGTTCCTCGGCGCATGGTCCGGTCCGAAGACGGGGACGACCACGTGGGCCCACGGCCCCGCCTTTTGCAGCTGCTGCAGGGTCGTGACGCCGGCGGACAGACGGTGCGCGGCGCGTCGGAGGCGTACATCGGCTCCCGCGAGCGCCCGCAAGTCCGCGGTACGGCGGGCGAGCGCCGTCGGGGTGGCGCCGGTGAGCACGAACAGGACCGCCGGGAAGGCGGTGTACCGGGACCGCCACGCCTCCGTGCCCGCCTCGGCGGTCGGCCGGGCACGTCCAGGCGGTGGGGCGGGAATGTAGGTCTGGTAGCGGGCGTAGGCGCGGAGTTTGGCGGCGAGCCGGCCCGGGTTCATCGTGGCGCGGTCGAGCTCGATGAAAAACGTCATGAGGGTCTGTCGCGCCGTGCCGCGGTGTGTGTAGCGGAGCACCGCGTCGGGGATGAGGAAGGCCTCGTCTCCGACGCGGCTGCCGCCGTCGCGCAGGCGGTGGGCGAGTTCGGGTTCCCAGTCCAGTGGGCCGCACTCGTGCCCGGCCGCGCGGGCCGCGTCCACGAACGCCAGGCCGGTGTCGTTGACGGCGATGGTGTGCTCCTGGAGTTGGGATGCGGCTGCCTCCGGTGTCATCCGGTAGGCCCGGACCGTCACCTCGCCGGCGGCTTCGACGAGCTGCGTGCCGGCGGGGGTGCAGTACCAGGCGAGTTCCCCCCGGCCGCCGCCGCGGTTGCGGAGGGTGGAGTCGACCAGGCCCAACCCGCGCAGCCGGGCGAGCTGGCGGCGCAGGTAGACGGGGTAGGTGGTGTGCGGTTGGAGCAGTTGCTGGAGCTGGCGGGTGGTCATGAGCCGGTGCTGGTAGAGCACGGGCAGCAGCTGCTCGCCGAGCATCGTCAGGCCGCGCCGGGGCTGCTCGGCCACGGAGACCTCAGGCACTCAAGGCTCCCTTCTCGGTGATGACCGGCAGTACCAGCGTGTCGGTCATCGGGTCGGGCCCGGTGGGGTACGACGGTGCTGCCCCTGCCCTCCTTGCCGCGATCCGGGTATCAGTGGAAGCGGGGGTGTGGCCTGCGAGATGATCCGCGATCCGGTCGTCCAGCGCTTCGAGGTCGGCGAGGATCTCGCCGACGGGGCGCCGCCGCAGCGTCACGTCGATCGCGGTGTCCAGGTCGGAGAGACCGGCCGGGTCGTAGTAGTCGGCCAGCACCTGGTCGATCGGAACGCCCGCCACCCGGAACGGCTGAGTGCGCCGGCCGTGCAGCTGCGCGGTGACCACGTACTGGTACTTGTCCAGCGCGGCGATGGTGTCGTGATCGACAGCGGGCATGCGGGCCGCGACATACCGGGCCTCATCGACGTCGGCGGCCGTCGCGGACAGCACGGACTGGTTTTGCAGGGCGGCTTGCCGGGTGGCCTCCGACAGTCGCATCGCCATCTGTGTGGCGACCATGAGCCGGATCTCGTATTTGCGGAGTTGCTCGAAGATCTGCGCGATGAAGGAGCCGCCGGCTGCGTCCAGCGCCTTCAGCTCGTCCATCCAGGAGAACATCGTCCGGCGCTGGTCGGTGGGCGTGTCCTGCCGTGACAGCCCGGCCCGGAACAGGTCGAAGATCAGCAGGCTGGAGATGAGGGCGTCGCCGGCGCCGGTCCCGGACGGCGCGATGGTCACCACCGCGCCGGTGTCCATCGCGCGCCGCACGTTGTAGGTGGACAGGGACCCGCCCAGGAACGCGGTGAGGGAGGTGGACGTCTCCAGCAGGTCCATCGCGTTCGTGATGGTGGGAACGGCGCTCGCCTCGTGTTTGGGGAACGTCAGACGCCAGAACTTCCGGATCCTGTCCGGCATGTGCTCCAGCACCGCCGCCCGCCACACCTCGTCCGTCAGCAGGGTCTTGATCTGGAACAGCGTCGGCTGGATCTCCGGGACGCCGGCGGCCACCAGCTGGTGGGACAGGTGCGCCAGGACCAGTACGGCGTTGGACAGGATCGCGCGGGCCCGCGGCGCACCGCCAGCCCAGCCCTGGGCGGTGGCGATCGCGCCGACCACCGAGCCGACCACCTCCTGGACGTCCTCGATGCGGCGCCCGGTCATGTCGAGCGGGTTCCAGCACGCATACCTGTCCTCCAGGCGCGGCCGGGCCAGGTCGATCTCCCATACCCGGTTCCGGATGGCCGGATGCGTCAGGTAGGGGCGGGCGCGCTCCAGGGCCGATCCGTGCGGGTCCAGGAACCACGTCCCATACCCGCCGTAGGCCAAGGTGATCATTTGTAGGAGCGCCTGCTCCGTCTTGCCGAACCCGCTCTTGCCCAGGCCGACACCGAAGAGCACGTCGCGTTCCGGAACACCGGCCAGGTAGGTGCGGCCGCCGGCTGAGGTCACGCGGCCGAGCGGAAGCAGCCCGCGCTGCCCCGTCCACTCCGGCAGCGCGGCGGGCGCCGGCGGCACCACCCCGCTGCCGCGCGCCACGTTCGTCGCGGCACAGGCCCGGGTCGGGGGCTTCAGCAGGCCGGCGATCTCTGGCGGCGTCACCCACTGCCGCCGCGCCGGCGCGAACTCCCCGCTGGCAAAGCGCCGGTCGAAGGAGCGCAGCAGCCACCACGCGTTGCTGTACTGGCGCCAGGCCCCCCAGCGGGGGCCGACCGGACGCCACCGGTTCTCCGCGGAGAATGCCTCCATGGCGCCGAGCAGCTGGTGCAGCAGAGCTCGCGCGCGGGCAGGGTGCACCGCGGCTACCCGCAGCAGCACTTGGACGGCGAACACTGGTTCACCCGGCACGAACTTGCCCACCCCAGCGGCCAGGTCCACCTGCCGCGGCACCCGCGCCTGCTGCGGTCGGTGAGGATTGCCCATACCCGAGCCCTCCATCGCCGCGGTCCGCAGCATCCCCCAGATCGCCGACCCGCCGCCGATCCGCTCCCCGTACGCGGACGGGCCCTGACGCTCAGCCCGGGCCACCAGCAAACGGCGGCGCCGGTCGACCTGACGGCTCGACACCGGCACCAGATCGACCATGACATCCGAATGCTCGCCGTCCTCGCTGCGCACGCCCGCCATGGCCGCGGCGATCCGCTGCAGCGGGTCCGGGTCCGGGCCCAGCCGGGCCAGGGGACGGTGATCGCGCCGTGCGAGTACCAGTTCCGCCCGCGCGACATACAGTCGCGGCCCCGCCTCGTCCGGCTTCACCAGGTTCACCATCAGCGGACACCCCCCGTGGGCTGGGCGCCCTCGAACCGGATACGGTCCACCGCGGGCTGACGGAGGCGGGCGGCCGTCGCGATTACCTCAACGTCCTGGTAGCCGGGCATCCGCAGCAAACTCTGTGCGCGGCCCGGGCCCTCCAGGAAGTAGCGCACCCGGTTGTCCTCACAGGTGATCTGCACACGGGACGCCGACGCCCGCCTCGGCGGCGCCCCGCTCGCGGCCGGTACGGATGCGAGCTGACCGGCGAACCACGTCACTTCCGCGGCGCTGGCCTCGAACGTCGATGCGGGCAGCAACTCGAAGGCCGCTCGGCCGGCCAGGACAGCCGCCGCCCTACGGCGCCACCACCCCACTACGGCGGCCCACCCGGCGGCCCCGAAGGTGGCAGCGGCCGCGATCCACCACACGTGACGGTGCAGGAAGGCTCCCGCCTCCCGCCGGGCCGCCACCGCCGAGTTCAGTACCTCCATCGGATCTACCATCACCACTCCCGTCGACCAGCCGAGCGGACGTTCGCCGCCTTCAACTGCTGCAAGTGCGTGGACTTCCGCTTTTGTGACGAGCAGGCGAGAGATTTCTGGTGCCACTTTCGGAGGAATCGGCGCCGGCAGGCCCGGAGGGCAGGGCAGCAGCGTCACCGTGCAGACCACAGATGGGGGCTTCCGGGGTCTGCGCACCGTTGGGCTCAGCCCGACACGATGCGCCGTACGGCCACGACGCGGCTGATGGGCGAGGTGGACATGCGCCACGACGCATAGGTGACCACGCGGATCTGCACGCCGGTGTGGGGGGCCTGAGGTGTCCGCCGCCGAGGTAGAGCCCGACGTGGCCAGGGCTGCTGGCGGTGCCGTCGGTTCCGGGGGAGAAGACGAGGTCACCGGGGAGCGGCGAGTCCGGGCTGACGGCCGTGCCGACCTTCACCTGCGCGAAGGTCGTGCGCGGGAGGCTGATGCCCGCGGCGCGGTAGGCCTGTTGGATCAGGGAGGAGCAGTCGCAGCGGGTGGAGGGGGCGGTGCCGAGCGGGTCGGTGCAGTCACCGCCGAGGGAGTACCAGCCGCCGACTTGCTTCAGGCCCCAGGCGATCGCGACGCGGATCGCGGCCGGGGTGGTGGCGGGCAGGTCGTACGGGCCCGGGGTGGCCGCGGGCGCGGCGTAGTTCTGGGCGGCGGCCATGATCGCGGTGACATAGTGGGCGGTCTGCCCGCCGGCGAAGGAGACGGGCGGGACGCCGTGGAAGCGCTCGACGACGCCCCAGCCCGCGTTGTAGCCGGCCAGGGCCAGCTCGATCGGCTGCCCGTCGTACCCGGAGTCGGTGGCCTGCTGGAGGAGCTTGCACATGAAGTGCCCCTGGGCGGTGATCGCGTCCGGCGCCTCCCACACCGAGGCGGTCCCGTTGCCGTTGGCGTCGGTCTTCCAGGTGTTCCAGGTGCCGGGCATGAACTGGGCGATGCCCTGCGCGCCGGCGGCGGAGACCGCCTTGGGGTCGAAGCCCGACTCCTGGTGGAGTTGTGCTGCCAGCACCGGCGCGGGCAGGCCCGGGCAGGCGCCGGCAGCCGCGACGATCCACTGTTCGTCCTCGGCCGGCACGCTGCCCGGTTTCAGGGTGTCGCCGACGGACTGCGCCGAGGCGGGGGTCGCTGCGGCGTACTGGGCGGACACCGTGGCCGCGGCCTCGCCCGCCCCGGAGCCGACCGTGACGAACAGCGCGATGAGACCGACCAGGAGCATCAGAGCCGCGGCGGCAGCACCTCCCACCGTCGACCAGGTCTGCTTGGCAGTCACGACGCGCTCCCCGGTCCTGGCCCGGGCGCGGAGGGCGGCCGGGTGGCGCCGGGCGGTGGGCGCAGCCCGCGCTGACGGTCCAGCCTGCGGCGAAGTGCGGCCTGCCGGGTGGAGTTGGCCGCGCCCATGCTGGGGTGGCGTGGTGGCGGGGTGCGTCGGGCCCGCGGGGCGAGGGTCGGCCGCGTCAACGTCGCCGAACCAGCCGGCGCCGGTCCTGATGGCGCCGGCGGCACCGGGGGAGCCGGCGGGGGAGGCGGCATGCCGGGGCGGCCCGGCCGCTGGCGCGGCACGCGCACGGGGGCCGGGCGGGGGCGGGCGGTGGTGCGGCCGGCGGCGTTGATGCGGCGCGCGAGGGTGCGGCCGCCGCCGAGCAAGGTGGTGCTGGTGCCGCCGGACAGGGCCAGCGCGCCGAGCATGACCGCCGCGCGAGCGGCGCCGCTGCGCCGGGAGGATTCCTCCTTGCTGGGAGCGGCACGGAAGACGGCACGGCCCGTCCCGCCGACGCGGCCGCCTTCCAGCCGGGAGCGCAGGTTCGCGCCCGAGCGGCGCGCGCTGGCGGCGATCTTCTTGCGGTACACGAACATGCCGGCGCACACGATGTCCAGGACCAGGAACCGCAGCGCGAGCCCGCCCTGTTCCTGGAACTGCTGGTCCAGGTCGGGCCCGAGAAGGGTGGTGATGATGACCAGGAACACCCCCAGCATCACCACCGACATGATCAACGTTTGGAAGACCTGCAGGAGGGTGGCGCACCACTTCCACAGCACGCTGCGGCCGCCGCCGGGCATGACACCCACGACCAGTACGCCCTCGCCGCGGATGGACTCCAGCGCGATCCTGCACTGGGCGATCAGGAACGATGCGGCCAGGCGGCAGACGAACACCGCCACGAACACCCCGGCCAGCAGCACGAAGAACGCGCCGGCCACCTTGTCGACGGAGGCCTTCTTGGCGGCCCCGACGTCGCCGCGCACGCAGTCGTTCTCGAAGCTGTCCATCGGCGGGTGCCCGTAGTGGTCCTGCATCCAGCCGCCCGCGATCCCGACGACCTTGTCGACGACCCAGTCGTCCGGGCCGGTGACAGCGCTGACGGCGCTGAGGCCGGGAATGTCGGAGATGGAGTCGGTGTCCTGAATGAAGTGGATGACGTCGTCGGAGCGTTGGTCGTAGGCGAGCTGGGCAAGCTTGGAGTCGGCGTACTCCTGCGCGCAGTCGCCGTCGAAGGACTGGCCGTACTCCAGGAGTTCAGCCGGCTTGGTGATCAGCGCGTCGACCAGCGCATTCTTGATCGGGTCGGTGAGCGCGGTCGGAGAGGAGCCGGTGACTTTGGTGTCGGTGCTGCTGGTGGCGCCGGTCGGGTCCTGCCCGGCGTCGATGATCACTGAGGTGACTTCCAAGCTGAACCCCTTGGCCGCGGCCAGGAGCCCGCCGTTGCCGCCGTAGCTGCCCATGAGCTGGGTCGTCGGGGAGACCAGGATCGTGGTGTAAATGCCGGCGATCAGCACGCTGAGAGCGAGTTCCCCGACGCCGCGGCTGCGGTCGCCGATCAGGATGTGGAAGGCGCAGACGGTCCCGGCGATGGTCAGGCAGAGCATCGGCAGGCCCAGCGTGACGATGACCTGGGCGTGCAGCGCGTACGCCACGTTCAGCACGGGCGCGAGGAGGATCTGCGCCAGCCCGAACCCGAGCGCCCAGGTGATCAGCCACACGCTGAAGGCAATCGCCCATTTGGTGGCCATGAAGCACAGCTCGATCAGGAACCCGTAGATCTTCAGCTGCCAGTCCGACCAGCCGCCCTCATCCGGGTTGATCGTGTAGACGTTGATCGGGACGCCGTACCGGTCGGTGGTGTTGAACATCCCCAGCACGCCGCCCTGCTGCTGGAGTTGGTGCTGCAGCGCTTCGGTGTCCGCCTTCTGCTGCGCCGAGGCTCCGGCCGAGATCGCGTCAGGGACGGCCTGGGACAGCTTCTGCATCAACGCCAGCGTCGCCTTGTCGCGGTCACTGAGCTCCTTGGGGTCGGCACCGGCGCCGCCGCCCCCCGTGGTAGCGCCGTCTGCAGCGCCTGTGGTCGGGGTCGCGCTCGAGGAAGTACTGGGGGTCGGGGTGGGTGCGGCCGGCGGGTCAGCATGCGCGCTGGTCGTCCACAACGCGGTAGTGAGCGCGGCGAGGACAGCGAGGGCGAACAGCCGCCGCCGGGTCAGTGCACCGCGGAACATCCACATCCCACGCCGCCCCCGCCCCCGCCCTCGCTCTCGTGGCCGCCGGCGGGTGCTCGGCCGCATCATGCCGTCCTCCGGCCGGGCGTGGAGTGGATCTGCTTGTGGGCGGCCGGGTCGTCGGGAATCAGGACCCGCATGGTGCCGATCCGCTGGTGCTGGTCGCGGTACAGGCATTCGCCGAGCCGCGCGGCGTACTCGCCGTCCGGGAGCTCCCCGCGGCCGGGCGACAGGCGGGCGCTGACCAGGTCCAGCAACTCAGGGTCGCCAGGGTCCAGGCCGAGGAAGTCCAGGCCACGCCGGGCCAAGGTCCGGTCGGACTG
Organism: Actinacidiphila yanglinensis; assembly: GCF_900107965.1. Lineage (GTDB taxonomy): Bacteria > Actinomycetota > Actinomycetes > Streptomycetales > Streptomycetaceae > Actinacidiphila > Actinacidiphila yanglinensis. Next base: position 148,491 of record NZ_FNVU01000016.1, on the reverse strand, counting down.
GCGGAACAGCAGCCGGTGGGTGATCAGGCCGCGCAGCACCGGCCCCAGATGGCTGTCCTCCGGCCCGATGTCGTTGGGGTCGTGGGAGCCCATGAACGCCGCGGCGTTGTTCTTCCGCCCGTCGCGCAGCATCTCCAGCAGCAGCTCCTGGCCCTCCGGGCTGGAGGTCAGCCACCAGCACTCGTCCCAGATGGTCGCGGCGAACTCGTCCTTCGAAGCGAACGTGATCTGCCGGCACACCGCGGCCACCAGATACATCAGCGCCCGTCCCATCACCTTCTCGAACTCCATGCGCTCCAGCCGGAAGTCGCTGTTCAGCTCGGACTTCTTCGGCAACTGCAGCGCGGACACCGAAAAGACGACGCTGTCGGCGATACTGACACGCACCGGGGGAAGGTCCGGGTCGAAGATGACCCGGGACAGGTCCTTGCGGGCGGCGGCGGCCAGCTTGCGGGCCAGGCCGTGCGCGGCCGGGTCAGTGCGGCCGCGTTCGGCGAGTTCGGCGCGCAGCGCCTGCATCGACGCGCCCCCATGCGCGACGACCGCAGCAACCGCCTCGGACAGCACCACGCCTTCGTCGCTCATCGGGATCACGCCCAGCAGCAGCGTCAGGAACGACTCGGTGCGCCGGGCCGCTTCCTTCCCGGGGAAGATCCGCAGCGGGTCCAGACTGATCCGCGCGGCGGCGTTGACCTCGATGACCTCCGTGCTGCCCGGACAGGCCCGCGCGAAGCGTTCCCACTCGCGGTCCTCGGTCCGGTCGACCGCGACCGCCCGGCCCCGCGACCCGGGCCACTTCGCTTTCCGGCCGGCCGCCAGCACCAGGTACATCGCCGCCTTCAGCGCGGTGGACTTGCCAGCGCCGAGCTCACCGATGAACGCAGCCGACGCGGAGGTGTTGGTGGCCGGACCGCGGGCGAAGTCCACCAGCACCGGCCGGGTACCGCCGCCGGTCAGCTGCAGCCCGAACAGCGGGCCGCTGTCATCGCCCAGCTGGCTGCCCGACCACGGCATCGCCATCGCGAAGTCCCGGGCCAGGAACGTCTGCGCGTACCCGACCAGCACCCGCGGCGTGCGGGAACCGGGCAGCATCCCGTACCAGAGCCGTTCCTGCTCGCCGACCGGCCGGGTCAGGGTGTAGTCGGACGCCGAGAAGTGCGAACGCAACGCCAGGGCGCGCGCGTGCGCTTCGTCCGGGGTAGGGCCCCACACACAGAACGAGATCATCGCCTGGACGTCGACCTCGGTGTGCGAGGCCCCCATCCGCTCCCTGTTCTCCTGCAAATCCGCGACGGCCTCGACCTGCGCCGGCGGCACACCGGTCGGTTCCCCCTCGAACTCCTTCTCCTGATGGATGAGATTCCGGGCGCGCTGCCGGGTCCGGCGCAGCATCTTCTGTCCCGACGTGACGTTCAGCCGGCACACCCAGTCGATGGGAAAATCGAATTCGTCCAGGACAGCGAGGAACTCCGACCCGGGGAAAGCGAAGCGCTTCGGTACCTCGGCCAGCGCCAGCAGCGCTTGGAAGCTGCTGCCCCACTCGGTGTCGACCTGGAGGTGCAGCGCCCTGAACGGATTGCGTCCCTCGCCGTGCCCGCGCCTGCCACCCGACTTCGATGGTGTCCAGCCGCGCCCGCCCTCAGTCAGCACGACCTCCGACAGCGCCGCCACCGAACGGCCACCGCACAACTGCCCGTTGTCGGCACCCGGCTCCGGCAGAGGCGGCTCCAGGACACCGCGGCGCGCGGCGTGCCCGTACATCCACAAGATCTCCGCCTCGGTGGCGGGCCGGACCCCGATGCCGGACGGCCACGTCGACGCCATCGCGGCCGCCTGCGCGAACCGGTGGCCCTCTTCTGCCGTGCCGATCGCGGCGGGCACCAACCCGAGGGCCGCACTGACCTCGGCACAGGCCGCGGTGACGAGGTCCGCGCTCGCCCTCCCGAACCCGCCGGTCGGCAGCGGCACCGCCAGCCACTCGGTGCGCCCGGTCAACTCCAAGGCCTCCAGCTGCGTCAGCACGCGATCGGCCAAGTCGAGGTACTCCTGGCTGGCGCCCCAGTCGATGTCATCGGTCATCGCGCGCACCACGCGGACCGGGTCGGTCTGCGGGCACAGGCTGAACAGGACCGGCTCGCCCGTGAGGGCCTTCACCATGGACGTGACCTGCTCCAGGCGCTGCCGCTTGGCCTCCGCAGAGGTGTGCGTGTAGTTGACAGGGGAGACCCGCCACACCCCCCACGCGGTGCCGTGCGTGGTCCACACGACGTTCCCGGCTACGTGCCGGATCGGCATCCTCACCGCGACCCTCCTTCCGACATGGTGGTGCGCCGTGCGAGCAGCGCTTGGACCCCGGACACCATCGGCGCCGCGGCCGGCCCGGCCGCCGCCGCGGGCTCGGCGCGCGCCGAGCCGCGTGCAGCAACACGAACCGGTGCCCCTGCCGCTGCGCTCCGGGTGGGTGCCTGAACCGGAGCGGTGTGGAGGGTGATCCGCGGGGAGACCAGTCGCGGCGCTCCCGCACGGCAGGGCCGGCCGTGGATACGCCCCGTGGACCGGCCCGCCACGAGCCCGCTCAGGCTCACCAGCGCCGCCAGCGGGTTGCGGTGGTCGATCTGCACGCGGTGCACCGCCCACCCGGCCGCAAACGGAACAGCCGCCGCCACCAGGAAATCGAACGGGCCGTGCCCGCCCCACACCGGCCGCGTCACGATCAGCACCACGAACCCACCAATCATCACGGCCAGTTGCGTCAGCGTGTACGGGCCGCCCGGGATGCGGCCGCCGCCGGCGAACCGGCCGATCTGCAGCGGATAACGCCGCGCCGCGGTGTAGCAGCGCCCCTCCAACGCCTCCGGCGGTACAGGCGCCGCCGACACCGTCATCGCGATCCGCCCGCAGCGGAGCCATGCGCGGCGGGGTGGGAGATGCGGACGCGGACGCTCGGCCGGATGTCATGCCCGGGCGTCGTGCCCATGGTGGCCACGCCCCAGCACGCGATGCCCCCCAGCATGAGAGAAGCACCCAACACAGCCAGCCGCTTGAGCCATCCGAGAATCACGCCGACAGCCGCGATGCGGACGAGGCCGACGATCAACAGGTTCTCGATGGCGGCCGTCATCGCGACCCTCCGGAGACGTAGCCACTGCCGGAGGAGTAGCTGACGCTGCCGTTGTTGCTCTGGTTGATGTCGTCGCCGGTTTTCGTGGCCAGCACGCCCATGTTGGCCACGCCCCACCACACGATTGCGCCCAGGATGATCGCGGCCAGGGCGGCCGGCCCGGAGCGGGTCTTGGCCCATACGACCAGGACGCCGATCGTCGCGATGATGGGGACGACGATGTCGATCAGCAGGGTCTCGAAGCTGGTGCCGAGGTTCGTGCCGGACTGGATCCACCCCACGGCCAGCGTGTTCGTCACATTCATGATCGGTTCCTTTCTCGGGTCAGCGCGCGGTCGGGGTGCCGGACGGCTCATCAGGGCCGGTCGTAGTGAGCGCCGGTGCACCGGTCTGCTGTGCGGGAAGCGGCCCGGGATCCAGCGAGGTGATCTCCCAGCGGCCAGCGCGAGCGGTGAGCGTGAAGGCGTACGCCAACGGCACGTGGGTGCCGTCCCGGTCGGTCGCGCGGACCGTGACCAGCACTTGCTGCTGCGCCCCGCTCGAGGGCACCGCCGCCGGGTCGGCGCCGGCGCCGGTGTCGTCACCGGCGGCCGCGATGTCCTCGACATCGACCGACGTGTACGGCGCCGGCGCGACCGGCACCATCCGCGCCCCGGGGGACAAGAACCGGTCCAGCGCACCCCCGTCGGAACCGGTGAGGTACGCCGTCAGGAACTGCTGCACGGTCTGCGCCCGGGCGTCCTGCGGCGCGGCCGGTTGCGACGGCCCGTACACGAGCCGCGGCGCCGCCGCGGCCTCCGGAGCGGCGACCTCGGCCGGGGCCGACAACGCGCTGTACGCCCACGGTCCCGTCGCATCCGCCCCGGCCGCCGCGACCGCCACCTGGAAGTACCGCAAGCCCGGCCCCTGCCCGCCATCGCCCCCGCCACCGGAACTGCCCGGCGCCGGCGTGGACGTGGCCGGTGCGTCCGGCTCGATCACCTGGGCGGCCACCGTCACCGACCACAACCCGCCCCCGGCCGGAACCGTCCGCACCGCAGCGACCTGCGTGACCTGCCGTGCCCCCGGTTCCCCGTCGAACTGCGCCTGGGCGGCGCCGGGCCAAAACACCGCGAGCGACGACTGGTCGCCCTGCCCGGCGCTAAGGTACGCCGACACGTACAACTCGGCGAAGCCCGCCGGCCCCGTGCCCGAAGGATCAGCCGACGGGGCCGCCTGCACCGTGCTCGACCTCCCGGGCGCGCCGGCGGCCGACGCCGCCGAAAACAGTGCAGCCACCCCCAGCAGGGGGCCCGCCACGATCACCCCCCACACCGCCCACCGCACCAGTGCCGCCCGGTTGGCGGCCGCTCCGCTGGTCATCGACCAGCCGCCGACGTCGCCCGCCGGCGTCATCTCGCCGGCGCCGACGACCCCCTCGTCGACCCACGTCGCGTTCCCCTGCCTGCGCCGCCACTTCATGAGCACGCCTCCTCGCCCCGGCGGGAAATCAGTTCGGTGATCCGGGCGCGCACGTCGTGCTTGGGAAGCGCCTGGAGTTCCGCGAATGCCTCGCCGGCGGCCTCGGCCCCGGACAAGAACTCCCGGGCCGCGGCAGCGGTCTCCGGCGCGAACGGGTCCTTCACCAGCGCCACTGCCAGGCGCGTCGCCTCATGACGGGTCCGTACCATCCGCCGCTCGCCCTCGGTCGGGCCGCCCGGGCCACGCTCCGCTCCTGTGCTCACGCCGGTCACCTCTCCGCTCCGCCCCGCAGCGACGGCTGATCCGCCACTCACCTGCTGCAAGTGCGAAGGAAAGCCCGTTTGTGACAGCGAATTCACGCGACCTGCTCCGCCCACCGGCCAGCTGCCGCGGCCAGCCGCCGAACGGCACGAGAACGCCGCTTCCGCATCCCCTCCGGACGCACCCCGGCCCGCTGCGCCGCGACCTCGTCACGGGGCGCGCCCTCGCGGTAGTGATCACAGATGGCCGCGAGCTCGCCGGGAACCAGAACCCGCCTCTCCAAGGCCCACATCAACAGCTCGACCACCCGGCCGCGAGATCCGGTCAGGTCCTCGACGTCCACACCGTCCAGCCCGGGAAGTCCACTGGCCGCGGCCGCCGCTGCCAACTGCCGGCGGATCGCCAACTCGTCCGGGCCGACCCCCGGGTCCGGAATCATCAGGCGGTCGTCGTCCAGCGGCTCATCGCCGCTCAAATCACAGGCATCGGCGCGCAGCTCCCCGCGGGCACGGCAGACGGTGTCCATCAGCAGGTTCGCCGCGATCCGCCGCGGCCGCCGCTGAAGCGGGTAGCTGAGCACCACCTCGTACAGCGACGCCACCACCGCCTGGACCACGTCGTCCAGGTCGTGCCCGAGCCAGCGCATCCGGTACACGGTCGACGTCGCAGCCGGCAGCATCGCCTGCACCACCACCCGGGCCGCCAACTGCCCGTCCTGACCACCCGCGCCGACCTGGCGCAGCAAGGCGCCCATCCACCGGTCGGTGTGCTCCCGGCCACGCCGCGCGTCCCGGCGCTCCAACTCGGGCAGCACCGCGCCCAGGTCGCCGGCGACCTCGCCCGGAGCCAAGACGCCGGCGTCGATGAGCCACCCCGTCACGGCAGCCCCCGCCAACGGGTCGGCACACAGCAGCGGCCATTCGGCACGGAGCCGATCGATGGCATTGTTGTACGAGTTCACGGCACGGTCCTTTCGGTTCGTGCCGTGAATCTCCTCAGCGCCCCTTGTCCACTTGCTTGCTCAAATCCGGGAGATCACAGGTCAACCGCGTGCACTCGAAGAATCACCCGCCCGCAGTACCGGAGTGCAACCGCAGCAGCGCGCGAGGGTGTCCATCGCTTTCCGACCTGCCGGGGGGAGGCGGGCCGCTCGTGGGTGACGTGGCAGGGAGCAGGGGCGTCTCCTGGTGCCTCAATGTGGTTTCGCGATCGGGTTCCCGATCGGGTTCGCCATCAGTTTCGCGGCGGGTTTCACCCACATCTGACGTCCGTTGCGTTGCCGCAGGTCAGCCGTAGAGTGCAACCGACTGAAGGGTGTTGACACCTCTTCCTGGAGCTCCAGGAGGAGGATTCCGCCTACTTCTCCACCACCGCGGTGGAACTGCCCGTCGGCGCACCGTACGGTCCGTGACCGGTCGGCGCATCCGGCCGTTGCCGGTCGCACCGTGACCATAATCGGGCGACTGCTCAACTGCCTGTGGGACATGTCAGAGATCACGTGTTGCGACGACCACTGGAATCCGCCCCCAACGGCGGCCCGAGGCTTCGTGCTGACCGAAACGGGGACAAGGGGGCGTCGCAAGGGACCCCGCTCGGCTGCGCGGGCTGCCCGGGACCGGTGGGCAGCGCGGCGCTGGCTTCGATGGGGCCCCGGTGGAGCTTGTCGCAGCGCTGCCAGGCCTCGGGCCCTTCTCCGGTCAGCGTCGGTGGTGGAGCCGCCCGGTAGGCCGTTCTCGCGCCCCGCCTCGATGTGCGTTGGGTTCGTCTTCGCGGGACGGATCTCGGTTCGCGGCCAGTTCGGCAGCGCGGGTGGGCCCGCGCTGCCGGTGTGGGTCAGTCGGTGGGGGTGTAGGTGATGTCCTGGTCAGGGCAGTTGGCGGCGAACTCCGCGAGGGCGTCGTGTTCGGCGGGGTCGACGGCCAGGCCCCAGGTGAGTTTCACGCTGATCCAGTCGGCGGTGTAGCGGCAGGTGGCGTCGGCGGCCGGCGGCATCCAGGTGGCGGGGTCCTGGTCGGACTTGGAGCGGTTGGAGCGGGCGGTGGCGGCGACCAGGTGGCGTGCGTCGCCGAGGTAGTTGGCGTAGGCGACGCGGCGGGCCTTGGTCCACTGCGAGGCGCCGGAGTCCCAGGCTTCGGCGAGCGGCACGAGGTGGTCGATGTCGAGGGTGCTGGGTCCGTCGACGGTCGTGTCGTCGTACCAGGAGTCCCATGTCCCGCCGGTCAGGGTGCACTTCCCGGTGATGGTCGGGGGAGTGACGGCTTCGTCGAGGAGGACTTCCTGGCGGGTGTTGCAGCCGTCGCGGTCGGCGTCGATCCAGCCGCCGAAGGATGTTGCGCGGTTGTAGCCGGTGCGGTCCTCCGGTGCGAGGGGCAGATGTGCGACGGCTTGGTGGAGGGCGACGCTGTCCTGCTCGGTGGGTGTGGCGGCGCGGGCGGGGGCGGTCACGGTGATGAGTGCGGCGCAGGCGAGCAGGCCTGCAAGGACGGGGCGGTTCAAGAAGCGCATGACCGTGGTCCTACCGGCCGTTCGGGGGTGGGGGCGCTGGGCCTGGGTCGGGCGCCACACGTGCGGGTGTACGAGACCACACCTGCGGGTGACCTGCCGCCCTCCGGTGTCAACGGACGTGGTGGTTTGGCTTCGTGACGGGTTGTGTGGCGTCACTCACAGTCACTCCGGCGCTGCGCCGGAGTCCTGATCGGGCGTTGGATGCGCGGTGTGTGCGTGTTTGGGAGTTCACCCTGGTGGGCGTCGTGGAGTGGACCAGACCTCTCGGTCGATAACGGGCATGTGCTGTTACATAAGTGACTCGCTGGTAGCGGTGTGTAGTTTTTCCCCTTCGCTTCGCTGCACGTTCGGGCATCGACGAACGCTATTCATGCAAGACCGCACCCGATGCGGTCCCGAAGCGCCAGGGGGTCGCTTCACCCCTCGAACCCGAGACGACCACAAGGTCCCGTGACGAACCAGCACTTGGAAGCTCTGCTCGCGGCCGCTGCCGCGGCCCGGGCCTTCGGGCACGACGTACGAAGGATCATCCGGCGGGTCCTCGCCGCCGGCGTGCGCCTGGGCGCCACCGAGTTGGTCCAGAGCCGCCGCGGTCAGGAGATCGGCCAGCACGAGGAGCATCGGTGAACGAGAGCAGCGTGCGTCGCCAGCTGCCGCGCCCCTCGAAGATCGTGCAGGACTCCCAGCCCGTGGTGGTCTTCCGGGCCTTCCACGACTCCTACCGCGGCCCCCACGTTCGATGGGCGGAGCTCTACCTCGGATCACGCGCAGACGCAGAGGACGCGGTACACGACGCGCTGCTCGCACGTCGACGTTTCCTCGTCACACAGCGGAGAGGAGCACCTGGTTCCACCGCAACCTGGGCGATGTTGGCCCCACAGGCGGCTCCGAGCGGCAGGCCCGGGCGTCGGCTTATCTGGTGCCGTGGCGGGTTGGGGTCAGTTGTGCCGGGCGGAATACAGGAGGTACTCCCGCTGCGGTCTAGACCCCTCGGCGATATCCCGAAGCGGGACCGGCACACGCTGGAGGCGACGTTGGACGGGGCTACCAGGGCGTGTATCAGGACGAACCTGCTCCAAGTCGCGTGAGGAAGCATCGGAGACCACCGCTTCGAGGACCACGGACGAGGCCCTGTGGCCATCAGACAAGTCTTCACCGTGGTAGGTGACGTCGGCGTACGCGATCAGGGCGCGGTCACCGGTGGTGCGGCAGTACGGGTGATCTTTCGAGGCGTGCGTAGGCCAGGGTCACGTGCGTTGCTCTAATGGTTCTGCGGATGTCCTGTCGACGCTGTGAGGAGGCACGATGGCGCCGTCGGAGCAGGGCGCACCGGAGCGTGGAGCCCTCGCGGACAAGCACATTGCGGCGCCGTCTGTTTCCCTGCCCAAGGGCGGCGGGGCGCTGCGCGGGATCGGGGAGACGTTCGCGGTCGCCGGGGCCAGCGGGACGGCCGGGTTACGGATCCCCCTTCCGCTGACACCGGGCCGTTCGGGATGGGGGCCGACACTGGCCCTCGGCTACGACTCCGGCGCAGGAAACGGCCCCTTCGGGCTCGGGTGGAGCCTCGAACTGCCTGCCGTCAGCCGCAAGACCGACACCGGGCTGCCGCGTTACCTGGACGGCGACGAGTCGGACGTGTTCCTCCTGTCCGGGGCGGAGGACCTCGTCCCGGCGCTCGCGGAGGACGCCGGGGGCGAGTGGGCGCCTGTCCGGGTGCCGGAGCGCACGGTGGACGGCCGCCGCTACGGCATCACGCGCTATCGCCCGCGCGTCGAGGACGACTTCGCGCGCATCGAGCGGTGGACGGACCTGGGCGACGGCACCACGCACTGGCGGACGATTTCCGGCGACAACATCACCACGCTGTACGGCGTCGACGACGACTCCCGGATCCAGGACCCGGACCCGCCGCGCGGCACGCCCCCGCGGGTGCTGACCTGGCTTATCAGCGAGTCACGCGACGACAAGGGCAACCTCGTCCGCTACCAATACCGGCGCGAGGACGACGGGGACATCGACGTAGACGCCGCGCACGAGCAGAGCCGCCCCCCGGCCGCCCGCACTGCGCAGCGCTATCTCAAGCGCGTTCTGTACGGCAACCGCACCAGCACGCTCGCTGCTGGGGAACCCGTCCCAGACGAGTGGATGTTCGAGGTCGTCTTCGACTACGGCGAGCACGATGAGGCCGACCCCCGGCCCACCGGCGCACACGTCTGGCCGGCTCGCAAGGACCCCTTCTCGTCCTGCCGCGCCGGGTTCGAGGTGCGCACGTACCGGCTGTGCCGGCGAGTTTTGATGTTCCACCATTTCCCGGGCGAGCCGACCGCTGGCCGCGACTGCCTGGTGCGCTCGCTGAACCTGGCGTACGACGAGACCCCCGTCGCCTCGCTCCTGGTCTCGGTCACGCAGTGCGGCTACCGCCGTACGCCGCAGAGTCTGTTCAGCCGTGCCCTCCCGTCGCTCGAACTCACCTATAACCCAGTCTCGTTGGGCGAGTCGGCAGATGTGCGCCGCCTGGACGGCGAAGACCACGTCCCTCCCGTCGGCGCCGACGACACCGCCTGCGAGTGGGTCGATCTTGACGGCGAGGGCATCCCCGGCGTCCTGGCGACGATGGACGGGAGCAGCTACTACGCCCCGAACCGCGGCCGCGGCCGTTTCGCCGCACCCGCGCCGCTGGCCGCGGTCCCGTCGGCCGCGACCGCGGGAGAGCGCGGGCAACTCCTCGACCTGGCGGGCGACGGCCTCCTGGACCTGGTCGAGCTGGGCGGGCCGAACCCCGGATTCTTCAAGCGGATTCCGCACGTCGGCTGGGCGCCCTTCCGGACGTTCGCCCACCTGCCGGCCGTGGACTGGGCGGACGGCACCATCCGTTTCACCGACCTGAACGGTGACGGCCACGCCGACGTGCTGGTCGCCGAAGGCGACGCGCTCACCTGGTACCCGTCCGCAGGCGAGGCCGGATTCGGCCCGGCGGTACGCCTCCCCACCGGTACGGCAGACGACCCCGGACCCGCGCTGGTGTTCGCCGACGCCGAGAACGCCGTCTTCCTCGCCGACATGACCGGCGACGGCCTCGCCGACCTGGTCCGGGTGCGCCACGACGAGGTGCGGTACTGGCCCAACCACGGGTACGGCCGCTTCGGCCACCCCGTCGCGATGGACGACCCGCCCCTGCTCGACCGGCCCGACCTGTTCGACCCGCGCCGGGTCCTGCTGGCGGACCTCGACGGCGCAGGGCCGCACGACCTCCTGTACGTGGGGACCTCCGGCACACGCGCCTACGCGAACCAGTCCGGCAACCGCTGGGCGGGCCATGTGGACCTCCCGGCGGCCCCCGCCGCCGAGCGCCCAGAGGCCGTCGACCTGCTCGGCACCGGCACCCCCTGCCTGGTGTGGTCCCCGCCGGGGCCGACCGGGGAACGGTCCCCGGTCCGCTACCTGGAGCTGATGCCCCGCGGCAAGCCGCACCTGCTCACCGGCATCCGCAACAATTTCGGCGCCGAAACGGTGATCGGCTACGCCGCCTCGACCGCGTTCCATCTCGCCGACCGGGCCGAGGGCCGACCCTGGGCGACGCAACTCCCCTTCCCCGTCCACGTGGTGTCGCGCGTGGACACCGTGGACTACGTCAGCCGCAACCGCTTCACCACCCGCTACGCCTACCATCACGGCCACTTCGACGGCGCCGAGCGTGAGTTCCGCGGCTTCGCCCGCGTCGACCAGTGGGACACCGAGCAGTTCGCCGCGCTGTCGGACAGCGACGCCGTCCCCGCGGCCTGGCCCGAACTGGTCAACCTCGACGCCGCCTCGCACACTCCGCCGGCCCGCACAACGACCTGGTACCACATCGGCGCCTTCGCCGGCGGCGATGAACTCTCGGCCGTCCTCGCCGACGAGTACTACCGCGAAGGCGACGCCGACCGGCAGCTGCCCGGCCTCACCGATACCGAACTGGCCGGGATCCTGCGCCCGGACCGGCCGCCGCCACCGCAACTGCTGCGCCCCGATGGGAGCCGGACGCCGCGGCCACTGTCGGCCGACGAAGCCCGCGAGGCATGCCGTGCGATGCGCGGGGCCATTCTGCGCCGCGAGGTGTACGCGGAGGACGGTACCGACGCGGCAGACCGGCCCTACACCGTCGAGGAGTTCAGCTACGCGGTGGACCTGGTACAGCCGCGGGGGGAGAACCGCCACGCGTCCTTCCTGCGCCGCCCCCGGGAAGCGGTGACACTGCACTACGAGCGCATGCTTCGCGAGGTCGGCGGGAAGGTTGTCGCCGACCCGCGCATCGGGCACGAAATGGTGTTGTCCGTCGACGGGTTCGGCAACGTCGTGCAGTCCGCTTCGATCGCCTACGGACGTCGCCACCGGGATGCCGACCCCCGGCTGACTGAAGCGGACCACGCCGTCCAGCGGCACGCCCGCATCCAACTGACCGAACGGACCCACACCGCACCGGTGGACAAGGCCGACGCCTGGCGGACACCGCTGCCGTGCGACACCCGTACCTACGAGCTCCACGGGTACCCGGTGCCTGCACCGGACTCCGCTGCCCCTCTCGTGGAACCGGAAACACTGGCTGAGCAGTTGGCGGCACTCGGCGACGCCGACATGCCGTACCACGACGTAGCTGGGACGAGTGGCGGTCCCGGACCGCACCGACGGCTGATCGCACACAAGCGCACTCTGTTCCGCCGCGACAACCTGACCGGACCCGAACCGCTGGGAGTCAGCGGAACCCGTGCGCTGCCCCATGAGGACTACCGGCTGGCGTTCACCCCCGAGTTGCTCTCAGCCGTGTACCATCGCGGCGCCGAGCCGCTCCTGCCCGACCCCGCCGCGGTACTGGCGGCCGCGGGATACCGTGAGAGTGCCGGGTTGCGCGGTGCCGGCGGCTTCCCGGACTCGGACCCACCCGGCCTGTGGTGGGCGCCCTCCGGCACGCTGGACTACCGCTCCGCGCCGGGCGACAGTGAACTCGACGAGGCACAACGGCACTTCTTCGTCCCGCGGCACTACACCGACCCGTTCGGCGCCGTCACTTACGTCGTCTACGACGAGGACGACCTGCTGGTCCGCGAGACCTCCGACGCCCGCGGCAACCGGATCACGGTCGGCGAGCGGCGGCCCAGGGGCACGGTCTGGCGGAACGACTACCGAGTCCTGGCGCCAGCGGTGGTCACCGATCCGAACGGCAACCGCGGCGCGGCCGCATTCGACACGCTCGGCATGGTCGTCGGCACCGCCGTCCTGGGAAAGACTGGCGTGGCCGGCGCCGACGAGGACATCGGCGACACGCTCGAAGGCTTCGAGTCGGACCTCTCGGAGAACGACGTCCGCGAACACCTGCGGAACCCCGCCGGGGCACCGCTGGATATCCTGCGCGGGGCGACCACCCGGCTGGTGTACGACCTCGACGCGTTCCAGCGCTGGTGGCGGGACACCGACGACCATACGGCCGGCGGACCGCCGTCCGCCGTGCTCGCGCTCGCCCGGGAGCGGCATCTGCTCGGCCCCGGCGGCACGCCGGCTCCCCGGGTGCGTGCCACGCTGACCTATGCCGACGGCCTGGGCCGCGAGATCGCCGGCATGGCCCTCGCCGACGCCGGACCCCTGACGGATGGCGGCCCCGACGCACCGGAGCGCTGGGTGGGCACCGGCTGGACGGTGTTCGACAACAAGGGCCGTGCGGTGCGGCAGTACGAGCCGTTCTTCAGCGACACGGCCGCCTTCGAGTTCGGCAACGTCCACGGGGTCAGCCCCGTGCTGTTCCGGGACCCGCTCGGCCGGGTCGTCGCGACCCTGCACCCCGACCACACGTGGGCGAAGACGGTGTTCGACCCGTGGCGGCAGACCGCCCACGACGCCGGGGACACCGTCGACGTGGACGATCCCGGTGCGGACCCCGATGTGGGGGCCCACTTTTTGCGGGTGCAGCGTGAGAGGTATCTGCCCACCTGGTTGAACCTGCGGCTGGCCGGGCCGCCGGGCCCGGAGAACGAAGCGGCGCAGCAGACGCGCGTGTATGCCGACACTCCGGCGTCCGCGTTCACCGACTGCCTCGGCGTCACCTTCCTCACCCTCTCCGTCAACCGCCATGTCCGCGACGGCGCCACCACGACCGAGCAGCACGCCACCCGGGTCGACCACGACGTCCAGGGCAACGAACGCGAAGTCCGCGACGCGCGCGGGCAACTTGTGATGCGCTACGAGTACGACATGCTCGGCAACCGGATCCACGGCGCCGGCATGGACAGCGGCTCCCGCTGGTCGCTCGACGACTGCGAGGGCGAATCCGTTCGTACTTGGAACACCCTGCGCAATGATTTGCGTATCACCTACGACGAACTTCGCCGGCCCACAGGGGTGTTCCTCCGCCGCGCGGGGGCCGCGGCAGAGGTGATGGCCGAGCGGACGACCTACGGCGACGACCCGGGACACCCCGGAGGAGCCGCCGCGGCGGAGGCGGCAAACCTGCGCGGGCAGGTGCACCAGGCGTTCGACGGCGCCGGGGCCGTCACGCACGCGCGGTACGACTTCACCGGCAACCTCGTGCGCAGTGAGCGGCGACTCGCCGCCGACTACCGCGGCACGCCGGACTGGTCGCGCCCACCGCAGTGGGACGGCCCGGCGTTCGGTACCGAGATGCGTCACGATGCTCTCGGACGCCCGATCGCGATCACGCTCCCGGACGGAACCCGGCTCACGCCCGGGTACAACGAAGCGGGCCAGCTGGAGTCAGTGGCGGCCCAGGTACGCGGCGCCCTCGCCGAGACGTGGTTCGTGAAGAAGATCGCCTACGACGCGAAGGGGCGCCGCACCCGCATTGCCTCTGGCAACGGGGTTCGGACCGAATACCGCTACGACCCCCTGACGTTCCGGCTGACCCGCCTGAACACCATCCGCGAGGGGTTCCCCGACGACTGCCCCGCGCCGGGCGAAACGCCGTGCGGTGTTCAGTACCTGTCGTACACCTACGACGCGGCCGGGAACACCACCCACATCCGCGACGACGCGCAGCAGGCGGTCTTCTTCCGGAACCAGCGCATCGAGCCCGGCATGCGGTACGTCTACGACGCGGTGTACCGGCTCATCGAGGCGACCGGGCGCGAACACCTAGGCCAGACCGCCGATCCGGTGCCCGCCAGCTGGACGGACGCGCCCCGCGTCGGTCAGGTCCACCCCGGCGACGGTAAGGCGATGGGCAGCTACCGGGAGCGGTACACCTACGACGCGGTCGGCAACCTGCGCGGCCTGGAGCACCAGTCGACCGACGTCTCCGGCGGGGACCGGGGATGGACCCGCACCTACGAGTACCGGGAACGGAGCGCGCTGGAACCGGCCACGGTCGGCAACCGGTTGTCGACGACCGACATCGGCGACGTGCGGAAGAGCTTCGCGTACGACGCGCACGGCAACACGACGGCGATGCCGCACACGACGCTGATGCGGTGGGATCACCGCGACCGGCTCGCGGCGACCTCGACGCAAGCCGTGAACTCCGGGACCCCGGAGACCACGTACTACGTCTACGACGCGTCCGGGCAGCGAGTCCGCAAGGTGACCGAACGGTTCGCGGCCGAGGGGGGCACGCCGACACGGCTGCGCGAACGGATCTACCTTGGCGCGGTCGAGGTGTACCGCGAGTACGGCCAGGACGGCGCCACGGTCACCCTCGAACGTGAAACGCTCCACGTGATGGACGACGCGGCTCGGGTCGCCCTGGTCGAGACCCGCACCAAGGGCACGGACAACGGCCCCGAGAGGCTGACCCGCTACCAGCTTGCGGACCACCTGGGCTCGGCGGCGGTAGAGCTGGACGACCGCGCACGAGTGATCTCCTACGAGGAGTACCACCCCTACGGAAGCACCGCCTACCAAGCGGTCGCCGCGGCCGTCCAGGCCCCCAAGCGCTACCGGTTCACGGGGAAGGAGCGCGATGAGGAGTCCGGCCTGTCCTATCACGGCGCCCGCTACTACGCGCCCTGGCTCGGTAGATGGACAAGCTGCGAGCCGCTGTTCGACGCCCATCGCCGTATCAGTTCCTACGCCTACTGCAGCGGAAGTCCCACCAGCCGGGTCGACCCGGACGGGGGCTTGGACGTCCCGGCGTGGGTCCCGGGCGCAGCTAAGATCAACAAGGCGCGTGACCAATTTGTAGAAGACCACGAATACGGAATCGAATTCACGAAGGCGCTCGTGCGTGACAATTCCTTTGGCTTCATCGGGACCTTGGAAAGCATGGGAAAGCTGGATGCTCCGAACCAGTCGTTCACCGCAAAACGCGCTCAGCGGGACGCGGAGGCCGTCACCGTGCTGCTGAACGCCGTGTCCATGGCTGCTACGTCCGGGGGCAAGGGCGGCCCGGGAGCAGGTGGGGGTCTCGCGCCGGTCGGCGGCGGGCCGGTCGTGGCGCCCCAGGCGCCAGCAATCCCCGTGGGCGGAGTGCCGGTTTTGGAAGCCTCCAAACCCAAGGAGAAGCCGAAGGTGACTGAGAAGGAACCTGAGCCGGCAGCCGCGACCGGGGGCACAAAGCCAGCCAAGCCTGAACCATCCGCGGCCAAGGGGGGACCGAACCAGTCGCGCATGCCGAAGGCCGGACAGTCCTCGACGCCTGCTGACTGGCCGGTCGGCGGGCGCTGGATCGAAGTTGCGCGCAGGTGGACCGGAAACGCCAAGAAGCCCGGCTCGATGACATCGCTTGAGATTCAGTCCGCCTACTCCGGAAAGTCGATCAGGTTCCGCGAAGGTAAAGCCTATATCGAGGAGTTCGAGCTCGATGGACGCAAGTTCGACAAATTCGACCCGGAGAGCCGGACGCTGGGAGACGTCAAGGACGAGTACCAGTTCCTCATCGAGATCGGATCCGAGAGCGCAGCGAAAGCGCTCCTCGATGAGGCCGGCGCGCAGTCGGCGATCGCCAAGCAGCATGGTCTCGCCCTTGAGTGGATGGTGCGCGAGGAGAACGCCGGGGCCTTTGAGAACTTGCTGCATGAGAAGTATCCGGACATTCAGATCAAGACATTCAAAAAGTGAGCAGGGAGAGGGCGGGCCATGCCTGAACCACTGGCGCTCCGCGGGCGGATCTACTTTCAGGACGGTGTTCACGCGGACGGGTTGGCCCTCCGGCTGTTCCGGCGCGGCTTTGCCGGGGTGTTGACGGAGGCGGCCGACGTCACCACCGACGGCGTCGGAGACTACGCGTTCCCGCTGGACGCCCTCGCACCCGGCGGGCTCTACGAGGTGCACGCCGTTCCGGACGACGGTGCGGCCACTGTCAGGCTTGCCGACTCGCTGGACGGACGCACGCGCGAACCGGTGAACCTCGTCGCCCCGCGGGATCTGAGGCCGCTCGTACCCGAGTACGACCGCTTGGTCGCCGCCTTGACCGAGCGCGCGGACCTGGCTGTCACGGAGCTGGCGAAGGCGCGGGAGCGGGGCGGCCGCCAGGACCTCGGGGTCCTGCACCAGGCGACCGGCTGGGACAGCCGGCTGCTCGCACTGGTCGCCAAGGCCGAGCGTGTGGCGGCCGAGCCCAATCAGCAGGCCGCACAGGTCAGTACCGAAGGCTCGACCAAGCAGGCCACCCAGGTCAGGACCGGGGGCTCGGCCGGACTCTCGGCCAAGACCCTGTACGCGATGTTCCGCGCCGGGTTGCCCACCGAGCCCGCCCTGCTCGCCCGGCGCCCGCCCGCCGAGGCCACCGAGGCGTTGAAGCGCGCCCGCGACGCCGGGATCGTCGCCTTCGACGACGGGGAACTCGAGGCGTCCGCCGCGGCGTTCGCGTCGTTTGCCGGCTCGGTGCGGATGACCTCGCGGGTCCCCGGCACCGTCTCGACGCCCGCGGAACTGCTGGACCTCGTGGACCTGCCCGGCGTCGAGCGCGCCGGATTCGAGCGGGCGCTGCTCGACCGCGACGGCGGGAGCCTGTGGGACGCGGCGGCGGCCAACGGGGTCTCGGAGCAGGCGATCCGTAAACTGCGGACCCAGGGCAAGCTCGCAGCCCTGACCCTCAACAACGCGCCCCTCGTGGCCAGCCTCCAGGCCGCGCTGGGCGACACCGACGACCTCGGCACCCTGGTCAGCGAACACGACCTGCATATTGCGGAGAACTGGACCGAGCGACTCGCCGACGTCGGAGTCCCCGAGGCCGCCCGCCCGCAGCTGGCACAGGAGGCGGCGCGGCGCCTGCGGATCGCGTACCCGACCGAGGTGGCTACCCGCCTGCTGGAGTCCGGGGCCGTGCCGCTGCGCCACGGCGAACGGGACGTTGCCGCACCGGTCGCCGCGTTCCTGCGGTCCGCCGCGGACAAAGGCTTCATGCTCGGCGTCACGCCCGTGCACGCGTTCCTCCGCGACAACCCCGAGGTGAGCGGGCAACTGCCGGACGACGACCGGACGACCCTCGACGGCCTGCGAAAGCTCGTCCGACTGCACCAGATCACCCCGTCCGACGCCGCTCTGGCCGCGGTGACCGAGGCGGGCTTCACCTCGGCGCGTGATATCGCAGCCCTCCCCCAAGAGGAGTTCCTCGCCTGCCACGCCGACGCGTTCCCGTCGGAACTGGAAGCCCGGCTGGTGTACAGCAAGGCGCAGCAAGTACACGCGGTCACCCTCAACTTCATCACCGGGGTGCGCCAACTAGACGCCACCCCGGCGACCCTGGCCACCGCGCCGCGCGGTGAATTCGCCGCGGACGCGCTGGACACGGCCAAGCAGGGCATCTCCGAAGCCGTCCCCACCCTGGAGAAACTCTTCGGCTCGGTGGACTTCTGTGCCTGCGTGGAGTGCCGGTCGGTACTCAGCCCGGCGGCATACCTCGTCGACCTGCTCGATTTCCTCGACATCGACACAGACAACTGGGCCGCCACCCTCGCGCGCTACAAAAGCACCCACCCGGGCGTGCCGTACCCGGGCGGCACCGACACGCCGTACGACGTGCTGACCCAGCGCCGCCCGGATCTTCCCAACCTGGCACTCAGCTGCGAGAACACCCATATCGCGCTGCCCTACATCGACATCGTCAACGAGGTCCTCGAGTTCTGGATCGCCGGCGGCGGCCGCCTCGGGCCCGACGACGTCCGCAACACCACGACCGAGACCACCGAGGAACTGCTCGCCGAGCCCCGCTTCGTCATCGAAGCCGCCTACGGAGACCTGGCCGACGCGGTGTACCCGCGGCCGCTTCCGTTCGACCTGTGGACGGAAACCGTGCGCGCCCACCTGGAGGCCGCGGGCGTCTCCTTCTGGCGACTCCTCGACACACTGCGCGTCCCCGACGACGCCCCGGCCGACGGGACTGGGTATGGCGCCTTCGAAGTGGCCGTCGAACACCTCGGACTCTCGCCCGCCGAGACCGGGCTGTACACCAACACCGACCCCGTCAAACGCACCGCGTGGTACATGCTTTACGGCCACCTGGACGACGCGAGCGCGCGCAAGGGGCTCGCGACCGCCAAATCCCTGGCCCGCCGACTCGGGGTCGACTACGAGGACTTCGTCGACCTGATTCGCACGGGATTCGTCAACCCCCGTCTGCCTGCGGTCGAACTGCTGCGCCGGATCGGCCTCGACGTCGCGGACATCGTCACCCTCGCCGCGCACGAGGTCCTGCTCACCTGCGACTTGGCGACGGTGACCGCCGACGAGCGCGACGTGGCCCTCGCCGTGCGCGCCACCGCCGCGGCACTGGACAAGGCGTCCGCCGCGACCGGAGTCGACCTCCGGGCCAAGGTCCGGGCCTGGGCGGTCGACGACACCCTCACCGGCATCCTGCTCCTGTGGTCGGCCGGCTCCGCCTCCGACTTCGACGCCGTGACCCTCCGCTACGCCGACCGCGCCGATCGGCCCGTCGCCGCGGCCGACTTGATGCGGCTCAACCTGTTCGTCCGGCTGCGCACAAGCCTCAAATGGTCGACCGCGGAGACCGACCGGGCGCTGTGCGCGTTCTTCCCCCAGCCGACCGGCGAGGCCACTCCCGCACGGTCGGCGGCCGCATGGCGCCTCGCGCTGACCTGCCTGTCGCATGTGGAGACCCTGCGGGAACGGGCCGACGGCACGGTCGACCGGGAGCGCCTGGTCACGCTGTGGACCGACGTCCCCACCACTGGCGTGGCCCCGCTGTACGCACGGCTGTTCCTCACCCGCGACGTCCTCGGCCAGGACGAGGTGTTCGACCACCCGCTCGGTGCCTTCCTGACCGTCTCGGGCGAGACGGTCGGCGGACACCTTCCCGCACTGCAGAGTGCGCTGGGCCTGTCTGCGGCCGAGATGCACGCCGTGCTGGCCGACGCCGGGCTCGCCGAGGCGACACCCCTCACGATCCGGGCCGTGTCCGTGCTCCACCGCTACGCGGTTCTTGCCGAGGCGCTGGCCATGCCGGTACGCGACCTGATCGCCCTCAAGGCAGTGTCGGGCGCGAGTCCCTTCACCGCTTTCACCGGCAAAGACGACAAACCGCTGCTGGCCACCCTGCGGTTCCAGAACGACGCCGCACTGCTGGACGGCAGCGGATGCGACGTCGCCGACATGCGCTACCTGGTGCTCCACGACGTCGATCCCGACGGGCCGCACGCAACCGCGCCCACCGATCCGGCGTCGGCCGAGACGATCGGCGCGGCCTTCGCCAAGACCGTCCCGCAACTGCGCGCGGAGAACGCCGCACCGGCATACCCCGCCGCCTACACCGACGACCGCATCGCGGCGCAACTCGCGCTGCTGCTGCCGCCGTCCGCGGTCGAGGCCTTCTTCCGGCTCTGGAACGCGGCCCCCCACGCCCCGGAACGCGACGCCTTCCGCGCCGACCACCTCGTCCCCGCCGCGGCGCAGAACCCCGAGGCGCTGTTCCTCGCCGACGCGGACCTGCCCGTCGTCTTCCCGGACACGGGACCGGGCGGTGCCGCGCCGGTGCCGCGCCTGGACCCCGCCGCCCGCGAGCGGCTCGCGGCAACCCTGGCACCGGCCGTGCAGCGCAGCGCCGTCACCGCCTTCGCGATCGGGGCGATCGCCACCGCCTTCGGCATCGAACCAGCCACGGCCGCCGCACTCCTGACCGAACCGGCGCTGATCAGCGCCCCCGATGCGCCCGGCACGCGCCTGCTCGATGCCTACCTCGACACCGAGGCGCCCGACCGGCTGCCGCGGGCTCACACCCGACTGTGCAAAATCGTCTTCCTGGCCACCGCCCTGGGCCTGTCCGTCGACGAACTGCGGTACGCGTCCGCCCATCCCGAGGACTTCGGCGGCTTCGACGCCGACACGTTGCCCCTCGCCCTGGTCGACCCGACGGCGCCGGAGGCGGCCGCGGCGCCGCGGCAGGCGTACAGCGGTATCCTCGCGCTGATCCGCTACACCCGGCTGCGCACCGACGTGGCGGCCGGGCCCGGCCGCCTGCCCGAGCTGTTTGCCGCGGCGGAACGCGCCACCGGGCCCCTGGACGATGGCGCACGGGACGCCCTGGCCGCGGAACTGGTCGAGGACTTCTGCGCGCTCCTGGCCCGGCTGACCGGGACCGAGCCGGACTCGGTTGCTGCCCTGGCCGCGCACCTCGACCTGACCACGCCCGCGAGCAGCGTCGACGCCGACGTCCAGACCACCCTTATCCCCGCGCTGCGCCGGCCCGCGGACCTCGCCCGGCTCGTCGACGCCGTGCGGATCACGGCGTGCGTCGGTGCCCCGATCCGCGCGCTGCTCGGCACCGCCCCGTCCGGCGCCGCGGCCCCTGCCTCGAGGGCCTGGGCGGCACCCGGGCCCGATGCGAATGCGGCCCGGGGCCTGCGCGACGCTGCACGCTCGCGCGTCGGCCCAGAGACCTGGCCGCGAGCCGCGGCGCCCATCTCCGACCGGCTGCGCCGGCTGCGCCGCGACGCGCTGGTCGCCCGGGTCGGACACCTCGGCGAATTCCCGCACACGGAGGCGTTGTTCGAGCACTTCTTGCTCGACCCGGGCACTGAGCCGGTCGTCCAGACCTCGCGGTTGCGGCTCGCGATCTCGTCCGTGCAGACCTTCGTCCAGCGCTGTCTGCTCGGCTTGGAAGAACGCGTCGACCCGTCGGTGATCGACGGGGACGTGTGGGCCTGGATGAAGCGCTACCGGGTGTGGGAGGCGAACCGGAAGGTCTTCCTGTGGCCGGAGAACTACCTCTGGCCCGAGTTCCGGGATGACAAGACCCATCTGTTCCGGCAGTTGGAAGGAGGGCTGTTGCAGAGCGACCTCGGCGACGACGCCGTCGAGGACGCTTTCGTGGCCTACCTGCACGGCCTGCAGGACATCGCAAGGCTCGACATCGTCGCGATGGCCGAGGAAAAGCGTCCGCCGAGCGCTGGCACCAGCGTGTTGCACGTCGTCGGCCGCACATACAGCGCCCCGCACAGGTACTTCGTCCGGCGCTATGCAAACCACATGTGGACACCATGGGAACCCATTCCCCTGGACATCCAGGCCGGGGATGACCATTTGGCGGCGATCGTGTGGCGCGGGCGCCTGAACCTCTTCTGGGTGACGTTCACTTTGGAGGGGGACCCGTCCACGGCCAGCCTGCCGGTGGGGTCGGGCGACCCGCCGCTCGCCCAGGCCCGCATGTCGCAGTTGGCAAGTGGTGCCCAGAGAAATCGCTATTTGCGGATGAACCTGCATTGGAGCGAGTACGTTCGCGGCACCTGGACGAAGGTGGCGAGTAGCGGCTTCGCGGCGGACAACCGGATCAGCGGATCGGATGGCGTCGACCCAGCGAAGATCCAGATCGTGCCGTTCGCCAACGGCGAGGAAGTCGACATCGTTCTGACGGGCGCTGTGGCATTTTGGGGCCTGCGCGTTGGCAGCCGTCAGGCGCCCCCAAGATTGGTCGAGCTGGAATACCCCATCTCTTCGCCCTACGACACCGTTTCGAACAGGCGGTACGGAACGCGCTGCGTCGCTGACAGAGAACCCCTGACGGCCAGGTTCCCCGAGCAGATCGATGTCGAGGAGGGGGACACGACCACGTCCACCACCACCACGGTGCCTAGGGTCGTTCTCGCCGCTCCACCGCGCGCATACAGCCTCCGGACCATGCCACAGGGGTACTGGGGCGGCGGCGGCGAAACCGAGCTGCCGTTCTTCTATTCAGATGACATGAACACCTTCCATGTGGAGCCCACGGCGACGGAGGTGAGCGTCCGGGAATGGCGCAGATGGGCGATCTGGGACCCGGTTCACCCGGAGGAGGAGGAGCCACCGCTACACCCACACCCCAGGATGCTGCCGCCGATCCGGCCCTTCCTGCGCGACCTTCTCCCGCCGCCCAAGGAGGAGCAGCAGCCTGATCCCGGGCCGCGGCCGGACTGGCGGGAGGGGATCGACCCGCGCGCCACCGTTGCGGCACAGCACGGGCAGGACTGGCTGGTGAACCCGGTAACCGTCCTCTCCTACGACGACCGGATTGTAGGGGAGCGCGGTGGCATCGAGGTCATGATGCCGCCGTCGGTCGGTATTGACTCGGAAGGTTCCGGGAGTCCGGGGTCCGGGCGGCTGCAGGCGCGGCCCGAGACGGCTGGCAAGGTCATGGCCGATGGGGCCAGCCGGGTTGTCGGTGGCGATGGCAGAAAAGCCCCGGTGGGTGCCGGGCGCCCGGTGGCCTCCGGATTTCTGGCCGGCGCACGGGTGCGCTTTCATCCCACGGACACGGACACTTTCGCCGGGGCCGGGCTGCGGGTGGTGGGCGGCGCCGGATTCCTCGCGTTCGACGGGGCCGTCGGCGATCCGGGAGACGGTCCCGACCCGGCGGTCGCCGTACGGTCCCTCCGGGCGATGCGACTCGAGGAGCGCAACCAGTGAACGACGACCTCCGCCTCGGCGGCTTCCACAGCCTGATCGACGCCCGTGCCGAGGCGGCGATCCGGGGCCCCCTCATCGGAATCGACGTGCCCCCTCCTCCCGGCGGGGGCACGCCCCTGCCGGACCGTCCGGAGGTCAGGGACGACGACGGCCATTGGGTGACCACCACCACACGAAGCATGTCGTACCGCTTCGGCACGCACTTCCACCCGTATGTGTCCGAGCTCGTCGACCGCCTCGTCGAGAAGTCGGTGGCCGGTCTCCAGGCCGCGGACACCGAATACGAGGAGGATGCGCCGGGCGTCCCCGCGCTGCTGCCGGACGGCAGACCGCGTCCGGTGCTGTTCGAGGAACTCTTCGACGAGAACGGGTACGCCCCAACGGAGATCGTCGAAAAGCTTCATCCAGTCGCGGAGTTGGAGTTCGGATCGGTGGGCGCCTACAGCGTCTACAACTGGGAACTCTTCTACCACGTGCCCCTGGCCATCGCCATCCACCTCAGCCGCAACCGGCGGTACGAGGAGTCCCAGCGGTGGTTCCACCACATCTTCGACCCGACAACCGGGCGCCTCGGCCCGGCGCCGCAGCGCTTCTGGCAGGTCAAGCCGTTCCAGACCGAACCGGTGCGCCTCGTCGAGCAGGTGCTGACCAATCTGGTCACCGGCGCCGACCCAGGGCTGCGGCGGGAGACCATCGACAGCATCCACGCCTGGGCCCAGAACCCTTTCCGGCCGCACCTGGTGGCCCGCTACCGGCCGACGGCGTACATGTTCAAAGCCGTCATGGCCTACCTCCAGAACCTTGTCGACTGGGGCGACGCGCTGTTCGCCGAGGACACCGGCGAGAGCATCAACGAGGCACTGCAACTGTACGTCCTGGCCGCGAACCTCCTCGGCCCCCGCCCGCAGGCGGTGCCGCGGATCGGCGGCGGTGCACCGCAGACGTACCGCTCGCTTCGCGAGCACCTGCGCGAGTTCGGCAGCGCGCTGGTGTCCTTGGAGACGGAGATCCCGTTCGCCGACGCGCCGCTGCCGCAGGCCACGGACGGCGCGGCGCTCAGCCCGCTTCGCAGCCTGGGGTCGTCGCTGTACTTCTGCGTGCCACCCAACCCCACGCTGCTCGGCTTTTGGGACACCGTCGCCGACCGCCTCTTCAAGATCCGCAATAGCCTCAACCTGCAGGGCACATTCCGCCAACTGCCGCTCTTCGAGCCGCCGATCGACCCGGCGCTGCTGGTGCGCGCGACCGCGGCGGGCGTCGACATCGCCGCGGCGGTCAGCGGCGTCCACCAGCCACTTCCGCTGGTGCGCTACGGCGTCCTCGCGCAGCAGGCGGCCGAGCTGTGCCAGGAGGTCAAGGCACTTGGCGCGAACCTGCTCTCGCTGATCGAGAAGGAAGACGCCGAAGCCCTCGCGGTGCTGCGTGCAAGGCACGAGCACAACACCCTCACCCTCGCCGCGAGCGTGAAGTACGCCCAGTGGCAGGAGGCGATCAAGAACCGCGAGGCCGTCGAACGTACCATCACCACCGCGGGCCAGCGCTTCACCTACTACGAGCGGCTACTCGGCGTTGCCATCGGTTCCACCCAGGTGCCAAAGCTGGACCCCCTGTCACGCGAAGACCTCAAAGGGCTGCTGGAGAACGCCGCAAAGAACGACGCCCCGGCCGGCCGCGCCGATCACAAGGAACCGGAGATGGCGCCGCGGTACGTGCCGGTGGACATCAGCCCCGGCGGGCTCGGCGAAACTGGCGGCCTGCACATCTCGTCCCGCGAGTTCGACGAGCTCACCAACCTGCGACTGGCCCAGAACTGGCAGAACGCCGCGGGCCTCGCCGACACGGTTGGTTCGGCGCTGGCGGTGATCCCCGACTTCTCCGTTCACGCCCATTTCTGGGGGCTGGGCCCCTCGTTCACGTACGGCGGCACCCACCTGCACCACGGGGCGTCGGCGCTGGCCAGCGCCGGACGCACGGTGGCTGGCGAACTGAGTTACCAGGCGTCCCGCGCCGCCAAGATCGACGGGTTCGCGCGGCGCGAGCAGGAATGGGCCTTCCACAGTGCCACCACCGCCGGGGAAATCGTCCAGTCGTTCAAGCAGCTCCGCGCCGCGCAACTGCGCGAGGCCGCGGCGCAGTGGGAGCACACGAACCACCTGCGCGCGGTCGAACTGTCCGCCGACGTCGAATTGTTCCTCACGGGGCAGCGCACCAAGGCCGGGCCCGTCGACGTCGACGGCAAGCACACCGACCGCGACTACTACGTGCACCTGCGGCGGGAGGTGCGCGGCCTGTACACGCAGTGCTTCCAGATGGCCCTAGAGGCGGCGCGCAAGGCGGAACGCGCCCTGCAGGCCGAACTCGGGGACCGGGGCCTCACATTCCTGCGCTACGACTACCAGAGCGGACCCGACCAGCTCCACGCGGGCGAGAAGCTGTTCCAGGACCTCAAGCGCATGGACGCCGCGCACCTGGAGCTGAACCGCCGCGAGTACGAGCTCTCCAAGTCGGTGAGCCTGCTGCAACTGGACCCGGCCCAGCTGGTCGAGCTCCGGCAAAACGGCTCGTGCACGATCGCTGTACCCGAGGAGGCGTTCGACATGGACACGCCCGGGCACTACTTTCGGCGGATCAAGAGCGTCGCGGTGAGCCTGCCGTGCGTGACCGGCCCGTACACCAGCGTGCCGGCCACGCTGACGCTCCGGCACAGCTCGCTGCGCACCTCTCCCGCGCTGCGCGACTCGCGGTACGCGCGCGACGGCGACGGCGACGACCGGTTCAACGACGACTACGGCAGCACGCAGTCCATCGTGACCAGTGTCGGACAGCACGACAGTGGCATGTTCGACACCAACCTGCGCGACGACCGGCGGCTCCCGTTCGAGGGGGCGGGGGCGGTCTCCACGTGGCTCCTCGAACTTCCCTCGCAGTTCCGCCCGTTCGACTACGACACCATCGCGGACGTGGTCCTGCACGTGCGCTTCACTGCCCGCGAGGGCGGCCAGCGGCTGCGCAAGGCGGCCGAGAAGCACCTGCGCGAGTTCGCCAAGCTTCCCGCCGGAGCCGGGGTCGCCCCCTTCGTACGCCTCTTCTCGGTGCGCCATGAATTCCCCTCCGCGTGGGCCGCGTTCAAGAACACCCCGCAGACCGACGCCACTCCGGGGACCCCGCTCAAGCTGCTGGTGGGCCCGGCGCACTTCCCCTTCTGGACCACCCGGGGAGTGCTGGACACCGGCGGCATCACGGTCTACGGCTCAGAAGCCGTCACCGTCACCCCGCCCGCCGGCCAGGGGAACCCCGGTTCGCTCGAAGCCCCCGTCGGCGCTTTGCGCTCCCGCGACTTCCCTGAGGTGCGCATTCCCCTGGACGGCGACGAGTTCATCTTGAAACTCGACCACCGCACGATCAAGGACCTGTACGTCGCCGTCCGCTGGGGCTGCACCATGCCGACCCCTGAGTAGGACTCCGTTAGGTCTTCCTGTCGGTTTTGATCAAGAGCATGGTGGGTGTGTGGACACACATGAAGTGAACCGCTTCCGAGAGAGTCTGGCGAATACGTCGCTGATGTGTTCGCGTCGGTGCCGCGGAAGGACCAGCGGGTCAAGGGCGACTGTGAGGTTGATCCTCGGGAGTGGACACCGGGTTTCATGCGACGGGTGACAGCGTGCGTGTCGCGGTCAGTTGCTGTTCGAACTCGGCTGGTGTGAGGTAGCCGAGCGCGGAATGCCGGCGGCGCCGGTTGTAGTACGACAGCCGGCGGAACAGCTCGAGCCGAGTCTGTGCCTTCGAGGTCTAGCGCCTGTGGAGTCGGCCGCCGTCGATGTCGCTGGCGGGGCGTAGGGGCCTCTACTCCTCGTCGAGTTCGCGCAGGTGCTGACTGGCGCGCTCGTCGCCGGCTTCGGCGGCGCGGGTCAAGGCGATGGTCGCCTGCGGGCGCCGGTCGGCGGTGCGGGCGGATCGGCCGAGGGTCTGGTGCACGATCGTGTGACGTCTTGACCTGCCCTACTGCCTGGGTTCCAGTTCCGGTGGCTGGCTGACAGTCCTTCACCCAACCCTGCACCAGACCCAGGCGACACCACCCAGACATACACCTACGACGCCGACGGCAACCCCACCACCGTCGCCACCACCAAAGCCGGCCAGCCCGAAACCGACAGGACCAGAACCTCACCTGGGACACCCAAGGCGACCTGAGCAGCCTCACCACCGGGCCCACTGCAGCGCCCACGCACACCACCGGCTACCACTACGACGCCGACGGCACTCACCGCCCGCACCGACGACGGCACCACCACCATCTACCTCGGCACCGACGAAATCACCCTCAACAACAACGGGTCCGTCACCGCCAACAACCGCAGCTACGGCGTAGCCGGCGCCCCCACCACCATCCGCAGAGCCACAGCCAGCGCCACCGGAAGCCAGCTCGACTACCAACTCGCCGACCCCCAAGGCACCTCCACCACCGACATCACCGCCGACACCCTCACCGTCACCCGCCGCGCCTACACCCCCTTCGGCGACACCCGCACCCCCACACCCACCACCTGGCCCACCGACAAGGGCTACGTCGGCGGCACCACAGACCCCACCACCGGCCTCACCAACCTCGGCGCCCGCGAATACGACCCCAGTCTCGGCCGCTTCCTCAACCCCGACTCGCTCCGCACCACAGACCCCCAGCAATGGAACGGCTACGCCTACGCCGATAACAGCCCCGTCGACTCGTCCGACCCCAGCGGGAAGATGCTCAAGGACGATATCTTTGGCTACGGCTTCGGTAATGCGCAGAACATGAGGTCGTGGTACCACGACCAGGGCTACACGGACAGCCACAGTCGGCCGACGGCTAAGTATTACCAAGTCGCCTACCAAAGCGACATCGACTGGTCGATGTTCTACTGGATAAGAGGCCTTGACGACGGATCTTTCTACAAGCAGCAGGCCAAGAAATCCCGGACCAAGGTCGCCTACGACTGGTCAAAGCAAATAAACGAAGCGCATTATGGTCCGAGCGCGGACGGCTGCGGCGCGGTAGCCGCAGGAAGCAACTGCGCCGATGCTTTGACCCCGGGACAGAAAAAAGCCCAATCTGCGATATCATCATTGGATCCGACGGGCCTCATGAGCCTGGCGGAATGCGTTCAAGATCCCGATGCAAAGCAATGCTCCATCGCATTGGCGGAGGCGATTCCGGGATTTGGAGAGGCGTTCAATGGTGCGGATGAAGCTGCTAAGGTAGCTGCTGACGGGACCGATCTCCTCGGTCCGTTCCATCGCCTGATCAGCCAAACTCACAGTTTGGAGACCACGCAGGCCTGAGTCCTGTGAATTGTGGGGACAGGAGAGCATGGGACATCCTGGTGAGGCTATGGTGAAAGCGCATCGAGGAACGATGCCGGACTACGCCAAACCCGGGAGCTTTGAATTCTACACGAGCGTAGTGCCGAATCCGGAAAATAGGACGCCGAAGGGATACGCTTGGTGGAAGGCTGGCACGCCCGGAGTCCGTTCGTTCGAGGTCGGAAATACCGATTGGGCGGCTATCCCAATCGTGATAACGAAGATAAAGTAGGTGGGCGATAATGATTCCTCTCACCTTCGACGCCTGGCGGCCCAAGCAGTTTCTTGTAGTCGCTCAAATCGATGTAACTCGGGCCATGCTGGGGGATATGGGCATTCCTATCCTCGACGAAGATGGGGAGGAGGTGGCTATCGTGGGCCTGTCGAATGGAGCCGTTTACGAGCTATTCAAAATGCCCGAAAACTCCGTTTTGGGATATGCGCTAATGCGTGGAGATCCGGGCGATATGAGCTGGGAAGGGGCGCTAGAGGAATTTCTTTCCGACTCTGGAATTGACCGGTCCCGTGTGATTGCTGTGCCGAATGATGAAGATGAGAGTTGGCGCTCTCTGGAATCATGATGTTCGAGGGCAGCCTGGTTCCGCTTGACCTCCTCCTTGACTGCGTTGCCTTGTGCAGTCCCCCACAGCGGAGCAGTGACTGCGGGACTAAGTTCCGCTCGGCATCGAGGGCTTGGTACTGAAGGACACCCGGGCGCGGTACCGGCCCGGGGCGCGAGGGGCGCGGGGGTGGAGGAAGTGGCGGGTGCGGCACACCGCGGAGGGCATCATCGCCGCAGTGACCGGCCGCCCGGCGCGGCCGCGGACGGTCCTGCTCGGCCGCTACGACACCACAGGCCGGCTGCGGTACGCCGGCCGCTCCACCATGGTGCCCGCCGCTGTCGCGGCCCGTCTCGGGCCGCTGATCACCCCGCAGGCGAGGGACATCCGTGGCAGGGCCGCCGCTTCTCCGCCGCCTGGGGCAGCACCGAGCCGCTCGAGGTGGACCTGGTGGTACCGGAGTTGGTGGTGGAGGTCTCCGCCGACGTCTCCTTTGACGCGGCCGGCCGGTGGAGACATCCCGTGCCGATCGTCCGCGACCGACCCGACCTCACCCCCGCGGACGTCGCCAGCTTCGGGCCCCGACCGAAGCGTCGGACCCCGGCGCCACCGCTGATGTCGGCACCCTGCGCGGATACGGGACCGCGCTCGGTTGCCTGATGTGTGCTGGTAGCGGGTAGTCTCACGGCGTTTCAGCTCTACCGACGCCGGGAGATTCGATGGCCGTACGGGCCGTTGCTGTGAGCGCTGTTGCTGTGGCGGGGGTGCTTGTGCTGTCCGGGTGCAAGGCGACGACGACCGCGGGTGGCACCGCGCATCCGGCCCCGCCCGCCTCGACGACATCTGCCGCCACGCCCACCGCGACGACCCCGGCGGCGGCCGGCGGGCGGTTGCCGGTCGGGCCGGGGCCGCGGGCGCACTACACGGTGCAGGCGCAGCCGGCCGCGGGCAGCTGCCACTACCGGTACGAGGGCGGCCAGCCGCTGCCGGATCTGACGTGCACGCCGGGCGCGGTCTCCCCGGCGGTGACGCAGGCCAACCTCGCCTCCACGATCTGCAAGTCGGGGTACACCTCGACGATCCGCCCGTCGTCGTACGTGACCGGCAAGGAGAAGAAGGCGAACGCGCTCTCCTACGGATACACCGGGGCCATGGGTGATGCCGAGTACGACCACCAGATCAGCCTGGAGATCGGCGGCGACCCCAACGACCCGCGAAACCTCTGGATCGAGCCGCCCTCGCCCGACCACAAGGCCGGCTCCGGGCCGAACAACGACAAGGACAAGGTCGAGAACAAGCTGCACACCGCGGTGTGCGCGCACACCGTCACCCTTGTCCAGGCGCAGACCGCGATCGCCACGGACTGGACGACCGCGCTGGCAGTCCTGCACCTGAGCTAGAAGACTCGTGAAGATCTTGGTGGGGGGTTGTCCGGCCGGAGGTTGGGCAGCCCCTGTTCGCTATGCGGTGGCCGGTGCGAGTTGCCAGGTGCCGTCGGTGTGGGTGAGTCCGAGGTTGATGAGTCGGCGGAGGTTGAGGGCGGCGGCGCGGGTGTGGAGCCACATGTTGTTGGTGATGGTGCCGCGGTAGCGGAGTCTGCGGTTGCCGTGGTGGACGAGCCAGGCGACGGCGTGTTCGACTGGTGGTCGCCAGCGTCGGTAGGCGGCTTGCCAGTCGGGGTCGGTGGCGGCTTGGTGGCGGCTTGGAGGTCGTGGTGCGGCCGGATGGTCAGCACCCGTCCGGCTTTGGCCTTGGTGCACCGCTCGCGCAGGGGACATCCGGTGCACAGGCTGGTGAAGGAGGCTTTGCGCTGGTCGTGCTGTCCGCCCGGGTCAGACAGGGCGACGGTGTGTCCGGCGGGGCAGGTCACGGTGGCGGTGGCGGTGTCGATCGCGAAGTCGTCGAGGGTGAGGCCGCCGGGGACGGCAGGCCGCAGTGGGGCGGGCTTGAGGAACATCCGGTGCCCGGCCTCGTGGAGGGCTTGGCGGGCGTCGCCGGTGGAGTAGGCGGTGTCGCCGAAGGCGTCCACCGGCTCGGTCTCGTCGGCGAGCAGGTCCACGGCGACGGCGGCCTCGTGGTGCTCGGCTCCGGCGCCGGGCCGCAGGGCGACGGCGGTGTATAACCCGGTCTCCGGTTCGATGGCCAGGTGGGCTTTGTATCCGTCCTGCTGGTGGGAGCGGGTCTTGTGCACGTGCCGCGCTTCGGGGTCGACGGTGGACACCACGCGGTCGGGGGCGGTGTCCCGGGTGATGCGCCAGCGTCCGTCGCGGCCGTCGGAGTCCTCGGCGGGCTCCACGTCCTGTCCCGCGACCAGCGCCAGGATGCCGACCGCGTTGGCGGCTTTATCGCCGAGTTGCTGGTCGGGCAGGTGGCCCAGCAGTCGCAGGGCGTCGCCGACCAGGGCGTCGACCAGGCCGCCGCGGGCCTGCTCGTCGTTCCAAGCGATGAGGGGTTTGCCGGGGTCGGTGTAGTCGTGGGCGGTGCACTGCACGGCTGCGACCTGGTCGGCGCCGGGGACTTCCCGGATGACCGCGCGGATCGCGGCGATGATCTGGGTGACGGTGTCCTGGGTGGCGACGGCGTCGTCCAGGACGGTGGAGTCCAGTGCCCGGCGGTGCTTGCCCTTCAGGGCGCCGGTGGCTTTCACGATCTCGCGGACGGCGTCGAAGACCCGGCTGGGGCGAGTTGAGCGAGCCAGTCGGCGGCGGAAGTAGGCCAGGAGTGAAGGGTCGAAGGCCATGTCGTGCAGGCCCAGCCCGCACGCCGCCTTCCACCGCAGGTCGCACCGCAGTTCCTGGACCGTCTCAAAGTCGGACAGGCCGTGCAGGGCCTGCAGTGTGATCGCGGCAGCCAGGATCTGCGGCGGCATACTCGGCCGGCCGTTCGCCGACGGGTACATGTCCGCGAACATCGAGGCCGGGAACAGCCCGCCACGGTGCTCAGCCAGGAACGCGAACACACTCCCGACCGGGATCAGACCACGGCACGTCTCCCAAACATCCGGCCCGACCGTCTCACCGACCCACTCACCCATCGCCACAAAACCAGTCTGGTCCTGCCACTCACGCAGCAGGACCAGAACACAACATCTTCATCGGTCTTCTAGTGCGGGATGCAGCTGTGCAAGAGGATGCTGACGTGTCGTGTTCTGAGCAACGTGCTAGGAACGGGGGGCTATGGACTCTGAGTGGGCGAGCATCGTGGAGGCGTCGCAGGTACGGGTCTACTCGTCCACGGGTGAGGCGGTCGGCGCCGGATTTCTCGTTGACGCCGATGTGGTCTGCACCTGCGCCCATGTCGTCGCCCGGGCGCTCGAGGTGCCGGCTACCGCCGAGAAGGCCTTGGGCCAGCAGGTGGACCTCGACTTTCCCCTGTTGGGCGGCCGCCCCCGGGTACGGGCGACCGTGGTGTCCTGGCGGTTCGGCAGGGCAGATGCCGCACTGCTGCGGCTGGACACGCGCCCCTTGGACACACAGCCAGTGCCGCTCGTCGACAGGACCGCCGTGCGGGAGAACGCATTCAAGGCGTTCGGCTACCCGACCTGGGCCGACCACGGCTTCTGGGTCTGGGGCACCCTGCACGGGGAGGGCTTGGGCTGGGAGACACAGGAGCCGGGGCCGCGCAACTTGGAGGGGTTCAGCGGGGCCCCGGTCTGGGACGGCGCGCAGGGCGGCGTCGTCGGGATGATGGTGGCCGCGAACCTGAGTGAGAGCACCGTGTATATGTTGCCGTCGGACGCGCTGGTGGCCGATGAAGTGATCCTGAAGCCGCGCTGCCCTTTCAAGGGGCTCTCGGCGTTCAGGGAGGAGGACGTGAAGTTCTTCCACGGCCGCGACAGCGACACTGCGCGCGTGCACGCCGTCGTGCACCGGCGGCCGGTGACCGTGGTGGCGGGGCCCTCGGGGTGTGGAAAGTCCTCCCTTGTACGGGCTGGGGTGCTGCCGCGTCTGCGGGCCGAGGGCATGAGCGTGTCCGAACTGCGGCCTCTGCCCGGGATGCCGGCGGCCGCCGTGCTCGGACGGGTGTTGACGGAGCTCCTGAAGCCTGAGCTCGGCGAGGTTGAATGGCCTGGCGTCGCCGAAATGCTGGCAGGGCTCCCCTTGGAGATCGGCCACGATCTGGCAGCCGAACTGCGGGCCCGGGTCCTGGCCTTCGGAGGGAGCGCCGGACACGTCGTCTTCATCGACCAACTGGAGGAGTACGACCCCTGGGCCGCGCGTGACCTGTTCGGAATGCTCGCCGCTCTGGCAGGCAAGGACGGCGCGGCCGCACTGCGGGTTGTCGCCACCGCGCGGCCCGACATCCTCGATGTGCTTGTCACTGCCAGCAACTCGGACCTGGTCAGCGAGGCCGTCTGTTTCCTCGCACCGCTGAGCGGCCGTGACCTGATGCGGGCGGTGACGGGGCCCGTCGACGCGGTGCCGGGACTGTGGTTCGAGCCGGGGCTGCCGGATCGGATCATCGCGGATGCGAGCGAAAGGCCCGGGCGAATGCCGATGGTCCAGTTCGCTCTGACTGAGTTGTGGATGCGCCGCACCCACTCAACGCTCACCCACTCCGCCTACGCCGACATGGGCGGTGTCGCGGGCGCGTTCGTGGCATACGCGGATGGCACACTGGAAGGACTCACGCAGGCCCAACGGGACTGTACCCCACGGCTGTTCGCGCAGCTCGTCCAGTTTGGCGACAGTGACACCTTTTCCCTGAGGCCCGCTCGCGCCGCCGACCTCGCCCCCGAACTCCGCCACCTGGCATGGGAGCTGGCCACCCACAGGCTCGTCGTTCGCTCCCATGGTGCCGACGGAGAGGAGATCGTCGACCTGCCGCACGAGGCTCTGATCCAGCTGTGGCCGCGCCTGGGGCAATGGCTCGCCGACTACCGAGAGTTCCGCGTTTGGCAGGCGGAGTTGCGGGACGACTTCCTCCGCTGGAAGGCACAAGACCGCGGGTCCGCTCGTTTGCTGAGCGGACCCGACCTGGCAGTGGCCTTGAGCAGACTTGCCGAGCATCCCGAGGACATCTCAGCCGACGAGCGCGACTACATCCTGCTGAGTCGCCGCCGCTCCCGATGGCGCGCAGGTAGGGCAGTACACGCAGTATCCGAACTGATGAAAAGAGCGGCGATGCCGATGAGGCGGGGCAAGGACTCGGAAAGTCGGCCGCACTGGCAGGTTCTGGCAGCAGTCGGTTTGTGGCTCGCCGTCTTGCTGGCCGCAGCGTCGATCAGTGTGCGTGAAGTGCTCGATAGCTTGCGTCTGCACGCACAGTTGGGGCCCTCCGACACGCCCGCGGTGGTCACGGCAATCGTCACCCTGGCGACTGCCATCGGCACCTTGATCGGTGTCACTCTGACCGCTTACGCCAAGTACGTGCAGGCCCGGGGGCAGGTCGAGGCGGATCTAATCCGAGCAAGAGCCGAGATGATGCGCGCGGAAGCCGATGTCACCAGAGCCCGGGCAGGGATCCCGCCGCACGATCCCTCCGCCACCGGCGATCCGCAAGCTCTCACGTCAGCCGAACTTGACACTAGCCAGCCTCCACCGTCCGGTGGGGTCACCTGATGCACCTTGAAGTACCTGAACTGGTGCCGTGACACGGCACCAGTGTCATGAAACACCGCGCCTAACGAGCTCGTGCATGGTTGGCGGTGGCGCGTCGAGAGCCTCGGGCCGACGGTCGTGTTCACCATTGTGTACCGCTTGCCGCCGTGGCGGTCTGTTGGTGGGAGAGGAGGCCTGCGACGGCTTGGAGGATGTCGCTCATGTGCTCGCGTCGGCCGTGGTGACGGGCGAGGGATCTCCAGTTCTTCATATGGCCGATGCCGTGCTCGACCCGGATGCGTCGTGAGGAGTGGGCCTTGCGCCGGCGCTGGTGGATCTCCTCGTACCACTCGGGTGGGTTCTTCTTGAACTTGCGGTGCGGTGGCGTCACCACACGGCCTCCGGTCTGGGCGCCCAGACCCTGGTATCCGGCGTCGGCCAGGATCTCCACGGCTGGGCCGTCAGCCAAGAGGTTGACCAGGCCCAACTTCCGGGCGTGGGTGATGTCCGCGCAGCTGGCCGGCTCGGCCGGGCTGCAGAACAGCAGCCGCCCGTCGGCGTCCGTGACAACCATGGATTTCACGGCGTTCTGCTTGCTCTTCCCGGAGATGAACTCTCCCGGTCCTTGCGTCCGGCGGCTGGGCGGCGCACTCGGACCTCGGTCCCGTCGATGATCCCCGTGCGTCCCTCGGCGCCGAGGTAGTCGATGACCTCAGCGAGAGTACGCAACTGCTGGCCAGGGGCGATGGTGCAGCCCCGTTCGGCCAGCAGGGGCCGTACTTCACTGATTGCACGCGTGATGGTGGAGCGGTCGACACCAAACCAGCAGGCCAGCACGTCATGGGTGGCGCCGTGTCGGAGATGGACGAGGGTGGCCAACAGCCGGTCCACGAAGACCAGTTTGTGTTTGGCTCCAGCACCCATGGCCCTGCGCCGAGGGCGCGCGGCGAGTGCCGCTTGGTGGCGCTCGTGCCACAACGGGCCAATCTCCGCAACGAGTTCAGCGATCACGTCGGGCGTCAGCCCGGTGATCCGCTGACTACGGATAATCGCTGCACGAACCCGGTTCCCCACCACGCAAACCATGATCAAGGATCAAGGTCTCGACGCGCCACCGCCAACCATGCACGAGCTCGTTAGGCACCCAACGCTGGGTCGTGGAACGCGCCTTCGCTCACCTGCACTGGTTCCGCCGCCTACGGATTCGCTGGGAGATACGCGACGACATCCACGAAGCATTCCTCACGTTGGGATGCGCACTCATCTTCTGGAGGCGTCTCACCCCACGAGGGCAGACGGCCCCTGTACCGCATGGACCGTGAACTGTAGAGGCTGGTCAGTGCACGCGTTCGCTGCACTCTGCTGCGAACAGCACGGCGCCGGGCGGCAGTTCAACTGGACGCCATCCCGTCACACGCAGGCACGCTTCAACAGAGCCGTCCACGGGTGGATATTCGAGGGCAACCTCGTCCAGCACGGCGATCTCGCCCCCGACGTGTAGTTCCGCTGCGTGCACGCCGCTCGGGAAACAGCCGACCAGAGTCCCGAAAGCTGCCGTGTCATTGCTGTCGGCGACGCACTCTCGGATCTCGAAACGCCAGTGCTTGGCCGCATCTGCAAGCAGTGCCCCGCCCCGCTTGCCCAGTCCAACAAGGAAAGCTGAGCGAGTTCGCAACTGGTGGGCGATAGCGCAGCAGATCGGGACTGCTGCGCCGAAGGACGTCGTCACCCGCGTGTACTCGCCGTGGGGATAGGACGACAGGGCCTCATCGACCAGCCCCAACGCGGCGTCCCGTGCCGCCGGGTGACCCTGCTGCGCGATGTCCAGGAGCAGAGGGGTCGCGACCGCGGCCGCCGGAAACACTGCGGCACTGTGGCCATGGACGATTCCGCCGCCGCCGAGCAGCGAGCTGGCCTCAGCCGCCTCCACCAGGTTCGCCGCATCCGCCAGCGCGCGCAGACCGCGCTCGGCACGAGCTGGTTCATACCAGTCCGGATGGCCCGGTATGGCACCCCAGTCCACCGCGTTGATCGCATCCAACACGACAGCATCCTCGCACCTGTCTGCTACCCACTGCCCCATACTGCCCCAGGGCCCGACGATGCCTCAATGAGTCATTCCGTTACTGACTTTGCAGCTGGGATGTCGTTTGGGGCTGACCGGGTGTGATCGTCGCGGTATGCCGGTTGTATGAGGTATCCGCAAGGTGGTGGGTTGACGCCTGAACGGCAGGCATTTCGCGAGCGGATCCGCCTGGAGGCCGTCGAGCGGTTCGCCGCGGGGACCTCCTGCGTCGAGGTCGCCAGGGAGTTACGGGTCAGTGTCCGCTCGGTGCAACGGTGGCGGCGCGCCTGGCAGGATGCCGGCGTGGACGGGGTGCGTTCGACGGGCCCGGCATCGCTGCCCAAGCTGAGCGACGCACTGTTCGCCGTACTGGAGAAAGAGCTTGACAAGGGCCCGGTAGCGCACGGCTGGCCGGATCAGACCTGGACCCTGTCGCGGATCAAGACCCTCATCGGGCGCCGGTTCCACAAGAAAATGACGCTGTCGGGCATCAGCCAGATGCTGCGCCGTCACGGCTGGAGCCACCGGGTGCCCGCCCGACGGGCCACCGAGCGCGACGATGCGGCCGTGGCCGGCTGGGTGAAGGAGACGTGGCCGTTCGTGGAACTACGGCGGCGGCGCTCGGCGCCTACCTCGTCTTCGAAGACGAGGCGGGCTTCTCGATGACGCCGCCCACCTCACGCACATGGTCCCGCCGCGGGACTACCCCCGTCGTCCGGGTCCGTGGACGCTCCCAGCGTCGGATCTCCATCGCCGCCCTGACCTGCTACAGACCCGGCGAACGCTCCCGCCTGATATACCGGCCGATCATCCATCGCGACCACAAGGTCGGCGGGCGCCGTAGCTTCGCCTGGACTGACTACCGCGACCTGCTCATCACCGCACACCGCCAGCTTGGCCGGCCTATCGTCCTGGCCTGGGACAACCTGAACGTCCACCGCGACGCCCGCATGCGGGCCTTCGCCGACGCCCACGACTGGCTCACCATCTACTACCTGCCGCCCTACGCACCCCAACTCAACCCCGTCGAAGGCATCTGGTCCCTGCTCCGCCGCCGCTGCCAGGCCAACACACACTTCACCGACCCCGAACACCTCATGCGCACCCTCCGCCGAGGCCTGCGCGAAGTCCAATACCGCAGCGACCTCATCGACGGATGCCTCACCGGCACCGGCCTCACGCCGAACCCATCAGAGCTAAATCCTCAGTAGCGCCTCAGCGAAGTGCCTGCGCTGCACGGCGATAGACGAGGGCGTGCTTGCCGGCCTCCTCGCGTAGGGCCCTCGCTCCACCGTGGCCGAGCACTTCAACTGCTGTGTTCTGGCACGCGGCCTCGAACTCGACCAGCGAACTCTGGGCTCCCGCGTCAATGGCGGTCGGCCAAAGGCGTGCGGCCTCTCGGGCCTTGTCGTTGATCCGCTGCAAAGAAACGTCGGAGCGATCCTCGCCGATCAGTACAAGGACCATCCGGATCACCAAGATGCCGGCGCCGAAGAAGGCTGCGGCAGCCGTGGTCTCTGGATACCGTGTGCTCAGTGACGAGCAGTCGTCGATGGCAGAGCAAATGATGTCGTGCTTGACTTCACGTTGCCGTGTAAGCGCGATCATCCCGGCCTGGATCCCCGCGTCCGCACCGTAATAGGCCTCCTCCAGTCCGGTCGCTTCGGCCAGGATGTACAGCGCACCTCCGGCTCGAATCGCCGTTGCACAGGCCAACGCCTTCGACGTGGGACCTTCAGCCGTATCCCGGGAGTCAGCCATCCCGGTCTCCTCTCTATACTGCTTCGGATTCCCGGTACTACTACCACCACCCTGTGGACCTGCCGGACGTCCGAGCCCCTCCGAGCCAAGGAGGTCACTCACGCCGGGCATCGGTCTCATCGCGACGACACCACAGCTACAACCTCAGTAGTAGTTCTAACCTCGATCTTGCATGAGCCCTCGTTGGATGCCGGCGGGGGCTTTTTGCGTGCCGGGACTGGGGTTGGTGTGAGGGTGGGCAGGTCGGTGGCCCGGCTGTCGTGTCGGGTGGGCGCCGGGTTCCACGGTTCCGGAGGCATTCGGGTACTTGTCGGGGTGGGTTGATGTTGCTGGTCAGCCGGGGTTCGGTAGGGCTTGCAGCCGGGTGAAGGCGCTGGTGATCGTGGTGGTCCAGGGCCAGTGGCGGGCAAGGCGGAGGATGCGTCGGCGGCCGGTGGTGACCAGGTGGGCGGCGGCGGAGAACAGCCTGAGTCGGAGCTTTTTGGGTTCCCAGCGGCGGGCTTGACCGGTCAGGGCGAGCATGGGCATCCAGGCGAGGATGTCCAGGGCGAGCTGGACGATCTCCAGCCAGAGCTGGTTGCTGGCGGTGTGGTGCAGGGGGAGGTTGCGCAGGCCGGTGTGCCGGGCGGCGCGGATGCGGTCCTCGGCCCGGGCGCGTTGGCGGTGTCGCAGTTCCAGCGTCGAGATCGCGGTGTCGGTGGTGTTAGTGGCGAAGCACGTCAGGCGCATGCCTTCGGCGTCGGTGAACCGCAACTGGGCGCCTGGGTGCGGCCGTTCCTTCCTCACGATCAGCCGCATCCCCGCCGGCCAGGCCTTCAGGACGTCGCCGGCGAGTTCGGCGACCCAGGCGCCGTCCCGGATCTTTCCGTCGGGTTCGACTGCCGGGGTCCATGCCGGGCCCGGGATCTGCAGCACGGCGTGGTGGACGGCGTCGGTGATGGTCATCCCGACCGAGTAGGACAGCCACCGGCCACGTGTGGTGAGCCAGTTGAGGAACTCGTGGGTGCCGCCTGCGGAGTCGGTGCGAATCAGTGTCGAGACTCCCCGCCGGTGCTGTTTGGGTAGTTGGGCCAGGGCGAGTTTCGTGGTGGTGATGTGGTCGGCGGCGGTGTTGCTTCCCGCATTCCCGGGCCGCAGCAGTGCTGCCACCGGCTCTCCGGAACCGGCCGGGCCGTGGTCGACGAACGCGACCAGCGGATGGTGCCCGAAGGTCTTCTTCCATGTCGCGGTCGCGTCCTGTTTGTCGGAGTGCGCGAGGACCAGCACCCCGTCGATGTCCACGATCACCTGCCCGTCCGCGTCGGGGGCGTCGGCGCCGGCCAGTGTCCAGACGCGCTCGCGGACTTCGGCCCTGGCCCGGCGGATCGCGGTCAGCGCGCGGGGACCGGCCCCGGCCAGGGTCTCGACCAGCCGTGAGACGGTCGGATCGGAGGCCACCGGCCCGAAAAGGCCGGGCTCGGCCCGAAGTAGGCCGATGTCCGACAGGCAGTCCCCGCCCAGTGTCACCGCCACAGCCAGGTCCAGCAGGATCTTCCCTGGATCGTGCACGGCCCGCGGCTTGCGCCAAGGCCGCAACGCCGTCGATATCGCCCGGCCCAGACCGGACTTTCGGACCGTCTCGACCAGTAGAACCGCTCCAGCCTGCGAGACCACTGAACGGCCACCGTCGCCCACACGGACGTGTGGGTAGAACCCGGTATTCTTCTTCACCTGGGAAGTGCCTCCGGCGGTGGCAGGAACAAGGACCTCGACAATCCTCATTCTTGCTGGTCAGAGGCACTTTTCGTTGAGCTGATCACCTGCTGGACAGTCAACTCGCGTGACTCTCGGCAGTCCAGCCGACGCACTCGATCTGTCCGAGGGTGATGAGGCAAACGACCCTGTCCGCACCCCGGGTCCCGTTCTTTACCGTGCGGGCGACCTCATCACCGCGAGCGTATCTCGTCCTGAGCAGCCCGTTGCAGAGTCCCGCTTCACCTGCGAAGTGCTCGAACCCCCGCGACGGGCGGGACCCTCCACGAATCCCAACCTTGCACGTCAGCGGCACTTCGGACGATGAGATTCAACCGTTGCGCAACTCAACCGGTGAAAGCCCGAGGCTAAGTGGGCGGTTCGTGAGTCTTTGAGTGGGTCTGCTGTCGCCTGATGGTGTGGAAGTAGGGCGGAGTCCGACTGTCTGCGGTTGTTGATCTGGTGATGTGACGGGGTGAGTGAACGCAAGTCATACCCGAGTGACTTATCGGACGAGCAGTGGTCGTTGATCGAGCCGGTGATCACCGCGTGGAAGGACCGGCACCGCTCGGTCAGCGGTTATCAGGGGGCCTACGAGATGCGGGAGATCGTGAACGCGATCCTCTACCAGGGGCGGACCGGCTGCCAGTGGGCCTACATCCCGCACGACCTGCCGCCCAAGAGCGCGACGTACTACTACTTCGCCGCCTGGCGGGACGACCGGACCGACCAGGTCATCCATGAACTCCTGCGCTGCCAGGTCCGCGAACGCGCCCGCCGATTAGAGGACCCGACCCTGGTGGTCCTGGACACCCAGAGTCTCCATGTCGCTGCCGGAGTCCCCGCCTCCACGACCGGGCACGACCCGGCCAAGCGAGTATCCGGCCGCAAACGCGGCCTGGCCGTGGACGTCCTCGGCCTGGTCATCGCGGTCGCCGTCCTCGCTGCGAACACTCACGACAACGCCGCGGGCAACATCCTGCTGGACCGGGCTGTCGAGCACACCGGCCACAGCGTCCGCAAAGCCGTCATGGACCAGGGCTTCAAGAACAAGGTCGTCGAGCACGGCGCCGGCCTGGGCATTGACGTCGAGATCGTCGCACGCAACCCGCAGGACAAGGGGTTCGTGCCCCAGCCGAAGCGGTGGAGGGTCGAGCAGACCTACGGGATCCTGATATTGCACCGGCGCCTGGTCCGTGACTACGAGCACCGACCCTCCTCTTCCGCCTCCCGCGTCTACTGGGCGATGACCCACGTGATGGCCCGACGCCTCACCGGCGCGAACGCCCCCACCTGGCGCACGGCGCAGGAGGCAGCAGC
Source organism: Actinacidiphila yanglinensis (assembly GCF_900107965.1). Lineage (GTDB taxonomy): Bacteria > Actinomycetota > Actinomycetes > Streptomycetales > Streptomycetaceae > Actinacidiphila > Actinacidiphila yanglinensis. The sequence goes on along the minus strand of NZ_FNVU01000016.1, from coordinate 107,010 downwards.
GTGAACATCCAGCCCCTGCTCGAAGCCCTGGACCTCCAGGAAGATGCCGCCCAGGCACTGGCCGACGACCTGCGCGCACAGATCGAAGACCTGCAGACCCGGCTGCGGGAGGCCCAGACGCATCTGGACCACCTCACGATCACCCGCAAGACGGTCACCGGCCTCGCCGACCGGCTCCCCCCATCCCCGCCGGAGTTGCCCGACCACCCCGACTACCCACGCATCCTCGCCGACTTCAACCGCACGGCCGAGCCACTACGAGCCAAAGACGTCTGCGAAGCCCTCGGCCACGAACTCCTGCCGAAGTACGTCGAAGGCACCCGCGCCAAGCTGAAACGCCTGGTCAAACTCGGGATCCTCACCGAGGCCGACACCGGCAACTTCGCCAGGAAGCAATAGCTGGCACAACCTCCACCAGCGTCCCTGCCCCCACCTCAGCAAGAAACGGACATCACCTCACGAACCGCCCACTAAGAGCCCGTTGCTCTATAGATCGTGGTGAGCGTGGGTTCGAGTTTGTCTTCCCGGTCGGGTGATCTCCGGAGGTGGCGCGCGTCTGAGGGCAGGGCCTCCGGTGCATCTCAAGGTTGTCGAGACCAACGAGCCCACCAGGGAGTCCTGTTGGCGCAGTTGTACGCCTTCGCGTCGGCCGGATCCAGCTCGCGCACCCGGTCGTGCGACTGTCTCGCTCACCGTTTCGAGAATGCGGGCGACCGCCAGGGTGGCCAGTTGACGTCGCAGACGCTTGCGGAACTATGGGAACAGACCGCGAGGAAGTTCCCTCGAAGCACCGCGATCATCTCCGAGAGTCCACAGCTCTCGTACGCGGAGGTGAACGAACAGGCAAACCGCCTTGCCCGGATGCTCATCGACCAGGGCGCGGGCCCCGAACGTCTGGCCGGCCTGGCGCTGCCCCCGTACGCCCGGCGACCTCGGGATAATCCGATTCTCGTGTCGGCGTGCACATGAACGTGCCCAACCGCGTACGCAGGAACGGGCTCGGTTCGTGAGGGGGTATCCGACCAGGCACTCCGGGCCTCCCGCGCTGGCAGGAGGGCCCTTCGGCCTCCATGAGTGATCAAGCCCACTACCTGCGGCATGAACTCCTCCTGGTCCACCTCGTCGTTCAGAATTTCTTGAATGCAACCTTTCGCCCTGAGGCGTCCAGGGGCTGGGGTTCCACCGCCTTGGCTCCTTTCCCAGGCCAAGACGCCGGCTGGTAAAAGATCCAGTACCGGCCGTCGGGCAGGTCGTGCCCTTTGGGGAGCGGTTTGGTCGGCACGACTTCTTTGGTGGATACCCGCACACCCACCGCCTTGCCGGGAAGGGGCCCGTAGGAAACGAAGGCATTTTTCCCTGGTGCGTCTCCGCCTCCATAGTATCCGCCGGAGTCCGAATCATCGAAGCCACATGCGGCGTTCACCCACGGGATGTTCGCGGTGGCGTCGGGGCCTTTAGGGCCGTTGATTCCCATGCAGAAACTGCCGTTGGCATCCCTGAATGCGTCCAGCTGCCAGTGCACGCCGCCGGTGACGTACGTCGCGAGCACAGTGTAGTGATCGCCCACGCGGCCCTCGCTGTTCTTGTGCCCATCACAGGCAGCAGTCAGACCTGCCATGAGGACAGAGACAACTACCGCCGCCACGGTTGTTCTCGTCAAGTGGCGTTCATCCCCCAAGTGCGGTCGCGGGCTCATCACTGCTCACTCGGTTGGGCAGCCCAGACATGCATGGAAGGGTGACCCTTCTGCCAGCTCAGATGGTCTGGCACCTTGTATATGGGCTCGTTTATTCGAGTAATACTGTGTTGTGTGACATATGGATTTGTTCCGTGCATCGACGTGATCACCGCCGCGTGATCGATGCTCTTCGAGTTCGATCCCTGCCAGTCAACAAACACGATGTCGCCCGGATGGGCATGCCGGGGATCTACAAAGGACGCATACTGCTTCTTCTCGAACTGGTACAGGTCCCTGGCAATGCTCCAGGAGTGGCTCCAGGTCCGCATTCCGTAATAGTCGCGGAAGAACCAGTACTTGTCGTTCGAGGTCATGTAGGTCTCTCCGTCGGCTCCGCGGTCGAACCTCTTCGGGAAGTGACCACCGTAGAACAGCGCGCGCGAGACGAAGTCCGTGCAGTCGTCGCCAAATCTGTTGTAAGTGCCCTTGTACCACTTTTTCGCCCAGGCGGCGACCAGGGGGTTACCGTCGCTCCTTCCACTCACTGGAGCAAGGCTGTTGGGTGACAAGGAGAAGTGGTCTTGAAGGTCCAGGATTCCTTCGGGGGTGGTGTCGTTCGGGTCGTCGGTTGCGTCATCGGGCGCCGACGCCGTCTCGTTGGACTCGGCGTTCACTGGGTCGAAGACCGCGTCGGCGTCAACGAGGCCGGTCATGACGGGGGTCCCTGCCGCGTTGAAGAAGAACTCGTCATTGTCGATGGCCTCTCCGGGAGTTGACGCCGTGCTACCGCCGCTGGTGTCGATAGTCGTGAAGGTCTCGTCTGCTGTGGTGAAGACCTCGGCTGTAGGGCTTCCGCTGGGTCGCACGACCAGGGTGTCGGACAGGGAGGTGCTGTCCTGGGTGTCAGTCTCGTTGTTGGCGAGTTCAAGGGCCGCTGTTGCCGTATCCACGGTTGCACCGACCGTCAGCTGGTCGGCGAACTCACCGGAGCCGCTGTACTTGGGCAGTATGCCGGCGGCCGAGCCGTTGGGGTCCTCCTCGAGCTCGTCCTGCGCGTTGAGGAATTGGCTGACGGTCTGCGTGTACGCCGTGGTGCCTCCCGGCACGGCTTGCGGGCTGGCCGACACGCCGGTGGCGGCCGGCCCAGTACCTACGGCGTTGACGGCGGCGACACTGAACGTATATGTATCACCGTTTGTGAGTCCGGTGATCACTGCGTACGCACTACCGGTCGTCACCTGGTGCGCGATCGTGCCCTGGGGATCGACCGCGCTGACGGTGTAGGTGATTCCGCCGTCTTCTGTCCCGGTGTATCCCTCGTCGGCAGGGGGGGACCAGGACACCAGCGCTCCTCCGTCGCCGGGCAGCGCCGCGACGTTCTCCGGGACATTTGGCACGACGGGCGGGGTGTAGGTGATCGTGAGGCCCGGACCAGAGGTCGGCCCGGTTGCGTAGGCGATCCCGGAGGTGGCCGCCGACGTGTCGTCGGCTTCAAGAATCATCCCGTTGTCGGGGAGGACGCCCGATAGCCAGCCGTCCACGAGTGAGGTGACATCGAAGGTGGCAGCGGGGTCGGTGGCCGAGTCGACCGGTCCTGACGGGTCGGTTTGGGCCATGAGCGCGGTTCCGGTGGTCTGGCTTGTCACGTCCGCATCGGCCTGTTCGATGTCGACCGTCTGGGCGGAGCAGACGTTGAGGCAGGCGCTTTTCGTCAGGGTGAGGTCGGCACTGTAGACGGTGGCCCCCGTCGGTATCGAGGATAGGTCCGCCTTGATGGCGGTGGCCCACTCGTCCGTGCCGTCGCTACCGACCTTGAGGACAGACGCCACCGGGTCGACGGGGCAGGACGCGGCACAACCGGTGCTGTCGATGACCGCGTCTTCCGTGGTCAAGGTGCTGCCGGAGAGTGTGATGGTGATCGCGTTGGCTGGTGGGGTGTCCGTTGCCGTATCGGAGGCGCTGGTGACCGTGAACGTCTGCACACTGGTCGGAGCGGAGCACAGCGACTCGTAGCAGGCCATCATGTACCAGTGGTATGTCTGCCCGGTGGTGAGCAGTCCGTCGGGAATCGCATAGGTGGCGCGCTCCCCGGACGGTACGGTGCCGGTCGCGGTGGGGGTGTCTCCGACAGGGGTTCCGGTGGAGTCCTGGAGGAAGATCTCGCCGGTGACGGAGTCGCCCGTCGGGCCGTAGACAATGCCGGACAGGACGGGCGTGGTGCTGTCGGTCGCTGCTGTCACCAGGTCAACGGGGAGGGAAGGTTCGACAGAGGAGAACCAGCCTTCGAGGTCGACGACCACGTCGATGGTTCCGGCGCTCTGGTTGGCGATGCTGATCTTGCCGCCGGTGCCGGGCTGAAGGATCGCCATATCCGCCCGGGAGGTGCCGGCCTGGAAGTTGTCCAGGGAGGTGGCCGGCATCGGCTGTCCGGTGGGCCAGCCGACCAGGTAGCCGCTGTTCTGTTGGTCGGTGGTGGTGATGTTGACGATCGCGCCGCCGATCCCGTACGTGGGGATCCCGTTCGTGCCTCCGACGGTAACTGTCGTGGTGCCGTGCGCTGGTACCGGCGTTGTCGTAGTGCGGGTGTCGAGCAACCGGGCCTGCACGGGAGTGAAGCCCCCGCCCTGGGTGACCGAGGGCGTGAAGTATCCGTACAGGTCCACGACGACATCGACCGGCTGGGTACTCGACCCGTTCTTGATGGCGATGTCGCCGTCGGCGCCAACCGCGATCGTGGCCGCGCTGGCGGCTGTTGCCTCTCCGCTGTACGCCAGGACCGGCTGGCCGCTCGATCCGCCGTCGGCATACGCGTACAGCGAACCGGCTGCGCCAGGTGAGGGCACTGTGACATTGGCGAATACAGCCGAGGGATTCGCGATGCCGTCCACGTCGGAGATCCGCACGTTCATGGTGGCACCGGGGGCGAGTTGACCCCCCGCGACGCCTGTCCCGTTGCGGGTGTCGACGACGCGTGCTTGCGTGACCGGGGTGTAGCCGCCCGGTGCCACTCCCGACGGCGAAGACGTGAAGTAACCGGTCACATTGACGACGACGGCCGCGGAACCGTCGGAGTTGTACACGTCGATCTTGCCGTCGGTGCCGACGGCGATGACCGCGGAGTTGCTGGACGTCTCGCCGCTGTGAAAGTTGATCACGGAGCCCGGAGAGGGCTTCGTCGTACCGTCCGGCCACATCTCCAGATAGCTGGAGGCCGAAGTGGCGGAGCTGACCACGACATTCAGCGACACCGCGGAGACGCCGCTCGTCGGCACGCCTCCCTGCCCGAGGATCTGCACCGTGGCCGTAGTTGCCGGGCCCAACGCGGTGCCGATGCCGAGCGCATGGGCCGTGTCCACGATCTCCGCCGAGGGTGAGACCGCAACGAAGTCTCCCCCGGTGCCTGGTGTTTCGGCAGCCGCACGGGCCGGCGAGACAGTTCCGAGAACCGAGGTGACAAGTAGGACGGCAAGCAACTCGGGCAGCCGTCTGAACCGGCTACGAGCCGGCATGTGTGGATACACAACCCCCCCAGGGAGTTAAGCAACTCCGCGATCTTCACAGCTTCCTCACAGAGGTCACAATGCTGAGCCGGTAAAGGTTGAGGAAACCCCGCCGAAGGCGAAACGCCAACCGCGTGTGGCGGACCACCGATCGCCCCGGCGCCGGCCTGGATTTCCGCTTCCACGCCCGCCACCGCATGACCTTGCCCATCCCCCCACAGCCCGGCACCAGTCACCCAGGCGCCGGCTCCGCTGGTCCCGCTGGCGCCGCCGCCACCAGGCCATTGCCCGGCATCACCACTACCAGCGCCGAACGCGCCCCGATCGGGCGAGTCACGAACCACCGCCATCCTGATGGACCGTCAGTGGACTAGGCTCAGAAAGAGCCTCCTGACCAGGGCATATGGAGAAGTACAACTGGAGTACTAGGGGTGTGGACCACCGAGTCCGGCGTGCAGGTCTACACAGGCAACAGCCTCGATGGCGGCGCCGGCGGTGCCGACGGGAAGAAGTACGAAAGCGATGGCGCGGTGTGCCTGAAGACCCAGCACTTCCGGACTCCCCGAACCGGCCGGACTTGTCCAGCATCGTGCTGTGCCCGGGGCCGGAGTTCCGCAGCACCACCGAGTTCCGCTTTCCGCATCTGGCGGAAGCCGGCTGAGTGAGCAGTGTGAAGCCCTGGGGGCGGGGGCCCGGTCTCGAGTCCCGCCCCCAGGGGCATGGCCGCTTCCTGCGCGAACCGCCTCATCTCGCGGGCGTGTACAGCGCCGCGACGTCCGAGGCCGTCAACGCGCGGTTCCACGTCTGCACTTGGTCGAGGGCGCCCGGCCAGAAGTCGGCGTTGTGTGACCCGGACAAGGCTCGGCCGATGGCGAAGGGACCGGATGACACGTCACCTGTCGGTTGCTGCCAGACGGTGGACTGAGCCTTGCCGTCGACGTAAAGGGTGTACGTGCCGGTGTCCGCGTCGTGCACGCCGATGAGTTGGTACCAGCGGCCGGTCACTGGTGCTTCGTCGGACAGCGCGCGGCCCTGACTGGTGGAGAACGCGAGCCGGTTGTTCGCCGCCGAGTACTGTAGGTAGAAGCCGCTGCTGACCGGGCCGTCCTGGCTCACGGCGGTGGCCCATGATCCAGTGCGGTCCAGCCGCACCCAGGCGCTGACCGTGAAATTGCCCGCGGTGTCCAGCACTGGTCCCGCGGTCTGGCCGAACTGGCTTGCGTCGCCGTTGAGCTGGAGTGCCGACCCGGTAACCCCCGTGACCCGGGCCGGTGACCCGCTCAGTGTGATGTCGTGCCCGCCCGCGCTGTCGTGCCCGCCCGCGCTGTCGTGCCCGCCCGCGCTGTCGTGGGCGACCGCTCCGGTTGTTTCGTCAAGATTCCACACGCCCACCGGATCGTGCTGCCCCGCCGCGAACGGAGTCCGCACGTTCTGCAACTCGTGAGTCGACTCGGGCGTGCCATGGCTCCGGCGGTACGTGGCCGTGGCGAGCACCGCGGCCTCTGTGCCGGGCGCGGTTTGCGGTGGTGCGGTGACAGCGAAATGCCAGATGGCCGAGCCGTGCGGGGCGATCGTCTCAGTCCGGTCACCGGTCGGCAGCGTTGTCCACCCTGCGGGCGCTGCTAGCCGCACCGACGCCGCGTTGAGCCGCTGACTGGTGGTGTTGCGCACCGTGACGTCCACCGGCGTCGAACTGCCAACAGAGACAAGCCCGATGGGGTTCAACGGGCCGACGCCGACGGTCGCGTCGCGGCTGGAGCTCCCCCATGCCTGGAACTCCGTCACGCCGACGAACGCCCCCGGCGGGTTGGTGAACAGCAGCCGCACGCGGCTGGTGGTGAGGGCCGGGAAGGTGATGCGGTTCAGGCCGTTACCCACCGGCTGCGCGGAGTTGCGCACCTGACCGGGCACGTCCTGCCAAGCCTTACCGTCCCAGTACTGCACGCTGTACGCGGCGGCTGGCTTAACCCCGCCCCCGTCGTCGTACCCGTACCAGCGGATGTCGCTGACGGTCGTGGGCACGCCGAAGTCGACGCCGTAGTAGTCCTGGGGGTGGGGGGAGGAGTAGTTCGTCCAGCGGGTGTTCTCGGGAACCTCGTTGAACCACACCTTGCCGTCCAGGGCGTTCCACGCGTTGTCGCCGGACCACGTGTACGAGGTCAGGGGCTTCGGGTAGCCCTGGCGCAGCGGGTTGGCGGCATCGTTCACCAGGCCCGTCGGCGCGGCCGGCACGGTCGCGCCGACGCCCACCGTGGTGTCCCTCAGCGTGGGCGAGGAGCGGACCAGGCGGCCGTCGAGGTAGATCCGCAACCCAGGGCCTTGGTGGTAGTGACTGCCGTCGCGGTCCCACAGCACGGTGACGTTGTGCCCGTGGTACGGGACGTTCTCGGCGGCGAAGTGGTCCCAGGACGACGGGACGAGCGGTTGTACACGCAGGTCGCCGCCCGGCTGCGGACGCAGGCCGATCAGCCCGGACAGCACCAGGTCGTCGTAGGTCGAGTGATTGTAGTCCTCGCTGTGGTCGTAACCGTCGTAGATCCAGTGGTCGTTGTCCGGGTCGTGCGCCTCCGCCACATACGGCTTGCCGTCCCGCGTCTGGGTCTTGGCGTAGGTGGCCAGCGCTTCGGCGTAGTCGTCCTTGGTGACCGCACTCTGCGTCGGATAGTCGTCCAGCAGGGTGGCCATCCCCGTCAGCGTCTGCGAGGTGGCGAACGGCCAGCTCGGGCCGTCCCAGCGGCAGCAGTTGTCCGCCTCATGCATGAACCAGGGGCTACGGCGCTCTGCCGTCGTCGGGCCGTAGGCGCTCGCGAAGCCCTGCGGGTCGAGCAACTGGGACCAAGCGGACGCGTCGGACGGTTCCGCGGCGCCGAACATCCACGGGAGGTAGCCGATCTCCTCCCGGGTGTCGGACAGCTTGTGGTCCGGGTTGTCGTCGCGCGCCATCGTGTAGTAAAAGCCGCGCCTCGGGTCCCACAGCCGCTTCTGCAGGGAGGCCCTCAACGCTGCGGCGCGATGGGCGTATTCGGAGGCGAGCGCGGTGTCACCGGCCTTGACCGCGATCGCACTGATGGCCATCGCGTCGCCGTACTGGTAGGAGTTCAGGGTGGGCCGGTAGCCCGCGCCGCCGTGGTACGGATCGTTTGACGCGTAGGAGGATGCCGAGAACTCCATGGCATCCCACACCGGGACCGACCAGTACAGGCCCAGCTGCGAGTTGAACTGTTTGTCCCAGCCGCGGTACTGGCGAACCAGCGCCGGCAGCAGGTCCTCCAGGCGGCCGAAGTCGCCGGTGACCTGGGCCTGCTGGTAGGCCGCGGTGGCCAGCCAGACGCTGTACTCGTGCGCCCAGTCGCTGGTGTCGGCGTTGACATCGTCGGTGGCGGGCTTGCTGCCCGCGCCCGGGCCGGTCAGCCAGAAACGTATGTAGTCGTCGTCGTAGGACTGATCGCGCAGCCAGCGCCCCTCGGTGATCTGGTGCCCAGCAGCCGCGTTGATTGCCTGGTAGGGGGCGGCGTAGCCGCAGCAGTCGAGGAACTCTGTGGAGATCCAGCCGTCCGCCGGATCGGTGTACCGCAGGTGCTCCTTGTAGTCCCGCCATCGGTAGTAGTAGACGCTTTGCATCGTTGCGTCCGGCAGGTCCACGAAGGGGATGTTCGCCTTGTACCAGGCGGGGTCGGCCACGCCGGACAGGTAGGACGCGTCGTCAAGGAAGTGAGTGCCGGGACCCACCGCGGGATAGGACGACGGGGCTTGAGACGCGCCGGCCGGCATGCTGGCGTCCGCAGGCAGTCCGGTGCCCAGGGCTTGGCCCGAGGTACTGCCGAACGCGAGCAGCACGAGCGCCGTCAGCGCGGCGAAGCATGCTGTCAGCCGAGTGGTGTGGCGCTGGGCTGCGGGACCAGCCTCTGGGGGTCGTGCTCTGCCAATGCCTTGGTTCATCTGTTGACGCATAGGGGCACCTCCGTCGTCGGCGCTTCTATAACGATGTAAATCATCGTCACCGTCAACCGGTTAAGGTCAACCCCGCTGTACGCACGGGTTTTTTCCGTGATCCGTCTGACCAAGGCGTGGTGGAGCGCGTAGGTGGCCATGTCATGGGACGGATATTTCCATCGTTGTAAGAGGAGATGTCGAGGCGTCCGGTGTGGCGGTGGTGGGGTTCGGTGCCCGCCACCGGCTTACGAACACGAAGGACTGAGCGAGCCAGACACCTTCCGGCGTACCAGACCCTGCCGGCATGCAGCAGCTCAAGGCACCGGGGTCTCGCTTGTGGGCAGGAAGCCGCGAACGCCCCCAACGCATCGCCCTCCGCCGGGTCCACAGACAGGCCCCACGCCAGCTTCGCCGAGACACAGTTCACGATGTGCCGGAGTCGCCAGGCGACGGCTGGAACATCGGTGGCACAAACGCCCATCGGGCCCAGAACAAGCGGGCGGCGGGGTGGTGGTTCTCCCGCAGTTCGCGCACCGCACTAGTGCGACGGGCCATTGTTCGGGGCAGAGGTGACGGTGTGGGTTCCTGCCTGGCTGACGGTGAGGTAGACGTAGCCAGATGCGGCATGTACGGCGGTGATACCGGAGCCCGCGGTGAAGCTTCCGTGACGCCACACCACCTTGCCGTCGACGGTGACGGTCGTGTCGCCTGCGCCGTAGGTCGGGACCGCGATCGTGCCTCGGGTGCCGTGTGGAGCGGTGACGGTGATGGTGAACCGTCCGGCCGCGCATTGGCCGCGTTGCGGTCGGTCATGTCGGCCGGGGTGACCATGACAAACAGCGGCAGGCCCTTGGTGTCCGCGACCAGGTGACGTTTGCGGCCGTTAATCTTCTTCCCGGCGTCGTAACCGCGGGAGTCCTTCCCGACGGTATCGGCGGCCTCTCCCGCCGGAGGAAGCGGTGCGGTGCCTGGTCGGCGGGGAACTGCTGCGCGTTGGGGCCGACCCGGCAACCTGATCCGGGAGCAGGGGGCGGGGCGCGCCTGCCTGGTTGCTACCAGGTGGTGCTGGGGTGGCGTTCGGCCCCGAGCTGGACCTCGCGCAGACACTCACGGCAGTGCCGCTCACCTACCAGGATCCTGTCTGCTGACCAGCGAGCGGAACTCGTCTAACACGTACGGACGGACCAGGTCCGTGCACCGTGCGCGGCCCAGATTGACCTGCTTCCCTCGCTCCGGCGCAGAGCCTGATGCTGCGTGATTTCGTCCAACACCGCCTTCTTGAAAGGCAGTTACCGCGGGCGTGAGGCTGGCCGCTAGCCTTCAGGCATGGACAGTATCGTGAGCGCGGGCCCCTCCGGGGATGACCAGCTCCTGTCCACGCGGGGCGCTGACACCATCAAGCGCGTACTCGCCGAGTGTGGGTCGATGCCCCTGCATCCGTGGCGGCGTCGCCAGGTGGACCAGTCGAGGCGGTGGGCGGCGCCGTGGACGGGCTGGACGACGAGCGCGATGAACAGGCGCTGGATCTCGTTGCAGGTGAGCGATATGAGGGAATCGGGTGCGCGGTGGCGGGCGTGTTCGTCCGCGCGGACGACGGCGAGGAAGGCGTGCGCAAGCATGGCGAGGGTGACCCATCGCGACCGGGACGGGTAGCGGCGGACCTGGTGCTCGTCCAGTCCGGCCAGGCCCTTTCCGGACTGGAAGAATTCCTCCACTCGCCACCTTGATCCGGCGACGCGCACCAGGGTGGCCAGCGGCACCGGGGTGGGCGAGTAGCAGCGGTAGTAGGCGAGTTCGCCGGTGCTGTGGTTACGGCGGATGAGCAGCTGGCGACTGCCGGGGGCGGGGTCGGCAAGGTCGATGACGGCCCAGTCGTAGAAGCGGTGGCCCTTGGCTCCGGCTCCTGCGGACAGCTTCTGCCAGGCCCTCTTGGGTATCTTCCTGGCCAGGGCGTCCGCGCGGAACTTCCCGGCGCTGGTGGTGGCTTCGTGGGAGCGGGCCACTGCGAGGATGTAGCCGGTGCCGCGTTCCTCCAGGGCGGTTCGCAGGGTCGAGTTGCCGCCGTAGACCTCGTCGCCCGCAACCCATGCGGCCCGGTGGCCGGCGTCCAGGAATCGGGCGACCATGCGCGCGGCCAGCTCCGGCTTGGTGGCGAATGCCGTCTCCTTGCCGAGTCCGGCGGCGAGGCAACGGTCGGGGTCGGAGGTCCAGGAACGCGGAACGTACAGTTCTCGGTCTACCGCGGCATGCCCACGCTGACCTGCGTAGACCAGGTAGACAGCAACCTGGGCGTTCTCGATTCTGCCCGCGGTGCCGGTGTACTGGCGCTGGACGCCGACCGTGCCGCTGCCCTTCTTCACGTCGCCGGTCTCGTCGACCACCAGCACTGCCTGGTCGTCGTGCAGGTGCTCCACCACGTAGTCGCGCACGTCGTCGCGGACGGCGTCCGCGTCCCATTTGGCTCGCCCGAGCAGGTGCTGCATGCCGTGCGGGGTGGCCTCACCGACCCACTCGGCGATGGTCCAGCAGTTCTTGCGCGGCAGGTCTGACAGGAGTCCGAGGACCAGTTGCCGAACCCGGCGTCGCGGTTCGACCCGAGCGAACCGTCCCGCGATCCGGCCGATCAGGCCCTCGAAGGCCTCCTGCCAGCGGCTGTGACCTGCGGCCACCGCATGATCGCTTGTCTTCATACACAGATGGTCAACGGTGGCCGTATGCGTTCCCACAGCAGTGATGTCGCTCATTGAAAACGGAACCCCCTTGCTCAGGACTGTCTCCACAGGCTCGCCGGATCTCCCCATCAATGTCACTGCGGGTGGCCACGCCTCTGCGTCAGGCATGTGACTTTCTGGCTAGGAAAGTATGTGCCATGCTGGCAACCTCATCGTCCTGCTGTCGGGAAGGTCGTGCGGTCTCGTGTCTCTTGGTGCTCATGGCGGCGAATCACAGTCCGTGGAGGTGTCCCCGGCGCAGGCGGCGGACGCACTGGCTCGCGCGGAGTCGATTCGAGCCGGGGTGCGGGGGCGGCGGGCACCGGGTTGGTTCCCGATGCTGGCGGGCCTCCTCGTCGGCGTGGACGTGGCGGCGCTTGCCGCCACGCAGGAGGTACCGCTTGCTGCGCTGCCGGGAGCATTGCTCACGTGGTGCATAGCGTGGTTGATGCGCCGGATGAGTGTCCAGGTCACCGGGGTGAGGGATGTCCTCTCCAAGCGCCTGCGCAACATACGGCTCGTGGGCGAGGCGGTGGGGCTGTGCGCACTGTGCATTGCCGTCTGGGAAGTGTGTCGCCTCGGCGGCGGCAGTCACGCCACGTGCATCGTCGTACCTGCTGTCGTTGGCGCCGCGGCGGCCTCGGGTCTGTTCGCGCGGCGCAACCGGGCGCTGCCTCCTGGCCCTGGGGGAGCCCATGTCCGCTGATAGGGGCGTGGCTGGGCCGGGCTTCAACGAGCTGATGCATCATCCGAGTCGACTGGCTGTCTTGGCATTCCTCTCCGGTTGCGTCGAGGCGGACTTCGCGCTCGTACGCGACCGGTGTGAACTGTCCGACTCGGCACTGAGCAAGATCGCCAAGACGCTCGAAGAAGCTGGCTACATCGACGTCGGAAAGGGGCGTGCCGGTCGCAAGGTCCGAACCTGGCTCGCCCTGACTCCCGAGGGTGGCAACGCGCTCGCCGCTCACCTGGACGCGCTCCAGGCAGTCGCAGCGGCGGCCCGCTCCTCAGCTAGCACGAGGCTGACGTGAACCGCCACGCCAGCTGACTCAACCGATCCGCGCTCGGTGCCGAGAACCGTTCGACTCGATCTGCCTCGCAGCACCTGAAGATTGGCTGCCGCCCTCCGCACGGAGGCTCATGTCCTGCTGTCCGGCAGTCGTCGCCACCGGCGCCTGGTCTGTTGAACGGCGGACCACGCAGGGCAACGAGCACGCCTGGCCATTTTCGATCGAAGAGCGTCATCAGCACCAGCAAGATCACGATCTACGACTGGAGTATTAGTACTCCAGTTGCAGTTCTCCATATGCCCTGGTCAGGAGGCTCTTTCTGAGCCTAGTCCACTGACGGTCCGTCAGGGTGGCGGTGGTTCGTGACTCACCCGATCGGGGCGCGTTGTACCGCTTGTGGAGTCGGAAGATGTCGAAGCGGGCTTGTGGGATGCCGAGTTGGGGTCGTTGCTGTTGCGGGTGGGTGAGCGTTTCGGGCGGGTCGAGCCGCGTCGGCACATGCGGGACTATGTGCGCGGCTTGTTGGGGTCGGTGGGCCGGAAGAACAGCTGGCAGCTGGCCGAGCATGCGGGCCATGTTTCTCCCTATGGTCTGCAGCGGCTGCTGTCGTGGTGCCAGTGGGAGCCGGACGAGGTCTGAGATGACCTGCAGGATTACGTGGCCGAGCGGCTTGGTCGGCCGGACGGTGTCCTCATCGTCGACGACACCGGCTTCCTGAAGAAGGGCACCGTCTCCGCCGGGGTACAAAGGCAATATTCCGGGGCGGCCGGGCGTACGGAGAACTGCCAGATCGGGGTGTTCGCCGCTTACACCTCCGCGAAGGGCAGGGCCCTGGTGGACCGCGAGCTCTACCTGCCCAGGTCCTGGACTGAGGATCCCGACCGGTGTCGCGCCGCTCGGATCCCCGAGGGCACGTCCTTCGCGACCAAGCCGGAGCTCGCACGCGCCATGGTCCGGCGGGCGCTGGACTGCGTACTGCCGATCGCCTGGGTGACCGCGGATGCGGCCTACGGGCAGGAGTGGCACTTCCGGCGAATGCTGGAGGGCGCCGGCGTCGGCTACGTCCTGGCAGTTCCCAAGTCCCAGCAGGTCACGTCACCGGCGGGCAGCTGGCGTATCGACCATGTCCTGACCGGCGCCCCGGCCGAGGCATGGGAACGGATCTCGTGCGGCCAGGGCGCGAAGGGACCTCGGGTCTACGACTGGGCTGCGGCCAAGCTGCCCACCGTCGATGGTTCCGATCCCACCTACAACCGTTGGGTCCTGGCCCGCCGCAGCCTGGCGCGGCCTCAGGAGATCGCGTACTACCTCGCCTCCGCCCCGGCGGACGCCACCGTCTCGGAACTGGTCCGGGTGGCTGGCGCCCGGTGGGCCATCGAGGAGTGCTTCCAGGCCGCGAAGAACGAATGCGGCCTGGACCAGTACGAGGTCCGCCGCTACGTCGGCTGGTACCGCCACATTACCCTGGCCATGCTCGCCCACGCCTTCCTGGCCGCGATGGCCGCCCACGCCGTTGAAAGGGGGGCCGGAGAAACGGTTCGAGCAGCCTCGTTCCCCTCACCGTGGCAGAAATCCGACGGCTCCTGGACCTTGCCCATCCCCCCACAGCCCGGCACCAGTCACCCAGGCGCCGGCTCCGCTGGTCCCGCTGGCGCCGCCGCCACCAGGCCATCGCCCGGCATCACCACTACCAGCGCCGAACGCGCCCCGATCGGGTGAGTCACGAACCACCGCCACCCTGACGGACCGTCAGTGGACTAGGCTCAGAAAGAGCCACCTGACCAGGGCATATGGAGAAGTGCAACTGGAGTATTAGCCAGAAGCACCTCCCTCCACATAGGCACCACAACATCGCCCGAGGAGGACGATGCCCATCGAGCGGATCGGCATCGTGATCGAGACTCGGGCCCGGTTCGGGTTCACCGCGGCGCCAGGGTCGACGGACGACGGGCGGGTGCCGGCGGATCACCCAGCACCTGCCGCCGGTTTACGCGAGCCGGTTGTTCGACGCGCAGGCCGCCGGCGCCACCGAGCAGCAGCTCCAGGCCATCGCCGCGGAGGGCCTGCAGGAGATCTACTTCAAGGACCGCGGCCGCCGCGCGGCCGACCTCGAGGTGGAATTCACCGACATCGACTACATCGAACTCGACTTCTGAGGCTGTGGGTTGAAGTCACGTCGATGGCGCCGGTTGACCAACGAGGCCCCTCGGTCGAAGCGTGGTGCGCAGAGAACACCAACGCAACGACCAGGGGCCTCGTCTCGTCACCACACCCCCACCGACCTGCCCATTTCACCCTCAGGCGCAGGTTGAAAGGCCCTCAGTTGCCGGTGAAGGTGATCGACGTCAGGATCGCCCCGTTAATGTGGTAATTGCAGCTGTTCCGATAGAAGTTGTACGTGAATCCGTTAACGTCCGTCACCCAGCCCGTGTAGCTGTCCGAGCACACCTGGTAGACACCCACGATGTACATCCCGCCCACATAGCCAGTGGCCTTGTTGCCGTCCCAGACGTAGCAGTCCTGGCCTACGTTGATATTGACGACGGACGACAGGTTGCACGTGGAGTTCACGACCGTGGCGCTGGCTGGGGTTGCAGCGGCGACGCCAGCGGTGGTGAGGCCGGCTGCGATGGCTCCGGCTGCCAGCTTTCGGGCGAGTTTCATGTGGTTCCCCCTGAGATGTGTGGTCGGTGAGTTGTTCTCCATGCAAGCACCGCGCCGAGAGGCGGGTGAGCCCGCGTGACGCGCTTTAGTGCATGACGGCTCATTGCGGGGCCGTTGTGCACGATCGAGGCTAAGAGTTGCCGTCCTAGATCCGTCCTAGATCCGTCCCTGCGCACTCCATTCACATGAGCTCATGTGACACGGCACCCTGCGCCGGCCCCGACGGGACCTGGCGGCGCGCCTGGAGCGCGAGGTCCGCAAGGACTGGCAGCCCCGCGTCCAGCGGCGCGCGAAGAAGCAGGCCGCCACCGCCACCGGCATCGTGATCGAGACCCGGGCCCGCTTCGGGTTCACCGCCGCACCCGGCAGCACGGACGACGGGCGGATCCGCCGGATCACCCAGCACCTGCCCCCGGTCTACGCGAGCCGGCTGTTCGACGCGCAGGCCGCCGGCGCCACCGAGCAGCAGCTCCAGGCCATCGCGGCCGAGGGCCTGTAGCGTCATTCCAGGACCCTGACCTGCCTTCACGATGGCGGCAGCTCAGTACTGAGTCTCTCGGCAGGCACTCGCTCGGTGCGGATCCAGCCCCTCCAGCCCCGCTCTTCCAGGATCGCCCGGAGTCGCTCGGCCACCGGTGAGGAGTTGGCCGTGGTTGAGTCCAGCAGGTCGACGAACTGGTCGTCGATGCCGTCGTCGGCACGCACCTCGCCGGCCTCCTCAGCGCGTATCATCAGGCGCTCCATGATGTCGGCGACCTCGACGATCTGCGGATCGTCGGCCGGCCAGTCGAGTGCCCCGCTGAGAAGGCTGTAGAGCTTCACCATGTCGGGGTCGTCCAGTTCCTCGTGCTTCTTGGCGATCACGGCGTCGATCGAGTGCGGCGCCTGGGCGGCGATCATGATCCAGGCGTCCCGCTCCATCTCGATGTACCGCTCTTCAACTCCGAGACCGCGCAGCCGGTCGAGGTAGTCCACGACGCTCTGCGGAAGCGCCAGGTGCTCTCCGGCGGCGAGCTTGGCAAGTCGGCTGCGAGTGTCCTGCAGCCGCCGGATCTCGGCACGCAGGGCCTTGTCGATCTCCTGGACGCCGCCGGCGAACTCCTCCGGGCCGGCCTCGAGGAGCTCCTGCACCCGGGCCAGCGGCACGCCTGCATCAGCCAGGGTGCGGATCCGGATCAGTCGCACGACCGCAACAGCGTCGTAGGTCCGGTATCCGGACCGGTCGCGCTCGGGCTCGGGCAGCAACCCGATCCGGTGGTAGTGACGTACCGCCCGCACCGTCACCCCGGCGTACGCCGCTAGCTGGCTGATGGTGAGCATGGGTCTCAGCCTGCCTCAGGCGATCTTCCGACGATAGGCGGCCATCGCGAAGATGTACGCCACGACGAGGATGCCGACGCACCACGCGAGGGCGGTCCAGATGTCGTCACCGACCGGCTGCTGGGCGAACAGGTTGCGGATCGTGTTGACGATCGATGTCACCGGCTGATGTTCGGCGAACCAGCGCACCGGGCCGGGCATCGTCTTTGTGGGCACGAACGCCGAACTGACGAACGGCAGGAAGATGAGCGGGTAGGCGAAGGCGCCAGCGCCCTCGACCGACGACGCAGAAAGCCCGGGGATCACGGCGAGCCAGGTCAGCGCCAGGGTGAACAGGAGCAGGATGCCGGCTACCGCGAGCCATGCCAACACTCCCGCCCCTGAGCGGAACCCCATAAGCACAGCGACGCCCACGACGACCACGAGCGCTATCACGTTGGCGACCAAAGAAGTGACGACGTGGGCCCACAGCACCCCCGACCGCGCGATCGGCATGGACTGGAATCGCTCGAAGATCCCGCTCTTCACATCGGTGAACAGCCGGTACGCGGTGTAGGAGATGCCTGAGGCGATGGTCATGAGCAGGATGCCGGGCAGCATGTAGTTCACGTACGGAGCCGACCCGGTATCGATGGCGCCGCCGAACACGTAGACGAACATCAGCATCATGGCGACCGGCGTGATCGCGGTCGTGATGATGGTGTCCATGCTGCGTGTGACATGGCGCAGGGTCCGCCCCGTGAGCGCGGCAGTGTCGTTGAAGAAGTAGGTGGTCATCGTCGTCCCCCAGTTGTCGTGCCAGTGGTGTCGCTCTTGTCGCCGCCGATGACTGCGAGAAAGATTTCCTCAAGAGTTGGCTGCTTCTCGACGTACTCGACCTTGGCTGGTGGGAAGAGCTGCTTGAGCTCGGGGAGGGTGCCGTTCACGATGATCCGACCCTGGTGGAGGATCGCGATCCGGTCGGCCAGTTGCTCGGCCTCGTCCAGATACTGCGTGGTGAGCAGCACCGTCGTTCCGTGGCCGGCGAGCTCCTTGACCGCCTCCCACACCTCGATGCGCGCCTCGGGATCGAGCCCGGCCGTCGGCTCGTCCAGGAAAATCACCGGCGAATTCCCGATGAGGCTCATCGCGATGTCCAGCCGGCGGCGCATCCCACCCGAATACGTGGACACTCTGCGCGCGCCCGCCTCGCTCAGCGAGAAACGCCTCAGCAAGACCTCCGCAGTGGCGCCAGGGTCCTTGATGTGGCGCAGCCTAGCGACCAGGGCGAGGTTCTCCCGACCGCTGAGGATCTCGTCGACGGCCGCGAACTGCCCGGTGAGACTGATGGACTCCCGCACGTTCGCCGCTTGCGTGGCGACGTCAAAGCCATTGACGCTCGCCACCCCCGCGTCGGCCTTCAGGAGCGTGGCGAGGATCCTCACGGTCGTGGTCTTGCCCGCCCCGTTGGAACCGAGCAGGGCGAAGATGCTGCCCGGCACCACGTCGAAGTCCACACCGCCCAGCACTTCGAGCTTCCCGTACGACTTCTTGAGACCTTGCACGCGAATCGCCGGACCGGCGATCGATTGGGCTGTCATGGTCATCTGCCTCCTTCGCGGAGCTGTTCCAGGCGGCTGCGCGGAAGCTCCTCCCGGAAGGATGGAGGGTTGACCCCGCGTCAAGGTCAAGCCCGTTCCGACCACGGCACTTAGATCGCCGACCGGCCAGACACACTGCAGCGATGACGGGCCGCTCACCCCGAGATCGTTCGGCCGCGAACCCGCCATACTCAAAGCTGTCGGTCAACCGCTCACGCGTCGCTTCCGGCGACCCACCGGCCCGTGGCGCTGCTGGCTTTCGGCGCGTTCGCGTTCGTGGAGGTGGACCGCGGCACGATGTCCTACGCGCGTCTGCTGGCGAAGGTGGACCGCTACGCCGCCTACCGCACCGCCCCGCCCCCGGGGCGCGGCAACGCCGCCCGGGCGGCGCGCAACCACTGGCAGGAGCACTATGCCGGCCACGCTCTGGAGCAGGCGTTCCCGCCGCTGCTGGTGGTGTTCGCCCCCGCCGCGCGCCTTCGAGCACCGCCCCGCGTCGGCCGAGTCCCGGGTGCAGTGGGCGATAAGCGATGTGATGGCCCGTCGGCTGACGGGCGGCGCGACCCCAGCCTGGCGCGGTGCATGACCGGCGGGGAAGTGACCTTGGGGGCGGTACGGGTACGGCTGGAGGAGCGCGAGCGGGAGATCGCCGCGCAGGCCGAGCAGACCCGCGAGCAGATCGTTCAGCTCACTGCGATGCTGGAGGAGCTTGACAGGGCCGTCGAGGAGGTGCGGATGACACGCAAGACGCTGCTGGAGCTGCCTGAGTCAGGCCCGCCCACGCCGCCGACCGGATCGGAGCGGTCGAACAAGGCGGCCTACCAGGAGATCCTGGCAGTGTTCGCCGAGGCCAGAGGTCCGCTACGCGCGCGAGGCGTATGCGAGGCGATGGACCTGGCTCCGAACAGCATCAACAACGTCCGGATCAAGCTCAAGCGTTTGGCCGGGCGCGGCATCCTGACCGAGCCCGAGCCCGGCCTGTTCACCCTGCCACGACCATAGCCGTCCGCTGTGGTGCCTGGGGCCACTCGTTGCTTTCCACAGTTCAGAGCATGATCAGCGTTTGAGGCGTGTTGGCGCGGCAGGTGCGGGCCAGGGGGCGTAGCCACCTTCGGTCTCGGGCAGAACCGATCATTTGTCCGTTCCCCTGAGTGCCTGGGGCGAGGTGGTGAATCTCCGCCAGACCGGGGCACGGTAGTCGACGCCGAGGAAGTTCTGGAAGTTCCAGT
The DNA here is from genome assembly GCF_900107965.1 of Actinacidiphila yanglinensis. GTDB lineage: Bacteria > Actinomycetota > Actinomycetes > Streptomycetales > Streptomycetaceae > Actinacidiphila > Actinacidiphila yanglinensis. The sequence goes on along the minus strand of NZ_FNVU01000016.1, from coordinate 87,385 downwards.
AGACGCCTCCTTCAAGGCGGCCGTACCCATCGCTCGGACGGACGGGACTGTTGAGAGGGTCGTGCTCGTCCTCCCAATCGATGTCCTCGTACCCGGGGTCGTCGATGCTGTAGTGGGTCAGATAGCCCCGGGCATGCTCGATATCCAGATCCAGAGCAGGGAATTGGGCCAGCAGGAGGTCGGGGCGCCCCTGGCACGGAAGATCGCCGAAAAACGAGCCAATGATGCCAGTCTCCTGCTGGAACTGGTCGATCGCTCTGCCGTGGTGGAACAGCTCGCAGCCCCAGAAGTCGTCGTCGTAGATGAAGACCAGCAGCCCCGGGCAGTCGTAGGCACGTGAAACGCGAAGCTGGGCGCGTCGGCGCAGGTCCCACTCCCAACCCCGGGTCCATTGCAGCACCGTCCAGTCACCGCGCCGCTCGTGCAGGGCGTACGAGTCGAGGTTGACGTCGTGAACGTCCTCCCGTTTGAGCGTGTGCTCCTCCTGGTGCCAGAACTCCTCCAACGCGGCGTACACCTGCTCGTGATCGACGCCGTAGAACAGATTGACGCGCTCGAATGTCCCCATGTGTGCCCCCCGAGGCGTGTGGTCGCCGCCAATGGCTGGCGCTCTCGCCTGGCAGTGTCGCAGCCGCCCGGCTGGAGCGGGTGACCGGGTCGCTGGCGACATCGGCCGATGCTGCGGATGCCGAGACCCGCCACGCACCCATGAACTGCACAAACGCGCCTGCCCAGAACGCCCGGATAACCAGCGCAGCTACTCCCTCCGCGGCAGCGAAACGGACATCACCTCACATCCTGCCCTCTACCCGGAGGCCGTGCCTGCCTCCGTTTCGCCCGCCCCGCGAATGCAGGAGCCGCACCGCGCATCTGAACCAGCATCAACCCGGGCGGATCCTCCGGACTACGCCGCCCTGTGAACAGTGCGGAGACGACGCCCAGCCTCTCCGGGTCTGGTTCGAATGAGTCGAACTCGGCGGGGCGGGGGGTGCGCCTATGGGTTGGTCAAACTGCTTGGGAGTGCGCCTCAGTTGTCGGCTGCCGGTTCGGCTCCGAGGTGTGCGTAGATCCAGCCCGCTGGGGCATCGGTGGAGCGGACAGCTTCGTAGACATGCCGAGTGGGGCCCGCTGGTCCGCCGCTCGCTCGCAGGGGCGAGGGTGGCGTCTCGTCCTGGCGGAGGTGCACGATCTTGGTGCGGCCGTCGAAGGGGCCACCGACGACGCGGATGCCGACGGTGTTGTCGACAGTCTCACCAGCGAGCCAGCGATTGACAGTCTTCATGTGCTCGGAGTCTTCGGCGGCCATAAACACAGCGGATCACGGGCGATGCTGGCTGGACAAGAGGTGAACTTCAGGCTGCGGCGACGGACCGGGATTCGTAGAAGGTTTCGTCGCGGAGCATGGCGAACAGGATGTCGGTCCGGCGTCGGGCGAGGCAGAGCAGGGCTTGGGCGTGGTGTTTGCCCTGAGTGATCTTTTTGTCGTTGTAGGTCCGGGAGTCCGGGTCAGCCAAGGCGGCGAACGCGGAGAGGGTCGCTTCCGGTGTCACATCGGAGTTCGAGATCCACTGCTGGGTTATGGGAGGGCGCCGGCTCGTGCGGCGAGGGCGCGGAGGTCGGGTGTGGCGCGTCCGGACATCAGCAGCCCGGAGATCAGGGACCTGACTGCGGGGCGGGAGTGGGTCTCTTGGGGTGCCTGGTCCTCGGCGGCCAGAAGAGCTCGTACGCATGCGTCTTTGCGTCCGCGTTGTGCCAGGGCGGCGGCGACGTCGGTGTAGTACCGGCCCGGCGTTCCACGCTGGGCAGGCTCTGCGGCGGCAGGGCACGGGCCGCGGCCAGGGCCGCGAGGGGGTCGCCGGTGGAGAACTCGGAGGAGATGCGGTGGAGTTGCACGGTGGCGGGGCTGAAGCCGCCGCCGTGGTCACGCAAGGCGGTGGTGCCGCCGAGGCCGCCTGCGATGGCGGCGGCCTCGTCCGTCAGCTCCCGCATCCCCGCCTTGTCCCCTTGTCGTGCGGCGCTGTAGGCGGCCGATTGGATCAGCAGGCCGCGTTCAGCGGCGCCGCTTCGGGAGGCGCGCAGGCCTGGATCGTCGGCGGCGTTGAGTGCGATCGACAGCGCCTGTTCCTCCCAGCCGGCGCGGCGGGCGAGTACGGCGAGGTTGCGGGCGGCTTCTGCCACGGCGAGGGGTGCCCGGCGGCGTCGGCCACCTGGCGTGCGCGGTCGGCCGCCATCCAGCCGAGTTGCTGCTCGTCCAGCTTGATGAGCATGCGGGTCGCGAGTAGGTAGCTCTGCCCGAGCAGGTCAAGGCGATCACCCTCGGTGCCGAGGGCGTGTCCGGCTCGGATCAAGCGCGGCAGGCGCCGGGCGAGGCCGGCGTAGTGGCAGGTGTGGAAGTCGGCGTGCACGCGGGCGAGTTCGATGGGTAATTGCTCGGGGCCCGGCAGCTCGTTGTCCTGGCCGATGCCGAGCATGGCATCCCGTAGGCGGCCGACGAGGAGATCTCCCACGGGCGCGTCCTGACCCGCTACGGGTGACGGGAGCGAGACGCCGGCGGTGGCCGCGGCCGAGATAGCCAGGAATTTCCGTCGCCGCACTGGGTCGTCACCGTCCTCCCGCCGGGTTCCTCCCACCCTAGGGCCGGGAAGGCGGGTAAGGCAGACCTGGGGGGACTGGGTGCCCGTGTCGGAGCTGTGCAAGGGGTGAAGCGGCCGCGAGCCCGAATTCCCTGGGCGGGATGTCGAGCGCGTCGGCGAAGCGTCGCAGCACATCGACGTCGGTCAGCGGCGAAAGGCCCCGCTCGTACCGGGAGACCTGGGAGGCGGAGTAGCCGGTTCGGGCGCCGAGTTCAGCGAGTGTCCAGCCACGTGCCAGCCGCCTGCTGCGGATCAAGTCGCCGGGTGTTCCTGGCCGTTCGGATCGAGCATGTGCCGCGCTGACTGGCATCCACGCCCCCGTCGATCGTCGAGGTGACCCTCGCCCACCGTAGACCGACCCATCGGGTGGTAACAGCACTTTTGCACCAGATGCAAACGGCCTTGCAGCCTGCGGCAGCGCCCCTGCCGCGGCCGGAGTGGGTGCGGTGCTCTGGAGAATGCCACGGCCTGCAGCAGGCGGGCTGGTGCGCTTTCACCAAGGGGTGTGAACGCGATGAGCGTACGCAAGAAAGCAGCCGTCATCGGGCTCGGCCACCAGGCCCTGGAGGACCACGTGCCGGGGCTGGCCGACTCCCAGTTCGCCCAACTCGCCGCGGTCTGCGACACCGACCCCGGCAAGGCCGCCGCCCAGGCCCAGCGGCACAGCGTGCCCGGCTTCACCGACATCCGCTCCCTCCTGAAGGACGTGCGCCCGGACTTCGCCATCGTTGCCGTGCCCCATCACGCCGGGCGTGAGGTCATCGAGGCATGCGCGGCGGCCGGGGTGCATGTGATCAAGGAGAAGCCGTTCGCGACCAGCCCGGCCGAGGCCGCCGAACTGGTCGCCATGTGCGGCACAGCCGGCATCGAGCTGATGGTCACCGTCCAGCGCCGCTTCCACCCGGTCTACACCGCGGCAGTACAGCTTCTGGAGCAGATCGGGCAGCCGTACCTGGTCGAGGGCCGCTACACCTTCCACAGCCCCGACCCTGCCGCCGGCTGGAGCGGCCGGGCTCGCCTGGCCGGCGGTGGAGCCCTGATGGACATGGGCGACCACCTCATCGACCTGCTCATCTGGTACCTCGGCCTGCCCGACAGGATCCTGGCTGACACCTCCACCGCGGCACATCCCGACGCCGACTACGACGCCGAGGACACCGCGCTGGTCCACATCGCCTACGACTCCGGGATGTACGGCTCCCTGCTCATCTCCCGCTCGGCCGGACCGAAGACCGGGCAGCTGATGATGACCGGCCCGCGCGGCGCAGTCGTCATCGAACGGGGCCGGGTGCGTCGCCTCGCCCCGGACGGACAGCTGATCGAGTCACTGACCGGTGAACCGGCCTGGCCCTTCGCCGCGGCGGCGCAGATCGACTGCTTCTGCCGCGTCCTGGACGGCGAGCGGACCAACCCCTCCGGCCCGCCGCCCACGTGGCACACGCCGCGTTCCTGGCCGCCGCCTACGCCTCCCAGATCTCCCGCACGCCCGCCGACCCGAAGGAGTACCTGTGACCGCCGCCGCGCCTCTCGCCCTCCTGGGCGGCCCGCCCCTCATCGACATCCCCGGCCCGCACTTCTCCTGGCCCCCGATCGAGAACAGCGACGTCCAGGCCGTCACCGGCCAGCTGATGTCCGTGGTGTCCATCCCGGACCGCTCCGGCGTCATCGCCGAGCTGGAGGACACCCTGGAGTCCTTCCTCGGAGATAGAGGCGCTGTTCGGGCAGGGTCTGCACCTGCACCTCGAGATCCTCGCCCCCGGCTTCCTCGAGGGCGAGGCGCCGGCGGTGCACCCGGGGCGGGCGTTCATCCACCCGACCTACGACGACGGCGCGGACCAGGAGCCGGGGGAATGTGTTGGGGCCGCGGCCGCCGGCGTCGGTGTCGCTGCTGGCCGCGCTCGGGGACGACGCGACCCTCGCGGCCATCGAGGCCGGGATGCTGCCGTCGCCGACGTGCTGGCGTGGCTGGAGGACGAAGCGGTCGTGGTGTATTCCGGGCCGGGCGGCGCGAAGTGGGAGCGGCCGGTGGGCGGCCTGGTCATCGCCAGGTTCCGGCACTGGGACTCCCAGCACCGGACACCGCTGCTGCACGACCACCTGGTGGTGTCGGTCAAGGTGCTGGGCGCCGACGGCAAGTGGGGCCACCTCGACTCCCGCCGCCTGTACGCGCACGTCGTTGCGGCCGGCGCTCTGTACAACCAACGGATCCTGGAAGAGGTCTCCGCCCGGCTGGGGCTGGCGACCGAGCCACGCACGCCGACGCCGGGGCTGCGGCCGGTGATGGAGCTCGTAGGGGTGCCACCTGAACTGATCCACACTCGGGCTGCGGCCGGTGATCGAGATCGCCGGGGTGCCGCCGGAGCTGATCGACTGGACGTCCACCCGGCAGCGTGACACCGCCGCGCTGCTGGAGCAGGCGGAAGCGGATTACATCGCCGATCACGGCTACCCGCCCACGCCCCGGGTGCGCGATGAAGCGGGCCGCGGACGACAGCCGCCCGGCGAAGAAGACGCCGCTGCCGCTGAGCGAGCTGCGCCGCCGCTTGCGGGCCGACGCGATCCGCCGCTTCGGCACCAAACTGGTCGACGGGCTGCTCGCCCCGTGCCGCCGCGCCGCGGCCGCCATCCGCGCCGCCTGGCCCACCCAGGCCGACACCGGGCCCGGCGGCGTCGATGCGCCCGTCGATGTCGCCGCGACCGTCTACATACACAGTGAGCACTTCCGGCGCCGGCACCTGCTCGCCGAGGCCCGCCGACACCTCGCCCGCGAGTTGCGCGGCCGCCGCGCCGCCCGGCCTGGATGACCAGATCGGGGCCACCGCAATCTGGGAACTGTGCATCGACGTTACCCCGCACCGGCCGTCGGGCCGATGGCCGTGCTTATCCGGGCACACCGCCCATACATACCGCCGCCTGAAAGCCCGTTCGTGTCGCAAAGTCTTCGCTCGCCGAGCCGCCAGGGCATGTTGCGCCGGGCTGTCGGAGATGGAAACGGGAAACGCCACTGATCGTCTTGTCTGTCCGTGTGGGCGTGCCGCACTGTTGCGTGCAGCGCTCCTCGATGTGGACGGACCGTCATGGGAGGTTTCTGTGCCGCACCCGCCCACGCATTTCGGCGAAGCGCTGAGGCAACGGCGTTTGGATGCCGGGATGAGCCTGACGGCGCTGTCCCAGCTCGTGCACTACAGCAAAGCGCAGCTGAGCAAGGTCGAGCGAGGCATCAAAACACCCAGCCGTGATCTCGCCCGTCTGTGCGACGCCGCCCTGGACGCCGGCGGATCCCTGATCGCCCTGACCGCAGCGGACCCAGTGAGCCCAGCCGATGAACCGGACGCGGGAGATATCAACGAGGAGGAGTGGATCATGCAGTTGTCGCCGGACGGCCCGAACGCGTTCCACCCCGTGGGCCGGCGCAGTGTGATGGGCGTCGGCGTTGCCTCGTTGATGACGTGGCGGTCCGACAGCAGCCAGGCCCTCGCCCCCGGCACGGCGGTGGGGATGCTGGACGCGTCCCGTTCGCTGTTCACGCACTACCGGCGGCTTGGCCAGAGCGTGCAGTCCGACCTGCTCTTGCCGGCCCTGATCGCCCAGACCCACACACTGCGGGAGCTGTCCGCCCACGCCGATGCCCGTACCGGGCAGGAACTGCTGGTGCTCGGCTCCCGCTACGCCGAATACGTGGGCTGGCTGGTGCAGGAGACCGGGAACGACGAGGCGGCCTTGTGGTGGACCCGGCGTGCGGTCCAGCTCGCGACCGCAGGTGGCGACCGGGCACTGGCCGGCTACGCCCTGGTCCGGCGGGCACTGGTGACGATGTACCAAGACGATGCCGTGCAGACCATCGCGCTGGCCGCTCGCGCCGACAGCAGCAGCCTGCCGCCGCGGATCCGTGGCCTGGCCGCCCAGCGTGAAGCACAAGGCCATGCCCTTGCTGGCGACCACCGTGCCTGCATGCGAGCCCTGGACCGGGCGCGGGCGCTGATGGACCAGGACCGCGGCGGCGAGGGGCCGGTGATCGGCACCATGCACCTTCCTGATCCCGTCGGGATGGTCACCGGCTGGTGCCTGGTCGATCTGGGCCGGCCCGGGGAAGCCGGTGAGCAACTGGACCGGCAGCTGGCCCTGGTCAGCCCCGATGCGCTGCGAACCCGCGTGCGCTACGGAGTGCGGCGGGCGCTGGCCTACGCAAGCGCCGGCGAGATCGACCACGCCTGCACCCTGGCCTTTCCACTTCTGGACGATCTGACCGCGGTCCGCTCTGCGACTGTCACCACGGACCTTCGGCGCTTGGCCCGCGTTCTGTCCCGCCATGGCGGTCACCCGTTGGTGCGGGCGCTGGCTCCCCGGCTCGGCACACTGACCCGCTTACCCACACCCGCAGACGAAGGATGACCGTGGAAGAGATCTTCATCAACTACCGCACCGGCGACGGGGAGAAGACTGCTGCCCTGATCGACCGGGAGCTCGTGCGCAGATTCGGCAGGGACCACGTGTTCCGCGCCTCCCAATCCATCGCCCCCGGCCAGGCATACCCCGAAACCCTGCTCCAAGGGCTGCGGGGCAGCAACTTGCTGCTGGCCGTCATCGGCCCGGGCTGGATCACCTCGCAGGCCCGCCTGAGCGACCCGCAGGACTGGGTCCGCAAGGAGATCGAAGAGGCGTTCGCCTGCGCGCTGCCGGTCGTCCCGGTCCTGGACGGCCGCAGGATGGAGCGACTCGACAAGACCCGACTTCCGGCGGAACTCGCCCCGCTGGCGGACCTGCAGTCCATTGCGTTCGACACCGCCGACCCCGAGCCCGGGCTCGCCCGCATCCTCGAGGCCGTCGCCGACTTCGTCCCCGGACTGAAGGACCTGACACAGGCCGAGCCCGAGCCGCCCGCACCAGACGCGGTGAGCAACTCGATCCGTGACACCTCAGGACCCTCCGCCCAGGCCGGGGGAGGCTTCACCGGAGACGTCGGCACCGTCATCAAGGACATCCACGGCGGCAACATCCACACCGGCCGCGGAGACATCTACCAAAATTCCCGACACGTCTCGGGCGACCGTCACTTCTCAGGCGACGGAATGACGTACTTCGAGGGGGACAACCACGGCGGCGTCCGCAACCAGTTCGGCAAACCGGACCCGCGCGAGGACGACCAGCAGTGACCGACACCGCCGGCGTCCGCGTCGAGAGCACCGGCGGAACCACCCACGCCGGAACCGGGAACCTCTACAACAACAACTACATCTTCATGGGGCCCCGCCCGGATGACTCGGGCGGCCACGGCCGGCGGCGGCGTGTCGCCGAGGACCAGGCGATCTGGCGGCGTCGGGTGCTGGTCGCCCCTCATAACATGGGTCAGGCCCGCCGGCTGCTTGCCGACACCGGGACCGTCATCCTGGACGGCGCACCGGGCACCGGACGCACCTGCACCGCCCACGTCCTGCTGCGCGAACATCGTCAGGACACCGGTGTCCTGCACGAACTGCAGCCCGAGGAGAACGAACTGCCCCTGCACGACCCGGACCTGGTCGGCTCAGGCGACCAGCTCCTTCTCGACCTCTCCCGGGCCGACAACGCCCAGTGGGAACGCGCCTGTCGGGACTTGCCCGCCCTGCGCAAGACCGTGCACGATCGGCACGCCCACCTGGTGGTCGTCATGCCCCACCGTCTGCCGTTGGACTCCGACCTCCAGCACTACCGCGTCGTGCTCACCGCGCCTGACGCCCTCAGCGTGCTGCGCCGTCACCTGCGCGTCCACGGCCTGCCGCCCAGTGACTACATGCAGCCCCACGGCGCGGTCACCGAGTTTCTTCAGGGGCGGCCGATGCGGGAGATCGCGGCCTTCGCCGACCTGATACGCCGCGCCCGCGAGGCCGACCCGGACAAGAACTTCACGCACTGGTGCGACAAAGCCGTCACCGCGCGCGGCGACTTGCGCCGCAAGGCCGCAAACAAGGCCGCCGGCCTGCGCCAAGCGCCGCAGAGGGCTCTGCTGGTCACCGCCGCCATGCTGCACGGCGCCCACGCCGACCTCATCTACCGCGCGGTCCAGATCCTCCTCGAAATCACCGGTTCTCCCCCCGAGCAGCTCCCGCTGTTGGAACACAAAGATCTCGCCGAGCGCTTCCACGAGATCGGCGCCGAAAGCGATGCCCGTGGCCGTGTGCGGTTCAGCGACCTTGACGACGACCAGGCAGTCCGTACCCACTTCTGGGACCACGTCCCCGGTCTGCGTCCACACCTGGACACATGGACCCTGCAACTGGTGAACCTCAGCGACCGGCACATGACCGAAGAGGTCCGCAGCGACCTGGTGGCACGTCTGGCCGCACAGTACCTGCGGACCGGGCGGAACCTCGACCTCGTGTTCCTCGCCGAGAACTGGGCCGCATCCCCGGCGACCCGGCTGTCCCGGCAGGCCGCTGTCCAGGCGCTGGCCTGCGGCCTGAACGACGCCGGCCAAGGAGCCCGGTTCAGGCAACTGATCTACCACTGGTGCGCGGAGCGGCGCCCCCGAGGCGACTTCACGCACGTCCTGATCGAAGTCTGCGCAGAGGTCATCGCCGCCACCCACCCAGATCAGGCGCTGATCCGCCTGCACCATCTGGCGCGGCGCGAGCGCAGCAGCGCCCGGGCTCTGCAGGCGCTGGACGAACTGGTAGCCAGTAGCCGCCCTCTGCGCCGCCTGCTCCTGCACCGCCTAGCACGCTCCGAACCCACCCTGCCAGATCTCGCCATTTTTCTGCAGATCAGCGATCCGGAGCCGCTGACTCAACCTGGTGCCACAACGCCGCTCGTGCACGAGACCGGTGTCCGGCTGTCCCTGACCGCCTGCTGGCACGCCGTGCTTGGCACACTCCCGCGCACGCAGTGGCATCCGCACGCCGAACGCTGGCTGCACCACGTCGCACGCGAAGAGCAGAACAGCGGTGAGGTTCTCCTCGACGTTCTCGTCGGCGCAGCCCAGCGCTGCCAAGGCCGGAGCGGCAGCGTCTTCGCCGCCCTGTACGCCAGCGCCCGCGACGCCGAACGCTCCGCCGACGGCCAGCCCCAGCGCTCTGCCGCCACCACCGAACTGCTGCTCAGCAAGATCCGCGCCGCCCAAGGGCTCGGCCCAACCATCTCCGCGACCGCTTCAGCCAGGGGGAGTCGACCATGACGACCGCACGCAGGACGACGACCGTCTTCCTCACCGTCTTGTGCGGCCTGCTGGCGACCATCGCTGGCCTAGCGCAGCAATGGCCCGCGTGGGCCTGGGCGGTCCTGGCCGCACTGCTGATCGCCCTCCCCGCCCTCCTCTTCAGAGCTGCCTCGCTGCGTCGCGGCCCGATGCCCGTCAGCTTCGAAGAGCAGCGCACCGCAGCCCCGGTGGAGCGCAACGAACATCGCATTAGCCACGTCGCGCTCCCCAGCCAGTGGGCCGACTACGACTTCGTGTTCTCGGCGACCGTACGGTGGTACCTGCTGTCGCCCGAGCCGGGCGACCTCATTCTCAACCCAGCGGGCCTGGCCGTCGAGGCCGTCCTGGAACGTGCCCGCGCCGTCACCGAGAAACGCGAGCCGACCCGCCCCTCACTCCTGCAACACGAACTCAGCGGTGTGCTCAGCAGGATGCTCCCGGACCTGACCGGACACCTGCAGGCCATGGCGGAGGACGTCACCGTCACCCTGCTCCAGCCGGACCAGGAGCGGCTGGACAAGCTCGCCGATGTCCGTAAAGACAAAGCGGTCTGGGAGCACCAACGCACCTACGAGCAGAGCAAACGGCAATACCTGGGCGAGGACGTCCTCAAAGATACCGGCAGTGCCGTGGTGTGGTGGCTGGCCAAGCATGACGAACACGTCGAGAAGACGGTCACCGACTTGGGACTGCTCGCACAACTCACCTCAGCGGCCAACGACAGCGACATCCCCGAACGGCTCCAGCACCTCGTAGACGAACAACTCGGCCACCCCGCCCCTGCACCGTCCACGATGCCGGATCCCCTGCCCGCTGACCCGGACCCGCAGCCCGCCGACCACCTCGCTGACTTCTTCGACTCGATGGGCTACACAGCCGGTGACGTCCGGCGGTCGTTCCTCGCCAAGCAAGTCGCCGACCTCATCCGAGCCCAAGACCAGGACGAGGCAGCCGACGACGTGCAACGCCGCTTCGACCAGCCGCCGTCCTTCCCCGCGGACACTACAGAAACACTCCACGACATCGAGAACGAGGCCGGCCACCAGCCGGAATCCTGACCACGAGGAGAGCAATGGACATCGAGCTCACCGCTCTCGCCACATCGGGAGCCACCACCCTGGTCTCCCTCATGGCCACCGACTCCTGGACACACGCACGCGGCCTCATCGCCCGGCTCCTCACCCACAATGGCCCCGACCGCAGCACACTCGCCGAACTGGACGACGCCCACAGCCAACTGACCGGTGCAGACCCCCGGCACGCTCACCAGACCGCCGCTGAACTCATCGCCCAATGGACCACCCATTTGCAGCACCTCATGGCAGCAGAACCTGCCGCCCGCGACGAACTGCGCTCCCTCCTGCGCTCCCTGGAACGTCTCACCGGCACCGCGACAACGCCGGCGGCCACCGTCCACAACGAGATCAACGGCGACATCCACCACGCACCCGTCATCCAAGCCGGTCGCATTCACACACTCACTCTCCACGCCCCTGCGCGCCAGCCCGAAGACAACCTCCCGTGACGCCGTGGAATCGACCACACGCAGGTTTCCAAGATGAGAACGGCGTGGCGCGCGTGGCCCGTGCGGATGAGTGATGAGGACAGCACGGATCGGCCGGACGCGGGTTCGCTGAGTGCGATGTACCTGGAGACGCTGCGCCTGCGGATGGAGCCGGAGAAGTTCGACGTCCTGGCCGATGCGCTGAAGGGGTTCAAGAAGGCGTCGGAGGCCGGCTTTGACGGGACGGGCTTCGACGTCAACGAAGAGCTGTTCACCGACGACGTGCGCCGCGAGCTCGCGACGGTCCTGACGATGGCGGCCACCGGCCGCACGGACGACCGGGTCGTGGAGGGCGTGGAGGGTGACCCCAGCATGGGCTGCATGGTGGTGACGGCGGAGGTCGCGGACGACCCGGTGAAGCTGGCGGAGCTCCGCGCGCAGATGCTCCGCATGGTCGAAGAGGGCGACTTCCCGGAGTGACGGCGTCGGGCGGACCTACGCCGCACTCCGCAGCGGCCGGTCCGGCCGGCACACCTCGCACGCCGCGGCGTCGGGCCGCTCGAGGGCGGCGCGGGCCTGCTCGGTGGTGACAGGGCGGGCGAGGTCGCGGGAGGCGTGGCAGGTGCCGCGCTGGATGATGCGGGCTGGACCGCGCTCGGTGCCGAAATAGACCGGCTCTTCGACCTTCCAGGCCGGGTCGACGCCGACGCGCCCGGTGGGCACCTGGTCGTACGCCTGGCCGTCGATCGGCTCGCAGCGGGAGGCGGGGGCCGTGAAGTCGACGGGGGAGGGTTCGTCGGCCAGGCGGCCGGAGCGCTGGGGAGATGGATCTGTAGCCGATACCACCACGACCGGTCGGTCTCCCGCAGCCGGCTCTTCACCACGGCGTAGAGGTCCTGGCCGTCAGGCAGCCGCACCCTCGCCAGCGGGCCGTCGGCCTGCGGCAGGACAGCCGGCCGCGCCTGGCCCTGCTCCTGCTCCTGGTCGCGGTCGTCGCTCACCCCACAAATCTAGTTCGATTCTCCGTTCGATTCCACGGTGGAATGCATCCCTTGCTGCCCCGGCGATCAAGGTTCGGTTGGGCTTGCTCCGACGTGCGGGTGGGCGGCGCTGAAGCCGGGGGCTTGGATGCTGCGATCTCAGGCGACTCGCTGGAGGGCGAGCATCACGATGTCGTCGCTGAGTCCGGCGGTGTACTGGGTCAGGTCGTTGCGAATGTCTTCCAGCAGGGCGCTGGGAGCGTGTTGTTGTCCGCGGAGGCCCAGATGACCGCGCCGACGGTCAGGACACTGAGCAGCAGGACGTCGAGCGGGCCGAGGGACACCGCGGCCAGCGCCGGCACCGCGACCAGCAGACCCCCGATACGAATCCCGCCGCCGCCGATCAGGTCCACACCGAGCAGAGCGGCGAGAGGGACGCGAGCGCGGCGGTGAGCAGGACCGGCCGGGATTTATACGCCCTCCAACCGACCGGCCGCCCGCCGGCGCCGCTCGAGGCCTGGAGCGCGACCGTGACGCCGTGACCGCCGCACTCACCCTTCCCTGCAGCAACGGCCCCACCGAAGGCGTCAACACCAAGACCAAGCGGATCGCCCGCCAGAAGCACGGACGAGCAGGCTTCACACTCCTCCGCCACCGCATCCTCCTCGGATAACAACACGTTCCGTCACCGCCGAAAGTGAGACAGGGCCGCTGATTGGACACACCCGTCGAACTCACCCGCGTGCACGCCGAGCAGCGGGCGGCGTACAAGTTCGATCCGGACGCTGTCCGGCACCGAGCCATCGGCACGGTGCTGCTCGGCGTCGGCGGCGGTGAGCGTTGTCCAGGTCTCGTCCGGGACGATGGCGTCGTCGTAGCCGGCCTCGCTGGCGGTCTGCCGGGCCGGTGCGATGTCGCACCGGCCGCGTATGCCGTCGAAGGTGTCGAATGCGAGTCGCGGGCCCATGGCCATCCTGGGGGCGGGTGCGGGGCTACTTGTCGTCGAGGTCTTCGCCGAAGGTGACGTCCAACTCGGCGGCGAGGGCCTCGGCCAGCTGCAGTGTCTGGGCCTGGTCGATGACGATCTGCTTGAGTGAGGAGAGGCCGCGCAGCTGGGAGAGGGTGTTGCCCCGCAGGTCCAGGCCTCGGTACTTCCCGCCGTGGAACTCAGTCAGCCGGAGGTCACAGTCGTGGATCAGGGCCGCGCCCAAGTCGGCCGCGTCGAAAGTGGTCTCGCGCAGCGAGCACTTGGAGAAGATCATGGGGCCGGTGGCCCGGACGCGGGCGAGAGTGCTGTAGTCGAGCTTGCAGTTCTCGAAGAGCACGTTGTCGAGCGTGACGTCTTCGAGGGTGGCGCCCATGAGCTTGCAGTCGCGGAAGACGGTTCGGGAGAGCTTGCTGTCGGTCCACTGCAGGGAGGACAGATCACAGCCGATGAACTCCACGGAGTCGACGCGGAGCTTCTCCAGGCGGGTTCGCTGGGCCTTCAGGCCGGTGATCCGTCCCTCGAGCAGGTGGGTGTCGGCCAGGTCGAGGTCCCGGAGATCGGCGTCGGCGTAGTGGAACCCCGCGAGCTGGCCGCGTCCGCCCTCGAGCGAGGTGACGTTGGAGAGATAGAGGCCAGGCTCGTTCAGCGCGGGGAGGGTGACGCTCGTGCGGCGGATCGAGCGGGTGTCCATCAACAGCCTTTCAGCGCGGTGACTCGGCGCCGGGTGCTGCCGGCCCCCCGAAGAGGCCGGCAGCACCGAGCGGCTACTTCTTGTTCCAGTTGTCCCAGGTCGGACGGTTGTCGAAGGGGGCCGGGTTCTTCGCCCAGTTGTCCCACGTGGGCCGGTTGTCCCACGTCGTTCCAACGATCACCGGGGGCGGGGCGTCGCGCGTGGCTATCAACTCCATCACGACGGGGGTGTCGGATGTGGCGAGTCTGCTCAGGACGGTCATGCTGCTGTCTCCTTCGTTGCGAGTGTGGACAGGGCCGTGACCAGGGCCTGCCGGGAGACCCGGCAGTAGTTGGTCTCAGTGGACTGGAGGCTGCCGTTCTCGAAGTAGCGGGTGGCGGCCTGTGCTCCGCGGCAGAAGTCGAAGAACGGGCATTCGGCCTGGCAGCGGTCCAGGCCGGTGAGGAAGTCGCGCACGTAGCCGAGGCGGTGGGCCCCGCGGAGGATCTCGGCCAGGGGCTGTTCGAGGATGTTGCCGGCCATGAAGTTGTCGTACTCGGGTGCCTCTGTGTCCGCGAGTTCGGGAGAGAGCAGGACCACGTCGCCCTTCCAGGAGACGGTGGGGATCGGATCGAGCCGTCGTCGTTCCCATTCGGCTCTCTGGCCGGAGCGGATCAGCTGGAGGTACTCGGCGAGGCGGTCGACTTCCCGGACCTCCGGGGCGTCGGGGTGCTCGCGGGACCAGGTGAGGGTGCGGCGCCAGGGCTCCTCGGCCTGGACTGGGGTGGGCGGCTGCCGGTCAGTGTTGGCCCCTTCGATCTCCTCGATGTTGAAGCCCACCGAGTGACCGCCCAGGGAAGCCAGGAACTCCAGCAGTTCCTCCGGCATCGTGATGCCCAGGGCGCCGACCACCGAGATGACGGAGAACGGGATGCCGTGCTCACGCAGTTGCGTGATGCCGCGCAGGATCCGGTTGGCTTCGTTCACGTTCAGCGACAGCGTTTGTCGATGAGTTTGAGCAGCGGTTAGCGATCAGCGGAGCGATGATTGTTCACGAGTTTTGACGGCGCTTCGCGTTGCAGTCGTGTCCGTCGCCAGGCAGACCCATGACGTTCAACACGGGTTGCTCGCCCTCGGGGATCTCGAAGGTGAAGTTCGCTCTTGTCGGGATCGCCACGAGCGAGCACTGGTCTCCGAAGGTCAGTGGCGGGTAGGGCTCCCAGGGGCAGCCAGCCTTGTCCAGGGCGGAGAGGACGTCTGCGTGCTTGAGTCCTGCGGGGAAGGTGCCCGTCCCCCCGACAAGCGCCGGGGGGAGTTCGACGACGTCGCGCCAGGTCTGGACGCAGATGAGAGACACCTTGCGGCAGCGGCAGACACTCAGTTCGAGGTCCCCGTAGGCGAAGAGCCTCGGCCACCTTCTGTTCCGGCTCATCGTTCCGACGTCCCACGGCTCGCCGAGAGCTGCGGTCACATCGCGCCACTCGGCTCCGCTAAATACCGGGCCCAGTCGGCCCGTCTTCGCCATGCTGGTCAGGACATCGAGGATCTCCACGAGACGGAGCCTGACAGGTGTCCTGACCAGCGGTCCAGGGGTTTCTGGATCAGCCCGCTGCGGGCTCTTCGACTCGGGCCCGAGTGTTGGCGAGACGGTAGGAGTCGGTGCCGGTCTCGATGATGGTGCCGTTGAAGGTGAGGCGGTCGACGATGGCCGCGCAGAGGCGGGGGTCGGTGAAGGTCTTGGTCCAGCCGCCGAAGGACTCGTTGGAGGCGATGGCGACGCTGTTCTTTTCCTCGCGTTCGGTCAGGACCTGGAAGAGGAGTTCGGCGCCGTGGCGGTCGAGTTCCATGTAGCCGAGTTCATCGATCTATGCGGATATCCACATAGGTGGACGAGCTGGGCTATCTGCCGTTGCCCGAGGACGGCGCCTCGGCGCTGTTCCAGGTGATCAACCAGAGGTATCTGAAGTCGTCGACGATCTTGAGCACCAACGTCGGCATTGCTGATTGGGCCTCGGCGTTCGGGGACGCGACGGTCGCCGCGGCGATGCTGGACCGGCTCCTGCATCGGGCGACCGTCGTCGGCATCGACGGCCCGTCTTATCGGCTCCGCCACCACCAGTCCCACGCCGAGACACTTCGCCAGGGAGTGAATGCCCGTGTCTCTTGAACCCACCATCAGTGCAGGCGAGTTGGACCGGACCTGCCCTGAGTGCGGCGTCGGTTTCACGGTCGATTCGGTGGCCAGCCGCCGCAAATACTGCTCGCCGGCCTGCCGGGAGAAGGGCTGCGCGCACCTGCCCAAGCAGCGCGTTTGCCCGCAGTGCGACAGGGAGTTCACCACCGACATGAGCCGGAAGAGGAAGTTCTGCTCGCCCGAGTGCCTGGTCGCGTTCCGTCACAGCGAGGAACAGCAGGAGGCCCGTCTCTGCCCGGTCTGCGACAACCCTTTCCAGGCGCCGAAGACCGTCCGCACCGTCTACTGCTCGATGGTCTGCCGCCAGGAGGCCGAACGCGTCCGTGACCAGGCCCTCAATGAGGAACGGGACCGCCGCCTCGCCCAGACGGCGCCGCCCGCACTGCAGGCCCGGATCGAGTTGCCTCCACCTCCGCCACCGGGCCGCGCGAGCACGCGGCAGCAGGCACCTGTCCGGGACCCGCTGGAACCGACCGCGACCCGGAACTGTCCGCACTGCCAGCAGCCGATCACGATCGTCGCGCTGCTGGCCACCCCGGAGGCCGCGAGGCCGACCATGCCTCACCACCGCACCGACGTCGTTCCGCTGCGGCGCAATCCCTGAGCAGACCTTCTGCCGGTCCCTGGCTCACAGATCGAGCTGGGGACGGGCGGGGTCGAGGAGGTCCGGGTCCTGGCGGGCGAATGCGTCTTCGAATGCTCGCCATCCCTTCTCCCGGACGAAGACGGTCTCCTGCTCCGTGATGGGGATAAGCCAGACGATGGCGACATCGCTGCCGTTCTCGATGGTTACCGAGAAGAAGTCGTCGTCGAAGTAGACGGGAAGCCCTGCATAAAGCGACGACATGGTTCCACCGGGCAACGGAGCGGGAAGCGCCACCACATCGCCGCGCAGGATCGCCTGGCCGCTAGCCAGCAACTGCCCGGTGACGAATTCCAGCACGTCGGGGAAGTGTCCATGGCCAGTAGCGCGGCTGGTGTTCTCGCAGGCCAGCAGCTCCAAGTGGAAGTGTCGGTCCGAAGCCGGATGCCGCAACGGAGTTCGGGAGTGGCCGACCGTCGCGAACGACTGGCAGCCAGCGAGGCGGCCGTCGCGGAAGCACGCCACCTGAGGACTGCCCTGCACGGCGTCTGCGGGCGGGGACCAGGCACCGATCATCCTGCCCAGCCTGCTCTCAAAGTGGTCTATAAGCTCCGGCACCAGGCTCTCCCGTCTGCCCCGAGCGAGTCAGGCCCGGTGACGACCAATGATCCCCTGGACACTAACGATGGCGACCAGACCTGAGCGAGCCAGGTCGACCAACGCGCACTGCCTCCACTGCCGCCCCTCACCGATCACCAGGGCCCGGCGACCTTCGGTCGCCGGGCCCTCACGCTGACGCTGGTCGCTCCCCACGAATCCCCACACCGTTGAACACCGAACGAACTGAGGCGAGCAGCGTCCCCGGCCGTTTTCGACCATTCTCATCAACGGCGGGACGGCACCGTGCAGGGGCGCGATCCTGCGCGGCGCGGACCTGCACGAGGCGGACCTGACCGGCGCGATCCTGCACAGCGTGCGGATCGGGCGGCCTGAGCCCGATCCCGTCGCGCACACGACCGGGCCCCGGAGGCGTTGCGGTTGCCTCTGGGGCCCGAGCCGTTCGGCACGGGCCTACCCAACCTCGCTGCTGTCTCGGCTCAGCCGCTGCGTGCAGCTGCTTGCGCCGTGCTGCCGCCTCTCCGGCCGTGCTCGCCGGTGCTGTCGGGCTCAGTTGACCGGCGGCTCCTCCAGCCCACCCGCGTGTCGAACCGGGCAATCTCGCATCAACGTCGCATGCGGGCGCCCAGCCTCTTCGCCCACGCGTCCGTCGGCCCCCGATCGTGTGGGCTCGTCCCCGCAGTGCGGCCCCCGGATTGCGTCTCGGGTTACCTTCGTTGCCGACGGCTGGTGTGAGCCGTGCTTGCCCGGGCACTCCGGCCGTAGAGGTGGTGTGGACCGGTCGCGGGCATTGCGGATCTGGAAGGGTATGTAGACGTGACGACGCCCCGTCGGCCGGTTGGCTGACGGGGCGTCGGGTGTGTCAGTCAGTGCGAGTCGTTCGGGACCGTTACCGTGACCTACGGTCGAACGAGCTCGTGCCAGAGGCTGCACTCGCCAACATCGTCGCTTACCGGGCAAACCCTGATTCTGATCTTGGTGATCCCGCCTTGGGGGCCGGGCTGCGTGAAGTTGAAGCTCGTCGTTTCAGCGTTTGCGCTGCGGGTTTGGAGGCTGAGGCCCGTATCACCCTGGTAGAAGTCGAATTCGACGAAGGAGCCGCCCGGCACGTGCGCGGAGTCAACCACGTATCCTTGGACGCCGACAGACTGGTTGTACCAGGTGAACGATCCCGCAGTTGCGGTGCCCGTGGCTTCGTAGCGTCCGAATGACGTTACCGGGTAGGACGCATAGGCAGGGCTGGTAGCTGTTAGGGCCACGCCTAGCGATGCTGCAGTTACCGCCCCGGCGCTGATGAACACGCGTCTCATTAGTGATCTCCCGTCAGCAGGATGTCCCTTGGCCGGAGAATACTGGTTGTCTGGCAGTAGGTAGCTGTAACTCAGCCCAATCCGACGGGGTTCTTCGCGACCTCGGCCTCGGCATCGATGAGGACGCGGCCGGCGTTCTGGAGCAGCACCCGGCACAGGGCACGGTCGCACGAGCCGTCGACGGCCGTCTCGTCGATCGTCGTCGGGGTGCCGACCGAGCGCCACGCGTGCGGGTGTACGAGACCACACCTGCGGGTGACCTGCCGCCCCTGGGAGCCAACGGATCGGGCCATTCCGCTTTGTGACGGGTTGTGTGGCGTCGCTCACAATCGCTCCGGCGCTGCGCCGGAGTCCTGATCGGGCGTGGGATGCGCAGTGTGTGCGCGTTTGGGAGTACACCCTGGTCGGTGCCGCGGAGTGGACCAGACCTCTCGGCCCATAACGGGCATGTGCTCAGTTCGTCGACGACGACGTCGACCTCCCCCTGCCCGCCGACGGCTTCGCCGCCCGCATAGAGGAGATGGCCGCGGGAGTCTAGCGGCCCGCACCGTCCCGTCCCGGGTGCGGTGACCACCCGGGACGGGCTGCCGGAGCTCCGTCGCTGATGGCGGACGCGGGTGGGCGACTTCGGCTGTAGGCTCCTGCGGGACCGGGGTGCGCTGGTGTACAGAGCGGCCGTCAGCCCGACGGGCGAGTCCGCCTAGGCATCCGCTTCGATGACACGGGGGTTCGGCCCAAGTCAGGGTCCCCCGGGGTGCCGTAGAAGTGGGCATCCCAAGCGATCAGCTTGTCGGTGAGTCGGCCGAACTCTGCGGCCAGGTCGTACACTTCCTCGCTGTAAACCAGCGGGAACACCACCTGGTCGGGCTTGCTTCCCTTGACGACGTGCCAACCGTGAGTGTCATCGTCGTAGCTCCAGCATCCGTGAATGAACAGGTTCCGCCGCTCGAAGCGGCTTCTGCACAGTTCCAGGTCGTGGATCAGAGCCTGGCGGGCGTGGGCGGGAACCTGATCCAGTGGGATGGTATCCAGCCGTTTCAAGGCCCCGTCGATGTAGTCGGTAGTGACTCTGCCCTGCGGCTTATCCGAGTAGGGCCTCTCGACATTCCCCAGGTGGGCGTAGATGCCGTGCAGGATGTACTCAGCTTCTGCGGCGCGCTGGACCAGGAGCCCCAAGCTGATGGTGATGGGGATGCCTGAAATTCCCCAGGGTCTGCTCTACTCCCCACTTGGTCAAGCGGTAAACGATGAGGTCGGGGTCGTGCCCCGGACCGACTTGGCTCAGGCCGGCGCGTCCATCAGGAAGGTGACATAGGCATCCAACCGCTCCTCCACAGCTCGTGTCGTCAGCTCGGTCCGTCCTGCCTCCCGCCACGGCTGCGCAACCCACTGCACTTCCTCCGAGAACGCCAGTGGCTCTCGCACCTGCCAGTACAGCCGCTCGTCCGCGGCCGCGGCCAGCATCCCGTCGGCCTCCTGGTACGCCTCGGTGAAGCGCAGGCCCCACCCCGGGCCGTGCAGCAGCGCGAGATTGGTGGAGCAGTGCGCCACGTCGAGGTCCGCCGGGCCCCAGGAGGCCGCCGCCCAGTCGACCACGCCGGTGATCCGGGCACTGTCGGCACCGGCCGGGTCCTCGGGTGACAGGTCGAACAGCACGTTGCCGGGCTGGAAATCCCGGTGCAGGAACCGGCCTTCGTAGCGCGGAGCGGGCCTGCGGATCACGTCGATCGCGGCGGCCCAGACGGCGGCGTCGGCGGCCTCGGGGGTCACAACTGTGTCAGCGGTCGTCAGCGCCACGTACTCCTGGGGCCGGACGACCGGCCGCACCGCGTGAACCGCAACGAGTTGACGGGCCAGCAGGTGCAGGCGCGTCTCCAGCCCCTCGTCGTCGAGGATCATCCGGCCCGGTAGGTGGGTCATGAGGAGCGAGGGGTACTCGCAGTGCGCCCTGGTCGGATCGACGGCGACGAGTCCGGGAGCCGGCACGCCGGTGCCGGTGCCGGTGCCGGTGCCGGTGCCGGTGCCGGCGAGCGTGGTCAGGGCCTCGGCCTCCCTGTGCAGGAGGTCCTCGGCCGGCCCCTGCCGGGTCGGGTCGACGAAGGAGCGCAGCACCAGGTGTCGGGTGCCTCCGCCCCGCGTGCCGATGGTCAGCCTCCGCATGTCGGCGGTGGCGCCGCCGTGCAGCGCCTCGGCTCCGACGATCCGCTCGCCAGCCTCCAGGTGCCGGCGCACCCAGGCCAGTGTCAACGGTCGGACAGTCGCCACATCATCAGGATTGGTCACCGTGCCACCTCATCATCCGGTCGGCGGCACGCGCGAACCCTTACGGGCCTGTCCGCAAGTCAGCGTGCAAGTGGTGGGTGGGGCGGTCGGGCGAGCAGGTCCGTCCGCACCCATAGCGAGGGGTGGGGAATTTCAAGAAGCCTCATCAATGGTGAGCGCGGCCTGGTCGGCGTTCAGGCCGTCCAGCAATTCTGCGGTGCTGATGTTGATGCACGATTCGTCTGGCGAGGCGTCGGCAGACGGTGAGGCGCTCATGGGCAGACTCCCGGTGTCGAAGAACGGGGGGAAGAGTGTGACCGCCAGCGCTGGGGAATGGTTGCGGGCTCGGGCGGATGCCTGCTGCCCGTAGATGTGTCCGGATCAGCCTGTCGGGTTCGCCTTGCCCAGCTGCTGACATGAAGGGCACCTGGGCAAGGCGATGAGCGAGCCGCGGACGCCGGGCATCTCCTAGCGCTGGGAGATGCTCGCTACCAGGGCGTTGATGAGCTCTTGCAGCGCAGTGATCTCCGTGCGGAGATCGTCGTCGACGACTTCTGGGAGATTGGCAGGATCGATCACCGCGATGTTCTTCCGGGTGGCCTTCAGGGCGCTCTGGAAGCGTGCGCGTTGCTCGCCGATGCGTAGCTGCGGATCGGATTCGACGGCCTTATTGATCAGCTCTTGTACGGCCTGGTACGTGCTTGTCACGGCGTCGGGATCCGTGCCGGTCTCCGCGACCGCAGCCAGCCGCTCACTGACTTCCGCCTTCCAGGCCGGGGTGACGCCGGCACGCTCGGTCGGTACCCGGTCGTAGGGCTGCCCGTCGATGGGCTGGCAGCGGCTGGCCGGCGCGAGGAAGTCGATCGGCGCGGGTTCGTCGACCAGGCGGCCGCGCACCTGGGCGCCGGAGGGGAGGTGGATCTGCAGCCGGTACCACCACGACCGGTCGGTCTCCCGCAACCGGCTCTTGACCACGGCGTACAGGTGCTGCCCGTCGGGGAGGGCGACGTCGACCAGCGGCCCGTCGGCCTGCGGCAGGGGAGCGGGCTGCTCCTGGTCGTCGTCGGTGCTCATCCCGCCAATCTAATTCGATTCTCTGTTCGATTCCACGTGGAACGCCCTGCCCGACCGGGTCCGGTCGGCGTTGTCTCGTGCCGCTGGACCTTGACCATCTGCCACTGAACTTTGACGACTGCGTAGTTCGTACGCAGGGCGATTCGATCCGTTCGTCGGCGCCGCGCCGGATGCCCTGGCCTTCCCGGCGGGGCTTCGTCGCTCCCCTGCCGCTTGCCAGGGTCGAGTATGCGTACTCATGCGGGTGCGGGAGGACTGGCGCACGCTACGGGGACGCCGGAGCGTCCGGCGTCGGGCTCGGGGGGGCTCCATGATTTTCTTCGGTATGGCAGTGGCGCTGGTGGCCGCGGTCGTGGTGTGGCGACAGTCCCGCCGGTCGGAGCAGGGGCTCGGCCGAGCTCTGGGATGTCTTCTGGCAGGCGGAGTGATCCTTGCGCTGCTGGCCTGCGTATGGGCTGTCGTCGCCGTCCACACCGAGTGGAATCTCGGGCTCGACGTTCCGTCGCAGCAGATTGGCAGCAGCCTGGCGGGTCAAACCTCAGTGGCAAACGGTGAAGGTTCAGTGGCAGAGGACAGGTGTTCCATGGACGTCACTGCCGCAGGTTGCGGGCTTGGAGCAGTGGAGAGGCGGCGGTGAGCGCAAGCAGGTGAGCAACGGGAGGCCGGCGTGCGGAAGGAGCCTTCGGATGGCGGAGAGGAACAGGCCGGCCGCGGGCGTGTCCGGTGGACGCTTCGTGGTCATGATCGTCGGCGCGCTCGTCCGGCAGGCCGTCGCGACCGTTTTCAGCGGAGTCCCGTCGAACGCCCGCCTGCATCTCACCGTCAGGTCTCCTCGCGTCCGCCGGGCCCGCCGGGAGGCATGGGCCGACATGCGCGCTCGGGTCGACGCATGCGCCGCCGCAGTACCGTCCGCGCACCTGCTGTGCTGTCGTTACGTCGATGAGGTGGGCCGCGTCTCGCGCTCCGGGAACGTGCCGATGTTCGGATCCGGTGGGCGGGTCAAGGCGCTCTCGCGCTAGTCGCCACGCTCAGTGCCGAGGCCTGGTTCGGCACTGACGCCGACCCCGAGGAGGCTCTGCGGGAGCTGATCGGCAGCGCCGAAGGTCCCTGGCGGCAAGGGCACAGGGGCTGGTTCAGCCCGCCCAACACCCGCTGGGAGCGGGACTCACCAAAGCGGCTGCTGGCCTGGCAGGAGGAGTCCCGGCGGCGCAACCGCTTCGTCATCCTGCACACCGGGCGGACCGAACCGGCCGGCTGGTCCATCGCCGGGGCCCGTGCGCAGTACGGCACGCTACTGCCGTGGACCGAGTTCACCGTCTATTTCACGGTGCCCAAGTACCCCTGGCTGGGAGCGCCAGCACGGTTGTGGCACCGGCTCAGGCATTCCGCTCCAGCACGATCGGGCCGGGCATGAAGCCCCTGCCCACGGCGCGTCGGTGCTGCGGCACGCCACCACAGTCAATCGCGCATTCGCCGACCTGAACCGCCAGATCACCGCCGTCCGGTAAGGCCTACGCCAACTCCATGACCGCCACGACACCCTCGACGGCTGGTTGTCTCATGGGAATGCCTCCCGCGCTGCCCCGGCGATCAAGATTCGGCTGCGCCTGCTCCAGCGGGCGGGTGGGCGGCGCTGAAGCCGGGGGCTTGGATGCTGCGGTTTCAGGCGACTCGCTGGAGGGCGAGCATCACGATGTCGTCGCTGAGTCCGGCGGTGTATTGGGTCAGGTCGCTTTGGACGTCTTCCAGCAGGACGGTGGGGGTGTCGCGGGTGCTGTGTGCGAGGCGGTCGGTGAGCGGGTAGAAGGCGCCCTCGGGGTTGCGGGACTCGATCACGCCGTCGGTGTAGAGCATCAGGATGTCGCCGATCTCCAGGTCGTAGCTGTCGACGTGGTGGTCCTCCCGGCAGAGGTCGCCCAGTCCGAGGGGCAGCTCGGGCACGTCGGGCATGAGCGGGATGACGCGGTCGCCTCGGATGAGCAGCGGCGGGGGGTGGCCGCAGTTCGCGATGCGCACGGTGCTGGCGTCGGCGGCGATGTCCACGACGACGGCGGTCACGAACCGCTCCAGGAACTCGGTCTCGACTGGGCGGGGGCCCAGGGTTCCGGGTTCCCCGCTCTCCTCCAGGTCCACCAGGTCGTCGCGCAGGCCCTGGTCGAGGTAGCCCGGCAGCGCCTCCAGCGGGACGCCGGAGCGTGCCGACAGGCGGAAGGTGCTCAGCAGCAGCCCTACGACCTCGACGGCGGCCATGCCCTTGCCCTGGACGTCGCCGACGAGCACCCGGATGTCGCCTCGCCGGTCGACGCCGGCGGCGTAGAGGTCGCCGCCGATCGCCGCCTCCTCCTCCGCGGCCAAATACATCGAGGAGATCGTGACCCGGCCGAGCCGGCCCGGCAGCGGGCGCAGCAGGGCCCGCTGGGCAGCCTCCGCGACCTTCCGCGCCTGGGCCAGCTGGCTCTCGCGGCGTCCGCGCGCCCGCGCGGCCAGCACGGCCGCGCCGCCGACCAGCACCACAGTCGCCAGCACCACGGGAAAGTTCGCGGTGCCGAGCGTGTTGTTGTCCGCCGAGGCCCAGACGACCGCGCCGACGGTCAGGACACTGAGCAGCAGGACGTCGAGCGGGCCGAGGAACACCGCGGCCAGCGCCGGCACCGCGACCAGCAGACCGCCGATACGGATCCCGCCGCCGCCGATCAGGTCCACACCGAGCAGCACAGCGAGAGACACGAGCGCGACGGGGAGCAGGACCGGCCGGGACTTACACGCCCTCCAACCGACCGGCCGCCCGCCGGCGCCGCTCCACTTCATAGCTCAAACGTACCGCCGCACCCCCCGACCTTCTCGGCAGGCGGACAAGCACAGGACGGCCCCATCGACATCACTACCGCAGGTCGCGGGCTTGGAACGGTGGAAAGCAGCGGGGGAGTGCAAGCAGGTGAGCAACCAGGCGATTGCTCACCTGCTTGCACCCGGAGCGGGACGTAAGGGCGTGGAATGGCGTGGAATGGCGTGGAATCGGGCAGTCCGGGCGCGGTGGAATCGTGTGGCGTGCGGGCTACCGGCGGGCGTTCGGCAGCCGGTGAGCACGGCGGCCGCGTTGGAGCTCCCGCAGGGCCGCGCGGATCTGGGGCGCGGTTGGCGCGGCCAGGCCGTCGAGCAGGTTGTCCACCAGGTGCGCCAGGTGGTCGATCCTCGGGTTGCGCCTCAGGGCCGTCTCTTTCGAGCGGAGGCTGGGTGCTGCCCCCGCCCATAGGCCGCTCGCGACAACCGCCGGTGCTTCCCGGCGGTAGCGAACAAATGTGTGACTGATGTGACTGATGTGGCTCGTCGGCGGGAGACGCGTTTCACGCCTTCGCGGCACGTCACCCCTTGACCACACCCCTTGTCCGGCCCCTTGACCACGCTGCGCCGCGGTCGGCCGGCACCTGTGTTCCTCCTGGACAGGGGCTGCTGCCGGGTGTGAACAGACCGCGGACAAGGGGGGCTCGTGCAGGCTGCGACCGGATCGCCGGCGACAGGTGCCGGGATGCGGAAGGGAGTCGCCGTGACAGGCGAGAGAGCGGGCGCGCAGCGGCAGCCAGCGGGGCCAACGCAGGGTGCATGCTGGACAGATGGGGCCGGCCGGACCGGAGGGCCGCCGGGCGGTGCAACCGGCCTGGCCGGGGCTGGCAGGCCACTTGGGTGGGCACTTGGGTTGCCACTGCGGAAGCCACTTCCGTGCCGGAGGTCCGCATGCATTTTGTTTCCGCAGGTCAGCGCCCGTTTATGCAAGTCGCACCGCTCGTCACAACCCCCTTGTTCCCCCTGTGATGACAGACGGCGGGGGGATCATCGGGTTCCCGGGAGCCCCCGGGACCCCTCCCCAGCCCCTGGGCCCCTCCGGCCGGGGCGGGCCTTGCCGCCCGACCCGTGGTCGGGCGGCGAGCAGGGTGTGGTGGACGAAGCGGGGAGGCTGGACTGATGGGCCAGGCACAGACCACACAGCCGGGCGAGCAGACCAAGCGGCGCAAGCGGATCGACAACCCGGCCGGGTCGACCAACGGGCTGCGCGAGGACGTGCTGAAAGTGCTGGGGGAGCACGGTGGCTGTCGCGGTGACGCAGCACGGGTGCGCTTCTCCTCGCTCTCGTACAGCTTCATCACCTTGAACGGGCCGGCGCCGTTGGACTTCTTCCAGCTGGGTCGTGGAGGGTGCGGGTTCTGGTTACGGCGAGGGTCTGGTCAGCGTCTCGCCTGTGCGGATGACGGGTTGCACCTGGGCGGAGGGCGCCAGGATCAGTTCCTCGAGTTGCGCGACGATGGTGGTCGGCGAGGTCGGCGGTTGCCGGGCGAACACCTCCAGCAGGGTGTCGACGGACTGCTCGACGGTGAATTTCTCCCCGGCGTCGTGCCTGGCACTCGGTGACAGTGGTCCGCTGTCCACGGCCTCACGGATGCCCCAGGCGAGTGCTTCGGCATTGTCGGGGGTGATGAGTGCCACTCCGCCGCAGTCGGTTTCGGGCAGGCCGCCGTCGTTGGAGGCGATCACCCGGCAGCCGGAGTGCTGGGCCTCGATCGAGACGATGCCGAAGGTCTCGTGCCAGTACTGGCTGTTCGACGGCATGACCACGATGTCGTGATCGGCCATCAGGGCTGCCATCGTGGCGGGTGTCTTGCAGTTGGCGACCACGGAGATTCCGGGGTGCTCGCCGAGCAGCCGCTTGATGATCTTTCCTTGGGGCTTGTCCGCGCCGGCTGTCGTCGCTGTGAAGGTGAGGTCCAGGTCCTGCGCGATGACGTCGATGTGCAGCGTCTCCAGCAGGGTGTAGATGCCCTTTTCCGGGCTCAGCCGGCCGGCGAACAGAACCCGCGTCTTCCCGGTTGCGTTGCCGGGACGTGACTGCGCGGCGAAGCACGGCTCGGCGAACGGATACACGACGCTGATCGTCAGAACGTCGATGTCCAGGTATCTCGACCACAGCGCGGCGGCGTACCGGCTGGTGGCGATCAGAGCGCGGTCTCTGGCCCCCTCGACGGCGAAGGCCTTTTCCCGTTCTCGGATGGGCGGTGGATTGTGCAGGATCAAGAACGCGGGATGCATGGTTGGCACGGGGTGCGGTTCGTTGACGAAGACGACGGTGCCGTCGAGTTCACTGATCTCGGCCAGGGTCGGCAGTGACAGGAACGGGATATCGGTGAACTCGTCCCTGCCGTCGTCGACGCCCAGGCCGACGGTGACCACCTGGGCCGGCAGTCCGCGCCGTGTCAGTTCTCTGACCTGTCCGACCGTGTAGTTCTCCGAGCCGCCGGTGCCGGCGGGCAGCGGATTTCCGGGAGACCAGATGAACGAAATCAACGTGTCCTACCTCGTGTTGTGTAGCTGTGATCAGGATCCGCGGCCCGTGAACGGTGCTCGCGGGCGGGAGTGGGCGCGGCCGGCTTTCAGTCCGCGGCGCGGCCGATCGTGGGCGGAGGAGACTGGCCGTCGTCGGGGCCCGGAGGGCGTGTGGTGCTGCTTTGCCGATGGCGACTTCAGGCCGCCTCGTGCATCCGGGTCACAGGAACGCGACGTCCGCTGTGGGTCGACTGCGGCGGCCATGGGCCGTGCGGCGCTCTGCTGTCTCGGGCGGGTCCACGGGCACGGTCCAGTGCCCCGGCCGGTAAGAGCGGCATCGCCTGGTGTGGGCGGGTCCTGCTGGTCCTCGAAGAGGCTGACTCGCAACACATGCCCATCGACCAGCACCATGTGCGGGGCGACCGGCCGGCGGATCGGGTTGGCGGTGATCCGGTCCCCGTGGACATCGAGCAGGCAGGTCCGCGAGCAGGGATCTATGGCCAAGCCGCGGGAGTACGTCCACCAGACGTCGTTGATCCAGGCAGGCATGGAGTCCACCAGGGCCAGGGAAAGCCGCAACGACCGGGGACGCGGAGGCCGGGACGTCAGCCGCCTGGAGGCCCGACGCCGGCTCCCGGATGGATCCCGGATCATGCGAGCGAGCAAGGACCGCTGCACTGGTACCGGCAGCCGTGGTCGCAGGGGCCGTCGCAGTCATGACGCACGCCTCACCGCGGGAACGGGGTAAACCGCCCCGGTGGTAGTCGATCGCCGAAAACGACACGGGCGGAATGCGAGTGCACGAAAGACCCTCGGTGAGCGCACCCTACCCCGGGGCGGCCCCCCGGACGAACCAGTTCGCCGTCGGCGCCGACCGTCAGCCGATCAGGAGGTGTCCGCGGTGTCGCCACGCCACTCCAACGAGCAGGATCGTGGCGTTCACCCGCGGCGGCAGGGCGCCGGGTGCCCCTGCCGGGATGGGCGGGATCGGCTGCTGGCGCACCGAGGTCGCGCACCCGCTGTCCAGTTTGGGCAAGGCAACGTGCGCGTGGACGCGGTGTTCCAGGACGAAGAGGGCGCGCCGCTGCTCCTGGCGCTCACCGACGTCCGCACCGAAGACGAGTACGACCAGCGCCAGGAGCAGCGCGAGCGGGCCGCCAAGGCGGAGGAGCAGCGGTGCGAGCAGGCCGAGGAACGCGAGCTGGCTGCCGAGTGGGCACAGGCGGAGTGGTTCGAGACCCGGGAACACAGGATGGAGGACGTCGCCGGCCTGTGGGACGAAGCCGGGGCCGAAGACAACCAGTGAACCGCTGGCCCGCGCATCTCACCGGCGCGACAGCGGCCGGACTCGGATGTGTCACCGCCGTGACAGTGCCGCTGACCTGCTCGCTCCAGCCATCGCGTTCGCTAAGGAGGGCCTGGAACGTAGTCCCGGCGTCAAGGCCCGTCCAGGCCTGCGGCACAAGGACGACGCGAAGGAACGGCCGGGACCGCCCCGGCAGGTCCGCTGTAGGCCCGTGTGCCGCCCTGGTGTTGGCAGGAGATCGGAAAGACCGACACGGTCCTTCTGGCATCGGCTTTGGTCCGGTGGGCCTGGTCTTGACGTTGGGGGAGTGCCTCATCTGGTGGGGTCGGGTTGGAGTTTGCGCCGTCGTCGTAGTTCGCGTTGGGCTTGGGCGCGGGCGCATTCGCGGGAGCAGTACTTGATACCGCTGGTGCGGTGCTGGCCGTACTCGGCGCGGCCGCGTTGGCGGACGAACTGCCGGCCGCAGTTCTCGTTGGCGCATCGCCGTACCGAGGCGCCTTCGGCGAGGTGGTTGTACAGCTGGAGGAACGCTACGGAGTAGACGGTGGGGTGGCGGTCGGCGAGGTCTCCGACGCCGATGCTGAACGGGCTCAGTGCCCTGTTCAACACGGTCTCCAGCGTGTGAGTGCGGTCCTGGATGAGGAGGGTCCGCAGATCCTCGAGGGACGGCGGCCACGGCGGCTCGCGGTGTGGGTTCTGGACCTGGATACTGGTCAGGTTCTCCTCGGTGATCTCCGGCTGGACCAGCTCTTCGAGACCGCCTTCGACCTGGCAGGCGAGCCATGTGGTGATCGCCTCCTGAGCGGT
The DNA here is from genome assembly GCF_900107965.1 of Actinacidiphila yanglinensis. Classification (GTDB taxonomy): domain Bacteria; phylum Actinomycetota; class Actinomycetes; order Streptomycetales; family Streptomycetaceae; genus Actinacidiphila; species Actinacidiphila yanglinensis. The sequence continues at coordinate 57,972 of NZ_FNVU01000016.1, read as the reverse complement.
CTGCAGGTAGATCCGGACCACGTCGTGGTGCACGCCGAACGGGTAGGGCTGCTCGTCGCCGCCAGCCTCCGGGACCGCGTGGAGGTTCTCGTAGTCGTCCTCGGCGTCCACGTAGAGATCGCTGTGATCGGCGTTGAAGAGCGACCCATAGGTCTGGAACATCTCAGCTGCGCCCTCGATGTCGTCCGGGGACAGTTCCATGAGTTCACGCAGGTAAAAGTCCTCCGGCAGCGGCACCAGGGGGCGTTCCTCATCGAGTACCGGAGTCCACAGGATCCAGTCGCCCTTGATCCGGACGTCCTTGATGCGGCGTCTGAGCGGGGGCGCTGGGATGGCAGTCCCCGGCCAGAGCGTGGGACGAAAACGTGGGTCAACGTATGCCGCCATGGCGTCAGCCTAGCGGGTACTGTCGTAGTACGGAACCACTAATTTTAGTACCACGACATGGTGTCAGGGGAGGGGACTGGATGGCTGATTGGGCTGCGCGCAAGTCGATAGGGGACCAACACGAGCAACGTGTCATGGAGGAACTGCGAGCCCGGGGCTGGGAAGTCCATCCATTCGGCCAAGGCGCCTACCCAACCGCGATCCAAGCCGCACTGCAGGCCACCAACTCCCCACTACGCCATCTCCCTGACGTGATCGCCGCGCGCGGTACGACCGTCGTCACCATCGACGCCAAGACCTCTATGTGCAGCAGGGCTTCGGGCCGCTACGCGATCTCCACCAAGTGCCTGTTAGCGGGCCTTCAGTTCACCGGGCTCAACGCCCCCGTGCCCTTGTATTACGTCTTCGGCGATCTCACCGTGCTCACCCCGGCCGATGTCATGCATCACAGCGGTTACGGCCAACTGCACTCCAGCGGCTCCTACTACCTGGTGAGCACCCGCCAGGCGTACCGTTTCGACGACCTATTCGGCCAACCAGTCGAGGTAGGCCACCTCTCAGCGACGCACAGTCTTCGGCAGGCAGCAAGCTGAAGCCGCGGCGGGCTCGCGCGGTTGAGTGAGACAGATTCGGCGGTGCGAGCTTGGGCAGGTGCCCAGCGTCTCGTCCTCGGAGCGCGGGAGCGCCTGCCCCGCAGCGCTTGGCTCGCCCACGCAACTGCCCACCTTGCCCAAGCGCACGAGAACTGACCGGATCGGTGGTCGACCCGACCACGTACCGGGGCCTCCGGAAGCACTGAAATTCCACTGTCACCCCTGCTGCCTGGGTGGCGTGGCTTCGTTCACTTTGAGCGACAGCGTTTGTCGATGAGTTTCAGCAGCAGTTGACGATCAAGTTGCTTGGGAATGTTCACGAGAAGTGACGGCACTGCTGTGTGGTCGGGGCAGACGGGTCGATCGATGTCCGCGTGAGGTTCCCCCGCTGTCCGAGTCCAGTGGCTGGCGACCTGGATGGGGGTGCGATGATGCGTTCGTGGTGACAGTTGCCGAGTGGGCTCGGATTCGCAGGGGGCTGCGCTTCGGGCAGGTCTTCGAGGGAACCGTCGTGAACGTTCCTCGGCCCGGTGTGATCGGGATCTTCGTGGACATTGGCCTGGGTGTCGGAGGCTTCGTCGACGTCCTGTTGCTGCCGGAACACAGTGAGGACTGGCCGGTGGAAGGCACCGTTGGCGAGTTCGAGATCTGGTGGGCCGACAGCCGCCAGCAGATCCGCCTGAAGCCGTCCGATTCCCGTTATCTGCGCGGCGACTTCGCAGACTTCGTTGCGCGCTTCCGTCCCGGTTGGTCGTCCGACGTTGGCCGTCCCGTTCGTGACCCGGGGCCGCCGTCCCTTGAGGAGTTGCAGGCCGTGTTTCGCTCTGACGGGCCTCCGGCCAGCTCCCCATGAGGGCTGGTGAGGTGGCCGGCTGCCTTGGTGAGAGTTAGCTGGCCTCGGCTTCCGCTCGTGCTCGGGTGGTGGCGAGGCGGTAGGAGTCGGTGCCGGTCTCGATGATGGTGCCGTTGAAGGTGAGGCGGTCGACGATGGCCGCGCAGAGGCGGGGGTCGGTGAAGGTCTTGGTCCAGCCGCCGAAGGACTCGTTGGAGGCGATGGCGACGCTGTTCTTCTCCTCGCGTTCGGTCAGGACCTGGAAGAGGAGTTCGGCGCCGTGGCGGTCGAGTTCCATGTAGCCGAGTTCGTCGATGCAGAGGAGGTCGACGCGGCCGTAGCGGGCGATGGTCTTGTTGAGCTGCTTCTCGTCGGCGGCCTCGACCAGCTCGTTCACCAGCTTGGTGGCGAGGGTGTAGCGGACGCGGTAGCCCTTCATGGCGGCCTCGGTGCCCAGGGCGATGAGCATGTGGGACTTGCCGGTGCCGGAGTCGCCGATCAGGCAGAGCGGCTGGCTCTTCTTGATCCATTCGCAGCTGGCCAGCATGTGAATGGTGGCCGCGTCGATGTTGGGGTTGGCGTCGAAGTCGAAGGCCCGCAGGGACTTCTCCCGGGGGAAGCCGGCTGCTTTGATCCGTCGTTCCGAGCGGCGCCGGGCTCGGTCGTCGCACTCGGTCATCAGCAGTTCGGCGAGGAAGCCGCGGTAGGTCATCTGGTCCTTGACCGCCCGGTCGGCGATCTCGCTGAACTCGCCGCGGATCGAGGGGAGCCGCAGCAGGCGGCAGACTGTGTCGATCGCGGCGTCGGCTGCCTGCTCGGTCAAGCCTCGCTGGCGGGGCAGGGTGGTCACTGTGCTTCTCCCTCACGGTGGTCGCTGCCGCTGGTGCGACGGCTTCGGAGCAGTTGGTCGTAGGGGGTTACCGACGGAAGCGGCCTGGTGTCCGGCGGCAGGTGCGCCAGACGCCACGCGTGCAGCGAGGTGACGGTGGCCGGCGGCTGCCCGGGAACCGTCGGGGCGGATGCGCCGATGGTGGGCTCGTCCTCTGCCTGGGCGGCATTGCGGGCTTCCAGGGCGACGGCGTCGGCGGTCAGGGCGCCGGCCCGCAGGGCGGTGGCCAGGCCCGCGACCACGTGCTCGTGGGCGAGGTGCCGGTTCAGCAGCAGGACCTCGATCAGGGCCCGGGTGCCGTCCTGTTCGCCGTGGACTTTGCGGGCCTGGTCCCACCAGGCGTCGTGGACCGGGGTGAGCTTGCCCGCGGACCGGGCCTGTTCCAGGGCTGTGGCGCCGGGGAGGGCGCCCGGCTTGCGGATGAGGGCTTCGAGGTAGTGGTCCAGGTCCAGGCGGCAGCTGCCCTTCGCGATCAGCCTCTCGTGCCGGGCCACCTCGACGTTCTTGTCGTAGACCACCAGGTGGGAAGCGTGGAGGACGACGCGCACCCGCTTGCCGATCAGGCGGGTGGGAACCGAGTAGCGGTTGGTGCGGACGGTGATCTGGCTGTAGCGGTCGACTCGCGGCGTGAACAGCCGGCCCGTCTCGAACGGCTCCTGGGGCAGTGGCTTCAGCAGCGGCTGCTCGATCGCGAAGTACTCGTCGACGGTCCGCGGCCGTGAGCCGATCCTGCGGTGACCGTCGTGCAGGTCCCACTGGTCGACCATCTCGTTCAGCTCGGCGGGGGGGTCGACTTCCGGGACCGGGGTGAAGTGGTTGCGGCGGAAGTAGCCGATCATCCCTTCGACGCCGCCCTTCTCGTGGGCTCCTTCGATGCCTGGGCGGCAGTAGAAGCTCTCGATGGTGATCTTCCGTGAGTTCGCGAATTCTGAAGGCTCCCGCGTGCGAACCCGCGGGTCCGGGCTTGAAGTCAGCGATTGACGGTGGCCAGTTCGAGGCGGATGTTGAGAGCGTGAATTCAGCAACGGATCCCGGGCCGCCCGTGCTGAGGCTTGCGGGTGAGGCGGTGCGTGCGTGGATCAAGGAGGTCTGCGGGCTGCCATCATGCTGAGATGGCCCACGACATATTGTTCTTCCTCGCCCCTGACGACGAGACTGCAGCTGCGACGCGCTTGCGGGGACCCGGTGAGGACTTTGAGTCTGTGACCTGCCGCTTCATTGCGCCGGACAGTGCCATCGCCGAGTGGGACCTGTATTTCGAGGAGCCGTCGGCCGAGGTCCCCTCGCGCGAGCGGCTCTACGGTTGGTTGTGGCCGGCGTGGGTCACTGCTCCCTTGAACGATGGCATTGAGGTCTTTGCTTTGCCGCAGCGGTTGACCCGAGCGTTGGCCAACGCCAGCTCCGCCGAGTTGGAGGAGCTGGCAGGTCGCTGGATCATGAGGCTCCGGTCCGAGGACGGGGACGATATGACCGACGATGATCTACTTGCGGTCCTGCAGGGAGTTGCCCGGCTTGCGGCTTCTGCGGTGAGCACTCGTGGCAGCCTCTACAGCTGGAGCTACTGACCGTCTTTCTGCGGGAGGTCGGGGAGCTCAGCGACTATTGGTCACTCAGTTCGGCGGCAGATGCTGCGACTGCCTGGGTGTAACGCAGGCTGCTCTTGCCGCCCAGGGCGAAGACGTGAGCGAGGTGGAGGGGGTCGGCGCCGGTTGCGGCGGCCTCTTCGAGGATGCGGTCCTGTCGCAGCCGGTCGAGGGCGACGGGCAGCGGCTGGACGAGCCGGTCCAGCCAGAATGTGCCGACCGGCGCGGTGGTGGTGGCTGTGTTGCGGGTGATCAGCAGGTGGGGGTTGGTGCTGTTGGGCCAGCGTTCGTGCCGGTAGGCGAGGTAGTCGCTGATCGCCTCGGCGGTGTAGTCGTCCAGCGGGTGGTTCCAGCCGTCCGGGTCCAGGCGGCGGCCTGCCAGATCGACCTGGCCCCGCAGGAGGGTGCGGATGAGGTGCGGGCGCATCGCGTGGATGCCCGCGAGCGCGACGACCGTCCGCAGGACGAGGTCTTGGCGGGCCGCGCCGGCGACGGCTGCGACTTCCTGGTCGGTGAGCGGGACGGGAATCGAGGTGGGCGGCTTTCCCGCGGTCACCCCGCGCATCGGATTGGCGAAGACCAGCTTCTCCTTCTTCAGGACGCCGAACAGGCTGCGCAGGGCACTGGCTTCCTGCACCCGGTTCGGCCGATTGGAGAGCCAGGTGGTGACGTCGTCGCGGGTGACCTGACGCAGTGTGGTGTAGGCCGCCGTCCGCTCGCGCAGGAAGGGCCGGACCAGTCCGAGCTGGGTGATGACCGTGGACCGGGCGCGGGGGCTCCGACGCCGATTGCCGTTGCGCAGGATCGAGACCCAGGCATCGACTTCCGCACGGATCCCGTCCGCAAGGAAGCTCAGGCGCTCGTCGCACCAGAGGTGCACGGAGTCGGGCCGGTCGTCCACCAGCACGTCCAGGTCCTGGAAGACCTCCAGCACGTGGTTGGAGGGGATCGCGGTGTGGGTGAGCTGAGCAATGGTGGACGCCCGGACCGGCTCGCCGACCTCGTGGATCGCGCAGAGGATGCGTATGCCCCGGCGGACGGACCCGAGCGTGCGCGGCGGCCAGCCCCTCAGCTCCGCGATCCGCCCGGCCCTCGCCTCCAGGAACCCGGCCAGTTCCGGATCCAGAAGCGGTGTCCGGCTGCTGACCCCGCGCAGATCGCGTGCCGTCTCGAACAGCGGCGGCTGCATCCAGCGCGGGCGGATGCGGTGCCGCCACCGTTCCGGTGAACCGGCGGCGGTAATCTGCGGGCCGGGCGGCCGGCCGCCGCGTGGACGCAGGGTGCCGATGATGAACAGCTGGTGGCCGGTGCGGGCGGCGACTGTCAGGTCGACGCGCGTGTGGTTGTCCCTCCCGGCTATCAGGCCGGCCTGCCGACGGCAGAGCCGGCAGACGCCTTCCTGGACGGCCACCTCGCGACCGCAGACCTCGCAGCAGTCACTGGTGGCGTTGGCGACGAATCCCCAGCAAGCCTTGCAGCGAGGCCGGTCCCGCCCTTGTCCGGACGCCGCCAGCCTCGACAACTCAGCCCGGGCGCCTACCCGTTAACTGCTGCCACCGGTCGCAGGCGGCCTGCAGTTCCTTGTCCGCTTCCCCGCGACGGGTGTCGCGACGGTGGCGTTCGGCGACCTCCGCGATACGGGTGCGGGCCTCGTCCTGGGCGCCGGTGTCGCCGCGTGCCTCCGCCAGGTCATCCTCGGCCTGCTCCAACTGCGCGGCGGCGCGGATACGGAACGCGTTCTCCTCGGCCACGGCGTTCTCCAACTGTACGGCGAAACGACGGACGCTCTCCTCGTCATGCTCGGTGCGCACAAATTTTTGAATACTGCTCCAGCCGTCAGGCTTCGTCAGATACAGGAAGTGCTGCTGCTGCGCGTGGTCGAGACGGACCGTCAGGCCGGCGAGAGGGATCTCCCGGCCGTCGGCCACCACACTGTGCTCGTGAAGGGTCACCTCGCCGAGCGAGGCGACCATGCCCCCGCGTCCGGGACGACGAAGCGAGGCAATCCGCCGCTCGATGACCCGCACCCGCTCCCGGTGACGCGACCGCTCGCGATGCAGCTGCCACTGGGCGGCACGGGCCTCCTTGCGTGAGGCCCGCTCCAGTGCGCCGGCCCGCTGCCGGGCGCTGTCGAGATCATCACGGGCATCGGCGTGATCGGGGCTGAAAGCGTAGGCCCAGCCGCCGGGATAGCGGGACCGACGCCACCCGACATAGATCGCGGCAGCCACTGCCAGCACGACCATCACACGGACCAGATCTCTCAACGTCCCCACCCCATCTAGCGCTTCGCTACAGGAGATGTAGCGCCTGCAGACCGTTCGCGTGGGGCGGTTCGAACAAGTCGGCGTCACCCGTGGCCCCTCGGCCGCCGCACCAGCAGGAGCAACAGGTCCACCAGCACCCCCGTGGCCGTGGCGTGAACTCCCCGCCGCCAGGTGTTTCCGGGGGTAGAGGAGTGGCCCGCTGGGCAGCGTAGGAGCGTCCGGAAGGCCGTTCTTCGGTGGTGGGGGCTGATTGTGGTGGTGGTCGCCTTAGCGGTGCTGGCCGTGTTGGCACTGGTGGCTGTGGTGGCGGTCCTTGCGCGTGCAGGGCGACGTGAGGCCCAGGCAGAGCGGGTGCGCCTTGCCGAGCAGGAGCGTGTACACGCGCAAGACTCGATCCACGGTGTGTGGGCCATGGGCGACGGCGAGTTCGAGGAGTACATCGCCGGGCTGTGCCGCCGCGACGGCTGCACGCAGGTCCAGCGCGTAGGCGGTGCGGGGGACCTGGGCGCGGATGTGATCGGCCGGCTCCCCGACGGCCGCAAACTGGTTGTGCAGTGCAAGCGCTACGCCAAACACCGTTCGGTCGGCAGCCGCGAACTGCAGACCTTCAACGGCACAGCCCGCCAGGAGCACGGCGCGGACGTGCCGGTGTTCGTCGCCTCCTGCGTGTTCACCCAGCCCGCCCGCACATTCGCCGCCAAGCACGCCCTGGTGCTCGTCGACGTCAACCTCCTGGGCTTCTGGAACAGCGGCACCCCGCTGACCTCGCTGATCGATCTGGACATCGCCCGCTCCGGTAACCACCGCAAACTCGCCCCCGATAGCTGACGCACTCCGACGCTGGTCACCGGTACGTTCCGTTGGTCTGAGGGCAAGGCAACCGCGGGGCCCGACGTTACCCAGCGCCCAGTGTGCGATGCGCTCAAGCCTGCGGACGGCCGTGCCGGGCAGCCTTCGTTGTGCCGCCGCTCCCGTGGGCGCGCTCCTGCTCGGACCACGGCGGCGGCCCGAGAGGACATGGCGAGACACAACGGTAGGGTCATGTCATGGTGGACGACGATCCGGCGTGGCACGGGCTGCCAGACGACGGCCTGCGTCCCGGCGTCGGGCGCCCCGTGGAGGTCGCCGAACTGGCGCCGCTCTACCTCGAACTGATAAGCCCCGGCGGTGAGACCACAGGGCACGGCACAGGGTTTGTGATGCGCGACGCGCACCGCGCCCCGTACCTGGTCACGCCCGAAAACACCGTTCCCACAAGCGTGTTCGCATCGTGCACGCTCGATGATCAGAGGCGAGCACTCGCCGTCACCACCGACTACGGAACAGACCCGAACGATTTACAGTCCCGCACCCCATGCCTTGCAGTGGCACGCAGTCGGCAAGGTTTCGGCTATGCGGTGGCCGTGGCGTTCTTGGCGGGGGCGTCGGCTGCCGGGGTGGTTTCGGCGGCTGAGTAGTACACGGCCCTGCCCTGCTTGGAGCGCAGGGCCTGGCCCTTGGCGACGAGGGCTTCGAGGGCGTTACGTACCACGGTCGTCTGGATCTTCCGGTCGGAGTGGGTCTGGGCGAGGGAGGTGGTGACCTCAGCGGCCGAGCGAGGTTCGCTGTGCTCGGTGAGGAGGTCAGCGGTGACCAGTTCCACCAGAGTGGGGACCCCCGAAGAACTGCTCTTGCGCGTGCCGGTGTTGGACGCGGTCTTCTTTCCGGCCGATGCCTTGGGAGTGCGGGGAACTGCCTTGGACTTGCGGGCTCGGGGCACCGTTGTCGCCGGCATATCGGCTGAAGCGTCGGCCGGTTCGGTGTCCTGGGCGGAGTCGGGCGTTGCGCTTGTCAGGGTGTGCTGCACGCCGAGGAGCAGTGCGTGGTCCTGCTCCAGATGCGTCAACTGCTCCTGGAGCGAGGCCAGGTCGGCGGCGATGTGCTCCCTTTCCTTGGCATTGTGCTCCAGGTCGGCCTCGACCTTGGCGAGGTACTGGGACTTCAAGGTGGCGTTGTCGGCCATGGCAGTTCAGCTCACTTCCTGTGCATCTGCGTGTGGCGCCGGGATGGTGTCCACGCTGGTCCTGGGCGCGTCGTCCGGGGGCGTCGCACCCACTTGCACCATGTGCACGCGCTCTAGAGTAGGCGCACTTCGATCACCGGCCGGCAACTGCCTCGACGGACTGGCCTGGCCATCGGTGTCAGCCGATGTCTGGGTTCACTGGGAAAGGCAGCTCTGCGCGCAATTCCCGTCCTGTGTGTTGCACGACGGGCAGGCGGTTTCCCAGACCACGGGCTGTTCCTCGTCGGTGTCCATGGTGGGTGCGGTGGTGGGGCGGCGAGAGTGGCTGGCAGCCACGGCGGGTGTGTGGTGAGGGACGGGGGTGGTGTGGGGTGTGGTGAGGGCGCATTGGTGGCACAGGTCGGCCAGCCGCCATGTGCCTACGGTGGGCGTGCAGGTGAGGGTGAGGAGGACCGGGCCTGCGCACCCGCGGTGCCGGCCGTGCCAGGGACAGCCGCGGTGGCCGCATTGGCAGACCCGCAGGTGCGGGGGAGTGACGTCGCTGCGGGCGTGGAGGGCCAGGTGATGGAGAGCGGTGGTGCGTAGAGCCTGGTCCGGGAGATGTTGGAGTGGTCCGCATGCCCCGCACGAGGCTCCGGAGGCACCAAAGCGGGTGGTGATGGCGACCGTCCAGATGCGCTGGGGGAGGGAAACGGCCGGGCCGGGCTCCATCGGGTGTCCTCCTGTTTCCTGGTGCCGTCACGGTGGTCCGCGCCGGGCTGTGGCCGACGGCCGGGTGGCGCCGGTGCGGCGACACCGTAGTGCGGACTTCTGCCCTCGACGAGGGCTACTCGCCGCCGGAGCGGCCCTGGGCCGTGGAGCACGCGGGCGTCACCGCGCAGGAGGCGCGGCGCGGCGAGACGCTGGCCGAGCGTCTTGCCGAGGAGGTACCGGACCTCGGCGTCCCGGTCGGCGACGGCATAGGCGATACCTGGGACACCGACGGCGAACTCCTCGATGACGAGGTCGGGGACGCCCGAGCGGGGCGTCTCGTCGCCCTGGACGAGGGCGCGCACGTGGTGACTGACTCCGACCTGTTCGCCTCGGACCGGGGCTTGGACGGCGCCGGCGCGTCGGCGGAGGAGGCCGCGATGCACGTGATCCCCCAGTCCGAGAGCCTCTGACCCGCCGGTACGGCGGTGGCCGGCGCCATGATGAGGGCGAGAGCGATTTTCTTGATCATTTCTGGATCATGACTGGTCAGCGCTATCTGGTGGCCCGGTCGGGGAGGTTCCGGCGGTGCGGCTGGGGCGGAGGTTCATCTGCCCGACCTATGCGGATGACCAGGAGCCGGGGGAGCCGGAGGCCGTCATCCCCGACGACGACGGCAAGGTGCCTCCGGCGCGGCGGCGCCGGATGCTGCGGGGCCCGGTGGCGGCGTTTGATTTGGTGGCGCGGCCGCCGGCCCCGGTGTCGCTGCTGGCGGCGTTGGGGGGCGACGCGACCCTTGAGGTGATCGAGGCCGGTCATGATGCCGCGGTAGCCGACGTGTTGGCGTGGGTGGAGGACGAAGCGGTCGTGGTGTACTCCGGGCCGGCCGGCACGAAGTGGGAGCGGCCGGTGGGCGGCCTGGCCGTGGCGCGGTTCCGGCACTGGGACTGCCGGCATCGGATGCCGCTGTTGCACGGCCACCTGGTGGTGTCGGTGAAGGGGCTGCGGGCTGACGGGAAATGGGGGCACCTGGACTCGCGGCGCCAGTACGCGCACGTGGTCGCGGCCGGCGCCCCGTACAACCAGCGGGTGCTGGAAGAGGTCTGCGACCGGCTCGGGTTGGCGACACAGCCGCGTATACCTACGCCGGGGCTGCGGCCGGTGATGGAGCTCGCCGGGATGCCGCCGGAGCTGATCGACTGGTCGGCCACCCGTCAGCGCGACACCGTCCGTCGGGGAGGGCGACGTCGAGCAGCGGGCCGTCGGCCTGTGGCAGGGGAGTGGGCTGCTCCTGGTCGTCGTCGGTGCTCACGACCTCAGGCTGGTTCGATTGTCCGTTTGATTCCACGGTGGAGCGCCTCCCGGTCCTGCGCCCGCTGTCCTCCGACAATCGATCTTGACCGATTGCCAAGAGATCTTGACCGCTCCCAACCGTGTCGACGCTGTGGGTGACTCGGGCGACTCGTTGTCAGTACCCGGTGGTACTGCTGCAGTCATGGACACCGAAGCCGCGTCATCGTCCGTTGACCGTCCTGGCGAGGCCGCGTTCAGGCGCGGGTGCCAGGCCGTGGAGGCATGGGAGTGGGACCTCGCCGAGGAACTGTTCGAGGATGCGGTTCGCGTTGCGGGTCCGCCGATGCTCTGGCGGGTGACCGAGGCCTGGTCGAGCCGCGGCCAGGCCTCGTCATGGATGCGGCGGGCCGTGGCCTCGGAGAGCGAACCCGGCGGCATCACGGTCGACCCGACCGCTCTGGAGATCACCGGGGGCCACGACCTGGACGTGCAGGTCCAGAACTGGGAGATCGCCGTCAGGTCGGACGACCCGGTCCGTGCGATCGTCGCACTCACCGCAGCGGAACCGCGCCTGTTGTGCGTGTTCGAGGACGGTCGGGAACTGTCCCTGGAGGACGCCGAGGAGCTCTGGGACGAGGCTATGTTTCCCTACAGCCCCAACTTCGCCGCTGTGGACCCCGAGGTTCCACGCATCTGGATGGACTGCAAGGGCGGGGTGTACCCGCACATGGCCCGCACAATGCTGCGCGTCGTGGCGGACGAACTGCGCAAGGCCGGAGTACGACAGGCGCACCTCTTCACCCGTCCCACCTGGGATCTTCCAGAAGACTGACAGCACCCGTCCTCGGGGACGGGACGTCGGCAACCAGCCCCACCCTTCCCCGATACGAAGAGGCGCTCCGTACGCACGCCACTGTCGGTCCACCCATAGCAGCGGGGGAGTGCAAGCGGGTGAGCAACCACCCCGGTTGCTCACCTGCTTGCATCCGGATCGGGACGTAAGGGTGTGGAACGGCGTGGAATTGGGCAATCCGTGCGTTCAGGGGGTGGACCAGGGGGCGACGGGCTTCGTGGAATCGGGCCTGATCCGGTCTGCCGGGAAATTCCTCGGGGTCAGGTGTCACATGGGAAGATCGTTTGGCGCTTGTAGCAGGTGATGGCGGATCTGGAGTCCGCCCGTACCTGAAAGGCGTCCTCGATGGAGCTGACCGATCCCACCCGTCCAGGAAGTGCAACCGCCGGGCTTCCGGCCGCGGCGGGCCCCGCAGCCGGCCCCGCGCTGGGCTCTGCGGCAAGTCACGGACCCGATTCCCGGGCATTCGGCGTCGCGCCTGGTCACGCCCCTTGTCCAGAGGGGTCCCGGGACTGCGACACCTCTTCTCCCGTCCTGGAACAGGCGGGGAATGGGGTGTTCTCCTTTCGGGGGTCCGCCCGGGGGGTGCGGCGATGAGCGGTCGGGGGCCGGCGCGGGCGGGTGCGGAGATCCGCGGCGAGGTGCTGGTGACGCTGGCCCGGTTGCGGTTGGCGACCCCTGCTCAGCTGCGGGCGCTGTTGCTGCCGCAGCATGAGGGCACGGATTATGTGCGCCGCGCTCTGCGCAACCTCGCAGCCGAGCGGCCACCGCTGGTGGGCCGGGTGCAGCGCGCGCAGCAGTCCATCTGGTTCTGCACGACCGCCGGTCTGGCGGAAGCGACCGCGTCCGGGCTGCTGCTCGCGTTCAACGGATCTGCCGGCGGCCGCACGACGGGACGCAAGGCGGCCGCGAAGACGGGACTGCGCGAGCACGGCCTGGCCCTGGTCGACACCGTCCTGGCCTTCCACCGCTCCGGCGCCGCAGACGCGGGCGACTGGCAAGTCGAGGCCGCCCACCCGACGCCGGCCGGGCCGCTGATCCCGGACGCGGTGGTGCTGCTCGCCACCGGAGGGTTCGCGTTCGTGGAACTGGACCGCGGCACCATGTCCTACGCCCGGTTGCTGGCGAAGCTGGACCGCTATGCCGCCTACCGCAGCGCGCCGCCGTCGGGGCGCGGCAACGCCGCCCGGGCGCCGCGCTCGCACTGGCAGGAGCACTACGCCGGCCACGCCCTGGAGCGGACCTTCCCGCCGCTGCTGGTGGTGTTCGCCCCCGCACCGCGCCGCGCGGAGCCGGCCACGCGGGAGGCGGAGTTCCTGGCTCGTGCGGCTGGTCTGCTGCCGGTGAGGCACCGCCGCCTGGTCGTCGCCACCGTCACCACGGCCCGGCTGGCTGCGCACGGCCCGGCACGGGCGGTGTGGCGGGTCGCAGGCTCCCCGGCGGGCGGCTGGAGCCTGGATCGGCTCCCGACCCCGCAGTGACCTGTTGAACGGGTCGGTGAGGCCGGATCGCGGCCGCCTCCAACGGCGGCCGCCAGTCGCCTTCTTCATTCGGCACGCCCCCAGGCCGGATCGGCGAAAGGTTGCCAGATCGCCGGATCGTGGTCTCGTGCCGTGCGGCAACGGACTGGGCAACCGGGTGCGCAACGGAGTGCGCAACCGACTCGGCAACCGCCTGCGCACACCGTTTCGTCAAGGCCGCATCGAATACCGTGTCCGACCTGCGGTAGTGATGTCTGCCGGGCCGCTTCGGAGCGCTGACATCCCCTCGGTGCCCCTGCCCTTGCCGGGGAACCGACGAAATGCGCTGTCTGGGGTGACGGAATGCGGCTTCGACCGGTGCCCGCCTGGCCGGGTGGTGCGGCTCGCGGCAGGCTAGATGTCGCCGACGGCGAACTCGTTGATCGTCGAGGCGTAGCTGGTGAGACCGGCCGAAGCGCAGGCTGCACTGATCTCGATGAGGTTGCTGGTGGTCCGGCCGTTGGCGCGGGCGTAGCCGCCGGCGAAGCGGCCGGTGGTGCTCCCGCCTTCCAGGGAGAAGGACCGTTCGTCGCCGCGGAAGATCGTCTGGTCGATGACCGTCTTGGTTCCGTCGTTCCAGTTGATGGTGGCCTTGACGTAGCCGGGCCCGAACGGTCCGGGGCAGTTCGCGGTGAGGGAGGCTTCGAGCTTCACCGCTCCGCCGGTGATCTCCGGGTGCTGGCTGGAAGAACATGTTCCCATCTCGCCGCTGGCGGACATCCGGACTGTGCTCCTGAAAAAGGTGGCGCCGGGGTTGAACTGCACCGTGAGGGAGCCGCCGTGGCAGGTGATGTCGCCAATGTCGGAAGGGTCCGCGGCCGACGCTGTGCCGAGGGGGGACAGAGCGATAACCGCGGCTGCTGCGACCGTCGCCTGCATGAGAGGACTGCGCACGTGAAGGACCTCATTCCACTTCTGAGATGGGAGCGAACACGACAAAGCGAACACTCTTCCGCTTGCACCAACCAGAGCCACGCCAGCAGCCGCGGGAAGCCTCACCTGAACGGCAGAGATGGTCGGGGAATCCCTACCGCTCAACGCGGGAAATCCACACGCCGCATCATGCGAAGCAGCAGGTCAGCGAATTCCGTCGGTTGGCCTTGCCCTGACGCTGGTGAAGATGGAGTGCGGAAGGAGCGCGGACCGGGCAGCGCGGGGAGCAGCGCGCGTGGGTGTGCGGCTCGCCTGCCGGGCTCGCCGGCCAGGGTGGGCGCGGCTGCGGGAGTACCGCGAGAAGACCCCGAAGAATCCTGAACCAAGGCGCAAATCCGGGCTCAGCCGGGCCGGTTACGGGATTCCTGCCACCGCGAATTCCGGGGCGTGCTCCAGCACGCGCAACTATGGCGCATCCAGGCGCATCCAGGCGCGCAACTAGAGCGAACCCCGCGAGCCGACCGGAGTCGCGGACGTGTCCGACAGGATGCGCACCAGGGTGCGCACCAGGAGGCGCAGCACAATGCGCACCCTCTTGGAGAACCGGAGGTGAGCGCACGTGCGATGCGCACCTCGTGCGTCGCGCTGGCCTGCGGTAGTGGGGTCGCCGGCGGCGGCCCGCGCACCGAACCGGAGCCCGCCGCGGCGCCGACTTCCCCTCCGTCTCCGTTCACATGCCCAGCCCCCTGTTGTTGTGGGGGCTGGGTGCGTGAGCGGAGAACGTCGGGAAAGGGGCGCGGAACTGGCCTCCGGCTGCGTCCTGTGCACCCTTGGACGGATGCACAGAATCAGGCGGAGGCCGCCCTCACGTCCGGTGAATCCCCAGGTGAGCGACCAAGTACGCTCCGCCGTTCGAAGCCGCCAGTTGAACGACAAGCCCAGTCAGCTGCAGCATGAGGAACGCCAACTCCGGGTCGGCTTGCTCGCGGCCCGCGCCTCGGGCGGGATCTGCCGTGACCTCGACGCCTTCCACCTCCAGGGCGGCGTCGGAAACCTGTGCATCGGCGCCGGGAGCGACGCGCGGTGCTTGGTCGGTGTCCTCGTCGCGGGGCTGTTCCGACCGCCGTGACGGTTCAGCGGGAGGCCGGGACGAGTTCGATGCCGAGCTGGCGCAGCCACTCCACGTTGTCGTACTGGACCCACTCTTCCGCCAGCCTGCCGTCCTCGTCGTAGCGGAACATGTTGATCAGCGTCAGCGTCACCTGCTTGCCGTGCGGCTGCACCGTTCCGACCGGCGTCGGATCGAACGGCTTGTCGAAGACGCCGCCCATCTCCGTGCGGCAGCCGACCAGATTTCCGGCGGAGACGATCTCATACCGCTCGCAGTAGTAGTCCGTGAACGCGTCACGCATCTGGCCGAAGAAGCCCGCCAGTTCGTCGAATCCGAGGTCGCCGTCGGGGCCGTGGAACCTGAAGTCCGCGCTGAAGTAAGCGCGCAGGGCGCTCGGGTTCTCCTTGGAGATGGCGTCCCGTCCGATGCGGACGAGCGCGCGGGAGCGCTCGTCGTACCGGGTGTCGTCGGGGGAGATGAAACGAGCCATGGTCATTCCTCTGGATCGGTGCTGCCACATTGCGTTTTTCCTTGACACAGCCAGCGTTGCACCGTCGAGGCAACACGACCAGCGATGCCTTTTCATCGCTTCCATGCGAGAACCGCATGGCTGCGTGCTGGCCTCGCCATGCACGAAATGGCGGGTCACTCGTTGTCGACACCGCGGTTCACGCATAGCGTCGGCCCATGCCGGAACTGACACTGACGGGCCTGCGGGTCATGCTGGAAGTCGCTCAGCGCGGGTCCTTCACCGCGGCGGCCGAGGCGCTCGGATACACCCAGTCCGCGGTCTCCCGCCAGATCATCGCGATGGAAGCCGCGGTGGGAACCCCGCTGTTCGAGCGCCATGCCCGAGGGGTGCGGCCGACCCTGTCCGGGGAGGCGCTGCTGCGCCACGCCCGCCGCATGATCGCGCACGCGGAGGCGGCGGAACTGGAGATCGCCGGGCTCCGCGACCGCCTCGCGGGCCGGCTGACCGTCGGCGCGTACCCCACTGCGGCCGCCGTGCTGGTGCCTCGGGCCATCGCGCGCCTGCACAAGGCGCACCCGGCCCTCACCGTGAGCCTGTGGGAGGCCGGCAGCCCCGCCCAGCTGCGCCGTGTTCGCGCCGGACGCTTGGAGGTGGCCGTGCTGGCGATCGGGGAAGGGCTCCCCGACTACGACGTCAGCGGGCTGCGCGTCGAGGTCGTGCGCACCGGCCGCGGCATCGGCGTGGCCGTCCCCGTGGCCCATCCGCTGGCTTCCCGGGACGAGGTGCACATCGACGACCTGGCGCGGGAGGCGTGGATCGTGGGAGCCGGTGAGGAGAGCGGCGGGCCCCAGTTCGGCGCCTGGCCCACACTGGAGGCTCCGCGCGTGGCCTACCGGACGGACAGCTGGCAGACACGCGTGGGGCTCGTTGCCGCGGGGCTGGGGGTGTCGGTCATGCCCGGGTTGGCCGCGGACACCGTCCCGCGGGGCGTGAAGTGGTTGCGCGTCGATGACCCCGCACTCGTCTTCAGCAGGGAGACCGTGATGGTCACCGCCACCGAACCGTCGGCGTCCGCGAGCGCCATGCTCCAAGCCGTGCGCGACGAGACCGCCGAACTCGCTACGGAGCACAAGTCATCTGCGTGAAGGAAGCACCGCCCCATGCGCCTGCCGGGAGACCGCCGCGTGCCAGGACATTGTGAGTGGGCGCCTTGGTGGCAGCGGTTGTGCGTCAGCTGTGTTCGGCTGGTGCTTGCCTGGTCATGCGCGGTGGACGCGGGTTGGTCTGCTGTCACGGAGTGACCAAGCGGCTGCCGTTTTGCGGCGAGCGGGTGGCGGGTCGGCTGTCGTGGGGGTGGCTGTTCCTATGGCTGGCCCCGAAGGGGGCGTCATCACGGGGTCTCGGGCGTGGTGGGTTGTCGGCGCCGTCTTTCGGCGGAGGCGTTCCCGCTCAGGCGATGGTGGTGTTGAAGAACGCGATCGCTGCCCGGTGGTGCACGGCCCCGTCAGGGCCGAGGCCGCAGGCCCGCTTCCGCTGAGGGACGTCAGCGTCTCCCGCGTCGATTCCGGCGGGTTCTGGTCGTCCGGAGTGCGGAAGAGGGTCGCAGTAGGTTGAACAACCAAGGGTGCGCGGATCATGTGAGGGGCGAGGTATGCGGCTGGGCTGGTGGACGCGACGGCGCGCCGTGGGGTGCTCGCTGTGTCGCGCTTCTTTCCGGGAGCCCTTGTTGTAGGTTGCTGCGCTGCACACGGCGGATCCCGGCCGCGAGCACCGGAGTGGGGAGGGTGGTGTCGGTGGGTGGTGCCATCCTGACCGGGTGATCAGGCAGAAACTGGCCGTGCAGTACCTGGCCGATGAGATGAGGGATTGTTCGATTCCGGTGGCGCCGGAGCACTTCCAGCGCAGACGCTTTACCGAACATGATGACGTTTTCTTTGGTTATGTCCCGGTCCGCGCGTATAAGCATGCGAATCAATGGCGATTTCACGAAGCGGATGTTCGGCAGGCAGCCCGGACCATCGCAAGCCTGGCCTGGGACCCGGAGGATCTCGTCGACCCCCGGCATGCCGTCCGCAGCGAACTGCAGGTGGATGTCCCGCTGGGCACGTCCTGGCGGAGCCAGCTCCTTCGCCTGTTCCGCAGCGCAGCGCGGGATGCTCGCAGGAACAACGGCTGCCCGTGCGGACCGCTCGGCTGCCAGCGTGGCGATACCAACTGGGCTCTGCCCTGCGGGCTTACTCAACAAGACCTGCTGCGGCGCTATGGCCACTTCGCCATCGCCTGCACGCTTCCAGTGCCCGCGTTGGTCTGGACCCAGGAGACCTGGCTGATTCCCCGGACCCTTGCCAACATTCTCGACCGGTGGGAAGAGGCCCAGGGCGCGCTGACTGCGACTATCCACACCTGCGGCGGCTGCGGCGCGCTCGATACAGGCTCTGCCTGGCGCACCGCGACCGCCAGCGGTTGGCGGATCCTTTGTCCTCAGTGTGCGGCCGCTGGTCTGCGCCGCTACCGCAACGAACTCAACGGCGCCTCCTACGCCCGGATCCAGGAACAAGGGCCGCGGGCGCGGGACTACCTCTGCGGAGTATGCCGCACGCCTCGGCCGGCCACCGACTGGGATCACTGCCACGACCACGGCATGATCCGCGGCCCCCTGTGCGGCAGTTGCAATACCAAGGAAGGACACGGCAAAGAGTTCTTGGCCATGGAAGGCAGCATTGCGCACCTGCTGCGCTGTGACGGCTGCCGGGCTGAGCGGAAACTGCCGCCGCACCACCGGCTCGCGGCATTGCGTCGCCACGCTCACCGGGAGTGGGGTGCAGCGGACTGTGACTGGCCTATGCAGGCGTGCGTGACACTCGATGAGACCGACGAGAGCGGAATCGAGTGCACGGTCCGCTGCCCCGAACAGCGTCCTTCCCGTTCTACTACCGTGCGCCTGACGGCTGATGAAGCCGAGCGCGTCGTGCTCCTGACAGTGGAGAGCGAGCTGACGTGAGAGCTGTGACGAGGTGGGCTGCCTATGGACGGCTTTGCCGACGGTAGTCCCCAGTGGTGCAGGAGGCGGTCGAGGATCGCGGTGGCCAGGACCTCGTCACCAGTCGACCTGGTCCTGAGCACCCGGAACGACCTCGAACCCCCGGTGCAGGCCCACCCGCTCACCCGGGCTGATGCCCAACTCCTGCGCGATCCGGGGCCGGGCCTGCGGGAGATAGAGCTTCACCCGCTGGTAGTTGATGCCGACCCCGTACTCCTGGACCAGGCGCCCGTGGTGATGAGGCTTCGTGAAAACGGCCAGGGCTGCTCTCCGTTCCCTACTCAGTTGCCGTCGGCAACGGGGTACCCTCGCCGCATCGCCAGGCCGATCGTCAGGAAGCTCCGCCGTGGCCGGTTCAGGAGCCAGTCGTATGACGAGGCCCCAGGCTGATGACCTGGGGCTTCGTTGAGGGGAGATGAAGGGATCCGGATCCGGTGCGGTGGGGTGCGGGTCCGGTTCTCAGGTGGGGGAGTCCTTACCGGTTGAGGACCTGTTGGACCGTGTCGGCCACCTGTGTGGCCTGGATGTCGCGGCCCTTGTCATTGGGGTGCAGGTACCACGGGAGCGCCTGCTCTCCGATCTTGAGCTGGGAGGGCTCCAGCAGGCCGCCGATGCCTCGGTTGGTGCCGTCGCAGGCTGTGTTGCTGCCGGTGCGGGCGTAGAGGTCCACGAAGTCGGCGCCACCGTCGGTGTCCGCGACGGCCTTCTTCATGACGTCGTCCAACCGCTTCTGGACCTGGTCGAGGACCGGCAGGGCGTCCTGCGGGATGTCCGCGAATGGCAGCTCCGTCTGGCCGGGCGCCGGGGTCTGGCACTTGGCGGTGTCCGCGGGCACGAGCCTGGGGTAGCCGACCAGGACGCGCTTGGCGTCGGGAGAGAAGTACGCGATGCGTTCGAGCATCTCCTCCAGGTCGTATCCGACCCGCTCGAACTGATCGTCCAGCCACTGCTTTCCGTCCCCGGACGCGAAGAACTCGCTGCACTTGGCGGCGGGCACGTCCTCGTCCACCGGTGTTCCCGGCAGCAGAGTCCCCTCCACGCCGCGGAGCTTGGCGGAACACTGCTTCAGGATGCGGTTGAAGCCCACCGTGTTGCCGCCCATGCTGCCCACGGCCAGCTGAGTGTCGGGCTTGAGCGCATCCTGCTGCGGCGGGAGCTCGCCGAGGCCGAAGGGCAGCTCCTGCTTCTCCCAGAAGTGATGGACGAGCGCGCCTCCGCAGGAGACGTCGGACTGGACGTCGAGCGTGACGCCCTTGTCCGCGAGGCGCTGGGTGGCAACGGCGGGATAGTTCTCCTTCGCCTGGAAGCAGAAGAACCTTGCCTCGCCTTCGTGGTTCACAGGGGCGATGCCGTAGTTGGCGGTGTAGGAGTCGCCGAAGAAGACCGTCGGTACGGGGTCGGCGGGAGCCGCGCCGGCGTGTGCCGCCGGGCCGGCGAGCGTGAGGCAACTGCCCAGCGCGATGGCCGCGGCGGCCAGCCGCCGCACCACCGGAGTTTTCGTCGTCTTGCGCATGGCCGAAGGCATGCCGATGCCCTTTCGTCGAGGACTACGGGAAGAGACAGATCGCTACGCAGAGTATTCATTCATGCGCTTAAAGCGATGACCGCGAGGCACGCCGGTAGCTCTCCAGCAACCCTGCGGCAAGCCCTTGACGCGCACCCGCCCTCCATTGGGCACACAGGAGCGGCCATATGACCTCCATGGCAGACGCTGTCGCCAACTCGGACGTCCGCAGGTGGGGAATCTCAGCAAGCAGGTCCGTCCCACCCCGAGCACCCGGTGGGGAGATTCAGGAAGCCTCATCAGTGGGTCACCTTTGCCCTTGAGCAGGACCTCCGACCTGAGCATCGCGTCGATCGGCGGCGCGACCTCGTCCACCACCCGCGAATGGCGAAGGCGGACATCACCTCGATGCCGGCCGCCCGAACCGAGGCACAACTCCACGCAACGGCTGTTGTAAGTCCTTCATCAAATATCGGAGTGTGCTTGACCTTTGGTCCCCCTACGGTGGTCCCGCGAGCCAGTACTGTCGGGCGAGGGGACGCGGAGCGTGTTGCTGACCACGGGTCAGGCGGCTGCGGAGCTCGGCTGCGCGGTGACCACTTTCCGTCGCCTGATCCACGCGGGGCTGCTCCCGGGCCTGTCCAGGCACGGAGTGCGGGTCATGGTGCCGCTGGAGGTCGTCATGGCCCTGAAGGACCGCCCCGTGACGGACCTGAGGTATCTGCAGGTGCCGGAGATCGCTGTGCTTCGTGCCGACGTCGCGCCGGCCGCGGTCCGGCCGGGGGAGTACGTACAAGGCTTCTCCGCATCCCTGCCTCCCGATGAGCTGCTGGCTGCCTTGCAGGGGCGGTGGCGGTGCAATCCGGCGAGCGTGGCAGCCGGAGGGATCCTGCCGGTGACCCTGTCCGGCTACGTCGTCGCTGTCCTCAGCGGCCTCCAGCAATGGACGAAAGACTCCCAGGGCCGCCACGGCTTCCCGGACGCTGTCCTCGCCGGATACGTCACCGACCTGGCCACCCCCACCAAGCACCTCACCGCCCCGGCCGCACGCGACCGTCAGGCCGCCGACCGACTGCTGGGCACCCTGCTCGTGTCGCACTCCGGCGGACCCGTCGCCTACGTCCCCACCGAAGCCCCCACCCGATCCAACTCCGCACACCGGAAGAGGGTAGGAGGAGACGGGTCAACTGCCGTTGTGCGCCGCGGTGTAGAGATCGTTGAGCAGCAGTGGAAGTAGGGCTTCTTCGTGAATGGCCACGCCGGCACGGGTCATTGACGTGGCCAGGGCAGGGTCCCAGTGGCTGGGCGTTGGTGGTCCGGACAGACCAAGGGCATGGTCGCCCCGGATGCTGGTGAGCGCATCGCGGTAGTCACTCGAGCCCATGCGCCACGGCGCTGCTCCAAGAGCGAAGATGCGGGCGGCGATCGCCAGGCCGGGCCAGTCGAAGTCGCCGTGGTAGCTCAGTCGGGCGCCGTCGCGTCTGAGGCGGCCCAGTAGTTCCCAGCCGGCTCCCGCTGGATTGCCGGAGGGGCAGATCAGGGTAGTGGGGATGCGTTGTCGGGCAGTTGCCTGCAGGACTTGAGGGTTCTCGCAGCCGTGCACGGATGCGTCGGGGGGCACGAGGGTCGCTGCCGATGCAGCGCCCAGTTCGTGCATGGTCAGGTGGGTGACCAGATGCATCTGAGAGCGGCTGCGCATCATCGTCGACCATGGATCGTCTCCTGGCGGGTTGAGGTGCCAGACCATGACGGTTCCCGATACCACGTCTGTCGTGACCGACACGCGCTCCCACAGGCGGCGCCGGGCTGCGGAGGATTCAGGCAGCGGTATGTCGCAGGCTGCTGCGATGGCGCGCAGCACGAGAATTCCGGCCAAGCGGCCCTCGTCCAGGCCGTGCCCGTCGGCGGTGGCGTGTGCGGCAAGTTCAGCCAGTTGCCATTCACGTGGCGGGACGTCTGGTTGTTCTGCCGGGTGAAGGGGCAGGGTGCGCAGCAGGGCCAGGGCGCGCAGTGCGCCGTCGGCAGCCTCCCATGCTGTATCGGATCCGGCGCGGGTGAGCATGCCGGTGGTGCGTAGCCCCTCGAGCCAGGTGGGGACCCATGATGCGGCGGCCAGCCCGGCGTCAGCCAGGCGTGCATCGATCCGCGCCCACAGGTCGGCTCGCGCAGCGCTTTGCCTTTGCCGTGTCAGGACGCGGTCGGTCAGAGGGCTGCCGGTGAGGTCGGTTACGGCAGTCAGCAGACCGCACTGGGCTGCCGAGACGCGCAGGGCATGGTCCAGTAGCGGCAGCCTGACGGACACGGTGCCGGCGGCGGGACGGGTGCCCAGAAGTCCTCCGAGCCTGCTGGTGCCTTCCTCGTCGAGTTCAACGCGGACGATTCCGGTAGGGGACAGGCGGTTGCGCTCCAGTTTGGAGCGCATCGCCGCCCACAGGGGGGCAAGGCAGGCGTCGGCGAGGTAACTGCGCAGCGGCTCCGGTATCCGGACGGCGGTGCTGCTGGTCATGAGGCGGTCCGCAGGTGGCGGGTGTGGCCGTCCCAGTGCACGTGCGTGGTGATCGCAGGAGTTCCTTCTGCGCGTCGGACTTCGTAGGTGTCCAGGGCCGGCACGCCGGGGAAGAAGCCCCACAGGGCGTGGCCGGTCATCACGAAGTCCAGGTCCAGGCGGACCAGCAGGTTCATGAACTCGCCGATGGTGGGCTGGTCGACCTTGGCGAAGGCATCGTCGAGCAGGATGAGGCGCAGAGCCCGGTCGGTGTCGGGCAGGCCGCTGAGATAGGCGTCGGCGGCGGCGAACAGGGTCACATAGGACACGAAACGGGTCTCGCCCTGGGACAGTTTGGCTCGGCGGCTGATGCTGCGTTCCTGCCCTGGCGCGGGGCCGATGATGATGACCTTCACGGTGTGCCAGGTCCGGTAGTCCAGCGCTGTGCGCAGGTGAGTGGCGTAGCCGGCGTCCGGCTCATTGGCGTGTGCCTGGTCGACGCGGGATCGCAGCAGCACAATCAGTTCGTCGGTCTCCTCCTCGCGCAGGACCCGAGGGTCGCGTGCCAGGAGTTCCTTGAGGCGAGCGGTGGCGCTCTGCGCGGACTCCGCCAGCACCCAGCGCACCCGGACACCGATGCCATGGCTGGTGGAGATTGTCTCCAGGGACTGATTCATCGCTTTGATCAGTCGGTCTGCTTCGTGGATGCGGTCGCGCAGTTCACCGGCCATGCCGCCGAGAACGAAGCGATGGAAGGCGTCGCGTTCGCGCTGAGTCAGAGCCAGGCGGCCTCGGTCTCTGCGGTCTTTCAGCTCGGCGGCCGCTTGGGCGATGTGCCGCCTGCCGGTGGCGTCGATGAGTTCCACGATGTGCAGGTCGTCCTCGACGGTGTCCTGCACGTCGTAGCTGCCGGACGTATGGCGTTCCAGCAGCGACTGGGCCCGTAGCAGCGCGGTGACATCCGCGGTGTGAGCGGAGTCGTTAAGGGCCGCGGTCACGGTGCGGGCCAGGACCACCGCTTGTTCGGGGGAGGGATCAGCGGGAAGGTCGGTCAGGGCGGGAGCGGGGCTGCTGAATGCGTGGGCCAAGGCTGGGTGGGTGGTGCGGTGGCGCAGTTGTGCGGCGCTGGAGGCGAGGTCCTGGCGGGCTTGCGCGGCCTGCTCGGCAGCGTGTCGGGAGGTGATGCCTGCCGCTGCTTCCTTCGCGGTCAGGTCGGTGAGAACACGGCTGGCTGTCTTGTGGTCGGAGGTGGCATGGCTCAGCGCGCGGTCGGCCTGCTCCAGGGCATCGGTGATCTGCTGCGGCGTGGAGCCCAGCGTCTCGCGCAGCGCTGCCAATTCTGCTGCTTGTGCGGACCAGGTGGCACAGGCCACTGCAGCCTTGTCCTCCGCGGCGTGGCGGCGGGCAGTCTCCTGCACGGCCTGGTCCAGCCGCGCTTGGTAGCGCTGGATCCGGCCGGTGACGGTCGCGGCTGCCTGTTGCAGTTCGCGGCAGCCTGACTCGGCAGTCGCGGCGGCTTCGCTGACTGTCGCCAGGGCCGCGGAGTCAGCGGGCAGGCCCAAGGCCGCACAGGTCTGGCTGTGCTGGCGGTCGTCGACTGCCCACTCCCGGCGCAGCGTCGCCGCCTGCTCGTGCAGTTCGCGTGCCTGGCGGCGGGCATCTGCGGCGTCCACGGCGGCCTGGGCCGCCTGGTGACGCAGGCTGGCCAGGGCCGTAGAGCGCGGCGCGGTCAGGACATGCGCCTCCAGGTCCGTGAGGACGGTAGCCAGCCGATCGCGGGCCTGCGCCCGTTCTTCAGCTGCCTGAGCCAGCTCCTGCAGTTGAGCCTGGATCTGCTCCAGCCGTGCCGCGCGTGCTGCCGCCCGTGCAACTGCGCCGATGTAGCGGGCTGTGGACAGGCGGTGGCGGCCGTGCAGTGGTCCGTTGCCCCAAGAGCCGTCCCGGCTGATCCAGGTCGCGTGTGCCGAGGAGTCCAGGGCGATACGCTCCAGAACAGCTTCGACCCGAGCTGCGGGCACCGGGCACGGCTGACTGGGGTGCAGCACCGCCCGTACCGAGTGCAACACCGCTGGCCCTGACGGGCGGAGCAGCAAATTGCCGTCGGCGGCCTCGAGGTCACCCTCAGGGGTGATGCGGGCCGTCAGGATCCCGGCCGCCAGCAGTGCTGCTTCCAGACCGGCCCGGTCGGCGCCGCTGAGGCCAGGGCGGAACTCCAGCACGCGCCACAACTCCACTGAACCCGGAGGCGGTGAGCTCACCCAGTGCGGCGCCGGCGGCGGGACATCCTCGGCGTTGTGCAGGGCTCGGGCTTCCTCGGTCAGAGCGTCGGCCGTCTCGGCGGCCTGCCGTTGCCGGGCGTCGAGTTCGGCCATGGCGCGGGCATGTTCCTGGCGGGGAGGGGTGGCAGCGGCACTTGCGGCGGCATCCATCGCTGCCAGGTCCTCACTGCTGGCCTCGGACAGCCTCTCGCCGCCGTGAAAGGCCGGAGCTGCGGCCGTGGCGGACCAGTCCACGGTGCCCAGAAGACTGATGGTGACCGCCGACGTCGTCCAGGACCGCCACTGCAGGGCCAGATCCTCGGCAGCTTCGTCTCGCTCGCCGGCTTTGTCCTGGGCGCGCTCCTCGGTGGATCTGGCGGTGGCGGCTGCTTCCTCGGCCCGGTCTTCGGCTCGCTGCACGTTCTGCAGGGCGGCCGCCAGCCGCCGGGCATCGGTGTGGCGGGCATCGGCCTGCTGCTGGCGGGCTGCGGCCGCAGCCCGCACAGTGTCGGCGGTGGAGGACAGCTGCTGCGCAGCTGCGGCTGCCTCCTCGGCTGCGGGGGAAAGCACCAGCGGAACGGGGCGCTGCACGGGCTCGGGGTCACTCGTCCTGATGGTGCGGACCGGTTCGGCCAGAGCAGCGGGACGATGCGTGGTGATCGTCAGGTGCGTGGGTAGCGCTGCACTTAGGGCGGCCCGGTTCAGATGTGCGCTGACCCGGGTGAGAAGGGTGGTGATGGCGTTGCCCTGTTCCTGGACGTCTTCGGTCGCCTGGTCGCAGGAGTCGACCGTCGCCTGCTCTTGGCGGCGTGCGGAGTACGCGGCGTCCAGGGCGTTGTCGGCTGCGGATGCCAGAGCCTGCACCGTGGTGGTGCGTTCGGACAGTTCGCGCACTGCCCGGTACTCGCGCGACTGACGGATGCCGGTTGCGGTCGCCTCCAACTCCCTTTTGAGGTCGTCCAGTTCCTCCACCCGCGCCGCAGTCTCGGCGCGCTCCTGGGCGAGGTGCTCGTGGGCGTCCCTCTCCCGGGTGGCCGCGCCTTCCAACGTGCGGGCGTTCTCGGCTGCGCGCAGGGTCTGCTTGGCCCGGGAGGCCAGCACTCCGGTGGCGTAGCGGGTGTAGACCCGCAGGAAGTCTGCGATGTGCCCGTAGGCCGACTCCAGACGCTCCAGCGCCTGACGGGTCTCCTCCAGCCCGTCGAGCTCCTCGCCAGCGGTGGCCAGCGAAGCTTCCGGCAGCGGGGGAAGCGCGTCGGAGAGGATCTGAGGAAGGCGGCCTTCGTCGATCCGGTTGCCGACGTCGGGCGCTCGCAGGGTGTGCAGCAGCTGCAGAAGCCCGATGTAGCGTTCCCGGCCCTGCCGGCCCTGCAGCCCGAAGACCTCGGAGCGAATCCGCTCTCTATGCGTCTCGGGCTTGTCCGTCACTCGGTCGGCTCCGACTGCTTCGACGAGCCCCTCGCGTGAGAGCGGGGTGCGGGCTGAGTCGACCAGCACCAGTTCGTGATCGACTCTCAACGGTGTGGCGAAGTACCACGCCTTGGCTTCCGAGGTACTGCGGGAGAACCTGATCAGCGCGCCGACCGTCAGGTACTGCGGGGCTGCCGCCGGAGTGTGGCCCTCGCCCGGGCGGATCAGCTCCAGCCACACGTAGCCCAGGCGGTTGGGCTGTTCTTCTCCGCCGGCACGCATCAGATCTTCCAACCGGACCTTCCCGGAGCCGGTGGCGTCCATCCGGCGCCGGTCAGCGTCCAGGACGAAGGGGAGCATCATCTCCAGCGCCCGTGACTTGCCCGACCCGTTGGTGCCGCGCAGGATCAGCCGCCCGCCGGACAGGTCGAAGCGCTGGTCGAGGTAGAACCACACGTTGACGATCCCTGCACGATGCATCCGCCACCGCTGCGGGTGCGCCCGCGGTGTCGGCACGGTCGCCGGGCTGCCGCTTCGCGGGCCGGGAAGGGCGAAGGTCACCTGACCTCCCGGGCAGGGCCGGCGTCGAACAGGCCGGTCTGCGCGTCGGCTGCCGGAGCGGACAGGTCGTGCAGGCGGCGTGTGGCGCGGCTGGGCTCCGCGGTATGGGGGGCGGGCCGGTAGCGGGCGACCGCGGCATGCACCAGCAGGCCTTCGGGCGTGCCGCGAGCAAGCGAGAGGGATTCCAGCAGAGCAATCACCTCGGCCTGCAACTGTCCGGGGTCGGCGACCAGCGCACCGGACCAGGCGCGGTGGTGGCGCTCGGTCAGATGCGTGACCTCGTCGGCAACGGTCGACCATGCGACCAGCATCCCCGATGTGTCCCCGTCCGCGAGTTGTGCCGAGACACCGGCAGCGGGCCGGCCGAGGTCGATCAGAGCGTCGCACAGCAGCAGGGCAGCCTGCCGAACGGTTCCCGGCCCGGGGAATTCCACATCGCTCAAAGCGCCGTCGGTGTCGTAGGCCAGGACACCTTCGGCCCGCACCTCCAGTGTCAGACCGAAGTGCTCGTCGAGCAGGCGGGTGAGCTCCGAACGCTCCCGCGACAGCACGTCCCGTTCGCCGTCGCTGAGATCCTCTCGTCTGACCAGGGGGTTTTCCACGAGCCTGCGGCGCAGGCTGCGCCGTGGCTCCGCAGGTTCCTCGGGTACTGCCCACAGAGCCTGAAGGGACGCTGCGTCCCTCAGCGGGCGGGCCAACAGATGAGGCAGCAGGGACCGGTGCACAGCGAGCACCCCTTCCTCCTTGCGTTCAGCCCAGGCCTGTACCGAGCCGTCGGTCTCACTGAGCACACCCCACTCGATCAGCAGCCCGAGCGCATGGGCCAAGCGCCGGTTCTCAGCAGGCGAGTCCTGCAAGGTGACCTCGGCAGCTGCAGCGTCGGCGCGGAGCTGGTCCACCAGCGACGAGATCAGAACGAATTCGCCGATACCAGGGGCCAGGAGCGCTGCGCAGGCCAGGGCGAACAGCGCATAGGTCTGCGGAGTGAATGCGGGCCCGTCACCCCGGCGGGCCACACGCTGCGGGCCGTCCGGGCTGAGGGGGGCTTTCACCAATCGCGCGAACGAGCTCTCCACGATCAGGTGGTAGCCCAGGACGCGACTGAAGGTGGTCTTGAGTGCCATCGCGTGCCGCCGTACCAGGGCCAGTTCCTCCGGATGCCGGCGGGAGGTCAGCAGCGGGTGGCCCAGCAGTGTGCGAGCGGCGGTTCTGCGCTCACTGGCTTCCTGCTCGGCGGTGGCAGCGGATGCAGCAGCCAGTCTTGCAGCGTTCACCGGTCACCTCCGGGCGGTGGAGCTGAGGAGCGGCTGCTGCCGGTTCCGTCGGCGGCGGGATCGCTCGACGCCAATCCGCCGCCGATGGCGCGTGTGCGCAGCGTCAGGTCATGGATCAGGGTGCGGCCGTCATCGGACAGGACAAGGGTGAGGCGGCTCGGCGTGTGCTCGATATGAACGGCAACGCCCAGGTGGGCATCCACGGCCTCCAGAGGACCTTGCGCGGTGGGATGTTGTGAGTGGGCCTGACTGATCAGGTCGAGCAGCATCTCCCGGGCCCCTGGAGACAGCCGGGACCCGTTCACTTCGCCGACGGCGGCCAGTTCAGCAGCACATGCCTGGCGTGCTGCCAGCTCGGCGGCTGCCTGTGCACGCAGCTGGGCCTCGGCCATGCCCGCGGCCGGCACACGGGACGTACGTCCGCGGGCAGCCCGGTCTCCGCGTTCCCGCAACGAGACCGGAACGTCCACCGGATCCGTCTCCCACCACGACGCCGATGTGGCAACTCGCGGATCGGGCTCTTCCGGACCGCCGGACAGATGGCGGGCCGGGTAGGCGCCGAAAGCGGCGCAGAACGCGCGATCCGCCTCCTCTGCCTGGGCGGCCTGAAACAGCGCGGCCAGGTGCAGCAAGTCGTCCCGCCGCGGCACGCCCGTGCCTTCGGTCGCCAGCATGCGCTTGGCATTGCTGATCAGCTGGCTCAGCGCCTGCTCAGCGGCCGCACGCAGGTGCGCGGGACCGGAAGCCCCGTCCTGCCCGCTGTACCAGTCGGTCAGCTCCTGCCAGTCCCGCAATTGCCGGCCCGGGGACTGCTGCACCGGACTGCCGTCGGCGGAGACCAGACCGGGCAACGCGGCCAGTACCTTCAGGACGGCAGGCAGCAGCGGCCTCAGACGCACCAGACGATCGGCCACTGCCGGGGCGTGCCGTGACACGTCGCTGCTGATCAGATCGACGTATTCCAGCAGCAGCGTCTTGAAGGTCGAGTACTCCTCACCGGCCAGGTCGTAGCGGCTGAGCACCGAGGAGAGGTAGGCGTAGAAGTCGCGGACGCTCTCGGTGAAAATCTGGTGGTGGGAGAAGACCGTCGTGACATCGGCGGCCAGCGCATCGGGTTCGGTCTCGCCGCTCCCGGATGCGTGGCCGATGATGCGGTCCAGCAACTGGACCATGCTTCCCAGCAGTTCACGGGCCACTTCCCTGGCGCCGTCGGCAGCAGTCAGCAGATCCTGCACCTGGTGATGGACCTTCACGCCGAGCCGGGACGCCTGGAAACGGTTGCGGGCGCGCTGCAGTGCGGCCACCGTCGGAACCCGGGGGTCGCGTGTGGTCGACACCAGATTGCCCCACCTGACCAGCTTCAGGCACCGCTCCTCGGCGGTCTCCACCGACAGGGCACGGCCGGCGTCCGTGGCCCTCTCCGAAACCTCGGCAGCCGACAGGTCGGTCAACAGCGACTGCGTGAACAGGTCCATGACCAGCAGGTACTCCAGCGCATGCTCGGCCGTCGCATAGCGGTAGAGGTCGCGTCGGGCCGCGGAGCCGTCGCCCCCCGCACTTGAGCTGTCGATCCGCATCCTCACCCCCGGCTGCTTCACAGCAGCTGGGAGGCACTTTATGCAAGTGTGGGGGCTGCGCGGGCCGTTGGATCGTTTACGTCCGAAAGTATTCGGATCCGACCGGTTCAGGCGCCGATCACGGGCGGCCGCACGCGGTGTCAGGAGAGCAGCGCCTGCGCACTCGACGGCATCTCCAGACTTCTTCCACAGGACTGCATGGCCTGCAGCAGAGCGAAGGCCTCGACGTGAACAACGTCCCCGCGCGCACAGCCCTGCGCCATGACATCCATCGTGCGCCAGGTCGTGATGCCGTGGTGACGGGCGAAATCGCATGCCGCCCGGTCGTCGCTGATCCACACCGAGTCTCCGTAACCAAGCCAGGTACGGACGATGTGCAGAGTCTGCGCCTCGCCCAGGTGCTGCGTGGGGCGCTGAGCCTGCCCGAAGAAGCCCGAGCGACGCACGCGCTCCACTGCGGCCGCCTCCTCCTGGCCGATCTCCAGGGGCTCCCCAAGCCACCCCTTCTCGAAGACCGACGCCAGACCGGGCAGCGCCACGGCAGCCGAGGCCCGCGCCTCGTGCGCCACCGCCTCAGCCCAGCGCCCGCGGCCGTCGAGGATCGCCTCCAAGAGGTCCAGCCGGTTCACAGAGGCAAAATTGCATAAGACGGTGTTGTCGGGAAAGCACCACGAACTCACGGAGTGAAGGCCAATTCTGGAGTGCTCGCAGGGGATGAAGATGACGCCGGCGCCTCCTCCAACGGCGCGCTGGCCTGGAACAGATCGAGTAGCTGATCGGGATCCTTGCCCGTGACAGCCGACACGGCACGGATGCTCACATCGCCCCGCACATACGCGGTGATCGCCTGCTTGGCCAGGAGCGTGGAGTACCAGCCGGTCTCGGACTGCTCAGCGTAGGCGAAGTGCATGTCGAGCTCGCCGACATGCCTTGCCGCCGCCTGAGTCGTGGCAGTGGCCCATGCGCGGCGCTGCTCCTCGCTGATCACTCGAAGAGTCTTCAGGCGGGTGGCCATAGCGCTGGGAGAGACGAGGAAGTCCCACGACAACTGCAGTACGTCATCTGGCCCTGGGGCTCCGGACTGCGCCACGCGCGCTCGCAGTTCACTGGCAGGCATGAGCATTTCGGCAGCGAAGGCATTGGCCCGGATCTCGGCCCTACTCTGAGCGAGGCTGGGCGCGACATGCTCGGCGACAGGGTCGTCCTCCGCGTCGCCTGCCAGGATGTGCCCGAGCTCATGGGCGAGAGTGAAGCGCTGGCGGCTCCAGATAGGGGAGCGCCCGAGCAGCACCAGACGCATCCCGTTGGGGGCCCACGCCAAACCGTCCAACCCTGGCGGGAGGTCCTCGGCTGTCACGACGAGCCCGAAGATCTCCTCCCATTGCTCGCCCAGCTGGCGCGTGGACACACCTTGAGGGCTGGTCCCGACGGCGGCCGTGGCCTGCCGAGCGAGATCGGTGGCCTGAGCGATGAGATCTCCGTCGTCGGCGGCCGCAGAAGCCGGCAGGACGGGGGAGGGCAGCGCGCATCCGGCTGCAGTCAGGGCGTCGACGATGTCGGCGTAGGCGAGCGCAACCGGCCGCCCTGCGGCAGCTGCCGCATCGTCCGGTCCCTGCGTGCGTGCAGCCAGACGCGTAGTGCTTCGCGGCTCGACGCCCTGCAGCAGCCAGTCCACGGTGGTGCGGCCCTGCTCCGCGATGAGGGCGAGTTCCAGGGACGTGAAGCGCCTGCGGCCCGACAGGGACTTGGACAGCTTGTCGGGAGTCAGGCCCACTCGGGCGGCGAACTCTGCCTGAGGTTCGCCGACGCCCTCGAGTACCTGGCGAACTCGTGCAATCAACGATTCAGTCACTGCTCCACCTTACCCATGGGTTGCGAAAATCGCAATCCTATGAATCTTTGTTGAGCGAAAGCTGCTAAAACAGGTCAAATTTTCCCTCTGTCTGTTGTTGCTCGCCAGGAATCAGTTGATTTCTTCCCTTTGCTGAAATCCTGCGGTGGACGCGACGGGCCGCCGCGGAGACGCTCTCGATGATCATGAGTAAGACCCGCTGGCTCGGTGGTGGGGCGGTTGGGCCGGGGCGGAATGTGTCAGGGAGTGCGTGGTCGAGCCTGCGCGGAGGTGAGGTGCTTGCGCAGGCCGGAGCGCCCGACGGAGTTTGCAGAAGCAACTCCGGCCGCGCCTGCGTGTGCGATCCCTCGGTGGCGGGGGACTCCTGCAGAAGGCTGATCCTCTCTGGCGGGGGAGTCGGCCGCGCTGGTACCCGCGCGAGCGCGGCGGGGCGCCTTGCATGAGAGTCCTGCGAGGTGACGGCCAAGGCTGAGGAGCTTCTCTATCTGGCCAAGCGGCGCCACCAGGCCCATGGCGTCGGAAGAGAAGGCCGAGGTCGACGCCATGGGTTCACGGTGTTCGGTGCTGCCCCCTACGCGACACTCGCAGTGTCTCCGGCGCGACGAGCGCTGCTCGGTTCCTGGGGCCGGCTGGCGGCGGAATCATCGAAGCCCGAGGCTCGATCTCCCAGGCGCCGGCCATGCAGGCGGAACGCGGCGGCCGGCCTCCTCTGCCGGGCCGAAGGACTATAACGTTGAGTGCATATACACTGGATGTTATGGACGAGGCTGGGCTGTGGACCGTCGAGATCGAGCCGGAAGTGCAGGACTGGCTTTCCGGCCTGGCCCTCGACGCTCATAGCCGCGTCGACCTGTACGTCTGTCGCCTCGCCGAGGATGGTCCGAGCATGCGCATGCCACGAAGCAGACCACTCGGTGATGGGTTGTACGAACTGCGCTTCCAGCTCGGTGACGACGACCAGAGGATCACCTACTGGTTCGCTCCGGGCCACCGAGTGGTGCTCTTGACGCAGTTCCGCAAAACCAGGATGAACGAGGCAGACGAGATCGCCCGCGCACGCCGGGCGCGGCAGAACTGCAAAGACCGGCACCCGCCAGCTGAGGACCACAACATCTACCAAGGCCCGGTCAGGAAAGAAGGAGGCCCATCATGACCCACGCCCGCTGGGACCCCCGGTCCCGCCCGGCCGATGCCGAGTACGAGGACCTGTACGAGGACGCCCGCCTCGCCGACGAACTCGCACAGCAGGTCTACGACCGGCGCACCGAACTCGGCCTGAGCCAGACTCAGCTGGCAGAGCGCGCCGACATGAAGCAGCCCCAGATCTCGCGCATCGAGGGAGGCGCAACTGTGCCAACCCTTCCCTTGCTGCGCCGGCTGGCCAAAGCCCTGGAGATGGATCTGTCGGTGGGATTCGTCAGACCCCTGCCCCCACCTGCCGACAAGCCCGAGCAGCGAATCTCCGCCATCGAACAGCGTCTCACCGAGCTGCTGTTCACCCACCCCGATGACATCCCAGCAGACGCCTGGCTGTCGGCTGTCGCGGGAGTAGCGGATCTCCGCAATGCCCAAGCAGAGGCGGAGTTCAGCGTGGCGCTCATCCAAGCCAGACTGCGGCACATGCTTGCCCAACTGGTGTCTGAGCCAGGCGGGGCAGCCGCGATGGCTTTCCTCGACCGGGCGCGCAGGCAGCCTCTGGATCTCACGGCCTTCCTTCAACTGGTCCACAGCCGCATGGATGCTGCTGTCAGGGAGACGGAGCAGGACGTGCGGTCATTGGAACAGGCCCGCTGATCCGACGCGATCGTTGAGGTACGCCAGTTGACCTGGCTGCGCAGTAGGGCCTTGGCGGGTGTCCGGTGCGTCCTGGCTGCCGAACCTTCGTGGAGGAAGCATGGTTCGAGCCGGGCGCTGGTGGCGCGCCCGCTGACAGCACCAGCAGCACCGCCTCACCCCGCCCTCCGACCCACGCGACAGACCCCGCCCCGGGCCCCTGCGCCGGCAACCACAATGGGTGCCTGTCCGCCAAGGCGCCGTGCCGGTGACAGGCGCCCGCGGCCGCGGAAACGCCGCGTGAGCACGACCCACGCCCTGCGCGAGGCGCCAGGACGTCACGGGATTGATCTGCGCGCTGTCGAGCCGCCGGTGCACCATAGACAACGTGGTCAGCAGTTCCAGCAACTCCTCGTCGGTGACCGTGCGGTGAAGTCGCGGCACGTGCGCGGCCGGGTTGCGGAACATGCTGAACAGCCCCTTGACCGGGTTCGCCAGCCCCCTTCAGCTCGTCCAACTCCAGGACGACGCTGCCTGACATTGCGCGCGTTGCGACGCTTCGACCGGGAACTCACACCCTCAACCTCACCACAGACCGGCACCCGCCAGCCAACGGTTTGAACGCACCTGCAGCCGCCGACGTCGCTGCCGGCCTCGGCCTGGCAGAAACCGTAGCAACTGCCTCCCACACGAACCGCGCAGGGCAGGGAACTGGACCGGCCGATCTGGGAGTTGCAGCGGACCAGCGACGGTCAGAGCATGAGTCAGCGGTCCTGCGGTCCTGCGGTCCTGAGACCGTGGGTAGACCAGTGGCCGGTTGCGCGGTGGGGGCACTGTCGGTCAGGGGCTGTCGGAATCGTCGGAGGGCGTGTCGGTGTCGGTGAGTCCGGTGCTGGGGCCGCGGTGCTCGCTGTGGTTTTTGTCGACGCAGCCGGCGATGTGCAGGGGGACTGGGTGGCGGGTGCGTGCGTCCCAGCCGAGGCTTTGGTGGCACAAGGCCGCGGTCAGGGCTGCGAGTTGTTCCGGGTCGTAGGGGCCGGGCACCGGGACAGTGATCTGGGTGGCGGTGAAGCTGTGCCAGTCCTTGCCCAGGACTGTGTCCTTGAGGTCGTTGGGGAGGGTGAAGCGGGTGTGGTTGCTGCCGTTGATGCTGGTCTGGCCGAATCCGTTGTAGGTGCGGGAGGCTTGGGCGAGGTACCAGCTGGTCACTCCCGTGGCGGTGGTGCGGCGGTGGAGGTAGGTGTCGGGGGCGGCGGGCCGTTCCTGGTCCTTGCGGCGGCCGTCGGCGCGGTCTACCGGGGTGGGGACCTCACCGTAGGAGGCGTTGATGGTGACCACGGCGACCGGGCGTCCTTGTGCGGCGAGATCGTCGCCGGGGTAGGGGCCTTCGCCGAGTTGGGCATGCTGCAGTGCGGGCCAGATGGTTCGGCAGGCTTCGGCGTCGGCGAAGACGATGACGGGTAGGCCTGTGGGCAGGATCCGCAGGGCGGCTTTGATGTGTTCGCGGACGAGTTGTGCGCCGTCGGCGTGGCGGGCATGGCCGTCGACACCGATCGGTCCTGATCCGAAGGCCGCTTCTCCGTTCGGCAGGGATACCCAGGAATGGTTCTGGCGGTTGTAGATGCCCAGCCGCCAGGGTTCGTCGGGGTCGGCACTGGTACGCAGACCGGTGAGGACCTCCACCATCTGGGTCCGATCGGCGGAGCCGATGGTGCGGTTGCTGACGCGCTGCTGGCGCAGGTGGAGGCCGATCAGCAGGGCGGTGTCGGTGAAGGGCACGGCGTCGGCCAGGCGCCGGTCGATGGCGCCCAGGCGGAGCAGCAGGTCGCGCAGGCCGTTGATGGCCGGATAGTCGACCTTCGGCCTGCCCGGCGCGCGTGCTCCCGCTTCTGCGATTGGGGGTTCGGCGTCGTGGGCGCAGACCGGTACGGCTGTTGCGGTGCCGTCGGGCGCGGGGGCGGTGGCGGGGCGCGGTTTGGGGCGGTTGCGGTGGGCGATGAACTGGGAGACCACGCCGCGGTGGTGGAAGTGGCGGCGCAGGTCACGCTTGGGGTCGTAGTCCTCTGCGCGGTCCCGGCGTGCGCGTTTTTTGGGGTTCCAGCGTGTCTCGATCCACACACCGGTCAGGTCGGCGTGGGGGAGAGAGGTGAGGAAGGCCAGGTGCTGGTCCCAGTGAACGGGGACGGTGGAGACCAGTTCGGGCATCCGGCGGAAGTGGACGCTGACCGGGCCGACGAGGGGGAAGTCCCGTCCGTCGTGCCAGGGGGGTGCCTGCTCGGGGTCGTCGAGGTAGTCGGTCAGGGCTGTGATCATCCGCTCGCGGGTGTACTCGCTGTCATACAGGGCCAGGAGCCGTACCGTTGCGGCTCGGGTGCCGGCCAGGGCCTGCGGCAGGTCGTCGCGTGTGATGGGGCCTTTGGCCGGGCGGGTGACTTCGAAGTCGGTGCGTTCGTAGGTGACCTGGGTGGGCTTGAGTTTGTGTGCGGCGCGTTTGATGTAGTTGGCCAGGTACAGGTTGAAGCGGGTGCCGGTGCCTTTGCCCAGCGGGTGCTCGACCGGTGCGGGAATGAGGGCGCGGACCGTTCCGGTGCCTGCGGCGAGGGTGTCGTTGGTGCCCAGGGTGATGGTTTCCAGGTTGCAGGCGTCGACGACCTGGGTGGTGAAGCCGCGTGCGTACGGTTCCCAGCCGTCCTCGGTGCGGCGGTGTCCGACCGGCAGCCGCAGCACGGTGTCCTTGCCGCGGGCGACGAAGGCGGTGCGGGTGCTGGCCCAGTGGGTCGCCAGGCGGCTGAACGTCGGCAGGGCGTGGACAGCGATGCGGGACTCGCCGGGCAGCGTGATGACCCGGAAGTCGATCTTGTGCATGGCGTGGCCGGTGGCGCGGGGCTGTCCCGCGTGGTGTGTCAGGACATGGTCCCAGGCCAGGAGGCTGCCGCTGGTGTCCATCAGCCACTTCAGGCGGGTTCCCCCGCGCTGCTGCTCGCCTTCGCCGTGAAGAGCTTCTGGCAGACGCAGCGCGGGTAGATGCAGGTCCTTCCTTCCGACGTGGGCGGCGAAGTTCCAGGCCGCGACCCGGTAGAACCACTGCGGCGCTCGGGGCCGGCCCAGGTCGGCGCCGCAGATGAAGCGGGCCAGCTCCTCCTGGTGGGTTTCGGAGTCGGCCAGAAGCGGGGCGAGGGTGTTGGCGTCTTCTCCGCCGCGGACATGGCGCTCCCAACTGCGCACGGCGCGGGTCAAAAGCCGGCCGGGAATCGGGTCGGTGGTGACCAGAACCGTCGGCAGCGGCTGTTCGTCGTCGGGCCGGTCGAGGATGTCGGGCATCAGTACCACCGGCTGGTTGGTCACCGCGGACAGCGCCGTGGCCAGGCTGGCGTAGGCGGGGCGCACCGGCTTGGAGGTGTCGCTGTCGCGGTAGCGCGGAAGGCACTCCCATGCTGCGGCGAAGTCTGGGCTGAGCGGGTAGCGCACGACGGTGCCCAGGTGCTGGGGGTCCAGGAGAAAAGCCAGCGTGGTCAGCATGCGTGGTCCAAGGTGTCGCGGGCGGGGGATCGGGTCTCGGCGAAGGTGAGGAATGCGCGCAGTGAGGCGCCGTTGGTGGCCTGCAGCAAGTCCAGTTCTCCCGTCCGTGCCCAGTCCTTGCGCAGGTCGTGGATGAGCGAGGGCAGGTCGGAGTTGCCCCGCGGGTCGAGGAAGGCGTAGTCGACCAGCCGGATACGGCCGGGGGTTCCCCCGCGCCGGGCGCGTCCGACGAGTTGGATGATCGACGCGATCAGCTCCGCGGCGATGGCCTTCTTCGCGCGGCGGGGAAGCGCGCTGAAGTAGCGGCGGCTGCCCACCAGCTCGTCGAAGTAGCGGCCGGCGACCTTCCTGGCCTGCGCAAGGACCGTCCAGGGCAGTGCATGGGGCAGGCAGTCGTCCAGCACCCGTGCGCCGACATGGGCGAGCAACTCGTCCGGGTCGTCGACGATGGACATCGGGCGAACAGCCAGCCAGATTGCGCCGATGCGGGAGCGGCGGGATCCGGGGGCGAGGATGTTCAAGCTCCGCTCGGCCCGCTTGATCGGAGCGATCAGGATCCGCGCGCGGACCAGCGACCCGAAGTCCTCGAGCCGGTCACCGGCCAACTCGATCCAGGGCAGATCCTCCTGCTGTGTGCCGGAGCGCACGCCGTCGGGATCGGGGCGTACCGCCACAGTGACCAGCCCTGGTGGGGCTCCGGCCTGGCGCAGCCCTTCAGCCAGGTCGTGGACGCTGTCGTAGGAGGTGGTGGCCAGCAGGATCGAGTCCTGGACACCCGCTGTGTCCCCTTCGGACAACGTCTCCAGGTCCCGTGACAGCTCGCTCCACAGGCGGGTGCCCAACTCCACGGTGGCCTCCCGGCGTTTTTTGCCCGTCAGG
Source organism: Actinacidiphila yanglinensis (assembly GCF_900107965.1). Taxonomy (GTDB): domain Bacteria; phylum Actinomycetota; class Actinomycetes; order Streptomycetales; family Streptomycetaceae; genus Actinacidiphila; species Actinacidiphila yanglinensis. Next base: position 20,478 of record NZ_FNVU01000016.1, on the reverse strand, counting down.
CCGGAGATTCGCATCCACTCCTGGTCCAGGCCGGGGATGGGCCGAGCGTCGATCTCCACACAGGAGTCCTCGTCGGCAACGATGTAGGCCGGCCTGGCGTGGACGTGGTGGCGGTGAGCCCCTGGGATGTAGGCCGTTGCCGACAGCCCGACCACGATGCGCCGGTGTCCGGCTTGTGCCAGGGCGGTGATCTGGCCCAGCGAGGTGACGTAGCGGTGGGGGTCACCGCCGAACGCCGCGGCGCACAACCGGGTGTCGCGGACGGCCTGGGGGGTGTAGTCCTCGGTGAAGGCGAAGACCAGCCGTCCCATGGGCCCGTGCGGGATGGCCCGCCACGTCTCGAATCCGCGCAGTGCCTGAGCGATCTCCTCAGCTGCGGTGGCGCCGGCCAGCTTCAGCTGTGGAGCATCATGGACGAAGCTGTAGAGCATCCTGCGCAGCGGTACCAGGAACATTCTGCGCACCAGGCGTTCGATGACGGCTGTACGCATCCGGGGCGCCGGAATCCAGGGGGTGAGCATCTCGAACAGCACGTTGCGGGTGTGGTCCAGCACTCCGCCCGAAGCGCTGGCGGCGGTGATCGAGCGCACGACACGGGCAAACTCGCGCAGGTGCTCCGGCAGGCAGTACGAGGCCACCGCCGGGTCGTAGACCGCCTCCAGAAGAACCGCCTCCGCCGGCCCGCTACCGCGCTGCGGACTGGATCCCACCTGGGCGGGATCATCGGCGAGAAACGCCGCCAGCTCACGGGCGATCATCCCGTCCCACCGCTCGGGCAGAACCCAGCGCCGACTGGCCTGCCGGTCCTTACCACCGCGTCCCCGGCCGGGATCCTCCGGCAGGCGCTCACTCAACGCCAGGTCACCGCGGGCCAAATGCATGGTGTAGGTCTCGGCCAACCGCCGGCACTCCAGCAGGTTGGAGCGGCTGCGCTCCTCCAAAGCTCCCGGCAACTGGACGAACGCGGAGATGATCTGCCGATCCAGGTCGAGCAACGGCCGGTCATGGCCGCGGTCTCCCCATGCCAGAGTCAGTCCCCGACCCGAGCGGTCCATGGCGGTGGACTGGAACGCGTCAAGCTCATCGATCAGTACGATCTGGCAGCGGCGCAGGACGAGTTCCTCGACACTGACCTTCTCCTCGACCGAGCCGTCGTCCATCTCCAACGGGATGTGCATCCGCCCGCCGTACAGGTTGGCGTGGGTGGTGATGATGACCTGTGCGGCGCATGCCTCCCGCGCCAGCCGGTACTTGCCGCAGCCTGCCTTGAATGGGCAGACCTTCGCCGCCGGCATGCTGCGGTACTCCTCCAGCGGCTTGTCCCGCACCGCGGTGAGGTTGGTGCACGGCTCACTCCCGGGGATCCAGGTGTCCACTGCTTCGTCCACCGAAGCCAGGGCCGGCAACTGGCAGGAGTACCCGATACGGCCGAAGACCCAGTCGACGAAGTCCGGGTCCCCGGAACTGTGCGCGGCGCGCTCCACCTCCCGCATCAGGTTGTGCGGCGACATCAGCGGGACCACCACCTGCTCGGCGGTCCCGGCACTGGCGCCGAGCAGACCGTCGTCCCTGAGGGAGCCCAGATCCTCCTCGATGGCGCGGGCGAGTTTGAGCGCTGCGGCGTTTGTGTCCACCACCAAGGCGATCGTATGGCCCTCCAGGACCGCCCAGGACGCCGCCGCGCGCATCCACACACTTTTCCCCGACCCCGTGGGAGCGCTGAGGACTTGCGTCATCCCGGCCTTCAGCCGCATCACCTTGCCGACTGCCGCGCCCTGCCCGGTCGTCATCTTGGCGAAGAACGGCTCCAGCGCGGCGACGCGGAACGCCCTACCTTCCCCTGCGATGTCAAGGCTGCGGCTCAACGCCAGGAATTCGGGGATCTTCACGTCCGCTGCAGCCAGTTCCCCTGCGGTGACCAACCGCTCGACGGGCAGCCGCCGCTCCGGTGCATGCTCGTCCCCGAAGGCATACAACGCCAGCACGGGTTGCGGCTGCCGGCCCGCCATCGGCAGCCGCAGCGTGTGCGTGTACTGCCCGGACTTGGCCACTGCCGCCGCAGTCCGAAACTCAGACACGATCGTGTCCAACTCGTCCAGGAGCTTGGTCAAGCAGGCCCGCGGGTTCATCCCGTGATGGCTGTCGATGGTCTCCTCGTCCGCACGCAACCGGAAACCGGGAATTTCGCCCAGGTAGAACTGCTCCAGCGCGTACTGTCGGAAACCGGCATCGTTGGCCAGGGGGTTGGGACGATGCCGCAGCAGGCGGCTCAACTGCAACTGGTCAGCAACCGGCAGGCGCTCATATCCCTCCCACACGTCGAACGTGCCCGTCACAAGGAACTGCGCGGCGGTCAACAACGCGGTGGCGCCCTGCGCCTGAGGAAAATGGGCTTGCGCCGCGGCACACGCCGCGGCGACGAGGCGGGGAATGACCAATGCCTCACGCCGGGACAGGCCGTTGTCATCGGAGTTCACCGCGACGACCTCCTCGCCCGGGCCAGTGCCTTGCCCACGGCTTTGTGCACGTCCGAGACCAGCAGTACCTCATAGCCCGGCAGCAGATCCGACAACTCCGCCTGGTGCGCGGTGCCGCGGTGGTCGGGCAGCACGATCGTGCGGGCCGCCAGGGGCTTGGACCTGACTTTGTCAGCCAGCGCACCGGCACTGGCGACGTCCTTCAGGTCCAGTGCCATGGTCCAGTTGGTCGACGCGATCTCGAACCGCAGGTCGTAGGCGTCCTGACCGGGCCACAAGGCGACATCCAGCAGATCCGAGACGCCAAACCACCGTGTGAACAACGCCAGTTCTTCGACACCCGGAACGACCATGTAGCGCCACACAGGGAGCTCCACGCACAGGGTGCGCTCCTCACCGGCCGCCACCCACCGGCGGGCGCCCGGCTGGCGGGGCACGGTCTCGTCGCGGCGCCGCAGCCGCGGCGTCGGGCCGCTGCTGTCACGGACGAAGTAGGCGGCATTGTGGGGTAGGTAGCTGCAGCGCACCGAAGCTCCGGTGACACGCATCGGCCACCGGCACGTCGGGCAAGGCCACCAGTAGTGCCCGTCGTACAGGCGGTCCGGCGGGATCGGCACATAGGGAACCGGTGGAGCGATCCCCGCCTGGCTGCACAGGTCCGCCAACGAGCCCGCACCGCCGACGGGGTTGTCGATCACGAACCGGCGCCGGGCCACGTACGTCTCCTCCGTGGCACCGGTCTTGATCTGCGTGAACGCCTCGTTCTGCACGACCTCCTGCTGCAGCCACGTCCACGACGGCAGCCATCCGCGGCCGCGGTCGCCCTCCGCCAGCAGGTCCACGATCACCGAGCACCCGTCGGAGTGCACGTCGTCGCGGAGCTCGTCCCACTCCAAAACCGTGATCCAGCCCAGCCGGTCATCGCCGAACACATCCGGCGCCAGCTGCTTCAAGGGCCGCGACAAACGGTCCACGAACTCCACCGGACTCAACGCCGGAACCGCGGCACCACGCAGCGCATTGACCACCCCGGTCATGCTCATGATTTCCCGCCAGGCCCGGGACTCCGAACGGCGCACCGACCACGCGTACCCGGCCCGGACCGCAGCGCTGACCACCATGGTCCTGCGCCGGCTCACGGCAGCATCAACGACCACCACGACTCCATCTCACTTTACTGAGTGTCCTTGACAGAGATCACTGAGTGACAGGAGCGATGATCGCCGACCCATGCGGACCGCACAGCACGCACCACCCTGCGCGTGTCCGCGCTGGAGCCGGGCCCAAACCGCCGCTGAACTGCGATGTCCCACCACGCACGGCACGCAGCCGGAACCAAGCGATTCACCCCCTCGGAGGACGGCCGACAGCCAGTGCCACGCCTGTGCGCCCCCTGGATGCTCCCGAGCGCGGGCCGAAAACCCTCACAACACGCCACGGCGCACACGCTGCCCAACCACCCTGAAGCCAGACCTTGCCGATCACCATGACCTCGTGAAGGACAGCCCCGCCGTGTCGCTGACGTCCCAACTCCAGGCCAAGGGAAGCCCCCTGTCCACGTTCCTGCGCGAACACCTGCCGCAGATCCGCCCCGCCACCGACTCCTTCCGCAACGCACTCGCCGACGTGGAAGCCGGGCCGCTGCTGTTACCCCAAGCCCCCGCCGGCGTCAGGCCCCTGTGGGGAACCCTCGGAGCAGCCGTCGACCACCGCCTGCGATACGCCTTCACCACTGCCCGCACCTGGGACACGGCCGTCACCCTCGGCGTACAGGCAGCCGCGGCATGCGCCTGGGCCGAAGGCGACGTGGCCGCGGCACACGCCTTCACCACCACCGGAAACGACCTCCACGCCGCCTTGGACGAGGTCCTCGCCCGACAGGCCCCCGACGATCGCGATCGGGAACTCCTCCTGCCGCTCGAGGCCGAAGAACACCTGGGCCGCCTGTGCATGGCGATGGCCTGGTTCGAAGAGATCTACCGCAGCGGATACCTCGCACCGGCCAGCCCCCTGGGAACGCTGCGCGCCGCCACCACCCTCCCCTCCCTCCTGCAACGCGTCCCCGACTACGCCGTCCGCGACCTGACCGCCCAGATCCGCAACGCACACACCGTCCTGGGTCCCCTCCGCGCCGCCACCACGCCCGACACCTGCCGGTCCGGCCCGACGTTCGCCGGCTCCACCGACATCGACGGCGCAGACGCTGACCTCATCGCCGACGGCCTTCTGATCGACATCAAAGCCACCAAGGACGCCACCCGGTTGGCCGCACCCGCCCTCAGACAACTCATCGGCTACGCCCTCCTGGACTACTCGGACCAGTACGGGCTCAACCGTGTAGGCCTCTACCTCACCCGCACAGCCCGACTGGTCACCTGGGACGTCGAGGAACTGCTCCAGATGATGGGCGCTCAAGCGCCCCTCCCGACCCTTCGTGCGGCCTTGTCCCGTCACCTGGCCCGCGCAACGACATGACACGTTCGGAGAGACTGCTGCCGTGCCGGGAGTGCGCTGGGCGTAAGACGTCTCCGGCGCCCAGCCGCTTCACCCAGGCGCGTTACAACAGGCACTCCAAATGTGTACCGGAGTGGGTTAGTCTGCACAACAGGCGTTACACTTTGAGTGGTCGGTGGTTCCCGCGCGGCTGCTCAAGGCGCCGTTTCGCCTGTTTCACCAGGAGGGCCCCTCCTCGGGGGCCCGTACCCACCCCTGCGTTGATCTTGTGGAGCCGCTGGTGTCATCGCGTTCGCGTTCCCCCCGCTCCGGAACCACGTTCAACCAGAGCGCAGCCGAGGCTCCCACCAGGACAGATCCTGCACCACGTCAGACCGCACCGGGCGCGGCCAAGGGGATCGAGCTGCCCAGCCCGACTGACCCCGTCTGGACCAGTATCCCGCTCTCGCTGCGGCAGGCCCTGTCGATGCCGGCACACCAACTGGTGACACCACCGCGCGGAGGGCTGGCAGAGAAATCCGGCCGCCGACTGCGACTTGCTCTGCAGGCCGCAGCCCAGCAGCGGACGAGCGGCTCGCACTGGCACGTCCTGCTCACCGCGCCCCGCTCCGCGTTCGGCGGTCCCCGCAGCACCCGCGCTGAGCAGACGTACCAACTGCTGGAACGGATCGTGACCCAATGCCTGCACCCCGGCCAGGCCCCCTCCGCAGGCCCGGCCCCGGCCCAGCCATCAAAGCCAGCCCCCGAACCGGCCCCGGTGACCGACGCGACCTCCATCCTCACCGAACCCGCCACGGAGCACGACGGCCTGACACACGAGACCGCCCCGGCGCAACGCGGCCCTTCCCCGGTCGCGAAGCCGGCCCCTTCCACGGGCCCAGCCCAGTTCCTCTCACAGCCCGCCGCTGCACCGGCGAGGCCAGGAGACACCTCGAAGACCGCCCCCGACTCCAGCGACACCGTCCGGACCAGCGCGACCGCCACCACGGCTCAAGAAAGCGAAACGGGTACCGCCGTGGCAAGCGCGCCCTCGGCAACCCCTCCATCTGCCACCCTCGCCCGCAAGCTGCTCCCCGGTCCGCCACCGGCAACCCTGCACGAGGCCCGCGCTGCCTTGCCCCAGTTCATCCGGGCGGCCGCCGACGGCACGCCCACCCCCCTGGCGCGCGATACCGACCACGCTCTCCTGATGGCCCCAACGGACGCCGCAGCACTGGGATGGGACCTGACCGGCGCAGAGGTGCACGGGATCGCTGATGCCCGCAAGAAACTCGGCGACCTCATCCGACACGCTTCCCAGGGCCGCCCCCAACTCCTGCGCCGCCACAACACCCCCGTGGCCGTGCTGATCCCCGCCGTCACAGAAAGCACCCCGCACCCGGCTACCACACCCGGCCCCCGGCCCTCTCCTGCTGAAGAGCCGTCCAACGACCACCCGACCCCCCGTCCTCCCAATGGCCTTCAGCCTCAACCAGACCTGCCAGTGCCCCTCGGCAGCGCCCCACATCCCGCGAAAGCCCCTGCACCCAGTCCCTCGGACGCTGCGGCCCGGTCGTCCGCTCACCCCTCCGGTGACTTGCCGACCGAGCTCGCCCCGCAGCCCGCCGTCGCCTCTGCTCCCGCAGCCGTCCCCGATTCCGGCGAGCCGGGCGTGCCGCGCCGTTTGGCTCCTTTGGATCAGGCTCTGGACACCGTCCTCATCTCCCCTGCCGGCAACACCACCACCGACACTGCCGCACCGCCGCACGGCCTGCCGACCGGTATCCCCAGCCTCGACCAAGCCCTCGGCGGTCTTCAGCCCGGCCGTTTCTACCTCGTCGCTGCTGCTCCCGGCGCCGGCGGCAGTCTCATCGCCAGCAGCGCCGCCCGCACGACGGCTCTGGACCACCGCCGCACCGTTCTGTACGCAGCCTCCGGTCTCAGCCGCGCCGACGTCGCCGCCCGGATCGTCGCCGCGCACCTATCAGTCGACTACCGCCGCTTGCGGACCGGACAGCTCACTACGACCGAACAGACAGAAGTCAGCGCCCTGTACCGCGAACTGCCTGCGGCCCCGCTGTTCATCGACGACGGCAGCGACCTGACACCCGCTGCGATCGCCGAGAGCGCCACGGGTCTGCTGGATCTGGCTCTGGTTGTCGTCGACCGACTCCAGGCCGCCGACGACCCCCGCTTGCCCCTGTCCGGGCCTCGCCTCACCGACGCCGCCCAAGCGCTGGCCCACCTCGCCCGTACCCTCCACATTCCGGTCCTGGCCGCCGTCGACACCGACCATGCCGACACGGTTGCCACCCTGAGCCTGGACACCACCCTCACCCTCACTCCTGACACCGGCAATCCGCACCAGACCCACCTGACCATCACCGAACGGGACTTGGGTACCCAAGCGGTCCTCACCCTGCACGCCGACCTCACCCATGCCCGCCTCACCGAGGCGCCACCGCACGCCCCCTCTACCCGCCCCACTCCCACCCAGCCCGCCGCGGCCCATCCGGCACCACCCGCACCCGCGGGCACCCCAGGGGCGTGGCCACCCACCGCCACCCCCGGCAACCCCACCCCACCCGCCGCCAGCGCACAGCAACCTCCCCCCACCCCGACCCCGCCGGCGGCCGCTGCCGCCCCTGAGCCCGCCCGGCAACGCACCCCCCAGCCACCAGGCAGCACCACCGGCGGATACGCCGGCCGCGACTACTCCTACTTCACCGGCCAGATCACCCGTGCCGTCGACCAAGCCCTCGCCGACCATGCCGGCGACGTCGAAACCGCGACCGAAGCCCTGGCGAAGAAAGCCGTCCCCCACGCCATGGCACTGTTCGAGGAGACCCGCGTCGGCTCGAACTACGAGCACACCGTCTACCCGGAGACCCTCGAATTCCTGCGGAAGAAAACCAAAGAAGGCGCCGACCAGGTCTGGGAAGGCCGCCACAACTGGACCAACACCACCCTCATCGACTCCCTCAACAACGGCACCCTCGACCCCGTGACCGTCGACGCCCTCGACACCAACGCCGCCTACCTGTCAGCGTTCAAGACCTACCTGCCCATCGGCACCCTCCAACACAACCCCGACGGCGGCTTCGACCCCAAACGCTCCGGTATCTACCTCCTCACCCAGCGCCCCACCTGGCACCACCCCCACCTCCCCGACCCCATCGGCAACCGCCACGAAACCGGCCCCGTCCTCCTCACCGACTCCACCATCCGCCTCCTACTCCGCTGCGCCCGCTACGGTCTGTGCGACCCACCCGCAATCGCCGAAAGTTGGACCTCGGGTGCCAGCGAGGGGCTGCTGGAGAAGTTCCGCCGTGTCCTGACCGAAGCGCGAGAAGCCGCCCTCGCCCGCGAGGCCGCCGGATACGCCGACGGCGCCGTGACCGTCGAGTACGTCAAAGCCATGTACGCGAAGTTCACCTCGACCATGGGCGAATCCAACGCCAACCTGGAGATCCGCCGACCGGAGTGGATGCACATCATCCGCTCCCAGGCCTTCGCGAACCTCTGGTACAAGGCCAACAAAGCCCACGAAGCCGGCCTGACCATCGTCCGTGTCCGCGGCACCGACGAACTCCACCTCACCGGCGGCCCATGGCGCAAAACCCCCGGCCAGGAAGACGGCGTGTTCCCAGAGGGCCGCCTGACCCAGCACATGAAACTCAAGGATCGCTACACCCTTCCCAGGAAGACCACCGCCTGAGATGTCGACCGACGGATGGAGGAACTTCGGCACCTACGGCGCCGGCCGCGACCCCGGAAACATCCACGGCCGGGCCGCGCTCGGCCGCGCCCTGGAAGACGTCCTCGAACGCATGATCATCGACGGTGGCATCAAGTCACCGGCCACCACCCGCCGCGGCCTCAAAGCCCGCATGAAGTACCTCACCACCACCCAAGGCGGCGCCCAGGCCATGGCCGACGCCGGCATCACCGCGTCCCGCGCCACCCTCCGCGCCTGGACCACCGGCCGCCAACGCCCCCGCCCCGGCAACATCGAGGCGATCGACACCGCCTACTGGAACCTGCGCGCCACCAACGTCCTGGCCAACCCCGGCGGCCTCAAACAACACCTGAACCGGGGCGGCCAGGGAACCCGAGTGGAAATCCACCCCATCAACCAGGACGTCGTCGACGAACACGCCCGCCGACGCAACCTGCGCGTACGCCGCATCCAGGTCCGCTACGTCTGGGACGCCGCCGTCGACGCCCTCATCGCCGGTGACACCGACGAACTTGAGCAGATCTGGGACGACATCATCGCCGACCTCGACTCTGACTGGGGCGCCTATACCTACGTCAGTCACATCGGTCTCGGTGCCTGACAACCCCCAGGACCGTCTGCGGTCTGTGGACGGTCCCGCCACCACACGATTCATGGACCGGATCGCTTCGATCCGCTCGGGGCACTCCGGCACCGAACACCGGACAAACCACGATTACGGCGGACGCCTGACAGGTGAGCGAAGGCGGCCAACTGGACGGACTTCTCACGGATCAGGAACCGGTCGTGGTGGCGTCGGATTCTCTGACCGTGGGATCCGTAGGGTCGTGGACTTCGAAGAAGTGCAGGCCTGCGTCGCCGACGACCGTGAGGACCCTACCGCTCGGGTCGAACGCGGCGTCGTAGATCCGGGAGTTGGTCTTGCTCCAGCACAGCGTGTGCATGTCGCTCAGTCGGAACACTCCGATGTAGTCGGGGAAAGCGAGCATCACGGCGTGGGTGTCGCTGGCAGCGACGCGCACGATTACGGAGTGGTGGGCTGCCGGGCGGGACACGCGGTATGTCTGTCGGGCGGTAGCCTCCCGCGGCCGCGCCCCGTTGAGGTTCCACACACTGAATACGCTGTCGTCCCAGTCAGCGCCTGCAGCGGCCGCAACGACACGGTCACCGCGCGGAGTGAAGCAGGCATCGCCCCAGCGTTGCGCACCGTGAGGCGAGGCAAGTTCGGTGACGAGCCGGCCTTGGGAGGTGAAGACACGCAGCGGCTCAAACCAGTGCCCGATCAGATGCTGTCGTTCCTCCGGCCCGAAGTTCACGATGACCGGAGAACCTTCCGGGGGGTAGCGCTCGGCAGGCACACCGACTGCCTGCGGCCATCGATGCCGGGTCGCAGGATCGCGTCCGGGAAACGGGAAGGAGGAGTGGGCAGCAACGCGGGAGGCGTCGGGGGAGGAGCCTTCCATATGCACGGTCATCCAGTGCCCGTGCTCTCCCGCCACGGCCAGGCTTCGGCCATCGGAGCTCCACCGTACGTGCACGAGTGCGGCCTGTCCGGGCCGTGCCGCGGCGGCAGGGCTGAGACGCCCGGTATCCCACATCTGCAGCAGGCGCCGGTCACTGGTGGCCACGAGCGCCGCGGAATCGGAATGCCAGGACACGCAGTCCCGGTCGTTATGGTCGGACCGCAGCGGGACAAAGGACTCGGGCATCGGCAAGTCCCCGGATGACAGAGCCTCATCGGACGGCACTCGCCACACGGTGATCCGACTCGGACCCCGATGAAGCCGAGGCGCCGACTCGCGTACGGCGAGCTGTTGGCCGTCGGCCGACCAGTAGGCAGTGGCTTCTCGCGTGTGCTCGGTGCGCCACAGGACGCGCTGAGCGAACGGGTCCACGATGGCCACGGCACGCTCCAGGTCCAGTACCGCAGTGCGACCGCTCGGTCGCCACATCAAAGATCCGCCGCGGCCCCACAGTGCCCGGGAGTGCCACTGCCGTGGTTCCTGGCTCTGGTCGGCCGGATCCGCCCATAGGCGCAGCAGCCCGGCGTGGTGCCTGTCGCTGGTGCGCTTCGGGGTGTGCGCGAGCAGGCCGTGAACGGGGTGCCAGTCGAGTGACACCTCGCCCTCTTCGTCCAGGTGCTGGATACCGGTCAGCGGCTGGGGACCGCTGCCCGCGTCCAGCGCGTACAAGGACACGCCCGTGTCACTGGCGACGCAGATCATGTCGGAGTCCGGTGACCAGCACAGGGCCGGCGGCGATTGCCGCAAGAGGGAGAGGCCGGCCAGGACAGGCACGGCCAGGATCTCCCTACCGGTCCGAAGGTCATAGACGGTCACGTCGTTGTGATGGTTGCGGAGAGCTTCCTCCGGAGTCGTCTCAACGTCGTGAGGCATGTCGAAGCGGTCACTGACACCGACGAGTGCCAGTCGGGTTCCGTCCGGGCTCCACCGCACGCGGTTGACCGTGTCAGGGCCTTCCATCGTCCATTTCCGCGTTCCCTCGGTGTCGAGGATCTCCACGGTGGGATGGGAGCCCGCGACGGCCAGGAGCCGACCGCTCGGGTGCCAGTCGACATCGTGGAATTCGTCGACACCTACGGCCGGAACACAGCTTTTGAGCGCCGGATGGTCGCGGTCGAGCGGCGGGTGCAGGTACCGCACCCCGCCGCCTGAGCGGGCCTGCCCGAGCCCCAGCAGCCATTGCGGCAGCGGGTCGAGTCCCAGGGCACGGTTCTCCAGGGTGACGGCCAGGTCGTGGCAGGACAGCGGGCCGGTGAACGCCAGCGCCTCACGGCGCATCAGGCTGGCCAGAACACGGGCGCCGGCGTCGTCGGGAACTGCTGCACGGTAGCGGGCAAGGTCGGCATCCACGGCGGTCGGTCCGGACCGGGCCAACCGCAACGCGAGGAAGCGGACATCCCGCACGGTTAAGCCCAACTCCTGCAGCAGACCTGCCTGCAGCAGATGGAAGGCCAGCGTGTCGGCGAGAAGCATGCGAGCGCCGGCCAACCGGTGCCATCCCTCGGCAGGCCGAAACTCGACCAAAAGCCGCTGACTGAACCCCGCCAACTGATCGGCATTCAGTACGCGCAGGGCCCGACGGATGATGCCGTGCAGACGCAGCCCCTGCCCGTCGACCGTACACAGTGACCGGCCGACGAAGCGGTCGCCCTCGGAACGCGCCCGCACATCACTGATGCCCCACAGCTGGTGCAGCAGCGCGAACGGCACCGCCTGACCAGCCGGGAACGCCGCCAGGGACACGAACCGTTCCAGACATCGCGGTCCACCGACCGCGACAAGATCGTCCAGACTCACCTCAAGCGTGCGGGCAATGCCCCTGGCCACGTCCGTATCGGACAGGTCATCCAATGCCAAGACACTGGCGCCGTCCAGCTCAGATGCCAGTTCACGCACCGCCTCGACCACGTCCTTGCCGTGCCGGCCCACCAGACTCCGCAACACTCCCGAGAGCATGACCAATGCCAGCGGCCAGTACCCCGCACGCGCCAGCAGCGGCTGCAGCACAGCCTCGTCAGCGTCGTCGACGCCCAGGACGGCCACAGCCTCGTCCACCGACATCTCGCCGACCTCGACCTCGACTGTCTCCACCAGCCCGGCACGACGCGTCGTGACCAGCAACTGCACCCCCGGCCCAAGCCCCTGGAAGGGGCGCAGATCAGTGGCACTCCACACGTCGTCAACGACCAGCAGGGCCTGCAATCCCGTCAGCGCCGACCGCAGAGCCTGCGCAGCAGCGGCCACATCGACATACACCTGCGGCGCCGCTGCACCGCTGACCTGCGCCGCCATCTCGGACAAAGACCGCGCCACGCGGTCCGGTTCCACCTGCGGACCCATCTGCGCCCACAGCACCCCATCCGGGAACTGCTCACGAATCTGTGGCGTGGCACAGACCCAACTCGCCAGCGTCGATTTTCCGAATCCGCCAGGCCCATGCAGCACTACCGGGCTCTGCCGATGCTCCAGCGCAGCCAGCACACACTCCGCCTGCCTCGGGCGTGGAACGAAGCGATCCGGGAGGACCGGCGCCATGGCCAGCGGTCCCACGGCACGCCCCTGGCCCATCCCCGGCCGTGGAGTCAGCGACTGGGCGGACGCGTCATGAGCGGCCAGCTGCACTGCACCTGACCGATCACCCGATGAAGAGGAAGCCTCGTCCTGGGCCTGCCGCCGCCACTGTGCCCACCGGTCCAGCGACAACAGCCCGGGCTGCACCGTGATCGCCGACAGGCCGCTCCTGGCGCGGGCATGCTGAACTGCGATCACCATCGCGGTCAACGCCCGCTCATGGGGGATGTTCTTTCCCAATACCCAGTCGCTGATCCGCTGCGGCGAGAATCTGGGCCGGTTGCGAGGCGGATCGGCCAACTTCTGCTCGACAGCGGCGGCCTGACGCGCGAAAGCGGCTTTGGACAGGCCAGAAGCGGTGATCAGCTCCTGCAGTCGCTGCGCGAACTGTTCCCGTGCCCCTGTCGGCCGGTCGCTGTCCGGCACCGAAAACCTCCGGTTTCTTCCGGTGGCGATCCGCTCCGGAAAGCTCATCGTAGCGATCCCACCTGCAACTTTGGGTGCCTTCCCCGACCGGATGCTGCCCCACCGTAGAGCCGGACTTCACCATCACGCCATGACCAACCCACACCGGCCCCGCCGCACTCGCAACCCCAACTGCCACCCCGGCTCACGCGTCAGGCGCGATCTCATGACGTCAATGCTGTCGGCAACTGCCGCTGGAGCCGTCAACGCCATTGTCAGCGTTGCTCTTCATGCGACCCAGCACTGGCTGCAGCATTAAGACTTCAGGAAGCACTGCCGGAGCGAGCCCTACCCGAGGCTTCTCGGGTGGGGGCGCCCGTCAGCCTTGGAGACCGGCCCCAGGAACCATCGGTCTGGACACCCAAGCTGTCCTCCCGGCCAGGGACCAGGGTGCACGACGGGAGCAAGTCCATCGACCTCAGGGATGCGCGCCAGGGATGCTTCTGGGCTTGATCCGCTTCGACGGACATTCGAGATCAGGGGCTCTGCCCCGGGAGGATGTCCGTCGAAGCGGATCAAGCCCAGTCACGCCATCGCCCTGTTCCGCGGACGCGACACGACAGTGGAGAGCAAGCGATCGGCCATCGTGACGCTTGCGGGCATCCTCGAGGAGCGCCGCGCCCTGCTCAAAGACAAGATCAGCAAGCCCGACGAAGGTGCACTGTTCGAGATCGCCAACCGCTACGACCTACGTCACCGCAAGGCAGGCCAGCGCGGCGAGTACGACGAAGTGTTCTTGGACTGGATCTTCTGGTGGTACCTGGCCACGGTGGAGCTGACGAACCGGCTCGTCGCCTCTCGCCTCGCCAGCGCCGAAAGCTGACTGACGAATACGGCGCAACCCCCGTACCTGAGGGAAGGGACGGTGTGGCGTGGACGGGCGGCAGGGGCGAGAAGGCCGGCGTGGGTCTGACCTCCAGCGGCCCTGGCGGGGCCGCTTGCCGCCGTTGGTTGCGTCGGGCTGTCGACGGCGCAGACGACGGTGGAAGGCCTCCAGTAGATCTTCGCGGGGAGGCGAAGACCGCGAACACGCCGTAGATCATTGGGCTGGTCCGTCCGCACCTGTCGGACAAGGCGATCCGCAACGTGCTGCTAGTTCGAGGCGCCGGATCGGCGGGGCGAGCCGTCGCAGAAGCTGTGGGGTGTGACGGCGGCGGGGCTGGAGGCGGTTGCGGGGCAGCTGCAGCGAGGGACGGAGCACGGCGCAGACGACGCGAGCGGAGAAGGCCCACAGAAGGCGAACCGGTTCCTAGGACGCTCACCACCCGTGACCGCGGGTGGTGAGCTGCTCTCCAGCCCTAGGTCCGTGTGGCGCCCTTCCGTCAGCGGCCGGCCCGGGGATCGCACGGCATCTGGCAGCAGGTGGGTGGACCAGCCGACCGCTGGCCGGGCCCTGCCAGGTGGCCGGTGGCCGGTGGCGGGAAGGCAGGATGGCTGCAGCAGCGGCTCATGCAGACTTCAGCAGTCGACGATACCTTTGATTCAAAGGAATTTTTCCTCTTTGCTCCAATGATATTATGAAATCTGTTTATTAATCCTTTGAATCTAAATTTTTGGTCGAAATGAAGCGATCGTCCGTGGGGTTCTGTTAGATTGTTTCACGAACCCCCTGCTCGTTGCGGCGAGCAGGCGCGAGGCCCGCCCTACGGCGGGCCTTTGCTTTTGTCGGGCCGGCATTGGCTGGTCAGACCCACTCCTGCGGCTGGGTCACGACCTTGCCGTCTCCCAGCGGCACCGAGGCCGGGAGCTGGGAAGCCCGGACGACGCCCTGCCGGATCGGCTTGATGAACGCTGGCTGGAGCTTCTTCAGCCAGTGGCTAGGCTGGGCAAACGGGTTGAGGATGCCGATAGTCAACCCGAGTTCGCTCTTGACCATCCTCAGAGGCTCGCACAGATCGCTGTCGTTGCTGATCAGCACGGCCATGTCGCAATCCTTGCGGAAGGCGTCCAGGAGCATGTGCGCCCCTATATGGACGTCGGTGCCCTTCTCCTCAGTCTTGATCACCTCCACCGTGTTGGGGCCACCAACGGGCGGGCTGGCCAGCCTCATACGGGTCTTGGTCTGCGAGAACCTGCCATAGTGAATCGACACCTCCGGCAGCGTCTCCAACGCCCTGAGGTAGGCGTCCTGGCGAGCCGGGCCGTCGGGATCATCAGGTCGCGGAGTGATCCGAGCCGTGAAGTAGCGGACCCGCTGGATCCGAGTCCCAGCCGGAAGCAGATTGCGACACAGCTCCACCGGATCGAGCCACTTGGAACCCTTCTGCCCCTTCAGCCGCCCGTAGTAGAGGTTGAAGCCATCGATATAGATGTTGGTTAACACGACCGATTACCGTACGCGCCTAAGGAGTCCCAGCGCTGCGAGTACAGCCAGCCCGACACCGCCCGCACGCCGACGAACCAGCCGTCCCCGAACGACCGCTGCGACCCGTGCGGGGCGCTGCTCCCGAGATCCAGGTGTGCGTCCCGGCGACCGCGCCAGCAACGAGCACGTCCGCCGCCGCCCCCGCCACGGCAGCAGCTCGAATAGCGCGCCGCGTCCGTCGGGCGAGAGCAGACCGGGCGCACTGGGGTTGGCCAGCCATCCAACGGTTTTTGGGCCCGTCAACTGCCATCGGTCTGCCACGAATCAACAACGCTCGCTCGCAGCACCATGACGCAGGAAACGAATGGTTCGCCACACTCGGCACCCGGTCATTGACCAGCGACACCGCCTCGGGAGCACACCAGTATTCTGGGCCCGTGACACCCCGCCGATGGCGCGTGCACTGGGGGATGCGTGAGCTTCGAGGAACAAGTCGTTCGGGCTCTGGGCAAGGACCGGGCCGACCGTGTTCAGGCGGCAGCCCGGCAGTTGATGACGCTGGCCGACGGCAATGCCCAAAGCACGCAGGCCGTGGTCCACATCAATGTGCCGCTGCGCGCCCACAATGCGCATGACGCGACAGCCGAGCTCGCCGACCTGCTCAACGCCGCCGCACCGGAGGAGACCTGGACGTTCGTCACCGTCTCTCATCCCGACGGTACGTGGTCGGGCAAGGCGAGCCCGTTCATGCAGGACACCACCGCGCTCGGCTCACGGGACTGGATTGCCCATTTCGCCCTGTCCGAACTGCACATGAGGATGGCGGCCTGGCGGCTGACCCAGCTGTGGCGTGCCGCCGAACTGGCCGAGCAGACCGTGGAAGCCCTTGGCCGCTGGCGGCTGCTCGTCGCAGCCGCATGCTCCCGCTCCCTGCTGGAGGGCGCGGCCGCCCTCACCCACGAAACAACCCTCCTTCACGAGGCATGGGACACGTTCAAGAAAGTCGGCCCGCCCACCACCGACTCCCTCACCCAGTTCAGCGCCGACCTCAACAACCGCCTGGCAAAACTCCAGTACGCCTCACGCATCGGACAAAGCGCCGACCGGCCTCCCGTGCTCCAGAGCACCAACGTGATGACCTACATCAATAAACTCGCCAAGAACACCACGACCGTCGACGTGCTCGACCTGTACGAATGGCTGTGCGACGCAGTCCACCCCAGCTTCGGCTCCGCCACCACCCACACCGTGTTGCGGGCCTCGGACCGTCCCAAAACGCACGCCGTCGAGCACTACGCGCGCCGCCCCCTGGAGGGCCTAGCCGCCTCCGGCTACGTCATGCAGCCGACCGTCGCCCACGCAGCCGCCGACGCCCTCGTCCTGGCCGCCGATGTGGTCCACAGCAGTCTTTCGCTCGTGAAGTGGACCATGGACGACATCGGCCTGACAGCAGAGATCCACGGCCTCAACCGCATCTCCTACGCCGGCGCCAGCGACCAGCCACCCCAGCGCAGCGACACATGCCCGTGCGGCAGCGGCCGCAAGTACAAGCGATGCGTGCACCGGTGGGGTCAACCGAGCACCCCGCCCTCATCGGCCGCCGAACCACGGGAAGCCAGGCCGAAGCGCCAGCCTCGGTCCTGATCCGTGGAATGTGCACAAGGAGGCTTGTGATCACGACGCCTGCCAGGCGCCGGGCGATGCCATCCCGCTTGCGCCGCCTTCGGGGCATCTCGTAGTGCCGCCGCACGCAGCAAGCAAGTACCGCTCACTTGAAGGTGTGGAGCTGTGGGACAGATGCAGCAACGGTCCCCCCAATGACGCAATGTCATATGCCTTTTGCCCCGGGCGGTGGACAACACAGGGCAGACCAGGGAAGAGGACGGAACGACGGAGACGGACTCGAGTGAGCAAAGGCTGTGCAGAACAGCTGACCCCGACGCCCTATTCGTCGAAGGTGCCGCACAAAGCCGCGCCAAAGCGCTGTACAGCAGCTGCAGCGCCCGAACCCAGCGCCTCGCCTACGCCCTGGACCAGCGCATTGCATTCGGTGTGTGGAGAGGCATGACCGAGCGCGAACGCAGCACTCTGCTGCGGCGCCGGCCGACCGTCACTTCCTGGCGGCGCTTGCGCGTGCCTGCCTCGCGGGCCGCGACCTGTGCCGCGTCGAGCAAGCAGTTCCCCACGCCGCGGCCGCGGTGGTCTGCCGCGACGGCAAGCAACTCGATCTCCACCAACGCTTCCACCAGGGAGGCCCGCTGGGCGGCAGTCTGACCGTCCAACCAGCGGATCGGCGGGGTGGCGTAGACCATGCCCACGACCGCATCCCCCTCGCGGGCTACCAGACAGTGCCCGAAGCCGTACGGAAGGTGGATCCGCCCGCCCTGGCCGGCGACGGCATCAGCGAGCGCAGAACCGGAGGGCACCCCCGCGCACCCCACACCATCGCCAAGCGCCAGCGCAGTCAACGCCGTCACTGCACCGGCTCACCAGGCACAGCCGGAGCAACAACACACGAACCACCCGAACTGCCGGTCACCACAGCACCCTACGGGACCCCGCGGGGAGCGGAATACTCTGGAACAGCCCCCACTGCCCCGCCCCGCCGGCCCGGTGCACTTGCGTCTGCCCCTTCCCGAGACATGGGGACGGGACATCGCCGGCCCCGGGCACGCGGTGCTGGCCGGGAGACCCGTTGGAAGGCCAGCCCTGTACATGCCGCAGCGCCCTGGAGCAACGCGGTAGGCCCCACAACAGACTGTCGCGGCACAGGTTGTGGACCGTGCAACGACCAAGGCGCGCCCGTCACAGCGCGATAAGTTCAGACGTCCGGCTGAGCGCCAGTCAGGGAGGCTGGAGAGCCGCCGACAGAAGGAATGATCGTGGCTGAGTTCTGGATCGGTCCTCGGAAGTACCGAACGAAAGGCACCGCCGAAGAGGCCGTGCGGGCAGTGCTCTACCGCTACCAGTTGGGGGAGACCGTCGATGCCGAGGAGGACCACCTGCTCCTGGTGGACCTACTCGACATGCACCATGAGGCTGCAGAAAAGATCGGCCCCGGCATCGAAGCGTTCGCCATCGCACCTCCGCAGATCGGCTCGTCCCCCGGGTTCGAGGTCGTCCGCGTCGACGGCTCCAGGATCGACTTCTCGTACAAGACCTGCATGAAGCCGCCGACGGTGCGACAGCAGGTCCTGAACATCATGCGATCCGAAGTGCAGCCGCAGGCCAACGGCTACTTCGAGGCGCGCAAGGAAGCCGGGAGGCTGGTTTCCGACCAATCCGGCCAGCAGCTCGACAGCTCAGATGTGGCGGTGTCCTACTTTCGAGGCCCGGCGTTTGTGGACATCGCGGAGGAGTTCGCTGCCATGGTCGACGGCTGGGACTCCATCCCGATGACGCCCTCGACGGAACCTGGACTGGGCCGGATCGCGGACCGCGAGCTGGCCGAGCGGTGGAAGGACCACCACCAGGAGCGGGCGGTGCTGGGTCTACTGTCCAAGAAGGAGAACCAGCGGCGGCCCCGCCGGTAGCAGGCCGCACGCCAGCCAGCGGCGGCCCCGCGCGTCCGCCGGGCGCCGCTGCCGCCTGGCCGTGCCGCGCGGCCGCTGCGAGTCCGGCCGCGCCCACCCCGGCTGCCGCGTCAAGGCGCGCCGGCCCGTCCGACGGTGCCGCGCCCCCGTCCGCCGCGGCCCGCGCCCTCGCGGCCGCCGTCCGTTCGCCGTGGCCCCGTTCGCCGCGCGCCGCCGGGCCGGGGCGGACGCGTTCGCCGAGGCGGGCGTCGACGACCCGGTGTAGCTGGAGCTGATGCGCTCCAGCGCCGAGTACTCCCCGGATCTGAAGCACGCCGAGCGCGTCGCCGCCCGCGCCTCCACCCACCCCGGCAGCCAGGACGCCCTGTTGCTCGCCATGGTGTTGGTCGCTCACGCGCCCGGGACCTGGACGGACGTGGCCGTGCTGCGGCACGCCCGCGCCCTGCTGGCCGCCGCGGTCGTTGTGCCTCGGGGTTGAATTGTTGCCTGTGGTGGGGGTTGAGGGGGGCGCTGGTCGATGTCGGTGATGTTGTGGCTGCCGCGCCGCGCCCGCCGGTCCGGGCCGCGCCCAACTGGCTCCGCTTGGGTTGTTGGTGGTCGACGGGGCCCTGGCGGGTGGCGCTCAAGGCGCAGGGCGAGGCGGGCGTGCGGGCGCGCTGTGCCGGGCCCGCACGCGGTCGAGTTGGAGGACTCGTGGCGGCTGTGTCTGACGTCCCGGCGGTGTTCAACGCGGCCGCCCTGCGCCGACGCGGCCGGGGCCGTCTACGGCTCTTGCTCGCTGCCGCGCCGATGAGTGCGTCCTCAGGCGCAGCGGGAAGAAACCCACCCCGCCACGAGGAGCGCGCGCCTTCTTACGGAACACTGCCCCTCCGATGAGACCCACCAATTCCCGGGGGAGTAATATCCAGTCGGGTAGAGAGCTGTACAGAAATCATTTCATGAGCAGCTCCATACAGTAACGCAGGACAGAAACCGTGGCGGATATCAACCCGAAGAGAACGGGACTGCCAATCCCCTTTATCCACCATTTCAAATTCGCTACAATTCATTAACTGGTTCAGACCACTACGGCGGGTACACAACATCACAAGGTGTCACGGTTACAGACTTGAGCGGTACACAATTACGTGACATACTCAGGTACACAACCCGCCCCGGACGAGACTGTCCCTGACGGGCGCTCAGAGCAGACCAGCCCCACCGCCCGGCCCTCCCGGACAGCACAGCTCAAGAGACAGAGCATCAAATAGCAGATCAGAGCGCCACGTTGACCCGTATAGACCACCCGCGCAGACCCTCCTCCCGCTTCGCCCCACCTCTCCGAATATGTAACGACCTACTCGGCCGGCACCCCTCCCTCCTCTAGCCAGCGCTGTGAATGTCGCGGAGCGACGTTACAACACTCCGTCACGTAGTGACGGCGCGTCATGTC
>NZ_FNVU01000014.1:20568-203181 GCF_900107965.1 Actinacidiphila yanglinensis | reverse complement strand
ACGAGCACGAGGTCGATCGCCGCACCCTGTTCAAGGTGGGTCTGGGAGGGGCGGTGGCCGCGGTCGTCGGCACCGAACTGGCCTTCCCCGGTGCCGCGCGGGCGGCGGGCGCCACGCCCTCGACGCCGTCCGCCGAGTTCCCCTGGATCATCGACTGCGACACCTGGGGCGCCCGGCCCCCGTCCAGCCCGATCCAGATCACCGGCAACCAGACCAACAAGATCATCCTGCACCACATGGCGTTCCCGAACGTGACCGACTACTCGCGCGACCACGCGATCCAGTTGGCCAAGGACTGCCAGAACCTGCACATGGACACCAACGGGTGGGCGGACACCGGCCAGCACTTCACGGTCAGCCGCGGCGGGTACGTCCTGGAGGGCCGGCACCAGAGCCTGTCGACGCTGGAGACCGGCGAGCACCAGGTGATCGCCGCGCACTGCCCGGGGGAGAACGGCAACGCGATCGGCATCGAGAACGAGGGCACCTACATCACCGAGACGCCGCCCGACGCGCTGCTGGACTCGCTGGTGGAGCTGTGCGTCGCGGTGTGCCGGCAGTTCGACCTGCACGCGTGGGACATCTTCGGGCACTGGGACTTCTACACCACCGACTGCCCCGGCATCTCCTTCTACGCGCAGTTCCCGATGGTGCGCTCGCGCGTCCTGAAGGCGATGGGCACCCCGCTCGCCGAGGTCCCCGACCGCCGCTGGCCCGACATCTGGCGGTTCGTCGACGGCCCGGTGGTCGAGGTCGCGCAGTACCTCCTCGACAACGCCGGGTACACCCTGGCCACCGACGGCGTCTTCGGCACCGACATGAACCCCGTGGTCGAGGACTTCCAGACCACGCACGGCATCCCGGTCACCGCCGACTGCACCTTCGACAGCGCGACGTGGGAGGCCCTGGCCCCCTGCCTCGACAAGGACGCCACCGGACTGCCGGTCAACGCGCTCCAGTTGATGCTGAGCCGCAAGGGCTACGCCGACGTCACGGTCAACGGCACCTACGACCACGCCACGATGAAGGCCGTCCAGGGCATGCAGCGCCTGCACGGCCTCACCCCGAACGGCAAGGTGGACCTGAGCACGTGGTGCGCCGTCGTCGGCGGCTCGGTGCGCCAGGCGTTCGCCCGCACGTGAGGGTTCCGGGCCGTCAGCGCGCGCCGGTGGCGGGCGCCGGCGGCCCGGGAGCGGGTGCGGGTGCCTGCGCGGGCTTGAAGAGGCCGCCGCGGGCGCTGTGGGCGGCGGTGCGGGCGGCGACGGTGAGCCAGGCGGCGACGAGCAGGCCGTAGAGGGCGACCGCCGCCACCTTCAGCGGGGTGGAGCCGAGGTGCACGGCCAGCGCGCTGGTGCCGGTCACGCAGGTGCCCGCCGGGAAGGTGAAGCTCCACCAGGTCAGCGAGAAGGGCAGCCCGGTGCGCAGGGTGCGCGCGGTGACGCTCGCCGCCAGCGCGAGCCACATCATGGCGAAGCCCCAGGTGGGGACGCCGTAGAGGAAGCCGAACGCCTGGGCCGCGGCCGCGTCCGGGTGGGGCAGCGCCAGGTGGGCGACGTTGCCGAGGAGGTTCGCGGCGGTGACGGACTGGCCGAGCGGGCCGAGCACGATCCACAGGGTGGGGACCATCGCGGCCGGGCCGATCCCGTGCCGGACCAGCCGGCCCCAGATCTGCGTGATGATCACCACGCTCGCGAACAGGCTGATCCCGAACATCGCATAGCAACCCAGCAGCAGGATCAACCGGCCCTGGCCCGGGGCGAGATGGGGGACGAGCGCGGCGCCGGTGGCCGCGGAGACCATCGGCGGCACCACCGGCATCAGCCAGCCGCCGAACGCGGCGTCCGCCGGCACTCCCGTCCCGGTCATCACCCGGTACGGGATCCACACCGCGGTGACCAGCCCGAGCACGGTGCCCGCCGTCCACAGCACCGCGTCGACGCCGAGCGCCGCGTGCGGCCCGATCCAGTCCGACCCGAGGGACAGGGAGCCCGCGCCGACGGTGATCAGCGCCATCGCCGGGGCACCCCAGAAGTACGCCGCCACCGGGTGGTCCGCGTGCGCCCGGGCCTGCTCCCGGTGCCGGGTCCAGTGCACGCCCCAGGCCGCCGTGAGCGCCACCAGCAGGAGCGCGGCGAGCGCCCACACGGCGGTGGCGGCGGTCCGCAGTCCCGGCGCGTGCACCGGCAGGGTCGCCGCCGCGTTCGCGGTGATGCCGGTGCCCATGACCGAGGCGAACCAGTTCGGGCCGAGGTGCCGGAACAGGTCGGAGGGACGGTCGAGTTCGCGCAGCAGCCCCCAGGGGAGGGTGCGGCCGGGCCGCCGGCCGGCCGATCGCGACGGTGCGGCGAACGAGTGGGTCATGCCTCCCACCATCCGGCCGGGCCCGGCCCGCCGCTAGGGAGCAGTCCGGCATGACGTCATAGACTTGACTTATGCCCTTGACCAGCCGGGTCAGCGACCTGGGCCCCTTCGACCTGCTGCTGTCGGTGGCACGCCTGGGCAGCCTGGGCGCCGCCGCACGCGAGCACGGCATCAGCCAGCCGGCGGCCAGCTCTCGGATCAGGTACCTGGAGCGGCGGACGGGCGTCACGCTGCTGGAGCGCTCCCCGCAGGGCTCGCGGCTGACCGCGCAGGGCGCCCTGGTCGCCGACTGGGCCCGCACGGCGCTCGACGCGGCCGCCGCGCTGGAGGCCGGCATCACCTCGCTGCACCTCACCGCCGAGGCGCGGCTGCCGGTGGCCGCGAGCATGACCATCGCCGAGTACCTGCTGCCGCACTGGCTGGTCCGGTTCCACACGGCGGTCGCGGGCACCGCCGTCGCCCTGACCACCGGCAACTCCGACGAGGTCGCCGCCGCGGTGCTGGGCGGCTCCGCCGCGATCGGCTTCGTGGAGGGCCCGGCGGTGCCGCGCGGCCTCACCGCCCACCCGGTGGGGCGGGACGAGCTGATCGTGATCGTGCACCCGGAGCACCCCTGGGCGCGGCGCCGCCCGCCGGCAGCCGTCACCCCGGCCGAGCTGGCGGCGACGTCCCTGGTCAGCCGCGAGCACGGCTCCGGCACCCGGCTCTCCCTCGAACGCGCGCTGCGCGCCCGGACCGCCCGCCCGCTCGCCGCACCGGTCATCGAGGTGTCCTCCACCACGGCCATCAAGACCGCGGTGGCCGAGGGCGTCGCACCGGCCGTGCTCAGCTCGCTCGCGGTCGCCCACGACCTCGCCGCCGGCACGGTCGTCGCCGTCCCCGTCGAGGGACTCGACCTGACCCGCACGCTGCGGGTGGTGCACCGCACCGGCCAGGAGTTCGCGGGCGCGGCCCGCGAACTCGCCGCGATCGCCCGCGGCTCGGCCCCGGCCGGGTGACCCGCGGGCGATCACTCCGCAAGGGCGGGCGCGGCGGCTACTTGAGTCCGGTGGTCGCGACGCCCTGGACGATCTGGCGCTGGAAGACCAGGAAGACCGCGATCAGCGGCAGGAAGCCGAGCACGGAGGACGCCATCACCTCGGCGTACTGGATGTTGCTGGGGTTCACCAGCGACGACAGGCCGACCGGGACCGTCTGGGACTTCGTCTGGCTGAGCACGAGCAGTGGCCAGAGGAAGGCGTTCCAGGAGGAGATGAAGGTGAGGATCGCGACCGTGGCGACCGCCGGGCGGGAGATCGGCAGGCAGACCGACCAGTAGATCCGCCACCAGCTCGCGCCGTCCAGCCGGGCGGCCTCGATCAGCGGGGTCGGGATGCCGCGGAAGAAGGCGTGGAAGACGAAGACCGAGACCGGCGCGGCGACCGACGGGAGCACCAGGGCCCAGTACGTGCCGAGCAGGTGCAGCGAGCGGTACTCGACGAACTGCGGCAGCACCAGCGCCTCGGTCGGCAGCATCAGCCCGGCGACGACCAGCGCCATGACGACGTTGCGCCCCGGGAACTGCAGCAGCGCCAGCGCGAACCCCGCCATCGAGCAGAAGGCGACGGTGAACAGCACCGCGAGCGTCGCGATCACCAGGCTGTTGAGGTACCAGTAGCCCAGCGGGTAGTTGTCCCAGGCGTAGGAGTACGCGTGGAAGGACCAGCCGCCCGCGAACGGCGAGGTGGGCTTCTCGGTGATCGAGCCGTCCGAGCGCAGCGAGGTGATCAGCGCCCACACGAACGGCACCAGCCAGATCAGCGCGAAGAGGGTCAGGCACACCACGCACAGGCGGTTGAAGAGCTTCGCGCCGTTGCCGCCGTCCGCGGTCGCCGCCGGGGCCTGGGCGCGGCCGCGTACAGGGGCCAGGGTGGTCATGAGGTCCTCCGTTCGGGCCGCGGTGCCGGCCGCTCGGCGGCGGCCGTACGGTGCTGGCGCAGCACGTACCAGACCGCGGAGATCGCGACGATGATGACGAAATAGACCATGGTCGCGGCGGCACCGTAACCGCCGCGGTACGACGTGAAACCGGTGTCGTAGATGTACTCGATGACCGGGCGGGTGGACTGGTTCGGGCCGCCGCCCAGCAGCAGGTAGATCTGGTCGAACACCTTGAGCGAGGCGAGGATCTGGAGGATCAGCACCAGGCTGGTGGTGCGGCCCAGCAGCGGCACGGTCACGAAGCGGATCTGCTGCCACGGGCTCGCCCCGTCGATGGCGGCGGCCTCGTACACCTCGGGCGGCACGTCCTGGATCGCGGCGGTGTACAGCACGAAGTTGAAGCCGAAGGTCCACCACAGGGTCATCAGCACCACGGCCGTCCAGCCGCCGGAGGTGGTGCCGATGAAGTCCGGCGGGGTCAGGCCGACCGCGTCGAAGATCTTCGGGATCAGCCCGACCTGCGGGGTGTACATCCACAGGAAGATCAGCGCGACCACCGACGACGGGACCACGTACGGCGCGAAGAACGCCAGCCGGTAGAAGACCGTGCCGTGCCGGATCCGGGAGGCCAGGATCGCGAACGCGAGGGCCAGCACCACCAGCAGCGGGGTGGTGATCAGCGTGAACAGCACCGAGTGCCACATCGCCGACCAGAACAGCGAGTCCTCGCAGACCGCCTTGTAGTTCGACAGGCCCACCCATCCGCCCAGACCGCTCTTGACGGTGGTGGTGTTGAAGAAGCTGACCACGACCCCGACCAGCAGCGGGCCGATCATGAACAGCAGGTAGATGACCAGGAAGGGCGAGCTGAGCAGCAGTCCGGCCCGGCGGTCGGAGCGCGGCGCGCGCGGGGAGGCGGTGCGCAGCGTGATGCGTCGGGCCGGACGCTCGGCCGGCCGTTCAGAGGCGAGGGTCGTCATGGTGGGCGGCCTCCTATCCGATCGTGACCGGCGGTCGGGCGGTCGTGTACCGCTTCAGGTCGGAACGCAGCTGCGCCACCGCGGCCTTGGGCTTGATCTGCCCGGCGATGACCTCGATGACGGTCGCTCCCACCGTGTTCTGGAAGTCCGAGCCCGCGCCGGTGTACCAGGCGACGGGGTCGTACACCGCGTTGAACGCCGCCTGCACGTAGTTGCGTTGCGGCGACTGGTCGAGGAACGCCTTGCTGCGCTGGGTCGACAGCCAGGCGGGCACGTGGCCGCCGTGCGCCCACGTGGCGCTGTTGTCGAGCAGGCTCCTGATGAACAGCGCCGCGTGCGCGGTGCGCGCCGCGGACCGCTTGCCGCTGCGCGGGATCACCAGCGAGTGCGAGTCGGCGTACGCCACCGGCTTCGGGCCGAGCAGCGCGGGGAAGGGCGTCACGTTGAAGTGGAAGCCCTTGACCGCGCGGTAGGTGGGGATCTGCCACTCGCCGTCGAAGAGGAAGCCGGCCTTGCCGGTGCTGAACAGGGCGTTCACCCCCGACCCGGTCAGGCTCTTGGGCATCAGGCCGCCCGCGGTCAGGCTCTGCATGAACGCGAACGTCGACTCCGCCGCGTCGTCGTCCACGGCGATCCGGGTGCCCGAGTCGGTGACGACCGGGCCGGCGATGCCGGAGTAGATCATGCTGAAGTAACGCCAGCAGGTGGCCGGGTCGGCGGTGGTCGACATCACCGCGCCGTACTGCGCCCCGGCGTCCTTCATCGCCTTGAGCGCGTCGGTGAACGCGGCGCCGTCCTTCATCGGCTTCAGGCCGGCCCCGGTCGCGTCGAGCAGCCCGGCCTTGCGCGCCAGGTCGGTGTGGGAGAAGAGCACGAAGGGGTGCGTGTCCAGCGGCACCGCGTAGACCGTCCCGCCCACCGTGGCCTTGTGCCAGGCGGCGGGGGTGAACTTGTCGGCGGTGATGCCGAGTTCGCCGACGCCCGCGTCCTCCACCGGTTCCAGCAGTCCGGCCGCGGCCAGCAGCGGCAGCCGGGACAGGTGGGCGATGCCGACGTCGGGCGGGGTGCCGCTCGCCGTCGCCAGCGCCAGCTTGGTGTAGTACGGGTTCCCCCAGCCGAGGATGGTCGCCTCGACCGACAGCCCGGGGTGGGCCTTGCGGAACGCGTCCTCCATCAGCACCATGTTGGCGCCGTCGCCACCGGTGAACAGGTTCCAGTAGATGACGTCGGCGGTGTCCGGTTGGGCGCCCGACAGGCCGGTGGCCAACGGGGACGCGCACGCCGTCAGTCCTCCGGACAGGGCCAGGCCGCCACCGAGCGCCAGGAACCGGCGGCGCGCCAGCGCTCCGCTCATAGGCGTACTCACCTCGTCACGTCGATGTGAACTCGATGCGGGAGACCCTGACATAGGATTTTCAACGTTGCAATAGATCGGCGACAAGTCCCTGCGGCGGCCACGAGCGGCGTCGGGCCGGCGAGGCCGCGGCAGGTGCGGGCCGGATGCGGGCCGGATGTGGGGCGGCCGCGGGGGAGCGGGGCCGCGGACGGACCCGCGCGGGGGCCGTACGCCGCCGCGACCGTCGGGATGTGCGTCGCCGGGCCGGGCGGAGTTACGGCGCCGGGGCCGGGCGCAGCGAGGACTCGCGCACCACGAGGCGGAACGGGGTGGCCTCCGACGGGCCGTGCCAGTCCGCGTCCGCGTCGGGGGCCCCTTCGGCGGCGTCGCCGGTCCCGGTCCTGCCCGCCGCGCGCGTCTGCGCGTCCAGCAGGCCGAGCGCGCGCTCGGCGATCACGTCCAGGTCGGGGGCGATCGAGGTCAGCGGGGGGTGGGTGTACGCGCTCTCCGGGATGTCGTCCACGCCCACCACCGCGACCTCGTCCGGCACCCGGACCCCCGAGGCGTCCAGCGCACGCAGCGCGCCCACCGCGAGCGCGTCGTTGAAGGCGAAGATCGCGTCCGGCAGCGGTCCGCTGCCCTCCAGCAGCCGCCGCACGGTCGCGTAGCCGTGCTCCCGGGTCCAGTCGTCCACCGGCTCCACCAGCCAGTTCACCCGTCGCACGCCGGCCGCGGACAGCGCCTGCTGGTAGCCCTCGGCGCGCTGCCGGCCGTTCTCGCTGCCGTTGCGGCCGAGCGCGACGATCCGGCGGCAGCCCTGCGCGAGCAGGTGCTCCACCGCGGTGCGGGCGGCGGCGACGTTGTCGATGCCGACCCGCGGCAGGTGGTCCGAGACGTTGTGCTCGCCCAGCATGACCAGGGGGAAGTCCGGGCCGGCCGGCGGCACGTCGGCGGCCGGCGCGGTGAGCGCGCTGAACAGCACGCCGTCCGCGACATTGGTCAACCCGCCGGCCAGGATGCGCCGTTCCACCTCGCGGTCGCCCCCGGTGGACTCCACGAGCACGGTGATGCCGCGCCGGGCCGCGGCCTGGATGACGGCCTGGGCGAGCGCGGCGAAGTACGGCTCCACGAGGAACGGCACGGCCAGCGCGACGAACCCGGTGCGGCCCGAACGCAGGCCGCGCGCGAGGTAGTCCATCTTGTAGCCGAGCTCGTCGAGCGAGCGCTGCACCCGGGCCCGGGTGGCGTCGCTGACGTGCGTGTATCCGCTGACCACGTTGGACACGGTGCGCACCGAGACGCCCGCGTGCTCGGCCACGTCGCGCATTCGAACTCTGGCCACCGGATGTCCCCCCTCGGGTCGGGTCTGGTCGCGCCCGCTCGGGACACTGCCTCTTGCATCGTTGCAAACAATCGCTCAAGCTGGACGCCCGCTGTGATCACGCGTGATCACACGAATCTTACGACGCCCGTTGCCGGGCAGGCAGAAGGAGGAGCCGTGAGGGCGAGCGAGCAGGACGGGTCGTATCCGCGGCCGATGCTCTGCCGGGAGCAGTGGAGCAGCCTGGACGGCGGGTGGGACTTCGGGTACGACGACGCGGCGGTCGGCGAGCGCGAGGCGTGGTTCGCGCCGGACGGGTCCGCGGGCAGCGACCCGTTCGACCGGCGGATCACCGTGCCCTTCCCGCCGGAGGCACCGGCGTCCGGGATCGGCGAGACCGGTCGGCACCCGGTGGTCTGGTACCGCCGGAGCGTCCCGCACGACGTCCTGGTCCCCGACCCGGCCCCCGGGTCCGGCGCCGCGGCACGCCGGTCGCTGATCCACTTCGGCGCCGTGGACCACCGCGCCCGGGTCTGGCTCGACGGCTGGCTGGTGGCCGAACACGTCGGCGGCCAGGCGCCGTTCACCGCCGACGTGACCGACGCGCTGCGGCCCGGCGCGGCCGAGCACGTCCTCGTGGTCCGCGCCGAGGACGACCCGGCCGACCTCGCGCAGCCGCGCGGCAAGCAGGACTGGCAGGAACGCCCGCACGCGGTCTGGTACGAGCGGACCACCGGCATCTGGCAGAGCGTGTGGGCCGAGTCCGTGCCGGCGCAGCACGTCGCCGGCCTGGCCTGGACCACCGATCCCGCGCACGGCGTGACCGCCGAGGTCACGCTGGCCCGGCCGCCGGCCCGCCCGCTCGCCGTGGACGTCGTGATCAGCCGCGGCGACCACGTGCTGGCCGGTACCTCGACCGTGGTCGGCGGCCGCCGGGCCCGGATCGACGTGCCGATCCCCGCGCTGCGCAACGGGATCGACCGGGAGCAGGTGCTGTGGTCGCCCGAGCACCCGGTGCTGCTCGACGCGCGGGTCACGGTGCGCGACCTCGCGACCGTCGAGGAGGGCGACCTCGCGGGCGGCGGCGAGGACCGCGGCGAGGACCGCGGTGGGGCGGCGGACCACGGCGAACCGGCGGGCACCGGTGGCCTGGTGGACCGGGTGGAGAGCTACGTGGGCGTGCGCGACGTGGGCGTCGGGCACGGTGCCTTCCTCCTCAACGGCCGTCCCTACTTCGTCCGCTCCGTGCTCAACCAGGGCTACCGCCCGCGGACCCTGCTCGCCAGCACCGGCACCGGGGAGCTGCGCCGCGAGGTCGAGCTGACCAAGGCGATGGGCTTCAACGCGACCCGCGTCCACCAGAAGGCGGAGGACCCGCGGTTCCTGTACTGGGCGGACCGGCTCGGCCTGCTGGTGTGGGGCGAGACCGCCGCGACGTACGACTTCTGCGCGGAGGCGGCCGATTCGCTGACCCGGGAGTGGCTGGACCTGGTCCGGCGCGACCGCAGCCACCCGAGCGTGGTCACCTGGGTGCCGATCAACGAGAGCTGGGGCGTCACCGACCTCGCCCGCGATCCCGCGCAGCTGCACTTCTCCGTCGCGCTGGCCAACCTCACCCGCGCCCTCGACCCCACCCGTCCGGTCATCTCCAACGAGGGCTGGGAGCACACCGACAGCGACATCCTCGGCGTGCACGACTACACCGCCGACCCGGCCCGACTGACCGCGCGCTACGGCGACGCGGCCGCCTTCGCCGCGGTCCTGTCCGGCCGGAGCCCGTCCGGCCGCGCGCTCACGCTCACCGCGCGGCAGGCCGAGCGGTTCGCCGCGGGCGACGCCCCGCTGATGATCACCGAGTTCGGCGGGCTCTCGCTGCGCGCCGACGAGGGCGACTTCGCGTACACGTACACCAGCTCCGACACGCAGTACGCGGCACTGCTGCGGGAGATGTTCGCCGCGCTGCGGGACAGCCCGCTGGTGGCGGGCTTCTGCTACACGCAGTTCATGGACACCGCCCAGGAGACCAACGGCCTGCTCTTCTCGGACGGTTCACCGAAGCTGCCGCTGGAGTCGATCAGCGAGATCGTCACCGGGGAGAAGGGGGACGGCGCCGCGCCGGACGCCGCCTGAACGCTGCGGCACACCGTCTGAAGGCGCCGGGGCACCGCCGGAACGAGGCCGGGCACCGGCGCCCGGACCCGCGGGTCGCGCCGCGCGGGGTCAGGCCCGCGCGGGCACCGTGTAGAAGGGCACCTCCTGGTAGGCGGACAGGTGCGGGTCGTCGGCCGCGACCCGGCCGGGGGAGGCCGGGCAGAGCAGCCGTACGCCCTTCACCCGCTCCTGGCGCGCGACCCAGCGGGCCTGGATCAGCAGGCCCGCGCCGACCCCGGTGAGCACGAGTCCCGCGGGGACCCCGGTGGTGCAGGCGATGAGCAGCCCGACGCCGATCGTCACGACCACCGTCGACGTCATCGGGCGGGTGACGCGCTCGAAGGTGTCCTCCGGCGCCGTCACCACCGAGCCGTCCGGCGCGGGCACCGCCGCCTCCAGCCGGGCCCGGTACCAGGCGCGCCGCGGCCCGGCGAACCAGGCGCAGGGTATGCCGAACAGCAGCACCCCGATCACCGCCACCACCGTGCCGTTCAACCCCTTGGTGTGCCCGAGCAGCACGGGCAGCGCCCCGACCGCTCCCGACAGTGCCGCCAGGGAGCCCAGGGCCCGCGCGGACCCGACGACACCGACCAGGTCTGGCCTGCTGCTCACGCGTTCTCTCCTCCGCCCGGTTGTTCGATTCCCCAGGATCGTAACGGCAGCCCGCGGCGGCACGCCGGTTTCGTCGTCACGACCGACCGCTGAGGTCCCCCAGACCGTGCTCCAGCAGCCCGAACGCGAGGTCCGCGTCGGCGACCGCACCCGGGTGGCGCGCGTCGGCCGGCTCCCCGCCGGCCATGCGCGCGGCGTTGTCCAGGGCCAGCGCCCAGTGGACCGCGACGATCTGGACGGCGGCCAGCCGCGCGGTGGGTTCGGAGATGCCGGCCGTCTCCCGCAGGGCCTCGGCGAGCGCGCGCTCGGCGCCGGTCCTGAACCCCTCCATCCGCGCCACCAGCGAGGGTGTGCCGAGGATCATCCGCAGCAGTCCGAGTGCCTGGGGCACGTCGTTGAGCCCGGTGAACGGGTCCCGCCGGGCCAGCCCGTCGAGGAAGTTCGCGCGCACCGCGGCCAGCGGCGCGGTCCGCGCCGGGCGGGCGCGGACGACGCGGGCGAGCTCCGTCTCGTGGTCGGCGAGGCGGTGGACGACGAGGTCCTCCTTGGACGGGAAGTAGGCGAACAGCGTCCGCTTGGACACCTCGGCCGCCTCGGCCACCTGCGCCACCGAGACCTGCTGGAAGCCGTGTGCGAGGAACAGCGCGATCGCCGCGTCGGAGATCGCCGCGTGGGTCCGCAGCTTCTTTCGTTCCCGTAGCCCTGGCTGTCCGTCCACGGCGCCACCGTAGCAGAAAGCCGCACCCGGGATATTTCTGCATCTGGTATACCTTTGCCCCGAGGCGAGGAACGAGGCCCCTGCGGCGGGGCCGGGACGACGAGGGGGCGGGACGATGCCGGACGAGAGCGGAATCGGGAGCGGAATCGCGAACGG
Organism: Actinacidiphila yanglinensis; assembly: GCF_900107965.1. Lineage (GTDB taxonomy): Bacteria > Actinomycetota > Actinomycetes > Streptomycetales > Streptomycetaceae > Actinacidiphila > Actinacidiphila yanglinensis. The sequence goes on along the minus strand of NZ_FNVU01000014.1, from coordinate 191,626 downwards.
ATCACGACCGAGGTCCTGATCGCGGGCGCGGGCCCGACCGGGCTGATGCTGGCGTACGAGCTGGCGCTGGCGGGGGTCGGCACCGTGGTGCTGGAGAAGCTGCCGCGGCGCGTCGAGCAGGTGAAGGGCGGTGCGATCCAGCCGCGTACCGCCGAACTGCTGGAGGCGCGCGGGCTGCTGGAGCCGCTGCTGGAGGTGGCCCTGCCGCGCGCGCCGGTCGGCGGGCACTTCGCGGCCCTGCCGGTCGCCCTGGACTGCACCCCGTGGCGGACCAGGCACCCCTTCCCGATCGCGGTCCCGCAGGGGGAGGTCGAGAGGGTGCTGGAGGAGCGGGCGGTCCGCGCCGGCGCCCGGGTGGTGCGCGGCGCCGCGGTCACCGGGGTCGAGCAGGACGACGACGGCGTCGCCGTGGCGGCGGAGGGCCTGCGGGCGCGGGCGCGCTTCCTGGTGGCCTGCGACGGCGGCCACAGCACGGTGCGGAAACTCCTCGCCCTGCCCTTCCCGGGCACGCCCGGGACCCGCCGGGCGCTGCTGGCCGACATCCGGCTGCCGGCGGTGTCGCCGCTGGTGCCGCGGGAGATGGGGCACATCAGCACCCTCGTCCGCCGCGCGGGCGGCCACTGGGCCATGCTGGTCCCGCTCGGCGGCGACCGGTACCGCCTCACCGCCGGGCGGGTCGACGGGTCGGACGCCGTCCGCGACCTGCCCGCCACGGTCGGCCGGGAGGAGATCGCCGACGCGCTGCGCGCCGTCTACGGCCCGGAGGTGGTCCTGGGCGCCGTCGACAACTCCTCCCGGTTCAGCGACGCCGCCCGGCAGGTGGAGCGGTACCGGCTGGGACGGGTGCTGTTCGCGGGCGACGCCGCCCACATCCACCCGCCGCTGGGCGGCCAGGGCCTCAACCTCGGCATCCAGGACGCCTTCAACCTGGGCTGGAAACTGGCCGCGACCCTCCAGGGCCGCGCACCGGGCGGACTCCTGGACAGCTACCACGCCGAACGGCACCCGGCCGGTGCCCGCGTCCTGCACCACACCTCCGCCCAGGGCGTGCTGGCCGACCCGGACCCGGGCGCGGGCCTGGCCGCGCTGCGCGACATCGTCACCGAGCTGCTGCGGCTGCCCGACACCAACCGCCACCTCGCGGGGCTGATGTCCGGTCTCGCGCTGAGCTACCCGCTGCCCGGCGACCACCCGCTCACCGGGCAGCGGGTGCCCGACGTCGAGCTGGCCACCGAGGCCGGACCCACCCGGGTACCGGCGCTGCTCGCGGCGGGGCACGCGGTCCTGCTCGATCTCGCCGGAGCCCTCCCGGCCGGCCTGCGGCTCCCACCGCGGGTGGACCTCGTCCGCGCCACGGACGGCGGTGCGTCGGGCGCCGCCGCCCTGCTGGTCCGCCCCGACGGATACGTCTGCTGGGCCAGCGACGGGCCGGACGCCGGCGGCGCGACCGTCCGCGCGGCGATCGCCGGCGGCCTCGCGGTCGCGCCCTCGCCGTGACCTGCCGGGTCGCCCGGCCCGGCGCGGCCTGAGCGGAGCGCCCCGGCAGGCGGCGCGGCACCCGGACCGCTCGCCCCGCGCCGGGCCGCCGTTCTCGCCCGGTCATCCACCAGCCCGCCGACGGTCACCGAACAGTTCGGTGTCCGATGTATCCTCGGACGCGTGACGACGCGCGTGGACACCCGGCCCGGCTGGCCCGGCCTGCTGCTGCACGAGCGGGCCCGGCCCGACGCCGTGCGGCGGCGCCCGTACGCCTGGCGGCTGGCCGTCGCGACCGTGTGCTTCGGCGCGTTCATGGGGCAGCTCGACGCGAGCATCGTGACCCTCACCTATGGCCGGCTGCGCGACGGGTTCCACGCGTCGCCGGCCGCCGTGGAGTGGGTGTCGCTCGCCTACCTGCTGGTGCTGATCGCCCTGCTCGTACCGGCCGGACGGCTCTCGGACGCGTACGGGCGCAAGCTGCTCTACCTGTACGGCTTCGGCGTGTTCACGGCCGCCTCGGCGGTGTGCGGGCTGGCGCCCTCGCTGCTGACGCTGGTGCTCTTCCGCGGGGCGCAGGCGGTGGGCGCCGCGCTGATGCAGGCCAACAGCGTGGCGCTGGTGACCACGAGCGCGCCGCGCGAGCGGATGCGGGCCGCGCTCGGGATCCAGGCCGCGGCCCAGGCGCTCGGCCTGGCGCTGGGCCCGACGGTCGGCGGTGTGCTGGTCTCGACGCTGGGCTGGCGCTGGGTGTTCTTCGTGAACGTCCCGATCGGCGTGGTGGCCCTGGTCGCCGGGCACTACCTGCTGCCGCGCACCCGCGAGCGGCGCGGCGGCGGCGGTTTCGACTGGCCCGGGCTCGCCCTGCTCGGCGCCGCGACCGGCGGCGTCCTGCTGGGGCTGTCGGCGGCCTCGGGCCTGCCGGTGCCGGGCTGGGCGGTCGTGTCCCTGTTCGTGCTCGCGGCGGCGGCCGGCTGGGGCTTCGTGGTCCGGCAGGGGCGGGCGGCCGTACCGCTGCTCGACCTGGCGCTGGTCCGGGGGCGCACGATCCTGTTCGGGCTGGCCGGCGCGCTCAGCGGCTACCTGGTGCTCTTCGGCCCCCTCGTGCTCGTGCCCGTGGTGCTTGCCGGGTCCGGCTCCTCGGAGCTGACCACCGGGCTCGTCCTCACCGCGCTGCCGGCCGGGTTCGCCGCCGCGGCGACCGGCGCCGACCGCGTCCTGCCGCGGCGGCTGTCCGACCGCGGCCGGTGCGTGCTCGGCGCGGGCGCCTTCACCGCCGCGACGGCCGCGCTCCTCGTGGTGCCGCTGACCGTGGGCCCGCTGGCCGTGGTGCTCGCCGTGGTCGGCCTGGGCCTGGGCACCTTCACCCCGGCGAACAACGCGATGATCATGGGCGCCGTCCCGCGCGAGGCGTCCGGGACCGGCGGCGGCCTGGTGAACATGGCACGCGGCCTGGGGACGGCGCTGGGCGTCGCCCTGGTCACCCTCGCGCTGCACCTCGGCACGCGGTACGGCGGAGCCGGCGGCGGTACGGGGACCGCGCGCTGGGCGGTGGCGGTGCTGGTGGGGGTGTCGGTGGTGGCGCTGGCGGCAGCCTGGGCGGGACCCCGAACCGCGGTGCGCCCGGGCGGCGGTGGGCATGCGGGCCCGGACCTGCGGTCGGGTTCGGGCGGGCGACCCGGCTCGGGCGCGACCCACGGATGAGGTGGGACACGGTGGGCACGGCCGGCCGGGGGAGTCCACCCCCGCGGCGCCGCCGTCCGCGACGCTGCCGGGCGGGTGGCGCCGGGCCGTACGCTGGGCCCATGTCGTCGCAGCCGTCCCCCGAACTCGCCGCGTCCGGTGACGCCTCGGACTCCCGCCGGCTCACCGAGGCCGTCACCCGCCTGCGCCGCGCGCTGCGCGCGTCGATCCGGACCGACTACCCGTGGGAGACGCTGCCGATGGCGCAGGTCGAACTCCTCCAGGTGCTCGCCGAGCGCTCCCCGGCCCGGGTCAGCGAACTGGCCGCCCGGCAGCGGCTGGCCAACAGCACCGTCAGCGGCCTGGTCAGCCAGATGATCGGCTCGGGCCTGGTCACCCGCGACGTCGACCCGGGCGAGCGCCGCGCCGCGGCCGTCGCGCTCACCGACGCCGGCCGCGAACAGCTCGCCGCCTGGACCCGGGCGCACGAGCGGCGGCTCGACGGCGCGCTCGCCGCCCTCGACGACGCCGACCGCGCCGCGGTCCGCGCCGCGCTGCCGGCGCTCTTCCGGCTCGCCGAGCACCTCAACGCCGAGCAGCCGTAGGGCCGTTCAGCGCGGGGACAGGCGGTACAGCGCAGCGCCGCCCGCGGCGAGGGTGACGTCCACCTCGGCCGCGCCGCTCGCCCGCGGATAGGTGCCGGTCGAGGGCGCGAAGCGGGAGACCCCGCCCACGGCCGACCGGTCGAGGCCGATCCTGACGGTGGCGGGCCGGTCCGGGTCGCGGTTGGTGACCAGCAGGTGGCGGGTGCCGTCGTCGGAGGCGCCCGGGGCGGCCTTGAACAGCCCGAGGATCGCCGGGTCGCCGGTGGCGCCCGTGAGGTGGCTGCCGGGCGCGAAGGCGGTCGTCCCGGTGGGCAGCGGGGTGTCGTTGGCGTGCTGGACGGACTCCGAGACCAGCGGCTTGAGTTGGCGGCCGACGGGTTGCAGCCAGGTGCTGTTGAGGGTGGCGGCGGCCGCGTAGAGCGGGGTGCGGCGGCCGTCGGTGGTGATGAGCGCCTCGGTGTAGCCCTCGCCGCGGGCGGCGTCGGGGGTCCAGTAGGTGAAGTACTGGATGCCCTTGCAGCCGTACGCGAGGCTGACGTTGACCTGCCAGGCCAGCTGTGACGCCGTCGGGGTCGCGTGCCCGCTGAAGCCCGTGGACTGGATGTACGTCCACGCCGGGATGCCCGCCGCCAGCGCGGCCGTGCGTACCCGCGCCCAGGTGTCGAAGTAGTCCGTGTCGACGCGGTCGGTGAGGATCGGGTAGCGGTCGAAGGAGATCAGCGACGGCTTGACCGTGTCGAGGTACTGCTGCACGAAACGGGTGTAGTGCGCCCCGTTGCCGCGGTTGATGTTGGCGTACGGCAGCAGGGTGGGGGCGGTCGTGCGGACGATGCCGGTCAGGGCGCCGACGGTCGGGAAACGGCTGGTGGCCGGCTCGTCGTAGAGGCTGAAGCCGGCGAACGACGTGTGGTGCGCGTAGCTCGCGGTGGCCGAGCGTATCCAGTCGGAGGCGTCGGCGGTGGTGATCGAGGCCGGCACGCTCCGGTCGTCGGTGACGGTCATGTGCTGCGCGACCACCCCCACCCGCGGGTCGCCGGCGACCAGCACCTTCAGGCCCACCTGGTCGGCCATGGACAGCGCCTGGTTCGCGCTGGCCTCGTCGAGCTGGTAGTTGCCGGTGATCAGGAAGGTGAAGCCCGCGTCGGTGATCTCCCGGTAGCGGGCCGGGGTGGTCTCGAACGGGTGCGGCGGCCAGTACAGGCCGATCGGGAAGTCCGGACCGCCGGTCAGCGGCAGGTCGGCGCTCGCCGCGGCGTCCACCGCCGATGCCGCGTCGTCCGCGGTGCCGTGCGCGTCTCCGGACGTGGCCGCCAGGCCCGCCGCGGTGCCGCCCGCGGCCAGTACTCCCGCGCCGAGGCCGGCCGCCTGGAGCAGCCTCCTGCGGTTCAGCCCGCGCGATGCACCGGGCACCGGGTGATTCCGTTCCGACACGCTCCGCTCCCTCCGGGCCCCGGGCCCATCGGGGAGCCCGGACGACGCTTCACGGCGCGCCGCGCCTTCGGGGTGCCGCTCGCCGGCGCACGGTCCGGGTCCTGGCGGGGTCCTCCTCGTACGCTCTGGAAAAGTACGACAGTAAGGGCACATATCCCTAGAGCCGGTGAAAACTCCCCGCCATTTCCGGATGGCCGTCGGGTGCCGCGCGCCCCGCGCAAGTGCCGCTCCCCGCCCGCCGATCCGGGCTCCGGCGCGCGCCGGGGCCCCGATCGCCACGTGACCGATGCCACACACCGGGTGCGTGGTGCTCGCACACGGTGACGGGACGGTGGCCGACAGCGGCAGGGCGCGGCACCCGGACCGCCGGCCCGGGTGCCGCGCCCTGCCGGGGGGTCAGCCGCCGGAGTGCTTCGGTCCGAAGAACTCCACCTCGGCGATGGCGACTTGCTTGTTCGACGCGGCCGCGTACGACGAGCGCACGGTGAACCTGACCGACGTGACCTTCGTGGCCCGGAAGGAGACGGTCTGGCCGCCGCTGCCCTGGTCGAGGGTGACGTGCCGGACCTCGGTCTTCCCGTCGGAGGTGGTGACCGTGACGTCGAGCTGGTGCGGCTCCGCGGACTTCGACAGGTCGCCCGGCTGGGTCGACTCGCCGGGCGTGATCACCAGGTTGAGCAGGTGCACGGGTTCGACGAACCGCGCCTCCAGCCACTGCCCGGCCCCGGACTCCGAGATGCCCGGCCCCCACCAGGTGTTGTTGAACTCGTCGAACGCCAGCTTCGGACTGTGGCCCTTGAAGGAGCGCGAGGCCGTCACGGAGTCGGGAACGACCGGGGCCCGCTTGGCGAAGTGGTCCTGCGTCGCGTGCACCCCGTCGTCGATGTGCGTCGCGCCCACCACCACGAGGACGGCGGCGCCCGCCCCCGCCACCCAGGTCACCACGCGGCCCAGGTTCCGGCGCAGCCGCGGCCGGTCACCGGCCCACGGCGCCTCCCGGCGGCGGAAGTCCAGCAGCCGCCGCCACCACGGGCGGCGCCGCGCCGGGTCGTCCTCCGGGCGTCCCGCCATGGGCATCGCGCAGCGCCGGCAGAAGTGCCGGTCGGTCCGGTTGCCGGTGCCGCACCACGGGCAGGCGAGCGGACCGTCGTCGTCGGGCAGCCCGCCGGGCGCCCTGACCAGGGGCCGCGCCGCGGCCGGACGACCCGGCATGACCGCCCCCACCGACGGTGCGGTGGGCAGCCGTTGCTGCGGGTCGGCGACCGGGATGAGCAGCGCCCTGGCCCTCTCCTCCGCGGCCGAGTTGCCCTGTTCGGGGAGCGGCTCGGCGACGGGGGGCCGTTGCAGGGTGTCGGCGTCGGGGCTCGTGCCGGCGCCGGGATCGGCGTACGGGTGGCCCGGGGGCGCGGACGCCTCCGGTGCCACGTCGGGCTTCTGCTCGGCGCGGCCGCCCTCGGCCGGGTACCCCGCGGCAGCGGCCGGGCGGGGCACGGTACCGCCCTCGCTCGCGGAACCCGGGCCGGCGCTCGCACCCCCGGCCGCCGGACCGGGATCTTCGGCCGGGGGTGCGGTGGCGGGGGTGCCGTCGCCGGTGTCCGCGCCGCGGGCCGGTCCGGCCGGGCTCGACGGCCCCCAGCCGAGCACGGCCCCGCATCCGTCGCAGAACGACTGGTCGGGGCCCGCGTGCGTGCCGCACTCCGCGCAGACCCGTGCTTGCTGCCGGGCCGGCTGGGCCTCGTAGCTCTGTCCGGTCACCTTGGGGAGGTCCTTTCCACCGCGGTCACCTGGACCGTGTAGGGCATGTGGGCGGGGCGCGCGGCCGCGACGAGCCGGTCCAGCCGGTGCTGGTCGGCCGGGCCCGGGTCGGGCAGCCGCAGGGTGATGTGCAGGTGCGGGCGCCGCTCGCCGGGGACCGGACCCAGCGGCCTCGCGTCCCAGGCGGCGGCGCCGCTCTCGGTGATCTCGGGCTCGACACCGAAGGCGAGGCGCACGACCTCGGCCAGGCCGCGCCGGGTGCCGCGGATGCGGTGCAGGTGCGCGGCGGCCGACACCGCCAGGCGCAGCGCGGCGATCTCCTCGACGCCCTCGGTCTCCGCGCCGACCCAGTCGCCGAGCCAGCGGGTGAAGTCCGCGGGGGCCAGCGACGGGGCGAAGTAGGAGTCCAGGTTGTCCAGGACGTTGTGGATGGGGGCCAGCACCTCGTCGAGACCGGCGACGAAGCGCTGCGCGAGGTCGTCGTCGGCGAAGACGGCGGGCAGCATCAGCCCGAGAGGGGAGGACGAGCCGAGCCCGTCGATCGAGCCGCGCCGGCCCGGCTCCGCCTGCTCCGGGTCGACCGGGGCGCTCACTCCTGATCCCCGATCACGCGCACCCGGTGGTCGAACGAGAAGACCAGGGACGGCGGTTCGAGGTCGATCCGCTCGGTCGGGTCGCCGCGCTTGCCGGTCAGCGGGTCGGCCGGGTGCAGCAGCACCTCGTCGACGAGCTCGACGCCCGGCACCCGTTGCAGCACCGCGAAGAGCTCGCCGGCCTGCACCGGCCGGCCGAAGTCCCAACCGGTGCCGCGGGCCCCGCCGGTGAGCGGGTCCAGGTGGCGGTAGAGGGCGTCGTGGGCCTGCTGCCTGACCCGTTCGGTGTCGGTGCCGCGGAAGGCGTGCAGCGTGGCGACGACGGTGACGCCCTGGTAGTAGGGCGGGCCGACGGCGAGCCGGGTGCCGATCAGCCGCCGGTCGTCCAGGTAGTGCGTGATCCGCTCCAGCAGGGCGTCGTCCGGCACCAGTTGCTCGAACCGCAGCCGCCCGCCGGGGTCGGTGACCGCCTGCGGGACGACCAGCACGCGGACCGCGTGGGCGCCGTGCTGGTCCGGCTCGGCGGCCAGGCAGGTGATGCGGGCGGTCTCCGGGGCGGCGCGGCGGGCGAGTTCCTCGTAGTCCCGCAGGGTCACCGCGCGGTCCTGGGCGCGCAGGGTGATGGGGGCACGGGCCTTGGCCTCGGCGACGGTCTCGCCGTCCACCCCGCCCTTGGCGGCCTCGCGGTTGACCACCTCCGCGACGTACGGCACGGAGTTGCGCAGCACCTGGATGGTGCCGCGGGCGACGTTGCCGGCCCGGCCGCCGCCGGTGCGGTAGCGGCGGACCCGGATCACGGCGCCCATCGGGGGCACCGCCCCGTACTGCCGCAGGGTGCCGTCGGGTTCGCGCACCGCGGGGCCGAAGGCGATCTCCCCGGTGGCGGCGTCCAGCGTGACGTGCCGGTCGTACGGGCCGGAGGCGGCGAAGTGCCCGACGGTCTCCCAGTCGGTCCAGCCGCCGTCCGCCGCGACCTGGAGGTGCAGCGCGGGCACGTCGCCGACCACCGGGTAGTGCGCCAGCCGCAGCCGCTGGCCGGGCAGCCCGGTGGACTCGCCGAGCGCCTCGTCGCGGACCGTCTCGGCGTGCACGACGCCGGTGGTGCCGCCGATGGTGAACGCCTCGATCGAGCGGACGGTGGGAGAGGTGGTGTAGAAGGGCTGGTTCGGCTGCGGCTCGGTGACCCGGCAGCGCAGCCAGCCCGCCTCACGCCGGCCGGTCCGGGACAGGGTGTGCCCGCCCGGGACGTGCAGCACGACCTCGCCGGGGCGGTTGAGACCGCCGGTGCCGTCCCGGTCGATCTCGCAGGCGGTCCAGCCGTCGGCGGTCCACGCCTCCCAGACCAGCGGCGGCTGCCGGGGGTCCACGCCCACGCCGTCGACCCGGCTGTCCAGGGTCAGCGCGACCGCGCAGTGCGGCACCGCGGCGCTCAGGCCCAGCAGCATGCAGTCGCCGGGGCGCGGCGACCGGCTGAAGCACAGCAGGTCGCCGCCCTCGGCCAGGTCCGAGGTGCGGTCCACGGCGGCCGCGTCGCCGTGCTGCATCACCAGGTACTCCAACGCGCAGGGCACCACGGTGAGTTCGTCCTCGGTGGCGAAGACCACCGCCTCCTCGGTCTCGGTCCGCGAGGTGGCGACCTCGGTGCCGGTCGCCAGCCGCACCGGCTCGCCCAGCGGCGCGGACAGCCAGAACGTCACGTCGGTGCGGGCGGCCGACGGCGGGAAGAGGGTGATCCCGATCAGGTCCAGGAAGGCGAGGTGGTTCTTCTCCGGCACCCGGTTGAGCCGGTAGACGACCTGGTCGGCCATGTGGGCCACGGTCTCGACCAGGGTGATGCCGGGGTCGGACACGTTGTGGTCGGTCCACTCGGGGGCGCGCTGCTGGATGTAGCGCTTGGCGTCGTCCACGAACTGCTGGAAGCGGCGGTCGTCGAGGTTGGGGGAGGGCAGGGCCATCAGCGGTCGCTTTCGGTGGCCGGTCCGGAGTCCTCGGACGGCTCGTCGTGAGAGGGGATGACGTAGAACGGGAAGACCAGGCTGCGCGGGTTGTTGGTGCCGCGCACCGAGTAGCGGACGTCGATGTAGAGCACGCCCTGGGAGTCCCCCGCGGTGACCTCGACGTCCTCCACCTCGATCCGCGGCTCCCAGCGGTCGAGGCTGGCGTACACCTCGTGCTGGATCCGGCCCGCGGTGGCCTCGTTGACGGGCGCGAAGACCATGTCGTGGATGGCGCAGCCGAATTCGGGCCGCATCGGCCGCTCGCCCGGTGCGGTGGCGAGCACCAGCCGCATCGACTCCTCGATCTCGCGCTGCCCGCTGACCATGGCGATGCCGCCGCCCGGGCCGATCCGCAGCGGGAAGGCCCATCCCGTGCCGACGAACTGCTCTGCCATCACACCACCGGCATCTCGTTGGCGGTGACCACGCCCAGCAGCATGACGTTGACACCGTCGATGGTGACGTCCAGCGGGGAGCTGAGCATCAGCGCGCCCTCACCGGACACCGTGGTGACGCCCACCGCGTTCAGTTCCAGTGCGGCCAGCGCGTTGATCGCGAAGGCGCCGAGCGAGCGGGCGCTGATGGTGCTCGCCTCGATGTCGAGGACGCCGCCGCTCTTCAGCGACAGCCGCCCGCCCGCCTTCAGCGACAGGTTCCCGCCCGCCTCCACGGAGACGGACCGGCTGCCCTTGATCGTGACCGAGCCCTGGCTGTCCACGGTGATCTCGGTGCGGGTGCGGTCGAGGTTGACGGTCATCCGGTTGTCGCCGCTGCTCAGGCGTACCCCGCGCTTGCCGCCGACCCGCTGGTCGAGCAGGTCGAGCCGGTTGCCGCTGCGGTCGGCCAGGGTGTGCCGGACGGTACGGCCGCTGGTCGCGTCGTAGGGCGGCACGTCCACCGTGCCCGGCCGGTCCTTGCCGTTGTACAGGCCGCCGATGACGAACGGGTGGTCCAGGGCGCCCCGGTCGAACCCGACCAGCACCTCGTCGCCGACGTCCGGGCCGATCAGCCCGCCGCCGCCGACCCCGCCGAACTGCACGGTCCTGGTCCAGTCGCTGATGTAGGTGTCGTCCAGCCACGGGAAGCGCAGCTTGACCCGGCCCTGCTTCAGGGGGTCCTTGATGTCGGTGACGAGCGCGTTGGCGACACCCGGCAGCCGGGCCGCGCCGCCCGCGCCTCCACCGGACCCGCCGGACGCCAGGCCGTACAGCGAGCGCCACTGGCGGCCGCTGACGGTCAGCCAGGTCTCGTAGTGCCGGCCCTCGCCGAAGGTGTGCCGGGCGGCGGTCACCGTGTACTTGCCCTCGAAGGGCGCGCCGACGTCGGCGAGGGCGACCGGAACGCCCGGACGCAGCTTGGGGTTGCCGTGCACCGTCACCTCGACCTCGGCGAAGGCACCGGTGACGTCCGCGGCCAGCGAGTCGGCCGCGTTGTTCACCTCGCCCTGCTTGTCGTAGGGGATGTCGGTCTCGACGCGGGTCGCGGTCCCGAAGGCGGCGACGGCCGCGGCCGGACTGGTGCCGATCTTGATGCCGGGGTTGTCGGCGGCGGTCGAGCGGCCGACCAGGTCGCGCTTGGCGGTCACGTCCCAGCCGCGCGCCTCGACCTTGGCCACCTGGTCCGCGGAGGTGACCGCGGCCCGGCAGCGCAGGATGTCGACCCCGGCCTCCAGGACGTACGGGCTCTTCTCGCTCGGGGTGCTCACCGGGGGAGCGCCGGACGCCGGATCGGGCTTGACGAACTGGAGCTTGCCCTTCGAACTCAGCGACAGCACCCGCTCGTTCTCGTCCGCGAGCCGGTTCAGGAAGTCCCAGTCGGTGACGTTGGCCTGGGTGATGAACTCGTAGACCGTGGTGGTGCTGTCGATCGAGCCGACCGGGACCTTGTCCTGGCCCGCCAGCTTGCGGACGATGTCGGACGCGGTCATGTTGCGGTAGGCGATCACCCGGTGCTGGCGCAGCATCCGGTGCCCCAGGTCGTAGCCGCGGATCACGCTGAAGGTGCCGGTGCCGTCGTAGTCCGACTCCAGGCCGGTGATCTCGCCGGTCAGCAGCGGGGACTGGGCGCCCTGGCCGTCGGCGACCGGGGCCAGCACCACGTCCGCGCCGATCTTGGCGCCCGCCTCACCCAGCACCTTCCGCTTCGGGTCGCGGAAGGTGAGCTGGAACGCGCCGGGCACCGCCGCGCCGAAGTCGACCCAGCCGCCCACCAGCAGCGTGGACAGGGTGGGGGTCAGCGGGCGGCCCGCGATCGTGACGTGCAGGACGTTGGAGTAGCCGCTCTTGGTCATTGCAGGCCGACCTCCTCGGCCGCGGGCAGGATGAGTTCGGTGCCCGGGTTCAGCCGCGAGGGGTCGTCGATGCCGTTGGTCTCGGCGATGGTCCGCCAGGCGGTGGCGTCGCCGTACTCCCGCCAGGCCAGGAACTGCAGCGAGTCGCCCGCGACCACCCGGTGCACCCGGCGGGCGGTGAGCGCGCCGGACGTGGGGTTCTGGCCGGGGGTCTTGCTCGGGATCTCGTTCAGGCTCAGCCGGCAGGTGGCCCGGATCGGCACGCCGGTGGTGCCGAAGAGGGTGTACGACGCCTCCACCGCGCTGACGTAGGCGGTGAAGCGGGCGGTGGAGAACGACCCCCACTGGAAGACCACCCAGGGCGTGGAGGGCTGCTTCGCCTCGATGCTCGCGGTGGTCACCTCGCAGCAGGAGAAGAGCGCCTCGACGTTCTTGCGCACGTCGTTGCTGTCCGGGTCGTCGGAGCGGTCGAGGAAGACCTCGACCGACAGCTCCCGCGGCTCGGGACCCATGAACTCCGGCAGGGCGCCGTCCCGTACGGCGGCGGTCGGGGTGGTCTTCCACTCGGCGCGGCGGCTCAGCGAGAGTTCGGAGGGGTTGAAGTCGAACTCGAAGTTCCTGATCAGCGCGCCGGGCGTGGTGCTGTAGCCGATCGGCGGCTGGTGGATGGCGAGCGAGGCCCGCACCAGGCTCTTGCCCGCGCCGCTCATGATGGACATCTACGCGTCCCCCGCGTCCGCCACGAAGCCGTGGTGGGCGATCTCCAGCACCTCGGTGGCCACCGCCGGGCTGTTCGGATCGAGCGACGGGCCGCGCCAGTTGACCGGCAGCACGTCGATCAGCCCCCACCGCGCGACCAGCGAGCCGTCCGCGCGCAGCGCGCTGATCTGGGCGGTGGGCCGGACCACCTTGGTGGTGACGGACGTGATCCAGGCCGCCACCTTCGAGGTCTCGGGAGTGAGCGGCCGGGTCAGCGTGATGTTCGAGAAGGTCACGCGGGACGGCAGCTGCCACACGAACCCGTTGTTGCCGCCCTCCTGGTGCTGGTGCACCTCGACCGAGGAGCCCAGCCCCTCGCAGCCGTTGAACACGCCCAGGTTCTCGCCGTCGATGGTCAGGTTGAAGAAGATGGTGGAGCCGGGGTCGAGTCCGCTGGCCATCGGTCACTGCCTTTCTGCGGGCGAGTCGGGTCGGCCGGGAGGGCCGGGGGGCGCCGCGGTCGCGGGGTGCGCGGGCCCGGGCGGGGCCGGCGGCCCCGGCCGGTGCCGGGCGCCGGGCGCGTGGTCAGCGGCGGGAGTCACGCAACCTGCCGATCCGTTCCCGGTCCAGCCGCAGTTCGGTCCGCAGCAGCCGGGTCAGCGGGCCGATCAGGCGGTGCGTCAACTCGTCGACCTGGCCGTCGGACAGGGTACGTGCGTCGAACGCGCCGCCGGCCGGCGGGCCGCTCCGGGGGTCGTGCAGGCTGTACGGGGGCGGCGCGTCGTTCGCGGGTGGCGGCGCGGCCGCTCTCCCGCCGCCGCTGCGGCCGTGCCCGGCGGCGGCCCCGTCGCGGCCCACCGTCACCGAGGTGAACCGCGGCTCGGCGGGACGCTGCGGGGTCACGTGCTTCATCAGCTTCGAGCCGAGCGACGGGGTGGAGGGTGCACGCTGCACCGGCAACTCCGCGGCGGACGCGGTGCGTACCGGCATGAGCGGCACGGGTGCGGCTCCTGCGGGGGTTCCGGCTGAGGCGGCGGCGGGTGGCGCGGCCGCACCGCGTGCCGCGGGTGCGGCCACGGCGCGCTGGACGGGCAGCCGTGGGCCGGTCGCCGGTGGCGCCGTCGCGCGCTGCACGGCCGGGAACGCCTCGGCGACACCGCTCAGGGCCAGGTTGTCGGGCCCGAGCCGCACCGGTCCGGCGTCGCCGGGCCGCATGGCCGGAGCCGGAATCGGGGCCGGGGACAGGGACGGAGCAGGAGCCGGAACGGGGACGGGAAGCGGTGCGTGGAGTGCGGCCTGCGGCGGCACCGGCGCGGCCACCGCACGCTGGACGGGCGCCGGTCCGTTCCCGCGCACGGCGCCCGGCACGCGGACCGGGCGTACGGCCGCCGGCCCCTGGGGGGTGGCGGTACGGCGCTGGACGGCGGGCGCGGTCGGGAGCGAGGCCGCCTGCGGGGCGGCGGGCACGGGGGGCGCGGCCGGTACGGGGGGTACGGGCCGTGCAGGCCGTGCGGTCAAAGGGGCCTGGCCGAGCGGCTGGTGGGGCGCGGACTGCGCCGGCGCGGCGGTCGTGCCCGCCGGCCCGGCCGGGCGCAGCGGCACCGCCGCCGGTACGGACGGCTGCGGCGCGCTCGCGGCTGCCACCGGGCGCAGGGCCGTGGTCACCGGCCGCGCGGACGCCAGCGGGCGGGCGGCCGTGGCGAGCACCGGTCGGGCGGTGCCGCCGGTGCTCGGCGCGCGCTGGACGAACGCGGCCCTCGCGACGGCCGGTACGGAGGTGGCGGCGACGGTCGCCGAGCGCTGGGCCACCACCGGGGGTGCGGGCGGCGCGGCGGGCGCGGTGTCGCCGGGTGCGGGCCGGGAGGAGCCGCTCGCCGGACTGCTGCCGGGTGAGGGCGGGTTCGCGGCCGGGGACACGGGCGGGAGCGCGGCCGTGGGCGGCGTGGGCGCCGTTCCGGCCGGGGGTACGGCGGCGGGCGACGTGCCGGTGCCGGTGGACCGGTTCACCGCCGGGGCGGCCTGCACGGCCGGTGCGTTCGGTACCGCGGATGCGGGGCCCGCCGAGGGGCGCGGGCCCGGGGCCGGGTACGAGCCGGTGAGCGGCGGGGAGAGCGTGGCGGGGCTCGTCCGGGCCGACGTCGTGTTTCCCCCGCTGCTCGGAGCGTTGGGCGCCGGAGCGGTGCTGGTCGCCGGCGCGGCCGGCTCGGTGACGGGGAGCACGGACGGGCGTTCCCCGCGGGACCTCTGCACGGTGGCGGGGGAGACCGCGCGCCCGGTGAGGGGCACCGTACCGGACGGCGGCGCGGACAGCGGCGCGCCCAGCAGCGGCCGTTGACGTGGCGGCCGGGCGGCGGGCTGCGGGGAAGCGGGCGGCTGGGCGGCGGCGGGACCGGGGCGCGGCGGGGTCGCCGCGTTCGCGCGATCCGTTCCGGCCGAGGCCCGGCGCTGGACGTTCTCCGGGGGACGGGTGGAGGCGCCGCCGGACGCCGCCGAGGGGCCGGACGTGGCGGAGCCACCGGGCCGAACAGGGCCCAGGGGAGCGGAGGACGAGGCGGGGGCCGACGCCGATGCCGTGGTCGCGGAGGGGGTCGGGGAGGATGCCGCGGGCGCGGACGTCCCGGCGTCCCGGCTCCTTCCCACGGACCCTGCCGTTCCCGCCGTTCCGCTCGTTCCGGTGGAGGTCCGGCGCTGGACGGCAGCGGGTTGCCCGGGTGACGTCCCTGGCACCGCGGTCGCTCCGGGCACCGCGGGAGCGGCCGGAGCAGCGGGAGATCCTGCGGGCGGCAGGGACGCGGACGCGGGAGAGCCGAGGCCGCCCGGTTGCCCGCCGGACCGCGCGGCCGAAGGCCCGACAGAGGCCGGCGGAAGGGGAGTACGCGCGGGCGCCGGACTCACCGGGGCGCTGCCGCCCACCTGCCGCTGTACCGGGGCGGGTCGGCCGCGGTCCGGGCCCTGCGTCGGTGCACCGAGGCCGGCCCGGCGGTTGCCGCTGCCGGATGCCGGTGCGGTCCGCCGCTGAACCGGGGCCACCGGAAGGGAAGGTGGACCGGCCGGTCCGGAGCCGGAAGCAGGAGTCGCGGGAGGAGCCGTGCGGGCCGGGGGGTTGCCGCCGGGCGCACTGCTCCGCGGCGCGGCCGAAGGCGCGGGCGCCGGCCCGGACGGCGTGCCGCCACCGGGGCCACCCGACCCACCCGGTCCGCCGGGGCCGCTCGATGGTCCTTCGCTCCCGCCCGATCCGCCGCCCGGTCCCTCCTCGGGACCGCCGCGGGTGGCGCCCGCGGGCGCGGGCGAGACGGCGGGAAGCGCGCGCCGGGCCACCGGCGGGGCCGGGGCCCTGGTCAGCGCGGTGGGCGGCACGGGTGCGGGCACCAGCGGCACCACCTTGGGGCCGGCCGCCTGGGCGGCGGACACCGCCCGCTGCACCACGGCACCGGAAGCCGCCTGCGCCGGGGCGTCGCCCGCGTCGCGGGGGCCGACCACGGCGACCGGCAGCGCGACCGGCGGCCGGCCCTGTTCGGTGGCGGCGGGCGGTGCGGGGGTCAGGACGTCCCTGATCAGTCCGGTGGGCGCGTCGTCGAGGACGACGTGCGCCAACTGCCCGCTGAAGGAGGGGTTCTGCCAGGCCGACAGCGTGCCGCCGAAGTCCGCGGACGCGACGGTGTGCCGGGACGGGTGCGCGCTCGCCCGCTGGATCGGGGGCAGCGCGGACCATCCGGGCGGCCCGGCCGGGCGTGCGGTGGCCGTCCCGTTGCCGGCGGGTGCCGCGCCGGGCACGGCATCGGGCGCCGTGGCGGCACGCTCCGCGCCGCCCGGCGCCGTGGTGGCGCGGGACCGGTCCCGCCGGCCCCAGCGGTCAAGGATTCCCATGGTCCCCAGCCCGCCCTCTCACCGTTCGGCCGTGGCACGCGTGACGAGCGCGGCGATCTGCTCCGCGTACTGGCGGCGGTCGCGGTGTTCGAGGTCCAGGATGTCCTCCAGGCTCCAGTGGAAGTGGTAGGCGATGTACGCGATCTCCTCGTGCACCCGGTCGGTCGCGTACGTCACGATTCCCCCAGGCGGCTCCCGCCGAGCTCGACCTCGAACGGCTGCTCGCAGTGCGGACAGGTCACCCCGGCCCGGGTGTGGCCCTCGGCGTTGATCTGGCGGTAGAAGTCCTGCAGGAAGGCGAGGTCGGAGGCGAACATGTTCTCCACCACGCCGTCGTGCATGTGCGGCACCGACCCGAGCCGGGTGATGACCCGGCCGAGCAGCACCACGGACAGGTACGCCGGGTTCTCCTGCACCCGCAGGTCGCGCAGCGGGATCAGCTCGTCCCGGGCGGTCGCCAGGCGCATCACGCCCTCGCGGTGCACGGTGCCCGCCTCGTCCACGTAGCCGCGGGGCAGCTCGAACGCGAACTCGGTGCGCAACTGGCGCCGCGCGGGTGCCGGTTGGTCGACCGGCACCGGCGCCGGCGCCGCGGCCGACACCGGCGTCGCCGCCGCGGTGTCGTCGGGCGCCGGTCCGCCGGACCGGGTAGCCGTTCCTCGGCGCATTACTCCATGATCATTTCTTCGTAGGTGATGGTCACCGTCTCGGTCAGCGCCGAGGCCTCGCCGGCCTTCACCGTGCTGGCCGAGACCTTGCTGCACCACGCCTGCCGCAGGTGGTACCGCTTGACCGGGTTGTTCATGTAGTCCATCACCAGGATGCTGGCGTTCTTGCGGGCCGAGGCCATGTCGCCGCGGACCGAGGCGTTGATCCAGTCGTTGAACGCGGAGGACTGCGTCATGCCGCGCACGACGGTCGCCTCGCCCGCCTTCTTCACGCCGGGCATCTTCTTCGTGACCGGCTGCCCGTTCGCCGACACCTGCTGGAACTCGATGACGTCCTGCGTCATGTCCAGGCCGTTGACCTCCTGGAGGTACTCGACCATCACCCCGTCGATCTGGAGGCCGAAGTTGTGTGAGGTGAGCGCATCACCTGGCTGGAGACTCATGCCCGCTGTTCCTTCGCGTCGCGCTGCTCGTACGTCATGCCGTGCTGGTCGTGCTGCTGGGACCGGTCAGGGACCGGTCGCGGGACCGGCGCCGCTCGGGGCGCCGGTCGGCCGCGGTTGCCGTCACTCCTCCAACTCGCCCGCCCCGCTGGAGAACTGGGCGAGCCGGAAGATCACGAACTCGGCCGGCTTCACCGGGGAGACGCCGATCTCGCAGATCACCCGGCCGAGGTCGACCGACTCCGGAGGGTTGGTCTCGGCGTCGCACTTCACGTAGTAGGCGTCGTCCGGCTGGCCGCCGAACAGGGCGCCGCCGCGCCACTCGGTGACCAGGAAGGCGGAGATGTTCCGCCGGATCCGGGCCCACAGCGCCTGGTCGTTGGGCTCGAAGACCACCCACTGGGTGCCGGTCAGGATCGACTCTTCGAGGTAGTTGAAGTACCGGCGGATGTTGAGGTAGCGCCAGGCCGGGTCGGAGGACAGGGTGCGCGCACCCCAGACCCGGATGCCGCGGCCGGGGAAGGAGCGGATGCAGTTGATGCCGAGCGGGTTGAGCAGGTCCTGCTCGCCCCGGGTGATCTGCAGCTCCAGGTCGACCGCGCCGCGCACCACCTCGTTGGCGGGCGCCTTGTGCACGCCGCGCTCGGAGTCGTTGCGGGCCCAGATGCCGGCCATGTGGCCGCTCGGCGGGATCAGCCGGGTCTGGCCGCCGGCCGGGTCGAAGACCTTGATCCAGGGGTAGTACAGCGCCGCGTACTTGGAGTCGTAGTTGGATGTCTCCTGGCGCCAGACCCGGATCTCCCGCGCGTTCAGACCGGGCGGCGGGTCGATGATCGCCAGCCGGTCGCCCATCAGCTCGCAGTGCGCGATCAGGCCGAGCTGGACGGCCTTGACGGCCTCCAGGTCGATCGCGCCGCGCTGGTAGGCGGCCATCAGGTCGGGGACGGCGACCATGGAGATCTCGTCCACGGCCTCCAGGCCGCCGAAGCCGGTGCGGTCGGCGCTGTCGCCCAGGTACTCGCCGACGCCGGCCTGCTCCGCGGAGCCGGAACCCGCCGGGCCGGTGGTCGCGGGGACCCCGGACGGCGCGGCGAGCGCCACCGTCTGGTTCTCCGGGCGGGCCAGCTGCCCCGCCGCTGCGGCCTCGGTGACGACGATCAGCCTGGAGCGTTCCTTGACCTGGGTGACGACGTAGTTGCGGCCGCCCTTCTTCGCCGTCACGTCGAAGGTCTCGACGGTCTTCTCGCCGTCCTTGACGAGCAGCCGGAAGCGGTCGGCGGGCCCGTCGCCCTCGGCGTCCGCGACCTCGACGCTCAGCGCGCCGCGCTCGCCGGGGGTGAGGGCCGCGACCTTGAAGGTGCCGAGCGGGGTGTCCTCGCCCGGCGGCAGGGCGGCGGCCCCGGAGCCGCCGGCGACGGCCGCGGGCTGCCGGCCCGTTCCGCCCGACGCCTGGCCCGGCACGCCGCCGGGCTCGCCGCCCACGCGGACGACGTACGCGGCCGAACCGCCGTTGTTGAAGAAGCCGTAGACCGAGTGCGCCAGGAAGTAGCCGTCGGTGAACTCACCGAAGGACGCGACGTACTGCGTCCAGTTGGTCACCAGCGTCGGCTCGTTGAGTGGACCGGTGGGTGCCAGGCCGACGAAGGCGGCCACGGAGGTGCCCACCCCCTCGATCGGGCGTGAGCCGCTGGCCACTTCCTCCACGTAGACGCCCGGCGACAGGTACGACGGCATGCGCTGTTCTCCTCGGGGTACGAGAAAAGGGTCGAGTCTCACCCTCGCGGGTGCATCGCGCGACCGAAACGTCCTGCGGTGCCTTTGCGGGGGCACATCCGCTGCCCCGAAGGGCAGCGGACGGCCACCGGTGCCCTGCCCCGCTCGGCGCCCCGGCGCCCCGCGCCGGCGCGAGCGGTCCGACTCGTCCCCGTATGTCAGCCGATGATGTGACCCGGGCCACTGGTGCGAGCCCCGGGGAGTCGCCCGGCGGCCGGTCCGCCGCGGGGCGCCGGCGGCCGGCGCACGTGGTGCACGTGAGGTCTGCCCCCGGGTCTGCCCCCATGGCCCTTGCCGCGTGCCGGATGCCGGCCGTAGTCAAGTGTGGTCATCCACGGAGAGGGTGGGCATGCGCGCGCACCAGCAGGGCAACGAGGCCGAAAAGGCCGGTCGTTCACGGTCGGTGGTCCGGCCCCGTACGGCGGCGGCCGGCCTCGCGCCCGCCGGGGGGACACCCGCGGGCCGGCTGCTGGCGCTGCAGCGCACCGCCGGGAACTCCGCGGTGACCCGCATGCTGGAGGAGGACGGGCACGCGCACGGCGCGGGCTGCGGGCACGGCGGCGCCGTCCAGCGCTCCACGGTGCACGACGTGCTGCGCGGCTCGGGGCGCGTCCTGGCCACCCCGCTGCGGGCCGAGATGGAGGCGCGACTCGGCGCCGACTTCGGCGACGTGCGCATCCACGACGACAGCGCCGCCCGGCGCTCGGCGGCCGAGATGGGCGCCCGCGCCTACACCTCCGGGAACCACGTCGTGGTGGGCGACGGCGGCGGCGACAAGCACACGCTGGCCCACGAGTTGACCCACGTCATCCAGCAGCGCAACGGTCCGGTGGCCGGCACGCCCACCGCCGACGGGTTGCGGGTCAGCAACCCCGGTGACGCGTTCGAGCGGGCCGCGGAGAGCAACGCCAGCCGGGTGATGGCCGGGCCGGTGCCGGTGCAGACCGCGCCGCAGGCGGCCGCCCCCGCCGCCGCCCTGGCCGGCACCCCCGACATCCAGCGCGTCACGCTGCCGCGTGCCAGGCCCGCCAGGAGCGGGATCACGGTGACACGCAGCGGCGGCCGCGCCGAGTCGATAGAGATGCTCAACGACGGGAGCCTCGTCGGCTCCCCGCCTGCCCAGGACCCGTTCGGCTACGACTACATCCGCGCCCTGCAGCTGACCAACTTCTGGATCCGCTTCCACCTGATCAACAACATCGCCGGCGGCTCCGGCACCGCGGACAACCTCGTCCCCGCGTCGAAACGGGACAACTCCACCTACGAGCGGA
Source organism: Actinacidiphila yanglinensis (assembly GCF_900107965.1). GTDB lineage: Bacteria > Actinomycetota > Actinomycetes > Streptomycetales > Streptomycetaceae > Actinacidiphila > Actinacidiphila yanglinensis. The sequence continues at coordinate 171,075 of NZ_FNVU01000014.1, read as the reverse complement.
CCATCGAGGCGCATCTCAAGGACACGGTCGACGACGCGTGGCAGGTCAACAGCACGCTCCAGCCGGGGCAGGAGCCGGACTTCGTCTACTTCGGCGTCGACATCGACTACGCCCGCCAGGCGTCGCAGCGACCGCGCGGGATGTCGCAGCGGCAGTACGACGCCTCCGGGGACTTCGTGAACGGCCTGACGATCCATCACTGGACCTACGACGGTGCGAGCAGGAAATGGACGATCCACCGCAACGGCGAGTACTTCCGGTTCCGTGACCGCCAGCCGACCGACCCCGGTACGCATGTGCGGCTGTCGCGGCTGGACATGGCCAACCTGGTGCAGGCCAGCGGCAACTACCGCGGCTGGGACCGGGGCGACCTCAACTTCCTGAACGACCTCGGCGGCCCGCGCCTCTCGGAGTTCAAAGGTCACATCGACGCCAACGGAAGCCTGGGACCGGCCGAGTCCGTGTTCCACGCCTTCCACGAGATCCCGTTCGCGGCTCCGCGCTGGGACGCGCGCCGCAACCGCATGGTGCAGCAGGCGACCACCTTCGCCGACCGGATGGGACGCGGCGCGGAGGATGCCCTCAGTGCGCTCGCAAGGGCGATCGCCGGCGGTTCCGTCACCCTCCGCTGACCAGCGTCCACCGGCCACGTACGGTGCGGGTAGCGTGCCGCGAGATCCGTCCGCGACGGTATCCGTGGTCGACGCACCGCACCCCGAGGAGATCCGCCTTGTCCGACCTGTGGCACGTGAGCGTGCGCCGAATCGAGGGCGACCGCGTGGAGTTGCTGGTCGCCGCCGTGCACCCGGATGCCGGGCCGCTGCCCGCCACCAAGCCGTTCGCGCTGCGGCTGCTGGCGGACGCGGCGCGCGTATGGCCGGGTGCGGAGGAGCTGGTGGGCGGCATCGACCTCAACGGCGGCGACCCGTACGGCGCCGACGTGGAGCCCGCCCGCCGCGCCCGCCGCGTGCTCGCGGAGGTCGCCCTGACCGACGAGCGGAACGTCCCCTTCGACGAGGCCGCCGCCCGGCGGCGGATCGAGGACGCGTTGCGCGAGCGCGGTCTGTCGCCCGACGACGAGGCCGGCTGGAACGCGGCGTTCGGAGCGGAGTGGGGCGGGCTGTGGAGCGATCCCGACCGGGTGCCCTCCTGGGTGCTCGACATCCGGTTCGCGGACCCGGCCGCGCTCGCCGGCCTGCGGCCCGGCCTGGAGTGGGACTCCGCGGCGTACGGCTGAGCCGCCGGCCCGACCCTCGGGGGCAACTCCCCCCGCCCGCACGGACACCGGTCCTGCCTCGCGGTCCGCAGACGGTCCGGGCCCGGCACCGTAGCCTCGGGGCGTGAGCCTTTGGACCTCCCTCGAGCCCCCGTCCGCCACGGTCGACCCGGGCAGCACCACGACCGTCCGACTGCGGTTGCGCAACACCGGCGACGTCGTGGACGAGTACCGCTTCACCCCGGTCGGCGACCTCGCCCCGTACATCACCGTCGAGCCGCCGGTGCTGCGGCTCTACCCGGGCACCGTCGACACCGTCCAGCTCACCTTCGCGCCGCCGCGCACTCCGGACGCCACCGCCGGGCCGAACCCGTACGGCATCCAGATCGTGCCCAGCGAGCACCCCGAGGCCACCACGGTGCCCGAGGGGAACCTCACCATCACGCCCTTCACCGAGGTGCGGGCCGAACTGGTGCCGCACACCGTCAAGGGGCGCTTCCGGGGGCGGCCCCGGCTCGCCGTGGACAACCTCGGCAACACCAAGCTGACCGCCTCCGTGGTCGGCACGGACAGCGGCGACCAGTTCTCGTACGAGATCCATCCCGCCAACGTGCAGATCGAGCCCGGCCGGGCCGCGTTCGTGAAGGCGACCCTCCGGCCGCGGCAGATCGCCTGGTTCGGGCGCAAGGAGAACCGTCCCTTCCGGCTGGCCGTCCAGCGCTCCGGCAGCACCCCGCTGGACGTCGACGGGACGTTCGTGCAGCGCGGGGTGCTGCCGCGCTTCCTCGCCACCCTCATGGGCCTGCTGGTCGGGCTCGTGGTGGCCGCCGTGGCGCTGTGGTTCGCCTACAAGCCCCAGGTGGCGAGCCTCGCCCAGCCCAAGGTGGTGCAGGCCGCAGCCAGTTCGATGCCCACCCCGACCCCGGTGGTGACGCTGCCGACGCCCAGCACGCCGCCGCCCACCACCACCCCGCCCCCGACGCCGTCGGGCAGCGGGTCGGGCGGCGGCTCCGGCGGCAAGAAGAAGCCGCCGCCGGACACCGCGGCGACCGAGGTGCAGAAGCTCGCCGCGAGCGACCCCGGCGGCAAGCACATCTGCTACCGCGTCTACGTGGGGGACAAGGGCTGGAGCAAGCCCTCCTGCGACGGCGTCACGGCGGGCTCCACGGCGGACAGCGGTGGCAGCATCGAGGCCATCAACGTCGCGGTGTCAGGACTGGGGCACGGGAGCCTCGACGCGTTCCAGCAGGACGGCGGGTGGAAGGCCCCGGAGTCCAAGGGGTGGCAGGGTGCGGCCGACGGGGTCGACATCTACTCCGGGACCACCGGCAAGGACATCCGCCTGTCCGGCTTCGCGGTCGGCGACGACAAGGGAACGATCTGCCGGAACGCCTTCCTGCAAGGGAGCGGGTGGGGCGGCCTGGGCTGCAACGACCAGGCCAGTTCCAAGGTGAACTGGATCTTCGGCGGCACCACGGACACGACGAAGTCGCTTCAGGCCATCAGGCTCACGGTCTGAGCGGACGGCGGTTCGCCGACCGGACGGCCGGGCAGCCGACCGGCGGCGAACCCGGCCGTCACCAGTCGCCGTTCTCGTCCAGCACCAGCCGGCCGGCCTTGCGGTACTCCCGCCGCGCCCCCGCCAGCAGGTCCGCGGTGCCGACCGGCTCGCCGCGGCCGGCCGCGGCGTACGCGGCGGTGACCACCGCGCTGCGGATCGAACCGCCGGCCAGCTCGAACTCCGCGGCCACCGCGCCCGGTTCGATGTCCTGCGCGCAGGGCACGTGCGCCAGGCTGTGCTGCCACAGCGCCAGCCGCTGCGCCGCGTCGGGGAACGGGAAGTCGACCACCAGGTCCAGCCGCCGGGTGAACGCCTCGTCGACGTTCGCCCGCAGGTTGGTGGTGAGCAGCCCGATGCCGTCGAAGGACTCCAGCCGCTGGAGCAGGTAGGAGCTCTCCATGTTGGCGTAGCGGTCGTGCGCGTCCCGCACCTCCGACCGCTTCCCGAACACCGAGTCGGCCTCGTCGAAGAGCAGGACGGCGTCGGTGCGATCGGCCTCGGTGAAGACCCGCTCCAGGTTCTTCTCGGTCTCGCCGACGTACTTGTCGACGATCGAGGAGAGCTGCACCACGTAGAGGTCCAGGCCGAGTTCGGCCGCCACCACCTCCGCGGAGAGCGTCTTGCCGGTGCCGGACCCGCCCGCGAACAGCGCCAGCACGCCCCGGCCGCGGCCGCCGCCGGCGTTCAGCCGCCAGTCGCCGAGCACCCGGTCGCGGTGGCGGGCGCGCATCGCCAGCTCGCGCAGCTGCGCCAGCGGGCCCTCGGGCAGCACCAGGTCGTCCCAGCCGACGGCGGGCCTGATCCGGCGGGCATGGCGTTCCAGGCCGGACGCGGACTGCTGCCGCGCGGCGAGCCGCAGGTGCGCGGCGGACAGCGGGATGCCCTCGAACTCGGCCATGTCCCGGGCGACCCGGGCCACCCGGCGGATCCGGTCGCCGCCGAGCCGGTAGGGCGCGACGACCGGCGCGAGGTCGAAGCCGGCGCCGCCGCCCGCCTCGTCCGGCGGGCCGCCCGCGGGCTCGCCCGCGCCCTCCGCGGAACCGAGCGCCGCGGACCAGGTGTCGAGGTCGCCGGCCTGCTGCCGCGGGGCGTCGAGGACGAGCGGGTCGCGGTCGGACCACTGCGGGTCGTACGGCCGGGAGCCCACCATGAGGACCGTCACGTCGTCGACCGCCAGCGTCCGGACGAGGGCGGAGACGGCGGCCGGCTCGCGCGGTACCGGCGCGACCAGGATCGCCTGGCCGCGCAGCCGCGCCTCGCGCAGCAGTTGGGGGAGCGGCTCGGCCGCGAAGCCGCCGTCGCCGGCTCCGGTGGGGCCGCCGGAGTGGCCGTCGCCCCGGCCGTCGTCACCGGCCCCGGTGTGGCCTGCCGCGGGAGCGTAGTGCAGGGCAGCCAGTCCGGCCGCGCCGAGCGCGGCGGCGGCGCAGGCGATGCCGTCGCCCTCGCGCTGCTCGCGCAGGTAGACCGTGGCCGGACCGGACGCGAGGCGTTTCGCGAGGCGCTCCAGCAGCGGGTCGTCCTGCGGCGCGGGCGGCCGGGGGAGCGCCCTGACCAGGCCGGCCACCGCCGGGTCCGGGGTGTCGTCGCCGAGCAGGTGGGCGGTGATCCGGTCCGGGACCCGCAACGAGCGGCTGAGGAAGGGGCGTTCGGGTTCCTCGACCTCGATCAGGCCCAGCGAGACCAGCGGCGCCGAGGGGTGGAAGGCGGCGCGGCCCTCGGCGCGGTGCGCGGGCACCCCGCACAGGTCGAGCGCGAGCCCGATGGTCGCCCGGCGCCGGCTGACGTCGTCGTTGAGGTAGCCGTAGAGCGGCTCGAAGGTCCGGTCGAGGTCGGGGGCGAGCGCGCAGAGCAGGATGCGGGCGTCCAGCTCGGACAGGCCGAGCCGGGCGGTGAGGCGGTGCAGGCGGTCGCCGCCGGTCCCGAAGGCGCCGGGCTCGGCGCCTTCCGGCTCGTCGCCCCCGAAGGGCGCGGTGTCCGTCCCGGTCGCGCCGTCGTCCTCCTCGCCCGCGGGCCGCAGCAGGTGCCACACGGCCTCGTCCGACAGGTACAGGCCGCGCAGCGGGTCGTCGGCGGTCGGGTCGGTGGAGCTGCGCTGCTCGACGAGCGCGGCGACCCGGTCGCGCAGCAGGCCGAGCCGGGCCGGCACGGAGCCGGTGGCCGGGCTGCCGGGGCCGCCAGGGATGCTTCCACCGCCGCCGGTGGCCGTGAGGGCGCTCACTCGGCGGTGCCGGAGGCCGCGTCCTCACGGGCGGCGAGGTGGCGGGGGCGGTGGTAGCGCTCGGCGGAGCCCTCCAGGCTGCCGTCGGTCCCGCGTATCCGCACGCCCGCGCCCTCGGTGACCGGCGGGCCCGCGTCGTACTCGGGGTAGGCCGGGAAGGGCGCGATGACGGTGAGGTCCAGTGCCGGTTTGAGCTCGCCGCCGAGCGCCGACCAGATCTCGGCGAACGACCGGGAGTCGGTGTGCGCGGCGGCGACGGTCAGCGGCACGGACAGGCCGAGTTCGGCCAGCGCGCCGGTCAACTCCTCGGGCGGCAGCATCTCGTGGGGCAGCAGCGTGGCCAGGACCGCGGACAGCAGCCGGTGCTCGTCCTGCGGCCGCTTGGTCCAGGCGGTGACCAGGTAGGACAGCCGGAACCAGCGCGGCGGTTGGCGCCTGCGCAGGACGATCCCCCGGTCGTCGCGGATCGCGATCGCGCCCCGCTCGCGCCGCGCGACCTCCTCGCGGATGTCGTAGAGGTAGGCGTCGATGGCCGGCGCGTTGCGCCGGGCCGCCCAGTCGCGGGTCGGTGCGTCGAAGGCGACCTCGACGCCGGTTCCGGTCAGGGCGCCGCCGGAGAGCAGCCTCTTGAGGACTTCGTCCACCTCGTGGATCACGGTCGCGCCCTTCGCTGTCTTGCACGGTGGGGTTTCGTAGGCGTGCGCACGCCGGTCGCGTACGCGGAGAACTCGCCGGCGCCGGGCTGCCGCCCGCTGCCGGAGGGCCGTCAGATGTAGCCCTCGCGCAGGGCGTAGGCCACGGCGTGCGCCCGGTTGCGCAGCCGCAGGCGGGTGGTGAGGCTGTGCATCACGTTCTTGACCGTCCGCTCCGAGTACGACAGCTTGCCCGCGATCTCGCCGGTCTCCATCCCCTCGGCCACCAACCGCAGGACGTCGACCTCGCGCGGGGTCAGCCCCGACGCCGGATCGCCGGGCAGGTGCTTGGAGTTGCGGTGCATGATGCCGACCTGGGTGATGAGCCGCCCGAGCAGGTCGGAGGGCAGGTCGCCGTCACCGCGGGAGGCGGCCAGCACGGCCTGGAGGATGCGCGGCCCGGTGGCCTCGTGCCGCCACACGATGGCGCCGACCCCGCAGTCGATGACCTGGAGCAGTTCGGCCTCGCGGATCAGGTTCGCCACCAGCACGGCCCGCACCCCGTCGGTGCGGACGAGCTGGCGCAGCCGGGACAGGGTGCGCTCGTCGAGCGCGACCGCGAGGAGTATGGCGACGGTTCCCGGCTGCCGGCTGTCCGCGTCGACCAGCCGGATCTCCGGCCGGTGGTTGAGCTGACTCGTCACACCCGCGAGCGAGATCGGGTCCGGTGCGTGGATCGCCACGGGGATTCTGGCGGCACCCGCCGGCTCGGAGGGCGTGGAGAGCACCACGGTCTCGGTCCTTTCGCCCGCGCGGAGGGGGGAGTGGGGAACTCCTGTGGTCAGTGTTTCTTGCGTCATTTTGCTCCGACGTGTCAACCCATACCAATCCGTACCCCCCTACGGGGTGGCATTGCTGTTCCTGGTATGACCGATCGGTACGACAGGTTGATTCGTTTCAGAGTTGCAGGGGCGACCGCGTATCCGGCCAGTTGCCGACCTCTGGGCGCGGTCGTGCGCGGCTGCCCGTTCGGTCATTCCGGCCACCGCCGGGCGGGCCGCGACGGTCGTCGGGATCGTCCGTGCGGGCTCCGTTCGCCGGGCCCGCGCGGTTCCCGGGCCCCCCGCCGGTGCCCGGTCGCCCGGTTCGGCCCGCGGTCGTCCGCTGCCCGGAACCGCCTCTCCCCGCGCCCGGTTGACCGTTCAATGATGGCCGAAAATGATCGATTGCCATCGATGTCGATCGGGTGCCGCGGGGGCCGCCGTGCCCCCGCGGCCGCCCGGAACTGAGACGAAGGTCACCGAAGCGGAAGGGCCGGCGGGTCGCTGACGACCCGCCGCGCGGGCCCGAGGTCCGTGCGGGGGTGCCCCGTTGGGAGGCGCGAGCGGCAACGCGGTCCGGCCGGGCTGCCGTTCGGCGGCTTTCGACGCTACCTGTCCGCAAGAGATCGGACCTTAGAGCGGAAAGGTCGTGCACGGCTCTAGAGAGCGCGAGGTCGGCTCGTATATTCATGGGACGTCTGCACCCCTTGTGGCACCGGAACACCCGGCTCCTCTTGGCGCCATCCCGCACTCCCTCACCCCACCTCACGCTGGAGGCCCTTGATGCGCCGTGCCGTTGTCGCCTGCCTCACCGCCGTGGCGGTCGCCACGCTCGGACTCGCCGCCGCGCCGGCCGGAGCGGCGCCGGACCCCGGCGTGCTGCATGTCGCACCGGACGGCAAGGGGTCCGCCTGCGGTGCGCACGACCCGTGTGCGCTGGCCACCGCGCGCGACCGGGCCAGAGCCCTGGTACCGGACGCCACGGGCGACGTCGTGGTCGAACTGAGCGGCGGGACCTACCGGCTCACCAGCCCGTTCCGGCTCGGCGTCGAGGACTCCGGGCGGCCCGGCCATCCGGTCGTCTACCGCGCGGTGGCCGGGCAGACGCCCGTCCTCGACGGCGCCACCCGCGTGACGGGGTTCTCCCAGGTCGACGCGGCCCAGCACATCTACCGGGCCAAGGTGCCCCAGGGCACCGCGAGCCGGGAGCTGTTCGTCAACGGGGTACGGGCGGTCCGCGCGCAGAGCGCGAAGAACCCGTCCGGCTTCTCCGTGACGGCCACCGGCTTCACCACCAGCGACCCGTCGTACGCGTCGTGGACCGACCCCGCCCAGGTCGAGGTGGTGCAGAACAACGCGTGGAAGCAGATGCGCTGCCCGCTCGCGTCCATCACCCGCTCCGCGTCCGGCGGTTCGGACCTCACCGTCGACCCCGGCTGCTGGAACAACAACCACAGCTCGGTGCCGAACCCGAGCTTCCCCTTCAACGGCGCCGGGCTGCCCAGCCTGAACGGCATCAGCTGGCTGGAGAACGCCTACCAACTGCTCGGCACACCCGGGCAGTTCTACCTCGACTCGGCCGCCGGGTACCTGTACTACGTGCCCAGGGCCGGCGAGAACCTCGCCACCGCGGACGTGGAACTGCCGATCGCCCCGGAACTCCTCGACGTCGCCGGCACCCCCGGCCACCTCGCCCCACTGAACGACTCCGACTGGCGCGCCGTCTACACCGGCAGTTGGGCGTACTCCAGCGGTCGGCACCTCGGTGACCTCGGCGACGACGTGCACTACACCTCCACCGACGGCGACGCGGTGTCGTACACCTTCAGCGGCACCGGAATCCAGATGCTGTCCGAGACCAGCTCGGACGAGGGCAGCGCCGACGTGTACGTCGACGGCACGAAGGTGTCGACGGTCTCGGGCAACGGGCCGGAGCGGCTGGCCCAGCAGGCGATGGTCTCCGTCACCGGGCTGGCCAAGGGCACGCACACCCTGCGCGTGGTGAAGACCGGCGGCAGCTACCTCCTCGTCGACGGCTTCACGGTCATCCCGGACGTGGTCGCACCCGTCCACGACGTGACCTTCTCCGGACTCACGTTCACCCACACCACGTGGAACGCCCCGACCGCCGAGGGCTACGTCGACAACCAGGCCGGCGTGATCTGGGACCCCACCACCCGCGCTCCGGCCCACATCCCCGCCGCGGTCCAGGTGCATCGCGGCGCGCGGATCACCTTCAGCGGCGACACCGTGCAGCAGACCGGTACCAGCGGCATCGCGCTGGCCGACCAGACCCAGGACTCCACCGTCTCCGGCGCCACGGTGACCGACACCTCCGGCACCGGCGTGTCTGTCGGCGAGGTCGACGACTACTACCAGACCGACCCCGCGCTGATGACGAGCGGCAACACGGTCTCCGGCAGCGTGGTCCGGTTCCCCGGCCAGGAGTACCAGGACGCGGTCGGCATCTGGGTGGGCCACGCCCGCGGGACCCTGCTCTCCCACAACGACGTCGGCTACACGCCCTACTCCGGCATCTCGCTCGGCTGGGGCTGGGGTTGGGCGTCGAGCTGCTCCCTGCAGGCCAAGCAGGGGCTGCCCGACCCGTGCCTGCACGGCACCACCTACGGCGGCGGCAACCGGATCATCGGCAACCACGTGCACAGCGTGATGGGCGTGCTCTTCGACGGCGGGCCGATCTACACCCTCGGCGGCCAGTCCGCGCCCTCGGAGTTCGCCGGGAACGTCCTGTCGGAGTGCATCGACGGCTGCAACATGATCTACCACGACGAGGGCAGCTCGAACTGGAACACCCACGACAACGTGGTGCGCTTCTCCAACGGCTCGCTGTGGCTGAACCTGTGGACGCCGAGCATCCACGACGACACGATCCACGACAACTACAGCGACACCGCCTCCTTCAACAACAACGGCACCGACATCGACCTCCAGCAGGCGACCGTGGTCACGGACGGGAACTGGCCGGCGGCCGCACGGGCGATCATCGCCGCCGCCGGACCCGGCACGCCGACCGGTCCGGTCGCCGACGACGACGATCTGCGCGTGGCGTACACCGGCAGCTGGTCGTCCAGCGGGTCCCGCGGCGACGGCGACCTCGACGACGGCGTGCACTACGCCCAGCAGGACGGCGCCTCTGCCACCTTCACCTTCAGCGGCACCGGGGTCGGCTTCCTGACGGAGACCAACTCCGACGAGGGCGACATCGGCATCACCCTCGACGGTGTCGACAAGGGCACGGTCAGCGCGAACACCGCGCAGCGCCAGGCCCGACAGAGCCTCTACTCCGTGTCCGGACTGGCGCCGGGCACCCACACGCTGACGGTGACGAAGCGCGGCGGGTCCTACCTGCTGGTGGACGGCTTCACGCTCACCTGACGGCCCCGGGCTCAACCGACGGCCTCACGCTCAACCCACGGCAGCCGATCGCGAGAAGGGTGAACCATGCTGGTCACGAAGAGATGGGCGACAAAGGGACGGGCGCTGCCGGTGCTGGCCGCCGCGGCCGCGGTCGCCGCCGGGCTGGTGGCGGGCGCGCCGCCGGCCGGCGCCCACCCGGCCCAGGGCCACCCGGCGGCCGCCGCGGCGCGGGTGGCGGCATGGTCGCCCAGCATGACCATCGGCGGGCCGAACTTCGACGACGAGACGCTCCGGATGGTCGTCCACTCCAGTGTCAGCGGCAGCTCCCTGCGCCTGCACCTGTCGAACCTGCGCGGCACCACGCCGCTCACCGTGGCCGCGGTGAGCGTCGCCGCGCAGGCGGACCGGGCCACGGCCGTGCCCGGCACCCAGCACACCGTCACCTTCGGGCACCACGGCTCGGTCACGCTCGCCGCGGGCGCGGAGACGGTCAGCGACCCGGTCCCGATGTCGGTGACGGCCGACCACAACCTGCTGGTGAGCATCTACCTGCCGAACGCCACCAGTTCCGCCACCTGGCACTCCGACGCCTTTGACACCAGCTACCTCTCCACGCCGGGCGACCACACGGCGGACGTCACGGACGGCAACTACGTGACGGCGACGACCTCCTGGTACTACCTGTCCGGCCTCGACGTGGTCCCGGCCACCGCCCGCGGCACCGTGGTGGCGTTCGGCGACTCCATCACCGACGGCTACAACACCCCGGCCGGGGCGTACCACCGCTGGCCCGACGACCTCGCCCGGCGGCTGTCCGCGACGACACCGATGGGCGTCGTGGACGCCGGGCTCGGCGGCAACCGGGTGCTGACGGACGTGCCGAACATCTGGCAGGGGATCGCGGCCACCAAGCGGTTCGCCCACGACGCGCTCGGCCAGCCCGGCGTGCGGGACGTGATCCTGATGGAGGGCATCAACGACATCGGCAACGACGCCGGGCCGAACGGCGCCCCGCTCACCGCCCAGGACCTGATCGACGGGTACCGGAACCTGATCGCGCAGGCGCACGCCGCCGGGGTCCGGATCATCGGCGGCACCATGCTGCCGGACAAGGGGAACACCTACTACAGCGCCTCCGCGGAGGCGCTCCGCCAGCAGGTCAACTCCTGGATCCGCACCAGCGGGGCGTTCGACGGGACGGTCGACTTCGAGAAGGCCGTCGTCGACCCCTCGGACCCGGCCGCCCTCGATCCCCGCTACGACTCCGGCGACCACCTGCACCCCAACGAGGCCGGCATGCAGGCCCTCGCCGACGCGATCGACCTGGACCTGCTGACCTGACCTGCTGACCCGACCCGACCCGACCCGCGGCCCGACCGGCCGCCGACCGCCACGAGCGCGCCCGACGAGGACGTACGGGGATCCCCGTCAGGCGCGCGGCGGCCGGGGTCGTCCGCCTCCGCGATGGGCGAACCCCCCGGCAGCCCGCCGTCACTCCCGGCGGGCTCCCTCCGCCGGCCGGCGCCCGTCGCCTACCAGCGGAGTGGTCTCGATGTACACCACCTCGTAGCTGCGCTCCGCGAACCTCCAGCCGTCCGGGGTGCGCCGGTAGCGGTCGTGGTAGATCGCGTGGTTCCGGTGCGAGCTGCCGTCGCGCATCCGCCCGAGTTCCGCCACGTAGGAGCGGCCGGTCGCGGTGTCGCCCTCGATCCGGATCGTGCCCGGGTGCACGTTCTGGACGAAGTACTCCCAGTTGGCCTGGAGCCGCTCGACTCCGGCGCGGATGTCCGCGCGGCCGGTGAACTCGATGCGGGCCTCGGGGATGCGCCACACCCCGTCCTCGGTGAACAGCGCGGCGAAGCGGTCGAGGTCGAGCATCGTCCCCGCGTCGGTGAACTCCCCGCGCAGCGCGTCGATCTCGTGGCGGTCGATGAGGGTCTGGACGTCGGTCATCGGATGGCTCCTGTCGTGCACGGACCTGGTGGTCGCGGACCGCCGGTCATGGATGCGCCGGTCACGGACGTGCCGGGCGGCTGCTCGGGCGGTCACCAGCCGTAGGGGCCGAACCGGCCCCACGCGACGACCGCGGCGAGCGCGAAGACGATGGCGGTGACCGCCACCCCGGGCGGTTCCTTGCGCCGGACGTGGGTGGCCGCGGCCAGCGCCATCATGACCGCCAGCCCGCTCGCGGCGGCCGGGGTGAGGACCGTGGCGACACCGCTGGCCGCCGGCCCGACCAGCCCGACCGCGCCCAGCACGCCCATCACACCGATGAAGCGCACCGTCGGCAGCGAGAAGTCCTCCACCCAGGGGAACCAGCCCGCCAGCTTCTCCTCCGGCTGCGTCACCTTGACCAGTCCCGACATGGCGAACGACGCGGCCAGGGCCGCCTGAACGATCCACAGGAACACGCTCATCCCGGTCTCTCTCCCGTGCGGTGCGGTGTGATTCGGTGTCCGTCTCGAAGCTCCGACGACGCAGCCCCGCGGATTGTGAGGCGACGGTCCGGCCTCACAATCCGCGGGGCTGCGTCGTCAGACCGGTGAGATCGCGCGGGAGCGGACACGAGCAAGGGGGTCGGCGACACCATGAGCAACCCATCCGACGCGGGCGGTGCCCGGCAGGACGGCCCCGGCCGCCCCGGCACGCCCGACCGGGAGCTGAGCGAGGTCATCAGCGAGCGGCGCCAGCTGATCAGCGTCGCGTACCGGCTGCTCGGCTCCGTCGCGGATGCCGAGGACGTCGTCCAGGAGACGTACGCCCGCTGGTACGCCATGACACCGGAGCAGCAGGACGGCATCGGGTCGCCCGGCGCCTGGCTGACGAAGGTCGCCGGCCGTATCTGCCTCGACCTGCTCGGCTCCGCCCGGGCCCGGCGGGAGCGCTACGTCGGGGAGTGGATCCCGGAGCCGGTGCCCGAGCGCACGGAATGGGTCACGGGGTGGTCCGGCGGCGCCAACGTCGACCCGGCCGACCGGATCACCCTCGACGAGTCGCTCAACATGGCCTTCCTGGTCGTGCTGGAGTCGATGACCCCGGCCGAGCGCGTCGCGTTCATCCTGCACGACGTCTTCCGCTACCCCTTCGCCGAGGTGGCCGAGATCGTCGGCCGCACTCCTGCGGCCTGCCGCCAGCTCGCCACGTCCGCCCGCCGGCGCGTCCGCGCGTCCCGCGGGCCGGTCACCCCGGCGGCCCGGCAGGCCGACGTCGTCAGGGACTTCAAGGAGGCGTGGGAGGCCAAGGACGTCGACGCCCTCATCGGCATCCTCGACCCCGGCGTCACCGCGATCGGCGACGGCGGCGGCGTGGTCGCCGCGCTGCTCCACCCGCTGCGCGGCAACGAGGAGGTGGCGCGCTACCTCGTCGACCTCCTGATCCGGGCACCGCGCCTCCGCGTCCTGGAACGCACGGTGAACGGCCAGCCCGGCGTGCTCCTCGAGTACGAGGGCAGCACCGCGGCCGTGATGGCGTTCGAGGTCGTGGGCGACCGGATCCGCAACGTCTGGTCCATCCGGAACCCGGAGAAGCTGCGGCCCTGGTCGGTGGACTGACCCGCGGGGCGCGGTGAGAGGGCGGCCGGGGCCCGCCCGGGCGGCGGTGGTCGCCGCGCGTTCGCGCCGGCCGGCGGGGGTGTGGCCGCGACGTCCTCGCGTGCCGTGCGTGCTCGCGCCCAGCAGCGGAGGGGTCCGAGGTGGCCTACCGGCGGCCTGCGGCCCCTGGGTTGCCCGCCTGCGGGCGGGACCCGAACGCCGGGTGGCCGTGCCCCGCGTGCGGGAGTGCGCGCCACGTCCCGTCCGGGTAATGGGAGTTGGCGCGTGCCCGCGCACAGCGGTGGTGGGAGGTGTGCCTGGGTGGTGCCGGGTCCGTCCGAGGCGGTCCGTCGCGAGGGCGGGTGCGGCCGCGCGTGGCGGCGAAGTTCCCGCCGGACGGGCGTGGTTGGCGCGCGCTCGCGCGCAGCGGCGGCGGGAGGAGCCCCGGGCTGGGCCGGAGAGCCGGCCGCGCAGGTGAGTTGGCGTCGGGGGTGGACGGGTGGGCCGGTGCGAAGGGGGTGGGCCTTCCAGGTGGCCGCACTACCCTGCACGAATGACCACCGAGCTGACCTTGCTGCCGCGCGTGGCCTTCCGCGGCACGGAGATCACCGCGCCCCGGCTGCGCGGGCTGCTCGCGCTGCTCGCGGGGGACCTGCGGACCGGCTGCAGCAGCGGGCGGCTCGTGGAGGGGCTGTGGACCGACGAGGCGCCCGACCGGCCGGGGAAGGCGGTGCAGGTGCTGGTCTCCCGGGTCAGGGCGCAGCTCGGGCCCGACGTCGTCGTCACCACGCCGGGCGGCTACCGTCTCGCGCTGGACGAGGCGCAGGTCGACAGCTGCGCGCTGCTGCTGCACGCGGCCGCGAGCACGGAGCGGGGCCGGGCGGGCGACCACGCCGGCGCGCTGGCCGAGGCCGAGGCGGGGCTCGCGTTGTGGGACGGCGGGGTGGGCGCCGCCTCCGGCGAGGACCTGCACGACCCGGTGCTGGCGCTGCGCGCCGAACGTGTCCCGGCACACCGCTCGTTGAGCCGGTGCCGCGCGCTCGCGCTGGCGCGGCTGGAGCGGTGGGAGGAGGCGGCCGAGCCGCTCGCCGGGCTCGCCCGCGCGCTGCCGCGCGACGAGGAGGTGCTGGCGGAGCTGCTGCGCTGCGAGGCGAGAACGGCCGGGCTGGCGGCGGCGCTGACGCGTTACGACACCTATCGCCGCGAGCTGCGCGACACGTTGGGCAGCGACCCGGGCGCCGGACCGAGAGCGGTGCACCAGGAACTGCTGCGCGGTGAGGCGCCGGTGGTGCGGCAGGGCGTCCCGCACGAACCGAACCCCCTGGTCGGCCGGGCGGAGGACGTCGCCGCGGTGGCGCGGCTGCTGCGCTCCGCGCGGGTCGTCTCCGTCGTCGGGCCGGGCGGGCTGGGCAAGACCCGGCTGGCGCAGGCCGTCAGCCGCGCGGCGGAGCAGCGGGTGGTGTACTTCGTGCCCCTCGCGGGCGTCACCGCCGACGCCGACGTCGCGGGCGAGGTGGCCTCGGCCGTCGGTGTCGCGGCGTCCGGCCACGGCGGTGAGGCGGCGGCGCCGCACGGCGCGCCCGCCCGCATCGCCGCCCGCCTCGGCCCCGGGCCCGCACTTCTGGTGCTGGACAACTGCGAGCAGGCCGTCGCCGGCGTCGCCGCGCTGGTGCACCGGCTCGTCTCGGTGTCGAAGGACCTGCGGGTGCTGACCACCAGCCGCGCGCCGCTCGGACTGACCTCCGAATCGGTCTACGCGCTTCCGCAGTTGAGCCCGGAGACGGCCGCGGAACTGTTCCGGCAGCGGGCGCGGGCGGCCCGGCCCGGGGTGGAACTCCCGCCGCGGGAGGTGGCGGAGCTCTGCGGGCGGCTCGAAGGGCTTCCCCTGGCCGTGGAGTTGGCCGCCGCACGCGTGCGCGCACTGTCGGTGCCCGAGATCGCCCGCCGGCTGCAGGACCGCTTCGCGCTGCTGCGCGGCGCAGGCCGGGACGTCCCCGAGCGGCACCGGACCCTGCACGCCGTCGTGGAGTGGAGCTGGAACCTGCTCGAACCGGCCGGGCAGGCGGCGCTGCGTGCCCTGTCGGTCTTCCCCGGCGGGTTCACGCCGGACGCGGCCGACCACGTGATCGCGGGCGGGCCCGACGGCCCCGACGGCCTCCTGCTGCTGGAGCAACTGGTGGACCAGTCGCTGCTCGCGGCCGTCGACACCACGGCCGGGATCCGCTTCCGGATGCTGGAGAGCGTGCGGGAGTTCAGCGCGGCCCGGCGCACCGCGGCCGGCGAGGACGACGCGGTGACCGGGCGGTTCCTCGGCTGGGCGCGGGACTTCGGCCGCGCCCACCACGACGTGCTGCTCGGCCCGGACCCGCTCGCCTCCTGGGACCGGGTCCGGGCCGAGCAGGACAACCTCGTGCTCGCCCTGCGCCATGCCCTGGCGCGCGGTGACGGAGCCGCGACCGCCGCCGCCACCGCCGTGCTCGCGACCGTGTGGGCCACCGACTCCAGCTACTTCCGCCTGGTCGCGCTCGCCGCCGACACCGGGGCCCCGCTCTCCCGTTACCGGCCCGCACCGGAGTACGTCGAGACCGCCAGGACCGCCGCGGTGGTCTGCACGGCAAGCCTGTTCATGGGCGTCGGCCCGCGCGCGCTGCGCCCGTTCGCCACGCTGCGCCGGCTGCCGCCGGCCCCGCCCGACACCCTCGTGCGCGCCCTCGCGGTGGTGCTGCGCGCGATGCCCGGCATCCGCACGCCGTACTCCCCGGCGCTGCGGGCGCTGTGCGAGGACAGTGAGCCGATGCTGGCGGGTGTGGCGGAGTGCGTGGCCGGCTACGTGTGGGAGCACGAGCACGACGTCGACCGCGCGCTGGCCTCCGCCCGCCGCATGCTCGCATGCCTCGAACCCCTCCACCACCCGCTGCTGCGGCTGTTCGGCCATGCCCGGGTCGGCGAGCTGTGCCTGCGCACGGCGCGGGGGGAGGACGCCTACCGGCACCTGCTGGCCTGCCTGACCGCCCAGGAGCAGACGGGCGACCGGGCCGATTCGATGGGCATCCGCGCCGCCCTGGTCCTCGCCTGCCTCCAGCGCGGCGCGATCGACGAGGCGGAGTACTGGCGCGAGCAGTCGGTCCGCGACCGGCTCCCCGACGCGCCCGGGGCCACCCCCGCCGACTTCGGCACCGACCTGGCCGTGCGCGCGGGGATCGCCCTCGCCCGCGGCCTGACGGAGATCGGGCTGCGCCGCTGGCGCGAGGCGGCACAGGCGGTGGAGGAGGGGAACACGGGGCAGGACGGCCCCGATCCGTACCTCGGCAACTGGGCGATGCAGGTCCGGGCGGCGGCCGTCGCCGCGCACGCCCGTCACCGCCGGCACGACCTGGTCCCGGACCTGACCCGCGACCTGCACGCGCGGCTGGTGGAACGGCTCACCCCGGTTGCGGGGGCCGCAGCCGCGCCGCCCGCCGAACTCCCGCTGTACGGCACGGTACTGCTGGCCCTCGGCCTGGTCGGTGTCGCGCGGGGGGACATCGACGTCGCCGTCCGGATGCTCGCGCTGTCCGAACGGCTCGGCGTGCTCGGGGAGTTCCAGCCGACGATGTCCACCGCGGACGCCCGCGCGGCGGGCCGGGACGCCGACGGGGCGGCGTACACCGAGGCGCTCTCGGAGTACGCCGCCCTGGGGCGGGCGGAGTTGGCGGGCACGGCGCTCGTGCTGGCCGGCCGGTTCAGCGGGACGGGTCACGCGTGAACAGCGCCGTCGACCAGAGTTGACCGAGGACGACGAGGGCGACGCCCCAACCGAGCGCGAGCCAGCCGTCCTTGCCGATCGCGCTGCCGAGCAGCAGGCCGCGCAGCGTCTCGATGAAGGGCGTGAAGGGCTGGTACTCGGCGAACCAGCGGAACCAGCCGGGCATCGAGTCCACCGGCACGAACGCGCTGCCGAGGAACGGCAGCATCAGCAGCGGCAGGCCGACGTTGCTGGCCCCCTCCGGGGTCGGCGACGACAGCCCGATCCCGACCGCCAGCCAGGTCAGCGCCAGGCTGACCAGGACCGCCAGGCCGAGCGCCGCGAGCCACTCCACCGGCGTGGCGTCGGGCCGGAAGCCGATGGCCAGCGCGACGCCGGTGACGAGCACCACGCTGATCATCACCTGGAGGACGCCACCCGCGACATGGCCGAACAGCACCGCGCCCCGCGAGATCGCCATCGTGCGGAAGCGGGCGATGATGCCCTCGGTCATGTCGGTGCACACCGACACCGCCGTGCCGAGGGAGGCGCCGCCCACGGTCAGCATCAGGATGCCGGGGACCACGTAGGCGAGGTACTGGCCGCGGTCGGGGTGGCCGGCGAGCCCGGCACTCAGGGTGTCCCCGAGGACGTACACGAAGAGCAGCAGCAGGACGACCGGGGTGAGCAGGACGTTGAGGGTCAGCGACGGGTAGCGGCGGGCGTGCAGCAGGTTGCGCCGCAGCATCGTGGCGGAGTCGCGCACGGTCAGGCGCAGGGACGGGGACGGCGACGGCGAGGCGGCGGGGGACGGGGAGAGGGACGGGGCGCTCATCGGACGGTCTCCTTGGAGTCGGCGCCGGCCGCGGGCGCGGCGGGAGCGGAGGGTGACGCGGGCGACGTGGGCGACGCGGTCAGGGCGAAGAAGACGTCGTCGAGGTCCGGGGTGTGCACGGTCAGCTCGTCGGCCTCGACTCCCGCGGTGTCCAGCCAGTCGAGGACGGCGCGCAGTTGGCGCTGGCCGCCGTCGCTGGGGATCCGGAGGGTCAGCGACGCGTCGTCGCGGGACGCCTCGCGCAGGGCCGCGGCGGCGGACCCGTAGGCCGCGGGGTCGGTGAACCGCAGCCGGACGTGGCCGCCCGGCACGAGCCGCTTGAGTTCCTCCGCCGTCCCCTGGGCGACCAGCCGGCCACCGTCCAGCACCGCGATCCGGTCCGCGAGCTCGTCGGCCTCGTCCAGGTACTGGGTGGTGAGGAAGACGGTGACCCCGTCGGCGACGAGGTCGCGGATGATCCGCCACATGCCGTGCCGGCTGCGCGGGTCCAGGCCGGTGGTCGGCTCGTCGAGGAAGATCACCCGCGGTCCGCCGACCAGCGTCATGGCGATGTCGAGCCGCCGCCGCATCCCGCCGGAGTAGGTGGACGCCGGCTTCCCCGCCGCCTCCACCAGGTCGAAGGCCGCCAGCAGTTCGGCGGTGATCCGGCGGCCCTCGCGGCGGCCCAGGTGGTGCAGGTCCGCCATGAGGAGCATGTTCTCCTCGCCGGTGATCAGGTTGTCCACCGCGGAGAACTGCCCGGTGACCCCGATCGCCGCGCGGACGGCGTGCGCCTGGGTGGCCAGGTCGTACCCGGCGACCCGGACGTCGCCGCCGTCGGCGCCGATCAGGGTGGAGAGGATCTGCACGGCGGTGGTCTTGCCCGCGCCGTTCGGGCCCAGCAGGGAGAAGACCGTGCCGGCCGGGACCGCCAGGTCGATGCCGTCCAGGACGGTCTTCTCGCCGTAGGCCTTGCGCAGCCCGGTGGCCGCGATCGCGAGGTCCCGCGTGGGTGCGGTGGCTGTCGTCGTCATGCCGCAGAGCGTGCGGCCGGCCGCATTCAGCGCGGTTTCAGCCCGGCTTCACCCGGCCGGCGCCGCCCCCGCCGGCCTGAAACCGGGCACCGGGACGGCGCCCTCGCGGCGGGCTCCGCGCGCGTCCCTCACCCCCGGCGGGTCCCCTCGCGGTGGGGCTGTTGTTGAATGAGGTACGGGCCGCGGCCGACCCGTGGCGGGCCCCGGGTCCGGACGCCGCGGCACGGAGGGTGGGAATCAGCAGGTGAACGCGCATCCGGTGTCGCTGAGAAGCCTGATTCCCGCGGTGTTCCTGCCGGTCCTGATCTTCGAGACGGGCATGGGCGCGCTCGCGCCCGTACTGGCGCTCAGCGGTCGCGCGCTCGGGGCGGGGGTCGGCACCGCCGGGTTGGTGCTCGCGCTGCTGGGCGTCGGCCAGATCCTCGGCGACGTGCCGGCCGGGGCGCTCGCCGCGCGGCTCGGCGACCGCAAGGCGATGCTCGTCGCGTCCGGGGTCACCGCGGTGACGCTCAGCGGGTGCGCGCTGGCCCGCAACGTCTGGGAACTGGCCCTGGCGGTCACCGTCACCGGGGCCTCCAACGCCGTGATCATGCTGGCCCGGCAGTCCTACCTGACGGAGGCGGTGCCGCCGCAACTGCGGGCACGGGCGCTGTCGACGCTCGGCGGGATGTCCCGGGTGGGCGCGTTCGTCGGGCCGTTCCTCGGCGCCGCCGTGCTCAGCGGCGGCCGTCCGGTGCACGACGTGTACTGGCTGGCGCTGGTGTGCACGGCCGCGACGGTCGTGGTCCTGCTCGCGGTGCCGGACGTCGCCGACGCCGACGGCGCGGCCGCCCGCGCCCGCGGCAAGAAGCCCGTGCCGGTGCGTGCGGTCCTGCGCGAGCACCGGAAGGTCTTCGGCACCCTGGGCCTGGCCGTGCTGCTGGTCGGCTCGGTCCGGGCGACCCGGCAGACGGTCCTGCCGCTGTGGGCCGAGCACCTGGGCCAGAGCGCGTCCTCGACCAGCCTCATCTTCGGCATCGCCGGGCTGATCGACACGCTGACCTTCTACCCCTCGGGCCGGGTGATGGACCGCGCCGGCCGGCTGTGGATCGCGGTGCCCTCCATGCTGGTGCTCGGCGCCTCCCAGGCCGCCCTGCCGCTGACCCACACCCTCACCGAGCTGACCGTGGTCGCGATGCTCATCGGCTTCGGCAACGGGATCGGCAGCGGCATCCTCATGACGCTCGGGGCGGACGTCGCGCCGCCGGAGACCCGCTCCCAGTTCCTCGGCGTGTGGCGGCTGTGCGCGGACTCCGGCAGCGCGGGCGGCCCGCTGGTGGTGTCGGCCGCCGCCTCGCTCGGCAGCCTCGCGGCCGGCATCTCGGTGATGGGCGCCGTGGGCATCGCCGCGGCCGGGGCCCTGATGCGCTGGGTGCCGCGGTACTCGCCCTTCGCCACGACCGGCGCGCGGCGGCCCAGCACCAGGGTCACGGGCGCCACCGCGGTCGCCGCGCCGCGCAGCGGGGCCACTGTCGGCGACACGGGGGCCATCGGCGACACCGGGGCCACCGGGGCCACCGGGGACCCTGGCGACAGCGACAGCGACAGCGACAGCGACAGCGACAGCACCGCGCCGGGCGGGGAGACCTCGCGCGGCGGCGGCACCTCGCGCGGCACGCCCCGCTGAACAGCACCGCGCCCGGATCGCCCGCGCGCCACGCCGGACACGCCGGGCAAGAGCCCTGAAATTCACCCGAACGGCCCGCGCGAATGTCCGGCCCGCCCCGATGCACCGAGGCTGGACGGCATGCGGCTGCACAGGTTCAAGCTGGTTCCGTACCTGCCGGCGATGGCCTTTCTCGTGACCTGCTCGGCGCCGCAGCACCCGGCGCACGCGCCTTCGGCCGACGTGCACCCGGTGTCGCTGCGGCCGGCCGTGATCCTGCGCGCGGGCTGGCACGCGGACGAGAAGGACGTACGGCCGGGGCTG
This sequence comes from Actinacidiphila yanglinensis, assembly GCF_900107965.1. Taxonomy (GTDB): domain Bacteria; phylum Actinomycetota; class Actinomycetes; order Streptomycetales; family Streptomycetaceae; genus Actinacidiphila; species Actinacidiphila yanglinensis. The sequence goes on along the minus strand of NZ_FNVU01000014.1, from coordinate 150,178 downwards.
GTCTACGACCGCTCGGTCAGGGCGGTGTTCGTACACCACACGGACAACCCCAACGACTACGACTGCAAGAAGGACGTCCCCCGCATGCTGGTGGCGCTCGAACAGCGCCACATCGCGCTGGGCTGGGACGACCTCGGCTACAACTTCATCGTCGACCGGTGCGGCGGGATCTACGAGGGGCGGACCGGGAGCGCCGAACGCGACGTGCGGGGAGCGCACAGCGAGGGCTTCAACAACGACACGGTCGGGATAGCGGCGCTCGGCAACTTCGGTGCCGGCCAGAAGGTGCCCGTCCCCATGCTGGAGGCCATCGCCGAGATAGCCGCCTGGAAACTGGACCCGGACGTCAACCCGCTGGGCAAGGTGCGCCTGGTCTCCAGCAACAACAGCAGCAGGTACCCGAAGGGCACCGCCGTGGAGCTGAACGCCATCTCCGGCCACCGCGACGTGTACCAGACCGACTGCCCGGGGCAGGCCCTCTACAACGACCTGCCGTGGGTCCGGCAGGCCGCCGCCCGGCTGCGCGAGGAGGCCGCCCGGGACGGCTAGCGCTGCGGGTCAATCCACCTAGGGGGCCGTGAACAGCGCGGGGAAACCGGGCGCCAGCCAGGGCCGGCGTCCCCAGGCCAGGATCTTGCCCCGGGCGAGCGCGCCCGTGCTGGTGCGCCGGCCGAGCGCGATGAGCAGGAAGGTGACCGGTTCGGCCACGATCGTGCAGTCGGGGCGGCGCGGTACCTCCTCGGTCACGGTCACCGCGCCGTCGGTGAAGTCCACCCCGAACCGGGGCCCGCCGCGCAACCGCAGCTCGTAGCGGGCGTTGTGGCCCGCGGCGGCCCGCGGGTCGACCACCCTGGGCATCGCGGTGGTCACGAACGGCAGTGTCAGGCCGACCCGCTCGCGGTCGATCATGTGCGGCCGGCCCAGGGCCACCGCGATGTCGTAGCCGTGGCCGAGCAGGTGGGTCAGCAGGTAGGAGCCGAGGGTGCCCAGATCCATCGGGCCCAGCGGGGTGACCACCGGCCGGTCGGCCGGCCGCGGCGCGGCGGCGTCGGTGAACGCCTGCGCATGGCGCACGATCCCGTCCGCGAGGACGCCCCCGTCGCGTTCGGTGAAGCCGGCCAGCGACAGCTCGTTGGCCGCCGCCAGGCTCCCCGCGGTCCCGTCGCCGTAGGCCCGCTCCCGGCCCGCGGCGAGGTCCGCCATCAGCTCGCCCGCCAGGACCAGGTGCGCGCCGGCCTCGCCGACCGTCCACCGGGCGCCGGGGATCGGCACGGACGGGTCCGGGGTGGAGCGGAGCAACTGAGCTATCTGCCCGGCGACACCGGCGATCGCCACGGACAGCGGTGATCCCGCGGTGAGGTCGGACGGGGCGGAGTTCATGGTGGTGAAGGGTGACCCATCGGTAGGGCCGCTGTCCAGGGGTGCGCCGGCCGGAACGGGCCGGGAACGGGCGGGCCCCCGCCCGGCGGTGACGCCGGGCGGGGGCCCCTGGTGTGATCCGATGCGATCGGGTCGGGTCAGTCGTCGTTGTCGGACGAGGGGATGAAGGCGCCCGGCACGTCGTCGGGCGTGTAGATCTTCTTCTCACCGGGGTACGGCGTCGTCCAGTTGTGCGTCTCGTACCAGGTGAAGTGGTTCATCTGCTCGGGGTTCGAGTAGTCGGCCACGGCGTTGGGACCGGTCAGCCGCTGGTGCGACTTCCACGTGGCCCACTGCGCCGCGACGTCCTGCTCGGCTGCCGGTGCCTTCTTGGTCGCGGGCACTGCCGCCGCGTTGGGGTCCTGCGGCGCGGGGGTGTCCGGACCGCAGGAGGGCTGCGTGGCCAGGCCGTCGGTGAGCGAGGTCCGGTTGGGGACCGCGGTGAACGGCGTGTCGTTCGGCTTGCTGGTGAACGCCGTGGTCATCGGGGTGGCCGCGGCGTCCTTCTGGTTCATCGGCTGGATCCCGAGGATCTGCTCGATGGTGCGGATCATGGTGATCTGCGTGTAGTAGTGGTTGTCGACCTTGCCGTGCTGGGCGTACGGGCTGATGATCTGGATCGGCGCACGGTGACCGTCGACGTGGTCGAGGCCGGCCTGGGAGTCGTCCTCGGCGATGAAGATCGCCGAGTCCTTCCAGTACTTGCTGTGCGTGATCTCGTCGACCATCCGGCCGACCGCGAGGTCGTTGTCCGCGACCTGGGCGGCGGGGCTCGCGGGACCACCGGTGTGGTCGTTGGAGAGCCAGAACATGTTCAGGTTCGCGGGACCGTTCTTCTCGAAGTCCTGCTTCCAGACCTGTTCCTTGTAGACGTCCGGGACGCTGGTGTCGAAGAGCGGGAAGCCGGGGACCGACACGCTGTTGAGCGACGGGATCGCCGAGCCGGTCTGGATCGGGTAGGCGCTCGGGTCCCCGGTCGCGGCCATGTTCTTGCCGTCGCAGTACAGGTTCTGCCAGGTCGCGCCGGCCGGCTTGCTCTCCAGCGACTGGAACTCGCCGTAGTCCTTGACGGTGTTCCCGGCCGCCTCGGCACCGGTCCACAGGAAACCGGACTTCTGGTGGCCCAGGGCGTCGTTCTCGGTGTCGTAGCTGCGCAGGTACTCGCCGGCCGAGGACTCGGTGTACTCCGGGTCGTCGGACTGCATCAGCCAGTTGTGGCCCTCGGCGGAGTTTGTGCCGATGTCGTACGTGTTGTCGTACAGCCCGAACTGCGAGGCCAGCGCGTGCTGGTTCGGCGTCACGTTCTCGCCGAACTGTGCCAGCGCCGGGTCGCCGTTGCCCTGCGGCATGTCGCCGAAGAGCTGGTCGTAGGTGCGGTTCTCCTTGACGATCAGGAAGACGTGCTTGATCGTTGACGGGTCGCCGATACGCGCCGGGACCGGGACGGCCTTCGCCTTCTTGCCCTTGGCCTCCTTCACGTCGTTGTTGGTCCAGCCGTTCTGCTGGAAGACCTTGCCGGTGTACGACTTGATGACCTTGTCGCTGGGCAGCGTGAAGTGCTGCACGCTCGACGTGGTGTCGTGGGTGCCGTGCCCGGCGGCGGTGGTGGGCCGCAGCGCGTCGATACCGCGGGTGTTGGAGACGACCACCTGCTTGCCGACGGTGGCGATCTCGGCGGGGAAGTAGTCGGTGGGGAGCAGGCCGACGTAGCTCACCGGCTCCTGCGCGTTCGAGTACCGGTAGACGGCGACCGCGTTGGCACGGCCGAGCGTCACCAGCAGCCGACCGTCGCCGGTGAGGGTTATCGCGTTGGGCTCGTAGCCCACCGACGCCTCCGGCCACGGCTGGGTGGAGATGGTCTGCACGACCTTGTCGCGCGCGCTGTCGATGACCGACACGCTGTTGCTGGCGGTGTTGGTGACGAACACCGTGCCCTTGCTCGCGTACACCGCGGTCGGGTGCAGACCGACGTTGATGCTCGCCGGGGTGGCGGCCGGATTCGCCAGGTTGATGACGCTGACCGTGCCGGAGGTGGTGGCGCCGGTCTGCGGGTTGGCCGGCACCTGGGTGTTGTACGAGTTCATCGTGGTGTCGCCGGCCTGCGCCGGGCGGCCGCCCTCGTTGCTCACGTAGAGCTTGCTGCCGACCATGACCATGCCGCGCGGGGCATTGCCCACCGACCAGCTCTGCTCGATGGCCCCGGTGGCCGCGTTGAGCGCGACCACCCGGTTCTGGCCGTTGACCGCGGAGTACACGGTGGAGCCGTCGGCCGAGAAGACCGCGGCGCCCACCAGCGCGTGCTTGGCCCCGTCCGCCGGGATCTTGATGTCGACGGGGTTGGCAAGGCTGCCGTCGGCGTTCACGGTGAACTTCGTGTAGCCGTCGGTCCGTCCCAGCCACAGCTGCGAACCGTCGGGGGAGTAGGTGGGGCCCTCCTGGCCCACGTCGTTGCCGCTGATCTGCAGGCTCGCAGCCGACGACTTGCCGACCAGCTGCTGGACCTTCCAGGTCTTCAGGTCCACGATGTCCAGCGCCGCGTCACCGTCGGTGACGGCGGCGGCGAGGTGGGTGCCGTCCGGGCTCACCGACGACGACATGATCTTGCCGTCGTTGATGACCGTGTGGCTGCCGTAGGGGTCGATGTACTGGTCGCTGGAGATGACCTGGCCGTGGTCCGTGCTCTGGCCCACCTGCTGGGTCCCGAACTGCTGCGTCGAGGCGACCGCGGTGCCGGTGACGCCGAGGACGACGGTGATGCACGCCGACACCAGAGCGGTCCGGCGGCCCACGCGTCTGCCGAGCAGGGTGATCTGCGCCCTCTCGGTGGTTCGACGCTGCCGAGTGACCTGCATGGAATTATCCCTTCGAGGAGGATTCGAGCAGCACGACGTTGCCGTCGAACTGCCACAACGGGTTGGGTGCGTCGCCCTGCTGGGTGTGCACCAGGAAGTAGCCGTTCACTTCCTTCGGTCCGTCGCCGTCGGCGACGTACCGCCCGTCCGATGTGACGTCGAGTTGGTAGATGGCCGTCCCCGTGACCTGGACGCCGGGGAGATGCCATGACACGACGCAGCGCCAGTCGTTGCCCGCCCCTTGCTGCGCGACCTGGCCGTCGCTCTTGGTGCACGCCGCCGAGGTCCGCAACTGGGCCTCGGTGACGGCGGGGCGGTTGAGCTCCTTGGTCTGCATCCGGTAGAGGTGGCCGAAGGCCGTCGCCACCGAACGCTGGATCTTGGGTTGGGTGATGCCGGAACCCGTCGACGGGGTCGCCGCGGCGACGATCCCGAACGTGGCGGCCAGCAGCGCGACCAGCGGCACGAGGCCCAGGGTGATCGCGCGGCGCTCGGCACCGTCGTGGGTCAGGTTGGTGAAGTCGCGCCGGACGAAGACCAGATAGGCCAGCACGGTCGCGACCACGGCCCAGACCAGGCTGACCGCGACCGCTGTCAGCAGCGGTTCGAGCTGCCCCGGGTTGGTGAACAGGCCGTTCCAGGAGATGAAGGCGTACCCGGGCAGGGCCAGCCGCAGGGCCACCGGCAGCGGCAGCAACTGGGCGAGCTGCATCGCGAGCGCGACGATCGCGGGCAGCAGCAGCCCCATCGGGGACTTGCCGAGCGACACCGACCCGAGCAGGCCGATCGCCGCGAGCGCGAGGGTCGGGGCCAGCGCGCAGAGCCAGGCGAGGAAGACGTTCCCGGCGGCGTCCGACGGCGACAGCAGGTGCCCGTCGAGGCCGACCAGCGGCTGGTTGCCGATCGCCGCGAGCCCGCCGACCACGCTGGAGACGACCAGGCCCACCACCAGTGCCAGCAGCACCGTCAGGCTGGCCAGCGCCTTCGCCGCGAAGATCCGGCGGGGCGAGCGGACGGCCACCAGCAGGTGGCGCCAGGTGCCGAGCCGGTCCTCGGCGGCGAACACGTCGCCGGCGACCAGCGAGGTCAGCAGCGGCAGCGCCCAGCTGCCCGCGAAGCCGAGCACCACCAGCGGCCCCGCCCACCCGGTGGCGTGCATCCAGCGGCCGAAGAGGGTGTCGGAGGGAAGCGTGCTCTGCTGGCTCACCGCAGCGACGAACAGCCCCGGAACGATCCAGCAGACCGCGACCAGCAGCCGGATCCGCCACTGCGAGACGAGCTTGACCACTTCGAAGCGGTAGCCGCGGGCGATCGACACGGGGTGGAACACGGCAACGTTGTCGTCGGCTGCCGCCGCGGTGTCGGCCTCGGTGGCGTGGGCGGTCATCGGCCGGCCTCCTGCTGTTCGGTGAGGGCGAGGAACGCGGCCTCGAGCGGTGACACCACGGGGGCGAGCTCGCGCACCGCGATGCCGGCGTGCACGAGCGCCACCACCAGCTCGTCGAGGGCGGGTGTCCTCGCCCGGATGACGAGCGTCCCGGCGCCCTGCCGCGACGCCGCGTCGTCGTCGACGGCGATCCCGGCGGTGCCGGCGGCGAGTTCGCGGGCGGCCGGCGGATCGGAGGTGACCAGCCGGTAGTCCAGGTCCCGGTTCTCGGCGGCGAGCTTGCCGAGCGGTCCGGAGAACACCACCCGGCCGGTGGCGAGGATGGTCACGTCCGAGCACAGCACCGTGAGGTCGTCCATGCGGTGGCTGGAGAGCACGACCGCGGTGCCCTCCGCCGCCAGCCGGGTGAGGACCCCGTGCACGTGGTTCTTCCCGGCCGGGTCCAGGCCGTTGGACGGCTCGTCGAGCACGAGCAGCCGCGGCCTGGTGAGCAGGGCGGCGGCCAGGCCCAGCCGCTGGCGCATGCCCAGCGAGAAGCCGCGGACCCGCTCGTCGGCGACGTCGGTGAGCCCGACCTGGTCGAGCGCGTCCTCGATCGCCATCGTCCGCGCGTCGCGACCGCGCAGGGCGGCCAGCGCCGCGAGGTTCTGCCGGGCGCTGAGAGAGGGGTAGAGGCCGGGACCGTCGACGAAGCCGGCGACGCCGTCGGGGGCGGCGAGCGCCCGGCCGACCTGCGTGCCGAGGATGTCGAGGCGGCCCTCGTCGGCGACGGCCAGGCCCAGCAGCAGGCCCAGCAGGGTGGTCTTGCCGGCGCCGTTCGGTCCTACCAGGCCGTGGATCTGACCCTGCGCCACATCCAGATCGACGCCGTCGAGCGCGACGACGTCGGCGAAGCACTTGGTGATCCCACGAGCCCGGACTGCGAGGAGATTGTCCATAGTCCCTTCTTCCCAAACCCCAAGGAAGTTAAGGGACGGCGCACAGCATCGGCAGGAACCTCAAGTTGAACGCTCGGGGAACGCGGGACGACCGACGCCCCCCGCTGCGATGCCCCGCCGGTGGACGAGAGCATGTCGACCAGGCTTCACCTGCGGGATCAGTTCCGGCCGTCTGCGGTTGACGTCGACGGCGCCGCAGGCAGGCTCACTTGACGGCGCGTTGGATCTGCCACCACACGATTCCCGCGACGGCGGTGGCGGCCACGGCGAGCGCGGCGCGCGGCAGCACCTTCCCGTCCGGGGCGTTCGTACGCTGCGCGTACGCGGCGCCGCGGGACTGCCAGCTGAGCACCGAGCCGTTCGACTGGCCGGACAGCAGCGAGCCGAACGACTGGAACGACCCGAACGACAGCGCGGACATGGACGACCCGAGCGAGCCGAAGGACCCGAAGGACGCCACCGACCCGATGGACAGGGCCGAGCCGGCCGAGCCGACGGACAGCACCGACTCCGTGGACGCGACGGACAGCAGCGAGTTGTGCGAACCGATCGACCAGCGTGAGGACATGGCATCCATTGTGTCCGCCCGGTCCCGGTCCGGCGGGCGATCCCGCCGGCGGCGTGCCGCGCGCACGCGCCGTCGGCCCACCCGCGCGCGCTCATGCGCCGTCGGCCCACCCACCCGCGCTCAGGTGGCCTCGTCACCGTGGTCGGCGTGGCCGCGCAGCCGCGCCAGGCTGCCGTGCACCGCCTCGGAATGGGTGACGACGTGCACGTCGATGTCGTCCCCCGACCCCTCGATGACGGTCTCGCCGATGCCGCGGCTGAACAGCCGCTTCAGCGGGCTGCGGCGGCTGGCGCCGATCAGGATCTGGCTGGCGTTCACCTCCCGGGCGAAGGCGAGGATGGCCGTCGCGGGATGGTCGCCGGAGATCGCGTGGTAGCTGCCGCCGAGTTCCTCCACCAGCGCCCGCTGGCGCTCCAGCAGCGGCGCGGGGGCGGCCCTGGCCGCGTCGTCGGGATCGACGTGGACGGCGAGGATCTCGCCGCCCGCCCCGCGCGAGGCGGTGCGCTTCCCGCGCCGGATCAGGGTGTCGCCCTCGGGGCCGCCGGACAGCGCGACCAGGACGCGCTCGCGGGTGGACCAGGGCTCCTTGATGCCGTGGTCGACGCGGTAGCGCTGCAGCGCCTCCTCGACCCGGTCGGCCGCCCACAGCAGGGCGATCTCCCGCAGCGCGGAGAGGTTGCCGGCCCGGAAGTAGTGCGCCAGCGCCGCCTCGATCTTGTCCGGCGGGTAGATGTTGCCGTGCGTCATCCGGCGGCGCAGCGCCTCCGCCGACATGTCCACCAGCTCGATCTGCTCGGCCCGGCGGACCACGTCGTCGGGGACGGTCTCGCGCTGCCGGACCCCGGTGATCGTGTGGACGACGTCGTTGAGCGACTCCAGGTGCTGGACGTTGACGGTGGAGACCACGTCGATGCCGGCGTCCAGCAGTTCCTCGATGTCCTGCCAGCGCTTCGCGTGCCGGCTGCCGGGGATGTTGGTGTGCGCGAGCTCGTCGACCAGGGCCACCCGCGGGTGCCGGGCCAGGACCGCGTCCAGGTCCATCTCGGCAAACGTGCAGGAGCGGTACGTCAGGGTGCTGCGCGGCACCTGTTCCAGGCCCTCCGCCATCCTCCGGGTCAGCGGCCGGTCGTAGTCCTCGGCGAAGGCGACGACGACGTCGGTGCCCCGGTCGGCCCGGCGGTGGCCCTCGGCGAGCATGGCGTAGGTCTTGCCCACGCCGGGCGCCGCCCCGAGGTAGACCCGCAGCTCGCCGCGCGCCATGGCCGCTCCTTCCGGGCGGGCCGGGCCGGGAGCCCGGTCCGGCGTCGGGACGAGGTCCCCGGCCGGTCTCCAGCAGGTCCGGAGGCCGTCGTCCCCACCCCTCCATCATCGTCGACCCCGGGCCCTCCGCACGAATCGGCGGGGCGCCCGCCGCCCGCGCCGGCACCCGTGCGGGTCCCGCCGCCGCGGGGGTGTCAGGACGGCGTCAAAACGCCTTCTCGGGGTGTTAGGGGCGCGTCAATACCCGCGCCGGCCGGCGGAGTCGGGGCCGACGCTCGTGGCGTACGGGGGGACGGGCGGGCCGTCCGATCGAGTGCGGCTGGAGGCGCCCGGATGGCCGGGACCGTGGTGACCGGAACGCCGGCCGGCGGCGGAGCCGTCGGTCCCGCCGAGCCGCCGGAGCACCCGGCGGAGAGCGGGCAGGGCCCGTCCGGCGGGCCGCCGCCGCCCGCGCGGGGCGCCGCGGCGGAGTCCCTGCCGCCCTCGGCGGACCGCTGGGCCCGGCTGCGCGCCCGTACCCGGCGCCACACCCCGGTACGGCTGCGGCTGCTGCGGGCGACGGTGGTGGCGCTCGCCGCCGCCCTGGGCACGCTGCTGCTACTCGCCGGGCTGTCCGCGTCCGGCGTCTGGAACGGCATCGACCACCGGGCCGCCCCCCGGGTCACCGGCGCGGACGACCTGTACTTCGCGCTCAACGACATGGACGCCCAGGCCGCGAACCTGCTGCTGTCCAGCGGTGGCCGCGGCGGTCTGACCCCGATGCCGGCCCAGCACTCCGCGGCCCAGCGGCTCTACACCGCCGCGCGGCACACCATCAGCACCGACCTGCAGACGCTGGCCGCCGCGGCGCAGGGCGACCCCCGGGCCACCGCCACCGTCGTCCGCTTCGACGACGACTTCGCCCGCTACCAGGAACTCGTCGGCCGGGCGCTGGAGAACGACCTTCACCCCCAGGAGAAGGCGAACGCCCTCACCGACTACCGCACCGCCACCGACCTGCTGCGCCAGTCCCTGCTGCCCGCCGCCGAGCGGCTCGGCCAGACCAACGACGGCGCGTTCGAGGACACCTACCGCAGCGCCCGCTCCGGGATCGACGCCCGGACGGTGGCCCTGCTGGTGCTCGGCGGCGCCCTGATCGCGGCGCTGCTCGCCACCCAACTCGTGCTGGCCCGGCGGTTCCGGCGGCTGCTGAACCCCGCGCTGGCCGCCGCCACCGCCTGCGCGGTGGCCGCGTGCGCGCTGGGCTGGTCGGTCCTGGCCGGCCAGTCGCACGACCTGACGGTGGCCCGCCGGGACGCCTTCGACTCGGTGGTCGCCCTGTCCCAGGCCCGCGCGATGTCGTACGACGCGAACGCCGACGAGAGCCGCTATCTCCTCGACCCGGGCCGGCGCGGCGCCTACGAGCAGGCCTTCGAGGACACCTCGCAGCGGCTGCTCACCCTGCCGCAGGCCACCCTGGGCTCCTACGACGCGCGGCTGGCCGCGGCGCTGGACGCGTACCGCGCCGACCACGCGGACCTGCGCTTCACCGGGTACTTCGGCGACGAGTTCCGCAACATCACCTTCCCCGGGGAGCGCGCCGCCGCCGAGGCGACCGTGCAGGCGTACGCCCGGTACGAGCGGGACGACCGCACCTTCCGGACGCTGGTCCGGCAGGGGCAGGCGCAGCAGGCCGTCGAGTTCTGCATCGGCTACGACCAGGGCGCCTCCAACTACGAGTTCGCCCGGTACGACGCCGACCTGGAGAAGCTGATCGGGATCAACCACGCCGCCTACGCCCGCGCGGTGTCGGACGGCCGCGGATCGCTGACCGGCCGCCTTCCGGGCGCCGGCGCGGCGTTGCTGGTCGCCGCCGCGCTCACCGTGCTCGGACTGCGGCCCAGGCTGGCGGAGTTCAGGTAGTCCGGCCGGGCCGGGCACGGGCTCCGGTCCGGCCCGGGGGCATGCCCCGAAGGCGGCTTTTCTCCGTCCTGACGGCATTCACCCCATCGGCCGTGAGGCGTGGAGCCGTGCCCGAACGGATCGCCACTAGCGTCGGATCGCACAACGCGCAGGCGGCACGCGGCCCGGCCGGTCGCCGAACGAGTCGAGTGAGGTGTACCGCGGCGATGGACGACCTTGCCTTCATCGGCCTCTCCATCCTGGTGTTCGTCGTGCTGGGGCTGATCTCCAAAGGAGTCGGCCGGTTGTGAGCGCGGACGACGTCCTCGGCCTGGTGGTCTCCGCGATCCTCGTCGTCTACCTGGTGGTCTGCCTGATCTTCCCCGAGAGGTTCTGAGGTGAACGACACCCTCGGCGGATGGCTGGAGATCCTGGCCCTGGTCGTCGTCGTCGCCCTGTCGTTCCGCCCGCTGGGCGACTACCTCGCGCACGTGCTGACCTCACCGCGGCACTGGCGGGTGGAGCGCCTGGTGTACCGGGCGGGCGGCATGGACCCGGACGCCGACCAGCGCTGGACCGGCTACCTGCGCGCCGTGCTCGCCTTCTCGCTGATCTCGGTGCTGTTCCTCTACGGCTTCCTGCGGCTGCAGAACCACCTGCTGCTCGCCCTGGGCACGCCCCGGATGAAGGCGAGCCAGGCGTTCGACACGGCCGCGTCGTTCGTGACGAACACGAACTGGCAGTCGTACGCGGGGGAGTCGGCGCTCGGCTACTTCGTGCAGATGACCGGGCTGGCGGTGCAGAACTTCCTGTCGGCCGCGGTCGGGATCGCCGTCGTCGCCGCGCTGATCCGCGGCTTCACCCGCACGAGGACCGAACGGGTGGGCAACTTCTGGGTGGACCTGACCCGGGTGGTGCTCCGGGTGCTGCTGCCGATGGCGTTCGTCTTCGCGATCGTGCTGGTGGCGGCGGGGGTCGTGCAGAACCTGCACGGCGTCCAGGACGTCCCGGCCCTCGCCGGCGGCCACCAGAGCATCACCGGCGGGCCGGTCGCCTCGCAGGAGGCCATCAAGGAACTGGGCACCAACGGCGGCGGGTTCTACAACGCCAACTCGGCCCACCCGTTCGAGAACCCGACCGCCTTCACCAACCTGATCGAGATCTACCTGCTGCTGGTCATCTCCTTCTCCCTGCCGCGCACCTTCGGGGTGATGGCCGGCGACCGGCGGCAGAGCTACGCGATCGTCGCGGTGATGGTGCTGATCTGGGCCGCGTCCGTCGCGCTGATCACGGCCAACGAGCTGCACAGCGTGAGCAGCACCGCCGGGCACGACGCCGGCGGGATGATGGAGGGCAAGGAACAGCGGTTCGGCATCTGGGCCTCGGCGCTGTTCGCGGCGTCCACCACGCTCACCTCGACCGGAGCCGTCAACTCCGCCCACGACTCGTACACGCCCGGCGGCGGCGGGATGACGATCTTCAACATGATGCTGGGCGAGATCGCGCCCGGCGGCACCGGATCGGGGCTCTACGGCATCCTCGTGCTCGCCGTCGTCACGGTCTTCGTGGCCGGCCTGATGGTCGGCCGCACCCCGGAGTACCTGGGCAAGAAGCTGCGCAGCCGGGAGATGAAGTTCGCCTCGCTGTACATCCTCACCACCCCCGCGGTCGTGCTGATCGGGACGGGCATCGCGATGGCGCTGCCCGGCGAGCGGGCGGCCATGCTCAACACCGGCCCGCACGGCTTCTCCGAGGTGCTGTACGCCTTCACCTCCGCCGCGAACAACAACGGCTCGGCCTTCGCCGGCCTGTCCGTCAACACGACCTGGTACAACACCGTGCTCGGCCTGGCCATGCTGCTCGGCCGCTTCCTGCCGATGATCTTCGTGCTCGCGCTGGCCGGCTCCCTCGCCGCCCAGCAGCCGGTGCCGGTCACCGCGGGCACCCTGCCCACGCACCGGCCGCAGTTCGTCGGCCTGCTCACGGCGGTGGTCCTCATCGTCGTCGGGCTCACCTACTTCCCCGCGCTCGCACTCGGGCCGCTCGCGGAAGGGCTGCACTGATGGCCGTCACCGGCGGACCGGCGCCCCTCCCGGCCGGCGGCGATCCCGGCACCGACCAGCACCGCGTCGCCGGGGGCCTGCTCGACCCGAGGCTGCTGCTGCGGTCGGCCCCGGACGCGCTGCGCAAGCTCGATCCGCGGGTGATGTACCGCAACCCGGTCATGTTCGTGGTGGAGGCCGGCGCCGTCCTGACCACCGTGTCCGCGATCAAGGACCCGAGCGTGTTCGCCTGGGTGATCACCGCCTGGCTGTACCTGACCGTGGTCTTCGCCAACCTCGCCGAGGCCGTCGCGGAGGGGCGGGGCAAGGCGCAGGCCGAGACCCTGCGCCGGGCCAAGACCGCCACCACCGCGCGGCGGCTGACCGGCTGGCACCCGGGGGCGGAGGCCGCGGCGGAGGAGGAGGTACAGGCCACCGCCCTGGGGTTGGGCGACCACGTGGTGGTCGAGGCCGGGCAGGTGATCCCGGGGGACGGGGACGTCGTCGAGGGGATCGCGAGCGTCGACGAGTCGGCGATCACCGGCGAGTCGGCGCCGGTGATCCGGGAGTCCGGCGGTGACCGTTCCGCGGTGACCGGGGGCACGCAGGTCCTGTCGGACCGGATCGTCGTGCGGATCACCTCCAAGCCCGGTGAGACCTTCATCGACCGGATGATCGCCCTGGTCGAGGGCGCCTCCCGGCAGAAGACGCCGAACGAGATCGCGCTGAACATCCTGCTGGCGTCGCTGACGATCGTCTTCCTGATCGCCGTGGTGACCCTCCAGCCCTTCGCGATCTTCGCGGGGGCGGGGCAGACGCTCGTCGTCCTGGCCGCGCTGACCGTCGCGCTGATCCCGACAACGATCGGGGCGCTGCTGTCCGCGATCGGCATCGCGGGCATGGACCGGCTGGTGCAGCGCAACGTGCTCGCGGTGTCCGGCCGCGCCGTGGAGGCGGCGGGCGACGTCAACACGCTGCTGCTGGACAAGACCGGCACCATCACCCTGGGCAACCGGCAGGCCGCCGAGTTCCTCCCGGCCCAGGGCGTGGGGATCGAGGAACTCGCCGACGCCGCCCAGCTGTCGTCGCTGGCCGACGAGACGCCGGAGGGCCGCTCCATCGTGGTCCTGGCCAAGGAGCGGCACGCGCTGCGCGCGCGCACGGAGGGCGAACTCGCGCACGCCACCTTCGTCCCCTTCACCGCCCAGAGCCGGATGAGCGGCGTGGACCTCGACGATCCGCAGGACAACCGGGCGCTGCGCAAGGGCGCCGCCGCGTCGGTGATGCGCTGGGTGCGCGAGGCCGGCGGGCACACCGCACCGGATGTCGGCGGGATCGTCGACGGCATCTCCGCGAGCGGCGGCACCCCGCTGGTCGTCGGGGAGGTGCTCCGGCACGACGGCTCGGGGTCGGCCCGGGTGCTCGGGGTGATCCACCTCAAGGACGTCGTCAAGGCGGGGATGCGCGACCGCTTCGACGAGCTGCGCCGGATGGGCATCCGCACGGTGATGATCACCGGCGACAACCCGCTGACGGCCAGGGCGATCGCGGACGAGGCCGGCGTGGACGACTTCCTCGCCGAGGCCACGCCCGAGGACAAGATGGCCCTGATCCGGCGGGAGCAGGAGGGCGGGAAGCTGGTCGCGATGACCGGCGACGGCACCAACGACGCCCCCGCGCTGGCCCAGGCCGACGTCGGCGTGGCGATGAACACCGGCACCTCGGCCGCCAAGGAGGCCGGGAACATGGTGGACCTCGACTCCAACCCGACCAAGCTGATCGAGATCGTCGAGATCGGCAAGCAACTCCTCATCACCCGCGGCGCGCTGACCACTTTCTCGATCGCCAACGACGTCGCGAAGTACTTCGCGATCATCCCCGCGATGTTCGCCGGCGTGTACCCGGGCCTGCGCCACCTCAACATCATGGGCCTGCACAGCCCGACCTCGGCGATCACCTCCGCGATCGTCTTCAACGCGCTGATCATCATCGCGCTGATCCCGCTGGCCCTGCGCGGCGTGCGCTACCGGCCCTCGTCGGCGGCGGCGCTGCTCAACCGCAACATCTGGGTGTACGGCCTCGGCGGCCTCGTCGCGCCCTTCGCCGGCATCAAACTCATCGACCTCGTCGTGCAGTTCATCCCCGGCCTGCGCTGACACCCCGGCGGACCGCGACCCCACCGAGAGAGAGGCGATCCCATGGCCCCGCGCCCCGGCCCCCTGGTCCGGCAGTACCTGGCGGCGCTGCGGCTGCTGCTGGTGCTCAGCGTCATCACCGGCGTCGTCTACCCGCTGGCGGTCACCGGCATCGCCCAGGCCGCGTTCACCCACAGTGCCGACGGTTCGCTGATCAGCGTCGACGGCAGGAAGGTGGCCTCCAGCCGGCTCGGGCAGAACTTCGACCTGCCGCTCCAGAAGGGCCGGACAACCCCGTCGCCGGACCCGAAGTGGTTCCAGCCGCGGCCCTCCGCGGGCGGCTACGACCCGCTGGCCTCGGGCGCGTCCAACCTGGGCCCCAACAACGGCGTCCTGATCGACTCGGTCGGGCAGCGGCGGGCCGCCGTCGCCGCGTTCGACGGCGTCGCGCCCCGGACGGTGCCCGTCGACGCCCTCACGGCCAGCGGCTCCGGACTCGACCCCGACATCTCCCCGGCCTACGCGCGCGAGCAGGTCGCGCGCGTCGCCAGGGCCCGCGGGCTGGCGCCGGCCGCCGTGCGCCGCCTGGTCGACAGCCACGTCCAGGGGCGCGCGCTCGGCTTCCTGGGCGAGCCGCACGTCAACGTCGTGCGGCTCAACCGCGCCCTGTCCACGATGCGCTGAGGCGGCACCGGGGGCGCGGCCCGCGCGGTGCCGGCGCGGGCCGGCCCGCTCAGCCGACCGCGCGCCGGCGGGAGGCGAGGTCGGCGACGTGCCGGGCCGGGCGCTTGAGGGGGCGCTCGCCGAGGATGCGGGTGGTGCGGTCCAGGTCGCGCATCAGCTCCGACGGCGGGACGGCGAGCACCGGGCAGCGGGCGTGCGCCAGGCAGTACCGGCTGACCCCGCCGTGCAGCAGCCGCCGGAACGCGCCCTGCCGGCCCGTCCCGACCACCAGCAGGTCGTCCGGCCGGTCCGCGAGCACGGTCAGGGCGGCCCCCGGTTCGCCGCGGGCCGTGGCCAGCTGGACCCGCACACCCTCGGGGCACCCGCCGAAGGCGTCGAGGAACGCCTGCTGGAGCCGGGCGGCGGCGGCGCTCTCGCACTCCCGCAGCAGCGGCGGGCACGGGTACCTGCGGTAGGCCACCTCCCCGCCCACTGGTGTCCAGGCCAGCACCGCGGTGAGCTCGGCGTCACGCCGCCGGGCCTCGTCCACCGCGCGGTGCAGCGCGGCCAGTCCGCGCAGCGAACCGCTGATTCCGAGGATCACTCGGCCGCCTTCTGCCACGGTGCCCGCTCCTTTCCGTGCCGCCACCGGCCCCGCCGGGCGCCACGTCGTTCACCCGCCGCGCCCGCGCGCTGCCGTACGTCCCCAGGGAAGCGCTGTCGCGGCAGGTGGGACGCCCTCCCTTACGCGATCCGTACGCGCGGCGCCCTCCGTCTGACGCGGCCTTGACGCGCGGGCCGCGCACCGCCCACGCATCCGCCGGGTGCCGGTCGGGATCAGCCGGGGGCCGCCGTCCCGGTTGGCGAGGCATTGTCATGGACATGCATTACGGGATCCGTTTCCCGGTCCCGTTCCCCCCTCCCGAGAGGATCGCATCAGCGTGAGAAGTCCGAAGTCCGCGGCGACCGTCCTCGCCGCCACCGTCGCCCTGGTCCTGGGCTGCGGCCTGGGCACCGCCGCCGCCAGTCCCGCGCATCCCGCCCGCGCCGCGGCGAGCCCCCGGGCGGCCGCGGCCGCGTGCAGTTCCGCCGCCTCCGCCGCCTCGGGCGGCGCCGTCCACGGGTCGCTGTCCCCGGCCGAGGTGAAGAGCCGGCTCTCCACCCTCACCGCGCAGCGCCGCGCGCAGTACGGCATCGCGGCCAAGGGCCCGCTCGGCACGGCCGGGGTGAACCCCGCGCTGCGGCCGCTGACCGACATCCACCCGTCGCAGGGCACCGCCTTCCTGTCGCAGTCGGGCGCGGACGGGTCCTGCGCCACCCAGTCGGTCTCCACCCGGTTCACGGTCCACAACGGCGACACCACCATCTACACCCCGACCATGTACCCGCCCGGCGGCTCCTGCGTCGAACTGGTCACGGTCTACACGACATCGGG
This sequence comes from Actinacidiphila yanglinensis, assembly GCF_900107965.1. GTDB lineage: Bacteria > Actinomycetota > Actinomycetes > Streptomycetales > Streptomycetaceae > Actinacidiphila > Actinacidiphila yanglinensis. The sequence continues at coordinate 133,598 of NZ_FNVU01000014.1, read as the reverse complement.
ACGTTCCGTCTCCGCCTGGGACTGGTGCGGGAGCGTCAGCTTCGCGGCCTCGGTGACCGTCGACAGCTCCTTCCTGGCCACCTACACCAACGGCTCCGGCGCCTATACCGGGCGGGTGATCAAGACCGACTCCGCCACGAACACCTGGGCCGCGGCCCTCTACGACTACGCGACCGGCCGGTGGGACACCCTGTTCACCCAGTCCGGCACCAACCAGTCCGGTCGCACCGACGGCTGGGACATCGAGGAGCTCTACTCCTCGGTCGGCACCTCGGGCCAGGCCCATTCGTGCGACGACATGGCCGGCCTGACCTTCGAGTCCAGCGGGATATCGGTGCGCAAGAGCGGTGTCTGGTCCGCCGCGTCCTCGGCGAACTCCGACTCCCACTACGACACGGGGAACAGCTCCTTCTCCTGTCCTGGCCGCTCGTTCCAGATGGTCAGCGCCTACGACCACTGGAAGGACGTGGGGTGACGGTGATCGGCGGCTGACCGCTGATCACCACGGCCGGGGCCGCGGGCACCGCCTTCAACTCCGCGACGGGCCGGCACGTTTACTCCTTCGGCCACAGCGGATCCGACGCCGGGGGCACCCGGTGCCGGGCAACGAGGCGCTGGCCGTGCACCAGCAGGACGGCGCGGCCCGACCCGACCGGGCGCGGGCGCGGTCGGGCCCACCAACTCCTCGGGCCTGCTGGTCGAGGTGCCGGAGGGGATCGGGCACCCCGGGCAGCAGACGGTGCCCGAGCCGTGACGTGCCGGCCGCCCGCGCCGGGTCCGCGTGTGGCGCGGGCCCGGGGGCGCGGGCGGCCGGGGGAGCGGTCCGTGCGGGCCGCTCAGCTCTGGGTGTAGGTGTAGTGCGGGGAGTCGTACTGCGGGCCGCTCTTCTCGTAGGTGAACCAGTAGGTCAGCACCGAGCCGGCGGTCAGGGAACCGACGGTCTGCGTCCAGGTCCCGCCGTTGTCGGCCATCCGGAAGTTCTGCTGGCCGGCGCCGTTGACCAGGTAGTGCACGTCGACGTAGGCGGCGGCGGTGGTCGGCGTGAAGCTGATCAGGGCGTGGCTCGCGTCGACCCGGGTGGCGTTCTCGGTGAAGTCGGGAGTGGTGGTGCCGCCGCCCGTGGTGCCGCCGGTGGCGGTGCCTCCCGTGGTGGTTCCGCCGGTCGTGGTGCCTCCGGTCGTCGTCCCGCCGGTGGTGCCGCTGCTCCCGCTGCCGGTCTGGTAGACCGCGAACCAGTCCACGCTCATGCCCGCGCCGGAGGTGATGTCCGCCGAGGGCGAGGTGCAGCCGCAGACCTTGTTGGGGTACGAACCGCCGATCGCCACGTCGAAGATGGCGAAGAAGCCGTGGTCGACCGCCGCCTGCCAGGTGGCCGTGGAGACCTCGTTCTCGTTGACGGTGTAGGTCAGGGCGCCGTCGAGGTAGAACCGCAGCTGCTCCGCCGCGGTGTTGGTGCGGTCCACGATCACCGAGTAGGTGTGGTAGCCGGTCTGGCAGCCGGCGCAGGCCTGGAGCCCGCTGCTGATGCCGTCCGGGTCATGGCACTCCCCGGCCCAGACCCCGCAGTGGAAGGTGGTGGAGTGCTGGCTGAGCGCGTTGACGTCCTCCATGATGTCCATCTCGCCGATGCCCGGCCAGTTGGTCGCCCCGACCGGCCGCGCGGCCGCGCCCATCGCCCAGAACGCCGGCCAGTAGCCGAGCCCGCTCTGCGGGTTGGGCTGCTGGAGGGAGGCGCTGATCTCCAACTGCCCGCCCGCGGGGGCGGCGAAGTCGGTGCGCTGGGTCTCGATCCGGCCCGAGGTCCACTGCCCGGCCGCGTTCCTGACCGGCTTGATCACGAGGTGGCCCGCGCCGTCCTGGTAGACGTTCGTGGTCGAGTCGGTGGCCGTCTCCAGCTCGCCGGTGCCCCAGTTCCCGGCCGCGCCGGGGTAGTTGTAGCCGGTGCCGGTGTCGTAGAGCCAGTTGGAGCGGTCGAGGCCGGTGCCCGAGGCCCCGTTGAAGTCGTCGCTGAACACGGTGGTCCAGCCGGTGGGGGGTGCGGGTGCGGCCACCGCGGCCGAACCGCCGGAGACCGTCAGCGCCAGCGCGCCGGCGAGCAGCAGGAGGAGGGAGCTGAGGACGGCGAGCGGCCCGCGGGGGCCGCGGCGCCCGCGGGAGCGGCGGTCGGGTGCGGTTCCGGACGGCAGCGTGCGTTTCACGGGATGCTGACCTTTCTGCCGGTGCGACAGGGCCGCGGTGAGCCCGGACCCGGCGCGGAGACCGGAAGGCGCGCACCGGGGTGGGGGGCCGGTCTCCTTCCGCGCCGAGTTCTGAGAGCGCTCTCACCCGCGGGTCGAAGTGAAGTGTCAGCGTCGGACAGGTTCACGTCAAGGTGCCCGACGCGACCGGATTCCCGGGCGGGGGAGGGGCGTTGGACGCGCCCTACCCCGGGGGCGAGCCGAGGCGGTCGAAGGCGCCGGTGAGGCCGCGCTTCAAGGAGCGGGCGAGGGGGCGCTCCACCAGCTGGTGCACGCCGTAGCTGAGCAGCAGCGCCGCCGCCAGCACCGAGACGACCAGGACGCGCGGGTCGGCCCGGTCGTGCAGGTAGTGGATCGCCGTGGTCCCGGCGGCGTAGTGGATCAGATAGAAGGGGTAGGTCAGGGAGCCGGCGGTGGCGAGCCACTTCCATTGCAACCGGTCGGTCCAGCCGACCGCGACCCCGACCATGACCAGCAGGAAGAGGGTGAAGAGGATCATCGCCCCGCGCCAGCTGGAGACCCCCTCGTGGACGATGCGCCGCCCCAGCTCGTCGGACGCCATCACCCAGGACATCGCGAGGATGCCCCAGAGCAGCAGGTCCGGCCCGAAGCGGTGCATCAGGTACAGCGCGAGGCCGGCGATGAAGTACCAGGTCGAGTCGCGGTCGGCGAGCAACTGCAGGGCGGGGAAGCCGGACACCGGGGCGAGCGCGGCCAGGGTGCCCCACACGCAGCAGAAGACGACGACCTTGCGGTACGTCAGGCCGGTGGCGACCACCACCAGGAAGACCAGGTAGAAGCGCAGTTCGGACCAGAGCGTCCAGTAGACGCTGTCCACGCTGCCGATCTTGGCACCCGACTGGAGCATCGAGAGGTTGAAGACCATCTGCCGGATCGACGGCCGCGGCCACACCGCGGGGAGCGCGGTCAGGACCGCGGTGGTGAACACCACCCCGAACCAGTACGCGGGGTAGAGCCGGATCACCCGGGAGACGAAGAAGTCCCTCGGCCGGCGGTCCCAGCAGGACATGCAGATCACGAACCCGCTGATGACGAAGAAGATCTCGACGCCCACCCAGCCGTAGGCGGCGAGCCGGAAGACGGTCGGCATCATGTGGGACGCGCGCTGGTCCCAGATCGGGTTGTGCGGCTTGTCCACGCGGTAGGTACCGACGTAGTGGTGCACCGCGACCATCAGCGCGGCGGTCAGCCGCAGGGCGTCGATGGCGTACAGCCGCGGGCGCTCGCGTCCCCGCCGCCGGCCGGCGCCGGCGGAGGCCGTGGCGGAGGTGGCGGCCGTGGGAGATGGCGCGGGGGCCGGTGCGGGGACCGCTTCCGGCAGCGCCTCCGGTCCCGGTCCGCCGCCGGATACCGGTCCGGTCCGGTCGACCGGGAGGGTTCCGTTTCCGGACCCCGGGCCGGTCCCGCCGGCCCGCTCCGTTCCGCCGGGCGCTGCCGCGTGACGCTGCGGCCGGCTCTGCGCGCCGGTCCCCGTGTGGCTCATCTGTCGCCCCTGCCTGCGCTGGTGGCCTGCCTTTTTGTCGCCGCGAGCGCGCGGTTCCACGCGCGGTGCGGGTGATCCCGAAGAGAGCTTCACGCTACGTGAGGCGTACGCCCGAAAAGATGACAAAAGGTGTCAATCAAACCTGTGAAGCGGAGAGTTGACGGCCCGCTCGCCTGCCCGACCGGAGAAGTTCGCCGCGCCGCCACCTGATCCCCCTCGGGGGAGCGCGGTCATCGGCGGTGTCGTCAACGGGGCGTCAAGACCTCCGGTACCGCCGACAGGGGGTCGTCAAAAGGGGCCCTGAGCTGGGAGGTTCGTAGCAGGCTGGTTCACCGGAGGGGCGGAGGGACCGCCCGGCCCCGCGGATCGGAGGCTCCCCGGGTGGCCGGGCCCGCGGCGAGCGGCACGTCCCGGCCGCCCGCGGCGGGTGCGGGTCCAGGGCCCCGAGGGTCCGGGCCTGCCCGCCGCACCGCCGTGTCCTTCCCCGCGGCGGTCCGGCCCCGCGGCGCGGTGGACCGTACGGAGCGGGACGCGTCCCTGACACGCGTCCGCTTCCGGTCCGCCGCGCCTCTTCGGTCCGGCCCGCGGCCCGGCCGTGAACGGCCCGTCCCGCCCGCCCCGCCGGGGTCCGGAGCGGCGCCCTCACTCCCGGCCGGCGGCCGGCCGCACTCACCGTCCGCCGAGCGCCGACTCCTCGCGGTCCAGGTCGTTCTGCAGGCGGCGGCGGGTGGTGTCGCTGATCCGGTGGTCGTCGTACAGGCGGCGCAGCTCGGTGTTCTGCAGGGCGATGATCTCCAGCCGCAGGTCCCGGTAGGTGGCGTCGGTCGAGGCGGTCCGCGGGTCGCCGGCCCCGTCGTCGAGCCGGGCGGTCAGGTGGTGCTGCATGCGGTGGAGCACGATCTCCGGGAGGGTCTCCAGGCCGGTGAGGTGGTCGAGGTGGGTCAGCGCTGCGCGGGTGAGCGCGTCGCGTGCCGTGGCCTCCTCCTGCGCGGTGTGCTCCGGCTCCAGCGCGATCCCGCTGCGGTTCACCAGCGGGGCGAGGGTCAGCCCCTGGACGACCAGGGTGAGCACCACCACCGCCGTGGTGAGGACCAGGACCAGCTCGCGCCCCGGCAGCGCCCGGCCCGCGGTGGCGGTGAGCGGGATGGACAGCGCGGCGGCCAGCGGCATCACGCCGCGGGTGCCGGCCCAGGTCACCACCGCCGCGACCCGCCAGGACGGCCGGTGGCCGGCGGGCCCGCCCGCCGCGGGCAGCAGCAGCATCCACAGCACGCGGATGCCGAGCAGCGCGACCGCGATCGCCAGCGCCTGCAGGGGCCACCACCCGGTGCCGTCGGGCAGGTCGCGCACCAGCGTGGGCAGTTCGAGGCCGATGATGCTGAACACCACGCTCTCCAGCAGGAACACCACCACGGCGTAGACCGCCTGCACCTGGAGCCGGATGCGCGCGTCGCTGAGCCGGTGCCCGGAACGGCCGAGCAGCACGCCCGCCACGACCACCGCGGTGACCCCCGAGGTGCGGGCCGACTCGGCGAGCACGTAGGCGGCGTACGGCGTGACCAGCGCGATCACCGTGTCCAGTACGGGGTCCGTGGTCCGCCGCCTGATCAGCGCCACCAGCCAGGCCAGCAGCGCGCCGACCACCGTGCCGCCCCCGGCCAGCAGTACGAACTCGCCGCCGGCCAGGGGCCAGTGCACCGTCGTCGAGGCGACCGCCACGCCGACGGCCACCTTGAACAGCACCAGCGAGGTCGCGTCGTTGAACAGGCTCTCGGCCTGCACCAGCACCTGGACCCGGCCGGGCAGCGACAGCCGCCGTCCCAGCGCGGTCACCGCCACCGGGTCGGTGCTCGCCAGCACCGCGCCGAGCACGAAGGCCATCGACGGGGGGAGCGGGGTGAGGGCGACCGCCAGGGCGCCCACGGCGGCGGCGGAGGCCAGGACCAGCCCGAAGGCGAGGACGGTCACCGGCCGCCACACCAACCGCAGGTCGCGCAGGGACAGTTCCTCGGCCGAGGCGTACAGCAGGGGCGGCAGCACCACCAAGGCGATGGTGTCCGGTGCGATGTGGAGTGCGGGCGTGCCCGGTATGAGCGCCACACCCAGGCCGGCGATCACCAGCAGCGACGGTGCGGGGATCCGCCAGCGGCGGGCGAAGGTGGCGACGGCGGTGGCCAGGACCACCAGGAAGAGGATCGATCCCACCGCTCGCATGAACTGTTCTCCCGATCGCTACAGCGGGGTCGCTGTCACCTCCTGTGACAGCCGACTCCCTGTGCCGACCAGACTTCCCGGCTCACCGCGAGCAGTTTATCGGGTTCTTGACGCGGGTCGACGGGTGGCCGCACCGGCGACGCGTTGCTGACGGGGACCGGGGTCGCGCGCCGGTGGCGGCAACGTGCCTGGCGGGAGCGCGAATACGTTTCACTTTCATTGACAGCCGTTCCCGGACCCATCAGGATGGCAGCCGTCTCACCACTGCTCCGAGGGAGGCCGTCGCGGTCTCCTCGGATGAATCGTTTCATCCGGAGGTCACGATGGCGCAGTCCCGATCGGCCGGTCACCGACGTACGGTCCTGCTCGCCGCGTTGACCGCGTGGCTGACCGCGGCCGGCGTCGTCCTCGGCGTCGCGGCTCCCTCCGCTGTCGCCGCACCCCACCCGGACTCCGGCCGGGGAAGCGCCGGCGCCGCACCGCACGGCCTGACCGTCGGCGGGCTGACCGCACCCGTCGACGTCGACCCGAACAGCACGCCCCTGCTGGGGTGGAAGGTGGGCGCGGGCCGGCAGAGCGGCTACGAGATCGAGGTCGCGGCCACCGCCGCCGACCTCGCCCGCGGCCACGACGTGTGGGACTCGGGCCGGATCGCCTCCGCGGCGAGCGGCGACATCGCCTACGGCGGCCCCGCGTTGGGCGCCGCGGCCGGCTACGCGTGGCGGGTGCGCACCTGGGACGCGCGCACCGCCTCCGCGTGGTCCGCCGCCGCCTCCTTCGGCACCGGACCCGGCACGGCCTGGCCGGGCGCCACCCCCGTCTGGGCCGCCGACCCGGCGCCGTGGACCGACTACACCTTCCAGGGCAGCTTCGTCATCGACGCGAAGTACGCCAGCGTCACCTTCCGCGAGTCCGACACCAGCGACTTCTACCTGTGGCAGTTCAAGGGCAACGGCGAGAACACCATCGCCCCGCAGGTCCAGAAGAAGGGCACTTTCTCCAACCTGAAGCCGGCCGAGCCGCTGCCCTTCGCGCTCGCCGACGGCACGGCGTACGACTTCCGGATCGTCGCCGACGGGTCGACCTTCACCACCTACCTCAAGCCCGCCGCCGACACCGGCTGGACCCTGGTGGACACCACCACGGACGCCACCTTCGCCTCCGGCGGCATCGGCTTCCGCACCGGCAGCACCGAGCAGGCCACGTTCGACGACATCACCGTCACCGGCCCCGACGGCACGCAGTTGTACGCCAACGACTTCAGCGACCCGGCCGGCACCGACTTCAGCTGCGGCACCGTCACCGGCCAGGCGCTGTTCATCGACCGGAGCAAGAACTGCGGCACCGGCTTCGGCTCGGCCGACTGGGCGTTCCTGCGCGGCGACGTCACCCTGCCCGCCGGCCGGCACATCGCCTGGGCGCACCTGTACGCCACCGGTTCCTCCACCGCCCCGACCCGGCAGTTCGTCTACAAGATGTGGGTCAACGGCCGCTTCGTCGGGGTCGGCCCGACCCGGCCGCTGGGCGCGGAGACCCGCTACGACGGCTACGACGTCACCTCGCTGCTGCGCCCCGGCGCGGCCAACACCCTGGGCGCGCTCGCCTACACCACCAGCGACCGGCGCTTCCTGGCCGACCTGGTGGTCCGGTTCACCGACGGCACCACCCGGACCTTCGGCACCGGGGCCGGCTGGAAGGCGGAGAACGGCGCCGCGGTCCTGCCGAGCGCGGGCAGCATCGGCACCAGCTACTACACCGCCCCGGTGGAGGACTTCGACTCCCGCGCCTACCCGACCGGTTTCGCCGCGCCCGGATTCGACGACTCCTCCTGGTCCGCGCCCGCGCTCAAGGGCGCCTTCACCGATTTGGAGCCCACGCCGACCGCCAAGGTGGGGCAGCGGCGGGAGACCCCCGCCTCGGTCGTCGAGTACGCCCCGGGCGACTACTACGTCGACTACGGCCGCAGCTGGATCGGCGGCCTGTCGCTCGACCTCACCGGCAGCGCCGGGCAGGTGCTCGACATCCGCTACGGCCAGGTGCCGTCGGGTACCGACACCGTCCGCTACCAGACCTCGGCGGGCAACACCTACGAGGACAGGTGGACGCTGCGGTCCGGCACCCAGCACCTGGAGACGTGGGGGCTGCGGGTCTTCCGCTACGTCCAGATCACCGGCGCCCCCACCGGCCTGACCGCGAAGGACCTCACGGCGGAGGCGTACGTCTACCCGTTCGACACCTCGGCCGGCACCTTCGACTCCTCCGACAGCGCGCTCGACCAGGTGTGGGCGCTGTCCCGGAACACCGTGGAGATGTCGAACCAGAACCTCTACGTGGACTCCTGGGAGCGTGAGCGCGGGGTCTACGAGGCCGACTCCTACCTGCAGTTGATGGCGAACCTCTACACCGGTGGCGACGCGACCCTCGGCGATTACTCGCTCAACTTCCTGCTGTCGACCCGTACCTGGCCGACCGAGTGGCCGATGTACCTGGTGCTGGCCATGCACGACAGCTACGAGGCGACCGGCGACACCACCGCGCTCGCCGCCGACTACACCGCGCTCCAGGGCAAGTTGCCGGACCGCTGGTTCGACCCGGCGAGCGGGCTGATCCACAAGACCACCGGCGACACCGGCGCGAGCAGCTGCACCGACTGCGACATCGTGGACTGGCCGGCGTCCGAGCGCGACGGGTACGTGTTCAGCTCGTACAACACCGTGATCAACGCGATCTCGTACCGCGCCTACGAGGACATGGCCGACATCGCCACGGCGCTCGGCCGCACCGCGGACGCCGCCGCCGACACCGCGAAGGCCACTGCCATCAGGTCCGCGGTCAACGCGACGATGTGGGATCCCGCCAAGGGCGCCTACCGCGACGGCCTCGACAACAGCGGCGCCCCGATCGACCACTACGCCGTCCAGGCCAGCGTGTTCGCCACCGCGTTCGGCCTCGCCGACGACCAGCAGGCCGCGCAGGTCGCGAGCTACCTCGGCACCCGCGGCATGGCCTGCAGCGTCTATTGCGCCGCGTTCATGATCCAGGCGCTCTACGACGGGAACCGGCCGGACCTGGCGCACAGCATGCTCACGTCCACCGGCACCGACAGCTGGCTGAACATGATCAAGGCCGGGGCGGGCGCCACCATGGAGGCGTGGGACCTGTCCCTGAAGTCCAACACCACCTACTCGCACCCCTGGGCGGCCTCCCCGGCCTTCGACATCCCGCAGGACATGTTCGGCATCCGGCCCACCACCGCGGGATACGCGACCTTCGACATCCGGCCGCGGCCCGCCGCGGTCGGGTGGGCGCACGTCACGGTGCCCACCGGCAAGGGCGAGATCGGCGCGGCCTTCGACACCGTCGGCAGCAGGGTCGACGTCGGGGTGGAGATCCCGCCCAACACCCGCGCGGACGTCTACCTGCCGGGCGGCTCGGCCACCGACACCACCGTCTATGTGGACGGCCGGCGCGTCACCGCCACGTACGACAACGGCTCGCTGCGGGTGGACGGCATGGCACCGGGCTGCCACGTGCTCAGCACCGACCGGGGGCACTCCGCCGCCCAGGACGCCAGGCTCACCGGCATCTGCTCCCAGGGCTGACACGTCGGGTCGGCCCGGGCCGGGCGCGGGAGCCCGGCCCGGGCCGGCGGCTCACTGGAGTTGGCGGCGGACCAGGAGGTGGAAGAGGCCGTCGGTGTCGGCGAGCAGCTCGGCCGGCGGACCCTGCTGGACCACGCGCCCGTCGGCCAGCACGATCACCCGGTCGGCATCCATGATCGTGGACAGCCGGTGGGCGATCACCACTCGGGTGGCCCGCAGCGCGCGGGTGCTCTCCATCACCACGCGCTGGGTCTCGTTGTCGAGCGCGCTGGTGGCCTCGTCGAAGAAGAGGACGCGGGGGCGGCGGATCAGTGCCTGCGCGATCATCAGGCGCTGCCGCTGCCCGCCCGAGACGGCGCCGCCGCCGTCGGAGAGCACGGTGTGCATCCCCATCGGCATCTGCTTGATGTCCGCCGCCAGGCCGGCCAGTTCGGCGGCCGCCCAGGCCTCTTCGAGGGAGTACGTCCCGGTGCCGCGGATGCAGTCGAGGATCGAGCCGGTGAACGGCTGCGCGTTCTGCAGGACGACCCCGCACTGGCGGCGCACCGCGGCCTGGTCCAGGGCCGCCAGATCCTGACCGTCGTAGTGCACGCCGCCCGAGACCGGCCGGTCGAAGCCGATGAGCAGCCGCAGCAGCGTGGACTTGCCGCAGCCGCTGGCACCCACGATCGCGGTGAACTCGCCCGGCCGCACCTGGAAGGACACGTCGTCCAGGACCAGGGGGGCGCTGTCGCCGTACCGGAAGGAGAGGTTCCGGACGTCGATCGCGCCGGACAGTGCCGCGGGCTGCGTGCTGCCGCCGCGCACCTCGGGAGCCGCCTCGAGGATCGGCCTGACCTGCTCGAACAGGGGCAGTACGGCGGCGGCCGAGAGCAGCGCGCCGGTCAGCTGCGTGACCGAGGTCAGCATCATCGCGACCGCGGTGTTGAAGGTGAGGAAGGCGCCGGCCGACAGGCTGCCGCGGGCCGGGCCCGCCAGCAGCATGAACATGGTGAGCGTGCAGAAGGGCAGGCAGACCGCGTTGAAGGCGGTGACGAGGTTCTTCGTCCGGCCGACCCGCTGCTGCAGCTCGCGGCTGTGCGCGAACTCCCCGGCCCAGGCGCCGTAGGCGAAGCTCTCCGCCGCCGAGACCCGCAGCTTCGGCAGGCCGCGCAGCGTCTGGAAGGCCAGGTTGTTGAGCTTGTTGGTGAGCACGACCAGCTTGCGCTGCCAGCGCAGCTGGGTCAGCCCGAGGCCGACGAAGACCGCCCCGATCACGGCCAGCATCCCGAGCGCGACCAGGGCCAGCGGCACGCTGTACCAGAGCAGCAGGACGAGGTTCACCGCGCCGACCGTGCCGGACTGCACGATCACCGAGCTGGTGCCGGACAGCACCCGGCGGATCGCGCTGATGCCCATCGCCGCACTCGCCAGCTCGCCGGTGGAGCGCTCGGCGAAGAACCGCGTCGGCAGCCTCAGCAGCCGGTCCCAGACGGCGGGTTGGAGGGTGGCCTCGACCCGGCCCTCGACGCGCAGCACGGCAGTGCTCTGCATCAGGCTGAAGGCGGCGGAGACCACGGTGGTGGCCACGAGCGCCAGCGACGTCTGGACGATCAGGCTGTTCTCGGCGTTCGGTACGTACGTCCCGAGCACCCGGCCGGTGGCGATCGGCACCAGGGTGCCCAGGCCGACCGCCACCAGCCCGCCCAGCAGCAGGGCCCGCAGGTCCGCGCCGGTGCCGCGCATGCAGAAAGCGAGCAACCGGCGGGCGGACATGGGCTCGTCGGGCAGTGGCCGGTAGAACATCACCGCGCGGGGCGCGAACTCGGCCGCGTTGTCGCCGTCGATCCGCGCGCGGCGCCCGGTGGCCGGGGTGACCGCCTCGTATCCGCCGCGGCGCCACAGCAGGGCGACCGGGGCGCCGCTGGCGGCGCGGTGACCCACCAGCGGGCCGGCGTTCTCCCGCCACCATCGGCCGCTGAGCCGGACGTTGCGGGTCCGCACCCGCGCGACCACGGCAATCCGCTCGACCGCGCTCAGCCGGTCGGTCCCGTCCGGACCTGCGCCGCCCTTCGCGGCCGCCCCGAGATCGATCCCGGCCGCGTCGGCGACCAGACGGCAGGCGGCGAGGGTGCCGTCGTCACCGGCGGTGCCCCCCGGTACGGCCGCTGTCCGGCCCGAGCCGGGCCGGGCGGAGCCGGGCTTGCCGAGCGCGGAGAGCAGGGTGTGGTCGGCCTGCTCGCGGACCGCCTCACCGGCCTTGATCCCGGCGGCCGCCCGGTCCTCGTGCGCCTGCTCCGACTGCTCGATCCAGCGGTCGAGGGCGAGCAGCAGCCGGGTCTGCTGGTCCACCATGCGCCGCCACATCCGGCCGTCGACGAGCAGTTCCCCGCCCGGCTCCCCGGTGTAACCGCCCTGGTACGGCATGCCGTTCGCGGTGCCGCCGTCCTGCCCGTACCCGTACCCGTCGACCCAGCCGTTCCCGTACCCGGCTCCGTACGGGCCGGCGTACTGCACGCTGCCGGGCGCCACCGGCATCCACAGGATGCCCTCATCGGTCGGCCCCTCGCCGGTGCCGGTCGCGCCGGGTCCCCCGCCCGGCACCGGGCGGCCGTCCACGGGTGCGTCGAACAGGACGCTCAGGCCGCGGCCGATCCCCCGGGCGAACGCGTTCTCCAGCGGGCCGCCGCCCCACGCCTGGCTGCTCTCGGCCCAGCCTCCGTCGCCGTCGAAGTACACCGAGCCGTCGGCGTACCCGCCCTGCGCGCCCTGGTCGCCGTAGCCGGTGCCGAACAGCTCCCGCAGCGTGATCCGGCGCAGCTCGCAGCCCTCCAACGGGCGGCTCACCAGGGTGTGTTGCGGTCCCTCCGCCGGTCCGAGCAGCAGCGTGCCGGTGCCGAGCCGGCCGAGGAAGTGCCAGCGGCCCTGCTGCGCCGCGTCGACCGCGAACAGGTCCATCGCTCCGCGCGCGACCAGCCACAGCACATGCGGGCCCTCCAGGGACAGGCTGCGCCGCCCGGCGGGTGCGACCGGCTCGCCCAGCCCGCCCATCGCGTCCAGCACCGGGTCACCCGGTCCGGCGCCGCCGGCCACCGGCGGGTGCACGGACGTCACGTCAGCGCTCCCTGACGAGTTCGGCGTACGGCCCGCCGGCCGCGACCAGGTCCTCGTGCCGGCCGCGCTCCACGACCCGGCCGCGGTCCAGGACCACGATCTCGTCGCTGTCGCGGACCGTGCTGAGCCGGTGTGCGATCACCACGCAGGCGCAGCCGCGCCGCCGGAGGTTGTCGATAATCACCTGCTCGGTCTCCGCGTCGAGGGCGCTGGTCACCTCGTCGAGGACCAGCACGCTCGGCCGGCGGACCAGCGCCCTGGCGATCTCCAGCCGCTGCCGCTGCCCGCCGGAGAAGTTCCGGCCGTCCTGCTCCACCCGGGCGTGGATCCCGCCGGGGCGCCGGGCGACCGCGTCGAGCACGGCGGCGTCCTCCAGCGCGGCGACGACGGCCTCGTCGGGGATCGACGGGTCCCACAGGGCCACGTTGTCGCGCACGGTGCCCTCGAACAGGAAGATGTCCTGGTCGACGAAGGACACCGACGCGGACAGCGAGCCGCGGGACAGGTCGGACAGCAGGTGCCCGTCGATCCGGATCTCGCCCTCCCACGGCTGGTACAGGCCCGAGATCAGCCGGGAGACCGTGGACTTGCCGCTGCCGGAGCCGCCGACCAGCGCCACCTGGCGGCCGGGGCCGACCGACAGCGAGAAGTCGGTGAGCAGCGGCTCGTCGAGCGGGCTGTACCCGAAGGTGATGTGGTCGAGCGTCACATGGCCGCTGAGCCGGCGGGTGCCGTCGGCCGGCCGGTCGCGGGTGAAGAGCGGGTCCGCCGGGAAACGCTCGACGTCCTTGAGCCGGGCCACGTCCGCGGTGAAGTCCTGCACCCGGCCGGCCACCGCGCTCAGCCGGCTGACCGGCGCGGTGAAGCTGGTGACCAGGGTCTGGAAGGCGACCAGCAGCCCGATCGAGATGCTGCCCTCCACCGCCCGCGTGCCACCGATCAGCAGGATCAGCGCGCTGTTGAGCGCCGCCAGGGTGGGCGCGACGACGGACAGCGCCGCGCTCGGTACGCCCAGCCGCTGCTGACCGTCGAGGGTCGTGGCGTGCTGGCCGGCCCAGCGCCGGAAGTAGCCGTTCTCGCCCCCGGTGGCCTTCATCGTCTCGATCAACTGCAGCCCGCTGTAAGCGGTGTTGGTCAACCGGGCGCCATCGGCCCGCAGTTTGTGCACCCGGGTGCTCCTGATCCGGGCCACCACGCGCAGCGCGAGGATGTTCAGCAGCGCCAGACCCACCCCGAGCAGGGTCAACTGGGGGTCGTAGGTCCACAGCAGGACCGCGTAGAGGACCACGACCACCGCGTCCACGCCCGCCGAGGCGAGGTCCCGGGCCAGCGTCTCGGCCACCGAGTCGTTGGACTGGAGCCGCTGCACCAGGTCGGCGGGACTGCGCTGGGCGAAGAACGTCACGGGCAGCCGGAGCAGGTGCCGCAGGAACCGGGCGCTGCCGAGGGTGGAGGAGATGATCCGGCCGCGCAGCAGGTTGGACTGCTGCACCCCGGTGAGCACCGCGGTCAGCAGCACCAGCGCGGCCATCGACGAGAAGATCACCGGGAGCAGCGAGGTCCGGTCGCCGAACAGGAAGCTGTCGATGTACGCGCGGCTCAGCGCGGGCACCGCCACCCCCACGGCCACCAGCAGGAAGCTGGCGATCAGCGCGGCCAGCGTCGTGCCCCGGGTGCCGCGCAGCCGGGCCGGGAGCGCGCCGGCGATCCCGGGTCTGCGGCCGCCGGGCCGGAACCGGGCACCGGGCTCGAAGGTCAGCACCACGCCGGTGAAGCCGGCGTCGAACTCGTCCTCGGGGACGAACCTGCGTCCGCGCGCGGGGTCGTTGAGGCGCACACCGCGGCGGCCGAAGCGCCGCACCGTTCCCTCGTAGACGACGAAGTGGTTGAACTCCCAGAACAGGACGGCGGGGGTGCGTACTCCCGCCAGAGCCTCCGACTCCATCTGCATGCCCTTGGCCTCAAGGCGGTAACCGCGGGCGGCCTTCAGCACGTTGCTCGCTCGGGAGCCGTCGCGGGAGACCCCGCAGGCGATCCGGAGTTCCTCCAGGGGCACGTGGCGGCCGTAGTGGCCGAGCACCATGGCGAGCGCGGCGGCGCCGCACTCCACGGCCTCCATCTGCAGGACGCTGGGCGTGCGAACGGTCTTCTGGCGCTTCGGGCGGCGCGCGGCCGGCGCCGGTGTGTGCCGCGCGGTCACGGCTTCACCCAGTCGATCGGATGCTGGGCGGCCAGGTGGACGGCGCCGCTGATCAGCGTCCGCGAGTCGACCGTGTACGGCGGCCCGCTCGTCGACGACCACGTGTAGCCGGACCTCGTGTGCGACGAGCGGTTCAACTGCACGACGACGGCCACGGGTTGGCCCTTCGCGGAGAACTGCTCGCCCAGTTGCTCGTCGCCCAGGAAGCTGGTGATCTGCTGCCGGGTCTCCGGCACCCGTCCGACGGCGAGCACGCGCCCGCGCAGCACGCCGTATGCCTGCGTCGGCACGGTCTGCACGGTCAGGTCGACCGCGGCGCCCGCCACGATCGACGACGCGCTGCCGCCCTGCGCGTACAGCACCGCCACCAGCGGGTCGTTGGGGGTATCGGCGTGTTCCAGCGTCGCCAGGTCGGCACCGGTGGCGACCACCGAGCCGATCTTGGCGGTCAGTGCGGTCACCCGCCCCGCGGCCACCGCGCGGACCGCCTCGACGGCGGTGGCCGTGCGCACGCTCAGCAGCCGCGCGCCGCTCGCCACCTCGTCGCCCTCCTTGGCGTACACCTCGGTGACCTGGCCGGCGAACGGGCTCTGGAGGACGTAACTCCCCTGCACCCGGGTCAGGATGCCCGGGGCGGTCAGCTTCGAGGAGACCGTGCCGGTCACCGCCCAGAAGGTCGCGGCGGCGAGGACGACCGCGGCGACGGCGAGCGCCAGCCGGCCCTGCGGGCGGGCGAAGCGGACCGGTATGTCGAGCTCTTCGGGCGCATCGAGCTTGTCGAGCGCCTTCTGCCGGAACTGCACGGGACCATTCCTTCAACGGCGTTCGTCTCGGCCGGACCCGGCCGGAAGTACGGGACGGACCCGGGGGAGAAGGGCCGGACCCGGCCGGGCACGGCGAGGTGCGGCCGGGCACGGCCAAGCCCCGGAACAGGCAGTTCCGGGGCCATGGTCGGGCATCTCGCGATCAGAGACCCGCGAGACCGGTGAGGCCCGTCAGCGTGTTGGTGGCGCCGCCGACCAGGCCGGTGACCTCGCCGACGGGCAGCGCGTTGGCGACCGGGGCGAGCAGGCTGTCCAGGCCCAGACCGTTGAGGTCCACGCCGACGCCGAGGCCACCGGAGATGTTGTCCAGGTCGCCGTCGGCAAGCTCGCGGGTCTCGACCTGAGGAGTGGTGTTACGCATGAATTGCGTTCCCTTCGTGGCTCTGCGGAATTCCGTGGTGAGCGGGAGCCGGATGTTCGAATGACGGTCCGAACGTATTTCACAACTCCCGTTCGACGCTGGACGCTAGTACGCGTTCCGGCCCCCCGGCCACCCCGGTCACCTCGATGTTTCGGTCAGCCTTTCGGTACCGCTACCGGTATTCGTGGCCGATCGCCCACCGGATGCCGACGATTTCTTCACATACTTCGAACGGCTATTCCTCCCACCGCGGCACGGCGTCGACCGCGATGCGGACATTCCTGCGACTTACGATTTACGGCTGCCGCCCGCAGCGGATCCCGTCAGGATGCTGTGCGCCTTATGCGTTCACTGTGTGCAGGATTGGCCGGGGCCACGCTGGGGAAGCGTTCGGGCACGCAGCGGGGGTCCACGCGGGCAGCGCGGAAGTCCGCGGTGGTCAGCGGGAGTCCGCGGGCGTGGGACGAAGTGCGGTGCGCGCCAAGGGAGTTCGAACGCAGGCGGCGGAAGCGTGGTGCGCTCAGCGGGAGTCTGCGCGGGACTCGACCCGGGGGTCCGCGCGGCCGAGCAGCACCGCGGGCAGGTGCTCGCGGCCCTCGATGCCGAGCTTGCGGTAGGCGTGGGTGAGGTGCACCTCGACGGTCCGCAGGCCCACCAGCAGGATCTCCGCGAGTTCCCGGTTGGTGCGGCCCTCCGCGGCGAGGGTGGCGGTTCGCAGCTCGGCCGCCGTGAGGGCGGCGACCCCCGCGGTGTCGGTGGACCTCGGTGGGCGGCCACCGGACGCGTACAGCTCGATCCGGGCCCGGCCGGCCAGGTCGGCGCAGCCGCACTCCTCTGCGAGGTCGAGCGCCGCACGCAGCGCCCGCCGGGCCGGCTCGCGGCGCTTCGCGCGGTTCAGCGCCGCACCGTGCTCCGCCAGCGACCGCGCCAGGTCCAGCCGGCCGTCCGAACGCTCCGCCACGGAGACCGACTTCTCCAGCACCGCGAGCCCCTCGGCGCCGCCCGCGACGGCGCCCATCGCGCGCAGGGCGGCCGCGAGCGGGCCGGGCGTGCCCCAGCGCCGCGCCTGCTCCACCTCGTCCGCGGCGTACCGGCGGGCCTCGGCCGGCTCGCCGAGCGCCAGCAGCGCCCGCGCGGCGCCGGACCGCCACGGCGCGACGGCCGGGTTGTCCACCTTCCAGGCCGGCAGCCGGCCGCCGGCCGCCAGCAGGTCCCGCAGCCCGTCCGCCGGCTGCCCGGCGGCGACCCGCAGCCGGCCCCGGGCGAGCAGCAGCGCGGTGCCGCCCCAGGTCCGCCACGCCTCGGGGCGCGGTTCCGCCTGCACGATCAGGGCCGCGGCCTCGTCGTACCCGCCCAGCTCGACGTGGATCTCGACCAGCCGGGCCAGCAGTTCCACGGTCGCGCCGCTGTGCCGGGGGGCGCGGCACCCGACGAGGAGCTCCAGCGCGGCCGCGGCGTCCTCGGCCGCGGCCGGCATCCGGCCCAGCCGGTGCGCGACCAGCCCGCGCAGCGACCGGACGGCGGCCAGGCCCGGCCGGTGACCCCAGCGCGCTGCCTGCCCGGCCAGCTCGTCGCAGCGCTCGATCGCGTCCTCGGCCCGGCCGGCCTGCGCGAGCACCTGCACGGCGCGCAGGGTGGGCGGCAGCGCCTCCGGGGTGACCGGGAGGACCGCCAGCGCCTGTTCGGCGAATGCCACGGCCCGGGACCGGGAGCGGCCGGCCCGCGCGGTGCGCGTGGCGAGCAGGCCGAGGTAGCGGCCCTCGTCGACGCCGTCGGGCCGGGCCGGCCGGCGCAGGCGGGGCAGCGGGCCGCCGGCGTTCTCCGCCTCGGTGTCGCACCGCAGCTCCGCGAGCCACAGGGCGCGCGCGCCGGGTATCGACTCCGGCCGCTCGGAGAGCAGGTGCCGGGCCTCGTCGGGGCGGCCGGTGGCGGTGAGGTGCTCGGCCAGCTCGCGCAGCGCCCGCTCGGGGAGGGCGTGCTCGGGCGGCTGCCCGGCCGGTACGGCCCGCACGTCGTCCGGCAGCACGTCGTCGGCCCGTCCGTGTTCGGAACGCACGCCCCGCTCCGCCCGGGGACTGCCGTCCCGGACGCGCTGGTCCCGGGTCGCCGCCGTCAGGTGGCCGATCGCCGCGCCGAGGTCCACGAACCCCTCGGCGTGGCCCAGTTCGGCCAGCAGGGTGGTGCGGGTGGCGGCCGGGAGCGGTTCGCGCAGGGCCCTGGCGAGGTAGGCGCCGGCCCGTTCGGGCTCGCCGCGGCCGAGCGCGGTCGCGGCGGCCTCGCGCAGGACGTCGGCCGCCCACGGCTGGGCGGCCCACCCTTCCCCGGGCGCGGACGCCGCCATGAGCTGCTCGGCCGCCCGGTCGCCGGGCGCGCCGGTGGCCCGCAGGATTCCGGCCGCCCTGGTGTGCAGCGCGTGCAGGTCCGCGAGCGGCACGTCCCTCAGCAGCGTGCTGCGGGTCAAGGGCTGGGCGAACGCCAGGGATTCGCCCGCGGGCTCCATCAGCCCGGCCCGGCCGAGCGCCGTCGCGACCGCCATGACCGCCTCGGGGGCCAGACCGCACAGCCGGGCGACCCGGGCGAGGTCCGCCTCGGCCCCCAGCACGGCGGTGGCGCGGGCGATGTCGAGGGCGTGCGGCGATATCCGGCGCAGCCGGGCGCGCAGCCGGGCGGCGAGCCGGGGGACCGCGATGTCGTCGAGCACGCCCGCCGAGTCGGAGGTGGGGGTGACCGCCCGGTCCCGCAGCACCGAGGTCAACTCGGTGACGGACAGCGGGTTTCCGCCCGCCTCCCGCATGACGGCCGCGACGAACGGCGCGTCGGGCGCGGCGTCCAGCGCGCGTTCGATCACTGTCGAGGTGGCGGGCGCGCTCAGGGCCGCCGGGTGCAACTCCACCGCGCTCACGGACAGCAGCTCGTCCAGCACCGCGGGGTCGGCGCACGGCTCGCCCGGGCACACGGTGAGCATCACCGCGATCCGTGCGTGGTCGACGCGTTGCGGCAGGGCGCTGAGCCAGCGCAGCGACTCGCGGTCGAGGTACTGGAGGTCGTCGACGGCGACGAGCACGGGCGCCCGGGTGGACAGCCGCGCCAGCGCCCGGTGGAAGGCGTGGAGTTCGACCGAGAGGGCGTGGTCGGGCAAGCAGCCGGCGGGCGGGTGCGGCGCCTCGTGGCCGAGTCCGGTGAACGGCGGCCCGGCCTGCGCCAGTTCGGCGGCGACCGGCTCGAACAGCCTGCTCACCAGCCCGAACGGCAGCTCGCGCTCGGAGGATATCCCGCGGGCCGACAGCACCGTGAACCCCTCGCGCCGGGCCCGGTCGAGGGCGGTGTCGAGGAGCGCGGACTTCCCCGTCCCCGCGCCCGCGCTGACCACCACCACCCGGCCGGCGCCGCCCGCGGCCGCGGTGAGCATCGCCTCGACCTCGCCGATCTCCCGGTCGCGGCCGACCAGTCCTGACTGCGCCGTCTGCATGTCTTACCCATTCCCGTGACCGGAAGGCATGACGGCGGCGGGCCGGCCGAGCAGCCGCCGGCGGAGGAGGTGGGCCTACCCGCCCGCCCCGGACGTGACCCGGCACGCGCACCGTCGCTCCGGCCCCGATTGATCGAGGGACGAGCTGGTGGAAGGTGTCTTGCCGGGTCTTCGGAATTCATGGGTGGGACGTGCGGTGGCACGCACCCGCCGCGCCGCCGGCGTTCCGGTGGCGCGCACGCGTGGACTGCCGGGTCGTGCCATGTTCTCGTGCACCGCAGATCAGTGGGCCGTGGGGACGGGTCCGAGCAAGCCGCAACCATAGCGTCTCCCGGCGTGACCGGCGGCGTCCGAGGTGCGATAACACCTCGTCACCGGGCCCCGATCCGGCGCCGCGCAGATCCGAGCGACAGGCCCTAACGCCTCGCCACGTAGTAGACGTTCAGGATGTCGCTCTCGATCCGCCGGGTGTCGACGCGGCCGAACCCCGCCTCGGCGAGCATCCGCCGGGCGGTCTGCTCGCCCCATACGGTGCCCAGGCCCGCGCCGCCCTCGCCGAGCGAGACGCTCAGGCAGTAGAAGACGGAGAAGGTGTAGAGCCCGGGCCCCAGCGGGTGGTCGATGTTCTCCTCCAGCCGGCTGGACGCCGCGATGTCCCCCATCAGGAACACGCCCCCGTCCCGCAGCGCCCGGGCGACGGCGTCAAGGGTGCGGGCCGGCCGGGCCAGGTCGTGGATGACGTCGAACGCCGTGACCAGGTCGTAGGTGCCGGGCGGCTGCGTACTGTCACCGAGGTGGAACTCCGCGTTGTCCAGGCCCCATTCGGCCGCCTCGGCGCGTGCCGTGGTGATGCCCTCCTCGGACACGTCCAGGCCGTGGCACCGGCTGGCCGGGAAGGCCCTGGCCAGCACGTTCACCGCGCGGCCCTGCCCGGTCCCGATGTCCAGCACGTCGATGCCCGCGCGCAGCCGCTCGGTGAGGCCGGGCGCCAGCGGGATGATCCCGTCGACCAGGGAGCGGTCGAAGACCTCGCCGGACTCCTCCGCCTGCAGCGCCTGGAACCGCGGGTACGCGGAGTACGGCACCCCCGCCCCGGTGCGGAAGGCGTCCACCACCCGCTGCTCCACCTCGCCCATCATCCCGAAGTCCTGGGCGATCCTGGCCAGGTTGTCGGGGCCGGCCGCCCGCGTGAGCGAGGCGGCGTGCTCGGGCGGCAGGGTGTACGCCTCCCGCTCGGGCTCGTAGTCGACGATGCCGCCGGTCACCATCGCGCCCAGCCACTCCCGGACGTAGCGCTCGTGCAGCCCGGCGGCCCGGGCGATCTCGGTGCTGGTCGCCGGCGCCATGCCGGCCATCGTGTCGAACAGGCCGGTCTCGTGGCCCAGGCCCGCCATCAGCCCCAGGCAGGTGTCGTTCACCACCTGGATCATCCGGCCCGCGAACGCCTCCTGCTTCGCCTGGTCGAGTTCCGCAACGGACATCGCTCCTCCTCCGCCCGTCGCACCGCGGCGGAAGGCGGTCGCTCCCGGCAGGCGGTCCGACGGAGACGGCAGCACGTTCCTGGTTCCCACGCTACGCCGGACGGGTCCGGACGGCGCTCCGGGAGCGGGCGGAGCACCCGCGGACGTACGGCGGCGCCCCTCCCGCCCTGCCGGGCCGGGAGGGGCGCCGCCGCGGCCGTGCTCAGCCCGCCACCACGCCGGTGGACGTGTTCGGGACCGCCCCGTCCTTCGTGCCGGCACCGGCCTTCCCGGGCACACCGGCCTTGTCCGCGCGCGGCGTCGCGGCGATCACCTTCCGCCACACGTCGCTGGTCGCGAGGGCGCCCAACCGGGCCGCGCTGAGCGGCGGTTCGGGGCGGCTCACCGGAGCGCCCTTCTCCGCGGCGGCGTTCCACTCGTTGACCGTGACCTGGGCGCCGTCCTTCGTGCGGAAGACGGCCTCCCAGTCCTTGGTCTCGGCGCGGTGGTCCGGGTACTCGAAGGTCTTCAGCACGGTGAGGGTGCCGCCGTGGACGTGGGACTGCGTGCAGGAGGTGCCGGCGGGCGCGTCGGAGGAGCACTCCGCGGGGGCCGCACCGCCGTTCTCGACGATGACCTCGATCGCGGCCGGGCCGTGGCCGTCGTCGAACACCACGTGCGCGTACGGCGGCAGGGGGTCGTCGGTGCCGCGCCCGTCCCGCCCGGAGATCGTGCCGGGCGGCAGCAGCGAGACCAGCAGGTCCTCCATCCGCCGTGCGCTCACCGGCGGGACGGCCTTGGCGGTGGCCGCGAGGCTCCCCGACGCGGGCGAGCCGCCGGACCGGTCCGGGGCGGCGGCGACGCCGGTCGCGGTGCCGGTCGCCGTGCCGTGGCCGGCACCGGCCGCCAGCACGCCGCCGGTTCCGGCGAGCGCGAGCACCGCCACCCCCGCGGTGACCACCGCCGCGCGGCGGCGGCGCAGCGTACGGCCGCGGGCGAACCCGGCGGCGACCAGGGCCCGGCCGTCGGCGGGCGGGAGGCCGTCCGCGGCGCGTCGCAACGCGGTGGTGAAGGCGTCCGCCTCGGCGGCGCCGGCCGGGTCGTCGGAGGCGTCGTACGCGGTCGGGTCAGGGTGGTTGGGCATGCGGGATCTCCGTCTTCTGGGGGCACGGTCGGTGAAGGGGGAACGGAAGCGAGCGGGGGGGAGGGAAAGCGGGGGAGCGGCCAGGTGCGTGGGGCGCACCCCGGGAGGGACAGGACCGCGCGGGCACGGCCGCGTTCGGGGCCGGCCGGCCGAACGAGCCGATCGTCGGGGCCCGTTCAGCCGGTCACGAGATCGACCAGGCTGCCGTCCAGTTCGTGGCGGAGCCGGGCGAGGGCGCGTGCGGAGCGGGTGCGTACCGCGCCGGGCGTGGACTGCAGGGCCGCGGCGGTCTCCTCGACGCTGTGGTCCTCCCAGTAGCGCAGCACCAGCACGGCCCGGTCCTTGGGCCCGAGCGCGGCGAGCGCGGTCAGCAGGGTGACCCGCAGCGTGGCGTCCCCGCCGGAGTCGTGCGCGGGGCGGTCCGGCAGCTCGGCGGACGGTCTCTCCCGGCTGCTGCGCCGCCTCTGGTGGGTGAGGAAGGTGCGCACCAGCACCGTCTGGGCGTAGCCGGCCGGGTTGTCGACCTTGCCCATCCGGCCCCACACCACGTACATCCGGCCCAGCGTCTCCTGGACGAGGTCCTCGGCCAGGTGGGTGTCGCCCCCGGCCAGCAGGCACGCGGAGCGGAAGAGGTGCCCCGCCCGCGCCGCCGCGAACTCCCGGTACGCATCGGTCGCCGCACTACGCATCCGGCCCCACCCCTCCCGTACGGTCCACACTCCAATGACGCGCCGGGGCCCGGGAAACGTTACGGACCGGCTCCGCGAGGAAGACGGGGTGGTGGAGGAGGCGCCGGGACGGGGGCGCCCGGCATCCCGGCCGCGCGCGAGGATCGGGATATCGTCCGCTGGTGCGCCGATCCGGCCACGAAGACCGCGCGGAGGAGGAACGTCATGCCTGATCGTGGGCGGGGAAACGTGCCTGACGGCGGCTCGGAGCCGGCGCCGGAGGTCCGGGAACCCGGGTCGGGCGCGCGGAAAACGGCCCAACTGGCCCTGACGATCGGCGCGCTCGGCGTCGTCTTCGGGGACCTGGGGACCAGCCCGCTCTACACGCTGCAGACCGTGTTCGACCCCGACGACCCGCACCCCGTGCCGGTCTCCTCGCAGAACGTGTACGGCGTCGTGTCGCTCGTGTTCTGGTCGGTCACGATCATCGTGTCGGTCACCTACGTGCTCCTCGCGATGCGCGCCGACAACGACGGCGAGGGCGGCATCATGGCGCTGATCACCCTGCTCCGGCAGGGGAAGGCGCAGCGGAGCCGGCGGGCGGCCATGGTGCTGGCGGCGCTGGGGATCTTCGGCGCGTCGCTGTTCTTCGGCGACAGCATGATCACCCCGGCGATCTCGGTGCTGTCCGCGGTCGAAGGGCTCAAGGTCGTCCAACCGTCCCTGAAAGACGCCGTCGTGCCGATCACCGCGGCGATCATCGTGGTGCTCTTCCTGGTCCAGCGCAGGGGAACCGCCGCGGTGGGCCGCGTGTTCGGGCCGGTGATGGTGCTGTGGTTCTCGGTGATCGCCGCCTGCGGCATCGGCGGCATCGCCGACCACCCCGGCATCCTCAAGGCCCTCTCGCCCGGCTACGCGTTGGGCTTCCTGGCCGGCCACTTCGGCACGGCGTTCTTCGCGCTGGCCGCGGTCGTGCTCGCGGTCACCGGCGCCGAGGCGCTGTACGCCGACATGGGGCACTTCGGCCGCCGGTCGATCACCCGCGCATGGCTGTTCCTCGTCTTCCCGGCCTGCATCCTGAGCTACTTCGGCCAGGGGGCGCTGATCCTGGACAACCCCCGCAACATCAGCAGCCCGTTCTTCCTGCTGGTGCCGCACTGGGGGCGGCTGCCGATGGTGTTCCTGGCCACCGCGGCCACGGTGATCGCCTCCCAGGCGGTGATCACCGGCGCCTACTCGGTCACCTCGCAGGCCGCCCAACTCGGCTACCTGCCGCGGATGCGGATCGCGCACACCTCCGAGTCCACCATCGGCCAGATCTACGTGCCCTTCATCAACTGGCTGCTGCTGGCCTCGGTGCTCACCCTGATCTTCGCCTTCCGTAGTTCCACGGCCCTGGCGTTCGCCTTCGGCATGGCGGTCACCGGCACCATCACGATCACCACCCTGCTGTTCTTCTACGTCGCGCGGACCCGGTGGGGCACGCCGGCCTGGCTGGTGGGCATCGGGGCGACCTTCCTGCTCCTGGTCGACCTGCTGTTCGTGGCGGCCAACCTGACCAAGCTCATCCACGGCGCGTGGCTGCCGCTGCTGATCGGCCTCACCGCGTTCACCGTGATGACCACCTGGCAGCGCGGCCGCCGCACGGTCACCGAGGAGCGGGCCCGGCGCGAGGGCTCGCTGCGGGAGTTCGTGGACGACCTGCGCGAGGGGAAGCCGGAGGTGCTCCAGGTCCCGGGCACGGCGGTCTTCCTCAACCGGGACAAGCACACCACCCCGCTGGCCATGCGGGCCAACGTCGAGCACAACCACGTGCGCCACGACCACGTGGTGATCCTGTGCATCGAGACGGTGCCGATGCCCCGGGTCGGGCCCGACGAGCGCGTCATCATCGACGGCCTCGGCTACTCCGACGACGGGATCATCCATGTCACCGCCCGCTACGGCTACATGGAGAAGCCCGACGTGCCCGCCGCGCTGGCCATGCTGGACCCGGCCAGGACCGAGGGGCGCCTGAACCTCGACAGCGCGTCCTACTTCCTGTCGACCATCGAGCTGCGCCGCGGGAAGGCGCCCACGATGCGGCCGTGGCGCAAGCGGCTGTTCGTCGCGACCTCGTACATCACCGCCGACGCGGCCGAGCACTTCGGCCTGCCCCGCGAGCGGACCGTCATCATGGGGTCGAACATCGAGGTCTGACCCCGCGGCGCCGCTGCTTCCCTACTTCTTCCGCTGGTAGTGGGTGCCGCCCATGAGGAACAGCAGGGTCCCGATACAGATCGCGATCACCAGCAGCGAGAAACCGATCGTCTCCAGTGCCCTCATCGCCCGCTCCTCCTTCCGGCCGGGCCGTCGCCGCGCCCGCCCCGCGTCTGCCGCACGTTCACGCTCACGCCCCTACGCACGCCGTCGCTCACGTCACGCCTTCGGCGGCCGGAACGCGACCTCGGTGCGGGCCGCCTCGTCGATCTCCTCGACGGTCAGCAGCGGGGTCGCCCTGGTGTCGATGGCGCCGCTCGCCTTGACCCGCAGGCTCACCGCGGCCATGGATGTCGCGTCGGGGAAGTCGATGATGCTCACCAGGTCGTACTCCCCGAACGCGAAGTACACCGCCTCGATGGTGCCGCCCAGACCGGCGACGACGTCCTCCATCGCCCTGCGGCGCCCCGTGCCGCCCTCCTTCAGCAGGCCCTTGGCGCCCTCGGTGGTGTAGCTCGCCTGGATGAGGTATTTGGCCATCAGGTGACGCTCCTTGTCCACCCCGGTTCCGTGCCCCTCACCAGGGTCTTCCGCCGTCCGCCGCCCGGCCACCCACTGACCGCCGAACGGGTGAGCCCGGGCGTGCCGCGGCCGTGCGGGACCCCGGGCTGCCGGCGCACCCGGCCGGGACGGCGACGGCCGGCGCGGGCCGGGACGGCGGGTGATCAGGCCGCCGTCGATCGCGGTCACCACCGCGTGGCGGTGGACGTGGCGTGCCCGCCCGGGGCCGCACCGGCGCCCAGGCACAGCGCCACGAAGACGAACCCGGCCAGGAACCAGCCGACCCTCGCCCGCCAGGGGCGCCCGGCGCTCCGACGAGACCTGCGGACAGGAGGATTGCGCATGCCCTCGATGCCGGTCGCACGCCCCCCGGCGGCAGGAGGATCGCCCGGTCGAACCTTCCGTCCACCGATCGGTGGACCCCGGCGCTGCCGGGCCGGGCGCCGTTCCGGTGACGGTCCCGGTCGCGGTGACAACCCGCGCGCTCACCCAACTGCCGTGCCGGCGCTGGTGAACCGGGACGTCCGGCCGCTGCTGCCGCCGGGTCGGCCGGCGGAGCCGGGGACACGCTCACCGATGGAGCAAAAGCCGTGAATCGGGCACCGCGGGTGACACTGCTGCCCCAACCCACCCTCGCGGCGAACTGGAAGCGAGCTATGACCCCCCGTACGCAAACCGCACGGACGCGCCGTCCGGCACTCACCGCTCCGGCGCAGGCCACCTCCCCCGACCCCTCCCGCGTCTTCCGGAAGCGACCCGTGCTCACGCGCGGACGCGCCTGGCGGGCGGTGCTGATCGCCTCGATCCTGCCCCTCACGGCCGCCCTGCCCGCGAGCGCGCGCGGCCCGGCCATCGCCCACCCCGCACCGGACCCGAACAAGACCGGGCTGGTGGAGAAGAAGCTCGTCCCCGACCTTCTCGGCACGATGCAGAAGCTGCGCATCCCCGGCGCCATCGTCTCGGTGACCATGCCGAAGTGGGGGACCACCACCACGGCGCTCGGCACCGACAACCTCGGCACCGGCCAGGCGATGTCCGCCGCCGACCACATGCGCATCGGCGACGTCACCCGGACCTTCACCGGGACCGTCATCCTGCAACTCGCCGGCGCGCACAAGATCACCCTTGACGAACCCGTCTCCCGGCTCGTCGCCGGCGTGCCCAACGGGCAGCACATCACGGTCCGCCAGCTGCTGAAGATGACCAGCGGGCTGTACGACTACGCCCAGGACCCGGCCCTCAACAAGGCCCTCGACGCGCACCCGGCCACGAAGTACACCCCGCAGGCCCTCCTCGACGTCGCCTTCAAACACCAGCCCTACTTCGCGCCGGGCAAGGGGTTCCACTCCTCCGCCACGGACACCGTGCTGCTCGGGATGGCCGCCGAGCACGTCACGGGGCAGTCCCTGCAGACGCTGTTCCAGCAGCGGATCTTCACGCCGCTGGGCATGAAGGACACCCGCGTCGCCAGCGGCACCGCGATCGCCGCACCGGCCGCCCACGGCTACCAGTACCTCAGCGACACCGCCTCGCTGACCGCGCCCGTCCTCACCGGCAAGGACGCGGCCTGGGCCGACTACTCGGCCGGCAAGCCGGCGGACGCCACCCAGGCGAACGCCTCCTGGACGTGGGCCTCGGGGGCCGTCACCTCCACCCTCGCCGACCTGAACCGCTGGGCCCCGGCGCTGGCCACCGGCAAGCTGCTCACCCCCCAGATGCGGAAGGAGCAGATGACCTTCACCTCCACCGCGGCTCCGGCCGCCACCACCGCGGCGACGGTCAAGGCACGGCCGGCCGCGTCCGACGCCGCCTCCTACGGCCTGGCGGTGGGCGACTACGCCGGGTTCGTCGGCCACGACGGCGCGATCCCGGGCTACTCCAGCTTCGTCGGCTACGACCCGAAGAAGCAGGCCACCATCGTCGTCCTGGTCAACTCCGACCGGGCTCCCGACGGCACCACGCCGTCCACCGAGCTGACGAAGCGGGTTCTCGCGGACGTCTTCGGGGACTGAGACCCCGTCCGATCCCGCTCGCAGGAAGGCCCCGGGCTGCCGGCCCGGGGCCCTTTTCTGTCCGCGGCCTGTCCGTTCGGTGTCCGTTCCGTGTCCGTGGTGCGCACATCCCGGGCAGAGCCGCGCCACGCCGCGCCGCCCCCGCGCGGTCCGATCAACCGGAATGATGATCGCGCGTAGGCTGACGTCCGATCACCCGTGGGGTGAGAGTGAACAGACGGTACAACGGCAGAGGATGAGGGACCTTGGGGCACAGGCGCAGATCGAGGCGGAAGCTCACCGCGTACGTCGTGGGCGCGACGCTGGTCGTCGCCGGGGGTGTGTCGGCGCCGATGGCGCTGGCGAGCCCGCACGGCGGCGGCTCGGGGTCGAGTTCCTCGGGGGAGCAGCAGGACTTCGCCTTCGCGGCGCACGAGTCCAAGGTGCCGGAGTCGGTACTGATGGCCGTCGCGTACGAGGAGTCCCAGTGGGACGTCCACCAGGGCCACAACACCAGTGGCGGGTACGGGCCGATGAGCCTGACCGACGTGACGCCGTCGATGGTCGGGGGCGGTGAGGCCGGTGCGGCCGGCCGCGCGGACCTCGCGTCGCTCGCGGCCGACCCGTCGCTGCACACGCTGACCGCGGGCGCCAAGCTGATCGGCGCGCCCGCCCAGCAGGTGCGCACCGACCGGCGGGACAACGTCCGTGCCGCGGCGGCGCTGCTGGCGTCGTACGAGAAGGACCTGCAAGGCGGTACCCCCACCGATCCGGCGGACTGGTACGCCGCGGTGGCCAAGTACAGCGGATCCACCGACCAGGCGGCGGCCGAGAGCTTCGCCAACCGCGTGTTCGCGACGATGAAGGCGGGCGCCGCGCGCACCACCGCCGACGGCCAGCACGTGGACCTGGCGTCCCAGCCGTCGCTGCGGGCGGACACCGGCCGGGTGGCGTCCCTGCACCTGAAGAAGACGACGTCCTCGGGCACCGACTGCCCGGTGAACCTGGACTGCCAGCTCGCCCCGGCGGCGACGACCAACTACCAGGTGGCGAACCGTCCCGCGGACGGGATGAAGGTCGACTACATCGTCATCCACGACACCGAGACCTCCTACCAGACCGCGATCGACGCCTTCCAGAACCCGGCCAGCGGGGACGCGGCGAACTACGTGATGCGGTCCTCCGACGGCGCCGTGACGCAGTCGGTGGCCGACAAGGACCTCGCGTTCCACGCCGGCAACTACTGGTTCAACATGCACTCGGTGGGCGTCGAGCACGAGGGCTTCGCGGCCCACGGCGCGAGCTGGTACACGCAGGTGCAGTACCAGAACACGGCCGACCTGGTGAAGTACCTGGCCAGGAAGTACCACGTGACGCTGGACCGCGAGCACATCATCGGCCACGACAACGTGCCCGGACCGGTCGACTCGCTCGTCTCCGGCATGCACTGGGACCCGGGACCGTACTGGGACTGGAACCGGTTCATGGCCATGCTCGGCGCGCCGACGGACGCGGGCCGGCACGGCGTGGGCCCGGTCGGCACCGCGGTGACGATCGCCCCGGAGTTCGCGTCCGACGACCAGACGGTGAGCGTCTGCCCGGCGGACGACCCGACCGGCGCGACGACCTCCTGCACCGACCAGACCGCCCCGTCGAACTTCCTGTTCGTGCGCAGCGCGCCCGGCGCGACCGCGCCGCTGGCCGGTGACCCGTACGTGCACGCGAACGCCGCGCCGGGCACCGACGAGATCAACGACTGGAGCGCCACGGTCTCGGCGGGCCAGCAGTTCGTCGTCGCGGACCAGCAGGGCGACTGGACGGCGATCTGGTACGGCGGCCAGAAGGTGTGGTTCGACAACCCGGACGGCGCCAACACGGTCCGGGCGAAGCACGTGAAGATCGTCCAGCCGACCGGTGCCACCGCACCGCTCTTCGGTGAGGCGTACCCGGACGCGTCGGAGTACCCCGCGGGCCTCGCCCCGGACTCCGCACCCGCGCTCAGCAAGTACGCCTTCCCCTCCGGGCAGGCGTACGTGGCGACGCAACAGCCGGTCCAGCGGGACGACTTCTACCCGGCCAACGGCACCACGCGCCCCACCGAGACCTACATCCCGGGCGCCGGCACGGTGTACACGATCCAGTACAACCACCGTCTGGCCCTGGTCAACTCCTCGGACGTCGCGGTGGGCTGACGCCACCCGGCTCCCAGGGCCCCCGGCCGCGGCGCGCACGTCGCCGCGGCCGGGGGCTCCTGCGTGGTCACCCGACCGCCACCGCGAGGCGGTCCAGGAACTCCGCCTGCGCCCGGACGACGACACCGCGCGCCGCGTCGAGCCCGAACCACGCCACCCGGTCCAACTCCGGGAAGGCGGCGGTGCGCCCCGAGCCGCGCGGCCACTCCATCGTGAAGGTGCCCGGCACCACGTCCGCCGGATCGAGGTCCCCCTCCACCGCCCACACCGTCACGTGCTTGCCCCCGGACTGCACCACCTCGCCCAGCGGCAGCGCCTCGCCCTCCGGCGCGGGCAGCCCCAACTCCTCGCGGAACTCGCGCCGCGCGGCGTCCCAGGGCTCCTCGCCGCCCTCGTACTCGCCCTTCGGCACCGTCCACGCGCCGGCGTCCTTGCGGGCCCAGAACGGCCCGCCCATGTGGCCGAGCAGCACCTCCACCCCGGAACCGGTCCGGCGGAAGAGGAGCAGGCCCGCGCTGCGCTTGATGTCGGTCATCGGCCCAGTCTGCGGGCGGAACGCGGCGGCGGGGCCCTTGACCCTCACGTGGCGTCATGCCGCATGGTCGGGGGCGTGGAAGAGCACCTGACCGTGGGGCGTGTGGCCGAACTGGCCGGCGTGACCGTCCGCACGCTGCACCACTACGACGAGATCGGCCTCGTGCAGCCGTCCGCCCGGACGGCCGCCGGGTACCGGGCCTACTCCTCGGGCGACGTGGAGCGGCTGCGGGAGGTGCTCGCCTACCGGCGGCTGGGCTTCGGACTGCGCGAGATCGCGGACCTCGTCGACGACCCCGCCACCGACGCGGTCGCGCACCTGCGCCGGCTGCGCGGCCTGCTGCGGGAGCAGCGGGACCGCGCCGCGGCCATGGTGACGGCCATCGACAGGGAACTGGAGGCACGGGCCATGGGGATCAGGACCACTCCCGAGGAGCAACTACGCGTGTTCGGCGCACAGTTGTACGACACGATCGGGTCCGCCTACCCGGCGACACGGCGCACCGAGCCGCGGATCGCCGCGCGGGTGTGGGAGGCGCTCGGCGACGCGCGGACGGTGCTGAACGTCGGGGCGGGCACCGGCTCCTACGAGCCCACGGACCGCGAGGTCACCGCGGTGGAACCGTCGGCGGTCATGCGGGCGCAGCGTCCCGCGGGCGCGGCGCCGTGCGTGGCCGCCGCCGCGGAGAGCCTCCCCTTCCCGGACCAGTCCTTCGACGCCGCGATGGCCTTCAGCACCGTCCACCACTGGCAGGACCCGATCGCCGGGCTGCGCGAGATGCGGCGGGTGGCCCGCCGGGTGGTGGTGTTCACCTACGACGCGAGCGGGACAGGCTGGCAGCGGCGGTTCTGGCTCACCCGCGACTACCTGCCCGAATTCGCCGAACTCCTCGTCGACTGGCCCTCGCTGGCCGACCTGACCGAGGCGATCGGGGGCCGCGCGGAGCCGGTGCTCGTCCCGTGGGACTGCGCCGACGGCTTCTTCGAGGCGTACTGGCGCCGGCCCGAGGCGTATCTGGACGAGGAGGTGCGCCGGGCGGTGTCGGTCTGGACCAGGGTCGGGCCCGAGGCCGAGCAGCGGGCCGTGAACGGCCTGCGCGACGACCTGTCCTCGGGCCGCTGGGCGGACCGCAACCGCGACCTCGTCGCCCTCGACGCGGCGGAACTCGGGCTGCGCCTGATCGTGGCCTGACCGCCCCGGCCGGGTCACCCCGCCGCCGGGTGCCCCCCGGGCAGGGTGACGGTGAAGACGGTCGCGCCCGCGCGGCTGCGCACCTCGGCGGCGCCGCCGTGCGCGGTCGCGACGGCGTGGACGATCGCGAGGCCGAGCCCGGCGCCGTGGCCCTGCGGGCCGGGCCGGGTGTGGTCGGCGCGGGCGAAGCGCTCGAAGACGGTGCCGAGGAGGTCCTCGGGGATGCCGGGACCGTCGTCCTCGACCACGAGCCGGACCCGCGGGCCGTCCTGCCGGAGCCGTACGGTGACGCGGGTGCCGGCGGGGGTGTGCAGGCGGGCGTTGGCCAGGAGGTTCCCGGTGATCTGCTGCAGCCGCAGCGGGTCCCCGGTGGTCGTGACCGGGGCCTCGGGCAGGTCGAGCACCCAGCGGTGGCCGGGGCCCGCGGCGCGCGCGTCGTCGACGGCGTCCAGGACGAGCCGGGTGAGGTCGACCGGCTCGCGGGCGAGCGGCCGGCCGGCGTCCAGGCGGGCCAGCAGCAGCAGGTCGTCGACCATGCTGCCCATCCGTGCCGACTCGGCGGTGATCCGTTCCAGCGCGCGGGCCACCCCGGGCGGCACGGGGCCCGGGTGCAGCCCGGCCAGTTCCGCGTGACCGCGGATGGAGGCGACGGGGGTGCGCAGCTCGTGGCTGGCGTCGGCGGCGAACCGGCGCAGCCGCTCCTCGCTGGCGTGCCGCTTGCCCAGCGCGTTCTCGACGTGGCCCAGCATCCGGTTCAGGGCGATGCCGACCTGGCCGACCTCGGTGCGCGGATCGGCGTCCGGGACCCGGTCGGGCAGCGCCACCTCCCCGCTGGCCAGCGGCAGCGCGGTCACGGCGGCCGCGGTGGCCGCGACCCTGCGCAGCGGCCGCAGCGACCACCGCACCCAGAACGCGCCCGCCGCTCCCGCGACCAGCAGCGCCCCGCCGAACACGGCGCCCTCCACCGCGACCAGCCGGGTCACGGCGTCCTCCACCCCGCTGAGCGGGAGGCCGGTCACCAGCACGTCGCCGTCGTCCCCGTCGACGGCCCGCACCCGGTAGTCGTCCAGCGCCGACAGCTCCAGCTTGTGGCTCCGCCCGTCCACCGGGACCGCGGCGATGGCCGCCCGGTCCGCGGCGGTCAGGGCCACGGACGTGTTCGCGCCCGACCGGACCACGCCGGCCGCGGTGACCTTGCCGTCCAGCAGCCGGGCGCCGAAGGTGCCGGGCGTCTGCCGGCGGGTGTCCACGTGGTGGTTGTCGCCGTCCGGCTCACCGTGCCCGGGGTGTTCGAGGCTGGCCGGGAACGTCCCGCCGGCCTGCGTGAGCTGCTGGTCCAGCCGCTCGGTGAGGAACGAGCGCAGCGTGACGACGGCCGCGATCCCGACCGCTGCGCAGCTCACCGCCAGCAGCACCACCAGACCGCAGGTGAGCCGGGCCCGCAGGGTGCGCGGCAGGAACCGCCTCACTGCGGCGCGGCCTTCAGGACGTACCCGGCGCCGCGCACGGTGTGGATCATGGCCGGCCGGCCCGCGTCGATCTTCCGGCGCAGGTAGCTGATGTAGAGCTCCACCACGTGGGCCTGGCCGCCGAAGTCGTACGACCAGACCTGGTCGAGGATCTGCGCCTTGCTCAGCACCCGGCGCGGGTTGCGCATGAGGTACCGCAGGAGCTCGAACTCGGTCGGCGAGAGGTCGATCGCCTCCCCGCCGCGGGTGACCTCCCGCGCGTCCTCGTCGATCGTGAGGTCGCCGACCACGAGCAGTGCCGCGTCGTCCCGCTCCCGCGTCATGCCCGCGCGGCGCAGCAGGCCGCGCAGCCGGGCGAGCACCTCCTCCAGGCTGAACGGCTTGGTCACGTAGTCGTCGCCGCCGGCGGTGATGCCCGCGACCCGGTCCTCCACCGAGTCCCGCGCGGTGAGGAAGAGCACACACACGTCGGGGCGGGCGGCCCGCAGCCCGCGCAGCGCGGCCAGCCCGTTGCCGTCGGGCAGCATGATGTCCAGGACCACCGCGTCGGGCCGGAAGGCGTCGCCCTCGGCGAGCGCGGAGGCGACGTCGCCCGCGGTGCGCACCTGCCAGCCCTCGTAGCGCAGCGCACCGGCCAGGACCTCGGTCAGGTCGGGCTCGTCGTCGACCACGAGGACCCGGACGGGGGAGCCGTCGGGGCGGGTGAGGGGCGCGGGCGGAACGCGCGGTGCGGTGTCCATGGTCCGTCCAGCATCCCTCGCCGAAGAGGTGGGGCGGGCTCCGGTTCTCCTCTGAATCCGCTGTGACCCGTCCCGGGGACGGCGGACTCAGAGCTGGTTGAGAGGTTCCGCCCGCACAGTGGCCGTGCAGGGCGAAGGAAAGGATTTCCCCCATGACCACCACATACGGCCCGCGTCCGGCGCGGCACGCGGTGGCGACGCCCGGGCGGCGCTCCCCGGCCGTACCGGTCCTCGTGCTCGGCTGGGCCGGCGTCGCCGCGGTGCTCGCGCTGTGGTGGCAGGACACCAGCACCGTGGTCGGCACCGCGGACTGGCTGATCGGCGCGGGCCGGATCGCCGGGCTGCTCTGCGGCTACTCCTGCGCGCTGCTGGTCGGCCTGATGGCGCGCGTGCCCGCCCTGGAGCAGGGCGTGGGCAGCGACCGGGTGGCCCGCTGGCACGCCGCGCTGGGCCGGTACACCGTGTGCCTGCTGCTGGTGCACGTGACGCTGGTCCTGTGGGGCTACGCAGTGCAGGCCCACTCCGGCCTGGTCGGCGAGACGACCTCGGTCGTGCTGACCTATCCCGACATGCTCAAGGGCACCATCGGGGGGCTGCTGCTGCTCGCCGTGGGAGTGGTCTCGGCGAGGGCGGTGCGCCGCCGGGTCCGCTACGAGACCTGGTACTACCTGCACCTGCTCACCTACCTCGCGGTCTTCCTCGCCTTCTGGCACCAGCTCGCCCTCGGCGCGGACTTCGCGACCCACCCCCTGGCCCGCGCCTTCTGGTACGCCCTGTACGCGGCCGCCGCGGCGGCGGTGCTCTGGTACCGGATCGCGGCGCCGCTCCGGCTGAACCTGCGGCACCGGCTGCGCGTGGCGCGGGTGGTCCGGGAGGCGCCGGGCGTGGTGTCGGTGATCGTGTGCGGCGACCGGCTGCCGGAGCTGGCCGCCCGCTCCGGCCAGTTCCTGCGCTGGCGCTTCCTGGCCCCCGGGCTGTGGTGGACGGCGAGCCCGTACTCGCTGTCCACGGCG
This sequence comes from Actinacidiphila yanglinensis, assembly GCF_900107965.1. GTDB lineage: Bacteria > Actinomycetota > Actinomycetes > Streptomycetales > Streptomycetaceae > Actinacidiphila > Actinacidiphila yanglinensis. Next base: position 98,931 of record NZ_FNVU01000014.1, on the reverse strand, counting down.
CCGCGGCCGGACCTGCTGCGCATCACCGTCAAGGCGTCCGGCGACCACAGCGCGGCGCTGGCCCGGCTGCGCCCCGGCACCCGGATCTGGGCCGAGGGACCGTACGGCGCGCTGACCGCGGACCGCAGGACCCGGCGGAAGGTGCTGCTGCTCGCCGGCGGGGTCGGGGTGACGCCGCTGCGCGCCCTGTTCGAGTCGCTGCCGGCACGGCCGGGCGACCTCACCCTGATCCACCGGGCCCGCACCGCGGACGACCTGGTACTGCGCGGCGAGCTGGAGGCGATCGCCCGCTCCCGCGGCGCCCGCCTGCACTACCTGCTCAACCAGCCCGACGGCGGAAGCCCGCGGCTCACCGCCGACCTGCTGCGCGTCGCGGTGCCGGACGTCGCCGAGCACGACGTCTACCTGTGCGGACCGCCCGGCATGGCCCAGGCGTCCTACGAGGCGCTGCGCGCCGCCGGAGTACCGGCCCGCCACATCCACCACGAGTCGTTCGAACTGTGAGACGCCCGTGAACAGCCTTTCCCGCCGCCCCCTGCGGCGTGTCCTGCTCAGCACCGTCGCGACCGCCGGCGGCGTCGTCCTCCTGCTCAGCCTCAAGCCGCACACCACCGCGGAGGCGGCCGGCGCCACCACCCGGTCCGCGGCCCCCGCGCCCGCCCCGTCCGCCTCCGCGACGTCCCCCGCCGCGGGGTCGGGCGGCTCGTCCGGGGCGTCCGGGGGTACTGCCGGGACCCGGACCGTGCAGGGCGACACCGTGCAGACCCGCTACGGGCCGGTCCAGCTCAAAGTCACCCTCAAGGCGGGAAGGATCACCGCGGTGTCGGCCCTCCAGGTGCCCGAGGACAGCCCCCGCGACCAGGAGATCACCACCTTCGCGGTGCCCCAGCTCACGCAGGAGGCGATCGCGGCGCAGAGCGCGAAGATCGACACCGTCTCCGGGGCGACCTACACCAGCGAGGGCTACATCCAGTCCCTGCAGAGCGCCCTCGACAAGGCGGGTGGCTGAGGTGGCTGACCTGGCTGACGTGGCGGGCGTGCCGGGCACGGACGGCAGGGCGGGCCGGGTGGACCGGGTGGACCGGGCTGATCAGGACGCGCGGGCCGACCGGGTGCGGCGGGTCGAGCACACCATGGGCACCGTCTTCTCCTTCGACGTGCGCGGCGGCACGGGCCCGCGCGTCGAGGCGGCCCTCGACGCGGCGGTGGCCTGGCTGCACCACGTGGACGAGGTGTTCTCCCCCTACCGGCCCGAGAGCCAGATCAGCCGCCTGGGCGCCGGGACGCTGGCGCTGTCGAAGTGCACGCCGGAGGTGTGGGAGGTGATGCGGCTCTGCGAGGACGCCGAACGTCGCAGCGACGGCTGGTTCAGCGCCCGGTACGGGGCCGGCGGCGCCTTCGACCCCACCGGGCTGGTCAAGGGATGGGCGGTGGAGCGCGCGGCCGCCATGCTCGCCTCGGCCGGCGCGGCGGCGGTGTGCGTCAACGGCGGCGGGGACGTCCAGGTGCACGGCGGGCCCTGGCGGATCGGCGTGAGCGACCCGCTGCGCAAGGGCGCCCTGGCGACGGTCGTGCACGCCGACGGCGAACTCGCCGTCGCCACCTCCGGGTCCGCCGAACGCGGCTGCCACATCGTCGACCCCCGCACCGGCCGGCCGCCGCGCGCCGCGCCGGCCTCCCTCACCGTGATCTGCCGCGGCCTGACCGAGGCGGACACCTGCGCCACCGCCGGCTACGCCATGGGGGACCTCGCCTGCGGCTGGCTGGAGTCCCTTCCCGGCACCCGTTCCTTCGCGGTCACCGCGGACGGCTCCACGTGGACCACCCGCGGCCCCGGCGGTTGACCGAGCGGCCGCGTCCGCGGGGATCACCGGGTCAACGCCTCCCGTCGAGCCGCGCGGACGCCTCGCCGAAGACCCAGGGGCTGGTCCGGTCGATGAAGTCGGTAGGGAAGCCCGCGCTGAATTCGACCGCCGCGCAGAGGCGTTCGACGGCGTCCGCGGGCAGGGTGACGTCGAGGGCGCCGAGGTTGTCCCGCAGCTGCCGCACGCTCCGGGCGCCGAGGATCGGGTGGATCGCGCGGGAACGGGCGCGGGTCCAGGCGATCGCCACCTGGGAGGCGGTGGCACCCAGCCCGTCGGCGACCTCCTGAACGGCCCGGGCCGCGGCCAGGTCGCGCTCGCCCAGCGAGTCCGGGGCGATCCGGGTGGGCCCGGGGGGAGCGCCGGCCCGGGTGAACTTGCCGGACAGCACGCCGCCCGCCAGCGGCCCCCAGGCGGCCACGCTCATCCCGAACGCCTCGGCCATGGGCAGGAGTTCGCGTTCGATGTCGCGGTTGAGCACGTTGTAGGGGACCTGCAGGCCCGCGAACGGCGTCCAGCCGCGCCACTCGGACAGCGTGTTGGCGTGCGCGACGACCCAGGCCGGTGCGTCGGAGATGCCCACGTAGAGGATCTTCCCGGCGCGCACGGCGTCGTCCAGCGCCCGCATGGTCTCCTCGACCGGGGTGTGCCGGTCCCACAGGTGCACCCAGTACAGGTCGACGTGGTCGGTGCGGAGCCGCCGCAGGCTCGTCTCCAGGGACAGGGTGAGGTTCTTGCGGTGGTTGCCCGCGGCGTTCGGATCGCCGCCGTCCCGGGAGACGGTGTACTTCGTGGCCAGGACGAAGCGGTCCCGGCGGCCTTCGAGCAGCTCGCCCAGGATGGTCTCGCTCTCCCCGCCGCGGTAGTTGATCGCCGTGTCGACGACGTTGCCGCCGGCGTCGGCGTAGGCGTCGAGCATGGCGCGGCACTCCTCGGGCGGGGCGCCCACTCCGCCCTGCTCGCCGAAGGTCATCGCACCGAGGAACAGCTCCGAGACCCGCAGCCCGGTCCGACCCAGCAGCCGGTAGCGCACAGTCGTTCTCCCCCTTCGTGGTTCCTGTCGTCGTGCGTGGTGGTGCGTGGTGGTGCGTTCGTGCCCGGTCAGCCGCCGAAGAAGCGCGCCGCCTCCCGCGCGACCTCGTCCGGGGAGACGTCGCGCAGGTGCTGCGCCAGGCCCCAGCGGTGCCCGAACGGATCGACCACCTGTCCGTGCCGCTCGCCCCAGAAGGTGTCCTGCAAGGGGTGGAACACCGTGGCGCCCGCGTCCAGGGCGCGCTGCCACAGCGTGTCCACGTCGGCGGTGGTGATCTGAAGGGCCCCGTACGTACCGCCGAGGGCCAGGGGCGAGACGATGCCCTGCTCCGGGAACTCGTCGGCGATCATCACGGTCGAGTCCCCGAAGGCGAGTTCGATCGTGAGGACCTTGCCGCCGGGCAGCGGGATGCGGCCGCGCTCCCGCGCGTCCAGTGCCTTCGCGTACCACTCGGCGGCGCGCTCCACGTCGCGGACGACCAGGTGCGGGGTGAGGGTGGCCATAGGAGTGCCCTTCGTCGAACCGGCGCCGGATCGTTGCGGGTTCGATCGTCGGGTCCCCGGTGCGGCCCTGTCCAAGAACCTCGGTGATAACCAACGGCTATGAACGGCCGTGCCCGTCGATCGCTCCGGCCTGCGTGCCTGGTCCGCGGGGAGGACGGCCCGCGTCCGGTTATGCTGCCTCGTCCCGAACAGGCCGGAGAGGTTCGTCCGATGAGCAGCGCAGCGTCCGCACCGCCCTTTCCCGACCGGATCGAGCTGGCCGGGGAGGGCCTCGTCCTGCGCGACTGGGCCGAGGCGGACCTGGCCGCGATGCCCGAGCTGTTCGACCATCCCGACATCGCGTACTGGACGCCGATCGTCTCCCCCTTCGACGAGGCGGCCGCCCGCGCCCGGCTCGACCGGGCACGGCAACTGCGGGCGGAGGGCACCGCGATCCTGCTCGCCGTCACGGTCGACGGCCGCGCGCCGCTCGGCGAGGTGATGCTGCGGCGGGCCCCCGAGGGCACCGAACTCGGCTACGCGATCGGCCCGGCCCACCGCGGCCAGGGGCTCGCCGCCCGCGCGGTACGGGTGATGGCCGGGTACGCCTTCGACCGGCTCGGCGCGGCGGAGGTGATCCTGGAACTGGAGCCCGAGAACGCCGCCAGCGTCGCCGTCGCCACCAGGGCGGGCTTCCACCTGCTGGACGTGCCGCTGATCACGGGGGAGGAGAAGGGGCGGCCCTACGCGCTCCAGACGTGGGGCCGCAGCCGCCCCTGAACCCCGGGCGCCCGCCGCGTCCGGGGCCGCGCGCCTCGGGCGCGGCCGCGGCAATTCGGGTTGTCCGACCCGCGCCGACTGCGGCAGCATGCGGGAATGCCGGCCCTTCTGCGCAACGAAGCCGAGACCCGGGCGCACCTGCTCGACGTCCTCTCCTCCACCGTCACGCTCGACCTCACCCGCGGCGAGGAGGTCTTCCGCAGCACCGCGGTGATCCGCTTCGACTGCGCGGAGCCCGGCGCCGCGTCCTTCGTGGACATCGAGCCCGGCACCCTGCTGCGCGCCGAGCTGAACGGCCGCCCGCTCGACCCCGCCACCCTTGACGGCAACCGCCTGCCGCTGCCCGCCCTGGCTGCCGGGAACGAGCTGCTGGTCGAGGCCGACATGCCGTACTCGCGCACCGCGGAGGGCCTGCACCGCTTCACCGACCCGGCCGACGGCGAGGTGTACGTCTACGCGGCGTGCGCTCCCGATCTCACCCCGAAGGTCTTCGCCTGCTTCGACCAGCCGGACCTGAAGGCGCCGTTCACCTTCGTCGTCGCCGCTCCCGACGGCTGGACGGTGATCGGCAACGGCGCCTCCCGGCAGCGCCCCGACGGCCGTTGGGAGATCGCGCCGATCGGCCCGATCTCCACCTACCTCACCACCGTGGTCGCCGGCCCCCTGCACGCCGTGCACGCCGAGCACGACGGCATCCCGCTCGGCCTGTACGCCCGCCGCTCGCTGGCCGCCGAACTCGACCGCGAGGCGCCGGACTTGTTCGAGGTGACCCGGGCGTCGTTCGACCGGCTGCACGAACTCTTCACGGAGCGCTACCCGTTCGGCGGATACGACCAGGCGTTCCTGCCCGAGCTCAACTGGGCGGCGATGGAGAGCCCGGGCTGCGTCACCTTCCAGGACGCGATGCTCTTCCGCTCCGCGCCGACCGACGAGCAGCGCACGCTCCGGGCCGTGGTGGTGTGCCACGAGATGGCCCACATGTGGTTCGGCAACCTGGTCACCCTGGCCTGGTGGGACGACGTGTGGCTGAACGAGTCCTTCGCCGAGGTGCTCGGCTACCGGGTCGCGGCCGAGGCCACCCGCCACACCGGCGCCTGGACGCTGTTCTCCGCGAGCCGCAAGAGCTGGGGCTACGACGCCGACCAGCGGCCCACCACCCACCCGGTCGCCGCCACCGGTGCGGCCTCCGTCGCCGAGGCGCTCTCCACCTTCGACGGGATCTCGTACGCCAAGGGCGCCTCCACGCTGCACCAGCTGATGCACACGCTGGGCGACAAGGCGTTCTTCGGCGGCCTCGACACGTACTTCGCCCGGCACCGCCGGGGCAACGCCGGCCTGCCCGACTTCCTCGCCGCACTGACCTCCGCCGGCAGCTCCGACGTGCCGGCCTGGGCGGACCTGTGGCTGCGCACCACGGGCGTCGACACGCTGCGGATCGAGGTCGAGGAGACGGGCGGCACCGTCACCTCCGCCGTGCTGGTCAACGAGGGCAGCCGCCCGCACCGCGTGCGGGTCGGCGCCTACCGGTGGGACGGCGGGGCGCTGGTGGCGGCCCGGCGGCTGGACGCCGACGTCGCTCCCGGCGGGCGCACCCCGCTGCCCGAACTCGCCGGCGCGCCGCGCCCCGACCTGCTGCTGCCCAACGACGGCGACCTGACGTGGGCGCGGATCCGGCTCGACGCGCACTCCGCGGCGACTGCCGGCGCCTCGCTGTCCGCCGTCGCCGACGAGCTGACCCGGGCCGTGCTCTGGGAACACCTCCGGGACCTGACCCGCAGCGCCGAACTGACCGCCGCCGGCTACCTGCGCCTGGTCGCCGCCCACCTCCCGGCCGAGAGCGCGGACTCCATCGTCGCGGCGGTGCTGGCGTTCGCCTCCGACCACGTCGTCGCCCGGTACCTCGGCCCGGACGACCGGCCCGCCGCGCTGGACCTGCTCGGCGACGCCGCACGGGCGCTGCTCGCCCGCCCGGACGCCGGACCCGGCCTGCGGATCGCCGCCCTGCGTGCCGTGATCGCCACCGCCGCGGGGGAGGAGCGGCTGGCGGAGCTGTCCGGCTGGCTGGACGGAAGCGACCGGCCGACCGGCGTCGTCTTCGACGCGAACCTGCGCTGGGACGCGCTGACCCGGCTCGTCGCGACCGGGGCGGCCGGCGAGGAGCGGATCGCCGCCGAGCTGGCGGCGGACCCCAGTGACACCGGTGAGCGGGGCGCCGCCAGGGCCCGCGCCGCGCTCCCGGACGACGCCGCCAAGGAACGTGCCTGGCAGCGGCTGTTCACCCCTGACGCGCTCTCCAGCCCGCTGCTCGCCGCGACCGCCGACGGCTTCTGGCGCTCCGGTGCACCGCAGGCCCAACAGGACTACGTACGAAGGTACTTCGAGCAGATCCCGGCGGTCGGGGAGCGCGGCGGCGCCGTCACCGCCGCCCTCGGCCGGCAGCTCTTCCCCGCGGGCGCGGCCCACCCGGACACGGTGCGCGCGGCGGAGGAGTGCCTGGCCCGGACCGACCTGACCCCCTCCCTGCGCCGCCACCTCGCCGACGGCCTCGACGACCTGCGCCGCGCCCTCGCCCACCGTCACTGACCCGGCCCGGCCGGCGCCCCGGTGCGCCCCCGGATGCGCCAACGGGCTCAGCCGGTGGCGCCCTTCGGCCCCGTCCGGCTCGCCCGCGCGCACCTGCTGCCGGACGATCGGGGCAGGGAAGCAGCGGGCACGGACGGAGAGGGCGGCGTCATGCACAGCAGGGAGGACCGGTCCCGGCCCCGCCCCGACGCCTCCGCTCCACCGGTCCCCCCGGGTCCTGACGGGACCGGCGCCGCACCGCGCGGTCCTACACATCCCGGGCACCCCGGACGGCGTCAGGTGCTGCGGGTCGCCGCCACCGGGCTGCTCGCCGCCGCCGGAGCCGGATGCGACGCGAGCGCGCCCCGGCCGCACCCCACGCCGTCCACCACGGACCCGGGCCGGTTCCGGATCCACGGCCAGGGGGCGCTCAAGGGCAACGACGGCTGGCAGCTCTCCTCGACCGGCCCGCCCGACGCGATCGAGGGCTACGCCGACCGCGTCAGCGTCCTGCCGGGCGAGACCTTCGGCCTGCACGTGTCGACCACGGCACGTGCCTTCCGCGTCTCCGCCTTCCGGATCGGCTGGTACGGCGGCGCGCAGGCGGCGCTGGTGTGGGCCTCGCACACGGTGCCCGGCCGGCGGCAGGGCCCCATCAGCACCAGCCTGGACACCCGGATGATCCGGGCCGGCTGGGACCCCAGCCTGGAGATCTCGGCCCGGGGCTGGCCGGAGGGCGCCTACGTGCTGCGGCTGGAGGCCGACAGCGGGTACCAGCGGTACGTCCCCCTGGTGGTCCGCTCGGCCCGCGCCCGCGGCCGCACCCTGCTCATGCACGCCCCGGCGACGTGGCAGGCGTACAACGACTGGGGCGGCAACTGCCTCTACTACGGCGCTGGGCGCTCCTACGAGCGCCGCGCGTACGAGGTCTCCTTCGAGCGGCCCTACGCCGGCCGGGGCGCCGAGAAGTTCCTGGCCTACGAGCGGGCCGCGGTGGTGCTGGCCGAGCGGTCGGGCATCCCGCTGGCGTACACCACGGGGATGGACGTCCACCGCGACCCGGGCGTGCTGGCCGGCGCGACCACCGCGGTCGCGCTCGGCCACGACGAGTACTGGACCCCGGAGCAGCGGCAGCACGTCACCGCGGCCCGCGACGCCGGCACCAACCTGCTCTTCCTGGGCGCCAACACCTGCTTCCGGCGGATCCGCCTGCAACCGGGCCCGGCCACCGCGCCGCCCGCGGTGGTGTGCTTCAAGACCGACTTCTCCGCCGACCCCTACCTGGCCGACCACCCGACGATGGCGACCACCGACTTCCGCAGCGGCCCGGGATCCGACCCCGAGTCCTCGCTGACCGGGGTCCTCTACGAGGGCTTCCCCACCGACGCGCCCTACGTCGTGGAGAACCCCGACCACTGGGCCTTCCGTGGCACCGGCGTGCGCCGCGGCGAGAGCTTCGCCCACCTGGTCGGCGTCGAGTACGACCGGGTCACCCCGGACTCGCCCACACCGGCGCCGATCGAGGTCGTCGCGCACTCGCCGCTGGTCTGCCAGGGGCGGCGCAGCCACTCCGACTCGGCGTACTACACGGCGCCGAGCGGGGCCGGCGTCTTCGCCACCGGCACGATGCGCTGGGTCGAGGGCCTGATGGCCGGCACCGGCCTGGACGGCGTCGACCACACCATGGACGCCCGCACCCGCGCCTTCGTCACCCAGGTCACCGAGAACGTGCTGACCGGGTTCGCCGCGGGGCCCGCCGCCCGGCACCGGCCCGCGCCGCGCGGCAACGTCCCGCGCCTGTACGGCTGAGCCCAAGCTTCGGGGGCGCCGCTTCGTCAGTGGCTGTGCCCGGCCCTGCGCGTGGAGGGCGGCCAGGCCGGCGGATGCGGCTTGCGGGTGAGGCCGAGGATGTCCTGGGCGGTGATCATCCCGAGGAGCTGCCGGTCGGCCATCACCAGGATCGGCCGGTTCGCGGTCGTCACCGCGTGGTCGAGGACGTCGGTGAGCTGATCGTCGGGCCCCGCCAGCGTGCAGGTGTCCAGGGGCGCGGCGACCTCGCGGACGCGGACCCCGGCCTGCCGCGCGGCGGGCACCGCCCTCAGCGCGGGCAGCGTCACCACGCCGCTGGGCCGGCCGTCGAGGTCCGTCACCGGCACGACGTACTGGCCGGCGGCCCGCGGCATCGTCTCGGCGAGGAACCGGTCCACGCTCTGCCAGTCCTGGCCGGTGACCACCGGCCGCATCGCGTCGGCCGCGCGCATCCCGCGCACGGCCTCGAACACCGCGGCCCGGCGCACCTCCGCGGCGGCGGCCATCAGCACGAACAACCCGAGCAGGGCGAGCCAGAGGCCGCCCACGCGGCCGGTGAGGATCTCCAGCCAGCCGCCAATAACCATCAACGCTCCGGCCACCTGCCCGCAGCGCGCCGCGATCCGGGCCGCCCGCTCGCGGTCCCCGCGGATCCGCCAGATCACCGCCTGCAGCACCCGGCCGCCGTCCAGCGGGGCGGCCGGGATCAGGTTGAAGCCGCCGAGCAGCACGTTGGCCCAGCCGGTCCACGCCAGCAGCGCGGCGAGCAGGGTCCAGTGCAGGACGTGGCCGGCCAGCGCCGCCGCGCCCAGGCCGGCGCCGCCCAGCAGCAGGCTGGTCAGCGGGCCCCACGCGGCGATCCAGCCGGCGCTGCGCGGGGTGGTGGCCGACCCCATCCGGGTCACCCCGCCGAGGGCGAAGACCGTGACGTCCTCGACCTCCACGCCGGCCCGGCGCGCCACGAGGGCGTGCGCCGCCTCGTGCGCGACCAGGCTGACCATCAGCAGCAGTGCGCCGACCACGGCCAGCGCGTCGTAGACCCCCTGGGAGTGGCCGGGGGCCCAGACCGGCAGCACCCCGCCGGCCAGCCCGAAGGCCAGGAAGACGATCAGCAGGGGGGCACTCCAGTGCATCCGCAGCGGGACACCGGCGATCCGGCCCAGTGGCAGCGATCCGTTCATCGCACCTCCCACACCCGTTCCAGGCCGGCGGCCCGCCACCGGGCGGGACGCCTTCCCCTTCCAGTCTCCCGCCGCGAGGCCCCGGGCGGACATGCGACGAGGCCCTTCTTCGCCCGGACCCCCCCGACACCGGCTGCGGCGGGGGACCGATGCGGGCGCCGGCGGGTGCTTCCCGGGCCGCGGGTCCGCGCCGGGGACCCGCGGCGCCACCCCGCGAGGACACTTCACCGCTCCGGCCGCGGACTCCTCCGGTGCCGGTGCGTGCTCCTTGTGCCGCGGGTTCGCGCCGGGTGCGGTGGCGGGACCAATGCGGCGCGGCCGCGCGAGGCTGGTTCCCGGTCCGGGGCGCGGACTCCGCGGGAGGCGGTGCGTGCTCCCCGGACCGCGCGCCTGCGTCCGGTGCGGCGCGATCGGCGCGAGGCCGGTCCGCGCTCCCCGGGCGCCGGTCCGCCCCCCGCGGCCGCGGCTCCTCACTCCCCGGCGGGCTGCCGCGTGGGCTCCGGGAAGGAGGGCAGCAGGGTGAAGACCCACGTCCGGTAGGCCCAGAAGCGGAACGCGGTGGCCAGTGCGATCCCCACTGCCTTGCCGGTGCTGCTGCGCAGCGGGCTGCTCCAGCCGAGCCCGCGGGTGGCGGCGTAGAAGACGCCGTTCTCGATGACCACGCCGACCGCGCTGAAGGCGAGGAAGAGCGCGACCCGCCGCAGCCTGCGGCGCGGGTCGCAGTGGCGGTAGGTGAACCAGCGGAAGCCCACGTAGTTGAAGGCGACGGCCGTCAGGGTGGCGATCACCCCCGCCTGCAGCACGAGCAGGGACGTGGAGTCGCGCAGCAGGTTGTACACGCCCAGGTTGACGAAGATGCCGCAGACTCCCACCGCGCCGAACCTGGCCGCTTCCCGGGCCAGGTCGACCAGTCTGCCGCGCGACGCGATGCTCATGGGGCCCTCTCCCGTCCGTGCGGCCCGCCGCCGGCCGGGCCGGCGTGCGGGTCCGGCGGCCCGGCCGCGGCTGTCAGGGGTAGACGGTGGTGGTCTCCGCCGGAGCGGTCACGCGGGGCCGCACCGTGACCGCGACGGCCGTCCCGAGGAAGGCGAGCCCGGCCAGCGGGTAGCTCGCGGCGAGCAGTATCTGGCCGGCGCCCTCGTGGAGTTCGGGCCGGCCGGGGCCGTGCGGGAGGGCCCACACCACGTCGGAGCAGAAGACCACCACGCACGCCGCCACGCCGACGGACCAGCGCGGATCACGCCGGCGCAGCGCTTCGTGGACGAGCAGGATCGTCATGGGCACCTCCCACACCCAGTGGTGGGTCCAGGTGATCGGGCTGACCAGCAGCGCGGTGATGCCGCAGGTGACGGCGCCCCACGCGGTGGCGTCCGGCACCCGGTCGCTCGACGCGAGCGCCGCGACCGCGACGGCGATGCCGCACAGGGCGACCAGGACGGCGACGACCAGCCAGAGCGGGCCGGGATGCGCGGTGTGCTGGGCGCGGGCGACGACACCGCGCAGCGACTGGTTGGCGATGTTCACCGCGGAGCCGGACCGGTCGGGGGCGAAGGCGCAGCTGGTCCAGTAGCGGAGCGAGTCGTGCGGGAGGGCCGCGGCCGCCAGGAGGGTCGCGCCGCCGAAGGCGCCGGTGGCGGTGAGGCAGCGCCGCAGCCAAGGGGCGTCGCGCCCGCGGGTGGCCGCGGCCGCCCCGGCCAGGACGACCAGGAACAGCAGCGGCGTGACCTTGATGGCCGCCGCCAGCCCGGTGCCGATGCCGGCCCACCGGTTGCCGGCCCGGCGGGTGAAGTCCCACAGCACCAGGCACACCAGGAGGAGGTTCACCTGGCCGTAGCGGATGGTGGCCCAGACCGGCTCGCTCCACGCCGCCCACGCGGCCGTGGCCAGCACGGCGGCCGTGCCGGGGCGGCGGCGCAGCACCAGGCGCAGCGACAGCGCGGCCAGGACCACCGTCAGCAGCAGGTTCCCCGCGGTCACCGCGGTGCGCATGTGGGCGACGTCGAGCCAGGTCAGCGGGATGAACAGCAGCCCGGCGAAGGGCGGGTACGTCATCGGCAGCATCGCGTGCGTGGCCCGCATGGCGTACAGGTCGCCGCCGTCGCGCACGGTCTGCCCTGCTGCCCGGTAGACCATGACGTCGATGAGCGAGACGTGCACGGCGCGCTGCACGACCCACACGGAGACGAAGGACACGGCACACAGCGCAGCAGCCCATCCCGCACGCAGCCGATAGCTCATGAACGCGACACCCGCCTCCAGCCGCCCCCCGCCAGCCCGTTGCTGACGCTCCATCAGCATGGGATACCGACCCGCTCGCCCGGCCCGCACGCCGCGCTCGCGCCCCGCAGGCCACACGACCAGTCGCCGCCCGACCGGGGCACCCCCCGAATGCGGACCGTGTGGAACGGACCCTGTGGGCTCAGTGGGGGAAGGTGCGCGGAGGGCGCTGGCGGGGGAGGGCGGCGCGGAAGTCCTCGATGGCGGAGCTGATCTGGCGGGTGAGGTGGGTGTGCTCCAGGCGGTCGAGGTAGAGGTTGCGGCGGGCCAGGCCCGGCAGGTCCACGCAGAAGTAGAGGGTCATGAGCGGGTTGATGAAGAGCTCGCTGCGCCGGGTGCGTTCGGTGAACTGGACGTTCCCGAAGTCCCCGCGGACGGCCGCGGCTATGGAGCCGTTGACGATGCTCGGGTGGTCGGGGGTGGACGCCTGGGCGTGGGCGACGGCCTGGAGGTACAGGGCGCCCTCGGTGCTGTCCCGGGAGAGGGAGAAGGCGCCGAGGTAGGCGCCGTCGCGCTCCAGGGCGGCCAGGTTCTCCAGCGCCAGGGAGTGGTTGACCCCGTGGTAGGCGTCCACGCCGAAGCCGAGGCAGGCCACCAGCCGGTGGGGCACCTCGGGCAGCCCGTCCACCGCGGCGAGGCTGGCCATGTCCTCCTCGGGGGTGCCGAGGCCGTGCTCGTCGCCGCGCATGAGGATGTCGGTGCCGCCGTCGACGAGGATGACGGCGTCCACGCCGCCCAGGTGGGCGAGCAGCGCCCGGTAGGCGGCGCGCAGCGGTTGCACACCGGTGCGGCTGAGGGCGTGGACGGTCGACGGGAGCCCGTTGGCGTCGAGCCAGCGGGCGAGCGTCCGTTCCGGGAAGTAGTCGCCGCGGGCATCGGTGTCCGGGCGGATGGCGGCGACGTCCTGGTCCAGCCACACGTCCAGGCTCAGGCCGTGGAGGTCGGCGAAGGAGAGGTTGGCCAGGTGCACCTCCTTGCCGGCCGCACGCAGGGCGAGGGCCAGCGGGAGCCCCGCGTAGATGTCGAATCCTCCGCCGGCGCCTGCGACCAGCACCCGCCGCGCCTCCCGCAGCCGGGTGAACAGGGCCTGCTCGGTGAGGGAATGCACCGGGGGAAGGTAGCAGGCCGACCCGGCCGCCGACGGCCGAACGGACGCCGCGGCCCGGAGGAGTGGTTCAGCCGGGGGTCTCGGAGGACGTCCAGGGCTTGGTGAGGTTGACGGCACGTCGGGGCTGGAGCGGGCGGGTGAGGGTGATCTGCCGGACGAGCTGGTGCAGGCAGATCACCGTCGCGACCGGCGGGAGGCTCGCCGCGGTCGTGGTGAACACGGTGAGCGGAGCGGCCTGGTGGACGCAGAAGACGATGGTGAGCACCGAGAAGAAGAGGACCACGCACCAGGCATGCGGTGCCCGGCGGCGGTGGAACGTGGCGTGCAGGATGGACAGCGAGGCGACCGTCCAGGGCCCGTAGACGAGCAGCGGGCAGTACGCGGCGAGCCCCTGCGGGGTGTCCGTCCCGGCCAGGTGGCGCAGCGAACCGTGGGTGACGGTGCCGCCCAGGACGCAGACCATGCCGAGGATGGCGATGGTCATGTAGAGCATCGCGAGCCCGAGTCTCTCCCACCGGCCCGTCTCCTGCCCCGGCTGCTGCGTTCGGCGCGGCTTGCGGTGACGCTGCCGGGGCACGGGGTCCTCGCCCGCCGCGAACGGCACCTGCACCCGCGCGGGTTCGACCTGGATGCCGGGCATGTTCGACGGGTGTGCCGGTTCGGGGTCCGGCCGCCAGATCCCGTCGAGTCCCTCGTACTCGGCGACGACGACCTGCGGCTTCGTCGTCTCCAGGTCGGGCCACGGCTCCGAACGCGGCGGCGGGAAGAGGTCGTTGCCGTCAAGGTCGCGCGGGTAGGGAGCGTAGGGGAAGTCGTACATGAAAGTAGATGCGTCCTTAGTCGGATGCCGGACCGGTCGGGCATCCTGGCCCGCCCGCCCCGGTCACTCCGGTCACTGGCAGGCGTCGTAGAGACGTGCGACCTTCGCCTGGATGTCGGCCATCGAATCCGCGAACCGCTCCAACTCGGTGCCGCAGTGGTGCAGGTGCACCCGCAGGCCGTCGCGTTCGAGGTAGGGCACGGTGTGGCCGCCCGGCGGCCCGAACGTGGCGGGCACGAAGGCCCAGCCCCCGAGCCGGTGGCCGTAGCCCGGGATCGTCGAGCCACCGATCGCGGGCCCGCCGGGGGGTGGGGCCGGAACCGACAGCGAGGAGGGGGGCGCCAGGTCCATGGTGGGTTCGTTCATGAGGGGGGTGCTTTCGGGCCGATTCGGGGTTCTGTCGCGGGAGCCGCGAGGAACGGGTCGCCCGGTGTGGATCGCCCGCTGCGGATCGCTCCTGCGGGCCCACGCGGAACCCCGGCCGATCGTGGGGGTGTTCGGTCGGCCGGGGTCCGGCGGCTGGGGAACTCCCAGAGGTTCCCCGGTCCGGGGGCGGCGCGCGTGCGGCGCCTCATGGGGATGCTCCTTCGTCCTGGGTCGCGGGCCGCACCAGCCACTGTCCGGAATTGCACCGGATGGCGGATTCACATCTCCGGGAGGAGTGTGCCCACGACACAGGCGGACGAACGACATCCCTTTCGGATTTTCGGGCCGGTGGGGACCGCCTGTCGAGCTCCCCCAGAAAGATGGGCGGTCCACCGGTTTGGATGCGCACAGCAAATCACCAGGGGGAATGGAAAGCAAGGCGGGGAAAGTAGTCGTATAACGTGGCGCGCGGAATTGCGCGTATTCGGTGTACCACCCCTGCGTGCCAACGCCGCACCCCCCCAGTGCTTCCTCGCCCCCCTGCGGTCCACCCGTGCCCCACCGGAACGGTCTGCCTGACCTGCTAGTTTCATGTGTCATGGCGGTCTGTTCGGTGCCGCTTGCGCGTGCGCTGTCACGCGTCGGCGCCCCTGCCCACCGGTGCGGCCCGGTGCCATCCGGCCGCGATCCGGCGGTTCTTCCCTGCCGCCGGAATTCCGGAATTCGGCATTGACCGGGCCGTTTTGGGCCATGCGGAATTCCGCTTCGCGGGTCGGCGGGTACGGAGTGAAAATCATGCTGATTCACTGATCGGACGGTTATCCGGCTTCCCTTCGTCCGCCGCGGCTGAAAAAAGGTGCCTGCAAACACGTCGCCGCGCCGGCCCCGGTGGCCGGCGCGGCGACGTGTCTGCAGGCGAGTGATCGCCGCGGGGCCGCCGCCGCGGGGCGCCTACGGCGCGGTCCCCGCGGCGGCTCCGGTCATCCGCCCTGCACGGTCAGGGAGTCGGCGTTCCGCCGGGCCGTCCCCTCACGCAGCAGCTCCTCGAAGTCGCGTACCGCGCTCCGCTCGGCGAAGGCCCGCAGCTGGTACCGGACCCGCTTCAGGTACTCCACGCCCAGCCCGGACCGGACGCGGGCGAGCACGCCCACCGCCTCCGTGGCGGTGTCGCACGCCTCGTCCACCTCGCCGGCCTGGATCTGCGCGGTCGCGAGCAGCAGCAGGTTGATCGCGCGCCGGCGCACCCGGTGCTCCGGGGTGCCGATGATCGCCTCCTCGGCATGGCGCGCGGCGAGCGCGGCATGCCGCAGATCGACGTAGCAGTGCGCCAGTTCGCCGGCCAGGCGGGCGCGGTCGAAGTGCGCGATCCAGTCGGGTTCGCGGTCCGGCACGGATCTGTCCATGGCCTGCAGCGCCCGTCCCGCCGCGAGGCTGCAGGACTGGCGGTCGCCGAGCAGCGCGTACCCGCGTGCCTCGGCGGCATACAGGCACGCCTCCAGCGCAGGGGTGACGTTCCTTCTGGCGCCCTCCTGGGCGGTGCGGGCGAGTTGCGCCACCTCCTGCGGGTAGCCGAGTTCGGCTGCCAGGTGGCTCATCCCCGCGGCCAGCACGTAGCCCCCGTAGCGGCGGTCGTCCGCGGCCTGGGACAGCCGCAGGGCCTGGATGTAGCAGCGCTGGGCGAGGGCGGGTTTGCCGCTGTCGGCCGCCATGGAGCCGGTCAGCTCGGTCAACCGCGCGGCGGCGGCGAACAACTGCGGTCCCACGTCGCCGCCGTAGGAGCCCTTGAGCATGCGGGAGACGACGGTGTCGAGGTAGTGCACGGCGAGCGGCCGGACGTGCTCGCTGCCGTACCGGTGGTCGAGATCCCCGACGTACCGGGTGACCCGGGCGATCAGCTCGACCTCGTCGGAGGTGACCGGCTGGTCCCCGATATGGGCCACCTCGCGGTCCGGTACGGCGATCAGCCAGTCCCGGCTGGGCGCGAGCAGCGTCGAGACGGCCAGCCGCGAACCGGTGTGCAGGTCGCGGCGGGAGGCGTCGCCGTGCCACAGGCCGGTGGCCTGGTCGATGGCCTCCGCCAGCGTCGGTGCGAAGGCCAGGCCGATCTCGGACGCGTCCATTTCGCGGTTGCGCGCCATGCCGACCTCCTCCACCGACACCTCGCGCCCCAGCTTCCGGCCGAGCACGCCGGCGATGATCGCGGGGGTCGAGCCGCGCGGTTGCTGGCCCCTCAGCCAGCGGCTGACGGACGTCTTGTCGTAGCGCAGGTCGAGGCCGCGATCGGCACCGTCCTGGTTGACCCGGCGCGCCAATCCGACGTTGGAACAACCCGCCTCGCTGATGAGGGCCTGCAGCCGCTCGTTGGGCGGGCGAGTGACGATTCGTCGAGCAGCCATTCGGGCGCGTCCTCCTGGAAGTTGTGGCTGGCCTGTGAAGGAAAGAATATGCGAGACGAAAATGCCCGTGAATCGAACGCCCGTTTTTACGGCCAATGAGTTCCGCCACCGCGCGCCTCGGGACGGGGAAAACGGCCTGCCGGTCGCGCCGGGCGGCCGAATTTCCGGGTCCGAAGATCGAGGTCGGCCGGACCGCCCGTGCCAGAGGGGCGATGACCGGCCGAAATGCTCTGCCCCCGGTCCGTGGTGCGGAGTTCGCGCGTTCCGGCCGCCGGACCCGCGGGCCCGTGAATGGGCGTGCGAACGCACGACCGGTTCGAGAACGAATGAGCGAGAGTCATATGAGCGGCGGTGCACGGGAAAACCTGTTGGCCGCCGCACGGGCGCCCGGCATGATGCCGGTGTCCGAGCGAGGGGAGGGCGCGTGGCCGTATTCGGGTGCGCGGGATGCGGCGCGGTGTTGACGGTCCCCGTGTCACGGGTCGCCCTTCCCGTCCACGCCCGGCAGAACGTCGGGCACGATCTGCTGCCCGCGCTGATGGAGCCGGGCACCTACGCGGTCGATGACGAACCCTCGGGGCCGCCCTGGCGGCCGTGGAGCGAGATCGGGGCCGAACTGGCCTCTGTCCGCGGCGTGTTCGCGCCCGTGCCGGCCCTTTCCTTCGGGGCGCCCGGAGCCGTCGCCGTCGCGCCCGGGGACACCCGCGGGACCGTCCTGATCCCGGAGCGCTGCGACGGCTACTGCCTGGGACTCGACGGGCGGGACGGCCCCAACCTGGCGTGCGCGGGATGCGGCCGGCCGGTCGCGACCAGGATCGACGACTGCACGTTCTGGCAGGCGGTGTGGCTGGACCCGCGCGCCGTGTTCCGCCTTCCCGACGACCGTGCGGAGCACCGGACGGGGCGCCGCACGGCCACGGTGAGCGGTGGGAGGACGCCGCCGGAGGAACCGGCGGGTACGCCCCCGATGGATGCCTCCGGCAGGTGGAACCCGCGGTGGGAGGCGGCGATCGGGGCGGCGCTGGCCCCTCTGCTGGCGGCCTCGGCCGGTGCCGCGGTGGACGTGGCCGACCGCCTTACCGCGGAGTTCTTCGCCCGCACGCTCGACGCGGTGCTCCCGGCGGGGCCGCCGGCGAGGCGGGTGGTCCTGGCCGGGCCCGGCCTGCCCGCCCCCGGGTCACCGCGCGACATCGCCCTGGTCCCGCTCGACCCGCGGACGGGCACGGCCCGGCAGCCGGCCGGCAGCGCGGACACCGTGCCGCTGGCCGCCGAGGTCTGGACGTATCTGGCCTTCCCCCGGCGGCAGTTGCCGATTCCCGCGACGGGCGGTCTGCCCGCCGGCGTGCTGCGCGACGATCCGCTGCCGTTGCACCCGACGCGGCTGTTCGAGCCGGACCGGCGCATCCTCCTGCACGCGCTGGCGCGGCTGCCCGCCGTCCGCCGGCCGTGGCTGCGCGCGATCCACGACCGACTGAACGCGCATCCGTACGGCTGAGCGTCCCGGAGTCCCGCACCGCTCGTCGCCCGGGCGGACGGGGGACGGTGCCGCGTCGCGTCGGGCGACCCGGGCCGGCCCCGCCCCGGCCTCAACGCGGCGTCGACCGGCTCCAGTCGGCGTCGACCGGCGTCAGCCCACGTCAGCCGGCGTCACGCGTCCGTGTCAGCTCGCCCGCGGCCGGCTGTTGACCCGCCCGGTCGGCCACGCCGTTCTCGATCTCGGCCGAGCCGGACATCAGCGTGCCGGCCTTGGCGTACGCCGTGTCCTTGACGAGCACGGTGCGGGAACCGAGGAACCTGAAGTCCGCCGGGTCGAAGACCCACTCGGTCCGGAGGGCGTGCCCGCTGTCCACCCGGGCGATGCCGAGCCCCTGGCGGCCGAGCGCGTCCCGGGCCCCGGGGGCGCGGGTCACGCCCGGGATCCTCGCCGCGGCCCGGTAGAGCGCGGCGGCGGTGCGCGGCGGCATCACCCCGCCGAGCAGGTCGCCGATCTCGTCGAACACCCACTGGTCGGGCGCGCTGTCGTTCGTCGAGGGCTGCTGCGCCTTGAGAGCGGCGAGCAAAGCGTCGGGGTCGGTGGGCAGCGACCCGAGCCACGCGTAGGTGGGGCGGGAGATGCCAGCGGGGGTGCCAGCGGTGTCGCCGAACTCGGCGTTGATGCGGCTGGTCTGCCCGTCGACGCGCTGCAGACCCTCCTGCCGGACCGGGCCGGCCTGCTGGGAGAGCCACCGTTCGGAGTCCTGCAACGGCCCCAGCACGGCCTTGCCGCTGCTGAGGTCCGCGCCGCGGACCTTCTCCCGGGTGTAGACGTACTGGTCCGCGCGCACGGTCGGGACGGTCCGCTGCTCCGCGACATCGGAGATCCGCGTCAGCAGGGCCGCGGCGGGCTCCGTACGGAGGTCCGCCCGGTCACGGGAGGTTCGCGCTCCGGGGTGGGCCAGCACGACGCCGGCGGTCAGCGCGCCGGCCAGGGTGAGCGCGGTGACGGGGGCCAGGAGCGCGGGGCGCAGCAGCCGGGGCCGGGTCCGGGTCGGAGCGGGGGCAGTGCCGCCGTGCTGGTCGATGTGGCGCATCAGCCGGTCCCGGTGGTGCGCCAACCGCGCCTGCGGGACGTCCCATTCGGCGGGCGCGGGCAGCATCCGGGCGATCGCCTCGCGATCGTGCCGCGGCTCCCGGGTGGCGGGCGACGTGGTGTCCTTCATGCGGGCCTCTCTCCTACGGTCAGGGCCGCGGTCACGGCCTCACCCGTCATCTCTCCGCGGGCGCCGGGCCGTTCCATGCCTTCTTCCGCCAGAGCGGCCAGCCTCCTGCGGGCGCGGGAGAGCCGGGAGCGTACGGTGCCGACCGCCACGCCCAGCGCCTCGGCGGTCTGCTGGTAGTCCAGGCCGCCCCACACGCACAGGGCCAGCACCTCCCGTTCCTGGCGGCGCAGCCGGTCGAGGCTCGCGTGCACGGCACGCAGGCGCCGCGCGTCGTCGATGCGTCCGGCGGCCTCCGGTGCGAAGTCCTCCTGGGCGTCGGGCCGCGGCTGCCGCGCCAGGAAGCCCTGGCGGCGGCCGTGCGCCCTTCTGGCGTTGCCGGCCTTGTGGGTGGCGATGCCCAGCAGCCAGGGCAGGAGCGTCCCGCCGTCCTCCTCGACGCGCGCGCGGGCCTGCCACGCCGCCAGGAACGTCTCGGACATCACCTCCTCGGCCGTCGACCAGTCACCGGTCAGCCGCAGCGCGTGGTTGTACACCGCGCGCGCGAACTGCTCGTACAGCTGGGCGAAGACCTCGCGGTCCCCTTCGCGTACGCGTCGGCGCGTTTCGTTGTCTGTGTCCCTCACACCCGGTTCTCTCCGTGACCCACGGGGAGTTCCTGTGGCCTGTGTCACGCACCGCACCGGCCGGTCCGGGCGGCTCCCCCCCGTATCGGAACACGAGGGCGGTACGGCGGGAGCGCCCGGGGAAGTGTCCGGGAGCGCGGGCCGTCCTCGCCGCGGGGGCGCGGCGCGGCGGCTACGGGAGCGGTGCCGCCACCGCCGACCGGGCGGTGGCGCGCTCCGGATCGCGCAACTGCCAGGTGTGCGGGCCTTTGTGGCGGCCGTACAGCGAGCAGCCGTCCATGTGGTCCGGGCTCGTCGACGGGCAGTCCGGGAGGATCTGGAGGTAGGGGGAGCCGTTCACCTCCCATGCCGCCCACAGGGCGTGGTCGGCGTCGACCTCGGCGACCAGGCTGTGATGGGTGCCGCGGCGATGGGTCAGCTCGCAGGTCGCGGTCTCGTCGATCTCCTCCGGGACGGGCGCCATCCGCAGCGCGACGACCAGCTGCGTCAGTGGCAGCAGGACCCTCGCCCGGCACATCGGGGGCCCTCCGGTCAGGAGGTCGGTGCCGGGGGGATCGGCGCCTCGTCCGGTCGGGATCGCCACCCCGTCCAGGCGGGTGAGGAAGGCAGGGCGCCGGACCGGCGCGAGGCCGAGCCGCCGGAGGTGCTCGGGGCAGGTGTGGGCCGGAGCATCCGGCCGGACGATCGCGCCGGTGGTGTCGACTTGCTCGGCGTGCGGAACGGTGGCGCTTCCGTGGTGGCAAGCGAGGTAGCGGGATGTGGTCATGATGACGCCCCCTCCTCAGCGGGCATCAGCTGGAGAGCGAAAATTGAGAGCCACATCGTGCATCAGGGACATCGGCGATGCCCGGAGGTCCCCGCACACCTCACCCCTCGGGGTGACGGCGCATCCGCCCGCCCGCACGCCCTGCACCTCCACCCCGCTCACTCCGCAGCGACCGAATTCACCGGAAGGAGTGAGGTTTTCGCGATCCTCACCGCCGCGGCCAATCCACCGCGACGGCGGCAACGAAGGGTCCGTAGATGCTCGTCAACCGACGAGCGCGGGAAGGATGGGCGTGATGGGCGCAGAGCGCATCGACACGCGGCTGCTGGAAGAGCTGACCGAGCAGTCACAGGACCTGAACAGCGACGCGGTCAGGATCACCGAGGAGGCGCTGGGCGACTTCGTCGACGCCTCCAGGGAGGAGCAGGCGCAGGCGGCCGTGTCGCGCCGCTGGTGGCAGCGGGGAGGTGTCATCGCGGGTGCCGCCGGCGCGGCGGCGGCCTTCTCGTCGCTGCGGGCCGTGGCGGCGACGTCGAGTGACGACGTGAAGGCGCTGCAGACCGCCGCGTCGATCGAGAACCTGGCGATCAGCGTGTACCGGACGGCGGCGGGACTGCCGTTCATCAAGGACGGCAACAAGACGGTGGCCGCGTTCATCGCCAAGACGACCACGCAGCACCAGGCGCACGCCAAGGCGTTCAACGCGGCGGCCACCCAGGCCGGCGGGAAGGCGCAGAACGCCCCGGACCCCACGTACGCGGCGGTGGTGAAGAAGGCACTGCCGACGATCAAGGCACCTGCGGACGTGGTGAAGCTCGCCATCACGCTGGAGGACGTCGCGGCACAGACCTACACCAAGAACGTCAGCGAGGTCAGCAGCGGCGACCTGCGCCGGCTGTTCGCCTCGGTGGCGCCCGTCGAGGCCCAGCACCGCGCGACGCTCCTCGCCGTCCAGGCCCTCCTCGCCGGCAACCTCGGTGACCTGGTCGCCATTCCCACCGACCCGGCCAAGCTGCCCGCCGCGGCGGGCAGCGTCGGCATGCCCGTGGCCTTCTACCCGACCGCCAAGGCGTCGCCGATCACCGAAGGAGCCGTGAAATGAGCGACCAGCGCAACCAGTGGGCACTGGAGATGAGCGAGGCCGAACTCACCCGGCTCACCGGGGACATGGAGGCGGCCCACCGCGAGACGCTCCCCGTGATGCGGGCGACGGCCGGGGACCTCGTGGCGGAGACCCGATCCGGCGGGCAGCCGTCCCGGCCGGCGGACCCCGGTCGGCGGCGCTTCCTGCTCGGCGCGGGCGGGCTGGCCGCCGGCCTGGCACTGGCGGCCTGTTCCAGCAACGACAAGAAGTCGTCCAACGCCCCCGGCGGGAGCGGCAGTCCTTCCGGCTCGGCCGCCAAGAGCTCCTACACCGGGGATCTCAAGGTCGTCGCCCTGGCCGTCGCCCTGGAGAACCAGGCGGTCGGCGCGTACCAGGCCGCACTGGCCGCGGCCAAGGCCGGCAAGCTCGGCAAGGTCCCGCCCGCCGTCGCCACCTTCGTCACCACCGCGATGGCCCAGCACGCCGACCACGCGAAGGCATGGAACTCCGTCCTGACCGGCGCCGGCAAACCCGCCATCACCAACGTGCCCCTGTCCAACCAGCCTGCCACGCTGGCCGCCCTGGGCAAGGCCACCGACGTCGGGGCCGTGGCGAAGCTCGCGCTGCAACTGGAGGACCAGGCCGCGCAGACCTATCTCTTCGCGACGTACAGCGTCACCAGCGCGGCCGGCATCGCCACCGCCGCCTCCATCGCGCCGGTGGAGGCGATGCACGCGGCGATCCTCAACTACGTGCTGGGCCAGTACCCCGTGCCGGACGACTTCCTGCCGACGGACAAGGCGGCCGACCCCGCGCTGCTGACCGTCTGACACCACCTCTCCTCCAAGGGGGCGGCTCCCACCGGGGCCGCCCCCTTGCTGCTGCGGGCCCCGGCGGAGCCGGCTGCCGCGAGCGGGCCCGGTGGATTCCCGCCCGGCGCACCCAATCCGCGGGCGGCACCGCAACGAATTCCGGGTCAGTCCCACGTCAGCCAGGAGGCGTCCATGCGCGTCGTACGACACGGCGGCTCCAGCCCCGAGCAGCATCCGACCGGAGTTCTGGAGTCGCTGCTCGAACGTGTCGCGCGCGGCGACCGCCAGGCGTTCGAGACCCTGTACACCGCCGTCGCCGGGTCGGTACTGGGCCTGGCGCGGCGGGTGGTCAGGGATCCGGCGCAGTCCGAGGAGGTCGCCCAGGAGGTCCTGATCGAGGTGTGGCGGTGCGCCGCCCGGTTCGACGCGCGGCAGGGCAGCGCCCTGGCCTGGATCATGACGCTGGCGCACCGCCGCGCGGTGGATCGGGTGCGGTCGGCGCAGGCCGCCGCCGACCGCGAGGTCCGTGCCGGGGTGCGCGACCACACGCCGGCCTTCGACGAGGTGAGCGAGCAGGTCGAGCGGCGGCTGGAACGCGATCAGGTGCGCCGCTGCC
This sequence comes from Actinacidiphila yanglinensis, assembly GCF_900107965.1. Lineage (GTDB taxonomy): Bacteria > Actinomycetota > Actinomycetes > Streptomycetales > Streptomycetaceae > Actinacidiphila > Actinacidiphila yanglinensis. Next base: position 75,655 of record NZ_FNVU01000014.1, on the reverse strand, counting down.
TGCACCGGCTCACCGAGCTCCAGTACGAGTCCGTCACCTTGGCGTACTACCGCGGTTACACCTACCAGCAGACCGCCCAGGTCCTCGGGGTGGCACTCGGCACGGTCAAGACCCGGCTGCGGGACGGCCTGATCCGCCTCCGCGACTGCCTCGGGGTGGGTTCGTGACTGCCTCGGGGGCGGGTCGGTGAGCGGCGCCGATCCGCGCGCCCCGTCCGGTGTCCCGGCGGCTTTACCCGGCGCGGATTGAACGGCGCGCCGCGGCGTGATCGGCTACCGCTGACATGGCACACGCAAGCACCGCAGGAGGCCACCCGTGCCCCACTACCTGCTCACCGTGACGGCCTCGCGGCGGACCAACGTCGGGCTGCAGGTCGAACCCACCGTACGGATCAAGGAGTTCGCCTCCCGGGTGAAGGACACCGACGTGCCCCTGCCCGGCGACCGGCTGCTGCTCCTCCGCCCCGACACGAAGACGTGGTGGATCGCCCCGCTGGCCTCCTTCGGCCTGGAGGCGTGGCAGAAGGACGGGCTCGTGCACACCCGCAGCGACCCCGCCGACCCGGAGTTCACGCTGGCCCTCGGCGGCCGGGGGCGCCCGGAGGAGACGCTGCCGGTGGGCACCGAGATCTGGCTCGCCGACAAGGCCCCGACCGGCGGCCACCGCACCGACGGCTGGCGCCGCATCATCGCCGGCATCGCCTCGGGCGAGTGGTACCAGGGGGACCCGGACGCGGTGGACACCAGCGTCGTCGACCGCTGACCCCCGCCCCCGGTGGGGCGCCGCTTCCCGCGCGTTCCCGCACCCACCCTTGCCCGGGAGCGGGGCCGGGGAGCGGCGCGGAATAGCGGGCGCGGCCCGAGCGCTTCCCGGTGCATGACGCTGCTGGAAGGGGTGGCCGCGCCCGGGGGCGGCGCGGCCGGTATGCCGACGTGGGACATGGCCGGCGTGACGATCCGCCGGCTCGCGCCCGCCGAGCGGCTGGACGGGGTGCCCGGCGCGATCTGGGCGCTGGTCCTGGACGGCGACGCACGGCTGGAGACCGCGGCGGGCGTCGAGGAACTGCACGCGGGGGACGCCTTCCACGTGGACGCCAGGGGTGCCCACCGGCTCGACGCGCTCACCCCGGTCGAGGTCGCGGTGAGCCCGCTGCGGGCGGTCCCGCCGCTGCCGAGCCCGCTGGTGGCGCGCGGCTTCGCCGGGAGCAACCGCGGCCTCGTCGAACTGGTGCGGATGTGCCCGCTGGACCCGCGGCGCGAGCAGCCGCTCTTCGTCGCGAGCTACGGCGGGCTGATCCAGGCCGCGATGCTGCAGGCCCTCGACGACCGCGCGCGTCAGCCCTCCGACTCCCGGCTCACCGCGCTGCTCTCGGTGCTCGACGCGCATCCCGGGCGCCCCTGGACGGTGGAGAGCATGGCCCGGGTCGCGCACCTGTCCCGCTCCTCGCTGGGCGAGCGCTTCCGCCGTGAACTCGGCCGCAGCCCCGCCCAGTTGCTGCGGGAGGTGCGCATGCGGCACGCCCGCGCGCTGCTCGTCGCGACGACCCGGCCGATCGAGCAGATCGCCTTCACCGTGGGGTACGGCTCGGCCGCCGCCTTCAGCCGTGCGTTCTCCGCCCAGCACGGCAGCTCGCCGCAGGCGTGGCGCTCAGGGCCGGGGGCCGCGCAGTGCACCGAAGCCGGCGGCACCGGCCAGGGCGGCGACGGCCCCGACGCATAGCGCCGCCCGGACCCCGCCGTCGTCCACCACGGCCCCGCCGATCGCCGACCCGGCCGTGATGGCCACCTGGAAGGCCGTCACCTGCAACGACAGCGCCGACTCGACCCGTTCGGGCTCGGCGCGGGCCACCCACAGCTGGGAGGCGACCGGCATCATGTTGAAGCCGAAGCCCCACAGGACGATCGCCGCGGTCGCGGCGGGCAGCCCGGTGGTCGTCGCCAGCAGCGCCAGGCTCGCGCCGAGCAGGACGGGCCCGGCGACGACGGCGAGCGACAGGCGGCGGGCCAGCGCGCCGGCGGCGAGGTTGCCGCCGAGGCCGCCCACGCCCCAGCCGAGCAGCAGCCACACCGTGTCCCCGGAGGTGACCCGCTCGATCGCGAGCCGGATGTACGGGTAGGCGGCGAAGTTGCCGAAGGCCACCAGCGCGATGCAGCCCGCACCGGCGGTCAGCCGGCGGTTGGCCAGTGCCTGCCGGAGCATCCGCATCCCTGCTCCCGGCTGCGCCGGTACCGGCGGCAGGGTCGCGGCGACCGCGATCACCGCCACGACGCTCAGCGCCGCCGCCGACCAGAACACCGGCCGCCAGCCCACCGCGTCGCCGAGCACCGAGGAGAGCGGCACGCCGATGATGGTGGCCGCGCTCACGCCCAGCGCCAGGCTCGTGGAGACGACGTGGTCGCGCCCCGGCACCGCGTGCGTGCCCGCGCCGAGCGCGAACGACCAGAACCCGGCGATCGCGACCCCCAGCAGCAGCCGCCCGGCCAGCAGCAGCGGGAAGTTCGGCGTCACCGCCACCACCACGTTGGACAGCACGGCCGCGGCGAGCAGCCCGATCAGCACGATCCTGCGGTCGGTGCGCGGCAGCAGCACGGCGATCGTGGGCGCCGTGACGGCCCCCGCGATCGCGGTCACCGCGACGGCCAGACCCGCGGTGCCCTCGCTCACGCCGACGTCCGACGCCATGGCGGGCAGCACGCTCGCCGGCAGGAACTCGCTTCCCACCAGGGTCGCGATCCCCAGCGTGAGCGCCGCTACGGGCGCCCAGGAGGCCGCCGCGGGCCCGGTGGCGACGCGCTCGCCCGCGGCCGGGTCGCCCGGGGCCGGACGGTCGGCCGTCGGCTTGTCGGCGGGCGGTTCGCCCGCGACGACGCCGCCGCGCGCCGCCGCTGCCTTCGGATCGGTCGCACAGCTCTCGGAGGTCATGCGACCAGTCTCGTGTGCACGCCCGGCGGCGGCTTGACCGTGCCGCCGCTCTCCTTGATAGCGACGCCGGACCCCGCGTCCGGGCGAGCAGGGGGCCGCGGCGTCGTACGGGTCAGCCGATGGCGATGACCGGGTGGTCGGCCGGGTCGATCCACTGCATGACCTGGGTGAGGAACGCGGCGGGGACGGCGACGCAGCCGGCGGTCGGGCCGGCCTGGGGGCCGAGGTCGTGGAGGAAGATCCCGGCGCCGCGGCCCTTCACGGCCGGGTGGACGTTGAAGTTCACGACCAGGGCGTTGTGGTACTGGGTGGGGTAGTTGATGAGGTGTTCGCTGCCGTTGGTGCCCGACTCGGTCAGGTGGAAGCCGCCCTGGGTGTCGGTGCGCATCTGGTTGTAGTACGCGGAGGTCGGGTCCTCGACCCACCAGTCGTGGGTGGTGACGTGGTGGTAGGGCATCTTGGTGCCGGGATCGGTGCCGACCCCAAAGCCCTGGGTGATCGTGTAGGTCCCGGTGGGAGTGGTGTTGCTGCCCTGGACGCGGGTGGCGCCGTCGGTGATGCCGTGCGAGCCGATCCGCGCGGCGGCCGTGGAGGCCCGCTGCTGCCAGCCGCTGCCGGTCTTCTGCCAGAGCGTGACGGTCGCGGTGGTGCCGGCCGCCTTGACCGTGATGACCTGGGTGGCGTTGCCCGCCGTGACCTGCACGGGGAACGGGCTGTGCGTGGCGACGAAGGACCCGGAGGTCGGGACGCGCGGCGGTGTGATCGCGGCCTGGGCGCTGGTGGAGGTGGCGACGGCCGCGACCGCGGCCGTGGCGGAGAGCACCGCGGTGACGGCGGCGCGGCGGGCGACGGAGGTGCGGCGTCCCGCCCGGCGTGCTGAGGAGGCGTTCATGGTGGGTGACTTTCCGCTGTCGGAGGGAGGTCGTGGAGCCGCCCGCGGCCGTGCGGGCCGAAGCTGGGAAGGGCCGATGCCGGGAAGGGCAGATTATCCGCTCGGCCCCCGCCGGCGGAGGGGGTTTCGTCCAGGTCCGCCCCTCGGTCGGCGGTGGCGGCTCCTCCGCCGCGCCGGGCCCCGCACGACCAACGGGCCGCCACGCCGGTGTCCCCGGCCGTGGCGGCCCGTTCGGCCTCCTTCCGCCATCAGGCGGGTTCGGGTTCCTCCTCGGGGTGCTCCTCGACGCTGTGCGAGTCGGTGAGGCTCAGCGCGCCGCCCGCGGCGATCAGCCCGACGACGACAGCGATCAGGCCGTAGGTGATCCGCTCGCCGTGGAAGAACGACGCGACGAGGCCGCTGCTCCAGGTCCCGGCGGGGAGCTGGGTGGTGACCAGCGCGGCGATCAGGGTGCCGACGACCGAGGTGCCGATGCTGGAACCGACCTCCTGGGCGGTGTCGTTGAGGGCCGCGCCGATGGAGGTGCGGTTGCTCGGCATCGCGTCGACGAGCGCGACCGCGCAGATCGTCATCACGGTCCGCAGCCCCACGGTCATGAGCACCATGCAGACGGCGATCGCGGCGTACCCGTGCTCGACGCCCCAGGACAGGCCGGCCAGCGCGCCGGCCATGCAGGCGGCGCCGACCAGGCAGGCGATGCGGTGGCCGAACCGGCGCGCGAGCCACTCGGACAGCGGGGTCGCGGCGAGCATCGTCACGATGATCGGCAGGTTGGCCAGGCCGGCCCGCACCGGACTCCATCCGTAGGCGTACTGGAAGTGCAGGATCAGCCCGAACATCACGCTGGCCATCGCGATGGACGTGCCGATCTGGGCGAGGGCGGCGCCGCGGACCGTGCCGTTGGAGAAGAGCCGCAGATCCAGCATGGGCGCCGCGCTGCGCCGCTCGTGCCGGAGAAACCCGATCGCGGCCGCGACGGCGCCCACGATCGACCCGAGCGTGGTCGCGGAGAGCCAGCCCTGGTCGACGCCGCTGGTCAGCGAGTAGCAGGCCAGCCCGATGGCGGCGACGCTCAGGACCGCGCCCGGCAGGTCGAGCCGGTCCTTGGTCAGGCCCTCCGGCCGGTCGGCCGGGACACCGAGGCGGACCCCGATGCAGGCGAGCACCGCGATCGGGGCGTTGACGACCAGCAGCCACTCCCAGCGCACGTGGGCCAGCGCGGTGCCGCCGAGCAGCGGCCCGAGGACGAAGCCGGACATGCCGACGATGATCATCACCGTCATGGCGCGCATCCGCAGGGCCTTGTCGTCGAACAGGCGGAAGACCAGCGAGTTCGTGATCGGGGCCATCGCCGCGGCGGCGACGCCCAGCGCGGCCCGCAGGGCGATCAGCTCGCCCGTGGTGGTGACGAGGACGACGCACAGGCTGAGCAGGCCGAACACGGCGAGTCCGGTCAGCAGCACCCGGCGGCGGCCGAGCCGGTCGGCCATCGAGCCGCTGGTGAGCAGCAGGCCGCCGAAGGTCAGCGAGTACGCACCGGTGACCCACTGCAGTGCGGTGGTGCCGCTGCCGAGGTCGCGGCCGATGGTGGGCAGCGCGATCGACAGCAGCGTGTTGTCGACCATCTCGACGAAAAACGCCAGGCAGAGGGCGGCCAGGGGAATCCAGGCCGCCCGCAGCGACGCGTAGGTGCTGCTCGGTGACGGGGCTTGAAGCGTGGCGGTGGTCATGGCGGTCCTCCCATCGAACGGGGTTCGTTCATCGAACGGCGTACGGCTATCGAACAACGTACGATGCGCTACGATAGAACAACGTTCGATGCTGTGCAAGACGCGTGGGGATGTGAGCCATGGCACGCCTGCAGAACCGTCCGGGCGCAGGACGCCGACGGGTTTCCCACTCGATGGACTCCGTGCTGACCGAGGCGGTGGCCCTGCTCGACGAGGCCGGGGTGCCGGCGCTGACCTTCCGGGCGCTCGCGGAGCGCCTCGGCGGCGGCGTCGCCAGCATCTACTGGTACGTCGCGAACAAGGAGGAGCTGCTCGACCGCGCCACCGACCACGTGATCGGCGCGGTGCTGGCCGACGTCGAGAAGCTGCCGGCCACCGGCGACCCGATCGACGACCTCCGCGCGATGGCCATGACGCTGTTCGACGCGATCGTGGACCGGCCCTGGCTGGGGCCCTACTTCATGCGGAACACCAACATCCAGGGCAACTCGCTGCGCATGTACGAGCGGCTCGGGCGCGAGACCCTGCGGCTCGACCTCGATGCGCGCCAGCGGTTCCACGCCGTGTCGGCGGTCGTGGGTGTCGTGGTCGGCTCCGCCGTCGACATGGGGCAGGAGCCGCCCAAGGAGGTCCTCGACGGCGCGGTGGACCGCGAGGAGTTCCTCGGCCGCTACGCCCAGGCGTGGCGGGAGCTCGACCCCGCGGAGTTCCCGTTCGTCCACGAGATCGTCGAGGAGTTCGACGGCCACGACGACGTCGACCAGTTCCGCTCCGCGCTGGAGCTGACCCTGGCGGGGCTGCGGCTGCAGGCCGGGGCCTGAGCGGGTTCCTCCCGGCCGGGTTCTTCCCGGTCGTGTTCCTCCCGGCTCCCGTCTCCGGCGGGTCGGGCCGGAGACGGGAGCCGGGTGACGCGGGACTGCCTACGTGATTCCCGTGCGAGGGGGCAGCCGTGTCACTTGGCGGTCAGGAACTCCTTCGCCGGCAGCGGGCGGTTCACGATGCGGGTGTCGCCGACGTTGCCGTGGAAGACGATGTCGATGGCGCCCGCGTACTCGTGGCCGCCCAGCAGCCACGGCAGCCCGAGCGAGGTGAGGCCCTGCGACACCCGGCTCGGGTTGTCGACCACGGGAGCGCCGTCGACGTACAGCTTCGTGAGGCGGCCGTCGTTGACCACCGCGAGGTGCCACCACCGGAGCTCCACCAGGCCGTGACCCCAGTTGGTCGTCGGGTACGTGGTGTTCAGCGGGTAGTGGTTGAACTGCGGCTCGCGGCCGTTGTTCGAGATGGAGAGCTGGACCACCGGCTCGTTCACGTCGGTGTTCTTGCCGTGCTTGCCCGCGGACCCGGCCGAACCGCGGCGGCTGAGGATCGCCGCCCAGCCGTTGTTCCCGGCGTCCCAGTCCAGCGGCATCATCACGAACGTCTCGAAGGTGTAGCCGCTCCTGAACGTCTCGGTGTTCAGCGGCGCCTTCGCCCCGGTGGTCAGGTACGACCCGTGCACCGGGTTCCGGCCGCCGACGAACTTCAGGCTGGCGTGACCGGGCTGGTCGGGGTGGTGGTCGGCGGACCACGTCAGCGCGTCGGCTGCGCTGCCCGGCACGGTGACGACGGTCAGGTCGTTGCCCTTGCCGGACAGGTCGCGGACCGTCTGGCCCGCGGTGAGCGAGGTGCCGGCCGCGCCCTGGCCGTCGAACCGCCAGTAGGCCAGCGTGCCCTTGACCAGTTCCTTCGATGCCGGGCGGGCGGGGCGGACCGGCACCGGGATGAAGCTGCTGAACCGGTCGTCGAAGTCGATGTCCATCGAGAAGTTGTCGACCGGGCCGGTGATGCGGGCGTGCTCGGCCGCCAGCTCGCTCCGGGACTCCGGGTCCTGGGCCAGGATCCACGGGTTGATCGTCTCGACGTCGATCGTGTTGCGGACCAGGTCGAAGTGGTAGAGGCGGATCATGGCGCCGCCGCCGAAGTAGCGGTTCTGGTAGTTCGTGATGTGCATGTGAACGTCGTTGCCCGCGGCGTTCTTCTGCGTCATCCGCCCGGGCGGCCAGTAGTGGCCGTTGAGGGTCAGGAAGACCTGGTCGTTCTCGTTGATCAGCTTGTCCCACATGGTCTGCCCGTTGCCGGCCATCACCGCGTTGTTCTCGGGGTCGCCGGACTGGTACGGGAAAACGTTGTCATCGTACGGCGAGGCCACGATGTCGTGCGAGGTGAGGATCACCGGCATCTTCGGGTGGGCCTTGATGACGTCGTCGGCCCACGCGTAGCCCTGGTCGGTGGTCCGCCAGTCCAGGGCCAGCACCAGCCACGAGCGGCCTGCGGCCTCGAAGACGTGTGCGGTGTTGTAGCCGGACGGGTCCGCCGCGAGGAACGACTTCGCGCGCTTGAAGCGCTGCGGGCCCATGGTCTGCAGGTACGGTGTGTCACCGCGGCTGTCGTCGCCGGTCACGTCGTGGTTGCCGGCCAGCACGCTGTACGCGGCGCCGTGCGAGTCCAGCAGCGCGAACGCCTTGTCGACCTCGCCGAAGGACAGCGGGTCCGCGTCCTCCGTCAGGTCACCGAGGTGCGCCATGAACACGATGTTGTTGTCGGGGGTCCCGCTGTTCTCGATGATGTAGCGGAACGACTCCTCCTGCGGCTCCCGGTTGACGCTGTCCTGGCTTCCCCAGTACAGGAACTGCGTGTCCGGCATGACCGCGAGGGTGAACTGGAGGGCTTCCGAGTCGGGGCTCCACGTGCCGACCTTGTCGGACCTGGTGGCGGCTGTGGTGGCCGTGGCATCCGAGGCGTCAGCGGCGGCCGCGGGCGTCGCGGCGAGCGAGGCCGCGCCGATTCCCACGGTGGCCGCTCCGGCACCGGCGAGCGCGGCGTTGCGCAGGAAGCCCCGCCGGTTGTGCCCGGCGGGCCCTTGGGACGCGGCATCGTGATGGGTGCACATAGGGTGCCTTTCGCGTTCGATGGTTTCAAACGCAGACGACGCTACTCAGATGCGGCCTGAGCTGGGCAGACGCGAGATGACGGGGGTCCTTCGAGTAGTTGTCCAACTGTCGGCCGCGGGTGGGCGTACGGGCCGGACCGGGGCGCCCGGGGCTCAGGTGACGGGCGGAGGCGGAGGGGCGCCGCGACGCAACGGCGATGGGCGCCCGGGGGGCACCGGGCGCCCGCGCACCGCGGTCGTCCGGACTTCTAGGCTGCGGGCATGGATGGTGTGGAGCGCGCGGTCGGAGCCGTCGTCGGGTCGGCCGTGGGAGATGCGTTGGGAGCGCCGTTCGAGTTCGGGTTGGCGGGGGCGTTCTCGGGTCGCTTCCCGCAGCCGGGTACGGGCGGTGAGATGTGCGGAGGCGGCGGCTGGGAGGCCGGGGAGGCCACGGACGACACGCAGATGGCCGTCCACGTCGGTGAGTCCCTGCTGGAGCGCGGCGGGTTGGACCTGCCGGACGTCTTCGCGCGTTTCCAGCGCTGGGCAGCGGCCGAGCCGAAGGACATCGGGTTGCAGACCGAGGATGTCCTGACCAACGGTCTGCCGTGGGATCAGGCCGCCGACGCCCATTTCCGCACGAACCAACGGGCTGCGGGCAACGGCGCGTTGATGCGCGCGGCGACTTCGGGCGTGTTCTTCGGTGGACGTGGCAGGGCCGTCACCATGGATGCGGGACGCCGGCTCTCCGCACTCACCCACGGTGATCCGGCCGCGTGGGAGGGCACGGCGATCTTCCACGAGTTGCTGCGTGTGGCGCTTGCGGGCGGCGATCCGGTCCGGGCCGTTCCCGACGCGCTGGCCGCGGTGCGCGCCGAGCATCGGGGACGGTACGCGACCGTACTGGCCCCGCAGTGGGAGCCCGACCAGGCCACGGAGTTCAACGGCGCCGTGTGGCCCTGCCTCGGCTCCGCGGTCTGGGCGGTTCGGACCACCACCTCCTACGAAAGGGCGGTGCGCGCCGCCGTCGACCTGGGCGGCGACACGGACACCGTCGGGGCCGTCACCGGCGCGCTGGCCGGGGCGGTTCACGGGATCGCGGCCATCCCGGTCCGCTGGACGGAGCGGCTGCACGTCCCTCTTCCGGGCTCCACCGACCCGCAACGCGTCCTGCACCTGCGGGATCTGGAAGCTCTGGCAGGTGCCCTCCTGACCGCGTCGCGGAGCCGGCCATGAGGCCGACGGCCCGGTGGACAGTCCACCGGGCCGCCGGGATCCGGGCGCCGGAGCGCGAGGATCAGCCGATGCCCAGGAGGAAGACCTGACTCGCGTCCATGGCGCCTGCCCACACTCCGAGTGAGGTGATCCGCCCCGGGAAGTAGGAGCCCCAGGCGCCGTTGACGTAGGCCTTGCCGACGGTGAGGTCTCCCGCCCCGGACACCGGGGTGAAGGAAGCGGTGCCCTCGTTGGCGAAGCCCGTGTAGAGGGAGGCGGTGCCCGCCTGGGCGTCGAAGACCCCGGTCACCTGGACCGGGTCGTTCGCGGTGCCGGGGCTCCAGATGGTGATGTCCACCGACGTCACGCCGCTGAAGGTGCCGTCGTCTCCCATACGTCCGACCAGCCACTCGGTGACGGGCACGGAAACGGATTCGCCGGTACCGGGGTCGTACGCGTCGGTGTGGGCGACGACCCGATACCAGACACCCCAGTCGGAGCCGTCCGCCGCGCGCTCACCGACGACCTGGCCGGTCCACCCGTCGGGCTTGCCGGCGATCACCGACATGTCCGGCTGCACGAGGGCACTGACTGTGAAGGAGCCGCTTGTGTCGACCACCGGGCCGGGCGTGCCGGCCGCGCCGTCCACCCCGTCCAGTACGAGCGCGTCACCGTCGAGGTGGGCGCCGCCCTCGGTGGTCAGGACCCGGCCGTAGCCGGTCGTGGAGTCGGTCAGCGTGGTGCCGCTCGCGCCCGCGGCGTTCCAGGAAGCGACGTTCGCGACGCCGGTCGATCCTGTGACGGGGTCCTCCACCCACGCGTCCTGAAGGGCGTCGTCGTCGGACAGCGTCCGCTGCCAGACCTGTGCCTCGTCGAGGAAGCCGTGCCAGTAGGCGCCGTAGGACCCGGTGGTTCCGTCGGCCGGTGCGCGTCCGAACTCCAGGGCGCCCGAGGCACTTTGTGCCGCCGCCGACGCCGGGAGAGTGGTGGGTGAGCCCTGCGGCAGCCCGTTGACGTAGAGCGTGAGGGTGTGCGCCGCTGAGTCGTACGAACCGGCGAGCAGCGTCCATACGCGCTCCGTGCCCCCTGGAGCCTCGGCGCGCGCGACGTGGCGCGTGCCGTCGGCGTCGTTCCAGACGTAGGAGAACTGCCACTCATGGGCCGTCGCGGCGTAGCCGAGGGAGAAGCCCGAGCCGTCGTCGCCGGTCTGGGAGAGGATGGTGCCGTCCTGGCTCAGGTCGGTCGGGTAGACCCATGTGGACACCGCGAAGGACGAGGCGGGGTCGACGACTTGGCCGTCCGTGGCGGCGTAGCCGGAGTCGCCGTCCAGCACGAGGGCTTCGTCACCGTCACCACGCCTGCCCAGCGCTGTCCTGTCCGCGCCGGTGCCGGAGAGTGTCGCCGCGTGGCGGTCGCCCGCGCCGGTGGCGGTGTCGGCCGCGGCCGTCGAGGTGTCTCCCGGCTTTCCTTCGTCGAAGTGCCAGAGCCCGACCGAGGCGGCGGGCGGCGCAACCCTGAAGTCCAACTGGGTCGGGGGTCCCCACCGTCCGGTCGCGTCCTCGGCCCACACTTCGAGCATCGCCACACCTATGACCTTCGGCGTGATGTTCACGGTCACAGGGGACCCTGGAACCTGAACCGGGGCCGCTTCGCTGAGCTGGTAGTCGTACCCCACCACGCCGGTGTCGCCGTCACCTGGCGCGAAGGTGAAGCTGCCGGGGACGCCAGCGCCGCCGTGGGCCGCGCATTCGTCCCCGCCGCAGACGGTGTACGGGCTGCCGAAAGTCACCGTCGGCGCCAGCGGCGCGGTCGGGTCCACCGTGAAGTAGCACCAGCCGGTGGTGGAAGCGGTGCTGCGTGAGGCGACGTACTGGCTGCCGTTGCTGGTGTACGACCAGGTGGAGGCCGCCATCCGGTACAGCGTGTCCGCGGACAGCGGGTCCGTGACCGAGGTCGTCACGACCTGGCCGTCCGTCACCAGCCCGTCGGGCTCCGGGGCCAATTCGGTCGTCGCCTCGGTCCACGTGTGCGACGACTGCTGCGCCTGGACCTCGAAGTGCGCCCGCAAGTGTTCCGGTTGGGTGCTCGCGGCGGCGAGGTGCACCACCGCGGTCAGTTGCGGAGTGGGGTCCCCAAGAGGAGTCGGCGCGGACCTGTCCGTCGAGCAGGTGGGCGTGGTCGTCGACCAGAAGCCCTGTGCCGTGGGCACCGCGGGTTCGGGCACGTCGGGCTTCGCGGCCGCCTGCGCGCTCGCCGTCATCGGCAGCACGGCCAGCAGCGCGCCCGCTGCCAGCGCGACCGGCCACGTTCGGAACCGCCCCCTGGGCATGCTGAACAGCCACATCCGTTTGCGTTTCATGAATTCCCACCCCTGACATGTGAACACCCGTGCGAATCAAAATTAGCAGCGCTTCCCGCTGGTCGGACGAGGTTTTCCACAGCCCCCCGAGCGCCGCGGTGGGCGGGGCTCGGCCCGGGACTGGGGTGTTTCCCCGGTGCGAGGCGGCGGGTGGCGGTGGTGTGCTGCGGGGCAGTACCGCCGCGGCGTCGCCGAGGCTCCAGAGAAAGGCCCCACACCCATGACCAGCCCGACCCCGGTGCTCTTCCTCCACGGCCTGTGGCTGCACAGCACCTCCTGGCAGCCCTGGATCGACCTGTTCCGCAAGGAGGGTTACGCCCCGTCCGCGCCGGGCTGGCCCGGTGACCCCGACACCGTGGCCGAGGCGCGGGAGAACCCGGAGAGCATCGCCGACCACGGCATCGACGACGTCGTCGAGCACTACGCGGGGATCATCCGCGGCATGGAGACGCTGCCGATCCTCGTCGGCCACTCCTTCGGCGGCATGATCGCCCAGAAGCTGCTCGGCCGAGACCTTGCGGCGGCCGCCGTCGCGATCGACGCGGCCCAGATCAAGGGGGTGTTGCCGCTGCCGCTGTCCGCACTGCGCTCGACGCTGCCGGTGTTCAAGAACCCCGCGAACAAGCACCGCGCGGTGTCCCTGACCGCCGAGCAGTTCCGCTTCGCGTTCGGCAACGCCCTGACCGGGGAGGAGTCCGACGCGCTCTACGCGCAGTGGACCATCCCCGCGCCGGGCAAGCCGCTCTTCGAGGCCGCCGCCGCGAACTTCAACCCGCACTCGCCGGCGAAGGTCGACACCGCCAACTCGGGCCGCGGCCCGCTGCTGTTGATGTCCGGCGGCAAGGACCACACCGTCCCGGAGGCGGTCACCCGCGCCACGCTCAAGCAGTACCGGCATTCCGAGGCCGTCACCGACTTCGTGACCTTCCCCGACCGCGGGCACTCGCTCACGATCGACGCCGGCTGGCGCGAGGTCGCGGACGAGGCGCTGTCCTGGCTGCGTCGGCAGAACCCGGAGGCCGCGCGATGACCGCCCCCGCCTTCGACCACGGCCTCGCCGGTCAGCGCGCCGTGGTCACCGGCGCCGGCCGGGGCATCGGCTTGGCGGTCACCGAGGGCCTCCTCGCGGCAGGCGCCCGCGTGGTCGCCGGGACCCGGAACCGTACCGACGCCCTTGACGAACTGGTCAAGCAGGGCGCCGAGTTGACCGTCGTGGAGGTCGATCTGGCCACCGGCGAGGGTCCGGCCGCGCTCGTCGCCGCCGCGGCCGAACTGCACGGCGGGCTCGACGTCCTGGTGAACAACGTCGGAGCGGTACGGCCCCGGGTCGACGGCTTCCTGGCCACCACCGACGCGGACTGGGAATGGACGTTCACGATCAACGTCATGGCCGCGGTCCGGGCCACCCGCAGCGCGCTGCCGCACCTGATCGCCACCGGCGACGGCCGGATCGTCACCGTCTCCTCGGTCAACGCCCGGCTCCCCGACCCGCTGGTCATCGACTACAGCGCGGCCAAGGCGGCGCTGTCCAGCTTCTCCAAGTCGCTGTCCAAGCAGGTGGGTCGGCAGGGCGTACGCGTCAACTCGGTGAGCCCGGGCCCCGTCGAGACCCAGCTGTGGCAGGGCGCGGACGGGGTGGCCGCGACCGTCGGCAGCAGCCTCGGCCTCGATCCGGGCACGGTCGCCGAGAACGCCGCGGCCGAGGCGGTCACCGGCCGTTTCACGTTGCCCTCCGAAGTGGCCGACCTGGTCGTGTTCCTGGCGGGCCGGCGTTCGGGCAACGTCACCGGCGCGGACTTCCTCATCGACGGCGGGATGACCGACACCCTCTGAACCCGGGGCGGCGCCCGGGCGGTTCGGGCGATGCTGCTCGACCTCCCCGGCCGCGCCCGGCCCTCCCGTACGCCGCGAGAAGCAGCGCCGGCGCGGCTACCTGATCGACCATCAGGTGGCCGCGCCGAGCACGGAGCGCAACTGCCGCCGGGAGGTGATGTCCAGTTTCCTGAACACCTTGTTGAGGTGGTACTCGACGGTCGACGTGGTGATGAACAACCTCGCCGCGATCTCCGCGTTCGTCGACCCGTCGGCGGCCAGCCCGGCGATCCGCCGCTCCTGCGGCGTCAGGTCGTGCTCGGTCTGCACGGTCCGCTTCCGGGCGCGCTCGCCGGTGGCCAGCAGTTCGAGCCGGGCGCGTTCGGCGAAGGCGGCCGCGCCCATGCCCGCGAACATCTCGTGTGCGGTGCGCAGTTCGGCCCGGGCGTCGGCGCGGCGCCCGCGCCGCCGCAGCCACTCGCCGTGCAGCAGGTGCGTCCGCGCCAGGTCCGTCCGCACCCCGGTACGGCCGAGCAGGGCCGCGGACTCCGCGAAGAAGGCCCCCGCCTGGTCGTCGTCGGCCATCAGGGCCCGGCAGCGGGCCAGCAGCCCCAGCGCCCACGGCGTGCCGGCCAGCGGCGCGCGCTCCTCCAGCCGTCTGAGCGCCTCCTTCGCGGTGCGGTGGTCCCCGCAGCGCACCGACGCCTCCACGAGGTCGGGCAGCGCGCGGGGCACGGCACCGGCGTTGTCGTGGTCGAAGGCCACCCGCGCGCAGGCCGCGGCCTCGGCGTAGCGTCCGAGACCGAGTTCCAGCACGGCCAGGCAGTTCCGGGCCCAGTCGCCCAGGCCGCCGTGCGCGTGCCGCGTCACCAGGTCCTGGACCAGCGCGTCCGCGGCGGCCCGGGCACGCGCCTCCTGGCCGCTCCATGCCAGCAACTCGACCCGGAAGGCCAGGCCCGACGGCTGCCCGATGACCGCCGCGAGCTCCTCGGCCTCGTCCAGGCAGGCGGTGGCCGCGGCGAAGCGGCCGGCCCGCAGCTCCCACGTGGAGCGGACCACCAGCGTGGACCGGAGCGCCCCCAGCGCACCGATGCGGCGCTCGTGCGCCTCGACGAGCCGGGCGGCCTCCTCGCCCCCGGCGTCGTCCCAGATCTCCTCGGCGGCGTAGAGCGCGAGCGTCGACTGCCGCGCGCCCCCTTCGATCACGTGGCCGTCCCGGCCCATGGCGGCGAGGGCCGCCCGCAGGACGGGCACGGAGGGTGCGTAGCCGCTGTCCATCCGCAGGGCGAAGCCCCGGAGGAGGAGGTCGGTGCCGGCCGGCGGGGCCGACCTCATGGCCGGTGAGGTGAGAACCGCCGTACCGAACTCCCGGGCGGACAGCGTCTCGTGCGCGCTGCACAAGGCCGCCAGGAGTCCTTCCAGCAGCATCGAACGGGCGAGGACGGGGTCGGTGCCGGCGACCGTGTCCGCCGCGGCCAGCAACTGCGGTACCACGCCGTCGATACGTTCGAAGTAGAGGTCGGTCGTCGCCCTGGCGTGCAGTGCGCGGGCGCGCAGCACCGGGTCGCCGGTTGCCAGGAGCGGTTCGGCCTGCTCGATCATGGCCTGCGCCGCGACCGGGTCGCCCAGGACGAGGTGGGCCCGGGCGGCTTCGACGAGCCGGACCGCGCGGACCGAGCGGTCCGCCTCCGACAGTTCCGCCGCCCGCGCCAGGAACGCCGCCCGCGCGGCGTATCCGCCCCGGGCCCCGGCCCGTTCCGACGCCTCGACGAGCTCGCCGGCCACCTCGTCGTCGAGCCCGACCGTCGCCTCGGCGCGGTGCCAGGCCCGGCGTTCGGGGTGCTGGACCGGGTCGCTGACCGCGGCCAGCGCCGCGTGGACCCGGCGGCGCTCGGCGGGGTCGGCGGCGGTGTACACGGCCGACCGGATGAGCGGGTGCCGGAACTCCACGATGCGGCCCCGGGTGAGCACGCCCGCGGAGATCGCCGCGTCCACGGCATTGGCGGGCACGCCGAGTTCGGCGGCCGCGCGCCACAGCAGTGGCGGGTCCTCCGGCGGCGCGGCCGACAGCAGCACCAGCAGGGTCCGGGTCTCGGCGGGAAGGCCGCGCACCAGTTGCCCGAAGTGGTGTTCCAGCCGGGCCCCGACGGGGAGCGGCTCGAACAGCGGAGCCGTCCCCGCCAGATGGGCCGGGCTGAGCGTGTCGACGCTCTCGATCAGCGCCAGCGGATTCCCGCCGGTGTCGGCGACGATGCGCGCGGCCACTGCCGCGTCCAGCCGCCCGGCGACGTTCCGCCCGAGCAGCGCGTGCGCGTCGGTGTCGGCCAGGCCGCCCATCGTGAGCGTGTTGAAGCCTTCGAACGCACCGGGGCCCGGGAGTTGCCGGCGGCCGGCGAGGACGAGACCGACGGCTTCGGCGCCGAGCCGGCGGCCGACGAACGCCAGCGCGTCGCGCGACTCGCGGTCGAGCCACTGCACGTCGTCGACCAGGCACAGCAGCGGCTGCTCCGCGGTGGCGTCGGCCAGCAGGGTCAGGGTCGCCATGCCGACGAGGTACCGGTCGGCCGGCGGCGCCGCGAGCATCCCGAACGCCGAGGCCAGCGCCTCGTGTTGCGGCGCCGGCAGCACGTCGAGGCGGCGCAGGAACGGGCGCAGCAGGCGGTGCAGGGCCGCGTGGCCCAGTCGCGCCTCGGACTCGGTCCCGGCGGCGCGGACGACGCGCAGGTCCGTCGACGTCCCCGCCACGTGGTCGAGCAGCGTGGTCTTGCCGATGCCGGCCTCGCCGACGAGGAGCAGCGCCCCGCTCATGCCGTCGCGGACACCCTCCACCAGGTCGGCGAGGAGCCGCAGTTCCTCGTGCCGACCGGTGAGCGGGACCGGGCGGGTACGGGTGCCGGCCGGGGGAAGTCCAGTCACCCGCCCAGAGAAACACCTGTCCGGCTGGGGAACCCTGGGGGCGGACCCTAGTCCGGTGGCCACTCCGGCCACGGGGGAAGCCGAGGCTGTGGCTACGAGTCCGGCTTACGGTTCCGGCTCCGGCTGCGGCTCCGCTTTTACGGGTTCGACTCCGCCTGAGGTGTCGGGTCCGGCTCCGAGGCTCCGACTACCGCTCCGGCTGGGGCTGTTGCGCGCGCAGCGCCTCCGCCAGCCGGCGCCGCGACGATATGCCCAGCTTGGCGTAGATGTTCGACAGGTGGTACTCCACGGTCTTCGGGGTGACGTAGAGCTCCGCCGCGGCCTCCTGGTTGGTCCGCCCGCCGGCGATGAGGTGCGCCACCGAGAGCTCCCGCTCGGTGAGGGCGAGCACGCGGCTGGGCGCCTGCACGGGGGCGGTGAGCCCGATCGCGGCCAGGTCCGCGTCGCACCGCGCGAGGAACGGCGCCGCCCGCAGCGCGGCGAACCGGTCGTGGGCGGACTTGAACCACCGCGCGGCCTCGCGCCGGGAGGCGGAGTTGGTCGCGACGAGGAGCTTGGCGTAGCTGTGCTCCAGCATCGCGCGGAACAGCGGAGCCGCGTCGTCGTCGCCCTCCTCCGCCGAACCGGCCACCGCCTGCGTGTAGATCACCAGCGCGTCGTGCGGACGGCCCTGCGCCTCTGCGAGTCGGCCGCGCAGCCGGGCCAGGACGACCCGCAGGTAGCCGGTCCCGTCGTAGCCGTCGCGGAAGTCGTCGAGGGCGAGGGCGGCCGCCGCCAACTGCCCCGTCCCGGTGAGCGCTTCGACCAGCAGCGACTGCTGCCACAGCCAGAAGGGCTTGAACCGCAGGCGGATCCGCCCGTCCCCGCTGCCCTCGGCGCGGTCGAGCAGCGGCTCCAGCGAGCGCAGCATGGCGACGTGGTCGGCGCGGGCCTGCGCCACCATCGCCTGGCCCAGCGCCGCGTAGACGGTCTCGGTCGGCGGCGATCCGAGTGCTGCGGTGATCCGCAGCATGGCGTCGACATGCCGCTGGGCGGCGTCCCACCGCCCGCGGCCTGCCTCCACGCACACGGCCGCGAACCAGGCGGCCGCGTCACCGAGCACGTGGTCCTGGATCGCGGCGATCGCCTGCGCCCGGTCGCTCGCGGACTCGCTGGCGTTCCAGTCGCCCGACAGGTACTCCACGATCGCCAGCAGGGAGAGGGACTGGTGGCTGAGTTTCGACCCGGCGCCCTGCTGGTCGCGGTGCGCCACCGTCGCCAAGTCGGCGTGCGCGGCGGGGAGTCGGCCCAGGAACAGGTGGAGGACGCCGCGCGTGGCGAGTGTCGCGAGCTGGTGGTCGGCCGCCTGGGAGGCCTCGGCGGGAAGGTGCGCCAGGTCGGGCAGTGCCGCGCGCGGCCCCTGGTCCCACAGCCGTCCGGTCGCGAGCATCGCGCGGGTGAGGTCGGACGTGGCGGGGTCGAGGTCGCCGAGCGCCAGGGTCCTGCCGGCGATGCGCACGGCCTCCGCACCGCGGGAGTGCCGGATCATGAGGACGGCCAGGAACGTCCCGGCCAGGACCGCGACCCAGCCCGCCTCCGGATCGGGGAGCGCGTCCTGCCAGGCCTCGGTGAGCCGGGCCTCGGCGGCCGCGAACCGGCCGTCCAGCAGGTCCATGACGCCGAGGACGCAACTGCGCAGGGTGCTGGGGGCGCAGTCCTCGACCTGGGCCCGCAGTTTCACGGCCGTCACCGGTTGCAGGGTGAGCAGCGACTGGGCGCAGGCCGCCACCAGCCGCCGTTCCCGGTCGGCCCGTTCGCCGGACAACGAGGAGGCCCACAACAGGCGTGTAGCGGCGAGGGAGTTGCGGCCCAGCACGGCCTCCGCCTGCGCCGACCGCTCCAGTTCGGCGGCCAGTTCGGGATCGGCGGAGGTGGCCGCGGCGACGCGGTGGGCCCAGGCCGCGGCCGTACCGACCACGCCCGCGGCGGCGACATGGAGGGTGCGGCGGCGCTCGGGGTCCATCCCGTCGTGGACGGCGTCGCGGTGCAGGGCGTGCACCATGGCGACAGGGCTCTGCGACTCGCTCGGCCACCACTGCGCCAGCCCGGCGGTCAGCGCCGGCCGCAGGGCACGGGCCGGGTCGTCGACCCCGGCGACCTGCCCGACGATCGTGAGCGGAAGGCGGGTGTCCAGCACCGCCATCGCCTCCAGCAGCGCCACGGAGTCCGCGGGCAGGTGGTCCAGCAGGGTGCTGACCCCGACCCGGAGGGTGCGGGGGACCGGCCAGCGCTCCGCCGCCTCGTCCCGCAGCGTATCGACCGGCACCTCGGCCAGGACCGTGCGCAGGTAGAGCGGATGGCCCTTCGTGTAGCCGTGCAGGCGCCGCACCAGGCTCGGCGCCGGACGCACGTCGAGCAACCGCCGGGCCAACTGCCCCGCGTCGTCCTCGTCGAGCCCGCCGACCTCGATCCGCACCGCCCGATCCAGCGAACGGGCCAGCCGGTCAAGGGTGTCGACGGCCCGCTCGGCGTCCGGACGGGTCAGCAGGACGGTCAGCACCCGGTCCGCCCAGAGCCGCCGCAGGACGAACCCCAGCACCTGCAGGGACAGCGGATCGGCCCAGTGGACGTCGTCGACGACGAGCGCGACCGGGCCCCTCGGCTCCTGCAGCGCGCCGAGCAGCAGCAGCATCTGCCCGCCGATGGCGTACGGCGACGCCCCCACCACGGACTCCTGCGCCAGCAACGGGAACCGGGCCGCCACCTCGGGGTCCACCCGCCGGATCAACTGGCCGAGCACACCCCCGGGAAGGTCGGTCTCCGACGGGTCCCCGGTCGCCCACAGGACCGTGAAATCCTCCAGCGCGGCCACGGTCCGGCGTACGAGAGCGGTCTTGCCGATGCCGGCCTCGCCCTCGACGACCGCCAACCACGCCTCGCCGCCGCGCACTTGCTCCACACACGCCGCAAGCCGCCCCGACTCGTCGAGCCGCCCGACGAAGACCTCACCCCGCCCGTCCGCGGACGCCCCTGCCGCACTGCCGGCCACACTCATGTCGGAGTCTCCCGTGAACGGCGGCGCAGCCGGGCTGACGTGGGAACACGCCTGCCCATCCTACGTCCGAGCTCCCCCGGCGCCCCCGCCCCGATCCTCCCGCCTCGACCCTCCCCACGGCCCCACCGTCCCCCACGCCACCACCGTTCCCGCGCCGACTTGAGGCCGTACCCTCGCCGATCCACCTCGACAAGGTGCTGGCGGGGCTCGCGGGCAACCCCTGCCTGTACCGGGTGGCCCGCGCGTACCCCAGAGTTGGCGCCCCCCGGAGTACGCGACGGGTGTTCGTCAGGCGACCGGCGAGGGTCGGAGAGGCCCGCGCCGCACTTCCGTGCAGCCGTGGGTGGCTGAACGCCGAGGGTCAGTCCGCGGCGACCACCGTCGTCCAGTCGAGTCCTCCGTGCGCGCCGACCGCCGGTGCGTAGCCACCGTCGGGGAGACCGGCGAAGAACTTCAGGGCGCCGTGGGACGTGGCGGCGTAGAGGTCCGGGATGCCATCACCGTTGGCGTCGCCCGCGCTGAGAACGCGCGGGTAGTGAGCGGCGGTGAAGCCCTCGCCCACCGTCGTCCAGTCGGCCGGAGCGGCGAGCGTGCCGTCGGCGTTGCCCGCGGCCAGGCTGAGCGTCCCGGAGACGTCGTCCCGGATGAGGATGTCGGGTGTGCCGTCACCCGTCACGTCGCCCGGGGTGATCACCGTGCTGTGGTCGAGGCCGGTGGCCAGGACGGTGGAGGTCATCCCACCGAAGTCGTCGGTCCAGTGGAGCAGTTGGCCGTCCTCCACGCTGAGGATGTCCTGGAAACGGGTGGCGGTGCCCAGGCTGCCCGAGGTGCCGTGCAGGATCTGGGTGGCCACCGTCCAGTTCTTGCCGTCGGCGCGGTTCCAGGGGCCCGTCGACTCCCCGCGCGTGCCGAAGTCCCCGAGACCGTTGTTCGGCATTCCCAGGACGTACCCGGTGCCGCCGATCCGGAGCAGGTCCTGGTAGCCGTCCGAGTCGAGGTCGCCGTCGCGGAGCACGCTGCCCTGGTCCCAGCCGTCGCCGGTGTCGGCGTACGTGACCGCTTTCTTCAGCGTGCCGTCGCCCTTGCCGTACAGCACGTAGAGCTTGCCGTCGGTGCTGGTGGCCAGCAGATCGGCCGTCCCGTCACCGTTGAGATCTCCGGCCTTGTCCCGCGTCGCGGCGGAGGCGACGTAGAAGGAGTACTGGACGGTTCCCGAGACGTTCCCCGCCCGGTCCACGGTCCGGACGTTCAGGAAGTTGCTGCCCCACCTGGTAGGTGTCAACTTCACCTTCGCGGTGCCGTCGAGCCCGACCGGCACCGAGGGGTTGCCGCCGACAGCGAGGTCCCCGTCGAGCGCGTACTCGAAGCGGACGGCGTCCTCGGAGCCGGGTCCGGAGGCCGTGAAGGTGAAGGCGCCGGTCGTGCGCACCGTCGGCGGCGGCGTCGTGGAGCCGGCCGGCGGGAACACCTTGGACGTGACGACCGGGGTGGCGGGCGAGGTGAGGTCGACGACGAAATGGCAGTCGCCGGACCATTCCGAGGCAGTCCCCGCCGGGTCCACATCACGGGTGCGCCAGGTGTAGGTGACCCCGTCCGCGAAGTCCGCAGAAGGCAGCAGCAGTTGCCTGTCGGTGCCGCCGAATCCGGAGGCGGTGCCGTCGTACGGGGTGGACCCGTCGCCCGGCTCGACGAGGAACTCCGTGTCGTACCGGACGGACGGGCTTCCGTTCGACGTGGCCGAGAAGGTGATCCCTCCGGTGGTTCTGCCGATGTATCCGTAGGGTGCGTCCGCCCCGCAGCCGTCGCCGCTCGCCCCGCCCACCGGTGCGGGTCGGGTCTCGAGTCCGCTCGGCGCCGGCGCGGGGCTGTCGGCCGCCTGGGCCGCAGCCGGGAAGGCCGCGAACGCCCCGCCGACGAGCAGGGCGGCCGCCGCTCCGACGACCACCCGCCGGAATCTGCGCCGACGTGGCTGTCTCACTCTCATCCATCCCCCCAAAAGGACCGGCGCGGGTGCGACCCACGCACGCCGGGTGTCCGATCGGCGATCGTCGGTGACGACCCCGCTGGGCAATGTACGCCGGAGGACCGACAACGCCCCACGCAATTAAGCTCGTTGGCCCCGACCGCCCGAACGTCCTCCCGTGGTAACCGGCAGACCGCGGGAGCCTACGCAGCGGGCGGACCCGGGACCGGTCAACTCACCTTGTACAGCGGGCCGACGAAGCGGGCCGGGAGCGCGGCGGGGAAGGCCGCGGGCGTCGGCGCGCCGGCCGGGAGGACACCGCCGGGGGCCCAGACGGTGGACAGGTAGGCGCTGCTCAGCCCGATGGCGTCCCCGACGGCGTTCCGGGTCGCGACCGAGTACTCCGGGTTCCCGCCGAAGGTCTGTACGGACTCGAGGGACGCGGACTCCTCGTTCAGGTAGGCCGCGGTCTTCGGCGAGAGCGCGTCGGCCGGGGTCCAGAGCGCGGGCCCGCGGGTCGCGGTGACGGCGTTGCCGGCGACGGCGCTCTGCCAGGTCGTCTCGGACTCGACGGTGGCCGTGTCGGGCGCCGCCCACCAGAACCGCGCGAGGTTGACCGCTGTCTGCTCGTAGGTGGCGGCGCTGACGTTCCAGAACGTCCACGCCTGGTCGAGCGGCGCGTTCTCCATCGCCTCACGGGCGGTGGTGCCGACCGTGACGAGTTTCGTCGTGGCGGCGTCGAGCGTGTTCAGGTACGCCTTCACCGCGTCCGGCACGGTCGTGCCCTTGACGAGCAGGACGACGCCCAGGCCGTGGAAGCCGAGCGAAGCCGCCGCGGTGGAGGCCGAGATCGGGTCGTGGTAGTCCATGCCGTCGGCGACGAACACCCAGTCGGGCTTCTTGGTGATCTGCGTGGCCACCCGGGCGGAGATCGAGGGCAGGTCCGGCCCGTCCATCCGCAGCGCGGTGTAGCCGAGCGCGGTGATCTGCGCGGACACCGTGGAGCTCAACTGCGCGGTGTTGCCGACGAGATAGACGGTGCTCCCCTTCGGCAGGGTTCGCTGGAGCTCCGCGGCGGCGGTCGCGTCCAGCGATCCGGGCGACGTCATCACCACCGGCCCCTGCTTCTCCGCGGCCAGCGAGATCGCCGGCGCCGCGTAGGTGGCGTTGGCGTTGTCGACGAGCACGGCCGAACGGGCAGCCACCAGACCGTTCTGGTGGGCGGCGCCGGTCGTGTCGAAGGCCCAGCGGGACGCGGCCTGGTCGATGGTGACGCCGCCGGTCGCGTACACCCGGTCCAGGATGTTGTTCCGGACGCTCTGGTAGGACGGCTTCGTCCCGGACGCGTTCAGCGTGTCGGCCGAACCGCTGCTGAGATCAAGGACCTTGACGGTCGTCGCGCCCGTCGCCGGGTCCTTGGAGTCGTAGGCGAGGCGCTCGCCGGACGGGTCCCATGCCGCGTGCTCGTGGCTCGCGCCGTCCGTGGTGAGCTGCTGCGCGCCGGTGCCGTCCGCGGCAGCGACGAAGAGCTGCCGCACGCCGTCCACCGGCCGGGAGAAGGCCAGCCGGCCGCCGTCGGGGGAGTACGCGGGCATGAGGGCGTTCGGGAGGAGTTGCGCGACGGTGTCGGTGACCGGGTCGAACGTCCAGATGCCCGTGGTGTTCCCGCAGGGAGCCGCCCGGGCGAACGCCACCGTTCCGGTCGGGCTCGCCGACGGCTCACCGTCGCAGTCCGCGAAGGGCGACTGGGCGTCCGTCAGCAGGGGCCGCGGGTCGGAGGAGCCGTCGGACGGCCCGGCGTACATCTCCTCGCCCGTGCTCACGATCACGTACCGGCCGTTCAGCCAGTACGTCGCGTCCTCGTAGTACCCGCCCCGCCCCGGCTCGCCACCCGTGTCCGGTGATCCCACGGTGACAGGTGAGGTCGCACCCTCGGCCCGGACGCTGGTGAGCGCGAGCCAGTTCTCCTGCCCTGCCATCACCCGGCTGCCGTCGGGGGCCCAGACGGGACCGATGCCCGCGCCGTTCGCGATCCCTTCGACCGCGTGCGCGCCGGAGCCGTCCGCCTGCACGGTGATCACGCCCGAGCCGCTGTCCAGCGCGATCAGCCCGGTGGGCGCGGGGGTTCCCGCGCCGGTCGCCGCCCGAGCGGCGGGCACGAGAACGCATCCCGCGCCGACGGACACGCAGGCCGCCATCGTCATGGCCGCGAGCGCGCGACGCCGTCTGGTACTCATGGGTCCCCCCAGCGATTTCTGTGAAGCCGCTGAGTTCCCCCCCACCGGCTGGAGGAACCTAGCCCGGAGGCGGGCGGCGTGCAGGTGTCCCCGGTTGAACGCGGGATGAACGGTGCCGGGGACGCGGTCGGGGGCGGACGTCTCGCCGAGCGTGCGCGCTGCGTGTCCCGTGGGAGGAGACCGGAACGGCCTCCGCTCTGTTGTGCTCACTTTGCACCTAAGGGCGCGTCGGTGGCGCGATGTTTCTCCCGAGGATCTTTCTAACCGTCCACCGGCATCCGTCCAGAGTCTTGACTTACGCCTAGAGCCAGCTGAACATGTGTGCTGCGCCACACGGGACGCCGTCGTTTTCCGCGCGTTGGGCACCAACCAAGCGGTCTCTGACCGCGCCCGACGATGAGTGCGGCCGCGACCCGGCGCAACGCCACGGGCGAAATGGCCCCACACATTTCCGGGAGGCATTCGTGCTGGTCCTACCCACACTCCGGCGCCGGACGCGGTTACTCATCGCGTTCCTGCTCGCGGTGGCGATCGCGGTGCCGGTCCTCGGCACGGCGACGCGCGCCGAGGCGGCCTCGTCGGGGCCGTGCGACATCTACGCGTCCGGTGGCACGCCGTGCGAGGCGGCATACAGCACCACCCGGGCGATGTTCTCCTCGTACAACGGCCCGCTGTACCAGATCCAGCGCGCCTCGGACAGCAGCACCCTGAACATCGGCCTCGCGTCCGCCGGCGGCCTGGTCGCCTCGGCGCCGCAGGTCTCCTTCTGCTCCGGTACGACCTGCACGATCACGCAGCTGTACGACCAGACGTCCAACGCCAACAACCTGCCGATCTCGCCCGGCAGTTCCTGCTCCGGCTGCTCCGGCAGTCTGTCCGGACCCGGGCCGAACGGCTCGGACATCGGTGCGAACGCCATGGCGCTGCCGATCACGGTGGGCGGCCAGTCCGCCTACGGCGTGCTGGTCAACAACATCGGCACCGGGTACCGCAACAACGCCGCCAAGAACGTGCCCACCGGCGCGCAGCCCGAGGGCCTGTACATGCTCACGTCGTCCAAACTCGTCAGCAGCAGCTGCTGTTTCGACTTCGGCTCGGCCGAGACCGACGACTCGGACGACGGCAACTCGACCATGAACGCCATCTATTACGGCTCCGCCTGCTGGACCGGCGGCTGCACCGGCTCCGGCCCCTGGGTCGGCGGTGACCTCGAGAACGGCATGTACTTCAGCGCGGCGGGCCCCAACCCGTCCAACATCCCCAGCGAGACAGGCTCGTTCGTCTCCGCCTGGGAGAAGAACAACGGCACGACGAACTTCACGCTCAAATACGGCAACGGGCAATCGGGCGGGCTGAACCAGGCGTACTCCGGCGCCCTGCCAGGCGGCTACAACCCGATGAAGGTGCAGCCCTCCATCGAGTTGGGGACCGGCGGCGACAACAGCCCCGAAGGAACTGGCGAGTTCTTCGAGGGGGCTGTCACGAAGGGGTTCCCGACCGACGCGACCGAGAACTCCGTGCAGGCCAACATCACCGCGGCCGGCTACACGAACAACACCACCACGTTCCCGCCGCCCACCCAGTCCGTGATCAGCCTCAAGGCGCACGCCAACGGCAAGTACGTCGACGCGCCGAACAGCACCACCTCGCTCATCGCCGATGCCACCTCGGTCGGCACGAACGAGACCTTCGACCTGATCGCCAACAACAACAACACCGTGAACCTGAGGGCCCACTCCGACAACCAGTGGGTCACCGCCGAGAGCAACGGGAACTCGCCGCTGATCGCGAACCGCGGTGCGGCCGGCCCGTGGGAGACGTTCTACCTCCTCCACAACTCCGACGGCAGCGTCAGCCTCCGCGCCTACAACAACCAGCACCTCGTCACGGCCGAGAACGCCGGGGCCTCGTCCCTGATCGCCAACCGCACGGCCGTCGGCCCCTGGGAGGAGTTCGACCTCACCACGCTCTCCTGACTTCCCGCATCTACAGGCGTCCGCCCCTGCCCGGTCACCACCGGTCGGGGGCGGACGCGTTCAGTACCGGAGCAGGTTCAGCACCGGGCACGCACCTTCTCTGGGGGACCCTCTCCGTGAATCGGGGTGGCGTGCACGCCGCACATCCCGGGACCATCCGGAGATGTCTGCTGACACGCCAGGACGGGACCTTCCGATCGGCTTCGGATTCCGGCCGTACCACGGCGACGAGGATCACGACGCGATGGCCGCGGTGCGGCTGGGATGTGCCGAACGGGACCGGGCCGACGCCCGTTCGGTCGTGGACGGGCTTCCCACGGCGGCCGAGATCGCCGAAGCCTCGGCCGAGTTGGAGGAGCCGTCCAGGAACCAGGTCCTGCTGGAGCGCGACGGAAGCCTCGTCGGCTACGCGACGATCCGGTGGTGGCGGGAGCGCGACGGGACGTGGGTCTACCTGCACCGCGGGTATCTCCTGCCCGAGCACCGCCACCAGGGCATCGGCTCGGCCATGCTGAACTGGGCCGAGAAGCGGATCCGTGAGCTCGTCGCACAGCAGGGAACCTCGCGGACGGCGGTGATCGGTGCGAGCGCCACGTCCTCCGAGCAGGACGCCACAGCGCTTCTGCTCGCGGCAGGCTACCGACGCGTCTTCAGCCTGGTCGAGATGGAGTTGGACGATCTGCGACACCTGCCCGAACGCGGCGGGGAACTGCCCGTCGGGATTCGGACGGGACCGATCGGAGCACCCCACTACCGTGCGGCCTGGAGCACCGTCGTCGATTCCTATGCGGATGCCGGGTTCATCCGGGAATGGCCCTACCGGGAGTTCGTCGCCACCGCCGACCCGGCGTGCTGGCGGGCCGCGTGGGACGGGCAGGACATGGTCGGCGTCGTCCTCTGCTCCCTCCGCCGTCGCGACCACACCCTCGGCGAGGTAGGGGAGTTGAGCGTCCGCGCGGACCGTCGACGCCTCGGAATCGGCCGGGCCCTGCTGCTGGACGGGCTGCGTAGCCTCCGTGCACACGGCGCGACGACCGCCCGCCTATTCACCGGCACGGCGAATCCCCACCGGTCCTACGATCTCTACGAGAGCGTGGGGTTCCGCCGACGGAACACGTACGCCCGCTACCGCAAGCCTCTCGCGTGATCCCCGCTCGGCAGGACACCCGTCCGACGTCGAAACGCACGGTGGCCCGCGCCCGTCGGACCCGCGAGCGGACTCGTCGTACGAAACGTCGGGCGAGGGACGCGTCCCTCGCCCGACGTCGTCGGGTGCCTTGTTACCCAGCGCTCGGAGCGGGCCGCGCACGGTGGTCCGTGCGCGGCCCGTCCCGGGTTTCCTCGTCAGTCCCCGAGGTCGCTCAGGAACTTCTTGGTGTACTGCAGCGGCGTCGTGCTGGGGACGGAGTTGCAGGTGGGGGACGCGTAGTCGTCGGAACACGGCGTGTCCCGGTCCAGTGACCAGTAGTGCAGCCCGGCCAGGCCGTTGCTGGTCGCGTATGACGTCAACGTGTCCACGTCCGTGGCGGTGAAGGTCTCGCTGGTGGCGTCGTTCATGCCGATCATCGGCGTGACGGCGATCTTGCCGGCCGCGACCCCGTAGGTGTGCTCCAGGTTCTTCACCGCCTGGATCGCCGACTGCGCCATCTCGCAACTGCCGGAGGTGACGACGCACACGCTGCTGGACGCGTTGCCGTAGTCCATGGTCATCAGGTTGATGACGTAGTTCTTCAGGCTGGAGCCGAGCACCGCCTTGACGACCGCGTCGCCGGTCGAGTTCACACCGCCGTAGCTGCCGTCGGACGCTCCCAGCGTGGCGAGGGTGAACGAGAACTGGAGGTTCGGGTACTGCGCCTGCGCTCCGGCCGCCGAGGCGACCAGGCTCTGGATGTCCGACGCGCTCTGGCCGCTTTCGATGTCGAAGTCGATACCGACCAGGTTCGGGCTGGCGTAGCGGGCGATGAACGATTCCATGCCGGCCGTCGAGCCGCAGGTGAAGCTTCCGGCGGCGCCGCCGGTGGACAGGACGTAGTCCAGGTTGGCGGACTGGAGCTGCGGCACGTTCTCGGCGGCCCAGTTGGCGCCCGAGACACCGCCCCAGTTCTCGCTGCCGCACGAACCGGTGGCGAACGCGACCGTGAGCGCGGGAAGTTTCGGCAGGTACTGCGAGACCAGGCTGCCGGAGCCCACCACCGGAAGCGTCGACCCGGACGCGGCCGACTGCATCTGGTAGGTGTTCCAGTTCATGTTGATGGTGACGTCCTTGTACGGGCTGAAGAGCAGCCCGCTGACCGAACCCGTTCCGGTCCCGGTGCCGCCACCCCCGCCTCCGCCGCCACCGGACGATCCACCGGTACACGCGCCGTTGGACGTCCACGGTTGGCCGCTGCCGCTTCCGCCGTTGCTGGTCGCCGGGTCGTTGCCCTGCGTCCAGTAATTCGCGGTGTAATTGGTCCCGTTCTCGCTGGCCTGCTGCCCGCCGGTGTAGACGGTGCCGGAACTCCATGCCGCGGCACAGGTGGTGGCCGCTTGCGCGGCGGGCGCGGCGGCCAACGCGAAGGCCGTGCCGCCGACAGCCAGCCCGAGTGCGGAGCCGGCGGTGAGTGCAGTGCGTAGAATCTTTCTTCCGACTCGCACGGAATCCTCCAGGAGTGAGGGGCGCTCTTGCATCGCGGCACCTCGCCGATCCGGTGGATCGCCAAGGTGACCGCTTCGCACGGGGGGTGAGCGGTGTGGTCCTGACCCAGTCGAGCAGATTGGTCAAGACCAATATGTACGGCCGGCGAGTGGGCCGGTCAACCCTGCAACAAAGTTGCATAATTAGTTTGGCCGGATCGGGTGGGCGGCCTTTCAGGAACAACTTCTCGGCAAAATTCACCATCTTTCGTGATGGGCCGCCGGGAGCCCGTGGAGATATCGGTCGTGAACGGTGGAGGTTGTGGAAAACCGCGCACTCGACCATCTGAGTGCGGGTCCATCCCGGCTGTGTGCGCGTGAAGTGCTGGCGGGAGCCGACGCTCCCGGAGCCGCCGATCGCTGAACCGTCGATCGCTGAACCGGCGTACCGGGGCCGCGGCTTACGCGGTCCGCGCACGCAATCCGGGGACGCTGGTCACCACAAGATGTTCCGGGCCCGCACCAAGGGAGACCCAGCCATGTCCGGCACCCCCGCCGCCTCCGGCACCCCCGCCACCGCCCTCCGCCTCTCCGAACAGGAGCGCGCCGCGGTCGGCGCCCTGCTGCACTTCCCCCTCATCGCCGCGATCAACGGCCGCCGCTCACGACGCTTCCCGGTCGGCGGCAGTATCCCGGCGGGCGAACTGGCCTTCACCAGCAACAGGCCGGTGCAGCCGCTCAGCGAGGTGGAGCGGGCCCTCGTCCTGGCCGTCGTCACGGGCGTGACCGGGTGGAACTTCGGAATCTCCCACCACCCCGGCTACGCGCCGGCCCTCCCCAACTACCCCGGCACGGCCGGCGGTCGGACCTTCCCCTCCGCCGCAGGCTTCCACACCACCGAGTTCTTCTTCACGGACGACTCCGGCACCTACTTCCTGTCCAGCCGTGACGCGGCGCCCGCCGGTGAGCTCCCGGTCGGTGCCGTTCCGGACAGTGCCGTTCAGGACGGGGCGCCGGACGGCACCGAAGGCGACGGGCTCGACGTGGACGCCTGGTTGAGCGCCACCACGGCCCGCTACCGCAAGCTCTCACCCGAGCGACTGTGGCTGCCGCGCGAGGAGCCCTACCTCGAAGGGCACAACACCTGGATCGCCAACCATCCCGGCTCGCTGCTGGTCATCCCCATCGCGGACCTCGCCCAGCACCTGATCGCCAACCTCGCGTTCTTCCTGCAGAACGGCTACGGCGTGTACGACGACGTCAACGGGCGGCCGGTCCCCGGCGCGGACGACCCGTCGCTGCGCCATGCCGGCGACCCCTACCCGCTCTCGTTCGTGGAGCAGTACACCCTGGCCGAGGCCAGCGCCGAGCTCATCACCAGCGTCTACAACGGCCATCTGGTGCTCGGCGCCCTCGGCCTCGGCGGCTGGACCTTCGACGGGATCGACCGCCTCTCGGTGCTCGGCGCGTCCGGCGACCCGGCCGTTCCCGGACTGGGCTTCCACGTCGAGCACGACGACAGGTGGGCCCTGCCCAACCCGACGGGCCTCACCGGCGTCTTCGAGACCCTGGCGCGTCCGCATGTCCGGGACGCCACCGAGGCGGTGCAGCGCTTCACCGAGCGGAAGTTCGGGCCCGGCGGACCGTTCCACCCCGACACGCCAGGCCCGTGGCGCGACACCCGCCGCGTCCGCTCCTCGGCGGCCCCTTACGACGAACGCTTCGTTCGCCTCCTGACCGATGAGGTGCGCTACATCGACGAGACCTTCGGCAAGCTGCCCGGCACCGTCCCCACCGTGCACATCCTCAACTACCTCCAGGCCCAGCACCTCGACCCGGACTTCTACGACCACCACTTCACCCCCGGCGCCTACCTCCCGACCCACCGGGACCACCAGACCACCTGGCACTGACCTCGCCGGTGAGTCCGGGCAGCCGACGGCAGGCGCGCGGGAAAGTCCGTTCGCACCAGCGGCCGTTGCGGCGCCGTCCCGTCGTTCAGGGAACGAGGTGGCCGCCGGCGCGGAACAGTTCGTACCACTCGGCCCGGGTGAGCCGGAGTTCGGAGCCCTGGGCGGCGCCCGCGACGCGCTCCGGACTGGTGGTGCCCAGCACGACCTGCATCTGAGCGGGGTGGCGGGTGATCCAGGCGGTCGCGATGGCGATGGCGGGGACGTCGTACTGGGCGGCGAGTCGGTCGATGACGGCGTTGAGTTCGGGGTAGTCCGGCGAGCCGAGGAAGACGCCGGTGAAGAATCCGGCCTGGAAGGGGGACCACGCCTGGACGGTGATGTCGTTCAGACGGCAGTAGTCGACGATCCCTCCGCCGTCGAGGGTGGCCGACTGCTGCTCCGCGAGCATGTTCGCGGAGATCCCCTGAGCGATGATCGGCGCGTGGGTGATCGAGAGCTGGAGCTGGTTGGCCACGATGGGCTGACGCACGTACTTGCGCAGCAGGTCGATCTGGCGTGGCGTCTGGTTCGAGACACCGAAGGCGCGGACCTTGCCCGAGGATTCGAGCTCGTCGAAGGCGCGGGCCACCTCCTCGGGTTCGACGAGCGCGTCGGGGCGGTGCAGCAGCAGGATGTCGATGCGGTCGGTCCGCAGGGCCGCGAGTGAGCCCTCGACGGACGTGACGATGTGCTCGTAGGAGAAGTCGTAGTACGGCCCGTCCGTCACGATTCCGGCCTTGGTCTGGATCGTGATCTCGTCGCGTTGCGAGGGACTCAGCGCCATCGCGTCGGCGAAGCGGCGTTCACAGGCGTGCAGTTCGCCGCCGTAGATGTCGGCGTGGTCGACGAAGTCGATCCCCGCGTCGCGCGCGGTGCGGACGAGTTCGCGGATGTCCTCGTCGGTCTTGTCGGCGATACGCATCAGGCCGAGCACGACGTTCGGCGCGAGGATGTCGGTGCCGGGCAGCGTGAAGGTCTTCACGGCGGGTTTCCTTTCCGATGTTCAGGTCTGCACAGTACAAGCGGGGCACCCCGCATCCGAGGTCGGCGGGGCGCGGGACAGGACTCTCCGCGAGGACGGCGACGGGCCCCCGCACCAACTGAACGCCCTGGGCCCGCACATCGCGTACGACACCTACCGCACTGACGCGGCGCCCCGCGCGATGCCCTCTCGTGTCGGCGAGCGGAAAACGGGAGGAATCGGCGGATCCATCCGCGGTGGTTCGATTGCGCATCATCGGCCGTTCACGCCGAGTTCGCCCTGCGCTGCGAGCTTGGGGACGCCTGCCGTCGGCCCCGAGCCAAGGAATCCCGTGACAGCGAGACGTCGTACCCTGCCTGCCCTCTCCGCCGCCCTCGCCCTCGTGGCGTCCGGGGCCGCCGCCCTGCTCGTCGCGCCGGCGGCACACGCGGCGGGAACCGCGAACATCCAGATCACGGAGTTCGCGTACGGGGGTCTGGCCTCGTACGCGGGTGACTCCGGTGACGGCGAGTACGTCGAGCTGACGAACACCGGTACGGCGGCCCAGGATCTCACGGGGTGGCACTACAACACGGCGGACTCGGTGACGGGCGCGGTCGACCTGTCGTCGCTGGGGACGGTCGCCCCGGGCGAGTCGGTCGTCGTCACCGACCTGACCGCCGCGGACTTCCGCACCGAGTGGGGCCTGAAGTCCTCGGTGAAGGTCGTCAACGATGGCTCGGTGACCCTGAACAAGGGCCCGAAGACGATGTACGTCCTCGACGGCTCGAACGCGGTCGCCGACCAGTTGACGTACGACACGGGATACCTCGCAGGCAAGGGGATCGCCGCCTGGGTGAACCCCGGCCACCTGGCCGACACCGACACGGCGACCGCCGGCGCGTGGACGAACCCGGCGACTGCCGCCGACAGCGAGGGCTCCTGGACGAGTGCCGGCGGCGCGATCGGCTCCCCGGGTGCCTCCACGCAGGGCACCAGCACCCCCGGCAGCGTCAGGACCGCGGGCGTCTCGGTGGCGGGCGGCGCGGACCAGGTCGCGACGGTGGACACGGCCTTCTCGTTCGCCGGTCTCGGCGTGGCGGGCGGTACCGCTCCGTACACCTGGAGCGCCCCCGCACTGAGCGGTACGGGCCTGAGCATCGACCCGTCGACCGGCGCCATCACCGGTACCCCGGCCGCCCTGGGCACCATCGACGTGATGGTGACCGCGACCGACAGCGCCGGAGCGGCGGGCAGCGCCTCGTTCACCATCACGGTCACCAA
Source organism: Actinacidiphila yanglinensis (assembly GCF_900107965.1). Classification (GTDB taxonomy): domain Bacteria; phylum Actinomycetota; class Actinomycetes; order Streptomycetales; family Streptomycetaceae; genus Actinacidiphila; species Actinacidiphila yanglinensis. The sequence continues at coordinate 42,875 of NZ_FNVU01000014.1, read as the reverse complement.
GGGCGCCGACCCCGGCTGGGCCGACGTGGTGATCAACGAGATCACCGCGGACAACGAGGACAACCCGCAACTCACCGACACCTTGCCGCCGGCGCTCCTCACCGCCCTCAGCACCGCAGGCAAGGCCCGTGACCTGGTCGAGCTGTACAACAAGGGCGACCAGGCCGTCGACATCACGGGTTGGAAGCAGACCGACAGCGGTGATGCCGGTTCCGCGACCGACTTCTCCGGGCGCGTCTTCGACGTCGAGGGCAAGGCGATCACCGGCATCCCGGCACACGGCTTCGGCGTGTTCCAGTCCGGTCCGGGCCTGGGCAGCGGCGGCGACGCGGTGAAGATCTACCTGCCGGACGGCACGCTGGTCGACTCGGTCGGCTACGGCGCGGGCCAGGCCGGCTACGACGAGAGCATCGACCCGGACGGTGCCGGACCGGCCGCCGCGGAGATCTACCGCACGCTCGCCCGCTGCCCCGCCGACGGCGCCGGCGCGGTGAACACCGACTCGGACGACGCCCAGACCTCCTGGTACAGCGTCAAGGCGGCGTCGTTCGGCTCGTCGAACGACGCGTCCTGCGACACCTCCACGGACCCCGCCGCCGCCGTGAGGTACTACAACGAGCAGCCGCCGACCGGCCTGCCCGGCTCCTGCGCACCCAGCGCTCCCTCCGGCAGCGACGCCATCAGCGTCCCCGGCGCCCGCACGTGGCCGACCAGTGACGCCGTGAAGACCGTCGACGACCCGTGCGAGTTCACCACCGCGCAGGACCCGGCCGGCAACGACATGAGCGGCCTGGTCTTCAGCGGCGACGGCAGCGTGCTGTGGGCCGCCCAGAACAAGAACCACCTCTGGAAGCTGGTCAAGGACCCCGCCACGGGGACGTACCTGCCGGCCACGGACGACGACTGGGGCAACGGCAAGGGCATCACGTTCACCGGTACCGACCCCGGCGCCAGCCAGCCCGACGACGAGGGTCTGACCGTCGGTGGCAACGGCGACCTGTTCGTCACCTCCGAGCGCGACAACCACGACAGCGACGTCTCCAAGGACGAGGTGCTGGAGTACGACCCCACCGCGGCCGGCAGCACGCTGGCACCGGTGCACCAGTGGGACCTCACCTCGGATTTCGTGCCGTCGGTCATCGCCGCCAGTGGTGACGACGCCAACCTCGGCTTCGAGGGCGTCACTTACGTCCCGGACTCGTTCCTGACGGCCCACGGCTTCCGCGACCAGCATCGGAACAAGACGTACAACCCGGCCGACTACCCGCTGCACGGCACGGGCCTGTTCCTCCTCGGCTTCGAGAAGACCGGCCACGTGTACGCGTACGCGCTGGACTCGGACGGTACGTACCAGCGGATCGCCGACATCGACACCGGTATCGACGGCACCAGCGCCATTGCCGATCTGCAGTTCAACGCCGATGACCAGGGCGTCTGGACGCTGTGCGACAACGACTGCGGCGTCGTGGAGAGCCTGCTGCGCATCGACGCCCACGGCGACTTCACCCGCGCGGCCAGCTACCACCGCCCGGCCGGACTGCCCGACGACAACCTGGAGGGCTTCGCCATCGCCCCGGCGAGCACCGCGGTCGACGGCAAGCGTGAGGTGCTCTGGTCGGACGACGGCATCTACGGCGACGGCAACGCCTGGAACGGCGACCACACCGGCAACACCCCCTCGCCCGGCTGGGGCCACGCCCTGTACAGCAGCACCGTCCCGCTGAACGTCGTCCCGTCCTGCGGCACCACGCTGACCACCCACGTACCGGTCATCCACGGCAGCACCAAGGTGGGTTCGAAGCTCAACGCGACGGTCACCCCCTGGGGCCCGGCACCGGTGAGCCTGACCTACCAGTGGTACGCCGACGGCGCCGCGATCAAGGGCGCGAACAGCCCGGACTTCCACGCCACGGGTGCGTACCTGCACTCAACGCTCACCGTGACCGTCACCGGCACGAAGAAGGGCTACACCACCGCGTCGGTCTCCTCGGCCGGCTTCACCATCGTCAACGGCGCGGGTAAGTAGACCAGCGCCACCTCGGGGAGTCGCTGCCACGGTGAACGGCAGCGGCTCCCCGAGTCTTAGCGGTACGGCGCCTGGGCCAACCCGTTCGGTACGACGGTCGACCTCTCCGACTCGCTCGGCGCCGACCTCCGGACTCGCGGTCATGTGCCGATGCCGATGTCCACGACGTAGGAGCGGTTTCCGGCCAGGTAGACATGGCCGGAGTGGTAGGCGATGCCGGTGGGGAAGTAGCAGGGGAAGTCGCGTGCGGCCACGGCCTTGTGCACGTCGCACGTGGCGGACGCGGCGGAGGCGGTGCTCGCCGCGACGAGGTCGGCGCGGCCGTCGTGGACGTGGAGGACGTATGCGCCCCGCTTGTTCGCGTCGTAGGTGGTGACGTACACGCCGTTCGCGCCGTCGCCCGCCAGGGAGGCGGGTGCCAGCTGAGCGGTCGGGACCTTCACGCCCGATACGTGGGCGGGGAGTTCGAGCTTGTGCGGCGCCCGCCCGTCTCCGGGGAGGACGACCACGTCGGTGAGCGTGTGCGGTGTGATCGGCGCGAGGAAGGCGGTGCCGTCGGGATCAGCGGCCGAAGTCGAGCCGTTGAACGTCGAGACGTACCCCTGCGGGTCCTTCTCCGGGGCCTGCCGGTAGCGCAGCGTCAGACGGCCGTTCGCGAGTGACCAGACGGCGTTGCCGTCGGCGATGACCACCGTCCCGTCCTTCTCCACCGCCAACGGTGTGGCCTCGTTGGTGAGCCGGAAGCCGGTTGCCGGAGCGCTGTTGGCGAGGGAGGCGGTCAGCGAACGGAGGTGGCCCGCCGTGCCGGCCAGCACGGTGAGCCGGCCGCTCGGTGCGACGGCGACGATCCGGCCGTTCTCGCCGGTCAGCAGGGTGCCGTCGCCGCGGACGACCACTCCGCTCAGACCGCGGTCCTCCGGCGCCGGCTCACCTGCCTGCTGCCCGGAGACGTCCGTGTAGGCGCCGTCCGCGCCGAGCCGCACCAGGCGTTCGCTGGTGTTGATGTAGAGGACGCCACCCGCGGCGGCCGCGATTCCCCGCTCGCCGTCCACCGTTGCGGGACCGATGTCCCCGGAGCCCGTCGTCTGCCCGATGACCCGCGCCTGCCCGGCCTTCGGCGGGCCCGGCGGCCCGGAGTGGCCGCCGCACGCCGCGGCGGCGAGCAGGCATGCGGCGCTGAACACCGCAGCTCTTCCACGGTGTCGTGCCAAGCTCCGCATGCGCGGTCCTCTCCGTCGTTCGTCCGTCGGGTCCTGCGGCCCGCGTGGTCTCTCGTCCGTCTGCCGCTCCTCCCCGGCGGGCACCATCCGCGACCGGGCCGGGCTCCGCCTAGTGACCGTCCTGCGCCCCATCGCTGTTTGCGGCACGTTGCGAGGTGGCGTCGTTGTACCCGTTCTTCGCCTGGCCGAACAGATCCAGAGCGGGGGTGCCGGCCTTGGCGTTCTCGGTCCACCAGGTATTGAAACCGTTCGGGTCCTGCGTGATCGCCGCCGGGTCCAGCTTCCCGTCGTGGATCCAGTCGCTGTCCGGCGGAGTCCTGACCTGACCCGAACTGATGAGCCCCTGGACGATGGGTACTTCCAGCCTGCGCATCTCGGTGTCCTGGTCTGCCTGCGCCTGGCTGGTCACCTTGTCGGCGTTGCCCGTCGGGAACTGGTATGAGCCCCAGGCCGTGGTGCCGGCGATACTCGTCGACATGGTCTGGAGGATGGCGTTGGAGACGACCGCCCCCTCTTCCCCGCCCGGAACGACCGTGCCCAGCACGCCGCCGGCGACCCACGTCCACATCGCCGCCTTGTTGGCCTGCTCGTCCTTCTTGGCCGCCGGGGTGTACTGCATGTCCTCTCGAACGTTCTGCATCTGCCCGTCGAGCATCGCGAGCTGCCGCAAGGTGTCACCGGCCGCGGTGGGGTTCGCCTTCTGGTTCTCTGCCGCCGTGGCCATGTATCCGTCCATGCCGCCTTCGAAGAGGCCGGCCGCGCGGGGGTCGGGCATGAACTGGTGCATCAGCTGGTCGATGGCCTTGTAGTCGGTGGTGATGAGCGGCAGGCCGGTCGTCGGGTCGATCGACGAGGTGAATCGCAGGTCCTTCGGATCGGGCTTCGCCGCGGCGTTGTCGTTCATACTCTGGGCGAGATCAGGCACGTAGATCGCTGCGACCTGCGCCAGTCCCTCGGCAAGCTGGTCCGGCAATTGCGGGTACTGCTCCTTGATGCCCGCGCTCCGGTTTGCGGCGGAGTCGCCGTTGTCCAGCGCGCCCTGGAAGACGTTGGCCGCCGCTGTGGACGCCTTCGCCAGCTCGTCCCCCTTCAGGCCGTTGGGTCTCGTCGCGGCGAGCAGGACCTGGGCGGTGAACTTCGAGTCGTCACTGACTCCGGGGGTCTGCCAGTTGTCATTGACGAGTTGGTCGGCGGCGAACCTGCCGTCGCCGCCGGAGAGCAGGTCGCGGGATGCCTGCGGGTTCTCGCCGAGCTTGGACATCACCGCGAGGCTCGGGTCGTTGGCGGAGATGCCCTGTGCGATGTCCCGTTGCTCGGCAATGTTCATGGTGAAGTTGTCCTCGTGCAGGCCGAGTTCCTTGTACCAGGGGCTCCGACTCGGATCGGCCCAACTGTCCACCGTTCCCATGCTGAAGTTCCCCGGCACGTAGCCCGGGCGCAGGTTGTCCTTCTGGTCGGCGCGCCAGTGCAGGGCGGCGTCTCCCATGTTCGTCAGGAACGTGTGGTCCCACTTGTCCCCGGAGGGGCCGTACTTGACGAGCATGCTCGCCGACCACATGTCGTGGGGCTCGGTGAACGTCTTGGCGTCGAACTCCGGGAGCTTGCCGGCCGCGTTGAGGTGGGTCGCCGAGGCCAGGTTGTCGCCGAACTCGCCGAGGATCTTCGTGGAGTCCGGGCTGAGGACGGTGCCGTCGTGGGTGCCGTCCATGGCGTGGAGTTCGAGGGCCAGGTTCGATTCGAGGTCGGCTGCGCCGTTGCCGTAGTAGCCCTTCATGAAGTCCAGGTCGTCCTTGCTCGCCTTGGCCTGGGCGGCGACGGACTGGATCGCGGGGCGGGTGGCGGGCCAGTTGGGGTCGGCGGTCTCGGTCAGCCGCAGCAGCGTCGCGGCCTGGTTGCCGGCTTGCTGCGGGGTGGCGTCGGCGGGGCGGCCGAAGGTGGTGAAGGTGGTGGTGATGAAGTCCTGGTAGTCGCTCTGCTGGGCGTGGCTGCCGCTGAGCGCGCTCATCGCGGCGGTCGCGAAGGTGGTCTCGGGTCCGGTGTGCAGGAGCGGGGCGTAGTACGAGCCGTAGGGGCCCGGTGTCGAGCGGTCGCCCGAGCCGGCCATAAGGGTGTTCTGAAACGCGGCGGTCAGGTCCGGGTCGTGCTGGGAACCGGCAGAGGCGGCAAGGGACTTGAGGTTGCCGTTGAGGTCGGTCTTGCCCGGGTCCTGGCCCATGCCGGCGAGGGCCTGTTGGGTGGCGGCCTCGTTGGGGGACAGCGCCTTGAGGTCGAGTGCGACGACGTCCTTGGGCAGTCCGAGGATGTCGGCGGAGTCGTACGGGTCGCTGCTGAAGTTCTGGTCGGGGTCCTTGGCGAACTGGTCGAGCCCGTTGGCCCGGGTGGTCTTCACCAGGAAGTCCGTCGGGAACGTGCCGTACTGGAGCATCGCCGCCCGGTTCCAGGCCACGCTGGTCGAGCCCTTCGGCAGGGGAGAGGTGTAGTAGGAGACGACCTTGTCGAAGCCCGGTGCCGGGAATCCGGCCTTGGTCGCGGTGCCCAGCGCGTGGCTGTAGACCATCAGATCGTTCCCGGCGGTGCTGCTGCCGGTGGAGGCGAGCAGTGTGGGCAGCGTGGTGGCTTCCGCTGGGGTGAGGTTGGCGTAGAAGGCGGAGCAGAAGTCGGGGTCGTCCTGGTGGGCCAGCAGTTCCTGGGCGAGCGCATGGTATTGGTCGCCGGCTTTGCTGTCGCCGCCGTTGTTGGCGTTGAACTGCTGGGCCAGTTTCTTGCCGTTCGTCTGCGCGGAGGTCTCGGTGACAGGTTCGGGGATCTGCACCATGGGGGTGCCTGGTCCGTCGCCTGCGGCCATTGCGGCGGCCAGGTTCTCCCGCCGCTTGAGCTTCGGCGACTCGTCGTCCATCCAGCCACAGATCGTGAGGAGGCTGCTCAGGGCGTCGCTGTCCAGCCCCGCCGACTCGAACTCCCCCTTGTAGCACGTCGCGAAGTCCCGCAGACCCTGCCGGTCGCTGTCGAACGACGTGATCATCTTCTTGAGCGCGGCCGGGTCTATGCCCGAGAATTCCCCCATGGTGTCCCCCGTGGGCTTTACCTGGCACCGCTCGGCGCCCGCGTTCCACGCTCCCACCCAGGCCCGACCCGACCGCCCCTTTTTTGCCGTCCCTTGATGGCCTCCGTACGTTCTCCTGTCGTCGTCCCATTGCTCGACGTTCGGGCGGAAGTGGCGGACGGCTCGCACGAAAGGGGGATTGCCTGACGACTCCCGGTCCTACGACTTCCGGCGCACCGGCCACACGCTGTCGACCCGGAGCGGGACCCGAGCGTGCTCCACGCCGGCCACGGTCATGAGTCGGTGGTCCTTCATACGGGCCGCGGCTGCCCCTTCGGCCCGCAGCGTCCCGTCGTCGAGCACCGTGGTGTTCCCGTAGTGCCGGGAGCCCGGCCCGACAGACCGATGTACTGGTCGAGCGTGGTGGCGGTCACTACGGCCTCAGCTTTTCGGTGGCCGCTGCCGCCTTCTCCAGGATCGCCGGATCGAACAGCGTGCCGGGGTGACGCAGCATGTAGGACACGTTGTTGAATGCTCCTGACACGTCCGCGTCGACGAGGGCGGCTCCGACGATCTGTTCCATCGCCCGGCGCTGCCGGCGTACTTCCTCCGGCACCTCGGTACCGTTCTCGGCGTCGATGCGGGCAGCGTCTCCTCCCGCGGACACGGCCCAGGCCGCGTCGACGACCACCTCCTGCAGACGGAAGAACTCCGTGGCCGCATCGTCGAGGTCGGCGCCGCTGTCGAGGTAGGAGGCCAGGCAGGAGGCGTGCAGAGCGGCGGAACTCATGCCCTGGCCGTAGACCGGGTTGAAGGACGCCACGGCGTCCCCCATGCCGACCAGGCGCGCCGGCAGGCGGCCGGCCTCGGTGAAATGGCGCCGTCGGCTCTCCGCCTGGTGATACGTCACCACCTCGCGGGTGACGTCGCCGCTGGTGATGTCGCTGAAGATCGGGGGCAGCGCGGCGCACTGCGCGCGGAGCTCGTCGATCGTCCTGCCGGGCCGGTTGTCGCCGTAGCCCATCAGCATGACGAGCCACTGCTGCCCTTCGACCGCGGTCGCCGCGGCAACGGACACTCCACCCGACGGGTACTGCGGTGTGAACAGTTGCAGCACGGTCGCTACTTCCAGCTCCGGGAACGTCGCCGGGCGCTCGAACAGGGCGGTCGCGTAGTTGACCCGGGCTTCCAGCCGTTCGAGTCGGGGCTGGTCGTAACCGTCCTGCCCGAGCCAGTTCGACAGCCTGCTGGAGCGTCCCATCGCGTCCACGACGAAGTCCGCCGCGAGGACTCCTTCCGCCCGCTCTCCCTGATCGCCCGTCCCGGCCTCGGCGAAGCGCACGCCGGTGACGGCGCCGTCGCCGTACCGCAACCCGGTCGCCTGCGCCCGCAGGACCGAGACATTGGGCAGGGCGGTGACCCGGTCCCGGACGAGAGTCTCCAGCAGAGGACGCCCGACCGCGAGGAACTGGTGGTCCACGCCGTCCGGCGCCTGCAGGGTGTCGTCGTAGCCGACGAACTGCTTGTCGGGTCCGGCGAGCGACGCGCCCCGGTCCTGCGCCTCCTGCGAGACGCCGGGAAGCCACCGCTCGATCCACAGCCGACCGGCCGGCAGCAGTGTGTGCACCTGCTGGTCCTGGGGCACCCCGGAGCGCGACTCGGCCTCCGCCGATATGTCGTCGGGTTCGACGATGACGACCTTGCGCGCGCGATCGGAGAGCACTCGTGCCGCGAGAAGGCCCGCGATGCTCCCGCCCATCACGCACGCCGTGTCGAACAGGACAGGTGCGTTCTGCGGCGGCTCAGCGCCAACGAGACTCTCGAAGAGAGTCACCACGGATTCGGACACCGAAAACTCCAGTCGGTGAGGGGAACGGACCCGGACAGGCGGATAGGCGCCCAGGCAGTCGGAACCAGGACCCGAAGGCCCGGCGAGACCCGCTCGTCCCCGGGAAGGGCGGGAGTCGCCCGCTCATGCTCACAGAGCCCGGACACCGGCGACTTGTACCGGTCGGCCCGGTGCGTGGTACTTCCGTGCCACCCGACGCCGCACGGTGAAGCCGGCCCCGGGGCGGTGGTACGGGGCGGAGTACCTTGATCTGGATGATCCCCGAAGCCAGCGTGTCTCCTTGGCGGATCGGGGACCCCTCGACGCCCGTGGTCGACATCACCGTGCCGTACGCGAACGAGAACCGGAACCGGGTGCTGCTCAGCGAGTGGCGGCGTCAGGGCGGCGAGCGGGTGCCGGCGCCGCCCATGCTGCTGCCGCGGCACAGCGAGGGGACGTACCGCGCCCGTATCTGGAAGCAGAACCTGCTCGACTTCTTCCTCGAGGACCAGTACAGCGACGCTCTCGCGGGGAGCACCGGGGGCCCGGGTGGGCACCTCGAGGACCGGATCGTGACGAGCGTGACGCTCAGTGGTGAGTGGCGCTTCACCACCCAGGGTCAGCGGTCCACGGCGGCGGCCGGGATGGTGTGCGTGCGCAGGAACGAGGACCCGTGGGACTTCGAGATCGCCCGGGGCACCCGGGCGGTCACCCTGGTCCTTCCCGCGAGCGAGATCCGCTTCCCGGCGAACCTGCGGGCGGTCACCGCGGAACAGGCTTCGCCCGCCGCGGCCCTGCTGCTCGCCCAGCTCCGTCTCTGGGCGGAACTGGCGGACGGACTCGGTGCCGCTGCCGCAGGTGCCGCCCGCAACGCGACTCTGGAGCTGTTCAGAGGGTTGATGAACGACCAGGTCATCGATGACGCGGAGTTCGCACCCGCGCTCCTCAGGGCGGCGATGGGCCACATCGAGACCCGGCTGCTCGCCGACCCCGATCTCAATCCCCAGGGGATCGCGGCGGCCCTGAACGTGTCCGTCCGCACCCTCTACCGCGCGTTCGGCCAGGGAGCCACGTCGCCGGTCATGGGATATGTGCGCGAACGCCGTCTCGAATGCGCCAGGGCGGAGTTGATCTCGACCCGGCTGACCGTGTCCGAGATCGCCGCTCGATGGCACTTCGCCGACAGCAGCCACTTCGTCAAGGCATACAAGAAACGATTCACCGAGACTCCCACCGCGGGCCGGTAGGACTTTCCAGGGCTTCAGCGGTGCGTCCCCTCGGTGCGGCGAACCGATGAGGACCTGGTCCGCGCAGCACTCGAACCCACCCCGGGGTGCCGGGTGGTGGGCCTCCCGAATTCGCGGGCAGACGCCCTGGCGAGAGGGCTTCTCCGCATCCGCGCCGGTCAGCGGTGCATGCGACCTGAAGTGTCCACGTGGCCAGTGTCGTTGGTGACAGCGTCCTACCGCCGTGCGTGGTCCGGATGTGGTCCGGCGGCGCAACCCTACCGCTCGTGGAGAACGGTGGGCCGGGTGACGTGGACGACGATGAGGAGGTCGTCGAGGCCCTTGTAGGCGTCGGGGTTGGTGGTGAAGAGGGGGAGCTCCCCGGCGACGGCGATTGCGGCGATCCTGAGGTCGGCGACCCGGCGCCGTGGCTTGCGTCGTTTCTGCGGACCTCGTGCGGGCCGGCGGAGAACTCGGCCAGGGTGATGGCGCTGATCGCTACTTCCGCGGGCAGTTCCTCGGGGTCGATCCGCTTGCGCAGGATCACGATGTTGGTGTCGAGCAGGCCCTGGGCGTAGTCAGCGGGCATAGGGGGTGGTCCGTCTCCTGCTCGGCCGTGGCCTCCTGGTCGGTCCGGAAGGCATCGAGTGAGACATCCGACGCTGTGCGGGACGTGGCCGCGAACTCCGGGCGCGGAACGAACCTTCGTCGGCGGCGCAGCGGAATGAGCTCCCCGATCTGATGCCCGTCGCGGGTGGCGGCGAAGGACTGGCCGCCCTGAACAGCGTCCATGATCTCTTCGGACCGATTCTGCAGATCGCGCTGGGTGATCTCAGGCTGCGCTGACATGGCCCCTGAGGAGCACGGCGTGCTCCCGGGAAGGGGTGAGTTACCGCGGCCGACCCGGAATTTGGCTGGACCGCTGAATCGGGGATCGGCAGGATGCCTGCATGGGGAACACGCGTGCGTGGCCAGTGCTGCGGACCACGGACCTGGGGGAAGCCCTCGATCTTGCGGAGAGATTGCTGGCTGTCGCGTCCTGGTACGACCCCGCGGGGTGCTACTTGGATGCGTGGGCTTACACCCATGATGCTTTGGACCGCTTGGTCGGTGCCTTTCCGGAAGCCAAGGTCGAGCCCTGGTTGGAGGATGCTGGCGAGTTTGTTGCGAGCGTGTCCCTGGGCGTCAAGTCGGTGGTCGAGGCGCGGGACGCTCTGGTGGCTTGGGCGGACATCACGAGGTGCTACGTCCTGTGGCACAACTTGAAGTGGCCGGCCCTGCCTGAGCTCGGGTTGGAGTACGAGGAGTACAAGTACGCCGAATTGCAGATCGCCAGCAACAGCCACGACATCTACTGCACCGAGTGGACCGCGGAACACACGGTGTTCGTCCACGGTAGGCCCGGGGACGAGGCGCGTCCCGCTTGGCTCGCGGCCCAGGTCGGCGCCGGCATCGTCGGGCCTCCGGAGTTCGGCTGGTAGGGGCTCAGCGCCGGATTCAGTGGTTCGCGGCGAAGGAGCCGGGAGGGCTGCTGTTCGTCGGTGAGCGCGGCGCGCCGTTCCGCCGCTCGACGTTCGGCAGCGGGTGGCGCAGGGCTCGTGCCGCCGTCGGTCTCCCGCTGAACCTCCGCTTCTACGAGCTTCGGCACACCGGCAACACCCTCGCCGCCGACACCGGCGCCAAGCTGAAGGACCTCACGGTCCGCGCCGGCCAGTCCTCGCAGAAGGCCCAACTCATCCACCAGCACTCGACGCTGGAGCATCAGCGACGGCCGGCCGAGGACATCGACGCCCACGTCCGCGACCGGCGCGGCAACGTCGCTTCGCAGGGAAGCGTTGCCCGGTAGGCGTGGCCGGGCCGTGCCGTGCCCGGCAGCTGCGGTGGAGAGACCCGCCGCAGTCGCTGTGCAGCGGTGGGGATTGCGTGCTATTCCGATGCTGTCGCCATCCGACGGAGTCGCGGGCGTCTCCCGTCGGCGTGCCGCCGCTATCTTCTTGGAGTTATGGCGGACGACAGCTTCGGTGTCCTGTTGGAACGGCTGGCACTCAGCAAGCGGATCGATCTGGTTGCTGCTGTCCAGCAGGCGGGCATGAGGAGCGAGTTGGAGGCCGTGCTCCGTGGCGGGTCGCCGGGCTCGGATCTCCTGCGCGTGCTCGCTCCTGTTCTCGGGTGGCATGCTGCTGACGTTTTCGCTCTGGCCGACGTGTCCCTGCCCGATGGTCTCCGTTCCGCAGGCCGGTCAAGGGGAAGCGGAGTCCCCACGTTGGTCCGGTCGTTCATCGCCTTGGGCCCGGAGCAGCAGGCGGAAGTCCTTCAGTTCGTGGCGTCCATGCCTGCCGAGGGGCCGACGGCGCCGGTTCGGACGCCGCCGCACATGGTGTATCCGTCCGGACCCGGTGGGATTCTCATGCGCCTCATCTGGAACCGTGGTCTCGCTTGGAGTGCCATCGCCCAAACGCTGGCGGTCAGCACTGGGCGTTACTGGTCGGCGGCAACGTATGGAGGTGTGCCGCGTTTCCCTGAGTTCTGAACTGCTCGGGGACTTCTCTGCTCTGCTCGACATACCCGAGAGGGATCTCACTGCGGTGACGGGTACCGCTTTTCCCGTTTTAATCGCCGTGCGGAAAACAGCTTCTCACCGAGTTGGCGACCTGATCTGGCAGGTGCGGTGCTTGAGCGCGAGCCAACTGGGGCAGGCCAGGGCGCGGGCAGACGCGATTGCGGCGAAGGAGCGGTAACCGCCAGCTCGGCTGGCTCAAGTGGCACGTCAGTGGCACACCTTGTCGAGGTTGGCTGCGGCGGGGCAACAGGGCCTCGCGACGCAGGATCTTCGCCCCGAAACCGGTGTGTGTATCCGGATCAACCGGTGCAATCCACGCGATTTCATGTGGCGCAGTTCACCGGAAATGCGTCTCGCCATACGAGAATGCCCAGGGGCCCAGCAGTCGCCCGCGGTCGCTCGGTACGATCGGGCGCCGGAATTCCCCGCCTTGTGACACGGCAATGGCACGCAGTCCGGTAATTGGTCCGGACAACGACAAAGCCCCAACTCGGTGAGCTGGGGCTTCTTTATGGAGCGGATGACGGGAATCGAACCCGTGCTCTGAGCTTGGGAATCACGGCGCGTTGAGGATGGGATGGTCTGGCTGACCAGCATGAATGCCTTGCATGATGGCGCATCGGCTCCGACTGCTGACCACCCCTTCTCCCCGTGACTCCCCGCCCTATCGGGCACGCAGCGGGCACGAGCGTCGTGGTCGGCCCCGTTGCCTAGAACGGCCGAAACGCCTCGGCGGGCCATCCCTCCGGGAGCTTGTTTGTGAAGATCGCGTAGATCGGTCCGTACTCGGTCTCGGTCATGACGAACTCGAACTGGTCCAACTCGTGGTGCAGGTAGCGACGGAGAAGGGTGACGAACTGCTGGCCCTCTTCGTCCGACAACGGGCCGGCCGTGCCGTGGCTGGAGTCCATGGAGGAAGCGTATCTGCGGGTTGGTCAAGCGGCACCGGCGAGGACTCCTCGATGTCGAATTATGGGCGTGACGGTCGCTGAGGTCTGCCGGGCACGTCAGCCGCTCGCCGCGTGCTGGTGACGATCGCTCGCGGGTACGGAGGTTGCTGTACCCCGATGCTGTTCAGCAAGTACCTTGGCTGCGAGTCCACTTCTGGAAGTGTCATGCCTCGCCGGTCGCCGGCCACCGTAAGAGCAGCAATTCAGCTCCGCCACCGTCCCTGGCTCGCCCGTCGCAGTTCGACGCCAACGTTCCATGGGTTGCCACTCTCTACCCAGCGTAAGATCCGCGACTTCGAGCGTCGAAACGGTCTCGAACCTGGCGCTGTGACCTATGCGTTCCGAGCCTGGAAGGCCACAGGAAAGCGGCGGGACCCGCGTTGGGGCGATCACCCGACCTGCTACGAAGAGGCCGCCTGGGTTGAGTCAGGGAGAACGCTTATCGAGAGGGCCTGCCTGGCCCTCCCCAGCAAGCACCGGCGAAAGCTGCGCAGCCTCCTGCATCAACCTGACGCTGCCCGATACGCCCGGTCGATTCAAGACCCCTTCGCACCCCTTGAGTGGCCCTGGTGGCTACGTCGGACGGGTGTTTGACCGTCCACCGCGAGGGCCTGGCCGCATGCCGTGGCCGATCAGGTTCACGGTTCTCACGAGCCCGGCGAAGAGCAGATTACAGGCCCTGTCGCCGACCAGGCCTGGTCCATCCCTCCGCTGTTGGATCGCTTGAGCGGGGCGCCACCTTCGTCAAGGTGGGTCGCCATGTGCGCATCGCAGAGAAGCGGCTGCTAACCAATCATGCACGTAACGGGTGCCGCATAACTGAAGAGGCGACAGCATAAAAGGCCCGGGTCATTGACCTGGGCCTTTTACTTCGGAGCGGATGACGGGAATCGAACCCGCGCTCTGAGCTTGGGAATCAGGGGGGCTTCTGTCAGCGTATGTGCTGGTCAGCGATACGTGCCGGATCCCGAAGTGCCCTCTGGGCCGCTGCCGTTGGCGCCCGCGGTCGACCGAGTCGTACCGCTGTGCATGGTGCGGATGCGGTGCGGCGAGCAGACGCTACCGGTCGTGGAGGATGGTGGGCCGGGTGACGGGTACGACGGGAGGAGCCCGTCGAGGCCCTTGTACTCGTCGCGGTTGGCGGTGAAGAGGGGGAGTTCCTCGGCGATCATGAGGTCGGCGGCGCGGCGGCGGGGGTTTGCGGCCGGCGCTGATCACGGATGCGCGGACTCTGCCGTAGAGGCGGGCGGCTTCGGTGTCGAAGGGGATGGGGTCGAACTCGTTCTCGGCGCGCTGCAGGATGTTCAGGCGCCGGCCGCGTTCCGCGTGCTCGTCGTAGTCTCTCTGGTCCTCGTTCCTGCGCACCCCGTGTGGGCTGGCGGAAAGCTCTGCCAGGGTGATGGCGGTGATCGCGACCTCGGTGGGGAGTTCCGCAGGGTCGATCCACTTGCGCAGAATCACGGTGTTGTTGTCGAGTAGGCCCCGAGCGTACTCAGCGGCAGTAGGGGTCGTCCGTCTCCTGATCGGCGGTGGCGTCCTGATCGGCTCGGGACGCCTCCAGCGAGACGCCTGACGCAGTACGCGACATGGCGGCGAACTCCGAGCCCTGAACGAACCGCCTGCGCCGACGCAGCGGGATGAGTTCCCCGATCTGGTGCCCGTCGCGGGTGAGGGTGAAGGACTGTCCGTCCTGGACGGCGTCCATGATTTGTCGGGACCGGTTGCGCAGGTCGTGCTGGGTGATCTCGGGCTGCGCAGACATATTTACTACGGTAGTACCTGGCAGCACGGCGTGCTGCGAAGCGGGCGAGAGGACTGTCGGACCTCTCAACCAGACTCGTCGCATGAGCGTCAGATCAGACTTCACCTTGGACATGCATCTCGGCCGTGTGCTGGATGCGGCCGTGCATCCGGACGTGAAAGCGGCTCTCGTGTCAGCGAGGCGACATATGAACAGCGGGAGTAGGAGTCATCGCAGGGGTGGGAGGATCCTTATCCAGATGCTGGAGGCAGTTCGCCTACGCGCGGCGGACATCGGCGAGTGGCAGGTCGTCCGGCTGGTTCAGGACTCCTTGGACTACGCCGAGGGACGCATCCTCCAGCCCGACCTCAATGATCGGTACCGACTGTTCCAAGACGGCGTGCGCAACACGAACCTGCAGAAGGGGGTCGGAAACGTGCTGCGGACCGGATTTACGTTTGCCGCAGAGGCGAGCCGCGAGTATGCGGAGGCGAACCCCCGGGCGGGAGTTGAAGATCTGATCACATACTTCAACTCGCTCGCGGAGGACGCGCGGTTCCTTGAGGCGCCGGAGGACCGTCCCGGGCGGTATCGCGTTCTCCGCGGAAGGGCTGAGATCGCCGTGTGGCTGGAACGTGTGCTGAAGGAACGATTGGACATCGAGGACCCAGAAGAGGCTGCGCGTCGGATCGTCACATCGCCCGAAGCCGTGGCGCTTCTTGCCGCCGACTCGCAAGGGCAGATGCTCTTCAGAGCAGCGGAATTGCAGCGCCGGGCGGCCGGCCTGGAGGCTTTGCGCAAGGTCGTCGAGGACACCACGGCTTCCGAACACGCGCTCCAGCGTGCGTTGGAGGGGCAGCACTGGATCTTCGGCGGGCGGTTCGTCGGTGAGGCGGCCCACCGCAGGCTGGTTCCTGGGGACGAGGTCGACATTCCTCTGATCCGCGGAGACGGCGCCCTGCATGTCGTCGAGTTGAAGCGCGCAGCGAGCCTGGTCGGCCCGCTGGTGAAGAGGTACCGCGGTTCGTGGGTGCCTACCGCCCAGGTGCACGATGCCGTCGGCCAGGCTGTGAACTACCTGGTTGGCCTGGACGAGAACCGCCACCGACTTCGCGAGGAACTCGGCATCGAGACCCGCCGGGCCAGCGCGATAGTCCTGATCGGACACCCTTCGGTCCAGCCGTCCGTATCGGAAGAGTCGATCAATGAGGCACTTCGCACCTTCAATACCCATGTGAACCGCGTGGAGGTGCTTACGTACAAGGAGTTGGTTGACAACGCCGAGCGTTCCTTGGGCGGCAAGCCGCCGACGTAATTCCGCAGGTTTCCGTCGAGCCAGCGAATTTCCCGATTGAATCTGGGCCGAGATCGCCAGAGCGGCGATAGCAGTTGCAGCGATGAGAAGCCCCAGGCGACTGGCCTGGGGCTTCTTTATGGAGTGGATGACGGGAATCGAACCCGCGCTCTGAGCTTGGGAATCACGTTGGGCCTTGTTGGCAGCCGCGCTGGTCAGCCCTACGTGCGCCCCTGAAGTGCTTGCCAGCATCGTGCCTTTGGTTACCGTGGTTGCCCGCTCCGTACCGCTGCACGTCGTGGGGCGGTGGTGCGGTGTATTCCACGGCTCAGTCTCTTTCCGCCGCTTCCGCCGGCGGCACGAGCCTGGGTAACAGGGGCCGGGGTGGATTTCCGTGGGCGGCGTGGGCACGTTCCTGCTCCCGGCGCCAGATTCTCAGGAGCGCCTCATCCGTGCGGGGAACTGCGAAACCCAGGTCTTGGAGGATTCCACGGAAGAACGGGACGGGGCGGCTGTCGGCATCTGTGACCAGTGCCGACAGCAACGGAAGTTCACGAGTTGTCTTGCTGTCCACCGCTACCAGTCGACCACGCATTGCGTGATCGGGGAGCGAGCGGCCTCCCTCCAGATCGAGCAATGCGACTGTCGCACCCCGCGCGGCGACGTCCATCAACTGTCGGGTGAGTCGTTCTGCGGGGGTTGTACGAACGGCCGGTACCGGGGAGGGGGCTGAGCGTAGGGATGGATTGAGATTGGAGCTGGCGGCCTTAGGCGCTGTGCTGACTGGTCGCTCACGCTGCCGGGGCGCTACGGCCAATGCGTCTTCTCTGGCCACGGCGAGAGCCCTTGCCAGTGCGCGCTCGTGCTGCTCAGCCGACTGCGAGGCCGCTTCGTGGCGGCGTCGCTTCGTCAGCGTTGCTCCATCATGGAACGAGAGCCAATGCCGCGCCTCCATAAAAGACTGGTTGATCTCCCTCCGCGCCTTCTTGCCCAGACGTGGCCATAGCCGCTCAATCTCCAAGTAAGCAGACCGCACGCGCTTCACGCCGGGATCATTCCTGGCCGCTCGGCGCTTGGTCTGCCCCCTCTCCTTTGCCGCGGCCCTCTCTGCCCGAATCGCGTGTCCGGCGAGAAGTTCCGCCAGTTCCGCGTCGTACCCGTACCCAGTCGGCTGCTCGGGACGGAGCGAATGACGCGGCGGCATGGTTCGCGGGGGTACTCCGTAAGCCGCGAAGGCGCGCTCGATCTCAACCGCGGCCCATCGCTTGATCGGGGAGGACAGTCGGGCGTATGGCACGCCGAGCTCTATGAGCACGTCGACCAAGTAGGGAAGCGGTTCGCCGTCGTACCGAACGAGGGCGGAAAGCACAGGCAGGTTCTCGCGCAACGGCGCGTCCACCGCGACCAGCAGCCGTTCCCGGTCCTCGCGGGGAAGCCCGCGAAGTTCGGCTCCGATCGTTCGAGTCAGTGTTCCCCACGTCGTTGTCGAACGCAGGCGGGCATGGGTAATAAGGGCTTCGCGAACCGCATTGACCAATTCGCCGTGGCTGAGTTGACGCGGCGAGGTGGTAGGTGTCGAGTCTGCGACTTCGGCTGCTCGAACGGCCGGGGCGTTGCGCACAACCGGCTTGTGCGCGGGCACCGTCGGTCCCGGCTCAGGGCGCGCGGGCGGTGTCCACAGGCCGGTGCGCTGGGCCTCGTGGGCGTCGAGGCGCACGAAGCGCGTTGCCTCCACGGCCCACCCTTGACCATTGTCGGTCACCAGGATTCGGGCTCTGTCCGGGACCCGATAAACGTGACCTGCCGGGAGGGGTTTCGCATCCCTGGGCAGTGAGATCAGTGCCCGCACGATGGGGCTGTCGCCCGCCTTCACGTCCGCGACGAGCAGATGCCGATCCTCCGCGGCGAAGGCCGATCCCGCTGGAGGTTCGCTGCCGGGCACGAGCGCGAAGACCAGTCCGCCCTGGACAGGAAAGGCGAACGGCTTTGGGCGATGCCGGGACAGGCGAATCTGTTCGACGTGCGGAGTGACGATGCCGGAGGTGGTCAGTACACAGTCTTCCAACGGAGTCCACGAAACTGTCTGATCGGGGGCTTCCGCGCCGATGTGAACGCGCCGATCGCCGCCGACGGTCTCACATCGGACGCGCATGCAGTAGCCGTGGCGGCCCAGCAGGTGCTGCGTGATGGGTCCGTCTGCCGCCAAGATCCAGTCGATGCGGTCCGCCTCGGCGCTCAGCTCATCTGTGGCGCGGCGCCAGGCCGGGTAGTCGAGAGGGGCGAGCTGGAAGCGGAGCGTGCGGCGACTCGCAGGGATTTGAACGTCCACGGCATCGCCGGGGCCGTTGCCGAGATTGCGTGTCTGCACGGTGCCGCGAACCTGGTGCCCGTCCAACAACCGTCGGACGCCCTGCTTGATGAACAGGTGATCAGCGCTGGACTCGCCGTTGGCGGTCCGGTGACAAATGGGCGCAGTCGGATGGTGCGCGAAGTGGCATACCTTGTGCGTATACCGCTTATCACTCAACGCGCCCCCGCATCCGCCGAGCTGAAGTCCACACCAGTAGGTGTAGGCGGGATGGAGTTTCCGCCAGACATCCAAATCGGTCGCGTCCATGGGCAAGATCACCGGGACATCCGACTCCTTGTGCCCGATCACGGCGGTCTGCACAAGGCGGTGGTCGTACGCGTACTCCGACATGGATCCCCTTTGATCCGGAGAGTGATCAGTCCTCGATGTCGACGCCGTAGTCGCGGGCCAGTGTGTCGAGGCCGTGGTCGTAGCCCTGGCCGATGGCGCGCAGGCGCCAGCGGGGGCCGCGGCGGTAGATCTCGGCGAGGAGCAGGGTGCGTTCGGTCGTGGCGGCATCGAGTGTCGCCTGGACGAACGGCTCCGCGCTCCTGTCACGTGCTGCCGTGATCTCGACGGCACCGACATCGCCGAAGGTCGACGTCCTGTCGATGGCCGCCGCGATGGCCACCGTGCGGACCGTCGTCGGAAGGAGGGAGAGATCCACGGCGACGGCTTGCTCGGCCGGTCCGTCGATGGCGAGGCGGAGGCTGCCGTCCGGGCTCTCCGGAGCGCCGTAGAAGACGAAGTCCTCATCGGCACGAACTTGTCCGTTCTCATCGAGGACGAAGGCGACGACATCTATCTCGGCGCTAGTGCGCTGCGCCCAAGTCGCTGTGACCGTCCAGCGTGGGACATCCCGGGTGTCCGCCAGGTCGGTGACGCCTCCTCGCGGCAGCACAAGGCAGGCTGCCGACAACCCGGCCTCGGCGGGAGCCGGCCCGGCAGCAGGTGCGTCCAGCCATCCGAGTTCATGCACCGCGAGGCCGAGCGCGGTGATCCTGGCCATGCGCCGGTCCGACTCCCCACCGGGAAGAAGCACGACATCGGTGACCCGGGCCGACAGGTTCACCGCGGCGGCGCCGCCCAGCGCGACAACCCGGCTGCGTACCTCGGCGGCGTCGATGTGCGCTCCTCCCAGTACGAGTACCCGTCGTGCGGTCAGCGGCAGTGCGGTCAGCGGCCGGCTGCCGGACCGGTCCGGCAGGACGCGGGCGGGTGATTGTGGAGCCGCGGGACGCTGTGAGCGTAGGCGCGCTTCCGGCGCCGACGGCGCGTCCATCGCCGGCGCGGATCCGGCGGTGTGCTCCGCGCCGGCCCTTACGTCCGTCAGGAGCTGCAGGAAGGTGTGCTCGTCGATGACAGGAACGCCCTCAGCGGCGGCACGGCGGAGCTTGGCCGAATCCGCGTTCCGGTCATTGGCGACGAGCACGCTCGTGTGGCGAGTGACCGACGTCATCACGTTGAGGCAGGCACTGACGGCGCGAGCGACGAGTTCCGGTCGCGAGACGGCGGTGTCGCCCGTGATGGCGACCTTCATTCCCTGCTGCAGCGGCCCGTTCTGAGACATTCGGCCGGGATTACGGAAGGCACAGGGGGTCTTGGGGGGATTCAGCGCGATGGGCGTCCCCTGGCGCGGTGGACACGGCACCAGGGGCAGCGGAAGGTCCAGCCGGGCTGCGGCGTCCAGCGAACCGCGCAGGATTCCGGACAGCACACGTACGTCGTCCAACGCGTCGTGCGCTCGTACTTGGCGCACCCCGTAGTGGGCCGCGAGCGTACCCAGTCGCAGGTCGTCCGTGGGTGGTCCCACCCGGCGGTTGAGTGCCAGCGTACAGAGCCGCTGGGTGACCGGCAGCCACAGCCTGGCCCGCGCGAACTCGTGGGCTAGGAAGTCGTAGTCGAACGGGGCGTTGTGAGCCACCATCACGCGGTCCTGCAGCATGGCGCCGATCCGCCCGGCCACCTGATCGAAGGTCGGCGCGCCACGCAACCGCTCGGCGGTCAGCCCGTGCACATGTACCGGGCCCGGATCGCAGCCCGGGTTCAGCAGCGTCGAGAACTCCCCGGTCCGCTCGCCGTCCGGCCCTATGGTCACCACCGCGACAGACAGCACGCGGTCCTGATAGGGCCGCAGCCCCGAGGTCTCCACGTCGACCAGCGCCCAGTCGAAGGCGTAGTCACCGGTGCCCGAAGGGCGTTGGGAGGTCACGGCCGACGTCATGGCCCCAAGCGTGGCCCGGTGAGCGCGGCTTCTCAACCGATTCCACCTGATCTGTATGAGCGCGAGACTTCCCGCGCATGTGTGGGCGAGGAGCGGCCACCTCTGCCACTTGGACTGGGCGCCCCGACCGCGACGCGGGACATCCCGGATTCCAATGTCATCGTGCCGTCCTTCGCCGCGTCGGCGACGTACAGGGTCTGCGGCGAGTACAGCCGCGAGCACGGCCGCACCCTCGTCGTCGCCCCGACCGGTCGGCTCAGCCGGTACGACAGTGCCTTCCGCCAGGGCCCCGCATCCTCTTCTGACCGTCGGTCTCGACCGTCAGACCGGGCTGGCAACTCCCTGGTTGCGAGCGGCGACATCGCCGCATCCGGCCCCGGTGATCTCGTCGCCCGGGACAAGGACGGCGTCCTGTGAACCCGGCCCAGCGCCAGGACATCGCCGTCATCTGACCGCCGTAGGCCGTTACCCCGGCGGCTGTCGGGCTGCCGGACGAGCCTCGGAGGCGGGTCCATCGGTGGGGGCGGCGGCTCGGATGTGGTTCCCGAGGCCGGCGAACGGCACGGGCGGTCCTGCGGCCCTGCGGACGGTGTTGAGCCCGAGACTGCCGGCGGCCAGCTCTACCAGTGCGGGACGTGGGAGGACGTAGAACTCCCACTGGGAGGTGTCGAGCGGGTCATAGAGAGCGGGTTCGCGGGCGGTCTCGACGGCGAAGACGTAGACATCGGCGTTGTACGAGGCGGTGGGAGCGTATCCGTGATCCGGTGTCCAGGTGCGGGCGCGCAGACCACTGAAACGGATGTCGGACGGGCCGTTCTGGTCCCAAGCCTGGAGGTAACCGCTCGCCTTGACCTCGATGCGGATCCCGTCGTCGGTCTCGACATCGTGACTGGCCCACTCCACCCGGGGGCGGTGCGAGCCGACGGCCCGGTGAACGAGGAACTCGGCGAACACACCGCGGGTGCTGTTGACCCTGAGGTCCGGCAGGGCGAACCGCCAGAAGTCGACGACGGCAGCGCCGGACACCCCGAGAATCGGCTCATCTCCACGGAGCGGTTCCGGCGATGGCTGCGGCTCGGGCCGCTGCGGCGGGATCTGCAACATGGCAGCCAGCCTTTCAGGCATCGGCTCCCATCACCATTGGCAACCTGCTGAATACAGCGCCCTTTGGGATATGAGCGGCAAAGCGACCCGGGTGAGCGCGCCAATTGAACGCCAGATGTGGTGCGGAAGTGGTGCGGATCCTTCAATTGCTCTGGACAACGACAAAGCCCCAAGTCTTCGACCTGGGGCTTTTATATGGAGCGGATGACGGGAATCGAACCCGCGCTCTGAGCTTGGGAATCACGGGGGCTCTGTCCGCGCATGCGCTGGTCAGGTAGCCCGCTGACCGTCCGGTGCTTCATGACCGCGGGGTGGCGTCTGGCTGTGGGTGCCCGCGGCGTACCGCTGGAAATGGTGCGGCAGTGGTGCGGCGTGACGCTCGCGCCGTTGCGGTCGTGGAGCCGCCGCGTCGAACCGGTACGTTTGCTGCTTTGCGTCGTGGTCGGGAGCGGTAAGCCTTCGCGCGACCGTACTCTGTGCGGTGGGGAGCTGGAGGTGGCGCCGTCCCATTCGGTGCCCCAAATGTCGCTTTCTCTGCAGTTGGTTCAAGGCAGCTCCGCCCTCCAGGAAACCTGCAGGTCAGTAAGACTGCTCCCCGCACCCGCGGGGATGGACCCGACGTGGCCGGCATGTCCCCGGTCGGGTGGACCTGCTCCCCGCACCCGCGGGGATGGACCCGCAAACGTCGCCCGGCCCATCGCCACCGCAACGCTGCTCCCCGCACCCGCGGGGATGGACCCA
>NZ_FNVU01000014.1:0-17502 GCF_900107965.1 Actinacidiphila yanglinensis | reverse complement strand
ACCGCTGCTCCCCGCACCCGCGGGGATGGACCCAGCGAGCGCCGGCGATTGGCGCGGCGCCCTTTCCGCTCCCCGCACCCGCGGGACCCCAGCGCGAGATCACGGTCGACGAGGCGTTCCCCTGCTCCCCGCACCCGCCGGGATTGACCCACGACGCACCACGAGTGGCACCTGCACGGCGCCTGCTCCCCGCACCCGCGGGATGGACCCGAGGATGGTGTGACGCTCGCAGAGGGCACCGTCTGCTCCCTGTACCCGCCAGGTCTGGATCTAGTTCACCGGCCCGGGAACGAAGTCCAGACACTTCAGCTGTCTGATCCCCACTCGTGGTGCAGCGCGCCTCGCGCAGTTGCAAGGGCGGCGGTGAGTCTGTCGGCGGCGCGGGTCTGCTCTCCCGCCTTGGTGAAAAGCGGCTGGTATCCGCTGGCGCGGGCGTCAGGTGCTCCGATGCTCCGCAATGTGGCCTCCGCCGGCAGCAGATGTCGGAGTACTCCCCGCATGGCCTGCGCGACCTCGTTGAGGGCCGCTGGCAGCCCACCTGGGGCAAACTCGGCGTATTGCTCGGCCGCTTTGCTCAGTCGGATCAGTTCGGTGGTTTCCGGGTCACCTTCGTGCAACCGCCAACGCTGCGCCTCGTACGCCACCTTCGCCGTGGACATGAGTAGGTCGTCGATGCGCTGATAGTGCGTGGTCCATGCCGTTCGGTTGGCAACACGCTGCTCGCGCAGCTCCACCTCCATACGGAGTCGCGCCTCGCGCGCCCTGCGTTCGGCTCGGTCGGTGCGCCGGTCTGCGAGCTGCTGAACGCGGTTCCACCGGACCGTCAGTACTGCCACTGCGGCCGCGACGCCGGCTGCCAGCAGTGTCGCGGCGGCGGGTCCGTACCAGGGAAGGGTTTCCGGCAACGTCAACTCCGATGTCTCTACGTCCACGAACAAACGAAGGCCCCTGGGTGTAGCTCTGGCGCGCCCATCGAATTACCGGTAATCGTATTTTATTCCAACTCTAATGTCTTTCATTTGGATTCCTTCCTGCCCCCTTCCGTCCGGAGGCGAACTCTACCGATTGTCCTGGGGTGTTCGCGGGTTTGACGCGCCAGACGTATTAAAGACTCCACATTTGATGGAAGTGCGCCCACGTTCGATGTGGCTCCTGATCGTGGTGCGGAGATGATCCCCGCATGGGCGGGGAGCGGTCAACTGTGCGTATCGAAGAGTCCACGGGGACATCCGACGTGTGTCGGATTGATGGCGATAATCCCGCGTCCCCACTCGGGCTCGGTGATATGAATATTTATCGATAGTATTCTTATCGCCAAGTGGGGTGCCCCGCTAAGGCGGGGAGTATTTCTGCAACTGTACTCCGCCCTCAATCTGTGACTCGCCTCCGTATTTTTCAATCCTGCATGCGGGCGGCCCTGGGCTCGCGCTTCCCATGGCGTGGCACCTTGGGGATATTTTCGGAATCTGGTCGATCCTGTCGTCATTGGATAGATTTTGATCACTTCACGCTACCCCGTCGAAGTAGCACCTTCGTCCCTGTTGAATGGCCGCTGTGCGTGGGGATGAGGGCGGGGCGATGCCCCTCGGAGATCGGCTGGCAGGTGCCGCCAGGACCGTGTGGGCGAAGCACGACCGGGACACTGACAAGTGGCTGCCGCTGTGGCGGCACATGGCCGATAGTGCCGCTGTCGCCGAACTGCTCTGGGACCACTGGCTGCCGAGCAACGTGAAGGAACTGGTGGCCGAGTCGTTGCCGGAAGGGGAGGGTGATGCGCGTCGGCTCAGCGTGTGGCTCGCGGGGACGCACGACATCGGTAAGTGCACGCCGGCCTTCGCCTGCCAAGTGGACAACCTCGCCGATGCGATGAGCGGTGCCGGCCTCGCGATGCGTACGCGCAAGCAGTTCGGCGACGACCGCCGGATGGCTCCGCACGGTCTGGCAGGGCAGGTGCTGCTGCAGGAGTGGCTGGAGGAGCGGCGCGGGTGGACGCGCAGGGCGTCGGCTCAGTTCGCTGTTATGGCAGGCGGCCATCACGGGGTGCCGCCGGACCACGCCCAGATCCACAACCTGGACGCACATCCTGAACTGCTGCGGACTCCCGGGCCGTCCGAGGCCGTGTGGCGGCGGGTGCAGACTGAGTTTCTCGACGCCTGCGCCGGCGCTTTCGCGGTGGAGGACCGGCTCGGCGACTGGCAGAGGGTGAAGCTGCCGCAACCGGTACAGGTGCTGCTCACCGCTGTCGTCATTGTGTCCGACTGGATCGCCAGCAACCCTGATCTTTTTCCGTACTTCCCCGAAGAGCATCCTCGCGGCGAGGCTGGGCGGATTGCCGCAGCGTGGCGGGGACTGCGGCTGCCGCCGCCGT
This sequence comes from Actinacidiphila yanglinensis, assembly GCF_900107965.1. GTDB lineage: Bacteria > Actinomycetota > Actinomycetes > Streptomycetales > Streptomycetaceae > Actinacidiphila > Actinacidiphila yanglinensis. Next base: position 15,134 of record NZ_FNVU01000014.1, on the reverse strand, counting down.
GGTCGCCGACCGAACCGCGCGAGCCAGCGGAGGAGTTGTTCGCTGCTCGGTTCGACCTGCCTCCCGGCGCCCGGATCAGGCCGGTTCAGGAGCAGGCCGTCACGATGGCGCGGGCCATGTCCGACCCTGGAATGCTGATCATCGAGGCGCCGATGGGCGAGGGGAAGACCGAGGCCGCCCTCGCCGTCGCTGAGGTGTTCGCGGCCCGTTCAGGGGCGGGCGGGTGCTACGTGGCGTTGCCCACGATGGCGACCAGCAACGCCATGTTCCCCCGGCTGCTGGCCTGGCTCGACCGGCTTCCGACCGCCACGCCACTCGATACACCCTTCGCTCCCGACCAGCAGTCCGTTCTGCTCGCCCACGCCAAGGCGGCTCTCCAGGAGGACTACGCTCTCCTGCTGCGCGACGGCCACCGCACGATCGCTGCGGTCGATGCCTACGCCAGCGCGTACACACACTCCGGGGAACGGGCGAGAAGAGCGTCGGCCGACCTTGTCGCTCACCAGTGGCTACGGGGCCGGAAGAAGGGCCTGCTCGCGTCGTTTGCCGTCGGGACGATCGACCAGCTCCTGATGGTCGGCCTTAAGAGCAGGCACCTGGCTCTTCGGCACCTCGCGATGGCAGGCAAGGTCGTCGTCATCGACGAAGTCCACGCCTACGACGCCTACATGAATACCTACCTCGACCGCGTGCTGTCCTGGCTGGGCGCCTACCGTGTGCCGGTGGTGGTCCTGTCCGCGACGCTTCCTGCAGGCAGGCGAGGGGAGTTGGTGGAGGCGTACACGGGGACGGGGGCTGGGGAAGTAGCCGACGCCGTGGGTTACCCGTTGCTGACCGCTGTCGTCACCGGCAAGGAGCCCGTGACGGCGTCTCCCGCTGCTTCGGGTCGCCGCACCGACGTGGCGCTGGAGCCGCTGTCGGACGACGACGCCGTACTAGCCGACCGTTTGGCCGCTGAACTGGCCGAGGGCGGCTGCGCGCTGGTCGTGCGCAACACGGTCGATCGTGTGATGAGCACGGCAGCTGTGCTCCGGGAGAAGTTCGGCACAGAGCATGTCACCGTTGCGCACGCGCGGTTCATCGACGTCGACCGCGCCCGAAAGGACGCCGCTCTCCTGACCCGTTTCGGACCGCCGGACCGGGACGGCAGTTCCCCCCACCGGCCGCAGAGGGCACACATCGTCGTCGCCAGCCAGGTGGCCGAGCAATCGCTGGACGTGGATTTCGACCTGTTGGTGACTGACCTGTGCCCGGTGGACCTGCTGCTCCAGCGAATGGGCCGCCTCCACCGGCACCCTCGTGGTGAACGGCAGGGTGACCGCCCCATTCGGTTGAGGAAGCCGCGCTGTTTGGTGACCGGCGTCGACTGGCGATCGGAACCGGCTCCCGAACCCGTACGCGGTTCCCGCACTGTTTACGGCGCCTACCCACTGTTACGATCCCTCGCCGTCCTGGCTCCGCACATGAAGCCGTCGGGCCCACCGGTACGCCTGCCGGAGGACATCAGCGCGCTCGTCCAACTCGCCTACGGGGACGGTGAACCCTGCCCGCCGCAATGGGCGGAGAACGTCGGGCCGGCTCGTGCCGCCCATGAGGAGGCCCGCGCGAAGCAGCAGCGGAAAGCCGAGGTCTTCCGGCTCGACGACGTACGCAAGGCGGGTAGACCGCTCATCGGATGGATCGATGCCGGTGTCGGCGATGCGGACGACACGCGGGCCGGGCGTGCACAGGTGCGCGACAGCCGGGAGAGCCTGGAGGTCCTCGTCGTGATGCGCCGGGCCGATGGCACCCTGTGCACATTGCCCTGGCTGGACAAGGGCCGCGGTGGACTCGAACTGCCCACCGACGCCGTGCCGTCCGCTCGCGCCGCCAGGGCGGCGGCCGCCAGCGGGTTGCGCTTGCCGTACCACTTCTCATTCCCCGAGAAGCTGGACCAAGCGCTCGCCGAACTGGAGGAGCTGTACGTCCCCGCCTGGCAGGAAAAGGAGAGCCACTGGCTCGCCGGGGAACTGATCCTCGCGCTCGACGAGGAGTGTCAGACCCGACTGGCAGGGTGGTATCTCGCCTATGACCCCGGAGAGGGGCTGCTGGTGGCCCGTGACGCGCCGATCAAGAGGAAGGAGATGGTACGGATGACGACCACCGCGCCCAGCTTCGACCTGACCAACCGCCCCTGGTTACCGGTGCAGTTCACCGACGGTTCGGAACGGGAACTTTCGTTGCTCGAGGTGTTCGACCAGGCACGCGACATCCGTCGGCTGGTCGGTGACCTGCCTACGCAGGAATTCGCTCTGCTGCGACTGCTGCTGGCGATCCTCCACGACGCATTGGGCAACGAACCGGAGGTTGCATCCGCACCGGCCGACGTCGAGGAGTGGGAGGAGCTGTGGCTGACGGCAGACAATCCGTTCGCCCCGGCTGCCGGCTACCTCGTTCGCCACCGTGGACGGTTCGACCTGCTGCACCCGCAGCAGCCGTTCTTTCAGGTCGCCGGGTTGCATACGGCCAAGGACGAGGTGTTCTCGCTCAACCGCCTCGTCGCCGACGTGCCCAACGGTGACCCCTTCTTCAGTATGAGAAGGCCGGGAGTCGGCCGCCTCGGCTTCGCCGAGGCGGCCCGGTGGCTCGTGCACGCCCAAGCGTTCGACCCGTCCGGCATCAAGTCCGGTGCGGTTGGCGACCGACGGGTCAAGGCCGGCAAGGGGTATCCGCTGGGTGTCGCCTGGGCGGGCAACCTGGGCGGTGTCCTGATTGAGGGGGACACCCTCCACGAGACGCTGCTGCTCAACCTGGTGGCGGCCGACACTGCTCACCTGCGCTTCGGAGCGTCCGACAGACCTGCGTGGCGCGATGAGCAGTGCGGGCCCGACGCGGCCGACGATCTGGCCCTGCGCCCGTACGGCTTGCGGGATCTCTACACGTGGCAATCGCGCCGGATCCGGCTGCACCATGACGCCGACGGCGTGCACGGCGTGGTTCTGGCCTATGGTGACCCGCTCGAACCACACAACAAGCACGGGTTCGAGCCGATGTCGCGCTGGCGCCGGAGTCCCGCACAGGAGAAGAAACGCGGGGAGCCGCAGGTCTACCTACCCCAGGAGCACGATCCGGCACAGATGGCCTGGCGCGGTCTGAAGGGTCTACTCACCGCCCGGGACGAGGGAGCCGGCCAGCGGCAGGACGGTGCCGCTCGCCTGCGGCCGAAAATCGTGGAGTGGATCGCCAGGCTGACCACCGAAGGGTTTCTTCCGCGTCGGCACTTGATCCGTACCCGCGTCGTCGGTGCGCAGTACGGGACGCAGCAGTCGGTGATCGACGAGGTGGTGGACGACGGCGTGCTCATGTCCGTCGTGCTGCTGCACCAGGGCGACAACCGCTACGGGCAGGCGGCCGTGAATGCCATGGGTGACGCCGAGAACGCCGTGAAAATCCTCGGAGAGCTGGCCGCCGACCTTGCCGTCGCGTCCGGTGCCGACCCCGAGCCTCGGAGGAGCGCCGCCCACGACATCGGCTTCGGCACACTGGACACCCAGTACCGCTGCTGGCTCCGCGACTTGGGCGGCGCGCCGGATCCGTACGAGGAACGGGACCGCTGGAGGCGGCAGTTGCACCGGACCGTGCTCGACTTGGGCGCGGGGCTGCTGGATGACACCGGACTCGCCGCATGGGAAGGACGCGTCGTGGACGGCCGGGGAGGCTCCCGCTGGCTGAACGACACCGCGGCTGAACTCCGCTTCCGTACCCACCTCAACCGGATCCTCGCCACCGGGCCCAGCGGTGCCACGGACTCGCAGACCGCCCAACCCTCCCCAGTGGAGTCGCCGGTATGACCACCGTCCTTCCCGCTGCCACCGAACCCGCTGTCCGGCAGCAGCCACTCGGCCCGGTCGGTGACGCCGTGCACCGGCACATCACCAAGCTGCAGCGCGGCTACCTCGACGACCGCAGCAACGCCGTCGGCGCCCTGGCCAGGCTGCGTCGCGGCATCGGCCATCCGGCAGGTGAGACCCCCGACCTGTGGGGACTCATCGGTACTGAGCCGCTCTACGAGCGCTACGAACGCGCCGACCTCACCGAGGAGGCGATGGGCCGGGCGGAGGAGGCGGCGCATGCCGCCGTCACGTTGTGGTCGCTGCACCAGCAGTCCCACCACACCACGCGGATGCACCGCAGGCCCGGTCCGGAACTCGGAGCTGCGGTACGCCGTTTGCACCCCGGGTCCGAGATCGACGAGCCGACCCGCAGGCGTTTCGTACGTGCCGGCACGGCTGCCACGCCCGCGGTGCTCGCCGGCCGGCTGCGCGACCTGGTCCTGCTGATGCGGCGCGATGCCATTCCGCTCGACTACGGGCTGCTTGCCGACCAGCTCTACGTCTGGCAGCAGACCGGTGGCCCACAGCGCGTACGACGCTCGTGGGGCAGGTCCTACCTTGCCGTCCGGCCCCCAGCTTCGGACGGCGGCGCAGGCAGGCCGGCCGGGGACGGCGCGGCCGACGAACCCGACACCACCACCCCGGAGGACGACACCCCGTGAGCCGCACCATCATCGACGTCCATGTGCTGCAGACCGTGCCGCCGAGCAACCTCAACCGTGACGACACCGGGACTCCGAAGACCGCGGTGTACGGCGGCGTGCGCCGGGCCCGCGTCTCCAGCCAGGCGTGGAAGAGGGCCACCCGCCGGGCGTTCCAGGACCTGCTGGACCCGACCGAACTCGGCGTCCGTACACGCAGGGTGGCCGAACTGCTCGCCGACCGGATCACCGCGGTGGAGCCCTCGCTGGACCGGGCCGCCGCACTGGTGCTGGCCGCCGAGACGCTCCACACAGCAACGGGTTCCAAGATCGAGGTGCCGCGCAGGAAGGCCGACAGCGCCAAGAAGAAGGGCGAGCCGGAGCCGCCGCCGGAGTCCTCGTACCTGATGTTCCTCAGCTCCCGCCAACTCGACGGCCTGGCCCGTCTCGCGGTCGAGGGCGCCGATGACATCAAGGCGTTCCTGAAGGCCAAGGACAACAAGGACAAGGCCCGGGAACTCGCCGACACCCGGCACTCGGTGGACATCGCGCTGTTCGGCCGGATGGTCGCCGACTCCGCCGACATCAACGTGGACGCGGCGGCCCAGGTTGCGCACGCCATCAGCGTCCACCAGGTCGAGAACGAGTCCGACTACTACACGGCCGTCGACGACCAGAACGAGAGGGACGAGGAATCCGGCGCCGGCATGATCGGCACTGTCGACTTCAACTCGGCAACTCTCTACCGCTATGCCGCGCTCGACGTGGACCGTCTGCGGGACAACCTCGGCGTCGGCCTTCGCCCCGACGAGCCGCTGCACGAGCCCGTACGCAGGGCCGTACGAGCTTTCCTGCACGGCTTCGTGGCCTCCATGCCCACCGGAAAGATCAACACCTTCGGCAACCACACCCTCCCCGAAGCCGTGATCGTCACGCTCCGCTCAGCCCGGCCCATCAGCTTTGTCGCCGCCTTCGAGGAACCTGTCCAGGCGCCCCAGGCCGTCGGCGGGCACCTGCGCGGCGCCTGCACCCAACTGTTCGCGCACGTCTCCGACATCGAGAAGGCGTACGACGTCACCAGTGACCCGAGCTGGGTGCTGCACGTGGGTGCGGCCACTGAGCCGCTGGCGGCGCTCGGAACCGAGGTCAGCCTCAGCGGCCTTCTCGACTCGGTGGGCAAGGCAGTGGCCGACCGATTGGAGGCGCGCACGCTCCTCGAAGGTGCGGGTGCCGTACCGGCACAGGCTCAGGCCCCCGCGGCGGAGGGAAAGAACCAGCCCGCATGAGCGAACGCACCAGTGTGCTGACGCTGCGCCTCGCGGGCCCGCTCCAGTCCTGGGGCGCGTCGTCCCGCTTCGCCCGGCGTACGACGGAACGAGCCCCCACCAAGAGTGGGGTGGTCGGGCTGCTCGCCGCCGCCCAGGGCCGCGATCGTGGCGCGGACATAGCCGACCTGGCTGCGCTCGGCTTCGCAGTCCGGCTCGACCAGCCGGGGACGCGCGTGCGGGACTATCAGACCGCGCACCACGCCGACACGGACAAGTCCATGCCGGTCTCCGAACGCTTCTACCTGTCCGACGCGGTGTTCGTCGCCGCCGTCGAAGGTGGCACGGACCTGATCGAAGCCCTGCACGCCGCGGTCCGGTCCCCGGTGTATCTCCCGTTCCTCGGCCGTCGCTCCTGCCCGCCATCCCGCCCGGTGGACCTGCGCGTCCACCGGGACGGTCTCTGGGGCGCCTTGGAGTCCGAGCCCTGGCAGGCATCCGCCTGGGTGCAGCGCCGCCGCAGTCGCGAGCGCCGCGTCGAACTCGAAGTGATCGCCGATCTGCCGGCCGGTGAAGGTCCCGGCGACGCCGTGCGGGACCGGCCGCTTAGCTTCGACCCGCACCACCGCCGGTACGGCCTACGTGCCGTCCACTCACGTGCCGTCACCGTCCCCAATCCGCTCGGCGGTTCGCCGAGCACCTCCCGCCGGGACTTCGTACCGCCGAAGCACGATCCGATGGGACTACTGGAAGACTGACGATGTTCCTGACCCGATTCCGTATCAACACCGCGCGCATGGGCGCCCGCCGGCTGCTCACCTCACCTCAGAGCCTCCACGCCGCGGTGATGGCATCCTTCGCGGAAAGGCCGGATCACCAGGGCGGTGGTCCGCGTGTGCTGTGGCGGCTGGACCACCAGTCGCGCAGCGAAGTGCTGCTCTACGTTGTCAGTCCCGACCGGCCCGACCTCACTCACCTGGTGGAGCAGGCAGGTTGGCCGACGACGGGCGGCTGGCAGACGAAGCCGTACGCGCCCTTCCTCGCCCGCCTCGCTGTTGACGACACCTGGACGTTCCGGCTCACCGCCAACCCCGTGCACAGCATCAGGCGCCATGCTGCCGAGCCGACCAAGCGCACCGCGCACGTCACCCCCCGGCACCAGTTGGACTGGCTGCTCAAGCGGCAGACGGACGCCGGCTTCGCCGTCGTGGAGCGCTCCGAGCCCAGGCCGGACGGCCTCGACGGAGCGTGGCACGAGGTGGTCGTCCACAACCGCAGTGACCTTGCCTTCGGGAAGAGGAACGAGACCGACGACCGCAGCCACAAGGTGAAAGTGACTCGCGTCACTTTCGACGGCCGCCTGCGGGTGGTCGACCCCGACGCGCTACGCCGCACACTCACCGCCGGTCTCGGCAAGGCCAAGGCGTACGGCTGCGGGCTCATGACCCTCGCCCCGGCGGAGTAACCCGATGACGACCGTCGGCAAACGCCCAGCCACCAGCCCTCGCCAACTCACCCGCGTCGGCGACCGCCTGTCCTTCGTCTACCTCGAACACTGCCTCGTGCACCGGGACGCCAACGCCATCACCGCTGAGGACGCCGAGGGTGTCCGCCACATCCCGTCGGCGACCATCGGCACGCTGCTCCTCGGGCCTGGCACGCGGATCACGCACCAGGCCATGGCGGTACTCGGCGAGAGCGGCGCCATCGTGGTCTGGGTCGGCGAGAACGGCGTACGGTTCTATGCAGGAGGCCGGGCCCTGACCAGGTCCTCCGCCCTGGTTGAAGCCCAGGCGGTGGCGTGGGCCAACCAGCGCACCCGGCTGGATGTCGCGCGGGCCATGTACCGGCTGCGCTTTCCCGATGAGGACCCGGCCGGTTGTACGCGGCGTCAACTGCTGGGCCGGGAGGGCGACCGCGTCAAGCGCTGCTACGCGCAGGAGTCGGCCCGTACGGGGGTCCCGTGGCGCGGACGGCGGTTCACCCCCGGCGACTTCGGCAGTGGTGACGCACCCAACCAGGCGGTCACCGCCGCCGCTCAGTGCATGTACGGCATTGCCCAGACCGTGGTGGCAGCGCTGGGTTGCAGCCCAGGACTCGGCTTTGTGCACTCGGGCCACGAACTGTCCTTCGTCCTTGATGTCGCCGACTTCTACAAGACCGACATCGGTATCCCGATCGCCTTCGAGGTCGTCGCAGAGGGCCCGGAGGACATCGGTCCCCGCACCCGGCGGACGCTGCGTGACCGGATCAACACCACCGGGCTGCTCGACCGGTGCGTACGAGATATCCAGAGCCTGCTCGCGCCCGTGGGTGCGGCCCTGCCGGACGACGGTGACCATGTCACGCTTCTGTCCGATCGGGGCGGCGAGGTGGCTGCCGGCCGCAACTACGGTGAGGGTGAGGCCGACACGGCCCACGGCGGTGTCCTGGTCCAGGACATTCGGGCGCAGGACGCTTTGGTGCGAGACGGCGTCATCTGGTGACCGTCATCGTCCTCACACACTGCCCGGTCGGCCTTCGGGGGTTCCTCACCCGCTGGCTCCTGGAGATCTCTCCCGGCGTCTTCCTCGGCAATCCCTCCGCTCGAATCCGCGACGCGCTGTGGGACGAGGTCCGCCAGTTCGCCGGCAACGGTCGTGCTCTGCTCGCCTATTCCACCAACTCCGAGCAGGGCTATACCTTCCGCACTCACGATCACAAGTGGCATCCCGTCGACCACGAGGGCCTCACCCTCATCCTCCGTCCGGCAGATCGCCAATCGGATCGCTCGTCGGATCGTCCGGCCCCGGAAGGCTCCTCCCCCTCTACCGGCTGGAGCAAGGCGTCCAAACGCCGCCGCTTCGGGAATCGGGCGCCGTAATCTCAGGGGCGGTGAGTGTCGCGCCGTCGGGCGGAGCTTCCGCGTGTCCGTACCGGCGGACGGCTGCGTGCCCAGGACTTCTGTGACCTGCCGCTCCGACGGAGTGCTCCTCCCGGTTGACGGGCTCCGACGCGACGAGATTGTCCAACTGTCGCAAGCGGCATGCGACTGGAGCCTTTCCCCCTCCGTGGTGATCGGTATGCGGAGAGAACTGCCGCCCTGCGTGCGGGTTCTCGTCTCGATCGCAGCGCAGCGGCGGTGTGAGCAGCAAGCTGGGGTCAGGCTCAACGCGGAGTTTCGCTGGCTGCACCAGGAATCCCGCAGGCGTCCGCGTAGCCTGTCATGTGGACAACTGGGGCCCACGCATTACTTTTTGTCCTATATGTGCTTTTCTCTCATCCTTGCTGAAACAAGCGCCGCCCCTTGATAACACCGCAGCTCACAAAGACCGCTCCCCGCGCCCGCGGGGATGGACCCTCCAGCGCGCTTGGGGGCAGCTTCGAGAGCTTCCGCTCCCCGCGCCCGCGGGGATGGACCCACGTCCAGCGGCGGCGGAGGGGCGGTCACTCGCCGCTCCCCGCGCCCGCGGGGATGGACCCGCGCCGATCGCGGGGGCGTGCCACATCTCGCCCCGCTCCCCGCGCCCGCGGGGATGGACCCGATCCGTGGCCGCGGGCAGCCTCCGCCGCGGCCCGCTCCCCGCGCCCGCGGGGATGGACCCGGATGAATGCACGGGGCCCCCTTCGCCGGATCCCGCTCCCCGCGCCCGCGGGGATGGACCCAACACCGGCGACGCCGCGCACGACTTTCTGGTCCGCTCCCCGCGCCCGCGGGGATGGACCCTGCTGCGCCTGCGCCACACTCGACCGGAGCTGCCGCTCCCCGCGCCCGCGGGGATGGACCCTTCCCGGACGAGTCGTAGGCGGAGAAGCCCAGCCGCTCCCCGCGCCCGCGGGGATGGACCCGCCTCATCCGGCTCCCCGGCGTACAGCTCGCACCGCTCCCCGCGCCCGCGGGGATGGACCCCGTTCATGCTCATCATCGACGAGGCGGAAGAGCCGCTCCCCGCGCCCGCGGGGATGGACCCGCCCGCCTCGACGTCGCCGACACGGCGGCCCCCCGCTCCCCGCGCCCGCGGGGATGGACCCGCCGCAACGGTTGCTCCGCCGTCCGCGAAGGACCGCTCCCCGCGCCCGCGGGGATGGACCCATGCACTCGGGCGCCAGCTGACGCAGCCAGCACCGCTCCCCGCGCCCGCGGGGATGGACCCGACGGCAGCCGCGGCCGCCCGGCTCATCGATGCCGCTCCCCGCGCCCGCGGGGATGGACCCCCACCGTGGCGGGGGCACTCGGTCTCGGCGGCCCGCTCCCCGCGCCCGCGGGGATGGACCCGACCAGGCCGCCGCGGCGTTCGCGTTCATGGACCGCTCCCCGCGCCCGCGGGGATGGACCCGGGCCGTTGGGCCCGCGCAGGTTTCCGTGGCTCCGCTCCCCGCGCCCGCGGGGATGGACCCGGTCAGGAACACCCGGCCGCCACGGTTGGTGACCGCTCCCCGCGCCCGCGGGGATGGACCCACGGCGGCCTGCTCGTCGAGGACGGCCTGCACCCGCTCCCCGCGCCCGCGGGGATGGACCCACGTGCGCCCGTTGCAGCGCGGGCACCTTGTACCGCTCCCCGCGCCCGCGGGGATGGACCCTCGTGCTGGAGGCTCTGAACTTCCACCTGGCGCCGCTCCCCGCGCCCGCGGGGATGGACCCATCCGCTTCAACATCTGCGCGCCGCCCTCGGCCCGCTCCCCGCGCCCGCGGGGATGGACCCGGCAAGGACCTGTCCCCCATGCCGGGAGCACCCCGCTCCCCGCGCCCGCGGGGATGGACCCGGCAAGGGCCGCGTGTTGGCCGGCGAGTCGATCCGCTCCCCGCGCCCGCGGGGATGGACCCCGGGCCGGACCAGGAGGGCGGCATGGACAGACCCGCTCCCCGCGCCCGCGGGGATGGACCCTCCTTGGTCAGGCTGTCCAGCTCCGACTTCCGCCGCTCCCCGCGCCCGCGGGGATGGACCCGCGGTCGCGGCCACGGGCGTGCCGAACGTGGTCCGCTCCCCGCACCCGCGGGGATGGACCCAGCGCGTCGAACGCCTTCGCGTGCCGGTGCAGCTGCTCCCCGCACCCGCGGGGATGGACCCGGGTTGGAGGGGAGCGACGCCGGCACCTCGCTCTGCTCCCCGCACCCGCGGGGATGGACCCGATCGCGTGCACCGCGCTCGCGTCCTCGACAGCTGCTCCCCGCACCCGCGGGGATGGACCCTACTCGGTCGACGACGGCGACGACCGCACGATCTGCTCCCCGCACCCGCGGGGATGGACCCGGCAGTTTCCCCCTCGGCAACCTCGCATAGGACTGCTCCCCGCACCCGCGGGGATGGACCCGACCAACGGATGGGCACCAGCGCCGAACTACCCTGCTTCCCGCACCCGCGGGGATGGACCCACCAACTGGCCGACCTGATCCGCGCCAGCCCGCTGCTCCCCGCACCCGCGGGGATGGACCCAACTGGCCGCCGCCGGCCCGGGCGCGCTGGAGCTGCTCCCCGCACCCGCGGGGATGGACCCGTGCGACGACCAACCACGGCGCGGAGAGATGGCTGCTCCCCGCACCCGCGGGGATGGACCCCCGGGCCCCTCGATCGGCGCCCGCACATGGATCTGCTCCCCGCACCCGCGGGGATGGACCCAACAACGGTGCCCTGCGTAAGAATCTGAGCCTCTGCTCCCCGCACCCGCGGGGATGGACCCGCACCTGCCTCGCCGTCCCATCCCAGTGGGACCTGCTCCCCGCACCCGCGGGGATGGACCCACCTCGGCGCGGCGCCGCCAGTCACCGCCGTGCTGCTCCCCGCACCCGCGGGGATGGACCCATTGAGCGCGTCATAGCTGGCGCCGTAGCCGTCTGCTCCCCGCACCCGCGGGGATGGACCCGCCACGACCATCCAGCGCTGCGCGGTGCCGAACTGCTCCCCGCACCCGCGGGGATGGACCCGGCCGCCCGGACGAATACTCCACCGCGCCGATCTGCTCCCCGCACCCGCGGGGATGGACCCGACCTGACCGTGCTGCTGCGCGCCTCCGAGCCCTGCTCCCCGCACCCGCGGGGATGGACCCGACACCCTGGTCAACTGCCTTGAACGTCGCCTCTGCTCCCCGCACCCGCGGGGATGGACCCTGCTCCGGGAACGTGAAGTCAGGCATGGTCAGCTGCTCCCCGCACCCGCGGGGATGGACCCTCGTACCTGCTCCTGGAGCGGGAGGCGTAGACCTGCTCCCCGCACCCGCGGGGATGGACCCCTGGAGAAGAGCTGGCTGTACGGGACCGTGACCTGCTCCCCGCACCCGCGGGGATGGACCCGTTCCGGCGCGGACACCGACAACGCGGTCCTGCTGCTCCCCGGACCCGCGGGGATGGACCCGCGGCAGCGGACAGGGTCGCCACGGACAGGAACTGCTCCCCGCACCTGCGGGGATGGACCCGCCAACGTCGCCGCGTTCGACGGGGATGCGTTCTGCTCCCCGCACCCGCGGGAATAGACCCAGGCGCCCGCGGAACTGCTCCGGGAACGTGAACTGCTCCCCGCCGCGGGGATGGACCCAAGACGTGGAGGCTGGCGGTAATGCCACGCCCGTCAACCTGATCAAGATCGCCGAGGCGCTGAATTGCCTGTCGTGGTCCTGGAACGGAAGCGCGGGATCAACGCCGCCGACGTCCGTGGTTGACGTCGCTCACGCTGGCGGGGCCCCGATGGGGCGGCTGCGCCGCCGGTTGCTCGGTGGGCGCGGACGGCGCCTGGCGGGTGGCGACGGTGCTGCGGGACATCGCGATTCGGGCCAGCGGGCTCGGTGCGGGGCGTTGGGCCAGGCGTTGGAGGCGCCAGGTGAGGACTTGGGCGGGTGAGCGGGCGTCGGTGAGGGCACGTTGGTCGGCGGCCAGTTGAAGGAGCCGGGTGGGGTCGTGGCCGGCGGTTTCGGTGTCGGTGAGGGTGGTGGCGAGGGCGGGCCAGGCGGGGTCAGCCAGGATCTGTTCGGCGTGGGCGGGGATGGCCTCGCGTATGCGGTGGGCATGGCGGTCGGTCACCGGCTGCGCGGGGGTGCGGTGGGTGAGGGTGGCCAGTGGTGTCGCGGCGGCGTGATCGTACGCGGCCCGCAGATGTACAAGGGCCCGGTGCGCGGCGGTGACTTGCTGGTCGTGGTGGCGGGCGGAGTGCCAGCGCTGGATGGCGATGACGGCGAGGATCGCGGCGTCCAGGAACATCGCGAGGCCGGTGCAGTCGCCGGTGGCGGGCTGGCGGGCGATGGCACGGATGGCTCCTCGCAGGGCGCGGGCGTGCTGGTGCTCGGCGGCGATGCGGGAGCGGCTGGCGCGTTCGAAGGCGAGGGCTGCTTCACGGAGTTGCGGTCGCACGTTGGCGGGGGCGCGGAGGGGGAGGGCGTCGAGGGCTTCTGCGAAGGCGGCGATGTGGGCTTGGGAGGTTGCGTCGTCGGTGCCGGCGATGTGGTGGGGGATGCGTTCGGTTGCGGCGGTGGCCTGGTGCCAAGGGTCGCTTCGTCGGGCGCTGGTGGTGGCTGTGGGGGCGTCGGTGGTGGCGAGGCGGGAGAGGAGCTGGGGGTAGGACAGGTCGGGGGCGAGGGTGGAACCGGAGAACCAAATGGGTTCGCCCTCAGCGTTGGTGTCGCCGTGGAGGGCGACTTTGTAGCCGCGGATGTCGCCAGAGGGGTAGCGGATTACCTCGACGTGGACGCCGCTGCCGGCCAGCAGGTGCAGGTATTCCTCGGGGCTGGTGGACACGGCGACGACGGTCCGCGCGATCGTACGGAGCTGCTCGCGCGGGGTGCGGGCGCGGCCGGCGCGGTGCGCCTTTTCGGTTTCGGCCCGGGTGGGGCGTTTGGCTGCGGTGCGATCGCCGTGGATGACGGTGCGCAGGTGGTAGTCGCTTTCGACGGCTTCGAGTTCGTGGTCGGCGCGGAGGTAGTCGTTCCAGTGGCGGGCGGTGCGCAGGTCGCCGCGGAGGGTGGTGGCGGCGATGTGGATGTGGTCGGGGGCATGGCGGACGGCGACCCAGCGGCAGCCGTCCGGGTCGCCGTCGGGGGCGATGCCGGTGGCGTGGACGATGCGGCGGGCGATGGCGGCCCACTGCTCGTCGGTGAGGATCGGGTCCTCGGGGGCGGCACGGATCGAGCACTGCCAGACGGGCCGGTCGGGGATATTGCGGTCGTCGTTGCGGCGGGCCTGGTTGAGGCGGAGTTCGAGGGCCTGGGCGAGCTGCCGCATGGCGGCTTGCGGGTCGGTGTCGCGGCCGGGGTCGGGGGCGAAGCCGTCCCAGGAGGCGACGAGGTGGGGGTCGATGTGGTCCTTGGAGTGGACGGTGTCGTAGAGGTAGCCGAGCAGGCGGCGGACGGTCTTGCCTCGGGTGATCTTCGCGATCATTCAGGCGGCCTTCCGGCCGGTCGCCTGGTGGGCGGCCGTTTCGATGTCGGAGATAGCGGCGCGGACAGTGTCGAGGGTGCGTTGGGCCTGGACCAGGAGGGGAACGTCGCCGGGGTGAGGGGTGCCGCCGGAGTTGAGGCGGTGCGCGATCTGGTTGACGTTGCCGCCGATCTTCGCGACCTGGGTGCGCAGGGCGACCAGTTCGTCGATGAGGTCGTCGGTGGCCGTGCGGTGGCCTGGGAGGAGTTGGGCTCCTTCGACGAACGCCATGACGACCGCGCCGACCAGGTGGGCGCCGGCGATTCCCATCCTCTTTGCCTTGGCCTTGATGGCGTGGTGTTCGGCTGCGCTGTAGCGGACGTCGACGCGGTACGTGCGCTGGGTGTGCTCGCGGCGGCGACGGCGGGCGACGCGGTGCACGGCGGCTTCGGCGGCGGCGCGCGTCAGGCTCGGCGGCTCAATGGGCGTCTCGACGGTGGACGGTCCTGCGGCTTCTCCCTCCGGTGCCCCCTGGCGCCGGAGCCCCTCCTCCGCCACCCCCGGGGCGGAGGATCCTGGGCTGGACCGGCCGTTGGACGGTCCAGCGCCATACCTTGCTCCGCCGGGGGCTGGGCGTTCAGGGCCGTTCGTGCCGTTGAGGGAGCGGGCTGAAGTGGTACCGGTCTCGTCGGGGACGGGGCGAGTGTGTGGACCGGGGATGGCGGGGGTTTTGCGGGGGAGGGACATCAGGGCGCTCGTTTCGGCGATGGAGGGTGTGTGGGTGGTCGGAGCGGATGCTGCCGCGTCGTCGGCCTCGTACTGAGGCGTCGGGGTGCTGTGTTCCGTCGCGGAACAGGCAGGGGTTCCGCGGTGGAACGGAGTTCTTGTTCCGTGGCGGAACGAGGCGAGGCGCGTCCGTTCAGTTTCAGAACACGGCCTCTGCTTGTTCTTTATCTACCAAGATCTTCCGGGCTTGCCGATGGCTTTGAGGGTGTCGGGGCGTTTGACGGTTTTGCCGACGTCGTAGCGGGGTGCC
>NZ_FNVU01000004.1 GCF_900107965.1 Actinacidiphila yanglinensis | reverse complement strand
TTCGACAACACCATCCCCCCCTTCACCGGCACCACCCCCGACGAAGAGGAAACCGGCAGCCGCGAAACCGTCGTCGTCGAAGTCGGCGGCAAACGCCTCGAAGTCTCCCTCCCCACCAAGCTGAGCACGGTGCTGGCCCGCGGCCTGGCCGCCCAGCAGGCCCGGCCGCGGCGCCGGGGACCGGGCCGCCGCACGGCGACCGCCGTCTCCGGCGACACCCTCGCCTCCCCGATGCAGGGCACGATCGTGAAGGTCGCCGTCGAGGAGAAGCAGACCGTCGCCGAAGGCGACCTGATCGTCGTCCTCGAAGCCATGAAGATGGAGCAGCCGATCCACGCCCACCGCGCCGGCACCGTTATCGGGCTCACCGCCGACGTCGGCTCCTCGATCTCCTCGGGCGCGGTCATCTGCGAGATCAAGGACTGAGACCCGCGGGGCGGCTGGCGCCACGTCAGCCGCCGCCCGCCCCAACCCTCCCCTCCCCGTACCGGCTCCTCGTACCGGCAGGAGGCGGCTCCTCGCACAGCTCGTCCGGCGTGACGCACGTCCCGTGTCCGAGTGGATCCGACGACCCAGGGGAAGTCCCATGGCCCAGAATCCGACGCAACTGCTGGCCGAGGCGATGGCCGACGTCGCGGCCGTCCTGATCTTCAGCGCCGCGCTCGCCCCGGTCTTCCGGCGGTTACGGCAACCGCAGGTCATCGCCGAGATCCTGGCCGGCATCGCCCTGGGCCCGAGCCTGCTCGGACTGCTGCCGGGGAACCTGCCCGCGCGGCTCTTCCCCGTCGCCGGGCGGACCGACCTCTCGGCGATCGCCCAGGTCGGCATCCTGCTCTTCATGTTCCTCATCGGCTGGCAGATGAGCCCCGGCGAGATCCGCAGGAGCCGCAACTCCGTCGTCGGTGTCTCGCTGTCCTCGATCGCGCTGCCCTTCGCCGCCGGGATCGGGCTCGCCACCTGGCTCTACCACGACCACACCACCGTGGCCGGGCACCACGTCGGCGAGACGGCGTTCACCCTCTTCGTCGGCACGGCCATGGCCATCACGGCGTTCCCGGTGCTGGCCCGCATCATCCTCGAACACCGCCTGCAGGCAACCCGGGTGGGCACCCTCGCGCTGGCCAGCGCCGCGGTCGGCGACGTCCTCGCCTGGTGCATGCTGTCCGTCATCTCCGCGGTCGCCGCCTCCAGCGGCTCCGGCAGCCTGCTGCGGATCGTCGGCTGGTCCGCGCTGTACGTCGCGGTGCTCGCCCTGGTCGTCCGGCCGCTGCTGAAGCTGCTGGTCGACCGGATGAGCTCCGACGGCGACGTCTCCCCGCTGCTGCTCGGCATCCTGGCGGGCGGCGCCTTCGTGGCCGGCTACGTCACGAACCAGATCGGGCTCGACGCCATCTTCGGGGCCTTCTCCTTCGGCCTGGTCATGCCGCGGGAGGCCGGCTACGGCCTCCAGGCGCGGGTGCGCGAGCCGATGGAGCACATCACCACGCTCCTGCTGCCGGTGTTCTTCGTGAGCACCGGCCTGTCCGTGGACGTCACCCAGCTCGGTGGCGGCGGCTGGCTGCAACTGGCGGCCATCGCCGCGGTGGCCTGCGCGGGCAAGCTCATCGGGGCGACCGGCGCGGCGCGGTTGTCGGGCCTGTCCTGGCGGGACTCCCGCACGGTCGGCTTCCTGATGAACACCCGCGGCCTGACCGAGCTGATCATCCTCAACGCGGGGGTGACGATGGGCGTGCTGGACCACCGCATGTTCACGATGATGGTGATCATGGCGCTGGTCACGACGGCGATGGCCGGCCCGTTCGTGCCGCGACTGCCCGAGCCCGAGCCGGCGGCCCGGCGGCTGCCGAGCCCGGTCGGCCAGGGCGGCTGAGGAGGCCGGGGCGGCCGAGGGGGCCGGGACAGCTGCGCCAGGACCGGCCGGCCAAGGGCCCCTGCCACCTTCCGGCCCAACACGCTTGCCCGCAACCGCGTGCGTGCCGGATGGGCGCGGGCCGCCTCACGGCTCCACGGCGGCCCGCAGCCGGCCGGCCGAGGCGACCGTCGCGGCGGCCTCGCGCTCGCCCAGCCCGGTGTGGACGGCGGCCGTGACGAGCGCGGGCGCCAGCGCGTCGCCGAGGCCGGCGTCGTAGGCACGGCAGGCGGCCCAGAAGAGGCGGCCGTTGCGCTCCCCCTCGCGGGAGTCGAGCACGAACCGGATGAGCGCGGCGGCGCGCTTCTCGGCGGGGTGCCGCGGCGGCGCGGCGCCCTCGCCGGTGGACGGGGACGGCGGCGCGGGCGGGGCGGCCAGCAGGAGGAGCGCGGGCGGGGCCGGGGCCAGGGGGTGCCGTGCGGTGCCGGGCTCCAGGAGGTAGTGGCCGGCGACCGTGCGGGAGCCGGGACCGACGACGTAACCACCGGCGCCGCGCACGTCGATGCCGGGACCGAGCCGGCCCGCGGAGTTGGGCACCGGGCCGGGTGCGGTCAGCCACAGGTGGCGGCCGCCGCTGGGGGTGCGGACGGTGACGGTCGGCGGCATGGCGAAGCCGTGCCGCCCGGCGAGGGCGGCCAGCGCGGCCATGCCGTCCGCGCCGTGCTTGACGTCGAGGTCGACGCCCACGAGGTGGTGCGGGGCCCGGCCGCACGCGATGCCGTACCCGGTCGCCCAGGGCGCCATGGCGAACAGGGCGCGGATGCGGTCGGGGTCGGTGGTCGCGTCGTACACCCCGTGGCCGGGGCGGCCGCACTCGCCGCGGCAGTCGGTGGACCGGGGCTCGTCGCGGTGCGGTGAGCGGACCGCGGGGAGTTTGGTGCGCGACAGCGGGAAGACCGGCAGCCCGCGCAGGGCGGTCAGCAGCGCCGTGTGCAGGGCACGGATGTGGTCGGGGCGTGGCATGACCTGCTCCCTGATGTTCGAACGCGTGTTCGTCTCCACCCCTCAGTGATACCGCGCCCGGCCCCTGGCGTCCAGCACGAATCGGCCGGACGGCGAGCCGGACCGGTCACGGTGCGGTCACCCCGGTCCCCGGGCACGCGACGCGGGTAATACCGTCGGCACCGGCGGCATCGTCGGCACGCACCGCCCCGGGGACGGGGGGTGGGTGCGCACGCGAGACCGAGGGGCGGGCACATGAACGGACGGCGGGCGCACGGCGCGGACGCGCGGGGGGAGGGCGGCGACGAGCGGCTGGCCGCGGAGGGGGAGGTGGCGCTGACCCGGCTGATCATGGACGGCGGTGATCTGGCGCACGCCGCCGACCACCTGGGCAGCGCGTTCGCGGCCGATCCACGGCTGCCCGACGCGCACGAGGCGCTGACCGAACTGGCCGGGCGGGCCGGCGGACCGGCCGCCGCGCTGGAGTTCTTCCCCGCGGACCGGCCGTTCGCCGGGAGCCTGGTCTGCCGCGCGCACCTGCTGGCGGCCTGCGAGGAGTGGGGCGAGGCGGTGCTGCTGATCGCCACGGCGATCCGGTCCCGCCACGACCACCCCTGGGCGCACGTCGCCTGGCTCACCCGGGACGCGCTGCCCGGCCTGCTGGCGGCCCCGCTGATGACGCGGGCGCTGGCCCAGATGGTCACCGCACTGCCCGATCCGCTGCCCGAACGGGCCCGCGAGGCGGTGCGGCCGTTCTACGAACTGACCGTCGCCGTGGTCGAACGCCACCCCGACGACCCCCGGCTGTCCGCGATCGGCTCGGCGCTGGCCCGCAGGACCGGCGACACCGACCGGGCGGTGGCATGGGCGGAGCGCGCGCACCGGCTCCAGCCCGACCACATCCCGAGCATCATGCTCGGATACGCGCTCAGGGCGGCCGGGCGGCCCGACGACGCGCTGCGGGTGTGGCGCGAGGAGATCGCCCGCGACGCCACCGACCTCTCGCTGATGGTCGACATCGCCGAGCTGTACGCGTCCACCGGACGAGCCGCGCAGGGCCTGCCGTGGGCCGAACGGGCCGCCGCCGCGCGCCCCGACGACCCGCAGGCCGGCCCGGCCGTGCTCGGGGTGCGGTACGCCGCCGACGGCGACCCCGCCCATCTGCTGGCGCTCGCCGACCACTTGCGGGCCCATCCCGACCACTCCTACGCGACCACCGTGCTGGCCCGGCACAGCGAGTGGCAGCCGTGGCTCGGCGTGGTGGCCGGGGCGACCGAGGCCACCGTCAACGTGCTCCAGCAGATCCTGCGCGATCCCGGGACCGCCGCCGACCGCGGCCAGCAGGTGCAGTTGGTCGCCTCGATGATCGAACCGCCCAGCGCGGTGCTGGCGTTCCTGATGGCGTTCCCCGGCGGCCGGGTCTCCAGCCGCTCCGTCGGCGACCCCGATCCGCGCGAGCCGGTCGGCGCGGTCGGCCGCACCCTGTGGACCTACGACGGCATGGTCGCCCGCCCGGCCGTGCCCGCGCCCTCTCCCGACGCGACGCGGCTGGTACGGGACACCGCGGCCGCGTCCTGGCCGCACATCCCGGCCGCCTACGACCACGGGGTGCGGCTGTCCGGCCTGCCGCTGGACGACCTGCTCGGCGTCATGGTCCACCCGCCGCAGCCGCCCGACGACGAGCAGGGCCGCTACCTGCGGGCGTACCGGCCCGAGCTGTGGATCCGCGCGGTGCAGACCTTCGCCTGCCTCGGGGTGGCCCACCACCGCGCCGACGAGCCGTGGCCGGACTCGGTGCGCCGCTCGGTCCTGCTCGACCTCCTCGACGGCCCCGAGGACTGGCTCGCCGAGACCGCGGCCTTCGCCATGGTGGCCACCGCCTGGGTCGACCCGTCGGTGCGCGAGGACGTCGGGCTGCGGGTGACCGAGCGGATGCTGGCGGCGGCCAAGGCGTACCGCACCCGCGAGGTGACCGTGCTGGGCTCGCTGTGCCGCCTGGTGCTGCTGTGCCCGTGGCTGGAGGCGACGTACACCGGGCTGGCCCGCGACCTGCTCGCCACGATCGCGCGGGCCGAGCAGGAGCAGGAGAAGGAGCGGGCCGGCGGGGGCGGGGGCAACTCCGCGCCGGCCGGCGGCAACGGCCGGGGCAGCGACGCGCCCGACGGCGCGCCGCAGGTCTCCCGCCGGGGCCTCTTCCGCCGCCGGCGCCGCTGACCCGGACCCGGGCCGCACCCGTCCGCGACCGTCGTGCGGCCCCTCCGCCGTCCGCTTACGCTGAGGGCGGCGCCGCAGCGCGCGGTCCGGAGGCGTGGTTCCGGAGGACTGTGATGAAGAGCAGCAATCCCGTGCTGACCGGTCGCGGCTTCACCGAGGGCGGCACCGCGGCGCAGCCGCGGGACCTGACGCCCGCCCAGCTCGACGCGCTGTACGCCCGCCCCGCCGCCGGGGCCGCGCAGACCGGCCGGATGACCATGGACGGCGTCGTCGCCCGCACCGCGGCGACCCTCGGCACCGTCGTCGTCGGCGTGCTGCTCGGCTGGTTCGCGCTGCCGGAGCAGCTCGGCCTCGCGATGGGGGCCGCCGTCATCGCGTTCGTGCTCGCGATCGTGCAAGGGTTCCGGCGGACCCCCTCGCCCGCTCTCGTCCTCGGCTATGCCTTCTTCGAAGGCGTCTTCCTCGGCGTCCTCAGCCGCACCTACAACGAGGCGTGGAAGGGCGCTCCGGTCCAGGCGGTGCTCGGCACCATGGCGATCTTCGCCGGCATGCTGATCGCCTACCGGGCACGGCTGATCCGCGTCACCGCCCGCTACCAGCGGATCGGGCTGGCGGTGTCGTTCGCGTTCGTGGCCGCGATCGTGGTGAACCTGCTGTTCTCGGCGTTCGGCGGCGGCGACGGGCTGGGCATCCGCACCGGTGGGCTCGGCATCGCCTTCTGCGTGCTCGGGATCCTGCTCGGCGCGTTCTTCCTGTCGCTGGACTTCCAGCAGATCGAGGACGGGATCCGGCGCGGCGCACCGCAACGGACCTCCTGGCTGGCCGCGTTCGGCCTCACCCTCTCCCTGGTCTGGATCTACCTGGAGCTGCTGCGCCTGATCGCGATCCTGAGGGAGTGAGGGTGAGGCGGGCGTCGCGGGCGCGCCCGGGCGGGCCGGTGCGGGCGGCGCGGCCGGCTACGCGAGGTTGCGCCGGGCCCGGCGCAGGTCGTACTCGTGGACGAGGGCCTTGGCGTGGCCGTAGGAGAGGGCGTGCTCGCTGCGCAGCCAGCTCACCTTCTCGTCGAAGCGGAGGAAGGCGGGGCCTTCGGCGAGGTCGTTCAGCCAGTCGCTGACCTCGCGGCCGGTGCAGTGCGGGATGCGGTCGAGCAGGTTCCGGTGGGTTTGGTCGGAGAAGTGCGTTGCGTACATGGCGCCTCCGGTATGCGGTCCGGTCACCCCACCGTGCCCGAGAGGTCGGGCGTTGGCAACCATGCGGGGCGGACGGATATCGGTGCGAACGCGCTCCGCGCGGGTGCGCCGGGTCGCGCGGGTAGGGTCGCGGCATGTCCGATCGCACCGCGCTGCACACCGCCGTCGACCGACTCGCCGGGCGGCTGCGGTCGCTGCCGCAACGCCGGCTCCAGGGCGGAGCCGCCGCCGAGGCACTGGAGTTGGCCCGCTGGCTGGCCGCCCAGGCGGAGGCCCTGGAGTTCCCGGATCGCGCGCCGCACCACCTGCCCAACGACGGGGTGTTCGTGGTGGGCGACCAACTCGCCGTCGCCGGGCACGAGTTGGCGATGGCACTGGGTTCGGCCGCACCCGAACGCGCCGCGGAGATCGCGGCGGAGGCCCTGGAGCGGGTGGCGCGGGCCGCCAAGAGCATCGGCTGAACCCGCGACCGGACGACGGCCGCCCGGCGACCTCCGGTCAGGCCGCGCCGGCCCGCCTCACAGCGACGCGACCACGCGGTCGGCGAGGACGTAGACCGCCTCGTCACCGTAGGCGAAGGTCAGGGCGTAGGCGCCCGCTATCGCGGAGCCGCCGCGGAGCACCGGGGTGTCGCCGCGGTCGAGCGCCTCGCACAGCTTGAGGGCGGTCTCCCGGTGCCCCGGGGTCATGCACAGCGTGGTGCCGTCGGCGAAGACGTAGACGTCGAGGGTGCCGAGCGGGCCGGGGCGGACGTCGGCGAGCGGGATGCGGCCGTCGGCGAGGTCGGTGAGCCGGTCCGCGGTCTGATCCTGGGAGGCGACCACCGGCGAGGGCGCGAAGTCCGGGCCCGAGGGGTGCGGGATCGCGCCGGGCGCGGGAAGCGTCACCTCGGGGGCCTCCGGCTCCGCGGCGGCGTCCCGGGCGGCGTCGAAGGCGGCGTCGAAGGTGGCGTCCAGGCCGGGCTCGATCCCGGCGAAGTCGGCCTGCCGCGGCAGGTAGGGCAGCACCGGCGGCACCTCGTAGTCGCGGTGCCCGGGCAGGCCGGCCGGCCCGTCCGCGGGCTCGTCGCCCGGGGCAGCCACGGGACCGGGGGCGGCCGGGCCGCCGAGACCCCCCAGGGCGCCGAACGGGCCGCGCGGCAGCCCGGCGTCCTCCGCGCCCTCCCGGGCCTCCTGCTCGGCCCAGAAGGCGCGCGCCTCGGCCAGTTCGCGCTCCCGCTCGTCGGCGAGTGCCTCGGCGACGGCGGAGCGGATGTCGGCGGCGCCGTCCCGGGGACCGGGAACGCTCAGCCCGGCCAGTTCGCGGCGCAGGGCGGACACCTCGCGGCGGGTGCCGCGGGCGGTGAGCAGGGCTGCGGCACCCGTGGCCACGGCGAGACCCGCGGCGACCAGCAGGACGGTGAAGTTCACACTCACTGACGTTCTCCCGACTGATGCGACCCGAGCAATGCCCACCGGGACGGTGGACGAAACTACCCCCTCACTCACTCTGCCGGTAAACCCCTGGCCTTTGCAGTGCGGAACGTCATGAATTGAACAGGTCTGTGCGTGCTTCCTGCTCCGAACCACCCCGACTGACCTGCCCAAACGCGAGTGCCCCCGGGAAAATCACGTCCCGGGGGCAATTTGATTGCGACTTACGTCACACTCCGTGCACAGCGCAGTCGCGCCGTGCCGCAGGGTGACAAAGCTCAGCTCAGCCGCTCCAGCACCATCGCCATGCCCTGGCCGCCGCCGACGCACATCGTCTCCAGCCCGAACTGCTTGTCGTGGAACTGCAGGCTGTTGAGGAGCGTGCCGGTGATCCGCGCGCCGGTCGTGCCGAAGGGGTGGCCGACCGCGATCGCGCCGCCGTTGACGTTCAGACGGTCCAGGTCGATACCCAGGTCCCGGTAGGACGGGATGACCTGGGCGGCGAACGCCTCGTTGATCTCGACCAGGTCGATGTCGCCGATCCCCATCCCCGCCCGCTTCAGCGCCTGCTTGGACGCCTCCACCGGGCCGTAGCCCATGATCTCCGCGGACAGCCCGGAGACGCCGGTGGAGACCACCCGCGCCAGCGGGGTGATGCCGAGCTCGCGGGCCTTGGTGTCCGACATGATCACCAGGGCGGCGGCCCCGTCGTTGAGCGGGCAGCAGTTGCCGGCCGTCACGGTGCCGTCGGGGCGGAAGACCGGCTTGAGGCCCGCCACGCCCTCCAGGGTGACCCCGGCGCGCGGCCCGTCGTCCTTGGCCACCACGGTGCCGTCCGGGAGCGTCACGGGGGTGATCTCGCGCTCCCAGAAGCCGTTCGCCAGCGCCTGCTCGGCCAGGTTCTGCGAGCGGACGCCGAACTCGTCCTGCTCCTGGCGGCTGATGCCCTTGAGCGCGGCCAGGTTCTCGGCGGTCTGGCCCATGGCGATGTACGCGTCCGGCACGGCGCCGTCCTCGCGCGGGTCGTGCCACTCCCCGCCGCCCTCCTCCGCGCGCTTCTCGGTCCGCGCCCGCGCCTCGTCGAACAGCGGGTTCATCGTGTCGGGCAGGCTGTCGGAGTTGCCCTTGGTGAAGCGCGAGACCATCTCCACGCCGGCCGACACGAACACGTCGCCCTCGCCGGCCTTGATGGCGTGCAGCGCCATCCGCGTGGTCTGGAGCGAGGAGGAGCAGTAACGGGTGACGGTGCAGCCGGGCAGGTGGTCCATGCCCATCCGCACCGCCACGATCCGGGCCATGTTGAAGCCCTGCTCGCCGCCGGGCAGGCCGCAGCCGAGCATCAGGTCCTCGATGTCGCGCGGGTCGAGCTGAGGCACCTTCTCCAGCGCGGTCCTGATGATCGTGGCGGCCAGGTCGTCCGGGCGCAGTTCCTTGAGCGAGCCCTTGAAGGCGCGCCCGATGGGCGAACGGGCGGCTGAGACGATGACTGCTTCGGGCATCGCGACTCTCCTCTTCGAGGCGGCGGGACTGCGGGGACCGGCATCCGGGACCGGCGACCGCGACCGACCTGCGGGAACGGCTTCCGGGACCGGCGACCGCGACCGACCTGCGGGAACGGCATCCGGGACCGGCGACCGCGACCGACCTGCGGGAACGGCTTCCGGGACCGGCGTCCGGGACAGCGGGACGGGGCAGCGCGGCCCCGGGCCGTTCGCCGGACCCTCTGGGAAGTTACCCGTACGTAGCGCAGCGAGTCACCAGGTCTCCGCTGTGATGCGGGATACTTTCTGAGCGCTTGCTTACCCGCGAACGCCTAGCCCGTACCCGTTTTCGGCCGGGTCAACCCGCGGCTCCGAAGGCGATCCCGTCGAGGATGTCGTGCTCGCTCACCACGACCTCCTTCGCGCCCGTGCGCTCCATGATCCGCAGCAGCACCAGGGCGCCCGACGCGATCACGTCCACCCGGCCCTCGTGCATGGACGGGATCGCGGCGCGCTCGGCGTGGGTGGCGGCCACCAGCCGGCCGGTGATCTCCCGCACCCGCTCGACGCTGATCCGGGAGTGGTGGATGGCCGCCGGGTCGTAGCCGGGCAGGTCCTGGGCGATCGCGGACAGCGTGGTCACCGAGCCGGCCAGGCCGACCAGGGTGCGGGCCCGGTCGAAGGGCACCTCGGCGGCCACCACGTCGAGGGCCGCGTCGATGTCGGCGGTGATCGCGGCCACCCGTTCGGGGGTCGGCGGGTCCACCACCGCGCCGTCCACCACGAGGTGGCGCTCGGTCATCCGCACGCAGCCGATGTCGACCGAGCGGGCCGCGATCACCTCGTGGTCGCCGAGCACGAACTCCGTGGAGCCGCCGCCGATGTCCACCACCAGGTACGGGGCGTCCAGGTCGTCCGCGCCGACCAGCTCGCGGGTCGCGCCGGTGAAGGAGAACTCCGCCTCCTGGGCGCCGGAGATCACCTCGGGGCGCACTCCGAGGATGCCGACGACACCCTTCACGAAGTCGTCCCGGTTCTCGGCGTCCCGCGACGCGGAGGTGGCCACGAAGCGGATCCGCTCCGGGGGCACCCCGTAACCGCTGATCACTTGCGCGTACTCCCGGCAGGCGGCGAAGGTGCGCTCCAGTGCCTCGGGGGCGAGGCGGCCGGTGCGGTCCACGCCCTGCCCGAGCCGGACGATCCGCATCCGCCGGTCCAGGTCGACGAGCGCGCCCGTGGCCGGGTCGACGTCGGCGACCAGCAGCCGGATCGAGTTCGTGCCGCAGTCCACCGCGGCCACCCGGACGCTCACGCGGCCCCCTTGCCGTCTCCGGCGCCCTGATCGGCGCTCCCGGACGTCCCGGGCAGTCCGGCGGCCGCCGCGTCCGGCCCGGTGGGCTCTGGTGGCTGGGCCGACACGCAGGGGCCCTTGGCCCACCACTCGGGCAGCAGCGCCAGCGTCTCGTCGCCCAGCGGGTTGATACCGGGCCCGGCCGCCAGCGCGTGGGCGGCCAGGACGTGCAGGCACTTGACCCGGTCGGGCATGCCGCCCGCGCTGGGGAAGCCCGGCAGCACCTCGATGGCGTCGCGGCGGGCCAGGTAGTCCTCGTGCGCGGCGCGGTAGGCGGCGGCCAGGTCCGCGTCCTCGGCGAGCCGGGCGGACATCTGCTTCATCACGCCGTCTGCCTCCAGGGTGCCGATCGCGGAGGCCGCGCGCGGGCAGGTGAGGTAGTACGTCGTGGGGAACGGGCTGCCGTCCTCCAGCCGGGGCGAGGTCTCGACGACGTCGGGGTTGCCGCAGGGGCAGCGGTGCGCGACGGCGCGCAGGCCGCGCGGCGGACGGCCGAGCTGCTCGCGCACGGCGGCGAGGTCGGCCTCGGTGGGCGGGGTGTGCTGCGGGGAGGTGTCCATGAACCGTTCTGCTTTGCGGTGTGCGGGAGTCGGGCCGGTGGGACGTGCGCGGCGACCGGGCCCCGGAACCCGGTCGGGCCTCCGGGGGCAGGGCACCGCGGTCAGTGCCGGGGCGCCGCCGCGGCGTCCGCCTGGTCGACGCCGTCCCACATGTTGTCGTACCACGGGCGGCGCGCGGCCGCCTCGTCGCTGGCGCGGCGCTCGGCGGCGGGGTCGGAGTCGCCGGCCGGGGTGGAGCCCGCGACCGAGTAGCCGGTCTCGCCCGGCAGCACGAAGTGCAAGTGCGCGCGGGCCTGGGTGCGGACGTAGTCCGGGTCCTGCCAGCGGGCCTTCTCCGCGCGCAGCTGCTCGACCTTCTGCTCGGCCTGCTGGGCGGCCCGGCGCTGGTCGGCGATGTCCGAGCGCTGGGCGATGTACTGCCGGGTCGGATAGGCCAGGGCGACGACGAGCGCGCACAGCACCAGGGCGAGCAGCGCCGCCCGCCCGGTGAGCTTGTTGCGCCGCACCGGCCGCCGGGCCGCGGCACGGTAGACGCGTGCCTGCGCCTCCTGGCCGATGGCCTTGAGCCGGGCCGCGGTGGTGAAGCGGTCAGAGAAGCGGTCCGACCCCACGCCGTGACTCCCCTCGCCGTCCTGCTGACGGTCAGATGCGTACGTCCCCGCACCACGGTACGGGACCGGGTGCGGGGACGTCCGCAGGCTGACGGGTCGTCAGCCCATCGCGGGCGCCGACCCGTCGGGGGCGGGTCAGCCCTTGAAGCGCGGGAAGGCGCTGCGGCCCGCGTAGACCGCCGCGTCGTCCAGGATCTCCTCGATCCGCAGCAGCTGGTTGTACTTCGCGACGCGCTCGGAGCGGGCCGGGGCGCCGGTCTTGATCTGGCCGCAGTTGGTGGCGACGGCGAGGTCGGCGATGGTGACGTCCTCGGTCTCGCCGGAGCGGTGCGACATCATGCACTTGTAGCCGCTGCGCTGGGCCAGCTCGACGGCGTCCAGCGTCTCGGTCAGCGAGCCGATCTGGTTCACCTTGACCAGCAGCGCGTTGGCCGTGTCGTTGTCGATGCCCTTCTGCAGGCGCTCGGGGTTGGTGACGAACAGGTCGTCGCCGACGATCTGCACCTTGGTGCCGAGGCGGTCGGTGAGGACCTTCCAGCCGGCCCAGTCGTCCTCGAAGAGCGGGTCCTCGATGGAGACCAGCGGGTAGGCCGCGACCAGCTCCTCGTAGTACTCGGTCATCTCGGCGGCGGACTTCTCGCCGCCCTCGAACTGGTACTTGCCGTCCTTGTAGAACTCGGAGGCGGCCACGTCGAGCGCGAGGGCGATGTCCTGGCCGGGGGTGTAGCCGGCCTGCTTGACGGCCTCCAGGATCAGGTCGAGCGCCTCGCGGTTGGAGCCGAGGTTCGGCGCGAAGCCGCCCTCGTCGCCCAGACCGGTGGACAGGCCGCGGGACTTCAGCACGCCCTTGAGGGTGTGGTAGACCTCGGCGCCCCAGCGGACGGCCTCGGAGAAGGACTCGGCGCCGATCGGCGCGATCATGAACTCCTGGATGTCGACGTTGGAGTCCGCGTGCGAGCCGCCGTTGAGGATGTTCATCATCGGCACCGGCAGCACGTGCGCGTTCGGGCCGCCGAGGTAGCGGAACAGCGGCAGGTCGGACGCCTCGGAGGCAGCGTGCGCGACGGCCAGCGAGACGCCGAGGATGGCGTTGGCGCCGAGCGAGGACTTGTCCGGGGTGGCGTCCAGGTCGAGCATCGCCTGGTCGATCAGCCGCTGCTCGGTCGCGTCGTACCCGACCAGCTCCGGGCCGATCTGGTCGCTGACCGACAGGACCGCCTTGCGCACACCCTTGCCCTGGTAGCGGTCGCTCTCGCCGTCCCGCAGCTCGAGGGCCTCGAAGGCGCCGGTGGAGGCGCCGGACGGGACCGCGGCGCGGCCGGTGCTGCCGTCGTCGAGGCCGACCTCGACCTCGACGGTGGGGTTGCCTCGCGAGTCGAGGATTTCCCGGGCTACGACGACGTCGATGGACGGCACGTTGTCTCCTTCTGAGATGTCTTCTCTTTATCGGGATGAGCCTAACCGGCTTCCCGTCCCGAGTCGGCCGTCGGCCCGGCCCTTGGGACGAACGGCCGACAGCGCCCCGCACGAACACGCCGGCCGGGCGCGCGCGGAGGAGTGCGCGCACCCGGCCGGGGTGGTGGGGACCTTCGTTCCGGTGTTACCCGGTGTTCAGCTCAGGTGCAGGTGCTGGCCCGGGTAGATCAGGTCGGCCTGCTTCACGATCTTGTGGTTCAGCGCGTACAGCTTCTTCCAGCCGCCGGCCACGTGGTGGGCCGCCGCGATCTTCGAGAGGCTGTCGCCCTTGACCACGGTGTACTCGCCGTCACCCTTGAGGATGTGGGCCGGCCGCGCGGTGCTGCGGCTGCTCTGCGGGGTGCTGGAGTGCGTGGTGGTCGTGGTCGACGGGGTCGACGGCGCCGGGGTGGCCGCCGTGGAGGAGGACGACGAGGAGGAGCCCGACGGGTTGATGTCGGGGGACGGGCCACCGGCGGTCAGGCCGCCGGCCGCGGCGCAGGACCAGGCGCTCGGGCCCTGCATGGCGAGCAGCTTCTCGGCGACGGCGATCTGCTGGTCCTTCGTGGCCAGGTCGGCGCGCGCCGCGTACTGCAGGCCGCCGGCCGCCTCCCAGCTGGACTGCGAGAACTGCAGGCCGCCGTAGTAGCCGTTGCCGGTGTTGATGGACCAGTCGCCGCCGGACTCGCACTGGGCGACCTTGTCCCAGGTGGCGACGGAAGCGGCGGAGGCCGAGGTGGCGGCCATCAGCGGAACGGTGATCGCGGTGCCGGCGACGCCGGCGAGCGTGGCGATGCGGACGAACTTCTTCGAGGCACGACGGTGCTTACCCATGGTGTTTTCAGCCCTCACCGACGCCTACGAGGTGAGCTGTCGGGTTCGGACGTGAGTTGCCCGGCCGGGCCGCTTCGTGCGGCGCATCGGCTTCACCCCGAGCCGGACCGTGCTGCCGCGAGGGCAGCGACGGTGCTGTCCGTCGCCGCGGCGTGCGGCTGGTCCGGCGGAAGACCTTGGGTCCCCCGCTCCTGCCTGCGGCGCTTTCGCGTCGGCTGTTCCCGTGGTGCGGCGGCAGGACTCGGCGTTCCGCTCCGGACGGGGCCCGCTGTGGCGAGCGATAAGACGTTAAGCACACCGCACCGGGTTGTTCAAACGTTCCGATAACGGACACCAACTGGCCGGTCCCGCTCGGACGGTGGGCATCGACGCAGGTCGGGAGGGTGGCATTCGCGAGTTGACCTTCGGGCGGCCGATGCGGGCGGCGAGATGCTTGTCACATCGTCGGCGGCGACCGGAAGTTGATACGTCCGGTTTGTCTTCCGGTCGCCACGCGCCTTTGTCTCAGCCAATGTTGAGGATCTGTCCCGGTTTGATGAGGTTGGGGTCGTCGCCGATCAGCTTGTGGTTGGTCTCGTAGAGCTGGTTCCAGCCGCCCGACACGTGGTGCGCGGCGGCGATGCCGGAGAGCGAGTCGCCGTCGGCGACCTCGTAGCCGTCGGTGGCGCTCTTGCCCTGGGTCGTGCCCTGGGCGGGGTCCCCGGCGGCCGGCTTGGACGGGTGGGCGGCCTTCCCGGCGCCCTGGGCGCCGTCGCCGTTCGGGTCGGCGGTCGAGTAGACCTCGGTCCGGGTGGCCCGGTCCTGCGCGGCCAGTTGCTCCTCGGTCGGGTCGTACGGCTTCCCGTGCCGGCCGGAGCCGGTGCTCGGGGTGCCGGAGCCGGTCGGGTCGGTGGTGACCGGGCCGGTCGGGGCCGCCGGCGTGGTCGAGGCCGGCGGCGTGCTCGGGGTGCCGGTGGACGGCGTGCCCGTGGTGGGCGTCCCGGTCGACGGAGAAGCCGGGGTGCTCGGGGTGGCCGGTGTCGTCGGCGAGGCGCTCGGCGTGCCGGTGCCGGGGTCGGACGGGGTGGCGGTCGAACCGGAGCTCGGCTGGATGCCGGTGGGACCCGACGGGTCGGGCACCGGAGTCGCCGTGGGGTCGACGTCGGGCTTCGTGAGGTCGGTCAGCAGACCGGTGCCGATCTCGCAGCCCGGCCACGCGTTGGGGCCCAGGTCGGTGAGGATCTTCTGCGCGACGGTGATCTGCTGCGCGCGGGTGGCGAGATCGGGGCGCTTGGCGTACGTGTCGCCGCCGTACTGGTCCCAGGTGGCCTGGGTGATCGCCAGGCCGCCGTAGAAGCCGTTGTCGGTGTTCGCGCTCCACGCGCCGCCGGTCTCGCATATCGCGACCTTGTCCCACGTGCCCGCGCCGGCCGCCTGTGCGGAGCCTGCGCTGATCAGGGGGAGCGCGATACCGACACCTGTCGCGGCGGCGGTCGCCACGGTCACCACTGCCGCCGGCGCCTGCCGGGGGCGTCGGTGCCGGCCGTTACCGGACGAGAGCATGCGGTCGCCTTTCGTTCAAGCCGTAGGGCGTGCCGCGCGCCATGTCACGCGTCGTGCCATGGACCACACGGGAAACGCCTTGCGTTGACCGGAGAACGTAGCGGGGTTGACGGGCGCGTCACAAGTCGGTGTAGCGATCGTCACGTCGCGATCACGTTGGTGACAGGGCGTCAGCTCGCCGGCCGCGCCTCGGGGGTGAACGCCACCGGCAGCGTACGCAGGCCGCGCATGATCAGGCCACCGCGCCAGCGCAGATCGTCCGGTTCCGCCGCGAGCCGCAGGTCCGGCAGCCGGGTGAGCAGCGCGGCGAAGGCGGTTCGCGCCTCCAGCCGGGCGAGCGGCGCGCCGAGGCAGTAGTGGATGCCGTGGCCGTAGCCGAGATGCGGGTTGTCACGGCGGGCAAGGTCGATCGTGTCGGGCGTGTCGAACCGGGCCGGGTCGCGGTCGGCGGCGGCGAGCACCACCAGCACCGGGTCGCCGGCCGCGACCGGCCGGCCGCCGATCTCCAGCGGCTCGGTGGCGTACCGCCAGGTGGCCATCTCCACCGGGCCGTCGTAGCGCAGCAGTTCCTCGACCGCGGTCTCCAGCAGGGTGCCGTCGCCGGCGGCCAGCGAGTCCTGGAGGGCGGCGCGCTGGGCGGGGTGGGCCAGCAGCGTGTGCACGCCGTTGCCGATCAGGTTGACCGTGGTCTCGAAGCCCGCGAAGAGCAGGATGAAGGCCATCGCGGCGGCCTCGTTCTCCGTCAGGTGCTCGCCGTGGTCGCTCGCCCGGATCAGGCCGGAGATCAGGTCGTCGCCGAGGTCGCCGCGCTTGCGGTGGATCAGCTCCACCAGGTAGGCGCGCATCTTCTTCACCGCCCGGGCCACCCCACCCCGCGTCCCGCCGCCGCCCTGGCCCGGCACGGCGTGACGCACCATCATCCCGGCCCAGTCGCGGAAGTCGCCCTGGTCCTCCCGGGGCACGCCGAGCAGGTCGCAGATGGCGTGGATGGGCAGCGGGAAGGCGAACTCGTGGATGAGGTCCGCCTCGCCCCGGCCGGCGAACGCGTCGATGAAGCCGTCCGTCAACTCGCGCACCCGCGGCTCGAAGACCGCGACGGTGCGCGGGGTGAACGCCTTCGACACCAGCCGCCGCAGCCGGGTGTGGTCGGGCGGGTCGATGTTCAGCAGATGCGTCATCAGGTCCGCGTTCCGCTCCCCCGGGATGCCGGTCCTGCCCTTCGCCAGGGACTCCCCCGCGTGGTGCACCGGGTTCTTGCTCAGCCGGCCGTCGGCCAGCGCCTGCCGGGCGTCGGCGTAGCGCGTCACCAGCCACGCGCCGACCCCGCTGGGCAGCGTCGTCCACCGCACCGGCGCGTGCTCGCGCAGCCACGCGTACGCGGGGTAGGGGTCGGTGGCGAACTGCCAGGAGAACAGCTCGGGCATCTCGGAGGGCGGCGGCGCGTCGGTCACCCCCCGAAGGTATCGGGGCGGTGCGGCGCCGGTCCCGGCGGAAGGACGGCGGACCGGGCGGTCCGGGCGGGCCGGGCGGACCGGGCGGACCGGAGGGTCAGCCGGCCGCCGCCCGCAGGACGTCCCGGCTGAGCCGGTCCGCCTGGCGGGTGGTCTCCGGCAGGCGGTAGCGGGGCGCGAGGGCGAGGACGTGGGCGCAGGCGGTGGGCAGGTCGATGAGGTGGCCGGTGGAGACGTGCACGGGTTTGACGCCTGCCTGGGTGCGCAGGGCGCGGCCGACCACCTCCCCGCCGCCGGCCCCGCCGGCCCCGCCGTCCCCGCCGTCCACGAGATCCGCGTGGTCGCCGCGGTCGGGGCCGAGGGCGGCCGGGACATGGCGGCCGACGAAGGGCGTCTTGGCGACGCCCGCGGTGGGCAGGCCGGTGAGCACCCCGAGGTGGCAGGCGAGCCCGAAGCGGCGCGGGTGGGACCGGCCGTGCCCGTCGCACAGCAGCAGGTCCGGGGTGACCGTCAGGCCGCGCAGCGCCTCGACCAGGGCGGGCAGTTCACGGAAGGCGAAGAGGCCCGGTATGTAGGGGAAGGTGGTCGTCGCGGTGGCGGTGGCGCGCTCGACCACGCCGAGGGTCGCGGTGTCGACGACCACCACCGCGGCCGCCACGAGGTCGCCGACGCCCCGCCCGTCGCCCGCGTAGGCGACGTCGAGGCCCGCGACGAGGCGGGGCGCGGCCGGGCCGGGACCGCGGTCGTCCGCGAGCGGGCGCAGCCGCGCCTGGAGCGCGAGCGCTTCGGCCTCGTCGGCCGGCCAGGCGTGGGGGACGTCGACGCGCACGGCCGTCAGCCGCTCTCGGCGGAGCGCTCGGCGGGGGCGGTGCGTTCAGCCGGCCCGGTGGCGTCGGCACGGTCCTGCGCCACGCGCCCGGCCGCCGTGCCCGCTGCCGCCTCCGCGGCCTTGGTCGCCGCCCGGTAGCGGCGCGCGGCCGCCCGCAGCGCCCCCTCCGGGTCGATCCCCGCGGACTGCGCGGCGGCGGCCTCGGCGAGCAGGTGCTCCCCGAGCGCGGCCTCGTCGTCGTACGGCGGGCCGGGCACGGCGGAGGGGGCGGTCGATTCGGGCCGGACCGACGGGACCGGCGGGACCGGCGGGACCGGCGGGACCGGCGGGACCGGCGGGACCGGAAGGCCGGCGCCGCGGGCCCGGCCGGCGAGCTTCGCGGCCAGCGCGAGCGCGGGGGCGGCGACCGGGACGCCGTCGGTGACCGATTCACGGGCCTTCTCCACGCCCTTGCGCCGCACCCAGATCTCCTGGACCTCCTCCGGGGTCCGCGCCGACTCGTCGCCGTAGATGTGCGGGTGCCGGTGCACCAGCTTGGCGACCAGGCCCGCCGCGACGTCGTCGATGTCGAAGGGCTCCTCCGGGTCGCCCTCGGCGATGGCCGCGTGGAAGACCACCTGGAGCAGCACGTCGCCCAGTTCCTCGCGGACGGCGGCCCGGTCCCCCTCCTCGATCGCCTCGACCAGCTCGTGCATCTCCTCGATGCCGTGCTTGGCCAGGTCCTCGTGGGTGCGGGTGCCGCTCCACGGGCACTCCGCCCTGATCCGGTCCATCACCTGCACCAGGTCGAGCAGCCGCGCGCCGGGCAGGTCGTACGACCCCGGCAGCAGCTCCAGGTCGGGCATCGCGACCCGGCCGGAGCCGCCGAGCCGGGCCAGCTCGTCGGTGACGTCCCGATCCGCGCCCGCGTCCGGCGGGAGGTACACCACGGTGCGGCCGCCCGCGGTGGCGTCCACCAGCTGCTGCCCGGTCGGCGTCGCGATCTCCACGGTGATCCCGGCCTGCCGCAGGTACGGCAGCTGCGGGTGGTCCGGGTCCGTGCACAGCACGCGGTCGGCATCGCGCATCGCCTGCCAGGCGGGCCAGGAGAGCTGGCCGGGGGCGACCCGGTGGCTCGTGGTGAGCAGCACCAGCCGCCCGGGGGACACGGCGTCGAGTTCTTCGGTCACCCCTCGAACGTACCGCGCGGCACCCGCCCGGCGATCACCCGACCGAACGCTCAGGGGTCCGGCCGGGCGGGCGGACGCTCAGGCGACCCCGGTGGCCGACGCGGTGTCGTCCGTGCTCGCCACGGGGGTCTTGTCGACCACCCACGGGTTCTTGACCTTGCCGATGGACGCGCTCTTGCCGTCCCAGGCGCCGTAGCGCGGGTTGATGTGCACGTCGAGGGAGGCGGCGGTCTTCACCATGTAGTCCTCCAGCGCCTTCTCGGCGCCGTCACTGCCCGCCTGGTACCCCAGCGCCGAGATGATCTTCGTGATGGCGATCTTCTCGTGCAGGTAGCTGTCGATCTGGTCGGGCGCCGTGCCGTACTGCACGAGCATGCCCGTCTCGTACGCCTTCCGGTCGCCGCCGGCGAGCTGCTGGACCTCCGCGTCGTACTCCCGCTGCACCTCGCCCGCGGTGACCGTCAGCCCCTTGGCGGCCAGCGCCTTGTCCACGACGCGGGTCTGCACGATCACGTTGAGCACCTGCGTCGGCAGCTGCGTGGCACCGGCCACGGCCTGCGCGGCCTGCGGGTTGGCGTTCGCGGCCGTCCGCAGGTCGGCGACCTGGTCCTGCACCGTCGCCACCGCGATCCGCTGGTCGCCGACGACCGCCGCCGCGCCCGTGCGGTTCGGTCCCGACCCGCAGGCGGTGAGTGCGGGCGACGCCAGCAGCAGTGCGACTGCGGCGGTCGAGACGGCGGTGCGGCGGCGGACCATGGGTGCCTCCCGGCGGGTGACGGCGGGGAACCGCGGGGAGATTCTCCTCGCGTCTCGCGTCTCGCGTTCCTGGCGTTCTGGATGATCGAGCACGAGGATATTGACCAACGGCGGCCGATATCCAGCACTCTGCACAACGTGATCCGCGCCGGGAGGGTTGCGGCCGGTCAGCCGCCGCACTGCCGCAGCATCATGTCCTTGTCGGCCGACGTCACCGGAAGGTCGTACTTGAGCGAGACCTGCGCGACGCGTACCGAGTAGGAGCAGCGGATCTGCTTGTTCGGGGGCAGCCAGGAGGCGGGCCCGGAATCGCCCTTGGACTCGTTCATCGAGCCGTCCACCGGGATCAGGTTGAGCGGGTCGTTGGCGATGTCCTCGCGCTTGCCCTTGGTCCAGTGCGCGGCGCCCATCTGCCAGTCGTACGACAGGGGCATCACATGGTCGATCTGGATCGTGGTGGCGTGCGTCTTGGTCCAGTCGATGACCTTGCCGGTGTACGGGTCGTCCAGCTTCATGGTGGAGACCACGCACTTCGAGCCGGACCGGTAGCGGACATCGTCCCCGTCCCGCTTGAGGAGGTCGTCCCGCGTGCCGCAGCCGTTGTGGGAGAACGCCACGCCGCCGGGCGCCGAGTCGATCCAGGCGGAGCCGAACTCGTCCCGGCTGTAACCGGTCTTGGGGCCGCGCCCCTTGGTGGCCACCTTCTTGATCAGCGCGACCGCCTTCGCCTTGTCGGCCGCCGAAGTGATCGCCGCCAGGCCCGTCCTGGTGCCGTCGGGATTGTCCAGCGGGCTGACGGCCCGTCCGTTGCTCGCCACCGGGCCGCTGCCGGCCGAGGCGCTGTCCGTGGGGCCGCCGCTGGGGCCGTCGACACTGATCGTCGTGTCCTTGCAGCCCGCGACGCCGAGCGTCGCGGCCAGCACCGCCGTGCAGGCCAGGGCCCGCGTCGTCCGTATCCGCATCCTGCACACCTCGGAAGCTCGTCCGTCCGGGGCGCCACCCGCCCCTCCCGCCGTGTCGGCTACCCCTGAACCTGCCCCAACCAGGCGAGGGTACGGCGGACTTCGGCCGGGAAAGGGTGGTGCGGCCCGCGCACCCGCTCGGCGTCGTAGAGCAGGCGGGTCAGCACGTCGCGTGCCGCGCGCCGGTCGCCGATCGACAGCAGGAGGTGGCCGATCCGGCGCCGGATGTCCAGCGCGGGCCCGGGGTCGGTGCCGGCCCACCGCTCGAAGTAAGGGAGCAGGACGCGGTACTCGGACAGCGCGGTGGTGGTGTCGCCCAGCTGCTCCAGGCACTGCGTCGCCTCGTAGCGGTACTGGAGCGCCTGCCGGTCGGCACCGCCGTACTGGGAGGCCAACTCCTCCGACAGGCGGCGCAGTTCGGGCAGCGCGCGGCGGTACTGGCCGTCCTCCATCAAGGTCGCGGCGTACTGCTTGCGCAGGCTGCGCAGCACCGGGGAGTGCTCGCCGTGCTTCTCGGCCGCGGCCGGCAGCAGGCCGCCGAGGACATCGACGGCCTGGGTGATCCGGCCCGCGTCCAGCAGCCGCCGCACCTCGTCGACCGCCGCGGCCAGGTCGGGGGCCGTGGGGCTCGGGGCGGGCGGGTAGGCGGGGCGCTCGGGCAGCGGGGCGGGCTCGGGCCGGTCCGGCCAGGGCGCGTGCGGGCGCAGGAACGGGCGGGTGGGGTCCATCGGGCCGAGCGGCGCGGAGCGGCTGCCGCCCGGCGGCGGCACCAGGGCAGCGAGCTGCCGGAAGGCGTCCTGCGCGTCCTTCGGGCGGTCCTGCGGGTCCTTCGCGAGCAGCCGCAGCACCAGCGCCTCCAGCGGCTCGGGCACCTGCGGGCGTATCCGGCGCAGCGGCACCGGCGCCTCGTACAGGTGGCCGTGCAGCACGCCGAGGGCGGTGGGGGCGGCGAACGGCACCTCCCCGCTGAGCAGTTCGTGCAGGACCACACCCAGGGCATAGAGGTCGGTGCGCGGGCCGATGGTGCCGCCCATCGCCTGCTCGGGCGCCATGTAGGCGGGGCTGCCGATCGGCGAGCCGGTGTGGGTGAGACGGGTGGTGTCGGTGTCCATGACGGACGCGACGCCGAGGTCGAGCACGGTGACGGTGCCGTCGGTCCTGATCATCACGTTCCGCGGCTTGAGGTCGCGGTGGACGATCGGGACGGCGTGCACCGCGGACAGCGCGGCGCACAACTGGGCGCCGACGGCCACCGCCCAGGGCCACGGGTACGGGTCGTGCGCGGCCAGGTGGTCGCCGAGGTCGCTGCCCTCGACGTACTGCA
This sequence comes from Actinacidiphila yanglinensis, assembly GCF_900107965.1. Classification (GTDB taxonomy): domain Bacteria; phylum Actinomycetota; class Actinomycetes; order Streptomycetales; family Streptomycetaceae; genus Actinacidiphila; species Actinacidiphila yanglinensis. The sequence goes on along the minus strand of NZ_FNVU01000004.1, from coordinate 608,164 downwards.
TGACCAGGTAGAGCTCCTCGCCGTCGGCCCCCGCGTCGTGCACGGTGACCAGGCCCGGGTGGTCGACCTGGGCGGTGACCCGGCACTCGCGGTCGAAGCGCTGGCGCAGCTCCTCGACGTTCTCCCCGCCGGCGACCTTGTCGGGGCGCAGCAGCTTGACCGCGACCCTGCGGTCCAGCCGCCGGTCGTAGGCGGTCCACACCTGCCCCATACCGCCCTGGCCGAGGACCGTGGCCAGTTCGTACCGACCGGCGATGAGCCGACCGGTCACCTGGCCGCCTCGCCCTCGCCGCCGTCCCGGCCGTCACCGCGCTCCTTGCGCAGGAAGTCGCTCAACTCGTCGAGTTCGGCGCGGACCTGGTCGATGCGGGGCGCGGGCGGCGGGGTGGCGGGACCGGTCGCGGGCCGGTTCGCCGGCGGCGGGGTGGCCGGGCGGGAGGGTGGCGGGGTCGGGGCGGGGCGGCTCACCGGGGTGTTGGACACGCTCGGTATCGGGGTGGTGGGGGCGGCGGGCCCGGGGTACTGCTGCCGGACCGGGTAGCCCTGCCGCGGCGGGCCGCCCATCGGACCGGCCATCGGGCCGGCCATCGGGCCTCCGCCGCCGAAGCCGGTGGCGTACGGGTTCGGCTGCGGGTAGCCGCTCGCGGCGGGCCACGCCCGGCGGGCCACGCGGTACCTGACGATGTCAGCCACCAGGAAGTAGGCCGCGCCACCGAACATGCAGATCAGGATGAGGGTGCCGCCGGTGTTGGACTGCCAGTCGTCCTCGTCCTGGGACAGTCCGAAGCAGACCGCGGCGATCACCCCCATGCCCGCCACCACGGCCAGCAGCAGCCAGTCGACGGCGCGCTTGCGCAGCACCGCCAGGTACAGCATCGAGACCCACGCGAGGAATCCCAGGGTGACCACCGGCACGATCGTGAGGATCACCCGCAGCACGACGGCCGTCGTGGGGTCGGCGGGCTTGGGCTGCGGCGTCACCGGACCTGGGCCTGGGCCGTACATGTGGGTGCTCCTGGACGTCGTCGGGCGGGGCGGCGGGCGGCCGTCGGCTCGACGTGCGCCCGCCGCACGGACGGTCCCGGCGGGGGACGCCCGCGCCCACCCATCGGCGAACACCCTGTGAGCGTATCGGCCACGGCAGGCGGCCGTCCCCTGCTCTCCACCGACCTGTGGACAACTCTTTCCGCCGGTCCTCCCGCCGGGCGGTTCCCCCGGCGTTCCCCCGGCCGCGAGGGGGCCCTTTACGGTCACCTCGCGGTGTCGGTGACGCGACGGCTCCCGCCGGCACAGCGTCGTCCCGTATCTTTTCCGGCAGACCCCGACCCCGCTTCCGCTGGAGGACGACGATGGACAGGGCCGAGGCCGTCATCCCGGCGCAGGAGACGGCGCCCGGAGCCGCCGCGGGTCCGGCGGCGGCGAAGGCCGCCCGCCGCGCCGGCGCCGGGCTCCGCTCCCGCATGTCCGGTGCGGCCCTGGACCCCTACCTGCTCGCCCTCGTCTTCTTCCTCGCGTACACCTTGCTGTCGGTGACGCGCTACCGCCAGCTGCTCACCATGTCCTGGGACCTGGGCATCTTCGAGCAGGCGATCAAGTCCTACGCCCACCTGCACGCTCCGGTGGCGGACCTGAAGGGCCCGGGGTTCAACATCCTCGGCGACCACTTCAGCCCGATCACCGCGCTCGTCGCCCCCTTCTACCGGGTCTTCCCGACGCCCGTGACCCTGCTGGTGGCGCAGGCGCTGCTGTTCGCGGTGTCGGTGATCCCGGTGACCCGGGTGTCGGGGGAACTCCTCGGGCGGGGCCGCGGGTTGGCGATCGGGGTGGCGTACGCGCTGTCCTGGGGGGTGCAGAAGGCCGTCGAGTTCGACTTCCACGAGATCGCGTTCGCGATGCCGCTGCTGGCCTTCTCCCTGGAGGCGGTGCTGCGCAGGCGGTGGGCGCCGGCGATGTGGTGGGCGGTGCCGCTGGTCTTCGTCAAGGAGGACATGGGCGTCACGGCCGCGGCGATCGGCGTGATCGTGTGGTGGCGCACCCGGGACACCGCGGCGACCGGCGAGGTCGAGGCGGCGGACCCGGCCGGGACGGAGGGTCCCGCGAGTGCCGCGCGGCGCACCGCGGACGAGGCGCACGGCGCGGACCCGGCCCCGGTGGCGGGTGGGGACGAGGCGGGCGGAGGCGACGGCGACCGTGTCCGCCGCCCCGGTGAACGGCTGTCCGACGCGCTGCGCTTCGGCCCCTGGGCGATCGGCCTGGCCGGTTTCGGCGTCGCCATGTCGGCGCTGGCCTTCGCCGTGATCATCCCGGCGTTCAACTCGACCGGCGGCTACGACTACTGGAACAAGCTGAACGGCAACGGCGCCCCGATGCCCGGGCACATCCCGTTCGACACCGCGCTGCACACCCTGCTGTGGATCCTGCTGCCGACCACCGGGCTGCTCGCGCTGCGCTCCCCCCTGATGCTCGCCGCGCTGCCCACCATCGGTTGGCGGTTCGTCTCGCACGACGACCACTACTGGGGCACCGACTGGCACTACAGCGCCGTGCTGATGCCGGTGGTCATGCTCGCCCTGGTCGACGCCGCGGTGACCTCGCGGCGCAGCCCGCGCCCCTGGCTGCGCTCCTACGCCTCCGGCCTGCCCGCGGCCGCCGCGGGCGCCGCTCTGGCGCTGACCATGACCCTCCCCCTGGCGTCGCTCGACCACTCGGCCACCTACAAGGTCGACGCGCGCACCAAGGCGATCCTGCACACCCTCGACGAGATCCCCGACGGCGCCACCGTGGAGGCGAACGTCGGCCCGATCAGCCACCTGGTGGACCGCACCACCGTGTACTGGGTCGGCGACACCGAAGGCGTCACCCCGCAGTACATCGCCCTGGACAACACCTCCGGCTGGGCCGGCGACCCCCTGACGTACGCCAAGCAGCTGCACCCGGCGGCGACGTACACCCAGATCGCCAACGTGCAGGGGTACGTGATCCTGCGGCTGAACTGACGCGTACGCCCCCTGGATCGGGAGCCGGCGGCCGGATTCAGTCCACCGGGTAGTCGACGTACGCGAAGTGGCGGCTGTCGGGCGCCCAGCTGTTCACGTTGAGACTGCCCTGCCCGCCCACGAAGGACAGCACGTCGCGGTGGCCGCCGCCGTCGGGGCCGGTCAGCCGCAGGATCACGTCGCGGTCGGCCGGGTGGCCCTGGGTGCCGGGCGGGAAGCTGATGTAGAGCACCTGGCGGCCGTCGGGCGACGGGTGCGGGAACCAGTTGACCCGCTCGTCGGAGGTGAGCCGGGTGAGCTCCGAGCCGTCGGGCCGCATCCGGAAGAGCTGGGCGTGGCCGGGGGACGCGGCGCCGTGCTCGGAGTTGAAGTGGATCCACTCGCCGTCCGGGCTGAACTCCGGTCCGTCGGCGGGGGCCGGGCTGTCGGTGAGGCGGCGGTCGGGGCCGCCGGCCGCGGGGACGGTGAAGATGTTGCGGTAGCCCCAGTCGTCGCCGTTCCAGGGCTCCACGCCGACGTAGGCCAGGGTGCTGCCGTCCGGGGAGACGCCGTGCAGGAAGTGGCGGAAGGGGCCGGGCGCCCGGACGTTGGTGACACGCCGGGCCGGTCCTCCGGCGAAGGGGACGGCGTGGATGTGCCCGTCCCCCGCCGACAGGTAGAGGGTGCCGCCGTCCGGCGAGAGGACGTGGTCGTTGTTCGCGTCGGTGATGCCGCCGGTATCGATCAGCTCGGGCCGCGCGCCGTCCCCGGGCGCGGCGCCGGCCGGGATGCGGAAGAGCAGGCCGTCGTGGTTGTAGACCAGCCAGCGGCCGTCCGGCGACCAGTTGGGGGCCTCCAGGGCGCTGCCGGTCGTCTCGTGCACCAGCCGCGGGGGGCCGCCGGCGGTGTCGGCGACCAGCAGCCGCGCGCGCCGGCCGGGGGCGAGCGGTCGGACAGCGGTGCCGGTCGCGGTGAGGGTCATCCCGGCACACTAACGCGCCCCGCCCGGGAGGGGCGGGGCGCGTCGGCCCGGCGCCGGGGCGCGGGGCGTCGTGCGGTGACGGGGAGGGTCAGCAGGAGAGGTTGCTGCCCGCGGGCACGCCGAGGATCGACGTGAAGTTCTCGTAGGCGTTGACGCGGTCCTGGACCTCGGCGGGGTTGCCGCCGTTGCACTCGATGCTGCCGTTGATGCTGCGGATGGTCTCACCGAAGCCGGCGCCGTTGACCATGGCGTTGTGCGGGGTCATGGTGCCCGGCCCGGTCTGGGTGTCCCAGTACCACAGGCCGGTCTTCCAGGAGATCGCCGCGTCGGTCTCGACGAGGCTCGGGTTGTCCAGCAGGTCGACGCCCAACGCGTCGCCGGCCGCCTTGTAGTTGAAGTTCCAGCTCAGCTGGATCGGGCCGCGCCCGTAGTAGGAGTAGGTCCCGGCCGGGCAGCCGTAGGGCTCGGACGCGCAGTAGTTGCCCGACTTGTCGATCTCGGTGACGTAGACGAGGCCGCCGGTCTCGTGGCTGACGTTGGCGAGGAAGGCCGCGGCCTCCTGCTTCTGGACAGTGGCACTGCCCGTGGTGGCGAAGCCCGGGTAGGCGCTGAGGGCGGCGGTCAGGCCGCTGTAGGTGTAGAAGGAGTTCCGGTTCGGGAACATCTGGTCGAACTGGGCCTCGGAGACCACGAATCCGCTGCCGCTGGGCGGAGTGGTGCCGCCACCGCCGGTGCAGCTGTACGGGCTCCAGTACCAGGTGCTGATCGTCGGGTCGTACCCCGGGTTGTCGTGCGTGGCGATGTAGTCGCTGCCGTTGCTGTACTGCACGATGGCGCCGGTGACGTAGTTCTGGCCCGCGACCCAGGCCGGGTAGCTGCAGCTCCCGCTGCCGCCGGTGGTGCCGCCGGTGCCGCCCGAGGAGCTGCCGCAGGCGCCCTGGTCGGCCCAGACGTCGGCGGCGCCCGGCGTCTCGCCCTGGGTCCACCACTTCGCCGACCAGTTGTGCGCGTTGTACGACGCGGTCTGGCCGCCGGTGTAGACCGAGGAGGAGCTCCAGGCCGCCGCGCAGTCCGCGGCCGAGGCGGTGGACGCCAGCGGGACCAGCACCGCCAGGCCGACCGCGACCGCGAGTGCGGTGAGGAACGCGATGATCCGTTGTCTCGACACGTGACCACTCCTTGTGGGGGGGTGCGAAGTGGGGTCGGATCAAGACTCAAACCGATTGGTCTGGACCTGTCAAGGGTCCAGACCAATTCCCTTGCCGGACACGGGTCGGGGGCGGCCGTTTCCAGCCGCCCCCGACGCGCACGCCGTCAGTTGTCGAGCACCGTGGTCAGGAACTCCGAGGTCCACTGGAGCAGTTCGCGGCCGACCACCGGTTTCCCGCCGATCCGGGCGGTCGCGGGGCGCGGCACCAGCACCTGCTTCGTGGCGTGCCGGATCACCGAGCGCGGGTAGACCCGGCCCAGCCGCAGCTCCTGGGACTCGCGCAACTCGACCGGGCCGAACCGGATGTTGGCGCCCTGGAGGGTGATGTCTCCGACGCCGACCTTGCGGGCCAGTATCCGCAGCGCCGCCACCAGCAGCAGGTTCTCCACCGGCTCGGGCAGCTTGCCGTAGCGGTCGGCCAGCTCCTCGCGCACGGCGGCGATGTCCTCCGCGCTGTTCGCGGCGGCGATCGCGCGGTACGCCTGCAGCCGCAGCCGCTCGCCCGGCGCGTAGTCGTGCGGGACGTGCGCGTCGACCGGGAGCTCGATCTTCACGTCCAGCGGCGCCTCCTCCGGCTCGCCGCCGCCCTCCAGCGCGTTGCGGTAGTCCGCGACCGCCTCGCCGACCATCCGGACGTACAGGTCGAAGCCGACACCCGCGATGTGGCCGGACTGCTCCCCGCCGAGCAGGTTGCCCGCGCCGCGGATCTCCAGGTCCTTCATCGCGACGTACATGCCCGCGCCCATCTCGGTGTGCTGGGCGATGGTGGCCAGCCGCTCGTGCGCGGTCTCGGTGAGCGGCTTCTCCGGCGGGTAGAGGAAGTACGCGTAGCCGCGCTCCCGGGAACGGCCCACCCGGCCGCGCAGCTGGTGGAGCTGGGACAGGCCGAAGGTGTCGCCGCGCTCGACGATCAGGGTGTTGGCGTTCGCGATGTCGATGCCGGACTCCACGATGGTGGTCGACACCAGCACGTCGAACCGCTTCTCCCAGAAGTCGACCACGACCTGCTCCAGCTGCGACTCCCCCATCTGCCCGTGCGCGGTGGCGATCCGCGCCTCCGGCACGATGGCGCGCAGCCGCGCCGCGGCCCGGTCGATCGACTCGACCCGGTTGTGGATGTAGAACACCTGGCCCTCGCGCAGCAGTTCGCGGCGGATCGCGGCGCCGATCTGCTTCTCCTCGTACGGCCCGACGAAGGTCAGGACCGGGTGGCGCTCCTCGGGCGGGGTGGTGATGGTGGACATCTCGCGGATGCCGGTGACCGCCATCTCCAGGGTGCGCGGGATCGGGGTCGCGGACATGGTGAGCACGTCGACGTTGGCGCGCAGCTTCTTCAGCTGCTCCTTGTGCTCGACGCCGAACCGCTGCTCCTCGTCGACGATGACCAGGCCCAGGTCCTTGAACTTCGTCTCCGACGAGAAGAGCCGGTGGGTGCCGATCACCAGGTCGACGCTGCCGTCCCGCAGCCCCTCCAGCACCGCCTTGGCCTCGGTGTCGCTCTGGAACCTCGACAGCGCGCGGACGTTCACCGGGAACTGGGAGTACCGCTCGGCGAAGGTGCCCATGTGCTGCTGCACCAGCAGCGTGGTCGGCACCAGGACGGCCACCTGCTTGCCGTCCTGGACCGCCTTGAACGCGGCGCGCACCGCGATCTCGGTCTTGCCGTACCCGACGTCGCCGCAGATCAGCCGGTCCATCGGCACGGACTTCTCCATGTCCGTCTTGACCTCGGCGATGGTGGTGAGCTGGTCGGGCGTCTCGGCGTACGGGAAGGCGTCCTCCAGCTCGCGCTGCCAGGGGGTGTCGGGGCCGAAGGTGTGCCCGGGGGCGGCCATCCGCGCGGAGTACAGCCGGATCAGGTCGGCGGCGATCTCCTTGACCGCCTTCTTCGCCCGCGCCTTGGTCTTGGTCCAGTCGGCGCCGCCGAGCCGGTGCAGCGAGGGCGCCTCCCCGCCCACGTACTTGGTGACCTGTTCGAGCTGGTCGGTGGGGACGAAGAGGCGGTCACCGGGCTGGCCGCGCTTGGCCGGGGCGTACTCCACCACCAGGTACTCGCGGGTGGCGCCCTGGACGGTGCGCTGCACCATCTCCACGTAGCGGCCGACGCCGTGCTGCTCGTGCACGATGTAGTCGCCGCCGGTGAGGGTGAGCGGGTCGATGGTCTTGCGGCGCCGCGACGGCATCCGCCCCATGTCCTTGGCGGTGGAGCGCTGCCCGGACAGGTCGGTCTCGGTGAGCACGGCGAGTTTGAGGGCTGCGTCCACGAAGCCGTGCTCCAGCGAGCCGGTCGCCACGTGCACCACGGAGGGCGCCAGCGCGGCCGGGTCGGTCAGCTCCGGGCCCAGCCGGGCCGCGATGCCCTCGCCGCCCAGCACCTCGACCAGCCGGGCGGCCGGACCCTGGCCCTCGGTGACGTACACGGTGCGCCAGCCGTCGGCGAGCCAGCCCTTGGTGTCGGCGAGCGCCCGGGCGGTGTCGCCGCGGTACAGCTCGGGGGCGTGCATGCCCAGCCGCAGAGTGTCGCCGAACTCCCGCTCGGGCCCCTGCGAGGGGCGTTCGTCGTACGGTCCGGCGGCCGCGACGCCCTCCTCGTCCGCCGCGAACGGGCTCACCGACCACCACGGGGTGCCGAGTTCGCGCGCGTGCTCGCGCAGGTCGGCGATCGACCACAGCGACGCGGCGCCCAGGTCGATCGGCGCGGCGCCGCCGCCCGCCGAGGCCGCCCAGGACGCCTCCAGGAACTCCCGGGAGGTCGCCACCAGGTCCGCGGCCCGGGTACGGACCCGCTCCGGGTCGCACACCACCGCCATGGAACCGGCGGGCAGGACGTCCAGCAGCAGCTCCATGTCGTCGACCAGCACCGGGGCCAGCGACTCCATGCCCTCGACGGCGATGCCCTCGGCGATCCTGCCGAGCAGCTCGTCCAGTTCGGGGTGCTCGGCCGCCAGGGCCGCCGCCCGCTCCCGGACCTGCGCGGTCAGCAGCAGCTCGCGGCAGGGCGGAGCCCACAGGCCGTGCTCGGCCACCTCCAGGGAGCGCTGGTCGGCGACCTTGAAGTAGCGGATCTCCTCGACCTCGTCGCCCCAGAACTCCACCCGCAGCGGGTGCTCCTCGGTCGGTGGGAAGACGTCGAGGATGCCGCCGCGCACCGCGAACTCGCCGCGCTTCTCGACCAGCTCCACCCGGGCGTACGCGGCCGCCGCCAGCCCGTCGACCACGGCGTCCAGGTCGGCGGCGGCGCCGCTGCGCAAGGCCACCGGCTCCAGGTCACCGAGCCCCTTGACCTGCGGCTGGAGCACCGACCGGATCGGCGCGACCACCACCTGGACCGGGCCGGCGGCCACGTCGTCCGCCGCCGGGTGGGCCAGCCGGCGCAGCACCGCGAGCCGCCGCCCCACCGTGTCGCTGCGCGGGGACAGCCGCTCGTGCGGCAGCGTCTCCCACGACGGGTACTCCGCCACCGCGTCCGGCGGCAGCAGCGAGCGCAGCGCGGCGGCCAGGTCCTCCGCCTCCCGGCCGGTGGCGGTGACCGCGAGCACCGTGCGGCGCGCGCGGGCCGCCAGCGCCGCGACCACCAGGGGGCGCGCGGCGGGCGGGCCGACCAGGTCCACCTGCGGGCGGTTGCCCGCCGCCGCCGACTCGACCGCCTCGGCGAGAGCGGCGTCCTCGACGACGACGTCGACCAGACCGTTCAGACTCATCAGGGTTCCGTCCCGGAAGAAGATGCGGAGCAACGCGAAGCGCCCGACACGTCTCACGGGCCGGGGGTCACTCCAGCGTACGACGTACCGGTGACACGCACCGCCACACGCCCGCACCCGCCCTACACACAGCACATGACCTGCTACGTTGCGTGACTTCGGTCCCGGCGCACCAGGCCCGGCGACCCGGCACGAGCGGAGGGGCCGTTGAGTACCGAGCAGCACAGCCGCAGGCGGGCGGGATCGATCCCGGAGGCGGTGGCCCCGGCGTCCCAGGCGTCTTTGGTGTCCGCGGACGCGGTACCGCCGGAGGCGGCGCCCACCGGGCCGGGCCGCGGCCCGGACGCCGCTCCCGGCGCGGGCACCGGCCCGGGCCGCCGCGGTCCCGGCCGCCGCAGGCGCGCGATGGCGGCGGTGGTGACCGCGGGCGCGCTGTGCCTGGGCGCGCTGGCCGCGACGGCGCCGGGCGCGGCCGCGGACGGGCGGCCGGACGGACACCCCGGCAGCCGGGCGGGCGCGGCAGGCACCGCAAGCACCTCGGGCCCGCTCCGCAAGGACTTCACGGCGGCGGCCCGGGAGTTCCACGTACCCGCCGGCCTGCTGATGGCCGTCGGCTACCACGAGTCGCGCTGGGACACCCACGGCGGCCTGCCCAGCACCACCGGCGCCTACAGCGTGATGGGGCTGACGCACGTGGCCGACGCGACGCTGCGCCGCGCCCCGGCCGTCACCGAGACCGGCCAGCGCGGCGACGCGCCGGCCGCCCGGGACGGCGGCACCGCCCCCGCGCCGAACGCCGCCGGCACCGACCCGGCCGCCTACCGCACCCTGGACTCCGCCGCGGCCCTGACCGGCGCATCCGCCGCCACGCTGCGCACCGACCCCCGGCAGAGCATCCGCGGCGGCGCCGCCCTGCTCGCCCGCTACCAGAAGCAGCTCACCCGCACGCTGCCCACCGACCCGGGCGCCTGGTACGGGGCGGTCGCCCGCTTCAGCCAGTCCGCCAACGCCGAGGGCGCCGCGCAGTTCGCCGACCGCGTATACGCCACCCTCAAGGCAGGCGTCTCGCGCGTCACCGACACCGGCGAGACCGTCACGCTGCCGGCCGCGCCGGGCGTGGTGCCGCGCACCTCCGCGATGAAGGGCCTCGGCCTGGTCTCGGCCGCGCAGGAGGCGGCGGCGGCCGTGCTGCGCACCGCGGACGGCGGGCCCGGGGCGAAGGGCGCCGGGGACACGGCGGCCGATCCCGCGACCGAGTGCCCGTCCGGCCTGGCCTGCAACTTCGTCCCGGCCGCGTACAAGCAGAACAGCCCCACGGACAAGTCGAGTTACGGCAACTACGACCTCGCGGACCGGCCGGGCGACGGCAGCGCGATCCGGTACATCGTCATCCACGACACCGAGGGCAGCTACAGCGGCTCCCTCCAGGAGTTCCAGAACTCCACCGCGCTCGCCACCCCGCACTACCTCGTGCGCTCCTCCGACGGCCAGGTCACGCAGCTCGTCCCGACCAAGGACGTCGCCTGGCACGCGGGCAACTACTACGTCAACACGCACGCGATCGGGATCGAGCACGAGGGCTTCGCGATCTCCGGGGCGTCCTGGTACGACGAGTCGCTGTACGAGTCGTCCGCGGCCCTGGTGCGCTACCTGGCCGCGCGCTTCAACGTGCCGCTGGACCGCGCGCACATCATCGGGCACGACGACGTGCCCGCCCCGCAGGTGGCCCAACTCGCCGGCATGCACTGGGACCCGGGACCGTACTGGGACTGGGCGCACTACATGGACCTGCTCGGCGCGCCCCTGGGGGCCGGGCGCGGCGGGACGCCGGTGGTCGGCGGCGAGGTGACCATCGACCCGCCCTTCACCTCCGTCAACGAGCCGGCCGTCACCGGATGCAAGCCCGATCCGTGCAAGGCGCAGCCGGCGAACTTCGTCTACCTGCGCACCTCGCCGTCCGCGACGGCGCCCCTGCTCAAGGACGCGGTGATGGCGGGTCAGGGCGCCCAGAGCGGCAGCACCCAGGCGGCCGACGTGACGGACAAGGCGGTCACCGGGCAGACCTTCGCGGTGGCCGGCGTCCAGGGCGACTGGACCGCGATCTGGTACGGCGGGCAGAAGGCGTGGTTCGACAACCCCGGCGGCCGGTTCGCGGACACCGGCCCGGGCGGCACCCGGCACCTGGTCACCCCGGCCGGCACGCAGGCGGTCCCGGTCTACGGCCGGGCCTACCCGGAGGCGTCCGCGTACCCGGCGGTGATCGCGTCCGTGGCGAAGAAGAGCAACCAGGCGGTCACCCCGCTCGGTTACACCATCCCGGCCGGCCAGGTCTACGCCGCCGCCGACCCGGTGGCCGCGGACTACTTCTACGCCGAGAACATCGACCAGAGCGCGCCCGGCGACCAGACCCGGGTGGTGGGCGACACGCTCTACTACCCGATCCGCTTCGACCACCGGCTCGGCTACGTCAAGGCGGCCGACGTGACCGCGAGCGCTCCCCGCTGACACGAAGGCGGCCCCGGAGCACGGGAGTTGTTCCCGCGCTCCGGGGCCGCCCGGACCGGCGGGGCCGGTGGCCGACCCTGCCGCCCGCGCCCGCCTAGTCGGTGGCGATCGCGTTCAGCACGTTCATCCGCGCGGCCCGGAAGGCCGGCAGGAGGGCGGCCAGCAGGCCGACCACCGCGGAGGCGACGAAGACGATCACGATGGTGCTCCACGGGATGCGCAGCACCTCCAGGCCCTGCGAGGCGAGCACCTTCTGCGCGGTGGTGCCCCAGCCGAGGCCGAGACCGAGACCGACGATCGCGCCGAAGAGCGAGATGACCACCGACTCCAGCCGGATCATCCGCCGCATCTGGCGCCGGGAGGTGCCGATCGCCCGCATCAGGCCGATCTCCCGGGTCCGCTCGACCACCGACAGCGCCAGGGTGTTGATGACGCCGAGCACCGCCACGATGATCGCCAGCGCCAGCAGCGCGTAGATCAGGTAGAGCAGCTGGTTGACCTGGTTCTGGATCAGGTCCTTGTAGTCGGCCTGGTCGCGCACGTCGATCTGCGGGTAGTCGTGCGCCTTGGCCTTCAGGGAGGCGTACGCCTCCTTCTGCTTGCCGTCGGCCGCCTTGGCGAAGACCAGGAAGTCACCGGGCATCTTGTCCGGCGGCAGGTAGGCCCGCGCGGTGTCGATGCTGGTGAACAGCGTGCCGTTCTCCAGGGCGGAGTCGTTCTTGGTGACCGCGGCGATCTTCAGGTGCGCGGTGCGCCCGCCCACCAGCGCCACCGTCATCACGTCGCCGACCTTGACGTGGTTGTCCTTGGCGAAGTTCTCCGGCACCGACATCGCGTTCTTGCCGTAGGCGTCGGCGAGCCTGCCCTGCGTGGTGTCCAGCCGCACGTCCTGCGTGTAGCTGCTGTCGGCGGCGCTGATCTGGTCCTTGATCTGCTTGCCGGACGGGGTGGTGATCGTGGCGTTGATGATCGTGTAGTCGGTGAAGTGGTCCAGGCCGCCGGCCGACTTGATCGCCCGGTTGGCGGCCGGGGTGATCGGCTGCGAGGCATTGCTGCCGACCTCGATGATGAAGTCCGCGCCGACCGACTTGTCGAGCTGGTCGCTGGCGGAGGCCACCAGGGACGAGCCGACCACCGACATCCCCGCCACCAGCGCCAGTCCGATCATCAGCGCGGAGGCGGTGGCACCGGTACGGCGCGGGTTCCGCAGCGCGTTGCGCTCGGCGAGCCGGCCCATCGGGCCGAAGAACCGCAGGATCACGGCGCTGACCGCGCGGACCACCACACCGGCGAGCAGCGGGCCGACGATCACGAAGCCGACCAGGGTGAGCAGGACGCCGATCCCCAGCAGCCCGCCACCGGAGGACGCCTTGTCCGTCTGCGAGGCACCGATCAGGGCGAACACGCCCGCGGCGCAGACCAGGACGCCGATCGCGGCCCGGATCCGCCCCGCCCTGACGTCGGCCGGGGTGCCGGCGTCGCGCAGCGCGGCCATCGGCGAGATCCGGCCGGCCCGGCGGGCCGGGATGTAGGCGGAGACCACCGTCACGACCACGCCGATGACGAGGCCGACGACCGGGGTGGTGGCCTTGATGGTCAGCTCGGAACTGTCCAGCTTCAAGCCGGCCTTGCCCATCAGCTTCATCAGGCCGATGGCCAGGCCGATGCCGCCGCCGATGCCGAGCACCGAACCGCTGATCCCGAGCATCACCGCCTCGATCAGCACCGACCTGTTGACCTGGCGGCGGCTGGAACCGAGCGCCCGCATCAGGCCGATCTCCCGGGTGCGCTGGGCGACCAGCATGGAGAAGGTGTTGACGATCAGGAAGATGCCGACCAGGACCGCGATCCCGGCGAAGCCGAGCATCGCGTACTTCATGAAGTTCAGGAAGCCGCCGAGGTCGTCCTTCTGCTTCTTGGTCTCCTCCTTGGCGGTGTCGATCGTGTAGTGGCCGCCGATGGCCGCCTTCACGTGCGCCTTGAGCTGATCGTCGGTCACGCCCTTGGCCGCGGTCAGGCCGTAGCCGGTGTAGGCGTCGGTGCGGCCGAGCAGCCTGGACTGCGCGGTGGCGGTGTCCACGTAGACCACGGCGGCGCCGGGGTTGGTGGACTTGAAGGTGACGATGCCGGTGAGGGTGACCCTGAAGTCACCGGGCTGCGCGATGACCCGCAGCGTGTCACCGATCTTCAGGTGCTTCGCCTTGGCTGTGTCGGCGTCGACCACGGCCTGGGTACCGGCGGTGGGCAGGTGGCCCGAGGTGAGCTTCACCGCCTTCGTCTCGGTGCTGTCCCAGTTGCTGACGATGGTCGGCGCGCCGGACGACGGGCTGATCTTGTTGTTGTGGGCGTCGGCGACGGTGACGTCCTGGCTGGTGATGTCGGGCACCGAGGAGACGACCCCGGAGACATGCGACAGCGTGGACTGCAGCGAGGCGGGGACGGTGTCCGGAATGCCGGTCGCCTGCTCGTGCTTGACCTCTTTGGCACTGACCGTGACATCGGAGGCAGTGCTGCCGAAGAGCTTGTCGAAGGTGGCGGTCATGGTGTCGGTGAAGACCAGGGTGCCGCAGATGAACGCCACCGACAGCAGCACCGCGATCCCGGACAGGGCCATGCGGCCCTTGTGCGCGAAGAAGTTGCGCACCGATGTCTTGAAGACGGTCACGAGGTCCTCCCGCGACCGTCGAAGGACTTCATCCGCTCCAGCACCGACTCGGCGGTCGGGCTGGCCATCTCGTCCACGATCCGGCCATCGGCCAGGTACAGCACGCGGTCGGCGTAGGAGGCGGCGACCGGGTCGTGGGTGACCATCACGATGGTCTGGCCGAGCTCGTCCACCGAGCGGCGCAGGAAGCCGAGCACCTCGGCGCCGGCCCGCGAGTCGAGGTTGCCGGTCGGCTCGTCACCGAAGATGATCTCCGGCCGGGCGGCCAGCGCCCTGGCCACGGCGACCCGCTGCTGCTGGCCGCCGGACAGCTGGGTCGGGCGGTGCTTGAGCCGGCTGGCCAGGCCGACGGTCTCCACCACCCGGTCCATCCACTCGCGGTCGACCTTGCGGCCGGCGATGTCCATGGGCAGCGTGATGTTCTCCGCCGCGTTCAGCGTCGGCAGGAGGTTGAAGGACTGGAAGATGAAGCCGATCTTGTCCCGCCGCAGCTGGGTGAGCTTCTTGTCCTTCAGGGTGGTGATCTCGGTGTCGCCGATCCAGATCCGGCCCTCGCTGACCGTGTCGAGTCCGGCCAGGCAGTGCATGAGGGTCGACTTGCCGGAGCCGGAGGGGCCCATGATCGCGGTGAAGCGGCCGCGTGCGATGTCGACGTCCACCGCGTCCAGCGCGACCACCCGGGTCTCGCCGGAGCCGTACGCCTTGGTGACCGACCTGCCTGCGGCGGCAACGGCCGAACGTTCTCCGCTGCCCCCGGCTGTGGGAACCGTCATAGCCGTCGTCACTTCTGTCTCCCGTTGTGTGCGTCGTGCCTGGCCGTTGCGATCGCGGGGCGCGTGCCCCGCGGTGTCCCTCCTGAGACTGCCGGAGCCGGCCGCCCGTCACGATGGGGCAGGTCTCCGTCTGCGGGGTGGGGGTAGCCCCACCCCCGTCGAGGAGATGGGCCCCCACCCCGCTCTATGAAGGTAGGGACCGCACGGGGCCGGATCGTCATCCGCCGGTACGAACCCGCCGCGACCAAAAGTAGGTGTCTCCCCCTAGGGGGCTGGTACCTGAGGCGGACACCGAGGTCGGGGTCGGTGGCCGGCCGCCGCGCCGAACGGGACGTCAGGCCCCGGCGCGCAACCCCGAGATGCCCACGTCGAGGGCCGCTTCCAGGTGGGTGAGGCGGCCGGTCTGGAGCAGGATCGACACCCCGCCCTGGATGCCCGCGAGCAGTGCCGCGCCCACCCGCGCGGGGTCGAGGTCCGGCGCCGTCGCACCCTGCTCGCGCATCGCCCGCACGCCGTCGGTGATCCGCTGCTGCCACTGTTCGAGCAGGCGCGTGGTCACCTCCCGCGAGGCCGGGGTGACCTTCGTCAGCTGGGTCATCAGCACCCCCAGCGGGCAGGTCGTGCCCTGCTCCCGGTAGCGGGCGAGCACCGCGTCGCGCCAGGCGTCCCAGGCAGCCCATGAGGTCAGGTCGCTCAGGTACGGTTCCTGGTCCAGCAGCACCCGGTCCGCCTCGTGCTCGGCGACGGCGTACATCAACTGCTCGCGGCCGTCCGGGAAGTAGTGGAAGAGCTGGCTCTTGCTGGTCGCGGTGGCCCGGCAGACGTCGTCCAGGGTGGTCGCGACCGCGCCCCGGGTGCGGACCTCGGCGGCGGCACCCTCGATGATGCGCTGCCGGGTGGCCCGGCCCTTGGCGGTGAGTTTCACGGGCTGCTGCGACATGCTCCCACCCTCGCACATCGCGCCGCTTTTCTGGACTTGCCGGTCCAATTCTTGGGTGCCACTCTCGGCGGTGCCACCGGGGGCCACGCCGGAGGACCGACCCCGGACCCACCGGGAACGGCACCGGCACCGAGCGCCCCCATACGGCACCACCTGGGAGGACGGCAGTCATGGAACAGCGATTCGAGGGCAGGACCGCCCTGGTCACCGGCTCGACGTCGGGCATCGGCGCGGAGGTCGCGCGCGCCCTGGCCGCGGAGGGCGCACTGGTCGTGGTCAGCGGGCGGCGCGCCGAACTCGGCGCGGCGGTCGTCGCGAAGATCGAGGCGGAGGGCGGCCGGGCGGTTTTCGTACCGGCCGACCTCTCGGCGGGCGGCGCGGCCGTGCGCGAGCTCGCCGACGCGACGCTGGCCGCGGTCGGCGGCCGGCTCGACATCCTGGTCAACAACGCGGCGCTGCTGCTCCAGCCGCGCCCGACCGGCGAGGTGGACGAGGAGACCCTCGACGCCGCCTACGCGATCAGCGTGAAGTCCGCCTTCCAGCTCACCGGGGCGCTGGTGCCCGCGATGGCCGAGCGCGGCGACGGCGTCGTGGTCAACATGGGCTCCATCAGCGGCTCGATCGGCATGGGCGGCTCGGCCCTCTACAGCATGACGAAGGCCGCGGTGCACTCCCTGACCAAGTCCTGGGCGGCGGAGTACGGCCCCCGGGGCGTACGCGTCAACGCGGTCGCCCCCGGCCCCACCGCGACCGAGGGCCAGGCCGACAACGCGCACCTGATCGCCCCGCTCCTGGCGACCGCCCCCGACCGCCGGATGGGCCGCCTGGAGGAGGTCGCCGCCGCGGTGGTCTTCCTCGCCGGCGACGGGGCCACGCACATCCACGGCGCGATCCTGCCGGTGGACGGCGGGCTCGCGGCGGTGTGAGCGAGGGGTACGGCGCGGGGCGGGCGTACGGCGACGCGTACCGGCCGCGGGGGTCACTGCCGTGGCGGGGCGGTCAGTTCATGGTCAGCCGGACCGGGCGGACACCGCCGACGAGGACCGCCAGCGCGCGGTCGATGTCCGGGCCGACGTACCAGTCGCCGGTGTGGTCGACCGCATAGACCCGGCCGTCGGGGTCCATCGCGAGGAGCGCGCCGGAGCCGCGTTCCTCGCCGAGCGGGCTGATCTCGGTCTCCAGGGCGCGTCCGAGGTCGCCGAGGGTGCGGGCGAGGTGCAGGCCCCGCAGCGGGTCGACCACGACCGCGGAAGGGGCGACCTGGCGGCCGGGACCGGACACCGGCGGGATCTCCAGGCCGCCGAACTCCGCCCACGCCTCGACCGCCGCCGGGAAGACCGCGTGCCGGTGGCCGCCCGGCGTGAGGTGGCCGCGCAGCCGATCCGCCCATTCCTCGGCCTGCTTGATGTCCCAGCGGCCCGGCTGCCAACCGGCCGTGCGCAGCGCGGCGGCCACGCCGTCCGGAAAGCGCGCGCCGCCCGCCGCCCCGGCGTTCACGCCTGGCCCGCGCCGGGATCGACCGGCATCACCCCGAAGTGCGCGAGCAGCGGGGCGCACGAGCGGCACGGCGGGGCGTAGGCGCCGTGCGCCGGGTCGCCGTCCTCGCGTATCCGGCGGGCGGTGAGCCGGGCGCCGCGCAGCGCCTTGCGGGCCTCGCCCTGGGTGAGCGGGCGGCGGGAGGCGCGCTTGCTGCGGCCGGCCTCCACCGCCGTCAGATGGCGCGAAATCAGCACCGGTTCGGGGCACCGGCCGGTGAAACGCTCACGCTGCGCGACCGGCAGCGCGTCCAGGAAGTCCTGCACGATCGGGTGGAGCACGGGGGGGCGCTCACCCTTGGCGCCGGTGCAGGTCAGCACTTCGTCGCGGATCGACAGCGCGGCCGCGACCGCGGGCAGGATGCCGTCCCTGCGGTGCCGCAGCACCGGGGGCTCCATGGGATCGCGGGCAGCGCTCCAGCTCAGCCTGGGGTCGGCGGTATCCGCCGCTGATAGCCGAGTTGTCATATTGTGCCCCGCTTCCGTTCATCCGCCCGCCCGAGGCGGCTGCTCCCCCGTCTGCCGATTCAGAGTGCCAAACACGCCATCCGATGGGGAAGCGGAACGCGGCGCGGCGACCTTCCTGTGTGGGCCATGTCACCGTCCTGTGACGTTACGTCGGCCGAACGGGCACGCAGCGCACACATCTCGGCCGCCGGCGTTCACTTCCGGACGGGGCACACAGCGCGGTCACAGCGTCACCACGCGCCATTTACGGCGCCGTTCGGGGCCGGGAGGATCGGATCGGTGCCGCGGCCGCGGCACCGATCCCCCCACGCGAACCCAGGGAACGTGACCCCATGCACCGTGCCCGATCACACGCGGACGCCCCACCCGTCCGCCGCATACGACGCGCCCCCGGCCTCCGGCGTCCCCCACACGCCCGCGCCGCGACCGTCGCCGCCCTCGGCCTGCTGCCCGCGCTGCTGATGGCGGCCGGCTGCTCGTCCGGTTCCGCGCACGCCGATGGCGGTCGCCGAACGCGCTCTTCGGACCAGGCGTCGATCGACGCCGGCAAGGCGCCGCTGAGCCTCGCGCAGCTCACCCGCTCCCTCGTCACCGACAAGGACGTGCCGGGCTGGGTGGTCCAGATGACGCAGACCGACGACGGCATCGCGACCACCGCGCCCGCGGAGGGCTTCGACCCCGACGACCTCGGCGCGCAGGACGACACGACCGGCCAGTCGGTCCTGGTCGCCGACAAGCCCGACTGCCAGCCGCTGGCCGACGTCAGCAGCTCGAAGCCGGCGATCCACCGGATGGCATCGGTCGGCGCCACCTTCGCGAAGGCCACCCCGAAGGACGGCGCGACCCCGGACGAGATCGACCAGATGCTGATCGCCAGCCACGCCCCCGGCGACGCGCAGAAGGTGATGGCCTCGGTCAGGCGCGCGCTGACCGGCTGCACGTCGTTCGAGGGCCGCGACCAGGACGGCACCATGACGTCCTTCCGCATCACCAGGGGACCTGCGGTGAAGGTCGGTGACGAGTCGGTGGCCTACGTCATGACCGACACCGCGGACAAGAAGACCGGCGCGGCCCTGGTCACCGTGGTGCGCACCGGCGACACCGTGACCTCGTACCTGTCGACGAAGGCCGCCGGGGGCGCCGGGCAGCCGCCGTTGGAGGTCGCCCGCAAGGAGGACCAGAAACTGCGCACCGCGCTCGCCGCACGCAAGTGAGCCCGGCCGTGGCGCGGGACGCCGTCCGGAGAGCGAAGGGCACGCCGCCGTGACCGTGTTGTGAGCGTGTTGTGAGCAGTGCCATATGAGGCAGGGTGGGCCCGGTGCCGTAGAGTCGCGCGGCAGCGGGCCCTCGCCCGCCAGGGCCGGGCCGGGACGCTCCGGACCGAACGCGGCTCGCGGGCAGGGGCGGCCGCGGCTCCGGGCCCGCACACGACATTGGGGTACTCATCGATGCGGATACGTGCACGCCGTCGTCTACTCACCGGTAGCCGCAGGGCGCTGCCGATCGCCGCGCTGGTTCCCGCGCTCGCCCTCACCGCGGCCTGCGGGGGCGGCGGGAAGAGCAAGGACAGCGGCTCGGCGGCCTCGCAGAAGCTCACCCGCTCGGTGATCACGGCGAAGGACGTCGACCACCTCACGGTGGTGCCCGCGACCGCCAAGAGCCAGCTGCTGGGCGCCAAGCAGGCGACCGATCCGGCCGCGTGCCAGCCGGTGGCCGACCAGTGGAGCCTCCAGCCGAAGCTCGCCAGGAGCGTGTACACCGGCGCGCTGGTCACCGACACCTCCGCCAAGGACAAAGGCGCCAAGACCATCTCGCTGGAGGTGGTGGCGTCCTACCCGGCCGGCCGGGCGAAGCAGGTGCTCGACCAGCTGTCCGCCGCGATCGCCCACTGCCCGAGCTACAAGGTCACCCGCAGCGGCCGGACTTCGACCTTCACGGTCAAGAGCGTCGCTGCGACCGGCGGCACCTTCGGTGACCAGCAGGTCACCTACACCGTCACCGACCCCGCCCTCGGCGCCTCCGGCGTCGCGCTGGTCACCGTCGTGCGGGTCGGCGACTCCACGGCGGCCTTCGAGACCGTCCGCGCCGACCACAAGACCGCGTCGCTGCGTGCCGCGATCACGAGCAAGCAGGTCGACAAGCTGCGTGCCGCGGCGGCGAAGAGCTGAACCTGTGAAGAGCTGAAGTGGCAACGGGCTGAACCTGTGAAGAGCTGAGCCGGAAAAGGGCTGAACCGGCCCGCGCACGTGGGCGGAAGACCGGCCGGGGCCGCCCGCGCGCGGGGCCGGCCGGGGCGATCCGGACCGCTGTGCCCGAGTTGTCCACAGGGAGCGGGCCGGGGCCCGCGCGACTCTTGCCGTACCCCCTAGGCTGTCGTCATCAGCTCAGACGCAGCAGGGGGCAACCGCCATGACCACAGGCCCGCAAGGGCTGGGATCACCTCCCGGACCCGCAGCCGCCGGGCAGTCCGCGCCACCGAACGCGGCCTACGCCGGGCAGGTCGTGCACTTTCCCGACCCCGTGCGGGCCGCACGCCATCCGCAGGGCGTGTGGGTGGATGCCGACGGGTACCCCGACTTCTCGCCGTACGCCCGCGCGGCGGCCGAGATAGCCGAGCCGCCGGAGGGCTTCGGCATCGACGAGCTGCGCCTGACGGACTACGTCTCGGCGAACGCCGCCCTGCACGCGGCCGGGCACGAACTGTGGGGCAGCCTCCCCCCGGTGGCCACCCCGCACGGCTGGACCTGGCACCACGTCCGCGGCAGCCGCCGGCTGGAGCTGGTGCCGGTCGAGGTCAAGTCGCTGCTGCGGCACCACGGCGGCCTGGCCACGTCGGTGGCCGACCACGCCCGGCGCGGCACCCGCCCGCTCCAGGAGACCCGGCCGGTGCACTTCGGACTGCCCAAGGACCCGGTCTCGGTGACCGAGCAGCAAGTGCGTGATGTGGAGGAGGAGTTGGGGTACCGCCTGCCCGGCGCGTACCGCACCTTCCTCAAGGCGGCAGGCGGCTGCGCGCCCAAGGGCGTGGCCCTCGACCCCGATCTCGGTCTGCTGATCGACCAGCCGTTCTTCACCGTCCGCGACGACGCGGCGGTCAACGACCTGGTGTACGTGAACAAGTGCCTGCGCGACCACCTCACCAAGGACTTCCTGGCGATCGGCTACATCCAGGGCGGCATCCTCGCGGTGCGGGTGAAGGGCGCGGGCGCCGGCTCGGTCTGGTTCTGCGGCTATGACGACGCGCGCGACCACGACCAGTGGGACAACCCGACCGAGCGGGTGGCCGGGCTGCTGCTGCCCTGCGGTGACTCGCTCGACGCGTTCCTGCTGCGACTGGCCGGCAACCCGCCCGAGTTGGAGACGGTCGCGAACCTGATGGTGGACGGCGGATTCGCCGAAGCCGTAGCCGTGGAGGGGTGAGGCAGCGCATGGTCACTTTCGCGCAGGCGCAGGAGCGCGCGGAGCGCTGGGTGAACGCGGACGTACCCGCGTACGCGACCCGGGAGATCCGGGTCCGCGAGTTCGACCTCGGCTTCGTGGTGTGGTCCGAGGCCCGCGAGGACAGCCCGTCCTCCGACGAGGGATCGGTCCGCGTGGTGATCGCCCGCGACAGCGGCGACGCCACCCTGTGGCCCGCCCTGCCCATCGGCGAGCTGATCCGCCGTTACGAGGAGGAGTACGGCCCGGTGCCCAGCGACGCGGTGCCCGAGCCGCCCCAGCGACTCGACCTCGAGGCGACCTCCTTCCTGCTCAGCCCCCCGCAGTGGCTCCAGGAAGCCGCCGACCGGATGGGCATCCCGGACCGGCGCGGCTCGGGCACCGGCGGCGGCCGGGCGGCGGACTCGCCGGACCCGGCGGCTGCGGGCGGCGAGCAGACGCCTTCCGGCGGCAGCCGCGTCGACTACCGCCGGCGCGACGACAGCGGCGGCGACCCGGAGCAGGCGCCCGCACCGGCCGCGGCGTCCGCCGCGCCCCCGGAGCCCGCGAGCGCCGGGGCGTCCGGCGGCATCGACTACCGGCGGCCGGGCGACGACCGGGCGGCCGGCGCCGAGGGGCAGCCGGCCGCGGCGGCGGGTCAGGCAGGCCCGGTGGGCTCCGCGAGCGGCTCGGACCCGGCGGGCTCCGCGGACACGGGCTCCGGATCCGGCTCCGGTTCCGGCCGCATCGACTACCGGCGGCCGGCCTCGGTCCCGTCGCAGAGTTCGGGCGGCGGCAGTTGGGCCGGGAAGACCGTGAGCGACTCCGGCGAGGGCCAGTCCGTGCGCCTCCCGGAGACCGTCTTCGCCCCGCCGATCACCGACGCCGACCTGCCCGACGAGGCGCCGCCCGGCGCGGAGTTGAGGACCGAACTGCTGCCCGGCGGCAGTGCGCTGCCCCGGACCGTGCTCGCCCCGCAGGAGCCGGCGCAGCAGCCGCCCGCGCCACCCCGGCCCGGGGTGCCGCACACGATCGGCGGCAGCGAGTACCCGCCTCCCGGCGGTCCCGCCGTGTCGTTGCCGCCCCCGGGCGGCGCCGCGCTGCCGCCGCCCGTCGGAGCGGCCGGTCCCGGCCCCGCGATGGGTCCCGGCCCCGCCGAGATCCCGGGCATGGAGACCTCCAGGGCCACCCCGCCGCAGCACGGAGCGGCCGCGCCGCCCCCGGCGCCCTACTCCGGTCCCCCGGCGCCCGGCGCGGGCACCCCGCCGCCGGCGGGCAACGACCCGCACTACGCCGCGACCATGCTCGCCGGGCCGGGCGGACCGGCCGCGCCCCCGCCCGGTCCCGCTGCGGGTGGTCCGCCGCCTCCGCCGCCGTACATGGGCACACCCCCGCCCGGTGCCGGTGCCCAACCTCCCGGCGCGGGTGGTCCGCCGCCTCCACCGCCGTACATGGGCACACCCCCGCCCGGTGCGGGCACCCCGCCGCCTGCGGGCAATGACCCGCACTACGCGGCCACGATGCTCGCCGGACCCGCCATGCCCCCACCCGGCATGGGCACACCGCCCCCACCCCCGGGAGCCGGCGGCCCGCCCCCGCCCCCGCCCGGCATGGGCGGACCGGCGATGGGTCCGCCCGCGCCGCCCGCGGCCAACGACCCGCACTACGCCGCGACGATGCTCGCCGGACCCGCCATGCCCCCACCCGGCATGGGCGCACCGCCCCCACCCCCGGGAGCCGGCGGCCCGCCCCCGCCCCCGCCCGGCATGGGCGGACCGGCGATGGGTCCGCCCGCGCCGCCCGGATACGGCTACCCGCAGGGCGGCGCCGTGCCCACGGTCGGCCCCGGCTACATGGCGGTGCTGCGCTACCGCGGCCAGGACGGCAGCGAGCAGCAGCTCATCCGGCGGTCGGCGCCGGGCACCCCGCACCCGGAGTGGCAGATCCTGCACGAGCTGCGGTCATTGGGCATCCGTCCCGAGCAAGTGCTGGAACTCCACACCGAACTGGAGTCCTGCGACCTGCCGGGCGGCTACTGCACCCGCATGATCCGGGAGACCTGGCCGCAGGTGCGGATCAGCCACACCGCGCCGTACGGCCGCGACCACGCGAGCCGGCGGCAGGGCGTGCAGCACCTGCTCACGCACCAGGGCGAGTTGCACCAGGTGGCCGGCGCCCCGGCCCGCCCGCAGCCGCAGCGGGTGCCGATGCCCGACCCGCACAGCGTGCTGCGGGTGCCGCCGGTCGCGCTCGACGTGATCGGGCAGGAGGTGGCGGGCGCGTTCGGGCCGCAGGGCGTCTTCCGGTTCGACCAGCGCGCGGTCTCGCGGGCCGGCGTGCCGGACATCGTGGCGCAGACGCTGGTGTGGTCCGGGCTGCCGGTCGACTTCTCGCCGTTCTTCTGGGCCCAGGCCCAACCCGGCCAGCCGGTGCCCACGCTCGCCGAACTGGCCGCGCAGCGCGGGGTGCAGCCGGCCGCGGACGCCGGTTCGTACCTCGTGATGGGGAACGACTTCGGCCGCCAGCTGTGCGTGCAGTACGGCACCGCGCACATCGTCGCGGTGCCGCTGGAGGCGGGACCGGGCGGGCAGCCGGCGCAGCCGCAGTTCGTCAACTCCAGCCTGCCGGAGTTCGCGCGCAGCCTGGCGCTGCTGGGCCGGATGTGGCGGCTGCGGATCGGGCTGACCCCGGAGCAGGCGGGGCACTGGACGGTGGACTTCCAGGCCCAGTTGGCCGCGCAGGACCCGGCGGCGATCGCCTCGCCCGACAACTGGTGGTCGGTGCTGGTCGAGCAGATGTGGGACGGGTTGCTGTAGGAGCCGGCCCGGGGCGCCGCGTGGCGCTCCGGGCGCGTCCCCCACGGGCGCCGCCCCGCCCTCCCGCTGTTCCCCCTGTTTCCCGCCGTTTCTCACGGGCCGGGTGGAAGGTACGCCTTCCACCCGGCCCGCCCGTGTTTCCGGGGTAGAAGACCGTCGGAGTGTCGACACCCGTAGAATTCGGGCATAAGCGATAAATGGGAACACGGGAACGGCCCGACGTCGCGAGGGGCAGTGGCCATGAGCAGTGATACGTCCGCATCGACGCAGGAGCAGCGGCAGGCGCAGGGGCAGGCGCAGGGGCCGGGGCCGGAGAGGTTCGGTGCGGCGCGGGGGCGTGGCTACCGGCCGGACCAGGTCGACCGTTTCCTGGACGAGCTGTCCGAGGACCGGGACGCCGCGTGGGAGCGGGCCGCCCGGCTGACCGTGCTCGCCAACGAGATGGAGGCCGAGTGCACCGTCCTGCGCCGGCAGGTCGAGGCGCTCGGCCCGGTCGACTTCGCCGCGCTCGGCACCGGCGCCCAGGAACTGCTCCAGATGGTCGAGGACGAGGCTGCGGCGGTCCGCGAGCGGGCGGAGATCGAGGCGCAGTACGCCCGGGACGCCGCCGACACCGCCCGCCGCACCCTCCAGGACGAGGCCCGCGCGGCGGCGTCCGCACGGCTCGCCGCGGCGGAGGACCAGGCCCAGCACGTCCTGGACGAAGCGTGCGGGCGCGCCTCGGAGATCCTCGGCGCGGCCCGCGCCGAGGCCGACGCCGTCCGGGGCGAGGCCGGCGCCGCGCTCGACGCGATGCGGCAGCAGGTCGACCGGGACCGCTCCGCGGTCGACGCCGAGCAGCGCGAGCGGGTGGAGAGCCTCGAACACGAACTCGCCGAGCAGCAGGCGGTGGTCGACGGCCGGTTGTCCGGACTGCTCGCCGAGGCCGAGCGCCGCCTCGCGCAGGCGCAGCGTGAACGGGCCGACGCCGAGGAGGCGCTGCGCGAGCAGCAGGCCGAGGCCGGCGCCCGCGCCGACGCGCTGATCGCGGAGGCGCGCAACCACGAGGAGAGGGTGCGGCGCGACGCCGAGAGGGTGCTGCGCGAGCATGAGCGGCATCGTGACGAGGTGCGGGCGCACCTCGCGCATATCCGGTCCACCCTCGCGGAGTTGACGGGGCGCCCCTGACCCCCCGGGCTGCCCCTGTCCGCCGGTCACGGGACCTTACGGTCCGGCTGTGGTTGCTCGCGCAGTTCCCCGCGCCCCTGGGTATGTGCGGCTTCCTCCGCGAAAAGAGGGTCGCACCCAGGGGCGCGTGGGGGCACCACCCAGCCGCCGGGCTGGGGGTGAACTGCGCGACAAGCCGCAGCGGACCGCACGGTCCCTCGACCCACAGGACGGGGCACCCCGGGGGGTCAGGGCGCCGTCGGGACCATCGCGGAGACGCGGAACCCACCGTCGGGGGTAGGGCCCGCGGCGAACCCGCCTCCGTGCGCGGTGACGCGCTCCCGCATGCCGGTGAGCCCGTGCCCCCCGCTCGGCAGGGCCGTCGCGACCACCATCGCCTCGGCCGGGCCGTTGACGATGAGGACGGCGACCTCGGCCTCGCGGTAGGCGAGCCGTACCTGGGCCCTCGCCCCGGCCGCGTGCTTGCGCACGTTGGTGAGCGCTTCCTGCACCACGCGGTAGACGGTCGCCTCGATCCGCCGCCCGCACGGCCGCTGCTCGCCCTCGACGGCCAGCTCGACGCCCATCCCGGCCGCCCGTGACTCCTGGACGAGCTGCGCCAGTTCCGCCAGGCACGGCCCGGCGTCCTCGACGGCGTCGGGCGCCGGCCCGGGAACGCCGCCGGCCTCGACGGCCGGGTCCGCGCTCTTCCTGGCCTGCGGCGCGGTCCCCGGCTCCGAGCCGCTGCGCAGCACCCCGAGCATCTGCCGCAGCTCCATGAGCGCCTGCCGCCCCATGTCGCCGAGCAGTTCCGCGCTCACCGACGCCTTCTGCGGGTCCTTGAGCGCCACCGCCTTCAGGGCGGCCGCGTGCACGACCATCAGGCTCACCCGGTGCGCGACCACGTCGTGCATCTCCCGGGCGATCCGGGCCCGCTCGGCCGCCCGGGCGCCCTCGGCGCGCTCCAGCGCCTTCTCCGCCAGCAGCTCCAGCTCGCGCTCCAAGCCGTCGGCGCGGTCCCGCAGGCTCTCCACCAGCCGGCGCCGGGCGCGTACGTACAGGCCGAGCAGGACCGGCGGTGCGGTGAGGCCGAAGGCGACCAGGACGGAGATGATCACCACCAGCGGTAGTGCCAGCCGGCTGCTGCTGCCCGAGTGCCGCAGGCTGGACTCGATGCTCACGAAGGAGACGACCATGGTCCCCACGCCGCTCATCCCGGCGAGCAGCCCGGTCAGCCGGCGCGGCACCTCGGACGCGGCCAGCGTGTAGAAGCCCACCACGGACAGGATGAAGCCGGTCTGCGCGGGGATGACCGCGATACCCACCAGCACGACCGCGATCGGCCAGCGCCGGCGCAGCACCAGCACCGCGCCGACCAGCAGCCCGAGCAGCGCGCCCAGCCAGGTCACGACGCCGATCCTCGCCGCGAACGTGGCGCCCTCGAAGGACGCCTCCAACGCCGAGGCCGCCGCCAGCGACACGTCCAGTGCGACGCTGCGCCGCCTCGTCCACCACCAAAGACCGGACCAGGACCGCGCCCGTGTCGCGGCTGCCTCCTCGCCCGGTACGCGCGCCCCCGTCGTACTCATGGCGTCCAGCGTAGGCGGTGCACCGACCGCGGGACCCGCCCGTCCAGGTTGTCCACCGGTTGGGCCGGACGTCTCGCCGAGCAGACCGCAACCTATCCTGGATCCGTCGGACAGCGCGGTCCGCGAGTCCCCGTACCCGAGTTCGTACCCCACTCGTCTCCCAAGCCGTCGCCCATCCACTGCACAAGGAGCCGCACCTGTGAGCAGCGCCGACACCCCGGACAGCAGTACCGCCCTGCGAGCCGACATCCGACGCCTGGGCGAGCTGCTGGGCGGCACCCTCGTCCGGCAGGAGGGCCAGGAACTCCTCGACCTCGTCGAGAAGGTACGCGCCCTGACCCGCAGCGACGGCGAGGCCGCCGCCGCCCTGCTCGGCGAGACCGACCTGGAGACCGCCGCCAAGCTGGTCCGCGCCTTCTCCACCTACTTCCACCTGGCCAACGTCACCGAGCAGGTGCACCGGGGTCGCGAGCTGCGTGCCCGCCGCGCCACCGAGGGCAGCCTGCTCGCCCAGACCGCCGACCTGCTCAAGGACGGCGACCCCGAGCACGTGCGCGAGAGCGTGCAGAACCTCAACGTGCGGCCGGTCTTCACCGCGCACCCCACCGAGGCGGCCCGCCGCTCGGTGCTGAACAAGCTGCGCCGGATCGCCGAACTGCTGGACGCCGCCCCGGCCTCCTCCGGTGACCGGCGGCGCGCGGACCTGCGGCTGGCCGAGAACATCGACCTGCTGTGGCAGACCGACGAGCTGCGGGTGGTCCGCCCGGAGCCGGCCGACGAGGCCCGCAACGCGATCTACTACCTCGACGAGCTGCACGCCGGCGCGGTCGGCGACGTGCTGGAGGACCTGGCCGCCGAGCTGGAGCGGGTCGGCGTGCCGCTGCCGCCGCAGACCCGCCCGCTGACCTTCGGCACCTGGATCGGCGGCGACCGCGACGGCAACCCGAACGTGACGCCCGAGGTGACGTGGGACGTGCTGATCCTCCAGCACGAGCACGGCATCACCGACGCGCTGGAGCTGGTCGACTTCCTGCGCGGCGCGCTGTCCAACTCGATCCGCAACTCCGGCGCCAGCCAGGAACTGCTGGACTCGCTCTCCAACGACCTGGTCGCGCTGCCGGAGATCAGCCCGCGCTACAAGCGGTTGAACGCCGAGGAGCCCTACCGGCTGAAGGCCACCTGCGTCCGGCAGAAGCTCGTCAACACCCGCGAGCGCCTGGCCGGCGGCACCCCGCACGTGCCCGGCCGGGACTACCTGGGCAGCGCCGAACTGCTCACCGATCTCCAGCTGATCCAGGAGTCGCTGCGCACCCACCGCGGCGGCCTGATCGCCGACGGCCGCACCGACCGGACGATCCGCACGCTGGCCGCGTTCGGCCTGCAGCTGGCCACCATGGACGTGCGCGAGCACGCCGAGGCGCACCACCACGCGCTCGGCCAGCTCTTCGACCGGCTCGGCGAGGAGTCCTGGCGGTACGCCGACATGCCGCGTGACTACCGCCGCAAGCTGCTCGCGAAGGAGCTGCGCTCGCGCCGCCCGCTCGCCCCGAGCCCGGCGCCGCTGGACGCCGCGGGCGCGAAGACGCTCGGTGTCTTCCACACCATCCACGAGGCGTTCGAGCGCTTCGGGTCCGAGGTCGTGGAGTCGTACATCATCTCCATGTGCCTCGGCTCCGACGACGTGTTCGCCGCCGCGGTGCTGGCCCGCGAGGCCGGGCTGATCGACCTGCACGCCGGGATCGCGAAGATCGGCATCGTGCCGCTGCTGGAGACCACCGACGAGCTGAAGATCGCCGACAAGCTGCTCGACGAGATGCTCTCCGACCCCTCCTACCGGCGGCTGGTGTCGCTGCGCGGCGACCTGCAGGAGGTCATGCTCGGCTACTCCGACTCGTCAAAGTTCGGCGGCATCACCACCTCGCAGTGGGAGATCCACCGCGCCCAGCGCCGGCTGCGCGACGTCGCGCACCGGCACGGCGTGCGGCTGCGGCTCTTCCACGGCCGCGGCGGCACCGTCGGCCGCGGCGGCGGCCCCTCGCACACCGCGATCCTCGCCCAGCCATGGGGCACCCTGGAGGGCCAGATCAAGGTGACCGAGCAGGGCGAGGTCATCTCCGACAAGTACCTGATCCCCTCGCTCGCCCGGGAGAACCTGGAGTTGACGGTCGCGGCCACCCTCCAGGCGTCGGCGATGCACACCGCACCGCGGCAGTCCGACGAGGCGCTGGCGCGCTGGGACGCGGCGATGGACATCGTCTCCGAGGCGGCCCACTCCGCCTACCGCGAGCTGGTCGAGGACCCGGACCTGCCGCCGTACTTCTTCGCCTCCACCCCGGTCGACCAGCTCGGCGAGCTGCACCTGGGCTCGCGCCCGTCCCGCCGGCCCGACTCCGGTGCGGGCCTGGACGGCCTGCGGGCGATCCCGTGGGTGTTCGGCTGGACCCAGTCCCGGCAGATCGTGCCCGGCTGGTACGGGGTCGGATCGGGCCTGAAGGCGGCGCGCGAGGCGGGCCTGGACTCGGTCCTGGAGGAGGCGCACGGCCAGTGGCACTTCTTCCGCAACTTCCTGTCCAACGTCGAGATGACGCTGGCCAAGACGGACCTGCGGATCGCCCGCCACTACGTCGACACCCTCGTCCCGGACGAGCTCAAGCACGTCTTCGCCACCATCGAGGCGGAGCACGAGCTGACCGTGCGCGAGGTGCTGCGGCTGACCGGGGAATCGGAGCTGCTCGCGGGCAGCCCGGTGCTGGCCCAGACGTTCCACATCCGCGACCAGTACCTCGACCCGATCTCCTATCTCCAGGTGACGCTGCTCGCCCGCCAGCGCGAGGCGGCCGCCCGCGGTGAGGACCCGGATCCGCTGCTGGCCCGGGCCCTGCTGCTGACGGTCAACGGGGTCGCCGCGGGTCTGCGCAACACCGGCTGATCGCGTCCCCCGCAGTCCCCCCGGAGCCCCCCGCGCCCCCTCCGCACAGCCGGAGGCGCGGGGGGCTCCGGACGCTCCGCTTACCGCGTGCGGCCAGCCGGTTCGGCCCGTCCACCGGCAGTGTGAATCCGTGAAATCCACCCCGGGAACTTCCGCCAAGACGGCTCCATTACCCCGCCGAACCCCTACTCTTTTCCCACGACGCCGGTGGGGGCCGGTGTCCATCAGGGGGCGAGACGCACGGGGTCCGGCACCTGGCAGCAGGGACGGCGGTCCCTGCCCGGGTGCCGGGCTCCACGCGAGGCGGACGCCCCGTCGCCACTGGGGGAGTGCCGTGAGTCGGGAGTGGTGTCCGTGGGTCGCATCCGGGTCCTGGTCGTCGACGACCATCGTATTTTCGCCGAGTCGCTGGCAGCCGCACTCGCGGCCGAGCCCGACGTCGACGTGTCCGCCGCCGGCAGCGGTGCCGCCGCGCAGCGCTGTCTCGACCGTGCGGCCGCCGACGGGCGCCGCTACGACGTCCTGCTGGTCGACGCCGACCTCGGCGTGGGGCCGCGGCCGCCGGTGACGCTGGCGGCGGTGCCGCCGCCCTCGCCGTCGCAGCCGCGCCCGCTGGAGCCGCGCGACCCGGTGCTCGACGGTCTCGCGCTGGTGGAGCGGATCAGGGCCGCCTACCCCGGCACGCGGACCGTGGTGCTGGCCGAGCGGGACGACCCGGCGCGTGCCGCCCGGGCGCTGCAGGCCGGCGCGTCCGGCTGGGTCGCCAAGGACTGCTCGCTGTCCCGGCTGCTCGCGGTGGTCCGCGGGGTGCTGCGCGACGAGACGCATTTGCCGCCGGCCCTGCTGACCGGGGTCCTGCGCGAGCTCACCGCCGCCCGCCGGCACCGTACCGAGAGCGAGCAGCTGGTGGAGTCGCTGACGCCGCGCGAGCAGGAGGTGCTGCGCTGCATGGTGGCGGGGCTGGGCCGCAAGGCGGTCGCCGAGCGGCTGTTCCTCTCGCCGCACACCGTCCGCACCCACATGCAGAACGTGCTGGGCAAGCTCGGCGTGCACTCCACCCTGGCCGCGGTCGCGCTGGCACGCCGGGCCGGGGTCGGCCCGGTGGAACTGCTGCCGTCAGCCGGGGACGTTGTCGAACGGCGCGGTTAGCTGCCGCAGCAGCCCGGCGAGTTCGGCGCGCTGGCGGTCGGTCAGCTCGCCCAGGATGGCGCGTTCCTGGGTGAGCAGGCCGGCCAGCGACTGGTCGGCCCGGTCCCGCCCCTGCGGGGTGAGCCGGACCAGCACCCCGCGCCGGTCGCTGGGGTCGGGCTGCCGCTCCACCAGCCGCTTCTTGGCGAGCCGGTCGATGCGGTTGGTCATGGTCCCGGAGGTGACCAGGGTCTGGGTGAGCAGCTGCCCGGGCGAGAGCTGGTACGGCTCGCCGGCCCGGCGCAGGGCGGTCAGCACGTCGAACTCCCAGGGCTCCAGGCCGTGCTCGGCGAAGGCGATCCGCCGGGCCCGGTCCAGGTGCCGGGCGAGCCGGCTGACCCGGCTGAGCACCTCCAGCGGTTCCACGTCGAGGTCGGGGCGCTCTCGGCGCCATGCAGCGACCAGCCGGTCGACCTCGTCCTCCATGGGATCAGTGTAGTAGGTCTGTCGACATGAAGTCTCTTGACATCAAGATATCTCTGGGAGCAGGCTGAGGGCGGCAGGGCAGAATCTCGCCCTCCGTTTTCGCCGACTCCGTAGCACCCAGGGAGTACGAACGATGCCAGCAGCGCCGACGTGGGACCCGCACCAGTATCTCCGGCACGCCACCCACCGCACCCGCCCGTTCCTCGACCTCCTCTCCCGGATCACCGACCTGCCCGGCGGCGAGTCGCCGCGGATCGCCGACATCGGCTGCGGTCCCGGCAACGTCACGGCGCTGCTCGCCGGCCGCTGGCCCGGTGCGCGCATCACCGGGTACGACAGCTCCTCGGACATGCTCCGGGTCGCCCGCGAGCACGCCGGCCCCACCCCCGGCGGCGGGGAGCTGGACTTCCGCCGCGCGGACGCCGCCGTGTGGACCCCCGACGAGTCCTTCGACCTGATCGTGTCCAACGCGGCACTCCAGTGGGTGCCCGGGCACGCCGAGCGCTTCCCGACCTGGCTGGAGCACATCACCCCCGGCGGCGCCCTCGCCTTCCAGGTCCCCGGCAACTTCACCGCGCCCAGCCACGCCCTGCTCGCCGAGCTGTGCGACACCCCGGGATGGCGCGCCCGGCTGGCCGGCCAGGGCCGCCGGTACGTGCACATACTCTCCCCCGCCGACTACCTGGAGCGGCTGACCGAGCTGG
Source organism: Actinacidiphila yanglinensis (assembly GCF_900107965.1). Taxonomy (GTDB): domain Bacteria; phylum Actinomycetota; class Actinomycetes; order Streptomycetales; family Streptomycetaceae; genus Actinacidiphila; species Actinacidiphila yanglinensis. Next base: position 576,195 of record NZ_FNVU01000004.1, on the reverse strand, counting down.
GCTGCACCGACGTCGACGTCTGGGAGTCCACCTACGTCCAGCTCCTCCAGGGCGAGGACCCGGTGCTGGACTGGACGAAGGGCACCGCGCTGCGCCCGGTGCTCACCGCGCTCGAGGACGACCCGGCGGCCGCGCGGGAGTTCGTCGGGCAGTACCGCGACCTGCTGCGCAAGGCGTACCCGGCGGGGCCGCACGGCACCGCCTTCCCGTTCCGCCGGATCTTCGCGGTCGCCCGGACCGCCGCCACGGCGGAGCCCGTACGGCGGGAGGGGGCCTCGCGATGATCACCGGCCTCGACCACGTCCAGCTCGCCGCGCCACCCGGCAGCGAAGCGGCGCTGCGCGCGTTCTACACCGGCGTGCTCGGCATGGCGGAGCTGGCCAAGCCGCCGGTGCTGGCGGGCCGCGGCGGCTGCTGGTTCTCGGCGGGGGACGCGGTGCTGCACCTGGGCATCGAGGAGGGGTTCCGGCCGGCCCGCAAGGCCCACCCGGGCATCCGCGTCACCGGCATCCACGCGTTCGCCGAATCGCTGCGGGGCAAGGGCGCGAAGGTCGTGTGGGACGGCGACCTGCCCGGTCACGAGCGGTTCTACTCCGAGGACCCGGTCGGCAACCGGCTGGAGTTCCTGGAGCCGGCCGCCGGCTGAACCCGACCTCTGCACCCGCCGGCAACGGGGTCCGGTCCGCCGCACCGGCGGGCCGGGCCCCGCGCTCACAGCGTCAGGAACGCCCCGCCGAGCAGCGCCGCTCCCGCCACCGCCAGGCTCCACGCGGTCCGCGGCACCCGCAGCCCCAGCGCGACCACGGCCGCGGCCAGCAGCAGCGCCCCGCCGAACGGCACGAACGCGAAGAGCAGCCCGCCCAGGCCGTCGCGCACCCCGGTGTCGCCGCCGGGCTTGAGCACCACCGACACGGAGTCACCGACGTGGTGGCGCACCGGCAGGCTGACGGTGACCTTCGCACGGGGCCGGGCCGAGCCCTTCGGGCTGAACGGACCGGTGCAGTCGGTGTCGCCGCACGCCACCAGCCGCACCGTGCCGTGCTCGTGGCCCTTGCCGACCACCACGTACTGCGCGTTCCGCCACGAGCCCCACGCACCGGACACCAGGATCAGCGCCGCCAGCGCGCCCACGCCCACGACGCGGGCGAACAGCACCAGCCCACCCGCCTGCGCGGCTCCGCGGTCACCACTCCCTGTTGCCATGCCGGCGATCTTTGGCCATCGCGTGGCAGCTGGTCAACCCGGCGGTCCCGCCCGGACCTTGCGGCCGTCGGGCTCAGCCGTTGTAGCTGCTCTGCGCGCGCTCCAGGCCCACGGTGACCAGCGCCTCCACCGCGTCGGCGGCCCGGTCCACGAACCACTCCAGTTCCTTGCGCTCGGTGGCGGAGAAGTCCTTCAGCACGAACGCCGCGACGTCCATCCGCCCGGGCGGGCGGCCGATCCCGGCGCGCACCCGCAGGTAGTTCGCGCCGAGCGACTTCGTGATGGACTTCAGCCCGTTGTGGCCGTTGTCACCGCCGCCGAGCTTGAGCCGCAGGGTGGGGAAGTCGATGTCCAGCTCGTCGTGCACCGCGACGATCCGGTCGGTGGGCACCTTGTAGAACTCCTTGAGCGCGGTGACCGGCCCGCCGGACAGGTTCATGTACGACATCGGCTTGGCCAGCACCACCCGCGCGCTCGCCGGTCCGGGCGGCCCGATCCGGCCCTCGACCACCTGCGCCTGGGCCTTCTGGGCACGCTTGAACTTCCCGCCCATCCGCTCGGCGAGCAGGTCGGCCACCATGAAGCCGATGTTGTGCCGGTTGCCGGCGTACTCCGGCCCCGGGTTGCCCAGGCCCACGACCATCCAGGGCCCTGTGCTGTCGCTCATCCACGTCTCCGAAAGCAGTCGCCGTACACCGTAGAACCGTAAGGGACACAAACGGCCGCCGTCGTACCCCGGGGGTACGACGGCGGCCGCGGCGTTCTGGTTCAGCTCTCCTCTGCGGCGGCCTCCGCCGGAGCGGCCTCGGCGACGGCCGCGCCCTCTTCCTCGCCCTCGGCGGGCTCCTCGATCTCGGCCTGCGGGGTGACGACCTGGATCACCACGGCGTCCTCCTCGGTCACCAGCGTGGTGCCGCGGGGCAGCTCGACGTCCTTGGCGAGGATGGACGCGCCCGCCTCCAGGCCCTCCACGGAGACCGTGAACGACTCGGGGATGTGCGTGGCCTCGGCCTCGACCGAGAGCGTGTTGAGCACGTGCTCCAGCAGGTTGCCGCCCGGGGCCAGTTCACCCTCGGCGGTGACCGGGACCTCGACGGTGACCTTCTCGCCGCGCTTCACGGACAGCAGGTCGACGTGCTCGATGAAGCCCCTCAGCGGGTCGCGCTGCACCGCCTTGGGGATGACCAGCTCGGACGCGCCCTCGATGTCCAGCGAGATCAGCACGTTCGGGGTACGCAGCGCGAGCAGCAGCTCGTGGCCGGGCACCGTCACGTGGCGGGGGTCGGCGCCGTGGCCGTACACGACGGCGGGGACCTGGTTGGCGCGGCGCACCCGGCGGGCGGCGCCCTTGCCGAACTCGGTGCGCATCGCGGCGGGAATCTTCACTTCTGCCATGGGAATCGGCTCCTCGTCAGGGGGGTATTACGGTCGCCCGGCCGCGACGGGCCGATCCTGCACGAGGAGCGCGTCGATAACGGAGGCGGCGCGGACATGCGTCCGGACCCTTCCCTCGCCGAGCAACGCCGACAGCCTAACCGCGGGACGGCCCCGGAACGAAATCCGGGCGGACGCGACGGAGCCGGGCGGGCAGTGGCGCCCCGCCCGGCTCCCTCGAAGCCGGCCCGGTCCGGGCCCCGACGCAGCGGGCCCGAACACGGCCAGGAGTCAGTGCACGCCCTCGAAGAGGCTGGTGACCGAACCGTCCTCGAAGACCTCGCGCACCGCGTTCGCGATGGTCGGCGCCATCGACAGCACGGTGATCTTGTCGAGGTCGGTCTCCCCCGGCGTCGGCAGGGTGTCGGTGAAGACGAACTCGCTGACCTTGGAGTTCTTCAGCCGGTCCGCGGCGGGCCCGGACAGCACCCCGTGCGTGGCGGTGACGATGACGTCCTCCGCCCCGTTCGCGAACAGCGCGTCCGCCGCGGCGCAGATGGTGCCGCCGGTGTCGATCATGTCGTCGACCAGCACGCACACCCGGCCCTTGACGTCGCCGACCACCTCGTGCACCTTCACCTGGTTCGCCACGTCGGGGTCGCGGCGCTTGTGCACGATGGCCAGCGGCGCGCCCAGCCGGTCGCACCAGCGGTCGGCGACCCGGACCCGGCCGGCGTCCGGGGAGACCACGGTCAGCTTCGCCCGATCCACCTTGGCGCCCACGTAGTCCGCCAGGACCGGCAGCGCGACCAGGTGGTCCACCGGGCCGTCGAAGAAGCCCTGGATCTGGTCGGTGTGCAGGTCGACGGTGAGGATGCGCTCGGCGCCCGCGGTCTTGAACAGGTCGGCCATCAGCCGGGCCGAGATCGGCTCGCGGCCGCGGTGCTTCTTGTCCTGGCGGGCGTAGCCGTAGAACGGCACGATCACGGTGATGCTCCGCGCGGAGGCCCGCTTCAGAGCGTCGATCATGATCAGCTGTTCCATGATCCACTGGTTGATGGGGCTGGTGTGGCTCTGGATCAGGAAGCAGTCGGCGCCGCGGGCCGACTCCTCGAACCGCACGTAGATCTCGCCGTTGGCGAAGTCGAAAGCCCGGGTGGGGACGAGTTCGACGCCCAACTCGTCTGCCACCGCCTCCGCCAGATCGGGGTGGGCGCGGCCGGAGAAGAGCATCAGCTTCTTCTCACCGGTCGTCTTGATCCCGGTCACTGCACCGTCTCCTTGGTGTTCGACTGGTGTTCGACACAGCGGCACCCAGGGTTCGGGTGGGCTGGCGGAATTGTGTGCACCACACACGGTACGCCCCATCCGGCGCACCTGTGCACCTCACGTCCGGCCGATGAGACGACCCTCACTCACTCCTGCCCGGCGGGCTCCTCGCCCTGCTGCTGTGCGCGTTCGGCCGCCTGCGCAGCGGCACTGCCGGGGCGCTTGCGGGCCACCCAGCCCTCGATGTTGCGCTGCTGACCGCGGGCGACGGCGAGCGAACCGGAGGGCACGTCCTTGGTGATCACGGAGCCCGCCGCGGTGTAGACCCCGTCACCGATCACCCGGGGGGCGACGAACATGTTGTCCGCGCCGGTCTTGCAGTAACTGCCGATGACGGTGTGGTGCTTGGTCTCGCCGTCGTAGTTCACGAAGACGGTGGCGGCACCGATGTTGGTGTGGTCGCCGATGGTGGCGTCGCCCACGTAGCTCAGGTGCGGCACCTTGGTGCCCTCGCCGATCGAGGCGTTCTTCATCTCGACGTAGGTGCCCGCCTTGGCGTGCGCGCCCAGCCGCGCCCCGGGCCGCAGGTAGGCGTAGGGGCCGACCGACGCGTTTGCGCCGATCTCGGCCTGGTCGGCGACCGCGTGCGAGACCCGGGCGCCCGGCCCGACCGCGGTGTCGGTGAGCGTGCACTCCGGGCCGACCTCGGCGCCGGCGGCGAGGCTGGTGGCGCCGAGCAGCTGCGTGCCGGGGTGCACCAGGGCGTCGGGCTCGAAGGTGACGGTCACGTCCACCCACGTGGTGGCGGGGTCGACGATGGTGGCGCCGGCCAGCATGGCCCGCTCCAGCAGCCGGTCGTTCAGCGCCCGGCGGGCCTGCGCGAGCTGCACCCGGTCGTTGACGCCCGCGATCTCGTGGTGGTCCGCGGCGACGTACGCGCCCACCCGGTGGCCGGCGTCGCGCAGGATCGCCAGGGTGTCGGTGAGATACTCCTCACCCTGCGCGTTGTCGGTGGTGAGCTTGCCCAGCGCCTCGGCGAGCAGCCGCCCGTCGTACGCGTACACACCGGAGTTGATCTCCTTGACCGCCCGCAACGCCTCGCCGGCGTCCTTCTGCTCGACGATCGCGGTGACCTGGCCGTCCGAGCCGCGCACGATCCGCCCGTAGCCGGTCGGGTCGGGCACCTGGGCGGTGAGCACCGTCACCGCGTTGCCCTCGGCGCGGTGCGCGGCGGTGAAGGCGGCGAGCGTCTCGGTGGTCAGCAGCGGCACGTCGCCGTAGGTGACCACCACGGTGCCGTCCAGGGGCGCGCCGCGCCGGGTCAGTTCCGCGAGGCCGGTGCGCACCGCGTGGCCGGTGCCGAGCTGGCGCTCCTGCACGGCGGTCAGCGCCTGCGGGTCCACTTCGGCGAGGTGCGCGGTGACCTGCTCGCGGCCGTGTCCGACGACCACCACCAGGTGTTCGGGGTCCAGCGCGCGGGCCGCGACGACGGCGTGGCCGATCAGCGAACGGCCGCAGATCGGGTGCAGGATCTTCGGGGTGGCCGACTTCATGCGGGTGCCCTCGCCCGCGGCGAGGATGACGACGGCAGCCGGGCGGTTGGGGCTCACGCGGGAGACTCCTCGGCATCGGGGCTCAGGGCGGTGGACAACCGCAGCTTACCGAGGTTCCGGATCTTCTCCCGGTCCGCTCCGCCGCCAGGACTCGAACCCGGACTTAAGGCACCAAAAGCCCCAGTGCTGCCAATTACACCACGGCGGATCAACTCGACTTCTCGGACCCGGCGTCGGGCCTGTCGGGCTGGACGCAACCCATCATGCCGTACGACACGGGGTGGACGCGACGCCGTTCCGGGGTAAAGATCCACTCGAACGACACTCGAAAGGGAAGGTAACCCTTACCCGACTGGTCCTGTCGCCCACCGGGTGCCGCTGCAATACTTACGGAGCCGTAGGTTGTGCGGCACACGGCTCGTGCGCCGTGCGCACGACCCCCCCATCAGCCCATTCAGTCCCCCCTCCTCTGCGCAAGGGACACACATGACCACACAGACGGACGTGATCACCGAGTCCCGGGAACCCGGGTCCTCGGGACAGGGATCGCCGCCGCCGAGCGCCACCCGCGGCGGCGAGAGCAAGCGCTCGATCGAGCAGATCTCCCTGCTGCTCTTCATCTGCATCCCCTTCGTGGCACTGGCCGCGGCGGTACCACTGGCCTGGGGACGGGGGCTCAGCTGGCTGGACGTCGGCCTGATGGTCGGCATGTACTTCCTCGGCTGCCACGGCATCACCATCGGCTTCCACCGGCACTTCACCCACGGCTCGTTCAAGGCGAACCGCCCGCTGAAGGTCGCGCTGGCCATCGCCGGATCGATGGCCGTCGAGGGCCCGATCGTGCGCTGGGTCGCCGACCACCGCCGGCACCACAAGTTCAGCGACGCCGAGGGCGACCCGCACAGCCCGTGGCGTTACGGCGAGACCCTCCCGGCCCTGATGAAGGGCCTGTGGTGGGCGCACATGGGGTGGCTCTTCGACGAGGAGCAGACCCCCCAGCAGAAGTACGCGCCCGACCTGATCAAGGACCCGGCGATCCGCCGCGTCTCCCGCGACTTCTGGCTGTGGACCGCGATCTCGCTGCTGATTCCCCCGCTGGTCGGCGGCCTGGCCACCATGTCGTGGTACGGCGCGTTCACCGCGTTCTTCTGGGGGTCGCTCGTTCGGGTGGCGCTGCTGCACCACGTGACCTGGTCGATCAACTCGATCTGCCACGCGGTCGGCAAGCGCCCGTTCAAGTCCCGTGACCGCTCGGGCAACGTGTGGTGGCTGGCCGTGCTGTCCTGCGGCGAGTCGTGGCACAACCTGCACCACGCCGACCCCACCTCCGCCCGGCACGGCGTGCTGCGCGGCCAGATCGACTCCAGCGCCCGCCTGATCCGCTGGTTCGAGCTCGCCGGCTGGGCCACCGACGTCCGCTGGCCCGACGCCGCGCGGATCGAGTCCCGCCGCCAGGAGAACAACCGGCAGGACGTCGACGAAGCGGCGTGAGAGCCCACCCGGCATGATGGCCGGGTGAGCGACGGCGAAGACGGAAGAGCCGGAAAGGCGTCCGCCCCGGCGGGCCCGACCGCGCGACGCACCCGGCGAGTCCGGATGACCGGCAGGGAAAGGCGCGAACAACTCCTCGACGTGGGCCGGGTGCTCTTTGCGGAGCGCGGCTACGAGGGCACGTCGGTGGAGGAGATCGCGCACCAGGCAGGGGTCTCCAAACCCCTCGTGTACGAGCACTTCGGCGGCAAGGAAGGGCTCTACGCGGTCGTCGTGGACCGCGAGATGGACCGCCTGCTCGACATGGTGACCGGCGCGCTCACCGGCGGCCACCCGCGCGAGCTGCTCGAACAGGCCGCCTTCGCGCTGCTCGACTACATCGAGCACTACACCGACGGCTTCCGGGTCCTGGTCCGCGACTCCCCCGTCGCGCAGTCCACCGGCACCTTCGCCTCGCTGATCAGCGACATCGCCACGGAGGTCGAGGACATCCTCGGGCACGAGTTCGAGCAGCGAGGCTTCGACCCGCGGCTGGCGCCGCTCTACGCCCAGGCGCTGGTCGGCATGGTCGCGCTCACCGGCCAGTGGTGGCTCGACGCCCGCCGCCCGCCGAAGGCCGAGGTCGCCGCGCACCTGGTCAACCTCTGCTGGAACGGCCTGTCCGGGCTGGAGCCCAAACCCCGGCTGATCGGCCACCGCAAGAGCTGACCGGACCGGTCGGCCGCGGGGCACCGATGAGTTCCGCGGCCCGCCGGGGTCTGCCCTCCGTAGGCGCGCGCAGGCGCGCGAGGTTCCACGGAAGGGCTCGGCCATGACCGAACAGGCGAAACACAGCGGGCAGGACACTCAGGCCGCACCGGACGGCGCCGCCGTCGTGCTCACGGCGGTGCGCTTCGTCGGCGTCCCGGTCAGCGACCAGGACCGCGCGCTCGACTTCTACACGCGGGTGCTCGGCTTCGAGAAGCGCATCGACAGCACCGTCGAGAACTTCGGCCGCTGGATCGTGGTCGGCCCGCCCGGCTCGGACGTCGGCATCGCGCTGGTGCCGGCCGGCCCGCACCTCCCGGCGGGCGTCGAGACCGGGGTCCGTTTCGGCACCCCGGACGTCGAGGCCGCGCACGCGGCCATGACCGCGCGCGGCGTGGACGCCGACCCGGTGCTGCACTGGGAGGGCGCCCCGCCGATGTACGCGTTCCGCGACCAGGACGGCAACGGCTTCGAGATCGTGCCGTAGGCGCCGCGGCGCCCACAGCCCGAGGTGGCGCCCGCTACCAGAGGCGGCGCGCCCCCGCCGACGGCGTCGTGACGAACTGCCGTGACTGGGGCAGCGCCGCGCTCACCGCGGCGCCGATCCGCTGCTCGTCGTCCGCCTCGATCAGGACGATCGCCGAGCCGCCGAAGCCGCCGCCGGTCATCCGGGCGCCGAGCGCGCCGGCGGCGAGCGCGGTGTCGACCACCAGGTCGAGTTCGGGGCAGGAGACCTGGAAGTCGTCGCGCAGCGAGGCGTGTCCGGCGGTGAGGACGGGGCCGATGTCGCGCAGCCGTCCCGCCTCGCAGAGGTCGAGGACCTCCTCGACCCGCCGGTTCTCGGTGACCACGTGCCGGGTCAGCCGGCGCAGCCGGTCGTCGGGCAGCGCGGCCAGCGCGGCCAGCGCGGCGGCCAGGCCGTCGTGCGGGACGTCGCGCAGGGCGGCGACGCCCAGGGCCGCGGCGGCGGCCTCGCAGCCCGCGCGGCGCTCGCCGTAGGCGCCGTCGGCGTGGGAGTGCTTGACGCGGGTGTCCACGACGAGCAGGCGCAGGCCCTCGGCGGAAAGGTCGAGGGGCACCTGGCGGCCGACGAGCCCGCGCACGTCGAGGTGCAGGGCGTGGCCGTCGGTGCAGCAGGCGGAGGCGGTCTGGTCCATGACACCGACGGGCGCGCCGACGTAGGTGTTCTCCGACGACTGGCACAGCAGCGCGAGGTCCTGCCGGGACAGCCCCTCGACGCCGTGCAGTTCGGTGAGCGCGAGCGCGGTGACGACCTGGAGCGCGGCGGAGGAGGACAGGCCGCCGCCGACCGGCACGGTGCTGTCGTAGAGGATGTCCGCGCCGCCGATGTCGTGGCCGGCCTGGCGCAGCGACCACAGCACCGCGGCGGGGTAGCGGACCCAGCCGGGGGTGGTGCCGGGGGCGAGGTCGGCGACGGCGAGTTCGACGGTGCCGTCGTCCATGTCCGCGGAGCGCAGCCGCAGCAGGCCGTCGTCGCGCCGGGCGATCGCGGCCCGGGTGATGTGCGGGAGCGCGAACGGCATGACATAGCCGTCGTTGTAGTCGGTGTGCTCGCCGATCAGGTTGACCCGGCCGGGCGCGGCCCAGGCGCCCTCGGGGGCGCCGCCGAAGACGTCCTTGAACGCGGCCTCGAAGGTGGAGTCGTCGGTCATCGTGTGTCGCCCTCCCCGAGCGATTGGGCGAAGTTCCAGGCGTCGCGGACGATCTGGTCGAGGTCGGTGCGGGTCGGCCGCCAGCCCAGCCGCTCGCGGGCCCGGTCCGCCGAGGCGACCAGCGCCGCGGGGTCGCCCGGGCGGCGCGGCTGCACGGTGGCCGGGATCGGGTGGCCGGTGACGCGGCGGACGGTCTCGATGACCTCCCGGACCGAGAAGCCGTTGCCGTTGCCGAGGTTGCAGATCAGGTGCTCGCCGGCCGGTGCCTTGTCGAGGGCCAGCAGGTGCGCCTCGGCGAGGTCGGCGACGTGGATGTAGTCGCGCAGGCAGGTGCCGTCCGGGGTCGGGTAGTCCTCGCCGTAGACGGCGATCGACGCGCGGCGGCCCTGGGCGACCTGGAGCACCAGCGGGATGAGGTGCGACTCGGGGTCGTGGCGCTCGCCGTGCGCACCGTAGGCGCCCGCCACGTTGAAGTACCGCAGCGAGACCGCGGACAGCCCGTGGGCGGCGCACTCCCCGGTGATCATGTGGTCCACGGCGAGCTTGGTGGCGCCGTAGGGGTTGGTGGGGGCGGTCGGGGCGTCCTCGGTGATCGGCACGGTCGCCGGTTCGCCGTAGGTGGCGGCGGTGGAGGAGAAGACCAGGGTGCGCACCCCGGCGGTGCGCATGGCGGCGAGGAGTTCGAGGGTGCCGGCCACGTTGTTGCGCCAGTACTTCTCGGGGTCCGCGACGGACTCCGCGACCTGGGAGGATGCGGCGAAGTGCAGCACCGCGTCGTAGGAGCCGTCCAGCACCTTGCCGGCGTCCTGGACCCGTCCCTCGACGAACTCGGCGCCGGCGGGCACCCCTTCGCGCACGCCCGTGGACAGGTCGTCCAGCACGATCACCTGGTGGCCGGCGTTCAGCAGGTACGCGGCGACGACACCGCCGACGTATCCGGCGCCGCCGGTGACCAGCAGCTTCTTCGGGCGGGTGGATTCGGTCACGGGGTGGCCACCTCTCGCAGTCGCAGCGCCGCGGCCTCCGGTGGCACGTCGTTGACGAACACGCCCATGCCGGACTCGGAGCCCGCGAGGAACTTCAGCTTGCCCGATGTGCGGCGAATGGTGAAAAGCTCCAGGTGGAGCGCGAACTCGCGGCGGTCGGCGGCGGTGAAGGGCGCCTGGTGCCAGCCGGAGATGTAGGGCGTGGGCGGCTGGTCGTCGCCGAAGATCCGGTCGAAGCGGCGCAGGAGTTCGAGGTAGATGTGCGGGAACTCGGCGCGCGCGTCCTCGTCGAGGCCGAGCAGGTCGGGCACCCGGCGGTTGGGGTAGAGGTGCACTTCGTACGGCCAGTGCGCGGCGTAGGGGACGAACGCGGTCCAGTGCTCGCCGGCCAGCACGATCCGGCTGCCGTCGGCGCGCTCGTCGGCCAGCACGTCGTCGAAGAGGTTGCGGCCGGTGGTCGCGCGGTGCTCGGCGAGCGAGCGGAGCATCAGCGCGGTGCGCGGGGTGACGAACGGGTACCCGTAGATCTGGCCGTGCGGGTGGCCGAGGGTGACGCCGATCTCCTCGCCACGGTTCTCGAACGGGTACACCTGGACGATGCCCGGCAGTTGGGACAGCTCGCGGGTGCGGTCGGTCCAGGCGTCGAGCACCAGGCGGGCGGCGTCCGGGGTCAGGCTCGCGAAGGACGCGTCGTGGTCGGAGGTGAAGCAGACCACCTCGCAGCGCCCCTTGTCGCCGGTGAGCGACGGGAAGCGGTTCTCGAAGACGACCACCTCGTAGTCCGCGGCGGGGATCTCGGTCTGCCAGCCCTCGCGCGAGGGGCACAGCGGGCACTGGTCGGCCGGCGGGTGGTACGTGCGGCCCTGCCGGTGCGAGGCGATGGCCACGGAGTCGCCGAGCAGCCGGTCGAAGCGGATCTCGGTGGTGGTCGCCACCGGTTCGAGCGGGCGGGGGTCGACCGCGTCGCGGACCACGGCGTCGGCTGAGTCGTAGTAGATCAGCTCGCGGCCGTCCGCGAGCCGGGTCGGCGTCTTCTTCACCTACGGCACCTCACACCACGATCACTCAAACGCTTAACAACAGAATCGCACACAATGAATCACAACGGAACAGAACAGTCAATGCCGGGGGGCCACGAAGTCGCACAGCTTCGTCACGAGGTGGCATCGGGTCGCACGGGGCCGCGGAGGGCACAACCAAACAAAGCCGAACAGACCACGACGCAACGGCTCGCCACGGGGCGGTGAAGGGCGGGACGGACCGGCGGCGCGGCGCCTGCGGGCGCGGGCGGCTCCCGCCGGGCAGGCGCTTCCGGGACCCGGCTGGACACGGTGTCCGGGGGGTCAGTGGCCCTCGGCGGACGCGGCCCGCTCCAGCAGCCCCGTACGCGCCGCGAGTGCCGCCGCCTCCAGCCGGGACCCCACGCCCAGCTTCATCAGCACCCGCTGCACATGCGTGCGCGCGGTGCTCGGCGCGATCCGCATGCCGGCGGCGATCACCCGGGTGTCCTCGCCCTCGGCGACCCGCACCAGGACCTCGACCTCGCGCGGGGTGAGCATGTCCAGCAGCCGGGCACCCTCGTCGTCGGGCTGCCGCGCGGGATTGAGGAGTTCGGCGAACGCGCCCTGGAGCAGCGGCTGGGCCACCGCGACCTCGCCGGTCCTGGCCTTGGCCATGGCCCGCTCGACGCCCTCGATCCGCTCGTCGTGCCGGACGTAGCCGGAGGCGCCGGCCGCGAAGGCCGCGGCGATCCCGCGCGGGTCGGGCACCGGGCCGAGCACCACCACGGCCACCCCGGGCCGCTCCCGCCGGATCCGCGCGACCGTGTCGAACGCGCCCGGCTCGGCGGGCGCCGCCGTGCCGAACAGGCACACCTCGGGTGCCCTGTTGAGCACCAGCTCGGCCGCGCCCGCGGCGGGCGCCGCCGCGGCCAGCACGCGGTGCCCGCGCAGCCTCAGAGCCGAAGCCAGCGCCTCGGCGAGCAGCCGGTGGTCGTCGACCACGACGAGCCGTACACCCATCTCGGGTCTCCCCCATCCCCGCGGGACCGACGGCCGTCGGTCCCGGTCCCCTGTCCATACCGCGACGGGACCGCTCCCAACCGCGCCCCTGGACGGAACCACGCGCCGACCGCGAAAAAAACCGCTTCGCGGCGCGGCGCGCGCCCCTGCCGATGGATACGTCGCACGGTCCTGCGATCGGACCGGCGGGCGGACTCGCGTCCGGGTCAGCCGTACACCACCACGTACTTCTGGCCCGACTCCTCGGAGTAGACCGTCTTGGACGTGAAGTAGAGGGTGTTGGCGTGCCACACGACGTAGTCGCCGGTGCTGATGCTGTCCAGCTTCTTGTACGCGTCGCTGCCGAGCGTCGCGTAGGTGGACATCGTGCCGCTCGCCGGGTCGAGGGTGACCAGCCGGCCCGGCTGGTCGTACTCCGGCTCCTCGTACCCGAGCACCTTGCCGCCCTGGAAGCCGATGCCGGAGATCTCGTAGTTGCCGGTCGTCTTGGCGACCCACTTCTGCTTGCCGTCCGACAGGTTGAACGCCGCGATGCCGCTGAGCACCTTCCCGCTGCTGTCGCTCTGGCTGTCCAGCGTCAGGTAGACGGTGTCCTTGTCGACCAGCACGTTGTGCACGGCCTGCACCTCGGTGCCGTCGTCGTCGATCCGGTACTTCTTGGTGCCCAGTGAGACCCGGGACTGCAGCTTGCCGTTGACGAGCGTCGCCACGTCCGTGTAGGTGGTGTCCTCGGTGCCGAGCAGCACCACCACCGGGTCGGTGGAGACCACCGCGCTGACCTGCAGGCCGTCCGGAGCGGTCCACGACCACTTCGGGGCACCGGAGTTGGCCGGGTCGACGAGCTGCACCTTGTAGGAGGTGTCGTAGCCGCAGTCGACGACCGCCACGAACTGCGCGCCGCCCGCGTACCCGCTGTCCTTGCAGTCGCCGTCGCCCGACTGCCACAACTGCTTCTGGTCGCTGAGCCGGTAGCCGACGGAGCCCTCGCCCCAGGTGATGCCGACCGCGTCGCCGCTGACCGCCATCTCCGTGAAGTCGTAGTCCGGCGCGATGTCACCGCCGGGCAGGGACGCCGTCCACAGCGTCTTGCCCGCGGCCAGGTCGATCGCCATCACCTTGTCGCACTTGGCGCCGTACTGGATCGCGGTCATGTCGTGGTAGGAGTCGCGCGCGGCGGTGCACTCCGAGCCGGAGGGCGCCGGGATCGCCCACGCCTTCGCGCCGGTGGTCGCGTCGTACCCGACCACCTGGTCGATCTGGTTCTTCACCACGTACTTGGAGGTGAACCACAGGCCGAGCGCGTTCTTGAGGTTGTCCTTCTTCGCGACGGTGTCGGCGTCCTGGTCCCACTTGAAGTCCAGCTCGGACTTGTGGGTCGCGGAGGTCGTCCCGCCGCTGGTTCCACCGGAGTTCGCCTGCGGCTTCGGGTCGTCGCCGCCGGAGCCGCCCTTGGTCGCGAAGTACACGCCGCCGCCGACCACCAGCACCGCGGCGACCACGGCCGCGACGATGACCAGCACCTTGTTCCTCGACCCGGCGCCACCGGGGGCGACCGGCTGCCCGTAGGGAGGCTGACCGCCGTAGGGCGGCTGCTGGGCGTACTGCTGGGTGGGGGCCTGCTGCGGGTAGCCGTACGGGCCCGGCTGCGGCGGCGGGGTCTGGCCGTAGGGCTGCTGGCCGTATCCGGGCTGCCCGTAACCCTGTTGGGGCTGCGGCGGCTGCGGGGGCTGCTGCGGGCCCGGGTAGCCGTAGCCCGGCGCGGGCGGCGGCTGCGGAGGTTGCTGCGGCGGCTGCGCCTGCTGCGGGGGCGGCGGGGGCTGCTGCTGCGGGAACGCGGGCTGGGTCGGCGCCGCGTAGGGGTTCTGCCCCGGAGGCGGCGGCGAGGCGTACGGGTTGTCCGGCTGCGAAGGGGGCGGCGGCACGGCGCCACCGGAGTTCCCGTACGGGGGCGGGTTTCCGGGGGGCGGGGGCGGCTGCGACATGGCAGGTCCTTCTTCGGGCCGGGCGAATGGAGTTCGGGCGAACGAAAGCTCTTTCTATCACCCGCCCCACTTGACGCCAGGGGCCGCGGCTGTTCCGTTACCTGGCCGCTACACGTCCCGCACGACCGGCCCGGCACGCCGTCGCGGGCGCCGCCTCACGCGTCCTCGGCCAGCTCCAGCCAGCGCGTTTCGAGGTCCTCGCGCTCCTCGCGCAGAGCGCGCAACTCGGCGTCGAGCGCCGCGACTTTCTCGAAGTCGGTGGCGTGCTCGGCGATCTGCGCGTGCAGTTCGCCCTCCCGCTCGCCGACCTTGTCCAACCGCCGCTCCACACGCTGCAGTTCCTTCTTCGCGGCGCGGGTGTCGCGGGCGCCGGCGCCGGCAGCGGTACCCGAAACGGCGCCGTCCGCAGCCGGCTTCGCCGACTTCTGGGCCGACCTCTGCGCGGGCGCGGCCGGCGCCGCGGCCGCCAGCAGCGCGTGCCGGCGCTCCAGGTACTCGTCCACGCCGCGCGGCAGCATCCGCAGGGTGCGGTCGCCGAGCAGGGCGAACACCCGGTCGGTGGTGCGCTCCAGGAAGTAGCGGTCGTGGCTGATCACGAGCATCGAACCGGGCCAGCCGTCGAGCAGGTCCTCCAACTGCGTGAGCGTCTCGATGTCGAGGTCGTTGGTCGGCTCGTCGAGGAAGAGCACGTTCGGCTCGTCCATCAGCAGCCGCAGGATCTGCAGCCGGCGGCGCTCACCGCCGGACAGGTCGCCCACCGGCGTCCACTGCTTCTCCTTGCCGAAGCCGAACCTCTCGCACAGCTGGCCCGCGGTCATCTCCCGGCCCTTGCCGAGATCGACCCGCTGCCGTACCGACTCCACGGACTGCAGCACCCGCTGCGCGGGGTCGAGTTCGACCACCTCCTGGGAGAGGTAGGCGAGCTTGACGGTGCGGCCCACCACCGCCCGGCCGTGCGCGGGCTGCCGCTCCCCGTCGCTGGCCGCCGCCTCGGCCAGGGCCCGCAGGAACGACGTCTTGCCCGAGCCGTTCACCCCGACCAGGCCGATCCGGTCGCCGGGGCCGAGCTGCCAGGTGATGTGCTCCAGCAACGTCCGGGGCCCCGCGGTGATCGTGGCGTCCTCCAGCTCGAACACGGTCTTGCCGAGGCGGGAGTTGGCGAACTTCATCAGCTCGGCGCTGTCCCGCGGCGGCGGCACGTCCTCGATCAGGGCGTTGGCCGCCTCGATCCGGAACCGCGGCTTGGAGGTGCGCGCCGGGGCGCCGCGCCGCAGCCACGCCAGCTCCTTGCGGACGAGGTTCTGCCGCTTGACCTCCTCGGTCGCGGCGATCCGCTCCCGCTCGGCCCGCGCGAACACGTAGTCGCTGTAACCGCCCTCGTACTCGTAGACGTTGCCGCGCTGCACGTCCCACATCCGGGTGCACACCTGGTCCAGGAACCAGCGGTCGTGGGTGACGCAGACCAGGGCCGCGCGGCGGGCGCGCAGGTGGCCGGCCAGCCACGCGATGCCCTCCACGTCCAGGTGGTTGGTCGGCTCGTCCAGCACGATCAGGTCCTGCTCGCCGATCAGCAGCTTGGCCAGCGCGATACGGCGCCGCTCGCCGCCGGACAGCGGGCCGATCACGGTGTCCAGGCCGTCCGGGAACCCGGGCAGGTCCAGCGCGCCGAACAGTCCGGTCAGCACGTCCCTGATCCGGGCGTCGCCGGCCCAGTCGTGGTCCGGGCGGTCGCCCACGATCTCCTGCCGCACGGTCGCGGCCGGATCCAGCGAGTCGCCCTGCGTCAGCACGCCGAGGCGCAGCCCGCCCTGCTGGGTCACCCGCCCGGCGTCCGGCTCCTCCAGCCGCGCCAGCATCCGCACCAGCGTCGTCTTCCCGTCGCCGTTCCGCCCGACCACCCCGATCCGGTCCCCCTCGGACACTCCGAGCGAGACCCCTTCGAGCAGCATGCGCGTCCCGTAGGTCTTGCTGACGCCTTCGACATTGACGAGGTTGACGGCCACGGACGGCTCTCTCCGAGAGGTTGGGTGTCGGGTGGGCTGGGGACTTCCAGCGTAGTGGGGGCGGCGCGAGCGGCGGAGGCCGCCGGCGGGTGGGGCCCGGGGACGGCGCACGGGCCGGGATCCCGCGGGGCCCGGGTGCGGTGCGTGACCGGGCCTCGGCGCCTTCGGGGTCCGCCGGACCCTACGGGAGGACGGTGGACCCTGGCGCGGGGGCCACGGCGACCCGCGCGCAGGAGCCGAGCACGGCCGCGATCTTGGCGGCGCCCTCCTCCTCCGCGGCGAGGAAGGCCACGGTCGGCCCGGACCCGGAGACGATCCCGGCCAGCGCCCCCGCCCCGAGCCCGGTCGCGACCGTGCGGGCCAGGTCGGGACGCAGCGACAGCGCGGCGTCCTGGAGGTCGTTCGCCAGCACCGCGGCGAGCGCGTGCGCGTCCCCGGCGGCCAGCGCCGCGACCAGCGCCGGATCGGCGACCGGCGCGGGCACCTCGCCCGCCAGGTCGCCCGTCCCCTGCTCCCGGCGCAGCCGGTCGCACTCCCGGTAGACCGCCGGTGTGGACAGCCCGCCGTCGGCCAGCGCGAACACCCAGTGGAACGCGCCGCCGACCTCCAGCGCGGTGAGCCGCTCGCCGCGCCCCACCCCGAGCGCGGCGCCGCCGAGCAGCGGGAACGGTACGTCGCTGCCCAGTCCCCCGGCGATCTCCAGCAGGTCGGCCGGCGGCGTGCCCAGTCCCCACAGCGCGTCGCAGGCGACCAGCGCGCCCGCCCCGTCCGCGCTGCCGCCGGCCATCCCCCCGGCCACCGGGATGTCCTTGGCGATGTGCAGGTGCACGTCGGGCGCGATGCCGTGCCGCTCGGCGAGGGCGACCGCGGCCCGGGCCGCGAGGTTGGTGCCGTCGAGCGGGATGCCCGCGACGTCCCGCCCCTCCGCCGTGATCGTCAGCCGGTCCGCGGAGGTGGCGGTCACGTGGTCGTACAACCCCACCGCGAGGAAGACGTTCGCCAGGTCGTGGAACCCGTCCGGGCGCAGCCCACCGACGGCGAGCTGCACATTGACCTTGGCGGGCACACGTACGGTCACGGCGGTCACGATCAGATTCTCCTCGGTTCGTACGACGTCCGTCTCCGCGGGTTTCCGGTGGGGCGTGGTGGCCTCCTGATGGGGCGCGGCCCCCTGCGCCGGTGCGCGCGTCACGCCGGCCGGTGCTCGGCGATCGCGGCGAACTCCTCCACCGTCAGCGCCTCCCCCCGCGCCTGCGGCGACACCCCCGCGGCGACCAGCGCCTCCTCCGCGGCCGCGGCCGACCCGGCCCACCCGGCCAGTGCGGCCCGCAGCGTCTTGCGGCGCTGCGCGAACGCCGCGTCGACGACCGCGAACACCTCGGCGCGCGTGGCCGTGGTCTTCGGCGGGTCACGCCGCACCAGCGACACCAGGCCCGAGTCGACGTTCGGCGCGGGCCAGAAGACGTTGCGCCCGATCGAGCCCGCCCGCCGCACCTCGGCGTACCAGTTCGCCTTCACCGACGGCACCCCGTACACCTTGCCGCCGGGCGTCGCGGCCAGCCGGTCGGCGACCTCGGCCTGCACCATCACCAGCGTCCGCTGGATGGTCGGGAACGTCGCGAGCATGTGCAGCAGCACCGGCACGGCCACGTTGTAGGGGAGGTTCGCGACCAGCGCGGTCGGCGCCGGGTCCGGCAGCGCGGCCACCGTCATCGCGTCGCTGTGCACCAGCGTGAAGCGCGCGGCGCGCTCCGGCAGCCGCGCCGCCACCGTCGCGGGCAGCGCCCCGGCGAGCACGTCGTCGATCTCGATCGCGACGACCCGCTCGGCGGTCTCCAGCAGCGCCAGCGTGAGCGAGCCGAGCCCCGGCCCGACCTCCACCACGATGTCCTGCGGCTCCACCTGCGCGGTACGCACGATCCGCCGTACGGTGTTCGCGTCGATCACGAAGTTCTGGCCGCGCTGCTTGGTCGGCCGCACCCCCAGCGCGGCGGCCAGCGCGCGCACGTCGGCCGGTCCGAGCAGGGCGCCGGGCGCGTCGGGGTCTGTCGTACTCACACCCGCAAGGCTATCCGCAGCCCGCACCGCCTCCTACCAGCCCGCGGTGCGCCGCAGGGAGCCGGGCGGGGCAGGGCGTACGGGGCGGGCACCAGGGCGAGCGGTGGGTCGGTGCCGGCTCGGCACCGGGCGGGCAGTGGCTCGATGCCCGCCCGCCCGGTGCGGCCCGGTGCGGCCCGGTGCGGCGCGGCACTGCCCGGTGCGGGCCGGAGCGGCTCAGTAGCCGAAGACCCGCGCGGTGTTGGCCGCCACCGCCGCCGCGAGGGTGTCCTCGTCCTCGCCCCTGGCCGCGGCCATCGCCCGCAGCGTCACCGGGATCAGGTACGGGGCGTTCGGCCGGCCCCGGTGCGGGACCGGGGTGAGGAAGGGCGCGTCCGTCTCCACCAGCAGCCGGTCCAGCGGCGCGGCGGCCACCGCGTCCCGCAGGTTCTGCGCCGACTTGTAGCTGACGTTCCCCGCGAAGGACAGGTAGTAGCCGCGCTCGGCGCAGAGCCGGGCCATGGCGGCGTCGCCGGAGAAGCAGTGGAAGAGCACGGTGCGGGGCGCGCCCTCCTCCTCCAGGATGCGCAGCACGTCCTCGTGCGCGTCCCGGTCGTGGATGACCAGCGCCTTGTCGTGCCGCTTGGCGATCGCGAGGTGCCGCCGGAAGGAGTGCGCCTGGGCCTGCGCGCCGCCCGGCCCGGTGCGGTAGTAGTCCAGGCCGGTCTCGCCCACGCCCCGCACCTGCGGCAGCGCGGCCAGTGCGTCGATCTCGTCGATCGCCGTCTCCAGCGCCGCCATCCCGCCCGGCTCTCGGTCGCCCTGCCGCGACCAGTGGTCGGGGTCCCCGTGCACGATCCTGGGCGCCTCGTTGGGGTGCAGTGCCACCGTCGCCCAGATCGCGTCGTGCTCCGCCGCCGTGCGCGCCGCCCAGCGCGAGCCCTCCAGGTCGCAGCCGACCTGGATGAGGGTGTGCACCCCGACCGCCGCGGCCGCCGCCAGCGCCTCCTCGACGGTTCCCGACTGCATGTCCAGGTGCGTGTGCGAGTCGGCGACCGGGACGCGCAGCGGCTCGGGGGCCGGGGCGGGGGCGGCGTTCTTCTTCGACTGCTGCGTCGGCTTCGACTGCTGCGTCGGCTGGGTCGGCTGGCTCGGCGGCGTCGGCTTCGTCGGCATGGTCCGATCCTAGGGACGGCCGCCCGGCCGGGGGCGGCCGGCCCGCGGCTGTCAGGCGGCCGGCCCCGCGGGAGTCCCCGGCCGGCCGGGCGGCTGCGCGGCTCCGGGGATCCCCGGCTGCCCCTGCCTGCGGTGCAGCAGCCCGCGCACCGACCAGTGGTGGACACGCCGCTCCGCGGGCTCGGCCCTCGGCGCGTGCCAGTGCGAGACCACCTCGTCGACCTGCCCGGAGCGCATGATGCGCACCAGGTGGCCGCCGCAGTTGTCGCAGTTGGGGCGGGTCAGCGGCGAGGGCACCGCGGTTCCGTCGGCGAGGTAGGTGACGAAGGGGCGGCCCGAGGTGTCGACGTGGTGCTCTATCTCGTACGCCTGCTCCCAGCCGTGCCCGCAGTTCATGCAGGCGAAGGCGTACGCCTCCCTGACGTTGTGGGCGGACCCGACGTGGGGGGCGGACGCTTCGGGGTGCGCTGTGCGCCCCGCCGCGTCACGCCCGTTTCCGACGGTGTTGCTCATGGCAGCTCCTGCGGCCCTACGGACAACCTGTCCGACCGGGACTTCCCACCCCCAGCGAACGCCCCATCCGTCCCGCACGCAGCACACCCGGCCGAGACTTGAGCCAGATTTGGGGCGTATGTGGGAGATGGCCGAGATTGCTTTGCCCTGCACGGCGTTTATGGGCCACGCGCCCCCGCGGACCGCCGTTCGCGCCGGTCAGGGCGGGGATGGCGTGCGCCGCCGCGCTCCCCCCGTCCGCGGCAGACCTCACCATGCGTCACTCCTTGCTCTGCGTCAGCCCCCCTCGGCGCGTCACACCTTCCCGTGCTTCGCCGCCACCACCGCGTCGAACACCTCGCGCTTCGGCAGCCCCGCCTCGACCGCGACCGCCGCGATGGCCTCCTTGCGGCGCTCCCCGGCCGCCTCGCGCGCCGCCACCCGCCGCACCAGCTCCTCCGGTGCCAGGTCCTGCGGCGCCGGCGCGGGGGCACCCTCCACCACCACGGTGATCTCGCCCCTCACGCGCTCGGCGGCCCACCGCGCCAGCTCCGCCAGCGGCCCGCGCCGCACCTCCTCGTAGGTCTTGGTCAGTTCCCGGCACACCGCGGCCCGGCGGTCGGCGCCGAACACCTCCGCCATGGCCGCCAGGGTGTCGTCGATACGGTGCGGCGCCTCGAAGTACACCAGCGTGCGCCGGTCGGCGGCGACCTCCCTCAGCCGGGCCAGCCGCTCCCCCGACTTGCGCGGCAGGAACCCCTCGAAGCAGAACCGGTCCACCGGCAGGCCCGACACCGCAAGCGCGGTCAGGACGGCCGACGGCCCCGGCACCGCCGTCACCCGCACCCCGCGCTCGACGGCGGCTGCCACCAGCCGGTAGCCCGGGTCGGACACCGACGGCATGCCCGCGTCGGTGACGAGCACCACACGGGCGCCGCCCTCCAGCGCGTCGGCCAGCTCGCCGGTGCGGGCCGCCTCGTTCCCCTCGAAGTAGGACACCACCCGCCCGCCCGGCTCGACGCCCAGCGCCTGGGTGAGCCTGCGCAGCCGCCGGGTGTCCTCCGCGGCCACCACGTCGGCGGCGGCCAACTCCTGGGCCAGCCGCGGCGGCGCGTCCGCGACATCGCCGATCGGGGTGCCCGCCAGGACGAGCAGCCCCGCACCCTCCTGCGCCGGGTGCGGTGCGGGCGCGCCGGGTGCCGGCTCCTCGGCCGAGGTCCGGGACGGATCTGCCGCGGTCTGGGACGGATCTTCGGATGAGCTGGTCACGGGTCGAGTCTAGGGCGGCCCTCTCCCGCCTCCGGCGCTCGGATTACCGGACAAAGCCGCCCCGCCTGCCGACACCTCATCGCAATCTCAGACGCTTTCCCTACGATGGGCCGGTGACGAGTGAGACCGTGGCGCAGGACCGTGCCCCAGAGGACGTCCGGGCACAGGCGGAGCCGAGCGCGTGGGCGCGGCGGCTGCGCGGCTTCGGGCACGTCGAACGACCCCGGACCGACACCCGGGAGCGCCTGGTCCCGCCGTTCCCCGAGCCGGGCACCCGGCTCTGGCAGATGCTCGGCCTCAGCCCGCGGCTGGCCCACCTCGCCGCGAAGTCCTCCGGGTGGCTCGGCCCGATCCTGGTCGCCGTCCTCGCGGGCGGCCTGCGCTTCTGGCACCTCGGCAGCCCGCGTGACGTCGTCTTCGACGAGACGTACTACGCCAAGGACGCCTGGTCGATGATCAAGTACGGCTACGAGGGCACGTGGCCGGACGGCAAGATCTCCAACCCGCAGATCCTCGCCCACCCCCAGGTCGTCGGGCTGTCCAAGGTCGGCAGCTACGTGGTCCACCCGCCCACCGGCAAGTGGATCATCGGCTCCGGCGAGTGGATGTTCGGGCTGAACCCCTTCGGCTGGCGCTTCATGATGGCCGTGCTCGGCACCCTCGCGGTGCTGATGCTGTGCCGGATCGGGCGCCGGCTGTTCCGCTCCACCGCGCTGGGCTGCGTGGCCGGCACCCTGATGGCCGTCGACGGCCTCGAGTTCGTGATGAGCCGGATCGCGCTGCTCGACCTCGTCATCATGTTCTTCGCGCTGGCCGCGTTCGGCTGCCTGCTGGTCGACCGCGACTGGTCGCGGGCCCGGCTCGCGGCGGCACTGCCCGTCGGGGAGGACGGCTTCGCCGGGCCCGACGACAAGACCGGCTCCCGGCAGGGCATGGGCTGGCGGCCCTGGCGGATCGCCGCCGCGGTGCTGCTGGGCCTGGCCGCCTCCAGCAAGTGGAACGGCCTGTACTTCCTGGCCTTCTTCATGATCATGACGGTGCTGTGGGACGTCGGCTCCCGGCGGGTCGCCGGCTCCCGCAGCCCGTACCTCGCCGTCCTGCGCAAGGACCTCGGCTGGTCGGTGCTGACGATGCTGCCGGTGGCCGTGGTCACGTACCTGCTCACCTGGACCGGCTGGTTCCTGTCCAGCGACGGCTACGACCGGCACTGGGCGGACGGCCGCGGCGGCTTCTGGTCCTGGATCCCGGCGCCGCTGCGCAGCCTGTGGCACTACGAGCACGACGTCTACAAGTTCAACGTCGGCCTGCACACCTACCACCCGTACGAGTCCAACCCCTGGAGCTGGCTGGTCCTCGGGCGGCCGGTGTCCTACTACTTCGAGTCGCCCAAGTACGGCCAGGACGGCTGCAAGGCCGCGAGCGGGTGCTCCCGGGAGATCCTCGCCCTCGGCACCCCGCTGCTGTGGTGGTCGGCCTGCTTCGCGCTGGTCTACCTGCTCTACCGCTGGATCGCCCGCCGCGACTGGCGGGCGGGCGCCATCCTGTGCGCGGCCGGCGCCGGCCTGCTCCCCTGGTTCCACTACCAGGACCGCACGATCTTCTACTTCTACGCGGTCGCCTTCGTGCCGTACCTCTGCCTGGCGGTCACCATGATGATCGGCGCGTTCCTCGGCCCACGCGAGTCGTCGGAGAGCAGACGCATGTGGGGCGCGGTGGGCGCGGGCACCCTGGTCCTGCTCATCATCTGGAACTTCATCTACTTCTTCCCGATCTACACGGGCATGACGATCCCCTACCACTCCTGGCAGGCCAGAATGTGGCTGGACTCCTGGATCTGACCGGCGGGTTCGGGGCCGTACGGCGACGCCCCCGGACCGGTTGCCGTTCATACGGCTTCAGTACGAATCCGTGTTCTGATCGAGACCTGAGCTCCCTACCGCTCGCCTAAAGTGCCGAGAGCGCGCTCAATTGAACGCGTTCAGTGGGGGAGGGGGGGCCTCGTGCCCATATCACGGGGAGTCAAGGTCGGCATCGTCGGCACGGTCGCCATCGGGATGCTGGCGGTCGGCGGTTACGGCGCCTACAACATCATCAGCGGCCTGAGCCACAGCGTCGGCAATACCGGCCTGACGACGACGAACTCGACCGCGTCACCCATCAGTTCCAAGCCACCCGGTGCCAAGGAGATCACCAAGGCCGCGGACGCCTTCCTGAAGGCGTGGTCGTCGGGCGACACCGCCAAGGCGGCCGCCCTGACCGACTCCGCGCAGGAGGCGGCCTCGGGGCTGGACGGGTACCGCGACCACGCCCATGTGACGTCCGTCCGGGCGGTCCCGAGCACCACGTCCGGCGCCCAGGTGAACTACACGGTCGACGCGCACCTCTCCTACCAGGGCATCAGCAAGGAGTGGAAGTACACCTCCTCGCTGACGGTCATCCGCAGCTACTACAACCGGATCACCGTGAAGTGGGCGCCCTCGGTGCTCCATCCCGGGCTCAAGGACGGCGACTCCCTGGTGACGGGTGTGGCCAAGACCCCCGACGTGGACATCGTCGACCGCAACGGCAAGGTGCTGGACATCAGTGCCTACCCGTCGTTGACACAGATCGCCGCGCAGTTGCGGGAGCGCTACTCCGGCCACGTGAAGCAGACCGGCACCCCGGGCATCGAGACGTACGTCGAGGACAGCGACGGCGGGACCGGCGCCACGCTCCTCGTCCTGCGCAAGGGCGTCGACGCCAAGTTGCGCACGACGCTGGACGCCACCGCCCAGGCCGCCGCCGAGAAGGCGGTGCTCGCCAAGCCGCAATCCGGGGTGACCGCACTGGACACCGACACCGGCGGCATCATGGCGATCGCCTTCAACCCGGCGAGCGGCCAGGACATCGCGCTCCAGTCACTCGAGGCGCCCGGCTCCACGTTCAAGATCGTCACCGCCACCGCGCTGCTCAACGCGGGCGTCACACCGCAGACCCACTCGCAGTGCGTCAGCGGCTACAGCCGCCACCTCGGCAAGGCCTACACGAACGTCAGCCGCGACAACCCCGGCGCCGACTTCGCGTGGGACTTCGCCAACTCCTGCAACACCGGGTTCATCCGGCTCGCCGGCGACATCGGTCCCACCACGCTGACCACCACCGGCCGCACCTACTACGGGCTCGGCACCGACTGGTATGTCGGCACCTCCACCGACGACGGCAACATCCCCGGCGGCACCGGCGACGAGATGACCTCGGAGATGATCGGCCAGGGCCAGGTGGTGATGACCACCCTCAACATGGCGTCGGTGTCGGCGACCGTGGTCGACGGCCGCTTCCACCAGCCGTCGCTGCTGCAGGACTCCAGCGTGATCGACCAGCGCGCCCAGATCAGCACCTCACCGCTGCCCTCGGGCGTCCGCACCGACCTGATGCAGATGATGCACCGGACCATCACCGACGGCACCGCCTACGCGGCCATGCACGACTTCGGCGGCACGGTCGGCGCGAAGACCGGTTCCGCGGAGGCGTCGACCGGTGCGCCCAACGGCTGGTTCACCGCGTACCACGGGCACGTCGCCGCGGCGGCGATGGTCGTCCAGGGCGGTGAGGGCGTCGACTCCGCCGGTCCGATCGTCGCATCGGTGCTGCGCGCGGCGTCGTAGCAGCCGGCCGCTGCCGGGTGAGGCGAGGGCCCCCTCGCCTCACTCGGCGGTCAGCGCCTCCGTGAACCCCGAGTTGCTGCTGAGGATCCCGCCGTCCACCGGAAGCGTGGTCCCCGTGATCCAGGACGCGTCCTTGGACGCCAGGAACGTCACGGCCGCCGCGATGTCGGCGGGCTCGCCGATCCGCCCCAACGGGTAGGCGTGCGCCGCCGCGTCCAGGACCGCCTCACGCCCCGCCCAGGCCGGCGTACGGATCGTGCCGGGCGCCACAAGGTTGACCCGTACACCGTCGGAGGCCACGTGCATCGCCAGGGTGCGGGTCAGCGAGATCAGTCCCGCCTTCGCCGCGCTGTAGGAGTGATTGCCGAAGTACGACAATCCGTTCACGGAACCGATGTTGACGATGGCACCTCGCCGATCCGGTGCGTTCAGCAGAGCGGGAAGCGCGGCCCGCGAGCATCTCATCGCACCGGTGAGGGTGACATCCAGGTCGCGCTGCCACGCCTCGTCACTCTCCAGAGTGAAGTCGTCGTGATGCTCACCGCAGGAGTAGGCGTTGTTCACCAGCACGTCCAAGGCGCCGAACAGCTCCACCGCGTGGGCGACCGCCGCGTCCACCGACGCCCGGTCCGCCACGTCGCACGCCACCGCCTGCGCCTGCCCGCCCTCCGCCCGGATCGCCGCGGCCGTACGCGCGCCCGCGGCTTCGTCGAGGTCGGCGATCAGCACCCTCGCGCCCTCGGCGGCGAACCTGCGCGCCGTGGCCTCGCCGATCCCGCGCGCGGCCCCCGTCACCAACACGCCGTAGCCCTCGAAGCGCTCAGTCATCCGGTCAGCGTAAGCACTGCCGAACGGCCCTGACCAGAGCCGGGCGTCGCACACCAGGACGCCAACGGGCGCGGCCCGGCGACTGGCCGGCGGCGGACCGAGGGGATCGGGCGGAAGCTCAGCGGCGCGCGGCCGGGCCGAACCAGGTGGTGAGGGCGTTCCTGAGCGCGGAGATGCCGATCGTGCCACCGGCGGCGGCCGCCCAGGCGACGTGGCCGTCGGGCCGGATGAGGAGCGCGGCGGGAGCGGGGACCTCGCCGATGACCGGAACCGGCCAGACGTCGTCCTCGCTCCGCGCCTCGACGAGATCGACGCGGTCGCCCCAGCCCTTGGCGACCGCCGCCACCCCCGCGTTCCCGCGCAGGTCGAGCAGCACGGGGCGGGCGGCGTGCAGCAGCTCGTAGACACGGGTGGCACCGTCGGCCGTCTTGAGGTCGGCGTCGGGAACGCGCCGGCCGGCCAGCGGGTGGTCGCCGTCGATCGGGTACCTGATGTCCAGTGCGGTGATCATGCCGCCGAGATACCGGTTGACGTCGTCGAACACGATGAGCGAGCCGAACAGCTCGCGCAGCGCGTCCGTCTGGGGGCCGGGGCGGGTCATCGCCGCCTGCGCCCGGGTGTTCTGCAGGACGGCCGCCGCGACGGGGTGCCGCTCGGCGTGGTAGCTGTCCAGCAGGCTCTCCGGTGCCAGGCCGCGCACCACCGAGCCGAGCTTCCAGCCGAGGTTGACCGCGTCCTGCACTCCCATGTTCAGCCCCTGCCCGCCGGCCGGGTAGTGGATGTGCGCCGCGTCGCCCGCGACCAGCACCCGGCCCTGTCGGTACGTGGCGGCCTGGCGTGCCGCGTCACCGAACCGGGAGACCCACCTGGGGCTGTGCATGCCGTAGTCGGTGCCCTCGATCCTGATCAGCGAGTCCCTGAGCTGCTCGAACGTCGCGGGCTCGTCGCGGTCCGGGACGCGGTCGTACTCGGACGTGATCACCCGGTACCAGCCCGGCTCGAAGGAGATCACCGAGAAGTCGCCGCCGGGGCGGCGGCGCACCCATATGTAGTCCTCCGGCAGGTCCGGGAGTTCCACGTCGCCGATCATCGCGGTCATCGTCGCCGAAGTGCCGGGGAAGGCGATGCCCGCCGCCTTGCGCACCGTGCTGCGCCCGCCGTCGCACCCCACGAGGTAGCGCGCGCGAAGGGTGGCGCCTGCCTCCTGCGCCCCGCCGAGTTCGATCGTCACGCCTTCCTCGTCCTGGCGGACGCCGGTCAGCGGCGACGCGTAGCGCACCCGCACACCGAGTTCGCCCGCCCACTGCTCCAGCAGCCGCTCGACCGAGTCCTGGAGGATCATCAGCGGCAGGGGGTGCCGGGACTCGAACGCGTCGAACTCCAGCCAGAGTCCCGAGAAGTGGCCCACCGGCTGCAGCTCACCGACCTCCAGGAAGCGGTCGAGGACGCCGCGCTGGTCCAGTACCTCCAGGGTGCGGGCGTGCATCCCGCCGGCACGCGACTCGCCCGTGCGCCCGGCGAGCCCCTCGACCACCATCACGTCGACGCCCGCCAGCCGCAGCTCGCAGGCGAGCATCAGACCCGTCGGCCCGGCGCCCGCGATCACCACGTCCGTGTCCATGCCGGTGTGTCCCACGCGTGGGGCCCCCTTCGTCCCTTGGCCGGTGACGTCGCCACATCACCCCCACGTTCGGGGAACGCGGATCAGCCGGTCAAGGCAAGGCCGGCCGCGGGGCGCGGCCTGTGCTGTCGGACTTGCCCGTCCCGATGGCCCTGTCCCGCCGGCGGGACTCCGGCACAGGGCCTGCCACGCAGCTGCGGTGCGATGACCTGACGAGTCGTCATATTGACAAGTGGGGGTGAGACGCCTGGCCGGGCGGTCAACCGGGGCGTTGGCCGGACGTCGGGCGGGACGCTGACCGGGGTTGGCGACCAGGCGGCGGGACGGGCGTCAGGCCAGGCACTGCCGAACGGCCCTGACCAGAGCCTGGGCGCGGGGATCGGCGGTGACGTTCCTCTGCAGGGCATTGGTGACGTAGCCGAAGCCGATCCCGTTCTCCGGGTCGGCGAAGGCCAGCGAACCGCCGCGCCCTGGATGCCCGAAGGAGCCCGGCCCGAGCAGGGGCGCGGACGGGCCGTGCAGCATGTAGCCCAGCCCGAAGCAGGTATTGACCACCAGCACCCGGTCCGGACCGTCGGCCTCCACGGTGCGTGCGGCCGCCAGCGTGGCGGGCGCGAACAGCCGCCGCCCGACGCCTCCCCCGCTGCCGCCCGCCTCGGCCCCGACATCACCGACGGCACCCTCGGCATCCTCTTCATCGAGGTCACCGATCAGCGCCGCGTAGCAGCGCGACAGCGACCGCGCGGTCGCGATCGTGCCGGACGCCGCCAGCTGGCCGGCCCGGTACCCGGGGTCGTTCTCGTCGGGCAGCGGGGTGATCGCGGCGAAGGCACGGCTGGTCAGCGACGTGGGGTCGGCGTACGCGTCCTGCACGGTGCGCTTGGCCCGCGCCCGCAGTCCGCCGGACGCGGGCGGCTCGGGCGTGGTGACCGCTCCGATCCGGCCCACCCGGTGCGCCTGGTCCGCGGGCAGCCCCAGCCACAGGTCGAGGCCGAGCGGCCGGGCGATCTCCTCGGCGACGAACCGCCCGACGGTCCGGCCGGACGCCCGCAGTACCAGCTCCCCCACCAGCCAGCTGAACGTCTGGGCGTGGTACCCGTGCTCCTGCCCCGGCGCGAACAGCGGCGCCTGCGCGGCCACGGCCCGGGGACCCGACGTCCCGTCGACCGCCTGCTCCGGCGTGAGCGGGATGTCGAGCGCCGGCACGCCCGCCCGGTGCGCCAGCACGTCCCGCACGGTCACCCGGTCCTTGCCGTGCGCCTTGAACTCCGGCCAGTACGCGCTGACCGGTGCGTCCAGGTCCAGCTGCCCGCGCTGGTGGAGCAGCAGCAGGCACACCGCCGCCACGCCCTTTCCGGCCGACCTCACCACCTGGGCGGTCCCGCGCTCCCAGGGCCCACCGCCGTCGTAGCCGCTGCGGCCGGCCCACAGGTCCACCACCGCCCGGCCGTCATGGTGCAGCGCCACGGCGGCCCCGACGTCCCCACGGCGCGCGAAGTTGGCCACGAAGGCGTCCCGTACCGGCTCCCAACCGTCCGCGACCCTCCCGTGCACCTCGACGCCTCCGGCGTCCTTCGACGGCTCGGCCCCGTCCGGCTCTCCCGCCCCGACCTCGCTCATCCGCTGCCGCCTCCCGACCGCCGCCCCCTGTCCGTCCCCGTACCCCTCGATCGTACGAACCGCCGACCGGCGCACGCGGAGCGGGCCCGCGACGGGACCGCCGGCTGGTCGGGTCGACCAGGGACGGCCCCGTCACGGGCCCGGTGGGGGGATCCGCTGTCCAGGTACCAGGTGCTACGACAGCGGCGGGTAGGCGTTCTGCAGGAGCTGGTGGAACTGCGCGGAGAACCAGTGGCCCGCGAGCGGCGAGTCCGGCAGCGCCCCGGTCGGGTTGTTGCCGTTGCGCGCGTTACCGCCGTAGGTCGGGTCGCACATCTGGTCGAAGCCCTTGCCCTCGTCGTTGTCGATGGCCTTGCTCGAACCGTCCGACTCGCCCGGAGGCTTGATCCACACGTAGGCGTCCAGCCCCGTGGCCGGGGCCGCGGTCGGGCGCTCGCCGATGCCGGCACCGGACTGGTTGCACCAGTTGCCGGCGTGGATACGGCGGTCGATCCGGCCGCCGTCGACATAGGTGTCCACGCTGGTGGTGGCACCCGGGCCGGTGGGCCGGGACGAGCCGCCCCAGCCGTTGCGGCCGGTGTCGATCAGCATGCCGATGTTGCTGTCGAAGCCGACGCCGACCAGTTCGGTGCGCAGCGCGGTGGCGTAGGACTGCTCGTCGACGTAGTTGTTCCAGTCGACCCACTTGGACTGGCGCACCGTGGTGCCGTTGACGTTGTCGGTCACCTTGAAGTTGGGCTCCACGGTGGCGCTGTAGTTCGCCGTGTTGGTGATGAAGCCCTGCACGTCGTGGACGGTCGCGCCACTGGTGGTGGCGGCCTTCAGGAACTCCTGCGCGGCGGGGGCGAAGTTGCTGTCCCAGCCGAGCCACGCGTGGTGACCGGCGTCGATGTAGTTGTAGGTGTTGGACAGCGCGCCGAGCTTGGCGAGCGCGTACCCGACGCCCTTCTCGTAGTTGCCGTTCTGCTTCATCGTCGCGCACGCGGCGGTGGCGCCCGCCTGGCCGCTGGCGTTGGTGACGATGTTGGGCAGCGAGTCCGGCTCGATGATGTTGACGATCCGCAGCTTCGCGTACGCCGGGTCCGACATGATCGAGGTGATCGGGTCGATGTACTGGCTCTCGTACGTCGACAGGTCGTCCGGGCCCAGCTCGCCGTTGGAGGCGAGCGCGGCGCAGTCGCGGCCGGGGAGGTCGTAGATGACGAACTCCACGGTCAGCGGCTGCCCGTTGGCCTGGGCCACCGCCTCGTCGAGGTGGGCCTTGAGGCCCATCGCGCCGTCGGCGCCGTTGATCGCGGCGATCCGGTCCAGCCACACCGCGGTCGACTCGTCGGCGATCGCGGAGCCGCCGTCACCGGACGCCTCGGCGGACCACTCCGGGTTGACGTAACCCTTGGCTCCCACGTATGGGTTGTCGACCCGCGTGCCGTCGCTCGGCGGGGGGCTCGTGGGCGGCGGGGAGGTCGGCGGCGTGGTGCCGCCACCCGTGGTGCCGCCGCCGGTCGTGCCGCCGGTACCGCCCGCGGCGCCGCAGGCGACGCCGTTGAGGGTGAACGCCGTCGGGATCGCGTTGGTCCCGCTGTAGGAGCCGTTGAAGCCGAAGTTGACGCTGCCGCCGGCTGCCACCGTGCCGTTGTAGGACAGGCTGGAGGCGGTGACCGCGGCACCGGACTGGCTGATGTCGGCGCTCCAGCCCTGCGTCACCTTCTGGTTGCCGGCGAAGGACCAGCCGACCTTCCAGCTCGTGGTCGCCGCGCCGTTGTTGGTGACCGTCACGGACGCGGTGAAGCCGCTGTCCCACTGGGTCGAGATCGTGTAGTTGACCGAACAGGCGCTGGACGCCGCCTCGGCACTGCTACTGCTCAACGCGGCTGCCACCGCGCCGGAGGTGACGACGAGCGCCCCTGCGGCCAGTGCGGCGGTTCTGCGTCGCAATTTCGGGACTGCCATGTGCGAACGACCTCCATTGGGGGGATGGACCGTCGAAGCTCCGTCGACAGGTCATGGGAGGTGGTGCGTTGTGGAGTTACACGCTCTTAACGTGGGAGCGCTCCCATAGTGGGGAGCCGCCCTGCTCCTGTCAATGCTTGAAACAGGAGAAGGGTGGGAGCGCAGATCGGCGGCCGGGATCAGGCCATGACACCGCAGGGCGCGGGCGCGGCAGAGCCGCCGTGGCGTCGGAAAGATCGATGACAACCCGTCAATAGGTTGACAGATGATGAGGTTTGACGGTCCATCACATCCTGCTTGAACAGGGCACCTTCGGCCGGACGGGTGAGGTCGCAGGCGGCTGCCGCGGGCCCGCGAGGTCACCCGGACGGGTCAGGTCGCAGGCGCCTCGCGGGGCTCCCGCGAGCCGTCCCGAAGGCGGCCTGCGGAGGCGTTCCGGCCACCTGGACGCCAGGCGGTACGCCGGCTCCTTGACGCGCGTTCGGCGGCGGCCAGGAGGTGGCCGGCCGCATCGGGCGACCGGCGGTCCAGGTGCACCACGCCATACCCCTGACCGCCGGAGCACGCTCGCGTAACGTGCTGCCCTAAGGTTTTTACCGGTGAGTAAGGATGACCGAGGGAGCGGGCCGATGGGGCTGGACGCGGACGTCGTGGTGGTGGGCGCGGGACTGGCGGGGCTGGTCGCCACCGTGGAACTGGCCGAGGCGGGCCGCAAGGTGATCCTCGTCGACCAGGAGCCGGAGACGTCGCTCGGCGGCCAGGCGTTCTGGTCGTTCGGCGGGCTGTTCTTCGTCGACTCGCCCGAGCAGCGCCGGATGCGGATCAAGGACAGCACCGACCTCGCCTGGCAGGACTGGCTCGGCACCGCCGGCTTCGACCGGCCCGAGGACCACTGGCCGCGCCGCTGGGCCGAGGCGTACGTCCACTTCGCCTCCGGTGAGAAGCGCGCCTGGCTGCATGAACGCGGCCTGCGGGTCTTCCCGGTGGTCGGCTGGGCCGAACGCGGCGGCTTCCTGGCGACCGGCCCGGGCAACTCGGTGCCGCGCTTCCACATCACCTGGGGCACCGGCCCGGGTGTCGTCGCGCCCTTCGAGCAGCGGGTGCGCGCGGCGGTCGCGGCCGGCCGGGTCGAACTGCGCTTCCGGCACCGGGTGACGTCCCTGACGAAGACCGGGGGCGCCGTCGACGGCGTGGCCGGCGAGGTGCTGGTGCCCAGTGATGTGGCCCGCGGCGAGGCCAGCTCCCGTGAGGTCGCCGGCTCCTTCGAACTGCGGGCCCAGGCCGTGGTGGTGACATCCGGAGGCATCGGGGGCAACCACGACCTGGTGCGCGCCGCCTGGCCCGAGCGCCTGGGCACCCCGCCGGCCAAGCTGCTGTCCGGGGTCCCCGCCCACGTCGACGGCCTGATGCTGGGCGTCACCGAGGAGGCGGGCGGCCGCCTGATCAACGGCGACCGGATGTGGCACTACACCGAGGGCATCGAGAACTGGAACCCGATCTGGGCCCGGCACGGCATCCGCATCCTGCCCGGCCCGTCGTCGCTCTGGCTCGACGCGACCGGCAAGCGGCTGCCGGTTCCGTACTTCCCGGGCTTCGACACCCTGGGCACCCTGGAACACATCATGAGCACCGGACACGACTACACGTGGTTCGTCCTCACCCAGAAGATCATCGAGAAGGAGTTCGCGCTCTCGGGCTCCGAGCAGAACCCCGACCTGACCGGTAAGAGCGTGCGCGAGGTCCTGAAGCGGGCACTCCCCGGCGCCCCGGGACCGGTCGAGGCGTTCAAGGAGCACGGCGTCGACTTCGTGGTCGAACGCGACCTGAGCGCCCTGGTGCGCGGCATGAACGCGGTCACCGGTGACGGCCTCATCGACGAGGCCGCGCTGCGCGGCGAGATCGAGGCGCGTGACCGCGAGATCGCCAACACCTACACCAAGGACCTCCAGGTCACCGCGATCCGCGGCGCCCGCAACTACATCGGCGACAAGCTGGTGCGCACCGCGTCCCCGCACCGCCTGCTCGACCCGAAGGCCGGCCCCCTGATCGCGGTCCGGCTCAACATCCTCACCCGCAAGTCGCTGGGCGGCCTGGAAACGGACCTGGACGGCCGCGTGCTGGCCGGAACCGCTCCCGGTGGCGACACGGGCGCCGACGGCCGCGGCGAGCCGCTGGCGGGCCTGTACGCGGCGGGTGAGGCGGCCGGCTTCGGCGGGGGCGGCATGCACGGCTACCGCTCCCTGGAGGGCACGTTCCTCGGCGGGTGCCTGTTCTCCGGGCGTACGGCGGGGCGCGCGGCGGCCCGCGCCACGGCGTAGGCGGGGGGGGTCGCGCCACTTGGGCGGAGGTCGCCGCGCGCCGAGGCGGGCGCAGGGCGTGTCCGTCGCGGCGTACGGGGCGGCCGGGCGGGATCCGTTGCCGTTGCCGATGGCGATGCCGTCGAACGGCGTCGGTACGCGTCGCGGTTCAGGGGGCGCGAAGGCGCGGCAGCAGCCGCGGAAGCGCCCAGCTGCGGGGCGCACGGGGGCAGCGCGGGGGCGTGCGGCGGCGTGAAAAGTTGCTGGTCCCGCGGGCTCCCCGAACCATGGGAGAGATGAGCGACGGCGCGTACCTCCGGTTCCCGCACCTGCACGGCGACCTGCTCTGCTTCGCCGCGGAGGACGACATCTGGGTGGCTCCCCTCGGGCCGCCGGGCGCGGAGCCCGGCCGAGCGTGGCGGGTGACCGCCGACCGCACCCGTGTGGGCAGCCCCCGCATCTCGCCCGACGGCGGCACCATCGCCTTCACCACCTGGCGCAGCCTCGACCCCGAGGTGTACCTCGTCCCGGTGGACGGCGGCGCCCCGCGGCGGCTGACCTACTGGGGCAGTTCCGACACCCGGGTGTGCTCCTGGACGCCGGACGGCGACATCCTGGCGGTCTCGTCGCACGGGCAGCCGTTCGCGTACCACACCTGGGCGCACAGCGTCCCGACCGAGCACGGTCCGGGCGGTCCGCTGCCCTGGGGACCGGTCTCCGACATCGCCGTGCACGACTGCGACGACGGGGAGCGGCGCACCCTGCTGCTCACCGGCACCCCGCCGCACGAGCCGCACGCCTGGAAGCGCTACCGCGGCGGTGCCACCGGGCGGCTGTGGCTGCACGGCGAGCGGCTGGTGCCCGACCTGGAGGGCCACCTGGCGTCGCCGATGTTCGTCGCCGGCCGTATCGCCTTCCTGTCCGACCACGAGGGCATCGGCAACCTGTACTCCTGCCTGCCCGACGGCACCGACCTGCGCCGGCACACCGACCACGCCGACTTCTACGCCCGCGCGGCCGCCACCGACGGCAACCGCGTCGTCTACCAGTGCGCGGGCGCCCTGTGGCTGGTCGACAGCCTCGCGGCCGACTCCGTCCCCCGCCGCCTGGACGTCCGCCTCGGCGGCCCGCGCAGCGGCCGCCGCCCGTACCAGGTGCCAGCCGCCGCGAACCTCGACGGCATCGCCATGGACCGCACCGGCCGCGCCAGCGCCGTCTGCGTGCGGGGCAGCCTGTACTGGCTCACCCACCGCGACGGCCCCGCACGCACGATCAGCGACGTTCCGGGTGCCCGGGTGCGGCTGCCCGAGATGTTGGGCGACACGGGGCTGGTCGCCTATGTGACCGACGCCGAGGGCGAGGACGGCATCGAACTCGCCCGTCTGCCGGGCCGCGCCTCCCGTGCCCTCACCCGCGGCCCCGAGGAGCCGGGTGACGTCCCCGCCGACCTCAGCGCCGATCTCGCCCTCGTTCCGCGGGGCGGGTCCGGCGACCCCGACGCCGTTCCGGTCGGGGGGCGGGCCGCGTCCGGTCCGGTCCGCTGGACCAGCGACCTCACCCGCGCGAGCGAGACCGCGCCGGTGGCCTACGCACCGGGCGGCCAAGGCGGCCAGAACGGCGGCGAGGAGGAGACCGACGGCGCCGGCCCCCGCGGGGACGGCGGGGGGTACGGAGGCCGCGAGAGCGGCGACTGGGGCTCCTTCGGCCACCCCTCCGACGCACCGCACGCGCGGATGGCGGCCGGGCGGCTGGGCCGCGTCACGCAGATGATCTCCTCCCCCGACGGCTCCGTCCTCGCGGTCGCCGCTCATGACGGCCGGCTGCTGCTCGTCGCGACCGGCGAGGGCACCACGGCCGACGAGTACGGCCCGCCCGGACGCCCCGCCGACCCGGGCACCGTCGACGAACTCGTCCGCTCCACCAACGGCCCGGTCCGCGACCTCGCCTTCTCCCCCGACTCGGCCTGGCTGACCTGGTCGCATCCCGGCGTCGGCCGCTCCCTGCGCTCCATCAAGATCGCCAGGCTCACGGACCACACGATCATCGACGTCACCAACGGCCGGTTCGAGGACGAGCAGCCCGTCTTCACCCGGGACGGCCGCTACCTGGCGTTCCTGTCATGGCGCGGCTTCGACCCGGTGTACGACGTGCACACCGGCGACCTGTCCTTCCCGCTGGGCTGCCGCCCGTACCTGGTGCCGCTCAACTCCGCCACGCCCTCTCCCTTCGCGCTGCGGGTCGACGGCAGCCCGGTCGGCAGCGGCCTGGACCCGGGCGAGGGCGGCGGCGACGGCCCGGTCGTGGTGGAGGCGGAGGGGCTGCCCAGCAGAGTGACGCCCTTCCCCGTGGCCGCGTCCAAGTACAGCGCCCTGGAGGCCGTGGAGGGGGGCCTGGTGTGGCTGCGCTGGCCGATCTCCGGCGCGCTCGGCGAGACGTTCGTCAACCCGGCCGACCCGTCGGCGCGCCCCACCCTGGAACACTTCAACCTCGGCAAGTCCAAGCGCACCGAACTCGTCCGCCACATGGACTGGTACGCGGTCAGCGGCGACGGCCTGCGCCTGGCCGTCTACGACGAGGGCGAACTCGCCGTCCTGCCCGCCACCGAGCGCGGCGACGACGACTCCACCGTCTACGTCGACATGCGGCGCATCCTGCACGAGGTGGAGCCGACCGCCGAGTGGCGCCAGTCCTACGCGGAGGCCGGCCGCATCATCCGCGACTACTTCTGGGCCCCCGACATGTGCGGCGTCGACTGGCCGGCGATCCTCGACCAGTACCGGCCGCTGGTCGAACACGTCGCCACCCCTGACGAGTTCGCCGACCTGCTACGCGAGGTCCTCGGCGAGCTGGGCACCTCGCACGCCTACGTCCAGCCCGCCCGGCGCAACGAGGGCCCGCCGCACTACCAGCGCCCGATCGGGCTCCTGGGCGCCGACTTCCAGCACAACAAGGACGGCACCTGGACGGTCGCCCGGATCCTGCCCGGCGAGTCCTCCGACTCCAAGGCGCGCTCCCCGCTCGCCGGTACCGGCATCCGCGAGGGCGCGGTCCTCACCCACATCGACGGGCGGCGCGTCGACCCGCACGCGGGGCCCTCACCGCTGCTGGCCGGCGCGGGCGGCACCACCGTGGAGTTGACCTTCGCGCCGCCCGGCGGCCACGGCGCGCCCCGCCGCATCGCCGTAGTGCCCCTGGTCGACGAACGGCCGCTGCGCTACCAGCACTGGGTGGCCAGGCGACGGAGCATCGTCCGCCATCTGAGCGGCGGTCGCTGCGGCTACCTGCACATCCCCGACCTGGGCGGCTCGGGCTGGGCGCAGTTCAACCGCGACCTGCGCAAGGAAGTCGCCTACGACGCCCTGCTGGTGGACGTGCGCGGCAACGCCGGCGGCAACATCAGTGAACTCGTCATCGAGAAACTCACCCGTACGGTGCTCGGTTGGGACGTCACCCGCAACGCCCAGCCCGTCTCTTACGCGGGCAACGCCCCGCGCGGTCCGGTGGTCGCGATCGCTGACGAGGCCACGTCGTCCGACGGCGACATGATCACCGCTGCGTTCAAACTGCTGCAGCTCGGCCCGGTGGTCGGCCTGCGCACCTGGGGCGGCGTCGTCGGTATGACCGGCCGCCACCGCTTGGGCGACAACACGGTCATCACCGTTCCGATGAACGCCGCCTGGTTCGACGCCTACGGCTGGTCCGTCGAGAACCACGGCGTCGCCCCGGACATCGAGTGCCTGCGCACCCCGCTCGACTGGGCGGAGGGACGGCACGGCCAACTCGCCGTCGCCGTACGCGAGGCGCTGTCCCTGCTCGACGAACACCCGGCGGCCGTACCGCCCGACCTGTCCTCGCGCCCCAACCGCGCCCGCCCGCCGCTTCCCGTGAGGACCCGTACGTCACGCCCATGACCGCCGAGGCACGTGACCGCGACCAGCGCGGTACGGCCTTGACCGACGCGGGGCGGCCGGTGGCAGCCGCGTGACGCACAACGAACGGGAAGTCGGTGCGGGCCGGGGCGGTTTGGGAGCCGACAGGACGCAGAAGGGGCGCCCCGCAGGGGGCGCCCCTTCCGTATCACGGCGTTCCCGGTGTCAGCGCGTTGCGCGACGCCGAGGTCAGCTCAGTGGGACGTCAGGCCCAGTCGTCCTGGTTGTCGTCCTCCTCGCGGCCCATGCGTCGCGACGCCTGGTCCTCGACCTCGGAACGACGCTCCCGGCCCTCCTGCCGCATGCCGCGCTCGGCCTGCTCGGGGTTCTGGGGGTCAGCGGACTTGTTCCGCTTGCCACCCTGCGCGCCCTTGGCCTGCGCGGCATAGTCCTCGGCCTTGTCCTTGAACTGATCGAAAGCGCCCATGGCTACTCCTCCTGGAGTTTTGTGGGGATGGGGCCTCGACCAGACTGACACGGCCGGACATACCCCGCATCCTGGGACAATAACCCCAGGTCAGCGGGTCGTTACAGCTACGGAGCGTGAGGAGAGGACGTTCGCGCCGACTCGTCGGCGGCTCCTCCCCTGCCGACGAGGCCGCGCCGCATCCCGGCAGCCCGCGCCAACGCCGGTGCGGCGCGGCGCATCTCCCGCTGTCCGAGCGCGCCGCCGATGACCGACGGCAGGTAGCCGCGCACCGGCTGCATCCCGCGCAGCCACCACTGTGCGTACACATGAGGGGAGCGACGGACGATACCGGCGACGAGCCGCTCAACGGCCGGTTCCAGCGGATACGTTCGGTTGGTCGGCCACGGCAGCCGCGCGCGCATGTCCCGGAGCGCGTCGTCCTCGTCGGCCCCGCGCACCATGTCGGTGTCGGTCCAACTCAGGTAGCCGACCCCCACCTTGACGCCCTTGGGGCCCATCTCCGCGCGCAGACTGTGCGCGAAGGCCTCCACTCCCGACTTGCTCGCGCAGTACGCGGCCATCAGCGGCGCGGGGGTGATCGCCGCCAGCGATGCGATCTGCAGGTAATAGCCGTGCGAGTCGACGAGCGCGGGCAGGAACGCCCGCGCTGTCGAGATGCTGCCCAGCAGGTTGACCTGGATCACCCGGTCGAAGGCATCGGGGTCGGAGTCGAGGAACGGCCCGCCGGTGGCGACACCGGCGTTGGCGACGGCGACGTCGATCCGGCCGAAGCGCGCCAGCACGTCGGCGGCCACCTGAGCCATCGCCGACCGATCGGTGACGTCGGCGGTCCAGCACGCCGCCTCACCGCCCAAGGACGCGGCGACGTTCTTCAGTTCATCGGGTTCGAGGCCGACCAGTGCGAGGCGGGCGCCGCGCGCGGCTAGCCTGCGGGCGAGCAGTTCGCCCACGCCGCGCGCCGCCCCCGTGACCACCACGACCCGGCCGTCCAACGATGATCGGCTCATGCGCTCTTCTCCTGTTCGCCCACCGTCTGTTCGCCGACCGTCGCGGCGGGACTGGTAGTCGCGCCGCGCGATGCCGCGTCCCTTGCCACCAGATGATCGGCCGCCAGTGCGCGGATCGCCGCCTCCACGGCGGGGGTGTCCTCGACGGGCGTCATATGGCCGCGCCCGGGCAGTTCGGTCAGCCCGGTGCAGTGGGGCAGCGCGGCGGCCATCCGGTGCGCGTGCACCTTGGGTGTGAGCTTGTCGACGGTACCGACCAGGACGCCGGTGGGCACTGTGAGCGCGGCCAGCTCCGCGTCGAGGTCGAGCACTGCGAGCACCTTGCCCCAAGCCGAGCGCTGACGCGCCTTGCACGCGTGGACGATGCGCGCACAGAACGCCACTTGTTCGGCCGTGGAGCCCGGGCTCATCACCCCGTACTTCAGGGCCGCCTTCGCCACCGGAGTGACCGGGCCCAGCGGCAGGCGCGAGACGAGGAGCTGGCGGTGGAAGGCACGCCGAAGCCACCGCGCGCTCAACCGCGGTGGCAGCACCTGGGTGGAGCCGAGCAGCCGGCTGCTGCCGGTGCTCACCAGCAGCGCCGCGGCGGTACGTGCGCGCACGGCCTGCCGGTCGGCCGCCGCCATGATCGTCATACCGCCCATGGAGTGACCGACGAGCAACGCGCTTTCACCGTCGGGCAGCACCGCCTCCAGCACCGCCTGCAGATCATCGGCCAATACGCCCGTGCCGTAACCCTCGCGGGTGGCCGGCGCCGCACTCAGCCCGTGACCGCGCTGGTCGTAGGCGATCAGACGGAAATCCGATGACAGGGCACGTACGATCGGCGCCCAGAACAGCGTCGAGCACGTCCAGCCGTGTGCCAGTACCACGGTCGGACCATCGGACCGGCCGTACTCCTCCACGTGCAGGTGCGTCCCGTCGGCGGAGACCGCGGTCAGAACCCGGCGCGGCTGGGCCGCCTCGTAGGGCAGGCTCATGACGCCACCTCCGCGGATCGTCCGGTCACCGCGGCGGTGACGGGCTTGTCGCCGGCCGGAGCCAGCAGGTTGTACTCCGACAGCTTCAACTGCCGGGTGGCGCGCCGGAACTCGGCGGTGGTACCAGGCCAGGCGGTGGTGTTGCGGCCGTTGGCGTCCAGGTACCAGCTCTTGCAGCCGCCGGTGTTCCACACGGTGCGTGACGCGCGGCGCTGCATCTCCTGGTTCCAGGCGGTGACCGCGGCCGGTTTGGCATCCAGGGCGGCGGCGCCCGAACGCTCCAGTGCGCGCAGGTAGTCGGCGACGTAGTTGAGCGATGATTCGATCATCAGGATCATCGAGCTGTTCCCGAGGCCGGTGTTCGGCCCGATGATGAACAGCAGGTTCGGGAAGCCGTCCACGGTGCAGCCGCGCAGCGCGGCCATGCCGTCTTTCCAGTGCTCGCTGAGGGTGCGGCCGTCCGATCCGATCACCCGGTCGCCGATCGGCATGTCGGTGACGCGGAAGCCCGTCCCGAAGATGATCGCATCGACTTCGCGCTCGGTTCCGTCGGCCGTCACCACGGACGAACCGCGCACCTCCTTCAGCGCGGAGGTGACCACCTCGGTGTTGGGCTGCGACAGCGCCGGATAGTAGGTGTTGGACAACAGGATGCGCTTGCAGCCGATGGTGTAGTCGGGCGTGAGGCGGGCCCGCAGCCCGGGGTCCTTGACCGACCGCCGCAGGTGGGCGCGCGCCACCCGCTCGGCCGCCTTCATGAGCTTCGGCCGCTTCACGAAGGCGCCGACCTGGAACTCCCGGATCAGCCACAGCACCCCGCGCCGCATCTTCGCGGTGCCGGGCACGGCGCCGTGCAGCCACCGCTCCGCAGCGCCGATCGGCCGGTCCACCCGCGGCATCACCCACGGCGGGGTGCGCTGGATGA
Organism: Actinacidiphila yanglinensis; assembly: GCF_900107965.1. GTDB lineage: Bacteria > Actinomycetota > Actinomycetes > Streptomycetales > Streptomycetaceae > Actinacidiphila > Actinacidiphila yanglinensis. The sequence continues at coordinate 535,688 of NZ_FNVU01000004.1, read as the reverse complement.
CGGTCAGCTTCCCTACCTCCGGCTGGATCGACGGCACGATCTGGATCGCGGAGGCGCCGGTGCCGACCATGGCGACGCGCTTGCCCTTCAGGTCGAGGTCGTGGTCCCAGCGCGAGGAGTGGAACACCGCGCCGGGGAAGTCCTCGATGCCCGGCACCTCGGGGATCTTCGGGTCGGACAGCGGCCCGGTCGCGGAGACCACCACGTCGGCGGTGAACTCGCCGGCGGCCGTCGTCAGGTGCCAGTGACGCGCCTCGGTGTCCCAGCGCGCCTGCTGCACCTCCGCGCCGAAGCGCAGGTGCGGTCGCAGCCCGAAGGTGTCGGTGACCCGTTCGAGGTAGGCGCGGATGTGCTCCTGCCCGGAGAAGGCGCGCGGCCAGTCGGGGTTCGGTGCGAACGAGAACGAGTACAGGTGGGAGGGCACGTCGCAGGCGCATCCGGGATAGCTGTTGTCGCGCCAGGTACCCCCCACCGCTTCCGCCCGCTCCAGGACCACGAAGTCGGTGATCCCCTCCCGCCGCAGCCTGACCGCGGCCCCGAGTCCGCCGAAGCCGGACCCGATCACCGCCACCCGCACGTGTTCGACGTCGTCGTCCATGGCACCGCCCTTCCCCACCATCCGCAATCGCGCCAGCAATCACTGGCACAATCGGACTGTAGGGCACCAGGCGTTACCTCCGGTAGGGGTCGGTATGGAATTCGGCCTCCCGCGGCAGCCCCGCCTCGCGCCCGTACGCCCCGCGGCACGCCTGCGCGAGCACGCCCCGGACGGCCGGAGGGCTGTCGCACGGGAGGGGTTTCCGCACCCCCTAGGCTTGCAGCGTGGACGACAACGCGACCGGACCGCGCGAGTACCGCGTCGAGGAACTGGCCGAAGCGGCCGGCATCCCCGTGAGGACTCTGCGGTTCTACCGCGAGCGGCGCCTGCTGCCGCCCCCGCGCCGCGAGGGCCGGATCGCCTGGTACTCCGAGGACCACCTCGCCCGGCTGCGCACGATCTCCGCGCTCCTGGAGCGCGGCCACACCCTCGGGGGCATCGCCGACCTGATCGCCGCCTGGGAGAAGGGCCGCACCCTCGACGGCGTCGCCGAACTCCTCGGCCTGGAGGGCGCCCTCGCCACACCGTGGTCGGAGGAGACCCCGATAAGGCTCAGCCCCCAGGAGCTCGCCGATTACTTCGGCGAGGGCATAAGTCCTGAGAACCTGACCGACTCCCTGGAGATCGGCTACATCGCGGTCGACGGCGAGCAGGTCGTCCACGTCAGCCGCCGCCTCCTGGACGCCTCGGCCGCGCTCGTGCGCGAAGGCGTGCCGCTGTCCGCCGTCCTCGCCGCCGGTCGCGAAGTACGCATCCACGTCGACGCCATGGCCGACCTCTTCACCCAGGTCATCAAGACCCACGTCATGGGCGACCTGGCCGACCTGACCCCCACCGGGACCCATCGCATCTCGGCGTCCCTGCACCGGCTGCGCCCGCTCGCCAAGAACATCGTGGACGCGGAGATGTCGCTCGCCATGGATCGCAGGGTGCGCGCCGAGATCGACACCTGGATGCGCAGCCACACCGAGCCCTCGCCTGGCGCCCATGGCGACGCCCTCGCTGCCGACGGCCCGGACGGTGACGCACCGTCCGACGCGGCACACGACGAGCAACCGGACATGGCCTCCGTGGTACCGGACCCGGACCACCGGACACCCTGAGCCCCTGGCCCGCCCGCGCGCGTCGTACCGTACGACCTGAGAGAGTGGAAACGCAGTAACGATCGGGAGGTGTCCCGTGCAACAGCCTCAAGACGCCAACGCCGAACAGGCCATCCTGGGCCGCATCAGCAAGATGGTTTCCGACGAGAAGACCCTGCGCGACCTGCTCGCGGGGGGCAGCAACGACGGAGGGACCGAGCGCGAGCGGCTCGCCGCCCTGGAGCGCGAACTCGACCAGTGCTGGGACCTGCTGCGCCAGCGCCGCGCCCTGTCCGAGGCGGGCGAGGACCCGGGAGGCGCCCGGGTGCGCCCCTCCTCGACCGTCGAGGGCTACCGTTCGTGAGCCCCGCAGCCGATGACCTCACCATCGCCGACGTTCCCAGCGCACAGCGTTACGAGGCGCGTGCGGGTGACGACCTCGCCGGGTACGCCGCCTACATCCGCGGCGAAGCGCTGATCGCCTTCGTCCACACCGAGGTGGAGGAGGGCCACGAAGGGCGCGGCGTCGGCTCGGCACTGGCCCGCGCCGTCCTTGACGACGCCCGCGCTTCCGGGCTCGAGGTCCTGGCCATCTGCCCCTTCATCGACGGATGGATCAGCAAGCACCCGGAGTACGAAGACCTGCGTTACACGCCTGACAGCCAGGTGACGGACTAGGCATCCTGGGAGCGTGACCTGCCACCCAGGAGGGCAGGTCACGCACCCTGGGGTCGCGGACAGCATCCGGCACCTATAGGCGCGCGCCGGGTCACCCCCCTTGAGGGCCATGTCGGATTCTCGCCAGACCAGTGCCGTGACGAGGCGCGACACTGGTCAGGTGCATACGGATTTCGACGCCTGCGTGCGGGCCGTGCAGTCGAAGGACTCCCGTTTCGACGGCTGGTTCTTCACCGCGGTGCTGACCACGCGCATCTACTGTCGGCCGAGCTGCCCCGTCGTGCCGCCCAAGGTCGAGAACATGACCTTCTACCCGAGCGCGGCGGCCGCGCAGCAGGCCGGGTTCCGCGCCTGCAAGCGCTGCCGCCCCGACGCCAGCCCCGGCTCACCGCAGTGGAACGAGCGCGCCGACCTCGTCGGCCGCGCCATGCGGCTCATCGGCGACGGCGTCGTCGACCGCGAGGGCGTACCGGGCCTCGCGTCGCGGCTCGGCTACAGCGCGCGGCAGGTCGAGCGCCAACTCCTCGCCGAACTCGGCGCCGGCCCCCTGGCACTGGCCAGGGCCCAGCGCGCGCAGACCGCGCGGCTGCTCATCGAGACGACGGCCATGCCGATGGGCGAGGTGGCCTTCGCGGCGGGTTTCGCCAGCATCCGCACCTTCAACGACACCGTGCGCGAGGTGTTCGCCCTGTCCCCGGGCGAACTGCGCGCAAGGGTCGCCAAGGGCCGTCCGGCCGTGGCCGCGGGCTCGATCGCGCTTCGGCTGCCCTTCCGCCGCCCGCTCAACCCCGACAACCTCTTCGGGCACCTGGCGGCCACCGCGGTCCCGGGCGTCGAGGAGTGGCGCGACGGCGCGTACCGGCGCACCCTGCGGCTGCCGTACGGCTCGGGCACGGTGTCACTGCGGCCGGAACCCGATCACATCGGCTGCCGGCTGTCGCTGACGGACTGGCGGGACCTGGGGCAGGCGATCAGCCGCTGCCGCCGCCTGCTGGACCTGGACGCCGACCCCCTCGCGGTGGACGCCCTGCTGTCGTCCGACCCGGTCCTGGCGCCCCTGGTCGCCAAGGCTCCCGGACGCCGGGTGCCGCGGGTCGCGGACGGACCGGAGTTCGCGGTGCGCGCCGTGCTCGGCCAGCAGATCTCCACCTCGGCGGCACGCACTCACGCCGGCCGCCTGGTGACCGCGTACGGGGAGCCCGTGGCGGACCCGGACGGCGGCCTGACCCACCTCTTCCCGTCACCGCAGACGCTCATCGAGCGCGCACCCGCCTCCCTGGCGATGCCGCAGACGCGCAAGGACACCCTCTCCGCTCTGCTCAGCGCCCTGGTCGACGACGAACTCGACCTGGACGTCGGCAGCGACTGGCAGCGCGCCAGGGCCCGGCTCGCGGCCCTGCCCGGCTTCGGACCATGGACCGTGGAGACCATCGCCATGCGCGCGCTCGGCGACCCCGACGCGTTCCTCCCCACCGACCTGGGCGTCAGGTACGCGGCCCGCGACCTGGGCCTGCCGGCCACCCCCGCGGCGCTGACCCGCCATGCCGCGGCCTGGCAGCCATGGCGTGCATACGCGACGCAGTACCTGTGGGCCACGGGCGACCATCCGATCAACGTCCTTCCCGATGACCACCACCCGATCGTCAAACGCGCCGGCAAACACGGCACTTCAGCGATGGAAGGCACCACACCATGACGACGACCACCACAGAAACCGTCGTCCACACCCTGGTGGACAGCCCCTGCGGCCCACTGACCCTCGTCGCCCGGGAGGGTGAACTCAGCGGCCTGTACATGACCGACCAACGACACCGCCCCCCGGCGGAGAACTTCGGCCCCCGCGCCGACCTGCCCGCCTTCGACGACGCCGAAGAGCAGCTCGCCGCCTACTTCGCGGGCGAACTCAGCGCCTTCGACCTCGACCTGAACATGGTCGGCACGCCGTTCCAGAAGCGCGTGTGGTCGGCGCTGCGCGACATCCCCTACGGCGAGACCGTCACCTACGGCGAACTCGCCGAAGTCCTGGGCCGGCCCACGGCCTCCCGCGCGGTGGGGCTGGCCAACGGCAGGAACCCGATCGGCGTCATCGTCCCCTGCCACCGTGTCGTCGGCGCCGACGGCAGCCTCACCGGATACGGCGGCGGCCTCGCCCGCAAGCAGTGGCTGCTCGACCTTGAACGAGGCACGCAGCAGCCGACGCTGATGTGATGTCACCCGCACGGGTGACATGACGACACCGCAACCACACCTGCCCCCGGCCGGTCATCACGACCGGCCGAGGGCAGGCACCGTTCAGCAGTTCCGCAGTTGAGCGGGTGCCACCAGGGCCGTCAGATCCGCGCCCCCTCCAGGTCAGCCTCGTCCTCTTCCGACGACGCGAGGAGCCTGGGCCGCTCGGCGAGGTTCTTGCGCAACTGCTCGCCTTCGACGTCGACGTTGGGCAGCGCGCGATCCAGCCAGCCCGGCAGCCACCACGCGGCCCGGCCGAGCAACGCGAGCACCGCGGGCACGATTGTCATCCTCACGACGAAGGCGTCGAACGCCACCGCGATCGCCAACCCGAAGCCCATCATCTTGATCATCGATTCCGACGATCCGATGAACCCGGCGAACACGCTGATCATGATGACCGCAGCCGCGGACACCACCCGCGCGCCATGGTTGAACCCGGTCACGACCGCCTGACGCGGCGACTCGCCGTGCACGAACGCCTCGCGCATCCGGGTGACCAGGAACACCTCGTAGTCCATGGCCAGTCCGAAGACCACACCGACCATGAAGATCGGCATCATGCTCATGATCGGACCGGTCTGCTGAACGCCGATCAGACCGGACAGCCACCCCCACTGGAAGACGGCCACCACCGCGCCGAGCGCGGCCAGGACCGACAGCAGGAAGCCCAGCGCGGCCTTCAAGGGCACCAGCACCGAGCGGAAGACGACCATCAGCAGCAGGAACGCCAGCCCCACGACGAGCGCCAGATAGGGCAGCAGCGCGTCGTTCAGCCGCTGCGAGACGTCGATGTTCATCGCGGTGGTCCCGGTGACCAGAACCTTCGCGCCGGTGGAGTCGGAGAAGTCACCCGCATGGCCGCGGATGGTGTGCACCAGGTCCTCGGTCTGGGTGCTGCTCGGCTTGGACGCGGGCACCACGGTGAGCGTGGCCGTGTCATGCGCCGTGTTGAAGGCCGGACCAGTCACCGTCTTGACGTCGCGGAAGCCCGCAATGGTGTGCTTGACCTGCTGGGCCGCCGACTCCGGCTGCTTGCTGTGCGCCGCGTCGACGACCACCGTCAGCGGCCCGTTGAAGCCGGGCCCAAAACCGTCCGACAGCATGTCGTACGCCTTGCGCTGGGTCGTGCTGACCGGCTGGGAACCGTCGTCGGGCAGGCCGAGTTCCATCCGGCTCATCGGTATGGCCGCCAGGCCGAGCGCCACCACGGCCGCGACCAGGAACGGCACCCGGCGCCTGACGACCAGCCGCGCCCAGCGGGTGCCCATGTTGGGCTTGTCCGTGGCCTTGGCACGGCCCTTGCGGACCTTGCGGGTGAGCACCTTGGGCCCGGCAAAACCGAGAAGCGCGGGGATGAGGGTGAGCGCGATGAGCACCGCTATGGCGACGGTCCCCGCCGCGGCCAGGCCCATCTTGGTGAGCATCGGGATGTTGACGACCGCCAGACCCGCCAGCGCGATCAGCACGGTGAGCCCGGCGAAGACCACCGCGGAACCCGCGGTGCCGACCGCCCGGCCAGCCGCGTCCTCGCCGTCCCGGCCCTCCATGAGCTCATGGCGGTGCCGCGAGACGATGAACAGCGCGTAGTCGATGCCGACCGCCAGTCCGATCATCGACGCGAGCGTCGACGACGTGCTCGACAGGCCGAGTGTCGTCGCCAGGGCCGTGATCGACGCGATACCGACCCCGACGCCCATGATCGCGGTCAGGAGTGGGAGCCCTGCGGCGACCAGCGAACTGAACGTGATCAAAAGGACGACCGCTGCGATGCCGATACCGATGACCTCGCTGTTGCCGGTCTCCGGTGACGCCTGGAGCGCGGTGCCGCCGGTCTCCACGGTGAGTCCGGCGTCACGACCGTCCTGCGCCGCGTTCTTGATCGCGGTGTGCGTGGCGTCGGTGATCTCCGTCGACTTGGCCGTGTAGCTGACGGACGCGTACGCAGTGGTGCCGTCCTTGCTGACGGCTCCCGCGGTGTACGGGTCGGCGACCGTCACCTTCTGCGGGCTGTCCCTCAGATCGGTGACGACCTTCTCGACGGCCGCCTTGTTGGGGCCTGCGGTGATCTTCTGCCCGTTGGGCGCCTGGAAGACCATGCGCGCGGAGGCGCCGTCGGCGTTCGTGCCCGGGAAGCGCTGGTGGAGCAGGTCAAAGGCCTGCTGCGCCTCGGTGCCCGGCACGGTGAAGTTGTCGGCCGGCGCGGACCGCGCGGTCGCGGCGCCGACCCCCGCGAGAGCGAGCAGCGCCACCCACAGCAGGACGACGTAACGCCGTTTCCGGAAGGACAGCCGACCGATCTTGTAGAGGAATGTGGCCATGGAGGCAGGGGCTCCCGTCAGGAGGGTCGGACAAGGGCGTGTGGAACCAGCCCGACGACGAGAGCGGCGTGTCAGGTGGAGCGTGGTGTGTTGATGTGCTGGTACGGAAAGGTTCGGTGGTTCGACAGCGGTCGGATCACCGACGGCGGTCGCTCGTGTGGATCACGGCGCCGCAGGACTCAGGACAGGCCGAGCGCGGGCACGACCACCGCGTCGATGTATCTGTGGCTGTACTCCGGATCGGGGTCGATGCCTTCGATGATCGGGCGGGTCAGCGCCCCCCCGAACACCATGTGCGGTACGAACGCGCGCGCCGGGTTGTCCACGGCGAGTTCGCCGCGGTCGACCGCGCGCTGCACCAGCTCGGCGAAACTGGCGAGCTCCGGTTCGATGAGCAGCTCGCGCAGGGCCCGGAACAGCTCGACGTTCTGGAACGCCGCGTGGGACAGCCCACGCATCAGCTCCTGGTCGCGCTTGACCTCGCTCTCGTCGTGCAGCCGCACGAGTTCGTGCAGGTCACCCGCGAGTGATCCGGTGTCGATGTCCGCCGGGGAGATCGGCTTGCACTGGCGAAGCGCGGTGGCGACGAGTTCCGGCTTGCCCTTCCACTGGCGGTAGAGGGTCGCCTTGCTGGAGCGGGTACGCGCGGCGACGGCATCCATGGTCAGCGCCTCGTAGCCGACCTCGCGCAGCAGGTCGACCACCGCCTCGTACAGTTCCCGCTCGCGCTCAGGGGTCAGACGGCTGCGGCGCGAAGTAGTGGTCGTCTCCGGCGGCATGCCCTGCCCTCCTGTCTGCTCGTCGCGTCGATCGTATGGTGCCCGTTCGGGCAGTCCGGCCGACTTCGTCGAAACGGTGTCGTACACCTAAGAGAGTAATCGGCCCACGATCGAAACGCCACCGTTTCGATCGTGGGCCGTATCACGTCACCGCCAGGCAACCGTCAAGCCGCCATCCGACCGTTTCCGACCGGTCTCCGACGATGTCCAGGCACGGTGCGGCGCGAACCGCAGGACCACGCCGTCACGCCGGCAGGGCGAGGGTGTGACCGGTGTGCTCGACCTTCGCCCGCAGATAGCGGACGTTCGACGCCGACACGTGGGCGGCGGTCGGCACCCGCTCCACGACCTCGACACCAAGCGCGCCGAGCTGGCGCTCCTTGTCGGGGTTGTTGCTCAGCAGCCGGACGCTTCCGACATCCAGTGCGGCGAGCATCTGCGCGGCGGCGGTGTAGTCGCGCTCGTCCTCACCGCGCCCGAGCGCCAGGTTCGCCTCATAGGTGTCAAGGCCGTCGTCCTGGAGGGCATAGGCATCGAGCTTCGCGTAGAGACCGATGCCACGCCCCTCCTGGCGCAGGTAGAGCAAGTAGCCACCGGTGGCAGCGATCCGCTCCACCGACTCCCTCAACTGCGGTCCGCAGTCGCACCTCTCGGAGCCGAAGACGTCACCCGTCATGCACTCCGAGTGCGGTCGCACCATCGGCACACCGGCGTTGCAGTAGTCGCCCAGACCCAGCGCCAAGTGCTCCTTGCCGTCCACCAGCCCGGTGAACGTGTACACGTCCGCAGTCGTCCCCCACCCGTCGGAGAACCGAAGCGGAACGCGCACTTTCGTACGGACCCCGGCGGCGGCAACCGCCGCGCTCGCGTCACCCGTCATCGCCACTCCCTCGCAAGATTTTGAAAACTCAAGCTCTTGCCCGACGCCGATTATTTCCCTCGACCTATGTGCTCCAGGTCACACAGGCCCTGAGCTGCCGAACCCGCCGTGCATGTCCGTCACCGCATCGGATTGTCGGTACCTGCGGCTACGGTGCCGGCAGAGGCACACAGCGGTATTGACTCGGGAGGCAGGGCGTTGGCCGACGGAATCCAGTGGCTCATGGACCTGGACCGCTGGGACACGGACATCATGTTCGCGCGCGGAATTCCGCCCGCGGAACTGGCCACACGCATGGGCGCGGCCCCCGGCTCCGCGCTGCCGCCGATCACCGAGGCGGACGTGTGGGAGGCGGCCCCGGGGACTTCGCAGCCGCATGGCGCGGACAGCGCCGGCCTCATCCGCGTCGGCAGGAGCGGTGACTGGTCCTTCGCGGTCGAGTACGGCGACTGCGAGGGCTCCCGCCGGGTCGACGAGGTCTCCCGCGACGGCGTCGAGGCAGTGCACCTCGCCGCTCAACCCGATCACCCGCCCAAGGTCTTCACCTACGGGTACGGCGGCAAGCCCCTGTGCTCGTTCGGCATCGGGGAGGAGTCGTGGCGCTGGGGCGAGCGACCCGAACTCCTGGTGGCGGAGTTGACCGCGGCAGGTGTCCTGGAGCCCGGCGGCTCGGAGAGCGCGTTGCGGGACGACGTGCCCCACCAGGAGCGTGACCGCCGCACTCTCGCCGTCGTGGAGACCTACTTCGGCCTGTCGCTCCCGTGGGAACTCGTGATCGTCGGGCGGCTGCCCGCCTACGCGCTCCGAAGGGACACCGATCACTTCGGCCGGTAGACCGCCACGTTGAAGGAGGCGGCGATCTCGATCGGGGTGCCCATGGACGCGATCCGGCGCGCCAACTCGTCGGCGTCGACATGGCGGGCAGAGGGACCCATGGCGACGAGGTCGTTGGCCTCCTGGGGGGTCAGACGCAGAAGGTGGTCGACTTCCAGCGCCTCGGCGCGTTCCTGGCGGAAGTGGGCGTCCAGCGTGCGTCCGAGCCGCTCCTCCTTCGCCGCGTCGACCGACAGCAGGCCCGCGGCCTGCCGGAGTTCGGCCAGGTGCCGAGCGGTCGGTGTGACCACAAGGAGCGCGCCGCCCGGGCGCAGGACGCGCTGGAACTCGGGACCGTTGCGCGGCGCGAAGACGTTCAGCACGACGTCCGCCACCCCCGACCGCACGGGAAGCTCGCGCCACACGTCCCACACGGCGGCACCCGCCCGCGGATGTGCGCGGGCTGCCCGCCGCAGCGCGAACTTGGAGGCGTCCAGACCGAGTCCGACCGCACCGGGCACGGCGTCCAGGGCCGCGGCGAGGTAATGGCCCGTGCCGGCGCCGGCGTCCAGGACCACGCCTTGAGGCGGGCACCAGCGAGCGGTGAGCTCGGCCACCGCGCGTGCCAGCGGGGCGTAGTGTCCGGCACCCAGGAAAGCGTCACGCGCCTGGACCATCGCTGCGGTGTCGGCGGTGCCGGCACGCATGTCCCCCGTCAGGAGGCTGACGTATCCGTGGCGTGCGATGTCGAAGGTGTGCCGCCGGGCACACCGGAGGGCGCCGCCCGCCGCGCTCAGGCCCTCGCCGCATACGGGGCAGCGCAGGACGTCCAGGAGCCGGCGGCGCGGGTCACCGTGCTCGAACGCGGATACGGGCATGCTCTGTTCCTCGGCAGCGGTCGTGCCGCGTGATCGGTGGTCAGGGTGGGTGCAGGGAACCGGCACGACCCACTGGTTCGGCGTCTGCGGCCCGCGGACGAACCGGACGACCAACGGGCTCGCCGGAGCGCCGCCGCCGCGTCAGACGACCGTCTGGGGCCTACGAGCCTGGGGTTGGCCGTAGCGCACGCCACGGCGTTGCCGCCACACGCATGATCCGTCGCCCCCTGGCATGCCGACGAGGCTACACGTCCTCGCGGAGCCGACCTCAGCTGGACCTGTCGACCTGGGGGCGATTGTTGTGGAACAGGTGGATGCCCTCCACGAGCCCCTTCTGCACGACGGCCGGGGTCTCGCGAAGCCACGTCAGTGCGATCTCCCGGTCCGGGACGTCACCTGTGAGCACCTCATAGGCGCGCATGTACCCCGCGAGACGGTTCAGGAGGGTGCTGTCCCTGACGGGGATCACCCGCCCGAAGGCGGCGAGGGGATCCGCGCCGGAACGGACGTATCCGTCCATGGCGTGGTACTCCAGGGCCAGCTGTTTGCGCTCGGAGGAGAGTCGGCTCTCCTCGATCCTCGCGAGGATCGCCGACGGCTTCCCCCGGACTGGGGATAGCTGTCCCCGATGGCGAGTTTGAACGCCGCTGCCGCCTCCACGCCGAACGCCCGCAACTCGGAGGAGATCTTCCGCTGCTTCATCGTCTGCATGGGCGTCTGGGCCTTGAAGCCGCCGCTCACCGAGTCGAACGCGTGCTGCATCTCGTGCGTGACCGTCGCGGCGAACTCGCGCAGTTCACGTGCCGAGGCGCCGGCAGCAGGGGGCTTGATGCGCAGCACCCCGCCCTCAGCGGTCGTCGAGTCGAGGACGAACATCGCGCGCGCACCACGGAAGTCCGTCTCCTCGCCGATCTCGATACTGATGCGCGAGTCCTCCAGCTCCTTGAACAGCGCCCGGTACGGGACGGAGAAGTGGATTCCCTCGCTCTCCTCGGACGCCTTCTCCAGCAGCACGGCGACCCGGTCCGGCGCGAGATTTTGCCGCGACCAGGCTCCCCTGGCGAAGTCGAGAGCCCGCTGCACGGCAGGCATACCGTGCTGCGCCGCCGGCGTGGCCTCGGCGCTCGACTGCTCGGGAGCCGGGCCGCTCAGCACCCGTCGCATTGGCTTCGGCCGCCCGCTCGAAGGGGTCGGACGGGGAGGAGACCTTGAGGCCGTGGCCGTTGTCCGTCCCCGCCACCGGGCCGCGGCGCTGCTGGACGACGTGGGTCAACTCGTGCGCCAGGGTGTGCCGGTCGGCGCCGCCGTCTCCGATGACCACATGGTTGCCGGAGGTGTACGCGCGGGCGCCGATCTCCCGCGCCGACCGTTGGGCTGCGGTCCCGGCATGCAGCCGCACGTCGGAGAAGTCCGCCCCGATCCGTGCCTCCATGTCCCGCCGGATCGGCTCAGTCAGGGGCGTGCCAGGGCTGCGGAGCACCTCGTCCACAGCGGAGCGCTGCACAGCAGGGGCCTGGGGAAGGGGTTGATGCCCGTTGGCGCTCGAGTGCTCGTGCTGGGCCTCTTCCAGTATCCGGGTCACCGCAGCATTGCCCGCCGAACGTTGCAGGGCGAGGAGGGACGACCCGCTCATGCCGCCGAGACGGGCCGAGCCAGGAGGCGAGGCGAGCGGAGCCGCTCGATCGGCCGCCTTGTGGGATGCGGCAGCGCGCGGCGTCTTGTCGTTTGCGTGGGCACGCATGAGGCATTCCCTTGTCACGGCACAGGCGGACGGCTCTAGGAATACCCGGTGCCCGGCGCGCGCGGGAGGGCGCCAAGGGCAGAGTGCGCTGCCCTTCGAAGGCCCCTCACATCCACGGAGAGCGCCGGCATCGACCCCCATGAGGCCCGGTCCGGGAGAATGACGGCGAGACCCACCTTGGTGGGCACCCTCGGCGAACGGGCCGGGCAATGAACGGGCCGGCCCCGGCACCGATCGATCGCGGCCGGCCCGAAAACGAAGAAGATCCCGACCGATCATCGTGATCGGTGGGATCTCATCAACTGCCCCGAGCGAACTCGATGGCAGTTGCAGTTGTGGACCTGAGGGGATTCGAACCCCTGACCCCCTCGATGCGAACGAGGTGCGCTACCGGACTGCGCCACAGGCCCTTGCAACGAGGGAAACTCTAGCATCTCGCCGAGGGTGGTCGTGAACCCGATATCGGCTGTTCACGACCGTCACTCGTTGGCAGCGCGGGGGCGGTCGGGATCGGCGTACTGGTCGAACAGCGGGGTGCGGGCACCACGGGGGCGACGCACGGGAGGCTGCTGCTCGCGCGGTTCGGCCGGGCGGGACTGCTGAGCGTCCCGCTGCTCGCGCTTCTCGCGAGCTGCCGCGGAGTCGCCCGGCGTCGTACCGGACCGCGCGGAGCTCCACGTGTCGGGTGTGCCGAGGTCGACGCCCCCGGACGTACGCGGGGCGACCGGGGCGGTGACGTAGGTGGGCAGGGGCACCGGTACGGGCGCCCAGCCGTCGTCGGTGGACTGCTGCGCGCGCTGCTGATCGACCCACTCGGCGTGGTCGGTCTGCTCGACCAGCGCGCGTCGGTCCGCGGAACGCGGGGACGGCGCGGGAGCCGCAGAGGGCGCGAGGCGGGCGGCCTGGGCGTCCGCGGCGGGCACGGGGCGCTCGTCGCGGTCACGACCGCGCTCAGGCGCCTGGGCGGCGGGGCGGGGCGACCTGAGACGGCGTGCGGCCTCGGCGGCGCGGCGCTGGTCGAGGCGGACCTCGTAGCGACGGCGCTCCTGGCGGCGCATCTGGCCGATGTAGACGGTGAGCAGGACCGCGGGGATCGCGGGGACCCAGAGCAGCGCGACGCCGCCGACGGCTGCGGCGATCGCCCCGATGGTGAAGGCGAGGAAGAGCGTGGTGGTGGTGCGGCGACGCCGGGCGAGCACCTGGGCGCGCTGACTGACCGCGTTTCGGCCGCCGGCTGCCTGGGACGCGGCGGGCACGGGGCGTGCGGCGGGGCGCCGTACCTCGGTCGCGGGCACGGCAAGGTCCCGGACGTCGACCGACTCCTCCGGCTCGTCCGGGTCGGCGTCGTCGTCCGGTGCGTCGTCGGCGGGGTCGCCGCTCTCTCCGCGCGCCTTGGCGACGCGCCGTTCCATCGCCGCACGTCCGGACAGCAGCCGGATGGCGGTGCTGAAGCGTTCCGTCGGGCGCGCTTCGTTGAGCTCGTCCTGCCTACGGAGCCACATCGGCACCAGATAGGCAGCCCAGGCCCCGACGATGACTGCGTAGATGAGGCCGCTACTGCTCACGCGTTACACGGTAGGGGTGATCGAGACACGCCATTGGCAATTCGGCCCGGTGTGTCGCACGATCTGGCTGATACGTCGAGATTTTTGTGCGATGAGCTTTACCGTCGAACAATTGTCTTATTTCTGAGGAGTCCCGGGTCTTGCCTGCCGCCATCGGCCGAGGAGGCCGTCGGGCACTTCTTCCGCGGTGAGCGCGTAGACGAGATGGTCACGCCATCCGCCGTCGATATGCAGATAGCGCGGACGCAGGCCCTCCTCGCGGAAGCCAAGCTTTTCGGCGACCCGGCGGCTGGGGCCGTTCTCGGGCCGAATGCACACTTCCACCCGGTGCAGTCCGACACGTCGGAAGCAGTGGTCCACGGCGAGTGCGACGGATGTGGGCATCACTCCCCGACCGGCGACGGCCTCGTCCACCCAGTAGCCGATGTGCGCGGAACACATGGAGCCCCAGGTGATTCCGGCGACGGTGAGTTGCCCCGCGAGACGCCCCTGGTAGTCGATGACGAACGGCAGCATGCGCCCGGCGTTCGCCTCCCGGCGCAGATGCCTGACCATCTGGCGGTAGGTGGGGCGCTGCGCGACCTGCCCTGGCGGCGCGGGCGGAACGGTGGCCTCCCATGGGCGCAACCAGTCGCGGTTGCGCCGGTTGACCTCGCGCCACGCACGCTGGTCGCGCATCCGGATCGGGCGGAGGGTGATGTCACCGTCCACCAACTCGGCCGGCCAGGACCCGTTCAGCTCGGTCTCCCAGTGACGGAATGCGGATCATCATCCGAGTGGTGATCCGACTGCTCTTTCGGGTGATCGCCGCCACGGATCTGATCGACGGCATGTATGACAAGCGGTGCGAGCACGGCGAGGCCGTCCTTCACCCCACCGGTCGAACCGGGAAGGTTCACCACCAGGGTGCGGCCGGCGACCCCGGCGACGCCACGGGAGAGCACGGCGGTGGGCACCTTCTCGCGGCCCGCGGCCCGGATCGCCTCGGCGATGCCGGGAATCTCGTAGTCGAGCACCGTCCGGGTGACCTCAGGGGTGCGGTCGGTCGGCGAGATGCCGGTACCGCCGGTGGTCACCACGACGTCGTAACCCTCGGCGACCGCCTCGGCGAGCGTCTCCCGAACCGGCTCCCCGTCGGGCACCACCCGGGGACCGTCAACGGCGAAGCCCAGCTCGCGCAGTGCCGAGACGATCAGCGGCCCGCCCCGGTCCTCGTACACCCCGGCGGACGCACGGTTCGACGCGGTGACGGCCAGAGCGCGCAGGGCGTGCGGAGGCCGGTGGCCGGTGTGTGCGGTCACGACCGCTGCCAGTCGCCGGACTTGCCGCCGGTCTTCTCCTCGACCCGCACGTCCGTGACCACGGCGCCCTTGTCGACCGCCTTGACCATGTCGACCACGGTGAGCGCCGCGACGGCGACGGCCGTCAGCGCCTCCATCTCAACACCCGTGCGGTCGGTCGTCTTGACCGTCGCGGCGATCTCGACCGCCTGGTCGGTGACCGCGAGGTCGATCGTCACACCGGACAGCGCCAGCGGGTGGCAGAGCGGGATGAGGTCGGGGGTGCGCTTGGCACCCATGATTCCGGCGATCCGCGCGACGGCGAGGGCGTCGCCCTTGGGCAGGCCGCCGTCGGGCCCGTCGGCGCGCAGGAGTTCGACGACACGGGGGGCGACCAGAACGCGCCCGGTGGCACGCGCGGTCCGCGCCGTGACGTCCTTCGCGGAGACGTCGACCATGCGGGCTGCGCCTGCCTCGTCTACATGGGTGAGGTGCTGCTGCGCGCTGCTCATCGTTCTCCCGGTACGGTCGCTTGGGCAGACACCGTACCGGCCTGTGCCCGGGCGCGGCGCGCTGGCCCGCGACCCGGGATGCCGGGTGCTAGTCCAGCAGGACGACATCGACCTCGCTGCCGGCCGCGACCGAGGTGACGGCCTCCGGTACGACGATCAGTGAATCGGCGTGCGCGAGGGCTTTGACCAGGTGGGACGCGGCGCCACCCACAGGAGTGACCGTACCGGACCGCTTGTCGTACTGCGCGCGCAGGAACTGCCGCTTGCCGTCCGGCGACTCCTTGATCTCGGTGGTGCACTTCGCCTGTACGACCCGCCGATGAACGTCTTCCGAACCCATCAGCGTGCGAATGACGGGCCGCACGAACATCTCGAACGACACGTAGGCGCTCACCGGGTTGCCCGGCAGTGCCAGCAGCGGGGTGCGCTCGGGGCCGATCCGGCCGAATCCCTGCGGCTTGCCCGGCTGCATGGCGAGCTTGCGGAAGTCAACGTGCCCGGCGGCCTCTTCAGCGTCCTCGCCGAACGAGCCGCCCAGCGACGACAATGCCTCCTTGACGACGTCGTAGGCACCGACACTGACTCCCCCGCTGGTGACGACGACGTCCGCGCGGATGAGTTGGTCCTCGATGGTGGCGCGGAGGGTCTCCACCTCGTCGGCAACGGCACCGACCCGGTACGCGATGGCGCCGGCGGCACGTGCGGCAGCGGTCAGCGCGAAGCTGTTGGAGTCGTGGATGCGGCCCGGACCCAGCTCCTCACCCGGTTGGACCAGCTCGCTGCCAGTGGAGACGACCACGACGCGTGGGCGCGGACGCACGGTGACCGTGCCGCGGCCCACGGCGGCCAGCAGTCCGATCTGCGGCGCTCCGAGCACCGTGCCCGCGGACAGCGCCAGTTCCCCGGCGGTGACATCACTGCCCCGCTCACGAACGAACTGCCCCGCCTCCGCGGCCCTGTGGACGCGCACCTCTCCGCCGGCGCCTGCTGGATCTGTGCCGAATGCCGCCATGGAGTCGACCGGGCCGCCCCCGGTACCGCCGTCCGTCCACTCGACGGGGACCACGGCCTCGGCCCCAGGAGGCAAGGGAGCGCCGGTCATGATGCGGGCGGCCTGCCCGGGTCCGACGACGAGCGGCTCGTCGCTGCCCGCGGCGATGTCGCCGACCACATCGAGCACCGCGGGATGATCGCGGGTCGCCGCCTTGGTGTCCGCGACCCTGACGGCGTAGCCGTCCATGGAACTGTTCGGGAACGGGGGCAGCGAGGTCGGCACCGTCACGTCCTCGACCAGCACGCACCCTTGGGCGTCGAGGAGTTGCAGCTCGATCGGCTCCAGGGGGCGGAGTTGCCCCAGGATGTTCTCGAGGTGTTCGGTGACGGACCACACACGATCGACGCCGTGACTCACTCTTGCATCTCCTCATTGACGTACGAACGCAGCCAGGTCCGGAAATCTGGTCCCAGGTCTTCACGTTCGCATGCCAGTCGGACAATCGCACGCAGGTAGTCGGCCCGGTCGCCGGTGTCGTAGCGGCGACCGGTGAACACGACGCCGTGCACCGGGCCGCCGTCGGCCTCATGGTGGGCCAACTCACGCAGCGCGTCGGTGAGCTGGATCTCGCCGCCTCGGCCGGGCTGGGTCTTCTTGAGCACCTCGAACACCGCGGGGTCGAGCACGTACCGCCCGATGACCGCGTAGAAGGACGGCGCCTGCGACCTCTCGGGCTTCTCGACCAGGTCCGTGACGCGGACGACGTCGGAGTAAGTGGTGGGCACTATGGCGGCAGACCCGTACAGGTGGATGCTGGCGGGGTCGACCTCCATGAGCGCCACGACGCTGCCCCCGTACTCCTCCTGGACGGCGATCATCCGAGAGAGCAGCGGGTCGCGCGGGTCGATGAGGTCGTCGCCGAGCAGCACCGCGAACGGCTGGTCGCCCACGTGCGGTTCGGCGCACAGCACCGCGTGCCCGAGTCCCTTGGGGTCGCCCTGCCGCACGTAGTGCATGGTGGCGAGGTCGCTCGACTCACGGACCTTCGACAGCCGGGACTCGTCGCCCTTGCGGCGGAGCGCTTCCTCCAGCTCGTAGTTGCGGTCGAAGTGGTCCTCCAGCGGCCGCTTGTTGCGACCTGTGACCATCAGCACATCGGACAGCTGCGCCGCGACAGCCTCCTCGACCACGTACTGGATCGCCGGCTTGTCCACCACCGGCAGCATCTCCTTGGGAGTCGCCTTGGTGGCCGGCAGGAACCTGGTGCCCAGGCCCGCGGCCGGGATGACAGCCTTGGAGATCCGTGTACGTGTACTCGTCATGGCGAGCACCATAGCGGCGGCGAATGTGGAGAAGATGAAGAACGGGTGGATTGTGGCTGATAAACAACGACTGGGCATGGTATGAGCGAGATGCGAACCCGCAAGGCCGAGTTGCGGGCGCGGCTCCTGGAGGCCAGGCGCGCGTTGACCACAGGTGAACGCCAGGCGGCGAGCGCGGCGCTGGTCCAGAGGGTACGTGACTGGGCGCCCCTGGCAAGCGCCGGGACAGTCGCCGCGTACGCATCCATGGGCACCGAGCCCGGGACGCACGATCTGCTCGACGCCCTGCACGCAGAGGGCACCCGGGTGCTCCTACCTGTGCTGCAGGACGACAACGACCTCGACTGGGCCGACTACGCCGGCCCCAGCACCCTGGAGCGCACCCGGCGCGGACTGCTGGAACCCACCGGCCCGCGACTGGGACCGCAGGCAGTCACCCAGGCGCGCGCGGTCCTTCTGCCCGGGCTCGCCGTGGACGGCCAGGGGACACGGCTGGGACGGGGCGGCGGCTCGTACGACCGGGTCCTTGAGCGCCTTGCCGCCGCCGAGGCCCATCCGGTGCTCGCGGTACTCCTCTACGCGCACGAGGTGGTCGACACGGTTCCGCGTGAACCGCACGACCACCTCGTCGACGCCGCCGTCACCCCGGAGGGCGTGCGGCACTTCGCCCGCCCCCGGGGCGGCGCTACGGAGTGAGCGCCATCTTCGCCTTTGTCGTCTTGTCGACGCGTTTGTCCGAGAAGTACCAGGGCAACAGTTTCCCGTCGGCCCACAGGCTCGTCTGGTCCGTGTAGTGGGCGTTGTACGCGTGACCTGACGCCCCGGTGAGATTGATCCAGCGGGACTTGTCGAAGTCCTGGAGGTTGACGATCATCCGCATGGACGGCACCCAGACGACGTCGTACCCGCCGGCTGCGTTCCAGCCCGTGGCGTCGACGGCGGCCTCACCGCCACTGAGCTCCCAGGGGCCGCGGTTGAGCATCCACTTCACGACACCGGGGCCGTCGGTGCCGAGCGTCTGGTTCTTCAGGTCGAGCTTGTGCAGTCGACCCCAGCTCCAGGTGTTTATGTCCTTGCCCAGCTTGGCGGTCAGCTCGTAGCGGGCGTCCTTCATGGCCTGCTCGAGCAGCTGGTCGCGGTCACTGCGGTGGGACTTGTCCTGATCCACACCGAAGAACGCGGTCGTGGACATCGTCCACCACTGGCTCTCCGGCTTCTGCAAGATGTTGCGGACCACCTCGAACCAGCGGTCGCCGCCGTCCGGCTGTGCCTCGTCCGCGTCCCGCTCGCCGCACTCCTCGACCGTCTTCGCCTTGCCGTCGAGGTTGTCGACCGGGCCGGTCTCGCCGACCGGTGGCACTCTCAGACACTGCCCCTTGGGACGTAGCTCCTTGGGCAGCTTGTTGCCGAACGCCAACTTCAGCACGTTGCGCCACACCGCGTTGAAGTACGCCGCGGCGGCCGAGTCCGAGTCCTGGTTGTAGTCCCATCCTTCGAGCAGCTTTTGTGCGTCACGCACATAGTTGCCCTTGTCGTTCGTGATGTTGATCTTCAGCAGGTACGGCACGAGCAGCTTGGCGATCTCGCTGCTGTCGTCGTTCTGCATGGACTGCATGTCGTCCATGGAGATCTTGCCGCCGTCCTTGATCTTGGACGCGATCAGATCGTTGATGCGCTGGCTGCGGGTGCCGTAGTCCCAGTCGTCCGTGAGCAGGTACGGATACTTGTTCTGGTCGATGACGGGCTGGTTGGCGGTCACGATGTAGCCGCGCTTCGGGTTGTACTCGTAGGGCATCGCCTTGGACGGGATGTAGCCCGTCCACTTGTAGTGCGGGTCCCAGCCGGGCACGGGGTACGTCCCGTCGACGCCCTTGGCGCGAATCGGGACCTTGCCGGGCGCCTGGTAGCCGATGTTGCCCTTGGTGTCGGCGTAGATCAGGTTCTGCGACGGCACCGCGAAGTCGGCGGCCGCCGCACGGAACTGGTCGAAGTCGGTAGCCCGGTCGAGTTCGAAGACGGCGTCCATGGTCTTCGACGGCTGGAGCGCGGTCCACTTCAGGGCGACCGCGTAGCCGCTGTTCACGCCACCTGGTGGATCGGTGACCGGTGCGGTCTGGCCGACCGTGCGGATCTCGTCGCTCCGGTCCGAGATCAGCGGACCGTTGTTCGTCACGCGGACGGTGATCGTACGGGACTTCCCGCCGGCGACCTTGATCGTCTCCCGCCGCTTGGTGAACGCCACCTGCTTGCCGTCGTACAGGTAGGTGTTGGCGGTGACCTTCTCCAGGTAGAGGTCGGTGACGTCCGCGCCCAGGTTGGTCATCCCCCAGGCGATGTCCTGGTTGTGGCCGATGATCACACCGGGCATGCCGGAGAACGTGAAGCCCGTGACGTCGTACGGACAGGACTTGCTCACCGTGCGGCAGTGCAGGCCCATCTGGTACCAGATGGACGGCAGCTGGGGCGCGAGATGAGGATCATTGGCGAGCAGTGGCTTGCCGGTCGTCGTGTACTTGCCCGAGACCACCCACGAGTTCGAGCCGATACCGCTGCCGGACGGACCGAGCAGCGTGGGCATCTGGTCGATGATCTGAGAAATCCCGGCCAACTGGGTGTCCACCGACGTACTGAGGCCCTGCGGGCTGCCCGAGTCCGTGGAGCTGGAAGTGTCACTCGAACCGGCCGGCGTGTACACGTGGGTGGTCGGATCCACCGTCCCCGCGTCGACAATCGGTTGATTGCGACTATAGGGATAGTCCGGGTAAAGCTCCTTGATCTGCGACTGGCTGAGCCGGCTCGTCATCAGCGCGCGGTCGATCTCGTCCTGCATATTGCCGCGCAGGTCCCACGCCATGGCCTTCAACCACGCGACCGAGTCGACCGGAGTCCACGGCTCGGGCTTGTAGTTGTTGCTCAAGGACAACGCGGCGTACTCCACCGACAGCGAGGCACCACTGTGGTCCTTGAGATACGCGTTGACGCCGTCGGTGTACGCGCGCAGGTACTCCTTCGTCGAAGCGTCGAGTTCGGTGTCGTACTCCTTCTGCGCGATGCCGTGCCAGTCCATCGTGCGCAGGAAGGCGTCGGTCTCGACCTCACTTTTTCCGAACATCTCCGACAACCGCCCCGAAGTGAGATGACGCCGGACGTCCATCTCGTAGAAGCGGTCCTGCGCCTGGACGTAGCCCTGGGCGCGGAACAGGTCGTCGGGGGTGTCGGCGTAGATCTGCGGGATGCCGTTGGCGTCCCGGTCGACGTCGACAGGCGCGGACAGGCCCTTGAGTTTCAAGGAGCCGGACGTCTGGGGGAAGGAGGCCCGCACGGTGCTCACGCTCCAGTACGACCCGTACCCGAGTCCCGCCACGAGCAGGAGCACGACCGCAATCACGATGATGCGTAGGCGGCGGGACTTCTTCCGTGCGGGCATCGCTGTCCTTCGAGGGGCAGGGTGAACCGGATGATCAAGCGCTCGTGGTGCAAGGGCAACCATAGGCGCACGCGCTATGACCGTGGGACGCGGCGTCCGGGTGCCCATGCGGTGGACCGGGGAACGTCAAGGGAGGGTAAAATGTTAGCTAAGGCAATGAAGTTGAAAGGACCAAGCCCCTGACTGTCCACCACCTGAACGAGATCCTGCTGATCGGCGCCTCGGTTCTCCTGGTCGCCGTCGTTGCCGTGCGGCTCGCCTCGCGCAGCGGACTTCCGACCCTTCTCATCTACCTCGGCATCGGCGTGATCATCGGACAGGACGGTCTGTTCGGCTTCACATTTGATGACGTTCAGCTCACTCAAGTGCTGGGCTACGCCGCCTTGGTGGTGATCCTCGCCGAAGGCGGCCTCCGCACGAAGTGGCACGAGATCAAGCCCGTGGTGCCCGCTGCTGCCGTCCTGGCCACCGTCGGCCTCCTGGCCAGCGTGTTCGTCACCGCGGCAGCCGCGCATTACCTGGTGGGTCTCGACTGGCGCCCCTCTCTGATCATCGGCGCGGTGGTGTCGTCGACGGACGCTGCCGCGGTGTTCTCGGTGCTGCGGAACATCTCCCTTCCCAAGCGGGTGACAGGCGTCCTCGAAGCCGAGTCCGGGTTCAATGACGCCCCGGTGGTGATCCTCGTGGTGGCCTTCTCCAAAACGGGGCCGATCGACCACTGGTACGTGCTGCTCGGCGAGATCGCTCTGGAGCTGCTCATCGGAGCCGCCATCGGCATCGCGGTGGGCTGGCTCGGCGCGTACGGACTCAAGCGCGTGGCCCTGCCTGCGTCAGGCCTGTACCCGATCGCCGTCATGGCGATCGCAGTGGCCGCATACGCCGCCGGGGCCCTGGCACACGGGTCGGGATTCCTCGCCGTCTACCTCGCGTCGCTCGTCCTGGGCAACTCCAAGTTGCCGCACCGACCCGCGACGCTGGGCTTCGCCGAAGGGCTCGGCTGGATCGCGCAGATCGGCCTGTTCGTCCTCCTAGGACTCCTGGTGACACCGCACGAGTTGGGCGACGACATCGTGCCCGCGATCATCATCGGCCTGTTCCTGACGCTGCTCGCACGACCGGCGTCGGTGGTGGTGAGCCTCGTTCCGTTCCGCGTCCCATGGCGCCACCAGGCCCTGATGTCGTGGGCCGGCCTGCGCGGAGCGGTGCCCATCGTGCTGGCGACGATCCCCATGGTGGCCGGCATCACGGACAGCAAGCGGATCTTCAACATCGTCTTCGTCCTTGTGATCATCTACACGCTGGTACAGGGGCCGACACTGCCCTGGGTGGCCCGACACCTGCACCTGGGCAACGTCGACGAACGCCAGGCGGCCGATCTGGGTATCGAATCCGCGCCCTTGGAGCGTCTGCAGGGACACCTGCTGTCCGTTGCGATCCCGGACGGGTCGAAGATGCACGGGGTCGAGGTCGACGAGCTGAGGCTGCCCCGCGGGGCGGCCGTGACGCTCGTGGTGCGCGAAGGCCGCAGCTTCGTGCCGCTGCCATCGACGATGCTGCGGCGGGGCGACGAACTGCTCGTGGTGGCCACCGACCCGGTGCGCGACGCGACGGAGGACAGGCTTCGCGCCGTCGGACGCGGTGGAAAACTTGCAGGCTGGCTGAGCGGCAGCCGGTGACGTCATGGCGCGGTCACGCGGAGTGGCTTACGTATCATGACCCCGTTCATGTCGAATGCGATCCCTGCCTGACGCAGGACCGGCGCGGAGACCCGCGCTGAGCGGACGGTCCTCGGTGTCTGCATGCCCCAAGGCGCGTGCTCACACCACCAGGCGGCAGAAAGTCCGGACAGTGGCATCCAAGGTGCCAGCCTCCCCACCTCCCCCCTTGTCCTCCCCGGCTTCACCCCCGCCTTCACGTGCGGGCTCCCCGAATGTGTCCGGCCCGCCGGACAGCAAGGCGCAGAGCCCGGGTTACCGGACCCTTCTCCGCACCCCCAAGGCGTGGGCGTTCGTCGTCCCCGGCCTCGCCGCGCGGCAGCCGCTGGCGATGCTCACCATCAGCATGGTGCTGCTCGTCCGGCACGCGACGGGTTCCTACGGGACCGCCGGTGCTGCCGCGGCCATCACCGGGGCCTCGATGGCCCTGTGCGCGCCCCGTAGCGGTCGGCTGGCCGACCGCTACGGACAGCGCGCGGTCCTGCTGCCCGCGATCGCCCTCCATGCGTTGTCCGTCCTGGGCGTCGTGGCACTCGCAGCGACCGGGATAACCGCCTGGTGGCTCCTCGCGGCCGCCGTACCGGTGGGGGCCACGGTTCCCCAGATCGGGCCGATGGTGAGAGCCCGCTGGGCCGTCGCCCTGGACGATCCCTCATCCCCTCTCATGCAGACCGCAGCCGCCTTCGAGTCGGTGAGCGACGAGTTCACCTTTGTGGTCGGCCCGGTCCTCGCGACAGCACTGTGCACTGGCGTGCACCCGGCTGCCGGGTTGGTCGCCGAGGCATCGCTGACCGTCGCCGGTGGCGCACTGTTCGCCGCACAGCGACTTTCGGAACCACCTGCTCATAGGGTTTCGGCGAGCAGCGGTGTCGCGCACGCATCCGCCTTGTCGCTGCCTGGGGTGCGCGCCCTTGTGGTCGCCTTCTTGGGTGTGGGCGCCGTGTTCGGTGGCATGCAGGTGTCGCTCGCCGCCTTCACTCAGGAGATCGATCGACCCGGCCTCAACGGCGTCCTCTACGGCATGTTCGCTGCCGGCAACATGCTGGCCGGAGCGGCCTACGGCGCCGTCTCCTGGCGTCACGGGCCGCGCACTCGGCTGCTCGCGGCATACGCGGGTCTCACGGTGGCCTGCGCGCCCCTGTGGGCCGCCCATTCCCTCGCCCTGTTGAGCGTGCTCCCGCTGATTGCAGGAGCGTTCATCGGGCCCACCATCGTGACCGCGTACTCGCTTGTCGACGCTCTCGTACCGCGAACAGTGCGGACCGAAGCCTTCACGTGGCTGACCGGGGCCGTGGCGTTCGGACAGGCGATAGCGGTGACCGTGGCCGGCCTGCTGACCGATGCACAAGGTTCTTCCGCCGGATTCGCCGTGCCCCTGGCGGGCACGGCGTTGGCACTCGCAGTACTGGCGGGATTGCGCGCGCACCTGCTGCCCCACCCTGCCGGACGGGCCGTGACGGGTGGGATCGGTCACCGTCCGCCCGTCTCAGTGGACTGACGGCGGGAAATACTGCACTATTGAGCGTCGTTAGCACTCAACAAGTGAGAGTGCCAGGAGGAGCAAGTGCCGACGTACCAGTACCAGTGCACCGAGTGCGGCGAGGCCCTTGAGGCGGTGCAGAAGTTCAGCGATGACGCGCTGACGGAGTGCCCCAACTGCAGCGGGCGGCTGCGCAAGGTCTTCTCGGCGGTGGGCGTGGTCTTCAAGGGCTCCGGTTTCTATCGGACCGACAGCCGTGGGTCGTCGTCGAGCAGCACCCCGACACCCAAGAGTGGCGGCTCGGACAGCAAGTCCACCGAAAGCAGCAAGTCCTCGAGCTCGAACAGCGCGACACCGTCCAGCTCCTCTACGTCCTCGAGCAACACGTCGGCAGCCTGACCTGCGTGTTCGGGGGCACCCCAAGAACTCAAGACCGAACGAACCCCCGCTGCTGCGTACAGCGGGGGTTCTTCGTGTCGCGTGGCGCCGAATAGGGTGATCTCCATGGTGGAGAGCAGCGGCGCGCAGGCGCAGGCCGAGATCGGCGTCATCGGTGGGTCCGGGTTCTATTCGTTCCTCGACGATGTGACGGAAGTCACTATCGACACTCCCTATGGCGTGCCCAGTGACTCCCTGTTCATCGGCGAGGTCGCTGGACGCCGGGTGGCGTTTCTGCCACGGCACGGGCGCAAGCACCATCTGCCCCCGCACAGGATCAACTACCGCGCCAACCTGTGGGCGCTCGCGTCCGTAGGAGCGCGCCAGATCCTCGGGCCGTGTGCGGTCGGGGGGCTGCGTGCGCAATACGGCCCGGGCACCCTTCTCGTCCCCGACCAGCTCGTCGACCGCACCAAAGGCCGGGTGCAGACGTACTTCGACGGCGAGGCGCGGGCCGACGGTCAGGTGCCGAACGTGGTCCATGTGACCTTCGCGGATCCGTACTGCCCGGTGGGCCGCAAGGCCGCGGTCAGCACCGCCAAGCAGAGCGGTTGGGAAGCCGTCGACGGCGGGACGCTGGTCGTCGTCGAGGGCCCCCGCTTCTCCACGCGTGCGGAGTCACTGTGGCACGCGGCCCAGGGCTGGTCGGTCGTGGGGATGACAGGACACCCCGAAGCGGTCCTCGCTCGGGAACTCGGCCTCTGCTACACGTCGTTGACGCTGGTGACGGATCTGGACGCAGGCGCCGACACCGGCGAGGGCGTTTCGCACGAGGAAGTCCTCGAGGTCTTCGCGGCCAATGTCGGCCGAATGCGCGACGTCCTCTTCGACGTGGTCGCAGCCCTGCCCGACAACGGTGGGCGCGACTGCCTGTGCGTGAACCCGCTCGGCGGCCAGGAACCGGGCATCACACTTCCCTAGCACATCGACGCCGGCGGTCAATGGCCGCAATCTCCTTTCGCCCCAATGGATGAGCCATTTTCCACAAGCGCTCTGGTTTTCCACAGGGGCTTGAACGGCGTTGCGGAAACTGCGCGATCGTGGAAACACCGACCGGACCTCGGTCGGTTCTTCCTTCCACCTCGGGCGGTGCTCCAGCATGCAATCCCCAATTCCCGCCGTTCTCCCTGCCTCTTGCACGCTCCCCCAGGCGCACACCAAGGCAATGCCGGGCGCACTTGAGCCCTACACCCCGCCACGCGTCGCGCTCCCCCTCTTCCCACCGATCCACGCCGGCGGCAGGGGCGGAGGAAAGCTTGCGACGACTCTCCGGCGCAGACGGCGGCAACTCGCTGCCGGGATGGCCGTGGCGGCAGCCCTGTTCGCCGTGTCCACGGCACACGGCGACCCGCCAACACAGGGATCTCCAGCGAGGCCTCGCGGTCCCGCGCCGGCGGCGACACCAGCCGCCGCGTCACGAAAGACCCCGGCAGATCCGCTGGTGAAAGCGCCTGTGCGGATCGCAGATCCGGCAGCGGTGGCCCTTCTACGCCCGGGCGTAAGGGTGGACGTCCTGGCCGGCCCTCGAGTGGTGGCGTCCGGTGCCGCGGTCGTGGCACTGCCACCGGACCCCATCCATTCTCAGCAGGCAGTTCCGGTGGGAACCGAAGGAGCAGCCACGCCCAGTGGCGCGCTGATCGTGCTGGCGGTGCCGCGCAGTACGGCCGCAGCCTTGTCCGGCGCGGCCGCGACCTCATCCCTGGCGGTGGCACTGTGCTGAATCACCCGTTCGTGAAGGGAAATTGGACAGCCTCGCCTCGCAGTGCCTTCTATGGCGACACGCATCAATACGCCGCGACGGCGTACGAGGAGAGGCACAACGGTGATCGACAGGGGAAACCCGAGCCTGCTGGCGGGCTTCAAGGAATTCATCACTCGCGGGAACGTGATCGATCTCGCCGTGGCGGTGGTCATCGGTGCCGCGTTCAGCAACGTCGTGAACTCGGTGGTGAGCGGGTTCATCAATCCGCTCGTCGGTGCTTTCGGTACGAAGGACCTCGCTGGGTACTCGTCCTGTCTCAAAGGACCCTGCAAGGTGAACGGCAAGGGGGACGTGGTCAGCGGCGTCCCGATCATGTGGGGTTCGGTACTCAGCGCCATGCTGACATTCCTGATCACCGCGGCAGTGGTGTACTTCCTGATGGTCGCGCCGATGGCCCGCTTCCTGGCGCATCAGGCAGCCAAGCGCAGGCCGCAGGAGCCGATCGTGGAGGACAAGGCGCCCGAGGCCGACGAGATCGTACTGCTGAGGGACATCCGGGACGCACTGGTCGCTCCCCGGGCCGGCAACTGATCGCTGCGGCGAAATCGGTTCGTGCGAGCCGCGCCGACGGCAGGGACAGTGGCCGCGCGCAGCTGCTTCAGAGGTGGTGCGGCGGCTTCTCGTTCAGGAAGCGCGTGAAGTCGTCGTCCGCCGTTCCAGAGGACCCATCGCCCCAGCCACGGTCGGTGTCATCGGCGGAGGGCCGATCGAGCGGATCGTCGAAGACGAGTCCGGCGCCCGCGGACGGCGATGTCTCCTCGGAGGCCTGCGCGCCCGTCGAGGCGGCGCCTGCCGACCTCGGGTCGACCGCTTCGGGGTCGCGCCCGGTTTCGTCGCCTGTGCTCATGCCACCAGCGTACGGCGGTGCGCAGGACTCTCGGGAACCGTCACCACCCAAGAACGTGTACGGAGATACCCCAAGTGTCCGTTTGAGCCCTCAGGCCGGATATACCTGGCCCCATGGACACACCGAAGCCGACGCCGTCCGGCCCGCCCCCGCCCGCCGGGGGAGTCGCGCAGGTACTGGACATCGACCGAAGCGACCTCGCGTACCGTCACTGGTTGAGCACTGCTGTGGCGAAGGTCCATGCCGACGCCAACAGGTCCGCCGATACCCATTTGCTGTCAGTTCCGCTTCCGACGAACTGGGGCGTGGACCTCTACCTGAAGGACGAATCGACCCACCCGACGGGCTCCCTCAAGCACCGGCTGGCCCGCTCGCTGTTCCTGTACGCCCTGTGCAACGGATGGGTCCGGCCGGGTCGGCCGGTGGTCGAGGCCTCGAGTGGATCGACGGCGGTGTCGGAGGCGTACTTCGCCCGTCTGATCGGTGTCCCCTTTGTGGCCGTGATGGCCCGCGGAACGGTCCGGTCGAAGGTGGAGCTGATCGAGTTCCAGGGCGGGCGATGTCACCTGGTGGACAACCCGAGCGAGGTGTACGAGGCAGCCGCCCGGCTCGCCCTGGAGACCGGCGGCCACTACATGGACCAGTTCACGTACGCGGAGCGCGCAACGGACTGGCGGGGCAACAACAACATCGCGGAGTCGATCTTCCGGCAGATGGCTGCGGAACGTCACCCGGTCCCGACCTGGATCGTGGCGACCGCGGGAACGGGGGGCACTTCGGCGACGCTGGCCCGATACGTCCGGTACGCGCAGGCGACCACGGGGATCTGCGTGGCCGACCCTGAGAACTCGGCCTTCTTCGCAGGCTGGCGGGACGGCGACCCGGACGCCACGACTGCGATCGGTTCGCGGATCGAGGGGATCGGCCGGCAACGCGTTGAGCCGAGTTTCGTGCCGGGCGCCATCGACCGGATGATGCGGGTGCCGGATGCGGCTTCGGTCGCGAGTATCCGCGTCCTGGAGAGGCTGCTGGGTCGTCGCGCGGGAGCCTCGACCGGAACGGGCCTGTGGGCAGCTTTTCGGATCATCTCGGAGATGCGTGAGCGCGGTGAGCGCGGCAGCGTCGTCGGGCTGCTGTGCGACCCCGGGGAACGCTACGTCGAGAAGTACTACGCGGATGCCTGGCTGGCCGAGCAGGGCATCGACATCGCGCCCTATCTGGTGTGCCTGGAGCGTTTCGTCGAAACAGGACGACTGAACGATCCGGAGGCCGGCAGCGTCGGTTGAGCGGATGAAGCGGTGGGCGAGGTCGGCCAAATCTCCGAACCCGGCGCGCCCTGGCGAGGCGCATCCCGGGTGAGCTCGGAGACCCCCGTCGGCGTGGTCAGATCCCGGCGGCACCGAGGAGCGTGCCGACGGCGTAGGTGACGGCCATCGCGATGATGCCTCCTGCGGCATTGCGCAGGACCGCAGGACGTACCGGCGCGTTGCCCAGGCGGGCGCTGATCGTGCCGCAGGCGACGAGAGCGACGAGTACGGAGACGACGGTGACGGCCAGGCGCCAGCCGTGCGGTGGCAGCACGATGGCCAGGAGCGGCAGCAGCGCTCCAGCGGTGAAGGAGACGAAGCTCGCCCAGGCGGCGTGCCAGGGGTTGGCGAGTTGGTCGGGGTCGATGCCGAGCTCAACGCGGGCATGGGCACCGAGTGCATCACGGGCGGTGAGTTGTTCCGCGACCTCGCGCGCCAGTTCGTGGGTGATGCCGCGTTTTTCGAGCAGGTCGGTGAGCTCGGCGAGCTCGGCTTGGGGGGTGGCCGCGAGTTCTTCTCGTTCGACGGCGAGGGCTGCCTGCTCGGAGTCGCGCTGGGTGCTGACGGAGACGTACTCACCGGCAGCCATCGACAGCGACCCGGCGAGGAGTCCGGCGAGTCCCGCGGTCAGGAGCGCGGATCGGGAGTCCGTGGCACCAGCGACACCGACAACGATGCCCGCGGTGGAGACCACGCCGTCGTTGGCACCCAGGACCGCGGCACGCAGCCAGTTCAGACGCGGGCCGAGGTTGTTGTGGTGTGGCTCGTCCGGGTGTTCGCCGGAACGCTCTGGCAGGTCCGGTGCGTCGGGCTGTTCGCTGCCGCCGGCGCGGTCGTCGTTCATGGCAGGCAGCGTCTCATTCCGCGCACGGTGGGTGCCGGTAGGACAGGCCGAACCCCGGCGCGGGGGGGATGCGCCGGGGTCCGGGTCTTGGGGCCACGCTGTGCGTGGCGATGGGTTACGCCGCTTCGTAGTCCAGCCCGGTGGCACGGGCCATTCGCTTGAGGTCAGCGAGGGCGTGCTTCTCGATCTGGCGGATACGTTCGCGGGTGAGGCCGTGTTCCTTGCCGACCTCGGTGAGGGTGCGCTCGCGGCCGTCCACGATGCCGTAGCGGGCCCTGATGATGGACGCGGTGCGGTCGTCGAGTCGGTCGATGAGGCCGTCGAGCTCTTCCCGGCGCAGCATGACCAGGACGGAGTCCTCCGGCGAGGGCGCTGCACCATCCTCGACGAGGTCGCCGAATTCGGTCTCGCCTTCGGCGTCAACGGACATGTTGAGCGATACCGGGTCGCGGGCCCAGTCCAGGACGTCGGAAACGCGCTCGGGAGTGGAACCCAGTTCGGTGGCGATCTCGGCGGGCTCGGCGTCGCGGCCGTTCTCCCGGTTGAATTCGCGCTGGACGCGGCGGATCCTTCCGAGTTCCTCGACGAGGTGAACAGGAAGCCGGATGGTGCGCGACTGGTCGGCGATGGACCGGGTAATGGCCTGCCGGATCCACCAGGTCGCGTAGGTGGAGAACTTGAATCCCTTGGCGTAGTCGAACTTCTCGACGGCGCGTACCAGGCCGGCGTTCCCCTCCTGGATCAGGTCCAGCAGCGGGAGGCCGCTGCGGGGGTAGCGTCGGGCGACGGCGACTACCAGGCGAAGGTTGGAGCGAATGAAGATGTCCTTGGCGCGTTCACCTGCGGCGACGAGCTTTTCGAGTTCTTCTCGCTGCACGTCGCCGCCTGCGGTTGCGGGCAGTTCGGTGTCGGCGGTGAGTATGCGCTCCGCGTAGACGCCTGCTTCGATGTCCCGGGACAGCTCAACCTCCCTGGCGGCATCGAGCAGCGGTGTGCGCGCGATCTCGTCCAGGTACATGCCGACGAGGTCGCGGTCGGCGACTTCCCCGCCTGCGGCGCGAACGCTGCTGGTCCCGCCTGCGTGACGACGGGCGACGGCACGGGTTGCCATGCGTGCTCCCTTTCGAAGGTGCGAAGAGTCTGTCTTTCGGATCGGTTCGGTCGCATCGCCGGCTTCCGCTGTCGGCGGCTCCTGTTCTGCGGCTGCCCCTTCCGCTCTGGATAACGACTGGAATACGGACACAATTCCCATGTCGTCACCTGTTTTTTATGATCATGCAGTACCCTGTTCCGCCACACAGAGAGGCCATATGGTGCCGGATCGTATGAACGTGCAGGTCAGTCCTGGCTGCGAGGACGATCTGGTCGCCCTCACGGAGATCTACAACCACTACGTCCGCGAGACGGCCATCACGTTCGACGTTGCTCCCCTCACGCCCAGTGAGCGCCGCCCGTGGCTGCTCTCCCATGCGAAAGACGGCCCGCATCGTCTGATGGTTGCTCGGATACCGGGTTCCACGGGACGAGTGGTCGGTTACGCGACCAGCAGCCCGTTCCGCCCGAAGGCCGCGTATGCGACGTCGGTGGAGACCAGCATCTATCTTGCTCCGGACGCCGGCGGCCGCGGGATCGGCAGCCTCTTGTACGGGAGGCTCTTCGAGCTGCTCGTGGCAGAGGACGTTCATCGCGCGTACGCCGGCATCGCCCTCCCGAACGACGCCTCGGTGCGAATCCATGAGCGGTTCGGGTTCCGGCAGGTCGGCCTGTACGAGGAAGTGGGTCGCAAGTTCGGCGAGTACCACGACGTGGCGTGGTTCGAGAAGCGGCTCGGCTGAGATCCCCGGGTGCGGGTAAGGCAGGGCGAGCGCACGGATCACCGAGGCATTTCTTTGAAGTTTCAACCGCAGGCGCTACCGTCGTCCGTAAGCTTGAAATTTCAAGGAGGGTGCGATGTCCACGCAAGCACCAGAACGTATGCCCGCGCTCTACCTCTCCCATGGAGCGCCGCCGCTGGCCGACGACCCCGTGTGGCCGGGACAGCTCGCCGCCTGGGCAGCAGACCTGCCCCGCCCCAAGGCGATCCTCATCGTCTCCGCGCACTGGGAGGAGGCACCCCTGGCGATCGGCGCGACGAGCCCAGTGCCCCTGGTGTACGACTTCTGGGGCTTCCCGGAGCACTACTACCAGGTGACGTACGACGCTCCTGGAGCCCCCGCGCTCGCGGAGGACGTACGCAAGCTGCTGCGGGGCGCCGGTCAGCCGGTGCAGGACGTGCCGGAGCGCGGCCTTGACCACGGGGCGTACGTCCCCCTGGTGGAGATGTTCCCGGCGGCCGACATCCCCGTGCTCCAGGTGTCGATGCCGACGCTGGAGCCGCAGAAGCTGATGGGGATCGGGCGCCGGCTCGCGCCGCTGCGCGACGAGGGCGTGCTGATCGTCGGCAGCGGTTTCTTCACGCACAACCTTGCGGCACTGCGGCACGCGGGCAGCGGGCCGCCGAGTTGGTCGACCGAGTTCGACGACTGGGGGCACCGGGCGCTGCAGGCAGAGGACATCGACGGGTTGATGGACTTCGAGCACACCGCTCCGGCGGGACGGCTGGCCCATCCGCGCACCGAGCACTTCGCGCCTCTTTTCGTTACGCTCGGCGCCGCCGGGTCCGAGCTCGGCAGCCAGCGCAGCATCATCGACGGTTTCTGGATGGGGCTCGCCAAGCGCTCCGTCCAGTTCGGCTGACAGGAAGACACCCACACCCATGCGGAAACGACGCATCACGACCGGCGCTGCTGTGCTGGCCGGAGCGGCCCTGCTGGCCGCCTGCGGGTCGAGCGGCGGCGGTGGTTCGCCCAGCAAGACGGACTCGGCCGACAGCAAGCCCGCCGGTCCGGCGGCCTCGCCGCTGTCGTGGCCGGCGCCTGCCGACGCCTCGGCGCACGTGAAGGCAGCCGGGCTGCCGATGCTCGGCCAGGAGGGCCAGGTGCTGCACATCCACAGTCACCTGGACGTGTACGTGGACGGCAAGGCCGTGACGGTGCCGGCCCTGGTCGGCATCGATGAGTCCGCGCAGCAGATCAGCCCGCTGCACACCCACGACACATCAGGCGTCGTGCACATCGAGTCGCCGGTGAAGCGGGACTTCACGCTCGGCGAGTTCATGACCGAGTGGAACGTGCCCATCAGTGCGGACGCGCTCGGTCCGCTGAAGGTCGGCGGCGGCAAGGAACTGCACGTGTACGTCAACGGCAAGGAGCGGGCAGGCGACCCGGCCGCGTTGAAGCTGGCCGCTCACGAGGAGATCGCCCTGGTGTACGGCTCCCCCGCCGACAAGGTGCAGGTGCCAGCGTCCTACAACTGGCCCGAGGGCCTGTAGCGCGTACCCGATCGGCTCTCGGCCCCGGCGACCGGCACAGGGTCTTGCAGTAAGGCGGCCGGACGCGCCTGCGTCCCTGGACGCGTGGTGCAGCCGCTGGTACAGGTGCGGGAAACGGCAGGTCCCCACCGCTCTCCGGTGATCCGGAGCGGTGGGGACCTGCCGTTCGCGCGTTGCGCCTAGGACGCGGTGGTCACCGTCAGTGGGCGACGACGGGGATGGCGACCTCGTCGAGGGAGTCGTCGCCGTCGGCACGGGCGGTGCTGTTCTGGACGCCCGCGTTCAGGAAGGTGAACGCGATGGCCGAGGAGGCCAGCAGGATGCCCATCGCCACGTAGATGGCGACGGAGTAGCCGTGGACCGCGGCCTCGTTGATCAGCAACGGGTTCTTCTTGTCGGCCAGGCTGTGGATGTGGCTGCCCGCCCACGAGGTGGTCGCGCTCGCCGCCAGGGTGTTCAGCAGCGCGGTCCCGATGGAACCACCGACCTGCTGCGAGGTGTTGACCATGGCGGACGCCACGCCCGCGTCCTCCGGGCGCACGCCGTACGTGGCCAGGCTCATCGCCGGCATGAACGCGGTGCCCATGCCGAGGCCCATGAGGATCAGGCCGGGCAGCAGCACCTCGGCGTAGCTGGAGTCGACCTTGATCTGGGCGAGGATCGACATGCCGATCGCGGCGACCAGGAACCCGGGGCCCATGAGGAGCCGGGGGCGGACCCGCAGCATCAGCCGCGCGCCGATCTGGGTGGAGCCCACGACCATGCCGCCGACCATCGGCAGGAAGGCGAACCCGGACTTGAGCGCCGAGTAGTCCTTGACCTGCTGGAGGTAGTACGTGAGGAACAGGAACAGGCCGAACATGCCGATGACGGCGAGGCCGAGCGAGAGGTAGATACCGCCGCGGTTGCGGTCGGTGACGACGCGCAGCGGCAGCAGGGGCGCCCGGACCCGGGACTCGACGAAGGCGAAGGTGGACAGCAGCACCACGGAGGCGACGAACAGGCCGATCGTCACAGCGGAGGTCCAGCCGTCGGTCTGCGCACGGCTGAAGCCGTAGACGAGGGTGATCAGGCCGGCGCTCGCGAGGACAACACCGGGGACGTCGAGACGGTTGCGGTTGCGTCCCTTGGCGGGCTCGTGGATGTAGGTGACGGCGCCGATGACGGCGACGACGGCGAACGCGATGTTGACGAAGAGCACCCAGCGCCAGTTCAGGTACTGGGTCAGCACGCCGCCGAGGATGAGGCCGACGGCCGCGCCGGCGCCTGCGATGGCACCGTAGACACCGAACGCCTTGGCGCGCTCCTTCGCCTCGGTGAACATCACCGCGAGCAGCGAGAGGGCGGCCGGGGCGAGCAGCGCACCGAAGGCACCCTGCAGGGCGCGGGCGCCGTAGAGCATGGCCGGGTTGACCGCGGCGCCGCCGATCGCGGAGGCGGCCGCGAAGCCGAGCAGGCCGACGATGAAGGCGTTCTTGCGTCCCCACAGGTCGGCGATGCGACCACCGAAGAGCAGCAGGCCACCGAAGGCCAGGGTGTAGGCGGTGATGACCCACTGACGGTCGCCGTTGGAGATGCCCAGGTCCTTCTGGGCGGACGGCAACGCGATGTTCACGACGGTCGCGTCGAGCACGACCATGAGCTGGGCGAGCGCGATGAATATGAGCGCTGTCCAGCGCTTCGGATCGGGTTGGAGCTGTTCAGGCATGAGTGGTCTCACAAAACGAGTCGCGGAGTGACAGGACGTGGGGACGTGTGTCAGCAGGTGATACGGGAGCGGATCGGCATCCTGAACCCGTGCCGGCGTGCAGGGGGACGAGCGGACTTCTGCGGCGCCGGTTCGGCCGCCGTGCCGGCTGGGCCGTTGCATGCGGGCGGTGATCGGCTGAGACGATCATCGGCGCGGCGAAGTGGACCACGCTGATACCCGCACGGTGAACAAGCGAACGATTATTGGCAGCCTTGCAGATCCTCCAGGGTCGCGGCGGTCCCCTCGAGCGTCGAGCGCGCGGGGGCGCGCAACCCGTCGAGGAAGAGTTGTAGGTGGCGTCGGACGAAGCGGTCGAAGCCCACGCAGCCGGTACCCGGAAGCGGCCGGGTCAGCTGCGTCAGCGCCACCATCAGGTCGCCGACCGCGATGTCGCCGCGCAACTGACCCGAGCACTGGGCCCGGTCCATGATCGCGGTGATCGCGTTCTCCATGCGGCGTCTTCCCTGCTCCACCACGGGCTCAGCGCGATCGAAGGCGGACGACAGCATGGGGCACAGAGCGCCGACGCGTTCATCGGCGGCCTCGAAGACGAACCGCTGGAGTGCGGAGAAGGCGTCGGGCTCCTCGACGAGGGCGTCCTCTGCGCGCTGTGCGGTTCGCGCCATCACCGACAGTGCCACCTGGCGGATCAGTTCCGTGCGGTCGGTGAAGTGGCGGTACAGCGTCGCGTTGCCGACGCCGGCGCGGCGCGCCACCTCGTCGAGGGGGAAGTCGGGGCCGAACTCCACGATCGTCTCGCGGGCGGCGTCGACCATCCGCTCACGGTTGCGGGTGGCGTCCGCACGCAGCCTCATGGTGCGCGGCTTGGCGGCGGTGCCGATGTCGAGCGTCACGGCCAAGCTCCTTCCGGCGATGTGGCCCCGTCTCCACAAGGCCGGGAAGGCCCTGCGGCGAAACGGAGAAGGGCTCTCCGTTTCGTACGCATGGGTAAACGGGGAGTCGATCCCCGGATATTTCCAACAGATAAGTGATGAGGGTCACATCGGATGAGCTCTTTTGTTGAACCTTCAAGGAACGCCCCCTACGATGTCGTCCATGAAGTGGCTGACCGAAGACGAGCAGGCGACCTGGCGGGCCTTCCTGCACGCCACGACCCTGCTGGAGGACCATCTCGACCGCCAGCTCCAGCGGGACGCGGGCATGCCGCACATGTACTACGCGCTGCTGAGCACACTCTCCGAGACGCCGCAGCGCCGGATGAGGATGACCGAACTTGCCGAGCAGACCAAAATCACCCGCTCCCGCCTCTCGCACGCCGTCGCCCGCCTGGAGGGCAACGGCTGGCTGCGCCGCGAGAGCTGCCCCTCCGACCGTCGCGGCCAGATCGCCGTCCTGACAGACGCCGGGTACGAGGAACTGGTGCGCACCGCACCCGGGCACGTCTCCGCCGTCCGCGCGGCGATCTTCGACCGCCTCACCCAGGAGCAGGTCGAGCAGCTCGGTGATATCTCGCGGATCATCGCCGACGGGCTGCACCATCCCGAGGGCGCGGACGTACCCTGGCGGCGCTGAGTCGCCACCTGCGGCCCTTTCGTCCGGAATTCGCCCCGAGGGCCATGTCGCCCTTCCCGGTCCGCTCAGGACGTCAACGGCGCCCCGAGCGGGCCAGCCAACGGCCTTCGTGCCGGCTGACCTCGATCGGCCTGCCGAAGCACTCGCTCATCCGCTCGGCGGAGAGGACCTCCTCGACGGGACCGGCCGTGAGCATCCGGCCCTCCTTGAGCAGCATCACGTGGCCGATCGCCGGGGACAGCTCCTCCAGGTGGTGCGTGACGGTGATCGTGGACAGCGCGGTCCGGGTGACCGCGAGCCGGTGCATCGCGTCGATCAGGTCCTCGCGTGACGGGAGGTCAAGGGCATTGAACGGCTCGTCGAGCAGCAGCAGCGACGGGTCGGCCATCAGCGCCCGGGCCACCAGGATGCGCGCGCGCTGGCCTCCTGAGCACACGCCGAAGGCGCGCTCCGCGAGCTCCTTGATCTCCAGCTCGGCCAGCAGCGCGTGCGCCCGCTCCCGGACCTCGGCGTCGTACTTGCGCCACAGCGGCTGCACGGTGCCGGTGTGGCCGGTCAGGACGACGGTGTACGCGGCGGCGTCCTGGGGGACCTTCTGCGCGGAGGACACCAGGCCGATGTGGGCGCGCAACTCCCGCATGTCGACACGTCCCAGGCGGTGGCCGAGGACCTCGACGGTGCCGGTCGTCGGGTGCATCAGGGCGCCGATCAACCGGAGCAGGGTCGTCTTGCCTGCGCCGTTGGCACCCAGTAGCGCCCAGTGCTCCCCGGAGCGCACGGTCCAGTCGATGTCGTCGAGGATGACCTGGCCGGTGGTGAAGCGGCGCACGCTGACCGCATCGAGAGCCGCGACCACCGGCGGCGTGTGGCCCGTCGTGTCCTTGCCGTTCGCTGCCATGCCTAAACGGTAGCTGTACCCACCAACTGTCTGCGGGGGCGTTCCGCGATGTGGATACGGCCCGCCCCTTACGCCCTCACCGCGCCTCGACCAAGGCCTCGGCCGGCGCGACCTCACACTGCGGCCGGACCCTGGGCGGTCGGGTCCGACAGGCTCGCCGGCACACCGCGCCGGTAGAGCAGCAAGGTGACCAGGAAGCCGATCGCGAAGAATCCGGCGGACCACCAGTACGCCACGGTGTAGCTGTGCAGCTGTGCCTGGGCGGCGACCGCGGCGGACCGGGGTTTGCCGGCCGCGTAGCTGGCCGCCGCAGAGGTGGCCAGAGTGTTCAGCAGCGAGGTCCCGACGGAGCCGCCCACCTGCTGGGAGGTGTTCACCATCGCGGAGGCCACACCGGCGTCGCGCTCCTTGACTCCCGCGGTGGCCAGGTTCATGCCGGTCGCGAAGATCATGCCCAGCCCCAGACCCAGAAGGAGCAGCGGGGGCAGCACATGGGCGGCGAAGGTGCTGCTGCCGTTGAGCGCGGTGAGCCAGGCCATCGCCCCGCCGCCCAGCAGCATCCCCGTGGGAACGATCGGCTTGGCACCGAAGCGCGGCACCAGGACGTTCGTCGTGGTCACCGACACGATCATGACGACGATGACCATCGGCAGGAAGGCGAGGCCGGTCTTCACCGGCGAGTACGACAGGCTGCGTTGCAGGTAGTAGGTCAGGAACAGGAACACGCCGAACATGCCCGCGCCCGAGATGAACATCGCGAGGAAGGAAGCGCCCCGGTCGCGGTCGCCCACAACGCGCAGGGGCAGCAAGGGATGGCGCGCACGCTGCTGCCACAGCACGAAGGCCACCAGGAGCACCGCTCCGGCGAGCAGGAACCCCCACGTGCTCACCGCGCTCCACTCGTGCCGTTCGGCGTTGGAGAAGCCGTAGACGATGGAGAACAGGCCCCCGGAGACCAGGATCGTGCCGGGCAGGTCCAGGGAGGGCCGGTCGGGAGGCGCTCCCGCGCGCAGCAGGCGCAGGCCGCCGAGGAAGGCGATCAGCGCGAAGATCAGGTTGACGTACAGGCACCAGCGCCAGTCGAGGTACTCGGTGAGCAGGCCACCGAGGAGCAGGCCGACGGCGCCGCCCGCGCCGGCGATGGCGCCGTAGATGCCGAACGCCTTGGCGCGCTCCTTGGGATCGGTGAACGTCGTCGTCAGCAGCGACAGGGCCGCCGGGGCGAGCAGGGCGCCGAACATGCCCTGGAGGGCGCGCGCGATGACCAGCACCTCGAAGCTGGGCGCCGCGCCGCCGATGGCCGAGGCGACCGCGAAACCGATCAGGCCGACGAGGAACGTCGTCTTGCGCCCGATGAGGTCGGCCAACCGCCCGCCGAGCAGCAGCAGCGAGCCGAACGCGAGGGCGTAGGCCGTGACGATCCACTGCCGGTTGCCGTCGCTGAAGCCGAGGTCCGTCTGCGCCGAAGGCAGCGCGATGTTCACGATCGTCGCGTCCAGTACGACCATCAACTGGGCGAGGGCGATGACGCCGAGCACCCACCAGCGGTGGGATGCGTCACCGGCGGTCGAACGCGGGGACCTCTTCGGGCCGCCCCCAACGCCCGAGGCCGTAGAAGTGTCCTGGATACCACGGGCCATGAGGTGGGTCTCCTTAGGCGCGGACGCGCAGCCCCCTGGGCCCCCCGGGGTCTTTGCCACGGTAAGCGCAGGTCCGGGTGGCCGCCACGCGAGTGACCCGGGCCCTTCGCAGAGCGGCGCCGGGCCGCTGTCGCATACGCGACGCGGGGTCAGATCGGCGGCAGCACGGGCCGACGGGATGCGGCGTGGAGACGGCGAGGCCGCCCGCGCCCGGGCCCCGTCCCGGGCGCGGGGGCAGATGCTCCGTGCCCTGACACGCCGTCGGCTGCTGGTGCGAGGAACCGGAGATCACCCGCGACCGCCATCGGGCGACCGTCCCGGGAGGCGATGACGGTCACGGAGCGGTCGGCCGCGCGGGAGTCGGTGGTGCGCGCGAGCGGGCTGCCGGCCGGCGGCACGGAAGGGGCCTCGCCGGTGGCACGGGCCGACGGGACCGATCCCGTGGCGACCTCATGTGCCCCGAGCAGCAGACGAACGTCCACCCGGCATGCCCTTCGTGCGACCGACTGCCGCTCGCCCTGTGCTTCGGCGGGTGTGCGGCACCGACAAAACGATCTTTATCCGACGTCCGGTGACGCTAACCCCACGTCACCCGGATGCCACGGCTCCGCGTGCGCGTCGGCGGGTGGCGGTGTAGGGCACCCGTCAGCCGCGGCGCCGACGCCGGGCGCGATGGCACGGACCGATCCCATAGTCCGCTGATCTGCGTGATCGACGCGCCGGTCACCCTCACGGCCCCGTCGTGCCGTTCACGTACGCACTAACACCGCGCGCGGTACGGGTGCTCAGGCCGTTTTCTGAAGTCCGGAGGGTCGGAACGTCCGAGTGGTCGCGAGGGGACGAGGGAGAGTACGGATGTCCGGCGATGCTGACGCCACACCCCCCAGTGGCGCGAGCCTTGCCCCGCTCAGTGAGGACGAGCGGGCCGAGCTCGCCGCACTGCGGGCCCGATATCCCGCGCGCCACAGACTGCGGTCGGCCGTGTCCGCCGTACTGATCACCCTGGCCGCGCTTCTCGCGCCCCTGAGCGCGGTTGCGGTGTGGGTAGCGGACGACATGGCGAACACCGACCGCTATGTGCGAACGGTCGAGCCTCTGGCCTCGCAGCCCGACGTCCAGGCGGCGGTGACCGACAGGGTCACCGATGAGGTGATGAAGCGGGTCGACATCAACGCGATCCTGTCGCAGGTGGCGCCCGACAAGCGGGCGGAGGTCAAGGCCGCCCTCGGTGCGCTGAACGGTCCGATCACCAGCGGCATCAGGGACTTCGTGCGCCAGACGGTCGCGAACTTCGTGGCGAGCGACGCCTTCCGGACGCTGTGGGTGCAGCTCAACCGCCACGCGCACGCCGCGTTCACCGGCGCGCTGACGGGTAACAGCAACAGCGCGGTGAAGATCAACGGTGACACGGTGACGCTCGACCTGGCGCCGGTCGTGGCGCAGGTCAAGCAGCGGCTGGTGGACCGCGGCCTGACGGTGGCCTCGAAGATCCCGGAGGTGCACACGGACTTCACGCTCGTGAAGTCCGATGACGTCAAGCGGGTGAGGACGGGTTTCCGGGCGCTGCAACTGGCCGGGAACTGGCTGCCCGTCATCACGGTGGTCCTGGCGGGCGCCGGGGTACTGCTGGCGGCCCGCAGGCGCCGGGCGCTGGTGACGGCGGCGCTGGCGGTGGCCGCCGGGGTCGCGCTTTTGGGGATCGGACTGTCGATCTTCCGGATCTTCTATCTGAACCAACTGCCGGCGAACACCAACGAGCGGGCGGCGGGCGCGATCTACGACCAGATCCTGCACTTCCTGCGGGGGACGGTGCGCACGGTGATCGTGCTCGGGGTGGTCGTCGCCATCGGTGCGTGGCTGAGCGGATCCGGGAAGTGGGCGCTGCGGGTCAGGTCGGTGTGGGAGTCGGGCATCACGGCGGTCAGGGAGGCCGCCGGGCTCCGCTCGACGGGGTCGGTGGGGCCGTGGGTGCACCGGCACCGGCACCTGCTGCAGTGGCTGGTCGTCCTGGCGGCGGTGGTCGCTCTGCTGCTGTGGTCCTATCCGACGGGCCTGGTCATCTTCTGGATCGCCTTGGTGACGCTCGTGGGACTGGCGATCGTCCAGTTCCTTGACGATCGCCAGCAAGGCGGCGGGAAGACGGCGGCCGCGCCGTAGCGGGCACGCAGCCGCAGGTGCGTCGGGCGTTGGCGACTCCTCCCGTCAACCAGACGCCCGGGAACTCACTCGTACGAAGACGCGCGTCACGTCTCCTCCCGCGACGTCACCCCTCCACGGCGAGCGCGGCGAGCTGTTGCGCGAACGGCACGACTGCCATGTCGTCCACGTCGGCCGGTCGGCCCGGCTCCTCCGGTCCGTTGCTGTCACCCAGCGGTCGGTCCGGGCGGGCGCCCAGGAGCGCGGCGAGTTCGGACGCCGCCCGGTCCACGCGGCCGGCGAGCGCGCCGGCGCCGTCCGACGCCCAGTCCTCGGAGGCGGCGTACACCGCGGTCGGGACGACCACCGCTCGCAGGTAGGCGAACAGGGGGCGCATCGCGTGTTCCAGCACCA
Source organism: Actinacidiphila yanglinensis (assembly GCF_900107965.1). Classification (GTDB taxonomy): domain Bacteria; phylum Actinomycetota; class Actinomycetes; order Streptomycetales; family Streptomycetaceae; genus Actinacidiphila; species Actinacidiphila yanglinensis. Next base: position 494,455 of record NZ_FNVU01000004.1, on the reverse strand, counting down.
GGGAGTGCCGGGCGGTGCCGCCGGTGGCCGCGATCAGCACGGGCAGCCCGGCGAGCGCCTCCTTGTCGATCACGTCGAAGAACGACTTGAACAGCCCGCTGTAGGAGCCGGTGAAGACCGGGGTGACGGCGATCAGCCCGTCGGCGGAGGTGACCGCGTCGACGGCGTCACGCAGCCGGGGCGAGGGGAAGCCCGTGACCATGTTCTGCGCGATGTCGTTGGCGAGCTCGCGCAGTTCGATCACCTGGATGTCGGCCTCGGCGCGCCGGCCGGTGGCGGTCGCCAGGCGGTCGGCGAGCAGCCGGGTGGACGACGGCTTGCCGAGGCCCGCGGTGACGACGACCAGTCGCTTCGTCATGCCTGCACCTCCTGGGGGTCGGCCGCGATGTCTGCGGCGTCCTTGGCGTCCTGGTCACGCCGTGCGACCAGCGCCTCGTGGGTGGGACCGTCCGGGACCTGCGCCGGGCGCCCCATGGCGAACTCCTCGCGCAGGACGGGCACGACCTGCTCGCCGAGGATGTCGAGCTGTTCGAGCACCGTCTTCAGCGGCAGACCGGCATGGTCCATCAGGAAGAGCTGGCGCTGGTAGTCACCGAAGGACTCGCGGAAGGACAGCGTCTTCTCGATGACCTCCTGCGGCGAGCCGACGGTCAGCGGGGTCTGCTCGGTGAACTCCTCCAGGGACGGGCCGTGCCCGTAGACCGGCGCGTTGTCGAAGTACGGGCGGAACTCGCGGACCGCATCCTGGGAGTTCTTCCGCATGAACACCTGTCCGCCGAGGCCGACGATCGCCTGCTCGGGCGTGCCGTGGCCGTAGTGCGCGAAACGGTCGCGGTACAGGCCGATCAGCCGCTTGAAGTGGTCCTTGGGCCAGAAGATGTTGTTGGCGAAGAAGCCGTCGCCGTAGTACGCGGCCTGCTCGGCGATCTCCGGGCTGCGGATGGAGCCGTGCCACACGAACGGCGGCACGCCGTCCAGCGGCCTCGGCGTGGAGGTGAAGGACTGCAGCGGGGTACGGAAGCGGCCTGCCCAGTCCACCGACTCCTCGCGCCACAGCTTGTGCAGCAGCGCGTAGTTCTCGACGGCCAGCGGGATGCCCTCGCGGATGTCCTTGCCGAACCACGGGTAGACCGGGCCGGTGTTGCCGCGCCCCATCATCAGGTCGACCCGGCCGTCGGCGAGCTGGTGGAGCATAGCGAAGTCCTCGGCGATCTTCACCGGGTCGTTCGTGGTGATGAGGGTGGTGGACGTGGACAGGATCAGGCGCTCGGTCCGCGCCGCGACGTATCCGAGCATGGTCGTGGGCGAGGACGGCACGAAGGGCGGGTTGTGGTGCTCGCCGGTCGCGAAGACGTCGAGCCCGACCTCCTCGGCCTTCAGCGCGATCGCGACCATCGCCTTGATCCGGTCGCGCTCGCTCGGCGTGCGACCCGTGGTCGGGTCGGTCGTGACGTCGCCGACCGTGAAGATTCCGAACTGCATCGCTCTCCCACCATCCCCAATTGGTTGACCATTCAACCACACCGAACAGATCGCTCCGGTCCCCTATTCCCAGCCTCCACCCGGACCCCGTCGCTGCCCGCATCCGTGGTTGTCCACAGGCCCGCACCCCGCGCTTGCGCAGGCCGCCGGAATCCGCGAGACTCGGAACCGAACGAATGGTCGGTTGGGAGGCAGCGATGGCCGCAGGACCCGCGCGCGCCGCGGAGCAGGACGAGGACCGGGACCCGGGTGCCGAGAGTCGGCTCCAGGCCGGCTTCGACGCGACAATCGGCAAGGACCAGCGGATCGAGCCGCGCGACTGGATGCCGGAGGGGTACCGCCGGACCCTGGTCCGGCAGATCGCGCAGCACGCGCACTCCGAGATCATCGGCATGCAGCCGGAGGGCGAGTGGATCACCCGCGCGCCCTCTCTGCGCCGTAAGGCGATCCTCTTCGCGAAAGTGCAGGACGAGGCCGGCCACGGGCTGTACCTCTACTCCGCCGCGGAGACCCTGGGCGCGGACCGGGCGGATCTGACCGAGCGGCTGATCTCCGGACGGCAGAAGTACTCGTCGATCTTCAATTACCCGACGCCGACCTTCGCTGACGTCGGCGTCATCGGCTGGTTCGTCGACGGCGCGGCGATCTGCAACCAGGTGCCGCTGTGCCGCAGCTCCTACGGTCCCTACGCGCGAGCGATGGTACGGATCTGCAAGGAGGAGTCCTTCCACCAGCGGCAGGGCTATGAGCTCCTGCTGACGATGATGCGCGGCACGCAGGCGCAGCGCGCGATGGTGCAGGACGCGGTGGACCGCTGGTGGTGGCCGTCGCTGATGATGTTCGGGCCGCCGGACGGCGACTCACCGAACTCGGCCGCCTCCATGGCCTGGAAGATCAAGCGCCACACCAACGACGAGTTGCGGCAGCGGTTCGTCGACATGACCGTGCCTCAGGCCGAGAAGCTCGGCGTCACCCTCCCCGACCCGCAGTTGCGGTGGAACGAGAAGCGCGGACGGCACGACTTCGGCACGCCCGACTGGTCGGAGTTGAAGCGCGTGATAGCCGGCGACGGGCCGTGCAACGACGAGCGGGTCGCGCGACGCACCGCCGCACACGAGGACGGCGCCTGGGTGCGTGAGGCGGCCGCCGCACACGCCGCCAAGCAGGCCGCACGCGCTCAGGCACGGACACACGAGGGGGCAGCGGCATGAGCGATGCACAGATCGGCCGCAACGGCGACAACGGCACACCGTCCAAGGGCGACTGGCCGCTGTACGAGGTGTTCGTCCGCGGCAAGCGCGGCCTGAACCACGTGCACGTCGGCTCGCTGCACGCCGCTGACGACACGATGGCCCTCACGCACGCCCGTGACCTGTACACGCGTCGCAACGAGGGGGTGTCGATCTGGGTGGTCCGTTCCTCGCACATCGCGGCGTCCACTCGGGACGAGAAGGACCCGTTCTTCGCGCCCAGCGCCGACAAGGTCTACCGGCACCCCACGTTCTACGACATCCCCGACGACGTCCCCCACATATGAGGCGCACCCGAAGGAGGCAGACGGCATGAGTTCCACCGAGGCGGCCGACGACGACCACGTCTACCTCTCGCTGGCCGAGGGACATGACGACGGCGACGCCCGCTGGGCGTTCGGCACCGGCTTCTCCGACCCGCTGCACGGCGTCGACACCGCGGTGCCCGACGCCGTGGACGGCTCCGCCCTGGCCGCGGTGTGCCTCGCACTCGGCGACGACGCCCTGGTCGCGTCCCAGCGCCTCGCCGAGTGGTGCACCCGCGCACCGGAGTTGGAGGAGGAGGTCGCGCTCGCGAACATCGGCCTGGACCTCCTCGGACAGGCCCGGATGCTGTACGCGCGCTGCGGTCAGGTCGACGGCACCGACCGCCGCGAGGACGCCTACGCGTACTTCCGCGCGCCCGCCGACTTCCGCAACGTGGCACTGGTGGAGCTGCCGAACGGCGACTTCGCGTTGTCGATCGCCCGCCTGCTGATCCTTTCGACGTGGCGGCTCGCCCTACTGTCCCGTCTCGCCGGCACCTCCGACCCGGTACTCGCCGCCATCGCGGCCAAGGCCGTACCCGAGCTGACCTATCACCGCCAGTACGCCGCCGACTGGGTGGTACGGCTCGGGGACGGCACCGAGGAGTCGCACCGCAGGATGCGGGCCGCCCTGCGCGAGCTGGCACCGTACGTCGAGGAGTTGCTCACCGCGACCGGCGACACCGTGCCCGGCATCCTCGCGGCGCCGGACACCGGGACCGAGGCCGTACGCGAGGAGACCCTGGGCGTACTTCGCCAGGTCCTGGCCGCGGCCGGGCTCGACCTGCCGGAGCGGCCCGCGGCGCCGTATCGGGGGCGCGGCGGCGAGCACACCGAGCACCTGGCCCCGTTGCTCGAGGAGTTGCAGAGCGTGGCCCGAGAGCACCCGGAGGCGACATGGTGACCACGCCTGCCCTCCCCGATGAGCAGCGGGCCCGGCGGATCGCCGCCGAGGTGCCCGATCCCGAGCTGCCGATGCTCACCCTGGCCGATCTCGGGGTGCTGCGCGAGGTGCGGACCACGCCGGACGGGACCGTCGTCGCCAGCCTCACGCCGACGTATTCGGGATGCCCCGCCATGGCCGAGATGCGGGCCGACGTCGCCGCGCGGCTGCACGCGGCCGGATTCGCGCAGGTCGAGATCCGCACCGTCCTCGACCCCCCGTGGAGCACCGACCGGATCAGCCCCGAAGGCCGGCGCAAGCTGCGCGAGCACGGCATCGCGCCCCCCGGCCGCGCGCCGCGCAAGGCCGCCGGGCCCGTCCCGCTGGTGCTCGGCGCCACCCGGCAGGCCGTCCCCTGCCCGCGCTGCGGCAGCACCGACACCGAGCAGACCTCCCGCTTCTCCGCCACCGCCTGCCGGTCGCTGTGGCGCTGCCACGCCTGCCTTGAACCCTTCGAGCACGTCAAGGAGTTGTGATGGCCCCCACCACCGCAGCCACCCCGCACAGGGAGACCGCCCGCCCGAGGCGGCGACCCGCGTTCCACTCCCTGAGGGTCTCCGAGGTGCGGCCGCTGTGTGAGGACGCGGCGGTCGTCGGCTTCGACGTGCCCGCCGAGCTGGCCGAGGAGTTCGCGCACCGGCCCGGCCAGTCCCTGACGCTGCGGCGCACCGTGGACGGACGCGACGAGCGCCGCTCCTACTCGATCTGCTCACCGGCCGGCGCGCCGCCCCGTATCGGGGTGCGGGTCGTGCCCGACGGGCTCTTCTCGTCCTGGCTGGTGCACGACCTGCGGCCCGGGGACACCGTGGAGGCATTGGCGCCCAGCGGCGCATTCACCCCCGACCTCGACACTCCGGGTCACCACGTGCTCATCGCCGCCGGGTCCGGCATCACCCCGATGCTGTCCATCGCCGAGTCCGTGCTCGCCGCCGACATCGTCTCGAAGGTGACCCTCTTCTACGGCAACCGCCGCACCGACACGGTGATGTTCGCGGACGAGCTGGCCGATCTGAAGGACCTCCACCCCGCCCGGTTCCAGATCGGGCACGTGCTCTCGCGCGAGCCCCGCGAAGCCGAGCTGCTGTCCGGACGCCTGGACGCCGACCGGCTCGCCGCGCTCGTCGAGGGCCTGGTCGACGTGCCGAGCGTCGACCACTGGTGGCTGTGCGGCCCGCACGGCATGGTCACCGATGCGCGGGGGCTGCTGGCGGACCTGCACATACCCGGCGACCGGGTCCACCAGGAGCTGTTCTTCGCCGACGACGAGCCCATCACCCCGCTGCGCCACACCGACGACGCCGTCGAGGGCCCGGTCAGCCAGGTGACGCTCACCCTCGACGGCCGCACCACGACCGCCGCCCTTCCCACCGACACCACGATCCTCGACGGTGCGCAACGCAGCCGCCCCGACCTCCCCTTCGCCTGCAAGGGCGGCGTCTGCGGCACCTGCCGGGCCAAGATCACCGAGGGCCGGGCCGACATGCGCCGCAACTTCGCCCTGGAGGCCGCCGAGGTCGAGGCCGGTTACGTGCTGACCTGCCAGTCCTTCCCGGCGTCCGACGCGCTCACCGTCGACTACGACGCCTGAGGCACACCTCCGGGCGGCGCTGCGTGGGGTCTCGACGAGCCCTGCGCCGCGCCGCCCCGCGCGTCAACGGCGTCGCAGCCGCTTGTCGAGGATGGGCGGGGTCGGGTCGATGTAGAAGTCGCCGGCGTGGACGTCCACCCCCGGGGGCACGATCTCGTCGATCCGGTCGAGGACGTCGTCCCCCAGCACCACGTCGGCGCCGGCGAGCAGGTCGGCCAGCTGCTCGGGCCGGCGCGGACCGATCAGCACCGACGTCACCGCCGGGTGCGCGCGGACGAAGGCGATGGCCAGGTGCGGCAGCGACACCCCCACCTGTGCGGCCAGCTCCGCCAGTTTCCCGACGGCCTCGGCCTTGGCCTGGACGCCAGGTTGCGACAGGTCGAACATCTTCGCGCCGAGGCCGGCGTTACGGTGCCCCGCGGTCGGGTCGGCCCGGCCGGACAGCCAGCCGGAGTTGAGCGGGCCGAAGGTCAGCACCCCCATCCCGTAGCGCTGCGCCGTGGGCAGGACACGATTCTCGATGCCGCGGGTGAGGATCGAGTACGGGGGCTGCTCGGTGCGGAAGCGGTGGTGTCCGCGGCGCTCGGCGGTCCATTGCGCCTCGACGGTCTCCTCGGGCGCGAAGAAGGAGCTGCCGATGGCGCGGATCTTGCCGGCACGGACCAGGTCCGACAGCGCGCCGAGGGTCTCGTCGACGTCGGTGCGCGGATCGGGCCGGTGCATCTGGTAGAGGTCGACGTAGTCGGTGTCCAGGCGGCGCAGGCTGGCGTCCAGCGCCCGGCGGATCCAGCGCGCCGAGCCGCCGCGCTGGTTGGGGTCCTCGCCCATCGGCAGCCCGAACTTGGTGGCCAGGACGATGGCGTCGCGACGGCCCTTGAGCGCCTTTCCGACGATCGTCTCCGACTCGCCGCCGGAGTAGACGTCGGCCGTGTCGATGAAGGTGACGCCGGCGTCGATCGCCGAGTGGATCATGCGGACGGACTGGTCGTGGTCGGTGTTGCCCATCGCGCCGAACATCATCGCGCCCAGGGCGTACGCGCTCACGGACATGCCCGTGCCGCCGAGAATTCGCTGTTCCATCGGTCCTTCGCTCCGTTCCGCGGGTGGGTTCCAGGGGCGTGCGGCTTTTCGCCGCGCAAGGCATTGCGGGTCCCAACGGATGGGGCAGTCCCGCGCTTGCTCCGGCCTCGTCCCCTCGGTCCCGAGCACGCCCGGACACGTAGGGATCAACGGGCCCGGTTCCAGGCAAGCACGGCATCGGTCCGCGGTGGGAGACCCGCTCCTACCGGGGGTCCGGCGGAACCCCCCGGGCATCGGAAGCGCGGAGCCCTCCCGGCGATCGGACGTGTCCGTCGCGGATGGGCAGCGGATGGGGTCGTACGGCTCCGCGGCCGGCCACCGACAACCGGTACAGTGTGCAGCGCACCACCTCGGTGGGCGCAGGTCCCCGCCCCAGTAGCTCAGGGGATAGAGCACGGCTCTCCTAAAGCCGGTGTCGCAGGTTCGAATCCTGCCTGGGGCACACGCGTAGCAGCAGGTCGGAGAAGCGAGAGGGCGCCACGTTTTCGAACGGGGCGCCCTTGGTCGTGGGTCGCCCTAGCAGGCGAGCATCTTCTGGATGGCCTGGCGGGTGACGCCGAGTTCGCGGGCGATGTCCGCCTGCGAGACGCCCTGGGCGATCAGGCCCTGCATCAGGTCGCGGCGCTCGGCGGCGAACTGCCGGGACAGGCGGGCGTGATGGATCGCCTGGTCGCGGACCTCCCTGATCCGGTCGAAGGTCTGCTCGTGCGCGGAGAGGTCCCTGGTGCCTGCCATGCCATCAGGATGACAACCCCCGGTTGTCACGTCAACCCCCCGTTGTCACCCCGGGGACGCCGTCCTCAGGCGGACCGGTTCTCCGCGCCGACCATCCAGGCGTGCTTCTCCAGGCTGTCGATGATCGTGTGGAGGAGGTCGGCGGTCGAGGGGTCCTCGCTGTCGACCCGGTCGTGCACGGTGCGCACGGTGTCGGCGGCGGCGCGCAGGCGTGCGGTGATCAGATCGACCACGGCAGCGACGCTCTGCTCGCCCTCGGGGTAACGGGGAAGCGTGGTCGCGGCCACGACCGTGTCGGAGCGCCCGTCCGGAACGGCCTTCACGGCCCGCATGCGCTCGGCGATGGTGTCGGTCGCCTCCCGGACGTCGTCGACGACCTCGTCCAGTTGCAGGTGCAGGTCCCGGAAGTTGTGGCCCACCACGTTCCAGTGCGCCTGCTTCCCCTGGAGGCTCAGCTCCACGAGGTCCACCACGATCTGCTGCAGGGCCGCGACGAACTCGGGCGAGGCCGTGAACCCTGCGAGGTCCTCGTCCGAACGCCGGGAGGACCCCGGGGCGGCGGAAGCAGTCATGACGGCTCTCCTTCGGGTGGTGACGGACCGGGCCCGGCACAAAGCCTGTGGGGGATGCCACCGAGCCTACGAAGATCGCTCCCGGCCGCCACCTGACCCCAGCCCGGCGGGAGACCCTCGACGACGCGCCGTGCACGGGGCCTGCGGCTGCAGGACGGCCGGGGCGTTCACACGATCGGGCGCATCCTTCCGGACCAGCGTCGTCCACCCGGGGATCCGACAAGGGTGGGGCGGGGATCGGGCGGGCCCCCTGTGCGTGCCTCCGTCACAGCGAGCCCGCCCGGGCTCAGGGCGCGGATCAGGTGCGCGACCAGCTCTGGTTGCTGCCGCCGTTGCAGGTCCAGATCTCCAGTGGGGTGTTGTCGGCGGTGCCGGCGCCGGTGACGTCCAGGCACTTGCCGGACCCGGTGTTGACCACCGTGCCGTCGGCCCTGACCCGCCACTGCTGGGCGGCCGAGCCGTTGCACGCGTTGATCTGCACGCCGGTGCCGTCGGTGGTGCCGGCGCCGATCACCTCCAGGCACTTGGTGTCGTACACGGTCAGCTGGTCGGTTGCGGTGGACGTCCACGCCTGGTTGTTCGCGCCGTTGCAGTCCCACAGCGCGGGCTTCGTGCCGTTGTCCTGGCTCGCGGCGGGCACGTCGACGCAGCGGCCCGAACCCTCGCCCTTGAGCGGGCCCGTGGTGTTGCCGCGGGCCCACGTCTGGTTGGCGCCGCCGTTGCAGTCCCACAGTTCGAGCAGGGTGCCGGTCGCGGTGGACCCGCCGGTGGCGTCCAGGCACTTGCCCGAACCGGTGTTCACCACGCTGCCGTCGGCATTGACCGTCCACTGCTGGGCGGCGGTGCCGTTGCAGTCGTAGATCTGGACGGCCGTCCCGTTCGCGGTGCCGGCAGCCGCTGCGTCCAGGCACTTGGTCCCGGACACCTGGAGTTGCTTGGCGGGGGTCGCCGTCCAGCTCTGGTTGGCGCCGCCGTTGCAGTCCCACAGCTCGACCGGCGTGTTGTTGTTCTGGCTGAGGCCGGTGACGTCCGCGCACAGGCCGGAGTTGGCGTCCTTCAGGAAACCGCTGATGTTCCCCGCTGCGTTGGGCGTGACGGACAGGTTGTCGAACTGGTCGGTCTGGTAGCCGACAACGCCGATGCCGACCTGGCCGCTCTGGTACGAGTTGTCGGCGACCGTGCCGAGGGTCGCACCGTCGAGCTTCGCCGTGATCTGGTCACCCGAGAAGCCGAGGCTCAGCGTGTGCCAGGTGTTCAGGCCGATCGACGCGTGGGTGCCGGAGGCGAGGGTGCTCAGGTTTCCCGCGCTGGTGTTCTTCGCGATCGACCAGGCACCGCTGTCGCTCAACCGGACCTCGTACGCCGCCTGGTGGCTCTGCGGCCGGTTCTGCGTGTTGGCGCGGCCCAGCAGTTCCACGGTGCCGGCCTGCCGCAGGTCCACGTCGGAGCTGACCGTGTAGTTCGACCAGGTCGGATCGCCGATCAGCGAGTACGCGTCGGAGTCGTCCTGCCATTCGATCGGCTTGACCGGCGCCATCTGCTGCACGCACTGCCCCGAACGGCCGGACGCACAGGGCTGGACCTCGTAGGAGCCCTGCATGTCGGAGAGGTACGTCGCCTCGGTGCTGGTGGCGTCGTTGTCGAAGTTGTCGGAGTAGGGCAGCGCGAGGGCGTGGGCGGCCGGGGCGGTGGCGGTGCCCTTGCCCTGGCCGGTGGTGGTGGAGGCGGTGTAGATGTAACCGGGCTGCATGGTCAGGGAGTACGTCCCGTCGGCGGCCGGGGTGATGTCCTGGGTGTGGACGAAGTCGGTTGCGGAGGAGGGGTGGTTGACGTCGGTGGCCCAGACGTGGACGGCTCCGGTGCCCAGGCCGCCCTGGACGGTGAAGGTCGCGGTCTGGGCGGCGGTGGCGGTGGTGGTCTCCAGGACGGTGGAGTAGTCCTTGCCGTTGGGTGACTTCAGCGTCACGTAACTGCCGTTGGACTCGGCTCCGTTGAGGTAGCCGGAGGCGGAGTCGATGAACGTCCAGCCGGGCTGGGCGAACTGCGTGACCTGGGCGGTGGCCCAGGTGTTCTCGCCGATGCTGTAGTTGCCCGACCAGGGGGAGCCCGCGGTGGCCAGGCCCACCGTGGCATAGGGCAGGTTCGGGTAGATCGCCGCGACCAGGGGCCAGTTGAGGTAGGCGGTCATGTCGGCGTCGACGTAGCCCCGGGTGATCGAGCGGATCAACGCGGGAGCACCGGAGTTCATGTCGAGGGAGCCGTTCTCGCTGGCCCACAGCGGTTTGCCGTTGTTCTTGGCGTTGGCGGTGCTGGAGCAGGTGTCGGCGTTGCCGCCGTCTCCGCCCTGGCAGGGGTAGTGCGCACCGATGACCTGCACGGCGTTGTTGAACGCGGAGTTCGACGCCATGTCGTCCGCGACACCCCAGCCGCTGTCGTCACCGACGATCTGCACTCCGGAGTAGCCGGCGGCGTTCAGCGCGGAGCGGAGCTGGATGTACCAGTTGACGTCGTGGCCGCGCTCGTTCCAGCCACCGAGGTAGTCGATGGACAGCCCGTCCTGCTTGGCGCAACCGAGCCAGGAGATGAGGTAGTTGATGGTGTCGGTCGACCAGAAGCCGCCGCTGATCCAGCCGGGCGCCGCCCAGGCCAGGCCGTAGAGCTTGATGGCGGGGTTGCGGGCCTTGGCCTGCTTCATCAGCCAGAACTCGTAGCCGGCGTTGCAGTTGACGGTGCCCTTGCTGTGCTCGATGGACGGCTCCGAGCCGTCGGTGGAGTTGGCGTCGCCGCCGATCTCCGCCTTGAGGATCTGCAGGTCGGCGCCGTAGTCGGGCGTGAACAGGTAGTCCAGGATCTGCGACTGCTGCGCGGCCGGATAGTCGGTCAGCAGCCGGGAGTTGCCGCCTCCGCCGCTGATCGCGCCGATCCCGTCGAACGTCCGGCCGCCCTTGCTGCCGTCCACGGTGATCGTCGTGGACGCGGCGGCGTGCGCGGGGGACACACCGACCGCAAGCAGGGCGGCAAGCAGCGCGATCACCCACACCGGGGCAAGTCTGCCTATGCGTGCCATAGTTGACACCCTTCATTGGGGGGAATGGCGCACAGTGTGCGGTCGTGTTCGCTTCTCGGTCAATCCTCGCGACGGAAAAAACAGAAGCCAACAGGACCGCAAGCGTCCGACCAGCGGCGTACCCCGGAGAACCGCGCATGCCCGACGGGCTTCACCGACCGCGCGCGGTCTCCGGGAGCCGGGCTCCGGACGGACTCATCGGGTCAGATCCCTGCGGAAGGCGGCGAGGAGGCGGCCGGTCCGCTGGACCGGCAGGGCCTGCGCGCAGATCCGGTCCAGCGCTTCGTGGAAGACGGCGACCTCGTCACCCTGATCGAGGTACATCGCGCCGGCGAGGTACTCGATGTAGACGATGTCGGAGATCTCCTCGTGCGGCAGGCGGAAGATGTGGAACGGCCCGTACATCCCCTCGTGGGGGCAGGTGCCGAACGGCATGATCTGGAGCGTGACATGGGGCAGGTCGATCAGTTCGGCCAGCCGGTCGAGCTGGCCGCGCATCACGTCGGGCGGGACCACCGGGCGGCGCAGCACCGTCTCGTCGATCACCATCCATATCTCCGGCGGCGTCGGGGCGGTGAGGAGTTTCTGCCGCTCGGCGCGGACCGCGACACGGCGGTCGAGGCCGGGTCCGGCGCCGTTGCTCCCGGTGCGCAGGACAGCGCGGGCGTACGCCTCGGTCTGGAGCAGGCCGGGGACGTAGTGGGGTTCGTAGCCGCGGATGAGGGCGGCCGCCTGCTCCAGGCTGACGTAGGCGTTGAACCAGGACGGCAGCGCGTCGCGGTAACCATGCCACCAGCCCGGCTCGTTGGCCTCCCGGACCAGGTCGAGGAACGGCACGGCCTCGGCCTCGGGCACGCCGTACGCCTCCAGCAGGCTCCTGACGTAGGGGAGTTTCCATCGGCCCTTGGCGATCTCCATCCGGCGGATCGTCATGGGGGCGACGTCGAGTACGAGCGCGGCGTCCTCGAAGGACATCTCGGCGGCGGCGCGCAGATCACGCAACCGCCTGCCCAGGACCATCAATCGGACGGTCGAGCCGTTCGACGCGTGCGCTGCGGTCATCTCCCCCGCCTCCTCGCGCGGCGTCCCAATGGCAGCAGTGTGCCACTTCGAGGGGAGAATCACACTGCGAGCAGGTCACGGTGGAATTATCAACTATCAAGAGGAAAAGGTGCGTTGAGCACGCATCGATGGGCCGTCGACCGGCCTTCCCAGGTCGTCGTGGGTGATGGCGGCGGTGGGGACGTCAAGCGCGCGGGCGCAGCGGCGGATCGTGTCGTCGCTCGCACCGGCCAGGCCGCGCTCCAGACGGGACAGATGGCCGCGATCGAGGCCGGTCAGCGTCTGCATCTCGCGAAGGCTCATCTTCCGAGCAATGCGGAGTGCCCTCATTGCCGCACCGTTCGTTCTCACGTCTCGAAAGTATCCGTCAACCACCCTGGCTGCAAGCCGCATTGGAGCATCGAACATTGCTATCAGAGCTTTTCAGCTCTCTCCCCCCGCACACCCGCGAGCCCAACTCCCGTTCCGTCATGCAACCAATGGACTACTTCCGGCCGCATCCGGCGCTGGTCGAAGGCTCGGAAGACGGCTGCGTGGTTGCCTGGGCTCCGGCATGATGTGGGCCATGGACGGAGATTGGTTGCGACTGGGCGGCGTCATCCGAGCAGCACGCAAACGCAAAGGGCTCAGCCAGGTACGCCTCGGTGACGCGATCGGCGTGAAGCGGACCGCCATCCAGACGATCGAACGCGGGCACGAGTTCCAGAGCGTCACGGCGACACTGCGCGACATCGAACGCATTCTGGAGTGGGGCCAGGGCTCGATCGAGCACATCCTCGACGGAGGCGATCCGCTGCCCTCCGACACACCGGGCAACCGCTACTACACCAAGCACGCGCGCCAGGACTCCGGTGGCGAGTTGCCGGTGCGCATCTCGCGCGCGCTCACCGAGGGCACCACGCTGGACACCGCCATCCTGCCGCTGTCCCCCAACACCGAGATGGTCGTGGTGGTCAAGGGCAAGCCCAACGCCACGCACGACCAGATCATGGCGGCCCTGACGGCGTGGGAGGAGAAGGGCGGCTACCTGGAGCGGCTCGGGGAGCTGACGGAGGGCAGGGAGGACTGACCCCGCCGGGGCGGAGCCCCCTCCCGGCCGCCCGGCTCGCGCCGCCCCCCTCCACTCGGCAGGTGCCCGACGAGTTGTCCACAGGCCGCACGCACTCGCGTACGCAGCGTAGTCGCGATGTGATTCCATGGCCGGACCGGCGAGAGGCCACCGGACAGGGCGGTGGCCTGGGTCTCGCAGGTACGTGAGCGGGAGCCGGGTCGGGTCGAGTCGAGGGGGTGTCGTCGTATGGACGCGGTGGGACACGCGCTGTCCATCACCGGGTCGATGACCTGGGAGATCACCTGGGCGCTGGTGCTCGGGTTCGCACTGTCGGCGGTCGTGCAGGCGGTGGTGCGCAAGGCGACGGTCGTGCGGCTGCTGGGGGACGACCGGCCCCGCACGCTGGGCACGGCAGCGCTGCTGGGCGCCGCCTCCTCGTCGTGCTCGTACGCCGCGGTGGCGCTCGCGCGCTCGCTCTTCCGCAAGGGCGCGGACTTCACCGCCGCCATGGCCTTCGAGATCGCCTCGACCAATCTCGTGGTCGAACTCGGAGTGATCCTCGCCCTGTTGATGGGTTGGCAGTTCACGCTCGCCGAGTTCACCGGCGGCCCGGTGATGATCGTGGTACTCGCGGTGCTCTTCCGGCTGCTCCTGGACGGCGGCGCCGTCCGGCAGGCGCGGCGGCAGGCGGAGCGCGGGGTGGCCGGGTCGATGGAGGGCCACGCGGCGATGGACATGTCGGTGACCGGCGACGGACCGTTCCTGCGGCGGCTGCTGTCGCGGGAGGGCTACACCTCGGTGGCGCACGTCTTCGTGATGGAGTGGGCCGCGATCATCCGCGACCTCGTGGTGGGGCTGCTGGTGGCCGGAGCGATCGCCGCATGGGTACCGGACTCCTTCTGGAGCGGCTTCTTCTTCGAGGGCCACCCGCTCGCCGCGAAGGTGTGGGGCCCGCTGATCGGGCCGCTGGTGGCGCTGGTCTCCTTCGTCTGCTCGATCGGGAACGTGCCGCTGGCGGTGGTGCTGTGGAAGGGCGGCATCAGCTTCGGCGGGGTGGTGGCGTTCATCTTCGCCGACCTGCTGATCCTGCCGATCCTGAACATCTACCGGAAGTACTACGGAATACGTATGACGCTCCTGCTGTCGGCGTCGCTCTACGTCGCGTCGGTCGCCGCCGGGTATGTGGTCGAACTCGTCTTCGGCGGCCTCGGATTGGTCCCCGATCAGGCGCGGGCGAAGATCCCGGAGGACGGCGTGAGCTGGAACTACACGACGTGGCTCAACATCGTGTTCCTGCTGGGTGCGGCCGCGCTGGTGGTCCGCTTCCTGCGCACCGGCGGACTGTCGATGCTGCGCATGATGGGCGGCTCCCCGGAGTCCTGAGCCGTAGCCTGGCGGTAGGCGGGTGGGCCCCGCCCGGTGCGCGGGTGGGCCTGCCCGGTGCGCGGGCGGACCTGGCAGGTCGGGCCTGGACCGGGCCGGGCCTGCCGGCGAGTGGGCGACCCCCGACCGGGCGGACACGGCGGCTCGGGACGGGACGGACAGAGGACGGGCACGATGACACGCAGACCGGGGCGCAGGGCGCCGGCCGCGCCGCTGGGGCAGCGTGAGGGGGTCGACCCGGTGCGAGTGCGTCTGCCCGGCCCCGGGCCGGCGAGTGGCTCGGGTGCTGCGGGTGCTGCGGGCTGGGCGACGGTGGGCGGGTACCTGCTGGCGCGGTACGGCCCGGCGGTGGGGCGCGAGCGGATCGAGGCCATGCTCGCCGAGGGGCGGTTCGTGACCGCGACCGGACCGGTGGAAGAGCGGACGCCGTACGAAGCGGGGGCGTGGGTGTGGTTCCACCGGGACTTCCCGGTGGAGCCGGTCGTGCCGTTCCCGGTGGAGGTGCTGTACCGGGACGAGCGGATCGTGGTCGCGGACAAGCCGCACTTCCTGGCCACCACGCCGCGCGGCAGCCACGTCACCGAGACGGCACTGGCCCGGCTCCGGCGCGACCTGGGGCTGCCGCTGCTGGCGCCGGCGCACCGGCTGGACCGGCTGACCGCGGGCGTGGTGCTGTTCGTCGTACGCCCCGAGGACCGCGGGGCGTACCAGACGCTCTTCCGGGACCGGCGGGTGCGCAAGGTGTACGAAGCGGTCGCGGCCCACGACCCGGCGGTGGCGCTGCCGTTGACGGTGCGCAGCCGCATCGAGAAAGAGCGCGGGCAGATGGCGGCGCGGGAGGTGCCCGGGCCGTGGAACGCGGAGAGCCGGATCGAGCTGCTGGCGACGGGGGGCGGGCTCGGCCGCTACCGGCTGCTTCCGCTGACCGGGCGCACGCACCAGTTGCGGGTGCACATGAACGGGTTGGGGCTGCCGTTGCTGAACGACCCGGTCTATCCGGTGCCGGCGGATGGGCCCGAGCCGTTGGCGGGGCGGGACCCGGCATCGGGGGTGGGGGGCGCTGAGGCGGATCCCTTCGCCAGGCCGCTCCAGTTGCTGGCGCGGACGCTGGAGTTCACCGATCCGCTGACGGGGCGGGAGTTGCGGTTCGACAGCGCCCGCCTCCTGGCCGCGTGGCCGCCCGGCGCGGAGGAAGAGCGCGCGGGCGGCTGACGGCCGGGCAGCGAGGCGTCAGGGGCCTGGGCGCCGGGCAGACGTGCTGGTCAGGCGGCGGTCCCTCAGGTCGCGGGGACGGCGGGCGGGTCGGGCTGCAGCACGGCGAAGAACGCTCCTTCGGGGTCCCGGAGCAGCGCGATCCTGCCGACGCCCTGCACATCGGTGGCAGCCATGAGGAGCGTCGCCCCGCGCGAGGTGGCCCTGGTCACCACGGCGTCGGTGTCGGCGACCCCGAAGTACGGCTGCCAGTAGCACAGGCCGTCGGGCAGCTGCTCGGGCGCGAGCTGCATGATGCCGCCGTGCGAGCCGGCCTGGCCGCCGCCGGCGCGGGAGACGATCGTGTAGCTGCCGGCGTCTCCGGGCAGCGGCATGTCCTCGGTGTCCCAGCCGAAGACCGTGCCGTAGAAGCGCTTGGCCTGGCCGGCGTCCGTCGTGTAGAGCTCGGTCCAGCACAGCGCGTCGGCACCGGTCCGGTCCAGGCCCTTGAGGCTGCCGGGCTGGAGGACCGCGAACTCGGCGCCCGCCGGGTCGGTGTACCCGGCGATCCGGGCCTCCCCGGGAATGTCGAGCGGTGCGAACCGGACGGTCCCGCCGCCCTGCTCGACGGCCTTGGACGTGGCGTCGGCGTCGGCGGTCTCGAAGTACACCGTCCAGGCCGGGCTGGCACCCTCGCCGGTGATCGGCCCGAGACCGGCGACGGTCTGCCCGGCGAGCTGGAACATGCCGTACCCGCCGGCGTCGGGCCCGGCCGAGCGGAACTCCCAGCCGAACACGGCGCGGTAGAACTCCGTCGCGGCGTCGACGTCGCGGCTGCCCAGGTCGAGCCAGCTCGGCGCGCCGGGCACGTAGTCGTTGGTGAGCATGGTGCGGTCCTCCGTGATCGTGGGGCGCGGGGTACGCAACGCGGACTACCGGATGCGGAATACGGGGAGGTGCCGGGATTCAGTGGGATTTGCAGCCGATACGTGTGCTGTGTCCTCCCTCACACTCAGGATGCCAGCAGACCGCGGGCCGCGCCGTTTCTGCCAGGTCACGCCGGGGCGGTCGGCCGCGGACCGGGGCGCGGCGGGCACGCGCGGTGGTCAAACGATTCGGGATTGTCAGTGCCCCGGTCTAGGGTGGATCACATGTACGGGGGAGATCTCGATCAGGCGAACGCGGCCCTGCGCGCTTATGTGCAGGAGCATGGCGACCGGCCGTGGACGGCCGAGGAGTTGACGGAGCTGGCGCGGCTGCGCGCCCAGTGGACGGCAGCAGCGCGCGGCGTTCGCATCGAGATACGTCCCGTGTCCGGATCGGTGCGCGGCTCCTCGGTGGTCACCACCGCCGCTTGAAGGGGCGCGCGGCCCCCGGCGTCAGCCGTGGACGACCGCGTGCGGGGGACGCAGGGCGTCGGTACCGGGAGCGGGCTCGGCAGTGTCGTCGCCGAGCGCGGTGATCCGGTTGGCGGTGTCGACGTGGACCACGGCCGGCCGCAGCGTACGGGCCTCGGCGTCCTCGACCTGCGCGTAGCTGATCAGGATGACCAGGTCCCCGGGGTGCACGAGATGGGCGGCGGCACCGTTGATGCCGATGACGCCTGAGCCGCGTTCGCCCTCGATCACGTAGGTCTCCAGGCGCGCGCCGTTCGTGATGTCGACGATGTGCACGAGTTCGCCCGGCAGCAGGTCCGCGGCGTCCATCAGGTCGGCGTCGACGGTCACGGAGCCCACGTAGTGCAGATCCGCCTGGGTCACGGTGGCCCGGTGGATCTTGGACTTGAACATGGTGCGCAGCACGGCGTCGCCTCCTGGCGGATGAGTGGTCGCGTTCCCGGGTGGGATACGCGCCGTCGCCTCCAGGGTAGAGCCGCCGGCAACAGGCGCGGCCAGGGGTCGGAGCGGAGTGCGGAAGATCTCAACCGGCTGCGGCGGGGGCCGGCTCGGACGGCGGCGGGGACGCCGGCGGCGCCGGGTCGGCGGCGGGCGCGGGCAGCAGGTCGTAGAGCTCGCCGAGTGCGGCGTCGAGCCGGACCACCGCGGCGGGCCCGGTGCGTGCCGGCCGCGGGGGCGTGGCGTCGGGCCGGCGGCCGAGGCGGCGGCGTACCTGCCCCAGGTTGAGCGCGGCCAGGCCGAGTTGGGGCCGGGCGGCGGCGAGTGTGTGCGCGTCGCACAGGGCGAGCGAGCGGGCGGCGTGCGCGCAGGTGGCCAGCGCGTCGACCCAGTCGGCGTCGTGCGGCCGTGCGGGGACGGCCCGGCGCGCGGCCCGGGCCGAGTGGCCGAGGGCACGCCGGGTCAGCGTGCGGTGGGCGCGCGCGGGCGCGGCCACCACCGCGAGTTCGCGGACGGCGCGGTCGAACCGGCGGGCCAGGTGGCGGACCGCCGC
Organism: Actinacidiphila yanglinensis; assembly: GCF_900107965.1. GTDB lineage: Bacteria > Actinomycetota > Actinomycetes > Streptomycetales > Streptomycetaceae > Actinacidiphila > Actinacidiphila yanglinensis. The sequence continues at coordinate 476,358 of NZ_FNVU01000004.1, read as the reverse complement.
AGGGCGCGGTTCGGGTTCGCGCGCGGCGGCCAGCAGGTCCTGGAGCACCCGCAGCGCGTTGCCGGCCCGGCCGCGCAGGACCAGGGTGGTCGGCAGCGGCAACACGAAGTACGCCGCCGCGATCCCGCAGGCCGAGCCGAGCAGGATCCCCTCGGGCCGCTGCACGATGAGAGCGCCGCCCTGCTCGCCGTTGAGGCTGTTGAGCACCGCGAGCAGGCTGGTGACGCAGAACGCCCAGACCGCGTAGGTGGTCTCGCGCAGCCACAGGCCGACCAGCAGGTAGCAGAAGATGACGGCGATGGCGGCGACGTGGTCGCCCGCCACCTCATGGGCGACCAGCGTGCCGGTGACCGCGCCGGTGAAGGCGCCCGCCACCCGCAGCCCGCTGCGGTGCACGACGTCACCGCGTCCCCGTGCGGCGCTGCACACCACGAACGCGGTGATCACCGTCCACGTCCAGTGCCGCGGAAAGATCAGGTGGCCGGCCGTGAACGCCGCCGCCATCGCGACGACGAGTTGCGCGCTCAGCCGCGCCTGGGGCTGCGGGTTGCGCCAGCCCCCCGGTCGCGCCGCTGGGGCGGGTACGTCGGGCGCCGCCTCCTGCACGGAACGCACCCGGCGCACGGCCTCGGATGCGGAACGTACGGCGCCGAGGGCGATGTCGACGGCGTCGGGCACGGAGGAGGGCGCGGCGCCGGACGCGCTGTGGGCCTCCTCGTCCCGGGCGACTGTGCCCTCGCCGGCCGGGCCGGGCGTCACCTCTCCGGCCGGGCCGGGCATCGCGCCGCCGGGTGCCGCGGGCTCGTCATCGCCGGCCCGGGAGCGTACGGCCGGGGTCCGTACGAACCGTTCCGCGGCAACCCGCTCGGAATCGGCCCCGTCGGAATCGGCCCGCTCGGATGCGGCTTGCCCGCGTGGGAACGGCTCCTGCGCGGGGACGACCTGCGCGGCCTCGCCCGATGCGGCCGGCTTCGTACCGTGCCGAGGCGCCGCGGAGCGTTCGTACCGTGCGGCCACCTCCGCGGTGAGGACGGCCGCCGCAAGGGTGTCGAGCGGGGCGCGGTCGGTCCCGTCGGGCAACCGGGCGGCGTCCAGGCGGTCCTCGACGGTCAGCGCGGTGCGGTGCAGGGCGGCAGCGGCCTTCGCGTGCGCGGCGGTTCCCGGGGCGAGGGCGCGCAGGCGGGCGGCGGCCCGGACGAAATCGCCGGCCGCTGCCGCCGCCTCGCGGGTGGGGCGGGACGGCAGCGCGATCTGGGAGGCGAGCACGCAGGCCACCGCGATGACCCCGCACACCGCGCCCCACAGCGGCCCGGTGGCCTTGGCGGCCGACGGCGGCACCGGGGTGACCAGAACGGCGATCAGCGGGGTGAGCGCGAGCCGGCCGAAGCGCCGCACCTTGCCGCCGAAGCGCATCAGGTAGCGGGACCCGCCGACCGCCCCCACGAAAACCGCCGCGCCGCACCACGCGCTCTGCACCATCAGCCGCCCGACGAACGCGGCGAGGAGGCCGACCAGGGGGACGTGGACGAGCGCCGACAGCCGGTGCGGCAGGCTGGTCGCGTGCAGGCTGCGCGACACCATCACCGCGACCACCGTCGCGATCACCACCATGCCGCCCGGCAGGCCGGCGGCCCGGCCGATCGCGCCCGACACCAGCAGCGCCGCGACGGCGGCGGCCAGGGTGCGTACGGCGATCCGCAGCCGCACCCGTCCCGGGTCGAGCAGGCGCAGCCGGATCAGCATCCTTCGTCCTCTGCCATGAGCCTCTCCTCGGGCGGGGTCGGCGTGGTCACGTCGGTCGGATTACTAAGCCTTGCGTATGACTCTCGCCATCTGCAACTCGATTCTTCCCTCCCTTCACGCCCTATCGACCCGATTCCGGGTAGATTGATCATACGCGTAGCTTAGGAAATGACCTGATGTCGTTCCCTCCCCCGCCCTTCGATGACAGCGCGGTGGTCCGCCGCTCGGTGAACCGCCTGGCCCGCCGGATGCGCGCCGAGCGGCTGCCGGACTCCCTGCCCAGCGCCCGGCTCGCCGTCCTCGCGCAGCTCTACCGCGGCGGCTCCAGCACTCCCGGCGCCGTGGCCGCGGCACTCCACGTCCAGCCGCAGTCGCTGACCCGGACGCTGGCAGCGCTGCGCGAGGACGGTCTCGTGACGCGGTCGCGGGACGAGGTCGACGGGAGGCAGTACGTCCTCGAGCTGACGCGGAGCGGCTTCGAGGCGATGGCCCGCGACGTCGGGTACCGGGACGCGTGGCTGCGCCGCCGGATGGCCGCCGAGCTCAACGAGACGGAGGTGGCGGTGCTGCGGCTGGCCGCCACGCTGCTCGACCGGCTCGCCGCCGACGACACCGCCGACACCGCCGACACCGACACCCAGGTCCATGGCGGCTCCGACCCGAACACCGACGCGGACGCCGACGCCGACTGACGTTGCCGCCGGCCACGAGCGGACACGACGGCCCCGACCGATCACGTACCCACCGATGGGAATACCCCTAGGGGGTATATGGTTGCTGTGAGAGGGGGACGGGGAAGGCGCCCGTCCACCGCAGGCGGCACGACAGCCGCGAGAGCCGTACGCGTCACCACGCACGCGTACCCGTGGAGGAGGAGCACAGCATGAGCGAGGCCGTCTACTCGGTGTCGGGGATGAGCTGCGGGCACTGCGAGTCCGCGGTGAGCAAGGAGATCACGGCGATCCCCGGTGTGACCTCCGTGACGGCCGTGGCGAGCAGCGGCCTGCTGACCGTCGCGTCGGAACAGCCGCTGGACGACGACACGGTGCGCGCGGCCGTGGACGAGGCGGGCTACGACCTCGTCGGCCGGGTCTGACCGACCGGGACGACACGGCGGCGCGGGCACCGGGAAACGGTGACGGCGCACGAAGAGGCGCCCTGCGAACAAGCGCAGCACGGGCGGACTCCGCACGCGCGTAGCGCGCCGCTGCCCGGCACCCGACGCGCGAGGCGAACGTCGAACGGATCGACCAGGGAGTGAACATGGCGACCACCACGGCACACGCACACAGCGGGCCCGAGGGCCGGCGGGTCGAGCTGGCCATCGGCGGCATGACCTGCGCGTCCTGCGCCGCCCGGATCGAGAAGAAGCTCAACCGGATGGACGGGGTCACCGCGACCGTCAACTACGCGACGGAGAAGGCCCGGGTCGACTATGCGGGCGGCGTGGCGGTCGGCGACCTGATCGCGACGGTCGAGGCCACCGGGTACACCGCGGCGGTGCCCGCTCCCCCGGCCGCGAAGACGCCACTCCGTGGCTCGGACGGCGCCGAGGGTGACCTGGACGGCGCCGCGCCCCAGGGTCCGGGCCCCTCCGAGGACCCCGAACTCACCACCCTGCGCCAGCGCCTGACCACCGCGATCCTGCTCGGCCTGCCGGTGGTCCTGCTGTCGATGGTCCCCGCCTGGCAGTTCACGAACTGGCAGTGGCTCGCGCTGACCCTCGCCTCCCCCGTGGTGGTCTACGCGGGCTGGCCGTTCCACCGCGCCGCGCTGGCCAACGCCCGGCACGGCGCCGCCACCATGGACACCCTGGTCTCCGTCGGCACTCTCGCCGCCTACGGGTGGTCGCTGTGGGCGCTGTTCTTCGGGGACGCGGGAATGCCGGGCATGACCCATCCCTTCGAGTTCACCGTCTCCCGCGGCGACGGGGCGAGCGAGATCTATCTCGAAGCCGCCGCGGGCGTCACGGCGTTCCTCCTCGCCGGGCGGTACTTCGAGGCCCGCGCCAAGCGGCGGGCGGGCGCCGCGCTGCGCGCACTGCTCGAACTCGGCGCGAAGGACGTGGCGGTGCTCCGCGACGGCACCGAGGTACGGGTGCCCGTCGGTGAGTTGGCCGTGGGCGAGCGCTTCGTCGTGCGCCCGGGCGAGAAGATCGCGACCGACGGAGTGGTCCGCGAGGGCGGCTCCGCGGTCGACGCGTCGCTGCTGACCGGCGAGTCCGTCCCGGTCGAGGTCGGGCCCGGCTCCCTCGTCACCGGCGCGACCGTCAACGCGGGCGGCCGGATCGTCGTCGAGGCGGCCAAGGTCGGCGCCGACACCCAACTGGCCAGGATGGCCCGCCTGGTGGAGGACGCGCAGAGCGGCAAGGCGGCCGTCCAGCGGCTCGCCGACCGTATCTCCGGGGTGTTCGTGCCCGCGGTGATCGCGCTGGCGCTCGGCACCCTGGTGGTCTGGCTCGCCCTCGGCGAGGGCGCGACGGCGGCGTTCACCGCGGCGGTCGCCGTGCTGATCATCGCCTGCCCGTGCGCGCTGGGCCTGGCCACCCCCACCGCGCTGCTGGTCGGCACCGGGCGCGGCGCCCAACTCGGCATCCTCATCAAGGGACCCGAGGTGCTGGAGTCGACCCGTGCCGTGGACACGGTGGTGCTCGACAAGACCGGTACGGTCACCAGCGGTTCGATGACGCTCGTCGCCGTGCACGTCGCCGACGGCGAGGACGAGGACACCGCGCTGCGGCTGGCCGGCGCCCTGGAGCACGCTTCCGAGCACCCGATCGCCCGCGCGATCGCGGCCGGCGCGGCCGAGCGCACCGGCACACTGCCGGTGCCGGAGGGCTTCGCCAACGTGCCGGGGCTGGGCGTGCAGGGCGTCGTCGACGGGCACGCGGTGCTCGTCGGCCGCGAGCGCCTGCTGAACGAGTGGTCGCACGAACTGCCGCCCGCGCTGTCCGCGGCGAAGGCCGCGGCCGAGCAGGACGGCGCCACCGCCGTCGCGGTCGGCTGGGACGGGAAGGCCCGGGCCGTGCTGGTCGTCGCCGACGCGGTCAAGCCGACCAGCGCCGAGGCGGTTCGGCGGCTGCGCGCGCTCGGCCTGCGGCCGGTGCTCCTCACCGGGGACAACACGCAGGTGGCCCGCGCGGTCGCCGCGCAGGTGGGGATCGCGGCGGAGGACGTCCACGCGGAGGTGCTGCCCGAGGACAAGGTGTCCGTCGTACGGCAACTCCAGGAACGGGGACGGGTGGTGGCGATGGTCGGTGACGGCGTCAACGACGCGGCGGCCCTCGCGCAGGCGGACCTGGGCCTGGCGATGGGGACCGGCACCGACGCGGCGATCGAGGCGGGCGACCTCACCCTGGTACGGGGCGACCTGCGCGTCGCGGCCGATGCGATCCGGCTGTCCCGGCGCACCCTCGGCACCATCAAGGTGAACCTCTTCTGGGCCTTCGCCTACAACCTCGCCGCCATCCCGCTGGCCGCGGCCGGACTGCTCGATCCGATGATCGCGGGTGCGGCGATGGCCCTCTCCTCCGTGTTCGTCGTCGCCAACAGCCTCCGGCTGCGCCGCTTCTCCGCGCTGGACTGACCCACCCGGCTGCCCCGTTCGGCCCGGGCGGGCCGGGCAGCAGGTGACGGCGGCGACCGGCCACCAGAGGGGCGCGTGGGGGCACCTCCCAGCCGCCAGGCTGGGGGAGAACGGCACGGGCAACCCCCACCGGCGGGGGGCCGAACCGTAATGGCGGGTCCCCGCTCCGCCCCACGCGACGCCACGCCACCCCACGCACTGTCAGTGCCACGTGTGACCATTCCCGCATGAGCGGAGCGCAGCGACTTTTCGGCGACGATCAGCGGCGGGCCCGGCTGGCGGTACGCCACCGGCTGGCGGCCGGGCGGGCGGCGGCCACCTGCGAGGAGGTCGTCGACGCGCTGGCCGTCCTGCACGCGACGGACCCGGCGACGGTCTTCCTCACGGTGGGGGCGCGGCTGGCCGACCCCGCGGCGGTGACCGCACGGATGGAGGCCGCGCTGTACGGGCCGGCCTCGACGCTCACCCGGATGCTGGCGATGCGGCGGACGATGTTCGTGGTGCCCCGTGAGGCGGCGCCGGACGTGTTCGCGGCTGCCGGGCAGCAGATCGCGGCGCGCGAGCGGAAGAAGCTGCTGCAGTACCTCGCGGAGGGCGGCGGCTGGGACGAGAAGTGGCTCGCCGCGGCCGAGGCGGAGGTCGAGGCGGCGCTCGCCGAGCTCGGTGACAGCAGTGGGGCCGAACTGTCCCGCCACGTCGCGCGGTTGCGCGAGAAGGTGACGGTCGCCCGCGGCAAGCCGTACGAGACGACGCAGAACGTGGCGAGCCGCATCATCCGCACGATGGCCGCGGAGGGCCGGATCGAGCGGCGCAGGCCGGCCGGTTCATGGATGAGCGGCCAGTTCCGCTGGGCGCGGGCCGAGCCGCTGCCGGCCCGTCCGGTCCCGCAGGCACGCGCCGCGGTCGTCCGCGCCTGGCTGGCCGCGTACGGGCCGGGGACGGCGGCGGATCTGAAGTGGTGGACCGGCTGGGGCCTGGGCGAAGTCGGGAAGGCGCTCGACGCGGTCGGAGCCGAGACCGTACGACTCGAGGAGAGCGGCGAGGGGTTCGTGCTTCCCGGGGACAGCGACGGCGCGACGGCGGAGGACGCGCCCGCGGCCGTGCTGCTGCCGGGGCTCGACCCGACGCCGATGGGCTGGCAGCGGCGGGAGTGGTTCCTGCCCGAGGAGCACCGCGCCGCGCTCTTCGACGGGACCGGGAACGTGGGGCCGACCGTGTGGTGGGGCGGCGAGGTGATCGGCGGCTGGGGCCAGCGCGCCGACTGCACCGTGGTGTGGCGGCGGTTGGCCGACCGCGGCGCGGATGCCGACCGTGCGGTGGACGCGGCGGCCGCCGAACTGACCGCGCGGCTGGCGGGCGTACAGGTCACTCCGCGTTTCCGCACGCCGCTGGAGCGGGAGTTGGCCTCCTGAAAGGGCCCGACGCACGAAGCCCGCGGTGTCTACCGGGTAGCTACCCGGTAGACACCGCGGGCGGTCCCGAACGGACCGCGCGGGGCGGCCCGTTCGGGTGCGGCGCAATGGCCGCGGCCGGTTCGGGACCGGCTCCGATTCAGAAACGGGTCCGGTTCAGAACCGGGTCAGTTTCGCCCCGAAGCCCGGTGCGCTGAGGTCGCTCTGCAGGACCACCGGCACCTCCGTACGGGCCGCGCCGGTTCCGAAGCTGAGCGTGCCCACCTTGGTGCCGGCCGGCGCGTTGTGCGGCAGGCCGCCGTCGTCCGGGGTGAGGGTGAGGTCCTTCTTCATGCCGGGCCAGCCGATCGCGGCGAGGTCCTTGCCCACCACCACCGGGGTGGTGCCACCGAGTCCGTCGTCGACCTTGCCGACGACCGTGCCCTTCTTCACTATCGTCGCCGAGTCCAGGCCGGCCTGCACGGAGTCGATGAGCGTCTGGCTGCGCTGCAGCGCGGTCTGGAGGCTGTCGTTGACAGTGCTCCCGCCGTGCTGCTGGAGCACCACACCGAGGATCAACTGCTGCTTGCCGTCGACCGTCTTGTGCGCCGCCCACATCAGCGCGCCGCCGGCCGGCGTGCTGGAGCCGGTCTTGATGCCGACCACGCCGAACTTCACCAGGTCGTTGTTGTTGTTGTAGATCCGCCCGACACCGGGGATGTCGATGTTCGGCATCGCCACGACCGAGCGGAACACGTCGTTCTTCATCACCTGGCGGGCCAGGTCGAGTTGGTCCACCGCGGTACTGACGGTGGTCTCCTCGATGCCGCTGGCGCCGGTATAGGTGGTGTGCGTCATGCCCAGCTGCTTGGCGGCCTTGGTCATCTTCGCGACGAAGGCGTCCTGCGTGCCGGAGTCCCAACGGGCCAGCAGGCGAGCGATGTTGTTGCCCGACGGGATCAGCAGCAGTTGCAGCATCTGCCGCTCGTCGAAGCGCTGCCCCGCCTTGACCGGCGCGGTCGACTGGTCCTCGGAGCTCGCCTCCTGCGCGGCCTGCGCGTCCACGGTGATCATCGGCCCGCCCTGCTTGCCGGTGAGCGGGTGGTCGTGCAGGACGACATAGGCCGTCATGACCTTGGTCAGGCTCGCGATCGGCACCGGCGACTGGGTGCCGTGCACTCCCAGCGAGCCCAGCCCCTCGACCTCGGCGACCGACTGGCCCTCGGTCGGCCACGGCATCGTCTGCGGCAACGGGGTGCCGGCGAAGGTATACGACGGGACCGTGGTCAGCGCCAGCTTCGGCGACGGCAGCGGCCTGACCGCCTGGACCACCACGAAGACGATCGCCAGCAGCACGACCAGCGGGGTCCAGATCTTGAACCGGCGCACCACGGTGCGCAGCGTGGTCTCCGCCGGGGGCGGGGTGTTGGTCAGCTCGGCGAGCAGCTTCAGCGGCTGCTTGTCGGGAACCGGCGGCACCGGCATGCCGCGGGTGCCCTCCGGGCCGACGACGTCATCCTGCGACGTCCCCCCGGACCGGCTGCCCGGGGCGTCCTGCTTGCCGGGCTTGCCCGGGACGCCCGCGGGCGGCTGCGCGGGAGGCAGCGGCACCGAGCGGGGGCGTGCACCGGGAGCCTGGGCCGGCGGAGCGGAGTCCGCACGGGTGGGGCGGCCGGGCGTGCCGAAGGCCAGGGGGCCGCTGGAGGAGCCCTGGCGGCTCTTCTGCGACCCTTCCGGCCATTCCGCGGGGATGTCCGAGACCAGCGGCTTCACCAACGGCCCGGGGCGCTCCACAGGCGCGGCCGGGGGCGCGGAGGGCGGCGGAGGCGGAGTGGCCGCGCGGGAGCGCGCAACGTCCACGTCGGACGGCGGGAGTTCACCCGCGCGGGTGTCGCCCGAACGGGTGCCGTCGGGACCGTCCGCGGAGGCTTCGACGGCCCCTGCTCCAGCTCCGGTTCCGGCGTCCTCGTCCTCGTTCTCGTCCTCGGCTTCCTCGATGTCCGACGCTGCGTCGGCCTCGGCCTCGCCCGCATCTGCTCCGCTCGGGGAGACCGCCACGTCCGCATCGCCCTCGTCCGCGCCGGCTCCCTCCGCGCCGGCCTCGGCGCCCGACGCCCCGTCACCATCGGTCGTTCCAGCGGCGCCGGCCGCCTCCTCACCATCGGAAGCGGCCCCGGAATCGGCCTCGGGAACGGCCTCGGAATCAGCGCCGGAATCGGCATCCGCGTCCGCTTCGCCCTCACCGTCCGCTTCGCCGGTGTCCTCCGCGGGCTCGGCCGGTTCCGCACCGGCCGGGCGAGCCGGATTCCCACCTGCCACACCAGACCCAGCAGCCTCCGCGGCCCCAGCATCCTGATTACGATTCGGTTCCGTTTTCCCGCCCTCGTCCTGCGCCGAACGGGGCGCGGGAGGCGCCGCCGGGGGCGCGGGATCGGCCACGGCGTCCACTGCCGCTCCCTCGTCGGACGTAGCCACCGCACCCGCCCGCGTAGGCGCCTGCGACTCCGCGGAGGAGTCGGGCTCGGGGTGGGAACGGGGCGCTGAGCTGGGATCTTCGACGTCGTCCTGCGCATGCGCGCGCGGCTCGCCGTCGTCCTCTCCCCCGGGGCGCCCGCCGGCCCCGCCCTCGGCCACACGCTCCTCCGGTGCCTCGACAGGCGTTCGGAACACCGCCAGCCTCGGATCCGTGGCCGGATGGATACCCGGCTCCCCCGACGTCTCGTGCTGCTGCTCCCTGCCGGGGGCGTCGCCCGCCACGCAGACCTCCTCCACACATCGTGATGACACATGCACACACTGTGTAAAAACGCTCGGAAACCGCGCCTCTACCGGTCCGGGACCGCACACGCAAGTGTCCCGCGACAGGCGCGCAGCCCGTCTGCGACACCCCATCCACCCCGTAGACGAGAACGACATACCACCCGGTTCCCGCCGATATGGAGAAGGCGCTCTCGACAGGCCGGTGTGAGAGGCGTCACCCTGTCATTCATCCACGCGGGGAGGCATGGATGGGCAAGAGCCGCAGAACAATTCCGGAAGAGCTGTTGCTGCTCGCCTTGGACCCGACCACCGGGACCACGGCACAGCCGCAATCGCTCGACCTCGGCCTCGCCGGGGCGCAGCTCGTCGAGCTGGCCCTGGCCGGACGGATAGCCCCTGACGGGGATCGTATAGCCGTGGTGCACCCACGGCCGACAGGAGATCCGACTCTGGACTCCGCGCTCGAACTGCTGCGCCGCCGTGGCAGTCCGGTGCGTGCCGTCCACTGGATCGGCGGGCCCCGACTGGGGCTGCGCCAGACGTATCTCGCGCACCTGGAGCGGTGCGGCATGGTGCACGCCGTGCCGGGTCAGATGTGCGGGGTACTGCCGACCACGCGGTACCAGGCGACCGACAGCGCGGTCAGCCGGGAGATCAGGTCCCGGCTGGACAGCGCGATCCGCACCGGCGTACCGCCGGACCCGCGGACCGCCGCGCTCGCCGCGCTCGCCCACGCCGTGGGTCTCGGCAAGCACCTGTACCCGGGGAACGAGGGCCGGTCCTCGCGATCGCGCCTTCGCGACCTGATCAGGTACGACCCGATGGGCGGCCTCGTCGCACACGCCGTGATGGATGTGCAGAACGGGGTGGCGGCGCAGCCCAAGCGTCCACCGGCCCAGGCGCAACGCACGGCGGGGCACAGCGGGATGGCGCGGGCGGGAGCCCGGTGACCTGACCGGCGGCAGGCCGACAGCATATGTCGTTCACGCGACACAGAGTACACATCACGTAGCTACCCGTACACAGGGCGGTGGCGGTGCCCCCGGGAAACCCGGAGGGCCTCCGAGTTCATCGGGGGGCCTCCGGATCTTCGGGCCGGAAGGCACACCGCATCCCCAACACCACCCACAGCCGGCCGCGTTCGGGATGTCCCACTGGCGCGCGGGGTGGCGGTGCACCGGACGTCGTCCGGGCATCCGTCACCCCGCGCGCCGGCGTCTTTCCACTCTTCCGTGGCCGCTCTCGGTTCTGTTCTCCGGTTCCGTGCCGGCCCTTCGGCGGCCGCCGCCCTCCCGCACCTCGCAACTCTTCCGTTGCAAGGTTGTCCACCGATTCGGCAGCGCGGTGATGACCGGTAGTGGCAGGCTGCTGACCATCAGTATGGTTCAGCGTGGAGGTGCAGTCCCTGTGGTCGCGAACGTGAACCCCACCGTCAGGCGCCGCCGGCTGGGGTCGGAGCTGCGCAAGCTCCGCGAGCAGAAGGGGATGACGGCCGAAGAGGTCGCGGCCCGGCTGCTCGTCTCCCAGTCGAAGATCAGCCGTCTGGAGAACGGCCGGCGCAGCATCAGCCAGCGCGACGTCCGCGACCTGTGCGGGGTGTACGGCGTCGAGGACGTGCGCATCGTCGAGTCGCTGATGCAGATGGCCAAGGAGTCCCGGCAGCAGGGCTGGTGGCACGCCTTCGGTGACATCCCGTACAGCGTCTACATCGGTCTGGAGACCGAGGCGGCGAGCCTGCGGGTGTTCGAACCCCAGGTGGTGCCGGGCCTGTTGCAGACCCCGGCCTACGCCGCCGCGATGATCGCCGGGAACCTGCCGGAGGCCACCGCGGAGCAGGTCGACAAGCGGGTGAACGTGCGGATGCGCCGCCAGGAGCGGATCACCGACCCGGACTCGCCGCTGCGGATGTGGGCGGTGGTCGACGAGGCCGCGCTGTGCCGCCGGGTCGGCGACGACCAGGTCATGCACGAACAGCTGGTCCGGCTGGTGGAGATGAGCCATCTCCCGCATGTCACCGTGCAGGTGCTGCCGTTCGAGGTGGGCGCGCACCCGGGCCTGAGCGGGCAGTTCGCGGTGCTGGAGTTCGCCGACACCACCGACGCGACGGTGGTGTACCTGGAGGGCGTGAACAGCGACCTGTACCTGGAGAAGGACACCGACGTACAGGCGTACAGCGTGATGTACGAGCACCTGCGGGCCCAGGCGCTGAGCGCCGAGCAGACCCGCGCCTTCATCACCGACGCCGCCGCCCGTTACGCGGAACAGCAGGGCTCCGGCGAGTGACGGTGGGCAGGATACGCCTTTGCCGGCTCAATGCGGAAGCCTTGCAAGGAATATGCCATCCGGTCGGGTGAAGTGGACCTCCACGCCCTGAGGGTGCCGAGTAGCGTCGATCACGTCAGTCAGTGGCGTGCACCGCGCCGCCTTCACCAGCACAGACCGGAGCAGAGATGGCTATCAAGCTCGGCAGCACCCCCGTGTGGATGAAGTCCTCGCGTTCGACCGGCAACGGCGCCTGCGTCGAGGTCAAGTCCCCCGCGGTGGAGGCCGTGGTGGTCCGCGACTCCAAGGACCCGCAGGGTCCGGTCCTCACCTTTTCCCCCGACGCGTGGGCTTCCTTCGTCACCGACGTGGACGCCGGGGCGTTCGAACTGCGCTGACAGGCGGCTGCGCGAACGGTACTCACAACCGGCGCTCCCCGCACCAGCACTTCAGCGAGCACCGCCATCAGTCACCACGATGACCGGCACGACAACGAGTACGCCAAGCGGCACGGCAGGCGGGGCCCAGGCACCGCGCCGGCACGACAAAGGCATCACTGCCGGCCGCACGATCCGCACCACCCGCACCGCAGAAGAGCCCTCTCGACTGGCCGCCGTCCTGGCCGAGAGGGCTCGCTGCGCGCCGGGGCTCAGTCCGTCGCGGGCTTCAGCAGCGGGTCGGCGACCCCATCCGGCCCGTCCGGTCCGTTGACAGCCGCGAGATCGGCTCCCGCGTCGGAGTCGACCTTCGCGATCAGCGCGTCCCGTTCGGGGGTGTCCTCCGGCTTGATCCAGCCGATCACGATGAACAGCACCAGCGAGACCGCGACCGGGGCCGCGATCTGGTACTCCAGGTTCACCCCGCCCGAGACGGCGTCGTTCACCGGGTAGTTGAGCAGGTAGAAGGCGAGCAGGCCGAGCGCCCAGCTGGTCAGGGCCGCGGTGGGGCCCGACTTGCGGAAGCGCTTCATCAGCCCGAGCATGAACGGGATCGCGATCGGCCCGACCAGCCCGGCCACCCACTTGATCACCACGGTGATGATGTTCTTGAACGTCGGCGAACTGACCTGGGTGGCCACCGCCATGGACAGCCCGAGGAAGACCAGCGTGGTGCTGCGGGCCGCGATCAGGCCGATCCGGGTGGTCCAGCCGCGCGCGGTCCGGGAGACGGCGGGCGCGATGTCGCGGGTGACCACGGCGGCGATCGCGTTGGCGTCCGAGGAGCACATCGCCATCGTGTGCGAGAAGAACCCGACCACCACCAGCCCCAGCAGTCCGTGCGGCAGCAGCCGTTCGGTCAGCAGCGCGTACGAGTCGGAGGCGTCGGGCTTGTTCGCGTGCACCAGCAGCGGCGCGACCCACATCGGGAAGAACAGCACCAGCGGCCAGACGAACCACAGCGCCGAGGACAGCGCGGCCGAGCGCGAGGCCTCACGAGCGGTCGGCGTGGCCATGTAGCGCTGCGCCTGGTTCCACATCCCGCCGTTGTACTCGAAGGTCTTGATGAACAGGTACGCCAGCAGGAAGACGGTCGTGTACGGGCCGGCGGTGGGGTGGCCGTGGTGGCGCAGCGCGGGCTCGTCCCACACGTTCCAGATCCCGCTGATGCCGCCGATGTGCCGGAGCGTGGCGACCAGCATCGCGATACCCGCGATCAACTGGATGACGAACTGGCCGAGTTCGGTGAGCGCGTCGGCCCACAGGCCCCCGACCGTGCAGTAGAGCGCGGTGATCGCGCCGGTGATCGCGATGCCCTGGGTGATGGTGATGCCGGTGAAGACCGACAACAGGGTCGCGATCGCCGCCCACTTGGCACCGACGTCCACGATCTTCAGCAGCACCCCCGACCAGGCCAGCGCCTGCTGGGTGGTGAGGTTGTAGCGGTCCTTGAGGTATTCGAGCGGCGAGGCGACATGGAGTTGCGAGCGCATCCGGTTCAGCCGCGGCGCGAAGAGCTTGGCGCCGATGCCGACGCCGATCGCGATCGGGAACGCCCAGGTGGCGTAGGACGTGACGCCGTACTGGTAGGAGATGCCCGCGTAGCCGGTGAACATCACCGCGCTGTACCCGGCCATGTGGTGCGAGATGCCGGACAGCCACCAGGGCATCCGGCCGCCGGCCGTGAAGTAGTCGCCGACGTCGTCGACGCGCTTGTGGGACCACAGGCCGATCGCGACCATCACGCCGAAGTACGCGATGAGAACGGTCCAGTCGAGACTGTTCATGTCCCCTCCCGGGGGTCCGCCTTGTGAACGTGGAGGCGCTTCGCCGTGCCGCTCGCTCTGGCGGTCGCCCCCGTACGGGAGTTGGGGACTTCGGGGATTGAACCCTTGTTCCGGGGGCCGGGTCAAGGGTTCCTCGTTCATGGACTTGAACTCAAGTCAGGACTCAGAACGATTTTACTTCTTCTTTGCTTGCCTTGGCATTGTGATGACCTGCGCGCCGAACCCACGATGAGCGGGCACTTCGCCGGACGTCCGCACCCCCGCGCCCTGCCGCGCGGCATGACGGAACGGCCGCCCGGGACGCGGGAGTTCCGGGCGGCCGTGCAGGAAGGAGGGCAACCGGCGGGACAGGACCGGCGGTCAGGACGCTCAGAACGCCTGTCGGAACACCTTGGCGAGCCGGGACAGCCCCTCGCCGATCTCCCCCGGGGTGTGCGTGGTGAACGACATGCGCAGCGTCGCCGGATCGGGATCGGCCGCGAAGAACGGCGCCCCCGGCACGTAGGCGACGTCATGGGCGACCGCATCGGCCAGCAGCGCGGTGGCGTCGAGACGGTCGGGCAGCCGCACCCAGACGAACATGCCGCCTTCGGGCCGGTTCCAACCCGACCCGGCCGGCAGCGCGTCCGGCAGTCCGGCCAGCAGCGCGTCCCGCCGGGACCGGTAGGCGGTACGGACCCGGTCCAGGTGCGCGTCCAGGTCGTTGTCGGCGAGGTAGCGGGCCGCCGCCGCCTGGTCCACGGTCGAAGTGTGCAGGTCCGCCGCCTGCTTGGCGATCACGCAGGCCCGGCGCAGTGCCGCCGGCGCGCGCAGCCACCCCAGTCGCAGCCCGGGCGCCATCACCTTGGAGAAGCTGCCGAGCAGCACGGTGCGATCGGCCGCCTCGTCGTAGGAGGCGACCGGCGGCCGGTGCTCGCCCTCGAAGCGCAGTTCACCGTACGGGTCGTCCTCGACGATCCACAGGCCGTGCCGCCCGGCGATGCTGGCGACCGCGGCGCGACGGGCGGAGGGGAGCGTACGGCCGGTCGGGTTCTGGAAGTTGGGGATCAGGTAGAGCAGCTTGGGCCGTTCCACGCGCACCAACTCCTCCAGCGCGTCCGGCAGTACCCCGTCGGCGTCGGTGGGCACCGGCACCACGCGCGCGCCCGCGAAGCCGAAGCACTGGAGCGCGGCGAGGTAGGTCGGGTTCTCCACCAGGACGGTGTCACCGGGTTCGAGCAGGGCGGTGGCGATCAGGGTCAGCGCCTGCTGCGAACCGCCGGTCACCAGCAGGTCGTCCGGCTCGGTGGGCAGGCCGCGCCCGGCCAGTCGGGTGGCGATCGCGGCGCGCAGCGCGGGGTCGCCCTCGGTGGTGGAGTACTGGAGCACCTGCCCGGGACGCTCGGCCAGCACCCGGTCGTACGCGTCGCGCAGTCCCACCGCGTCGAACAGCTCCGGCGCGGGCAGCCCGCCGGCGAAGGAGATCACCTCGGGCCGCGCGGTCAACGCCAGGATCTCGCGTACCGGCGAGGCACCCACCGAGCGGACGCGTCCGGCGAGTTCGGGGAGTGCACCGCGGGTGGTCGTCATGGCGTGCAGCCTACGAAGAATCGTTGCGGTGTCCAGCTACTTTTCACGATCCGGGCAACGGCCTCGGGCGGGGCGGGAGTCCGAGGGGCGGACGTGGCCTAGAGGGGCGGAGGTGGCCCGGAGGGGCGGATGGGACCCGGGCCGCGGATGAGAGCGGGAGCGGCGTATCCGGGCGGGAGGAAGGGCGCGTGGCCCTCACGCCGCCGGGTAGCGGTCCAGCCAGGCCGGGCTCGCGCCGGAGGGGCCGTGCAGGGCGGGCGCCTGGGTCATCTCCATCGCGAAGTCGTCGGCGAGCTGCAGGACGGTGGCCCGGCCCTCCAACTCGGCGATCCAGGCGGGCGGCAGCGCGGTCTCGCCGTGCTGGACGCCGAGCAGGTTGCCGCAGATCGAGCCGGTCGAGTCGCTGTCGCCGGAGTGGTTGACCGCCAGCAGCAGCCCGTGCCGGACGTCCTCGGCGACCAGCGCGCAGTACACGCCGATCGCCAGCGCCTCCTCGGCGGTCCAGCCCTCGCCCAGCGCCTCGACCCGTTGCGGGGAAGGCAGGCCCTGCCGCACAGCGCCCAGGGCGCCCTGCAGGGCGTCGGTGGTCTCCTGGTGGCCGGGGCGGGCGCCCAGCAGCGCGAGGGCGTGCTGTACGGAGCCGTCCAGCGCCTCGCCGCGGGCCAGGCCGTGCACGATCACCGCGAAGGCGCCGGACGCCAGTTGCCCGGTGGGGTGGCCGTGGGTCTGCGCGGCGCACTCGACGGCGAGCTGGAAGACGAGTTGCGGCTCCCAGCCGACCAGCAGACCGAAGGGCGCCGAGCGCATCACACCGCCGCAGCCCTTCGACCCGGGGTTCTTCGGCTCCTCCAGGGTGCCCATCCGGTCGTCGGACAGGCCGCTGAGGCATGCGCCGCCCGGCGCGCGGCGCGCGTAGAGCCACTCCTCGCGGGCGAGCCAGCCGCTGTCCTTGCGGCGCTCGTCCGGGCCCCACTCGTTCTGGGTGGCGGCCCAGCGCAGGTAGGCGCGGTGGATGTCGGTCGGCGGGTGCCAGGCGCCGGTGTCCCGCCGGACCTGGGCCCGGATCAGGCCCTCGACCGTGAACAACGTCATCTGGGTGTCGTCGGTGATGGCACCGCGTCTGCCGTACGCGGGCACGTAGTCGGTCACGCCGTCGGGGCCGTGGGTGCCGAGGATCGCCTCCAGCGACTCGAACTCCACGCCCGCGCCGAGCGCGTCTCCGATGGCGCCGCCCAGCAGGCAGCCGCGCACCCTGCTGCGGAAGTCCTGCTGCTGCGCGCGTCCCCAGACAGCGGTCAATGCGGTCCCCTTCGAACATCCCCCGATCCGAACCCGTACTGCGCCTGCACGATATCCGACGGAACCAGGAGCGGAAGGGGTGCTGCTGGTAGGTGCGGGGTTGTCCGCGAAGCACCGACTTTTCCGGCGTTTTCCGGGGTTTCTCCCGGTACGCGGCAGGCCCGGCGCGGGTGGCGATCGCGGCTGGTCAGGGGGCGTACGCCAGGCGCTGGCACGACCGCCGGAGTGCGCCCCGGCGTACGCGAGGCGCACTCCCCTGTCCGGGCCCGTCAGCGGCCGGTGCTGAACACCCCGACCGCGTTGGCGACCGGGCGCTCCGCGACGCCTGAGGGGTTGTTGCGCACGGTGGCAGCCGGGGCGTCCGGGGTGCGGGTGACCATCGTGGTGGAGCCGCCGCCGTCGAGGTTGACGGCGTCGTCGGCGCCCGCCCGGCGCATCACATCGGCCACCTCGGCGACGGTCAGACCCGGATCGGCCGCGGCCGTGCCGTCCAGCGCGAGCAGGTACAGGGTGCGCCCGTGGTCGCCGAAGCCCGCGGCGGTGCGCACCGCGGCCGTCTTCGCGTCGAGCCCGGCCAGCGCGGCGCCGTCACGCAGCACCGGGAAGCCGCCCACCGCGAAGGTGTAGGGCACGTGGGACCCGCTCGGGGCGAGGCGCTCGCCGACGTCCGCGCGGTCGCCGACCTTCAGCGTGCGCAGGGTGTCCGCGCCCGCGTCCCGTCCGACCAGGACGGTGCTGCCCGGCTCGATCGCGCCTTCGCCAGGGGTGTCGGCCACGGCGGTGACCCGGCCGCCGCGGACGGTCACCTCGTAGGTGTCGGTGCTGCACGCGGCGCCCCGGGCGGTGTCGGAGCCGCAGACGGCGCGCTCGCGCGAGATGGTGCCCCAGCCGCTGGTGTAGGCGCCGATACCGCCCTCGGGCAGGGCGTACTGGTTGAAGCCGCCGAGCGGGTAACTGCCCTGCCGGGTACGGACGCTCCCCACCAGGGCGAGCCGGTCCAGGCGGGCCCGGCGGTCGACGCCGACGCCGAGGACGTCCTGCGTGGTCTCGCCGGGCGGCATCGCCGGGCCGAACCGCTGGGAGTTCGGCACCGCGGCCTTCAGCGCACGGCCCGAGGAGATCTCCGGACCGTCGGAGGAGCCCGTCGGTGTGACACCGGCGTGCTCCTCCGAGATGTTGAAGAAGTCGCCGTTGACGGCGCCCACCGCCTGGGCGGCGTCCGCGAGTTGGGAGACGGGCGCGCGTGCTGCCACCGCTCCCGGCGTCAGCAGGTTCACCCGCACTCGGGGGTCGGACAGGTCAGCGGTCAGCATGTACCCGGTCACGGGACCCTTCGCGCCGTCCACCGTGAACTGACCGTACGTCACTCCCTTTGCCACCTGCTCGACCTGCGTGTACGGCAGGCCGCCGCCGTCGTCCGCGCCGGCCGCCGACGCCCCCGCCAGGCTGCCGGCCAGTGCCCCCAACGCGGCGAACGCCGCACCGCCGACCCGCACCCGAACCTTCGCACGACCGCTCACGTCTGCTCCTCCGGCTCGCAACTCACCTCTGTCCGGGAGGACTTCACCAGCCCGGCGCGAGCCATCAGGTGAACACCAGGCGACCGGGGATGGACGCAGAAGCGAATTAGCCTGCGTGGAGCAGCAGTTGGGGGCGTATCGAGGTATAGGCGTGCGCGCCACCCTTTCCTACGGCATACGGGTGTGCCCGACGCGAGACCGCGGGACGGGTACGGCGGGGGAGGCGAGGACCGGCCGGGGGGCGAGTCGAGGGAGGTCGGGCCCGGGTGCCGGGCGCCTCACCCATGAGCCGTCGCGGCGCGGCCGGCCACCCGGACGGGCGTAGCGCCGCATCGATCCTGCGGCATCACGTTCCCCGGCAAACAGGGCATGGCCACACGCCCGTCACCCGGACCCGGGATCGTGGTCGCCATGGACAGACGAGAGGTACTGAAGCTCTCCGCGAGCGCTGGTGCGGCCGGCGTCCTTACGCTGGCTCCCGTGGACTTCGCGGCCGCCTCCGACTCCGGCGCGGGCCCGGGATCGGACCCGGGCTCCGCGTCCGGCGGTTCCCCGGCGCCCGGTACCGAGGTGACGCGGACCCTCACCGGCCACCTGCCGACCGGCGTGGCCGACTTCGTGTACCTGCCGCTGGACGTGCCGCAGGGGGTCCGGCAGATCAGCGTGTCGTACACCTACGACCGGCCCGCGGTGGCCGCCGGGACGCTCGGCAACGCCTGCGACATCGGCATCTTCGACCAGCGCGGCACGGACGTCGGCGGCGACGGCTTCCGCGGCTGGTCGGGCGGCGCGCGCACCGACTTCTCGATCAGCGCGGAGCAGGCCACCCCGGGGTACCTGCCCGGGCCGGTCGGGGCGGGGACCTGGCACGTGGCGCTCGGCCCCTACACCGTCGCGCCGCAGGGCCTCGACTACTCGGTGACCGTCACCCTCACCTTCGGCGACCGCGGCACCACCCCGCCCCCGGACTATCCGCCGGAGCAGGTGCGCGGCCGCGGCCGCGGCTGGTACCGCGGCGACTGCCACCTGCACACGGTGCACTCCGACGGCAAGCGGACCCTGGAGCAACTGGCCGCGCTGGCCCGGGCGGCCAAGCTGGACTTCATCAACTCCAGCGACCACAACACGACTTCGGCGCACCCGCTGCTCGGCCCGCTGGCCGGCGACGACCTGCTCATCCTCACCGGCGAGGAGGTCACCACCCGCAACGGCCACTACCTCGCGATCGGGCTGGACGGCGGCGAGTGGATCGACTGGCGCTACCGGGCCCGCGACGACGCGTTCGACCGCTTCGCCCGGCAGATCCGCCGCGCCGGCGGCATCGTGGTGCCCGCCCACCCGTACGGCAACAGCCTCGCCAGCCAGTGGAAGTTCGGCTACGACAACGTCGACGCCATCGAGGTCTGGAACGGCCCCTGGACCCCCGACGACGAGGCGTCCCTGCTCACCTGGGACAACCTGCTCACGAGCGCGGCCCGCCGCGGCGACGGCCACTGGCTGCCCGCGATGGGCAACTCCGACGCCCACCGCGACCCCGACGTCGTCGGCCTGCCGCAGACGGTGGTGCTCGCCGACGGCCTGGACCGCCACGCGCTCCAGACCGGCATCCGGGCCGGGAACTCATGGATCGCCGAGAACGCCGACGTCCGGCTCTCCTTCTCCGCCGCCGGCCCGCGCGGCGAGCACGCGGGCATCGGCGAGCGGCTGCCGGTCGCCCTGGACGCCGACGTGACCGTCCGCCTGGAGGTCGGGGGCGTGCCCGCGGACTGCGTGGTGCGGCTGCTGACCGACGAGGGCCAGGTCGTCGGCCAGGCGCTGCCCGCCTCCGGTGCCGTGGAGTGGACCACCACCGCGTCGCTCGCCTGCTACGTGCGCGCGGAGGTACGGCACCCGGCCGCGGACGGCGGTGCCTCCGGCCTGCCCGGCCCGGCCGTCGCGCTCACCAACCCGATCTGGCTCGGCCGCTCCTAGCGCGGGCGGGCCCCGCCCTCGGGTGCCGTGCCGCCCAGCCCCCATCACCGTGGGAAAGGCGAAGCGGTACCGGCACCACGGGGGCGGACCCGCGCCCGGCGCACCGCCACGCCGCCGTGGCCGTGCCTCCTCGACCCACCGTCCATCTGCCGCCCGCACCCGGGCACTTCACCGGCAGGCACCGCGCGCACCACACCCCGACCGCCCGTACCAGGACGCGGCCCATTCCCGCCGCGCCCGCGCCCGGCCACCCGCTCCGCACCTCTCAGGTACGGCCGCGCACCCCATGCCCGACCGCTACGCCGTGATGCGGATCGGCAGCAGGATGCGCCATACCGCGTCCTCCACGCCGTGCACCGCCGCGATCCAGCCCACGTTCTCCTCGTCGGTGCCGAGCCGGACCGCCTGGGCCAACTCGTCGGTCACCCCCGTGAGATCGCCGTGCGACATCGCCGGCTCCAGCCGGCCGCCGACCGCGCCGTCGTCGTGGTACCGGTGGTAGGCGGGCGCGCCGCGCAGCACACCCACCGGTCGCCAGTTCTGCGCCAGCCGCCACACCGGCTCGCCGGAGACGCGGACGCCGTCCGCCTCGACGACCTCGGTGCGCGTCCGGTCGACCGCGAGCGGCGTCCAGGTGTCACTGCCGGTGAGCACGACCGCCGGGTCGCAGTGCCGCACCGCACGGGTCACCGACCCCGCCGCCGCGTTCGAGGACAGCACGAGCGGGACCGCGGCCATCCCTGCGTAGAGGCAGCCGAGGAACGCGCCCGCGAGGTCGGGACCGTGCGGGTAGACGAGCATGACCCGGCTGCCCGGCTGCAGCACGCTGCCCAGCCGCGCGGCGACCGCCCGGGCCCGGCGGTCCAGCTCGGCGAAGCTGCACCCGGCGGTTCCGGTGGTCGGCGCGGCGTCGCCGTACGGCAGGACGGGAATGCCCTGCGGACGGTGCTCGGCCCGCTGACGCAGCAGGGGTCCGGGCAGGCGCCCGCCGTCACCCGGGGTCGGGTGGGAACCACCGCCGCGCCCCCGCCGAGGGCGGCTGTGCTTCCCGCCGCGGCGGGTCACCGTATCCGTCCCGGTGGGTGCGGGCGGTACGGGTCCCGTCCCCGGGGCCACAAGTGTCCGGTGCAGTGTCGGCCAGGAGACCACCGCGCCGGATACTTGTGATGTTTCCCGGCGAAATCCTCCCGAAACCGAAGAATCTTCCGAATCGTTTCTGCTCGGTACCCACACGGCTTGCCCGTCACCCGCCCATTCGCAGGACACACACGCGTGTGAACGTTCCCCACACAGCACAACCTCCGCGCACGCACAGAAAGAACCTCGGAATCGGCCCAACATTCGGCACTAGGCCGGATCGGGACCATGCACGGGGTGACCCGGGCCGCCCGACACGGCAAACTGGCACGGACGGGGCCGAACTCTCGGCTCCTCGTGTCATGCGGAGAACTGTTCCGTCCAGCGATGAACGATAGATATACGCGCGAAGAGCCGGGTTCGGGAAAGGGCCCGGCTCCTGGGCGATCCAGGGGGCAGACGATGGAAAGCAGCACGGAGCCGAGCGACCTGCGGTACGCGGTCCTGGGCCCGGTGCGTGCCTGGCGCGGCGACGAGTCGATCGTCACCGGCGCACCTCAACAGCGGGCCGTGCTGGCCATGCTGCTGATGCGCGGCGGCCGCACCGCCACGGCGTCCGAACTGCTCGACGCTGTCTGGGGCGAGACCCCGCCGAACACCGCGCTCGCGGCATTGCGTTCGTACGCCTTCCGGTTGCGCAAGGTACTCGGCACCAAGGCGCTGGTCACCGACTCCGGCGGCTACTCCCTCCGCTTCGAGCCCGACTCCCTGGACTACGCCGTCGCGGAACGGCTCGCCGCCGACGCGGAGAAGGTGCGGGCGACCGACCCCGAGCAGGCCCGGCAGCTGCTGAACTCGGCCCTGGACCTGTGGAACGGCGAACCGCTGGCCGGCCTGCCCGGGCCCTACGCCGAGGCGCAGCGGTCCCGGCTGACCGAGTGGCGGGTCGGGTTGATCGAGGCGTGCCTCCAACTCGACCTCGAAGTGGGCGCCCACACCGAGGCGGTCTCCGAACTCACCGCCGTCTCCGCCGAGTACCCGCTGCGCGAGCGGCTGCGCGCGTTGCTGATGCTCGCCCTGTACCGCAGCGGTCGGCAGGCCGAGGCACTCGGCGTCTACGCCGACACCCGCCGCCTGCTCGCCGAAGAGCTGGGCATCGACCCGTCCGCCGAACTCAACGACCTCCACCAGCGCATCCTGGAGGCCGATCCGGAGCTGGCGGTTCCGGCCGCCGCGGCCACCGGGGCCCCAGAGATCGTCCGCCCCGCACAACTCCCCGCGAGCGTGCCCGACTTCACCGGGCGAGGTGCCGCCGTCGAGGAGCTGGGCCGGCAACTCGCCCTGGCCACCGAGCAGGGCGACGAGGGCGGGGTGATGGCGGTCTCCGCGGTCGCCGGGATCGGCGGCGTCGGCAAGACCACGCTCGCCGTGCATGTCGCCCACGCCGTGCGGGATGCCTTCCCCGACGGGCAGTTGTACGTCGATCTGCAGGGTACCGAGCAGCGACCGGCCGATCCCGAGGCCGTGCTGGGCGCGTTCCTGCGGGCGTTGGGCGTGCCGAGTCCCGCCATCCCCGACTCGCTCGCCGAACGCGCCGCGCTCTACCGCTCGACCCTCGACGGCCGCCGCGTGCTCGCCCTCCTCGACAACGCCTACGACGCGGCGCAGATAAGGCAGTTGCTGCCCGGCACGCCCGGCTGCGCCGCCCTGGTCACCAGCCGGATGCGGATGGTCGACCTGGAGGGCGCGCACCTGGTCGACCTCGACGTGATGTCCCCCGAGGAGGCGTTGCAGCTCTTCAGCCGGATCGTGGGCGAGGAGCGGGTGGCCGGCGAGCGGCAGGCCGCGCTCTCCGTGGTGGGCGCCTGCGGCTTCCTGCCGCTGGCCATCCGCATCGCCGCCTCCCGGCTGGCCGCCCGCCGCACCTGGACCGTGTCCGTCCTGGCCCGCAAGCTGGCCGACCAGCGCCGCCGGCTGGACGAGCTCCGGGCCGGCGACCTCGCCGTCAAGGCCACCTTCGCCCTCGGCTACGGCCACCTGTCGCCCCAACAGGCCCGCGCCTTCCGGCTGCTGTCCCT
Source organism: Actinacidiphila yanglinensis (assembly GCF_900107965.1). Classification (GTDB taxonomy): domain Bacteria; phylum Actinomycetota; class Actinomycetes; order Streptomycetales; family Streptomycetaceae; genus Actinacidiphila; species Actinacidiphila yanglinensis. Next base: position 452,879 of record NZ_FNVU01000004.1, on the reverse strand, counting down.
GCTGGACGGCCCCGACATCTCGCTGGAGGCCGCCGCCGCGGTCCTGGACCTCGACCCTTACACGGCTGAGGAGTTGCTGGAGACGCTGGTCGACATAAGCCTCATCGAGTCGGCCGCGCCCGCCCGTTACCGCTTCCACGACCTGCTGCGGCTGTATGCCCGCGAGTGCGCCGAGCGCGACGAGACCCGGCAGGAGCGCTGCGCCGCGGTGTCCCGGCTGCTGGACTTCTACCTGGCCTCGGCGGCGACCGTCTACGCCCTGGAGAACCCCGGCGACCGGGTGCTCGACCACCTCGCCGGCACCTCCCGCCCCGGCCTGGACTTCGACTCCCGCGACGCCGCCCTGGAGTGGCTGTTCGCCGAGGCCCAGGGCCTGCTCGCGGCTGTCGAGCAGGCCGCCGGCGACGACTGCGACGACATGATGCGCCGCGCCGTCGACCTGCTGGTGGCCACCTGGGACCTGATGGAGTCCGGCGTGCACGCCTGGCAGTACGAACAGGCCGCCCGCGCCCTGGTCAACGCCTCGCACCACCGCTCGGACCCGCTGGTCGAAGGACGCGCCCGCGTCCTGGTCGCCCAACTGCTGCGAATGACAGGCAGGTTCGCGGAGGCGGACGACGAGGCCCGGCGGGCCATGATCGTCGGCATGTCCGTGGAGGACCCGCTGACGTGCAGCTACGCGCCGAACCTGCGCGGCCTGGTGGCGTACAAGAACCGCCGCTACGAGGACTGCGTCGCCCACCACACCGCCGCGCTGGAAGCCTTCCGCGCCGACGGCAACAACTACGGTGAGGCCGCCGCGCTCAGCAACATGTCCTGGGCGCAGCTCAGCCTCGGCGACACGGACGCGGCCGTGGCCAACTGCGAGCAGGCACTGGCCATCAACCGGGAGCTGGGCGCAGGTTTCCGGCTCGGCAACTCGCTGTACGCGATGAGCAACGCGCTGACCGCGACCGGCCGGCTGGACGAGGCCCTGGAGTACCTCACCGAGGCGCTGCAGATCTTCCGGGACGCCCGGCAGCAGTTCTGGGAGGGCATGACGCAGTACCGGCTCGCCGAGGTGCACCTGGCCGCCGATCGCTGGCGCCTTTCCGCCTCGCACGCCGAGCAGGCGCTGGTCATCCTCCGCACCATGGGCGGCGAGTGGCGTACGGCCAACGCGCTCATGGTCCTCGGACGCGCACTTGCAGCCATGAACCAGCCGGTCCGGGCACACGCGTGCTGGCACGACGCGCTGGTCATCTACACCGCGCTCGGCTCCCCCGAGATGCAGGAGGTCCGTCGGCTGCTCGACGACGGCCCGTCCTCGTCGGTCGGCGTGCGATCTGCGATCTAGCCACCCGAAGCCGGGTCAGGAACCGTTTATCGGTTGATTATCGTCACCTGTCACGATTCCATCGCTGAACATGAGCTGCCCACCCGGCGATGTACGGGGGTTGTTGCCGGGTGGGCTTCGCATCCAGCACGTCCCCACGCACATCGATGCACAGGAGCACTTCATGAGCACTGAGAACGCGCCGGCCGAGCCCACCGAGGCGGCTGCCGCGGCGCCGAAGGGCAAGACGGTCAAGCCGAACAACCAGTACCAGGACATCATCGCCGAGGGCGTGAGCGAGGCCTCCGACACCGCGGAGGAGACCGCCGCCAAGCCGATCAAGCCGGACAACCAGTACCAGGACTGACCCGGACCGGACCAGGACCGACCAAGGACTGACCAGGACTGACCCAAGGCTTCGAGCGCGCACCACGTTTGGGGACGTGGCGGGCCTCGAAGATCCCGGCTCTCAGGGGGAGCCGGGTGACAGGGGGAACGGGGGAACAACGGGGGGTGGGGAGTGTCCGGGCGGTCCCGTGGGGGCGGGCGCCAGGACGGTCCACACAGGAGGCACGGGGGAGTCAAGGAAGCCCGGGGGGCACGGCGAGCCGACTCAGGGGGTCGGCCCTCCGTCCGGGCGACCGGTCGGCCGCAGCGCGGAGGGGGCGCTGCGGCCGACTTTTTGCGTGCGGTCATGGGAACCTCTGTGGAACGGGGGTGCCGTGCGGCGCGGGCCGCGACGATCGCGGTTCCGCAGGGTCACGGCGCCTGCCCGGCCCGATGGCCGTACGGGGGTCGCCGGGCCGGGCGGTGCTTCGCGCCGAGGCGGCAGGGCGGCGGCGAGACGGATGGGCATGGGCGGACAAGGGCGAGCTGGACGGGCGCGGGCCGATGCACCGGAGTCAGGCTCCGGAACCCGCCCACCGAGGCGCGCGGATACCCGAAAGTGCTGGTCGCAGGACTGCTCACCCCGTCGATCACCTTCGCCTGGCAGCGCCGCGGCCCCGGGCGTAGCGTCGGCACCGTGGGGGCCGAGTGAGCGACACGAGGTGGTGGCACCCCGATGGTCCGCAACATCATGGGGTCACTGCTCGCGCTCGCCGGAGCGGCGGCCGCCGTCTGGAGCCCCTTCCGTGCCTGGTACGACGGCCGCCACGGCTCGAACATCCGGGTCGACGACCTCTTCACGGGTGTCGGCGTCACCGATCATGACGCGGCCCTGCTCGGCTCCCTCTTCCTGCCGATGGGGTTCGCCGCGCTGCTCACCCTGCTGGGCGTGCTCGCGCGGTCCTGGCAGGCGGTGGCCCTGGCCGGCTTCCTGGTGCTCGGCATCACGGTGCTGTGGATGGTCCGGCAGGCGCAGTTCTCCCACTCGCTGACCGCGGGGGGCGACGGGCTGGGCACGGGTGTGGGTCTGGCGTTCGCGGGCGGCCTGCTGCTCTTCGCGGGGGCGTTCCTGCTGTCGGGGCTGCGCCGCCCGCACTACGGCCAACCCGAACTCCCGCCGCCGGACGACGTCCCGCACGCGCCGCCGGAGATTCACGAGTTGCCGGAACGCCCGTCGGCGCCCCCGTCGGCGCCGGACCCGTACACGAAGCCGCTCTCGCCCGACCGCCCGCCGAAGCAGTGAGACGGCTCGACCTGACCGCCCGGGAGTGCGGCCCGGAGGGGGTTCGCCGCAGTCGGTTCAGGCCCGGCGCGCGGTCGAACCGGTGCCCTTCGCGGCATCCAGGGCGTACACGCAGCGATCCTTCGAGCACGCGTAGACCACACCTTCGGCGGCCACGGGTGACCCGGTGATCTCGCCGCCGGTCTCCAGTCGCCAGCGCAACTGGCCGCCCTGCGCGTCCACCGTGTACAGGCAGTGGTCCTTCGAACCGAAGTGCACGCGGCCGTCCGCCACCGCGGGCGACCCGACGATCTCGCCCTGCGCGGTGAAGCGCCAGCGCGGCGTCCCGCTCACCGCGTCCAGCGTGTACAGCGCGCCGCCCGCCCCGAGGTGCACCCCTCCCGCGGCCACCACCACCGGCTCCAGCGACTGCCGCGGCTCGGTGGCGACCCGCCACCGGTCATGGCCGTCCGCCGGATCGAGCGCGTACACGGTACCGAGGTGGTCGGTGACGTAGATCCCGCCGCCGGTGGGCCCGGGGCCGGGGACGTGTGCGGGCGGCGCGAACATCACGGCGGGCGCCTCGAAGTGCCACCGCTCCGCGCCGGTACGGGCGTCGAGGGCCAGCACCCGGGTACCGGCGGTCAGATGCACCACGCCGTCGGCCAGCACCGGCCGGGTGACCACCGAACCGGCCGCTCCGGGCTCCCCCACCGGGTACGACCACAACTCCGCGCCGTTGAGGGCGTCCACCGCGTGCAGCAGGCCGCCCCCCTGGTAGAACACCATCCGGCCCTCGACGCTCGGGCCGGCGTCCGGCGACTCGAACTCGGTCTGCACACCTGAGCGCTCCCAGCGCAGCGTCCCGCGCTCGGCGTCCCACGCCTGCACGATGCCGCCCCGGGTGCCCGTGACGACGGTGCCGGCGTCGGCCTGCACCGCGTACACCCAGCCGTCGATCGCGGTGCGCCACCGGTCCCCGCCGTCGGCCGCCCCGAGCGCGAACAGGCTGGGCCCGTCCGACGCATGGATACGGCCGCCTGCCACCGCCATCGTCCAGGCCACGTCCCGCGTCTTGAACTGCCTGCGCCCGCTGGCCACATCGAGCGCGTGCACCTCGAAGGACGTGACGTAGAGCAGGCCGCCGTCCACCACGGGGGTGCCCCACACGTCGTTGGACATCCGGAACCGCCACGGACGCCACTCCCCCGGCGGCCCCGGTGGGCCCGGCGGGCGGGGCATCGCCGCGGGTACGGACGGCGGGGCGGCCTGCGGGGCCCGGTGGGCGCCATGGCGGGTCCGCACCCACTCGGTGCCGGGCACCGGTGCGGCCACCGCCTTGAGCTCCGCCGCGTGCGCCACCCGCAGCCCCGGCCCGATCGGCGCGGACCCGGCCAGCTGTACGGACGCGGCCGCGTGCTGGTGCGGGCCGCCGGGGGGCGGCTGCTGGGGGCGGGGCGGCGACACGGGCTGCGGCGGCACCGGGCCGGAGGACTGCGCCGCGGAAGGCGACGGGGCGGGAACCTGCGGGGCTGAGGGCTGCTGCGGCGCGGGAACCTGGGGACCCGAGGGCTGCGGCGCGGGCGGGCGGGCGGTCCGGCCGCCGTTCGGCGGGACCCCGGGCCGGCGGTGCCGCTCCTCGATCAGGGCGACCGCCCCGGGCGGCAGCCAGGCCGAGGCGGTACCGGTGTCGTCGCCGCCGGAGGAGAAAAGGTGCGGGGCGAGCTGCGCCTGCAGGTCGGCGGGGGTGGGGCGCTCCTCGGCCTTCATCCGCATGCACGACTCGATCAGCGGGCGCAGCTCGTCGGGCAGCCCGGCCAGGTCGGGGCCCTCCCGCAGCAGCATGAAGACGGTCTCGACGGGGTTGGCGCCGTGGAACGGCGCGTGCCCGGTGGCGGCGAAGACCAGGGTGGAGCCGAGCGAGAAGATGTCGCTGGCGCCGCGCACGCTGCGGGAGTCGCGGGCCTGCTCGGGCGACATGTACGCGGGGGTGCCGACGGCCACGTTGGTCATCGTCAGCCGGGTGTTGGACACCCCGGAGGCGATACCAAAGTCGATCACCCGGGGCCCGTCCTCGACCACCAGTACGTTCGACGGCTTCATGTCCCGGTGCACCAGGCCCGCGGCATGGATCGACTGCAACGCCTCGGCGATGCCCGCCGCGAGCCAGCGCACTCCCTGGGCGGGCAGCGGGCCGGACTCGTTGACGATCTCTTCCAGGGACGGGGCGGGGACGTAGGCGGTGGCGAGCCAGGGGACCGCGGCACGCGGGTCGGCGTCAACGACGGCCGCGGTGTAGAAGCCCGACACCGCACGGGCGGCCTCCACCTCGCGGGTGAAGCGGACCCGGAAGAGTTGGTCCTCGGCCAGCTCTGCCCGTACGGTCTTGATCGCGACCCGTCGGCCGGAGGCCGAGCGGGCGAGATAGACCAGCCCCATGCCGCCGGCTCCGAGCCGCCCCAGCACCTCGAAAGGGCCGATCCGTCTCGGGTCATGCTGCGTCAGCTGCTCCACCACTGCCCTGCCACCTCCCCGTGCCCGCGTTGTTCGCGGCCGTTCCCCGTGCTGCGCGGCCCCGTCCGGCCGGTCGCTGGCTCCCGTGCCAGGGTACGGGTCCGATTCTTCCTGGGATGAGCGCCGGTTGCGAACCCGGGGCCGCCACGACACGCCCCGAAAGCGAACTCGTTATCATCCGCTCTCCGGCGCGCGAGGGCCAATCGCCGCGCCGAAGCGGGCGTCAGGAGGGGGTGAACCGGGCCTACTGCCCGGGTGTCGGCTCCGTCCGGCTCCGGAGGTCGATCACGGAGAACCGCGCCCCCTGGTCGTCGGTGACGACGGCGGTGCGGCCGTACGGCGAAGCGGCGGGCTCCACCAGCACCTGGCCGCCGAGCCGGCGGACGGTGGCGGCCGCGTCGTCGCAGTCCTCGACGCCGAAGTAGACCTGGTAGGCGGTGGGGGTGTCGTCGGGGGCGCCGCCGTGCTTCATCCGGCCCAGCGCGGGGTTCTCGGCCCCGGGCACCGACCACACCGCGTAGTCGAAGTGAACGCCGTCCCCGACCTGCTGGGAGTCGTAGCCGAACACCTCCTGGTAGAAGGTGTCGACGACCTCGGTGTCCCGCGTGTGGTTCTCCGCCCAGGCGAACGCACCCGGCTCGTTGACCAGGTCGAAGCCAGGGTGGCTGCCGGGCTGCCAGAGCCCGACGTACGAGCCGCCAGGGTCGATGATCGCGGTCATCACGCCGACGTCACCGACCGGGTCGGGGCCGAAGACCACCTGCCCGCCGGCCGTCCTGACCTTCGCGACGGTCCGGCCCGCGTCGGAGGCACGGAGGAACACCCCCCAGGCGGTCGCCATCGACGGGTTCACCTTCGGCAGCAGGGCCGCGACTCTTGCTCCGTCGCGCCGCGCCATCGTGTAGTGGCCGAACTCCTCCCCCTGGTCCTCGAAGGTCCAGCCGAGCAACTCACCGTAGAAGCGCCGGCCCGCTTCGAGGTCGGGCAACGTCACATCGGCCCAACATGGGGCCCCCTCACCGAATTCCGGCATGACTCCGTCCTCCCTATACGTTCGCGATGCTTCGCGGAGTGCCTTCGACACGCCGTCCCCGCCACCGTAACCAGTGATCTTCCCCACGGCACGAGCCTGAATTCGAACATATGGTCAATTCTTCGAGCCGGGCGCGCCGCGGGCCCGAATCACCCATTCGACACATTCCACCCGCACACCCGTGGGGCCCCTGAGACGGGGGAAAACACCGTTGAACTGGCGGTTCGCCAAGTGGAAGGAGGGCGTCCCCGTTTGCACGCCGCCAAATCGCGCGCCGATCACCCGCCGGTAAACTGACGGCATGACAGGACAAGTTCGCACCGTCGACGGCCGTGTTGCGGGCCGCCGCGGGCAGGCCACGCGGCAGAAGCTGCTGGACTGCCTCGGCGAGATGCTCAGCACGTCGCCGTACCGGGATGTCAAGGTGATTGACGTCGCCCGGATGGCGGGCACCTCCCCCGCAACGTTCTATCAGTACTTCCCCGACGTCGAGGGCGCCGTCCTTGAACTCGCCGACGAGATGGCGAAGGAGGCGGCGAGCCTGACCGAACTGGTCGCGGGTCGCTCGTGGGTCGGCAAGTCCGGCGCACTCGCCGCGGACCAACTCGTCGACGGCTTCCTGTCCTTCTGGCGCAGGAACGACGCCATCCTCCGCGTGATCGATCTCGGCGCCGCCGAGGGCGACAAGCGCTTCAACCGGATCCGCACCCGGATCCTCAACTCGGTGACGAGCTCGCTCACCGACTCCATCAAGGACCTGCAGAGCAAGGGCAAGGTCGACAAGCAGGTCAGCGCGCCGGCCGTGGCCGGCTCGCTGGTGGCCATGCTGGCCGCGGTCGCGGCACACCAGAAAGGTTTCACCGGGACCGGCGTCAAGCAGGCCGACCTGAAGCCGAACCTGGCGCTGCTCGTCCACCTCGGAGTCACCGGAAGGAAACCGCCGAAGTAGCGACGGCGCCCGACATCGGCCGTCCGCTTGGAAGTTCCGTCCCCGCGCGCCAGTCCTGCCGCAACAGCACGCCCCGACGCGGGCGCCACAAGGTCTCGGGGGAGACCGCCGGCGCCCGCGTCGTCGCGTTCCGGGACGGGGACAAGGAGCGCGCGGTGAACGGCCGTCGGCGCGGGGACGTCGCCGCGGGACACCGGTCGGCAATCGGCCCGCGAACGGCCGGCGCGCGACGGGCGAGCGGCAGGGACCGGGCAACTCAACGGCCCCTGCGGGGCGTCCGGTACGGGGGACTACGCTCGCACCCGCCGGGGCGGATACCTTCCGGTAGCACCGGCCGTGTTCGTATCAGACGCTTTTGGCTCCAGGAGTGCCTCCATGGTCGACCCCACGACCGCCACCGACCGGGTCCGCGCGACCGCCGCCGCACTCGACGCCGTTGTCATCGGTGCCGGCCCCGGCGGGTTGGCCGCCGCAGCGGCACTGCGGCAGCAGGGACTTCGAGCGCTCGTGGTGGAACGCGACGAGCAGTTGGGGGCGTCGTGGCGCGGCCACTACGACCGGTTGCACCTGCACACCACACGACGGCTGTCGGCGCTGCCCGGACTGCCGATCCCGCGCCGCTACGGCCGGTGGGTCGGCCGGGACGACGTGGTGCGCTACCTCGAGGAGTACGCCGACCACCACGAGCTCGAGATCACCACCGGGATCGAGGTGCGACGCGTCGAACGGAGCGGCGCGGGCTGGGAACTGCCCGCGACCGGCGGCCGGGTGCTGACCGCTCCGGCGATCGTGGTGGCGACCGGCCACAACCACAGTCCCCACATACCCGACTGGCCGGGGCGGGAGACCTTCCCCGGCGATCTTCTGCACGCCGCCCACTACCGCAACGCCGCCCCCTACACGGGGCGGGACGTCCTCGTGGTCGGTGTCGGCAACACCGGTGCGGAGATCGCCGTGGATCTCGCCGAGGGGGGCGCCGCCCGGGTCCGTCTCGCGGTGCGCACGCCCCCGCACATCCTGCGCCGTTCCACGCTGGGCTGGCCCGCGCAGGCCAGCGGGATCGTCTGCCGCCGGCTGCCGACCCGGCTGGTGGACCGCATCGCGCCGTACGTAGAACGGGCCGCTGTGCCGGACCTTTCCGAATTCGGGCTGCCGCGGCCCGGGACGGGGCTGTACTCGCGCGTGCTGGACGGCGCGATCCCGGTGCAGGACGTCGGCCTGGTCGCCGCGGTGCGCTCGCGGCGGGTCGAACCCGTCGCGGCCGTGGCCGGGTTCGACGGGGAGAAGGTGCGCCTCGCCGACGGCGAGGAGATCCGCCCTGAGGTGGTGATCGCCGCGACCGGCTACCGGCGCGGCCTCGAACCGCTCGTGGGCCACCTCGGGGTGCTCGACGGCCGCGGGCGCCCGGTGGTGCACGGCGCGAGAACACCGCCGGAGACGCCCGGCCTGTACTTCACCGGTTTCACCAATCCGATCAGCGGGATGTTCCGCGAGATGGCGATCGACGCGCGCCGGATCGCCCGCGCGGCGGCCCGCACCGCCGCCCGCGCGCGGTAGAGCGAACGCCGTTCCGCACGGTTCGGCCGGGCCGGGCGCCCGCCGCCTTCCGCCCGCCCTCGCTCAGCCCCGCCCTGCCGAGTTCCGGCCTGCCCCACCCGAGCCCGCACGGTCTGGCCCCGTCCAGCCCGGCCCCGCTCACTCGGGAGAGTGAACCCCACCCGAACCGGAACTCGCACGGACATTCGGGACGTTCATCCGGTAACTGCCATCACGGGCGCGGCGACCGGCCGGTGGCGGACGACCAGGGACATCAGCGCGGCCACCGCGCACAACGCACCGGAGGTGTACCAGACGACGTCGTAGGAACCGAGCGCGTCACGCGCCACCCCGCCGAGGTAGGCGACCAGGGCCGCACCGATCTGGTGGGCCGCGAGCACCCAGCCGAAGACGATCGCGCTGTTCTCGCCGTAGTGCTCACGGCACAGCGCGATGGTCGGCGGCACCGTCGCCACCCAGTCGAGGCCGTAGAAGACGATGAACAGCAGCATCGAGGGATGGATGCTGTCGGAGAACAGCATCGGGAGGAACATGAGCGAGAGTCCGCGCAATCCGTAGTAGATCGCGAGCAGCCGCCTCGGCGACAGGCGGTCGGTGAACCATCCGGAGGCCACCGTGCCCGCGATGTCGAACACCCCGATGACGGCGAGCAGGGACGCCGCGGTCGTCACCGGGAGCCCGTGGTCGTGCGCGGCGGGCACGAAGTGGGTCTTCACCAGACCGTTGGTCGACGCACCGCAGATCGCGAAGCTGCCGGCCAGCAGCCAGAAGGTACCGCCGCGTGCCGCCTGGCGAAGAGCCCGCAGCGCACGCCCGGCCGCCCCGGTGACGGGCGGGGGCTTGGGCACGAACTCCGTCGCCCCGAAGGGGGCCACCCCGACGTCCGCGGGGTGGTCGCGCAGCAGCAGCCAGACGAAGGGCACGACTGCGAGCGCCGCGAACGAGACCGTCACGGCGGCCGGGCGCCAGCCGTGGTGCTCGGTGATCCACGACAGGAGTGGGAGGAAGACCAACTGACCCGCCGCGCCGCCGGCGGTGAGGATGCCGGTGACCAGTCCCCGGCGGGCGACGAACCAGCGGTTGGCGACGGTCGCGGCGAACGCGAGCGCCATCGAACCGCTGCCCAGACCCACCAGCACGCCCCAGCACAGCACCAGTTGCCAGACCTGGGTCATGAAGACGGTGAGTCCGGCGCCGAGCGCGATCGTCAGCAGCGCGCAGGCGACCACCCGCCGGATGCCGAACCGGTCCATCAGCGCCGCGGCGAACGGTGCCGTCAGCCCGTACAGCGCCAGGTTGATGGAGACGGCGAATCCGATCATGGCGCGCGACCAGCCGAACTCGCTGTGCAGCGGGTCGATCAGGAGCCCGGGAAGGGAGGCGAAGGCAGCGGAACCGATGATCGTCACGAACGTGACGGCGGCGACCGCCCAGGCGCGGTGCGGCCGCAGGCGCGAGCCGGCGGGGACGGCGGCCTGGCCGTTGACGACGGGGGCGGCGGGCACCGCGGGGTGGTCGCCGGGCGCGGAGGTGCGGGATGTCTGCGTCACGTTGTTCAGTCTCCGAGGAGAGTTCCCTGGCGACGAGTGGCCCGAGGGCCATGGTATGAAAGAATCGGGCCATGGCGGACGGCGAGGGTTCCCCGCGGGCCCAGGAACGGGCACGGGCTCAAGAGCGGGCGCAGGGTCGGGTGTTCGGCGGCGGTGGCCGGCACCGGGTGGCGGTGTTCGCGCTGGACGGGGTGATCCCGTTCGAACTCGGCATCCCGTTGCGGATCTTCGGGGGCGCGCGGGCCCACGAGCGGGCGGAGGACGCCCCGACGCTGTACGAGGTGGTGACGTGCAGCCTGCGCCCGGGCCAGGTGCGGACGGACGCGGACTTCCCGATCGTGGTCGGGCACGGCGTGGAGGCGCTGGCCGAGGCCGACACGGTGGTGGTGCCCGCGTCGCACGAGATGGGCGCGGTGTACGAGGAGGGGCGGCTGAGCCCGGAGTTGGCGGCGGCGTTCGGCGCGATCCGGCCGGGTACGCGGGTGGTGTCGATCTGCACGGGGTCGTTCCTGCTGGCGGCGGCCGGCTTGCTGGACGGACGGCCCGCGACCACGCACTGGAGCAGCGCCGACCACTTCCAACGGCTCTTCCCGCGGGTGAGGGTGGACCCGGGCGTGCTGTACGTGGATGACGGCGACGTGCTGACCTCGGCGGGGGTGGCGGCCGGCATCGACGTGTGCCTGCACCTCGTACGCCGGGACTTCGGCACGGCGGTGGCGAACGGCGTGGCGCGGCGGACCGTGGTCCCGCCGCATCGGGAGGGCGGTCAGGCGCAGTTCATCCGGCGGCCGCTTCCGGAGCCGCAGCTGGCGGGCACCGTGCAGGCCAGGACATGGGCGTTGGAGCGGCTGGAGCAGCCGGTGACGCTGCGGCAACTCGCCGAGCGGGAGGCGATGAGCGTGCGGACGTTCACGCGGCGGTTCCGGGAGGAGGTGGGGATGAGTCCGGGCCGTTGGCTGACCCAGCAGCGGATCGAACGCGCGCGGCAGCTCCTGGAGTCGACCGATCTCGGGGTGGACCAGATCGCGCGGCAGGCGGGGTTCGGCACGGGTGCGTCGCTGCGGCAGCACATCCAGAGCGCGTTGGGTGTCTCGCCATCGGTGTACCGGCGGACGTTCCAGACCGCGGGACAGGGGTGAGCGACGGGACGCACCGCCAGCAGTCGGGTGCGGAGCGGTGGTGCGCTCAGGGCAGGGCGATGGTGGCGGCGGCGCGGTCGACCTCGCACCAGATCTGCTTGCCCGCGCCCTCCGGGTGCCAGCCCCAGCGGTCGGCGAGGCCGTCGACCAGTTCCAGGCCGCGGCCGCCGGTCTCGTCGCGGTCCGCGTGCCGCGGTGCGGGCGGCAGGACGCTGGTGTCGGCGACCTCCACGCGGACCGGGGCGGCGGGCGCGGCCGGGAAGAGCATGCGCAGCACTGCCGGACAGCCGGTGTGCACCACGGCGTTGGTGACGAGTTCGGAGATCAGCAGCAGCAGCGTCTCTGCGACCGGCTCGTCGGCTCCTATCCCGGAGCCCACCAGCCGTGAACGCGCCCAACTGCGCGCCCTACCGACCTCCGCGGGGTCGACACCGACCTCGAGCTGCATCTGAAGCATCTGCACTGCTCACACCACCCGAACCGGCTGACCCGACGCCGCATGTCCGCCCGCTGTCACCGTATGTGACATGGGCGTCACACAGCTTGGACGACCGACAGGTACTCCAGCAAGCGCTTCGGGCATATTCCCTCGCAACCCGGCGGGCGTACCGCATACTGTGCGCCGCACCCGGCCGGAGGCCGCGCAGCCAGGCACGGAACCGCTCCGGACCTGCCGGGCGGCATCCTGGGGAAGCCTCGAACGAGCGCGCACCTGATGGAGCGTACCCGAGGTCAACCCGGACTCCACCGCGTAACAAGTCACGCATCGGACACAACACGGTGCGGACGCTCCGTGACCGCGACTCCGCCCCCGACGACGGTCAGACATACGCCTCAAATGCCGCATAGGCGACATCATCGAAGAGCACGAAGCGGACTTCCGTGACCAAGGTCGGCGCGTCGCGCACCGTTTGCACCGCGATCCGGGCGCCGTCGTCCATCGGCCAGCCGTAGACGCCGGTGGAGATCGCGGGGAAGGCGACGGTGGCCGCGCCCAGTTCGTCGGCCACGCGCAGCGACGACCGGTAACAGGAAGCGAGCAGTGCGGAGCGGTCGTCGTCCGGTTGCCAGACCGGGCCCACGGTGTGGATCACCCAGCGCGCCGAAAGCCGTCCCGCGGTGGTGGCGACGGCCTGGCCGGTGGGCAGACCGCGCCCGTAGTGCGACGCGCGCAGGTCGCGGCAGGCGGACAGGATCTCGGGGCCGCCCTTGCGGTGGATGGCGCCGTCGACACCGCCCCCGCCCAGGAGCGAGGAGTTCGCCGCGTTGACGACCGCGTCGACGTGTTCCTCGGTGATGTCGCCGCGCACGAGGGAGATGAGAGTCATGCGCCCATCATCGGCCCACACCCACCGTCCGCGCGGGCCGGGCCGGACCCGACCGCACCGCACCGCACCGCACTGACGGTGCGACCTCCTCGGCGCTCAGGGCTCGCGGCTCCGCGCTCAGGCGGAAAGCGGCCTGGCCGTGTCGTCCGTGGCCGCGTCCAGGTCCGGGTAGACCTCGAACAGCCTGCGCACGCCGAGCGCCGCGAGCACCCGGTTCACGTGCGCCTCGCCACCGCGCACCGGAACGTCGGACGCCGAGGACGCCGCGGTCACAGAGGAGGCCGAGCCCTCCGAGCCGCTCCCCGCCCCGTCGTGCGGCAGCACGATCCGCAGCCGCCCCGCACAGGACCGCATCAGCCGGCGCGCCCCGATGAGCACGCCGACCCCGCTGGAGTCGCAGAACCGTACTCCGGCGAGGTCGAGCACCAGGCTGCGCCGCCCCTCGGCGACCGCGTCGTGCACCTTCTGCCGGACCGCCGGGGACGAGATCAGGTCCATCTCCCCCGCGACCGTGACCACCGCCCAGCCGTCCTGCTCGGCCCGGGTCACCAGCACCGGTACCCACCTCGCCTCGCCGTCGACTTGGATTCTCCCGTCCTACGACCCTATGCCCGCTCCCGGTCGCAACCCCGCAATCTTCCGGTCACACCCGCATAACAGACCGACAGAAGCGGTCGCGTACGGCGCCAGGTTGGTGCAAAGCCGCGTACACCCTCGCGTGCGCCCGGTAACGTCGTGACCGCAAGCGGTGGCACCGGGTCCAGTGGAGTACGGGCCGGGACGACGCAAAGGGGCCGGGTCATGGCGACACCCGCACCACCCCGCTGGGACCGCAAAATGCAGCAGCGGCTGGCGCGGGGCGAGGAAGCGGCTCTCGGCGAGCTGTACGACCGCTACGCCTCCCTCGTGCACGGTCTCGCCCACCGCGTCACGGACGACGACGACGCGGCGGACCAGATCACCCGCGAGGTGTTCGGGTACGTCTGGGAGAACCCGGACGCCTACGAGCCGAGGGACGGGTCGCTGCGGTCGTGGATCGCCGCGCTCACCCAGCGGCACGCGGTGCACCGGCTGCGCCAGTACGAGAACCGCGGCCGCACCAACCCCGACCTGCTGGAGGCCCGCGTGCGCGAGGCCAACACCGCGGCGCGGGCCGACTTCATCGTCACCTCGATGCCGGCCCCGCTGCGTGCCGCGCTCGAACTCGCCTACCGCGAGCGGCTCGACTACCGCGCGGCGGCGGCCGACCTCGGGGTGAGCGAGGACGAGGCGCGTCGCAGGCTGCGGTTGGGCCTGCAACTGCTGTCGACCGCGATGGAGCCCGACGACCCGTCCGGGGCACCCGGCGAGCGGCATCCGGAACGGGGCGCGCGGTGAACGGCCCGGTCCACGGCGACGAGGACGGCTCCCTGAGCGCGGGCCGCGGCGGTGACGGCGGGACCAACGGCCCCGCGGACCATCGGCGCAACGGGCCCGGCGGCGGCCGCCGTCCGCACATCCCCGCGCAACGCGAGCAGCACGGCTCGTCCGACGACCTCCCGCCCGTGCCGGGTGCGGGGGCCGGGTCGTCCGCGGGATCGGCCGCCGGGGCCGCCGAGGCCGCGCCCGTACGCCTCGACCCGCCCGAACCACCCACCCCACCCGACCCGCTGCGGCGTATCGATCCGGGAGCGTCCTCCGCCGTGACCTCCGACCGTGTGCCGCCGTACGACCACGGCACCCTCAAATCGCTGCTCGGCGCCTGGGCGCTGGCGGCCTGCTCCCGTGACGAGACCCTGGCCGTCGAGGTGCACCTGACGGACTGCGCCGGCTGCGCCGACGAGGCCCTTCGGCTGCGGGACGCGGTCGGCCTGCTGCACCACGAGGAGTCGCTCGACCTCGACCCGCTGCTGCGGGCGCGGGTGCTCGAAGGGTGCCTGGGCCGGCGCCCGGCGCGCATCCCGGTGCCGGAGTGGGCCGGGCCGTACGACGCGGAGGCCGCCCGGCTGGACGCGCTGCTGCGTGACCTGGGAGACGGTTACTGGACCGCGCCGGTGCGGTTGCAGTGGTTCGACGGCGCCCCGGTCTCACGGGAGTTCACCGTCGGCCAGGTCATCGCGCACCTGATCGCCGTCGACGGCCTGGTCGGCCGCGCGCTCGGGCTGCCGCAGCAGTCCATCGAGCCGCCCGCGGAGGACGCCACCGATCGCCTCGGGCTGGCCCCGATGCGGCCGGTACGGCTCGGCGAGACGACCGAGGAGGTCGAGTTGCCGCGCACCCCGGTGGCGCGTACGGCCGCGCACTGGGCCGTCCACCGGCATCTGCCGGGTGCGACGCTGCGGCTGCTGTGGCGCGAGCAGAGCCACCGGCTGGTGCGCACGGTCGCGTTCGCGGGCGAGGGCGTCGCCGGACTCCCGGTCGACTACGGCGACTTCGAGCTGGCGTTCCATGACGCCTTCGTGGACCGCGCCTTCGAGTGCTGGACGCACGCCACGGACATCGCCGAAGCCGTGGACTACCCGTACGAGAAGCCCGCGCTGGGTCACATGCGGCAGATCGTGGGCCTGGCCGCGGACAAGCTGCCCGGGGCGCTGGCCGCGCGGCGCAGGGCGGGCCTGACCACCTCGGCGTCGCGGCTGGTCGCGGCGGGCTCACCGGGGCGTTCGCTGCTGCTGGAGATCGAGGGCGACGGGGGCGGCGAGTGGTGGTTGCCGCTCGACTCGCCCGGTGCGATGGCCTCGCCCGACCACCAGGTCGCGCATGTCGCCATGGACAGCGTGGAGTTCTGCCAGCTCACCGCGGGCCACGTGGTGCCGGAACGCGCCGCGGCGGGCAAGAACGGCGACCGGGCGGCGATCCGGGACGTGCTGTACGCGGCCGCGTCGCTGTCCCGGTTGTGAGGGTCGTCCCCGCTACGCGAAGACCACCGTGCGCCGGCCGTTGATCAGCACCCGGTGCTCGCTGTGCCACTTCACGGCCCGCGCCAGGGCCTGGCACTCCACGTCGCGTCCGACGGCGACGAGTTGTTCCGGCGTGACCTCGTGGCCGACCCGCTCGACCTCCTGCTCGATGATCGGGCCCTCGTCGAGGTCGGCCGTCACGTAGTGCGCGGTCGCACCGATCAGCTTCACGCCGCGGTCGTGCGCCTGGTGGTAGGGCTTGGCGCCCTTGAAGCTCGGCAGGAAGGAGTGGTGGATGTTGATGATCCGGCCCGGCAGCTTGCGGCACAGGTCGTCCGAGAGCACCTGCATGTAGCGGGCGAGCACGACCAGTTCGACGCCCTCCGCGGCCACGATCTCCAGCAGCCGCTCCTCGGCGTCCGCCTTGGTGTCCCGGGTGACCGGAATGTGGTGGAACGGCACGTGATAGGAGTCGACCAGGTCCCGGAAGTCGGGGTGGTTGGAGACGACGGCGGCGACCTCGACCGGCAGCGCACCGGTGCCGGCGCGGAAGAGCAGGTCGTTGAGGCAGTGGCCGAACCTGCTGACCATCAGCACGATCCGCATCCGCTCCTCGGACGGGTGGAGGTGCCACTCCATGTGATAGGCGTCACCCACCGCGGCGAAGCTGGCCCGCAGCTTGTCGGCGGTCACCTCGGCGCCGGCCGAGAAGTGCACCCGCATGAAGAACAGGCCGGTGTCCTGGTCGCCGAACTGCTGGCTGTCGACGATGTTGCAGCCGGTCATGAAGAGGTAGCTGGACACCGCGTGCACGATGCCCTGCTTGTCGGGGCACGACAGCGTGAGGACGTACTGCGGCGGCGGCTGCTGCGGCTCGTTCACGTCGCCAGCCTGGCACAACCGCGCGGCCCGGGCCGCCCGCGTCCGTCAACCGGACGGCGTCACGCGGTCCGGTTGTAGATCGCCAGCACCTCCAGGGAGCGCGGCGGCGCGTCCGGGTCCTCGGCGTCGGACCCCGCCATCCGCACGTGCGCCTCGCGGGCGGCCTGCACCGCCTCCGGCCACGCCGGGTGGTCCAGGTAGGCCACGGCCGGGGCGTCGGCCCCCACCTGGTGCAGGATCTTCAGCACGCGGAGCACCGCGACGTCGACCAGCGCGGCCTCCTGCGCGTCGCGGAAGACGGTGCCGACGTACTTCTCGGCGGACCAGTTGTCGAGCCAGGTGTCCTCGACCAGGCGGTAAACGGCGTCGGTGACGTCGCCGTATCCCTCGCGCCCGGTCCGCCAGACCTCCATCTGGAAGACGGGGTCGCTGATCATGTGCAGCGCGGAACGCACGTTGCTGCGCCAGCGCCACCACGGCATGTCGTTGAGGGGCATGCCTCCCATCGTGGAGGAGGGGCGGCCGCGACGGGAAGACTTCTCCGAACCTTGCACAGCGCACGATCGTACGCACCCGATCGGCGACACCTGTAATTCACCCGAAAGTGACCCCGCGTTGGGGCACGGTCATCCGGGCGTTGGGCCGGAAGCGGAATCTTCCGTTGACATGACTCACCGACGCATGGGCGCGCTCAGGCGTGCCGTCGTCCCGCTGCTCGCCGTATCCGCCCTGGTCAGTGGGTGCGGCGTCATTCCAGGAAGCGGAGGCGGTTCCTCGGGGCCGATCGTGGTGATGACGTGGGCGCCGGTGGGCACCAGCGCCACCAACATGCCAGGCATGCTCGGCATGGCCAAGGCGGTCGAGAGCTACGTCAACGACCAGGGCGGGCTGGACGGCCGCAAGCTGAAGGTCCTCACCTGCAACGAGCGCAACGACGCCGTCACCGTCACGAACTGTGCCAAACAGGCCGCGGACGCGGGCGCGGTCGCGGTCATCGGCTCCTACAGCGAGGAGGGCAGCAGCTTCATCTCCGCGCTGGAGGGCGACGGCATCCCGTACATCGGCGGCTACGGGATCACCGAGGACGAGTACCAGAGCCTGATGTCGTTCCCGATCAACGGCGGGCTGCCCGCGCTGCTGGCCGGCAGCGGGCTGCAACTCGCGCAGACCTGCAAGAAGGTCACGCTGGTCCGGCCGGACTCGATCACCGGCGACCAGTTCCCGATCTTCCTCGACCAGGGGCTGCAGGCGGCGGACAAGAAGCCGGTCGACGACCTGCTCACCCAGGACAACTCCACCGACTACACGGCCATCGCCACCAAGGCGGTCGGCGCCGACAAGGCGTCGTCCTGCGTGTCGGCGGTGCTCGGCGACAAAACCAGCACCTTCTTCGACGCGCTGCGCCGGGTCGGCGACACCCGGCCGAAGGTGCAGCTGTCCTCGGTGATCGGCAGCGTGCAGCAGTCCGTGATCGACGCGAGCGGCGGCGCGAAGAGCCCGCTGGAGGGCGCGAAGATCGCCGACTGGTATCCGCCGGCGTCCGACCCGAGGTGGAGCGAGATGAAGTCGGTGATCAGCAAGTACGCCTTCGGTGACGACTCGATCGACGTCGCCGACCCCGGGGTGCAGACCACGTGGATCGCGTACACCGTCTTCACCAAGGTGGTGCGCGCGATGGGTGACAAGACGAAGATCGACGCCGACAGCGTCCGGCGGGCGATGGACTCGACCACGAAACTGTCGACCGGCGGCCTCACCCCCGACCTGGGCTGGACCGACTCCGACCTGCTGGGCATCCCCGATCACCCGCGGATGGTCAACTCGAAGATCGTCTACCAGGAGGTACGGGACGGCCGCCTGGTCCAGGCGCAGCCGGGCTTCGTGGACCTCACCAAGACGCTCAAGCCGACGTCGTACGCGCCGCTCAAGCGGAACGACGGCTGAGCGGTCCCCCGCTTCCTCGTTCGCTCCCCCGCTCCCCCGCCGGGCCGCCCGACCGGGCTCAGCGGTCCGGGCCGGCCCGGCGGGAGGGCGGCGGGAGGGCGGCGGGTCAGAGCTGGGTGTACTGGCGCTGGGTGAGGCCGTACTTCTTGGCGATCGTGTTCCACAACTTGACCGCCTTCTTCTTCTCGGTGGTCGCGGTGCCGCTCTCACGGTCGCCGGCCTGCGTCTCCGTGGTGTTCTTGGCGTGGCCGCCGTGGCAGACCTTGTGGTTGTTCTGCGCCTGGCCGGCCCAGTTCGCGTAGTGGGTGTCGGCGGAGGAGGACGCCTGCCACGCCTTGGTGAGCGCGGCGCTGAGGGCGTCGTGGTCGGGCAGCTTGTCCAGCGGCAGCTTCGCGAGCTGGGTGACCAGCGACTTGCGCTGGTTCGCCGCGGTGTGCAGGTCGCCGGCGGCGCCCGCCAGGTTGTCGCAGGTCTTGATCGACGCGACCGCGCTCACCACCGAACTGCGGCTGGTGTCACTGGTGTTGAGCAGCGAGTTCAGCGCGGTGGCCTGCTGCTTGGCGACGTCGTCCGTGCCGCCGGCCGCGCCGGTCTTCGTGCCGCCGGACGAGCCCTGCGTGGGCGTGGCGCTCTGCGAGTCGGCCACGGTGTGGGTGCCGCCACCCCCGCCGCCCGAGTTGAGCAGCGCGCCGACCACGAGGCCGCACACCACACAACCGGCGACCACGATGCCGATCACCGCCTTCGGCGACATCCGCCGGCGGCCGCCGTCGTCGTAACCCTGCTCGGGGCTGTAGCCGGGCTCCTGGCCGCTGTAGGGCGGGTATCCGCCGCCGGGGCCCTGCGGGTACTGCTGGCCGGGCTGCTGGCGGTCCGGCGGCTGGATGATGCGCGGCCGGATCTGCGCCGGGCTCGGCACGTCATGCCGGAAGAGGTGGTCGTAGTCGCTGTCGTGCCCGGGGCCGGACTGCTGCGGCTGCTCCTCCTCGAACCCGCCGAACTGGTGGGCGTACTGCTCCTGGCCGCCGTACGACGGGCCGCCGGGCGCGGGGTAGGGGTCGAAGCCGCCGGGCTGCTGGTCGTACGCCTGCCCGTCGTACCCCTGCTGCTCGTAGCCGCCCTGCTGGTCGTACCCGCCGGGCTGGTCGTAGCCGCCGGGCCGGCCCGGCTGGTCCTGGAAGAAGGGCAGCGCCTGGGTGGCCTCGGCCGCGGAGGGCTCGGGTATGTGCGGCGACTGCGGCGGTACCGGAGGCATCGCGGGTACGGGGTCGCCGCCGGGGTAGGGCGGCAGCATCTGCGTGGCGTCGGCGACCGGGATCTGCGCGGGGGCCGGGGGGACCGGAGGAGCAGGCGGCCCGCCGAATCCCTGGCCGTGGCCCGGGACGGGACTCTGCCCGCGGCTTTCCACGTGGCCCTGGATGAGGTTCTGCCCGGGCGCCGGGGCGTGCCCTCCGGGCGGGCCCATCGGGTCGCCGCCCGGATACGGCGGGAGCATCTGCGTGGCGTCGGCCGGCTCGGCCGCCGGGGCGCCGTCGGGCGCTCCCCACGGGGTGCCGCCGGCCGGCTGGACGTGCTCGCCGTACTGCAGCGGGGGCTGCTGCTGGGCCGAGGGCAGCACGACGCCCCGGTACGCTTCGGGCGAATCCTCGCCGCGTCCGCTGCTGTGCATCGCCGCCCACTCCTGACTCTGGCCTACCGTGCAAACCGTCGGCCAACGCTACCGGGTCCCGTCGACCGCCGCCCAGGCGCCCGAACAGGTGAGCATCTCCTCACACTTGGGCATGGGGCGCGCCACGGGTGGGCGGGCCCGGCCCGGTGGGTCTGCGCAGCACTTTGACCGCAATGTGCGGGTGTGGTGTCGGTCCGGTAACGATTCGGTGGGTGGGCGCCGGCGGCACCCCTGGTTCACTCTCAGGCGGCCTCCTGTTCGTCCAGCCGGGCGTGGAAGGCGCGCACCACGGGCTCGGCGGCGAAGGGCTCCAGGCTGCGGCGGAAGTCGTCCAGATACTCCGCGCCCCGGTTGGAGCGCAGCCCCGACAGCAGCGTGACGGCCTCGCCGCCGGTGTGGCAGGCCGCGTCCAGCTCGCGCTGCTGCACCTGGGTGTCGGCGAGCAGCAGCAGGTCGATCGCGCGGCGGCGGGCCCGGGTGACCGGGTGTGCCGCGAGGGCCTCCTTGGCACGGCGGGCGGCGGGCTCGGCCTGGCCGAGGTCGCGGTGGCAGTGCGCCAACTCGTCGGCCAGGTAGGCGTGGTCGAAGTGGGCGATCCAGGGCGGGTCCTGGTCGGGCTGCGAACGGTCCATGGCGTCCAGGGCCATTCCGGCGACGGTGGCGAACGTGCGGGCGTCGCCGAGCAGCGCGTGGCCGCGCGCCTCGGCGGCGTGGAACATCGCCTCGACGGTGGGCGTGACCTGGCCGCGGGCGCCTTCCTGGGCGGCGCGGGCGAGTTGGGCGATCTCGCGGGGATTGCCGAGCGAGGCGGCGAGGTGGCTCATGCTCGCAGCCAGGATGTATCCGCCGTAGGCGCGGTCTCCCGCCGCCTGGGCCAGCCGCAGCGCCTGGATGTAATACCGCTGGGCGAGGCCGGGTTGGCCGGTGTCGACCGCCATGTAACCGGCCAGCTCGGTCAACCGGGCGACGGCGGAGAAGAGTTCGCGGCCGACCGACTCGCGGTAGCTTCCCGCGAGCAGCCCGGAGACCACGCTGTTGAGGTAGTGCACCACGACCGGGCGGACGTGGCCGCTGCCGAAGCGGTGGTCGAGGTCGGTGAGCGCCTGGGTGGTGGCCTTGACCGCCTCGACGTCGGACATGCCCACGCGGGCCCCGCCGTTGCGCGCCACGCCCGGGTCGGGGCGGGTGATCAGCCAGTCGCGGCTGGGCTCGACGAGCGCGGAGGCGGCGACGGTGGAGCCGGTGAGGAAGTCGCGCCGGCCGACGTCGCTGCGCCACAACTCGCAGACCTGCTCGATCGCGCCGAGCACGGTGGGCGCGAAGTGCAGGCCGATGCCGGTGGCGAGGTTCCGCCCGTTGGCCATGCCGATCTCGTCGATGGACACGGCGCGGCCGAGCTTGCGGCCCAGTGCCTCGGCGACGATGCCCGGCGCGCGCCCGCGCGGCTGCTGTCCGCGCAGCCAGCGGGCGACGGATGTCTTGTCGTACCGCAGGTCGAGGCCGTGCTCCGTCCCGCACATGTTGACCCTGCGGGCGAGTCCGGCGTTGGAGCAGCCGGCCTCCTGGATCAGTGCCTGGAGCCTTTCGTTCGGCTGCCGCGCCACGAGTGGTCGTGCGGCCATCGATCCCCCCTTGTCGTCCTTCGACACTCGTCATTCCCCGGCACGGACGGATAAACCCCGTAATGGCGGCAATTCACCCTTGCCGGGCGGCTCATGGCGCCGGTCCGGCTCTGCGGACGGCGCACGTCCGGTACTTACCCGTTTCCGGGCCGGGGCGCTCGTACGCGCCCCCGGACGTGCATCCGTGCGCCCGCAGGTGAGCCGCGCGAGCTGCCCCGTAACCCCGGCCGACGACGACAGTTGTGCAGCGCGTGGAAGACACCCTCGTAGTGCCGCGCCAGCTCAGCGGCTTGCACCTGCTCGACACGGCGGTCTCGTACGCGCAGGAGCGGCACTGGGAGGTGCTGCCCGGCGCGTGGCTGGAGATGAGGCCCGGGGGCGCACCGCTGTGTTCGTGCGCCTCGGCCGACTGCCCGGCTCCCGGCGCCCATCCCACCAGGCCGGACTGGGCGAACCACGCGAGCGGCAGCGGCTCGGAGGTGCGGCGGATGTGGACGAAGCAGCCCCGCTCGTCGGTCCTGCTGCCCACGGGGCGCACGTTCGACGCTCTGGAGGTTCCGGAGAGCGCCGGCTTCCACGCCCTGGCCAGGACCGAGCGCATGGAGGTGCCGCTCGGCCCGGTGATCTCCACGGGCGCGCGGCGGATGGCGTTCTTCGTGCTGCCCGGCGCCCTCGCGAAGGTGCCGCGGCTGCTGGCCGCACTGGGCTGGCCGCAGGACGCGCTGGACCTCACGGTGCGCGGGGAGGGCGACTGGGTGGTGGCCCCGCCGACCCGGATGGGCGCGGGAGGCTGCGCGCAGTGGGCCCGGCGTCCCACCGCGGCGAACCGGTGGCTGCCGGACGTCGAGGAAGTGCTGAGCCCGCTGGCGTACGCGTGCGGGCGCGAGGCGGCGGCCCGCTCCGCCCGCTGAACTCCACCTGGCGGCCGGTGACTTTGTGTTACCCATCCCGGCTCGTCGCCAAACTCCACGATCCCCGGTGGACCGGTGTTTCCGGGGTTCCCTCGGAACCCACCCACCTTTCCAGTCACTGTCAGTGGCCGCACATAGAGTTGGCGCTGCGTGGGAAGCGCGTCGGTGGGCGCGGACGGGGACTGCGGACCCGGGGACTCGGGGAGAGGTGCGGTGCGATGGGTGAGGCGCACGGGACGGAGCGGAACACGGGCGGCCGGCCGCTGCCGTCCTACTACGGGGACCGGGCCGGTCCGGCCGGACGCGGCGCGGGGCAGCAGCCGGGAGAGGCCTCGGGAGCTCCGCCCGCGCTGCGGGTGCGCGGCCTGCGCAAGCGGTTCGGCGAGCAGGAGGCCGTGGCGGGCATCGACCTGGAGCTGCCGGCCGGCCACTTCGCCGGCCTGGTCGGGCCCAACGGCGCGGGGAAGACCACAACGCTGTCGATGGTGACCGGCCTGCTGCGTCCCGACGAGGGCCTGGTCGAGATCGTGGGCCGCGACGTGTGGAGCGACCCGGTCGGCGTGAAGTCACGGATCGGCGTCCTGCCGGAAGGACTGCGGCTGTTCGAGCGCCTGTCGGGCCGCGAGCTGCTCACCTTCACCGGCCGGCTGCGCGGCCTCCCGGTGCGGGACGTCGACCTGCGCGCCACCCAACTGCTGGACGTGCTGGACCTGTCGGCCGCGCAGCACAAGCTCGTCGTCGACTACTCCACCGGCATGCGCAAGAAGATCGGCCTCGCCGCGGCCTTGCTGCACAACCCCGAAGTTCTCTTCCTCGACGAACCGTTCGAGGGCGTCGACCCGGTGTCCGCGCAGGTCATCCGCGGCGTGCTGGAGCGGTACACGGCCACCGGCGGCACCGTGGTGTTCTCCTCCCACGTGATGGAGCTGGTGGAGAGCCTGTGCGACTGGGTCGCGGTGATGGCCGCGGGCCGGATCGTGGCGCACGGGCCGCTGGCCGAGGTGCGCGGCGAGGCGGGCACCCTCCAGGACGCCTTCCTCTCCCTCGTGGGGGCCGACCGGCGCTCCGCGGGAGACCTGGACTGGCTCGGCGGGGGCCCCAAGTGACGGTCTCCGGGCCGCTCGCCACCGGCTCACCGCTGCCGCCCGGCCCGGCCGCTCCGGCACCTGGGGAGCGTGCCGCGCCGGTCACGGCGACCTTCGTCCGCCTCAAGCTGGCCGTGCTGCGCAACGGGGTGCGGCAGTCCCGCGGCCGCACCGTGAGCTGGTGCATCGGCGTCGGCCTGGCGATGCTCTACGCGCTGGGCAACGGCGCGGGGATGATCGCCCTGCGGGGAAGCGTGTACGCACCCGCAGCCGCCGTCACCATGGCGGCGGTCCTGGCGATCGGCTGGTCGGTGATGCCGCTGTTCTTCTTCGGCGGCGACGACACGCTGGACCCGACCCGGCTGGCGATGCTGCCGCTGCGCCCGCGGCCGCTCATCGTCGCCCTCCTGACCTCGTCGATGATCGGCGCCGGCCCGTTGTTCACGCTGCTGGTGGGCACCGGTGCGGTCGTCGCGGTCGCGCACGGCGTCGCGGGCACGGTCGTCGCGGTGCCCGCGGTGATCCTGCTGCTGGCGATCTGCGCGGCCCTGTCCCGGGGTGTCGCGGCGGCCAACACCCGTCTGCTGACCAGCCGCAAGGGCCGCGACCTGGCCCTGCTCAGCGGGCTGATCGTGGCGGTCGGCGCCCAGCTGGTCAACCTCGCGCTCAGCTCCCTGTCCTCCCACCACGACCTGCACCGGGTCACTTCGGTGACCTCCGTGCTGCGCTGGATCCCCCCGGCCTCCGCGGTCGACGCCGTGCAGTCGGTCTCCGACGGGGCGTACGGCCGGGCGGCGGCCCAACTGGCGCTCGCCGTAATCGTGCTGGCCGTGGTGCTGCGCTGGTGGTACACCACGCTGCACCGGCTGATGATGTCGCCGGACTCCTCCACCCTCCAGCCCGCGCCCGACAGCACCGAGCGCAAGGGCAGCAGCCGCCCGCCGCTGCTCGCGCGACTGCTCCCCGCGCGGTGGGCGGCGAGCCGGACCGCCACCGTGACGGAGCGCCAGTTCCGCTACGTCGCCCGCGATCCGCGGCTGCGCGCGTCCTGGGCGACCGGGCTCGCGGTGGGGCTGCTGCTGCCGCTCGTCGCCGTGGTGCAGCACGGCTCGGTCTACCAGTGCCTCTGGACGGCGGGCCTGCTGGGCCTGCAGATGTACAACCAGTTCGGGATGGACAACTCCGCCTTCTGGACGATCGCCGCGACCATCACCAGCCGGCAGGACGCGGAGGCGGAGCTGCGCGGCCGCGCCCTCATGCTCAGCGCGGTCGCCCTCCCCTACGTCACCGTGGTCACGTGCGCGACCGCACTGCTGCTGGGGAAGACCGGGGCGCTGCCCGAAGTACTGGGGATGGGCCTGGCGTTCCTCGGCGCGCTGATCTCCACCGGCGCCTACGCGAGCGTCCGGTTCCCCTACACGGTCGCGCAGGACAACGCGTTCGGGAACGCCGCGCCGGGGAACGGCTCGCTCGTGGCGTTCAACGCCCTGGGCGGGAGCGTCGTCGCGTCCGCGTTCTGCCTGCCGGTGCTCGGCCTGGACCTCGCGCTGCACCTGACCGGCCACCACGCCCTGCTGTGGACGGTGCTGCCGATCGGCGCGGTGTACGCGCTGGCGCTGTCGGTGGTGGGGCTGCGGTTCACCGCGCCCCGGATGTTCGAGCGACTGCCGGAGATCCTCAGCGCGGTGTCGGGGCCCTGAAGGTTCGCGGGGCGGTCCGCGGTTGACGCTGTCCACGGGGCTCTTGCGGTCCGCGTCCGGCCGGCGCGTCCCTGGCGCCTCCCGGGCGCCGCGCGGAAAGAGCGGGGCACCTCCGCCCCGACCCGCCCCGGCCCAAACATGAGGACCGGGCGGCCCGCCTGTGAAGTCCGGGCGGCCCACCCGTCGTTCCGGCCGAGCCGCCCGAAAGCACGAAGCCGCCCCCGGCTCCTCCCGCGGCATGCCGAGCGGAAGAACCAGGGGCGACCAAGCAGCACCCTTCAGTTCGCGATGCTGCCCCGCCAGGTGGGAAGCAGGTCGTCGAGCAGCGCCTCGACCCGCGGCGGGAGGCCGCGGGAGGGGCCGTTGGCGTGCGCGCGGGCGAAGAGCGACGAGGCGGCGGCCTCCAGCCGGCCGGGATCACCGGTGGCCTCCGCGGCGCGCAGGTAGGCCAGCCACAGCCGCTCGTCGTCGGGCGAGACCGCCATACCGGTCTCGATCGCGGCGACGGCCGCCTTCGGCTTGCCCGCCTCGAGGTGGAGCTGGGCCAGCGCGAGCGCGATCTCCGCGACGAGCACGGGGTGCTGGGCGTCCACGATCTCGTGGCCGAGCCAGCCGTAGCGGCCCGGCGCCCGGTCCTCGAAGAGCCGGCCGCGGGCGAGCGAGAGCGCGTCGGTGAGCAGCCGGCGGCGGGCGGCGGGATCGCCGGCCGCGCGCCCCTCGGTGGCCTCGTGGTGGAGCGTCTGCAGCACGTCCCAGTCCGAGACGACCGACGTGCTGAGCACGATCCGCCCCGTGCCGTCCAGACGCAGTCGCTCCCCGCCGTCGGGGTCGGTGCCGAGCCAGTCGCGCAGCCGGGCGATGAGCGCGTCCCGCACGTCCTCGGTCACCCCGCGCGGCCACAGCGCGGACGCCAGCACCCGCGGGTGGACGCCCTCGCGGTGGAGCAGCAGCAGCGCCAGCGCCTCGTGCAGCAGGCCGCTGCGCTCGCGGTCGGGCGCGTCGATGCCGACGACCTCGAACGGGCCGAGCAGCCGCGCGTACACGCCCGGCCGGCCCTGGTCGCTGAGGTCCACCAGGAAGGGCGGGGCATCCGGGCCGGGGTCGTCCCCGCCCGCTTCGGCGAACAGCCGCAGCACCGACTCGTACTGCGCCTTGGGCAGCAACTGCGCCTCCATGTCCAGGCCGAGCAGCGGCGCGAGCAGCCGTCCGGACGCGGTGACCTCCAACTCCCAAGCGGCGCCCGGCAGATCGGCGCGGCCGGCGCCAACCAGGTAACCGATGCCCAACCGACCGGCGTCCGACGCGAGGTCGGCCAGCCGCTGGGCCTCCTCCTCGCTCGGCTCGGTGGCCAGCAGCACCAGGTGCGGCGCCCACTGCGTGTGCTGGGCACGGCCGGTGCGGCCGGTGAGCACGCTGTCCTGGCCCGCGGTGCGCAGCGCGCCGGAGCGCTGCACCGTCTCCGCGGCCATGATCTCCACGACCTCCGCGACCGTACCGATGTGCCGCACCCGCGCGGGCGCCAGCGCGGTCAGGTCCTGCGCGAAGCCGACCAGGGTGACCGTCATCCGGTCCGACCACCCGTTGGTCGCCAACTCGGCGGCGACCGAGGCGAGTACGGCCTCGCGGTCGGCCTTCGCGCCGCTGAGCGAGACGATCCCTGGTACCGCTTCGAGGTTGAGCAGCAGCCGGGCGCTGTCCAGGGTGCCCAGCACCACCAGGCCCGGGTACGGAGCCGCCACCGACGTGTCGACGTCCTCGACCAGTTGGGCGCGCTCCAGCTGCCAGAAGGTCTCGTCCTGCCCGGTCCGCCAGGGGGCCGGGGGCTGCCCGTCCGGCCAGGCGAGTTGCAGGTGCAGGGAGTCCTCGGTGAGCCAGGCCGCGTACACCGTGGGCAGCTTGCGCCCGTCCGCGTCGAGGTGGGCCGACAGCGAGCGCAGCGCCCGGTCGAGGAAGGAGACGGCCTGCTGGTCGGCGCCGATCCGCAGCGCGTCGGCGACGTCGGCCTCGGGGCCGGTGGGGGTACGCGGGGTGCGCAGCGCGCCCGCGGTCAGCGACTGCCACAGCGCGGTGCGGCGCCGCCGCCCCAGCGCGGCGAGCAGGCCCGCGGCCAGCAGCGGCGCGCCGATCAGCGCGTCGGACAGGTCGAAGCCGTGCGAGGCGGACAGGCCGGTGACGGCCTCGCTCGCGCCGCCCGCGACGCTCTCGTGCGCCCCTCCGCCCGCGTGCCGGCCGCCGCCCCCGCCACCGGAACCGCCCTGGTCGCCGGCCTGGTGCTGGGTGGCGGCGTGCGCGCCCTCGGCGGTCGTGTCCTTGGCGCCGCCGTGCTGGGCGTAGTGCTCGATGTCGGGCGCGGTGTGCGGGGCCGCGACGGGCATCTCGACCAGGTCGCCGCCGTGCGCGTCGGCGGGCATCTCCAGCACCCACCCGGGCCGGATCAGGCTGGCCTGCGACAGCTTCGAACCGTCGGGCTGCACCCGGTCCTTGTTGAGCTGGTAGACCTCCTTGTACCGGCGGCCGTCGCCGAGGTGCCGCTGCGCTATCTCCCACAGCGAGTCGTGGTGCCGGCCCTCGGGCGGGTTGATCCGGTAGAACTTCGTCGCCTGCTGGCCGGCCTGACCGCTACCCTGCGCGGTGGCCGCGCTCGGCCCGGTCTGGTGCTGGACGGCGGCCTGGTGGGCAGCCACCTGCTGGCCGGGGGTGGCCTGGGCGGTCGCGGCCACGCCCGGACGGGCCTGGCTCTCCATCGAGTGCTGCTGGCCGAGTTGGGCCAGGCCCGGAACGAGGCCGGCGGTGCTCACCCCGAGCAGCAGCAGCGCCGCGATCAGCTGCCGGGCCAGGATCTGGCTCGGGCCGCTGCCGGGCACCCGGGTCGGCATGCCGACCCCGGACACCGCGGCCTTCGCCTCCACCAGCACGCACGCCGTGAACTGCGCCCACGCCACCCACACCAGGATGGCCAGCGTGTTGACGAACGTCTCCGAGGTGATCGGCTGCTGCAGCACGTCGGAGTTGAAGTGGTGCGGGAACGGCGACCCGATGTACAGCAGCAGTGCCGCCGGCACCGCCACTACCAGCAGGAGGAGCGCGAGGAACGCCCCGAACGCCCGTACCAGGTCGCCGAACGTGCGGCGTCTGCGCGGCGGGCCGACCGCCCGCCCGCCCTGCTGCACGGGGTTCCGTCCCGTGGCGGTGGTGCGTGCCATGGCTGCTTCCTCTGCCTTCGGTGGTACGGGTCCTTGTCGTACGGTCTGGTGCTCTGCGGTCCGCCGCCGGCGGTCAGTTGCCGGGGCCGGTGATCGACACCGCGTCCGCCTTGCCTTCCACGGTGATCGACTTGCCGTAGAAGAAGCCACTGAGGATCGGTTGGTAGGTCACGTACACCACCACCTCGACCCGGTCGGGGCCGGTCGGCGGTGTCGGGCAGCCCGCGCGGCGCCAGTCGCTGGCCGGGAGGTGAACGTCCCGGGCGAACTGCTGGACCCGCGCGGTGCACTGCTGGTAGTCGATCACCGGCTGCGCGCCCGGCTGGGCGTTGCGCAGGGCGTCGACGTCGATGTCCTGCGCGGCGTAGCGGGCGGCCTGCTCGGCGATGTCGGCGGCGCGTTCGCGCTTGGCGATGGACAGGCCGCCGTCCACCACGAAGGCGGCCAGCGCCATGAACACCAGCGCGAAGATCACGACCGCGGCGGCGCCGGAACCGCGGTCGTCCTCGCGCAGCGCCCGCAGCCGCGCCGCCAGCGTGCGCCCCGCCGGTACGGTCCGGTCCTCCGTCGCCGCCGTCATGTCGCCGACCTGCGGAACGGGTCGAGCGGCGAGGCCGACGTGGAGGTCACGGTCTTCCTGATCGGCAGCCCGAGAAAGCTCAACCCGCGCACCGTGCAGGTGACCTGGATCGTGAAGAGGGTGTCGGGCTGGAAGCTGGTGTCGCCGATCGGGGTGACCGTCGCCGGGCTGGTGCAGGTCCCCTTCAGGTCGCTCTGCGCCGCGCTGACCGCCTGCTGGATCGCCTCCGAGCGGCTGTGCTCGATGGAGCCGGCCCGGGCCGCGTCGCGCGCCGCGCCGTCCACCGCGCCCCGGCCGTCGACGAGTTGGCCGAAGGCGACCAGGATCAGCACCATCAGGATGATCACCGGCGCGAGGATGACCACCTCGATGGTGGACAACCCCCGGTCGCCGCAAGCGGGTTGCGGACAGACCTCCGCCCGGCGGGGCGGCCGCCACCGCGCCCGCAGGCGGTCGTACCTCGCGAACTCCATGTCTCTCATCCCCCGTTGTCCGGCACGAACCGCTCGACCGGACCCTCCGACGTCTCGTCCACCTTGAAGGAGAACCCCGGCAGCGGGAAGACCGCGGGCACCTTCGCCGTCACCTGGACCCTGACGGTGTTGGGGTCCTGCGGGTCCCTGCTCGGGTCGACGTGCGGGTTGATCAGCAGGTCCGGCCCGAGCTGCCGGATGTAGTCGCTCGCGGCCTGGCTGGCGTCACCGGACCAGTTCTGGCCGGTCGCCGCCTCGTCCCTCGCCTTGCGGGCGCCGGCCCGCGCGGCCGCCTGGGCCACGTGGTCGGCGAAGTAGTACATCCCGAACTGCACCGTCGCGAAGATCATGAAGAACAGCACCGGGGTGAGGAAGACGAACTCGATGGCGGTCATGCCCCGGTCGCCGCCGGGGCATGCCGGAGCACGTCCCGGCGACGCAGTCGCGCGGCTGCCCACGCCGCTGTCGCCGTGCGCCGCGTCGAGTCTGCGGCGTACGGCTCGGCGCACTGTACGGGTCGTCCGTCCCATGGCTGCTCTCCCCCGACCGGCCGGTCAGCAGTTGCTGTTGCTGCCGTCCGTGCTACCGATGCAGTTGCCGACCTTGGTGGCCTTGTCGTTGAGGGCGTTCTTGATGATGAAGCCGACCGCGGCGACGATGGCCACCACGATCGCCGAGATCACCACCCACTCGACGGCGGAGGCCCCTCGGGACATGTCCTCGTCGTTGCGGACGCGGTCGATCCGCCCCCGCAGGTAGGTGTGGAGGAAGGCGATGGTCGGATTGAAGGCTGACAGTCGGTCCATGCGGTTCATGGCTCGGTCCTCTCGTGGACGGTCGTCGTTCGGGCGGCGCGGTGGTGATCAGACCTGGAAGACCCGCATCGCTGCGGGGAAGATCAGGAAGACCAGGAAGCCGGCGGCGAGCAGCATCTGCGCGACGAGCATCGACTGGGACTGCTCACCCGCCTCGCCCTCGATCTCGGACAGCTCCCGGTGGCGCATCGTCTCGGCACGCGAGGCCAGCGACTCGCGGATCTTCGCGCCGTCATCGGCGACCAGCGCGAGGGTGACGCCGAGGTCCTGCAACTCCTCGATGCCCAGCTCGTCGCCGAGCCGGCCGAGCGCGACCCACTGGCTGGTGCCGGTGATCCGCGCGTCGGCCAGGCAGTTGCGGATGCGCATCAGCGCCCAGCCGTCGCTGATCTCGGCTGCCGCCATCAGCGCCTCGGGCAGGCCGCGCCCGCCGGCGAGGTTCATGGAGACCAGGTCGAGGTAGGCGCCGATCACCCGCCGCAGGTCCTTGCGCTTGACCGCGGCGTCCCGCCGTACCTCGACGTCGGGCAGCAGGAAGAACACGACCCCGAACAGCACCGCCAGCCAGACCGGGATGATCGGGCTGATGCCGAAGCCGACCTCGGCTCCCACCGCGAAGAGCGCCGGGCCGAAGACCACACCGGCCGCGGCCAGCACCGTCTTGGTGGCGAGGAAGGCTTCCCAACTGCGGTCGAGGACCGCGAGGTCGGCGCGCAGCGAGCGCTGCTCCCACCCCTGCTGGAGGTAGAACGCGGCGACCCGCTGGCCGATCTGGGCGCGCCAGCCCTCGGCCTTGACGACGGTCTCGGACCCGGTGGTGGCACCGGTGGCGCGCAGCGCGTCGATCTGCGCGATGGTCGACACCGCGCTGCGCCGGCTGGGCGTCAGCGCCCGGATCAGGGCGAAGATGCCCAGGCCGAGGACCCCGCCGACCAGACACGCGAAGACGATGGTGTTCATCGGCCGGCCCCCTGTCCCGGCACGGCCGGACGGCCCTGCGCTCCGTAGCCCGGCAGGCCCTGGGCCTGACCCGGCGGCTGCTGCGCCGCGGCACCGTACGGCGAGGCGGCCTGCGCCCCGGCCGCGTTCTGGCCCGCCGGCGGGAACTGCCCCACCATCTGCGGCTGTTGTGCGGTGCGTTCCGGCCCGTGCACGAGGAAGCGGTCCGGCGTCTCGATCTTCGACAGCTTCCGCAGCCACCAGAACCCGGCCGCGAACAGCAGGCACACGACGGCGAGCACGAGCTGGCCGACCGCGGTGTTGTACGGCTTGACGAAGCCCCGGTTGAAGATGGACAGGCCCAGCACGAACACCACGGAGACCACGACGACGATCTGCACGCTGCGCCGGGTGCTGGCCCGCTGTGCCATCACGCGCTGCCGCATGTCCACTTCCTCGCGGGAGGACTTGGCCAGCGCGCCCAGCACGTCGCGCAGACCCGGGCCGCGCAGGCGGGCGTTGAGGATCAGGGCGGCGATGATGATGTCGGCCGACGCGTCGTTGATCTCGTCGGCGAGCACCTGGAGCGCGTCGGGCAGCGGCCAGCGGGCCCGCAACCGGTCGACGAGGGAGTCGAGATGGATCCGCAGCGCCGGTGCGGCGGCCCGGGCGGACGCCGGGATTGCCTGCTCCAGGCCGACGGCGCCGGCGATGGTGTCGCGCAGCGACTCGGTCCAGCCTGCCAGTGCCTCCACCCGCTTCATCGCGGCCCGCTCCTCGGAGGCACCGCCGAACAGCCGGTCCCACGCGAAGACGAGCAGCGCGGTGGCCAGGCCGAGCACCAGCCAGCGGGTGAGGCCCAGCACCGCCAGCCCGATCAGGATGGCGATGGAGCCGCGCTGGGTCAGGAAGCGGCCGAACTCCGAGGCGCGTTCGGCCCCGGACTGACCCGCGGCCACCGGTTTGGGCGCCCAGCCACGCATGGCGGCCAGGAAGAGCGCGACGCCGCCGCCGACGACTGCTCCGGCCAGGAGTCCGTAGAACGCGGTCAGCGAGAAGATCCCCATTACCGCCACACCCCCGTGGGCTGGTAGCCGTTGGCGAGCAGCTCGTCGAGGCAGGAGATGGGGGCGTGCGGCAGGGCCACGGCCGCCTCCGGGTGCTCGGCGAAGATCTCGCTGGAAAGGACGCGTCCGTCCACGCCGTTCACCTCGCGGATCGAGGTGACGACACGGCGCAGCGTGCCACCGCGCTGGAAGTCGTTGCGGCGCTGGATGAACACCACGAAGTCGATGGCGCCGGCCACCAGCATCTGCGACGCCTCCACCGGCAGCCGCTCCCGCGCCTGCAGCGCGTAGGTGGAGATGCGGTTGAAGACCTCGGCGGAACCGTTGGCGTGGATGGTCGACAGGGAACCGTCGTTGCCCTGCGACATGGCGTTCAGCATGGTCACGATCTCGTCGCCGAGCACCTCGCCGACGATCACCCGGGAGGGGTTCATACGCAGCGAGCGGCGGACGAGCTCGGCCATCGAGATGGCGCCCAGACCCTCGGAGTTGGGCAGCCGTTCCTCGAACGCCACCACGTTGGGGTGGAGTTCGGGGAACTGGTCCAACCCGAGTTCCAGGGCGCGCTCGACGGTGATGAGGCGTTCGTGGGTCGGGATGACGTTGGCCATCGCTCGCAGCAGCGTGGTCTTCCCGGCGTTGGTGGCCCCGGCGATCATCAGGTTCTTGCGAGCGAGCACCGCCGAGGACAGGAACGAGCCGACCTCGGGGGTGATCGTGTGGTTGCCGACCAGGTCGGCGAGGAAAACCTTGCCCAGGCGCGCGCGCCGGATGGACAGCGCGGGGCGGCGGGTGACGTCCATGACGGCCGAGAGCCGGGAGCCGTCCGGGAGCCGCAGGTCGAGCTGCGGGTTGGCGGAGTCGAACGGCCGGGAGGACAGGCCGGAGTAGGCGCCGAGCACCTGGATCAGCTCGATCAGTTCCTCGTCGGTCTCGGCGACCGGCTCGGACTGGAGCTCGCGCCCGTCGGAGTAGCCGACGAAGACCTGGTCGCAGCCGTTGATGTCGATGTTCTCGACCTCGGGGTCGTCCAGCAGCGGCTGGAGCCGGCCGACGCCGAAGAGCGCGGCGTGCACCGCGGCGGCGTACGCCTCCTCCGCCCCGGCGTCCGGCGGGGTGCGGCCGATGGCGATCTCGGCCCGCGCGTAGTCCTCCAGTATCTGGGCGATGATCGCCCGGGCGAAGTGCCGCTCGTCCTCGGGCGACATCGCCATGCGGGACTCGACCTGGTCCACCCGGCGCTGCTCGGCGATGCGGTCGCCCGCCTCCTGCCGGAAGCGCTTGACGAGCGAGTGGTCGACCTCGCTCATCGCAGGACCCCGTACCTCTGCGGTACGTCGGCGGTGACCTGGCGGGCGGAGCGGATCAGCAGGGACTTGTCGAGGCGGCCGCGGCGCCGGCCGCTGAGCATCTCGGCGCCGGCCGGGTCGTGGGCGAGGGTGCCGACCACCCGGGCGGAGATTTGCGACGCCACCAGCATCTCGTTGACCTGCGCGGCGAGCCGGCCGCTCTGGCTGCTGTCGGCGATCAGCAGGACGCCGATCGGCGGGTAGCCGAGCGCGGCCGCACCGCGCTGCGAGCCGTGCAGCTTCGCCGACAGCGCGCCGGCCCGGTCCCTGACCCGGGCCAGGCTCTCCGGCGCGGCGCCCGCGACCAGCAGCACCAGGGCCGCGTGCGGCAGCAGTTCGAGGGTCGGGGAGTCGGGGCCGATCCGGCCGCAGTCGGCGATCACGTCGGCGGCGCCGTTCGGTGACTCCGCGAGCGTGGCGAACGCCTGGCCGAGCATCGGCCACAATCCGGCCAGGCCGGCGGCCTGTTCGGCGGAGGCCAGTCCAACCAGGACGTCAAGTCCACCCACCAGCGGTTGCGAGTGGTCCCACAACTGCTCGGCGGCCAGGCCGTGCCGGGCGGTCGCGGCCAGCGAGAGCAGGCCGGAGTTGGGGTTGAGCACGCCGCCGTGCGCACCGGCCGAGCGGTACACGAGGTCCCCGCCGGCCGGGTCGGCCTCGGCGAGCAGGACGCGGCGCGGCCATACGGCCGCGAGCGCGACCGCGGTCGTGGTGACGCCGGGGGAACCCTTGTCCGCGGCGATTGCGATCAGTGCCATCTCGTCCGCGCCGGCTCAGTGCTTGCTGGGGAGGAGCACGAGGGAGACGTCGCCCGAGGCGGAGGCGGCCGTCAGCGCGCCGGCGTCGGCGGCGTCCGCGATGACCGTGATGGTCGTGGTGCCGTCCCCCAGCCCGTTCTGGCCGCTGGACTCGATCTTCTTGATGATCAGGTCGTCGCTGATCGGAGGGTTGCCGCCGGAGGCGCTGCTCCCGGCCGAGTCGCCGGAGTCGCTCGACGTCTTGGCGTTGTCACCGACCAGGTACGCGGCAACGGTGAGCCCGTTGCTCAGGCCGCTGGGGAACTGGCCCTCCTTCAGCGACAGGCCGACCAGGGCCTTGCCGGCCGGGAGGAGGTCGCTCTTGTTGGTGATCATCGACTCGACCAGCACGGAACCGGACGTGATGTTGGTCGACGCGCGGAACCGGGTGAGCAGGTCGTCGCGCTGACTCCACCTGATGTAGTGGACGTCGGTGCCGTCGGCCACCATCACCTCGGTGATGGCAGACTGCGGGATCGGGTCGCCCACCGAGACCGCCTGCGTGACCTCGACGACCGACACCTTGTTGCCCGCGCGCAGCACCATCACGGTGGCACCGAGCGCGCCCACCAGGATGAGCAGGACGGCCAGCGCGGCCAGTGCGGGCTTGCGCTCGCGCGGTGCGACCGGCAGCCGGCTGCCGACCCCCGGTCCGTTCAACGTCGGTGCGGGAACGGACTGGCGGCCACCGCCACCGCCCGCGGACGATCGTTCCCTGGTCTTCACTTCACTGCCCCCGAGCCGGCGCATCGCATCAGCTGATCGGCCCCGTGAGGGGTGTCCGTCGCGCTCCTGTCCGGCGACGACCCACAGGCCGATGTCAAGTCACCGCACGCTATCAGCGCCAAACAAACGCCCTCAAGGCATGGCCAGTGACAACCCGCCCACAGCATTGCAACAGAACGACACCGGCCCGTCCACAGTAGTGACGGTCGCTTCGATCCCACCGCAGCCGGCCGTAGCCGGGGCGACGGACCGGGCGGAGGGCGGTGCGACGCCTGTTGGCGCTCCGGTCGGCTACCGGTATCTGTCCATGTTGTAGAGCTTGGCCTCGCCCGGGGTGACCTTCTCCGGGAGCTTGGCGATCTCGGCGTCGATCACGGGAACGAGCCTGCCGAGCAGCGTCTGGATGGTGCCGTGCCGGCCCTTGACGTCGGCGGTCCAGTCGTCGGCGGCCTTGCCGACCCAGACCTTGCCACCGGTCATGTCCGAAGTCGTGGTCTTCAGAGGCTCCTTGAGCGTGCCGAGATCCTGGGTGAGCCGGCGCTTGAGGGCGTTCAGATCCTCGATCGCCGGATTCGGCACCGTCGCCTGTGGTGTCGTGCTGCTACTGCTACCGCCCATCGAACTGTCCCCCGTCGTCGAAACTGCCGCGCGCCACCGGGCGCCGCCGGACCTGGCCGAGAGGAACGCCTGCGGGCCTGCCACGCAACCGCCGTGGACGGGCGGCCCGGTGCCGAAGCGAATCCCTCGGCCCCCGCACGCCCCGGACGGACCCTGTGTGCCCATGGCGCTCCAGCCTCTATGGTATCTGCTAGCCCCCGCAGGAGGACTACGTGACGAACAACGCCGCCGACAACGACAACGGGATCGCCCTCACCCCGATCTCCGTACCTGACTCCGCCACGCGCGACCGCGCGAAGCGCCGCAGGAAGATCCTGGCCGGCGTGGTCGCGGCGGTGGTCGTCGTCGGCGGCATCACCGCGTGGGTGGTGAGCGCCAACAGCGGTGACTCCAAGCCGACGAAGCACACCGCCGTGATTCCGAAGGCGTTCGGCGCGTACACGGAGGCGAAGGACGGCGACACGGAGTGGACGGCGCTGTCGAGCGTGAACACCGACATCTCCAAAGGCGAGGTCAACCTGACCTATCGGGCCGCGGGTGGCCGGGCCGCGATGGTCGTCGTCTCCCTCGACCCGCCGAACTTCACCACCGATGAAGGGACCAACGAAGGACCGGGCTCGGACTCGATGACCTCGTCACTCCTCGGGACCGACGGCTCGGAGAAGATCACCGGCTATCCCGCCGGCAAGCTGGGCGGCACGATCCAGTGCGCCGATGTCACCGGGGCCGGTCGCACCATCACGCGCTGCGCGTGGCAGAGCAAGGCCGCCACGGTCACGCTCGCACCCGTACTGAACCACCACACGCTCGTGGATCACAACGCCGCCGGAGTCCTGCGCGACTTCCTCAACACCCTGAAGATCGAGCCGAAGAGCAAGTGAGCCGGGACAGGGCCGGTGACCGGATCAGCCGACCGGAGCGGCTGATCCACTCACCCCACTCCGCTGCTCCTACAGGTGCTGGAACTGCTGGCCCTGCGTGAAGCCCCTCGAGTCGACGTGGTTGATGATCGCGGGATCCATGAGCCAGTTGCTGTAGGCGGTCCGCTCGCGAGGAGTCAAGGTGTCCTTGACCGTTCCGTCAGGGTTGAGGAAGTTGTCGTCCGGGCTCTTGATGTACTGCTTGGGGTCACCGGTGAAGTGCTGCGCGTCTCCGGTCCGGGGATGCACGGTGACCGTCGCGGTCACGTCGGAGGAGAAACCGCCGTTGGTGAGCTGTCCGTTGGCCTCACGCCGGTACTCGTCCTGCCAGGTGAGCGAGAGTTTCTTGGCGTCGATGGCCTTGTACTTCGCCGCGAGTCCAGGCGCGTCCTCCGGGCTCACGGACACCTTGCTGGCGATGTAGTCGGTGAGCAGGTCGGTCGCGGACCCGCCGAGTTCCTTGGCCTTGTCGGTGCCGATGTCGGTGATGGCGGACGCCCCGTCG
Organism: Actinacidiphila yanglinensis; assembly: GCF_900107965.1. GTDB lineage: Bacteria > Actinomycetota > Actinomycetes > Streptomycetales > Streptomycetaceae > Actinacidiphila > Actinacidiphila yanglinensis. The sequence continues at coordinate 415,201 of NZ_FNVU01000004.1, read as the reverse complement.
GTGGCGACACCCTTCACGAGCTCGGCCGACGTCTTGATCAGGGCGGTCCGGGCGCTGTTGACACTGTTCGCCCACTCGTTGGCGTCTTCCTCGATCGACCCCTCGGCGTAGTCGAAGGCCTGGCTGTACGCGTTCATCATCATGCCGCGCTGCATCATCCGGTAGTCCTGCGCGTGGTCGTCGGTGTCCTTCTTGGCACTGTCGACCTGGTTGTCGATCGTCGTCCGGAAGGAGTCGAAGAGGGCGCTCTCCTCGCCGGCCGTCTTCGGGTCCCGGGCGGACTCGTTGAGGAGCGCCTGCCACATGGGGGCGCCCATTTCGAGACCGGGGCGGTTCGGGTCCTGGCTGGCAAGGAAGTCCTTCTGATCCCACTGCGCCAGCTTCGTGGTGAATCCCTTCTTGCTGGGGTCTCCTCCGTACAGCTGGTCACCGACTGGTGACGTGATCCCGTAGACCATGTCGCTCCAGTTGGCCGTGACGAGTTGGCCGTAGAACGCGTCGATGGGGTCGTACGGGTGAATGCCCTTCTCGTCGCCCTGCTGGTGGCGCCAGTTGTCCATCATGATGCGGGCGGTGAGCTTCTCGGCGAGCGGCCGGTCGGTCGACTTCAAGTCGATCGTGCCGGCATGCATCATCGCCACGAAGGCGTCCGCCCGCGACTGCGGCTCGTTCAGCGACGTGACCAGACCCGGGTAGATCATCTTCTGCATCTGGTCGTAGTTGTCGTCCATCCACTCGCCCGATGCCTCGGGGTTCTTGCTGATCGCCTGGAACAGCTGGGTGAGATGGTCGTTGGCGAACTGGCCGTGGTCGATGCCGCCCGCACGGAGGTAGTTCGAACCGCTCTTCTGCGGGTCCTTGTCGTAGACACGGTTGCCGAGCGCGACGAGGAAGTCCTTGTCCTGCGAACCGCCCGGCAGCAATGACGTCATGTAGTCGGACCGGAAGGTGCCGTTGGGGTCCTTGAAGCCGTCGAACCACTTGTCCCAGCTCGCCTGCTTCTGCTGGGCCGTCTGGCCCTCGAAGGCGACCTTGGTGAAGGTGCCGAAGGTCTTGGCGAGCACGTCGCGGTCGTGCAGGGCCTGGTCCGGATGGTCCCCGTAGCGGCCGTACATGTTGTCGTCGGCCATGTCGTTCGTCATGACCTGCAGGTTCTGCTGCCCCAACTCGTTGTAGAACGACTTGAGGTAGTCCGGGTCGTCGGAGTGGGCGTCCAGGTCGGCGAAGAGGTCCTCGGAGGGGTCGTCGCCGTTCTCCAGCGCGTCCTTGTACTTGTCCGCGAGGGCCTTGCCGTCCTTCTGCGACTGCGCGGTGGTGCCCACCATGCTGTCGTCGACCGAGACCATGCCTTTGTGCCCCGGGTACGGCTTCTGCGCCGCGATGGCCAGGTGGTAGCGGCGGGTGAGCATCGGCATCTGGTCGTCCAGCCAGCCGCAGATACCGATCAGCTGGGTCAGGGAAGAGGTGTCCAGACCCTGCTGGTCGAACTGGGACTTGTACGACGTGGCCGTGGAGCGCAAGTGGTCCTTGTCGCCCTTGAACGAACTCGTCATCTGCTGCAGCCCATCCGGATCTATTCCGGAGAACTCACCCATCTGCTACCTCCCGTTGGCGACTCATCCTTTTGCCGGGTTCGTCACACGCTGAGGGCATTGTCCGCCGCATCTGGGAGAACCCGACTGGGACCTGGCGTTACCCACGAGGATTGCACAGGGGATGGAAACGGTTCCGCGCCCACCGCAATGCGCCGGCCGAGAGCCGCTCGGCCGGGGCTGGACCCGGTCGGGGCCGGGGCGTGCGGGGGCTTACCCCGGGTTTCCGCGGGCCGATAGCCTCGTAAGCCTCGTAGTGACGCTGCGATAGTGGAGACAGCACAGTGGATGCGGGGCCTGGTGCGGGCCCACGGGGAGGGACACAGCCATGCGCGTGACCGTGACGGTCGTCCAGCAGGGTGTCGACGCGCAGGACGTGTTGCTGACGGCCGACGACTCCGCGAGCGCGGGCGACGTCGCGCTGGCGCTGGGACGGGCGGTGGGGGCGGTCGCAGCCGCGCCGGAACCGGTCGGGCACGGCGGCGGCGTGGTCGTCCAGTTCCCCGGGCAGCACCAGGGCGGTGGGTATCAGGAACAACAGGCCGCGCCGCAGGGCCAGTTCGGCGGTCAGACGGCGTGGGCGGCGCAACAGGCGCCCGCCGTACCCGTGCTGTGGGCCGACGGGGTGCCCTGCGACCCGCAGGCGCAGGCGTCGACGCTGCTGCGCGACGGCATGCGGGTCACCGTCGACGACTCCATCGGGCCGTTCATGCGGACCGGCGAGCCGTCGGGGCGCTACGAACTGCGGGTGTGCGCGGGCCCGGGCGCGGGCCGGGTGGCGCGGCTCGGCGTCGGCACCGCGACGATCGGCTCGGCGGTCGGCTGCACCATCACCGTGCAGGACCCGGCAATCCCGCCCACGGCCGCGCGGGTCTCGGTCGCCATGGACGGGACGGTGACGCTGATCGGCGCGCCCGGTTCCGGCGTGACCCTGGAGGGCGAGCCGGTGGAGTCGGAGCGGCCGTGGCCGCTGCGCGCCCAGATGAAGGCCGGCGAGTCGGTGCTCGTCCTGGACGAGCCGAGCGTGCCCGACGCCCACCTGTCGCCGATGGGCGAGGGCGGCCTCGCCTACAACCGCCCGCCGCGGCTGTCGGTCCTCCCGCCGCGGATACGGCTGTTCGTGCCGCAGAAAGGGGAGAAGGGCGACCGCGCCCGCTTCCAGACCCTCACCCTCATCGTGCCGCTGATCTTCGGCCTGATGATGTATTTCATGGTCCATCAGGTCTACATGCTGCTGTTCTGCGTGATGAGCCCGGTGATGATGGTCGGCCAGTGGATCAGCGAGAACCGCGAGGGCAAGCGCAAGAACCGCGACCAGGCGAAGAGTTACAAGGTCGCCCTCGCCGAGCACCATGAGGAGTTGGAGGCAGCGCGGCTGTCCGACCAGCGCGAGCGGCGCGCCAGTTACCCCGACGCCGCCGAGATCCTGCTCTTCGCGACCGGCCCGCGCCGCCGGCTGTGGGAACGCCGGCTCACCGACCCCGACGCGATGCGGCTGCGGATCGGCGTCGCCGACATGCCGGCGGACATCGAACTCCAACCCAAGGGCCACCGCGACGAAGGCGCACCCCCGTTGGAGCCCCCGCTGGTGAACGACGTGCCGCTGCCGCTGCCGATCCCGGAGATCGGCGTGGTCGGCGTGGCGGGCGAACGCCCGCGCGCCCTTGCCACGGCACGCTGGCTGGTCTCGCAGGCCGCGGTGCTGCACAGCCCGCGCGACCTGTCGATCGTGGTGCTGTCCTCCGCCCACGACGCCGAACCGTCCTGGAGCTGGGCGCACTGGCTGCCGCACCTGACGCCCCAACAGGGCCAGGACTGCATGGCGTTGATCGGCACCGACCAGGAGGCGGCCGGCAAGCGGATCAACGAACTCCTCCAGGAGCTCGCCCGGCGCAAGGCGGACACCATCGCCACCCAGGGCGGCCGGCTGCGTCCCGACCCCTTCGTCCTGATCGTGCTGGACGGTGCGCGCCTGCTCCGTCGCATGCCCGGTGTGCCGCAACTCCTTCAGGAGGGACCGAACTTCGGGATGTTCGCGCTGTGCGTCGACGAGGACGAGCGGCTGCTGCCCGAAGAGGTACGGCTCGCGGTGTGCTGGTCCCAGCAGTCCGCCAGCAGGCTGCACCTGCGCGGCGGCGGCCTGGAACGCCTCGGTGACGTCCTCGCCGACCAGGTCGGCCCGGACTGGTGCGAGCTGGTGGCCCGTTCGATGGCGCCGGTCCGCGACGTCAGCCGCGACGACGCGGACAGCGCGCTGCCGACCTCCGCGCGGCTGCTGGACCTGCTCGGACTGCCGGACCCGGTCGGCGAGCAGGTGGCCGGCATATGGCAGCACGGCGGCTCCACCACGGCGGCCCCGATCGGTGTCGGCGCGGACGGCACCTTCGTCCTGGACATCCGCAAGGACGGCCCACACGCCCTGGTCGCCGGTACCACCGGCGCCGGCAAGTCGGAACTCCTCCAGACGATCATCGCCTCGCTGGCCGTGGCCAACCGCCCCGACGCGCTCAACTTCGTGCTCATCGACTACAAGGGCGGCAGCGCCTTCCAGGACTGCGCCCGGCTGCCGCACACCGTCGGCATGGTCAGCGACCTGGACGCGCACCTCACCGAGCGCGCCCTGGCCTCGCTCGCCGCGGAGTTGCACCACCGCGAGACCATCCTGTTCAACGCCGGCACCAAGGACATCGAGGACTACAACGACGCGCGCCGGCTGCGGCCGGAGCTGGAGCCGATGCCCCGACTCGTCCTGATCATCGACGAGTTCGCTTCCCTGGTCGCCGAACTGCCCGACTTCATCGCCGGCCTGGTCGACATCGCCCGCCGTGGCCGTTCGCTCGGCGTCCACCTGATCCTGGCCACGCAGCGCCCCGCGGGCGTGGTCAGCGCCGACATCCGCGCCAACACCAACCTGCGCATCGCGCTGCGGGTCACCGACGCCGACGAGTCCCGCGACGTCATCGACGCGCCCGACTCCGGTGCGATCGCCAAGTCCACGCCCGGCCGGGCCTATGTCCGCTCCGGCGCGCAGTCGCTGATCGGCGTGCAGTCCGCGCGCATCGGTGGCCGCCGCCCTGCCGTCGGCCAGGAGCGCGCCAAGGCCGAGGTGGTCGCGCTGGGTTGGTCGTCCCTGGGCCGTCCGATACCGCGCGGCGCGCAGGGTGACGCCGACGACGGCACCATGGTCACCGACCTCGCCGTCCTCGTGGACGCGATCAGGGACGCCTCCGACCTGCTCAACTTCCCCGCGCCGCGCAAGCCGTGGCTGGACCCCCTGCCGGAGCAGATCACCGCGGACCAGCTGCCGCCGACCGCCGCCGCGGGCACGGACGTGCCGCCCATCGCCTACGGCCTGACCGACCTTCCCGCGCGGCAGGCCCGCGCCCCGCTCGCGGTCGACCTGGTGCACGGCGAACACGTGCTGATCGTCGGCGGTCCCCGCTCGGGCCGCTCCACCGCGCTGCGTACGATCGCGGGTGCCCTCGCCCGCGACACCGCGCCGAACGACGTGCACGTCTACGCCATCGACTGCGGCGCCAACGCGCTGCTGCCGCTCGTGGCGCTGCCGCACTGCGGCGCCGTCGTCACCCGCGACCAGCCCGAGCGGCTCCAGCGCCTGCTGGACCGGCTGACGGGCGAGGTCTCGCGACGGCAGCAACTCCTCGCCGTCAAGGGGGCGTCCAGCGCGGCCGAGCAGCGCGCGATGGCGTCCACCCCGGAGGAGCGGCTGCCGTGGATGGTGCTGCTGCTCGACAACTGGGAGGGCTACACCTCGACTTTCGAGTCGTACAACTACGGGAAGCTGATCGAGGGTGCCCAAAGGCTCTTCCGCGAGGGCGGTTCGGCGGGGCTGAAGGTCATCATGACGTCGGACCGCTCCGGTTTCCTCGGAGCGATCTCATCGGTCTTCGCGGACAAGCTGATCCTGCGGATGGCCGACCCGAACGAGTACACCACCGGCGGACTCAGCCCGCGCGAGGTGCCCAAGAACATGCCGTCCGGGCGGGCACTGCGCCCCACCGACCACGGCGTGCAGGAGAACCAGGTGGCCCTGCTGGCCGCTGACCCGGCCGGCCAGGCGCAGGTGGAGGTCCTCCAGCGGATCGGGCGGCAGGCCACCGAGCAGATCGGACGGGTCGGGCGACTGCCCAAGCCGCAACGGCCGATGCGGGTGGACGCGCTGCCGCCGCGCGTCACGGTGCGCGAAGCGATGGAGTTCGACCCGGACTTCAGGCCGCCGTCGCCGCTGTGGGCGCTGATCGGCGTGGGCGGCGACGAGTTGACCCCCGTCGGCATCGATCTCCAGGACGCCGGGCCGGGATTCGTGGTCGCCGGGCCGCCGAAGTCGGGCCGCTCGACGACGCTGATCACGGCTACGCGGTCGCTGCTCGGCAACGGCGTGCCGGTGGTCCTGGTCACCCCGCGCCGCTCGCCGCTGCGCGCGCTGGCCGACGAACCCGGCGTGCTGGGCGTGCTGGTGGGCACCGACGCGAGCCCGGACGACCTGTCGGAGCTGACCGCCAAGGCGGACGGGAAGCAGTACGCCGTCGTCGTGGACGACAGCGAACTGCTCTACGACAGCCCGCTGGAGACCGCACTGGAAGAGGTCGTCAAGAGCGGTATGGACGGCGACCACGCGCTGATCGCGGCCGGTTCGGCGGACTCGATGGGCTCGCAGTACCGCGGCTTCGTGGTCGAGGCGCGCAAGTCGCGCAACGGCCTGCTGCTGTCGCCGCAAGGCGCATCGGAAGGCGATCTGTTCAACGTCCGGCTGCCGCGGGACTCGGGCGGCGGCCCGACCGGGCGCGGGCTGCTGATCCGCGGCGGGACGGTGCTCCAGATCCAGGCGGCGGAGTCCGTGTAACCGCCGCCGTTCCCGGGCTCCTCGGCTCCAGAGCCCGGGAACACCGGGGCCTCGGAGGTCATCGCGGCGGGACCCTACGGTCCTCTGCCGGCCGCGAGCCGCGGCGAGTTGCCCGGGACGCGCCGATCTGGCCGCGGGCACGCAAAAGGGCCGGGTTCTCGGAGCGCGTGCTCCGGGCCCGGCCCTTCTGGTACCCCACGGTGCGTCGACCGTGCCGGGTACCCAGGCTCAGCTGGTGGCGTTCTGGATGTTCGTCGCGTTCTGCTTCGCCGAGTTCTGCGCCTCGTGCAGCGTCGTCACGAACTTCTCGAAAGTCGGCTTGAGCTGCGCCCACTCGTCACGGAACTTGTCCGCGCGCGGACCCTTCCAGTAGTCCGAGCTGCTGTTGGTCGCCGTGTGAAGGTGGTTGATCAGCGTCGAAAGGTTACCGGCTTCGGTGCCGAACTTCCCCGACAAGGTCGTGAGCTGGCTGATATCGGCGCCCTGCATACCCGACATGGTGCGTCCCTCCCCGTTGTAGGAAAACGTGGCGGACACCGCGTCCGCCGTACGGGACGCTAGCAAACGAGGGCCATGAATGCAGCCCCTCCCCCTGGCGCCCTGATGGTTTGTTGCCGAAAACGGACATCGACACGAGACCGTCACGCGCGGGGCACAAGCGACTCACCCGCTCTGCCCCCGCGGCGCGAAATCAGCTACTGGGCAAGCCGGTTCGGGTGAACGTGTCGCTGGGCCCGCCGGTCCACCGCACGGTGAGCGTCTTGCCGTCCGGCGCCATCACGCCGTGCCCGGACGTCCGCTCCTTGTCACCGTCCATACACGTCAGCACCACGTCGAGACCGCTGCCCTGCTCGGTGAAGGTGCCCCCGCAGAGATGGGTGCTGGTCAGCCCGGCCTTGCCCTTGCCGAGGACGAGTTGGACCTTGACGCCGCCGACGGTGGCCAGCCAGACGCCCTCGACGCTCTGCGTGGAGTCCGTCGAGGCGCCGCCGCTGTCTCCGCCGTCCGCGGTGGCGGTCGCCGAACCGGTCGCGGTGGGCGTGCCCGTACCGCTGCTGGATGGGGCGGTGGACGGCGCCGGCGGAAGGGTGACGGTCCGGCTCGCGCTCGGCTCCTTCGTGGCGTCGTCCGCGCTTCCGCCACCGCTGCATCCGGTCAGCGCCAGCGCGGCGACGGCCACCATCGCGGCGGTGACCGCGCCCGCGTACCGGGTCGCAGCACCCGGCCGGCCGCGGCCGTCCCGAGGGCCTTGACCCCGACTACGACTTCGACGGCTCAAACGACTCCGACAGCGCATCCGCACTCCCCCATGTCGCGATGTGGAACCCAGCGGACACGCAAGTTATCAGCAGCCGAACAGCCATGCGTGCCCCGAGGCCCGTCCCGTTCCCACCGGGCCCCGCTCAGCGCTCAGGGTCCACATCTGCGACACACAGACACCACCACCATCCACTTCGGCGACACATCGGCAACACACCGGTGAGCGCGCTGACGGACACCGGGCAACCCGGGTGCGCGGGACCGAACGGACGGACTCAACCGGGGCTCGCACCTGCCCGTTCGGCGAGGGCGTCACCGACGAAGCACTCCAACGTCTCGGCCCAGGCGTCGGGTTGGTCCCACGGGACGAGGTGGCCTGCGTCCGCGATCTCGGCGTAGCGGCCGCGCGGCAGCACCCGGACCATCTCCTGCGCCTCGGCACGGCCCAGCTCACCGCCCGGCCCGCGCACGACCAGCGCCGGGCAGCGGACCCGGGCCAACTCGTCCCAGTGCGCGTCGCGTATCCAGGGCTCGCGGGAGCGGAGCAGGTGCGCGGGTGCGTACGACGGGCGCCAGCCGTCCTCGTGCTCGCTCATGACCTCGGCGAAGAAGTCCCCGCGGACCGGGTCGGGCGGATCGGCGCGCGGGTCGTCGACCCCGAACCACTGACGTACGTCGCCGAGCGTGGCGAAGGGCAGCGGCCACGACGCCAGCCAGTCCGCCCACTCCCGCTGGCCCTTCTCGCCCAGGGCCGAGGCGCGCATGTCGCAGAGGACGACGGCCGCCACCAGGTCGGGCCGCCGCACCGCGCACTGCCAGGCGGTCAGCGCGCCCATGGAGTGGCCGACGAGGGTCACCGGGCCGAGGTCGAGCTGCTCGACGGCGGCGAGGGCGTCCCGCACGTACGCCTCCGGCGTGTAGGGACCGGCCGGCTTGCCGCTGCGGCCGTGGCCGCGCTGGTCGAGGGCGAGCGCGCGGTAGCTCGGCGAGAGCCGGCGCGCGGTGGCGGCCCAGTGCGAGGCGCGGCCGAGCAGGCCGTGCAGCAGGAGCATTCCGGGACGGGGCTCGGGATCCCCGCCCGGGAGTGGGCGCCTGGCGGTCCCGGCCGCTCCGGTCGCCGCACGCAGATCCGCCGCGGCGGCCGCCGGGCTCGCGGTCACCCCCGAGCCCGCAGTCGCGTCCGCCCCCGTCGCGGTCGCCGTGCCGTAGTCCCACGCCGCGAGCCGCAGGCCGCCCGCTCCCGTCACGTCGTATCGCGTGGCCATCCCCGCACCTCCTTCCGGTTCTCGCCGGCCCGCCCGCGGTTCTTCCGCGCCCGTGCCGTCCTTGCATCGCAACGCTATCGAACTTCTATTCGAACAAGGGGCTCACGCGCCCAACACCGCTCGTTCGAGTGACAGCGCTCAAGGATTGGCCGCGCGGGCCGAGGGGAGGACTTGGACGGGACGCGGCGCGCAGGGGAAGCGGGTCGCGGGAAGGGTCCCGGGAAGCTCGGGGTCCCGGGTCCTTCGAGGGGACAACAGGGGAGGGGCGAGGGGTGGGAAGTGCCCCGGTGCCGCGATGCGGCACCGGGGCCTCGCACGGCCGTCGGCGCGTGCTCCTGCTCGGCGGTCCCCACTCGCTGACCGCCTGCTGCTTGCTGCTTACCGCTTGGCGACGAAGACGTGCGAGGCGATCTCCGCGTCCAGCTCGGCGGCCTCGCCGCCGCTGCCGACCATGACACCGCCCGCGGAGCCCGTCACGCTCACCACCGCGCCCGGCTGGACCCCGGCCCGCCGCAGTGTGTACATGACCTGCGCGTCGGTCTGGATCGGCTCGCCGATCCTGCGGACCACCACGCTGGCGCCCGCGCTGCCGGGCTGGAGCTCGTTGAGACTGACCATGCCCTCCTCCAGGAAGGGGTCGGCCTCAGCGGTCTCGCCCAGCTCTTCCAGGCCGGGGATCGGGTTGCCGTACGGCGACTCGGTCGGGTGCCGCAGCATCTCCAGCACCCGCCGCTCCACCGCCTCGCTCATCACGTGCTCCCAGCGGCACGCCTCCGCGTGCACCTGCTCCCACTCCAGGCCGATCACGTCGACCAGCAGGCATTCGGCGATGCGGTGCTTGCGCATCACCCGGGTCGCGGTGCGGCGCCCTTCGTCGGTCAGTTCCAGGTGACGGTCCCCCGCGACGTGCAGCAGCCCGTCGCGCTCCATGCGGGCGACGGTCTGGGAGACCGTGGGCCCGCTCTGGTCGAGTCGCTCGGCGATTCGAGCGCGCATCGGGACCACACCCTCCTCCTCCAGCTCCAGGATGGTGCGGAGATACATCTCCGTCGTGTCGATCAGTCCGGACATGCGCGCCCCTCGTTCACTCGTGCGTGGCCCTGACACAATTCTGACGCATCCCACGGACAACGGACTCCGCGCCGGACGGACGGGCATCGTCGACCGCCTTTTTCTTGACACCGCCCACGGCCTGGCAGCACGGTGATCCGCATGACCGACCCCCGCCGGGAACCGGCAGAGCGCTATTTCGACGCCGCCATCGCACTGCTGTCCCGGGCCAGGGACGAGGAGAGGGACTCGGTCCGCCGGGCCGCCACCGCCGTCTCCGACGCGATCGCCGCCGGCGGGAGGATCTTCGCCTTCGGCGCGGGCCATTCCTCGCTGCCCGCCCAGGACGTGGTCTACCGCGCCGGGGGCCTGGCCGTGGTCAATCTGCTCAGCGTGCCGGGTGTCATCGGCGTCGACGTGGTCCCCGCGACCCTGGGAAGCGCCCTGGAGCGGGTCGAGGGCCTGGCGGGCGCCGCACTGGACACCAGCCCGGCCCGCGAGGGCGACGTGCTCTTCGTGATCTCGCTGTCCGGCCGCAACGTCCTGCCGATCGAGATGGCGCAGAACGCCCGCGCCCTCGGCATGACCGTCATCGCCGTGACGTCGCTCGCGTACGCCCGGGAGACCGGGTCCCGGCACGCGACCGGCACCTTCCTGAAGGACCATTGCGACGTCGTGATCGACTCCAAGATCCCGGTGGGCGACGCCGAGCTGACCGACGACGCGATCCCCGCACCGTTCGCACCCGCCTCCACGGTCGTCACCAGCGCCCTGATGCAGGCCGTGATGGCCACGGCCGCCTCCGACCTCGCCGAGCGCGGCATCGTCCCCCCGATGCTCCGCTCGGGGAACGTGGACGGCGGCCTCGACTGGAACAGCCGTGTCTTCGAGGAGTACCGCGACCGCATCTTCTTCCGGCACTGAAGTCCGGGCCGAGCGCGCGCCGGAGGGGTTGGCACCTGAGAGTCCGACGGCGCTCAACCCCCGTCGTCCGCCAGGCCCGCCAGGTCCAGGGCCATCGCCACCCGGGCCGCGACGTCCTCGGCGTACGCGGCGTCAGCCCGGTCGAACAGCCGGCGGCCGGCTCCCCGCAGGAAGGTCAGCGTGCCGACCGTGCGGCCCCTGCTGCGCATCACGGTGACCAGTCCGTGCACGGTGCCCGCGGGCCACTGCCGCGCCTCGGCCCACTCGTCGGTACGCGTCCGGGGCGCGGCCCGCTCGTCGTCCGGCGAGCCGAAACTGGTGCGTACGGTGCCCAGGCGCTCGACGGCCTGGAGCGCGGGGTGATCGGGCCGGTAGCCGACCGGAACGACGCCGCCCGGCGCGGGACGGCCGGAACCCGGCTCTCCCTCGGGCGTGGCGATGATCCGTACCAGCCGCCCGTCGCCGTCGGCGCGGTCCACCAGGGCGTGATCGGCGAAGCCGGCGAGCGCGAAGTCGAGGTGGAGCAGGGCCCCCTCCAAGGCGCCCTCGCACTCGGCGGCGGCCCTGTCGGCACGATGCAGCTGCTGGTAGCGGAAGCGGATCCTGGAGCTCTCGTGCTCGGTGGTCTTCTCCGTGGTGACATCGGCGAACAACCACCCGACACCCAACGGCACGGGCTCCTCCCCGAGCGGCGAACCCAGCCGAACGAACCCGCTGCGCCAGCAGCGGCGGGCGCCGCTTCCGGCACCGCGCGGGCTCACCCACAGGTCGGTCGCGCCGGGCGGCGCGCCCTCGGCGAGCACGTGCTGGAGGATGCTCTCCAGTTCCTCGGCGCCCTGGCCGAGCAGGTCGCCCAGCGGGCGACCGAGCAGGACCTCGCGGCCCGCGTGCATCATCCGGGCGGCGTGGGCGTTGACCTGGGCGGGGCGCAGGTCGGCGTCGATGAGCACCACACCCCAGGAAGCGTCCTCGAAGAGCGACTCGCTCAGCGCGAGGGAGCGTTCCAGATCGATCTGGGCGTGCACCTCGGAGAAGGCGCAGTACACGCCGCTGGGGTGCCCGTCGGGTCCCTGGACGGCCGCGGACTGGGTGCGGACCAGGACCCGCCTGCCGTCCTTGGTGAGCAGGGCGAACTCGTTCACCCGGCGGCCCTCGGCGTCCATGGTGGCCAGCAGCCGCTGCTCCGCCTGGCGCGCGTCGGAGGCTCGCGCCGCCCAACCGTCGAATCCGCGGCGCCCTATGGCCTCTGCCGCGCTCCAGCCGAGAATGCGGGTGGCCTCGGCGTTCCAGTGGGTGACGACTCCCTCCCGATCGAAGGCGCACAAGCCCGCCTCCATGCCGTCCAGCAGCGCCGCGAGCAGCTGCTCGTCACCCTTGGATTGCGCATCGAAAGGCTGCACGTCACGACATTCAACCCTTGTGTGGGCCGCGTCACACGCTCTTTACATAAATGGCTTGTGTCCGGCGGCCCGATGTTCTTACTGTGGCGGCACACACGAAGGGAGGTGGTCTGAAGCATGAGTTGCACTCGGACACGTGAGGTGACTGCGGGCTAGCTCCGCGCACTTGGGCGTGCGTGATGCTCGCCAATCCCACGCAGTTCACCCGACCCGCGGGCTCGTCGGACTTGTCCGGCCGGTGCCCGGAGCCACCTGGCTCCGGGGAGCAGCCCGCGGGTCGTTCGTTTTTCCACGGCGCCCCTGACGCCTAGGGCGCCAGGCGCTCCACCGACCACGCGCCGTCGGCGCCGGTCACGTACCGCAGCCGGTCGTGCAGGCGGTTCTGCCGTCCCTGCCAGAACTCGACGGCCCGGGCGCGTACGCGGTAGCCGCCCCAGTCAGGTGGCACCGGCACCTCGGTCCCCTCCGGCCAGCGCGCCGCCAGTTGCGCGTACTCCTCCTCCAAGGCGGCGCGTGAGGCGACGACGGAGGACTGCTCGCTGGCGTGGGCACCCAGCTGGGAGCCGTGAGGGCGGGTGTGGAAGTAAGCCTCGGTCTCCCGGGCTGAGGTCCTTACCGCGGTACCGGTGACGATCACTTGCCGCGCGATGGGATGCCAGGGGAAGAGCAGCGACACCTGCGGGTTGGCGGCCAGCTCGCGCCCCTTGCGGGAGCCGTAGTTGCTGAAGAAGACGAATCCGTCCTCGTCGTAGCCCTTGAGCAGCACCGTGCGGGAACTGGGCGCCCCCTCGGGACCGACGGTCGAGACGACCATGGCGTTGGGTTCCGTGAGCAGCCCGCGCTCCGTGGCCCGCACGGCGTCGGCGAACCAGCGCTCGAACTGCCGGTACGGATCGGCGGCCAGGTCGGCTTCGGTCGGCCCTGCCGCGCCGTACTGCTTGCGCATCGCCGCGAGGTCCTCGTCGCCCTGGAGCCAGGCGGACTGATGGTCTTGCCGGAGTGGTTCGTGCACGCGGACATCTTGCATGACCGCGGCCCCGGCGTTCCCATGGTGACCCCGTGTGCCGGATGTCACGGCCCGGGAGCCGCCGGGCCGGGGTGACCCGGTGACGCACGGGGCATGACCGGGAGACAAGCACAGCGACGTGATCGTGAAGGAGCCGCCCCATGTCCGACTTCGTACCGGGACTCGAAGGAGTCGTCGCGTTCGAGACGGAGATCGCCGAACCGGACAAGGAAGGCGGCTCGCTGCGCTATCGCGGGGTCGACATCGAGGAGCTGGTCGGCCACGTCTCGTTCGGCAACGTGTGGGGCCTGCTGGTGGACGGCCGGTTCAACCCCGGACTGCCGCCCGCGGAGCCGTTCCCGATCCCCGTGCACTCCGGCGACATCCGCGTCGACGTGCAGTCGGCCCTGGCGATGCTCGCCCCGGTGTGGGGGCTCAAACCGCTGCTCGACATCGATGCCGAGGCGGCGCGGGACAACCTCGCGCGCGCGGCGGTGATGGCGCTGTCGTACGTCGCGCAGTCCGCCCGCGGCCAGGGCCTGCCCATGGTGCCGCAGCGGGAGATCGACAAGGCGCAGTCGATCACCGAGCGGTTCATGATCCGCTGGCGCGGGGAGCCGGACCCGAAGCACGTCGCCGCCGTGGACGCGTACTGGACGTCGGCGGCCGAGCACGGAATGAACGCCTCGACGTTCACCGCGCGGGTGATCGCCTCGACCGGCGCCGACGTCGCGGCCGCGCTGTCGGGAGCGGTGGGCGCGATGTCCGGGCCACTGCACGGCGGTGCTCCCTCCCGCGTGCTCGGCATGATCGAGGAGATCGAGCGCACAGGCGACGCCGAGGGCTACGTGAAGGCCGCACTGGACCGCGGCGAGCGGCTGATGGGCTTCGGCCACCGCGTCTACCGCGCGGAGGACCCGCGCGCCCGGGTGCTGCGCCGCACCGCCCGCGAGCTGGGCGCGCCGCGCTACGAGGTCGCGGAGGCCCTGGAGAAGGCGGCGCTCGCCGAGCTGCACGCCAGGCGGCCCGACCGGGTGCTGGCCACGAACGTCGAGTTCTGGGCCGCGATCATGCTGGACTTCGCCGAGGTGCCCGCGCACATGTTCACCTCGATGTTCACCTGCGCGCGCACCGCCGGCTGGTCGGCGCACATCCTCGAGCAGAAGCGCACCGGGCGTCTGGTCCGGCCCTCCGCACGCTACATCGGCCCCGGCACACGCAGCGTCAAGGACATCGACGGATTCCCTGACGTCGCCCACTGAGTTCCCGGCCGAACGCGACCCCACCCGGTCCGCTGCTCCCGTCCGGGCGCGGGGTCCCGTATGGCACGCCGGACGGCCCGGTCCGGTACGTACCGCCGGGTCGCCCGGTGCGGTACGGGTCCGGGTCGCCCGGCTGCCGGAGCTTTCCCGCGGGGCGTCGGGGCGGCCTCGCGAGGCCGGATGCCCCGTCGGCCGGTCCGTTCCTTAGCCCGTCCGTGGCAGATCGGTGCCACCATCGAGTGAATATCCCGGACGTGCGTTCGGGTGCTCTCGGCTCGGCGGCGACGTCCGCGGAGCGGTCGTAGGTTTGAGCGGTTGACCGCGATCCGCCAAGGACGGTCGGCGACGCCGCGAGTGTCGCAGCCCCGCCCGGAGCGGGCGTCCCGCAGGGCGGGAGCGCGGCCGCGGCGGCCTTCGGAAGTGGTGGCGGGAGAACTCCCCCTTGTCCGTGGGCATGTCGACTTCGACCGCGTGGCCGCCGCGATGATCCCTTGCCGGACAAGGGAGTTCGAGCCCGTCGCGCACTTCGGCCAAGCATCGGCAGTCCTCGATCCGCTCGCCGGCCGAGCCCGGTCACTGCATGCGATGCCGTTCCTCTTCCCTGGCCGGAAATGACGGGCACATGATCTCCGAACTCCCGTCCGGAGGTATCACCGTGGTCTGTTTTTCGACCTCCGGCACCGCACTCGATCGGGGTCCGAAAATCATCTTGATCACCGTCGCGAGTGAATTCTCCGAGGCCGTTCTCGCCGTCCGCGGAGGGTGGCGCCGAGCGCCGCGGATTGCCGACACTTTTCTCGGGACGCACGAACGTCCCCGGATCGATCCCGGCGTCCGGATCCCGGAGATCCTTGAAAACTGCAAAGAGAGCGATCAACTCCGGGCCGAGCATCCTCGGCGGGAATTCGGCGCGCGCCCACCGTCGCCG
The DNA here is from genome assembly GCF_900107965.1 of Actinacidiphila yanglinensis. Taxonomy (GTDB): domain Bacteria; phylum Actinomycetota; class Actinomycetes; order Streptomycetales; family Streptomycetaceae; genus Actinacidiphila; species Actinacidiphila yanglinensis. The sequence goes on along the minus strand of NZ_FNVU01000004.1, from coordinate 399,650 downwards.
CGTTCGCCGGAGTTCCGGCCGCCGCGCGAACGACCGCCCCCGACGCCGGCGGGTTCAGGGAGGGTGCCGTACCGGTACGGCACCCTCCCTGGACCCGAGCGGGGAGCGCCACCGGCCGGATTGGCGGAAACCCTCCGTGGGGCTGCGCAGCCCTCGCCGGAAGAGTCCGCGGACGGGGTCGCAAGGGGCGCCCGGTGTCCTCCGAAGGGTGCTGCCACAGGTGGGCGGCCCGCCGTCTCATCCGATGGAACGCGGGCGGCAACAGGCCGTTAACGGACTACGCTGCCGACGTGGCCGATATTGAGATCCCCGCTGACATCAAGCCCGCCGACGGACGGTTCGGGTCGGGCCCCTCCAAGGTGCGGACGCAGGCGCTCGACGCGCTGGCCGCCACCGGGACGTCCCTGCTGGGCACTTCTCACCGCCAGGCGCCGGTGAAGAACCTGGTCGGGCAGGTCCGGGACGGCGTGCGCGCGCTGTTCTCCCTCCCCGACGGCTACGAGGTGGTGCTCGGCAACGGCGGTTCCACCGCGTTCTGGGACGTCGCCACCCACGGTCTGATCAGCGCCAAGTCGCAGCACCTCTCCTTCGGTGAGTTCTCCTCGAAGTTCGCCAAGGCCTCGCTCCAGGCACCGTGGCTGGCGGATCCGACGATCGTGAAGTCCGACCCGGGCACCCACCCGGAGCCGGTCGCGGAGGCGGGCGTCGACGTGTACGCCCTGACCCACAACGAGACGTCCACGGGCGTCGCGGCCCCGATCCGCCGGGTGGCGGGCGCCGACGACGGCGCGCTCGTCGTGGTGGACGCCACCTCCGGCGCGGGCGGCCTGCCGGTCGACATCACCGAGACCGACGTCTACTACTTCGCACCGCAGAAGTCCTTCGCGGCGGACGGCGGGCTGTGGTTGGCGGTGTTCTCGCCGGCTGCCCTGGAGCGCGCCGCGTCCGTCGCCGCGTCGGGCCGGCACATCCCGGCGTTCTTCGACCTGCCGACCGCGATCGACAACTCGCTGAAGAACCAGACCTACAACACCCCCGCGGTGGCCACCCTGTTCCTGCTCAAGGAGCAGCTCGAGTGGATCAACGGCCAGGGCGGTCTGGACTGGGCCGTCAAGCGCACCGCCGACTCCTCGTCGCGGCTGTACGGGTGGGCGGAGAAGGCGTCGTACGCGACCCCGTTCGTGGCCGACCCCGCACAGCGCTCCCAGGTCGTCGGCACCATCGACTTCGAGGACGGCATCGACGCCGCGGCGGTGGCGAAGGTGCTGCGGGCCAACGGCATCGTGGACACCGAGCCCTACCGCAAGCTGGGCCGCAACCAGCTTCGGGTCGCGATGTTCCCTGCCGTCGAGCCGTCCGACGTCGAAGCGCTCACCGCGTGCATCGACCACGTCATCGGGCAGCTCTGACCGCCCCATCGACCTGGCCCGTGAGGGCTGCCGTCCGCGGCGGCCCTCACGGGTGGTCCGGCATCCGGACCTCATCGTGCGTCAGCCGCGTCGGCGGCGAGCCACCCTGCGCAGGCCGTAGCCGGCGGCGGCGATGGCCGCGAGCACGATGAACCCGACCGTCCTGCCACCGGAGTTGTCGGCCTTCTTCACGCCGGCGTCCGCGGCCGGGCGCGGCGATGTCGCGGACGGCGTCGGGGTGGCATGCGCCACCGGGGTGACGCTGTCCGGCAGTTCGTCCCCGCTCAGGCCCTCCTTCCACACCTCGCTGTCCTTGCCCTCGCTGCCGTACAGCAGCGAGCGGCCGTCGGGTGTGAAGGTGACGGACTCGCCCTGGGGCTGGATAGGGAGTCCGAGGGAGTCGATCTTGCGAGGCCGGCCGTCGACCCACCGGTAGTCGATGGCCCACAGGTAGCCGCGCAGCACCAGGCGGCTGCCGTCCGGGGAGAAGGCCCCGTCGGTGACCCACGGGACGTCCCCGATCCGCTTGAAGACGTTCACGCCCGTGCTGCTGAGCTGGGCGGGGCCCTCGTAGAGATGCCCGCCCTTCTCGTTCTTGCTGGCGATGTAGACCCGGCCGGTCTTGGGCTGCACCATCAGAGCCTCGGCGTTGCGCGGCCCGTCGTCGTACCGCACGGTGAAGCGGGTGACGTCGACGGTCTGGCTGGTGAGGTTGCGCGGTTCGGGGAATCGGTAGATCCACACCTCGGACCAGGCTCCGTCGAGGTTGTCGCCGATGTCGGCGACGTACAGGTCACCGTCGGGGCCGAGCGAGATCGCCTCGACGTCGCGAGGGTGGATGCCGCGCATGGTGAGGGTGGCGACGGTCTTCCCGGTGGCCGCGTCCACGCCGTAGACGTAGGGTCCGTCCCCGCTGTCGTTGTGCGTCCAGTACACGCCCGGGTGCAGCTTGCTGGCAGCCAGGCCGCTGGACTCGGTGATCCGCGGATCGCTGATCCGGAACGCCGCGGAAGGCCCGCTGTCGGCGATCGCGGGGGTGGTCGAGGCGCAGCTCAGGGCGAGGACGGCGCCGGCGGCGGCCACCGGAAGGTACGTACGCATGGCCCCAAGCGTGCCATCCGCCCCTGGGTGGGGCGTCAACCGAGTGCCCCCCTTGATTCGAGCGCACTCGAAGAGCTTGTCTTTGGTGTCATGAAGTACACACAGCTCGGACGCACGGGCCTCAAGGTCAGTCGCCTGGTACTCGGCACGATGAACTTCGGTCCGCAGACCGACGAGGCGGACAGCCACGCCATCATGGACTCGGCACTCGCCGCCGGGGTCAACTACTTCGACACCGCCAACGTCTACGGCTGGGGCGCCGACAAGGGCCGCACCGAGGAGATCCTCGGCAGCTGGTTCGCCCAGGGCGGCGGCCGGCGGGAGAAGACCGTGCTGGCCACCAAGGTCTACGGAAACATGGCGGCCGAGGGCGAGGAGTGGCCGAACTTCGACCGGCTCTCCGCGCTGAACATCCGCCGCGCGGTGGACGCGAGCCTGAAGCGGCTGCGCACCGACTACATCGACGTCTACCAGTTCCACCACGTCGACCGGGCCACGCCGTGGGAGGAGATCTGGCAGGCGATCGACGTCCTCGTCCAGCAGGGCAAGATCCTCTACGCCGGATCCAGCAACTTCGCCGGCTGGCACATCGCCCAGGCCAACGAGGCAGCCGCCCGCCGCGGTTCGCTCGGCCTGGTCAGCGAGCAGTGCCTGTACAACCTGGCGGTGCGTGACGCCGAGATGGAGGTGATCCCGGCGGCGCAGCACTACGGCCTGGGGGTGATCCCGTGGTCGCCGCTGAACGGCGGGCTGCTCGGCGGCGCGCTGCGCAAGCAGCGGGAGGGCGGCGGCTCGCGCTCCGTCGGCGGCCGCAGCGCGGACGCGCTGAAGTCGCCCCAGCAGCGCGACCAGATCCAGGCGTACGAGGACCTGTGCGACAAGCACGGGATGGACCCGGGTGACGTGGGCCTGGCGTGGCTGCTGACCCGGCCGGGCGTGACCGGGCCGATCGTGGGCCCGCGGGTGCAGGGGCAGCTCGACTCGGCGCTGCGGGCGGTGGAGCTGGAGCTGTCGGAGGAGTTCCTCGCGTCGCTCGACGAGATCTTCCCGGGCCCGGGGGCGTCTCCGGAGTCCTTCGCCTGGTAACAGGGGCCGGGACCGAGCGGCGGGCACGGGCGAAGCGTCGGGTGCCGGGCGTGGGCCGCCGGGGTCAGTGGACCGCGGCGGCCACGACCACCACCGCCAGCAGCAGGACGAAGGCGGCGGTCATCACGCGGGTGCGGGTCTTGGGGTCCACGCTCCGAGGTTATCCGTCCGCGCCCGCCGGGCCGCCGCCCGGGCCCTCACCCTGCCCGGGGCCCTGACCCGGGCGCTGCGTGCGGCCGAGCGGGAAGACGGCCAGAGTGTCGTAGTGCGGCTGCTCCCCCGGCACCCCGGAGCGCGGCGGGACGCTGGCGACCAAGGCGAGGGTGTCGACGCTCCAGGAGGAGCCCTGGAAGGCGGCCAGGGCGTCCACGAGGGGCCGCAGGGGCACCCGGGCGGAGCGCGGGGTGCGGGCGAGGGTCAGATGGGCCAGGAAGGCGTGCTGCTCGCCGGCGGGCGGAGCCCCGGCGCGGCGGGCCGCGGCCCGCACGGACCCGGCGAGGTGGGACAGGGCGCGCACGTCCCCCTCCGCACCGGTCCACAGGGCACTGTCCCCGAAGTGGCCGGCGCCGGCCAGTCGCAGGGTGTGCGGCTCGTGCCTGCGGGCGGCGCGGGCGAGGCGTTCGTCGAGTTCGGGGCGTACGTCGTCGGGCACCTCACCGAGGAACGCGAGGGTGAGGTGCCAGCCGTCGGTGGCGGTCCACCGCAGATCCCGCGCGCCGGGCAGGCGCCGCACGGGTGCGAGCGCCGCGGTGAGTTCGGCCACCGCGGCCGGAGGCGGCAGGACCGCCGTGAAGAGTCTCATGCGGCGGAGGTCAGGCGGCCGCCGGAGGAGTCGGAGGCTGCCTCGGGGCCCGATGTAGCCCCTCGGGTACCTGACCCCGGGCCGCCCTCCGCGTCGGGCGTCTCGGGCGCGTCGGGCGCCTCCAGTGCCGGGCTCGCCGACGAACCGCCGGCCCCGGAGCCCTCGTCGGCGCGCTGGCCCTTGGGGACGAAGGCGATCAGCGGCTGGTTGCCGCGCCGGCCGGGCCGTAGGTTCACCCGCAGCCGCAGGCCGCCGGCCCGGGCGAGCACCAGCCCGACCCCGACCGCACCGGCGGCGGAGACCAGACCGCCGGACAGGAAGCCGATCCGGGCGCCGAAGTTGTCGGTGACCCAGCCCATCACCGGGCCGCCGACCGGGGTGCCGCCGACGAAGACCATCATGTACAGGCTCATCACCCGGCCGCGCATGACCGGGTCGGTGGCGAGCTGGACGGTGGCGTTCGCGGTGGTGTTGAAGGTCAGCCCGAACACGCCGATCGGCACCAGGAGGATCGCGAACAGCCAGAAGGTCGGGGCGACGGAGGCCAGGACCTCCAGCATGCCGAAGACCAGGGCGGCGGCGACCAGCATCCGCAGGCGGGTGCGGGTGCGGCGTGCGGCGAGCAGGGCGCCGATCAGGGACCCGGCGGCCATCAGGGTGTTGAACAGCCCGTAGGTGCTGGCGCCCGCGTCGAAGACCTTGTTGGCGAAGGCGGACAGCCAGATCGGGAAGTTGAAGCCGAACGTGCCGATGAAGCCGACCAGCACGATCGGCCAGATCAGCTCCGGCTTGCCGGCGACGTAGCGCAGGCCCTCGCGGAGCTGGCCCTTGCCGCGCGGGGCGCGTTCGATCTTGTGCAGCTCGGAGGTGCGCATCAGCAGCAGGCCGGTGAGCGGGGCGATGAAGGACAGGCCGTTGATCAGGAAGGCCCAGCCGCTGCCGACGGCGGTGATCAGCACACCGGCGACCGCGGGGCCGACGAGGCGGGCCGCCTGGAAGTTCGCGGCGTTCAGGGAGACGGCGTTGCGCACCACCTCGGGCCCGACCATCTCCACGACGAAGGTCTGCCGGGTGGGGTTGTCGATGACGGTGACCATGCCGAGGAGGAAGGCGATCGCGTAGACGTGCCAGACCTGGACGACGCCGGACAGGGTGAGGGCGGCCAGCATCAGCCCGAGCACGCCGAGGGCGAACTGGGTGCACAGCAGGATCTTGCGCTTGGGATAGCGGTCGGCGATGACGCCGCCGTACAGGCCGAACAGCAGCATCGGGAGGAACTGGAGCGCGGTGGTGATGCCCACGGCGAAGGACGAGCCGGTGATGCTCAGCACCAGCCAGTCCTGGGCGATACGCGACATCCAGGTGCCCGTGTTGGAGATCACGGCACCGGTCGCGAAGAGCCGGTAGTTGCGGATCTTGAGCGAGCTGAAGGTGCCCGTCTTCTCCGCGGGACGGTCAGGTTCGGTTGCGGTGTCTGGTCCGGCTGCCGAACTCAATCGGTACTCGCCTGCCTTTCCTGGTCATGACGGCGCGGCGGCCCCATCGGGGCTCGCCGCGGGGGCGGTCACGCGCGGGTCGCGCGATGACCTGCGGTTCACAGGTGAGCCAACTTCTCCAGGACGGGGGCGGCCTGGCGCAGGATCGCCCGCTCCTCGTCGGTGAGTCCTTCGGCCAGTTCGGCCAGCCAGGCGTTCCGCCGGTCGCGGCTCTCGGCGAGCATCGCCTCGGCCTGCGAGGTGCGGCTCACCACCACCTGGCGGCGGTCGTCCGGATGCGGTTCCCGGCGGACCAGTCCCTTGCCCTCCAGCATCGCCACGATGCGGGTCATCGACGGCGGCTGGACGTGCTCCTTGCGGGCCAGCTCCCCCGGCGTGGCGGAGCCGCAGCGGGCCAGGGTGCCCAGCACCGACATCTCGGTGGGGCTCAGCGACTCGTCGACGCGCTGGTTGCGCAGCCGCCGCGACAGTCGCATGACTGCGCTGCGCACATCGCTCACCGCTGCGCGGTCGTCCTCGGACAGTTCGCTCACGTTGTTTAGCTTAGCTTATTACTTTGGCTAAGTACAATCGGCGCGAAACAGTTCCGCGGCCACCCGTGAGGGGCCGAACCCGGGCCCAAACCTCGCACCCCCCGCATCTCACCCGTACGGGTGATATTGGCGCGGAAAGCGACACGCCCGCCCGTGATGTGCGGGGACGGTGGTCGCATGGCATCGAGAGTGCTCAGCCTCCGGATTGACGCAGAACTGTGGGACCGGATCCGCGACCATGCCGCCCGCCGCGGGATGAGCGCCCAGGACTACGTGGTGCGGACGCTCATCCGCGACGACTTCGACGAACGCTTCCAGACGGCGGTCGAGGAGACCGACCGCTTCTACGCCGCCGCGCCGCAGCCCGACCGGGAACCCCCCGGCGGGCCGGGCCCGGCCGCCCGGGACCCGGCGGGGGTTCCCCGCGCTCAGACCAGGCCGAGGGCGGGCATCAGGTAGTAGAAGGTGAAGACCGCGGCCACCAGGTAGAGCGCGACCGGCACCTCGCGCCAGCGCCCGGCCACGGTACGCAGCACGCAGAAGGTGATGAAGCCGATGCCGATGCCGTTGGTGATGGAGTACGTGAACGGCATCAGCACCATCGTCAGGAAGGCCGGGATGGCGAGGGTGTAGTCGCTCCAGTCGATCTCCCTGATCGAGCCGGACAGGATCAGGAAGCCGACGGCGACCAGCGCGGGGGTCGCGGCCTGCGCGGGCACCATCTCCGCCAGTGGCGACAGGAAGAGCGCGAGCACGAACATCAGACCGGTGACGACGCTGGCCAGGCCGGTCCTGGCGCCCTCGCCGACCCCGGCGGTCGACTCCACGAAGCAGGTGTTCGCCGAGGAGGAGGTCGCGCCGCCCGCGGCGGTTGCGATGCCGTCGATCATCAGCACCTTGCTCATGCCCGGCAGGTCGCCCTTCTCGTTCAGCAGACCGGCCTCGTCGCTGACGCCCAGGATGGTGCCCATGGCGTCGAAGAAGCAGGACAGCAGCACCGTGAAGACGAACAGGATGCCGGTGAGCACGCCGACCTCGTGAAAGCCGCCGAAGAGGCTGACCTTGCCGATGAGGCCGAAGTCGGGGTTGGCGACCGGGTCACCCGGCCACTTGGGGACGGTCAGCCCCCAGTTCGCGGCCGGTACGTGGGCGACCCGGTCGACCACCACCGCGAGCACCGTCATCGTGACGATCGAGATCAGGATGGCGCCGGAGACCTTGCGGATGATCAGGCCCAGGGTCAGCAGGGTGCCGAGCACGAAGATCAGCACGGGCCAGCCGGTGAGGTGGCCGTCGCTGCCGAGCTGGACCGGCACCGTGGTGTGGGCCGCGTCCGGGATGCGGGTGACGAAGCCGGAGTCGACCAGGCCGATCAGCAGGATGAACAGGCCGATGCCGATCGCGATGCCCTTGCGCAGCCCCAGCGGCACCGCGCTCATGACGCGTTCCCGCAGCCCGGTCGCCACCAGCAGCATGATCGCCAGGCCGGCGAGCACCACCATGCCCATCGCGTCCGCCCAGCTCATCCGCGGGGCGAGCTGGAGGGCGACCACCGTGTTGACGCCCAGGCCGGCGGCAAGCGCGACCGGCACGTTGCCGATGACGCCCATCAGCAGCGTGGTGAAGGCGGCCGTGACGGCGGTGGCGGTGACGAGCTGGCCGCCCTGCAGGTGGTGGTGGAACTTGTCGGTGGCCGAGCCGAGGATGATCGGATTCAGCACGATGATGTACGCCATCGCGAAGAACGTCGCCAGCCCGCCGCGGATCTCGCGGGGGATGGAGGAGCCGCGCTCCGAGATGCGGAAGTAGCGGTCCAGGCCGGCGGCAGGCGGCCCGCCGAGGGGCGGGCGCGCGTCGACCGGAGCGGGGGCCGTGGGGGACATGCGGGTCCTCAGGGTGCTTTTATCGCCAGGGGTTGGGCGATCGTACGAATGATTTCGGTCAACGAGTGACCGTTTCAGTATGAACAAACAGGAAACCAGACGCTATCTCCGCGCGTAGAGGCCGGTGCCCTCGGGGCGACCCCGCCCTTCTGAGCCCCCTGCATGGCCGCATACGATGGGGCCATGAGCAAGGAGCGGACCCCCCTGCGCGAGGCCCCCGAGCCGCTGGAGGCCAACGACGTCGCGACGATCACCGTCGGCGTGATCATCTGGTTCGTGCTCTTCTTCGTCCAGCTCCCCTTCTACGGCTGGTACTCCGACCACGGGCACACCTGGTTCATCTGGACCTGCCTGGCCGGCGGCGCGTGCGGACTGCTGGGCCTGATGTACGTCCGGGCCCGGCGCGACGCGATCGCCCGCGCCCGGGCCGCCGCCGAGCCGGCGCCCGACGTCTCCGCCGCGCCGGGTGCGACGCTCGCCGACCCCGGGGCCAGCTCCGACTCCGGCCCCGGCTCGAAAAAGCCGCAGAACGGGTGAACGGGTAGAAGCCACCCCCTGCACGTACCGTCAGCACCATGACGGAACGCGCGGACACCGAGGTCGTGCCTGCCCGACTGCCCGGGCTGAGCAGTGACCAGGTCGCACAGCGGGTCGAGCGGGGCGAGGTCAACGACGTTCCGGTGCGCTCGTCGCGCTCGACCACCGAGATCGTCCGAGCGAACGTCCTCACCCGGTTCAACGCAATCATCGGCGTGCTCTTCCTGGTGATCCTGGTGGTGGGTCCCCTCCAGGACGGCCTGTTCGGGTTCGTGATCGTGGCGAACACCGCGATCGGGATCTTCCAGGAGCTGCGGTCCAAGCACACCCTCGACAGCCTCGCGGTGATCGGCGAGGCCAGGCCGATGGTGCGCAGGGACGGCACGGCCACGGAGATCGGCACCTCCGAGATCGTGCTCGACGACCTGATCGAGCTGAGCCCCGGCGACAAGGTCGTGGTGGACGGGCGCCTCGCGGAGGCGGACGGGCTGGAGATCGACGAGTCGCTGCTGACCGGTGAGGCCGACCCGGTGCTGAAGCGCCCCGGGGACGAGGTGATGTCCGGCAGCTTCGTGGTCGCCGGCGGCGGCGCGTTCACCGCCACGAAGGTCGGCCGCGAGGCGTACGCGGCGCAGCTCGCGGAGGAGGCGTCGCGCTTCACCCTGGTCGACTCCGAGCTGCGCAACGGCATCAGCCGGATTCTCAAGTGGGTGACGTGGATGATGGTGCCGACCGCGGTCGGCCTGATCATCAGCCAGTTCACGGTGGAGAACCACGACTGGCGCGAGGCGGTGCGCCGTACGGTCGGCGGCATCGCGCCGATGGTGCCCGAGGGGCTGGTGCTGCTGACGTCGGTGGCGTTCGCGATCGGCGTGGTGCGGCTCGGCCGCCGTCAGTGCCTGGTGCAGGAGTTGCCCGCGATCGAGGGCCTGGCCCGGGTGGACGTGGTCTGCCTGGACAAGACGGGCACGCTCACCGAGGGCGGGATGGACGTGACCGGGCTGCGGATGCTCGACGGCGCCGACGAGGCCTTCGTCGGCCGGGTGCTCGCCGCCCTCGGCCGCTCCGACCCGCACCCCAACGCCAGCCTCCAGGCGATCGTCGCGTCCTATCCGCCCGCACTGGCCGAGGGCTGGCGGGGCACCGGCACCCTGGCGTTCAGCTCCGCCCGCAAGTACAGCGGCGCCGCCTTCACCGAGCCCGGCGGCGGCGCCGCCCGCTGGCTGCTGGGCGCCCCCGACGTCCTGCTGCCCGAGGGGCACGACGCGCTGGCGGAGGTGGACCGGCTCAACGACGAGGGGCTGCGGGTGCTGCTCGTCGGGCGCACCGAGCGGGAGTTGGACGACCCGCGGGCGGCGGCGGAGATCGTCCCTCAGGCCCTGGTGGTGCTGGAACAGCGGCTGCGGCCGGACGCGGGCGACACCCTGCGGTACTTCGCCGAGCAGGGCGTGCACGCCAAGGTGATCTCCGGCGACAACGCGGTGTCGGTCGGCGCGGTCGCCGCGAAGCTCGGGATGCCGGGCGCGCAACGGCCCGTCGACGCCCGGCGGTTGCCGGCCGGCCGGGACGAGATGGCCGAAGTGCTGGACGAGGGCGCCGTCTTCGGCCGGGTCACCCCGCAGCAGAAGCGCGACATGGTCGGCGCGCTCCAGTCCCGCGGGCACAACGTGGCGATGACCGGCGACGGCGTCAACGACGTACTCGCCCTCAAGGACGCGGACATCGGCGTCTCGATGGGCTCCGGGTCGGAGGCCACCCGCGCGGTCGCGCAGATCGTGCTGCTGGACAACAGCTTCTCCACGCTGCCGTACGTGGTCGCCGAGGGGCGGCGGGTCATCGGCAACATCACCCGTGTCGCCACGCTGTTCCTCACCAAGACGGTGTTCTCGGTGCTGCTTGCGCTGCTGGTGGTGTTCTGGCAGATCCCGTACCCGTTCCTGCCGCGCCATCTGACGCTGCTGTCGACGCTGACGATCGGGGTGCCGTCCTTCTTCCTGGCGCTGGCGCCGAACAAGGAGCGGGCCAGACCCGACTTCGTCGGCCGGGTGATGCGCTACTCCACCCCGGCCGGCGTGGTCTGCGCCGTCGCTTCCTTCGTCGCGTACCTGGTGGCCCGCCACCACTACACCGGCGCGGGCGCGTTGGACGCGGAGACCAGCGCGGCGACGCTCACGCTGTTCCTGATGGAGGTGTGGGTGCTGGCGATCGTGGCCCGGCCGTACACGTGGTGGCGGATCGGCCTGGTCCTCGCGATGGTGCTGGGCTTCGTGGTGGTGCTGGGCGTGCCGTGGCTGCAGAGGTTCTTCGCTCTGCGGCTGGTCGGTGACGAGGTGCCGTGGACCGCGGTGGGGATCGCCGCGGCCGGCGGGGTGGTGCTGGAGTTCTGCTGGGCATGGGTCAGCCGCCGTGAGGCCCGAGCCCAGAGTTGAACGCCCTCTGGGCGCAAGGGCGGTGGCGCCCGGTACGGCAGCGGGGCCGGCGCCGCCCTCGCGGGTGGCGCCGGCCCCGATACGTCGGTTCAGCCGGAGAGGCTTCGGCTCAGCCGGAGACGGTCACGTGTAGTACCCGAAGAGGTCCGCGACCACCTGCACCGAGCCGGTGTTGACGTGGAAGTCGACCTTCCCGTCGGTGACCGGGACCGTGACGAGGTTGGCGATCGTCTGCCCCTTCGACCAGTTGAGGTTGGACGCCGTCGGCCGGGTGGTCCCGTCCGGGTAGACGACCAGGTAGGCGCCGTCGCTGGTGCCGCTGACCACGGTCACGTTGAGGACGACCGCCTTGGCGTGCGCCAGCACGTTGCCGTCGTTCAGGCTGAGCGCCAGGGTGCTGGTCGACGCCAGCGCCCCCGCCTTGGACGCGCCGACACCGGTACGGGTGTCCAGCAGCCGGGTCGGGCCGGCCGTGTGGTACAGCGCGCCGCCGGTGTCGGCCGAGTAATAGCCGAAGACGTCCGCCACGAAGTGGGTCGTCCCGGTGCTGGCGTTGTAGAAGTCGACCTTGCCGTCCGCGCCGACGGGCATGACCACCAGGTTCGGCACCGTCTTGCCCTTGAGCCAGTTCAGGTTCGAGGACTCGGGACGGGTCGTGCCGTCGGGGTAGGCGATCAGGTGGCCGGTGGAGGTCTGGCCGGTCGCGGTGACGTTGAGCACCACCGCGGTCGCGCCCGTGGCAGGAACCCCGCCGGCGCCCGCGATCTGGAGCGACAGCACGCCGTTGGACTTCACCGGTGTGGTCGTGGTGACGCCGACCTTCGAGCGGGTGTCGAGCACCCGGGTCGGGCCGGTCGGGTAGTACGTCGCACCGTCGGTCGCGGTGGAGTAGTAGCCGAAGACGTCCGCGACCAGGTGGGTCGTCCCGCTGCTGGCGTTGTACAGGTCGACCTTGCCGTCCGCGCCGACCGGCACGACCACCAGGTTCGGCACCGTACGGCCCGTGACCCAGTTGAGGTTCGAGGCGGTGGGCCTCGGGGTGCCGTCCGGGTAGGCGGTGAGGTAGCCGCCGGCCTTGGTGTCGGTGACGGTCAGGTTGAGCACCACGGCCGTCACGCCCGTCGCGGGCACCGCGCCGCCGGCGCTGCCGGCGACCTGGAGGGACACGGTGCCGTCGGCGGCGACCGGCGAGGTGCCGGAGCGGCCGATGTCGTGCCGGGTGTCCAGGATGCGGGTCGGGTTCACCGAGGTGAAGGTCCCCGCCTGCGTCTGCGGCACCGCCGTGCACAGGCCCGAGATGACGCTGCGCGCGTGCGGCGTGCCCAGCCCGGTGGCCAGGTCGTAGCCGGCGCCGCTCGCCGCACTGTAGGAGCCGGCCGGCTGGGCGCCGGTGTGGGCGAGGTAATTGGTACCCGTGGTGATGTCGCGGAACGCCGAGGACGGCAGCTTGTACAGCGCCGGGTTGACGAAGCCCACCGGGCCGTTGGCGGCGCAGCCGAGGTCCAGGTCGGCCTGCGCCGCGAGCGCGGCCCACGTCGGCGAGGCACCGCTGGTGCCACCGATGATGTACCAGGGCTGACCCTCCGCCGAGGTGTACCCGGCGGCGATCAGGTAGCCGGTCTTCGGGTCACCCAGCGCCGACACGTCCGGTACCTGGCGGCAGGTCTCACCCGCGGGCGCGTTGCAGACGTCGGCGTACCCGGGAGCGGTGACCCCGGTCTGGTAGTCGGTGGTGGCGTCCATGCTCCACGCGGTCGACACGCCGCCGCCCGTGGCACCGGGGTTGAGGTCGTCGGCGTCCCGGCCGACTTCCTCGCTGTTCCAGGTGCGCTGGGTGCTGCCGCCGGACCCGGTCATCCGGGTGCCGCCGACCGACAGGACGTACGGCTGGCCGGCCGGGTCGTCCACCGAGAGCAGCGAGCCGTTCGGGTCGAGGCTGGTGCCGGTGTTGTTCGGGTCGTACCAGCAGTCCGAGGAACCGGAGTCGCCGGACGCCGCGGTGACGGTCTGGCCCTGCGCCGCGGCCTGCTCGAAGATCAGGCTCTCCGCGGACATGAAGGCGTCCGTCTGGTCGACGGTGCATCCGCCCCAGCTGCTGGAGATCACCTTGGCGCGGTCGTCGCTGACCATCTTCTGGTAGACGTCCAGGACGTTCTGCTCGGTCGCGTTCTCCGCGTCCGGGCCCTGGTAGACCAGCAGGGACGCCTGGGGCACGAGGCCGATGAGGTCCTCGATGTCGAGGGCGGACTCCATGCCGTAGCCGATGTTGGCGTTGGCCGCGATCTTCGGGCCGCCGTCGACCTTGACCGCGCTGACCGACACCTTGGTGCCGTAGCAGGACTGGTAGGCGGCGATGTCCTTTGTGCTGTAGTTCTCCAGCTCGAAGATGCCGACGGACACGCCGGTGCCGACGTTCGGCTGGTTGGCCATGCCGTAGGCGCTCGCCAGCGTGCTCGCGCTCCAGTAGTCGGTGCCGTCGGAAACCCCGCCGCTGGTGAGCAGGGACTTGATGCTCGAGCACAGCACCGGGGTCTTGCCCGCGATGTGCGGGGAGACCGTGCCGGACGCCTGGGACCCGGCGGATGCGGGAGCGACCACCTTGGCCGCGGGCTTGGCGGCGAGGTGCGAGTGGACCTGGGCGAGCGTGTTCAGACCGGTGATGCCGGAGATGTCGGCGGCGGCGTCCGCGCGCAGCGAGGGCGCGGTGGTGTTGGCCACGCCGTGCCGGCCGTCGCTCGTGCGGTAGCCGGTGAAGCCGGTGTGCAGCGCCTTGCCGGCCGCGCCGACCGTGGTGTGCACCGGCAGCGTCAGGCCGTCCGACTCCAGCGTGCCGACGGTCAGGCCCTGGGCCTTGAGCGCGGTGCGCACCGTGGCGACGGCCGCGGGGCCGGCCCCGAACTCCGTGCCGAACGTGCCGGGCTTGAGGTACTGGTGGTACAGCGGCGAGCCGGGAGTCGACACGTCCGCGATGAACTTCTTCAGCCCCGCCGGGTCCCGCGGTGCCAGCACCACGCCCAGGTCGAGGGCGGTGTCACTGCTCGGCGCGGTGGTGCGCACCGCGCCGTGCGGCAGGTGCGGCGCCGCGCCGATCCGCTGCGGCGCGGGGGTCCCCGAGCCGCTGTCGGCCACGGCGGCGGGTGCCCCCGCCGCGACCATCGCCAGCGTGGCGACGGCGACCACCGGGCCCAACACGCCCGTCCGTCCCGCCCCCCGCCGCACGCGCCCCGCTCTGCGGCCAGCCATGCCCATGCACAGTCTCCTTCGTGGTGTGCTGCACCCGGCGGCATCGGCCGCGACGGCACCACGCAAGGGCACTTCGCGCAGGACGCCCATCCCACCGGGCACGCCTGCGCCGTTGATGCTGAAGTTTCGTTCCCCCAGACGGCGGGCCTCGCGGTCCGCGCTGGTTGTACGTGAGCCCCCCTGCGGTGTCACCGCGGTGAAGAACAGGTGTCCTTCATGTGCGCGAGTGCCAGCGTTGCTTTGTATCAGCTATGGAGAGTGAATGGTCAATCAGGTGTGCGAATTTACTCTTTCTTGGTACCGCTCCTGAACGCGGCCTCCGCCGGTTCGGGGACCTTGCGGTGAATCGGCGGCTTTCGCGCACCGACCACCGGTCCCCGAACCGGCGGAGCGGGCAACCCGGGGAAACGGGTACGGGTCAGTCGAACCAGCGGGCCTGCGCCAGCTCTTCGGTGCGGGTCGGGTCCTCCAGCAGCGCGGCCAGTTCGAACCGCCGCTCCCAGCGGCCGGCCGCCCAGGCGAGCCCGGCCGCGACGCCCTCCACGGTGGCGCCGTGCAGCACCCCGTCGACCCAGCGCCAGTCCACCTCGGTGCCGCCGGTGAGCAGCAGCTCCTCGTGCTCGACGTACGTGGCCGGGGCGCCCGGCAGCAGGTCGCGCACGGCCGCCAGCACGTCGTGCGGCTCGCCCTGCGAGACCACGTCCGCCTCGACCGTCTCGCTCAGCCGCCGCACCTGGAAGAGTTCGGCCAACTCGGCCGCCAGCCGCGGCGGTACGGGCAGCAACGGCAGCCCGTCGGCCAGCGGCAGCAGGTCGGGCGCGTCGGCGACCAGCGCGTCCCCGGCGTCGACCACCACGACCTCGCCGTCGCGCACCGCCCGCAACTCGTCCGGGAGGGTGACCTGTTCCGGATCGAGCTCCGCCAACGCCGCGTAGAGGCGGTGGAGTTGTGCCGGACCGACGGGCCGGTCGGGGTCGGCGAGCCGGGTGAGGAGTTCGGCGGCGCCACCGGGTTCGGTGAGCAGCGCGTCGACCGTGGTGCGCACGCCGAGGGCGCGCAGCACCTGCGCGTCGACGGAGCTGTCGGTCTCGGCCTCGTCGTAGAGCCCGGCCAGCAGCCGGTCGCCGCCGGCCGCGCGCAGCCCGACGGGGCGCCGCCCGCCGAGCACCGGGTGGTCCCGCAACCACCAGGCGGCGTACGGCCGTACGGACTCCGTGGTGCCGTCGGGGAGCAGAACCCGCACCTGCGCGGTCACCGCGTCGCGCAGCGGCGGCCGGGACAGCAGGGCGAGCGCCTGCGGCCAGGCGTCGTCGTCGACCAGGTCGAGGTCGCGGACGCCGATCACCTCGGTGGCGACCGGCGGCACGTCGGCCTCGGGAAGCTGGTCGAGGACGTCCTCGCACCACACGTCGACCGCGTCAAGCAGCCCGACGTCGTCGGGTTCGGCCCAGTCGGTGTCGCGCGGGTCGAGGTCGTCGGGGTCGAGGACCACGTCGGCGGCGCGGACCAGGGCGAACGTCGCGAGCACGCCCACGGCGGTGAGCGGCTGTTCGCCCCAGCGGAGGGCCAGGTCGGCGTCGACGGCGGCGAGTTCGCCCTCGCGCAGCACGGACTCCAGCGGGCTGCCGGGCAGCACCAGCTCGCCCGCGGGGGCGAGTTCGCCGTCCTCGTCGGGCAGGGCGAGCGCGGCCAGCCACGGCTCGTCGCCGGGCGCGAGCCCCGCGGCTGCCGCCAGGCCCAGCACCGCGTCCGCCAACTCCTCGGCGTCCAGGCTGCTTTCGTCGTCCCAGGCGGCGTGGTCGTCGTCGAGGGAGGCGGCCACCGCGGCCCGCACCTGGGGGCTGGTCAGGATCGCGCGGGGCGTCGCCGGGGCGGCGCCCAGCTTCTCCAGCAACGGGTGCGCGGCCTCGGCGTGGGCGACCCGCAGGCCGAGCCGCGCGAGGACGGCCGGATCGACCCCGTCGACGCCCGTACCGGCAGCGCGCCCGCTCCCGAAGTGCTCCAGGCCCTCGGTACTCTCGCCCGGGCCGGCCGGCTCGCCGAACCCGCCCAGCCCGTCGGCGGGTACGTCCGTCCCGCCGTACAGCTCGTCGGCCCGCGCCGGGTCCCGCCCCGCGTCCCCGTCCCCCGGCACCGGCAGCAGCACCTGCCGCGGGCCGACCACAGTACGGCCGTCGGCGAGCGGCACGGGAAGCCCGCTGAGCACGTCGGAGTCGGTGCCGGCGAGCGCGTCGTAGAGCCGCCACCACCAGCCGGCGGGGCGTTCGGCGCCCGCCAGCCGGTCCACCGCATCGCCCAGGGAGAGCCGTGCGACGCCCAACTGGCGCAGCGCGGGGCGCCGTTCGAGGCTCGCGGGCAGCAGCGTCGGCAGCACCTCGGCGAGCACCCGGACCGCCTCGGCGGTGGCACCCTCCACGATCTCGGCCTCCACCGGGCGCAGCGCCTGCCCGTCCCCCGCCAGCCGGCCGCCGTCGTCCCAGGCGTCCGGGTCCGGCGCGGGGCCGCCGGCCTCGTGCCCGGCCGGGTCGGGCTCCGCGGCGCGCGGCAGGAACGGCGTGCGCGGCAGCGCGTCGAGGACGCGGCGGCGCAGTTCGGCGTCGAGGGTGCTCTTGCCCAGCGGTCCGGGCACCAGGTCCACCACGCCGGCACCGCTCGGCCGCCATCCGGCCAGCAGCCGGACGTACGCCTCCGCGGCGCGGTCCAGCAGGAAGTCGGTGAGCGGGCCGGGCGCGGCGTGCCGGCGGGTCGGGTCGAGCGGGAAGGTGGCCAGCAGCAGTGCGGGCAGGCCGAGCGGTTCGTCGGTGGGGGTGGGCGCGTGCACGACGCCCGCGGTGCGCGGCGCGGCCGGGGCGCCCTCCGGATCCACCGGCACCGCCCAGGTCACCGACCAGACCGGGCGCAGCCGCTCCTCCACCGGGCGGTCGGCGAGCAGTTCGGGGGCGAGGGCGCCGCCGGCCGCGTCGACCCGCCAGCGGGTCGGGGCGTCGCGGGAGCTGTCCTCGATCAGCACGTCCCCGCCGTCGAGTTGACGCCGGGTCAGGGTGCGCACGCCTTCGGGGGTCTCGATGACCACTTCGGCCAGGCCGGCCAGCGCGAGCAGCAACGCGTCGTCCACCGCGGCGAGCAGACGGGTCGTCAGGTCCTCGGCGGAACCGTCGCGCAGCGGCAGCACCACCACGGTGTCGTACCCCTCGGGGGCGCTCCCCTCGGCGGGGAACGGCAGCCGCAGCAGCGGCACATGACCGTCACGGCGCCGCAACTCGTCGGCCAGGTCGGGCAGTTCCGCGGTCAGCGCGCGGGCCTCGCCGAGCGACCAGCGCACGCCGCCGGCGCGGCTGAGCACGGCGGGCTCGTCGGTCACCGCGAGGACGGCGGCGAAGCCGATGCCGAAGCGGCCGACGACCGCCTCGGCGGTGTCGTCGCGCTTCGCCGAGGCGCGCAGCGTCGACAGCGACTCCACGGCGGCAGGGTCGAGCGGGGCGCCGGTGTTCGCGGCGGCCAGGCAGGCGAAGGAGGAGCCGGTGCCGTCGGCGGCACCCGGGTCCGCGTCGTGCAGGGTCAGCCGGAGCCGGCCCGGCACCCCGGCGCGGGTCGCGGCGTCGGCGGCGTTCTGGGCGAGTTCCACGATCAGGCGGTCCCGATGGCCGCCGAGGGCCAGGTCCTCCTCGGCGTTGGCGTCCTCGCGGAACCGGGCGGCGGACGCGGACCACGCGGTCAGCACGGCCTGGCGCAGGGAACCGGTACGGAAGGGGTCCGGCCGGCCTTCCGGGGTCGTACGGATCACGCCTGGGCGGGTCACTGGGACCTTTCTTCCACGCTGCGGGTCCCGGCCGCTCCGGGCCCCTTCTGGCTGACCGTACCGCCAAACGGGCCTGCGGGGCGCCTCGTCCCCCCGCGCTGCCCGGTCCGCCCGTTTTCCGGCGACCGCCCCTTTTCCGGCGACCCCCCGACCGTGGACGGGACGCTCTCCCGGGTCCCCGCGACTCGCTCCGCGCCGGACCCGCGCCGCCTTACGGCGCGGGCCTTACGGCGAGGGACGCGCCTTAGGGCGCCTCCTGGTCGTCGTCGTGGAGGTCGTCGAGCACCATCGGCGCGGGCTCCGGAGTCTTCGGCATCACCGCGGCCTCGGAGTGGCCGCCGCAGCCGTAGGCGAGGGAGACGAGGTTGCCGTCGGCCGGGGAGTACTCGTTGGCGCAGATGCCGAAGGCCTGGCCGAGGGAGCCGCCGATCGGCACCAGGAAGCCGCAGCTGACGCAGTTGGCGGGCGCGGCCTGTGCCATCGGCGTCTTGGGGCCGAAGTTCTCCTCCCAGCGGTCCGCGGCCGTGTGCAGGCCGTACCGGGACAGCACCCGGGCCCGGCCGAGCCCGAGCTGGTCGGCGACCGCGCGGATCTCGGCGATGCTCGGGGCACCGGTGACCACCTCGCCCGCGGTCCCACCGGAACCGGTACCGCCCGCGGCGGGACCGGTGGCGGCCGCGCCGCCGCCCTCAGGTGCGGCCCCGGCGCGCTCGGCCTTCGCGTCCTCCGCGCCACCGGTGCCGCCCGGGACCTCGGCGACCTCCGTGACCTCGGCGACCTCCGCGGGCGCCGTCACCGCGCTCGCGCCCTCCCCGGTCCACCCGGGCTCCAGCCGCAGGTCGTCCGCCTCGGTGGGCAGCAGGTCGCCCGGGCCCATGTCGCCCGGCCGCAACCGCTCGCTCCAGGGCACCCACTCCGGGGCCAGCACGGAGTCCGGACCGGGCAGCAGCACCGTCTCGTCGATCGTCACCACCTTCGCCCGGGACGCCCGGGTGAGCGTGGTCGCCCACTGCCAGCCGCGGTAGGCGGCTTCGGTGCACGCGAAGAGATGGGTGACCACCCGGTCGCCCTCGGCGACGACACCAAGGTGCTCGCCCACCGACTCCGCGCCCACCGCCTCCCTCGTCACGGCCAGTGCGACATCGACCGCCTCGGCGCACAGGCGATCAGGGGTACGGCTTCGCATCGCAGGACTCACAGAAATCGTTTCTCTCTCTACGCCGTCTCACGTGTGCGCTCGTGGGCGGGCGGACCCGAAGGGCGGAGAACCTGGGCGGAGCGGACCGACGGACCGCTTCTACGCCTGAGTTCCCTGCTTCCCGGCCCTGCCCGAGCGTCATCGGGCGCACCTGTTGTCACCCATTCTGCGTGATCGCACGCTACCGGTGCGCACCATGCGCGCAAAGGAGGGGGTGCGACCTGAACCAATTGGGGCAGGATTGCGGACGTGGCACGAACCGTGACCGCGGGCTCAGGGCCCGCACGCAGGGCCGGGCGCGCCCTCACGAGCGGCGTGGGACGTTCGGCGGGGGCGGTGCGCCGTCGTATCCGCCGCTCGACACACGCCGGCGGCGCGGGCGAGTCGGGCCTGGCGAAACTCATCGAACTGCACGCGGTCAACTCCGCGGGCGACATGATGATCACGGTCGCGCTCGCCAGCACGGTGTTCTTCTCGGTCCCCAGCGGCGAGGCCCGTAACCGGGTGGCGCTGTACCTGCTGATCACGATGGCACCCTTCGCCCTGCTCGCGCCGGTGATCGGCCCGATCCTGGACCGCCTGCAGCACGGCCGCCGGGCCGCGATGGCGATGTCGATGGTGGCCCGCGCGGTGCTCGCCTGGACGATGGCCGGGGTCGTCTCGACCGCCGGGCTCGGCCTGTACCCGGCGGCGCTGGGCAGCCTGGTCGGTTCCAAGGCGTACGGCGTGGTCCGCAGTGCGGTGGTGCCGCGGCTGCTGCCGGACCGCACGACCCTGGTCAAGGCGAACTCGCGGGTCACCCTCTCGGGTCTGCTGGCCACCGCGGTGGCCGCGCCGATCGGCGCCGGCCTGCACCTGATCGGCCCGCAGTGGCCGCTGTATGGCGCCTTCGCGATCTTCATCTTCGGCGCGGTGCTGTGCATGGCCCTGCCGAGCAAGGTGGACTCCGCCCGCGGCGAGGGGAAGGCGCGGCTGACCGCCGACGAGGAGGCGCCGCCGGAGCCGTCGGGCATCCCGGGGCGCAAGCCGGGCCTGCTGGGCGTCGGCTCGTCGGTGCTGCACGCGTTGCAGGGCAACTGCGGGCTGCGCGCGCTGTCCGGCTTCCTGACCATGTTCCTGGCGTTCATGCTGCGCGAGCATCCGATCGGCGGGCTGTCGCCGGCGCTGTCGCTCGGGGTGGCGGGCGTCGCGGCCGGCGCGGGCAACGCGCTGGGCACCGCCCTGGGCGCCTGGTTGAAGGCCCGCGGGCCCGAGGTGATCATCGCGACGGCGCTGATCTGCGCGCTGTCCGTGGCGACCGTCGCGGCGGGCTGGTTCGGCCTGGTCACGGTGGCCGCGGTGACCGCCACCGCGGGAATCTCGCAGGCACTGGCGAAGCTGTCGCTGGACGCCCTCATCCAGCGCGACGTGCCGGAGGAGGTCCGCACCTCCGCCTTCGCCCGGTCCGAGACGGTGCTCCAGCTGTCGTGGGTGGTCGGCGGCGGCATCGGCATCGTCCTGCCGCTGAACGGCTCGCTCGGGATGGCGACGGCAGCCGGCCTGGTGCTGATCGCCTTCTTGGTCTCGGTGCGCGGGCTGCTCGGGGCCGCACGGCGCGGGTCGTCCACAAAGGCGCGCGTGGCCTGAGCCGCGCCGTCCGCGCGGCATCCCTGTCTCATCTGTGCGGCGTCTGTGCCGCATCCACCCCCATCTGCGCGGACACGGCGCACCCGGCCGCCGGGCGGAGGGGCCCGCCCGGTAGCCTCCTGCCATGAGCATTCGCCGCACCGCCACCGCCCTCGGTGCCATTTCCCTCGGGTTGATCTCCCTCACCGCCTGCAGCAAGCCCGCCAAAGAGGCGACGGTGACCGTGGGCAGCAAGTCCGTGATGGCGTCGGCGAGCAAGGCGTGCTACGCCAAGGGCGCGTTGCTGCCGCAGGAGGTGTTCGCCGCCTGCCTCCAGGCGAAGCCGAAGCACCACATCACCGTGCCGGTGGGCGACACCGTGCGGATCGGCGTGGACCCGGCGATCGCCGACAAGGGCTGGCTCATCGTGCAGAACACCTCGCTCGCCAACGACGAACTCCTCAAGGACAAGACGTACTTCACGGTGGACAGCGCGGAGTTGTTCCACGTGCAGGACCCGCAGACCGGCCAGAGCACCGTGGTGAAGAGCGTGACGTTGAACATCGTCGAGTCCGCCGACACCTCCGGCTCCAAGGTGTCCCGGGTGATCTCCTTCGAGCTCCGCCGCGACCACTGAGCACGCGCCGGGCCCGCGCCGGGACGCGGCCGAAGCCCGGGGGCCCGGCGGCCCGGGTGAGGCCCGCACCGGCGGGATCGTGAACGAAGAGGCGGTGGGACCATGAGCGGCACGACCTCGCCGGTCCGGCGCCTGCTTGTGGTGACCGCGGTGGCCGCCGAGCGCGAGGCGGCGGCCGCGGGCCTGGCCTCGGCCCTCGTACCCGGCGCGGTGACCACGGACTCCCTTGCGGACGGCGCCCCGGCGACCCCGTTCGAGGCCGCAGCCACCGCAACCGGCCCCACCCCCGCACCGCACCCCCTCGCACTGCACGCCACCGTGCTGGCCGGCGGCGTCGGCCCCGGCGCCGCTGCCGCCACCACCGCGGCCGCGCTGGCCCGCGCGGAGGCGGCCGGGCGGCCGTACGACCTGGTGGTCAGCGCGGGGATCGGCGGCGGCTTCGCCCCGGCCGTACCGGTCGGCTCGGTGGCCGTGGCGAGCGCGATCGTGGCGGCGGACCTGGGCGCGCAGACGCCCGACGGGTTCGTGCCCGTGGCCGAGTTGGGCTTCGGCACCTCGCGGCACCTGCCCCCGCAGCCCCTGGGCCGGACGGTGGCCGAGGTCCTCGCGGCGGCGTACGGGCCGGTGCTGACGGTGTCCACGGTGACCGGCAGCGCCGAGCGGGCCGCCGAGCTGGCGGACCGTCACCCCGGCGCCGTGGCCGAGGCGATGGAGGGCTTCGGCGTCGCGGAGGCGGCCGGAGCGGCGGGCCTGCCGGTGCTGGAGATCCGTACGGTGTCCAACGCCGTCGGCCCCCGCGACCGGGCGGCCTGGCGGATCGGCGAGGCGCTGGAGGCCCTCACGGCCGCGTTCGGGAAGTTGCCGGGGGCGATGGGAGTTGGGACAGAGCATGGGTGACGAGCAGAGCGCACAGGCAGCGACGCGGGCAACGGCACAAGGGCGGACCGGGGGCGGGCAGGAGCCGCTGCGGATCGCGTACTCCCCGTGCCCGAACGACACCTTCGTCTTCCACGCCTGGGCGCACGGCCTGGTCGACGGCGCGCCGGCCCTGGACGTGTCGTTCGCGGACATCGACCTCACCAACGGGATGGCCGAGCGCGGCGAGTTCGACGTGCTGAAGGTGTCGTACGCGGTGCTGCCGTGGGTGCTGGACGAGTACGCCCTGCTGCCCTGCGGCGGCGCGCTCGGCCGTGGCTGCGGGCCGCTGGTGCTGACCCGGGAGCCCGGCACCGAGCTGTCGGGGAAGACCGTCGCGGTGCCGAGCGAGCGGTC
The DNA here is from genome assembly GCF_900107965.1 of Actinacidiphila yanglinensis. Lineage (GTDB taxonomy): Bacteria > Actinomycetota > Actinomycetes > Streptomycetales > Streptomycetaceae > Actinacidiphila > Actinacidiphila yanglinensis. The sequence continues at coordinate 376,620 of NZ_FNVU01000004.1, read as the reverse complement.
GACGGCGTACCTGCTGTTCCGGCTGTGGGCGGCGACGGAGGTGGCCGGCGGCGTCGGGAAGATCGTGGTGCTGCCCTTCCACGAGATCATGCCCGCGGTGCGGGACGGCCGGGTCGACGCCGGCCTGGTGATCCACGAGGCCCGCTTCACGTACCAGGACTACGGCCTGCACAAGCTCGCGGACATGGGCGAGCACTGGGAGGCCACCACCGGGCTGCCGATCCCGCTGGGCGCGATCATCGCCAAGCGGTCACTGGGCGAGCAGCGGCTCCGCGAGCTGGCCGACGCCGCCCGCGCGTCGGTGCGGCGGGCGTGGGACGAGCCGGAGCTGTCCCGGGAGTACGTCCTCGCGCACTCCCAGGAGATGGACCCGAAGGTGGCCGACCAGCACATCGCGCTGTACGTCAACGAGTTCACCGCCGACCTCGGCGAGGACGGCTACGCGGCGGTCCGCGGGCTGCTCACCCGTGCCGCGGACGAGGGCCTGGTACCGCCGCTGCCGGCCGGCGCGCTGGCATTCTGAAAACCCGCGGATTCGTGACAGGTGTGACGTGAATTACTCCGCGCGGCTTTACCGGAACCGGTCGTTCCGGTAAAGCCTCCCTAAAGGGGATGCAGCGGCCCGGCCGGTCAGACGTCGAGCTGGTCGGCGACCACGCGCAGCACCGAGGCGATCTTGTGGCCGTGCGCCTTGTCGGGGTAGCGGCCGCGCTGCAGCGAGCGCGCCACGTCCTCCAGCAGCGAGGTGAGGTCCTGCACGATCGGCAGCAGCTCGTCCGGCTTACGGCGCTGAGCAGCCGCGACGGACGGCGCCGGATCGAGCAGCGTCACCGAAAGCGCCTGGTCACCGCGCTGTCCCGCGACCACGCCGAACTCCACGCGCTGGCCGGGCTTGAGGGCGGCCACTCCTTCGGGCAGCACCGAGGAGTGCACGAAGACGTCGCCGCCGTCATCACGGGAGAGGAAGCCGAAGCCCTTCTCGCTGTTGAACCACTTGACCTTGCCGGTAGGCACGTCCGACCTCGTCCTCATTGCTCGGTGTCGCCCGAATTTTCTCGGAGCTGGTTGAAGTTACTCGAAATTACCCGAACCCGCCGGGAAGTGCTGGGAAATTGCCCGAAAGTGCCGCCGGCAACTCCCGGGCCAGGACTCAGGGGGCTGCCGAAGGTCCGTCGGCTGCGGGCCGGCTGACCGTCACTACGGGACAGGACGCGTGCCGACCCCGGCTCCGTTCCACTCCGTCCACCCCACGGACCTACCCTTGTCAGGTGAGCAAACAAACCCTGGGCCCCGGTGACCTGCTGGTCCGCACCGGTGCCATCACGTTCCTGGTGGGCACGGTCGGCACCGTCGTGACGATCGCGCCGCTCCTGCTGCACACCAAGCGGCTGCCCACCCCGGCGTATTTCGTGTCGATGCTGATGGGGCTCGGGTTGCTCCTGGCCCTGCTGGGGCTGCTGAGGACCGCGCTCGCCCAGCGTCAGGCCGCGGCCGCGAGCAACGCCGCCACCGCAGCGCTGCGGGAGCGGGCGATGGCGCGCGAGGCGGAAAGCGGTCAGGCCGCCGCGGAGCGGTAGTCCGCGAGCCAGGCCGGGAACTCCGTCAGGTCGGCCAGTATCACGTCGGCGCCCGCCGCCAGCAGTTCCGCGCCGTCGCACGGTCCGGTCAGCACCGCCACCGACAGCGCGCCCGCGGTACGCGCCCCGCGCACGTCGCCCACGTGGTCGCCGACGTAGACCGACGCGCCGTACTCGATCAGCGCCTCGGCCTTCTCCTCCGCCCACAGCCGGCCGCGCACCTCCGCGTCGATGCCGAGGTGGTCCAGGTGCAGTTGCGCGTTCGGGCCGTGCTTCGCCGTCACCACCACCGGGCGGCCGCCCGCCGCGCGCACCGCCTCGACCGCCGCGACCGCGCCGGGCATCGCGGTGGTCGGCAGGATCGCGTGGTCCACGTAGAGGGTGCGGTAGCGGTCGCCCATCTCCGCGATGACCTCCGCCGGGAACCAGTGCGCCAGTTCCTCGTCCAGCGGCGGGCCGAGCCGGGACACGACCAGCGCCGAGTCGACGAAGGTGCCCGTCTCCTCGGCCAGCCGGTCCCACACCGCCTTGATGCCGGGGCGGGAGTCGATCAGGGTCATGTCGAGGTCGAACCCGACGGTCAGCGGGGCGGCGAGGTCGTTGGTCACCCGGCCATTGTCTCCGACCGGGCAACCGGCCCCTCCGGCCGGGCCCGCGGCCGGCACCGGCTCACCGAACTGCGAGCGCCGGCTCACGCAGGGCTGCCGGTACCGGCGCACCCGGAGCCGAGGGCAGCGGGTCACGCAGAACCAACGCGGACTCCCTGCGAACTCAACGCGGACTCACGCGGAGCGGCGCGCCCGCCACACGAAGTACACGGCGGAGCCGATCGCGGCGATGCGGACCGCGGTGGGAAGCACGTCCTGGACGGCGTTGCCCATCTGCCCCTGCGCCACCGGCGTGCCCCAGCGCCCCGCGCCCCGCCCCCAGAACCAGACCAGGTAGCCGACGGCGGTGGCCCCGGGCACCCCGAACACCGCGATCTTGGCCTGCGTGCGGGTGAGCGCGCGGGAGAGGTAGCCGGCCAGCCAGCCCAGTCCGAGCGGGATCCAGGAACCGATCACCGCCCCGGCGACCAGGAGCGCCGCGGCGAGCAGCAGCATGGGGCTGCCCCACCGGCGGACCCGGGCCCGGGCGCCGCCGCCCGCACCGCCGCCGGGCCGCAGCAGACCGCGCAGCCCCTTCCGCCGCCGCGGTCCCTCCACGGCCGGCCCGCCCCCGTCAGCGGCCCCGCCCTCGCCCGCCCCGTCGCCGGCTTCCTCCGCCACCGCACCCGGCAGCCGCGGCAGTTCCTCCCCCGGCCCCTTGCCCGCCAATTCCTCGTCGTCGAAGGGGATGAAGATCCCGCCGGTCATCCCCGGCAGCCCCGCCACCTCGTCGCCGGACCGCAGCCGCGGCTCGCCGAGCCCGCCGCCCCACCACTCCGGCTCCCGCCCGTCCCGCGCCCGCGGCCGGGCCTGCGCGTCCTGCGCGCGCGCCTTCGGCACGCCCGCCCGCCGTTTCGCGTAAGGACCGTACGAACCGGGCGCGGGCTCCCCGGCCGGCGGCTCGTGGGCACCGGCGCCCGAGGTCGCGCCCGGGCCCGATCCTGCGCCGCCGCTGGAGCCCGCCGCCGCCTCGACCACCTCGTCGGGGCTGCCGAACCGGCCGAGGATGCGCTGCACCGACGCCGGGTTGTCCCCGTCGCCCCGGGCCTGCTCGATGTCCTTGCGCAACTGGTTCACCAGGCGCATCCGGTCCGCCGCGGGCAGCGCGGTCTGCGCCAGGTCGCCGACCCGGCTCAGGTAGTCGAAGACCAGCCGGTCGCTCTCCACGCCCACCGCCGGGCTCCTTCCGCCGTCAGCCCCACCGCCGCCCGCCACGACGACCGTACCCGTCCCCCTCATCTCGTGCGGCTAATGTGGGACGGATGGATACGGCAGAGCCGCGCACCCTTGCGGAGGACCTGCGCGCACGTGACGACGACGCGCTGGCCCGCCTCCTGCGCGCCCGGCCCGACCTGCTCACCCCGGTGCCCAACGACCTCACCCAGCTCGCCACCCGGGCCGCCACCCGCGCGTCCGTCCTGCGCGCCCTGGACCAGGTCGACGCGTTCACCCGCCAGGTCGCCGAGGCGCTCGCGGTGGCCACCGACCCGTGCACGTACGAGGCCCTGCACGTGCTGATGGCGGGCACGCAGGCGGCCGGCGGCGCCCCACCCCTCGGCGAGGCGCTGCCCGCCGACCGCGCCGCGGCCGTCACCGCCGCCCTGCCCGACGCGCTGGAGCGGCTGCGCGCCCGCGGTGTGGTGTGGGGTGGCGAGGACCGGCTGCGGCTGGTGCGCGCCGCCCGGGACGTGCTGGCCCCCTCTCCCGCCGTGGCGTCGGCGACCGGGCTCGGCCCGTCCGTTGGCGAGGCGACCGCGGGCATGTCGCCCGCCCGGTTGCAGGAGATCGTGGCCGACGCGGGCCTGCCCGCCACCCACGACCCGGTGAGCGCGACCCGCGCACTGGCCGAACTGTTCGCCGGATCAGGTGGGTTGGCACCGCTGCTCGGCACCGCGCCGGAGGGCGTGCGGACCGTACTCGACCGGCTGGTGTGGGGGCCGCCCTACGGCGAGGTGCGCGACGCGACCGTGCCGGTGCGGGCGAAGGCCGCGACGACGGCCGTGCAGTGGCTGCTCGCCCGCGGACTGCTGCTGCCCGCCGGCCCGCAGAACGTGGTGCTGCCCCGCGAGGCGGCCCTCGCCCTGCGCGGCGGCCGCGCGCACCGCTCCCCCGAACCGGCGCCCCCGCCGATCGCATCCGTGCCGCGCACCGCCCGCACCGTCGACCTCACCGCGGCCGGCCAGGCGCTCACCGCGGTCCGCACCGTCGCCGAGGTGCTCGCCGCCTGGGACACCGGCGGCCCGGCCGTGCTGCGGGCCGGCGGGGTCAGCGTGCGCGACCTCAAACGGACCGCGGCCGCCCTCGACCTGCCCGAGCCGCAGGCCGCCTTCTGGATCGAACTCGCCTACGCGGCGGGGCTGGTGGCGGCCGACGGCGAGGTCGACGAGGTGTACGCACCGACCCCGGCGGCCGACGGATGGGCCCAACTCCCCGCGGAGCAGCAGTGGTCGGCGCTCGTCGCCGCCTGGCTGACCGCCACCCGGACCTCCGGACTCGTCGGCAGCCGCGACCCCAAGGGCCGGGCGCTGTCCGCGCTCGGCCCGGACCTGGACCGGCCGCTCGCCCCCCAAGTGCGCCGTGCCGCCCTCGACTTGCTGGCCGAACTTCCTCCCGGCGCGGCCGCGGACCGCGACGCGCTGCTGGCCCGGTTGCGCTGGAACCGCCCGTTGCGGCCGGGCGCCGAGGCGCTGCGGACCGACCTGCTCGACTGGACGCTGCTGGACGCCGAGGTGCTCGGTGTGACCGGCCGCGGCGCGCTCGCCGCGCACGCCCGCCCGCTGCTGGCCGGCGACCCGACCGGCGCGGCCGGCCGGCTCGGCCCGCTGCTGCCCGAGCCGCTCGACCACGTGCTGCTCCAGGCCGACCTCACCGCCGTGGCCCCCGGCCCGCTGGTCGCCCCGCTCGCGGAGATGCTCGGCGTGCTCGCCGACATCGAGTCCAAGGGCGGCGCCACCGTCTACCGCTTCACCCCCGCGTCGGTACGGCGCGCGCTGGACGCCGGCCGCAGCGCCGCGGAGTTGCAGTCCTTCCTCACCGCCCACTCGCGAACGCCCGTGCCCCAGCCGCTGAGTTACCTCATCGACGACGTGGCCCGCCGGCACGGCACGCTGCGGGTCGGCGCGGCATCCGCCTACCTGCGCTGCGACGACGACAGCGTGCTGGCCGAACTCCTCGCCGACCGCCGGGCGAACGGCCTCGGCCTGCGCCGGCTGGCCCCGACCGTGCTGGCCGCGCAGGTCGACCCGACGGCCCTGCTGGAGCGGCTGCGCGCGATGGGGCTGGCCCCGGCCGCCGAATCGCCCGACGGGGACGTCCTGATCACCCGGCCCGACGCCCGCCGCACCCCACCGCGTACCCCGCCCCTGCCCGTCACCGACGGCCCGCCCGTCCCCGACGACGCGCTGCTCGGCCTCGCGGTCAAGGCGATCCGGGCCGGGGACCGCGCCGCCACCGTCAGCCGCAGCACCCCGGCCCCCCGCGACGACGGCGGCCTGCCCCGCAGCCCGGCCGCCGACACCCTCGCCACGATGCAGGCGGCCACCCTGACGGGCGAGTCCCTCTGGATCGGCTACGTCAACGCCGAGGGCGCCGCCAGCCAGCGCGTCATCGCCCCTCTCCGCGTCGAGGGCGGGTACGTCACCGCCTACGACCACACCGCGGACGAGACCCGCACGTTCGCCCTGCACCGCATCACCGGCGTCTCCACCCTCGCCGAGACCGACAACCCCTCCTGAGCCGCTTTCCCGGCGCCCGCCCCCGGTCACCGGTCAGGTCTCGGGCTTCCCGGGGGCCGGAGGAGGAGGCGTGCCGTAACCGAAGCGGTGGTACCAGTGGGTGCGGCGCGGGTGGAGCGCCCGGCCGAGGCGGCGGCCGAGGGCGAGGTAACCCAGCAGCGCGCCCGCGGTGTTGAGGATGACGTCGTCGATGTCGAAGGCGCGGCCCTCGACGATGGCGCCCTGCGTCGTCTCGACCACCAGCATCACCAGCGCGGTGACCACGACGACGCGCACCAGCCCCCGGGTCCGGGGGAAGAGGGTCGGCAGCAGGATGCCGAACGGGACGCCCAGCAGGATGTTGCCGCCGATCTGCTTGATGGTGTCGCGGGTGTCCGGCTGGTCGAGGTAGGCGCGGATCGAGGCGCCCGGGCGCAGATTGGTGTGCACGAGCGCGTCGGACCCCGGCTCCGGCACCAGCGTCACCTTGGCCAGCGCCACCGCGAAGGCCACCATCGCCACGACGAGCACGGCGAGCACGAGCCCCCGGGCCGCGAGAGCCGCGACGGAACGGCGCTGGAGCAGCGGTGCCGGAGGAGCGGGGGGAGCGGAAGGCGCGTCCGCCTTCCGGCGGGTCCACCGCGACGTCCGGGGCTCCCCCGGGCCCGCGGACTTCCCGGATCCTGACGGCTTCGTCGACGTGGCCGACCTACCCGCCCTGGTCGGCCTGGCCGTTTTGGTCGGCTTCTCGGGCTCGGCCGGACCGGCCCTCCCGGAGCGCGGCCACCATGCGGCGAGCGTACGGCGCGGCGCGGGCGCCGGCCCGGCGGCGGTCGTACGGCTCCGCCCGGACCCGGACCTCGCCGGGGACTTCACCGCGCGCTTCGCCGTGCCGCCGGACTTCGCGCCGCTCGCGGACTTCGCCTTGCCGCCGGGCTTCGCCTTGGCTGTGGACCGCGGCGCGGCCGCGGGCTTCTTCGGCGTGGCCCTGGGCTTGGCTCCGGCCTTGGCTCCGGCCTTGGCCGCCGGAGCGGCCTTGGCCTTGGACGCGGGCTTCGGAGCCGCCTTCCGCGGCGTCGTCGGTTCGGTCGCCCCGCTACTCGATCCGGAGGACGGATCGGCACGGAAACGCGGGACTCGTAGCGCCATGGACCGCGGCCCCCTCGAATTAGGCACTGTCCCTGCGCCGCTTACCCGCGACCGGCCGCCGTACGCCGTGGGAAGGCGTACGACGGCCGGTCGGCTGTCGGATCGGTGAACCCTCAGACGTGAGGCGTCAGTTGTGGCGCCCGCGCCTGCGGCTGAAGATCACCAGCGCACCACCGGTACCCAGCACCGCCACGGCGGCCGCGCCGGCCCACTCGACCTGTGCGGAGGCCCCGGTGTGCGGGAGGCTCGGCGGGGTCGAGGTGGGCGTGCTCGGCGTCGTGGGCGGGGTGCTGGGGTGGTGCGACGGGTGGTGCGACGGCTGGTGGCTCGGGTGGTGACTCGGGTGCTGCGAGGGGTGATGGGACGGAGGAGTGCTCGGGGGCGTGGTGGGCGGGGTCGTCGGAGGGTGGCTGGGGTGGTGCGACGGGTGGTGCGACGGGTGATGCGACGGCTGGTGGCTCGGGTGGTGACTCGGGTGCTGCGAGGGGTGATGGCTCGGGTGGGACGACGGGTGGTGTGAGGGGTGACCCGGGTGGTGCCCAGGGTGATGTCCGGGGTGGTGACCCGGGTGGTGACCGGGGTGGTGGGACGGCGGAGTGCTCGGGGGCGTGCTGGGAGGCGTGGTCGGCGGGGTCGTGGGCGGCGTGCTGGGCGGGGTGGTCGGCGAGCAGCTGTCGCTGGGCGTGGGGCTCTCGCTCGGCCCCGAGCCGCCGTAGCCCGGAGTCGGGGAACCGTACCCGTCGGAGTCCGAGGAGCCCTGGCCGGAAGCCGAGGAACCCTGGTCCCAGGACGTCGAGCCCTGACCCGACGCCGAAGAGCCCTCGTCCGAAGACGCGGAACCCTCGTCCGAAGAGGTCGAGCCCTCGCCGGAAGCCGAGGAACCCTGGTCCCAGGACGTCGAGCCCTGACCCGACGCCGAAGTCCCCTCGTCCGAAGACGCGGAACCCTCGTCCGAAGAGGTCGAGCCCTCGCCCCAAGCCGAGGAACCCTCGTCCGAGGACGTCGAGCCCTGACCCGACGCCGAAGAGCCCTCGTCCGAAGACGCGGAACCCTCGTCCGAAGAGGTCGAGCCCTCGCCCCAAGCCGAGGAACCCTCGTCCGAGGACGTCGAGCCCTGACCCGACGCCGAAGAGCCCTCGTCCGAAGACGCGGAACCCTCGTCCGAAGAGGTCGAGCCCTCGCCCCAAGCCGAGGAGCCCTCGTCCGAGGAGGCGGAACCCTGGTCCGAGGCTGAAGAACCCTGGTCCGACGCCGAGGAACCCTCGTCCGAGGAGGCGGAGCCCTGGTCCGAGGAGGCGGAGCCCTCGTCGGAGGCCGAGGCGTCATGGTCGTGGGAGGCCGAGCTGCTGCCGTCCTGCGCCGCGGAGGCGTCGTGGTCGGCGGGCGGGGTGGACGGGTCGTCGCCGCCCGGCCACTGGCTGCCGTTGGGCCACGACTCGCTGTCGCCGCTGGGCGACGACGTGACGTCGCTCTTCGGCGGCCACTCGCTGCCGTTCGGCCAGGACGCGTCCGACGGACCTGCGGCGGCCCCGTGCGCGGCGGCCGACCCGCCGTCGTCCAGGGTGGCGGCACCGGCCGGGGAGCCGGGCAGCAGCAGGCCGGCAGCGGCCATGACTGCCGCGCCGACGACGGCCGTGGACGCCGCGACGGCGCGGAACGTCCCCCGGCGGCGCGGCTCGATGGGGGGATTCGTCTGCTGATGATCCATGGGGGCAGAAAACATCACATACGACTGTTCATCTTGTATGCGCGGCAAGTGCCGCGCGCAGATTCGCCTGTCCGGCCGCATGCGGATCGCCCACAGGGCGGGCACAGCGGTCACACAGCGACGACAGGGCTCAACCCCGCACGACCACATCCCCCATCAACGCCGCGCCCGGCCCGACCGGCGCGGCGAAGTACAGTTGTCTGTTCGCACGCCAGCCGCCGGAGGCCCCCCTTGTCCTGCCTGATCGTCCAGAGCGACAAAACACTCCTCCTGGAGGTCGACCACGAGCAGGCCGACGCCTGCCGCCGCGCCATCGCCCCGTTCGCCGAGCTGGAGCGGGCGCCGGAGCACATCCACACCTACCGGGTGACACCGCTGGGCCTGTGGAACGCCCGCGCGGCCGGCCACGACGCCGAGCAGGTGGTGGACGCGCTGGTCGAGTACTCCCGGTACCCGGTGCCGCACGCGCTGCTGGTGGACGTGGCCGAGACGATGGACCGCTACGGGCGGCTGCGGCTGAGCAAGGACCCGGCGCACGGCCTGGTGCTGACCACGACCGACCGCCCGGTGCTGGAGGAGATCCTGCGCTCGAAGCGGGTTCAGCCGCTGGTCGGCGCCCGGATCGACGAGGACACCGTGGTCGTGCACCCCTCGGAGCGCGGCCAGATCAAGCAGGTGCTGCTGAAGCTCGGCTGGCCGGCGGAGGACCTCGCGGGATACGTCGACGGCGAGGCGCACCCGATCGAGCTCGACGAGACCGGCTGGGCGCTGCGCCCGTACCAGAAGCAGGCCGTGGAGGGCTTCTGGCACGGCGGGTCCGGCGTGGTCGTGCTCCCCTGCGGCGCGGGCAAGACGCTGGTCGGAGCGGGCGCGATGGCGCAGGCGAAGGCCACCACGCTGATCCTGGTGACCAACACCGTCTCGGCCCGCCAGTGGAAGCACGAGCTGATGAAGCGCACCTCGCTCACCGAGGAGGAGATCGGCGAGTACAGCGGCACCCGCAAGGAGATCCGCCCGGTCACCATCGCCACGTACCAGGTGCTCACCACGAAGCGGAAGGGTGTCTACCCGCACCTGGAGCTGTTCGACTCCCGCGACTGGGGGCTGATCCTCTACGACGAGGTGCACCTGCTGCCGGCGCCGGTCTTCAAGTTCACCGCCGACCTCCAGGCCCGCCGCCGGCTCGGCCTGACCGCGACGCTGGTGCGCGAGGACGGCCGCGAGTCGGACGTGTTCTCGCTGATCGGGCCGAAGCGCTACGACGCGCCCTGGAAGGAGATCGAGGCGCAGGGGTACATCGCGCCCGCCGACTGCGTCGAGGTCCGGGTCAACCTCACCGAGTCCGAGCGGTTGGCGTACGCCACGGCCGAGACCGAGGAGAAGTACCGCTACTGCGCCACCACCGCCTCGAAGCGGAAGGTCACGGAGGCGCTGGTGGCCAAGCACGCGGGCCAGCAGACCCTGGTGATCGGGCAGTACATCGACCAGCTCGACGAGCTGGGCGAGCACCTGAACGCGCCGGTGATCAAGGGCGAGACGACGAACGCCCAGCGCGAGAAGCTGTTCGAGGCGTTCCGGCAGGGCGAGCTGTCGGTGCTGGTCGTCTCCAAGGTGGCGAACTTCTCCATCGACCTGCCCGAGGCGACGGTCGCGATCCAGGTCTCCGGGACGTTCGGCTCCCGCCAGGAGGAGGCGCAGCGGCTCGGCCGCGTGCTGCGGCCGAAGGCCGACGGCCACGAGGCCCGCTTCTACTCCGTGGTGGCCCGCGACACCATCGACCAGGACTTCGCCGCGCACCGCCAGCGGTTCCTGGCCGAGCAGGGCTACGCCTACCGGATCGTGGACGCGGACGACCTCTGACCGTCCGCGCACCGGCCGGGCCCTACGTCGCGGCCGGCAGGTTGAAGTAGATCAGCAGCGAGATCAGGGCGAGCACCGGCGCCGCAAGGGCGGTCAGCTCGCGGGCCGTGCGCAGGTGCCGCGGCAGCGCCCAGCTGGTGAGGAGGGCGACGAGCCCGGCGACGAACAGGCACGCGCCCATGATCAGCGCCTGGTCCAGCGCCTGGCAGCCGTGCGCGCTGCAGGGGTCCGTGGCCATCCCCGACCCCAGGGTGTAGAGCCCGCCGACGGCGAGCATCGGCACGGCGCACACCCTGGCGACGAGCGGCGCCACGTACGCGTACCGGTCGGGGTCGGGCGACGGGCCGCGGACGACCCGGCGTGGCCGGGGCGGGCCGGCGTCCGGCTCGGCCGGTTCGGGCGGGCCGGAGGGGGCCGCCGGCGCGGCCGGGAGGGTGATGCGCACCACGCCGAGGTCCTGCCAGCGCGGGTGCGGCCGGGCGGGCTCGGGACCGTCGTTGCCCCGGCCGTGCGAGGAGGAGGAGGTCGTCGTCATACGACCATCAGACCGCCGCGGGCCGCGCGGCGGATCCGCGCCCGTACTCACGTGGCGCGGCTGAGTTACTCAGTCGTAGGTGGGGGCGGAACCCGGGACGGGCTGCAAGCGCCTCAGTGGCGCGCGCTCTCCGAGCCGAGGATCACCACGTCGACGGCGGCCGTGACGAACACCTTGACCGCGCGCAGCGCGTTGCCGAGGACGTGCCGCGGCTGCCCCTCGCCGCTACCGAGGGCCGAGCTGCCGTGGAAGGCGGGACCTGGGGAAACTGTGCTGGTGGACATGCCTCCACGGTAAGGACGCGAGGGGCCCCGACGCGTCGGACGAAGGGCGGACATCCGGGCCGCCGTTTCCGCCCTCAGGTCTACCCGCGACCCTGAGTCCGGGCCGGGGGCTACCCCGAGGGCGGATCGGGGTGGCGGCGCCGTGGCCCCGCGGCGCGCGACCGCGCGACCCGGGAGAAAACGGTTAGCGCCGCCGAACCCGGGGGCGTATAGTTCCGCGTCTTGCCGCCTCCCGGACGGGAGTGCCGCCGCCCGGACGGAAACCGGCCGGCCCCTCGTGCCACCACCACGTGCGTACGCGACGCCGTACGCCCCCCTGCTCAGCCGGAGGCAAAGCCGTGCCCTCGCACGCCCGAAAGCAGTCCGCCTCGCCGACACCCGCGCCCAGGTCCGGTGCCGCGGACCGGCCCTCGTCCGCGGTGCCGGACCCCGCCGGCCCGCTGGCCCGCGAGCGCGCCCACCTCGCGTCCTCCCGGTCGGCGCTGCGCGCCATGCGCCATGACGTGGAGTCGCTCGACATCAGCGACGTCACCGGGAACTGGGTCAACGCGAAGATCCTGGCCGGCGAGATCGAGGTCCGCATCAAGGCCCTCGCCGACCTCGCCGGCACCCCGCTGTTCTTCGGCCGCCTCGACTACCTGCACGCGCCCGGCACCGAGGTCGCCGAGGGCGCCGGCGGCGAGAGCTTCTACATCGGCCGGCGCCACGTGCACGACGCCGAGGGCGACCCGATGGTCATCGACTGGCGCGCCCCGGTCTCACAGCCCTTCTACCGCGCCTCGCGCGCCGAGCCGATGGATGTCCGGCTGCGCCGCCGCTTCGGGTACACCGGCGGCGAGCTGACCGCGTACGAGGACGAGCACCTCACCGACGCGACCGAGACGGACACCTCCAGCCGGCTGCTCCAGACGGAGATCGAGCGGCCCCGCGTCGGGCCGATGCGGGACATCGTGGCCACGATCCAGCCCGAGCAGGACGAGATCGTCCGCGCGGGCGTGACCGGCACGGTCTGCGTGCAGGGGGCGCCCGGCACCGGGAAGACCGCCGTCGGCCTGCACCGGGTGGCGTACCTGCTGTATGCGCACCGGGAGCGGCTCGCCCGCACCGGCACCCTGGTGATCGGGCCGAACGCGTCCTTCCTGCAGTACATCGAGCAGGTGCTGCCCGCGCTCGGCGAGCTCCAGGTGAAGCAGGCGACCGTGGACGACCTGGTGGCCCACGTCGAGGTCCGCGGCGCCGACCCGGCCGGGACGGCGCGGCTCAAGGGCGACGCCCGCATGGCGGAGGTGCTGCGGCGGGCGGTGCGGTCCGGCATCCGCATGCCGAAGGAGCCGGTCGTGGTGGTGCGCGGCTCGCGGCGCTGGCGGGTGCCGGCCTACGAACTGGAGGAGATCGTCCGCGAGATGACCGACCGCGACATCCGGTACGGCGCCGCGCGCGACGCACTGCCGCAGCGGATCGCGCACGCGGTGCTGGTGCAGATGGAGCGGTCCGGCGAGGCCCCCGACGACCGGGTGCAGGACGCCGTCGCCCGCAATCCCGCGGTGAAGGCCGCGGTCAAGGAGTGCTGGCCGCCGGTCGACCCGGCCAGGACGGTGCTGCGGCTGCTGTCCGACCGGGAGTTCCTGGCCTCCTGCGCCGACGGGCTGCTGACACCGGAGGAGCAGGAGGAGATCCTGTGGGCGAAGCCGGCCCGCGGGATCGGTTCGGCGAAGTGGTCGGCGGCCGACGCGGTGCTGATCGACGAGGCCACCGACCTGGTGCAGCGCACCGGGTCGCTCGGGCACGTGGTGCTGGACGAGGCGCAGGACCTCTCGCCGATGCAGTACCGCGCGGTCGGGCGGCGCTGCTCCACCGGCTCCGCGACGATCCTCGGCGACCTCGCGCAGGGCACCACCCCGTGGGCGACGTCCTCCTGGGCCGAGGCGCTGTCCCACCTGGGCAAGCCGGAGGCCCGGATCGAGGAGCTGACCCGCGGCTTCCGCGTGCCGCGCGAGGTCATCGCGTACGCGTCCCGGCTGCTGCCGTCCATCGCCCCGGGTCTCGCGCCCGCGACCTCGGTCCGCGAGTCCCCCGGCGCACTGTTCGTCCGCCCCGCCCCCGAGGACGGGCTGGACGCGGCCGTGGTCGCCGCCTGCCGGGAGTCCCTCGCGCACGAGGGCTCCATCGGCCTCATCGCGGCCGACCCGCGCATCCCCGCGCTGGCCGCCGCGCTCGGCGCCGCCGGGCTGCCGCACCTGTCCCCGGGCGAGGAGACCTCGGCGGAGGCCCGGCTCACCCTGGTTCCGGCGTCCCTCGCCAAGGGCCTGGAGTACGACTACGTGGTCCTGGACGACCCGGCCGCGATCGTGTCGGCCGAGCCCGACCACCGGACGGGGCTGCGCCGGCTGTACGTCTGCCTCACCCGCGCGGTCTCGGGCCTGACGGTGCTGCACGCCGCCCCGCTGCCGGGCGCCCTGGCGGAGGCCGGGTGACCGTCGAGGCGCCGCACGAACCGCGCGGGTCGATACGGCTAGCCGACCGCCACGGGTGAGTCGAGGGCCTCGCGCCAGGTGCGGACCGCGGTGACGTCGACGGGTCCGGCCCATCCGCCGGGTCGGACCGCGCCGCCGACGTGGAAGCCGTTGAGCCCGGCCGCGCGCAGGGTCGGCACGTGGTCGAGGAGGAGCCCGCCGCCGACCAGCAGGTGCGGCTCGTAGCCGGGTTCGCCGGAGCGGGCGGCCTCGTCGCAGAGCACGGTCAGCCCGGCCGACACGCCCTTCGCCGATCCGGCGGTCAGGTAGGTGTCGAGGCCGGGCAGGCCGGCGAGTTGCAGGCGCAGCCCGTCGCGGTCGGCGGCCCGGTCCATCGCGCGGTGGAACGTCCACCGGCAGCCGTCGATCACGTCGACCACCGCGTGGATCGCGTCGAGGTCGGCCCGGCCCCGCACGTCGAGGAACCCGAGCACGAACTCCTCGGCGCCCTCCGCCCGCAGCGCGAGCGCGGCCTCGCACAGGGCGTCCAGCGCGCGGGCGTCGCCGGCACTGAACCCGTCCGACAGGCGCAGCATGACGCGCAGCGGGATGTGCACCGCCGCCCTGATCGCGCCGAACGTCTCCCGGGAGGGCGTCAGCCCGTCCGCGTCCATATCGGTGACCAGTTCGAGGCGGTCCGCCCCGCCGTCCTGCGCCGCGACGGCATCCTCCGCGCCGAGGGCGATCACCTCGAAGATTGGTCTAGACATATGAGCAAGGGTGCCACACCCGTCCCTCCCGCGCGAGAGCCGGGGTCCGCGCCGCGCCCCGGAAACGGCGGGCGGGGCGCCGCGTCACGCCTCCAGCAACTCCAGTTCGGTGCCCACGTTGCGGCGGGCCACCGACTCCCAGCGCTCGTACCCGTGCTGCGTACGGAACAGCCGGGGCAGCGCCAGCAGCCGCCGCAGCACGTCGGCGCGGCCGGCCCGGAAGTCCTCGTCCGGCACGAAGGCGTACTCCTCGCGGACCGCGGCGGCATAGGCCGCGTACGCCGCCGGGTCCCCGGCCAGGACGGCCAGGTCGGCGTCGCACAGCACCTCGCCGTCGGCGTCGCCCTCGGCCGGGTCGTGGTCGACGGTGAGCCGCACCAGCCGCGCGACCTGCGCGACGCGCTCGGCGTCCACCCCGGCCTCGGTCAGCGCGCGTTCGGCCAGCACCGCGCTGCGCTCCTCGTTCTCGCTGCGGTCCGGACGGTAGACCACGTCATGGAACCAGGCGGCCAGCGCCACCGCGTCGGGGTCCTGTGCGTACACCGTCAGTTCGGTGGCCCGTGCCAGCACCGCGACGAGGTGGTCCAGGGTGTGGTAGCGGCGCTGCGGCTCGGCCCACCGCGCGAGCAACTCCCGTCCGTACGCCGCCGGATCCGGTGCGTCGGGGTCGTCCCCCTGGCAGCGGCGCAGCAGTTCGCACCACTCCGCGAGCAGGGCGTCGTAGCGGGGGTGGGCGACGGCTGGGGTCTCGGGCATGCGGATCATTGTGCACGGCGGCCCCACCCGCGCGCCCCGTCACCCCCGTGACGTGACCAGGCAGGTGGGGCGTGTCGCACCCGCCCGCGCGAGCAGTCCGGCGGCGTCGGGTTCGGCCTGGAGGCCGGCCAGCAGCAGCAACCACAGGTCGTACAGGCGGTCCTCGATCCGGTCCCGGCCGTCGAGCGCGTCGGACACCGTGTGCATCCCGAAGAACGCGTAGACCAGCCCGGCCGCGGCCGTCTCGGGCGCGAGGCCCGCCGCCAACTCACCCTGCTCCGCGGCCTCCCGCAGGAACGAACCCACCGTGTCGATCCAGCCGACGAAAGGCGCGGGCAGTTGGGCGTCGATGGCGCGCCGTTCGGTCCACAACCGCGATCCCGCCCTGACCACGACGTCGTCGCGAAAAGCGCGGGCGACGTCGAAACTCAGCGCGACCAGTTTCTCCAACGCGGACGACTCCGCCGTCCGCGTCGAGGAGACCATCTGCGGCCAGGTCGCGAAGTGCGCCTCGACCACCGCGAGAGCCAGTTGCTCCTTGTTGCCGAAGTGAAAGTAGATCGCTCCGCTGGTGCGCCCGGACAACGCGCTGATGTCACTGATACTGGTTCCGGCGTAGCCGCGTTCGTCGAACAGCCGGGCCGCCGCCTCCACCAGACACCGGCGTGTTGTCTCCGCTCGTTCCTGCACATTCACTCCGAAAGCCGCTTCGTCGCCGACCACGGAAATGTAGCGCCTCGCCGGAAGATCGCCGCCATCCTCCCGGCAACGCACGTGCGAATCAGTCGGACGTGAGTTCTTCTTATGGTATGAATCCTTCGGTCGGGGATGGGTCCGGACGGAACTCCGGGGAGGACGATTTCGCGGGCTTGAGCTGGTCCCGCACGGTCCCCCGGGAAATGGTGCACCGGTCGTCGGTCGCCGAGGTGCTGCTGACCGACGTACGGCCGGACCGCGCGGGAGGGTTCGAGGCGGCGGCCTGCTGGCCGCGGTCGCACACCACGTTCCCGCGGGACGGCTCGGATCTGCACAGCCCGCTGCTGGTGGTGGAGACGCTCCGGCAGCTCGGCATCTACCTGCCGCTGCGGTACTTCGGCGTGGCGCCGACGGCGCACCTGCTGATCCGGGACCTGCACTTCGCCCTCATGGCCGACCGCGAGCCGCGGGCCGGCCACGGCGGCACCGAGGTGGCCTGCGCGATCGGCGTGCACGGGGTGCGCCGCGACGAGGACGGCGCCGTCACCGGACTGCGGCTGGAGGTCCGCTTCTCCTCGGGCGGCACGGAGTTCGCCCAGGCCGGCGGGGGTGCGCGGTTCCTGGCCCCGGACGCCTACACCGCCGTACGCGCCCGGCACGGCAGCGCCGCCGACCCCCCGCGGCCGGACGCGCACGGCCGCCCCGCACCCGGCACGCTGGCCGTCGCGGGCCACGGGGACGTCCTGATCGCCCGCCGCTCGGGCGTCCTCGCGGTGGAGCCGGCCGACCCGCGCCACCCGTTCTTCTTCGACCACAGCAGCGACCACCTGCCGGGCATGGTGCTGCTGGAGGCGGCCCGCCAGGCGAGCGCCGAGGCGAGCGGCGGCACGCTGCTGCGGCCCACCGCGGGCCGGCTGGTCGCCACTCGCTTCACCGAGTTCACACCGCTCGCCCGGATCGAATCGGTGCCGCACCACCGCACCTGTGTCTTCCGGATCCGGCAGGGGACCACCTGCACGGCGTACGGCGTCCTGGGATACGGCCGACACCCGGTGTGACTTATTGCAATCGCTTGACTACCTTATGCTCCCGTCCATAGCGTAACGATCGATATGTTCTTGACGGGACCCCGAATACCCCTATCGGCACGGGCTTTTCGGCCGCGCCCCGTCGAGGACCCGCGCCTGCCTGACGAAAACAGCGCATCGGCCGGCCGTCGACTGCCTCGACAGCGACCTCCGCCACGCTTTCAGGCATTCCAGAACGGACCTCCCCCCATGACCTCTCATCCCCTCTTTTTCTGGACCCCGGCGGCCATCGTCTTCGACTGCGACGGCACCCTCATGGACACCGAGCGGCACTGGGAGGACGCACGCGACCTCACGCTGCGCGATTTCCGGCTGTCGCCGGCCGAAGGCTTCGGCGCCCGCAGCAAGGGCCTGCACTACACCGAATGCGGGCAACTGATGGCCGACGAGTCCGGCCGCCCCGAACTCGGTGGCAAACTCACCGAACGCCTCCTCGCGCATTTCCGCGAACTCGTCGCCGCCGACCCGCAGACAATGCCCGGCGCGACCGAACTCGTCGCCAACGCAGCGAAGTTCGCGCCTCTCGCGGTCGCCAGCAACTGCCCGCTGGACGTCGTCGACATGTGCCTGCGCACCGCGAACCTGCGGCACCACTTCGACCACATCGTGGTCCCCGGGCCGGACATCCGCCCCAAGCCGCACCCCGACGTGTACCTCACCGCCGCCCGTCTGTGCGGCGCCGCCCCCGCGGACTGCCTCGCCGTCGAGGACTCCGCCTGCGGCATCGAGGCGGCCCTGCGCGCCGGGCTGCACACCATGGGCGTCGGCCCCTGGCCCGGGGAGGACCTCGCCGCGACCGTCGACCTGTGGGTCGCCTCACTCGACGACCCGCATATCTTCACCTGGTCCTCACGCCCGCACAGCCGTCCCTCCGGCCAGCGGCAGACGGTCCCGCCACCGGCGGAAGAGACCGTCGCGACAGGTCAGTTCAGGTGGGACCTCAAGGAGGTGACGGAGGACGTCGCGGCGGAGAAGAGCAGCGCGATCCCGACCGCTCCCGGGTCCGGGACACCGGCGGCGCGATCGCCCAGATAACTGGCCCGGCCGCGCCGGGCGGTGAGGCGGGCGGTCCGCCGCACCCCGCCCCACGCGGCGCTCGCCGCGCAGGCGAGCGCCGCACCGGCGTCGCCCGGCACCGCGCGGGCCTGCGCGTCGAGCCTGCTGCTGGCCGGGGCCAGCGCGTCCACGAGCGTCTTGTCGCCGACCGCGGCCTCCCCGACCCGCTGGATCGCGGCGAGCCCGTTGCCGGTTCCCGCCGCGAGTGCGGTGGCGGGCGCGCCGTCCCGGGCGGCCGCCACGGCGGTCGCGATCTCCTGGAGCAGCAGCCCGAACAGCGGCCCGCTGGTGCCCCCGACCTCGTCGAGGAACGCGGAGGCGGCCGCCTCCAACGACCGCGCGGGGGCGGGCGGTCCGACCGGCAGGTCCAGCCGCCGCACCGTCGCCTGGAGCCCGGCGACCAGGTTCGCGCCGAAGTCGCCGTCCCCGACCTGCTGGTCGAGTGCGGTCAGTTCGGCCTCCGTCGCGGTCGCGGCGTCGGCGAAGCGGCGCATCCACCCCTCGGTGAACGCGGTGAAGTCCTCGGGTTCGGAGGACTCGGTGATTCCGGTGCCGGTCGGTGTGAGCATCGCTGCCTCCCGTCGTCGCCTGCCGGTGGGTCCCGCCCTCGGTCTCGCCGTCAGCCGGCCCGCCCGCACCACGCGGGGGTGTCGGCCGGCGCGTCGTAGTACGCGAGGGTCGCGTCGTCGGCCGCCATCAGCGTGAGCGAGAAGCCCCGCATGTCCAGCGCGGTGACGAAGTCGCCGACGAGGGTGCGTACGGTGCTCGCGCCGCGCTTGTCCAGCAGCCGCGTCACCTCGTTCAGCACCGCGTACAACTCCAACCGGGTGATTCCGCCCAGCCCGTTGACCAGGAGCACCACCTGCGCGCGGGCGTCCAGCCGGAGCGAGTCGGCCAGCGCGGCCACCATGTCCTCGGCGAGATCGCGCAGCGACCGCTCCTGGAGGGTGCGACGGGCCCGCTCGCCGTGGATGCCGACGCCGTACTCGATGGCACCGGCCGGCAGGTCGAAGGCGGCCTGCCCGGTGGCGGGCGAGGTGTGGGCGGCCGAGGCGACCGCGAGGCTGCGGCACCGGCCCACCACGTCCGTACCGAGCGCGACCAGGTCGGACAGGCCCATTCCGGTGTCCGCGGCCGCGCCGAGGATCTTCTCGACCAGGACGGTCGCGCCGGTGCCGCGCCGCCCCGTCGCGATCTCGGCCGACTCCGTCGCCACGTCGTCGTCGACCAGGACGCGGCCGCAGGGGATGCCCTCGCGGGCCAGCCGTTCGGCGGCGATCCCGAAGTTGATCTTGTCGCCGGTGTAGTTCTTCACCACGTGCAGGACGCCGTCCTCGCCCGCGACCGCGCGGGACGCGGCGAAGATCTGCCGGTTGTGCGGCGACGCGAAGACCCGGCCGGGGCAGGCGGCGTCCAGCATGCCCGTGCCCACGTATCCCAGGTGCAGGGGCTCGTGGCCCGAGCCGCCGCCGGAGACGAGGCCGACCCGGCGGGTCGGCGCCGGCTTCAGCGCTCGGACGTAGCCGTCGCGCTCGTCCCAGCGCACGTCCCCCGCGTGCGCCCGGGCGAAGCCGGCCAGTGCGTCCCCCACCAGTTCGTCGGCCACGTTCGCAAAGTAAAGGCCCATGAGACGACCTCCCAGTCCCCTCATGCTGAGTGGTCCCCGGGACCACGGCAACCGGACCCGCCCGCCTGCCCGGTCCTGCCCGGCCCGGGACCACCTGCCGGTGGATGGCTTGTCGCGCAGTTCCCCGCGCCCCTGGGGGTGGTGCTGGTTCGTCCTCGGCCGCCGGCCCGTCGTGGCTTGTCGCGCAGTTCCCCGCGCCCCTGGTATGTGCGGCTCCTCCGCGAAAGGAGGGCAACCACCAAGGGGCGCGGGGAACTGCGCGAACAACCACGGCCGGACCGCAAGGTCCCGTGACGGCGGGACGGGGCAGGCGGGGGGCCGCGGAAGAACCCGCACATACCCAGGGGCGCGGGGAACTGCGCGCTCAGCAGGCCACCGGCAGGTGGTCCCGCAACCGGCAGGACGGGGCAGCCCGGGGGGTCAGGGACCACCGCGGACCGCAAGGTCCCGCAACCGGCAGGACGGGGCAGGCGGGTGGGTCCGGGCCACCGCGAACCGCAAGATCAGGGGGCGCGGAGACGGCCGGGGGTCGTGCCGAACGCGTGCCGGAACGCCTCGATGAACGCACTCGCATTCGCATAGCCGCAGGCGCTCCCCGTGGAGGTGACCGACCGCCCGGCGGCGAGAAGGGTGAAGGCGTGGTGCAGCCGCAACTGGGTGCGCCACTGCGGAAACGTCATCCCCAGCTCGCGCCGGAACAACCGGCTGAGCGTCCGCTCCCCCGCCCCCACCGCCGCGCCCAGCTCCGCGAGGGACCGCTCGTCCGCCGGGTCCGCCTGCAGCAGCGCGGCGACGGCCCGCAGCCGGTCGTCCGCGGGCGCCGGGAGATGCAACGGAAGCGCGTCCACCCGCCGCAGCTGGTCCAGGGCGACCCGTTCGAGATCGCCGCGCTGGACCGGGGTGTACGGGGGCCGCCCGGGGCCGGGCTCCTCCGTGAGGGCGACGATCAGCTCGCGCAGCAGCGGGCTCACCGCGAGGACGGTGGGCTGGTCGGCGCCGAGCGGGTCACGCGCGGGCGCGAAGGACAGCGTGCGCATGTCGGTGGGCCCGTGCGCCTGGTGCGCGTGCGGCACCCCCGCCGGGATCCACACCGCGCGGTACGGCGGCACCACCCAGTCGCCGAGCGGCGTCGAGACCCGCAGCACGCCCCTGCTGGGGTGGATGAGCTGGTGCTCGTCGTGGTGGTGCCAGTCGATCACCTCGCGGTGGACCAGCGCGCGGTGGGTGGGGCCGTCGAGCCGTTGGCGCGGCGCGGGCGGGTCGGTGGCCGATTGGCGGGTTGTCGGCATCACGAGACAGATTATCGGTAGCCGACCATCCTGCCCACTCGGCAGGCTGCCGGTATGACCCAGTTCGCCGATCCGGCCGCACCGCGGCCCGGCTCCTCCGGCCCGCCGGACCCGCCGGAACCGCCGGAGTCACAGCCCACTCCCGCCCGCTCCACCTGGCGGCGGATGCGCGTGTGGGGTATCGCCCACGCCGTCGACGACCTCTACCAGGGCCTGGTCCCGGCGAGCGTGCCGTACTTCGTCCTGGACCGGCACTACGGCTACGTCGCCGCGTCCGGCCTCACCCTCGCCGCCACACTCGGCAGCGCGGTGCCGCAGCCGTTCATCGGGCTCGCCGTGGACCGGATGCGGCTGGACTGGCTCGCGGCGGCGGGCGTGGCGCTCGCGGGGCTCGGGCTCGGCCTGTCCGGGATCGTCCCGTCGTACGCCGCCGTGTGGTGCCTGATCCTGCTGTCGGGGCTGGGCATCGCCATGTTCCACCCCGCCGCCGGGAAGTCGGCGCGCGAGGACGCCGGGGACAGCGCCGCCGCGATGAGCGTGTTCGCGGCCGGTGGCAGCGTCGGCTTCTTCCTGGCGCCGGTGCTCGCCACGCCCGCGCTGATCGCCTGGGGGGTCGGCGCGACCGCGCTGTTCGTCCCGCCGGCCGTGCTGACCGCGTTCGTCCTGCTGCGCCACCGCCGCCGGCAGGCCGTACCCGGGGCGCGGGCGGTCCGCGACGGGACGGACCGCTGGGGGCCGTTCGCGGTGCTGACCGGTGTCGAAGTGGTGCGCTCGGTGGCCTTCTTCGGCGTCAACACGTTCATCGAGCTGTACTGGATCCGGCACCTGCACGCCTCCCGGGGGCTGGCCGGGGCCGCGCTGACCGGGTTCCTCGCGGGCGGCGTCGGCGGCACCCTGCTGGGCGGGCGGATCGCGGACCGGATCGGCATGGTCCGCACCGTGCAGATCGGGGGCGCCCTCGCCCTGCCCATGCTGGCGGGGCTGCTGCTCACCCCGGGCGCCGTGGCCCCGCTGCTCTTCGCGGTCCTCACCGGCGCCTGCCTCAACCTGCCCTTCGCGGTGCTGGTCAAGCTCGGCCAGGACTACCTCCCGACCCGCCCCGGCACGGCCGCGGGCGTCACCCTCGGGCTCGGGGTCAGCGTCGGCGGCCTGCTCTCCCCCGTCCTCGGCCTCATCGCCTCCGCCCACGGGCCGCGCGGCGCCCTCGCGTCCCTCCTCGTCATCCCGCCGCTGGCCCTGGCGCTGGGCCTGCTGCTGCCCGAGCCGTCGCCTCATCGGCCCGGCTGACCGGTCGCCCGGGTGACGGCCTCGCTGAGACCTGGGCGGTCCGGGGGCGCGCGGCACCCGCCTTGACAGCCGTACCGCCGGTGGCAGAGTTGAGCCGTGGGCAATGATCACCAGGGCGCCTCGGACCCGTTCGTGCGGGTCAGGGGCGCGCGGGTGCACAACCTGGCCGCGGTGGACGTCGACGTCCCCCGTGACGCGCTGACCGTGTTCACCGGGGTCTCCGGTTCGGGCAAGTCGTCGCTGGCGTTCGGCACCCTCTACGCCGAGGCCCAGCGGCGCTATTTCGAGTCGGTCGCGCCGTACGCCCGCCGGTTGATCCAGCAGGTGGGCGCGCCGAAGGTGGAGGAGATCACCGGGCTGCCGCCGGCCGTCGCGCTCCAGCAGCGGCGCGGCACACCCGGCTCGCGCTCGTCCGTCGGCACCGTGACCACCCTGTCGAACCTGCTGCGGATGCTCTTCTCCCGCGCCGGGACCTATCCTCCGGGCACCACCGGGCGGCTGGACTCGGACGCGTTCTCGCCCAACACCGCGATCGGCGCGTGCCCGGAGTGCCACGGCCTGGGCGCCGTGCACCGGGTCACCGAGTCCTCGCTCGTCCCCGACCCGTCGCTGAGCATCCGCGAGCACGCGATCGCCGCCTGGCCGGGTGCGTGGCAGGGGAAGAACCTGCGCGACGTGCTGGACGCGCTCGGCTACGACATCGACCGGCCGTGGCGGGAACTGCCGCAGGAGGACCGGGACTGGATCCTCTTCAGCGACGAGCAGCCGGTGGTCACGGTGCACCCGGTACGGGAGGCCGGCCGCATCCAACGGCCGTACGAGGGCCGGTTCATGAGCGCGCGGCGGTACGTGATGCGCGCCTTCTCCGAGTCGAAGAGCGCCGCGACCCGGCGCCGCGTGATGCGGCACCTGGAGAGCGCGGTGTGCCCGGTGTGCGGCGGCAAGCGGCTGCGGCCGGAGGCGCTGGCGGTCACCTTCGCGGGGTACGACATCGCCGAGTTGGCCCGGATGCCGCTCTCCGACCTGGCCGAGGTGCTGCGCAAGGCGGCCGGCGCGGCCGCGACCGACCCGGAGGACGCCCGGGCCGGTTCCGGCGAGGCCACGGTGTCCCTGGCCGGTGACCTGGTGGCGCGGATCGGTGTACTGGTCCGTCTGGGCCTGGGCTACCTCGGCATGGACCGCGCCGCCCCGACGCTCTCGCCCGGGGAACTCCAACGCCTGCGGCTGGCCACGCAGTTGCGCTCGGGGCTGTTCGGTGTCGTGTACGTCCTCGACGAGCCGTCCGCGGGGCTGCACCCGGCGGACACGGAGCCGCTGCTGGAGGTCCTGGACCGGTTGCGGGCGGAGGGCAACACGCTGTTCGTCGTGGAGCACGACATGGATGTGGTGCGCCGCGCGGACTGGGTGGTGGACGTCGGCCCCGGCGCGGGCGAGTACGGCGGGCGGGTGCTCTACAGCGGTCCGGTGCGGGGGCTCGCGGAGGTGGCCGGTTCGGCGACCCGGGAGTACCTGTTCGGGGCCGGCGCCGCTGCCGAGGAGCCCGGGCCGCGCGAGCCGCGCACGCCGGTCGGCTGGCTGCGGCTGCGCGGGGTGAACCGGCACAACCTGCGGGACCTCGACGTGGACGTGCCCTGGGGGGTGTTCACCGCGGTGACGGGCGTCTCGGGCTCGGGGAAGTCGACACTGGTCAGCCAGGTGCTGGCGGAGGTGGTCGAGGCGCGGCTGCACCCGGACGGCGAGGCGGCCTCCGAGGAGGAGGTCGCGGGGGCCGAGGACGGGGACGACGCCTGGCAGCCCGAGGCGGCCGGCCCGGACGCCGCCGGCCCGAGCGTGCGGGAGGTCGATGGCGCCGGGACCGCCGACCGCCTCGTCCGCGTCGACCAGCGGCCGATCGGACGCACCCCGCGCTCCAACCTGGCCACGTACACCGGCCTGTTCGACGCGGTACGCCGGGTATTCGCCGCCACCGACGAGGCACGCGCCCGCGGCTACACCCCGGGCCGGTTCTCCTTCAACGTGGCCTCCGGGCGCTGCGAGACCTGCCAGGGCGAGGGGTTCGTCGCCGTCGAACTGCTCTTCCTGCCCGGCACCTACGCGCCCTGCCCGACCTGCCACGGCGCCCGCTACAACCCGGAGACCCTCGACGTCACCTACCGGGGGCGGAACATCGCCCAAGTGCTGGACATGCCGGTCGACACCGCCGCCGGGTTCTTCGCGGACGTCCCCGCGGCGGCCCGCAGCCTGGGCACGCTGCGCGACGTGGGCCTGGGCTACCTGCGACTCGGCCAGCCCGCCACCGAGTTGTCCGGCGGGGAGGCGCAACGCATCAAGCTCGCCACGGAGTTGCAGCGCATCCGCCGCGGCCACACCCTCTACCTCCTCGACGAGCCGACCACCGG
This sequence comes from Actinacidiphila yanglinensis, assembly GCF_900107965.1. Taxonomy (GTDB): domain Bacteria; phylum Actinomycetota; class Actinomycetes; order Streptomycetales; family Streptomycetaceae; genus Actinacidiphila; species Actinacidiphila yanglinensis. Next base: position 351,726 of record NZ_FNVU01000004.1, on the reverse strand, counting down.
GCTGCACCCGGCCGACACCGACCTGCTGATGCGGCAACTGCACGGCCTGGTCGACGCGGGCAACTCCGTCGTGGTGGTCGAGCACGACATGCGGGTCGTCGCCGGCGCGGACTGGGTGCTCGATCTGGGGCCGGGCGCCGGGGAGAACGGCGGCCGCGTGGTGGCCTCCGGCCCGCCCGCCGCCATCACCCGCACCCCCTCCAGCCGCACCGCCCCCTACCTGGCGAAGCAATTGGGCCGCCCCTGACCCTCCAGGGTGCCCCGTCCTGCCGGTCGAGGGACCTTGCGGTCCGCGGTGGCTTGTCGCGCAGTTCCCCGCGCCCCTGGCTTTGTGCGGCTCTTTCCGCGAAAAGAGGGTCACCACCCCCTGTGGGTGCGGGTCCCTCCGTGTAAAGAGGGCAACCACCAAGGGGCGCGGGGAACTGCGCGAGCAACCGGCCACCGGCAGGTGGTCCCTCAACCGGCAGGACGGGGCACCCCGGAGGGTCAGGGACACCCTGGAGATCAGGGGCGCTTCCTGCGGCGCAACCCCGCTTCGGTGAGCCGCCGCACCAGCTCCTTGCTCCCCACCTCGACCGCCCCCAACCGCACCGCCTCAAGATAACTACTCGAGGGAACGTCGTAGTGATCCCGCTCGAACGCCCGCGCCGGCGCCCCCAACCGCCGCGCGAACACGTGCAGTTCGTCGTAGGAATGATCACTCACCAGGTGCGACCAGACCCGCCCGTGACCGGGCCAGGTCGGCGGGTCGATGTACACCGTCATCCGCGCGTCACTCCCCCAGCGCGCCGACCGGGGCGACCGCCTCGCCCCGCGCCTCGCACACCCAGTGCGGGTCCGCGCCGAGCTCCGGCTCCACCGCGAGGGCGTGCGGGTCGTCGCACAGCGGGCACAGCGGCCAGCGGCCGTGCGTCTCCAGCAGCGCGTCCTGCATGTCCTGGGCGAGCAGCCCCGGCACGAACTCCGCGCCCTGCGGCCACTGCTCCAGCCACCACCGGCGCTTGCTCAGCGCGTCCTCGAGCAGCGAGACGATCTCGGCGTCGGCGACACCGCGCGCCTTCATGTCGGACAGGACACGGGCACGGGCATCGTGGAGGACGGCTTCCATCCCTCCATTGTGCAGCGGGTCGCGGCGGACACCCGGCGAGGCGGGGTTGACGTGGGCGGAGGGTGAAAATACCTTTCAGAGGGTGACCTATAGCGTGAAGGAAACTTTCTCCCCGAGCGCCCGCGCCCTCCGGGGCGTACCCGGCGCGCCCGCACCCGTCACGGCCCCCGACCCGGGGGCCCTCGCGGCCAAGGTCCGCACCCTCGCGCCGTCGATGACCCGCTCGATGCAGCGGGTCGCCGAGGCCGTCGCGAACGACCCGGCCGGCTGCTCCCACCTCACCGTGACCGCCCTGGCGGTCCGCACCGGAACGAGCGAGGCGACGGTCGTCAGGACCGCGCGGCTGCTCGGCTACCCCGGCTACCGCGACCTGCGGCTGGCCCTGGCCGCGCTGGCCGCGCACCAGGCCACCGGCGCCGCCCCCGCCGTCACCGCCGACATCGCGGTCGACGACCCGCTCTGCGACGTCGTCACCAAGCTCGCGCTGGAGGAGCAGCAGACCCTTGCCGACACCGCCTCCCAGCTCGACATGGCTCAACTGGAGGCCGCCGTGGCCGCGCTGGCGGTGGCGCGGCGGATCGACGTGTACGGCATCGCCGCGTCCGGCCTGGTCGGGCAGGACCTGGCGCAGAAGCTGCTGCGCATCGGGCTCATCGCCCACGCGCACGTCGACCCGCACCTGGCGGTCACCAACGCCGTGCAACTGCGGCCCGGGGACGTCGCGCTGGCGATCACCCACTCCGGCACCACCCAGGACGTCATCGAACCGCTGCGGGCCGCCTTCGACCGCGGCGCCACCACCATCGCGATCAGCGGCCGGGCGGACGGCCCCGTCACGCAGTACGCCGACGTGGTGCTCACCACCTCCTGCTCGCGGGAGAGCGAGCTGCGGCCGGCCGCGATGTCCAGCCGCACCAGCCAGCTCCTGGTCGTGGACTGCCTGTTCATAGGCGTCGCCCAGCGCACCTACGACGAGGCCGCGCCGGCGCTGTCCGCCTCCTACGAGGCACTGGCCCACCGGCACACCCACCGGGCACCCCGCCCGAGCTGACCGGCGGCGGCCCGCGCCCCGATCCACCCGGCTCCGCCCACCCCGTGTCCCCCTACGCCGCCGCCACGGCACCGATCGCGCAGCACCCATCCCCCCGCATCGCACCAGTCCACCCGAGAAGGATGAACGAGCCGCACATGACCGACCAGTACACCGAGTTGCGCCGGGAGTTGGAAACGCTCACCACGGAGGCGTTCCGACCCGAACTCGCCGAGATCGACCGGCTGTCCACACTGGAGATCGCGCGGATCATGAACGGTGAGGACATCACCGTGCCGGCGGCCGTCAGCCGGCAGCTCCCGGGGATCGCCGCCGCCATCGACGGGATCGCCGCGCGCATGGGCCGTGGCGGCCGGTTGATCTACGCCGGCGCGGGCACCGCCGGCAGACTCGGCGTGCTCGACGCGAGCGAGTGCCCGCCGACCTTCAACACCACGCCCGGGCGCGAGGTGGTCGGCCTGATCGCGGGCGGGCCCGAGGCCATGGTGACCTCGATCGAGGGCGCCGAGGACAGCAAGGAGCTCGCGGCGGCCGACCTGGAGGCGCTGGGGCTGACCGAGGCCGACAGCGTGGTGGGCATCTCCGCGTCCGGGCGCACGCCCTACGCCCTCGGCGCGGTCGAGGCCGCCCGCGGGATCGGCGCGCTGACCGTCGGGCTGTCCTGCAACGAGGGCTCGCCGCTGGCCGCCGCGGCCGACCACGGCATCGAGATCGTGGTCGGACCCGAACTCGTGGTCGGCTCCACCCGGTTGAAGGCCGGCACCGCGCAGAAGCTGGTGCTCAACATGCTCTCGACGATCACGATGATCCGGCTCGGCAAGACCTACGGCAACCTGATGGTCGACGTCCGCGCGTCCAACGAGAAGCTGCGGGCGCGGTCGCGGCGCATCGTCGCCCTCGCGACCGGCGCGCCCGACGCCGCGATCGAGGCGGCGCTCAGCGCGACCGACGGCGAGGTGAAGCCCGCGATTCTGACGTTGCTCGCGGAGGTTGACGCCTCCACCGCGGTGCGGCTGCTCGCCGCGTCCAACGGGCACCTCCGCGAGGCGCTTCAGGCGGCGCCCTGACCCCCAGGGTGCCCCTGCCCGCCGATTGAGGGACCACCTGCCGGGGGTGGGTTGCTCGCGCAGTTCCCCGCGCCCCTGGAAGTGCTCGGCTCCTTCCGGGTCAAGCCAGGTGGAGCCGTACATACCAAGGGGCGCGGGGAACTGCGCGACAAGCCACAGCGGACCGCAAGGTCCCTCAACCGACCCAAACAAGGCACCCTCGGAGGGTCAGGGGCCCCCGCGCGAGTGGACGTGCATGATGGGGGCATGAGCGATCTGAATGAAGTGGCCGTGCGGACCCTGGCCGGCGAGGAAACGACGTTCGGCCGGCTGGCCGCGGGCAAGGCCGTGCTGGTGGTGAACGTCGCCAGCAAGTGCGGGCTGACCCCGCAGTACGCCGCGCTGGAGGAACTGCACAAGGAGCTGTCCGGGCGGGGTTTCACGGTGATCGGCTTCCCGTGCAACCAGTTCGGCGGGCAGGAGCCCGGCACGACCGAGGAGATCGCGGAGTTCTGCTCCACGACCTACGGCGTGACCTTCCCCATGACGGACAAGATCGAGGTCAACGGCCCGAACCGGCACCGCCTCTACGACACCCTGACCGGCCACGCGGATGCGGAGGGCGAGGCCGGCGACATCCAGTGGAACTTCGAGAAGTTCCTGGTCGACCCGGCCGGCAAGGTGGTCGCCCGCTTCCGCCCCGGTATCACCCCGCAGGACACCGCGCTGCGTTCCGCGGTCGAGGCCGTCCTCCAGGGCTGAACTCCCGGTCCCATCCGGCCTCCTGGCCGCCGCCTCGCCGCCCCGGAAGGAAGCACCCCGCGGATTCGGGTGCCCTTCCGGGGCCGGGGCCCGTACGGTTCGGGTATGGCGGGTGGGGGGATCACCGAGCGGTGGCCGTCGGAGGACGCCACCGTCATCTGGTACGAGAAGCGGGAGCGGGGGCCGTTCCTCCGGTTCGTCGGGGTCGTGCTCGCCCTGCTCGGGGGCGGCCTGGCGTGGGCGCTGACCACCACGCACGCGACGGCCTGGCGGTGGGTCGAGGTGGGGCTGTTCGCCCCGGCGATCGCCTTCATGCTGATCGGTGGCACGGCGGGCGCGCTCATGGTCAGGAACCGGTTCGTCTTCGACGCCACCGGCTGGTGGTGGCTGGTCGACGACAAGGTCGCCGTGGTGCCGTGGGAGTCGCTGGCCGGCGCCGGGGTCTACTGCTCGGGCGGGACGGCCGCGAAGCCCCAGTACGCCACCCTGGAGCTCTTCCCGCGCGGGGAGTTCGACCGGGACGACCCGGTGCTGTGGAAGCTGGTCCGGGACGAGGACCCGCCCCTGCCGGGCCTGTCCCGGCTGCGCTACCGCCTCCACCTGCAGCGCCTGGTCGCCCTCCTGCCGGACGTCGAGGCGGCGGCCCGGCAGTACGCCCCGCCCGACCTGTGGTTCGGACGGGTGTGGAAGGAGAGGGACTACGTCCCCGGGCATCCGGACCGCAGGGGCCACCGCCGCCGCCTGCGGGAGCGCGCCGCGGGCCTCCCGGCGGCACCGTCCGACGCCGTGCCGTCCGGCGCCGTCCAGGGCGGCAACGGACCCGAGGACACGGTCCCTGCCGGGAGCGACCCCACCGACCGTGAACCCGCCGACCGCGAACCCACCGACCGCGAACCCACCGACCGGCCGGGCTGAACCTCCGTGTCACCGAGGGCGGTTGGCGCAACGCGCGACGGCGCCCCCTCCCGGACGGGGAGGGGGCGCCGTCGTGGCGTGCTGGACGGTGATCCCGGGGGATCAGAAGTCCATGTCACCGCCGGGCATGCCACCCGGGGCGCCCGCGGGGGCCGCCTTCTCGGGCTTGTCGGCGATGACCGCCTCGGTGGTGAGGAAGAGCGCGGCGATGGAGGCCGCGTTCTGCAGTGCGGAGCGCGTCACCTTCGCCGGGTCGATGATGCCCTCGGCGACCAGGTCGACGTACTCGCCGGTGGCCGCGTTGAGGCCGTGGCCGGGGGTCAGGCCGCGCACCTTCTCCACCACGACACCGCCTTCGAGGCCGGCGTTGACCGCGATCTGCTTCAGCGGGGCCTCGAGGGCGATCTTGACGGCGGCCGCACCGGTCGCCTCGTCACCCTCCAGCTCCAGCTTCTCGAAGACGGAGGTCGCCTGGAGCAGGGCCACGCCGCCACCGGCGACGATGCCCTCCTCGACGGCGGCCTTCGCGTTGCGCACCGCGTCCTCGATGCGGTGCTTGCGCTCCTTGAGCTCGACCTCGGTGGCGGCACCGGCCTTGATGACGGCCACGCCGCCGGCCAGCTTCGCCAGGCGCTCCTGGAGCTTCTCGCGGTCGTAGTCCGAGTCGCTGTTCTCGATCTCGGCGCGGATCTGGTTGACCCGGCCCGCGACCTGCTCGGTGTCACCGGCACCGTCGACGATGGTGGTCTCGTCCTTGGTGATGACGACCTTGCGGGCACGGCCCAGGAGGTCGAGACCGGCGTTCTCGAGCTTGAGGCCGACCTCCTCGGAGATGACGGTGCCACCGGTGAGGATGGCGATGTCGCCGAGCATGGCCTTGCGGCGGTCACCGAAGCCCGGGGCCTTGACGGCCACGGACTTGAAGGTGCCGCGGATCTTGTTGACCACCAGGGTGGAGAGGGCCTCGCCCTCGACGTCCTCGGCGATGATCAGCAGCGGCTTGCCGGACTGCATGACCTTCTCCAGCAGCGGGAGCAGGTCCTTCACCGCGGAGATCTTGGAGTTGACGATCAGGATGTAGGGGTCGTCCAGCGACGCCTCCATCCGCTCCAGGTCAGTGGCGAAGTAGGCGGAGATGAAGCCCTTGTCGAAGCGCATGCCCTCGGTGAGCTCGAGCTCGAGACCGAAGGTCTGCGACTCCTCGACGGTGATGACGCCTTCCTTGCCGACCTTGTCCATGGCCTCGGCGATCAGCTCGCCGATCTGGGTGTCGGCGGCGGAGATGGAGGCGGTGGAGGCGATCTGCTCCTTGGTCTCCACGTCCTTCGCCTGGTCCAGCAGGGCAGCGGAGACGGCCTCGACGGCCTTCTCGATACCGCGCTTGAGGGCCATCGGGTTGGCACCCGCGGCTACGTTGCGCAGGCCCTCCTTGACCAGGGCCTGGGCCAGGACGGTCGCGGTCGTCGTGCCGTCACCGGCGACGTCGTCGGTCTTCTTCGCGACTTCCTTGACCAGCTCGGCGCCGATCTTCTCGTACGGGTCCTCGAGCTCGATCTCCTTGGCGATGGACACACCATCGTTGGTGATCGTGGGGGCTCCCCACTTCTTTTCGAGGACCACGTTCCGGCCCTTGGGGCCCAGGGTGACCTTGACGGCGTCGGCGAGCTGGTTCATCCCACGCTCAAGGCCGCGCCGTGCCTCCTCGTTGAAGGCGATGATCTTGGCCATGGTGAAGTGTCCTCCGCGGACTGGGTTGTTTGCGCTCGGGACCGTGTGGTGCCCGCGACGGACGACCCGCCGGCCGCCGGTTCCTTCCCGGCACCCGCACGACCCTCACCGACCCGGCCCTGCTGTCACTCTCACGTGGAGAGTGCTAACGCCAATGATTAGCACTCACCCCCCGCGAGTGCAAGCGCCTCCGGGGTGCCCACCGCCCCCGCGCAGGCCACCGGGCCGGAACCGCGACGGAAAACGAGGGAGCCGCACCCCCGTGGGGATGCGGCTCCTCCGTGTGAAAGGTCGCGTCGATGGCCGAACGCGCCGTGAAGTCAGCCGGCGAGACGGACCATGTCCGCCTGCGGCCCCTTCTGACCCTGCGAGATCTCGAACTCGACCCGCTGGCCTTCTTCGAGGGTGCGGTACCCGTCCATTTGAATCGCGCTGTAGTGGACGAAGACATCCGCACCACCGTCGACCGCGATGAAGCCGTAGCCCTTCTCCGCGTTGAACCACTTGACGGTGCCCTGAGCCATTCCTAACTCCCCTATTGCTGGCCCTGTCGCGGCCCCGCACTTCACGGGCCCGGGTCAGACCTCACCCGTCCGTGGACCCCTTACCGCCGGGCGGTGGGGCCTCTGGGGGGCGTGCGCCGGAACGCGTCGACCGCGGCTGAATGTATCTGCACGGATGCCGTCTGCAACAGGTCAATCGGACGAGAATTCTTGGCACGACCCATCGGAAATAGTCCGAGAAAAAACGATAAGCCCGGGCAATTCGGGCCGGACATAAAGGGCGAAGCGGAGAATTCGTTCGTGAATTTGGCGATAAATCGCCGGACCGGCGTGCGATCGGCGTACGTCCGCCGCGCGATTGCCTCCGGCAACTGTACAACTCTTCAACTACTGCCCCGGCACACGGATGCCCCGTCCACCCGAAGGGGTGAACGGGGCACAAATCGCCAGAACCCGCACCGCCCGGCCCAACTACGGCCGGGCGGCGGCGGGTTCAGTTGCCGCGAGGAGGTTCAGCCACCGGCCACGGCGGGAATGATCGAGACACTCGCGCCATCCGGCACGGCCGTCTCCAGCCCTTGGGAAAATCGCACGTCGTCGTCGTTGACATACACGTTCACAAAACGTCGCAGCTTTCCGGCGTCATCGAGTACCCGCGCCGAAATACCCTTGTGCGCGCGTTCCAGCGAGTCGATCACCTCGGCGAGGGTGGAACCCTCGGCAGGCACCTCGGCCTGTCCGCCGGTGTAGGTGCGGAGAATGGTGGGGATACGTACGGAAGCACTCATGCGAGGCCAGCCTCTCGGAACGCGGCAAGGGTCGGGCGGATGGTCGCGGTCGGTCCGGTGGTCGGCGCCACCGCGTCCAAGGTCTTCAGTCCGTCGCCGGTGTTGAGTACGACGGTCTCGGCGGCCGGGTCGAGTTGCCCGGACTCGATCAGCTTCTTCAGCACGCCGACGGTCACCCCGCCCGCGGTCTCCGCGAAGATGCCCTCGGTCCGCGCGAGCAGCTTGATCGCGTCCACGATCTGCTCGTCGTTCACGTCCTCGACGGCGCCCCCGGTGCGGCGGGCGATGTCCAGCACGTAGGGGCCGTCCGCCGGGTTGCCGATCGCCAGCGACTTGGCGATGGTGTCCGGCTTCACCGGCCGGACCACGTCGTGCCCGGCCTTGAAGGCCGCCGACACCGGCGAGCATCCCTCGGCCTGGGCACCGTAGATCTTGTACGGCTTGTCCTCGACCAGGCCGAGCGCGATGAGCTCCTTCAGACCCTTGTCGATCTTGGTGAGCTGGGAGCCGGACGCGATCGGGATGACCAGGTTGTCCGGCAGCCGCCAGCCGAGCTGCTCGGCGATCTCGTACGCGAGCGTCTTGGAACCCTCGCCGTAGTACGGCCGCAGGTTGACGTTCACGAAGCCCCAGCCCTCGCCGATCGGGTCGCCGATCAGCTCGGAGCAGAAGCGGTTCACGTCGTCGTACGAGCCCTCGATGCCGACCAGTTCACCGCCGTAGACCGCGGCCATCACGACCTTGCCGGCCTCCAGGTCGTGCGGGATGAACACGCACGAGCGCAGCCCGGCCCGGGAGGCGGCGGCGCCGACCGCGCCGGCCAGGTTGCCGGTGGAGGAGCACGACAGCGTGGTGAGGCCGAAGGTGCGGGCCGCCTCCAGCGCGATCGCGACCACCCGGTCCTTGAAGGAGTGGGTGGGGTTGCCGGAGTCGTCCTTGACGTGCAGTCCGCCGGTGATGCCCAGTTCGCGGGCAAGGTTGTCGGCCTTGACGAGCTTGGTCCAGCCGGGGTTGATGTTCGGCTTGGTGGCGACGTCGGCGGGCACCGGCAGCAGCGGGGCGTAGCGCCAGATGTTGGTCGGGCCGGCCTCGATCCGGGCGCGCAGCGCCTCGGGGTCACCGGTCGGCAGGTCGTACGCCACTTCGAGCGGCCCGAAACACTCCAGGCACGCGAAGACCGGGCTCAGCGGGTAGCGGGTGCCGCACTCCCGGCAGGACAGTGCCGCGGCCGGCCCGAAGGGGGCGGGGGCGCCGGAGGCGGAGTCGGTGGTGCTTGCGGTGGTTTGCACAGCCATGGCAGGCGAGGCCCTTTCTCCTCATCTTCCTCGGACGCGGGCGCGCCACGAGACGGAATTGGCACCTTCCCCACCGTGCGTGACCTCGCGGTCGGCGGGAGGGTTGCCGGGGCTTCAACGGGCCGTTCCCTCTGCCCCTCTGGATGAGCGGTATGGCGACCGGGTCGGTGCGGACCGCACCCGGCGCGTTTGTCCCGCGCGGCACCCCCGGCATGCGGTGGGCTCACGCGTTGTTCAAGACTGTAACCGACACGGGCGGCGGTGCAGAGAGTCGTCCGCACCGCGAGATGGATCGCACGCCGGACAGCGGGTCGGCGCGGAGGAGAGGACGCACGTGCTCGACGAGGTGGAGCACTGGCTGCACACCCGGTCCTGGTCGGCCGCGGACCGGCCGCTGGACCGGCTGCTCGCCGCGAAGCGCGCGGCCGGCGCGCAGGGCACGGTCAGCGTGGTCCTGCCCGCGCTGGACGAGGAGGCCACCGTCGGGGACATCGTGGCGGCGATCCGCCGGGACCTGATGTGCGAGGCGTCTCCGCTGGTGGACGAGGTGGTCGTGGTCGACTCCGGCTCCACCGACCGCACCGCCGAGCTGGCCGCCCGGGCCGGCGCCCGCGTGGTCGACCGGGACACGATCCTGCCGCGGCTGCCCTCGCTGCCCGGCAAGGGCGAGGTGCTGTGGCGCTCGCTGCTGGTGACCGGCGGCGAGATCGTCTGCTTCGTCGACGCGGACCTGCGCGAGTTCGACACGTCCTTCGTCTCCGGGATCGTCGGTCCGCTGCTCACCGATCCCGAGGTGCAGCTGGTCAAGGCGATGTACGACCGGCCGCTGGAGACCGGCGGCACCGTGCTGCCCGCGGGCGGCGGGCGCGTCACCGAACTCGTCGCCCGCCCGCTGCTCAACATGCACTGGCCGCAGCTGGCCGGCTTCGTCCAGCCGCTCGGCGGGGAGTACGCGGCCCGCCGCTCCCTGCTCGAACGGCTGCCCTTCCCGGTGGGTTACGGGGTCGAACTCGGCATGCTCATCGACGCGTTGGGCCTGGTCGGCCTCGACGCCCTCGCGCAGGTCGACGTCGGCGTGCGGCACCACCGGCACCAGGACGGCCAGGCGCTCGGCCGGATGGCCGCGGCGATCTACCGCACCGCCCAGTCCCGGCTCGCCCGCGGCCACCTCGTCCGGCCCCGCCTCACCCAGTTCGACCGCGGCGAAGCCGGTTTCGTCCCCAGCACCCACCCCGTCGACACGGAGGAACGGCCCCCGATGTCCGCGATCCCCGAGTACCTCTCCCGTCCCGCCGCGTAAACCCTCCCGCCTGCCCCGTCCGCGGTGTTGCGGGACCTCGCGGTCCGCTGTGGTTGCCCGCGCAGTTCCCCGCGCCCCCGGCCTGGCTTCGCCGGGGGCGCCCCCACCCAGCCGCCAGGCTGGGGGAGAACTGCGCGAGCAACCCACCACCGACAGGTGGTCCCGCGACCGGCAGCACCCACCCACCCCGGGGGGTCCGGGTTTGAGCCGCGCAGCAAATGGCTAGGCTCGCCGCATGGAGGGATCTTCGCAGGGGGCCCCGATCCTGGTCGCCTCGAACCGCGGCCCGGTCTCGTACACCGTCGCATCGGACGGCACCCTGACCAGCCGGCGCGGAGGCGGCGGCGTCGTCTCCGGGCTGAGTGCGATCGGCCCGGACGCAGGCTCCGTGTGGGTGTGCGCCGCCCTCTCGGACGGCGACCGTGAGGCGGTGCGGCAGGGCGTCGCCGAGCCCGGCGTGCGGATGATCGCGATCGATCCCGACGTCTTCCACGCGGCGTACAACGACATCGCGAACTCGGTGCTGTGGTTCGTGCACCACCTGCTCTACCAGACCCCGTTCGAGCCGGTCTTCGACGAGACCTTCCGCGACCAGTGGGCCGCCTACGAGGCGTACAACCAGGCGTTCGCCGACGCGCTCGCGCAGGAGGCCGCCGAGGGCGCCGCGGTCCTGGTGCAGGACTACCACCTCGCGCTGGTGCCCGGGCTGCTCCGCGAGCGCCGCCCCGACCTGCGGATCGGCCACTTCTCGCACACCCCGTGGGCGCCGCCCGACTACTTCCGGCTGCTGCCGGACGACGTGGCGCGGCCGCTCCTCGAAGGCATCCTCGGTGCCGACCGCGCCGCGTTCCTCACCCGCCGCTGGGCCGGCGCGTTCGCGGCGTGCTGCGCCGACGTGCTGGGCGCCGAGGTCGCCGCCGACGGCGGCTCCGTCACGTACCGGGGCCGGACCACCCGGCTCGGCGTGCACGGGCTCGGCGCCGACGGGGCGTTCCTGCGCGAGCGGTCGCAGCGCCCGGACGTCGAGGAGCGGATGGCCGCGCTGCGGGCGGAGGCCGGGCCGGGGCGCCGGCTGATCGTGCGGGTGGACCGGACCGAGCTGTCCAAGAACATCGTGCGCGGGCTGCACGCCTACCGGCAGCTCCTCACCGACCACCCGGGATGGCGCGAGCGCGTCGTGCACGTGGCCTTCGCCTACCCCTCGCGCCAGGACCTGGCGATCTACCGGGAGTACACCGCGGAGGTGTCCCGGGTCGCGACGGCGATCAACGAGGAGTTCGGCACCGACGGCTGGACGCCGGTCATCCTCAAGGTCGACGACGACTTCGCCCGCTCGCTCGCGGCGTACCGCCTGGCCGACGTGGCCCTGGTCAACCCGATCCGGGACGGGATGAACCTGGTCGCCAAGGAGGTCCCGGTCGTCTCGGACCAGGGGGTGGCGCTGGTCCTGTCCCGCGAGGCGGGCGCCTTCGAGGAACTGGGGGACGACGCGTTCACCGTCAATCCGTACGACATCCGCGCCACGGCCGTCGCGCTCAACCTCGCGCTGACCCTGCCCGAGGCGGAGCGCGCGGACCGGACGAAGCGCCTCGCCGCCGCGGCCACCGCCCTCCCGCCGAGCCGCTGGTTCCTCGACCAGCTGGACGCGATCGGCGGCTGACAGGGCCGCCTGGCAGCTCACCCCTCGCGCGGCAGGAACAGCGCGGGTACGGCGGAGGCGGCCGTGAGGCCGAGCGCGACCGCGAAGGTCAGGGCGTACGCCTCGGTCGGTGCGTGGGTGTGCAGGGCGTGCTGGAGGAGGACGGCGAGCAGGGCCGCCCCGAAGGAACCGCCGAGTTGCTGCGCGATCCGCGTGAGCACGCTGGCATGCGGCACCTCTTCCCGGCCGATCCCCCGGTACGCGCCGAGCATGATCGCGATGTTGGCGGCGCTGAGCCCGAACCCGCGGACCACGAGCGCGGCGCCGAGCAGCAGGGCGGAGGGGTGGTGCAGCGGGAGCGCGAAGGGAAGCGTGCCGAGGGCGGTGAGCGCGCAGCCGGTCAGGACGACCGGCCTCGGCCCGATCCGGTCGGCGAGGCCGCCGGCGGGCCGGGCGAGCAGGCTGCCGATGCCCTGCGGGACGAGCAGCAGCCCGGCGGTCACGACGGAGGCGCCGCGCACTTGCTGGTAGTAGAGCGGGAGCAGCAGCATCGAGCCGAAGAGGGCGAACCCGGAGAGGAAGAGCAGCACGGCGGAGGCGCTGAAGCCGCGCGAGCGGAAGAGGCGCAGGTCGAGGAGGGGCCGCCGGGGAGGGCGGGTGCGGAGCGCGTGGACGGCGAACCCGCACAGCAGGGCGGCGCCGAGCGCGAATGGCAGCAGGACCCGGGGCCGGGCGGGGCCGCCGGTGCCCGCGGTGGCGAGCGCGTAGACGAGGGCGGCCAGGCCGGGCGAGAGCAGCGACAACCCGGTGACGTCCAGGTGCGGGGCGCGGCCCGGCGGGTCGGCGGGCAGATGGCGCCGGGCGAGATGGAAGGCCGCGAGGCAGATCGGCGGGTTGACGAGGAAGATCCAGCGCCAGTCGAGGTGGCCGACGATGAGGCCGCCGGCGACCGGGCCGAGGATCGGCCCGGCCAGCGCGGGCAGGGTGACGACGGCCATCAGCCGGCCGAGTGCGCGCCCGCCGGCGGCGCGCATGAGGAGGGTCTGGAGGATCGGGAGCATCAGCCCGCCGCCGACGCCCTGGACCGCGCGGAAGGCGATGAGCGAGCCGAGGTTCCAGGCGGCGCCGCACAGCAGGGACCCGGCCAGGAAGAGCAGCAGGGAGACCAGCCACATCCGGCGGGCGCCGAACCGGTCGGCGGTCCAGCCGGCGGCGGGGATCGCCAGGGCGACGGCGAGCAGGTAGCCGGTGCTGACCCACTGGATGGTGGCGACGGGCGCGCCGAGGTCGTGACCCAGGGTGTGCAGGGCGACGTTGACGATCGTGCTGTCCAGCAGGGGTGCGAGGGCGCCGAGGACCAGGATCAGCGCGATGGTGAGCAGGGCCCGGTCCGTCCCCCGCTCGGGGGTGCTCGCGTCGCTGCGGCGGTCCGCCGTTCCGCCGGCCGTGCTCATCGCACCGCCCACCTGCCTTCCCCGTCCCGACAGCAAGAGACGTTGCGTCTCTAAAGGCGACGATAGACTGGCCCGGACAAGAGACGCAAGGTCTCCAAGGGGGGCGGTAGTCGTGGGCGACGACGGCAGCGGCACCAGCAGCGGCGGCCGGACCGCCGCCACCCGGCGGCGGGGCGCCGAACTGGAGGCGGAGCTGCTCGATGCCGCGTGGGCCGAGCTCGCCGAGGTCGGCTACGCCCGTCTGACGATGGAGGGCGTGGCCGCCCGCGCGCACACCGGGAAGCAGGTGCTCTATCGGCGCTGGCCGAACCGCGCCGCCCTGGTCGTCGCCGCCATGCGGGACAACGTCGGCTCGATCGCGGACCGCGTCCCCGACACGGGGGGCCTGCGCGGAGACGTGCTCGCCGTCCTGGCCGCGATGGTCGACCGGCAGCGGAGCATCGGCAACAACACGCTGCACGGCCTGATGGCCGAGGCCGCCGACCTCGACACCCACGCGTTCACGATCATGGGCGACGTCATGGCGTCGGTGCTGCGGCGGGCCGCCGCGCGGGGGGAGATCCCGACCGCCGAACTGCCGCCCCGGGTCACCACCGTCGCGGTGGACCTGCTCCGCAACGAACTGCTCTTCACCCGCGAGCCGTTGACCGACCGCACCCTCACGGAGATCGTCGACGACGTCTTCCTCCCGCTGGTCCGGGGCGAGGCGCACACCTGAGGCGCCGCCCCGCCCGCCGGACCTGCTCCCGAAGTGCGGTTCAGCGCCCGACCGTTGGCTCGGATGCGGGGGTTCAGGGCCGGGGGGCCATCCCGTCGAGCAGGACCGACAGCAGGCGGGCCGGGTCGGCGGGGGTGGCCGAGCGTGGCCGCATCGCGTGCAGGAACGCGGAGACCAGCGCCATCAGATCGGCGGGCGTGAGGTCGGCGCGGACCGCGCCCGCGGCCTGCGCCCGGCTGAGCAGCAGGGCGATCTCGTCGCGGAGGACGGCGGCGGTGGCGAGGACCGCGTCCTGGATGTCGATGCCGGAGCCGACCAGCGCGTCGACGAGGTCCTGCTTGGGCGCGGCCTCGCGCAGCAGGTGGTCGAGGAAGGTGCCCAGCGCCGCACCGGGGTCGCCCCCCGGGTCCCCGCCCAACTCCCGGGCGAGGTGGATGAGCTGGTGCAGCCGGTCGTGCACGACCGCCTCGAACAGCGCTTCCTTGGTGGGGAAGTGCCGGTAGAGGGTGCCGGGGCCCACGCCCGCGCGACGGGCGATCACGTCGAGCGGCACCGCGATCCCCTCGACGGCGAACGCCTCCCGCGCGACCTGGAGCAGCCGGTCCCGGTTGCGCCGCGCGTCGGCCCGCAGTGGCTTCGCCGGTTCGGTCCCCGTCGACTCGGCCCCCACCGGCTCGACCCCCGTCGGCCCGGCCCCCACCGGCTTCGCCTCCGGCACGTCGATCACCCTCTCCCGCACGCCGTCCTGAGCCCCCCTTCAAACGGAGAGCACTCTCCGGTAAGGTCTTAACCGGGGCGCACTCTCCGATTCTATCGGCGCCCCGGGAGGAGCTCCGCCATGCCCGCACGCACGCCCCGCGAGACCGTCGAGGGCTTCCTGGCCGCCACCATCGGTCAGGACCCCGGCGCCCTCGCCGACTTCTACGCCCCGCACGTCGTGATCGAGATGCCCTTCGCCGTGCCCGAGCTGTACCCCGCCCGGATCGAGACCACCCGCGAGGAGCTGCGCGCCCGCTTCCGCGCCGGGGCGGCGGTCCGCAGGTACGAAGCGCTGGGGGACGTACGGCTGCACGAGACCGGCGATCCCGAACTGCTCGTCGCCGAGTACACCCTGACCGGGCGGATGCTCGCCGACGACCGGGCCTTCACGCTGCTCTTCGCGATGTTCCTGACCGTCCGCGACGGGTACATCGTGCACACCCGCGACTACACCGACCCGGTCGCGGGGGCGAGGGTGCTGGACCGCCTGCCCGAACTCCGCGCCGCGCTCGCACCGCCGCCCGCGCTCGACCTGGCGGAGCGGGCCGCCATCGCCGACGTGGTGGCCCGGCACGGCCACCTCACCGACGCCGGCGAACTCGACCGGCTGGACGAGGTGTTCAGCCCCGACGTGGTCTACGACCTCACCGGGCTGGGCTCCGGCCGCGGTGTCCTGCACGGGCTGGACGCCCTCGCCGCCGCCGCGGAGGCCCTCGGCGCGGCCAATCCCGTCGGCCACCACGTCACCAACACGGTCGTCCGCCCGGGCGAGCGGGACGGCCTGGCCCGCGCCTGCTCCAAGGGCATCGGCATCATGGCCGACGGCACCTGCCGGAGCGTCGGCTACGAGGACACCCTGGTGCACGGCCCGGACGGCTGGCGCATCACCCACCGCGCGATCACCGGGCGGTAGGCGGGCCGTGCTGCGGCCCGGTCACTCCAGGGCGTCGGCGAGGTGGTCGAGGAGGGCGACGACCCCGGCCGGGCCGGGGACGGTGAGGTCGGCCTGGGCGAGGAGTTCCTTCGGGGACTCGTCGGTGCCCGCGCTGGCCACCAGGAGTCCGGGCAGCCCCTTCTCGCGCAGCTCGGCGACGGCGGCGTAGGCCGCCAGGTCGCCGAGGTCGTCGCCGGCGTAGAGGACGCTGCCCGCGCCGACCTCCCGCAGGTACGCCGCGAGCGCGACGCCCTTGTCCACGCCGGGCGGGCGCAGTTCCAGCACGTAGCGGCCGGGCTCGACCACGAGGCCGTGGCGGGCGGCGAGTTCGCCCAGCGGGGCGCGCAACGCCTCGAAGGCGGCGTCGGGGTCGTCGGTGCGGCGGGTGTGGACGGCGACCGACCGCCCGCCCTTGTCCTCGATCCAGGTGCCGTGCCAGGAGCCGATCGTGTCGAGGAAGCCGGGCAGTTCGGCCCGGACGGCGGTGACGCCGGGGGGCTCGGCGGGCGCGTGCACCTCGCCGGTGCGGGCGTCCCAGCGCTCGGCGCCGTAGTGCCCGAGGACCACGAGGTGCTCCAGCCCGGGGACGCCGGCGAAGCCGCCGTACCGGACCGCGACACCGGCGGGGCGGCCCGTGATGATCGCTGCCGCGGCCAGGCGGGGGGCGAGCCGGGCCAGCGCCGGCGCCGCACCCGGATGCGCGCGGGCCTGGTCGGGGTCCGGCACGATGGGGGCGAGGGTCCCGTCGAAGTCCAGTGCGACGACGGCGCGTTCAGGGTGGGCGAGCAACGCGGTCAGAGCGTCCCGACCCTCGGGGGTGTGTGGGGTGAACGTCTCGGCGGACATGAGGCGAGCGTAGCCGAGCGGACCCTCCCGGCTGCCCCGGTCCGCCGTCACGGGACCTTGCGGTCCACTGTCGTTCGGGGGGTGAACGTCTCCCCGTCAGGGCACCCCTGGGTGGGTGTGGCCCTCCTTTCGCGGAAGGAGCCGCACACACCAAGGGGCGCGGGGAACGGCGCGAGCAACCGGCCACCGGCCGATGGTCCGGAAACAACGCTGCGGGGGCTGGGCCCGCGGGCCCCCGGCTGCGCCGCGCCGGCCGGCCGCGCAGTTCCCCGCGCCCCTGGAGGTGAACGTCTCCCCGTCAGGGCGCCCCCGCCCCGGGCCCGGGGTTGCCCTGCGGACGAAGCGTGCTTCGAAGGGGCGCGGCCCGCACCCCTGGGTGGGTGGCCCTCTTTTCGCGGAGGAAGCCGCACATACCAGGGGCGCGGGGAACGGCGCGAGCAACCGGCCACCGACAGGTGGTCCCTCAACCGGCAGGACGGGGCACCCCGGAGGGTCAGGCGCACCCCGAAGGGTTACGCGTCGTCGCGGTGGCGCTGCCGGGTGGACCGCCATCTGTTGACCGTCGTCGGGGCCACCCGCACCGCTCGGGGATCGTCGAGCAGCGCGTTGAGCAACTGGAAGAACGCCGTCGGCGAGATGCCGAGCCGCTCCCGGATCGCCCGGTCGCGCGGGCCGGGCCCGCTCCAGGACCGGCCCGCGAGCTCGAGAACCGCGAGATCCCGTTCCGACAGCCCGTCGGAACCCGTGTCCTCGGCCACCCTGCTCGCACCCCCTACTGCGGTACCGACGTCAGTCCCTCGCCGTCCTGGTTCTCGGCGTAGTTCTGCAACTGCGAGAGTACGGTCTTCGGGTCGTCGTGGACCGCGCTGCCGATGACCTTCTTCATCCGGTCGCTCACCGCCGTCCAGGAGGTCTTGTCGACCGGGTAGAAGACCGCGTCCGGCAGCAGGTTCAGGAACTGCACGAGGTCGGCGTCGCGCTTCTCGCCCTGCATGACCTGCGAGGCGGACGTGGTCACCGGCAGCAGCCCGTACTCGTCGAGGAACTTGACCGTGTTCTTGGTCTGGTAGACGAACTGGAGCAGCTTGCGGTCGGCGTCGAGGTTGCCGTTCTGCTTGAAGGCCATCGCCCAGTCGGCGACGCCGAGCGTGTTCGGGTCGGTGCCGTCCTTGCCCGGCAGCGGCGCGACGCCGACGTCGATGCCGTGCGCGCGGGCCTGGGCCAGCAGCGTCGGGTGACCGTTGATCATGGCCGCGTCGCCGGACAGGAAGTCGTTGAAGATCACCTGCCGGTCGGTGGTGGCGGGGTCCTTCGAGCCGACCAGCTTCGCGTCGACGAGGTTCTTCTTCAGCCAGGTGAACGCGTCGATGTTCTCGGTGGAGTCGAAGGTGTAGTTGCCGACCGAGTCGGTGATGCCCCCGTCGGCGCCGAGCATCCACATCAGCGACTCCGCCTGCGACTCCTCCGTGCCGAGCGGCAGCCCGTAGGGGACCTTGACGCCGTCGTCCTTGAGCAGCTTCGCGTCGGCGGCCAGGTCGTCCCAGGTCTTGGGCGCGTGCAGGATGCCGGCGTGCTTGAAGAGGGACTTGTTGTAGAAGAACATCCGGGAGCTGGACGCCCACGGCAGCCCGTACTGGGTGCGGTTGACCGAACCGGCCTGGGCCAGCGAGGGGATGAAGTCGGCCTGCTCGCTCACGGTGAAGAGCTGGTCGGCGCTGTAGAGCTGGCCCTTGGCGGCGTACGTCGCGTACGAGCCCATCTGCGCGATGTCCGGCGGGTTGCCCGCCTTCACCATGGCGGCGACCTTGTCGTCCACGTCGGTCCAGGGCAGCACCTGCACGTCGACCTTGATGTGCGGGTTCTGCTGCTCGAAGTCGTGCACCATCTCGTTCCAGTACGCCAGCGAGCTGTTGTCCGTCTTCGGGTCGCCGTAGTCCGCGGCCACCAGGTGCAACGTCACGTCCTTGCTCAGCGGCGAGGAGCCGCCGCAGGCGCTGACCCCGGTCAGGGCCAACGCGGAAGTGAGGCCGGCCGCGAGGCCGAGAAGTCGTCGCCGCTGCACTGTTCCTACCACCCTTGGGACCGTGGGACCGACCGAGCTGTGTGCGGGACCGATCGCCGGGCCCCCGCGAAAGGGTCGAGTCTTCCCCATATCTTTAGCCAAGGTCTACACCATGAGTGATAACTCTTCGGCGGCGGGCCCGATCCCGCGCCGCCGGACCGCCCTCCGGGGGGCGTTTCCGGACCCTCGGGCGGGGGTCCCTGACCTGCCCGGCAATATGCAGCTTTCCTGAGAATCGATCTTCCCGGCCGAGTGGACTAGACCTCTATAGGGGTTTGACGCGAGACTGTCCCACGTGAGACATGTCATCGCCCTCGATGTGGGCGGCACCGGGATGAAGGCGGCACTGGTCGCCGAGGACGGCACGCTGCTGCACGAGGCACGCCGCCCGACCGGCCGCGAGCGCGGTCCGGACGCCGTGGTGACCGCGATCCTGGACTTCGCCGCGGACCTGCGCGAGCACGGCCGCGCCGCCTACGGGCAGAGCGCGGACGCCGCCGGGGTGGTGGTGCCCGGCATCGTGGACTCCGCGGCCGGCGTCGCCGTGTACGCCGCCAACCTGTACTGGAAGGACCTCCCGCTGCGCGACCTGCTCTCCGCGCGGCTGGACGGCCTGCCGGTGGCACTCGGCCACGACGTGCGGGCCGGCGGCCTGGCGGAGGGACGGATCGGCGCGGGCAACGGCGCCGACCGCTTCCTGTTCCTGCCGCTGGGCACCGGCATCGCGGGCGCGATCGGCATCGAGGGCCGGATCGAGGCCGGCGCGCACGGCTACGCCGGTGAGATCGGCCACATCGTGGTCCGCCCCGGCGGCCGCGAGTGCGGCTGCGGGCAGCGCGGCTGCCTGGAGGCGTACGCCTCGGCCGGCGCGATCTCCCGGAGTTGGGCGGCCGTCAGCGGCGACCCGGACGCCGACGCGGCCGGCTGCGCGCGGGCGGTCGAGGCCGGCGACCTGGCCGCGATCGAGGTGTGGCGGGAGGCGATCGACGCGCTCGCCGACGGCCTGGTCAGCGGTCTCACGCTGCTCGACCCCCGGGTGCTGATCATCGGCGGCGGCCTGGCCGAGGCCGGCGACACCCTCTTCGGCCCGTTGCGGGCGGCCGTCGAGGCACGCATCACGTTCCAGAAACTCCCGCTCATCGTCCCCGCCGCGCTGGGAGACACCGCCGGCTGCCTGGGCGCGGGTCTGCTCGCCTGGGATCTGATCTCCATGGAGGTATCCGCCTGATGGCCCCCGTAACGACAACGCAGCGCACCGTTCTGGCGGGTGCCCGCGTGGTGCTGCCGTCCGGCGTGGTGGAGAACGGCCGGATCACGGTCGACGGCACCCGGATCGCCGCCAACGAGCAGGCCGAGCAGGCCACCCACGACCTGGCCGGCCGCGGCTACACCCTGGTGCCCGGCTTCGTGGACATCCACAACCACGGCGGCGGCGGCGCGTCCTTCACCTCCGGCACCGCCGAGGACGTCCTCACCGGCGTGCGCACCCACCGCGAGCACGGCACCACCACGGTGGTCGCCTCCACCGTCACCGAGAGCCTGGACGCCCTGGGCCGGCAGGCGGCCCTGCTGTCCGAACTGGTCGAGCAGGGCGACCTGGCCGGCATCCACTACGAGGGGCCGTTCATCTCGCCGTGCCGCAAGGGCGCGCACGACGAGACGCTGCTGCGCGACCCCGACCCGGCGACCGTGCGCAAGCTGGTCGAGGCGGGCCGCGGCGCGGCGAAGATGGTCACCCTCGCCACCGAACTGCCCGGCGGCATCGAGTCGGTGCGGCTGCTCGCCGACCTCGGCGTGATCGCCGCGATCGGCCACACGGACGCCGGCTACGAGCAGACCGCCGCGGCGATCGACGCGGGCGCGACCGTGGCCACCCACCTGTTCAACGCGATGCCGCCGCTCCAGCACCGCGAGCCGGGGCCGATCGCCGCGCTGCTGGAGGACGAGCGGATCACCGTCGAGCTGATCAACGACGGCACCCACCTGCACCCGTCCGTCCTCGAACTCGCCTTCGGCAGCGCGGGCGCGGACCGGGTCGCCTTCATCACCGACGCGATGGACGCGGCCGGCTTCGGGGACGGGATGTACGACCTCGGCCCGCTGAAGGTCGAGGTGCTCCAGGGCGTGGCACGCCTGGTGGAGGGCGGCTCCATCGCCGGGTCGACCCTCACCCTCGACACCGCCTTCCGGCGGGCCGTCACCCTGGACGGGATCTCGCTCACCGACACCGTGCAGGCCATCTCGGCCAACCCGGCCCGGCTGCTGGGGATGTCGGACCGGATCGGCTCGCTGGAGCCCGGCAAGGATGCGGACCTGGTGGTGCTGGACGAGGAGTACGCCGTGGTGGGCGTGATGCGCAGGGGCGCGTGGGTGGTCCGCCCCGAGGGACGGCTGTAGGGGCGGCGGGGCGCGTCCGGGCGTCCGGCGGCAGTCGAATGTTCAACGTCTGCGTAAAAGCGGTCCGCCGACTCTGGGCCGACCGCCGCCGGTTTGCCAAAATCAACGGGTGATCATCACCGTCACGCTCAACAGCGCCCTGGATGTGACCTACCGGGTCCCGTCCCTCATACCGCACGCCACCCACCGGGTGACGGAGGCGGTGGAACGCCCGGGCGGCAAGGGCGTCAACGTCGCCCGGGTGCTGGCCGCACTCGGCCACCGCACCACCGTCACCGGTTTCGCCGGCGGCCCGGCCGGCGACGAGCTGCGCCGCCGGCTCGCGACGGTGCCCGACGCGCACCGCATCACCGACGCGCTGGTGCCGGTGGCGGGCCTCACCCGGCGCACGGTCGGGGTGGTGGACGCGGCCACCGGCGACACCACGATGTTCAACGAGCCCGGGCCCACCGTCGGCCCGTCCGAGTGGACGGCGTTCCTGGCGGTCTACCGCGAGCTGCTCGCCGATCCCGGCACCGAGGCGGTCGCGCTGTGCGGCAGCCTGCCGCCGGGGCTGCCGGTGGGCGCCTACGCCGAGCTGGTCCGGGAGGCGCGCGGGGCCGGCGTGTACGCCCTGCTCGACACCAGCGGGGAACCGCTGCGCCGGGGCCTGGCCGCCCGCCCCGACTTGATCAAGCCCAACGCGGCCGAGCTGACCGGGCTGACCGGATTCTCCGAGCCGGCCCGCGCGGCCCACGACGCGCGGCGGCGCGGCGCCCGCGGGGTGGCCGCGTCGCTCGGCGCCGACGGGATGCTCGCGGTCACCGAGGAGGGCGGCTGGCGGGCCCTGCCGCCGGGCCGGCTGGCCGGCAACCCGACCGGCGCCGGCGACTCCGCGGTCGCCGGGCTGCTGTCCGGCCAGGTGGAGGGGCTGCCGTGGCCGCGCCGGCTGGCGCGAGCGGTCGCGCTGTCCGCGGCGACGGTGCTGGCGCCGGCCGCCGGGGAGTACGACCGGGCCGGCTACGAGGAGCTGCTGCCGAAGGTGGAGGTCGTCCCCGCGGGGTAGCCGCCGTACGGCGGCCCGCTCCCGGACGGGCCGGACGCGCCCTAGTTCTTGACCTGGCCCTCCTTGAGCCACACCTGGTCGAGGTTCACGCCGCAATTGGTGTCTGTCGGGGCGCACGTCATGGTCAGGACGTTGGCGCCCTTCGTCAGGTTCACGTAGTTGAAGGTCGTCATGTTCCACGCCTTCGCCCAGTCGGTGGCGCTGCCGTAGTTGTTCAGCTTCACCGGGTCGGTGCGCGGCTTGCTGTTGACACCGAGGGTGAGGGTGGCGTCGGGGCCGGCGTTCGCGTAGCTGACGAAGAACGTGTAGGTGCCGTCCTTCGGCACGTTGACGGTCCAGGCCACCGACGCGCCCTGGTTCGCCAGGTTGTCGACGTAGGTGCCGCCCGCGGCGTTCGCCCCCGGGTGCTCGGTGCTGGTGGCCGCGCCGCCGGCCAGGGCGAGGGTGGACGCGTCGATCTTCTTCGAGTCGAACGGCGCGGGCGTCGCCGACGGGGTCGCCGACTGGCTCGGCGCGCTGGTGCTGGTGGTCGCACCGGTCGGCTTGTCGTCGGCCTGCTTGTTCTTGTCGCCCGAGCTGTTGGTCATCGCGAAGGCGATCACGATCCCGACCACGGCGACCACCGCGACCGCCGCGATCAGCAGACCCTTGCGGTTCGGCGCGCCGGCGCCACCAGGGCCGCCACCGGCCCTGCGGCCCCCGGGCGGGCCCTGCGGCGCGTCGTAGCCGGGCGGGCCGGACTGCTGCGGCTGGCCCTGCGGGTACGGCGGCTGCGGGTACTGCGCGGTCGGGCCGGCGTACTGGCCCGCGTACTGCTGCTGGCCCTGGTCGTAGCCGTACGGCGGCTGCGATCCCTGGGGCGCCTGGGGCGGGTAGCCGTAGCCACCCGTCGACGGGCGCCGCTCGCCGACCCGCTGGACCTGGTGGTAGGAGGTTCTGGGCACGCCAGGCTGCCCCGGAGCCGGCTGGCCCCCGGCGGGGTCCGGCTGGTCGCCGCCCTCCGACCGGTAGAGATACGCGAACGGGTCGTCGTTCTCAGGGGCGCCGTCGTTTCCGGCAGTCATCCGCTGTCCACTCCCTCGACTGTGGTATGTCAGGCACCTTACCGGCCCAGGCGGACACACCGTCCACGCTCTTCGACGCGTGAGCAGGTCAGTAAGGTTCCGCTGTGACAAGTCCCACGGATTCCGGCGGCCCCGAACAGCACCCGGAGCGGGACCGCGGGCCGGGCCCGGACGAGGCGGGCGGGCCGGTCTGGCTGCCCTGGCAGGACGCGATGGAGCGGGCGCTGTACGGTCCCGCCGGGTTCTTCCGCCGCGAGCGGCCGGCCGACCACTTCCGCACCTCCGTGCACGCGTCGCCGCTGTTCGCGGGCGCCGTGGCGGAACTGCTGGCCCGGGTGGACGCGGCGCTCGGCCGTCCCGCGCGGCTGGACTTCGTCGACATGGCGGCGGGTGCGGGCGAGCTGGCGGCCGGCGTGCTGGCCGCCCTGGCGCCCGGGCTCGCGGCCCGCGTCCGGGTGCACGCCGTCGAACGCTCCCCCCGCCCGCCCGGCCTCGACCCCCGCGTCACCTGGACCGCCGACCCGCCCCGGCACACGCACGGCCTCCTGTTCGCCAACGAATGGCTGGACAATGTTCCCCTGCCCGTCGCCTCACCCGCCCCCGACGGCCACCCGCACTACGTCGAGGTCCGCCTCGCCGACGGCGGCGAACGCCTCGGGCGCCGGGTGGAAGCTGCGGACGCGCTCTGGCTGGAGCGGTGGTGGCCATCGGGAGCCGGGACCGGGGCCGACGGCCGGCCGGCCGCGGACCTGCCTCCCGGGCCGCCGGGCACGGGCCTCCCCGACGCCCGCCGCGCGGAGATCGGCCGGACCCGGGAAGCCGCCTGGCAGCGCACCCTCGCCACCCTCGACGCGGGCCTCGCCGTGGCCGTGGACTACGGCCACACCGCGGGGGCCCGTCCCCCGTTCGGCACCCTGACCGGCTACCGCGGCGGCCGCCAGGCCGCCCCCGTGCCCGACGGCTCCATGGACCTGACCGCGCACGTCGCGATGGACACCCTGCCCGGCACCCTCACCACGCAGCGCGAGGCCCTGCACGCCCTGGGCGTCCAGGGGCACCGCCCCCCGCTCGCCCTGGCCGCGCGGGACGCGTCCGCCTACGTCCGCGCACTCGCCGCGGCGACGGAGGCGGCCGAGCTGACCGCGAGGGGCGCGCTCGGCGACTTCCTGTGGCTCGCCACGCCCGTGAGCGCGTCCTGCGCGGATCTGCTCGCGCCGCGTTCCCGGGGGTGAGCGCGACCCGGGGGGCGTCGTGGGTACCGTCGTCCGGCGAGCGGGGGAATCGGGTGGACCGGCGGAACCGGGCCCGCCGACTCCCGTCGCGGAGCGACCGGTTGGCCCCGTGGTACCGCCAACTCCCCTTCTGATCAGGGGGGGTCGCAACCGCACCGGCACGCACGTCGTGTCACTCTAGGACGCAGAATGCTCAAGGGGAGGCCGCTGCATGGCCGGTATCGGCATCAGACCGCTCGGTGAGGACGATCCGAAGCGGCTCGGGCCGTACCGCCTGCTCTGGCGGCTGACTTCGGGCGGAATGGGGCGGATCCACCTCGGCCGGTCCACGCCGGACGGCCCGCTCGTCGCCGTCAAGACCCTCCTGGCCGAGGGCGTGGTCAGCGAGCCGGACCGCAAACGCTTCGCCCGCGAGGTGGAGTTGGCCCAGCGGATCGACAGCGCGTGCACCGCCCGGCTGCGCGAGGCCGACGCGCGGGCCGAACGGCCCTGGATGGCCATCGACTTCGTGCCCGCGCCCTCCCTCGGCGACCTGGTCCGCACCGCCGGACGGCTGCCCGCCTCGGCGATACCCTGGCTCGCGGCCGGCACCATCCAGGCCCTGCTCGCCCTGCACGACAAGGGAGTCGTGCACCGCGACGTCAAGCCGCAGAACATCCTGCTGCCGCTGACCGGGCCGCTGGTCATCGACTTCGGCATCTCGCACGCCATCGACAAGACGGCGACGGCGCTGACCCTCGGCACCATCGACTACACCTCGCCGGAGCAGGCGCTCGGCCAGCGGTCCACCCAGGCGTCCGACGTGTACTCGCTGGGCGCGACCCTCTTCCACCTCGCGGTCGGCCGCGCGCCCTACCCCGAGAGCGACGACGGCCCGCTGCAACGGCTGGCCCGGGTGCAGGCCGGCACCCTCGACCTGACCGGCCTGCCGCCCGAACTCGCCCCGCTGATCCGCCCGTGCCTGGCCTTCGAACCCGAGCAGCGCCCCACCCTCGACGAGCTCCTGCCGCTCTTCCTGGACGAGGCCGACCAGGAGGCCGTACGCCAGGACGCGCGGCACTGGCTGCCCCTGCGGTGGAAGGCCCTGGTCGACGCGTACGAGGCGCACGGGCGGGTGCTGGAGAAGGACCCCGGCGCCGCGGAGGCGATGGCCGACGAGCACACCCGGCCGGCGCCGCCGCCCGCGCCCGTCCTGATCGACGCCGAGGAGCGCGCCGCCCGCCGGGAGCGGGAGGAACAGGCGCGGGAGGCCCGCGAGTTCAGGGACCGTGAACTGCACGACCTGGCGGCGGTGCTGCGCGCCAGGGTCGCGGAGGAGGAAGCGGCGGCGGAGCAGTGGCGGGCCGATCAGCGCGAGGCGGAGGAGCGCGCGGCCGAACGGCTCCAGGCGACCCGGCTGGAGGCGGAGCGACATGCCGCGGACCGGCGGGAGGCCGACCGGCTCGCGGCGGCGCCGCGGTCGAGCCAGGGCGGTCCGGCCGGTGCGCTGGCGGTGGTCGTCGTGCTGGTGATCGCCCTGCTGGTCTGGCACCCCTGGACCGGCGACGGCGGTACGGACTCCACCGGCGGCGCCAGCAGCGTCGCGTCGGGGGTCCCCCTGGTCCCCAGCGACGACGGCTCGCCCGGCGACGACCCGAACGGCACGCCCGTCGACACCAACGGCGCCCCGCACAGCACGACCGGCACCGGCCGGACCGGCGCGACCGGCGACAGCACGGACGGCACGGCCCTGGACACGCCGTCGGACGCCCCCACCACGACCGCACCGGGCACCGATCCGACCGAAGAGGCGTTCGACGCGGTGCGGATCGGCGACTGCCTGCCCGTCTACGACACCGGCAGCGGCGGCACCCGCATCGTCTGGAGCGCCGCCACCCCGCCGAGCGCGGTGTCCTGCACCAGCCAGCTCGCGGGCCTGGTGCAGGTCACCGCCCGCACGAGCGGCAGCTGCCCGAACGGCATGGGCGAGGCGTCGTGGTCGTACACCTCGCCCGACACCGGTGACACCACCCGGCTCTGCGTCACCCGGATCTACCTCCCGCACTACTGCATGCTCGGCGAGCAGTCCGGCGACAGCGTCGTCATCGGCCCGATGACGGTGGTGGACTGCTCGACGGGGCAGGTCCCCACGCCGTACAACCAGGTGATGTACATCGCGGGTGTCCACCCGGCCTCGTCCGGCGCCGACGCGGGCGACTGCGCGCAGGGCGGGAGCGATCGGACGCGCTACTGGGCGTGGGTGGTGGACGGCGGCCGCACGCTGCTGTGCACGACCGTCTACCAGCGCGGCTGACCGGGCGGGGCGCCGCGGGAGCCGTGTCCGGAACTAGTCGAGCGCGTCGAGCACCCGGCGCTCCACCTCGGGGTCCAGCCCGGCCGGCGCCCGGTCCGGCCGTTGCGGCGCGACCCCGCCGATGCCGGTGAGCCAGCGCCAGGTGTCCGCGACGGTCTCCCCGACCGGACGGCACCGCAGCCCGGTGCTCAGCGCCTTCCGCACGTCGCCGAGGTGCATCGAGTCGTACAGCTCGCCCGGCGGCAGCCACACCGGGAGCTGCGTCCACGGCTCGATCCCGGCGGCCTCGACCACCTCCGGCGCCACCCACCGCAGCACCGCGTCCGAGCCGGTGACCCGCACGCAGGTCTCCAGCAGCTCCGCCGTCGTGGTGTGCGCGGGCGGGCTGACCACGTTGTACGGTCCGCCGAGCCCTTTGGCGAGCGCGTCGAGCGTCCAGGCGGCCAGGTCACGCACGTCGATGTACTGCAGGCCCGACTCCCGCGGCCCGGGCGCGAGGACCTCCCCGCCGCGCGCGATCCGGTTCAGCCACCATGGCAGCCGCCCCACGTTCTCGTACGGCCCCAGGATCAGCCCGGCCCGCACCAGCAGCGCCGCGTCGCCGTACCCCTCCACGGCCGCGATCTCCCCGGCCCGCTTGACCGCCGCGTAGTCGTCGCCGTCCGGGTCGACGAGCGCCGCGCTCTCGTCCATGCCCGCGCCGGGCGGGTACGCGTACACCGAACGGCTCGACACGTACCCGTAGCGGCCGGCCCGCCCGCCCAGTACCCGCACCGCGTCGCGCACCGCCCCCGCGTCCCCCGACCACGTGTCCACCACCGCGTCCCACTCCCCCGAACCCAGCTCCCCCCACGCGCCCTTCACCCGGTCTCCGCGCAGGGCCCGCGCCCCTGGCGGCACCCCGTGGCTCCCCCGGTTGAACACCGTCACGCCCCACCCGCGCGCCACCGCGTCCTCCACCACAGCGCGCCCGACGAATTCCGTCCCACCCAGCACAAGGAGTTCCATCCCCCCACCGTCCCCCACCGCCCCCCGCCCACCCCAGCGAATCCGCCCACGGCGTAGCCCGCCGGCGGGCCTGAGAGGATAGGCGCATGACGGAGACGACGGTCGGGGTCGGTGGGGCGGCCGAGAGCACGGACATGGTGCTGAACATCGGGCCGCAGCATCCCTCGACGCATGGGGTGCTGCGGTTGCGGCTCGTGCTGGACGGGGAGCGGATCAAGTCCGCGGAGCCGATCGTCGGGTACATGCACCGGGGTGCCGAGAAGCTCTTCGAGGCGCGGGACTACCGGCAGATCATCATGCTGGCGAACCGGCACGACTGGCTGTCGGCCTTCTCCAACGAGCTGGGCGTGGTGCTCGCGGTGGAGCGGATGCTCGGCATGGAGGTGCCCGAGCGGGCGGTGTGGACGCGGACCCTGCTGGCCGAGCTGAACCGGGTGCTGAACCACCTGATGTTCCTGGGCTCGTACCCGCTGGAGCTGGGCGGGATCACGCCGATCTTCTACGCGTTCACCGAGCGCGAGGAGTTGCAGCACGTGATGGAGGAGGTCTCCGGCGGCCGGATGCACTACATGTTCAACCGGGTCGGCGGTCTCAAGGAGGACCTGCCGAGCGGCTGGACCGGGCGGGCACGGGCGGCGGTGGCCGGGGTGCGCTCGCGGATGGGCCGCTTCGACGACCTCGTGCTCGGCAACGAGATCTTCCGGGGCCGCACCCGCGGGGTGGGCGTGCTGTCGGCGGCCGACGTGCACACCTTCGGGGTGAGCGGGCCGATCGCCCGCGCCTCCGGGGTCGACTTCGACCTGCGCCGCGACGAACCGTACCTCGGCTACGGCGAGTTGGGCGGCACCCTCCAGGTCGCCACCCGCACCGAGGGCGACTGCCTGGCCCGGTTCGAGATACTGCTGGAGCAGACCCACAACGCGCTGGCGCTGGCCGACGCCTGCCTGGACCGGCTCACCGAGCTGCCGCCCGGCCCCATCAACCAGCGTCTGCCGAAGGTTCTCAAGGCCCCCGAGGGCCACACCTACGCCTGGACCGAGAACCCCCTCGGCCTCAACGGCTACTACCTGGTGTCCAAGGGCGAGAAGACCCCGTACCGCCTGAAGCTGCGCTCCGCGTCGTTCAACAACATCCAGGCGCTGACGGTGCTGCTGCCCGGCACCCTGGTGTCGGACATGGTCGCCATCCTCGGCTCGATGTTCTTCGTCGTGGGCGACATCGACAAATAGGGGCCAAGTAGGGCCTGGTGGGTCCAGAGAGCGCCGAGCGGCCCTGCGGGCTCCCCGCATCCGCCCCGCGTCAACAACCCTGCGGGTCGATACAGCTAGCGGGCGACGCCCCGCAGGTCGCTCACGTCGAGCTGCTCGGTGTCGTCGTGCGCGGTCAGGTCGATGACCTCCGCGGCGGCCGCCTCGTGCTCGGCGGTCGGGGAGGGAGCCGCGGCGGCCGGCGGGAGGGACTTCTGGGTGCCGAAGAAGTCGAAGCCGCCGACGGTGCGCTGCGCCTGGGAGCCGCTGGAGCGGCCCGGCTGGGCGTACGGCAGGACGGCCGCGGCGGTGGCCGCGGGCATCAGGCGGTGCTCGCGGACCGGCAGCGCGGTCCCCCCGAACGCGTGCCGGCCCTGCGGCTCGTCGGCGGCGGCGTCCCTGCGGCGGGCGTCCTCGACGGTGCGCTGCGCCTGCTGCGTGGCGGCGTTGCGCGCGAGGTTGCGCAGCGCGTCCGCGGCCTTGAGGTAGGCGGCGGGGCGTACGGCGGGCGCGCCGGTGCCCAGCGCGATCCGGGGCTCGGCGGCGCCCTCCCGCTGCGTGCGGCGCCGGGCCTCCAGGGCCCGCGCCCGCTCGCTCTCCGCGGTGGCGTAGCGCCGCAGCAGGTCGGCGTGCTCGGTCCGCAGCCGGGCCAGCTCCGAGCGCTTGCCGCGCAGCTTCTTCTCCAGCCGGCCGCGGATCTCCCGGAACTCCTCCAGGTCCGTCTCGAGTTCGGCCACCCGCTCCTCGGTCCGCCACTCGTCGCGGGCCCGCAGCGCGTTCAGCTCGCCGACCTCGCGCCCGGCGGCCCGGTCCCAGGACCGCGCGAGGACCGCGCCCGCGCAGGCGGTCAGCGCGATCGCGACCACGAGCACCCGCAGCAACTGCGTATCACCGGCGAAGAGCGAGGCGACCGCCAGGACGGCCGCGGTGCCCGCGACGGTCAGCGGCGACATGATCCGGTGCAGCGGCTGGGAATGGCGGTGACGTCCACGGGGCATGGCCAGAAATTTAGCGCGCATGGCGCGTCCATGGGGGGCCGGGGCCCCATTTTTCGGGGGTTTCGGCCACACTGATTTCCCCATGTCGCACACAGGGCACCGAGCCGTGCACGGTGCGTTCGCACGGACATATTGGATCTTGCCGGATAGGTGCAGGTGTTCGGTTTCGCAATCGCCGTGCGGGAGTTCGGCACGGACGGCACGGACTCCGCGCACGGGCGGCCGGCACTTCGGCGCGGGCGGCCGGGCCGGCGAGCCGGGCCCGCCCGGCGGCAGGCCGACGTGGGGGCCTGCGGGTCGGGCGGCCCTCGATCAGGTGCTGGGGTCAACCCCGGGGCGGGGTCGGGACGGTGGGGCGGCCGTCGGGCGGGACGACCGGGAGTCCTGCGGCCCGCCACGCCTGGAAGCCGCCGACGAGGTCGGTCGCGCGGTGCAGCCCCAGGACGTGGAGCGACGCGGCGGCCAGCGAGGAGGCGTAGCCCTCGTTGCAGAACACGACGACGTGCAGGTCGTGTCCGGTGGCGTGCGGGATGCGGTGCGAGCCGGCGGGATCGAGCCGCCACTCCAACTCGTTGCGCTCGACGATGACCGCGCCGGGGACGGTCCCGTCGCGGTCGCGCAGCGCGCCGTAGCGGATGTCGACGAGCAGGGCGCCGCCGTCGCGGACCGCCGCGGCGGCCTCGGCCGGGGTCAGCCGCGCCAACCGGGCGCGGACCGCGTCGAGGTGGGCGTCGATCGAACGGGCGCCGCGCGGCGCCCCGGTGCGGCCGTCGCCGGCCACCGCCGTCACCACTCCTCCGGGCGCTCGACGAACTCCAGCCGCAGCGTGCTGCCCTTGCGGCTGTAGCGGCGCATCAGCGGCAGCGGCGGGTAGTACGCGTGCACGGACACCGCGTGGCTGTGCTCCGAGGCGTTCACCACCTGGTGCACGTGCTCCTGGCCGAACGCGCGGCCCTTGCCCTCGGGCAGCACCCGGCGCCGGTCGACGCCCTCGGCGAGTTCCAGTGACCGCCAGCCCTCGGTGGGCAGCGGCACCGCCAGCGAGTGCTCGGTCAGCTCGCCGGCGGCGGTGACGAACACGCCGTACGAGCCGCCGTGGTCGTGCCAGCCGGTCTCGGCGCCGGGCGGCCATCCGATCAGCCACGCCTCCGCACCGCCGGGACCCTCCAGCCGCCGCCAGGTGCGGCCCTCCGCGTCCAGCGGGAGGTCGGAGACCAGGGCCTGGTCGGCGGCGACCGAACGGGCGAAGTCGAGGAGTTCGGCGGCGGTGGGGGCCGCGGAGGGAGCCGGGGTGGGCGCCGGCGAGGAAGGCGCGTCCGTCTCGGACGAGGCAGCGGGGACGGCGGGCGCAGGGGGTACGGCGGACATCGGTTACCACCCGAAGGGAGGAGTGCGCGTACGCGACGCGCGGGTGAACGGTGGGCCGGGGGCGCGCGTCAGCGCGCGGCCGTACACACGCAGCCCGCGTACCGGAGGAGGTCGAGATGGACCCTCCGGTGCAGAAGCAGGCGCGTACCGTTCACGGAACGGACTGAACCACCTCCGGCGCCACCGGTCAAGTGCGCAGCCCAGCGGCGCGGTCGGGGTGGAGCCGGGAGCGGGGGCCGGAACCGCGGCGCTCAGCGCGACTGGTGCGCGTGCGTGCCGTGGTGCGTGTCGTCGTCCTCGGGGAGCTTGCAGACCCGCTCCAGGAACAGCGCCGCGGCGACCACCGCGATCCCGGCCAGCACCGCCAGACCCGCGTAGATGGCCTGCTGCCGGCGCGGGTCCATGTCGAGCTTGTACATCACCAGGAAGATCCCGGTGCCGCCGTAGATGCCCACGACGAGGGAGGCGACGAGCGCGCTGGCCTGCCCGAAGACGACCGCGCGGGCAGCGGCGAGCGGGTCGACGCCCTTGGCGCCGGGCTGGCGTTCACGCTGGGCGCGCAGCCGGGACCTTATCGACAGCGCGGTGGCGAACAGCGCGGCGGCGATCAGCGCGAGCACGATGGGCGCGGCGACCGGCACCCCGGGCAGCGTCCCGAAGGTGTCCCACAGCCGCGCCCCCGCCCATGACACGACACCGGCGATCACGAAGATGCCGGCCAGCGTCCTGATCCGCAGGGTCCTCACCGGGTGTCCGCCTCCACACTTCTCCACACGTTCCGACCCGCGCGGCCGCTCGCGGTCCGCAGGGGGTACGTCCTTGGCCGTACGGTCACGTCCGCACCTGCCGGCGCGGACGCCTCGCCGGATACCCCGGCGCAGATCCCAACGATTACTCGGGCAGACGGAGTTCCACGTCACCGCGCCGGCGTACGCCGCCCTCTCCGACCGCGGCGAGCAGTTCGGCGACGGTCCCGCGGCCGGGCAGCACCGCGGCCGGCTGCACGTCGTGCCACGGCACGAGGACGAAGGCCCGCTCGTGCGCGCGCGGATGCGGGAGGGTGAGCACCGGGTCGTCGGAGACGTACGCGTCGTAGGACACGATGTCGACGTCGATGGTGCGCGGGCCCCAGTGCTCGGTGCGCTCCCGCAGGTACGCCTCCTCGATGGCGTGGGCGCGCTCCAGCAGGGAGGACGGCGGCAGCGTGGTGCGCACCACCACCACCGCGTTGAAGTACGGGGGCTGGCTGCCCTCGGGGACGCCCCACGGCTCGGTCTCGTACACCGGGGAGACTTCCTTGACCCGGACCCCCGGGGTGTCCTCCAGGGCGTCCACGGCGCCCTGGAGGGTCTCCAGGCGGTTGCCCAGGTTGCCCCCGAGGGCGATCACCGCGGTCCGCGGGTTCTGCAGGGTGCTGTCGGCGGCATCGACCCTGGCGGTCACGTCGGCCGGCACGGGCTGCACGATCGGGTCGGCCGCCGCGTACTCGCGGCCGGCGCCGTACTCGGTGCCGTACTCGGGATTCTCCGCACTCACGGTCGCCTCCGGGTGATCGTCACGGTCACGTCGTCGAACGGCACGGTGATCGGCGCTTCCGGCTTGTGCACGGTCACCTCCACCTCTTGTACCTGCTCGTGCCCCAGGCACGTGTCGGCGATGCGCTGGGCGAGGGTTTCGATGAGGTTGACCGGCTCGCCGGAGACGACGGCCGCGACCTGTTCGGCCAGCACACCGTAGTGCACGGTACGCGTCAGGTCGTCACCGGCCGCCGCGGCGGACGTGTCCAGACCGAGCGCGAGATCGACCACGAAGGTCTGGCCGTCCGCCCGTTCGTGGTCGAACACCCCGTGGTTGCCGCGGACGGTCAGCCCGCGCAACGTGACGCGATCCACGTTCCTCACTCCTTCGTACCGCCGGCGGTCCCGCCGCCCTCGCCGCCGTCCTCGCCGCCGTCCTCACCGTCGTCGCCGTCGGCGTCGCCGGTGTCCTCGTCGTCGGGGCCCCCGTCGTCATCGGCGGCGTCGTCGGCGTCCCCGTCGTCGGCGTCCTTCACGGCCTCCAGGACGTCGCCGATCACGTCGTCCATCGCGCCCTCGGCGTCGTCGGCCGCCAGCTCGCCGTCCTCGTCGTCCTCCTCGTCGGCCAGCACCGGCGAGCCGTGGTGGGCCCACAGCCGCCAGCCCTCGGAGGTGCGGCGGAAGACGTTGGTGGCGACCACCAGTCCGCCCACCAGGGAGCCGGCCGAGCCGTCCTCCTCCGCGGGGCCGCCGGTGAGGATGTTCTCGGTGCAGGTCACCAGCGCGGCGTCGCCGTCGACCGCGATCTCCACGTCGGTGAGGAAGAACTGGATGTACTCCGTGTTGGCCATGATCAGCGCGTAGGAGCGCATCACCTCGCTCCGCCCGCGCAGCACCGGCCAGCCGGGGTGCACCGTCGAGACGGACTCGGCCAGCGGGCCGGTCAGCACGACCGCCTCCAGCTCGTCGAGGTTGGAGTGCTCGATCGCGTCGTAGAACGCCTGGTTGGCCCGCTCGACCGCCCGTGCCTCCGCGGTGCGCGCCGTCATGCCTGGCCCCCGTGTGTCCCGGCGGTGCGGCCGGCGGTCCCGCCGTCGCCCGCCGTCTCGATGGCGCGGGCCACCCGCACCGCGTCCGCGCTGGCCCGTACTTCGTGCACCCGCACCGCCCACGCGCCCTCGCGCGCGGCGATCGCGCTGACCGCGGCGGTCGCCGCGTCGCGCTCCCTGGCCGGCGGCGGCGCGGCCGCGTCCGCCCCGGCCAGTACCCGGCCGAGGAAGCGCTTGCGCGAGGCGGCGACCAGCAGCGGGCTGCCGAGCGCGGCGAGTTCGGACAGGTGCGCCAGCAGCGTCAGGTCGTGCTCGGCGTTCTTCGCGAAGCCCAGGCCCGGGTCGACCACGATCCGCTCGGGCGCGATACCGCCGTCGATCGCGCGGGCCAGCCCGGTCCGCAGCTCGGCCAGCACCTCGCCGAGCACGTCGCCGTAGACCGCGCGGTTGTTCATGTCGATGCTGCGGCCGCGCCAGTGCATCACCACGAACGGCACCTCGCTCGCGGCGACCACCGGCACCATCGCCGGGTCGGCCAGGCCGCCGCTGACGTCGTTGACCAGCCGGGCGCCGGCCGCGACCGCCTGCTCGGCGACGGACGCCCGCATCGTGTCGACGCTCACCAGCACGCCCGACGCCGCCAGTTCCCGCACCACCGGGATCACCCGGCGCAGTTCCTCCGTCTCGTCGACCCGGGCCGCTCCCGGCCGGGTCGACTCGCCGCCGACGTCGACCAGATCCGCGCCCTGGGCGACCAGGTCCAGGCCGTGCTTCACCGCCAGTTCGGGGTCGAACCACTGCCCGCCGTCGGAGAACGAGTCCGGTGTGACGTTCACCACGCCCATGACGGCGCAGCGATCCCACCGCGGCAGTCCGACCGGTCCGCTCCGCGCCTGTGAGCTACTCATGCGCCCAGCGTACGGGTCGGGCCGGTCCTTTTTTCCGGTGCCGTCGCCGGGCACGCGGCCGGGCGCCACCGCTCCGCCGCGCCCCCGGCTCATCGACCGGTCACGGCGCTAGGCCACGGCCTTGCGTTCGGCGGGCCGCGCGGGCGAGGCGTAGCCGGGCTTGTGGCGGCCGGCGGAGCGGCGGGCGCGACCGGGCAGGAAGCGCTGGAGGGCGCCCGGCAATCCCAGGGAGAGGGTGACGAAGCCCTCCGCCTGCATGATGGCGAAGCCGATCCGCGGCAGGTCGCGCGAGTTGGGGAAGACCAGGAAGCGCGGCACCCACTCCGGCTGGAACTTCGCGTTGAACTTGTAGAGCGACTCGATCTGGAACCAGCGGGACAGGAACACCAGCAGCCCGCGCCAGCCGCGCAGCACCGGGCCCGCGCCGATCCGCTCGCCGCGGGCCAGCGCCGAGCGGAACATCGCGAAGTTCAGCGACACGCGGGTCACGCCGAGCGCGGGCGCCTGCTGGAGCGCGGCCACGATGAGCAGCTCGTTGAGCCCGGGGTCGGCGGCGCGGTCGCGCCGCATCAGCTCCAGGGACATGCCGTCCGGCCCCCAGGGCACGAAGTGGAGCACGGCCCGCAGGTCGCCGAGTTCGGGGTGGGCCGCGCCCGGTTCGCACTCCTTGTGGGCGGTGACCACGACGCAGTCGCCGTCGATGTCCTCCCCGAACCTGCCGAGCGCCATGGAGAAGCCGCGCTCGGTGTCGGTGCCGCGCCAGGCGTCCGCGGCCAGCCGTACCCGCTGCCTCTCGTCCTCGCTCAGCTCGTGCACCCGCCGCACCCGGCAGGTGTACCCGCACCGCTCGGTCCGCTTGACCATCTGCCGGACGTTCCGCATCGCCCGCCCGGACAGCGTGAACCCGGCGGCGTCCACGATCGCCTCGTCGCCGAGTTCCAGGGCGTCCAGGCCGGTCTCGCGGGTCCACACCTCGCCGCCGGTCTCGCTGCACCCGACGACCGCGGGCAGCCAGGCGTGCGCCCGGGCCAGTTCCATGAAGGTGTCAATGGCGCCGGGCCACGCCTCCACGTCGCCGATCGGGTCGCCGCCGGCCAGGGCGACGCCGGAGACCACCCGGTAGCAGATCGCGGCCTTGCCGCTGGGCGAGAAGACGACGGACTTGTCGCGCCGCAGCGCGAAGTGCCCGAGGGAGTCGCGGGCGCCGTGCCGGTCGAGCAGCGCCCGCAGCCGGACCTCGTCCGCCTCGCTCAGCTCGGCGACCGGGCGGGCCGGGCG
This sequence comes from Actinacidiphila yanglinensis, assembly GCF_900107965.1. Lineage (GTDB taxonomy): Bacteria > Actinomycetota > Actinomycetes > Streptomycetales > Streptomycetaceae > Actinacidiphila > Actinacidiphila yanglinensis. The sequence continues at coordinate 315,414 of NZ_FNVU01000004.1, read as the reverse complement.
CAGCACCAGGTAGGCGGTGGAGCAGGCGATCAGCAGGCCGAGGCCGCCCAGCGAGTAGCCGACCACGTCACCGACCCGCTCGCTGGTGTACTGCACCGGTCCGGAGATGCCGAACAGCCCGTACAGCACGTGCTGGCAGCGGTCGGTGAAGCCGGGGGTGCCGCGCTCGGAGGCGGGGTGGGCGCTGGTGATGACCAGGCCGAGGCAGAACGCCGCGGTGCTCAGGCCCACCAGGTTCACCGCGGCCCGCCAGCGGGTGGTCGGGTCGGACAGCGCGGTGAACTCGCCGCGGTGCTTGATCAGCAGCCAGAGCAGGCCGAGGGAGACCACGGCGCCGAAGATCGAGTGCCGGTAGACGATCTGGGTGGCGGCGCCGACCGGCAGCAGCAGCACGGCCGCCCACCAGGCACGCTGCTTGCCCCGCTTCAGCGCGTGGGCGAGCATCAGCAGCAGGATGCCGGTGACCACCGACGTCGCCGCCGCGAGCGAGCTGACGGTGCCGGGGAAGACCGCGACCATGTGGTGCATCCGCCCGTTGCGAAAGGCCGGGAACACCGCGGAGATGACGTCGAGCAGGCCTATGACGGCCGCCGCCGCACCGAAGATCTTCGGTACGGACGAGGCATGCGGCAGCAGGCGGTGGTGGGCCGGGCGGGGACGGTCAGCGGACAAGAGGCTCACAGATTCCGGAACGAGGGCGGGTTCGCGCCCACTAGGACGGAACCATCCGTCTACGGGTTGCACCGCCTCGCTGTCAATCCCGAGCGCGCCCTGGGAGTACGCCCCGGGGTGCGTCCTCAGCCGGCCGCGTCAGCCGCCCGTCAGCTGCGTCCGATGATCAGACTCATCGCCTCGGACCGGGTCGCGGGGTCGCGCAGCTGCCCGCGCACCGCCGAGGTGATCGTCTTCGCGCCGGGCTTCCGCACCCCGCGCATCGTCATGCACATGTGCTCGCACTCCACGACCACGATCACGCCGCGCGGCTCCAGGATGCGCATCATCGCGTCGGCGACCTGCGTGGTCAGCCGCTCCTGCACCTGCGGGCGCCGCGCGTACACGTCGACGAGCCGGGCCAGCTTGGACAGCCCGGTGATCTTCCCGCTGCTCGCGGGGATGTAGCCGATGTGGGCGACGCCGACGAACGGCACCAGGTGGTGCTCGCAGGAGGACATCACCTCGATGTCCTTGACCAGCACCATCTCGTCGTGCCCGAGGTCGAAGGTGGTGGTCAGCACGTCCTCGGGCCGCTGCCACAGCCCGGAGAATATTTCCCGGTAGGCGCGGGCCACCCGGCCGGGCGTCTCCCGAAGCCCCTCCCGGTCCGGGTCCTCGCCGACGGCGTAGAGCAGCTCACGGATCGCGGCCTCGGCCCGCTTCTCGTCGAACTCGCCGGCGTACTCGTCGCCGTCCAGCGTGATGGGGTCGGTCATGGCCTGCTCCTTCTGCCGATGGCACCGCGTGCTGATGTCACCGCTTGCTGATGTCACCGCAGCCGGACAGAACACGACCGCGGCCCCAAGGCTAGAACCCTGGGGCCGCGGATCGCATTCCGGCCACCGGCCGGAACGGGGTGATCGGTGTGACGTTCAGCTCTCCGGGCGGTCTTCCGGCAGGTCGACCGGCTCGGTGGGCTTGGTGGTGGAGATCGGCGAGGGGCCGGCTCCGTTGATCGCCTGGGCGCCGTTGGTGAGCGCCAGCTCCTTCGGGGAGAGCACCGGCGGCCGGGTGGACGGGGTGCGGCGGGCCGAACCGGTCCAGGCCGGGCGAGCCGGGCGCTTGACCACCGGGGCGAAGATCTCGGCGATCTCCTCCTTGTTCAGGGTCTCCCTCTCCAGCAGCGCCAGCACGAGGTTGTCCAGGACGTCGCGGTTCTCGACCAGGATCTCCCAGGCCTCGTTGTGCGCCGTCTCGATGAGCTTCTTGACCTCCTCGTCGACCAGCCCGGCGACCTCTTCCGAGTAGTCGCGCTGGTGACCCATCTCACGACCGAGGAACGGCTCCGAGTCACTGGTGCCGAACTTGATCGCGCCGAGCCGCTCGGTCATGCCGTACTGCGTGACCATGGCGCGGGCGGTGGTGGTGGCCTTGTCGATGTCGTCCGAGGCGCCGGTGGTCGGGTCGTGGAAGACCAGTTCCTCCGCCGCCCGGCCGCCCATCATGTAGGCGAGCTGGTCGAGCATCTCGTTGCGCGACGTGGAGTACTTGTCCTCGTCGGGCAGCACCATCGTGTAGCCCAGGGCACGGCCGCGGGACAGGATGGTGATCTTGTGGACCGGGTCGGAGTTCGGCGAGGCCGCCGCGACCAGGGCGTGGCCGCCCTCGTGGTACGCGGTGGTCTTCTTCTCCTTGTCCGACATGATCCGGGTGCGCTTCTGGGGGCCGGCCACGACACGGTCGATGGCCTCGTCCAGCACGCTGTTGTCGATCACCTTCTTGTCGCTGCGCGCGGTGAGCAGCGCCGCCTCGTTGAGCACGTTGCTCAGGTCGGCACCGGTGAAGCCGGGGGTGCGGCGGGCGACGGCCATGAGGTCGACGTCCGGCGCGATCGGCTTGCCCTTCTGGTGCACCGTCAGGATCTCCAGCCGGCCGTTGAGGTCCGGCGGGTCGACCGCGATCTGCCGGTCGAACCGGCCCGGGCGCAGCAGCGCCGGGTCGAGGATGTCCGGCCGGTTGGTCGCGGCGATGAGGATCACGCCGCCCTTGACGTCGAAGCCGTCCATCTCGACCAGCAGCTGGTTGAGGGTCTGCTCGCGCTCGTCGTGACCGCCGCCGAGGCCCGCACCGCGGTGCCGGCCGACGGCGTCGATCTCGTCGACGAAGACGATCGCCGGGGCGTTCGCCTTGGCCTGCTCGAACAGGTCCCGGACCCGGGAGGCACCGACACCGACGAACATCTCGACGAAGTCGGAACCCGAGATCGAGTAGAACGGCACGCCCGCCTCGCCGGCCACGGCCCGGGCCAGCAGAGTCTTGCCGGTACCGGGACGGCCGTAGAGCAGCACGCCCTTGGGGATCTTGGCGCCGACGGCCTGGAACTTCGCCGGCTCCTGCAGGAACTCCTTGATCTCCTGCAGCTCCTCCACCGCCTCGTCGCAGCCCGCGACGTCGGCGAAGGTGGTCTTGGGTGTGTCCTTGGTGATCAGCTTGGCCTTGGACTTCCCGAACTGCATGACGCGCGAACCGCCGCCCTGCATCTGGTTCATCAGGAAGAGGAAGACCACCACGATCAGTACGAAGGGCAGCAGCGACAACAGGATGCCGACGAACGCGTTCTGCTTGGACGGCGAGACGGTGTAGCCGTCGGGCAGCGAGGTGCCCTTGACCTGTCCGTCCTGGATCTTCTGCAGGTTGGCGGCGATCGCGGAGCCCTGGTTGCCGATGTAGCTGGCGCGTACCTTGGAGCTGCCCTTGATCTTAAAGCCGTCCTTGAGCTGGACCTTGATGGAGTTGTCGTCTCCGGTGGTCAGCTGTGCGGAACTGGCGTGGTTGGTGTTGATCGCGTGCAGTACCTGGCCTGTGTCGACTGTCTTGTAGCCGCCGCCGGAACCGACGACTTCCATCAACACGACCACGGCAAGGACAGCCAGCACGATCCACATGACCGGCCCACGGAAATAGCGCTTCACGTCCATCCATGCGGGGCGTGAACGCCCCGTCCCTCCTGCCGCAGTGAGGCACAGCCGCTGGTGTGCGGCGTGTGCATCCGGTGTATGACCGATCCTTCGGACGGTACCCCAGCATTGTCACCCGAGGTTGCCGCCGACCGTTAACAATCCGGCTTTCCCCTGCTCCAACGGCGGGAAACCGGGAGTGGTTCCCCGAGCCGCCGTGAGGGTGGTCTCAGTGCGGCCTCAGCCCCCGTAGACGTGCGGTGCGAGGGTGCCGACGAACGGCAGGTTGCGGTACTTCTCGGAGTAGTCCAGGCCGTAACCGACCACGAACTCGTTGGGGATGTCGAAGCCAGTGTATTTGACATCGATGCGGACCTTCGCCGCGTCCGGCTTGCGCAGCAGGGTGCAGACCTCCAGGGAGGCCGGACCGCGCGAGCCGAGGTTGCTGATCAGCCAGGAGAGAGTCAGCCCGGAGTCGATGATGTCCTCGACGATCAGGACGTGCCGCCCGGCGATGTCGGTGTCCAGGTCCTTCAGGATCCGGACCACCCCGGAGGACTTGGTGCCCGCGCCGTAGGACGACACCGCCATCCAGTCCATCGTCACGTTGCTCGACAGCGCGCGGGCCAGGTCGGCCATCACCATCACCGCGCCCTTCAGGACGCCGACGATCAGCAGGTCCTTGCCCGCGTAGTCCCGGTCGATCTCGGCGGCCAGCTCCACCAGCTTCGCGTCGATGTCTTCCTTGGCGATGAGCACCTTCTCAAGGTCGGCGCCCATGTCGGTCTCATTCACTACGCGGTACGTCCTCAGGTGTGCGGCTCTACGACGGCGAGAACACCAGTCTGCCATCCGCCCTTCGGACCGCGACGCCCCCCGGCAGGTTGAGTGCCTTCTGCCCGCGCCAGCCGGTGACCAGCCGGTCCACTTCTTCGATGTGCCGGGCGAACAGGAAGCCGGGTGGGGACCCCGCGGCGACCGCGGCCCTGCGCAGCACCCGGCGGCGCACCGCGGCGGGCAGGGTGTGCAGCCGGGCCACGTCGAGACTGCCGTCGTCGCCGGCCGCGTCGGCCTGCGCGTCGGCGGCCCACTGGTCGAGGGCGTCGGCGTCGTCACGAGAGAGCTGGGCGGTGCGGGCGAGGGCCTGGACGACGCCCTTGCCGAGGGACTTCTCCAGCACCGGCAGCGCTTCGTGCCGGACCCGGGAGCGGGTGTAGGCGGGGTCGTGGTTGTGCGGGTCCTCCCACACGGTGATCCCCTGGGCGAGGCAGCCCTGCCGCACGGTGTCGCGGTCCAGCAGCAGGAACGGCCGCCGGTAGCGCCCGCCGGTGCCGGAGACCGCGGCCATGCCGGACAGCGACCGGGTGCCCGAGCCGCGGGCCAGGCCCAGCAGCACGGTCTCCGCCTGGTCGTCGCGGGTGTGGCCGAGCAGCACCGCGGCGGCGCCGCGGCGCTCGGCGACGGCGTCCAGCGCGGCGTAGCGCGCGTCGCGCGCGGCGGCCTCGGGGCCGACCCTTCGGCCGGTGCCCGCGCTGCCGACGTACGCGCTGCCGTGCGCGGCCGTGGTGGACTGGCGGCCGACGGTCACGCCGATCGCGTCGACCGGGTCGAGTCCGAGGGCGCGCAGCCGCTCCACGACCTCCTGGGCGCGGCCGGCGGAGCCGCTCTGCAGGCCGTGGTCGACGGTGACGGCACCGGCGCGCACGCCGAGCCGGGGTGCTTCGAAGGCGAGGGCGGCGGCCAGCGCCATGGAGTCGGCGCCACCGCTGCAAGCGGCGAGGACGAGCGGGCCGTCGGGGCCCGCGGGGGTGGTGGACGGCGCGGCGGACGCGTCGGCGGAGGCTGCGAGCACATCGTGCAGGACGCGGCGGACCGCCAGACGTATCGCCGCGACCGTGGGGTGCGGTCCCATGTCCGGATCCCTCCTGGGGAGGCTGGGTTGGGCGGGCAGAACGGCAGGCCCTGCGCGGTGGGTTGACGCAGGGTATTCAGATGGTGACAGAAGCCCGGGCATAACCCGAGCATCGCACGCGGCACCCCACGCCTGCGGTCCCTCGGACGGGTGAACCGGGCGCGAAACCAGCGGCTGCCCGCCTCTCCGGGCGCGTCCGGACAGCCGCAACGGCCGGTACGGGTGGGGTGGATGGTGACCCGGGCCGGCCGGGCGGCGGCGCGGGGGGCGCGGCCGCGGTGCGCCGCGCTCAGCCCTCGCTGCGCCCGTGCACCCGCGCCACCCAGTCCGCGGGTTTGGCGATCTCCGCCTTGGTGGGGAGCGTGTTGGGCGAGGTCCACACGCGGTTGAAGCCGTCCATGCCGACCTCCTTGACCACGCCGCGCACGAACCGCTCGCCGTCGCGGTACTGGCGGAGCTTCGCGTCCAGCCCCAGCAGCCGGCGCAGCGCCTGGTCGAGCCGGCCCGCGCCGCTGGCGCGCCGCTGCCCGAACTTCTCGCGGATCTCCGCGACGGTGGGCACGACCTCGGGGCCGACGCCGTCCATCACGAAGTCGGCGTGCCCTTCGAGCAGGGACATCACGGCGGTCAGCCGGGTCAGGATCTCCTTCTGCGCGGGGGTCTGCACGAGGTCGACGAGGCTGCGGCCGTCGTCCGGCTCGCCGTCGGCGCCGTCCGCGCCGGCCTCGCCCTCCTCGCGGTCCTTGCCGCCGCTGAACGTCTGCACCGCCTGCCGGACCCGCTCGACGACCGTGGAGGCGTCGAGTTCGGTCTCGCCGAGGAAGGACTGGATCTCGCCCTCGATGTGGTCGCGCAGCCAGGGCACCGCCGAGAACTGGGTGCGATGGGTCTCCTCGTGGAGGCACACCCACAGCCGGAAGTCGTGCGGGTCGACGTCCAGCTCGCGCTCGACGTGCACGATGTTCGGCGCGACCAGCAGCAGCCGCCCCGCCTTGGACTCGCCCGGGCCCGGCTTGACCGGGCCGGCGGGCAGTTCCCGGGTGGCCGGCGCGAAGGTCTCGTACTGGCCCAGCACACGCGAGGACAGGAAGCTCAGCAGCATTCCGACCTCGACGCCGGTGACCTTGCCGCCGACGGTGCCCAGCACCACCCCGCCCGCGCCGCCGGGACGGCGGGCCTGCATCTTGCCCAGCAACGGCTTGAGCACCTCGCGGAAACCCGCGACGTTGGCCCGCACCCAGCCCGGCCGGTCCACGATCAGCACCGGCGTGCCGTGCGGCTGCGCGGCGCCGTCGCCGTACATCCGCGTGAACGCCCTGACGTGGCCTTCCGACTCCTCGGCGTGCGCGCGCAGCTCGGCGACGATCGCCCGCGCCTCGTCGCGGCTCACCTCCGGCCCGGGCCGCGTCAGCCGCTGTGCGGTCGCCACGGCGAGGTTCCAGTCGACCATCTCGCTTCCACCGATGCTCGTCATGCCTTCACGGTACGTTGCCCGCTCCCGCTTTGGGGGGCGGCGACGGTTCTGCGCCGCGAGAGGGGGCCCGGAACCGTACGGCCCGGGGGTGATCCGGGGGGTCAGGCGACCGCCACCGCCGCGGCCAGGTCGTCGAGCGCGCCCTCGGTGGCCGCCGGGTCGTAGGCGCCCTGGGTCATGAAGGAGAACGCCAGCAGCCGGCCCTCGGGGGTGACGACGGTGCCGGCGATCGTGTTGGTGCCGGTGAGCGTGCCGGTCTTCGCGTGCACCACGCCGGCGCCGGGCGAGCCCTGGAAACGGGTGGCGAGGGTGCCGGTGAAGTCGGCGACCGGGATGCCGCTGAGCACGGACCGCAGCTCCGGGTGCGCGGGTCCGGCCGCGAGCGCCAGCAGCCGGGCGAGGGTGAGGGGGGCGAGCCGGTCGTCGTGGTCGAGGCCGCTGCCGTCGTGGAAGGACGCCTGGGGCAGCGGGACGCCGTAGCGGACCAGCGCGGCCCGGGTCGCCTTCGCGCCGCCGCTGAAGCTCGCCGGCTGCCCGCTCGCGAGCGCCACCTGGCGGATCAGCGCCTCGGCGAGGTCGTTGTCGCTGTTGGTGAGCATCCGCTCCACCAGGTCGTCCAGCGGCGCGGAGGAGTGGGTGGCGAGGGTGCTGCCGGTGACCGCGCCGTGCGTGCCGTTCCGCTGCTGGGGCGGGCCGGTCACGGTGATGCCCTGGGCGCCCAGGAGTTGGGCGAAGTCGCCGGCCGCGTCCGCCGCCGGGTCCCATGCCCGGGGCGCGGGTCCGCTGCTGCTGCCGTCGAGCCGGCCCTCGTCGTCCATCAGCGCGGTCACCGGCGCGAGGTTGTCGTTGTGGCCGATCGGGTGCAGGGTCGGCCCGCTGTAGAGGGAGGTGTCGTAGCCCAGCGAGACCTTCGTGCGGCCGGCCGCCTTCAGCGCCTTCGCGGTGTCCTTGGCGAGTTGCCCCAGCTCCAGGGTGGGATCGCCGCCGCCGACCAGCACCACCTGGTTCCCGCCGGCGGCCACCACCCGCGTGGTCAGCCGCTTGTCCGGGCCGAGCACGCCGAGCGCGGCCGTGGCGGTGGCGAGTTTGGTGGTGGACGCGGGGGTCGTGGCGGTGCCGTCCTGGTGGTCGTAGAGCACCGTGCCGGAACTCACGTCGACCACCGCGCCGGTGCGCACCGGGCCCATCCCGTCCGCCGTCAGCAGCGGCTTCAGTTTCCCCGCGAGGGTGGCCGCGAGGCCGGCGGGGAGCGGGACGGACGTCCCGTCGGCCGGCAGCAGGACGGGAGCGGCCGTGGGCACGTCGTCGGGGATGTCGGCGGGTGCGGGTGCGGGCTTCGCCGCGGGCCTGCGGCCGGTTCCGGCCGCGGACGTGCTCTTCCGGGTGGGCCCGGCCGGCGCGTCGCGCCCGTCCCGCGCGGCGGCGAATCGGCGTTCCGCGGTGCGCTGCCCGCCCTGCCACGGTCCGGCCGCCGCGGCGGCCCCGGCCGCGACGACCACCCCTATTCCGGCGGATACCGCCACGACCCGCCACGTCCTGCCGAGCGGCACAGCCGACCAGCCCCTTTCGCGACCACCCCGATGCGTGGGAGACACTTAACCACCCACACTGTGTGCTGATCATTGAGGAGTAGGGCCGTGGAGTTCGACGTCACGATCGAGATCCCGAAGGGTTCACGCAACAAGTACGAGGTGGACCACGAGTCGGGTCGGATCCGCCTGGACCGCAGGCTCTTCACCTCGACCAGCTATCCCGCGGACTACGGCTTCGTCGAGAACACCCTCGGCGAGGACGGCGACCCGCTGGACGCGCTGGTCATCCTGGACGAGCCGACGTTCCCGGGCTGCCTGATCACCTGCCGCGCGATCGGCATGTTCCGCATGACCGACGAGGCCGGCGGCGACGACAAGGTGCTGTGCGTGCCCGCGTCCGACCCGCGCGTGGAGCACCTGCGGGACATCCACCACGTCTCGGAGTTCGACCGGCTGGAGATCCAGCACTTCTTCGAGGTCTACAAGGACCTGGAGCCCGGCAAGTCCGTCGAGGGCGCGGACTGGGTCGGCCGTTCCGAGGCCGAGGCGGAGATCGAGGAGTCCTTCCGCCGCCTGAAGGAGCACGGCGGCGGCCACTGAGGACACCGCGGAGCGGGCCGGTCGCCGGGGTCGCCCCCGGACCGGCCCGCCGTGCGGGGTCAGGCGTGCGCGTGGGGCGTGTGCGTCAGGCGCCGGTCAGCGCCGCCGGTGCGTCGTCCGCCTCCCGCAGGGAGGCCGACAGCGCGCGGGCCTCGTGCTCGGTCATCCGGGACGTGGTGTACGGCACGCCGTTGACCCACCGCTGGGTCAGCAGCGCGATCCGCTCGCCGTAGCGCCGGGCAGTGATCCGGTCGCCGAGTGATCCGGCGTGCTCCGCCCCCAGGTCGGCGTGGCTCTGGCTCATCAGGCCCAGCCACGAGCCCAGCCGGTTCACGTCGTCGCGGGTGCCGCCGCTCCAGTTGTTGCCGGGCATGTCGGCCACGCCGATCCACTGCATGCCCATCTGCGCGCCGAAGACCGCCAGTTGCTCCAGGACCGCGAGCTTGTCGCCGCTCTGCGAGGCGGACATGGTGAACCCGCCGGCCAGCTTGTCCTTCCACGCCTGCGTGGTGAACGGCGTGAACGTCGCCTCCATGAACGCCTTGAACACCGCCGAGACGCTGCCCATCAGGGTCGGGCAGCCGAAGACGATCGCGTCGGAGCGTGCGAGCAGCGCCATCACCTCCGCGTCGTGCCAGCGGCCCGCGGTGACGTCCTCGGCCCGGATCTCGACGAGGTGCACCCGCGCGCCCGGCACCAACCGTGCCCCGTCGGCGAGTTGCTCGGCCAAAACCCGGGTGTGGCCGTGCACCGAGTGGTGGACCACCGCCACCGTGACGCTCGGCGCATCGCTGCCACGGTCCACGTCATTGACTGCCATCTGCTCTTCACTTCTCCCGGTAGTGGGGCCATCCGTGCCTACCCCTCCATCACAGCCCGCGGGCGGCCGGGCATCAACGACGAACTCCGGCACGCAGCGATCGGCCGGACCGATCGATCGGGTTAGCCTGGTCCGGTGGACAGGATGGAACTGGAAGCATTCGTCGCGGTCGCCGAGGAGCTCCACTTCGGCCGCGCCGCCGCCCGCCTGCACCGGGGGCAGCCCACCGTCAGCGACGCCGTCCGGCGGCTGGAGAGCGCGCTGGGCGGGCGGTTGTTCCACCGCACCAGCCGCCGGGTGTCGTTGACCGATCTCGGTGAGGAGCTGCTCCCCGACGCCCGCGCCTCCCTGGCCCAGTTGCGCCGCTTCCAGGAGCGCGGGCGCTCGCTCGCGGCGGGCGGCCGGACCCGCACCGCCCTCGTCGTCGGGCACGCCGAATACACCGATCACCAGCTGCTGTTGTGCTGCCTGCCGCGGCTGCGCGAGCTCTTCCCCGACGTGATGATCGTGCCGGAGCCGATGCCGACCACGGCCCAACTCCCGGCCCTGCGGGCCGAGACGATCGGGCTGGGCATCGGCTGGGCGACCGACGGCGTCGCGGGCGTCCGGGCGCGGGTGCTGTCCACCGAGCGGTTCATGGCGCTCGTCCCCGCGGCTCACCCGCTGGCCGGCCACGCGGAGTTGAGCGCGGCCGAGCTGTCCACCACCAACCTGCTGACCTGGCCGCACCAGCTCAACAGCGGTCTGTGCGACCGCCTGCTGGCCGCCTTCCACATCGGCGGCGCGGACCTGCGCATCATCAGGACCGCCGACAGCGTGCACGCCATCGCCGCCCACGTCGCCGCCGGAACCGGCATCGGCATCACCGTGGAGTCCGCACTCGACCACCGGCCGCCCGGCCTGCGTGTCATCCCGCTCACCGGCCCCTCGACCACCGCGGACCAGGTCGTCCTGACGCCGCCCGAGCCGTCCGACGCCGCCACGGCGCTGCACGACCTGCTGCTGGAGGCTTCGGCGGCGGCGCCCGCCGGGGTCAGGAGCGGCGCCGCAGAAACCTGACCAGCTTGACCACCGCCGCCACGATCAGGACCACGACGAGGCAGGTGAGGACGATGAGGGGGATGGACGGCCCTGACCGGTTCACGGCCCGCCTCCTTCGGGGGGATGCCCGGCGGGCGGCTGCCCCCCCGGCGCGCCGGACAGCATGGCGCCGGGGGCGCCGCGGACGCAACGCGTCCGGTTCCGCGGTGGCACGGTCGCTCAACGCACCTGCGGACAGCGGCAGTTCAGCGGTGGATCAGGGGACTGAACGCGGCGCGGACATCGGAGGTGCTGGGGTCGACGTACTGGTCGTCGGACGGCCCGGTGTCGATACCGTCGTACTCGGTGTAGGACAGGGACGCGGGGCAGCTCTTGCCGCTGATCTGGATCGTCTTGTGCGCGACGAGCTTGCCGGTGCGCAGCTCGTAGACCTTCACGGGGATCGCGATCTTGTGGAAGGTCACGTCCTCGGGGAACGCGGTGAAGATCCCGCCCTTGTAGGGGCAGGTCTGGACGGCGCGCCCGTCCTTGTCGTCGCCCACGCAGACGACATACGTGGCGACCGACGCCTCGGGCGCCTGCCAGCTGTCGGGAAGGTCGTCGGTGTACGTCGAGTTGCCGTAGATCAGGGACTTGTTGGTGCCCTTGTGGGGCGCCGGCGCGCCGCTGTACCGCGCGGGCGACGTGCAGTACTTGGGCTCCTCGCTGCCGACCTGCTCCAGGAGGTCGTTGACGTGGTCCAGCTGGATCGAGAGATCGGCCTTGGTGACACCGGCCTTGGCGGTGGCCGCCTTGGCGTCGTGCGGGTACTGGTCGAGCAGCTGCTGGTAGCGGGCCTTGGCCGCCGTCCAGCTCTTCTTGGCCATCTGGTCGTTGCCGCAGCCGACCAGGGCGGCGGGCGCGATCTTCGGGACCACGGTGGAGGCGCGGTCGAGGGTGGTGCCGTCCGCCTTGCGCCCGCGCAGCCAGTCGGTGATCGCCACGGTGTGGCAGTCGTCCTTGGTGGGCAGGCCGTCGAGGAAGCCGTTCAGGACGGTGTCGACCATCTGCTCGTGGCCCGGCAGGGTGCTGAGGACCGTGGACATGCCGTCGAATCCCGCGCGCAGCGCGTCGGTGTCGCCGGTCAGCCCGGTCTTCAGCTGCCCCTTGGCCGAGGCGAGTTGGTGGCACGCGGTCACGGTCTTCTCGCCGTGCCTGGTCAGCGGGGAGTTTGCAAGCCGCACCCCGAACCACACACCGTCCTGCGCGTGCAGCGCCTTCGCGCAGTTCCCGCTGTGGCGTGCGGCGGTGACGGCGTCCTCCTTGCTGGAGGCGTCGGCCCGCAGCAGCCCGACGACCACCAGCACGGGTACGAGCACGCCGAGCGCGACCAGCCGCTGGGTGCGGACCCGGCTCATCCGCCAACCGTCCAGCAGCCCCGGACGCGTGCCGGTCCTGGCGAGGCTGACGCGCCGCACCGGACGCCCGCCCGCGAGGAACCAGCCGTGCGCGATCATCAGCGCCCACCACGCCACCAGGACTCCCTCGAACCAGCCGGTGCGGAAGGCGGTGCCGAGCAGGATGAGCAGGACCAGGGTGACCAGTCCGGTGACGAAGGCGAGGCCGCGGCGCCGCAGCATCAGGTAACCGGCGCTCAGCAGTGAGGCGTTGGCCAGCGCGACGGCGAGCGGGTCGCGGGCCGGCCGCGCCGGGGGCGCGGTTCCGAGGATGACGGGTTGCGGCGGGTACTCCATCGTGGTCCCCCAACAGGTGATGCGGGCGCGGCGTCGGCAGCTGCCCCCTCAGTCTTTCCGCCGGCGCCGGGACGGGTCCCGAGAGCGCCGGTGCCCCGCCCCCCGCGCGGGGCCCGAACTGCCGGCGCCACGGGGCTCCCCGACCCGCGGCGGCGGCTGACGCACCGTCATTTCACAGGATGGCGGCTGCGGCCGGGCAGGGCTAGAGGCCTTCCCCAGAAGGAAAACGGTCCTTCAGGAACTGCTCGAAGGTGCCCTCGCCCACCGCCAGCCCGGGGACCATGTGCCCGCCCGCACGGATGGCGCGGTAGGTCCGGCCCGCCAGGGGCACGTCCACCAGCGGACGGCGGCGTCCGCTCGCGCGCAGGTAGGCCCGTGCCAGGTCGCGGAACGTCCGCACCTCGGGGCCGCCCATGTCCGCCACCCGCCCGGCCGGCTCCGCGGTGGCGAGCGCGGCCAGCCGGGCCGCGACCTCGTCGGTGTCGATCGGCTGGTCGCGGACCCCGGCCGGGAGCAGCATGACCGGCAGCTTCGCGAAGCCCTGCATCACCCGCAGCACCAGGTCGTGGAACTGCGTGGTGCGCTGCACGGTCCAGCCGATCCCGGAGGCCTCGACCATCCGCTCCACGGCGAGCTTGCTGCGGTAGTAGCCGAGCGGCACCTGGTCGACGCCGACGATCGAGATGTACACCAGGTGCCGCACCCCGGCGTCGCGGGCCGCGTCGATCAGCCGGCGGGACATCTCCTCGTCGCCGCCGCGCGGGCTGGACGCGCAGTGCACGATCGTGTCGACGCCCGTGACGGCCTCGGCAAGTCCCGTGCCCTTGCGCAGGTCCACGGCGTACGGCTGGGCGTGCCGGCTCAGGACGCGCACCTCGTGCCCGCCGGTGCGCAGCCGCTCCGTGAGGAGCCGGCCGAGCGTCCCGGTCCCTCCGGTCACCATGATTGCCGTCATGCGTTGCCGTCCCTTCGGTGGGGGCGCTCCCCGGTGGAACGCCCGTCAGCCGCTGAGAACCGGCGAGCCCCCGGGGACGTGACAGCCCCACCGGCCGGACGTGACGTCACGCCACCCATGATGACGCTACGTCACGACTCGGTCCACCCCGTGTCACGCCCCGGCGGACATCGCGGCGAGCTGACGGCTCACGTAACCGAGCTTGTCCGGGTTCATGACGGCCTGCACCTGGTGGATGACACCGTCGCGCAGGTCGAAGGAGGCGATGGCGGCCACCCGTTCACCCGCCCGTGCGACCAGCGCGGGTGCCCCGTTGACCTCGGCGAACGACACCGCCCAGCCGTCCCCGTAGCGCCGCACCCCGCCGACCAGGAACCGCATGAGCTTCTCCCGGCCGACGATCGGCTGCCGGGCGGCGGTGACCTTGCCGCCCCCGTCGCCGAACCAGGTGACGTCCTCGGCGAGCAGCCGCTCCAGTCCGGCGAGGTCGCCCTCGCGGGCCGCGGTCACGAAGGACTCCACCAGCTCGCGCTGCCGCTCGACGGCGGGCACGAAACGGGCCTCGGGCATCGCCACCCGCTGGGCCGCCCTGCGGTACACCTGGCGGCAGTTCGCCTCGGTCAGGTCGAGTACCTCGCCGATGTCCCGGTGCCGGTAGCCGAACGCCTCGCGCAGCACGTAGACCGCGCGCTCGGTCGGGGTCAGCCGCTCCAGCAGCACCAGCAGCGCCGTCGACACGGCCTCGCGCTGCTCCGCGGACTCCATCGGCCCGAGCGCGCCGTCCTGCGTGAGCACCGGTTCCGGCAGCCACGGCCCGACGTACCGCTCGCGCCGGGACCGCGCCGAAGTGAGCCGGTTGACGCAGAGGTTGGTGACGACCTTGGCGAGCCAGGCACCCGGGTACGTGATCGCCGCGCGGTCCGCGCCGTTCCAGCGCAGGTACGCGTCCTGCACCGCGTCCTCCGCCTCCTCCGCGGAGCCGAGCAGCCGGTAGGCCAGCCCGAACATCCGGGGGCGGTGGGTGAGGAACTCCTCGGCGCTCTCTGACGTCACGGCGCCCAGCGTGCCACAGGGCCGCCTGCCCGGTCAGGGGGTCGGCGCCGCCCCGGCCGTCTCGACCAGCGACCGGGTCAGGCCCGCCCGGAGGCCAGCAGCGCGTGGTAGCGCAGGACGAGCCGCCCGTCCGGCCCGGCGTACTCCGGGACGAGCGCGTCGTAGGCCGCCTTGATCCGGCCGACGGTCTCCGGGCCGTGCCGGGTCACGCTCTGGCCGATCAGCCCCACCCCTGCCGCGGCGCCTCCCCACCACTCCTCGGGCGACGCGACGTGGTCCCAGGTCACCGGCTCGCAGGAGACGTCGGCGAGTCCGGCCGCGGTGAACAGTCCGGCCAGCCCCTCCTCGGTGCGGGGAAAGTCCTCCGCCGGATCGAGCCGCGGCGCATCGGCCGCCTGCCGCACCCCGGCCGACTCCACCGCGCGGCCGAGCAGTTCGTGCCCCGCACCAGCCGGGCTGCACCAGATCGTCGCGGCGACCCGGCCGCCGGGGCGGGTCGCCGCACGCATGGCCGCGACGGACGCGGCCGGCCGGCCGACGTGGTTGACCACGAAGTTCGCCACGACCGCGTCGAAACTTCCTGCGGCGAAGGGTAGTTCGGGGAGTACGGCCTGACGGAACCCGGCCTCCGGAGCGGCCTGCCGGGCGAGTTCGATCATGCCGGGCTCGGCGTCGACCGCGGTCACCCGGGCGCCACGGGCACTCGCCGCCGCGGCGACGGTGCCGATGCCGGTGCCGACGTCCAGCAGCCGGATGCCCGGACCCGCGCCGGCGGCGTCGAGCAGCGCCGGTGCCGTGTGGGCGCAGAGCTTGGCGAAGCTGTCCCGGAAGGCCGCGGCCCGGCCGGCCCAGATCGTCCGTTCCGCCTCGTCGAAGTCCAGCACGTCCGGCGGTCTCCTTCTTCTCTGCGGACTAGAGCGCTGCCGCGTGGAGGACGGCGAAGAGCGCGCGGGAGTCGGCCGCGGCGGCGCCGGGGGCCGTCCACGCGGCGACGAGGTGGGCGCGGGGGGCCGGGTCGGTCGGCACCTGTGCGTCCGGGTCGAGGGCGCGGACGATGCGCAGGGTGTGCGCGGCGTACGCCGGGGTCTCCACGGCCAGATCGGTGCCGTCGGGGCCGTTCTCCACGGTCGTGGCCACGGCGCCGACAGGCAGCGCCGGTCCGTTGAGCGTCGGGATCACCGACGGGTCGGGAGCGTCCGAGACGGACTGCATCTGCGCCTCCGCCCGGTCCTGGAGCAGCGCGAGCAACTGCGCCCGCAGCACCGGGTCGTACGCGCCGTCGTACACCCAGCGCTTACCGAGGACGCCGTGCTCGGTGGTGCCGATCAACGCGTGGTCGGCACCGTCGAGCGGAGCGCCCCGGTAGGTCAGCGGGACGAGGTACGCGCGCGGCCCGTCGCCGGACTCGTCGGTGACCACCATGAACTCGATGCCCACCTCGCCCTCCGGGTCGTCGAGCCGGAACCCGCCGGCCTTGGAGAGTGCGGTGAGCGCGGGCTCGCCGCTCCTGCCCGCGTACCACGGCTGCGCGGGCAACCAGGGCGCGACCAGTTCCAGCTTGCTCGGGACCAAGGTGGTGTGGTGGATGGAAGCCATTGCCTCAGCTCAGCCGAAACGACCGCCCAGGTCAAGCCCATTCAGACGGTACGCAGCCGGTCCTCCCGCACCGCGCCCACGAACGAGGTCCACGCGTCGGCGGAGAAGGTCAGGGCCGGGCCCTGCGGGTCCTTCGAGTCGCGTACCGGGACCACGCCGGTGAAGCCGTCTGCGACCTCGACGCAGTCGCCCCCGTCTCCGTTGCTGTAGGAGGACTTGCGCCAGGCGGCGCCGCTCAGGTCCGGGGCAGTGACGAACATACGTGGTCCTCCAGTGCGGTGCGGATCAGGGCCAGGGAGTCTTCCGGGGTCATTGCGAAGTCCCTCAGCCGATCGTAGGCCAACCGCAGATGCTCGGCTTCTTCCGAATCCTCGATGAGCTGGCCGGTGACGCTGCCCTCCAGATAGGCGATGTTGCGCCCACTGGGCAGCCACAGAAGGGTGAGAGAACCGCCCAACAGTGCGTGCGGGCCGGCGCCGAACGGAACCACGTGCAGCACGACATGCCGCAACTCCGCCGCCTGGACGATCCGTTCGAGCTGCTCGGTCCACGCCTCCGGATCTGCGAGCCTGCGTCGGATCGCGGACTCGTCTACAAGCACGCGGTAGTCGAGCAGGTTGGCCTTTCCGAACAGCCGGGCCTGGCGCGCCATCCGCTCCCGCACCCGCCGGTTCATCTCCTCCACGGAGGTCGACAGATTGGAACTCATCAACGAGGCGGCGTACCGCTCGGTCTGGAGCAGCCCGGGAATCACGCCCCCGACGAACTGCTGCATGCTCCCGGCCTCGGCCTCGGCATCCATGAAGCCCTCGTACCGCCCTTGCCGCTTCTCCTTCTTGGCGAGTTGCCACAGGTCCCAGAGCAGGTCGCCGGTGCCGTAGAACCGGTCGAGCACCCGCGGCACGTCGGACGAGCCGAGCCGGTCCCCCTTCTCCAGCCGGTGCAGGTACGACTGCTCGTACCTGGTCTGCTCGCCGAGCTGCACCAGGCTCAGCCCCGCCCGCTCCCGCAGCCTGGCCAGCTCCTTCGCGTAGATCCGCCGGGCCGAGGTCCCGCACTCACCACTGGCGTTGCTGTTGCTGTCGCCCATCGGGGTTCCATCCCCTTCCTGTTGCCACGGGGCCGGGACAAGAGCCTTGCTGCGCGGGGCAGTCAGGCGTCCGAGCTGGGCCCCTTCCTTTCCACTGATCCGAACGGGCTCGCCGTATTGCCTCCGGGCATGGACAAATAAGCCCCTTTGCCCGGACAAAGGCTCACCTGAAACAGATCGTAGGGGCCACACGGCAACCCTGTTCACGGAATGTCAGGAAGTGCTCACGAACGGGTGAACTTCGATCATCCCCCGCCACACCCGCACCCCCCGCCGCACCCACGTGAGCACTTGCACCCCGCTCCGTGTGAGAGACCCGACACAGCGTCAGCCACACGCACCTCCAGGCACCGTTGGCCCGGGCGAGGTCGGCGGCCAGAATGCCCCCGTGGAGACATGGCGAACCGAAGCCCTCATCGCTCTGCTGAGCGACTCGTCGGCGCGGGAGGACGAACGGGACGACGCGGCAATGGCGTTGTGCGCAAGTGATGATCCGCGTGCCCGGGCGGTCCTCCTGCGGCTGGCCGGCGATCCGGGCACCGAGTACCTGGTGGCCGCGTCCGCGGGTGAGTCCCTCGGCGAGATCGCCGCCCGGACCACCGCACTGGAAGCCGCCGAGATCGCGCTCCTGCGCCCCGACGCGCGCACGGAGTATCACGCCGCCTGTCGGCAGTACTCCCAGGACCACCAGGGGCACTGAACCTCCGGGATTCGGGGGACCGTCATGATGGGGGCATGGCAGACAACACCCCCTCGGCCTCCTCCTCCGCACCGGTCGCCGTGCGGCTCCCCTCGTACACCAGGACTGAGCAGCAGTCGATCCTCGGCGACGGCGCTGATCCGTTCGGGGTGGCCGGGACCGGACTGAGCTGGCGGGGCAAGGACGAGCACTTCGGGGTGCTGCTGGGCGAGCGGCTCGTGGCACACGCCGGGCTGGTCGCGCTCGACACCACGGTCGGCGAGGTCGCGACCCCCGTGATCGGGGTCGGCGGGGTGGCCGTCGCACCCGACGTACGCGGTCGGGGCCTGGCCCGGCTCGTCCTCGACGCGGCCCTCGCGCACGCCCGCACGATGGGGTCGCCCCCGGCCCGGCACGCCCTCCTCTTCTGCCGGCCGCCGCTCGTGCCGATGTACCGGCGCCTCGGATGGCACCCGCTCGACACGGACGTCCTCGTCGAGCAGCCCGAAGCCCGCGTCGTGACCATGCCGTTGGCGACGATGGTCATGCCGCTGCGGGAGGGCGCGTCCTGGCCGGCAGGCCCGGTGCGCCTGCTCTCCCTGCCGATGTGACCGCCACCCCCGCGGACACCCGGCTCTCGACATTCGGCGTACGCGATTCCACGTTCCGGTGAACATGTTACGGAGCCCGAATTACCTTTCGGGCATGCCGATACGGCCCGCCGGGATACGGCGGGCCGTGCCGGAATAGGCGGGTCAGTTCAGCGGAATGTCGAA
Source organism: Actinacidiphila yanglinensis (assembly GCF_900107965.1). Taxonomy (GTDB): domain Bacteria; phylum Actinomycetota; class Actinomycetes; order Streptomycetales; family Streptomycetaceae; genus Actinacidiphila; species Actinacidiphila yanglinensis. The sequence continues at coordinate 296,542 of NZ_FNVU01000004.1, read as the reverse complement.
GTTCTTCGCGCTGATGGACATTCCGTCGTTCGCCTGGGCGGCGAGCCGCTTGTAGCGGAGCACGAGCTTCTTCGCGTCACCCTTGTCCGGGGTGAAGGCGACCCAGCCGGTCGTCGTCTTTCCGGTCTCGGCGTCCGGCAGCGGCGTGTACCCGGCGGACTTCAGCTCGTCGTCGAGAATCGTGGTGCTCGCCTGGTCGATCCCGTTGGACATGCCCGTCAGGTAGAACGAGTCGGCGCCGAAGGTGTCGTAGTACTTGCTGCTCGCGGTGACCTTCACGTCGACGAGGACGACGTCCTCGTCGGCGAGCGCGGAGAACTTGCTCTTCGCCGCGGCCGAAGGCTGGTACCCGGCAACGTACTTGAGCACGGTCGCCTTCTCGCCCAGCACCGGGTCGTCGAACGACTTGTTCACCGCCACCGGGCTCCCGGAGTTCCCGGCGCCCCCGGTGGAGGAGGCGGTGGCGCTAGTCGTGGGCGCCGCGCTGGTGTCGCTCGGCGCGGCGGCCGAGGTGGTCTGCGACGGCGACGACGACGCGTCGGACGAGTCCGAGTCGTCGTTGCAGGCGGTCAGCAGGGCGCCGCCGACGATTACCGCGGCAATGGCAGGAAGGCAGGTCTGAACCCGGACACGCATGGTGATTTACCCCTCAGAGTCGAATGCGAGAACCGACAGCGGCGCCAACGCCGTTCGGACTCGCCCCCGTACAATCGAACGTCTGTGATGCGTCGGTACTCTACATGAGACCTGATGGGGTTTCCGCGGCCGGGGGTTCGCACCCGGCGAACTCCGCACGGCGTGAAAGAGATGTGAGGGAATTGCGGACGATCGGCCGGGGCGCGGTCGAAGTAGAACGAGTCCCGTAGTACCGATGGACCGCCGGGTTCACACCTCGCGCCCTCGCCGGGCCCGCGCCGCCGCCGCGTGGACCGACCGCAGGGCCAGCATCAGGACGCCGACGTCATCGAGGTAGATCGGATCGGGCAGCAGGTCGACCGGGCAGACGAGGTAGATGATCGACCCCCAGAACATCGCCTTGGTCGACAGCGGCATCCCCGTTTCCTTCAACACCCGCCGCGCGCGGACCAGTTTGAGCAGCATCCGCACCGCGAGCACCGCGGTGACCACGGCCACGACCACGACCGCGGCGACGAGCCAGCCCACCTCCGTACGGTCCACGCTCACCATCTCCTCCCATCTGCACCGGCGTTGCCCTCACCCTGCCGTCTGCCCCGGATCCCCGCGAGCGCGCAGTACCGCGGCGGGGACCCGCACAGGGATGCGACGGCCCGGGCGTTACGCCGTGGCCGGGGCGGGGACGAGTTCGACGGTGCGCTCGCCCTCGTGGAAGGACCCGAAGGAGAAGCCCCACGGGTCCGCGGCGGGCCAGTGGTAGGTGACCTCGCCGTCCGCTGCGCGGTAGTCGGCGGTGTAGAGGGTGCCGAGTCCCTGGTCGTACTCCATCCGGTGCAGCGGCGGGCGCAGCATCGCGGCGACGGGCGTGTCCGGACCGGCGGCGCGGATCGCGTCGAGACGGGCGAGGGTACGGGTGTTGGCCTCCTGCTCGGGCGGAACGGGCGCGACGAGCTGGTGGTTGGCGGCGCAAGCGCCCGGGCCGGGATCGACGGTGAGGGGGATGTCCGGGCCGACCTGGACGCTGACGGCGCGGTGCGGGTCGGAGAGGGTGACGTTCTGCGGGATGGAGATGGGCAGGTGGCGCAGCCGCTCCACCGCCTCGTCGACGGTCTCGCAGGTCTCCAGGAGGTAGCGGAGCGCGATCAGGATGGACAGGCCCGTGCCGTACTCGAACCGTCCGCCGAAGGTGAGGGAGACCGCGAGGCCGGCGTCGTTCATCCCGTCGAGCAGTCCCCAGACGCCTTCCTGCGTGCCGATCACCGGGCGCAGGAAGTGCGTGCGGGTGATGGTGCCCTCGCAGGCGTCCGGCGGGAAGTCGTAGTTGCGCAGCAGCCGTCCGGGGCGGGCGGTCTGGGTGCAGCCGGAGAAGAACGGCTTGATCGCCGCGTGCGTCAACAGTGCCTCGCCGTACGGGATGTCCCGCGCCTGCTCGGCCAACCGCTCCAGCACCGGCACGAGTTCCGGCATGTGGCGGGCGAAGAGCGCCTTGGCCCGCGCTGCTCCCTCCGGAGTCCGCGCCTCCTCCAGCAGCCAGACCGCGGGATCGCTCTCCTTCGCGACCTCCCGGACCCGCGCGGCCCACCGCCCGTCCAGCCCGTCGCCCGCGTCCACGGCCTTGAAGGTCTTCACGACACGTTCCAGCACAGCGTTCCCCCCGGCTCGGCTGATCTCGACTCACGGCACGTTAACGGGATTTCGCTCCGATTTCACCCATCGCCGCGGGAGGGACCGAGGAGGGTGCGGCACTCCTCCCAGGCCGGCTCGCTCAACAGGGGGCGGAACCGGGTGAAGAGGTCCAGGAGTGGGGCACCCCACTCCTTCCGGAAGGCGGGATTGACGCGGGCGAGGTCGAGTTCGTTGGCCGCCGACAGCTCGGCGAAGTCCCGTCGCAGTCGCGGGCCGGGGGTGAGGGTGCGTCCGGTGAAACGGTCGCGGAAGGGCCCGTCGGAGTCCACGAGCGTCGGGTAGCTGGCCTCTCGGTCGCAACACGCGTAGAGGTACACGACGGTCTCCGCCTCGGCGCCGATCACCGTCGAGAGTTCGGTACGGCGGTCGAGCGGCAGCAGGGCCGAGGGGAAGCCGTCGGTGCCGTAGAACGCGTGGCACAGCCCCGCGAGTTGCAGGGCGGGACGCGCGCCCCAGGTGGCGAGTCGCCCCTGGACGCGCTGGAGGTGGGCGAGGAGGGTACCGCCGGGATGCGCGGTGTCCGCGGCACCGAGCCGGCGCAGCAGAACGACCGCTTCGACGGCGGCGTCGTCGGGTACGACCACGGGTCACGTCCTTCGTCAGGTGCCCGGCGGGTGTCGCTCGAGCCCTGCCGGGATTGTCGACCGGCACGCGCGACACGGTCAACCACGCCCCGACGGCCACCCTGTCGCGTATCCGACCCCGAACGCGCCCCGGTCTCAGGCGCGGAGCCGCGGGCGGGCGCCGAGTTCGACCGCCCACAGCAGGAACGCCACGAGCGTCAGGGCCGCGCCCATCGTGGTCACCCCGGTCCATCCCCAGGCGGAGTGCACCGCCCCGGTCGCGGCGGAGGCGGCGGCACCGCCGAGGAAGACGCTGGTCATGTAGAGGGAGTTGACGCGGGCGCGGGCGTCGGGCCGCAGCGCATAGATGTCCCGCTGGCTGAGCACCTGGTGGCCCTGGACGGCGAAGTCCAGCAGCACGCCGCCGAGCGCGAGCAGCACCAGGTGGTTGACCCCGAACCCGGCCACGATCATGGCGACCAGCCCGAGCAGGATCGCCACGGCCCGGCCGGGCACGCCGCGCCCGCTGTCGCCGAGCCGCCCGGCGATCGGCGCGGACGCCGCGCCCGCGGCACCGACCAGCGCGAAGACGGCGATCCCGTTCTGCGACAGGTGGTGCCGGTCGGCGAGTTCGTACGCCACCGCCGTCCAGTACGCCGTGAACGCGCCGAACATGCTCGCCTGGGTCAACGCCCGGCGCAGCAGCACCGGTTCGCTGCGGGCGAGGCCGACCACCGAGGCGAGCAGCGTGCCGTAGCGGGCGCTGTGGTCGGGCTTGCGGACCGGCAGCATCTTCAGCAGCGCCAGCGAGGTGAGCAGCATCACCACCGCGGAGATCGCGTAGATGCTGCGCCAGCCCCACGCGGCGGCGGCGAAGCTGGCCACCGACCGGGCCAGCATGATGCCCAGCAGCAGCCCGCTCATCACCTGCCCGACCAGCCGCCCGCGCGACTCGGCGGGCGCGAGGTGCGCGGCGAGCGGGACCAGGATCTGGGCCACCACGGAGGTGACGCCGATCAGCACCGACACCGCGAGGAAGACCCAGAAGTCCGGGGAGAACGCGGCCACGGCGAGCGCGACCGCGGTGACCAGCAGCGTCCGGGAGGCCAGCCGCCGGTTCTCCAGGAGGTCGCCGAGCGGTATCAGCAGGGCGAGCCCGAGCGCGTAACCGATCTGCGTGGCGGTCACGACGATGGTGGCGGTGCCCTTGCTCACGTCGAAGGAGTGGCTGAGCAGGCCGAGCAGGGGCTGCGCGTAGTAGAGGTTGGCGACGCTGGCACCGCAGGCGAACGCGAGGGTGAGGATCACCCAGCGCAGCGCCCGGGTGGGCTCGGGTACGGCCGGGGTGGCCCCGCCGGCAGGTGCCTCGGCCGGGTCGGTGGAGGGTGTGGTGGACGGGGACGGGCCACGGGTGGTCATGCGGGTCTCTCCGGTGCTCGCTGCTCGCTGCTCCGCTCGTCGCTGAGCGGCCTCTTACTGAACGCTACGTTCAGTTTGAGCGTTCGCGGCCGCGCCGCTATTCCCGGCGCCGGGCACGGGGCGCGGGGCGGCGATCCCGGCCAGCGCCTGGTCCACCGTCCGCTCGGCGAAGCCCTCGTCCAGCGGCTCGTGGCTGAACAGCAGCCGGTAGTACACGGGCGCGAACACCAGGTCCAGGGTCGCCGCGAGGTCGAGGTCGTCCCGCAGCTCGCCGTTGCGCATTCCCTGGCGCAGGACCTCGGCCGCCACCGCCCGGCGCGGCGCGAACCACTGCTCGCGGAGTGCCTGCGCGATCTCCGGGTCGGACTGCGCGTCCGCGGCGAGCGCCCGCATCAGGGGTCCCGCGGGGCTTCGCGTGAACAGCCGGACCACGTCCGCCGCGAGGATGCGGAGCGCCTGCGCGGCGGGGAGGCCCTCCGGGAGCGTCCATGAATCCGCGGCGCGGAGCATGAACCCCTCCAGCGCGACCGCGCCGCGCGACGGCCACCACTTGTAGACGGTGGCCTTGCCCACGCCCGCGCGTGCCGCGATCGCCTCCATCGTGGCCGCGCGCAGACCGCCCTCCATCATCAGGTCGCCCGCCGCCGCGAGGATCGCCGCTTTGCGCTTCTCGCTGCGAGGGCGCCCCGTCCGTACGGGTTCCTCCGTCTCCACGGGGACCTCCGGCGGGCCGTAACTGAACGTTGCGTATCTTTTCTCTCCCGATCGTAGCTCTTCCGGGTCCGCCCCCGACCCGCCCGGCTGCCCCGTCCTGCTGTCACGGGACCTTGCGGCGGGTGGCTGGCTTGTCGCGCAGTTCCCCGCGCCCCTGGGTACGCGCGGCCCCCTCCGCGAAAAGAGGGCAACCACCAAGGGGCGCGGGGAACTGCGCGAACAGCCACAGCCGGACCGCAAGGTCCCGTAGCAACAGGACGGGGCACCCCGGGGGGTCAGGGGCACCCTCAGAGGCACCCTAGAAGCCGCGGGTGCGCTTGGCGGCACGCCGAGGCGCGGCGGACGCCGGAGTCCTCAGCGCGAGCCGCGCGATCTCGTTCCCGAGATTCACCCCGATCGCGAGGGCGAGCGCCAGCGCAGCCGCTTTCGTGAGCTGGCTCAGCGCCGCCGACTGGTGGTGCTGGGTGAGCGCGAGCAGCCCGAAGTACGTCGCCGACCCGGGCAGCAGCGGCCCGATCGCCGCGGTCACATACGGAAGCACGGAAACGAAGCGGTACCGCGCCATGAGCTGGCCGAAGAGCCCGACGAGCCCCGCGGCCGCGGCCGTCGCGGCGACCTGGTTGCCGCCCGCCCGCTGGTGCAGCACCCCGAAGACGGTCCAGGCGACGCCGCCGTTGAGGGTGACGAGCAGCAGGACCCCCCGCTCGCACTGGAGCAGCACCGCGAACGCGAGCGTGAGCACCATCGCGGCGGGAAGCTGCACCCACGGCCGGTCGTACGCGCGCAGCGCCTGGTCGGGGTTGAGCCGGGCGCCGGAATGGACCCCGGCGTAGAGGACGAGGGTGACACCGATGACGATGCCGACGATGAGGTAGACCACTTCGAGCAGGCGGGCCGAGGCCGTGATGTAGAAGCCGGTCAGGCCGTCCTGGACAGCGGCGACCAGCGCGCGGCCCGGCAGCAGCGCGAACAGCCCACCGGTGATGACGGCGGAGGACTGCACGTTGGTGGCGCCCGGGACCCAGTGGCCGTAGTGGCCGACCAGGACGCCCATCACGGCGGCGGGCGTCGCGGCGACCGCGAACTGGTAGAACTCCGGCAGGCCCCGCGCGGCCAGCAGCCACGCCAGGCGGTCGCCGAGCATCGCGGCGAGCGCGGCCAGGAAGAAGATCAGCGGACCACCGCCGACCAGCACGCTCGCCGCGCCCGCGAGCAGCCCGGCCGCCCCGGTGAGCACCCAGGAGCTGTACGGATGCCGGTTTCGGCGGATGTCGGCGAGGCTGCGGTACGCCTCCTCCAGCGTCACCTCGTGCGCGGTGATCCCGTCGACGAGGTGGAAGACGGCGGCGAGCCGGGTGTAGTCCGTGCCCCGGCGGCGCACCGTACGGCTCATGGTGAGCGGGGTCTCGGTCAGCGACGGCTGGTAGGAGATGCCGAGCAGGGTGAAGGTGACGGTGGGTTCCACCCGCGCCAGCCCGTACGCGAACGCCACCCCGAACATCGCCGCCTCGACGTCCTCCGCGCCCTCCCCGCCGGCCAGCAGCAGCTCGCCGATCCGCAGGGTGAGGTCGAGCACGCGCGGCACCACGCCGCCGCCCGCCGCGCCCGGCCGGTCCGGGGGCGGCGCGGGCCGCTCCGTCGAGGGCAGCCGGATCATCGCCCGCATCCGGTCCTGCCACAGCCCGCCCTCGGGCGGCAGGACCACGACGGGTATGCCGTCCGCGGGGGTCAGCGCGGCCCCGAGGTCGACGGGCGCGTCCGACGCGTCCGTGCCGTTCTCCGGCTCTCCGGTGGGCTTCCCCGAGTCCCGCGGCCCCGCCGCGGAACCCTCTCCGGCGCCGCGGCCGGGCGCCCCGTCGGGGTCGGGGCGCCCTGGAGGTTCGTGGTGGTCGCCGGGCAAGGTGTCAGCGCTTCTGGGCGCGGTGCCGACCGCCACGGGGGGCGGTGGCGGAGGCCATCTCGGTGCCGGGGCCGGCGTGCGGGCCCGGCGCGGGGGCGTCCGGGTCCATCTCGCCGGCGGCAGCGGCCGCCTTCCCCCGCGAGCGCAGGAACTCGATGCCGACCGGGACCACGGAGACGAGCACGACCAGGACGAGGATCACCTCGATGTTGTCGCGCACGAAGGCGATCTTTCCGAGCCAGTACCCCATCAGCGTGACGCCGGCGCCCCAGAGCGTCCCGCCGAGGATGTTGAACGTCGCGAAGGTCCGGTAGTTCATCCGGCTGACGCCGGCCACGATCGGGGTGAAGGTCCGCACGATCGGCACGAAGCAGGCCATCACGATCGCCTTCGGCCCGTGCCGCTCGAAGAAGGCGTGCGCCTTCTCGATGTTCTCCATCTTGAAGAGCCGGGATTCGGGCCGGGAGAAGAGCGAGGGCCCGACCTTGCGACCGAACCAGTACCCGGTCTGCTCGCCGACCACCGCGGCCACGGCGATCAGCGCCGCCACCACCGCCAGCGGCTGGTGCAGGGTGCCGGACGCGACGAGCAGGCCCGTGGTGAACAGCAGGGAGTCACCGGGCAGGAAGAATCCGATCAGGAGTCCGGACTCGGCGAAGACAACCAGCAGCACGCCCCACAGGCCGTACGTGTTGATCAGATGGTTCGGGTCGAGCCAGCTCGGTCCGAGCGCGAGGTTCATCACGACTCAAAACTATCAATCCAGTGTTGATACAAACGTTCCGCAACCTACGAGTAGTGCACTAGCGTCTGCGCAGCGTCAACCACGCATCTTCGCAAGTCCGGCAAGTCACGCAGGCCACACAGGTCACACCCAAACCACACCTGTGTCGCACCTGTGAGGAAAACCTCCCCCCACCTGCCCCGTCACCGTGTCCGACCTGTCTGGCGGCTTTCGTTATGACTCGCGCCATCTCCCTGCACGAAGTTTCCAAGTACTACCCGAAGCAGCCGTCGCCGGCCGTCGACCGGTTCTCGCTCGACATCGCACCGGGGGAGTTCCTGGTCCTGCTCGGCCCCTCGGGCTGCGGGAAGTCGACCGTCCTGCGGATGATCGCGGGGCTGGAGGACATCACCACCGGCGAGCTGCTGCTCGACGGCGAGTACTCCAACGACCTGGCCCCGGGTGACCGGAAGATGGCCATGGTCTTCCAGAACTTCGCCCTGTACCCGAGCATGACCAGCCGGGAGAACATCGGGTTCCCGCTGCGGTTCGAGATGCCCGGCGCGGAGCCCGGCCCCCGGGTGGACGAGACCGCCCGCATCCTCGGCATCGAGGAGATCCTGGACCGCTACCCCGGGCAGCTGTCCGGCGGCGAGCGGCAGCGCGTCGCGATGGGCCGGGCGATCTCCCGGCACCCCTCGGTGTTCCTGATGGACGAGCCGCTGTCGAACCTCGACGCGAAGCTGCGCTCGCACCTGCGCGCGGAGATCGCGCGGCTCACCCACGGCATGGGCGTCACCACCGTCTACGTCACCCACGACCAGGCCGAGGCGATGTCGCTCGGGGACCGGGTGGCGATCATGCGCAGCGGGGTGCTCCAGCAGCTCAGCACCCCCCGCGACGCCTACCACCTGCCGGAGAACGTGTTCGTGGCGGCGTTCGTCGGCATCCCCCGGATCAACCTGCTCCAGGCGACCGTGATCGCTCCACTCAGCGGAGGGATGTGGATCGATTTAGGACGCCAGAGACTCGGCCTGCCCGAACCGCTCAGCTTCGACCACCAGATGCTGCGGATCCAGCAGGGCCGGCCGATCATCGTCGGGCTGCGCTCGGAGGCCGTCCGCATCTCCCAGCCGAGCCAGGCGCACGCCGGCGAGGTCGTGATCAGCGGGATCGTCGAGCACGTGGAATACCAGGGTCACGAGTCGCTGGTGCACCTCGACACCGGGTCCCGGCCCGCGATCGTGCCCGAACTGGAGGCGCCCCGGCCCGCCCCCGCGCCCCGCACCGGCAGCCGCAGGGCCGCCGGCGGTTCCGGCGCCGGTCTCGGCAAGCTGGCGCAGAAGGCCGCGCGGCGCATCCAGGCGACGATGATGGACCGCGACGGCGGCACGAACGCCACCGACTCCGTGCCGCCCCGGCCCACCCACTCCCCCGCCGCCGTGATCGACCGGCCCGAGGGCTCGCCGGAGACCCAGACCGGCGATCTCGTGGTGCGCACCGGCCCCGACATCCGGGTACGCCGCGGCGACCGCGTCCCCCTCCTGGTCGACCTCGCCCACCTCTACGTCTTCGACCGCGACGGCAACCGCATCTGCCCGGCCCCCACCCAGCAGCCCCTCCTGGAATAGCCGCACACAGCAGCGGCGAGCACCCGCAACAGGGGCGCGTGGGGGTACCTCCCAGGCGAAGCTCTGGGGGAGAACTGCGCGAGCAACCGCCCACCGGGCGGAACCCGGGAGCGAACCGAAACCGCGACGGCGGCGAACCGCACCTCACCGCGGCGAGCAACCACAACAGGGGCGCGGGGAACTGCGCGAGCAACCGCCCGCCGGGCGAAACCCGGGAACGGACCGAACCCGTCGCGGCGGCGAACCGCCCACGCGGCAACCCCCCGTAAACACGGGTTCACCCGCACTTCACCGGACCGCCCTACCGTTCGCACGGTGACGACAACCCGCGGCCACTGGTTCAGGCCACGCCCTCAGAGCGCCGCGCCGCACCAGCACGAACCGGCCGAGGCCACTCCGCCGGACCCCGCCGCGCAGGCCCCCGCGGGCACTCCCATGACCCCCGTCAACGTGCCGGACTGCCTGGCCGCGTGCGCCCGCCTGTGCGGCTCGCTGACCGCGGTCCGCGGCGGCCGGTACCCCGAACTCGCCGACCTCCTCGTCCTGTTGCCCTCGCCGGAGGATCTGGGCCCGGACACGGTCATCGGCCCGGCGGTCTCCGACGAGTTGCTGGACGCGCTGCTGGCCGCGGGCGAGAAGGCGGTGGCGACGGACGACGCGGGGCGGCGACTGGCGCTGACCATCACGCGGACGGTGCTGCCGCTGCGTGGGAACTCCCGCCCGGCCTGGCGGCTGCGGGCCCAGGCCCTGGAGGCCCTCGGCGAGCTGGCGGACGCCCTCCTGGCGTACGAGCGCTGCGTGGAGCTGGCCGGTTTCGACGGCCACGCCCGCAGCCGGGTCACCGCGCTGCGGACGGCGCTGCCCGAGCAGCGCGAACTGGCCGCACTGCTGCCGCCGGACACCACAGGCACCAGCGGCGGCAACCCCGTACAGGCCCTGGAATCAGCCGCGTTGCGGCACATCGACGAGCGGCTGGCGTCCGCCGGGACCGGCGACCCGGCCGCGCTGTCACGCGTGATCGCGCTCTACGCCGACCAGCGCCGGCACCGCCTGCGCCCGCCGATCGCCGACCCGACGTACGGCGGCACCGGCTGGCTGGGGCTCGGCGAGTTCCGCAACCGGATCGCCGACCGCTCGATCTGCCTCGTCGCCAACTCCGGGACGGTCAGGGACGGTTCACTCGGCGAGCTGATCGACTCCTACGACGTGGTGGTCCGCTTCACCTCCTACGTGATCGACCCCGCCGCGACCGGCTCGCGCACCGACATCCACGTCACCGGACACCGGAAGGTCTTCAACTGGGACCGCCCGGTCACCACCCGGCTGGTCCTGGGCGACAACGCGGCGGCCTGGCGCACCGACGTGCGCGCCCGCCTGGTGCCCGGCGCGCAGCGCCACACCTGCGAGGAGTCGCTGCGCGCGCCCGTCCGGGGCATCGGCCGGCTCGGCAAGGACGCCTGGCCACACCCCCTGACCTGCTCGTTCGAGGTGATGTGGCTGATCGACTTCCTTGACGTCAGCCCGCGCCTCGACCTGATCGGATTCGACTTCCACCGCACCGGCCCCTACCGCCTGCCGGACGCGATGTCGATCCCGGCCGCCTCGGCCGAGGCGAACACCAGCCAGAAGGAATGGGTCATGCAACGCGCCCAGAACGTCGACGGAGCCGTGATCTCGCTGCGATGAGCACCACCACCAGCCCCGAACCCGCCGACCACCCCGCCGGCTCCGCGGCGCCGGTCGCACCCGCGAGCCCCTCGACCCCCGCAGCCGGGCTCTCCGCCGCCGCCCTCACCGGCAAGCGGCGGATCGCCTTCGTCACCTGGACGGACGCGGCCCGGCTGCCCGGCCTGCTGGCGCTGCTGCGCAGCCTCGCGCTGACCAACCAGACGGTGTGCGAGGACTTCCTCGTGCTGCACGACGAGCTGCCCGACGACGCGGCCGCCCGCATCGCGACCTTCCACCCCCGCGCCGAACTGCGGTGCACCGGCGCCGAGTCGGCCGCCCGCCGCGCGTCGTACGCGAAGGCCTCCGGCGACGCGGCCGGGCCCGAGGCGTTCGGCGTCCTGGAGGCGTTCCGGGTCCGCGACTACGACACGGTGATCGTGCTGGACACCGCGCAGGTGGCCCGCGGTCCGCTCGACCGGCTGCTGACGCTGTGCCGGGGGCTGGCCGCGGCACCGTACCGCGACGACGGGGACGGGCCGGGCACCGATGTCCTGGTGGTGCAGCGGGAGTACCTGACCGACGCGTTCTGCGCCCGGCTGGACGCGGTGGCCCTGGAGGGGGCCTACCCGCAGGAGCGGGCGGCCGCGGGTGTGCTGGCGCGCGCGCTGGACGACGGGTTCGTGCCGCTGGACACCCGCGGGGTGTTCGAGCCGGCGGCGGGCCAGGACCGGCACGGCGCCTCCGGTCAACGCGCGGACGGGGAAGGGGACATCGCCCTCGACGAGGACTCGGACGCGGCGTTCCGCGCGGCGTTCATGGCGCTGTCCGGCGCCGCGCACCACGACCTGCTGGTGCACTTCGGCACCCCGCACACCGCCAGGACCGGCGATGTCGGCTGCGCGCGCCGGGTCGCGGCGGCGCACGTCGCCGCCGGCGAGTACCAGGACGCGGTGGACCTGCTCGGCTCGGTGCGCATCCCGGTGGACGACGCGTGGCCCCACGAGGTCTACGGCCAGGCCCTGATGAGCGTGTCCCGGGACGCGGAGGCGCGGGCGCACCTGCGGCTGGCCACCGCCTCGCCCAACTGGGCACCACCCGCCTTCGCCCGGCTGGCCCAGATCGCGTGGGTGCGCGGGGAGGACTCCGCCGCAAGGGAGTTGGCGCTCGCCGGCCTCGACGCGGACCCGACGCACCGGCCGAGCCGCCAGATGCTGCTGCGGACCGCCGCGGGCGACGGCCCGGTGGGGCAGGTCGGCGCGGGGGAGGCCGAACCGGCCGATCCACGCGAGCAGTTGGCGCACGTCGCGTTCTACATGCCGCAGCAGGGCAACGCCGGTGACAAGGTACTGCCCGAGGCCGTACGGCTCACCTTCGGCCCGGACGCCGGTCCGCGCCGCTGGCATTCCCTGCACGCCCACCGGCTCTTCGACCCGGCCGCGCTCGAACGGGTCAACGCCCGCCGCGGGTTGGTGATCGGCGGGGGCGGCCTCTTCCTTCCCGACACCATGCCCAACGGCAACAGCGCCTGGCAGTGGAACGTCCCCGACGACCTGCTGCGGCGGATCGACGTGCCCATCGCGGTGTACGCCGTCGGCTTCAACGTCTTCGACGGGCAGTCCTACCGGCACGAGCGATTCCGCAGCGCGCTGCGGCTCCTCGCCGAGAAGGCCGCCTTCTTCGGGCTGCGCAACCACGGCTCCATCGCGCAGGTGCGCCGCCTGCTGCCGCCGGAGCTGCACGGCAAGGTGCGCTTCCAGCCCTGCCCCACCACCGTCACCCGCCACCTGGTGCCCGGTTGGACCGACCCCGAGCGGCGTGACGAGACCATCCTGCTCAACGCCGCCTACGACCGCGCGGGCCTGCGCTTCGGCCACGACTACGGCCACTTCCTCGCCGAACTCGCCTCCTCGGTAAGGGCGTTGGACAAGCTCGCCGAGGTGCGGTGCGTCGCGCACACCGTCGAGGACGAGCGGATCGCCTACGACCTGCGGCGCGAGCACGGCGTCTCGCTGCCCGTCGTGCCGATGTACGACTTCGACAGCGACGGGATCCGCGCCGCGTACGCCCGCACCAAGCTCGTCATCGGCATGCGCGGCCACGCCGGGATGGTCCCGTTCGGCTGCGGCACCCCGATCATCAGCCTCATCTCGCACCCGAAGATGGCGTACTTCCTGGCGGACATCGAGCGCCCCGAGTGGGGCGTCTCCGTCCACGACCGCGACCTGTCCGCGCACCTCACCGAGCGCGCCACCGCGCTGCTCACCGACCACGCGGCGGCCGTCGCCGACGTCCACGAGCGCCAGGACGCCCTGTGGCGCGTCACCCAGGACAACGCGGAGGCCCTGCGCGCGCTCGGGTTCTGAGACCCGGGTCCGGAAACTCGGGTCCTGAAACACCGTGGCAGCCCGGATCGCCGGGCGGTTACGGTGACCGGGCCCGCCGACCCGAAGCCGTCAGGAGTTCCCGTGCCCGCGCCCGCCGCCGCCCTCGACCCCCTGGTGCGGTGGGCGGCCCAGGAACCGGGTGGCGCCTCCCGCGTCTTCATCCGGGGCGACGCGGTCGCCGTCGCCGCGCCCGGGCTGTCCGGCCGGGACCGGCTGGTGGTCGCCGGCCCCGCCGCGGACGCGGTGCCCCTCGTCCGCGTGGTGCTGCCGCGGATCGGGCCCGGCTTCCGGCCGTTCGGGGACCGGGCGCTGCTGCGCGCCGTCGTGGCCGAGGTACCGGGGCTCGCACCGGTCGCCGACTTCGGCTGGATGCAGACCGACCGGCCGCCGGACGGGCCGGCCGAGGGCGCCGCGTGGCTCACCGCCGCCGACGCGGACGAGACGTCCGCACTCCTCGACGAGGCGTTCCCCGCCTCCTACGCCTACCCGGGCCGCTGCGGACCGGGCGAGCGCTGGGCGGGCGTACGCACCGGCGGCCGCCTCGCCGCGGTCGCCGCGCTCGCCTGGTGCGCGCCCGACGTCGCCTTCCTCGCGGGCGTCGCCACCGCGCCGTCCGCCCGCGGCCTCGGCCTGGGTCGGACCGCCTGTGCCTTCCTGCTCCGCGAGGCCCTGGCCGACCGGCCGCTGGCCGCCCTCGTCGTCGACGACGCCAACACCCCGGCCCTGCGCCTCTACCGCGCGCTCGGCCTGGCCTACCGGCCGCTGGCCGCGGCCGCTCAGCGGGCGGAGCCGAGGTCGGCGTCCTCCGCGCCGCCTGAGACCATCCGCGAGACCTCGTCGACCCGCAGCAGCCGCTGATCGTCGGCGAACTCGCCGAAGAGGTACACGTCCGTCTCGATCCGGCCGCCGTCGGGCTTGACGACGTGCACGGTGTGGCGGTCCGCGATCCGGGCGCCGTCCCGCAGCGCCTCGTGCACCTCGATCCTGCTGCCCGGGGCGACCCGGGCCCGGACCAGCCGCAGGTGCGCGACGAACTCGTCGTACCCGAGCACCTCGCCGTCCACCCGCTGCCGGTACCCCGGATGGAAGTAGCGCGCGACGGTCGGCTCCAGCGGGTACTCCTCCTCGCCGCCGAAACAGACCTCCGTGAGGGCGCGCTCCACGAACTCCGCGAGGCCGGCCTCCCGCTGCCCGTTCCCGTTCATCCCGACTCCCTCCATAAGCGTGCTCCGTGCACGCTCTTCAGATTCACCCTAGTCCAAACGCGTGCTTCGTGCACGCTTCATCGGATGCAGCCCGCTCCTGTCCCTCGGAAGGCCGGTCCGGGCCCGGCACAGCCCTAAGCTGAGCCGATGAGCGAATCCACCGCCGGGGAGCGGATCGCCGAGGACTTCGGGGACATCGTCCGCCGGGAATCACGCGCCGTGGTGTACGGCGAGCTGACCGCGGGCCTGGGCCCGGCCCTGGACGAGGCCACCTACCCCGTGCTGAGCGGCCTCGCGCGCGGCGGCCCGCGCAGCGCGGCCCGGCTCGGCCACGACATCGGCCTGGACCGCTCCGTGGTCAGCCGGCACGCCGACCGCCTGCAGGGCGCCGGTCTGCTGCGGCGCGAGCCGGACCCGGCGGACCGCCGTGCGAGCCTGCTGGTGCTCACCGAAGAGGGCGAGCGCGTGGTGGCCCGGATGCGCGCCCGGCTGGCCGAGCGGTTCGACGCCTACCTCGCGCACTGGCCGGCCGCCGAGGCCGAGGCCTTCGCCCGCGCACTGCACCGCTTCACCCAGGAGGCCCTGCTCCCACGGGAGTCGTAGCGCTGCGGCCCGGGGCGATCCACCGTAACGTCGTGCGGGTACGGCGGTACGACCGTACGGGCGTCCGAAGGCCCGGCCGGCGCCGCCCCGCTGCCGGGAGGGTCCCCCGCATGTCGCTGCACAAAGGGTCTGGCGCACAGCACGACGTCTCCGTCAACCCGTTCTACCTCGGCGCCGCCGATCCGATCGGGGGCATGCAGACCGCCCCGCCCAAGCACCGCCTGCCGGACGGCCCGATGACGCCCACCGCGGCGTACCAGCTCGTGCACGACGAGCTGATGCTCGACGGCAACTCGCGGCTGAACCTCGCCACGTTCGTCACCACGTGGATGGAGCCGCAGGCCAACGTGCTGATGGCGGAGTGCGTCGACAAGAACATGATCGACAAGGACGAGTACCCGCGGACGGCCGAACTCGAGCGGCGCTGCGTCGCGATCCTCGCCGACCTGTGGAACGCCCCCGACCCCGACTCGGTGGTCGGCTGCTCGACCACCGGCTCGTCCGAGGCGTGCATGCTCGCCGGGATGGCGCTCAAGCGCCGCTGGTCCCAGCGCACCCCGGGCTACCCGGGCACCGCCCGGCCGAACCTGGTGATGGGCGCCAACGTGCAGGTGTGCTGGGAGAAGTTCTGCACGTTCTGGGAGGTCGAGGCCCGGCTCGCGCCGATGACCGGCGACCGGCTGCACCTGGACGCCGAGGCCGCGCTGGCGCTCTGCGACGAGAACACCATCGGCGTGGTGGCCATCCTCGGCTCCACCTTCGACGGTTCCTACGAACCGGTCGCCGAGATCTGCGCGGCCCTGGACGACTACGAGCAGCGCACGGGCATCCACATCCCCGTGCACGTCGACGGCGCCTCCGGCGGGATGATCGCGCCCTTCCTCGACCCGGACCTGGAATGGGACTTCCGGCTGCCGCGGGTCGCCTCGATCAACACCTCCGGCCACAAGTACGGGCTGGTCTACCCCGGTGTCGGCTGGGCGCTGTGGCGCGACGCCGACGCGCTGCCGGAGGAGCTGGTCTTCCGGGTGAACTACCTCGGCGGCGACATGCCCACCTTCGCGCTGAACTTCTCCCGCCCGGGCGCCCAAGTCGTCGCGCAGTACTACTCGTTCCTGCGGCTGGGCAAGGAGGGCTACCGCGCGGTGCAGCAGTCCTGCCGTGACGTCGCCACCAGCCTGGCCCAACGCTTCGTGGAACTCGGCGACTTCCGCCTGATCACCTCCGGCGACCAGCTCCCGGTGTTCGCGGTGACCACCACACCGGAGGTGACGGCGTACGACGTGTTCGACGTGTCGCGGCGGCTGCGCGAGCACGGCTGGCTGGTCCCCGCGTACACCTACCCGGCGAACCGCCAGGACCTGGCGGTGCTGCGCCTGGTGTGCCGCAATGGCTTCTCCGAGGACCTGGCCGACCTGCTGATCGCCGACGTGACCCGGCTGCTGCCCGAACTGCGCCGCCAGCCGCACCCGTTGAACCGCCCCGAGTCCGTGGCCACCGCGTTCCACCACTGAGCCGCACACCCGCCGGACCCAGGAGCGACCGACCCCGAGCCACCGACCCGCCGGGACCGACCGGCCGTCCCCCCACACGAAAGGCACCGCCATGGCTGACCACACCTACCGCGTCACCGAGATCGTCGGCACCTCCACCGAGGGTGTCGACGCCGCGGTCCGCAACGGCATCACGCGTGCGTCGCGCACCCTGCGCGGCCTGGACTGGTTCGAGATCACCCAGGTCCGCGGGCACATCGTGGACGGGGAGATCGAGCACTACCAGGTCGGCCTGAAGGTGGGCTTCCGGCTGGAGGAGGCGTAACCCCGGCACCGTCCGGCACAGTTCGGCACCCTCCCGCCCCGTAGGCCCCGTACCCCCGTTCCCGAACGCCCCCGTACCGCGCGGCGACGCGCCGTACGGGGGCGTTCCCGCCTGCGGCGCCTGCTCGTTCGGCCCAACATCTCTCGCCGTGCCCGGCGGCCGGGCCAATCCTCGTGACTAGAGGGCAGGTTCTCGCCCTGGTTCGTGCGGATCACCCCGCAGCCGGGACCGGGCGGGCCCGCCGTGGACGCCGACGCTCTCGGGAGACCGCCAATGAGCCACGACACCACCGCAAGTCCGCCCCCCGGGGCGCAACCGCCGGGGGGCGCCGGACGCCCCCCGCGCGACCGCGACGAGTCGCGCACCGCGTGGGCCGCCGGCGGCACCGTCTTCGCCGGACTGATGCTGATGGTCGGCGGCATCCTGGCGGTCCTGGAGGGAATCGTCGGCATCGCCAAGGACGTCGTCTACGTGCGCACCCGCGGCGACTACGTGTACAAGTTCGACGTGACCGCGTGGGGCTGGATCCACCTGGTCCTCGGCGTCATCGCCCTGCTCGTCGGCTACTGCCTGCTGCGCGGCCTGGCGTGGGCGCGCTACCTCGGCATCTTCATCGCCGGCCTGAACATGATCGCGAACTTCATGTTCCTGCCCTACCAGCCGATCTGGGCGATCATCATGGTCGCGATCGACACGTTCGTGATCTGGTCGCTGGCCACATACCACCCGCGCAACCTCCCCTACGGCGGTGCGCTGTGACCCCCACCGCCCTCTACCCCACCCTCGGGCAGCTGCGCCGCTGCACCATGGCGGTCGACATCGGCGCCGCCCGTACCCGGGTCTACCTGCGCGGCGGCGGCCTGGTCGTCGACGAGCCGAGCGTCGCGGCGATCGACACCCGCACCGGCGCGCTCATCGCCGTCGGCAAGCGGGCCGAGACGATGTTCGGCCGCACCCCCGACCACATCCGGGTGGCCCGTCCGGTGGCCGGCGGCGCGGTGGTCGACATCGAGATGGCCCAGCGGATGCTGCGGCACGTCCTCGGCGGCAAGCTCGGCCGCCGCTGGATGCGGCTGCGCGGCTCGCCGGTGATGCGCGCGGCGGTCTGCATGCCGCACGGCAGCGCCCCAATCGCGCGCCGTGCCGCCGTCGAGACGATGTACGGACTCGGCGCACGCCGGGTGGAGATGGTGGACACCCTCATCTCCGCGGCGGTCGGCTGCGGGCTGCCCGTGGAGCACCCCGAGGCCACCATGATCGTGGTGTGCGGGGCCGGTACGACGCAGGTCGCGGTGCTCTCGCTCGGCTCCCTGGTGGCGGCCGAGACCGTGCCCGTGGGCGGCGACGCGATCGACCGCGCGGTGGTGGACCACCTGCGCAGCAACCACGCGCTGATGCTGCCCAGCCAGTCCGTGCGGCCGCTGCACCAGGCGCTCGGCGCCCCCACCGCCGGCGGGACCGCCACGACCGAGGTGTACGGGCGGGACGTGGCGAGCGGGCTGGCCCGCTCCGTCATGGTCGAGACCGAGGTGGTGCGCAGCGCGATGCGGCCCCCGCTCAACGCGGTGCTCGACGCCATCACGTCCGTGCTGCGCCGCTGCGCTCCCGACCTCGTCGCCGACCTGGGCGACCGCGGCATCATGCTGGCCGGCGGCAGCGCGCACATGCCCGGCCTGGACCTGATGCTCCGTGAGGCCACGAACATGCCGGTCAACGTCGCCCCCAACCCCGACACCGTCGCCGTGCGGGGACTCGGCGCGATGATCGAGGGCAAGGTCCGCCCCATGGTGCTCAGCCCGCTGATGGCATGAGGGAACCGCCCGCGCCCGAGGGGCGCGGGCGGTTGAATGACGGCATGGTGAGAATCGGCTCGGTGGTGATGGGCGTCCAGGACGTACCCAGGGCGGCGGAGTTCTGGACGCGCGCGCTGGACTACGTGCCGCGCGAGGAGATGGCGGCGGACTGGGTGGTGCTGGTGCCCGCGTCGGGTACCGGCCCGCAGTTGTCGCTGGGGCTGAGCGAGAGCCCGGTGCAGGAGTACCCCCGCGTGCATCTGGACCTGTACGCGGGCGACGCGGCCGACCAGGCCGCGGAGGTGGAGCGGCTGGTGGCGCTCGGCGCGCGGCGGGTGGACTGGGACCTCTATCCGCAGGACGCCGACTTCGTGGTGCTCGCGGACACCGAGGGGAACCGCTTCTGCGTCATCGACACCGGGCACGGCCAGGACGCCGAGGGCCCGGACACCGGGGGCGCGAACCCGGCGTAACCCGCCCGGCGGCACTCCAGGGGTGTGCGGCGGCGGGGCGGGCCACCCTTGAGGAGATCTCCGCACCCCACGTCCGGGGCCCCGTAGCGGGTCGCGGTCAAGGCACCGGGAGAGGCCGTCCGTGTCCAAGCACCACGCCAAGCCGCCGCATGGACACCCCGCGCCCGCGTACGCGCCCCCGGCGGTCACCGCGCGGCAGATCCTGGGGAAATGGCCGGTCTGGGCGCTGCCCTCGATCCTGGTGACCTTGGTGTCCTTCCTGCTCGCGCTGATCTACTCCGGCGGGGTCGCCGACCCGCGCGGCAACGTACGGAACCTGCCGATCGCCCTGGTCAACCAGGACACCGGCCCGATCGGCACGCAGTTCGTGCAGGGCATCGCCACCGCTCCGAACCCGCGGCACCGCATCAAGTGGGAGGTGCTGACGCCCGCCGAGGCGAAGGACCGCTTCGACTCCGGGCGGCTGTACGGAGGGATCGCCGTCCCGGCGGACTTCACCGCCTCCCTGAACGCGATCATCCGGCCCGGCGCCTCGACCACGAACATCCGCCAGCCGCACGTGGTCCTGCTCACCAACCCCGGCGCCGGCAGCCTCGCCTCCTCGCTGGCCACGACCGCCACCCAGGCGGTGGTGCCGCCCGCCTCCCGGCAGATCGGCGCCCAGTTGCTGGACCGGCTGACCCGTACCGGCGCCCGGCCGAACACCGCGCAGCGGATGCTCCTCGACGACCCGGTCACCACGACCAGCGCGCCGGGCCACACCATCGGCGTGCGCACCGGCCTGGGGCTCACCTCCTTCTACTACACGCTGGTGCTCGTGCTGGGCGGCTTCCTCGGCGCCAACATCATCAGCAACGGCGTGGACGCGGCACTCGGCTACGCGCCCAGCGAGTTCGGGCCGTTCCGGCGGATGCGGTCGCCGGTGCTGATCAGCCGGGTCCGGACCCTGGCCGTCAAGATGGTCATGTCGCTGGCCCTGTCCGTCCTGACCGCGTCCGTGGTGGTGCTGGCCACCGCGGTGATCATCGATCTGGACATGCCGCACCTGTTCCTGCTGTGGGTGTTCTCCGTCTGCGCCGGCGCGGTGGTGGGCGTGGGCGTGCAGGCGATCACGGCGATCTTCGGGACGCTCGGGCAACTCGTCGCCATGTTCTTCTTCGTCGCCCTCGGGCTTCCCTCCGCCGGCGCCACGATCCCCCTCGAAGCCGTGCCGGCGTTCTACCGCGGCCTCGCCTGGTTCGAACCGATGCGCCAGATCACCGGCGGGGTCCGGGCGATCCTCTACTTCGACGCCCGCGGCAACGCCGGCCTGGAACGCGCCTGGCTGTGGCTCTGCGTCGGGCTGGTCGTGGGACTGGTGCTCGGCTTCGGCGTCACCCACTTCTACGACCGCCGCGGCCTGTTCCGGATCGACCCCGAGAAGGTCGGCGGCACCTGATCCCGCAGGCGGGCGCGGTCGGCGGCGGTGCGGCCGTCGCGCCAGCCGTCGGGGTCACGGCCCTTGAGCCGAGTGGCGGTGGTCCGCGGGAAGAGGTGCCGGGTGGCGTCGCGCACCGCGAGGTCGCGGGCGGCGAGCGCGGGCAGCAGGCCCGGCCCCGACGCGCGGGCCGCCTCGGCGACCTCCGCCTCGGTCGCGGCGGTCAGCCGCTCCCGGACCCGGGCGGCGTACGAGATCAGGAAGGACTCGCGGAAGTCGCGGGAGCGCGACGAGCGGCCGCGGTGCAGGGCCCGGTCCGCCTGGACCAGCAGCGAGGTGAACATCACCTCGACCACCTCCAGGTCGGCGGTGTGCCCCACGACCGTGGCGAAGCCGTACTCCGCGGACCAGACGGACTCGCAGCGGTTCGCGGCAGCCACCGCGTCCAGGAGGAGCGCCTTCGCGCCTTCGTACGGCCGGTCCACGCCGATCCTGCGGGTGGCAGGGGCGTCCGCGCCGCCGCCGTGCGCCGCGGCCAGCTCGGCCGCGTCGATGCTGTGCCTCGCCATCAACTGCTGGGCCTTCGCGGACAGCGCCTCGGCCTCCTCCGGGAAGCCGGTGGACTCCGCTTTCGCCAGCAGGGCGCGGATACGGGCCAGGGCCTTGCCGCCGACCCCTTCGGCCGGGCGGGCCGGCGGGGGGAGGGTCGGTGCGGTGATCGTGGGCAGGGCGGCGTAGAGGCAGAGCAGCTCGACGAAGGTGTGCGCGGCGGAGAAACGGTCCAGCCGCTCCCCGTCGACGAAACGGCCGAGCGACTTCCGCCCGGGCGCGGCTGCCAGTGCCCGCGCCATCCGGTGCGACGGCTCCCCGAGCTCCCGCCCGGCCATCCGCACCAGATCCTCGTCCGCCCACCCCCGCGCGACCGCCCCCCGTACCACCTCACCAAACGTCCGCACGGCAACCCCCGTCCACCCCTCCCCCGCCGCCGCCAACACGGAGGCAGCCGTATCCCGCTCCCCCTCGCCACCCCACACCGCCCGGCTCCACGCCTCATCCCACTCCACGCCCCCATTCTCCCGCCCCCCGCAGGGGCACCCACCCAGGGGCGCGCTGGGGGTACCTCCCAGGCGAAGCCCTGGGGGAGAACTGCGCGAGCACCCCCCACCGGGCGGACCCTCGGCGCTCAACCGTCACCCACAACGGCGAACCCCCGCCGTACCCCCACCACAAAAAGGTCCCGAGAAAACCGCACCACCCACCAAGGGAGGGTCCCCTCAAGTCCCACCGGGCCTAGCGGGGCTCCCCCTGCGCCACCTCGATCGACCCGTGCAGGTCGACCGCCGCATAGAGCGCGCACCCCGCGGAAAGCGTGACCACGGCGGCGAGCAGGAGCGCGATGGCCCGTGGCGTGCGGGCGGCCCGGGGGGACAGCAGCGCGGACACCCGGCGCGGCACAGGCCCCGTGGCAACGGAGAGCGCGGCGTACGGCCGAGGCGCCGGACGCCCGGCGAGCGCGGCGTGCCCGATCGCTAGCGCGGCGAGCCGGCGGTCCCCGACGGCCGCGGCGGCAGCCTCGTCCGCGCCCCGCTCGAGCGCGTACGACAGCGGCGCCCGCAGCAGCCGGAGCGCCGGGTGGCAGGCGCAGGCCAGCGCGAGGGCGGTGAGGAAGAGGTGGTGGCGCCCGGAGAGGTGGGCCCGTTCGTGGGCGAGCAGGGCCTCGCGCTCGGCCGGGTCGAGCGCGCGCAGCATCCCCGAGGTGACGACGATCCGCCCGGGCTGCCCCGGCCGCCCGGGAAGGGCGTACGCGTCGGGCCGCGCGTCGCTGAGCACGGTGAGGTCGCCCGCGGCCGTACCCACCTGCTCGGCGTTGCGCCGGGCCCGGTCCGCGAGCAGGACGTGGCGCCGGACGGCGTGGACGAGGGCGACCGCGACCGCGGTGAGGAGAGCCGCGGCGACGCATGCCGCCGGCACGGTGACCTGGTCGCCGACCACGGGCAGGACGAGGTGGCCGAGCGCGGCGACCGGCGGCAGCCGCAGCGCGCCCGCCCCCGCGAGCAGCCCGAGCGCGGCGGTACTGCACGCGGCGAGCAGCACCGCGGACACCGCCAGCAGCAACGCGGCGGTACGCGGCGGCAGCGCGTCGGCGAGCCGCCGGGCGGCGGGCGCCGCGAGCAGGGGCAGCAGCAGCGGCAGCCAGACGGCGATGCTCACCGCGGCCCCCCGTCCCCGGTACCGCCGTCGGCAGCCGCGCCGGCGGCTGCCGGTCCCGGGCCCCCGTCGGCGGCGGCCGGCCCGCCCGCCTGCGCCAGCAGCTCGCGCAGCACCTTCTCGTCGTCGGGCCCCAGCCCGGAGACGAAGCGGGCCAGCACGGTGCCGCGGTCGTCGACGGTCGACTTGTCCAGCTCGGTACGCATCCGGCGGGCGGCGAGCCCCGGGGAGTCCTGGACCGGGAGGTAGGCGTAGCCGCGGCCGGAGCGGGTGCGGCTGACGGAGCCCTTCTCGTAGAGCCTGGCCAGGATCGTGGTGACGGTGGTGCGGGCCAGCGCGGTGCCGAGTTCGCGCTGCACGTCGGCGGGGGTCAGGGGGTGGCCGTCGGCCGCCCACAGCGCGGCCAGGACGCTCGCTTCCAGCTCGCCCGAGGGGCGGCGGCCCACGCTCGGCTCCGGCATGGCTCGATCGCCCCTTCCGGCTCATTCGTCTACAGTGCTGTAGACCGTCTACATCACTGTAGTCGGTCGGGGTGCCGCGAGGCGTCCCCGGAACCATTATGGGAGGGCTTCACCGCCATGCCGCTGCCCGCACCCGTACTCGCCGCCCGAAACGTGGCCGCCGCGGCCGCCCACGCACCCCTCCACGCACCCCTCCACGCGCCCCTCCACGCGCCCGCCCACCCCGTCCTCCATGGGGCCGTGCACCTCGCCTCGACCCCGCTCGCCCTGAACCCGCTCAGCGCGAGTTCCGTGCTCTCCTCCTTCGGCGCCCTGGGCATCGCGGTCGTGCTCTTCGCCGAGACCGGGCTGCTGATCGGCTTCTTCCTGCCGGGCGACTCGCTGCTGTTCACCGCGGGCCTGCTGTCCGTGCCGGGCGCCTCGGGTGCCGTGCACCTGAGCCTGTGGCAGGTGCTGTGCGCGTCGCTGGCCGGCGCCCTGCTCGGCGCCCAGACGGGTTACGTGCTCGGTCGCAGGGCCGGCCCGGCGCTGCTGGCCAGGTCCCGGAACCGGAGGCTGCACGAAGGCGCGGCGCGCGCGACCGAACTGCTCGCCCGCTACGGCCATGCGCGGGCCGTGGTGCTCGCCCGCTTCGTCCCCGTGGTCCGCACCGTGCTCAACCCGCTGGCCGGTGCGCTGGCGGTCCCGGTCCGCACCTTCACGCTGTGGCAGGTGGCCGGTGGCGCGGTCTGGGCGGTCGGCCTGGTGCTGGCCGGCTACGGGCTCGGCTCGTCCGTGCCGAACGTCGACCACTACCTGCTGCCGATCGTGGCGGTCGTGGTCGTCGTGTCGCTGGTGCCGCTCGCCGTCGAGATGCGGCGCGGAAGGCGCGAGCGCGGGCGGGGCGAGCGGGCCGCCGCCGTCTCCCGGGACGGCTCGTGAACTCCCGTGTCGACGCGGGCCTCTACCGCTGGGTCGTGCACCTCGCGCAGCACACCCCCGGCCCGCTCGACGACACGATCCGCCTGTTCAGCGACTACGGGCTCGGGCTGTTCGCCGTGCTCATGCTCGCCGCCTGGTGGCGGGCCCGGTCGTACGGCGGCGCGCGCATGGTGGCGGTGCTCGCCGTACCCGTCGTCGTGGTCGCGGTCTTCCTCGCCAACGACCTCGTCAAGTCGCTCGTCTCCGAGCAGCGGCCCTGCCGGACGCTGCACGTCACCGCGACCGTCGAGGCATGTCCCGGGCTCGGCGACTGGTCCTTCCCCAGCAATCACGCCGCGATCGCCGCGGCCTCCGCGGTCGCGCTCCTCCTCGCCGACCGCCGGCTCGGCCTGATCGCCGTCCCCTTCGCGCTCGCCCTCGGCGCCTCCCGCGTCTGGATCGGCGTCCACTACCCCCACGACGTCCTGGCCGGCCTCGCATGGGGCGGCCTCCTGGCCTGGGTCCTGATGCTCGGCGTCCGCCGCGCGAATCTGCGGCTCCCCGCGCTCGCGGTCCCGCCGCGCCTCCGCCCCCAGCGCCGCCGCACCTGAACGGCCGCACCGCCGGCGGCGGATGGCTCCGCTACTGCCCCTGCGGGCGGCGGGCCGCACTCAGCGGAACAGCGTGGAACCGAGGGGCCGCCGCGCGTCGAACCCGGGCAGGATCAGGAAGGTCCCGCCGGCGGTGGCGGTGGTGAAGCCCAGGAGCGCGTCGGAGTCGTCCATGTGTGTCAGCGTGTCGGTGAAGGTCCGCATGTCGTTCTGGAAGCTGATGAAGAGCAGCCCGGCCGTCGGCTGGTCGGTGCTGTAGGAGCGGCGGAGCATCAGGCCGGCGCCCACCACGGTGGCGTTCGCCCGACGGACGTGCGCGTCGGCGGGGATGAGGTAGCGGCCGTCAGGGGTCTTCGCGCCGAGGGAGGGGTCGGCGGTGATGGCGCCGCCCGACAGCGGGTTGCCGGACTCCCGGCGCCTGCCGAAGACCGCCTCCTGCTCGGCGACGGACAGCGCGGCGAACCGCGGCAGGTCGAGTTCCATGCGCCGCACGACGGCGAGGGTGCCGCCGGCGACCGGGGCCGGTCCGGCCAGCCACAGGTTCCGCTCCTGCGCGGCGGTCGTGTGCGGGCCCACGATGCCGTCGATGAAGCCGAGCAGGTTGCGCGGCGCGGTGCGGGACTTGTCCACGGGGATGTTCGCGCCGCGCTGTCCGGACTGGCGCCAGCGTTCGCGGAGGCGGTCGCCGGCCCGGTCGAGGAGCGCGGTCGCGACCACCGCCGGTAACAGGGCGTCGCTCGCACAGATCTGGAGCAGCAGGTCGCCGCCCCGCGCCTGGGCGTCGATCCGTTCGCGCGAGAAGCGGGGGAGGTCGGCCGCGCCGGGCAGGGACGGGCCGGCCGTGCGGACCAGCCGGGGGCCGACCCCGATCGTCACGGTGAGGTCACCCGGCGGCATGCCCAGCAGCCGGGCGTCGGTTCCCGCGGTCAGCGCGCTGACGGCCTGGCCGAGTTCGGCCAGCAGCGGGCCGGCGGCCGCGTGGGCGGCCAGGTCGGCGACCACGGCCAGCAGGTGGGGTTGGGCGGGCTGCGGGAGGGTGATGCCCGCCTGGTACCTGCCCGTCGGCGGAACCGGCGCCGGCGTGGCGGCGGGCGAGGGTTGGTGCGGGTCCGACCGGGCGGAGTCCGCCGTGCACCCGGCGGTCAGGCCGATGGCCGCCAAGGCGCCGGTGGCGTCGAGGAATCTCCGGCGTGACGGGTGGTGATCGGCTGGGCGCATGGTGTGCAGCGTGCCACACCCGCCCCGTGCGTGCCGCCCGACTCCCTCTTTCGTACCGCGCAACTCCGGTGTCCCCTCAGGCATTTCACTGCCGTGCCAGACTGGGGATCATGTGTCGATCAGCGCTTCGCGTGACGGCTGGTGTGCTGGCCGTGCTGACCCTTCTCGCCGGTTGCAGCAGCGGTGGCGGCGGCGGATCGGACAAGGGCCGGCGGCCCGACGGCGCGCACGTGACGATCCGGGTGCCCGCCGACGCCCCGACCATCTCGGCGGCGGTGTCGCTGGCCCGCCCCGGCGACCTGGTGCTGGTCGCACCCGGCGTCTACCACGAGTCGGTGCGGATCGACACGGCCCGCGTCACCCTTCGCGGCGCCTCCCGCGACAAGGTCGTCATCGACGGGCGGTTGCGGCAGGCCAACGGTGTCGTCGTCGCCGCGCCCGGGGTCGCGGTGGAGAACCTCACCGTGGAGAACAACACGCAGAACGGCGTGCTGGTCACCGGATCGGCGGCGGCCGTCGCCGGGTTGCCGGGCCGAAGTGGCGGCTACGACACGGGAGATGAACCGGTCACTTTCCTGAAGTCGTTCCTGGTCTCGTACGTCACCGCGACCCGCAACGGGCTCTACGGCATCTACGCCTTCTCCGCGCAGGACGGTGTCATCGAGCACTCCTACGCCTCGGGCGGCGCCGACTCCGGGATCTACGTCGGCCAGTGCAAGCCGTGCCAGGTCGTCGTCCGCGACAACGTCGCCGAGCTCAACGCGGTCGGCTACGAAGGCACCAACGCCAGTGGCGACATGTACGTCGTCGGCAACCGCCTGGTCGGCAACCGCGTCGGTCTGACCACCGACTCCGACCACCAGGAGAAGCTGCTCCCGCAGCGCGGCGCCGTCGTCGCCGGCAACCTGGTCGCGGACAACCAGCAGCCGCGCACCCCCGAACAGGCCGACGGGGGCTGGGGGATCGGCATTGGTGTCGACGGCGGCAGCGGCAACCAGTTCCTCCGCAACCGGATCACCGGCAACACCGACGCCGGGTTCGTGATCACCGCGACCGTCGACATCCCGCCGAACGGCAACCGGATCACCGGCAACACCTTCGGCGCCAACGGAGTCGACGTCGGCTGGACGTTCCCGCACGCCACCCAGGGGCAGGGCAACTGCCTTCAGGGCAACACCCTCCGCACGACCGAGCCCGCCCGCATCGCGGCGACCGCGGCCTGTCCCGTACCCGGCACGTCGCGCACGCCGTCGGGCACGTGGACGAGTCCGCCGGCACCGGCCGGCATCCCGTTCACCGACGTGGCCGCGCCCGGTCCGCAACCGCAGTTCCCGCACGCCACCACCGCCGGCGCCACCGCGGTGCCGGCCGCTCCGGCGCTGCCGGACACCGCGAGCGTCCCGCTGCCGTCGACGTCCCTGCTCGCCGACGGGGCGCGGGTACAGGTCTCGTGAGCGAGGACGGCGGCGGGTGTGCGAGGCCCGCGGCGGTCACGGCGTGGCGGAGACGCCCGGCAACGGCCGGACGGCGACGTACTTCTGGGTGTCGAAGTCGATGACCACGGGCTGCGACTCGGAGGCCACGCCGGCCCGGACCCGGTACATGGTGCCGTCCGGGCCGATCCAGTAACGCACCGTGCCCGAGGTGCCCTTGGCGGCACTGGAGCGCGGCCCGACCATGACATCCACCCGGTGGCCGCGCACCGTGTCCTGCCCGACGCGGACGGCGCCGTTCTGGGGCAGCAGTTCGGCGTTGTCCGGCCGGTCGCTGCCCAGGCCGAGCGCGATGGCCAGCGAGCTGTCCAGTGAACTGCCGGACGTCGTCAGCGGACGGCCGTACCAGCCGGACGCGGGTGGCGACACCGGAGCCGCCGACGGCGCGTCCGCCAGGGGGTGGACGAGCACGGTGGTGGACGTCCACTCGATCAACCCGTCGCTGGACGTGTCGCGCCCGCTGCCGCGCACCACGCCGTACCCGATACCTACGCGGTAGTCGATCGACCCGGTGACGACCAGCCCGCCCGCGGTACTCGGCACGGTGAGCGTCACCGCGCGGCCGCCCGCCTGGTAGTTGCGGAACCGCGTGATCGCCAGCCGGTTCGCCTCGTCGGGGTTCAGGGCGTGCCGGCCGGTGGAGCCGCCGCTGTTGCCGGCGAGGACGAGCGCGGTCGCCGCCGCCGCGGCGGCGAGGACGAGGGCGACTGCCGCCCGGCGTAACCGCGGCCGCGGGCGGCGCCGGCCTGCTGCGCCCCGCGGGAGACCTCTCGTGACTCTCATGCTCCCCACGCGGCGCGATGCTAACAGTTCCCACTCAGGACACGTCTGGCAACTTTGCGTTTCCGATACTTGACACTCTGTCAACTTGTAACGTGACTTCTGAGGTTTATGTGGTGTGCGTCGACGGTCGGCGTCGACGGGGAACGAACAAAGGAACTCCATGCCATTACACGGGCTGGTGCGGGTGGGGCTCTCGGGTCTCCTCCTGATGGGCACCGCCACCGGCACGATCATCACGAGCGCCGGGCAGGCCGGCGCCGCGACTTCTGACGGCACGCTGACCGTCGAGGTGCTGCGGGACTTCCTCGGCACCGGCGTGATCAACGCGACCACGGACGTGCCCCAGCAGGGCATGAAAGTCGACGTCGCCGACCTGGCCGGCCATCACGTCACCGGCACCACGGACGCGACCGGGAAGGTCGTGGTGGCACCGTCGGCGGAGCTGACCGGCGGCCGCTACCGCGTCGACGTCAGCGTGCCGGCGCCCTACGACGGTTACCTGCGGGCGGCGCCCGCCTCGACCGCGGCGAACCACTTCGACAGCTTCACCGGCTTCGTGGACGTCTCGGGCGGCCAGGACGCCTCGGTCATCACCGGGGTCTGGGACGCGGCCGACTACACGCTCCCGGACTCGCGGTACTTCGTGCCGATCCAGAACGGTGCGAACGGAACGGACACCCGCGCCCTGGTGGCGTTCGGGACGAACGTCCGGGGCACCTGCCCCACCGACGCGTCGTGCCCGACCACGCTGGACACGCAGGCGGAGGTCGGCACCACCTTCGGGCTGGCGTACGACCGGTACCGGAGCCGGCTGTTCCAGAGCGCGTTCGCCCGCCGCTACGCCCCGTACGGACCGGACGGCGGTGGCGCGATCTACACCGTGCCGGCCGACGGCGGGGGCGCGAAGCTGTTCGCGACGGTGCCGGGCGCCGCGGTGACGCCGCACGACACCGCGGACATGATCAAGGACCCCGGGTTCACCAACGCGCCGGGCAAGGAGAGCATCGGCGGTCTGGCCCTGTCCGAGGACGGCTCGACGCTGTACGCGGTGAACCTGCTCACCCGCAGCCTGGTGAGCTTCGACGCGACCGGGGACACCGCCTCTTCGCCCGAGTCGACGGTGCCGATCCCCGACCCCGGGTGCGCGACGGCCGGCGACTGGCGGCCGTCCGCCCTCAGCGTCCACGACAACACCCTGTACGTGGGCGGGGTCTGCGACGCGGAGAGCACCCAGCAGCGCGCGGACCTGAAGGCCGTCGTCTACGCCTACGACGGCAAGCGGTTCAGCAGCGTGCTGACCCACACGCTCACCGACAAGCGCGGGACGGTCTTCACCGGTGCCGGTGACGCCGACCAGGCCACCCACTGGAACCCGTGGAACACCGACCTCGCCACCTGGGACCAGCACAAGCTGGGCAACGCCTTCATCGACCCGCAACCGGAGCTGTCCGGCCTCGCCTTCGCCAACGACGGTTCGATGGTCCTCGGTTTCCGCGACCGGTTCATGGACGTCCTCAGCGCGAAGGGGCAGGACCCCCGCCCGCTGAACAGCACGGCCGAGATCGGCATGTCCGGCGGTGACATCAATATGGCCTGCGCCGACGCCGCCGGCGGGTACGCGTGGGAGGGCACCGGCAACTGCCCCAACCACGCCACCGCGGGCAACGACGACGGCGAGGACAGCGGCGTGGTCGAGTACTTCCCGGGCGACTTCTACGTCGGCGGGCACCAGGAGACCGCGCTCGGCGCGGTGGCCCACATCCCGCGCGAACAGACCGTCGTCAGCACGGAGTTCGACCCGACCGTCAACGTCGAGACCTCGGGCACCGGCTACCACGACCTCACGACCGGTCAGGGCCCGGGCAACAACACGTCCGCGAACGCCTACCAGTTCGTCGGCCAGGAGCAGAACGGCTTCGGCAAGGCCGGCGGCCTCGGCGACATCGCGTACGCCGCGGCGAACGCCCCGATCCAGATCGGCAACGTGGTCTGGTACGACGGCGACCACAACGGCATCCAGGACCCCGGCCAGGTGCTGCTGCCGGACGCGACGGTCAACCTGCTGGACTCCTCCGGCAAGCAGGTCGCCACGACCACGACCGACGCCGACGGCGAGTACTACTTCGGCGGGGTCGGCGCCGCCTACCAGCTGACGCCGGGCGCGAAGTACACCGTCGAGTTCGACACGTGCACCTCGGACACCAGCAAGGTGCCGGGCACCCCGGCGGCCGCCGAGCTGCGCTTCACCCTCCCGCGGGCCGGCAGTGACCGGGCGCACGACTCCAACGTGACCCCGCCCACCAAGGGCGAGTTGTGCGACGGGTCCGCGCCGGTGACCGCGCCGGCGGAGCCGGGAGGCGTCGACCACACGATCGACGCGGGCGTCTACATCCCGGCGAAGACACCGCCGACGTCCGCTCCGCCGTCCTCCGGGTCGCCGACCTCGGTTCCGCCGACCGGTTCGGGACCGTCGCTCTCGGCCCAGGGCGGCAGTCCGTCCGGCACCCTCGCGGACACCGGTCTGTCCGGCATGGCGGAGATCCTCGCCCTCGTCGGCCTGCTGGTCGGCACGGGTGCGGTGTTCGCCTACGTGAGCCGCAAGCGGCACGCCGGGCAGCACTGACACCCGGCGTCCCTCCGACGGGCCGGTGCGGTCGCACCGGCCCGTCGGCATGTCCGCCCGGCCCCGGGCCCGCCTCGCCGCGGCCGTACGCCATGCGGTCGACTCCGGTCGCGGGGTCGGGGGGCACCGATGAGTTCCACCGCCGCGCGTCGTCTGCAGGGGGAGAGCGTTTCCCACCCCGAGAGGACCCATCATGGGTGAGCTCACCGTCACCGAGTTCATGACCGTCGACGGCGTCGCGCAGGCACCGGGCGGGCCCGAGGAGGACCCCACGGAGGACTTCGCCCATGGCGGCTGGCAGGCGCCGCTGTGGGACGAGGAGGCCGGCGGGCTGGTCTTCGAGCAGGCCAAGGGCATGGACGCCCTGCTGCTGGGCCGCCGGACCTACGACATCTTCGCCGGGTACTGGCCCACGGCTCCCGCGGAGATGGACTTCACCCGCCTGCTCAACCGCGTCCCGAAGTACGTCGCCACCCGCACCCTGGCGGACCCGCTGGACTGGGCGGGCTCGCACGTCCTGGACGGCACGCTCGCCGGCGCCGTGGCCGGGCTCAAGGAGCGCTACGGCCGGGTCCACGTGATCGGCAGCCTCAACCTCCTCCAGTCCCTGCTCGCGGAGCGGCTGGTGGACCGGCTGAACCTGTGGATGTACCCGGTGGTGCTCGGCCGCGGCAAGCGCGTGTTCGAGGGCGGCGCCGTGCCGTCGGAGCTGCGGCTGACCACCTCGCGGGTCTTCGCCAACGGTTCGCTCCAGCTCGAGTACACGCTGGGCGGCGAGCCGGCCGTCGGGGACTTCACCGACCCGGATGCGGCACCGTAGGGCCTTCCCGCCGGGCCAGGTCACCCCGGATCCCGTCGAGCCGGCGCAGGGACGCCTGGGCGCCGTGCGCGAGGGTCTGCGCCTCGGCGCGGTAGTGGTCGGTGATCACCGCCTCGGCCTCCGCCGCGTTCATCGTCGCGGTGATCCGCCCGGCGATCCGGTTCATGGAGCGGTACGACCCCTGCAGGAGGAACGGCTCCCCGGTACCGGCGGCGCCGGAAGCCGCACCCGTCGCGGACGCGATGTACGCCGCGTTGACGGCGAGCAGCGTGTCCCGGGCCCGCAGCAGGTGCCGCAGGACCGCCAGGACCTCGGTCCGCTCGGCCTCGGAGTACGGGTGCGCGAGATCCGCGGCGCGGGCGGCCGGGTCGGCCGGGTTCTCAGCGGCAAGCCGCACGAGCAGGTCGAGGTCGGCGCGGTCGCGGGCAGCCAGCGGGGCGAGCACCGGGTTGGCGGTGAGCGCGTTCTCCACGTAGCTGAGCGCGAACAGGTCCTGCCTGCCGTCGAGGACGTCCCCCAGGTTCCACACGTCGGCGCGGTTGGCGAGCATGTCCGGCACCCGGAAGAGCGCGCCGGACTCGGTGTACGGATTGCCCGCCATGCAGACCGCGAAGCGCTTGCCGCGCAGGTCGTACGCGCCGCCGGGTCCCTCGATCCGGCGCTGCGCGTCGCACAGCGGGATGAACTTCTGGAGGAACTCCGTCGAGGCGTGCTGGATGTCGTCCAGGTACAGCAGCACGTTGGAGCCCATCTCCAGGGCGAGCCGTACCTTCTCCAGCTCGCGCCGGGCGGCCGCGTCCGGCGCGCGGTCCGGGTCGAGGGACGTGGTGCCGTTGCCCAGGGCGGGACCGGAGACGGCGACCAGCGCCAGCCCGAGGCTGCTCGCCACGTACTCCACCAGCGAGGTCTTGCCGTATCCGGGCGGCGACAGCAGCATCAGCAGGCCGCCGGCCGGACCGAACTGCTTGTCCAGGCTGTCCCCGACCAGCGGGAGGTAGACCTCGTCCAGCAGCCGGTTGCGGACGAACCCGGCCGGCGGGCGGGCCCGGTAGCCGTCCAGGGCGAGCCGGGCGCGCTCGGCGGCGACCACGGCGGTGCGGTGCCGCTGGTACGCCTGGTGGGCCGGCACTTCCTCGGCCGCGAAGCGCCGTACCCGGGCCAGGAGTTCGTCCAGCCGGAGCGTCATCGCGCCGTCCACGGCCCGGGGATGCGCCGCGAGCAGCCCGCGCACGGTGAGCTGCACCTCGGCGTCCACCGCGTACCGTACGGTCCCCGCGCCGCAGACCAGGCCCGCCGCGGCCTCCACCAGGTCGGCGGTGTCGCCGGTGTCCGCCTGGCCGGGGCCCTCCCCGGCGAAGGGGCCGAGCCAGGCGCGGGCGAGCTGCCAGCGGGCGGCGAGCCCCCCGTCCCGCGCGCCGCCGAGCGCGTCGAGATCGGCGCCGAGTTCCTTGTACGGCACCGCGTCCGGGCCGCCCAGCGCGCCGGTCAGCCGTGCCACCGCCGCGCGGGCTCCCGGGCCGATCGCGAACCCGTCCCGCCCGGCGGCGAGTTCGGCCACCAGGTACTCCCCCACCAGCATGTCGTCGACGGACGGGGCTGCGATCCGACCGGTCGGCCCGGTCAGCTCGCCCAGCCCCGCCGCGACGAGGAACTCCCGTGCGGCCGAGCCGATCTCGGCGGCCAGCGCGTCCAGCGCCCGGCCGGCCCCCGCGCCGCCGAACGCGGACCGCGCCCGGCTGAGCGAGCGGGCGCGGGCGGTCCACGCCGACCGGGAAGCGGGCTCGGCCGCGTACGTCCAGAACAGCAGCGCGCCCGCCCGCGTGGCGGCCGGGTAGCGCAACGTCCCCGCGTACAGAGCGCGTTCGGCCAGCGCGGTGAGGAGCAGGGCCGCGTCGTGGTCGTGCACGCCGCGCTCGTAGCCCTCGGAGGCGCGTGCGGCGACGGCCGCCCGGACGGTCCCGCGCACCTCGTCCGCGTCCGTGACGGGGCCGCCCGCGGCGAGCATGTCCAGCAGCAGCCCGCCGGCGAGGAACTCCGCGCGGGACAGGTCGGGGGACTCCGAGGCCAGCGGGCGGGACCAGAAGGCACGGGTGGCCGCGAAGGAGGGGTCTGTCACCGGGACGAGGTAGTCCGTGCCGGTGACGGTGAAGGCGAGGCCGTCCGCGTGCGGGACGAGGGCGAGATCGAGGGGCTGGGTGTTGACGGCGAAGCGGTGCCGGCCCAGGCGGATCGCGGCGCCGCCGTCCTCGTAGAGGTCGAGGCGGTCGCGCAGGTCGCGTACGGCGGCCTGGCGGGCCGCGGCGAGCGCGGCGCCGAGTTCGGCGGCCCGGGCGGGGTCGCCCAGGTCCGTCAACTCCGCCGCGATGCGTCGATGTTCGGTGGCGAGCGGGTCCGAGGCGAAGTAGGTGTGGATCTCGTCGGCGGAACCGAGTGCGCCCGCGCGGCGCCGGATGCCGTCCAGCAGGCGGGCCGCGCTGCCGGTCAACCGCTGGGCGCGTTGGGCGCGTTCGTCGGTGAGCGCCTGCTTGCGGGCGGCGAAGGTGTCCCGTACCTCCTCGCGGCGGGCGTCCAGGGCCGCCAACCGCTCCTCGTCGGCCGCGAACCGGGTGGCGAGGTTCTCGATCTGCACCAGCAGGCGGCCGAGTTGCTCCTCGCACGCCTCGGGGGTACCGGCCGCGTCGAGGGCGGCGCCGATGCTCTGCGCGAGCAGGGCGCTCTGCGCGGCGAACTCCGCGCCGGTCTCGGCGGCCAGCAACTCCCTCCTGCGGGCGGCCAGCAGGGCCCTGGCGTGGTTGACCGCACCGAGCACGTCGGCGGAGGTGGCCAGGATGCGGGTACGGACGGTGGCGTCGGCGATCTCCAGGGTGCCGGCGGTCCCGGTGACGGTGGCCAGCCCCTCCGCCAGCTCGTTCAGGGTCGCGGCCAGCGGCTCGGTGGCGGCGGCGGTCGCGGCCTGCGGCACCTGTGCGGCCACATCGGCGACCCGCTGCCGGTAGCCGTCGAAGGCGCCCGGGTCGGCGAAGTGCCCGGCGGCGCGGGCCGACGCCTCGGCCAGCTCGCGGGCGAGCAGCGTGTCCAGGGCGTCCAGCCGGCCCCGGTCGGCGTGCCGCATCTCCCGCAGCGTCGCCAACCGTCCCTGGGTGCGGCGCAGTTCGGTGAGGCGGGTGACCCACTCGTCCGCCGTGGCGGCGGCCTCGCCGCGCACCCGGCGGCCCAACGCGGTGATCCGCGCCTCCACCTCGCCGGCGGCCTCGGCGGCCCGCGCGGTCGACTCCCGCACCCGGGCGTACTCGGCGAGCACCTGCCGCGCGGTGTCACGGACCTCGGTCAGCGGTCCCGCGAGGTCCTGCGCGGCCGGGTCGGCGAGCCAGTGGTGGCGGTCCAGGACGCGCTCCGCGGCCGCGCCCAGCGCCTCGTACACGGCGGCGGCGGGTTCGGGCGCCAGCGCGGCGCGGGCCACCGACAGCGCGTCGGAGACCGCGCGGACCAGGTCGGGGTTGCCGATCCGGGCCAGCGGGCCGTCACCGACCGGCCGCGCGGCGGCGTAGGTGTCGGACAGGAAGGGCGTGTGCCAGCGCTGGAGGGTGTGCACCCGGCCGGGCTCGCCGCCCTCGGCCGGGCGGAGGGTGATCAGGGTGCCGTCCTCGTACAGCGCGCTGCCCTGGACGTGCAGGGGCGCGGCCGCCTCCTTGCGGATGAGGTTGTACGGCAGCAGCAGGCGGCGGCCGTCGGCCGGGGCATGGAAGACGTAGAGGACGTCCTCGCCGTCGGCGGACCGTACCGCCCGCTCGAACTCCAGCCGGGACGTGGTCACTTCGGCGCTGCCGGCCGCCTGCGCACCCGCGTCGCCGGCCGGTTCCGCGCGGTCGCCGGCACCGGCCGGTCCGGCGGGTCCGGTCGGACCTGACAGTCCTGCCAGGTCGAAGGTGCGGGTGCCGCCGGTGGCGAGCACGTAGCCGCCGGGGAAGACCACGCCCTGGTCGTCGGGCAGCCGCAGGCAGACCTGGCCGAGCGCGTCGATCCGCTCGACCTGCTCGGTGCGGGTGTTGACCGCGAAGTACCGGGCGGCGGCCTCCCGGTAGGGGCGGACCCGCAGCAGCACCAGCGGCCCGGCGCCCGCGGAGCCGACCTCCGCGTCGGCCAGCGACTGGAGGGCGTCGTCGACGGGTTCCTCGTGCACGGCGCCGCCCGTACGCAAAGTGAGGGCGCCGCCGGTGGTGTCAAGGGTGAGGGTGCCGCCGTCGGGCCCGGCGAGGGCGATGTGCGGGTGGCGGCCGGGGACGTACGCCTCGCGGCCGACCGCGCTCCACCGGACGGTCTCCGGCGGTTCGGCCGGCTCCTCGCGGGAGGCCCCCTCGTACGCGCAGCGGCCGTCCCGGCCGATCCGCCAGCCCAGCACCTTGACGTCGCCGGCGGCCGCGCCGGTGCGGAAGACGGCGAGCACCCGGTTCTCCCCGGCGCGCACCCGCACCACCCGGGTCTGCCGGTAGTAGCGATACAGCTCGCGGAAGTCGCGGACGAAGCCGGGGTCGTCCAGCAGCCCGGCCGGGCCGCGGTCGCCGCCCGGGCCCGCGTCGCCCTCCGCGAGGTCCCTCTTGGGGGGAGCCCCGTTCGCGAGGTCTCCGTCGAGGCGGTCCGCCCGGTGCGCCCGGAACACGTCCGCGACATCCCCGACGTCCTCGACGTCGGCGGGGTTGGCCGCGAAGAGCAGGTAGGGCCCGACCGCGGCGATGTCGGCGGGCAGCGCCGGGCGGGCGGTGCGCAGCCGCGCGGCGCCGGCCAGCCGCAGTTCGGTCGACCCGAAGACCTCCTGGCGGGCCGCGTTCAGCGCCTCGGCCCGGCGGGCCAGCTCCCGTGCCACGCCCGACAGCCGGGTGCGCAGCACCTGGTAGGCGTCGCCGGACGGCCCCGCCGCCTCGGGTGCGGGGCCGCCGTCCGACCGGCCGGACGCGCCCGGGGCGTCCGGCGTGTCCGGCGTGGAGACCTGCTCGCTCACTTCTTCACGGTTCCGTTCGCCTGCGCACCGCCGGCCGCGCCGCCGTTGCCGTTCGCGCTGCTGATGCCGTTGCCGTCGGCGCCCGCGTACACCGGGGACACGGCGCCTCCCGCCCCGCCCGCGATCCCGGCCAGGGTGGTGTCGGCAATGCCCATCGCCCGTGCCTGGTCCAGCAGTTGCTGGAGTCCGCCGGCCTGCGGGCCGCCGTTCGCGATCAGCCGGCCGAGCAGGCCCGCCACGCTCATCCCGCCTGTGCCGACCGAGGACAGCACGCGGGTGGCGTCCTCCGTGAACCGCCCCGACCCGTCCAGCCACGGCGCCGCCATCACCTGCACGGTAGCGGAGTTGGCAACGAACGAGTCCACCGAGCGGGCCGCGCTGACCGCGCCCAGCAGCCGGTCGAAGAAGACGCTCTCGCCGCCGACGATGCTGATGTCCGCCTTCTCCAGCCCGGTGGCCAGCACCGTCGCCTGCGCCTCGGCGATCTGCCGCTGCGTCTCCAGCCCGGCCAGCCGGACGTCCTTCTCCGCGGCCAGCCGCAGCCGGTACTCCTCGTGCCCACGCGACGCCTCGTCGAGGGCTGCCATCGCGGCGGCCTTCTCGGTCAGGCCGGCCGCCTCCGCCTTCAGCCGCTCCCCGATCATCGCGGCGTCCGCGGTGGCCTGCGCGGCCGTACCCTCGGCCGCGGCAAGGGACTTGGCCCGGGCGCCCTCGGCCTCGGCCCTCAGCCGGGCCGTGGTCGCCTCCGCCTCGGCGGCGCCGACCTTGGTGATCGCAGCGGCGCTGCGCTCGCGCACCTCGACCTCGGCGAGCCCCTGGGCCGCCGCCTCCGCGCGCAGCCCCTCGGCGAGCCGCACCTTCGCGTCCGCGTCCAGCTCGGCGGCGCGCCTGCGGGCCTCGGCCAGGGTGAGCGACTCGCGGGCCTTGTGCTGGGCGGCCTGCTCTGCGGCCTCGGCGGCCTTGATGTCCTTGACCAGCCGCTCCTGGGCCTGCGCCTCCGCGGTGATGATCAGCGCCTGCCGTTCCCGCTCGGCCTCCTGCACCAGGCGCAGTTGCTTGATCGACTCCTCCTGCTCGGCGACCGTCCGGTCCACCGCGATCCGCTCCCGCACCACGTCCGCGACGTCCCGGCGCTCGCCCTCGACCTCACGCTCCTTGGAGATCCTGGCCAGTTCGGTCTCCCGCTCGCGGGCGATGACCTCCAGCACCCGGTCCTTCTCGATCCGCTCGTTCTCCACCGCGATCACCCGCTCGCGGTTCTTCTGCGCGACGGCGACCTCGCGGGCCTGGTTCTCCCGCTGCACCCCCAGGTGCTCCTCGGTGCGCAGGAACGCGCCCTGGGCGCCGAGGCGTTCCTCCTCCTGGACCTTCGCGGTGACCGCCTCCTCCCGGGCCCGCAGCGTCTCGACCTCGCGGCGCTGCTTGATCTCGGCCTCGGACTGGCGGCGTTCGAGCTCCAGGATGGTCTCGCGGGCCTCGACGTTCTGCCGGGTGATCTCCTTCTGCTCGGTGCGCTGGAACTCGTTGGTGCGCACGTGCTCGATCGCGGTCAGCTCGGTGATCTTCCGGATGCCCTGCGCGTCGAGGATGTTGGCCGGGTCGAGCTGGGTGAGCGGGGTCTGCTCCAGGAAGTCGATCGCGCAGTCCTCGAGGTGGTAGCCGTTGAGGTCCGTGCCGATGACCTGGATGATCTGGTCCCGGAAGTGCTCGCGGTGGGTGTAGAGGTCGACGAAGTCCAGCTGCTTGCCGACCGTCTTGAGCGCCTCGGAGAACTTCGCGCTGAACAGCTTCTGCAACGTCTCCTGGTGGCTGGCCCGGTCGGTGCCGATGGCCTGCGCTACCTTGATCACGTCCTCCTTGGTCTTGTTGACCCGGACGAAGAACGTCAGGTGGATGTCGGCGCGGATGTTGTCCTGGCAGATCAGGCCCTCGCGGCCGGTGCGCTGGATCTCGATGGTCTTCACCGAGATGTCCATCACCTCGGCGCTGTGCAGCACCGGCAGCACGACGGTGCCGGTGAAGGTCACGTCCACGTGCTTGGACTTGGACAGGATCAGCGCCTGCCCCTGGGAGACCTTCCGGAACAGCTTCGTGACGGTGACGGCCACGCCCAGGGCGATGAGCAGGAGAACGGCGACCAGCACGCCGATCCCGATGACGGTGGCATCCATGACGGATCAACCTCGATGCGGTGAAGCGGATATGAGTGGGTGGGACGGTGGCGCCGGGCCGGCTGGAGGGGACTCCTCGCGGTCAGGGCAGCGCGCGGGCGCCCGGCGGCGGTGCGCCGCCCGCCGGGTCCTCGTAGGGCGCGGCCCAGAAGAACTCGCCCTGCGGGTCGTAGGCGTAGAGCAGCGCGGTGCGGCCGGCCGCCAGGATGCCGTCGGTGTCCTGTGCGGCGCGCCGGACCTGGACCACCGCGGTCGAGCCGTCGGGCGCGGTCACCTCGGCCTGCCCGAACCGCTCGGTGACGGTGCCGGTGCGGATCACGCAGATCCGGCCGACGAAGTCCTCCCGGGAGGGCGGCAGCGCGTACGGGAACAGGTGGCGCAGCGGACGCACCAGCACCCAGGTGAGCAGCCAGGCGCCGACCAGCGCGGCGGCGATCAGGGCGACGTCGGCGACGGCGCGGCCGGCGCCGTGCAGCCCGGCACCGTCCAGGGCGGCCGAGCCGGCCAGGCTCAGGAACCAGCCGAGGGCGATGAGCAGGGAGAGCACGACGGTGACGGGGACGCCGTCGAGTCCCGCGGTGGCCAGCAGGCCGTGCCCGGTGGCGGCGTCCCCGCCGGGCCGGGCGTCGCCGCGGCCATGGTCCTGCGCGTGGCCGTGGCCCTGCCCATGAACGGGCCCGTGCCCGGCGTGGACGTGGCCGTGGGCGGCCGTTGCGTGTCCGCCGGAGGGGGCGGGGTGGGCGGCCCCGTGGGCACCCCCGTGTCCCACGCCGTGGCCGCCACCGGCGCCGTGGTGGCCCGGGCCGTGCGCGTCGGCGCCGCCGACGAGCACCAGGCCCCAGAAGCCGACCACGACCACCAGCGCCCCTCCGAACAGGACGGTCGGAAAGCCGAGGCACACATCGGCGAACTCCCCCATGCCGTCTGCGCCTCCCCCCCTGCCGTTCCGTCCTGCCGCACAGATCGTGGCAGCGTCGGGGCCCCTACGGCATTGCCGCGTTCCGGCAGAGTTGGCGGCCCCGAGACGTCCTGATCCGTGTGCAACCAAAAAGCGACGGCCGTCGTAGGCGCTGAACCACGCGCGTACGACGGCCGTCGCCGGAAGGGGATCGGCGGTCCCGGGGACACCCCGGGACCGGACCGGGAACCGCTCAGGCGTCGGCCTTGGCGGCCTCGATCTCCAGGGCGATCCGGATCTTGTCGCTGACCGCGGCACCGGCGGGACCGCCGGTCACGCCGAACTCGCCGCGGCTGATCTCGGTGGCGGCGGAGAAGCCGGCCACCACGGTGCCGTCGAAGCCGGTGCCGAAGCCGTTCAGCTCCAGGGCGAGGGTGACGGGCTTGGTCACGCCGTGCAGCGTCAGGTCGCCGTCCACCTCGAAGACCTCGGAGGACTTGGCCCGGATGCCGGTGGAGGAGAAGGTCAGCTCCGGGAACTGCTCGACGTCGAGGAAGTCGGCGCTGCGCACGTGGGTGTCACGGCCCTCGTTGTTCGTGCTCACCGAGTCCGTCCTGATCACCGCGTTGACCGTGGACTCCAGCGGGTCCTCGGCGGTGACGATGGTGCCCTCGAAGGCCGCGAAGTGACCGCGGACCTTCGAGACACCCAGGTGGCGGACGTAGAAGGACACGTCGGAGTGCACGGTGTCGATCTTCCAGGTGCCGGCGACGTAGCCGTCGATCACTTCGGTCTGCGTGCTCATCAGGGGCTCCTTGAAAGGGAAACTGGGGTAGTGCTGGTTGTTGAGCTTTCACTGACCATACTGCGCTGGTATTGAAAGTTCAACCACACGTATGCTGGAGCCATGGACGACGTGCGCTGGCTGACCGACGGGGAGCAGGAGATCTGGCGGGCCTACATGACCGCGAGCGTGGAGTTCTCCGCGTACGTGGATCGGCAGCTGCGCCGCGACTCCGGCATGCCCATGGCGTACTACGAGATCATGGTCCGGCTCTCCGAGGCCCCGGGGCGGTGCCTGCGGATGAGCGAGCTGGCCGATGCCTCGCTCTTTTCCCGCAGCCGACTCTCACACGCCGTCGCCGCCCTGGAGAAGAACGGCTGGGTGCACCGCCGGCCCGCCGACGCCGACCGACGCGGCTGGATCTGCGCGCTCACCCCCGCGGGCTTCGAGGCCCTCGCCGCGGCGGCCCCCGGCCACGTCACCGCGGTCCGCGAGCACCTCTTCGACGTCCTGACCCCGGAGCAGCTCGACACCCTCCGCGAGATCGGCCGCGCGATCAGCTCGGGCCTGCGCACGGAGTGCGACACCGCCCGCGCGGAGGACGCGGCGGCGTGCGAGGCGGGCGACGCGGAGCGCGGCACGGCGGCCGAGGAGGACGGCTCGGACGACCCGCGGGGGATGGCCGGCGCCTGCTGACCGGCCGCGGGCGCCGCTGCCCGGGCGTCGGATCCGTCAGATCTCGCGGGCGGGCCAGTCGAGGAGGCGGGCGCCCAGGGCGGCGGTCTCCAGGGTGTAGCGCTGCAGCGCGTCGTCGGGGTCGAAGCCGGTGAGCGCGGCGATGCGTTCCAGGCGATAGGACAGCGCCCGGACGCTGAGGTCCAGGCGGCGGGCCGCCTCGGCGTTGACGTAGTCGGAGGCGGCGTAGGTGGAGATGGTCTCCACCAGCGGCCGGGCGCCGCCGCGGGCCTGCGCGAGCGGGCCGAGGACCGTACGGACCAGGTCGGCCATCGCGGCGCGGTCACGCATGAGCACGGGGAAGACCAGCAGGTCCACCGCGTTGAGCACCGGCGCCTCCAGACCGAGCCGTGCGGCGAGGTCGAGGGTGCTGAGCGCCTCCTCGTAGGAGCGCACCACCCCGACGGCGCCGCTGTGCGGGCGGCTGAGCGCGACCCGCCCGGCGGCTGCGAGCTTGACGAAGGCGTCCAGGGCGGGCCGCTGCTCCGTGGGGGCGACGCAGACGATGCGGCCGTCCTTGGGGGCGACCAGCAGGTCGTGGTCGCCGAAACGGCCGGCCAGTTCGCGCTCGATCCGGTGCAGCAGCGGGTGGGTCTCGTGATACGTGTCACCGGCCGCCGGTGCGGCCACCGCGACGAGGTGACGGTCGGCCAGCCGCAGTCCGAAGCCCTCCGCCTGCTCGGCGATCCGGCCCGGGTCGCTGCGGCCGTAGAGGAGGTCGTCGACGAACGCCCGCCGGGCCTCCTCGGCGCGGCGCACCGCGTGCCGCTGGGCACGCGCATGGCCCTCGGCGAGGGCGTCGATACCGATCTCGAGCGCGGCGAGCACGGCGCTGCCGACCTGGCGCAGCTCGGCCGCGTCGCGGGCCGCGGCCACACCGGGCAGGTGCGACCAGGCCCGCCGGGCCGTCGCGAGGTGGACGGCGGTCAGGTCGCGCAGCGAGAGACCGGAGTCCGCGGCGTGCTCGCCCAGCACGCGGCGGCTCTCGCGCTCGGTGCGGGTGAGGGTCCGGCAGCTGCGGGATATCTCCGCGAGCGTCTCGGCGAAACCGGCCACGAACTCCGGCGGTACGGCCTCGCGCCGGTGGCCGGAGTGCCCTCCGGTGTGGCCCGGGCGCCCGGATCCGCTCCCCGTCCCGTCCGCCGCGTCCTGACCCCGCACGGTCCCGCTCCCCGCCCCCGACGACACCACAGGCCCCCATGATCGCTTCCCGCACCCGGACGTCAAGAACGTATCAAGACTGCCGGGTCCCGGAAGCGGGGGGCCTGTTGGGTTGCCGGGTCCTGCCGCGGCGCGCGGGACCCGGCCGCCGGTTGCCCGACGGCGCCGGTGCCACCGGTGCCGCGGCGGCGGTCGGCGGTTACTTCGCGGTGCCGGTGGCGGGCTCCTGCTGCTTCGTCTCGTTGGCGGTCACCACATCGCTGGGCGTGATCGCCTCGGGTGCCGGGGTGGTGGACGCGGTCGGCGCGCTGCCGGCGGCCGACGCGTCGTCGCTCTTCATCGCCTTCGCCTCGGACTTCAGGATGCGCATCGACTTGCCGAGACCGCGGGCGGCCTCAGGAAGCTTCTTGGAACCGAACAGCACGATGACGACGATCGCCACCACGATCAGGTGCCACGGCTCCAGCCCGTTTCGCAACATGGGATGATCCTCGTTTCGTTATCGCCGACTCACAGCTCTCTAGTGTCGCATTGTCACCCTGCCACCGTCATCGACGGCAACCCGGGTACTCAAAGCATGCGCAAAAAGCTCGTGAACGGGAAGACCCAACCCCTTTCGTCCCGCGTTCCGGACGCCGCCATCCGAGCCCCCGACCCCCGCCGCCACCTGCGCGGACCCCCTCCCGAACGGCCGGGCGGCGCGTTTCCGCCACCTCCGCGGACACCGGCCGCGACCCGGCCCGGGGCGGCCCGGCAGCCGGGCCGGGCGGGCGATCGGGGCGTCCTTCAGAGCAGTTTGGCGACCGTCAGCAGCACCGCGCCGTCCTCCAGGGCCTCCAGGCCGTGCCGGGCGTGCGGCAGCACCAGCAGGTCCCCGGTCATCGCGTCCCAGTGGTCCTCGCCGCACACCAGCCGGACCCGGCCGCGCAGCACCAGCAGGGTGGACTCCCCCGGGTTCTCGTGCTCGGCGAGGGAGGTGCCCGCGGTCAGCGCGATCAGCGTCTGGCGCAGCACCCGCTCGTGGCCGCCGTAGACGGTCTCCGAGCTGCGTCCGGTGGAGGCCCCGGTGGCCTCGTGGAGGTGTTCGCGAACCTTGGCATCCAGGGAGAATTTGCGCATTCCCCGAGTCTGGCAGCGGCGCCGCCCGCCGCCCCGCAACGCCATGCCCGTCACTCGGGGGGTCCCGCCCCGGCCGGCGGACGTCCTGCGGGCCGCGGGAGAGGAATGCCCGGGCCCGACCGCGGCGAGAGTGCCCCCGTTCGCGGAAGGTGGGCTTCCGCGCGCACCC
The DNA here is from genome assembly GCF_900107965.1 of Actinacidiphila yanglinensis. Classification (GTDB taxonomy): domain Bacteria; phylum Actinomycetota; class Actinomycetes; order Streptomycetales; family Streptomycetaceae; genus Actinacidiphila; species Actinacidiphila yanglinensis. Next base: position 252,758 of record NZ_FNVU01000004.1, on the reverse strand, counting down.
GCCGCGGCCGGACCCGACTCCGTCATCATCCGGAGGGCCGCCAACCGAGCGCTAACATATGGCTAACGCTTCGTCCCCACGGCCGCCGCCCGGCGCCGCGCCCCCCGCACACCCTGAGCGGACGTTCGGCGCACTCCCGGCAACTCGGCGCACCCAGGGGACCGTTCGGCTCCGATCGCAAGACAGTTCGGTGCCACGGGGCAGGCGCGCGCATAGGATCGGGCCAGGGCGGCACTCGCGAGGCGGCGCGACACCGGCATCCGGCGCCGCGGGCACCTTCGCGACCGATCGGGCCAACGGCCAAGGAGGCGCACGGATGCGGTTCGGCCTGCTCGGCACGGTGACGGTCTCCGTCGACGGCGACGGTGACGGCGACCGGGACGACGGCAAGGAGCCGGCCCGGCCGATCGGCTCGGAGAAGGTGCGCGCACTGCTCGCCGCACTCCTGTCCACCCCCTGCCGCGCGGTGCCGCTGGACAGCCTCAAGTCCGCGCTGTGGGGCGACACCCCGCCCACCACCGCCACCGCCTCGCTGCACAACCACGTCGCCCGGCTCCGGCGGGTGCTGCGCGAGGAGGGCCGGGACGGCTCCCGGCTGCGGGCCGCGCCGTCCGGGTACGTCCTGGACGTCGCCGACGGCGAGTTCGACGTCTGGACCTTCCTCGGCCACCACGCGGCCGCCCGGGTGGCGCACCGCGCGGAGGACTGGACCACGGTGCTCACCGAGTGCGGGGCCGCGCTGCCCCTGTGGCGCGGCGACCCGCTGACGGACGTTCCGCTGCGGTCCGACCGGCTGCGGGCGCTGGCGGCGCACCTGGTCGAGGCGCGGCTGCTGACCCTGGAGTGGTACTTCGACGCGGAACTCGCGCTCGGCCGGCACCAGGGCCTAGCCGCGGAACTGGCCGGGCTGGCCGCGGCGAACCCGCTGCGCGAGACCTTCCACCGGCAGTTGATGCTCGTCCTGCACCGCACCCACCGGCAGGCCGAGGCGCTGGCGGTCTACCACGTGCTGCGCCGCACCCTGGTCGACGAGTTGGGCGTGGAACCGGACTCCGCCGTGCAGGCCGCCTACCGAGAGATCCTGGCCGAGCCCGCGCTGATCCGCTGCGCGCCCGCCGCGCCGCCCGCGCCGCTGGGCGCATCCCGGGCGGGGGACTCCGGCGAGGAGATCCGCTCCGGGCTGGCGCAGGCGGCACGGGCCGCCGGTGTCGCGCTGCCGCCCCGTCGCACCGGGCGCGCGGGGGGCGAGGCGTTCGGGCGGACCGGGCCTCCGGGGCGAGGCGGCCCCGCCGCGCAGGGCAGCGCGGCGGCCCGCGGCGCTCGGGGCAACGGTACGGACGGCGGGGAGGTCACGGACGGTTCGGACGGCGCCGCCCGCGCGGACGGTCCCGGGGATGCCGCGCGTACCTCGACGACGCCTGATCGGGCGGGCGCCCCGGAGCGGTTCGCGCCCCGGCACGGCCCGGCCACCGCCGGCCCGGCAACGTCCACCTCGGCCGGTTCCGGGCCGCGGCCCCGCCCCGACCCGGAAACGCCGCCCGGCCCGGAGACGGCCACCGACCCGGCGGCGACTCCGGCCCCCGCCTCCCCCTCGGCGCCCGCCCGCGCCGGCGCGCCCCACACCCGCCGCCCCTGCCCGTCCCAACTCCCGGCCGACACACCTGACTTCACCGGGCGGAGCGCCGAACTCGCCACCCTGCTCGCGGCCTTGCGCGGCGACGGGGACCCGGCGGAGCGCGGGCCCCGCGTGGCGGTCGTCTCCGGTATGGGCGGCATCGGCAAGACCGCGCTGGCGGTCCGCGCCGCGCACCTGCTGCGCGCGGAGTTCCCCGACGGGCAGCTCTATGCCGACCTGCGCGGTTTCGGCGCCGGCAGCGCCCGCTGCCCGAGCGACCTGCTGGCCCGCTTCCTCGGCGACCTCTGCCCGGACGGCCAGCCGCTGCCCGAGGACCCCGACGACCGGGCCGTGCTGTGGCGCGACGCGCTGCACGGCCGCCGCCTGCTCCTGATGCTGGACAACGCGGGCGACGCGGCCCAGGTGGTCCCGCTGCTGCCGGGCGGCGGCGACGTCGCCCTGGTCGTCACCAGCCGCCGCACCCTCGCCGAACTCCCGGGCGCCACCCGGCTGGCACTCGATCCGCTGACCGTCGGCGAGCAGCGGGAGTTGCTGGTCGCGCTGTGCGGCAGCCGCCGGGTGGCGGCCGAACCCGAGGCCGCCGAAGGGGTACTGGCCGCGTGCGGGGGGCTGCCGCTGGCCCTGCGGATCGCCGGCGCCCGGATGGCGGCCCGCCCCAACTGGCCGCTGACCGCGCTCGCCGAACGCCTGGACGGTCCCGACGGCTCCCGGCTGCACGCGCTGAGCACCGGCGGCCTCGCCGTCCAGGACACCTTCGCGATGAGCTACGTCGCGATGCGGGACAGCCCGATCGCCGCCGAGCGCGCCGTGGCCCGGGCGTTCCGGATGCTCGGCGTCTGGCCGGGGCACGGCGTCGACCCGTCGGCCGCCGCCGCACTGCTCGGCCGGGAGTCCGGGCCCGCGGCCGACGACGTCCTCGAAGCTCTCGTCGACGCGCACCTGCTCCAGACGCCGCGACCGGGCCGCTACGGGTTCCACGACCTGGTCGGGGAGTACGCCGCGGTCTGCGCCTTCGCCGAACTCGCCCCGGAGGAACGCCGGTCCGCGGTGCGCAGGATCACCGTCTGGTACGCCGCCTCGGTCGCCGCCTCGCTCGCCGTCCTCGCCCCCGAGGGCCACCCGCTGCCCCCGCTGGAGGAGCAACCGGTGGTGCCCGCGGCCGGGTTCGGCAGTGACGAGGAGGCGCTCGGCTGGTGCGTACGCGAACTGCCCGCGATCCGGGAGTCGATCAGGACCGCGATCGCCCACGGCTGGCCGGACGTCGCCTGGCGTACCGCGGCGGGACTCTTCGGCTACGCCCAGGCGTACTGGTGGACCGGTGAGTGGACCGCCTGCCTGGAGGAGGCGATGGCCTGCGTGACCGCGGGCGGCGACGTGCTCGGGCAGGCGTGGATGCACAGCCGGCTCGGCGTCGCCCACTGCATGGCCGAGCGGTACGACGTGGGCCTGGGCCATCTGCACGTCGCCCGGGCCCGGTTCGAGGCGGCGGGCGACCAGCGCGGGGTCGCCGCGGTCCTCACCAACCTCACCGGTCTGCACAGCGGCACCGGCGACTACGACCTCGCCCTGGACTACGGCCGAAGATCGCTCGAACTGCACCGCTCGCTGGGCGACTTCGACCGGGTGGCCACGGTGCTCGGCAACCTCGGCGACACCCACCTCCAGGCGGGCGACCCGAAGGCCGCGGAGGACTGCTTCCGCGAGGCGCTGGCGGCCTGGCGGGCGCGGGGCTCGGTGGTCAGCATGGCCCGCGCGCTGGGCAGCCTCGGCGAGGCGCAACTCGCCCTGGGCCGGCCCGCGGAGGCGGTGGAGGCCCTCACCGAGACGCTCGCCCTGCTCGACCGGCTCGGCGACCGGGCGACGGCCGCCGACGTCCTGGAGATCCTCGGCCGCGCCCACCTGGCCCGGGGCGACCGCGGCGCCGCCCGCGCCTGCTGGGAGGAGGCGGTGGACCTGGCCCGGGCGCACCGGCTGACCGCGAAGGAGGAGGCCGCGCTGCGCGGCCTGGCCGGGCTCGGGCCGGACGGCCCGCACGACGCCCGCGCCGATATCGGCAGCGGGACCAGTACAGACCGGGGCGCCGGCCCCGGCACGGAAGCCCGGACCGGCACCGGCGGGAAGCAGGGATAAACCCCGGGCGCGGGGAGCGGACCCGCGCCCGGGCGGCCTCGGGGTCACGGTGCGCTCAGACCTGCATCTCCACCGGCACCGCGGCCAGCGCGTCCTGGAGCGCGGCGATCAGGGTGCGCGCGGACTCCGCCGTCAACTCCAGCGCGACCCGGGCCGAGGGGCCCTTGGCCGGGTTGGCGAAGTCGATGTTCATGGTGTGCTCGGCCATCGCGTGGACCGGGTGGTCGAAGTAGACGGTCACGTCGGTGACGTGGAACCAGGAACCGTTCGGGCCCTTGGCGCTGCCGTCGACGACGTCCTTGACGGTGGTGTAGGTGCACATTGCCGGCTCACGCCTCCGTCAGGTGCTGGCCGAAGAACTCCCCGATCCGCTCCCAACCGTCGGCAACAGCCGCGACGTTGTAGTTGGGGCGGTCCACCGCGAAGAAGCCGTGCCCGGCGCCCGGGTAGTTGTGGATCTCGAAGGCCTTGTCCAACTCGGTGAGCTGGCTGCCGAGTTCGGCGACCTGCTCCGGGCTGGGGTGGGTGTCCTCCTCACCGAACAGGCCGAGCACGGGGGCCTTGAGGTCGGGCAGCCGGTCGACGAGGTTGGTGACCTTGAGCGGGAAGCCCTCGGGCACCGTGCCGGTGACGAAGGCGCCGTAGCAGTCCACCACCGCGTCCACGTCGACGGTGCAGCCGACCAGCACGGCCTGGCGGCCGCCCGAGCAGTGCCCGATCACGGCGACCTTGCCGTTGGAGGTGGGCAGCGCCCGCAGGTAGGCGGCGGCGCCGGCCGCGTCGCCGACCAGCCGCTCGTCGGGAACGCCGCCCTGCGCGCGGGCCACGGCCGCCGCGTCGTCGGGAGCCGCCCCCGGTGCCTCGCGGGAGTACAGGTTCGGGCAGACCGCGTCGTAACCCATCTCGGCGAAGCGGCGGACCATCTCCTTGGTCGACCGGTCGTATCCGGGCATGTGGTGGATGACGACGACACCGCCGCGACGGGCACCGCCCTCCGGGCGGGCGAGGTACGCCTCGATCTCGTCGCCGCCGTGACCGGTGAGGGAGACGGTGGTCGCGCTCAGCGACCCGGTGGGGGAACCGGGAAGGGAATCACTCATGGGGCTCAGCTATACCATAAGGCTGGACTGATAAGTTTATACTGTAGATCATGTCATCCCACGGCGGTCCTCCGATCACGGCCCCGTCCCCCGGGGCCGTTCCCTCCTCCGACGCGCCCCCGGCTCCCGGCGAGGCCCCGCCCACCGGCTCGGCTCGTATCGCCACCGACCTGCGGGCCGCCCTCGGTCCGCTGATGCGGCGGCTGCGCAGGTACAAGCCGGACGGCGAACTGACCCTGTCGCAGACCTCGGCACTCGTGCTGCTGGACCGCGAGGGCCCGGCCAGCGCCTCGGAACTGGCCGCGCGCGAGGGCATCACGCCGCAGTCGATGTGCACGATCGTCGGGATCCTGGCCGAGCGCGGCCTGGTCTCCCGGGCGCAGGACCCGAAGGACGGCCGCCGGATCGTGGTGTCGCTCAGCGAGCTCGGCCGCGACGGCCTGCACGGCGCCCGGCGCGAGCGGGCCCGCCGGCTCACCGCCGCCATCGACGAGGAGCTGACCCCGCACGAGCAGGCCCAACTGGCCGCCGCCATCCCGCTGCTGGAGAGGATCACCCGTCGTGTCTGAGCCCGCGTCGGGCACGCCCACCGGGCCCACCAGGAACGAGGGAGGCTTCGGCGGCACGGGGGACGCCAGGGGTGCGGGCAGCACCGTCGCCGCCCCGCCCGGCGCCCCGCCGGAGCGGCCCGACCGCTACAAGTGGCTGGCGCTGTCCAACACCAGCCTCGGGATGTTCATGGCGATGGTGGACGCGTCGATCGTCATCATCTCCATGCCCGCGATCTTCCGCGGCATCCACCTCGACCCGTTCGCGCCCGGGAACATCACCTACCTGCTGTGGATGATCATGGGGTATCTCCTGGTCACCGCGGTGCTGGTGGTCTCGCTCGGGCGGCTGGGCGACATCGTGGGCCGGGTGAAGATCTACAACCTCGGGTTCGTCATCTTCACCCTCGCCTCCATCGCGCTGTCCTTCGACCCCGCGCACGGCGTGCACGGCGCCCTGTGGCTGATCTGCTGGCGGATAGTCCAAGCCCTGGGCGGCGCCATGCTGATGGCGAACTCCGCGGCGATCCTCACCGACGCCTTCCCGGCCAGCCAGCGCGGCATGGCGCTCGGCATCAACCAGATCTCCGCGCTGTCCGGCCAGTTCATCGGGCTGGTGCTCGGCGGCCTGCTGTCCGCGTGGGACTGGCGCGCGGTGTTCTGGGTGAACGTCCCCGTCGGCATCTTCGGCACCATCTGGGCGTACCGCTCGCTGCGCGAGATCTCCGCGCGCAACCCGGCCCGGATCGACTGGTGGGGCAACCTCACCTTCGCGCTGGGCTGCGGGCTGATCCTCGTCTCGATCACCTACGGCATCCAGCCCTACGGCAGCCACACCATGGGCTGGACCAGCCCCAAGGTGCTCACCGGGCTGATCGGGGGCGCCGCGCTCCTGGTCGTCTTCGGGCTGGTCGAGACCCGGGTGAAACAGCCGATGTTCAACCTCGGGCTGTTCCGCAACCGGCACTTCGCCGCGGGCAACGCCGCCGCGCTGCTCGCCTCGGTCGCCCGCGGCGGGCTCCAGTTCATGCTGATCATCTGGCTCCAGGGGATCTGGCTGCCGCTGCACGGCTACGCCTTCGCGGACGCGCCCCTGTGGGCCGGCATCTTCCTGCTGCCGCTGACCGCGGGGTTCCTGCTGGCCGGCCCGGTCTCCGGGACGCTGTCCGACCGGTTCGGGGTGCGCTGGTTCACCACCGGCGGGCTGGTGCTGTTCGGGGCGAGCTTCGTCGGGCTGCTGCTCCTGCCGATCGACTTCCCCTACTGGGCGTTCGCGCTGCTGATCCTGCTCAACGGGATGGGCTCGGGCATGTTCTCCGCGCCGAACACCTCCGCGATCATGTCCAGCGTGCCCGCGAGCCACCGCGGGGCCGCCTCCGGGATGCGGTCCACGTTCCAGAACTCCGGTACGTCGCTGTCGATCGGCGTCTTCTTCTCGCTGCTGATCATCGGCCTGGCCGACCGGCTGCCGTCCACCCTCCAGGCCGGGCTGCGGGCCCAGGGCGTCCCGGCAGGGGTCGCCCACCACGCGGCCACGCTCCCGCCGGTGTCCACGGTCTTCTCGGCGTTCCTCGGCGTGAACCCGGTCGAGACGCTGCTCAAGCCGTCCGGGACGCTGGCGAAGCTCCCCGCGCACAACCGCGAGGTGCTCACCGGCAAGGAGTTCTTCCCGAACCTCATCTCCTCGCCCTTCCACCACGGCCTGGTCATCGTCTTCGCGGTGGCCGCGGGCATGTCCCTCCTCGCCGCCACCGCGTCCGCGCTCAGGGGCACGCCGAGCAGCGCGACCCCGAGCCGCTGAACCGCAGCCCCGCCTTACCCGGGAAGCTCCAACCCGGCCAGCCGGGTGGGGTCGGCGAGGATGTGGATGTGGGTGATGCGGGCGTCATGCACCGTGAAGGCCATCAGCACCTGCGGGGATCCGCCGACCACGGTGAGGGTGCCGGGGACGCCGTTGACCACGACGTCCCGCCGGTCGGCCCCTCCGGCGGGGAACCGGCCGGCGCCCGCGGTACGGAACAGCATCGCCTGCCGGGCGACGTCGGCGGCACCGCGCACCAGCCGCGAGGGCACGGACGGCGCGGCGCCGGCGTCCGCGCGCAGCACCACCTCGGGGTCGAGCACGGCGACGAGCGCGTCGAAGTCCCCCTCGCGGGAGGCGGCGAGGAAGGCGTCCACGACCTGCCGCTGCCGGCCGAGATCCGGGTCGGGCGCGGTGCCGGCGCCCTGCACCCGGCGCCGGGCCCGGCTGGCGAGCTGCCGGGCCGCGGTCGGCGTGCGGCCGACGATGGGCGCGATGTCGTCGAACGGCACGGCGAACATGTCGTGCAGCACGAACGACAGGCGCTCGGCCGGGGCCAGGGTGTCCAGGACCACGAGCAGCGCCAGGCCCACCGAGTCCGCCAGCAGCACCTCGTGCTCGGGGTCGGCCCCCTCCGCCCCGCTCACCACGGGATCGGGCACGTGGGTGTCCAGGGAGTCCTCGCGCCGGGCACCGCGCGAGCGCAGCATGTCGAGGCAGACCCGGGCGGTGACCGTGGTCAGCCAGCCGCCGAGGTTGTCGATGCCGTCGGGCCCGGTGCGGTTCAGCCGCAGCCACGCCTCCTGCACCGCGTCGTCCGCCTCGCTGAGGGAGCCGAGCATCCGGTAGCCGACCGCCCTCAGGTGGGAGCGCTGCTCCTCGAAACGGGCCGCCAGCAGGTTCGCGTCGTCGCTGTCACGCGTCGTCAAAGGGTTCACCCCCCACTGACGGAACGGACGGCGCGGATGTGACCGCGTCGCCCGTTCCGTCGCCGGCCACGGGATCCATGCCCGGCATTGTGCCCGCTCGGCGCCCCCGCGGCCGGTCGAACGCCCCGGCCGAGGCCCCCGCCCGATGTCCCCGACCGGGCCGGCCGCTCAGGCCGAGACGGCGACGGCCGACCGCCGGCGCAGCGCCCCCGCCTGGGTGGCGAGCGTGAGCGTCCGGGTCAGCGTCATCGCGACCGCCATCAGCAGCAGGGAGTCCGTGATCGCGTCCGAGGTGACCTGGTGGTGCATCATCCAGTTCCCCAGCTGCGTGGTGAACCAGTGCGCGGAGCCGTACGAGAAGGCCGCGCGGGCGCCGATCACGCCGACCCACAGGGCCGCGTAGGGGACGCCGGTACGGCTGACCGGCCTGCCCGTGCGGGGGCTGACGTACACGTGGGTGAGGCCGGCCGCGCAGAGCCCGGCGACCACCCCGGCGACGACGGCGACCACCTCCAGGCCGAGGCCGTCGCCGTGGGTCGCGGGCGACGCCACGAACAGCGGCACGATCGCGCCCGACAGCAGCACCGGCCGCAGGATGCGGAAGGCGCCGATCTTGCGGTGCGGTCCCAGGTCCGCCTCCAGCACGGCGAAGAGGACGGCGGCGTTGATCACCATGGCTTGGGTGAGCGTGGACATGAGCGGAGTCCCTGTCTCGGAGGTGTCGGGTGCCGGGGCGGTTCGACCCGACCCCCACAGCGTCCGCTCGGCACCGGTACCAGCGCGCCGTAGCGCGGGGCGATACCCGGGGTGATCCGTGCGGCCGCCCGGCGCCCCGCGATCACCCCGGACATCACCCCGCGGGTCACCCCCGGGTGTGACGCCCGGATCCGGCCCGCTCCGTAACGTCCCTGGTGGCAGGCCGGACCGGGCCGCCACCACCACCGACCGGAGGAGCCACCCGTGCTCGAGGTACTGGCCGTGATCGCGATCGTGGTCTACGTCATCGGCCGCCAACTGCTCGGCGAGTCGCTGCGCGGCAAGCGGGTCGTGCTGCTGCCCGCGATCCTGACGATCGTCGGCCTGACCCGGCTCGGCGGCAGCGGCCACCATGTGCGGGCGCTCGACGTGGCCTGCCTGGTGGCCGGCGGCGTGATCGCGGCGGCGATCGGCGCCGGGCAGGGCGCGGTGATGCGCCTGGAGCACCGCGACGGCGGCCTGTGGGGCCGGATGCCGGTGAGCGGACTGCTGCTGTGGGTCGCGCTGGTCTGCTCCCGGCTGGCCATGACGGTTCTGGCGAGCGCGCTGGGCGCCCACGTGGCCGCCTCCACCGCACCGATCGTGCTGATGCTGGGCGTCAACCGGCTCGGCCAGGCCGCCGTCATCACCCGCCGCGCGCTGTCCGCGGGCATCCCCTTCGCCCGCGAGAAGGACGGCTCGGTCTTCCTGTCCGACCAGCTCTCCGGCCTGGGCGCCCGCCTCTCCGGCGGCCGGGACACCCGCGCCTCCCGCGCCGACGACCGGCAGGCACCGTATGCGCCGTACGAGGGCAGCGCCGCGTACGACGACCGGTACGACCGCGACCGCTACGACGACCGGTACCACCGCGACGGCTACGACCGGCAGGATTCGTACGACCGCCAGGGCGGCCAGGAGCCGTACGACCGCGGGCGCGGCCACGGGCCGTACGACCGGTACGACGACGGCGGCGGGCGGGACCGCGGGGACGGCATCCGCACCGGGCGCGGGCCGGTCGGCGGCGGCCAGGGCGGGCCGCTCGACGGGCTCGGCGCGGCGCTGCGGGACCTGCGGGGGGCGCGGCGCGACCGCAGGTCCCCGAGGCGGTACCGGTGAGTGCCCCGCCCGCCACCACCCGCCGGGGCCGCGCGGCGACCAGGGGGCGGGCCGTGGCGGACCCGTGGCGAGGGCAGGGCCGAGGGCTGGGACAGGGGCCCGATCCGGACCAGAGCTATCGTGCTCTCGTGCTGACTTCCGCGTCCTGGCTGCTCCGGGCGGGAGCGTACGTCCTGTTCGGGGTGGATCTGTTCACCCACCACTCCTACGGTCCGGTGGAACTCCCGGCGGTCGCGATCTCCTTCGGGGTGACCGGCGTGCTGCTCGCGGTGTGGGTGGTGATGAGCCTCGGCGACGGCGGCAGCCCCGCGCAGCGGGTGACCGTCCTCGGCCTGATCGCCTCGATGTCCGTCGCGGTCGCGGTGCAGCCCGGCGCCACCACGCTGGTGGGCATGGGCGCGATCGCCACGATCGACGCGGCCACCGGCGTCCGGCAGGCCGAGGGCTGGGCGGTGTTCGGCGCGGGGGTGGTCTCCGCGGAGGTCGGCCTGCTGTTCAGCGACGCGGACCCGCGCGCCGCCCAGGGCATCCCGCTGATCCTCGCCGTCGCCCTGCTCGCCGGGTTCAACCGCCGCTCCTACCGGGTGCAGGCCGAGCAGAACAAGGCCCTGCTCGCCCAGGCGGAGGAATTGCGCTCCGAACAGCACCGGGCCGCCGTCCTCGACGAACGCACCCGGATCGCCCGCGAGATCCACGACGTGCTCGCCCACTCGCTCGGCGCCCTGGGCATCCAGATCCAGGCCGCCCGCGCACTCCTGACGGACCATCAGGACACCGGCCGGGCGATCGACGTCCTCAGCACCGCGCAGCGGATGGCCTCCGACGGGCTGACCGAGACCCGCCGCGCCGTCCACGCGCTGCGCACCGACACTCCACCGCTCACCGACGAGTTGGCACGGATGGCGACCACGCACGAGCAGCGGCACGGGAGTACGGTGACGCTGACCGTGGGCGGCAGCCCGGTGGAGCTGCCCCCGGACCAGATGCTCGCGCTGGTACGCACCGCGCAGGAGTCGCTGACCAACGCCGCCAAGCACGCGCCGCACCGGCCCGTGACCGTCGATCTGCAGTACGGGGACCAGGACGTGACGCTGACCCTCACCAACCCGCTCGGCCCCGGCCCCGCGGACGCCCCGGCCGGCGCGCGTGCCGAGCGGCCGGCCTTCGCCACCGTCGACGGCGGCTACGGCCTGACGGGGATGCGGGAGCGGCTGCTGCTGCTCGGCGGGACCCTCGGCGCGGGACCGGCGGACGGCCGCTGGACCGTGACCGCGCGGGTGCCCCTGCAGGGACGCGGGCCGATCGGCGAACAGGCGGCCGGGGACGGCCGGTTGTCGGCGAACGGGCGGGCGGAGGCGTGACCGGTACTCCCCCGGCGGCCGGCGAGCCCCCGGTGCGCGTGGTGGTCGCGGACGACCAGGCCGCGGTCCGCGAAGGGCTGGTGCTGATGCTGGATCTGCTGCCCGGCATCGACGTGGTCGGCTCGGCGGCGGACGGGCGGCAGGCGCTGGAGGTGGTCGCGGAGCAGCGCCCCGACGCGATCCTGCTGGACCTGCACATGCCGGTGATGGACGGCATCGAGACGACCCGGCGGCTCACCGCCGAGTTCCCGGACGTGGCGATCGTGGTGCTCACCACGTACGCCGACGACCGGTCGGTGCTGGAGACGCTGCGGGCCGGTGCGCGCAGCTACCTCACGAAGGACGCGGACCGGCTGCACATCGCGCAGACCCTGCGCAGCGCCACCTCCGGGCTGACGGTGCTGCACCCGCAGGTCCAGGCGACGCTGCTGGCCGCGGCCGGATCCGATCGCGGCCGGCCTCCGCACGGTGACGGCGCGGCAGGTGCGCCCGGTTCCGCTGGAAGCGCCGGTTCCGGTGGAGACTCGGGCGCCGGTGGCGCGCACCGCGCCGAACTGCCGGACGGGCTGACCCGGCGCGAGGCGGAGATCCTGGCGCTGATCGCCCGGGGCCGGAACAACACCGAGATCGCCGCGGACCTCTTCCTCAGCGGCAACACCGTCAAGACCCACATCAACCGGATCTTCGCCAAGACCGGTTCGCGGGACCGGGCGGCGGCGACCCGCTACGCCCAGCGGCACGGCCTGGACTGACGCCGGAAAACACACGTGGGCGGCCCCTTCGGACTGCGAAGGAGTCGCCCGCGCTATTCGTCGGCGCCCCTGAGGGCGTCATCCCGTCAGGTGCGAGCCTTCCGCCTCATCAGGCCCAGGCCCATCGTGGCAAGGCCAAGCAGGCACGCAGCACCACCCACGAACGCGTTGTTCCAGATCGTCTTGTTGATGCTGGCGTCACCCGCCACCACCCACGGAGCGATGATCGTCCACACACCGATGGCGATGGCGACCCAGCCGAGTCCGTGGGTCCGCTCCAGCACGGAGCCGTACCCCATGGCCAGGACGGCCAGCGCGAGGCCCACCACGAGATTGGTCACCCGCAGGCTGGTGATGTTGTCGAACCCCACCACCCACGGCGAGATCGCGAGGTACAGGCCCGTGAGCAGGCACAGTCCCTCGATCAGGCCGGCCATCGGTTTGTTGGACACCTCGGCATACCGGTCCCGCAGGGACATGATGTCCGGGTGTTCATCGATGGTGGAGCGCGTCGACGGAGAGGTCGGCGAGTGACTCGAATCGGTGGCCATCTAAGCCACCTCCCTTTCGCAAGAGCAGTCGCTTCTGACGCCGGATGTCCTTCGGTTCTCCATTCCGAAGCTGCCGCATCCTTACTCAGAGTAAAACTCCTGGCAGCCATTCGGCCACCCGACGCGCAACAGTTTTGCCCGCATTGACGGTTCTGTCGGGTCCCTACCCGCCCACGGCGGGTCGAACACGTGAATCGTCATCAATTGCATGATTCGCGACATTCGCCGCCGCTCCGGTGTCGCGCGCGTCCGGGGCGGCGGGTGCGGAGGGCGCCATCGGCGCCGCGTTCAGGAGGATCGCGGCGGCCTCGCGGGCGACGGACGCGGAAGTGGGATCGCGGTCCATCCGGGAGGTGATGGTGGCACCGTCGTAGAGCAGATGCAGTTGCCGGGCCAGACCCTGCGGGTCGGCGACACCGATCTCCGCGGCGAGCTCGGCGAACAGCCCCCGCAGCCGGGCGCGGTAGGCGTCCGACGCCTCCTCGACGGAACTGCCGCGCGGAGCCTCGGCGCTGGCCGCGATGAACGCGCATCCGTTGTAGTCCGGCGACGTGAACAGCTCGCCCTGCGCGTCGAAGATGCCGAGCAGCCGCTCGCGCGGATTGCGGAACCGGGTCAGCGCCCGGGCGATCCGGTCCATGCTCCGATCGCTGCGGGAGTTCAGGTAGGCCCGCACCAGGCCGTCCTTGCTGCCGAAGGTGTTGTAGAGCGACGCCTTCGCCACACCGGCGTGCTCGATGATCCGGTCGATGCCGACCGAGTGCACGCCCTCCGCGTAGAACAGCTCGTTGGCAGCCGCGAGCAGCCGGTCCCGCGCGGACGGCCTGGACCCGTGGGACGCCTTGGGCGCGTCGGCCGGTGGCTGCGGCACGGTCCTCGGCACCATCCTGATCACCCTTTCAGACAACTCTGTCTATGCTAACGCCCGCACCGCGCCCCGGGGGGCGCTTCCTAGCTTTCCTGCACGGCGCGCGGGGCGCGGCGACCCAGCAGCAGCGCGGCGAGCGCGGCCGCGGCGAGCACGATCACCGCGGCACCGTACTCCCGCACGGTGTCCAGCAGGCCGCCGCCATGGACGACCAGGACGCCGCCGATCACCGCGGGCACACCCATGCCGAGGTAGGACACCACGTACAACAGCGAGAGCACACCGGCGCGTTCGTGCGGCTGCACCAGCGGGATCACCAGGCGGATGCCGCCCTGGAAGCCGGCGCCGAAGCCGAATCCGGCGATCGCGCCGCCGACGAAGAAGCCGATCTCCGAGCCGGTACCCCCCGCGCCCGAGCCGATGGACAGCAGCGTGACGGCGACCCCGACGATCAGGGCGACCACGCCGGACACCATCACGGTGCGGGTCGGCGTCTCGCGCAGCAGCGGGACGGACAGCGCGGCGGCGCCGGCCAGGATGAACAGGCCCAGCCCGCCGTAGACCACCGAGTCGGAGTGCACCAAGCGGCTGGTGATCGCCGGGCCGAGCGAGCCGTAGAAGCCGGCCAGCGCCCAGACGGCGAAGAGCACGGGCGCGGCGACGGCGATCGCGCCGCGCGCGGCGCGGGGCAGCTTGATCTCGGGCACCATGCTGGCCAGCGCGCCCCGCTTGCGGTCCACCGGCTCCTTGAGCGCGAGCACCCCGAGCGCCTGGACGGCGAAGACGCCGAGCAGCAGGTAGTAGACGAGGTGCGTGGGCGCGGGCAGGAAGCGCACCACCAGGCCCGAGGCGAGGGCGCCCACGGCGGTCCCCACCGGCGGGGCGAAGGAGTTCGCCACCGAGCCCTTGATCCGGTCGATGTCGAGCAGGCCGGCGCCTATCGCACCGAGCGCGGCGCCGGTCGCGATGCCCTGGACGACCCGGCCGACCATCAGGACGCCGACGCCGCCGGCGGTGGCGAACACCACCATGGCGGCCGCCTGCGCGGCCAGCGCGACGAGCAGCACCGGCTTGCGGCCTATGTGGTCGGAGATCTTCCCGAAGACCAGCAGCGAGACCAGCACCGCCACCGCGTACACGCCGAAGATGACGGTCGTCGTGATCGGCGAGAAGCCCCACTCGCCCTGGTACACCGCGTAGAGCGGGGTCGGGGCGCTGGAGGCGGCGAGCAGCGACACGATGATCGAGGCGAGCAGGACGAGCGCGACGCCGGGGCGCAGGCCCTTCTGCCGCGCGACGCCCGCCCCCGGCCCGGCACCCGCGGCAACGCCGCCGCCCCCGGCCGGGGACACGGTCCCCGCGGTGCGCCTTCGACGGGCGGCGGCTTCGCTGGCCTGGGTGACGGGCATTGCTGCTCCCTCGACGATTGAACAGATCTGTCTAGTACGGCTCGGTGATAGTAGACAGACAGGTCTAATCATGTCAAGCGGAGGTTTGCCCTCCGCCCGAGCGGTGACCCGTCCGAGAGGAGCGAAAACGAAGGAACCAGCAGACGGAGGGCCAGGGGGCCGGGGGATCAGGCAGGTCGGGGGGAACAGCGGGCAACCCGCAGCAGCAAGGAGGGCGCCGTGGCCGCATCGGACACCTCGAACGGCTCGGGAACACCGGACCCGCCCGAAGGCGCGGACCGGGGTCGGCCCGGGCGGCGCGCGGCACGCGGCAGGGACCGGCGCGGCCGGCTCGCGGCGTACCGCGGCAAGCGCGACTTCACCCGCACCGCCGAGCCGCGCGGCGCCGGCGCCGGGACGGACGGCGGCCCCGTGTACGTCGTGCAGATCCACGACGCGAGCCGGACGCACTTCGACTTCCGGCTGGAGGTCGACGGCGTGCTCAAGTCGTGGGCGGTGCCGAAGGGCCCGTCGACCGACCCGCAGGACAAGCGGCTCGCGGTGCCGACCGAGGACCACCCCATGGAGTACCGGGACTTCGAGGGCGTGATCGAGGCGGGCGAGTACGGCGGCGGGACCGTGATCGTCTGGGACGCGGGCGGCTACCGGAACGTCAGCACCGACCGGTCCGGCCGCGAGATCCCCTTCGGCGAGGCACTCGCCCACGGGCACGCGTCCTTCCGGCTCACCGGCGGCAAGCTGCGCGGCCGCTGGTCGCTGACCCGCTTCCGCAAGGGCGAGGCGGGCACCGAGGACGACAGCGGCCACGCCAGGGGCGAGGCATGGCTGCTGGTCAGGTCCGCGGGGGACGGCGCGCGCGGCGGCGGCCGCGGTGCGGTGCGCCGCGACCGGGCCCGCGCACGCACCGTCGGCCGGGCCGTACAGGGCACGGAGGAGCGGTCCTCGGCGGCCGAGCTCCCCGGCGACCCCGACGGCTCCGGCGGCTCCGGCGGCGCCCGCGGCTCCGACTCCTCCGGTGGCTCCGGCAGTTCCGCCGGTTCCGGCAGCACGCACCGCTCCCGCGGCCGGGAGAACCGGGGTACCCCCGATCCGCATCTCGCCCGCAGTGCGCGGACCGGCCGGACCCTCGCACAGGTCGCCGCGGCGGGCGGTCCGACCTGGCACTCGAACCGTTGACCGGCTCCGCGGGGCGCTCCTCCGCCCGGCCCGCCGCCTCCCCGGGCGGGCGTCCCGCCTCGCTGCGGGCCGCCGCCCCGAACGTCGCACTGCGGCCGGTTCCCCCGCACCGCGGCGCGATCCCGGTCCACCCGATGCTCGCCACCCCCACCGACCGCCGTTCGTTCGACGGGCGTTGGCTCTTCGAGCGGAAACTCGACGGCGTCCGGGTACTGGCCGTACGCGACGCGGACGGCATCCGGCTGCTCTCCCGCACCGGCCGCGACGTCAGCACGACGTACCCCGAGGTGGTGGCGGCGCTGGCGGCGCAGCGGTGCACGGACTTCACCGTGGACGGGGAGGTGGTGGCACTGCGCGCGGGCCGCACCGACTTCTCGCTGCTGCAGCAGCGGATGGGGCTGACCGATCCACGGGCGGTGCGGGCCAGCCCGGTCGAGGTGCACTACTACGTCTTCGACGTGCTGGCGCTGGACGGTTGGGACACCGGCCGGGTGCCGCAGCGGACCCGCAAGGTGCTGCTGCGCGACGCGTTCGCGTACGGCGGCCCGCTGCGCTTCACCCCGCACCGCAACTACGACGGCGACACCCCCGCCCTGCTCGCCGACGCCTGCGCGCGCGGCTGGGAGGGGTTGATCGCCAAGCGCGAGGACTCCGTGTACCGGCCGCGCCGTTCGCATGACTGGCTGAAGCTGAAGTGCGCGGCGGGCCAGGAGTTCGTGGTGGGCGGCTTCACCGAGCCGGCCGGTTCCCGGATCGGCTTCGGCGCCCTGCTGCTCGGGTACCACGACGCGCACGGGGCGCTGCGCTACGCCGGGAAGGTGGGCACCGGCTACAGCGACCGGGTGCTGCGGGAGTTGCGGGAGCGGCTGGACGAGCTGGCCCGTCCCGCCTCGCCGTTCGCGGGCCCGGTGCGCGAACGGGCCGTGCACTGGGCCGAGCCGGCGCTCGTCGCGCAGGTGGCGTTCACCGAGTGGACACGGGACGGGATGCTGCGCCACCCGCGCTTCCTGGGGCTGCGCGACGACAAGGACCCGGCGGACGTGGTCCGCGAGGCGCCGCCCGGCTGACGGCCGGACGAACGGGCCGGTGGCTACAGTGGCTCGGATGTATCTGGCGAGTTGGGGCGAAGCGACAGGTCAGGGCTGGCAGCAGATCAGCGAGTTGGGGCTGGCCTTCCTGCTGTCGGCGGCGATCGGGCTGGAACGCGAGGTCCGCCAGAAGAGCGCGGGCATGCGCACCCACACGCTCGTCGGGCTGGGCTCCGCGCTGATCATGCTGGTGTCGAAGTACGGCTTCGGCGACGTGCTCGGCGGCCACACCGTGCTGGACCCGTCCCGGGTCGCGGCGCAGATCGTCTCCGGGATCGGCTTCATCGGCGGCGGGCTGATCTTCGTCCGGCAGGACGTGGTGCGCGGCCTGACCACCGCGGCCGTGGTGTGGATGACGGCGGCGATCGGCATGGCGGCGGGCGCGGGGCTGCCGGTGCTGGCGCTGGTGGTGGCCGGCGCGCACTTCCTGATCGTGCTGGGTTTCGCGCCGCTGGCCGCCCGCATTCCCGGCTCGACCCGCTCCCCCGCCTGGCTCCGGCTGGACTACGAGGACGGCCGCGGTGTGCTGCGGGCCGCGCTGGTGTCCTGCACGGACATGGGCTACAACGTCGTCGACCTGTCCGCCGAACACGACCACGACCCCGAGCACCGCGGCGAGGTCACGGTGAACCTGACGGTCCAGGGCCCCCGGCCGGTGGTGGAGCTCGCGACGGTGCTCGCGGAGATCGAGGGCGTGCACCGGGTGAGCACGACGCAGGACGACGTCATCGAGTAGCTCCCGCACGCCCCCGCAAGGCAGTTGCTTGCTCCCCGCAAGTAATATAAGTTGCTGAGGGCAAATAACAGCTTATCGGACAGGGGGCGAGGGCGACGGACACCGAGCCCGTACGCGCGAACGGCATCGTCCACGACGCCGAGGCCGTACGTGGGAGCCTCGCCCCGCACGACGCCGAGCCCGTACGCGAGGGTGCCGCGGTCGTCGCCGACGAGGTCGCGCGGCTGATGCGGCTGGTCCACGCCTGGAAGCAGCGGGTGCGTGACGAGGGGTGGGGCGACCGGCTGCTGCTGGGGCGGCTTGCCGAGTCCGGTCCGCGGCGGGCCACCGACCTCGCCGCCGACACCCTCCTCGACCTGTCCACCGTGAGCCGGCAGATCCGCTCCCTGGTCGAACGCGGCCTGGTCGAGCGGCGACCCGACCCCGAGGACGGCCGCGGCACCCTGCTGTCGGCGACCGGGCAGGGGCTCGCCGCCGTCGAGCGGTACCGCGCCCAGCGCGACCAGAAGATGGCCGAGGCGCTCGCCGCGTGGACCCACCGGGACCGGGACGAGCTCGGCCGCCTGCTCGCCCGCTTCAACGACGACCTCGCCGAGCGGCACGTACGGCCGATGTGCGCCCCCGTGCACGGCCACGGCCACGCGCACGGCCACGGGCACGGCGACCCGCAGGGCCACACCCACAGCGGTCCCCTGGGCCACGAGCGCGGCCCGGCACCCGACCCCGGGGCGGCCGCACCGGACGACGCGGCCGCCGCCGTCGCCCCCCTCCAGCTTCCGCACCACCGTCGGGCCCGTACGCCGGGTCAGATCCAGGAGAACACCTAAGTGAGCAGCAGCCGGACCACATCACCGTCAGGGGCGGCCTCCGAACCCGCCGCAGGCCCGCCCGACACCGTGGCGGGAGGACTGACCCACCGTCAGATCCTGACCATCCTCAGCGGCCTGATGCTCGGCATGTTCCTGGCCGCGCTCGACCAGACCATCGTCAGCACCGCGATCCGGACCATAGCCGACGACCTGCACGGCCTGAACCAGCAGGCGTGGACGACCACCGCCTACCTGATCACCTCGACCATCGCCACGCCGCTGTACGGCAAGCTCTCCGACATCTACGGGCGCAAGCCGTACTTCATCGCCGCGATCAGCATCTTCATCGTCGGCTCGGTCCTGTGCACCTTCTCCACCTCGATGGTGGAGCTGGCCGTCTTCCGCGCCTTCCAGGGCATCGGGGCCGGCGGTCTGATGTCCCTGGCGCTGGCGATCATCGGCGACATCGTGCCACCCCGCGAACGGGCCCGGTACCAGGGCTACATCCTCGCCGTCTTCGCGACCTCCAGCGTCGCCGGACCGCTGATCGGCGGCTTCCTGGCCGGCCAGTCCACGGTGCTGAGCATCGCCGGCTGGCGCTGGGTGTTCCTGGTCAACGTGCCGATCGGCATCGTGGGGCTGTTCGTGGTCGCCAAGGTGCTCAACGTGCCGCACACCCGGCGCAACCACCGCATCGACTGGTGGGGCGCGGTGACCATCGTGGTCGGCCTGGTGCCCCTGCTGCTCATCGCCGAGCAGGGCGAGTCGTGGGGCTGGCTGTCGGCGCGGGCGCTGCTCTGCTACGTCGTCGGCGTCGCGGGTGTGATCGCCTGGATCCTGGTCGAGCGCGCCATGGGCGACGAGGCGCTGATCCCCATGCGGCTGTTCCGCAACAACGTCTTCAGCCGCACCAGCCTGCTCAGCCTGATCGTCGGCATGGTGATGTTCGGCGGGCTGCTGATGATCCCGCAGTACCTCCAGATCGTGAAGGGCGCCAGCCCGACCAGATCCGGCCTGGAGATGCTGCCGCTGATGCTCGGCATGATGGCCGCCTCCATCAGCGCCGGCCAGGCGACCTCGCGGACCGGCCGCTACAAGATCTTCCCGGTGATCGGCACCGCGCTGATGTGCGTCTCGATGCTGCTGTTCCACTACGAGGTGCAGTGGAACACCCCGCTGCCCAAGACCATGGCGTTCATGGCGCTCATGGGCATCGGGCTCGGCCTGACCATGCAGACGCTCGTGATGTCCGTGCAGAACGCGGTGCCGCCGCAGGACATGGGCACCGCGACCGCGTCGGCGACCTTCTTCCGGCAGCTGGGCGGCACCGCGGGCACCGCGATCTTCCTGTCCGTGCTGTTCAGCACGGTCGGCGGCAAGATCACCACCGCGCTCGGCAAGGCGCAGTCGCACCCGGACTTCCAGAAGGCGCTGGCCGCGCATCCGCACGCGATCTCGCCGCAGAGCGCGAAGTCCGTGGTCACCGACTCGGCCTTCCTCAAGCACCTCGACCCCGCGCTGGCCGCTCCCTTCAAGCAGGGGTTCGCCGCCTCGATGCACCTGGTGTTCTTCATCGTCGCGGGCGTGGCCGTACTCGCGTTCCTGCTGATGCTCACCATCAAGGAGGTCCCGCTGCGGAAGCTCTCGGGCGCGCAGGCGCGCGCCCAGGCCGAGGCGGAGGCCGCCGCGGCCTCGGAGTTCTGAGCTTCGGCCACCGTCACCTTCGGTTCCCCGCGCCCCTCCGGGGTCGCGGGGAACCGTGCTCTCTGCCCCCGCGCCCGATCATGACAAGCTTGGCATGTGTGCGGACGCTTCCGTCACGTCCGCTTCCCGCCGCTCCGGGTGCGGCGACGAGCGCATCCTCGCCTTCCCGCCGGGGGCGAACCCCGCCCACCGCGTGGCGCGTCGGCGGCGAAGCCGGAGGTACGGCCGCAACCGATCCCGCCCGACAGGGCGTTGCCGGTCGCTATCATGATCCCCCGTCCGGCGCGCTCCCGAGGAACGGCGGGGCCGTACGATCCCGCCGGAGGCGCCGCGAGGCGGTGTGCGAAGACGTGCGCGGGCGCGAGCCGGCTCAGCATCGAAACCGCACATCTTCATCACAACGAATGACAGAATCGTCACGGAACGTTCCAGGTTGTCACGTAGAATGACAGGCGAGTGACAGCCGAGGAGAGCGGTACGGATGCGGTATCTGGAGCAACCCGAGTTCGGGCAACTGGTTAGCAGCCTGCGCCACGAACGCGGCCTGTCCCAGGTGGAGATCGCGGGCGCGGGTGTGTCGGCGAGCTACGTGTCGCGACTGGAGTCGGGGCACCGCGCGCCGACCGCACATGCCGTGCGCGGCCTCGCCGCCCGTCTCGGGGTGTCCGAGGACGTCTTCCGCGCCCGGTCCTCCCATGTGGCGGCGACCCTCCAGGCCGAGGGGATGTCCGCGCTGGACGACGCCCGGCCCCGGCTGGCGGTCGAGTCGCTGACCGAGGCCGCCGCCGAGGCCGAGGAAGCCACCTCGGAGGTCCTGTGGCAGGTGCTGTGGCATCT
This sequence comes from Actinacidiphila yanglinensis, assembly GCF_900107965.1. Lineage (GTDB taxonomy): Bacteria > Actinomycetota > Actinomycetes > Streptomycetales > Streptomycetaceae > Actinacidiphila > Actinacidiphila yanglinensis. Next base: position 231,472 of record NZ_FNVU01000004.1, on the reverse strand, counting down.
CGCCCGGGCCCACCAGCAGTTGGGCGAGCGGGCCGAGCAGCGGCGGGCGCTGGAGCGCTGCCTCGCGGCCGCCGACGGGCACGGCTCCCCGGTGCTCCAGGTCAAGGCGCTGGTCGCGCTCGCGGCGTGCGCCCAGGAGGCCGGCGGGATCGAGGAGTCGGTGGCCTTCGCGCACCGCGCGCTGACGCTCTGCGACGACCGTCGCGAGGTCTCCCGCACCGACACGGCCCGCACGCTGCTCGCGCTGGTGGCGGCCGAGACCGAGGCCGGCCGGCTCGGCGACGCCTCGCACCACGCCGACCTCGCGCGGCTCATCCCGGTGGAGGAGCTGGGACCGCTGCGCGTGCGGGTGCTGTGGGCGTCGGCGACCGTGGCGGTCCGGCAGGGTGCGGGCCGGCGCGGGCTGGAGTTGCTGGAGGAGGCGCTGGACGCCGCCGCCCGCCGGGACGACCTGCTGCTCTGGGGGCGGCTGCGGCTGGACGCGGTGGCACTGCGGCTGCGGCTGACCGGGGAGGTCACCGACCAGGTCGAGGAGTGGTACGCCGAGGCCCGCACGGTCGTCGAGTTGATCGGCGGTCGCGCGCACCGGGCCGAACTCCTCGCCGTCCAGGCCCGGATGGCGCTCGTCCGCGGCGACTGCGAGCAGGCCGCCACCCTCGCCCGGCAGGTTCTCGCCGAACCCGGCGCGCTGGACCGCCACAACCGGGCGCGCACCGAGCTGTTGCTGCACCAGGCCGAGGTCGCGCGGGGCGACGGCAGCGCGCCGATCGCCGAACTGCGCGCGATGGCGGAGCGGTTGCAGGCGGACGGGAGCCTCGACCTGGCCGCCGAGGCGTGGAAGGCGCTCGCCGACGCGCTGGCCGCCGGCGGCTGACGCCGGGAGCGCGGGGCGGGCGGGCGCCCCTTCAGCCGTGCCGCAGCGGCGCGAAGAGGTAGCACTCCATCATCAGGACGCCCTCGGCGAGGATCTCCGGGTCGCCGTCGGGATCGTCGCGGAAGGCCAGTTGGAGCACGTGGTCGCCGAGTTCGACGGCCAGCCGGGTCCTCAGCCGGGTCTCGGGGGTGTCGGCCAGGCCGTAACCGCCGGTGAGGATCGCGTGCAGGTGGTCGGCGATGCGTGCGTCGACACCGGGTCCGTCGTCCTCGGTCCAGCTGCCGGGTGGGGCGTGGAACCACACGTTGCGGTACCCCGGTTCGTGCCGGAACCGCTCGGCGTAGCGCGCGAAGAGCTCTTCCAGCAGCCGCTCGACACCGCCTTGCGGGGGCCGCGCGGCCAGTTCCTCGATCCTGGCGACGTCGGCCTCCCACCACTGCCGGACCAGCGCCCGGACGATCGCCTCCTTGTCGGGGAAGAAGCGGTAGAGCACTCCGACCGAGACGCCCGCGGCGGCGGCGATGCGGGTGGTGCCCAACTCGTCGTAGCTCACGGTCTGGAGCAGGTCGGCGGCGGTGCGCAGGATCGCCGCGTACTTCTCGCGGCTGCGCCGCTGCTGCGGTGCGCGCGCCTCCGGCGCCATGGGCTGCTCCTCGACGTCTTGACAGCGAGCCGAATCTGAATCAGATTCTCATTCATGTTACGCGGACGGACCACGGGAAAGCGACCCGGGCGCACGGCAGTTGACCCGGTACCCGCGCCGCCGCCGCTCGGGCGGCGCTTCGCGCTCGTCTGGGCGTCGGTGACGATATCGGCTCTCGGCGACGGGATGCGGTTCGTCGCGCTGCCGTTGCTGGCCAGCCGCCTCACCTCGGACCCGCGGCAGATCGCGGCGGTCGCGCTGGCCGAGCAACTGCCCTGGCTGGTGATCGGATTGCCGTCCGGCGCGCTCGCCGACCGGGTGGACCGGCGGCGCGTCCTGTGGGTCACCGACAGCTGCCGTGCGCTGGTCGCCGCGGTGCTCGCGGTCGCCGTCGCCACCGGCCGGGACTCGGTCGCGCTCCTGGTCGGCTCGGGGATCCCGCTGGGCTGCGGGCAGGCGCTCTACAACGGCGCCTGGGCGGGCATCGTGCCCGCGCTGGTGCCGCGGTCCCAGTTCGCCCGGGCCAACGCCCGCATTCTCGCGGGCGTGCTGACCGCCGAGACGCTGCTCGGCACACTGCTGGGCGCCGTGGTGTTCGGGGCGGCCGCGTCCTTGCCGTTCTTCGTCGACAGCGGGTCGTTCGGGGCCGCGGCGGGGCTGGCGCTGCTGGTCGGGGGAAGCTTCCGGCCCCGGGGCGGCGCGGGGGACCCGGAAGGCCCCGAGCCGGAACCCGAGACCGGCGGGCCCCGCGGAACCGGGGAGGCGGCCGCGGACACCGGTACGCCGTCCGCCGGGCGGACGCTCCGGCAGGATGTCGCCGAAGGGGTGCGCTGGCTGCTCCGGCACCCGACGCTGCGGCTGCTGTGCGCCGTCGCGGGGCTGCTCAACCTGGCCAACGGCGGGATGGTCGCGATCCTCGTGGTCTACGCGCGGCAGGCGGTCGGCCTGGGATCCGTCGGCTTCGCCCTCCTCGTCGCCGGGTACGCGGTCGGCGGGCTCGGCGGAACCGCCGGGGCCGCGCGGCTGACCGGGCGGTTCGGCCCGACCCGCGTCCTCCCGTGCGCGATGGCCGTGGCGGTGGCCGCCATCGCCGTGGTGAGCGGGGCGCGTTCCGCCGCGATCGCCGCCGTCGCGATCGCCGTGTTCGGCGCGGCCGATCTGCTGTGGAACGTCACGGCGGTGTCGTTGCGGCAGTCGCTCGTGCCGCACGCGATGCTCGGGCGGGTCACCATGGCCTACCAGCTCGTCACCAACGCCTCGGGGGCACTCGGCGCGCTCGGCGCGGGATACCTCGCCCACGGCCTCGGGGTCCGCGCGCCCTTCTGGTGCGCGGCCCTCGTCCTGGGCGCCGCCACCGTCATCCAGCTGCCGTTGCGCGGAGCGCAGTTCGCGACTTCCGGCACCAGATCCGAGTAGCGCGCGACCCGGTGGCCCCGGGGAGGCGGCTCCCCCGCGTACCGGGGGCCGACCGCCCCGCGCCGTAGGGCTATTCGTCGGGCTGGGGGCGGAGCAGCTGCTCCAGGAGGCGCTCGTCGGCGGCGGAGAGTTCGGAGACGAATCGGCTCAGCACGGCCGCGCGGTCGCCGACCTGGTCGAGCAGGTCGCGCATCCCGGCGGCGGCGTGGCCCGCCTCGTCGCGGACGGGTTCGTACAGGTGGGTGCGGCCGCTGGGGCGGCGGGTGAGCAGGCCCTTGGCGTGCAGCCGGGTCAGGATGGTGAGCACCGTGGTGTGGGCGGGGTCGCCGGCGAGCTGCTCGCGGACCGCGGCGGCGCTGAGCGGCTCGCCCGCCGCCCACAGCGCGGCCAGCACGGCGGCCTCCAGTTCGCCGCGGGCCCGCCGTCCGGCCGCCGGGCCGTCCGCTCCGTCGCGCACGTCGCTCGCTCCCCTCGCCGTCGGCTCGCCAAAGGACCTCACGATACTACGGAGCGGAGAGCGCCATCTCGGCCGCGGCGGCCCGTTCGGCCCGCTCGCGCGCCGCGAGCCACGTGACGAGTGCCGCGATCAGGACGGCCAGGACCAGGCTGACGGGTCCGGTGCCCCAACCGAGGCCGCCGTGCTCCCTGGACGCCCCCATCCAGTCGGCGAACGAGGCGCCGAGCGGCCGGGTCAGCACGTACGCGGCCCAGAAGGTGGCGACCGCGTTGAGCCGGAAGCCGAGCCCGGCGATGGCCGGCACCGCGATCAGCGCCGCGAACATCACGCCGGAGGAGAAGTAGCCCAGGTGCAGGCCGCCCGCGGTGAGGTCGCCGACCGCGGTGCCCAGCGCGAAGGTCGCCAGCACGGTGCCCCAGTAGAACCGCTCGCGCCGCCGGGTGCGGATGCTGTGGATCGACAAGGTGCCCTCGCTGCGGTACCAGGCGACCAGGACGACGGTCAGGATCACCGCGAAGGCGACCGTGGAGACCGCGTACGGGACACCCGCCACCACGTGCACGACGTCGGCGGCCATGGTGCCGAACACGCTCACCATGACGATCGCCGACCAGTACGTCCAGGCCGAGTAGCGGGGGGCCCGGAACTGGAGCATCAGCAGGCCGACCAGCCCGAACAACCCGATGGCGCCGGCCCCGACCGGGCCCAGGACCCGGGCGAGGAAGTCCGACGTGGTCTCGCCCATGCCGGTGGTGAGCACCTTGGTCACCCAGAACAGTGCGGTCACCTCGGGCACCTTGCTCAGCGCCGCACCCGACACCGCGCCTGCCGCGCCGCCGCTCGCGTTCCCCGCCGGTCGGCGGTGCCGGGCCGGCGCGGCGCCGCCCACCTCGGTCCCGACCGCGCCACCGCCGTGGTGTCCGGGCTGCTCCACGATGCCGCCACCTTCCTGGCGCCACGCGGCGCCCGTTCTGCCGTCTCCACGACCCATAATTGACTACAAGACTGTAGACGGTATGGCGCCGATGTGCGTTCCCGCACCTGGCTCCGCACGGTGTCGAACTCCCGCGGCCGGCCCGGTGCGGGGGACGTCAGGCGTCCCGGCGCCCGAGCAGCACCGCGGAAGCGGCCAGCGCGACCACCGCGTACACGCAGAAGACCGTGAACCCGGTCCAGGGGGCGAGCGGGTGCGCCTCGCGGGGCAGCGAGATCAGCGCCTGGCCGGCGTTGCCCGGGAGGTAGGGGCCGAACCGGTTGCCCCAGGAGGAGGGCAGCGCCTCCGCGAGCGCGGGCAGGACCAGCAGCACGCCGAAGAGCGTGGCGATGCCGCCCGCGGTGTTGCGGATCAGCGCGCCGATGGCGACGCCGAGCAGCCCGACGACCGTGAGGTACAGACCCGTGCCCAGCACCATGCGGGTCACTCCGGGGGCCGACAGCGAGGTGCCGAGGTGCCGGGAGGACAGCACGCCCTGCCCGATCAGGAAGGCGGCCAGCGCGCCGACGGTCATCAGCACCCAGGTGACCAGCGAGTACAGCGCGGCCTTGGCCCACAGCACGGGCAGCCGGCGCGGGACCGCCGCGAGTGTGGCGCGGATCATCCCCGTGGCGTACTCCCCGGTGATCACCAGGACGCCGAGCACGCCGACGGCGAGCTGGGCGAGGAAGTAGCCGCGCAGGCTGGTGAGGGCGGGGTCGAAGCCCGCCTTGTCGCCCGCGCTCATGTGCGGCCAGCGGTTGGCGGTGATCGCGCAGAACAGCGCGCCGAAGCCGATCAGCGAGACGGTCGCGGCGATCAGCGTCCAGAACGTGGACCGCAGCGTCCGGAGCTTGATCCACTCGGAGTGCAGCACCCGGCGCTGGGTGACGCGGGAGTGCACGGTGGCGGCGGGACCGGGGGCCGCAGCCGCCGGGGATGACGTCATGGCGCTCACGCAGGCTGTCCTTCCGAGGTCGGGACGGGAGCCGGATCGAGGTCCCTGGCGGGCGGGCGGAACTCCACGTCGTCGCGGGTGAGTTCCATGAACGCCTGCTCCAGGGACGCCTGCTGCGGGGTGAGTTCGGACAGCGCGATGGCGTGCTGCGCGGCGATCCGGCCGATCCGCTCGCTGGTCAGCCCGGTCACCTCCAGCACCCCTCCGCCCAGTGCGGCCACGTCCACGTCGGGTCCGGCCAGCAGCGCGGTCAGCGCCACCGCGTCGTCGCACCGCACCCGGACGGATCCGCCGGGGGTGGCGCGGACGAACTCGCTGACGGAGGTGTCGGCGATGAGGCGGCCGCGGCCGATGATGATGAGGTGTTCGGCGGTGAGGGCCATTTCGGACATGAGGTGGGAGGAGAGGAGGACGGTTCTGCCTTCGGCGGCGAGGTCCTTGAGGAGGGTGCGGATCCAGAGGACGCCTTCGGGGTCGAGGCCGTTGACGGGTTCGTCGAGGACGAGGGTGGCGGGGTCGCCGAGCAGGGCGGTGGCGATGCCGAGGCGTTGGCCCATGCCGAGGGAGAAGCGGCCGACGCGGGTGCGGGCGGCGTCCTGCAGGCCGACGGTGTCGATGACCTCGTCGACGCGGCGGCGGGGGATGCCGGTGGTGGCGGCGAGGGCGAGCAGGTGGTTGCGGGCGCTGCGGCCGGTGTGGATGGCGCGGGCTTCGAGCATGGCGCCGACCTCGTGCAGGGGGGCGGGGTGGTCGGCGTAGCGGCGGCCGTTGACGGTGACCTGTCCGGAGGTGGGGGCGTCCAGTCCGAGGATCATCCGCATGGTGGTGGACTTGCCGGCACCGTTGGGGCCCAGGAACCCGGTCACCGCGCCCGGCCGCACGGTGAAACTCAGGTCGGAGACCGCAACACGCTCGCCGTAGCGCTTGGACAGGGCATGGGCTTCGATCATCTGCGTTCCTCGGGTGGTCGGGGCAGACTGGGCCGCGGCGGGCGCGCACGGTCGGCGACGACCGCCGCCGCCAAGCTACTACACCTTGTAGGAGGCGGCTCGCCGGAGCGCGCCGCCATCGGGGTGCCCCGGCCCCGCCCGGCGCCCCCTCCCCCTACCTGAGCACCGGGTGCGGGCGCCTCGACGCGGCCGCCGCCGCGCGGGTCTGCCGCCGGACCACGACGGTGGCCGCAGCGGTGTCGAACGTGCTCTGGTGGTAAGGGCGTTCGCGGAGCACCCCGCCCAGCCGGGCGAGGACGACGGCGACGTTCAGCAACGGGACCAGCCAGCCCATCACCGCGAGGAAGCGGGCCCGCCGCACCGCCTGCCGCCACCCCGGCCGCGTGTGGCCCTCCCAGGCGCGGGCCACCCGCAGCCCGGTGAGCAGCAGCCCGGGCGTGCCGCCGCACAGGACCACGAAGGCGGCGCCGTAGAGCGTCAGCCAGACGAAGCCGAGCATCCAGAGCGCGAGCAGGAAGCAGATCCGGCCGCCGGGCTCCACCGCGCACTGGACCGCGCAGGCGAACGGCGCGGGCACCGCGAGGGAACACGCGGCGAGTGCCAGGTCGACCACCGCGGCGGTGAAGCGGCGCCCGACCGGGGCGAGTTCGACCACGACGGCGTCGCCCGCGGCGGGCAGATGACCGGCCACCCCGGTACAGACGTAGGCCGTCTGGAATCCCTTCGGCGGCACCGCCGTGAGCGGGTTCCGCCGCCACCGCGTCTCATGAGCCGGCTCCATCCGCGCAGTCTGGCGCGTCCGGCCGGTGGAAGCCCACCCGTCCTCCCACGTCTCCATCGTCCCCACCCTTGACGCCACAGACGGTGCACATTTTGCTCCGCGTCGCCGGCTGGAGATCCTGACATGATCTTGCTGCCGCGCACACCATGAGCGCGCCAAGAGTGCGCCACGTCCCGCCCCGGGACCGGGGGAGCGCCCCGGAAGAGGGTGGGGCGCGAGGTTCGACACGGGGTCCGGGGCCCGATCCGGTGCCGGGTCGGACGTCGGGTGCGGCCACGGAGTTCGGCACGGGATTCGACGCGGAGTTAGGGGGTGGATCACCGCGGAGTTCGGGCGTGGAACGCGCCGCGGAGTTCGGGCCGAGCAGATTTCACACAGCCGTCATGAAGGAACTCATTGCCAGTGGCCCGCCGCCCGAATAGTTTCGTACCGTGCGTCAAAGGACGAGGCTGGTCACCCGCGTTCATGTCGACCTGATGCGGTCGGCCACCGCGCTGTGTCGTTAGTTCCCGCGTTTTTCCGCCCCTTCGCACCCCACCCCCGAACCGTCGTCGTGCCTGCGTGTGCGGCCTGAGGGCATCCCTCCGGTTCGGCCGCCGGCCCCTCGCGCGCCGGGCCCGCACGGTTCCGTACCAGAATTCCGCCATCCCGGAACCGCGCGGCCCGGCTCGCGCCCGGCACCGCAGAGAATCGGAGTTCTGACATGAGTGCGGAATATCTCTGGTACATCCCCAACACGGTCGAACCCGGCCACCGGGGCGACGACACGACCCACGGCTGGGGAACCCTCGAATTCTCCACCGAACTCGCCCGCGCGGCCGAGGACCACGGCTGGGGCGGCGCCCTCATCGGTACGGGGTGGGGCCGGCCGGACACCTTCACCGTCGCCACCGCGCTGGCCGCACGCACCACCACCTTCAAACCCCTGGTGGCCGTCCGGCCCGGCTACTGGCGGCCCGCGCACTTCGCCGCCGCCGCGGCCACCCTCGACCGGCTCAGCGGCGGGCGCCTGCTGGTGAACATCGTCAGCGGCCTGGACAACCCCGGCGCCTACGGCGACGGCGAGAGCGAGCCGGCCCGACGCTACGACCGCACGCGGGAGTTCCTGCACCTCGTGCGCCGGCTGTGGACCGAGGAGAACGTCACGTTCCGCGGCGAGTTCTTCGGCGTCGAGGAGTCGACGGTGAGCCCGCGGCCGCACGACGCCGGCAGCGGCAGGACCCCGCGGCTCTACTTCGGCGGCGCCTCCGCGGCGGCGGAGCGGGTCTCGGCCGCCGAGGCGGACGTCCAGCTCTTCTGGGGCGAACCGCTGGACGGCGTCGCCGAGCGGATCGACCGGCTCAAGGCGCTCAGCGCGTCCGTCGGCAGGGCCCACGCCCCGCTGGAGTTCGGCCTGCGCATCACCACCCTGGTCCGCGACACGACCGAACAGGCCTGGCACGACGCCCAGGAGAAGGTCGCCGCGATGGCGGACCGCGCCGCCGACTCGACCCTGACCGCGCAACGGCGCCTCGCCGTCGGCCAGCAGCGGCTCTACGATCTCGCGCGGCGCGGCGAGGTGCTGGACTCCTGCCTCTACACCGCGCCCGGGCGGTTCGGCGGAGGCGGCGCGGGCAGCACCTGGCTGGTCGGCTCGCCCGACGACGTGGCCGCGGCGCTGCGCGCCTACCGCGACCTCGGAATCACCCACTTCGTGCTGTCCGACACCCCGTACCGGTCGGAGATCGTCCGCGTCGGGGACGAGTTGCTCAGCCGGCTGCGGGAGCCGAGCCCGGTGTGAGGCCACGCGGTGGGTCCCGCGACGGCGCGGAGCCCGCCGCGTCCGCCCGGGACTCCACGTGCGTGGGGCCCACGTCCGTGGGCTCGATGTCCGCCGTCCGCGGACGGAGTTCTCCCGCGGCCCTCAACTCTGAGTCGGCTCATCGACGTTCATCCGCGGAGACCTCCCGTGGTGTCCTCCGGCAGCGGACCCTGGCGGAACGCGAGGGGTGGCGCTACGCTTCCCGCGATGATGACTCCTCGCAGATTGGGGGACCCGTCCGCGCAAGGTGAGTGCTGATGCACTCCGAGATCGCGCACGGGGATACCCGTCCTTCCTTCTGGCCGCGCGTGCGCGAGTTCGCCGTGCCGCCCTCCATGATCGAGACTGCGACCGCCCGCCGGCATGCCGGTGACTGGGCCGGGGCATGCGCCGCCGCCCGGGTCGACGTCGATCTCGATCTGCGCTCCGTGGCCCGTACGCACGGCCACGACCTCGCCGCCCGGATCCGGGCCGACCTTCGCCATCTGGCTCCCGACCTGCTGCGCTGGCACCTGCCCCGGATCGCCCCCGACGGGTTGCTGCGCCCGGGCCTGACCCTGGCCCTCGCGCGGTACGCCAACGGGCCCGGGGACACGCCCGATACGGGCGCCGGCCCGCCCGGCGAGCACCCGGTGCACCTCGTGGTCCGTACCCCGCCCGCCTGGGCGGACGCCGGGCAGCGGATCAGCCTCGCGCTGTGGGCCGGGCCGGGCGCCGAACTCGGCGCCGAACACTGCCCGCACCCCCGCCCCCGCCCCCATCCGCGGTTCCGGCTCGACCTGCACCGCCACCTGTGGGACGCGCGCAGGAGCGGGGAGTTGCGGGTGCGGTCCGGGGCCGATCAGCCGACAACGCGGGGCGGTTCCGGCCTCCTCGCGGCTCCGCCGGACTTGGCGGACGACGCGCCGTCGACGCTCGGCGCGGCCACCGCGGAGCCGCACTGGGCGGTGGACCGGTGGGCGGCCGAGGCGGCGATCCTGCTCCGCGCCGAGGGACGGGCCGCCGGAACCGTCGCCGTACGCCTCGGAGTTCGGCAACGGCTCCTTCTGGCGGTGGACTTGGACGACGAATCCACGTCGTCCACGGACCCAGGACTCGCGGGCGAGGCGTCCTACGTCCACGAGGCCCACCTCCAAGGCGCTTTCGACCACGGCGCGTTCGGCGCGCGGATCGTGCCCGAGGGAGCGGAGAGCGGCGGGGCGCTGCCGGTCCTGCCCGACGCGGCCACGTGGGTGCCGCCCGATCTGGCGCTGCTCCGCGCCGGGTTGACCGAGCTGGACCGGCTGCACCCGTTGGTCGCCGCCGCGTTGGCACCGGACGGATACGGTCCGGCAGCCGATGCCCCTGCCGTGCGCGGCGGGACAGCTGTGTCCGAGGGCCGGCCGCGCCTCGTCGAGTGCCGTGGAGCCCTGCACCGGATCGGCCTGGTCGACGGGGTGCTGTCCGCGCTCGACCACGACCCGGCCGAGATCGCACGGGAAGAGCTGCTCGCCTCGCTGACCGGTACCGCGCTTCCGTGCCTGCGGGCGATCGACGACGCGCACCGCCGACCCGCGTGCCTGCCCGACGTCCGCGCCCGCCTCGACCACGGCGACCTCGCCGGAGCGCTGGCCGCGGTCGAGGCGCTGCTCGGCCCGGAGGCCCGGCTGCGCGGCGGCGCCCTGCGGGACGAGCTCGAAGCGGCCGCCCGGCGCAGGATCTCCCACGGCCTGTTCCGCGCGGGCCTGTTCGGACCCGGGCCGGGGCCCATGCGCGGCCCCGTGCCCTCACCCGCCCCCGCCGCTGTCCCGCGCAACCGCCGTACCCCCCGACCAGGACGCGCCCACCCGCGCCACACGTTCCTCCGCTGACCCGGCCCGCCGACCGTCCCGGGTGCGCCCGCGCGCCCATGTCCACGGCGACGTCCGGGCCCGCACCCGCACCCGTACGCCCTCCGACATGCCCTCACGAACCCCAAAGGTGACCACATATGCCTACTTGCACCCCGTCCTTCCGTTCCGAGGCCGACCTCCTCTCCCCCGCCGACACCCCCTCCGGAGTCGCCCCCTCCGGAGCCTTCCACGGCTCCCAACTCGACGTCGCGGACGCCCTGCTGACCCTGCTGGGCGCGACCGGCACCGAACCCCGCCCCGACGTCCAACTGGAGGCGCTCACCCTGGCCGTGGCCGCCGACCTGCCCGTCCTGCTGTGGGGGGAGCCCGGGATCGGCAAGACGGCGGCGCTCACCCAGCTCGCCGCCGCGCTGGATCTGCCGCTGACCACGGTGATCGCGAGCGTGCACGAACCGTCCGACTTCTCGGGCCTGCCCGTCATCGGTGACGACCCCGCGGAGCAGGGCGTGCCGATGGCCCCGCCGGACTGGGCGGTGCGCCTGGTCCGGGCCGGGCGGGGGCTGCTCTTCCTCGACGAGCTGTCCACCGCTCCCCCGGCCGTGCAGGCCGCGCTGCTCCGCCTCGTCCTGGAGCGGCGGATCGGGGCGTTGCGGTTGCCGCCCGCCGTCCGGATCGTGGCCGCCGCGAACCCGCGGTCCTCGGCGGCCGACGGATGGGAGCTGAGCGCGCCGCTGGCCAACCGGTTCGTCCACCTGCAGTGGACCCACGACCATGACGTCGTCGTCCGCGGCCTCGGCGGCACCTGGCCCCGGGCGGCACTGCCCCGGCTCGACCCCGAGGAGCTGCCCGCCGCGGTGGACTTCGCCCGCCGTGCCGTGACCGGGTTCCTGACCGCGCGCCCCACCCTCGTCCACCAGCTGCCCGCCAACGAGGCCCGGCGCGGCGGTGCCTGGCCGTCGCCGCGCAGCTGGGAGATGACGCTGCGCCTGATCGCCTTCGCGACCGCGGCCGGCTCCTCCCGCGAGGTGCTGGCCCTGCTGGTGCGGGGCACGGTGGGGGACGGTCCCGGCCTGGAACTGCTCGCCGCCGTGGACCGGATGGACCTGCCGGACCCCGAGTCGCTGCTCGCCGACCCGGCGGGCGCCGTCCTGCCCGAGCGGGGGGACCTGCGGCAGGCGGTCCTCGACGGCGTGGTGGACGCGGTCCGCAAACGCCCGGAGCGCACCCGCTGGGACGCGGCCTGGGCGCTGCTCGCCCGGGCGATGGAGACCGGCGCGCCGGACCTGGTGGTCGTTCCCGCCACCACGCTGGCCACGCTGCGCCGCGAGGACTGGGACGTCCCGGCGTCGATCGAGCGGCTCTCCGGCGCGGTGGCCCTGTCCCGGCGGGCGGATCGCGCGGCGGCGCGGATCGCCGGCGCGGCGAAGGCGGGAACGGCGAAGGCGGGCCGATGAGTACGGACCACGCAGGGGCGAAGGCGGCCGCGGAGGAGGCCCGGCCGGGGAAGGCCACGGGCGCACCCCGGCACGAACCCCGGCCCGGGCCCCGGCACGGACCGGTCCTCGACCTCCCCCTCGACCTCGACAAGCTCTTCGCCGCGCGGCTCCAGGCGGTCCGGGCCCGCCCCTACCTCGCGGCGGCGCTCTTCGCCCTGCACACCGTGGAGTCCCCCCGGGTACCCACGATGGCCGTCGACCGCCACTGGAGGTGCTACGTCTCCCCGGCCTTCGTGGCCCGCACCTCCGTGGAGGATCTCGCCGCCGTCTGGGTGCACGAGGTGTCGCACCTGCTGCGCGACCACCACGGCCGCAGCGAACGCCTCGTAAGGGAACGGGGGTTGACCGGCCCCGCGGAACGGCTGCGGATGAACATCGCCGCGGACTTCGAGATCAACGACGACGCGTTCGGGGACGGGCTGGCCCTGCCGGAGGACGCCGTCCATCCGGCGAAGCTCGGGCTGCCCGAGGGCCATCTGATGGAGGACTACCTGCGCTGGTTCCAACTCGGCCCGCGCACGCACGACCTGGCCTGGCTGGAGTGCGGCAGCGGCGCCGACGGCCTGGACCGGGACTGGGAATGGGGGCCCGACGGCGCGGACGGGCTCAGCACGCAGGAACGCGACGCGGTCCGCTTCCGGGTCGCGCAGGGCATCAACGGCCGCCCGGGCAGCGCCTCGCGGGGGTGGCGGCGCTGGGCGGAGGAGGCGTTCCATCCCCCGCAGCCCTGGCGGCAGTTGCTGGGTGCCGCGATCCGCTCGGCGGTGTCCGGCGGCGGGGCCGGCGAGGACTACACGTACGGCCGGCCGTCCCGCCGCTCCGCGGGGGTGCCCGGCGCGGTCCTGCCGAGCCTGCGCCGCCGGCCGCCCCGGGTCTGCATCGTCATCGACACCTCCGGATCGGTCAGCGACGCGGAACTCGGCAGCGCGCTGCTCGAGGTCACCGCGATATCGCGCGCCGTGGGCGGCCGCCGCGACCTGGTCACCGTGGTCCCCTGCGACGCCGTCGCGCAGCTGGCGCACCCGCTGTGCCGCAGCGAGGGCATCCCCCTGACCGGCGGTGGGGGCACGGACCTCAGGAGCGGGTTCGCCCGCGCCCTCAGGACACGGCCGGGCCCGGACGTCATCGTCGTGCTGACCGACGGGTACACCCGCTGGCCCGCCGCGCGGCCGCCCTGCCGGACCGTCGTCGGCCTCTTCCCCCGCCTGCCGCCCACCGGCTCCTGGGACGAGGACGATCCCGCCTACATCCCCGACCGCCCGCCGGAGTGGGCGCGGACGGTCACGCTCGGCGCCGCCGCGGCGCCGCGCTGACCCGTCCGCCGGTAAGCGTGCGGCCAGTGACGACGGTGACGCCGGACCGTTGGGGTGGCGCCCCATGGGGACAGCGATCATCACCGTCGCACCGGCGTTCGCGGGCCGACTCGTCACCTATCCGAACAGCCAGCGACTCACGCAGCGGCAGGCGGCGCTTCTGGGAGACCGCCGGGCCCGCGCCTGACCCGGTCCCGGCCCTGTCCGCGGTCACGCGGACCCGCCCGCACGGAGACGGTCAGGGTGCGGTCAGGACCGCGATCAGGACTGGAGGAACGCCAGGACCGCCAGGACGCGGCGGTGGGTCTCCTCGGCCGGCGGGAGGTCGAGTTTGGTGAGGATGTTGCCGATGTGCTTGCCCACGGCAGCCTCGGAGACGACGAGGGCGCGCGCGATCGCCGCGTTGGAACGCCCCTCGGCGACCAGGGCGAGCACCTCGCGCTCGCGCGGGGTCAGCCGCTCCAGCGGATCGCGGCGGTGGCGCAGGAGTTGCCGGACCACCTCGGGGTCGACCACGGTGCCGCCGTCCGCGACCTGGTGGAGCGCGGTGAGGAACTCCTCGACCCTGCCGACCCGGTCCTTGAGGAGGTAGCCGATCCCGGTGCCGTCGCCGGTCTCCAGCAGCTCGGTGACATAGCTGCGCTGGACGTACTGGCTGAGCACGAGGACCGGCAGCTCCGGCGCTCTGCGGCGCAGTGCGACGGCCGCGCGCAGCCCCTCGTCGGTGAAGGTGGGCGGCATGCGGACGTCGGTCACCACGAGGTCCGGGCGGTGGGCGGCGACGGCGGATTCCAGCGCGTCCGCGTCGGAGACGGCGGCGACCACCTCGTGGCCGAAGCGGGCCAGCAGCCCGGTCAGGCCCTCCCGCAACAGCACGCTGTCCTCGGCCAGCACTAGCCGGAGGTGACGGTCGGCAGCGTCATCTCGCACGGAAGCTCCACACGCAGCAGGGTCGGTCCGCCGGGCGGGCTGGACAGTTCGAGTCTGCCATCCACCACGGAGACCCGGTCGGCCAGGCCCACCAGGCCCGATCCCTTCCCGGCCGAGGCGCCGCCGCGCCCGTTGTCGCTCACCGCGACGGTGAGGCGCCCGTCGGCGTAGCCGCCCACGACGGTGGCGCGCGTCGCCCCGCTGTGCCGGGCGATGTTCGTCAGCGCCTCGCACACCACGAAGTACGCGGTGGCCTCGACCGCGTCCGGCATCCGGCCCGGCAGTTCGACCCGGACGTCCACCGGCACCGACGACCGCTCCGCGACGTCCGGGATCGCCGCCGCCAGCCCGTAGTCGGCCAGCACCTTCGGGTGGATGCCGCGGATCAACTCCCGCAGTGAGACCAACACTTCGCCGGCCTCGTCGTGGGCCTTGGCGATCAGGTCGGCGACCGGTCCCGGCGGCGCGTCCAGCCGGGCCAGGCCGAGGGTCACGGTCAGCGCGACGAGCCGCTGCTGCGCGCCGTCGTGCAGGTCCCGCTCGATCCTGCGCCGCTCCGCCTCGAAGGCGTCCACCAACCGGCCCCGGGAACGGGTCAGTTCGTTGATCCGCCGGCCGAGGGCGTCCTCGCGGGGCGAGGTCAGCAACCGGGTCAGCGCGCCGCGCGCACCCGCCAGCGGACCGAGCACGTATCCCGCGACGCCCAGCAGGACCAGGCCCAGCAGGGCCAGCGCGAACGCCTCGGGGTACGACGACACGGTCCACGTCTTGAGCACGGTGCCGCCGTGCCCGTGCCCGAACGTCGCCATCAGGACGGGGGTCGCGACCAGGCCCAGCGGGAGCGACAGCGCGATGCCCGCGGTCAGCAGGTCCAGCGGCCACAGCACCACCGCGAACAGCAGCGCGTAGGCCAGCTCCCACCAGGTCGCCTGCTCCCGGTACCGGGTGCGCAGCAGGGCGACGAGGCCGGGCCGGTCGGGCATCCGGTGCCCGCCGGGGGCCGGGTCGGTGTCGATCAGGCGCAGCCGCCACCGCTCGACGGCCGCGACCGGCAGTCCCGCCAGGCCGAGGAGGGCCAGCAGCGGCAGCCCGACCACCACGAGGGACAGTCCCCCGGCGATCCCCGTGGCCACCAGCATCCCGACCAGCGTGACCAGCCCGACCGGGGCGCTGCTCAGCAGGTACCCGGCCGACCGCCACGGCCAGGAGGTCAGCAGGAAGTCCGGCCGGGCCAGGGCCTGCCAGACGGTACGGGAGGTCATGCGCCCACCGTAGAAGCGGCTGCGCCGCCGCGGCCAACCCGCTGGGCCGACCTCCGGGGTAGTGCCTGCCCCACCCCGCAGCGGGTGGGCCGGGCCCACCCGAGGACACCCTCCTGCCCTCCTGCGGCCGGCCGCGCCCGGCGGTTGGCTGGACGGCATGGAGATCGATGCGATGCAACTGCGCTCGGTGAGCAGGACGTACGGGTCCGGGGACACCGTGGTGACCGCGCTCGACGGCGTGACGCTGGGCTTTCCGACCGGGAGTTTCACGGCGGTCATGGGGCCGTCCGGGTCGGGCAAGTCGACGCTGCTGCAGTGCGCGGCGGGGCTCGACCGGCCCACCTCCGGCAGCGTCCTGCTCGGCGGCACCGACCTGACCGGGCTGAGCGGGACCCGGCTGACCCTGCTGCGCCGGCAGCGGATCGGCTTCGTCTTCCAGTCGTTCAACCTGCTGCCCTCGCTGACCGCGGAGCAGAACGTGGCGCTGCCGCTGCGGCTGTCCGGGCGGCGCCCGGCGAAGGGAGCCGTGCGGGACGCGCTGGCCCGGGTCGGCCTTGCCGACCGGGCCCGGCACCGCCCCTCCGAGCTGTCCGGCGGGCAGCAGCAACGGGTGGCGCTGGCCCGGGCGTTGATCACTGAACCGGAGGTGCTCTTCGGCGACGAGCCGACCGGTGCGCTGGACTCCGCGGCGGGCCGCCGGGTGCTGTCGGTCCTGCGCGGCATGGCCGACGAGGACGGCCGGACCGTGGTCATGGTCACCCACGACCCGGTCGCCGCGTCCTTCGCCGACCGGGTGCTCTTCCTCGCCGACGGGCGGCTGAGCGGCGAACTGCGCGCCCCCACCGCGGAGTCGGTCGCCGCCGGCATGGCGCGGCTGGAGGCGGTGTCGTGCTGAGCGTCGCGCTGCGGACCCTGCGGACCCGCTGGACCGCCTTCGCCGCGAGCTTCGTGGCCCTCGCCCTCGGAGTCGGGCTGATCACCATGATGGGCCTGGTGCTCGCGTCGAGCGCGCACGCACCGCAGCACGCCCCGGAGCGCTTCCGGGCCGCGCCGGTGGTCGTGCACGGCGCCGACACCCTGCGGGTGCGGACGCCGTCCGGGGTACGCACGGCGCCGCTGTCCCCACCCCGCCCGGTCCCGGCCGGGTTGGTCGCCAGGCTGGGCCGGATCGGTGCGGTGACCGCGGACCGGTCCTTCGCGGTGAGTCCGGCCGGCGGCCCCTCCGGTACGAACGGGTCCGCCCGAGCGGCGGATCGGACCGGGCTGACCGGCCATCCGTGGGCGTCCGCGGGCTTCGCCGGCTACCGGCTGACCGCCGGGCACCCGCCGGCCGCACCGGACCAGGTGGTCGTCGCGGGCGCCTGGGCCCACCCAGGTCAGCGGGTCGCGCTGCGCGCGGCCGGGGGGACCGTACGGGACTGGACCGTGGTCGGCACGGTCGCCGCCCTCCCCTTCGAGCGGGCCGTGTTCTTCACCGGCGCGGAGGCCGCCCGGCTGTCCCCGGCGTCCCCCCGCGACGTGGTGGTGGACGCGCCCGCCGCCGCCGTGACCGCCGCGGTCGCCGCGGACCCGGCCGCCACCGGCGTCCGCGTGCTCACCGGCGACGACCGGCGCCTGGCCGACCCCGACCGGGACGGTGACCACGAGGCGCTGGTCACCGTCGACGCGCTGCTGGGCACCGCGGGCGGCGTCACCTGCTTCGTGTCGGTGTACGTGGTCGCGTCGACGTTCGCCTTCTCCGTCGCCCAGCGCCGGCGCGAGTGGGGCCTGCTGCGGACGGCCGGGGCGACCCCGCGGCAGGTCCGCCGGATCGTGCATGCCGAGGCCCTCGTGGTCGGTTCGTCGGCGTCCGCCACCGGGTGCGTGCTCGGCCGGTACGGCGCCCCGAGACTCGCCGGGGCACTGGTCCAACGACACGTCGCACCCGTGTGGTTCGGGATCGGCGGCGCCACCTGGCCCTACTGGACGGCCTTCGGCACCGGCCTCCTCGTCGCCCTGGCCGGGGTGTGGGCGGCCGGCCGGCGGGCCGGGCGGGTCCCGCCGGCCGAGGCGCTGCGGGACGCGGCCGTCGACAGCAACGCGATGGCTCCCGGACGCCTGCTGGCGGGCGGCGCGCTCCTGCTGGGCAGCGGCTACCTGGCGGTGTCCGCGCTGGTCGCCGACCCGGGTGAGGTGTTGCACCGCAAGACGTACACCGTGCAGCCCATGGTGCTGGTCACCGCGGCCGCCCTCCTCGCGCCGCTGCTCGTCCGGCCGCTGGCCCGGCTCCTGGCGTGGCTTCCCGCCCAACTGCTCGGCGCGACCGGCATGCTGGCCGGGGAGAACACCGCGACCGCCGTCCGGCGCACCACGGCCGTCGCGGCGCCCGTGCTGGTGAGCGTGGCGCTCGCCGGGTCGCTCCTGGGCACTACTGCGACGATCAACGCGGCCAAGGCGGCGGAGCTGCGCGGCCGGACCGGGGCCGACTTCGTGATCACCGCCGGCGGGGCCGGGTTCACCCCGGCGACGGTCGCCCGGGTCGCGGCGGTGCCCGGCACCGACACCGCCGCGTTCGCCGCCACGACCGTGCACACCCTGGAGGACCAGGTGGCCCTCACCGGTTCCCCCGCCGAGGCCGCCTCCCCCGCCGCGCTGGCGACGGTGACCCGACTGCCCGTCGTCGCGGGCAGGTTGGGCGATCTCGACGACCACGGCATCGTCGTCAACCAGGAGTGGGCCCGGCACACGGTGGGCCAGTACGTCCGGGTGTGGCTCGGCGACGGCACGCCCCGGACGCTGCGGATCGTGGCGGTGCTGCGCCAGGGAACCGGCGACAACGGCGCGTACGTGACCCCTGCCAACGCCCGCGGCGCAGCCGTGGACCGGATCGACGTGGCGCTGCGCCCGGGCGCGGACCGGACCACCGCCGCGGCGTCGCTCCGGAACGCCGTCGCCCCCTCCGGCGGGCTCGTCTTGACGGACCGTCAGTGGGTCGCAGCGCAGCACCCGACGACGAGCCGGCAGACCCGGATCGGATTCTGGCTGGTGCTGGGCATCGCCCTGCTCTACACCGCCATCGCGCTGGCCGGGACCATGGTCATGGCGACCTCCGAGCGGACCCGCGACCTGGCCGTGCTGCGGCTGGCCGGCGCGACGGTACGTCAGGTGCTGCGCCTGCTGGGCGCGGAGGCGGTGCTGGCCGTCACCGTCGGCGCGGTCATGGGCGCCATGGTGACGGGCGTCGACCTGGCCGTCGTCCGGGTGGCGCTCGCGCTCCTCTCGGTGCCGGGCCCGGTCACGGTGCCCTGGGCCGCCCTCGGCGCGGTGACGGGGACGTGCGCGGTGGTCGCCGTGACCTGCGCGGTGGTGCCGGGCGCGCTGATGCTGCGCCGCCGGGGTCCGGCCCCGGTCCGCGCGTGAACAGGGCGCGGGCCGCTCCGTACGCCCCCGGGAGCGCGCCGGCCCGCCGGGCGCCGCCCCTCCGCGGGTCCGGCGGAGCGGCGCACCGTACGGTCGGGTCAGTGATCGACGCGCGCGCCCGGGAGGCCGCCGATCATCAGGCCGAGGGTGAAGTCGAAGCGGTCGTCCACGGTTCCGGCGGTGAGCTCGGCGGCGTAGCGCTTGGTCCGGGGGAAGGTGTCGGGCAGCGCGGCGAACCGGCGCAGCAACTCGTCGCGGCTGACCACCCATTCGTCGTCCTTGCGGTCGAGCCGCCGGTCCGCCAGGGAGACTTCGAGACTGTAGGCGTTGACGTAGAGCGCCAGGGAGTCGACCGCCCAGGCGGCGGCCTGCGGCTCGATGCCGCCGGCGAGCAGGATGGCGAGCATCCCCTCGGCGACCCGCAGGGTGTCGAGGTTGGACGGGGCGGCGGCGAAGGCCGCCCGGGAGATGCCCGGGAACCGCAGGTACTGGTCCCGCAGTTGGGTGCAGACGCTGATGATCTGCCGGCGCCAGGTGGCGGGGTCCGGCTCGGGCAGCTCGATCTCGGCACACAGCCGGCCGATGAGCAGCTCGTCCAGGTCCTCCTTGTTGACCACGTGGGCGTAGAGCGACGACGGTCCCGTCTCCAGGGCGGTGGCCACGCGCCGCATCGTCAGGGCCTCGTACCCCTCGCTCGCCACGATGCCGAACGCGGTGCCGATGATCGCGTCGACGGTGATCGGCTTCTTCCGACCGCCGGAGGGTCCTCGCCGGGCCGCGGGTGCGCTCGCGCCGGTGTCGAGCTGGTGCCGAGCTGCACGCCGTTCCTGCGGGGTCGGTGACATAGGAGCAGTCTAGCGGCCTGGGGAACGGTGTTCCACGTCATGAGGAACATCGTTCGCCTTGCTCAGAACATCGATCGCCTGTAGAACAGTGTTCGTGTCCGTCATCCAGCGCCCGTCCGAGGCGCCCACCACCGCGACCACGCTGCCGCTGCGCACCGCGGCGCTCGTCCTGGCCGTCGTCTTCCTGGCCGACCTCATGGACCTGATCGACTCCAGCGTCGCCAACCTCGCCGGCCCGTCCATCCGCGCCGAGCTCGGAGGCGGCCAGGTGACCGTCCAGTGGGTGCTCAGCGCCTACACCGCGGCCTTCGCGCTCGGCCTGGTCACCTCGGGCCGGCTCGGCGACCTGCTCGGGCGCCGGCGGCTGTTCCTGCTCGGCATGACCGGCTTCACCCTGGCCTCGCTGGCCTGCGGCCTCGCGCCGAACGTGGGCTTCCTGATCGTCGCCCGCACGCTGCAGGGACTGTGCGGGTCGGTCATGATCCCGCAAGGCCTGGCCCTGGTGAAGGTGGTCTTCCCGCCCCAGCACCTGCGCAAGGCGCTGACCCCGATCGGCCCGCTGATGGGCCTGGCCACCGTCGCCGGCCCCATCCTGGCCGGCTGGCTGCTGCACCTGAACCTGTTCGGCAGCCAGTGGCGCTCCATCTTCCTGATCAACGTGCCGTTCGGCGTCGTCGCGGCCGCGATCGGCCGGCGCGTGCTGCCCCACCGCGGCGGGGAGGACCCGACCGCCCGCCTCGACCTGGCCGGTATCGGCCTGCTCACGGCGGCCTCGGCGCTGCTCATCATCCCGCTCATCCAGGGACGCGACCTCGGCTGGCCCGCCTGGACCTACGCCATGATGGCCGCGGCGGTCGTGCTGCTCGCCCTGTTCGTCGTCTCCGAACGACACAGCGCGCACCCGGTCATCGCGCCCTCGCTCTTCCGCAAGCGCAGTTTCGTCGTCGGCCTGGCGATCGTCGCCGGGTTCTACGCGTCGCTCAGCTCGTTCGTGCTCGTGCTCAACCTGACGCTCCAACTGGGCCTGCACTGGTCGCCGTTGCACACCGGCCTCACGCTGATCCCCTGGGCCGTCGGGACCGCCGTCGCCGTCCTGCTCGCCGGCGCCGTGCTCGCCGAGAAACTGGGCCGCGCCACCCTGCACCTCGGGCTGTCCCTCGCCGTCCTCGGCCTGCTCGCCGTGTGGTGGTCCCTCGCCCACTGGGGCAGCGGCGTCACCGTCTGGACGCTCGCCCCCGCGCTGCTGCTCACCGGGTTCGGCTCCGGGCTGGTGTTCGTCCCTCTGGTCGATTTCATCATCGGCGACGCCACCACCGAGGAGGTCGGCACCGGAGCGGGCATGCTCAACGCCGTCCAGCAGTTCGCCGGGGCCATCGGCGTGGCCGCCCTCGGCACGGTGTTCTTCGCCCGGGCCGGGCATCTTTCCGCCCACTCCTCCCTGTCGGCGGCGGAGTTGGTGTTCGGGATCACCGCGGGGGTGAACGTCCTGACCCTCCTCCTGGTGGGCTTCCTCCCCCGGCACTCCCAGCAGGCCCACGGTTGAGAGCCGCCCCTTGCCGGGGGCGGTACGGGCGGGCGCGGGTGGGGAGTCGGGGCGCGGCGGGAGTCGGGCGCCGCGGGGTCACTCCTCGTCGCTCTCCAACTCGGGCCTCGGACGGGGTCGTTCCACCTGCGGGCGGGCGCCCCGTCCCGGCCCCCGCCGTCGGGTGGCGAGCCAGTAGACCAGCGCCGCGGGGGGAAACGTGCAGGACAGGATGATCAGCAGCCGCCGGTCCTCCCCGTTCGCGGCCCTCCCGCGCTCCCGCCACCCCGGCAGATCGGCCAGCACCGCTTCGAGTTGCTCCTGGGTGCGCGCCTCGTAGGCGAGGGCCACCCGCGATTCGAGTTCGGGCAGGGTCAATCGGCCCACCGAGTAGTGGTGTTGCAACCACCCCTCCACCCGGCGCCGTTCGGCGTCGGATACGCGCATCGGCTGGCTCGGCACGTGCTCGGCCGGTTCGTTCACGGCGACCCCCGAGGTGGGCGGCTACATCCGGACGAGGCGGCCCGGCGCTGCCACCGGGTGACCGTCCCGGAGCCCCGCGGCGGCGAACTCCCGCGACGGCCGGCACGTCGTACGAGGATGGGCGTCCCGCCCCGCACCGCTCACCCCCACCCCATTGTTCCCCCGGCCCACCGCGGGCGACGCCGCTTCGCGTGAACCGCGACCGCCTCTTCACCCCGCGCCGGGTCCGGCGCCCGAGCCCGCGCGGGCGCACGCCGACCGGGACGGCGGCTCAGGGGGCGATGACCAGCCGGCTGATCAGGTCCCCGTCGAGCGTGAACCCGTACCGGAGGAGGACGGTGTTGCCGGGGAAGTCGCCGTCGAGCCGCTGCACGACGGTCCAGCGGTCCGTCCCCTCCCGCACGGCGTCCACATAGGTGGTCGTGTAGGTGTACTCCGAGGAGGCGCGGCCGAGCCACTTCTCGATGGCGGGCAGCCCGGAGTGGGTGCGCCCGTCATCGGTGACCTGCGCGTCCGGCGTCATGAGCGCCGCGGAGGCAACGGCGTCACCGGAGTTGTGCGCGTCCAGGTAGCGCAGGATCGTGCCGGGCAGCGCGTCGCGCTCCACGGGGGTCGAGGATGCCGGGTCGGTCATCGGAGTCCCGCTTTCCGGGGGCCGGAGTTCCGGGGCAGCCTTCAGGACGCACCCCGGTCACTGCTAAAATAGAACCTAGTGACTTTTACTTTAGCAGTAACTCGGAAGGATGTGTCGCCATGGCGAGCCGGATCAGGCTGGAGGACCGGGAGTGCCCGCTGTCGACCACGGTGCAGCACGTCGGCGAGTGGTGGACGCTGCTGATCCTTCACGACGCCTTCGACGGGTACACGCGGTTCGACCAGTTCCAGCAGAGCCTCGGCATCTCCACGAGCATGCTCACCGCGCGGCTGAAGACCCTGGTGTCCGACGGACTGCTGGAGCGGCGGCCGTACCGGACCCACCCGGTGCGCCACGAGTACGTGCTCACGGAGCGCGGCCGCTCCCTGCGCCCGGTGATCGTCGCCCTCGCGGCCTGGGGCAACCAGCACCTCGCACCCGAGGAGCGGTCGATGGTCCTGGTCGACGTCGCCACCGGCGAGGAGGTCGAGCCGGTCGTGGTGGACGCCCGCAGCGGACGTCCCCTGCACGACAGCGAGGCGTTCGCCTTCACCGCGGGACCGGCCGCCGGTCCCGGCATGCGCGCCCGGTACACCGAACTGGGCCGCGATCGCCGCGCGTCGGCGACCGAATAAGGGGACGCGGCCGCCCGCCCGATCGGCGGGCACCGCGCCCGGGTCGGGCACGGCGCACACTGGGGCCCACCGGCCCCGAGCAGGCCGCCGTACCGCCGTACGGCTGCGACGGACATCACGAGGAGTTCCCATGCGCGCGCTCGTCCTGACGGCGTTCGACACCCCGTTGGAGCTGCGGGAGATCACGACACCGGCCGCCGGCCCGGGCCAGGTGCTGGTCAAGGTGCGCGCGAGCGGCGTGAACCCCCTGGACACCAAGATCCGGGCCGGCAAGGCGGCCCACGCGCGGACCGTCCTGCCGGCCGTCCTCGGTCTCGACCTCGCCGGCGTCGTCGAGGCGGTCGGCGAGGGCGTCACCGGCTTCGCCCCCGGGGACGAGGTGTACGGACTCACCGGCGGGGTCGGCGACCTGCAGGGATCGCTGGCCGAGTACGCGGCCGTCGACGCCCGCCTCCTGGCGGCCAAGCCGGCCGCGCTGAGCATGCGCGAGGCTGCGGTGCTGCCCCTGGTGACCATCACCGCCTGGGAGGGACTGGTGGATCGGGCGGGAGTGGAGCAAGGACAGAAGGTGCTCGTCCACGGCGGGGCGGGCGGCATCGGCCACGTGGCGATCCAGATCGCCCGGGCACGCGGCGCCGAGGTGTTCGCCACGGGTTCGCCCGGCAGCCTCGCCGCCATCGAGGGCCTCGGCGCCACGCCGATCGACCGCACCACCGCGACCGTGCAGGAGTACGTCGACGCGCACACCGCGGGCGAGGGTTTCGACGTGGTCGTCGACACCGTGGGCGGGGCCACCCTGGACGCGTCCTTCACGGCCGTGCGCCACTACACCGGCCACGTGGTCAGCGCGCTCGGCTGGGGCACGCACGCCCTGGCCCCGCTCTCCTTCCGCGGCGCGACGTACTCCGGCGTCTTCACCCTGCTGCCGATGCTCACCGGCCGGGGCCGGGACCACCACGGGGAGATCCTGGCGCAGGCAGCAGCACTGGTGGACAAGGGCCTGCTCGCGCCGCGGGTGGATCCCCGCCACTTCACCCTGGAGACGGTCGCGGACGCCCACCGGGCCGTGGAGACCGGTGGCACGCGCGGCAAGGTCGCGGTCGACGTCGCCTGACGGTCCCGCGGTCCGGATCCGGACACGCCTACCGGCGGCTCCGGCCCTCCGGCCGCCGCGCCCCCGCCCGGCGGACCGCGCCCCGTGGATCAGGGGTATCGAGGCTCCAGCGGTTGCGGCGCCCGCCCCCTCGCCCTCCCATGGGAGAGGGCAAGGAGGAGGCGCTGATGACGTACGGCGCAGGGCTGCGCAGTGGTCGTGACCAGGGCGGACGGGGTGTTCCCGGTTGTGACGTCCCCGCCCGGGGCGATCTCGGCCGGGCAGGGCAGGGAGCCGCGTGATGGCGCAGGCGTCCCCGTACCGGGTGACACCCAATCTCTTCGGCATCGGGTTCGGGACGGCCGGCCTCGCCCAGGCCTGGACGGCGGCGGAGGACACCGTGGACGCGCCGTCGTGGCCGGCGTCCTGCCTGTGGATCCTGGCCGCGGTCATCTGGCTGGCGACGCTGGCCGGCTATCTCCGCAACGCGGCCGCCCACGGACGGCTGCGCACCGACCCGGCGGATCCGGTGCTCGGGCCGTTCACCGCCTTGGCGGTCATCGTTCCGATGCTGCTCGGCGTCGCCCTGGCACCCCACGCGAGGACCGCGGGCGAGGTCGTCTACGCCGTCGGGCTCGTCCTCACCGTGCTGCTGGGCTCCTGGCTGACCGGCTGGTGGATCCGCGCGGACACGCAGCTCGCCCAATGGCACCCCGGCTACTTCCTGCCCACCGTCGCCGGCGGGCTGATCGCGGCGGGCGGCAGCGCGGCACTGGGCTGGCGGACCCTGTCGCACGTCATGTTCGGCTACGGCCTGGTGTGCTGGCTGGTACTGGGCTCCATCATCCTGGTCCGGCTCTTCACCCAGCCCATGCTGCCGCCGCCCCTGCTGCCCACCATCGCGATCGAGATCGCCCCGCCCGTCGTCGCGGGCAACGCCTGGTTCGCGATCAACGGTTCCCGGCTCGGCCTCGGCGCGGAACTGCTGGCGGGCTACGCCGCGTTGATGGCGCTGGTGCAGATCGCGATGGTGGGCACGTACCGCAGGGCGCCGTTCGGGCCGGGCTTCTGGGCCTTCGCCTTCTCCTACGCTGCGGCCTTCACCTTCGGCATCCACTGGCTCGACGTCGAGCACGTCCACGGGCAGAAGGGGCTGACCTACCTGCTGCTGGGCATCGCCACCCTCGCGATGGCGGCACTCGCCGCCCGGACCCTCGTCGGCCTGCGCCGGCGCACCTTCCTGCCCCGGGTCCCGGCCCCGGACACCGCGCCGACCCGCTGAATCCCCCCTCCGCATCGGGGGATTCAGTCGCTGCAGAACGCCGAGCCGTCCGCCACGTTCTGCGGGCCGATCGCGCCCGACCTGACCCGGGAGATCATCCAGGCCGCGTTGACCAGGCCGACGTGGCTGAACGCCTGGGGGAAGTTGCCCAGCAACTCCCCGGTCCTGGTGTCGACTTCCTCCGCCATCAGGCCGACGTCGTTCGCTGTCGCGGCCGCCCGCTCGAACACCCGCTCCGCCTCGTCGACCTCACCCGCCAGGGCCAGCGCGCCCGCCAGCCAGAACGTGCACAGCAGGAACGTCCCCTCGCCGCCGTCCAGTCCGTCGTCCATGGCCGCGTAGCGGTACACCATGCCGCGCGCGTCCGTGAGGTGCGCGTGGATCGCGTGGATGGTGGCCAGCATCCGCGGATCGTCGGCCGGCGCGAAGCCCACCAGCGGCATCATCAGCGTCGAGGCGTCGAGCACGCGGGAGCCGAACGCCTGTGTGTACGCGCCCACTTCGTCGTTCCAGCCCTGCTCCTCGATCGCGGCACGGATCTCGTCCCCGACCCGGCGCCAGTACGGCACCCGGTCCTCCGCACCGAGCAGATCGGCCATCTGGATCCCGCAGCGCGTGGCCATCCAGCACATCAGCTTGGAGTAGACGAAGTGCCGCCGCCCGCTGCGCACTTCCCAGATGCCCTCGTCCGGCTCCTTCCACCGCGCGCACGCGGTGTCCACCAGCGAGGCGAGGAAGTGCAAGGTCGTGGCGTCGGCACGCGGCAGGTACGCGCGCAGGCGGTGTGCCGCGCAGAGGAGTTCCCCGTAGACGTCGAGTTGTCTCTGCTGCCAGGCGTCGTTCCCGATCCGGACCGGGCTGCTGTCCCGCCATCCCGGAAGATGCCCCAACTCCCGCTCGGTCAGGTCGCATTCGCCACGGACCCCGAACACGATCTGCAGGTCGCGCCCGGCCCGGGGATCGGCCGCGGCGGCCTGCGCCATCCAGTCGAAGAAGGCCACGGCCTCGTCCGGGCAGGCCGCGGTCCACAGGGCGTTGAGGGCGAAGGCGGCGTCACGGACCCAGGAGTAGCGGTAGTCCCAGTTGCGGGGACCGCCCATCGCCTCGGGAAGGGAGGTGGTCGGGGCGGCGACGATCGCGCCCGAGGGCCGGTAGGTGAGGGCCTGCAGCACCCGGCCGCTGTGGTGGACCTCGTCCTGCCAGGCGCCCCGGTACCGCTCGTGGAGGGCGGACCAGCCGCGCCAGGCGCCGAGGGTCTCGGCCAGCAGGTCCTCGGTCTCCTCCGGAGTCCTCAGCCGCGGTGTCTGGCCGGCCAGCACGTAGTCCAGGGCGAAGGCGATCCGCTCCCCCGGGCGGACGGTGAACCGCGCGTGCGCGCAGTCGCTGACGTCGAGGGGCACCGGCGAGGAGAGGCCGAGGGCGTGGGGTCCGCCGTGGCACCGCAGCCCGCCGTCCACCGGGATCAGCAGCTGCCGGACCAGCCCGTACTCCGGCCGCGGGGCGAACTCGGCCTCGATCTCGACGTCCCCCCGGATGCCCTCCAGCACGCGGACCAGCACGTGGGGTGCGTCGGCACCGAGCTCGTGCCCTCCCGCGTTCGGCCCGGTGGCGAGGGCGTCGGTGACGGCGACCTCCCCGGCGGGGGTGCGGTACTCGGTGCGCAGCACCAACGACCCCGCCAGGTAGGAGCGTCGGGGCGCGCTCTCCCCCCGCGGGGCGATGGACCAGTGCCCCGCGTCCTCACCGAGCACCCGGGCGAAGACCGCGCGGGAGTCGAAACAGGGCAGGCACAGCCAGTCGATCGCCCCGCCCTTGCTCACCAGCGCCGCCGTCTGGCAGTCCGACAGCAGTGCGTAGTCGCCGATCGCAGTGCGCATCCGACGCGACCCCTCTCCCCGGCCGAGCAGCGTTCACGGGGACATTTCCCACGGTAGAGCGCGGGCGGAGGTCTCGCAGTCCGGCACCCCTGGGATGCGCCGTCTCAGCGGCGGTTGCGCTGCCGGGGAGCCCGGCGCGGCGTGGCGCCCTCGGAACCACCACCCCTGGCCATGGTGTACACCACGCTGGTCAGCACGCCGCCGACGATGATCACGGCGATCCCGACGGTGGTGCTGATGAGGAAGCCCCCGAGGATGAGCAAGGCGTAGATCGGCGGGGTGGCGTTGCGGACGTTTCGGTTCACGGCGGGGGTCCTTCTGGGGGGTTGGCTCCGCGGGCGGAGTCGGCGGGGGTGGCTAGGCTGTGTGGGGAACCGCGATCGGCTGAACCGTCTCCCGTTCCGGCAGGCGTTGGACATCGAGCCGCATGCCGACGTCGTGGAGCGGGCGTCCGCTGCCGTGCCAGACCGAGAGCGAGTACGCGCTGAAGGGGTAGCGGGTTCTCGCCTCGGGCACCTCGATCCGGCCGTGCACCAGACTTTCGCCGGAAGTGGCGGCGGGGGCGCCGCCCGGCACGTCTCCGTACGACCTCAGCAGGTCGAACAGCGCTTCCGGCAGGGCGAAGTCGTGCTGCTCCGCCTTCCCGTGGATTCCCGCGCGGAACACCGCTGCCGCCGCCAGATCCAGACCGGTGACCATGTCGAGGTCGGTGCGGTCCGGCAAGGGGCGCCCTTGGGAGGTGAGCTCTTCGTACAGGAAATCCACGGCAGCCCGAGCATAGCGGGCGGCGCGGTCCTCATCGCCTACCATGCGCCGCAGAATTGCCTGGTAGTGGAGCTCCTCGTGGATCACGGGCCGCCCGATGTTCCGGTACAGCATGTCCCGGTCGAAGCTCTCGGGCTCCCGCCAGACACGGTCGTAGTCAGCCATCAGGAAGGAGATCAGCGGGTCCTCCACCGCCCCCTCGCGCAGGAACGTGCCGAGGAGTTCGACCAGATCCACCGTGCGCGTACCCGAGGTCTCGGCGAGGACCCGCAGGGTCGAGCGGAGCAGGCACTTGTGGAAGAGCGTCAGCGGAATCCGGAAGGCCATCCCGCTCACCCAGTCCTCGAACGTCACCCGGGAGTGCTCGATGACCACGTCCGCCATGAGGTCCGTGTTTCCGGGGTCGCAGGGCAGGTGCCTGGTGCGCAGGCCGTGATCCTCCCGGAAGCGGTCATGCGTGTAGTCGGTGTTGTTGAGCAGCAGCAGCGGGTAGATGACCGGTGATCCGCCCGAGGTGATCGCCTCCTCGATCCCGGTCATGTGGGTGGCGCGCGACTCGCCGGGCAGACCCCAGATGAGGTCGGTGTACGTGGGGATGTTCTGCGCCCGGAACTGGGTCTGCATGCGCCGGTAGTTGTCGACGCGGATGTTGCGGCGGTTGGCGATCTGCAGGACCTCGGCGTCGAAGGACTGTGCCGACAGGGTGATGGCCCCGGTCAGTCCGGCCCGGTAGAGGATCCCCGCGATCTCCACCACCCGGCCGTTGGTGTTCTTCGCCCAGTTCGTCATCACCAGCAGACGCTTGTTGTGGCGCCGGCACAGCTCCACGATGTGGCGCGCGATGTCGACGTCGCGCGCGACGATGCCGAAGTTGGCGTCGGCGATGAAGAGTTGGGTGCCGTTGGCGGCGACCCGGACGATGCGGTCCAGCTCGCTCAGGATCCGTTCCATGGGGAACTGGCGGATCTTGGAGTTGGTGGCCCCGCCCCAGTAGCAGAAGGCGCAGGAGTAGGGGCAGCCACGGTTGGTCTCGTACACCAGCATCCGGGACTGCGCGATGTCCTCGTCGGCCCAGGTGGTCCCGAGCAGCGGCGAGGGCAGTTCGGCGAGGTCCTCGATCCGGGGGGCCGCGGCGGTGGTGACCACCTCGCCGTCGGCGCGGCGATAGCTGATGCCGGGCAGGGTGCCCAACTCGGTGTCGGCGGCGGCCGGTTCCGCGTGGCGCAGGAAGACGTGCAGCAGGTCGCGGAACCGCATCTCGCCCTCGCCGTGGACGAGGACGTCCACCCAGGGGGCCTCGTCGAACACCACCGGCTGGTGCGTCACGTCGTTGCCGCCCACCACGATGCGGCAGCGCGGCCAGCGTTCCTTGATCCGGCGGGCCAGTTCGAGCGTGCCGGGCCGGTTCCAGAAGTAGACGGTGAACGCGACCGCCAGCGGGTCGTCCAGCGCGTCCAGCACCTTGGTGCAGGCGGTCTCGAAGGCGTCCCCGCCCTGCATGTACACGTGCTTGGCGAAGGAGCAGGCCTCGGCGATCTCCGGGTCCGCCTCGGCGGCGGCCTGCAGGTAGCCGAGTACGGCGCTGTAGCGGACACCGGGCATCACGGTCAGCTCGACCAGGTGCACTTGGCGCCGTGCAGCCGGTGCAGAAGGCGCACTGGGCCCGGCCGGGAGGTCGGCTGACGTCATTTCTCGAACCCTTCTGAACGTTCGGTTGCTTGACCGGCGCCGCCGGAATCGCCCGGCCATGACGGACGAGGAGCTCGTCCGTCACGACCGACCGATTCCGGCGGCCACCTTCGGATCAGGTGCAGGTGCAGCAGGGCGAGCAGCAGCAGCAGTAGCTGTCGCCGCCGGCCACGGCCTCAAGGTCGGCCTCGGACAGCTCGCGGTCCTCGATCTGGGGCGACGTCGGCACCCGCAGCTCGTACACACCGGTCGACTTGCCGGCGCCCCAGAGGGTCACCTGGGACTCCAGGTCGGGGTCGCCCCCGATGTCCCGGACGATGCGCACGGTGGCTTCCGCCGGCAGCTCCAGGCCCTGCTCGGCAAGCGCCGTACGCGGGTTGGCCTCGAGCCGGGCCACGTAGGCCTCGTCCGACCATGCAGCGGTCAGCACCTTGGTGTAGGCGCTGACGAACGCTGACCTCTCTCGCGGTTCCATGGATCTCCTTCTTGATCACTACCGGCGTCGCAGTCGACGTCCGGAACATCCCCGCCGGTGAGGCCGGGACGATCCCTGCCGGGAAGGCCGGGAGTTCTGGGGTACGGGCCGCAGGAACGGGGACCTATCCGTCGACAGACAGCAGATAGTCGCTGAAGCCGAGGAGTTGGACCCCGGGGCCCGGTGTGGAGGCGGGCGGGATGACGCTGAGGTACACCTCGAGCCGGTCGATCACGTACTGCGAGGAGTGCGCGCCCTGGGGGCTGCCCGCCATGGCCGCCTCCGGGCTGCCGGGGTCGAGGGCGACCTCGCCCGAGGAGGAGGTCATGGTGTCCTGCACTTTGACCGCGCTGAACGCCAGCACCCCTCCGTCCCGGGTGCGCAGCATGTAGGACGGGTAGTCGTGCGACAGCAGGACGCGGTTCAGCACGCCGCCCCGGGACTTCAACTCCTGTGAGATCGCGTTGAAGTTGCCGGCGAGATCGACGGTGAGCGCCTGGCTCGGAGCCAGTGGCACGTCGGCGTCCTTGTGGCCCCGCGCGAAGTCGTTGTACGCGGCGGCCAGTTCGCCGGGCGGTGCCAGCAGGCCCTTGCTGCTGGTGACTTCCGGCGCGCCGTCGGAGCTGTCCTCTTCCAGCGTCGGCGGCCCGGTGGTGGTGTCAGTGGCCAAGGGGTAGTAGGCGACGCGGTACTTCGCCGACGGCTTGTCCTGGACGAACAGCGTGTACACCGGCTCCGGGGTGACCCGGTCGGACTGGAGCATGGGGGCGATCGCCAGGAAGTAGTGCGGGTAGCTCGTGACGCGCGGGAAGACGAACCGTGGCGTGACGAAGCTTCGGTCCGTCACCGGTATCTTCTGCGCCTTCGCGACCGTCAGGCCGGCCTTGCTCGCCACGGAAGCCGGCGGCTCCTCGATGGTGGACAGCTTGTTGACGTTCCCGACGGTGATCGCGTTGCTGGTCGCCGAGTACTGCTCCAGCAACTTGGTCGCCAGGGGCACGCCGACCGGCGGGGGCGGCGCGGGAGGAGTGGTGGCCTTGGGAGTGGACGAGCCGCTGCCGCATCCGGCGACGAGCACCGCGAGACCTGCCACGGCCGTCCACGTTCTTATCCTGCCGAGCGCGTTCATTTCTTGGCACGCCCCCACTTGAAGGTCGCCAGGCAGAGCAGGAGCCCGGCCAGGCACCACCCGCCGAGCACCAGGGCCGTACGCCCGTGCTCCCAGCTGCCGGCCGCCTCGGACTGCTGGAAGGAGTCGGACAGGAACGCCGACCGCAGCCCCTGGGCCATCCATTTGAGCGGGAAGCATCCCGCGATCACCTGCATGAAGCCCGGGAGGGAGGTGAACACGAAGAACACGCCCGAGATCAGCTGCAGCCCGAGATAGGGCAGTTGCACCACCGGTGCGGCGGCACGCGCGTTGGGTGCCACCCGGCTGTAGGCGATGCCGAGGAAGGAGCAGGCGACGATGCCGAGGACGACCACCCACACGAAGGTGAACCAGCGTGCCCCGGTGTCCGGAAGATGCAGGCCGAACAGGCCCACGCCGACGGCCAGCAGCACCACGGTCTCGAGCACCCCGGTGACGAATGCCTGGGCGACCTTGCCCAGGAAGTACGACACCGGCGACATGGGCGTCGCGGCCAGCCGGCGCAGGGTGCCGTCGTCGCGCTCGACCGCGATGGCGACCGCGAGGCTGGAGAAGGTGGTGCTCATGATGCCGGAGGCGATGATTCCGGCGATCAGCACCTGCTTCATGGGGGTGTGGGTGCCGGGGGCGTTGCCGGAGTAGATGGCGCCGAAGATCAGCAGCAGCACGAGCGGCAGGGCGAAGGTGAAGACCACCGCCTGCCGGTTGCGGAAGTAGCTCCTCAGCTCGATGCCGGCGCGGGCCGCCGCCACCCTGCCGATCGAAGGCGCCCACCGCTCGGGCGTGCGGGACTCGGACCGGTACTCCAGGGCCGTGGTTTCCGTTCCACCGGTCATGCGACGTGCTCCAGTTCGGGTTCGGACGCCGGGGTCGCGGCGTCGGCCGCGATCATCCGGAGGTAGACGTCCTCCAGCGTGGGCCTGGTGACCGTCAGTCCCGGCAGGTCGAAACTGCCCAGCCGGGCGGACCACTCGAGCAGGACACGCAAGGTGGCGGCCGGTGCCGCGGTGCCGATCCGGACCTGGCCCTCCGCCCGTCCGAGCGAGGCGCCGACCTGTTGGACGGTCGGCAGTTCGGCCCCGCGCAGGGGGCCTTCCGCCTGGAACTCGATGACGGCCTCACCGTGGGCGCGCCCGCCGATGTCCGCGGGTGCGCCCTGTTCGGCGACCTTTCCGCGCAGCAGGATCGCGACCCGGTCGCAGAGCACCTCGACCTCGTCGAGGTAGTGGGTGGTGAGCATCACCGTGGTGCCGTCCGCCGCCAGCGCCCGGATCAGGTCCCAGGTGCCGCGCCGGGCCTGCGGGTCCAGGCCCGTGGTGGGTTCGTCGAGGAAGACCAGTTCGGGGCGTCCGACGATGCCGAGCGCGATGTCCAGGCGGCGGCGCTGACCACCGGAGAGCCGGCTGGTGCGTTCGTTCGCCTTCCCGCCGAGTCCGGTCCGCTCGATCACGCTGCCGACCGGCAAGGGGTCGGGGTACAGGGAGGCGAAGTGCGAGACGACCTCCTTGACGGTGAGCTGGTCGAACGAGCCCATGTC
The DNA here is from genome assembly GCF_900107965.1 of Actinacidiphila yanglinensis. Classification (GTDB taxonomy): domain Bacteria; phylum Actinomycetota; class Actinomycetes; order Streptomycetales; family Streptomycetaceae; genus Actinacidiphila; species Actinacidiphila yanglinensis. The sequence continues at coordinate 198,400 of NZ_FNVU01000004.1, read as the reverse complement.
CTGGGGGACGATGCCGATACGGGCGCGCCACCGCGACCCCGCACCCGCGGGATCCTCGCCGAGGACGCTGACCGACCCCGCGCTGCGGCTGCTGAAGCCCGTGAGGATCTCCTGCGTGGTGGTCTTTCCCGCACCGTTCGGGCCGAGCAGGGCGAAGATCTCACCGCGTCCCACGTGGAGGTCGACCCCGTGCAGCACGGGTACGGCTCCGTAGGACTTGCGTAGTCCGGACACTCCGATCACTTCCGGTCCGGGCATGGGTATCACCTCGAGGTTCCGCGGGTCTGCTCTGGCGTGTGCTGTGCGCGATCGAAGGACGAAGGTGAAGGGCGCCGCGACTCCACCGGTCGCCGCGACGCCCTCCCCGTCAGGTGCAGGTGCAGCAGGGGCAGCAGCAGCAGCAGTAGGTGTTGTCGCCGCCGGAGACCGCTTCCAGGTCGGCCTCCGACAGTTCGCGGTCCTCGATCTGGGGCGAGGCGGGGACCCTCAGCTCGTACACCCCGCTCTTCGCGCCGGCACCCCAGAGCGCGACCTGAGCCTCCAGGTCGGGATCGCCGCCGACATCCCGGACCACGTGCACCGCGGCATTCGCGGGCAGTTCCAGACCCTGCTCGGCCAGCGCGGTACGCGGGTCCGCCTGCAGCCGCGACACGTAGTCCTCGTTCGACCATGCAGCCGTCAGCACCTTGGTGTAGGCGCTGACAAATGCCGACCTTTCCCTGGGCTCCATGAGCCCCCCTTACTTGTCGATTTTGGCATCAAGCCAGCTTCGAGTTGATGCGGAAATCATCCAGAGCCGACCACCCGCAAGTCAACTGCGCTCTTTGCATTTCGATCCGATTCTTTTTACAGCCGCCCCCGCACCTGCAGAACCTGCCACCTCGTACGGTTCCCGCAGCTCAGAGTGGTCTTAAGGAGGGGACCCGTACGGCTAGGAGGCGACCCCCCTACAGATAAGAAGGCACCCCCGACGGGGGGAAGTCGAGAGCACCGAAAAGATAGCCGGCGGTCACCTTGACTTCCTTGCTCTACCCATCCCAGCGGGTATTAAAGTGTTCGACCAAGTCAAATAATTTTTGGAGGTCGCGGTGGATCTGCCCCGCTTCAAGGCACATCTTGTCCCGCAGGTCGTCGGCTCGGATCGGGTCTTTCTCGTGTCGGAGGAAGGCCACTACCTGGTCCAGGGAAAGGCGGTGGCCGATGTCGTGCCTTTCCTGGACGGAACCCACACGATCGCCGAGATAGCCCAGAAGCTCTCCGACCGATTCACGCTGGGTGAAGTCGTCTTCGCCGTGAGCAAGTACCAGCGGTTCAACCACCTCGCGGAGGGTCCGGTCGGGACCGACCGCGCCGCGGTGGCCGTCTGGGAGTCCCGGGGCGTGGACGCCGCCGAGGCCGCCCGGCGACTGGACGAGGCCCAGGTGGAGATCACCTCGGTGGGCGCGGTGGACGAGGCGGAGGTGGTGTCCGCGCTGCGGACCACCGGCATCAAGGTGCGGCCGGTCACCGCCGCCAAGGCCGGCGCCGCCGCTCCGACCATGGTCGTCGTGCTCGCCGACGACTACTGCAACCCCGAACTCGAAGCCGTGGACGCCCGCCTGCGCGAAGCCGGCATCCCCTGGATGCTGGCCAAGCCCAACGGCGCCGACATCTGGACCGGCCCGTACATGGTGCCCGAGGTCACCGGATGCTGGCGCTGCCTGGCCCAACGCCTCGACGGCAACCGGCAGGTGGAGGCGTACCTCAAGCGCAAGCGGGGCGACAACGCTCCGCTCCTCACCTCGCTGGCGGCCTCTCCCTGGTCGGTGGGGCTCTCGGCGCAGCTGGTCGCCAGCGCCGTGGCCGGCATCATCGGGGCCGAGGCGTCCGACCACCAGGGTGTCCTGGTCTCGGTGCACGTCCCGACCATGCGCACCGAGCGCCACCAGCTGATCCGGCAGCCGCAGTGTCCCGGCTGCGGTGACCCCGCGGTCCTGCACATCGACCCGCGGATCGAACCGGTCGAGCAGACCGTGCGGTTCAGCGCGGACGGCGGGCACCGGACGATGCGCCCCGACGACACCTACAAGCGGCTGGAGAAGCACATCAGCCGGCTGACCGGCGCGGTCAGCTCGCTGCGGCTGCTCAACGACGTCGACAACGGTGTCACCTACAGCTACTCGGCCGGCCACAACTTCGCGATGCCCGGCGACAACCTGGCCATGCTGCGCCGCAACCTGCGCGGCCAGAGCGGCGGCAAGGGCCGCAGCGACATCCAGGCGCGCGTCAGCGGCGTGTGCGAGGCCATCGAGCGGTACTCGGGCGTGTGGCGCGGTGACCGCCGCACCCGCCGTGCCAGCTTCGACGCGCTCGGTCCGGACCTGGCGGTGCACGCCAACGACCTGCTGCAGTACTCCGAGGCGCAGTACACCGGCCGGGAGGTGTGGAACCACACCGGCGCGGGCCGGCTGCACATCGTGCCCGACCCGTTCGACACCAGCCGCGAGATCGAGTGGACGTCGGCGTGGTCGCTGACCCACGACCGGGAGCGCCTGGTGCCGGCGGGATACGCCTGGTTCGGCCACCCCGACCTGGTGGACAACTTCTACTGCTTCAGCGACGGCAACGGCAACGCCGCCGGCAACACCCTGGAGGAGGCGATCCTCCAGGCGTTCTACGAGATCGCCGAGCGCGACGCGGTCGCCCTGTGGTGGTACAACCGGGTGCTGCGACCCGGCTTCGACCTCGACAGCCTGCGCGAGCCGTACATCGACACCCTGCGCGACTTCTACACCGGCATGAACCGCAGCCTGGAGGTGGTGGACATCACCACCGACCTCGGCATCCCCACCTTCGCCGCGGTCTCGCGCCGGACCGACCACCCGGTGGAGGACGTGCTCCTGGGCTTCGGTTCGCACTTCGACGTGCGGATCGCCGTCCTGCGGGCCCTGACCGAGGTCAACCAGTTCCTTCCGGCGGTGATCAACCGCAACGCGGACGGTTCCACCGACTACTGGGAGGACGACCCCGACACGCTCGCGTGGCTGAAGCAGGTGACGGTCGCCCAGGACCCGTGGGTCGCTCCGGCCGCCGACCTCGCCACCACGTCGGCCAGTACCTACGCCGGCCTGTTCTCCGGCGACCTGGCCAAGGACATCCGCAACGGTGTCGAGCGGGTCGAGAAGGCGGGCCACGAAGTGATCGTCCTCGACCAGAGCCTGCCCGACCTGGAGTTGAAGGTCGCCAAGGTCATGGTCCCGGGCATGCGCCACTTCTGGCGCCGGCTGGCTCCGGGCCGACTCTACGACGTGCCGGTGAAGCTGGGCTGGCTGTCCGAGGCGACCGCCGAGGACCAGATGAACCCCCGCAGCGTCTTCTTCTGATCGGTCGGGTCCGTCGGTCCGTCGGTCCGTCGGTCCGTCGGTCCGTCGATCCGTCGATCCCTCGGTCCTGATCCGTTGATCCGTCTCTCATGCCGTCGTCCCGAGCGGGCTCCCGCCGGGGTGGCGGCCTGAACGTCATGGCCTTGCCCAGTAACAGGGCTTTCCCCACCGCAGTCTCCCTGGAGATGACATGACTGGTCCCGACGCCTCCGGCGTCATCAGCAACCACCCACCCGCACCGGTGCGGGTCGGTGAACTCCTGCGGCTCCACCCGGGCGCTCGGGTCGTCCCCGTCCCCAGCGGCGCGACCCAGATCTTCATCGGGCAGCGCGGCACCTCGCTGGGTGCCCTGTCGCCGGGACTGGCGGCGGCCGTCGAACTGCTCGGCACCAAGCCGGTCAGCAGCGACGAGCTGCTGGACGTCGTCCGGAGCCACGAGGGCGAGCTCGGCATGCTCAAGACGCCCAAGCTGCTCCAGCGGCTGCGCGCGGGCGGCTGGCTGGCGGTCACCCTGGAGGCCGCGGGGGAGCCGCTGTTGACGTTCCGGCCGCTCGGCCCCGCCGTCCCGCCCGCTCTCAAGCACGACGGTGACCCGGCCGAGCTGCGGATGTCCCGCTTCGCCGTCCTGCGCGCCGAGAGCGCCGGCATGGTGCTGGAGTCGCCGCTGGCGCACGTCGCCGTCGAACTGCACGATCCCGCGCTCGCCGGGCTGCTGGCCTCGCTGCCCACGCAGCAGGCTTCCCCCGACACCGAGGGTGCGCGGACCCGCCTGCTTGACCAGCCGGAAGTGGTCTCCGGGCTGCTGAGCGCGCTGGCCCGGCACGGCTTCCTGGTGCCGCGGAGCGGTGCCGCCGAGGAGGACTTCCGCTTCGCCCAGTGGTCGCCGCACGAGCTGTGGTTCCACAGCCGGACCCGCGTCGGACGCCACGACCTTCCGTACGGCGGCACGTACTGGGCCAAGGGCACCGCCGAGCCGCTGCCCGCGGTCCGGCCGTCCTTCGAAGGCGTCTCGGTGGAACTGCCCCGGGTGGACCTGGAGGCGTTGCGCGCGAGCGACCGGACCCTCACCGAGGTACTGGAGGACCGGCACTCGCTGCGGGTGCACGACAGCGCCTCGCCCCTCACCGCCGCGCAGTTGGGCGAGTTCCTGTACCGGAGCGCACGCAACCGGGCCCAGTACGACGACGGTTCCCAGCAACTCGGCGACCGCCCCTATCCGTCCGGCGGCCGGGCGTACGAGCTGGAGATCTATCCGCTGATCGACCAGGTGGACGGTGTGGCACCGGGCCTGTACCACTACGACCCCGAGGGGCACCGGCTGGAACTGGTCGCCGAGCCCGGGCCGGCACTGACCCGCCTCACCGAGATGTCCCGCGCGACCGCGCAGATGTCCGCCGCCCCGCAGGTGACCCTGCTGGTCACGGCGCGCTTCGGGCGGGTGATGTGGAAGTACTCCACGATGGGTTACGCCCTGGTGCTCAAGCACGTGGGGGTGCTGTACCAGGTGATGTACAGCGTCGCCACCGCGATGGGGCTCGCGGGCTGCGGGCTCGGCGGCGGCGACTCCGACGCCTTCGCCGCCGCTTCCGGGGTGCCCTGGGAGAGCGAGTCCACCGTCGGCGAGTTCCTGCTCGGCAGCCGCGGAGAGGAGGGCGGCAGTGGAGTTCCGGCGTAAGGCACTGGAGAACCTGCGCGCACCCGACGACCTGGACAGCCCCGTGCGCCTGGCCCGGCCGCGGGCCTGGGCGGTGCTGGCACTCGTGGCGGTGCTCATCGCGGGCGGCCTGGTGTGGTCCTTCAACGGCGACCTGGCCCGCAACGTGAACGTGCCGGGCATCCTCACGCATCCGCTGGGGGTGTCCAAGGTCGAGAGTCCGCAGAGCGGGCTGGTGTCCGACGTCTTCGCCCAGACCGGGAACCCGGTGACCAAGGGCGCTCCGGTGCTGTCGCTGGTCGACGCGCACGGTGCCACCCAGATCGTCCGGGCCCCCTTCTCCGGCCGGACGATCGCCCTGCTGGTCGACAACGGGCAGTACGTCAACGCGGGCGCGACGTTCATGACGGTGGAGCGCACCGACGACAAGAACGACCGGCTGGTGGCCGTGCTGTTCGCCCCCGCCGACAAGGCGGGCCAGCTGCAGATCGGCGACGACGTGGACATGGACGTGTCGTCGGCCCCCGCGCAGGCGTTCGGCCTGATGCGCGGCCACGTCACCGCGGTGGACGCCTTCCCGCAGACCGAGCAGCAGGTGCTGGACTTCCTGGGCGGAAACCAGCTGCTGTCCACGCAACTCCTGGACAAGGGCGGACCGGTCCGCATCACCGTCGACCTGGACACCGACTCCAAGGTCACCAGCGGCTACCGCTGGACCTCCAATTCGGGCCCCCCGTTCCGGATCAACTCGTGGACCCAGGTCACCGGTTACGGACGCCTGCCCGGTGAGCGTCCCATCGATTGGCTGCTGCCGAAATGACGACTCAATCCACGCCCCCCCTGCCCGCACCCGGCCGGAAGGCCGACTCGAAGGCGGCGGCCGGACCGCCGTCCCGCGGCCGCGGACGCCGGCGCGATCGCAGCGAGCGCGCCCGGAACCGGATGCGCGTCAAGACCCCCACCGTGATCCAGCTGGAGGCGGTCGAATGCGGCGCCGCCTCACTGAGCATGGTGCTGGGCTTCTTCGGGCGCTTCGTCCAGCTGGAGGAGCTGCGCACTGCCTGCGGCGTCTCCCGTGACGGCGCCAAGGCCGTCAACCTGCTCCGCGCGGCCAGGAGTTACGGCCTGCTCGCCAGCGGCCGGCAGATGGAGGTGGAGAAGCTCAAGAAGCTGCGGCCGCCGACGATCCTGTTCTGGAACTTCAACCACTTCGTGGTCTACGAGGGCATGGGCACGCGGCTCGGCCGGCCGGTGGTCCACCTCAACGACCCGGCCTCCGGCAAGCGCACGGTCACCATGGAGGAGTTCGACAAGAGCTTCACCGGCGTCGTCCTGACCTTCGAGCGCGGGCCCGACTTCAAGCGCGGCGGACGCCCCCCGCGCATATCCACCGACCTCTACTCCCGCTACCGCCGCAACGGCGGGGCGCTGATGCTCGCGCTCCTCGCCAGCATCCTGCTGATCATCCCCGGCGTGGCGGTTCCCGCGTTCACGCGGGCCTTCATCGACCGGGTGCTGACCAACGGCGACCACTCCTTCATCACCCCGCTGATCGGCGCGATGGCCGTGGCCTCGGTGCTGACCGTGGTGCTGACCCTGCTCCAACAGACGCATCTGCTGCGGGTGGAGTCGTCGACGGCGATCCGAAGTTCCGCCCGGGTCGTACGGCACCTGCTACGCCTACCCGTGGTCTTCTTCACCCAGCGCAACCCGGCGGAGATCTCCCAACGGGTCGCCTCCAACGACAGGATCGCCGAGATCCTGTCCCGGGACGTGGCGACCGCAGCGGTCAGCGCGCTGCTGGTGGTCTTCTACGCGATCCTGTTGTGGACCTACGACGTCCAACTGACCCTGATCGGCGTCGGTGTGGCCCTGCTGAACATCGTGGTGCTGCGCCTGGTGGCCCGGCTCCGCAGCGACGCGGTGTCCAAACTCCGGGCCGACCGTGCGCGGTTGACCGCGGCGTCGTTCAACGGCCTGCAGCTCATCGAGACGATGAAGGCGTCGGGTTCCGAGAACGACTACTTCGGGCGCTGGGCGGGCTTCCAGGCCAAGGTGGCGTCAGGGTCGCAGGTCCTGGGCACTCCCACCGCGCTGCTCGCCGTCGTACCGCCGTTCCTGGCGGCGGTGGACAGCGGCTGCATCCTGCTGATCGGCGGGCACAAGGCGATCGACGGGCAGATCTCCATCGGTCTCCTGGTCGCCTTCCAGACGCTGGTCACGAACTTCACCCGCCCCGTCTCCCAGTTGAGCAACCTGGGGCCGCGGGTGCAGGACGTGGCCGCCGACATCAACCGGCTCAAGGACATCGAACGGTTCCCGCTGGCCTCCGACTTCACCAACAAGGTGCTCGACGCCGCCCCGGCCGGCGGAGCAGGCCAGGCACCGGTGCCGCAGGATCCGCAGGGGCAGTACGGGCAACACGGCGCAGGCCAACCCGCACCGCGCAAGTCCTCCCGCCGGCCCACCAGCGTGGCCAGCGTGAAGATGATCGATGTCACCTTCGGCTACAGCCCGTTGGGGGATCCGCTGCTGCGCGACTTCGACCTGACCGTGCTGCCCGGCCAGCGGGTGGCGCTGGTGGGCGGCTCGGGCAGCGGAAAGTCCACGGTGAGCCGGCTCATCGCCGGCCTGTACGAGCCGCGGTCCGGTCAGATCCTCTTCGACGGCCGGGAACGCCGGACCTACACCCGCGACACCCTCGGCAACTCGGTGGCCTTCGTCGACCAGGACATCTTCCTCTTCGAGGGAACCGTCCGGGAGAACGTCACCCTGTGGGACACCTCCATCCCCGACGAGCGGATCGTCGCGGCCCTGCGCGACGCGGCCGTCTACGACGTCGTGGCCTCCCGGCCCGGCACCCTCAACAGCCTTGTCTCCGAGGGCGGCACCAACTTCTCGGGCGGTCAGCGGCAACGTCTGGAGATCGCCCGCGCACTGGTGCGCGGGCCCAGCGTCATGGTGCTCGACGAGGCCACGAGCGCCCTCGACGCGGAGACCGAGAAACGCATCGACGACAACCTCCGCCGGCTCGGCTGCGCTTGCGTGATCATCGCCCACCGGCTGTCGACGATCCGGGACAGCGACGAGATCCTCGTGCTCGATCACGGCCGGGTCGTGCAGCGCGGCACGCACCACGCCCTTGCCAAGGCAGAAGGACTGTACGCCGACCTGATCCGGGAGCAGTGACGCAGTGACCACATCCCACTTCTCGATCAAGTACGGCCCTGACGCGATGGATCTGCCCGAACTCGCGGCCGTCCTCACCCCTCGGACCGATGGCGTCTTCGCGCTGGCCGACCCCGGGCGCATCTGGTTCGTCACCGAGGGCATGCTCGACCTCTTCGCCGCCAGCGAGGAGGAGGGCGGGCGCTGGACCTTCCTGTGCCGGGTCGGGACCGGCAGCGTGCTGTGCGGCGCCCGGCTGGACGGCCCGACCCTGGTCGGCAAACCGCTGCCCGGGGGCGCCGTGCAGTCCTGCATGCTGGGCGAGGCGCTCGACGTCGCACTCCCCCGGGTCGGATACGGTGCCGGTGAGCCGACGAGCCGGCTGGCGAAGCAACTGGCGGACGGACTGGACGCCGGGTTCGTCGCACTGGCCGACGCCGTGCGGACCGAGCTGCCGCCGCGGGAGTTCGTCCCGCTGGAAACGGACAGCGCCAGCGGGTCGCGACGCGCCCTGCTGCCGCCCGGGGCCATGGCACGCTCGGTCGACGGTGTGGTGTGGATCGAGGTGATCCGCGGTTCCGTCGCACTGGCGCTGACCGACTTCGACGAGACCGACGGGTCCGCCCGGCCCGCCGCTCCCCCGGCACCGCCCGCACCGCCCGCACAGCCCGCGCCGCCCGCACCGCCCGCTCGGCCCGCACCGCCCGCCCATGACCCGTTCGCCACCATAGGCTGGCCCGGCCGGGGCGTCACCAAGCGGTTCCTGGTCACCGAGTCGGACTGGGTGCGTTCCGCGGACGGCGCGACGGTGGGCGTCCTGCGTACCCCGGAGGTCATGGTCGATCCGGGCTTCGCCGAAGAGGTGCTGTCCCAGCAGCGCCTCCTCATGCGCCGGTTGACCGATCGGATGCACAGCCGACGGTCCACGGCCCGCCGCGAGATGAACCAGCGGCGGAAACTGGACGCCGAGACGCTCCAGCGTTCCTCGCAGGCTCTGGCATCGGTGCTCGACCCGTTCCGGCTGTCGGGGAGCGGCGATTTCGACCCGGCCGACCAGGACGCCTACCTGGCGGTGGCCCGCGTCGTCGGGCACGCCTCGGGTGTCGAGGTCACCCGGACCTCCACGTCGGAGGCGTCGGACGCCCGGCTGGGCGCCGTGGAGCGGATCGCGGTGTCCTCGCGCTTCCGCACCCGCGAGGTCCGCCTGGACGGCGACTGGTGGCGAACGGACCTGGGCCCGCTCTTCGCCCACCTCGGTTCGGATGCGACCGAGGGGCCCGGGGGGCCGTCGGACATCAACGTCAGCAAGCGCACCCCGGTGGCGCTGATCTGGCACCGTGGCCGGTACCAGGTCCGGGAGCCGGGCGGCAGGACCACGAGGGTCGGCCGCTCCTACGCCGCCCGGTTGGAGCCGATCGCGTGGATGTTCTACCCGCCGCTGCCGGACGAGCCCCTGGACCGGCGCGCGCTGATCCGTTTCGGGCTGCGCGGCAGCGCCCGGGACGCGGCGGTGATGATCGGGCTCGGGCTGGCCGCGGCACTGCTCGGCCTGCTGGTCCCGGTGCTCACCGGTAAGGTGCTCGGCGTCCTGGTGCCCCATGCCGACCGGGGGCCCCTGACGCAGGTGTGCGTGGTCCTGTTCGCCGCGGCCCTGCTCTCGGCGGTCCTGTCGGCGGTGCAGAACCTGTCGCTGCTGCGGCTGGAGGGACGGTTCGAGGCGCGGGCCCAAGCCGCGGTGTGGGACCGGCTGTTGCGGCTTCCCACCTCGTTCTTCAACAAGGTCTCCACCGGAGAGCTGAGCAACTCCGCGATGGGCATCAGCACCATCCGGGACGTGCTGTCCGGCATCACCACCCAAGTGGTGCTGGGCTGCCTGATGTTCATCACCAACATGAGCCTGCTGTTCTTCTACAGCGTCCCGCTCGCCCTGATGGCGCTGGCCCTGGCACTCGGCGGCGGCCTGATCTGCCTGATCGTGGGGATCAAGCAGATCAGGTGGCAGAAGCTGCTGACCGAGCACGACCACAAGCTGGCCGGCATCCTCTTCCAGATGCTCGGCGGTCTGTCCAAGCTGCGCGTCGCCGTGGCGGAGGACCGGGCGTTCTCCCACTGGGCACTGGGATTCGCCGGCTCACGGCGGCTGTCGTCCCGCGCCCGCCGCTTGCAGAACGTGGTCACGATCTTCAACTCCGGCTATCTGCTGGTGTGTACGTTGCTGCTGTTCGCGCTCGTCGGCGGTCCGGCCAGTCACCAGCTGTCCACCAGCGCGTTCCTGACCTTCAACAGCGCCTACGGCATGATGCTGGCGGCCTGCATCCAGATCACCGGGAGCGTCACCATGGCGTCGGCCGTGGGACCGCTCTTCGACGGCCTGCAGCCGGTGATCTCCGAGGTGCCGGAGGTGTCGTCCGCCAAGGAGTCGCCCGGCGACCTCTACGGCGAGATCGAGGTCAGCAACGTCAGTTTCCGCTACCACGACGACCAGCCGCCGGTGCTGCACGATGTCAGCTTCCAGGCCAGGCCCGGTGAGTTCGTCGCCATCGTCGGGCCGACGGGGTGCGGGAAGTCGACGCTGCTGCGGCTGCTGATCGGTTTCGACGAGCCCACCACCGGAGCTGTCCTCTACGACGGCATGGACCTGTCGTCGCTCGACGTGACGGCCGTCCGCCGGCAGTGCGGCGTCGTGCTGCAGAACGGGCAGCTGTTCGCCGGCAGCATCCTGTCCAACATCTGCGGCATGGGCAACTACTCGCTCGACGAGGCATGGGAGGCCGCCGAGATGGCCGGCCTCGACGAGGATCTCGGACGGATGCCGATGGGCATGCACACCGTCCTGTCCGAAGGGGCGACGACGCTGTCGGCCGGCCAGCGGCAGCGGCTCATGATCGCCCGTGCGTTGATCGGCCGGCCCCGCATCCTCTTCTTCGACGAGGCCACCAGCGCGCTGGACAACCGCACGCAGGAGATCGTCACCCAGAGCATGCGGCGGCTGAACGCGAGCCGCATCGTGATCGCCCACCGGCTGTCGACGGTGATGCGGGCCGACCGGGTGCTGGTGCTGGACGCCGGCCGGCTCGTGCAGTCCGGCAGCCCGGACGAACTGCTGCAGGACAAGGACGGCATGTTCTACCGCCTCGTCCAGCGGCAGATGTCCTGACCTGCTGCCATCTGCGGCCTGCCCGGTCCCGCCGGCACGGCCCGCGGCGCCGCCAGCGCCGGCATGCGGCCCCCGAGCCGTCGTGCCGGCGCCCGGCACCGCCGGTGCCGTGGCCGGCCGTGCCGGGCGCCTTCTCCCCGACCTGCCCGTTCCGAAGGAGACTTGTCATGCCCCGCCCCTCCACGTCCGGCGTCATCCCGGCAGCCGGCTCCGACGATCGCCCGCCAGGACCGGCCGAGGACCTGGAGCTTGCCGGCATCCGTGCGGACCCGCTCATCTTTCTGCAGGACCTGGTCGGCGAGTACGGCGACCTGTGCAGCCATCGCACCCGCGGCCAGAACGTGTGGTTCGCCAATACGCCCGAACTCGTCCAGCACATTCTCAAGGACAACTACACCAACTACACCAAGGCCGGCACGCCGGACGACTTCATGCTGACCCCGCTGCTCGGGAAGGGGCTGCTCACCAGCAACGGCGCGCAGTGGGAACGCCAGCGGCGGCTGTCCGCGCCGTCCTTCCGGCGGGTGGCCGTCGAGTCGTTCGACGGCCTGATGGTCGAGGCGGCCGACGACCTGGCCACCGCCTGGGGCGAGGCGGCCGACCGGGGCGAGGCCGTGCGCGTGGACCACGACTTCACGGCGCTGACCCTGCGGGTGGTGGCCTCCGCGCTGCTCGGCTCCGAACTGACGGCGGCCGGCCGCGGGTTCGGGCAGGCTGTCGACGACATCAACCGGTTCATCGGCCACTTCGACGGGACCCCGCCCCAGGACGCGGACTTCCGGGCCCGGCTCCGGGCGTACACGGGCGCGAAGGGCTTCCTGGACCGGGTGGTCCGCACCATGATCGGGGCCCGGCGGCTGACCGGCTCCGACGGGCATCACGGGGACCTGCTGGACGCGATGCTGGGCGCCCGGGACGAGCACGCCAACGCCTTCTCCGACCAGGAGTTGCACGACCAGGTCCTGACCATGGTGATGGCCGGTCACGAGACGACCGCCAAGGCCCTCAGCTGGACGCTCCACCTGCTCGACCGGCATCCCGAGCACGCGGCGCGGGTCCGGGAGGAGATCGACCGGGTCGTGGGGACGCGGCTGCCGACCGCCGCGGACCTGTCCGGACTCGTCTACACCAGGCAGTGCCTCGACGAGGCCATCCGCCTGTTCCCGCCCGTATGGCTGATCTCCCGGCTCGCGGTGGACGACGACATGCTCGGCGGGTTCCGTATCCCCGCCGGCACGCTGGTGTGCGTCAGCCCCTGGACGCTGCACCGGCATCCGGACCACTGGGAGGCGCCGGAGGAGTACCGGCCGGAGCGGTTCGAGCCCGAGCAGCAGCATGCCCGCGCCGGCCACGCGTACCTGCCGTTCGGCGGTGGACCCCGGGTCTGCATCGGGCAGGCGTTCGCCACGACCGAGGCGATGCTCGTGCTGACGGTCGTCCTGCAACGGCTCCGGCTGACCCAGGCACCCGGCACCACGGTCGTCCCCGAGGCGCTGGTGACCTTGCGGCCGCGTGACGGCCTGCTGATGACGGTGGAGCGGCGCCATGGATGACGCGGCACAGCAGGCGGGACCGGCCGCTCGCAGCTACCGTCCCGAAGAGGAACTGGGCGGCTTCGAGCAGGAGGTCGCGCGGTTGGACCACCAGGCCGCGCTGACCTGGGCCCACGAGTGGCGCATCCTGCGGCCCCTGGCGCCTTCCGGCGGCGGGGCGGTGCTGGATGCGGGCTGCGGAAACGGCGCGGTGACCGCGGAGTTGAGTGCCGCGCTGCCGGGAACCCGGATCGTCGGCCTGGACGCGCACCCCGGACTCCTGGAGCGGGCGGGTGCCCGCGGGACGGGCGGACCGGAACCGGAGCTGCTCCTGGGCGACGTCGGCGACACCCCGTTCGCGGACGAGACGTTCGACCTGGTGCTCTCCCGGTACGTCTTCCAGCACCTGCCCGAGCCGATCGGCGTCGCGCGGGAACTGCGCCGGGTCCTGCGCCCCGGCGGGCACCTTGCCGTGATCGACGTCGATGCCGGACTGTGGGGGACGGCGGAGCCCGATCTGTCCGGCTTCTCGGAAGAGGCGTACCGCGCCCTCGGCGCGACGCAGTCCGCGGACGGCGGGGACCGGCTGATCGCCCGGCGGCTGCCCCGCATCCTCAGGGACGCCGGTTTCACGGACGTGACCGTGCAGCCGTTCGCCTACACCAGCGACGAAGTGGGGCTCGCCGCCCTGGCGCCGCAGCTCTCCCCCGAGCGGCTGCTGCCGCTGGTCGAGCGGGGCACGCTCAGCCTGACCGCGTACCTCCGGGCGATGACCGCCTGGCAGAACTTCGTGGCGCGGGACGGCTTCGTCCTGCTGCTGGGGTTCGCCGTGGTCGGACGGCGGTAGGCCCGGGGCGGCCGGAAAGGGCCCGGCGGGCGCGAGCCGGTCGGGCCCGGACGGTGCGGTCCGGCCATGCCCGCGAACCGCATACCGTCAGGACGTGACGCGCTTGTTCCCGCTCCCGGCGCAGTCGACGCCGAGGGCCTCGGCCAGGGCGGTCCGTCCCCGTATGGACAATTTGCCGTAGACGCGGGTGAGATGGACCTCGACGGTGCGCGGGGTGATGTGCAGCAGGTCGGCGATGCCCTTGTTGGTCCGCCCCCGGGCGGCGTGCATGGCGACGCGGTGCTCGGTCGGCGTCAGGGCCGGCACTCCGGACGCCGGGGTGCGGCGAAGCCGTCCCCCCGCCGCGAGCAGCGATTTGCGCGCCTCGGTGGTGAGCCAGTTCGCCCCCGACTCCTCGGCGAGCAGCATCCCCCGGTGCAGCGCTCGCCTGGCCTGCGCGAGAGAGCCGTTGTCCCCGTACGCCTGGCCCGCCGCGACGAGCGAGAGCGCCAACTGGAGCCGGGCGTCGGTCTGTTCGAGCAGGTCCACGGACTCGGCGAAGGCGCGCTCCGACACCGCACCCGAACTCACCTCCCCCAGCGAGCGCAAGGACCGGCCGATCACCGCGGGATCGCCCCAGCGGCGCGCCAGTTCGACCTCCGCCTCCACGAGCTCGCGAGCCTCCTTGTCGTTGCCGAGCCGTTTCCACGCCCGCGCGGCGAGGCTGCGCCAGTCGCTCAGGGCGGGGTTGACGATCCCCAGTGCGTCCAGCCGGTGCCCGCACTCCATCAGGTCCGCGAGTGCGCCCCGCAGGTCACCCAGGTGCAGGCGGAACATCCCCCGGACGCCCAGGCTGCTCGCGGGCAGGTCGTGAAGTCCTTGCAGGAGGCCGACGGCCCCCGCGTAGTTGCCGATCGCCCCGCGCGCCCTGGCGACCTCGGTCACCGCGACGGCACGGCAGCTCTTCACCTCGTGATGCTCGGTGGTGAGCGCCAGCGCCCGCTCGGCCTCGGCGAGCGCCATCGGAAGGTCGCCCATCAGCAACGCGATCTTCGCGCGCTGGCAGAGGGCGATCACCCGCGGGAAGAGCGCGTCCGTGTCCAGCGCTCCGGTCAGCATGTGATCGGCCCAGCGCTGTGCTTCCCGCAGATGGCCCGCCCACGTCAGTACGGTGATACATCGCAGCAACAGCACCATCGAAGCGCTGCCGGACGGCCGCTCGCCCGCCAGCGCCCGGTGCACCAGCTCCAACGGGACGTCGTAGGGCTCGGATCTGCACGCGAGATCGCCGGCGATGGAGGCGAGCAACTCCCGCTCGCCGGGGGTGACACCGAGGTTGTCGCTCAGGGTGGGACCACCGAGCGCCTCCAGTGCCGCCGCCCTGCCCTCGGCGGGGACCGTGTGGGTCAGGGACTGCACGCTCAGGCACAGTTCGGAGTCACCGAGCTCGGCGAACGCCTTGTGGTCGACATGGGCGAGTACGGTCCGGGGCGGGCGCAGCGCCGACTCGGCACTGCCCTGCCGCAGGACCCGCGCGTGGGCACGTTCCACGATCGCCCCCGCCTGGAGCGCGGGATCCGAGAACAGCCGTGCGGCCTCGTCGAGATGGCGGTCGGCGGCCGCGGGCGCGAAGAGCGCCTCGGCGCGGCCCAGCAGCCAGAGCACCTCCGCGCGCTCCTCGTCCGGAATCCTGTCCCGGAGCACGCGCCGCGCGTACTTGGCGCACGTCTTGGGGTCGCCGGTCTTCAGGGCGTCGTCGGCCGCTTCCTTCAGGACGCCGCAGGCCCACGCGTCGTCGGCCATGTCGGCCTGGAGCAGGTGCTCGGCGACCTGCGCCAGCGGGGCCCCCAGATCGCTCAGCCGCCGGGCGGTCCGCATGTGCAGGGAGCGCCGCGCATCGGCCGACATGTCACGGTGGATCAGGCTCCGCAGCTCCGCGCTGCTGAAGCGGTACCGGCCGGGGACGCCCGTCTCGCGAAAGATCTCCACCGGGGTGAGCTCCGCTATGAGCCCGCCGATCGCGTCCCCGTAGAGGTTCAGCATGTCCGCGATCACCGCGCAGTCGCCTTCTTCGCCGAGCACCGTCGCGACCTCGGCGACCTCCCGGAGGTGGACGGGCTGGCGCAGCAGCCGGTCGGCAGCGGCCTCGGCCTCTATGCGTACACCGCAGTGCCGTACCAGATCGACCTGCGACGCCCGAGGGGGCACGAATTCGGCGGTCAGGGACGCCAATAGCCGGTCCAGGCGGGAAGGGCGTCCGCGGGAGGTCTCGGCGCAGACCCGCACGAACTCGTCGTCGCACCCCTGCCCGGGATAGGCGGCCTCGACCACCTCGCGCACGCTGTGGGACGAGAGCGGGCTGAGGGTGAGGGTGAAGCACTGGTCGCGCTTGGATATGTCGTCGGTCAGCTTGCGGTCGACCGGGGTCTCGTCGGTCCGGTAGGCCAGGACCAGCAGGACCGGCAGATTGCTCAAGTGACGTACCAGATAGCCGAACCAGCGCAGGGTGGTCTCGTCCATCCACTGGATGTGATCGATGACGATGACCAGGGGCTGCCGGCGTGCGCCTCGCGCGAAGACTCCCCGCAGGGCTTCGAAGAGCTGATGGTCGATCGGGCCGGCGCCTTCGAGCACGCCGTGCAGGAACTCCTCGTCCTCGGTGGCCCGGTCCTTGTTGGCGACCTCAAGTGCGGCGGCCACGAGCTGCCGAACAACCCCGAGCTCGCTGTGCGCGTCCGAAGGGGAACAGGAAGTGCTCAGTACCATGCTGCCCAAGCGCCGTACCCGTTCGGCTAATTCGCCGAGGAACGCGGAACATCGCATGCCCGAGACGGACCTGACCAGCACGGTGTTGCCCTTGCCCGCCCTGGCACTGCGCGCACGGGTCAGGAGGTCGGAGAGTTCCGACACACGTTCAGGCTGCACGGCGCCTCCTCACCTCAAACCCTGTTGCTCCGTACGCGATGGGGGGACCGGCCGCGATGTTCTTCACTCCGGAAGTACGGACGGCTGCGACGGCGAGTTCACACCATGTGGCCGTCATGCGGAACGTGTTGCCGGTCCACAGGAGAGAGGCGTCGTCAGCCAGGATGTTTTCGCGAACACGGTGCAGGGTCTCGATCTTCCAATGGTCACGGACGAGTTCGGCGGGCTGAAGCGGGTGGCCTGCACGCCGTCAGGACGGGTCCCTCACCATAGGTTGTCATGATGACGGTCCGGCTGTCCCATGGCTACGCGCTCAAGAACCACGCAAAATCTCCTTGATTTGATCACGAAGTGATCGTTTCCGGTGATGCCGGGGGGAGCGCGACTTCGCCCACCGCCCGCCCGGCAAGTGGAAGATCTCCGGACGGGCGAGAAGCCGCCCCCCGTGCCGTCCGCACGGGGGCGACCTCTCACCGGGTTCGGCGATGGGCGGCTACTGCTGAGAGGGCGGGTAGCCGTAGCCCTGTTGCGGGTTGGGCGGCGGATACTGCCCGGGATATCCCGGCTGGCCGGGCTGGCCGGGCTGACCGGATTCCGGGCCGGGGTAGCCGGGCTGCCCCGGCATCGGCGGCGCCTGCGCGGGCGGTGGGTTGGTGCCGTGTTGTGTCCACAGCCCCTGTGCCTGCTGGGCGCGGATGAAGTCCTCGGCGACCATGGCGGAGAGGTTGAAGTACGCCTCGCGGGTCTTGGGCCGCATCATGTCGAGGTCGACCTCGGCGCCTGCTGCCAGGTGCTCGTCGAACGGCACGACCAGCACGCCGCGGCAGCGGGTCTGGAAGTGCGCGACGATGTCGTCCACCTTGATCATCTTGCCGGTCTCGCGGACCCCGGAGATGACGGTGATACTGCGCGCGACCAGTTCGGCATAGCCGTGTGCGGAGAGCCAGTCGAGGGTGGTGCTGGCGCTGGACGCGCCGTCCACGGACGGTGTGGAGACGATGATGAGCTGGTCGGCCAGGTCCAGTACGCCGCGCATGGCGCTGTAGAGCAGGCCGGTGCCGGAGTCGGTGAGGATCACCGGGTACTGGCGGCCCAGCACGTCGATGGCACGCCGGTAGTCCTCGTCGTTGAACGCCGTCGAGACCGCCGGGTCCACGTCGTTGGCGATGATCTCCAGACCCGACGGCGCCTGCGAGGTGAACCGCCGGATGTCCATGTAGCTGTTGAGGTACGGGATCGCCTGCACCAGATCGCGGATGGTCGCACCCGTCTCCCGCCGCACGCGCCGACCGAGCGTGCCCGCGTCGGGGTTGGCGTCGATCGCCAGGATCTTGTCCTGCCGCTCACCCGCGAGCGTGGCACCCAGCGCGGTGGTGGTCGTCGTCTTGCCGACACCGCCCTTGAGGCTGATGACCGCGATCCGGTAGCAGGAGAGCACCGGGGTACGGATCAGCTCCAACTTCCGCTGCCGCTCCGCCTCCTCCTTCTTGCCGCCGAGCTTGAACCGGGACGGCTGCGCGTTCGCGCCGGGCTTCTTCGGCCTCGGCTGATTGCGCAGCAACCGGTCCGAACTCAGCTCCACCGCCGCCGTGTGACCGAGCGGCGCACCCCCTTGCGCGGTGCGTTGACGCTGGTCGGGCGTCACGGTCGGCCAGCCACCGTCCCGGGGATCCAGGGGAGGACCGAACCCCTGCGGGGCTGCGGGCTGCTCGGTCCGCGGGTCGCCGGGCGTGGCAGCCGGCTGCGGGGTGGGCGTCGGTGATTGCGGGGGGCCGGAAGGTGCGGGTGTCGCGGGCGCGTGGGCAGCGGGCATTGCGGGAGCGGCGGGCGCAGCGGGCGGGCCGGGCGCCACCTGAGCCGCCTGCGGGCCGGGCGGCGTTGAAGCCACGGGAGCCGCGGGCCGGTCCGACTGCGGGAACCCGTACCCGCTCTGCGCGGGCAGCGACTGCGGCGCTTCCGCGGTCCCGTACTGCGGCTGCTGGTCAGGGGGTAAACCCGCACCGCCCCGAAGGAGGGGATGGCGCAGAACCTGCGTGCGCGGCTCCTCCTCTTCCTCTTCCTGCTGCGACTGCTGCTCCTGCGGTGCGGCCGCGGGCACTGACGGCGCCGCCCCGGACGTCCCGGGCCCGGGCGCCGCGTCCTCGGGCTCCTCGCTGTCCGGCTCGGCGGTGTCCGGCGCGCTCACCATGTACCAGGTGGGCAGCCGCGATCTGATCGTCAACTCGCTGGTGCGATCGGACTCTGACAGGTCGTCGACAGGGCCGCCCCCGCCTGCCCGGTTGTAGTCCCGATCGCTGCTCACGCTGCCTCCTGGTCTGCTGTTCTCAAGCGCCCCGCACCTTTTCGAACGGTCCGTCGCCGCCCCTGCCCCGTTCAGGGGAAGCCTAGGCAACCGATCGTGAACATCACAGGCCCGAGCATCGCCGTTTGTGTTATAGCGGACGATCATGCGGGAGGGAAGCGCCCTACGGCGGCTGCAAAGTCTTGATCGTTGGGGGGTCTACGCAGGTCGGGTGGGTTGCTGGGGGGATGCGGACGACGACCGTGACCATGAACGTATGTGACGACGGGCAAGATCAGGTGGTCGTGCAGGCCACGATAGCCGGGTAGAGGTGGACGAGAGCCTTCGGGGCGTTGAACTCCGCGTTCTCCGGGTGCTTTCCGCCGTGCGGTGCGCGGCCACGGGGTACGGGGTACGGGGTACGGGGTACGGGTGGACCCGACTCCGTCAGCGCACCGCCGCCGGCCGGCCGTCCCCGGTCCGGGCCGGGACCGGCACGAACCGCGCCGCACTCTCTTACCGGCAGTCGACACAGCCCACGCTGAGCGGGTCCACGCGGGCACGGCCGGGTGCGGCAAGACCGCGCTCGCGTAGACCGTCTTCGACGAAGCCGTCCGGCCCCGCCGTAAAAGGTGGCCGACGGACAGGAGGCTTCCTCAGCGATGCGATCAGTTGATCGGCCCGCGGGCGTCCCCATAGGCATCGCTGACATAGACCCTGGCGGAGTGACCCGGGCCGTCGTAGTACCAGCCACGCGCGATGGTCCCCGGGGTGACGATGAATTCGCTCTCGATCGTGTGAGATTGCGGATGATCTCGGCTTTGCAGCCAATAGCGTTACCATCGGTCACCCAACGGATGCAGTCATGCTTCGGTGATCCCCCAACTCGATCTGCTCGGACCATCGTGCAGCCTTCGAGGCCGTCCTACGGGGGGAGGTCGCACGGTCCACAGGATGGGTGGCGCGCATCACCGGACTCGATCCGAAGTACGAAGTCAAGCGCACATTCCTCGACCGCGGGCGACAGAAGGCGTGGGTGCGCTACAAGCTCACCGAGCGAGGATTGCACGAGTACAGGGTCATCGGCGAGGACGAAGCGGCGGGCCTCAATCGTGATCGACGGGACGTTAGGTCGCAGGCTCCGGTCTCTTGATCGCTCCCAGGCACTGTCCACGCACGAATGAAGGATGGCGCCTGAGCTCCGAGGTGACTGCATCAGCCACCCGACACGGAAGCACTCTTGCGCCGGGCGATGTGGGCGCCCCGGTCCTGCAGTTGATGTCGGCCGCGGCGGGACAGGCCGACGCACACACGAAACACGTCGGCCGATAGACGTTGGCGCAGAACCTCGTCGGCCGGATCACCGTGGGCGAGTGGCTGGACCAGTGGCTCGCCGCCAAGCGCATACGCAAGTCGGGGATCAGCCGGTACGAGACCGACATCCGCATCCACCTCAAGCCGCGCATCGGGCATCTCCGTCTCGACCGGCTCCGTGTCAGCCACCTCAGCGACATGTTCACCGCCATCGCCGACGGCAACGCCGAGGTCCTGGAGCAGAACGCCCAGCGGAAAGCTGCGGTAGCCGAACTGGCCACCGTTCCGTGGAAAGGAGCCGAGCATCGTGCACGCCGCAAAGCGATGAAGGAAGCGATCGACGCCATGCCGGCGATTCGGCGGGTGACTGGTCCGACGACGGGGCTACACGTCAAGGCCACTCTGCGGGCGGCGCTCAACGACGCCATCAGCCAGCAGATCATCACCTTCAACCCGGCCGCCCACGTCGAGATCGACCCCGTACGCAAGCCCAAGGCCCTTGTGTGGACGGACGAGCGGGTCGAGAAGTGGCGCGGGAGCGGCGAAAAGCCGTCCCCCGTCATGGTCTGGACGCCCCAGCAGACCGGCGCGTTCCTGGACTCCGTCGCCGAGGACCGGCTGTACGCGATGTGGCACCTCATCGCGTTCCGCGGGCTGCGGCGAGGCGAGGCGTGCGGTCAGCCCTGGTCGGAGACCAACCTCGACGCGCACCCCCTCACCGTCTCCGCCCAACTCGTCCAGGACGGCTGGCAGGTCGAGACTTCGGAGCCCAAGACGGACAGCGGGTTCCGCGTGATCGCCCTGGACGACGACACCGTGGAAGTGCTGAAAGGGCACCGCGAGCGGCAGGAAGCTGACCGCGAGGAGTGGGCATAGGCCTGGGTAGACACGGGCCTCGTCTTCACACAGGAGGACGGCTCCTGGCTGCACCCCGGCAAGGTCACCGACCTGTTCGAGCGGCTCGTCGCCGCCTCCGGTCTGCCGCCGATCCGGCTGCACGACCTCCGCCACGGCGCGGCCACGCTCATACTCGTCGCCGGCGTCGACGTGAAGGTCGTCTCCGACACCCTCGGGCACAGCGACACCCGGATCACGCGAGACATCTACCAGAGCGTCCTCCTGAGGTCGGCAAGCGCGCAGCCGAAGCCACCGCCAAGCTCGTCCCCCTCCAGCGCAAGACCGAGGCCGAGCAGGCCCGGAAGGCCGCGAAGAAGGCCAAGGAAGCACAGGCCCGGGCCATGAAGAAGGACAAGCGCAAGAAGCCCAAGAAGTAGGTCCACGGGCGACTTCTCTCAAGTAGTCAATCTCAGGGCGCCCAGCCATGTCACGCCGGGACGCCCCGAACATCACAGAGGTCCGGCTCTACCTAGAGGACGATCACGAGGACGATGATCGCCACAATGCCCGCCAGCAGAACCAGGTAGCCCCCGAGCGTCCTCCAGAGCAACGTCCTGCAGAGTCTCTTCGAGGCGCCGATCAGGCCGTGCGGGGACCTGCCGTGCGACCACGCCTCCCAGACGTAGGCCCAGACCGAGAAGGCGATCTGCCGGACCAGCCACCCTCTGTCTCTGGTCGCCCACCGCAGGCTGGAGTCGCCGGCTGCTTTCACCGTCGCGCGGCGGTTGTCGTCAAGCAGCTGCGCATTTGTATTCTTCTTCAGCTGCGCCAGGCTGTCGCGGACCGAGGCGATGGCCGCGTCGGCCGAACGACCTGTCTCGGCTTTCAGGATGGCCCTTTGGAGTTCCATCTCCTTGGCCAGGACGTCGCACTCAGGCATCAGAAGCGGCAGCAGGTGGTGGACCGCGTCCATCCGCCCCCACAAGAAGTCCGACTTCCGCCACTCGTCGTCGATGAACGCGCCGAAGTGGTGGAACCGGGTGCCGTAGAGCTTTCGGTCGCCCAGGTCCTCCGCCCAGTCCTCGTTGAACAGGGGCCCGACGCTGTCGGGCCCCAGACGCAGGAACTCGAAGCGGGGGGTGAGCTTGCCGAACACCTTGGCCGGGGGCGCGAAGGTCTGGGTCAGCACCTCCACCCGCAGCGCGAGGGAGATCACCTGCTTATCGCTCCACTTCGTCGGCGGGGCCGCAAGCGTGGCACCGTCACCGCCCGCGGAGGGTGTCGGGCCGGCCTTCCTCAGCGCCTGCGCGAACTGATTGGCCGCATCCCACACGAGCTCACCGGTCTCGCAGTTCACGTTCATGTCATGGAAGACGTCTTCAACCAGCCGCACCACCTGCTCCTCGCTCAGATCGATGCCGACCGGACGTCTCCGGGCCTCCTCGGCGATCACAGCCTCCGTGATCGCGATCACGCGGCGAAGATGTCTGTCGATGACTTCTGCCTTCTCCATGAGGACCTTCCGGGTGTCCCCGTGCTCGCGTCGCCCCTTCGCGTCGGAAGTACGTTGGAGGCGGGCCTGCAGGTGGTTGCCGAACGTCTGCAGGACTCGTTCTGCCACGATCAGCCCCCACCGCCAGAACTTCGTGTCGCCTCTGCCAGGGTTCGCGATCTCCGCGGGATGGTTTGAGGGGCACCACCGCCACTCCTTCCCCTCGTCGAGGATGGCCGTCAGCGCCTGCGGGCTCGGTGTCTGCGGAGCGGCCAGGACGGTCGCAGCATCCGTATCGGTTCCGACGGCTGGCCGGAGAGCCAGCAGCAGGGCGGCGAGCCGGCTGCGCCGATATTCGCCCAAGAGCCCCTGCGCTTCCGCCAATCTGGGGGGCTCGGGGTCCAGGGCGGCATGCTTCGTCCAGCCGACACCGTCGCCATTCGCGGCTTCCGCGAGAATGAGCCGCTCGAAGAGCTCGTCACGGCCGGCCAGCCCGCTCGTGGCAAGCCGGTCCTCGAGTTCTTCCACGCTGGCACGGAAGTTGGCCTCCTTGGGGTAGTTCGTAGCACTCCACAGTGTCGCGCCGAGGGAGATCTCACCGCTTCGCAGGCCCTTGGCCCGCTCCTCGGCCACCTGGCCGCTGGAGGGTACGACGTAGACGACCACGCGCTGCACGGCGCGCGAGGCCACGCGCTTGGTGATGGCTTCCAGGACGGATCCGAAGGGTTCGTTGTTCAGCACGCCGCCGTCCATCACGCTGCTCGCCGGATACCGCCGGACGTCGTCCGGAATGATTCGGCGGTCGAGTAGCGGGGACTCGTCAACGGGCTGAAACGCGCCGGGGAAGCTCGCTGTTGCACGACCGGCAAGCGTCAGCTGCGGCTCGGCCTCTCTGTCGAAATGATTCTTCTCCCCCTTCTCACAGGGGCCGAACGCGTAGCAGCCGTCCTGCTGCTTCCGGTACGCATATTCTCCCGGTTTGCTCTCGAAGCGATAGACCCGCCGGTGGTCCGCGACGCTGAAGATCCGACCGTAGCCGTCCCGGTAGTTCCTGCAGCGGCCGTCCAGAGCGGTGGCGGTGATGAACAGCGTGACGTCGCCGCCGTCTCTATCGGAACCGTCCCCGATGGACTTCAGTGCCTTGCCGATCTCCTGCTCGAAGTACTGTCCGTTCAGTACGGCGTTTTCCTCCGCAGTAGCCCCCGCCAGTTTCTGTTTCAGCTTCGACGGCCGCTTCAGGAGTTTGTCCAGTGAGGCCGAGGACTGCCACATGTCCCGCAGGTCGGGGAGGGTGGCATTGCGGGCTGTCGCGGTGGCGAGGAAGAGGCCGTTGAGGCCGCCCGCGGAGGTTCCTGACACGATGTCGATCCGTACCTCCTTGTCCATGGACCCGGCCAGGTCATGCCAGATCTTGAATACTGCACTGTCCCGTGTGGTCACCTCGCCTTCGGAATCGCCGGGTCTGGACGCGCGCTGCAGCAAGTCGAGCTCGTGCGTCACGCCGCCCATCCAGACCGCGAGGCTGACGCCACCGTTCATCACCAGCGCGAGACGGATCTGAGTGCCGCGTGGCTGCGCCTGCGTGTTGTTCTCGTCGCTCACGGGAGGCCCTTCTTGGGGAATCGTGCCCGCTCAGGAGGCCCTTCGACCGTCGCAGACAGGTGACGGGCCCGCACCGCGGAAGCTCCCAGGACTCGGCTATTGGGCGGAGCGGCCGACGCGGATCCGCCCGCCAACCCCGCTTCGCGGTCCCCTGCTGGTTGCCGACCTGCTCCCGGGCGACCTCATAGGTCTTGCAAGACCATGAGGCTGACGGTTGGTCGTCGGAGCCCATCTCCAGCCGGGTGGCGCCATCTCGTTGAGGCTGCGGGACCCACCATGCTCCGGGTGTGCCAGCAGGACCAGGAGGCGACGGCCGGGGCTTGTGCAAGAGCAACGTGCGAACGGCCGGACGTTTAGCGGGGGCGAGGGCACACCTTCTCCCGCAGGTTCGCACCGGGAATCGTCGCGAATCTCGTTCCCGCACGGGTCAAACTGCGACCTCGACACCACGCGCAGAACCAAGATCGCCGGACCCGCTCACGCATCTCTCACGCAAGCCGTTCGCCGCCGTCCGAACGGCCGGACGCGACACCCCCCAGAAATGCCAAAAGGCCAGGTCACGGGCTATGTGACCTGGCCTTTGCCGGAGCCGCCTTCGGGATTCGAACCCGAGACCTACGCATTACGAGTGCGTTGCTCTGGCCAACTGAGCTAAGGCGGCTTGGTGCGGGGTGCGCCACTGGGCACAAGGGTGTCAGCAGCAGCGGGGGAAAGTCTACAGGGTTCGGGAGGGTGCTCGGGACCGCGGGGGGATCATGGGGAAGGCCAGGTCAGGAGCACTTCTTGCCGGCAGGGGGGACGGTACCCGCCAGGAGGTACGCGTTGACGGCGGAGTCGATGCAGGCCGATCCACGGGCGTAGGCGGTGTGGCCGTCGCCGTTGTAGGTGAGGAGGTGGCCGGAGCTGAGCTGGGACGCGAGGGACTGGGCCCAGGCGTAGGGGGTGGCGGGGTCGCGGGTGGTGCCGACGACCAGGATGGGGCCCGCTCCGTTCGCCGTGATCTTGGCGGCGTGGCCGGTCGCGGCGACCGGCCAGTAGGCGCAGCCGAGGGAGGACCAGGCCAGCGTGGTGCCGAAGAGGGGGGACGCCTTCCGGAAGGACGGCAGGGCCTTCTCGACCTCGGCCGGGGACTTGAAGGCCGGCGGCAGGTCGAGGCAGTTGACCGCGGCGTTGGCGTACATGAGGTTGCTGTACTTGCCGGAGTCGTCGCGCTCGTAGTAGCTGTCGGACAGCTTGAGGAGGGCGTCGCCCTCGCCCTTGGTCGCGTCGGTGAGGGCGTCGCGCAGGCTCGGCCAGGCGGACTGGTCGTACATCGCGGAGATCACACCGGTGGTGCCGAGGGCCTCGGTGAGGGGGCGGGCCGGGGTGCCGGTCTTCAGGGGGTGCGCGTCGAGGGACTTGAAGAGCGCGGTCAGGCGCTTGCCGGCGACGGCGACGGACTTGGTGCCGAGGGGGCAGTCGGCGCGGGCGACGCAGTCCTTGGCGAACGCGTCGAAGGCGACCTCGAAGCCGCCGGCCTGGGTGCGGCTGCTCTCGAGCGAGCTGATGGAGGGGTCCATCGCGCCGTCGAGCACGACGTGGCCGACGTTCTTGGGGAACAGCCCGGCGTAGGTGGCGCCGAGGAAGGTGCCGTACGACTTGCCGACGTAGTTGAGCTTCGGGTCGCCGAGGATGCCGCGCAGGACGTCCATGTCGCGGGCGGAGTCGACGGTGGAGACGTGGCCGAGCAGCTTGCCGGAGCGGCGGTTGCAGGCGGCGTCGAAGGTGCGGTCCGCGGCGGTGAGGGCCTTGATCTCGGCGGTGTTGTCGGGGGTGGTGTCGACGGCGGTGTACGTGTCCATCTGCTTGTCGGTCAGGCACTCCACGGGCTCGCTGCGGGCGACGCCGCGCGGGTCGACGGCGACCATGTCGTAGCGCGAGGTGACCTCGGAGGGGTAGCCGAGGGCCGCGTACTGGAGGTAGTCGATCGCGGAGCCGCCGGGGCCGCCGGGGTTGACCAGGAGGGAGCCGAGCTTCTTGCCCTTGCCGGTGGCCTTCTTCCGGGCGACGGCGAGCTTGATGTCGTCGGCGGCCACGGGGTGGGCGTAGTCCAGCGGGACCGTCATGGTGCCGCAGTCGAACCCGGCCACGCCGCAGCTCTTCCAGGTGATCTTCTGCTTGTAGTACGAGGTCAGGTCCACGGAGGTGCTGGACGCCGACGGCGCGGCCGAGCCGGCCACGGAGGAGGACGTGGAGGCGCCGGGCGAGGACGCGGCGGCCTTGTGGCCGCTCCCTCCCGAGCATGCGGTCAGCATCAGTCCCGCCACCGCCAGCACGGTGGCGGGGACACGGAGCAGTCGCGTGGGGTGCTTGGCGGCGGGCATCGG
This sequence comes from Actinacidiphila yanglinensis, assembly GCF_900107965.1. Classification (GTDB taxonomy): domain Bacteria; phylum Actinomycetota; class Actinomycetes; order Streptomycetales; family Streptomycetaceae; genus Actinacidiphila; species Actinacidiphila yanglinensis. The sequence goes on along the minus strand of NZ_FNVU01000004.1, from coordinate 171,884 downwards.
CGGCTCGGATCCTCCCGTTGGGTGACAGCGAGCGTATCCGGCGTGAGGGGCCCGCGACCGTCAACCCTGTCGCCTTTTGAGTGATTCCGGGTTCTACGGGTGGATTCCGGGTGTGGCGCGGGGTCTGCCGGGCATCGTGGAGGTGTGCGGGTGCGGTGAAGGGTGGGGTGAAGGGGTGCGGGGCGCGGCCCGCGGGGTTCGCCGGGGTGCGGATGTGGGTGCGGTGGCGGGTTTGTGGACGGGTGCCGGCGGGTGGGTGGTGTGTGCGGAGGAGTGCGGGGAGGCCACGGGAGTGCGCGTCCGTTCGCGGGCCGACCGGGAGGTCGGCGCGGTGACGGAATGGGGTGCGCTCGGGGACGTGCCGGTGGTCGCGGTGCCGTGCGGGGTGCCGTCGGCGGGTCCGGTTCCGGTGGGTACGGCGGTCGGTGCGGCCGACGTGCCCGGTGCGGTGGGCGCCGGGGTGAGGTGCGCCGTCGGGGTGCGGGCCGGGCCGTCCAGTTTCTCGGTGAGGTACGCGGCGACCTGGGCCAGTAGGTCCTGCGCCCGGGGCACCCCGTCGAGCAGGCGGACCTGGTCGCCGGTGGGCCGGAGGGACGTCCGCAGCCGTACGCCGGACGCGCGCTGCCCGGCCTCGGAGGCGGTGGATGCCAGCAGGAGGGAGGGATAGCGGCCGGTCGGCCGGGTGAGGGAGGGATAGCTGCCGGAGATGCCGGCGGCGGCCGCGTAGCGCCCCGGATGGGACAGCGCCTCGCGGACGGCGCAGGGTGCCTGGGTGCCGATCCCGATCACGCCGCGCGCGGCCCGGCCGGTCAGGGTCCGGTAGTGGGCGGCCACTTCGGTGAGCACGGCAGCGGAGTCGGTGCCGCAGGCGGGAGGAGTGACGAGCAGGAAGGAGTTGGCGAGGTGGTGGGCCGCCTGGCCGGCGAAGGCCGAGTAGAGCGCCGTATCGACGAAGGAGGCGGCGGAAGCGGCGGAGGGGGAGACCGAGGTGGAGGCCGAGGGGGAGGAGTCGTGGACGACAACGACGGGATAGGCGATGTCGGCCGCGGCCGGGGTCGTGTAGTGGCGCGGCAGCCAGACGCGGGTGCCGTCGCGGAGTTCCTGCAGGGTGCCGCCGCCGGGGCGGCCGAGGGTGCGCAGTTCCGGCGGCGGGGGCGCGGGTTCGGGCGTGCGCGCGGGTGGTGACGGTCGGCCGCCGGGCTTGCGCGCGGCCACCGCGCGGGTGCGGACCGGGCCGGAGGCAGCGTCGTGCAGCAGCGGTACGGCGACGGTCGCGGCGACCAGCGCGGCCACACTCGACGCGCCCGCGCGCAGCAGGGTGCCGCGATGGTCGACCGGCAGCTCGTACACGCGGCCGGCTCGCTCGCCGTACCAGTGCCGCAGGGCCCGCAGCGCCAGCACCGCGCTCGCACCGGCGGCCAGCAGCAGGAGGAGGACGAGTACGGCGTCGGGCACGGCGGAGCCCCTTCGGGACGGCTGCGGCCCCGCGGGGACACGGCGAGCGGCGGGGACGCTGCATGCACCTTGCATCCGCGGGCGCCCGGCGGGCGGGACCCGGGTGCGCGGGGGGCGCGTGATCACCCGAAGGCAGCACAACGGGGCAGGTCGCGGCCTACCGAGGCGTGCCGTCGTGCCATGCGGACCCCGTCGCCCCGACCCGTACCGGGCGGACCCGTCGTGCCAGCCCGTGCCGTCCGTTCCGGGCCGTTCCGCGCCTACCCGCCCTTCCGGTCAGCCGGAGACGGGCTCGGGGGCGGGGCGGGACGCGTAGTCCTGGCGGGCGGTGAGGATGTCGGCCATGTGGTGCTCGGCCCGCACGCGCATCGACTCGAGCAGGGCGGCAGAGTCGCGGCCCGAATCGGTGAGGGCGTACTCGCCCCGGCGCGGGATGGTCGGGTGGACGGTGCGGATGACCAGGCCGTCGCCTTCGGGGTTGCGCAGCCCTTGGGTGGGGGACTTCTGGGTGATGCCGTCGAGGCGGCGGCGCAGCTCGCCGGACCGGACCGGGCTGGAGGCGCTGGCCGCGCTGGTGGACGAGGGCAGCCGCACGTCTCGGCGACGTTCCCGTTGCGGGACGCGGCGAAGGCGCACGCGGAGCTGGAGTCGGGAAAAGGTGGTGCTGACCGTGAGGTGAGCCCCGCGGTGCCGGAGTGGGGCTCGGCCGACGGAACGGCGGGACATCCCGGGAGCGGTCAACCGGCGCGCAGGGCCAGCGTCATGGCCTCGACGGCGAGGAGCGGCGCCACGTTGCGGTCGAGGGCGTCACGGCAGGCCAGGACCGCGTCGATGCGCCGCAGGCTGTGCTCGGGACGGGAGGCCCCGGCGATCTGCTCGATGCCGTCGAGCACCTCGACGTTGGCCACCCGGTCGCGGGAACCGCCGAGTTGGAGGTTGAGCACGTCGCGGTAGAAGCCGGCCAGGTCGGTCAGGGCGAGGTCGAGGGTGTCGCGCTGGGTGCGGGTCGAACGGCGCTTCTGGCGGTCGGCGAGGTCCTTCATCACGCCGGCGGTGCCGCGCGGCATCCGCCCACCGGTGCCGGCCGCGGCGCCGAGGGCCGTGCGCAGCTCCTCGGTCTCCTTCGCGTCGACCTCCTCCGCGACGGCCTTCGCGTCCTCCCCGGCGGCGTCCACCAGTTCCTGGGCCGCGCGCAGACAGCCGCCGATGTCGGCGACGCGCATCGGCAGGCGCAGGACGTTCGCGCGGCGGGCCCGGGCGGACTCGTCGGTGGCCAGCCGGCGGGCCCGGCCGATGTGGCCCTGGGTGGAGCGCGCCACGCGGGCGGCGAGGTCAGGGTCGATGCCGTCCCTGCGGGTCAGGACGTCGGCGACCGCCTCCGGAGAGGGGGTGCGCAGGGTGAGGAGCCGGCAGCGGGAGCGGATGGTGGGCAGCGCGTCCTCCACGGACGGCGCGCACAGCAGCCACACCGTCCGGGGGGCGGGCTCCTCGATCGCCTTGAGCAGCACGTTCGCCGCGCCCTCGGTGAGACGGTCGGCGTCCTCCAGGACGATCACCTGCCAGCGGCCGCCGGCCGGGGAGAGCGAGGCGCGGCGGACCAGGTCGCGAGTGTCCTTCACGCCGATGGTGAGCAGGTCGGTGCGGACGTACTCCACGTCGGCGTGGGTGCCGATCATCGCGGTGTGGCAGCCGTCGCAGAAGCCGCAGCCGGGGGGCGCGCCCAGCTTCTTGTCCGGGCTGACGCACTGGAGCGCCGCCGCGAACGCCTTCGCCGCGGTGGCGCGGCCGGAGCCGGGTGGGCCGGTGAAGAGCCAGGCGTGGGTCATCCGCGAGGCGTTGGCGGCGGCGCCGGCGGGCCGCTCGTCGCCGTGGTCGGCCGCCACGAGCGCGTCCGCGGCCTCCGCGGCCGAGGCCAGTTCGGCCACCACGCCGGGCTGCCCCACCACGTCGTCCCACACGGCCATCGTGCCCGCACCTCGCCTCGCGTCCGGCATCCGCCCGGCCGGCGTCTGCTCACCTTGTGCCGCTGCCTGCGGCGCCCCGCGTCCGTGGGCGGCCGCACCCGCTCCCCCATTCTGCGGGATGCCCGCGGCCGCCGGGACGGGTACCCGATGTCCGGCTCCGCGTGTTCACGGGTGCACGCCTCTGCGTGTCCACGGGTGCACGACCGCGGCTCCCCCACGCCCCCAGGTGGACAGGTGCAAAGGTCCGCCCGTCGGCCGCGAGCCCACCCGGCTGCCGGCCGCGGCTCCACCCGCACGCACCCACCCGCACGGACGCTCCGCCCCCGCCCGGACCGGCAACCGGGCTCGCCCGGGCACGCGAACCCCCAGGCGCGCGAACCCCCGGGCACCCCGGCAACCACCCGCCCCACCCGCAACGCCCCGCCCTCACAACGAAAGCCGCTGCACCCCTTCGGCCAGCGCGCGCTGCTCCGGCGCGTCCGCCCCCGTCCAGCACGAACCCCGCCGCCCCAGCAGCCGGCGCAGCCAGACCTCGGTGGCGACGATCTCGCCGAGCCCTTCCAGCGCGAGCACCTCACCGATCCCGGCGCCCCGCCCGTCCGCCGAGGCGGCTGCCGCGGCCGCCGAGGCCGCCGCGCGGAACCCTCCGCGCAGCACCCGCGCGTCGACCAGCCCCGCGTCCGCCAGCAGCGGTGCCTCGAACAGGTCGAGCAGCGGGTCGAGCGCGGCGCGCAGCCCCACCCGGGTCGCCGACGACCAGGCGGCCCCCGGCGAACTGCTCCCCCAGCCCGCCGGCAGGCCGTGCACGCCGGCACCGGACAGCGCCACCCGCAGCACCTCCGCGCGGGCCCCCGGGCGGACCCGGAGCGCGCCCGGCAGCGCCTGGCAGGCCCGTACCACCTGGTTGTCGAGGAACGGCGCGTGCAGCCGCTGGCTCGGTACGGTCGCGGCCTGCTCCAGCACCCGGTAGTCCGCGGCGTGCCGGGCCAGCGCGGCGCGGGCGCGGCGCTCGCCGGGGCGTTCCAGCGGCCAGGGCCGGCGCGCCGCCTCCTGGAGGCGAACCGATACTTCGGCCAGTGCCTCGCCGGTGAGCCAGCGCGCCGCCGGCCCGGACCGTACCCAGACCATCGCGGCCAGCGACGCGGTGAGCGCGCCGCCGCCCGGGCCCTCCGGCCCGCCGAGCCCGAAGTCCCGCCGCAGCAGCGCCGCCGCGACGTCCTCGACGCCCTGCCGGTACGGGGTACGGGCCAGCCGTCGCGCGGCGCGGTAGACGGTGACCGGGACGGTCACGGAGGTGAGCGAGCCGGAGAGGGTGCCGCCGCCGTCCGCCCGGGTGAGCGCGGCCACCGGGCGCAGCAGGTGCCGGCGGCGCCGGTCCATCAACAGGTCGGCCAGGCGCGCCGGGTGGGCGTCGAGCACCTGCCGGGCGCCGTGGCCGATCAGGTGGTCGGCGCCGCCCGCGGCGAGCCGGCGCCGGTGGCGTTCGGCGCTGACCAGCGCGGGGCCGGGCTCGTCGGTGAGCGCGCCGATCCCGCCGGAGCCGTCGGACCACCCGGAGAGGAGGTCGGCGTACGGCAGCGCCTCCGGGCCGCCGGGGACGACGATGTGCCGCAGCCGGGGGTCGGCGGCCATCTCCCGGGCCCGTTCGAGTTCGGCCGCCGCGCCGTGCGGCCCGTCGGCGCCGCCGCCGGCCAGGTCGTTGAAGGTGACCGCGAGCAGCCGCTCCCCGGCCAGCGACCCGGGCGCACCGGGCAGGGTGCCGGGCATGCCGGGCAGCCCGGCGGCGAGCAGCGCCAGCGTGGAGGACGCGATGCCGCCGGACAGGTCGGCGCCGATGCCCGGCGCCGGTCCGATCCCGTCCAGGGCGCCGTCGGGCACGAAGCGGGGCTGCGCCAGCCGGACCCGCACCGCGTCCAGCAGCGCGTCGCGCACGCCCTCCACGGCGGCCAATCCCTCGGCGGCGCTGGCCGGTTGATGGCCGGCGGCCAGCGACGCGGTGGGCTCGTAACCGGTGATCTCGGGTGCGCCGTCGCGCAGGATGAGCGCGTGCCCGGGCGGCACCCGGCGCACGCCCAGGTACGGCGTCCCGTCGATCAGCGCCTCGGGTGCGTCCGGGCAGGCCAGGGTGGCCGCGAGGTGGGTGACGTCGAGACCGGCCTCGATCAGGTCGGCCAGCGGAAGGGCGGCCGTGGCGTAGGCGGTGCCGTGCTGCCAGCGGGTGTGGAAGACCGGAAGGGCACCGGCAAGGTCACCCAACACGGTGATGCGGCGGCCGAGTTGGAGTACCGCGGCGTAGCTGCCCGGCCAGGCGGTGACATGCCGCAGCGCGCCGCCCCGGGCCGCGACCAGGCCGAGCCGCAGCTCGGCGTCGGTGGCACCGCACCGCCCGAGCACGGCGAGCCGGGCCACGCCCTGCGAACTTCCGTACGGGGCACCGTTCGTGCCGCGGCGCGTTGCACCGCCGTACCCGTCTCCGTACGGGTCGGCACCTGCGCCGTGGGCACCCGAACCGCGCGCCGGGGCACGTCCGTTGAGGTTCGTGCCGGCGTCGGCGTGCACCACCCGCACCTCGTCGGGGCGCCAATCCCCCACCGCCCACAGCGGATCGGGGTCACCCCACAGGAGTTGGGCGCCGACGGGCTGGAGCGCACGCGACCGCGCGCCGGGCAGTGGACCCGCAGTGGCACTGCTCCACCCCACCAACCACCGCATCGCCGCCTCCACAGGCTGTGGACAGCCGGCGTGGCTCGGCTCCGCTCCCAGTGCCGCTCACCCCGCCGGGCCGCCACGTCTGACGTCCGAAAGACCATGCTGCCACGAGGAAGCGCGCGAGGAGACGCATGGGTGCACCAAGGGGCACCGGGTCGCATGCCCGGGCCGGGTGCGAACCCACCCGGAAACAGCGGGCGGGCCGGCCGGCGGCGGACCGGGGCGAAACGTCTGGTTCGCGCCAAAGTCCGCGGCACATGCCGCAGTTGATATGCCTCGCGGGTGCGGGACGAGCCGTCCCCGGGCGGTCGGGAACGGTCACCGAACGTGTCTCGGGCCGATCATGCGCCCGGGAAACACCTTTACAGAATCGGCCACGGGGTCAACGGCCCGGGAGGCGTTCGGACGCCGCCCGGGCCGGTCCGCCACCCGCGGGGATTGTGGCAGCGGAACCCCGTGGCCCGCTCCACCCCGGCATAGCCGCCTGCCGTGGCCCGCGGGCCGACCCATGGGCCCATGCAAGCGGCACGGCACCGAACGGCACAGAGCGCACGGCCGGGCGCACGGCCACATATACCGGGAGCACACGCCGGATCGTGCGCGCATCGCACGCCGGGCGCCCGGGGGCACCCGACCGTTTCCGGCCATCCGGCACAAGCCTCTTAACGGTCGGGATGCGGCGAACTACGCTGGGTGTACCCGGTTCGCACCCGTACGCGCGGCTCGGGTGTCCGGCACAGGCACCGCACCCGCCGCACCGCGGCTTCCGCGGTGGCTGAATCGGGCGCCAGGGGAGGGTGACCCCCGTACCCCATGACATCACCAGGCCGGGCCGGCCTGCCCCCAGCGGCATCACGAGGTGAACCGCAGTGAACAGAGAACACCGCGGGCCGAACGAGAAGCTCGGCACCCTTCTCGCCATGGCGGGCATCAGCAACGCCGGACTCGCCCGCAGGGTCAACGACCTAGGTGCGCAACGTGGTCTGACGCTGCGTTATGACAAGACCTCGGTGGCCCGCTGGGTCACCAAGGGCATGGTGCCGCAGGGCGCGGCGCCCCACCTGATAGCCGCGGCCATCGCGGGCAAGCTCGGCCGCCCCGTCCCCCTGCACGAGATAGGGCTCGCCGACGCCGACCCCGCACCGGAGGTCGGGCTCGCCTTCCCGCGCGACGTCGGGGAGGCGGTGAAATCGGCCACCGACCTGTGGCGGCTCGATCTCGCCGGGCGGCGCGGTCCCGGTGGCGCGGGGATCTGGCAGAGCTTGGCCGGATCCTTCGCAGTGAGCGCTTACGTCACCCCCGCCTCGCGCTGGCTGATCACCCCGGCCGACGCGACCGTCGCCCGCGACGCCCCCGCGCCCGGCATGGCGCACGTCGGCCACACCGATGTCACCAAGCTCCGCGAGGCCGCGGACGACGCGCGCCGCTGGGACTCCAAGTACGGCGGCGGCGACTGGCGTTCGGGCATGGTGCCGGAGTGCCTGCGGGTCGAGGCCGCGCCCCTGCTGCTCGGCTCCTACAGCGACGACGTGGGCCGCGCGCTGTTCGGCGCGACCGCCGAACTCACCCGGCTGGCCGGGTGGATGGCCTTCGACACCGGCCAGCAGGAGGCGGCGCAGCGCTACTACATCCAGGCGCTGCGGCTGGCCCGCGCCGCCGCGGACGTCCCGCTCGGCGGCTACGTCCTGGCGTCGATGTCGCTGCAGGCCACCTACCGCAACTTCGCGGACGAAGGCGTCGACCTCGCGCAGGCCGCCCTCGAGCGCAACCGGGGCCTGGCCACCGCCCGCACCATGAGCTTCTTCCACCTCGTCGAGGCACGCGCGCACGCCAAGGCCGGCGAGGCCGCCGCCTGCGGTGCCTCGCTGGCCGCCGCCGAGGCGCTGCTGGAGCGGGCCCGCGCCGGGGACACCGACCCGAGCTGGCTCGGCTTCTACTCCTACGACCGGCTCGCCGCCGACGCCGCCGAGTGCTACCGCGACCTGCGCCTCCCGCGCCAGGTCCAGCGCTTCACCGAGCAGGCCCTGGCCCGGCCCACCGAGGAGTTCGTCCGCTCGCACGGCCTGCGCCTGGTGGTCTCGGCGGTCGCCGAGCTGGAGTCCGGCAACCTGGACGCGTGCTGCGCGGCCGGCGTCAAGGCGGTCGAGGTGGCCGGGCGGATCTCCTCCGCCCGCACCACGGAGTACGTCCGCGACCTCCTGCACCGCCTGGAGCCGTACAACGACGACCCCCAGGTGCTCGACCTGCGCGAGCGCGCCCGCCCCCTCCTGGCGGCCCCCGCGTAGGCACGACGGGGCGCCGCGGCGGGCTCCCCCCGTGATCCGCGTCTCGGCCGCCTCCCGCGCCGCCCCCGTAGAATCGGCGGCATTGTGTCGACGTCATCCCCTGCCCCCGCACCTGCCCCCGCCCCCTCCGTGAAGTTCCCGTCCGGTCCCGCCCCCGATCCCGCCGGGTCACGGGGTGAGCACCGCATCCGGAGCTTCCACGCCCGGCGCGGGCGGATCACGCAGGCGCAGGCCGCGGCGATCGACCGGCTCTGGTCGCGGTGGGGGGTGGAGCTGGACGGCTCCGCGCTGGACCCGGGCCGGCTGTTCCCGGCCGGCGAGGGCGGCTCCCGCACCCCGGTCGTCCTCGAGATCGGCTTCGGCATGGGCGACGCCACCGCCGCGATGGCCGCCGCCGACCCGTCGACCGGCATCCTCGCGGTGGACGTGCACACCCCCGGCCAGGGGAACCTGCTGGCGCTCGCCGACCGGGCCGGGCTGACGAACATACGGGTGGCCAACGGCGACGCGATCGTGCTGCTGCGCGACATGCTGCCGCCGGCCTCGCTGGACGGGCTGCGGGTGTACTTCCCCGACCCCTGGCCGAAGGCCAAGCACCACAAGCGGCGGCTGATCCAGCCGGAGTTCGTGACCCTGGTCACCCCGCTGCTGCGGCCCGGCGCGGTGGTGCACTGCGCCACCGACTGGGAGCCCTACGCCGAGCAGATGCTGGAGGTGCTGACCGCGGCCCCGGGTCTCGCCAACCGGTACGGTGCCGGGTTCGCGCCGCGGCCGGACTTCCGGCCGATGACGAAGTTCGAACGGGCCGGGCTCGCCAAGGGCCACGCGGTGCGCGACCTGCTGTTCGTACGGACCTGAGCCGGGTTCCCCCGTACCCTCGCGCGGCGCCGCCCCGCCCCCGTACTGTCGTCATGGTGACGACGTTTTCGTACCCTTCCGCCCCCGACTCCCCCGCCGGGGATGCCGCGGCGGGGGAGCCCACCACGGTGCACTACGGGCCGCGGCGCGCCTTCTGGGAGAGCCGGGCGGTACGAACGGGCGCGCTGTTCACCGCGCTCGCGGTGTGCGGGGTGGTGATCCTCGGGGTGCTGCGGCACCACATCGGCACCGAGCCGTTCCTGGTCGGGATGGCCCTCGCGCTGCTGCCGGTACCGCTGATCGTGTGGGCGTACCTGTGGTTCGACCACGTGGCGCCCAGCCCGTGGCAGAACGTCGTCTTCGCCTTCTCCTGGGGCGCCTGCGCGGCCACGCTGGTGGCGATCTTCGCCAACGAGTACGGCGCCAAGCTGCTGGCCACGGCGTTCTCCGCGTCGCAGACGCAGTCCGACCGGTGGGGCGCGACCTTCGTCGCGCCGCTGGTCGAGGAGACCGCCAAGGGCAGCGCGCTGCTGCTGCTCTACCTCTTCCGCCGCCGCCACATCGAGTCGCTGCTCGACGGGATCGTGCTGGCCGGACTGACCGCGACCGGTTTCGCGTTCACCGAGAACATCCTCTACCTCGGCACCGCCTTCGACCAGGACAAGACGCTGGGCGACGGCGGGATCGGCACCACCGTGGCGACGTTCATCGTGCGGGTGCTGATGACGCCCTTCGCGCACCCGCTGTTCACGTCGATGACCGGCATCGGCTTCGCGCTGGCGGCCACCCTGCGCCCGGGGGTGCACTGGCGCTGGCGCTGGGTGCCGCCGGTGTGCGGCTGGCTGATGGCGATGGTGCTGCACGGCTCGTGGAACGGCAGCTCCGAGCTGTCCCCGATCGGCTTCCTGACGATGTACGTCTCGGTGATGGTGCCGGTGTTCGGGCTGGTGGTGTGGCTGGCGTTCTGGGCCCGCTCCGACGAGCTGCGCACGGTCCGCCGCCACCTGCCGCCGTACGCCGCCGCGGGCTGGCTGCCGGTCGGCGAGCCGAACGCGCTGGGCACCATGCGGATACGCGCGGAGGCCCGGCGCGAGGCCAAACGGCTGGTGGGCGAGCAGGCGGCCCGGGCGGTCCGCGACTACACCACCTTCGCCACCCACCTCGCGTTCCTGCGAGCGGCCGCCGAACGCGGCGCCCCCGAGCCCGACTTCGCCGCGCGGGAGGCCGAACTCCTCTCCCACCTGTGGCACCGCAGGGCGCTGGCGCAGCCCGCGCTGGCCCACGCGGTCGCGCTGGACCGGCCCGCCGTCCGGCAGGGGCCGCCGCCGATCCCGCCGCCCCGCGTCCACGGCTGGGTCCCGCCCGCGCAGTTCGCCGGATGGCCCCCGCAGATGGCGCCGGGCGGGCAGCAGTTCGGGATTCCGGGGCCGACTGGGCAGCCGGCCGACCGGCCGGTGTACGCGCCGCAGCCCCCCGGCGGGCCCGGGCCGTACCCGCCGCCGCCGTACGGCCCGCCGCAGCAGACGCGGCACGAACCGAAGCACCTCTGAACCGTGCTCCGTACGGGACCGTGCGGGCGGTCCCTCACCGCCCGCCGGTCGGGCGCCTCCCTGTCGCGGATGTGCGGGTCGCCGGCGCGGTCCGGGCGAGACGCGGGGGCCGTGGTGCGCGCGCGGCGGCGGGTACGGGCGAGCCGTCGTTCGTGTCCCCGACACTCCCGGCCTCTCCGAGCTCCCCGAACTCCCCCGGCTCCATGAAGACGTCGGGCACCTCGTTGGCGTGCACCAGGCGCCCGAGCAGTACGGCCAGGGCGGCGCGGTCCGGCTCGGCCAGCTCCTCGGGCAACCGCTCGAGCTGGCGGCAGGTCTCGGCGTGGAACCGCTGGGCGAGCGCCGCGCCGCGCTCGGTGAGCTCCACCCGCACCACCCGCCGGTCGACCGGGTCGACCCTGCGCCGCACCAGGCCGCGCCGGGCGGTGCGGTCCACCAGCCCGGTCAGGCTCGACTTCGCCAGCCCCAGCGTCGCTCCGAGCTCGCCCATCCCGTAGGGCTGCGGCATCAGCACGCACAGCAACTGCCCTTGCTGGGGCGTCAGTCCGTAGGTCCGCCCGGACTCGGTGTACACGGCGTTCACCAGGAACGAGGAGCGGACCAGCGCGGTGACGATCCCCATCCGCCCGCCCGCTTCCTTCCCCATCCGGCCAGCGTACGACAGCGCCCGGAGGCGGGGCGGGCCCGCGAAGGCGAAGGCCGCCCGCAGGATGGGGAGATTCCGTGTACGGCGGGACCGCGAGGTGTCCGCACCACGAGCAGGAGGCCACAGTGGTGCGTGCGGGACATGTGAGGCGCGTGGGACGCCGACCGGCACATGAGCCCCCGAGCGCCGCACCATACGCCCCCACTTCACCACTGGAGAGTACTTTCGGGGGATTGATTTCCTGGACGGATTGGGCCTGGAAATCCAGTGATGCCGCTGTAACACTCTGTGCCTGATGGGTCGATTCTCGTCCCACGGGGGGCTCGTGCGCGCGGGGGGACGCCGCTAACGGCAACGCGCGGTGAGCGAGGGAGGTCAGGCCAGATGCATTCCGATTCCGGCGACGATCCGAAGTCCGGGCCAGGCACCGGACACCACACCGAGCCGGTGGGCGACTTGAGGGAAGTCCTGCACGCGGCCACGCATGTCGGGTACCGGCTGGCCATCAACTCCAACCGCCCGGGGGGCTGGAGGAGCACGGAGGCGCACCCGCGCACCGGGACGGACCCGGACGCCGGAGCCGGCACGAGCACGGGGTCGCACCGGTCCTCCGGACAACAGACCGCCGCGGTCGACCAGTTCAGCGGGCCGTACGCCGGCGCGCTGATCCTGCGGGAACTGGCGGCCGGGCTGAGCGAGTCCGTGGACACGCTCTACCAGGTCCCGCCGCCCCTGGACCGGACCGGTGCGCAGTGGCGGCTGGAGGCCGACGCGGCACCCGCCCGGCGCGGGGTACGGGTCCGCGCGCTGTACCCCCGCGCGGTGCTCGGCGACCCGGCGGGCGCCCGGTTCCTCCAGGAACTGTCCGAGGCGGGCGTCATCGTCCGGGTGGTCGACCACACCGCGCACGACATGCTGATCTTCGACCGGCACACCGTCTGCCTGCCTGCGGAGTATCCGTCCGCGGCGCCTGCGGGGCCGGGCTCGCCGGTTCCGCTGCGCCCGGCGCGTCCGGTCGGCCCGGCGGGAACACCCGGCGCGCCCGGCCCCTCCCTGCTCCGGGTCCGCGGCTCCGCCCTGGTCCGCTCGTTCACCGCGATCTACGAGTCGTACTGGCAGCGGGCCACCCCGCTGCCGCTGGCCGGCGCCCGGCTGCGGCAGGCGGCGCTGGGCGAGTTGGAGCGGGCGGTGATCCGGCTGATGACCAACGGGTACGGGGACGACCGGATCGCCCGCAGACTCGGCATCGAGCGGCGCACGGTGGAGGATGTGATGGCCGCGCTGATGGAACGCCTCGGTGCCGGCAGTCGTTTCGAGGTCGGATACAAGCTCGCCCGCGCGCTGGACCCGTCCGAGCTCTCGCCCGGGGCCGGATGAGGGGCCCGGTGGGCGACGTCGGTGGAGGGGGACGCCGTTGCGCGACCGTCAGGCCATGCGCATCCTGCTCGCCCGGGCGCGCGCCCGCCAGGACCCGGGCGCCCTCGGCCTCACGCCGCGCGCCGAACCGCGCGGCCGCAAGGTGGCGGGGCTCACCCACGAGCACATGACGCGCCTGCTGGGCTGGCCCGAGCACAAGTACGGCTACGTGGAGCGCGGCAGGCTCGCCACCATCGACGCCGAGGTCCTCGAACCGATCGCCCGGACGCTGCGCCTGACCGAGCAGGAGTGGGAGGCGCTGGTGCTGTACGCGACCGGCGCCCCGCCCGCCTTCCCGCTCGACCCCGAGGTCGGCCGGGTCGTCCCGCGGCCGTGGCGGCGGGTGCTGGCCGGCACCCCGGAGATCGCGTACGTCAGCGACGCGGCGTGGGACCTCGTCGCGTACAACTCCGCCTTCGCGCGGCTGTTCGGGCGACAGGGGGTGCCGGGCAACATCATGCGGTGGATGCTCCTGGACGCCCGCGCCCGGGAGATCCTCGTCGACTGGGAGAACAGCTGGTTGTCGCTGCTGGTCCCGCAGTTACGGGCGGGGATCACCGCGCGCCCGGCCGACCCGACCCTGCGGCGACTGCTCGCCGACCTGCGGCGCGACCCGGTGGTCGGCCCCCGCTACGACTCCCCGACGACGGAGTACGTCCAGCCGCGCGCCGAAGGCGCCAGACCGCTGCTGCACCCCGAACTCGGGCCCGGATGGGCGACGATGTGCGCGGCGGGACCGTTCGGGGTGCCCGGCGGGCGGCTGATGTTCGTGCTCTTCGACCAGGGCGAGCGGCCGGTGCCGCAGCCGCCGATGCAGGCACCGGCGACCGGTCCGGTCGACCCCGACCCCGACCCCGCCCGTGCCTCCGGCTCCGACGTCCCCGGCCCCGATATCGAACCCCCGACCGATCCGCGAACCGCACCCAGTGAGGCGACATGACCATCGAACCCCCGCGCCGGCTGCACGCGTTGACCCCCGCCGTCCACGCGTGGCTGCCCGACGGGCACGGCACCTGGGGCCTGGCCAACTGCGTCCTGGTCGCCGGCGAGGGCACCGCGCTCCTGGTCGACACCCCCTACACCGCCGACCTGACCCGCCACCTGATGCGCCTGTCCGCCCGCGTCCTCCGGCCCGGCACCGAGATCACCACGGTCGTCAACACCCATGGGAACGGTGACCATTCGTACGGCAACGGGCTGTTCACGGCGACCGGCGCCGAGGTGATCAGCACGGACGCCAACACCGAGCACCTGTGCAAGGAGCCGAGTCCGGCCCAACTGGCCGCCCTGGTCGCCGGAAGCGACCCGGGCACCCCGCTCGGCGCCTATGTCACGCGGCACTTCGGCCGCTACGGCGACTTCGGGGTCAGCGAGGCGGTGCCGCCGACCCGTACCTTCGGAGGCCGGCTGGACCTCGATGTCAGCGGTGTCGCGGTGGAGTTGATCGAGGTCGGCCCGGCGCACACGGTCGGCGACCTCATCGTCCATCTGCCGACCGAGGGCGTGGTCTGCGCCGGCGACGTCATCTTCTGCGACGACCACCCCGTGCACTGGGCCGGGCCGCTCGACGAGGTGCACCGGGCGGTCCAGCGCGTCCTCGCGTGCGACCCGCAGGTCGTGGTGCCCGGGCACGGTCCGCTCATGACGCCCGCGGACGTCGGTGTCTACGCGGACTACCTGCTCCAGACCCGCGACCGCATCCACACCGCCCACGCCGCCGGCCACCCGCTCGCCCAGGCCGCCGCGGAGGTGATCGCCGGCGACACCCACCCCCACTGGAAACTCGCGGAGCGCCTGGCCATCCTCACCGCCGTCGAGTACCGCGCCCTGGACGGCGACACCGCCCCGGTCGACCTGATCTCCCTGGTGGACCTGGCGGCCCGCCACACCGACCCGGTCGCCCTCTAGCGCGGACCGCGCCCCCGCGCTCAACGCCCGCGCCGCGGCGCCCTATTGGCCGTCCGGGACGCGGGGGTCCGGGTGCCCGCGAAGGCCGACGGCCCTGGCGCCGGGGGGGATGGTCGCCAGGGCCGCCGGGGCGGTGGAGCGGGGCGCCGCGGGGTCAGGTCCCCGGCGCCGCCGACCCTCAGACGGTGACGTCGTGGGCGCGCAGCCATGGCAGCGGGTCCACCGGGGCGCCGCCGTCGGGGCGGACCTCCAGGTGGAGGTGCGGCGCGGGCACGTTACCCGTCGCGCCCACGCGGCCGATCGTGTCGCCGGTGGTGACACGGCCCTCGGTGACGACCATGGTCGACAGGTGGCAGTACCTCAACTCGGTGCCGTCGTCGAGGGTGAGCACGACCCGGTAGCCGTCGCTGCCGGCCCATCCCGCGGAGGTGACGGTCCCGCCGTGCACGGCGTGCACGGGGGTGCCGGTCGGCGCGGTGAAGTCCTGGCCGTTGTGCAGGTTGGCCCAGGGGTCGGTCTCGCCGAAGCCCGCGCCGAGCGTGGCGCAGGCGACGGGCTTGATGTACGAAGCGGCCAGCAGGGCGAGGCGTTCGGCTTCGGCGCGGGCCGCCGCGGCGGCCTCCTCGCGGGCCTTTTCCTCGGCCGCGGCCTTCGCCGCGGCGACCTGCTCGCGGACCTTGCGCTCGGCGGCCTCGCGGGCGGCCTGCTCGGCGGCGGCCCTCTCGGCCGCCTCCCGCTCGGCGCGGGCCGCGGCCTCGCGCTGGGCGGTGGCCTGGCCGAGGATGCGGGCGCACAGCGCGGTACCGGGGTCGACGGGCTCGGCGACGGTCCCGGTGGTGTCCGCGACCTCCGCGACCTCCGCGACCTCCACGGGCTCGGGGTCCACAACGGGCCGCGTGAGCAGCGCGGTTGACGCCGCGTCGGCTACCGGTGCGGCAGCGGAGGTGGAGAAGGCCGAGGGGGCGGTGAGCGCCGTCGGGTCGTAGGCGGGGACACCGGCCAGCGACGCGCCGCCGCCCGGTACGGCGTCCGGCAGCGGGATCTTCGCGGGGCGCGCGGCGGGCTCGACGGTGGGAGCCGGGGCCAGTCCGGCCGCGCCCGCGTGGGCGAAGGCGGCGAACGCCGGAGTGGCCGTCGCGCCGGGGGCACCTTGCGCCGCAAGGGCGTTGGAGCGCTGGCGCGGAAGTCGGAAGTCGTCCCGCTCCTGGGCGGTGTCGCCCTCGGGCCGGACGGGGGCGTAGGCAAGCTGGTCGGACGCCACGACGGGCGCTCTCCTTTCCTTCCCTCTCGCCTACCGGGTTAGCTGACGGGTTCGGAGGAAGAAGGTCTCCTACGGGCCTGACTACTGCCCGATTCACCCCATTTTCTCGGGTCCCCGGTTCCCGCGGACGGGATTCGGCAAGCGCGCGGTCCGCCGTCCTGGCGGCGGCGGTGACGACCGCGCTGCGTTATCGAACGTTAATAGAGCCGGAGACGTTTTCCAAGCCGAATCGGAGAGTTGGGCGTAGGAACAAAACGCGCAGGGTATACCCAGAGCAGGCAAACCGGTCAGTCGATGTGGCCGGGCGGTGATGTGAGCGTGCATCAGTCGTTATCCGGACGGGGACAGCATGACTACGTTGGGTGAGTGGACGATCTCGGCCCGCAGGCAGCTGGGGCGGGCCGTGCGGCGGGTCCGCCAGTGGCATGGACCTCTGCCATTGCGCGAAGTGCTTGGCAGGCCGCGAACCGGGGCCCCACGATGGGCGAGCCCGACGTTCTTGTCATGGACTCGACCACCCCGCGACCTCTCAGGGAGCCCGCCATGGAACGCCCCAGCAGCCCCCGACTCCCCCACACCCGCCGGTCCTTGCTGCGCGGTGGCCTCGCGCTGGGCGCCGCTGCGGGTACCGCGCTCGCCGGCGAGCTGTGGACCGGCGGCGGCCGGGCCTCGGCGGCCACCACCGTCGACTACCCAGGCGCCGTCTGGGCCCCGGCCAGCACCGCCAACTACACCGCGTCCAACCGCCCCACCACCTACGCGATCGACATGGTCGTCATCCACGTCACCCAGGAGACCTTCGCCGACACCATCACCCTCTTCCAGGACCCGGCCCACGCCGCCGCGGCGCACTACGTCGTGCGGTCCGCCGACGGCGCCATCGACCAGTGCGTGCACGAGCACGACGTGGCCTGGCACGCCGGCAACTGGGACTACAACACCCGCAGCATCGGCATCGAGCACGAGGGCTGGGTCGACGACGCGTCCTGGTTCACCGACGCGATGTACCACGCGTCGGCCGCACTCACCGCCGAGATCTGCGGCAAGTACGGCATCCCGAAGGACCGCGAGCACATCATCGGCCATGTCCAGGTGCCGGGCACCGACCACACCGACCCGGGCCCCAACTGGGACTGGGTGCGCTACATCCGCCTGGTCAACGGCGGCTGACCTCGGCCCGCCCTGCCGTCGGCAGCGGGAAGAGCGCGCTCAGCCGCGGAAGCCTGCGGGCGCACTCCGCCTCGTCGAGGGCGCTCCAGCGGCGCCCCCACGGCCCGTCGGGCCCGGGGGCCGCCGCGTCCGCCGCCACCGCCCCCACGTCCGCCTCAGCCGCCAGCAGCCGCTCGACCGCGGTGCAGAACGACCCGCGCCAGTCGTCCCGGGCGGCGCCGGTCGCGTCGGCGTAGGCGCGGTGCGCCAGTTCGGCCAGCGCGTCCCAGCGCGGCCGGTCCTCGCCCGTCCAGTCCGCGCGGGGCAGCTCGGACAACCGGCGCACCTCCGGCGCCCGCGCGAGGGCGTCGGGGTCGGAGACGGCCGCCTCGTAGACCGGCCGGCCGAGCCCGACCAGCCACCACAGGAAGCAGCAGAACGCGTCGTCGGAGCACCAGCCGCCGAAGATGCGGTCGGCGGCGGCCCAGAGGTTCCAGGTGTGACCCTCGTCGGTGACACACTCCAGGCACGCCTGGAAGCGGACGATGCGCCGGGCCGGGAGCCGGGTGAGCGCGTCGCGGAGCCACGCGGTCCGCCGGGCGGTGCCGGACCCGTGCGTACGGCAGTCCTCGATCAGAGCCCAGAAGGAGTCGGTCTCCATGGCCCCGGACTATGTCAGGGGCCCCGCTGCCGCACGCACAATTCCATGGGGTGGAACACGAGTTGACCGTGCGTCAGGAAGCCTTCCTGCCTCGTGACCGTGTGCGGTCAGCGTTCCCGCCGCCGCGGGGCCGGGGTGCTCCCCCGGGCGCGTGACACGCCCCGGTGTGTCACGGCGCCGGACGGGGAGCCGAGGGCGGTGTTCGCCTTCACGGTCTCCCCGGCCGGCCGGGTGCGCGCGATCGGCGGGGTGGCGGACCCGGAGCAGGTCGCCGCGCTGGAGGTGGCGCTGCTCCCGGAGTGGGGTGACCCGCACCTCCCCCCGCCTCATCCGGTCAGGGTGCGGCGACCTTGGGAGTGGAGACCACCATCCAGTCCAGCACCGGAGTGCTCTGGAGGTACACGAGCAGGCACATGAAGGCCACGAAGCCGATGCTCCACACGAACACCCGGCGGAAGATGATCCCTTCGCGGCCCTGGTAGCCGACCGCGGCGGCCGCGATCGCCAGGTTCTGCGGGGAGATCATCTTGCCGAGCACGCCGCCGGAGGAGTTCGCCGCGGCCATGAGAACCGGGGAGAGGCCGGCCTGGTGGGCGGCGGTGACCTGGAGGGTGCCGAACAGGGAGTTGGAGGAGGTGTCGGAGCCGGTGACCGCGGTGCCGAGCCAGCCGAGCAGCGGCGACAGGAGGGCGAAGGCACCGCCCGCGCCGGCCGCCCAGAGTCCCAGCGTCGTGGTCTCGCCGGACTCGTTCATGATGTAGCCGAGCGCCAGGACGAGCATCACCGTCAGGATGGCGAACTTCAGCTGGTCCAGGGTGCGGCCGTAGGCGGCCAGCGCCCGGCGCGCCCCGACGCCGAGCAGCGCCATGCTGAGCAGGCCCGAGATGAGCAGCAGGCTGCCGGCCGCCGAGAGGTAGTTCAGCTTGAAGGTGGTGGCGACCGCGGCGCCGCTGGCGTTGGTGATGTGCAGGCCGGGCCAGTTGACGATGTGCGTGATCGACTCGATGCCGGAGCCGGTGGCGCCGGCCTTGGCGGGCGGCTTGCCGGTGATCGCGGGGACCCTGGTGGCCAGGACGAACACCACGATGATCGCCAGGTAGGGCGCGTAGGCCCGGAAGATGTCCAGCCGCGAGTCGGCGGGTCGGGGTTCCGGCCCGGAGGCGACCCGGGTCAGTACGAGGGAGTCGGTGTGCCCGGCGCCCGCGGCCCCGCCGGCTCCGTCGACGCCGCCGCCGGCCGGGCCCATCCCGGTCCCGTCGGTGCCGTCGGTGGCCTCGGGCCCCTCGCTGCCGGTGCCGCCGAGGCCATCCCCCTCGGCGATCTCCTCCTCCTGGTAGGGCTCCTTGGCGTGCCACACCCGGGTCAGTGCCAGCAGTGCGAGCGCGGAGGCCAGCGAGGCGATGATGTCGGCCAGTTGGACGGACCAGAAGTTCGACGACAGGTACTGGAAGACCGCGAAGACGACCCCGCACAGGACCGCCGGCTGCCAGGTCTGGCGCAGCCCGCGCCGCCCGTCCACGATGAACACCAGGGCCAGCGGCACGAACAGCGCCAGGATCGGGGTCTGCCGGCCGACCATGGAGCCGAGGTCGTCCACCGGCATGCCGGTGACCCCGGCCAGGGTGGTGATCGGCACCGCGATCGCGCCGAACGCGACCGGCGCGGTGTTGGCCACCAGCGCGACGGTGGCGGCCTTCAACGGCCGGAAGCCCAGCGTCACCAGCATCACGGAGCACATCGCGACCGGGGTGCCGAACCCGGCCAGCGCCTCCATCAGCGCGCCGAAGCAGAACGCGATGATGACCGCCTGCACCCGCTGGTCGTCGCTCACGGACGCGAACGAGCGCCGCAGCACGTCGAAGTGGCCGGTGCCCACCGTGAGGTTGTAGACCCAGATCGCGTTGATGACGATCCACATGATCGGGAAGAAGCCGAACGCGGCGCCGAGCAGGCCGCTGTTGAGGGCGTCACCGACCGGCATCGAGTAGACCGCGCAGGCGAGCACCAGGGCGACCGCCAGCCCGATCAGGGACGCGAGCCACGCTCGCATGCGCAGCACGCCCAGCAGCACGAACAGCACCAGCAGCGGGAGGATCGCGATCAGCGAGGAGAGCCCGAGGGAGTGCCCGACCGGGCGGTAGTCCTGTTGGTAGTCGGCGAGTCGGAGGAGGGCGGGGTGAGCGGCGAGGGACATGAGAACCCCTTCGTTCTATGACGACGCCTGGGGGGACGGATCGGCGCCGCCGGTGCCGGGGAGCGGCCCGGTGGCGGCCGGAGGGGACGTACGGGGCGGGCCGGACGACGGGGGCGCGAGCGGTGTTCCGGGACCGTCGAGGGCCTGCGCGAGGAGCCGTTCGACGGGCACGCCGCGGATCGCGGCGTCGAGCACCTGCACGGTGTGGGCGACGGGCATCCGCTCCCCCATGCCGGCGAGCGTGGTGGCGACCTGCATCCAGCAGCCCGGGTTGGCGGTGACCATCAGCCGGGCGCCGGTGGACAGCACCGCGCGGGCCTTCCGCTCACCCAACTCCCTTGCCGGCTCCGGGTGCAGCAGGTTGTACGTCCCCGCGCTGCCGCAGCAGATCTCCGCCTCGGGCAGCTCGCGCAGTTCCACCCCGGGTACGCCGCGCAGCAGCCTGCGGGGCTGGTCGCGTACGGCCTGGGCGTGCGCGAGATGGCAGGCGTCCTGGTAGGCGACGGTGACCGGCAGCGGATGGCGGGGGGCGACCGGGCCGAGTTCGTCGAGGAGTTCGGTGATGTCGCGGACCTTGGCCGCCAACGCCCCCGCCCGAGCTGGCCAGTCACCGCCCTCGTCACGCAACAGGTGGGCGTACTCCTTGAGATGGGAGCCGCAGCCGGCCGCGTTGACCACGACGGTGTCGACGCCGGACGCCTCGAAGGTCTCGATGGCGTGCCGGGCGAACCGCACCGCCTCCGGGGCGCGCCCGGCGTGCGCGGACAGCGCACCGCAGCAGCCCTGCCGGCGCGGGACGACGACGTCGCAGCCCTCGGCGGTCAGCACCCGTACGGTGGCGGCGTTGACGTCGGGGAAGAAGGTGCCCTGGACGCAGCCGGTGAGCAGCCCGACCGTCCGGCGCCGGGTGCCGCTCGCCGGGATGCGGGCGGGCAGCGCGGGAGCCGGTCCCAGCCTGGGGGCCAGCGCCTCCATCGCCCGGAGCGCGGCCGGCAGCCGGCGCAGCAGCCCGGTGCGGGCGAGCAGGGTCCGCAGGCCCGAGGACTGGTAGGCGCGCAGCGGGCCGCGCAGCACGCGCAGCCGGCGGGGGTGCGGGAACAGGCCGTAGACCAGGGCCCGGAGCAGCCGTTCGCGGCGCGGGCGGGTGGTGCGGCGTTCCAGCTGGGCGCGGGTGGCCTCGATCAGCCGGTCGTACTGCACGCCCGAGGGGCAGGCGGTCACGCAGGCCATGCAGCCCAGGCACTGGTCGAGGTGGCGGACCGCGGCGGCGTCGAACGCCTCGCCCTCCAGGCCGCCCTTGATGAGGTCGATCCGGCCGCGCGGGCTGTCCATCTCCTCGCCCCACAGCACGTAGGTGGGGCAGCTCGGCAGGCAGAACCCGCAGTGCACGCAGTCGCCGACCAGTGCGGCGTCCGGCGGCTGGTGGGCGTCGAACGCGCCGCCGGGCGCGCCGAACCCGGGCATGCCGAGGCCGATCGTGGGCCGGGCCCCGCCGGCCGTCGCCGCGTCCGCGCTGGCCGCGACCGTGGCACCGAGCGGCGGCGCGGGCGGGCGCGCGCCCTCGCCCGACCCGGGCGGGCCATCCGGCCTGGCCTTCTGCCCACCCGGGTCGTCCGGTGCCGTCGCTGCCGTCATCACAGTCCTCCCAGCAGTCGTCCGGGGGAGAGGCGCCGCTCCGGGTCGAACCGGTCCTTGACCCGGGTCATCAGGCCGAACGCGTCGCCGGTCGGCCCCCAGTGGTCCAGCCCCGGGCGCAGCTCCGGGTCCGCGGCGAGCACGACGGCCGATCCGTCCCAGCGGGCCAGGGCCGCGCGCAGGGCGGCGAGGTCGATGGCGGGCGGCACCGCCGCGTACGCCACGCCCACCGCGGCGGAGGCGGTGCCGCGGGAGCCCGGCGGCAGCGCGTCGAGGACGTACGGCAGCGCGGACGGCGCGAAGGCCAACCGCAACACCAGCTGTCCGACGGGACGTTCACCGAACCACGCGGGGGGCGCGGCACCGATGCGCACGGCCTCGTCTCCCCGGGTGGTCCGCGCCTCGGGGTCCGCCGCCTCGCTGCCACGGCCCGCATCCTCCTCGGCCAGCAGCGCGGCGCAGCGCGGCGCCTGGTCGCGGACCGACGCCGGGATGCTCTCGAAGAGGGCCACCAGCTCTCCCGTGGTGCCCGACTCCCCGCGCTGCCAGCGCAGTTCGAGGGCGGTCGGGGTCAGGGTGGAGCGGGCGACGCGGGCGGTGAGCCGTCCGGCCGCCGCGCTGCCGCGCACCGGGGCGGTGACGGTGGCGGCGGCCGGGGGCCGCGGGTGCAGCCGCCAGGTGGTGGAGACGACGATGCCGAGGCCGCCGTGCGCACCGGTGTGGAGCTTGCCGAGGTCGTAGCCGGCGACGTTCTTGACCACCTTCCCGCCGGAGCGGGCGACGGTCCCGTCGGCGAGCACCACGGTGACGCCGATCAGCAGGTCGCGCACGGTGCCGTAGCGCAGCCGCCGCGGCCCGGAGGCGTTGGCGGCCAGGATCCCGCCCAGCGTGGCGCCCTGCTCGGGCGGGTCGAGGGCCAGCATCTGCCCGTGCGTGGCGAGTTGCTCCTGCAGCGCGGCCAGCGGCACGCCCGCCTCCGCCACGACCACGAGGTCCCCCGGGGCGTACTCGGTGACGCGGTCCAGTCCGGTGGTGCGCAGCAGCAGGTCGCAGGAGGTGGCGGGAGCGGCCCAGCCGGTCTTGGTGCCGGCGCCCACCGGTACGACGGTGCCGGTGGTGGACCGGAGCAGTTCGGCGACCTCGCCCGCCGAACCGGGCGCGGCGACCTCGCCCGCCGAACCGGGCACGACCGGCGTCGGGTCGGCCGAACCGCGCACGCCGGCCGGGGAGTCGGGGTCCGGCATCTCAGAACACCTCGCCCAGCGCGGGGTCGTGGTCCTCGCTCGCGGCCGTACGCACCCCCGGACGCTCCCCGCACAGCCGCGGGGTGGGGAACTGCTTGCCGGGGTTGGCCAGTCCGGCCGGGTCGAAGGCGCACCGAAGCCGGTGCATGGTGTCCAGGTCGTCGGCGCTGAACTGCACGGCCATCCTGGACTTCTTCTCCACCCCGACGCCGTGCTCGCCGGTGATCGAGCCGCCCGAGGCCACGCACAGGTCGAGGATGGCGAAGCCGAGCTGCTCGGCGGCGTGCGCGGCGCCCTCGACCTTGTCGTCGAAGAGGATCAGCGGGTGCAGGTTCCCGTCGCCGGCGTGGAAGACGTTCGCCACCCGGATGCCGGCGGCGTCCGCCAACCTGCCCACCTCGTCGAGGACTTCGGGCAGCTTGGTGCGCGGGATCACCCCGTCCTGCACGTAGTAGGCGGGGCTGATCCGGCCGACGGCGGCGAACGCGGACTTGCGGCCCTTCCACATCAGCGCCCGCTCGTCCTCGTCGCGGGCGATCCGGGTCTCGAAGGCGTGCCGGGCCGCCGCGATCCGCTCGACCTGCAGGAACTGCTCGTCCACCTCCACGCGCGGGCCGTCGAGTTCGATCACCAGGACGGCCACCGCGCCCTGCGGGTAGCCGCAGCGCACCGCCGCCTCGGCCGCCTCGATCGCCAGGGCGTCCATCATCTCGACCGCCGCGGGCAGGATGCCGCCGGCGATGATGTCGCTCACGGTGCCGGCCGCGTCGGCGACGCTGTGGAAGCCGACCAGCATGGTCCGCACCGACTCCGGTGCCTGGACGGTCCGGACGGTGACCTCGGTGGCGATGCCGAGGGTGCCCTCGCTGCCGACGAACGCGCCCAGCAGGTCGAAGCCGGGGTGCTCGGGCGCGATCCCGCCGAGGTGCACCACCTCCCCGTCGGGCAGCACCACTTCGGCGCCCATGACGTGGTTGACGGTGAAGCCGTACTTCAGGCAGTGCGCGCCGCCCGCGTTCTCGGCGACGTTGCCGCCGATCGAGCAGACCTGCTGGGACGACGGGTCGGGCGCGTACGCCTGGCCGTAGGGCGCGGCCTCGCGGGTCACCCACAGGTTGATCACGCCGGGTTCGACCACCACCCGGGCGTTGCCGGGGTCGACCGAGCGGACCGCGCGCAGGCGGGAGAGCACGATGAGTACGCCGTCGGCCACCGGCACCGCGCCGCCGGACAGCCCGGTGCCGGAGCCGCGCGCCACGAACGGCACGCCCGCCCCGGCGCACAGCCGTACCGCCGCGACGACGTCCTCGCGCCGCTCGGCCAGCACCACGACCGAGGGCGTCACCCGCACCGTGGCCAGCCCGTCGCACGCGTAGGTGCGCAACTGGGCGGGGTCGGTCAGCACCTTGGCGGCGCCGACGGCGGCACGGAGCCGGTCGGCCAGCGCGCCGGCCCGCGCGCCGTCGTTGGCGTCTTCTCGTAGGGGGCGGCGGCCTGGACGATCCTGACGAGTTGACGACACGGATTCCACCTGTCGGTAGGTTCCTATCGAATGGTGGAACGATGCGCGCGTCCTCGCGAGCATGTCAATAACTCGTACCTGATCTCCGCCGATCTTCTGCCGATCTCCCGATTTCCCCGTTCCCTCCGATCCCCCCGGGTTCCCGTCCGATCGCCGCCGCGCCGTCGCCGCTGCCCGCCCGGCCCGCGCCGCCGAGCCGCCGCCGAGCCCGCCCGGCCCGCGCGGAGCGGCCCGGCACCTCACACCCGCCCCGCGCTGCCTGTGCAGCGGGTGTAACCGGGCCCGCTTCGCGCGCGTGACGGCGGCGAAACGGGCCGTTCGTACGGTGCGACGGTCAGTCGTTCGCGAGAGGGGAGACGCGTGTCCAAGGTGCGGACGGTCTGCTCGTACTGCGGGGTGGGCTGCGGGATCGTGCTGGACGTGGCGGCCGGGCCCGACGGGCGGCGCAAGGTGCTCAAGGCGTCCGGCGACAAGGAGCACCCGGCGAACTTCGGGCGGCTGTGCACCAAGGGCGCCACCACCGCGGACATGCTCGCCGCGCCGGGCCGGCTGACCACCGCACTCGTACGCGACGAGCGCGGCGGCGCGGCGACCCCGGTACCGGTCGCCGACGCGGTGGCCCGCACCGCCGAGCGGCTGCGGGCGATCGTCGACGAGCACGGCCCGGACGCGGTCGCCTTCTACGTCTCGGGACAGATGAGCCTGGAGGCGCAGTACCTGGCGAACAAGCTCGCCAAGGGCTTCGTGCGCACCAACCAGATCGAGTCCAACTCCCGTCTGTGCATGGCCAGTGCGGGCAGCGGCTACAAGCTCTCGCTCGGCGCGGACGGGCCGCCCGGCTCGTACCGCGACTTCGAGCGGGCCGACGTCTTCCTGGTGATCGGCTCCAACATGGCCGACTGCCACCCGATCCTGTTCCTGCGGATGATGGACCGGGTCAAGGCGGGCGCCAAGCTGATCGTGGTCGATCCGCGGCGCACCGCGACCGCCGCCAAGGCGGACGTGTTCCTCCAACTCAGGCCCGGCACCGACCTGGCGCTCCTCAACGGGCTGCTGCACCTGCTGGTGGCCGACGGCCGCACCGACCCGGAGTTCATCGCCGCGCACACCGAGGGCTGGGAGGCAATGCCGGACCTGCTCGCCGACTACCCGCCCGCCGCCGTGGCCGGGTTGACCGGGATCGCCGAGGACGACCTGCGGGCCGCGGCCCGGTTGATCGGCGACGCGCGGGAGTGGATGAGCTGCTGGACGATGGGCCTGAACCAGTCCACGCACGGCACCTGGAACACCAACGCCCTGATCAACCTGCACCTGGCCACCGGCGCCATCTGCCGCCCCGGCAGCGGCCCCTTCTCGCTGACCGGGCAGCCCAACGCGATGGGCGGCCGCGAGATGGGCTACATGGGCCCGGGGCTGCCCGGGCAGCGGTCGGTGCTGGTCGCCGGGGACCGCGCGGCCACCGAGGAGTTGTGGGGGCTGCCGCCCGGCACCATCCGCGGCGACGGCTCCGGGACCGGCACCGTGGAGATGTTCCGGCGGATGGCGGCCGGGGACATCAAGGCGTGCTGGATCATCTGCACCAACCCGGTCGCGTCCGTCGCCAACCGCCGGACGGTCATCGAGGGCCTGGAGGCGGCCGAACTCGTCGTCGTCCAGGACGTGTTCGCCGACACCGAGACCACCGGGTACGCCGACGTGGTGCTGCCCGGCGCGATGTGGACCGAGGCCGAGGGCGTACTGGTCAACAGCGAGCGCAACCTCACCCTGGCCCGGCCCGCGCTCGACCCGCCCGGCGAGGCCACCGCCGACTGGCGGCTGATCGCCGACGTGGCCCGCGCGATGGGCTGGGCCGACGCCTTCTCCTACGCCGGCCCCGAGGAGGTCTTCGAGGAGCTGAAGGGCGCCTGGAACCCGACGACCGGCTACGACCTGCGCGGGGTGAGCTACGCCCGGCTGCGCGACACCCCCGTGCAGTGGCCGGCCGCCGACCCGGACGGGCCGGACCGCAACCCGATCCGCTACGCCGGGCCGGACGGACCGCGCTTCCCGACCGCGAGCGGGCGTGCCGCCTTCTTCCCGCGCCCGCACCTGCCGCCGGCCGAACTCCCCGACGACGACTATCCGTTCGCGCTCAACACCGGGCGGCTGCCGCACCAGTGGCACACCCTCACCAAGACCGGGAAGGTGGCGAAGCTGAACCGGCTCGACCCGGCGCCGTTCGTGGAGGTGCACCCCACGGACGCGGAGCGGCTCGGCATCGCCGCGGGCGACACCGTCGAGGTGTCCTCGCGGCGCGGCCGGGCGGTGCTGCCCGCGGTGGTCACCGACCGGGTGCTGCCGGGCTGCTGCTTCGCCCCCTTCCACTGGAACGACCTGTTCGGGGAGTACCGGTGCGTCAACGCGGTCACCAACGACGCGGTCGACCCGATCTCCTTCCAGCCGGAGTTCAAGGTCTGCGCGGTGGCGCTGGCCAAGGTGGCCGCCCCCGCGGCGGACCCCTCGCCGCCGGAGCAGGGGACGCCGCCGCTCTCCCAGGAGGCGGCCTCCTTGCGGAGCCCGACGGGACCCGGGACCGGGCCCGTTCCGGCGGTCGGCGACCACATGGCGGGCGCCGTCGGGCTGTTCGGGCTCACCGATCCGCCGCCGGTGCTGGCGCCGGACGAACGGCAGTACCTCGTCGGCTTCCTGGCCGGGCTGGAGTCCGGTGCCCCCGGGGTTCCGGTGCTGCCGCCGGACGCGCCCTTCTCACCGGCGCACGCGCGGTGGGTCAACGGCGTGCTCGCGGGGATGTACTCGCGGGTGCCGCAGTCCGTGCCGGCGGCCCGCACGGAGAACGGGGTCGCGGCGCCCGACCAACCCCCCTCCTCCACACGGGAGATCGTGGTGCTGTGGGCGTCACAGACCGGCACCGCCGAGGAGTTCGCCGCCGCCGCGGTCGATCGCCTGGCCGGCGAGGGCCACCGTCCGGTGCTCACCGGCATGGACCGGGCCGATCCCCGTGCGCTCCCCGACGCCGCCGACCTGCTCCTGATCACCAGCACCTTCGGCGACGGCGACGCCCCCGACAACGGCTCGGGCTTCTGGGAGGCCCTGGCCGGGCCCGACGCGCCCCGGCTGGAGGGCCGCCGCTATTCGGTGCTGGCCTTCGGCGACTCGTCGTACGACGACTTCTGCGGCCACGGCCGCCGGCTCGACCGGCGGCTGGGCGAGCTCGGCGCGGTGCGGCTGGCCCCCCGCGCGGACTGCGAGCCCGACGGCGAGGACACCGCCGCGGGATGGCTGGACGGCGTGCTGGAGTCCCTCGTGGCGGAGGTGACGGAGGTGGGGGTGGACGCAGCGGCGCGCCCCGCCGGCCCCGGACTGCCCGCCGCCTCACCGCGGCCCGACGACGCGGCGCGGCCCGACGACGCGCCTCTCGACGCCCACGCGAGGACAAACGGTGCGCCGCTCCCCGCTCCCGCCCGGCACGCCGGCTCCCCGCGACCCGGCCCGGTCACCGCGCTGCTGACCGGGAACCGGCTGCTCAGCCGCCCGGGCGCCGCCAAGGAAGTCCGCCGGTTCGCCTTCGACACCACTGGGTGCGCGGTGCCGTTCCGCTACGAGGCGGGTGACGCGTTGAGTGTCAGCCCGGTCAACTCCCCCGGCCTGGTCGCGGAATGGCTCGCCGTGACCGGGCTGGACGCCGCCTCACCCGTGCCGGTCGCCTCGCCCGGCGAACGGGCCGGCAGTGCCGAACTCCCCCTCGGCGACGCGCTGCACCGCCACTTCGACATCACCCGCATCACCCCGGCCCTGCTGCACTTCGTCGCCGACCGTACGCGCGACCGCCACCTCAAGACCCTGCTGCGGGCCGAGGGCGACGACCGGCTCGCGCAGTGGTGCTGGGGACGCCAGGCGGTCGACGTCATCGCCGAACACCCCGTGTCCGCCTCCGCGGAGGAGTGGGCGGGGGTCCTCAAGCGGCTCCAGCCGCGCCAGTACTCCATCTCGTCCAGCCCGCTCGCCGACCCGTACGAAGTCGCGCTGACCGTGGCGGTGATCCGCTACGACACGCCGCTCGGGGGGCGCCGGCAGGGCGTCTGCTCGCCCTTCCTCGCCGACGCGGCGCACGGCACGCCGGTCCCCGTCGCGCTGCGCCGTGCCCCGCACTTCCGGCCGCCGGCCGACCCGTCCACCCCGATGGTGATGATCGGCCCGGGCACCGGCGTCGCGCCCTTCGTCGGCTTCCTCGACGAGCGCCGCGCCCGCGGCGACCGCGCCCCGAACTGGCTCTTCTTCGGCGAGCAGCACCGCGCCACCGACTTCTACTACGAGGAGGAGTTGGCCGCCCATCTCGCCGGCGGCACCCTCGCCCGCCTCGACACCGCCTTCTCCCGCGACCAGCGCGCCAAGGTCTACGTGCAGGACCGGATGCGCGAGCACGGCCCCCGGTTGTGGAGCTGGCTCCAGGACGGCGCCCACGTGTACGTGTGCGGTGACGCGTCGCGGATGGCCAAGGACGTCGACCGGGCGCTGCGCGACGTCGTGGTCGCCCACGGCGGGCTGAGCCCGGAGGCGGCGGCCGTGTACGTCAAGCAACTGGCCGCCGAGAAGCGGTACGTGCGGGACGTGTACTGAGCGGCCCCCGGCCGGCTCCCGGAGCGTACGGCCCGGCCCGACGCATCCCCGTACGGCGCAGCCCCGTGCCGCACGGCGAAAGGTCCGTTGGGGGGCGGTCAGCTGAGGCTCTGCACCGCGAGCGCGTAGTCCTCCGCCTCGGCCGTGGTGAGCACCTGGGAGACCCGGATCAGCGAGTTGCCCAGGTAGTAGTGGTACTCGCCCGCGCTCGCCGAGCCCTGGGCGCCGGCCTCGATGGACTTCGCGCGCGCGTGGGCCTGCGCGACGGTGGCGAACGTCTCGACGCTGCCGCCGCGCACGATCGCGTCGGACTTGGTGCCCTCCACGTCGGCCGGCTGCACCCGGGAGTCGGAGAACGCGACCTTGGACAGGTAGCCCTTGGCCTTGCCGAGCAGGTGGTCGGGGTCGGTCGCCGCCGTGTAGACCACCGTCGTCGTCATGGTGGACACGCTCTCCTCCAGCGTCGACGCCACCTGCTCCGCCGACGTCAGCCCCACCGCGACCGGTTGCTGCGAGGACGACGCGCTCCCCCCGTTCCCTCCGCTCCCGCTCGACGAACACCCCGCCAGCAGGACGCAAGAGGCGACCACCGCCGCGGCAGCGCTGATACGGATGGTGCGAAAGGTGGTGCAGATGCGCATGTTCCCCCCAGATCGGGACGCGAGGGGCACACGGTAACGCCGCCGTCCCGTATCCGGGGGCCTCGGAAAGGCATCCGGTCAGTCAAGACCTCATAACGGTGCGTCGACCACCGACTCCGGGGCGGCACCCGGACGAGGGGGTCCGCACGCCGGCGACCGTCCCGTCACCAGGAAGATCAGCAGGCCGGCGGGTATCAGCGGGGGGCAGGTCGGCGCGGGGCAGCTCAGCTCCGCAGCGGCGCGGCCATCGCCTTCCGCACCCGCGCCCGGGTGAGCAGCCGCCGCGTCTCCCGCTTGCCGGGCTCGTGGTAGATGACGAAGTCGTCGAACCGGTGCACGCCGGGCTTGCCGGCGACGGACCGGGCGGCGTCGCGCACCGCGACCAGTTGGGCGGGCGTCATCCCCGGGGCCCGCTCGCCGGGCTGGAAGGTGGCGCCGAGCGGGAAGTCACGGCCCGGCCGGCGGTGCATCTCGACGTGGCAGCCCAGCACATGGGTCACCCGGTGGGCCTCGGCGAACTCCACCAAGCGGTCCAGCGTGGCGAGGAAGGCCGGGAAGTCGGCGGCATAGAGCCGGCCCGGGAGCACGGTGTCACCGGTGAACAGGATGCCGGACCAGCGGTCGTGGAACGTGACGGCGGAGTCGTGGTGGCCGGGGGAGCCCAGCACGTCGAGCACCCGGCCGCCGAGATCGAAGGTGACCCGGCCGGTGGGCCAGCTCCCGCCGAAGCCGAAGAAGTCCCGCACCGCCGCTGCCTCCTTGGGCACCACGGTGGTCGCGGGGCGGTCGGCGAACTGGACGTCCCCGGCGACGTGGTCGCCGTGCGCGTGGGTGTGCGCCACCACGAGTGCGTAGTCCGCCGCGTGGTCCGCGCGCGGATGCGCGGCCAGCCAGTCGTCGATCAGCCCGTCCACGGTCGCGCGCAACGGGCACAGCAGCGGGTCCCCGGTGGCGCCGGTGTCCAGCAGCAGCGCCCGGTCGTTGCCGAAGAGGAGGAAGACGAAGGGCGCCTCGTAGTTCACCGCCTTGCTCTGCCGCAGCACCAGGGTGTGCTCGTCGTACCGGTGCACCTGGAGGGGCGGCTCGGACCGCTGCCATCTGGTGCGGACGCCGTGCCTCCAGGCCACGTCGAGCGAGCCGGGCCCGGGTGCCCCCGTCACGAAGTCCACCGCGGTGTCACTTCCCGCCATCACGGTCCCCCTTCCCCGCGGACTCGGCCGCGGACTCGTGCGTCGAATCGGGCTCGGGCTCCGGATCGGGCCCGGCCGGCGCCGGATCGGGCCCGGCAGCGGCCGGGTACCCCGTCATCGCATCCGGTGCGGCAAGAGGTGTCGCCGCCATGAAGTACCGCACGAGCCGCCGCTCGGGCTCCCTCGCGCCCTCCGCCGGCCCCTCGGGCGAACCACCGGACGCGGACCGGCCCTCGCCGTCCCCCGCGCGCCGGGCGTCCGCCCGCACGACGTAGGGCGCCAGCAGCTCGGTCCACTTGCGCTCGATCTCGGACAGGTCCTCCGCGGAGACGACCGCGAGCGCGCTCACCATGCCGGCCCTCCCCCGCCACTCCGGGCCCTCCTCGGCGCGGCGTCCCGCGTACTCGAGGATCGCCGCCATCTCCCGCTCCACCACGGTGCGCTCCACCTGCCGCGCGACCGCACCCGCGGCGACCGCCTCACGCGCGGCGACCCCACCCGCACCCGCACCCTCACCCGCGGCCGCCTCCGCACCGGACAGGTCGAAGCGGAACTCCCGGTCCCCCTCGACGAGCCGCCACTTGCGCTCCCGCCGGTCCGTCCCGGAATCCGCCTCCTCCACGAATCCGTACTTGGCCAGCTGCCGCAGGTGGAACGAGCAGTTCGCCTGGGGAACGCCGAGCGCGCGCCCGCACCACGCGGCCGTCGCCGGCCCCGCCGTCGAGAGCACTTCCAGCAGGTCCAGCCGCAACGGGTGCGCCAGCGCCCGCATCGCCTGGGGATCGCTCATCCTCATACTCCAAAGAATACTTTGACATCGTGAGATGTCAACGCCTTCTTTGGAATGTGCCCCGGCGGTGAAGCGGTTACAGCACGGTCACGGCCATCGGCACGCGGCGCGGGGTCGGGCAGGGTGTCGGGATGCGTACCCGTATCGCCGCCGCGGCCGTGGCCGCCGCCGCACTCGCCCTGTTCTGCGCGACCGCGTGCTCGTCCGGCAGCGGCGACAAGGACGCGCCCCCGACGCACGCCACGACCGGGGCAGCCGCCCCGACCACCTCGGCCGCCCCTGCCACCGGCTCACCCCTGCCCCGACCGCCGGCGCCGAAGGGCGCGTCCCGGCAGACCTACCTGGCCGCGCTGAAGGCGATCGACCCGTCCCTCGCGTCCGACCCGGACAAGGTGGTCGACGAGGGCCGCACCCAGTGCACCGAGATCAACACCGACACGCAGACCGCCGACCACCTCGCCGCGGAGCGGTTCGGCAGCCCGGGCCATCCGCTGACCGACGCGCAGGGCGCGGCGATCGACGCGGCGCTGAAACTGACCGTGTGCAAGAGCTGACCGCCGTCGCGCGGCGCCCGCACCGAAAGGCCCACCGAGAGCCGCACCGCAACCCGCGCCGAAAGCCACCCGGGAGCGGCGCCGCGCGCGGGCCGGACCTCCGACGGCCGCGTCACCCACCCGCCGCTGGCGGGAGCCGAGTTGCGCGTGAGGCACTCCGCCAGGTATCCACAAGCCCTAACGCTGCGGGAAGGTGACGCCATGGCAGGACTGACGGACGCCTGGAAGCGGTCCGCGATCGGGCGCTTGTGGAAGCAGGCCGCGCACATCGAACTGATGACCCGTGCGATGGGGTTCGCCGCGCTCGGCTTCGTCACGCTGATGCCGCTGCTCGTGGTGGTCGCCGCCGCGACCCCCTGGGAGAACCGCCCCGGCTTCGCCCAGTGGGTGATCGACGGCATGGGCCTGGACGCCCACGGCGCGCGCAGCATGCGCAGCCTGTTCGCGGCGCCCAACCGCGTGCTGAGCGCGACCGGCGCGTGGAGCCTCGCGTCGGCGGCGTACTTCGGGCTGTCGTTCGTGGCGAACGTCGAGACCGGCTACCGCAAGATCTGGGACCTGCCGTCCGGGCCGTGGCACCGCGACTGGCGCCGCGCGGTGTGGCTGGCGGTCCTCACCGCCTATCTGTTCTGCGAGTCGCAGAGCGCCGCCGTCCTGGGCAGCGGCCCGCTGCCGAGCGCGGTGCGCATCCTGCTCACCTTCGTGCTGGGCGTCCTGTTCTTCGCCTGGGGCCAGAACTTCCTGCTCTACGGCTCCGTCCGGGTGCGCACCGCCCTGCCCGGCGCGGTGCTCACCATGGTGGGCCTGGCCGGACTGCGCATCTTCTCCCACCTGTTCTTCGCGCCGCTCGTCGTCACCAACGCGCTCACCTACGGCCCGGTCGGCAGCGTCCTGACCGTGGTCACCTGGCTGGTCGGCGTCGGCTTCGTGGTCTTCGGCGGCGCGCTCGTCGGCCGCCACGTCCGCGACGGCCGCACCCTGCGCCGAGGCGGCGAGATACCGCGACCGCCGGACCCCAAGGGCTGGTACGAGGTGCCCGAGGAGACCGTCCCCGGCCTGCCCTGGCGCTCGGACGGCGGGGGCGGAACGATCGACTGAGCCGGCCGGACCCGGCTCGGATCACCTGCCGAACGGGCCGGCGGCGCACCGCCGTCGGCCCGTTCCGCGCACCGCCGTGCCCCCGCCGTCCGGGGCACCGGCGAAGCCGCGACGAGGCACAACTCCATTCGTATGCACGGTCATCCGCATGAGACGCTGTCGTCAGCCGGACGTTCGCGGGGGAGGCAGACGTCCTGTCATGTGCTGAGAGGAGCGCATCGTGACCCGGAACGGCTTCCGCGCCGAGGAGATCGACACCAGCAGGCCGCATCCCGCGCGGATCTACGACTACCTGCTGGGGGGCAAGGACAACTACGAGGTCGACCGCGAGGCCGGCGACCGGCTGGTCGACGTCGCCCCCGAGGCGCGGATCGGGGTTCAGGCCAACCGCGCCTTCCTGCAGCGGGCCGTCCGGCACGTGGTCGGTGCGGGCGTCCGGCAGATCCTCGACATAGGCACCGGCCTGCCCACCTCGCCCAACGTCCATGAGGTCGCCCAGGAGGTGGCCCCCGACGTGCGGATCGCGTACGTCGACAACGACCCGATCGTCAACACGCACGCCAACACGCTCCTCACGCGTTCCGCCGCGACCAGCGTCGTCCTCGCCGACCTGCGCGAGCCGCGGGCGATCCTGGACCACCCCGACGTCCACCGGGTCATCGACTTCGACCAGCCGGTCGCCCTGCTCCTCGTCGCGATCCTGCACTTCCTGTCCGAGGCGGACCACCCAGGGCAGATCGTCGCCACCCTCCGCGACGCGCTCCCGGCCGGCAGCTACCTCGTGCTGTCCCACGCCACCGGCGACTTCGCCGACCGCACCGACACCGAAGAGGTCTACAAGAACGCGACGGCAACGATGAACCTGCGCGACCGCGCCGAGGTCGAGCGCTTCTTCGACGGCTTCGAGCTGCTCGAACCCGGCGTCGCCCAGGCCCCGTTCTGGCGCCCGGATGCCACGCCCCCGCGCGGTTCCGCCGAGATCGGCTTCTACGCGGGCGTGGGCCGCAAAGCCCGCTGAACCGGTACGCCGCACCCGCGGTACGACGCTCGTCCCCGCTGCCCCGGTCACCCTCAAGTCGTCCTTGGCAGTACCCTCTTGAGCCTCACGGCCCCGCCTCTGCGGCCCCCGGGGGGTTCCCGGGCCTGCCCGGATCCCGGATGCCCGGCCCGCTTCCTCGGGGGGAGAGGCCACAGGGACGCCGTGAGCCCCGGCAGACCGGCCCGGCTGCCGGCGGGGTCCGGTGACGGAACAGGGCGTCGAGGGGTCGCGAACGGCACCCCTCCTCAAGGGGCAGCGCGAGGGACGGATTCAGGTGGACGACCACGACGGCAAGGGCGCGGACGCGGGCATACCCGGCGGGGACGGCAAGGCGGCCGCGGCACCGAAAGCGGCCGCGCCGGGCCGCCCCCTCGCGAAACCCGCGGTGAGGCCCCCGGCCCGGCCCGCGGCAAGGAAGTCGGCGCCGCGCAACGCGAAGGCTGGCACGGCCGCCTCGGAGGCGGCTCCGGACAGGAAGCCCGAGCCGGAGGCGAACGACGCCACGGTCGAACTGCGGGTCGTTCAGGCCGAGTCCCCGCAGCCCACGGAGCCCGAGGAGCCCGCAGCGCCCACGGAGCCCGCCGAGAACGCCGAGGCCGGTGAGCCCGCCGCGGCACCCCGGTCCACGCCCGGGCCGCAGGAACCCAAGACGGCGGGGACCCGGCTGCCCGCCCAGGGGAAGCGCAAGACGGCAGCGGCCGGGCCCGCCACACGCGGACCCAAGGCAACGCCGAACCGATCGGTCCCGCGGCAACGGACCGCCGGCGCCACGGAAGGGACCGGGAAGGCAGCCGGCCCCAAGGGAGCGGCGCCTGCCGAGCCGCCCAAGCCGGCGCAGTCCGAAGCAGCGCAGCCCAAAACGGCACAGCGCAAGGCAGCGCAGCCCACGACCGCACCGCCCACCGCGGCCGGGAAGCCGGCCGTGAAGACGACCAAGCAGCAGCCCTCCCCCGAGGCGGCCCCGCAATCCCCCGCCGCCGACGGCACGTCCCCGGACGGACCGACCGCGAAGCCGCCGGTGACCGTCGAGTCGCCCGCGCAAGGCGCCAGCGGCGAACCCACCGCACCGCAGCCCGCCCCCGGGGACGGCACCTGGCAGGTGCCCGGCTACCTGCACGAGTCGGACCTCGGCGCCGGACCCTGCGGCCGGACGGTGCGGGCACGGTCCGAGGCGGACGGCACCGCCGTCGCGATCACGTACCTGTCCCCGGAGCTCGCCGAGGACCCCGCCTTCCGCGAGGCGTTCCCGGCCGAGGCCGAACGGCTCGCCGCGCTCGAATCGCCGTACGTCGCACGGCTGTACGCGTTCGTCGCGGACGGCCCGCACGCGGCGGTCGTGCGGGAGCCGGTGGAGGGCGCCGGGCTGGACGCCCTGCTCCGGGAGTCGGGCCCGGCCTCCCCCGAGGCGGCCCTGGCCGTCCTCAAGGGGTCGCTGCGGGGGCTCGCCGCGGTGCACGAGGCCGGTGTCGTCCACGGCGCCGCCCACGAGCCCGCGAACGTGGTGGTCGGCGCCGACGGCGGCGTCCACCTCGTCGAGGTCGGTGTGGCGGCGCGCGGCGCGGACAGCGGCGTGCCCGAGGGCGCCGCCCCGTACACCGCACCCGAGCGCTGGGCCGGCGCCCCGGCCGCCCCGGCGTCCGACCTCTACGCGGCGACGGCCGTCTTCCACGCGCACCTCACCGGCGCGCCTCCGTACCAGGGCGGCACCGCGGACGAACTCGCCTCCCTGCACGCCGAGGCGCCGGTCCCGGCCGACCGGGTCCCCGAACCGGTACGGTCCCTGGTCGTCCGGGGGTTGGCGAAGGTCCCGGCCGAACGCCACCAGAGCGCAGCGGACTTCGCGGTCGAGCTGGAGGCGGTGGCCGTCGCGGCCTACGGCGAGGACTGGGAGGAGCGCGGGCGGGCCGAACTCGGCGCGCTGGCGGCGCCGTTGCTGGCAGCAGCGGCAGCGGAGGAGGCCGACCCCGCGACCGCCCCGGCCGCGACCGTCGCCGCGCCCCTTCCTCCGCCGGCCCCGCAGGCGGCACCGGCGTACTCCGGAACGGGTGCGGGCGCAGGCATCGGCGAAGGCGTGGACGGAGCCGAGCGCGAGCCCCGGTTCGGCCGGCGCGGCAAGATTCTCGCGCTCGCGGTCGCGGCGGTCCTCGTCGCCGGCGCCCTCACGGTCACGGCCGTGGCCACCGGCGGCAAGCACGACGCCGCCGCCGCGGATCCGACGCCGACCGCGACGGTCTCGCCCACCGCTTCCCCGGCCGCCACCTCGGCGTCCCCCTCGGCCGCGCCGACCGCCTCCCCGACGGCCACCACCCCGTCCCCGACCGCCACTTCGGCGGCCCCGTCCACCACGCCCGCCTCGACCCCGTCCACGGCCCCCACCACGGCCGCTGCGACGCACAAGGCCGCTCCGCCGAAGCTCCCGAAGCCGCCCGCCGGGTCGCACGTCACCTCGGTCGCCGTCACCGGCTTCGAGTGCTCCCCGGACGGCCGCACGGCGAGCGCCACGGTCAGCGTCCGCTACGACGGCACCACCGGCGGCACGCTGCACGCCACCTGGTGGCGCAGCGCCAACGGCACCCCGCAGGGCGCGATCACCATGACCTCGCCGCAGGCCGGCCACTTCCCCAAGGGCTCGACCAGCTTCACCTTCACCGACAAGCTGTCCTTCACCCCCGACCCGGCCCACCCCTACATCGGCCTCAGCGTCTCCACCGACCCGGCCGCGAAGTTCGGCGACCACTCCTTCCGCGCCGGCTGCCGCTGACCGGCCCGCACGACCCGCCGCGCCCGCCACCGGGCGCACGCCGGCCCGCCCGCCCAGATCCGCGCGGGCGGGCCGGTGCGGCGTCGGACGCAGGTCAGCGCGGCGACAGCCGGTAGAGCGCTCCCCCGCCGGCCGCGAGCTCCACGCGCAGGGTGGCCGGGCGGCCGAGGCTGCGGTAGGTGCCGGTGGCGGGCGCGAACTGCGCGACGGTGCCGATGTTCGCCTGGTTGACGCCGAGTTGCACCGAGGCGGCGGCGTCCGGGTTCCGGTTGGCGACGAGCAGGAAGCGGGTGCCGTCGTCCTGCGGGTTCCTGAAGAGCCCGAGGACGCTCGCGTCGCCGGTGGCCGCCGTCAGCTGGTCGCCGGGCGTGAAGGCGACGGTGCTGGGCGGCAGCGGGTCGTCGTTGGCGTGCTGGACGGACTCCGAGACCAGCGGCTTGAGTTGGGCGCCGACGGGCTGGAGCCAGCCGCGGTTCAGCTTCCGGGCCGCGCCGTACAGCGGGGTCTGCTTGCCGTCGACGGTGATCAGCGCCTTGGTGAAGCCCTCGCCGCGGGCCGGGTCGGGCGTCCAGTAGGTGAAGTACTGGATGCCCTTGCAGCCGTACGCCAGGCTGATGTTGACCTGCCACGCGAGTTCCGCGGCGGTCGGTACCCGGTGGTTGTTGTAGCCGACGGACTGGATGTAGGTCCAGGCGGGCAGGCCGGACGCGAGGGAGGCGTCGCGGTAGATCGCCCAGTTGTCGAAGTAGTTGAGGTCGATCCCGTCGGTGAGGATCGGGTAGCGGTCGAAGGAGATCAGCGGCGGCTGCACGGTCTCGATGTAGTCCTGGAGCAGCGCCGCGTACCCGGCACCGTTGCCCGGCACGAGGTTGGAGTACGGCAGCAGGCCCGGCGCGACCTGGCGCAGGATGCCGGTCAGTGCCGCCACCGTGGGGAATCTGGACTGGGCCGGCTCGTCGAAGACGTTGAATCCCGCGAACGACGCGTGGCCGGAGTAACCGGCCAGCGCGGAGTTCACCCACGAGGTGGCGTCGGCGGTGGTGAGGGAGGAGGGCACGGTGCGGTCGTCGGTGACCGCCATGTACTGCGCGATCGCCTCCATCCGCGGATCGCCGGCGATCAGCACCTTCAGACCGGTCTGGTCGGCCATCTGGAGCGCGTAGCCGCCGCTTTGGGTGTCGAACTGGTAGTTGCCGGTGATCAGGAAGGTGAAGCCGGCGTCGGCGATCTCCTGGTAGCGGTCGAGCGTCGTCTCGTACGGGTGCGGGGGCCAGAACAGCCCGATCGGGAAGTCCGGTCCGCCGGTCAGCGGAAGGTCCGCGCTGCTCGCGGCGGCCGACACAGTGGATGCCGTACCGGCCGAACTCGCCTCCGTCGCACGGGACTCGGCACTCGCCGGCTCGGCCGACGCCCGGCCCGCGGCCATCCCGCCCGCGGCGATCACCCCCGCCCCCAGGCCCGCGGCCTGGAGCAGCGTTCGGCGGTGCATCGCGTGCGAAGTGCCCGAGGAGGCAGGGGGGTTCTGCTCTGACATGGCCAACTCCGATCGTTGGAACGCGGTAACGAGGAGGGTGGCTCCAGGCTGGCAGACAGGTGATGGTTCAAACAACCACCGTGCGCGCAATCGGTGAATGAATCATGCAGAAGGCAGGGCGGGACTCAGCGCGGACGGCGGCCCTTGACCACGTGCTGGCCGGCGATGTGCCCGGTGAGCGCCATGGACGCGCTCGCTCGGCCGTAGGACAACTGCGCCACGCGCACGTAGAGGCAGTCGATGAGCACCAGCACCGAGTGGCGGGCGCCGATGCTGCCGGCGCGGAAGGACGTCTCCGCGGTCGTGGAGATCAGCCGGACCTCCGCGGCACGCGCCAGCGGCGACTTCGGGTCGGCGGTGATCGCCACGGTGGTCGCGCCCCGCTCCCGGGCCAGCTCGAAGGGCTCGATCGTCTCCCTGGTCGACCCGGAGTGGGAGATGCCGATGGCGGCGTCTGCGGGCGTGAGGAGGGCGGCGGACGTCTTGGCGGCGTGCACCTCGTTCCACCCGCGCACCGCGCATCCGATGCCGAACAGCCGCAGTTCGGTCTCCACAGCCACGGCGCCGCTGCCGCCGACGCCGTACACGTCGATCCTGCGCGCCCGGGCGATGGCCTGGGCCGCGCGTTCCAGCGCGGCGAGGTCGATGGTGTCCAGGGTCCGCTGGACCGCGCCGAGGTCCGCCTGGCCCACGACGGTGACGACCCGGCCGAGGTCGTCGTCCGGCGAGATGTCCGGGCCGATCTCGGAGGAGCCCCAGCTGGCGTCGTCGCCCCGCGCGCCCTCGCGGGCCAGCTCGATCAGCAGGTGCTGGTAGGAGTCGAGCCCCACCGCCCGGCAGAAACGGGTCACCGTCGGCTGCGAGGTGCCGGTGCGCCGCCCCAACTCGGCGGCGGAGCAGCCGATGACGGAGCCGGGGTCGGCGAGGACGAGGTCGGCGACCTTCCGCAGCGAGCCCGTCAGATGCGGCAACTCGGCCCGGATCAGTGCCGTGACGTCCGCGCGTGCGCCGGGGTGGCCGAAGCCCTTGGCATCCATGCGGCTCCCTGATCACTCACGCCTGACGGCACGGCCGTTCGGAGGTCCATGATGTCACGCGATTGCGTCATTCAAACCCCGCGGTCCGCGTGGATTCCACCATTCATCCCGCGGGGCGGCCGGAGCGCCCGGCGGCCGGGAGCGACCCCATCGGCCGCTCCCGGCCGCCGAGTTCGGCACGGCCGGTCAGTGCTCCGTCGGCGGCAACGGCACCCCGCGGCGGGCGAGAAGCGCCTTGAGGGACTGGATGATCGGGAAGACCTCGTTGTTGAGGTCGGCGCCCTGGGCCTCGTAGGCGCGCTGCTCGGCCTCGACGATCGCGCGGTCCTGGCCGAATATCCCCTCGGTGAACAGGGTGATGACCGGCCACAGCAGGTGGATCACCCCGGGGATCGGGGGCTTCTGCACCATGATCAGGCCGTAGGTGTGGTTGTGGTTCTGCGCCCGGTCGGTGGGGACGTAGGCGTTCCACAGGTCCAGGGCCGGCGGTTCCTCGCGCTTGCCGTCGGTCCAGTAGCGCAGCGTCTGGTACGGGTAGCCGGTGCGGATCGTCATCAGGTCCGCGTACTTGTCGGTGCTGGAACTGCCGATGATCAGCCGCTCGCCCAGGGACTGCTTCCCCTCGGTGCGGGAGAAGGAGTAGTCCGCCTCCAGCCAGTCCTCGCCCTCGCGGACGTCCAGCAGCTTGGCGCGTATCCGGCCCATCAGACTGCGGTGCAGGAACTGGTGGTTCATGTCCATCAGGTTCTCGTGCATGAACGAGTAGTGGCACGCGATGTCCCGGTCGAGCACGCGCGTCTTGTACCGGCGGTCGCCGTGGTACGGCAACTCCGGTACGGGGGTGGCCTGCGCCAGTTCCTGGTTGCCCGGGAAGACGAACACGAAGCCGTACGCCTCACGGCACGCGTAGCCGCGGACGCCGTTGGGCAGCGTCCGTCCGCGGTCGAGGTAGGGGATGCTCACGCACGCCCCGGTCCGGTCGTACGCCCAGCAGTGGTAGCCGCACTGCAGTTGCTCGCCCTTCACCACCCCCATGCTGAGCGGGACCTGGCGGTGGGCGCACCGGTCCTCCAGGGCGTACGGCTCGCCCTGCTCCGGCCGCACCAGGGCGATCTCCGTGCCGGCGAACCTGACGGCCAGGGTCTTGCCCGGCTTCAGGTCGCGGGACCGGGCGAAGGGGTACCAGAAGTCGGGGTCGAGTCCGGTGGTGCGGGTGGTGGGGACATCACCCTCGGGGGCCACGTCGCGGTATTTGCGCAGTGGAGGCTTGGTCTTCGGGAGCGTCATGCCGCCGAACGTACCGGCGGTCCCAGATCTCGATCCGCCCACCGTTGCGTATGGAGTTGGTCAAATCTGGTGCGGATCGCGCTCCAGGGCGACCACCGCCATGTCGTCGTTCAGCCCTGCCGCCGCGTGCGCCTCGAGGTCGTCGGTCACCGCCTGGACGAGCAGTGGCGGGTGGTGCGCGGTCCAGCCGGGCGCCCGCTCCAGCAGCGGATAGAAGTCGCCGTTCGCGTCCCGGGCCTCGGTGACCCCGTCGGTGTACATCAGCAGCCGGTCGCCCGGTCCGAAGGCGAAGGTGGTCGGGGTGTAGCCGCCGTCGGCCAGCGCGCCCAGGCCCAGCGGGGGCGCGGGATCCGTGACGTCGAGCGGGGTGACCTTCTCCCGGTGGAAGAGCAGCGGCGGCAGGTGGCCGCAGCTGATCACGTGCACCCAGGGCTCGTGGTCGGGGATCTCGATGACCGCCGCCGTGACGAACCGCTCCGCGGCGTCCGCTCCGTCGGCGGCGTCCCAGTGCTCGTTCAGGCCCCAGCGGACGCTGCCCTCCAGCGAGGCGACCAGCTCGGGCAGCGGCGACTGGCGGTGGGCCGCGGCACGGAAGGCGCCCAGGACCAGCTCGGTGTCGCCGATCGACGCGAGGCCCTTGCCCCGCACGTCGCCGATCAGCAGCCGGGTGGAGTCGGCGGTCCGCGCCACGGCGTACAGGTCGCCGCCGATCGGCGTCCCGACCTCGGCGGCACGGTAGGCGGACGCGATGGAGATCGGCCCGGAACGCGGGGGCAGCGGTCTCAGTACCGCCTCCGACACCCGGCGCAGGCCGGCCAGTTCGAGGCGGCGCCGCTCCAGCAGGCGACTGACCCCCACCAGCACCACCGACAGCAGCACCAGCGAGCCGAGTTGCACGAGCACGTCCTCGGTGGCGAGGGTCATCCGCTCGGCGCCTGCGACGACCAGGGCCAGCACCGCCAGTCCGGCCGTCAGGGCCGCACGCCGCGAACCGACGAGGACCGCGGTCAGCGCGACGGGCAGGACCAGCGCATGGGCGAGGTGGACGTCCGGCGGGACGAAGAGGTCCAGGAGGGGCACCAGCACGATCAGCACGATCGCCGTGGCGGTCCAGGCGCGCTCGCGCCCACCGGTGAGCTTCTCCGACGGCATCTGCCGTCGCCGGTCGCGCGGACGGACTTCTTCCGGGGT
Organism: Actinacidiphila yanglinensis; assembly: GCF_900107965.1. GTDB lineage: Bacteria > Actinomycetota > Actinomycetes > Streptomycetales > Streptomycetaceae > Actinacidiphila > Actinacidiphila yanglinensis. The sequence continues at coordinate 129,688 of NZ_FNVU01000004.1, read as the reverse complement.
CCTCATGGCCCTGACCATGGTCGGCACAGCGCGCACCTCCAGTCAAATATTCCGATTCCGTGACAAATGCCCACCCCTTCTCCCGTTCGATGAGTGAGAAGAACGTCGCAGCAAGTGACATCCGCACGAGGGCCCGCGGCCCCTCCGCGCCCCGTCGGCAGCCACTTCGACGATCCGTGCAACCACTTCGGCCGATCCGGGAGTGAGTAGGTCGGAGAGGGCCCCTCCGCCGGAAAACGAGCGACGCGGGAGGCGCCGGACCCGGCGCCCGGCGGCCTGCCGGACCGGGTTCGGGCGCACGCCACGCGGCGCCGCCGAACTGAGAACGCCGAGGAGCACGATGTACCCGAGCAAGATCGTCACCGCCGCCGTCCTGGCCGCCGCGACCGCCGCCACCCTGGCCACCGCGGGCACCGCGACCGCGGCGGCCGCCCGTACCGGGAACCAGCCGGTCGAGGTGGTCCGCCCCGGCCAGGTGGTGGACACCGGCCACGGCGTCGACCTGCAACTCAACCGGACCGACCGCTGCCTCGGCACCCCCGTGGCGTGGAGCTGCAAGAGCGTCGTCGACGGCAACCAGCCCCCCGGCACCGTCAGCGTGCAGACCCAGGGCGACGCCACCGGCACCGTCTACTCCCCGCTCTACATCGGCTCCGGCAAGGCCGCCCGGATGACCGTGACCGAGGACGGCGTGACCTACGACGTCCAGGTCGTCACCCTCCCCGGAAGCCCGGGCTACGCCACCGGCTGGGCGTGGGGCGCCCCGCAGAGCGACCTGAACGACATCCCGCAGGTGACCGTGTTCGACAGGTCGGGCGCGGTTCTTGCCCAGTCCTGACGCCCCGTCACTGGGGCTGCCGGCCCGGAGCGCCCAGCGCCCCGGGCCGGCGGCCCCGCCCCCGTCCGCGGCGCGGGCGGGAGAGGGGCGCCGCCCGCGTGATCCCGCCGCACCCGCCGCCACGGAACGGACCGGGGCCGGCTGGGACTTCGACAGCTACGCGGCGGCGCGCTGGCCCACGCTCGTGCACACCGCCTACCTGCTCACCGGCGACCGCCACGAGGCGGAGGACGTCGTCCAGGCCACCCTCGCCAAGGTGTACCTGGCCTGGAACCGGATCAGCCGGCTCGACGAACCCGACGCCTACGTCCACCGCGCCCTGGTCAACAACAACCTCAGCCGCTTCCGCAAGCGCCGCGTCGTCCAGCTGCTGACCTCCGTCATCCCCGACCGCCCGCGCGAACCGCCACAGGACCAGGTCGAGGAGCGCGCCTTACTCGTCTCGGCGCTCGCCACCCTGCCGCCACGGCAGCGCGCGGCGGTCGTCCTGCGCTACTGGGAGGACCTCAGCGAGCACCAGGTCGCCGAGATCCTCGGCTGCAGTACAGGCAACGTGAAGAGCCAGGCCAGCCGCGGCCTGCGCAAGCTACGGGAACACCCGGCACTGGCCGCCCTGGCCCATGGAGAGGGGTGACAGGCGTTGAGCACACCACCGCCCGACGGCACGGCAGCGCCCCACGGCCCCCGCGCCGCCTCCAACCGGGAACCCGGCGGCACGTCCGACCCGCGGTCCCGCGGCATGTCCGCCGAGGACCGGGTCCGGGCCGCCCTGCACGACGCCGTACGCGCCGTCGAGCCGTCCCCCTGGCGGTCGGCCGCGGTCAGGCAGCGGGCCGCACGGCTCCGCCGGGCCCGCAGGATCGCCGCGACACTCCCCGTGGTCACCGCGGTCGCGGCCTGCGCCGTCGTCATGGCGGCGGCGAGCCACGACCGGGCGCCCGACAGGCCGGCCCCGCCCGCCGTGTCCACCAGCGCGCCGACCCCGAGCCCCCTGCCCACGACCCCGGCACCCGCCGTGCGCGTCGTCCAGCCGGGGCGGCCCTTCTCCGTCGGCGACGGTGAGCGGATGAAACTGGAACCCACCCGGCGCTGCATCGCCGAGAGCGGCGACGTCTGGCAGTGCGACGACCTCGGCGGAGGCAACCACCCCGCCGGCAGCCTGAGTTCGCAGAACCGCGGCGACGCGCACCACGTCGTCCTCGCCCCGCTGTACACCGGACCCGTGCTTCCGGCGCGGATGACCGTCACGATCGAGGGCCGGAGGTATCCGGTCCGGCTCGTCACCCTGCCCGGCCACCCCGGTTACGCCTCCGGCTACCTCATCGGCCCGCCCCCGCCGGGCCCCGACACGATGCCCGCGATGACGCTCCGGGCCTTCGACGCCGACGGCACCCTCATGGCGACCCTCGTCTCCCCCGCCTCGGGCTCCTCCACCGGCACCCGCTCCTGAACGGACCGCGGGTTGCGTACGGCGGTACCGCGCGTACGGCGCCTCAGGTCACTGCGCGCGTCCCGCGATGCGGAAGGGCGCGGACGGATACACCCCGAGCAGCCGCACCTCGGAGGAGAAGAACTCCAGTTCCTCCAGGGCGAGGGTGACCCGGGCCTCCTGGGGGTGGCCCTCGATCTCGATGTAGAAGCGGCTGGGATACAGCCCCGCGCCCATCTGGTAGCTCTCGATCTTGGTGATGTTCACGGCGTTGCTGGCGAAGCCGCCCAGCGCCTTGTAGAGCGCGCTCGGGATGTTCCGCACGCAGAAGAACAGGCTCGACATGGTGGGGGCGCCGGTGTCCTCGGGCAGGACGGCCTCCCGGGACAGCACGACGAAGCGGGTGGTGTTGTCCGGGTCGTCCTCGACACCGGCCCGCACCACGTCCAGGCCGTACGTACGCGCGGCAGCGGGCGGGGCCAGCGCCGCGTGCCGGGGGTCACCGAGTTCGGCCACCTCGCGCGCGGCGCCCGCCGTGTCCTGCGTGACCAGCGTCCGCCAGCCGCCCTCGCGCAGGACCTTGCGGCACTGGCCCAGCGCGTGCACGTGGCTGCGGACGCACTCGATCCCCTCCCGGGTGCCGCCGGGCACGACGACCAGGTCGAAGCGGATGGGCAGGAAGTACTCCCCGATGATGGACAGGCCCGACTCGGGCAGCAGGTGGTGCACGTCCGCGACGCGCCCGGCGGCCGAGTTGTCCACCGGGATCACCGCGAGGTCCGCGCTGCCGAGCGTCACCGCCTCCAGCGCCTGCTCGAAACTGGTGCAGGGCAGGCCGGTGCTGCCGGGGTAGAGATCGGCGGTCGCGGCGGCCGAGTTGGATCCCGGCTCCCCCTGGTAGGCAATGGTGGTCATGCTGCTGGCTCTCCTGCCCGTTCATCGGTCGCCCCGGTCACCGGCGCCCGCCCATGTTCCCCGGTCACGGTCGCGGCCTCCAACTCCTCTTCCTTCACGCGGTGCCGCGGCCGGCCCCGCGAGGACCTCCGGACCGCCTCTGCGGCCGCCCCGTCAGGGGCGCAGCAGGGTGTCGCCGGCCAGGGCGGCGGCGCCGTCACCGGACTCCCGCACCCGCGCGACGGTCTCCTCGGCTCCCGAGGCGGTCACGCCGGTGCCGACGTTCTCGCGCAGGATCTCGGCCTTGCCGCCCGCGCTCGCGTACACGGTCTTCACCGCGATCCCCGCCTCGCGGGCGATATCGGGGACGGTGACCTGTGCGTATCCCCGCTCCAGGAACAGCCGCCGGGCCGCGTCCACGATGTCGTGCCGCGTGGCGGCGGCAGCCTCGGCGCGTCGCGGGGAGTGGTACGGGCGGCTCACGGACACCTCCGCAGCCTACGCTGTGAGCCGTTGACCTGGTCCGGGCCCGGGCCCCAGGTGAGCGGGCAGGACGCGGTGGGCCGGCCCGCCGCGTACCCGCGACGGCAGCGCTCTCCCTGGCCGTCTCGGCGCCCGGGTCCCTCCCCGCGACCGCGGTCGCGCAGGACGCCGGGCCGACCGCCGGCGACACCGGGGTACGCGGTGGGCCGGCCCGCCGCGTACTCCGCGCTCACCCGGGCCCCGGAGCGGCCTCAGGCGGCGGCGTCGATCACCACGCGGAAGCGGGCCTGCCCGGCGAGCATGCGCGCATACCCCTTCGGGGCGTCCGCGAGGGGGACGGTCTCGATCCGCGGCCGGATCCCGTTGGCGACGCTGAAGGCGAGGTTGTCCTCGTTCTGGATCGGCGTGCCGGTGAGGTGGCCCAGCAGGCTGCGCGAACCGAAGATCAGCTCGGTGGTCCGCACCTCCAGCGGGTCCGGAGCGGCGCCGAGGACGACGAGCCGCCCGCGCGGGGCGAGCCCTGCGACCAGGGGGCTCATGGACGCGCCGCTCGACGCGGTCGCCAGCACCGCCGCCGCACCGCCGAGCGCCTGCAGGGCCGCGGCCGGGTCCTGCGCGCTGCTGTCGATGTAGTGGTGGGCGCCGAGCCCGAGGGCCAACTCCTCCTTCTCGGCGCCCCGGGCGATCGCCGCCACCCGGTGGCCGAGGCTGCGCGCGTACTGCAGGGCGAGGTGGCCGAGTCCGCCGATGCCCTGGACCGCGACGAGCGAACCCGGGGAGGCGCCGGCCTGCTGCAGCCCGGTGAAGGTGGTCAGGCCGGCGCACAGCAGCGGGGCCGCCTCGGCGGGAGCGATGCCCTCGGGCACGCGGACCAGGCCGCTGGTCCGGGCGTGCACGTACTCGGCGTAGCCGCCGTCGACGGTGGTCCCGGTCTGCTCCTGGTCGGTGCAGTTGACGAAGTCGCCGCGGCGGCAGGGGTCGCACTCGCCGCAGTGGCCGGCGAGGAAGCCGACGCCGACCCGCTCGCCGACGTGCCAGGCGCGCACGCCGGGGCCGACGGCGTCGATGACGCCCACGATCTCGTGGCCGGGCACCACCGGCCGGCTCGGGTCGGCCCGCAGGCCCTCGACGGCGAGCACGTCGGTGTGGCACACCCCGCAGTACTCGACCCGGACCCGCACCTCGTGCGGGGCGGGTTCGCGCAGTTCGCGCGCGACGAGCCGGAAGTCGTGGGAGCCGGTGACTTCCAGTGCACGGTAGGTGTTCATGACTGTCCCTCTGTCGGTCGGACGTGGTTCCCCGTTTCAATATGACCGACCATCTTTAAATCCGCAAACGGCTCGGCCGTGGGTCGACGGTGGTGGGTGGCCGAGGGCCATGGAGGACCGCGGAGGCCCGTAGAGGGCGGCGCGGGGCAGCACGGAGGGCTGCCGGGAAGTGTCGGGACCGCCGGGAAGCGCCGGGGACCGCCGAGGGTGCGGGAGCCCCCGACCTCCGCCTCAGCGCAGGACGACCTCGAAGACCGTGCGGAAGAACGCCTCGAAGGGGGCGTACGACTTCTCCGCGCGGGCGGTGAGCAGGGTGCCCTCCCAGGCGCTGAGGAGGAACAGCGAGGTGGCCGCGATGTCCAGCCCGGGCGCGATGTCCCCGGCCTCCCGGGCCTCGGCCAGCACTTGGCGGATGTGCCCGGCCCACGTCGCGAAGCCGTCGCGGAGCGCGCCCCGCAACTCGTCGTTGTGGTCGCCCACTTCGGCGCTGAGGTTGCCCATCAGGCAGCCCTGGGCGTAGCCGCTCTCGACGGTCTCGGCGCCCAGGTGCTCGAAGTGCGCCCGCAGCCGCTGCAGCGGGGGGCGCCCCGGGGCGGTGAGCATGTCGAAGCGCCGGCTCTCGCCGTACCGGCCGATCGCCTCGGCCGCGCTCTCCTCCTTGCTGGAGAAGTGGTTGTAGAACGACCCCTTCGGCACCCCGGCCGCCGTGGTGATGTCGGCGATGCCGGTGGCGTGGAAACCCTGCGCGTGGAACCGCTGCAGGGCTGCCCTGGCGATCTCCTCGCGCTTCGACGGACGCGCCATGACGGCACACCTCCCTCGATCGACTGCCCAATATGGCCGGTCGCCTTCACAAACGCAAACCCGGGCGCTCCGGGCGCACGGGTCCCCCCGGGACGGGGCCGCCCACCTCCTCTCCTCGGCCCCGCCCCAGGGGAGGGTTCAGCGTTTGAGGGTGAAGGTGAAGTCGCCGGAGAGCCGTCCGCCCAGCCGGACCGCCGAGACGATCCTCCCCTCCGCGATCAGCCTCTCGACCTCGGCTCGCGGAAGCGCGCAGCCCTCGGCGATCAGCCGGACCGGCCGGACCGGGATTCGCGCCGCGAACCGCACCGAGACGTCGATCACCTCGCGGTCCAGGTGATCCGATCCGCCGGTGTCGAGGCACCAGGCGCCGTCCCAGTCCAGGGCGATGCGGTTGCGGCGCCGCACGACCGGATCCTGGAGCAACTCGGCCGCCAGGGCGAGGTCGTTGCCATGGAGCCGGTCCAGCAGGTCGGCCGGCACGGAGCGGACGTTGACCCGCTCCAGGACCGTGAGTTTCGCCGTCTCCCCGCAGGCGGTGCACAGCACCAGGAGCCAGACGTCGAGGAGTTTGTGGTGGGCGTTGACACGGAATTTTCCGCCGGCCCGGAAGCGCCCCGACGGGCACGTACGGCAGCGCCGGAGGACGAGAGGCAGGCAGGTGGGCATGACCACCCAGTTTTCGAGCACGGGAGTACACCGGTTCCAGTGAGAAGTCCGCAGCAAAAAGCAGCGCGGCGCGCAGGCGCGACGCGCGACCGATCAGCGCTCGGGAGGTCTCACACGGTGTACAACGGCATGTCCTTGCCTGGACGACGTGGTTCGGCGGCACGCTAGCGGCGCGCGACGGCGGCGTTCCACCGGTTTTCCGGCGCCGGGTCGGAGCAGGGCGGGGCAGGGCGGGGCAGGGCGGGGCGCCGGGCCCCTCGCTCACCGGGTGGGGGCGCTCCCCGGGGCCGCCCCGGCGTGGTGGGCCAGCGCGGCATGGGAGTCCGCGCTGCTCGCTCCGGTCAGGACGGTCCGGCCGTGCTCGACATGCTCGGCGAGCACGGTGTGGCCGGCGGGCTCGGTGTGGTCGGTGTGCACGGTCGCCGCCGTCAGCCGCGGAACGGCGTGGATCAGGGCGTGTTCGGCGTCCACGGCCAAGGCGTGCGCGCGCACCACGGTCAGCTCGGGGTCGACGACGATGTCGGCCTCCGCCCGCAGGGCATGGCCGATCCAGCGCATCCGCACCTGCCCGACGCCCCGCACGCCCGCGACGCCGCGCAGCGCCTCCTCGGCGGCGTCGACCAGCGCGGGGTCGACGGAGTCCATCAGCCGGCGGCAGACCTCGCGGGCAGCGTCCTTGAGGACCGTCAGGATGGCCAGCGTGATGAGCAGGCCGACGGCGGGGTCGGCCCACCGCCAGCCGATCGCGGCGCCGCCGGCGCCCAGGAGCACGGCCAGCGAGGTGAAGCCGTCGGTACGGGCGTGCAGGCCGTCGGCCACCAGCGCGGCCGAGCCGATCCGCCGCCCGGTCCGGATCCGGTAGCGCGCGACCCACTCGTTGCCGGCGCACCCGGCGCCCGCCGCGATCGCCACCGCCCACAGGTGGGTGACGTCCTGGGGGTGCACGAACCGGTCGACGGCCTCGTAGGCGGCCGCCGCGGACGAGGCGGCGACCGTCAGCAGGATCGCGACGCCCGCCAGGTCCTCCGCGCGCCCGTACCCGTAGGTGTAACGGCGGGTCGCGGCCCTGCGGCCGAGCAGGAAGGCGATGCCCAGCGGGACGGCCGTCAGCGCGTCCGCGACGTTGTGGACGGTGTCCCCGAGCAGGGCGACCGAGCCGGAGACGGCGACGATCACGGCCTGGACGAGCGCGGTCGAGCCGAGGACGGCCAGCGAGATCCACAGGGTGCGCAGGCCCTCGCGCGAGGTCTCCAGCGCGGAGTCGACCTTGTCCCTCGCCTCGTGGCTGTGCGGCCTGAGGACGTGTGCGATCCGGTGCCGCAGACGGGACCAGCGCCGCGAGGTGTGCGGGTGGTCGGCGTGCGGGTGGTCGTGATCGTGCGAGTGGCCGTGGCCGTTCGGGTGGTCGTGGCCGCCGTGCGGGTCGGCGTGGCCCCCCGGAACGTGGCCGTGGCCGTGGCCGTGCGGTTCGTGGGTCCGCGGCTGCTCGCTCACCGTGCCACCTTCCGACGCGCGTCGGCCCGGACTGGACCTCCGGCTCCCATCAAACCATCATGTGCGTATGGATGCACGCATGCACTTGTCAGGTGCGCATGATGCGCAACAGCGCGAGGACGGCGATCGGCTGGCCGCGGCCGTCGAGGTACTCGGCCTCCTGGCCGACCGGACCCGGCTGGTGCTCCTGCGCCGCCTCGGCGAGGGCGAGGCGGACGTCACCACGCTGACCGAATCCGCCGGCGGGGCGACGCGGACCTCGGTCAGCCAACACCTGGCCCGGCTGCGGCTGGCCGGGCTGGTCACCACCCGGAAGGACGGCCGCCGCGTCGTGTACGCGCTGCGCCACGGCCACCTGCGCCGCCTCGTCGACGAGGCGCTGAGCGTCGCGGACCACCAGCTCGGCCGGCTGCCCTCGCACGACTGACCGCCGGGGCCCCGCCCGGGCGGGCGCGGGTCACAGGCGCGCGGTCAGCGGGACAGTCGCGCGGTCACGCCGAAGGACGCGCAGGACCCTCGCCCCCGGGTGCGGCCGAACCGTGCGGCGCACCCGCCCGCACCACCGCCTCGACCTGGGCGAGCTGGTCCGCGAGGAGTTCCTCGAACACGGCACGGCGGTCGGCTCCGAGAGGGCGGATGTCGCGGGCGAAGTGGGCCAGGGCCGGGAAGCGCTCGGGGTCGGCGCCCAGGACCGCCACGCGGAACAGCTCCATCCCCTGCTCGTACTCGTCCGGCGTGATCGAGGCGACGCCCGCCTCGGAAGCGATCAACGCAGCGAGCAGGACCGCCATCCGGTGGTAGCGCACCGGGATCTCGGCGTCGGGCAGCCCCGACGCCCGCAGCGCCTCCAGCACTTCTTCCATCACCAGCCGGGAACCGGTACCGCCCGACGCGTAACGCCCCCAGACCGCGGCGAGTTGGGGCTGCCGGCCGAAGGCGTCCCGCAGCCGCAGGGCCAGCGCCATGATGCGCTGCTTCCAGTCGCCCTCCGCGCGGTGATCCTCCATCGCGGCGAGCAGCACCCGGTCCGCGACCGCGCGCAGGAGCTCGGTCTTGCTGCGGAAGTGCCGGTAGAGGCTGGAGGAGTCGGTCCCCAGCACCGCGGCCAGCCTGCGCACGCTGAACGAGTCCGCGTCGCTGGTGCGCAGCAGCTCCGCCGCCGCGTCCAGGATCTCCTCCGTCGACCAACGCCTCCGGCCAGCCATCGTCCTCCTCGTTCCGATGTCACCCTAACCCATGCACTTGGTGTTGCACGCACCGCGTGCATAATGGGGACATGGGGTGGCGCACGGCACTCGGGGGACGAGCGACCGTCCCCCGTACCCGGTGATCCGGGGTCGGGCGGCCCGTGCGCGGCACCCTTCGGACACGACGAAAGGACGCCTGACGTGAAGAGCACACTCGACACCGCCGCGCTGGACGCGGCCGTCGACTCCGTCCACCGGGCCGGGATACCGGGCCTGTTCGCCGAGGTGCGGGACGGCGACGCGATCTGGCGCGGCGCCGCCGGGGTCGCCGACCTCGCCACCGGCCGCCCCGTCACCGCCGACCTGCGGCACCGCGTCGGCAGCATCACCAAGACGTTCACCGCGGCCGCGGTCCTGCGGCAGGTCGAGGACGGCCGGATCGGCCTCGACGCGCCCGTCGGCCGGTACCTTCCGGAGCTGGTCCCCGGGGAGCGCGGGGAGGCGATCACCGTCCGGATGCTGCTGAACCACACCAGCGGCCTCGCCGAGTACCTGCCGTACGCCTATCCCTCCCTCAAGGCATTCCCCGACCTCGCGCGCACCGGGCCGGAGAGCCTGGAGGAGCACCGGCTCACCCGGTTCGACCCCGTCGACCTGATCGGCATGGGGGTCGGCGCGCTCGCCACCGGCGCCCCGGGCAGCACCCCGGGGCTGTACTCCAACACCAACTACCTGCTCCTCGCCCGCCTCCTGGAGGAGGTGACCGGCAGCACGGCCGAGGACTGCATCACCCGCGACGTCATCGAGCGCGCCGGCCTCCGGGACACCGCGTTCCCCACCGGCCCGTCGATCGAGGAACCGCACGCGCGGCTGTACGAGGCGTGGTTCGGCATGATCGACCCGCCGCGCGACCACAGCGTCCAGGACATGTCGTGGGTCGGGCCGTCGGCCTCGCTGACATCGACCGTCTCGGACCTCAACCGCTTCTACCGCCTGCTGCTGGCCGGCGAGATCGTCGCCCCGTCCTCGCTGGCGCAGATGCGGCGTACGGTCCGCGTCGTCTCCCAGGAGGGACGGACGATCGAGTACGGTCTCGGGCTGCACCCGATGGAGGGTGCCGGCCAGGACGCGTTCTGGGGCCACGGCGGCACGGTCTGGGGTGGCGGGGCGCTGGCCATGACCCGTGCCGACGGCCGGCGGCAGCTGGCGGTCGCGGTCAACCTGCAGCGGTGGAACCGGCTCGACTCCTCCGGCAGGCCGCAGCCCCACCCGATCGACGCGGCGCTCGGGCGGCTGTACCGGGTGGCGTTGCTCGGCTGAGGTCCTCCCGCTTCCCCGCTCGGGAGGCGGCCCGGTCCGAGATGCGCGCGCCGCGGTGCGGGGCGACGATGACGGCATCCCCAGCCGATCGACCCGGGAGAGTGCGCCATGGCCGGCCTGGTCCGCAAGAACTTCGACGACCCGGAGGACGTCCGCCTGTTCGAGGAGGGCAAGGGCAGGCTCGACCTCGTCGGCTTCGACACCGGTCCGGTCGGCCGGGCGGTGTTCGAACCCGGGTGGAAGTGGTCCCGGCACGTCAAACCGATCGCGGGGACCGACAGTTGCCAGGCCGCCCACATGGGCTACTTCGTGGCGGGCCGCATGAGGATCGCCATGGACGACGGCGAGGAGGCGGAGTTCGGCCCGGGCGACTTCGCCGTGATCCCGCCCGGCCACGATGCCTGGACGGTGGGCGACGAGCCGTGCGTCTTCATCGACTGGCAGGGCTTCGCCGACTACGCGAAGCGGTGACACCCTCCCGCCCCGGGGAGCCGCTAGGGTGCGCGAGGTGAACCATGCCTCTCCTCTCCCCCGCACCTTCCGGCTCATCGTCACCGGAGGTGGGACCGGCGGCCACACCTACCCGGCCCTGACCGCCATCCGCACGCTGCAGGCCCGGCTCGCCGCCGGCGGCGGCGCACTCGACGTCCTGTGGATCGGTACCGACAACGGCCTGGAGGCGCGGGTCGCCCCGGCCGAGGGCATCGCCTTCAGCACCGTCGCCACGGGCAAGATCCGCCGCTCCGCCAACCCGCTGAAGATGGTGTCGCCGGCGAACGTCCGCGACATGGCACGCGTGCCGCTCGGCGTCGCGCAGGCCAGGAGGATCATCGCCCGCTTCCGGCCGGACGTCGTGCTCGCCACCGGCGGGTACGTCGCCGTCCCCGCCGGCCTGGCCACCCGCATGTGCCACCGCCCGCTGGTGCTGCACGAGCAGACCGTGCGCCTGGGGCTGGCCAACCGCCGGCTCGCGGGGTCGGCGACGCGGATCGCGGTCTCGTCGGAGTCCTCGCTGCCACTGCTGCCGGAGTCCGTACGGGACGTCGCGGTGGTGACGGGCAACCCGATCCGCCCGGAGGTGCTGACCGGCCACGCGGACAAGGCGATCGCCGCGCTGGGGTCGTACGGCTTCGATCCGCGGCTCCCGACCCTGTACGTCACCGGTGGCGCCCAGGGCTCGCAGCAGATCAACGAGGTGGTCGGGGCAGCCCTGCCGTGGCTGCTGGAACGGGCGAACGTCATCCACCAGTGCGGGCCGGCCCACGTCGACGACCTGCGGCGCCATGCGGCCCTGCTCCGCCCGGAGTTGGCGGAGCGGTACCACCTGACGGGCTTCGTCGGACCGGAGTTGCCGGATGTCCTGGCGCTGGCGGACCTGGTGGTCTCCCGGAGCGGCGCCGGCACGCTCGCCGAGCTGACCGCCCTCGGCAAGCCCGCGGTCTTCATCCCGCTGGCTTCGTCGGCCGGGAACGAACAGGCGCACAACGCACGGCACTTGGCGGACAGCGGGGCGGCCGTCGCGCTGCTCGGCGAGGTGACCGCCGACACGTTGCGCGAGGCGGCGGGCCCGCTCCTGACCGATCCCGCGCGGCGGGCGGCGATGGCGGAGCGGGCGAGGTCGCACGGCCGCCCGGACGCGGCGGACCGGCTGGTGGACGTGATCCTTTCCGCGGCGTCCGGCTGACCCGCCCGGCCGCGCGGCCGGCCGGGCCGGTGGGACAGGGCGGACGGTTCCCGGGGGTTGGACAGGATGGTGAGACGGATATCGACATAGAGCCATGTCGAAACAAGCGGCGGCGGAGGCACTCGGGAACTCCTCCCGGATCAGCCCTGACCACGTGACGGCGAGCAGGCACGCAGGCAGCGAACGGATGATCGCTACCGGCTCATCCAGGTTCCGAACCCTTCCAACAGGCCGGCGTAGAACGTCTCATCCGGTACGGCCTCGGGGTTCTTGCTGGCCTCGAAGAAGGCCACGTTCGCGAACCGGGCGGACGTGGAAGCGTTGAGGTTCTTGAAGAAGGCGAGCTTTCCGTGCCCGAAGCCCACGAACAGCCAGAACACACCCGAGTCGGAGGTGTTCTGCAGCACGGAACGGAACTCCGACTTGTCCCAGGGTTCGTCCCCGACGTGCACGATGACGAACGCGGGATCCTCGGCGCCGGACTCCTGATAGTGGTCGACGGCGGTGCGCATGGCCGTGCCGACGTCACCCCAGCCCCAGCCGACCTGCGTGTGCAACCGCCCGATCCGGCCAGGATAGTTGTCGAGTCGGATCTCCTCCAGGAACGGCTCCTTCCCGCTGGAGAAGATCACCGGCACGGTCCCGTCGTCGTCGAGGTTCACCGACAGGGCGAGGACCCGCTCGGCGAACGCCTGTACCGCGAACGACTCGTACAGCTCCTTCGTGGCCCAGTCGTGGTCGAGGATGAGGTACACCGCCGCATGCCTGCCGGCTGCTCCGGAGCGCGCCAGCGCCTGCGTTGCCTGGCGCGTGGTCGCGAGCAGAGCCGGAGCCTGTGCCGCGACCTTCGACAGGCTCGCTTGATCCACGTCCGAAACGGTGGTCGATGTTCCCGGGCCGCGGGGCCGCGGCAGTGACGTCGACGGCTCCGGATCCACGTGGACGCCGTAATCGGTGGCGAGACCGGCCAGCCCTGAGGCGTAGCCCTGCCCTACGGCCCGCACCTTCCAGCCTCCCGAGCGGCGGTAGATCTCGACGAGTACGACGACCGTCTCCCCCGCCGCGAAGTCCGGTGGGGTGAAGGCCAGTCCGGTGCCGTCCGCCTGGGTGGCGGTGAGGACGGGTGCCGTGGTGAACACCGTCCCCGGACGGGACGGGTCCACGCTGGCGACGACCACCACGGTGCCGACATCCGCGGGGATACGCGGGAGGTCAGCGGTGACGGTCCCGCCACTGAGGCTTACGCCGCTTTGCTCCGGGTGGTTGTAGAAGACCAGGTCGTCATCGCTCCGGACCTTGCCGTTCGCGCCGAGAAGGAGCGCCGAGACATCCGCGGGCGTCCCCCTCGTCGCCACCTGCAACGCCACGGACTGCGACTCGAGAGCCGCGTTCCCACCCTTGCTCAGCGACAGTGCTTCCATGCGCCTCGGACATCCCCTCATCCACCCGTTCCCGGCCCACCGTTCACGAACGGTAGCAACGTGATCACCACCGTGAAAGAGCACGACAGAACGCTGGATTCGAAGCGTCGGGCAACAGCGACTAAAATGATGGTGGCTGCCGATCCGCAGGGCGCGTTGATGTGTGTCCCGCCCTCTCGCGGATCGATGTACTCGGGAACATCGGCCCCCCTCGGGCTCCGAAGACGATGGGTTCGATCGAAGGAGTAGCCATGGAAGCCCCCACTCCCGCGCTGGTCGTGCAACCCGGTGAGGCGGCCGGTGCGACGTTGTCGGACGGCGCGTTCGAGCTCCTCGCCGACGGGGGTGCGGTCAGCGCCAGCCGACTCACCCTGACCACCGGTGCCGACGGGGCGCCCCCGCACCACCACAAGCTCTCCCACGAGGTTTTCTACGTGCTGGGCGGGACGATGCTCTTCCGCCTCGGTGACACGCTGACCACGGTGGGCAAGGGCGGGCTCGTCATCATTCCACCGGGCCTGCCGCACGTCTTCGGGGCCGCGGAGGGCCAGGAGGCAGACGTGTACGTCGTCCTCAGCCCCGGTATCGAGCGCTTCGGCTACTTCGAGCGGCTGGCCGAGATCAGCCGCGGTGAGGCGGAATTCGCCTCGCTGATGCCCGAGCAGGACCGTTACGACGTGCACTTCGACGACATCCCCGACTGGCGGTCCGCCCCGTCGTCGTAGGGCGCGGCCCCCTCTCCCGCCACGGTCCCGGTGCGCATCAGCCCACTTCGAGGACCGTCGCGTTCCCCTCACGCGTCTCTCACGCACCGCTCACGCATTCAGCGGCCGCGATCTCGACATGGCGGGCGACCCGGAGCAGATCCTGGGTCCGGAAGAAGGCTGCCGTGTCGTCCGCCCAGGCAGCAGGGGTTTGCCGCTCCCGGAGCCGGCGGACGCAGTCGGCCAGCAGATGGTGCTGCTCGGGCCCCAAGGGCCCACCGGATGCGAGACAGGCGGCCACGCAGCGTTCCAGGTCCCCGGCAACCGGGTCACCGGCGGTCATGGGGACCCACCGCCGCCGGACCAGGAACGTCAGAGCGTGCAACGCCCCCTCCCGCGGAGCTCCCGACCACCACAACTCCCGGTAGGGATTCCGCTCCGCCTGCCGCGGCCGGCGTTCCCCCTGCCCCTTGGCGGCGCTTCGCGCCTCGTCGAACGCCCGCAGCTCCGCGTGCCATGCCGCCCGACTCGCCTCCAGCACGCCAAGCGCTCGGAGCAGGGCACCCTCGTCCCGGCTGAAGCGACCCGCTTTGGCCTCGAGCAGGCTCAACGTCGCGTGAAAGCCGATCGGTCGGTACAACTGCACGCACGACCGGAGCCGCGCCACCCGGAGACCGTGGGGCAGTTCGGCGTCGCGGACCTTCCTCGCGATGGTGTTGAAGCTCACCCGGATAGCGTAGGCAGCTCGAGCCTATCCACCGCCGAGTCCCGAAGTCGGTGCTCGTCGGGCCGCCGCGGCGAGCCGCGCCCGTACGACCGACTCCGCCAACGGCCACAAGCGGTACGCCGAGGCCGAGAAACCTCCCTGCCCCGTAGTGTCCGTCGCCCGGTCCCCGCTCAAGGACCCCGAGGACTTCCTCGTCGGCCAGTCCGTCGTGTTCTCCACCGAGGCCCTCATGCGCGGCCGCGGCGACATCATGCACGGCCGGCCCGCGCTCGTCATCGGGTTCGGGAAGCTCGGCTCCTCCATCGCCCGCCTGCTGCACGCCAAGGGGGTGCAGGTCACCGTGTACGACATCGACCCGATCCGCCGCACCCAAGCGCTCAGCCAGGGATTCACCGTCGCCCGCGATCGCGACGCCGCCCTCCACAACGCGGGCTTGGTGCTGTGCGCGACCGGCTCCGTCTCCCTGCGCAGCGAGGACTTCTCCGCGCTCCGTAACGGGGCCTACGTCGCCACCGTTACCAGCAGCGAGGACGAACTCGACCTCGCCGGGCTACCCGAGGTCTACAACCGCACCCGCGACAGAGACCACGTCACGCGGTACCAAACCACGGGCCACTACTTCTACTGCGGGCACTGGGTGCAGCGCTCCGGCATCCCCTCGCGGCCCGCCACTTCGGCATGCACGCCGGGGTGCTTGCAGCTCGCGCAGAACATGTGGTGCTCCTCACGTCATCGAGGGACGAACCCCCTCAACTGCTAGGTGGGCTCGCGGGCGATCCGACAGGAATTCGCGCACATGATCGTCTACCTCTCGGGCCGGCTATGGGCCAGCAAGCGATCCCTACGCCCCCGAAAACGCGAAGAACCCCGGTCGACTTGTTGTCTGACCAGGGCTTCAGCGGTAGGCCGTGTGGGACTCGAACCCACAACCAATGGATTAAAAGTCCACTGCTCTGCCAATTGAGCTAACGGCCCGCACCGACAGCATAACGGTGCGGTCGGGCGGGGTCTGCCGGGTTACCCCCAGGCGGCGGGACCGGGTTGCCCCCGGGTGGGACTGGGCGGGTCATCCCTGGGCGGGAGGCGCGGGGCGGAGGGTGCGGAGGGCGAGGAGGCCCGCGGCAACCATCAGGAGGGCGGCCACGCCGAAGACCGTGTCGATGGGCCCCAGGTGGACCCCGAGCACGCTCGCGTGAAAATGCAGGAGAACCGTGCTGGTGAGGACCGTGGCGAGCGCCATCGACAGGACGGAGGCGAGCTGGATGGCCGGGTTGATGAGAGCGATCACCCGGCCGAGGAGTTCCCGCGGGGTCGAGTCCATGATGAGCGGCCCCAGCACGGCGTTGATCGCGCTGATCGGCAGGCCGGCGAGGAAGAGGAGCGGCACCGCCCACGCGAGGGAGGACACGCGGGAGTAGGCGAGCATGAGGACGCCGGCGACGACGAGTCCGAGCCAGAAGACGTTGCGGACGCCGATCCGGCGCGCGACGGGGCCGTTGAGGAGCGCGCCGAGCACCGAGCCGAGGCCGAAAGCGGCACCGAGGAAGCCGAGCCACTTCGCCTGGGCGTGCAGGTTGTCGGAGACGAAGAAGACGTCGAGCACGTTCAGCGCGCCGACGCCGACCATGGCCACGGCGGTGGCCGAGCAGACCGCGACCAGTACCCGGCTGCCCGCGAAGGCCCGCACCCCCTCCCGGAAGTCGGTCATGACGCCCTGGAAGAGGGCGGCGGTACGGCGGTCGGCCACCTCCGGATCGAGGTCCCCCGCCCCCTGGACCCTGCGCACCGCGAGGAACGACACCGCGAACGACCCCGCGTTGGCGACCAGCGCCCACCGCACGCCCACCGTGTAGAGCAACGGCGCGGCCAGCGGCGGACCGATGACCGCCGCGAGGCTGCTGCTCGCCTGGGTGAGGCTCGACGCCTGCGCCCGGTCGGCGGGCGGCACGGTCCGGGCGATGAGCGCGAACCTGGCCGGGGAGAAGAACTGCGCTGCCGCCGCGTTGAGGGCCACCACCGTGTAGACGAAGGCGAGTTGGACCGCACGTGGCAGGGCGTCACCGGAGAGCGGAACGGTGAGCAGGGTCAGCGTGAGGACGGTACGGATCAGGTCGGTGCTGAGCATGGTGCGCCGGTGGTTCCAGCGGTCGGCGAACACGCCCGCGATCGGCCCCAGCAGGAGGACCGGCAGCATGGCCGCGATCAGGACGGCGCCGACCGCCACCGGAGCCCAACTCGCGCCCCTGGCGATGACGGTGCCGACCCACAGCACCACCGTGATGTCGAAGATGTTGTCCCCGAGCACCGACACGGCCTGCCCGAACCACAGCGCCCGCCAGTCGCGGTTCCGCCGCAGCCCGGTACCCGCCCCCGGCTGCTCCGGCCCCGCCCGCTCCGCCCCGGCCTCCGACTCCGAGGCCCGCAAAGGCACTTGCTCCGGCTCCTGTCCAGGCTGCCCCGCGCCGTCCCCCACCGCGTCCATTCGCAGCATTGTTCGGCCGACCGCAGGCCCTGTCCAGCCTCCCCGGCCCCCGCAACGCGGAACGGGCCCGGCCCCCGCGTGTGTACGCGGGGGCCGGGCCCGTACGAACGTCCCTACGGGAAGCGGCTGTCAGCCGTTCCGCTTCCAGCGCGGCTTGCGGTCGCCGTGCGACGTCGGCGCGCTGTCGCGGCTGTAGGACGACGACGGGCGGCTGTCGCGGTCGCCGCCGAAGGACGGACGGCGGTCGCGGTCACCGTAGGACGGACGGGAGTCACGACGGTCGCGGTTGAACGGCCGGTCGTCGCGCCGCTCGTAGGACGGCCGCCGGTCGTCGCGGTTGTACGCCGGGCGGGAGTCGCGACGGTCCCGGTCACCGTAGGACGGGCGGGAGTCACGACGGTCGTCACGGTTGTACGCCGGGCGGGAGTCGCGACGGTCCCGGTCACCGTACGAGGGGCGGGAGTCACGACGGTCGTCACGGTTGTACGCCGGACGCGCGTCACGACGGTCCCGGTCACCGTAGGACGGACGGGAGTCACGACGGTCGTCACGGTTGTAGGCCGGGCGGGAGTCGCGACGGTCGCCACCGCGGTCGTCACGGCGGTTCCGGTCACGGTCGCGGTCGCCGTACGAGGGACGCGCGTCACGACGGTCGTCACGACGGTCGTCGCGGCGCTCGAAGTTGCCGCGCTCGTCGCGCCGTTGGTAGGAGGACCGCTCCTCGCGGGGCTCGGGCACGGCGGCAGCCGCGGCCGCCGCGGCAGCGGCCTCGGCGGCGAGCTCGGCGGCCTTCGCGGCCACCGCCTCCTCCGGGTCCTCGCCGCGCTCGCGGGCGGAACGGGCGGTGAGCCGGTCCGCCTCCTCGCGCAGCTCGTTGGCACGCCGCTGCACCCGCTCCAACTGCTTGGTCAGCTCGGCGACTTCGCGCTCCGCCTGGGTGGCCGCGTTCTGCACCGCGTCCGCCTGCACATCGGTGAGCGAGCGGGCGCCGGTGATCCGGGCCACGTCGTCGTCGAACACGCCCGCGCCGCCGATGACATGGCGGGAGGCGTCGACGCCGGCGTCCTCCATCAGCCGGAAGATCTGCTTGCGCTGGTGCGGCAGGGCCAGCGAGACCACCGTGCCGGACTCGCCCGCGCGGGCGGTGCGGCCCGAACGGTGCAGGTAGTCCTTGTGGTCGCCGGCCGGGTCGACGTTCAGCACCAGGTCGATGCCGTCGACGTGGATGCCGCGAGCGGCGACGTCGGTGGCGACCAGCACGTTGACGTGCCCGCCCTTGAAGTCCTCCAGGGTGCGGGTACGCGCGCCCTGGGTCATGCCGCCGTGCAGCGCGTCGGCGCGGACGCCGGACTCGATCAGCTGCTCGGCGACGCGGTCGGCGCCCATCTGGGTGCGGACGAAGATGATGGTGCGGCCCTTGCGTGCGGCGATCGCCGCGGTGACCGGGGCCTTGTCCTTCGGCTTCACGACGAGCACGTGGTGGCTCATGGTGGTCACCGCGCCCTGGGCCGCGTCCACTTCGTGGGTGACCGGCTCGACCAGGTAGCGGCGCACGAGGGAGTCGATCTCGTTCTCCAGGGTGGCGGAGAACAGCAGCCGCTGGCCGCCGGCCGGGATCAGGTCCAGGATCTCGGTGACCTCGGGCAGGAAGCCCATGTCGGCCATCTGGTCGGCCTCGTCCAGGACCGCGATCTGCACCTGGTCGAGCGAGGCGGCGCCCCGGTTGATCAGGTCGCGCAGCCGGCCGGGGGTGGCGACCAGGACGTCCACGCCGCGTTCGAGGGCGTAGATCTGGTTCTGCATCGAGGTGCCGCCGCAGACGACCTTCATCTTCAGGCCGAGCACGTCGCCGTACGGCTGGAGGGCGTCGGCGACCTGCATCGCCAGCTCGCGGGTGGGGGTGAGGATCACGCCGCGCGGGCGCTTGCGCTCGGTGTGGCCACCGGAGAGCAGGGTGAGCAGCGGCAGACCGAAGGAGAGGGTCTTGCCCGAGCCGGTGCGGCCGCGCCCGAGGATGTCCCGGCCGGCCAACGCGTCCGGGATGGTCGCGGCCTGGATCGGGAAGGGGGTGACGACCTGGTTCTGGTTGAGCTTGCGGACGATGGCCTCGGGGAGGCCGAGGTCCGAGAAGGTGACGGTGGGCTCGGCGGGCTCGGTGGAGTCCGCGGCCTCGTCGGAGTCGGTGGGCTCGGTGGCCGCGTCGTCGTACGCGGGGGTGGCCGCGTCGTCCACGGCGACCGCGTCGTCGGCGCCCAGGAGGGCGTCCACGGTCACGGGGCCGGACTCGACGGCGTCGGCGTCGTTCTCGGGCATGGCGGAACGGTCGGCACTGACATTGGACATGCTGAAGCTAAACCTCTCGGAGACTTACGGCACGCGCCAGCTCCGCAGGTTGCTTACAACCGCCTCGATGCGGTCAGCCACAGGAGAAAAGGAACGCGCCACGGGGGCGCGTTTCGGATCAGGCGCCAGACAGGTGGGATCAAACGATCTACCAGCATACGCATCCGCTGCCGCTTTAGCGAATCACCTGCGTAGAGCGTGTGCGCGCCGGCTTCGCGCGGCGTGCCCGCTCCCGTCGGACCCGCCCGCGCCGCCCGCCCCGCCGGCCCCCGCGGAGTCGCCTCCCGTGCCGGTGGCCGGGTCGGACGCCGAGCCGGAGGGGGCCGCCGACGTGCTCGGCGAGGCGGAGTCGGACGGCTGGCCGGAGGGCGCGTCGCTGGTCGGAGCCGCGGTCGGCGAGCCCTGGGCGGTGGGGCGCGGCTTGCCCGTGGCCGGTGTGCCGCCGGTCACATGGGACGCCCCGTCCGAGGGGGTCGTACTGCCGCCGGGCGAGGTGGAGCCCTTGCCGCCGGAGTGCGGCGCCTTCCCGTCGGAGGCGCGGCCGTGCTCGGGTGCGTACGTTCCGGCGCCGGGCCGGGCATCCGTGCCGCCGGCGGCGCTGGCCGGGGCCCGGCTCGGGCCCTTCGAGTCGGGCGTGCCGCTGCCCGCGCTGACGCACGCCGCCACGGCCGCGGCCACCACCGCGACCATCGCGGCGGCGCGCACGCCCGAGCGGAGGGCCGCGCCGGGCTGGCGGGGGGTGCCTGCGGCGCGCGCGGCCTGGTCGGCGGGGGTGGCAGGAGCGGCCGGAGCGGCGGAGCCGGAGGTCAGCGGCGGGTCGACGGGCGCGGCCGGAGCGGGGGGCGGGGCCGTGGGGGTGGCAGGGGCTGGCAGCACGTCGGCACCTCGGGAGGGGGTCGGAGCGGGGCGCGCGCACGTCGTGCGCCGGCGCCGGCAGCCCTCCGCCGCGCGCGCCCGGGAGTCGCCCTGACCAACGCCGGGGCGGCCCGGCAGGACACGCCCACCCGCCCGTACGGCCGCTCCGCGGGTGTGTCCGGCCCCGCCTCGCGCCGTGCCCCGGCCCACCCGCGCGCGTGCCCCGCGGTCAGCCGTAGCCCAGGGCGTGCAGCCGCTCGTCGTCGATCCCGAAATGGTGGGCGATCTCGTGGACGACGGTCACCTCCGTCTCGGCGACGACGTCCTCGCGGGTGTCGCACATCCGCAGGGTCGGGCCGCGGTAGATCGTGATCCGGTCCGGCAGCACACCCGCGTACCACTCGCCGCGCTCGGTCAGCGGGGTCCCCTCGTAGAGCCCGAGCAGTTCGGGGCTGCCGGCTTCGGGCTCGTCCTCCACGAAGACGGCCACGTTGTCCATCAAACGGGTCAGCTCGGGAGGAACCCGGTCCAGCGCCTCGCCGACCAGTTCCTCGAAGTCCTCCCGGCTCATCTCCAGCACGCCCTCATTCTTTCCCGCCCCACCCCCGCGCGTCCCCTCCAACCCGCCCCGATCCCCGGCAAGCTCGCCCACGCCGCCCCGCGAAACCGTTTTGCCGTTCGCCCGACCCATCCCATATGCTTCCCGGGTCCCCGAAGTGCGCCGCGAGGCCACCACGGCAGGCCCTCAGCCCTCATCGTCTAGTGGCCCAGGACGCCGCCCTTTCAAGGCGGTAGCACGGGTTCGAATCCCGTTGGGGGCACCACCGGCATCCGCGCGACGACCGTCGGAAACCGGATCACCGGATCCTGCCGGCGGATACGACGCGGGTCCGGCGCCGGCGAGGGGGCACGCTGTGGCCGTGGCCCGGGACCAGTGGGCCGAGGAAATCGCCACCTTGCAGGCCGCGATCGCGCTCTCGCTCGCCGCGGGACCGCCGCACGTGGTCACGGGCGACGCAACCACGGACACCGCCCGGATCCTCGGCGAACTGCCGGGCGGCGAGCCGGTGGTCGTGTTCACCGCCTCGCTGCTCAGCCACCTCACCGGCCCGGCGCGTCACGCCTTCACCGCCCGACTCGAAGAGGCCGCCCGCCGGCGCCCGGTGGCGTGGGTCTTCGCGGAGGCCCCCGGCCTGCTGGCGACCACCGCACTCGACCTCCCCGCGCTGCGCGGCCCCCTCGCCCAGCGCAACTCCCGTTACCTGGTGGGAGCCGCCCTCCGCGATGCCGGCCGGCACCACGACCAGGTGCTCGGCCCGGCCGACCCGTATCTGCGCTGGTTCGCCCCGGCCCGTGACGCCGCGGACGACCTGGGGTGGGTCCCGACGGACCGACGAGGGGACGGAGACCGCGTCACCCCGCTCCTACTCGGCGTTCGGGCTGGTGAAGCTCGTGCCGAATCCCCACTGCCCTGCGTCGAGGGAGGGCACGCCGGCCGTCGCACCGCCGAGGTTGAGCGAGCCGCTGATCGCCGGGGAGGTGGAGGTGCCGCGGGCGATCCAGATGCAGCCGCTGGCGTCCTCCCCGGGGATGCCGACGAACGCGTCCGCCTTGCCGTCCTTGTTGACGTCCGCCAGGTGCACTGCGGCACCGAAGAAGTCGTCGGTCTCGGCGGCGCCCGGCACGCCCGTGACGTTCTGCTGGTACCCGACGGACCCGGCGCCGGTCAGCCCCGCGGCGGAACCGAGCAGCAAGGTGGCCTGCCCGGCATTCCTGATGCTGCCGACCGCCTCACCGGGCGAGCCGACCAGCACGTCGTCGTAGCCGTCACCGTTGGTGTCGCCGACGCTCAGCCCGTAGCCGAACCCGTCGCCCTGCTCACCGGCTCCCGGAACACCCGCGGTGTCCTGGTCGTAGACGTGCGGCGCCTGATCGGGGGCGATGCCGTTCGGGCCGCCGTACAGGACCTCGATCTCGCCGCCGAGGTGCGGGCCCGAGGGATCGGCGGGCTCCGAGAAGTCGGAGATCCCGGTCACCAGGTCGCCGTAGCCGTCGCCGTTCACGTCACCGACCTGGCCAAGGAATCCGTGGGCGAGGGTGAACCGGACCGCCCGGTTGGCGTTCCCCGACAGCCCGTTGTCGAGGTACACCGGTCCCCGGATGTTGCCGTCCTCAGGGCCGGACAGCCAGAAGAGCTCCGCCTTGCCGTCGCCGTTGACATCGCCCATCACCACGCCACGCGACATGCCGGTGGAGAACTGGCTCCGGACGGCTGCGGCCTTCCCGTCGCGGCCGAACGGACCGGTGTAGACGGCACCCTCGCAGTTCGAACCGACCGCGAGGTCCGGGTGGCCGTCGCCGTTGATGTCACCCACCGCCAGCGACCCGCCGAAGCCGCAGTCGTTGTCTCCCGCCACGCTGTAGCCCGACGGCACCGAGATGGTCGCGCCGCCCTTGAGGCCCGACGGCCCACCCCAGACGACGGTGACAGTGCCCCGGCCGGCCTCGGCGCCGACGGCCTCGTCCGGGATGCCGACGATCAGGTCCGCGTAGCCGTCCCCGTCGAGGTCCCCGGTCGCGACGGTCCGGCCGAACCTGTCCCAGGGCTCGGGGTCGCCCGGGATACCCGCGGTCGCCTGCGTGATGACGGTCCGCTGGGACGACGCGGTCACGCCGGTCGCCGAGCCGTAGAGCACGACGACGCCGCCCGCGCTCTCCACCTGGCCGTTCGCCGCGCTGGGCGCGCCCACCGCGACATCGCGGTACCCGTCGCCGTTGAAGTCGTCCTGTACGGCAGCGGTGTTGGCGCCTTTGTACGGGACGGCCGAGTCGGCCGACGCCGAGGCGGGCACCGCCAGCGCGGCGGCAAGCACGCCGAGTACCGCCGCGGCCGTGAATGATCTGTGCACGAGTTCTCCCGATCCCCCCCGGAGCAGCCCCACCGCTCCTGAAGATCAGATCCTAGATCCGCCTGCCGACAGCCCGGCCCCCGGCCTCGAACACCGCGCCCACCCCCAGCACCCCCGCCACCGCATCGCCGACCGTCTGACGTCCCCGAGGGGGCAAATCATCGGCGACGGGCAAAAACAACAGCAAAACGGTCCTAAACTAGTGGGAACGGTCCATGACTCCGCGAGTGGGCGACGGAGGCGTCGCAATGACCGATATCCGCGGCTTCATGAAGTACCCCCGCCGGGCGGTTCCGGCGCGGCCCGTCGAGGAGCGGCTGGGCGACTGGGACGAGGTGTACGCCGGCCAGGCGCTGCTCCCGGTCGTGTCGGAGCAGGCCACGCGCTGCATGGACTGCGGCATCCCGTTCTGCCACAGCGGCTGCCCGCTCGGGAACCTCATTCCGGAGTGGAACACCTACGCCGAGCACGGCGACTGGCGAGCCGCCTCCGAGCGGCTGCACGCGACGAACAACTTCCCCGAGTTCACCGGGCGGCTGTGCCCGGCGCCGTGCGAGGACGCCTGCGTGCTGGCGATCAACACCGATCCGGTGACGATCAAGAACGTCGAGCAGGCGATCGCCGACCAGAGCTGGGAGCGGGGGTACACCCGGCCGCAGCCCCCGGAGCGGCTCAGCGAGAAGAGCGTCGCCGTCGTCGGCTCCGGGCCGGCCGGTCTGGCGGCCGCGCAGCAACTCACCCGCAGCGGCCACACCGTCGTCGTCTACGAGCGCGCCGACCGGGTGGGCGGGCTGCTCCGCTACGGCATCCCGGCGTTCAAGATGGAGAAGCGGTACCTGGACCGCCGGACCGAGCAGATGCGCGCGGAGGGGACCACCTTCCGTACCGGCGTGGACGTGGGCGGTGAACTCGACGCCGCGGAACTCATGACGCGGCACGACGTGCTGGTCGTCGCCGTCGGCGCCCGGGAGCAGCGCGAGCTGCCCGTTCCCGGCCGGAACCTGCTCGGCATCCACCAGGCCATGGAGTACCTGACCTTCGCCAACCGGACCGTGCAGGGCGACTACGCCGTCTCGCCGATCACCGCCGAGGGCAAGCACGTGGTGATCGTCGGCGGCGGGGACACCGGTTCGGACTGCCTGGGTACGGTGCTGCGCCAGGGCGCCGCCTCCGTACTGCAGCTGGACATCAACCCGGAGCCCGAGCAGGGCCGGCCGGCCGGCGAGCCCTGGCCGACCTACCCGAAGGTCTACCGGATCTCGCACGCCCACGAGGAGGCCCGCGGCCGGGCGGGCACGGACCCGAGGGTCTTCTCCGCCGCCACCCTGCGCTTCGAGGGGAGCGCGACCGGCCGGGTGCGCGCCCTGCACCTGACGGAGGTGGAGCCCCGGGAGCGGCGGCCGCGGCCGGGCACCGAGCGGGTGATCCCGGCGGAGCTGGTGCTGCTCGCCCTGGGGTTCTCCGGCCCGGAGCGCGGCACCGGCCTGACGGAGCAGCTCGGGCTGGCGTGGGACGGCCGCGGCAATTTCGCCCGGGACGCGGGTTTCGCGGCGGAGACCGCGCACGGGACGGACGGGATCTTCATCGCGGGCGACGCGGGGCGTGGCCAGTCCCTCGTGGTGTGGGCCATCGCGGAGGGGCGCTCGGCCGCGGCCGCCGCCGACCGCTACCTGACCGGCTCCACGGCCCTCCCGGCCCCCATCACTCCCGACGACGGACCGCTCACCGTGTGACACCGCTGGAGAGTCGCCGGGTGAGGGCCACCATGCCCGACCGCCTGTTCGGCGGACGGACCGGCGGCTGCGGCATCGCCAGGGCTCCGAGGCACCCGGATCAGGGAATCTCAGGGGGTGATGCAGACCACGAAGGCGTTGACGGTCCGCGTCACGCTGTCCGTGTTCTTCACGCCGATGTTCCAGTTGTCAGGGCCTCCGTAGGAACCGGTGAAGAACGGATCGCCGCCGTTCTGGCTGCCGCCGCCGATGGCTCCTCCGCCGCCGGTGCTCACCATCCCTGCCGGACAGGACACGCTCGCCGTCGCGTACTGGCCCGGCCCGACCGGGATGTCGGTGCCCCAGTAGCGCCCGACGGACGCTCGCGCCGCCCGGGCCGACCGCTGCTTTCCGCTGCCATCGTCCTGCGCGGCGGCGAGAGTGGCCCCGCTCACGGCAAGGGCCGTCGCGGTCACCAGGACGGAAATTCCCCAACGCTTCATCTCGACCTCGCGTGTTCCGGTAAACGTCGTGTCCGCCGTATTCCCTGGTCATCGGCAAGGTCTCGCGGTGTCACCGGGCCGGCCCAAGCAGAACCGATTCGCCGTCGAGCGAAGGAGTGAGGCGGGCGCGGGGAGAGCCGGAACAGCCCGGCTGACCGTGGTGCGCATCAGGGGGGCCTCCCCGGCCCGGCCCGCGGGGCGGGAGCTCAGTTCCCCCAGATCCGCTCGGCGTACCGGACGAAGTTCCCGCCCATCACCCGGGCGATGCGCTCCTCGGACCAGCCGCGCCGCTCCAGCAGCCGGATGAGCGTGCGGAACTGGTCGACGCCGCGCAGGTCCACCACGAAGGGGAAGGTGTCGGCGCGCTCGCCGGCGGCGCCGACCCCGGCCCGCCGCCGCTCCGCCACGTGCTCGGCCAGCGCGGACCGGTACACGTCCAGGTCGTCGATGGCGGTGACCGGGCCGTCGGTGCCGATGCCGACCGCGTCCTCGCCGCACACGTTCACCGCGTGCACCAGGTGCTCCACCACGTCGTCGGCGGTGGGGTGGCCGGAGGCGGTGAGGAACGGCATGAAGTAGATCCCGACGAAGCCGCCCCGCTCGGCGACCAGGCGCAGTTCCTCGTCGGTCTTGTTGCGCGGCAGGTCGCACAGCGCCCGGCATCCCGTGTGGTTGATCGAGACGGGTGCGGTGGCCGAACGGGCCGCCTCCAGGCAGGTGTTCTCGCCGCTGTGCGAGAGGTCGACCATCAAGTGGTGCTCGCCCAGGCGCTCGACGAGCTCGCGCCCGAAGGGGGTGAGCCCGCGGTTCCCGGCGGCCATGGAGCCGTCGCCGATGTGGTTGGCCTGGTTGTAGGTGAGTTGTACGACGCGGACGCCGAGCCGGGCGAACTCCCCCACCCGGTCGAGGTCCTGGCCGACGGCCACGGCGTTCTGGAACCCGTAGACCACACCGATCCGGCCCTCTTCGCGGGCGCGGAGGATGTCCCCGGCGGTGCGGACCTGGCGCAGGTCCGCCCGGTGTTCCTGGAGGATGCGGTCCCAGACCCCGATCTCGGCGAGGGTGTGCGGGTAGGGCTCCATGTCGCCGAGGGTGTAGCCGAGGGTGATGGTGACGGCGGTCAGCCCGGAAGCGCGGGCGTCGGCGATGGTGCGCGCGTCGACCCGGATGTCGCTGCTGCTCTGGACCAGCGAACCGGCCGTCTCGGAGGAGGCGTTGGGGTTCTGCAGCTCGCCGAGGGCGTTGACGATCAGCGGGGTGGGCGTGCTCACTTCGGGTCCTCCGTCTTCGGGTCCTCCGTCTTCGGAGCCTCCACCGTCCCGGCGATCGCCGTCGCGGTGTCCGCCGTACCTGCCCGGCCGCTGGTGGCGCCGGACCGCTCGAAGTCCGAACGGTTGTGTCTGCACCCGCGCTTGACGACCGTACGAACGCTGCGCAGTGCCGCTGCCAGGTCGGCCGCCGGGTCGGCGTCGAGCACGACCAGGTCGGCGAGCTTCCCCTCCTCCACGGTGCCGCGCTCGTCCGCCCCGCCCAGGCTGCGCGCGCCGATCAGGGTGGCGCTGCGGAGGACCTGCAACGGCGTCATGCCGCAGCGTTCGTGCAGGTACACCAACTCGTCATGCAGGGGCGGCCAGTCGAGGGTGAGGTCCGGGTCGCTGTCGGTGCCGGTGGAGATCTCCACCCCGGCACGGTGCGCCTGGGCGGTGAGCGCGGCGGAGACGGTGTCCTGGGCGAGGGCGCGTTGCCGCGCGTCCTCGGCGTCCCCGCCGGCGGCGGCGATCCGGCCCCACATCGAGGCGGTGGCGTCCAGGATGGTGCCGCGCTCGCGCATCGCCCCGAACAGGGCCTCGATCGCGGGGTCGTCACCGCCGGCGAACCGGGCCTCGTCGAGCGGGGGCTTGGTCCTGTAGCGGACCAGCGGGCCCTCGGTGGCCTCGTGGACGAGCAACGTGACGTGCGAGACGCTGTCGGCACCGGCGGCGACCACCTCTCCCGGGCGGGCCGGGAAGACGGTGGCGTGCGCCCAGACCAGCAGGCCCTGCCGGTGCGCCTCCGCGGCGATGGCGGCGACGCGGTCGGCCGGCAGGTCGGCGTAGATCTTGACGGCGGTGGCGGAGGTGCCGCGGGCCATGGCGACGGCGAGCGGGAGGTCGGTGCCCTCGTCCACCGCCTGCATCCAGGGGTTCCTCCCCGGTACCGCGCCCTGGGAGACCTGCCACGTCCGCGGGTCGTCGAAGAAGGTCGGACCGGCCATCAGCGCGGCGTAGTACAGGTCGGGCGCGGCGATCTCGCCGACCCGCGCGGCGCGTGCGAGGTCGCCGACCTGGCGCAGGTCGTCGGCCATGTCGCGGGCGGTGGTGACGCCGCCGAACAAGTCGCGGCGCAACACGGCCTCGGCGACCGGGCGGTTGGGCGGGGTCGCCAGGTGCTGGTGCGAGTCGATCAGCCCGGGGATGAGGAACGCGCCGGCGAGGTCCACGAGTTCGGCGCCCGCGTAGTCGGCGGGGTCGACCTCGGCGTCGGCGGCGACCTCGACGATCCGCTCGCCGTCGACGACGACCGTGGTCCCGGGTCGGCCCGGGGCGCCGGTGCCGTCGATGACGGTCGCGCCGCGGTAGAGGACCACGGCGCCGGCGGGTGCCGGGGCGAACGGCGTCGGGGCCGGGACGGGCTCGTCACTCATGGGTGGGTTCTCCCTCCAGACCCGGGCTGTTACATTGCTTGCAACAGGGAGTCCGCTGTACGGAACAGCGCTCACCCTACCCGCCCCCGGAGCGGGCCGGGTAGGCCCGACCTCGCGCCCCGCGCCCTGACCGGACGGACCGGACCCGACCCCGACCCCGCGCATACGCACCCGCACCCGCACCCGAGAACCGCGCGACAACGAGAGGACCCGCTCCATGCCCGCGTCCGGCAACTCCGCCGTGGACAAGGCCCTGGACCTGGTGGAGGCCGTCGCCCGGTCCGACCGGCCGCTGCGGCTCAGCGAGGTCGCCGATCCCCTGGGCCTGCAACGGCCGACCGCCCACCGGGTGCTGGCCGACCTGGTCCGGCGCGGCTGGATCATGCGCATCGGCGACCGCTACCTGCCGGGCACCGTCGTGCTCCAACTCTCCCGGGCCACCGCGGCGCACTCCCTGGTCGGCATCGCCCGCCCGGTGCTGGAACGCCTGTCCGCGGCCACGTCGATGATGGTCAATCTCCAGGTCCCCGAGGAGGACCGGTCCCGCGTGGTCGACGTGGTCCGGCCCGAACGGCTGGAGATGATCAGCGACCTCCGCGACGGGCTGCTGCCGGTGCACCGCTTCGCCGGTCCGCTGGCCCTGGTCGCCGCGATGGACGAGCGGGCCCGCGCCCCCTACCTGGCGGCGGCGGTCGCCGCGGGCCATCCCCTGGAGGGCCCCGACGGACTCCTCGCCGACCTGGACCGCGCGGCCCGCACCGGCTGGGGCGTCCAGATCGGCCGTACCCAGCGGATGGTGGCCTCCCTCAGCCGCGCCGTCCACGCACCGGACGGCCGGCCGCCCTGCGCGCTGACCCTGGTCGGCCCGGCACCCGAGTTCGAGGAGCCGAACCTGCTCCGGCTGCAGGGCGAACTGCGTTCGGCCAGCGACGAGTTGGCCGCCGCCCTGGGCATGCCGGGCGGTGCGCGGTGACCGCGCGGGGGCCCGCCCACGCGCCGGCCGTCCTCGACCACGACGCCACGGTGGCCGCGCTCGACCCGCTGCGGCTGCTCGACGCGGTCGGCACCGCGCTGACGGCCGTCGCCGCCGGGACCGTCTCCGCGCCGCCACGCATCGCCGCCTTCGGGCCGTACGGCCTGCTCGGGACGATGCCCGCCTACGTGCCCGGCCTCGGCCTGGCCGCCAAACTGGTCAGCGTCTTCGACGATCCGGCCCGCCCGGGGCGCACCGCGCACCAGGGCGTCGTCGCCCTGTTCGACGAGACGGACGGGCGGCTGCTCACCCTGGTCGACGCCGAGCCGCTGACCGCCCTGCGGACCGCCGCGAC
The DNA here is from genome assembly GCF_900107965.1 of Actinacidiphila yanglinensis. Taxonomy (GTDB): domain Bacteria; phylum Actinomycetota; class Actinomycetes; order Streptomycetales; family Streptomycetaceae; genus Actinacidiphila; species Actinacidiphila yanglinensis. Next base: position 99,954 of record NZ_FNVU01000004.1, on the reverse strand, counting down.
CGCGACCGCCGCCCTGCTGGCGCTGGCCCGCCCGGACACCGCCCGCATCACGGTGATCGGCACCGGCGCCCAGGCCGACGCCCAACTCACGCTGCTGTCAGCCGTCTTCGGCGCACCCGAGGACGGTCTCCCGGGGCGCCGGCGCCCCTGGGCCGCCGGCGCGACCCCGTCCGTCACGCTCGCCGGCCGCGACCCGGACCGTACCCGCGAGCTGGCCGGGCGGCACGGGGTCGCCGCCGCGGCCTCCGTCGAGTCGGCGGTCCGCGCGGCCGACGCCGTGCTGTGCTGCACCGCGGCGCGCGCACCCGTACTCGACCGCGCGTGGCTGCGTCCGGGCGCCCACGTCGGGTCCGTCGGCGGCTCGGGCGGGTGGGAGGTCGACGCGGCCACCGTCCGCGACGCGCGGCTCTTCGCCGAGTGGGACGGCGCCGTCACCTCACCCCCGCCGGCCGGCGCCCACGAACTGCAGGGCGCCGACCCCGCCCGGCTCACCCTCGTCGGTTCCGTGCTGGCCGGCACCCGGCCGGGTCGCCGGGACCCCGCCGAGCTGACCCTGTTCAAGTCCACCGGCCACGCCGCCCTCGACGTCGCCGCGGCCCGCGTGGCCCACGCCGCCCACCAGGAACAACTCGGCGCCACCCCCTAGCCGCGGTCCTGCTGCTCCTCCCCCTCCTCCGGACTCTCCCTCCGTACCGGGTGGTGCGCCCGGTACTCCTCCGGCGTCGCCTTCGCGATGCGGCTGCCCTCCCCGTACATCGCCCGCGACAGCCTCACCTGCAGGCGTACGAGGCGGGACGGGCGGGGGGCGGACGGCTCCTCCTCGCCGGGGGCGGCCTGCGGGATGCTCAGGGGCGGGGGCTGGTCGTGGGCGGTCAGCTTGTGCAGCCGCTCCTGCGACAGCAGGGAGTGCATCTCCAGGTACTCGCCGCTCGGCAGGCGCCTGATGATGCCGGTCTCCCTGCCGTGGAGCACCGCGTTGCGGTCCCGCCGCTGGAGGCCGAGGGCGACCCTCTTGGCGAGCAGGAAGACCGCCGGTGGCAGGACGAGGATGCCCACCCGGACCGCCCAGGTGACCGCGTTGACCGAGAGGTGGAAGTGCGTGGCGATGACGTCGTTCCCGCCGGCCGTGAGGAGCAGCAGGTAGAGGGTGATCCACGCCGCTCCGAGCCCGGTCCGCACCGGCTGGTTGCGCGGCCGGTCGAGGAGGTGCTGCTCGGAGCGGTCGGCGCTGATCCACGACTCGAACAGCGGGTACCCGCCGATGATCGCCAGCACGCCGCCGAACACCACCAGCGGCACGAGCACGCCGAGCACCAGCGTGTGCCCCCACAGCCGGATCTCCCAGCCCGGCATGATGCGCGTCAGGCCGTCCGCGAACCCCATGTACCAGTCGGGCTGCGACCCGGCGGATCCCTGGTCGGGGCGGAACGGGCCGTACGCCCAGATCGGGTTGATCTGGGTGAGCGCGGCGACCAGCGCGATCACGCCGGAGACGAGGAAGAAGAAACCCCCGGACTTCGCCGCGCGCAGCCACAGGAACGGCAGGCCGACGGTGTTCCCGGCCGTCCGCCCGGGCCCGGCGTACTGCGTGTGCCGGTGCTGGAAGAGCAGCAGGAGGTGCACCGTCACCAGCGCCGCCATCAGCCCCGGGATCACCAGCACGTGCAGGGAGTTGAAGCGCGGCACGTAGGCGGTGCCGGGGAACTCCCCGCCGAACAGGAACATCGAGAGGTACGTGCCGATCAGCGGGGTCGACAGCAGCCCTCCCTCGACGACGTGGGTCCCGGTTCCGGACAGCAGGTCGTCCGGGAGGTCGTACCCGGTCAGCCCTTCGAAGAGGGTCAGCGGGAGGAGCGCGAACCCCACCAGCCAGATGATCTCGCGGGGATTGCGGAACGATCCGCCGAAGAAGTGCCGCATCATGTGGACGAGGATCCCGGCGACCAGGATCAGGGCCGCCCAGTGGTGCATCTGCCGGATCAGCAGACCGCCGCGCACGTCGAAGCTGATGTGCAGCGCCGACTGGTACGCCTCGGACATCCGGATGCCCTGCAGCGGGACGTAGCTCCCGTGGTAGACGACCGTGTGCATCGACGGCTGGAAGAAGAACGTGAGGTAGACGCCGGTCACCACGAGCAGCACGAAGCTGTAGAGGCAGATCTCCCCGAGCATGAACGACCAGTGGTCCGGGAACGTCCTGCGCATCGTGCCCCTGAACCGCTGGTACATGCCGGTCCGGGAGTTCATCCAGTCGGCGATCCGCTCGCCCGCGACGGGAGCGGGCGCGGCAGCGGGAGCGGGCGGCTTCACGGCAGGGTGCGCGGCGGGATCGGGCACGGTCGGCTCCCGATGGATCAATCGGCGACGGACGCGGCGGCCCGAGGGTTCCGCGACGGCGGGCGGCCGTTCATTATGTCCGTTTTGCCGCCGGGCCGGGCTCAGGGGCGGCGGCGCCACGCCGACCTCGTCCCCCGTCTTCCGCCCCGGCCCGTTTTCTCCCGCACATTTCCGGGCACGTGCGACATAAGGGCACCTGGGGGACAAGGAAGGGAGCATCCATGTCCCGATCCCGTGTTCTCGTCGTCGGCGCCGGATTCGCCGGGTACGACGCGGCCAGGGCGCTGCTGCGCCACCGCGGTCTCCGCGAGGAGATCGAGGTCGTGCTGATCAACCCCACGGACTACTTCCTCTACCTGCCGCTGCTGCCGCAGGTGTCGTCCGGCGTGCTGGAGCCCCGCCGCGTCACGGTGTCGCTCCCGGGCACGCTGCGGCGGGCCCGGCTGGTGCTCGGCGAGGTCGACCGGGTGGACCTGGACCGGCGCGAGGTGTCGTACGTCGGGCCGGAGGGCGACCGGGGCAGCATGTCCTACGACCGGCTGGTGCTCACCGTGGGGAGCGTCAACCGGCTGCTGCCCATCCCGGGCATCACCGAGCACGCGCACGGCTACCGGGGCATGCCGGAGGCCCTCTACCTGCGCGACCACATCACCCGCCAGATAGAACTGGCCGGCGGCACCGACGACCCCGAGGAGTGCGCGGACCGCTGCACCTTCGTGGTGGTCGGCGCGGGCTACACCGGCACCGAGGTGGCCGCCCAGGGCAAGCTCTACACCGACGCGATGGTCCGCCGGCACCGGGTGCTGCGCTACCGGGACCCGCCGCGCTGGCTGCTGCTCGACATCGCCGACCGGGTGCTGCCGGAACTCGACCCGCGGCTGTCGCGGACCGCCGACCGGGTGCTGCGCCGCCGCGGCGTGGAGGTGCGCACCGGGCAGACGGTGAAGGAGGCCACCGCACGCGGGGTGCTGCTCAGTACCGGGGAGACCGTCGCGACCCGCAGCCTCATCTGGTGCGTCGGGGTGCGCCCCGACCCGCTGGTCGACGACGTCGGGCTGTCCACCGTGAAGGGCCGGCTGGTGGTCGGCCCGGACCTGCGGGTCCCCGGCCACCCGGAGGTGTACGCCGCGGGCGACGCCGCGGCCGTGCCGGACGCGACCCGGCCCGGGTCGTACACGCCGATGACCGCCCAGCACGCCGGACGCCAGGGCAAGGTGCTCGCCCGCAACATCGCGGCCTCCTACGGGCACGGCGAGGCGCGCGCCTACCGGCACCACGACCTCGGCTTCGTCGTCGACCTCGGGGGCGTCCAAGCCGCGGCCAACCCGCTCGGCGTCCCGCTGTCCGGCATCGCGGCCGGCGCCGTGACCCGCGGCTACCACCTGTGGGCCATGCCGGGGAACCGGGTCAGGGTGGCCGCGGACTGGCTGCTCGACGCGATCCTGCCCCGGCAGGCGGTGCAGCTCGGCCTGGTGCGGTCCGCCTCGGTCCCGCTGGGCAGCGACACACCGGAACTGCCGCATCTGCAGACGGCAGGACACCACCCCGCGCGGTAGGGCGCCGGCAGCGGCTACGGCATCCCATTGCGGGCGCCGCCCGGGTGGCCGGCGCCTTCGCCGTCCCGGCCGGTGCCGCGGGCGTCGGACCACTGGAGGAGGAAGCGCAGCGCCTCGGCGGAGGGGGAGTCGGGCTCCGCGGTGTAGGCGACCAGGAGCTGGTCGGGGTGGGTGTCGACGGAGAACTGCTGCACGTCGAGGGTGAGGGTGCCGACGACCGGATGCCGGTAGGTCTTGGTCAGCTGCCGCGGTCCGCGCACCTGGTGGCCCGCCCACCAGGTGCGGAAGTCCTGGTCGCGGAGGCTGAGTTCGCCGACCAGCGCGGCCAGTGCCGGATCGTGGGGCGTGCGGCCGGCCTCCATGCGCAGGACCGCGACGCACTCGCGGGCGGCGCGCGGCCAGTCCGCGTACAGGGCCCGGAAGGACTCGTCGAGGAAGGTCAGCCGGATCAGGTTGCGCTCGGCCGGGGGCAGGGCGCCGAAGTCGGTCAGCAGGGCGGCGGCCGCACGGTTCCAGGCGAGGACGTCCATGCCCCGGTGCAGCACCATGGCCGGGACGTCCGGCATGGTCGACAGCAGCCGGCGCAGCCGGGTGGCGACCTCGGACCGGCCCGGTCCGCGCGCGGGCGCGGCCGGGGAGACGTCGGCGAGCGTGTAGAGGTACGCGCGCTCGTCGGCCGCGAGTCGGAGCGCGTCGGCGAGCGCGTCCAGGACGGGGCGGGAGACCCGGCGGGTGCGCCCCTGCTCCAGCCGGACCACGTAGTCGATGCTGACGTGGGCGAGCTGGGCCAGTTCCTCCCTGCGCAGCCCGGGCACCCGTCGCGGCCGGCCGTCGTCGGGCAGACCCGCCTGCCGGGGGTCGAGCGCGGCGCGGCGCGAGCGCAGGAACGCGCCCAGCTCGCTGCTGTGGGACGGGGTGCCGGAAGGTGCCATGCCTCCAGTGTCCGCGAGGCCGGCGCGGGGTGCCTGGTACGGGAATGCATAGGCAGGACCGTCCCTGGCACCCCCCGCCCGGCGGCGCGACGGTGAAGGGGTGGCCGGCGAACCGGCGGCCACCGGCGGCGGCCTTCCGGGCCTGCGCCGACGCAGCACGACAGGAGCGCCCACTCATGCGGACCGACGTCACCTTCCCCAGTGCCGGCCTGAACCTCGCCGGCCACCTCTACGCCCCCGAGGGCGGCGGCGCCGGACCGCACCCCGCGATCGTCGTGGGCCACCCCGGCACCGGCGTGAAGGAGCAGGCCGCCGGTCTGTACGCGCGGCGGCTCGCCGAGCAGGGGTTCCTCGCTCTCGCCTTCGACGCCGCCTACCAGGGCGAGAGCGAGGGCGCGCCGCGCGGCCTGGAGGACCCCGCCCAGCGGGTGGAGGACCTGAAGGCCGCCGTGTCCTACCTCACCACCCGCGACGACGTGGACCCGGTCCGTGTCGGGATGCTGGGCATCTGCGCCTCCGGCGGGTACGCGCTCGCCGCCGCCTCGACCGACCACCGCGTGAAGGCCGTCGGCACCGTCAGTGCCGTCGACATCGCCCGCCAGTTCCGGCTGGGCGCCGACGGGACCCAGGACCCCGCCGTCCTCGGGGCGATGCTCGACCAGGCCGCGGCGGCACGCACCGCCGAGGCCGGCGGCGAGGGCACCGGCCGCTTCCCGCTCTTCCCCGGGACCGAGGAGGAGGCGCGCCAGGGCGGCCCGCACGTCCACGAGGGCTGGGAGTACTACTGCACCTCCCGCGCCCGGCACCCGCGCTCGGCCCGGACCCTGACCTGGTCCAGCGTCGACCGCATCGCCGCGTTCGACGCCTTCCACGCCGTCGGCCTGCTCGCCCCGCGCCCGCTGCTCATGATCGCCGGCCGTGAGGCGGTGACGTCGTGGATGAGCGTGGAGGCGCTGGGCAGGGCGGGCGGCCCGAAGGAACTGCACTGGATCGAGGGGGCCTCGCACGTCGACCTCTACGACAAGGACGCGTACGTCACGCCCGCGGTCGCACGGCTGACCGGCTTCTTCGGGGAGCACCTGGCGGTCGCCGCCGGGAGCCCGTCCCGCCCCACGGCCGCCTGACGGTGGCCGTTCCGGAACGGCCGCGGGGCCGGACGCGCGCGAACGCGTCCGGCCCCGGCGGCATGTGACGGACGGTCAGCCCGGGATGATGTCGAACGCGCCGTTGCTGAGCGCGGTCTCGGTGTACTGGCCGCTGTCGATGGCCTGCGGGCCGTAGGTGTCGAAGACCTGGCCGTCGACGGTGATGCCGCTGAAGTGCTGGTCGTTGAAGGACGGGTAGCTGCCCGTCGGCGACTCGATCACGGCCTCGGCGCTGGCGTCCTCGCCGTTCAGCGACTTCGTCGCGGTCTGCGTCCAGCCCTTGGTGGTGTCGGACAGCTTGAGGGTGTACGAGCTGCCGCTGCCGACCACGCTGGCGGTGAAGGTGTCGCCCGCGGCCACGGAGTTGTTGAAGTACACCGGCGCGGCCGGGTACATCTCGTACCAACCGGAGTACTCCGGGCGGCCGCTGGAGCAGTCCACCTGGACGCCCGTCTGCTCGACCGTCTGCGAGCCGTAGCCGTCGATGCCGATCCACGGCGCGTAGAGGTCGTTCGAGGAGTTGCAGGTCACGGTGGGCATGGTCCACGAGCCGGAGATGCTCGTGAAGGAGCCCTGGGCTATGTAGCCGCCCCAGTTGCTGTCTCCGGAGAAGCCGTGCATCGGCTGGGCGTAGTGGGCGGCGCCGAACTCGATGCCCGGGGCGGCGGCTCCGGCGGGTCCGGCCAGGCAGGCGCAGGACAGCGCGAGCAGCGTGGCGGCGGCGGCCCGCGTCGGGGCGGCGGTGCGGAAGGTGTGCATCCGGTGAACTCCAATGGTGTGGGAGTTGCGAGGGTGGTGGGGGGACTCGGCCTGCCGTTCGTGACCCACGTGGTGGGTGGGGAGGCTGGGCCGACCAGGCCGGTGCACCGATGCTGTCGTCCGCCGACGGGGACGGGGAAGGCGCACGCTGCTACCGGTTGGCGCAATGGCGTGAACATGACAACAAGCACCACTCAGCGTGGTGGCAGTTCGTCAACGGCGGGACCGGGATGGCGCGGTCGGCGGGCGCGGCAGGAAGCCGCTGGTGGGAGCGGGTCGGAGGCGTGGCCGGGGGCGAACGCGGGGCCGGACCGGGCGCGGGACCCGGGGCCGTGAACGGCCGTCCGGATCAGCTCAGTTGCGGCGCTGGTCCGTCGTGTCCGGCGCGGGCAGGCTCGCCGCGGCCCGGTAGGCACCGGGGGTCTGGCCCATCGTGCGCGCGAACGTGTCGATGAACGCGCTCGTCGTGGCCCAGCCGCAGCGGCGCGCCGTGGCGGTCACCGACGCACCCTCGGCCAGCTGGATCATCGCGTGGAAGACGCGGGTGTTGGTGCGCCACTGCGGGTAGGTCATGCCGAACTCGGCCCGGAAGAGCCGGGTCAGGGTCCGCTCGCCGACGCCGACCCGGCGGGCCAGCGAGGTCATGGTGCGGGGGACCCCCAGGTCGTCCAGGACCAGCCGGCAGGCGTGGGCGAGCCGGGGGTCGCGCGCGGTGGGCAGCGTGAGCGGCTGGGTGTGCGCCCGCCGCAGCCGGTCCCCCAGCACCGCCCGCAGCCGCCCCGACTCGTCGGCCGGGAGGTCGGGTCCGGTGCAGGCGATGAGGAGTTCGCGAAGCAGGCCGTCGACGGCCAGGATCGCCGGCGAGCCGGTCGGCAGCGGTGCGTCGTCCACCGGGAAGCCGACGGTGTGCACCGAACTGTGGCCGTAGACGCGGTGCTCGTGCCAGATGTGCGCGGGCGTCCACACGGCGCGGTCCCCGGAGGCGACCCAGGCGCCGCCCTCGGTCTGGACCGCCAGGACGCCGGTGCTGGCGTAGATGAGCTGGTGGTAGTCGTGCCGGTGGCGGTCGATGACCTCGCCCGGGGCATGGTCATGGGCGTTGGTGGGAGGAAGCGGGTGGCGGCTGTTATGCGACACAACTAGGCAGAATATGGGAAGTATGACAGCGGGTGGGCGTGACAGCGTGACGTCATGGACACAGCGCACCTGGACTCGGGACACGGCGACGGCGAAGCCGCGGACGGCCGAGCCCTGAACGGGGTGGCCGGAGAGACCCTCGCCGGGCCGGCCCTCGCCGCAGGCGCCGACCCGGGGATCGGCGCCGGCACCGCCCCTGTGCTGGGAGAAACCGCCGCGCCCGGGGAGCCCGCCGTCCGGCCGAAGGCCCCCGGCAGGGGCATCGGGGACCGTCTGCGCCGCGCCGCCGTCGACACCCGCCCGCTCGCCGTTCCCGCCTTCCGGCGCGTCCTCGTCGGCCAGGGGGCCTCGCTCGTCGGCACGATGGTCACCGAGGTCGCCATCCCGGTACAGGTCTACGCCCTGTCGCACTCGTCGCTGTACGTGGGCCTGGCCGGGCTCACCGGCTTCGTGCCGATCGTCGTGTTCGGCCTGTACGGCGGCGCCGTCGCGGACGCGGTCGACCGCCGCCTGCTGTCCCTGTGGTCGTCACTGGTGACGTGGGCGGTGACGCTCGCGCTGCTCGTCCAGACGCTCCTCGGCCTCGGCTCGGTGGCCCTGATCCTCGTCCTCGTCGCCGTCCAGGGCGCCGGCTCCGCCATATCGTCCTCGACCCGCGGCGCCATCGTCCCCCGCATCGTGCCGCCCGACCTGGTGCCCGCCGCCAACACGCTGAACTTCACGGTCGGGAACGTCGCCCAGGTGCTCGGCCCGCTCGCGGCCGGCGTCCTCGTCGCGCTCCCGCACGGCTTCGACTACGCCTACGGCCTGGACGCCGTCCTGTTCAGCATGTCGCTGTACGCGACGGTCCGGCTGCCGTCGATCAAACCGGCCGGCGCCCTGGCCCGGTCGGGGGTGCTCGCGGTCATCGACGGACTGCGCTTCATCAGCGGCAACCCGGTGCTGCTGATGTCGTTCGGGGCGGACATCGCCGCCATGGTGTTCGCCATGCCCAGCGCCCTCTTCCCGCAGGCGGCCTCGGCCCGCTTCCACGGCGGCATCGGGCTGCTGTACGCGTCGGTGGCCATCGGGTCCGTCCTGGCCGGCCTGTGCAGCGGGTGGATCGGACGCGTCCGGCGGCAGGGCGTGGCCCTCACCCTGGCGGTGGTCGGCTGGGCGACGGCGATCGCGCTGGCCGGGTTCGCCCGCACCCTGTGGCTCGCCGTCCTCCTCCTCGTCCTCGCCGGCGCCGCCGACCTGGTCAGCGCGGTCTACCGGCAGACGATCCTGCAGACCTACGCACCGGACGAGATGCGCGGCCGGATGCAGGGCGTCTTCACCGTGGTGGTGTCCGGCGGGCCCCGGCTCGGCGACCTGCGGGCCGGCGCCATGGCTGCCACCACCACGCTCACCTTCGCCTGGTCGGGCAGCGCGTTCCTCTGCATCGTGCTCGTGGTCGTCGCGGCCCTGGCGGTACGGCCGTTCTGGCAGTACGACGCGCATCAGGCGGAGCCGGCGGAGTGAGCGGGCGGGCCGCCCCGGTGCCGCCCGCCCCGCCGGAGCTCCGTCAGGAAGCCACCGGGTCCACCTGGATGTCGATCGCGTTGTGGTCCGGGTCGGACATCTGCCAGATCCGGAGCACCCTCACCCTGACGCCGAGCGCCGTGACGGTCTGCCCGGGCCGGACGACCTGGACCTTCGCCGGGGCGGAGGTGTCGCGGTCGTCACGGATCATGAGGATCGCCCGCTGCGGCGTGGGCTTGCTGCCGGTGTTCTGGACGCCGAGGGCCACGCTGGTGCCGTCGGCCCGCCGGGCGTAGCCGGTGGGGCGGGACGGGTTGCCGTCCGGGACCACCCGCAGCCGCTGGATGTCGGCGGCGTGCGCGCCGAGCGGGGGCGGGGTGCCGCCGCCCGCGTCACCGTCGCCTGGCCGGGAGTGGACGACGACCGCGACGACGACCGCGACGACGCACACCGCGACCAGGCCGGCGACGGCCGCGATCAGCCCGCGCCTACTCGGCCGACGCATCGTCCTCCCCTCCCGGCCAGGCGACGGTGAAGGAGACATGGCCGTCCCGGGTGCCGGGGACGACCTCGACCAGGGTCAGGACGTGCCGTCCGACGGCGACCTCGTCGCCGGCGCGGACGTCGACGACGTCGCCCGCCCGCGCGCCCTCGTCGATCAGGTTGAGGCGCGCCCAGGGGTCGTCGGGGTCGGCGCTGGTCTGCACGATGCCGACGGTGAGGTCACCCCGCCGGAACTGGGCCCGGCGGCCGAGGCGGTAGACGTGGGGCATCGGGTCACACTCCTGACGGCGTGAACGAGACTTCGTCCAGGTTCGCGCGGTACTGGTCCTCGGTCAGTGTTACCTCCTGGGGCATCACGTTGGTGCCTTCGTACTGGCCCGAGCCCCATGGGTTGAGGATCGTGATGGTCGGCGGGTGGGCGTTCATGTCGACCCGCTCCACGGAGTACTCGTGGCCGGAGACCAGCCGGCCGTCGTGCACGTCACCGTCGCCGTTGGTGCCGATGGTCACGGCCTCACCCTTGCCGATCCGGTCGCTGATGTCGGCGAAGGACACGTCGCCGGGGCTGTGCCGTGTCGCGGACTGGCCGGTCAGATCGGACATCCCGACGTCGCCCCAGCCGCCGTCGATCCTGCCGTAGCCGCCGGAGTACTGGGCGAACGCCTTCTCGTAGATCGCCACCCACGTGGCGCCGCTCCGGGTGTCGGCGTAGACGGGGTGGCCGTTCGAGTCGACCGGGAGCTGGTTGTCGACGGTGACCTGGACCGGCGTCGGCGGCATGCCCGGCAGCAGGCCCTTCCGGTAGAAGGTGACGGTGCAGGTCCCGTTCGGGTTCTGCTTGATGTGCTCCTGCGGCCAGTTCGGGTCGCGCTCGGTGATCGCGGCCAGGGAGGACAGGAACCAGCAGTCGCCGTCCTGCCCCTGGCGGAGGTCGTTCATCAGGTCGGGTCCGGTCGTTCCGAACAGCGGCCCGTCCACCGGCTGGTAGTGCGCGCCGTCGACGGTGGTGTCCGGCTGCCACTTCAGGTTGCCGAGCTCCGGCCGGATCCGGGCCAGCGTGGCCGGGCCGCACTCCGACTGGAGCATGTTCTGCCAGCGGGCCTTGACGGCGGCGTCGGAGTCGCCGGCGCCCCACCACGAAGAGCCCTCGCCCAGCTGGTCGTTGAGCTTCTTCAGCCGGCTGCCGGACATCCGCGACATCACAGCGTCCAGCTCGGCCGGCGACAGCTTGGCGAAGTCGTCGAGGACCTCCTTGGCGCCCTGGGCCGAGTTGGACCACAGGAATCCGCCGGAGTCGCCGATGTGGTCGTCGAAGTACGCGAGCGCGTCCTTGATCTTCTTCTCGTCCAGGGGCGGCTCGTCGTCGAAGTACAGGCCCGGGTCGACGGTGTAGCCCTGCTTCTCCAGGGCCTGTACCGAGTCCAGTTGGGCGCAGCGGCGGCCGATCGACGCCGAGGTGTCGTCGAGTTCGCCCTGCAAGGAGCCCGGCAGCCCCGTGGAGAACATCGGGAGCACCTGGCCGACCAGCGGTTCCAGCAGCGGGCTGGTGGTGGCCGGCTTGCCGTCCATCAGCCCCTGCACTTCCAGCAGCAGGCCGGCGACGTCGCCGTGCACGGTGCGGGCGGTGGGGCTGACGCTCTTCATGTGCGCGGCCATCGCGCGTATGCGGGCGGTGTCGAAGCCGTGGAAGCTCATCCGTGGCCGCCGGCGGTCTTCTTGGCGCCGGCCTTCGCGGCCTCGTCCTCCAGCCGCCCCGCCTCCGTCTGCCAGCGGGCCGCGTCCCTGAGCAGGTCGTCGGCCATCGTGTGCAGGCTGGACCGGCGCTCGGCGAGCGTCTTGGTGGTGGTCTGGGCGTAAGGCCCGGCCCAGATCGGCGGGTTGGCGGCGGCCTGGGTCACCGTCGTGTCGAGCAGCGACCCGAGTGCCTTGGCCATCGTCTGCGCCCGCCGCGCGCAGTCCCTGAGGTCGTCGGCGCGCGCCTTCTTCTGCGCGGGCGTCTCCGCCTGCGCGTCCCCGTTGCCCATGCGTCCCCGTTCGTACGGCAAAGGTGATGTCGGGGTGGGACCTTACGGGATCGTGTGCATGTCGGGAACGGGTGTCGCCCGCCGCGGGACCCTCTTCACCTCTTCGTCGCGAGCTGCCCGCGGGGAGCCGGCGCCGGAGTGGCGGGTGTGACGAAAGACACGGGCGGGGGCCCGCGCCGGCTCAGGCGGCGGGGTGGGATCCGCTCTCCGCGGGGCCGTCGGGATCGGCGGGAACGTCGGGATCGGCGGAGCCGGCAGGCGCGTCCGGCGGATCGGGCTCGCCGGGCTCGTCCGGGGGATCGGTGTCCGCGACGGGGCGGCGCGGCGGGCGGACGGTGACCGTGCCGGAGGCGAGGTCTATCGGGCCCCGGGCGGGGTCGCTGCTGCCCTCGTCCTCGCGGGTGAGCTCCAGGCGGTTGCGCTCGTCCTCGGTGTGATTGCGGCCCGGAGCGAACAACTCGTCGAAGAGGTTGAACATCGCGGCCTCCCGAGCGCATCGGCGTCAAGCCAAGGCTACGCCGTGGTCCGCGAAGACGGCGGGGTGACGAACATCGCAGGTGGGAGGGCCCGGGCGGAGCCCGTCCCGGCGCTTCCGGCGCGGAGCGCGGTGTGCGCGGGACCCCGGCGCCCGCCCGGGGACCCGCGCACCGGCGGTCGGCCGGTCGCTCAGCAGGAGCCGGGGCCCACACCGTCGATCCGGCCGCCGAAGTCCTCCAGGTAGGTCGCCCGCCAGTCACCGTTGAGCACCTGGCGCCTCTGGACCGGGTCCCAGTTGATGAAGCAGGCGTTCACGCCGGACACGAAGGACCCGACGTGGTCGTGGAACTGCGGCGGCATGTCGCGGTAGCCGCTGGCCGCGCTCCACTCCCAGGTGGCCCCGGAGAAGCCGTCCTCGCTCCAGAAGCAGACCGAGCCCCCGTTGCAGGGCGGCGGGGTCACCGCCGAGGCCGACTGCGCGGGCACCGCGGAGAGCAGTGCTGCGCCCATGACGAGCGCGAGCAGGCCGGCGCGCTTGCGGATCTGCATGAGGGGTCCTCCACGGGGATCGTCGTGACCGGTAGGTCGCGCCGCCACGGCGTCGTGCCGGCGGCGGCGCTGGTTTCCATGATCACGAACCCGGCGCCGGGGTTGGGGACCTCTGCACCGTTTTCACCCGATGAGCGCAGCAACTTCCGCCCGAGGCGTCGGGCGGCTTGTGTGAGGGGGCGTCAACTTCACCGTGCGCGAGGCGCCTTGGCGGGTCGGCGGTCAGCCGTCGCCGTAACTGATGTTGCCGTACTCGTCCATCGTCGGCCGGATCTTCGACGGGCCGTACGGGTCGACGTCGGAGGGGCGCGGCGGCTCCGGGCCGTCCCGGCCGATCCGGACCATGCGGCCGATCCGGGCGATGCAGAAGCGCCGGTCGCGGACGGCCATCTCGTTGGCGCGGCCGGCCGCGCGGAACCGGGCGGCGGCCCGGTCGTAGTCCGCCTTCTCCTGGGTCGTCAACTGGTGCACGCGCGGCCACACTTCGGTGAGAGCGGTGACCAGGGTGCGGCGGGCCGCGTGCGGGGTGGCCATGATGGTGGAGAACGGCTCCCAGCCGTCCTCGGTGCGCTCCACCACGCGGAAGGCGGCCGGCAGCACGACGGTGCCGGGGTGGGTCTCCAGCGCGCGGCGCGAGTCGGCCCGCACGGCCGCCGGATAGCGCTCGCTGCGGTAGCGCAGCTCGCGCAGCGCCAGCCGCTCGGAGCCGGCCGCCACCCCGGTGACCGCGGAGTGGTCGATCACGAAGCCCTCGTCCACCTCGGGATCGGCCGACGAGCGGCACCAGTCGGGCACCACGGCGTCCCGGTCTGCGGGCCGGGGCGGCTCCAGGCCGTTCTCGTTGGTGTAGACGTACTCCTCGGCACGCACCACCCGGTAGCGCACCCCGTCCACGGTCAGCCCGTTGACCGTGTCGTGCTCCAACCGGTCGACGGCGTCGAGCAGTTCTCGGCGCAGCACCCGGTCATCGGTGTCGTCCTTGGCCTTCAGCCACAGATAGGAGTTGAGCGCGTCGCGGGCGGCCTGCGGGAACCCCTCCACGGCCGGCGCCACCATCCGCCAGCCGGCCTCCCCCTTGGGGCGCGCCGCCAGGCCGAACACCGGGCCGCGGATGATGTAGTGCGCGTAGCGGCGGGCGGCGTCGACGGCGTCGGCCTCCTCGGCGGCGGCGACCGGGTGGTCGACGGGCTGCACCCGCATGACCAGACCGTCCGGCTCGACCTGCTCATCGCTACTCATATGAACATTGTGCTCACACAGGGTGCATGATTGTCAGCCGCTTTCACCGACAACTTCGCTTACACCAACACACCTACACAATAGGCAGGTTGGCGTTGCATCAGGCATGTGCCGGGGAGTCGTGCGGGTGTTCGCCGGAGCCGTTCCTCCCCGCCAGGGCCGCGCGCAACCCCCCCGCGTGCGTGTAGTGCAGGCCGGTGAGCCCCGCCGCGCGGGCGGCGGCGACATGACCGGCGGTGTCGTCGACGAACAGGCAGCGGGCGGGGTCGGCGCCGACCAGCGCGGCAGCGGCGGCGAAGACCCGGGGGTCGGGCTTGGCGAGGCCGAACCGGGAGGTGTTGAGCACCGCGTCGAAGGCGCCGGCGACCCCGATGGCCGCCATGTACGACTCGAGCCGGGTGGTCGCGTTGGAGACCAGCACGACCGGCGCGTGGCGGCGTACGTCCGCGAGCAGGGCCAGCACCTCCGGGTCGAGGCGTCCGGTGCGGGCGGTCCACTCGGCGACCAGCCCGGCGGCGGCCTCGGCGGAGCCGCAGACCGCGGCCAGGTCCGCGGCGGTGCGGGCCCGCCACTCCTCGTCGGTGATCGCGCCGGTGACCGCGAGGTCCAGCAGCTCGGGCCGGAACGCGGCGGCGGCCAGGGTCCCTTCGGGCAGGCCGCGGGCGAGGTCGAGCGAGGACATGGAGTCGGGGGGCCACAGATGGACGACGCCGTCGAAGTCGCAGAGCACCGCGTCGTACCCGAACGGCGGTGCGCCGGGCCCCGGTTCGCCTGCCGCGGCCCGCTCTTCACCCATGGCGCCACCGTACCGCCGACGGCGCGCGGGCGGAACGCGGCGGCGGCGCGGTACGCCCCGGCAGGGCCGTACCGCGCCGCGGTGCGCCGGTGCGACCGGCTCGCGCCGCACTACTCCTCGTCGCCACCGCCCGAGGCGCCGCTGGGCAGGCCCTCCCGGATCGCGTCCATCACGGTGGAGTCGGTGAGCGTCGTGACGTCGCCCAGCGCGCGGTTCTCCGCGATGTCCCGCAGCAGGCGGCGCATGATCTTGCCCGAGCGGGTCTTGGGCAGTTCGGCCACCACCAGGAGCTGCCGGGGCCGGGCGATCGGCCCGATCTCCTTGGCCACGTGCGACCGCAACTCCTTGGCCAGATCGTCCCCTTGGGCCGTCGCGGCGGCCCGCTCGCCCGCACCGCGCAGGATCACGAACGCCACGATGCCCTGCCCGGTGGTCGGATCGGCGGCGCCGACGACGGCCGCCTCGGCGACGTACGGGTGCGAGACGAGCGCGGACTCCACCTCCGTGGTGGAGATCCGGTGCCCGGAGACGTTCATGACGTCGTCCACCCGGCCCAGCAGCCAGATGTCGCCGTCCTCGTCCTTCTTCGCGCCGTCGCCCGCGAAGTAGTACCCGGGGAAGCGGGACCAGTACGTGTCGATGTACCGCTGCTCGTCGCCCCAGATGGTGCGCAGCATCGACGGCCAGGGCTGGGTCAGCACCAGGTAGCCGCCCGAGCCGTTGGGCACCGGGTTCCCGGCGTCGTCGACGACCTCCGCGGAGATCCCGGGCAGCGGCCGCAGCGCCGAGCCGGGCTTGCAGGTGCTCACCCCCGGCAGCGGGCTGATCATCTGCGCGCCGGTCTCCGTCTGCCACCAGGTGTCCACCACGGGGCACCGGTCGCCGCCGATGGCCTGCCGGTACCACACCCACGCCTCGGGGTTGATCGGCTCGCCGACCGAGCCGAGCAGCCGCAGCGAGGACAGGTCGAAGCGTTCCGGGATCTCCTCGCCCCACTTCATGAAGGTGCGGATCGCGGTGGGCGCGCAGTACAGGATCGTCACGCCGTACTTCTGCACGATCTCCCACCAGCGGCCCTGGTGCGGGGTGTCCGGGGTGCCCTCGTACAGCACCGAGGTCACGCCGTTGGCGAGCGGGCCGTAGACGATGTAGGAGTGTCCGGTGACCCAGCCGATGTCGGCGGCGGTCCAGTACACGTCCCGGTCGGGCTTGACATCGAAGACCGCCCAGTGCGACCAGGCGGCCTGGGTGAGGTAGCCGCCGGTGGTGTGCAGGATGCCCTTGGGGCGGGCCGTGGTGCCCGAGGTGTACATGATGTACAGGGGGTGCTCGGCGTCGAACGCCTCCGGCTCGTGCTCGGCGTACTGCGCGGCGACCAGTTCGTGCCACCACACGTCGCGGCCCTCGGTCCAGGCGACGTCCTGCCCGGTCCTGCGCACCACGAGCACGCTGCGGACGTCCGGGCACTGCGCGACGGCCTCGTCCACCGCGGGCTTGAGCGCCGAGGCCGCGCCCTTGCGGTAGCCGCCGTCCGCGGTGATCACCACGTGGGCGTCGCAGTCGAGGATCCGGCCGCGCAGCGCGTCGGCGGAGAAGCCGCCGAAGACCACGGTGTGCGGCGCGCCGATCCGGGCGCAGGCGAGCATCGCCACGACCGTCTCCGGGATCATCGGCATGTAGATCGCGATCCGGTCGCCGGCCTGGACACCCAGCGCCAGAAGGGCGTTGGCGGCCCGGCTGACCTCGTCCTTCAGGTCCGCGTAGGTCAGGGTGCGGGTGTCGCCCGGTTCACCCTCCCAATGGAAGGCGACCCGCTCGCCGTTGCCCGCCTCGACGTGCCGGTCCACGCAGTTGTAGGCCGCGTTGAGCCGGCCGCCGACGAACCAGCGGGCGAACGGCGGGTCGCTCCAGTCGCGCACCTGCGTCCACGGCGCGGCCCAGTCCAGCCGGTCGGCCGCCGCGGCCCAGAACGCCTCGCCGTCGGCGGCGGCCCGCTCGTAGGCCTCGGCCGTGACGTTGGCCTCGGCCGCGAGGGCCGCCGGCGGGGGAAACCGGCGGCCCTCGGACAGGAGGTTGGAGAGTGTCTCCCCACTCATGCGTGCGGCTCCTCGACCGGTCCGCCGCGCTGGCCGAGGGCGGCGCCGGTGAGCGGGCCGAGCGGGATCACCGGGCGCTTCCAGGTCGAGTTGGTGACGACCGCGAACGACGCGTACCAGGCGAGCACCGCGGTGACCAGGCCGATCCAGCCGCCGACCTTGGTGACGCCGACCGAGGTCGCGAACTCCCCGATGGCCAGCACGACGAAGGTCGCGGACAGTGCGGTGAACACCGCGAGCAGCGCCTTGTTGGTGCGCAGCGCGGCGACCGTCATGTAGACCGTGAAGATCGCCCAGACCAGCAGGTACAGCCCGGTGGCCTGGTTCGCGGTGTCCGGCGGCAGGGTGCCGACGACGAACTTCACGTAGGCCGCGTACGACAGCCAGAACGCGCCGTAGGACGCGAAGGCGGTCGCGCCGAAGGTGTTGCCCTTCCTGAACTCCCACATTCCAGCAAGGAGTTGGATCAGGCCGCCGTAGAACAGCGCCAGCGGCAGCACCACCGTGAGGAGGTTCTGGTCGATCAGGTGGGCGTTGAAGGAGCTGAGGACGAACGTGGTCGACGCGAATCCGGCCAGGCCGAGCGGTCCCGGGTCGGCGATCGTGTCCGGGGCCGCGGGGGCGGCCTCGGGCGCGGGCGCGGCGGGGGCCGAGGTGGGGGCGGGGATGCTCATCTGCGGGGTTCCTCCTCTTTGAGGAAGGCAGCGGGAGACGGCAGCGCGGCGCCGGGCGGCAGTGCGCGGCCAGGGGACGTTTCCGGCCCCCGGTCCACGCTAGGGCGGCACCCGCCGGCCGGCCCCGCGGCCGGCCTCGCCATTCGCCCAGCGGTCCCCGCCACTCGGTGGACGGTCCCCCGGGCGCGGTGAGCGGACGAGCGGTCGGCCGGATCCAGGGGGGAACGGGAGTGAGCCGCGGCGAATCGGGGCGAGTTGCGGCGAGCCGCTCAGCCGGTGCCCGGGTGGTCGCGGCGGGTGGACGCTCAGCCGGGCGGCGCGCCCGCGTCCGGCGCGGGGACGTCGGCGCGGCTGCCCGCCGGGGGCCCCTGCTGGGGCGGTACGGCCGGCGGGCCCTCCGCCCCGGTGACCTCCTCCGGCAGGTGCATCCGCAGCATGACCCGGTCGACGGCGGCGGGCGAGAGCCGGCCGCGGGTGAACAGCGATCCGGCCACCATGACCGCGAAGGCGACCGGGACCGTCCACGCGGCCGGCTCCTCCAGCAGCGCGGCCGCCCAGCCGTGGCCGGGGCCGCGCACGCTGGTGACCACGACGGCCACCGCGGCCAGTCCGCCGCCCGCCACCAGCCCGGCCAGCGCGCCGCGGTCGGTCAGCCCGCGCCACCAGATCCCGAGCACCAGCAGCGGGCAGAAGGACGACGCGGCGACCGCGAAGGCCAGCCCGATCGCGTCGGCGACCGGCAGCCCGGTGGTCATGGTCGCCATCACCAGCGGCGGCACGCCTGCTACCAGCGACGCCCACCGGAAGCCGCGGGCCGACCCGCGCAGCAGGTCCTGGGAGACGACCGCGGCGACCGAGACGGTGAGCCCCGATGCCGTGGACACGAACGCGGCGAAGGCGCCTGCGGTGGCCAGCGCGGCCAGCAGCCGCCCGGCCTCGCCGCCCTGCACGATCTGCGGCAGCACCAGGACGGCGGTGTCCGTCTGCCCGGTGAGCAGGAGTTGGGGCGCGAAGACCCGGCCGAGCGCCCCGTACACCGGCGGCAGCAGGTAGAAGACGCTCAGCAGCACCAGGACCAGCAGGGTGGTCCGGCGCGCGGCCCGCCCGTCGGGGTTGGTGTAGAAGCGGACGAGGACGTGCGGCAGTCCCATGGTGCCGAGGAACGTGGCGAGCAGGATCGAGTAGACGGCGTAGAGCGGGTGCGCGCGGCCGCCCGCGCCGGACAGCGGGCGGGCCCAGTCGGCGCCGGTCGCGGGTTTCAGGCCGACCTGGTGCGGCACCGGCACCCCGCCGGGAAAGGTGAGCCGGGCCCCGGCGGCGGCGGAGTGCTCGCCGACCGCCAGCCGCACCGGCGACGTGCCCTCCCCCGCGCCGGTGTTGCGGTGAGCGGCCTTGCCCGCACCGCCGTCGCTCCCGATCCCGGCCGCCGTGCCGTAGGTCCTGCCGTCCAGGCCGCCGCTGACCGCGACCGTCACCGGTGCGCGGACGTCGAAGCGGACCGGGTCCTGGATGCGGACCACCGTGGTGTGCCGGAAGTGCGGCACGTCGGGGCCGGTCAGCGCCGGCGACCCGGCGGTCCGCCAGGCCATCACCAGGAACAGCGCGGGGACCGCGATCGCGATCAGCTTCAGCCAGAAGTGCAGGCCCTGCACGAGGGTGACGCTCCGCATGCCGCCCGCGGCGGACACCACGACCACCGCGCCCGCGACCACCACCGCGCCGGCCCACCTGGGCGTCCCCGTCACCGTCTGGAGGGTCAACCCCGCGCCCTGGAGCTGCGGTACCAGGTAGAGCCAGGCGATCACCGCGACCAGCACGCTCGCCACCCGGCGCACCGCGGTGGAGCCGAGCCGCTCCTCGGCGAAGTCCGGCAGCGTGTACGCGCCCGAGCGCCGCAGCGGGGCGGCCACCAGCAGCAGGAGGACCAGGTACCCGGCCGCATAACCGACCGGGTAGGCCAGCATGTCCACGCCGTACGCCATCACCAGGCCCGCGACGCCGAGGAAGGACGCCGCCGACAGGTACTCCCCGCTGATCGCCGAGGCGTTCCACAGCGGCGACACCTCGCGGGAGGCCACGTAGAAGTCGGAGGTGGCCCGCGACAGCCGCAGCCCGTAGACGCCGACGGCGACCGTCGCCACGAGGACGGCGGCGAGCGCGACGAGGCCGAGCGTGGGGTTCACCGGTCGTCCGGTCCGGGGGCGGCGGACCGGAGTTCGGCCGCGGTACCGGATGCGGATGCGGGATCGGGTGCGGGTTCAGCTGCGGGGTGGGGCGCCGCCTCTCCGGAGGCCGGCGTGGGGTCCGGGTCGGGCGCCGACGGGTCCGGGCCGTTGAGCAGTTCGGTGAAGTCCCGCTCCACGCGCTCCGCGTGCCGCACGTGGAACCAGGCCATCCCGACCAGCACCGGGTACGCCACCACCCCCAGCAGCAGCCAGGCCAGCCGGAAGCCGAACACCTCGGCCGTCCGCAGCCCGGGGATCAGCGCGAGCGCGGCCGGCACCCCGCCCAGCACCACACCGAGGACCGCCAGCACCCCGAGGGCGAGCCGGAGTTGGTCGCGCACGAGGGAGCGTACGTAGACCTGGCCGAGCCGCGGCTGCGCGTGCAGGTCGGCCGGCCGGGTGCGCGCCGACCAGCCGCCGGCCCGGTGCCTGCGCGGGCCGGACACCGCGGTCCTGCGCGGCGGTGGCGGTGACGGCAGATGGCCGCCGATCACGGGCGGCCGCCCGGTCCCGGCGACGGCGCCCACCGGGTCAGCAGGTCCCGCAGCTCGCGCGAGTGCCGTCGGCTGACCGGGAGTTCACCGCCGGCGACCCGTACCGTCCAGTGCCCGGCGTCCGAGCGCAGCTCCTCCACGTGGCCGAGGGACACCAGGAACCGCCGGTGGATCCGCAGGAAGCCGTGCGGGCCCCAGCGCTCCTCCAGCACGGACAGCGGGATCCGCAGCAGGGGCGCGCCGCCGCGCGTGTGCAGGCGGACGTAGTCGCCCTGGGCCTCGACGTAGGACACCTCGTCGCGGGAGACGAACCGGGTGACCCCGCCGACGTCGACCGGGATGCGCTCGCCCGAGCGCACCGGCGGCACGGGCGGGTCGGTGGCCGAACGGCCCTGCGCCGGAAGGCCGCCGGGCACCGGCGGGCCGGGCGCGAGGGGCGTGCCGGTCGCCGGGGCGGAACCGGGCGCGGCGCCGCCGCCCTCGATCAGCGCGGCCACCCGCCGGACCGCCTCGGCCAGGCGTTGCGGGCCGACCGGCTTGAGCAGGTAGTCGCAGGCATTGAGGGCGAACGCCGACACCGCGAAGTCCTCGTAGGCGGTGACGAACACCACCGCCGGCGGGTGCGCGAACCGGCCGAGCACCCGCATCAGTTCCAGGCCGTCGAGCCCGGGCATGCGGATGTCCAGGAACACCGCGTCGGTACTGCCGTCCTCCAGCAGCCGCAGCGCCTCCTCGCTGCCGCCCGCCGCCAGCACCCGCCCCACCCGGCGGTCCCCGCGCAGCAGATACGTCAACTCCTCGAGCGCGGGCGGCTCGTCGTCGACGGCGAGGACCTGCAGCGGTCTCACGAAGCGTGCACCCCGTTCCGGTACTTGGGCACCCTGACGTTGATCTTCGTCCCCGCACCCTGCGCGGTCTCCACCACCAGGCCGTACTCGTCGCCGAACACCGCGCGCAGCCGCTCGTCGACATTGCCCAGGCCCAGCGAGTCGCCGCCGGCCTTCCCGGCCAGTTGCGCACGCACCTGCTCAGGGTCCATGCCCACCCCGTCGTCCTCCACACTGATCCGGCACTCCGCGCCGGCGTCCTCGGCCCGGATCGTGATCCGGCCCGAACTGGCCTTCGGGCCGAGCCCGTGCCGGACCGCGTTCTCCACCAACGGCTGCAGGCACAGGAACGGTACGGCCACCGGCAGCACTTCGGGGGCGATCAGCAGGTCCACCCGGAGCCGCGCGCCGAACCGGGCCCGCTCCAGGCGCAGATAGCGGTCGACGGAGTGCAACTCCTCGGCGAGGGTGCTGAACTCGCCGTGCCGGCGCAGGCTGTACCGGGTCAGCTCGGCGAATTCGAGGAGCAGTTCGCGGGCCTGGTCCGGGTCGGTGCGGACGAACGACGCGATCGCGGTGAGCGAGTTGTAGACGAAGTGCGGGGAGATCTGGGCCCGCAGCGCGCGCAGCTCCGCCTCGATCACCCGGGTCCTGGACCGGTCCAGCTCGGCGAGTTCGAGCTGCGAGATCATCCAGTGCGCGACCTCCCCGGCGGCCCGCACCAGTCCCGCCGACACCTGCCGCGCGTACACCGACAGCGCGCCCACCACCAGGCCGTCGACCACCAGCGGCACCACGACGGCGCTGCGCACCGGGCAGTCCAGGTCCTCGCACGCGATCGCCTCGGCGGGCACCACCCAGGGGCGGCCGGCGTCCATCGCGTCCTTCGCGTGCGCGACCGCCTGCGCGGCGTGCTTGCGGCCCGGGCCCTCCCACGCGAGGAGGGTCTCCTCCCCCACCACGGCCAGCGCCGGGGTTCCCAGCAGTTCCCTCAGGTGCCGCGCGGCCCGCTTCGCGGAGTCTGCGTTCAGCCCGTCCCGGAGCGGCGGCGCCGCCAGAGAGGCCTGGTGCAGCGTCGCGAAGGCGGCCCGATGGGCCGGCGTGCCGAACCCCCGCCGGCCCCTCACCAGCCAGAACAGCGCCACGGCGACGCCAGCGATCACCAACGCGACCGACACCACGGTGATCACCGAGCCCATAGTGCGCATTATGGCCACGCGGGTCCGGCCGAAACAGGGGCGTGCAGCACCTTCCGGGGGCGCACGGAGCGCCCGGCGACCGATCGGCGCCGGGCGCGACCCGCACCGCGGTGGCGGGGTGCCGCGGACCCGGCTACCGGGGAGTGGTCCTCGGGCCGACCGGACGCGGCGCGGTGGAGCGGCGGGCGGCGCCGCCCGCGGCCACCACCCGGGACGCGCCGCCCGCGCCGCCCGGGGGTTCGGGCACGACTCCCTCCACCGCGAGATCCCGCAGCAGTTGCCGCAGGCGCAGGAGCGGGCGGGTCACCGCGGGCAGGACGGTCCCGGCTGCGGGCCGGGCCGCGAGCAGGGCCGCGTCGGCGGTGCGCAGCGCGCGTTCGACCTCCGCCGCGGGCCGGCTCTTCGGGGCGGGCGCGAGGGCGAGCGCCGTCGCCGCGTCGGCCAGGGCCCGTGCCGCGGCGGCGAGATGGGGCGCGGGCGGCGATCCGGGGGCGCGCCGCGGCCCGCTCGCCAGGGCCCGGATCTGCCGGGTGACGGCGGCGTAGAGCGTGAGCCGGTGCCGTACCAGCCGGTGGTCGTTGCCCCAGACCAGCGGGCGGGTCAACGGCCTTGCCACCAGCGCGAGTTGCTGGAGGCGGTGGTCGACCACCCGCACCTGCGCGTCCAGTCCCGGCCGGTCGCCCGCGACGGGCTCGCCGCCGAGGCGGGCCGCGCTGGACCGAAGCAGCTCCCCGAGCGCCGTGTAGTAGCCGGACCGGGCGCTGTTGACCGTGTCCCGCGTGCTGGTGGGGAGGACGAACAGCGCGACGCCGATGCCGATCGCCGCCCCGATCGCCGTCTCCTCCAGCCGCAGCATGAGCAACGACGCGGTGAACTCGTGCAGTTCGCTGTAGAGCTGGGACACCATGATCGTGACGAAGAAGATCATGGCCGCGTAGGAGATGCTGACCAGGTAGAACCCGCAGGACATGCTGAGGATGATGACGGTGATGATCCAGTAGGTGTGCCCGGCGGTGAGGTGGGCGAGGCCGATGCCCGCGCCGAGGCCGACCAGCGTGCCGGCCACGCGGTTGCTCGCCTTGATGAACGTCTCGGAGCGGGTGGCGGTACCGGTGAAGGCGATGAACGTCGCGATCACCGCCCAGTAGTAGCGGGCCTGCGACAGCTCGCGCCCGACCAGGATCGCCAGCGTGCCGGCGACCGCGACCTGCACGGCCTGCCGGGTGGTGAGCGAGAGCCTGCCCAGCGGGTTCCACCGGCTGCGCGCCGAGACCCCGAAGGCCACGGCCGCGGAGCCCGGCAGCACGCCCATCGCGAGGGTGACCGCGGGCTCGAAGCCCTCCGTGCCGTCCTCGTCGGTGCCGGGCGCGCCCGCCTGCCGGGTGAGGGTGGTGAACTCCCAGGCGGCGGTGGCCAGATGGTGGGCGAGGCAGTCCACGTCGCGCAGCGCCGCCGGGTGTGCCCGGTCCGGCACACCCGAAGGGTCCGCCGCCGGGTCCGCCACCGCCGCCCCGTCCCCCGCCTCGTACCGGTCGAGCAGCCGCCGCGCGGACCGTTCGGCACCGGCGTAGTCACTGCCGGCCAGCTGCCCGGCGATCCTCGCCGCTTCCGCGGTGTGCCGGGCGCCGGTGCCGGCCATCGCGTCGGCCGCGGTGGCGAGCGCGTCGATCGCCAGATGGGCGTCGAGCACCCGGCGGCGTACGGTCGCGCCCGTCAGCCCCTCCGGTATCGCGCCCGGCGTGCCCGACCAGCCCTCGATCACCAGCGCGGTCTCCGCCAGCCGCAACTGCCGCGAGTGCAGCTTGCGGCGCAGCCGGACCAGGCGCCGGGTGTCCTGCGGGCCGGTCTCCAGCAGGTCGGCGCAGACCCGCGCGACCGAGCGGGCCCGGGCGCCGAAGGCCCGCCGGACCCGGGCCAGGGTGCGCTGCGGGGAGGTGCGCAGCACCGTCGTCATCAGCAGCAGCACCCACACGGCGGAGAGGGCCACCGCGACCAGCAGGGAGGGGAGCTGGCCGAAGGTCGCGCCGAGGAAGGACGCGAAGAAGTAGCCCATCCAGATCATGAAGCCGTAGAAGAAGAACGGCAGGCCGAACCTGCGGATGAACACGGCCACGAACATCACGGCGACGAACACCGCGAGCTTCGTGTCGGTGTGCCCGGCCACGCAGACGCCGACGGTCATGCCGGCGCCGATCGCGACCGGGAAGAACACCGCGGTGCCCGCCTTCCGCCGGGCCGTGGCGGCGTCGCCGAGCGCCATCGAGCCCATCATCGCCATCACGGTGCCGAGCAGCATCACCACGAGGGTGCCCTGCGGGCCGCGGTCGGTGGTCCGGCCGTACACGTACTCCAGCCCGAGGGTCGTGCTCATCGCGACCGCGGCGGACAGCGCGCTGCGCAGCCGCTGAAGCCCCGGGTCGGAGCCGACCACCCGGTCCCATGTCTCGGATATCCAGCCGGTTGCGGCCATACGCGTCCTGTGCCCCTCTCGCCGTGCTTCCCGTGTCCCGTCGCGCCGCCACTGCCGCGACCCTCCCGGCGGGACTCCCCGCCGTACTCCCGCCGCGGGCCCTCGGCCCGTGCCTGTCCCGGCACTCGTGCCCGCCCGGGGCGCGCGGCGGCCGGCAGGGCGGCCGCAGACAGGACGGCCGACATTCATCGGTATAATGCCGATATTAACATGCATGGTACCGGTATTGGAGCGAGCCCCGTGGGCATGGACGGCAGCCTTGAGGCCCTTGACGTGATCGAGCGCCAGACCGCGGTGCTGGTGCGCCACTTCGAGATGTTCTACCGGCGCACCGACATCCACGACGATCTGGACCGCGCGGAGTACCTGCTGCTGCGCACCCTCTCCGAGGTCGGGCCGCAGGACATCAACACGCTGGCCGCCGCGCTCGGCCTCGATCCGTCCACCGCCGGGCGGCAGGTCTCCGCCCTGGACCGGCAGGGCCTGGTCGCGCGGGCGCCCGCGGCCAACGACCGCAGGCGCAGCATCATCACGCCGACCGCGGCGGGGTTGCGCCGCATGGAGGCGGTCCGCACGGCGCGCGCGGAGAGCCTGGCCGACCTGCTCGGCGGCTGGACCGAGGAGGAACTCCACACGCTGGGCGCGATGTTCACCAAGTACAACGGTGCGGTGGCCCGCAAGTTCCTCGCCGGGGCGGCGGAGGAGCCCGTCACCGCGGCGACGCGCTGAGCCCGCGGAGAACTCCGGGACCCGGCGACCTGGGCGCGCCCCAGCTACCCGGCCCACCCGGGCCCCGGCGCCGGACGGCGGGCCGGCCGCGGCCCGGCGCTCACCGTGCCGGGGTCGCGGCATACGGGGTGGCCCGCGGCACCCCGCCGTCCCCGTAGGCGTCCCCGTACCCTCCCGGCCTCCCCGGCACGGAGCGGACGCCGGCGGTGATCGCCGGAACCGGCGCCACCCTGGAACCGGGTGGTCCCGCGGCGTCGAAGATCGCGTCGCCGTGCAGGATCAGCATGACGATGCCGAACACCAGACCCCCGACCAGGACCAGCAGGCAGCCGCAACCGGCGATCTGCTGGGGCACGGTCGCCTTCGGCACCGGCTTGCCGTCGGGCCCCACCCGCGGCGTGCGGGAGGGCGGCGGCCGCCTGCGGGCCGACCCGGACCGGGGGGAACCGGACCGGGGAGAGCCGGACCGTGGTACGGATGCGGCCCGCCCGCGCGGTGCGGAGGTGGCCGGTGGGGGGACCGCGAACGGAATGCCGGATTCCGTGTCGGCCCTGGGGGTGCCGTCCGGATGGAAGAGATCCGGGAAGAGGAGGACCAGGTCGGAGGTGGCCCGCAACCCCGGCGGCCAGCCGAGGCCGCGCAGCCGCTCCGCCCCGCCGACCCCCTCCTCGTACCCGGTCGTGAGGATCCGGGACAGCGCGCTCAGCGCGTCGGGCGGCATGCTCTCGATGCCGCTCCTGTCGGGCGCCGCCCGCTTGCCCGCCGCCGGGCCGGTCCTGGACCCGGGCTTTGCCCCCGCCGCCTTGGACCCGGGCTTGGATGGGGTCGCCTTGGACCCGGCGCCCTCCTTCGAGCCGGCCCCGGTCGTCGACCCCGTCCGGGAGGTGGCCGCGCTTCCGGATCCGGCCGTGGGCGCCGGGGCGGCCGGGGACTCGCTGCGCGCGGTGCCGCAGATGTCGCAGGCGGCCGCCACCGCGCCGTTGTACGTGTCGCACGCGGCGCACCGCCAGGTGGGCCCGGTCATGCGGGACCCCTTCCGCGCGGGCAGCGGCGGGCCGCCGGGAACGGCGCGCGGGCAGGGCGGACCCGACCCGGTCCCGGCCACCGGTGGCCCGCGGTCCGGCCGGACCGCACCGGACGCACCCACCGCCTCCGCCCGCCGCACCCTCCCGGGCGGGTGGGCCGTTCACCGCGCGGCATCTCGCCCGTCCGCGTCGGCGAGGTTCCGGGTCACCCAGGAGAGCAGTTCCTCGGTACGCGGGGAGGCGGGCGCGGCCAGCCAGTCCTGGCTGTCCTGCGGTATCCGGACCGGCCGGTCGGCCGCCACCGCGTGCCCGTCGGTCCAGGCCACGTCCTCGATGCCGTGGACGCCCACCAGGTTCTGGACGAACTGCCAAGCGTCCTGGGCGTGTTCGGGCGCGACCGGCACGGAGACCGTGACGTGCCCGGCGCCGTTCGGCTCCGCGTCGCCGGGCCGGAACCGGAACACCAGCCGCAGGGCGCCCTCCTGGCCGAAGGAGTGCCCGTAGACCGCCACGCACGCCTCGGGCGCCATCGACAGGAGGTTCCCGTCGGCCCACCGGAAGTCCAGCCGCTGCCCGGCGGTGACGAGCGTGTCCAGGCCGCGCAACCTCACAGGCTGTTCGCGATCGTCTCGATGATCTCGTCCATCTCGAACTCCTCCAGCCCCTCGCCCGCCTTCGACGGGAAGTGCAGGGTGAGGTCCCACTCCTCGCCGATGGCCTCCTTCCACGGCTCCTCCTCGGGCGCGAAGAGCACCAGCCGCTTCGCCGACTGCTCCATCACCGCCATCTGGCTGCGTGCGTAGCCCCAGCGCTCGTGCAACTCGTCGAGGTCGGCCGGCATGTTCGGCGGGTACGTCTGCGCGGTGGCGCCGGCGGTGCGCAGCGGATGGGCCGGCGCGTCGGTGAACACGACGATGACGTGCCGCCGCCGGTCCAGGCCCCTCTCCCAGGGCGAGTCGACCGCCAGGGCGAGGGCCTCCAGGCCGGACTCGGGGTAGTCGCCGCCCCCGATGGCCCGCAGCCCGCGGACGAACCGCTCGAACTCGGCGGACTGCTCGGGCAGCCGGAGGAAGCCGGTCTGCTCGACCGCGTCGTCCGGGTTGTCCCCGAAGTCGCGGAACGCCACGATCCGCAGGCGCAGTTGGCTGATCTCCTTGCCCTTGGCCGCCATCATCCCGTGCAGCCGCTGGTGGAAGCGGAGGGCGCTGTCCTTCACGGCGTCGAGCACCGGGTTCATGCTGCCGGTGATGTCGATGCACATGACGATGTCGACCGCGTACCTGAGGTTGCCGCGGTACTTCTCGATGTCCGTGCTCATGGGCTCTTCCTCGGCTCTGGGGTGGTGGGGCGGCGACCGGTGCGGCCGCCGAGGTTGATCCGGACCCGGGACGCGGCGGGCGTACCGGAGGAGGAGGTGTCCGGTGCCGGGGCGGCGTCCGGCGTAGCGGCATCCGGTGTTTCGGCGACCCGCGATGGGGTGGCGGTGCCCGGGTCCGGCGGGGCCGGCGCGTCGGGTGCCTGGGCCGGAACCGGATCCGCGGCCGCGCCCTTGCCCCCGTCCGGCACCGAACCGCCTTTCCGGCCGGCCAGGTTGACCCGCAGCCGGCTCTCGCGCCGCGGCTCGCCCAGCGCGCACACCGCGGGGTCCTTCAGGGCGGCGACGAACTCCTCGGCGCTGGGCCGGTCCCCCGGGTCGCGCGCGGCCATCGCCTTGACCAGCCGGCGCGTCGCGGGGCCGAGCCGCGGGTCGACGGCGAGCGGCTCCCCCGCGTTGACGGCGTCCGCGGGCGAGCCGAACCGCCCGTCGTGGCCGGGAAGTTCACCGGTCAGCCAGAGATGCGTGATCAGGCCGAGCGCGAAGACGTCGACCGCCGTGGTGAGGTCGGCGCCGTCGACCGCCGCGGAACCCCGCACGTAGCGCCGCCATTCGGGAGCGCCGTAGACCGAGTCGCCGGCGATCTCGTCGCGGCCGGGCGGTTCCCGCGCGACGTACGCGTCGTCGAAGTCGATCAGCTTGGCGGTGTGGAAGGCACCCTCGATGCGCTGCCGCACCAGGATGTTGGCGGGTTTGAGGTCGCCGTGCACCACGTCGATGCGGTGCAGCATGCGCAGGCTGGTGCCGAGCGTCCGCAGCAGCACGGCGAGTTGGGGAGGCGCCAGGGTGTGCGGACGGTCCAGGCCGCTGGTGTCGATCCGCTCGGTGACCTTGTAGTAGGTGCTGCCCTCGAAGAAGAAGTCGGTGGCGAGCACCAGGTTGCCCGCGCCCGGGACGTCCGGCCGCAGCAGGTCCATCACGGTCCGGTGCCGCTCCTCGAACCGCCGGCAGTTCTCGGTCCGGATCCGGCGGCTCTCCGCGCTGCCGCCCCCGCCCTCGCGCGGCCGTTTCGGCTCCAGGAAGCGCTTGAGGAAGTACTGCTCGCCGTCCTTCTCGGCGAACGCCCACACGCATTTGCCGCCGCCCGCGTTGGTGGGCTCGGTCACCACCCGGTAGCCGCCGATCACGTCGCCCTTCTTCACGCGTCCACCTCCGGTGCGGCCGGCGACTCCCGCCGCCGGACGGTCGGGAGCGGCGGCATGTACCGCTCGTAGCCGGGCCGGTACGCCTGCCAGGTCTCCTCCTGCCAGTGCCGCAGCGCGTCGAACCCGCCCGCCCCGCCGCCCGGTTGCCCGGACCCGGCCGCGTCCTGCCCGTGGTGCTCGGGGAAGGTGGCGACGTACGCGGCCGCCACCGCCCGGTAGCGGGCGCGGAACGCCTCGCGCAGCGCGCGGAAGTCCTGGAAGCCCAGGGCCGCCAGGCACAGCGACGCGTCGTCGGCGGTGTACGCCTGCACCGCCGCCCGCAACCGCGCCGCCCAGTCGGCCATGTCCCCGGCCCGTCCGAGGGTGCGCAGCAGCAGGTACTCGAAGAGCGCGGGGGTGTGCACGTACCCGAAGTAGCCGTCCGTCGCGCACAGCAGCACGCACGGTCGGTCGAACTCCCCGCTTCCCGAGCCGGGTTGGCCGTCGACGACGAAGTCCCGGTCGGCGCAGACCACGTTGGTCATCGGCGGGTCCTGGCGGAGCTGGTCGAGGGCGTCGTCCTCGGTGGTGTGGTCGCGGGTCAGCGCGTGCAGCCCGCTGCCGGGCAGCAGGGCGTACGACCGGGAGTCGCCGGCCCACAGGGCACGCCACCGCACCCGGTCGGCGTCCAGGCCGTAGGTCAGGGCGGCCAGGGTGGTCGGAAGCGATCGCCGCATGGAGCCGGTGATCTTGCTGCGGGCGACGGGTGCCGCGGCGCGCAGGGTACGGCGCAGGTGGTCGGCCAGCCGGTCGGCGGTGTCGGGTTCGCCGTGCTCGACCAGGCCCTGGAACCAGCGTTCGGTGCCGAGCCGGGCCGCCCGGGCGCCCACCCACGCCCCGGAGTACGTCCGGGCGTCCGGTCCCTGCCAGGCCGGAGCCGCGCCGGAGCCGCCCGACCCGTCGAACACGGCGAGCAGGCCGGACCCGGTGGGTACGTGGTGCAGCGCGAGCGGTTCCGCGTCCTCCCCGCGGCCCGGCCGCCGCTCGGTCCACACGCTGAGCACGCGGACACCGTCGGCCCGTCCGGCCCAGGCGAGTTCGCCCGGCCGCGGTCCCACCGCGAGGTGCTGGGGCGCGCTCATCCCGGGGTCTCCTCTCCCTTGTGGCCGTCCGTCCGGGGGGCGCGGGCGGCCGATCCGCGCACGCGGCTGGTCCGGGTGGACGGCGCGGCGCCGCGCACCCGGCTGGCCCGGGGCGGCGGGGGCGCCGGCCTCCCCCGCGCCACCACCTCTCCCCGCACCACGCGCGACTCCACCGCCAACTCCGCGTGGGCGTCCCGCAGTCGCACCACCGGGTCCGCCGTGAAGCCGCGCAGCGCCGCGTTCATCGCGGACTGGGCGTCCGCGCGGCGGTCCGGGCGGAACTCTGCCGAGACCGCCGCGAGAAGGTCGCGCACCGGCCCGTACACCGTCGATCCGACGTCCCGGATGCCGCGTAACGCCACCGCGGCCGGGTCCGCCACCGCGCACACCACGGTGACGCGGCAGCCGAACGCGAAGTCGGCGTCCCGCGTGGGGAGTCGGAGGGGCAGCACGAGGTGGTGGGCGGTCACGTCGACGAGGACCGCTCGGCGCGGGGTTCGCCGTTCCCCCGGGACCGCCGCCGCATCCGGGCGGACCACCTCGGTACGGCCGTCCGCGCCGACCAGCACGTATACGGTCCCCTGTGGGGGCGGGCC
The DNA here is from genome assembly GCF_900107965.1 of Actinacidiphila yanglinensis. Lineage (GTDB taxonomy): Bacteria > Actinomycetota > Actinomycetes > Streptomycetales > Streptomycetaceae > Actinacidiphila > Actinacidiphila yanglinensis. Next base: position 69,020 of record NZ_FNVU01000004.1, on the reverse strand, counting down.
CGACAGCGCGGCTGCCTCCACCACGGGGTCGTACGTCAGCTCCTCCGCCATTCCTGCCCTCCGATTCGCCTCCCCCTTGGCTACCGCGCCCCACTCGGGACCCCTCCCGTCCCGGGCTGCCCCTGGGCGCCCCTGACCCCCCGGGCTGCCCCATCCCGCCGGTCGAGGGACCACCTCACGGTGGTGGGTTGTTCGCGCGGTTCCCCGCGCTCCTTCGTGGTGCACCTCTTCCGCGGCGCGCAGCCATGAACAAGGGCGCGAGAACCCCCGCCCACAGGTGGTTCCTGAACCGGGAAGGACCGGGCACCCGGGGGGGTCAGGGGCCATACTGAATGTGGCACGGGTGACGGGTGAGGGAGGCACGGTGCGCCGGGGTGGGAAGGTCGGTGCGCGCTACCGGCTGACGAAAGGCCCGATCCGGGGCGGCTCCGGCGAAGTCTGGCTCGCCCACGACGAGGAACTGGGCCGTGACGTCGTCCTGAAAAGAGTCCTCGGGGGCGAGACCCCCACCGGCTTCGACCGCTTGCGCGCCGAAGCCCGCGTCCTCGCCCGCTTCAGCCACGCCCACGTGGTGACGCTGCACGACGCGGTCCGCGTCGGCAGACGCACCCGCGCCACCACCTACCTGGTGATGGAGTACGCCCCGGGCGGCAGCCTGGACCACCGCCCGTGCCTGCCCCCGCGGCTCGCCGCCCACCTCGGCGCCCAGATCGCGGACGCGCTCACCGCACTGCACGCCGAAGGCATCGTGCACGGCGACATCAAGCCGGGCAACGTCGTGGCGACCGGCGCCCGTACCGTCAAACTCGCCGACTTCGGCGCCGCCTACCGGGTCGGCGGCAAGGAGACGATCACCCCGAACAGCGCGATCGGCTACACCCCCGACTACGCGGCCCCCGAGGTGATCCGCGGGCAGCCCGAACCCGCCTCGGACGTCTTCTCGCTGGCCGCCATGGTGTACGCCCTGATCGCCGGTGCCCCGCCCCGGCCGCCGGGCGGCGACGGCGCGGGGGCGTACCGGATCGGTCCCGAGGCCCGCCGAACCGTCGAACTGGCCGCGGACGTCGGTGCGTTGCGGGAGCCGCTGATGGCGATGCTGCGCCGCGACCCGGGCGCGCGGCCCACCGCCGAGCAGGCGCGGGAGTTACTGCGTGCCGCAGCCGGGCCGCCGGCGGAACTGCCCGCGCTGCCCGACCCGTTGGCGGAACCCGCCCCCGACGAGGGCGCCCCGGACGGCGGTTCCGGCCCGGCCGGCTTCCTCACCCTCGGCCACGGGAACCGTGCCCCGCACGGAGCCGGCCGGTTCGTCCGGGACCACGGACGGACGGTGGTCGTGCTCTCCACCGCCGTGGTCGTCCTCGCGGCGGCCGCCGGGGTGTGGGCGCTCGCCGGCGGCCCGGGCGGGGCCTCGGCCGAACCCGGCCCCTCGGGCCGCCCGGCACCGGGGTCGCCCGCGGTGTCGCCGGCCGCGCCGGCACCCGCCGGCTCCGGCTCCGCGGCCCTCTTCGGCGACGAGCGCACCGCCGACCCCTGCGCGCTCGCGAAGCCCTCGGCGATGAGCCGGTACGGCGACGCCGAACTCGACGCGGCGTACGGCAACTTCGACCGGTGCGACGTCATCGTGGACACCACGTCCGGACCGCGGATCGACATCGAGGTGGAGTTCGTCGACGGCTCGGCGCAGCCCACCGGCAGCGTGCACACCACCGGCAGGGTGCGCGTCGTCGACGAGCCCGCGGACGGCGGGGAGTGCGACCGTACGCTGCTGCTCGACGGCGACAGCAACAGCGCCGGCGGCACCGGCCACGGCGCCGGCGGCGTCCACGCGGTCGTCACCGCGAAGCCCGCCGACGACTCCGCGCCCTCCTCCGCCGTGCTGTGCGGCATGGCCGACACCGCCACCGCGGCGGCCGTCGATGCCCTCAACGCCGTCCCGGCGGACGGCCGGTTGCCCCGCCGCGACCCCCCGCTGCCCCCGGCGTCGCTGGTGAACACCGACGCCTGCACGCTGCTGACCCCGGCGGCGCTGGAGGTCGTCCCCGGCATCGACGCCGGCGACCCGGACGTGACGTACGGCAACTGGGACTGCTCCTGGGAGAGCACCACCAGCGACCTCGACGTCGACCTCGCCTTCGACCGCGGCGAGCCCCCCACCGCGGACGACGGCTCCTCCACCCGCCTCGGCGGCCACCGCGCCTTCGTGGCCCCGCCCGGCGAGGACGGCGACCACACCGCGGTGGTCGAGGTGGTCTACCGCACCTACACCGGCAGCCAGGGCGACCGGCTGGCCGAGACCCTGGAGCTGGAGGTGAGCGGCTCGGCCGGAGACGCCCGGCTGCGGAGCATGGCGACCGAGCTCGCCGCCTCGGCCGCCGCCCAGCTTCCCGCCCGGTGAACGGCCCGCCGGCCAGGCGCGCGAGCCGTTCTGCGGAGGGGTCCCGTGGCGCCGGTGGCACAGTCGGGCCCGAGGTGCGACGAGAGCGACAGGCGCACGGGGGACACCGCGGGCCGCGCGCCGGAGGGGAGCGCGCGTCCCGCCCCCGACGCCGACGAGGAGGCAGACAGTGAACAGCCCGGACAGCCTCGCGCGGGGCACCGCGCCCGCCGGCCCCGGCACGCTCCACGCGCGCACCGTGACCGGCGGCATCAAGGTGGCGCCGCGCAACGGAGCGGTGATCAGGTTCGGCCGCGGCGAGCGCCCGGACGACGTGGACCTGCCGGTGGGCGAGGACGACCTGCGAGTCAGCCGCCGGCACGGCGAACTCACCTACCGCAAGCGCCAGTGGTGGCTGCGCAACACCGGCCAGCAGCTCGTCCGGCTGCCGCACGGCCGCCTGATGCACACCACCACCGACCCGATCCCCCTCGTCCCCGGCTACACCCCGGTCTTCGTCAAGGGCTCCGGCTTCCGCGAGCACCTGGTCGAGTTGTACGTCACCGGGCACGAGGAGCGCGGCGCGGTCCCGCGCCGCCGCGCCGACACCCTGCCGCCCAGGATCTGGCCGCTGGCCGACGACGAGCGCCTGCTGCTGGTCGTGATGGGCCAGCACTACCTGCTCTACGAGGACGGCCCGCGCCCGCTGGCGTACCGGCAGACCGCCGAGCAGCTCGCGTACCTGCGACCCGGCGACAACTGGAGCGTGCGCCGGATCGAGTACAAACTCGCCGCCGTGCGGCGGCGGTTGCACGACGGCGGCTTCCCGTACCCGCTGATGCACGACGGCGACGCGGGCACGCCGTGGGACAACAACCTCCTGCACAACCTGCTCAGGGGCCTGGTCGAGTCGACCACCCTGGTGCCGCCGGACCTGGACCTGATGGAGACCGGGCCCGAGGGCGACGAAGACGGGACGGGCTGATACCGGGCGGGGACGCTGCGCCACGGACGGCCGCCCGCGCTTCACGGCGGGTTCACGCGACGGCCGACCGGCTGCGGGAATGCGGCGGGACCCTGGCGAGGGGCCGTTACCGGCTGGTAATACGGAGTCGCGCGGCACCCCCGCGCCGCCCGGCCGCACCGGAAGGACCCGCACCGGACGGACCGGCCGGCAGCCGAGCACCACCCGACGAGCGCCAACCCCGCCCACCGTCAGGAGACTTGTCCATGCGCGCACCCAGTAGACGCCAGTTCCTCTCCGGCGCCTCCGCCGCAGCGGCCGCCGCGGCGCTGACCATGATGGACAGCCCGTTCGCCTCGGCTGCGGCACGCGACCGGGCGCTGGCGGCGACCGCCGCGCGCGCCGTGGCCGTGGCGGGCACCACCCTCGCGCAGGCCGCGACCGCGACCGGCACCGGTACGTACAAGAGGCTGGCCGCCGGGCCCGGTTGGCCGCTGGTGGTGCGCGGCGAGCTGGCGGCGGGCGGCTCCGGGCGCGACACCACCCGCACCGGGCTGGCCTCCTTCGTGCAGTTCACCGACCTGCACCTGGCCGACACCGAGTCGCCGGTGCGCTTCGAGTACCTGGCGCAGTACATCGACTCGGCCTACCGCCCGCACGAGGCGCTGACCGTCCGCGGCGCGGCCTCGCTGGTGGACCGCGTCAACTCCCTGTCCGGAGGCCCCTACACGGGCCTGCCGTTCTCCCTGGTGATGGCCACCGGCGACAACACCGACAACCACGAGCAGGTCGAACTCGACTGGTACCTCACGGTGATGAGCGGCGGCGCGGTCACCCCGAACACCGGCGACACCTCGGCGTACGAGGGCGTGCAGAACTCCGGCTCCGCGCTGTACTGGAACCCCGAGTCGTCCTATCAGGACCACTACAAGGCGGCCGGCTTCCCCCAGGTGCCGGGCTTCCTGGCGGCGGCCGGGCGGCCGTTCACCGCGACCGGCCTGCGCACCCCCTGGTACACGACGGTCGGCAACCACGACGACAGCATCGAGGGCACCCTGCCCGACCTCGGCCTGCTGAACTCCCTGTACACCGGCGGCGGCAAGATCGAGGGGGTCGACGACGCGACGGCGGCCAAGCTGGCGGACGCGATCCAGCACGACCCGGCCACCGCGGTCGCGATCCTGCTCCGGTTGCTCGAAGGCGGCGGCCCGGTCCGCTCCGTCACCCCCGACGCCCGCCGCGCCCCCTTCACCCCGAAGCAGTTCGCGCAGGCGCACCTCGACTCCGCCCGCACCGGCCCCGGCCCGTACGGCCACGGCTTCACGCAGGCGGCGGCCGACAGCGGCAAGCTCTACTACACGTTCCCGATCGCCGACGGCGTCCTGGGCATCAGCCTCGACACCACCAACCGCGCCGGCTGGGCGGACGGGTCCATCGGCTCGGCCCAGTTGAAGTGGCTGGAGTCCGTGCTGCAGTCCGTCAGCACCCACTGGTACGACACGGACGGCAACGTGGTGCGGCGCGGCTCCCAGGACCAGCTCGTCGTCCTGTTCAGCCACCACACCAGCACCACCATGGGCAACACCCTGCCCGACCCCTACAACCTCCTCGACGGCCGCCACACCGGGACCGACCTCGTCACCCTCCTGCAGCGCTACCCCAACGTCGTGGCCTGGGTGAACGGCCACACCCACGCCAACCTCATCACCCCGCACGGCCACGCCGTCCCCGAGCGCGCCTTCTGGGAGATCAACACCGCCTCCCACGTCGACTACCCCCAGCACGCCCGCCTCATCGAGATCGCCGACAACCACGACGGCACGCTCTCCCTCTTCACCACCCTCATCGAGTCCGCGGCCCCCTACGCCACCGACTTCGGCGGCACCGGCGAGCCCAACCTCGCCGCGCTCTACCGCGAGCTGTCCTTCAACGACCCCTACGCCACCCCGGCGGCCAAGCTCGGCGCCTCCACCGACCACAACACCGAGCTGCTCCTGGCCAGGCCGGGCGCCTGACCCGCACCGCACCAGGACCGGGCGGCCCGGGACTCAGCCGTGCGAGACCGACAGCTCGGCGGTGTTCCCGTGCACGGCCCGGACGCGTACCGAGATGCCGTTCAGCGCGGCGGTACCGCCAGGACCGACCCCGGACTCCAGGTGGGTACCGCCGCCGTTCGCCTCGATGGTGACGCCGTCGGCCCCGACGTGGGTGACCTCGACCGCCGGGAAGCCGAACCGGTCGGCCACGGGGATGGTGACCGGCCCCGTCACCGTGATCTCGCAGCTGCCGTCGTAGCAGGAGCGGAGACCGGCGTCCGCGCCGGCGCTCGTCGTCCTCGGGGGCACGGAGGAGGGTACGGCGGGCGGGACGGACGAGCGCCGGGGCGCGGCGGCGGTCGATCCGGCCGCCCCGTGCCCCGGTCCCGCCGGGCCGTCGCCGTGCCCCGACCCGTTGCCACCGGAACCGGAGCCCGCGCCGCAGCCCGCGAGTACCACCGCCGCGGCCATCACCCCTGCCGCGGCCGCGGCGCCTCCGCCGCGCCGCCACCGGACGCACCCGTCCATCCGTTCAACTCCCCGCTCGCGCCACCCGGTTCGCCCGGGTCCACCCGTTCCGGCGGCTCTCCCAGGTCTACCCCGTGGGGCACGGGACCCGTCCCGAGCGGCGCACACCACCCCCGTACGGGTGACGCGGGCGGTTCAGTCCGGGATCGGCACCGCGGCGCCGCGCACCCTGATGCCCTCCGCCGGGTCCGCGGACACCCCGACGGTGAGTAGGCTCGGCCGGCCCATGTCGTCACCCTGGTGAAGGGTCAGCGTGGCCGGCAGCGGGACGAGCCCCAGCTCCCTCAGGTAGCCGCCGAACGCCCCCGCGGCCGCCCCCGTCGCGGGGTCCTCGACCACGCCGCCGGGCGGGAAGGGGTTGCGGGCGTGGAAGACCGTCTCCGACTCCCGCCACACCAGGTCGACCGTGGTCCACCCGCGACGCCCCATGAGGTCGCCGAGCGCGGCCATGTCGTAGTCGAGCGCGGCCAGCCGCTGCCGGGTCGACACGGCGATCACCGGGTGCCAGGCACCCGCGTACGCGACGCGCGGCGGCAGCGCCGGGTCCAGGTCCGCCGCGGCCCAGCCGAGCGCGGAGAGCACCGCGGCCAGGTCCTCGGGGGAGAGCGGCTCCGACGTCGGCGGCACGCTCACCAGCTCGGCGCTGAAGGTCCCGTCGTCCGCGGCGAAGGACGCCACCCGGACCAGACCCGCCGGGGTGTGGAGCTCCAGCTCGCCCGGACCGTGCGCGTGCGCGTGGGCGACGGCGGCCGCGATGGTCGCGTGCCCGCAGAAGGACACCTCGGCCAGCGGGCTGAAGTAGCGGACGTCCAGGCCGCCGTCGGCCCGCGGCACGGCGAACGCCGTCTCCGAGTAGCCGACTTCGGCGGCGACGGCCAGCATCGCGGCGTCGTCCGCGCCGGTCGCGTCCAGCACCACTCCGGCGCGGTTCCCGCCGGCGGGGTCGGTCGAGAAGGCCACGTATCTCAGCACGTCCATGGGGCAGAAGCTATCCAGCCCGTCATGGCACCGTCAAAGGTCTTTGCCCCCGGCCGCACCCCGCCCCACCCGCCCGTCGCGCCGTCCGTCCGGCGCCGCCCGCGGCCCCCTCCGCCGTGGCTTCACACCCGCCCGCATCCCGCCCCCCGCCTGCTCGCGCGTACGGGACGGCCTGCGGGTTCTGCTACGCTGATCCAGCGACATCGGCCCGCCGAAATGTCCGAACGGTCCACAGGAGATCCCCCGGGGTTTCCGGGTCCGGCCGGGCGGCACGGCGCGGAGGTCGCGGAAAACAGTGCGGGAGCACGGCACATCATGTGTCAGACTTGTCCCGCACGAAGCAAGGTCCTGTGGAGCAGTTTGGAGTGCTCGCCACCCTGTCAAGGTGGAGGCCGCGGGTTCAAATCCCGTCAGGACCGCTGCGGCTGGGTAGCTCAGTTGGTACGAGCGACCGCCTGAAAAGCGGTAGGTCGCCGGTTCGACCCCGGCCCCAGCCACCGCACGACGCAGGGCCCGACTCCATCGGAGTCGGGCCCTGCGTCGTTGTTCGAGGCCCGCGCGCCCGAAATGCGTTCGCCGCTCCTCCCCCCCAGGTGGGATGCTGGATCGCGTATGTCTACGCAACCCTCCTCCCCTGCCGAGTTCTCCGAGCTCGCCGCGCGGCTGCCCGCGCTCTCCTCCCGTGACGAGCAGCGGCTCGGCCGGCGGCTCGAGGGTGCCCGGCGCATCCGCAAGCCGGAGGCCCGCGCCGCGGTGCTCGCCGAGATCGACACGGAGATCGCGAGGGCCGAGGCCCGGATAACCGCCCGCCGGGCGGCCGTGCCGCGGATCAGCTACCCCGAGGCGCTCCCGGTCAGCCAGAAGAAGGACGACATCCTGGCCGCGATCCGCGACCACCAGGTGGTGATCGTCGCGGGCGAGACCGGGTCGGGCAAGACCACCCAGATCCCGAAGATCTGCCTGGAGCTGGGCCGGGGCGTGCGCGGTCTGATCGGCCACACCCAGCCCCGCCGGATCGCCGCCCGCACGGTCGCCGAGCGCGTCGCGGAGGAGCTGGACACCCCGCTGGGCGAGGCGGTCGGCTGGAAGGTCCGCTTCACCGATCAGGTCAGCGACTCCACCCTGGTCAAGCTGATGACCGACGGCATCATGCTCGCCGAGATCCAGACCGACCGCGAGCTGCGCGGGTACGACACGATCATCATCGACGAGGCCCACGAGCGCAGCCTCAACATCGACTTCATCCTGGGCTACCTCGCCCAGCTGCTGCCCCGCCGCCCCGACCTCAAGGTCGTCATCACCTCGGCCACCATCGACCCGGAGCGCTTCTCCCGGCACTTCGGCGACGCCCCGATCGTCGAGGTCAGCGGGCGCACGTATCCGGTCGAGGTGCGCTACCGGCCACAACTCGACGAGAGCGCGGAGAAGGGCGCCGAGGCCGACCGGGACCAGATCACCGCGATCAGCGACGCGGTCGACGAGCTGCAGGCCGAGGGCCCCGGCGACATCCTGGTCTTCCTCTCCGGCGAGCGGGAGATCCGCGACACCGCCGACGCCCTCACCAAGCGGCAGTTGCGCGGCACCGAGGTGCTGCCGCTGTACGCGCGGCTGTCGTCCGCGGAGCAGCACCGGGTCTTCCAGCAGCACAGCGGCCGCCGCATCGTGCTGGCCACCAACGTGGCGGAGACCTCGCTGACCGTCCCGGGCATCCGCTACGTGATCGACCCGGGCACCGCGCGCATCTCCCGGTACAGCCACCGCACCAAGGTGCAGCGGCTGCCGATCGAGCCGATCAGCCAGGCCAGCGCCAACCAGCGCAAGGGCCGCTGCGGCCGTACCTCGGACGGCATCTGCATCCGGCTCTACGACGAGGACGATTTCCTGTCCCGTCCGGAGTTCACCGACGCGGAGATCCTGCGCACCAACCTCGCCTCGGTGATCCTGCAGATGACGGCCGCCGGGCTGGGCGACATCGCGAAGTTCCCGTTCATCGACCCGCCGGACAGCCGCAACATCAAGGACGGCGTCCAGCTCCTGGAGGAGCTCGGCGCGCTCGACCCGCAGCAGAAGGACCCGCGCCAGCGGCTCACCCAGACCGGCCGCAAGCTCGCCCAGCTCCCGGTCGACCCGCGGCTGGCCCGCATGGTGCTGGAGGCGGACCGCAACGGCTGCGTGCGCGAGGTGATGGTGATCGCCGCCGCGCTGTCCCTCCAGGACCCGCGCGAGCGCCCCGCCGACAAGCAGGCGCAGGCCGACCAGCAGCACGCCCGGTTCAAGGACGAGAGCAGCGACTTCCTCTCCTTCCTGCACCTGTGGACCTACCTGCGCGACCGGCAGAAGGAGCTGTCCTCCTCCGCGTTCCGCCGGATGTGCCGCTCGGAGTTCCTGAACTACCTGCGCATCCGCGAGTGGCAGGACATCTACAGCCAGCTCCGCACGGTCACCAGGTCCCTCGGCCTCACCCTGGGCCCGGAGTCGGCGAGCGAGGACGCGGTCGACCCGCAGCGGGTGCACGCCTCCCTGCTGGCCGGCCTCCTCTCCCACATCGGGCTCAAGGAAACCGAGAAGAACGAGTATCTGGGCGCGCGCAGCGCGAAGTTCGCGGTCTTCCCCGGCTCCGCCCTGTTCAAGAAGCCGCCGCGGTGGATCATGTCGGCCGAACTCGTGGAGACCTCCCGGCTGTGGGCGCGGGTGAACGCGAAGATCGAGCCGGAGTGGGTCGAGCCCCTCGCCGAGCACCTGGTCAAGCGCAGCTACAGCGAGCCGCACTGGGAGAAGGACCAGGCCGCGGTGATGGCGTACGAGAAGGTGACGCTCTACGGTGTCCCGCTGGTCGCCCAGCGCAAGGTGAACTACGGGCGGATCGACCCGGAGACCTCGCGCGAGCTGTTCATCCGCAACGCCCTGGTCGAGGGCGACTGGCGCACCCACCACCAGTTCTTCCACGACAACCGCAAACTCCTCGGCGAGGTCGAGGAGTTGGAGCACCGCGCCCGCCGCCGCGACATCCTCGTCGACGACGAGACGCTGTACGACTTCTACGACGGCAAGCTGCCCGAACACGTCGTCTCCGGCGCCCACTTCGACTCCTGGTGGAAGCACAAGCGGCGCGAGGAGCCGGAGTTGCTCAACTTCGAGCACTCCATGCTGATCAACGAGAACGCGGAGGCGGTCACCAAGGCCGACTACCCCGACTCCTGGCGGCAGGGCGGGCTGAAGTTCCGGGTGACCTACCAGTTCGAGCCGGGCGGGGACGCCGACGGCGTGACGGTGCACATCCCGCTCCAAGTGCTCAACCAGGTGGTGCCCGACGGCTTCGACTGGCAGATCCCGGGCCTGCGCGAGCAGGTCGTCACCGAGCTGATCCGCTCGCTCCCCAAGCCGATCCGCCGCCACTACGTACCGGCGCCGAACTACGCGCGGGCCTTCCTGGACCGGGTGGCGGCCGGCCCCGACCCGCTTCCCGTGGTGCTGGCCCGCGAGCTGCAGCGGATGGTCGGGGTGCCGGTCGTCCCGGAGGACTTCGATCTGGCGAAGGTGCCCGACCACCTGAAGATCACCTTCCGGGTGGTGGACGAGCGCCGCCGCAAGGTCGCCGGGCACGCGGAGGACAAGGACCTCGACGCGCTCAAGCAGCGGCTGCGGCCCAAGACGCGCGAGGCGATCACCAGGGCCTTCGAGCGGTCCTCCGATCCGGCGCTGGCCACCATGGAGCAGCGCACCGGGCTGACCGACTGGACCGTCGGGACCCTGCCGCGCACCTTCGAGACTCGGCGGTCCGGCCAGCCGGTCAAGGCGTACCCCGCGCTGGTGGACGAGGGCGCCACGGTCGCGGTGCGGCTGTTCGACACCGAGCCGGAGCAGGCCGAGGCGATGTGGCGCGGCACCCGGCGGCTGATCCTGCTGAACGTGCCGGTGAACCCGGCGAAGTTCGCCGCCGACCGGCTCTCCAACCAGCAGAAGCTCGCCCTGTCCCGCAACCCGCACGGCAGCGTGCAGGGCCTCTTCGAGGACTGCGCCACCGCGGCCGCGGACCGGCTGGTCACCGACCACGGCGGCCCCGCCTGGGACGAGGAGGGCTACCGCAAGCTGTTCGACGCGGTACGGGCCGACCTGGTCGAGCTGACCGGCCGCGCCGTCCAGCAGGTGCAGCAGGTGCTGGCCGCCTGGCACTCCTGCGAGCGGCGGCTGAAGGACACCTCCAGCCCCGTGCTCCTGGCGAACGTCCAGGACGTCAGGCAGCAGCTCGACGCGCTGGTGCACCCCGGTTTCGTCACCGCCGCGGGCCTGCGGCGGCTGCCCGACCTGATGCGCTACCTCGTGGCCGCCGACCGCCGCCTGCAGCAGATGCCGACGGGCGTCCAGCGGGACACCACGCGGATGGAGAAGGTCCGGGAGATCCAGGCGGAGTACGCCGAGCTGCTGGCCGCACAGCCCGCCGGACGGCCCGTTCCCGCCGCTGTGCGGGAGATCCGCTGGATGATCGAGGAGCTGCGGGTCAGCTACTTCGCGCACGCCCTCGGCACGGCCTTCCCCGTCTCCGACAAGCGCGTCTTCAAGGCTCTCGACGCCGCCTGGTCCTGAGTTCGACCCCACCCCCTGACCTGCTGTACAGTCTGACTCGCAGCAAGGTCCTGTGGAGCAGTTTGGAGTGCTCGCCACCCTGTCAAGGTGGAGGCCGCGGGTTCAAATCCCGTCAGGACCGCAGCAGATGGCCGTCAGCCCGCCCCCGGAGTCTCCGGGGGCGGGCTTTTCGGTGTTTCCAGGGCCATTTCGGCGTTCCCCCGGCAGCGCACCGTGCAGCGCCCGGCAGCAGCCTGCCGCGGATCGGGTAGATCAAGTCAGTCCGGGGGTAAGGGAGTTGAACACCACGCCTGCCGGCCGCCCGGCGGGCGGGCCCCACTCCAGGGACAGGAGGGGCAAGGGTGCTACCAACGGGCCGGTGGGGCGCGGCGGTTCACTACCGCATGGACGCCGCATCTCTCAAGCTCCCCACATGTGACGGGAGTCACGCCACATCGGCCGGGGAACGAGGAACTGAAGGCCCTGCGCAAGGCTCTCGATTTAATATGTGCAATGGTACCGGCCCGTAGACGTGTGACCGGGGGCACAAAAAAGAGGATCGCACCGGACCCGGCGGAGTCCGATGCGATCCTCTTACGGCTGTGCGGTGGTACGTCCTGCTGTCCGTCCTCCCCTCGGGCCTCCTGATGGGGGCAGGTGACCCTCGGACGGCGACGTATGGGGTAGGGGCCCCGTAAGCCGCCCAAAAGGACTGTCAGGCCTCGCTGCGCTGCTGCGGAATGCCCGCAAGCAGTGCACGGACCTCCGCCTCGCGGTAGCGGCGGTGCCCGCCGAGCGTGCGGATCGACGTGAGCTTGCCAGCCTTGGCCCAGCGCGTGACCGTCTTCGGGTCGACGCGGAACATGGTGGCGACCTCAGCAGGTGTTAGCAACGGCTCGGCATCAGGGGTGCGAGCGGTCATGAGCGGCCTCCTCGAGAGAACCGAACCAACGCGGTTCTTTCCTCTTAAATTCTGCACCTTGACCCACGTTGCCCGATATGGGCGGACGCGGGCCGAGTCGGTAATAGGACGAACGGCTTGTCCTCGGCACTACAACTACACCATCCGTCCAGCCGCGTCGGCCAAACCGATGGATTTGCCCTCTCAGGTGTTCAAGCTCGACGGAAGCCGATGGACCGGGCCATAGCGGACAGTCACCCCAACGTGACGATCAGTCACAGCGCGATCATCTGCCACATCCCCACCTTCGATGAGAGTCCGAGGTGGACCCGATGTCCCATTTTGGCATGACAGATGGTGATGCAGGCAAGAGTCCGGTTACGTGCTCTGCGTCACGCTTGGGCCAATAGCACCATCACCAGGGGCAGAAGGGTGCTCGGGGCAGGACCGGAGACAACACCCGACCCACGCGGAGACAACAGTCCGTCAGATCCCGGCCGCACCGCGGTCCGCGGCGGCGTGTCCGAGCCCGTCCCGGCCCGTCCCAGCGCGTCTCAGTTCGCGAACTGCAGCTCGCGTACCGCCCGCCAGCGGTCGGTCAGCCGCTCGTAGGCGGTGCCGGCCGCCTCGGAGTCGCCCTCGCGCAGCGCCGCCAACCCCTCGGCCGCGTCCGCCGCCGAGTGGTCGGCCGCCAGGGCCTCCGGGCCGATCACGTGCACCAGCCCGCCGTAGTCCAGCTCGACCAGGGAGCGCGGGTGGAACTCCTCCAGCCAGCGCCCCACGTCGACCAGCCCGTCGACCAACGGGCTCTCGTCCAAAGCCTCCTTGAGCACCCGCAGGCCCCGCGCCACCCGGCGCCGCGCCTGCACCATCGGGGTGCGGTAGCGCATCAGCGGCTGCTTGGACTCGCCCGCGCCCGCCGGTTCGTACTCCCGCTCGTCGTCGCCGACGAGGATGAACCAGCGCACCGGCACGTGCCAGGTCGCCGAACGGATCCAGGGGCGCGCGTCGGGGTTCGCCTCGCGCCACGCCTCGTGGTCGGCCGCGGCCTGCCGCCTGACCACCGGCGGCACCATCGCGTCGAGCACCGGGGCGGGCAGCTGGCCCTCCAGCTGCTCCAGCGCCATCCAGCCGCGCAGGCGGGTCCGCCACGGGCAGACGTGGGTGACCCCGCCCACTTCGGCGACGAACGCCTCGCGGCTCTCGTGCACCGGGACCACGATCGGCGGCACCGGCACCAGCCCGGCCAGGGACTGCCTCAGCTCGTCCTGCGCGCCGCGCCCGCGGCCCGCGGCCGCGTACCGGTACCAGTGGGTGCGCTCGGGCTCGGGAAAGGCCGCCAGCGGCTCGTACACCCGCAGATACGACGCGTACGGGACCTGCACCGCCGAACCGACCACACCCGCTCCCTCACCGCCGCGCCGACCGTTCGCCGGGGCGGCTCGGCCACGGCCATCGGCTTCCCGGCCCTCCGATCGTCCCACGGGACCGACCCGGCCGGAGGTGATCCCGGCCACTGCGCCCAGGGCCTACGCTGAGGCCGACGAACCCTCCGCCACCCGCGCGGGGGGCGAGACACCCGAACCCAATGGGACCACGAGCACCAAAGGACTGGGGAGTCACCACCGTGACCGACGTACGACAGACCGACACCGGCAACGGCGCCGACGTGATCGCCAAGCTGTTCCGATCGGAGCAGGGCGGACACGAGCAGGTCGTTCTGTGCCAGGACCGCCCGACCGGATTGCGGGCGGTGATCGCACTGCACTCCACCGCCCTGGGCCCCGCCCTCGGCGGCACCCGCTTCCACTCCTACGCCTCCGACGAGGAGGCCGTGGACGACGCGCTGAACCTCGCCCGCGGCATGTCCTACAAGAACGCCCTGGCCGGCCTGGACCACGGCGGCGGCAAGGCGGTCATCATCGGTGACCCCGACCTCCTCAAGACCGACGAACTGCTGCTCGCCTACGGCCGCTGCGTGGCCTCGCTGGGTGGCCGCTACGTCACCGCGTGCGACGTCGGCACGTACGTCGCCGACATGGACGTGGTCGCCCGCGAGAACCGCTGGACGACCGGCCGCTCCCCCGAGAACGGCGGCGCCGGCGACTCCTCGGTACTCACCGCCTTCGGCGTGTTCCAAGGCATGCGCGCGGCCGCCAAGGCGCAGTGGGGCGAGCCGACGCTGCGCGGGCGTCGCGGGCGTCGGCAAGGTCGGCCACCACCTCGTGGACCACCTCGTCGACGACGGCGCCGAGGTCGTGGTCACCGATGTCCGCCAGGATGCCGTCCGGCGGATCACCGCACGACACCCGGGCGTCACCTCAGCGGCCGACGCTGACGCTCTGGTGCGCCTCCCGCTGGACGTCTACGCCCCCTGCGCGCTGGGCCGCGCGCTTGACGACACGACCGTCGCCGTGCTGACCGCCACCGTGGTCTGCGGCGCCGCCAACAACCAGCTCGCCCACCCGGGTGTCGAGAAGGACCTCGCCGACCGCGGCATCCTCTACGCCCCGGACTACGTGGTCAACGCGGGCGGCGTCATCCAGGTCGCCGACGAGCTGAACGGTTTCGACTTCGACCGGGCCAAGGCGAAGGCCGCGAAGATCCACGACACCACGCTGGCCATCTTCGACCGGGCCGCCGCCGACGGGGTGCCGCCCGCGGTGGCCGCCGACCGGCTCGCCGAACAGCGGATGGCCGACCGCACCCCCGCCTCCGACTGGCTGCGCCCGAGCGTGGGTTGAGCGCCGCGGGGACCCCTCGGGCGGACCCGCCCGAGGGGTCCGGCGTGACCGATAGCACGGCCCGATAGCAAGTTCGCGCTAGAAGACGGTAAAATCGGTTCTGACCAGGAAGGACAGGGCCGCAAATGTCCCCTGTTCCGACGCGCGTCGTGCGGGCGACGTACCGTGCGGCGTCGGAAGCAGGTACCGTTGAGGCTCTACGGACCGGATCTCTCCTCGGGGGGACCGCTCCGGATTCATGAACGCGTGTCAAGACTCGGGGCCATCGAGCCCCGCCGTTGAGGGGGTCGAGCCATGGGGCGCGGCCGGGCCAAGGCCAAGCAGACGAAGGTCGCCCGCCAGCTGAAGTACAACAGCGGCGGCACGGATCTCTCACGTCTGGCCGAAGAGCTGGGCGCATCGCCGTCGATGCCGGTTAATCCGGAGCCGGTCGAGGACGATGACGACGAGTTGGACGACGATCCGTATGCGCAGTACGCGGATCTGTACAACGACGAAGACGAGGACGATGACGACGACGAACAGTCGGAGCCGTCCCCTTCGTCTCAGCGCCGTCGCGCTTGACGCCGCCGACACTCAGGCCCGGCCCGGGGTCCGCCCCGGGCCGGGTTTCGTCGTCGGCGTGATGCCTCACAGCGCGTAGCCGTCCGACTCAGGCGCCGTCGCCGTGGTCACCGACCAGTTCCACGGCCGGGGCGTCGCTTTCGCGTGCCCGGATCTCGCCGGCCACCCAGGCGTCCACGTCACGGTCGGCCAGCACCGACAGCGCCACGTCGACCGACTCCTGCGGCACCACGGCGACCATGCCGACGCCCATGTTGAGCGTCTTCTCCAGCTCGTGCCGCGGCACCCCGCCGAGCTCGCCGACCAGCCCGAACACCGGGGCCGGGGTCCAGGTGGCGCGGTCCACGGTGGCGTGCAGGTGGTCCGGGATGACCCGGGCCAGGTTGTTGGCCAGGCCGCCGCCGGTGACGTGCGAGAAGGCGTGCACCTCGGTGGTCCGGGCGAGCGCCAGGCAGTCCAGCGAGTAGATCCTGGTGGGCTCCAGCAGTTCCTCGCCGAGGGTGCGGCCGAACTCCGGCACATTCCGGTCCAGCGCCCAGCCGGCCCGGTCGAAGAGCACGTGCCGCACCAGGCTGTACCCGTTGGAGTGAAGCCCGGACGACTCGATCGCGATCACCACGTCACCCGATCGGATACGGTCCGCGCCCAGCAGCCCGTCGGCCTCGACCACGCCGGTGCCCGCGCCCGCCACGTCGAAGTCGTCGGCGGCCAGCAGCCCCGGGTGCTCGGCGGTCTCGCCGCCGACCAGCGCGCAGCCGGCCAGCACGCAGCCCTCCGCGATGCCCTTGACGATCGCCGCCACCCGTTCCGGGTGGACCTTGCCGACACAGATGTAGTCGGTCATGAACAGCGGTTCGGCGCCGCACACCACCAGGTCGTCCACGACCATGCCGACCAGGTCGTGGCCGATCGTGTCGTAGACGCCCATCCGGCGGGCGATGTCCACCTTCGTGCCGACGCCGTCGGTGGCCGAGGCGAGCAGCGGGCGCGCGTAGCGCTTGAGGGCCGAGGCGTCGAACAGCCCGGCGAAGCCACCGATCCCGCCGACCACCTCGGGGCGGGACGCCTTGCGCACCCACTCCTTCATCAGCGTGACGGCGCGGTCGCCCGCCTCGATGTCGACGCCCGCGGCTGCGTAGCTGGCACCGGTTGTCTCAGACATGGCTGGGGGAACCTTCGTGTCGGTCGTACGGTCGCCGCGGTCGGCCCGGGCCGGGACGGCCGGGGCGCGTACGCGGGTGGGGACCGCGGCGCGGGCCGTCGGCCCGCGCGGCGGAGGGGTGCGCTCTCACGGCCTGCGCAGCGCGTCGGCGGCGTCCGCACCGCCGGCCAGCTCGACCTCCAGGAGCTGCTTGCCCAGCAGTTCCGGGTCGGGCAGGTCCATCGGGTACTCGCCGTCGAAGCAGGCCCGGCACAGGTTGGGCTTGGCGATCGTGGTCGCCTCGACCATCGCGTCGAGCGAGATGTACGCCAGCGAGTCCGCGCCGAGGGACTGGCCGATCTCCTCGACGGTCATGCCGTTGGCGATCAGCTCGGCGCGGGTGGCGAAGTCGATGCCGAAGAAGCACGGCCACTTCACCGGCGGCGAGGAGATCCGCACGTGCACCTCGGCGGCGCCTGCCTCGCGGAGCATCCGCACCAGCGCGCGCTGCGTGTTGCCGCGGACGATGGAGTCGTCCACCACGACCAGCCGCTTGCCGCGGATGACCTCCTTCAGCGGGTTGAGCTTGAGCCGGATGCCCAACTGCCGGATGGTCTGGGACGGCTGGATGAAGGTCCGGCCGACGTAGGAGTTCTTCACCAGGCCCGAGCCGTAGGGGATGCCGCTGGCCTCGGCGTAGCCGACCGCGGCCGGCGTGCCGGACTCCGGGGTCGGTATCACCAGATCGGCCTCGACCGGGGCCTCCTTGGCCAGCCGGCGGCCCATCTCCACCCGGGACAGGTAGACGTTGCGGCCCGCGATGTCGGTGTCGGGGCGGGCGAGGTAGACGTACTCGAAGACGCAGCCCTTGGGGCGCGCGTCGGCGAAGCGGGAGGAGCGCAGGCCCTGCTCGTCGATCGCGATCAGCTCGCCGGGCTCGATCTCACGGACGAAGCTGGCGCCGCAGATGTCCAGCGCCGCGCTCTCCGAGGCGACCACCCAGCCGCGCTCCAGCCGGCCCAGCACCAGCGGGCGGATGCCCTGCGGGTCGCGGGCGGCGTAGAGCGTGTGCTCGTCCATATAGACGAGGCTGAAAGCACCCTTGACCTTCGGCAGCACCTGTGGTGCCGCGTCCTCGACCGAGAGCGGGGTTCCGTCAGGTCCGACCTGGCCGGCCAGCAGCGCCGTGATGAGGTCGGTGTCGTTGGTGGCGGCCACCTTCGTGGCCCGGCCGGGGCCCTGCGGCAGCGCGGCGACCATCTCGGCCAGTTCCGCGGTGTTCACGAGGTTGCCGTTGTGGCCGAGCGCGATGGAGCCGTGCGCGGTGGCGCGGAAGGTGGGCTGGGCGTTCTCCCACACGGAGGCGCCGGTGGTCGAGTACCTGGCATGGCCGACGGCGATGTGGCCGGTCAGCGAGCCGAGGGAGGTCTCGTCGAAGACCTGGGAGACCAGACCCATGTCCTTGAAGACCAGGATCTGGGAGCCGTTGCTCACTGCGATGCCCGCGGACTCCTGTCCGCGGTGCTGCAGGGCGTACAGCCCGAAGTAGGTGAGTTTGGCGACCTCTTCACCCGGGGCCCAGACACCGAAGACGCCGCAAGCGTCCTGGGGGCCCTTCTCACCGGGGAGCAGGTCGTGGCTGAGTCGTCCGTCACCACGAGGCACGTTGTCGAGTCTAGGGCAGGAATGCTGATGGACCGAACGGGCGAACACCCCTGGGACGGGTTCTACGCGCGTCGCCCCTTGTCCTGTAAGCGATGTGACGTTGCCCTTACCCGCGGGGGGCAGCGGGCGGCCGTGGTCGTTTTCCGGCCATCGCGGCGCCGGCGGTCACCGACCGTGAGCGCCGCACGCCCGCAGGGTCACCCGAGCACCGGGAGATACGGGGTGAGGTCGGCGCGCTCGCCGGAGGCCGAGACGCGGGCCGCGTCCACCTCGTCGGCGAACGTCGTGCGGCCGGTGGACAGGCGCAGCCACGTCCTGGGGTCGGTTTCGACGACGTTCGGCGGGGTGCCGCGGGTGTGGCGCGGCCCGGCCACGCACTGCACGGCCGCGTACGGGGGCACCCGCACCTCGACGGAGTTCCCGGGCGCCTTCGCGGCGAGCGCGTCGGCCAGGACGCGTACGGCGCCGGCGAGGGCGTGCCGGTCGAAGCCGACGTCCAGTCCGGTCGCCCGGGCGAGGTCGTCGCTGTGGACGACGAGTTCCACCAGCCGGGTCACCAGGAAGTCGCTCGCCCGCATCGGCCCGAACGGGCTCGGCACCAGCCGGTCGCCGCGGGTCGCCTCGGCCTCGCGGGTGGCCAGCTGCCGGGCGGCCTCGTCGAGGGCGGTCAGCGGATCGGCGGTGCGCGCCTCCTCCGCCCGGGTCGAGGCGTCCAGCTGCTCGGCGATCCCGGCGGTGGACAGCGCCCAGGTGTCCAGCCCCACCGCCTTCGCCCCGGCGGGCGGCTGCTCGGCGTCCAGCGCCGCCCCCATCGCCTCGACCTGCCGCTCGATGTGCACCACCAGCAGCCGCACATCCCAACCCGGCAGCCCCGAGGGCCACTTCCACTGCTCCCCGGTCAACCCCCGCGCGGCCACCCGCACGTGCCCCACCTGCGCGCTCAGGGCGCCCCACGTCCGCGTGGGCTCGTACGTCCGGACACGGCGGCGGCTCTCCGACGAGGTCGACATGCCCCGAGCCTAACCGCCACCCCCGCCCCACCCCACGAACCGCAGCTCAGCTCTCCGACTGCCGAACGTGCCCACGCGGCCACGCTCACCGATGCCTGGTCACCAGGACAAGGAGCGTAGCCGCGTGGGCGCGGGTCGGGCGGGAGGTCAGCCCTGGCGGGGGCGTTCGAAGGTGATCAGGAGGCCGTCGACGGCGCCGGGGCCTATCCGGCCCTTCACGTCGCCGGAGGTGATGTCCTTCAGCGCCCAGCCGTCCTCGGCGTGCTTGTTGAGGACCTTCTCCAGCTTGTCGCTGTCGAGGGCGTCCCCGATCAGCGCTTCGCGGAAGGTGATGACCTTGTACTCGTACATGCCCGAGCCTTTCGGTGGTGAGGAACGACGTGCCACGTCGTAGCTGCTGACGCGCACCGCGCGCTCCGAGGTTGCGGCGGAGGACAGCCAACCACGGCGGAGGCGGCCCCGTCAGCGGCCGCGGCTACCGGTGCCGAAGCAGCGCGCCTCCCAGCGCCCCGGGCTCGAACACCGCGACCGCCACCCGCAGTCCGGGGTCCAGCGCGTCCCAGATCTCGGCGACCAGGCCGTCCGGGCCCCCGGGAGCCGCAGCGCGCGTCACGGTCTCGACGTACGGCTCGGCGCCGGCGACCGTGCGGCCGTCGGAACGGTACGTGGTCATCAGCACCGCGTCCCCGGGAGCGAGGGCGCCGACCGCCAGGGTGAGCACGTCGGCCTCCTCCCGGCCGCGGGCACTGCGCCGGGCGGCCCCGAACCAGGCGCGCCCGGTGGGGTGGTGGACGACCGCGGTGATCCGGGGGGTGAAGATCGGCGGGTCCGGCTCGTAGGACAGCCCCGACAGCGCCGAACCCGGCCCCGCCCCGAGATCCAGCCGAGCGCCGACCTCGGCGACCTGCTCCCCGTTGCCGTACACCAGCCACTCCCCGCGCTCCCGCGCGCCCACGTAGTGCCGCAACGGGTCGCCGCCGGGGCCCTCCGTCGCGGCGACCACCAACTCGCCCTCGGCACGCCGGAGTTCGCGCGCCTGCGAGGCGCGGGTGCGGCCGGTGAGGACGTACGCGCCGCAGCACCGGCCGTCCCCGGTCCGCGCCCACACCACCCCGCGCCCCGGATAGCGGTTTCCCGCCAGAACCTCGCCCAGTGCCTGCACGCGCCCGCCCTCCTCCGGGTCCGGCGGTCAGCACCCGCCGGGATGCCCTCATCCTCCACGATCACCGCTCTCCGGGGGACCCGACCATCGCCTCGGCGGTGCGCCACACCCGGGGGACGAAGGCGCCGACCTCCGCGACCCGCCCGGGCAGGCTCCCGGCCGCGTCGACGCCCGCCAACTCCCGTGCGGCCGAACGGAAATCGGGCTCCAGCTCCGCGCCGAGCCCGGGTGCGTCGGCGGCCAGGACCGCATGGCAGCGGGCGAAGGTGGCGAGGATCCAGAACACGGCCTCGCGGTGCTCGCCGCCGTCGACCAGCGCGCGGCTGCCGTCGATCGCGACCGGCCGCGCCTCCGGCGTGAGATCGCCGCTGAAGGGGAAGCGGGTGCGCGCCACGGCCGCCGTCGCGTCGAACGTCGCGGCCAGTGCGTCGAGATGGCGCCCCACCCGCTCCGCGGAGACCTCCGCGCAGCCGAGCAGCCCCAGCAACTCCGGGTAGAGGCCGGCGTGGCCGTACTCCTCCAGCGCGACCCGCGCCGCCCGGTAGCGCAGCCGGACCGTGGGATTGCGCAGCGCCGCCACCAGGATCACGTGCGTGGTGACGGCGGCCGGGAAGAGCCAGGCGGTCAGCGCCTGGTGGAAGGGCGCCGCCGGGTCGAAGGCCTCCAGGCCCGACTCGATCCGCGTCCGCGCGTCGGCGCACCGCCTCAGCACCCACCGCGGCCGGGCGAACCGCGGCTCCACGTACGCCCGCAGCTGCGCCAGCCGGCCGGTCGGATCGTCGAGCAGCGTGTCCGTGCGGAACGACCCCGCCAGGTGGTAGGACTCCAGCACCCTCGCGGGCGGATCGAGCGCGGACCACGGCAGGGTCGTGACCTCCAGCAGCGCGCCCTCGTGGCGGATCTTCCCGAGCTTCGGCGGCGGCTGGGCCGACCCGCTCACCACCACCACGTCGATGTCCGACGTCGCGGGCAGCTCCGCGTCGTCCGGCATCCCGACCGTCGACCCGCTGACGTACGCCCCGAGGTACCCCTCCGAGCCGCGCCCGTACCGGCCCACCCACCGCGCCGCCGCACGCCGCGCCTGTCCCACCCGCACCATGACGAAGAACACTAGGGCCTCGGAAAAGGAGGGCGCCCCGGCAGCGTGGCCGGGGCGCCCTCCTTCCGTACGGGGTCAGGACCTTCTCAGGCCAGCAGCCCCGGGATCGCCGACTCGTGGGCCTCACCCAGCTCCGTCAGCGGGATGCTGAACTCGCCCTGCACCTCCAGCGCGTCGCCGTCGACCACGCCGACCCGCACCGCCGGCAGGCCGCGCGCACCGCACATGTCGGTGAAGCGCAGCTCCTCCGAGCGCGGCACGGCGACGAGCGCCCGCCCGGCCGACTCGGACAGCAGGAAGGTGAAGGCGGACAGGCCGTCGGGGACGACCAGCCGGGCACCGTGTCCGCCGCGCAGGCAGGACTCGGTGACCGCGGCGAGCAGACCGCCGTCGGACAGGTCGTGCGCGGCGTCGACCATGCCGTCGCGCGACGCGCTGATCAGGATCTCGCCGAGCAGCCGCTCCCGCTCCAGGTCCACGGCCGGCGGCAGCCCGCCGAGGTGGTCGTGCACCACCTGCGACCAGACCGACCCGCCGAACTCCTCCCGGGTCTCCCCGAGCAGGTACAGCAGGTGGCCCTCGTCACCGAAGGCCATCGGGGTGCGGCGCGCCACGTCGTCGATCACGCCGAGCACGGCGACCACCGGCGTGGGGTGGATGGCCGCCTCACCGGTCTGGTTGTAGAGGGAGACGTTGCCACCGGTCACCGGCGTACCGAGCTGCAGGCAGCCGTCGGCCAGACCGCGGACCGCCTCCACGAACTGCCACATGACGTCCGGGTCCTCGGGCGAGCCGAAGTTCAGGCAGTCCGAGATCGCCAGCGGCTTCGCGCCGGTCGCCGCCACGTTCCGGTACGCCTCCGCGAGCGCGAGCTGCGCCCCGGTGTACGGGTCGAGCTTCGTGTAGCGGCCGTTGCCGTCGGTGGCGATGGCGACCCCGAGGCCGGTCTCCTCGTTGACCCGGATCATGCCCGCGTCCTCGGGCTGGGCCAGCACGGTGTTGCCCTGCACGAACCGGTCGTACTGGTCGGTGACCCACGCCTTCGACGCGACGTTCGGCGAGGAGAGCACCCGCAGCGCCTGCGCGCGCAGCTCGTCGCCGGTGTCGGGGCGCGGCAACCGGTTGGCGTCGTCGGCCTGGAGCGCGTCCTGCCAGGAGGGACGGGCGTACGGGCGGTCGTACGTCGGGCCCTCGTGCGCGACGGTGCGCGGGTCGACGTCGACGATCTTCTCGCCGTGCCAGAAGATCTCCAGCCGGTTCCCGTCGGTGACCTCACCGACGACGGTGGCGATGACGTCCCACTTCTCGCAGATCGCGAGGAACCGCTCCACCTTCGCGGGCTCCACCACCGCGCACATCCGCTCCTGCGACTCGCTCATGAGGATCTCCTCGGGCGAGAGCGTGGAGTCGCGCAGCGGTACGTCGTCCAGCTCGACGCGCATGCCGCCAGAGCCGTTGGAGGCCAGCTCGCTGGTAGCGCAGGACAGACCCGCCGCCCCCAGGTCCTGGATGCCGACCACCAGCTTCTCGGCGAACGCCTCCAGCGTGCACTCGATCAGCAGCTTCTCCTGGAACGGGTCGCCGACCTGCACGGCGGGCCGCTTGCTCGGCTTCGTCGCGTCGAAGGTCTCCGAGGCGAGGATCGAGGCGCCGCCGATGCCGTCGCCGCCGGTCCTGGCGCCGTAGAGGATGACCTTGTTGCCGGCGCCGGACGCCTTGGCGAGGTGGATGTCCTCGTGCCGCATCACGCCGATCGCACCGGCGTTGACCAGCGGGTTGCCCTGGTAGCAGGCGTCGAAGACCAGCTCGCCGCCGATGTTCGGCAGGCCAAGGCAGTTGCCGTAGCCGCCGATGCCCGCGACCACGCCGGGCAGCACCCGCTTCGTGTCCGGGTGGTCGGCCGCGCCCATCCGCAGCGGGTCCACCACGGCGACCGGCCGCGCGCCCATCGCGATGATGTCGCGCACGATGCCGCCGACGCCGGTGGCCGCGCCCTGGTAGGGCTCGACGTACGACGGGTGGTTGTGCGACTCGACCTTGAAGGTGACCGCGTAGCCCTCGCCGACGTCGACCACGCCGGCGTTCTCACCGATGCCGACGAGCAGGGCGTCGGTCTGCGGCGCCTTCGCGCCGAACTGCTTCAGGTGCACCTTGCTCGACTTGTACGAGCAGTGCTCCGACCACATCACCGAGTACATCGCCAGCTCGGCCCCGGTCGGACGGCGGCCCAGGATCTCCCTGACCCGCTGGTACTCGTCCTCCTTGAGCCCCAGCGCCTTCCAGGGCAGCTCCACGTCCGGGGTCTGCTCGGCGTGCCCGACCGTATCCAGCGTCATGCGTCGACCAACTTCTTGAGTACTGACGTGAAGAAGCCGAGCCCGTCGGTGCGGCCGGTGCCGATCAGCGACTCGACGGCGTGCTCGGGGTGCGGCATGAGGCCCACCACGTTTCCGGCCGCGTTGGTGATCCCGGCGATGTCGCGCAGCGAGCCGTTCGGGTTGCCGTAGCCGTCCGCGGCCTCGCCCTCGACGGCGTAGCGGAAGACCACCCGGCCCTCCGCCTCCAGCTCGTCCAGGACGTGCTCGTCGGCGGTGTAGCGGCCGTCGATGTTCTTCAGCGGGATGGAGATCTCCTGGCCCGCCGCGTAGTCCGCGGTCCACGCGGTGCCGCTGGTCTCGACCCTGAGCTTCTGGTCGCGGCAGACGAAGTGGAGGTCGGTGTTGCGCAGCATCGCACCGGGCAGCAGATGCGCCTCGGTGAGCACCTGGAATCCGTTGCAGATCCCCAGCACCGGCATTCCGGCCCGGGCCTGCTCGATGATCGACCCCATCACGGGCGAGAAACGGGAGATCGCACCGGCCCGCAGATAGTCGCCGTAACTGAAGCCGCCGGGCAGAACCACCGCGTCGACCTGCTTCAGGTCCTTGTCCCGGTGCCACAGCGGGACCGCTTCCGCGCCCGCCACCCGGACCGCGCGCTGAGTGTCGCGGTCGTCGAGTGTTCCCGGAAATGTGACGACACCAATGCGTGCAGTCACGACTCCACCTTTACATTGAAGTCCTCGATCACGGTGTTGGCGAGAAAGGTTTCCGCCAACTCCCGAATACGGGCCAGCGCAGCGTCGTCGACGGGGCCGTCGACCTCCAGCTCAAAGCGCTTTCCTTGGCGGACGTCGGAGATCCCGTCGAAGCCGAGCCGGGGCAGCGCTCGCTGTACCGCCTGGCCCTGGGGGTCGAGGATCTCCGGCTTGAGCATGACGTCGACTACGACGCGTGCCACTGCTACTCCCGATGGTGTGGTGCGTGAGGTTCTCTCAGCGTACCGGGTGAGGAGATCTACGCGAGTAGATATACCCGCAACGCCACATCCGCCGCAGATCGCCGATCACGTTTGGATATCGGCTGACGAAATGCCTGGGGAACGCCCGGCGGAAAACATAGGGTCCCCGGAAGCGACGAGGCTTGCGGAGTGGATGCAGCGGGAATTAACAGCGGTAACGACTCTCTCCACCGCCACTCCATTCCCCCTTCTCGGGCGCCGGGTCGCGGCCCCGGGCAGGACCCGCCCCGTCGCGAGCCCAGGCAGCCGGCACAAGAAAGGACCGATCCCTATGGCGCAGCGCGTGCTGGTCACCCTTGCCGACGATCTCGACGGCGGCGACGCCGAGGAGACGATCGCATTCGGCGTCGACGGCCAGTGGTACGAGATCGACCTCTCGTCGAGGAACGCGGACAGGTTGCGCAAGGAACTCGCGCCCTACGTCGAGGCCGGCCGCCGCCGGACCCTCTCCGGCCACGCCTACAAGCGCACCCCGATCGCGCCCACCCCGGCCACCGTTCGCGCCTGGGCCCAGTCCAACGGCTTCGAGGTGCCCGCGCGCGGCCGCATCCCGAAGAAGGTCTACGAGGCGTTCAACAAGGCGGGTTGAGCCGTCGGGGCGCGGCGCGGCGCGACCGGCCGGGTCCGGGCGGACCGGTCGCGAGCAGTCGGGGACGGGGCGGATGTCCCGTCCGCCGGCTCTCCAACACCCGCCCGCTGACCGGCCGGTGTCGATTGGACAGCCACCCCGGGTCTTCCGCTAGTCTGAGGGCACACCGCAGGACGGGGCCGAAAAGCCCAGGTCAGCGGAGGTCAAGCGGGTGTAGCTCAGTAGTAGAGCGCCCCCCTTCCAGGGGGGAGGCGCAGTGTGCGATTCCTGTCACCCGCTCTGGTCACCTGCCACGTTCGGTCGCTGTCGGCCGATCGGGTAGAGTGGTCGAAGCAGCACCGCCTGCGGACGTGGCTCAGTTGGTAGAGCATCACCTTGCCAAGGTGAGGGTCGCGAGTTCGAATCTCGTCGTCCGCTCCAGGAGAAGGAAGGCCCCGGTCGAATCGACCGGGGCCTTCGCCGTACCCGGGTTCCTGCCTCGGGCGGCCCGGGCGGCGGCACGGGGGTCGAGGCACGGTGGCGCCACACGGCGTCGCGGCAGAACCCTTTTCCCTCTCTCCGACGCGTCGGGTAGAGTGTCTGCACGCCCTGCGGACGTGGCTCAGTTGGTAGAGCATCACCTTGCCAAGGTGAGGGTCGCGAGTTCGAATCTCGTCGTCCGCTCCAGCAGGAGGAAGGCCCCGGTCGAATCGACCGGGGCCTTCGCCGTACCCGACGCCGTCGGCGCTACGACCAGGGCAGGCCGGTCAGCCGCTCGTACGCCTCGAAGTAGCGGGCCCGGGACTGGTCGACGATCTCCTGGGGAAGCTCCGGCGGGGGCAGTTCGCCGTGCCGGTCCCACCCGGAGGCCGGCGAGGTGAGCCAGTCGCGGATGAACTGCTTGTCGTACGCGGGCTGTGCGTGGCCGGGCTCCCACGCGTCGGCGGGCCAGTAGCGGGAGGAGTCCGGGGTGAGCACCTCGTCGGCGAGCACGAGGGGCGCGCCGCCGCCGTCGGTGACGGCACCGTCGTCGTAGCCGAACTCGAACTTCGTGTCCGCCAGGATCAGGCCGCGCCCGGCGGCGATGTCGCGGGCGCGGCTGTACACCGCGAGGGTGCTCTGCCGCAGCGCCGCCGCGGTCTCGGCGCCCACCTGGTGGGCCACCTCCTCGTACGCGACGTTCTCGTCGTGCTCGCCGACCGCGGCCTTGGTCGCCGGGGTGAAGATCGGGGCGGGCAGCTCCGAGCCGTCGACCAGGCCCTCCGGCAGCGCGATCCCGCACACGGTGCGGCTGTGCTCGTACTCGACCAGGCCGGAGCCGGCGAGGTAGCCGCGGGCCACCGCCTCGACCGGCACCATCCGCAGCGAACGGCAGACCATGGTCCGGCCGGCCCAGTCCGCGGGGGCGCCCGCGGGCACGTCGGTGGAGATCACGTGGTTCGGCACCAGGTCGCTGAGCTGGTCGAACCACCACAGGGACAGCCGGGTCAGCACCTTGCCCTTGTCCGGGATCAGGGTGGGCAGCACCCAGTCGTACGCGGAGGTGCGGTCGCTGGCCACCATCACCAGCTCACCGGCGTCGTTCCGGTACAGGTCCCGCACCTTCCCGGTGTGCAGGTGGGTCAGGCCGGGCACCTGGACGGGCTCGGGCTTGTCGACGAATCCGGGCATGGGCGGGTCCTCCCCAATCGGTGGTTCGGCTCCGATTCTCGCCTACCGGGGAGGCGACGGCGCGCAAGGGCCCGCGCGGACGCTCAGTCGCGCTTGCAGATGCGGTCCAGCAGGTTCGCCGTCGCCCGCTGCACCCGCGGGTCGACGTGGCCGGGCCGGTCCAGCGCCGGCGACCAGGCGAAGGTGCCGGACGCGAAGACGTACGCCCCGCTGGGCGCGCGGTACAGCGACGTCTCCTGGTGGCACCTGCGGCCGTCGCTGCCCTCGTACGGGGAGTGCGCGAGCAGGATGCGCTCGGTCGAGTCCGGCAGCGCGACGCGCGGGAAGTAGCGGTCCGCCTCGCCCGCGACCAGCCCGGGGATCTCGGTGCCCTCGGTCGCGCCGGTGGCCTCCCACAGCCAGTGGTCGGCGTTGCGCACCACCAACGGCGCGGGCTGCGGGACCCGCCCGGCGTACTGCACCCCGAGCAGCAGCTGTTCGGGTTCGCCCTGGTCGCGCCAGAGCGCGCTGCGCCCCTTCGCCGCCTCGCCCTGGCCGCCCTCCCCCCGCCGCTTGCGGCAGGTCAGCAGCCGGTCGGCGCCACCGTCCGCGGCCGGCGCGAGGTCCACCTGCCAGTACATGGTGTTGGCGGACAGGAAGACCAGCGAGGTGCCGCCGGCCCGGGCGGCCTCGGCGGCCCTGCGCATCGGGCGGGACCAGTACTCGTCGTGCCCGGGGAAGATCAGGCCCCGGTAGCGGCTCGGGTCGATCCGGCCCGCGTGCAGGTCGCGGGCATCGGCGTAGGCGAGGTCGTAGCCGTACCGCTCGGCGAAGCGGACGAAGTCGTAGGCGTGCCCGATGTGCAGGGGCAGGCCCGCGCCCGCGTAGGGGCGGTCGAAGGCGACGGTGGTGGCCGCCTCCTCCTCGCCGAGCAGCCGTCCGTCGGAGTCCCACGCGTGGTACAGGCTGGCGCCGGTCCGGCCGTCCTCCGGGTAGAGGTTGTACGCCTGCCAGGTGATGTCGGGCAGCAGGAGCAGCAGGTCGGCGGGTTCGGCGAGGTCCCGGACGGTGAACGGCACGTGGCTGCGGTAGCCGTCGGCGGTGGTGAGCACCGCGACGTAGGCGCCGGTCTTCCAGTACGGCGGGATCTGCAACCGCCAGGACTGCCACCAGTGGTGGCAGGAGATGGTGCGGCCGGCGGCGAGCGGGGCGGGCTGCGCGATGCCGGACAGCCGGGGGCTCGCGGTGACCTGGGCGGCGCCGTCACCGCCGTAGTGGCCGATCCGGTAGACGTCGACCGTGAACTCCTGCGGCGGGTCGACGGTGATCCTGAAGTCGATCGCCTGGCCGGGCGCGGCGGCGGCCTCGGCGGCGAAGCCCTTGATCTGGCGGCGCACGTCGTCCGCGGTGCGCGGGCCCGGCAGGTGCGGCTTGCGCGGCGCCCTGCCGTTGCTGGCGGCCAGGTCGACGTACCACGGCACCACCTGGCCGTCGTCGGCCGGATACTGCGGCTCACCGCGCAGCCAGGGCAGCGGCCCCTGTCCGAAGGGGTCCGACACCCCGTGCGCGAGTGCTCCGGACTCCCACCGCCGTACTTCCCCCATGCCCATCGCCTCCGCGCGCTCCACGCTCCCGCTCCGCCTGGTGCAACGATGCGGTCTGCTCGTGCCCAGCAGATCACACAATGCACCCCGGTAGTCACGTTTCGTACGGTTTCCCTCTTCTCGGGTTGTACGGCGTCCGAGCTTCGGCGCGGCGGCTCCGTGAAGCCCCTGAACGGGAGGGGAACCCGGGGTGGTTACGGCAGCCGCAGGGGCTTGTCGGGGCGGATGGGGGTGCCCGCGAGCCAGCCGCGCACGGGCGCCGGGTCCCCGCTCTCCACCAGCTGGAGCACCGCCGCGCTCAGCTCCGAGCGGCGGAACCCGGGCATGCGGAGCGCCGGACCGTCGAGCCAGTCGAGCCCGGTGCCGGCGCCCGCGGTGTCGACGGCGGCGCAGCAGATCAGCGCCATCAGGTGGTCGGCCAGCAACTCGCGGCCCGTGCGCTCGGGCACGAGCTGGTACGCGGCGGCCGCCTGGGCGTACGGCCCGGAGGGCGCCGCGGCCGCCAGCCGCGCGGCGACGACTTCGTTCTCGCTGCCGCCGGCCACGGCGAGCCGGTCGACGACCCGCTCCAGCGTCACCCCGCCGAACTCCGTGTCGCGCTCGCCGCCGACCAGCAGCGCCCGCCCGACAGAGGTGGCCGAGGAGACGGCGGCCGCGGGCTCGGCGAAGGGCCGCAGCTCCTCGATCGCACGTATCAGCCGGCTCGCCTCCTCCCGCCAGAGCCGGTCCACGACGTCCTCGGGGTAGCGGGCCCAGCTCACCGGCTCCCAGCCGGGCCGCGGCCGGTCCGGGCCGCCGTGGAAGATCCGCCCGGCCAGCAGGGAGACCGCCTCGTCGACGGCACCGGGCTCTTCCAGCAGGTCGCAGGCCGGGCGCTCGCCCAGCCGGGTCTCGAAGCCGTCGGCGAGCCGATCGCGCCGGGACAGCTCGGTGAGCGCGGCGACCACGCCCGCGTGCAGCCGGGACGGCCAGCGCCCCATCCGCCAGCCGGGCAGTGCGACGCGCGTGAGCAGCCGGTCCCAGCCCGCGTAGGCGAGCCCGACCTGCTCCTGGGCGACGACCCGCAGCCCGTAGTCGACCGCCTGCGCGCGCTCGGAGGCGGACGCGGCGACGCCGCGCTCCATCTCGGCGGCGTGGACGCTGCAGGCGCGCAGCAGCAGCCGGGTGGTCCAGCCGAGGAAGGCGAACACCGGGCGGCCGGTCAGGCCGCGCCCGCCGGGCCGGGTGCCGCCGTGCGCCGCGACGCCGGCGGCGGCGTCGAGGCCGCTGAGGAAGCGGCGCGCCGCGGATATCTCGGGGTCGGCCGCGGCCGCGGTGCCCGCGATGACGGGGGCGAGCAGGGCGCGCAGCTCCGCGACGCGCATCCACCACAGGAAGGGCGAGCCGACCACGAGGACCGGCCCGGGGCGCCGCTCGGTGCCACGGGTGCCGGCCGCGGGCCTGCGCTCCTCCAGCCAGCTGTCGCAGTCGGGGGTCAGCTCGACCGCCGAGGGCGGTGGCACCTGGAGGCGGTCGGCGACGTCCCGGACCATCAGGTACAGGTCGGGGGCGGTCGACTCGGCGACCGGGACGGTGGGACTGACCGCGGGCTGGGCGCGGACGATCACCGCGGCGACGGCGCCCGCGACGGCGAGGACGAGCAGGGCGACGCCGGTCACGCCCCAGCGCACGCCGTCCCAGACCGGGCCGTCGACCTGGCCGGCGGCCCGGGCGACCTGCAGCACCACCGCGGCGGCGGCCGGCAGCAGGGCCAGGGAGAGCGCCGAGCCGCGCAGCCTCAGGATCGCGGTCGCACGTGCCCGCGCAGCGGCCTCACCCGCTTCTCCGGCCATCGGCTGGCACCCCCTGCGCTGGCGGTGGCCGCCACGGTGACGGCCTCTCCCCACTGTCGCACCGCCTACGGACATCGCAATGCCGTACGGCCGATTGCCGCAATACCCCCGCGGTGCGCCTTCGGGGCACCATAGTTGGGCGTCGGGGAGGAGTCAGCCGTATGGCCCGCGCATCACTCCTTGGAGTGGCTTTCGGGCAGACGTCGCACTTTCACGCAAGGGTGTCGGAGAGCAGCCCGCATGCCGTGGGCCTGCCGGCCCGCTGCATGCGGGCTGCCGTACCGGGGGCGCCGGGCGGGGCCGGGGCGGGCCGCCGGGGCACGGCCGGCCCGATCCGGGCTCAGTCCTGGGCGGCCTGCGCCGCCTTCGCGGCGATGTCCCCGCGGTGGTGGCCGCCGTCGAGCCCGATCCGCCCGAGGGCGCGGTAGGCGCGGTCCCGGGCCTTGGTCAGGGTCGAACCGGTGGCCGTCACCGACAGCACCCGGCCGCCCGCCGAGACGATCCGCCCGTCGTCGTCCGTACGGGTGCCCGCGTGCAGGACGTAGGCGTGCTCGTCCTTCTCCGCGACGTCGTCGAGTCCGGTGATCGGGTCGCCGGTCCTCGGGGTGCCGGGATAGTTGTGGGACGCGATGACCACGGTCACGGCGGCGCCGTCGCTCCAGCGCAGTTCCGGGTAGGCGGCGAGCTGGCCGGTGGCGGCCGCCCGCAGCAGCCCCGCCAGCGGGGTGCGCAGCCGGGCCAGCACCACCTGCGTCTCGGGGTCGCCGAAGCGCGCGTTGAACTCGATCACCCGCACCCCGCGGGAGGTGATCGCCAGACCCGCGTAGAGCAGCCCCGCGAAGGGGGTGCCGCGCCGCCGCAACTCGTCGACGGTCGGCTGGAGCACGGTCCGCTCCACCTCCTCGACCAGCTTCGGGTCGGCCCACGGCAGCGGCGAGTAGGCGCCCATGCCGCCGGTGTTGGGGCCCTCGTCGGCGTCCAGGGCGCGCTTGAAGTCCTGGGCCGGCTGGAGCGGCAGCACCGTCTCGCCGTCGGTCACCGCGAACAGCGACACCTCGGGGCCGTCCAGGAACTCCTCGATCACCACCCGGTCGCAGGCGAGCGCGTGCGCCCGGGCCGCGGCCAGGTCGTCGGTGACGACGACGCCCTTGCCCGCGGCGAGCCCGTCGTCCTTGACGACGTAGGGCGCGCCGAAGGCGTCCAGGGCGGCGTCGACCTCCTCGGGCGTGATGCACACGTACGAGCGGGCGGTCGGCACCCCGGCGGTGGCCATCACGTCCTTGGCGAACGCCTTCGATCCCTCCAGCGCCGCGGCCTCCCGCGACGGGCCGAAGCAGTCGACGCCCCGCTCCCGCACCGCGTCGGCGACCCCGGCGACCAGCGGCGCCTCGGGGCCGACGATCACGAAGTCCGCGCCGAGCGACACGGCGAGGTCGGCGACCGCGGCACCGTCCATGATGTCGACCGGGTGCAGCTCGGCGACCTCCGCGATGCCGGCGTTGCCGGGCGCGCAGTGCAGCGAGGAGACGTCGGGGTCGAGGGACAGGGAGCGGCACAGGGCGTGTTCGCGGGCGCCGCCGCCGATGACAAGGACCTTCACGCGCACCAGGGTAGTGGGCCCGCGCGCACCCGGCCGCCGTCACTCTTTCGAGTGACGGCAACAATCGTCGTATACCTGATCACACGGCCCTTCCTGGGCGAATTCCTGACATCGGTGCTTCCGGCTCAGCCGTTCGGCGGTAAGAAGGGAACTTCAGCCGGGTGGGTGCCGGGTCCGTCGGGTACGCCCGCGCAGCAGTCGAGGGAGCGTTCGCAGTGAGCCAGCCGGACATGTTCCCCGAGGGGGCACCTCGGGACGAGCCTCCACGGCGGGCACTGCACCATCGGCAGGAGGACCTGCGGGCGCTGCCCTTCCCGCTCGGCGACTGGGGCGAGCCGGCCGAACGCCTCGAAGAGCTGTACCGCTGGGCCGAGGACGGCGCCCTGCGCACCGTGGACTGGTACCTCCACGGCCGCCTCACCAAGCGGCGCGCCGCCCGCGCACTACGGGTCTGCGCCACCGTCTGCGGCGCGACCGCCGCCGCGCTCCCGCTGGTCGAACTCGCCCACGGCACCGGGTCGGTGGCCCGCTGGAGCTACCTCGCCCTGCTGCTGGCCGCCGCCTGCGTCGCCGCCGACCGGCTGCTCGGCCTCACCACCGGCTGGATGCGGGACGTCGCGACCGCCCAGGCCGTGCAGCGCCGGGTCGAGGCACTCCGCTTCGACTGGGCCACCGAGAGCGTCCGCGAGGTCCTCGGCCCCACCGAGGGGACCGCCGCCGAGGCCGCCGAGCGCTGCCTCACCGTCCTGCGCGGCTTCTGCGAGGACGTCGCCGACCTGGTCCGCGTCGAGACCGCCCACTGGATGGTCGACTTCGGCGCGCACTCCGCCGCGGCCGCCCTCCGCACCCAGTCCCCCGCCTTCACCCCGCCCCTCCGCCCGACCCAGCCCCCACCCCCGCGCCTCCCCCACCCCGGCACCCGCCCCACCATGCCCCGCCAACGCCCCCCGGAGAAGCCGCGGTAGGAGGGTGGAGTGAGAAGGGGGCGCCGGGGGGCTCGGGCGGGGGAAGGGCGTTCACGGGCGGGGGTTCTCGGGCAGGGGAAGGGCGTTCACGGGCGGGGCGGTGGACGTAGGGGCACCGTCACGTGGGAGCCGCTCGTACATGTTGGGTACCCGCTCAAGCCCCTTTTTTGCCGCCGGCTCGCCTCCGGTCGCTTAGATCCGGTGTCGACAGTCGACCGTGCTCGATCCTTCGTTCCTCAGGATCTCCGCGCGCTCTCCTTTTCGACACCGGCGCGACCTTTGGCTCCCCGGCTACGACGGGGACCGTTCGTCCGCATGCGGACCCACAACAACCGCTTTCCTGGCGGAACACGATCACCCGCCGTCCTTTCGACGCCGACGCGCCCGTTCCGGGTCCGGGCACGCACGCGTTTCGAGGGCTCGCCGTGGTAGCCGGCGAGCCGAACGGCGCCCAAGCCCCCGTCCCCAGCCAGGCGAACCCGTCCCCGCCCCTACCTCCGCCCCCAACTCCCTCAGCTGAACACGATCATCGAGCCCTGGCCGAGCGAACGCGTCGCGGCGGCGCGGAGGCCGAGCCAGACGTGGTGCTCGCGGGCGAAGGGGCCGGTGGCGGTGGGGGTGAGGGCGGGCTCTTCGAGGGTGGTGTGGCGGGCCGGGGGTTCCGGGGGGGCCGGGGGTTTGGCCGGGTCGATCCCGATCGCGGGGGCGACGAAGTCGAGTTCGCGCAGCAGGCCGTGGCTGGAGCCGAGCGGGCCGCCACCCTCGAGCAGTTCGTCGTTGACGACCGGGTGCGGGAAGTCGAGGGGGACGTACGCGCCCGCGTGGTCGTAGTGCCACACCAGATGCGAGGTCTGGGCCGTGGTCTCGAACATCTCCAGCAGTTCTTCGTAGTCGCCGCCCAGCGCGTCGACCGGGGTGACCTCCAGCCCGTGGAGCGCGAGCAGGTAGGCGCGGCGCAGGAAGTGCAGCGCGTCGTAGTCGAAGCACGCCACCGGGGCGACGTCGCCGGACAGGCCGGGCATGTAGCCGTAGACGGGGACGGGCGGCTGGCCCGCGTCGGCCAGCGCCTTGTCGTAGCGGGCGAGTTCCTCGGAGAAGGGGTTTTCCGGGCTGTGGCACAGCACATCCACGAGAGGCACGAGCCACAGGTCGCAGGCCACGTAGCAACTCCATCCGGTCGGGGGCGTACAGCCTAAGGCGGCGGGCCCGGTCGCGTCAGGAGCGTGTCAGGGCGAGCTTCTCCACCAGCGCGAGGGTGTGCGCGCCGTAGTCGTGGATGAGGTGCAGCGCGGCGACCGTGTCACGTTCGGCGACGGCGTCGACCAGGGCGACGTGGCGGGCCCAGCAGACGCCCGCGAGGTCGTCCAGCGACCTGAGATACGGCACCGCGTAGATCCACGACTGGGTGCGCAGCCGGTCCAGGAACTCGCTCAGGTGCGGGTTGCCCCCGATGGCCGCCAGCTCGCGCCAGAAGCGCAGGTCGCAGCCGATCAGCACGTCCAGGACGCCCGCCTGCGCGGCGCGTGCGGCGGCCTCGGCGCGGCGCCGTACGGACGCGACGGCGTCGGGGGCCGGCTCGCCGGTGCCGTACTCGGCCATCCAGCGGAAGGCCGCGTCGACGGCGAAGGTGCGGGCCTCGATGAGCGATCGGAAGTCGGCGGCCGTGAACCGCCGGACCTGGAAGCCGCGGTGCTGCTCGACCTCCAGCAGCCCTTGCGCGGCGAGGTCGACCAGGGCCTCGCGGACCGGCGTGGCGGACACGCCGTAGGTCTCGGCGATCTCCTTGACGCTGAAGTGGCGCCCGGCCTGGAGGCGGCCGGTGAGGATCTCGTCGCGCAGGGCGTCGGCGATCTGCTGGCGCAGGCTGCTGCGCCGCACCTGCGGCCCACCGCCGTCGTGCATACCTCCTCCTTGCCGTCCGTGCCGTCCTTGGCGTCCTGGTCGGCCTGGCCGTCCCTGCCGATCCTGGGCGTCCGGTCGTCCGTATGTGCGCCCGCCGCGCCCTCGCACACCTTAGGCGACTGGCGTTCGTACGCTTATTCTTCGCCCTAATGGGTGGGCGGAAGCGGGGGCGGGACGGGCGATGGACGAGCTGAGGGCCGACGACCCGCGGTGGATCGGTGCGTACCGGCTGCTGGGGAGGCTCGGCGTCGGCGGTATGGGCCGGGTCTACCTGGCCAGGTCGGAGCGGGGCCGTACGGTCGCGGTGAAGCTGGTGCGGCCCGATCTGGCGGAGCGGGAGGAGTTCCGCAGCCGGTTCCGGCGCGAGGTGCGTGCCGCGCGGCGGGTCGGCGGACGCTGGACGGCACCCGTCCTCGACGCCGACACCGAGGCGGCGGTCCCGTGGGTGGCGACCGGTTACGTGCCCGGGCCGTCGCTGCGGCAGGTCGTCGCCAAGGAGTACGGGCCGCTCCCGGAGCGCTCGGTCCGCGTCCTGGCGGCGGGGCTGGCGCACGCCCTCTCCGACATCCATGCGGCCGGTCTGGTGCACCGCGACCTCAAACCGTCGAACGTGATGATCACGATCGACGGTCCCCGGGTGATCGACTTCGGCATCGCCCGCGCCCTGGAGACGGTCACGGACGCCTCGCTGACCAGCACCGGGGCGATGGTCGGATCGCCGGGATTCATGTCGCCCGAGCAGGTGAGGGGCGACCGCGTCACCCCGGCCTGCGACATCTTCTGCCTCGGCTCGGTGCTCGCCTACGCCGCCACCGGGCTCCAGCCCTTCGGGGCCGCGGCGAGCGGGGTGCACGCGCAGATGTACCGCATCGTGCAGGAGCCGCCGGACCTGGACGCCCTGCCGGACGCGCTGCGCGACCTGGTGGCCGCCTGCCTGGCCAAGGAACCGGAGGCGCGGCCGTCCCTCACGGAGGTGCGGCGGATGCTGGGCGAGGTCGGGGAGGACGCTGCCGGTCTCCCGGAGGAGGGCGGCGGCGAACGGGACGGCGAGCCGTGGCTGCCCGCGGCGATCGTCGCGCGGCTGGGGCGGCACGCCGTACGGCTGCTGGAGCTGGAGGCCGAAGCGGAGGAGCCGCCGCGGGCACCGTCAGAGGCGCCTGCGGAGGCATCGTCCGAGCCGCCGTCGGAGGCGCTCACGGAGGCCGGGCCCGAAGCGGCGATCTCGGCCGGAGCCGCCGAGGCCGCCGACACGTCCGGGGCCGTCGGGACCACCGGATCCGACGACACGAGTGCGGGCCGGACGCCCGCGTCCCACGAACCCGCGGGCGCCGCCCCGGCCGCCGCGAGCAGGCCGCTGCCGCCCACGGCGTACTCCCCCATGTACACCGCGCCGCACACGTCCCCGCCGTTCCCGGCCCCGGACGAGGCCCACCCGCAGGGAACGGTCGCCACTCCCGCACCGCCCCTCGGCGGGCCCGTGCTCCACGCACCCGTGCCGCCGTCCCCGCCGGCTCCGCAGCAGCGCCGGCGGGGCGGGCTGGTGGCGGCCGCCGTCGCCCTCGTGGTCGTCGCGGGCGCGGCCACGGCGTACGTCGCCATGCGGGACGGGAAGGACGACAGCGCCGGGCCGCCGGCGTCCCCCTCGGGCAGCGCGCACCCGCCGGGACCGACCGGAACCGGAACCCTTCAGCAGGTGCCGGCCGGCAGCAGCGTGCCGGCGGGCATGGTCGGCACCTGGCGCACCTCGTTCACCAGTGACGACCAGGGCGACAACACGCGGACGCTGGTGGTGCACGCCGACGGCACGGTGGACCTGGCCGGCGACAGCGCGTCGTACTCCTGCTCCTGGGAGATGCGGGTGACCTCGCCCGGACCGCCGGTGACGCTGAGCGCGTCGAAGGTGGTCAGCGGCGAACCCGCCTCCTCCTGCAGTGCGGGCGACGCCGCCACGCTGACCCTGCTCGACCCCACCCACCTGCGCCGCCAGGACATCGACGACGGCAAGGCGCCGCTGACGTACACGAAGGTCGCCCGCTGAGCGGCCGGTGCCGACGATCGGGCGGGCCACCGCCGGGAGAGCGGCAGCCGGGCGGGAGGCGGCGCAGCGCGCGGGCATGGGTAAGCCCCGCCCATCAGGGTGAGCGGGGCTTACCTGAGCGCCTGGGTGCGGGCTCAGAGGAAGGAGTTGATCTCGATCGTCTCGTCCCGGCCGGGGCCGACCCCGATCGCGGAGATCGGCGCGCCCGACATCTCCTCCAGCGCCTTGACGTAGCTCTGCGCGTTCTTGGGCAGGTCGTCGAAGGACTTGGCGCCGGTGATGTCCTCCGACCAGCCGGGCAGGTACTCGTAGATCGGCTTCGCGTGGTGGAAGTCGCTCTGGCTGTAGGGGAGTTCGTCCACCCGACGGCCGTCGACCTCGTAGGCCACGCAGACCGGGATGCGCTCCCAGCCGGTGAGGATGTCCAGCTTGGTGAGGAAGAAGTCCGTCAGGCCGTTGACCCGGGTGGCGTAACGTGCGATCACCGCGTCGAACCAGCCGCAGCGCCGGTCGCGGCCGGTGGTGACACCGAACTCGCGGCCCACCGTGCGCAGTTTGTCGCCGTCCGCGTCCAGCAGCTCGGTGGGGAACGGTCCGGAGCCCACACGCGTTGTGTACGCCTTGAGGATACCGATCACCCGAGTGATCTTGGTGGGGCCGACACCGCTGCCGGTGCAGGCGCCTCCGGACGTCGGGTTCGACGAGGTGACGAAGGGGTAAGTGCCGTGGTCGACGTCGAGGAGTGTGCCCTGCCCGCCTTCCATGAGCACGACCTTGCCGTCGTCCAGCGCGTTGTTCAGCACCAGCGCGGTGTCGGTGACGAAGTCCTTGATCTGCGCCGCGTAGTCGAGGTACTCCTCGACGACCTGCTCGGTGGTGATGGCCCGCCGGTTGAAGATCTTGACCAGGATCTGGTTCTTGTCCTGGAGCGCCGCCTCGACCTTCTGCAGAAGGATCGATTCGTCGAAGAGGTCCTGCACCCGGATGCCGACGCGGTTGATCTTGTCCGCGTAGGCCGGGCCGATGCCGCGCCCTGTGGTGCCGATCTTCCGGTTGCCCAGGAAGCGCTCGGTCACCTTGTCGATCGTCTGGTGGTAGGGCGTGATCAGATGGGCGTTGCCGCTGATCAGGAGTTTGGATGTGTCGACGCCGCGCTCGTTCAGTCCGCTCAGCTCGGAGAGAAGGACCTTCGGGTCGACGACGACGCCGTTGCCGATCACCGGGACACAGTCCGGTGACAGGATTCCGGAGGGGAGGAGATGCAATGCGTACTTCTGGTCGCCGACGACGACCGTGTGACCGGCGTTGTTACCGCCCTGGTAGCGCACCACGTAGTCCACTGAGCCGCCGAGTAGGTCGGTGGCCTTCCCCTTGCCCTCGTCACCCCACTGAGCACCGAGCAGCACAAGTGCGGGCACAGGCGTACACCCCTTCCGGGCGGGGCATGTCCAACGTGCAGAGAGCCGTCGAACCTGCCCCGGAATAGACGAAGCCCCTGACGCAACGGCGCAAGGGGCTCTTGCACCAAGACTTTACCTGAGGAAGGACCAAGGTGTCGGCTCACGTCCCGGCCGGGCATCCCCTGCTGGTGGTCATCGACCCCGCCGCACGTGCCACAGACGGCGAATCCGTCCGGATCGCCAAGGACGTGCTGTGTGCTGGCGCGGCCTCCGTGAAGATGGCGTTCCCCGAATCCGCCGAGGAGGCGGAGCGGGCCCTCGCCCACCGCGGCCGGCGCCACCTGGTGGTGCTGGGCGACGACGCCGCCCTGCTGCGCACGGTCAACGCGCTGCGGCGCACCCGCACCCTGCACGACTCCCCGGTGGCCGTGGTGCCGATCGGGCCGCGCTCGACGCTGGTGCGGGCGCTGGGCGTGCCCGAGCAGGTGCCCGCGGCGGCCCGCGCGGTGCTCGACGGCGTGGAGCGCGAGCTGGACCTGCTGGTCGACGAGAGCGGCGGCATCGTGCTCGGCACGCTCAGCCTCCCCTACGGCACGCCGGCCGCGCACACCGCGGCGCACTGGTGGACGCCGGTGGAGAAGACGGCCCGCTCCCTGGTGCGCACCCTCACCTCGCCGATCCCGGTCAACGGCAATCCGCCGGCCCGCCGCCAGCGGCTGCGGGTCGAGGCCGACGGGGTGCTGCTCGCCGATCTGGACGAGCCGGTGCACGAGGTGTCGGTACGGCCCGCGCCCACCGGCCTCGCCGAGATCTTCGTCCGCCGCACCCCTGGCTCGACGCAGGTCCGCGCCCGGGCGCGCACCATCACCGTCTCCGGCCGGGACTTCCGCTACCGGGCCGACTCCGCGATCACCGGCCCGGTCCGGACCCGCACCTGGACCGTGGAGCCGTCCGCCTGGCGGCTGACCGTCCCCCGCTAGGAGCCCCCGGACCGGGCAAGGGACGGGCGCGAGCTGTTTCCCGGCGCGCGCGGCTGCGATCGTGGGTCCATGAGTGATCCCAGGGCGCCGGAGCCCGCGCCCCCGGCCCCGCCCGGCCGCGAGGAAGTGACCGCTCAGTGGCGGGCGCTCGTCGCGGGCCACGCGACCCGGGACGCGGTCCATGCCTGGGCCGCCCGCTGGGTCGAGGACGAGGCGGACCCCCGTGTTCCGCCGTTGATCCTCGGAGCCCTGCAGCATCTGCACGGATTCGACCTGCGCCGTGATCCCCGTCGCCCGGGGGTCGTCCGGCACGGCACGGCGGGCGACGGCGAGGGCGAGTGGATCCACTCGGCCGACGACATCGCGGCCGCGCTCGCCCGCTGGGAGGCGAGGTGCGAGCGCGACGACGCGGAGCGGGCGCCGCGCCCGCAGGCCGGGGGCGAGGGCGAGGGCGAGGGCTGACGGTCCGCCTCCGCCGGGCCCCAGCGGCGCGGCGCTCACCAGGCGACGAGCAGCTGCTCCAGGCCGCGGATCACGTACCCGGGGCGCCAGACCGGCTCCTCGACCAGCCGCATGCCGGGGGCGTCGCGCAGGAAGGCGCCGAAGGACGCGGTGAGTTCGAGCCGGGCCAGCGGGGCGCCCAGGCAGTAGTGGATGCCGGCGCCGAAGGTGAGGTGCTTGTTGGCGGCCGCGGGACGGGTGATGTCGAAGCGGTCGGGGTCGGGGAAGCGGGCCGGGTCGCGGTTGGCCGAGCCGAACAGCAGCGCCACTTCCGAGCCGCGCGGTATCGCCGTGCCGCCGACCTCGATGTCGTCCAGCACCCAGCGTTCGAACATCTGGAGCGGGGTGTCGTGGCGCAGCATCTCCTCGACGGCGTCGCGCAGCAGCTCGGGACCGGACCCGGCCGCCGCGGTGCCGGCCGCCGCGACGGCATCGCCGACCAGTCGCAGCTGGTCGGGGTGACGGAAGAGCTGGAGCCAGCCGAGAGTGGTGGTGTTGACGGTGGCCTCGTGGCCGGCGTTGAGCAGCAGCACGCAGGTGGACACCATCTCCTGCTCGCTGAGCACGTCGCCGTCGTCGTGCGCGGCGATCAGGGCGCTGATCAGGTCGTCGCCGGGGGCACGTCGGCGGGCCGCGATCAGCTCGCGCAGGTAGCCGGAGAACTCCTCGCTGGCGCGCACCGCGAGCCGGGCGGTGTCCTCGGTCGGGTTCAACTCGAACATGCCGGTGATCGCCGCCGACCAGGGGCGCAGCAGTCCGCGGTCGGCGGGCGGCACCCCCAGCATCTCGGCGATGACCGCGACCGGCAGCGGCTCGGCGACCCGGGCCAGCAGGTCGCCGCCGCCATCCGCGTGCAGCGCGTGGATCAGCTCGGCGGCGAGCCGGTGCACGGTCGGCGCGAGGTCGTCCACCATCCGCGGGGTGAACGCCTTGGCGACCAGGCGCCGGATGCGGGAGTGCACGGGGGCTTCGAGGTCGAGCATCCCATTGCCGTTGAGCGTGGTGAAGGGTTCGTGCTCGGGCGGCGGCGCCTGGCGGCCGAACTCCTCGTGGCTGAAGCGGTGCAGGTAGGTGCGGCCGAGCCGGCGGTCCCGCAGCAGCGCGCTGACGTCGTCGTAGTGCGGGACGAGCCACTGCCCGGTGGGCTCGAACCAGTGCGCGCGGCCGGCGGCCCGCAGGGCGGCGTAGGCGGGATACGGGTCCCGCACGAAGGACGGCGACCAGGGCGCGAACAGCGCGGTGGGGTCGGCGGCCGTCGCGTCCGGGACGCCGGCCGGGACGGGCGAAGCGGTCGACGGCGCGGCCGGGACCGGGGCCGGGTCCTGGGTCGAGGCCGGGTCCTGGGTCGAGGGCGAGGAGGAAGAGGTCATGAGAGTTCGATGAGTCCGTGTTCGCGCAGGTAGTCGAGTTGGGCGCGGACCGAGAGCTCCGCGGCGGGCCAGAGGCTTCGGTCGACGTCGGCGTAGACGTGGGCGACGACGTCGGGGACGGTGCGCAGGCCGGACTCGACGGCGGTCTCGACCTGGGCGAGGCGGTGCGCGCGGTGTGCGAGGTAGAACTCGACGGCGCCGCGGGCGTCGTCGAGGACCGGGCCATGGCCGGGCAGCACTGTGTTGACGTCGGCATCCACGGTGAGGCCGTGCAGGCGGCGCAACGAGTCCAGGTAGTCGCCGAGCCGGCCGTCGGGATGGGCGACCACGGTGGTGCCCCGCCCCAGCACGGTGTCGCCGGTCAGCACCGCCCGGTCGGCGGGCAGGTGGAAGGTGAGCGAGTCGGCGGTGTGGCCGGGAGTGGGGATCACCCGCAGCTCCAGGCCGCCGGTGGTCACGGCGTCGCCCGCGGCCAGGCCCTCGTCGCCGAGCCGCAGCGCCGGGTCGAGGGCGCGGACCGGGGTGCGGGTGAGTTCGGCGAAGCGGGCCGCGCCCTCCGCGTGATCGGGGTGGCCGTGGGTGAGCAGGGTGAGCGCGACCCGTTTGCCGTGCTGCTCGGCGGTCGCGATCACGCGGGCCAGATGCTCCTCGTCCAGCGGGCCCGGGTCGATGACGACCGCCAGCGGGGAGTCGGGTTCGGCGACGATCCAGGTGTTCGTGCCGTCGAGCGTCATCGGCGACGGGTTGGGCGCCAGGACGCACAGCGCGCGGGCGGTGGCGCGCCCGCCGACGCCGGGCTGCGGGCGGCCCGGGATCTGCGGGGTGCCCGGAGTGGGGCCGGGGACGGTCATGACGGCTCTCCACTGAACTCGTCGTGTCCCGGCCAGGTCAGCACGACCCGTCCCTCCTCGTCCAGGGACGCGTGGGCGATCACCGGGGTCAGGTCCCGGTCGGCGGCGGCGGCCAGCGCGGCGGCCGCACGGTCGTACGGCAGCAGGGAGCGCAGGGTGGCCAGGGTCGGCGGGAGCATCGCCATCTCGCCGCTCGCGTGGCCGTCGACGGCCTCGGCCGGGCGCAGCCACACGGTGCGGTCGGCCTCGCCGGAGACGTCGCGGGTGCGCTGGCCCGGTGGCAGGAGGGCGAGGAAGAACCAGGTGTCGTACCGCCGCTGCTCGAACTCCGGGGTGATCCAGCGCGCCCACGGAGCGAGCAGGTCGGAGCGCAGCACCAGGTCACGGGCGGCGAGGAAGTCGGCGAAGGCGAGGTCGTGGGCGACCAGGGCGACGCGGTCGGCCTCCCAGTCCGCGCCCGTGGTGTCGGCGACCACGCTCGATCCGTCGGGCCCGGCCAGCAGCACCCCCGACTCCTCGAAGGTCTCCCGGACCGCCGCGCAGACCACCGCCTGCGCCTGTCCCGCCGGCACCCCCAGCGCGCCCGCCCACCACTCCAGCGGTGGCCCGGCCCAGCGCACCGGCCGCTCGTCGCGCGGATCGACCCCGCCGCCGGGGTAGGCGTAGGCACCCGCCGCGAAGGCCATGGAGGCGCGGCGGCGCAGCATGTGCACGGCAGGGCCGGCGGCCTCCCCCGCTCCTGGGTCGCGCAGCAGCAGCACGGTCGCGGCCGGCCGCGGGTCGACCGGGACCAGCTCGCCGCGGGCCAGGGCGCGGACGCGGTCGGCCCAGTCCGCGGTGAAGGGTGCACCGTTCATGCTGCTCATGGCCGGAGCCTACGTGCCCGCGCCGATTTGTTCGAGGGTCACCCGAACGGCTGTGGAGAACCCCGCTCCGACCGGTGCCGTGAGCCCCGCCGTACGCCCCGCGCTACGCCCCCGGCCAGGTCTCCACGCCGACCACCGCGGCGACCGGCAGCGGGCCGTAGATGTGCGGGAACTCCTCGCCGCCCGGGACCGGCGGTTCGTAGCGGACCGGCACGTCGAGCCGGGCGACGTCGATCACCAGGACGACCAGGTCGGTGCGGGCCGGCTCCGCGCCGTAGAGGAGCGCGGCGACGGCGGGGAGCTGGTGGCGCAGCGAGCAGTGGATGAAGCCGACGTCGCCGAGGGTGCGGTCGCGGGTGGACATCTCGTAGCTGCCCGACGCGCGGGCCTCGTCCCACAGGGCGCGCTCGGTGAGGTGCAGGATCCGGTCGGACCGCGCCGCCCCGTCCCCCGCCGCACCCGCACCCGCACCCGCACCCGCACCCATCGTGCCGTCCTCCCGTCGCAGCCGTGCTCAGTCGGCGAGTTCGACCTGGATCTCGACCTCGACCGGCGCGTCCAGCGGCAGCACCGCGACGCCGACGGCGCTGCGCGCGTGCACGCCCTTGTCACCCAGCACCTGGCCGAGCAGCTCGCTCGCGCCGTTGATCACCGTCGGCTGCCCGGTGAAGTCCGGGGCGGAGGCGACGAAGCCGACCACCTTGACCACGCGGGCGATCCGGTCCAGGTCGCCGACGAGCGAGCGGACCGCCGCCAGGGCGTTCAGCGCGCAGGTCGCGGCGAGCTCCTTGGCCGCCTCCGGGGTCACCTCGGCGCCGACCTTGCCGGTCGCCGGCAGCTTGCCGTCCACCATCGGCAGCTGCCCGGAGGTGAAGACGTAGGCACCCGAGCGGACCGCGGGCTGGTAGGCGGCCAGCGGCGGCACCACGTCGGGCAGCGTCAGTCCCAGCTCGGCGAGACGGGACGCGACGACGCCGCTCATTCCTTCTCCCGCTTCATGTACGCCACCAACTGCTCGGTGTTCGGGCCCGGGACGACCTGGACCAGCTCCCAGCCGTCCTCGCCCCAGTTGTCCAGGATCTGCTTCGTCGCGTGCACCAGCAGCGGTACGGTCGCGTACTCCCACTTCTTCGCCATACCGCGACTTTAGTGCCTCCCCGTCGCCGCCCCGTACGGCGAACCGGCGGCCGGAGGGGTGTGCGGGCCTGCGAGTGGTTAGGCTCGCAAGGTGAGCCCTCAACAGTCATCAGCCGTCAGGCTCCACATCGTGACCGGCAAGGGCGGTACGGGCAAGACCACGGTCGCCGCCGCACTTGCGCTCGCCCTCGCGGCCGAGGGCCGCCGCGTGCTGCTGTGCGAGGTCGAGGAGCGGCAGGGCGTCGCCCAGCTCTTCGAGACCGAGGCACTGCCGTACGAGGAGCGCAAAATCGCTTCCGCATCGGGAGGCGGCGAGGTGCACGCCCTGGCGATCGACGCCGAGCTGGCGATGCTCGACTACCTCGACATGTTCTACAAGCTCGGCCGGGCGGGTCGGGCCCTGAAGAAGCTCGGCGCGATCGACTTCGCCACCACCGTCGCCCCCGGGCTGCGCGACGTCCTGCTCACCGGCAAGGTGTGCGAGGCGGTCCGCCGCAAGGACAAGGCGGGCTGGCCGGTGTACGACTCGGTGGTGCTCGACGCCCC
Source organism: Actinacidiphila yanglinensis (assembly GCF_900107965.1). Classification (GTDB taxonomy): domain Bacteria; phylum Actinomycetota; class Actinomycetes; order Streptomycetales; family Streptomycetaceae; genus Actinacidiphila; species Actinacidiphila yanglinensis. The sequence goes on along the minus strand of NZ_FNVU01000004.1, from coordinate 24,142 downwards.
GCCGACCGGCCGCATCACCCGCTTCCTCAACGTCAACGACGAGGTGGCGGGTCTGGCCAGGGTCGGGCCGATACACAACCAGGCCCAGGCCGTCATGCGGGTGCTGAAGTCCCCGCAGACCGCGATCCACCTCGTGACGCTGCTGGAGGAGATGCCGGTCCAGGAGACCATGGACGGCGTGAGCGAACTGCGCGCGGCCGGGCTGCCGGTGGGCGCCGTGATCGTCAACATGGTGCGTCCCGTGCTGCTCGCCGACGCCGAACTCGCGGAGGTCGCCGGTACCGAGAACAGCGCGGGCGGCGCGGCGGGCAACGGCAAGCGCAGGACCGCCGTCGCCAAGGCGCTCTCCCAGGCCGGTCTCGGTGGCGCCCGCCGCGGCGGCGTGGCCGAGCGCCTCGTCGACCCGCTGCTCGCCCAGGCGCACGAGCACGCCCAACGGGTGGTGCTGGAGCGCGATCAGCGCGCGGAGATCGCCGGACTCGGGCTGCCGGTACGGGAGTTGGAACTGCTCGGCGACGGGGTGGACCTCGGCGGTCTCTACCGGCTCGCCGAGAGCCTGCGGCGCCAGGCAGTGGCGCCCATCCGCGAGGACGCCGACGCACCGGTCGCCCCGGACGGCGACGACGCGTACGCCGGAGACGCCGGGGACGCCGACGAGGAAGCCGTCGACGAGGTCTTCGCCGGCGCGGCGACAGCCACCCGCGCCAGCACGGACGCCGAAGCCGATGCCGACGCTGCAGATACCGAAGCTGAAGCCGACGCCGCGAACAACGAGCCCGAGGTCTGAGGTCGCACGGATGAGTCTGGAAAGTCCCCTGCTGGAGATCGACCCGCTGCTCGACGACCCCAAGGCCCGCATCATCGTGTGCTGCGGCTCCGGCGGTGTCGGCAAGACCACGACCGCCGCCGCGCTGGGCGTGCGCGCCGCCGAGCGCGGGCGCACCGCGGTGGTACTCACCATCGACCCCGCGCGCCGTCTGGCGCAGTCGATGGGACTGACCGAACTCGACAACACGCCCCGCGAGGTGGCCGGAATCGATCGGTCGGCCGGCGGTTCGCTGCACGCGATGATGCTGGACATGAAACGGACGTTCGACGAGGTCGTGGCGCAGCACTCCGACCCCGAGCGGGCCCGGGCGATCCTGGAGAACCCCTTCTACCAGTCGCTGTCGGCCGGTTTCGCCGGCACCCAGGAGTACATGGCGATGGAGAAGCTGGGCCAGCTGCGGGCCCAGGACGCCTGGGACCTGATCATCGTCGACACCCCGCCGAGCCGCAGCGCGCTGGACTTCCTGGACGCGCCCAAGCGGCTCGGCTCGTTCCTCGACGGGCGCTTCATCAAGCTGCTGATGGCTCCGGCGAAGGTGGGCGGCCGGGCCGGGGTGAAGTTCCTCAACATGGGCATGTCGATGATGACCGGCACCCTGAGCAAGGTGATGGGGGCGGGCCTGCTGCGCGACGTGCAGACCTTCGTCGCCGCCATGGACACCATGTTCGGCGGGTTCCGTACCCGCGCCGACGCGACGTACCGGCTGCTCCAGGCGCCCGGCACCGCGTTCCTGGTGGTCGCCGCCCCCGAGCGCGACGCGCTGCGCGAGGCGGCCTACTTCGTGGACCGGCTGGCCGCCGAGGACATGCCGCTGGCCGGGCTGGTGCTCAACCGCGTGCACGGCAGCGGCGCGGACCAGCTCACCGCGGAGCGCGCCGTGGCCGCCGCCGAGGCGCTGGAGGACGCGGTCGCGGAAAATCTTGCCGACCCCGGCATTGTCGATCTACCCGCCGGGAAAGCTGACCCCGATGCCTCCGATGTCCCTGACGAGACCCGGGATCGCGGCGGGAAAGACCCCCAGGACCGCACGGAACTCCTCGCCGCAGGGCTGCTGCGGCTGCACGCCGAGCGGATGCAGGTGGTCGCCCGTGAGCGGCGCACCCGCGACCGCTTCGTGTCGGTGCACCCCGAGGTCCCCGTGGTGGAGGTCACGGCGCTGCCCGGCGACGTGCACGACCTGGAGGGTCTGCGGGCGATCGGCCTCCGCCTGGGCGGCGGTCGGCCGGCTGCGGCGTAGCCGTCCCCGGCCGGGTTCTTCGGCAGGTTTCTGCGCGGGTCCCTGCGCGAGCGGTCAGCCCGCTGCCGCGTAGTCGGCCTCGTCGCCGATCGGCAGCAGTCCGGTGCTGCGCTCGTACTCCGTGCGCGCGGTCTCCAGCAGCCGGCGCCAGGACGTCACGGTCGGACGGCGGCGCAGCAGAGCGCGGCGTTCACGCTCGGTCATCCCCCCCCACACACCGAACTCGACCCGGTTGTCGAGTGCGTCCGCCAGGCACTCGGTCCGCACCGGGCAGCCGGTGCACACCGCCTTCGCCCGGTTCTGGGCCGCACCCTGGACGAACAACTCGTCCGGATCAGTGGTCTTGCACGCGGCCTGCGTGCTCCAGTCGGTTACCCAGCTGCTCATGCTGGCGCCGTCCTCTCCCGAATCGAGGCTCCCCCACGGCGGCAAGCGGCATATTCACCGTTGCCAGTTGAGGACGTTACGGAAGGTAGGCGCGGCGCAACAGCCCTTTCAGGCCCAATCTTGCATGGCCCGAATGGACTATGCGTGCGCGACAGATCACCCAACGGAGTGAGCTGCGACGAAAGCGCATCTAACGGGCGAAAAGCGACACTTCGCCCGACCGGGAAAGCCAATTCCCCAGTCATATGCCGAAATTCGGGCAGTTCTCATCACTCACAAGAGTGATGAAGGGAGGCAGAGGCCCACGATGCCTTCGTGCCTCGCCTGTTACAGGGTAGGCGACCACCCCGCCGCGCGTCCGGGGAATCGCAACCTCCGTACCCCATCAGTCGCGTGAGGAGTCCGGCGCCGCCCCCGCCACGGGTGTACGCCGGCGCACCCCGCGCGACGCGCCTTCCGCTCCGGCTCCGTTCCCGCTCGCCCGTAACCCGCTCCCGTCACGAACGTCACAGCCGCGTAATGTCACGGTCTCGTACGCGTACGCCCAGAAAGCCACCAACCCCTCGGGAACTGCTGGGATGACGGTTTAGGCTGCTCTGCATGGCTCACAAGCGTTCCGGTGGGGGACTGTCGACGGCCCAGCAGGTCGCCAAGTTCCTCGGTGTCAGCGTGTTGGCCGGTGTCGTGCTCGCGGGAATCGCGCTGCCGGCCGCCGGCGCCCTCGGGTTGTCCGCGAAGGGCACCGTCAAGGGTTTCGACGACCTGCCGGGAGAGCTGAAGCAGCCACCACTCAGCCAGGCGTCCAAGATCCTCGACGCCAACGGCGGGCTGATCGCCACCGTCTACTCGCGTGACCGCACCGTGGTGCCGATCACACAGATGAGCCCCAACATCCTCAGCGCGCTCGTCGACATCGAGGACGACCGCTTCTACCAGCACGGCGCGATCGACCTCAAGGGCATCCTGCGCGCGCTGAGCCACAACGCCTCCGACGGCGGGACCCAGGGCGCGTCGACCCTCACGCAGCAGTACGTGAAGAACGTCTTCGTGGAGGAGGCCGGCGACGACCAGAGCAAGGTCGCCGAGGCCACCCAGCAGACGGTCGGCCGCAAGATCAAGGAAATGAAGTACGCGATCCAGGTCGAGAAGGAACTCGGCAAGAAGAAGATCCTGGAGAACTACCTCAACATCACCTTCTTCGGCGAGCAGGCGTACGGCATCGAGGCCGCCTCCGAGCGGTACTTCAGCACCCACGCCAAGGACCTCACCCTGCCGCAGGCCGCGATGCTGGCCGGCCTGGTCCAGTCGCCGACCGCGTACGACCCGATCAGCGCGCCCAACGCCGCGACCGAGCGCCGCAACACCGTGCTCGCGCGGATGGCACAGCTGAAGGACATCACCCCGGCGCAGGCCGCCGCCGCGGAGAAGGCCCCGCTCGGCCTCAAGGTCAGCACCCCGAAGAACGGCTGCATCACCGCCGTCAACGGGGCGGGCTTCTTCTGCGACTACGTCCGCGAGACCTTCCTGCAGAACGCGGCCTTCGGCAAGACCAAGGAGGACCGCGCCAAGGTCTGGAACACCGGCGGTCTGACGATCAAGACCACGCTCGACCCGAAGGCGCAGAAGTCGCTGCTCAACGGGATCAGCCAGCACGTCTACCAGAGCAACACCATCGCGGCCGCGATGACCATGGTCCAGCCGGGCACCGGCAAGGTCATCGCGATGGGCCAGAGCAAGCCGTACGGCCTCGGCAAGAACGAGACCCAGATCAACTACTCGGTCAACGAGGACATGGACGGCGGCGTCGGCTTCCAGAACGGTTCGACGTTCAAGCCGATCACCGCGGCGGCGGCCCTGGAGGCGGGCTACAAGCCCTCGCAGACCTACCCCGCGCCGAACAAGATCCAGTACCCCGACGTGACCAACTGCGACGGCCAGGTCATCCACAGCGACAAGACCACGCAGAACGAGTTGCCCTCGGAGGTCGGGCCGTTCGCGATGCCGGACGCGCTGAAGCAGTCGATCAACACCTACTTCGTGGCGCTCGAAGCCGACGTCGGCCTCTGCCCGATCGTGAAGATGGCCGACAAGCTCGGCGTGGGCCGGGCCGACGGCAAGCCCCTGGTGCAGGGCGCGTCCCTCACCCTGGGTACCAACGAGGTGTCGCCGCTCACCGTGGCCTCCGCGTACGCCGCCTTCGCCAACCGCGGCGTCTACTGCACACCGATCGTGATCAACTCGGTGACCAACGCGCAGGGCAAGCACCTGACGGTGCCCAAGTCGCTCTGCTCGCAGGCGATGTCCCAGCAGACGGCCGACACCCTGAACACCATGCTCAAGGGCGTCGTCGACGACGGTACGGGCACCGCGGCCAACCTGCCCGGTCGGGAGACCGCCGGTAAGACCGGTACCACCGACAACCGCTACGCCGCCTGGTTCGCGGGTTACACCCCGCAGCTCGCCTCCGCGGTGTGGATGGGCGACCCGGCGCACAAGCGGCAGATGGAAGGCATCACCATCGGCCCGCGGTACTACGACAAGGTCCAGGGTGCGGACGGGCCCGCGCCGATCTGGAAGGACGCCATGAGCGGCGCCCTGGACGGCACACCCTCGACGAACTTCGTCACCGTGCCGCTCAACGTGCCGAACCCGAAGCAGTCCCAGCAGCCGCCGAACGGCGGCAACGCCGGGGACACCCAGGGCAACGGCAAGCACCACGGCAACGGTGGGAACGGCCCCGGCGGCTTCACCGTCATGGGCGCGACGACGGGCGCGATCACCGGCGGCGACACAGGTACGGCCGGGGGCACGACGGGCGGAACGGACGCCGGGACGACCGGCGGGACCACGAACCAGGGCAGCACGAACGGGACGACGACCGATGGCGGCGGTGGAGCAGGCGGGGTCCTGCTGCCATCGGGCGGGGGCACGATCGGCGGGAGAACCTAGCGGCCTCCGCGGAGGTCGCGGTCCGAACGGGTAAGGGGCACTCACCAGTGGTGGGTGCCCCTTACGTTTTGTGCTGGGCCGAGCCGTTTCGTAGGGTGCCGGGCGGTCGTAAGGCGCGGGTGGTCGTAAGGCGCCGGGAGCAGGTTCGTACGGCGCCGGGTGGTCGTACGGCAGCGTCGAGCCGGTTCGTACGGTGCCGGGCGGGCCCGTAGGACGGTGCGGCAGTGGGGGCCCGCGCTCAGCCCGCGAGCTGGCGCTTGACCTCGGCGGCGACGCGGCCACCCTCGGCGAGCCCGGCCACCTTCGGGTTCACGACCTTCATCACGGCGCCCATCGCCTTCGGCCCGGACGCCCCGGACTCCTCGATCGCGGACCGTACGATCTCCGCGAGCTCCTGGTCGTCCAGCTGCTTCGGCAGGTACTCCGCGAGCACCTCGCCCTCCTCGCGCTCCCGCTGCGCGGACTCGGCCCGACCACCCTGCGCGAACGCCTCCGCCGCCTCGCGCCGCTTCTTCGCCTCGCGGGCGATGACCTTCAGCACCTCGTCGTCGGAGAGCTGCCGGGCGGTCTCGCCCGCCACCTCCTCCTTGGTGATGGCGCTGAGGGTCAGCCGGATGGTGGCGGAGCGCAGCTCGTCGCGGCTCTTCATCGCAGTGGTCAGGTCGTCGTGCAGGCGCTGCTTGAGGGTCGTGGTCATACGCCGATTTTCGCACCACCGCGCGGCGGGTGCGTCGCATTAACCGCGCACTGCCGTCCGGGGACGGGTCACCGCCGCCCGCCCGCGGCACACGGTGTGGCCGGACTCTGACACGATGGAGGCATGCGCGCGCTCTACGGAATCCCCCTCGGTGTGACGGCAGCCGGCGCGGCCTGCGTGGCCTACGCGGCCGGTTTCGAGGCGCGGTCCTTCCGCCTGCGCCGGGTCCAGGTACCGGTGCTGCCCGAGGGCATGCGGCCGATCCGCATCCTCCAGCTCTCCGACATCCACATGGTCTCCGGCCAGACCAAGAAGCGGCGCTGGCTGCAGTCCCTGGCCGGACTGCGCCCCGACCTCGTGGTGAACACCGGGGACAACCTCTCCGACCCCACCGCCGTCCCCGAAGTACTCGACGCCCTGGGCCCGTTGCTCCGCTTCCCGGGTGCGTACGTCTTCGGTTCGAACGACTACTACGGCCCCAAGTTCCGCAATCCCGGCCGCTACCTGGTCGAGAAGGCCCGCGGCCAGCACGGACTCAACGGCAAGAACACCAGCACCCACGGCGGGATCCGCAACCCCTGGGGCGACCTGCGCGACGCCTTCGACGCGGCCGGGTGGGTCGGCCTGAGCAACACCCGCGGCCAGGTCAAGCTCGACGGCGGCCCGCTGCTCGGCCTCACCGGCCTGGACGACCCGCACATCAAGCGCGACCGCTACACGGAGGTCGCGGGCGGCCCCGACCCGGACGCGGACTTCAACCTGGCCCTGGTCCACGCGCCCTACCTCCGGGTCCTGGACGCCTTCACCGCGGACCGCTATCCCCTGATCCTGGCCGGCCACACGCACGGCGGCCAGGTGTGCGTGCCCTTCTACGGCGCCCTGGTCACGAACTGCGACCTGGACACGGACCGCGTGAAGGGACTCTCCACCCACACGGCCACGGGGTCCACCTCCTACCTCCACGTCTCGGCCGGCTGCGGCACCAACCGCTTCACCCCGGTCCGCTTCGCCTGCCCCCCGGAGGCCACCCTCCTCACCCTCACCTGACCCCCGCCCCCACCTCCCCCGAAACCGGATTTCGCCTCCGGCTCCGGGTCCGCTAAAGTAATCCTCGTTGCACCGGGGTGTGGCGCAGCTTGGTAGCGCGCTTCGTTCGGGACGAAGAGGCCGTGGGTTCAAATCCCGCCACCCCGACGGTATAGCAGCAGGTCAGGGCCCTGATCCTTCCGAGGATCGGGGCCCTGATTCGTTCCCGGGGACGTCTTGGGAGCCAACCTGTAGATCCGGCTCCCGGGCGGGAGTGGCCCGGCTCGGCGGAACTCCTGAGACGGGCCTCACGACGGCGCTACGGTCGCCTCCACGGATTGCCGACCCGGGGGGACGCCACATGCAGGAAAGATCAGCGGAACAGGGCTTGGGGGCCGTGACGACGTCCGGACCTCTCCTCGCCGGCGAAGTCTCGCTGCCGGAGGTCATGGCCCGGCTCCAGAAGAGCCGCCCGGTCTTCCACTCCGAGCGGGACCTGCAACACAGCTTCGCGCGCGTGCTGTGGGAGCTGGCCCCCGATATCCGGTCCAGGCTGGAGGTGCGCCAGAACGCCCCGGACGCCACCGGCGCCGAGTACCTCGACCTACTTTGCATCGGCCCCACGGCCCGCACGGCCATCGAGTTCAAGTACCGCACAGCGAAGTGGACGGGTACAGCCGGACCTGACCAGGAGCAGTACACGCTGAGGTCTCACTCGGCCACCGACCTGGCCCGCCTGGGCTTCGTATCCGACATCGCCCGCCTGGAGCGCTTCGGCAATCGCCCGGATCAGAACGGCCTGGCCCTCCTCATCACCAACGAGGCCGGCCTGTGGCTGCCGCCAAGGAGCAGCAAGCCAACCCGCGACAGCGGCTTCCGGATCCACCAGGGCCGCACCCTCACAGGCCAACTCGTCTGGGCCAGCGGCGACTACACAGACAACACTCGAACCCTCCGCGGCACCTACCCCCTCAACTGGCAGCCGTACTCAATGCAAGACGGCCCCCGGGGCGAGTTCCGCTACCTCGCTGTCTTCACCGAGCCGCACCCCGCATCAGCTCCGATAACGCAGTCGTAGGTCATAACCGAGAGTTCGGGAAGGGCCTGCGAGCTACGTAAGCAGACGAGTCTGAGCAGTCCCACAAGCGCTTCGGTCCCCTCCCCGCACGAAGTCAGCCCAGCCCTGCCCACCTCACCTGCGGTCATATCGAGAGGCGACATCCACAGGTGTACAGGTCGGGCCACCCTGGCCGGACTGAGCGTCGCGAGCATCTTCCTCTGGTCCGCCTTGTGATCCGAACGAAGCAGCCAAGGTCAGCCGGGATCGAACGTGTACCCATACAGCCCCCGTCCACCCCCGACGGCCAGGCCGCGGCCGTCGGGCAGGAAACAGCAGGAGCGGGGGGAAGCTTCGGTCCGCATGAGTGCCAGCGGGGTTCCGGAACCCAGCTCCCAGACCCGCACGGTCCAATCGGCGGCGCCGACGGTGACCAACCACCTGCCGTTCGGAGAGATCGCCACTGCGTCCACTGGGCCGGCGTGACCGGTAAGGGTGTGCCGGATCCGCCCGGTGGCCGCATCCCAGACCCGCACGATCCCATCAAAGCTGCCCGTCACCAGCCACGTGCTGTCAGGAGAAACCGCCACCCCACCCACCGGGCTCGTGCGTTCGTTCAGGGTGCGCAAGTTACGGCCGGTGGCCGCGTCCCAGACCCGCACGATCCCATCATCGCCACTAGTCACCAGCCACGCACCATCAGGAGAAACCGCCAGCCCACGCACCCGAGCAGCGAAGGCGTGTCGCACGTGGCCGGTGGCCGCGTCCCAGACCCGCACGATCCCATCATCGCCACTAGTCACCAGCCACGCACCATCAGGAGAAACCGCCACCCCACCCACCCGAGCAGCGAAGGCGTGTCGCACGTGGCCGGTGGCCGCGTCCCAGACCCGCACGATCCCATCATCGCCACTAGTCACCAGCCACGCACCATCAGGAGAAACCGCCACCCCACCCACCGGGCCCGTGCGTCCATTCAGGGTGCGCAGGATGCGGCCCGTGTCAGCGTCTCTAATTTGCACTGCCCCGTCCTCGCCAGCGGTGGCGAGCCGCCCACCGTCCGGGGAGGAGGTGGCCAGCGCATGTACTGAGCGGATGCGATCGGTACGCTCGGGTGAGGTGCGGTTGGTGACTGCATCCCATACCCGCACCGCCCCGAAGACGCCGCCGGTGGCAAGCCAAGTGCCGTCCGGAGAAACAACCACCGAATACACCGGGCCTGTCTGGTTGGTGACAGTGCGCCGAATCCTGCCGGTTGCCACGTCCCACAGCCGTACCGCCCCCAAGATGCCGCTGGTGGCAAGCCAAGTACCGTCCGGAGAGATCGCCACCGAACACATTTGGTCGGTCGGGTCGGTGAGAGTGTGTCGCACGTGGCCAGTGGCCGCGTCCCAGATCCGCACGATCCCTTCATCGTCGACCGTGGCAAGCCAAGTACCGTCCGGAGAAACAACCACCGAATGCACCAGGCCGGTGTGGCCGGTGAGAGTGCGCCGGATCCGCCCGGTGGCCGCGTCCCAGACCTGCACGATCCCGTCAAAGCCGCCCGTCACCAGCCACGTGCTGTCGGGGGAAACAGCAACCGTGTTTACCGGGCCGGCGAGGGTGCGCAGGATGCGGCCGGAGACAGCGTCCTGCACGCTCCCGTCAGTGCCGTCGGTCGCTAGCCACATGGCGTCGGGGGAAACAGCCACCGCCCTTACCGGGTCGGTGAAATCGCTTAAAGTATGCTGGATCAGGCCGGTGGCGGCGTCTGAGACCCGTACGCACCTGTCATCACCAGCGGTAGCAAGCCACGTGCTGTCAAAGGAAAATGCCACCGCCCGTACCGGGCCGGCATGGCTGGTGAGGTTACGCAGCATGCAGCCGATGGCGACGTCCCATACCTGCACGCTCCCATTGAGGCAGCCGATCGTGAACCACCTGCCGTTCGGGGAAACCGCCATTGCGCTCACCTCACCCACATGCACGGGCAAGAGGAGCCGTTGTGCCGGATCAGGTAGATCGGGCAGCGGCCATCGGTTGTACAGCGCAGCGTTCGAATCGCGCCAGTTGGCGGACTGCACGCGCCAGGTGCCGTAGTCGGCGAGGCGGCTGCGGAGGATAGCTGCGCGGGCGTGCGGCGGGTTGGTGGGGGCGAGGAGGTGGGTGGTGCGGGCGAGTTCGCGGGCGGCCTGGCGGGCGGTGGGGGTGGGGACGAGGGTGAGGTCGGCGACAGGGGTGGCCGCGGCGCGCTGATCGAGGCGCCAGGCGATCCAGCGCAGGTCGGTGGCGAGGACCTCGGCATCGGTGGTGCGGCCGGCGGCCAGTAGGTGGGAGACGAGGTGGTCGGCGAGGTAGCCGTCGGGCATCCGCCACCACGCGCGGTTCGGCCCGGTGCGGCCGCCGGGCTGCGGTTCGGCCTCCGGAACGTCGAGCGCGGCGGCGTTGACCAGCGCCTCGTGCGCGGCGCGCAGACGGTCTCTGCCGAGGCGGGAGCGCAGGAAGTCGCGGAAGACGTCGTGCAGTTGAACCCGTCCGCCTCCCGCCGGGTCGAGGGTGATCAGGGACAGACCGGCGAGGGTGGCGCACAGGTCGCGGGCCCGCTCCTCCCCCAGTCCCGCGGTTGCCCGCCACAGTGCGACGATCAATGGCACGGGGAAGGACTCGTCCTCTGCGAAGACGCCCAGTTCGGTGAAGCGGTCGAAGCCGCCGGGGGGCAGCAGCGGCGCGGCGCCGGCCTCCACAGCGGCCCGAACCGCAGTCTGCCGTGCCCGCGGATCGTTCAAGTCGACGCTGTGTTCCGGGTCCAGCCCGGTCGGGCCCTGCCGCCGCAGTTGTTCCAGGACGGTGGTCCCGGCAGCCGCTAAGTCGGCTCCGGTGGCGATCCGCCGGTGGACTAGTCGGTTGGCCAGGCGCAGCAAAAGCGGCCATCGGCCAGTGGAACGCAGCAGGCCGTCGAGGGTGGTGCGGGGCAGTTGGCCGGGCAACCCGAAGGTGAGAACCTGCTGAGCCTGCGCGCCGGACATCTCGCTAATCAGCACGCTACGTGCGTCAGGGGGCAGCAACTCCGGGAGCCTGGTGGTGATCAGGCGCCGGCAGCGGGCGCCGCCGGCCAGGAACGGCTGGAGCTGCTCGACGGTCCACACGTCGTCGAGGATGAGCAGTAGGTCCGGGCGGACGTCGAGCAGTCGGCCCAGGTGTTCGCCAGCGAGTTCCGGGTCGTCGAAGATGGTGGTGTCGCCGGTGATGAACCGGGTCGCCTCGGCCACCTTCGCCGCGACTGCCGCCCTTCCACGCACCTCCAGGCCCAGTGTGACCCGGTAGATCCGCCCTCGGAACCGGCGCTGAACCAGCGGGTCGGCCCACACCGTCTCCGCCAGCGTCGTCTTCCCGAAACCCCCGGCACCGTGCAGTCCAGCGGTGGTTGTGATCCCGACTGAACGCGACGAATCGCAGCGGCACAGTTCGTCCGCCACTTCGCGGGCCTGCGCGCGGTCGACCACCCACCGCGGCCGCTGCGGAGGCGCGGGTGGCGGCGGATCACCGCCGCCTGCCGCCTCACCGCGCTGGTCGCGCACGACGGCAAGCACCCCGAGCACCAGGGCAAGCATCAGGCCAATGCCGAGCACCCACCAGGCGTGCTCCCGAATCAGGTCCAACGGGCCCGGCCAACGCGCTTGTCCCGTCGCGGCGTTCTCCGCCAGCGACGCCACCGCCTCGGCCACCGCGCCTATGGCCACCAGCACGGCAGCGGCCAACGCCGGCCGATCCACGCCCCTCACACGCCGCCCCGTCCGCCTCGTTCCCGGCAAGCGAGGTTACCCCCGCAGTCGGCCACGCTGGCCTTGACCAAGGCGATCTGCCGAAACCCGGTGACTGCAAAGGGCGTCAGATGATCCGAACGAGACGGCCTGGGTCCTCGCGGAGTGGCGCACTCCCAGCATGGTGATCGGCCACACCCCCAACACGTACTCCGCGTTAGTGGGCCAGACCTTGTACCGATGATCCGGGTGCTGACCGATGTCGAACAGGTCCTCATCGTTCTCGAGGAACTTGCTCAGCAGACGTACGGAGCGCTCGTGGTCCATCCCCGCAGCGGACAACCGGGCGGCGTACAAGAAGAGCTGCAGGGTCGTGAGCCGCTGCTGCTCGTCGATGACCTGCCGGGTCTCCAGATTCGATGACAGGTACGGCGTCTTGTCGAACACCACCGCACCCAGGAAGTGCGGCGCAACGGTATCCCCGCTGCCGCCCGCCCGCTCCGTCCGCTCGATCACCCGACGGATGTCCTCCCACAGTGCCGTCCAGTTCTCGTCCCTGTTCCAGACATACGGTCGCTGGAACAGCGGCACTGTGTACCGCACGTCCTTGCCGAAGATCCCCGCAAGTCGACCGTATCCGCCTTCACGGAACGCCCCTTTCGTCCACGATTCGCTACCTACGGTATCGACCAACTAACTGCCGGCGTTGCCAGTTGGCGAACTCGTCGTCCACGTTCGTAGATGAGGAAGACCAAGTCGCTCTTCCCCTGGAAGTTCTGGAACCTGCATGGGAGCCGATCCTCTCGGGTTTGCGAGGCGAGCCTGGCCCCAGCATGCAGCCCCGCCCCGGGGAGACCGGCCCATCTCTCCCACCACTTCTCAGGACTTCCGACTGCCCGCCCGGCGGAGTGGAGTCGCCGCTGCTGTCCGTGCGGCGTGCTAGGCATGGCTTCATGCACTCTGCCGCACCCCTGCCTCACCTGGATCTCACGGAAGCGCAGTGGAGACTCCTGGCACGGCTGGCCGAAGGATCGGTTCCGGACCCGAGCGATCGGACGGCCTTCGTCGAGGCATTGGCCTTGGACGGGCTGGATGCGGATCTGGCCCGGGACGATCTGCCGACGCTCCGTTGGATGAAGCTGGTCGACCTGGCCGGCGGTTCGCTGGCGCTCACGGATCTGGGTGCTGCAGTGCACTTCCGGGCGCTGTACGAGTCCTCGCAGGAGCGGCTGGCCGAGATCGCCCGCCTGGCCGACATGCGCGAGTCGGTGGCCCCACAATTCGCACGGGCGGTGCGAAGTGTGGCTGATGGCTCCTGCTCGCTGCCAGAGGCACTGGAGGGTATGGACGAAACCCTGTGATTTGCCGTTGGGGTTACGGCACCTCGTGCCCCTCGAAGAGGACATCGACCGCAGCGTGGCGCGCCTTCCGGGCAGCCGCGGCAACAGGCCACACTCCAGTTGCAGTCAGCTCCGCCTCCGTGATCACGGGGCCGGCGAGAATCTCCCCCAACAGATCGCTCTGGCGCGGTTCGAGGTCGGTGAGACGGCGGAGTACGGAGAGCAACTCGATGAGTTCCGTCGTCCATTCGTGCGGCCAGCGCTCCGCGTGTATGTCGTCCAAGGGGCTCGTCCGCTTGCTGGTCGGCGCGGCCTTCCGGTATCCGAACCACTTGCTGACGATCTTCATGCCGCCGACGTCATCCGCCCACACGACGTCGGGAACGGGAGCGAATGACCCGTCCCCGAGGTGGAGCGTTCTTGTCGCTGGGTCGTACTCCAGTCGATCAGGCATGCGGCTGCCGATCTGCGTCAGGTAGCGGACCTGCCGCTCGTCCCCCAGGGGGAACTGCACTTCACCGGCGGGCCGCCCGAGCGCGGGATCAGGGCACCGGTCGCCGTAGGTCGAGGCCCACAGGATTTCCCGGCCGAGTCCGACGGCGCGTTCCCACAACCCTCCGTCTCGGGTGAGAGGTATGCGTACACCCGGCGTCAGCAGTTCCTCGGCGAACCTCTGAGTGAAGGCGTCGTGGCCGGCAACGGCCACGACATAGGCGGCGAGGTCGGTGGCCGTGACCCGGTCCTGGTTCGTTGCGCGAGCCAGGAACGCGAGCAGTCCAGGCGGCAAGTTCGGAGACCCGTCTGGGTGCAGGAGTGGCAGAATCCGTCCTCCGCGGCCGTTGAAGTGGTGCGTATCCGGGACGAGGTGTGTGGCCACGACCGCAGAGCCGGAGTCGATCTCATGGGAGGACTGCTGGTTGAGGAATATCTGCCCTGCCTGGAGGGACGCCCACAGGTCGGGTCGCGGGTAGTCGAGTACGCGGTTGTCGCCGATCAGCCACTGGCGGTCGAAGCTGCGGAGCGAGGTGCGTATGAGGTTCGGGCGGACGTCGGTCTCTTGCGCCAACGAATGCAGGTGGGCGGGCTGGCCCGGTAACGGCTCCCTTCTGGTGTTCAGATCGCTGTCTCGCGTCTCCTTGAACTGAGTGGCCTTGAGGACCGGGTCGTCACCTCGGATCAACGTGGTCCACCGTCGGCGAAGTACGTCGTCCGATGGGTCGCTCACCCACGAGCGGTTGGACTTTGCACCGGGGCTGCCCCACGGGAACAGGTCGTCCAGCGCTGGGAAGTCCTCCCATCCGGACTGAGTGAGGGGCGTGAACGGCCGCGGACTCCGGGAGTGCGCGTCACGCCAGCCGTCATCATCGATCTGCACCGCGTGCAACTGGTGGAACTTGTCCGCCCGGCGGCCGGCAAGCGCCCGGTAGTGCACCCTCGCCCGGTGGCCCTCGCCCCGCTCTGCTCCCGCCTTGCGAACGAATATGGAGATCGCCAGTGGCTGCGCGACGCCCGGGAAGGGCCGCGTGGCAACGTCGGAGCGGTGTCCCTCCGGTGACAGGTTGATGATCCAGCCCTCGTCGCAGGTGCGGCGCAGATACTCCCGCATGCCGCGACCGCCAGGACCAGTGGCCCAGCCTGAAGGCGTGATGAAGCAGACCACGCCGTGGCGTTCACCGTCGTCCGCGTCGAAGACCTTCCAGGTGGCCCAACGCCAGAAGTAGACGTACATGTTCTTGAGCACGTGCTCATAACGCCCGTTGCCTGGGTAGCGGAAGGCGTCGAGCAAGGGCACCTCGGCGCGGTCGGTGCGCTTCTCCACCCAGCCGCCGCGGTCTTCGGCCTTGTCGTCGTACGGCGGGTTGGCGATCACAACGGTCACGGGAACGTTGGCCTTGACGTTGTTCGCTCGCCGGCGGGACTCGGACAGGGCGCCGTATGTGGAGGCCAGGTATTCGTCCTCGACGAACGGGTTGTCCAGCGTGTCGGTGACGAAGAGGTTGAGCCCGCCCTCAGGTAGCGGAGTGTTGTAGCGCTTGAGCAGCTCGGAGGCGCGCAACTCCGCAACGGCGAACGGTCCCATCTGCATCTCGAACCCGTACAGCCGCGGGGCTAGGCGCGAGATGGCGTCGGCGGACATTGCCCGTCCGGAGCCCTCGGCGGCCTGCTCGGCGACCCGCTCGATGATCGTATGGAGAAAGGTTCCGGTGCCCATGGCGGGATCGACGATCCGAACGCCGTCGCTGCGGAAGCCGTCAGACTGGCCGAGCCGCGTACGGAGCACGTCCTCGGTCAGACGCACCATCTCCTGAACGACCTCGTGCGGGGTGTAGTACGAGCCGCTCCGCTGGCGCAGCACAGGGTCGTAGATCGTAAGGAAGTGCTCGTAGAGGTGGAGGTAGGCGTCACGGTTGCCGGTGCGGATGGCC
Organism: Actinacidiphila yanglinensis; assembly: GCF_900107965.1. Lineage (GTDB taxonomy): Bacteria > Actinomycetota > Actinomycetes > Streptomycetales > Streptomycetaceae > Actinacidiphila > Actinacidiphila yanglinensis. The sequence continues at coordinate 8,451 of NZ_FNVU01000004.1, read as the reverse complement.
GGCCAGTCCACCTGGGCAATGGTTCGGCGCAGCAGTTCCAACGTGACGGTGAACCGCTCGTTGACGTTGTCGGTGAGGAGCTGGAGGGCCTTCCCCATGAGGGCGTGGTCGGCATCGAGGCGGCGTCCGATGTCATGGAGGCCGATTCCGTCCTGCAGCACGTCCTCGGAGCGAGCGAGCAGCAGGGCGAACGTGACCGCCTGCGCGTAGCCGTCGGCGAAGGTCGCATCGTCTGCGGACGGAAACAGCATCCGCCGCCAGTCGTTCTTGAGCTCCGTGAACGGCCGAGCGCGGACATCGTCGTCCCTCTTGGACGATCGGGCCTCGGCTGACAACTGCTCCAGGACGGCAGCGCGCAGCAATCGGCAGAGCGGGGCGACGTGCTGTACGAGCCGCGCGACGCGCTTGATGGGTGGAGGCGTCCACACCAGGAACTGCTTCAGCAGTGCATCCAGCGCGCCCGGGTCCACCGGCGCCAGGCTCTCGCCCGCAGAGCGAAGCGATCCTGTGAAGTAGACCGTCTCGCCGAGCTGCCTGCCGTCGCGGAACAGTCGCCACTCGGTGCCGTTGGAGTACAGCAAGTTCGGCAGGTTCCGGAGCTTTTCCCACTGCTCGCGGTTGCTCTTGCCAAAGGTGTCGGGGTCAACCGACAACCCCGGCCTCTTGAGCTCGATATAGCCCGCCAGCTCACCGCTTGAGCGGATGGCGTAGTCGGGTCGGACGCCGAGGTCGGGGACGCGGAACTCGTCGTGCCAGGAGACCTCGTGCTGCTCGTGGTGCTCGCCGACGGCCTGGAGCAGCGCCTCAAGGGGTGCGCGGATGGAGGCTTCCGGACTGCCGCCGCCCGACAGTTTGACCTTGCAGGCACGTCCGAACTCCGACACGGCAGCGAACAGCCAGCTGTCTAAGCCCCCTGACATCTTCCCCCCAAGGATCGAGTCAGGGCGCCGATGTTATCTACGTACGGTCATCGGGGGAAGACAGATGGTCAATATGCGGTCGAGCCGTCGGGGCACTGTGGGGGCGCACTCACCCCGATCGGCGTAGCCGCACCGCACCGGCGCCATAATCGGCTCGTGGCCCTCTCACGCCAAGTCCTTGAGGAGCGCGGATTCCGAGGATTCGTACCCTTCTCCCTTCTGGCGACCCAGCTGCTCCCCCTCGACGGCGGGATCTACGTAGTGATCAGGACCTCCGACGCCGCACCGACCTTCCTGGCTGCCAGCACGGCGGGGTGGCGCAAGGGCAACAATCCCGCGGTGAGTACATCGCGGCTTGCGGCGAAGTGGGTCGAAGGCGCTGAGATCCTGTACATCGGCAAGGCAGACGCGGGCACTGCTGCCGACCACGGCCTGCGTGGTCGGCTCAGGCAGTACGCCCGCCATGGTGCCGGTGGAACCAGTCACCACGGCGGGCGGTACATCTGGCAGCTACAAGACTCCGCCGCCTTGCTGGTCGCCTGGAAGCCGGCACCTGACCCCCGTGGCGAGGAGGACGGTCTGCTGGCCGAGTTCGAGACGCTGCACCACGCCCTTCCCTTCGCCAACCTCAGACACTGAAGCTCCCTGGCCCAGCCGCCCGCGGCGAAAACTGTGACTCGGCCTCGATGGAATCTGCGAGCGATGCCCGTCGGCGAATCCGTGCTCACCGCCGGGCGGCCTCCCGTACTCTGCGGCAGTGAACGCCGACGCCGTCGGGCCGTTTCACGCCTCTGGGGGAGGACGTCGCATGCAGGATTCTTCGGACTCGATGGAGGCCGCCGAGCCCGAGGAGAACGGCCGGAGCGATACCGCCGACGCACTTGCTGCGGACAGTCCGCCGTCCCCCTCTGGTAGCGACTCGGCCGCGGCATCGACGGTCCTGGTGGAGGTACGGCCAGGGGTTGCTGTCGCTTTCGGGGAGGTCTCGGCAGAGCTCATTGCGGAACTCAAGCTCGATCCGCTGGACATGGGGCTCGTATCGGTCGACGACCGCACGCGACTCTCGGCAGCAGCCCTCGCCTCGATCGGCAACGCGGCGACAGTAGGCGGGAACCTCGCCAACGCGTTCGCCGGTGTGGAAGGGATCTACAGACTCGGCGACACGACGAGGGCGTTTTTGAGCGCCGGCGGAGCGCTCGCGGCCAAGGACGGCGCGAAGCTCGGCGCTGTGTTCGCCAACGGCCGGATAGTCCATCAAGCCCGCTTGATCCCTGTGACCGGGGTGAGCGCAGCCGAGTTCGCGGCCGCGACCGGGCCCGCGCTGGCCATGGTCGCGCTTCAGGCGATGCTGGGCGAAGTCACCGGCCTCGTGAGGACGAACATCGCGCTGACAAGCGAGGTCCTCACGTCCTTGCGCAACGAACAGTGGGCCGAACTGACGTCGCTCGTCGACACCGTCGACCGCGCGGTCAGTCGCGCGCGTGAGCTCGAATCGGTCACGACGACCGAGTGGGAGAAGGTCGCAGCCAAAGAGGACGCTCTGCGTAAGCAGCGCGAGACATACCGACTGAACGTCGGCGAACATGTTCGGCAGCTCGGTCGGCTGGACACGCCCAGCCGACGTGAATACCTCGAGACGAACGCCAGGGCAATCGTCTTCGACGCCCACGCTCTCCTGTCTTCACTCAAGGCATGGACCGGCTACCAGACGCTCCACGCCGCGCGCGCCAGGGCCGCCGGCCGCGAAGAGGCCGACGAGGCACGGCTCGTCGAGATCATTGAGCGCGAGACCAGCGAGGAGATCAACTCCGCCCTGGCACACACGACGAGCCTCGTCGACTCGCTGACGCGGGAGCTACGCATCATCGCCGAGCTCCCCGGACGCACAACAGTGCCGCTGATAGGGAAGCGGAAGGACGCGAAGAAGGCCCGCCTCACCAGTACGCAACTTCTGGAAGCGATCCAGCCGCTTGCCGACGCCCTCCACCCGCCGGCCCCTCCGCTCGAGATTCCCGAAGTCGTCTGCGCGCCCACGTCGCTGGATCTCGAACGGTATCTCCGCATTCTGCGCTGGCGCATCGAGGACGGTGAGACCCTCCGCGCCCTCGGCCTCGATGCCCCCGCACGGATCGGTGCGATCCTCGATGGGGCAAAGGAGAAGGTAGCGCCGGCGATGGACAAGGCGGCGGCGAGGAATCTGGTCGCCGTTACGGATCGCCGCATCATCACGGCCAAGGCGAACGCCTTCCTCGGGCAGGGCGAGATCGGTCAGGACATTCCGATCGATCGTGTGCGATACGTCCGGGCACCGGCGGCACGGGACGGGAACGGGCGCTCGGTGATCGACCTCATCACGTCCGAGGACAACCTCCGGTGGCTCTTCGATTCCGACATCGACAGCACTCATGTGTCCGCGCTCGCCGCCGTACTGGCCGAGTCGATGAACATCCCGGACGAGGAACGGGCGCAGCTCCAGCGGCCGAAACTCGCCTTGCTGGAGACGGGCACAGAGGGCGAGAGCGTCGGTACGGAGTTCGGGGAACCGTCCGCGTCCAATGCCACGGCCGCCGATGCCGAGTAACTCTCAGCCAAGCTGGACCGCAGCCGACCACACGACCAATCCCAGTTACGTGCCGTGGCGCTATTTGCTCGGTCCCAGGCGTAGGTGTCGGGCCGACTGGAGTTCCGCGATATCAACTTGCCGACGGCTCCCCGGCTGAGGCGGCTGGCTTCCTGCGGTCCCTCGAGCTGGCTGTTACACCGCAGTGATGGTGCCGTCCGCCTCGAACCGCAGCACCCGATGCCGATGCATGGCCGCCGCTCGCTGTTGCATCTCCGCTCTGAGCTCGGCCGGGTCGGGGCCGTTCGGGTCGGTGACCCGGTAGCCGTTGAGCGGGACTTCGTCCGGGTCCGCATCGGCGGGCGATGGGTAGCCCTCCAGCACGAATCCGGCGAACGCGCGAAGCGCCTCCTCGCCCAGTTCGAGGGGGTGGAAGTCCAGTGGGTACGGCGGCTGGTCATCGCCCCACTCCGGAACCGGCTCGACCGGGTGCTCTCCCGCCCAGTACGGCGCCTCGAAGTCGTACGGGGCACCGATGTCCTCGACGATCCCACTGTCCGGCGAGAGGCTGAGGGAGCGCACCAGCCGGCCGTTCTCCCAGACAGCGAAGGTGAGGGCATCCGAGACGCTGTGCATCGCGTGGAAGAAGACTCGACCCCTGCCGCTCGCCTCCAGCAGATACTCGGGCATGGACGACGGGCGGAGGCTCATCAGACGCCGATCGCAGACGACGTCCACACCCGAGAAGCTGGCCGCATAGCAAACGCCGTCGGGCGGATACGTCGCCTCCACCAGGGTCGTGCCATCGTCGGGCTCCAGAACCCAGCCCGGGTAAAGGCGCTGGAGCAGCTCGGCCGTCGCCGAGCCGTCAACGACGCGGGCACCCCGTAGCGCGGACGGCGTCTCCCCGTCCGAAAAGATCAGCAAACTTGTCTTGGCACCCATGACGCCGTCCCACTCCCCCTGCTTTCGTTCCAACGCACGGACGGTATCCGAGAGTTCTGACACAGCTACGTCTCCCATCGCGGAAGCCCCGCGGTTGATCCTGATCCGCCCGACAACTGGCCCCGGAGGCTGCGTGACCGACCTGACACGGCTCTTCGAGCGCGTACGTGCGCGCGCCGAGCAGCAGACAGCTGACCTTCCGCCATGCATCGGCGAAAAGGAGATCACGCAGGCTGAATCCGTTCTCGGCTTCACGCTTCCACCCATACTGAACGGGCTGTACCGCCATGTCGCCAACGGCGGCTTCGGTCCCGAGTACTACCTGCTGCCGTTGACCGGGCAGGGGCGGACAGCTGTCGCCGAGTACGGAACGCTGCGCACAGCCTCCGGCGCGTACTGGCCCCACGGCGTCCTGTCGATCCTGGACTGGGGCTGCGGGATGTACGCCGCCGTCGACTGCTTGCACCCCGACGCACCCGTCCTCCTCTTCGAACCCAACGCCGGCCCCGCCGACTGGGCCGATGCCTGGTTCCTGGACTCCCCGTCACTCGCCCAGTGGCTGTCCTCCTGGCTGGACGGAACCGGTTGGTGGGAGGAGGACAGCATGATGGCCGACGATGCTGCAGAACCAACCCCCTGGACCGACGCCGCGGCTCGCATCGCGGCGACGGGCTGAGACGCCGCCGAGGGGCTGCGGAAGGCGATGGTGGGGGTTCGCCTCTCAGTGGAGCGGTTCCAGTCCGGTCAAGAGATAGGCGACGTCGAGGCCCGCGGTGAGGTACTGCTCGAACACCTCGTTGTTCAGAGCCCAGGGCGACCGCTTCCGCCGGACCAGGTCCACGGCGTCACCCGGGTCGCTCCCCAGTTCGATCAGCGCCTGGCCGACGACCAGACCCGAGCGGTTGTAGCCGGAGTGGCAGCGTACGAGGACGGAACGCCCCGCCCGAGTGGCGGCGGAGACACGTATGGCGAGTTGCTGGACCGCACCGATCTGATCCGGCATCAACGGGCCGTCGGGGAGCTCTACGACCACATGCTCGACGGCGGCGGACGGGCCGTGCCCGGGGAGGGTGAAGAGGCTCACCACGAGGTCGAACTCACCGCCCACAACTGCCGGCTGCAACTCGCCGGCTCTGTTGGTCCAGTAGTGTCCGCCCATCCACAGGCCGGGACATATCTCACTCCACGGCTCATCGGGCCCAGGGACCTCCCGATCCTTCTGGCGCGTCTTCATCGGCGCTCCCCTCCGACGAGACGAACGACTGCCCGCTGTACCGACGTTCCCGCTGCCGTGACTCGCTGGGTGTCACCTCCTCCGCCGCACGCCGAGACACGACAAAGGAGCACGTCAGCCGGGGAATTCCTGGGAGCCATATGGGAGCCGAACCGCTCCCCGAGCCCCCGCGAAGCCGCCCCAGGCCCACCCAGCCCAACCCTCTGACCTGCGGCAACGCCAAATGCCCGGGCAGCGAGCTGGGTTCGACGGCATTCGGGACGAAGAGGCCGTGGGTTCGAATCCCGCTACCCGCCGCGCCTCTCGGCCGCCGTCGCCGTCACCTCGTCCAAGTCGGCCTCGTCCAGGTCGGCCGCGTCCACGCCACGCGACACCGGGCAACCTGCTCGGCCGGGCCGTCATGCACTTACTGTTCAACCAGCTCGTCGGCGTTGAGCGCCGAGCCATCCGCAAACACCACTCACCGAGTACGGTCCCGGCGTCTCAGGGATGCGGCGGCGCGCTGAGGTCCACCGCGCCCAGGCTGGTGGCGAGTTCGGCCGCCGCCTCCCGGATCCGGGCCGGCAAGGGAGCAACGTCCGGTCGGTCGGTCCAGCGCTCGAACGCGCTGCGGAAGACGGCGACGCCGACCTCCGCGAGCAGCGTCGCCTGCGGCTCGGCGGTACCTCGGTCCCGCAACGCGTCGGCCACCGCCTCGGTCGCGGCGGCGAACTTGGTCCGCCCCCGCTCCTGCAACTCCGGGCTGGCCTGGACGACCGCGCGCCGTTGTGCGGCAAGGGGCGCCTGGTCGGCCATCCCGGCGGCGATGTCCACGAGAGCGGCCAGGAGGGCCTCGAACGGGGCGAGGGCGGTGTCGGCACGGCGGACGGCGCCGGCGAGGGCGGCCGGGAGTTGATCGGAACCGGCGAACAGCACGTCCCGCTTGTCCGCGAAGTAACGGGAGAACGAGCGCCGGGTCAGCCCCGCCCGCTCGGTGATCTCGGCGACGGTGACGTTCTCGTATCCACGCTCGAGGAACAACTCCAGCGCTGCGTCGCGGAGCCGGTCTTCGGCGCACGGATCCCATCGTGGCATGGCCACCATCCTAGCAGTGATGACGCAGTGAGTCGTCATCGCTGCTACGCTGACGACGCAATGAGTCATCACCTTCGGGACAGAGGAGTTGGCACGATGGCCCTTTCACGTCAGCGCATTGTCATCATCGGCGGCAGTTCAGGGATGGGACTGGCCACAGCCCGCGCCGCGGCGGCGGCCGGGGCGACCGTCACGATCGCATCGAGCAACCAGGAGCGCCTGAAGGCCGCCCTCACGGACCTGCCGGACACGTGCGACGGACACGTCGTCGACACCCGCGACGAAGCATCCGTTGCCGCCCTTTTCGACCACGTCGGCGAGCTCGACCACCTGGTGTACACCGCCGGTGACGCGGTACGTCCGCAGCCGCTGGCCGACGTATCGCTCGACGCCGCCCGGCAGTTGCTCGAGGTCCGCTTCTGGGGAACGGTCGCCGCGGTGAAGCACGCCGCGCCGCGTGTCCGGCCGGGCGGATCGATCGTGCTGTCGTCCGGGACGGTCGCGGTCCGCCCCGCACCCGGTACGGCACTCGCGGCCGCCGCCGCGTCCGCCACCGAAGGTCTGACACGGGGGTTGGCCGCCGAACTCGCCCCGATCCGGGTCAACGCGGTCCGCTCGGGGGCGATTCGCACGCCGCTGTGGGACCCGGTTCCGGAGCCGCAGCGCGCCGCGCTGTTCTCGGCCCTCGCCGATCGGACGCTCACCAAGTCGATCGGGGAAGCGGAACAGATCGCCGCGGCGCACCTGTACTTGATGGAGAACAGCTTCGTCACCGGAACCGTGCTCACCGTCGACGGGGGCGCGCTCCTCGCCGGGAGCTAGTACGGGAGATCCGCTCCGCGCACGCGCCCGGCCTCCTTCAAGCGCACCTGCATCGGGCGCCCGATCAGCGGCGAGCCCAGCGTCAGCAACAGCACCGAGGCGTCGCCTGGGCAGACCCTCGCGACCACGACCAGCACGACATGCCCAGGCTTACCAACACGCCCCGACGGCTCCCCACTTCCCTGCTCCGCTTGCCGAATGACCTGCCATGACCGTCGGTCGCCGTTGCCGTCCTCGGCCATGAGGAGCAGGTCTCCAACCGGGGTTCCCGGTTCAGGTGGTCCCGACAGGAGCGGGACACGAGGGCGGGGCCTTCTGAACAGCCGGTCGGTGACGAATTACCGAGCGGCGTCAGGAGGCCCCGGTTGTGACGTGTGCGGACGGTACCGGCGCGGCCGCCTCTGGTAGCGCTCGCGAAACGCCGCGCCCGCGTACACGGCAAGCCCGAGCAGCAATCCCGCGACTGCCTCTGGCCCTCCGTCAGTTCGCGGAAATATCCTCCAACTGCCCAGTGGCGGCTGGAGGAAGCTGCCACGCGTTCCCGCGGAGCCTGTATGCCCATGCACGAGCACGAGGTCGATCGCCGCACCCTGTTCAAGGTGGGTCTGGGAGGGGCGGTGGCCGCGGTCGTCGGCACCGAACTGGCCTTCCCCGGTGCCGCGCGGGCGGCGGGCGCCACGCCCTCGACGCCGTCCGCCGAGTTCCCCTGGATCATCGACTGCGACACCTGGGGCGCCCGGCCCCCGTCCAGCCCGATCCAGATCACCGGCAACCAGACCAACAAGATCATCCTGCACCACATGGCGTTCCCGAACGTGACCGACTACTCGCGCGACCACGCGATCCAGTTGGCCAAGGACTGCCAGAACCTGCACATGGACACCAACGGGTGGGCG
>NZ_FNVU01000013.1 GCF_900107965.1 Actinacidiphila yanglinensis | reverse complement strand
CTGAACATCCGCTTCGGCTTCATCAAGCCGCCGGCGGGTGTGGACGTGTGCATGGTCGCGCCGAAGGGTCCGGGTCACCTGGTGCGCCGGCAGTACGAGGAGGGTCGTGGTGTGCCGTGCATCGTGGCGGTCGAGCAGGATGCGACGGGTAAGGGCTTCTCGCTGGCGCTGTCGTATGCCAAGGGTATCGGTGGTACGCGGGCGGGTGTGATCAAGACGACGTTCACCGAGGAGACCGAGACCGACCTGTTCGGTGAGCAGGCGGTGTTGTGCGGTGGTACGTCGGCGCTGGTGAAGGCGGGCTTCGAGACGCTGGTGGAGGCCGGTTACCAGCCGGAGATCGCGTACTTCGAGTGTCTGCACGAGCTGAAGCTGATCGTGGACCTGATGTACGAGGGTGGTCTGGAGAAGATGCGCTGGTCGGTCTCGGAGACCGCCGAGTGGGGTGACTACGTCTCCGGTCCGCGGATCATCAACGACAACACCAAGGCCGAGATGAAGAAGATCCTCGGTGAGATCCAGGACGGGACCTTCGCCAACAACTGGATCGCGGAGTACAACGCGGGTCTGCCGAAGTACAACGAGTACAAGAAGGCCGACGAGAACCACCTGCTGGAGACCACCGGCAAGAAGCTGCGCAAGCTCATGAGCTGGGTGGACGCGGAAGCGTAACGCTCCGACGCACGCCCGCCCTGAGCGGACAGCTGCCCGGAGTCGGGCCTACGGGCCCAGAAGGCCGCCCGGCCTCGCGTGCTGCCGGGCGGCCGACCAACAGAACGGAAGCACAACGATGTACGAAGTCTCGTCGGAACTCGCCGCCGTCCACGCGGCCATGGGCGCCCGCGCACGTCTGCGGCAGTGGGCCTACGGCGGCCAGGTGGTCGACCTGTTGCGCTCGGCCGCGGCGGCGAAGTGGCTGGACGCGCTGACGGTGCCCACCACCCTCGAGGAACTGGCAAGCACCAGCGGGGTCTCCACCGAGCGCGCCCACCGGGTCATCGAGGTGTTCCTGGCCGCCGGGGTCGCCCGTACGTGGGACGACTCCTCGTCCGTCTTCGTCCTCACCGAGGAGTTCGCCGCGCTGCACGGGAGTCCCTCCGGGGTGCGGCTGGACGACGCGATCGACGAGATCGCCGCGGCGCGCGAGCGGGTCCGCTCGGCCGTCTGGCCTGCCGCACGGCACGACTGGGAGCGCGATGCGCTGGTCGTCGCCCGTCACTGGGGCATGGCGCCCACCGCCGCCTCGCGCGCCATCTTCGCGATGGCCTTCGGTTCGGTGCCGGAGTACCGCGACCGGCTGTCCGCGGGCGGCCCGCTGCTGGATGTCGGCAGCGGTGTCGGCGGAGCGCTGCTGGCCGGCCTGACCCTGTACCCCGAGCTGCGCGCGGTCGGTGTCGAGCGGGCGGGCGACGTCGTCGACGAGCTGCGGGAGCGGGCCGAGGCGGCCGGCGTGACCTCCCGCCTGGAGATACGGCAGATCGACGCTCAGGGGATCGTTGACGAGGCGGTGTACGAAGTCGCCTACTGGGCGCAGGCGTTCTTCCCCCGTGACGCCCGCGCGGCCACCCTGGCCGCGGTGCGGCGCGCGCTGGTTCCGGGGGGTCTGCTCCTGGTGCAGGAACTCCTGCCACCGGTGCAGGAAACTCCCGACACACGTCTGTCCGCGGCCCTCGACGCGCTCGTCGCCGAGTCCCGCGGTGTTCCCCCCGTCCGCACCGCGGAGGAACTGGCGACGGAGCTGCGGAACGCCGACTTCGACGACGTGCAGGTGACGGTCACCCCCGTCGGCCGCCTGGTCGTGGGCCGACGGGGCGACTGACGAGGGGCCTTTGTCATGCACGACCTCGGTGCCGCCGCGAATGTGCTGTCGGCGGCCGCCAGCTCCGGGACGTGCCTGCCGTGGCCGGCCCGGCCCGGCCACGGCGACCACCTCGGTCCCGCCAAGCGAGCGAAGTTCGCGGCGATCCGACCGTCCGGGCTGTCACTCGCCGGTCGACATGACCGCCCCGCACGCGCTCACGGCGTTTCGGTCGGGTGGCACACGGAGTCCGTCGCTGTCCTGAGCGCCTGGCGGTGGAGCGTGTCCAGTCGCTCCAGCGCTGCCCCTGTCACGTCGGCCAGCGTGAGCTGCACCGTGCACGCGACGGGCTGGGCGCGCAGGTGCGCCGTGTTCTTGAGTTCCGCGAGCAGCGATGTGGTCAGCCGGTCGAGCCGGGTGCGGATCTGACCGAGGTCGGGGCGCGTTGTGGGGGCTTCTTCGGGGTGAGCCGTCCAGCGGGCGAACAGTCCGCGCTGCACCTCCTTGCTCGCGGTGATCTGGTCCTGGAAGAACGCCACTGCCGCATCGGAGTTCACTCCGGTCGCGTCGGCCTGCTGCCGGACCTGCTCCAGCACCTGTGCCTCGCGTACCGGGTCGTCGATGGGCGAGTCGGTGCCGAACTTGGACGCTGCGACGTCGTCGCTCACGAGGATGCGGTCGATGACGAGGCTCGTCAGGGGGCCGAGCCTGCCGGAAGGTTCGGCTGCGGTGCCGCCCGCGGGCCCGGCGTTCGTACGCGTACCTGTAGCCACGGCCTGAGGGGCGGCCAACACGGCGGCGGCCAGCAGCAGGCCGACGGTGGCCGCGCCGTAAGTCGTCCGATTGCGCAGGATCACTTCTCTGCCTTGTTCTCGCTGTGCGCAGCGGTAGGAGTAAGGAGTGGGTCTCCGAGAGAACGAACGTTCCCTCTTGTATACCCTCGCAATTCTGCCGCGCAGTGTCAAGACCGAACGTTCTCCGCCCACTTGCCGAGTGCCGCGCCCCGCGTACGCGCCAGGCCCGGCGGCACTCGGGGTGCCGCCGGGCCTGGCCGGGGCCGTCCGGTGGGACGGCAGGTGTCAACTGCGGGAAAGGATCAGGACGTACCCGCCGCGGCGCCGGCCGCGATGAGCTTGCGGTTGATGTCCCGCACCGGCCCGGGATCGACCTTGAGGACCGCGCGGTCGTAGGTGATCAACCCGTTCAACTCGCCCTCGACGTCGCTGAGCTGCGTGAACACCGAACCGGACAGGTTGCCGGCGGCAGCGGGCAGCAACTGGCTGGTGTTGTCGACGTAGTCCTGCGTCAACTCCGCGATGGTCGAGGCGTCACCCCCGTAGTTCTGGCCGCCGGAGACGCCCAGGATGTGGCCGGGGATGTACAGCGAGTACCCGCCGTGCTCGCCGTCCACGGCGGCCCGGGTCGCGTCCGGGGACGGGAACGCGGGGCCGTGGTACACGTGGTAGTCGATCAGGTCGCCCTTGCCCGAGTCGCCCTGCGAGGCGCAGCAGTTGACGCCGGACGCCGGGTCGACCAGCCGGCTCGGGTCCTGCTGCTTGATCGAGTCGGCCAGCGCGCCGGTGGCCTCCTTGGACTGCTCGCCCCAGCCCTCGTTGATCATGGTCCACACGATGACGGACGGGTCGTTGAGGTGCTGGTCCACGATCGTGTGGGCCTGGTCGTTGAACGCCTGGTCGCTGGCCTCGCTCGCGCCGGGCCCGACGTTGCGGCTCGGCATGTCCTGCCAGACCATCAGGCCGAGCTTGTCGGCCCAGTAGTACCAACGCGCGGGCTCGACCTTGATGTGCTTGCGCACCGTGTTGAAGCCGAGTTCCTTGTCGAGCTGCAGATCGGACTTGAGGGCCGCGTCGGTCGGCGCGGTGTAGATGCCGTCCGGCCAGAAACCCTGGTCCAGGTTGGCCAGCAGGTAGGTCGGCTTGCCGTTCAGCTCGACCTTGTTCACGCCGCCGACCTGGGCGACGGACACCGACCGCATGCCGAAGTACGAGCCCACCGCGTCGTCCGAAACGCCGTCGGTGAGGGAGACCTTGAGGTTGTACAGGTACGGGTGGTCGGGGCTCCACAGCTCCGGGTGCGGCACGTGCAGCGTCAGCTTCTTGCCCACGGTGCCGACGACCGTGCCCACCGGCTTCTTGCCCGCGTACGCGGTGGCCTTCACCAGGGACCAGGCCGGGGTGGAGGCGGACGGGCGCACGGTGACGGACAGCGTGTCGTCGGACAGGTTCGGCGTCATGGCCAGCGAGTCGATGCTCGCCTTGGCCACCGGCTCCATCCAGACGGTCTGCCAGATGCCCGAGGACGGGGTGTACCAGATGCCGCTGGGGTCGCTGGACTGCTTGCCGGTCGGCGTGTTGGGGTCGATGGTGTCCTTGACCTTCAACGTGAGGGTCTGCGGCCCGCGGCCGGCCAGCGCGTCGGTGACGTCGGCGGTGAACGCCTCGTAGCCGCCGACGTGGTGGGCGACCTGCTTGCCGTTGACGTAGACCCACGCCTCGTAGTCCACCGCGCCGAAGTTGAGGTTCAGCCGGTTGCCCGAACCGACCTTCCAGTTCTGCGGGACGGTGAACGTGCGCTGGTACAGCGACCAGTCGTGGTGCTCGGCGACGCCGGACAGCGGTGCCTCCATCGGGTACGGCACGAGGATCGACCCGCTCAGCTTGCCCGTCGGCAGCGCGCCGTCCTCGGTGGTGCCCTGGAACTGCCAGGTCCCGTTGAGGTTCTGCCACTTGTCACGGGTCATCTGCGGCCGGGGGTAGTCCGGCAGCGCGTTCGTCGGGCTGACGTCCTTGGCCCACTTGGTGGCGAAGTACCAGGTGGAGTTGTTGGTGGCCAGGCCGGAGAACAGCGGGACGGGGCCCGCGGCCGTGGTCAGGCCGCCCTGCCCGTCGTAGCTGATCCGCACCTTCGACTTCAGCGCGGCGGGGATGTCGGACTGCCCTGCGGTCAGCAGCAGTTGGGACGCGTCGTCCGGGTTGATCGCGATGTCGGGCGTCCACCGGCTGGTGCCGGCGATGACCGCCAGGTGCTTGCCGAGGTCGGACGGCAACGAGCTCACCGGGCCAGGCAGTTGCACGGTCGCGCTCTTGCCCGAGGAGGTGACCGCGGCGTCCACGGTGGGCGGGGTGAAGCCCTCCGGCAGGTGCAGCGCGGAGTCGGGGATGGCCTCCCGGCTGATCCCCGGGCCCGACCACTCGGTGGTGATGTACGCGCCGCCGTTGCCCTGGTTGTAGTCGAACGCCAGGGTGTGCGGGCCGGCGGTGAGCGTGATCGGCTCGGACTGCGTCTGGACGTCCCAGTCGGTCGTCCAGTGGTCGATCACGCTCGACCCGTCCAGCGACATGCGGAAGCCGTTGTCGCCCTTGATGTAGAACGTGTACGTGCCGCCGGCCGGGACGTCCAGCTGGCCGGTCCAGTGCGCGGCGACGTTCAGGGTGGAGCCCGCTTCGTCGCGCAGGGTGGGCAGCAGGTCGGGGACGTTGAGGGAGTTCTCGACGCCGGTGCTGCTGTACTGCGCGAAGTCCAGTGACGTGGCGTCGGAGCTGAGGTAGTAGTCCGCGCGCAGCCCCTGCGGGGTGTCGGCGGCGGGCGCGGCGGCCCCGGCGGCGGACGCCGGGGCGGCGGCGCCGGCGGTGGTCGGGACGAGCAGTGCCGCGCCCAGCAGCAGCGGCACCAGGGCGGCGAGTCGGCGTCGGTTCGGTGGGCGGAATCTGCCTGATCTCACTGCGGATACACCTCTCCGTGGGAGAACTCGGCGTCCAGGGAACGGCGGAGGAATAGGTGCCACCGCCATCTTTCCAACGTTGGAAAAGTGGACGGTAGGAATGAAAGCAGGGCGGTGGAGCGACGTCTACCCCCTGGGCAATGGCTTCGTAAAGTCGTTTTAGTGCCGTTTCGCTTGCATTGGTCTGCCGCTCGACGGAGCGGCGCCCGAAATCGAATTCGGCGTGGTTGTCGCCCTTGCCGAATGCGGCGGAGCTCTCTCCTTCGGTGCGCGGAAGATCGACGCGGGCGACCTTCCGCATGCGCGGTCCCCGCCCGTTGGCCGTGAAACCACCGAGCTACCGGCCGGGTCGGCCGCACCTGGAGCGCTCCCGACACGCGCCCCCTACTGAGCGGCTGTCCGGGCAGTCCGGCAGCGGAGATCGGTACCCCGCTCCGGCCGCGCCGGGTGCGGCGCGCTACCGGGCGGAGCGGAAAAATGCAGAGGTGCGGCGGGCGTCGGACAATGAGACGAAGTGCCGAAGGCGACGTCCATGACCGGGGTGGCGGGGATGGCGCATCCGATCCATGGAGCCACAGGCCCGGTCGTGCGGTGGTGGCGGTGCCTGCAGCGGACGCATTCCGCACACTGGGAGGTGCCGAGGTGGCCGAGAGCGGCTCGTTCAGCTTCGACCGGCGCGGCCGGATCACGAGCGTCGGTGGCGCCGCGGAACGCCTGATCGGCGACGCCGTCGGACAGCCGGCCGCGGACGCGATCAGGCTCCTGCTCGACGCGAGCGGGACCGATGGTGCGCCGATCGTCCAGTTCGACGCCTGGCGGAAGGGCGGGGAGACCGAGATCTCGGTGATCGGTACGGCGGCCACCGAGGGCGCCTCCCGGGCGCAAAGTGCTTACGTCGCCTCGACGTTCGACAGGGCCGTGGCAGGGATCGAGCTGTACGACCGCGAGTTGAGGGTGCTGCGCGCCAACCCGTCCGCACTCGCCATACGAGACGCCGGGCCCGCCGAGGTTCTCGACCACGCCGCGGACGCGCTCGATCGGACGCTCCCGCTGAGTTCGCTGCTCGGCGAGGTGATGGATCCCGACCGGGCCGGCGGGGCACACCCGGTCATCGAGCGGGACATCCGGAAGGGACCGCACGTCTACTCCGTCCTGGCGCTGCCGCTGCTGGACGGCGACAGGGTGATCGGGGCGGCGGCGATCATCCACGACGTCACCGAGAGCGAACGCGCCCGAAAGGCCGGGCAGTTGCTCGCGGCGACCCACGAGAGGGTGGGACGGACGCTCGGGGTCATGCGAACGGCCCAGGAACTGGCCGCGGTTGCCGTCGAGGACTTCGCCGACATCGCGACCGTGGATCTGGTGGACGCGGTCTTCCAGGGTGACGAGCCGCCGTTTCCCCCGGTACGCAACACAACGATGCTGCGCAGGGCCGCCGTTGAGGCGGTGACGGAGTTCAGCAGCCTCTACGAGGTGGGCGAGCCGAGCCATTTCGTGTTCCCCACTCCGTACACCCAGGCCCTCAGCGACCTGGAACCGCGCCTGGTCGACCCCCAGGCCGGCCCGACGGACTGGCACCTGCACGACTCCGCGCGGTCGGAGATCCTGCGCCGGGCCGGCGTGCACTCGATGATCCTGGCCCCGATCGTGGAGCACGGCCGGGCCCTGGGACTGCTCTGCCTCTACCGGAACCGGCGGAACACCACCCGGTTCGACCGGCGGGACCTGGCCCTTGCCGAACAGGTCGCCGCCCGCGGGGCCATCAACATCGAGAACGCGCGCAGGTACGTCCGCGAGCGCACCACGGCGACGACGCTGCAACGGCAGTTGCTGCCGCAGCGGATCCCCCAGGTGCCCGCGGTGCGCACCGCCCACTTCTGGAAGCCCGGCGGCAACAAGACCCACTGGTACGACGTGATCGCCCTGTCCGGTGCCCGGGTGGGCCTGGTCCTGGGGCGGATTCCGCAGCACGGGCTGCGCGCGTCGGCGGACATGGGCCGTTTCCGGACCGCTTTCACCACGCTCGCCAGGATGGACCTCCCGCCGGACGAGCTGCTGGCGCACCTCGACGACATCACGCAGGAGATGCAGCAGGACGACCCGCAGGCCGCCGCCGCGGACCCCGAGACGGACGGCACCCGCTGCCTCTACGCCATCTACGACTCCATCACCGGGCAGTGCGCGATCGCCTCCGCCGGCTGGCCCGCGCCTCTGGTGACCGCCCCCGACGGCGCCACCCACCCCCTGGACATGCCCGTGGGCCCCGCGCTCGGCCGGCACTCCAACTACGAGGCCGTGCGCACCACCCTGGAACCGCGGGCACTCCTGACCTGCTACTCCGGCTCCATGCTCCATGCCGCCCGCGGTGACGACGCCTTCGCCCAACTGCGCCGCGCCGCCGCCCAGTCGGCGGGGGACGCGCAAGCGGCCTGCGACAACATCGTCTACGCGCTGATGGGCGACCCCGCCCGCCGGCGCGGCGGCGGGGCCGTCCTGACCGCCGTCGTCAGCCGGCTGGGCGACGGCAGCCACGTGTCCTGGACCGCGCCTCGCGACCGGGCCGCGGTCGCCGACTGCCGGGCGCGGGCCCGCGCGCAGCTGGACGACTGGGGTCTGGACGACCTGGCGTTCGCCACGGAGGTCGTGGTCAGCGAACTGGTGACGAACGTGCTCACCCATGCCCGGGGCGACCCGCGGATCCGCATGATCCGGGACGACCGGCTCACCATCGAGGTCTCCGACAACTCCAGCACCTCACCCCACCTGCGGCACGCCCGTGCCCAGGACGAGAACGGCAGAGGACTGCTCATCGCCACCACCCTGGGCAGCCGTTGGGGCACCCGCTACGGCGAGGACGGCAAGACCATCTGGATCGAGCAGGACCTCACCCCGCCGGAGGCGCGCTGACCGGGGGCGCGCGGGACAAGGGGGGATACGGGTCGGGTCAGGCGTTCTCCCTCGGCGCGTGCGGGTCGCGCGCGAGGTGCGGGGTGAACGCGATGTGCGGGGCGAGCGCGTGCAGGAAGTCGGCGGCGTCGAACATCTCGCCGGCGGAGGCGACGCCGACGGTCCTGGTGCGGCCGGTCAGGACCCGCTCCAGGGCCTCGGCGACGAGGGGCGCGGTGACGGCGTAGATGTCCTGGCCGCCGGCCGAGGCGCGGCGCTCGGCTCCGCCGGAGCGGACGAGGACGTCGACGAGGAAGGTCTGGTGCGAACGCCCGCTCTCGTCGGCGGCGACCGGGGCGGGAGTGTCGGGAGCGGCGACATCCTGGGCCGCCTCGGCGGTCATGTAGGTGGTCACGTCCGGGATGGGCAGATGCCGGGAAACGGTGACGACGTCCGCCATCGTGAACTCCCCGATCACCGGCCGGGGCCCCAGCGGTTCCGGAAAGGTCCACTCCAGGGCGGGCGCGGCGTCCGTGCGGCGCTCCCACTTCCCGCCCTTGTAACGCAGGCGGTGGCCGCCGCGTCGCTCGCGGGAGACCGCGCCCGAGAGCCGGGTGCCGGCGGTGGGATGCCAGTTGCTGAGCGCGTAGGCGATGTGTGCCTCGTCGGCTGCGGTCCAGTCGTCCATCGCCGCGGTGGTCAGCAGGTCGCCGAGCCCGCCGAAGAAAGCCATGGCGGGGACGATCACCGCCCCCTCGTCCCGGGCCCGTTCGTGGTAGCGGGCGAAGGTGTCGAGGTTGGCCTCCAGTTCGGCGGCGACGTCCAGGTAGGGGATCCTCGCGCGGAGCGCGGCCTCGATCACGGGGCCGGTGGTCGACGCGAAGGGTCCGGCGCAGTTGACGACCGCCGCCGTTCCCGCCAGGGCGCGGTCCAGTGAGGCCGGGTCGTCGACCGACGCCACCCGCGCGGCCAAGTCGTGCTCCCGGGCCAGTTTCTCCAGGGCCCGCGCGTCGCGTCCGGACGGCACCGGGACGAACCCTCGTGCGGCCAGCTCCGCGACCACGAAGCGCCCGGTGTGACCGTAGGCACCGAACACCGCCACCAGATGATTCGATCCCATGACATCGATCCCTTGCACTCGGAGGTCCGCTGCGATGGCGATCCGCTGCGGTCGGCCCCCATCCTCTTGCGCCGGCACCTTCTCCGACGAGTGTCGGAAACGACAGGACGCGTACAGTTCCGGACATGCCCGCTGTCGCACTGGCCGTCACCGACGGCATGCTCCACTACGAACTGTCGGTGGCCGTCGAGGTCTTCGGCGCCGACCTGACCCACACCGTCGACCCCTGGTACGACTTCTCCTTCTGCGGGAGCGGTCCGGTGACCATCGGCAGCTTCCGCCTGGAACCCGACCACGGACTCGACCACCTCGCGCGCGCGGACACGGTGATCGTCCCCGGCTGGGCCGACACCGACCGCGACCCGCCCGGCGAACTGGTCGATGCGGTGCGTGCGGCGCACGCGGCCGGCGCCCGCGTGGCCTCGCTGTGCACGGGCGCCTTCGTCCTGGGCGCGGCAGGACTCCTCGACGGCAGGCGCGCCACCACGCACTGGGCCCACACCCGGGAACTGGCGCGGCGCCACCCGGCGGCCGCCGTCGACCCGGACGTCCTCTACGTCGACAACGGCGACGTCCTCACCTCCGCGGGCAAGGCCGCCGCGATGGACCTGTGCCTGCACCTGGTCCGTCTCGACCACGGCGCGGCGATCGCGAACAAGGTCGCCCGACGCCTGGTCGTCCCGCCCCACCGCGAGGGCGGCCAGGCCCAGTTCATCGCCACTCCCGTCCCCGCCCCGGGCAACCACCCGCTCGGCGCGCTCTTCCCCTGGGTGCTGGAGCGGCTGGACCAGCCGCTCACCGTGGAGGACCTGGCCCGCCACGCCCGCATGAGCTCACGCCACCTCGGCCGCCACTTCAGGCACCTCACCGGCACCACACCACTGCGGTGGCTGCACACCCAGCGCATCCGCCGCGCCCAGGAGTTGCTGGAGACCACCGACGCGACCGTGGACACCATCGCGGCTGCCACCGGCATGGGCACCGCCACCACCCTGCGCCGCCACTTCCACCGCACCGTGGGCGTTCCCCCCGACACCTACCGCCGCACATTCCGCTCCTGAATCCGACAGAGGGGGTGGAGATGAGGACCGCTCCCGGAGGCCATCCGGAGTTTCCGCGGGAGATCGTGGAGTTGCCGGGTGAGGGGATTTCCGTGCGGTGGGCCCGCACCGATGGAATTGAGGGTCCGGTGCTACGGCATTCCGATTCCGCGGTGGCCCGATCCCGCAGGAATCGAAGCGGCGACCCACGGTCCGACCAGCGCCGATGGTGGCGAGAAACGCTGTCGGAAAGCCGGTACGCTCCCGATTTCCGGCCCACCCCTTTGTACGATGTCACGGGTGCAGACGCCTTCGGACGACGACATCCGCGTTCTTCTCACCGCCCGTTCCCGGATCTCACCGGATATCCCACCGGAGGTCGAGGCATCCGACACGCGGCAGGCCCTGACGGCTCATCCGGAGCAGACGCACTCGCGGAACGTCCGGATCACCGTCGCGCCGGAGCCGAGCGGGGATCGGCTTCCCCCGCGCAACCTGGGTTTCGCCCGCCCGCGACGCTGAGACGCGGGAGGCTGCGATGCGAGGCTCACCCGAGCCACAACGGGATGCCGTGGCACACGGACAGATCACCGGAGCCCTCGTCCTGCTCACCGGACTCCTCCTGCGCAACAGCGGGGAGGGCGCCGAGGAGGTCGAGCAGAGCGCCAAGGCCGCAGCGAGGGGCCTCGGCGCGCAGGCCGAACTGGTCGTGGTGCCCGACGGCGCCACCGTCACGGTGGCCTCGCACGGTCGAGTGACCACCCGCGCGGTACGGGAGTTCCCCGAGGTCTTCCGGATGGACCAGGTGGTCGCCCTCAAGCCACTGCTGGCCGCGATCACGGCCGGCCACCTCGATGCGCTCGAAGCCGACCGGAAGCTGGCCGCGATCGAAGCGTCCCGGCCGCCGTACCCCTGGTGGCTGAAGCTGATCGGGGTGGTGCTGTTCGCGGTGGGGTTCGCGCCGCTGATGCAGCCGACCTGGTACGAGGTGTGGACCACCGCCGTTCTCGGCACCGTCACCGCGGCCCTGGCGGTCGGGGTGGAGCGGGTGCCCCGGCTGACCGCCGTACTGCCGCTGGTCGCCGCGACCACCGTCTCGCTGGTCACCCTCGAGGCGTTCGCCCGGACCCCCGCCCACGGCGGTCCGGTCCTGCTGATGCTCCCCGCGCTGTTCTACTTCGTTCCCGGCGACTACCTCAGCGCCGCCACCGCCGAACTGGCGGCCGGCTTCATCACCACCGGCGCGATCCGCCTGGTCTACGCCGTCTTCCTGCTCGTCCAGCTCTACTTCGGCGTGCTCCTCGGCCTGGTGATCACCGGGCGCGACCGGCACGCGCTGTTCGACGTCGCCGCCCGGAGCGACCTGCCTCGCTGGGCCCTGTTCCTCGCCTGGATCGTCTTCACCGCCGGCACCGTCCTCGCTTTCGCGATCCCCGCCCGCCTGACCGTTCCCCTGCTCCTGCTCGTCTACTTCACGGTCGGCGTTCAGTCCGGCTTCACGGAACTCGTGGGCGAGGTCGGCGGCACGTTCGCCGCCGCCACGGCGCTCGGTGCGCTCGCCACCCGGCTTGCGGCCCGCCCGGGCGGGCCACCACGGATCGTGCTGCTGCTGCCGGGCTTCTTCACCCTCACCGTCGGTTCCCTCGGCATGCGCGGCCTGACCGACCTGGCCGGCGGCCACCCCGTCCAGGGCTTCCACGACCTGACCAAGATGATCACCATCGTCACAGCCATCGCCGTCGGTCTCGTGCTGGGCGAAGTCGTCGCCGCGCCGCGCCGCCGCGGGCCGTGAGCGCCCGGACCGATCCGAAGACGCCAAGGGACCTGCCAGGACGAGGACATCCGGTTCTCCATCGCCGCATCGCCAACGACGCCGAGCCGCTCGACTGGTGGGTGAGCGGACCGCTGCGGCCCTGATGCCGGACCGATGCCCGGCCGGCTGCTTTCGGTCTTGGTGCACGACCCGACCGCGATACGCACCGAGGGCATCGCCGGGCAGTTCCGGCTTCACCCGATTGTGCCCGCCCGGAAGGCCGCCACCTGATCAACCGCCGCCCGACGCACCAGGGTTGACCGTCCCGCCCCGGCATGCGCTTCCTGGCCGACGTACCGCGTGCCTGCTCGATGTGTCGCCACCAGGCGCCTCTTCGGCGCCACTCGTACGGGCGCACTTCCATTCGACCGCGGCCAGCCTCCCGCCAGGCCCGGAGCAGCGTGTGGATGATCGAGGCGGCCTGTCCGCTGCCGCGCGCGGCGCTCGCCGCCGCACCGACAACTGCTCCTGGAGGACGCTCGCATGTCCCGCCTGCTGCGAGCAACGCAGTCCCCGGCAGGAGAACCGACGGACGGCGACGGCAACACCGGCATCGGCGCACCGCGTACCCGAAGTGTCGTACTGGCGACGGTCGCGTCGACGGTCGTGGCGCTCGCGCTGGTCCTGCTGACCAACACAGCGGTACTCCTTCTCGGCCTGCTGGTGTTCCTGCCGGCCTTCGCCGCTGCGCTGTGCACTCCGCGCCAGACCGCCCTGATCTCCGCCTGGGTCTGCGCCATCGTCATCGTTCCCGTGGCCCTGCAGTCCGGGCAGCGAATCCTCGACCGGGTGGTCCTTTCGCTGTTCGCCGTCGCTTTCGGCGCGTTGGCCGTCTATGCCGCCCGGGCGCGGATCAGGCGCGAAGGGGAGTTGGTACGGCTGCGGTCGACCGCGGCAGCGATGCAGCGGCAGATCCTGCGGCCGCTGCCGATACTCACCGACGAGGTCCTCGTGGACGGCGTCTACGAACCACTGCAGGAGGACAAACTCGTCGGCGGCGACATCTACGACGTGGCGGCCACCCCTTGGGGCACCCGGGTACTGATCGGCGACGTGCAGGGGAAGGGGCTGCCCGCCATCGGCATGGCCATCGACGTGGTGGGCGCGTTCCGCGAAGCCGCCCACCGCGAGCCGACGGTGACCGCGCTCGTCGACGCCCTCGAGGCGGCAGTCGTCCGCCACAACGAGGACGCCGGCGAGAGCGGGGAGCCGGAGCGTTTCGTCACCGCGCTCGTCCTCGGCGTGAGCACGGCCGTCGAGATCCAGGTCGTCTCGTGCGGCCACATCCCGCCCTATCTGCTGCACGCCGGTACCGTCATCCCGGTCGGCGCGGGGGAGGAGCAAGTACCCCTCGGCCTGGCAAAGCTCATCGACGAGCCGCGCACGGTGTCCGGGGTCACCTTCCCCGCCGGGGCGACGCTGCTGCTGTGCACGGACGGTCTGACCGAGGCCCGTTCGCCCGAGGGTGCCTTCTACCCGCTGGAAGCGCGCCTCACCGGTCGCCGCGACATCGCCGCCGACCGGCTCACCCGTTCACTCGTCGACGAGGTGCGTGTCTTCACCGCCGGGGCACAGCAGGACGACCTGGCGGTCCTCGCCGTCCGCCGCTCCGCGGACCAGGCGCCGTAGCGGGACCACCAGTTGCCGGGCCACGGATGGAGAGGGCCCCTCAAAACGCCGGCTCGTAGGCGGGCACCGGGCCGACCGCCTCCAGCAATCCCTGTGTGGCGGGGGTCGTCCGTGGCGGCCGGCGACTCGTACGGCCACAGGTCGCTGCCGCAATGCAGGACAGCACGATCCTCACGACCGCGTTCGTGGGCCGGTGGATCCTCGGGTCGATGACGTCCTCGACGCGCACGTCGTCGGCCGCGTACATCAGGGTGGCGCGCATGCTCAAAGCTCCTCAGCGGGGTTCGTGGTCCACGGTCGCTCCGCAATTCCCACGTTGCGCCCCGTCGTTTTCCAAGGGAACACGCGGAGATTCGCAGCCGGGAGTGACGCCACTGCCAGGTAATGGCAGTACCTCCCACAGAAGGCGCCGGCCGATTTACCGTGGAATGGTCGTAGGGTGGGACGGAGACGGAGGATCGCGTGGAAACCGCCAGGGAGAGCATGGCTGCGGCCGTCCGTGAATTCCTGAGGTCACGCCGGGCGCGGATCACTCCCGAGCAGGCCGGACTACCCGTGTACGGCGGCAATCGCCGCGTCCCGGGACTTCGACGTGAGGAAGTCGCTCTGCTCGCCGGAATGAGCATCGATTACTACGTGCGCCTCGAACGGGGAAACCTCAGTGGGGTCTCGGACTCGGTGCTCGAATCCCTCGCTCGCGCGTTGCAGCTCAACGAGGCCGAGCGCACCCACCTCTACGACCTGGCCCGCGCCGCCACCCCGTCGGGCCGGCGCCCCTCGGTCACGGCCTCGCGGGTGCGGCCCACGATCCTGCGGATGCTGGACTCCATGACCGGCGTCCCCGCGTACGTGCGCAACGGGCGGTTCGACATCCTGGCGGCCAACGCGCTGGGGCGGGCCCTGTACGCGCCGGTCTTCGACTCTCCGCTGTTCGCCCAACGCGGGCCCGTCAACACGGCGCGGTTCCTGTTCCTGGACCCGGCCGGCCACGACCTGTGGGCCGACTGGGACAACGCCGCGGACGACTTGGTCGCCTTCCTGCGCTCCGAGACGGGCCGATCACCCCAGGACAAGGCACTGACCGACATGATCGGCGAACTCACCACCAGGAGCGACGTGTTCGCCCGCCGCTGGGCACGCCACGACGTGAAGTTCCACCGCTCGGGCGTGAAACACCTCCGGCACCCGCTGGTGGGCGAGCTCGCGCTGCCCTACGAGGCCATGGAACTCCCGGCCGACCCGGGCCTGCGCATCAACGTCTACACGCCCGAACCGGACTCCCCCGAGCAGGAAGCCCTCGGCATCCTCGCCAGCTGGGCAGGCACCGGCACCGTCGTCCCCTCGACGAACGACTGACCCCCGACGAAGGAGTACCGCTTCATGCACTACCGACCGCTCGGCCGCACCGGCGTCCAGGTCAGCCCGCTCTGCCTGGGCGCGATGATGTTCGGCCCCTGGGGCAACGAGGACGAGGCCGACTCCGTACGCATCATCCACCGGGCCCTGGACGCGGGCATCAACTTCGTGGACACCGCGGACGTGTACTCCGGCGGCGTCTCGGAGGAGATCGTCGGCAAGGCGCTGAAGGGGCGCCGCGACGATGTGTTCCTGGCGACCAAGTTCTTCATGCCGATGCACCAGGACGACCCCAACCAGCGCGGCGGCTCACGGCGCTGGATCATCCGCGAGGTCGAGAACTCCCTGCGGCGGCTCGGCACCGACCACATCGACCTCTACCAGGTGCACCGCCCCAGCCCGGACACCGACGTGTCGGAGACCCTCGGCGCGCTGTCCGACCTCGTGCACCAGGGCAAGGTGCGCTACCTCGGCTCCTCGTCGTATTCCGGCTCCCAGATCGTCGAGGCCCAGTGGACCGCGCGGGAACGCCACCTGGAGCGGTTCGTGACCGAGCAGCCGCCCTACTCGATGCTCGTCCGCGGGATCGAGGAGGATGTCCTGCCCACCGCGCGCCGCCACGGCATGGGCACGCTGACGTACAGCCCTCTCGCGGGCGGCTGGCTCTCGGGCCGCTACCGGAAGAACTCCTCCACGGGCCCGGCGTCGGCCGCACGTCCGCAAGCCCGCTTCGACATGACCTCCCCGGCCAACCAGCGCAAGCTCGACGCCGCCGAGCAACTCGCCGTCCTGGCCGAGAAGAGCGGCCTGAGCCTGATCGAGCTGGCCGTCGCCTTCGTGATCAACCATCCCGGCGTCACCTCCGCCATCATCGGGCCGCGCACCATGGAACAGCTCGACGCGTTCCTTCCCGCCGCCGACGTCACGCTGCCCGCGGAAGTCCTCGACAGCGTCGACGCGATCGTGGCCCCGGGCGTGACCGTCAACCCCGCCGACAACAGCTACGGCGACCACGAGTTGCGAGCCGACCAGCGCCGCCGCTGACGGGTACCTTCGCTGGGCCCTTCCGGTTCCGGACCGGCAGGGCGCCCAATTTCTTGATCAGCGCGCGCACCGAGCCCTGCCTCCCGCTGACCAAACTGGATGGCCGCCGTACCCGTCCTGGCTCCGATCGCCGAGCTGCAGCTGACGATTCGCGTCGCCATGGTTGTCCGGAGGGGCATCTGGAGCGTATGTATTAACCGGATAGTTCATTCCGGTGACCGAGGTGAGACGATGCGCCGAGCCATTGCGACAGTGTGCCTGGGTGGAACGCTCCCGGCGAAGCTGGCGGCCGCTGCTGCAGCCGGCTTCGACGCGGTGGAGATTTTCGAACCGGACCTTCTCTCCACACCGCTCCGTCCGGCGCAGGTGCGCGAGCGCTGCGCCGACCTCGGCCTGGGGATCGACCTGTACCAGCCGTTCCGTGATGCCGAAGGCCTCACACCGCCCGAGTTCGCGCGCGTCATGCACCGTTTGGACGCCAAGCTGGAGACCATGCACCAACTGGGCACGGATCTTCTGCTGGTGTGCTCGAACGTTGCCCGGGACACCATCGCCGACGATTCCCTGACAGCCGAACAACTGGTTCTCATGGCCGACCGCGCGCAGCAGGCAGGCGTACGCCTGGCGTATGAGGCCCTCGCGTGGGGACGCCATGTGAACACGGTCGACCACGCCTGGAAAATCGTCGAAAGCTGTGACCATCCCGCCCTCGGCCTGTGCCTGGACAGCTTCCACATTCTTGCTCGCGGCACCGACCCGGCACTGCTGGCGTCGGTGCCGGGGGAGAAGATGTTCTTCCTGCAGCTCGCTGACGCGCCCCGTATCGGTGTGGACATGCTGCAGTGGAGCCGGCACTGGCGGTCCTTTCCCGGACAGGGCGACTTCGACCTGGCCGGATTCATGGAATCCGTCCTTCAGGCCGGTTATACGGGCCCGTGGTCCCTGGAGGTCTTCAACGACGTCTTCCGGCAGGCCGACACCGCCAGCACTGCCATCGACGCCATGCGCTCCCTCCTGATCCTGGAGGAACAGGTTCATCCGGGTGCTCTACCTGCGGCCCCTGCGCCGCAGGAGGTCTGCTTCGCCGAGCTCGCGGCGGCCGATCCCGAGCCGCTGGTCGGTTTGCTGAGCGGGCTCGGGTTCACCCGTACCGGTCGGCACCTGAACAAGCCCGTCGACCTGTGGGAGCAGGGGCGGGCACGGATTCTGCTGAACACGGCCGGTTATCGGGACCGCGATGGTGCCGCCGTAGCCGCGATCGGTCTGGAGACGCGGGAGCCTGAATCCCTTGCCGCCCGCGCCGAGGCGCTCAAGGTGCCTGCTGCGCTGCGCCGGCACTCACCCGGGGAGAGCCGAGTCCCGTGCGTGGAGGCACCCGACGGAACCCAGATGTTCCTGTGCACCACCGACGTCTCCCGCCGCGGAGGTTGGATCGCGGACTTTCCTACCTTGCACCAGGGCAATACGGGCACCGGCACCGCCGTGCAGGCGATCGGATCGGAGGAGCAGGTCATCGGTATCGACCATCTGGCGCTGACCCAACCGTGGCACCGCTTCGACGAAGCCGTGCTGTTCCACCGCGCCGTGCTGGGATTGGCCGTGCACCCGACACTCGATCTGGCCGACCCGTACGGGCTCTTCCGGAGTCGCGCCATGACGAGTGCCGGTTCCCGCGAGCAGCCGGGTGTCCGGATCGCGCTCAACGTCGCCCCTGCCCCGGACCCGCACATCTCCGCGGGGCAGCACATTGCCCTGGCGTGCCGGGATGTACGGGCCGCGGTCCGTGACGCCAGGGCCCGCGGTGTCTCGTTCCTGCCGATTCCCGGCAACTACTACTCCGATCTTGCCGCACGGTTTGCCCTGGACGAGGAGTTCCTGAGCGAGCTGCGCGAGCTGCAGTTGATGTACGACCGTGACGACGCAGGGGAGCTGCTGCACTGCTACACGCTGTCGGTCGGCCCGCTCTGCGTCGAGTTGCTGCAGCGGGTAGGCGGATACGAGGGCTTCGGTGCTGCCAACGCCCCGGTGCGGCTGGCGGTCCAGCACGCTGCCTGAACACTTGCCTTCCCGCCCACTAAACTGACCGCATTTTTCACGGGTCTTCCCCGACCGAGTTTTGGAGAGGCATGTCTGCCGTTGACGCTGATGGTCCCCGGCCGCCGCGAACCCGCGACCCGGAAGGCACGAAGGCGGAGATCCTTCGAGTGGCACGCGAGGAGTTCGCGCGACTCGGTTTCCACGGGGCCCGGGTGGACGAGATCGCCGCGCGGACCCGCACGGCCAAGCGGATGATCTACTACTACTTCGGCAGCAAGGAAGAACTGTTCGTGCGGGTCCTGGAGACCGCGTACGAGCAGATTCGGATGGCCGAGAGCAACCTCGACATCGAGCACCTCGAGCCCGAAGCCGCGATACGCCGACTGGCCGCGCTCACGTTGCAGCACCACGAGGACAACGAGGACTTCATCCGCCTGGTGGCGCTGGAGAACATCTATGAGGCGGCCCATATGAGGGCCTCCCCGGAGTTCGCCGCGTCCAACTCGCCAGCCCTGACGGTGGTGGAGCGGATTCTTGAGGCCGGGTGTGCGTCCGGCGTGTTCCGCAAGGACGCGGACGCGGTGGACGTGCATGCGATGATCAGCAGCTTCTGCTTCTTCCGTGTCTCCAACCGGCATACTTTCGCGGCCCTGTTCGGACGTGACCTGGCCGCGCCGGAGCTGCGGGAGCACCACAGCGCTCTGCTCGGGGACATGGTCGTGGCCTATCTGAAGTCCGCCGCCCCCAGCTGAGCGAGCGGCACGGTGGCGAATCCTGGACCGTGCGGATCCGTCGCCGTCACCGCGGAGCCGTCAACTGGTTGGTGCTCGCTCAGTGGTGGGCCTTGGGCCGGGCGCGTTCCGATAGGACCGGGCCACCGGAGCCTCATCGCCGGTGTCGCCCAGGACCCTTCGGAGAAGGCCGTGGTCGGGGGAGAGGGAGCAGGCGGGATCGGTCCGTGCCGCATCTCCGGTCAAGGCGAATGCCTGGCAGCGGCAGCCCCCGAAGTCCTCCTCCTTACGGGAACAGTCCCGACAGGGCGAAGGAAGCCAGTCCGTGCCGCGGTAGGCGGCGAACGCGGACGAGTGGCTCCAGATGTCCTTCAACGCCAGGTTGCGGATGTTCTCGAACTTCAGCGTGGAGATGGACGCCGCCGCGGGACAAGGGAGGACGGTTCCGTCCGGCGCCACCGTCATCGAGACCGCGCCCCAGCCACCCATGCAGGGTTTGGGTGTGCCGTCGAGGTGGTCCGGCACCACCCACACCAGCTCGAGTCGTGATCCGAGCCTGTCTCGCCAGGCGTGGACCTGGGCGGCTGCTCGGCGCAACTGTGCTGTGGTGGGCAGCAGCGCCCGGCGGTTGAGCTGAGCCCAGCCGTAGAACTGGGCGTTGGCCAGCTCGACGCGGTCGGCGCCCCAGTCCAGGGCGAGTTCGACGATGCGGTCGAGAGTGTCGATGTTGCCTCGGTGCAGGACGACGTTGAGCCCGAAGGGGAGAGCGGCCGCGCGGATGACCGCGGCCGCGGCCTGTTTGTCCGCGAAGCTGCGGCGCCCCGCGATGGCGTCGTTGGCGTTCGCGTCAGGATGTTGCACCGAGAGCTGTACGCAGCCAAGACCGGCGGCGACAAGGTCGGCCAGCCGCTGCTCGGTCAGGCCGATTCCGCTGGTGACCAGTTGGGTGTAGATGCCGGCCTCCCACGCGGCCTGGGCTATCGGCACCAGGTCGGGGCGCAGCAGCGGCTCACCACCGGACAGGTGGGCCTGCACGACCCCCATGGCCCCCGCCTGGCTCATCACCTCACACCATTGATCAGTGGTCAGCTCGGCATTGGGACGGACGAGTTGGAGCGGATTGGAGCAGTACCCGCATTGCAGCGGGCAGGCGTGGGTCAGTTCGGCCAGCAGCGCCCAGGGCGGTGGGATCATGTCAGCCATCCTTGGATGTGGACCCGCTCCAGGAAGGCGGGCACCTCATGGTCGACAGGCGCGTTCGGATGCCCGTGCGCGAGTTCGGCGACGATCGCCTCGATGGTGTGCTTGCCGTCGCACAGGCGCAGGATCTCCGCGGCGCTGCCGCGCAGCACCACGACCCGCTCGGGCAGGAGCAGCAGGTCGGCGTCGCGTACGGGGTCGTGCCGCAGACGGACGTGGCGGGCAAGGGAGGGTTGCCACGTGCTCAGCACGGGGAGCCCCCCGGGCCGAGGGCGATGGCGTCGAGCAGGCTCCACAGGACCTCGCACTTGTACGCAAGGGCGCCGAGGGCGGCCTCCTGCTGGTCGCGGGTGCGGGCCCAGGACAGCACGAGGGACAGGGCCTCGCGGCCGTCACGGGTGCCTTGGTCCACGCGGCGCTCGAAGTAGGCGAGGCCGTCGGATTCGATCCAGGGGTAGTGGTCCTGGAAGGCGCCGATGCGGGTGACCATGATGGTGGGGGCGACCAGCTCGGTCAGGGAGGCGGCTACGGCCTCCAGGACGGGCCGGGTGCCGCACAGGTTGACGTAGCCCTCGACGGCGAAGCGCACGCCGGGGAGGACATGCCTGCCGGACCACAGGTCGGCGCGGGCCAGGCCCGCGGCCTCTCCGAGGCGGAGCCAGCGTTCGATGCCGCCGTCGTCGCCCTCGCGTCCGTCGTGGTCCTGGATCCGGCGCAGCCAGGAACGACGGAGGTCGGGCCGTTCGAGCTTGGCCAGGATGAGGGCGTCCTTGATGGGGATGTGACGCTGGTAGTGGAAGCGGTTGACGATCCAGCGACGCAGTTCCTCGGGGCTGAGCCGGCCCGCGTGCATGCGCTGGTTGAAGGGATGGCGGTCGTGATAGCGGCGGGTTGCCAGCTCGCGCAGCCGGCGCTCGAACTCTTCCGCCGGCCAGGGGGATCCGTCGCCGTCGGTGTGGGCGGCACAGGCCGGAGCAGGCAGGACAGGTGTGATCACAGCTCGATCTCCATTCCCTCCAGGGCCACGTGGAGTCCGGCCTGTGCGAGCACGCGGTTTTCCTCGGAGGCAGGGTCGTTGAGGGGGTTCGTGTTGTTGAGGTGGGTGTAGTAGCAGCGGCCCGGTGCGTCGGTCAGGCGATCGGCGGTTCCCTCGGGGCCGGTGATCGGCAGGTGCCCCATGGCGGTCGAGGAGGTCGGGGTCAGGCCGTTGCGGGCGGGTTCGTCGTCGTCCCAGAACGTCCCGTCCACGATGACGCAGTCCGCCTCGGCGATGGCCTTGTCCAGTTCCGGGGTCCACTCCGCCACGGCGGGCGCGTACACCAAGGATCCGCCGGTGGCGCGGTCGTGCAGGCACAGTGCGGTCACCCAGCCCCGCTCCGGAAGATCCAGGGTGCGGGCGTATCGGGGTCGCTTGCCGCTGACGGCCACGGCGCTGATCTCGACCGAGCCGGATTCTGCGCGGTCCATGGGTACCGGCTGCGAGCCGATCGGCAGGTGGCGCAGCTCGGTGTAGGGGCTGAGGACACGATCCAGACCCAGGCCATCGGTCAGGGCGCGGCGGACCGTGGGGGTCGCCCAGATCTCGGTGGCCCGGCCCTCGCGCAGGCGGGGGATGCCGAGGGTGTGGTCGAGTTCGGCGTCGGTCAGTACGACGCCGCGGACGGGAGTGTGGCGCCGGGCCGGCCCGGGATGGAGCTCCGGATGAGCCTCGATCTGTTCGCCGAGGTCGGGGGTGGCGTTGACGAGGTACCAGCGGCCGGGCGAGGACTCGAAGGCGAGAGAGGCGTGGCGTCGGCGGCGCTCGGGGTGGGCGCGTGCCCCGGCGCAGCCGGGGCACGCGCAGTTCCACTGGGGCAGACCGCCGCCGGCCGCGGTCCCCAGGACACGCAGTCGCACGGCGCCGCCTCTCAGCGGGTGCTGAGCGAGTAGGCGGTGACCTCCAACGCGGTGTCGATGATCTCGAAGTCCGGGGTCTGCCAGGTGGCGGTGGTGGTGTCGGTCATGACGGTTCCTTTCCAGCGGATTGCCTGCGGGGAGGGATGGGGCACTCGCCGGGTGTCAGCCGACGACGATCTTTCCAGTGGCCTGCGGGTACTCCGGGTCGTTGAAGAAGTACTCGCCGGCCTTGGCGAAGGTGTGGGTGAAGGACTCGCCCGGCATGAGCTGTCCACTGTCGAACTCGTTCTCGAAGAACGACACCGCGCCGTGCGCCTGGGCATTGGCCGAGGGGTTGAGGAAGGTCACGGTGGTACCGATCGGCACCGTCAGGGACTGCGGGGCCACGGCGCCGGTGGAGACCAGGTTCTCCGTGGTGCTCGGCGCCTTCGTCGTGGAGGACCAGGTGCGTCCCAGCGTGATCGTGTTGCTGACGGAAGCGCCGGCGACGGGCGTGGTGGTGATGTCGTTGCGGGGGTTCGGCGGCTTGGGGGTGGGCGCCGGAGCGACCTTTCCGCCTCGCTTGAACGCCCACAGATGGTCGCCCTTGGGGATGTCGGGGTAGGGAAGGCCGTTACCGCCGGCCAGGATCGCGATGTACTGCTCGCCGTCGATCTCGTAGCTGACGGGGCAGGTGTTGGCGCCGGCACCGCACTGGAAGGTCCACAGCTCCTCGCCGGTGGCGTCGTCCAGGGCGCTGAGGACTCCGTCGAGGCTGCCGCGGAACAGGAGCCGGCCGGCGGTGCTGAGGAATCCGGTGCCGTGGGAGAGGGCCGTGGGGTGGTCGCGCCGCCAGACCACCGTGTTGGTGCGCGGGTCGATCGCGGCGAATCCGCCGCTGTTGTACTGGCCGAGGGGGCGTGCGGTGTTGACGCGCCCGCCGTGGGTGTTGGAGTAGGAGGAGTTGATCAGGCCGTAGCCGGCGTAGATGTAGCCCGTGGACTCGCTGAAGGAGTAGGCGCCCCAGTCGGCGCCGCCGCCCGCGCCCGGATAGACGATGGTGGCCCGGTCCCAGAACGGAGTGAAGCGGCCGCCGTTGGGATAGAACGGCACCGGCCTGGTGGTGTTCTCCGGGGTCGGGAACGAAGCCGGGACGAACGGCTCGCCGCCCGGATAGGGCTGGGTGGGCCAGGTCAGCTGCTCGGCCTGCTGCGGGACCGGTCGCTCCTCGATGCCGTGGATGCCCTCGCCGGTGTGGCGGTCCAGGATGTAGAACATCCCGACCTTGCTGCCGTAGACCACGGTCTTGCGGGTCTTGTTCTTGATCCGCAGGTCCAGAAGCAGTGGGGACATGACGTTGTCGTAGTCCCAGATGTCGTGGTGCACCGACTGGAAGTGCCACTTGCGCTTGCCGGTCTTGGCGTCCAGAGCCAGGAGGCAGTTGGCGAACAGGTTGGTGCCCTCGCGGCTGGAGCCGTCGGTCCTCGGGTAGGGGTTGCCGAAGGCCCAATACACCGTCGAGGTGTCGGGATCGACGGCCGGATGCAGCCAGCACACCGCGCCGCCGGTCTGCCAGCTGTCCCCGGCCCAGGTGTCGTTGCCGTACTCGCCGGTGCCGGGACAGCTCCAGAACGTCCAGACGACCTTGCCCGTCTTGGCGTCCAGGGCGTAGGAACGCCCTCGCGCGCCGGCGGTGCTGCCCTGCATGCCGACGTAGATCAGGCCGTCCCAGTAGACGACGGCGCCGGCCAGCGTGCCGACCGTGCCGCCGCACTCGCCGTCCGGACCGCAACCGCCGGTGTCGCCACCGCCGGTGCCCTCGTTCATCAGTTGCGTCTGCCACGCCACCTTGCCGGTCGCCTGGTCGAGGGCGTAGAGGATGTTGGCTCCTGACGCCGAGAAGACCAGGCCGCCGCCCACGGCGACACCGCGCATGTTGGTCCTGGACGTGCCCACGCCGGTCTTCCACAGCACGCTTCCGGTGCGGCCGTTGACGGCGAAGACGTTCTGCTGGGTGGTCTGGACGTACAGGACGCCGTTCTGGGCCACCACCGTTGACTGCTGGCCCTGGGAGGTGTCCCCGCCTTCCAGGTTCGTGTGCCAGGCGCCGCCGAGCTCGGTGATGTTGCGGCGGTCGATGCCTGTGAGGGTCGAGTAGTTCTTGTTTCCCAGATCACCGCCGACCTTGGGCCAGTTCTGCCGCGGGGCCGCAAGGCTGACGGGCTGCTGCGGGACGGGCAGCGCCAGGCCGTCGGCGGATGCGGCTCGTGCGTCAGTCGCCAGGGCCACGCTCGTGGTGGCGACCGCGGCCGTGGCCGCTGCTCCTGTCAAGAACCTGCGTCTCTCCATCGGTGCCGTGCCCTTCTGGATGGGGTGCGCGATCGATGGTCTGTCAGGTGGACCGATCGATCCGTTAGATGGATGGAAGCTAGTCCTCCTTTCCCTGAACAACAAGACTTCCGCACCTGGTTGATGTTCGGTTAGCGTTGCCGCCAGATTTCGCCCGCGAAAACGGGCTCACTGGTCCGCTCTACGGACCTCACTCATGGGAGGGCTGTACAAGGGTGTCCACATCACTCAGCAAGATCCGGGACCGCCTGCGCTCCAGACGGCTCACCGCCCTGGTGGCCGCGGTGCTCGCGTCCCTGGCGGTCTTCACGGTCATGACCGCCGGCGGCGCCAACGCCAACCAGGGCAAGGGCCTGCCCTACTACGCCAACGGCGTCGACCCGCAGTTCGGGGTCTGCCGGGGCATCGACGCGTCCTGCAACCACAAGTGGGTCAACTTCGACCCGGCCAAGAACGGTTACCACGTCCTGGTCTTCACCAAGACCGCCGGGCCGCGTCACGCCGATCTCGGCCCCGCGCTCGGCCCCGGGCTGGACCCGCCCCTGACCTCCGCGAACGCCGTGCAGAATGGGATGGTCGCGCTCGGCAAGGCCAACGGATTCTCGGTGGACTGGACCGAGGACACGAGTGTGTTCGCCAACCCCGCGACACTGGAGAAGTACAACGCGATCCTGTTCTTCACCTCGCGTACCGCGCTCGATGACGCCGCCCAGACTTCGCTGCGCATCTACATGGAAGGCGGTGGCGCGTTCATCGGTGTCCACAACGCCTTCGGCACCGAGTACAACTGGAACTGGTACCTGGGCCTGCTCGGCAACGCCCAGTTGTTCGACCACGGGCCGCTGCAGACCGGCACGGTCAGCGTGACGGCCAAGGACCCGTCGACCAAGGGTCTGCCGCACTCCTGGACCGGTGAGGACGAGTGGTACAACCTCACCACGGACCCGACCGGAGTGAAGGTGCTGGCGACCGTCAGCGAGAAGTCGATGCCGACGAACCCCCCGGTCGGCTACAACGGCAGTCCCGGCATGGGAAGCTTCCACCCGGTGGCCTGGTGCCAGTACTACGACGGCGGCCGCGCGTTCCTGACCACCCTCGGCCACGACGCGCAGGACTGGACGATCGGCTCCAGCTACCCCGGTGCCGGCGAGTTCCAGAGCCTGCTGGTCAACGGCATCAAGTCCGCGATGGGCGAGACGTCGTTCTGCACCGCCTGACCTCCCTGCGGCAGCAGTCCCACCAGTGGCGTTCCCTCCCGGCCCGGGAGGGAACGCCATGCGCCTGCGTGCGGCCGGCAGCGTCCGTGTCATCTCCCGGCCGACGTCAGCAAGGCGACGTCGTCCAGCATGAGTTCGCGGTGCGGTTCCAGGCCGGTGAACAGCGCGAACGCGTCCGCCGCCTGCAAGGCCACCATCCCGCCGCCCCCCACCGTCCGGGCGCCGGCCGCGCGTGCGGCCCTCAACAGTTCCGTTTCCATGGGCCGGTAGACGATGTCGGCCACCCACAACTCCTCCCGCAGCAGGGTCGCGGGCACCGGCATGCCGGGATGGCCGACCATTCCGGTGGGAGTGGCATGGACCAGCCCGTCGGCGCCGGCCATCAGGCGAGGCAGCTCCGCGGCGTCCGCGCTTGTCACTCGGGAGGTTCCGGTGTGGGCGGAGAGGGACTTCGCCAGGTCCGCGGCGCGCCGGGCGTCGGTGTCGACGATGCACAAGTGCCGGGTGCCCATGCGCAGCATGGCGTGGGCGACGGCTGCGCCCGCGCCTCCGGCACCCAACTGGACCACGTGGCCGAGCGGAGCGTCCGGCAGCGCACGGACGAAGGACGAGCCGAATCCGGTGACGTCGGTGTTGTGACCGAAGGTGCGCCCGTCGGCGAAGACGACGGTGTTGACCGCTCCCAGGGCCGCGGCATCGTTCGAGAGCTCGTCAAGGTGAGGAATGACCAGTTGCTTGCACGGATGGGTGATGTTCAGGCCGTCGAAGCCACTGTCGCGTGCGGCGTGCAGGAGGTCGGCCAACGCGTCGGCCGGGGCGCCGTGCCCGTCGATGTCGAGGATCCGGTAGACCAGCCGTATGTGGTGGCGGTCGGCCTCCCGGTGATGGAGTTCCGGGCTCAACGACGTGCCGATGCCGGAACCGATCAGGCCGATGAGATAGGTGGAGCGGTCTGCCATGGGTGATGCCTCCTCAAGGTGGGGAGAAGGTCGCGGGCCGTGCACCCGGACGTGGGCAGCCCGGAATCCGGCCGGGCGCTCGGGAGGCGCGCCCGGTCGGCGTCCATGCAGGGAACGAACCGGTCAGTGGTCCTGGCCGAGGTAGGTGGGCAGTACGTCGCGGGGAATGGGCCCCTTGTTGCGGAGCCCGGACTGGCTCTCCTCCCAGGCGTGGGCGAGGATGCCCACGCTGCGACTGAGAACGAACAGGCCGCGGGCCAGTGGCGCCGGGAATCCGAGCTCGGCGTAGATGACTGCCGTGGCGCCGTCGATGTTCATGGGGATCGGACGGGACCGGCCCCGGTTGATCTCCTTCTCCACGGCCCGGGCCGCCGTCGCGTGCAGCCCTCTCACTTCGCTCGCCGCCACGGCCGCGTCGACCAGCGCGAGCAGCGGTTCGCGGCGGGGATCGACAGGGTGGAAGCGGTGGCCGAACCCCGGCAGGTACCGGTTGCGTTGGCGCCACTCCGACACGACCGTCGCCGCTGCCGTCTCCACGGTCTCGCCCTCCGCTGTGAGGGTGACGACATCGTCCAGGAGTTCCACGCACTGCTGGCCGGCGCCGCCATGGGCGTCGCCGAGAACGTTGATCCCACTGGCCATGGCGCTGTTGAGGCCGACGCCGCACGTGGCCGCCATCCGAGCGATGGCCACCGAGGGCGCCTGCGGGCCATGGTCCACCCCGGCGACCAACGCCGCCTCCAGCAGCCGTGCCTGACCCGCGGTGGGCTCGCTGCCCAGCAGCATCATCCAGATCAGCGCGGGGAAGGAGGACGAGCCGATGAGATCCTGCACGGGGCGGCCGCGCAGCTCGACCACCCCCGGCGCCATCCGGATCACCGACGTCGCCCACCAGTCGGCCGCCTTTCGGTCTCCTTCCTCCGCTGTCGTCGTCCTCATGAGTGCGTCCACCTCTCCGTGAGCTCCGCCAACTGGTGGTTGTGCTCGCCCAGCAGCGGCGCCGGGCCCAGCGGACGCAGTGGTTCGCCGTCGAACTGGACGCCAGTGCCGCACACCCGGACCGACCGCCGCGACCCGTCGGGGAAGGGAACCTCCGAGACGAACCCGCGGTCGGCCAACTGCTCCAGGGCCATCGTCTGGGCAACGGTGGTGATGCGAGCGGCGGGGACACCCGCGGCGCTCAGTTCTCGTTCCCAGTAGAGGCAGTCCTTGCGTGCCAGGGCGAGGTTGATCTCGGCGTTCAACTCCTCGCGGTGGCCCTTGCGTGACTCCCGGTCGGCGAAGCGGAAGTCGGTGATCAGGTCGACCCGGTCGATCACACGGCACAGGCTCTCGTACTGCCGCTGTTGGTTGGCGGCGATGTTCAACGGGCCGTCCGCGGCGGTGAAGGTCCCCGACGGGGCGGCCGTGGCGTTCTGGTCGCCCATCGGCTCCGGCTCGACCTCGCACACGAGGTAGTTGGAGACCGGCCATCCCATCGCGGACACGGAGGCCTCGAGCATCGAGACATCGATGAACCGGCCCGGGCCGCCGCCGGCCCGGGAGGCCAGGGCCGCGCAGATCGACATGGCTCCCATCAGGCCGCCGAGGGTGTCGGCGACGGGAAAGCCGACGCGCAAGGGCGCCGTGTCCGCGGTGCCCGTGATGCTCATCATCCCCGACAGCCCCTGGATGATCTGGTCGTAGGCGGGACCGTCGCTCATGGGCCCGGTCTGCCCGAAACCCGAGATCGCGCAGTAGACCAGTCCGGGATTGATCGCTCGCAGGCTCTCCCATCCGTACCCCAGACGCTGCATCACACCGGCGCGGAAGTTCTCCACCAGCACGTCCGCACCGCGGACCAGGTCCTCGAACCGCGCACGGTCCCCGGGATCCTTCAGATCCAGTTCCACGGACTTCTTGCCCGAGTTCTGCGCCAGGAACGACGCGCCGATCCCCTGCCGGTTCAAGGCGGGGTCCGCGCCCAGTTTCCTGGCCAGGTCACCCTGCCCCGGATTCTCGATCTTGAGCACTTCCGCACCCAACAGTGCCAGTTGGTAGCTACAGTACGGACCGGATAGTACATTCGTCAGGTCGAGGACGCAGATGCCACTCAACGGTCGGGGCTGCACTTGGCGTGCTCCTTCCTTACATCGCTGCCGCGTAGGGGTGGTCGAACCCGCGCTCTGAGACGTGCTGGGCGGCCCGGGTGAGTTCGCCGGCGAAGCGCGTCACCGCTTCGTCGGTGAACCTCACCGACGGGCCGCTCAGCGACAGAGCGGCGACCACCGAACCCGACCTGCCGCGGATGGGAACCGCCACCGCGGACAGTCCCTGGTCACGCTCGCCGTGGCTGACGGCCCACCCGTTGTGCGAGGCCTCGTCGATCCACTCCTGCAGCCGCCGGACATGGCTGGGCCCGTAGGGAGACGTGGCGGCGACCCGGGCCAACTGATCCTCGGAGGCGCTTTGCAGCAAGATCTTCGACGCCGCGCCCATCCACAACGGCAACTCGTCGCCGACGTGCACGACGTGCCGCAACGGCTGAGGGCTCTCCTGCTGGGCGACCACCACGCGGTGGACGCCGCGAACCATGTACAGGTTCACGGTCTCGCGCAGCTCGGCCGCCAGGTCCCTGATGACCTTGCGTGTCTCCGGGGGCAACTCCCAGCTGAAGCGGGCCAGATGCGCCCACCGCCAGAGTCCCGGGCCCGCCATGTACCCGCCGTCGGTCGCCCAGAGCATGCCGTTCTGCTCCAGGGTCTGCACGATCCGCAGCACGGTGGTTTTGGCCAGCCCCGTCGCCTCGGTGATCTCTCGCAGAGTGACCGATGGTCGTTCCTCCGTCAAGAGTCCCATGATGTCGAGCGCTCTCTGGACACTCCGAACGCCCTGTGCCTCATCCGTACT
This sequence comes from Actinacidiphila yanglinensis, assembly GCF_900107965.1. GTDB lineage: Bacteria > Actinomycetota > Actinomycetes > Streptomycetales > Streptomycetaceae > Actinacidiphila > Actinacidiphila yanglinensis. The sequence continues at coordinate 201,027 of NZ_FNVU01000013.1, read as the reverse complement.
CAAACTTCCGTCACCGCCCTCAACTTCTTACCTCTGCTGGCTTGTCGGCCGTCTTGTCGATCAGTACCGTACTCGGAGTCTGCACAGCGGTCCACTTGTTCCGTCTAGCGGTTCCAACGGAGGACGCATGATTCATCCGAACGACAGCGAAGTTCCCCCTCCCATCGATGCACCGGCGCTGATAGCTGGCGAGTGGAGGGAGAAGGGCGACTGGTTCGAGCGAACCGGCCCCTACGTCCGATGGACCGTCAGCCGGGCTCGTTCGACCACTTTGGAAGAGGTTGACGAGGCCCTTGAGTACGCCCGCGCGGCGCGCGTCAGGATTGCCTCCCTCGCACCCGCCACCCGGGCCGCCGTTCTGGAGCGCGCCGCGGCCCTCGCCCTCGAGCGCCGCCCGGAACTGGCACGGCTGCTCGCCCTGGAACTCGGCAAGCCCGTCAAGGACGGTTCCGGCGAGATCCTCCGCGTCGCCGACACCTTCAGCGTCTGCGCGGCCGAGGCCCGCCGACTGTCCGGTGAGGTCCTGCCGGTGGCCGGTTGGGAGCGGGGCATCGGCAACACATCCCTGACGTACCGGGCCCCCGTAGGCGTGGTGCTGGCCATCACCCCCTTCAACGCCCCCGCCAACCTACTCGCCCACAAGCTCGGTGCGGCCTTCGCCGCGGGGAACACCACCGTGGTCAAGCCGCCGCCCCAGGCCCCGGCCGCGTCCGCGGCGGTGGTCCGCCTCCTGCTGGACGCCGGGATGCCCCTGGAAGCCGTGCAACTCCTGCACGGGGGAGCGGACATCGGGGCCGCGCTCGCCTCGGACCCGCGGATCGACGCCATCAGTTTCACCGGATCCTCCGCCGCCGGAGCTGCGGTCGCCCGAGCCGCAGGACCACGCCGCACCGTCCTGGAACTGGGTGGCAACGCCGCCACCATCGTCTGCGACGACGCCGACATCCCGTCCGCCGCAGCCGTGTGCGCTCGCACCGGGTACAGCAACTCCGGACAGAGCTGCATATCCGTGCAGCGCGTCTACGTGCACTCCTCTCGCTACGACGAGTTCCTCGACGCTTTCACCGCCCAGGTCAGCGCGCTCAAGGTCGGTGACCCCCTCGACGAGACCACCGATGTCGGCGCCATGGTGGCCGATGCCGCCGCCGAACGCGTGGTCACCTGGGCCGAAGAGGCACGCGCCGCCGGCGCACGGATCCTCCTCGGCGGTACCCGCGACGGCGCCACGGCCGCGCCCACCATCGTCGCCGCACCGCCCGCGGACGCCCGCGTGATCACGGAGGAAGTCTTCGGAGCGCTGGTCGCCGTCACGTCCTACGAGGACTTCTCGGACGTGCTGGCCCAGTGCAACACCAGCCGCTTCGGACTGCAGGCCGGCCTGTTCACGCACGACCTGACCAAGGTCTTCACCGCGTGGCGGGAACTGGAGGTCGGCGGCCTCATCGTCAACGGATCCTCCAACTTCCGCCTCGATCACATCCCCTTCGGCGGCGTGAAGGACTCCGGGATCGGCCGCGAGTCCCCGCGATGGATGCTCGACGACTTCACCGTGACCAAGACTCTGACGCTTCGCCAGCTCTCCATCTGGGGTGAGGACTAGCCCATGACCGACACCAACGCCCCGGCCCTGATCAGCGCCGCCGACGCCCTGACCCGCCAACTGGAGTCCTTCGGCGTCGACACCGTCTTCGGCACATGCGGGCACACCAACATCGCCCTGCTGGATGCCTTGTCCCGCTCGACCATCAAGTTCGTCATCGCGCGACACGAGCAGGCCGCCGCCCACGCGGCCGACGGATACGCGCGTGCGTCCGGCAAGCCCGGTGTCGTCCTGGTCCACGTCGGCCCCGGCATGATGAACGCGGTCACCGGCGTCGCCTCCGCGGGCTTCGACTCCGTCCCGCTCATCGCCATCAGCGGAGACATCCCTACCTACTACCACGGCCGCCACCCGCACCAGGAGGTCAACCTCCACCAGGACGCCGACCAGGGCTCCATCTACCGGCCCTTCGTCAAGCGCGTCTGGAACGCCTACCGGGCCGAGGACCTGCCGCGGTTCCTCGAGCGCGCCTTCTGGACCGCCACCAGCGGTCGCCCCGGCGCGGTGCTGCTGAACATCCCCATGGACCTGTTCAACCGCGACATCCCGGCGCGACTCGCGGACGCCCACCCCCAGGTGGGCGAGAGCGCCATCCCCGACCTGCCGACCGGTACGGCGCACCGCATCGCCCAGTTGATGGTCGAGGCCCGGCATCCACTGGTGTATGTGGGCGGCGGCCTGCGCGGCGCGGCCGGCCGCGCCGCGATGATCTCGTTGGCCGAGCATCTGGACCTGCCGATCGCCCACTCGCTGATGGGGAAGGGCACGCTGCCCGACCAGCACCCCCTGCTGATGGGCATCACCGGCTTCTGGGGAAGCGAGCTGGCCAATCGCAGCACCCGCGAGGCCGACGTGGTCCTCGCGCTGGGCACCCGCTTCGCCGAGACGGACTCCAGCTCCTGGGAACCCGAGTACACCTGGGCCTTCCCCCCGGCCAAGCTCATCCAGATCGACATCGACACCGACGAGATCGGCCGCAACTACCCCGTCGAGATCGGAGCCGTTGCCGACGCCGCCTCCGCGGTCGCCGCCATCGACCGGGCCGTGCGCGAGATCCAGCCCGATCCCGTACGCCGCGAAGGGCTGCGCGAGCAGATCGCGGTCTCCCGGCGCGAGGTGTTCGACGGCGCCCGGGAACGCGGCCGCAGCGATGCCTACCCCCTCGCCCCCGAGCGGATCCTGGCCGACCTGCGCGCCACACTGCCCGCCGACGCGATCCTCGTGACCGACGTCGGCTGGAACAAGAACGGCGTCGCGCAGTGCTACGACCTCCCCGAGGAAGGCCGCTTCATCACTCCCGGCGGCTCCTCCACCATGGGATTCGGCCCGGCCGCCGCAGTCGGCGTCCAACTCGCCCAGCCTGACCGGGTGGTGGTGGCGCTCATCGGGGACGGCGGCATGAGCGCCCAGTTGCCGGCCCTTCCCATGGCCGTCGAGCAGGGTGCGCCCGTGCTGTTCGTGGTCATGAACAACAGCGCGCACGGCACCATCGCCGACCTGCAGGCGGCCAATTTCTCCACCGGCTTCGGGTGCGAGTTCCTCGACGCCGACGGCAACCCGTACAGCCCCGACTTCGCCGGCCTCGGTGAGGCCTGCGGCATGGACGGCTACCGCATCGCCTCGGCCGACGACCTCGCCAAGGCGCTCAACACCGCGATCGAGCGCCGTCGCCCCGCGGTCCTGGACGTGCCCATGGTCAACACCCCGGTCCCCACCCCGGGTCACTGGAACATCAAGGACATCTACCACGGCAGATTCGCGTGACCCCGCTTCCCGTCTCACAACGAGGTGAACCGATGCACACCACCCGCAGCAGCCGCACCACCCTCGCCGTCAGTTCGGTCGTGCTGTGCCTGGCAGCCGCCGCAGCCTGCTCGGCCCCGTCCGACAAGAGCAACTCGTCCTCCGGCGGCGACTCCTCCGCGCCCATCAAGATCGCGGTCGTGGACGCGCAGAGCGGCGAGAACAGCGCGCTGGGCGCCTGGGAGTACAAGGGCGCCAAGCTCGCCGTGGACCAGTGGAACGCCAAGGGCGGCATCGACGGCCGCAAGATCCAGCTGCACCTGTTCGACGACAAGGGCGACCCGACCACCGGCACCAACATCGCCAGCAAGCTCGCCAGCCAGGGGTACGCAGCCATGATCGGCACCGCCGAGAGCGGTGTGACGGTGGCGATGGAGCCAACCCTGCAGTCGGCGCAGATACCCAACATCACCTCCGGTCAGTCGCCGCAGATCATCGCCTCCAAAGACCCCTTCGTGTTCCTCAACGGGCCGACCAGTACCACCTACGACGCCACGCTGGCCAAGTACGTGATCGACACCAAGGGCCTGAAGAAGGTCGCGATGATCACCAACAACGGCTCCTACGGCAAGGGGGAACACGACGCCTTCCTCGCCGAGCTGAAGAAGCGCGGCCTGTCCCCGACCACCGACCAGGTCGTCACCACCAACCAGATCGACTTCTCCGCCGCCCTGACCACCATCAAGAAGACCAACCCCCAGGTCGTCTTCATCGGATCCGAGGAAGTCGAGGCCGGGCTGATCGTCAAGCAGGCGCGCTCCCTGGGGATCACCGCCCCCTTCGCCGGCGCTGCCCCCCAGGGCACCCCGGTCTACATCAGCACCGCGGGCGCCGCCCACGCCGAAGGCACCATCGTCTCCTCGCCGTACCTCAACAACGAGGCCACCGCGCAGAGCAAGTCCTTCGCCGCCGCCTATCAGGCCGCCTACAAGCAGACGGCCGAGCTGCACGGCGCGAAGGCCTACGACGGCACCTCGATCGTGCTGACCGCACTGAAGAACAGCCACGTCGCCACCGGCAAGAAGCTCGCCGACGCCATCCGGGCCACCAACTACCAGGGACTGCTGGGGAACTTCTCCTTCGACGCCACCGGCGTCGGAATCTTCGCCACCAAGATCGGCATCGTCAAGAGCGGCCAGCTCGCCGCCGCCAGCTGACCTCCGCCACCGCCCCGCGCCGACCTGGCCCGCAAGGGCCGGGCGGTCCACCGAAAGGGAAGTCATGCAAGTCTTCCTGCAGACGCTGGTGGGCGGCCTGAGCCTGGGAGCCGTCTACGCGCTCGTCGCACTCGGCTTCGCGCTCGTCTACCGCACCATGGGCCTGGTCAACTTCGCCCACGCCGACGTCCTGATGATCGGCGCATACGTCGCGTCCACCTTCACCATGTCCGAGCACCTGCCCTTTGCCGTCGCCGTCGTCGCCGCCATGGTGATCACCGGGCTGATCGGCCTGGTGATCGAGCGCATGCTCCGCCCCCTGGAGGGCAAGGACTTCGACCTGATGCTCATCGGGACCATCGGCTTCGGCATCGTCCTCGAAGCCCTGGCCACCCTCATCTGGGGAGCCACCGGGCGGGCCGTCCCCTCGCCGGTCGACACCCCACCGCTCCACCTGCTCGGCGCGTCCATCCCCACCTACGACCTCGTCGTCGTGGGCGTCGCCATCGTCGCCATGATCGCGCTTACCCTGTTCCTCGAACGCACCCGCCGCGGCATCGCCATGCAGGCCGTCGCCATGGACTACGACGCCGCCTCGGCAGCCGGCATCAACGTCGGCCGGAGCAACGCCATCGCCTTCTCGATCGGCGCCGGCCTCGCCGCCCTCGCCGGCGCGCTGGTCGGCCCCCTGCTCTACGTGAGCCCCTCCATGGGCGGGTCGATCGGCATCGACGGTTTCGCCGCCGCGATCCTCGGAGGCTTCGGCTCCATTCCCGGTGCCGTGATCGGCGGAGTCGTCATCGGTCTGCTCAGCTCCTTCTCCGCGGGCCACTTCCACGGCTACTCCGATCTGGTCACCTTCCTCGTCTTCGCCGTCCTGGTCATGATCCGGCCCACCGGCCTGTTCGGAGAAAGGACGGTCAGCCGCGCATGAGCCTCCTCAATCACCGCCTCGCCCGTCCCGGTGCCTACACCGTCCTGCTGGTGATCGCCTGGTTCGTCCCGTACAGCGTCGGCAGCTACGAGATGCACATCCTGGACACCGCGCTCGTCTACGCCGTCCTCGCCGTGGGCCAGGGACTGGTCATGGGCATCGCGGGTCAGATCAATCTCGCCCAGGTCGCCTTCCTCGGCGTCGGCGCCTACACCACGGCGATCCTCACCACCCACAACCACCTGGGCTTCTGGGCGGCTGCCGTTCTTGCCGTCCTCGCCTCCGCCCTGATCGGGCTGATCGTCGGGCTGCCGGCCCTGCGGGTCCAGTCCCACTACCTCGGCATCGTCACCCTGGGCCTGTCCCTGGCCTTCCTGAACTGGGTCACCAACGCCTCCATCGCCGGCAGCGGCTCCGGCATCCCCGGCATCCCGGTCCCCCCGCTCGGTAGCGTCGACCTGTCCAGCGACTACCTCTACTACTACCTGGAACTGGTCGTCTTCACCCTGGGCCTGGCCTTCGGACTGTTCGTCGTCCGCACCCGACTCGGCCGACGCCTGCGTGCCATGCGTGACGACTCCCTCGCAGCAGGCTCGCTGGGCGCCTCCATTCCCGTCCTGCGTATGACCTCCTTCCTCCTGGCGGGCGTCTACGGAGGTGTCGCCGGCGTCCTCTACGCGGGACTCATCCGCTTCGTCGCTCCGGAGACGTTCAGCACGAGCAACATGTTCCTGTTGCTGGCGATGGTCGTCATCGGCGGCCGCCAGAGCCTGTGGGGATGCGTCGTCGGCGCTCTGGTGCTGTCCATCGTCCAGAACGAGCTCACCGACCTGTCCACGTACTCCCAGCTCGGCTACGGAAGCGTCGTCGTCCTCATGGTCGTCTTCCTCCCCACCGGACTGGCCGGCGTTCCCTCCCAACTGCTCCGCCTGCGCCGCCACAGCACCGGGGGAACCTCCCTGACGCTAGGTCAGTTCCAGCCGTACGATGCGGCCGCCACCACCTCGGCGGGAGAAGGCGTACTGCTGGACCTGGACGGGGTCACCATGCGTTTCAAGGGCCTGACCGCGTTGGACCAGGTCTCGCTGACCGTCCACGAAGGCGAGATCCGAGGCATCGTCGGGCCCAACGGATCGGGCAAGACCACCCTGTTCAACGTCATCAGCGGTCTGTACCACGCCTCCGGGGGGACCGTGCGGTTCGGCGGCACCCGGATCGTGGGCATGAGGCCCAACCGGCTCGCCCACCTCGGCATGGCGCGGACCTTCCAGAACCTGCGCCTCTTCCGTAACCTCACGGTCCGCGAACACCTCCTGACCGCCCTCGACCGCACACCCACGCGCTGGGCCTGGCGCTACGTGCTGTGGCCTTTCGGAGTCCAGCACGGCGAGAAATTCCTGCGCGCGGAGGCCGAACAACTCCTCGACCGGTTCGGCCTGGCGCCCTTCGCCGATGCCATCCCCTACTCCCTGCCCTACGGCATCCAGCGCAGGGTCGAACTCGCCCGGGCCATGTCGGCCCACCCCCGACTGCTCCTCCTGGACGAGCCCGCGGCCGGCCTCAACGGCGCCGAGAAGGCCCAGCTCGCCGAGATTGTCGGCTCCATCCGGGACAGCGGAACCACCGTCGTGATCATCGAACACGACATGAGCCTGGTCATGTCCCTGTGCGGACGGGTCACCGTGCTGGCAGCGGGGCAGGTCATCGCCGACGGCCTGCCCACCGAGGTGGCCGCCAACCCCCAGGTCATCGAGGCCTATCTCGGGCGGGCAGCCCAAAACACCCCCACCGTCGAAGACGAGCCCGCCGCGCTCGGATCGGAGGAACACGCGTGAGCACCACCCTTTCGCAGCCCTCCTCCAGGGTCTCTGCCGCCCTCCAGGTGGAGGACCTGTGCGTCCGCTACGGCGGTGTCCAAGCCGTCCGCTCGGTCAGTTTCACCGTCGAACCCGGCGAAGCCGTCGGCATCATCGGGGCCAACGGAGCCGGCAAGACCTCCACGCTGCGGGCCCTCATGGGACTTGTCCCGCGAACCGCCTCCACTCTGAGCTTCGGCGAATCCGACCTGCGACGCACCCCTGCCCGCAACATGGTCCGCCACGGCATCGGCTACGTTCCCGAAGGACGCCACGTCTTCTCGGGTCTGTCGGTGGAGAAGAACCTCATGCTCGGCGCCTACAGCAAAGGATGGGGCCGCAGCCAGAAACTCGAACTGGACGGCATTTACGAGCAGTTCCCCGTCCTCGGCGAGATGCGCCAGCGACCCGCCGGCGCACTCTCCGGAGGCCAGCAGCAGATGCTCGCCATCGGCAGGGCCCTGATGTCCAAGCCCGACCTCATTCTCCTCGACGAACCTTCCATGGGACTGTCGCCCAAGCTCGTCGACGACACCCTCGCCATCCTGCTGAACCTGTGCGGGGCCGGTCTGAGCCTGCTCCTCGTCGAGCAGAACGCCGAACTCGCCTTCGGAGCGACCAGCCGCTGCCTGGTCGTCGAGAGCGGGGAGGTCGTCACCGAGGGGAGCACGAAGGAGTTGCGAGCCGACCCCCAGGTGCGACGCAGCTACCTCGGTATCTGACCTCCCGCTGCCGCGCCGCGCCATGCCTCCCGGTTACCGGAGATCGGGTGGGGCCTGCTCAGCGTCAGGGGCGCAGTGGTGCCGCCGTGGAAGGAGCGGAGCGACGACGGGAGCGTCCACGAGATCCGTTCACTGAAGCGCCAAGCAGCCGACCTGGCGTCGGGCCAGGTCGGGCGCGACGGGAGCTTTGGAAGAAGCTGAGCTTCTTCGGGGAGGACGAGGCGAGGAGTTCTTCTTCTGCTGGTGGCGCGGCGCGTGTTCCCGGCTTGACCAGCAGAGACAATGGTTCGGAGGCGTGCGGAGAGCCGCCGGTCCGTGGGCGGCCCGGATCTTGGGTCGGTGCCTGGTGCATGCCAGGGCGGGTTGCTCCTCGGCGAGTTGATCATGTGACGGCTGGATCTGGTACGACGGTGCCGGCTATGAAGCTACTGCTGGCGCTGATCAAGACCCGCGCGGACACCGATCCGCTGCCCTGCCGGTTCAACGGACCTTGGGCCTGCCGCCGGTGTAGCCCAGCAGCGGGTCGTACAGGTCGACGCGGCGGTCGCGGGGCAGGTCGTTGAGCTCGCTCCAGACGACCGCTGAGCGGGAGGCGACGACGTCCACGTCGGCGTAGAGGATCTCCTCCTTCTCCGCGTCGGCGACGCCGGCGCTCGGCCAGCCGTTCACGCCGGTGATCACCGAGCAGCCGAGGAACGTGCCGCCTCGTTCCTCACCGACGCGGTTCGCGGCGATGATCGGGACGCTGTTGACGTGAGAGGCCCCCATCGTGAGGTAGCCGGCCATGCAGTTGCCGGCGTGGTCGAACAGCGGAGGAGGCGTCCACACCCAGTTGTTCACCGAGCAGATGAGGTCGGCGCCCTGGGCGGTGAGGATGCGGGGCACCTCCGGGAACCAGATGTCCCAGCAGATGAGGAGGCCGATCCGGCCGATCCTGGTCTCGAAGACGGGGTAGGCCGATCCGGGGGTGAAGAGGAGCTTCTCCCGGTTCCACAGATGAGTCTTGCGGTAGGCGCCTATGAAGCCGTCGGGTCCGATCAGGACGGCCGAGTCGTACAGGTGGACGCCGTCGATCTCCGCGATGCCGGCCACGATGTAGACGTCGAGGCGACCGGCGAGCTCGATCCACTGCGTGCAGGTGGGACCGGCCGGGACGGGTTCGGCATGCGCGTAGGCCTCTTCCCTGGTGTCGAAGGAGTAGCCGGTGCCGGCCAGTTCGGGCAGCACGATCAGCCGTGCACCCTCGCTCGCGCACTTGTTGATCTGATCGAGGGTCGCCGCGACATTGGCCTCCTTGTTCACCAGCCCTACCTGCGGGTTGGACTGCACGGCGGCGACGCGGAGCGGGCTCGCGGCCGGGTGGGTGGCCGAGCGGGCGGTTTCGGTCATGGCGGGGCTCCTTGCGGTTCGGGCAGTGCTTCTGCTCGCATCTGCCCAATCGTTTGCGCCAATCGATTGTGCTAATGTAATCGGGGTCACGTCAGGTGACAAGGGGTCACTTGCGGGGCGCGCCAACGGAGTTGGTCGGGAGAGCGCGAGGGGAGCGGGGCGTGTCCGGAGCGGTCAGGGACGATCTTCCTCATCTGGACAAGGCCGGTCGGCCGACACTGGCGACCGTCGCCACCCTTGCGGGTGTGCACCCCTCGACGGCCTCTCGGGCGCTGTCGAGTTCCCTGAAGGGCGGCGTGCGCGTCGGATCAGCAGACACGGTCGGACGGATCCGCAGGATTGCCGAGGAGGTCGGGTTCTCCCGCAACCTCCATGCGGCCGGGCTGCGGACGCAGCGCACCTCACTTGCCGGTGTCCTCGTCCCGCGCCTCACCGATCTCGTGCTGGCGACGATCTACGAAGGCATCGACGAAGAGGCGCGCCACCGCGGCTACCAGACGTTCGTCGCCAACACCAACGACGACGAGGCCGAGCGCGCCTCCAAGCTCGCCATGCTGCTGGCCCGCCAGGTCGACGGGATCGTGCTCGGCGACGCGCGCATCGACGACGACGAGATCATCGAACAACTCCAGGCGCGCCACGTGCCGTTCGTCCTGGTCAGCAGGCGGTCCCAGCGCCATCCGAGCGTGACCTGCGACGACTACGCGGGGGGCCGACTCGCTGCCCAGCACCTCCTCGAACTGGGACACCGCAGGGTCGCGGTCATCGCCGGTGAGGAGTACGCCAGTACCGGCCTCGACCGCACGCGGGGGTTCGCCGATGCCTGTCGCGAAGCCGGTCATCCCCTGGCTCCCGAACTCGTCGTCCCGTCCCCGTTCGACGTCGCCGGCGGACGCCACGCGTGTCAGCAGATCCTGAACACGCCCGGCCCTCCGCCGACAGGCATCTTTGCCGTCAACGACTTCGCTGCCATCGGCGCGCTGGGGACGCTCCGGTCGACGGGCGCGACGGCGGGGAGGGACATCGCCGTGATCGGGTACAACGACATCTCGCTGGCCAGTGAACTGCCCCTGCCGCTGAGTTCGGTCAGATCGCCGCTCCACGAAATGGGAGCCGAAGCCATGAGGCTCCTGCTCGCCGGAATGGACGGGGAGGAGATGACTTCCAGGACGCTCCGACCCAGCCTGGCAGCCCGTGAGAGCACCTTGGGAGTGAGTACTCCGGTCTAGTGCCGTGGCCGGGCGCCGCGAAACGGTGAACCCTTCCGGCCACGGCACTGGCCGTGCGGTGGGAGTCCGTCCACGTCGGTGCGGGCGGACGTGCTCCACGTGCTTCAGAGCTGAGTGACGCCACCGTCGACGAGCAGTTCCGCGCCGGTGGTGAAGGAAGCCTGGTCTCCGGCCAGATAGAGGGCGGTGGCGGCGACCTCGTCAGGACGGCCGGCGCGGCCGAGGGGTGTCGGCGCGTCGGCCTCGGCGGCCGCGGGCCGGTCGCCCCGCGGGAACGCAGCGCGCAGCTCGTCACCGCCGGGGGTCTCGACCGGTCCGGGAGTGAGGGTGTTGACCCGGATCCCGCGGCCCGCCAGTTCGGCGGCCCACGTACGGGCGAGGCTGCGGATCGCGGCCTTGGTGGCGGCGTAGACACCAAGGCCCGGGGCGCCGCGCAGGGCCGCGCTGGAGGAGAGCAGGGTCACCGAGGCGCCGGCCGACAGCAGGGGCAGCGCTTTCTGGACGGTAAAGATCGTGCCCTTGAGATTGATGGAAGTGGTGCGTTCGTATTCCTCCTCGGTGATCTCGCCGAGCGGGCCGTAGTCTCCGACGCCGGCGTTGGCGACGACGATGTCAAGGCGGCCGCTGCGGTCGGTGATCTCGGTGAAGAGCCGGTCGAGGTCGTCGAGTTGCGACACGTCGCTCCGGACGCCGATCGCGCGGCCGCCGACGTGCGCGACGGCAGCGTCGAGTTCGGCCTTGCGGCGGCCGGTCAGGTAGACCGTCGCTCCCTCTTCGGCGAACCGGCGTGCGATGGCCAGGCCGATACCGGTAGAGGCACCGGTCACCAGGGCGGTCTTGTTGTCGAGCTGTCCCATGGGGCTCTCCGAATCCTTGAGGTAACAAGTTTGGTTACATTGGGGAGCGAAAAAAGCGCGTTCCGACCGGAAGCGTGCTCAGGTCGCCTTCAGCACGTCCCGCAGGATGTCTTCCAGCGTGGTCCTCGCCAGTTCCCCGCGCAGAGTGCTCTCGATCTGGTCGTAGACGGCCGCCATGGCCGGCCCTATGCCGTGCCCCACGACGCACTCGGGGTCGGGTGTCGAGCGGTGCAGGGCGAAGATCGGCCCCGCGGCGATCGCGTCATGGACGTCGAGCAGGGTGATCGCCGCGAGGTCCCGGGAGAGCATCCAGCCCGCTCCCGCACCTCGCCGCGAATCGGCGAGGCCGGCCTTGCGCAGGTCGGCCAGCAGGCGGCGGATGACCACAGGGTTGGTGTTGACGCTCGTCGCGATCTGCTCGGAGGTGGCGACCTCGTGACCGCGGCGCTGATACAGCCCTATCCACGTCAGAGCATGTGCGGCGACGGTCAGCCTGCTGTTGGCGCTCACCTCGGGCCTCGCTTCCATGGCTCCCCGGCTCCCGGGCTTGTCGTAACCGTAAACGTTACGACACCGTCCTGCAAGTCCCGCCGGGGCGACGGGGACGGGAAAGCGTGCCTGGGATGCGGGTGCGCCGGGGGCGCGCGAGTCGGTTCACAGGTCGGAGTCGAGCACGGGTGGCCCGGCGTACGGCGAGCCGGCCGGGAACAGGTCGCGCAGCTGGGGGCGGTCGCTGTGCAGGTCGCAGAGTTCCACGACCGTTCCTGACGGCCCGGTGTTGAGCAGCGGTCGCGGGCCGACGGTCGCATGAGGGCCGAATCCCAATGCCGACAGTCGCTCGTTCTCCTGGGCGATGTCGTCGACCCAGTAGCCGATGTGGTGCACGCCTCCGCCCGGTGCGGCCGCCAGCGGCGTGCCGGGGATCGACTCCCACAACTCGACGGCGAACGGGCCGCCCTCGGAGAAGGTGACGTGGCATTCGACCTCGTGGTCGGCGCCCTGTGCGTCGGTCAGCGTCAGGGCGCGGACCCGGGTGGGGCGCCAGGACACCCCGAACACCTCGGCGAACTCCTTCTTCCCCTTCTCCAGGTCGTCGACGGCCACCCCGATGTGCCAGATCCTCTGGTCCATTTCCTGCTCCCGTTCCTCGGTGGACAGTGCCCCTCAACGCTACGTCATAAGTGGGCACTGTGTCCGCTTAGCTGTTACGGTCGCATCATGACAGCTTCCAGCCGGGCGATCCGCGCCGACGCGGCGCGCAATCTCAGCGCCCTCCTTGCCGCCGCGACCGAGGTCTTCGAGGAACTGGGAGCAGACGCCCCCCTTGACGAGATTCCCCGGCGCGCGGGGGTGGGCCGGGCGACGATGTACCGCCGCTTCCCCACGCGTGAGCACCTGTTCGTGGCCGTCCTCCGCTCGCAGGTGGACACCCTGGTCGAGGCCGCCGGCACCCGGATGACCGCCCCGGATCCTTGGCAGGCGCTGCTGGAGTGGCTCCGCGCGTACGAGGAGATCGGCGCCGAGTACCGCGGGATGAACGCCCGCATCAGTACGGCGGTACTGGAGGACGGTTCGCCCATCGGAGAGCTCTGCACGCCGATGAAGGCCGCGTTCGACGTGCTGTTCCGGCGAGCCCAGGGGCTCGCGGGAGTGCGCTGCGACATCTCCTCCGCCGACGTGCTCGCGATCGTCTCCGCGTTGCCGCGCGACCCGGCCACAGGCCGGGCGAGGACCGCCCATCTCACCGTGGTGCTGGACGGCCTCCGGGCAAACGCGAAGACGGCCGCATCGACCGTATGACAGGACCGCACCCGCCTCCGGGGCGATCCACGGACCCCGGAGCGACCAGGAAGGCGCTGGAAAGAGAGCCATGGACATCTCCATCATCGGAAGTGGCAGCATCGGTGGCACGCTGGCGGAGCAACTGGCCAGACGCGGCCACACGGTGACCCTCGCCAACTCCCGGGGACCCGCGTCCCTCGCGCAGCTCGCGGACCGCACCGGCGCAACCGCGGCCGAGACGGCCGAGGCCGTCAGCCGCGCCCAGATACTGATCGTCAGCGTGCCGGCGGGCGCGCTGCCGGGACTCGCCCGCACCATCGAGAAGCACCTGCCGGCCGGCGCGGTCGTCATCGACACCAGCAACTACGTGCCCGAACTCCGGGACCGGCCCATCGCCGCGATCGACGACGGGCTCCCGGAGGGACGGTGGGTCGCGCAGCAGCTCAACCGGCCGATCATCAAGGCCCTGAACACCGTAGGCGCCGCCAGCCTCGCCTCCGGGGGCCGACCGCACGGGGATTCCCAGCGGATCGCCGCTCCGGTGTCCGGCGCGGACGCGGCCGCCAAGCGGACCGTCATCGCGCTGCTCGACGAGATCGGTTTCGACGGTTTCGACGCGGGCGATCTCGACGGCTCCTGGCGACAGGAGCCCGGAACCCCGGTCTACACGACGGATCTCCCGCTGGATCAGGCGCGCAAGGCGATCGACGAGGCCGCCCGCGCCGACACGGCAGCCTGGCGGGAGCAGATGCGCCGCACCGCAGAGCGGCGGTAGCAGTCACGCCCCGAGCCGATGCCTCCGAACTGCCACGCCGGATGAGGCGGAGCGGCCGACGTCGGCCCGAGCCGATGGTCAATGGTCGGCTTCAGCGCCTGGCTGCAACAGGGCATCCGGGTGCCCTTCGCTGATTCCACCCACTTCCTTTTCCTTCGACCCCAAGGGCGCCCGACCGGCAACATGCCCGTTCAGGCGCCCTGTTCGGGTGTCGGGAAGAAGCCGGGCTTCTTGGGGGAGCACGAGACGAGGAGGTTCTTCGTCCGCTGGTGGTACAGCGTCAGCAACCTGCTGACCTGCGCATATGGAAGATCCGGAGATGCTTGCCGAGCCGCCGGCCCGGGCATGGCCCGGATCTTGACTGATGCAGAGCGTGGAGGGGCGACTCCGTTCGACCGGTCAGCCACGCGCCCCGGCCTGACGCTCCACCTGGCGCGGGGAAGCCCGGGCCCTTCCCAGCTCGGCGAAGGCCGGCGGTGGCGGGACGCCATCCTGGCTGGAGCGCGGGGGAGGTACGGGCTGTACCGGTGCGCGCTTCACCAGTTCTCCGGCGAGCCCGCCGGCAATATTTTGACCGCTCGTTCCACATAGGTTACGGTGGAGGGCATGGCACGGACCAGGGAATTCGACACGGACGCCGCGGTGGAGGCTGCGATGGCCGTGTTCCGGCTGAAGGGCTTCGAGGGAGCCTCGATCCAGGACCTCGTCGATGCGACGGAGGTCGGGCGCGGTTCCCTGTACGGGGCTTTCGGGAGCAAGGAGGGGCTCTACCTCGCGGCGCTGGACCGGTACCGCGAGCGGTACGCCACCCCCTTGTCCGAGATGCTCACCGCGGACATGCCCGCCCGCCGGCTGGTCCGAGAGGTCCTCACCGGCGTGGTCGACGAGATCGTGCGGGACGGAAGCCGGCAGGCCTGCCTGATCGTGGCCGGTTCCATGGAACGGGCCCACCGCGAGGACGAGGTCAGGGACCGGCTCCGAGGGACGATCGAGTCGCTGGAGGAGTCGTTCACGCAGCTCGTGGCGCGCGCCCAGGCCGCCGGTGAGCTGGCCGACGACCGGAGCGCCGTCGACACCGCGCGATTCCTGGTGATGTGCCTGCAGGGGCTGCGGGTGATCGGCGCGGTCCGTCCCGACCGGGCCTTGTTGATGGCGACAGTGGATACCGCTCTGCGCTGCCTGAACTGAGGCGGCACTTCGCGGCATGCCTTGCCTTCTTCGCCGGTTTCACCTGGGCCGTTTCTTTAATGATCGTTCAGTATTTAAATTGGAGGTTCTCATGAGCACACATCTCCCCACCGCGATCGGCGTGGGCATCGTCGGAGGAAGCATCGGCGGATGGGCCGCGCTCGGCCACGCTCCCGCGTTGCGTGCGCTCCCCGGCTACGAACTGCGAGCGGTCAGCACCTCGCGCAAGGAATCCGCCGAGGCCGCAGCCAAGAAGTTCGGCGCTGCCGCCGCGTACGGCAACCACATGGATCTGATCGCCGACCCCGGCGTCGACCTGGTCGTCGTCGCGGTGCGGCTGGCGCACCACAAGGAGATCATCTCCGCGGCGCTGGCGGCCGGAAAGATGGTCTTCAGCGAGTGGCCTCTGGGCGTGGGGCTGGCGGAGGCGGAGGATCTGGTCGCGCAGGCGGAGCGGGCCGGAGTGCGCACGGTGGTGGGACTGCAGGCGCCCTTCGCGCCGCAGGTGCGTTACGCCCGCGACCTGGTGGCGCAGGGGTACGTGGGCAGGGTGCTCGGCACCACGCTGGTCGGCTCGGGCATCGCCTGGGGTCCGACGACGGACCGCGGCCACGCGTACTGGTACGACGCCGCCAACGGCGCCACCACTTTGACCGTGCCCACCCTGCACGCCCTGGAGGCCGTGCACCATGTGCTGGGAGAGTTCGCCGACCTGCAGGCGAACCTGGTCCGCGGACGTACCGAGGTCACCTTGGCCGAGGACGGCAGCACCCTCCCGGTCACTGCCGCGGACCAGGTGCTGATCGCGGGCACGCTGGACTCCGGTGCCGCGGCCTCGGTTCTCTACCGCGGCGGGGTGTCCCGCGGGGACAACCTGCGCTGGGAGATCAACGGGACGGAAGGCGACCTCGTCCTCACGTCGGACGTCGGCAACCTGCAGGTCGCACCCCTCACGCTGGAGGGCGGCCGAGGGGACGACGCGAAGGTGACCGAACTGGCCGTGCCCGGGGGATACCTCGACGGTGAGGCGGCAGCCGTGACCGGTCCGGCACGCAACGTCGCCGAGCTCTACCTGCAGTTCGCACGCGACCTGGCCGAGGGCACGCACGAGGCGCCCGACTTCGCGCATGCGCTCACCCGCCACCGCATCATCGCCGCCGTCGAGAGCGCATCCGCGACGGGCGTGCGCCAGTACCTTCCCAGCACCACGACCAACGAGGAGAACTGACGTGAAGGCCGTGGCGTTCCAGCGCTACGGGGGGCCTGACGTATTGCGGGTGCACGAACTGCCCGACCGCCACGCCGACCCGGGAGAGGTCCGCATCAGGGTGCGCGCCGCGGCGGTCTCACCCGCCGACAGCCTGATCCGGACCGGCGCCGCGGTCGCACTACTGCAGGGCCCGCCGCCCCACATTCCCGGGCTGGACGCGGCCGGCGTCGTCGACGAGATGGGTCCGGGGACCCGTACCCGTCTCGCTGTCGGCGATCACGTGATCGCGCTGGTCAACCCGACCCGGCCGGCGGGCGGCGCGTACGCGGAGCACGTGGTCCTCCCCGCCGCGTTCGTGGTGAAGGCGCCGCGCGGCACCGACCACGCCCATGCCTCGACACTGCCCCTGAACGGGCTCACCGCCCGCAGGGCGCTGGACCTCCTGGACCTCGCCCCTGGCCAGGTCCTGGCCGTCACCGGGGCGGCCGGCGGCGTAGGCGGATTCGCGGTCCAGCTGGCCAAGGCGCAGGGGCTGACGGTCGTGGCCGACGCGTCCGCCGCCGACGAACCGCTGGTGTCCGCGCTGGGCGCGGACGCCGTGGTCCGGCGGGGCCGGGAAGTGGCGGAGCGCATCCGTGAGGTGGTCCCCGGCGGGGCCGACGGCCTCCTGGACGCCGCCGCCATCGGTGGCGCACTGCCGGGCGCGCTGCGCGACGGCGGCGCCATGGCTGTCGTACGCGGGCCGGCCGAGCCCGAGGCGGGTGCTGCCCGTGACGGACGCGGCATCACCTTTCACTCGGTGTACGTCCACACCTACGACGGACGCCACGACATCCTGGACCGGCTGGCACGCCAGGCCGAAGAAGGCACCCTTACCTTGAGGGTGGCCCGCACCTACCCCATGGAACAGGCCGATCAGGCCCACCGCGCCCTCGAGGGAGGCGGGATCAGGGGCCGCCTCGTCCTGGACTTCTGACAAGGCCGTCGAGAAGGGCCTTCCATTCCGGGATCGGTGATCGAATGCGGCCCTTGCCGTTATCGGGCTGACCGGACTCATCGACGCCCCGCTGTGGCGTGCCGCCGTGTCGGCCTATCCGGAGATCGAGAGGCGCTTCCTGGGCCAGGTGCCGACCGGACGAGTGGGTTCCGAGGAGGACGTCGCACCATTCACCGTTTTTCTCCTCAGCGACGAAGGCACCTTCATCAACGGCGCGGCCATCGCTGATCATCGGTGTGTGAAGACAAACGATCACGCGGTGGCCGCAGGTCACACAGACGGAACGCCCCATACTGCCCGAGCCATCCTGACCGAAGACGCGGCAGCTGGCGCCGTCCAGTTCGCTGTTTCCCGTCCATGCCCGGAACCAGTCGGTGGTCTCCTCGGCGAGCGGGAACGCCCCAAAAGGCTCGAAGAGGGCGGGCAAGCGCAATACGTGCAGCGACCGATGCCGGACCCGAGAATCTCCTCAACCGGCAAGGCACGCCGATGGGCACCGGAGAATCGCTTGGCTGTGCGGCCCAAACATGCAGGGACGGGTGGCCCCTCTGGTCGGATGAAGCAGACACGGAGCCGGAGACGTGAACGTTCGGTGATGCGAACAGCCGTGGCAGCAGCGGTCATGGTGATGAGCCTGGTCACCGCCTGCACCGGACATAGGGATGACCCGGACGCCCCGGGGCGCGTGGGAAACCACTACACCGTACTGCAGCGGTCCGTCGCCAATGGTGTCCACTGGCAATTGGACGCCTACGTCGATGTCGACGGTGATGGCAGCTTCTGCATGGGGCTCGACGGTCCCAAGGGGCCGGATCACTCGGCGACGCTGCCGTGGGCGAACGCCGCGTGCGGCTTCGACAATTCGGACTCCGGCGGGTACTACGGGGGTGGTATGGCGCCGGGACGCAACGCATCCATTTCCTACGGACCCGTTCCCGACGCTGCCGCGGCGGTGCGGGTATCCACCAAGGAAGTAGTTCCCACCCACCCGTTCCCGAAGGGACACGGCCTGCCCGACGGCCGGTACTGGGTCATCTACGAGCCGGCATCGTGGCCCGGAAAGGGCGACAAATCCGTGGATCCCCAGCCTCTGGACGCCTCGGGCAACAAGGTTGCGTTCAAGAATTTCTGACCAGCGCTGAGTTTCCTGTCCAGGTCGGCACGTTTCGAGGCCGTGGCGTGGTGACGGGAACCTGACGGCACGGCGCCCGGCGAAAGTTGCTGGCCGTGGGGCGGTAGACCGGCACCGTTGGTCATGGTGCCGGTCTCCGCACGCGCGGACTGCCGCTCGGTAGCCGTACCCGCCCCGCAGCCGGGAGCACCCGCCGCCCGGTGCGACGAGGGGCGAGCTGATCCTGAACGCGATCGAGTAGCCCGAGACAACCTGGGCACGAGAGCGCTCCGTCCCAGCGTTCGAGCGGCCGGGAAGGAGCGCGTGGCGACTGCCAAGCCGCGCCGGAGGAACTGGTCGCCAGGGCGAAAGGCCGCGGGTTCGAGGTTTGGGCAGGGGCCCGTAGCCGATCGCTCGGGTGTCCGGTCCGCAACGGCGCCGGGACGGGCTCGGGTTCGTCCGGGTCGGTCGAGCCGGGGGGTTGCCCCGCCCCGCCACCAAGTTTTTCGGCATGACCGGGTCAGGGGCGGGAAAGCGGCGGATTGGAGGTTGATAATCATGGGACCGTTGCTTCTTGTTCTTCTCCTGGCGCTGATTCTGTTCGGTGCGGGTTTCGCGGTGCAGATTCTGTGGTGGGTCGCCGTGGTGGTATTGGTGGTGTGGTTGCTGGGCTTTGTCGTCCGGTCCACCAACTCCGGCGGCGGGCGGGGCCGCTGGTATCGCTGGTAACGCCGTCGATTTCTCCTGTGGTCGGTTGCCCCTGGGGGCAACCGACCACAGGCAGGTCAGGGTGCTGTCGTGCGGTCGTTCGATGGCGGCGTCCATCTCTTGTGACGGGTCGTTTCATTTTGAGGAGAGGCGGCCATAGGGGCGGAGCGGTAAGTGATTTCGGGGTGGGAGGGATAGTCCCCGCTCTTTGGGACAGGCGCCGTGGTGCCGGGGTGTTCTCCGCGTTTGAGGGTCAGCCTCCTGCGGAGGGTGTGCCCCGGTGCCCCACGGGCCGCTGCGGTGCCTGCGGGCAGCTACATCCGCTACCGGAGATCAGGAGTCGATGATGAGTGCGGACGACAAGACTCAGGCCAAGGTCGAGCAGGTCAAGGGCAAGGTCAAGGAGACCGCCGGCCACGCGGTCGGCAACGAGCGTCTGGAGACCGAGGGGCGCGCGGAGCAGGCCAAGGGCGATGCCAGGGAGGCGGGCGAGAAGGTCAAGGACGCGGCCAAGGATGTCCTGGGGGACTGACCGGGCGTCAGCCCCGCGGGGGCATGCCGCGGCCCGCCACGCTGAGCGTGGCGGGCCGCTCGGGTGCGACGCCCTCACGGCACGGTGTCGGTCCGGAGACGAGGCCCTCACGCCGGAATCTCCTTCTGGCCGGCCTCCGACGACCGCTCCCACGCGATCCGGCCCGGAATACCCCGGAACGGCTGGTCAGAGGTGAGATGCCAGTGGGTTTTCGGGCGGCGCGCCTCGTCGGCGGTGAGCAGCCCGAGTGGCGCCCGACTTGGCGAACTACCAGGCCAGGCGCCACTTTCCGTGGTTCTAGAAGAAGCCGAGCTTCTTGGGGGAGTACGAGACGAGGAGGTTCTTCGTCTGCTGGTAGTGGTCCAGCATCATCTTGTGGTTCTCGCGGCCGATGCCGGAGTTCTTGTAGCCGCCGAACGCCGCGTGCGCGGGGTAGGCGTGGTAGCAGTTGGTCCATACCCGGCCGGCCTTGATCTCCCGGCCCATCCGGTACGCGGTGTTGCCGTCGCGGGTCCACACTCCGGCGCCGAGGCCGTAGAGGGTGTCGTTGGCGAGTTTCAGCGCCTCGTCGACGGAGTCGAAGGTCGTCACCGACACCACCGGGCCGAAGATCTCCTCCTGGAAGATCCGCATGTCGTTGGTGCCGCGGAAGATGGTCGGCTCGATGTAGTAGCCGTCCTCCAGGCCCTGGACCGTGCGCTTGACTCCGCCGGTGAGGACCTCCGCGCCCTCCTGCCGGCCGATGTCGATGTACGAAAGGATCTTCTCGTACTGGTCGTTGCTCGCCTGCGCGCCGAGCATCGTGGCCGGGTCGAGCGGATCGCCGCCCTTGATCGCCCGGGTGCGCTCCAGGCAGCGGGCCATGAACTCGTCGTAGATGCCGGAGTGGATCAGCGCGCGCGACGGGCAGGTGCACACCTCGCCCTGGTTCAGCGCGAACATCACGAAGCCTTCGACCGCCTTGTCCAGGAAGTCGTCGTCGGCCGCCGTCACGTCCGGCAGGAAGATGTTGGGGCTCTTGCCGCCGAGTTCGAGCGTCACCGGGATGATGTTCTCGCTGGCGTACTGCATGATCAGGCGCCCCGTGGTGGTCTCGCCGGTGAACGCCACCTTCGCCACCCGCGGGCTGGACGCCAGCGGCTTGCCCGCCTCCACGCCGAAGCCGTTCACCACGTTGACCACGCCGGGCGGCAGCAGGTCCGCGATCAGCTCCATCACCAGCAGCAGGCTCGCCGGGGTCTGCTCGGCCGGCTTGATCACCACGCAGTTGCCCGCGGCCAGCGCGGGTGCCAGCTTCCATGTCGCCATCAGGATCGGGAAGTTCCACGGGATGATCTGCCCGACCACGCCCAACGGCTCGTGGTAGTGGTACGCCACCGTGTCCGCGTCGATCTCCGCGATCGATCCCTCCTGCGCCCGGATCGCCCCGGCGAAGTAGCGGAAGTGGTCCACCACCAGCGGAAGGTCGGCTGCCAGCGTCTCCCGGACCGGCTTGCCGTTCTCCCACGTCTCGGCGACCGCCAGCTTCTCCAGGTTCTCCTCGATCCGGTCGGCGATCCTGTTGAGGATCACCGCGCGCTCGGTCGTGGACGTACGGCCCCACGCGCCCGCCGCGGCGTGCGCGGCGTCCAGCGCGGCCTCGATGTCCGGGGCGGTCGAACGGGCTACCTGGCAGAAGGTCTTGCCCGTCACCGGGGACGGGTTGTCGAAGTACTGGCCCTCCGCGGGCGCGACCCACTCGCCCCCGATGAAGTTGTCGTAGCGAGCGGCGTAGTTGACGATGCTGCCTTCGGTGCCGGGTTGCGCGTAGACCATGGTCCGCTCCTGAGAGTACGCGGGGGTGCGACAACACCACTGTGGGCGCAGGAGGTTGGCGAAAGGTTGGGGGCCGCTGGGCGCGGTGCCGTACGGGCGGTGCGGCGCGGTGTGGTGCCGCGGAAGATGGTCGGCCGGGGCGGTTCCGGGTGGGCCGGGTGCGGTGCCGTGATGTTCGGGCGGGCCGTGCCGGGTGGGCCGGGTGCGGTGGGTGCGGTGGGGGCGCGGGGGCTGCGGCGCCGGGGTTCGAGATTGCATATTTACGGCGCGTGCCGGTACCTACGTGGGGTTGCCGTGCGTTCCGCGCCACAAATATACGAACCATCTCGAACCCCGTCCCCTCCGCCCCCGCTCACGCGGTCGTGGGTGGCGTCTCCGCTCACGCGGTCGGTGGGTGGCGTCTCCGCTTACGCGGTCGGTGGGTGGTGTCTCCGCTCATGGGGTCGGCGCTTGCTGCACCCGCTCGCCGTGGCGGTGGGTGCCGCTTCCGTTGACGTGGGGGGTGCTGATGTCGGTGGTGCTAGCGGTCGGCCGACGCCAGTCTGCTGACCGCGATGCCGCGGCGGACGTCCCCGGGGCCGAGCAGTCCGAGCGCGTGGGTGTGGACCTGGGTGTCGTACGGGGCGTGCTCGCCGTAGCGCAGGGCGTGTTCCGGGTGGGTCGAGGCCAGGACCGCCTCCCGCACCACCACCTCCAGGTGCTCGCGCCAGGCGACCACGCCCGGCGCCTCGGACAGGGGGAGGAGGGGGCCGCGGTAGCGGTCGACCGCCGTCTCCGTGTCGCCGCGGCCCAGCGCCGCCAGCACCTCGACCGCGTCGCACACCACGGGGGTGGTGAGGGCGTAGGTACGGGTGCTGACCGCGCCGTCGAGCGCGTGCCGCAGGTGGGACACCTCCGCCTTGAACGTCGAGGCGGTCACCGGCCGGTCGCCGTACAGCGACGCCCGCAGCCGCTCCGGGGCGAAGCCGCCCGGCTCCAGCGCCAGCAGCGTGAGGATCTCCAGCTGGCGCGGGGGGAGACGGAGCGAGGAGCCCGCGCGGGTCACGCGGGCCGGGCCCAGGCAGCGCAGCTCCACGCCCGGCGTCGGCAGGGCGTCCTGCGCCGCGTCGTCCCGCAGCCGCGCCTCGATCGCCGAGGCCAGGGTGCGTACGGTCGGCAGCGCGAGCGGGTGTGAACGGTCCCAGGTGGTGGACAGGTCGAGCACGCCCAGCACGCGGCCGTCCGGGCCGTGGATCGGTGCGCAGTAGCAGACCCAGCCGTGCAGGGCCGCGACCAGGTGCTCCGCGGAGAAGACGGTGCTGGGGTGGCCGTTGCGCAGCGCCAGCGACAGCGCGTTGGTGCCCATCGCGCCCTCGTCCCAGCGCCCGCCCGGGGCGAAGTTGACCCGCTCGGCCCGGCGCCGCATCACGCGGCCGCCGCAGGTCCACAGGATGGTGCCTGCCTCGTCGGTGACCGCCGCGACGAAACCGGCGTCCTCGGCGATGCTCAGCAGCTCGCCGGCCAGGTCCGTCACCGGCCGGTACAGCGGGGAGCGCCGCCACCCCGCGCTGCCACCGCCCGCCGCCGGCGGCGCGCTCTCCCGCCCCGGGTCCACCGTCGGCAGCGAACGGGCCCACGACTCCGTGACCTCGGCCCGTACCGGTGGACCGCCCGGCGTCCCCCGCCCGGCCGACCGCAACTGCGGCACCACCCGGGCCCATTCGTGCTCCAGCAGGGTCCGGCGCCGTTTGAGCGCACCCATCTCCGCCATCGTCTTCCCGACTTCGTCGTCGTTCGACCGTTGCCCCTACCGCCCCTGCACCGGGCAGTGCCCGCCTCTCATTGAAGGGGCGCGCCGCCCCTCCGTCGACCCCGTGGACGAAAACGGGCCGCTCGGGGCCGCGGTGCCGCCCGGCGTGGTCGAGCGCGCAGGGGGCGCGCGAAGTGGCCAACGCCACTTCGCGGACGGGAATGGATCACCGTCCCGGGCCGCTCAACACAGCGGAGGGCCGCCGAAGCGCGAGGCCCCCTACGGACAAGGAAGTTGGACTCATGTACAAGAACATCCTCGCCGCTGTCGACGGTTCGTCCCACGGTGACGCCGTGGTCGAGGCCGTGGCCTCCCTCGCCAAGCTCACCGGTGCCACCGTCCAGGTGATACACGTGCGTCCCTCCCAGGTCATCGGCGGCGCGATCGCCAGCACCGTGGTGCCGGTCGAGGAGCGCGAGGAGAGCCAGCGGGTCGTGGACGCGGCCGTGGCCCGGCTGCGCGGCGACGGCGTCACCGCCGACGGCGAGGTCGACGAGGGCCTGCGCGAGGAGCTCGCCGCCATCCTCATCGAGCGGTCCGAGGCGCTCGGCTCCGACCTGATCGCGGTCGGCCCCGGCCACTACAGCGGTATCTCCGGTCTCCTCCACCCGAGCGTGAGCCGCGGCGTCGCGAAGATCTCGCACGTGTCCGTCCTGCTCGTCCGCAGCGAGTCCTGACCCGTACGGTCTGACCTGCTCCGCACCGCCCGACGGCCGGCGGCCCTCCTCATGGGGGGCCGCCGGCCGTTCGCGTGGGTCCCCGCGTTTCCGTCGCCCGTCGTCCGGTCGCGCCTGGGGTGCCGTCAGGTCCGGCGGCTGACCGATCGGCGGGCCGGCCAGGTCAGCTGTCGGTGCAGGAGGGCCAGGTGTCCACCGCCCACTCCGGCCAGCTCGACCAGCCCGCGGGCGGCGCGGGAATCTCGCCGCCTTCGAGTTCGGCGGCGTCCGGTGCCTGGAACTGCTCCCGCCAGGCATCCAGGTCGGCCTCGTTCATGGGGAACGTCTGATGCGGTGTCGTTGCCTGGCGGTGCGCGACGCGGGCGAGCTGGACGTCCTTGTCCACGGGCAGGTAGACCACCTGGCACGACGCCCTCACCGACCGGGCCAGCCAGCGCAGCGCCGACCGTTCGTCGCGGCTCCAGAGCCCGAAGTCGAGCACGACGCTGGTCCCCAGCCTCAACGCCTGCAGGGCGACCGAGATGAGCCGCCCTTCCAGCACCCAGCGCTTGCCGCCGGCCGACGACTCGCCGAACAGCGGGTTCATCCAGTGGTCCGGGGTCAGCCGCAGCGCCCGGTGGGTTGCGGCGAGCTCTCTTGCGCGGGTGGTCTTCCCGGCCCCGGGGAGTCCGACCATCAGGAACAGGTGGGCGGGGCGTGGATGCTGCACGGCGCCGGGGCCGGCTGCATGCGGAGGCTGTGCGTCGAAACGGTGCGACGGAGACATGACTTCCCTGATCAGGCGGGACGACCCGGCATCACAGGTGTATGAGTGACTGCCGGCAGGACACTGATCCGGCGGTACGCCCCCGCACTGCCCCCATGAGGGGGCAGGCAATGGCCGCGGTTCGGGAACCGCGGTACCGCCGCTAAGCGGCGGTCGTCGTCATGGGAGCACAGCAGCACATGCCGTGATCGTAGCGGACCGGCAGGGGCCCCTCCGGTGCGACCGTCACTTCGGTGGGGCGAAGAGCCGCTGCGCCGCCACCGCCGCGCCGCCCCGCGCCCACTCCTCGAAGGGCAGCGGGCGGACCAGCAGGTCGCAGTCGGCCGCCGCACCGAACGCCCGGGTGGCGAAGGTCGAGCGGATCTGGTCCTCGTAGAGGTCGTAGGAGGAGACGCCCTCGCCCGAGATGATGATCCGCTCGGGGCCGATGAGGTTGGCGACCGTGGCCAGGGCGAGGCCCATCGCGTGGCCGGCCCGGGTGAAGACGGCGCGCACCTCGCGGTGGCCGCCGTGAGCGAGGCGGGCCGCGCCGGCCATGGTGAGAGCGGGGTCGCCGGCCGCCTCCCGGGCCTGCTCGGTGATCGCGTGGCTGGAGGCGAGCGCCTCCACGCAGCCGGTGTTGCCGCAGGTGCACACCCGGTCGGTGCCGCCGACCGGGAGGTGCCCGACCTCACCTGACACCCCGTGCGCGCCGGACACCACGCGCCCGCCGATCGAGATGCCGCAGCCGATCCCGGCGCCGACGGTGACCAGCGCGAAGGAGGACAGCCCGACCCCCGCGCCGAACCACTGCTCGGCGACGGTGAGGGCGCGGACGTCGTTCTCGATCACCGTCGGGGTGCCCGTGGCGTCCTCCACCAGCCGGGCGAGGGGGACCCGGCGCCAGTCGAGGAAGGGGGAGTACTGCACGATGCCGGTCTGCCCGTCGACGTCCCCCGAGATGGTGACGCCGATGCTGTGCACGTCGCCGTCGCGCTCCGCGCCCGCGTCGGCGCGCAGCCCGGCGACGAGCCGGGCGATGGCCAGGACCACGGTGCCCACGTCGCGGGAGCGCAGCGCGGCCCGGCCGGTGACGAGCGGGCGCGCGGTCAGGTCGGCGAGCACGCCGATCAGCTCGTCCCCGGTGACCTTCACCCCGACGAAGCGGGCCCGCTCGGCGCGGACCGCGATCGGTACGGCCGGGCGGCCGGAGGCCCGTTCGGCGGCCTCGGCGGGCCGGCCGAGTTCGGCGATCCAGCCGTCCGCCAGCAGCGGGTTGGCCACCTTGGTGACCGCGCCCGGCGACAGGCCGGTCCTGCGGCCGACCTCGGCGCGGGTCAACGGGCCCTGGACCAGGAGGGTCTGGAAGACCAGGGCCGCCGCGGGCGGTTGATCGGCGAGCGTCATACCGAAACGATACATTTCCATGGGAAACGAAGAAAGCTTCCGGGCGGATCCCGCCGTGGCTGTGAAGCGGGCGGGCCGGGGGGCGAGCAGGGGCGCGGGCGGCGGGCGCGTGGCCGGTTCCGTGACGGGCGTCCGGCGGTCGGACGGCGGTCAGATGGCGCGCACGCAGCGGTCGGACAGCGGTCGGACAGCCGGAGGAGCGCTCGGAACCACCGGGAACCGCAGGCGGCGGCCCGCCGAACGCCTCCGTGCGTCCGCCGCCGCTTCCCTCGTCGAATATGTTGACGGTGGAAGGAAACCCTGACTAGATTCGGCGCATCCCGCGGTCGGGGCGGCTGGGACCTGCCCCTTCCGCGGTGCACACCCCTCCGATTCCAGGCGGCCGACCTGCGCCGACTCGGCGTGGTCCGACCGGGCCCGCCGTACCCCGCGCGCCGCGAAGCCGGGATGGAGTACAACCCATGGCCCGTCCGGCAGGACTCCTACGACACCCGCGTTCCGGGCGGCAGCGCCGTACCGGCATGCTCGCCCTTCTTGCCGCCACTGCCGCCGGCGCGGTCACCGCCGCGCTCGCCGTGCCCGCGGCGGCCTCGGCCGCACCGGCGGCCGCGCACAGCGCCACCGCCTCCGCCTCGACTTCCGTGCAGGCATCCGCCACCAGCAAGCCGGCGACCGTACTCGCCGACAAGCCGTACATGGGCTGGAGCAGTTGGAGCCTGGAGTCCACCAACGCCCCCGGCTACGGCGGCGAAGCGTGGCTGACCGAGGGCCACGTCCTCCAGCAGGCCGACGTGGTGGCCTCGAAGCTCAAGTCGCACGGCTACGACTACGTCAACGTCGACGCGGGCTGGAATGTCGACGCCGACGGCCACAACACCTCCGACAGCTTCGGGCGCCCGATCCCCGACGCGACGAAGTTCCCGCACGGCATGAAGTACGTGGGCGACCAACTGCACAAGAAGGGGCTGAAGTTCGGCCTCTACCTGGCGGTCGGCCTCTACATCGACGCCTACAACGACGGGAAGACACCGGTCTACGGGGCCCCGGGCTGCACCACCAAGGACCTGGTCTACCCCGACCTGCGCAAGACCAGCGGCTGGGACAACGTGTCCTACCAGATGGACTTCTCCACCCCCTGCGCGCAGCAGTACATCAACTCCGTCGCCTCGGAACTCGCCTCGTGGGGCGTGGACTTCCTCAAGATCGACGGTGTCGGGCCGGGCTCGGGCCAGGGCGACGCCGCCCACGACAACATCCCCGACGTCCAGGCCTGGCACGCCGCGCTGCAGCGCACCGGCCGCCCGATCCAGCTCACCCTGTCGTGGTCGCTGAGCCACACCCAGGCGGCCACCTGGAAGGCGAACGCCAACGGCTGGCGGGTCGACACCGACGTCGAGTGCTACTGCGACACCCTCGCCACCTGGAACAACTCGGTCAAGCAGCGGTGGAACGACGTCGTCCAGTGGATCCCCGACGCCGGTCCCGGCCACTGGAACAACCTCGACTCCCTCGACGTCGGTGACGGCGCGCTGGACGGCCTGACCGACACCGAGCGGCAGAGCTACGAGACCCTGTGGGCGATCGAGTCCGCGCCGCTCTACACCGGCGACGACCTCACCAAGCTCGACTCGTACGGCCTGTCGCTGCTGACCAACGACGAGGTCATCGCGGTCGACCAGGCCGGCCACCCGGCCAAGCCGGTCAGCCAGTCCACCGACCAGCAGACCTGGTACGCCCGCAACGCCGACGGCAGTTACACCGTGGCGCTGTTCAACCTCGGTTCGGACGCGGCGAACGTCACCGCCGACTTCTCCGACCTGGGCATCACCGGCAAGGCGTCGGTGCGCGACCTGTGGAGCCACAAGAACCTCGGCTCCGCCGGCGGCAAGATCACCGAAAACCTGCCCTCGCACGGCTCCCGGCTGTTCACCATCACCCCGGCGGGCACCGCCGCCGCCCCGGGCACCCCGCTGGCCGTGCACGGCACCGCCTCCACCGCGTCCAGCGTCTCGCTGGCCTGGGACGCGGTGAACACCGGCAAGGTCACCGCGACCGGCTACACCGTCTACGCCGACGGCCGCAAGGCCGTCGCGACCAGCGGCACCACCGCCACCGTCACCGGCCTGACCGCCGGCGCCGGGCACTCCTTCACCGTCGTCGCCCACGACGCGCACGGCCGGACCTCCGCGCCCAGCAAGGCGGTCGCGGTCACCACACCGGCCGCGACGGGACCGGTCGCGTACGAGGCCGAGGCGCCGGGCAACACCCTCTCGGGCGGCGCGAGCATCGCGGACTGCGCGGGCTGCTCCGGCGGCAAGAAGGTCGGCAACCTCGGCGGCACCGGCAACACGCTGACCGTCAACGGCGTCACCGCGCCCGCCGACGGCACCTACCTGATGCGGCTCGACTACGCGGACGGCTCCTCCGGCCGCACCATCGTGATCACCGTGGACGGCACGTCCTTCCAGCTGCCGCTGGCCGGGAGCAACGACAACAACTGGGGCGCCGCCCAGTCGGTGACCGTCCCGGTCCACCTCAAGGCGGGGGCCAACACCATCGGCTTCGGCAACCCCACCGACTACGCCTCCGACATCGACAGGATCACCGTCTGAGCCGTGACCGGCCATGACGGCCGCCGGCTGATCGCCCACCGGGCTCAGCCGGCTCCCAGCGGCATCTGATACGAACAGGCGATGGCCCGGCCACCCGGCCGGGCCATCGCGCCGGTTCGGCCTCCGAACCCGTTTCCCGGAAGGACCCCCGCATGTCCAGCTCCCCGGTCTCGACCGTCGCCCTGCGCGCGGCCGGCACCAGCTTCGTCGTGGAACTCACCGAGCCGGTGCCCCGAGTCCTGCACTGGGGGGCCGACCTCGGCGACCTCACCGCCGCGGACCAGGCCGCGCTGAGCCTGACCGCGGAGCCCGCGGTGCTCAACAACGCACTGGAGCTCCAGCGCCGCTTCACGGTGTGGCCCACCGAGGCCGACGGCTGGTCCGGCACCCCCGCGCACCACGGCCACCTCGGCGGCGGCAGCGGCGCCCCCCGGCTGTCCACCGCGTCGGTCGCGCACCGCCAGGACCCCGGCGGAGGCGGCGAGCTGACCCTGGAGATGACCGATGCCGGGGCCGGCCTCGACGTCACCGTCACCTACCGGCTGGACCCCTCCGGCGTGCTCGGCGTCCACGCCGACCTCGCCCGCCGCGCCGCCGACGCGACCGGCACCGCGGCCGACCCGGCGCCGTACGACCTCGCGCAGGCCCTCACCCTGCTGCCGCTGCCGCGCCGGGCCACCGAGATCCTCGACTTCACCGGCAAGTGGAGCCGCGAACGCACCCCGCAGCGCCGCCCGCTGGGCCACGGCACGCACTCCCGCGAGGTCAGGCGCGGCAAGCCCGGCGTCGACTCGCCGTACCTGCTGACCGTCGGCACCCCCGGCTTCGGGTTCCGCTCGGGCGAGGTGTGGGGCGTGCACGTCGGGTGGAGCGGCGACCAGCGCTACCTCGCCGAGCAGCTGCCGGAGGGCGCGGGCGTGCACGCCGCGGTCCTCGGCGGCGGCGAGCTGCTGCGCGCCGGCGAGATCCGGCTCGCACCCGGCGAGTCCTACCGCACCCCGGTGAGCTGGTTCGCCTGGTCCGCCGAGGGCCTCGACGGTCTCGCCGACCGCTTCCACACCCTGCTGCGGGCCCGCCCGCAGCATCCGGCCACCCCGCGCCCGCTGCTGCTC
Organism: Actinacidiphila yanglinensis; assembly: GCF_900107965.1. Taxonomy (GTDB): domain Bacteria; phylum Actinomycetota; class Actinomycetes; order Streptomycetales; family Streptomycetaceae; genus Actinacidiphila; species Actinacidiphila yanglinensis. Next base: position 171,020 of record NZ_FNVU01000013.1, on the reverse strand, counting down.
AACAGCTGGGAGGCGGTGTACTTCGACCACGACCTGGACCGGCTGCTGCGGCTGGCCGACAAGGCCGCCGAGGTCGGCGTCGAGCGGTTCGTGCTGGACGACGGCTGGTTCGCCGGACGCCGCGCCGACAACGCCGGCCTGGGCGACTGGAGCGTGGACCCGGTGGTGTGGCCGCAGGGGCTGACCCCGCTCGCCGAGCATGTGCGGGCGCTCGGCATGGAGTTCGGGCTGTGGGTCGAGCCGGAGATGGTCAACCTCGACTCCGACCTGGCCCGCGCGCACCCCGACTGGGTGCTCGGCCCGGCGTCCGGCCTCGGCCCGACCGCGCGCAACCAGTACGCGCTGGACCTCACCCACCCCGACGCGTGGGCGTACCTGCTGCGGAGTCTGGACGCGCTGGTGACGGACTACCCCATCGCGTACCTGAAGTGGGACCACAACCGGGAGCTGCACGAGGCGGTGCACGGCAGCGCGGACCGCCCGGTCTCGCACGGCCAGGTGGAGGCGCTGTACCGGCTGCTGGACACGCTCAAGGAGCGCCACCCCGGGCTGGAGATCGAGAGCTGCGCCAGCGGCGGCGGCCGGGTCGACCTCGGCATCCTCGCCCGTACCGACCGGGTGTGGGCGTCGGACTGCAACGACCCGGTGGAGCGGCAGGCGATCCAGCGCTGGACCGGGCAGCTGCTGCCGCCCGAACTGGTCGGCGCGCACTTCGGGCCGTCGCCCGCCCACACCACGGGCCGGCTCACCGCGGACACCTTCCGGCTGGCCACCGCGCTGTTCGGGCACGCGGGCATCGAGCAGGACCTCACCGCCTGCAGCCCGGAGGAACTGGCCACGATCACCGCGTGGACCGCGATGTACCGCGAGCTGCGGCCGCTGCTGCACGGCGGCCGCACGGTCCGCGCCGACCTGGCCGCCCCCGGTGACCCGGACGCGGACGCGCGGCTGCTGCACGGCGTGGTCGCCCGCGACGGCTCCCAGGCGCTGTACTGCTGGGCGCGCACGGAGACCTCCGCGGAGGGGCAGTACGGCCGGGTGCCGCTGCCGGGCCTGGCCGCCGACAGCCGCTACGAGGTGCGGGTGCGCACCGACCTCGGCCTGCCGTCGCTGCACCAGAGCTCCGGGCCGGCCTGGCTGACCGGGGCGCTCGCGGGCTGGGTCGCCCTGCCGGGCGCGGTGCTGGCGACGGCCGGGCTGCCGATGCCGACGCTCAACCCCGGCCAGGCACTGCTGATCGAGGTACGCCGGGCGGACTGAGGAACGCGGCGCGGCCGGCACCCGTCGCGCGCGGCAGTTGTACGACCCCCGTACGGTCGTGCAACTGCCGCACACGTTCCGGCCGGTGACCACCGGGGCACTGCGGCCCACTGAGCTGCACCGCCCGGGTCCGGCACGAGTCCGCACCGTGAGCGGGGGCGCCGCGTGCACGCCGATCGGTACCGCGCCCGACCGACACTACCGCGACTCCGAGCCGGCTTTGCAATTGCATCGGGAATTGCACCAGCCGCTGCGCGCAGGGGAGTTCGCTCACTATCGTGACTCCCGGTGCGCGAGTGTCACCCTGCGCTCGCCCCCCTACCCACGAAGGAGCGATGCGGAATGCAGCAGTTCGAGAACGGGGTGCGGGCCAGTTCGATCCCCGGGGTGCGGTGGACCAAGAGCGGGCGCAGCAACCAGAGCGGGAACTGTGTGGAGGTGGCCGCGCTGCCGGACGGCGGGGTGGCGGTGCGCAACTCCCGCCATCCGGACGGGCCCGCGCTCGTCTACACCCGCGCCGAGATCACCGCGTTCGTCCAGGGCGCCAAGGACGGCGACTTCGACGGTTACACCGGCTGACGCCGGCTCGGCGGCCGTGCGGAGCGGAGCTGCCCGCCGGTGTCCTCCGGCGGGCAGCCCAGAAGCCGCCCCGGGTGCCATACTGGTCCGTCCCGTACCAGTTGGGAGCCCGTATGCCAGCCGCGCCGCAGCTCGTCCCGCCCATACAGCTTCTCGAACGGCGCCCGGACATGGGCGCCAAGGCGATGGCCCGCGTGCTGGGCAGCTATCTGCGGGCGCTGCGGGAGAGCCGCTGCATCAGCCCGGTCGCCGCGGGCCGGCACATCCGGGCGCACGCCTCCAAGATCAGCCGGATGGAGACGGCGCACGTCAACCTCAAGGTACGCGACGTCGACGAGCTGCTGACCCTCTACGGCGCCGACCCGCGCGAACGCGCCCAGATCGCGTCGATGGTGGAACGTTCCGCCCGCCCCGACTGGTGGCAGCAGTACGGCGAGGTGGTCCCGGACTGGCTACAGCAGCTCATCGGCCTGGAACGCGACGCGCACGTGATCCGCACCTACGAGAACCAGTTCGTGCCCGGCCTGCTCCAGACGCCCGCGTACGCGCGGGCCGTCGTGCTCAGCGGCCACCGGCTGGCGCCGCCCGAAGAGGTCGACCAGCGGGTGGAGTTGCGGCTGGAGCGGCAGCGCCGGATGAGCGAGCCGGGCGCCCCGGTGCTGTGGGTGATGATCGACGAGGGCGTGCTGTACCGCCCGGTAGGCGGCGCGCAGGTGATGCGGGACCAGCTCGGGTACCTGCTGGAGGTCCTCCGGCAGCCGGGCGTTCGCCTCCAGGTCGCCTCCTACGAGGCCAGTGCCGCCGCGACCCCGGGCGCCGCGGTCACCTACCTGCGGTTCGCGCAGGGCTTCCTTCCCGACGTCGTGTACCTGGAGCACATGACCAGCGCGGTGTACCTCGACCGGCTGGAGGACCTGGACCGCTACCGCGCGGCGCTGGACGAGCTCAGCGCGGTCGCGGCGACCCCGGCGGAGAGCCGGACGCTGCTGGAGGAGGCGCTGCGGCGCTACACGTGACCGGGCCGCGGCGCGGACACGGACGAGCGGTCGGCGGTGCGCATCAGCCGATCCGGCCGACCCCGCCGAACTCGATCCACTCGAAGCTGGGTTGGAGCGGTGCGAGGTCGCTGTCCGCGCGCCAGGTGGAGACCTCGACCAGGCCGGGCGGCAGGATCTCGGTGCCGTCCAGGTACTCCAGCAGATCGCTCTCCCGGCGCACCTCGCCCCACTGCCCGCCGGTGGAGCAGTCCATGAACTCCGTGACGCCGCGCCGCACTTCGGCGTCCTCGCTGACCAGCTGGCAGACCACCAGGCAGCTTCCGGCCGGCAGCCGGTCGCGGACGCGGTGCACGACGCCCGCCGGGTCGTCGCCGGCCTTCACGCAGTGCAGCACCGACACGAACAGGGCGGCGACCGGCTCGCCCGGGTCGATCAGCCGGGCCACCTCGGGGCTGTCCCAGACGCTCGCGGTGTCCCGGAAGTCGGCCTGGATCACCGCGGTGTTGTCGTTCTGCTCCAGCAGCACCCGGCCGTGGGCCAGCACCAGCGGGTCGTTGTCGGCGTAGACCACGCGGGCGTCGGGGTGGACGCGCTGGGCGATCTCGTGCACGTTGTCCTGGGTCGGGAACCCGGAGCCGTGGTCGACGAACTGCCGGATGCCGTAGTCCTCGGCGAGCACCCGCACCACCCGGCGCAGGAAGTGACGGTTGTTCAGCGCGAGCACCTTCATGCTCGGCACCTGCTCCAGCAGCTGGTCGGTGGCGGTGCGGTCGGCCGGGTAGTTGTCCTTGCCGTCCAGCAGGTAGTCGTACATCCGGGCCACGCTCGGCACCGTCACGTCGATCCTGGTGCTCGACGACGCGTCCCCGGATGGCATAGGGCCCCTCATGGCGTGGCTCGTTCCTTGCGCGGCGGCGGCCCGCGGTCGCCACCGGAGGCTCGTCGCCATCCTAGAGAGCCGTGATCGGGCGGTCGAGCGACGTGTCTGCGTCGTTACCCGGCGCAACCGCCCCCGCCGCCGGCGGAGACGCTCGCGGGCAGCGCGAGGGTCAGGCCGAGGCCGTCGGCGCCGGTGCGGGCGCCGGTGAGGCGCACCCCCGCGGGGAGGTCGGGCGCTTTGACGGTCCGTGGGGCGAGCTTGTCGGCGAGCGCCGAGCCACTCTTGCCGCTGGTCATCTGCGGCACGGGTATGGTCCGGCCGAGGACGTCGACGTCGGTGGGTGTGATGGTGATGCTGTCGGTGTCGGTGGTGATGCCGGTGTGGACGGTGACGGGCAGCGGGATGCCGACGAGGGTGCCGGTGAGCACCAGGCCGCCGTGCCCGTCGGACTCCGGCCGCAGCCCGGCCCCGTTCCGGTTCAGCCGCTTTCCCAGCTCGTCGTAGGAGAGGGTGGCCGTGGCGGTGCCGCCGCTCATGGTGCCCTTGGTGGTCACCTGCCGCAGGTCCGCCGCGACCGTCAGGTCCAGGCCGTCGCGCCGTACGTCGTCGGCCTGGATGTGTACCGCACCGACCCGCCCGGTCAGCAGCCGCAGACCGGCCAGGCTCCCGGACAGGTCCGCCGACACCCGCCCGGCCGGGGCCAGTTGGCAGCTCGCGGCATGGGCGATGCGTTCCCGCGCGGTGTGCGCGAGGACCAGGTCCGCGGTGCCGGCCAGCACCGCCAGCCCGGCCACCGCGGCGGTGGCGACGAGCACGGGCCTGCGGCGCGGGACCAAGCGGCGGGGCACGAAGCGGCGCCGCCCGAGGGGCTGCTCCGGCGTCCCGCCGGGCGGGACGTCCTCGCTCGCCGGGGGATCAGCATCGGCGGCGCCGGAGCGGTCGTCCTCGATGCCGGACGGCCGGGGTTCGGGCTTGTTGCTGGGCGTCATACCTCGATGGTTCCGATCCGGGGGAGATGGGCGAGCAGGTCCAGGGCCGCGGGCAGCAGGGCGGCGGCGCCCGACGCGGAGGCGCCGGTCCCTGCGGCTCCGGTCCCGGAAGCGGCGGCGCCGGCCGAGCGGCGCTCGCCGTGGGTGCGCAGCACCGCGCGGGTCGCGGCCAGCGCCGCGCCGGCCAGCACGGCCGCGCGCAGATCGGGCTCCGGGGTGCCGGGCGGCAGCCGCCGCTCCACCAGCGTCGCGAGCCGGTCCTCGAAGTCCACGAACTCCTGCACCAGCCGCGCCATCACCAGGGACTCGGTGCCCTTCGGCGCGGGGGCGAGGGCGAGTTCGCCGCTCGACCCGAACGCGCGGGCCGCGGCGAGCAGCGCCGCGCCCACCGCGTCGAGCGGCGGCTCCGCGGCCGGCCGCGCGGCCAGCTCCGCCTCGATCCGGGCGAACAGCTCCGCGCCGTCGGGGAGCAACAGCGCTTCCTTGCTGTCGAAGTAGCGGAAGAAGGTGCGTTCGGAGACGTTCGCACCCGCGGCGATGTCCGCGATCGTGGTGCCGGCGAACCCGCGAGCGGCGAAGAGCCGGGCGGCGCTGTCCCTCAACTCGTGCCGAGTCCGCTCCTTCTTGCGCGCGCGCAGCCCGGCTTGCGGGGGAGTGGCTGGCATGCGCGACAGCCTAGTCAACGTGTCGGCCATGTCAATTGGCAGTCCTGCCAATTCCCTGGTCTAGGGTCGGACCTGTCGTGCACGCGTGCCGTCCTGACACTCCCCGGAGGCGTCGTGGCTTCTCCCTCCTCCCCCCTGCCGCCGGGCGCCGGCTCCGGACGCCTGGGCCGGATCGGCTCCTTCTGCGGCCGGCACCCGGTGTGGGTCATCGCGGTCTGGCTGGTGCTGCTGGTCCTCGCGCTCGGCGGCCGGCACATCGTCGGTCCCACCTTCAGCGACAAGATCAGCCTGCCGGGCAGCCAGTCCGCCAAGGGCGGCGACCTGCTCCAGGCGTCCGACCCGGCCGCGGCCGCCCCCAACGGCAAGGCGGTGCTGCACGTCGGCTCGGGCACCGTCGCCGACCACCAGCACGCGGTCGACGAGACCGTCGACAACCTGAAGGCGATGCCGCATGTCGAGGCCGTGTCCGGGCAGACCACCAGCTCCGACGGCCGCACGTCCTATGTCACGGTCTCCTTCGACGTGCAGCTCAAGACCCTCGGCCACGGCTACACCGACACCTTGGACAAGGCCGCCGAACCCGCCCGCGCCGACGGCGTCCAGGTCGCCTTCGGCGGCGACTTCGACCAGGTCACCGTCGCCCCGGCCAGCGACCTCAGGAGCGAGATCGTCGGCATCGCCGTCGCGCTGCTGATCCTGCTGATCGCCTTCGGCAGCGTGCTCGCCGCGGTGCTCCCGCTGCTGTGCGCGCTGGTCGCGGTCGGCGTCGGCATCGGCGTGGTCGGCATCGTGGCGGGCGCCGTCACCTTCGCCACCGCCGCGCCCACCCTCGCGGTCATGATCGGGCTCGGCGTCGGCATCGACTACTCCCTCTTCCTGACCACCCGCTTCCGCCAGGAGCTGATCGACGGCCGCGACCCGCGCGAGGCCGCCGCCCGGACCGCCGACTCCAGCGGGCACGCCGTCATGGTCGCCGCCCTCACCGTCTCCGTGGCGCTGCTCAGCCTCTACGCCTCCGGGCTGAGCTTCATCGGCAAGCTCGGCCTGGCCGCGACCATCGCCGTGGTGGTCACGGCGACCGCGTCCCTGACCCTGGTGCCCGCCGCGCTGACCCTCGTCGGCCGCAGCATCGACCGGATCAGGACGCGCCGCCGCCCGATCGCCGAGGGCACGGGCGAGTCCGACGACTGGCACCGCTACGCCAGGACCGTCGCCCGCCACCCGGTCCGGTTCCTGGTCCCCGGCGTCACGGTGCTCGTGGTGTGCGCGATCCCGCTGTTCTCGATGCGGCTGGGCCACGTCGACGACGGAGCGAACGAGAAGGGCACCACCAGCCGCACCGCGTACGACTGGATCACCGACGCCAAGGGCCCCGGCTTCGGACCGGGCGCGAACGGCCCGTTCACCGTCGTCGTCGACCTGCGGGGCGCCACCGTCTCCGCGGACACCGTCGCCGACGACCTGACCCGGGGCCTGCAGGGCACCCCCGACGTCGCCGCCGTGGCGAAGGTGCAGCCCAGCTCGGACGGCAAGATCCTGGTCACCACCGTGCAGCCGGCCAGTTCGCCCCAGTCCGCCGCCACCGGGGGCCTGTTCCAGACGCTGCTGCACCACACCCTGCCGGACTCCCTGCACGGCACCGGTACCACCGGCTACCTCACCGGAACCGCCGCGGGCCAGCAGGACTTCCGCGACAAGGTCGCCCAGCGGCTGCCGATCATCATCGGCGTCGTGCTGGTCTGCGCCTTCCTGCTGCTGATGACGGTCTTCCGCAGCCTGGTGATCCCGGTCAAGGCGGTGATCCTCAACCTGCTGACCACCGGCGCGTCCTACGGGGTGCTGGTCGCCGCCTTCCAGTGGGGCTGGGCCAGCGGGCTGCTCGGGCTGCCCGAGGCGGTGCCCATCGAGTCCTACGTGCCGATGATGATGTTCGCCATCGTCTTCGGGCTGTCCATGGACTACGAGATCTTCCTGCTGTCGCGGATCTCCGCTGCGTGGCGGCGCACCGGGGACAACACCGCCTCCGTGGCCGCCGGGCTCGCCGCCACCGGCCGGGTCATCTCCAGCGCCGCCCTGATCATGACGGCGGTCTTCCTCTCCTTCGTCGCCTCGCCCACGGTCGTCGTCAAGATGCTCGCGGTGGGGCTGGCGGTGAGCGTGATCCTGGACGCCACCCTGGTCCGGCTGGTGCTGGTGCCGTCCACCATGTTCCTGATCGGACGGGCCAACTGGTGGCTGCCGCGCCGGCTGGACCGGGTGCTGCCGCACCTGCGTGCCTGACACCCGGTCAGGGCCGGCAGCTGCGGACGTGACCCGAGATCAGGGTCGGCCGGGAGCCGAGCCCGCCGCCGCGGTCCCCACCGGGTCGGCGAGCAGGTCGGGCACCGCCGCCAGCGCCGCCTCCCGCAGCGCCGGCACCGCCTCGGCGGGCACCCACCGGTGCGGCCAGCGCACCCGGGTGCCGGTGCGGGACCAACCGCCCACCGCGCACAGCGCCTTGTCCAGGGCCGGATCGCTGTAGCCGGCGGCCGCCAGCGGCGCGACATGCCGCTCCAGGAAACCCCGCAGCCGGTCCTCCACCTCCGCGGCGCCTACCGGATCGGTCGCCATCTGCGCATACCAGCGCACCGCACCGGCCGGGCTCATGCACGCCACGTTCGAGTACGACCCGGCCGCGCCCGCGCGGTGCCCGGTCGCCAGGGTGTGGCCCGCGACGAACACCGCGAACCGGTCGGTCAGGCCGCGTGCCACCTCCACGCCGGGCACCTTCAACCCCACCACCTGCGGCACCTCCTGCCCGATCCGGGACAGCAGCGCCGGGGTGACCCGCGTCTTGGCGTACGGCGGGTTGTACAGCACCAGCGGCACCCCGTCCGCGGCCGCCGCCATCCCGCGCAGCGCGGCCACCGCCTCGTCGGCCTGGAGCGGCAGCCAGTCCGGCAGCACGACCTGGATGGCGCCCGGCCGCAGGGTCGCCGCCCGCCGGATCCGGTCGAGCGACAGCCGCCCGCCGGGATGGCTCGCGCCGAGCTGGTACGGCACGCCGGCCGCGGTGCAGCGCGCGGCCACCAGCGCGTGCAGACGGTCGTACTCGCCCTCGTCCAGCGTGTGGAACTCGCCCGCCGTGCCGTTGGTGTAGACGCCGTGCACCCCCGAGCCGAGCACTGCCTCCAGCGCCTCCTCCAGCCGCCCGAAGTCGATCGCGTCGTCCTCGTCGAGCGGCAGCAGCGTCGGCGACCAGATGCCGCGCAGGGTCTGCGATGTGAGTGCGTCCACCGATCTCTCCCGTCCGGCCGGTGTGCGCGGGGCACCGTCGCCACGTGATCACCGGAGGTAGGACATCCTACGTGGGATGATCCGCGCGCGTCGATCGCCCGCGGGGACCGCCGGACGTCGTGAGGGGGTCGCGGCTTCCGCCACGACCCCCTCACCCCCATGGGCCACGTGATCGACGCGCCCGTCGCCCGGCCGGGTCGACCGGCACCGGGCCGGTTCCCCGGTCCGGAACGCCGGCCGCGTCGATCACGTGGTCGCTCGCACCGCCCCCGTCCGGGGACGCCCCCCGCCGGCCGGGCGGGCCCCGATGCGGCCGCGCCCGCCGTTCCAGACCACGTCGTGCTTCGGGAAGCCCGCCACGAACAGCCCGGTCGCCACGACGTCGTCGCCGTGGACCACCACTCCGGTCCCGGCTGCGCCGGCCGTCCGGCCCGCCCCGGCGCACCACGCCCCGACGTGGTCGAGCAGCACGTTGTCGCTGTTGACGACCAGCGCGGCGGCCGCCCCGCCCCCGCCCGCGCCGCCGATCCGGAAGAACACGTCCTGCACCGACGCCGGATCGCGCGGGTCGGTCCGCCCGCCGCGCCGGTCGCCGATCTCCAGCAGCGCCCGGGAGGCGGTCGCGCCCGCCTCGAACACCAGCCCGGCGATCCGCACCCCGCGGGCGTCGGCGACCGTCATCGGCACCACCCCCCGCTGCGGGGCGAGCGTCGCGGCGCCGAGGCCGAGCACCACCGTGCCGGACCACTTGACCCGGATGCTGCCGGTCAGCCGGTACACGCCCGGCGTCAGCAGCAGGTGCCTGCCCTGCGACAGCGCCTTGTTGAGGGTGCGCACCGCATCGGTGGGCCGGGCCACGAAGAACCGGTCGATCGGCACCGAGGAGCCCGGCGTGCTGCCACCGGCCCAGCTCGCACCGGCCGCGCCGTGCCGCAGCCCGGGCAGGAACACCCGGTACCGGCCGCGCTCGTCCACGTAGAGGAAGGGCTTCTCCCGGCTGAGCGGGGTCGCCGCGGGCGCGGTGTACGGCGTGGCGGTGAACGGCGAAGAGGGAAAGGCCCGCGCCGGCGCCCCCTCCGCGCCGGCGAGGACCCGGCTCGCCTCCGGGTCCGGTCGGCCCGCCACCGCACCGTCCCGGACCAGTCCCTGCCGCCGCGCGGCGTCGACCGGCCGGCCGTCCACCACCGAGTCGGCGATGAGGCCGCCGCCGGAGAAGTCGCCGCGTCGCGGGTGGAGTTGCAGCCGTCCCCGGATGTGCACCCGGCGCAGCGGCGCGGTCGCCGCCCACCGCGTGGTGCCCCCGGCCGGCGCGAACGCCAGGTTCTCGGCCGCGCGCCCGAAGGTGGCGGGTGCGCCGTCGCCGGCCTCCGCCCGGTCCTCGCCCTCGTCCTCGCTGTCGACCCGCACCGCGCCGCGGAGGGTGACGTCGTCGGGGTGCAGGCCCAGGCCCGCGACGGACACGCGCGGGCCGAGCCGTACGTCCACGTCGTAGTCGCCCGGTCTGAAGAGGAAGGCGTACCCGCTGGACTTCCCCCCGGGGCCGTCCTGTTCTGCCGCGACCGCGTCCAGGGCGGCCTGGATCCGCTCGACCGGCGTGTCGGGGCCGAAGACCCGCACGTGGGGGCCGAAGTCCGGCTCGGCGGGCGGGTGCGCGGGGGAGTACGGGGGCCGGTGTCCGGCGGGGGAGCGGGTGGACGCGGGCACCACCGATCCGGCCGCGCCCGCCACCGGGGCGGCCGTGCTCACCACCGGCACCGCGGTGGCCGGCGCGTACGGACGGCGGGTGAGCGCGCTGCCGGTCGCGGTGGCCGGCCCGCCCGCGCGGGTGCGCTCCGCTTCCCGGACGTCACTTCCCGTGGCCCCGCTTGACGACATGACCCACGACCCACCTTCGTCCGAACTGGCTGCGACGCGAACGCGCCCGGGCGGTGCGCGGGCATGCGGCGCCGCGCGCGGGCGGGGAGAACGCGGTCCGACCTTCTGAGAGCGCTCTCTTGCAGACGTACCCTGGACGGCGCGCGACGCGGTGTCAAGGCATGGAGAGAGCGCTCTCCGTGATCTGGGGGAGACGGCGGCCCCTGGTGCGGACGGGGCGCGGGAGGTCAACGGCGGGTGACGGGGCGGGTCCGGGGCGAGTGCCGGTGCTGGTCCGGTGCGGGCCGGGCGCTGGTGCGCGTGGGGCCGCCGGGGGCGTTCGGCGGCCCGTCGGGCGGTGGGCGCAGGGGGGTCGAGCGGGGCGTGGGGCCCGAGCCGGGGTCGTGGAGCGCCGGAGCCGGGAGGGCGGTGGCGCTCAGGGGGCCTGGTCGGGGCTGCGGCGCGGTGCCTGGCGGGGGGCTTGCGCCTCCCAGGTCATCTGCTTCAGCTCCATCCGCGCGGCGGGTGCGGTGCCGGAGAGGGTGGCCCAGTAGGGGTGGGCGCTGATGCGGACGGACAGCCGGACCAGGCGCCGCCGCAGCACCGTCGTCCGCGAGCCCGCGCCCGCGCTCGCGGCCAACTCGCGGTAAGTGGTGTACCAGTCGCGCTGGGCCTGGACGAGATCGTCGGGGAAGGAGTGGGGCATGGCTGGATTCTGGCACATGTTCGAACGGTTGTGCGATAAGGGGGTGGACCCGGTACGCTCCCTCCACCGACCCTCCAGGAGGACGCGATGGACGTGGCGCTACGTGCGGTGGAGGACGGCGACCTGCCCGTCTTCTTCGCCCACATGACGGATCCCCAGGGGGTCCTGATGGCCGCCTTCACGGCCGAGGACCCGTCCGACCGTGGCCGGTTCGAGGCCCACTGGGCCCGCATCCGGAAGGACCCGGCAGTCGTCACGCGCACCGTCGTCGGCCCGGGCGGCGAGATCCTGGGCCACGCGGGTGCCTTCGGGCCGCCGGACGAGCGCGAGGTCACGTACTGGATCGGGCGCGAGTACTGGGGCCGCGGCTGCGCGACGGCCGCCCTGCGGGCGCTGCTCGCCGAGGTGCCGGAGCGGCCGCTGCACGCGCGTGCGGCCGCGGACAACGCGGCCTCGATCCGGGTGCTGGAGAAGTGCGGGTTCGCGGTGACCGGCGGTGCGCGCGGTTTCGCGCACGCGCGCGGCGAGGAGATCGACGAGGTGCTGCTGCGGCTGGCGGCCCCCGGCGGGGCGTGAGCGCGCCCGCGATACGGTTCCGGGGTGGCGGGTGCGCGGAGGTACGGGGAAGGCGGCCGCGGGAGCGGCCGCGCGGGCAGGGCGGGGCGGTTGATGTGAGCGCGGTCGACACGGCGCGGTTCTGGTCGCTGCTGCGGGAGTTGCCCGCACCGGACGACGCGGAGTTCCTGTACGGCGCCGACGACGCCGGCCGGTTGCGGACGCGCAACCTGCTCCGCTATCTGGAGCTGATCGCGCGGAACCGGCCCAGGGTGATGCTGGTCGGTGAGGCGCCCGGCCACCGCGGCCACACGATCAGCGGCATCTCGTTCACCAGCGTGCGCCAACTCACCGCGCGGCCGGGGCTGATCACGGGGGACCCCGACGGCGACGGCTTCGAGGTGCCGGCCGACCCCGCGTTCGGGTGGGAGGCGTCCTCGGCGGTGGTGTGGGGCGCGATGGCCGGGTGGCGCGGGGCGCTGCCGCTGTTCTGGCCGATCTACCCGCACCACCCGCACGAGCCGGGCCGCCCCGCCACCAACCGCACCCCGCGCGCGTCCGAGGTCGCCGCCGGCACCCCGGTCGCCCTGGCCCTCGCCGAGGCGTTCGCGGTCACCACCGTCGTCGCGGTCGGCCGCAAGGCGCAGGGGGCGCTCGCGCGCAACGGCGTCGAGGCGGTCGCCGTCCGCCACCCCGCGCAGGGCGGTGCCCGCATCTTCGCGACCCAACTCGCCGAGCTGAACGTGGGGTTGGCCGCCGAGGGCTGACGCTTTCCGTCTGCCGGGCCGGGGTTCGCGCCGTTCCCGTGCCCGCCGAGGCAGTCGTGCGACGTGGTGGCCAGTGCGATCGATCTGGCCGCCCTGACCGCGCCGGAGAGCTACCGTGAACGCATCAGAGCTTCAACGGAGTCCAGGATGGGGAACGAACCGGATCGCGTGCTCGAACTCACCGGCGATTCCCTCTGCCCGGAGTGCAGGGCCTCGAACGCGGTCCCCTTCGAGGTCCGTGTCGAGGAAGTCGCCCTCGCCCCCCGGCGTGACGGCTGGACCGCCCAAGGCACGGCTCGGTCCGTAGCGCGTTGCCAGAGCTGCGGGGCGGCGTGCGAGGAGATCGCCTATCGCGTCCCCTACGAGCTTCGGGGACTGCCGTGCCCTGGTTGCCGCGACGCCGTCGAGTACCAGGTGGCGCTCCGTTGCGTCGCGGCGGGAGCCGACGGTTTCTCCTTCACCGCGGCCGTCACCTGTCCCCGCTGCACGCGACGGTCGTTCTTTCGGCAGATGCTCTCCGGACTGGGCAGGATCCGGCGGATCAGTGTGGGCCCGGCACGGCTGGAGATCGATCTGGGCCATCAACAGCCCACCGAGTGAGTGCTCGCGGCGGGGAACCGTGGTCAGGTGCGGGCGCGTTGGGTGGAGACGACGCACAGGAGGACAGCCAGGGCGGCGACCGGGGTGATCGGGGAGAGGTGCTCGCCCATGAGCAGCACAGGAGGGTGGGGAGGGCTGGGAGAGCTGGAGTTGGCTCGCCCGGGCGCCTGCACCATGAGCCTCATGGTGGACAGCAGCTCACCGGTGCGCGGTTGTGGGCGGTGGGGTTCATCGCGGAGGGCCGTACCGGGCGATGGCTTCGCTGAGTTCCGAGCGCTGCTTGTCGGTCATTGGGCCGAGGACGCAGATGGGCCACACTCCGTCCCCGCGGATGGTCCTCTCCCCTGGGCAGTTCGGGGGCCACCCCGCCGGATCGGTTCCCCGCTTGCGCTTCACATCCTTCGTGAACTTGAGGTGGAGGCCGGTGAACTCATGAAGGACCCACAAGTTGGTGACGATCTCTTCGATGGTGCACTCAAGCACCTGGCGCCACAGGTATTTGCGCGTGCCGGAGTGGCCGGTCGTCTCGATGTACTCCGGTCCGACAGACAGGGACCATGCCTGGCGCGACCGGTGCAGGTACGTCAGCAAAGGAACCACGAGAAGGAATCCGAGCGGGAGAATTCCGATTCCGGTTGACAGTGCGAACCATGCCAACCAGCCGTTATTCACTGTCCCGGCCTTGATGCGGTGCAGCAGCAGCGGTATCAACACACCCGGCGCGGTCACCAGTAGCAACACCTTTGCGAAGACGACCAGAGAACCCTTGTGCGAGGAGTCAGTGTAGGCGGACAGGGGATCCTTTCCCGTCCACGAGATGGTGAAGGGGATATCCTTCTTGTCCGGTTTCCGGGTGGCCTCGGAGGTCTCTCCTGTTGATGGCGCAGGGTCTCCGGCGGGCTCGGGTGTGCGATCGAGGCGTCGTAGTGCCTGGGAGAGGTCGGTGGCACTCGGGTACCGCTGGTCCGGGTCTTTTTCCAGCAGCCTCAGCACGAGGTCGTCCCACGCGGAGGGGACGCCGGTGGATACCGAGCTGGGGGTGGGCGGCTCCTGGGTGAGGTGTGCCGTGAGGTAGCCCACGGTGTCGGGGGCCTGGAAGGGCAGCTGACCTGTGATCAGTTCGAAGAGCAGGCAGCCGAGGGCGTACAGGTCGCTGCGCGGTTCGGGGAGGCCGCGTGCTTGTTCGGGGGCCATGTAGGGGGGTGTGCCCACGATGAAGCCGGTCTGCGTGATGCGGTCCGCGGTCGCGTAGGGATCGGCGGCCCTCGCGATGCCGAAGTCGAGGACTTTCACGGTGCCGGAAGGCGTGATGAGGATATTCGACGGCTTGATGTCCCGGTGCATGATTCCGGCTGCGTGTGCCACGGCAAGCGCGTCGGAAATCTGCGCGCCCCATCGGGCCGCGTCCGCCAGGGTAACGACACCTCGGCGCAGCGCCGTGTCCAGTCCCTCCCCTCGGACCAACTCCATCACCAGGAACGGAACCCGTGCGATTCCTGCGTCGGTCTCGCCGAGGTCGTGGATCGTCACGATATGGGGGTGCTGCAATTGGGCGGTGATCCGTGCCTCGCGCAGGAATCTGGTACGGGCCTCGTCACCGCGGCTTCCGCCACCAGCGAGCAGGGAGATCACCTTGACCGCGACGTTCCGGCTCAGCGTCTCGTCCTCCGCCTCCCATACTTGTCCCATTCCGCCTTCGCCGAGCTGTCGCACCAACCGGTAACGACCCCCGAGCATCTGGTCTCGCACTCCGCTGCGCCTCCCCCGTTTCGTACGTTCCTGTCTCTCCTGGTGGCGAACCGGCGCGGTAGGGATCAGTACGCGACCGCGAAGCCGACATGCTCTTTCCCCTCCCAAATCCACCAGGCCAGGGCGTAGTTGCCTGCAAGCTGCTGCAACGACACCGCCAGCATCAGCGCCTGGCGCCGGACTTGGCGGCGATTGGACAGTATCGCCGGCAGATGCCCAACGGCAGCCCCTCACGCACACGTCCAGGTCGGGTCGGCCCGCTGCTGCTCGCCGCCACCCACCAGGCCCGGGCGCCCTGGCCCTCGCCGAGGCGTTCGTGGTCACCACCGTCGTCGCCGTCGGCGGCAAGGCGGTCGCGCCCGCCGAACCGGGGTCAGGCGCGGGCGCGTTGGGTGGAGACGACGCACAGGAGGACGGCCAGGGCGGCGACCGGGGTCATCGGGGAGAGGTGCTCGCCCATGAGCAGGACGGACCACAGGAGGGTGAGGAGGGGCTGGGAGAGCTGGAGTTGGCTCGCCCGGGCGACCCCGATGGCGGCCATCCCGCGGTACCAGAGGACGAACCCGCCGAACTGCGAGACCGCGGCGACGTACAGCATCCCCACCACAGCCTTGCCGGTGAGGTGCACGGGTTCGGCGGGCAGGGCGAGGAAAGCCGCCGCCGCGGTGATCGGGAGCGCGGCCACCACGCCCCACGCGATGACCTGCCACCCGGGCATGTGCCGGGCGAGCCGGCCACCCTCGGTGTATCCGGCGGCGCACACCAGCAGCGCCGCGAACAGGTAGAGGTCGGCGACGGTCGGTGCGCCGTGGCTCTGCTCCAGGGCGAAGCCGATGACGGCGGCGGCGCCGCCCACCGCGCCGTACCAGAAGGGCCGCGGCGGGCGCTCGCCGGTGCGGACGACCGAGACGGCCGCGGTGGCGAGCGGCAGCACGCCGATGACGACGGCGGAGTGGGCGGTCGAGGAGGTCCGCAGTGCCAGGGTGGTCAGCAGCGGGAAGCCGATGACGCATCCCGCGGCGACGGTGAGGAGTCCGGGCCAGTGCCGCCGTTCCGGAACGGGTACGCGGCCGGCGGCGAGGCAGGTCCCGGCCACGAGCGCGGCCAGGACGCCGCGCAGGCCGGTGGCCGTCCAGGGGCCGAAGCCGTCCAGGGCCCAGGAGGTGGCGGGAAAGGTGAAGGAGAAGCCGAGCACGCCCAGGGCGGCGAGGGTGGCTCCGTGGCGCGCTGCTATCCACGGCGCGGGGGTAGCGCTATCTTGTGCTGACATGCACGAGAGTAGCAGTGCCGCGCTCCCGTCCTCCCGCCGCGGCTGCCGTCGGTGCGTCACCCGCCCCCAGCGCGGCCGGAGTTGGAGCGGGCGACCGGACTGGTGACAGCACGCCCGGGCGGCGGCCTTCGCCGCGCCACCCGGGCGTGCTGCGGTCTTCGGTCCGCCGGTCAGGCGGTGTTGTTGGCCAGCGCGAGGATGCGCGAGTGGTCGCCGTTGAACCGGTCGCGGTCCACCGCGCCCGAGATGCCGCTCACCGAACCGGCGTCGGTGTACTGCCAGATCGTGGCGTACGGGAAGCCGGACGGGATGGTCGGGTCGGCCGCGCTGGTCCAGGACGCCGCGACCAGCGGGCTGCGGGCGGACATACCGCTCCAGCTGCCGGTGCAGGAGCTCCACCAGCTGGCGCTGGTGTAGATGAGGACGTCACGGCCGGTCCTCGACTTGTAGGTGTTGTAGAAGTCGAGGATCCACGACTGCATCGAGGCGGCCGACAGGCCGTAGCAGCCGCCCTCCAGGTCCAGCATGCCCGGCAGGGTCAGGTTGTCCGCCGACCAGGCCCCGCCGTTGCTGGCGAAGTAGTTGGCCTGGGACGCGCCGCTGGAGGAGCCCGGCTGCGCGAAGTGGTACGCGCCCCGGATCACGCCCGCGTTGTAGGCGTTGAGGTAGTTGGCGTTGAAGGTGGGGTCCTTGTACGTGGTCCCCTCGGTCGCCTTGATGTAGGCGAACTGGATGCCGGCCGACTTCACCGACGACCAGTTGATCGTCCCCTGGTAGTGGGAGACGTCGATGCCGGGCGGGGGGTTCGAGGCGAAGTTCGGGCTCACCAGACCTGCCGCGTCCAGCATCAGCTTCCTGGAGTCCGCGGTGAAGTTCTTGCTGTCCTGGACGTAGCCGACGCCCATGTAACCGTCGCCGAGCGGGATGGTGCTGCCCTTCGGCAGCTTCTGGGCCGACAGCGTCGAGGCGGTGGCCGTGCCCGCCGTCATGGTCGCGGTCAGTGCGACGCTCGCACCGAGCACGCCGACCGCCATCAGGCTCCGCTTGACCGCCTTGGTGGTGGGGTATCGGGAGAACAAGGCTTTCCTCCAGGCGTGTTGGGGAATGGGGGGATGATCCGGAGCGGTGCGGGAGGTGCGGTCCGGCGGGGCCGGGTCTACTCGCGTAGTCCGTGGTCGCATCGGTGACCGCCGTCATCGACGCGGGAGCGGGTTGCGCGTGGGTCCGGTGGCACGGGGTCCGGAATCGATCCGGGGTCTCGCCGGGGGTGCTGCGGAGGTTCGGTGCGGGCGAGGTGCTTGTTGTGCACGCGTCATGAGTGACGCATGAACCACCGTGCCGCGTAAAGGGGTTGCCGAAAAACTCTGTGGTCTAGTCCACTGGGGTCGCGGTGGAACTGCGGCGTTGGCCCGCCGTGCCGGGAACTTTCAGCGCGGTGAAAATCCGGCCGCGCGGTCGTTTCCCGCCCGCTCACCGGACGGCAACGCGCGGCGCCCCCGATCGACGTCCACCGGACGGCGACGCCCGTGTCCCTCAGGCGGGCAGCGCGTCGATCATGCGGAGCGCGTCGGCGGCGGCCGGCGAGAGGACCGGCCCGGTCAGCTCCGACCGGGATATCCAGCGCGCCTCGCTGGTGGAGCCGTCCCGCTCGGTGACGACGAGGGGCCCGGGCGCGAGCCGGGCGAGGTAGAAGAGGCCGACCAGGTGCCAGGTGGTGCCGAGGCGGCGCGCGGTGTAGCTGCGGGCCTCCAGCAGGCGGGCGTCGAGCAGTTCGAGGCCGGTCTCCTCGTGCAGCTCGCGGGCGAGGGCGTCGGCCGGCTGCTCGCCGGGGTCGATCCCGCCGCCCGGCAGGTGCCACCGGCCCGGCTCGAAGACCGGCGAGGCGTCGGAGAGGCGGGTGAGCAGCAGGCGTGCGCCGTCGCGGGCGATCGCGTAGGCCGACACCCGCGAGCGGACGGGCTCCTCCAGCACGGTGTTCCTCCGGGCGTTCCGGCGGTCGGGGGCAGGTGCGGGACGTCCTGGCCGGCGTGGGAGCGGCCCGGTCCCGGGGGCCATTGGATCACGCCGCGGCGCCGGGCGGTGGGAGGATGCGGGATCGCTGCCGGCGGGCGTCACCTGGCGCGGCCGCGCGGGCGGCGCGGACCGCCCTGGGTGCGCGGGTGGCGCCGCCCGCGCGCCCCGGTGCCGTGGGCGTGCGCGGCCGCCGCTCGCGCGCCGGTACCCCACTGCAGGTGCTGGGCCAGCGGCGGCTCGGTGGCCAGCACGGCCCCGGCGGTGATGGTGAAGGTGAGGCACACGCAGATCGCGATGAGCCAGGACAGCAGGGTGAAGACGGAGCCGAGCGGGCCGTAGGTGGCCAGGCTGCGGTTGAGGGCGAGCGGCAGGTAGATGCGGGCGGTGACCGAGAGCGCGGTCATGGCCGCGGAGGTGAGCACCGCGCCGGGCAGCAGCGGAAGCCACGGCACGCGCGCGCCGAGCAGCAGGTGCTGGCTCCACCACCAGACCGCGAGGTCGGCGAGGAAGATCAGCGGCACGCCCAGCCACGGCCCGGCCCCGAGGCCCTCGCGCAGCGGCCCCTGCAGGGCGAGGACCGCCACCCAGGCCACGATCCAGGTGAACCAGCGCCAGGCCGCCACCCGCGCGGAGGAGCGCGGGAGCAGCCAGGCGCGCTCGCACACTCGAGCCATCGCGCGGCTGGTGGAGGTCGCGGCGAGCAGGGCCACCACCGCGCCGATCGCCCCGACGGTCTGCCGGTCGGTCTCGGTGTCGGCGCCGTGCGTGTCGTACAGCCGCTGCAGCTGGTCCTGGGCGCTCCCGTTCAGGCCGAACAGGTCGTGCGCGGAGTCCAGGATGTGGGTGCGGACGGAGTCCGGGGCGATGGTGGCGGCCACGAACATGAACGGGACGGCGGTCAGGAAGATCTGCGCGGCCAGGCGGGTGGCCGCGTCCAGCAGGTTGACCGACAGCAGCCGGGCGGTGAGCTCGGTCAGTACCGGGAAGCGGCGCTCGGCCGTCCGGCGGACGGCGATCGCCCGGATCCGCCACGTGGCCCAGCGCCCGCGGCGGCGCCGGGACCGGGCGCCTCTGCGGTCCGGCCGGCCCGGAGGCGGGGCCACGGTGGCCATGGCTACCTCCGGCACGTGGGGGGCGTACTCCGGGAATTATCCGATGGATGCCGGTTTCACACCGTTCGGGCGGGGGCGGAGCGCCCAAGTCACTAAGCTATTCTTAGTGCCCTCGGGCGGACCGGCCCGGGGGCACACCGATGGGCGACGTGGGCACGCGGACGCGGCCACGCAGAAGGAGACGCGATGTCGAAGCTCGGGATCATTGTGGCGAGCACCAGGCCGGGACGGGTGGGCCTGCCGGTCGCCAAGTGGTTCGAGGGGGAGGCGCGGACGCACGGCGGCTTCGACGAGGTCGACCTGATCGACCTGGCCGAGGTCGCGCTGCCCTTCATGAACGAGCCGAACCACCCCCGATTCGGCCGCTACACCCACCAGCACACCCGCGACTGGAGCGCCCGCATCGCCGGCGTCGACGCGGTGGTGTTCGTGATGCCGGAGTACAACCACGGGTACAACGCCGAGCTGAAGAACGCGATCGACTACCTGCACAACGAGTGGCTCTACAAGCCGGTCGGCTTCGTCAGCTACGGCGGGGTGGCCGCGGGCACCCGCGCGCTGCAGGCGATCAAGCCGGTGGTGATCGCGGTGAAGCTGACGCCGGTCACCGAGGCGGTCAACATCCCCTTCGTCCAGCAGTTCCTCGACGAGGAGTCGCAGGTGCAGCCGAACGAGACGATGGTCGCCGCGGCGAAGGCGATGATGGACGAGCTGGTCAGGGTCGAGGAGACGCTCCGGCCGCTGCGGCCGGCTCTGGCAGAATCGTCGCAGGGCGTGTAACGAACGGCAGCACCACACCAGCGCCGCGGGCGGGCGCCCCGCCCGCGGCGCAGACGAGGGAGACGGGGTCCGCGATGGCGTCCCAGGAAGCGGCCGTGATCGAGATCCACCAGGTGTGCGAGCGGTTCCACGCCGCCATCGAGCTGATCGGCGGCCGCTGGACCGGCGCGATCCTGCGCGCCGTGTTCACCGGCCAGCACCGCTTCGCGCACATCCGGGCCGCCGTCCCCGGCCTCAGCGACACCATGCTCGCCCAGCGGCTGCGCACCCTGGAGGAGCACGCCGTGCTCGAACGCCGGGTCGGGCCGGCCGCTCCCGGCCAGATCGAGTACCACCTCACGGACAAGGGCCGGGAGTTGGAGCCGGTGCTCGAGGCGGTCATCGCCTGGTCGCACCGCTGGATCCCGCTGCCGCCGGACCCGTCGATCCTGTCGGACGAGCCGCAGAACCCGGCCGCTTCTGAGAGCCCGGCCGCCCCCGCGACGGCCGTCGCCCCGCCCGCCGCTCGCTGAGCGGGCGGCGCCCGCCCCCCCCGCCTCAGGAGAGCGACGCCAGGTCGACCGCGTCCGCGATGGCCTGCAACCCGGCCTCGTTCGGGTGCAGATGGTCGCCCGCGTCGTAGGACGGCAAGTAGTGGTCCGGGTCGGCCGGATCGCGGGTGGCCGCGTCCTGGTCGACGACGGCGTCGCAGCCGCTGCCCGCCCCGCGGACGCACGCGTTGACCGCGTCGCGGGCGTCCTCGCCGGCCTGTGACCAGCCGCCCGACCCCTCGAAAGGGGGTCAGCGTCGCGCACGGGAACGCGATGCCCGCCTGGCGGGCGCGGCCGATGAGTTGCTGGAGCGCGGCGATCAACCGGGCGCCGGTGGGCGGGTTCACCACGCCGACGTCGTTGATCGGGTCGTCGGAGAAGATCACCCCGCGCGCTCCGGGCCGGCCGAGCACGTCGCGGCCGAAGCGGTTGAGGGCGCTCTGCCCGGCGCCGTCGGTGAGCGGCTTGTTGCCGCTGATGCCCTGGTCGAGCACCCCGACCGTACGGCCGCTGTCCGACAGCCGCCGTGCCAGGTCGTTCGGCCGGCGCCGGTTGTCGTCCTGCGCCGAGGCCACCCCGTCCGTGATCGACGCGCCGAGCGTGACCACCGCGCCCGCGGCCGCGGCGTTCCGCACGTCCAGGTTGCTGAGGAACGCGCAACTGCCGTTCGTGGCGGCGTCGTTGAGGCTGCCGGCGGCGCTGACGTCGCCGCCCGTCCGGGGCCGCCGGCTGCCTCGATGCGACCGTTGGTGGCCTCCGTCACCACTTCGCCCGCACCCCGTCCCGTATCGCCGCATTTTGCTACGGTGGAGAGCACCCCGACGAGCGCGCCGTACCGGGACCCTGCAAAGACGGTGCACCCCCGTAGTCACCAACCCGCGGAGGTGCCGTCATGGCATGGGTCCTCATCGTTGTCGCCGGCCTGCTGGAAGTCGCCTGGTCGATCGGCATGAAGTACACCGACGGCTTCACCCGGCTCGCGCCGAGCCTGCTCACCGGGGCCGGCATCGTGGCAAGCATGCTGCTGCTCTCGCAGGCCGCGAAGACGCTGCCGATCGGTACCGCCTACGGCGTGTGGGTCGGCATCGGCGCGGCCGGCGCCGCGGTCGTCGGCATGCTCCTGCTCGGCGAGCCCGTCTCGGCCGCGCGGATCTTCTTCGTCTGCCTGCTGGTCGCCGCCGTGGTGGGTCTCAAGGCCACCGGCGGCCACTGACGTGCAGAATGGCGATGATCCGGAACGGCATCACCGCACGTCAAGGAGACGTCTATGTCCAAGCCGCCGCTGCCCGACGACGCCATCGCCCTGCTGAGGAAGGCCAACCCCGCCGTCATCACGACGCTGCGCCCGGACGGCCAGCCCGTCTCCACCGCCACCTGGTACCTGTGGGAGGACGACGGTCGGGTGCTGGTCAACATGGACGAGGGGCGCAAGCGGGTCGAGCACCTGCGGCACGACCCCCGGGTCACGCTCACCGTGCTGGACAAGGACGGCTGGTACACCCACATCAGCCTGGTCGGCCGGATCGCCGGACTCGTCCCGGACGAGGGGCTCGCCGACATCGACCGGCTCTCCCAGCAGTACGTCGGCAAGCCGTACGCGCGTCGCGAGCGCGCCCGGGTGAGCGCCTGGATCGAGGTCGAACGCTGGCACGGCTGGGGCGCGTTGAAGGACAACGACCAGGCGTGAGCGAAGGGCCCGCCACCCCGCCGCCCCCGGGTGGCGGGGTGCCGCAGCCCGGCTGCGCGCGGCCGTGGCCCGAGTTTTAGTTTATTAGTAATAATCGTTGACACGCTTCGGCGCTCCCCCGCACAGTCTTCGGCGTGGCGGGGCGTCCCCGAGTGCTCGGGCGGCGCGGTCCCCGCGACTTCGCGTATCCCCGACTCCTCGGAGACTCAAGTGACTTCGCATCACGCAGGGCTGGCACGCGTGCGGCGTGCGGCGCTGGCGGCGGGCGCCGCCGCGCTGCTCGCGGTGGCGGTACCGGGCGTCGCACGCGCCCAGGGCGCGCACGCCGGCGGCCCGTCGAGCGGCGCCGCGGCTGCCGCCGCCGCGTACGACAGCGGCCTCGCGCCGACGCCCTACATGGGCTGGAACACCTACTACGGCCTCGGCGCGCCCACCGAGGCGCAGGTCAAGAGCGTGGCCGACTACCTGGTCAGCAGCGGCCTGCGGGACAGCGGCTACGACATCGTGTGGCTGGACGGCGGCTGGCAGGCCGACAACCCGAGGGACGCGCAGGGCAACCTGACGGCGAACACGGACCGCTTCCCCGACGGCATCCCCTCGCTGGTGAGCTACCTGCACGCGCGGGGCCTGCGCGCCGGCATCTACACCGACGCGGGCGACTACGCCCCGGCGAGCTGCGGGCTGGGCAGCCGGGGGCACTACCAGCAGGACGCCGACCTCTTCGCGAGCTGGAAGATCGACGCCATCAAGGTCGACTTCCTGTGCGGCATCGGCGAGAAGCTCACCCCGGGCCCGGCGTTCAAGGACTTCAGCGACGCGGTGGCGAAGTCGGGCCGCAAGATGCTGCTGAACCTGTGCAACCCGCTCACCGACGACTGGGGCCTGCCGCACGACCCGGACCAGGACGCGCACAACACCTACGTCTACGGCCCGTCCACCGCCGACTCGTGGCGGACCGGCACCGACATCGCCTACGGCTCGCCGACCGCGGGCGAGTTCCCGAACGTGCTGCGGAACATGGACGCCAACGCCGCCCACCCCGAGGCACAGGGTCCCGGCCACTGGAACGACCCGGACTACCTGATCCCGATGCGCACCATGCCGGACGGGTCGTACGAGCTGAACCAGGAGGAGTCCACCACGCAACTGGTGATGTGGGCCGAGATGGCCTCGCCGCTGGTGATCGGCTCCGACCCGCGCACCCTGACCGCGTCGATGCTGGCCACCCTGGAGAACCCGGAGATCCTCGCGGTCGACCAGGACCCGCTGGGCATCCAGGGCGTGCGGATCGCCACCGACGCCACCGGCGACACCTACAGCAAGGTGCTCCAGGGGTCGGGCCGCCGCGCGGTGGTGCTGCTCAACCGCTCCGACCAGCCCGCGCAGCGCACCGTGGACTTCGCGCAAGCGGGGCTGGCCGGGAAGGTCGCCGTCCGCGACCTGCGCGCCCGGGCCGGCCGGGGGACGTACGCCGGCTCCTACACCGTCACCGTGCCCGCGCACGGCACCGCCTTCCTCGGCCTGACCGGCGCCGACGACGCGCCCGGCGTGACGCTCGGCCGCACCACGTCCGCCGTCGCCCCGGCGCTGGTGCGCGACGGCGACACGCTCACCGCGTTCACGCAGGGCAAGGGCGGCGGCCTGGAGGTGCAGACCGGCCGGGACGGGCAGTGGTCCGGGCACGCCGTGGACCTCGGCGGTCCGACCCGCGGCAGCTTCACCGGCCAGCCCGCGGCCTACGGCTCGGCCGGCGGCCGGATCGACGTGTTCGTGCGCGGCACC
Source organism: Actinacidiphila yanglinensis (assembly GCF_900107965.1). Classification (GTDB taxonomy): domain Bacteria; phylum Actinomycetota; class Actinomycetes; order Streptomycetales; family Streptomycetaceae; genus Actinacidiphila; species Actinacidiphila yanglinensis. Next base: position 146,968 of record NZ_FNVU01000013.1, on the reverse strand, counting down.
GACGGCCACGCGTACCTGCGGACGTACGACCACGGCCGGTGGGGGAGCTGGCAGGACCTCGGCGGCGCCCTCGCCGACGCGCCCACGGTGGCGTACGACGGTCCGGGCCGGTGGACGCTCTTCGCCACCGGGACCGACGGCACGGTCACCGGCCGCGGCGCCGGCACCGGCTGGACCTCGATCGGCGCCCCCGACGGCCTGGCCCTGACCGGCCGGCCCTCGGCGGTGACCGATGCGGCGGGCCGCACCCACGTGGCGGTGCGTACCGCGGACGACGCGGTGTGGACCCGGGTGCGGGACGCGGCCGGCACCTGGTCGGCGTGGTCGTCGCTGGGCGGCACGGTCAGCGGCAGCCCGACGCTGGTCGCCACCGGCGGCAGCGTCCAACTCCTCGTGCGGGCCTCGGACTACACGCTGTGGCAGCGGACGTACGACGCGGCCGGCGACGCCTGGGGTGGCTGGTTCAAGCAACCGGCTTACGCCAGCGGCGAGTTCGACGGGGCGATGGGCGCCGTCGCGGGATCGGACGGCAGCGTGCTGACGGTCTCCCGCGGGGTCGGCGGCGCGGTCCGGCAGAGTTCGCTCGGAACTCTTACTCAATAAATTACGAATTAATCTTGACGCCGTCGCGGTGTCCCGCCAGTCTGTACGAGCCGGACGAGAGCCCCGCCGCCAGGGGGCGGGGCACCGTGCGGCGTGGGCGCAAAAGGAGTCCCATGAACACCTCACCAACCAGCCGCCGCCGCTTCCTCGCCGGAGCAGGCGCGCTCGGCGCCGTCGGCGCCGCGTCGCTGATGACCGGTTGCGTGTCCTCCGGATCCTCCGGTGGCAGCACCAGCCAGTCCAAGGGCGGCACCGTCAGCCTCCAGTCGAACCTGTCCTCGCCGCAGGCCAAGTCGGCCATGGAGGACCTGGTGGCCGCGTTCGACAAGCGTGGCGGGGCCAAGGCGAGCCTGAACACCGTCGCCTCCGAGACCTTCCGCACGCAGCTCCCCACCTATCTCACCTCCGGCAACCCGCCGGACCTGATGACCTGGTACCCCGGTTCCGTCGCGGACGCGTACGCCGAGAAGGGCCTGCTGCTGGATGTCGACGACATCTGGACCCAGCCCGAACTGTCCGGCTACTCGGACGCGTTGAAGAAGCTGTGCACCGACTCCCAGGGCAAGAAGATCTTCGTGCCGGCCAGTTACTACTGGTGGGGCGTGTTCTACAAGAAGTCCAACTTCCGCAAGTGGGGCGTGACCGAGCCCAAGACCTGGGACGAGTTCCTGGCGCTGTGCGAGAAGCTGAAGTCCAAGGGCGTCGCCCCGATCGGGCTGGGCGCCGGCGCGGACACCGCCTGGGTGGCCTCGGCGTGGTTCGACTACCTGAACATCCGGATCAACGGCGCGGCCTACCACCGCGAACTGCTCGCCGGGAAGCACCGGTTCGACGACCCGCAGATCCACAAGGTCTTCGACACGTGGGCCGAGGCGCTGCCCTACTTCGACCCCAACGGCACCGCGCTGTCCTTCCAGGACGCCACCACCGCGATGCTCAACGACCGCACCGGCATGATGCTGATCGGCACCTTCTTCGCCGACGCGGCCCCCAAGGACCAGCTCGGCGACCTCGACTTCTTCCGGTTCCCGATCATCGACCCGAAGATGCCGCTGGTCGAGGAGGGCCCCACCGACGGCTACTTCGCCAGCGCGCACACCCACCACCAGGCCGAGGTCAAGGAGTTGATGCGCTACCTGGCGACCGCCGAGGCGCAGGAGATCTACCTCAAGGGCTCCTCGGGCACGTCGATCCCGACCAACCCCACGGCCAAGGACTCGGGCACGGCGCTGGTCAAGAAGGGCCGGGCGATGATCGAGAGCGCCGCGGACGTCACGCAGTTCTTCAACCGCGACTCCAGCGACGCCCTCCAGCCCACCGCCGACACCGCGTTGACGAAGTTCCTCGCCAAGCCGAAGCAGATCAACTCGATCCTCACCGACTGGCAGCGCGACGCCCAGAAGATCTGGAGCCAGTGACATGGCGTTGCTGACCGCGACCGGCAGCAGGAACGGAGGTGAGGGTTCGGACGCCGGCACCGGGCGGGGACGGGGCCTGGGCCGGCGGCTGGGCCGGCGGCGCGCGGCGACCGGTGTGCCCCCGGTGGTGCTCGCCTTCGTGCTGGTCCCGCTGCTCGCCGAGGGCTTCTGGGTGTTCTGGCCGGCGCTGCAGGGCTTCTGGCTCTCCCTCACCAAGTGGGACGGCGTGTCCCCGCCGCAGTTCATCGGCCTGGGCAACTACCGGGAGATGATCCACGACTCGGTGTTCCACACCGCGCTGCTGGACACCGTGCTGTGGCTCGCGCTGTTCGGCGGGCTGTCGGCGATCCTCGGCCTCGGCGCGGCGCTGCTGCTCCAGCAGGAGCGCCGCGGGGTCGGCTTCTACCGCGCCGCGCTCTTCCTGCCGGTGGTCTTCTCGCTCACCGCCACCGCGCTGGTGTGGCAGGCGATGTACCAACCGGACGGCCTGGTCGACAAGACCATGTCCGGCCTGGGCCTGGGCGGCCTCACCCACCCCTGGCTCGCCGACCAGGACACCGCGCTCTACGCCGTCATCGTGCCCGCGCTGTGGCGCCAGATCGGCTACGTCATGGTGCTCTACCTCGCCGGCCTCAAGGGCATCGACCCCGCCCTGTACGAGGCGGCGAAGGTCGACGGGGCCACCCGCTGGCAGCAGTTCCGGCACATCACGCTGCCGCAGCTCAGCAGCGTCAACGCGGTCGTGCTGTCGGTGATCATCATCGACTCGCTGCGCTCCTTCGACGTCGTGTGGGCCCTGACCCGCGGCGGCCCGTACCACTCCTCCGAACTGCTCAGCACCTACATGTACTCCACCTCCTTCCAGTCCCTGCGGCTCGGCTACGGGTCCGCGCTGGCCGTCGTCATCTTCGTGCTGGCCTTCGGCGTCATCGCGTCCTACCTGGTCCGGGCGTTCAAGGAGGCCGACTGATGGCACCGTCCACGGCGAACCCCGCCGCACCCGCCGCCTCGCGGTCCGCACGCCGGCGCAAGATGTGGGGCACTGTCGCCTTCCACGGCAGCGCCTCGCTGCTGTCCGTACTGTGGCTGGTGCCGATCGCGGTCGTCCTGATCACCGCCACCCGCTCCTTCGACGACATCGCCGCCCACGGGCTGGGCAGCATGCCGCACACCTTCACGCTCGGCGGCTTCCGCTCGGCGTGGACCGACGGCGGACAGCAACAGGCCCTGATCAACAGCCTGCTGGTCACCATCCCCACGGTGCTGCTCTCGCTGCTGCTCGCCTCCATGGCCGCCTTCGCGCTCAGCCGCTACGCCGTCCCCTTCCGCCGCGCGCTGCTGCTGCTCATGCTCAGCGGCAACCTGCTGCCCCCGCAGATCCTGCTGATCCCGGTCTCCAAGCTCAGCGAGAAACTCGGCGTGTACGACTCGCTGTACGCCCTGATCGGCGTCCAGGTCGGATTCGGCGTCGGTTTCTACGTGTTCGTGCTGCACGGCTTCATGCGGTCCATCCCGGCCGAGATCCAGCAGGCGGCCGTCATCGACGGCGCCGGGCCCTGGCAGATCTACACCCGGATCATCCTGCCGCTGGCCCGGCCCGCGCTGGCCGCGCTGACCGCGCTGTCCTTCACCTGGATCTTCAACGACCTGCTGTGGTCGATCACGGTGCTGCGCAGCGACAGCAAGATGCCGATCACCGCCTCCCTGCTGGGACTCCAGGGCCAGTACGTCTCCCAGTGGAACGTCATCGCGGCCGGATCGGTGATCGCCGCGGCCCCGACCGTGATCGTCTTCCTGCGCTTCCAGCGGCACTTCGTCGCCGGACTCAACCTCGGAGCCGTCAAGTGACCCGGCCCCCCGCGCGGCCCGCCACGGGCCGCGCGCCGAGCCCGGCACCCGGCAGTAGCTGGCTGCTGCGCACCGAGCGCACCGTGTACGCGGTACGGCTCGAAGCCGGCGGACAGTGGGCCGAACTGGCCGCGTGGGGCCCGCACGGCACCGAGACCGGGCCGTCCGCGCTGGACTGGTCGCGCCGCACCCACTTCCTGACCCCCGCCGACGCCGCGCCGGCCGAGTACATCCCGTCGGGTCTGCGCCCGTTCACCGGCGCCGACCTCACGGTGCGCCGCCCGGACGGCGAGCGCGGCACCTGGTGGACGTGCACCGGCGCCGAGCAGGACGGAGAGCGCTCGCTGCGGCTGGAGTTCACCGACGAGCGGACCGGGCTGCGCGCCACACTCTGCTACGACACGGTGCCCGGCACCGATGTGGTGCTGCGCCGCACCGAACTCGCCAACGACGGCGACGAGGTGCTGCACCTGGAGGACCTGGACTCCGCCGCCGTCAACGTGCCGGTACAGGGCGGCGCCCGGCTCACCTACCTGGCCGGGCAGTGGTCGCAGGAGTTCACCCGCCACCAACTCGACCTGGTGCGCGGCCGGTTCGCGATCGGCTCGATCCAGGGCGTGCCCGGCCACGCCTACGCGCCCTGGCTCGCCGTGCAGGACGCCGCGCACCCCGACAGCGCCGACACCCCCACCTACGGTGTCGCCCTGGCCTGGCCCGGCAACTGGCACATCACCGCCGACGCCGAACCCGGCGGCGCGGTGCGGGTCAGGGCCGGACGGGTGCCCCACGAGGGCGCCGTCGCCCTGCGGCCCGGGGCGACCCTCACCACCCCGGTGCTCGCCTGCGCGTTCAGCGCCGGAGGACTCGACGGCCTCGGCGCGGAGTGGCACCGCTACGAGCGCCACCTCGCCGGGGAGCGGCTGCACCGCCCCCGCAAGGTGCTCTACAACTCCTGGTACGCCACGGAGTTCGACGTGGAGGCGACCGGACAGCTCGAACTCGCCGCCATCGCTGCCGAGATGGGCGTCGAGCTGTTCGTGGTCGACGACGGCTGGTTCACCGGCCGCAAGGACGAGAAGGGCGGGCTGGGCGACTGGCAGCCCGACCCGGCGGCCTTCCCGGGCGGCACGGACGGCGCCGCCGGGCTGGACGCGCTCATCGCCCGGGTCCGCGAGCTCGGCATGGACTTCGGCCTGTGGGTCGAACCCGAGGCGATCAGCCCCGCCGCGCAGCTCTACGCCGACCACCCCGACTGGGTGTACCGGATCGACGGCCGCCCGGCCACGCTCGTCCGCGAGCAGCTCCTCCTCGACCTCGGCCGCGCCGACGTCCAGGAGTTCGTGATCGCCACCCTCGACCGGCTCTTGACCGCCCACGACATCCGCTACCTGAAGTGGGACATGAACCGGCCGCCCACCGAGCGCGGCCGCCCCGGCGCGATCCCGCCCGGCGAACTGGACCTGGACGCCGCCCACGTGGCCGGCTACCTGCGGGTCCTGGACCACCTGCGCGCGCGCCACCCGCACGTCACCGTCGAGGGCTGCGCGGGCGGCGGCGCCCGGATCGAGCACGCCACCCTGGCACGCACCGATGTCGTCTGGCCCAGCGACAACACCGCGCCGCTGGACCGGCTCGCCGTCCAGTACGGGTACCTGCACGCCCACGCGCCGCACACCATGAGCTCCTGGGTCACCGACGAGCCCGGCGTGTTCGACCCCCGGCCGCGCTCGCTCGCCTTCCGCTTCGTGCTCGCCGCCGCGGGCGTCCTCGGCATCGGCGCCGACATCCGCGGCTGGAGCGCCGAGCAGCGCGCCGAGGCCGCCGGATGGGTGGCCCGCTACAAGGACGTGCGCGACGTCGTGCACCACGGCCGGGCCCGGCTGATCGGCGGACCGGACGACGCGACCTGCGCGGTGCAGTACGACGCGCCCGACGGCCGCCGCGTGGTCGTCGCCGCCTGGAGCACCGGACGGCTCGACGGCGCCCCGCTGACCCCAGGCCGCCCCGCGCGGGTCCGGCTGCGCGGCCTGGACCCGGCCGCCCGCTACACCGACCACGACACCGGCACCGTCTACAGCGGCGCCCACCTGCTGCACTCCGGGCTGCCCCTGGGCTGGAGCGCCGGCCACGACGCGGAACTGGTGGTCCTGACCATGCAATGACCGCTTCCGCCGACCGGACGTCACTAAAGTCGCCAAGGTCGCCGCACACCACCCGCGGCGGCCTTCAGGCCCGCACCACGAGGAGTCGATCCACCCCATGGACGCACCAACCCCCCGCTTCGCCGGCCAGGTGGCCGTCGTCACCGGGGCCGCCTCCGGAATAGGCGCCGCCACCGCGCGCCGGCTCGCCGCCGAGGGCGCCGCCGTGGTCCTCGCCGACATCGCGGAGGAGGCCGGCCTGGCCGTCGCCGCCGGGATACGCGAGCAGGGCGGAAGAGCCGCGTTCACCACTGCCGACGTCTCCTCCCCCGAGGCGTGGCAGCGGGTGCTCGACCGGGCCCACGGCTTCGGCCCGGTCGGCGTGCTCGTCTCCAACGCGTTCATCGTCGACGTCGCCCCCGCCCACGAGACGACCCTCGCCTCCTGGGAGCGGCAGCTCGCGGTCAACCTCACCGGCGGCTTCCTCGGCTTCACCACCCTCCTGCCCGACCTGCGCGAGCAGCGCGGCGCGGTGGTGCTCACCTCCTCCGTGCACGCCCGCATGGGCATCCCCGGCCACCCCGCCTACGCCGCGGCCAAGGGCGCGCTGCTGTCGCTGTGCGGGCAACTCGCCGTCGAGTACGGCCCCGAGGTGCGGGTCAACACGGTCCTGCCGGGGCCGATCCTCACCGCGGCCTGGGACCGCGTCCCCCCGGAGGACCGCGAGCGCAGCGTCGCCGAGACCGCCGCCCGCCGCTTCGGCCGCCCCGAGGAGGTGGCCGCCGCGATCGCGTTCCTCGCCGCCGGGGAGGCCTCGTACATCACCGGCTCCAGCCTGGTCGTCGACGGCGGCTGGAGCGTCGTCAAGGCATCCGCGTGACCGCCGAGCGACCCGAACCGACCTTGCAGAAAGGCAGAGACACATGACGCCATACGCGCGCCGCGGAGTGCACGGCCAGACCGTGGAGACTCTCGCGCGCCGGGTGCTCAGCGGCGAGATCCCGGAGGGCTCGACACTCGACCTCCCCGCGTTGCAGAGCGAGTTGGACGTCAGCCTGACCGCGCTGCGCGAGTCGCTGAAGGTGCTCGCCGCCAAGGGCATGGTCGACGCGCGGCAGAAGCGCGGCACGTTCGTGCGCGCCCGCGCCGACTGGAACCTGCTCGACGCCGATGTGCTGCGCTGGCAGTTCGCCGGGGGCACCACGAACGGCACCGACAGCGGGCTGCTGCGCAACCTCGGCGAGGTCCGCGCCATCATCGAGCCCGCCGCGGTCCGCCTCGCGGCCCTGCGCCGCACCGCCGACGACCTCACCGCCCTGGACGCGGCGCTGCGCGCGATGGGCGAGCGCGGCGCCGGACCCGCGCACGCCGTGGAGGCCGACCTCGCCTTCCACCGCGCCCTGCTCGCCGCCACCCACAACGAACTGCTCGAACGCATGGAGATGGTGATCGAGTCCGGCCTCGCGCACCGCGACGAGATCGTGCACTCCTCACCGCACGGCGAGGACCCCGTGCCCAGCCACCGCGCCGTCCTCGACGCGGTCCGCGACCAGGACGCGGACGCCGCCGAGCACGCCATGCGCGCGCTGCTGGAGCAGGCCGTCCGCGACCTGGACCTGGTGCACGGCTCGGGCGGCACCGAGCAGGCACCGCAGCAAGCGCCGCAGCCCGTACCGCAGTCCGCGCCCGAGTCCGCACCGCAGCCCGCACCGGCGGGAACGCTGCCGGCCACCGCGCCGGGACCGCAGCCCGTTTCGGAGGACAACCAGTGAAGATCGTCCGCGTCGAGACCTTTCTCGTCCCGCCTCGCTGGCTGTTCTGCCGGATCGAGACCGACGAGGGCCTGGTCGGCTGGGGCGAGCCCGTCGTGGAGGGCCGCGCGGAAGTCGTGCGGGCCGCCGTGGAGGTGCTCGCCGAGCAGCTGATCGGGCAGGACCCGCTGCGCATCCAGGACCACTGGCAGGTGCTCACCAAGGGCGGCTTCTACCGGGGCGGCCCGGTGCTGTCCAGCGCGGTGGCCGGACTCGACCACGCGCTGTGGGACATCGCCGGGAAGGCCTACGGCGCGCCCGTGCACGCCCTGCTGGGCGGCGCCGTACGCGACACGGTGCGCGTCTACGCCTGGATCGGCGGGGACGAGCCCGCCCGCCTCACCGAGCAGGTCACCGCGCAGATCGAGGCGGGCTTCACCGCGGTGAAGATGAACGGCGCCGGCCGCACCGACCCGATCCCCAGCGCGGCGGCCACCGCCGCCGCGGTGGAGCGGGTGGCCGCGGTGCGCGAGGTGCTCGGCCCGGACCGTGACGTCGCCGTCGACTTCCACGGCCGTTTCACGCCGGCCGGCGCCCGTCGGGTGCTGCACGAACTCGCCCCGCTGCACCCGCTGTTCGTGGAGGAGCCGCTGCTGCCCGAACTCGGGCACCTGCTCGCACCGCTCGCCGCCGCCACGTCCGTGCCGCTGGCCACCGGCGAACGCCTCTACGGGCGGGCGGAGTTCCTGCCGGTGCTCAGCGCGGGGATAGCGGTCGCCCAGCCCGACCTGTCGCACGCCGGCGGCATCACCGAGGTGGTCCGGATCGCCGCGCTCGCCGAGACCTTCGGCGCCCAACTCGCCCCGCACTGCCCGCTCGGCCCGATCTCGCTCGCCGCCAGCCTCCAAGTGGCTTTCTGCACGCCGAACTTCCTCATCCAGGAGCAGAGCCTCGGCATCCACTACAACAAGGAGGCCGACCTGCTGTCCTACCTGGTCGACACCGAGCCCTTCCGGTTCGTCGACGGCCACGCGCACCGCACCACCCTGCCGGGCCTGGGCATCGACGTCGACGAGGCAGCGGTCCGCGCCGCCGACCGGTCCGGCCACGCCTGGCGCAACCCGGTGTGGCGGCACGCCGACGGCTCCTTCGCGGAGTGGTGAGCCGGGTGCCCGCCGACGTCACCGTCCGCACCGACCCCGCGCACGGCGGCCGCTGGACCTCGCTGCGGACCGGCGCCCGGGAATGGCTCTGGCACCGCGACGAGCCGCGCCGCCCGGGCGTCGTGCCCGGCGACGCCTTCGCCGACGCGGGCGGCCTGGAGGAGTGCGTCCCCACGGTGCGCGGCACCCCCGACCACGGCGCGGCGTGGACCCGGCGGTGGACGGACGACGGCGACGGCACGCACACGGTGCACTGCCCCGGCTTCGCGCTCACGCGGCGCATCCGGCATCAGCCCGGCCGCGCGGTCGCCGACTACCGGCTCACCGCCGCGCCCGGCCTCCGCTTCCTGTGGGCGGCCCACGCCCTCCTCGACGTCTCCCCGGCCGCGCGCCTCGACCTGCCGCCCGCCACCCCGGCGCGGTTCTACGCGGACGGCGGCGCCGCCTGGACGCCCTTCGCGTGGCCCCGTGCGGCGGGCGCGGGGGGCGGCGCGCCGGCCCGTACCGGCCCGGCCGCGGACGACCCGGGGCCCGCCGCGGACGACCTCGGCGCGGACCGCGCCGGCTCCCCGAACGTCCCGGGTGGTGCCTCCGCCCGGGACATCCCCTTCGACCGGCTCGGCCCGGACGACGGCACCGCGGCCGGGGCGATCGCCCTCACCCCGGGGGCGGCGGTGCACGACGGCGCCGACACCCTGCGCTTCGCCCTCGAAGCGGACGACGGCCAGCCGGTGTCCGTCGCCGTCTGGCGCAACCTGCGCGGTTTTCCCGAGGACGCGCCCTACCGCTCGATCGGGGTGGAGCCGATGCTCGGGCGCGTCTTCGACCTCGCGGCGGCCGGCGAGGGCGATGCCGCGGTCGTCCCGGCCGGCGGCGAGGTCCGCTGGCGCCTCACCGTCACCGCGGTCTGACGGCGCCGCGGCAGACCCCGGGACCCGTTCACCCGCCCGTACCGCCCCTCCCGAAAGGAACCCGCACGTGGACCTGCTCGCCGCGCTGCACACCCACCGCCTGGTCGCCATCGTGCGCGGCGACGACCCGGGCGCCGCGCTCCGCTCGGTGCTGGCCCTCGCCGAGGAGGGCGTGCCGCTGATCGAGGTCTCGCTCAGCGGGAAGGGCGCCCTGGAGGTGATCGCGGACGCCCGCGCCGCGCTCGGCCCCGACGCGCCGCTCGGCGCGGGCACGGTCCTGACGGCGGACGACGCGCGCGCCGCGCACCGCGCCGGAGCGGACTTCGCGGTCACCCCGGGCCTGGGCGCGGGCGCGAGCACCGCGCGGGAGCTGGGCCTGCCGGTCCTGGCCGGGGTGATGACGCCGACGGACATCATCGCTGCGCAGGCGATGGGCGCCGAGGCGTTCAAGATCTTCCCCGCCGCCCAGGCCGGCGGCCCCGAGTACGTCCGCGCGCTGCGCGGCCCCTTCCCGGCCGCTCCCTTCGTGCCGGTCGGGGGAGTGGACGCCGAGGCGGCCCGCGCCTACCTGGCGGCCGGCGCCATCGCGGTCGGGGTCGGCAGCCCGCTGCTCGGTGACGCGCCGTCCGGCGGCTCCATAGCCGACCTGCGCGCCCGCGCGGCGGTGTTCCGCGCGGCGGTCGCGTCGTGAGCGACGGCGCGCCCGGCGACGCCGCCGGGTCCGGCCGGGACCGGGGCGAGGACGGCGCGTCGTGGTCGCGCGGCCGGGACGGGCGGGGCCTGGTGCGCGGCGGCGGACCCGTCGTGTGCGTCGGGGAGACGATGGCGGCGTTCGTGCCGGCGGCCGGTGAAGGGCTCGCCGCGGCCGACAGCGTCCGGGTGGCGGTCGCGGGGGCGGAGTCGAACACGGCCACGTACCTCGCCGAGCTCGGGGTGCCCGCGCGGTGGGTGTCCGCGGTGGGCGCCGACCCGCTGGGCACCAGGGTCCTGGCGCAGGTCGCGGCGTGCGGCGTCGACGTGGCGGGGGTGCGGACCGACCCGGCGCGGCCGACCGGCCTGATGGTGAAGGACCCGGGGCCGGAGGGCACCCGGGTGCACTACTACCGGCGCGGCTCCGCCGCCTCGGCCCTCGGCCCGGGCGTGCTCGCCGAGCCGGCGGTGCGGGACGCGGCGCTGCTGCACCTGACCGGGATCACCCCGGCCCTGTCGGAGACCTGCCGCGCGCTGGTCCGGCAGGCGCTGGACGGCCCGTGGCCGGTGAGCTTCGACGTCAACTTCCGGCCCGCGCTGTGGGAGGGCGGCGCCGGGGGCGAGGCCCCCGAGGTGCTGCGCGACCTCGCCGACCGCGCGGACCTGGTGCTGGTCGGCCTGGACGAGGCGCAGGCGCTGTGGGGTCCGCGGATCGCCGCGCCCGCCGACCTGCGCGCACTGCTGCCCGGGCCACGGCTGCTCGTGGTCAAGGACGGCCCGCGCGCGGCCACGGCGTACGACGGGAAGCAGGCGTGCACGGTGCCGGCCCGGGCCGTCGACGTGGTCGAACCCGTCGGCGCGGGCGACGCCTTCGCGGCCGGATTCCTCGCCGGGCTCCACCGCGGCGAGCCGCTGGCCCGGGCGTTGCGGCTCGGGCACCTCACCGCCGGCGCGGCGCTCGCGGTGACCTCCGACCACGGCCCGCTGCCGCCGCCGGACCGGATGGCCGCACTCCTCGACGCGCCGGACATGCTGTGGCGCGGCGCCCCCGCGTCGGGCTGAGGAGGACCGGGCCGCGACCGGGCGCCGGGGCCGTTCCGGCGCCCGGTTCCGTCCCCCGCTCGTCGCCGTCCCCCTACCGCACCTTCACACGCCCGTCTCGCTGAGTACGCCGACCGATGGTCTCCTGGTGACGTGGACCACATCACCTTTCTTGTGGCAATGGTCATCGTCACGGCGCTGGCCTTCGACTTCACCAACGGCTTCCACGACACCGCGAACGCCATGGCGACGTCGATCGCCACGGGCGCCCTCCGCCCGAAGGTCGCGGTGCTCATCAGCGGGGTGCTCAATCTCGTCGGCGCGTTCATATCGACCGAGGTCGCCAAGACGATCTCCGGCGGCATCGTCAACGACAACCTCGTCACCCCCGGCATGATCTTCGCCGGGCTGGTCGGGGCGATCATGTGGAACCTCATGACCTGGTTGCTGGGCCTGCCGTCCAGCTCGTCGCACGCGCTGTTCGGCGGGTTGATCGGGGCGGTCTGGGTCGGCGCGGGGCGCAACGGGGTGAACTTCGACGAGGTGGTCGAGAAGATCCTCATCCCGGCGGTCGCCTCGCCGCTCGTGGCGGGACTGGCGGCGCTGGTCGCGACCTACTTCGCGTACCGGATCACCCGGCGGACACCGGCCGACACCGTGTCCAAGGGGTTCCGGTTCGGGCAGATCGCCTCCGCCTCGCTGGTGTCGCTGGCACACGGCACCAACGACGCGCAGAAGACCATGGGCGTCATCACGCTCGCCCTGATCTCCTGCGGCGCCCTCGACGCGGGCTCGGGCCCGCCGGTGTGGGTGATCCTCACCGCGGGGCTGTCCATCGCCGCGGGGACGTACATCGGCGGCTGGCGGATCATCCGCACCATGGGCAAGGGCATCGTGGACATCGAGTCGCCGCAGGGCTTCGCCGCGGAGTCCGCGTCGACCGCGGTGATCCTGACCTCCGCCAACCTCGGCTTCGCGCTGTCCACCACGCAGGTCTGCTCCGGCGGCATCCTCGGCGCGGGGGTCGGCCGCAAGCTCGCCGAGGTGCGCTGGGGCACCGCGGGCCAGATGGCGCTGGCCTGGCTGGTGACGCTGCCGGCGGCCGCGGCGGTCGGCGCGGTGGCGGCGAGCGCGGTGGTGCACGGCGGCACCCTCGGCACCGTGCTGATCGCGCTGGCAGCCGTGGTCGTGGCGGGCGTGATCGTGCTGCTGGCCCGGCGCAACCCCGTCGACGCCAAGAACGTCAACGACGCCCGCACCACGGCCGTCCGCCCCGCCGCGAAGGCTCCGGTCGGCGTGTGAACGGGGCACGGCGCACGGCGGGCGGGACCGAACGGGACACGGACAGGAGGACACGGGCATGCACGTGAAATGGAGTTCGCTGGGGGAGGTCGCCGTGGTGAGCTTCGGTGCCACCGTCGGCGTGGTGATCGTGTTCGCGATCGGCGTGTGGGCGCTCTCCGCCCGCGACCAGCACCGCGCCTCGGGCGGCGCGGGCACCGTCGAGGCGGTGGGTGCCGGGGCCTGCTTCCTGCTCTGCGCGTGCGCGGTGCTCTACGGGCTGTACCTGATCATCCCGCAGTTCCACTAGAGCAGTGCCGGGTGCCGTGAACCGGTGAACCCTTGCCGGGCCACGGCACTGGCCGATCGGCGGCGTACGGAGCACGGTAGCGCTCAGGCCCGCGGGGGCGGGGCGGCGGACGGAAGGACGGACGGCACGGTGCAGCACTCGATCTCCGGCACGGACCAGCTGCTCGAGGGTCTGACGGTCGACTACAGCGACCAGGACGATCCGGTGCTCATCCGCCCTGACGGCACCACCGTCGACACCTGGCGGGAGAACTACCCGTACGACCGGCGGATGGAGCGGCCGGAGTACGAGCGGCACAAGCGGCTCCAGCAGATCGAGCTGCTCAAGCTCCAGCGCTGGGTGAAGGAGACGGGGCAGCGCGTCGTCATCGTCTTCGAGGGCCGTGACGCCGCCGGCAAGGGCGGCACCATCAAGCGCTTCATCGAGCACCTCAACCCGCGCGGCGCCCGGGTGGTCGCCCTGGAGAAGCCCTCCGAGCGCGAGAGCGGCCAGTGGTACTTCCAGCGGTACGTCGCGCACCTGCCGACGGCGGGCGAGATCGTGCTGTTCGACCGCTCCTGGTACAACCGGGCGGGCGTGGAGCGGGTGATGGGGTTCTGCACCGACGACGAGTACCACCGCTTCATGCGGCAGGCGCCCGGGTTCGAGCGGATGCTGGTGGACGACGGCGTCCACCTGGTGAAGTTCTGGTTCTCGGTGTCCCGCAACGAGCAGCGCACCCGGTTCACCATCCGTCAGGTCGACCCGGTGCGGCAGTGGAAGCTCAGCCCGATGGACCTGGCCTCCCTGGACCGCTGGGACCGGTACACCGCCGCGAAGGTCGCGATGTTCCACGCGACGGACACCGCGCACGCCCCGTGGACGGTGGTGAAGAGCAACGACAAGAAGCGGGCCCGGGTGGAGGCGATGCGCAGCGTGCTGGCCCGCTTCCCGTACACCGACCGCGACGACGAGGTGGTCGGTGAGCCGGACCCGCTGATCGTCGGTGCCGCCGCGAACCTGCTGGAGGCGGGCGAGGACGCCGCGGCCCGCTCGCTGTTGCGGCCCTGAGCGGGCTCCTGAGCGGGGCCCCGCTGGAGCCCTGAGCGGGCGGCTTTTGGGAAAGGCGGGAATGAAGCGGCGAAAGTGCTGTCATGCACACGCTGTATCTTCCGCGGTATCTCGCATTTCGGAACGCCCATGTGATGTTGAGTTTGTGTTTCGCGGACCTCCCCGCGGCCGATTCAACTGCCAAGTAACCCCTCGTCATGGCCGGTTGGCCCGGATTCCGGGCAGATTTTCGGCGACCGGGAATTCATCCCCGCGGAACTCCGGGGAAACACGGGCGTGAGCGCGAAGCGAGCCGGATAAAAGGCTCTGACCTGCCCTTCCGTCCGTCATTCGGTGCGTCTTACAGTCTCCTCGCGTGTTGCCATCCCCCCGCGTTCCGCTTTTTCCTTCACCATGCCGAGGACAGGAAAGCTGTCGATGCCAGCAGAACGTGCCGTCTCCCCTTCCCACGCCCCAACTCCCGTCCCCGCACCGGCCCGTGCGGGAATCAGCCGCCGGGCCGTGCTCGGCGGGGCCGCCGCCGTGACCGGAACGGTCGCGGTGTCCGCCGCGGTCGCGTCGCCGGCCGTCGCCGCCTCCGCCACCGCCTCCGCCACCGCCACCGCCTCCGCCGATCTGCTCAAGGCCCTGCCCGCCCTCTCCTCCGTCAAGAAGCGCCCCCGGCTGGTCGACTACGAGGTGGTCGAGCTGGCCGCGCTGATGCGCGGCGGGGTCGTGACGTCGGTTCAGGTCACGAAGGCGTACCTGGACCGGATCGACCGGTTCAACGGACCCTTCGAGACCTACGGCGACAACGGCCTCTACAACGCGTTCGTCCGGATCGACCGGGACGGCGCGCTCGCCCAGGCGGCCGCCGCCGACGCCCGGTTCGCCAAGGCCCGGCACACCCACGAGGACCTCCCGGCGCTGCTCGGCATCCCGTTCGGCGTCAAGGACTCGGTGGCCGTCAAGGGGCTGGAGGCCAAGGACGGCAGCCACGCCTTCGACGGGAACACGGCGCTGCGCGACGCCACGGTGGTGCTGCGGCTGCGCGAGGCGGGCGCGGTGATCCTCGGGCACACCATCGCCTCGGCGTTCTCCGGCTCCATCACCGGCACCTTCGCCGGCAACGCGTGGAACAAGGCGTACGTCCCCGGCGGGTCCAGCCAGGGATCCGGCGTCGCGCCGGTCGCCCGGCTGGCCGCGGCGTGCATCGGCGAGGAGACCGGCGGCTCCATCATGATGCCGTCGGCCGCCAACGGCGCCAGCGGCATCAAGCCGTCCCTCGGCACCAGTTCGGTCGCCGGGCTGATGCCGCTGTCGCCGGGGTACGACGTGCTGGGCCCGATCGCCCGCTCGGTGCGGGACGCCTCGCTGATCCTGTCGGTCATCCACGGCCCTGACCCGGCGAACGACCCGCTGACGCTCGCCGCGCCCGACCCGTTCCCCGCCATGCCGCTCACCGCGCGCAAGGGCCGCCGGCCGCTGGCGGGCACCACCATCGGCATCCCGCAGTCCGACTGGATGCGCACCAGCGGCGGCATCCAGACCGGTACCTCGCCGCAGGACACCTACGACGCCGACCACCTGGCCGCGTTCACCCGGCTCAAGCAGCAACTCACCTCGCTGGGCGCGACGGTGAAGGAGTTCCCGGGCCTCGACGTGACCGTGCCCGCCAACGACCCCTACTTCTCCAGCACCGACGTGCTCGCCACCGTCGACGGCTCCCCGGTCTCGCCGTCCTCCGCGGTGCTCAGCCCCAACCGGTACGAGATCCGCTACTGGGACGCGGTCAAGGAGTTCGCCGCCACCCGCCCGGCCGACCAGGCCGCGGCGCTGCTGGCGCAGTACGGCCGCAAGGGCCCGAACGACACCGTGTCGTCCTTCGACTCGGCGACCCGGTTCGCCGGGCTGGTGCCCGCCTCCGCCCGTGTCGAGGGCGAGCTGCGCCGGCGCACCCTCCAGGCCAACTACCAGGCGGCGCTGGACGCGGCGGGCGTCGACTTCATGCTGGTCCTCTCGCTCGGCGCGCAGATCGGGCTACGCACTGGCGGCGGGTTCCCGGTTTACCGGGCGTACTACCAGCTGCCCAACGCCCTGACCTGGCCGATGGTCTCCTTCCCGGTCGGCTACGACAGCACCGTGGGCCTGCCGATCGCCGCGCAGTTCTGGGGCCCGCGGTTCAGCGAGCCGCAGATCGTCCAGGCGGCCCTCGACTACCAGGAGCACTACCCGGAGTACCACAACGCGGCCCCGGCCGACCCGGTGTCCACCACGGCGAAGATCGCCCCGCGCGTGCTGCGGGCCGAACCGGCCACCCCGCCCGAGCTGTCCAACGACCCGCTGGTCGCCGAGGAGGCGCTGCGATGAGCTTCCTGACCGTCGGGTGGGGACCGGTGATCAACGCCGGACTGCCCCCGCAGCACCCGGGCGACGGCACCACCCCCATCGCCACCGTGGGCTGGCTGCCCAAACTCGGCACCGCCTTCTACCCCTACCCCGATGACGACCCCGACGGAGACGAGGCCGCGCAGAAGTGAGCAGACACCTCCCGCTGCGGGCGCTGCGGCGCCCGCTCACCGCGATATCCGCCGGACTCCTCGCACTCGGCGCGTCCACCACCGTCGCCGCCCTGCCGGCCGCGGCGGCGGCGCCCTCACCGGGCCCGGCCGTCGTCGCCTCCGGCGACGGCTGGAAGGTCACCCGGGCCGCCGCCGGCTACGTCGTCTCGCTCACCCTCGCCGGCGCGCTGCCGGTCAAGGACGACGCGCCCGAACTGCTCGCCGACGGCACCGATCTCGGCCCGGCCGCGGAGTCCGCGGACGGCCGCACCCTGACCGCCACCACCACCGCCCCCGCGGTGGCCACCGCCCGTTCGATCGGCTGGCAGTGGTCGACCGGCGGGAACAGCACCGCCACCGGCCCCACCGCCCTGCCCTCCGCCGCCGCCCAGCTCAAGGCGCAGCAGAAGACCCTGGACAGCGCCCGGGCCGGCGGGAAGACCGCCCCGGTCAGCCCCGGCGGCACCGGCACCACCTCCGCCGACCCGACCACCGTGGGCACCGGCGGCTACACCGTCGCCGACTACGACTTCGGCGCCCAGTCGATCCCGCTCGCCGACATCGGCGGCATCCGCGGCGAGCTCGAAGGGCGGATCTACCTGCCGACCGACCACCGCCCGCACCCGCTGGTGGTCTTCCTGCACGGCCGGCACAGCTCCTGCTACAACACCACCACGCTCAAGGGCGCCAGCGGCTGGCCCTGCCCGGCCGGCACCGCCCCCATCCTCAGCTACGCCGGGTACGACGGCGCCGGCGACGCGCTGGCGGCCGACGGCTACACCGTCGTGTCGATCTCCGCGAACGCCATCAACGCCAACGACAACCAGCTCTCGCCCGACGACGGCGCGGTCTCGCGCGGCCAGCTCGTCCTGGACACCCTGACCATGCTCAAGTCGGTCAACAGCGGGCACCCGGTGAGCTACCACGACGCGGCGACCGGCAACGACGTGACGCTCGACCAGGCGCTGGCCGCCGGCCGCTCCACCTACCCCGACGGCACCCTGACCGCCCACCAGCTGGTGGGCACGATGGACTTCGGCAGCATCGGCCTGATGGGCCACTCCCGCGGCGGCGAGGGCGTCGTCACCGCCGGCACCCTCAACGAGGCGCTGCCGCACCCGTGGAACATCAAGTCCGTGTTCGCGCTGGCGCCGATCGACTTCACCCGCGCCACCCTGCCGGACGTCATCACCACCACCCTGCTGCCGTACTGCGACGGCGACGTCTCCGACCAGCAGGGCCAGCACTTCTACGCCGACTCGCGCGACGGCACCTTCTCCGACGACGTGGGCCGCTCGGACGTGTGGGTGATGGGCACCGACCACGACTTCTACAACTCCTCGTGGACACCGCCCTATCCCGGCGCCTCCGACGACTGGTCCAAGGCCGACGACCCGGTCTGCGGCACCAGCGCCACCGCGCTCGCCTCCGGGCAGAACATCCGGCTGACCGCCGCCCAGCAGTACCAGGTCGGATCGGCGTACATCGCCGGGTTCTTCGAGTCCACGCTCGGCGGGCAGGCCCGTTTCCAGGGCCTGTTCGACGGCTCCGGCCAGGAACCGCCGTCCGTCGCCGGCTACGCCGACGTGCGCACGGTCGCGCAGCAGCCGCAGTCCGCCCGCACCGACATCACCACCTTCAAGACCGCCTCCCCGCTGGTGACGGCCACCGGTGACACCACCGCCACGGTCTGCGCCGACAAGTACGGCCGCACCGTCCCGGAGGCGCTGCCCGACTGCACCCTGCCCGGCAGCACCCTCACCAACCAGCAGGTGCCGTACTGGACACCCGCCAACTACGCCCCGAACGTGCCGCTCAACCCGATGACGCACCTGACCTGGACCGGCACCGGCGGCGGCGTGACGGTCGCGGTCCCGCCCGGCGAGCGGAACGTCTCGCGCTACGACGAGATGACCGTCGACATGTCACCCGACGAGAGCGTCACCACCGGCACGGACCTGGACATCACCGTCACCGACACCGCCGGCCACCACTGGAGTGCCCCGGCCTCCACCCTCAACAAGTGGGGCGTGGACCGGATGCCGTCCAGCACCTCCACCCTCCTCGGCAAGATCGTGCTCCAGCAGGTCCACGTGCCGACCGCGACCCTGAAGAAGGCCGGCGTCGACACCGGCCGGCTCGCGTCGGTCCGCTTCACCCCGGCGGTCGGCGCGGACGGCAGCGCGGCCGGCGGCGCCTACCTGTCGGACCTCGGCTTCGACAGCAAGACCCTCGGCACGCCGCAGGTCAGGACCCGGCCCACCGTCAACGTGGCGTCCACCGCGGTCGAGGAGGGATCGGGACCGGCCACGGACCACGTGGCGGTGTACCTGTCGCGGCCGAGCGGCACCCCGGTCAGCGCGTACCTCACCGTGCTGGGCTCGGCCACCGGCACCGTCGCCCCGGCCATGCAGCAGGTCGTCTTCCCGCCGGGCACCACCTGCCGGGCCGTGCCCGTCCCGGTGACCGGTGACTCGGTCGCCGGAGCGGCCGCCACCACGGCCTACAAGGTCGCGGTCTCCGACTCCTCCGACGCCGTCCTCGGCAGCCACGACTTCGGCACCGTCACCGTCCGCGAGGACGACGGCGTCACCGGCACCGCGACACCCGCGCCGCCGGTCGGTGCCCAGGGCGACGTCTGCGGCGAGTTCCACGCCCTGTCCGGTCCCGCGCGGCTGGCCCTCAGCGACGCGACCGCGTCCGCCGGGCAGTCCGTCACGGCCACCGGCACCGGCTACCGCGCCGGTGAGAGCGTCGTGTTCACCCTGGGTGGCGCTCCGCTGGGCAGCGCCGTCGCCGACGGCTCCGGACGGGTCCGCCTGGCGTTCACCGTCCCGGCCGGGGAGGCCACCGGCAGCGTGACGGTCGGCTCGCTCGCCGCGGGCTCCGGCCGTACCGGCACCGCGACCCTGCACGTCGTGCCCGGCAATCCGGGAGGCCACCACTGACCTGCCCGGGGTGAACGTGCAAGCCCCGTAGAGTGCCCTGTTCCCGCGGCGCCGTGCGCGCCGCGGGAACAGGGCCGTGCCGGTGGGTCAGTAGGAGAACTGCTGGATCTGGCCGTCGTAGGGGCCGTAGGTCCACCCGGTGCGGGTGGCCGGGTCGAGCTGGATCGAGTTCATCTCCCCTCCGTGGATCAGCGGCCCGCCGTGGCTGTCGGGGGCGAAGCCGTCGAGCGTGCGCAGCACCGTGCCGGAGGCCAGGTCGACCAGCAGCAACTGGCCGGTGGCGTTGTTGTCCAGCACCAGGCCCTGCTGCGAGCCGAAGTACGCGGTGCCGGCCGGCGCGGAGTACGACACGACCGCCACGTGGTGGGTGCCGTCGACCGCGAGGGCCACCGGGACGCCCTGGCGGACGCTGATCGCGTCGCCCTGCGTGCCGGTGGTCTCGTTCAGCCCGGTCAGCACGCTGCCGGGCTCGATCTTGGTGCTGATCGCGGTGGCCGACAGGTTGTAGAGGGTGCCGGCGCCGTCGGAGGCGAGGCCGTGGCTGCACCCGGAGCTGGAGCCGGCCCCGGTCACCGTACGCGCCACCAGGTCGACCTTCGCCACGGTCACGCCGCCCAGGCACAGGAACGCCGGTGCTCCCTTGGCAAGGTAGACCGCACCGGTCGAGGTGTCGAAGTCCAGCAGGCTGTACGTGCCCGCGGGGACGCCGGCCGGGTCGGCCGGGATCGGCTCGCCGGCGGCGCCCGTGGCGAGGTCGACCGGCAGCACCAGGTCGCCGCCGTCCGCGACCGACCGCAGCAGGACAGCGCCGCGGTCGTGCTCGGCGTCCACCCGGCCGACGACGAACGTGTAGGTGGCGGCAGGCAGTTGAGCGGAGCCGACACGCTTGCCGGTGGTGGTGTTCCAGGTCTCCACCGCGACGTCGCCACCGGAGGCGGACCGGTGGACCAGCAGGACCCGGTCCGCGGTGGCGCCGAGCACCTCGTAGTCCGCGTCGGTGCCCGCGTCGGAGGTGAGGACGGCGCCGTAGCGGCCGGTCGCCGGGTCGTAGGGCCGGACCTCGGTGCCGCCGGCCGCGGTGCGCAGCGCGGCGACGGAGTGCTTGCCGGCGGCGGCGAAGCTCAGCACGGTGCTGCCGTCCGGCGCGAGGCCGTCGTCGACGGCCAGGCCGGACAGCGCCGACGCCTGCCCGATCACGTGGTGGTCGCGGTCGAGGGCCAGCACCCGCACCCCGTACGCGTCGGACGTGGTCAGGCCGAGGGAGAGCGCGTCGAGCCGGACCGAGCCGGCCGTGGCGGGGAGCGTGCGGTGCGCGGTGGAGGGGGTGTTGGCGCCGTCGGAGTCGAGCCCGGTGCCGTTGGCGTTGGTGAAGGTGTTCAGCGAGCCGTTGATCGTCGGCCCCGGAGCCGAGACCTCGACCTCCGCGTACCGCGCGCCCTTGACGCCGCTGACGTCGTAGCGCAGGCCGAACCCCGGTGCGCCGCGGGTGACTTCGGCGGAATGGCTCGGGACGCCGGAGCTGCCGGTGATCAGCGGCGCGGCCGGGCGGTCGGCCGCGGTGCCGCCGCTCACCCGGATCGGGGCGAACTCGCCGTAGGTGGTGAACTGCGGGTTGCCGCCGAAGCCGGCCTGCGCGATGCCGATGCCGTAGAGCCCGCCGCCGCCGTCGAACGCGGACGCCGGGATGGTGACGGTGCCCTTCGTCGCGGTGAGCGGCTGGTGCCAGGCGGCGCTGAAGATCGGGCCGAGCGCCGGGTTCCAGTGGCCGACGCCGGACAGGACCAGTTCGGGGGCGTCGGTGCCGGCGACGCCGGTCAGGTCGTAGGACACCGTCACCGCGTGGCCCGGCGCGACCGTCGCGGGTGCGTGCGGGGCGGTCGCCTCCGCGTAGGTGCCGTCGCTGGGCCCGACGGTGAGGGTGCGGGCGGCGCTCGCGACGGTGCGGCCGCCGTGCTGGACCGCGTAGGTCACCTTCACCTGACGGTCGGCGGTGGAGACCACCGGGAGCCCCGCCGCGTCAAGGAGTTGACGGGGCGTCACCCGGATCGCGGGGGTCGAGGAGCGGAAGACGGTCCGGCCGACGGTGAGGGTGTACGCGGCCTTCGCGCCGTCCAGGCCGGTGAGGTCGCCGGCGAAGGTGACCGGGCCGACCAGTCCCTCGCCGTCGCCGCCGGAGGCCATGTCGCCCAGGTCGATCCGGTCCTGGTCGGTGGTCTCCAGGAAGGAGCCGCCCAGGCCGCCCGCGGTCACCCGGTGCGCGACGGACAGCCGGACGAGCGACGGCGTCGCCTTCGGCTTGTCGCCGAGGGCCTGCTCCGCCGCGGCGGTGACGTCGATCTGCGGGCCGACGTGCAGCGTGCGGTCGAGCTGCGGCGGCGTCGGTACCGCCCGGCCGGTCTGCTCCAGCACGGAGCGCACCGCGGCGGGGGAGAGGCGGTGCCCGCCGAGCCGGCCGGCCTGCAGCACCACCGCGGCCGCCGCGGCGATCTCGGGTGCGGATGCCGACGTACCGCCGTTGAGGGACACGGCCACGTCCTGGGCCGAGCCCCCGGCGGTGTGCGAGAAGGCGATGATGTTGTCGCTGGGCGCCGACAGGTCCACCCGGGTGCCGAAGCCGGACGAGAAGGTGCCGAAGCCGCTGATCCTCGTCTCGGCGGTGGTGGCCGGGCCGTCCGTGCCCTGCGCGAGGGTGTCGTCCAGGGTGGTGCCGCCCGCCGCTATCGCGCCGGTGTCCGGCACCTTGGAGGGGGCGGTGGACGACGCGTCGTCGTCGATGGTGGTCGCCGCCGCCGCGTCCGGCGCGGTGTCGGTGGGCGTGCTGCCGCCGTCCGGGCCCACCGGGGCGGGGGTGTACAGCCGGGTCCCGTCGTTGGAGGAGATCGACACCACGATCCCGTCCTGGTGCACGAGGGAGGCCACCACCGAGCGCACGACCGGGTCGTCCTCCAGGTAGCGGCCGGGCAGGCCCTGGGCGTCGGTGCCGAAGCCGAGGCTGGCGGTGATCACGTCCGGCCGGGGCGACTGGTTCGCCGCGGCCAGCAGCGCGCCCGCGATCCGGTCGGTCGTCGGCTGCTCGGGCACCACCAAGCGGTAGTTTGCGCCGGGCGCGATGCCCAGCAGGTCGGTGTAGCCGCTGCCGGTCGCGTCCGTGCGCTGCCGGTCGTGCGCGAGCGGGGACATCACGCCGAAGTCGAGCATGACCTCGTCGAGCGAGGGGTCCTGGTTCTCGGTGGACGCGGCGCCGTCCAGGCCGCCGGAGTCCTTCGCCACGTAGGTGGGGATCAGCGGCATCGACGGCAGGTCGAGGTAGCGCTGGCCGCCCTGGACCACGGTGGTGGGGCCGTTGCCCTGCACGTAGCCGTCACCGGCGTCGGCCATCGACTGGTCGGTCAGGTCGCCGATGGACACGTTGGTGACGGTCTCGCCCGCCCCGGGCTGCTGGCCGTAGCGGCCCTGGAGAAGGGAGAACGCACCGACCGCGTCCACGCCCCCGGCGTTGAGGAACGCCTGCGACGAGGTGGACAGCGCGTAGTTGGACGGGACGTCGGGTGCCGCGCCCTTGGCGCCGCCGCTCGCCGCCGGCGCGTGCACCGCGCCGCCGGCGGCCTTCGGCAGCGGCTGGGCGCCGCTGTTCATCGTGTTCACGTACCGGTTCGGCTCGGCGTTCGCCACGCCCGGAGCGCCCTGCAGCGAGCGGGCGACGGCCGCGGAATCGCGCTGCTTCGTCTGCAGCACGTAGGTACGGCCCAGGTCCGAGGCGTCCGCGCCGAGTTGAGCGCGCGCGGCGCCGGTCAGCGTCGCGGCTGCGGACGCGCTGCTGCCGGGCAGCAGCGGCCGCAGCGAGGTGGCGCCGGCCGCCTTCAGCCGGGTGTCGAGTCCCGAACTGCTCGTGTCGGGCGCCCGCGCGGCGAGCCTGCTGCCGGCGATCCGTGCGCCGTCGACGGAGGTGCCCGCGTCGAGGGTGAGCAACACCTGCCCGGGGACGGTGCCTTGGCGCTGCTTCGGCGGCGGCGTGGGCGAGGCCGCCCGCCCCAGTGCGGAACTGCCGGCGGATGCCGCCATGGCGGAGGGCGCGGTCGGCGCGGTGGTCCCGGAGGTCGCACGCGCGACCGCGGGAAGGGGGACGGCGAGGGTGGCGGACACGGCCGCGGCGACGGCGGCGACCGCGAGGGACATGCGCCCGAGGCGGGCACCCGGATGGGACCGGTGCATGGAACACCTTTCGGCGGGAGAGGAGATGCGGCGCACAGCGGGGGCGCCGCACCCCGGTGACCACCGCGGAACCGCGCCCTGTGGGCTGGAAGATGTCAATGCGGGCGGAGGAGGTGCAAGATGTTCGCGGTGGCCGGGTTCTGCCACGTGGCGACCGGCCGCCACGTCACAGCGGAGAGTAAATGGAACTTGACGTACTGGGACTTGACGACGAAACGGAGCACGTCTACCGGACGCTCGTCGGCCGGCCGCGCTGCACCGCCACGGAACTCGCGGCCTCCTGCGGCAGCACCACGAGTGCCACCGCGCGGGTGCTCGCCGGCCTGGTCCGGCAGCGCCTGGCGACCCGGGCCGGCGGCCGGCCGCCCCGGTTCACCGCGGCGCCGCCCGACGTCGCGGTGACGGCACTGATCCAGGAACGCGAGCACCGGCTGGACGCCGCCCGCTCGCTGGTGCAGCGGCTCGCCGAGACGCACCGCGAGGCGACCCGGATCAACCACCCGGACATCGCCATGGAACTGCTCACCGACCGGGAGGAGATCAGCGCGGCCGCGCACCGGCTCGCGGCGGACGCCCGCCAGCAGGTCCGCGCCTTCGACCGGCCGCCGTACGTCGACCGGCCCGGCAGCAACCTCCAGCAGCAGGTGCGGCAGCAGCGCACCGGCGTGGTGCACCGGGTGATCTACTCGCGCGACGCGGTGTCCTGGCCGGGGCGGCTCGCCGACGACATCCTGCCGAGCCTGCGGACCGGCGAGCAGGCCAGGGTGCGGGCCGAGTTGCCGCTGAAGCTGGTCATCCGCGACGACCAGGTGGCGCTGATCCCGTTCAGCCTCGCGCCCGGCGGCCACGCGGCGGCCTACCTGGTGCACCGCTCGCCGATGCTGGCCGCGCTGGAGGCGCTGTTCGAGGCGGAGTGGGAGCGGGCGGTGCCCTTCGGCGCGCCCGCCCCGCCGTCCGCGGCGGCGGCCACTTCCGTTTCTGCGGCGTCGCCCGCCCTGCCGTCCGCGGCGCCGTCCGGGCCCGCCCCCGAACCGCGGCCCGGGCCCGCGGCGGACGGCGGCGCCCCCGACCAGACGCCGCCCGACGAGGGGACCCGGGTGCTGCTCACCCTCCTCACCTCGGGCCTGACCGACGCCGCGATAGCCCGGACCCAGGGCTGGAGCCCGCGCACCACCCAGCGCCGCATCCAGCGCCTGATGACCGCGCTGGGGGCCACCACCCGGTTCCAGGCCGCGCTCACCGCGGCGCGGCGCGGGTGGATCTGAGCGGGCGCGGCACCGACGGCGCCGCGCCGCGGATCAGCTGCCCAACCGCGCCCGCAGCTCCGGCTGGAGCAGGTCCCCGTGGGCGCTCACCATGTCGTCGCACAGCTGCCAGATCCGCTCCACGGGCAGCGCCGCGGCGGTCGCCGGGTCGGCCATCGCCGCGTGCCGGATGTGCCGCGGGTCGTCCTCCACCCCGGCCCGCACCACCAGGTCGTTCATGCTCAGGTAGGACCGGTTCAGCGCGGCGCACTGCGGGGGCAGCGCCCCGACCCGGGTCGGCTGCACCCCCAACGCGTCGACCAGGCAGGGCACTTCGACGGTGCCGTGCGCGGGCAGGTTGTCGATCAGGCCGCGGTTGGGCACGTTGCCGTAGACCGTGCGGGGCGTGCCCGTGGTGATGCTGTGGATGATCTGCGGCGCGTACTCCATCGTCCCGGACACCGGCAGCGGCGCGCCGGCCGCCAGCGCGTCGCGGGTCTTCTCGTACTCCGCGACGTTGTCGGCCACGATGTCCAGGTAGGCGCCCACCGGCAGCCGCAGCCGCTCCACCTCGCTCGCGTGGCCGAGGTACCAGGGGACGTACTCCGAGGAGTGCTCGCTGGTCTCCGTCGGGTAGTAGCCGAGCCGCCGGTACATGTCCACCCGCACCCGGCGGCGCAGTTGCGGGTCCTGCTCGATCAGCGCGTCCAGACGCGGGTACAGGCTCTCGCCGCCGTGCTCGAAACGCAGCACCCACGCCTGGTGGTTGACGCCCGCGGCCCGGTAGCGGACCTCGTCGTAGGGCACGCCCAGCAGCTCGCACAGGTCGTGCATCGTCCAGTACACCGAGTGGCACAGGCCGACCACCCGGGTCAGCCCGGTCGCCTCGGTGAGGTACTGGACGTTCATGGCCATCGGGTTGGTGTAGTTCAGCAGCCAGGCGTCCGGGCACACCTCGGCGATGTCCTCGCCGAGCGCCTTCAGCAGCGGGAAGGTGCGCAGCGCCCGGAAGACGCCGCCGATGCCGAGGGTGTCTCCGATCGTCTGCCGCACCCCGTAGCGGGCCGGCACCTCGAAGTCGGTGCGCGTCGACTCGCCCATGCCGACCTGCACGATGTTCACCACGAAGTCGGCGCCCGCCAGCGCGGCCCGCCGTTCGGCGTGCGCGGTGATCAGCGGCGCGGCGCCCAGGTGGCCGGCGATGTACCGGGCGGCGCCCTCGGCGGTCGCCAGCCGTTCGGGGTCGATGTCGTGCAGCGCGATGTGCGCGCCGGTCAACTCCTGGAACGCGAACAGGTCGGCGAGCAGCCCCTGCGTGAATACGACGCTGCCGGCGCCGATGAACGCGATCTTGGTCCTGGTGGTCACGACGTCTCTCCGTGGTCGTGCCCCGCTTCGGGGGCGGTGGTGCGGGACGCGGCCAGTGCCTCGTCCCAGGTGGGCTGCGCGCCGGTGCCGCCGTGCGCGCGGGTGGACATCGCGCCGCAGGCCGCGGCGAGGGCGAGCGCGCCGGCGAGCGGCAGGCCGGCCAGCACCCCGGCGACCAGGCCAGCGTCGAAGCTGTCGCCCGCACCGACGCTGTCCAGCGGCGTCACGGGCACGGCGGGCGCGCGCAGCAGGGTCCGGCCGTCGTGGGCGAGGGCTCCGTCGGCGCCGTTCTTGACGACGGCCACCGGCCCGTGCGCGGCCAGTTCCGCGGCCGCCCGCTCCAGCCCTTCCTCGCCCGAAAGGGCCCGCGCCTCCTGCGCGTTGGGCAGCAGGTAGTCGGTCACGGGCAGGACGGCCGCGAGTCCCGCGGGGTCCCACCGCCCGGCCGGGTCGTCGTTGGTGTCGAGCGAGGTGGTCGCGCCGTGCCCGCGGGCGGTGCGGAACAGCTCGGGCAGCGCGGCGGCGAGCTTCGGCATCAGGAAGTACGACGCGGCGTGCACGTGCCGGCAGTCGGCGAGCAGTGCGGCCGGCACGTCGTCGCCGGTGGTGGCGCCGAGGGTGCCGGGCGCGGTGAGGATCGCCCGGTCGCCGCCCGCGGCGCCGCCCTCGGCGGCCCGGTTGAGCACGGCGGTCAGCGGCGACGGCAGGTCGGGGTCGACGCGCAGCGCGTCGGTGTTCACCCCCCGCGCGGCCAGCGCGGCCCGCACGTACGCGCCGGTGTCGTCGGCGCCGATCCGGCCGGCGAAGGCGACCTTCAGGCCCAGCCGGGCCGCGCCGCAGGCCATGATGGCGGCCGAACCGCCGAGCGTGAGCAGCCCGGTGGACACCAGCTGCTCGCGCTGCCCGAAGGCGAGCGGTCCGGTGAGCGGGCCGACGACGACGTCGGGGTTGACGTCACCGACGACCAGCAGGTCGAACGAGGGGGGCGTGGCACGCATCGGGTCAGCCCTTCAGGCCGCTGGAGGTGATGGACTGGATGAACGACTTCTGCGCCGCCAGGAAGGCGAGCAGCACCGGTAGCACCGTGATGACGTTGCCCGCCATCACCGCCGACCACTTGGTGTGGTGCTGGCCCTGGAAGGTGGTCAGCCCCAACTGGAGCGTGTAGTGCACGTCGTGGTTGATCGCGATCAGCGGCCACGTCAGGTCGTTCCAGGTGCCGAGGAAGGTCAGTACCGCGACGGTGCTCAGCGCCGGCCGGGACAGCGGCAGCACCACCGACCACAGCACCCGCAGCCGCGAGCAGCCGTCGATCCAGGCCGCCTCCTCCAGCTCCCGGGGCAGGGACAGGAAGAACTGCCGCAGCAGGAACACGGCGAACGGCGTCACCAGCGACGGCACGATCAGCGCGCCGAGCGAGTCGATCAGCCCCAGCCGCTTCATCACCAGGAACGTGGGGATCATCGTCAGCTGGAACGGGATCGCCATGGTGGCCAGCATCGTCACCAGCAGTACCCGCGACCCGGCGAACCGCATCCGGGCGAAGGCGTACCCGCCCAGCGCGCCGAAGACCAGGTTCGAGGCGACCGCGACGAGTGAGACGATCAGCGAGTTGGCGAACCAGCGCGGGAACATCGCGTTGCCCAGCACGTACCGGTAGCCGCTCAGGTCGACGTGCGAGGGCCACAGCGCGGGCGGGAAGCGGTTGATCTCGCCGTCGCTCATCACCGAACTGAGCAGCAGCCACAGCAGCGGCACCGCGAACAGCAGCGCCAGCGGGGCCAGGGCCAGGTGCCAGCCGCTGAACGGCAGCAGGCGGCGCCGGCGGCCGGGCGGAGCGGCAGGCGGGACGGACGCGTCGCGGGCGGCGCGCGCGGGCGCCGAGGTCGCGGTCATCGGGTGGCTCCTTCCAGGCGGGCCGGGCCGCGCCGGCGCAGCACCCGGGTTCCCGCCGCGATCACGAGCAGGGCCACCGCCAGCACGTACGCGGCCGCGGCCCCGTACCCGGCGGTGAAGTTCTGGAACGCCATCTCCCAGATGAAGTAGACGATCACCGTGGTCGACCCCAGCGGGCCACCCTTGGTGGTGACATACACCAGGTCGAAGACCTGCAACGATTCGATCACCTGCCACACCACCAGGAAGACGTTCACGGGGGTGAGGGTCGGCAGCACCACGTGCCACAGCAGATGGCGGCGGCCGGCGCCGTCGAGCCGGGCCGCCTCGATCAGGGACGGCGGCACGTCCTGGAGCGCGGCGAGGTAGATCACCACGCAGAAGCCGGTGCCGCTCCACAGCGATATCGCCACCAGGACGTACAGCGCCTGCCCGGGGTCGGTGAGGAAGCCCTGGGCGGGCAGGTGCAGCGCGTGCAGCACCGAGTTGGCCGCGCCGAACTCCGGGTCGAGGATGAAGGAGAACAGCACGCCCTGCGCGGTCGCGGAGATGACGAACGGCACGAAGATCAGCGTCCGGTACAGCCCGACCAGCCTGATCCTGCGGTTCAGCGCCAGCGCCAGGAGCAGGCCGAACACCATGCTCAGCGGGACGTACAGCGCGGTGTAGAGCAGCGTGTTGTGCACCGCCTGGCGGAAGTTGGGGTCCTTCGTCAGCGCGTGGTAGTTCTGCAGGCCGACCCAGCGGCTGGGCGTGACCAGGTCGTCGGCCTGGAAGGACAGCAGCAGCGACCAGACCACCGGCATGATGCCCAGGCCGAGGATCACCAGCACCGACGGCGTGACGAACGCCCATGCGGTGGCCGACTCCGAGCGGCGCCGGCGGCGGCGGGCGCGCCGCACCTCGGCGTCGGTCGGC
Source organism: Actinacidiphila yanglinensis (assembly GCF_900107965.1). Taxonomy (GTDB): domain Bacteria; phylum Actinomycetota; class Actinomycetes; order Streptomycetales; family Streptomycetaceae; genus Actinacidiphila; species Actinacidiphila yanglinensis. The sequence continues at coordinate 117,635 of NZ_FNVU01000013.1, read as the reverse complement.
GCGTCGGGCGGCAGGGTGAGCGGGGCGGGAAGGCGCGGCATGGAAGTCTCCTCAGCGCGGGATGAGCAGGGCGGCATCGGCCTGGCGGGCGCAGTCGCGCATCGCCTTCGCCGGGGTGGCACGGCCGAGCAGCACCGAGGTGATGGCCTGGCCGAGCGCTGCGGAGATCTGCGGGTAGGCGGCGTGGTTCGGCCGGACCCGGGCGGTGTCCAGGGCCTTGGTGAACACCGCCAGCCCCGCGGTCCTGCGGGACTTCTCGGCCCACTGCGGCATCGCCTCGGTGGAGCGGCTCAGCGGCAGGCTGCCGGCCTGGATGTCCCACCGCACGTCCTGCGCGGGCTGGATCAGCCAGGTCACGAAGGTGCGGGCGGCGGCCACCCGCGCGGAGCCGTTGTCGAACAGGGTCCAGGTGTCGGGCCCGGCGATGGTCAGCGGCCGGCGGCTGTAGCTCGGCAGCGGCACCACGTGGTAGTCGATCTTCGCCTGGATGGTGTCGGGCAGCGCCCACGGCCCGGCCACGACCATGCCCATCCGGCCGGAGTTGAAGACCTGGTACATCTGCTCGCTGCCGGGTTTCGGGTCGATGTACACGCTGCGGTCCCCGGCCAGCGCGGCGACCGTCTCCAGCGCCTTGACGCCGCTGTCGGCGAAGCCGATGCCGTGCCCGTCCGAGGAGACGACCTCGCCGCCCAGGTCCCACACCATCGGCCACAGCCGCCACACCGTGTCCTCGTCGCCCACGCCCGGCCAGCCGGTGCCGAAAGCGCCGGCGCCGGAGTCGGTGAGGGCGCGGGCGGTGTCGGTGAACTCCCGCCAGGTCCAGCCCGGCCGCGGCAGTTCCAGGCCCTTCGCCGCGAACAGCTTCCGGTTGCAGATCACCGCCAGCGAGTCCAGCACCGCCGGGGCGGCGCGGACCCGGCCGTTGACGGTCACGGCGTCGCGGGAAGCCGCCCAGAACCGGCTCCACGGCGTCGGCGCGTCGCGCACGGTCGCGGTGAGGTCCACGACCTTCGGGCTGCGCGCGACGCTCGCCAGGTCCGAGCCGAAGATGTAGGCGATGTCCGGGTACGACCCGGACGCCAGCGCCGCGGTGACCTTCTGCAGCATCGAGTCCGACAGCACGCCGCCGCCCGGGTCGACCCTGATCTTCGGGTGGGTGCGGTTGAACTCCGCCACCAGCCCCTCGATCGCGGCCCTGCCGACGTCCGTCTGGCCGTGCCACAGCTCGATCGTCACCCGCCCGTCCTTGCCGACGCCGTCCCCGTCCCCCGCCCCGCACGCCGCCAGCAGCGGGCCGGCGCCGGCCGCGGCCGCCGTCGCGGTGGCGCCGCGCAGCAGGGTGCGGCGCGCAGGGGAGGGTGCGGCGGACGGCGCTGCTTCCGCGGTCATCTGGGCCTCCAGGGGACGGGCACGGCACGCCCATGACAGGGCGTCACCGGAAGGGGAACGAGGGCGCGGCGGTCGCTCCGCGCGGTGAGCGGCGGCGGCCGCGGCGGATCGGCGGCGGGCCGGGTGAGGGGCCGGACGCTCCGCCGGGGGGTCGGGCCGGGCGAACGGCTGAGGCGGCGGGTGGCCGGGTCCCGTGTGCCGGGCCCGGCCACCCGCGCCGTATCAGCAGGTCTGGCGCACGTATTCCGGGCTGCCCGCGGGAGACACGTCGAGGTCGCGGCGCACGATGCTCAACTCGTCACCCCAGCCGGAACACGCCTTCTTCAGGCCCTTGGCGGTGTACTCGATGACGATCACGTGATCGCCGAACGCGGCGGTGTAGTCGCCGCACTCGTTGTACGTCCCGCACTCCTCCGCGATCGCGAAGTCGAGCCCGGTACTCGCCCGGTCGCCGGCCAGCTCCGAGGTGTTCTTCTGCGCGATGGCCAGCCCGTCGGCGTGCGCGTGCGCGGACAGCAGGCTGATGTACGACTCCGCCTCGCCGGAGGTCAGCAGCTTCTTCGAGCGGCTGTAGCTGTCGTAGTTGTCCGGCTCGATCGCCTGGAAGCCCTTGGTGGCGCACTCGTCGATCCAGCCGTCGACCTTGTCGGCGATCCGCTGCCGTTTGGCGGCGGTGCTGGTGTCCAGGAGCGCCTCGCCCCAGTCCTCGTCGTAGACGACCTTGCCGTTCGCGTCGTGCAGCAGCAGGTCGGAGTCCCAGTCGCCCTCGTCGCCGGGCTGGACCTGGAACGCGTTGACGTAGCAGATGTTGTACAGCCCGGCGGCCGGCGCGTCCGTGTGGTCACGGCTGACCACGCCCACCCCCGCGGGCGGCGGATAGGCGCCGCCGATCTGGTAGTCGAAGCCGGCGTGGGCCGGCGGGAGGGACACCGCGGCGGCGGTCGCCCCGGCCTGGTCCATCGCGAGCGAGGGGACGAGCACGGCGGTCAAGAGTGCCGAAAGCGCGGTGAGACGGAGAGCGGAACGACTGCGGTCGATGCGCATCATCGAGCTCCTGCTGGTGGAGGGTACGTCCCCGCCTCGGACGCCGAACGGCGATCCTGGCGACTTTGTCCGGGCTTGCGGCGCACTGCGGGCCACCCACCGGCTAGGCGTACCTCTGGCGCCGGTACTCACCTCCGGCGCTTGCCCGGGAGTTAATCGCGCAGCTTCCCTCGTGTCAACCGCGCGATTCTGCTCAATTGCCGAGCAGACGCGTCAGGAACGCGCGCCGCGGGCGGAGTTATGCTCACCGTCATGCTGAGAAGTGAGCGCCACGCGCGGATACTCGAGCATGTCTCGGCCCGCGGCAGCGTCGGGGTGCGCGAGTTGTCCGGGCTGCTCGACGTGTCGGGTGCGACCGTCCGGCGCGACCTGGAGCACCTGAGCGGGCAGCACCTGCTGCGCAGGACCCGCGGGGGAGCGGAGGTGGGCACGGTCGGGCTGGAGGTGCCGCTCCAGCACCGCGCGGAACGGCTGCTGCCGGAGAAGCGCGCGATCGCCCGCGCGGCGGCCGCGCTCGTGCCCCAGGGCGCGGTGGTCGGCATGAACGGCGGCACCACGGTCACCGAGATCGCCCGGCTGCTCGCGGCCCGCGGCCCCTTCACCGCGGTCACCAACGCGGTCAACATCGCGGCGGAGCTCGTCCTGCACCGGCACGTCACCCTGGTCGTCGTGGGCGGGGACGCGCGCAACGCCAGCTACGAGCTGGTCGGGCCGATCGCCGAGCGGACCCTCGCCGGCGTCCACACCGACATCACCTTCCTCGGTGTCGACGGGGTCGGAGCGGCACACGGCTGCACCACCTATGACCAGCTCGAAGCCGCGACGGACCGGGCGTTCGCCGGGGCCAGCGCGCGCACGGTGGTCGTCGCCGACCACACCAAGGTCGGCCGCGCCACCTTCGCGAAGATCTGCCCGCTCACCGACATCGCCCTCCTGGTCACCGACACCGACGCGCCTGCGGCTGAGCTGGAACGGATCTCGGCGGCAGGCGTGCGGACGGTCGTGGCGTGACCGGACCCCCGGGGCCCCTCCGGGGGCTTCAGGGACCGGAAGGCCCCGCCCGACCACAGTGGAAACGGGCCCTGGTCACCTGTCCGCCGTTCCGGGGACCCTGCGGGTGGGTCGCTTCGTGACAGTAGGGCATGGCTCGGAGAATGCGGGATCGAGGTGACAGACCCGGGCGACGGCGTGAACAGAGGCGGCCATGGCTGGTGCGACCGAACGCGGAGGGCATCGGCACACGAGGGAGGTCATGGGCTGGCTGTCGAAGGTCTTCCAGCTCGACCCGACAGGTGTCAACTGGCCGCGCGCGGTCCTCTTCCTGGACATCGGGCTCGTGCCGCTGATGGTCTTCTGGGCGATCGGGTACGAGCAGTACCTGCTCAGCGCCTTGTTCGGCCTTCTGTTCGCGGCACTGGCCGACCCAGGAGGCAGCTACGGGCACCGCGCGTCGCACATCTCGCTCTTCGCCCTGATCGGCGCAGGGATCACCGCGCTCGCCTTCGGCCTGGGAGGACAAGCCTGGGGATGGCTGGTACTCGCGGCCTTCGCCGTCACTCTGGTCGCCGGGCTGGCGGCCGCATTCGGGGTGCGCAGATTCGTCAACGCCGTGCTGCTCAACGTCTGGTTCATCGCCGCCGTCGGCCTCGCGTTCAACCTCCACCATCATGCCCGGATCACCAGCCACACCTGGGCGCAGGTGCTGGCCTGGGCGGCGGGGGCCGCGTTGTGGATCGTGCTGACGTTCATCGAGTGGCTGATCCGTCGGCGTGAGGACCGGTCCCAGCCGATCGCGGAGCTTCCCGGTGACACCTCGCGAAAGAAGCTGACCCCGCCCCTGACCACGTTCGCGGTACTCCGCGCGCTGGCCATTGCCGGCACCGTCGCGCTCGCGTTCGGCTTGGATCTGTCGAACGGCTACTGGATCCCCATCGCTGCCATCGTCGCGATGAAGCCGAGCCTGGAACAGGCCACGCTCGTATCCGCGCAGCGCCTTGCCGGCGCACTGATCGGCTCGGTCGTCGCCGTACTGCTGCTCCTGGTGCCCGCCGGCGAACACGGGCTCAAGCTGTTCGCCGTCAAGCGCGGACTCGAAGTCGTCGCGCTGGTCCTGCTGATGCACGGCGTAGGAGTCCGCTTCCTGAGCTACGCCCTCTACTCCGCTGCCATCGCTGCGGGAGTGCTCATCCTGGTCGACCTTCCGCAGCCCTCCAACTACTCCGCCGAGGGCAACCGGGTGCTGTGGACATTGTGCGGCGTCAGCATCGGACTCCTCGTCATGCTTCTGGCGGCTCTGCTGGGCAAGCGCCACACCAGAGCCCCGGCAGAGCGCGCCTGACGGGTCCGCTCCATCGCGGCATCCACCGGCACGCGGCCCGTGAGATCTCGGGCACGGTCTCCCGACACAGGTCATTTGCACAGGTCAAAGCCGCGCAAACGCTGTCGGGGAGCCGACGGTAACGGGAGAACGGTGCACACAGAGGGGGTAGCTCGCGACCAGCCCACCACCGCGAGGTGGTCCCTGAACCCGCGGGACGGGGCAGCCCGTCGGGTCAGGGGAACCCGGGGGAGCCCTACTCCAGGGCGAGCCGGACCGGGCCGCCGGACGGGTCGAGCCGGGAGAGCAGCGCGAAAGGCACCCGGAAGACGCGGCCGGGTGCGGCCGGCCAGGGGAGGCGCCGCCGGGCGAGCACGCGGCCGTCCTGACACACCCTCACCCGGGGGACGCGGACGAGCGCGTCGCTCCACAGCAGGAGGCGGCCGCGAGGCGGTGCGGGCCCGCCCGGGCGCAGGAGCTGGGGCGCGACCCAGCGGAACGGCTCCCCGGCCACCACCGGCACCCCGGGCCCGAGCGGCGGGCCCTCCCCGCCGGGCGCCGCCAGCCACGCGGCGATGCGGTCGGCCGCGTGCCGCCCGTCGAGCGCCGCGCCGTCCGCGGTGTCCACCGGATGCAGGAGGTTGCCCGCCGCGAACACGCCCGGCTCGCTGGTGTGCAGGGCGGTGTCGACGACCGGCCCGAGCGTGCCGGGGTCGATGGCGAGACCGGCGGCCCGGGCGAGTTCGTGCTCGGGCACCCAGTCACCGGTGAAAACCACCGTGTCGCAGGCGACCGTGCGGCGCCTGCCGGTCGCCGCGTGCTCGATCTCCACGCCCTCCACCCGGCCGCGCCCGATGATCCGCACCACCCGGGTCCCGGTGGCCACCGGCACCCCCAGCACGGTCCGCCCGGGCACGGTGAAGGCGGCGTACGACTCGGCGCGGTCGTACCGGCTGGTCATGAGCACGGTCCGGCAGCCCGCCGCCCGCAGCGTCAGGACCGCCGACCAGCTCACCGGCTCCGCGCCGACCACCACGGCCCGCTCGCCGACGTGCCGGCCGGAGCCGTGCACCAACTGCTGCAACTGGCCGGTGGTGAGGACGCCTTGGGGGCGGTCGCCCGGGACCAGCCGGGCCGGGCGCGGACGTTCCCGCGCGCCGGTGGCGAGCAGCACCGCCCGCGCCCGGACCCGCAGCAGGCCGTCCGGCGTGGTCGCCTCAACCTGCCGTGGGCCGGACCAGCCGGTGACCATGGCCCTGCCGCGCAGATCCGCCCCCGCGGCGCGCGCGGCGCCGGCCAGCCGGGCGGCGTAGGCGGGGCCGGACAGGACGCGGTGCAGGTCGCGCAGGCCGAACCCGGTGTGCGCGGTGTGCACGGGCACGCCGCCGGGCGTGTCGGCCCGGTCCAGCACGAGGACGTCCGCTCCGGTCCGGCCGGCCAGCCGCGCCGCCGCGGTCAGCCCGGCCGGACCCGCCCCGACGACGAGCACGTCCGGCGTCAGTACCGCGCCGCGTTCCAAGTTCGGGGTGCCGTCCGTCATCGGGTGGTGCCTCCGGGCTCCGTCGACGCGTCGCACCCGCCGGAGCGGTGCCGGTCCATGAGGTCGGTGACCGCCGCGGCGCAGGAGAAGCCCTGGCAGCGGCCGTTCGTGGCCCGGGTCCTGCGCCGCAGGCCGTCCAGGGTGCGGGCGGGCAACGGCGCGGTGCAGGCGTCCCGGATCTCGCCGGCCGTGACGCGCTCGCAGTAGCACACGACGTGGCCGTACGCCGGGTCGGCGGCGATGCGTTCGGCGTCCCGGTAGGGGCGGGGGAACGCCTCACCCAGGTTCGGCATGCGCGGCGGGGAGGGCAGGTCCGTACGCGCCGCGAGGACGAGCCCGGCGTCCGCGAGCAGCGCGCGGACGTACTCCGCGATCCCCATCGCCGCGGACAGGCCGGTGGAGCGGATGCCGCCGACCACGACGTAGCGCTGCTCCGGCGACGCCTCGATCAGGTAGTCGTCGCGGTCGGCCGCGGCCCGCAGCCCGGCGTACGCGGCGGTGACCTCCTCCCGCATCAGCGACGGCATCAGCCGCTCGCCCCTGGCCCGCAGGAAGGCGTACCCCTCGGCCGAAGTGCCGGTCGCCGTACGGTCGGTGAGGTCCTCCGCGGTCGGCCCGAGCATCACGTTGCCGTAGACGGTCGGCGAGATGAGCACCCCTTTGCCGCGGGCGGTCGGCACCGGCAGCACGATCCGGTCGGCGAGCGGGCGGGCCAGCTTGTCGAAGACCAGCAGTTCGCCGCGCCGCGGGGTGACCGTGAAGCGGTCGTGGCCGAACATCCGGTCCACGGTGTCCGCGCCCAGGCCCGCCGCGTTGACCACCCAGCGGGCGGTGATCGGATCGCCTCCGGCCGTGCGCAGCCTGGTGACCCCGGCACCGGGGTCCGCGCCGATCACCGCGCGGCGGAGCAGGAACCGCGCGCCGCGCCGCAGCGCGTCCGTGGCCAGCGCGAGCGTGGTGGTCCAGGTGCAGGTCAGCGACTCGTCGGGCACGGTCAGGCCGCCCAGCACGCCCGGGCCGAGCGCGGGCACCTGCCGGTAGACCTCGCCGGCGCCGACGAGCTCGCAGCGCCGGTACCCGTTGCGTTCCGCCTTCTCCCGCAGCCCGGGCAGTGCCGCCAGCTCCTCCTCGGTCCAGGCCGCCATCACCGCGCCGGTGCGCTCCACCGGGATGCCCGTCGCCGCCGCGTACGCGGTGAGCAGCCGGCAGCCCTCGCGGACCAGCCGCGACTCCAGCGTGCCGGGCTTCGCGTCGAACCCGGTGTGCAGGATGCCGGTGTTGGCCTTGCTGGTGCCGTCGCCGATGTCGTCGCGCGCCTCCAGCACGGCCACCGACAGCCCGTGACCGGCCAGTTCGCGGGCGATCGCGGCGCCCACCACGCCCGCGCCGACCACGGCGACATCGACATCGGTATCGGTATCGGCTTCGACCTCGGAGCCGGTCGGCAGCGGCGCGCACCCGGCGCCGTCGGTCACGCGCCCGCGCCCAGGTCGAGGGTGGCCCGGGCCGCCGCCTGCCAGCGCGAGCGGAAGGCCGCCGCCCGCTCCGGCTCCCACCGCGGGCGGTGCACCACCTGCGGCTGCCACGGCGGCAGCACGTCGGCCAACTCCCGCTCCGGGCGCAGCGCGAGGCGGGCCAGCGCGGCGGCGCCGAGCGCGGTGGCATGCGGGAACGGGTAGACCTCCACCGGCGCCTGCAGCAGGTCGGCCTGCGCCTGGAGCAGCGCGCCGCTGCGGGTCAGCCCGCCGTCGACCCGCAGCGGCCGGGCGGCGCCGGCCCGTGCCCGTGCCCGCGCCGGTGCCGGTGTCGCCGGGGCCGGCCGCAGCCCCTCCTCGACCAGCCGGCCCAACTCGCAGACCTGCGCGGCGATGCCCTGCAGCACCGCGAGTACGAGGTGCTCGCGCCGGGTGGACAGCGTCATCCCGACCACCGACGCGGTCGCGTCCGACCGCCACCACGGAGCGGCCAGGCCCGCGAACGCCGGTACGCACAGCACCCCGTCGCTGTCCTCGGCGGCCACCGCGTCCAGCTCGGCCGCGGACCCGATCAGCCCCAGCTCCTGGAGCCAGCGCACCGCCGACGCCGCGGTGTAGACCTGCCCGTCCAGGCAGTACGTGGTCCGCCCGCGCAGCCGCCAGGCCACCGACGCGGTCAGCCCCTGCGCCGAACGCACCGGCGCCGTACCGGTGTTGGCGAGCAGGAAGGCCCCGGTGCCGTAGGTGCACTTGGTGTCGCCCGGCTCCAGGCAGCCCTCGGCCAGCAGCGCCGCCTGCTGGTCCACGACCAGGCCGCCGACCGGGATCTCGGCGCCGAACGCCGAAGTGGTGCCCACGATCGCGTCGTTGTCCACCAGCCGCGGCAGCCGCTCGTCGCCGAGCCCGAACAGACCGAGCATCTCCTCGTCCCAGCCGGCGGTGTCCAGATCGGTGAGCAGCGACCGGCTCGCGGTCGCCGCGTCCGTGACGAACTCCCCGGTGAGGTGGTGCAGCAGCCACGCGTCGAGCGTGCTGACCACTCCCTCGGTGGTCAGCTCGCGCCGGATCCAGGCCATCTTGGGCGCGGAGAAGTACGGGTCCAGCACCAGACCGGTGCGGTGCGCGACCTTCTCGCGGTGCTCGGCCAGTTCCGCGCAGATCCCGGCCGCCCGGCCGTCCTGCCAGACCAGCGCGCGGGTCAGCGGGCGCCCGGTGCGCGGGTCCCACGCGAGCACCGTCTCGCCCTGGTTGGCGACCGCGACCGCGTCGACCGCCCGCCCCGCCTCGGTCACGGCCCGCCGGCCGGCGACCAGCACCGACCTGAGCACCGCGTCGGCGTCCTGCTCGACCCGCCCGCCGCTGAGGTGGTCGGGGCGCAGCGGCTCCTCCGCCACCGCGACCACGCCGTCCTCCTCGTCGTGCACCACCGCCTTCGTCGATGACGTGCCCTGGTCGATGGCGAGGATCGTCGTCACGGTCGTCCTTCGTCGCGGGGAACCGGCACGCACGACAATAGGGTCGGCGGGCCCGACGAGGCGAGGGTGTGCCGGTCCGCGTGGTTGGCCCGCGGCGCCCGACGGTGCAGGCTGGGAGCATGGACACGCAGGACAGCTACCGCGACCGGTGGATCCGTTGCACGCCCGACGGCATCCGCATCCGCGGGTACTACTTCCCCTGGGGCGGCAAGACCGTCCGCTACGCCGACATCCGGGCCGTGCAGCGGGTCCGGATGGGCCTGATGAGCGGGCAGGGCCGGATCTGGGGCACCGCCAACCCGACGGTCTGGGCGAGCCTGGACCCCGGCCGGACGCGCAAGACGGAGGGCCTGCTGCTGGACGTCGGCAAGCGGGTCCGCCCGTTCATCACCCCGGACGACCCGGCCGCGGTCGCGGCGGTGATCCGCGACCACAGCGGGCCGGAGGCGACGGACGGTGACAGGGTGCTGATGTGAGCGGCATCCCCTGCGCGGCGCGAAGGCGACCGGCGACGAGCGGACCGGCGGGTCCGGTGAACCGATGACCGTTCAGGACGCGGCGCGGCCGGGCCCCGCCAATGCCCTCACCGACGTGGCCGGGGTGCGGGTCGGCCACGCCCAGCGCACCGGCGGCGGGTGGCTGACCGGCACCACCGTCGTGCTGGCCCCCGCGGGCGGCGCCGTCACCGCGGTGGACGTGCGCGGCGGCGGTCCCGGCACCCGGGAGACCGACGCGCTCGACCCGCGCAACCTGGTCCGGCACATCGAGGCGATCGTGCTGACCGGCGGCAGCGCCTACGGCCTCGACGCCGCCGGCGGCGTCGCGGAGTGGCTGGAGGAGCAGGGCCGCGGCTTCCGCGTCGGCGGCCCCGGCCAGGTGGTGCCGGTGGTGCCGGCCGCCGCGCTGTTCGACCTCGGCCGCGGCGGCGCGTGGCGGGCCCGCCCCGACCGGGGGATGGGCCGCGCCGCCGTGGAGGCGGCCGCCGCCCAGCAGGAGGGAGGGCCCGTCGCGCAGGGCTGCGTCGGCGCCGGCACCGGAGCGGTCGCCGGCGGTCTCAAGGGCGGCATCGGCACCGCCAGCACCGTCCTTCCCTCCGGCACGACGGTGGCCGCGCTCGCGGCCGTCAACTCCGCCGGCTCCGTGGCCGACCCGGACACCGGCGCCCTGTGGGGCGCGCGCCCCGACTGGGAGACGGAGTTCGGGCTCGACGCCAGGCCCCCGCCCGCGGCCGTACGCGACCGCGCCCGGCAGCGGCCGGCCGGCGCGGGGGAGCAGCCGATGAACACCACGCTCGCCGTCGTCGCGACCGACGCCGCGCTGAGCCGCTCGCAGGCCCACAAGCTCGCCGGCACCGCGCACGACGGGCTGGCCCGCGCGATCCGCCCGGTGCACCTGCTCTCCGACGGGGACACCGTCTTCGCGCTGGCCACCGGGCGGCGCCCGCTGCTGCCCCCCGACGCGCTCGCGACGTCCGACCCCGCCTTCGGCGTCCACCAGGAGGCGGGCGCGGTCAACGCCATCCTCGCGGCCGGCGCCGACGTCCTCACCCGCGCGGTCCTCCACGCGGTGCTGTCCGCCGACAGCGTGCACGGCCCGGGCGGCGACTTCCCCAGCTACCGCGAGCGGTTCGGGATCCCGCGGCGGAACGGCGCCTGACCCGCCGCCCGCGCCGACCTCCGCGCACGGCACTTCCGCGGCCCCGCCTCCCCCCGCGGGGTCGCGCACGCGGCGGACCACGACGGGTACCGCCGACCAGGGGGCAACGTCTCGCAGCCGGTGACGCCGGGCCGTCGCCGCCGTTGGTACGGGTGGACCCGCGGGCGCGGCCACGGTGGCGCCCGCGCGTACCGGTCCGTGCGGTCCACCGTCGCGAGGGAGCCCTGCCATGACCGACCTGCCCGCCGACACCGCGCTGCCGCCGGTGCCGGCCGCGCCCGCGACCGCCCTCCCCCCGCGCCGGCTGCGGCTGGACGCCGTCCTCCCGGCCGCCCGGCGCTCCTGGTTCGGGGTCGGCTTCGGCACCGGGCTGGGCGCGCTGCTCGCCTGGCTGCTGGTGCGGACCGTGCTGCGGATGAGCGAGCTGCTCACGCTGCTGCTCCTCGCCGTCTTCATCGCGGTCAGCCTGGAACCGGTGGTGGCGTGGCTGTGCCGGCGCGGGCTGCGCCGGGGCTGGTCGGTGGCGTCCGTCGCGGCTGGGCTCGCCGCGGTCCTCGCAGGGTTCGTCGCGCTGGTGATCCCCCCGGTCACCGCCGCGGTCACCGCGCTCACCGACGACGTGCCGCGCTGGCGCAGCCAGCTGCACGACCACCACAGCACGCTCGGGCGCCTGGAGGACCACTACCACGTCATCGAGAAGGCACGGCAGCAACTCACGTCCGGCCTCGGCGCGTCGGAGGTCGCCGGCGGCGTCCTCGGCGCGGGACAGCTCGTGGTCAGCGCGGTCGCCTCCACCGCCGTCGTCGTCACCGTGACCCTCTACGTGATGACGGCACTGCCGGCGATCAAACGGTTCTGCTACCGCTTCGTGCCCGGCACCCGGCGGGCCAGAGCCGAGTCCGTCAGCGAGGAGATCCTGAGCCGGGTGGGCCGCTTCATGCTCGGCAACATCGTCACCTCGGCGATCGCCGGCGCCGCCACCTTCATCTGGTGCGAGGCCACCGGGCTGCCCTACCCCGCCGCCCTCGGCTTCTTTGTGGCCCTCATGGACATGGTCCCCGTGGTCGGCTCCACCGTCGGCGGGGTCGCGGTCAGCCTCGTCGCCCTGTCGGTCTCCCTCCCCGTCGCCCTGGCCACCGCGGCGTTCTCGATCGCCTTCCGCGTCGCCGAGGACTACCTGATCATGCCGCGCGCCATGAAGTTCGCGGTCGACGTCCACCCCGTGGTGACCGTGGTGGCCGTCCTCGTCGGGGGGAGCCTGCTCGGCATCGTCGGCGGTCTGGTGGCGATCCCCACGGCGGTGGCGATCGGGATCGTCCTGGACGAGTACGTGTTCCCGCGCACCGACAGCGCGTGACCCGCGCCGGAGGCTCGTCGAACCCGCCCGACTCGCGCCGGACGCACCGGAGGCACCGTCAGTTCTGCGGCGCGGCGATCGCGTCGAGCATGCGCTGCTGGTGGCGGTGCCCGATCGTCTCGTAGCCGACGACGGTGACGAACGGGGCGAGCATCACCACGAGCAGGCACACCGCCAGGGCGACACCGGCCGCGGCGAGCAGGGCCGCCAGGACCAGGACCGCGAGGGTCCCGCTGATCAGCAGCAGGTGGAAGCGGTCCCCCGAGGACAGCAGCAGGGTGTGCAGGAGGTAGACCATCAGCAGGAACAGGCCCACGGGGACGGCCAGGGCCAGCACCACCGCGGTCTCCCCGAGTTCCGCGTGGCCCTCCAGGTACAGCCCGGCGACGTGCAGCCCGGCGCCCGCGCCGGCGATGCCCGCGAACACCGGGATGTGCCCGTACCCGAAGAGGTAACCGAGGCTGCGGCGGTGGACCAGGATGTCGCCGAAGGGCGTGATGAAGTACACCCACCACATGCCGAAGGTCAGCCCGACCCCGGCGACGACCACGGCCACCGCGGTCCCCGTCCACTCCGTGCCGTTCACACCGCCGAGCAGCCCGCCCGACGAGGCGACGGTGCCCACCACGCCCTCGCCCAGCGTGATGATCGCGAACAGGCCGTACCGCTCGGCGACATGGTGGGGGTGCCAGGGCGTGGCGGCCGCGTTGCCCTGCGCCAGGACCGGCAGCATCAGCTCCATCGCCGACAGGAAGACGAAGACCACGAACGTCGCGGTGCGCGGCACATCGGCGAACCCGACCGCGATCCAGGCGCCCTGGATGATCACGGTCCAGCGGATGTTGGCCATACCGACATCGTGGAACGGCGGCGACTCGCGTGCCGCCCGCCGCCACTGCAGCACCATCGCCACGCGCATCACCACGTATCCGGCGACCATCGCGCGCAGTTCGAGCCGCCCGCCCTCCTCCACGGAGTGGAACATCGCCGGCAGCCCGAGCGCGAAGACGACGACGCCGATCATCTGCAGCATCGTCAGCACCCGGTAGAGCCAGTCGTCGGTGCCGAACGCGGACGCGAACCAGCTGAAGCTGATCCACGCGATGCTGATCGCGATCATCGCCAGCCCGAACGCGGCGACCGCCTGCCCCGGGTGCCCCGCGGCGAGCATCTCGGCGAAGTGCGAGGCCGCGCTCCCGACGGCGACCACGAACGTCAGGTCGAGGAGGAGTTCCAGCGGGGTGGAGACCCGGCCGGGCTCCTCCGGGTCCCGGCCCCTCATCGGGACCCGCCGGTGCGCCACTCTTCCTGTCCCGGGGTGGTGGCCGGGTTCGGACTCGCTCATGCGCACGATCATGCCGGACCAGGCCGGGGCGTCGGGAGCCGCGGCGCGCCGTCCGGGCCGAGCCATGGGCGGTGGGCGCGGCGCGCGGACGGCTCGCGGACGACAGGCCCTAGCGCTGCCGCAAGTAGGCCGCGGCCGTCGCGCGGAGCCGGTCGTGCAGGCCGTCGTAGGCGCGGGCCCCGCCCAGCACGGACTTCGGGAACTTCGCCACCATCGTGTAGTTGGTGTCGCAGACGTTGGCGGCCGGGGCGAGGCCCGCCTGGCTGACCAGCTGGTAGGCGTCCAGCTCGTCCAGGCCCAGCAGCCCGCCGGTCCAGCCGACCAGGTCGTGCTGGCTGATCCGGAACGCGTCCTCCAGCGGCCGGGCCGAGCCGGTGCTCATGAGGTGCCGGTCGTCCTCCAGCCGGGGCCAGGCCGGGCCGCCGCCCTTGACCAGATCGACCACGACGACCGTGCGCATCGCGGTCTCGACAGCGGTGCCGCACACCTCGCCCTCGCCCTGCCGGGCGTGGCCGTCGCCGATGGAGAGCAGCCCGCCCTCGACGTTGACCCCGAAGTAGGCCGTGGTGCCCGCGCGCATCTCGGGGGTGTCCATGTTGCCGCCGTGCGCGCCGGGCGTGATCGACATCAGCGTCTCCCCGGCGGCCGGGGCCACCCCCACCGTGCCGTGCATCGGGTCCAGCGGGAGGTCGGCGGTGAAGTCCGTGCCGCGGGCCCGGAAGCGGCAGACGCCGGCCGGCACGTCGATCTCGTAGACCCACACCCGCTCTTCGAGGGGCGGGTGCAGCATGGCGGTGGTGTGGGTCGTGGTCAGCGCGCCGAAGTGCGGGAAGGTGCTGGACACGCCCCAGTCGCGGGCCGGCGTGATCTCCACGAAGTGCACCGCCAGGGTGTCGCCCGGTTCGGCCCCGGCCACCGCGACCGGACCGGTCACCGGATTGAGCCGGGGGAAGACGCACACCTGGCTGGGCAGGTCGCCGAACCCGCGCACGCTGCCACCGAAGCAGTCCTCGGTGGTCAACTCGACGACAGTGCCCGGCTGCACGGTGACCACCGGCGCGCGACCGCCGAAGGTGTAGGCGTAGTCATCGGGTCCGGGCTGCAGCGGGACGACGTCGGCCAGGTCCACGGGTGTTCCTCCAAGAAGCCGGCCGGCCCCGGCGGTTGCCGGTCGCCGGTTGCGAGCACGGCACTATAGCGGAGCGTGTCGCCCCTCGCCGCGGGGGCACGCGACGGCCGGCCCGCCCCGGGGTGTCCGGGGCGGGCCGGCCGCATGGTGCTGCCGGCAGGAGCAGGGTCAACTGGTCTGCAGGGTCAGGCCGTAGGCGGACAGGATCGGGTTCACCGGCTGGAACCAGGTCTCGCCGCCCGAGGTGCAGTCGCCGTAACCACCGGAGGTGACCCCCTGGGCCTGGTCTCCGCTGATGAACGAGCCGCCGGAGTCGCCCGGTTCGGCGCACACGTTGGTCTCGGTGAGCCCGTAGACGCTGCCCTCCGAGTAGTTGACCGTCTCGTTCGTGCCGAGGATCGTGCCGCAGTGCCAGTGCGTGGTGGAACCCGAGCGGCACACGGAGGAGCCGACCGGGGCCACCGCCGAGCCGTGCACGAGCACGTCCGAGACGGTGCCCCAGCCGAGGACGACGTTCACCGTCCACCAGCCGCTGCCCACGTTGACCCAGGAGTAGTCGTTCCCGGGGAAGGTGCCGGCCTGGAAGTTGCCCACGTACGAGCCGTCCCAGCCGTACACCGCCGCGCCCGCCTGGGAGCAGTGGCCGGCGGTGACGAAGCCGCCGATCACCGAGAAGCCGATCGAGCAGCGGATGCCGTGGCTGGTGAAGGGGTCGCCGCCGACGGTGCCGGCTGACAGCGTTGTCGGAGCGGCGGCGGCCGTCGTCCGCACCGTCACGGCTTGTGCGGTGTCGCCGCGCTCGGCCGCGGCGACGAAGGCGCGGACCGCCGGGTCGCCCGCCCGGTCGGCGCGCACACTGACCACGACCTGGTTCTTCTGCAGGTCGACGCCCCAACTGCTCACCCCCGCGGGGGCCTTGTGCGTCCTGGCCAGCGTGTCGATCGCGGACTTCGCCGCGTCGAGCTGCTTGGCGGTGCGGGCGACGACCGTGGTGGCGGCGCCGGTCCTCGCCACGGCCGACGCGGCGCGCGCGCCGGTCACGGCGACCACGAGCGTGCCGTCGCGCTGGTCGAACCACGAGCCGCCGTACGAACTCCCGGCGGCCTTGCGGGCCTTGGGTTCGAGGGTGGTCGCCGTGGCCTGCTGCCGCAGCCGTTGCCGGGCCTGGGCCGGCGTCAGGCCGAGGTCGTGCACCATCGCCGTCACCACGGCGTCGGAGGCGAGGGCGCCGCCGGCCGAGCTGCCGGCGTCGGGTGCCGGAGCGGCGGACGCCGTCATGACGCCGGCGCCGCCGAGGGCGGTGGCGACGAGTAAGGCGGACAGGCTGATGATCGTGCCGATTCTGCGTCTCATGACACTTCTTCCGTCCGGGGGGAGTGAGACCGAAGCGAGAGGAGAGAGCGCTCTCAGAGCGTGCAGCGTCATCGTATGGGCATCGAATGGACATGTACAGGTCAAAAACCGCCCGGCCGCGCGGTGCGGTCCTCCCGCCCGCCGCAGGGCGGAAGGCGGGCGGGAGGACCGGGCGTCGCGGCCGGGCCGGGCTCGGGCGGGGCGGGGCGGGGCTAGAGCGTGCTCAGGTCGATGGCGTCGGCCATGGCCTGGTAGCCGGCGCCGTTGGGGTGGAGGTGGTCGCCGGAGTCGTACTGCGGGAGCATGGCGTCCGGGTCGGCGGGGTTGCGGATGGCGGCGTCGAAGTCGACCACCGCGTCGAAGGTCCCGCCGTTGTCGCGGATGAAGTCGTTGATCCGGTGCCGCGCGTCGGCCCGCGGCGGGGTGGTGCAGCCGCAGCCCTCGGTCGGCGTGAGCGTGCCGGCCACGACCCGCAGGCCGTACGAGTGCAGCGTCGCGGCGATCTGCTGGAGCCCGGCGATCACGTCGGCGGCCGGCGCGTTGTTGTCCACGTCGTTGATGCCCTCCAGGACGATCACCGTGCGCACGCCCGCCTGGCTCAGCACGTCGCGATCGAGCCGCGCGGTCGCCTTGATGCCCGCGGTGCCGGTGTTCGGCAGGCCGGTGAACGCGTCGGTGAGCACCTTGTTGCCGCTGATCCCCTCGTCGGCGACGGCCGGCGCCTTCGGGCCGTCCTTGGCGAGCAGCCGCTGCGCGAGATAGTTGGGCCAGCGCTGGTTGCCGTTCACCGTCGAGGCGTAGCCGTCGGTGATGGAGTCGCCGAGGGCCACGACGGTGCTGTGCGAGGGTCCGGTGACCTCGATGCCCGACAGCACCGTCCAGAACCCGAAGAGGTTGTTGACGGGGAAGTCCGCGCCGTCGGCCGCGTCGTCGGTGCCGCCGTCGTTGGTGGAGTACATGTCCTGCTGGCCCAGGCTGTGCATCGGGGCGAACTGCACGGTGCCCGGCAGGTAGAGGCTCACCAGCAGGTCGCTGTCGGCGGGCACGGAGAAGGGCAGCGGGTCGCTGTACGCCTGGCCGCCGGCCGGCATCGTCACCTGCTGCTTGCCGCCGAAGGTGAGCGTGACCGGGGTCGCCACCGGCACCGCCCCCGACGCGCGCACCGCGATGGTCGCGTGGCCCACCGTCAGCGGGCCCGGGCCGAAGGCGTTGTCGAGCCTGATCCGCACCCGGTTGCCGCCCACGCTGGTGTGCTCCACCATGCGCAGCGTGCGGTCGGTCCACACGTACGGCGCCAGGCTGTCGTCGACGGCCGCCGACCACGTCGCGGTCCACCCGGCCGGCACCGGGCGCAGGCCGAGCGCGAACACGTGCATCTCGGGGGCGGCCGAGCCGTCGCTCGCGGCGATCGTCGGCAGCGTCACGGCGGTCGGCCGCTTGCGGGCGTCGAGCGGCACGGACGCCGTGTAGAGCTTCACGTCCAGCGCGGTCGGGCCCGAAGGGGTGTTGCGGCGCGCGGTCCGCACCGCCAGGGCGTCGCTCGGCCCGCTGTACCAGTCGGGCGCGCTCAGCCGGTAGCTCTGGCTGCTGCCGTCGGCGTAGCTGATCGTGCCGGTCCCGGCGGCGTCCGCGGCGGTGCCGGTGAGCAGGAACGTCAGCGCCGATCCGGTGCCGTGCAGGACGATGCGCTGGCCGTCGGCGACAACGTTGTCCGGTTGCCCGGGGGCGGCGGCGGGCAGCGTGAGCCGGGTGTCGCCGACGGTCACGGCGGTGCCCGGGCTCCAGCCGGCCGCCGCCAGGTCCTCCGCGACGAGGCTGTTGCCCAGCCCGTCGAGGTCGGCGGAGGAGGGGTCGGCCGCGGCGCTGATGCCGGCGTTGTCGAAGGCGCCGGAGAGGCTCGGGTAGGTGCGGTGGCCGGCGCCGTGGCCGCCGGGTGGTGCTCCGGCCGCGGTGGTGGCGGCCGCCGGTGGTGCCAGTACGGCGACCAGCGCCGCGACCGCGAGGGCGGTCGCCGACATGATCCGTTTCATCACGCGCTCCTGACGGGTGGTCCGGTGGAGGTGCGGTGCCTGTCGATGCGGGGTGGAACGTTTCAATCACGCGCGGCACACCGTAGGGCGGGATGCACAGCCCGTCAAGAGAAGGCGGGTCCCGGCGTGGCTCGGCCGCGTTGAAACGTCGCCGGGATCCGGTGGGTTCGGCGTCCGTGCCCGGCGGTGCCGGGTGCGCCCGGTGGCGTCCGGGCGTCCGGCCTGTTTGGCTGGAGGCATCGGCACGCGGTGCGCGAAGCGAGGCGCGAGATGAACGAGAACGGTCCGTCGAACGAGCGGCACGTCCGGGAACTGCGCGAGAAGGCATCCGCGCTGGAGGCGGACGCCGAGCGCAGCCAGGACCCGGAGGAGCGCAGGAAACTCCAACGGGAGGTGCGGCAGCTGGAGTTCGACAGTGAGCAGGAGAGCATGATGGCCGCGGGGGATATCTACCCGGCGCGGTAGCGGCGGCGGTCGGGGCTCGCCCGGACCCGCCGGGGTGGCGGGTTCCGCGGGTCGAGGGATCACCTGTCGGTGGTGGGTTGCTCGCGCAGCTCCCCGCGCCCCTGATGGGTGCGGGTCGGCGCGTGGCCGTCGGGGCTCAGGCCGGCCGCTTCGCCGCCTCGCGGCGCCGGCGCTTGCCGAGTGGGGCCAAGGAGAGATCCTCGGCCTGGGTGCGGAGCGGGGTGAAGCCGTAGCCGCGGTCGGTGAGCCAGATACGTGCCGCGGCCTCCGCACGGGCGGTCGCGGGCACGATGTCCTCCTCGGCCTCGCCGGACTCCTGGAAGCGGAAGGTGAACGCGGCCCGCGCGGCCAGGTCGTAGCTCAGGTGCCCCTCGGGGGTGAAGGCGGCGTGCAGGACATCGTGCTCGGCGGCGTGGGCCAGCAGCTCGGCGCGCTGCTCGGCGTCGAGCCCGTCGAAGGCACCGCGGACCGTGATGCGGAACGTACGAGTGGTCATCGCGCGAACGTAACCGCACCCCTCCCCGGGACGCCACGGGGTTTCCCATCAGGAGTACGGTGCGGGTGGGCCGGGCCGTACCGAGCGGTGCCGCCGCCGGACGGGCGGGAGCCCCGGCAGGAAGGCACAGGCACCGATGACGCTCACCCTCGACCTGCATCCGCTGTTCCGGAGCGACCGCGACATCGACCGAGCGGTACGCGAGATCATCTTCAGGGCCGCGGCCACGAAGGCGGACACGGTGGAGATCATCGCGGGCAAGGGCTCGGGGAAGCTCCGCTCCCGGGTGCTGGCGACGCTGCGGCAACCCCATCTGAAGCGGCTGTACCGCAGCTTCGAGACCGACCCGTCCAACCAGGGCCGGATCGTCGTTCACTTCGGCCGGGCCGCGTCCGGGGAATAGCGCCCGACCTGCCGCGCCCGACCCGCGGCGACGCCGTAAGCCGGGCACGGCAGGTCGGACACGGCTCACGGCCCGGTCAGTCCCGCGGCCGCGCCAGTTCCTCGTAGGTCGGTGGGGCGGCCCCGGCGCGCGAGCAGGTGATGCCCGCGGCCCGCACGGCGTACCGCAGCGCCCAGGCGACGTCCGGGTGCGAGGCCCTACCGTCGGTGGCCGCGCGCAGGCGTGCGCGGGTCGCGGCCGTCGCGGACGGGTCGCCGCCGCTGAGCAGTTCCCGCCGGAGCAGGCCGCTGACGAGCGCGGACATGAAGGAGTCGCCCGCGCCGACGGTGTCCACGACACGGATCGGCGCCGCCGGGACGTCGAGATGCCCGTGGCGCCACCAGGCGCGAGCGCCGCGGGAACCGCGGGTGACCACCACCAGGGCCGGCCCGCGCCGCGCCCATCGGGCGGCGGTGGTGTCCGGGTCCTCACCCGGGTACAGCCAGTGCAGGTCCTCGTCGCTCGCCTTCACCAGGTCGCTCACCTCGACCAGGTGCTCCACCCGGGCGCGCTCGCGCTCGGGGGCGCCCAGCAGGGCCGGGCGGATGTTCGGGTCGTAGGAGACGGTGGCCCCGGCCGCGGACTGCTCCGCGGCGGCCAGCACCTGGTCGGCGCCCGGCGGCAGCGCCGCGGCGATGGAACCGATGTGCAGGTGGACCGGCGGGCCGGAGTGCAGCGCCGCGATCGTCGCCGGCGCCAGGTCCCAGACCAGGTCGAAGTCGTAGCCGACCGTGCCGTCCGCGCCCAGCCGGGCGGTGGCCGTCGAGGTCGGGGCGTCGCCGACGGACCCGGGGAGCAGCTCGATCCCGCCGTCGTCGAACCACTCCCGCAGCACCCGCCCGGTGCGGTCGCGCCCGATCCGGGTGGCGAGCCGGACCGGGTGGCCGAGCCGTCCCAGGCCGAGCGCGACGTTCGCCGGGCTGCCGCCGGGGTGCTCGCTGCGCTCGCCGCCCGGGCCGGTGAGGACGTCCGTGAGTGCCTCGCCGATCACCAGGGCCGGCACCGGGGGAGGCGGCAGCGGCGGTGGCGGGGGTACGGGCGGTGACCCGGGCAGGGGTACGGTCATGGGCCTTCCTCTTCCGGCGAGGCCGGGTACGTCGGTCGGGCTTCGCGGGTCCGGGGACCGGGTGCGGGATCCGGATGCTGAGCGGGGCGGCCGGGACGGTGGCCCGGCTCTCAGGGCAGGACCTGGATTTTACGGCCCTTGCCTGCCTGGAAGCGTTGGAGGGCTGCCGCGTAGTCCACGAGGGGGAGGCGGTCGCTGATGAAGACGTCCGGGTCGAGGACACCGGCGGCGAAGAGTTCGGCGGCGCGTTCGTAGCTGTGGAGCACCGCCATGGAGCCGGTGATGGTGATCTCCTGGTTGTAGATGCGGTAGGGCTCGATGGTGGCGCGGGCGGCGTAGTCGGCGACGCCGAACTGGAGGAAGGTGCCGCCCTTGCCGACCCGGCCCAGGGCGTCCTGGATGGCGGCGGCGTTGCCGGTGGCGTCGATGACCACGTCCCAGCCGCGCGGCCGGTCCAGCTCGTCGGCGCTGGTGGCGGTGGCGGTGCAGCCCAACTGGCGGGCGGTGGTGAGGCGTTCGGTGTTGATGTCGACCATGTCGATGGTGGCCGCGCCGGTGCGTTTGGCGAGTTCCATCATCATCAGGCCCATGGTGCCGGAGCCGTAGATGAGGATGTGGGTGGCGAGTTGGGCGCGCAGGATGTCGTAGCCGCGCACGGCGCAGGACAGCGGTTCGATCAGGGCGGCGTCGCGGGTGGCGACGTGGTCGGGGAGTCTGACGCAGTTGGCGGCGGGGGCGAGGGCGTACTCGGCGGCGCCGCCGGGCCTGGTGACGCCGATGGCGTTCCAGCGCTCGCACAGGTTGTTGCGGCCGATGCGGCAGTAGTGGCACTCGTGGCAGTACAGGGAGGGGTCGACCGCGACCCGGTCGCCGGTGGCCAGGCCGCGGACGTCGGAGCCGAGGGCGACCACCTGTCCGGCGAACTCGTGGCCGGGCACAATCGGCAGCGTCGGTGCGAACTCGCCCTGGAGGATGTGCAGGTCGGTTCCGCACAGCCCGCACGCGTCGACCTGGACGACGACGTCGGAGGGTCCCGGTGCCGGGTCGTCGACGGTCTCCACGCCGACGGTGCCGGGCGAGCTGATGACGGCTGCTTTCACTTGACGGCTCCTAGGGAGAGGCCCTGGACGAGCTTGTCCTGAGCGGCGAACCCGGCGGCCAGCACGGGCAGGGAGATGCAGACGGCGGCGGCGCACACCTTCGCCAGGAACAGGCCCTGGCTGGTGACGAAGCTGGTGAGGAAGACGGGTGCGGTGCTGGCGGTGACGCCGGTCAGGACCCGGGCGAAGAGCAGCTCGTTCCAGCTGAAGATGAAGGAGATCAGCGCGGTCGCGGCGATGCCGGGGGCGACGATGGGTGCGACGATGCGGACCAGGACGGTGGGCAGTCCGGCGCCGTCGATGGAGGCGGCCTCCAGGACGGCGACGGGGACGTCGGCGAGGAAGGACCGCATCATCCACACGGCGATCGGCAGGTTCATCGAGGTGTAGAGGATGACCAGCAGCCAGATGTTGTCGAGCATGCCGGTGTTCTTCGCGATGAGGTAGACCGGCAGCAGCCCGGCGACGACGGGCAGCATCTTGGTGGACAGGAAGAAGAACATCGCGTCGGTCCACTTGCGGACCGGTTTGACCGACAGCGCGTAGGCGGCCGGGGTGGCCAGCACCAGGACCAGGACGGTCGAGGCGATGGACGCGGTCAGGGAGTTGATCAGCGGTGGCCAGGGGCTGACGCCGGTGCCGGAGCCGAAGAACTCGCGGTAGCCGTGCAGGGTCAGCGCGGCGTCGAGCTTGGGCGGGTTGGTGCCGGCGTCCTGCTCGCTGTGGAAGGACGTCAGCAGCATCCATCCGAAGGGCAGGAAGAACACGATCCCGCACAGCCAGGCCAGGATCCCCAGGGCCCGGCCGTTGCGGCGTGCGCGCGCGGTCGTCGGGGACGACGTCCCGGACGCGGCAGGCGACGTGGCGGTGGCGGTTGCCATTACAGGGTCTCCTCTCGCAGCAGGGACGAGACCGAGCGCAGGGCGAAGGTGGCCACGATGATCGACAGGATCACCACGATCACGCCCTCGGCGGACGCCTGCCCGTAGTCGTGTGCCTGGTAGAAGGTGGTGTAGACGGCGTAGGGGAGGTTCGCGGTGCCCAGGCCGCCGGAGGTGAGGGTGAAGACGGCGTCGAAGTTCTGCACGACGTAGACCGTGCCGAGCAGCGCGGCCAGTTCGAGGTAGCGGCGCAGGTGGGGGAAGGTCAGGTAGCGGAAGATGTCCCAGGTGCCGGCGCCGTCCACCCGGGCGGCCTCGACCACGTCGGTGGGGCGGCTCTGCAGTCCGGCCAGCAGGATCAGCATCATGAACGGGGTCCACTGCCAGATCAGTGACGCCTCGACGGCGAGTTTCGGCGAGGTCGACAGCCAGTCCGGCTGCGGTGCGGAGTCCGATCCGAACAGGCTCCAGATCCAGGTGAGCGAGCCGTTGATCAGGCCGTAGGTGGCGTTGTAGAGGGCGTGCTTCCACAGCAGTGCGGAGGCCACCGGAACCACCAGGAACGGAGTGATCAGCAGGGTGCGTACGGCGCCGCGGCCGGCGAACTTGCGGTCCATCAGCAGCGCGAGGCCCAGTCCCAGCGCGAGGCTGACCAGGACCACCGTGACGGTCAGGACGACCGTGGTGGACAGGGCCGAGCGCAGCTGCGGATCGGTGAACTCCTCCTTGTAGTTGTCCAGGCCGGTGAAGCCCTTGGCGCTGGGGTTGAGGGCGTTCCAGCGCATGAAGGAGATCACCAGGGTGCCGACGAACGGCAGTTGGGTGACGACGATCATGAAGATCAGGGCGGGCAGCAGGGGGGCCCGCCGGGCCCACGCACCACGCGGTCCCCGCCGGGAGGGGGAGGGTATCTCAGCGGGTTGCCGCGCGATCCGGGGGTGGTGGGCCCAGCGGGTGATTGAGGGGGTACTCACGGTCTCTCCGCTTCACGTCGGACCCGTCTCACCGAGGCGGGCAGGGCGGGTCCTTCGGATGGTCGGGCGGATCCTTCGGATGAGGGCGCGTCACTTGCCGGCGTAGTTCTTGGCGACCTTCTCGGCGAGTTTCTGGCTGGCCTTCAGGGCGCTGTCGACGCTGGTGCGGCCGGCGATGGCCGAGGACAGCTGCTGGGAGACCTGGGTGCCCAGGTCGGTGAACTCCGGGATCCCGACGAACTGGATGCCCGGCGCGGGCCGCGGCTGCACGCCCGGGTTCGACGGGTCGACCGACTTCAGCGCGGTCAGGGTGGGCGTGGCGAAGGCGCTGGAGGCCTTCACGTAGGCGGGGTTGGTGTACGTCGAGGCGCGCTTTCCCGCGGGTACCCGGGACCAGCCCAACTGCTTGCCGACGAGGTTCTCGTACCCCTTGCCCGACGCCCAGGAGATGAACTTCCACGCGTCGGACTGGTGCGAGCTGGCCTTCTGCACACCCCAGGCCCAGGTGTACAGCCAACCCGAGTTACTCGTCTGGTCCACCGGCGCCGGCACGTAGCCGATCTTCCCCGCGACGGGGGAGCCGGAGCCCTCCAGGGAGCCGGCCGCGGAGGTGGCGTCGTACCACATGGCGACCTTGCTCTGCTCCAGGTCGTTGAGGCACTCGGTGAAGCCCGACTGCGCCGCGCCGGCCTCGCCGTGCCGACGCACGAGGTTCACGTAGAACTGCGTCGCCTTGGTGAAGGCGGGGCTGTCGACCTGCGCGGTCCAGTCCTTGTCGAACCAGGTGCCGCCCATGGTGTTCACCACGGTGGTCAGCGGCGCGATCATCTCGCCCCAACCGGGCTGCCCGCGCAGGCAGATGCCCTTCATGTCCTTCTGCGCGCCGTCGGCCTTCGCGGCGAGGTCGGCGACCTGGGTCCAGGTCGGGTGGGCCGGCATCGTCAGGCCCTTCGCGGCGAAGACGTCCTTGCGGTACATCAGGAACGACGACTCGCCGTAGAACGGCTCGGCGTACAACTGCCCCTGGTAGGTGAGGGACTGCTGCATCGCGGGCAGGATGTCGGACTGGTCGAAGGCGGTGTCGGCCTTCGCCTGCGAGGTCAGCGGGGACAGCCAGTTGTTCTTGGCGAAGATCGGCGCCTCGTAGTTGCTGATGGTGGCGACGTCGTACTGCCCGGCCTGGCTGGAGAAGTCCTGGGTGATCTTGTCGCGGACGTCGTCCTCGGGCAGCACGGTGAAGTTCACCTTGATCCCGGTGGACTTGGTGAAGTTGGCGGCCGTCAGCTTCTGCAGGTCGACCATCTGCGGGTTGTTGACCATCAGGACGTTGATGGAGTGCTTGCCGGAGCCGCCGCCGGCCCCGCCCGCCCCCGAGCAGGCCGCGGCGAGCAGCATGCCCGACACCGCCAGCGCCAGCGGGGGCAGAGTACGGCGGCGCAGCCTGCGGGCGGCGCCCGTCGAACCGGTAGACGATGTCATGATACGTCCCTTTCATGACTGGTTTCGGGGTGTGAAGGACCCTCCGGCGGGCCGGGGGTGGCGCGCCGAGCGGGAGTGGCAACGGGCGGAACGGGGGCTGTGGCCGTCGATGCGGCGGGGTGGGGGGAGCCGGGAGTGGGGGAGTGGGGGTGGGTTGGGGGCGGGGGCTCGCCCCGCCGCGGGTCAGGCCCGGAACACGCGCGGGCCGAGCAGGGTGTAGCGGTGCGCCTCGGTGCTGGACAGGCCGGTGTCGGTGACGATCGCCTCGAAGTCGGCGACCTCGGCGAAGCGGCAGAAGCTGCTCGCGCCGAACTTGCTGTGGTGGCCCACGAACACCCGGCGGCGCGAGACCTCCAGCGCCTTCGCCTTCACGTCGGCGACGACCGGATCGGGTGTGGTCAGGCCCAGTTCACGGGAGATGCCGTTGGAGCCGACGAACGCCAGGTCGATGACGAAGCCGGCCAGCATGGCGCAGGCCCAGGAGCCGACGGTCGCCAGCGTCCGGGCCCGCACCCGCCCGCCGAGCAGCAGCACCGTGGTGTCCGCGGACTCGGCGACCGCCGCGGCGGTGGACAGCGACGCGGTGACCACCGTCAGCGGCCGGTCGCGGGGGAGCAGCGACGCGAGGAGTTGGGGCGTGTAGCCCTCGTCGACGAAGACCGTCTCCGCCTCGCCGAGCAGCTTGACCGCCTCGGCGGCGATCCTGCGCTTGTCGGCGACATGGAGGTTGACCCGCTCGGCGAGCCCGGTCTCGAACCCCGCGCCCTCGACCGGGTACGCGCCGCCGTAGGTGCGGCGCACCAACCCGCGGCGCTCCAGCACCCCCAGGTCGCGCCGGATCGTCTCCGGTGCGACCGCGAGGTCGGAGGCCACCGCGGTGACCTCGACCTGGCCGTGGTGACGGGCCAGGGTCAGGATGCGGTGCTGGCGTTCCTCGGCTCGCACGACCCCACCTCGCTCCTCGCTCCGATCCGGGCACGGCCTGCCCGGTATCGCCCGTAGAAGAGTTATACCGCCGGGACTTTGCCCGTCCAGGGCCCACAACGGACAACAAACGGACCGGTTTCGCCCGGTAGCGCGGGGGTCCGGTGCAGGTCCCGGTGGTTCGCCGGTCACCGGCGAACCGAATGGCCGCCGAGGCCCCCCTGTCGCCGCCCGGTTCGGGCGCTGCCCGGTACCGGGCGGATACATCTTCCGGAGCCCCTCCCCGGCACCCCGGCGGCGGGCTCCGCGGCACGTGACGGGGCCCGCGCGGGCGGCCGTTTGAAGGGGGCGGGGGCGGCAAGGCGACCCGGTGAAACGGCCGACGGGTGATCGGAGGAGCGGATGCGGACCGGATTCGGCGTGCTGCTCGCCCTGTGGGGCGCCTTCTTCGTGGTCTTCGGCCGGCGGGTGGCCCACGGCCAGTACACGCACGGCCGGGGCACGGCGGGCCCCGGCCCGCACCGCGTCACCACCACGCTGAACATGGTGGCCGGCACCGCCCTGACCGCCTGCGGGGTACTGCTGGCGGTCGGCGCGATCTGACCCGCCCGCGATCGGACCCGCGCCGGGCCGAGGCGCCGGGCCCTTGTGCGGGCGCGGGAGCGCTCCGCGGGCGCCGGACCCGGGTCCGGCGCCCGCGGGCGGACCGAGCGGTCAGGCGGTCCGGTCCGGCTCCCGGATCAGCACCACCGCGGCGCGCGCCTCCACCTTGACGGTGTCACCGGCCGAGAACCGCACCGCGTCGGCGTCCGCGGTATGCGCGGCGCCCTCGGCGTCGGGCGCACTGCGCTCGGCGGTGTCCACGACCACGCTCCAGACGTGCCCGAACTCGCCCGGCGGCAGCCGGAACGCCACGTGCTCCCAGTGCGAGTTGAACAGCAGGAGGAAGGAGTCGTCGGTGATCGCCTGCCCGTGCGCGTCCGGCTCCGAGATCGCGCCGCCGTTGAGGTGCACCGCGATCGCGTGCGCGTCGCGCCGACCCCAGTCTCCGTGCGCCATCTCCCGGCCGTCCGGGCGCAGCCACGTCAGGTCGCCGGGACCGCCGTCCGGGCCGGTGCCGCCGCGGAAGAACCGCCGGCGGCGGAAGACCGGGTGCCCGCGGCGCAGCGCGATCAGCCGCCGGGTGAACTCCAGCAGGTCGCGCCGCTCGGCGTCCAACTCCCAGTCGACCCAGGACAGTTCGTTGTCCTGGCAGTAGGCGTTGTTGTTGCCCTGCTGGGTGCGGCCCATCTCGTCGCCGTGGCTGAGCATGGGTACGCCCTGCGAGACCAGCAGCGTGGTCAGCAGGTTGCGCTGCTGGCGGGCCCGGAGCGCCAGCACGGCGCGGTCCCTGGTCGGCCCCTCGGCGCCGCAGTTCCAGGACCTGTTGCTGCTCTCGCCGTCCCGGTTGGCCTCGCCGTTGGCGTCGTTGCGCTTGTCGTTGTAGGACACCAGGTCGCGCAGCGTGAACCCGTCGTGCGCCGTCACGAAGTCCACCCCGGCGCGCGGCCTGCGGTGCTCGCCCGCGTACAGGTCGGAGGAGCCGGTCAGCCGGGAGGCGAACTCCGGCAGCACCCCGTCCCGCGCCCGCCAGAAGTCGCGGACGGTGTCCCGGTAGCGGCCGTTCCACTCGCTCCACAGCGGCGGGAAGTTGCCCACCTGGTAGCCGCCGTCGCCGACGTCCCAGGGTTCGGCGATCAGCTTCACCCGGGAGACCACCGGGTCCTGCTGGACCAGGTCGAAGAACGCGGAGAGCCGGTCCACCTCGTGGAACTGCCGGGCCAGCGTGGCCGCCAGGTCGAAGCGGAAGCCGTCGACGTGCATCTCGGTCACCCAGTAGCGCAGCGAGTCCATGATGAGCTGGAGCACGTGCGGGCTGCGCATCAGCAGGCTGTTGCCGGTGCCGGTGGTGTCGAAGTACGACGCCGGGTCGTCGTCCACCAGCCGGTAGTACGAGGCGTTGTCGATCCCGCGGAAGGAGAGCGTGGGGCCCAGGTGGTTGCCCTCGGCGGTGTGGTTGTAGACCACGTCGAGGATCACCTCGATCCCGGCCGCGTGCAGCGACTTGACCATCGTCTTGAACTCGGCGACCTGCCCGCCGCGGCCGCCCGCCGAGGAGTAGCCGTTGTGCGGGGCGAAGAAGCCGATGGTGTTGTAGCCCCAGTAGTTGGTCAGCCCGCGGCCCAGCAGATGCCCGTCCTGGACGAACTGGTGCACCGGCATCAGTTCCACCGCGGTGACGCCCAGCCGGGTCAGGTGCTCGATGACCGCCGGATGCGCCAGGCCCGCGTAGGTGCCCCGGATCTCCTCCGGCAGCCCCGGGTGCGTCATCGTCAGGCCCTTGACGTGTGCCTCGTACATCACCGACTCGTGGTACGGCCGCTTCGGCAGCCGGTCGTCGCCCCAGTCGAAGTACGGGTCGGCGACGACCGAGAGCATCGCGTGCGGCAGGCTGTCGGCGGTGTCGGGCGTGTCGGGGTCGCCGTCGCGGTACGCGAGCAGCGAGGGGTGCCCGTCGGCCTGCCCCTCGACCGCCTTGGCGTACGGGTCGAGCAGCAGCTTGGCGGGGTTGCATCGGTGCCCGCGCGCCGGGTCGTAGGGGCCGTGCACCCGGAAGCCGTACCGCTGGCCGGGCATCACGCCCGGCAGGTAGGCGTGCCGGATGACGCCGTCGACCTCGGTCAGGGTCACCCGCGTCTCCTTGCGCGAGTCGTCGAGCAGGCACAGCTCGACCTTCTCGGCGACCTCGGAGAAGAGCGCGAAGTTGGTGCCGGTGCCATCGAAGGCGGCGCCGAGGGGGAAGGGGTGGCCACTCCATTTCTGCATTTCCGAGACCCTACTTGCGGTTCTGCCCCTCCCACTCGACATAGCGGCCCGACTCGCGGACGAGGCCCGCGAGGAACCACAGAACGACCGCCATGTCATCCGTCCGGCCCAGCACCGGGATCACGTCCGGGACCAGGTCGAACGGCGAGAGCAGGTAGAGCACGGGGAACATCGTGACCGCGGTCAGCCGGCCGCGGGTCAGTCCCGGGTAGCGGCGGCGCAGCACCGCCAGCACCATCCGCGGCACCGCGGCCAGCCGGCTCGGCAGGCGGGGCGCGCCCGGGCGGCGGCGCTCGATGTACAGCCCCCATCCGGAGCGCTCCGGGCCGCCTTGCGGCGTGCGGTCGCGCGTGCGGTCGGGCGTACGGTCCGGGGTGCGAACGGGTCGGGCCATGTCCGTCCTTCCTGGGCGTGTGCAGATCTTTTCGCCGTTCCTGTGCATTTCCGCCGTGCCCTCTTTGCGCATCCTGCGGTGTCCCGGGTAGGAGAGCCCGTGCAGCCGCTCACGCGGGGCGGTGGGACGAGTGGTCATGGGGTGAACGCCGTGGAGGACGCACGATCCCGCGAGACGTGTACGGATCTGGTGTGCCGGCCGGGTGCGGCCGCCGAGGCCAGAAGCGCGGCGAGAGCGTTCCTCGACGGCCTGTCCCCCCAGGTGGGGGTCCGTGTCGCCGAGAACCTGCTGCTCATGGTCTCCGAACTCGTCACGAACGCGATCCGACACGCGGGTGGGGCACTCGAAGTACGCTTCAGCAGCACTCCGGGGAGCCTGCACGTCGCCGTCGACGACGCCAGCCCCGCGCCGCCCCGGCTGCGGCAGCCGGACTGGACCGGGCGCGGCGGCGGCTTCGGCTGGTCGATGGTGTACAAGATCGCGGACGGCCTGGCGGTCAGGCCGCGCGGCGACGGCGGCAAGACCGTGGTGGCCTTCCTCGCGCGCTGACCGATGCGGTGACTCGCGTGGTGGACGGCGGGCACACACGGCGATGCGCCGCTCCGCTTCGGGCGGGGCGGCGCATCCTGTGCGCGCACCGGCGGCTACCGGTGGCCGTACGGGCGCCGGTCCAGTGCGGCGATACCGATTGCCGCGAGGCCGATCTGGATCAGCCACTCGATCCAGTCCACGCCGTTCGTGTGCTGCACGTTCAGCCAGCCGGCGATCGCGGCGCCGATGAACGCGGCCACGATGCCGATCAGGATCGTCCACAGCACTCCGATGTGCTGGCGGCCCGGCACGACCAGACGCCCCAGCACACCGATGATCAGGCCGATGATGACGGCGCTGATGACCCCCGAGATCTCCACGACTACCTCCACACGTTGCTGTCGGCGGGGTGCACCCTCCCTGGTGGCGGTGCACCCTCAGCGGTCGCCTGCCCCCGCCCCGCCCCCGCACACGGCCGCCCTCGCACCCGCGCCGCCGCCCGGTGCGTGCCCGTGGCCTATGCGAAACAGGGGCTTGCCGGGCGTATTGATCCGCGCGGGACGGGGTATACGGCTCGCGTCACGTCAAAGGGAGCGACGGGGAACGTGCGGAGCACGGGCAAGGGGCGAGGGGATGAACGACGGCAGGGCGATCGAGCGGGACCGGTCCGTGGCGAGGCCGCCCGACCTGTGGGCGGGCGCGGCCTACGACGGTGACACCGGTTCCATCGCGGTGGCCCGTGCCATGACCGCGGCCTTCCTCGACCGCGCCCGCGACGTGCACGGCCTGCCGGTCCCGCCCCGCGCGCACGCCGACGCCCAGCTCGTGGTGAGCGAACTCGTCACCAACGCCGTGAAGTACGCCCCCGGGCCCTGCGTGCTCAACCTGGAGATCCGCGGGCCGGTGCTGGAGATCACCACCTGGGACACCGACGCGAACCTGCCGCTGGCCCGCGCCGCGGAGCCGTTCCGGATCGGCCAGCACGGCCTGGAGATCGTCTTCGCGCTCTGCGACGGCTTCGAGGTCCGCCGCGAGCCGGTCGGCAAACGGATCACCGCCCGCCTCGCCCTCGGCCCGCTCGGCCCGTTCGACGTGTAGCCGGCCCGCGGGGTGCCCGCCCGAGCGGGACCCCGCCACACGCGGTGGGGCGGGGACCTGTGGTGTCCGGTCCCCGCCCCGCGGTGAACGTGTCCGTGATCAGGCCACGGCGTCCGACAGCTCGGCGAACTCCTCGTCGGTCAGCTCCACTCCCGCTGCCGCCACGTTGTCCTCCAGGTGCGCCACCGAGGAGGTGCCCGGGATCGGCAGCATCACGGGGGAGCGGCGCAGCAGCCAGGCCAGCGCGAGCTGGGAGGGGCTCGCGCCGTGCCGCTCGGCGAGGGCGGTCAGCGGCCCGCCGGGCTTGGCCAGCTCACCGGTGGCCAGCGGGAACCACGGGATGAAGGCGATGCCCTGCCCCTCCGCGTGGTCCAGCAGCTTCTCCGCGGAGCGGTTGGCCAGGTTGTACAGGTTCTGCACGGACGCGATCTCCGCGACCGCCCGGGCCGCCTCCAGCCGGTCGACGTCGACCTCGGAGAGCCCGATGTGCGCGATCTTGCCCTCGTCCTGGAGCAGCTTCAGCTCGCCGACCTGGTCCTCCAGCGGCACCTTGGGGTCGATCCGGTGGAGCTGGAAGAGCGGGATGCGCTCCAGGCCCAGGTGCCGCAGGCTCATCTCGGCCTGCTGCCGCAGGTATTCCGGCCGCCCGACCGGCTCCCAGTCGCCCGGACCGGACCGGGTGAACCCCGCCTTCGTGGCGATCACCAGGTCCTCGGGATACGGGTGCAGCGCCTTCTTGATCAGCGGCTCGGCCACCACCGGACCGTACGAGTCGGCGGTGTCCAGGAAGTCGACACCCAGCTCCACCGCCCGGCGCAGCACCCGCACCGCCTCGTCGGGATCCTTCGGGTCGCCCCACACTCCGGGGCCGGTCAACTGCATCGTCCCGAATCCCAGACGGGTGACCGGCAGCTGCTCCGACAGCGAGAACCGGCCGGACGCCTTGGCGGGCTGGGTCTGCGTGCTCACGACGCACACTCCTTCCACGGGCACCCCGCCACGCGGAGTGTTCCGCTCGGATGATCCACCGGGCCGGCTCGACCCGGCCACACCTTCGAACAACCCCGCGGCGAGGGGTCCGTATTCCGGGCCTCGTACGGTCGTCTGATTGCATGGGTGCCGCGGAGCCGGTCGACCGACCGGCGAACCGACCAGCACGGAACTTACCGAGGAGGGGCCCGATGCGCTACACGCGACTCGGATCGACGGGTCTTGAGGTGTCGGCGATCAGCCTTGGCTGCATGAGCTTCGGCCAGCCGGACCGGGGCAACCACGAGTGGACGCTGGACGAGGAGGCCAGCCGCGACCTGATCAAGCGGTCGCTGGACGCCGGCGTCACCTTCTTCGACACCGCCAACGTGTACTCCGACGGCAGCAGCGAGGAGATCACCGGCCGCGCGCTGCGCGACTTCGCCAGCCGCGACGAGGTCGTCATCGCCACCAAGGTGCACGGGCGGATGCGGCCGGGCCCCAACGGCGGCGGGCTGTCCCGCAAGGCGATCATGACCGAGATCGACCACAGCCTGCGCCGGCTCGGCACGGACTACGTGGACCTCTACCAGATCCACCGGTGGGACCACGAGACGCCGATCGAGGAGACCCTGGAGGCGCTGCACGACGTGGTGAAAGCCGGCAAGGCCCGCTACATCGGGGCCTCGTCCATGCACGCCTGGCAGTTCGCCACGGCGTTGTTCACCGCGGAACGCCACGGCTGGACGCGCTTCGTGTCGATGCAGAACCACTACAACCTGCTCTACCGCGAGGAGGAGCGGGAGATGCTGCCGCTCTGCGCGGACCAGGGCATCGGCGTGATCCCGTGGAGCCCGCTGGCCCGCGGCCGGCTGACCCGTCCCTGGGACGAGGTGACCGCCCGCACCGAGACCGACGAGTTCGGCCGCACCCTCTACCACCCCGCGGACCGCGTCGTGGTGGAACGGGTGGCCGAGGTCGCCGCGGCGCGCGGCGTCCCGGCCGCGCAGGTCGCCCTCGCCTGGATGCACCGCAACCCGCTGATCACCGCGCCCATCGTCGGCGTCACCAAGGCCCGCCACCTGGACGACGCGGTGGCGTCCCTGGACGTCGAGTTGACCGGCGAGGAGGTGGCCCGGCTGGAGGAGCCGTACGTCCCGCACGCGGTCGCCGGCTTCCGCTGACAGGCCCGGGCCGGGGGCGGGGCCCGTTCGATCGGGTCGGGGTCGGCCGGCGCGAACCGGCCACCCCGGGTGGACGCGGCGGTCGGGGGCAGACGGTCCCGGGAGACGAGGAGGCCCTCATGCCCGTGACGTTCCGCAAGTCCTTCCACATCTTCCCCGGCGTGCGGCTCAACGTGAACCGCAAGTCGCTGTCGCTCACCCTCGGCCGCAAGGGCGCCCACCGCACCTGGTCGACCACCGGCCGGCGCACCACCTCGGCGGACCTGCCGGGGCCCTTCGGCTACCGGCACTCCGACCGCGGCCGCTGAGCCCGCGGACGAGCGTCCCGCGCCGCCGCCACGGCGCGGGTCAGCGCTCCTGGCCGCCGTGCCAGGTCGACCAGAGCGCGGCGTAGGCGCCCTCGGCCGCCACGAGTTCGTCGTGGGTGCCGATCTCGGTGAGCCGGCCGTTCTCCATGACCGCCACCCGGTCCGCGTCGTGGGCGGTGTGCAGGCGGTGCGCGATCGCGATGACGGTCCGGCCGCGCAGGACGCCGGCCAGCGCGCGCTCGGTGTGGCGGGCGGTGCTCGGGTCGAGCAGCGCGGTCGCCTCGTCGAGGATCAGCGTGTGCGGGTCGGCCAGCACGACCCGCGCCAGGGCCAGTTGCTGGGCCTGCGAGCCGTCCGTGCGGTAACCCCCCTCGCCCAGCTCGGTGTCCAGGCCGGACGGCAGTTCCTCGGCCCAGTCCGCGCCCACGGCCGCGAGCGCGCCGCGCAGCTCGTCGTCCCGGGCGGTGGGCGCGGCGATCAGCAGGTTGTCCCGGACCGTGCCGAGGAAGACGTGGTGCTCCTGGGTGACCAGGACGACGTGGCGGCGCAGCTGCTCCGGTCCCAGGGCGGCGACCGGCACCCGACCCACCGTCACCGTGCCCGTGTCCGGCGCGTCGATGCCCGCCAGCAGCCTGCTCAGGGTGGACTTGCCCGCGCCGGAGGGACCGACGAGCGCCAGCCGCTCGCCGGGACGCACCGTCAGGTCGACGCCCCGCAGGACCTCCGCCCCGGCGCCGTACGCGTAGTGCGCCCCGACCACGTCGATGCGGTCGTCGACCGGGACGGGTACGCCGGCCGGCGTGACCTGCGGGGCCGCGCCCAGGCCCTCGACCCGGGCGAAGGACGCGCTGCTGCTCTGCAACTGCTCGACCCACATCAGGATCGCGTCCAGCGGCTCGGACAGCTGCCGCAGGTACAGGGCCGCGGAGACCACCGCGCCCAGGCTCATCGCGCCGTGCGCGTGCAGCAGGCCGCCGACCATCAGCACGGCGACGACGGGCAGGACGTAGGAGAAGTCCACCGCGGGGAAGAACACCGTGCGCAGCCCGAGCGTCCGGGTCCTGGCCCGGCGGGAGACCTCGAGGGCCTCACGGATCGCCGTGCCCCGCCGCTCCTGCAACCCGAACATCTCGACCGTGCGGGCGCCGGTGACGGTGGCGGAGAGCACCTCGGTGACCGCCGAGTTGGCCGCGCCCTCGGCGAGGTAGGCGGCGCGCGCCCGGCGCAGGTACCAGCGCAGCGCGAACCAGATCCCGACCAGGCCGATGAGGCCGCAGCAGCCGAGCAGCGGGTTGAGCACGAACACCGCGCCGAGGATGAACAGCGCCTGGACCAGGGCGATCAGTACCTCCGGACCGGCATCACGCAGCGTGGTGCCGACGGCGGCGACGTCGGTGGTGCCGCGCGCCGTGAGGTCCCCGCTGCCGGCCCGCTCCACGACCGACGCCGGCAGCGTCAGCGCCCGGTCGACGAACTGCTCCCGGACTCGGGCGAGGGTGCGCTCGCCGAAGCGGTGCCCGGCGTAGCGGGCCCAGCGCGCGAGCAGGAACTGGGCCAGCGCGAAGAGCAGGATGGTGAGCGCCAGCCGGTTCACCGCGCCCATGTCGCCGCCCGCCTGCACGTCGTCGACGATGCGGCCGACCAGCCACGGTCCGACGAGTCCGGCCGCGGCGGTCAGCGCGTTGAGCCCGAGTACGCCGGCGAACGCGCGGCCGTCGGCGCGGACCAGCCGTGCGGCCGCTCGGCCCACCGCGGACGGTTCGGCGATCGGAAGATGCGCGGTCATCAGCGGGCCTCCTCGGTCCGGACCCCGGCCCGCCCGGACACGGGGTGCTCACCGGCGTCGTCGTCCTCGTCCGTGCCGCGGTCCACCAGTGCGCGGTAGCCGCTTTCCCGGCGCAGCAGCTCGCGGTGACTCCCGGACGCCGCGACCTTCCCGTCGACCAGGTAGTGCACGGTGTCGGCCTGGTCCAGCAGGACCGGCGAGGTGGCGGTGACCACGGTCGTGCGGCCGGACCGGGCCGCGCGCAGCCGGTCGGCCACGGCGGCCTCGGTGTGCGCGTCGAGCGCGGAGGTCGGCTCGACGGCCAGCAGCACCTCGGGATCGGCCAGCAGCGCCCGCACCAGCCGGACCCGCTGGCGCTGGCCCCCGGACAGGTTGCGGCCCTGCGCGTCCATGAGGGTGCCGAAACCGTCGGGCAACCCGTCGACGATGTCCTGCGCGGCGGCCGCGTGGACCGCCCGGGCCAGCACGTCGCCGTCGGGGTGGCGGCGGCCGGAGACCATGTCGCGCAGTGGGCCGGCGAACAGGTCCGCCTCGTTGTCCGCGACCAGGATGCGGTCCCGGACCTGCGCCGCCGCCACCCGGTCCAGCCGGACCGCCCCCCAGGTGACGGCCGAGCCGTCGAGGCCGCCGAGCCGGTCCACCACCTCGGCGGCCTCCGCGGGCCGGGCGCTGACCAGCGCGGTGAGGGTGCCCGGCGCCACCGCCACCCCGGAGGCCGGGTCGTGCAGCACCGATGGTTCGGCGGGCGGCTCGGCGCCGCTCTCCCCGCCGTTTCGGGCCGGCGACGCCGAGGAGGTCGAGGGAGCCGGGGACTCCGGGGACAGCGACAGGAAGCGCACGACCCGCTGGGCGCCGACCAGCCCGCGCGTGATGTCGTATCCGCACTCGATGAAGAAGGCGACCGGCACCACCAGCACCGCGACGTAGCCGTAGACCCCGACGAACTCGCCCACGGTGATGGTCCCCTGCACGGCCAGGCGGGCGGCCATCCAGGTCACGACGGCGAGGAAGAGCATCGGCAGCCCGACGCCGAGCGCCTGCACCCAGCTCGTCACGGCGCCCACCCGGTAGCCCTGCGCGGTCAGTTCGCGGGACCGGACGCGGAAGGCGTCGGCGAACAGGTTCTTGCCGCCGAGGCCGTTGAGCACCCGCAGCCCGCCCGACAGGTCGCCGATCCGGGCAGTCAGGCCGCCCTGCTGCTCGCGGTAGACCGCCTCCGCCCCGCGCAGCCGTCCCAGCAGCGGCCCGACCAGCAGGGCGATGACCGGCACGCCGAGCAGCACCACCGCCGCCAGCGACACCGAGATCGACAGCAGCAGGGCCGCCACCACGAGGAACGCGATCACCGCGCCGACGCCCGGGCCGGTCATGGTGAGGGACTGGCTGATCTGCAGGACGTCGGTGACGCCGATCGTGACGATCTCGCCGGCGCGGGCCTGGCGCGGCAGTGAGGCGCCCAGCCGGGTCGCGTGCCCCACCACCGACTTGACGGTGCGGAAGGTCGCGTCCATCCGCAGCCTGGTCATGGTGCGGTGCCGCATGATGCTCACCCAGGAGTTGACCGCGCCCAGGCAGAGCAGCACGCCGCTCCACGCGGTGAGCGCACCCATGCGTCCCGGCTCCAGCCCGTCGTCGATCGCCCGCGACAGGACGTACGGGAAGAGCGTGGTCAGCACCATCCAGACCGTGCCGAGCAGCGCGCCGCCCGCCGCCCGGTGGGGCTGGCTGGCGAGCAGCCACCACAGGTAGCGGCCCGGGCCGCGCCGGTCCGGGGTGCCGGGGTCGGCGTACGCGTCGATCACCGGTGGCACCCACGTTTCTCGCGGTCGGGACGGGGACGCGGGAGCGGCGAGGCGGGGTGCATGTCCGCCACCCTTGCAGAGCACCCCGTCGGCGGGCCAACCTATATTCCGGCCGAACCCGCTGGTGCGGGGCTTTTCCGGCCACCGTCGCGGCACGGCTGTCCCGGCCCCGTCCCGAGGGCGTCGCAGGGCCGTAACAACCGCTCGCGCAGGGGAAGATCGCGGCGTGAGCGCGAATCGCACGGGCATACGGCTGTCATGGGACTCATCGGTTGGATCATTCTGGGACTGCTCGCGGGTGCGATCGCCAAGCTCCTGCTGCCCGGGCGTGACCCGGGTGGCGTGCTCGGCACCGTCGTCATCGGCGTGGTCGGCGCGTTCCTCGGCGGCTGGCTGTCGGCCAAGCTGCTGGACAAGCCCGTCACGCACCACTTCTTCAACGGCGCCACCTGGCTGTCGGCGATCGGCGGCTCGCTGGTGCTGCTGGTCGGCTACCGCCTGCTGTTCGGGAACTCCCGGGACCGCCGCTGAGCGGGCGCGGCCGGGGGACCCCCACCACCGCGCCACCCCCGATCGGCCGTCGTGCGCGGGCCGGGCCGCCGCCCGCCGCGCACAATGACCGGAGCGGCACCACGGCATCCGGAGCGGCACCAGGAGCGGAACATGAGCGCAACGGCGGACATCGGCGTGACCGGTCTGGCCGTCATGGGCAGCAATCTCGCCCGGAACTTCGCCCGCCACGGCTACACCGTGGCGCTGCACAACCGCACCACGGCCAGGACCACGGCCCTCGTCGACGCGCACGGCGACGAGGGCTCGTTCGTGGCCACCGAGACCCCCGAGGAGTTCGTGGCCGCCCTCAAGCGTCCCCGCCGGCTGCTCGTCATGGTCAAGGCCGGCGACCCCACGGACGCGGTGATCCGCGAGTTCGCCCCGCTGCTCGAAGAGGGCGACGTGATCATCGACGGCGGCAACGCCCACTTCGAGGACACCCGGCGCCGCGAGCGGCAGCTGCGCGAGCAGGGCATCCACTTCGTGGGCACCGGCGTGTCCGGCGGCGAGGAGGGCGCGCTGAACGGCCCGTCCATCATGCCCGGCGGCTCCCCGCACTCGTACGAGTCGCTGGGCCCGATGCTGGAGAAGATCGCCGCCAAGGCCGACGACGGCGCGCCCTGCACCACCCACATCGGGCCGGACGGCGCCGGCCACTTCGTGAAGATGGTGCACAACGGCATCGAGTACGCCGACATGCAGCTCATCGCGGAGGCGTACCACCTGCTGCGCGCGATCGGCGGCTACGACCCGCAGCAGATCAGCGAGATCTTCCGGACCTGGAACACCGGCCGGCTGGACTCGTACCTGATCGAGATCACCGCGGAGGTGCTGGCCCACACCGACGCGGCCACCGGGAAGCCCTTCGTGGACGTCGTCGCCGACCAGGCCGAGCAGAAGGGCACCGGCCGCTGGACCGTGCAGATCGCGCTCGACCTCGGCGTGCCGGTCTCCGGGATCGCCGAGGCGGTCTTCGCCCGCGCCCTCTCCGGCCACGCCGACCTGCGGGCCGCCTCCCGCGGCCTGCCGGGCCCGCAGGCCAAGGCACTGAAGGGCGAGGCCGCGGCCACCTTCGCCGACCAGGTCGAGCAGGCGCTGTACGCGTCGAAGATCGTCTCCTACACGCAGGGCTTCCACCAGATCCAGGCCGGCAGCGACGCCTACGGATGGGACATCGACCTGGGCCGGATCGCCTCGATCTGGCGCGGCGGCTGCATCATCCGGGCCGCGTTCCTCGACCACATCACCGCCGCCTACGAGGGCCGCCCCGACCTGCCCAGCCTGCTGTCCGACCAGCGGTTCGCCGAAGAGATCGGCGCCGCCCAGGACGACTGGCGGGCGGTCGTCGCCGCCGCCGCGCACGGCGGGGTGCCCGCCCCCGGCTTCTCGGCCGCGCTCGCCTACTACGACGCGCTGCGGGCCGAGCGGCTGCCCGCCGCGCTCACCCAGGCGCAGCGGGACTTCTTCGGCGCGCACACCTATCGGCGCGCGGACCGCGAGGGCGTCTTCCACACGCTCTGGGGCGGCGACCGCAGCGAGGTCGACGCCGGGTGAACTGCGTAAGCGTGCGCAGCGGGGGCATGCGAGTACGCACAGGGCACGGGGCGTGCCCCGGCGAAAGGTAGGTCGGGAATGATCGAGCCCGCTGATCTGCGCGAGTGGCGCGACCACGACGTGGTCGACGAGGACAGCCACAAGATCGGCGCCCTGGAGGCGGTGTACGTGGACACCACGACCGACCAGCCCGCGATGGCGACGGTCCGCATCGGACTGCCCACCCGGCACCGGTTGGTGTTCGTGCCCGTCTCGGCAGCAGTGACCGGTCCGGGCTACGTACGGGTCCCCTATACGCGGGAGCTGGTCAAGTCGGCCCCTTCGATCGGGACGGACGACGTCCTCCCGGTCGAGGACGAGGAGGCGGTCTTCCAGCACTACGGGATCCCGTACGAGCCCGCGGCCAAGGGCGCGCGACAGCTCGCCCGCCGCTGACCGGTCGGACGGTCCGGGCGGCTCCGGGCCTGCCGATCCGGTCGGCGCCGCCCCCCCACGCCAGGAAAGGACAGCGGACCATGAGCGTGTTCCTTCTGCTGATCATCGTGGCGATCGTCCTCGGCCTGATCGGCGCGGTCGCCGGGGGCCTCGGCTTCCTGCTCGTGATCGGCGTCGTCGTGTTCGTCGCCGACCTGGCCTGGGGCTTCTGGCGGCTGCGCCGCGGCCGGCCGCGGCCGGTCCGCTGAGGCGGCCGGCGGCCCATGAGTTCCGTTACCGACTGGGTGTCGACCTCCTCGGGTCTGGGCGTCTACGCGGTCGTCGGCGCCCTCGTCTTCTGCGAGGACGCCCTCTTCTTCGGCTTCGTGCTGCCCGGTGAGACCGCGGTGGTGCTCGGCGGCGTCGTCGCCAGCCAGGGCCGGGTGTCGGTGTACTGGATGTGCGCGGTGGTGGTGTTCGCCGCGATCGCCGGGGACAGCGTGGGCTACGAGGTCGGCAACCGGTTCGGCCCGCGCATCCTGGAGACCAAGCCGTTGCGCGGGCACCGTGAGCGGATCGGCAAGGCCGAGGAGCTGATCCGCCGCCGTGGCCCGGCCGCGGTCTTCCTCGGGCGCTTCGTCGCCTTCTTCCGCGCGCTGATGCCCGCGCTCGCCGGTATCTCCCGGATGCCCTACCGGGTCTTCCTCGCCTACAACGCGGCGGGCGGGCTGGTGTGGGGCGTCGGCTTCACGCTGCTCGGCTACTACGCGGGCGACGCGTACAAGCGGGTCGAGCGCACCGCGGGCACGGCCGTGGCGGTCGTGGTGGCGGTGGTCGTGGTCGCCGCGTTCGTCTACTGGGAGATCAGGCGGCACCGGAAGCAGGCGGGGGAGCAGGAGCAGGACGGCGGGCCCGACGACGCGGACGGCAATGGGAGCGGCGACGGGTCGGACGGCGACGGCTCCGCGCGGCCCGAGCGGCCGGACGGACCGGGCGGGTCCCACCGGCTGGACGGGGACGGGCGGTCCGAGCACGACGGCCACTGATCCGCCTGCTGCCGCCCGGCCTGCTTTTCCTGCCTGCCTGCCTGCCCGCCCGCCCCGCAGCCGGCGCGCGGCGGGCCGCGCGGGACAATCGGCGGCTATGGGAGCCGACATCCACGGGCAGGTCGAGTGCCGGCCTGCGTACCGCATCCTCGACGAGGACGACGCGCCCTGGCGCCCCGCGATCGATCTTCATCTGCTCTACGGCGGGCGGGACTACGACGTGTTCGGCTGCCTGTTCGGCGTGCGCAACCACGCCGGGCTCCGGCCGCTGGCCGCCGGCCGCGGGCTCCCGGGTGACGTGTCGACCGAGGTCCGGCGGGAGTTCGCGTCGGGGGAGGGGCTCTTCCACAGCGCCACCTGGATCGGCTGGCCCGAAGTGGCCGCCGCCGACTGGGACGAGCCCGCGGAGCGCGCGGACGCGCGGGTCCACGAGTACGCCCCCGTGCCCGGCGGCGGTTGGGAGCTCGCCGGGAAGTCCTTCCAGGACACCGGCGGCCGGCCGGTGGGCGCCGAGTGGACCCGGGACGGCCGCCGTTTCCGCGTCGCCCGCATGACGCGCCGCGAGGCCGTCCCGCCGGACGGTACGTGGGCCCCGGTGTGGACGGTCATGCGCGCGCTCGCCGGCGTGCACGGCGCGGCGAACGTCCGCCTGGTCGCCTGGTTCGACAACTGAGAGGCCCCCGGCCCGAGTTCGAACGATCCGTACAGGATGTGCGGATACCGCAACGATTCGGGCCCCGGCGGTTCGACCCGGCTCCGGGCGAGAAGCCGGTAGGTATGCGTTCCACGTCCCTCCACCGCGCGAGCGGGGCCGCCGGCCGGCGCCGCACGAGGCGGACGGCCCCGGTGGCCGCCGTCGCCGCCGCGGTGCTGGCCCTCGGGACGGCCGGGTGCGGTGGCGGCGGGGCGTCGGACACGGCCGCCGGGTCGTCCTCCCCGCCGGCCGCGACGGGAAGCACCTCGCCCCCCGCGACGGGAAGCAGTTCGGCCGCCACGCCGGCGCATACGACCCCGGCGGCGCCGAGCGGGGTGCGGACCGAGGCGGCCGGAGACCGGTGCACCGTCGCCGACCTGAAGATGACGCTCGGCCGGGGCGATCCGGGCGCGGGGCAGGTCTACTACCCGCTGCGGTTCACGAACACCTCGTCGCACACCTGCGTGCTCCACGGCTTCCCCGGGGTGTCACTGATCCAGGGCGACGGCAGCACGACAGGGACGCCCGCCGGACGCGAGGGCGCCAGGGGCGGCGCGGTCCGGCTCGGGCCCGGAAGAATCGCCGAGGCCGACCTGCACACCCTCAACCAGGGGGTCAGGGGCGGCAGTTGCTGGCGGACACCGACCCTGCTCAAGGCGTACCCTCCAGGTTCGAAGGACGCCATGACCCTGGCCGCGAGCCGCCTCGTCGTCTGCGGCGGCATGTTCGACGTCGGCGCCGTCCACTGACCGGGCCGCCGTCCCGCAGTACCTCGCCGTACACCCGCAGCACCCGCCGTACCGCCGTACCCGCAGCACCCCCGTCACCCAGGAACCGAGCGAAGGGCCGCCATTGACCGTCAAGGGGATCGACGTCGCGTCCTACCAGTCCACCACCTACAGCACCGACGGCCTCGGCTTCGTGATGGTCAAGGCCACCGAGGGCACCGGGTACGTCAACCCCCGCCACGCCGCCCAGGTCGCGCACGCCCGCGCCGAGGGCGTGGTCGTCGGGCACTACCACTTCGCCCGCCCCGGCAGCATGTCCGCGCAGGTCTCGTACTTCTTCCAGCACGCCGGCGCGAAGGCGGGTGACATCCTCGCGCTCGACTGGGAGGACACCGGCGTGTCCGGGGCCGACAAGGACGTCTTCGTCAAGGCGGCGCAGCGGGCGTCGCCCTCGCACCGGGTACTGCTCTACTGCAACCGGGACTTCTGGCTGAACCGCGACACGACGTCGTACTGCGGCGACGGCCTGTGGATCGCCGACCCGGACGCGGCCGCCGGGCATCCGCGGGTGGAGCACGCCTGGACCGTGCACCAGTACAGCTCCGCGGGCGGCCTGGACCGCAACGTCGCGAACTTCGCGAGCGTCGCCGCGCTCCGGACCTGGGCGGCCAAGCACGCCGCCGCCGAGCCGGGCCACGAGCCCTTCCCGGGCGCGGCCTGGTTCACCGTCGGCCGCAAGTCCCCGATCGTGGCCGCGATGCACGCGCGGCTGGTCGCGGTCGGCTGCGACCACTACCAGAGCACCGCGAACAAGGACGTCATCGGTTCGGGTGACATCGCCTCCTACGAGGCATGGCAGCGCAAGTACAGCACTGAGCACCACAAGGGGTGGACCGGAGACGCACTGAAATGGCCCCCGGGCAAGGAGAGTTGGGACGCGCTGAAGGTGCCGGACGTCTGATCCGCCCCGGCCTGCCACGGCCCGGCGCGGGCGGGCCGCTCCGCGGCCGAGCGGGTGACGCCCGGGCGCCGGGCCGTTAGCGGCGGCCCGCTGCGGGAAGAGCGCCACCATGGAGCCCATCGAGGCACTGGACCGGATCGCCTTCCTGCTGGAGCGCGCGCTGGAGCCCGGCTACCGCGTCCGGGCGTTCCGGAACGCCGCCGACGTCGTCGCCGCGCTGCCGCACGCCGAGATCGAGCAGCGTGCCCGTACCGGGCGGCTCACCGACCTCAAGGGGATCGGCAGGACCACCGCCCAGGTCATCGCCGAAGCGTGCGCGGGCGGCACCCCCGCCTACCTCGCCGACCTCGAACGCGACCGGGCCGCGCCACCCCCGGACGGCGTCGGCCGGGCGCTGCGGGCCGCGCTGCGCGGGGACTGCCACGTGCACTCCGACTGGTCCGACGGCGGCAGCCCGATCGAGGCGATGACGCGCACCGCGCGCGACCTCGGGCACTCCTGGATGGTGCTCACCGACCACAGCCCGCGGCTGAAGGTGGCCCGCGGGCTGTCCGCGGAGCGGCTGGTGCGGCAGCTCGACACGGTCGCGGAGATCAACGAACGGTTGGCGCCGTTCCGGCTGCTGACCGGGATCGAGTGCGACATCCTCGCCGACGGCGGCCTCGACCAGAGCGACGACCTGCTCGACCGCCTGGACCTGGTCGTCGCCTCCGCGCATTCCGAACTGCGTATGCCCGCAGCGGAGTTCACCCGTCGGCTGGTGGCCGCGGTGAGCAACCCGCTGGTCGACGTGCTCGGCCACTGCACCAACCGGCTGATCGGCGCGGCCAAGCAGCGCCCCGAGTCGGCGTTCGATCCCGAAGCCGTCTTCGCCGCCTGCGCCCGGGCCGGCACCGCGGTCGAGATCAACAGCAGCCCGCACCGGCTCGACCCGCCGCGCCGCCTGCTCGCCCTCGCCCGCGACCTGGGCACCCTGTTCTCCGTCGACAGCGACGCCCACGCCCCCGGCCAGCTCGACTGGCAGATCGACGGCTGCGCCCGCGCCGAGGCGGCCGGCATCCCCGCGGACCGGATCCTCACCACCTGGACCGCCGAGGAGCTGCTGACCTGGACCGCCACCCGGCTGCCCCCGGGCCGGCAGCCCTGAGCGACGAGCGTCCGGGCGCCGTCGCGGCAGGATGCCGCCCGGCACGGCGATCCCGCGGGGTGAGGGGTCGTCAGACCCGGGTGCCGCCGGCCGCCGCGATCTCCTCGCGGGCGGCCCGCACCAGGGCCGCGTTGTCCGGCGCCGCGGCACCGTCCGGCAGGACCAGGGTGTCCTCCAGGCCGATGCGCGTGTCGAGGCAGCGCCGGGCGGCCAGCCGCAGCACGGGCCACGCGCCGCCCTCCTCGCCGTGCAGGAGGACCGGGCCGCGGCCGGCGCGGTCCAGGCCGTCCAGCGCGGCCAGTTCGTCCAGCAGGGCGGTCGCGGTGGCGGCCGCGGTCGACGGGTCGTGGTCGGTGACCTCCGCGAGGACCCGCAGCACGCGGTGGGCGTGCGGCCACGCCCGCAGCCGGGCCGGCGCGTCGGTGCCCGAGAAGACCCCGGCCTCCACGCCGATGCCGGTCGACATCAGCGCGGTGGCGACCAGGTCGGCGCCGTCCTCGTGCCAGTTGACCGAGGCGTGGTCGGGGAGCACCGACCAGGACCGCACCAGTTCGGCCCGCCGCCGCGGGTCCGGTTCGGTCCACTCGCCGGTGGTCACGCCGATCGGGACGCCGGGCGCGGACGCCCGCACCGCGGCGACCGCGGCGTCCACGGCCACGGCCGCCATCGTGTCGGCACCCTTGCCGTCCTTGGGGTGGATGTGGATCGAGCGGGCGCCGAGCAGGACGGCCTCAGCGGCCGCGTCACCGAGCTGCTGGGGGGTCACCGGCAGCCGCTCGCACGCGGATCGGTCTCTGGCGCCGTTCAGGCATACCTGGAGCATGGCGTGATCATCCCAGCCGGGACCGAGGTCCCTGATCAGCCGTGGCCGTCCCGGCGCCGCCGTGTCCGGGGCATCGGCCGTTCGGCGGGCGCG
This sequence comes from Actinacidiphila yanglinensis, assembly GCF_900107965.1. Taxonomy (GTDB): domain Bacteria; phylum Actinomycetota; class Actinomycetes; order Streptomycetales; family Streptomycetaceae; genus Actinacidiphila; species Actinacidiphila yanglinensis. The sequence continues at coordinate 72,749 of NZ_FNVU01000013.1, read as the reverse complement.
CGGACCCCGTGTCGCGGCGCGCCCCGGTGGCCGCGGACGCGGACGCGGCGGGTCCGGCCGGACGTCCGGCCGGACCCGCCAGGTACTGCACGGTCCGATGTGACGGTGGCTCAGATCGTCGTGCAGACCGTGCCGTTCAAGGTGAAGACGGTCGGGGCCGGATACGCGCCGCTGTTGGCCCCGGTGAACCCGAAGTCCGCCGAGTTGCCGCCGTTCGCGGCGAGCGTGCCGTTCCAGTCGACCGGTGTGGCCACCACGGTACGCCCGGACTGGCTCAACTGCGCGTTCCAGAACCCGGTGACCGTCTCGTCCGCGCCACTCGGGAAGGTGAACGCCAGCGTCCACCCGGTGATCGGTGCCGGACCGGTGTTCGTGACGTTGACGTCCGCGTTGAAGCCGTTCCCCCAGCCGCCGGTGAGCCGGTAGGACACCCGGCAGGTCGAGTCCGCGGGTGTGCCGGTGCGGACGGTCACCGGGGCCGAGGGCGGCGACAGCCGGCCGGCCGCGTCCCGGGCCAGGACGTTCCAGGTCGAGGTGGTGCCCGGGGTGAGGTTGTGGACGGTCGCCGAGCCGCCGGTGGAGGTGGCCAGCAGCTCGCTGCTGGTGCCGTTGGCCCGGTAGACCTCGTACCGGTCGGCGGCGCCGCCCGCCGACGGCGTCCAGGACACCGTCGCCGAGGAGTCGCCCACCGCCGTCACCGTCACCCCGCCCGGCGCGGAGAGCGCCGAGGTGCTGCCCGCCGCCGGGCGCAGGGTGAGCGTGGTGATCGAGTACGGCGGCAGCGTCGCGGCGCCGGTGTCGCTCGTGGTGGACGTCCGGATCGACGTCGCCCCGTCGCCGTAGAAGGCCACGCCCGCCGAGGACGGGTCCGGAGTGAATCCCGCGTAGTGCAGGGCCACCTGCGCGCTGTTCGCCGGGTCCTTGTTGATCAGCATCACGCTCAGCGAGCCGTCCGCGCGCCGCACCGCGTGCGCCGACACCAGCGCGCTCGTCGTGCCCGCGCCCACCAACTGGTCACCTGGGCGGCCGAGTTCGCTGAGCATCCTGATGGCGTAGTAGGTCGGGAACGGCGTGTTCAGCGCGGGCTCGCAGACCTGCTCCACGCAGGTACCGCTGGAGAGGATGCCGTAGTCCTGGAAGTCCGTGGCACCGTCGGGCGCCGTGCTGATCGCCTGCGGGCCGTTGTGGGTGTCCCACCAGTCCACCGTGAACACCCCGCTCTCCAGGGCGGTCAGGTAGGTGTCCGCGCCGAACAGGGCGTTCGGCTGGGTGTCCTCGTCGACCTCGGAGTTCACCTCGGTGAGGGCCACCGGCAGATCACCCGCACCCGCCTGCACCAACTGGTCCTTGAGCTGGGCCAGTTCGCCGGTCAGCTGGGTCGGCTCGCCGAGCATCTGCGCGGCGCCGGAGCCGCCCGGGTACCAGTGCACGATCACGAAGTCGGCCTTGCCGACAATGAGCGGGATCACCGTGTGGTTCCAGTCGGCGGTCTCGCCCGCGGCCATCACGCCGTCCGGCCAGTTGCCCGGCAGCGTCAGCACCGCGCCCACCTTCACCGTGGGGTCCACCGCCTTCATCGCGGCGGCGTACTGCGCCACGCTGTTCGCGTAGGCGGTCGGGGAGGTGTCGGCGTGGTCGTCGGTCTCCCAGCCGGAGCCGTAGTGCCCGTTGCCGTAGACCTCGTTGCCGACCTCCCAGTACTTGTCGCCGTACCCCTTGGTGACGTTGGCGTACCTGACCCAGTCCGCCGCCTCCTGCGGGGTGCCCGAGCCGTAGTTGGCGATCAGCATGGGCTGCGCGCCGATCTTCTGCACCGTGCCCATGAACGCGTCGAAGTCCGTGCCCGGGGCCACGTACCCGCCCGGCGCGGAGTTGTCCTTCCAGTGGTAGATGTCGCCGTAGGAGCCGCCGGGGTAGCGGAGCATCCCGACGTTCGCGGCCTGCAGCAGGTCCTGGACCTGGGGGACGTTCATCTGGTCGTCCCACACGGCGCTGTTGAGGCCGTACGCGGTGCCTGGGACGGTGCCGAACCCCTCGTCGGCGTTCACGGTCACGTCGACGGGGGAGGGCGCGGGGTCGGAGGCGGCGGCGGTGGCCGTGGCGCCGCCGGCCAGCAGCGCGGCGCCGAGCACGGCGGCCGAGGCGCCCGCGGCGAGGCGGCGCCACCAGGGCGCGGCGGGCTGGGGTCTGCGGATGAGGACGAGCACGGTTCTCTCACCTTCGTCAGGCGGGACGTGGGGGGCGTGCTTACCTGTGGGAGCGCTCCCATATTTGGGCCGGGCCGTCCCCGTGTCAATCCTCGCGACCGCCGCCCCGGGCGCGAACTCACCGTTGCTTCCCGGGAGTCGGCGGGTACGGGTACGAAGTCCGCGCCGCGCGGGCGGCGTCAGCGGGCGTTCAGGACGTCGTAGCCGATGAAGGTGAACATCCTCTCGCCGGACGGGAGTCGGCCGGGCGCGCCGGTGCGGCGGTGCACGCCCACTCCCTGGCGTACACCGGGCTCGGAGATCCGGACCCGTTCGAAGCCGCGCTCCTCCAGCCAGCCGCAGACCCGGGGGAAGAGGTCGGGGTCCTTGCGGTTGCGGGTCCAGACGACGAGACCGCCGGGCGCGCACAGGTGACCGAGGAAGCCGGTGGTCCGCTCGATGTCGGCGGGTGAGATGTTGCCGAACACGCCCACCATGAGGACGAGATGGGCGGGTACGGCATCCAGGTAGGCGTCCGTGAGGGAGGCGTCGCCGGTGACCACCTCGACGCCGGAGAGGCCGAGCGCGGCGGCGGCCTCGCGTGCGGCCTCGGTGTTGCGGGGGTCCAGCTCCACCAGCCGGGCCGAGACGTCCGACCGGCGCGGGTGGCCGGCGAGGGCGCCCAGGATGTCGCGTCCCTCCCCGGCGCACACGCTGACCACTCGCAGCGGTCCCGGCGGGGCTTCGTCAAGGGCGGACGTGATGTGCGCGGTGACCGTGCGCAGCCGCCGGGTGAGCTCGGAGTCGGGGGAGCCGTAGGCGCTGTGCCAGGCGTGCCAGTCCAGACCGGTCACCGTAGGAGGCGGCGGCGCCCGGCCGCACCGGATTTGCCGGGTGGCAGGACGACCGGGTCGCGGGCCTGCATGGCGGTGCGGCGGTCAGTCCCCGAGCCGGTCGATCTGGCGGATCTTGTTGGTGACGTCGAGCGCTGCGACCTTGTAACTCTCCGCAAGTGTCGGGTAGTTGAAAACGGCGTCGACCAGGTAGTCCACGGTGCCGCCGCAGCCCATCACCGCGCTGCCGATGTGGATGAGTTCGGTCGCGCCGGTGCCGAAGCAGTGCACGCCCAGCAGCTTGCGGTCGGCGGGCGACACCAGCAGTTTGAGCATGCCGTGGGCGTCGCCGATGATCTGGCCCCGGGCCAGCTCGCGGTAGCGGGACACGCCGACCTCGAACGGCACCGAGGCGTCGGTGAGCTGGTCCTCGGTGCGGCCGATGAAGCTGATCTCGGGGATGGTGTAGATGCCGATCGGCTGGAGGTCCGGCATGCCGTGCACCGGCTCGTCGAACGCGTGGTACGCGGCGGTGCGGCCCTGCTCCATCGAGGTCGCGGCGAGCGCCGGGAAGCCGATCACGTCGCCGACGGCGTAGATGTGCGGCACCGCGGTGCGGTAGTGCTCGTCGACCGAGATCCTGCCGCGCTTGTCCGCGCTCAACCCGGCTCGCTCCAGGCAGAGTTCCTCGGTGAGGCCTTGGCGCCCGGCGGAGTACATCACCGCGTCCGCGGCGATCTTCTTCCCGCTGGCCAGCACCGTCAGGGTGCCGCGCTCGTGCCGCTCCACCGCCGCGACGGTCTCCCCGAAGCGGAAGGTCACCGCGAGGTCCCGCAGGTGGTACTTGAGCGCCTCGATCACCTCGGCGTCGCAGAAGCCGAGCATGGCCTCCCGCTGCTCGACCACCGTGACCTTGCTGCCGAGCGCGGCGAACATCGAGGCGTACTCCATGCCGATCACACCCGCGCCCACGATCACCATCGAGCGCGGCACCCGCTCCATGCACAGCACGCTGTCGGAGTCCAGGACCGTGCGGTCGTCGAACTCCACGCTCGCCGGGCGGGCCGGGCGGGTGCCGGTGGCCACCACCACGAAGTCCGCGGTCACCGCCCGCTCGCGGCCCGAGGCGTCGGTGACGGCGACGGTGTGCTCGTCGAGGAACCGGCCGGTGCCGGACAGCAGCGCGACCTGGTTGCGGCTGAGCTGGCTGCGGATCACGTCGACCTCGCGGCCGACCACGTGCTCGGTCCTGGACGTCAGGTCGCCGATGGTGATGTCGTCCTTGAGCCGGTAGCTCTGCCCGTACATGTCCCGCTGGTTGAGCCCGGTGAGGTAGAGCACCGCCTCGCGGAGCGTCTTGGAGGGGATGGTGCCGGTGTGCAGCGAGACCCCGCCCAGCGTTCCCGGGCGGTCCACGATCGCCGCACGTCTGCCGAGCTTGGCCGCGGCTATCGCCGCCTTCTGCCCGCCGGGACCCGAACCGATGACCAGTATGTCGTAGTCGCGCACCCGCAGAGTCTGTCACCGTCGCCCGTGGCTGCGGAAGGCGGGGGAAGCGGCGGTTCGGTGACGCTTCGGGGCGCGGCGCGGTGGGGCGCGTCAGGTCCGGCCGGAACGGTCCGTGCGGCCGCGCAGGCTCCGGTCGGCCAGGGTGAGGACGGTGAGGCCCAGGCTGATGCCGATCATGATCCAGGCGATGAGGTGGATGCCGTGGTCGCTGACCCGGTGGTGGAAGACGATCCCGGTGATGGCGGACGACGCGATCGAGCCGACATACCCGAAGGTCCGCAACAGGCCGGCCGCGGTGCCGAGTTGCTCCGGCGGCGCGTGGGTGTAGAGGGCGGTCTGGTAGCCGGCGACGGCGAAGCCCGTCGAGGCGCCGAACACGAAGGTGACCAGCGCGACGACGCCGATCCAGACGCCGGAGTCGAGCAGGAGCACGCCGGCGGAGCCGGCCAGGGCGGTCAGCGCGGCGGCGATGACGGGGCCGCGCACCATGTTCCGGCGCGAGATCAGCGCGATCACCACCCCGGAGACGAGGGTCATCGGCAGCAGCAGGAGTCCGGAGGCCGACTCGCTGTAGCCGCGCACCGCCTCGACCCACTGGGTGACGCCGTAGAGCACGACGTACTGGCAGAGCATGACCAGTCCGAAGAGCACGTAGGTATTGGTGAGCGCCGGGCGCGCGGCCAGCAGACGGACATCGAGGAAGGGACTGGCCGCGCGCAGCTCCCACAGGATGTCGGCCGTCCACAGCACGAGGGAGAGCGCGAGGATCCACCAGTGGGCGGTGGGGAGTTGGAAGAGGAAGACCAGCAGGGCGAGCATCGCGGCGGCGAAGCCGGCGATCCCCGTCACGTCCAGGCGCGAGGCGACCTCGCGCAACCGGAACCCTTTCAGCGGCCCGTCGGCCTCGACCCAGACCAGGGCGGTGGCGAGCGCGGCCAGCGCGACCGGGATGTTGACGAGGAACACCGCCCGCCAGCCGAAGCCGCTGACCAGCAGACCCCCCACCGGCAGGCCCAGCGACGCGGTGGCGACGCCGGCGATCTGCAGGCCGCCGAGCACGCCGCCCGGCGGCTGCTCCAGGCCCGTCCGGCGGGCCCGCTCGCGGATCAGCAGCATGGCGGTCGGGTAGGCGCAGGAGGTGCCTATGCCGATCAGGACGCGGCTGACCAGCAGGGCGAGCAGGTTCCGGGCGAGCCCGCCGACCAGCCCGCCCACCCCGACGGCCACGATCCCGGTGACCAGCACGCGGCGCGGGCCGAAGACCTCGCCCGCCTTCCCCGCCGTGGGTTGCGCCACCGCGCTGGCCAGGTACAGCGCCGTCACCAAGGTGGCGGTCTGCCCGATCGACACGCCGATGCCGTGCGCGATCGGGACCAGGGCGGTGGCGATGAGCGAGCTGTTGATCGGGTTGAGGGCCGAGCCGACGTACAGCGGCGTCAGGAAACGCCAGGAGAAGGCCCGCTCGCGTGCCGGGCTGGTGGCCGGCGCCGTTGACGAGGTCTGCGACGGCATGCGTGACTCCCTTGCCGCACCCCCCGGGGCGCGCATCGGTGTTTCTTCGCTGGGTGTTCGGGACGGCGGACGGCCGCGGTTCGGCGGGTGGCGGGTGGCGGTCCTACGGGGCCGCGTGTCCCACCGGGCGCGCGGCGAGCAGCGCGATGACGTCCTCGGTGCCGCCGGTCTCCGCGCGCTGCGGGAAGTGGTGGGCCACCGAGAACGCGTGCCGGGCCGGATCGGGGTCGCTCATCGCGTCGGTCGGGGTCGTCACGTGGAAGCCGAGCTCGAAGGCCTGCTGGACGGTGGCGGCGACGCCGTCGCCGGTCGCGACGCCGGTGACGACGACCTGGGTGACGTCCTCCTCGCGGAGGTAGGTCTCCAGGTCGGTGCCGGTGAAGGCACCCGGGGTGCGCTTGGTGATCCGCTTGCCGCCCGTGCCGAGTTCGGGGGCGACCGGGAGCGCCTGCTCGGGCATCACGAAGGGCGTGCCCTCGGGGTTGTGGTCGCTGCGCACGCCGGGGGTGGCCGCGACGTTGACGAGGACCACGGGCAGGCCGTGGCCGCGGAACGCGTCGGCGAGCCGGGCCGAGCGGGCGACGACGTCGGCGGCGGCATGGGGCGCCATGTCGACGCCGACGCTCCCTGCCTGGAGGTCGACGACGATCAGGGCGGTCCGGTCGTCGAGGGCGGTGATGGGCACGAAGTTCCTTAGGAGAAAAGGCGGTCGAGGATCGTGTGCGCCTCGGCGAGGGTGCGCACCTCGGCCGGCGAGAGGCCCTGGAGCTGCTTGGTGAGCCAGTCGGTGCGCGCGCTGCGGCCCTCGGTGATGAGGGCCCTGGCCTCGTCCGTGACGGTGACGACCTTCTGGCGGCCGTCGTCGGGGTCCGGCGTGACGGCGACCAGTCCCCGTTCGAGGAGGACGCCGACCGTCGCGCCCATGGACTGGGAGCGGACGTGCTGCCGCTTCGCGAGGGCGCCGATGCTCAGCGGGCCCTCGCGGGCGACGCACCCCAGTGCTTCGGACTGGCTGGCGGTCAGGCCCAGCCGGCCGCCCTGCTCGCGGAGCGCGCGCTGAGCCCGGCCGAACATCTCCCGCAGGGACTGCGCCAGATCGGCGGTTTCGGTCATGGGCCCAGCGTAGTAGATGTGAAGGCAAACTACAAAGTTTGCCTTCATGTAATTCCAGGCGGAGGCCGGCCGGCCCGACGGTGCGCTCGGCGGGTCAGCTGTCCAGCAGGGCGGGGACGGCCGTTCGGGCGGGTCAGCTGTCCAGCAGGGCGAAGAGCAGCAGCACCAGGGCCACCAGCAGCACCGCCGCCACGATCAGTACCGCCCCGGACTTCGCGCCCTTCGGTGTGGGCACGGGCTGCTGGATCGGCGTCGGTGTCGGGCCCCACTCGGCGGCGTCGCGTGGCTGCGGCTCGGGAAGGGTCGGATCGGCCCCTTCCGGGAGGGGGGTGTTCCGCTCGAGCTCTTGCTCCGGTGACTGCTCCGGCGTGCGCCGGTACGCGGGGTCGGACATGGGGTGTCCCTTCGCGGACGGGGCCGATGGGGCCCCTGTTCCGCCGGGTGCCCGCGGCCGGCCGCCGGAAACGGGCCTGCGCGCGGGCACGCGCCGACACCGCCATGAACGGGCCACCGCGGGGCACACGACCGGCACACGGGACGACGGCCGGAGGAGCACTGTGGTGAGGAGCCGGGGCACGGCTGACCGTGCCGGGCGCAGGACGTGGCGCAAGGAGCGGCCGGCACCGGCCCCGCGGACCTCCGGGGGAGCCGCACGTTCCGTGCCCGCCCCGGCCGCCGCGGGTGCACCCGTCCCGCCGCTCGCCCACGACGTACGCAAGAGCGGCGGTCGACTCCGCCGCACCCGGGCGGTGTGGAGGTTCGGCCGCACCCTGGTCCGGGCACTGGCCGCGTCCTGGGACAAGGACGTCACCGAACGCGCCGCCGCCCTGACCTACTACGCGGTGCTCGCACTGTTCCCCGCGCTGCTGATGACCGTGTCGCTGCTCGGCGTCGCCGGCGGGCCGGCCGACAGCAGCCTGTCGGCCGGAGTCACCACGCTGCTGCCCCCCGAGTCGCGGCCCGTGGTGGCCTCCGCGCTCCAGGACATGGCACGCGACCACTCCGCGACCCTGTCGGTGGCGGTGGCCGGCGGTCTCGGCGCGATGTGGTCGGCGTCCAGCTACGCGGCGGTCTTCCGCCGCGCCCTGCACACCATGCACGGCTCGAACGACCGCCGGCCGGCCTGGCGCACCGGCCCGCGGGTGGTGCTGACCTCGCTGACGCTCCTGGTGCTGCTGACGGCGAGCGCGGCCTGCCTCGTGGTGACCGGCGCGCTCGCGCACCGCGCCGGGGACGTGCTGCACATGAGCGGACCGGCGCAGGCGGCCTGGCGCGGGCTGCGCTGGCCGCTGCTGCTGGTGGTGGCCGCCGCGCTGGTGCTGGTCCTGTTCCGCACCGGTCCGCGCGGCACCCGGACGCTGCGCGCGATGGCACCCGGCGGCGCGCTCGCGGTCGGCCTGTGGCTGGCCGGCTCGGCCGGGTTCGCCGCGTACACCGCCCACATGGGGACGTACAACCGGCTCTATGGTCCGCTCGCCGGCACCGTGATCTTCCTGGTCTGGCTGTGGTTCTCCAACCTCGCGCTGATGATCGGCGCCCACTTCAACGTCGAGCACGCGCGGGCCGTGGCGGAGCGGGCGGCGCGAGCGGAGGCCGCCGGTACGGGCGGCGGCCCGGGTGACGCCGGCGCCGCCGGTGCCGTGGGCGAGACGCCGCCGGGCGGGACCGCGGTCACCGCACCCGGCGGCTGAGCGGGCCGACCGTTCCGTCGGCGCCCTCCAGGCGCCGTTCCCGTTCCGGCTGATAGATCCACCGGCGGCCGAGGAAGGAATGAGCACGTGATCGTCGACTGCGCCATCTACCGGGAGGGCCGCCGCGCGCCCACCCCGGACGACCTCTCGGACGCGCTGGACCAGGCCCGCGCGAGCGGGGACGCGTTCGTGTGGGTGGGGGTGACCGAGCCCACCGAGAGCGAGTTCGACCACATCGCCTCGGAGTTCGGGCTGCACCCGCTGGCGGTCGAGGACGTGCTCAAGGCGCACCAGCGGCCCAAGCTCGAGATCTACCACGAGTCGCTGTTCGCCGTGGTCCGGCCGCTGCGCTACGACGACGCCCGCGGCACCGTCACCGCCAGCGAGCTGATGGTGTTCGTCGGCGACTCGTTCGTGGTGACCGTCCGGCACGGCGAGACGCACACCGCCGCCGACGTGCGCGCCCGGCTGGAGTCGCAACCCGAGGTGCTCAGGCACGGCCCGGACTCGGTGCTCTACGCGATCTGCGACCACGTGGTGGACGACTACCTCGACATCGCCGGCGAGCTCCAGACCGACCTGGAGGAACTGGAGGAGAAGGTGTTCGCGCCGGTCGGCAAGGACGCGGCACGCACCGCCGCGACCATCTACGCCTTCAAACGGCAGGTGCTGGAGTTCCGCCGCGCCAGCGGGCCGCTCGCCGAGCCGATGGCCCGGATGGCGTCGGGGAGCATGCCGTTCACCGACCCGCGCAGCCGGCCGTTCTTCCGCGACGTCGCCGACCACCTGACCCGGGTGGGCGACGCCGGCGAGTCGCTGGACCGGCTGCTGTCCGACATCCTCGCCGCGCACCTCACCCAGGTCGGCGTCCGGCAGAACGACGACATGCGCAAGATCTCCGCCTGGGCGGCCATGGCCGCCGTGCCCACCCTGATCGCCGGGATCTACGGCATGAACTTCGAGCACATGCCGGAGCTGCGGCAGGTCTGGGGCTACCCGGCGGTGATCGCGCTGATGGTCGTGGCCGTGCTGGTGCTGTACCGCCTCTTCAAGCGCAGGGGCTGGCTGTAGCCGGTCGCCGCGCCGCCCGGATCGGGATCAGCCGGCCGGCGGGGCCTTGCGCCGCCTCGGCGCCCGGCTCGGTGGCTGCTTGGGGGCCTCCTGGTGGGCGAAGGAGGGCAGCTCCCGCACCACCGGCTGATCGGCGGTGAGGGTGAACGCGTCCTCGTAGTGCAGGATCTCGATCGGCGCGCCGTCGGCCAGGGTGTAGGTCGCGGTGCTGCGGGTGACCTCCACCCGCAGCCGCCGGCCGCGGAACATCAGCCGGAACGCGATCCGGCTCAGCGCGTCCGGCAGCCGCGGCGCGAAGCGGATCGGGTCCTGGTCGAACAGCCGCATCCCGCCGAGCCCGGCCACCAGCGCGGTCCAGGTGCCGGCCAGTGCCGCGATGTGCAGGCCGTCGCGGGCGTTGTTCTCCAGGTCCTTCAGGTCCATCATCGCCGACTCGCCGAGGTAGTCGTAGGCGAGCTGGAGGTGCCCGACCTCCGCGGCGATCACCGACTGGCAGTACGCCGACAGCGACGAGTCCCGCACCGTCAGCGGCTCGTAGTACGCGAAGCCCCGGGCCTTCTGCTCGGCGGTGAAGGCATCGCCGCGCAGGTACATCGCCAGGACCAGGTCGGCCTGCTTGACCACCTGCTTGCGGTAGAGGTCGAAGTACGGGTAGTGCAGCAGCAGGGGGTAGTGCTCGGGGTCGGTCCCGTCGAAGTCCCAGCGCTCGTGCCGGGTGAAGCCCGCGGACTGCTCGTGCACGCCCAGCTCGTCGTCGAACGGCACCGTCATCGCCGCGGCGGCGTCCCGCCACGTGGCGGTCTCCTCGTTGGTGACGCCCAGCGCGGCGGCGTGCCGCGGATGGCGCTCGGCGGCGTCGGCGGCGGACACCAGGTTCGCCTGCGCCATCAGGTTGGTGTAGACGTTGTCGTCGCAGATCGCGCTGTACTCGTCGGGTCCGGTCACCCCGTCGATGTGGAAGGCGCCGGCGTGGTCGTGGTGACCCAGCGAGCGCCACAACCGGGCGGTCTCCACCAGGAGTTCGAGCCCGGTCTCCTTCTCGAAGTCGTGGTCGCCGGTGATCGCGACGTAGCGCACCGCGGCGTCGGCGATGTCCGCGTTCACGTGGAAGGCGGCGGTGCCGGCCGGCCAGTAGCTGGACGCCTCGTCGCCGGTGATGGTCCGCCAGGGGAACGTGGCGCCGCGCAGGCCGAGTTGGGCGGCGCGCTCGCGCGCGGTGGGCAGCGTGTGCTGCCGCCACCGCAGCACCTCGGCGGCGGCCTTCGGCTCGGTGAAGGTGAGCACCGGCAGCACGAACGTCTCCGCGTCCCAGAACGTGTGGCCGTCGTAGCCGGACCCGGTCAGGCCCTTGGCGGGGATCGCGCGCTGCTCGGCGCGGGCGGCGGTCTGCAGCACGTGGAACAGCGCGAAGCGCACCGCCTGCTGGATCTCGGTGTCGCCGTCGACCTCGACGTCGGCCCGGTCCCAGAAGTCGTCCAGGTACGACTGCTGCTGGTCCAGCAGCCCCTGCCAGCCGGTGTCGCGGGCGCCCACCAGCGCCGCGTCGGCCTGGTCGCGCAGGGCGGGCAGCGAACGCGTCGCCGACCAGCCGTAGGCCACGAACTTCTCCAGCCGCAGCCGCTCGCCCTTCTCCAGCACGGCGGTGACGGTCAGCCGGGCCAGGTCGTCCCCGGACTCCGAGGAGATCTGCGTGGTCGCGCGCGGCCCGTCCACCCGGTGGTCGGCCGCCGCGGCCATCCGCAGCTCGCTGCGGGTGGTGGAGTGGATCAGGCCCAGCCGGGTGCCGCCCGCGAAGTGCTCCTCGGAGGCCAGCGGCGACTCCAGCGCCGCCGCCACCCGCGGGTCACCGGTGGCCCGCGGGATCTCCTCGTTCGCCGCCAGCTCCGACTGCACCACCACCCGCACCTGCTCGTCGAGCGGCTCCACCTCGTAGGCGATCGCGGCCACGGCGCGCTGCCGGAAGGAGACCATCCGGGTGGAGCGCACCCGCACCGCCCGTCCGGCGGGGGAGACCCACACGCACTCCCGGCGCAGCACCCCGGCGCGCATGTCCAGCTCGCGGGTGTGCGAGCGGATGGTGCCGTACCGCAGGTCGAAGGGCTCGTCGTCGACCAGCAGCCGGATCAGCTTGCCGTTGGTGACGTTGATGACCGTCTGGCCGGACTCCGGGTAGCCGTAGCCGCCCTCCGCGTACGGCAGCGGATGCAGCTCGTGCAGGCCGTTGAGGTACGAGCCCGGCAGGCCGTTCGGCTCGCCCTCGTCGAGGTTGCCGCGCCAGCCGATGTGGCCGTTGGACAGGGCGAACACCGACTCGCTCTGCGGCAGCAACTCCAGGTTCAGCTCGGACTCGTACAGCGACCACGGTGCGACTTCGTAGGCGGGATCGGTGATCACGCGCTCCTCCCGATCAGGTCGGCCAGATCCGTCACCACGGTGTCCGCACCGTGCTTGCGCAGCTCGTCCGCCTGCCCGACCCGGTCCACGCCGACCACGTAGCCGAACCGGCCCTCCCGCCCCGCGTCCATCCCGACCAGCGCGTCCTCGAAGACGGCCGCCTGGCCCGGCTCGAAGCCCAGCTCCTTCGCCGCGGTCAGGAAGGTGTCGGGTTTCGGTTTGCCGCGCAGCCCCAGCTCCTTCGCGGTCAGGCCGTCCACCCGCACGTCCATCAGGTGCTCGATGCCCGCGGAGACCAGCACGTCGCGGGTGTTGGCGCTGGAGGAGACCACCGCGGTGCGCAGTCCCGCCGCGCGCACCGCCGTCACGTAGCGCACCGAACCCTCGTACGCGGTCACGCCGTCGGTGCGGATCTTCTCCAGCACCAGGTCGTTCTTGCGGTTGCCGAGGCCGTGCACGGTGAGTGCCGACGGCGGGTCGTCGTCCTCGCCCTCGGGCAGCTCGATGTCGCGCGAGGCGAGGAAGGTCCGCACGCCGTCCGCCCGGGGCCGCCCGTCGACGTAGGCGTCGTAGTCCGCGGTGCTGTCGAACGGCCGGAAACCGTCGCCGTCCCGCGCGTGCAGGAAGGCGTCGAACATCTCCTTCCAGGCCGCGGCATGCACCAGCGCCGTCGGCGTCAGCACACCGTCGAGGTCGAAGAGGCAGGCACGTACTCTGCTCGGAAGGCCGATCTGCGTCATGCGCACCATGTGCCCCCCGCGCGGGGTCGGCATGCCCGCCCCGCGAGAAGTCCCCCCGGCTCGCCGAACGGCCGGACGGTTCCCCCGGCCGGCGGCGCGGCCGCGGGAGCGTTCGGGGGAGCCGTGCGGCGCCCGGGTCAGCCGCCGAGCCGGTTGATCTCCGGGCTGTGCAGCACGTGCGGCACCTCGTCGCCCTGCCGCGTCACCGCCAGCATCGCCCGGCCCAGCGCCTGCGTGGTCGTCACGTGCTTCGGGACGATCCGGCGCAGCACCGGGTACAGCCATCCGACGGCCGCGTACATCGTCCGGTACCAGCCGGTGCGGGAGCGCTCGCCGTGCAGCGGCTGGATCCAGCCGGGCCGGAACATGTACGCCCGCATGTCCATCGCCAGAAGCGCGTTCTCGGTGCGCCCCTTCACCCGGGCCCAGCCCGACCGGCCCTGCTCGGTGCTGTCGGTGCCCTCGCCGGAGACGTAGGTGAAGGTCAGCTCCGGGTTGCCGGCCGCCACGACGCGGGCGGCGGCCAGCGTGCAGTCGTAGGTGATGCGGGAGTAGTCCTGCGGGCTGTGCCCGGCCGACGACACCCCCAGGCAGTAGAAGCAGGCGTCCGCGCCGGACAGTTCGCCCGCGACCGCCGAGAAGTCGGTGAAGTCGTCGTGGAAGACCTGGCGCAGCTTCGGGTCGGACCGGCCCAGCGGGCTGCGGGCCACCGCGACGACCTCCGTCACGTCCGGGTCGAGCAGGCACTCCCGCAGCACACCCTGCCCGACCATCCCCGAGGCACCGAAGAGGATCACCTTCATCGCCGGCCGTCGCCGCCTTCCCGTACGTCCCGTCAACACGTGTGTCGCCGCCGGCCGCCCGCGGATCGCGGGGTGCCGTCCGGACAGTGTGCCGTACCCGGAGGGGCGGTGATCTTCCCGGCCTCCTCCGGTGGCCCCCGGGTGTGTCCTTGTTGGGCCCCGGACGAGCCCCGGTTGCCCCGGCCCGGCGCCGGATGCCGCCCTCGGGTTATCCCCCCGGGTGATCTCCGGCCTGCCGGATGGGGCGCGGGCGGGCGGCGGGGGAAGCTGGGCGAGGCGGGGCGGGCCCCGTCAGCACACCCCGCGCACATCCGCCCGCGTCCCTTGTCCGTCCCCGCGCGACGGCCACCCGGCAGCCGCCCCACCGTCGCACAACAGCCGTACGAACTCAGGGAGTCCACCGTGCCCACTCGCCGCGCCGTCGTCCTGTCGGCAGCCGCCGTCCTCCTCGCCGCGCCCGCGCGGGCCGTCGCCGCGTCCGGGTCCGGGTCCGGGGCCGAGCCCGCGTCCGGGTCGGGGTCGGGATCGGGCGCCGGAGGCGGGAGCGGCGAACGGCTGCGGCTGAAGCTGCCCGCGCCGAGCGGCCCCTACGGCGTCGGCACCGTGGCGCTGCGGCTGGTCGACACGGCGCGGCCCGATCCCTGGACCGGCGGCCCGCACCGCGAACTGATGGTGAGCGTCCGCTACCCGGCCCGTGCGATCCGCGGCTTCGCCGCCGCCCCGCAGATGCTGCCCGGCGAGGCCGCCGGGTGGACGGAGCTGAACAGCCTCGGCGACATCCCCGCCGACCGGGTCGACTGGGCCGCGACCCGCACCCATGCCCACCTCGGCGCGCCGGCCGCGCCGGGGCCGCACCCGGTGGTGCTGTACTCGCCGGGCGCCGGCGATCCCCGCTCGCTCGGCACCACCCTGTGCGACGACCTCGCCTCGCGCGGCCATGTCGTGGTGATGATCGACCACACCTACGACACCACCGCCGTCGAGTTCCCGGACGGGCGGGTCGCGCGCACCGTGCTCCCCGCGGAGTTCGCCGAGGTGGAGCCCGACCCGGCGCACCCCGACCCGGCGAAGGTCGCGCCGCTGCTGGAGAAGACGGTGGCCGTCCGGGTGGCCGACACCCGTTTCGTGCTCGATGCGCTGCCCGCCGCCCTTCCCGCGCCGCTGCGCGCGACCGCCGACTTCGCGCGCACCGGCATGTTCGGGCAGTCCGCGGGCGGCTTCACCGCGCTGCAGGCCATGCACGACGACCGCCGGATCCTCGCCGCGGCGAACCTCGACGGGGTCACGTCGTACGTCCAGGACGACGACGAGGACGGGTTCCCGTCCACCGTCACCGCCGACGGGCTGGACCGGCCCTTCCTGCTGGTCGGGAAGGACGGCAACACCCCGTCCACGGTGCCTTCCTGG
This sequence comes from Actinacidiphila yanglinensis, assembly GCF_900107965.1. Classification (GTDB taxonomy): domain Bacteria; phylum Actinomycetota; class Actinomycetes; order Streptomycetales; family Streptomycetaceae; genus Actinacidiphila; species Actinacidiphila yanglinensis. Next base: position 57,490 of record NZ_FNVU01000013.1, on the reverse strand, counting down.
GGCGAGCTGGTCCGGCACAGCCGCGGCTGGCACCGGGCCCTCTCACTGCACGGCGCCGCGCACGGCACCTTCACCGACGCGGTGGTCCTGGTCCCGCAGATCACCCGCCGGCTCGGCCTGCCGCGGGCCGCCCTCACCGAGAACATCGGCACGATCGCCCCGCGGCGCGCGGTGACCGCCGACCGGGCGCTGCTCGCCGCGTTCTTCGGCCGCTTCCTGCGCGGCGCGGACGACCACGGCCTGCTCGACGGTCCGTCGGCGCGGCTGCCCGAGGCGCGCTTCGCGTCCTGAGTGTCCTGAGCGCCCTGGTTTTGCGTCCCGGGCCGGGCCGGAAACCCTGGCGCCCGGGGGAGGTTACCCGCGAGGATGGCGCCATGTTCTTCATGGTCCTGTCCTCGGCGCTCCTCGTCGCCGGGATATGCGGATTGGGCAAGGCGATCGCCGACGAGGCGGCCTTCCTCCGGGTGCGCCGGAACGGCGTCGAGATCTCGGCCGACGTCGTGGGCAACGACGCGAGCCCGAGCCCCAACCAGAACGCGTACCACCTCAATCCGGTCGTCCGCTACCACGTCAACGGCCGTGCGTACGAGGCCGCGGTGTGCAACCCGGGCAGCCGCGGGCACGTCGGGTCCGGCATGACCATCCTGGTCCACCCCGACCACCCGTACGCGCCCTACGACCGCTACGGCGGGATCGGCACCCGGTCCCGCAACCTGGTGCTGCTGTTCGCCCTCACCGTCGCGCTGTTCGTCCTGATGCTCGCCACCCGCTGACGCCCCCGGCGCCGCCCGTCACTGATAGGCGACGGTCGGCGCCCACGCGGTCGCGTCGAGCGCGGCGTCACTCCTGCCCCGGCCGGCGACCTCGAACCTGATGGTGTCCCCGGCAGTCACGCGCAGGGTGACATCGGTGGCCCGGCCCGCGGTGTCCGCGCCGTCCAGCGAGCCGCCGGCGGCCGTCGGCGGCCAGATCCGGGCGCCGTCACGGGTGATGCGCGCGGTCACGCCGCTGCCGCCCGCCGCCTCCTTCAGCACCCGGCCCCGGATGGTGACGGTGCCGCTGCTCGGCGCCACCCAGGTCCGCGCGACCGAGCAGGCGGCACAGCCGTCGGGCACCAGGGCGAAGCGCGAGACGTGTCCCTGGCCGCCCCAGCTCTCCTGGGCCGCGTCGTAGGAGGGGAGGTCGCGCCAGCCGCGGCCGGGCGTGTAGGACTGCTCGCGCCACTGGCTGCCGCCCTGGTTCGCGGAGAAGTCGTATGCCGCGTTGTACGCCGTGCCGGCGGCGACCGGCGTGTTGCCGGTGAGCGACCAGGACGTGGAGTACGCGATCGACGGGTCGGTGTCGTCGACCTCGGTGGTGCGGGACGCGGTGCCCGAGATGAAGCCGTCGACGTCGGTGTAGTGGCCGGTCCCGCTCGTGTCGGAGCGCACCGTGATCTTCAGGGTGTGCGTCGTGTCGGGCAGGTCGGAGGCGGTGTAGAGGACCTGCTGGGGGAGGGCCGAGGGCGCGTAGGTGTCCACCGTGGTCACGGCTCCGCAGCCGTTCCCGTCGCCGTCGCAGACCACCACGTCCGCCTTGCCGTGGTCGGAGTTCTTCCCGCCCACCCAACTGGCGGTGGTGCCGGTGAAGGTGAAGGTGGCCGTCGCGCCCTTGGTGCCGATGTAGTGCGCGTCGGCGTCGAGGTAGCCGGCGTTCGCCGTCGAGTACGTCCAGCCGCCGAGGCCGTCGGTGAACGACGAGCCCGGTGCCGCGAAGAGGTTGTCGCGCGCGGTGCCCGAGGTGCCGTTCGGCGAGCTCGCACTGCCGTCGTGCACGGCCACCGCCGAGCCGTAGCCGCTGAACAGGTTGTCGGAGATCTCGTGCGAGGACTGGTAGTTGTCGGTGTAGGCGCCGTTCTCCAGGATCTCGATCGGCCAGCCCGCGCTGTTGCCGAAGAAGTCGCCGCGGAAGGCGATGTGGTCGTCGTACGCCTCCAGGTCCGTCTCGCTCTGGTCCGGACTGCCGGTGGAGACCTGGCCGTTGAGGATGCTGTCGGCCACGGTGACGGTGCTGGCGGACCAGAAGAAGAGCGCGGTGGTGCCCCACGCGTTGCCGCCGTGCCCGGTGTCGTCCAGCCGCACCCCGGTGATGGTCATGTCCTGGAGGTTGTCGAAGTTCTCGCCCGACAGGCTGTGGTGGAACCAGCTCTCGGTCAACGAGACGTCCGCGACGCTGTGGTGGCCCAGCGCGGTGCTCAGGAAGCCCTGCTGGCCGCCGCTGTTGGCGTCGAACCCGGAGATGTCCACGTCGTCGTCGTTGTCATAGCCCTCCAGGCGGGTGAGGGTGACCCCGCTGACGGCGGTGTCCGAGGGGGTGACCGGCACGTCCCCGGTGATCAGGATGCCGGCCGAGTGGTACATGCCGGGCAGGTCGGCCTGGGCGGGCGCGCCGGCGAACACGCCCCGCACATCGTGGGTGGCGACGTCGGACACGGTCAGACCGGTGTGCCCGTTCGTGGAGTACCAGAAGACCAGTCCGGCGCCGACGTCGCTGAGTTCGAGGTCGCGGACCGTCCAGTACGAGGCGTCCTGGATCCATACGGCCCGGTCGGTCGCCTGGCCGGTGCCGGTGATGTGCGGCCGGGCACCGGAGCCGTAGGCACCGAGCACGATGGGCGCGGCGCGGGTGCCGCTGCCGTACAGCTTGCCCAGTTCCCCGGTGAAGGTGTCGCCGCGCCTGAGCAGGATCTGCGCGCCGGGACCGAGGGTCCGGCCGTTCAACGGGGCGAAGCCGCACCACGGCGCGGAGGGGGAGGTGCCCGGACCGGTGTCGAGGCACCCGGAACCCGGTGCGTCGTCGACGTAGTGCGTGCCGGTCAGGACGGCGTCGGCGGGGACGGGCCCGGCCGGGGCGGCCGCGGCCTCGCCGACGGCCAGGCCGGCGGCGAGCAGCAGGGTGGTACTGGCCACGCAGGTCGCTCTGCGCAGCAGGGAGAAGGACATGACACGGCTCCTTGGCTCGGCGGGAGGGTCGGGTCGTGCGTGCTGGTGCGTGCGGTGTCGCTCGTGCCGTGAACCGGTGAACCTTTCCGGCCACGGCACTTGGTGCTGTTCAGTCCTGGTGGAAGACCTCGGGGAGCGGTACCGCGAGGGGGGAGTGGTCCGGATGGGTCGGCATGACCTCGGCCATGTGCCGCCACCACCGGCGGGTGGCCTCGTCGGCGGCGCCCGCGTGCCAGCGCCCGAGGTCCTCCACCTCCACGTAGGTGATCACCCGGTCCAGTTCCGGCGCCGCGAAGATGGAGAAGTTGCGGCCGCCCTGCGCGGTGATCCCGGCCCGGATCTCCGGCCACAGCAGGTCGTGCCGGCGCCGGTACTCGTCGAGGTGCGCGGCGGGCACCACCAGGGAGTTGACGATGCGGTGGGTCATGCCGTTCCTCCGCGCCGGGCCCCGGCCGCGCCGCGCACGGCGGCCCGGACGGCCTCCAGGTAGCCGAACCCGTACTGCCGCTCGGGCTCGAGGAAGCTTCCCTCGCTCCACTCGTTCCAGGCGTTGACGGTGACCACGCGGTGCTCGGTCCGCGCCGCGACCAGGTCCAGCGCGTCCCGGAGCGCCGCGCCCACCGCTTCCGGCGAGTTGCCGGCCAGCAGGCTGGTGTACGGGTAGCCGTCCTCGCCGCGCATGTCCCAGTCGGTGGTGCGCGGGCTGGGGTCCCAGCCGACCGTCACGTTGGGCAGGTACGGGACCGGCAGGGAGCCGTCGAACTCCCGCCACACCTGGCGGGCCCGGTCGTGCACCCGCCGGTAGTCCGTGGTGGGGAAGGAGTCGAAGCCCGCGTCCGGGTGGTGCCACCAGGTGTAGTGGGTGACGCTGTCGAAGCCGAGCCGCGTGGCCATGGCGCCCGGGTCGTCGATCTGGAAGGTGGTCACGCCGTTCAGATGCAGCTCGCCGACGCCCGCGGCCGCCGCGGCCGCGCGGAACCCGGCCAGCACGTCCGCGGCCGCGGCCGGCCCGCCCATGCCGGCGGTGAACGCGGGCACGTCGTAGATCGAGAAGTACGCGGCGCCGCCGATCCGCCAGTACGACGGGTGCGTCAGGTAGCGCTCGATGACGTGCCGGAAGGCGCACCGCGCGTGGTAGCGGGTGTTCGGCGCCGGCAGCAGCGTGGCCGGACGGACCGACCGCGCCGGATACAGGTCGTTCCAGTCGTGGTTGGCCCACATCAGCGCGAACCGGAACTCCGGCATCCGTTCGGCGCGCAGCAGCCCGCCGTCCAGCGCTCCGTTCAGGAACGGCCGGTTGTCGTACCAGTACCAGTCGACGAGGAAGCCGTCGATCCCGTGGTCGAGGGCCGCGCCGACGGCCCGGCCGGCGACCGCGGGGCTCGCCTCGTCCGCCGCGCCCCACAGCGGCTGCTTGGGCTGGACGTGGCCGGCGAACCGCGGCCGCGCGCCGCGCACCAGCGGCCACTCGGTCCAACCGGCGCCGTGCATCCGCACGTTGACCTCGTCGACGTGCCACTGCGGGTAGTAGTAGGCGAGTACGGTCGCCGGTCCCGGCTCCTGCGGTGGCCGGCCGTCACGTCCGGCGGCGCCCGACCCGGTCCCGAGGGGCCGGTCCGGGCCCGCGGCCGCGCCGAACCCCGCGGCACCGCCCTGCGTCGGCACGGTCATGACGCCGCCCGCCGGTCGGTGTCCTTCACCGGGTCGTGCGCCGTCCCGCCGTCGGGGCGGTCCGGCGCTGCGCCGGCCTCGCCCGTCCCGGCATCCGGGGCGCCGTCCGGGTCCCGCTCCGTGTCGGGATCGCCGTACACGATCAGCTTGACGATCTCCTCGACGGTGCTGTCGGCACGGCGTCTGATGCCGGCCACCCGACCCAGGTGCATCACCATGATGCGGTCGGCGGTCTGCCACACCTGCTGCAGGTTGTGGCTGATCAGGATGACCGCCTTCCCGGCGTCCCGCAGGTCCCGCACCAGCCGGAGCACCCGCTCGGACTCCTGCACGCCGAGCGCCGCGGTCGGCTCGTCCATGATCACGATGTCGGCGCCGCCGACGAGCACCCGGGCGATCGCGACCGCCTGCCGCTGCCCGCCGGACAGCAGGTAGATGGGGACCCGCACCGACGGGAGCTTGATGGTGAAACCGTCGAGTATCCGCTCGGCCTCCCGGTACATCCGCCGCCGGTCCACGAACGGACCGCGCCGGAACTCCCGGCCCAGGAACAGGTTGGCCGCTACATCGCGGGTGTCGACCAGGGCCAGGTCCTGGTACACCGTCGCGATGCCGCGCGCGGTCGCGTCGGCCGGCTTGCCGAAGGAGACGTCCTCGCCGCGCACCCGCAACCGGCCCTCGGTGAGGTCGTAGACGCCGGAGAGGGCCTTGATCAGGGTGCTCTTGCCGGCCCCGTTGTCGCCGAGGACGGCGAGCACCTCGCCCGCGTGCAGGTCGAACGACACGTCGCGCAGCGCACGGACGTGGCCGAACAGCTTGCCGACTCCCTGCGCGCTGAGCAGGGGTGCCGTGGTGGTCTCGGTCATCGGGCCCTCCGGCGCTCTCCGACGGCACCCAGGACGACGGCGAGCACGAAGACCGCTCCCCGGGCGAGTTGCTGGTAGTAGGAGTTGACCGACATCAGGGTCAGGCCGTTGTTGAGGACACCGATCACCAGCACGCCGGCGAGCGTGCGCTGGACCCGACCGGACCCTCCCGCGAGCCCGATCCCGCCCAGCAGCACCGCGGTCAGGACGTCGAACTCGGCGCCGTTGGCGTAGTTGGGGCCGCCGCTGCTCGATGTGCCGGTGGTGATGATCCCGCCGAGCGCGGCGAGCACGCCGGTGGTGACGAAGACACCCGCGTACACCCGCTTGGTGCGGACTCCCGCGCGCAGGGCGGCGCTGGGATTGCCGCCCACCCCGTAGATGTGCCAGCCGGCCCGGGTGAACGTCATGACGACCCAGGAGGCGAGGAAGACCGCCGCCAGGATCCACACCGAGGTGGGGATCGCCAGCGGCCGGTCCTGGAGGAAGTCGGGCAGCGCCAGGTTCGTCAGCGGCTTGGTCTGGCCGTCGGTGCTGATGAGCGCGACGCCGCGGATCACGATCCCCATCGCGAGCGTGGCGATGATGGAGTTGATGCCGACCCCGACCACCAGAGCGGTGTTCACCAGCCCGATCACCACGCCCACGGCCAGTCCTACGACCACGGCCAGGGGCGTGCCCCAGCCCAGGTCCTCGATGACGAGGGAGACCACGACGCTGGTCAGCGCGATGTTGCCGCCGACGGTGAGGTCGAGCTGCCCGGCGATCAGCGCGATCGTCATCCCCGCGGCCAGCACGCCGGTGACCGCCACGGCCGCCCCGACGTTGAGCAGGTTGCGCTGGGTCATGAAGTAGGGCGACGCCTGCCAGAAGTAGAGCACCAGCGCGACCAGCGCGAGGTAGATCCCGAGGTCGAGCAGCCGGTCCGCGGTGCGGCGGCGGCCGTCCCGGCCGGAGCCCGAGGGCCGGGTGGGCCCGAACCAGCCGGCGGGGTTGAGGACTCCGAGACCGTCCGCGAACGAGCGCACGGCGGGCCGGGAGGGGGAGTGAGCGGCTGAGTGCTCAGCCGGGTGCCCGGGCGAGTGCGCCGCCGAGTGCGCGGACAGGCCGGCCGTCATTCGGTGCCGTCCTTCGGGTAGTAGCGGTCCACGTTCGCCGAGGTGAGCACCCGCTGGGTGCTGAAGGTCGCGAACGGCTTGCCCATGGCGGTGGCGATGGCCGCCTCCACCCAGTTCCACCCCTCGGCGTACGGCTGGAAGTCGACCGCGGCGACGAGCATGCTCTTGTCGCTGGGGTCGCGCAGGGCCAGCCGGGCGGCGCTGTCCCCGCCGTTGCTGACCGCCAGGACGTCGCCGCCGCGGCCCGCCGCCTTCGCCGCGTTGATCGAGCCGATCACCGGCTCGTCGCCGTAGGACACCACCAGCACCGCGTCGTCGGGGTGGCCGGTGAGGAAGTCGTTGAAGGTGGAGCCCGCCGAGGTGGTGGGGTCCTGCCCCTGCGGGGTCAGCATCGTGGTGTGCGCGGCCGGGATGCCGAGCTGTGCCTCGGCCTCGGCGAAGGACGCCTTGACGCGGGCGTCGCAGTCCGAGCAGTTGGGCGAGGTCAGCCCGACGACGTCGACCTTCCTGCCCTTCCAGGCCGCGGCCATCCTGGCCTTGGCGGCGGGCACCAGGGTGTCCACGGCCAGCTTGCCGACCTGCTGGTTGTCGACCCCGAAGTGCGGGACGTCCTTGAACGTCCCGTCGATCAGCACCGTCTTGACGCCGTCCCGCCGCGCCTGCTGGTACGTCGCGTCGTTCATCGGCTGGGACCCGACCACCTGCGGCCCCTTGACGGCGAGTTGCTTGTACTGGTCCAACTCGGTGTCGTACTTGAAGTTGAGGTCGGCCTGGTCGAGGTCGACTCCGTAGAACTTCGCGGCGGCCTTCATCCCGTCGGACCAGGTGGCGAAGTACGGGTAGCTCAGACCCGGGCTGAGGAAGGCGAACCGGTACTTGCGCGGCAGTTTCTTCGGCACCGCGAACAGCGGTGTGACGTGGTACGCGCCGGTGGCGGCGGCCACTTCGGCGGCGGTGTACGTGACGCCGCTTGCGGCGCCGGCGTTCGTGGACGTTCCCGTCCCGCCGCTGGAGGACGAGCAGCCGCTCGCCACGAGCAGAGCCGCGAGGGCGAGGGCGCACAGGGCCGGTCTGGTACTTCGCGAGCGCATGGGCTCTCCGTGGGTTGTGGGTGCGGTGCGGTGGGATGCGAGGGGGATACGGGAGTTGCGCGGGATACGGAGGTGCGAGGCGTTGCGTCGGGAGGGAGGTGTGGACGGCAGGCGGCCATCGGTTGACGCGAAAACGGCGCGAGGTGCCGCAGCGCATCGATGAACAGTTTTGAACTGTTTCAATCCGTAGGGGATGCTAGGCGTACACTGCGGGTCGGTCAAGGTTTCGAGGAGATGACATGAGCCGAGCTGATGGTCCACCGAATACCGAGGAAAATCCCCCAAATCGGCGTACGGTGACCATCCGTGACGTGGCCGCCGAGGCTCAGGTCAGCCTCGGTACCGTGTCCAATGTTTTGAACCGTTCAAATGCCGTGGCGCCCGAGAAGCGGCAGCGCGTCCTCGATGCCATCGACACGCTGGGGTTCGTCAAGCACGCGGGTGCGGCGCTGATGCGCGGCGGGAAGGCCCGCACCATCGGGCTGGTCGCGCTGGACGTGCGCAACCCGTTCTTCACCGAGCTCGCGCGGGGGGCGGAGGACGCCGCCCGGGAGAACGGGCGGCTGCTGATCCTCTGCAACTCCGACGAGGACGCCGAACAGGAGCGCAGCTACCTGGAGTTGCTCGCGGAACAGCGCGTGCTGGGGGTGGTGATCAGCCCGGTCGACGAGCGGAACGAGACGCTGAGCTGGCTGCGGGAGCGCGGCACCGCGGTGGTGCTGCTCGGCCGGCCCCGCCAGGACTACTGCTCGGTCCGGGTGGACGACGTCGCGGGCGGGCGCCTGGCGGCCGAGCACCTGCTCGATCTCGGGCATCGCCGACTCGCCTACGTCACCGCCCCGTTGACGATCGAGCAGTACCAGGAGCGGCTGGAGGGCGTGCGCCAGGCGCTGCGCGGCCGCGGGCTCGCCGAGGACTCCTGCCGGGTGATCGAGGTGGGTTCGCTGGGCACGGCGGCGGAGGGGCGGCTGGCCAGCGCCCGGCTGCGCGAGGAGTACCCGGAGGTGACCGGGGTCGCCTGCGGAAACGACCTGCTCGCACTGGGCGTGGTGGGCGGCCTGCTGCGCCAGGGGGTCCGGGTGCCGGAGGACGTCTCCGTGGTGGGGTTCGACGACATCGAGATGGCCGAGCAGAACCCGCTGCCGCTGACCACGATCCGCCAGCCCAAGGCGGAGCTCGGCTACGTCGCCACCAACCTGCTGCTGGACGAGGCACAGCGCGGAGGCGTGCACGCGCATCGCGAGGTCATGTTCCAACCGGAACTGGTGGTGCGGGAGACGACGCGCGCACCGGCCGGCGAGGCTTCCCCGTGAGGACCCGTGGGCACCCGGCTCGCCCGTGCTCGTCCGAACGGGTGGACACGCGGGACGGGGGCGGCGGGCCCGGGGGAGCGGGGGAGCGCCGAGGAGGGCTGTTGGGCCGGGGGTACTGATACCCGCAGGGCATCACACGGGTGGAAAAGGGTCTTGGACGCCGCCGCCCGCGCGAGGCGACGCTGGGATGCAGACGGCCGCGGGACGGCAGGTTTCGCGGCCTCTCCATCAGCACATCGCGAAGGGATTCCCATGCGTGTCTTTCTCACCGGCGGCTCCGGCTACCTCGGCACCGCCACCATCAAGGCGCTGCTCCGGCACGGCCACGACGTCACCGCCCTGGCGCGCAGCGAGGCGTCCGCGGAGACGCTGGCCGGGTTGGGCGCGGCCGCGGTCAGGGGCGCCCTGGCCGACACGGAGGTGCTGACCGACGCCGCCGCGGCCGCGGACGGCGTGCTGCACCTCGGCAGTGACCCGGGGCCGAACACCGCGGAGGTGGACCTGGCGGCCGCGCTCGCGATGCTGGCGGGCCTCGGCGGCCGCGGCGCGTACGTGCACACGGGCGGCGTGTGGGTGTACGGCGACACGGACGGCGTGGTCGACGAGGACGCGCCGCAGTCGCCGCCGCCGATCACCGCGTGGCGCCGGTCGAACGAGGACCGCGTACTGGCCGCCACGGCGGACGGCGGCCGCCCGGTGCTGGTGATGCCCGGCGTGGTCCACGGCCGGGGGCAGGGCCTGATCGAGACGTTCTACACCGCACCCGGGCGCGCGAACGGCGCCGTCCCGCTGATCGGTGACGGCGACAACCACTGGGCGCTGGTCCACGTCGACGACATCGCCGAGCTCTACGCCCTCGCGCTGAACGCCGAGGGCGGCTCGGTCTACGCGGGCGTCAGCGACGAGAACCCGCGGCAGGCCGACATCGCGCGCGCGGTGTCCCGGGCCGCGGGGTGCGAGGGCAGCTTCGAACGCCTCACCGTCGAGGAGGCGGAGCGGCGGATGGGCCCGATCGCCCGCGCGTTCGCCCTGGACCAGCAACTCACCGGCGCCCGCGCCCGCAAGGACCTCGGCTGGTCCCCGCGGCACCTCGACGCGCTGACCGATCTCGCGGCGATCCCGGGCGCCTGAGCGTACGGCGGACCGCTGACCGTTTCCGGCCACGGCGGCGGACACGGCCACAGCCACGGCGGCGGCGCCTCGCCGCCGCCGGGTCCCTCGGGTGCCCCACGCCGCGATCCTGGCGCGTCGCTGAGTCACCAATGATCGAGGATGATCGGAACACCCCTGTTTCGAACTCTTGCGCTCAACAATTGGAACTGGTTAGCCTCACTGCGCAGTGATCGGGTCGTCATCACGGAGGACCCGCAACCCCGCCCCGGCCCCGGTCACCGGTACCGAGGGCCGCACCCGCTCGGCAGCCGCACCATCCAACGCAGCGGACTCGACGCTGCCCACCAGGAGGAGCACGATGGCTGAATCAGGCATGCCCAGAAGGCGTTTCCTCATCGTCGGCGGCGCGGCCGGCGTGTCGGGCGCTCTCCTGGCGAGCGGTCAGGCGGTCGCCCGCAGCGGCCCCCGGACGGGCGGCCAGGCCGGGAACGGTGCCACCGGCCCCCAGGCGCACACGCGGTTCGAGCAGTCCGGCGACAGCGTCAGGCTTGTCGTCTCGGCCACCGCGAGCACCCCCGGGTACACCGTGCTCGTCGCCAAGTCCCGTTTCCGGATCACCACGTTGCGCGACGGCAAGGTCGTCCTGCAGACCACTGACGGCGTGTCGGGGTCGTCCGGGCCCGCGGCCTTCCAGACGGACGCGGGCACCTGGGCCACGGCCACCTCCGTCACCGGCGCCCAATGGCGGGACGGCACCCTCGCGTTGACGCTGGCGACCACCGCGCCCGGCAGCACCGTGACCTACCGGATCACCCCGGCCGCCGACCGCTACCGGATGACGTGGTCGGTCCAGGGCCAGGCAGCCGCGACGCAGGTGGCCGCGCACTACCTGGTCGACTCGGCCGGTCACTGGTACGGGCAGGGCGAGGCGGTGACCGCCGCCGGCGCGCCGTACACCGACCAGCCCTGGCCGCTGGACTCCGGCACGGTCCGGGACACCGCGATGGCGCCCGCGGAGTACCTGATCACCGAGCCCTTCTGGTTCACCCAGCGGGGCACCGGCCTGTTCGTCGCCACCGAGGACGTCATGGATGTGTCGATGAACGACGTGCAGCAGGGCGTCTTCGGCTACACCCTCACCGGCAGCGCCGCGATGGACGCCACCGTCTTCGTCGAACGCACCGCCAGGGACGTCTACGAGAACTACGTCGGCATCACCGGCACCCCCGCCAAGAGCGACGCCCCCGCCGTCCAGTACGCCGAGCCGCTGTGGAACTCGTGGGCGCAGTTCTACACCGACGTCTCCCAGGACTCGCTGCTGGCCTGGGCGAAGAGCCTGCACGACGCGGAGGTGCCGGGGCACACGATCCAGATGGACGACGGCTGGATGAGCCACTACGGCGACTTCACCTTCAACAGCAAGTTCCCGTCGCCGAAGGCGATGTCCGACGAGATCCACGCGATGGGCTACGACTTCGGGATCTGGGTCACCCTCTGGATCAACACCGACGCCGACAACTTCGGCTACGCCGCTGACCACGGCTACCTGCTGAAGTCCAAGGACGACCCGACCACCCCCGGCCTGGTCACCTGGTGGAACGGCACCGCCGGCATCGTCGACCTCGCCAACCCCGACGCCCGCGCCTGGTACGTAGGGAACCTGCAGAGCCTCCAGCAGACCTACGGCGTTGACGGGTTCAAGTTCGACACCCGCTTCTACGACGAGACCTGCGCGCCCTACCCCGGCCACACCGCGCTCGACTACCTCGCCCTCGGCGCCGAGTTGTGCGACCAGTTCGACCTGCAGGGCGCCGGCGTGCGGATCCACTGGACCGGCTCGCAGACGTACGGCTTCGTCACCCGCCAGGTCGACAAGGGGACCGACTGGGTCTCGCTGCGCGCGGCGGTCGCGCAGAACCTGGCGATCAGCACGGTCGGCTACCCCTTCGTCGAGACCGACATGATCGGCGGCTCGCTCGGCGAGGCCCCGCCGACCAAGGACGTGCTCGTGCGCTGGGCGCAGGCGGCCTCGCTGATGCCGCTGATGTACTCCTCCAGCTCGCCGCTCGGGGTGTCCAACGCCTACGGCAGCCAGCAGTACGACCAGCAGACGGTCGACCTCTACACGGCCGCGGTGCGGACCCACGGACGCCTCGCGCCGTACATCGAGGCGCAGGTCGAGCGGGCGGTGCGCAGCGGCGAACCGATCATGAAGCCGCTGTTCTTCAACTACCCGGAGGACGACGCCACGTACCCGATCGCGGACCAGTGGCTGCTGGGCGACTCGCTGATGGCCGCGCCCGTCCTCGCCGACCAGACGCGGCGCACCGTCCACGTACCGCCCGGCCACTGGTACGACGTCGTGCACCAGCGGACGGTCCACGGCCCCGTCGACCTGACCGGCTACACCGCGGATCTGAGCCAGACCCCGGTGTTCGTGCTGCTCGGCACGCAGGACACCGGCACATTGATGAGTGCGCTCAAGCGGTGACGTGAACTCTGCGCCGCGGTAGCGGGCCGGCGGGGGCGGACGGCCCCCCCTCCGGCCCGCACCGGGCTCGGGTCAGACGCTCTGCCGGGCCCCCGCCGGTTCGGGTGCCCCGCCGGCGGCGGTGGAGTAGACGACGCAGATCTGCCCCTCCGTCAGCGGGAGCAGGCGTCCGCCGGCGTCCCGGCCGAGCCGCCCGCACGGGCAGCGCTGGTCGGGGTCGTCGACCGCGACCAGGGTCTCGTCGTAGAGGCACCGCAGGTGGGTGCCGCCGCTCCCGGCCGGGTCGAGCGTCTCGCCCGGCCGCGGCACCAGCCACCGGACCAGGCGCAGGGCCGACTCGGTGCCGGCGCGCTCCGGGGCAGGGGCGGGCGAGCTCCGCGCCTGCCACTCCACGCCGTCACCGGCGACCGTGGAGTAGACGGCGCTGACGGCAGGCCCTTCCACCGGGAACAGGCGTCCGTCGTCGTCCCGGTTGAACTCCCCGCAGGGACACTCCTGTTCCGGGTTGTCGACCGCGACCAGGGCCCCGTCCTCGTAGCAGCGCAGATGGGTGCCGCCGGTCGCGGACGGGTCGATCGTCTCGCCCGCCTGCGCCACCAGCCACCGTACGAGCCGCAGAGGCCGTCCGTCCTCGGCTCGCTCCGGCTCCGCGGCCCGCTCGCTCGGCGGCACCGGGCTCAGGAGATCGGAGAGGTGGCCCTTTCCTCCTTCCAGGAAGAGCGTGAAGTCCCAGAAGCCCTCGGGCACCAGGTCGTTCGGACGTCCCTCGTAGCGCAGGGCGAATTCGATCCCCCGCGCACCGTCGTCCAGCACCATGAAGTAGCTGTAGACGTGGTCGCCCTCGTCGTCCCCCGACGGTTGCGGCCCCCACGGCGCCCACCACACCCGCGACCCGTCCGACTCCGCGAGTGCCACCGCGTCCAGCAGGTACGCATGTGCCGCCTCTGCCACGGAGATCATGTGCAGCCCCCCAACTGATTGCCCCTGTCGATCCGTTGGGCGACCACCCTAGGCGGCCCCGCCGACAGCGCGCCCCTTCTGCCCGCGTCCCTACGGCGCCTCCACCTGCTCCGGCGCGCGGTGCCGGGCGGCGTACCGGGTACCGGGATGGTCCTCCGGGAGCCGGGTCCGGCCGGCACCGAACAGGCGCTCGCGCAGCGTCTCCCCGTCCTCGTAGGACTCGCGGTACCGCCCGCGGCGGCGCAACTCCGGGACGACGAGCTCGATGAAGTCCTGCGCCGTGCCGGGGGTGAGGAACTGCCGCAGGTTGATCCCGTCGATGCCGCCCTCGTCGAGCCAGTTCTCGATCGTGTCGGCGACCACCTTCGGGGTGCCGGCGACGAAGAACTGGCCGCGGTTGAAGCCGCCGATCCGGGTCAGCACGTCCCCGACGGTCTGCTCGGGCCGGTACTGCCGGATCAGCCGCTGGTAGCCGGGGACCTTGCGGGCGATGATGTCGCCGACGCGGGTGTCGGGCGAGTAGCGCGTCCAGTCCAGCCCCGCGCCGGAGTGCGCCAGGTGGCCGTCCACGCTGCGCAGGGCCGTGAACTCCTCGACCTTGCGGGCCACGTCGCGCTCGGTGCTGCCGACGATCACCGCCGCGCCGGCCATGAACTTGATGGTGCGCGGGTCCCGCCCGGCGGCCCTGGCCTGCTCGCGGTAGCCCTCGATGTAGCCTCGGGTGTCGGCCAGCGAGCCGCCGCCGACGAAGACCGCCTCGGCGTGCTTGCCGCCGAAGGCCCGCCCGGCCGCGGAGCTGCCGGCCTGGTAGATCACCGGGGTGCGCTGCGGCGAGGGCTGGGACAGGTGCGGTCCGGCCACCTTGTAGTAGCGGCCGGCATGGTCGATGTAGTGCACCTTCGAAGGGTCGGTGTAGACCCGGTTGTCCACGTCCTGTATGACCGCGTCGTCCTCCCAGGAGCCCTCCCACAGCTTGTAGAGGACCTCCATGTACTCGTCGGCGATCTCGTAGCGGTGGTCGTGGTCGACCTCGTCCTCCAGCCCGAAGTTCCTTGCCGCGTTGGGCAGGTAGGAGGTGACGACGTTCCAGGCCACCCGGCCCCTGGTGAGGTGGTCCAGGGTGCTCATCCGGCGGGCGAAGGCGAACGGCGGCTCGTAGGTGGTGGAGAAGGTCGCGGCGAAGCCGAGACCCCGGGTGACCGCGGCCATCGCCGGGATGACCAGCAGCGGGTCGTTGTTGGGGATCTGCACGGCCTCCGTCAGCGCGGTCTGCGGGCCGCCGCGGAACCCGTCGTAGGTACCGATCACGTCGGCGAGGAAGACCGCGTCGAAGGTGCCGTACTCCAGCAGCCGGGCCAGCTCCAGCCAGAACTCGATGTCGTTGAACCGGTGCCGGTTGTTGTCCGGGTGCACCCACAAACCGTGTGAGATGTGGCCCACGCAGTTCATCTCGAACAGGTTGACGTGCAGCTTCTTGCGTTCGGTCACATCAGTCTCCGGTGGTCGTCAGCCGCGGTACGGCGTTGAGCAGGGTTCGGGTGTAGGGGTGGGCCGGCCGGGTGAAGACGTCCTCGACGTCGCCCGACTCGACGACGGCGCCGTCCTTCATCACCAGCACGCGGTCGCTGAGGTGGTGCACCACCCCGAGGTCGTGCGAGATGAACAGGTAGGCCAGGCCCAGGTCGCGTTGCAGGTCGCGCAGGAGGTCCAGGATGCGGGCCTGGACCGACACGTCCAGCGCGGACACCGGCTCGTCGCAGACCACCACCTCAGGCTCCGGCGCGAGCGCCCGGGCGATCGCGACGCGCTGGCGCTGCCCGCCCGACAGCTCCGCGGGCCGGCGGCGCAGCATGCCCGCGTCGAGCCCCACCAGGTCGAGCAGGTCCAGCAGCCGCTCGCGGCGGCGCGGGCCGCGCGGCACCCGCGCCACCCGCAGCGCCTCCGCCAGCACCCGTTCCACGGTGTGGCGCGGGTCGAAGGACGCCAGCGGGTCCTGGTGGATCACCTGGAGGTTCCTGCGCTCGTCGCGCTGCTCGGCCCGGGACAGCGCGCTCCAGGGCCGGTCGCGCAGCGCCACCGTGCCCGCGTCGGTCCGCTCCAGGCCGAGCACGATCCGCGCGGTGGTGGTCTTCCCCGAGCCGGACTCGCCGACGATGCCGAGCGTCTCGCCTGCCGCGAGCGTGAAGGACACGCCGTCCACGGCCCGGCGCTCCACCCCGTCGGCGCCGGTGAAGGAACGGGTCAGATCCGCTGCCCGCAGCAGGACGGTGCCGGGCGCGGGGCGCTGCCGGCTGCGGGTGCTCGCCCGCGGGCGCGCGGCCGGCGCGGGCGCCGGGCTCAGCCGGGCGCCCCGCGAGGCCGCGGAGGGCACGGCCGCCAGCAACTCCCGGGTGTAGGGATGCGAGGGACGGCGCAGCACCTCCTCGGTCGGCCCCTGCTCGACGATGCGGCCGGCCCGCATCACCGCCACCCGGTCGGCGATCCGGGAGACCATCGCCAGGTCGTGGCTGATCACCAGCAGCGCGCGGTCGGCCGTCTTGACCTTCTGCAGCAGCTCGACCACCTGGGCGGCGACGGTGGCGTCCAGTGCCGTGGTCGGCTCGTCGGCGATGACGAGGTCGGGATCGCAGGCGATCGCGGAGGCGATGAGGGCACGCTGGCGCAGCCCGCCGGACAGCTCGTGCGGGTACTGGCCGGCACGGAAGGCCGGTTCGGGGACGCCGACGGACTCCAGCAGCGCGAGCACCTTCTCCTCGCGCTGCTCCCTCGTCAGGGGAGCGTGCAGCCGCAGCGGTTCGGCGATCTCCCGGCCGACCGGCCGCAGCGCGTCCAGCGACGAGAGCGCGTCCTGCATCACGAACCCGATGCGCGCGCCGCGCACCGAGCGCCACGCGGACTCGGAGAAGCGGCCGGAGTCCTGCCCGTCGAAGGCCAGCCGCTCGTACTCGACGACGGCGCCCTGGCCGGTGAGGCCCGCCAGCGTGCGGGCGGTGACGCTCTTGCCCGAGCCGGACTCGCCGACGAGCCCGAGGCATTCGCCCCTGGCGAGGCTGAACGACACGCCGTCGACGACCGGTGCGGCCCGGCGGCCGCCGAAGCGCACCCGCAGCCCGGCGACCTCCACCAGGGGTGCCGGGGGCGCGGGTTGCGGCGCGGAACTGGTGCTCATCGGCCCGTCCTTCCTTCGGAGTGCCGTTTCAGCGCACGCCCGGCCACCGTCACCGACAGCACCGTCAGGGTGATCAGCGCACCGGGCAGGGCGACGAGCGCCCAGTCGTTGGAGATGAAGGGGACGGCGGTGGACAGCATCGAACCCCACTCCGGCGCGGGCGGTTTGGCGCCCAGGCCGATGAAACTCAGGCTGGCGCCCACGCCGATGGCCGTGCCCGTCCCGATGGCCGCGAGCACCATCAGGGGCCGTACCGCGTTGGGCAGGACGTGCCGCCGGATCACCGCGGAACGGGACAGGCCCAGCGCGGTGGCCGCCTCCACGTACGCGGACCGGCGCACCACATGGGTCTGCGCGCGCACCATCCGGGCGTAGTACGGGATCGTCGCCACCCCGACGGCGACGAGGGCGTCGACGGTGCCGGCGCCGAGCAGGGCCACCACCACCAGGGCGAGCAGCAGTTCGGGGATCGCCAGCACCACGTCCACCAGGCGCATCACCAGGGACTCGGTGAACCGCGTGCCCAGCCCGGCCAGCAGGCCGAGCACGGTGCCGCCGGTCACCGCGATCGCCGTCGCGCCCAGCCCCATCTCCAGCGAGGCCCGGGTGCCGTGCACCAGGCGGGAGAACAGGTCGCGGCCGTCCTGGTCGGTGCCGAGGATGTGCGCCGGCGAGCGGAAGGGGGCGAGGAACCCCGGCCCGCCGCCGGGAGCCAGCGGGTCCTGCGAGGTCAGCAGCCCCGGCGCGAGCGCGGCCACCACCAGCAGCACCAGGAAGGCGACCGCGAGGACGGTGCCGACCCGCGGCCGGCGCGACCGCAGCCAGGCGGCCGCGGAGGCGGCGCGCGCTCTGCCGGGTGGAGGAGCGGACGCGGGCTCGGGCAGCGCGTCGGACACGGACGGTGCGATCGTCACAGCGTCACCACCCGCGGGTCCACCAGGGTGTAGGCCACGTCCACGACGAGGTTGACCACCACGTACACCAGGGAGGTGAAGATGATCACGCCGACGACCAGCGGGATGTCCTTGTTCGTGGTCGCGGTCAGCATCAGCTGCCCGATGCCCTGCCGGTTGAACAGCGACTCGGTCACCACCGCCCCGCCCAGCAGCCAGCCGACGACCGCTCCCGACATCGTCACCAGGGGGATCAGCGCATGCCGCAGCGCGTGCCGGAACCGCACCCCCGCGTCCCGCATGCCGCGCGCCCGCGCCGTGAGCACGAACGGCTGCTCCAGTACGTCCTCCAGCTCCGAGCGGAGCACCTGCGCGAGGATCGCCGCCACCGGCAGCGCCAGCGTGAACGTCGGCAGCACCAGGGAGCGCAGCCCCTCCTGCCCCGACACCGGGAACCAGCCGAGGCCGATGGAGAACACCAGCAGGAGCAGCAGGCCGATCACGAAGGTCGGCATCGAGGCGAGCACCAGCTCCCCGCCGCTGCTGGCCGCCCCGATCCACCGGCGCCGCCGCTTGGCGGTCAGCACCCCGACGCCGACCGCCAGGACCAGGGCCACCACGACGGCCCCGGCGGCGAGTTCCACGGTGCCGCCGAGCTGCCCGGCGATCGCATGGGTCACCGGCACCCGCTGCTGGTAGGACTCGCCGAGGTTGCCGTGCAGCAGCCTGCCGAGGTAGTCGGTGTACTGCCGCCACAGCGGGTGGTCCAGGCCGTAGTCGCGCCGCACCTGGTCGAGCACCGCCCTGGTGGGGTCGGCACCCTGGCCCGAGACCGTGGACAGGGCCGCGTCGCCGGCCGTGCCGTGCAGGGTGAAGAAGGAGGCGGTGGCCGCGCCCCACATCACCCCCACGCCGGCCAGTGCCCGCCAGCCCAACCGGCGGGCCAACCGCGCCGCCCTCATCGCGACAGCCACGCGTAGGTCAGCAGCGGGGTGCCGTGCGAGGTGTCCACGACGACGTCGTGGAGCTTCTTGCTGAACGCCCACAGCACCGTGTTCTGGTAGACCGGCAGCCCCGGTACGTCGGTCACCAGGCGTTTCTGCGCCTGCGCGTACAGGGAGGCGAGCTTCGTGGTGTCGGTGGTCTGCCGGGCCTGCTCCAGCACCGTGTCCAGTGCCGGGTCGGAGAGCCGGGCCAGGTTCTGCCCGAGGTGCTGGGAGTTCGGGATCTGGCTGGAGGCGTACTTGATGTACAGCACGTCGGGGGTGTTGGTGTGCCACACGCCGGAGAGCAGGTCGTAGTCGCCCGCGTACCGCTGGGTCGTGACCTGCGTCTGCGGCTCCAGCTCGATCCGCAGTTGCACGCCGAGCTTCTTCAACTGGGCCTGGAGCAGCTCATAGACCGGGCTGACCGTGGTGGCGTTGGACACCGGGAGGGTGAGCGAGAGGGTCCTGCCGTCCTTGGTGCGGACACCCGACGCGTTCCGGGTACCCCAACCCGCCTTGTCCAGCAGGGCGGCCGCGGCCTTCGGGTCGTAGCCGGGCAGCGCGGCCGACGGGTCGTAGAACTCGGTGACCGAGTCGAGGTAGCTGCCCGCCGGGGGCCGCTGGCCGAACTGCGAGGTGGTGACCAGGGCCTTGCTGTCCACGCCCTCGACGAGGGCCTTGCGCACGTCGACGTCGCTCAGCGGCGCCCTGGAGGTGTTGAAGTCGAAGGTGAAGGGCCAGCCGATGCGGTTGACGTTCTCGTAGACGAACTCGGAGTTCGCCGCCAGGGCCGGGCCGTTCTGCGGCGGCACGTAGCCGGTCATCTGGTACTGGCCGCTGACCAGCGAGTTGTAGCGCACCGGGTCCTGGCCGATCCAGGAGACGTCGACGCCGTCGAGCTCGGCGGGCCCGCTCTGCCCGAGCGCGGGCGGCCCCCAGTCGTAGCCGGGCCGCCGCACGTATTTCGCCCCGACGTTCGGGGTGTACGACTTCAGCTCGAACGGGCCGGAGCCCACCGGGTGCGCGCACAGCTGCGCGGGGGTGTCCTGGGTGATGGCCCGGGGGGACTCCATCCCGAGCCAGCCCTGCGCCAGCACGTAGAGGAACGGGCTGTACGCCGTCTTGAGGTGCACCTCGACGGTGTGGTCGTCGATGACGGTGCTGTCCTTGTAGGGCGCGATGTACGGTCCGGCCAGCGGCGACCGAGTCGCCGGGTCCAGCATGTGCGCGAAGTTGACCACGACGGCGTGCGCGTCGAACGGCGTGCCGTCGGCGAAGGTCACCCCCTGCCGGAGCGTGAAGCGGTACGTCCTGCCGTCGGGCGAGATCTTCCAGGCGCTGGCGAGCCAGGGGGTCGGGACGCCGTCCTTGCCGAGGTAGGTGAGGTTGTCGAACTGCAGGTGGCCGAGGATCTGTTCGGTGTCCGCGGAGATGGCGTGCGGGTCCAGGCAGAGCGGGTCGGCCGACATGGACAGCTTCAGCGTGCCGCCCTTGACCGGGGTGCCCCCGGCGTTGAGCACCTGGCCCGGGGTCGCGGTGCTGCGGGTGCTGCCGGAGCCGCCGGCCGTCGCGGAGCGGCCGCCGGGCGCCGACGTGCTGCAGCCGGCGATCAGCGCGACCGCGCCGCACGCGACGGCGGCCCGGCGCAGGAGTGTTCTCACAGGGGTTCTGGGACGGTAGACGGGCAGGGTGGACACAGGGGTCTCCTCGGACGCGAAAGGGTCAGGAGGGAGCAGGCGGGAGCAGGAAGGGAGCGCACAGCCGGGTGGGCGGCCGGGTGGTGGGGACGGCCCGGCCGGGCGGATCGGAACCACCGGCGCGGTGCGCGGGACGGCGTACCCCGGCGGCGGTGCGCGCAGCGCTGCGCGCGGGAGGAAGGCGGAACTGCCGCCCCGTCGGCGGGACCCGGCGCACCGGGAGGGCGCGGGCTCGGCGTGGACGGGCCGCACCGGCCGTCCGGCTCGGGATCCGGGCGTCGCGGGGCGCGGGAAGTGGCGGGACGGCCGGCTGGAGCTGTCCGGTGGACCCGGAATCGTGGCACAGGCGTCCGGGCAGTGACTCTAGGCGCGGCGCTGCCCGGACCAGAAGGGTCGACGGGCAGCCGCCACGAACTCGCAATGCCGCGGCAACAATCGGGCGGGGGAGGAGGTGCCGTGCCCGATTGCGGGCCGCGCGGGCCCCGGGGCGCCGTCTCGGGATCAGCCGGTCGCGGGGATCGGGCGTGCTCGGGGTCAGCCGGTCGCGGGGACCCGGCGCGCTCGGGTCAGCCCGTCGCCGCTCCGCCCGCTTCTTCCGTGGCGGGAAGGGCGAGGGACGCCGGCCCGGCGGAGCGGTAGGTGGCGGCGACCTCCACGAAGACCTGGTGCAGCGCCCGGGTGGCCGGGGGCACCGAACCCGCCAGCGGCCGCTGGATCACCAGCAGCACCTCGTCGTCGTCGGTCACCAGCGGCCGGAAGGTGATCACCCCGGACCGCTCCAGCGGGTCCCCGCGCACGCTGTAGTCGGGCAGGATGGTCGGGCCGAGCCCCTCCGCGACCATCAGCTTCCCCATCTCCGCGCCGTCGGTGGAGTAGGAGAACAGCGGGCTGCGTCCGTGCAGCAGCCGGTGCACGTAGCGGTGCATGAGGTACCCCGACCGCATCACGATCAGCGGCTGAGCCAGCAGGTCCTCCACCGTCACCCGGTCGCGCGCCGCCAGCGGGCTGTCCGAGCGCAGGCAGACCACCGCGTGCCCGCGCAGCAGTTCGGTGCTGTGGAACCCGGGCGGGATGTCGTCCCCGCGCAGGTAGTTCACCAGCCCCAGGTCCAGGTCGCCCTCCAGCAACGACCGCTGGAGCGCGGCCGGCTGGACGCCGACGACCTCCAACTGCGTCTCGGGGTGCGCCGCGCGGAACGCCCGTACGGCCGGCACCAGCAGCGGGACCGTGGCCGCGTGCACGGTGCCCAGCCGGATCATCCGGCTGGTGTGGTGCTGCTCGTCCGCCGCCCGCCGCAGGCCCTCCACCGCCTCCAGCACCCCCGCGATGTGCGGCAGCAACTCGCGGCCCTCGGCGCTGATCTTCGCCCCGGAGCGCCGGCGGTCGAGGATGTTCACGCCCAGCTCGCGCTCGAGGTTGCGGACGGTCTCGCTCAGCGCGGGCTGCGACAGGTGCAGCGCCTCCGCCGCCTTGCGCAGCGACCCGAGCCGGGTGACCGCTTCGATGTACTCCAGCTGCTCGATCCTCATGACGCCCCTCCCGGCGGGCACCCCTTCCCGACCCCGGTGCAAGGGAAACCCTGTCACCACTTCGCGGATCCCTAATATACGGCGGGCGCCTCCCGTGGTTACGCTGACCTCGATCGAATCGCGCCCCACCTGGGGGAGACGACGTACGAGAGGCGGTGACGACCGGTGCGGGATCTGTGGGAGCTGACCTGCCGTCGTCATGTGGACCTCGCCCGCGTCTCCAGCGCGCTGTGTCGTCGAGGCCGGTGCCGGCAGCCCCGGATCTGATCCGCGGCCGGCGGGCAGCGCGAGGGTACGCAGGTGGCGCCCGAGCCGATCGGGCCGCACCGCGCCCGGCGCCCCGCCCTCCGTGGCACCGCAACCCGTTCCGTCCCTGAGGCTCCGCCCGCACGTGGCCCGCGGCCCGATGTCGCGCCGCGGCCGCGCGGGCTTTCCCCCGCCTCCTGGTACCTCGCCCGGTACCTCCTCCGCACTTCCTTCCCGCCTCCCGGCGGTCCGCCGTCCGGGACGGCGCCGGCTGCCGCCGCCGACCGCGCCGGCATCCCACGGCCCACAGGAGCACTCGCGATGGCCACCATCCTCTCCGTGTCCGGAAGCCCGTCCGCCACCTCACGAACATCCAGGCTGCTGCGGCACCTCGACCGGGAACTCGCCGCGCAGCACCACCGGGTCGTCCCGCTGGACGTCCGCACTCTCGACCCCGGGGCGCTGCTCGGCGCCGACGTGTCCCACCCGCACATCGCGCGGGCGACGGAACTGTTCGCCGAGGCGGACGCCGTCGTGATCGGTACCCCGGTCTACAAGGCGGCCTACTCCGGGCTGCTGAAGTCCCTGCTGGACCTGCTGCCGCAGCGCGCCCTCGCCGGGAAGACGGTCCTGCCCCTGGCGACCGGCGGTACCACCGCCCACGTGCTCGCCATCGACTACGCGCTCCGGCCGGTGCTGTCCGCGATGGGCGCCGGCCACGTCGTACAGGGCTGGTTCGTCCTCGACCGGCACATCACCCTGCTCGACGACGGTGGGGTCGCCCTGGACACCGAGGCCGCGGCGGGCGTCGGCCGGGCGCTGCACGCGTTCGTCCGCGCCCTGGACCGGGCGCCGGACACCGCCTCCGCCGCGGGCAACCCCGTTCCCACCGCGGCCTGAGGGGAACTTCCGCCGGGGCGGGCCGAGGCGATGAGCCGGAGCCGGACCGGAGCCGAACCGCAGCCCTGACGGAAGCCGCACCCACCGTACGAAGGACACGAAGGAGCACCGTGAGCGCACCCGGCACCCGCCCCGACCGCATGACGGCCTCGCCCGAGGATCCGGCGCCGCCCGACGGCACCGCGCCGCCCGCCCACGTCATCGCCGGCGACGGGGAAGCGCTGGCCGTCGCCGCCGAACTGGCCCGGGACTTCCGCACGGACGCCGCGCGCCGGGACGCCGAGCGGCTGCTGCCGCGCGCCGAACTCGACCGGCTCTCGGCCGCCGGACTGCTCGGCATCACGGTGCCCCGCACGCACGGCGGCGCCGAGGTCCGCATGCGGACCCTCGCGGAGGTCTTCCGGCTGCTGGCCGCCGCCGACGCCAGCCTCGCGCAGATCCCGCAGAACCACTTCGTGTACGTCAACGTGCTGCGCCGCCAGGGCACCCCCGCGCAGCAGCGGTTCTTCTTCGCCGAGGTGCTGGCCGGGCGCCGCTTCGGCAACGCGCAGTCCGAGGCCGGCACCAAGCACGTCCAGGACATCAGGACGCGGCTCACCCCGCGCGAGGACGGCGGTCACCTGCTCGACGGCGAGAAGCACTACTCCACGGGCGCCCTGTTCGCCCACTGGATCCCGGTGCTGGCCCGCGCCGAGAACGACGCCCTGCACGTCGCGTACGTCGAGCGCGACGCCCCCGGCGTCACCGTGGTCGACGACTGGAACGGCATGGGCCAGCGCACCACCGCCAGCGGCACCGTCCGGCTCGACCGGGTGGAGGTCGCCGCCGACCGGGTCGTGCCGCACCACCTCACCTTCCTCGGGCCGCAACTGCACGGCGCCACCGCGCAGTTGCTCCACGCCGCGATCGACGCCGGCCTCGCGGCGGGTGCGCTGGAGGAGGCCGCCCTGTTCGTCCGCACCAAGAGCCGGCCGTGGTTCGAGAGCGGGTACGAGACCGCGGCCGAGGACCCGCTGCTGATCCAGCGCTTCGGCGAACTCGGCCTGCAACTCAGGGCGTCGAACGCGCTGCTGGTCGCGGCGGCCGACGCCGTCGACGCGGCCGCCGCCGACCTGGACGACGACACCGCCGCCGAGGCGTCGATCGCGGTGTCCGCGGCGAAGGTGCACGCGGCGCAGGCCGCCGTGGACATCGCCGGCGCGCTCTTCGAGGTGGCCGGCACCCGCTCGGCGTCCGACTCCCTCAACCTGCACCGCTACTGGCGCGACGCGCGCACCCACACCCTGCACGACCCGGTCCGCTGGAAGGTCCAGCACATCGGCCGGTACGTGCTCGACGGCACCCGCCCGCCCCGGCACGGCCTCATCTGACCCAGCGAGGAGCTTTCCCCCGTGAGCCTCACCTTCCACTGGTTCCTGCCCACCTACGGTGACAGCCGGCACGTCGTCGGCGGTGGCCACGGCCTGCCGGCGGGAGCGGCCGGCGGGCAGCGCCCGGCCGACCTCGGCTACCTGTCCCAGATCGGCCGCGCCGCCGAACAGCTCGGCTTCGTAGGGGCGTTGACCCCCACCGGGGCCTGGTGCGAGGACGCGTGGCTGACCACCGCGATGCTCTCCCGCGAGACCGAGCGGCTGAAGTTCCTGGTCGCCTTCCGCCCGGGTTCGGTGGCGCCCACCCTGGCCGCGCAGATGGCCGCGACCTTCCAGCGCCACGCGCCCGGACGGCTGCTGCTCAACGTCGTGACCGGAGGCGAGAGCCACGAGCAGCGCGCCTACGGCGACTTCCTCGACAAGGAGGGACGGTACGCGCGCACCGGGGAGTTCCTCGACATCGTCTCCCAGCTGTGGCGCGGCGGGTCCGTGACGTTCGAGGGCGAGCACCTGCGGGTGGAGAACGCCGAACTCGCCCGCGTCCCCGACCCGGTGCCGCCGATCTACTTCGGCGGGTCGTCCCCGGCGGCCGGACTGGTCGCGGCCCGGCACAGCGACGTCTACCTCACCTGGGGCGAGCCGCCGGCGCAGGTCGCGGAGAAGATCGCCTGGATCCGCGGGCTGGCGGCCGAGCAGGGGCGCACGGTCCGGTTCGGCATCCGGCTGCACGTCATCACCCGCGACACCGCGGACGCGGCGTGGGCCGAGGCGCAGCGCCTGCTCGACGGGTTCTCCGACGACGCGGTCCAGGCCGTCCAGGCGGGCCTGGCGCGCAGCGAGTCCGAGGGGCAGCGCCGGATGCTCGCCCTGCACGGCGGCAGCCGCGACGGCCTGGAGGTGGCACCGAACCTGTGGGCCGGGATCGGCCTGGTGCGCGGCGGCGCGGGGACGGCGCTGGTGGGCAGCCACCGGGAGGTCGCCGACCGGATCGCGGAGTACAGCGCTCTCGGTATCGAGGAGTTCGTGATGTCGGGCCACC
Organism: Actinacidiphila yanglinensis; assembly: GCF_900107965.1. Classification (GTDB taxonomy): domain Bacteria; phylum Actinomycetota; class Actinomycetes; order Streptomycetales; family Streptomycetaceae; genus Actinacidiphila; species Actinacidiphila yanglinensis. The sequence goes on along the minus strand of NZ_FNVU01000013.1, from coordinate 32,057 downwards.
CGCACGTGGAGGAGGCGTACTGGTTCGGCGAGGGGGTCCTGCCGCTGCTCGCCGCGGACGGCCTGTGGGTCCACCCGTCGGCGCCCGCCGCGCGGCAGCAGAGCGGGGTCGGGGTGCCCTTCGCGACGGGGGTCACCCGCTGACGGGGGCGGGGGTGCCCGTCGCGACGAGCGGCACCGGCACGGGGGAGGGGCGGCGCGATCGGGGGGCCCGGGGCCGGCCGCGTGCGTCGCGCTCATGGCCCGCCCCCCCGGCTCAGGACGGCGGCGGCACCGCGTGGGCGAAGCCGTTGCGGTAGGCGGTCGGGGACACCCCGACCCTCCTGGCGAAGTGCTGCCGCAGCGACTCCGACGAGCCCAACCCGCTGCGCCGGGCGACCTGTTCCACCGGCAGCGTGGTGGACTCCAGCAGCTCCCTGGCCCGGTCGACGCGCTGGTGGAGCAGCCACTGCAGGGGGCTCAGCCCGGTCTCGGCCCGGAACCGGCGGGTCAGGTGGCGCACGCTGGTGTGGGCGTGCGCGGCCAGGTCCTTCAGGGTCAGGTCGTCGCCGAGCCGTTCCAGCGCCCATGCCCGGGTCTCGGCGAGGGCGGTGCCCTGCTCCGGCGGTGCGGGTGACTCGATGAACTGCCGCTGCCCGCCGTGCCGGACCGGTGCCACGACGGCGAGCCGGGCGGTGCGGTTGGCGACCGCCGCGCCGTGGTCGAGGCGGACCAGGTACAGGCACAGGTCGAGGCCGGCCGCGACGCCCGCCGAGGTGAACACGTCTCCGTCGTCCGTGTAGAGCACGCCGGCACGGACGTCCACGCGCGGGAAGCGCCGGGTGAACTCCTCGCTGTAGGGCCAGTAGGTCGTGGCGGGCCGCCCGTCGAGCAGCCCGGCCGACGCCAGCGCGAAGGCGCCGGTGCAGATCGACGCGATCCGCCGCCCCGAGCCGGCCGCCCGGCGCAGCGCGTCGAGCAGGTCGGGGCCGAAGCCGTCGCGCCGGCCGGACCCGGTGACGATCACCGTGTCGGCCCCGCGCAGGGCGTCGAGCCCGTGGTCGACGACCACGCGCACGCTGCCGGTGGTGACCAGGACACCCGGCTCGGCGGTGCACACCACCACGTCGTACGCCGGGGCGCCGCCGATCTCCACGGCGGAGAAGACCAGTTCGGGGATGGTGAGGTCGAAGGCGGTCACCGGCGGCACGGCGACGACGGCGATGCGGTGCATGTCCGGATCCTTGGGCTGCTTGGCATTCGGGCCACTACTGTACGGCGCGGGCGCGCCCGACGATGGAGGCCGGCCACCAGGCCGCCGTCCCCGTACGAGGAGTTGCCATGCCGCTGAAGGTCGTCGTCGGAGCCGGGGCCACCGGAGTTCCCACCGCACTGCTGCTGGCCGAGGCCGGTCACCGGGTCCGGCTGGTCAGCCGCCGGGGGACCGGACCCGACCACCCGGGTGTGGAGACGGTGCGCGCCGACGCCACCGACACCGCGGCGCTCATCGGGATCGCCCGCGGCGCGCAGACCCTCTACAACTGCGCGATGCCGCCCTACGACCGCTGGCCCGAACTGTGGCCGCCGCTGGCCGGTTCGCTGCTGGCGGCCGCGAGCCGGACCGGCGCGGACTACGTGATGGTCGGCAACGCCTACGGATACGGCCCGGTCGACGGCCCGATGACCGAGGACCTGCCGCTGGCGGCCACCACCGCCAAGGGCCGGGTACGCGCCCGCATGTGGCAGGACGCCAAAGCGGCGAACGACGCCGGGCGGGTGCGTGCGACCGAGGTGCGCGCGCACGACTTCCTCGGTCCCGGGGCGGTCTCGTACTACTCCCTCACCGTGCAGCCGGCGGTGCTCGCCGGAGCGGACGCGACGTTCTTCCCGGCCGACCTGGACGCACCCCACTCCTGGACGTACACCGTCGACACCGCCCGCACGGCGGTCGCGGCCGGCGAGAGCGAGGCGTCCTGGGGGCGCGCCTGGCACGTGCCCAGCACCGCCGACGTCTCGCTGCGCCGGCTCACCGGGATCCTCGCCGAGGCCGCGGGCACCGGGCCCGCTCTGGTCGCGATGACGCAGGAGCGGTTCGCGGCTCTCGCGCAGGCCGACCCGGTGGTCGCGGAGGTCGCGGAAATGCTCTACATGGTCGAGCGGCCGGCGGTGCTGGACAGCGCGGAGACCCGCGGGTTGCTCGGCGTGGCCGCGACGCCGCTGGCGGACGTGGTCGCGGAGATCGTGGCGCATCGTGGCGGAGCCGGGTGACGGCGCTGATGGCCGCTGGACGAAAGAGAGCATTCGTGATCGTCTTCGGGCATGAGTTCTTCGATCCGCCATGTCACGGTCGACGCCGCCGACCCCTTCGTTCTCGCGGGTTTCTGGGCCCGGGCCCTTGACGGCACGCTGGCCGACGACGACTTCGCCGGTGACCCGGAGGCCACCGTCACGACGGCGGCGGCCACCCTCCTGTTCGTCAGGGTCGAGGACCGCAAGTCGGTGAAGAACCGTGTGCACATGGATCTGCGGCCCGAGGACCGCACCCGGGACGAGGAGGTCGAGCGTCTGCTCTCCCTCGGCGCCACGCTCCAGGGGGATCACCGCAGGCCCGACGGCACCGGGTGGGCGACGCTGTGCGACCCGGAGGGCAACGAGTTCTGCGTGGAGCGCAGCGCTGCGGAGCGCGCGAAGGGTTGAGGTGGGTTCCTCGCGGGCCGCCGTCAGCGGGTGGGCGACGGCAGCCTGCGGGGCTCGACGCGTTCCTCCACCGCCCGGTCGCCCTCCCGCCTGACCAGGTAGGCGCCCTTGCCCGGAACCTCGGCCACCGCCTCCACGAGGTCCGTTCCCCGGTAGACCAGGCCCACTCCGTCATCCGTGCAGTGCGCGGTCGGCAGGGTGCCGTCCGCGACGAGCCGGTGGATCAGCGGCCGCCGCCCCTCGTCCACGTCGTAGTGCACGCCGTTGCCGTAGGGCAGGAGAGCGAGACCGTTCGTCAACGGGCGCAGCTCCGGCCCGAACGAGTCGGTCGTGCCGCCTTCGAACCAGCACAGGGATCCCGCGCTGACGCCGCTCAGCACGACGCCTTCCTGCCAGGCGCGGCGCATGATCCGGTCCAGGCCGTGCACGCGCCACACCGCCAGCAGATTGGCCACCGAGCCGCCCATCACCCAGACGACATCCTGATCCAGCACCGCTCCCTCGACGTCCTCCACGTTGGGCATGGGGAACAGGTGCAGTGGTGTCAGCTCGAATCCCGCGACCCGGGCCGCCTCGCCCATACGGGCCGTGAAGTGCTCGGCGTCCCCGATCGCGGTCCCGACGTACATGACGCGTGGGCGCCGGCCGTGCACCCCGGAGAGGTCGACCGCGTGATGCACCAGGGCATCGAACTCCACCCGGGTGCGTCCTCCGACACGGTGCCCGCCGGAGGTGGCGACGATGGTGGGTTCTGATGCGGTCATGGCGTTGATCGTATCGACGGCACGCGGACGGGGTGCGCCCGGTCCTTGGTCCTTCCGCTCATGCTCTTCCACCGGATGCGGTTGATCGTGTGCGCGGTCATCGCCGAACACATCACCGGCCTGGGCCCGGTGGTCAGCGGTCGTCGGCTGCTGCCTCGCGGGCGCGGGAGGCGTGGCTCGGCCTCCCCTGCGAAGGTGGAGCGGAGACTGGTTGCGGTCAGGGCGCGGGGGACCGGGACTGTAGAGTCGCGATGTGCTCGTTGGATTGGTGTGCGCGCTGGGCGCGGCGATGTGCTTCGGGACGGCGTCGGTGTTCCAGGCGGTCGCCGCGCGGAGTACGGCGGGCGGGGTGGGGACGGCGGGCGTCGACGCCCGCCACGTCGCACGCGTGATGGGCGAGGGTTGGTACGTGCTCGGCCTGTGCCTTGACACGGCGGGATTCGGACTGGAGCTGGTCGCCCTGCGTACGATCCCGATCTACGCGGTCGGCGCGGCGCTGGCATCGAGCCTCGCCGTGACGGCCGTCGTGGCGTCTCGGATGCTCCAGACGTCATTCGGGCGAGTGGAGTGGGCCGCGGTGGCCGTGGTGTGCCTCGGTCTGGGGCTGCTCGCGGCGGCTTCCGGCAGCGGGGGGCACGGGTCCGGGACGCCCGCCCTGCGCTGGGGCACGCTCGTCGCCGCCGGGCTCACGCTGGTCGCAGGGCTGGCCGCGGGTCGGCTGCCCCGCCGCCGTGCCCGGTCAGCCGCTCTCGGGCTGGGCGCGGGCCTGGGCTTCGGCGTGGTGACGCTGGCTGTACGGCTCATACCCCATCTGTCGCCCGGCGCGATCGTGTCCAACCCGGCGACGTACGCCGTGCTGCTGGCCGGCGGCGCGGCCTTTCTGCTGTTCACTTCGGCCCTGCAACACGGCTCGGTGACCATCGCGACCACGGCCATGGTGCTCGGCGAGACGTTCGGCCCCGCGATCGTGGGCGTGGTGGCGCTCGGCGACCGCACCCGCCCCGGCCTCGCTCCGCTGGGGGTGGCGGGCTACGGCCTCGCCGTCCTCGGCGCACTCGCACTGGTTCGGTTCGGCGAAGGCGGCGCCCCACCGCACCCCACGCCCTCCGACCACGTCCGCCCGGTCACCGTCGAAACCCGCTGACCGGCGTCGGCCGTGCGGCAGCTCCGCCTCTCGGCGCGGTGGCCGCGACAGCCCAGGACCTGCCCGCCCGTGCCCCTCATCTGAGGGCGGCGTCGGACGGAGCGAGCGTGCGGATGAGTCCGTCGAGTTCCCGCTGTTAGTTGGTCAACCCCGCAAGGGTCGGAACCACGACTCTTCCCGCAGTTCGAGTGCCACCATGAAATCGGGGCTCAGACGCTCATCGAGCCACGCCTCCAGCCACTGGGGAAACGTCACGGTAGGTAATCCCTTCGTGGGCCGCGGTGGGCGCCGATAGGCTCGGCGGGTGATCAATATGGCGGTGTGTGGTGACAGCAGGAACGTCGTGGCCAGCGCCAAAGCCGGTGTGGATTGGACGGCCGGCTTCGCGCATCTGGATCCGGGGGAGTTCCCGATGCTCTGGGCCCTGACGCCGTATGGGGACGCGGTCTTCAACCAACGGCAGGTGCCGCTCCTGCTGTCGGAACTCGACCGGCTTCCTTCCGGGTTGGACGGTGCCTGGGTCGGGGAGGCCCGCGAGCTGTGCCGGGTCGTCGAGCGCGGGCTCCACCTGTATCTGTGGTTCATCGGCGACTGACTGCCGGCTGTGCGGGTTCTGGGGCCTGAGGCAGTTCCACCGCTCTCACGCGACGAATCGCGTGGCAGAGGACTCTGCTGGCATCAGAGCACGGGTCACCTCTCCCGGATTCTCTGCCGCCACCACGCTTCGGCATGCCATGAACCGACAGACGCCGCCGCGGGATCGGGCAGAGTGCGCCGAAGGAACTCCGCATCCAGCGCGGTGACTTTCTTGCGGAGCCCCGCCCCGGCCACAGGCGGAATTCGCCGGAGCGCTTCTGCGAGGACGTCCCGGGCCTCCGTCGGATCGCAGCAGGGACAGTAGTCACCAGGCAGGTAGAGATACCGGCCGGGCCGGCGGAGGAACCGCTCGTACTGGTGCAGGGCCTCGGCGACAGCACCACGCCAGAGATATCTGGCTTCGAGGCGATCGATGGATGCCTTGGTTCGGCGAGAAACGCCCGGAACCTGGCGGACAGGGACAGCATCACTGCGGGACGGCCATCGCTGAGCACGGATGGCGCCGGGCGGCTTACGCGCCATCGGCCTTTCGGGTCTGCGTCATGATGCACATCATGCCAGGCCCCGGACGTCTCGTCAGAGCTTCGGCCCCTCCGTACGACGACCCGGGGTTCGCCGGCTTCACCACCACGGACGGCGCGCGACTGGAATAATGTGCCGCCCAACTGGCGTGCGGAAGGGGCGAGTTGTGACTGAGCGGCAGCGTTCCACCGCGTTACCCCCTATCAGTGGCGGCAGCCCGCGGCAGGTGTCGTGGGCCTCGGACATCCGCGAACGCTATGTCCGCGCACGATGGGGCGGCCGGGGGACCGGTGCCGCCGACGATGCCACCCGGGCGGTGCTGGCCCGACTGACCTCGGCCCGGTGGTGGATCGACAACCGGGACCGTATCGACGCCGCGCTCGCCGAACGGAACCCCCTCCCGGCGATGACCGGAGGCACCGAGCAGGCCCGCCGCGCGGCCACCAGGATCAGGGCCGAGCTGGTGGGCAAACGCTGGGGCAACGCGATCCCCCCGGGCGTGCTGGACGCCCTGCGCCGGCTCACCGACGCCGAATGGTGGGTCAGGAACGCCGTCGGGGACGGCCGTCCGCAGGCGATCGACCGGGCCGTGGGCGCGGAGGTTCCCGAGCACGACCGGAGGCAGATGGCCCTGCCCACGTACGGTCCCCCCAAGCCGGCCCACACCGGCCGGTGCGAGGATCAGCCCGCCTATGCCGCTGCCTTCGCCAAGGCCCTGAACGCCGCGTCGCGCAGCGGGGACAGCCGTTCGCTCCAGTGGGACGACGGACCCCGGTTGCCTGGCGCCTCCTGCTGTTTGAGTCTCGGCTCCACCCTCGGCGGGCGCGAGGGCAAGCGCAGATGGCTGGAGAACCGGGCCGCCGAGATCCGCCGCGGCAGATTCCGACGGCCGACTATCGAGCAGGCGAGGGCACAGGCCCGAACGGAACTCGCCAGGTTCGAACGGAATCTGGACGGGTGGGGTTGAGCTCCACCGGTCGGATGCACGGGAACGCCGCGCAGGGGTAGGGGGTTGGACCTGGCCGCGGGATCGTACGCGACAAACCCGGCGACGCGGACGGTCATGCCCGGAATACTGGTCGCCCATGGATGAGGTCGAAGTCGTCGTCGCCCATTCCGAGCGCGCGACCCTGCGCGTGGGCGACGTGTTCCTGAAGGTGGACAGCGATCAGGCACGCCTCGACGTCGAGGTCGCGGCGATGGCCCTCGTACCGGTCCCGACCCCGGAAGTGCTGTGGCGCAAGCCGCCTGTGCTCGCGATCGCCGCGGTCGCGGGGACGGCACTCGGCCGCCTCGGCGAGCCGTCGACCGCGTCCCCGGCGGCGTGGGCCGCGGCGGGTGCCGCCGTCCGCACGTTGCACGACGCGCCGTTGCCGCCCTGGCCCCGCCGGGGAAAGGACCTCGACGAGTTGGCGGCGGATCTCGACCACGAGTGCGAGCGGCTCGTGACGGACGGCGTCCTCCCCGCCGACCTGGTCACCCGCAACCGCCAGGTCGCCGAGGCCGCGCTCCGGCCGTGGACACCGAGGTTCACGCACGGGGACCTGCAGATCACCCACATCTTCGTCGACGGTGACGAGGTCACCGGCATCATCGACTGGTCCGAAGCGGGCCCGGGTGATGCCCTGTTCGACCTCGCCACCCTGACGCTCGGACACGAGGAACGCGTGGGCGACCTCATCGCCGGCTACGGCACCGACGTCGACCTCGACATGATCCGCGCGTGGTGGTCGTTGCGCAGCCTGCTGAACGTCCGCTGGCTGGCCGACCACGGGTTCGACCCGTTCGCGCCGGGCTGCGAGGTCGACGTGCTGAGATCCCGGATGTGAGGGTGCGCGGGGCGCGCGCCGTCACAGCGGGGGGAGCACCGCCGGCCGGACGCCGGGTCGCTCCTTGCGCAGCGTCTGACATGGTGGTGCGTGTGATGATCTCATCGGCGGCAGCCGGCGGAATGGCCCTGGTCGAACTGGGAATGGCACTGACGCCGGGCCCGAACATGGTGTACCTGGTGTCTCGGAGCGTCAGCCAGGGCCGCGCGGCCGGGCTCGTCTCGCTGGTCGGGACCGCACTGGGCTTCCTCGTGTACATGACCTTGGCCAACGTGGGGTTGGCGGTGGTCTTCGTCGCCGTCCCGTGGTTGTACATCGGCTTCAAAGCTGTCGGCGTGGTCTACCTCGCCTTCCTGGCCTGGCAGGCGCTCAGGCAGGGAGGCCGCGGGTTGTTCGAGCCGCGCGGCCTCCCACGCGACTCGTACGCGAGGCTGATGCGGATGGGGCTGATCACCAACCTGCTCAACCCGAAGGTCGCCATCCTGTACCTCGCGCTCATCCCGCAGTTCATCGATCCCGCACGCGGCCACACCACGGCACAGGGGTTCACCCTCGGCGCCGTGCAGATCACGGTGGGTCTCACCGTGAACGCGCTGATCGTTCTCGCGTCCGGATCGATCGCCGACCTGCTCAAGCGCCGCCCGGCATGGGCCAAGTGGCAACGCTGGACCACCGGGAGCCTCCTTGGTGCCGTCACGATCGCCCTCGCCCGGGAGGTACCCGCCCGCGCGCGGGCTTGACCTCGTGTCCGGGGCATGGCGGTGGCGTGGTCAGCGGACGTGGTGCGGTTGCCCTCGCCCGCCCGCGGAAGAACCTCCGTGTCCCGTCCGCGAGTTCGCTTCCCGTGCTTGTCCACCCATCGGGAATCGATCCGTCCGGCTCGCAGGCGCGGCAGGGGAGTGGCTTTCGCCGGCATCGCCCGCACTCTCATCCGCGACAGCCGACTCACCGAGTGTCGTGAGGTGCCAGGTGACGGCAAACGAACTCGCGCCAGAGTTCGATGGCAGCAGACCTGGTCTCCGTGTGGGAACCGGCGTAGCCGATCAGTTGCTTGTCCGGTGCTCCCAGTGCGTCGAAGAGGGCCAACTGGCCGTCCCTGGGGAAGATCTCGTCATCCCATTGGACGTGAAACAGGGTCGGAGCGGTGATCCGTCCGGCGTCGGTCGCGATGCGTTCCGGCGCTTCCAGGCCTTGGTGCAGGGCTGATCCCTGCCAGAGGCCGAACTTGCCGAATACCGCGCAGCGGAGCCGATCGCCCAGGGCAGCCGATGCGGGGATGCCGAACCGTGCACCCATGGACATTCCCAGGTAAGCGAGGTTGCCGGCGTCCACGAGACCCGAGGCCGACAGCGCGTGCACCGTCGCCTGCCAGTCGTCCGCCATGCGATCGAGGACGACGTCGATCCCTTCCGCGGCAATGTGCGCCTGGTACTCCGAGGCCGGGAGCGGGCTGGGCACCCGATCGCCATGGAGCGGTCCGTCGATCGCGAGTGCGGCAACGCCGGCGTACGACGCGAACCAGCGCGCCAGGGCCGCGATGCGCTCGCTTCGCTTGTGCCCGCTGCCTCCGTGCCCGAGCAGGACGAGAGGAGGCGGTGAGGCGGCAGGGGGATGCGGTAGCCAGAGCACGCCCGGGACCGTGCTGACCTCTCGGGCCGAACGGAACCCCTGTTCCAGGACGCCACCGTCCACGATGCGGCGGTCGGTCCACTCGATGGCCTCATCCACGCCGCCATCCAACCAGGAGCCCGTCAGGACCTGAAGGGGGTCTGAAGTCCGCTGCGACCCATGAACTCCCCGTCGCGTGAGTACGCTCCGACGAAGTGGTGGACCCTCGGGTCGGCATGGAGCGCGACGAAAGCGTCGACGTCCGCCATCCGAAGGGGGCGAAGGAGCAGCCGCTCGGTCTCGATCACGCCCCCGAGGACAGGTCTCGCCGCCACCCGGGCCCAGGTGGTCCGCGCCCGCGGGAACGGGCCGACGCGGATCCGGTACGATAGCGAGAACAATATTGTCGCCAAAACGGGGGTGCCCACGATGGGGTGCAGGTCATGGCGGTGACCGCGCGCGGAGCGTCGGACCCGGCCGGGCCGACCGTCGCCGATGCGATTCGTCGGGCCATCGCCGACGGCGACTTCGCGCCGAACCAGCGTCTGGTGGAGGCGGAGCTGTCCGAGCAGTTCGACGCAAGTCGGGCGACGGTGCGCAACGCGCTCGTCCAGCTGGCGAGCGAGGGCCTGGTGGAGCGTATCCAGAACCGCGGGGCCCGCGTCCGGGCCGTGTCGCTCGGCGAGGCCGTCGAGATCACCGAGGTGCGGATGGCGCTGGAGAGCCTGTGCGCGGCGAAGGCCGCCGAGCGGGCCACCGAGGACGACCGCGCCGCGCTGCGCGACCTCGGCGCGGCCATGAAAGCGGCGGTCGCGTCCGGCGACGTGCTCGGCTACTCCGAACTCAACCGCCGGCTGCACGCGCGGCTCCTGGCCATGAGCGGGCAGCGCACCGCCTGCGCGGTCCTGGAGCGGCTGCAGGGGCAGAACGTCCGCCGCCAGTTCCGGCTTGCCATGCACCCCGGTCGGCCGCAGGTCTCCCTGCCCCAGCACCTGGCCGTGATCGACGCGGTGTGTGCGGGGCGGCCGGACGCCGCCGAGGCGGCGATGCGCGCCCACCTGGCCTCGGTCATCGAGGCGCTGCCCGAGGTGGAGAAGTCCCCGCGGCCGTACACCGGGGCGTGACACGCGGGTGCCGCGGGGGGAAGGGCCGCCCCGCCCGGGTCAGGCCGCGGGCGCGGCGGGCCGCTGCTCGGTCAGCGCGGCGAACTCCGTGACCAGGGGCGCCTCGTGGGACGCCGCCCAGGCGAGGAGGACCCCGCTGCCGGCGATGTCCGCGACCTCGACGTGGCAGACGTCGGCACGCGTGTAGAAGGCCGCGGCCGACCGGGGCAGGATGACGACGCCCTGGAGGGAGGCGACGTACTCCAGCTTCTCCTCGACGGTGCGCATCGGGGGTTCGGAGCGGGCCTCGCGGCGGTCGGGGAGGTCGCGCCACTCCGGCACGGCGTCGGGGTCCTGCAGCAGCACGTCCCCGGCGAGGTCGGCGATGCCGATGGCGCCGCGCCCGGCGAGGCGGTGGCCGCGGGGGAGTACGGCGACGCGCGGCTCGTCGTAGAGCCGGCGCAGCCGGAGGCCGGTGCGGTCGACGGGGGTGCGGACGAAGCCGACGTCCGCGCTGCCGTCGAGCAGGACGGTCGCCTGGTCGTGCCAGCCGGTGCGCATCACCTGGACGTCGAGGCCGGGGTGCCGGGCCAGTAGTTCCTGCACCGGGCCGGTGACGGTGATGCCGGGCATGAAGGCGACCACGAAGCGCCGGTCGCCGGCCGCCTCCCGCACCCGGCGGGTCAGCCCGTCCGCGGCGGCGAGCAGGTTGCGTGCGTCGCCCACCAGTTGCTCGCCGGCCGGGGTCAGCGTGGCGCCGCGCCGGTCGCGTTCCAGCAAGCGGACCCGCAACTCGCCCTCCAGCGCGCGGATCTGCCGGGAGAGCACCGGCTGCGCGATGTGCAGCCGCTCCGCCGCCCGCCCGAAGTGCAGCTCCTCGGCGACCGCGACGAAGTAGCGCAGCTTGCGCAGGTCGACGTCCACGCCGGTCATCTCAGACCGCCGCCGGCCGGCGGATCTCCTCGACCGCGGTGACCAGCGGGGCGAGTCGCGGGTCGGCCGCGGCCTGGTCGAGCGCCTCGCGCAGCGCCGCGTTGTTGGTGGGGCGGGCCGCACCGAGCAGGTCGCGGCCGACCGGGGTGACGTCGGTGTAGATGCCGCGGCGGTCGGTCGGGCACAGGTAGCGGGAGAGCAGGCCGCGCTCCTCCAGCCGGGTCACCAGGCGGGTCGTCGCGGACTGGCTGAGCACCACCGCGTCGGCGACCTGCTTCATCTGGAGGTGGCCGCCCTCGCCGTCGTGCTGCCGGCTGAGCACGTCGAGCAGCGAGAACTCGCGCACGCTCACGCCGTGCCCGGACTGCAGGGCGCGCTCGATGTGCGCCTCGATCCGGCCGTGCAGCAGGGAGAGCGCGCACCAGCTGTCGGCGAGTGCGGTCAGTGACGGGTCGGTGGCGGTCATGCTCCCACTATAGCGCGTTTGCAGATAACCCGCGTGTGCAACTATTGTCGACGCTTGTTGAAAGCGTGCGCTGGATACCCGTCCCCGTGAAAGGCCCCACCATGCCCCTCGCGCTCCTGGCCCTCGCCATCGGGGCCTTCGGCATCGGCACGACCGAGTTCGTCGTCGTCGGCCTGCTGCCCCAGATCGCCGGCGACTACGGCGTCTCCGTTCCCACCGCCGGTCTGCTGGTCACCGGCTACGCGCTGGGCGTGGTCGCCGGCGCGCCGCTGATGACCGTGCTGGGCACGAAGATCCCGCGCAAGCGGATGCTGCTCCTGCTGATGGGGCTGTTCGTGGTCGGCAACCTGATCTCGGCGGTCGCGCCGGTGCTGGCGGTGATGCTCATCGGCAGGGTCGTCGCCTCCCTCGCGCACGGCGCCTTCTTCGGCATCGGTTCGGTGGTCGCCTCCGAACTGGTCGCCCCGCACAAGCGGGCCGGCGCCATCGCGATGATGTTCACCGGGCTGACGGTCGCCAACGTCGTCGGCGTCCCGCTCGGCACGTTCGTCGGGCAGAGCGCGGGCTGGCGGGTCACCTTCCTCCTGGTCGCCGGCCTCGGCGTGCTCGGGCTGCTCGGCGTCGCGAAGCTGGTGCCCGACCTGCCCCGGCCCGAGGGCGTCCGGCTGCTGCACGAGGTCGCGGTGCTGCGCAAGCCGCAGGTGCTGCTCGCCATGGCGATGACGGTCCTCGGCTTCGGCGGGGTCTTCGCCGCGGTCACCTACCTCGCGCCGATGATGACCCACGTCACCGGGTACGCCGACGGCTCGGTGACCTGGCTGCTGGTGCTGTTCGGGCTGGGCATGGTCGCGGGCAACCTGGTCGGCGGACGGTTCGCCGACCGGCACCTGATGCCGATGCTGCTGACCGCGCTCGGCTCGCTCGCCGTCGTCCTCGCCGCCTTCACCGTCACCGCGCACGGCAAGGTCGCCGCAGCGGTCACCGTCTTCCTGATCGGCGCGCTCGGCTTCGCCACGGTGCCGCCGCTGCAGAAGCGGGTGCTGGACCAGGCGTCCGGCGCGCCGACCCTCGCCTCCGCGCTCAACATCGGCGCGTTCAACCTGGGCAACGCGATCGCCGCGTGGCTGGGCGGGCTGGTCATCTCCGCCGGCCACTCCTACACCGCCGCGAACTGGGTCGGCGCAGCGCTCACCGCGGCCGCGCTGGTGCTCGCGCTGGTCTCCGCCGCGCTGGACCGCGGTACGCGGCGCGGCCGGACGGCCGGGCCGAGCCGTACGGTGGCGGGGTCAGCGACCGCGCTGCCGGTGGCCGGTCAGGAACGGGTGCGGCCGGAGACGTTCAGGGACAGCGCGGTGGAGTGGGCCGCGAACCCCAACTCCCGGTAGAGGTGCTCGGCGTCGGGCGTGGCGTGCAGGTCCACCCGCGACACGCCCCGCGCCGCGAACCAGTCCAGCAGTGCCTCCGTCGCCGCCCGGGCGTAGCCGCGACCGCGGTAGGCGGGATCGGTGCACACGTTGAAGACGAAGCCGAAGCGGCCGGCCGGCGACGAGGGCGAGGGCAGCCGCTCCTCCATCGTGCCGACCGCGCACGCGGCGAGCCCTTCACGGTCCGCCGCGTCCACCACGAACACCCCGGTCGACGGTTCCGGGACGGCCAACTGCCGGGCCAGCAGCCGTCGTGCCTCGGCCTCCCACGGCCCGGGCGCGTCGGCGCCGGTCATCGCGGCGAACATCACCCGCCGCAGCCGCACCACTTCGGCCACGTCGCCGAGGTCTCCTCGGCGTATCGCGAACGGCCCGGCTTCGTCCGTCGTGTTCGCGCCCGCCGGGGGCGCCGGTTCTCCCGTCACGCCATGAATCTAGCGCGGCCGCCTGCCGCGTGCTTTCGCCGGGATTCCGCACGCCCAGCCCCTGCGACGATGTCGCCGGACCACCGGCCGGTGGCCGGTTGCTCGCGCAGTTCCTCGCGCCCCTGAAAAGCGACCTTTTCCGCGAGAGGTGTCCTCGTCGTGGCCGGGAGCGCGGTTCCTCCCCCGGCCTGGCGGCCGGGAGGTGCCCCAGGGCCTCTGTAGGCAGCCTCTTTCGCGAGGGTGCCCCAAGGGGAAGCGGGTGCCTGGCGGGTGCCTCTGATGCGGCCGGTGGTCCATCGATATCGCCGTCGTGGCCAGGAGCGCGGTCACCCGCGCTCCTGTGAAGCGACCTCCTCCGCGAGGGTGCCCCGTCGGCGGTGCGACGGGGCACCCTGGTGGCGAGCGGCCGGCGGCCTTACGGGCCGGTGGGCCGGTTGCGGCGGTCCTCGACGCCGTATCCCAGGGCCTGCACGACGGCCTGGACGTTGGGGTAGACCTCGTCCGGCGGGAGACCGGACACCCGGTCGACGAGCGAGTCCGGCGCCTGATGGCGGTGGAGGGCGCCGAGCAGGGCCCCGCGCCGGGCCGGATAGACGCTGCGGTCGAGATGCCTGGCCAGGTCGTTGCGCACGTAGACGCCTTGCGGCGTCATCCCGGTCGGCGGGGCGCCGGTACGGGCGGGCTCCGCGAGGGCCGGGTCCTGGTCGGAGGGCTGGGGCTCGGCAAACTCCTCGTCGGCCCGCACCGCCCGGTTCGCCTTGAGGGCGATGTGCATCTCCTTCTTCATCTCGTCGTCACGGGCGAAGCCGGTCTTGTTGGTTCCCTGGTCCGTCATGCGGCCATGGCCTCCCTTGGTCGATCGCCGGGGCACGCGGCACACGCGCCGCGCCCCCGGCCGGGGCTTGGCTCCATCGGGTACCCGCCCGCTACGTCCCGAAACCACCCCCCGCGCGGATCGGCCCCCGCACGCCGCTCGGCCCCGCCCGGGACAGGTCCGGGCGGGGCCGAGGAGTGAGCCGGCGTCCTCACGGACGCGGCACTAGCCGGTGCTCAGGAGTGGTTCCAGGTCACCGTGAAGTTCTCGTTGCTCGACAGCGCCGAGGTGGTCGCCTTCGTGGTGCTGCCCGACGCCATGTTGATCTTGTCGGGGGAGAGGCTGCCGATCGGCTGGCCGTTGGCGGTGGCGTTGGTGAACGACGCGGTGCCGAAGTTCGCCAGCGGCAGCACCCCGGTCGAGCTGGACGGCGCCTCGGCGATGATCTCGGCGGAGGCGTTGGACAGCCCGCTCTGCTTCTTTGTGGTGGTCTTGGTCCACCCCTTGGTCGTGTCGGAGAGCGTCAGGGTGTAGGTGGTGCCGCTGACGCTGACCGTCGAGGTGAAGTGGTCGCCCGCGCTGACCGCGTTGCTGTAGTTCACCGGGTAGGCCGGGTACATCTCGTACCAGGCGTAGTACTCGGCACGGCCGCCGGAGCAGTCGCCCTCGCTGCCGGTCTGCTCCACGGAGTTGCTGCCGTCGCCGTCCAGGCCGATCCAGAACGACGAGTACGCCGTCGAGCTGGAGCAGCTGACCGCGGGCTGCACCCAGCTCGACGAGACGCTGGTGAAGGTCCGCCCGGTGGCCGCGTAGCCGGCCCAGTTGCCGCTGGTGCTGTGCTGGACGCCGCCGTCGGGGCCTATGACGCGGTGGCTGCCGACCGGCGCCTGGAAGACCGTGGGGGCGGCGCTCGCCACCGCCGGGGCGGTGGCCAAGGCGGACATGACCGCCGCGCTGACGGCTGTTGCGGCGGTGAAGCGTTTGGTTGCCGACATGCTGCTCCTTCTCGCGGATCTCGCGGTGCAGGCGTGTGACCGGCGGCGCCCCGTGGGGTTCGCGTGCCGCCAGTGATTGACAGTGTGCAGACAATCACCGCTCCGTGGCACCCGGTCGCCCCAACGATCGGCAAAGACCGCACCAAGTACGGTGCGGAATAAGGGGAGTCCGGCATCATTCCGGGGCATACGGTCCGGACGGAACGGTGAACGCCCGCGCACGATGCGGACCGAGCCGCTCCGCCCCCGGCGAGTCGCCGCCCGCACACCGCTCCTGATGGGTTTTCATGCGGTCAGGAGGCAGCCAGATGACGACGATGCACGCCGTGCGCGGCCACGCCCGCGGCGGACCCGAGCAACTGCGCTACGAGACCGCGCCCCGTCCCGAACCCGGCCCCGGCGACCTGCTGGTGGAGGTGCGCTCGGCCGCGATCACCCCCGGCGAACTCGACTGGGACGCCACCTGGACCGACGCGCTCGACAGCGGCGGGACGCCGAGGCTGCCGATCGTGCCGTCCAAGGAGTTCTCCGGGGTGGTGGCCGCGGCCGGACCGGCCGGCGCACCCGACGCGGGCGCCGGCGCGCCCGTTTGGAGCGAGGGCGACGAGGTCTACGGGCTGATCCCGTTCACCTCCGACGGCGCCGCCGCGCAGTACGCCGTCGTGCCCGCGGACGTCGTCGCCGCCAAACCGGCGGGCCTGGACCACGACCACGCCGCCGCCCTCCCGCTGGCCGGGCTCACCGCGCTGCAGGCGCTCGTCACGCACGGCGGCCTGCGCGAGGGGCAGCGCGTCCTGGTCCACGGCGGAGCCGGCGGGGTCGGCTCCCTCGCCGTGCAGATCGCCGCCGCCCTCGGCGCGGAGGTCACCGCGACCGCGTCGGCCCGCGACGCCGACTTCGTCCGCGGCCTGGGCGCGACCCGCGTACTGGACTACGTCGAGCGGCCGTTCGACGAGCAGGTCGCGGATGTCGACCTGGTCCTGGACACCGTCGGCGGCGACACCCGGACCCGCTCCTGGCAGGTCCTGCGTCCCGGCGGCACCCTGGTCAGCGTCGCCGAGCCGCTTCCCGCCGAGGGCCCCCGCTTCACCCGCGGCGTGTTCTTCGTCGTGGTGCCGGACCGCGCCGGCCTCGACGAGCTGTCACGGCTCGTCGCCGCCGGGCGCCTCGACCCCCCGATCGCCGGCACGTACCCGCTGTCCGGCGTCGCCGCCGCGTACGCCGCCCTCGCCCGCCCGCACCGGCGCGGCAAGGTGGTCCTGCACGTCTCCCCGTGAGCCGGGCTGCGGCAGGTGCGGGCCGGGCCCGCGGTTCGCGCCCAGCCCGGCCCGTACGCGCCGGACGGCTCACACGATGTCGTCCAGCGGCCGCAGTTCGTCGGCGTACGACACCGAGGTGCGCCGCAGGATCCCGGTGCGGCCGACGGTGTACTGGCCCATCCGCCAGAGCGGCGGGGAGTACGCGTGGATCGAGACGCTCCCGGCGTCCCGCCCGGTGAGGCGGTGGATGTGGTCGGGACCGAAGGAGTACGCCTGGCTGGCCGGGACCGGGGTGGCCAGGCTCGGCATGCCGACGGCGAGATTGTGCTCGACCAGGGTGCCCTGGGTCACGGCGACGGCGCCGGAGGAGATGTCGTGGTCGTGCCAGCCGGTGTCGTTGCTCGGCGTCCAGCACAGCACCCACACGTCGACATGGGCGTCGCGGTGCAGCGAGACGTAGTGCCGCCGGTCGTCGGCGAACAGCACGTGCCGGCGCCACAGCGCGGGGTCCGCGGCGACGGACGAGGCGAGCGCGAGCAGTTCGCGCCGGTCGAGGTCGCGGCCGGGCAGCGTGCCGAGGGTGACGGAGGCGCGCACGCCGAGCCAGGGCTCGGCGCGCTGGACCGGAGCGGTGTCCTGGTCCTCGGGCGACGGGAGGGACGGCGTCGGAGCGGTCACGGGCGGATCCCTTCGAGGAGGTGCAGCGGATTGGCGACGCGGACGGCGAAGCGTGCCGCCGTGCCGAGCCGCGGGTCAGTGGGAGTGGCGTACGGACGGTCGCTGCCCAGGACCAGGGCGTCGATGCCCAGCACCCGGACCACGGCGTCCAGCGCCTGGCGGCCGTAGGAGGAGGTGTCCACGAAGACGCCCGGGTCCAGCCGCAGCGGCCCGCCGCCGCGCATGGCGGCCCGCTCGTGGTGCACCGGGGCGAGCCCCGCGGCGGCCGCGAAGCAGATCCGCAGCCGCGGCAGCAGGGCGCGCCCGGCGGTGTGCCAGGCCCACCACGCGGCCTGGAGCTGGCCCGGGTAGCCCACGACCGCGGGCCACCACGCGGGCAGCGGCTCCGCGCACGGGGGTTCGGGTCCCGGATGCACCAGCACGGGCCTGCCCGCCGCCTCCGCCACCGCGAGCACCGGCGCGAGCCGTTCCAGCGCGTGCGGCGTGGCCATCGCGACCGCCGGCACCTGGAGCCCGATCAGGCGTCGGGCCGGCGCGGCGCCGGATTCCGCGCCGGGCGCCGCCGATGCGAGCAGCTTCGCCAGCGACTCCGGCTCGGGCGCGGTCAGTTGGAGCGACGCCCATCCCACGAACGGGTCCGGCAGGGCGAGGAGGCCCGTGTGCCAGGCGGCCAGCAGCGGCTCCGCCTCATCCGGCGGCAGCAACTCGATGCCCAGCGGGCTGGACAGGGACAGCGCGATCCGGCGGACGTCCGGGTCGAGACCTGCCCGCAGCCGCGGGTCGTGGTCCTCGGGCCGTACCTCGTACGGTGGTTCGCCGGCCAGGTGGAGCGTCCAGCCGTCGAGCCGCGGGGGGTGGCGGCGGCCGCGCAGCCGTTCGACGAGAGCGGGGGGCCACAGGTGCTGATGGACATCCGTGGCGGCGGCGGGGGTGGTGGGGCCGGAGTCGGACATACCCTCCTCACGTCCACTGATGCGCTTCAGTTAAGCGCTTCAGTGAAGCGCTTAACGCCGGCCCTCGTCAAGGGCGCCCCCTACACTGGCCGCGTGCCGCAACGTCCGCCGAGGGTCACCCAGCGCGATCTCGCCGAGGAGACCGGGCTCTCCACCGCCACGGTGTCCTACGCGCTGCGCGGGATGCAGGTGCCGCCGGAGACCCAGCAGCGCGTGCGCGAGGCGGCCGAGCGGCTGGGATACCAGGCCGACCCGATCGCGCGCGCCCTCGCCTCCGGCCGTACCGGCTACATCGGCGTGCTGTGCCGCTCCCTCACCGACGTGTGGCAGCAGGCCACGGCCGCGGCCCTCGGCCGCCGGCTGCTCGGCGACGGCCGGCACGCCCTGATCGTCGACGCCTCCAACGATCCGGCGCTGGAGGCCACGCTCGCCTCGCAACTCGCCGACCAGCGGGTGGACGCGCTGATCGTGCTGCCGGTCGACCCGGGCGCCGCGCACTGGTCCGAGGTCGCCGAGCGGACGGTACTGATCTCGATCGGCGACGGGCTGTCCGGCGGTGCCGCCCACGCCGAGGTCGTCTTCGACAACGAGGCGGGCATCACCGACGCGCTGCACGTGCTGGTCGCCGCCGGCCACCGCCGGATCGCGGTGATGACCCCGGGCGGGCTGACCACGCCGGACCGCCCGGCCGAGACGGTTGCCGGCCAGGTGGCCCGCCGGCTCGGCCTGCACGTCACGCTGCACCGCTCGCCGCACGACCTGGACGGCGCCGCCGCCGTCGCGCGCGGCGTCCTCGCCGGCCAGGACCCGCCGACCGCGTTCCTGTGCATGGCCGACTCCATGGCCTACGGGGTGTACGCCGGCGCCCGCGAGTCGGGCCTGGAGGTCCCCGACGACATCTCCGTGGTCGGCTACGACGACCACCCGCTGTCGCGGCTGCTGACGCCGCCGCTGTCCACCTACCGCTGGCCGGTGGACCTGCTGGTGGACCTGGTGGTCGAGCGGACGGTCAAGGCGATCACCGCCGGGAAGCGCAGCCGGCGGCGCGTGCTGGCGCCGGTCGCCCAGCCGCGCGGCTCGGTCGGCGCGCCGGGGACCGCCCGGGGAAGCGCCGCTGCGGACGCGCCTGCGGGCGAGAGCACCTGACGCGACGTCAGGGCCCGCCCCGCGCCCCTGGTCGAGGGGTGCGGGACGGGCCCTGCGCGCGTGCGGTCCGGCCGGACCGCCGGCTCAGCCGGCCGTCACCGTGACGGTCGCCGTCCCCGTCACCCCGCCCGCCGTCACGCTGATCCGTGCCGTGCCCGGCTGGTGCGCGGTCACGGTGCCCGAGGCGGCGTCCACCGTGGCGACCCGCGGATCGGAGCTGGTCCAGTGGCGGGACACCGGGTCCTGCACCGGCACCTGGAGCGCCGTCAGGTCGTCACCGGCGATCGACGTGCCGGTCGCCGTCAACTGCTCCTTCCCGCCGCGCGCCAGGGACGGCGCGGGCGCGGTCACCGCGACCGAGGCGAGCAGCGGCTGCACCGCGAACTGCACCGTGCCGTCGGGCAGGATGTGGAACAGCCCGTAGTTGAAGAACCCGCCCTGGTCCGGGGTCGCGTACGGCGGGGTGCCCAGGTCGGCGACCACGAAGTTCGGGATGCCGCCCGCGTCGTCGGTGCCGTCCGGCTCGCGCAGGTCCTCGGCGAAGCCGCGCGCGTGCCCGAACATCATGAGCACGTGCACGCCGGGGTGGGTGCGCTGGTACCGCTGCACCAGCGCCTCGTACATCTGCGCCTCCCACCGGTCGGTGAACTGGCTGTCCGCGCGCGGGTGCGGGTCGTAGGCCGGTGTGTGGGTGACCACGATCGCCACCCGCTGGGTGTTCGCGCTCAGTTGCCGGGCCAGCCACAGGTACTGCGACTCGCCCTCGTCCGGCACCTGGAAGGGGTCCGACGCGGTGATGCCGATGTGCCCGCTGTCGGTCACGATCAGCCGCGCCGCGCCCGCGTCGTACGCGTAGTGCGTCGCGCCGAAGACGCTCGTGAAGTCGCCGTTCTCCGGGGCGGCGCCCTGAGTGATCTCGTGGTTGCCGACCGCGTCCCGGTAGGGCACGCCGAGGCCGTCCATCAGGGTGCGCAGGTTCGTGAGGTCGCCCGTCGTGCCGTTGTCGGACATGTCGCCGAGCGCCTGCACCTGCTGCGGGCGGGCGGCGGCGGGCAGCGAACCGAAGACGCCCGGCAGCGACTTCAGCGCCACCGTTCCGGTCGCCCCGGGGGTGGCAGCGGTGGTGTGCGCGTCGTCGAACGCGGCGACGGTGGTGCCGCCCGGCCGGAAGGACGAGGTGTCGGTGAACTGCAGCCACGACGGGTTCTTCGGGATCGCGGTGTACGTCGCCGGCTTCGGCGGGCGCGGCGAGTACAGCGCCTCCAGGTCGGCGAGGTGGACGTCGCCGGTGAGATCCGGGCCGGGCTTGATGGTCACCAGGCCCAGGTAGTTGATGCGCAGCGGGTACTGCAGGCCCGTCGGCAGCTTGGCGACGACGTACTGCCAGCCGTCGAAGGTGATCCCGGTCGGGTAGAAGCTGGTCGGCTGGTTGCTGGCCTGCCAGATACCGACGTTGAGGGTCACGATGCCCGGCGCGAGCCCGTCGCCGGGCCGCGAGGCCAGGTCGGCGTTGCCCTTCACCCACACCCCGAGGCCGATCGGGGCCTGGTCGCCGCCCAGCAGCGGGACCTGCTCGCTCTGCGGGTCGTTGAGGTAGACGCTCAGGTCGTAGGTGCCGGTCTTGTTCGGGTAGGTGTAGTGCACGTCCATCGAACCGCCGTCGCCCGGTCGGGCGCTGGTCGACGTGTCCAGGGCGATGCTGCCGTTGGTGGTGGAGTGCGGGCCGGGGCTGGGCACCTTGCGCGGGTAGACGTTCATGTAGTCGCTGGTGACGGACCACTTCGACAGGTCGGTGAGCGGGTCCACCGGGACCGTGGTCGACCCGACCGCGAGGGACACGGTGGCCTTCGCGCCGCCCGCCGTGGCCGTCACGGTGACCATGCCGGTGCCGGTGGCCGCCGCCGTGAAGGTGCCGCCGGCGTCCACCGCGCCCAGTTCCGGGTGGTCCACCGACCAGTGCACGGCCGAGGGCGGCAGGCTCACCGCGGCGCCGCCCGCGGCCGTCGCCGTGAACGACAGTGCCTGGGTCGCGCCGTTGCCGAGGTCGGCCTGGGACGGTGTCACGGCGAGCGTCCGCAGGCCGGCCACCACCGACAGCGGGACGCTGGAGGAGGCGTGCCCGGCCCTGATGTGCAGGGTGCCGCGGCCGGGCCGGCCGGCGAGGGTCAGCGTGGTGCCGTGCACCGTGGCCGACCCGGGCGGGCTGACGGTCAGCGCGACCGGGTCGGCCGCCGGGTTGTCTCGGCGGTCCAGGGCGTAGGCGGGGACGTCCACCGAGGTGCCGGCCAGCGCCGTCACCGGCTTGCCGCCGTTCACGACCGCCCGGGTCGCGGCAGCGGGCGCCGCCTCCCGGCTGTAGAGGAACAGGCCGTTGGCGACCGGCCGTTCGTGCCCGTCCGAGGGCGTGTTCAGCACCGACGCCTGGCTCCGGCCCGGCAGCCGGCCCACCATCTGGGTCGAGCCGCCGCCGTCGAAGAGGATCGCCTGGTACGCGCCGTGCTGCATCAGCCAGCCCGCGAGCTGCGGCCGGGTCAGCCCCTGCGCGACACCCTCGGCCTGGTGGCCGTCGAACGCCGCGAAGATCGCCTGCTTGCCGTCCTTGGTGACGCCGACCGCGGTCACGGGATTGTCGATGTTGTTGTCGCCGCCGCCCTGGAGCGGCACGGCGCGCTGCCCGTCCTTGACCAGGATCGCGCCGCCGCTGAGCGCCTGGACGACGTCGGTGTCCGGGCCCAGGCTGCCGGTCGTGGACACCTCGTCGCCGGCGTGCAGGTGTGCGGCCAGCCAGTCGCCGTAGGCCGCCGAGCCGACCAGGTCCTCCTGGCCGCTGCCGAGTTGGGGCAGGTCGGTGACGCCGGTGGCGACGGAGTCCACGGTCAGCGTGGCGCCGTCGGCGCCCAGGTGGCCGGTCACCACCGTGGCCGCCGCGATCGAGGTCGGGCCGAGGTCGGAAGTGACCCGCAGCAGCGCGCCCGCGCCGAGGTCGTCCACCGCGTTGACCCCGGTCAGCGGGGTGGACGCGGCGTTCGTACGGTCGGTCAGGGTGCCGGTCCAGGTCTCGGTGCCGATGCCGATGGTGCCGTCGTGGTGCACCCACAGGTCCGCGTCGCGGCTCGGCTCGGGGCTCTTGAGCAGCTTCCCGTCGCGTACCACCATGCCCTCGGGGCGGCCGCTGGTGTTGATCTCGAAGAAGTCGCCGTTGACACCCGCGACCGCGCCGGTGCGCTGCGCCATCGAGGAGGGCACCTCGTCCGCGGGGTCGGTGAGGCGGTCGTGCGACTCCACCACGCCGAGGCGGACGTTGGGGTCCGCCAGCGACACGTCGAGGACCTGCGCGCGCTGCGCGCCGCCGACGGTCTGCAGGGTGTCGGAGTAGTTGCTGACGCCCTGGGTGAGGGTGCGCGGCGCGGTCGTCTTCTCGTCCACGACCAGCGGCCACTGGTCGGGCGTGGGCGGCAGCCAGGACGCCGAGCCCCTCGCCGGCGCGGCGGGCGCGGCGGCCGCGGGCGGGCCGGCGGCGGCCAGCAGCGCGGCGCACACGACGGTCGCGAGGAGCGCGGCCGGGGCCCGGGACGGGCGCCGGGGACGTCGTGGACGGGTGAAGAGCTGAGCCATGGGTCCTCCGGCCGGGCCTGCCGCCGGCGCGCCGGGCACGGGGCGGCCCGGCCGTCGCGGCCTGTGCTGCGGGAACGGTACGGTGCTGCGCCTCGCGGGGAGTGCGGCCCCGAACTGCGCGCGCCCGTCGCGGAGTCGACGCGTCAGGTGGGCAGCGGGAACCAGGGCGCGCCCCAGGTGGCGAGCCCCGCCACATTATGACCCGCGCGGCGGAATATTTGTCGGTGCATCGCCAACATTACCGCTCTCCTGACGGCTCATTGCCGGCTACGACGTGAATTCTCCCGTTCGGTGGAGGGCATGGCGGGTGTACGGCGCCGGCGCTCGCGACCGCGCGGTCGCACCCGGCGCGGGGCCGCCGCACGAGAGGCCGACCGACCGTCAGCAAGCCTGCGGCGTAGCGCCGGTTCCTGCCCAGGTGGGCGGAGGACGGCGACGCCCGGCTCCCGGCCGAACGCCATCGGGCGGCGCCGGGCGGCGTCAACGCGGCCCGCCGCGCGCCGGTTCCGCCCGGGGCGGGCGCCGGCCGGTTCCGGTTGCGGTGAAGGTTTCGCCGTGCTCGGCCGCGTTGCCGCAGCTCCGGCATTCCGCCTGTGGCGTAGGCCATTGGCGGTGCCGGGCGCGTCTTCCGCGCCGACGCGGCGGGGGCGTACCGTCGCACTTGTGTCATGGACGCGGCAACACCTCCACCCCTTCACGCACGGGAAAAGGCCCCCATGGACGCACCTCGCAGTCTCCCGGTCCGCCGCCGTACCCTCCTGACCGCCGCGGGCGCGGCCGTGGCCGCGGCATCCGCCACCGCCGGCCGCGCCTCGGCCGCGGCGCGGACCCGCCGCGCTCCTGCCGCGCTGACGGCCCGTCAGACCGCGGGCCAGCGGGTCATCTACTCCTATCCCGGGCTGACCGTGCCGTCGGGCCTGCTGGCGACCATCAGCGCAGGCGAGGCGGCCGGGGTCATCTTCTTCGGCGAGAACATCTCCAGCGAGAGCCAGATCGCCTCGGTGGTCGACCAGCTGGTGGCCGCCAACGCGTCCAGCCCGGTCAAGTCACCGCTGCTGCTGATGACCGATCAGGAGGGCGGCGAGGTACGGCGGTTGCCCGGCGCGCCGACCCAGTCCGAGAAGCAGGTCGGCGCGTCCTCGCAACCCCTGACCGCCGCCACCCAGGCGGGCACCGGCGCCGGCCAGAACCTCGCCGGCGTGGGCATGAACGTCAACCTCGCCCCGGTCCTGGACGTGTACTACACCGCGGGCAACTTCATCGACGAGTACCAGCGCTCCTTCAGCAACAGCGCGACCACCGTCTCCAGCCTCGGCTCCGCCTTCATCACCGCCCAGCAGGGCACCGGGGTCGCCGCCACCGCCAAGCACTTCCCGGGCCTCGGCGCCGCGACCGCCTCCCAGAACACCGACGAGGGCCCGGTCACCCTCACCCAGAGCCTGTCGAAGCTGCGCAGCGTGGACGAGGCGCCCTACCAGGCCGCGATTGCCGCGGGTGTGCGGCTGGTGATGGTGTCCTGGGCGGTCTACACCGCCCTCGACGCCTCCCACCCGGCGGGCCTGTCCTCGACCGTGGTGCAGCAGGAGCTGCGCGGGCGGCTCGGCTTCACCGGGGTGACGGTCACCGACGCCCTGGAGGCCGGGGCGATCAGCTCCTCCTACAGCACCGCCCAGCGGGCCGTCCTCGCCGCCGGCGCCGGCATGGACCTGCTGCTGTGCTCGGCCCGCGCCACCTCCCAGGGTGACGCCGCCGCGCAGGCGCTGGCGGACGCGTACACCAGCGGCCAGCTCCCCTCCGCCGCGTTCGACGCGGCGGTCCAGCGCGTCTCCGCCCTGCGTACCGCCCTGTCCTGACGCCCTTGTCCGACCGGCCCCGGCGACCCGACCGCACCGTCGCCGAGGGCCCGCATCAGGGCCGATGAGCGGGTGGCGGCCCGTCCTTCTCCGGACCCGGGTCGCCGCCCGCGTCCCGGTCCGTGCCGCCCTGCGCCGTACCGGCCTGCACCGCCCCGTCCGCCCCGCCCGCCTCGTCGAACTGCTGGACACCGCGCTGCAGGCCCACCCAGGCCGCGACCGCCGCCGCGGCCATGATCCCGGCCATCACGTAGAAGACCGTGCGGGTGGAGTAGGCGAAGTCCAGGCGGACGAAGTGCGGGATGGCGGTGGCGCCCTGGGTGGAGCGGTGGTCCTGCGCGAGGTCGTGCGCCTCGGTGCCGGCCTGGGCGGCCGGTACCCCCTGGGCGATCAGGGAGGAGCGCAGGTGGGACTCGAACCGGGCGACGGAGATGGTGCCGAGCACCGCGAGCCCGAGGCTCGCCGAGTAGTTCCGCACGGTCTGGGTGATGCCGGTCGCCTCGCCGTAGGACAGCCGGGAGGCGCGGTTGACCGCGTCGGTGCTCGCCGGGGTGAGCATGAAGCCCATGCCGGCGCCCGCGAGCACGATGGACCACTGCTGGGCGCCGAAGTCGAGGTCGGTGACCTCGCCCGCCAGCAGGTAGAAACCGATCGCGCAGATCACGCAGCCCATCACCACCGGCCGCTTCGCCCCGCCGCGGTCCAGCATCCGCCCGCCGATCTGCGAGGCGACCACGAAGCCGAGGAAGAAGTAGAGCAGGTACTCGCCGGCGCCGGACGCGGACTTCCCGAGCGCGATCTGCGCGTACTCGCTGGCGAAGAAGAAGAACGGGACGAACACCAGCATCGCGATGCCGAGCACCAGGTTCTCCACGGCGAACGCCCGGTCGGCGAAGATCCGCACCTGGATCAGCGGGGAGGCGGTGCGCAGCTCCACCCGGGAGAAGACGGCCAGCAGGGCCACGCCGGCGGCGATGCACAGCCAGATCCCGGGGTTGGACCAGTGCCAGATCTGGGACTGCTGGAAGCCGAAGACGCTCAGCCCGACGCCGGCCACGATCAGCGCCAGGCCCCGGTAGTCCATCGGGGCCGGCCGGTGGTCGGTGACCGGCCTCGCCCGCGCGATCAGCACCAGGGCGATCGCCGCGACGGGGAGGTTCACCCAGAAGATGGCCCGCCAGGTCCACTCGGTCAGCCAGCCGCCGAGGATCGGGCCGATCGCGGTCAGCCCGCCGGCGATCCCGAAGAACAGCGCCAGCGCCTTCCCGCGCTCGCGGAGCGGGAACGTCTGCACCACGATGCCCAGCGCGGCCGGGAACATCAGGGCGCCGCCGAAGCCCTGCACCGCCCGGAACACCACGATCCAGGTCTGCGCCGCGGCTCCCTTCGGGGTGAGCCCGCACAGCAGCGACGACAGCGCGAAGACCAGCACGCCCAGCACCACGATCCGCCGGTGCCCGACGGTGTCGGCCAGCCGCCCGCCGTACGCGAAGAACGCCGCCAACGACAGCAGGTACGCGTTGACCGCCCACTGCACGCCGGTGCTGGACAGCCGCAGCTCGTCCTGGATCTCGGGGACCGCGATCGACACGATGGTCTGGTCGATGAAGGTCATGGCGACGGCGAAGATCATCGCCGCCAGCACGAGGTTCTTCGACCGCCCGCCGGCTCCGGCCGTGACCGCCATCCGCTCTCCTCGCCCGTGTCCGCACGCTGCTCGTCCCGCTCCACCCTCGGATGGGCCGGCCGGTCCCGCCAGCCGCGGATGGCCGGATGGATGGTCCGAAGGGGGTGGCTGCGCCGCCCCCTGTGCAGGGGCGCGCGGCGGAGATGTCAGGATGGGGCCATGGACAACAAGGACAACGTCTACTTCGACATCTCCATCGACGGTGCGCCCGCCGGGCGGATCGTCTTCCGCCTGTTCGACGACGTCGTGCCGAAGACCGCCCGCAACTTCCGCGAGCTGGCCACCGGCCAGAACGGGTTCGGCTACGCGGGCTCCGCCTTCCACCGCGTCATCCCGGAGTTCATGCTCCAGGGCGGCGACTTCACCAGTGGCGACGGCCGCGGCGGCAAGAGCATCTACGGCAACAAGTTCGAGGACGAGAACTTCCAGCTGAAGCACGACCGCCCGTTCCTGCTGTCCATGGCGAACGCGGGCCCGAACAGCAACGGTTCGCAGTTCTTCGTGACCACCGTGGTGACGAGCTGGCTGGACGGCAAGCACGTCGTGTTCGGCGAGGTCGTCGACGGCCAGGACCTGGTCAAGCAGATCGAGGGCAAGGGCTCCCGCAGCGGCTCCCTCAACTCGAAGGTCGTCATCACCGAGTCCGGCACGGTCCCCGCCGCCGCGTGAGCCGCACGCACATGCCGGTACCGACCTCCGCCTGACCCCTACGCGCGTACGGCGCCCCCGCCGCGGTTCCTCCGCGGCGGGGGCGCGGTGCGTTCCGGCCGCTACCCCTGCTGCTCGGCGCGCAGGGCCGTGACCAGCTCGCGGGGCAGCCCGTGCGTGTCGTGCAGGAAGGCGTAGTCCTCCTCGCCGAGCGGCCCGGAGAAGCGGCGCTGCGACAGCACCCGGCGGCCCCGGTCCAGCTGGGAGCCGAACCGCCGCTCCTCGTCGAGCAGCACGTCCCGCACCCGGGGAGCCCGTGGCGGGCCCTGCGGGGGCAGGCCGAAGTGGCGCAGGGAGTCCTCGACCGGCTCGGGCGGCAGGTCGCCGAGCGTACGGTCGCGGTCCTCGCGCCACAGCAGCGTCAGCACCCGGCGCACCAGCCGGCGCAGCACGTAGCCGTGCCCGGTGGCGGCGGGGCGTACCCCGTCGCTGATCAGGACGGCGGCCGAGCGCAGGTGGTCGGCGACGATCCGGCGGGTCGGCTCGTCGCCGCCCCACAGTCCGGGCAGCACGCCTCGCCAGGTGTCGAAGGCGTCCGACTCGTAGACCGACGGCCTGCCCTGAAGGATCGTCACGAGACGCTCCAGGCCCATACCGGTGTCGATGCTGCCGCGCGGCAGGGAGTGGAGGCTGCCGTCGTCGTGGCGCAGGTAGCGCATCGAGACGTGGTTCCAGATCTCCACCCAGCGCGGGTCGGTGCCCGGGGTGCCTGCGGGCTCGCCGTCGCCGGTCCACACGAAGATCTCCGAGTCGGGGCCGCACGGGCCGGTGGGGCCGTTGGACCACCAGTTGTCCGGGCCGAGCCGCTCGACCGGCACCCCCAGCTCGCCCCAGGCGTCCTCGGTCTCGATGTCCGGGCCGAGTCCTTCCCCGGGATGGCCGGACTCGCCGCCGAAGACGGTGGCGTGCAGCCGGCCCGGCGGGATGCCGTACCCGTCGACCAGCAGGTCGCGGGCCCAGGTGACGCTCCGGGGGCTGCCGTAGTCGCCGAGCGACCAGGACCCGAGCATCTGGAAGGCGGTCAGATGGGTGGGATCGCCCACCTCGTCCAGGTCCGTGGTGCGCAGGCAGCGCTGCACGTCGGCCAGCCGCACCCCGTCCGGGTGCGGGCGGCCGGTGAGGTAGGGGGTGAGCGGGTGCATGCCGGAGGTGGTGAAGAGCACCGGGTCGCCGGGCGGCCGCACCAGCGAGGCACCCGGTAGCACATGGTGGCCGCGGTCGCGGTAGAAGTCGAGGAAGGTGCGGACGGTCTGCTCGGTGTCCATGGCGGAGCCCTTTCCGGGACGGGCGAGCGGAAAGCGGCCGCCGGAAGGGCCGTGAGCGGAGGAAGGCGCAGCGCGCGCACCGGCGGACCGTTTCCGGTCGCCGGGGGAGTGGAGTGAGGTCAGGCGGCGGCAACCGGCGAGCTGGTCGCTCGCGCGGTCGCGGTGGTGGTGCGGTGCGTGACCTTCATGCCTCGACGGTAACAGGGTGCGCCCGCCTCGCGCCGCCGTTTTTCGAGATCATCACAATTCGGGACATTTACCATTGTTCGACGACTGTGGCACAGTGAATTTCGGGGCTGCGCACGACAAGCGAGGGGAGCCCGGGATGGCTGCTCACAGCGCCCGGAGCGACGGCGAGCCGGACAATCCGTTCGGCCGCTCGTCCGCCGTGCTCGCCGTGTTCGAAGGCCCCGAGCACATCCTGCGGGTCGCCAACGCGACCTTCAATGCGGTGCTCGGCACCGACGCCCGTGCCCTCGGCCGCCCGCTCGCCCGCAGCCTGCCCGAACTCGTCGGCCAGGGCCTGATCACCCTCCTGGACGGCGTCTACCGCACCGGCCGCCCCTACTCCGCGCAGGACGTCCCGGTCCGCCTCGAGGGCGGTGGCCACAGCCGTGAGGCGTACTTCGACCTCACCGTCGAACCCCGCCTGGACGACTCCGGCGGGACCCTGGGCGTGCGCGTGCTCGGCGTCGACATCACCCCGCTCAGGCACGCCCAGGAGCTCGCCGCCGAGCAGCGCGCCCTGCTGGAGCAGATCGCCCGGCATGCCCCGCTGCACGAGGTGCTCGACGGCATGACCCACGTCATCGAGGACCTCGCACCCGGAGTGATCGCCTCCGTCCTGCTCGCCGACCCTGACGGCCTGCACCTGCGGCACGGCGCCGCGCCGAGCCTGCCCGACTCCTTCAACGAGGCCATCGACGGGATCGCCACCGGCGAGGGCATGGGCTCGTGCGGCACCGCCGCGCACCGCCGCCGCGCGGTCGTCACCAGCGACATCGCCACCGACCCGTCCTGGGAGGACTACCGGGAGCAGGCCGCCGACGCCGGGGTCGCCGCCTGCTGGTCCACCCCGATCATCTCCTCCGACGACAGGCTGCTCGGCACCTTCGCGATGTACCACCGCACCCCGCGCGCCCCCCAGGACTCCGACCTGGCGCTGTGCACCGCCTTCGCGAGGATCGCCGCGCTCGCCGTCGAGCGGCACCGGGCCGAGGAGGCCAGGGCCGTCGCCGAGGCCCGGGAGAAGGCCGCCCGCGAGGACCTGGCGTTCCTGCTGGAGGCCGGCACCGCGCTCGGCCGCGACCTGGACTACGAGCAGACCCTCCGCCACCTCGCCCGGCTGTGCGTGCCCGACCTCGCCCCTTTGTGCGTCATCGACGCCCTCGCCGACGGGCGGGTGCGCAGGATCGCCGCCCGCGCGGAGAAGCCGGGCCAGCAGCTGCTGCTCGCCGCGCACTCCGCCGCGGTCCTGCCCTCCGGCACCACTCCGGAGGCCACCAGGATCGCCCGGGGCGCCCCCGACACCCCGGGCCCGTGGGAGGCCCTCGACGTCACCGGCCACGTCCGCATCCCGCTGCGGGAGCGCGGCCGCGGCTACGGCACCCTGACCCTGCTCACCACCGGCGACCACCCCCTGGAATGGCGCCAGGTCGCCCTCGCCGAGGAACTGGCCCACCGCGCTTCCACCGTCGCGCGCAACGCCCGACAGTTCCGCGACCGGGCCCGGCTCGCGCACGACCTCCAGGCCGGGCTGCTCCTGGCCGACATGCCCGACCTGCCCGGCGGGGAGCTGGCCGCCTACTACCGCCCGGCCGGCGAGGGGCTGGACATCGGCGGCGACTTCTACGACGTGTTCCCGCTGCCCGGCGGCCGGTGGGCCTTCATGATCGGCGACGTCTGTGGGCGCGGGGCGCGGGCCGCCACCATCACCGCCCTGGTCCGGCACACCGCACGCGCCGTCGCCCCGCTGCTCGCCGACCCCGTCGCCGTCGCCGGCGCCATCAACACCGCACTGCTCGAACGCGTCCCCGGCAGCGGCGGTGACTTCGTCACCCTCGTCTACGGCCACCTGCTGCCGCGCGGGGACCGGCTCGACATCGACCTCATCAGGGCCGGGCACCTGATGCCCGTGCACCACCGGCCCGGCAGCCCTCCCGCACCCGTCAGCAGCGAGGGGATGCTGCTCGGCGCGTTCCGCGAGGCGGTGCCCGACGCGGCCTCGCTGCGGCTGCGGGCCGGCGAGTCGCTGGTGCTCACCACCGACGGCATCACCGAGTCCCGCGACCGCGCGGGCCGGCAGTTCGGCGAGGCCGGCATCACCCGAGCGCTCGACCGGGCCCGGCCGGTCACCGCGCACGATGTCCTCGGCGCCGTCATCCGGGCGGTCAGCCGGCACACCGCCGGCGTCCCCACCGACGACGACCAGGCCCTGCTCGTCCTCACCGCGCAGCGGTCCGCGGACGAGAAGGATGCGGGGCGCGGCGGTAAATTTGAGCCATGAAATCGAGGCGCGCCGACGGGCGGCCGGTCGGTTGGAGGGCGCTGAAGTCCCGGCCGATCCTGCTCACCGCCGCGCTCGTGTCCCTCGCCGTGATGCTCGGCGTGAATCTGGTCAGCGGCGAGCGGATCCGCATCACCGGTCTGACGGCCGCCGTGCCCGCGCTGGCCGCGGTGTTCCTCGGCCCGCTCGACGTCCTCCTGATCAGCATCCTGACCGTCGGCGCGGTCGTCTGGGCCTCCGCGGACAACAACCTCCTCGGCACCGCTAACTTTCCCGTGGTGCTGGCGACCGCGGTGCTGGTCGGCGCCGGGGCCGTGCTGGCCGCGCGCGCCCGCGCGCGCCGCGAGCGCCAGCTGGCGAAGGTCAGGAAGGTCGCCGAGGCGACCCAGCGGGCGCTGCTGCGCCCGCTGCCGGGCCGGCTGGGCCGGGTGACGATCTCCTCGATGTACCTGGCCGCGGAGGAGGAGGCGGCGATCGGGGGTGACCTCTATGCCGCCGGGGTGGACGAACGGGGGGACACCCGTGTGCTCGTCGGCGACGTGCAGGGCAAGGGCCTAGCCGCTGTGGAGGTGGTGGGGCTGCTGCTGAGCTCCTTCCGCCGGGCGGTGCGCTCCGGCGTGCCGCTGGAGTCGCTGCCGGGCTACCTCGACGAGGGACTGCGTGACGACCTGGTCGACCTGGAGGAGAACGGCGCGCCGGGCACGGTCGACTCCCGCCCGGTCGAGCCGGAGTTCCTGGAGCGGTTCGTGACCGCCGTCGTGGTGGACATCGCCGACGACGGGGGAACGGTGCGTATCGCGAACTGCGGGCACCCCCCGCCGCTGCTCATCCGCGGTGACCGCGTCATCCCGCTGCTGCCGGACGTGCCCGAGCTGCCGCTCGGCCTGGGGGACCTCGGCCGGGGCGGCCACCACGTCGACAGCTACGACCTGGCGCTCGGCGACATCCTGCTGCTCTACACCGACGGCGTGATCGAGGCCCGCAACGTCGAAGGTGCCTTCTACCCGCTCGCGGACCGTCTCGCGTACTGGACCCGCGACACCCCCGCCGTCCTGCTGGAGGACGTCCGGATCGACCTGACCAGGTAC
>NZ_FNVU01000037.1 GCF_900107965.1 Actinacidiphila yanglinensis | reverse complement strand
GGACGCCTTCGGGGTCGAGGCCGTTGACGGGTTCGTCGAGGACGAGGGTGGCGGGGTCGCCGAGCAGGGCGGTGGCGATGCCGAGGCGTTGGCCCATGCCGAGGGAGAAGCGGCCGACGCGGGTGCGGGCGGCGTCCTGCAGGCCGACGGTGTCGATGACCTCGTCGACGCGGCGGCGGGGGATGCCGGTGGTGGCGGCGAGGGCGAGCAGGTGGTTGCGGGCGCTGCGGCCGGTGTGGATGGCGCGGGCTTCGAGCATGGCGCCGACCTCGTGCAGGGGGGCGGGGTGGTCGGCGTAGCGGCGGCCGTTGACGGTGACCCGTCCGGAGGTGGGGGCGTCCAGTCCGAGGATCATCCGCATGGTGGTGGACTTGCCGGCACCGTTGGGGCCCAGGAACCCGGTCACCGCGCCCGGCCGCACGGTGAAACTCAGGTCGGAGACCGCAACACGCTCGCCGTAGCGCTTGGACAGGGCATGGGCTTCGATCATCGCAAGGGTCCTCGGACGACGGGCCGCCACGCGGCGGTTGGGCGCTCGCTGATGCGAGGTGCTCCCATCGTCCTTTTCCGCGGCCGGCCCGGCGACGGTCCACGGGCGGACCTTCGCGCGGCCGCGTGCGCCTGCGGGCGGACGGGGCGTACGACCGGCGTCGTACGGGGTCGGGCGCCGCACCCGCCCGGCACCCGTCCCGCCCGCAGCTCGTACGCAGAGGGGCCGCCGCCGTGGATGGTCCACAGCGGCGGCCCCTTCGCGTACGGGGACGCGCGCCCCGCGTCCTTCTTGCCGCGGGCGCGGGCGCTCAGTGCTGGGCGGGCGGCGGGGGCGGCGGGAAGCCGTACCCCTGCTGCGGGTCCTGCGGTGGCTGGCCCGGCTGCCCTGGTTGACCCGGCTGCGGCCAGCCCTGCTGCGGCTGCGGTGCCTGCGGCTGCGAGGACTCCGGCTGGAAGCCGGGCTGGGCAGGACCCTGCTGTGCCGGCGGGTACGGCTGCGGGGGTCCCTGCGGGGCGGCGCCGTACTGACCGGGCGGGATCTGCCCGGGCGGCATCGGCTGCGCACCGTAAGCACCGGGCTGCCCCGGTTGGCCCGGCTGCCCGTACGGGTCCGCGGGCTGGCCGTAGGGCCCCGGCTGTCCCGGCTGCGCGGGCTGTCCGGGCTGGCCCGGCGCCGGGTACGGCTGTGCTCCCCCGCCCGGCTGGCCGCCGTACGGTGCCGGGGGAGCGTACTGCGGCTGGCCGGGCTGGCCGGGCTGGCCGGGTTCCGGGCCCGGGTAGCCGGGCTGCCCCGGCATCGGCGGCGCCTGCACCGGCGGCGGGTTGCTGCCGTCCTGCGTCCACAGCCCCTGTGCCTGCTGGGCGCGGATGAAGTCCTCGGCGACCATGGCGGAGAGGTTGAAGTACGCCTCGCGGGTCTTGGGCCGCATCATGTCGAGGTCGACCTCGGCGCCTGCTGCCAGGTGCTCGTCGAACGGTACGACCAGGACGCCGCGGCAGCGGGTCTGGAAGTGCGCGACGATGTCGTCCACCTTGATCATCTTGCCGGTCTCGCGGACCCCGGAGATGACGGTGATGCTGCGCGCGACCAGTTCGGCGTAGCCGTGCGCGGAGAGCCAGTCGAGGGTGGTGCTGGCGCTGGACGCGCCGTCGACGGACGGTGTGGAGACGATGATGAGCTGGTCGGCCAGGTCGAGTACGCCGCGCATGGCGCTGTAGAGCAGGCCGGTGCCGGAGTCGGTGAGGATCACCGGGTACTGGCGGCCCAGGACGTCGATGGCCCGCCGGTAGTCCTCGTCGTTGAACGCCGTCGAGACCGCCGGGTCCACGTCGTTGGCGATGATCTCCAGGCCGGACGGTGCCTGCGAGGTGAAGCGGCGAATGTCCATGTAGCTGTTGAGGTAGGGGATCGCCTGGACCAGGTCGCGGATGGTCGCGCCGGTCTCGCGGCGCACGCGGCGGCCGAGCGTGCCCGCGTCGGGGTTGGCGTCGATCGCCAGGATCTTGTCCTGCCGCTCGGTGGCGAGGGTGGAACCCAGCGCGGTGGTGGTCGTCGTCTTGCCGACGCCGCCCTTGAGGCTGATGACGGCTATCCGGTAGCAGGAGAGCACCGGGGTGCGGATGAGGTCCAACTTCCGCTGCCGCTCGGCCTCCTCCTTCTTGCCGCCGAGCTTGAACCGGGACGGCTGCGCGTTCGCGCCGGGCTTCTTCGGCTTCGGCTGGTTGCGCAGCAGCCGGTCCGAGCTCAGCTCGACCGCCGCGGTGTAGCCGAGCGGCGCACCCCCTTGCGCGGTGCGTTGGCGCTGGTCGGGCGTCACGGTCGGCCAGCCACCGGCCCGCGGGTCGACGGGTCCGGCGGGCGCCGGGGGAGCGGCGGGCGCGGCCTCCTGGGCGCCCGGTTGGCCCGGCTGCCCGGGCTGACCCTGCTGCGGGAAGCCGTACGCGCCGTGCTGGGGGAGCGGCTGGAGCGAACCCGCGTCCTGCTGCTGTCCGGGCTGCCCCGGGAACCCGTAGCCGCCGTCGGTCCCGAACTGCTGGCCGAGCGGAGCCCCGGCCGGGAGCTGCGGCTGGCCAGGCGTTCCGGGCTGCCCGGGCTGCGGGTACTGCTGGTGCTGGGGCGGCTGCGGCTGCTGCTGAACCGGCGGTGGGGCCACCCCGGCGGGCGGCGCGGCCTGCTGCTGGGGCAGCCCGGTCGGCACCGGTGCCTGGACGGGAGCGTGCTGCTGCGGGACCTCCGCGGCCGGCAGCGCGGGTGCGTACGGCTGCGGTGGTTGGGGCGTGGGGGCGCCTTGTTGGGGGAAGCCGTATCCGGCTGGTCCGGGCTGGGGTGATCCTGGTTGTGGGGTGCCGGGTTGGGGCGGTTGTGGTGTCTGCGGTGCGGGGGCCACGCCTGGCGCCTGGGGGTACGGGTAACCCGTGGGGCCGGGCAACTCGGCTGCGGGGTGCGGTGGTTGGGGCGTGGGGGCGCCTTGTTGGGGGAAGGCGTATCCGGCTGGTCCGGGCTGGGGTGATGCTGGTTGTGGGGTGCCGGGTTGGGGCGGTTGTGGTGTCTGCGGTGCGGGGGCCACGCCTGGCGCCTGGGGGTGCGCGTAACCCGTCGGTCCGGGCAACTGCTCAACGGGCGGGGCCGCATGGGGTGCCGCGGGCGCGCTCGGGACCTGCGGGAAGGCGTATCCGCCCGGGCCCTGCGGCTGCGCGTCGGGCTGCCCGGCCGGGGGATAGCCGTATCCCGCCGGGATGACCGGCTGGCCGACCGGCGGCGGGAAGTCGGGGTCCCGCCGCTCGGTGGCCGGCGGCGCGACCGGCGGTGTGAAGGGCTGGGGGGACTGCGGCGGGGCCGCCGGTGCCTCGGGTGCGGCGGGTTCGTCGGCGCGCTGGAACTGCGGGGGCAGCGGCGGCACCGGGCCGCGCGGGGCGTCGGGCGTCCACGGCTTGGGATCGGTGGCGGGCGGTACGGGCAGCGGCGTCCATACTGGCGTGCGCTTCAGCGGCGCCGCGTCCTCGGACGCGGACCGCTGCTCGGCGGCCGGCCTGGCGTACTCGGGTTCGGCGTCCTCGGGCTCGGCGGCCTCCGGCTTGGCGTCCTGGGGTTCCGCTGCCTGCGCGGCCACCCGCTCCTGGGCCTCCCGCAGCATCGCCGCGGCCGAGAACCGGACCGTCGCGTCCCGGGCCGGGGCCGGCCGGGGCTCCTGCTCGGGCCGATCCGACGGCTCCTCGGCATCGGCGGCCGGCTTCGACAGCGGTACGCCCCGCGGCGGGGTGGAAGGCGCGTCGGGGTCGTCGGACCGCATCCACGACGGCTTGGCGTCCTGAGGTTCTTCCGCGGCGGCCTCGGCGGCGGGCGGCGGGACCGACGGCACGGACGACGCGGACCACGAGGGCTTCGCGTCCTCGGGTTCGGCCTTCGGCTCCTTCGTGGCCTCGGGTTCCCTGCTGGGGCGGGGGATGGAGGGGACGCCGGCCGCGGCCCAGGCGGGGTTGCCGGAAGAGGAGTCGGAGTTCGAGGGGCTGCTGCTGGGGCGGGGGATGGAGGGGACGCCGGCCGCGGCCCAGGCGGGGTTGCCGGCGGAGGAGTCGGAGTCGGAGTCCGAGGGGCTGCTGCTGGGGCGGGGGACCGACGGCACATCGGACGGCGACCACGCGGCCGGGCCGGAATCCGCCTCCGTACCACTGCCCTTGCTCCCGGCGTCACCCGAGTCGGCACCCTTGCCCGTCCGCAGGACGGTGCCGGAACCCGCGGCCGACACCGGGGCGCCGCCGATTCCGGGTACCGGCGGCAGCGAGGCCGCCGACCACGACGACGCGTCACCCGACCCCGCGCCGGAGCCGGGTGCGGGGTTCGGCTCCCAGACCGGTACCCGCGGCGCCGCGGCGCCGGCCCCTTCGCGCTCGGCCGCCCCGTCGGACCCGGCCGACTCGCTTGCCGCGTCGCGCTGTTCGGCACCCGGGGCGCGGTCGGTGCCGGTGGCGCTCCCGTCGCTGCCGGAGCCCGCGGCGCCCTCGGCGTCGGCGTCCGAGGACTCCTCGGCGTCGGCGCCGCTGTCGCTGCTGCTCTGCATGTACCAGGCCGGAGGGGTGAAGTCGTAGCGGTACTCACCGGTGATGTCCGAGACTCCGCCCCCGGAGTCGTCGACAGGGGCGGCCCCGCCCACGCGGTTGTCGTCCCGATCGCTGCTCACAATGCCTCCAGGTCTGCGTCGGGGAGTCACGCGTCACCGTCTCCCCACCCCGTTGCGCCGCCGGTCGCCTCTGCGCCCCGCGGCCGCGCCACTCTTGACGGACAGCCTAATAGCCGGTCGATGCCCGCCGTCAGGCCGTCCGGTACCCCTTTTCCGCTCCTTCCCGCCCGAATCGCCCCGGACACCTCGGGGCGGCGACGACCCCTGCGGACGCCCCCGATCGGCGCCCCACCCGTGCCCGGTTCGCCCCGGTCCCGCCCCGATCCGCCCGCGCCGCCACCGGGCCCGCCGCCCGCATTCCCCAACTCGTCTGCGGGCCAGCGGTGTTGGGCGGTGCGTCCCGTCCCGCGCGGTCGCGCTCCCACCACCCGCCGCCCCTCGACCGTGGCCGGGCCGACCCGCAGCTATACGATCGTTCCCATGCGTCCCGGGAGGATCATCTTTCTCAACGGCACATCCAGTTCGGGCAAATCCTGCCTCGCCCGCGAACTGCTGGCGATCCTCGACGGCGACCCCTGGTTCCACGTCCCGGTCGACGGCATCAACGCCATGCGGGCCGGCCGGGAGATCGCCCCCGACGCGATCGACGGAGTGCTCACCCGTACCCGGATGGGATTCCACCGCGCGGTGGCCGGCATGGCGGCCGCGGGCAACGACCTCGTCGTCGACCACGTGCTCAGCGAGCCCTGGCGGCTGGACGACTGCCTGACCGTCCTGGCCGGCGTCGAGGTCTTCCTGATCGGCGTGCACTGCCCGCTGCCCGAGCTGAAGCGCCGCGAGGGGGCGCGCAGCGACCGGCCGCAGGGCCTGGCCGCGTACCAGTACACCCGCGTGCACACCCACGGCCTGTACGACTTCGAGTGCGACACCGGCACCGCCTCGCCGCGCGCGTGCGCGGAGCTGGTCAAGGAGTACGTGGAGTCACGGATCGCCTGCGGCCGGCCGCCGGTCGCCTTCCGGCGGCTGCGTGCGGCCCGCGACGCCCGGGCCGCGCGGGCGGCCTGCGAAGCACCCGGCCCAGGGTGCGCACCCGGCCCCCTCCCCGGCCGGACCGTCCACGCGGCCGAGCCCGCCGCCGGCCCGAGGTGACCGGCCGGTAAGGCGGGTCGGCGCGCCCTGGTACCCTGGGTGACGGCCATGCGTGTGTGCGCACCGCGTGGCAGCGCCTTGCGAGTCATGTGAGATTCCCCCGCGATGCAGACCGGGGGCGCTCGAAGGCCGAAGACACCACGAGGAGTCCGTATGTCGCTCGACGTCGAGACGAAGAAGCAGATCATCGCCGAGTTCGGCACCAAGGAGGGCGACACCGGCTCCCCCGAGGTCCAGGTCGCGCTGCTGTCGCGCCGGATCTCGGACCTGACCGAGCACCTCAAGACCCACAAGCACGACCACCACAGCCGTCGTGGTCTGCTGATCCTGGTCGGCCAGCGCCGCCGCCTTCTGCAGTACCTGGCCAAGAAGGACATCACCCGCTTCCGCGAGCTTCGCGAGCGCCTCGGCATCCGTGCCGGTGCGGCGGGCGTCCGCTAGGAAGCCTTGAGGGAGCGGTCCCCGTCGAACGGGACCGCTCCCTTTTCCGTACAGCTTTCCGTACAACGGTTCCGAGGAGCCGTACAACGGTTCCGCTGCACCTGTCCACAGGCTGTGCACATGACGTGCGCGACCCTGCCGGTGTCTGGTGCAATGGGGCTGTTGACAACGAATGAGGAGGAGCGTCCTCCTATCCGCCGCATACGCCGGTCCTCGGTAGTGGCCCCCGGGTGGCAGCAGCCACCGGAGGCTTCGATCGAAGACCGGCCCCGGCTGGACGACGCGCCTCCACCGAAGGCCCGACAGGGACACGCCCTGCGGGCAAGGACGAGGAGAATCTTCATAGTGGAGAACGAGACCCACTACGCCGAAGCCGTGATCGACAACGGCACCTTCGGCACCCGTACCATCCGCTTCGAGACGGGCCGCCTGGCCCGCCAGGCCGCCGGCTCCGCCGTGGCCTACCTGGACGACGACACCATGGTGCTGTCGGCGACCAGCGCCTCGAAGCAGCCCAAGGAGCACTTCGACTTCTTCCCCCTCACGGTGGACGTCGAGGAGCGCATGTACGCGGCCGGCCGGATCCCCGGCTCCTTCTTCCGCCGCGAGGGCCGCCCGTCCGAGGACGCCATCCTCACCTGCCGGCTGATCGACCGCCCGCTGCGCCCGTCCTTCGTCAAGGGCCTGCGCAACGAGATCCAGGTCGTCTGCACGATCATGGCGCTCAACCCGGACCACCTGTACGACGTGATCGCCATCAACGCCGCCTCCTGCTCCACGCAGCTGGCCGGCCTGCCGTTCTCCGGCCCCATCGGCGGTGTCCGGGTCGCGCTGATCAAGAACCAGTGGGTGGCGTTCCCGACCCACACCGAGCTCGAAGAGGCCGTCTTCGACATGGTCGTCGCCGGCCGCGTGCTCGACGACGGCGACGTCGCGATCATGATGGTCGAGGCCGAGGCCACCCAGCACACCATCAAGCTGGTCGAGGGCGGTGTCGAGGCGCCGACCGAGGAGGTCGTCGCCGCCGGCCTGGAGGCCGCCAAGCCCTTCATCAAGGTGCTGTGCAAGGCCCAGTCCGAACTGGCCGGCAAGGCCGCCAAGCCCACCGGCGAGTTCCCGATCTTCCTGGACTACCAGGACGACGTGTTCGAGGCGCTGGAGTCCGCCGTCACCGGCGAGCTCGCGCAGGCGCTGACCATCGCCGGCAAGCAGGCCCGCGAGGCCGAGCTGGACCGCGTCAAGGGCCTGGCCGCCGAGAAGCTGCTGCCGCAGTTCGAGGGTCGCGAGAAGGAGATCTCCGCGGCCTACCGCGCGCTGACCAAGAAGCTGGTCCGCCAGCGCGTCATCCGCGACAAGGTCCGCATCGACGGCCGCGGCGTCACCGACATCCGCACCCTGGCCGCCGAGGTCGAGGCCATCCCGCGGGTGCACGGCTCGGCGCTGTTCGAGCGCGGTGAGACCCAGATCCTGGGCGTCACCACCCTCAACATGCTGCGCATGGAGCAGCAGCTCGACACGCTCGCGCCCGAGACGCGCAAGCGCTACATGCACAACTACAACTTCCCGCCGTACTCCGTCGGCGAGACCGGCCGCGTCGGCTCCCCCAAGCGCCGCGAGATCGGCCACGGCGCGCTCGCCGAGCGCGCGCTGATCCCGGTCCTGCCCACCCGCGAGGAGTTCCCCTACGCGATCCGGCAGGTCTCCGAGGCCCTGGGCT
Organism: Actinacidiphila yanglinensis; assembly: GCF_900107965.1. Classification (GTDB taxonomy): domain Bacteria; phylum Actinomycetota; class Actinomycetes; order Streptomycetales; family Streptomycetaceae; genus Actinacidiphila; species Actinacidiphila yanglinensis. The sequence continues at coordinate 8,568 of NZ_FNVU01000037.1, read as the reverse complement.
CCAACGGCTCCACCTCCATGGGTTCCGTCTGCGCCTCCACCATGTCGCTGCTGAACGCCGGTGTGCCGCTCAAGGCCCCCGTCGCCGGTATCGCCATGGGCCTCATCTCCCAGGAGATCGAGGGCGAGACGCACTACGTCGCGCTGACCGACATCCTCGGTGCCGAGGACGCGTTCGGCGACATGGACTTCAAGGTGGCCGGCACCAAGAAGTTCGTCACCGCCCTCCAGCTCGACACCAAGCTCGACGGCATCCCGGCGTCGGTGCTCGCCGCGGCCCTCAAGCAGGCCCGCGACGCGCGCCTGCACATCCTCGACGTGATGAACGAGGCCATCGACGTCCCCGACGAGATGTCCCCCAACGCGCCGCGGATCATCAGCATCAAGATCCCGGTGGACAAGATCGGCGAGGTCATCGGCCCCAAGGGCAAGATGATCAACCAGATCCAGGAGGACACCGGCGCCGACATCTCCATCGAGGACGACGGCACCGTCCTGATCGGCGCCACCGAGGGCTCCCAGGCCGAGGCGGCCCGCGCGGTGATCAACCAGATCGCCAACCCGACCATGCCCGAGGTCGGCGAGCGCTACCTCGGCACCGTCGTGAAGACCACCACCTTCGGTGCCTTCGTCTCCCTGATGCCCGGCAAGGACGGCCTGCTGCACATCTCGCAGATCCGCAAGCTCGCCGGCGGCAAGCGCGTGGAGAACGTCGAGGACGTCCTCGGCGTCGGCGCCAAGGTCCAGGTCGAGATCGCCGAGATCGACCAGCGCGGCAAGCTCTCCCTGATCCCGGTCGTCGAGGGCGAAGAGGACGAGAAGAAGGACGAGTCGGCCCAGTGACGACCCGCTCCACCGCAGTGACGGCCCGCCCCTCCACCAAGGGGCGGGCCGTCCGCACACGGACGCTGCTGCCCGGCACCGACGGCACCGGCACCGTGCGCCGCTCCGTGCTCCCCGGCGGCCTGCGCGTCGTCACCGAGACCCTGCCCACCGTGCGCTCGGCGACCTTCGGCATCTGGGCCGGCGTCGGCTCCCGCGACGAGACCCCGGTGCTCAACGGAGCCACCCACTACCTCGAACACCTGCTGTTCAAGGGCACCGAGCGGCGCAGCGCCCTCGACATCTCCGCGGCGATCGACGCCGTCGGCGGCGAGATGAACGCCTTCACCGCCAAGGAGTACACCTGCTACTACGCCAGGGTGCTCGACACCGACCTGCCGCTCGCCATCGACGTGGTCAGCGACATGCTCACCGGCTCCCTGATCCGCCAGGAGGACATCGACGCCGAGCGCGGCGTCGTCCTGGAGGAGATCGCCATGACCGAGGACGACCCCGGCGACCAGGTGCACGACCTGTTCACCACCGCCCTGCTCGGCGACTCCCCGCTCGGCCGCCCCGTCCTCGGCACCGTCGAGACCGTCAACGGCCTCACCCGCGACCAGGTCGCCCGCTTCTACCGCAAGCACTACGACCCCACCCGGCTCGTCGTCGCCGCCGCGGGCAACATCGACCACGCCACCGTCGTCCGCCAGGTCCGCCGCGCCTTCGAGCGGGCCGGCGCCCTCCGCGACCCCGACGCCGTGCCCCAGCCGCCCCGCGGTGGCAGCCGCACGATCCGCAGCGCCGGGCACGTCGAGATCCTCGACCGCCGCACCGAGCAGGCCCACGTCGTTCTCGGCATGCCGGCCCTGTCCCGCACCGACGAGCGCCGCTGGGCCCTCGGCGTGCTGAACACCGCACTCGGCGGCGGGATGAGCTCACGGCTCTTCCAGGAGGTCCGCGAGAAGCGCGGCCTGGCCTACTCCGTGTACTCCTACACCTCCTCCTACGCCGACTGCGGCATGTTCGGCGTCTACGCGGGCTGCCAGCCGCGCCGGCTGCCCGACGTCCTCAAGATCTGCCGCGACGAGCTGCACCACGTCGCCGAGCACGGCCTGAGCGACGAGGAACTGCGCCGCGCGATCGGCCAGCTCTCCGGATCGACCGTGCTGGGCCTGGAGGACACCGGCGCCCTGATGAACCGGATCGGCAAGAGCGAGCTGTGCTGGGGCGAGCAGCTCTCCGTCGACGACCTGCTGGCCCGGATCGCCGCGGTGACCCCGGCCGAGGTGCGCGAGGTGGCCCGCGATGTACTGGGACAGCGCCCCTCGCTGGCCGTCATAGGGCCGGTGAAGGACAAGCAGGCCGCCCGCCTGCACGAAGCGATCGCGTAGTCACGCGCCGACGTACGCGCGTCACACCCGCACCCCCTGCGGCGTGACCCTTACACCCGGAGGACTTCCCCACGATGAGCAAGCTGCGAGTGGCCGTCATCGGCGCGAAGGGCCGGATCGGCTCCGAGGCGGCCCGCTCCGTCGAGGCCGCCGACGACCTCGACCTCGTCGCCGCGATCGACCGCGACGACCCGCTCGAGACCCTGACCGAGGCGGGCACCCAGGTCGCCGTCGACCTCACCCACCCCGACGCCGTCCTGGGCAACCTGGAATTCTGCGTCGGCCACGGCATCCACGCGGTGGTCGGCACCACCGGCTGGACCACCGAGCGGCTGGCCACCCTGCGCGGATGGCTGGAAGCCGCACCCGGCACCGGCGCGCTCGTCGCCCCCAACTTCTCCATCGGCGCCGTGCTCACCATGCAGTTCGCCCAGCAGGCCGCCCGCTGGTTCGAGTCCGTCGAGGTCATCGAGCTGCACCACGACAACAAGGCCGACGCGCCCAGCGGCACCGCCACCCGTACCGCCCAGCTCATCGCCGCCGCCCGCACCGAAGCCGGCCGCCCCGCGCAGCACGACCCGACCACCCACGGGCTCGACGGCGCCCGCGGCGCCGACGTCGACGGCGTCCCCGTGCACTCCGTACGGCTGCGCGGCCTCCTCGCCCACCAGGAGGTCCTCTTCGGCGGCACCGGCGAGACCCTCACCATCCGGCACGACTCGCTGCACCACAGCAGCTTCATGCCGGGCATCCTGCTCGCGGTCCGCACCGTGCCGTCAGCGCCCGGCCTCACGTACGGCCTGGAGCACTTCCTGACCGACGGGCCCGCCGCGGCGGACGGCTCGCCCACCGGGCCCCGAGGAGCCTGAACCCCATGCGCGCCAAGCTCAGCTACACCGTCTCCGCGGTCGTCCTCGTCTTCTACTTCGTGCTGGTCGGCGACCGCGGGGTGCTGCTGATCGCCGACGGCCGGCCGGTCACCGTCGCCTTCGGCATCGCGGTCCTGGTCCTGCCCCTGATCGGCGCGTGGTTTCTGTGGCACACCACGCAGTTCGCCCGCCACGCCGGACGCCTCGGCCGCGAACTCGAGGCCGAGGGCGGCCTCCCCGTCGACGAACTGGCCCGCACCCCCAGCGGCCGCATCGACCGCGCGTCCGCCGACGTGGTCTTCGCCAAGCGCCAAGCCGAGACCGAGGCCGCCCCCGACGACTGGCGGAACTGGTTCCGCCTCGCCGTCGCCTACTTCGACGCCCGCGACACCCCCCGCGCCCGCAAGGCCATGCAGCGCGCGATCCGCCTCCACGACGCCCCGCCCCGCACCACCGACGGTGAGAAGCCCCGCACCGACGGGGAGAAGGGGACCGTGACGAGCGACGCCGGCTGACCGGTCCTGCTGGCCAGGGAACCCGCGCCCGGCCACCCACCAGGCAGTCCTGCGGGGGCCTCAGCGCAGTTCGAGGGACCAGCCCTCGATCGCGTCCGCGGCGATGTCGAACGCCTCGGCCCGCCCGAGGAAGTCCGCGTTGTGGTCGGTCATCAGGGGCCGCAGCGTCGACCCGCGCCGCGAGATCAACAGCGCCTGACCCTGCACGCTGCGCGGCAGCCCCAGCACCCGCACGGGCTGCTGGGCGGTCCGCACCGAGGTTACCTGCTGCCAGGACACCGTCACCGTGCCGAAGTACCCCACTTGCCGCAGGCCCTTCCCGCTGAGCCACACGCCCATCCGCAGCAGTCGCAGCGTGGCCGCGATCACCACCACCGCGCACACCACCAGCACCCCGGCACCCTGCACGCTCTTGGCGGCGGCCATGATCAGCGCGGCGAACAGCAGGTAGGCCGAGAGCATCAGTGCCAGCGCGGCGACTCCGACCCGCCACGGCCCGGGGCGGTACGGCCGCATCCAGCGGTCCTGCACGTCGTGGGGCAGCGGACGGCCGCTCGCGTACTCGTCGTCGACGGTGGCTGCGGAACGGAAGGGCAAGGACACGCGGAGGATCCTCTTCGGCTTCTGTCAGGTGCGGGGGCTATGACCGGTGAGGTTATCCGGCCCGGCCACCCCGGCCAAGCGCCGGGTCCGCACCAGTGCCTGCGGCTGCCTGTCGGACCCACCCCATAAGCTGAGCGGCGCACAACAGACAACAGGAAGGACCCGCCGGTGTCCACCGACCCGCCCTCCACCGAGGCCGCCGCCCCCGTCCGTTTCCGCGAGGACGTCACGGTCGACCTCGTCAAGCACAGCGCGTCCGACTCCGACGTCCTGTGGGCGGCCCGCGTCTCCACGGCGGGTGAGCAGTCCCTCGAAGAGCTGACCAAGGACCCCGACCGCTCCAAGGGCCTGATCAACTTCCTCATCCGGGACCGCCACGGCAGTCCTTTCGAGCACAACTCGATGACCTTCTTCATCAGCGCCCCGATCTTCGTCTTCCGCGAATTTATGCGCCACAGAGCTGGATGGTCATACAACGAGGAGTCCGGGAGGTACCGCGAGCTGCAGCCGGTGTTCTACCTGCCGGGCGCGGAGCGCAAGCTGGTGCAGCAGGGGCGCCCGGGGAAGTACGAGTTCGTGCAGGGGACCGACGAGCAGCGGCAGGCGGCGCTCGCCGTGATGGCGGAGTCGTACGAGCGGTCGTATGCGGCTTACCAGGAGATGCTCGCGGCCGGGGTGGCCCGGGAGGTGGCGAGGGCGACGCTGCCGGTGGGGCTGTTCTCCTCGATGTACGCGACCTGCAACGCGCGGTCGCTGATGCACTTCCTCGGGTTGCGCACCCAGCACGAACTCGCCCGGATCCCGTCCTTCCCGCAGCGGGAGATCGAGATGGTCGGGGAGCAGATGGAGGCCCACTGGGCGAAGCTGATGCCCCTGACACACGCGGCTTTCAACGCGAATGGCCGAGTGGCTCCGTAGAAAATGTCCGAAGTGTTCGGATTGCAGGCATTCGCGAAGTTCCTCTAGGCTGCGAAAACGGACTCCGGTGCTGCCTGAACCCCCGAGCAGGCAGCGCTGGAGTCCTCTTCCGGGGGCCCGCCGTCCACAGCCGCAGGTCCCGCCGCTGCGCAGCCGCACACACACCCAGTAACGTGGGACGCATGGCTCCGACATCCACCCCCGCCGCCCCCTTCGGGCGGGTGCTGACCGCGATGGTCACGCCGTTCACCGCCGAAGGCGCGCTCGACGTCGACGGCGCGCAACGGCTCGCCGCCCACCTCGTGGACCAGGGCAACGACGGCCTCGTCGTCAACGGCACCACGGGAGAGTCGCCCACCACCAGCGACGACGAGAAGGACCGGCTGGTCCGCGCGGTGCTCGAAGCCGTCGGCGACCGGGCCCACGTGATCGCCGGAGTCGGGACCAACGACACGGGGCACAGCGTCACCCTCGCCCGCCAGGCCGAGCGCTCCGGCGCCCACGGCCTGCTCACGGTCACGCCGTACTACAGCAAGCCGCCGCAGGAGGGGCTGTACCGGCACTTCACCGCCATCGCCGACGCCACCGGCCTGCCGGTCATGCTCTACGACATCCCAGGCCGCAGTGGCGTCGCGATCGACACCGAGACGCTGGTCCGGCTCGGCGACCACCCCAGGATCGTCGCGAACAAGGACGCCAAGGGCGACCTCGGCGCGTCGAGCTGGGTGATCGCCCGCAGCGACCTCGCCTGGTACTCGGGCGACGACATGCTCAACCTGCCGCTGCTGTCCATCGGCGCGGTCGGCTTCGTCTCGGTCGTCGGCCACCTCGTCACCCCCGAGCTGCGGGCCATGCTCGACGCGTACACCAGCAGCGACGTCACCAAGGCCACCGAGATCCACCAGCGCCTGCTGCCCGTCTTCACCGGCATGTTCCGCGCCCAGGGCGTCATCACCACCAAGACCGCCCTCGCGCTGCGCGGACTGCCCGCAGGCCCGCTCCGGCTTCCCCTCGTCGCCCTCGGCGAGCGCGAGACCGAGCAGCTCAGGAACGATCTCGCCGCCGGCGGGGTACACCTCTGAGCACCATGGAACTCGCGAGAGTCCACCAGACTTCACAACTGAATACAGCAGTATTCCGCGAACTCCGCCGCAGGCGGGGGGAGCGCGAGTGCACCACGCATACGTCGGAAAAGAATTCCGCACCCGACACACCTATCGAACCTGAACAGTGTCGCGCCGACCACGGCCCCCACGAGGGACCCTCTGGCGTGCGCGGTAAGGAGAAACCCTTTGAGTCATCCGCACCCTGAACTCGGTCCCCCGCCGGCTCTCGCCGAGGGCGGTCTGCGCATCACGCCGCTCGGCGGCCTGGGCGAGATCGGCCGCAACATGACCGTCTTCGAATACGCCGGCCGGCTGCTGATCGTCGACTGCGGCGTCCTCTTCCCCGAGGAGGAGCAGCCTGGTGTCGACCTGATCCTGCCGGACTTCAGTTCCATCCGTGACCGACTGGACGACGTCGTCGGGGTCGTCCTCACCCACGGGCACGAAGACCACATCGGCGCCGTCCCGTTCCTCCTGCGCGAGAAGGAGGACATCCCGCTGATCGGCTCCAAGCTCACCCTCGCCCTGGTCGAGGCCAAGCTCCAGGAGCACCGGATCCGCCCCTACGCACTCGAGGTCAAGGAAGGCGACCGGGAGCGGATCGGTCCCTTCGACTGCGAGTTCGTCGCGGTCAACCACTCCATCCCCGACGCGCTCGCCGTCGCCATCCGCACCCCGGCGGGGAACGTCGTGGTCACCGGCGACTTCAAGATGGACCAGCTGCCGCTGGACGGGCGCCTCACCGACCTGCCGACCTTCGCCCGGCTGGGCGAGGAGGGCATCGACCTGCTCCTCGCCGACTCCACCAACGCCGAGGTCCCCGGCTTCGTGCCGCCCGAGCGGGACATCTCGCAGGTACTGCGGCAGACCTTCGCCAAGGCGGAGAAGCGGATCATCGTGGCCAGCTTCGCCAGCCACGTCCACCGGATCCAGCAGGTGCTCGACGCCGCCCACGAGCGCCGCCGCAAGGTCGCCTTCGTCGGCCGCTCCATGGTCAGGAACATGGGCATCGCCCGCGACCTGGGGTACCTCAAGGTGCCGAGCGGGCTCGTCGTCGACGTCAAGGTGCTCGACGACCTCCCCGACGAGCAGGTCGTCCTCGTCTGCACCGGCTCCCAGGGCGAGCCCATGGCAGCCCTCTCCCGGATGGCCAACCGCGACCACCAGATCCGCATCGTCGAGGGTGACACCGTGGTCCTCGCGTCGTCGCTCATCCCCGGGAACGAGAACGCGGTGTACCGCGTCATCAACGGGCTGACCCGGTGGGGCGCCAACGTCGTCCACAAGGGCAACGCGAAGGTGCACGTCTCCGGCCACGCCTCGGCCGGTGAACTCCTGTACTTCTACAACATCTGCAAGCCGCGCAACCTGATGCCGATCCACGGTGAATGGCGTCATCTGCGGGCCAACGCCGACCTCGGCATGCTGACCGGCATTCCCAAGGACCGCACCGTCATCGCCGAGGACGGCGTTGCCGTCGACCTCGTCAACGGCAAGGCGAGGATCGCGGGCAAGGTTCAGGCCGGCTACGTGTACGTCGACGGCCTGTCGGTCGGCGACATCACCGAGTCGTCCCTCAAGGACCGTCGCATCCTGGGCGAGGAGGGCATCGTCTCCGTCTTCGTCGTGGTCGACAGCAGTACCGGAAAGATCGTCGGCGGCCCGAACATCCATGCCAGGGGCTCCGGTATCGACGACGACGCCTTCGCCGCGGTGATCCCCAAGATCGAGGAGGGGCTGTCCCGTTCGGCCTCGGACGGTGTGCTGGAGACCCGCCAGATCCAGCAGCTCATCCGCCGCACGGTCGGCAAGTGGGTCTCCGACACCTACCGTCGGCGTCCGATGATCCTCCCGGTGGTCGTGGAGGTCTGACCCACCGTCAACAACGCTGCGGGCAACGGGCGGCCGGATTTGCATCCGGCCGCCCGTTGCCGTACGTTGGCACAACCGCCTCGACGAGACCTGCGGAAACGTGTGTTTCGAAAAGGGGTTGGTAATTCCGACCGGAAAGCATCTGCTAAGGTTGGAACACAACGAAGGGAAAGCCCGGAGGGGCCCGGAAGGGCAGCCGATGGCAGCTTCCGTTTCTTGAGAACTCAACAGCGTGCCAAAAGTCAACGCCAGATATGTTGATACCCCGTCCGGTTCGGTTTTCCGATCGGGATGTGGTTCCTTTGAAAAAGTCCTTTCCTGCCCGTTGGGGTGGGGGAGGCGACACAGCGAGGACGCTGTGCACCCGGGGATTATTCCTCCTCGTGGTGCCGCTCTTGCGTGTGTTTTCTTTCGAGAAAGCATTCACGGAGAGTTTGATCCTGGCTCAGGACGAACGCTGGCGGCGTGCT
>NZ_FNVU01000020.1 GCF_900107965.1 Actinacidiphila yanglinensis | reverse complement strand
GTCGGCGACGACGAACTCACCACCCATCAACTCGACGGCATCGACACCGTCATCACCGCCTGCGCACTCGCCATCGCCGAAACCGGCACCATCATCCTCGACGCCGGACCCGACCAGGGCCGACGACGCATCACCCTCATCCCCGACCACCACATCTGCGTCGTACGCGTGCCGGAACAGGTGGTGGACTCAGTACCACAGGCACTCCCCAAGCTGGACCCCACCCGACCCCTCACCTGGATCTCCGGACCCTCCGCCACCAGCGACATCGAACTCGACCGCGTCGAAGGCGTCCACGGCCCCCGCACCCTCGACGTCCTCCTCGTCACCAACGACACAGACGACGACACCGACGACAGCGACACAGACGGCGACACAGACGGCGACAACTGAGCCGGACCGGAAGGGAAGGGCAGGCCATGGGACGCACCACGCCGATCCAACCGCCGCCCGCACCGCTGACGGACGGCGCCGTGACCGTGCGCCTGCGGCGGGCCTCCGACATGGACGCGATCGCCGCGGCGAGCCACGATCCGCAGACACGCCGATGGCTGGAGGACGGCCCGATGGACACGCGGGCGAAGCTCACCGGTGTGGCGCGCGCCGAGGAGGCGTGGCGCAGCGGGCGGGCGGCTCCGCTGGTGGTCGCGGACGCGGCGACGGACGAGCCGGTCGGCGTCGTCAACCTGCAGTTCCGCGCGGAGGACGTGGCCGCTCTCGCCTACAGCGTCTTCCCCGCCCACCGGGGCCGCGGCATCGCCGCCCGCGCCGTCCGCCTCGTGACCGCCTGGGCCTTCCGCGACCTCGCGCTGAGCCGGCTCCTCCTGGAGGCCGACGAGGCGAACTCCGCGTCGCTCCGGGTCGCCGAGAAGTCCGGCTTCCACCGCCTCGGCACCCGCACGAACCCCGCCCCCGACGGCGCCGCCCCCCGCTCCACGGCACTCTTCGCGCGCACGCCCGCTCCCTGACGCGGCGTCACCCCGCCGCGTGTTCGCCCGCGTCGCTCCGAAGGCCCCCTCTAACGGACCGGGAGGCTGGAGCCGCGGACCACCAGCTCGGGCAGCAGGACGGCGCGTTGGTGTGCGTGCTGGGCGGCGCGCGGACCGGTCTCCTCCAGCAGCAGCTCCGCGGCCATCCGCCCCATCTCCGCGGCCGGCTGGCGGACGGAGGTGAGGGGCACGACGGCGGCGGCGGCGAACTCGATGTCGTCGTAGCCGACGATCGCCAGATCGCGGGGGACGGCGATGCCCGCGGCGTAGACGACCTGGAGGACGCCGAGGGCAAGCAGGTCGTTCGCGCAGAAGACCGCCGTGGGGCGCTGGGCCAGGCCGAGCAGCCGCGAGGCGGCGTCACGGCCGGCGGCGACGTCGAGGCGCTGCGCGGGGATCTCCAGCAGCGCCTCGGGGCCGAGCCCGGCCTCCGCGAGGGCCTGCAGCATGCCGGCCCGGCGGTCCTTGACCTGCTGGAGGTGGGAGGGCCCGCTGATGTAGGCGATGGTGCGGTGCCCGGCCGCGACCAGGTGGCGGCCGGCCAGCGCGCCGCCGATGGTGTCGTCGACCGACACCGAGCATCCGTCGGCGTCGCCCGCGCCGCGGTCCACCAGCACGAACGGCACGTTCTGCTGCCTGAGCAGGTCCAGGCTGGCCCCGGTGGAGTCGGCCGGGGTGAGCAGGACGCCGCGCACCCGCTGCTCGGTGAAGAGCGAGATGTAGGTGGCCTCCTCGCTGGGGCTCTGGCCGCTGTTGCAGACCATCACGCCGAGCCCCGCCTCGCGGGCCGCGGACTCCGCGCCGCGTGCGACGTCGACGAAGAAGGGGTTGCCCATGTCGAGGACGAGCAGCGCCATGATCCGGCTCTGGCCGGCCCGCAGCTGGCGCGCCGACTCGCTGCGGACGTAGCCGAGTTGCTTGATGACGCTCTGCACGCGGTCCCTGGTCTCCTCGGAGACCAGGTCGGGACGGTTGATCACGTTGGACACCGTGCCCACCGACACGCCGGCCTGTCGCGCCACGTCCTTGATCCCGACCATTCGCACCATGTTCTCCTCAAAGGGGCTCTCCGCACCGCCGGCCCGCAATGTACTGAACGGATCGGAGGCGTCCCCATTGAAACAGTTCACTCGACTTACCGCAGCATCGCGGTGCCACTGCTCGCATCGGGCGGCGGCGATCGGGTTGAAACCATTCATTCCACGTCGCCGACAGTAGGGCCGCGCGCGGCCGGACGTCAAGCTTCCGTCCGGACGAACCCGCCCATATCTGCGACGGGACCAGGGCGTTTACCCGGCGCGGCCGCGCGCGACCCGTTTTGATCCGTTCAATTCCCCCCGGCCGCCAGGACGGTCACGCCGCGTCGTCGCGGGCCGGGCCCTCCACGGGGGCGCCCGCGCGGGCCGATACGGTGAGGCGTCGCTCTCTCGCACCGGAGGTACCTGGCGTGACCGAACTCCTCGACGGCCGGCTGACCGTGCACCTGGCTCCCGGGACCGCCACGGACCAGGCCCCCGGCCCGGCGCCGATCGTGCTCGTGCTGCCCGGCGGCGGCTACAACGTGCATGCGCCGCACGAGGCCGAGCCGGTGGCGCGGTGGCTGGGCGGGATCGGCCTGCACGCCGCGGTGCTGCGCTACCGCCTGCGCCCGCAGGGGAGCACCGCCCCGCTGGACGACGCCCGGGCCGCGGTACGGGCGCTGCGCGAGGGCGCGGCCGGTCCGCGGGTCGACGCGTCCCGGGTGGGCGTGCTCGGCTTCTCCGCGGGCGGGCACCTGGCCGCGTGGCTGGCCGGCGGCCCGCAGGCGGACGAGGTGGAGCGGCCCGACCTGGCGGTGCTGTGCTACCCGCTGATCTCCATGGCGCACCTGCCGCACCCGGGGTCGCTGGAGGCGCTGCTCGGCACGGACGCCGGGCCGGACGAGCGCCGCGCGGCGTCGATGGAGTACGCGGTCGACCCGGCCACGCCCCCGGTGTTCTGCTGGCACACCGCGGAGGACGGCGCCGTGGACGTCGAGCACGCGCTGCGCTACACCACCGCCCTGCGCCGCGCGGGCGTGCCGCTCGAACTCCACGTGCTGCCGCACGGCGCGCACGGCCTGGGCCTCGCGCAGGAGAACCCGTACGCGGCCCGGTGGACCGGCTGGTGCGCCGAGTGGTTCGCCTTGCAGGGCTGGCGCTGAGCGCTGCCGGGTGCCGCGCCGGGCGCCGCGTAGCGGCGGCCCCTTCCGGCAACGGCACCCGTACCCGTATTGACGGCCGTACCGGCTAGCCGCGTTCGGACAGCCATGCCTGGCGGGAGGTGCGGACGGTGAGGTCGGTCCGGCGCAGCAGCGCTTCTGGGCCGTCGCCGTCGAGCAGGGTGCCGAGCACCGCGAGGTCGTCGGCGTCGAGCCGGTCACCGAGGCCGTCGCGGGAGCGGCTCAGCACGGCGTGGGCGTAGCGGGCGGTGGCGGGCGGCGGCGTGTCCAGGTCGACGACGAAGTGCCGTTCGGCGCGGACGGTGAAGCCCGCGGCGGTGAAGCGCGCCGCCCAGTCCCCCCCGAAGTGCGGCATGTCCTCGGCGCGGCGCTCGTCCATGGCCGCCTGGACCCGGGCTTCGAGGCCGGGCCGGCCGAGGCCGATGTCGTCGGGCAGGAAGCGCGGAAGGGAGTCCATCTCGACCACCGCGAGCAGGCCGCCCGGGCGCAGCAGGGCCGCGGCCTCGGCGAGCGCGCGGTCGGGGTCGGCCATGTGGTGCAGCGACGACGACGCCCACACCAGGTCGGCCGGGCCGACGTCCGGCCATGTCTCGTCCAGGTCGGCCTCCACGGTGCGGATCCGGCTGCCCACGCCGAGTTCGCCGGCCCGCTCCCGCAACCGCCCCAGCAGGTGGGTGGACCGGTCGAGCGCGGTGACCTCGGCGCCCTCGAACCGGCGCATCAGCGCGAGCGTGCCGGTACCGGTGCCGCTGCCCACGTCGACGATGCGGCGCGGGGCCGGGTCGCCCGCGGACCCGGCGATCCAGGCGGTGACATCGGAAAGGTGCTCGGCCAGGACCTCGGCGTCGAGGTCGAGCAGGTCGGCGAGGGCGGCCTCGTCGGCCCCGTCCTCCGCGTGCGCACCGTGGCCGCCGGAGTGGCCGTGCCCGTGCTCGTGCGGGTGCGCCGCGTGCTGCTGCTGTGGGTCGTGCTGGTGGTCTGCCATGCCGCGACCTTACGATGACGTTGCGCGGATGGCTTAGCATCTTGCGTATGGCGCAAGAAGACGGCGGTCTCGATCTCCTGGTACGGCAGCGGGTCAGGGGGCTGCGGACGTCCCTGGGCTGGTCGCTGGACGACCTGTCCAGCCGTAGCGGCATGAGCGCGTCCACGCTGAGCCGGATCGAGAACGGGCGGCGGCGGATCGGCCTGGACCAGCTCGGCGCGCTCGCCCAGGCGCTGGGGGTGAGCATCGACATGCTCGTCGAGTCCGCGGACGACGGGGACGTGGTGATCAGGCCGCAGCACAACACGGAGCGGGGCACCACCACCTGGATGCTGAGCCGCGAGCCCGGGGCGCACGGCAGCACCGTGGCGAAGATGCGCTTCACCCGGCCGGTCGTGCGCGGCAGCGACGTGCTGCGGGTGCACCCGGGCCGCGACTGGTTCACGGTGCTGTCCGGCACGCTGATGCTGCTGCTCGGCGAGCGCACCATCCTCGTGGAGGCCGGCCAGGCCGCGGAGTTCTCCACGATGGTGCCGCACGCCTTCGGTGCGCACGGCGGGCCGGCCGAGGCCATGGGCGTCTTCGACCACGACGGACGGCGCAGCCACTTCCGCCAGTTCGGCTGAGCGGGCGGACCCCGCGCCGCAGGCCGGCTCAGCGCGTCGGGCCCGCTCAGCCCGTCGCGCCCGCCTCCCCCGCGTGGACGCCCGCCGCGCCGGCCGGGTCCGCCAGGATGGCGGGCAGCTCGTCCATCCACGCGAGCGCGGCCCGCTCGTAGTGGATGCCGAAGCGCAACGTGGCGCGCTGGTACGGGTCGAGACCGCCCTGCGCCTCCGTGTCGAGGTAGCCGGCGAGCCGTCCCCGGTGGGTCCCGCGGTGCTGCTCGACGTACCCCAGCAGCGTGCCGGTGTCGAGAAACGCGCCGAACGCGAGGGTCAGCAGCAGCGGGTAGCGGATCTGCTCGGTGTCCGGCGGCTCCGCGACCCACGCGGCGAACTCCTCGCGGCCGGCGTCGGTGAGGGTGTACGGGCGGCGCGAGCGGGTCCCGGTGGCGCCGGCGACGACGAGGCCGCGCCGTTCCAGCGCGGCGAGTTCCCGGTAGACCTGACTGCGCGTCAGGCTCCAGAAGTCGCCGATGAACACCTCGGCGACGCCCAGGAGTTCATAACCACTGGCCTCACCCGCGTGCAGGAAGCCGAGCAGCGAGGCGGCGGTCGGGTTGAGGTCGGTCCGCGTCACACGTATCCCCTTGACAGTCCACTGTGGACGGTGCTTGCCTGGCACCACCGTCCACAGTGGCATATGGGGGAGCTCCATGCACGCAGTCGTGCTCGTGATCCATGTCGTAGCAGGCAGTCTCGGGTTGCTGGTGGGGCCGGCGGCGATGCTCGCGCCCAAGCGCGCCGGCCGCCATCCGCTGCTCGGCCGGTCGTACCAGGTCCTGACCGGTGCGCTGTGCCTGAGCGCGTTCGGACTCGTGGCCTACCGGCCCTCGTTGTGGTGGCTCGGCGTGATCGGCGCGCTGACCTGGGCGGCGGCGCTCGCCGGCTGGTGGGTGCGGCGCGCGGCCTTCCGCGGCTGGGTGGTCTGGCACATCAACCTGATGTGCAGTTCCTACATCTCCTTCGTCACCGCCTTCCTCGTCGTCAACCTCGGCCTGGGCTCACCCGTCGCCTGGATCCTGCCCACCGCGGTCGGGACACCCCTGATCGCACGCGCCACCGTCCGCGCGCTCCGTGCCCCCGCCCCGCGCTCCGCGCAGCCGCCGCGCGAGGTGCCCACGCCCTGAGCACCGTGCTCGGGGGACCCGGCGGGCTGCGTACCGGCTCAGTACACCCGGCCGTCGAACCGTGCCGCGACGGCCTGTTCCAGGGTGAGGCCGCCGGCGTCGTCGTCCGGTTCGAGGAACGCCAGGATCACCGCGAGCGCGACCGTGCCCATGAGCGAGCTGCGGGCGTCGTGGTCGACCACCGCGGCGGCGGGGTCGCCGATGGCCCTGAGGGTCATCCCGTCGGAGGCCGCGGACAGCGCGTTGGCCAGGTCGTCGAGGGTGAGCCCCCTGCGCAGCCGCAGATGCCGCTCCCGCAGCACCGTGTCGTACAGCTTCTTCCACGAGCCGAGGTAGTCCTCGTACACCGCCGAGATGATCCGCGTCACCTCCTCGTCGCCCTCGGCCGCCGTCATCAGCGCGAGGCCGAGCCGGACCGAGGGCAGACCGACGCCCTCGGCGGTGTGCTGGTAGGCGATCTCGTGCACCGCCCGCACGAAGTCCGGTCCGTGCACCAGCCTCTTGATGTGGACGGCACGCCGCTCGCGGAACTCCGGCCGGTAGTTCTCCCGCCACACCGCGAAGTTGATCAGGTCGGTGACGAAGTCCGAGTGCGGGCTCCAGCGGTCGCGCAGCATCGACACGCCGTTGCCGTACCGGGCGAAGGGCGCGGGATTGCCCGCGAACTCCTCGGCGACCCTGCGCTGGGAGAGCGAACCCAGCAGCAGGCGCTCGCTGTTGACCCGCTGCCCGCCGCCCGGGCCCAGGTGGCGGACGAGCAGGGCCATGCCCGCCGCCAGCAGCGCGGCCGTGACCCGGTCGTTCGCGAGCCGGTCACGCCCCCAGCGGGTCCGGCGGTTGAGGTTGCGCAGCACCCCCGACAGATCCTGGTCGTACGGAAACGGCAGGTCCCGTTTGCCACGCGGCCCGCGCGGGCCGTTCGTTGCGTCCATCCGCGGATGGTCCCCGATCCCTCGCACGGTCACCAGGGGCGCGGGTGCGCTGAGTTCGGCTGGGTCCGGCCGGCTCCGCGCGGCTGCGGGGAGGCGGCGGACCGGGTGTCCGCGCTACACCGGAGGTCTCCCCGCCTCGGAAAGGTGATCGAAGATGCTCACACACTCCCTGGGTGCCGCCACCTGGCTGCTGGCCTGCGTCGCGGTCAGCGGCGCCCTGGTCAGGCTGATCCTCGGCGTGCTCGCCGCCCACGCGACCCGCACGGCCCTCCGCGCGTCGACCCCCTCCGAGTCCGCCCACCGCCTCGCGGTCCTGCGCGCGCTCCTGGAGGAGTTGACGCCCCGCCGACGATGACCACCCCCACGCGTTCAGCCGACGGTGACGGCCCCGCCGCGTTCAGCCGCCGGTCCCCGCCGCCGTCCGGAACGAGATCCACACGTCGGGCGGCGAGTCCGGACGCCCGGGCACCGGCCTGCGCTCCTCGGTCCACGCATCGCCGGCGATCTCCGCGGCGACGCGGCGCCAGAAGCGCACCGCCGCCACGTTGGCATCCTGGAAGGCGACTTCCCAGGAACCCGGGTACCTGGCCACGATCTCCCGCACCGCGTGCAGCCCGACACCGGCCCGGCGCGCGCCGCGCACCACGAAGAAGCTGTTCAGCACGCGCGTCGGCGCGCTCACGCTGCGGACGAACGCGAATCCGGCCAGGCCGGCGGCCGTCACGAACAGGTAGGGCGCCCAGTCCGGTTCGGAGAAGGCCAGCCGGAGCCGATCGCTGCGGAAGGTCCCGTCGGCGCCGGGCAGCAGGCCGTGGAACTCCGACATGTCGTGGCGGAACATCAGCCACAACCGCTCCACCGCGGGACGGTCGGCGACATCTGCGGGGCGCACGGACACATCGGGCATGGGGCTCCTTCACCGAGAGGGTCGACAGCACGCGCGCACCTCCGGACCGGCGGTACCGGGACACGGGGCACAGGGGCACGGGGGCATGAAAAAAGCCTCCCCGTCGGACACCGCGTCCGGGCCGGGAAGGCTTGCTGCTGAAGGAAAATCTAGCAGGAGGAGAGCCGGCCCGGGACGTTACCGCGGAACCCCGGCTGGACCGTGCTTCCTCGGAGCTTCCTCACACGGCGCGCTCCATGCACACCAGTTGGTCCCGCTCCTCCCACGACGCGGTGACGGCGAAGCCGAGCCGTTCGTACAGCGCGATGGCGCCGGTCCGCCAGTTCCAGACCGAGAGCCGCACGACACGCGCGCCGCTCTCCGCGGCATGCGCGAGCGCGCCTTCGAGCAGGCGGGACGCGACGCCCCGGCCCCGGAACGCCGGGTCGGTCCAGAGCCGCTTGATCTCCGCCTGCCCGCCGGCGCGGGCGGACACCACCAGGCACCCCACGGCGGCGTCCCCGCTCAGCGCCACCAGCACGACGTCGCCGGCGAACGCGGCCCGCGGATCCGAGACCTCCGCCCGGTAGCGGTCCGGCAGCCCCTCCACGTCCGCGACGGGCGTGCCCTTCTCGGCCTCCGTCCGCAGGTGGTAGGCCGCAAGCAGCGCGGCCGGCCCGCCCTCCGCGGAAGGCGACCCGTCCGGCCAGCGGGATACGACGATCTCGCCCCGATCACTCACGGCACCAGCTTCACACGGGCGCGGCCTGCGGACCGCACAGCCCCTCTTCGCCTGTCCCGGCCCCCTGCGGTACGCGTCCCGGTACGGCCCCGGGCGCGGCCCGTCACGCGTCGGGGCGGATCCCCGCGGACCCGGAGACCGTGAGCGCGGCCAGCATCCGCAATTTCTCGTCGCTCTCGCTGTCCTTGTCGGGGTAGTAGACGACCAGAAGGACGTCGTCGACGGGGAGCTTGTCGCGGTGCAGGCGCAGCTCGCCGACGACGGGATGGTGGAACGTGGTGGTGCCGCCCTCGAGGGTGCGGACGTCGTGGCGGGCCCACAGCGTGCGGAACCGCTGGCTGGACAGCGCGAGTTCACCGACCAGCTCGACGAAGCGGGGGTTGTCGGTGTCGTCCCCGATGGTGGTGCGCAGGGTGGCGACGAAGTCGGCGGTGGCCCGCGCCCAGTCCTGGTGGAAGGCCCGCTCCTCGGGATCGAGCAGGAGGGAGCGCAGCCGGTTCTCGCCCGGCCGCAGCCGCGGCGAGAGCGCGACGGCCATCGGGTTGGAGGCCAGCACGTCGAACGCGCGCCCCTCGACGAACGCGGGGATCTGCAGGTGGGCGAGCAGCTCGTGCACGCGCGCCGGCACGTGCTCGGGCCGCTTGCGGCGCGGTGTCCCGGGCCGCGCGGCGACGAGACCGAGCAGGTACGTCCGCTCGACGTCGTCCAGCTGCAGGACGCGGGCGAGCGACTCCAGGACCTGGACCGAGGGGTTCGTGTCGCGGCCCCGCTCCAGCCGCAGGTAGTAGTCGGGGCTGATCCCGGCGAGCAGCGCGACCTCCTCGCGGCGCAGCCCGGGCACCCGGCGGTTGCCGCCGGGCGGGAGCCCCGCCTGCGCCGGGGACACCAGCTCGCGCCGGGCCCGGAGGTAGCCGCCGAGACGGTTGCCGGATTCGTCCTTCATACCCACACCGTAATGCGGCGCCGTCCCCGAGAGGGGGCCCTGGCAGGACCAGGGAAGACGGGGGCTCTGCCACGCCCGCCGGACCGTGCCGACACTGAAGGTGCACGGATCACCCAGGGGCGGCGCCGCACCGCCGCCCGCGGCGCACGGTCGGCGACCCCGTCGGCGCGCCGGACCGGAAGGAAGACTCATGGATCTCTCGAACCGCACCGTCCTCGTCGTCGGCGGGACCTCCGGCATCGGGCGGGAGCTCGCCCGCCGGTTCGCCGCTGCGGGCAGCACCGTGGTCGTCGGCGGCCGCAACCAGGAGGCCCTCGCGGAACTCGCCGGGGAGGGCCTGGGCACCGTCACCGTGGACGTCACCGACAGCGCCTCGGTCGTCGCCGCGCGCGATGCCGTTCTGGCCCGCCACCCCGCGCTGGACACCGTGGTGACGATGCCGGGCGTCATGCTCCTGGAGGACCTGCGCGACCCCGCGCACTTCGAGGCCGCGTGGACGACGGTCGACACCAACCTGCTCGGCACCATCCGGGTCGTCGACGCGTTCACCCCGCACCTTCTCCACCGGGGCACCGGCACCTTCGTCACGGTCACCTCGGGCATCGCCTTCCTGCCCTTCCCGCCCATGCCGACCTACGCCGCCTCGAAGGCCGCGGTGCACGCGTACTCCGAGGCCCTGCGCGCCCAGCTCGACGGCACCGGGGTCGGCGTCGTCGAGCTCGTCCCGCCGGCCGTCGCCGCTGCGGGCCAGGAGAAGGTGGCCCCGCACGCGCTGCCGCTGGACGGCTTCGCCACCGAGGTCATGGACCTGCTCGCACAGGAGCCCACCCCCCGCGAGATCCTCGTGAAGGGCGTCCTCATGCACCGCTGGGCCGAGCGCGACGGCACCTACGACGACCTCGTCGCGCAGCGCTCCCTGGCCCTGTCCATGCTGCCCGGCCGCGACGGCTGAGCCCCCGCGACCGGACCGGCGGCGGCCCTCCCCCGGTCCGTCCGGGACACCTCACCCGTCCAGGACGCCGGGTCCGTCGGGCCCGCCGAACCCGTCCAGCACGCCGAGCCGCGTCGCGCGCAGCCGTTCCGGGTCCGCGATGACGTCCATCGCGGTGATCCGGTCGCCGCTGACCGTGAAGGCGAGCGCCAGGAACAGCCAGCCGCCGGGCGCCATGACCAGACCCACCGACCCGTTGACGAGCGCGGGCGTGCTGAACGGCACCCGGGCCGCTGCCGCGAACGCGCCCTCGGCCACGTGCTGCGAACCGTGCAGGACGATGGGCTCGGGGGTGGGGACGACCTGGCGGTCGGCGCGCAGCACCACGTCCGGGTCCAGGAGCGCGACCAGCGCCTGGAAGTCGCCGCCCCGGGACGCGGCGAGGAACGCCTCGACGACGCGGCGCTGCCGGACCAGATCCGACTCGGACGCGGTCGTGCCGCCCTTCACCCGGCGCCGGGCCCGGCTGGCGAGTTGCCGGGCGGCGGCCGGCGAGCGCTCGATCACCGGGCCGATCTCGTCGAACGGCATCGCGAACAGGTCGTGCAGCACGAACGCGACGCGCTCGGTGGGCGTCAGGGTGTCCAGCACCACCAGCAGCGCCAGCCCGACCGACTCCGCGAGCACCGCCTCCTGCTCGGGGTCGGTCCCGCGCGCCGCCCCGTCCCCGCCGCCGGTGTCCGCTTCGGGCGGGCGCGCCTCCAAGGGCTCCTCGCGCCGCGCCGCGCGGGTGCGCAGCAGGTTCAGGCAGATCCGCGTGACCACGGTGGTCAGCCACGCGGGCAGGTTCTCGACGTCGTCGGTGCCCGCCCGGCTCGCCCGCAGCCACGCCTCCTGCACCGCGTCGTCGGCCTCGCTCGACGAGCCGAGCATGCGGTACGCCACGGCGCGCAGCCGGCTCCGCTCCTGCTCGAAACGCTCCGCGAGGAGGGTGCTGTCGTCCATCCGTCACATTCCTTGATCGTGGCGTGTCATCACGATAGACCCCCCGGAAAGCGGGTGGTGGCACCGGGCGCGGGCCCGGGTCGGGACGAGTTCGGGAGAAGAAATGACGTCATCCATCCTGCTCACCGGTGGTACGGGCACGCTGGGACGCCACGTCGTACCGCTGCTGCGCGGCGCCGGCCACGACTTGCGCATCCTCAGCCGGCAGGCCCGGCCGGCCGCCGAGGGGATCACGTACGCCACCGGCGACCTGCTGGCGGACGAGGGCATCGAGGCCGCCGTGGACGGCGCCGAACTCGTGCTGCACCTCGCCGGCAGCAACAAGGGCGACGACGAGGCGACCCGCAACCTGGCCCGGGCGGCCGCCCGGGCCGGGGTACGGCACCTGGTGACCATCTCGGTGATCGGCGCCGACCAGGTCCCGATCGGCTACTTCCGCGCGAAGCTCGGCGCCGAGCGGGCGGTCGAGGAGTGCGGGGTGCCGTGGACGGTGCTGCGCGCGGCGCAGTTCCACGACCTGACCCTCACCGCGGTCCGGGCGATGGCGAAGCTGCCGGTGCTCCCCGCCCCGGGCGGCCTGCGCCTCCAGCCGGTCGACGCGCGCGATGTGGCCGCGCGGCTGGTCGAGTTGACGGGCGGCGAACCGGCCGGCCGGGTGGCCGACCTCGCGGGCCCGCGGGTCTACCCGCTGGCCGAGCTGGCCCGCGGCTACCTGCGGGCGCGGGGCAAGCGCCGCCCGACGCTCCCGGTCCGCGTCCCCGGCAAGGCCGGCCGGGCCTACCGCGCCGGCGACAACCTCAACCTCGACGCCGACCAGGGCACCCGCACCTGGGAGGAGTTCCTCGCCGAGCGGGTCAACTGACCCCCGCGGCAAGGGCGTGGGCGGAGCCGCCTGACATCGGCCCCGCCCACGGGTCATGTGGGCAGCATCGCGTACGCGCGAACTCCCGCCGTCGCGCGCGCTGACAACGTTGTCAGTCTATACACGGTCACTGCCGGACGGACAGCGTTTCCCGTCATGTCGTGCGCGATCCCGGTGTCGGGCGACACGGGCCAGCAAACGGGTCGGGGCCGACCCCTGTCAACGGGAGCGGTCGAATTGCCGGGCGAGATCCCCGGCGAGGCCCCCGGCGCGCTCTCCCGGGTGGACCCCGGCGGCAACCGGACGGAGCCCGAGCGGAGCGGGCCAAGTACCGGCCGCCGCCAGACCACTACCCGCCCGCCGCTCGCCCGCCGTCCAACCGGCAGCCCGCCGGAGCCCGTCCCGCAACCGCGGCGCGACCGCCGGCACCGCGCGCGGGCCCGCGGGCCCTGCGCGGACCGTTTTTTGCTTACGTTGTAAAAACCTCCGGCCGCCGGTCGCCCCCTCGCGCCCGCACCCTCCCCGGACGTGCGGTGATACGAGTGAGGCGCCTGGTCACGGGCGAACGGCAGGGGTGCGAGTTCTGCGCGGGGTATGGACAGGCCCAACCGCAAGTGCTGTCATGCCGGTTGGCGCCCATCTTTCCAACGTTGGAACAGCGCGAAACCGGGCCTCGGCAGCCCGGCTTCCCCCTGTGCACCCCTGTGTCCTTCCGTTCGCCCCTGCGTACCCCCCACCTCCCCCCCTCCGCAGAAACGGATCACCGTGACCTCCGACGACACCCGAGCCCACGACCCCGGTCGACGCCAACTCCTGGGCTGGACCGCCGCGTTGACCGCGGCAGCGACGACCGGCGGCTGGCTGACCGCGGGCGCCGCCGGTGCGGCCGTGCCCGCGTCCGGCGCGGCCCCGCTCGGCAGCCCGGCCGCCGCCCCGGCCGCCTCGACGTTCACGCCGCTGCGCCCGCCCGCCGTACCGCTGGCCGTGCGCTCGCCGTACCTGTCCACCTGGGTGCCGGCCGACAACCTCGCCGGGACCTGGTCGACCTTCTGGAACGGGCACGTCACCGCGCTGTGCGGGCTGGCCCGGATCGACGGCGCCGGCTACCTGTTCGCGGGCGCCCCGAGCCTGCTCTCCGGCCCCGCCCTGACGTCGATGCAGCAGGACTCGCTCCAACTCACCGCCACCCGTTCGATCTACACCCTCAGCGGCGGTGGCGTGACGTTGACCGTGACGTTCTTCTCCCCCGTCGACCTCGGCGACCTTCAGCGCCAGTCGGTCCCGCTGTCGTACGTCACCGTGAGCGCCGCGAGCAACGACGGGCAGGCGCACGCGGTGGACGTGCACCTGGACGTGTCCGGGGAGTGGGTGCACGGCGACACCTCGACACCGATCACCTGGGCGCAGCAGCAGGCCGCCGGGATGACGGTGCTGACCGCGCAGCCCGCGACGCCCGGCGTGCTCCAGGAGAACGGCGACCAGGCGTCCTGGGGGCAGTTGGTGCTCGCCGCGCCGACCGGTACCGGGCTGACCTGGCAGATCGGCCAGGACACGGTGGTGCGGGCCGCGTCGGCGGGCAACGGGAAGCTGGCCGGGACCGTCGACGGCGGGCAGCCTCGGGCGATCAGCGACCGCTGGCCCGTGCTCGGCCTGAACCGCGACTTCGGCGCCGTCGGCCCGGGGTCCCCCGCACCGGACTTCACCGTCGCGCTGGGCCATGTCCGCACCCCGGCGGTGAGTTACCTCGGCGCCCAGCTCCAGCCCTGGTGGACGCACTACTGGTCGTCGTGGACGGACATGGTGGCGTGGTTCCAGTCCGACCACGCCGACGCCCTCGCGGCGGCGACCGCGCTCGACCAGCGGGTCCACGACGACGCGGCCGCCGCGGCGGGCGGCGGGACCACCGGCGAGCACTACGCGGCGGTCTGCGCCCTGGCGCTGCGGCAGGCCGTGGCGGGGACGGAGCTGGTCGACCGGGGCGGCAGCCCGTGGGCGTTCCTGAAGGAGATCTCCTCCGACGGCAACATGTCCACGATCGACGTCACCTACCCGGCCTTCCCGGCCTACCTGTACCTGTCGCCCGGGTACCTGCGGCTGCTGCTGGAGCCGATGCTGGACTACCCCGAACACGGTGGCTGGCCCAAGGAGTTCGCCGAGCACGACCTCGGCTCGGGCTACCCGAACGCCGCCGGGCACAACGACGGCGACGAGGAGGACATGCCGGTCGAGGAGTCGGCGAACATGCTGATCATGACGGCCGCGGTGATCCAGCGGCTGTCCGCGGCGGACGCGACGGCCTTCGCGCAGGCGCACTATCCGATCCTGCGGCAGTGGGCGGAGTACCTGGCGGCGAACGCGCTCGACCCGGGGTTCCAGAACCAGACCGACGACTTCACCGGATTCATCGCGCACAGCGCCAACCTGGCGCTCAAGGGAATCGTCGGGATCGGCGCGATGGGCGTGGTGGCCGCCGCCGCGGGCAACACCGCGGACGCCGGGCACTACGCGACCGTCTCACGCAGCTACATCAGCCAGTGGACGTCGCTGGCCGCGGACTCCTCCGGCGCGCACCTCAAGCTGGCCTACGACCAGGACGGCACCTGGAGCCTGAAGTACAACGGCTTCGCGGACCGGCTGCTGGGCCTGGACCTGGTGCCGCCCGGCACCGCCGCGATGGAGGCGGGGTGGTACGCCTCTCAGGCAGGGACGTACGGCGTCGTCCTCGACCCGCGCAACGACTACACCAAGGGCGACTGGGAGATGTGGACGGCCGCCTGGCTGGCCGATCACGGCACGATCCGCGACACCTTGGTGAACGGGGTGTACGGCTTCGCGAACGCCACCGCGCAGCGGGTGCCGTTCAGCGACTGGTACACCGTGGCGAGCGCCGCCCAGCGCGGCTTCCAGGACCGTCCGGTGGTCGGCGGGATGTTCGCGCTGGTGCTGCCACCGGCTGCCTCCACGGTGACCTGGCACCGGATCCAGAACCAGAACTCCCTGAAGCTGCTGGCGGTCTCGGGCATGTCGCCGGCCGACTCCGCCGAGGTCACCCAGTACTCCGACAACGGCAGCGCCGACCACCTGTGGACGCTGCTGGACAACGGCGACGGCAGCGTGCGGATCGTCAACCGCAACAGCGGGAAGGTGCTGGCCGTGCACGACCAGAGCACCGACGACGGCGCGCACGCCCAGCAGTACCAGGACAACGGCACGCCGGACCACCTCTGGCGGATCGTCGACACCGGGGACGGCTGGTCGAAGATCGTCAACGTCCGGTCCGGGAAGGTGCTCGCCGTCGACGGGATGTCCACCGCAGACAGCGCGCAGGTCACCCAGTGGACCGACAACGGCACCTCCGACCACCTCTGGCGCCTGATCTGACGTCCGGCGCAGCCGGCCGGACGCCCCCGTTCCCCGTCCCCCGGTCCGGAACCCACCGGCCGGGGGACGGCCGCGCACGCTCACTCCCGCGGCGGACGCCGCACTCCCACCGCACCCCCCCACTGAGGAGCACCCATGGATCGTCGTACCTTCCTCCGCGGCGGCGCCGCCGCACTGGGCGCCGCCGCCTTCGCCGGCCGTATGGTCACCTCTTCGTGGGCCGCCGCCGGCGGCGGCCCCGGGGTGGTGCTGGTCGGGGACACCTCCGGCGGCGGCCTGTACTTCCCCCATCCCGCCGGCCTGACCCGCACCCCGTTCCTGAAGCTGCCCACCGGCAGCGTCACCGCGTCGGGCTGGCTGGCCCAGCAACTCACCCTGGAGACCGGCGGCATCGCCGGCCGCTACGACGAGGTCTCGCACTTCCTGGACACCTCCAGCACCGGATGGATCCATCCGGACCAGGTCGGCTGGGAGGAAGTGCCCTACTGGGTGCGGGGGTTGACCGCACTCGCCGGGGTGACCGGGGACGCCGGGCTGCGCGCGAAGGCCACCACCTGGGTCAACGGCGTGCTGGCCACGGGCCAGTCGGACGGCTTCTTCGGCCCGACGTCGCTGCGCACCTCGCTCGGCGGCGGCCCGGACTTCTGGCCCTTCATGCCGATGCTGCAGGCGCTGTGCACCTACCAGGAGTACACCGGCGACAGCCGCATCGTGCCGTTCCTGACGAAGTTCTTCGGCTACCAGAACACCTTCGGCGCCTCGGCGTTCAACCAGAGCTGGGGCTCGGTGCGCTGGGCGACGACGCTGCACTCGCTGCACTGGCTCTTCGCCCGCACCGGGGACTCCATGCTGCTGGGCCTGGCCGACAAGATCCACCAGTACAGCGCGAACTACGTGAACAACCTGCCGTCGCTGCACAACGTGAACCTCGCCCAGGGCTTCACCGAGCCCGCGTTCGCCGCGCTGCGCGGGGACGCGTCGCTGACCCAGGCGTCGTACCAGGACTACGCGACGATCCAGGGCACCTACGGGCAGTTCAGCGGCGGCGGGTTCGCCGGGGACGAGAATGCCCGGCCCGGGTACGGCGATCCGCGGCAGGCGTTCGAGACCTGCGGGATCGTCGAGTACATGCAGAGCTTCGAGTCGATGGCGCGGATGACCGGCGACCCGAGCTGGGCCGACGGCACCGAGACGCTGGCCTTCAACTCGCTGCCGGCCGCGATGGAACCGGGCCACACCGCACTGCACTACGCGACCGCCGCCAACCAGGTCCAGCTGGACGACTACGACAAGACGCTGCACCAGTTCGACAACACCTTCTCCATGCAGGCGTACCTGCTCGGCGTGGACAAGTACCGCTGCTGCCCGCACAACTACGGCCAGGGCTGGGCCTACTTCACCGAGAACGCCTGGCTGGCGACCGCGGACAACGGGCTGGCGGCGGTGCTCTACGCGCCGACGAAGGTGACCGCGAAGGTCGGCTCGGCCGGCGCCTCGGTGACGGTGACCGAGACGACGAACTACCCGTTCACCGACAGCGTCTCACTGACCCTGTCGACGTCCGGCAGCGTCGCCTTCCCGCTCTACCTGCGCGTCCCCTCCTGGTGCAGCAGCCCGTCGGTGAAGGTCAACGGCGCCTCGGTGAGCGCCTCGGGCGGCGCCGGGTACGTCGCGGTCAACCGGACCTGGGCGAGCGGCGACACCGTCCAGGTCGGCTTCCCGATGGCGGTGGCCACCACCACCTGGACGAAGAACCACGACTCGCTGTCGGTGCACCGCGGCCCGCTGACGTACGCGCTGAAGATCGGCCAGAACTTCCTGCGGCACAACGACCCCACCTCGCACTGGGCGGAGTACCAGGTCTTCCCGACCTCGGCCTGGAACTACGGCCTGGTGCCGGGCACCTTCACGGCCACCACCACCGGCGCCGCCGGCAACCCCTTCACCCCGGACGGCACCCCGGTGGCGATGACCGCGCGGGCCAAGGCGATCCCCAACTGGCAGGCGGACACCCAGGACGTGGTGAACACGCTCCAGCCCAGCCCGGTGGACACCGCGGAGCCGGCCACCACGGTGACGCTGATCCCGATGGGCGCGGCGGCACTGCGCATCACCTCCTTCCCCACGGTCGCCGCGGGCGGCCGCCCCTGGCAGCTCCCGGCCACGCCCACCGCCTCCTGGTGCTGGTCCGGTGACACCGTGAACGCCCTCAACAGCGGCTACACGCCGACCGGTTCCTACGACCAGTCGCAGCCGCGCTTCACCTGGTGGGACCACACCGGCACCAGTGAGTGGGTGCAGTACGGCTACGCGGCGCCCGTGACGGTCTCGGGCGCGTCGGTGTACTGGTACGACGACACCGGTCACGGCCAGTGCCGGGTGCCGGCGTCC
Source organism: Actinacidiphila yanglinensis (assembly GCF_900107965.1). GTDB lineage: Bacteria > Actinomycetota > Actinomycetes > Streptomycetales > Streptomycetaceae > Actinacidiphila > Actinacidiphila yanglinensis. The sequence continues at coordinate 162,451 of NZ_FNVU01000020.1, read as the reverse complement.
TGGCACGTGGAGTACCAGGCGGGGGACGGGTCCTGGCAGCCGGTGGCCGGCGCCGGGGCGTACGGCACGGCGGTCAACGGCTTCAACTCGGTCGCGTTCACACCGGTCACGACCAAGGCGGTGCGGGTGGTGGCGCAGCTCGCGGCGGGCGTGTCGGCGGGCATCCTCCAGTGGAACGTGACGGCCCGTCAGGCGGTGGTGAACGGCAGCACCTGGTACCGGGTGCAGAACAAGAACAGCGGCAAGGTGCTCGCGGTGGACGGCATGTCGACCGCGGACAGCGCGAACGTGGTGCAGTACACCGACAACGGCACCGCCGACCACCTCTGGCAGCTGACCGACCTGGGCAACAACCGCTTCACGGTGAAGAACCGCAACAGCGGGCTGCTGCTGGCCGTGGCCGGCGCCTCGCTGGCCGACAGCGTCCAGGTGCAGCAGTTCCACGACAACGGCACCCCGGACCACTCCTGGCACCTGCTGGACAACGGCGACGGCTGGTTCCGGATCCGCAACGGCAACAGCGGCCTGGTGCTCGGCGTGGACGGCATGTCGACCGCCGACAGCGCGCACGTCGTGCAGTTCGAGGACAGCAGGACCGACGACCACCTGTGGCGCTTCGTGTAGCAGGCGCGCCGCGAGGTGGGGAGCGCCGGCGGTGGAGGCACCACCGCCGGCGCCCGTCAGTGGATCGCACAGGGTCGCGCCGGGGCGTACAACGATGTAAATCCGGGCAGGGAAATGACAGCACGACAGCGGGGTCGTGTCCAGCCCGTTGCGGAAAGAAAAGCCGCCTCCTGGCTGAGTCGTCCCGGACTCTTGACACCCGGTCGGACCATCCCCCATGGTCCTCTACATCGTTGTAAAGGACGCGCTCTCCGGGCCGTCCAGTGTTCGACTGTCCGTCCGTTTCGTCTGCTCCTCCGCTCCTGCAGCATCGGCTGCGCGTGCTCCCTGTTCTCTTGTTCTCTTCCCGCATCGACGAGGATGTGATCGGCGCATGAACGTCTCCCTCCGGGCCAAGGCCGCCGCCGCGGTACTCACCGCCGGCCTGTGCCTGGCCGCGAGCGCCTGCACCAACTCCGGCAACGACTCCGCCGGTTCCGACAAGGGCACGGCCTCGGACAACACCGCGGCCGCCCAGCAGACCGCCACCCCCACGGCGTCCGCCAGCGGTCCTGCCTGCACCTACCAGACCTACGGCGGCGGGGTCCCCAAGCTGGACATCACCGACGGCAAGACGATCGTCGGCTTCTCCCAGTCGGAGTCGACCAGCAACCCGTTCCGCGCCACCGAGACCAAGAGCATCGAGAACGAGGCCAAGGCCAAGGGCGTCAAGTTGATCGAGCGCAACGCCAACGCCGACGTCAACGCGCAGAACTCGCAGATCGAGGACATGATCGCGCAGGGTGCGAAGGTGCTCATCGTGGCTCCGGAGAACTCCGACGGCCTCGGCCCGGCGCTCGCGCAGGCCAAGGCGAAGAAGATCCCGGTGCTCACCATCGACCGGACCGTCACCGGCACCGCGTGCGGCGACTTCGTCGCCTTCATCGGCTCGGACTTCTACGGGCAGGCCCAGATCGCCGCCGACGACCTCGGCGCGGCCACCGGCGGCAACGCCCACGTCGCGATCCTCACCGGCACCCCCGGCAACAACGTCTCGACCGACCGCACCAAGGGCTTCAACGACGAGGTCAAGAAGAAGTACCCGAACATGAAGGTGGTCGCCTCGCAGACCGCCAACTTCACCCAGACCGACGGGCAGAAGGTCATGGAGCAGCTGCTCCAGGCGCACTCGGACATCAACGCGGTCTACGCGGAGAACGACGAGATGGCGCTCGGCGCGCTCCAGGCCATCAAGTCGGCGGGCAAGACCCCTGGTAAGGACATCAAGGTGGTCTCCATCGACGGCACCCAGCAGGCGGTGCAGGACGTGGCGTCCGGCGCGCTGGTCGCCGACATCGAGACCAACCCGCGCTTCGGGCCGCTGGCCATCGAGGCCCTGCAGAACCTCTACGGGACCACGGGTGTACCCGCCGACGTCATCATCAAGGACGGGCACTTCACGTCGAGCAACGCCAAGCAGGCGCTCTCGCAGGGCCTGGTGTACTGACGCCCGCGCGGTGCCGGCGGGGCCCGGAGCGGGCCTCCCGCGGCCCGGTCCCCGCCGTGCACCGCCCCGACCCGTAGCAGTGCGCTCAACTCCGCAGGAGGAGGAAGACGTTGGTCCAGCAGGAGCCGGGCCCCGGCAGCGACGCCATCCTGGAGGTGGCGGGGGTGGACAAGTCCTTCGCGGGCGTCCACGCCCTGCGCGAGGTGGACTTCCACCTGCGGCCCGCCGAGGTGCACGCCCTGATCGGCGAGAACGGCGCGGGCAAGTCCACCCTGATCAAGGTGATGACCGGCGTGCACCGGCCGGACGCCGGCACCGTACGACTCGCGGGCCGGGAGCGGGAGTTCCGCAACCCGCTGGAGGCGCAGGCGGCCGGGATCTCCACCATCTACCAGGAGGTCAACCTCGTCCCGCTGATGTCGGTGGCCCGCAACCTCTTCCTCGGCCGCGAGCCGCGCCGCTTCGGCCTGGTCGACACCCGGCGGATGAACCGCGAGGCGGCCGAGGTGCTCGGCCGGTTCGGGGTGCGCGTGGACGTCACCCGGCCGCTCCGCACGCTCGGCCTGGGCGCCCAGCAGATGGTCGCGCTGGCCCGGGCGGTGCAGGTCGAGGCCCGCGTGGTGATCATGGACGAGCCCACCTCGTCGCTGGAGCCGAAGGAGGTCGAGACTCTCTTCTCGGTCATCCGGGGACTGAAGGAGCAGGGCATCGCGGTGGTGTACGTCAGCCATCGGCTCGACGAGCTGTACGCGGTGTGCGACCGGGTCACCGTCATGCGCGACGGACGGGTGGTGCACACCGGGGAGATCGCCGGGCTGGAGCGCCTGAAGCTGGTGTCGCTGATGCTCGGCCGGGAGATGTCCGCGGTCCGGGACAAGGGCAGCACCGCCTTCGACTCCGACAGCCACGAACTGCGCGACGGCCAACCGGCCCTGCGTGCGGTCGATCTGACGGTACGTCACCGGCTGCACGGCGTATCGGTCGACGTGCACCCGGGCGAGGTGGTCGGACTCGGCGGGCTGCTGGGCGCCGGGCGCAGCGAGACCGCGAAGGCGATCATCGGCGCGCTCGCCACCGAGCAGGGCTCGGTCGAGGTGGAGGGCCGGGCGATGCACCGGCGCAGCCCGGCCTCCTCGATCCGCGCGGGCGTGGTGATGCTGCCGGAGGACCGCAAGGCCGAGGGGGTGATCCCGAACCTGTCGGTGCGGGAGAACATCTCGCTGGCCGCGCTGCCCCGGCTGTCCCGGGCCGGGCTCGTCTCGCAGGCCAAGCAGGACGAGATCGTCACGTTCTTCATGAAGCGGCTGCGGATCAAGGCGTCCGGGCCGGACCAGAAGGTCGGCGACCTGTCCGGCGGCAACCAGCAGAAGGTGCTGCTCGCCCGGTGGCTGTGCCTGAATCCCAAGGTGCTGCTGCTGGACGAGCCGACCCGCGGCATCGACGTCGGAGCGAAGGCGGAGGTGCAGGGCCTGGTCGACGAACTCGCCCGCGACGGGCTGGGCGTGCTGCTGATCTCCTCCGACCTGGAAGAGCTGATCGAGGGATCGGACCGGGTGGTCATCCTCAAGGACGGCCGCGTGGTGGGCCACCTCGCCGGCGACGACGTCACCGAGGACGGCCTGCTGGACGCGCTGGCCACCGCGCCGGAATCACCCGACCTGGCCGCCGCCCCCGAGCCGCCTGACCCGGCGACCACGCCGGAGTCACCCGACCCGGCCGAGCGGCCGCAGCCCGCGGAACCGGCCGCACAGGCCGCACCGGCCGCCTCGACCGGGCCGCAGCCCGCGAACCCCGCGGACCCCGCCGGCCCCGCGCCCGGAGAACCCCGAGAGCACCCCGCCAAGGAGTCGCAGTCATGACCTCCCTCACCTGGCCGGGCGCGGCCCTGGACCGCGGCCGGCTGCTGCGGCTGCTCCAGGAGTACGGCGTGTACGCCGCGCTGGTCGTCCTGTTCGCCATCGCGGTGGGCCTCGACGGGTCGTTCGTCGAGATGAGCAACATCCGGGTGCAGCTCTTCCAGGTCGCGCCGACGCTGCTGGTCGCGCTCGGCATGGCCCTGGTGATCGGCACCGAGGGCATCGACCTGTCGGTCGGCGCCACGATCGCGCTGGCCGCGTCGGTGGTCCCGCTCTACGCCGGCTACGGCCTGTTCGCCGCCCTGGCCATGGCACTGGTGCTGGGCGCGGCCACCGGCGCGGTCGGCGGCGCGATGGTCGCCTTCGCCCGGGTCCAGCCGATCGTGGCGACGCTGTCGCTGATGATCGGCGTGCGCGGCCTGGCCGAGATCGTCAACGGCAACTCGGCCAAGCCGATCACCGAGTCCGGGCTGCTGGACCTCGGCTCGCGCAGCATCGGCGGGGTGCCGGAGATGGCGTGGATCGCCGGGGTGTGCGCCCTGCTGACCGGTCTGCTGGTGCGCCGCACCACCTTCGGCCGGCAGCTCGTCGCCATCGGCGACAACCGCCAGGCGAGCCGGCTGTCCGGGCTGCCGGTGCGCCGGGTGCTGATCACCGTGTACGTGCTGTCGGGGGTGCTGGCCGCGCTGGCGGGCGTCCTGATCGTCGGGCACGGCGCCGAGGCCGACCCGGCCAACCAGGGACTGAACATGGAACTGGACGCCATCACCGCGGTCGTGGTCGGCGGCACCCCGCTGTCCGGCGGCCGGGTGCGCGTGCTGGGCACCGTGGCCGGCGCGCTGTTCATGCAGCTCATCACCGCCGTGCTGACCCAGCACAACGTGCACACCTCCTACACTCAGATCGTCGAGGCCGCCATCATCTGCTTCGCGGTGTACGCCTCCCAGGAGCGAGGTACCCGATGACTTCCACCGCCCTCCAGCCGGCCCCGACGCCGTCCGGCGCGGGCTCCGACGAGCGCGCCGCGCGGGTCCCGGTCCGGGAGCGGGTCGCCTCCCAGGTGCAGCGGCACGGCGCCCTGGCCGTCCTGGTGCTGGTCGTCGCCATCGCCTCCGCGACCTCCTCCACCTTCCCGACCTGGAACAACATCAGCAGCATCCTCGGCAGCAACGCCTTCGTGTGGGTGCTGGCGCTGGGCATGACCTTCGTCATCATCACCGGCGGCATCGACCTGTCGGTCGGCTCGATGTTCGCGCTCGGCGGGGTGCTCGGCGCGTACGGCTCGCGGCACGGCACGTGGCTGGCGATCCTGCTGCCACTGGCGGTCGGCGCTGCCTGGGGCAGCGTGCAGGGCCTGCTGATCGCCAAGGCCCGGATGGCGCCGTTCATCGTGACGCTGGTCGGACTGCTGGGCCTGCGCGGGCTGTTGCAGGCCCTCACCGACGAGGGCGCGACCACGTACCTGGTGCCCGCCCACTCCTGGTTCCGCCACCTGGGCGCCGGCACCTGGACCCCGGTGCTGATCGTGGCGGCGCTGTTCGCCCTGGGCGCGCTGCTGCTGACCCGGACCCGGTTCGGCGCGACGCTGACCGCGATGGGCGGCAACGAGCACGCGGCCCGCCTGATGGGCCTGCCGGTGGCCCGCGCGAAGGTGCTCGTGTACCTGCTGTCCGGCACCCTGGCAGCCGGGGCGGGCGCGCTCGGCGGCGCCCGGCTCGGCTCGGGCGTGACCACCATCGGCGTCGGCTACGAACTGACCGCCATCGCCTCGGTGGTGATCGGCGGCACCCTCCTGACCGGTGGCGCCGGATCGATCGGGGGTACGGTCAGCGGCGTGCTGCTGCTCGCGGTGATCCACAATCTGATCGACCACTACTTCTCCCAGTACGGATCGGCGTTCACCGACACGGTCAACGGCGGTTTCCTGGCGGTGGTGGTCCTGCTGCAGACGCTGCTGAGCCGTACGCAGCAGCTGGAGTGACCAGGCCCGCCGCACCAGGGCAGCACCGCCGCGGACCGGGGGGCCGCAGACCTGAGCCGGACCGCGAGGCAACCGGTCCGACCGAGAGAGGAATCCCGTGGGCGTCAGCCTCAAGGACGTCGCGCTGCGTGCCGGCGTGTCCGTGAAGACCGTCTCCAACGTGGTGAACGACTACCCCCACGTGACGCCCGGCACCCGCCGGCGGGTCCAGCAGGCCATCGACGAACTCGGCTACCGGCCCAACCTGACCGCGCGCCACCTGCGCAAGGGCCGTACCGGCATCATCACGCTGGCCGTGCCGGAACTGGGCAACCCCTACTTCGCGGAGGTGGCCGGCGCGGTGATCGACGCGGCCGCCCGGCACGAGCTGACGGTGCTGCTGGACCACACCGCGGGCCTGCGCGAGAAGGAGGTGCTGGTCTCGCAGGGATTCCGCTCGCACGTCATCGACGGCCTGATCCTCAGCCCGATCCGGCTGGAGGGCGAGGACCTGCTGGCCCGCCCCGAGGGCCCGCCGATGGTGCTGCTCGGCGAGCGGGAGTACGACGCACCGTACGACCACATCATGATCGACAACGTGGGCGCGGCCCGGACCGCGGTGCGGCACCTGCTGGACATCGGCCGGCGCCGGATCGCCTTCCTCGGCGCCCGCCGGGAGAGCGCGCGGCAGCCCGCGCACCTGCGGCTGCGCGGCTGGCGGGAGGCGATCACGGCGGCCGGCCTGGTCCCGGACGAGTCGATGGTCGCCGCCACCGAGGGCTACGACCGCGCCGACGGGGCCGCCGCGATGGCGGCACTGCTGGACCGCGAGGACCGCCCCGACGCGGTGTTCGCCTACAACGACCTGATCGCCCTCGGCGCCATGCGCACCCTCGTCGAGCGGGGGCTGCGCGTGCCGGAGGACATCGCGGTGGTCGGCTTCGACGACATCGAGGAGGGCCGCTACGGCATGGTCTCGCTGACCACCGTCGCCCCGGACAAGGCCGCGCTGGCGCAGATCGCCGTGGACTGCCTGGTGGAGCGGATCGCGGTCGCCGGCGGCGGCGAACCACCCCAGCCGCGCCGCATCCTGCCCGGCTACCGGCTGATCGTCCGGGAGTCCACGGCGGTGCGAAGAAGCTGACGCGGGGGCGGGGCGGGGTGCCGCGGGCCGGGCTCCGGTCCGCGGCACCCCGCCCCGCCGTCCCGCCCTCCGCCCGCATCCCACCCACCGGCCCTCGCCCCAGGATGACCATGCCCCCTGAGTCCCCTGTGCCCGCCGCGGCCCCCGCCCCCGCCGCCTCCCTGCTCCGCTCCGCGTTCGGCACCGCGCCGGACGGCAGCGCCGTCGCGTGCTGGACGCTGGACTCCGGCGCCGGGGTGCGCGCCGAGGTCCTCGGCTACGGCGCCACCCTGCGCGCCCTGCACGTACCCGACCCGGCCGGGCGCGCCGACGATGTCGTGCTCGGCCTGCCCGCGCTCTCCGACTACGCCGGCCGGCACCCGTACCTCGGGGCCGTCGTCGGCCGGTACGCCAACCGGATCGCGCACGGCCGCTTCACGCTCGACGGCCGCACCCACCGGATCCCGGTGAACGACCGCGGGCACGCGCTGCACGGCGGCCCGGACGGATTCCACCGGCGGGTCTGGCACGCCGAACCCGGGCCCGGCAACGGCCCGGAGGCGGCCGCGCTGCGGCTGACCCTGCACAGCCCGGACGGCGACATGGGCTTCCCCGGCGCGCTGGACGTCGAGGTGGTCTACCGGCTGACCGGCGCGGGCACGCTGAGCATCGACTACACGGCGCGGGCGGACCACCCCACGCCCGTGAACCTCACCAACCACGCGTACTTCAACCTCGCGGGCGCCGGGCGCGGCGGCATCCTCGGCCACACCCTGCACCTGGACGCGGCGGCCTACCTGCCCGTCACCGCGGAGGCGGTACCCCTCGGCCCGGCCGCGCCCACCGCCGGCACCGCCTTCGACTTCGGCGCCGCCCGGCGGATCGGCGAGCGGATCGGCGACGACGACCGGCAACTCGCCGACGCCGGCGGCTACGACCACTGCTGGGTGCTGACCGCGCGCGACCCGGCGGGCGCGCCGCGCCGGGCCGCGCGTCTGGCCGATCCGGCCAGCGGGCGGTGCATGGAGGTGTGGACCACCGAGCCGGGCATCCAGGTGTACACCGGCAACGCGCTGGACGGCTCGCTGGCCGGCCCCGCCGGCCGGCCGTACACCCGGCACGGCGCGATCTGCCTGGAGACCCAGCACTTCCCGGACTCGCCCAACCGGCCCGAGTACCCGGCGACGGTGCTGCGGCCCGGCGCGGTCTACCGCAGCCGAACCGAGTTCCGCTTCCCCCACCTGGAGGCACCCTCGACCGCGGCCGCGGTGCCCGACGGCTCGTCCGGGCCGAGCGCCGACGGCCCGAGCAGGGACGCGTCCTCGCCCCTGCCGAGCCCCCGCCTCGGGTAGGCGGGGCGGCCGAACAGCAGCCGCTGGAGCAGGAAGCCGATGCAGAGGGTGGCCGCGCCGGCCACCGCGTCGGCGAAGAAGTGGTTGGCGGTGGAGATGATGACCACGAACGTGGCGAGCGGGTAGCACACGCCGAGCACCCGCAGCCAGGTCCAGCGGGCCAGGAAGAACAGCGTCAGCCCGCACCACGCCGACCAGACGATGTGCACCGAGGGCATCGCCGCGTACTGGTTGGACACCGTGGAGACGTGCCCGGAGTCCCAGGAGCCGTGGGTGTGGTGGCTGACGATGGTGTCGATGAAGCCCTCTTGGATGAGGAACCGCGGCGGGGCGAGCGCGAAGAAGGTGAAGCCGACGAGCGCCAGGCAGGTCGCGGTGTACAGCGCGGTGCGGGCCGCCCGGTAGTACTGCGGGCGGCGGGCGTAGAGCCAGATCAGCACCGCCGGGGTCACCGCGAAGTGCAGCGTGGCGTAGTAGTAGTTCATGCCGACCGTCAGCCAGTCGACCCGGGCGACCGCGTGGTTGAGGCTCAGCTCGAAGTTCACGTGCAGCAGGCGCTCGAAGTGCAGGACCTCGCGGGCCCGGTGCAGCGCCGCGGTCTTCTCCCGCGGGACGTAGCGGCGGGTGCGACTGTAGGCCAGGTACAGCGCGACGGTGAAGGCGAGTTCCAGCAGCAGCCGGGGCCGGTTGCGCGGGCGCATCCTGGCCGGCAGCAGGGGGAACCGCCGTGCGGCGGTGGGCTGCTCGACGGTCTCGACCGGGTCGGCGGTGGTGGTCACAGCGCGCCCCCCGGTCCCGCCGCGGCCCGCCGGCGTGCCTCGGCACCGCCCCGGCGACAGCGGGTCGGTGCAGGTCCCGGCCGCCGCCCGCGAGGTGACGGGCTCGGCAGGCTCGGCGGATACGCCAGCAGCATGCGGTCGATCTCTCTTCCCGAACGATCCGGCGACAAGCCGGGCGACCCGCCCGACACTACATCGGACACCAAAACGTCCGCCTACCGATACCGGGCGGACATCTCTGCGCATGCGGCGCGATCACGGAGCGTACCGGTCCTGGCCCGGGTGGCCAAGTCGTGGGCGGGGACGGCCGGATGCGCGGCGCACCCGCTGGGGAGGTCCGCGATCCGGCGGCCGGGCCGGGCACGCGCGCGCCGGCGGTCGCTGTCACCGTGGGTGATCCGGGTGATCTTGCCCACACTTCCCGAACGTCCCGACCGGTACGTGGAGCTTCGGTGAAGCAACCGCGAGCGCGGCTCCCGCGCCGCGAACTCCCGCAGCCTCCTGCGCCGTTCGTCCCTTTCGTCAGCTCATGTCGGCCATGTTCGCCATGTCCCGCGAGAGGTCGGGGCCGGCGGAAGGTCAGGGTGCGGAGGAGTCCTCGGGGGTGCCCGTACCGGCCCCGCCGTCCCCTCCCCCGTCCGCACTCTCCGCACCGTTCGCACCGCTCGGGGTACCCGGCGTCGTCGAGCCGTCCTGCGGGTTCGAGGTGTTCGACGTGTTCGCGGTGGACAGGGTGCTCGGGGTGCTGCTGGGGCGGGTCGTGCGCTCCGGGTGCGCCGCCCGCTCCGCCTCGATCGCGGCGAGGGCCTGCTCGTCGGCGAGCGCGATGGCCAACTGCCCGGCCGCCGTCGGGTGCAGCGGCGCCTTGTCGCCGGCGTCCTGGACGTACGGCTGCGTGCTGCACAGCCGGTGCCCGTCGAAGCCCGGCCGGGCGACCGCGAAGTGGAAGGTGTCGGCGCCGCTCTCCAGCACCGCGTTGAGGTCCGACAGCCGCGAGCCGAGGACGTCCGCCTTCTCCCGGGTGATGCCGTCCTTCTTCAGGCACCCGGTGTCCGGCCCGAAGGGCTCGTAGTACTCGTTGATCAGGACCGCCGGGTGGTGCGGCAGCGCGGCGAGCTGTTCGAGCAGGTCGAGGTAGTCCTGGCTGAAACCGGCCAGCTCCTCCTTGAAGTACGCCGTGGACGCCTCGTCGTCACAGACCGGGGCCGCCGCGCACAACCCGGTCAGCACCGCCCAGTTCAGGTCGTTGGCGCCGATGCTGACGATGACGGCGGACGCGCCGGTGGCCCGCTGGGCGACCGCGAGCTGCGGCGGCACCACCTTGTCGCCGCGGACCTGGACCCCGAGGATGCCGTCGCTGACGGTCGCGCCCTGGCAGGCGAGGTTGAGCACCTTCCAGCCGTTGGCGGAGGCGAGGTCGGCCGCGTACGCGTCGGAGCTGCGGCCGCAGGCGCGGTCCAGCGCGGTGGGGTGGTCGACGAGCGGGTTGCCGATGCCCGCGGCGGTGGAGTCGCCGAGCACCACCGCGTGGATGCCGGGCAGCGCGGGGCCCTTGGCGGCGGCCACCGGCTGCGCGCGGGTGCGGCCGACCAGGTCGTCCAGGGTGTGCACCTGGCGCAGCGCCCGCGGCGTTCCCGAGGCGAGCAGGTAGACGCCGACCGCGTTGGCCGCGCTGACCGTGACCAGGGTCGCGGCGAGCATCGCCAGCATGGTGCGCGGGGAGGTGCGGCCCACGCCCGCGACGGCGATGGCGATCACCCCCGCGCAGCCGGCGGCCACCAGGGTCTCCCAGATGCAGTAGCGCTTCCAGCCCGCCGCGAGCTGCCGGCTGAGCACCGGCACCAGCGCGTTGCCGCCCTCGGCGTGGAACGCCTGGTTCACCTGCGAGTCGAGGGTGATGTGGGCGAGCTTGAGCCGGGGGCGGATCGGACCGTCGAAGCGCGGCTGGGTCGGGATCGCCTCGCCGAACAGGTCCAGCTCCCCCGGCCCCGACCCGCTCAGGCCCGGCTCGGCCGCGCCCACCTGGACGTTCTGCCCGGCCGCGGAGACCGACTGCATGGGCGTCAGGCGCACCGCGAGCCAGATCCCGGCGGCGCTGGCGACCGCGATCAGCACGGCGACGAGCAGCAGGTTGCGGCCGCGGCGCAGCCACCGGGCCCTGCCGTTACCCATCCGCACGAGCCGCACGCGCTTCCCTCTCGTTGTCCGGGCGCGCCGTGGTGCGCGTCCCGTCCCGTTCCATCCTGCGCGGCCGACCGGCCTGATCGCCTCCGCACGACCCGAACGGGGGAACGCGGGGAATCCGGTGGGACAGCCACCTTCACCCGGCCCGCCACCCGCCCGGTCCCGCGCCACGGCCGCCCCCTACCGTGGAGGCATGTACCGGCTGCGCCCGTTCGAACCCGCCGATGCCCCCGCACTGACCGCGCTGCTGCACCGCGCCTACGCCGAACTGGCCGCCAGGGGACTGAACTTCACCGCGGTCGACCAGTCCGAGGAGACCACCTTGCGCCGGGCCGGCACGGGCGGCTCGTGGCTGCTCGTGGCCGGCACCGAGATCGCGGCGACCCTGACGATGACCCTGCCGCCGCACGAGCCGCTGCGGCTGCTGAGCCGTACGGCGGCATCGCCCGCCCGGGCCTGGCTGAACCAGATGGCGGTCGACCCGGCGCGCCGCGGTGAGGGGCTCGCCTCCCGGCTGTGGCAGGTGGGCCGCGGCTGGGCCCGGGACGCGGGTGCCTCGCACATCGGCGTGGACACCGCGGTTCCCGCCACCCATCTGGTCGACCTGTACGCCGCGTGGGGGTTCACGCCCCGCGAGACCATCCAGTGGCCGGGCAAGACCTATCGCAGCGCGGTCATGGAGCTCCCGCTCGCCGGCCGCCGCCCGCCCACGGCGACCGCGCCCGCCGGCTGAGCCGCGCCGCTCCCCCGGCCGGCGCCGATTCCCCTGGACGCCCCGCGCGGTGCCCACCGCGCGGCGCGCACCCGCTTATACCGTGAGGGGATGATCGAGCGCATCGGGCTGGTCGTGCACGGGGGCAAGCAGGTCGCGGTGGAGGCCGCGGCACACGTACGGGCGTGGGCCGACGGACACGGCGTGCCGTGCGTGGAGATCGACGTGTGGGACACGCCCGAGGACGAGGACGAGGGCACCGCGCGGCGGCTGAGCGCGCTGGAGGAGGCCGAACGCGCCGGGATGCCGGACGTGGTGGTGACCGTCGGCGGCGACGGCACCCTGCTGCGCGGGGTGCGGGTGGCGGCGGCGGTGGACGCGCTGGTGCTCGGGGTCGACGTGGGCCGGGTGGGGTTCCTGACCGAGGTGAGCGTGCGGGACCTGGCGGCGGCACTGGACGCGGTGCACGACGGCACCGCGCTGGTCGACGCCCGGCTGATGCTCACGATGCGGGCCTCGCGCCCGCTGGAGATCCCGGCCGGCATGCGGGCGCTGCTGCGCTACGGCCGCGGCCCGCTGCTGCCGCCGCCGACACCCCGGGAGGGCGACCCCACCCACGCGGGGTGGGGCGTGCCGCTGGACGTGCTGGGCCTGAACGACGTGGTGTTCGAGAAGCTGGCCCGGGACCGGCAGGCGAGCGTCGCGGTCTACGTCGAGGGACGGCTGTTCGGGTACTACTCCGCGGACGCGTTCGTGGTGGCCTCCTCCACCGGGTCGACCGCGTACAGTTTCGCGGCCGGCGGCCCGATCATCTCGCCGCACCTGGACGCGCTGGTGTTCACCCCGGTGGCCCCGCACATGGCGTTCGACCGCAGCCTGGTGCTGTCCGCCCGCGAGCAGCGCGTCGCGGTGCAGGTGCTGCAGCACTCCGGGCGGGTCGCGGTCAGCGTGGACGGCCGGCTGTGCGGGGTGCTCGACCCGGGCGACTGGGTGACGGTCTACGCGGCGCGCCGGCGGGCGCGGCTGGCGCGGCTGGCCGACACCGACTTCCTCGGCCGGGTCCGCGACCGGTTCGGCCTGGCCGACGCGCCCGCCGCGCTGGCGGACGGCTGCGCGCCCGCGGAGTACCAGCCGACCGAACCGCTGCCGGACGACCTGGCGCACCCGGGACCGCCCGACATCCACTGACGCCCCGGCACATCGGCGCTCCGGCGTCGTGCGCGGCGCGGCGCGTGGCGCGCCCGGCGCGCCCGGTGGCGCGCGGGAGCGCGGGGGCACACGTCCGGCGGGCGCGCGTCCGGCCGGTGCACGGATGCGCCGACGGCGTACGCTCCCGGCATGAGGGACAGCGAATTCGTACGGCGGATCATCGGCATCCTCACCGAGGCACGGCAGATGCAGGTCCTGCTGGAAGAGGACCCCGACCGGCAGGACATCTCGGGCGACAACGTACGGGCGCTGCTCAACGAGACGATGCCGACGATCGAGTTCCCCGCCGACGCCACCCCCGGGGAGATCGGCGAGGCGCTGAGCATCCAGCTCAGCCCGGTGATCGAGCGCCTGACCGGGGCCTTCTCGCTGATCTTCCTCCAACTCGCCGACATCCACGACGCCGGCCGCACCGACGTCAGCTCGGCGGACATACTCCAGGACCTCGCGCTGCGGGCCGACGAGCTGTGGCCGGGCGAGGACGAGACGTGAGCGGGCCCGCAGGTGCCGTGGCCCGCACCGCGCGGGCCACGGCACCGGTCACCGCTGTCAGTTGGCGGTGACCGTCGAGGGCAGGGCGAGGGTGCCGGTCAGCGGCAGGTTCCGGGACGAGTCGCCGACGAGGATCTGGTAGTTCCCCGCCGCGGCCGTCCAGTTGCCGGAGCCGGTGTCCCAGGACGCGAGGTCGTGGGTGCTGACGGTGAAGGTCACCGTCCCGGAGGCGCCCGGGTCCAGCGCGATCCGCTGGAAGCCCTTCAACTGGTGCGGTGGCTCTCCCGCCGCGCCGGGATCGCCGACGTAGAGCTGCGCGACCTCCGCGCCGGCCCTGCCGCCGGTGTTGGTGACGGTCGCGGTCACCGTGGCCCTGCCTCCCGAGAGCGCCCCGACGTGCAGGCCGGAGAAGGCGAAGCTGGTGTACGACAGGCCGTACCCGAACGGGAAGAGCGGGGCGACGTTCTTCGCGTCGTACCACCGGTAGCCGATGTCCAGGCCCTCGGAGTACTCGACCTTTCCGTCGGTGCCCGGCCACTGGGCGGTGGTGTTCGCCGGGACCTGGGAGAGCGAGGTCGGGAAGGTCACCGGCAGATGGCCGGAGGGGTCGGCGTCGCCGAACAGCAGCGCGGCGATGGCCTCGCCCCACTCCTGGCCGTCGTAGAAGCCCTCGAAGACGCCGGCGACCTGGTCGAGCCACGGCATGAGGATCGCCGCGTTGTCGTTGAGCACCACGATGGTGTGCGGGTTGGCCGCGGCCACCGCGGAGATCAGCGCGTCCTGGCCGCCCGGCAGGTCGAGCGAGGTGTTGTCGGCCTCCTCGTGGCCGTAGTTGTCGCTGGCGAAGACGACCGCCACGTCGGAGGAGCGGGCGAGCGTGGCGGCCGCGTTCTGGTCGGTGCCGTCGTTGTAGGTGACGGAGGTGCCGGTACCGGCCAGCCGGTCCTGGATGCCGATGATCGGGGTGTAGGTCCCGGCGCTGGTGACCGTGCCGCTGCCGCCGCCGATGGTCTGGGCGCCGGGGCCGGCGTCCTGGCCGATCACGGCGACGGACTTCGTGCTCGACGTGCTCAGCGGCAGGATGCCGTTGTTCTTCAGCAGGACGGTGCCCTCCTCGTCGCCCTTCAGCGCGACCTGCGCGTGCGCCGGGGTGGTGACGATCGCGGTCTTGGACCCGGAGGGCGCCTTGTCGAACATGCCGAAACGGAACATCTGGGTGAGCACCCGGGAGACCATCGTGTCCACGGTGGCCTGGCTGACCTGGCCGTCCTGCACGGCCTGGATCAGGTAGTCGGCGTAGTAGTAGCCGCCCGGCATCTCCACGGTCAGCCCCGCGTTGGCGGAGTCGACGGTCGAGTGGATCGCGCCCCAGTCGGACGTGACGAAGCCGGTGAACCCGGCCTGCTGGTAGAGCGGCTTGTTGAGGATGTCCGGGTTCTGGCAGGACGGCACGTTGTTGACGTTGCTGTACGCGCACATCACCGCCGCCGCGCCGCCCTGCTGGATGGCGGTCTGGAACGCGGGCAGGTACATCTCCTGGAGCGTGCGCGCGTCCACGTCGACGGTGCCCGCCGGCTGCTCGATGTTGTACGCGGCCGCGTGTTTGACCTCGGCCATCACGCCCTGGCCCTGGATGCCCTCGACGTCGGCGGCGCCCATCTGCCCCGACAGGTACGGGTCCTCGCCGAACGTCTCGTACGCACGGCCCCACCGGGGGTCGCGCACCATGTTGACGGTCGGGCCGAGCGCGACGTTCACGCCCTTGGCCGCGAACTCCTGGCCGACCGCGGTGCCGTAGTCCTGCTCGTAGGCGGTGTCGAACGTCGCGGCGGACACCAGACCGGAGGGCATCTGCGTCACCCCGCCCAGGCCGTCGCCGACCCCGGCCGGGCCGTCCTCGAAGTTGACGTCGGGGATGCACAGCGACGGGTTGCCGATGATCTTGCCGATGTAGTCGGGTGCGTCGGTGCCGTGCAGCATCGCGACCTTCTGCTCCAGCGACATCTGGCCCATGAGCTGCGCGACGCGGGTGGCGGCCGGCGCGGTGGAGTTCACCCAGGGGCAGGTGCCGGGTGCGGGCTGGGTCGGTGGCGGCGGCACGGTGCCGGTGACGTCGCCGACGGTGCGGACCTGGAACTCCCACAGCGCGTAGCCGTATCCGGTGGCGCGCGTGGTGCCGTACATCCGCACATAGCGGCCGGTACCGGTCACGTCGAGGGTCTGCTTGCCGCCGGTACCGGTGGTGGTGGAGTAGATCGGGCTCCACGACGAGCCGTTGTCCGACACCTGGATCTGGAAGCCGGTGGCGTAGGCGTTCTCCCACTGGAGCACCACCTGGCAGATCGGCAGGCTCGCGCCGAGGTCGACCTCGAACCACTGCGGATCGGCGTAGGCGCCGGCCCACCGGGTCACGGTGCTGCCGTCCACGCCGTAGTTGGGCGCGTAGCCGGGGTCGTCGTCCTGGACCGAGGACGCGGTGGCCGGGTGGCCGAGGGCGGCGTTGGTGGTGCCGCAGCCGCCGGGCGGCGTGCCGCCGCCGGTGCCGGTGCCGCCGGTGCGCACCTGGAACTCCCAGAGGGAGTAGCCGTATCCGGTGGCGCGGGCGGTGCCGTACATCCGCACGTAGCGGCCGGTACCGGTCACGTCGAGGGTCTGGGTGCCCCCGGTGCCGGTCGTGGTCGAGTAGACCTGCGTCCAGGTGGAACCGTTGTCCGAGACCTGGATCTGGAAGGCGGTCGCGTACGCCGTCTCCCACTGGAGCACCACCTCGCAGACCGGCACGCTGGCACCGAGGTCGACCTGCAGCCACTGCGGATCGGCCGCGGCACTCGACCAGCGCGTGCCCGCGTCGCCGTCGACCGCCGCGGACGCCGGGGTACCGCCGTTCTCCGTCGAGGAGGCGGTGGCCGGCTGGTCGAGCGCGGAGTTCGCCGAGCCGCAGGAGGCGCTGCTCCCCCCGGTGAGGGTGCCGTGGACCTGGAACTCCCAGAGCGAGTAGCCGTATCCGGTGGCCCGCTTGGTGCCGTACATCCGGACGTACCGTCCGGAAGCGTTTACGGCGATGGTCTGAGTGCCGCCGGTGCCGGTCGTCGTCGAGTAGGCCGGCGTCCAGGTGGAGCCGTCGTCGGACACCTGGATCTGGAAGGCGGTCGCGTACGCCGTCTCCCAGGTCAGCCCGACCTGGGTGATGCTCGCCGTCGCGCCGAGGTCGACCTGGAGCCACTGCGGATCGGCCGCGGCACTCGACCAGCGCGTGCCCGCGTCGCCGTCGACCGCCGCGGACGCCGGGGTGCCGGCGTTCTCCGTGGAGGAGGCGGTGGCCGGTTTGCCCTGCGACAGCAGGCTCGGGCCGGCCGCGTGCGCGGGTCCGGACCCGGCGAACAGGGTGGCGGTCATGGCCATCACGGTGACGGCGACCAGCCACGCCCAGCGGATTCTTCGGGCAGCGGCGCGCGCCGCTGCCCGACGGGTGGAGGACATGGATCTCCCTCGCGGTGTGGGGGGTTGGTGGGGTCTGGGTGGGGGGTGGGGGACTTCGAGGCGGCCCAGAACGGGAGAGCGCTCTCCCGCATCGGGAAGTGAACAGCGCGGGCGACGCGGCCGTCAAGGGCGGCCCCGTCACAACTTGCTCTGTACGGTGGGGTGGTGGGGAGTTCCCCCGGCCGCGCGTCCGGACGTCCGCCGACCGTCGGCCCGCTCGGTTCGAGGAGGCATCCCGTGTCCACCGCTCCCCCGGCGCGCCACCTCGCCCTGCTCGGTGCGGGGTTCGCCGCCGGCGACGACGGGCCGCTCGACCGGTGGCTGCTCGGCCGGGCCCGGGTACCGCGCCCCCGGGTGTGCTTCGTGCCGACCGCGAGCGGCGACGCCGAGGGCTACGTCGAGCGGTTCCGGGCCGCGTTCGGAGCCCGACGCGACTGCGAGGCAGCAGTACTGCCCCTGTTCCGGCGGGAGTTGGACGACGCGGCGCTGCGGGAGTTCGTGCTGGCCCAGGACGTCGTCTACGTCGGCGGCGGCAACACCGCGAACCTGCTCGCCGTATGGCGCGTGCACGGCCTGGACCGGCTGCTGCGGGCGGCGTACGACCGCGGAACGCTGATGTGCGGGGTCAGCGCCGGGGCCAACTGCTGGGCGCAGGGGTCCCACACCGACTCCTTCGGCCCGCTGACCTTCCTGCCGGACGGGCTGGGGCTGCTGCCGGGTTCCGTGTGCCCCCACTACGACACGGAGGCGGGCCGCCGCGACTCCTACCGCTCCGCCGTCGCGACCGGCGCCCTCCCCCCGGGGTGGGCGGTCGACGACGGCGCCGCGGCTCTCTTCACCGACGGCCGCCTCACCGAGGCGGTCACCGGGACCCCGGGCGCACGCGTGTACCGGGTGGAGCCGGACGGCGCGGGCGGCACCACCGAGCGGCCGGTGCCGTGCGGAGCGCTGCGCGGGGCGTAAGCCGTCCGTCCGCCGGGCCCGGACGGAGCGTGCGGGCCGGGCGGGGCCTGGCCAGGTCGGGTCGGGTCGGGTCGCCGCATTCCGGCTGCGCGGCAGGCCCTGTCGGGCTGCTCCCTCCCGGACCTCTACGCTCCGGACTCCCGCTTTCCGGCTCGCGCCAACTCGGCCAGCACCTCGGAGAGTTGGCGGCGGACATCAGGATCGGTGATGAGACCATCGGCGCCGAGCATCCCGCGGTCGACCGGGATGCGCACGCAGGCCGCGTCGACGACGGCCGCACCGGTGTAGCCCAGGACGGACCGCAGCGTGGCCTCCGCGCCCTGACCGCGGCCCGGGGCGGCCGAGTTGACCCAGGCGACGGGCTTGTCGCCGATCTCCGTGCCGCCGACCGTCCAGTCGAGCAGGTTCTTGAACGAGCCCGGCAGCGTGCCCGCGTACTCCGGCGTGCAGATGAGGAGGGCGTCCGCGGTGCCGATGGCGGACCGCAGCAGCGCCACCGGTTCCGGCAGCGGATCGGTGTCGTCGTCCGGATTGAAGTGCGGGAGGGCGCCGAGCCCTTCGTACCGCACGGCGCTGACCGGCACGGACGGCGCCTGCGCGGACGCGGTGGACAGGACGGCCTCGTTGCTGGAGCCGCTGCGCAGGCTCCCCGACAGCAGCAGGATCACCGGTGGCGTCGACATGCGGTCAACCTACCTCCGCGGTCCGCCGTCCGGCCAACACCCGCCCGGCGCTCGGCACCCGGGCGGCGGCCCGCGACCGTTCGCGGCTCAACGGGCCGTGACGCGGGGGACGTACCAGAGGCAGAAGGCGGCCAGCGCGGCGGCCGCGGAGAGGCAGATCGCGGTCTCGATCAGCTGGAGCGGGACGAACTGGCTCATGCGGAAGTCGCTGTCGTACTGCCCGACGACGTGGTGCTGCCGCAGGCACGTCATGATGTCCTTGACGCCCGGCCCGGCGCAGGGGTCCTTGGTGGTGAGCGACCCGTCGGCCCGCACGTAGCCGCCGCCGAGGTACCACGCGTCGCGCGGCTGGCTCGGCGCCAACTGGCCGTACCCGTGCCGCAGGACGTACGGCGTCAGCAGGTGGGACCGCAGCCGGCCCAGGCCGAAGAGCACGGCCTCGCACAGGCCCGCCGACACCGCGACCGCCGGCAGGGTACGGCGGACGAGCAGACCGGTGACGGCGCCGATCATGAGCGCGAGCAGGAGGTGGGCGACGCCCACGGGGCCGGTGTAGGCGAAGAAGTCCCAGTCGTTCCACCAGGTCACCGCGCGCCAGGCGTAGCCGTCGAGGCCCGGCCGGCCGTGGCCGCGCCAGCTGGCGTACCACCACCAGCTGACCGGCGCGGTGAGCACGACCGCCCCGAAGGCGGTGACACCGGTCGCGACCGCGAGTTTGACCGCCACCCATTCGCGGCGGCCCACGGACTGGACCCAGGCCAGCCGGTGGGTGCCCGCCTCCAGCTCCTGGCCGAACAGCGGTCCGCCGAGCAGCGCGCCGACGACGAGGGGAAGGAAGCGCAGTACGGACGGCGCCATGTCGAACAGCGTGTGCACGACGACCGGGACGCGGGGCGGGGCCGGCTGGTGGGCGCCGCCGCTCTGGTCGCCGCTCGGGTCGCAGGACTGGCGCACCTTGCGGCAGGCGTCGGCGTAGTGGTGCACGCCGGCGAGGAGTTGGTGGTGCTCCCACAGCGCCCACAGCCCGCACACGAGCGCGAGGGCGATGACCGTGCGGTAGGCGGCGCGGTGCCGCCGCCAGGCCGCCCAGGCCGGGCCGGCCACCTGGGGCAGGGGGAAGGGCAGCAGGGCGGGGCGTTCCTCGCGGGGCGGCCAGGCCACGTAGCGGGCGAGCGCGCTCACCGGTCGGACTCCGCGTCCTGCCCGCGCGGGAGGAGCGGCCGGGCCGTGGCGCCCGCGGCCGGTTCGTCGGCCGGCGCGAGCAGCGGCGGCGCCTCGGGGTTGCGCAGGTAGGCGAGGAGGATCTCCTCCAGGGTCGGCGGCTCGGCCGCGCCGGCGCCGTCGAGGGAGGTGGGCAGCTGGATCATCGCGGTGAGCTGCCGGCCGGTGGTGCGGGCCTCGACGACGGTGTGGCCGAGCAGCTCGTCCGGCAGGGACCCGCCCGGGTCGCCCTCGGCAGCGCCGGTCCGCCGCCCGTACGCCGCGCCGGAGCCGGGCGGGTCCTGCCCGTCGAGGGTGTGGGTGACCAGGGTGTGTGCCGCCTGGACGAACTCCACGTCGTCGGCGACCAGCATCCGCCCGTGCGCGAGCAGCAGCACGTAGTCGCAGACGAGGTCCAGCTCGGCGAGGATGTGCGAGGACATCACCACGGTGGTGCCGTGCTCGGCGTTGACGGTCATCAGCGCCGCCATCATGGCGTGCCGGCGCAGCGGGTCGAGGTCGGCCATCGGCTCGTCGAGCAGCAGCACGTCGGGGCGCTTGCCGAGGGCGAGTGCGAGGGCGACGCAGGTGCGCTGGCCGCCGGAGAGATGGCCGACCTTGGCCCGCAGCGGCACGTCGGCGCCGGCCACGACGGAGCGCGCGGTGGCGTCGTCCCAGGCGGGGTTCATCTCGCGGCCGTACCGCAGCGTCTCGGCGACGGTGAACGCCGCGTGCAGCGGCCGGTCCTGCAGGAGCAGGGCGACGCGGGGCAGGACCGGGGACGTCCCGGGCCGGTGGCCGAGGACCCGCAACGTGCCTTCGGTGGGCGCGCGCAGCCCGGCGGCGACCGCGAGCAGGGAGCTCTTGCCGTCGCCGTTCGGGCCGACCAGTCCGGCGACCGCGCCACGCGGGACCCGGAAGTCGCAGCTGCGCAGCGCCCACCCGTCGCGGTTGCGTATGCCCAGACCCCGCGCTTCCAGCGCGGGCGGGTCGGAGCCGGCCGGGGGCGCCCCGGCCGCGCCACTAGTCGTGCTCATGGGTGCGGTGCGTCCCGGCGCCGGGCAGCCGGGCGTCGGCGGCGCGCGGGAAGGACTCGTCGAGGGCAGCGGTCAGCAGGGCCGCGACGTCCTCCCGGCCGAGGTCCGCGGCGCGGGCGGCGGCCATCCAGGCGCGCAGGCCGTCGCGCAGCGGCGAGTCGGCGGCGGCGCCGGGCTGGGCGAGCGACCTGCGGACGAAGGTGCCGACCCCCTGGCGGGCCTCCACCAGCCCCTCGCTCTCCAACTCCCGGTACGCCTTGAGCACGGTGTTGGGGTTGATCGCGGTCGCGGCCACCACCTCCGCGGCTGACGGCAGCTTGTCGCCGGGGGCCAACTGGCCCAGCCGCAGAGCCTGTTTGGTCTGCCGGACGATCTGCTGGTAGGCGGCCACGCCACTGCGCCGCTCGATCCGGTACGTCACCACGAGCGCATCATACCCCTAGGTGAGTAGTGGACCGGGGGGCATTCCGCCGGGCCGCCCCCTCCTCCGCCGAAGGACCGCGGGTTGGCGGGCCCGGTGACGCGCCGCCGGTTGACAGCGCGGTCGGTTCCGTCCAACACTCGGTCCACTAGTTAACTAGTGGACCGAGCCGATCCGAACACATCCGAGAGGCGGGCCGCACCTCGACGGCGTACGGCCCGCCCCCGTCCGGACAGGAGCAACCGCGGTGCCGACCTTGCCTGTTGACGTGGCCGATCCGGCCGTCTCCCCACCGCCCACGACCCTTGCGCCGCCCGCGAGGCCGACCGCACGACCGGTCCCGCGACCGGCCGGAACCGGCGTGGGTGCGGAGGCGGAGACGGGTACCGGGCGGCCGAACCGGCAGGCGCGGGTGCGCCGTTCGACGCGCTGGCCCCAGCGCTGGACGCACCGCCCGGCTGCCCGGTTCGCGGTCCTCCTCGTGCTCGCGCTCGCCGTGCGCGCCCCGTCCTTCCGCCGCCCGTTCTGGAGCCCCGACGAGGGGTACCTCGCGACCGAAGCGGTCGCGCTGCGGCACGGCGGGCGGATGTACGCCGACGTGGTGGACCGCAAACCGCCCCTGGTGCCCTGGCTGTACGAAGCCTGCTTCGCCGTGTCCGGACCCGGCTCGCTCTGGCTGGTGCGGGCCTGCGCGGTGGTGGCGCTCGCGGTCACCGCGCTGTTCGTCGCCCGACTGGCGGCAGCGGAGTGCGGCGCGTGGGCGGCGTGGCCCGCGGGGGTGCTGACGGTCGCCGCGTCGACGGCGCTGCCCGCACCCGACGCGATGGCGGCGACCTTCGAGATCTTCATGCTCCCGGCGACGGCGGCGGCGATGTACTACGGGTCGCGGCGCCGCTTCCTCGCCGCCGGGGCCGTCCTCGCCGTCGCCACCCTGACCAAGCAGGTGGGGCTCGCCCCGCTGCTGCCGCTGGCCGTCCAGGTCCTCACCTCCCCCCGGCGGCGCCGGCTGCGGTCCGGCGCGGCCTTGGCGGCGGGCCTGCTGGTGCCGGTGACCGGTTGCGCACTCCTGCTCGGGACACGTCCCTTCGTCTTCTGGGTGTTCCTCTCCTCCGGGTCCTACGCCGACTCGCCGGCCGCGCTCGGCGCGATGTGCGGCCACGTCGCGGGCAACCTGCTGCGGCTCGCCGTCCTGTTCGGCGCGTTCGTCCCCTTCCTGCCCCGCTTCCTCGCGCGCCGCCCCTTCAGCGGCTTCGACCGCGTCCTGTGGCTGTGGCTGCTCGCCTCGGCGGCGGGCGTCACCGCGGGGTTCCACTTCTACGGCCACTACTTCCTGCAACTGGTGCCACCGCTCGTGCTGTTGGCGCTGCGCGCGGTGCGTGCGAACCGTTTCCGCCCGGAGTTGGGGTCGGGGTCGCCGCCGGAGGTGGAGCCGGGCACGGCTTCGCGGCCGGGGACGGCGACGCGGTTCCGTACGACCGCGCTGTCCGGGAGCCGGGGCGTCGCGGTCGCGGTGGCTGCCGCCCTGGCGGTGTGCGGGGTGTTCACCGCGGGCGCTTGGCGGGCGAGCCCGCCGCAGATGGGGAGGTCGCTCGCGGTCGCGGCGGCGGTGGACGCGCACAGCACGCCCGGGCAGCGGGTCCTCCTGTGGGGCATGCATCCGGAGGAGTACTGGCTCGCCGGCCGCCCCGCGAGCAGCCGCTACCTCACCGCCGGGCTGCTCACGAACTTCAGCGGCGGGGCGGACGTGCACCGGGTGGGCGCCCGCTACGCCGTGCCGGGTGCCTGGACCGCGTTCCGGCGCGAACTCGCCGCCGCTCCCCCGTGCCTGGTCGTCGACGAGTCCGCGGGCACCCCGTATCGGGTGGCCGGCTACCCGCCGCTGGCGCGCCTGCTGGCCCGCTCCTACCTGCCGGTCGCCGTCGTCGACAGTGCGCGGATCTACCGCCGCACGGGCGGCTGTTGACCCGCGCGGGGCCGGCAGCACGGGCGCGGCCCGCCGGCCGACCGAAGGGTGCGGCCCCGGGGCGACCGCCGCTGGGGGCGGGGCGTCCGGGGCCGCGATCGGGCCGTCGACGTCACCTCTTCGGGCCGCGGGGGCCCTCGGGGCTACGGGTAGTCGACGACGTTGGTGGGTGTGGTGTTGGACGCGGTGACCGCTCCGGTGTCGTTGATGACGTGGCTGATGGTGCCCACCCCACCGAGCGAGACGGTCAGCGCGTCATGGACCTTCACGCCGGGCGTGTCCGGCACCTCGAAGGCGTGGTAGTTGTTCACCGCGGGATTGACGTTGAAGTAGCAGTAACTCCCGAGTCCCCACGCCTCGTGCGAGGTGACGTTCGCGCCCACCTTGTAGGCGGCGTAGCCGTTCACCCCCGACGCGCTCATCCACGACGCCTGGTCCGGCGGGTCGTACGGGTTCTCGTTCTGGAAGAAGATCGTCTTCCCGCCCTGTCCGTTCCACACCACCTCGTACTTCTGGTAGTGCTCGACGAACAGGCCGTCGGCCAGCACGTCGTTGCCGTTGACCGTCAACCCGTTGTCGGCGGTGTTGGTCGTCCAGCCGACCGTGCCGGAGTTGCCGTGGTCGGCGCGCCAGGCCCAGATGTGGTCGATGATCGTGTTGTTGCTGTTGACCACCAGGCTGTCCGTCGCCTTGCCCGCCTTCTCACCGCCGATCCGGAAGAACACGTCCTGGATCGTGGTGGGATCCGAGGCGTGGTCCGCGGAGGACCCGGACGGTCCCACCGTCAGCAGCGCCTGCGAGTTGGTCGTTCCCGCGTCGAACAGCAGACCCTTGAGCCGCACGCCGTCCACGTCGGCGACCTGCATCGCGTTCACCCCGTTGTCCGGGACGAACGTCGGGTAGCCGATCCCCAGAATCGTCGTGTCCGGCCGCGTCACGTTCAGCGTCTCGCTGAGGTGGTACACGCCCGGCGTGACGAACAGGTTGCAGCCCTCCGCCAGCGCGTTGTTGATCGTCTCCGCGGTGTCACCCGCCTTGACCACGTAGAACTGGCTCATCGGCAGCGACGTCCCGGCGGTGCTGCCGCCGGCCCAGCTCGGACCGGAGGAGTTGGTCTGCAGGCTCGGCTCGAACACGTGGTACTTGCCGGCGCTGTCGATGTACAGGTACGGCACGTCCCGGGAGACCGGCGTGGTGGCCAGCGTCGTCTCCGGCGGGTTGGGGAAGGTGTTGCCCGGAGCTCCCGTCACCCCGGAGAAGACCATGTTCCACACCCCGCCCGCCCAGCTGCCCAGATTGCTGTTGCGGGTGTACCACTGCTGCTGCGAGACCGACGAGGCTTCACCGCTCACCTTGCTGTCGGCGATGAAGCCGCCACTGGCGTAGCCGTAACTGGCCGGGTACAGCGCCAGGTTGCCGTGCACGTCGATCCGCCGGAACGGCGCCGCCTGCGCCACCGCCCAACGATCCGTCCCGCTGGAGGGATTGATCGCCAGGTTCTCCGCGCTGCGCCAGAAGTTCTGCGTGGCGTTGCCCGCGTCGGAGGCGTTGAAGGCGTCCACCGTGACGTCACCGTTGATGGTCACGTCGTCCGGGTTCTGCCCCAGCCCCGCCACCGAGGTGTAGAAGCCGACGTTGTCCTCCACCCCGTACGTTCCGGGCTTGAACAGGTCGGCCACCCGGTTCTCGCTGAACTGGGCGGAGTTGGTGTCCTTCATCTGGTTGAACTGCGTGTCCAGCTGGGACTGGATCGCGGTGTCCCCCATCGACGGATCGAAGACATGGACGTTCGACCCGAAGTCGGGGGTGTCCGACTGCGCCGGGCAGTCCGCCGCGTCGGCGGCGGGCCGGACGGCCGTGCTGCCATGGACGGCCGGCTGCGCCGAGGCGGCGCCCGCCGCGCCGGTCAGGCTGGTCAACCCGGCGATCAGCAGCGTGGCGGCGCCGAGCAGGGCGTAGCCGCGCCGGCGGGTGGGCCCGTGTCGCCGGTGGTCCGCGGTGCGGACCGGGAGGAATGGTCTGGGCATGGGGGGTCCTTTCGCCCGGGTTCACGAAGTGAACGCTCGGGTCTGCGCGGATTGTGGGGGGTCGTTCGCGCGTGAACTCTCTGTTTTGCGGCGTCAACTGCCGAATAGACCTTGGATTTATGTTGCAGAGAACGCTCTCACTCTGTGGATCGTGGGCCTCTCGGCCCGATAGGCAGTCTCAGCCGACCCCGCCCCAGCGTCAAGGAGTTGGCGCCGGGCCCGCACACATTGGTCACATCCGTCACACCACTCGCACACCCCGGGCGTCCCGAACGCGCGACGGCGGGGCGGGGTGCGGGAGCGCCCTTCGCGCGTCCCGCCACCCCACCCCGCCGTGGCCCGACTCGGGCCGACTCGCCGTCGGTTCAGGTCAGTTCCCGGCTCACCTCGCGGCCAACGCGCTCCTCTCCCGCGCCGCGTCCTCGGATGCGGCCGCCGGAATGGCGATGGCGGTGTCCTGCTCGGGCACGACGAACACCGGGTCGCCGTGCGTGAGTCCGACCTTCTCCCGGTACATCCGCGAGCGCAGCAATGTGTCGCCGACCCGGACGTGGTAGTCCCAGCAGTCGCCGTGGTAGATGCTGAACTCCACCGTGCCCTTCCAGCCGCGGCCCGAGGGGTCCTTGCGGGACAGCAGCAGGCTCTCCGGCCGGATGAAGACGTTCACCCGGTCCCCGGCGGCGGTCGGCCCGGTGGTCACGCAGCGCAGCGTGCCGTGGGCGAGGTCGATGTCGGCGATGTCCGTGGTGGCGGCAGGGTCGGCGGGGCTCCCGGGGTCGGCGGGGTCCGCGGGGGCGACCTCTCCCGCACCGGTGCGTACCGTACCGGGCAGGCTGTTGGAAATACCCATGAACCGGGCGGTGAACTCCTCTTTCGGGCACCGGTAGATGTCCTGCGCCTGCCCGCGCTCCACGATCCGGCCGCTGTCCATGACGATCACCTCGTCGGAGACCGCGAGCGCCTCGTCCTGGTCGTGCGTGACGAACACGGTGGTGATGCCGAGCCTCAGTTGCACCGCCCGGATCTCGTCGCGCACCCGGTCGCGCAGCCCGGCGTCCAGGTTGCTCAGCGGTTCGTCGAGCAGCAGCACCTCCGGCTCCCGGGTGAGCGCGCGGGCCAGCGAGACCCGCTGCTGTTGCCCGCCGGACAGCGCGGGCGCGGGCCGGTCGGCGAACTCGGCCAGGCCCACCAGGTCCAGTGCCTCCATGGCGCGCTTGCGGGCCTGCGCCTTCGGCAGCCGCTTCTGCCCGGACTGCAGCGGGAACATCACGTTCTGCACGGCCGTCATGTGCGGCCACACCGCGTAGGACTGGAAGACCACGCCGATCGGCCGCTGGTGCACCCCGACGAAGACGCCCTCCGCGGGGGCGCACATCAGCCGGTCGCCGATCCGTATCCGGCCGGCGTCCGGCCGTTCCAGACCCGCGATCAGCCGTAGCGTGGTGGTCTTGCCGCAGCCGCTCGGGCCGAGCAGGGTGACCAGTTTCCCTTCCGGTATGTCCAGGTCGATACCGTCGACGGCGTTGCGCGACACGGTCCTTCCCGGGTAGCGCTTGGTCAGTCCGCGTACCTCGATCACGAGACTCTCCTTCGAGTGCTCACTGGCGGTTCAGCCCGAATCTCCTGGTGAGGAGGCGGACGATGGCGACGATCACGGCGAGGAAGACGACGATGACCACGCCGAGCGCGGCCACGATCGGATAGCTGCCGTTGGACCACTGCTGGTAGATCGTCACCGACACCACTTGGGTGCCCTGGGTGTAGAGGAAGATCGCCGCGGAGATCTCCCGGAACGCGACGATGACGGTGTAGAGGAAGGCCGCGGCCAGCGACGGCACCAGCAGCGGCACGTAGATCCGCCAGAAGGTCCGCGGCCAGTTCGCCCCGCTGGCCGCGGCGGCCTCCTCCAGCTCGTCCTTGATCTGCGACATGCCGGGCACGATGTAGCGCAGCCCGTAGGGCAGGCCGATGGTCACGAAGGCGATGACCAGGATGGTCAGGGTGCCGTAGAGGTGGATCGGCAGCGGAAGGGTCAGGTACCAGTACAGGATGCCGACGCCCATGACGACGCTGGGCACGGCCAGCGGGATCGTGGCCAGGCCGTCCAGCAGTCCGCGGCCGCGGGCCTTGGTCTTGACGGTGATGTAGGCGACCAGGGCGCTGATCACGGTGACCACCGCGCCGGCGAGGACCGCGGTGATCAGGCTGTTGCGTACCGAGTCCACCAGGCCGGGGGTGTGCCAGATCTCCCGGTAGTTGGAGAGCGTCAGGTGGTGCAGCGCGGAGACGGACGGCGGCTCGTAACCGGGCAGCAGCGAGGACCAGACCAGCATCAGCAGCGGCAGGGCGACCGCCACCAGGAAGAACAGCACGAAGAGCGCCAGGCCCAGCCAGCGCCAGCGGCCGAGTTCGGTGACCGTGGGCCGGAACCCCTTGCCGGAGATGGTCTGGGCGCCGGCCCCCGCGCCGCCGAGCCGGCGGGAGAGCCACAGTCCGAGCGCGGCGACCACGAGAATGAACACACCGATCACCCCGACCGTGCCGTAGTCGGTGGGGAACGCCTGCAACGCGTTGTAGATCTTGCTGACGAAGACGAACTTCCGCCCGGGCACGCCGATCAGCTGCGGCACCTCGAAGGTGGAGATGGTCTGCACGAACATCAGCAGCACCGCGGACATGATCGCCGGGCGGATCAGCCGGACGGTGATGGTGCGGAACACCCGCCGGGGCGGTGCGCCCGAGGCGAGCGCCGCCTCCTCCAGCGAGGAGTCCATCTGGCTGAAGGCGGCGGTGCCCATCAGGAAGGCGACCGGCGTGACGTGCATGGACTGCACCAGGACCATGCCGGCCAGCGAGTAGATGTCGAACGCCGGCAGGTGGACGTCCCGCAGCAGCACGTTGAGCGCACCGGTGTGCGGGGCGAACAGCAGCGCCCAGGCGACGGTGTTGAGGATGCCGGGGATGATCAGCGGCACCAGGGCGGCGACCTGCGCGAAGAACTTGGCCGGGGTGTCGGTGCGGGAGACCAGGTAGGCCAGCCCGAAACCGACCACCGTGCTGATCGCCGCGGTGGCTCCGGCGTAGGCGAAGGAGTTGCCGACCAGCGTCCAGAAGTCCGAGGTGCCCAGCGTCTCGGTGTAGTGGCGGAACGTCCAGTCCACCGGGCCCGTACTGAGGAACTGCGACTGGAGACTGGCCACCGCCATGGTGGCGGCGGGCACGATCGCGAGGTAGGCGACGACCAGGGCGACCAGCGCGAGCAGCAGGTTGCGCGGATCGCGGAACCACCTCAGCAGGCCCTTCGTCGTCGAGCGGGCGGGCGGCGTGGTCAGGGTGGGAGGTGGCGCTGGGCGGGACCGGCTGATCAGGCTCATGGATGTGGCCGTTCTCGGGTCGGATGGGTGAACGGGGAGGGAGCGGGGCGCCGGCGCGGGCTCAGACGGCGTGCAGGGCCTTCTGGTACTCCTCCAGGTAGCGGTCGTACGCGTCCGCGGTGATCACCGGCATCGACCACGCGGGCTTCCACTTCGCCGGGTCCCACACGCTGGCGTCGTTGGCCGCGCTCGGGCTGAGCGACGTGTGGTTGGTGATGGAGACGACGCTGTCCTGGCCCGACGCCGACATGATCCAGTCCATGAACAGCTTGGCCGCGGACGGGTGCGGGGCGTTCCGGGCGATCTCCGCGAGGGCGGCGGCCGTGGGCTGGGGATCGGTGTTGGCGAACGCCATCCGGCCGGGGGTCTTCTTCGCCAGCGACGCGGCCTTGTAGGCGTACGCGTTCACCGACGCGAGCGGTTCGCCGGCCTGCACCTCGGTGAGCGACTGGGTGTGGCTCTCCACCAGCCGCGGCGAGTTGTCGCCGAGCTTCTTGACCAGGTCCAGAGCCTTGGCGTGCCCCATGGACGCGATCAGGCTCTCGTACCAGTTGATCGCGGACGGGTCGATGGAGAAGCGGCCCTTCCAGGCCGGCTTGGTCAGGTCCTCGATACTGGTGGGCGGCTGGAGGTGCTGCGCCTTGACGCCGTCGGGGTTGTAGGCGATGGCGCTGGTCAGGATGTAGACGGCGTTGCCGTATCCGGCCGGGAGGTCGCGCAGCTGGGCGGGGAGCGGCGGCCTCTGCGGGACCTGGTAGGGGGTCAGGGTGCCGACCTTGATGAGCTGGTAGACCGGCTCGCTGTCCGCCGAGATGACGTCGGCGTTGAACTTCCGGCCGCGCTGCTCGGTGACCAGCCGGGAGGGCAGCTTGTCGGCGCTCAGCCGCAGCGCCTCGACCTTGATCCCCGGATAGGCCTTCTGGAACGCCGAGATCATGTCGTCCACGTCCGAGTCGGCGAAGGTCGTGTACCACACCACCTTGCCCTCCTTCAGTGCCTGCGGCAGCAACTGCTGGGGCTGGCGCGAGGGTTCGACCTTGGTGGTGGCGCCGATCGCCGCGCTGCCGCAGCCGGTGAGCGCGGCGGAGAGCACCAGCGCCGCCGCCGCGATCAGAGCCGGGCGCGACGCCGTCCTGCACGTACGACGTTGTCTGTCTTCCTGCATGTGGTCATCCTCCATAGGAGGGCACGGAAAAGCGCTGGCCAGCGAGCTACTTTTCGCGGGAGGCCCCTCGGAAACAGAGACATTGTGGGCTGTCGGTATGACCATTGCAATAGATAGAACATAATTGGCGTACTCGCGTAGCCGGGAGCGATGCCGCCCGCGCGCGATACGGTGCGGGCACGGTGCGCGCTTACGGGATGTGAGGGGCGCCGGGCACGGGCGCGATCCGGGGCCGGAGGGCCGGCTCGACGGACGGGGCGCCACGAGCTCGTCGGGCCTATTGGTCATACCCTAAGGCGGTACACTGGGAGGCTCAACGACTACGGAGGGAATCCCATGCCGCCTCGCCGCCCGGAAGCCAAGGTCGAGGACGGTCGGTCCGGACGGCTGCTGAGCCCGGTGACCGACCGCCGCATTTCGGCCCTCATCGTGGACCAGGTGCGCTCGCTCATCCACGACGGCAAGCTGACGCCCGGCGACCGGCTGCCGCCCGAGCGGGAGATGTGCGAGCGCTTCGGGGTGAGCCGGGTGACCGTGCGCGAGGCGCTGCGCGTGCTGGAGGCCGGCGGCCTGGTCGAGATCCGGGTCGGCGCGCACGGCGGCGCCTTCGTCACGCAGCCCACCAGCGACCGGGTCGGCGCCGGCATCACCGACCTGCTCACCCTGTCGCAGGTCACCGCGCAGGACGTCACCGAGGTCCGGCTGGTGCTGGAGGTGGGCATCATCCCGCTGGTGTGCGCCAGCGCCGACGAGGACGACCTCACGGCGCTGGGCGACATCTGCGACCGGCAGGAGGCGGCCCTGTCCACCGGGCAGTACGACGTCGCGCTGTCCGCGGAGTTCCACACCCGGCTCGCGGCCGCCACCCACAACACCGCGTTCGAGATGCTGGTGCACTCCTTCCACGGCCCGCTGCTGATGTCGCTGACCAAAGCGCAGAAGACCGCGCCGGAGATGGGGCGGCGCGGCGTCGAGGAGCACCGCGCGCTCATCGAGGCGGTGCGCACCCAGGACGCCGAGACGGGCGAGCGGATCATGCGCGAGCACCTGAGCCGTACCGCCGCGCGGCTGTGCCTGGAGGAGCCGGCGACGCCCGCGCGCCGGCGGAAGAGCGCGCCCGCCACGAGTTGAGCCCGCCCGCGGGTGCCGCGGGCGGGCGGTGGCGCTGATCGGTTCGGGTCAGCCGCCGGCCGGCGCGGCCGGGTCGGTCCGGCCGGCGAACAGGCAGGTGTGGAAGGCCTTCCAGGCGATGTCCACGTCGTCCACGCCCGCGGCCCGGTAGCCGTCGAGGTGGTCCTCGATGCCGGGCAGCGGCCGGTCGTGGTGGTGGGCGGTGGCCGCCGGCCGCGGCGGCACGAACGCCCGCCGCACCGAACGCAGCCGCCGGTCCCAGGCCGGTTCGGACGCGATGTGGTCCAGGTTGACCAGCCATCCTCCGGGGGCCAGCAGCCCCGCGGCCTCCCGGTAGAAGCCGTGCAGTTCGGCGCGGTCGAGGTGGTGGCTGGCCCGCGAGGTGGCGATCACGTCGGCCCCGCCGGGCACGCCCGCCGCCCGCAGTGCGGTCATGTCGCCCGGCCGGAACTCCACCCGCCCGCCGAACCGGGCCAGTTCGGTCCTGGCCTGGTCCAGCATGGTCGGCGAGGCGTCCAGCCACACCCCGGCCGCCTCCGGGAAGCGGTCCAGCAGGACCGCCAGGAACTTCCCCGCGCCGCCCGCCACATCGACGATCAGCCGCGGCTGCGGGCCTTCCTCCGCGACGAGTTCGGCCGCGATCAGGCGCGGCAGCACCAGCAGGTCCTGCCCGCCCTCCGGGTCCGCGGCCAGCCAGGCCGCCGCGAACCGCGGGTCGCTCCACACCTGCGCCGCCGCGCGGCTGCGCTCCGCCATCTGTGCGCTCCTCGCTCGGACCGGCGCCGGTCAGTCGGCCTCGTCGTATTCCGGCGCGTTCTCCAGGTAGGCGACCTGGTCGTAACCGAGCTGCTTGAACAGGCGGTTCTGCGCCGAGATCAGCACCAGCGGCTCGCCGTCGGCGGAGAAGTGCTGCGCCACCGTGTTGTGCGGCACGTAGAGGGTGTCGCCGGGCTTGATCTCGTGCCGGGTCGGCTCCTTGGCGATCCGCGCGTAGTACTTCTCGGCGATCTCCGCCTCCACCTCCCAGTGCAGGCTGTAGCCGGACCCGGAGCGGACGTAGAGCACCTCGTCCGCCATGTGCCAGCGCCGGCCGGAGCGGCCGCCGGCCGGGATGGCCAGCTCGAACGCGTCGACGCTGAAGGTGCGTACGTCGTCGCCCGGCGCGGACAGGGTGCGTACCCGGCCCAGCGGGGTGACCTCCCACTTGGTGTCGGCGACCTTGACGACCTTGCGCAGCTTGTCCACGCCGGGGGTCCAGACCTGCGACCAGTCCTCGCGCGGCCCGAAGCGGTCCTCGTCCTCCACCGGGGCGCTGCGGCCCTGCTGGATCAGCCCGAGGTACATCCACATCGACTTGGCCTTGAAGATCAGGCACTTGGCGGTCTCGTCGTACGGGTTGAAGTGCCGGTGCACCGAGTCGGTGTGGACGATGACCATGTCGTCCTTGGCCCAGTCGTAGCGCTGGTCGTCGTGGATCTCGTAGCCGGCGCCCTCGAGGATGTAGAAGGCCGCCTCGTTCTGGTGGCCGTGGCCGTGGTTGGAGGAGTGCGGGGGCAGTTCGACGAAGTGGATCTGCAGGCTCTGGGTGAGGAAGGGGTCGTCGCCGGGGCCGATCCGCCACCAGGTGCGCGACTCCGCGGAGTCGCCGGAGTGGCCGACCTTCGCGTCGTCCACCACGACCGAGTCGTCCCGCACGCGGGGCGCCGCGAGCTGGTTGCGGCGGAACTCCTTGAGCCCGTACGTCTCCGATGTGATGCCCCGGAGAAAGACCCGGCCCTTCTTCTCGCTCATGCGGCTCTCCTCGTGCTGCCGACTGTCGACGTCGGCGTCGGTGAATGGCCTGATCCTGAATGGCCTAACCGTTATATCAACGGACCTCTCGGCCCGTCAACGATCCGGCGGCTATGGCATAATGGTATGACGTTAAGCTCGCGACGGAGAGGATGTGCGGTGGGCAGCAACGGGACACTGATCGTCGGCGCCAGCCAGGCCGGCCTCCAACTGGCAGTCTCACTGAGACAGTTCGGAGACACCGCGCCCATCACCCTGGTCGGCGCCGAACCGCAGCCGCCCTACCAGCGGCCGCCGCTGTCCAAGGAGTTCCTGACCGGATCCGCGGACCTCGGCACGCTCGCCCTGCGCAACGCCGCCTTCTACCGTGACTCGGGCATCGACCTGGTGTGCGGCGAGCGGATCACGTCGGTGCGGCTGGCGGACGAGGGTCCTCCCGGGCAGGGCTGCGCCGTCACCGCACGCGGCCGGCATCTGGCGTTCGACCGGCTGGCGTTGACGGTCGGTGCGCGCCCGCGGCGGCTGCGGCTGCCCGGTTCCGCGCTGGACGGCGTCTGCACGCTGCGCGACCACGCCGACGCCGCCGACCTGCGCCGCAGGCTGGAGACGGCGGCGCACGTGGTGGTGGTCGGCGGCGGGTTCATCGGCCTGGAGGCCGCGGCGGCGGCCCGCGCGCTGGGCCTGGCGTCGGTGACGGTGGTGGAGGCCGCCGACCGGCTGATGGCCCGCGCGGTGGCGCCGGTCGTCTCCGACTTCTACCGCCGCGCGCACGAACGCCGCGGCGCCACCGTCCGGCTCGGCGCGGCGGTGGCCGCGTTCGAGGGCGACCGGGCCGGCCGCGTCACCGGAGTACGGCTGGCGGACGGCACCCTGCTGCCGGCCGACCTGGTGCTGGTCGGCGCGGGCGTGCAGCCGCGCACCGAACTGGCCGAGCAGCTGGGGCTGGCGTGCGACGGCGGCGTGCTGGTCGACGAGCGGGCCCGGACCAGCCGGCCAGGCGTGGTCGCGGCCGGCGACTGCACGGTGCAGCCCGACCCGATGACCGGGCGCGGCCGGGTCCGCCTGGAGTCGGTGCAGAACGCCGTCGCCCAGGCGCAGGCCGCCGCGGCCACCCTGCTCGGCCGGGAACGGCCCCGCCCGCAGGTGCCCTGGTTCTGGTCCTTCCAGGGGGATCTCAAGCTCCAGACCGCCGGGCTGTCCGGCGGTCACGACGGCTACGTGGTCCGGGGTGAGCCCGCCGATGAGCGGTTCTGCGTGCTCTACTACCGGGGCGGCCGGCTGCTCGCCGCCGACGCGGTGAACCGGCCCGCCGACTACATGGCGGTGCGCAAGGCCCTCACCAATGGCGCGACCATGGATCCGGCGCTGGCCCGCGACCCCGCGATCCCCCTGAAGAGCCTGATCTCCGCGGACGTCCCGGCCGCTTCCGCGCCGGCGGCGCTGTGACGTCCCGCCCGCGCTGACGCCGACCCCGCGTCCCCGGCCGCGACGAACGAAGCGACGACCCCGCCTGCGGAGGCGGGGTCGTCGCTTCGTTCGTCGCGTCGTTCGTCGCGGCCGGTCGCCGGACGCGCCGCGGGTCAGGCGGGTGCGGCGTGCGGTGCGGGCCCGGGTCCGATGCCGGCGCCGGGTTCGGCGGGGACCGGATCGGTGGTGAACACCAGGGACTTGATGGTGACCGGCACGGTGTTCGAGGGGTGGCGCAGCCGTCCGAGATCGACGTAGTCGAAGTCCCGCAGGGTCAGCCCGTCGATCACCAGCAGGTCGGCGGTGACGCCGAGTTCGTCCCGCAGCAGCCGTCCGAGCGTCATCGCCACGTCCCCGTCGAGGACCACGTAGACCGGGCGGCCCCGGGCGGTGCGGGCGGCGAGGCCGTCGCGCACGCCGCGGGCGAACGCGATCAGCCGGTCGTAGCGCGGCTGCCCGCGCCACCGCAGCGCGAGCACGACGTCGGCGTCCGCGGCGCCCGGGGCGCGCGCACCGTCCGATGTGCCCGTGTCGTCCGGGGCGCCCGTTCCAGCAGGGGTCAGATCGGAGAGGTGCCGCCGGATCGCGGCCGCCACCTCGTCCGGGTCGATCCGCTCACCGACCTCGATCCGCGGCCGGACCACCTGGAGGTTGCGCCGCGGAAGCAGCCGGTCGGGCGCGGTGACGCATCCGGTGTTGCCGCTCAACTGGACGCTGTACTCGGAGGCGCCGAGCGCGGTGGCCCGGATGCACTCGCCGGCCGGCAGCAGCGCCGCGGGCAGGGCGCCCGCGTCCACCCGGCGGCGCACGGCGCGGCCGAGCAGCCGCCCGAGGTCGCCGAAGTCCCGTGGCTCGCGGTCGTAGACGTACTCCCCCACGCCGCCGGAGAACACCACCCCGTCCAGCGGCCCGAGGTCTCCCAGCGGCTCGGTCAGCCACACCCACCCGGCCCCGGACCGCTCCGCGTCCTCGCCGGGACCCCCGGCCGGGACCAGGGCCCCGAACAGGGCATCGGCCATGGCCTCGGCGACCAGCGCGGCCTGACGGCGCGTCAGCATGCCATCGTGCGCGAGCTCCACCCCCGCGGCGTCGGCATGCCTGGAGCCGGCCGGTTCGAGCCGGACCAGTCGCCGGTGCGCGTCGTGGGCCAGCAGCCGCCCGCCGACGTGCAGGGCGGCGGTGCGGACGATCCTGCCCCGCTCCAGCAGCGCGAGCTTCGTGGTGCCGCCGCCGATGTCGACCGTCAGGATGCGCGAGCCGGCCTCGTATGAGGTCCGGACCGCGCCGGATCCGTAGGCGGCCAGCATCGCCTCCATGTGGTGGCCGGCGGTGGCGGTGACGAACTCGCCGCCCCGCTCGGCCAGTACGCGGGCGATGGCCTCGGCGTTGCGGCGGCGCAGCGCCTCCCCCGTCAGGATGACCACCCCGGTGTCCACGTCGTCGGGGTCCACCCCGGCCGCGGCGTAGGCCCGGTCCACGAGCGTGCCGAGCGCGCCGGCGTCGATCCGCTCGGCGCCGGCGTAGGGCGTCAGCGCCACCGGTGAGCGGTACACCGTCTCCCGGCGCACCACCACGTAGCGGCTGGTCAGTTCCTCGCCGACCCGCCTCATGTGCAGGCGGGAGAAGACCACTTGGGTGCCAGAGGAGCCGATGTCCATGCCGACGCTGTGCAGCACCACGTTGTCCTGCTGCCAGATCGGGTTGTCCTCGATCGGGCCGATCGGCTCGTCGTCGTGCTCGTGGTCGTGGTCCGGGACGTACCCGGAGTGGACCGTGCCGGGCCGGTCGGTGGCTCCGTCGCCGGCGCCACCCTCCCCGTGGTGATGGTGATGGTGGCGGTGCGGGTGCGCCTGGCCGGTCGCGCCGTCGCCGCTGTGCGCGTGCACGGGCTACGGCCGGGGCGGCAGGGTCGCCAGCTCGGCCTCGTACGCCGCGTCCATCTGGGGCTCCTCGCCGTGCTCGGCGAGTGCCTTGCGGAAGGTCTCGCGCACGAGGGGCGCCTCGTCGGCGTAGTCGATCTGGTCGCCGCCGATCCGCCGGCTGATCCACGCCTTCGGCACGCCCTGGGCGTTGCGCAGGGAGACCGCCTCGTGCTTGAAGGCAAGGTAACGGCCCGGCTCGGTACCGGTGTTGAAGTGCTGGTGGAACCACAGGTTCGGCGGCACGATCAGGGTGCCGGGCCCCCAGTCGTAGCGCTTGGGCTCCTCGCCCTCGGGCCACATCAGGCTGTATCCGGTGCCGGAAAGGATGATGACGTGGGCGCCGGGCCCGTGCCGGTGGCCCTTCTTGTAGGTGCGGGTCGGGAACTGCGAGATGTGGCTGTTCATCGAGCCCTTGGCCATCGCGAAGCGGATGTGCCCGCCGCCGGCGCCGCGCTCCTTCGCCTCGATCAGCGGCAGGTTGACCGCGTCGGCGACGAAGTTCGTGTCGAGCAGCAGGCCCTTCTGCTCGCCGCTCGGCGCGAAGTAGTCCGGCTCGCCGTTGAAGCGGCCGGGGAAGTCCTTCGACGTGCCGAAGACGAAGTCCACGTCGTCGTAGAGATTGATCACCGGCGGCATGTTGGTGGACGCCACGAAGCGGGCCGTCGTGCGGCCGGAGCCGTTGAAGTGCTGGTGGTTGGCGTTGAGCGGGATGGCGAAGAGCGCGCCGGGGCCCCACTCGAAGGTGACCTCGCCGCCCGCGTCGTTCCACACCCGGGTGGAGCCGTGGCCGTCCAGGACCAGGATCATCTCCTCGAACAGCTGCCGCTGCGGCGCCAGCGCGCCGCCGGCCGGGATCTCGCAGACGTAGCAGTCGTTGGAGACCCGGCTGGCCTCGTGGTTGATGAACACGCCCCGGCCGCCGCGCCGCTCCCACGGCTTCAGCTCCACGGTGCGCAGGTCCGGCACGTAGTGCGCGGCGATGATGTCCAGCCCCTCGTCGGCGACCCACCTGGTGTAGGGGGAGTCCTTCTCGGTGGCGAACTTCGCCGCGAAGGTGTCATTGACGATCGCGTCATCGGACATGGCGGAGCCCTTCCTCGCAGCACTATTGGTAGGACCCTAAGGCCAAATATTTCGGCCTGTCAACGGCTTCCGAGGGCCGCTGACGGCCGTTGACGGCTGCCGCCGACCGCGTCCGCGGGGTCGCGGCGGGCGATGCCGGCACCTCGGATGCTTGTGCCGCCGCCGCGGACTCTGGTCTAATGGACATACCAACGGACGTCGGTCCCGGGAGCGTGCACACACCGCTCGGGGACGACCAACCGGGAGAGGGCTGAGGGGCCTTGGCCAAAGTGATCTACATCGCCAGCAGCGGCGACGAGTACGCCGTGGAGGCCGCGGCCGGCGACACCGTGATGGCGGCGGCGGTCCGCAGCGGCGTACCCGGGATCGTGGCGGAGTGCGGCGGCAACTGCTCGTGCGCCACCTGCCACGTGTGGGTGGACGAGGCGTTCGCCCCGCTGACCGGGACCGTCGGGGAGGCGGAGGAGGACCTGCTGGACATGGCGGTCTCCGAGCGGCGCCCGACCAGCCGCCTGTCGTGCCAGATACGCATCACCGGCGAGCTCGACGGCCTCACCGTCGAGATCCCGCCTGAGCAGCCCTGACCTCCGCGACGCGCGTGCGGTGACAGGCATCATGTGAAAGGGAAACGGCCGTGCTTAGACGAGACATCAATGAGCTGCTGACCCAGACCGGCCCCGGAACCCCGATGGGCGAGCTGTTCCGGCAGTACTGGATACCCGCGCTGCTCGCCGAGGAGCTCCCGGAGAACGACTCGCCGCCGGTCCGGGTGAAGCTGCTCTCGGAGCGCATGGTCGCCTTCCGCGACAGCGAGGGACGTTACGGGCTGGTCGACGAGTTCTGCGCGCACCGCGGCGCGTCGCTGTGGTTCGGCCGCAACGAGGGCTCGGGCCTGCGCTGTCCGTACCACGGCTGGAAGTACGACGTGACCGGCCAGTGCGTCGAGGTGCCCTCCGAGGCCGACAACAGCAGCTTCTGCCAGAACGTGCAGCTGACCGCGTACCCGCTGGTGAAGGTCGGCGACCTGCTGTGGACGTACATGGGGGACGCCGCCGAGCAGCCGCCGCTGCCGGAGTTCGAGTTCGTGCAGGTGCCGCCGGAGCAGACGTACACCTCCAAGCGGTGGCAGCAGTCGAACTGGCTGCAGGCGTTCGAGGGCGGCATCGACTCCAGTCACGTGACGTTCCTGCACTCCGGTGGCCTGAAGACCGATCCGTTGTTCAAGGGCGCCAAGGGCAACGAGTACAACATGAAGGACACCAAGCCCTTCTTCGAGGTGGCCGACAGCGAGGGCGGGCTGTTCGTCGGTGCCCGCCGCAACGCCGAACCCGGCACCTACTACTGGCGGATCACGCCGTGGGTGATGCCGGCGTTCACGATGGTGCCGCCGCGCGGGGACCACCCGGTGCACGGCCACTTCTGGGTGC
The DNA here is from genome assembly GCF_900107965.1 of Actinacidiphila yanglinensis. GTDB lineage: Bacteria > Actinomycetota > Actinomycetes > Streptomycetales > Streptomycetaceae > Actinacidiphila > Actinacidiphila yanglinensis. The sequence goes on along the minus strand of NZ_FNVU01000020.1, from coordinate 123,540 downwards.
CGATCGACGACGAGAACTGCTGGACGTACTCCTTCGACTACCACCCGGTGCGCGCGCTGACCGACCAGGAGCGGCAGGCGATGGTCGACGGGCACGGCGTGCACAGCAGGAACATCCCCGGCACCTACCGCCCGGCCGCGAACATGGACAACGACTACCTGATCGACCGCGAGGCCCAGAAGCGCGGCGACACGTACTCGGGCGTGGCCGGCATCGCGATGCAGGACGCGTCGCTCCAGGAGAGCATGGGTCCGATCGTCGACCGCACCAAGGAGCGGCTGGTGCCCGCCGACAGCGGGATCATCAAGGCGCGGCAGAAGCTGCGCAAGGCGGCGATCGCGCTGCGGGACGAGGGGGTCCGCCCGCCGGGCGTGGACCCGGTGCACCACCGGGTGCGGTCGGCGGCGGTGGTGCTGCCGCAGGCCGAGTCGTTCCTCGACTCCTGCCGGGACGCGGTGACGGTCACGCCGGGCGTCGCGCAGTCGTCGGTGTGACATGGCGGTACCGGTCATGTCTTTGAGCCAATCGGCACGGGCGGCCTCGGCGGCGGAGTCCCGCTTCCGGATCACCCGCCCGATCGCGCCGGCCAGGAACGCCCGGGTGATCGCGCTGGACCGGGCCGCGGAGGCGGTCGCCCGGCGGGTGGCCGCGCGGAGTTGGGCCGCGGCCCGCTTCTACGCCTGCGGCGAGGCGGCCGAGGGCCGGCCGCCCGAGGCGCTGGCGCTGTTCGGGCTGGACGGCGTGCCGCCGGTCGCCCTGCGGGAGGTGCTGGCCGGCACCGACGTGGTGGTCGTGCTCGCCGCCGGGGACGCCGGGAGCCGGCAGGCCGCCGCGATCGGCGCCGCGTGCGGGGCCCGCGCGGTGACCACCGCGGGGGTGGTGCTCGGCGACGGCTTCGAGGCCGACGAGGCGGTGGCGGCGCTGCGGCCCTACGCCCGGGTGCTGCTGCTGTCCGCCGACGAGGCCGACGTGGTCGAACTGCTCACGGCGCTGCGGGTGTAGCCGGGGTGCGGGCGGGCGGCCCCGCGATGCCGGCCGCCCGCCCGTACCCCACCTGCCGCAGCACCGGCAACTCGGAACCGGAGGAACGGACGCACGATGTCAGAGAAGATCAGTCCGCAGGCCCTGCAGCGGATGAAGGACGCCGGCCGGAAGATCGTCGGAGTGGTGGCCTGGGACTACCAGATCGCCCGGATCGTCGACCGCGCGGGCGTGGACCTGGTGTCGGTGGGCGACACGGTCGGGGTGAACCTGTGGGGGCACACCAATCCGTTCGAGGTCACGATGGACGAGATGGTGGTGGTGGCCCGGGCCGTCCGGCGCGGGGTCCAACGCGCCCTGGTCAGCGTCGACTTTCCGTTCGGCCCGCTCCAGGAGGGCACCGCCGGCGCGCTCGCGGCCGCGATCCGCTTCGTCAAGGAGGCGGGCGTCGACATGGTCAAGCTGGACGGCGCGGGCGACCATCTCGACGCCGTGGCCGCGGTCAGCGCCGCCGGCATCCCGGTCTTCGCGCAGTTCGGCATCACCCCGCAGACCGCGCTGCGCTACGGCGTGGAGTACCGCGCGGTGCCCTCCCCCTCCGACCAGGTGCCGGTGGAGATGAAGGACGCCATGGTCGAGGAGGCCAGGCGGCTGGTGGAGGCCGGCGCGGTCCTGCTGAACTTCACCAACTCCGGCCCGGTGGTGGGCGCGGCGGTGGCCGCGGCGGTCCCGGTGCCGGTCCTCGGCGGCTTCGGCGGCGGCCCGTGGCTCGACGGCCGGATGCGGATGGCGCACGCGGCGATCGGCTACGCGGCCTCGGCGCTGGACGACCCGCCGCCCACCTACGCCAACGTCGCCCGGGTCACCCACGACGCGGTCAGCGCGTACGCCGAGGACGTGCGGGCCGCCCGGCAGATCGCCGGCGGCATCCCCGTTCCATCGACGGCAAATTGACGGTCCGTCACCTCTACCACCCGCCCTGCCGGCGCCGTACCGCCGGTCCCCCGCGCCGCGCCGCCGGCGCCCGATGCGAGGAGCGCCCATGCCCACCGTTGTGATCGACGGGATCACCACCCGCTACGAGACGGCCGGTTCGGGGCCGCCGCTGCTGATGTTCTCGCCCGGCGGCTTCGATTCGACCCTGGAGAGCTGGCGGACGGTCGGCGTCTACCGGCGGCTGCGGCTGCTGGAGCAGTTGGCCGCCGCGTACACCTGCATCACCTTCGACCGGCGGGAGTCGGGCCGGTCCGGCGGGCGGGTGGAACGGATCGGCTGGTCGGACTACGTCCGGCAGGGCGTCGGGCTGCTGGACCATCTGGGCATCGGACAGGCGTACTTGATGGGCGGGTGCGTCGGCTGCTCGACGGTGGCCGCGGTCGCGGTGGCGCACCCCGAGCGGGTGCTCGGCATGGTGCTGTACTCCCCGGCGGGCGGGGTGAAGTACCGCATGAAGCAGCACGCGCGCTTCGTGACGCATCTGGCGTACGCCGACGAGCACGGGCTGGCGCGGGTCGCGGAACTCGCGGCGGGCACCGACGCGGGTTTCTCCGCCGATCCGCGGGTGGGTCCGTGGGCGAGCGTGCTGCGCCAGGACGCCGCCTTCGCCACGCGCTACGCCGCGATGGCCCCGGACCGCTACCGGCTCGCGGCCGGCGGGACCGCCCGGCTGCTGTTCGACCGGGACACGGTGCCGGGACCGGAGCCGGAGGACCTGCTGGCGCTGGACGTGCCCGCGCTGATCGTGCCCGGCCAGGACGAGTCGCACGCGCCGTCCGCGGCGCGCTACCTCCAGGAGTGCCTGCCCCGGGCGGAGTTCTGGGACGTGCCGGTCGCCGACCAGACCGAACACACCGCGCCCAGCCGCGTGTTGGAGTTCCTGGCGACGGCGTGACCCGCCGCGCCGCGCCCATGGGGCCGCGCGGTTTCCGCCGTCGCGCCTCGCGCACGGCGCCGTGGGCCGACCCGAAGCGCGTGTGCGCCCGGGCCGGCCGCGATGCCCTCACGGAAGCAGTGCCCTCACGGAAGCGGTGCGCCCCGCTCCAGCGCCGCGATCTGGTCCAGCCGGCGCCGGTGCTCGCCGCCCTTGAACGGCGTCTCCAGCCAGGCCGCGACGATCTGCTCGGCCGCGCGCGGGGACAGCACCTTGGCAGCGAGCACCAGGACGTTCGAGTCGTTGTTGGCGCGTGAGATGCGCGCGCTGCGCACGTCGTGGCACAGCCCGGCGCGGATGCCGCGGATCTTGTTGCAGGCGATGGACTCACCGAGCCCGCTGCCGCCCAGCACGACGCCGCGCGCCGCGGCGCCGTGCACGACCTGGAGGCACACGTCCGCGCACAGCGGCGGGTAGTCGGTGTGCGGGACGCCGTCGTAGGCCCCGCGGTCGTCGGGTGTGTGGCCCTGCGCGGTCAGCCACCCGCACAGCCAGGACTTCAGCTCGACGCCGTTGTGGTCGGCGGCCAGCGCGATCAGCACGGCGTCTCCTCAGGCGGTCAGGTCGCGGGTGCCGTCGGCGAACAGCGCCTCCAGCGGCAGCGGTGCGTCGAGGATGTGCTGGCGCACCGCGTGCTCCATCAGCTCCTCCAGCACGAGCCGGTTGGGCGCCAGCCCGTAGGGCAGCGGGTCGCGGCCGGTCGCCTCCATCACCCGGAGGTGGACCAGGTCGGCCGGGGTGGGCCTGGCGATCGCACCGTTCCCCAGCCGCTCGACGTACGCCTGCTTGGCGCGGGCGAACGCGCCGAACACCTCGGCGCCCAGCCGCGGGAACTCGCGCAGCAGGTCGTCCCTGACCACCACCAGGTGGTTGATCGGATAGGTGCCGCGCTCGGCCAGCGCGGCCATCGCGGCCTGCTGCGGGTCGGAAATCAGCGGCTTGAGCCGGGCGCTGCGCGCGTCGAGGCCGATGACGGCGGCGAGTTCGCCGCTGAGCACCATCTCCTCCAGCGAGCCGCCCTCCGGCATGGGCACGACGTTCGACGGCGGCCGGTAGTCGGGGACGTGCTCGTCACCGGAGAGCACCCACGTCACACGGTCGAGGTCGACGCCGTGCTCCTGGTCGAGCACGGCGCGCGCCCACACCCCGGTGGTCACGGTGTAGCCGCGGTTGACCCCGACCCGGCGTCCTTCCAGGTCCTTCGGGCCGCTGATGCCGGACTCCGGGTCGTACAGGATCGCGCCGTGGTGGAAGCCGCGGACCAGGAACGCGGGCAGCGCGGTGAAGCGCGCGCCGTGCGCCTTGGCCACGAGGTAGGTGGTCAGCGCCATCTCGCTGACGTCGAACTCCAGCCCGCGCACCATCCGGCGGAAGGCGTGCACGAGGACGGGCACCTCCTCGAAGTCCAGCGTGAAGCCGTGCGGGCGCACGGTTCCGTCCTTGAGCGAGGCGTTGGCGCCCTGGGTGCGGGTCACTGTCGTCAGCGTGGGTACGGCCATGGCATGGAAAGGTAGCATGGTCAGTCCATAAGGCCATAGAGTGTCGTCGCGCCCCGGGCGACGGGCGCCACGACACACGGACGAGGAGAGGCCCATGGCAGATCAGGTACTGGCAGCGGTCAGAACCGCGCCAGGCACCACCGAGCTGCGCGAGTTCCCGATGCCGGACATCCCCGACGACGGCGCGCTGCTGCGGGTCGAGGTGGCCGGGATCTGCGGCACCGACGTGAAGATGTACGCCAAGCCCCCGTTCGCCGACCCGGTGATCATGGGCCACGAGAACGTCGGGACCATCGCCCGCGCGGGCCGGGCGTTCACCGAGCGCAAGGGACTGCGCGAGGGCGACCGGGTCTTCGTCGAGCACTACGTCGGCTGCTTCCGCTGCGCGTGGTGCCACGCAGGCGAGTACCGGCACTGCGAAGCGACCGACTGGCGCACCAACCCCGACGCGCGGCGCTACGGCTACACCTCGGCCGACAACCCGTACCGCCTGTGGGGTGGTTTCGCGCAGTACCTCTACCTGCCGTGGAACTCCGTCGTCCACCGGGTGCCCGACGGGGTGTCGCCCGAACTGGCGGGCCTGGTCACGCCGTTGTCCAACGGCATCGAGTGGGCCCTGGTGACCGCCGGCGTCCGCTACGCCTCCACCGTGCTGATCCAGGGCCCGGGCCAGCAGGGGCTGTCGCAGGTGGTGGCCTGCAAGCAGGCCGGGGCCGCTCTGATCGTCGTCACCGGGACCACGCGGGACGCCGCACGCCTGGCGCTGGCCCGGGAGCTCGGCGCCGACGCGGTGATCGACGTGACCCGCGAGGACCCGCTGGAGCGGATCCGCGAACTGACCGCGGGCAAGGGGGTGGACGTGGTGCTGGACTGCACCGCGGGCGCCGGCACCGCGCCGCTGCTGCTCGGCGTCGACGCGCTCGTGCGGCGCGAGGGCACCATGGTGGTGCAGGGCGAGCTCGCCGCGTTCCCGGACTTCCCGCTGAAGAAGATCACCGAGAAGTCGATCAGCGTGAAGAGCGCCCGGGGCCACAGCTACCGCAGCTGCGAACTCGCCCTGGAGCAGCTCGCGTCGGGCCGCTTCCCGCTGGAGCGGCTCGGCACCCACACCTTCGGGCTGGCCGAGACCGACCGGGCGATCCGCACCGTCGGCGGCGAGTACGGCGGCGACGCCGTGCACGTCTCGCTGCTCCCGCAGGAGGTGGCCGCATGAGCGTCGTGGTCACGAACCCGCCGCGCGCGGCCGCCGCGACCGTGGCGGGGCTGGCGGGGTTCGGAGTCGCCACCGTCCACGAGGCGCAGGGCAGGACCGGGTTGCTCGCCCCCGAGTTGCGCCCGGTGTGGTCCGGCGCCCGCGTGGCCGGCACGGCGGTCACGGTGAGCGTGCCGCCGGCCGACAACTGGATGCTGCACGTGGCGGTCGAGCAGTGCCGGGAGGGCGACATCCTGGTGGTCGCGCCCACCTCGCCCTCGCAGGCCGGCTACTTCGGCGACCTGCTCGCCACCGCGGTCGCGGCCCGCGGGGTGCGCGGGCTGGTGATCGACGCCGGCTGCCGCGACGTCGCGGAGCTGCGCGGGATGGGCTTCCCGGTGTGGGCCCGGCACACGTGCGCCTTCGGCACCGTGAAGGAGACGCTCGGCGACGTCAACGTGCCCGTGGTGTGCGGGGGGCAGTGGATCCGGCCCGGTGATGTCGTGGTGGCGGACGACGACGGGGTGGTGCGGGTACCACGCGAGCGCGCGGAGCAGGTGCGCGAGGCGTCGGCCGCGCGCGAGGAGCGCGAGGCGGCACTGCGGGCCCGCTACGCGGCCGGTGAACTCGGCCTGGACGTGCATGGGATGCGCGACCGGCTCGCTGCCAAGGGGCTGACCTATCGGGACGCCGCGCCGGCCGCCGATCGCGCGGACGATGCCGCCATCGGCGCGGCGGACGCCTCAGCGGTCGATCCCGCGTCACGCCCCGGGGCCACTCCTTCACCCGACCCCGCGGGCGCGTCCCCGCGAGCGGGGAGCCGGACCCGGTGATCATCGACTGCCACGGCCACTACACGACCGCTCCCCCGCAGCTCCAGGCCTTCCGGGACGCGCAGTCGGCGCGGCTGGCGGACCCCTCGCTGCCGCTGCCGGTGCCGGCCGCGATCAGCGACGACCAGCTGCGCGAGAGCGTGGAGCGGCACCAGCTGAAGGTGCTGCGTGAGCGCGGCGGTGACCTGATGCTGTTCTCGCCGAAGGCGTCCGGGATGGAGCACCACGTGCCCGACCCGGCCACCGCCCGCGGCTGGGCGGCGGCGAGCAACGACCTCGTGCACCGCGTGACGGCCCTGTTCCCCCGGCACTTCGCCGCCGTCTGCCAGCTGCCGCAGACCCCGGGCGGCCGGCTGACCGACGCCGTGGCGGAACTGCGCCGCTGCGTCGAGGAGTTGGGATTCGTCGGCTGCAACCTCAACCCCGACCCGTCCGGCGGGCACTGGTCCGCGCCGCCGCTCACCGACCCGTACTGGTTCCCGCTCTACGAGGCGATGACCGAGCTCGACGTGCCGGCCATGGTGCACGTCTCGACGTCCCGCAACCCGGCCTTTCACACCCTCGGCGCGCACTACCTCAACGCCGACACCGCCGTGTTCGCGCAGTTGCTGGGCGGGGAGCTGTTCGCCCGCTTCCCGACGCTGCGCCTCGTCATCCCGCACGGCGGCGGCGCGGTGCCCTACCACTGGGGCCGCTACCGGGGGCTGGCCGCCCGCGAGGGGCGGCCCGATCCGGCCGAACTGCTGCGCGAGAACGTCTTCTTCGACTCCTGCGTGTACCACCAGGCGGGCATCGACCTGCTGCTGCGGGTGATCGGCCCGGACAACGTGCTGTTCGGCTCGGAGATGCTGGGCGCGGTGCGCGGCGCCGACCCGGACACCGGCGTCGCGTGGGACGACACCCGGCACTACGTCGAGCGGGCCGGCCTGACCGCGCCCCAGCTCCACCGGGTCCTGGAGGCCAACGCCCGCCGCGTCTATCCCCGGCTCGACGCCCGACTCACCCTGGACGGAAGGTAGTTCCCCATGGCCCCACTCCGGCTCACCTTCGCCTGCGGGGACTACGACCGCACCCGCGCACTGGCCGAGGGCACGATCCGCCCCGACGGCATCGACCTGACCTATCTGCGACTGCCGGTCGAGGAGACCTTCTTCCGCATGCTGCGGCACCAGGAGTTCGAGGTGGCGGAGATGTCGCTGTCCTCCTACGTGGTCTCGCTGCGCTCCGACCCGTCCCCCTTCGTCGCCCTGCCGGTCTTCACCTCCCGCATGTTCCGGCACAGCTCGCTGTACTGCCACGCCGACGCCGGCATCTCCTCGGCGGAGGACCTGCGCGGCAAGCTGATCGGCACCCCGGAGTACCAGTTGACCGCGTGCGTCTGGATGCGCGGCATCCTCGGCGACCGGCACGGCGTGCCCTTCGACTCCGTGCGCTACGTGACGGGAGGTCAGGAGACCGCCGGGCGCGTGGAGAAGGCCGATCTCGACCTGCCCGCGTCGGTCCGGATCAGCCGGATACCGGAGGGCGCGACGCTCTCGGCGATGCTGGCGGCCGGCGAGATCGACGCGCTGTGCACCCCGCGCGTGCCGAGCCCGTTCGCGGCCGGCGACCCGCGGGTGCGGCGGGTCTTCCCGGACGTGGTCGCGGCCGAGAAGGAGTACTACGGCGCGACCGGCGTCTTCCCGATCATGCACGTGGTCGTGATCCGCCGGGACGTGTACGAGCGCCATCCGTGGGTCGCCCAGTCGCTGTACAAGGCGCTGCTCGCGGCGCGCGACGAGGCGTACGCGAACCTCTACGACACCTCGGCGCTGCGCTTCATGCTGCCCTGGCTGACACCGCAACTGGAGGAGGCCCGGGCGCTGCTGGGCCGGGACTTCTGGTCCTACGGTCTGCCGGGCAACCGGGAGGCGCTGTCGGCGTTCCTGCGCTACCACCACGAGCAGGGGCTGTCCGCCCGGCAGTTCGCACCGGAGGAGCTGTTCGCGCCGCAGTCGCTGGAGTCGGCGGTGATCTGACCGCCGACCGGCACGACGGGTGCGGCGGCCGGCCGGTTCACGCGAACCGGCCGGCCGCCGCGAGGCGTTCACCCCGCGGTCAGCCGACCGCCGGGATCACCGGGTTCAGTTGCCGTCCGGGCACAGGTGCAGCGCCAGCACGTTGTCGCCGGTGACGGAGACGTGCACGCGCCCGATCGTGCCGGTGTCACCGCTGTTGGCGAGCCGGAAGTCGGTGCCCGCGTTCTCGCCGTTGTGGAAGGCGGCGTCGTCCACGGTGAACGTCGCGGTCTTCCAGGTGTCGGTGCCGGTCTTGGCCACCGGCGCCGTCGACTCGTATGCGTTGCCGGTCGCGTCGTACTGCAGGCTCCAGCTCCCGGTGCCGTGGTCGTAGTAGTCGATGGTCACCGTGGCGTGGTAACTGCCGCCCGGCACCGTGGTGTTGTCGACGTCGAAGTACTCGTACGGCGAGCCGTCCGTGGTGGACCGGCCGGACCGGCCGGCGACGGTGACCGGCGTGGTGTGGCCGTCGCCGTTGTCGCGCAGCCGCAGCCCGCATTCGGTGTCGGTGGCGCCGAGCGTGTCGCAGGAGGTCGCGGCGCCGTCGGCGGCCGGCACGGTGATGACGGACGCGCCACCCGGCAGCGACTGCCCGTCGGAGGTGGTGAAGGCCACCTTCACCGGGTGGTAGCCGGACGGGGTGCCGTCGGCGACGGCGATGCTGACCGGGACCTTCGCCGACGAGGCGCGGGTCAGGTCGAGCGTGCCCGAGGACGGGCTGACGCTCACTCCGGGCACGTCGGTCGTGGCGGTCCAGTGCACCTTGCCCGCGTGGCCGGCCAGTTGGGACACGCCGACCGTGCCCGGCAGGCTGGTGCCGCCCGGGGCGATCTGCGTCCCGGTCGGTGTCAGGTAGCCGACGGCCGGGACCTCGTAGGACCGGTACGACGGCGGCGCGGCCTGCGCGCCGGTGGCCCAGTGGGTGTCGGGCCGGGTGGACAGGCTCACGTCGAGCGTGCCGCCGCCGGTGGCGAAGGAGGCGGGCAGCGCGGTGGAGGCGAAGGTGCGGCCGTCCAGCCGCATCCCGGTGACGTACGGGGCGTTGTCGGCCGCCTTCGGGGCGTCGATGGTGATCTTCCGGCCGGTGCCGAGACTGATCACGGCCCGCTTCACCAGCGGGCTGTTCAGCGCCAGCGTCGGCGTGCCGGGCGTGGCGGGCATCATGCCGAGCGCGGCCCACACGTACTCCGAGGACAGCGCGCCGTTGTCGTCGTTGCCGGGCAGCCCGTCGGGGGCGGTGGTGAACAGCTGCGTCTCGAACCGCCTGGCGACCTCCTGGGTCTTCCACGGCTGGCCGACGTAGTCGTACATCCACGGCGCGGTGGTGTCGATCTCGTTGCCCGCCCAGTCGTAGGGCGCGTTGCCGCCCGCGTTGAGCTGGCTGAAGAAGTCGTCGAGGCGCGGGACGACCTTGTCCTTGCCGCCCATCGCGGCGACGAGCCCGGCGACGTCCTGCTGCACCGACCAGTTGTACTGCGCGGCGTTGCCCTCGTCGTAGCCGTCCTGCCCGAACGCGCCGGCCGGCGGGGTCTGGAAGCCGGGCCCGGCGGGGAAGGAGCCGTTGTCGTCACGCGGGCGCAGGTAGCCGGTGGCCGGGTCGTAGATGTTCTGCCAGTTGTTGCCCCGCTTCGCGTACTCCGCCTCGGTGCGGTGATCGCCGACCGTCGCGGCGAGCCGGGAGATCGCGAAGTCGTCGGTCGACCACTCCAGGGTCTCCGACGCGCCCTGCAGGCCGTGGTCGCCCTGCGAGGTCGCGTCGTTGGGTGCGTAGCCGAGCTTGACGTAGTCCTCGACGCCGGGGCGCTCCACCCAGCCCCAGCCGACCTTCTGCGAGGTGGTCGCGGCCTTCTCCATGATCGGCAGGGCGTCGGCGACGTCCACGCCCTTGGCACCGAAGGCGACGTACTGGGCGAACAGCGGCACGCCGTTGTCACCGTTCATCACGTTGCCGGTCATGTTCTGCGACGGCCACTTCGGCCACCATCCGCCCTGCTGCTGGGCGTCGCGCAGCAGCGAGTTGGCCATGTCGCCGGCCTTCTCCGGGTAGAGCATGGTCTGCAGCGGCGCGAGCGAGCGGTAGATGTCCCAGTCGGAGAAGGTCGCGTACTGGGTGTGGCCCTTGGGCACGGTGTGGATCGCGTCGTCGAAGCCGATGTAGCGGCCGTCGACGTCGTTGAAGACGCTCGGCGACTGGAACGACCGGTACAACGACGTGTAGAACGTGGTCAGTTCGTCCTTGGAGGCGCCGCCCACGTCGACCTTGCGGAGCAGGTCCCGCCAGGCCGCACGGGTGTCGGCCTGCACGTGCGCGACGTTCCAACCGGGGATCTCCGCGGCCGAGTTCTTCGCCGCACCCGCCGTACTGACGTACGACATACCGACCTTCGCCGTCACGCTGCTGTCGGCGGAGGTGTCGAAGGTCAGGTACGCGCCGGAACCGGAGCCGGAGGCGCTCGACGCGCCAGGGGTCACGGTGCCGCCCTGCCAGGTGCCGTGCGCGGTGAACGGCCGGTCGAAGGTGATGTCGAAGTACATCGTGTACGAGCTGTTGTTGCACAGGCCGTGCGGGGTGGTGGTGCCCGACAGCTCGTGGTCGTTGACCACGTGCACGTCGGCGGACAGGTCGCCGCCGAGGCTCGTGCCGGACTTCACCAGCACCTGGGCCTGGCTGCCGGACGGGTAGTCGAACCTGGCGATCCCGGTACGGGTGGTCGCGCCGAGGTTCACCTGGACCCCGGAGTCGGCGAGCTTCACCGCGTACGACCCGGGCACGGCCTGCTCGTCGTCGTGCGAGAAGTGCTCGGTGCGCCCGGCCGGATCGGTGCCGACCGCACCGGTCACCGGCAGGAGGGGGATGTCGCCGAACGACGAGCAGCCGCCCGAGAAGTGGTCGAGGCTGAAGCCCCGGATCGCGTCGTCGGTGTAGGAGTAGCCGGTGCCGCCGGAGGTGGTGTCAGGGCTGAACTGCATCATGCCGAACGGGGCCGTCACGCCCGGAAAGGTGTTCTCGAAGTCGACCCCCTTCTTCGTACCGATCAACGGATCGACATAGGAGGTCGGGTCCGACACCAGGGCGGTGTGCGAACCGCTGTCGCCCGGTGCCGCGGCCGCGGCGAGCGCCTGCGGCGCCGCCGCCACGCACGCCGCCAACGCCAGCACCAGGACGCCGAATCTGCTCCGTCTTCTGCTTCGTGGGTACACCGTCAGCCTTTCCCGCTTGCGTAAATTAACTCGCTTGACATCGTTGTCATCCGCGCGTCGGCAGTCTGGACCGAGCGTGATCGTGCGTCAAGGAGTTGAACGCGGGCGGGGGTTGGCGGGGGGGGTGAGATCGACCGGTGGGAGCGGGGCTGCGGGGCGCGGGGCGGGCCGGGCACGGACGCACGCGCGGGGCGGGCCGGGCGTCGGATTCGGCGCCGGGCCGGGAGCCGGGTCCGGGTCGGGCGTCGGGCTCGGCCGCTACGCGGGACCGGCGCGCGCGTCCGGCCCGCCGCGCCCACCCCTGACGCGGGCGGCGCCGGGCGGACGCGGACCGCCCGGGCCGCCCGCGCCGGCGAGGCCGCAGGTCAGGAGAGCCAGTCGGTGTAGTGGGTGGAGGCGATGTGCGCGGTGCTGTCGGTGAGGACGTCGCCCTTGACCGCGGCGAACATGCCGGCCGTCGGGTCGGTGGTGACGGTCCTGCCATCGTCCTTGCGGGCCAGGGTGATCCGGCCCAGCTCGTCGAGGGCGAAGACGTCGGGTCCGGCGATGGCGTGGATGCCGTTGAGAGGGGCGCCCACCGCGACCTCCGCGACGGCGGCGGACACGTCCTTGGCCGCGATCGGCTGGATCGGCGTGGCGGGCAGCCGGACGGTGTCGCCGTCCACCGTCCAGGACATGGCGGCCTCCACGAACTCCATGAACTGCGTGGCTCGGACGATCGAGTACGGGATCGAACCCGCCGAGAGGATCTCCTCCTGGAGGACCTTGGCGCGGTAGTACACCAGCTCCGGCACCTTGTCCACGCCGACGATCGACAGGATGACGACGTGCCCGACGCCGCCCTTCCCGGCCGCGGCCAGGAGGTTGTTCATCGAGGTCCGGAAGAAGTCCGGCGAGGCGTCGTCGAAGGTCGGGGAGTTGGTCAGGTTGACGACGACGTCCGCGCCGTCCACCGCCTCGTCCAGTCCCTGGCCGCTGATGACGTCGACGCCCGTGGACTGGGAGTGCGGCACCGCCTCGTGCCCCGCGACGAGCAGGTTCGTGACGACCTGCGATCCGATCAGCCCGGTACCACCGATGACTGCGATCTTCATGACATGCCTTTCGTCGGAGATCTGTCCGTAATATGACATATGTGGCATATGAACCCCGAGGCGGCGTGCCATGCGCCGAACTCGGACACTTTCTGTCCGGGAATATACACGGACACAAGTTGTCCGAGTCAAGGGGGCTGGCCTACAGTGGCCGGGTGAAGATGTCCGGCGGGGTCGAGTGGGCGCTGCACTGCTGCGTCGTGCTGACGACGGTCGACGAGCCGGTCCCGGCGACGCGGCTCGCGGAGCTGCACGACGTCTCGGCGAGTTACCTGGCCAAGCAGTTGCAGGCGCTGTCCCGGGCCGGGCTGGTCCGCTCGGTGCAGGGCAAGGCGGGCGGCTACGTCCTCACGCGGGAACCCACCTCGATCACGCTGCTCGACGTCGTCGAAGCGGTCGACGGCCCGGCCAAGGCATTCACCTGCACGGAGATCCGGCAGCGCGGCCCGATGGCGACCCCGCCCGAGGCGTGCACCGCCCCCTGCCCGATCTCCCGCGCGATGTCCGGGGCGGAGGCGGCATGGCGCGAGTCGCTGCGCGCCGTCTCGATCGCCGACCTGGTCCGGGACGTCGCCGCCGACTCCGGACCGGCCGCGCTGCCCGCGGTCAGCGCGTGGCTGACCGCGCCCGAAGCCTGAACGCCCTCCGGCGCGCCCGAACGGGAGCCGGCATCAGCCCGCCGACTCCGTTGTCGGGGAGGGCCCTTGGGTCCGGCACCCGGTGCGGTTCACGGGTGGACGGGAGACGACGGGACGGACGTTCGCTACCCTCGGCAACTCCTCCGGCGACAGCGGCCCGGTGCCGGGCCGCGCCACCCTGGACGGTGATCGGCACCGGATCGCGGGTCATGACGGTGTCCTCCCGGCCGGGCGCGGCACCGGGCGACCGGGTGCCGACGGCGAGGACGCGGACGGCGCCGACGTTCGCTGTGCGGTACGGGCGCGGTGGGCGGCGACTCGCTCGCGGGTGGCGCAACGCCGCGAGCAGTAGCGGCGGTTGGGGCCGCGCCCCTCGGTGACGTAGACCCGGGGGCAGCCCGGCGAGGCGCACACGCCGCCGGGCGGGCGCTGGCGGTCCCAGACCAGGACGGCGAGGGCCAGGCACGACGAGGCGAGGAACCACTCGGCCCACGGCGCGTCGTCGTCGCTGTCCAGATGGGGGTGCCAGGGGGTGCCGCCGCCGTGGGAGGTGAGGCGGAAGGTGCCCGCGCCGTCCGCGAGCAGGCGGTTGAGGCGGTCAGCGGCCACGTCGGCGTGCTCGGCGGCGAACACCTCGCGCAGCCGGCGCGCGGCGGCCCGCAGCCCGGCGAGGTCGTCGGCGGTGAACGTGAGGGGTTCGGCCTCGCCGTACGCGCGCAGCACAGCGGCGAGCGCCTCCCGCGTACGGATGTCGGCAGCGGAATCGGCGTCCGTACCCCCATCGGTATCCGCCGCGCCGCCACCCGCCACGGCACCCTCTTCCGCGCCGGGCACCCCCGCATCGGCCGCCCTCGACCCGGGAGCCAGCGCCTGCTCGTCCACCGCCAGCGCATTGACCAGCTCAGCGGTGCGCCGCGCGGTGGCCGCGACCGAGTGCCGGGTGGACCAGTCGTCGGAGGGGAAGACCATTCGGTGAATGTAACGCATGTGGCGCGGTTTTGAGTTACCTGCGTACCGTCGTCCGGATGGACAAGGGTCACGGCCTCCGCGCGCTGCGCGCGTATCTCGGCGGCGCGACCGCGGCCCGGGTCGGCGACGAGATGTCGGGCCCCGCACTGCTGCTGGCGGGGCTGGCCGCGGGCGGTTCGGCCTCGCGCGCGGCGGCGGTTCCGGCGGCGCTGATGGTGTCGGCGGCGGCCGGCGGCCCGCTGTTCGGGGTGCTGCTCGACCGGTCCGCGCGACCCGGGCGCCTGCTGGGCGCGGCGCTCGGCTGCTATGGCGCCGCGCTGGCGGTTCTCCTGGTGACGCTGGGCCGTCTCCCCTTCGCGTGCACCCTGCTCCTCGCGCTGCTCGCCGGCCCGCTGGGCCCGGCGCTGTCGGGCGGCTGGACCTCCCAACTCCCGCGCGTCGTCCCGGCGAACGGGCTCGCGCGGGCGAACGTCCTCGACGCGATGACCTACGACCTGGCGAGCCTGCTGGGCCCCGCGCTCGCCGGTACGGTCGCGGGCCTGTCGGGGGCGCCGGCCGGGGTCGCGGTGTCCGCCGCCCTGATCTGCCTGGCACTGCCCTCGGCGTGGGCGCTGCCGGTCGGGCCGGGCGGGCGCGCCGTCCGCCCCGGGCCGCCGCGCGCGCCGGTGCGCGCCGACCTCGCGGCCGGATTCCGCGCCATCCGCCGCGTGCCCGGCCTGGCCCGCGCGACCGCCGCGTCGGTCGTGTCGTGCGTCGGCGGCGGCGTCCTCCTCACCTGTGCTCCCCTGCTCGGCGCGGCGGTACTGGGCGGGGCCGGGCACGGCACGCTCCTGCTGTCCGGCGTCGCGGCGTCCGCGCTCGCGGCCAACACCGTCCTCGCCCGCTGTCCGCGCGCCCTGCGCCCGGACACCGTGCTGGGGTGCAGCACCCTCCTGCTCGGTGCCGCGCTCCTGCTCGCCGCGACGGAGCGGGCGTGGGCGCTCGTCGCCGCGACGGTCCTTGCCGGAACGGCCGAAGGGCCGCAGCTCACCGCGCTGTTCGCGATCCGCCACCGGGACGCCCCCGCTGCTCTGCGCGGCCAGGTGTTCACCACCGGCGCCGGCCTCAAGACGGCGGGATACGCCCTCGGCACCGCCCTTGCCGGGCCGCTCGCCGCCCGCTCCCTGCCCGGCACCCTCCTGACCGGCGCCGGGTTCGAGGGTGTCGCCGCCCTGGTGTGCGTGCTGGTCGGCCCGCGGCGCGGACGGCTCCGACCGGGCGCGTCCACGCACGGCGATCCACCGGGTGGCGGACCGGACGGCCCGGCGGGAAGCGGTCGCGCCGTCCCCGGCGGGGACGGCCCGGGACGGGTTCGGGCGTGAGCTCCGCCCGGTGTGTCGCCGCGCGGCGCCCGCCGCGCTCCGGTTGGAATGGGTCGTCGGGGCGCGCGCGGGGCGTGACCTGCGGGAAACCGGGAGGTGCGGGCTCGCCGGCCGCCCATGTCACGAACGGGACCCCCGCCCTGTCGTGCTGGTGAACGGCCCGCACCCGCGGGCCACGCACTCCGGAGGCTTTCCATGACGAGCACCCGATCCCCGTTCGAACCGTTCGTCCGGCAGAGGACGATCCTGCTCACGACGTACAAGCGCGACGGCACACCGGTCGGCACGCCCGTGAGCATCGTGGTCGAAGGGGACCGCGCCTTCTTCCGGACCTACGACGCGGCCTGGAAGACGAAGCGGATGCGGAACGACCCGCGCGTGGAGATCGCTCCGTCCACGGTGACGGGCAAGCCCACCGGCCCCGCCGTGCCCGCCCGGGCCGCCCTGCTCACGGGCGCGGAGGCCACCCGCGCCGCACGCGCCCTCGCCCGCAAGTACCCCTTCCTGCATGGGTTCCTGGTGCCGCTGGCGCACCGTGTGAAGCGGTACACGACGCTGCACTACGTCCTCACGGCACCCGGCGAGTAGCCCGTGGTCAGACCGTTCTCCGGGAGGATCGAGGGAGGTCCGGCCGGTCCGCCGTCGAACCCGTCCGACCGGCAGGCCGGCGAGGACGTCCCCCGGTCCGGCGGCCCCGCCGATCGCCCCCGGTACCCGTACGTCGAGTGGCTGCCTCCGCCGCGCGCGGGGTGCGGGGCGACCACAGGCTGGGAGGACGTCCTCCCGCGACGGACCGCTCCGACGGCCGTGCGCCCGGGGCGTCCCCCATCGAACGCGGGCGCGGGCGCCCGACGAGCAGCGGAGGCCCCCAGTGGGAAGCGGAGCGACGAGCGCCGGCGACGACCTGACCGCCGGCCGGACCAACACCAGCGAGGAGCGCACGATCATCCTGGCCACCACGGCCAAGAGCGGGTACGCCGACGACTTCGTGGTGTACGTGGGCGCGAAGGACGGGAAGGTGCTGCGCACCATCCCCGAAGGCGTGGACGGCATCCATGCGACCGGGACCGAGGAGTTCGCCACCGGCGGCATGGTCGGCGTGATCCCGGCCGGGAACGGCCTGGTCGGCACCGGCCTGAACGGCGTGGTCGGCTACGTCCACGCGCAGCCGCGGGACACGGCGGAGGAGAAGAGGACGCAGGCCGGCGTCTTCGGCTCCGGCGGCGCCGCGCCGGGCGTGTTCGGCCGGGGCGGCAGCGGTGTGGTGGGCTACTCCGAGACGGTCGCCCGGGACATGCTCTGGGAGGCCGACGGACACGCGGGGGTACGCGGCCGCTCCGACGACATCGGCGTACGCGGCAACGGCGACGCGGGCGGCGTGCAGGGCACCAGCGAGCGCAGCTTCGGCGTGGAGGGCGTCGGCGCGACGGGGGTGCTCGGCCGCAGCACCGACGGCATCGGCGTGTACGCGACCTCCGGCTCCGGCCCCGGCTTCCAGGCCACCTCCGACTCCGAGAACGCGGCGGTTCTCGAAGCGCCGAAGCGCGCTCAACTCTGGCTGGTGCCGCCCGAGGTCGACCCTCCGTCCGGCCCGGAGGTGACGATCAACCCGAAGGGCTTCAACCAGACCGACGGTGAGACCACCAACCCGTTGCGCAAGAACGGCCGAGCGGGCGAACTCGCCGCGATCAAGGACGCGCAGGGGCGGGCCACGCTGTGGTTCTGCGTCAACGACACGACCACCCCTTCCCGTTGGGCCCAGGTCCTGCTCGGCCCGTCCTTCGCTGGCGGGGCGGACGACTCCTGAGGTCGCCGCGGCGCCGTTGGAGGCGCGTCGATGACGGCACGCACCGGATCGCGGCCCGGGCAGGGGCGTGTCCCGCGCTCCGGGGTCGCCGGAGGGCGGGACACACCTGCCGTGCGCGGCGGGATCGCTCGTGGCTGCGCGCGCTCGGCCCCGGTTACCCGCGATCGCCGGAGCGGGCGACCTGTGCGGCCGGTGGCCGGTAGAGCAGGGCGGTGCAGGCGAGGGCGACGACCAGCGCGGCACACACCAGGGTTGCCGCGCCTCCCCCGCCGACGGCGCCCCCGATGCTGTGGCCGAGCACATCGCGGGTGTGCAGCGCGGCGGCGACCGCGTGCAGGGTGATCACCCCGAGCGCGGCGGCGCCGCCCGCGATCCACGCCCACAACGTGTCGTGCACCGCGAGCAGGACGGCCAGTGCCACGCAGACCGCGGCCGCGGCGCATGACGCGCCATCCGTGTAGTCGCCCGAGCGCAGGCCGTCGAAGTCGCGCGGCAGATGGATCAGGCCGAGCACGAGCAGCGCGGCCGCGGTGGGCCAGCGCAGCGGCGAGCCCATGGCCGTGACACCGGACCGCGCCCGCACCTCGGACCCGGTGGACGCCTGCGCGGTGTCCTTCCCGGCGACCTTCCCGGCGGCCGGCGCCGACGGGTTCGCGCGGGTCGCGGCCCGCGCTTCGGCCGGCGCCACGGGCGGGCGCTCCCCCACCGGCGCGCTCCCGGCGGGCTGTTGCCCCGGCTCCCGCCCGTCGGGGGCGCCCTCCCCTTCGACCGCCGCGGTGTCGGAGCGCACGTCCGCCTCCGTCGCGGAAGTGCGCTCTCCCCTCGCTGCCCGGGCGGTACGGAAACGGTCCAGCGTGGAACGCCGGGTGCCGGGCGCGGAATCGTCCGCACCGGGTCGAACGTCCGCGGACTCCTCGGACGCGCCGAGGAGTTGGACCAGCTGCGCGACATCCGCCACGGGGCGGCCGACCGCTGCCGCGCGCAGCGCGGTGTCGGCGTCGTCGCCCCCGCGCGGGGGCTCGTTGAGCATCGTGACGAGGTCGCATATCTCGTCGACGGGGCGGGACACCGCCGCCGCGCGCAGGGCCTCGTCGCCGAGGCGGGGGGCGCCCTCGCCGTCGGCGTCCGTGTCGCCCTCGTTGAGGAGCGTGACGAGATCCGCGAGCTCGTCCAGCGGCCGGGCGGTGGCCGCCGTCCACAGCAGGGTCTCCCTGGAGCCGGACGCGGCGGCCGGCGCGGGTGCCTGGACCTGCTCGGGGCCGGGACCGGGTTCGGACGCGCGCTCGGATCCAGCCCCGGCCTCAACGCCCGTGCCCTGCACCGGACGTGGGTCCGGCTGCGGTGCCGGGGCGTCGTCGGGCTCATCGGCTTCGGTGAAGGTGTCCCACGCCGGGGCGGGCTCGAGGCGCGGCGTCGCGGCCGACTCGGCTTCCGCGGGCGGGTCTTCCTGGAGGGAATGGTGGTCTGGTGACATGGCACGGCTCCCTTGCCGAACTCCAAGGGTGAGCAACACCCTGTCGGTCACTGTGCGCTCGAAGGGGGCGCACGTTTCGATTCATGACAACCCCGCGCGCTTCCGCGCGCCATCGGAGGCGGGCTCGGGGAGCTCCGGCGAGGGGGGCGCGATGCGGCCCCGAGCCCGTTATTACCGGGCCGTAGGGCGGTTGGCGGGTGCGCGGCGGAGCCACCCGTTCGGCGGAACCCGGCGGCGGTCCGGGCGCACCGCCGCATGGCACCGGACCTGCGGGAATGTGACGTACGGCACACGCCACGGCGCCCGTGCGGAGACGCGCCGCGGGTCCGCCCGCCTCCCGCGCGCCGTGTGGCACGATCAGCAGGGTGCGGCGGCTGACGGTGCTGGGAACGTGCGGGGGCTGGCCCGAGGCGGGGCGGGCCGGGAGCGGGTTCCTGGTGGAGTACGACGGATTCCGGCTGGTTCTCGACCTCGGCTACGCGACGTTCCCGCGGCTGCTGCGGTACTGCGACGGCGAGGCGGGACGGGTCGACGCGGTCGTCGTCACCCACGCGCACCCCGACCACTGCGCGGACCTGAGCGCGCTGTCACGGGCGCGCTACTTCGCCGCCGACCGGCTCGCGGGCGGGGCGGCGCGGGGCCCGGCGCAACCGGTGCCGTTGTACTGCCCGCCCGAAGTGGTCGAGCGGGTACAGGCGATGGAGCCGAGCGAGGACCTGCGGGAGGTGTTCGCCGTGCACGAGCTGCCCGGGCGGTACCCGGTGGGCCCCTTCCTCCTGACGGGCACCGCGCTTCCCCACCATGTGCCGCACAGCGGTGTGCGGCTCACGGCTCCCGGCCTGGTGCTCGCCTACACCGGCGACGCGGGGCCCGCGCCCGCGCTGGCCGAACTCGCCGCGGGCGCCGACCTCCTGGTCGCGGGCGCGACCGTCCTGCCCGACGGCCCAGATCCGGACGGCGGCACCGGCGGCGCGGGCACCGGCGGGGACGGCGGCGACCGGCGCTACGACGGCCCGCCGCCGCAGCCCGAGTTGCTCGGCGCCGCCGACGCGGGCAGGTGGGCGGCCCGTTGCGGTGCGCGCCGGCTGCTGCTGACGCACTTCTGGCCCGGCGGCGACCGTGCCGCGTGGGTCGCGCGCGCCCGGGCCGGCGCCGCGGAGTCCGGGGCAGCGGACCTGGACGTCGTCGCGGCCGAGGAGGACATGGTCATACCTCTCCCCCGGCCCTGACCGCCCCGGCCCATCCCTCCCACCCCCGAAGGGCACCCGCACCATGCGCCTGTTGCTGACCACCGACACCCACGTGCCCAAGCGGGCAAGGGAGTTGCCCGCCGCGCTGCTCGCCGCGATCGACGCGGCGGACGTCGTCGTGCACGCGGGCGACTGGGTGGACGAGGCGACGCTGGACCTGCTGGAGGCGCGGTCCCGGCGGCTGGTCGCGGTGTACGGGAACAACGACGGCCCCGGGCTGCGCGCACGGCTGCCGGAGGTGGCGCGGGTCCGGCTGGGCGGCGTCCGGTTCGCGGTGGTGCACGAGACGGGAGCCGCGCAGGGCCGCGAGGAGCGGTGCGCGCGACGGTTCCCGGACACCGACGTGCTGGTGTTCGGGCACAGCCACATCCCGTGGGACTCGATGGCCGCGGGTGGGCTGCGGCTGCTCAACCCGGGCTCGCCCACCGATCGGAGGCGCGAGCCGTACCGCACGTACATGACGGCCGAGGCGGACGGCGGGACGCTGTCCGCGGTCCGGCTGCACCGGCTGGAGACGCCGGAGCACCCGGAACGCCCCGCCTCGCGCTAGCCGTATGCGCCGCCTGGGCCGGGCCGCCTCACCCGGCGGGCCGCGCCGGGGCCGGCGCCGCGCCGCCCCCGCCGGCCGCGCGCGGGTTCGTCCGGTCGTCCGCGATGGGCACCTTCAGCGGCCGGGCCAGCGCGGTCACGCCCTCGTCGAGGCGTTGCAGGTGACGCAGGACACGGAAGGTGACGGTGCCGGAGCGCAGTTTGCCGTCGCCGGACCCCTCCAGCATGGACGCGATGCTCGGCCCGGAGCGCACCTCGGGCAGGCCAGCCGGGGCTCCCGCGCCCTCTTCCTCCTCGCGGGGCCGGTCGCCCCGCGCCCGCAGCATCTCCCGCTCCTTGGCCGGCTCCTCCGCCTCGACGCGGCTGATGAGCGCGTCGATGTTGTGCGCGATGCGCGGGCCGACCGCGGTCAGCCGCGGGTCGGCGGCGACGCTCCGGCTGTAGGGGACGAGTTCGGCGGTGGCCGCCAGCGAACGGGCCTGGTAGGCGCAGGTCTCCAGCAGGGCGACGAGGTACCGCGCGGTCCGGCGGCGGACCCGGAGCGGGGTGATGGGGTAGACGAGCGGGCTGGTGGAGCGGCGCAGGGCGTCGAGGGCGGTGTCGAGGTCGCGGGCCATGTCGACCAGGTCGACGGCCGCGCCGCCGCCGAGCTGGTCGACCGCGGCCACCGACACGTCGCGCAACCGCGTGAGGACGGTGACGAGTTGGGCGTCGGTGTGTTCGTCGGTGCGGACCGGCAGGATCAGGACGGCGGCGATGAACCCGCAGGCGGCGCCGAGCGCGGTCTCCTCGATGCGCAGCACCAGCACGTGCAGGCTGTAGGTGTGCAGGAGGGTGTAGAGCAGCCCGAGCATGGCGGTGACGAAGAACGACATCAGCGCGTAGGAGATCGGCGCGGTGAAGAACATGGCGAAGATGAAGACGAGGACCAGCGCGAACGCGGTCCAGGTGTGCGGGCCGACCGCGCCGGCGAGCAGGACGCCGGCGACCACGCCGCAGATGGTGCCGATCAGCCGCCGGTAGCCCTTGACCAGGATCTCGGCGGTGGAGGAGGTGTTGAGGAACACCACCCAGCAGGTCAGGACCGCCCAGTACCAGCGCTGCGAGGACAGGAACTCGCCGCCGACGACGGCCAGCGCCGATCCGGCGGCCACCTGGAAGGCGGCGCGCGTGGTCGGGCGGTCCAGGCCGGTGCGTTCGGCGGGGGCCGCCTCGTCGGCCAGCGCCAGGTCCTCGGCCTCGAACTCCTCGCGGGACCGGACGGTCTCCGGGGCGTCGTCCGATTCGTCGCCGGGCCCGTCGAGGGCCATGCGCAGGCCGAGGACGGCGCGGGCGGCCTCGCCGATGCCGCGGAACGCGTCCTGGACGGCGGGGGTGGCGCGCGGCAGGTTCGCGTCGTCGCGGTAGGACAGCAGGCGGTTGCGCAGCCGGGTGACGCCGGTGCCGAGGTCGTTCTCGGACAGGCGGGCCACGAGCACCTGGAGGGCGCGCATCTCCTTGCGCAGGGTGCGGACGGCGTCGTCCTCGTCGCCCAGGACGCGGACCGGGGCCGGCAGCGGGGCGTTGGGCAGGTGGAGGGTGAGGGTGTCGGCGTGCCCCTTGGCGCGGGTGTTGAGCAGCAGGATGCCGAGGCGCTCCGCGGCGATCTCCGCGTCCACCACGCGGCGTTGCAGCTGGTTCGCGGTGGCCGGGTCGGCGGTGCCGTCCTCCAGGCGGGCCTGGATCATCAGGGCGGTCTCGTGCAGCCGGGCGATGTCCTTGCGCAGGTCGGCGACGGTGGCGTCGAGGTGGTCAGGCGCGACCTCCAGCACCTCGCGCTGGGTGGCGATGAGTTGCGCGGTACGGGCCCGGAACGCCTGCCGCAGCCGGCGCAGGGTCCGTTCGGGGGTCTCGGGCACGACCGCGAAACGGCTCAGCGCGCTGGAGGCGAACGCGATCGTCAGGGCGAGCCAGAGGTGCGGCAGGATCGACGGTGTGGCGTGCACGAACAGCGACAGGAAGTACACCTGGAAGCTGATCAGGCCGATCGCGGTGTAGCGGTCGCCGAAGCGGCGCACGTAGGCGGCGGCGAAGATCAGCAGTACGAAGAAGGTGTCACCGATGACGACGTGCGCGTTGAGCAGCGCGCCCAGCGACACGGAGGCGAGGGCGGCGGGCCACCCGAGGGCGAGGGTGATGGCCTGGTCCGCGACGCGCTTGTCGCGGACCGCGAACGTCGACACCATCGCGGCGAGGGCGCCGCCCACGAGTTGGGGCACCGCCGTGCCCATCGCGGCGAGCACCGCCAGGGCCAGGCCGATCGAGCCGACCGTGCGCAGCCCGGCCATCAGCCGCAGCAGCCCCGGGTCGGAGGCGGAGTAGCGGTCCCAGAGCTCGCTGAGTGCCCTACGTGCCCGTTCCATCGCCACTGTCGTGTTCCCTCGGCTGTTCTCTCAACGCCCAGCATCCCACGGGCCGCGTCCGCCGCACCCCGCGGCACCCCGCTGCACTGCGGCGATGCGCGTCCCGCGGGCGCGCCCGGACGGCCACGGGGCCCGGCCGCGCCCGCTATTTCGTGCTGAGCTCCCGGGTCAGCGCGACCGCCTGGGACAGGTAGACGGTGCCGGCCACGACCATGGCGACGCCGACGAGTTCGGGCACGATCCACCACCCGGTGCGGATGTGCTCGGCGTAGACGGTCAGGCCGAGCACCAGGCTGAGGGCCGCGTCCCCCAGCGTCAGGGCGGGCTGCGAGGCGGCGATGGGCCCGGACTGGAGGGAGTTCTCCAGCAGGAAGACCGCGGTGATCCCGCACAGCGCGAACCCGTAGGTCTGCCACGCCCTCAGGAACGCGCCGAAGCCGTCGTCGGAGAAGGTGTTGGCCGCGGACTTCATCAGGGCGGCGGTCAGCGCGTTGGCCGCGGCGGCGCCGACTCCGAGCAGCGCGGCGCGGCCCGCCCCGGTGCGGCGGTGCCGGGCGAGGGCGACCGCGGCCACCGTCAGCCCGCCGACCCCCGCGACCGCGGGCACCCAACGGGCCAGCGACGCCTGGTCCGTGCCGCCGTCGGGCGCGGCGCAGCCCAGCGCGACGGCCAGGCCGAGGACCATGCAGCACACCGCGGTCCACCCGCTGGCGGGCAGCGTGCGGTGGAGCACCGGCATGGCGATGAGCAGCGCGAAGGGCAGTTCGAGCACGAACACCGGCTGGGCGAGCGCGAGCGGACCGGTGACCAGGGCCAGCGCCTGGAAGAGCGCGGCGCCGATCACGCCGCAGATGCCGAGCAGCCACACCGACTGGTGCAGCATGTCCACCAGCAGGCGGAAGCGCATCGCGTCCTCGGCAGGCACCCGCAGCGCGGCTTTGCGTTGGAGGACGGTGCCGGCCGCGTTGCTGGCGGCACCGAGCAGCGCGAAGAGCACACACAGCACCAGCAGGGCGGACCTCCCGCAGCGTCACTGAGCCGTCCCTCCGCCCCGGTCGGGCGGACGTCCGGTCTCGAAGCGGCGCCGAACCGGCAGCGCCGAACCGGCGGACCATGCAGGACAGGACGTTACCCGGGCCGACCCGCGGCAGAGGCCGCCGACATGCCCGGCCCGCCGACATGCCCGGCCCGCGGACATGCCCGACCCGCCGGCGTGCCCGGCCTCCTTCCCGGTCCGCGGGCCCGGCCCGTGGCCGGCCGCACCTGGACTGTCCGTGGGTCGGCGTACGGTGCGGGCATGAGCGGCGAGCAGGCGAGTGAGGGCGGGACAGGGGCGGCTCCGGCACCGGCGGCGGTGCGGTTGCGGGAGTGGGCGGAGGACGACCTGTGGGTGCTGCGGCGCACGAACGCGCCGGAGATGACCGCGCACCTGGGCGGGCCCGAGAGCGAGGCGCAGCTGAGCGTGCGCCACGAGCGCTACCTGCGGCTCGACGGGGACGGCGGCCGGATGTTCGTGGTCGTGGCGGGCCCGGACGACGAGGTGGTGGGCAGCATCGGCTTCTGGGGGCGCGTCCGGCGCGAGGAGGAGGTGTACGAGACCGGGTGGGGGGTCTTCCCCGAGTACCAGGGCCGCGGCATCGCGGTGGCCGCGGCCCGGGCCGTGACCGCCAGGGCGGCCGCCACCGGCAGCCGCCTTCACCTGCACGCCTATCCGTCGGTGGGGCACCCGGCGTCCAACGCGGTGTGCCGCCGTGCCGGTTTCTCCCTGCTCGGCGAGGTCGCCTTCGAGTACCCCAAGGGGCACCCGATGACCTGCAACGACTGGCGGATCGAGCTCACGCCGGCGGATACCCGGCCCGCACCCCGGTAGGCGCCGCGCCGCGGTCCGGTGCCCGCCGGCCCGCCGGCCCGCCGGCCGCGCGGACGAGGAGCCGTTCTCCCACCGGAGGCATTTAGCACAGGAGCCGTCTCCCCGCCGGAAAGCCGCACAATTCGCGGCGCGCTAGTACGCTTCCCGTGGGAACGGGCGCTTTCGGGTGCCCTCTCAGGCTGCGCCGGGCCCTGGTTTGCCTCCGGATGGCCCGGCGCGGTCCCGCCGGAAATGCGCGCGGATACGGGAGCCCGAAAAGGACCGCGGCGCGCGCCGGCGTGCACACCGCGGGCGGGGCGTACGCACCGCGGACGAACAGGCGGGTCAGCGGGGTTTGCGCCCGCCGGTGCGCCCCGCGGTCAGCTCGTCGGCGATTTCCCGCAGATATCGCCCGAGTGTGGGTTCGTCGACGCTGCGGCTGATCCGCACCACGCCTTTCCGGTCCATGCCGACCAGGAAAACCTCTCCCGCCGTCGATCTGGTATTCCGGGGAATTCTTCCGCTCATGGCCTTGCCGATTCCGCGCACGCGACCGCTCCTTTTCGCCCGTGCCACCGCGCGAACGCGGCCGGACGGCGCGCGGGCGTATTGCAGGATGAATGTCATATCAGTAGAAAGGAAGGTGCCCCGGCGCTCTGCCGGGGCGACTTCACCTGGGGGACCGGCGCTGTCCGGCCCTGTGTGGGGGGATCTCGAGCTGCGTGCGGCTAACGGGCGCCGGCGGCGGTCATCGGCGCCAGCGTGCCCTGGAGGATCAGGCCGCGCTCGATCTGGATCGCCGAGCGGCACAGCGCCCGGTCCTCGACGAGGAAGGTCGGCTCGACCTCGGCGCCTTTTCCCGGGCCTTTCACGGTCAGCGAGAAGCCGACGAACGGATAGACGACGGTGATGTCGCCGGACGTGGAGACGAACCGGCCGCTGCGGTACCGGCCGTCGGAGACGAAGCCGATCACCATCGGGGTGATGTCCGGGGTCGCGACGCTCTCGCTCAGCATCGAGAGCACGTCGACCGCGGACATGCTGCCGTCCAGCGACT
The DNA here is from genome assembly GCF_900107965.1 of Actinacidiphila yanglinensis. Taxonomy (GTDB): domain Bacteria; phylum Actinomycetota; class Actinomycetes; order Streptomycetales; family Streptomycetaceae; genus Actinacidiphila; species Actinacidiphila yanglinensis. Next base: position 97,397 of record NZ_FNVU01000020.1, on the reverse strand, counting down.
GCTGGGCCGCGGAGCGCAGCCGGCCCAGCAGTTGCGCCTGGTGCGCCACGGTCGCCGACATCGCGGCACCCGCGGCCAGTTCACGGCTGGTGACGTTGGCCGCGTGGCCGAGCATCTCCACCCGGCGGCGCAGTTCCGCGGACATCTGGGACGCCTCCGCCTGCGCGCCGCGCCAGCGCGCGTCCCACGCGCCGCGTTCGCTCTCGTGCGCCTCGGCGATCCGCTTCGCGGCCGCCTGCGCGTCCTGCTCACTCTCGATGGCCCCTACGGCCAGCTTGTAGAACGCGTCGGCCCTCGGGCGTGGGAGCGTCGGCGCAGCGTCATTGGCAGTCATCGGTTTGCCTCCGGAATCTGACTTGGCGCGACGATAGCCCACATTTCATGATCAGTCACCGTGTTCCATGAGAATAAGCAATTCGGTGTACCGGTAAAACCGCACGGCCTCCTTCGGGCCATGATCGGGTCATCGCCGCGGCTACGGTTTCCGCAGCCCGGAGCGGTTACCGCGGGAAGCGCGAGCGCCCGTCACGACCCGAATCCGAACGAACATCGGACCGAACCCGTCCCCCTGTAACGGGTGAGACGAAAGAGTCCAGCCGATGGTATTGATGGATAATCCGCAGAAGAAAAGGACGGGGCGTCCGTGCCCTCGGGAGATCGGCCGGCGTGCGGCGGCCGGCATCACCGGGGCAGCAGTCCGCCCTTTCTGCCGAGCAGAAACGATTTGAACGCGGCGACCGGCGCGGTGTCGTGCTGCCCGTCCAGCCAGGCCACGCCGATCTCGCGCACGGCACGCTGCCCGATGATGTCGAGTTCGGTGACACCGGGGCGGGGCACCGCCGGCGGTGGCAGCAGCGCCACGCCGAGGCCGGCCGCGACCAGCCCGCGCAGCGTCTCCGCCTCCTCGCCCTCGAAGGCCACCCGGGGAGAGAATCCGGCCTCGGCGCACAGCGCGTCGGTGATCCGGCGCAGCCCGAAGCCCGCCTCCAGGGTGACGAACGGCTCGGCCGCCGCCTCCGCGAGCCGCACCCGCCGCCGGCTGCCCAGCCGGTGCCCGGCCGGGACCACCAGCCGCAGCCGCTGCTCGTCCAACCGGCGTACGACGAGGCCGTGTTCGGCGGGCAGCGGCGAGGTCAGGCACAGGTCGAGGGTGCCGGCCCTGAGACGTTCGAGCATCGCCTCGCCGTAGGTCTGCACGAGGTGGAACCGCACGCGCGGGTGGGAGGCGCGGAAGGCGCGCAGCAGCGCGGGGACCGTCTCGGAGCCGAGGGTGTGCAGGAAGCCGAACGCGACCCGGCCGCCGCCGGGGTCCGCGTCCAGCCGCACCTCCTCGGCGGAGCGCTCGACCTCGGCGAGGGCGCGCTCGGCGGCCTGCCGGAACGCCAGCCCGGCGCGGGTCAGCCGCAGGGCGCGCCCCTGGCGGGCGAAGAGGCTGACCCCGAGGTCGTCCTCCAGCCGGGCGATGGCCCGGCTGAGGGTGGACTGCGGCATGCCGAGCCGTTCGGCGGCCCGGGTCATGTGCGCGTCGCGGGCGACGGCGGCGAACTGGGCGAGCCGCGGTGCGAGGACCACGGCCCAGGCGCCGGCGGACAGTTCGGCGACGGCGGGCGGCGCCGCGCCGAACGCGGGGTCCGACCCGGGGCCGCCCGTACCGCCCGCGCCACCCACTGTGCCCGGCGGCGTATGCGGCACGTCTCGCCCCTCGTCACCGCTCACGGAACTCCCCTGTGTCCTGCACTCATGCACTGGTGGATCAATCATGCCTCTTCCATGCATTGGACGCATGGAAAGCGGCGGGCCTAGCGTCGTTGCCATGAACCCCGCAGACACGGGGTCGGCCGCGCCGACGGCGGGGGCGACCGCCCGTCCCGACGCGCCCGCGAGCCCCGCCGCCGACGATGACGGCCGGCTGCGCGCCGGCACCTCCGGGTACCGCCGCGCCAACCTCGCCCTGTTCGCCGCGGGCCTGGCCACCTTCGCGCTGCTGTACTCGACGCAGGCGCTGCTGCCCGCCCTGTCCGCGGGCCTGCGGCTGTCCCCCGCCCAGGCGAGCCTGACCGTCTCGGCGAGCACCGGCGCCCTCGCCCTCGCCCTGCTGCCGGCCAGCGCGCTCAGCGAGAAGTACGGGCGGACGCAGGTGATGACGGCGTCCGTGTTCAGCGCGTCGCTGCTCGCGCTCGCCGTGCCCTTCGCCCCGAACCTCGCCACGCTCGTCGCCCTGCGCGCCCTCCAGGGGGTCGCGCTCGCGGGGCTGCCGGCGACCGCGATGGCCTACCTCGCCGAGGAGGTGCACCCCGCCGCGGTGCCCTCAGCGATCGGCCTGTACGTCGCGGGCAACTCCATCGGCGGCATGAGCAGCCGGGTGGCCGGCGGCGCGATCGCCCAGGCGTACGGATGGCGCACGGCGCTGTTCGCGGTCGGCCTCACCGCGCTGGCCTGCGCCGTCGTCTTCCGCGCCCTCGCCCCGCGGGCACGGCACTTCAGCCCCGGGCCGATCTCCCCGGCCGCCCTGGGCCGGACCGTCGCCGGTCACCTGCGCGATGCCCGGCTGCGCCGCCTCTACGCGGTCGGGATGCTGTTCATGGCCGTCTTCGGCGCGGTCTACACGGTGCTCGGCTACCGGCTCACCGCCGCGCCCTACGCGCTGTCGCAGTCCGCGGTCGGGGCGGTCTTCCTCGTCTACCTCGTCGGCACCGGCACGTCCGCCGCGTCCGGCGCACTGAGCGCGCGGATCGGACGGCGCGGCGCCTTCGCGGTCGCCCTGGCGCTGTGCGCGGGCGGGCTGCTGCTCACCCTCGCCGGGCCGCTCGTGGCCGTGCTGCTCGGGCTGGTCCTCGTCACCGGGGGGTTCTTCATCGGCCACGCCGTCGCCTCCGGCGCGGTCAGCCGTACCGCCCGGACCGGGCGGGCGCAGGCCTCCGCGCTCTACCTCACCGCCTACTACATCGGCAACAGTCTCGGCGGCACCCTGGGGGCCTCGGCGTACCACCGCGCGGGCTGGCCCGCGACGACCGTCCTCGCCCTCGCGGCGCTCGCACTCGCCGCGACCGCGGCGCTGCGGCGCCCCTGACCCCTGGTCCGTGGCGCCCGCCTCCCCGGTCCGGCACGGGTCCGTCCGGCGGCGGGTGCGGTAATCTGCGGGACATGTACATCCTCTGTGCGTAGCGACCGGGTGCGGGAGACGGCCCATGTCACTGCGTTTCCAGGGGATTTCTCATGTCTTCGCCACTTCCGGCGGCGTCCTACGCCGCCTTGTTCCGCCTGCCGCACGCCCGTACGACCTTCGCCGCCGCCCTGGTGGGGCGGCTCGGGTACGGGGTGCTCGGCCTCGCCCTCGTCCTGTCGCTGACCGCGGCGGCCGGCTCACTGCCGGCCGGGGGCCTGCTGGCGACGGTGTTCGGCACCGTCTCCGTCCTGCTCGGCCCGGCGCGGGCCGACCTCGTCGACCGGCTGGGCGCACGCCGCGCGCTGCCGTTGCTGGCCGTCCCGTTCGCGGCCGCGCTCCTCGCTCTCGCCTGGTGCGCGGGTTCCGCCGCCGGACCGGGCCGCCCGGGGACCGCGGTGCTCGCGCTGCTCGCCTCGGCCGGCGGCGCGAGCTGCCCGCCGCTGGGTCCCACGATGAGGGCCGTGTGGGGCGTGCTGGCACCCGACGAGGCGCTGCTGCAACGGGCGTTCAGCCTGGACACGGTCGCGGAGGAACTGCTCTTCCTGGTCGGCCCGCTTATCACGGTGGCGGTGCACCCGGTACGGGCCCTCGCGCTGTCGGGGGCGCTGATCGCGGGCGGCGCCTGCGCGCTGGCAGCGGCGCCGGCCGCCCGGCTGATCGTCGCGGCGCCCAAGTCCGCGGCGCGGCGGCTGCGCCTGCTGACGCGGGCGGGCGCGGGCGTACGCCGCGCGGCGGGCTCCGCGCTGGGCGTGGGGGCGTGCCTGGGCGGGCTGGACCTGTACGTGATCGCGTGCGCGGACCGGGCGCACCACCCCGGCGCGGCCGGCTGGGTGCTGGCCGGCCAGTCCGCGGGCAGCGCGATCGGCGGGCTGCTGCACGGAAGGGTGGCGTGGAGCCGCCCGGCCGCGGGCCGGCTGCCCTTCCTGCTGGCCGCGCTCGCGGCGCTGCTCGCCGTGGACGCGGCCGCCGCCGGCACGCTGCCCCTGCTCGCGGTGTGCGTGGCGGTGACGGGCACGCTCATGGCGCCGGCCCTGTCGACGGCCTACCTCGCGGCGGCCCGCCTCGCCCCGGAGGGCTCGGCCACCCGGGCCACGGGCTGGGTCAACTCCGCGGTGAACGCGGGTTCGTCGGCGGGTGGCGCGCTCGCCGCCCTGCTGGTGGCGGCGGTGCCGCTGCCGGTCTGCTTCCTCGCGACCGCGGCCGTACCGGCGCTCGCCGCGCTCGGCGCGCGGACCGGCCGCCGCGACCGGGCGGTGGGCGCCGTGGCCGCGTGACGGGCCCGGCCCGCGGGTGCAGGTCGACGGGTCAACGGCCGTGCCCGCGCGCGTAGTCGACGAGGCGGGCCTGGAGGTCCTGGTACGGGGTGGCGCCCGGCAGGTCGGCGCGGCCGTCGCGCACGGCGGCGGCCACGGCGGTCGCCGCGTGCACGGCCGCGCGGTAGGGCAGCGAGCCGGTGCTGACCCGACGCACGCCGAACCCGGCCAGGTCGTCCACGGTCACAAACCCTTCCGGCCACGGCACTGGCCGCTCCCCGTCCCGAGCCGGCCGCACGCCGCGGCGGATCGGGCCGCACCCGCCGTGACCAGGGACACGCGGGGGTACTGGGGAGTGCCGGGGATCCTTGGCAGTAAGGTCCAAGTGATCCGCTGGACACCGCCCACGCAGGGCAGATCGGGAGAGTTGGGTTGGCCACCGAGCCGGAACCGCAGTCCGTACTGAGCCCGCTGACGACCGCCGCGATCTTCCTCGTGCTGACCGTGGAGGAGGGCGGCGAGGACACCGCCCGCGACCTGCTCGCCGATCTCGGGGGGCTGACCCGCGCCATCGGGTTCGGCGCGCCCGACGGCCGGTTGAGCTGCGTGGCCGGGATCGGATCGGACGCGTGGGACCGCCTGTTCGACCACCCGCGGCCGGCGGGGCTGCATCCGTTCACGCCGCTGCAGGGCCCGCGGCACCGCGCGGTGTCGACCCCGGGCGACCTGCTGTTCCATCTGCGCGCGACCCGCCTCGACCTCTGCTTCGCGCTGGCCGGCCAGATCATGGGCCGGCTGCGCGGCGCGGTGGCGCTCCAGGACGAGGTGCAGGGCTTCAAGTACCTGGACGTGCGCGACCTGCTGGGCTTCGTGGACGGCACCGAGAACCCGGTCGGCCCGGCGGCGCGCGAGGCCGTGCTGGTCGGCGCGGAGGACCCGGCGCACGCGGGCGGCAGCTACGTGATCGTGCAGAAGTACCTGCACGACCTGGACGGCTGGAACGCGCTGCCGGTCGAGGCGCAGGAGCGCATCATCGGCCGCACGAAGGCGACCAACATCGAACGGGACGAGGACGACTCGCACGTCGCCCTCAACACCGTCACCGGCCCGGACGGCGAGGAGCAGGACATCCTGCGGGACAACATGCCGTTCGGCAGCCCGGGCCGCGGCGAGTTCGGCACGTACTTCATCGGCTACTCCCGCACCCCCGACGTGACCGAGCAGATGCTGCGGAACATGTTCCTGGGCACCTCGGCGGCGCCCCACGACCGCATCCTCGACTTCTCCACCGCCCTCACCGGCACCCTCTTCTACGCGCCGTCCGCGGACTTCCTCGACGACCTGCCCGACGCGCCCGGGTCAGGGACGGCGGCGGACGCGGCAGCGGCGCCCGCACCCGCGTCCGTACCCGCCCAGGCGCCCGCGCGCCCGGCCCCGGACGGCAGCCTCGGCATCGGCAACCTGAACAGGAGCACGCCCTCGTGAACAACCTGCACCGCGAACTCGCCCCGATCTCCGACGCCGCGTGGGCGGACCTGGAGGCCGAGGCCCGGCGTACCTTCAAGCGCAACGTCGCGGCCCGCCGCATCGTGGACGTCCCCGAGCCGGCCGGCTCGGAGCTGTCCGCGGTCCCGACCGGGCACCTCGACGAGATCGCCGCGCCCGGGCGGGGCGTGATCGCCCGCACCCGCCGCTCGCAGCCCGTGGTGGAGCTGCGGGTGCCCCTCACCGTCGACCGCGCCCAGGTCGACGACGTGGAGCGCGGCGCGAAGGACGCGGACTGGCAACCGGTCAAGGACGCGGCCAAGCAACTCGCCTTCGCCGAGGACCGGGCGGTCTTCGAGGGCTACGAGGCCGCCGGCATCACGGGGCTGCGGGCCGCCTCCTCCAACCCCGAGCTGACCCTGCCCGCGGACGTGCGGGACTATCCGGACGCGATCAGCCACGCCGTCACCACGCTGCGGCTGGCCGGTGTCGACGGGGCGTACACCCTGGCGCTGAGCGCCGACGCCTACACCGCGGTCAGCGAGACCTCCGACCACGGCTACCCGATCCACCAGCACATCGCGCGGCTGCTGGACGGCGACATCGTGTGGGCGCCGGCCATCGACGGGGCGTTCCTGCTCGCCACCCGCGGCGGGGACTTCGAGCTGCGGCTCGGCCAGGACGTGTCGATCGGCTACCTCGGCCACACCGCCACCACCATCGACCTGTACTTCCAGGAGTCGCTGACCTTCTTGGTGCACACCGCCGAGGCGTGCGTCGCCCTCACGCCCTCGTCCGGCACCAAGGCGGTCTGAGGCAGGTCGCCCGGACGGGGGCCGGAGCGCGGGCAAGGGCCCGGCGCGGGGGCCGGGATCTCACGTTCCGGTCCCCCGCGGCGTCTTCCCGGTGTCGGCGGTCCGCACCGGGGACCGCCCGAGAGGTGGAGAACGACGGCGATGACGACGCACACGGTGGTCGGCTCACCGGTCGGCGAGCTCGTGCTGGTGGCCGACGGCGGCGCGCTGAGCGGGCTGTACTTCGCGCACCGGCATCGCGGCCGGCCGGCGCCCGAGGCGTTCGGCGCGCGCGAGGACGCCGGGTTCGGCGCCGCACGGCAGCAGATCGAGGAGTACTTCGCGGGCGAGCGGCGGGAGTTCGAGCTGCCGCTGGCACCGGAGGGCGACGCGTTCCACCGCAAGGTGTGGGACCTGATCGCGGCCATCCCTTACGGCCGGACCCGTACGTACGGCGAGCTGGCCGCCGATCTGGGCGACCGGCAACTGGCGCAGGCGGTCGGCGGCGCGGTCGGGGCGAATCCGCTGTCGCTGGTGGTGGCCTGCCACCGGGTGGTGGGCGCGGGCGGCCGGCTCACCGGCTACGCGGGCGGCCTGGAGCGCAAACGGTTCCTGCTGGACCTGGAGGAGCCGGCCGAGGAGAAGGAGGCGCGGCTCTTCTGAGCCACGGAGCACGGCGGCGCCACCCGGGACCATCGGCGGTACCGTTCCGGGTCTTTTCCGGCCGCCGGCCTCACGTTCCGCCCGCCCGGAGCGTTGACAGGGTGTGAGCAAGCCACCGTTCGAACAGATCGTGACCGAGCACGGGCCGATGGTGCTGCGGGTGGTGCGTGCCGTGCTGGGGCCGCACGACGCGGAGGACGCCTGGTCGGAGACGTTCCTCGCGGCGCTGCAGGCCTACCCGGAGCTGCCCGGGGACGCGAACGTGGCCGCGTGGCTGGTGACCGTCGCGCACCGCAAGGCGATCGACGTCACCCGTGCCACCGCGCGCCGGGCGGTGCCGGTCGGCGAGCTGCCCGAACGGCCGAGCCGGTCCGGCCGCCCGGAGGACTGGGACCCCGACCTGTGGCGCGCCCTCAAGGCGCTGCCGGAGCGGCAGCGGCACGCGGTGGCGTACCACTACCTCGCGGGGCTGCCCTACCGGGAGATCGCCGCCATGACCGGCGGCAGCACCGACGCGGCACGCCGGGCCGCGGCCGACGGCATGCGCACGCTGCGCCGCACCTACCCGGCGCACCCGGACGGCGACGCGGACACCAGCACGGACATCGGCGCGAGCACCGGCGGCGGCACCGGAGCCGCGCCACCGGCCGCGGCGGAAGCAGGCAGGAGCACAGGAACGCGCGGCGGCCAGGGAGCCGCCGCCGGCAACGAGACGGGAGCGAGGGGACGATGACCATGACCGCCACCGGATCCGCCGGGCGGGACCCGTTCGAGGGACTGCCCGAACACGACGACGAGGCGATGGCGCGGCTGCACGCGCGGCTGGCCGAACAGGCCGGCGCGGAGGGGGTGCTGGACGTCGCCTACCGCACGCTGGACACCCCGGCGGGCACCCTGCTGCTGGCCGCGACCGACGCGGGCGTGGTCCGGATCGCGTACGCGGTGCAGGACCACGCCGCGGTGCTCCAGCAGCTCGCGGACCGGGTCAGCCCCCGGGTGCTGCGCGCGCCCGGTCGGCTGGACGAGGCGGCCCGGCAACTGGACGAGTACTTCGCCGGGCGCCGCAGGACGTTCGAACTGCCCCTGGACTGGCGGCTGTCGAAGGGCTACCGGCGCCAGGTACTGGGCCTGCTGCCGGCCATCGGCTACGGCCGGACCGAGAGTTACGCGCAGGTCGCCGCGGCGTCCGGCAGCCCCCGCGCGGTGCGCGCGGTCGGGACCGCGTGCGCCACCAACCCGCTGCCGGTGGTGGTGCCCTGCCACCGTGTGGTGCGCTCCGACGGCTCCCCCGGGCAGTACGCCGGCGGGGCGGACGCCAAGCGGCTGCTGCTCGCGCTGGAGGAGGCATAGGGCCGGGGCCCTGGCGCCCGGCCACCCCGTTCGGGGGTGGCGCGGGGGGCCGCCGACCGGATAGGACAAGGTGGACTGGGTATCAAAAGTGCTGGCGGGACCCGGGGACGGGCTCGCCGGGCGGACAATGCCCGTGGGGCCGTCCGGCCCGAGGAGCACGACAGGACGATGGGGGCTGCGCGTGGCCGAGGAAGAAGCGACCTTCGCCGAGGACACCGGCGTCTCGGACCGGTTACGCCAGGACCGCCCGCACAGCGCCCGGATGTACGACTACTTCCTGGGCGGCAAGACCAACTACGCCGTGGACCGGTCCGCCGCCGAGGACGCGATCCGCCGGCTGCCGACGCTGCGGACCACCGCCCGCGTCAACCGCGCGTTCGTGCACCGCTCCGCGCGCTTCCTCGCGCGTGAGTGCGGCATCCGCCAGTTCCTGGACATCGGCACCGGCATCCCGACCGCGCCGAACCTCCACGAGGTCGTCCAGCGCGAGGCGCCGGTCTCCCGGATCGTCTACGTGGACAACGACCCGATCGTGCTGGTCTACGCCGACAACCTGCTCGGCAGCACCCCGGAGGGCGCCACGGAGTACGTCGAGGCCGACCTGACCGACCCCGGCGCGGTGCTGGCCGCCGTGGAGGAGGCGGACTGCCTCGACCTGTCCCTGCCGGTCGGCCTGAGCCTGAACGCGGTCATGCACTTCGTGCCGGACGACGTCGATCCCTACGGGGTGGTGGCGACCCTGCTGGACCGGCTCGCCCCGGGCTCGTACCTCGCCCTGTCGCACGTCACGCACGAGTTCGCCCCCGAGGCGTGGGCCCAGATCACCGAGATCTACACCTCCGGCGGCACCCCGCTGCGGACCCGCGACCAGGCCGAGGTGGAAGGGTTCTTCGACGGCCTGGACCTGGTCGACCCCGGGGTGATCGTCGCGCACCAGTGGCGGCCTGAGGCGGCCAGCGGTCCGACGCTGGTCACCAACGCCCAGTCGTCGCTGCTCGCCGGGGTGGCCCGCAAGGGGTGAGCCGGCGCAAGCCGGCCGGGCCGCGCGGACGAACCCGCGCGGCCGGCTAGCGGAGCTTCTTGATGTGGTCCTGGATGCGCCGGACCGTGGCGCGCTGGCCGAGCGAGGCGATCAGCAGCCGGTCGAATCCCTTGACGTGGTCGTCGACCTCGTGCTCCTCCTGGAGGTAGAGGCCGCCGCCGGACCGCTCGATGTAGACGATGTCGGGGAGTTGGCCGTCGGCGAAGTCGAAGATCGTGGTGGTGCCGATCTGCACGGGCAGGTTGGGCCGGGTCAACTCGACGAGGTTGAAGCCGATGTCGGGGTCGTCGGCCAGCGATATCAGGTGTTCCAGCTGGCGCCGCATGCCCTCGCGGGAGCCGTACGGCCGGACCAGCGTGACCTCGTCCAGCACGCACAGCAGCTTCTTGCCGGTCGAGCGCATCAGCCGCTGCTGGCGCATCGCGCGCAACTCGACGATCCGCTCGATCTCCTGCTCGCCCTTGCCGGCCGAGTTCGCGCGGATCAGCGCGCGGGTGTACTCGGGGGTCTGCACCAGGCCCGGCAGTTGGGCGATCTCGTAGCTGCGGATCCGCTGCGCCATGTCCTCCAGGCTGACCAGGGTCTGGAGGGTCTTGGTGGACACGTCGCTCCAGGCGTCCCACCAGCCGCGCTCGTTGGCCGCGCGGGCCAGGTCGAGCAGCGTCTCCCGCTCGGCCTCCTCGTGGACGCCGTAGACGTCCAGCAGGCGGCGCAGGTCGGCTTCCTTGAAGTCGTGCCGGCCGTTCTCCATCCGGCTGATCTTGGAGGCGGAGTGGCCGATCTGACGGACCACGTCCTCCGCGGTCAGGCCCTGCGCGAGCCGGCGCTGCCGCAGTGTCTCCCCGAAGATCATCCGTTGCGCCGTCGGTGCCCGGCCCGACAGGTCGTGGACGTTGCGGGCCCCACGCGGACTGCGAGACGGCTGAGCTGGCACGGCAGGTCTCCTTCTCGGGGTGTCCACCCCGTACGGGTCACCTATCGTGCCCTAGCGCTCACGGTGCGGAGGGCCCGACGTCACAACTGGCTGGATTCCGCTACTCGACGGCGAACTCGCCACGGGCCGTGCCGGCCACGAAGGCCCGTACCGCGGCGCGGCCGAAGGTGAGAACCGGACCGCTTCTGTCCTTCGAGTCACGGAACCCGACCGTCTCCTGATCGAGTTCGGCCATCTCGACGCAGTTGCTCTCGTGGTTGCTGTGCGAGCTCTTCCGCCACCGCACCACGGTTTCGGCCATGTTCGGCTGGAGCCGCGGGGTGGTCCGGCACCTCGCGCCTTCGTCCCGACCGGGCATCGTTCTCCTCCTCCTACCGGGGGTGATCGACCATGGCCGCGGATGCAATTGCACATCGCTCGGCCATCTTTAATGATGGCCGCGCCGCACCCGTTTCATGCGCCGCTCGGGCGTACTCCTGCCCCAGAAACGGAACGGATGATTCCGTCAACTGTGCGCCTGGGGCTACCAGTTCGACAGCGGTTCGCACGTTCGACGCATCCGCCCCACCCGGCCGGGCCAGGGGTCGGGGGCCGTCAGGGGGCGGGCGGGCGCCGGTCCGGGACGAGGAGGGTCAGGCGGTCGCGGGCCGCCTTCGGCAGGCCGGCCACCACGCAGCTCCAGGAGTGCGCGACGAGGTCGTCGATCTCGTCCGGGGGGATGGTGCCGTCCAGCGCCACGCTGTTCCAGTGCTTCTTGTTCAGGTGGTACCCGGGAGTGACGGCCGCGTAGTGATCCCGCAGGTGCAGGGACAGCGCGGGGTCGCACTTGAGGGCGACGGTGGGCGGTTCCGACTCGGCGCTGAGGATCGCGAAGATCTTGCCCGCCACCTTGTAGACGTCCACCTCGGGCCCGAACGGGTTCTCCTCGGTGGTCTCCGGCAGGTCGAGGGCGAGCGCCGCGATCACCCCGGGCTCCACCGGCGGGTACGGTGCCGGGCCCGCGGCGTCCTCGCCGTCGCGGTCGCCTGCGGTGGCTGCCATCGGTCCGTCCTCCGGGAGTTCGGGGCTGGTCGGACGCCCGTCCGCGGGCACGGCCGGCACGGGGGTGGGCGCGTCGTCACGCTACAGGGCGGCACCGACAGGACGTCCGGGCCACCGCCGTCGGAGGCAAGGACGGTGACCCGGACGGGGGAAGGGCGGCGCGCGTCAGCGGCCCTGGAGCGACTTCACGTTGTCGCCGAAGGTCCATCCCTTGGAGCCGTCCCAGTTCAGCGACCAGGTCATCAGGCCCTTGAGGGCGCCGCTGTAGGCGCTCCACGCCTGCCCGACCAGGTTCGGCGCCATGTAGCCGCCGCCCGCGCCGGCTTGCGCAGGCAGGCCCGGCACCTGCTTGTCGTAGGGCACCTTGATGGTCGTGCCCTGAACGGTCAGTCCGTTGTTGAGGCAGGTGGTCTGCGCGGTGAAGCCCGCGACGGTGCCCGCCTCGTAGGAGTCGCCGGAGCAGCCGTACATGCTCCCGTTGTAGTACTGCATGTTGAGCCACCAGAGCCGGCCGTTGTCGGCGTACTTCTTCACGATCGGCAGGTAGGCGCCCCAGATGGAGCCGTAGGTGATGCTGCCGCCGGTGACGTAGGCGGTCTCGGGCGCCATGGTCAGACCGAAGCCGGACGGCATCTGGGAGAGCACGCCGTCGATGATGCGCTCCAGGTTGGCCTGCGAGGTGGACAGCGTGCCGATGCTGCCGCTGCCGACCAGGCCGGTCTCGATGTCGATGTCGATGCCGTCGAAGTCGTACTCCTTCAGGATCGGCACCACGGTGGCCACGAAGCGGTCGGCGACCGCGCTGGAGCTGAGGTCGATGCCCGCGGCCGCTCCGCCGATGGACATCAGGATGGTCGCGCCGTTCGCCTTGGCCTGGCACATCTCAGCGGGCGTGGCCACCTTGACCCCGGTGTCCATGCCGTCCTGCCAGAGCACGGTTCCGTCGGACTCGATGACGGGGAAGGCCGCGTTGATCACGTTGTAGCCGTGCTGCGCGATCCGGCCGTCGGTGATCGGTATCCAGCCCAGGCCGGGGTGGACGCCGTTGGCGGCGCCGTCCCAGTTCTCCCAGTAGCCCTGGAGGACCTTGCCGGAGGGCCTGGGCTTGGTCGCACAGGTGTCGGCGGCGGGCGCGGCGGCCGTGCCGGTACGGGTCACGGTGATCCCGGCGCCGGTGCGGGTCGCGGTGACCGGGGTGCCGTGGGTCGCGGTGGCCGCGCGGGCGGGGGCCGGGGTGACGGCGTGGGTGGCCGCGGCGAGCGGCAGTTGGGCCAGGCAGGCCGCCGCGAGTCCGGCGCCGAGCAGGCGGAGCCGGCGGCCGTGGGTAGCGGGCATGTGTGCTCCCTTCTCTCGCCGCGGACCGCGGGTCACCGAGCCGGTGGGGGGCGGCCATGACAGCCCGGGCTTCGGAGTGAGGTGGAGAAACCGGTGTGACGCATGGGCATCACGTGGTGGCCCGGATCGTAAAGTGGTCTCGACCACTCGTCAATAGGTCTGGACCAAAGCCGCGCACCTGGGGTCACCGCGCGGCCCCCGGCCGGCGGACCTCCAAGTCCGTGCACTGCCAGCTCAGTTCGCGCACCCCGGGGGCGGGCGCCTGGTGGCCGTACGCCCCGGCGGCGACGCTGATGTTGACCACCAGCCAGGCCCGCCAGGCGGCGCCGACCCCCCGCCCGTCCTCGTAGACGGTCCGGCCGTCGACCTGCCAGCGCACGCTACGGGCGCCGAGGACGACGTGCAGCCGGAAGGCGCGCCCCGGGGTGATGACACCGTCCGCGTAGTCCCCGGCGCCGCCCACGTGGTTGGTCAGCTCCAGCATGTGCGGGTGGGTCGGGTGGTACTCGAACGCGTCGACCTCGCCGTGGCCGGGTTGCGGCCGGCCGGAGGAGGAGTCGCGGCCCCACGTCCACAGCGCCGGCCAGGCGCCCGGGGTGTCGTCCACCACGCAGGTCGCGCCGAGTTCGTCGCCGGGCCGCAGCTCGAAGCCGCCGGGGGCGAACTCCGTGGAGACCAGGTCGGCGTTCCAGTCGCCGGAGTCCGAGAGGCGGGCCCGGAAGACGCCGGCCCCGGTGGGTGCGTAGGCGGGGCCGATCCGGTCGAGCTTGTTGTCGCCGGGGTTGCGGCCGTCGGCCGGGTAGGCGGAGGTGCGGCCCACCGCCCAGGCCGAGCGATCGGTGAAGGGAGCGGCGAAGACGACGGGCGCCGGGGGCGCCGCGGAGGGCGGAACTGTCATGGGTGCACTCCAGGGTGGCGGCCATTACTCCCAGTGAACGCCGGTCACGCCCGGCCCGAGAAGCGGCGCGCGGACGGGCGCCGGGAGCGGGCGCGGCACGGCTCGCGCCCCGTGCGGGGGCCGCCTCTCCGACGGGGGTGCGGCGGATGCGGGGAACGTGCGGGGAACTCAGTCGCCCCCGAGCATGGGACATAAGCGTACGATCGGACAAAATACCTACTGATCACCGATGAACCGGACAGGCCGACGGAGTGCAGCGGTGGGCGACGCGCGCACCCGACGCGGACGATCACGAGCGAGAGGGCGCGGATGGGCGGTGGACGGGACGAGTCGGGCCCGGACGGGGACGACGACGCCGAACTCCGGCAGATCGACGCGCTGAACCGGCTGAAGGTCGGACCGGCGTCCGATCCCGGCCCGGAACCCCCGGCGGCGGGCCCGACGGACGCCCACGAGCCGCCCGGGGCCCAGGCGCCGGCCGTGCCCGTGTCCGTACGGCCGGGACCGCGCGGCACGCTCGAGGGCTCCACCGGCGAGGGCGGCCTCGGCTCGGGCAGCCCCCGGGAGCGGGACGCCCTGCTCGTCGACACCGGCCACACCGTCGCCGACGCCGAGTCCCTGGACGAGGCCCTCAAGGCGCTGACCGCCCTGCACGCGCCCACCTTCCCCCTGGACGGCCAGGCCGTCTTCGGCATCCACGGCACCTTCCTCACCAAGCTCGCCACGCTCGGCTTCCGGCCGCCCGGTTCCGAGCGCGCGTTCCGGATGCCGATGTCGACGGGCTACCCGGCCGCCGAGGTGGTGCGCAGCGGCCGCCCGGTCTTCCTTCCGACGCCCGAGGAGTACCGGCGCCGATTCCCCGTCATGTACCCGCTGAGCGCGGGCAAGGGGCACAGCTCGTGGGCGTTCCTGCCGCTGGTGACGTCCGGGAAGCTGAGCGGGGTGTGGCTGGCGTCGTTCCGCTCTCCGGTGGCGTTCACCGACGACGAGCGGGCGCTGCTGACGGTGACCGCGCGGCTGCTGGCGCGGGCGCTGGAGCGCACCCGCACCGGTGAGGCGGAGCTGGCCCTGTCCCGGGGCCTGCGCAGCAGCATGGGCCGGGCCGGGCCGGCCATCTCGGGGCTGAGCGTCGCCACCCGTTACGTGCCGACCGGCGGCGGGCTGCTGGTGGGCGGCGACTGGTTCGACAGCCTCGAACTGCCCAGCGGCAAGCTCGCCCTGGTCATCGGCGACGTGCAGGGGCACGACGTGCACGCGGCGAGCCTGATGACCCAGCTGCGCACCGCCGTCCACGCCTACGCCGCCGAGGGCCACGGCCCGGACGCGGTGCTGGCGCGGGCCTCACGCTTCCTGGCCGCCCTGGACGAGGAGCGCTTCGCGACCTGCATCTACATCGAGGCCGACCCGCACTCCGGGGTCCTCAACATCGCCCGTGCCGGCCACCCGCATCCCGTGCTGCGGATGCCGGACGGCACCTGCATGATCAAGCACGTCCGCGGCGGCCTGCCGCTGGGGCAGATCCCGGGGAACGACGACGACTACCCGGTGTCGGTCGTGGAGCTGCACGACCAGGAGGTCCTGATGCTCTGCACGGACGGCCTGATCGAGACCGGCGGGCACGACATGTACAGCGGGTGGGTGCGGGTGCGCGACGCGATGTCGCCGGGGACGGGGGCGGACCTGGAGGGCATGGCGGACCGGCTGATCACGGCGGTGAACGGCCCGCAGCCCGCCGCCGGACCACCCGAGCCGGACCTGCGCCGCGCGGACGCCCGGCCGCGCAACGAGGACGACATCGCACTGCTGCTGGTGCGCCGGGACGCCGGTCTGCCGCGGCCGCCCGTGCAGGAGCGGCGGCTGGTACTGAACGTCGAGCAGGACCGGGCGGAGAGCCTGTCGGAGGCGCGCACCGAGCTGCAGTCGCTGCTGCACGACTGGGGGCGGCCGGACCAGGTGGACACCGCGGTGCTGCTCGCCTCCGAGCTGGTCGGCAACGTGCTGGTGCACACCGACCAGGCCGCGGCGCTGGTCGCCGTCGTCACCGGGGAGCCCGGCCGGCGCACCCTGCGGGTCGAGGTCACCGACCGCGGTGACGAGCTGCCGCACCAGCGCGCGCCGGGCGAGCTGGCGTCCTCCGGCCGCGGTCTGGTCCTGCTCGACCTGCTCTCGCACCAGTGGAGCGTGCGGCCGGAGTCCGAGGGAAAGACGGTGTGGTTCTCGCTGGACGAGGAACCTGACGCGAACGAGGGCTGAGCGAGCGGCTCATCCGCTCCGGCGCCGGGCACCGCGCCGGCCGAGCGGGCCGTAGGGCGGGGGCAGTTCCGCCTCGCGACCGGCCGGGCTGTCCTCGCGGCGGGGCCGGACCGCGCCCCGCAGTTCGGGGGCCTCGGCGGCGGGGGGAAGGTCGGGGGTGAGGTGGGCGCCGCGTGCGGCGGACGGGCCGTGCGCGCCCGAGGGATCGGACGGCGGCTCCTGGCCCTTCTGGTCGTCTCCTGACATCTCGTGTCCTGAAGTCATGAACTTCGCCTACCCACCTCCCGCGCCCGGTATCGGCCCGCTCGCCGCCGATCGCGGCCCGTCCCGTCTTCGAAACGATCGAGCCGTTTCCCTACACCTTTCGGCCCCCGCATGCGAGCCGGCCCCGCGCACCCCCTCGGCCGTGAAACCCGTGCGACGTGAGGGCACGCGACCCGCACCGTAACGCTTTGATAACCGCAGGCCGGAGGGTTGACCCGCTTTCCCGCCGCGCTCTAGCGTCTGGGCGGCGCAGAAATTTCGGCATCGCCGCCGAAACATTTCGAAAGGCTTACTCCATGAAGAAGCGCGCTTGGCTCCCTCGTGCCACCGCGGGCGGCGTGGTACTCGCGCTCGGCCTGTCCCTGGCGGCCTGTGGCGGCAGCAGCTCGGGCTCCGGTTCCGGCCGGATCCATGTCCTGGTCTACGGCGACGCGACGAACAAGGTGGAGAAGCAGATCGTCGCCACCTTCAACAAGACCTCGAAGGTCAAGGCGGTGCTCGACACCATCCCGGGTGCGGACTACCAGCAGAAGCTCCAGGGGATCATCAGCACCAAGCAGGCCCCGGACATCTTCTACAACTGGGGTGCCGGCAGCATCCAGCCGTTCGTCAAGGCGGGCCTGCTGATGCCGCTGGACAGCTTCATCGCCAAGGACCCCGGACTGAAGTCCAACTTCCTGCCGTCGGTGTTCAACACCGCGGTCGTCGACGGCAAGCCGTACGGCATACCGATGCGCGGCACCCAGCCGGTGCTGCTGTTCAACAACAAGAAGGTGCTCCAGGACGCCGGCATCTCGGAGCCGACGACCTGGGACGACCTGCTGGCGGACGTCAAGAAGCTCAAGGCCGAGGGCAAGACGCCGATCGCGCTGGGCGGCGGCGACCAGTGGCCGACGCAGATGTGGTTCGAGTACGTCTACGACCGCATCGCCGGCCCCGGCCTGTTCGAGAAGGCGCTCACCGGCGACAAGAGCGCCTGGGACAGCCCGGACAGCCGCAAGGCGCTGTCGATGCTCAAGCAGCTGGTCGACGCGGGCGCCTTCGGCAACAACTACGACTCGGTGAAGTTCACCGACGGCGGGTCCCCCGCGCTGCTGGCCACCGGTAAGGCGGCCTTCGAGCTGATGGGTTCGTGGGAGTACTCCACCGAGCAGGACGCCAACGCGGACTTCACCAAGTCCGACCTGGGCTACGGCTCGTTCCCGAGCATGGCGGGCGGCAAGGGCAACGCGGCCGACGTCGTCGGCAACACCAACAACTACTACTCGGTGCTGAAGAAGACCAAGTACCCGGACGCCGTCATGCAGTTCCTCAAGCTGCAGTACTCGGACGAGTTCGTGAAGGCGCACCTGGCCATCGGCAACCTGCCGACCACCACCAACACCCCGAAGTTCCTGGACACCGCGTCCAACCCGGCCTACCTGAAGTACCAGTTCAACCTGGTCAAGCAGGCCCCGTCGTTCCAGCTCTCGTGGGACCAGGCGTACCCGCCGTCACAGACCACGGCCATCCACACCGCCGTCCAGGAGTTCTTCGACGGCAAGATCAACGCCGACGGCTTCATCAAGGCCATGCAGGGCCTGTCGGCGTCCTGACCCAGGGATCCACGCCATGACCACCACTTCCCCCGCACCGGCGGCCGCGCAGGACGGGCAGGCCCGGCGGCCCGCCCGCCGCGCGGCCCGCCGGTCCGGCACCGCGGTGACCCGCCCGGGCTTCGCCTGGGCGGTTCCCGCCACCCTGTTCTTCGCCCTGTTCGCGATCCTGCCACTGGTGCTGGTCGCGGTGCTGTCCTTCACCGACTGGGACGGCCTGGACGCGCCGGCCTTCGCCGGCCTGGACAACTGGCGTGCGCTGCTGCACGACCACACCATGATCCAGAGTCTGTGGCTGAGCGTCCTGATCACCGTGCTCGGCGTCGCCGTGCAGACCCCGCTGAGCATCCTGCTCGGGGTCTGGGCGGCCGGGAAGCAGCGCAACCGCGCGGTGCTGTCCGCGGTGTTCTTCGTGCCGCTGCTGCTGTCGGCGACCGCGGTGTCCGTGCTGTGGCGGGCGATGCTGGACCCGAACTTCGGGGTACCGGCGCAGGCCCGCTGGCTGTTCGGCAACGGCAACCTGCTCGGCATGCAGTCCGGCGCGATCGGCGTGCTGGTGTTCGTCGGCGCCTGGCAGTACACGCCGTTCCACACCCTGATCTACCAGGGCGCCACCCGCGCGATCCCGGAGGTGCTGTACCAGGCCGCCGCGCTCGACGGGGCCGGCACCGTACGGCAGTTCTTCCACATCACGCTGCCGCAGCTGCGCAACACCATGGTCACGTCGATGATCCTGATGGTCGTCGGCGGCCTCACCACGTTCGACACGGTGCTGATCCTCACCCAGGGCGGCCCCGGCACCGACACCACGATCAGCGCGTACTACATGTACCAGCAGGCCTTCAAGAACTTCGACTACGGCGGGGGCTCGGCGATCGCGCTGGTGCTCGTACTCGTCGCCACCGTGATCTCGCTGGTGGTGGTCCGGGTGTCCGGCTACGACAAGATGCGCAGCAGCTCGGAGGGCCTGTGATGAGAAGGTACCCCAACTTCCTGGCCGGACTGGGCTCGCTGGTCTGGCTGTTCCTGGTCGGCCTGCCGCTGTACGTGATGCTCACCGCGACCCTGCGCAGCCGCACCGACTACTCCACCAACGGCCCGCTGTCCTTCCCGAAGCACTTCACGCTGCACAACTACACGCAGGACTTCTCCAACGGCTTCGGCCGGTACTTCCTCAACACCCTGGTGGTCAGCGCCGCGGTGGTGGCGATCGTGCTGCTGCTGGTGCCGCCGCTGTCCTACGCGATCGTGCGCGGCCGCGGCCGGGTCACCACCGGCGTGTTCCGGCTCTTCCTGCTGGGCCTGGCGGTGCCCGCGCAGGCGGTGATCGTGCCGATGTTCTACGTCATCAACCGCGCCGGGCTCTACGACAACCTGGCCGGCGTGATCCTGCCGACCGCGGCGTTCTGCCTGCCGGTCAGCGCCCTGGTGCTGACCGGGGTGATGCGCGAGATCACCCCCGACCTGTACGAGGCGATGGCGATGGACGGGGCCCCGCCGTGGCGGGTGTTCTTCCAGCTGGTGGTGCCGCTGTCCAAGGGCGGGCTGTCCACCATCGTGGTCTTCTCCGCGCTCCAGGCGTGGAACGGCTTCCTCTTCCCCCTGGTGCTCACCCAGTCCGACTCCTCCAAGGTGATCACCCTGGGCCTGTACGACTTCCAGACCGAGCACGGCGTGGACATCCCCGGCCTGCTGGCCGCGGTGGTGCTGTCGATGCTGCCGATCCTCATCGTCTACCTGTTCGCCCGACGTGCCCTGGTGCAGGGGCTGATGGGCGTCGGAGGAAAGTGACCGACACCGTGCCCGAACAGAGCGTGCCCGAGCAGACCGCGCCCGAGCGGACCGCCACCGGACCGACCACCACCACCGGACACCCCGCCACCGAACGGACCTCCGCCGAACGGACCTCCGCCACCGAGCGCACCGCCCCCCGCTGGCGCGACGCCTCCCTGCCGCCCGAGGCCAGGGCCGACGCCCTGATCGCCGAGATGACCCTGCGGGAGAAGGCCGCGCAGCTGTACGGCGTGTGGGTGGGCGCCTCCGCCGAGGGCGGTGAAGTCGCCCCCCACCAGCACGACATGGAAGAGGCCGTCCCCCTCGACGAGCTGCTTCCCCGGGGCCTCGGCCAGCTCACCCGGCCGTTCGGCACCGCCCCGGTCGACCCGGCGCTCGGGGCGCTGTCGCTGCTGCGCACCCAGCGCCGCATCATGGCCGCCAACCGCTTCGGCATCCCCGCGATCGCCCACGAGGAGTGCCTGGCGGGGTTCGCCGCCTGGGGCGCCACCGCCTACCCCGTACCGCTGGCCTGGGGCGCGACGTTCGACCCGGCGCTGGTGCGCACCATGGCCGGGCGGATCGGCCGGGACCTGCGCTCCGTCGGCGTCCACCAGGGCCTGGCACCGGTGCTCGACGTGGTGCGCGACGCGCGCTGGGGCCGGGTCGAGGAGACCATCGGCGAGGACCCGTACCTGGTCGGCACGGTCGGCACGGCCTACGTGCGCGGGCTGGAGTCGGCCGGGATCGTGGCCACGCTCAAGCACTTCGCGGGCTACTCCGCCTCGCGCGCCGGCCGGAACCTCGCGCCGGTCGGCATGGGCGGCCGGGAGCGCGCCGACGTGATCCTGCCGCCGTTCGAGATGGCGGTGCGCGAGGGCGGCGTCCGATCGGTGATGAGCGCCTACACCGACACCGACGGCATCCCGTCCGCGGCCGACCGGGACCTGCTGACCGGACTGCTGCGCGAGACGTGGGGCTTCACCGGCACGGTCGTGGCCGACTACTTCAACGTCGCCTTCCTCAAGACCCTGCACGGCGTGGCCGGCACCCTCGGGGAGGCCGCGGGCGCGGCCCTGGCGGCGGGCGTCGACGTGGAGTTGCCCACCGTCAAGGCGTACGGCGAGCCGCTGCTGACGGCGGTCGCCGAGGGCCGGGTGCCCGAGGCACTGCTCGACCGGGCGGTGCACCGGGTGCTGGTGCAGAAGGCCCAACTCGGCCTGCTGGACGCCGGTTGGGACCCCGTGCCGCCGGTCCTGGCGGGGCGCGTCGACGGGGTGAGCGTGCGAGGGGCGGGCGACGCGGACCCGGAATCAGCAGCGGGTGCGGACGGCGCCCCGATGACCGGCGGCGCGCTCGATCCGGACGGCGACGACCCGGCCGGCACCGTGCCGGACGCGGGCGCGCTGTACCTGGAGGCGCTGCGCGGAACCGTCGACCTGGACTCGGCCGCCAACCGGGACATCGCCCGCCGGGTCGCCGAGGAGAGCGTGGTGCTCCTGCGCAACGACGGCATCCTGCCCCTGAAACGGCCGGAGGTGATCGCGCTGATCGGACCCAACGCCGACGCGCCCACCGCCGTGCTGGGCTGCTACGCGTTCCCCATGCACGTCGGGGTCCGGCACCCCGAGGTGCCGACCGGCATCGAACTGCCCGCGCTGCGCGAGGCGTTGACGGCGCAGTTCCCCGACAGCCGGATCGTCTGCGCCACCGGGTGCGACGTCGACACCCCGGACACCGGCGGTTTCGCCGAAGCGGTACGGGCCGCGTCCGAGGCGGACGTGGTGGTGCTCGCGCTCGGCGACCGGGCCGGGTTGTTCGGCCGCGGCACCAGCGGCGAGGGCTGCGACGCGGAGTCGCTGGCGCTGCCCGGCGTCCAGCAGCAGCTCCTCGACGCCGTCCTGGACACCGGCCGTCCCGTCGTCCTCACCCTGCTCGCCGGCCGGCCGTACGCGCTCGGCCGGGGGGTCGGCGAGGCGGCGGCCATCGTGCAGACCTTCTTCCCCGGCGAGGAGGGCACCGCGGCCCTCGCGGCCGTACTCGCCGGCCAGGTCGAACCGTCCGGGCGGCTGCCGGTCAGCGTGCCGGTCCGGCCGGGCAGCCAGCCGACCACCTACCTGGCCGCGCGCCTGGGCCGGGCCAGCGACGTCTCCAACGTCGACCCGACCCCGGCGTTCGCCTTCGGCCACGGGCTGACGTACACCACCTTCCAGTGGACGGACCTGCGCGTCGCGGACTTCGAGGCGCCCACCGACGGGGAGGTGCGCTGCTCCTTCACCGTCCGCAACACCGGCGAGCGCGAGGGCACCGAGGTCGTCCAGCTCTACCTGCACGACCCGGTCGCCTCCGTGGTCCAGCCCGAGCAGCGGCTGGTCGGCTACCAGCGGCTGCGCCTCGCCCCGGGCGCCTCGGCGCGGGTGGAGCTGGCCGTACCCGCCGACCTGGCGGCCTTCACCGGTCACGACGGCCGCCGCGTCGTGGAACCCGGCGCGCTCGAACTGCGGCTGGGCGGCTCCAGTACGGACCTGCGCCTCACCGTCGTGTGCACCCTCACCGGCCCGGCCCGCGTGGTGGACCACACCCGCAGGCTGCACCCCCGCTTCACCGTGAACCGGAGGTAGCGCAGCGGCGTGCCCCGCACCGCTGCCCGCTCCGTCCGCGTCCGGCCGGTGCGGGCAGCGGCGTTCCGGTGATCGCCGGTGCGCGCACGGAACGGGGACACGCGGACGAGGGGGCGCCGCCCGGAGGAGGGCGTGTGCCGCGCCATCAAGACGCCCGGGCGGGGCAACCGCCCGGTGACCTACGCGTCCGGACGGTGCGCCCGGACGATCAGATCGGCGGTCTCCCAGGCGACCAGCGCCCGCTCCTCCGGGGGCAGCGGCTGTGTGCCGTACAGCGAGCGGACCCGGCCGTCGGTGGCGAGCAGCAGGACGAACTGCCGTGCGGCACGCTCGGGTTCGGGCACCACGAGTTGGCCGTCGCGGTCCCGCTCGGCGAGGTAGCGGGCCAGATCCTCCATCACCGCGCCGGACCCGTTGTCGCGCCACATCAGCTGGAGCTCGGGGTGGCGGGTCAGCTCCGCGATCGTCAGCCGGTGCAGCGCCGCCGCGTCGGGCGCGAGCACCGTCCTCAGCACCCGCTCGCCCACCGCCGCGAGATCCGCGCGCAGGTTCCCGCTGTACGGCAGCGGGCCCCGCGACGCCTCGGGATCGTTGCTCAGCATGCCGCCCGCGGCGCGGGCCACCGCGAGGAAGAGCTTCTCCTTGTCCCCGAAATGGCCGTAGACGGTCTGCTTTCCGACGCCGGCCGTCGCCGCGATCTCGTCGACGCTCGCCCCGGCGTAGCCCTCCCGCAGGAACACGGTCATCGCGGCCCGCAGGATCGCGTCGTGCTTGGCAGCCGAGCGCACGCGCCCGGACGACGGCGCGGGCTCCCTCGCGCCCGGCGGCGCGGGCACAGCCGCGGGCTCCCCCGCGGATGACGGCGCGGGCGTGTGGCCGGGGTGGGGTTCGGCGGATCCGGTCATGGCACAAAGTGTATCGCTTGCCAAGACGGAACTGTCTAGTCTAGTTTCAGAGGAGCAAGACTAGACCGTCTAGTTTTGACTCGACCCACTCAGGGAGCGCGATCGACATGACCGGCACGGCGAGCAGCGGCAGGACGACGGAGAACGGGCCGCACGGCACGGCGCTCGGCGTGACGGACGACGCGGTCCGCGACACGACCGGAGCGACCGGCACGACGGGCGGTGGCGCGCAGGGCACCAGAGCGGCAGGGCAGCCGGCGCCGCCGGGTTCGGAGGCGGCCCCCCGGGGCGGGGCGCGGCGCATCGTGGCGGTCTTCGTCGTCATGCTGGCGGTGGCGATGGACCTGATCGACACCTCGGCGGTCAACGTGGCGCTGCCCTCGATCCGCGGCGGGCTCGGCATGGGCGACACCGGGCTGAAGTGGGTGGTGGCGGGGTACTCCCTCGCGTTCGCGATGCTGCTGATCACCGGCGGCCGGCTCGGCGACGTGATCGGCTACAAGCGCGCCTTCATGACCGGCACCGGCATCTTCCTCGCCGCGTCGCTGGCCTGCGCGCTGGCGCCGGGCGCGGGAGTACTGGTGGCCGCCCGGATCGTGCAGGGCGGCGCGGCGGCGCTGATGGTGCCGCAGGCGACGTCACTGCTCCAGCTCATGTACCGGCCGCAGGAACGGGCCAAGGTGATGGGCCTGTTCGGGGCTCTCGCCGGGCTCGCCGCCGCGCTCGGGCCGCTGGTGGGCGGCGCGCTGCTGAAGGCGGACCTGCCCGGCCAGGACTGGCGGCCGCTGTTCCTGCTCAACGTGCCGATCGGCGCGGCCGCCCTCATCGCGGGCGCCCTGCTGCTCCCGTCCGGCGGCTCGCCGGAACCGACCCGGATCGATCCGCGCGGCAACATCCTCGCCGCGATCGGACTCGGCCTGCTGGTCCTCCCGCTCATCCAGGGGCCGGACGACCACTGGCCGGCGTGGACCTTCGTCTCGCTCATCGCCTCGGTGCCGGTGCTCGTCCTGCTCGTCCGCGACCAGCGGGTGCGCGGCGGGCGCGGCGCCACCACCCTGGTCGACCCGAGCCTGTTCCGGCAGCGTTCCTTCGTCTCCGGGCTCGCGCTGAGCCTGCTGGTCGAAGCCGTGATGGGCGGACTGACGCTCGCCACCACGCTCACCCTGCAGGAGGGCCTGGGGCGCAGCGCGCTCGCGGCCGGTCTCACCACGCTGCCGATGATCGTGGGCATGGTGCTGGGCGTCGCGGCCCTCGCCGATCCGCTCATCCCGCGCCTGGGACGCCACGTCGTCACCATCGGCTGCACCGGCCTCGCCCTCGGCGTCCTCACGACCGCCTGGGTGCTGCACCACTACGGACACGCCACCCACACCTGGCAGCTCGTGCCCGGCCTGGTCGTCACGGGAGTCGGGCTCGGCATGTCGATGGGACCGCTGTTCGCGATCACCCTGCAGAACGTCCCCGCCGCCCGTGCCGGCTCCGCGTCCGGTGTGCTGGAGTCCGTCGAACAGCTCGGCGCCGTCCTCGGCGTCGTCTCCATCGGCGGCATCTACCTGCACCGCGCCGCGACCCACTCCTTCGTCGCCGCCTACACCTTCGGCGCCGGCGCCATCCTCGTCGTGCTCCTCCTCGCGATCCTGGCCGGCCCGGCCCTGCCGCGGCACTTCCGCTCGGAGGAGGAGCTCGAAGCGGCCGACTGACGCGGAAATGGGCTCCGCCCCGGCGCCGACCACCCTCCCTGCTGCGGTCGGCGCCGGGGCGGTGACATGCCGGGCGGCCCCTCGCCGCCCGGGTCCCGGCCCGGGACGGCGGCCCGCCGCGACCAGCGACGGGACACCGCACACGAACGGCCGGAGGTGGCACGTGCGTTCACAGGACCAGCGCGTGCGCCGGCCCCGTGAACCCCCGCCCGGTGGGCCCCGTCAGCGCTCCAGCGACACGTACAGCCGGGTGCCCTCGGCGCGGTAGCCGAGCCGTTCGTACACCCGCTGGGAGCCCTCCCCGGAGTACTCGAGCCAGACGGACCCGGCGCCGAGCCCGAACATGGCCGCCGTGAGCGAGGCGACCACGGCCCCGCCGATGCCGCGGCGGCGGAAGGCGGTGCGGGTACCGACGCCTGCCAGCTCCGCGGTGCCGACCGCGGGCGCGGAGCAGGAGGCGGCGCCCGCGCACCCGTGGTCGGGCGCGCGGACGAACCGCACCGCGCCCCCGCCCTCCTGGATCCGGCGCAGCCGGGCGGCGCCCTCCGGGGAGGAGGCGAACTCCCCCTCGAACGCCTCGGCCAGGGCCGCGTCGATCGCGGTGTACTCCTCGTCGGCGGCCGGGCTCTCCACGAGGTGCCCGGGCCCGTCGCCGATCCGCGGCGGAGGGGTCAGCGTGCCGGGCCGGCAGACCAGGTACTCGTGCACCTCCTCCGTGCCGAACCCGGCCGCCCGCAGGGCGGGTTCGACCGAGGGCGCACGGTCAGGAGCGAACTCCAGCCGCGGCTTGAGTCCGCGCGAGCGGAACGCGGCGACGAGTGCGGCGACGTCCGCCGCGGTCGGCTCGGCGCCGGGCAGCGGGGTCGCGTAGTTGATGTACGGGCTGTCGGTGGCGGGGTCGAAGCCCGCGACGAACCCGCCGGTCTCGACGACCTCCGGGCGGCGGCGCAGGTTGGCGACGGCAAAACTCTGGACATTGGTCTGCACGGTGGGATGACCTCACGAAGAAGGGACGCGTGGGAGCGCACACCCGCACCGCCGGGAAGATCGGCGGGATCCGCGGAAGGCGCTGCTGCCGGGCCCGGCATGGAACCGGGCGGGCCGTCCCCGCGCGAGAACGGCCGGCGGTGCGGAAGGCACCGCGGCGAGGGACCGCCGCACGTCGAGCGCGCGGCACCGGGCGGGACCCTGCTCGCGAGGGAGCAGGAGCGCACCGCTCAGTGCGTACGGCGGCCGCTACGGGACGCCGGAACCATAGGACTTCGTTCCCAACCGTGTGTGAGGACCCGGAACCGCCACGGTCCGGGGCGGACCCGACTCTGCCACGGCGGCCGGGACGCGCGCAACGCGATTTCCCCCAGTCCCCGCCGCGTCCGCGGGCTTCACCCGGGTCGCCCCCGTTTCCCTGGCGTACGCATCGGCACCGCCCGGCGGCCGGACCTTGGCCGTGTCTTGGTTGTGCCTTTGCCGTGCCAGAACTATTGACAGCGTTCCGGAGCTCCCACAGACTCCCCCGGAGAGCGCTCTCCGGCCGTGTTCCCCCGTGTTCCCGGCCCCCCGTGAGTCCGAGTCATCCCCCCAACCGAGTGGCGCCGTGGCCCGGCCGGGCGACGGTGCCGCGTCGGCACGAGGTCCCACCACGTGGAGCTGCCCATGAGCCTCCTGTCCCGTTTCCTCAGACGCGTCCGCCGGCACCGGCCGGCCGTCGCCGCGCTGGCCGCGACGGCGCTCGCGGTCGGCGGCCTGGTCGGCACGACCGGCGGATCGGCGCACGCCGCCGGCGGTCTGCTCTCCCAGGGCCGCCCGGCCACCGCGTCCTCGACCGAGAACGGCGGCACCCCCGCCTCCGCCGCGGTCGACGGCGACGCCACCACCCGCTGGTCCAGTGCCGCCTCCGACCCGCAGTGGCTCCAGGTCGACCTGGGCGCCACCGACACGATCAGCTCCGTCACCCTCAACTGGGAGACGGCGTACGGCAAGGCGTTCAAGATCCAGGTCTCCGACAATGCCCAGACCTGGACCGACATCTACTCCACCAGCACCGGGACCGGCGGCACGCAGAACCTCGCCGTAAACGGTTCCGGCCGCTACGTCCGGATGTACGGCACCGCCCGCGCCACCGGATACGGCTACTCCCTCTGGGAGTTCCAGGTCTACGGCACCGCGGGCACCGGCGCCGGCACCGGGTGCGGCACCACCGACGCGGCCCAGGGCCGCCCGGCCACCGCGTCCTCCACCGAGAACGGCGGTACCCCCGCCTCCGCCGCGGTCGACGGCGACGCCACCACCCGCTGGTCCAGCGCGGCTTCGGACCCGCAGTGGCTCCAGGTCGACCTGGGCGCGACGGCCGCGGTGTGCAAGGTCGCGCTCAACTGGGAGTCGGCGTACGGCAAGGCGTTCCGGATCCAGGTCTCCGACAATGCCCAGACCTGGACCGACATCTACTCCACCAGCACCGGGACCGGTGGCAACCAGACGCTCACGGTCAGCGGCTCGGGCCGCTACGTCCGGATGTACGGCACCGCCCGGGGCACCGGATACGGCTACTCCCTCTGGGAGTTCCAGGTGTACACGACGGGCTCGACCAGTGGCGGCGGCACCGACGGTGGCTCGACCGGCGGCAGCACCGGGCCGGGCGGCGGGGACTTCTCCGGCACCGTCATCTCGGCGTACCAGCAGGTCACGGCCTCCTCGTACGAGGGCGGCAACGCGCCGGCCGCCGCACTGGACGGCCGGACCACCACCCGCTGGTCCAGCCTGTACACCGACGACCAGTGGCTCCAGGTCGACCTCGGCGGCACCGGCACCATCAGCGGCCTGGTGCTGAACTGGGAGTCGGCATACGGCACCGGCTACCGCATCGACGTGTCGGACAACGGCACCGCGTGGACCACGCTCTACACGACCACCACCGGCAAGGGCGGCGTCGAACGGCTGCCGATCACCGGGACCGGGCGCTACGTACGGCTGGTCGGCACCGCCCGGGCCACCGGATACGGCTACTCCCTCTGGGAGTTCCAGGTCTACGGCACGGTCGACCGCTCGACGTCCACCCCGCCGATGCTCTCCGGCCCGACCAAGCCCCCGGCCAGCACAGGCCAGTTCGCGCTGTCCGCGCCGGCCGACAAGGCCATGGTCACCAACACCCGCCGCCCGCAACTGTCCTGGGTGGCGGTGTCGGGGACGGCGCATTACGAGGTGTGGATCAACATCAGCCGCACCGACTACGATTTCACCGCGTCGGGCAGCCTGCTCGACCTGTACACCAAGGTCGCCGAGCCCACCGGCACGTCGTACACGCCGAGTTGGGACATCACCGACCGCTGGACGTACAAGTGGTACGTCGTCGCGGTCAGCGGGTCGGGCGCGCGCACCGTCTCGGGGATCCGCCAGTTCAGCGTCTACCTGCCGGACATCGAGCAGGTGGCGGACGGCGTCAACGTGGTCAACGGCGCCCGCGACCTCAACAAGGACGGCACGATCGAGCCGTACGAGGACTGGCGGCTGCCGGTCGACACGCGGGTGAGCGATCTCCTCGGGCGGATGACGCCGGAGGAGAAGGCGTACCAGATGTTCTACAACGTGCAGCAGTACCCGATGTCCGGCTGGCACTTCGGGCCGGCGCAGCCCGCCGACCTGAACAACGTGCTGCTGTCGACGGCGGCGACACGGCTGGGCATCCCGCCGGTGTCGGCCGGCGACACCACCGCGGGCTACCAGACGACGTATCCGCTGCAGAGCACGCTGGCCGCGGGCAAGGACTACGCGCTGGACTACCAGCTGGGGAACATGCAGCGGAAGGAGGAGCTGGAGGTGGGGGCGCGCGGCACGCTGTCGCCGCTCGCGGAGGTCGGCACCAAGGTGCTGTACCCGCGCATCCAGGAGGGCGGCGGCGAGAACGCCGACGTGGCCGCGGCCCAACTCAAGGCGCTGGTGTCCGGGTTGCAGGGCGGCCCGGAGCTGAACCCGGGTTCAGTGCTGGCGACGGTGAAGCACTGGCCGGGCGAGGGCGCCGGCGGTGAGGCGGGGATCGTCTACGACGCGGTGACGATCAAGTACCACATGATCCCGTTCAAGGCCGCGATGGACGCGGGCGCGGTGAACATCATGCCGGGCTACGCGGGCAGTTCGTACCTCGACCCGGGCGGCCCCGGCGCGGGCGACAGTGCGAAGATCCTCACCTACCTGCGGCAGACCATGGGCTACACCGGCCTGATCACGACGGACTGGCTGCCGTCGTCGGCGTGGATCAACGCGGCGAACGCGGGCTCGGACGTGATGGGCGGCGCCGATCCGGGCGCGACCGGTTTCACCATGGCGAGCTTCGAGCAGCAGGTGCCGCAGGCGCGGATCGACGACGCGGTCGGCCGCATCCTGAAGCTGAAGTTCGAGCTGGGAGTGTTCGACCACCCCTACGGCGACCCGGTCAACGGACCGTTCAGGTTCCACCAGCCGAGCTACGTGGCGCTGGCGAACCAGGCGTCGCGGGAGTCGGACACGCTGCTGAAGAACGACGGCGTGCTGCCGGTGAAGCTCACCTCCGGTGACAACATCGTGGTGGCGGGCGACCGGGCGACGGACGGCGCGTCGTGCTGCATCTGGTCCAGCTACTTCCACCCGGACTACGGTTCGCTGGACATGCTGGACGCGATCAAGCAGAGAGCCGCGACGGCCGGTGTCAACGTGTACCAGGACACCGGTCCGAACCCGAAGCTCGCGATCGTGAACGTCGGCGAACCGTCGTACACCCACGCCACCGCGTGGCCGGACACGCAGCCGTACCTGCCGGCCGACCAGCTCGCCCTGATCAGGAACTTCAAGAGCCAGGGCATCCCGGTGGTGGTCGTGCTGACGCTGCCGCGGCCGATCGTGATCAGCGACTGGAACGACCTGGCCGACGCGATCGTGGTGACCTACCGCGGCGGCGAGGAGGTCGGTCCGGCCACGGCGAGCCTGCTGTTCGGGGACTACACGCCGCGCGGGCACCTGCCCTGGCAGCTGCCCAGGAGCCTGGACCAGGTGCTCAAGCCGGGCGGCGGCGACACCCAGGCCGACGCCGACGAAGCGTGGGACCTGCCGTACGACCTCGGCGCCACCGACGCCGAGCGCGCGGACATCCGGGCGAGGATCGACGCGGGCCAGACCGTGCCGACGACCTACGGCAACCCGCTCTATCCGTACGGGGCGGGTCTGACGGGCTGGGGGTGACCGGCTGGGATCGAGCGGCGCCGGCGAGCGGTCCCGTCCGCTCGCCGGCGCGGCGCCACTCCGCCCCGCGGGGCCGGTCCTTGGGCCGGCCCCGCGGGGCTCCGCCGTCCGGCGCCGTCGTCGGGTGCCGTCCCCGTAAGGCCGGCCGGTCACATCCCTTCGGGGCCGGGGACGGCACGCGCCTTGAGGTGGACGCGCTCGCCCTGCGACCCGAACAGGGCGAGGAACTCCACGGGGTGGTCCCCGGCGTTGGTGAAGCCGTGCGGGATACGGGTGTCGAACTCGGCCGCCTCGCCCGCGACCAGCACCACGTCGCGGTCGCCGAGGGCGAGCCGCAGCCGTCCGGACAGCACGTAGAGCCACTCGTAGCCCTCGTGGGTGCGCTGCTCGGGACGCTGGTCGGCGGTGCCGGGCGGCGGGACCGCCATGATCTGCTTGTAGGCGTGCAGCCCGCCGAGGTAGCGGGTGAGCGGGACGAAGGTGTGACCGTGGCGGGTGAAGGGCCGCGGGTGGATGCGCGGGTCGCCGGTGGCCGGGGCGCCGACGAGCTCGTCGAGCGGGACGCCGTACGCCTTCGCCAGCGGCAGCAGCAGTTCGAGCGTGGGTTTGCGGCGGCCCGACTCCAGCCGGGACAGGGTGCTCAGCGAGATGCCGGTCTCCTCGGCGACCTGGGCCAGGGTGACGGCGCGGGCGCGGCGCAGCGTCCGCAGCCGCGGGCCCACACCGGCGAGGACTTCGTACAGTTCGGCCATGTCTCGTATTTGCCGTTACGGCAACAATCTTTGTCAAGCCGCGCCACGCGCTCGCAGCATGAACGGCAGGTCGGCGACATCCGCGGCCGACGGCATGGAGGTGTGACGATGGACGGCACGATGTGGGACGTGGTGGTGATCGGCGGCGGGCCGGCCGGGCTCGGCGGGGCGCTGGCGCTGACCCGGGCGCGGCGCTCGGTCCTGGTGGTCGACTCGGGCGAGCCGCGGAACGCGCCGGCCGAGGGGGTCCACGTGTACCTGGGCCGCGAGGGCCTCGCGCCGGGCGAGCTGCTGTCCGCCGGGCGGGAGGAAGTGCGCGGCTACGGCGGGGAGTTCACCGACGGCGTGGTGGCCGCGGCGGCGCCCGCCGAGGACGGCGGCTTCACCGTCGAACTGGCCGGCGGGCGGCGGCTGCGCGCTGCGCGGCTGCTGGTGACCACCGGTCTGGTGGACGAGCTGCCGGACGTGCCGGGGCTGGCCGGGCTGTGGGGCGGCGACGTGCCGCACTGCCCGTACTGCCACGGCTGGGAGCTGCGGGACCGGGCGATCGGGGTGCTGTCCACCGGCCCGTTCGCGGCGCACCAGGCGCTGCTGTGGCGGCAGTGGAGCGCCGACGTGACGCTCTTCCTGCACCGCGGCCCGGAGCCGTCGGAGGAGGAGTACGAGCAGCTGGCGGCGCGCGGGATCGCGGTGGTCGACGGCGAGGTGGCCGGCCTGGAGACGTCGGACGGGCGGCTGACCGGGGTGCGGCTCGCGGCCGGTCCCACGGTGGCGTGCCGTGCGCTGGTCGCGGCGCCGTTCCTGGCCGCGCGGGCGGGCTTCCTCGCCGGCCTGGGGCTGGCCACGGTCGAGCAGGAGATGGCCGGGCACGTGGTCGGGACCCGGATCGACGCGGACCCGGCGGGCGCGACCGCGGTGCCCGGGGTGTGGGTGGCGGGCAACGTGAACGACCCCATGGCCCAGGTGATCGGCGCGGCGGCGGCGGGGGTCAAGGCGGGCGCGGGCATCAACGCGGACCTCATCGCCGAGGAGACCCGCGAGGCGGTCCGGGCCCGGCGCGCGCTCGCGGGGCAGGCCACGGCCTGATCCGCGCGCAGGCGACGGCCATTCACCGGCAAGGGCAACTGATGGTTGCCTCTCGACGCAACGCAACCTATGGTTGCACCATGAGCGAAGAGACACTGACCCTTGACACCCTGATCGCGCGGGTCGACGCCGGGGCCGAGGACGAGCCGCCCCTCGACCGGCTCACCCGTGCCATCGAACTGGCCGCGCGTGTCAGCGAGTTGGGCGAGAACCTGGTGGGGCACTACGTCGACCTGGCCCGCCGGGACGGCGTGCCGTGGTCGGACATCGGCACCCGGCTCGGCGTCAGCCGCCAGGCGACCCAGAAGCGGTTCAACGTGACCGCCGCGCTCAAGGAGCCCGACCAGCCGGGCTTCTGGGACCGCACCTCGCCCGAGCTGCGGGAGGCGGTGAAGCGGGCCCGGGACGAGGCGCACCGGCGGCGGAAGACCTATCTCGGCACCGAGCACCTCCTGCTCGGCCTGGTCGGGGAGGACGACGCGATCGGCGCCCGCGCGCTCGCGGCGTGTGGGGCGCCACCGGCCACCGTCCGCGCGGCCGTCGACGGGCGGATCGGCGTCCCCTCGGGCGAGCCGCTGCCCGACGAGGCGCCCGCCACCCGGCTCGCGCTCGGCTCGCTGCAGCACTCCCTGCGCGAGGCACTGCGCTCCGACAGCGCGCTGGTGGACACCGCCCACCTCGCCCTGGGCCTGCTCACCATCGGCGACGGCCTCGCCAGCGACGTCCTGACCAATCTCGGCGTGACCTACGACGCGCTGCGCGAAGCGGCCGACCGCGCCCGCTGAGCCCGGCGCCCGGCCCGCGACGCGCCCTCCCCGCGTCCGGCGGCCGCGGTCAGCCGAAGAGCGGGAAGCGGTCGGCGGCCGCGCCGAGTTCGGCCCGCTCCGCGGCGGTGAGCGGGGTGCGGCCGGTCGCCACGCGGGCGTAGTGCGCGTCGCTCCAGCCACCGGGGACGGGGCTGCCGAGGAGGCCGTCCAGGACGGCGCGCGTGGCCGCCAGCCCCGCGGCCGAGGGGCCCGGGGCGGCGGGCAGTTCGGCGATGAGGTCGAGATGGTGGACGGTCGCCTCGACGGCGAGGGTCGTGGCCAGATCGGCGGCGGTCAGGACGTGGCCCTGGGTGCCGACGAGCCACCCGGGGTCGGTCGCCCGGGCGGCGTGCACGGCGGCGGCGGCCGTCTCCAGGTACAGCTCCCTCAGTTGGCCGAAGTCGAGGAACATGCTCGCGCCGACCCGCACCCACCTGCGGCCGTTCGCGGCGCCGACCGTGTTCGGCTGCCATCCCCGCCAGTACGTCACGGCGTCGCGGTCCGCGGGCCCGGACGCGGGGGTGTGCAGCGCGACCAGGCCGCGCTGGGCGTCGGCCAGGCAGTGGAAGACCAGGTCGCGAACCGCCCAGCCGGTGCAGCCCGTCGGCAGCCACGACTCCCGCTCGCCGACCTCGGCCACCACGGCCGCGAACGCGTCGTAGGCGGCGTGCAGAACGCCCGCCGCAGTACTCTCCGCATCGCTCACCCGGCAAGGTGAGGACCGCGTGCCGGCGCCGGCCTCCGCGCCCGTGTCGGCATCCGTGTCGGCGTAGAGGCAGAAGGGATGGCCGGCGGGATCGAGCATCACCCGGACGTCGTCCTGCGGCTGGTGGCCGGCTTCCACCGCTCCCAGTTCGCGCGCGTGGGCCACGGCTGCCGGCAGGTCCACGACCTCGAAGTCGAGGTGCATGGTGATGCGCTGGGCGTTCTCCTCGGCGGGCCGGACCGGCGGCCGGTAGCCCTCCGACCGCTGGAAGGCGAGGGAGGCCACGCCTTCAGGAGGCGCGAGGGCCGCACCGTCCGGGTCCGACCGGACGACGTCCCACCCCAGCAGTTCGGCGTAGAAACGGGCGAGCGCCCGCGGATCGGCCGCCTCCAGCGCGACGCCCCACCAGTCGGGTCCGGCCCGCCGGGGCGTACGGGGTTCGGGTTCGGGCCGTCCACGCAAGCGGCTACTCCTCCTCGGGACGCGGCACCGTCGCGGTCTCCAGGAAGAACTCGTCGATCCGGCGCACCGCCTGGAGGAAGTCGTCCAGGTTCACCGGCTTGGTGACGTACGCGTTGGCGTGGCGGCTGTACGCGGCGGTGATGTCGTCCGGGGTCGCGGACGTGGTCAGCACGACCACCGGGATCAGGCAGAGATCCGCGTCCTCCTTGAGCACCCCGAGCAGCTCGCGGCCGTTCATCCGGGGCATGTTGAGGTCCAGGACGATCAAATCGGGACGCGGGTTGTCGGGCGAGCGCAGGTATTCCAGGGCGGTGATGCCGTCCGTGGCACGGGAGATGGAGCGGACCACGCTGTTCTCGTTGAGGCCCTCCTCGATCAGCAGCGCGTCGGCCGCGTCGTCCTCGACGAGCAGGACGTGGTAGGAGCGGCTGGGCACAAGGGCGTTCACGGATGCGCTCCTATGGATCGGAGAGAACAGCGGGGGGAAGCGGGAGGAAGCGGGGGGAGCGGTCCGGTCGGCGGGAATTCACGGGGCCGGGTCGGCGGCGGACGGGGCGGGCCGGCCGGACGGACGGGGATCCGGTGTCGCGCTGCCCGGTGCGTCACGCCGGGTCGGCGCGGGCCCTTCGTCGGCGGGTCGGGGGCACAGTCCTCCCCCGTGCGTGGGCCGGCTCGGCGGGCCGGTCGCGTTCGGGTGGCAGGGAGGTTCGCTCGCCGGGCACCCGTGCAGCCTATACGGGCCTGCCCGAGAACCGACAACCCATGTTGGCCAACCGGTGTACTGTTGCCCGGCTGCGACTGTTCGTGGTGCTAATTTTTCCCGCTGGCCCGCCGCCGCACGCGGCGGCCGACGTGTTCGAGGAGCAACCGTGGCCGGCGTTGTGCCGATACCCGACGACGGGCAGGACCGGTCGGTGGACCCCGAGGGGCCGCCGCCGGAGGGGGAGACCCGGCCGGAGGTGCCGCCACAGGCGCCGCCGGACGCAGTCCCGATCGCAGGCCCGGACGAGGGCCCCATCGAGGGGCCGACCGCGGGGCCGGAGTCGCCGCCGCAGGGCGGATCGGCGGCGGAGGGCGGCCCGTCGGGCGTGCGGGCACGCGCGGCGCGACCCGTGCCGGGCGGCTGGACGACGCGCCGCTGGCTGATCGTCGGCACCTGCGCCGCGCTCGTGGTGCTGCTCGCGCTCGCGCTGGCCGGCGGCTGGGTCTTCGCCCGCTCCTCGCGGCTCACCGACAACCTCTCCGACTCCGACACGCCCGCCCTGGTGGCCGCGGCGCAGTTGGAGGACACCCTGGTCAGCCAGGAGACGGGGGTACGCGGTTACGGCATCACCGGGCAGCGGTCCTTCCTCCAGCCGTACACCGACGGCCTCGCCGGCCAGCGCAAGGACACCGCCGCCCTGCGGGCGTTGCTGGGGCACGACACGCGGGCGGTGCACGACCTCGACGCGCTGCTGTCCCGCACCGAGGTCTGGCAGGCGCGGATCGCCCGGCCGATCGCCGCGGCACCGCCGGGCGCCCCCGTGGCGCTGGCGACGCAGCGCGCGGACGAGGGCAAGGGCGAGTTCGACGCGGTGCGCGGCGCCGCGAACCAGCTGGAGCGGACCCTCAACCAGCGGCGCGACAAGGCCCGCTCGGACCTGCGCCGCGCGGACGCGGAACGCGACTGGATCTTCGGGGTGATCGCCGCCGTCATCACCGCGCTGACCGTGCTGATCTTCGCCGGGCTCCGGCGCGGCGTGACCCGCCCGCTGGACCTGCTGTCCGGCGATGTGCGCAAGGTGGCCGAGGGCGACTTCGGCCACCGCGTGACGGCCAGCGGACCGGCCGACATCAGGGCCCTGGCGGCGGACGTGGAGTCGATGCGCGAACGGCTCGTGGACGCGCTGGCGTTCAGCGACAGCGTGCGCGGGCAGCTGGACGAGCAGGCGGCCGACCTGCGCCGGTCCAATGCGGAACTGGAGCAGTTCGCGTACGTCGCCTCGCACGACCTCCAGGAGCCGCTGCGGAAGGTGGCGAGCTTCTGCCAGCTCCTCCAGCGCCGCTACGCCGCCCAACTCGACGACCGGGCCGGGCAGTACATCGAGTACGCGGTCGACGGCGCGAACCGCATGCAGACCCTCATCAACGACCTGCTCGCCTTCTCCCGGGTGGGCAGGGTGCATGCCGACTCCGCCGCGGTGGACCTGGAGGCGCTCTACACCAGGACCGCGGAGTCGCTGAGCCTGGCGGTGGAGGAGTCGGGCGCGGAGCTGACCCACGACCCGCTGCCGGTGGTGAGCGGTGACGCCACCCAGCTCGGCATGCTGCTGCAGAACCTGCTCTCCAACGCGGTGAAGTTCCGCGCGCCGGAGCGCCCGCCGCGCATCCACCTGTCGGTCGCGCCGGACGGCGACGACCGCTGGACGTTCGCGGTGACCGACAACGGGATCGGCATCGCACCGGAGTTCGCGGAGCGGGTGTTCGTGATCTTCCAGCGGCTGCACACCCGCGACGCCTATCCCGGCAACGGCATCGGGCTGGCGCTGTGCAAGAAGATCGTCGACTTCCACGGCGGGGCGGTCTCGGTGGACGCCGACCACGCGCCCGGCACGCGGATCGTCTTCACCCTCCCCCGCCGCGCCGAGGAGCCGGATCCGGTGCAGGAGCAACAGCCGGTGGCGGAACGGCCTGGGTCGACGGGCGGGGCGGCGGGAGAGGGCGCGGGAGCCGCGGGTGCGGCGCGCACGCCGGGTACGGGTGAGGACGACGGTGCGGCGGCCGGCTCCGGCGACGGTGCCGCCCCGGACAGCGGGATCGGCGCGCGGCAGGCGGGGGCGGGACGATGACCGCGGACAACACGGCACTCGACGCCGCGTCGGCGCCGCAGCGGACCGTCGACACCTACCGCCTGCTGCTGGTCGAGGACGACCCCGGCGACGCCCTGCTCGTGGAGGAGTACCTCTCCGACACGACGCTGAACGTGCGGCTCCAGTGGGCGCAGACCCTCGCGGACGCCATGGGGCGGATGGCGCAGGAGGCGCCGGAGTGCATCCTGCTCGACCTCCATCTGCCGGACGCCTCGGGGATCTCGGCCGTGCGGCAGGCGCAGGCGGCGTGCCCCTCGGCGGCGGTCATCGTGCTGACCGGGCTGGCCGAGAGCCGGGCAGGCGCGGACGCGGTCGCCGCCGGGGCGCAGGACTACCTGGTCAAGGGCACGGTGAGCGGGGAACTGCTGGACCGGGCGATCCGCTACGCCGTCCACCGCAAGCACGCGGAGCAGACCGCGGCCCGGCTGCGGCTCAACGAGCAGCGGGCGCAGGAGAACCAGCGGCTGGAGCGCGGCCTGCTCCCGGTTCCGATGCGGAGCGGGACGGCGGTGGCCACGGCGTCCTGCTACCTGCCGGGACGCAAGGGCGCCCTGCTGGCCGGGGACTTCCTGGACGTGGTGGAGACGCCCGACGGGACCGTGCACGCGGTGATCGGGGACGTCAGCGGGCACGGGCCGGACGCGGCCGCGATCGGGGTGTGCCTGCGCATCGCGTGGCGCACGCTGGTGCTGAGCGGGCACCGCAGCGCGGACCTGCTCGGGGTGATCGAGCAGATCCTCGTGGCGGAGCGGACCTCGTCGTCGATGTTCGCGACGGTCGCGACCCTGTCGCTGTTCCCCGCGACCGCGACCGGCGGCCCCCGGGTCCAGGTCACCCTCGCCGGGCACGACGCGCCGCTGCTGGTGGAGGGGGACACGGGTCACGCGGCGCCATCCGACGGCGGCCCGGACGGCGTCCGGCGGCGCGCCACCCTCCAGCTGGCGGCTCCGCCGGGCATCGCCCTCGGGCTCGTGCCCGGTCTCGCGGACTGGCGGACCGTCGAGTTGCCGCTGCCCGGCGCGGGGTCGCTGCTGCTGTTCACCGACGGTCTCACCGAGGGCCACGCCGGCGCCGGTGGTGAACGCCTCGGCACCGACGGCCTGATGGCCATGGTCGACGCCGCTCCCCCGCTGTCCGGCCGGCCCTTCGTGGACCATCTGGCCACCACCGCCCAGGAGATGGACGGCGGCCGGCACCTCGACGACATCGCGGTGCTGCTGCTCGCCTGGTAGCGGGCGGCCCCGCCGGCCGACGCGCCGATCAGGCGGCGGGCACGTGGGCGGTCACGGCCCGCTCGGCCCAGTCGAGCACGGGGCTGAGCGGCGGCTGCGGCGGCCACTCGTTGACCACGGCGAGGAGGTGCAGGTAGCGGTCGCGCCGCGGGTCGTTCGCGGCCCGCAGCCGGCCGAGCAGCGCGTCCCGGGGCGACCCGGTCCCGGTCCCGGTCACGGCGCCGGGCGCCGCGCCGCTCCCGGCCTCGACCGCTCCCGCGCAGGCGGCCACGAGTGCGGCGACGGCCGGAGCGGCCTCGGCTGCCGTGGGCGCGGTGCCGGCGGCCAGCTCGGGGGCGGCGTACCGCTGCACGGCGACGAAGAGGTCGCGACCGGGCACCGCGCCGGCCCCTTCCCGCGCACGCTCGCGTCCGGCGGCCCACACCGTCGCCGTCTGCCGTACGGAGGCGCGGAATCCGGGGTCCTGGGTGAGTTCGGCCAGCTCCACCCACGCCTGGACGCGTACCGGGTCCGCGGGGTCGGGCAGTTCGGGGGTGAGCGAGCGGCGGACACCGGTGAACGCGGGGTCGGTGTCCGGGCCGTCGAACACGGCGTCGAGGAAGTCGGCGATCAGCGCGTCGCGTTCGGCGGCGGAGAGTGTGGCGAGCCGGTGCACGAGTTCCATCTCCTCAGGGGTGGCGGCGCGTTCGGCCGCCACGGTCAGTACGGCGTGGCGCACACGCAGCAGGCGGATCTGCACGGCGAGCGCGTCGGCGTGCGCGCGGGCCACCTCGGGCAGCGACAGCTCCCGGTCCAGTACCCGGCGGGCGGTCGCCAGGTCGACGCCCAGCTCGCGCAGCGTGCGCAGCAGCCGCAGCCGTGCCAGCGCGGTGCCGTCGTAGCGCCGGTGGCCCGCCGGGGTGCGGCCGGCCACCGGCAGCAGCCCGCGCTCGGAGTAGTACCGGACCGCCTTGACGGTCAGCCCGGTGCGCCGGGCCAGGTCGCCGATCGAATGCTGCGCGCCGCTGGTCATGCCGCCACCCTGCCACCTCCCCCGGCGGGAGGTTCAAGCGATCGGCGGCCCCGGTTCGGCCCGCGCGGCGGGCGCGCGGTGACGCCGCGACGCCCCCCGGAACACCGAACGCCCGCTCGATTCCGTCCCGCCTCGGCGCCGAGCCGTCCGGAGGGGCCTGTCGTACGCTGCGAAAACCGGCGCGACACGTTCACGC
The DNA here is from genome assembly GCF_900107965.1 of Actinacidiphila yanglinensis. Taxonomy (GTDB): domain Bacteria; phylum Actinomycetota; class Actinomycetes; order Streptomycetales; family Streptomycetaceae; genus Actinacidiphila; species Actinacidiphila yanglinensis. Next base: position 58,016 of record NZ_FNVU01000020.1, on the reverse strand, counting down.
GCGGCACTTTCCCCGCCGCGCAGGCGAAGGGCGGCAGACTTCCGATGGCATCGACGACGTACACCGTTGCACCGATCAGCGCGCGGCAGCACAGGGACTTCGTGGCGGAACGCGGGACGGCCAGCCACATGCAGGTGCCGTCGTGGGGCGGTGTGAAACCGGACTGGCGGGCGGAGAGCCTGGGGTGGACCGACGGGGACGGGCGGCTGGTCGGGGCGGGGCTGGTGCTCTACCGGCCGCTGCCGAAGGTGCGGCGGTCGCTGGCATACCTGCCCGAGGGCCCGGTGATCGACTGGCACGCGCCGGACCTGGAGCGGTGGCTGGAGCCGCTGGTGGCGCACTGCAAGGGCCAGGGCGCCTTCGCGGTCAGGGTCGGGCCGCGGGTCGAGGCGCGCGCCTGGGACGCGGCGGCGGTCAAGGACGCGATCGCCGACCCCGGCGTCACCCGGCTGGGGGATGCCGAGCCGAGCCGGCAGGACCCGCGCGCGGGCGAGGTCGAGGAGCGGCTGCGGGCGGCGCGGTGGCGGCCGGCCCGGTCCGGCGCGGACGGCTTCGGCGCGGGCCAGCCGCGGTTCGTGTGGCAGCTGCCGATCGAGGGCCGGGCGCCGGAGGACATCCTGCGCGGCTTCAGCCAGCAGTGGCGGCGCAACGTGAAGAAGGCGGAGAACGCCGGGGTGAAGGTGGTGCGCGGCGACGCGTCGGACCTGCCGGAGTTCCACCGGCTGTACGTGGAGACCGCCGAGCGCGACGGCTTCGTGCCGCGCCCGCTGGGCTACTTCCAGCGGATGTGGGACGCGTTGACGGCGGAGGACCCGGACCGGATGCGGCTCTACCTGGCGTCCCACGACGGCGACGTGCTGTCCGCGGCCACCATGCTGACGGTCGGTGGGCACGTCTGGTACTCCTACGGCGCCTCCACCGTCCTGCGCCGCGAGGTCCAGCCGAACAACGCGATCCAGTGGCAGATGGTGCAGGACGCGTGCGAACTGGGCGCCTCCGTCTACGACTTCCGCGGCATCACGGACACCGTCGAGGAGTCCGACCCGCACCTGGGCCTGCTGCGCTTCAAGTCCGGTGCGGGCGGGGAGGCCTGCGAGAACATCGGCGAGTGGGACTTCCCGGTCAACCGGGTGCTGCACCGGGCGCTCGACGCCTACCTGTCCCGCCGCTGAACGCGGCCGGCCAGGACCGCCGTTGACGCTCCCGATCGCATGCCCGGCCCCGTACCCGAGCGCGTGCCCGCCCTCCCCGTGCGGGGCGGGCACGCGCCGGGGGGCGGTCAGGGGCGCAACGCGTGCAGCGGAAGGCGGGCGAACGCGATCCGGTCGTAGGCGGTGGCCGTGCCGGTCTCGTAGAGCAGGCCGACCTCGTCGGGGCCGGTCTGCACCAGGTCGCTGTAGCCGGCCGGGAGTTGGGTGAGCGTGTCGACGGCCGTCCAGGTGCGGCCGCCGTCGGTGCTGGCGCGGACCGCCATGTCGGCGCGCGCCGAGGGGTCGGCGGGCCCGGCGAACAGCAGCGGCCCTCCGTCCGGTTGCAGCAGGCTGCCCTCCACCACCGGCCCGGCGAGCTGGACCTGGGGGGCGTACGGCTGGTCGAGGTGGGCGCCGCCGTCCTGGCTGCGGGCGTCGACGCGGACGCCGGGCGCGGTGCCGTTCTGGTTGCGGGCGTTGAAGTACACGGTGCCATCGGGGAGTTGCGCGACCGCGGTCTCGTTTGCGTTGATCGCGCCGTCCGGGGCGTCGTCGACGAAGCCGATCCGCCAGGTGGTGCCGCCGTCGTCGCTGAGCAGGCAGTGACCGCCGTAGTACTTCGCCTCGGTGCCGACGTCCGTGGAGCCCGCCGGCGGCGGCGTCGAGTGGTTGGCCGGCGCGACCAGCCGGCCGCGGTAGGGCCCCCGGTCCAGGGCGATCGCGTGGCCGGGGCCGGTGGCGTACCAGCGCCAGTCCGGGTGCTTGGTGGCGTCGGTGATCTCCCGGGGCGGGCTGAACGTCAGGCCGTCGTCGGTGCTGGCCTGCACCCACACCCGGCGGCCGTCCTGCGCCGCCGCCTGGCCCGCCATGATCTCGGCCTCCGTCACGCCGGCGCCGTTGGTGCAGGTCAGCAGGATCAGACGGCCGGTCCGCGGATCGACCACGGGAGAGGGGTTCCCGTGCGTGTTCGAGCCGTCGCCCGCGACCACCGCCTGGTCGCCCCAGGTCCGGCCGCCGTCGGACGAGCGCCTGGCCACGACGACGGTCCTGGCGCTGTCCGAGCTGCTGTCCCTGGCCTCGGCGAACGCCACCAGGCTGCCGCGCGCCGTCCGTACCACCGCCGGGATGCGGTAGACGGCGTAGCCGTCGGCGCCGGAGGTGAACACGGTGGTCTCCGGTGCCGGGGTGGTGGAGCCGCTGCCCGTGGCGGCCGCCGCTCTCGTCGAGAGCCCGGCGAACGACAGGGCTCCCGCGGCCAGTGGCAGCACGATGAGCTTTCGGCGGCTGAACAGCATGCGACGGCCTCCTGTTGCGGTGGTTGACGTGATGACGGCGGGGACTTCGGTGACGCCAGTGCTTCGGTGCATCCGGTGACGGCGCCGCACCGTCTCCGCGGCCGGCCGCCGTGCGGTCCCCGGTCCCGTTCCCGGCCGGCGGCGCCGGTGCCGCCTTACCCCAGGCCCGCCGCGTCGAGGCGGGCCGCGACCGCCCGGACCTCGTCCGCGGTGAGCGGCAGCAGCGGGGCCTGGGTGCGGCCGGACCGGATCACCCCGCGGGCGGCGAGCGCCGCCTTGAAGGCGCCGAGGGCGCCGGACATGCGCCCGATCCGGGTCCGGTCGGGGATCTCGATGATGCCGAACAGCGCGGTGAGGCGCCGCTGTTCGGCCTGCGCGGCGGCGTGGTCGCCGCGCCGGGCAGCGTCGTACAGGCGGACGTAGCCGTGCGGGTCGACGTTGCCGAGTCCGGGCACGATCCCGTCGGCGCCGCGGGCCATCGCCAGGTCGGCGAGGGTCTCGGAGCCGGTCAGGCAGCCGGCTCCGCTGCCGGCGGTGCCGTCCAGCACGCGCTGGAATCCCTCCAGGTCCCCGGAGGAGTCCTTGACCGCCGCGATCACCTTGTCCTGGGCGAGGCTCGCCAGCAGCGCGTGCGGCAGCTTGAATCCGGTGTTGGCGGGGATGTCGTAGGCGACGAGCGGCAGGTCGAGGGCGGCGTGCAGCAGTTCGTAGTGCGCGCGCACCTCCGGTTCGGTGACGCCGACGTAGAAGGGCGCGGTGACCACCACCGCGTCGGCGCCGATCGCCTTCGCGCGCCGGGCGTGGTCCAGGACCCGCAGGGTGCCGGTGTCGATGGCGCCGGCCAGGACGGGGACCTGCCCGGCGGCCGTGGCGACGACCGTGCGCAGGGCGATGTCGCGGGCGGTGTCGGTGAGTTGGGCGATCTCCCCGGTGGAGCCGCCGACGAACAGGCCGTGGACGCCCGCGTCGAGCTGGAACGCGGTGAGGCGTTCCAGCGACGCGGTGTCCACCTCCCCGTCGTCGGTCAGCGGGGTGCACAGGGGAGGGACGACTCCGTGGAACATCAAACCTTCTTCGTCACGAGGGGTACGGATCGGTGCGGCGGGCGCGGCGGGGCTCACCCCGGGCCGGCGCCCGCGCGCAGGTTCGGGTCGGAGCCCGGGGCCTGGGTGCCGCCCGGCTTCGACAGGAACACCGCCGGCTCCTCCCCGGTGCGGGGTGGCAGGCCGGCGCGTTCGGCACGGCGGTCCGCGGCGCGCTGCAGCCGGACCGGCACGTTGAATCCCACCAGCAGGACGACCACGGCGGTGAACGCCACGCCGAGCACGGCGATGGACGTGCCGAGGCTGAGCGGCTTGGCGAGCTTGGTGCCCAGGACCGGCGCGGCGGCCCCGCCGAGCGCGCCGACGTTGTAGCTGAAGCCGAGCGCGGCGGCCCGGATGTTCAGCGGGTAGTGGTCGCTGACGTACTTCGGCAGCACCCCGGAGGCGCCCTGCCCGAAGCCGACCAGCAGGAACAGCAGCACCCACATCCACACGGTGTGACCGCCGCCGAGCGCGAAGACGGGCACCACGAAGGCCAGCGAGACGATCAGCATCCCGGTGTAGGTGACGCGGGTGCCGAACCGGTCGCCGAGGTAGCCGCTGGCCACGCAGCCGACGGCGTAGCCGCATCCCGCGTACAGCAGCGCGTTGGACACCTGGTCCGGGTTGTAGTGCAGGGACGTCTTCAGGTACGTCGGCAGCAGCGACTGGAGCGGCCAGGAGTACAGGAACGCGCTGAAGACGGTGACCATCAGCGCGACCACGACGGGCCACAGCCGCCCGGCGAACTGGACGGTCAGGGAGACGAAGCAGGCGACGATCGCGGCGATCAGCACGAGCGTGATCGCCGTGTTCTGGCCGCGCAGCACCACGATCAGGGCGACCGCGGCGGCAAGGCAGACCAGCACGTTGACCCATCTGCGGCGCCCGCCGGAGAACAGCACGCCGGTCGCGCTGACCGGGCGGTTGCCGGCGTCGACGGCTTCCTTCCACTCGGTGGCCTCCGGCAGCCGGCGGCGCAGGTAGATCGCGAGGACGACCGGCACGATGCCGATCCAGAACAGCACCCGCCAACTGGTGTGCGGCACGACCCACGCGTAGACCTTGGCGGCCAGCACGCCGCCGAGCGGGTAGCCGGACAGGATCATGCCGCTGGCGGTGTTGCGGAGCCTCTTCGGCCAGCTCTCGATGAGGTACGTCACGCTCGTGCCGTACTCGCCGGCCATGCCGAGGCCGACCACCATGCGGAACGCGAAGAGCGACCAGTAGCCCCAGGAGAAGCCGCACAGCACCGACCCGACGGCGTACAGCCCGATGCTCAGCACCATCGCCGGGCGGCGGCCGAACCGGTCGCCCAGGGCACCGATCGCCAGGCCGCCGAACCAGCGGGAGACGAACGCCGCGGACACCAGGGTCGCTGCCGTGACCGTGGAGAGGTGGAAGTCCTTGGAGATCTCGGTCAGCACCAGCGTGATCAGGACGAAGTCGAACCCGTCCATCGCGTAGCCGAGCCAGGCGGCGGAGAAGGCCTTCCAGTCCCTGCCGGACAGTTCCGCACGCCAACGGAGCGGTGGGGCTTGTGAGTAGCTCATGCGGCTCGCATCCTCGGGAGCAGGTGAACGGGGAAGTCGGACGTAGGACGTCCGACGTCCTACCGTGGCGGTAACCTAGGCGCCATGGCAGCGCAGCGCAAGCCCCCCGCACCGGAGACCGCGATCGCGGCGCGGAGCCGGCGGCCGACCGTGCAGGACCAGATCACCGAGCTGATCGTCGAGCTGGACCTCGATCCGGGCGACGCCCTGCCCGCCGAGCCCGAGCTGATGCGCATCCTCGGGGTCAGCCGCAACTCGGTGCGCGAGGCACTCAAGGGCCTCCAGGCCCTCGGCATCGTCGACATCCGGCACGGCTACGGCACGTACGTCGGCACCGGTCAGCTGGTGTCCATGGCGCCCGGGCTGCTCTTCCACTCCCGGCTCGCGGTGCGCCGCGAGAACCCGGGGGCGCTGCGCGACATCGTCGAGGTCCGCGCGATGCTGGAGAGCGGCCTGATCCGCCGCTCGGCGCTGGAACTGGCCCCTGCCGACCTCGACCACCTCCAGGCCGAGCTGGACGCGCTGGAAGCCGACGGGAACGCCGGACGCGCCGACCACGACCGGCGCTTCCACGAACTACTGTACGAGCCGCTCGGCAATGCCCTCGCTCTCCAGCTCATCGCCCTGTTCTGGGGGGTCTACCGGCAGCTGGAGCGCGAGGTGGGCAAGCCCCGCACCGACCACGAGCAGGTGGTCCGCCAGCACCGCCAGGTCCTCGACGCGCTGCGCTCGCGCGATCCGGACGCCGCGGCGGCCACCATCGCCGAGCACTTCGCGGACGTCACCGCCCGCATCGACCGCTGGGCCGCCGAACCGGCCGATTCGGCGTAACGGCACACCGCGGGATGCCGGCGGGGCGTCGTAGGGTCGGTCCATGGATGGTGACGGAGAGTCCCGGCAGTCCCGGCAGCACGGCGGCGGGCCCTCGTGCGCCTGGTGCGCCGCGCGGCCGGGCGTGTGGGTGCACCGTCTGGACACCGACCTCTCCCGGCACCAGGTGTACGGCAAGGGGCACGTCTGGGCGCAGGAGATCGCGCTGTGCGGGCGGTGCGAGGAGCATCTGGCGGCCGGCGACGACGAGGCGCTGGTCGCGCGGCACGACCGGACCTGGCAGCGCACCGCCCAGGACGTCGACGAGGGCATCCGCGCGCCCCTGGCCGCCCTGCGGCGGGCCGACCTCGGCGACCCCGTCCACCGCTCGCGCTGGCTGCCGCCCGGCGCCGCCGACCTCATCGCCCAGGGGTTCGCCCCCGCGGAGGAGTTGACCGGCAGCCCGACAGTGCCCCAGGCGTGGCCCGCCGCCCACCGCCGCAGTCTCCCCGAGACGCGCCCGGGCCGCCCCGCCGATCCCTACGTGCTGCTGCGCTCTCCCTGGCCGGGCACCCCGGTCCGGGACGTCCTGAACCTGCTGTGGCGCTGGCTGGAGTCCCAGCCCTACCCCGACGGTGATCCCACCCCCTGGGAGCGCGCCCGTATCCGCACCTTCCTGTCCACCCCCGCGCCTCCCGGTCCCCCGGCTGCCTAGCGCCGTCCCGGCCGGCCCGCGCCGTCGGGCGTCGGGCGCGGGCCGGCCGAGGGGGACGTCAGCCCGCGGGCAGGGTGCGCGCGAGGAGGGAGAGCAGGCGGTCCCAGTGGTGGCGTGTGGCGCCGGGATGGAACGCGTCCGTGTCGGACATGGTGAAGCCGTGCAGGGTGCCGGGATGGACCTCGGTGGTGTGGTCGACGCCCGCCGCGTCCAGGGCCTGCCGGAGCTCGGCCCTGGCCGCGGGGGACATGTCGCCCTCGGCGAGCCCGAGATGGACCTCCGCGGCGAGCCGGGACAGGAGGCGGTGCGCGCTGTCCGGCGCGCCGGTGACGAGGAAGCCCGGGTGGAACCCGGCGACCGCGGCCACCCGGTCGGGACGGGCGGCCGCGGTGCGCAGCGCCAGGACGGCGCCCACGCAGTAGCCGACCACGGCGACCGGTCCACCGCCGACCTCGGGCCGGTCGGCGAGGAGGCCGAGGTAGGCGTCGGCGTCACGCAGGACGCGCTCGGGGGTGTGCGCGTCGACCAGGGGCATCAACCGGGCGATGATCGCGGGCCGGACGTCCTCCCCGATGTGCTCGGGCAGCTCGGTCACCGGTGCCGGGCGGTGCCGGTAGAAGACGTTGGGGACGAGTACGGCGTAGCCGTGCGCGGCCAGTTGGACGGCCCGCTGCTCCAACTCGGGCCGCACGCCGAAGGCGTCGGGGTACAGCAGCACTCCGGGGTGCGGTGCGTCGTCGTCGGGGGAGGCGGCGAAGGCGTCGGCCTCGCCGTCCGGGGTGCGGATCAGCAGCGTCTCGGTGGGCATGGGCTCTCCTGTCGTGGTGGACGTGTGGGGCCTGGGGTCACCACGAAGGAGGCGGAGCCCGCGCACGGGCGGCGGGTCCCCGGTCGAACGGCGGGCCCCCATGGGCCCCCACGGCGCTCAGGAGGGCACCGGGTCGCCGTTCCGTGTGTGGCGCGAAGCCGTCCCGGTAGTCATCGCCCGCACCCTACCTCCCCCGACGGGTGTAACACGCTGAAACGCATGTCCGGTGCCTGGTGGGCCCGTTGCCGCCCGGGCTAGGCTGCGCGGAGGAAACGGGGGCGTGTAACACGTGACGAGGGCAGGCAGCGGCGGGGCGACCGTGCGGGCGATCGCCGCCGAGGCGGGCGTGTCGATCGCGACCGTCTCGCGGGTGATGAACGGCCACGTGCATGTGGCGCCCGACACCGAGCAGCGGGTGCGGCGGGCGGTGGCGCGGCTGGGCGCGCGGGCGCCGGCCCGGCGGGGCAGCGCGAGCGGCGCGATCTACGTGCGCTGCCCGTACGTCCTGACCGACTACTTCGGGGTGATCGTCTCGTCGGTCGCGGAGACGCTCGACCTGCACGGGCGGCGGCTGGTGCTCAGTGCGGGCGACGCGGCGCGGGACACGCAGGTGCTGCCGGGCCTGCCGGACGACCCGGGCATCGCGGGCGCAGTGCTGGTCGTCCCGCCGGAGCCGGAGCGGGAGTTGGAGGCGCTGCGGGCGAAGGACTTCCCGTTCGTGGTGATCGATCCGCGCACCCCGCTGCCGCGGGACATCGCGTCGGTGTCGGCGGCGAACCTGACCGCCGCGCGCAGCGTCACCGCGCACCTGGTGGAGTGGGGGCACCGCAGGATCGGGGTGATCGGCGGGCCGGGCGACTGGCTGGCCAGCAGGTCCCGGCTCGCCGGCCACACCTCCGCGCTCGCCGACGCCGGGGTGCTGCCGGCCCCGGAGCTGCTCCGCTCGATCGAGCCGACCGCGGACTGGGGCTACGGCGCGGCCTGCGAACTCCTCGACCTGCCGCAACGCCCCACCGCGCTGGTCGCGTTCAACGACAAGGCCGCGGTGGGCGCGCTGCGGGCCGCCTACGAGCGGGAGTTGCGGGTGCCGGCCGACCTGTCGATCACCGGGTTCGACGACATCGATCTCAGCCGCAGCACGGTGCCGCGGCTGACCACGGTCCGCCAACCGCTGGAGGAGATGGGCCGGATGGCGGTGTCGCTGCTGGTGCGGCTGCTGGAGCGGCACACCGTCGACACCCTCCACGTGGAGCTGGCCACCCAGCTGGTCCTGCGCGGCTCCACCGGACCGGTCCCCCGGCTGCCGTAACCACCGCGGTCCTCCGGCGCCGGGACCTCAGCTCCCTGACCACGGCACCGTGACTACGGCGCCGTCGTGCCGTCCAGCCGGCGGATCACGCGGGCCGGGCTGCCGACCGCGAGTACTCCGGCGGGCAGGTCCTTGGTGACCACCGATCCGGCGCCGACGACGGTGTTCTCCCCGATCGTCACACCCGGGCAGACGATGACGCCGCCGCCGAGCCAGACGTTGTCCCCGATGGTGATCGGCAGCGCCTTCTCCCATCCGGCGCGGCGCCGCTCGGTGTCCAGCTCATGTGTCGGCGTGAGCAGTTGGACGTTGGGGCCGATCTGCACGTCCGCCCCCACGGTGATCGGTGCGGCGTCGAGGAAGACCGCGTTGAAGTTGACGAAGGTGCGCGGACCTATGCTGATGTAGCGGCCGTAGTCGCACTGGAACGGCGGGCGGATGCCCACCCCTTCGCCGACGGAGCCGAGCAGTTCGCGCAGCAGCTCGCCGCGCCGCCCGTGGTCGGCCTCCTCGTTGAACGCCCGGCACAGGCTCTCGCGCCGGACGCTGTCCGCGCCCAGTTCCTCGTCGTCGGCGATGTACCAGTCGCCGGCCAGCATCAGCTTCTTGTTCTCACCCATGGCCCAAGTGTGCCGTGCGGCACCGGGAGCGCTCCCCCGGTGCCGCTGCGAGGGGCTCCGCTACGCGGTGGCCACCTCGACCTCGACGTGCTGCGGGTAGAAGGCGACGTGCCCGGCGATCGCGCCCACCGCGTCGTAGGGCTCCGTGTAGGTCCACACCGCGTCACCGATCTCGGTGCCGTCGGAGCCGACCAGCGAGTAGTAGGAGGCGTCGCCCTTGTACGGACAGTAGGTGCTGCTGTCGGTGGGGCGCAGGGCGTCCGCGGCCACGTCGGCGAGCGGGATGTACTGGACGGCGGGGTAGTCCATCTCCTGGAGGGTGAGCGCCGCGGTGGTGTCGGCGACGACCTTGCCGCCGGAGCGCACCACCACGCGGGCACCGGTGGGCACGACGCTGATCGGGTGGTCGGGACCGGGCGTCTTGACGGGGCGTGCCATGGTGACTCCATAGGGGTAGTCGGGCCTGTCTCTCGCAACAACCGTCGGCCGTCAGCCGCCATTCCCGCCGAGCCCGGCCAGCCTGCGCTGCACCTGGAGCAGGTACTCCCTGCGGTGCAGCGGGTTGTGGTCGGTGCGCGGGCGTTCGGGCGCGGCTCCGGCGACGGGCCGGTAGTGGTGGAACGCGCTCTCCAGGACGCCTTCACCGCGGGTGAGGGTGGGCAGCTGCTGCTCCAGGTCGTGCACCCGGGCCGCTGGGATGTCGCCCTCCACCTCGTAGCCGCCGTCGCGGGCGGTCGGGGTGCCGGGGAGGGCGCCGAGCCGGGCGAGCGCGGGCAGCAGCGTGCCCAGGGCCTCGGCGGGCAGGTCCAGCCGGAAGCGGTGCATCGGCTCGTGCACGACGGTGCCCGCCTGCCGCAGCGCGTCCATCAGGACCAGCGGTGTCAGGCCGCGGAAGTCCGCTCCGGTGCTGGACATGCTCTTGTCGAAGGTGCCGTGCGCGTGGCTCTGCCGCGGGTAGTAGCCGGAGTGCGTCATCGTCACCGCGCAGTCCGTGACCCGCCAGCCGTGCAGTCCCTGCTCCAGCGTCCGGCGCACGGTGTCCTCCACGGCGGCGAAGAACGCGTACGGCATCGCCCCGAGCTCCACCCCGAGCCGGAAGACGACCCCGCTGCCGACCGGGCCCGGCTCGATCCGCAGGCCGACCGTGGCCAGGAACGGGGTCTCCTCCTTCGCGATGTACTCCACGGCCGCGCCGGTGCCGACGGGGCGCTCGATGTGGATCGTGGTGGTCTGCCGGAAGTCGACGTCGAGCCCGAACTCGGCGGCGAGCGTGGCCTGGATGACCTCCTTCTGCACCTCGCCGTAGAGCGACACCGCGATCTCCTGCCGGACGTCGTCGCGGCGCAGGTCGATCAGCGGGTCCTGCTCGGCGAGTTGGGCCAGCGCGGCGTGCAGCGCGCCGCGCTCGGCGGTGCGCCGGGCGGTGACGACGGTCTCCAGCGACGGCGGGGCGAAGTACCGGTGCTCCTCCGGACCGGCGGGGGCCGCGCCGACGGTGTCGCCGATGCGCACGTCGCCCAGGCCCCACACTCGGGCGATCCGCCCGGCCGGAGCGGTGTCCCGCCGGACGCCGGTGCCCGCGTCGAAGACGCTGAGCGCGGTGACCTTGCCCTCGCCGACCGTGGTGCCGCCCCGGTGCACCGGCAGCCGGTCGCGGGTGCGCACGGTGCCTGCGGCCACCCGCACGTAGGCGATCCGCTCGCCGGCAGTGCCGCGCTCCATCTTGAAGACGCTGCCGGCCACGGGTGCGGCGGGGTCCGGACACCGCGCGGGCAGCAGCTCGGCGATGCCCGCGATCAGCGCGTCGGTTCCCGCGCCGGTGACGGCGGAGCCCGCGTACACCGGGTGCACCAAGGAGGCGGCGGTCTGCTCGGCGAGGGCGGCGCGCAGCCGGGCGTGGTCGACGGCCGACTCGTCGTCGACGTACGCCGCCAGCAGCCGGTCGTCGCGGCGGGCCAGCAGGTCGACCAGCCGGTCGCCGAAGCCCCGGTCGGCCGCGGTGTAGGGCACGGCGGCGGCCTGCCGGGTGCCCTGCTCGGTCGCGCCGGTCATCGGCACGATGTCGGGGGTCAGGCGCCGCCTGACGGCGTCGAGGGTGCGGTCGAGGTCGGCGCCGCGCCGGTCGAGCTTGTTGACGAAGATCAGGGTGGGGATGCGCAGCCGTCGCAGGGTACGCATCAGGATGCGGGTCTGCGGCTGGACGCCCTCGACCGCGGAGACCACCAGTACGGCGCCGTCGAGGACGCCGAGCACCCGTTCCACCTCGGCGATGAAGTCCGGGTGGCCGGGGGTGTCGATCAGGTTGACCTGCGGGCCGCCGAGGGGGCCGGGCAGCGCGAAGGACACCACGGCCGACTTGATGGTGATGCCGCGCTGCTTCTCCAGCGCGAGGGAGTCGGTGGTGGTGCTGCCCTGATCGACGCTGCCGATCTCGTCGATGACTCCGGCGGCGTGGAGCAGCCGCTCGGTCAGGCTGGTCTTACCGGCGTCGATGTGCGCGAGGATGCCGAGGTTGAGCGAGTGCACGAAGCGTCATGTCCTCAAGGTTGGGGATGTTACCTGCCTGAGCGGGCATGACGGAACCGCGCATGATCATTGCTCCTCGGTCGGGGGTCGCCTTCGGTTACCGGGTGATGACAGCAGAGCGGCGCGGGGGCGGCAACCCGTTTTCGGCGGCGGCCCGTCCCTGGCGCCAATGGCCGGAAGGAGATCCATTGCGGTGCCGGGCACCCGCTCCCCCGGACCGGGGCGGTTCCGGGCCCGCGGCGGGTGGGCGGAGAATGGGCGCATGAGCGAGATGCCCGACCCGGCCGGTTCCAGCACGCTGAGCGGCGCCGCGTTCTTCCGGCCCGTGCGGGCAGGGAACGCCTTCGAGGAGACCGTCGAGCGGCTGCTCCAGGTGATCAAGCTCGGGGTGGTCGCCCACGGCGAACGCCTGCCGCCGCAGCGCGAGTTGGCGGAGCGCTTCCACATCAGCCGGGTCACGCTGCGCGAGGCGCTGGGCTCGCTGGAGCAGGCGGGGTACGTGGAGTCGCGGCGCGGCCGTACCGGCGGGACGTTCGTGCTGCACCGGGCCGGCGCGCAGGAGGGCGGCGACCCGCGCCGGACGCCCGGGCCCGCGCCGGACGAGCTGGAGGACACCCTGGCCTACCGCCGCGCGCTGGAGATCGGCGCGGCGGAGCTCGCCGCGAGCCGCAGCCTCAGCCCCGAGGAGCGGCGGCACCTGGACAACCGGCTGCGGGACACGCACGACTGCGATCCCGCCGACTACCGGCAGCGCGACTCCCGTCTCCACCTGGCCATAGGAGAGTTGAGCGGATCACGGTCGCTGGCCGCGAGCATCGCCGACACCCGGATGCGGCTGAACGACCTGCTCAACGCGATACCCCTGCTCGGGCGGAACATCGAGCACTCGCAGGCGCAGCACGCCCGGATGGTGGCCGCGATACTCGGCGGCGATCCGGTCTCCGCCCGCCGCGCCGCCGAGGAGCACCTGGCGGCGACCGCCTCGCTGCTGCGCGGCTTCCTCGGCTGAACCCCGGCTGAACCCCGGCTGAACCCGGCTGAAGCGGGCGGCCGCGCACGCCCCACGCGGGCGTTCGGCGTACACGCTCACCCCCGAAGGCGGCGACCCGCGGCGTTGCCGGCGCCCGCCCGTACCCGAACGCCCGGCAGCCGTCCGTCGACAGCGCTCGTGTGCAGGCCAACTCCAGCCGCCCGCACCACTCTTGACGGCGCCCCGGACCGGGTGAGACCGTCTCTTCCCAATGGACTGGCCCTGATCCATTGACCCGCTCGGGAGATGCCCCGGCCCGCACCCGCGGTGCTCCGACCCGCCACCCTCCCCCAGAAGGTGCCCATGTCAGCTCCCCGCCCCACGGACGACAGCACGCCCCTCCCGGCCCCCGCCCCCCTCTCCCCCACCGTCGGCTCCGACGAGCAGCGCCTGCGCGAACTCGGCTACACCCAGGAGTTGGCCCGCTCCCTGTCGGGCTTCTCCAACTTCGCGGTGTCCTTCTCGATCGTCTCGATCCTCTCCGGCTGCCTCACCCTCTACGGCTTCGGCATGGTCACCGGCGGCCCCGCACTCATCACCTGGGGCTGGCCGGTCGTCGGCCTGATGACGCTGTGCGTGGGCCTGTCCATGGCCGAGATCTGCTCCAGCTACCCGACCGCGGGGGGCCTGTACTACTGGGCGGCCAAGCTCGCCCCCTCCAAGGCCCCGGCGTGGAGCTGGTTCACCGGCTGGTTCAACTTCCTCGGCCAGGTCGCGGTCACCGCGAGCGTCGACTACGGCGCTGCCACCTTCACCAACGCCCTGCTGGAGCTGCAGTTCGGCCTGTCCGCGACCCCGGCGCACACCGTGGAGATCTTCGCGGTGATCCTGCTGGTCCACGGGCTGCTCAACACCCAGGGCGTCCGCCTGGTCGCGCTGTTCAACAACGTCAGCGTCTGGTGGCACGTCTTCGGCGTGCTGGTCATCGTCGGCGCGCTGGTGCTCGTCCCGGACCACCACACCTCCGCGTCCTTCGTCTTCGGCAGGTTCGTCAACGACACCGGGTTCCACAGCTCGTTCTACGTCGCGATGCTCGGCCTGCTGCTGGCCCAGTACACCCTCACCGGCTACGACGCCTCCGCGCACATGACCGAGGAGACCCACGACGCGGCGCGGTCCGGGCCGCGCGGCATCGTCAACTCCATCGTGGTCTCGCTGGTCGCCGGCTGGATCCTGCTGCTCGGCCTCACCTTCGCCATCCAGGACTACGACGGCGCGCTGAACAGCTCCACCGCCGTGCCGCCCGCCCAGATCTTCATCGACGCCATCGGCCACACCGGCGCCAAACTGCTGCTGCTGATCGTGATCGGCGCCCAGTTCTTCTGCGGCATGGCCTCGGTCACCGCCAACTCCCGGATGATCTACGCGTTCTCACGGGACGGCGCGCTGCCCGGCTCGCGGCTGTGGCACCGCATCGGGACCCGCACCCGGACACCGGTCAACGCCGTGTGGATGGCGGCGGTCGGCGCTTTCCTGCTCGGCCTGCCGGCCCTGTGGAACTCCACCGCGTTCGCCGCGGTCACCTCGGTCTCGGTGATCGGCCTCTACATCGCCTACGTCATCCCGGTCTTCCTCAGGCTCCGCCAGGGCGACGAGTTCCCGCGCGGCCCGTGGCATCTGGGGCGCTGGAGCCGGGTGATCGGTACGGTGGCGGTGTGCTGGACCGCGCTGATCACCGTGCTGTTCATGCTGCCCACCGTCAGCCCGATCACCGCGCGCAGCTTCAACTACACCCCGGTCGCGGTGGCCGTCGTGCTGGGGTTCGCCGGGGTGTGGTGGCTGGTCTCGGCCCGGCGCTGGTTCACCGGACCGCGGATGCTCAGCGGCCCACCGGAGCCTGACCTCGTCGCGATCGATCTGGAGAAAAGTTGAGCAGCAGCAGCCGCCTCACCTTCGACGAGTTGCGCCAGCGCGTCGCCGCCGGCGCCGTCGACACCGTCGTCCTGGCGATGACCGACATGCAGGGCCGCCTGCAGGGCAAGCGCGTCGCGGCCGAGTACTTCCTGTCCGACGTGGTGCCGAACTCCGCGGAGGGGTGCGGCTACCTGCTGGCCGTCGACATCGACATGAACACCGTCGACGGCTACGCGATCTCCTCGTGGGACGACGGCTACGGCGACCTCGTGCTCGCCCCGGACCTCACCACCCTGCGCATGGTCCCCTGGCACCCGGCCACGGCCATGGTGCAGTGCGACGTCACCCACCACGGCGGCGCCGCGGTCAGCGTCTCCCCGCGGCAGATCCTGCGCCGCCAGCTGGACCGCCTCGCCGTGCGCGGCTGGCACGCCTACGCGGGCACCGAGCTGGAGTTCATCGCCTTCCGTGACACCTACGAGCAGGCCTGGGACAGCGACTACCACCGGCTGACCCCGGTCAACCAGTACAACGTCGACTACTCCATCCTCGGCACCGCCCGGGTCGAGCCGCTGCTGCGCCGCATCCGCAACGGCATGGCCGGCGCCGGTCTCACCGTGGAGTCCGCGAAGGGCGAGTGCAACCCCGGCCAGCACGAGATCGCCTTCAAGTACGGCCCGGCGCTGGCCACCTGCGACGACCACGCGGTGTACAAGACCGGCGCGAAGGAGATCGCGGCGCAGGAGGGGGTGAGCCTGACCTTCATGGCCAAGTACGACGAGCGGGAGGGCAACTCCTGCCACATCCACCTGAGCCTGCGCGACGACGACGGCCGGCCGGTGATGGCCGGCAGCCGGCCGCACGGCTTCTCGACGGTGATGGAGCACTTCCTGGCCGGCCAGCTCGCCTGCCTGGCGGACTTCGCGCTGCTGCTCGCCCCGACCGTGAACTCCTACAAGCGGTACGCCGAGGGGAGTTTCGCGCCCACCGCGATCGCCTGGGGCCGCGACAACCGCACCTGTGCGCTGCGGGTGGTCGGCCACGGGCCGTCGCTGCGCTTCGAGAACCGGGTCCCCGGCGGCGACGTCAACCCGTACCTGGCGGTGGCCGCGCTGGTCGCCGCGGGCCTGTACGGCGTCGAGCACGAGCTGCCGCTGGAGCCGGAGTTCACCGGCAACGCCTACCGCTCCGCCGCGCCGCGCGTCCCGTCCACCCTGCGCGACGCGGTGGACGCCTTCGAGCACAGCGAGCGCGCCACGTCGGCCTTCGGCGAGGACGTCGTCCAGCACTACACGCACGCCGGCCGGACCGAACTGGCCGCTTTCGACGCGGCGGTGACCGACTGGGAGCGGCGCCGCGGATTCGAGCGGCTGTGACGGCCCGCCCGCTGGTCGGCATCACCGGCTACCTGGACGACGCGGCCTGGGGCGTGTGGCGGCAGCCCGCCGCCCTCCTCCCGCACACCTATGTCGAGGCCGTCACCCGCGCGGGCGCCACCGCGGTCGTCCTGCCCCCACAGGCCGCCGGGGCCGGGGACGTGCTGGACCGGCTCGACGGCCTGCTGCTCGCGGGCGGGCCGGACGTCGACCCGGCGCGCTACGGCGCCGCGCCGCACCCGCGCACCGGCCCGCCCCACGAGACCCGCGACGCCTGGGAGTTCGGCCTACTGGCCGGCGCGCTCGACCGTGACCTGCCGCTGCTCGCGGTCTGCCGCGGCATGCAGGTGCTCAACGTCGCCCTCGGCGGCACGCTGGTCCAGCACCTGCCGGACCGGGTCGGTGACAGCGCGCACCAGCCCGCGCCCGCGACCTTCGGCCGGCGCACGGTACGGACCAGGCCCGGCAGCGCGCTGCGCGGCATCCTCGGGCCCTCCGCGGAGGTGTCCTGCTACCACCACCAGGCGGTCGCCGCCCTGGGCGCAGGGCTGCTGCCCGCGGCCTGGAGCGAGGACGAGACCGTCGAGGCGGTCGAGCTGCCCGGCCGTACGTTCGCCCTCGGCGTCCAGTGGCACCCCGAGGCGGACGCGGCGGACGCGCGGCTGTTCACCCGGTTCGTGGCGGCGGTGCGTACCGCTCGCGCGGACGGCGGGGAGCGCGCGGACCGGGCCGAGCGGGCGGCCCCGGCCCAGCCAGCGGATCGGGCCCAGCCGGCGGATCGGGCTGAGCGGGAGGCGCCGGCCCCGGACCGCCCGACCGGCCGCGACACGACGGAACACGACCGCACCACCGACCGCACCGGTACGCCGCACCGCCCGCGCACGGCGGCCCGCGACGACCGCTCCCACGACAGGGTGGACTCCTGATGCCCCGACCCCGCATCCCCGCGCCCGCCCCGGCGGACGGGCCCTGGCCGGTCGTCAACCCGGCCACCGAGGAGATCCTCACCACGGTGCCGATGGCCGGGCCGGCCGAGACGGACGCGGCCGTCGCCCGCAGCCACGCGGCGTTCGCGACGTGGCGCCGGGTGGCACCGGCCGACCGCGCCCGGCTGCTCCGGGCGTTCGCCGCCGCCGTGGACGCCGACCTCACCCACCTGGCCGACCTCGAAGTGGCCAACGCGGGGCACACCGTGGGCAACGCGCGCTGGGAGGCGGGCAACGTCCGGGACGTGCTCGAGTACTACGCGGCGGCCCCCGAGCGGCAGTCCGGCCGGCAGATCCCGGTGGCGGGCGGCCTGGACATCACCTTCCACGAACCGCTCGGCGTGGTCGGTGTCATCGTGCCGTGGAACTTCCCGATGCCGATCGCCGGATGGGCGCTGGCGCCCGCGCTGGCGGCGGGCAACACCGTGGTGCTCAAGCCCGCGGAACTGACCCCGCTGACCGCGATCCGGCTGGGCGAGCTGGCCCTGGAGGCCGGCCTTCCTCCCGGGGTGCTGGAGGTGCTGCCCGGCCGGGGCGACGTCGTCGGGCGCCGCTTCGTCACCCATCCGGACGTCCGCAAGGTCGTCTTCACCGGCTCCACCCGGGTCGGCAAGGAGATCATGGCCGGGTGCGCGGCTCAGGTGAAGCCGGTGACGCTGGAGTTGGGCGGGAAGAGCGCCAACATCGTGTTCGCCGACGCGGATCTGGCGAGGGCCGCGGCGACGGCGCCGTCCGCCGTCTTCGACAACGCCGGGCAGGACTGCTGCGCACGCTCGCGCATCCTGGTCCAGCGGGAGGTGCTCGACGACTTCATGGCGCTGCTGGAGCCCGCGGTCAAGGCGGTACGGGTCGGCGACCCGGCGGATCCGGCGACCGACATGGGGCCGCTGATCTCGGCCGCCAGGCGCGCCGCCGTGGCCGGGTACGTACCCGAGGAGGCGCCGGTCGCCTTCCGGGGCAGCGCGCCGGACGGGCCGGGCTTCTGGTTCCCGCCGACGGTGCTCGCGCCGGTGCGGCCGGACGACCCCGCGTTCACCGAGGAGATCTTCGGGCCGGTGGTGAGCGTGGTGCCCTTCGCCGACGAGCAGGACGCGGTGCACATCGCCAACGACACCCCGTACGGCCTGTCCGGGTCGATCTGGACCCGCGACGTCGGGCGGGCGATCCGGGTCGCCCGGGCCGTCGACGCCGGCAACCTGTCGGTCAACTCGCACTCCTCGGTGCGCTACTCGACGCCGTTCGGCGGGTTCAAGCAGTCCGGTCTCGGCCGCGAGCTGGGCCCGGACGCGCTCGACGCCTTCACCGAGACCAAGAACGTCTTCATCTCCACGGAGGAATGAGCCGATGACGCTCGCACAACGCTTGGACGGCCGTGTCGCCGTGATCACCGGGGCCGGCAGCGGCATCGGCCTGGCCAGCGCCCGCCGGCTGGCCGCCGAGGGGGCCCGGGTGGTCTGCGTCGACGTGGACGAGACCACCGGTGACGCCGCGGCCAAGGAGGTCGGCGGCCTGTTCGTCAGGGCCGACGTCACCGACGAGGCCGCCGTACGGGCCGTGTTCGACACGGCGGTGGAGCGCTACGGCCGGCTCGACATCGCCTTCAACAACGCGGGGATCTCGCCGCCGGAGGACGACTCGATCCTGACCACCGGCCTGGAGGCGTGGCGGCGGGTCCAGGAGGTGAACCTGACCAGCGTCTACCTGTGCTGCAAGTACGCCATCCCGCACATGCAGCGGCAGGGGAAGGGCTCGATCATCAACACCGCCTCGTTCGTGGCGGTGATGGGCGCGGCGACCTCGCAGATCTCGTACTCCGCGTCCAAGGGCGCCGTGCTGTCGATGAGCCGGGAGCTGGGGGTGCAGTTCGCGCGGGAGGGTATCCGGGTGAACGCGCTGTGCCCGGGTCCGGTCAACACCCCGCTACTGCAGGAGCTGTTCGCGAAGGACCCGGAGCGGGCCGCCCGCCGCCTGGTGCACATCCCGCTCGGGCGGTTCGCAGAGCCCGAGGAGCTGGCGGCCTCGGTCGCGTTCCTCGCCAGCGACGACTCGTCGTTCATCACCGCCTCGACGTTCATGGTCGACGGAGGAATCTCCGGCGCCTACGTCACGCCGGAGTAAATGGTTCCCCAACAGACCTTTGGCTGGGGCGCGTTCGGGCCCGGGTCCGCCCCGGTCAGCGGGCCGCGGGCGCCGGCCCGGCGCGCCCCGGGCCGGGTTGCGGAGTTCTTCCCGGCCCCGTAAGGGATTGACAGTGTTCCATTCACCCCAGCACCATGCACTGCCAGCACAGTGAGTCACCCCACAACTCCACTGATCGGCGGACCGCATGAGTGACGTCAGTCGCAGGAAGTTCATGGCCCTGTCCGCGGCGGCGGCCGCGGCGGCAACGGTCGGCGGGGCGGCGGAGGCCACCGCCTCCTCCCCGTCCACCGCTCCGGCCGCGCCGGCGGCCACCGGCACCCTGACCGACGCCAAGCACATCGTGATCCTCATGCAGGAGAACCGCAGTTTCGACCACTACTTCGGCACCCTGAAGGGCGTGCGCGGCTACGCCGACCGCAGCGCGATCCAGATCGCCGGCGGCTACAGCGTCTTCAACCAGCCCAACGGCGCGAGCCGGCAGTACCCGTGGCAGTTCAGCGCCACCGAGCGGGCCGGCGGCGCGGACCCCGAGCGGCTGGCCCAGTGCAACGGCGACCTCGCGCACGGCTGGGCCGACCAGCACGCCGCGTGGAACGGCGGGAAGATGGACGGCTGGGTCGCCGCCAAGGGCAACGTCCGCACGCTCGGCCACCTGGGGCGCGCGGACATCCCGTTCCACTACGCGCTCGCCGACAACTACACCGTCTGCGACGCCTACTTCGCCTCCACCCTGAGCGCCACCGGTCCCAACCGCACCTTCCACTGGAGCGGCCAGATCGACCCGGACGGCAGAAGCGGCGGTCCCGCCTACGACGGCGGCGACGAGTCCGGCCTGCGCTGGCAGACCTACGCCGAGGCGCTCCAGAACGCCGGCGTGAGCTGGAAGGTCTACCAGAACGCCGCGGACAACTTCTCCGACAACGCGCTGGCCTACTTCACCGCCTTCACCTCCGCTGCCGCCGGCAGCGCCCTCGCCACCAAGGGCATGGGCTCCGTGCCGAAGGTCACCGGCAGGACGCCGGACGACATCGCCGCCGCGATCAAGGCCGACGTGCTGGCCGGCACGCTCCCCCAGGTCTCCTGGGTGGTCGCCGACGAGGGCTCCTCCGAGCACCCGTACGCAACCCCCGACGACGGCGCGCACTTCGTGCACATGCTCCTCGACGCGCTCAACGCCGACCCGAACGTCTACAACGCGTCGATCCTCTTCCTCAACTACGACGAGAACGACGGGTTCTTCGACCACGTGCCGCCGCCGGTCCCGGTCAGCGGCACCACCGGCGAGTTCTACAGCGGTACCCCGATCGGCCTCGGCATCCGCGTCCCGATGATCGCCATCTCGCCCTGGAGCCGCGGCGGCTGGGTCGACTCCGAGGTCTTCGACCACACCTCGGTGCTGCGCTTCCTGGAGACGTGGACCGCCGCCCTCGGAAAACCCGCGACCTGCCCGGGCATCAGCGCCTGGCGCCGCCAGATCTGCGGCGACCTCACCTCCGCCTTCGACTTCGCCCACCCCGTGACCGGGCTGCCCTCGCTGCCCGACACGAGCGCGGTGATCGGCGAGGCCACCTGCGCGCCGCTGCCCAACCCGGCTCCGGTGAACAACGCGCTGCCCGTCCAGGAGTCCGGCACCCGGCCCGCCCGCGCGCTGCCGTACCAGCCCAACGCCAACCTCGACCACATCGAGTTCGACTCCGGCGGCGTCACCAAGGTCTGGCTGGCGATGGACAACACCGACGCCCGATCGACCCGCCCGGTGCACTTCGCGGCGTACGCCAACGCCTACCGCACCGGCGGCCCCTGGCAGTACACCGTCGCCCAGGCAGCCGCGACCACCGACTTCTTCAACTGCGGGACCAACTACGGCAACGGCCGCTACGACCTGACCGTCACCGGCCCCAACCGCTTCCTGCGCCGCTTCCAGGGCGACACCACCAAGCCCGGCAAGGACGCGGCCGCCAAGGCGTACTACGCCGTCACCAGCAGCACCGGCAAGCTCGCCCTCTGGTTCACCCTCACCAACAACGGGACGGCGCCGGTCACGTTCACCGTCACCAGCACCAACTACCGCACCGACGGCCCCTGGACGTACCAGGTCGCCGCGGGCGCCCACGTCGACGACTACTTCAACGCCGTCGCCCTCAACAACGGCTGGTACGACATGACCGTCACCGTGAGCTCGGACAGCACCTGGTCGCAGCGCTTCACCGGCCACCTGGAGAACGGCGCGCCGAGCGTCAGCGGCTGACGGGTCCACGCTCCCGGCGGGCGCGGTGACGCCGGTCCCGCCGGTCCCGCCGGTCGCGCCGTCAACGGGTGCGGCCGGCCCGGCGGTTGGCGCGCAGCCATTCCTTGTTCATCGCGGTGATCGACATCAGCGGGATGCCCTTGGGACAGGCGGTGGCGCACTCGCCGGTGAGGGTGCAGCCGCCGAAGCCCTCGGCGTCCATCTGCCCGACCATGTCCAGCACCCGGGTCTCGCGCTCCGGTCCGCCCTGCGGGAGGGCGGCGAGGTGGTTGACCTTCGCGGAGGTGAAGAGCATCGCCGAGCCGTTGGGGCAGGCGGCCACGCAGGCGCCGCAGCCGATGCACTCGGCGTGCTCGAAGGCGCGGTCGGCGTCCGGCTTGGGCACGGGCGTGGCGTGCGCCTCGGGCGCCGCGCCGGTGGGCACCGAGACGTAGCCGCCGGCCGCGATGATCCGGTCGAAGGCGGAGCGGTCCACGACCAGGTCGCGGACGACCGGGAAGGCGGCGGAACGCCAGGGTTCGACGTCGATGGTGTCGCCGTCGCGGAAGGAGCGCATGTGGAGCTGGCAGCTCGTGGTGCGTTCGGGGCCGTGGGCGTCGCCGTTGATGACGACGCCGCAGGCACCGCAGATGCCCTCGCGGCAGTCGTGGTCGAAGGCGACCGGGTCCTCGCCCTCCAGGGTGAGCCGCTCGTTGAGGGTGTCGAGGACCTCCAGGAAGGACATGTCGGGTGAGATGCCGTCGACCTCGTACGCGGTCATGCCGCCGGGGGCGGCGGCGTTCTTCTGCCGCCAGATGCGCAGGGTGAGCCTCATGCGTAGCTCCGCTGGGTGGGATGGACGTAGTCGAAGGAGAGTTCCTCCTGGTGCAGCACGGGCGGCTGCCCGGTGCCGGCGAACTCCCAGGCGGCGGCGTAGCTGAACTCGTCGTCGCGGCGGGCGGCCTCGCCGTCGGAGGTCTGCGACTCCTCGCGGAAGTGGCCGCCGCAGGACTCGGCGCGGTGCAGCGCGTCCAGGCACATCAGCTCGGCGAGTTCGAGGTAGTCCACGACGCGGTTGGCGCGCTCCAGGGACTGGTTGAACTCGGCCTCGGTGCCGGGCACCTTGATCCGCCGCCAGAACTCCTCGCGGATCTGCGGGATCCGCTCCAGCGCCTTGCGCAGGCCGTGCTCGGTCCGCGACATCCCGCAGAACTCCCACATCAGCTCGCCGAGTTCGCGGTGGAAGGAGTCCGCGGTCCGGTCGCCGTCGACGCTCACCAGCCGGTGCAGCCGCTCCTCGGTCCCGGTCAGCGCCTCGACGACGGCGGGGTGCGCGGGGTCGATCGGGTCGGCGGCCGGGTGCCGGGCGAGGTAGTCGTTGAGCGTCGCCGGCAGCACGAAGTAGCCGTCGGCCAGTCCCTGCATGAGGGCGGACGCGCCCAGCCGGTTCGCGCCGTGGTCGGAGAAGTTCGCCTCGCCGATCGCGAAGAGCCCGGGCACGGTGGTCTGCAGGTCGTAGTCCACCCACAGGCCGCCCATGGTGTAGTGCACGGCCGGGTAGATCCGCATCGGCACCTCGTACGGGTTCTCCGCGGTGATCCGCGCGTACATCTCGAAGAGGTTGCCGTACCGCTCCTCGACGGCGCGGCGGCCCAGGCGGGCGATCGCGTCGGCGAAGTCGAGGTAGACGCCCTGCCCACCGGGGCCGACGCCGCGGCCCTCGTCGCAGACGTTCTTCGCGGCACGGGAGGCGATGTCGCGCGGCACCAGGTTGCCGAAGGAGGGGTAGATCCGCTCCAGGTAGTAGTCGCGCTCGGACTCGGGGATGTCCGCGGGCGCCCGGGTGTCACCCGCCGCCTTGGGCACCCAGATCCGGCCGTCGTTGCGCAGCGACTCGCTCATCAGCGTCAGCTTCGACTGGTGGTCGCCGGTGCGCGGGATGCAGGTGGGGTGGATCTGGGTGAAGCAGGGGTTGGCGAAGTAGGCGCCGCGGCGGTGGGCCCGCCAGATCGCGGTGGCGTTGGAGTTCATCGCGTTCGTGGACAGGTAGAAGACGTTGCCGTAGCCGCCTGAGGCGAGCACGACCGCGTCGGCGAGGTGGGTGGTGAGCTCGCCGGTGACCAGGTCGCGGGCGACGATGCCGCGGGCCCGGCCTTCGACGACCACCAGGTCCAGCATCTCGGTGCGCGGGTGGATCTCCACGGTGCCGGCCGCGATCTGCCGGGACAGCGCCTGGTAGGCGCCGAGCAGGAGCTGCTGCCCGGTCTGGCCGCGGGCGTAGAAGGTGCGGGAGACCTGGACCCCGCCGAAGGAGCGGGTGTCGAGCAGGCCGCCGTACTCGCGGGCGAAGGGCACGCCCTGCGCCACGCACTGGTCGATGATCTCCACCGAGATCTGCGCCAGCCGCCGCACGTTGGACTCGCGGGCGCGGAAGTCGCCGCCCTTGACGGTGTCGTAGAAGAGCCGGTGGATCGAGTCGCCGTCGTTGCGGTAGTTCTTCGCGGCGTTGATACCGCCCTGCGCGGCGATGGAGTGCGCCCGGCGCGGGGAGTCCTGGTAGCAGAACTGCACGACGTGGTAGCCCTGTTCGGCCAGGGTGGCGCCCGCGGATCCGCCGGCCAGCCCGGTGCCGACCACGATCACGGTGTGCTTGCGGCGGTTGGCGGGGTTGACGAGCTTCGCGGTGAAGCGGCGGGTGTCCCAGCGGTCCTCGATCGGCCCGTCGGGCGCCGTGGTGTCGGCGACGGGTGCGCCGGTGCTGTAGCGGGTGTAGTCGGTCAACTCGGCTCCCTCAGTGGACGGTTCCGGTCATGACACCGACCGGCACGGCGATGAAGCCGGCTGTCAGCAGCACGGCCAGCCCGGTGGCGGCGGCCTTCAGTACGCGGTCGCGGCGGCGGTTGCCCGCGCCGAGCGTCTGCGCGGCGCTCCAGAAGCCGTGCCGGATGTGCAGTCCGAGCGCGAGCATCGCCACGATGTAGATGACGTCGCCGTACCAGGTGTGGAAGGTCGCCTCGACGTTCTGGTAGGGGTGGCCGGGCTGCGCGTTGCGGTTCACGGTCAGCGTGGTCAGGTCCAGCAGGTGCCAGACGATGAACAGCGCGAGGATGATCCCGCCCCAGCGCATGGTGCGGGTGGCGTAGCTGGACCGCGCTTTGCGATGCGCGTAGCCGACCGGGCGGGCCTTGATGTCGCGGCGGCTGAGCTGGTACGCGGTCACGCCGTGCGCGACGACCGAGACCGTCAGGCCGACCCGGATGATCCACAGCGCCCACTCGTAGTGCAGCGCCGGCTCGCCGAGGGTGCGCAGCCAGTGCGCGTAGCCGTTGTAGTCGTCGGGGCCGAAGAAGATCTTGAGGTTGCCCAGCATGTGGGCGACCAGGTAGAGCAGCATGACCAGGCCGCTCACCGCCATGACCGTCTTCTTGCCGAGGGTGGAGTCCCACGCCGTCCTCAACGGGGGCGGCCGCCGGTCGGTCCGCGTTGCCAGTGCCATGGACACGACGGTAGGGCGGCATCGGATCAGTGGTCCAAGACATGATCCGGCTCGTTTCCATAGGCGGACGCTATGGAAGGCGTACCGTGGGGCCATGCAGTTCCAGCAGCTCGCCTACTTCGTCGCCGTCGCGGAGGCCCGGCACTTCACCCGCGCCGCCGAGGCCGTGCACGTCTCGCAGCCGTCGCTGTCGCAGCAGATCCGGGCGCTGGAGAAGGAGCTCGGCGCGCCGCTGTTCAGCCGGGCCCGCGGCAACATCACCCTCACCGACGCCGGGGAGGCGCTGCTGCCACTGGCCCTTCGTATCCTCGCCGACGCCGACACCGCGCGGCACGAGGTGCTGGAGCTGGCGCAACTGCGCAGCGGACGGGTGCGGCTCGGCGCCACCCCCAGCCTGTGCACCGGCCTGCTGCCCGAGGTGTTGCGCGACTTCCACGACCGGCACCCCGGGATCCGGCTCTTCCTGGAGGAGG
The DNA here is from genome assembly GCF_900107965.1 of Actinacidiphila yanglinensis. GTDB lineage: Bacteria > Actinomycetota > Actinomycetes > Streptomycetales > Streptomycetaceae > Actinacidiphila > Actinacidiphila yanglinensis. The sequence goes on along the minus strand of NZ_FNVU01000020.1, from coordinate 32,524 downwards.
GCGGCTCCCACGACCTGGTCCGCGGGCTGGCCCGCGGCGCCCTCGACCTCGCACTGGTCGTCCTCCCGCTGCCCAGCTCCTCCCCCGCGCTCACCACCGTCGAGCTGTTCCAGGAGGACCTGGTCGCCGTCTCCGCGGTCACCGCCGACCCGCCCCCGGCGCCGCTGCACATCGCGGACCTGCGCGGGCAGCCGCTGGTGATGTTCCGGCACGGGTACGACCTGCGCGATCTCACGCTCGCCGCGTGCCGCGCCGCGGGGTTCGAGCCGACCTTCACGGTCGAGGGCGGCGAGATGGACGCGGTGCTCGGGTTCGTCCGGGCCGGGCTCGGCATCGGCGTCGTGCCCTCCATGGTCGCCGCCCGCGCCGGCGCCGAGCTCCACGTGACGCCGCTGGCCCGGCCCGGCCTGCGCCGCACGGTCGCGCTCGCACACCGCAGCGACGTGGCTCCGCCGCGCGCCGCACGCGTGCTCCAGCAGGTCATCCTCGCGGCGGCCTCCCGGGTGCACTGACCTCCGGGGTACTCCGCGGTACTCCGGGATGAGCAGGGTGCGGCCCCAACAACCGGGGGTGGGAGGATGGGGAGGTGGGAGCAGGGGCGATTCGTGACGTGGAGGCGTGGCGTCCACGGGTGCCGGGCATCACGGAGGTGCTGCACGCGCACTTCACGGAGCACGCCTACCCCGTGCACACGCACACCACGTGGGACCTGATGCTGCTGGACGACGGCGCGGTCGACTTCGCGCTGGACCGCCGGCGGCACGACGCCACCGACGCGAGCCGGGTCGTACTGCTGCCCCCGGGAGTGCCGCACGACGGCCGGACGGTGCACCCGAGGGGCTTCCGCAAGCGCGTGCTGTACCTGAGCACGGACGTGCTGCCGGACCGGCTGGCGGGCAAGGCGGTGGCCGGGCCGATCCTCGGTGACGTGGCGCTGCGCCGCCGGGTGCACCGGCTGCACGCGGCACTGCGCGACGAGGACGACGCCTTCGAGGCGCAGTCCCGGCTCGCCTTCGTCCGCGAGCGGCTGCTGGTCCATCTCGACGCCCACCGGGTACGGCCGCCGGGCCGGGAGGGCGACCGCCTCGCGGCCCGGCTGCGCGAACTCCTCGACGCCCGGGTCAGCGACGGCCTCACCCTCGACGAGGCCACCGCCCTCCTCCACGCCCACCCCACCCACCTGATCCGCAGCTTCTCCCGCACCTACGGCCTGCCGCCGCACACCTACCTCACCGGGCTGCGCATCGACCGCGCCCGCCGCCTCCTCCTCGCCGGCCGGCGCCCCGTCGACGTCGCCACCGCCGTCGGCTTCTACGACCAGGCCCACCTCAACCGCCACTTCAAACGCCACCTGGGCGTCACCCCCCTCACCTTCACCCGCCACGCCCGCACGTAATCAAGAGGCGCGAGAACCCCCCACCGGGGGATGGTCCCTCAACCAAGAGCAACCACCCCCCCCGGAGGGTCCGAACAACGTCACACAGTGACCGTCGCGGGATCGCTCACCCCCGCCCGCCCGTTCTCCACGTGCCCGGCGAAGCGCCGCGCGAACGCCGCGTCGTGGTCGGACAGGACCGTCAGGTCGTACCACCGCGCGGAGCGGCTGAGATCGACGGAGTAGCTCTCCCGGCGCCCGGCCCGGACCACGATCATCCGCTGCTTGCCGTCGTAGGAGTTGCGCACGGTGAACCGCACGTCGTCCCGCCCCGAGTTCGCGAGGGTCAGCTCGACCCCGCCGGTGGACGCGTCATGACGGGCCGTCACCTCCGCCCCGTTGCGGTGGGCCGAGCCGTGGAACGCGCGCAGGAAGCCGGCGGGCCCGTGCACCGTGAGGTCGTACTCCCCGGCGGTGCCCGTGGTGTCCCAGTGCCCGGAGAGGGCGTGCCCGGCGTCGGTGGTGTACGTCCAGGGCCCGTCGGTGCGGTTGGCGGACGTGACGTGGAAGCAGGCGCCCGCGTCGGCGCCGCCCCCGAAGGTCAGGGTGATCCGCCCGTCGGAGGCGGTGACCGCGGCGTCGGTGCGCGGCGCGTACGGCAGCGGCCGGGTCGGCCGGGAGCCCTTCTCCTGCCGGGGCAGCGCCTGCTGGGCGGGCGGCACCGGCACGTAGGAGTCGTGCCGGTCGGAGTCCGTCGGCTGGTAGCCGTCGGTGCCGGGCAGGTGCGCCGGACCGTCGTGCTTGAGGGAGAAGTCGAACGCCGAGGTGAGGTCGCCGCACACGGCGCGCCGCCACGGCGAGATGTGCGGCTCGCGCACCCCGAACCGCCGCTCGATGAACCGCAGGATCGAGGTGTGGTCGAAGGTCTCGGAGCAGACGTAACCGCCGGTGCTCCAGGGGGAGACCGCGATCATCGGCACCCGCTGGCCGAGGCCGTAGGGGCCGGCCGCGTACGTGGAGTTGCCGGCGAACAGTTCGAGCGAGGTGTCGACGGTGGAGGCGCCGTGGCCGGCCGCGGCGGCGAACGGCGGCACCACGTGGTCGAAGTAGCCGTCGTTCTCGTCGTAGGTGATCAGCAGGACGGTCCTGCTCCACACCTCGGGGTCCGCGGTGAGCGCGTCGAGGACCTGGGAGACGTACCAGGCGCCGTAGTTCGCGGGCCAGTTCGGGTGCTCGGAGAACGCCTCGGGCGCGGCGATCCAGGAGACCTGCGGCAGCTTGCCGGCCTTGACGTCGGCGCGCAGCACGTCGAAGAAGCCGTCGCCCGCCTTGGCGTTGGTTCCGGTGCGCGCCTTGTCGTAGAGCGGGTCGCCGGGCGCCGCGTTGCGGTACTGGTCAAAGTAGAGCAGCGAGTTGTCGCCGAAGTTGCCGCGGTAGGCGTCCTCGATCCAGCCCCAGCCGCCGGGCGCGTCGAGACCGTCGCCGACGTCCTGGTAGATCTTCCAGGAGACGCCGGCCTTCTCCAGGCGCTCGGGGTAGGTGGTCCAGCCGTAGCCCAGCTCGGAGTTGTCGAGGACGGGGCCGCCGTTCTTCCCGTCGTTGCCGGTCCAACCGGTCCACATGTAGTAGCGGTTGGGGTCGGTGCCGCCGATCAGCGAGCAGTGGTAGGCGTCGCAGACCGTGAACGCGTCGGCGAGCGCGTAGTGGAACGGGATGTCGTCGCGGGTCAGATGGGCCATCGTGGCGGACGACTTGGCCGGGATCCACTGGTCGTAGCGGCCCCCGTTGACCGCCGCGTGGCTGCCGGTCCACTCGTGGTTGAGGCCCTCGATGAACTGCATGCCCAGGTCCTGCGCGTCCGGGTGGTACGGCAGCACCTCGCCGTCGCCGGTCCCGTCCGGCTGGTGCCACACCGACTTGCCGCTGGGCAGCGTGACGGGGCGGGGGTCACCGAAGCCGCGCACGCCGCGCAGCGAGCCGAAGTAGTGGTCGAAGGAGCGGTTCTCCTGCATGAGGACGACGATGTGCTCGACGTCCTGGAGGGTTCCGGTGCGGCGCCCGGCCGGGATGGCCGCGGCCCGGGTGATGCTGCCGGACAGGGCGGAGAAGCCGGCGGTGGCGCCCGCGATCTGAAGGAAGCGGCGCCGGTTGAGTTCGGTCATGGCTCGCGAGACCTCTTTGGCTCTGGGGTTCGGCTCTGGGGTGGCTGTGGGAGTGCGGCACGGCGGGTGGCTGCGGGTGTCCGCGCGGTGGCGCCGGTGGCACGGTGCGGCCGGCGGAGCCGCGGGGAGCGTCCCCGGCCCCCGTCCGAGGCAGCCCTGACGGGGGCGGTCCCAGATCACCGACCGCGGGCCAAGGCCGGGTGTCGCACGCATGGCGTGCCGCCGTACGGAACGCGAACAGCGGTGACCGGCAGGCCTGGTGGGGTTACCGGGACACCGGGCGGGAAACGGGCCGGGCGAGGCGGTCGCCGCGGTGTCCGCGGCTGGTCCGGTCGGCGTACCGGCGGCCGCGCCTGCGCGCGAAACCGCGACCGGACCGTCACGGTGGGTTCCGTCGCCGTCCGGCAAGGCTCCGTTCAACTCCCCGTCGCCGCCGGGCGGGAGCCTGCACGACGTCGCCGCACCGCGTACGCACACCCCGCACGCGCCGCCACGCGTCTGCTACGCACCGCCTCAGCACCTCCCGCACCGTTTTCGCGCCAAGGAGCCATGATGGTCGCACAGTTGGACTCGTCCGAGCCGTCGTCCGATCAGTCGTCCGGTCCGCACATGGGCCGCCGCACCGCGGTCGGCCTGCTCGGCACCGCCGGTGCCGCCGCGGTCGCCGCGCCGCTGCTGACGGCGACGCCCGCCGCCGCGTCGGCGCCGTCCGGGGCGCCCGCCTTCCTCCCGTCGCCGGACGCGGGCGGCGCTCCGCCGGTGCAGGGCCTGCACCTGACGTTCGGCAAGGACCCGTCCACCCAGATGGTGGTGTCCTGGCTGACGGACGCCCCGGTGAAGCGGCCCCGGGTGATGTACGGCACGCTCGACCACGGCCTGGGCTCGGGTGCGAACGCGACGACCCGGACCTACACCGACGGCAAGTCGGGCCGGAAGGTCTACGTTCACCACGCGGCGCTCAACCGGCTCTCCCCCGGCAAGGAGTACCTGTACCTGGTCTCGCACGACGGCGCCACGCCGGACAGCGGCACCTTCAGCACCGCGCCGCGCGGCCGGCAGCCGCTGACCTTCACCAGCTTCGGCGACCAGTCCGCGCCGCAGGTGACCTGGGCCACCGACGGCACCGTGACCCTGGACGCCAACTCCACCCCGGCCACCAAGGACATCGTCACCGGCATCGAGCAGGTCGCGCCGCTGTTCCACCTGCTCAACGGCGACCTGTGCTACGCCAACCTGGACCTGGACCGGGTGCGGACCTGGAACAACTTCTTCACCAACAACAGCCGTTCGACCCGGTTCCGGCCGTGGATGCCCGCCGCGGGCAACCACGAGATCGAGTCCGGCAACGGTCCGATCGGCCTCGGCGCCTACCAGACGTACTTCGACCTGCCGTCCACCGAGACCGACGACGAACTCGCGGGCCTGTGGTACGCGTTCACCGCCGGCTCGGTGCGGGTGATCGTGCTGCAGAACGACGACAACTGCCTGCAGGACGGCGGCGACGTGTACATCAGCGGCTACTCCGGTGGCCGTCAGCTCGCCTTCCTGGAGCGGGAGTTGAAGGCCGCACGGACCGACCGCGACATCGACTGGGTGGTCGTCGCGATGCACCAGGTGATGATCTCCTCCTCCGACGCCAACGGCGCCGACCTGGGTCTGCGCGCCAAGTACGGCCCGCTGTTCGACCGTTACCAGGTCGACCTGGTGGTCTGCGGCCACGAGCACAACTACGAGCGGTCGCTCGCGGTGCGCGGCGTGGTCGGCGGCAGCGAGACGCTGACCCCGAACCCCGCGTCCACCCGCACCGACGACATCGACACCGGCCTCGGCACGGTGCACATGGTGCTCGGCGGCGGCGGCGTGTCCGGCACCACCAACCAGTCCTTTTTCAAGGACGGCACCGGCAAGGTCATCACCGCGGTGTCCGCCACGGCGGGCTCCAACGGCAAGCGCACCGCCACCTACGTCAAGGAGGAGGCGGTATGGATGGGCGTGCGGGACGTCGAGCACCCGTACGGCTTCGCCGCCTTCACCGTCGATCCGGGCCGCTTCCCCGGCGACACCACCCGGCTGCACGTCACCTACTACAACGTGAACAAGCCGGCCGGTGAGCTCTCGGTCTTCGAGAACTTCACGCTGCACCGCAAGCGCTCCGACGCCCGCTGAGCGGCGCGGGGTCCGCGCGCCCGATCCCCGGGCCCGCGGACCCCGCGGCTCCGGGGCGGGCCCGCACCGCCCGTCCACCGGAAGGGTGCACCCGGCCACGCGCCCAAAGGTGCACTCTGCGACCCCCACGGCGAGTGCGGCACCGCCAGCCGTACCGGGGTGAGCTACGATCCGCCGAGTCCGGCTCACCCACGCAGGAGGCGACAGGTGCCCGACAGCGAATACCGCGTCGAGGTCGACGGTGCGCGCGTGCTCACCCCGCGACTGGTCCTGCGCCCGTGGGAGGACAGCGACGCGGCCGGGGCCCTCGCGGTGTACGGCGCCGACGAGGTCACCCGCTGGCTGGCCCCGGCGATGACCCGCACGCCGGACGCCGACGCGATGCGCGAACTGCTCGGCTGCTGGCGGGCGAACTGCGAGGAACTCGAGGGCCCGGCCGGCAGGTGGGCGGTGGCCCTCCGCGAGACCGGCGACCTGGTCGGCGGTGCGGCCCTGCTGCCGCTGCCGCCGTACGGGGTCGACCTGGAGGTCGGCTGGCAGCTCGCCCCCACCGCCTGGGGCCACGGCTTCGCCTCCGAGGCCGGGCACGCGGTCGCGCACTACGCCTTCGAGGCGGGCGTCGACGAGATCTTCGCCGTCGTCCGCCCGCGCAACGAGCGCGGCGCCGCCACCGCCCGCCGCGTCGGCATGGAGTGGGTCGGCGAGACCGAGAAGTACTACGACCTGCGGCTCCAGGTCTACCGCCTGCGCAAGGCGGAGTTCCCGCCCGCCCCCGGCGCGGAGTAGCCCCACCGATCCGGCTGCCCCCGGCGCGGCGCAGCCCCACCGGTCCGGCCGCCCACGACGCGCGCCCCGGCCCGACCGCCGCACCGCACCCCCCCCGCCGCAGTCGCCGCGGCGGCGCCTCAGTCGGCGCGGCCCATCCGGCCGATGCCGCCCGGCGGTTCGGAAGCAGGGGCAGCCGACGGTTGCGGGCGCAGCAACGGATCGCGGACCATCGCGGTGATCTCGGCGGCGACCCGCTCGCCGGCCGGGCCCCGGCCCAGCCGCCGGGCCAGCCAGGCGGCGCCGATCCGGTCCAGCGTGAGGTCCGATCCGGACTCGCGGTCGTCGACCAACTGCCCCTCGCGCAGCGGCTTCTCGGACGGGCGCAGCCGGAGGGTGAGGCACCCGCCGGCGTACTCGGCGCCGGCGATCCGCTCCCAGGGCACGTGGCGGCGGCTCAGGTACCGGCGTACCCGCAGGCCCGCCGGGTCGGCGTCGATCCGCCAGGTGAGGGTGGCCAGCGGCCCGGCCAGCCAGACCGGGGCGACGACGAACCCCCCGACCACCCGCCACTCCACGGAGTCACGGGCCGCGGTCGCGGCGATCGCCAGGGTCAGCACGGCGAACGCGACCGCGGCCGACCGGGAGATCGGGTCCGCGCGCCAGCGGGTGGGCCGGGCGGCGCCGGTCCTGCGCAGTTCGGTCAGCGCGTCCTGGACCCGGGCCTCGGCGTCCCAGCGTTCCTTGAGGGTCGGCCCGCCGCCCCGGGCGTCCTCGCCCGCGGTGTCCTCGCCGTCCTCGCCACCGGTGTACTCGTCGTCCGGGAGGACCTCCGCGCCGGTCCTGATCGGGCCCGCCCCCGCGTCGAGGCGCCACCGGCCGTGCTCGGTGCGGGAGGCCAGCAGCACTTCGCCGCCCTCGGCTGCCTCGGCGAACAGCAGGGCCTGGTGCAGCGGGGTGCGGCCGTCGTTGCGCGGCACGTAGTGCAGCACCGCGTGCGCGCCGGCGGTGTCGTCGTGCGCGAACACCTCCGCGCTCCCGCCGCGGACCCGGGCCAGCACCCGCAGTACGGGCACCGGAACACGGCGCAGCCGTGCGGCGCGACCGGCGGCGACCGCGCCGGAGCCGAGCGCGACCAGGCCGAGGCCGCCGAGCACCAGGGCGAGCAACTGCCGGTCGGAGCGGTCCTCGTACGGTTCCGCCGCCAGCCGCACGTGGCGCCCGGCGGGCAGCAGGACGCGTACCGTCCGCTGGTCCCGGTAGTCGCCGACGACGTCGAAGCGGTGCCGTTTGCCGTCCGGCAGGCGCACGGTCAGGCTGCCCTCGGCGGCGCGGTAGGTGAGGACGCGCGCGTTCGCGGCGGGGGCGGTCCGCGCGGCGCGGTCATCGGCGCGGTCGCCGCGGACGATCGACGTGACGAGGGCGGCGGTCGCCGCGCACAGCAGCACGCCCAGGACGCAGCGGGCGAGGCCGCGTTTGGGGCGCGCGGCCCAGGACAGGACCGGCGCCCGGGCGGTGAGGCCGCCGGCCGCCTCGCGGAAACGGCGCCGCTGCGCGCGCCGCACGGACAACCGCCGCAGCGCCGAGGCGAGTCCCCAGCACAGCCCCGCGACCACCACCGCGTCGGCGGTCCGGACGTCGGTCCCGCCCTGCCAGACGCCGGGGTCGGCCATGAAGACCGCCGGGAGCACGGTCCAGAGCACCGCCGCCTCGGGCAGCACGAACAGCCACCACAACTGGGGCCAGAACACCATCGACCCGACCGCGTCGATCCACTGCTCGCCGCAGGGCGCCCGGGGGGTGCATACCGGGGCGGGACTGGTCAGCAGGGCGGCGGCCACGCCGACGGCGAGCAGCAGTACCGGCCCGAGGGGGTGCGCCCACCGCGGCACCCGCCCGCCTGCCCACCGCGCGGCGTCCGGAGCGAGCCAGGGCCGGGCGGGTATGTCCGCGAGGAGCGGCGAACTCGTCGTCACCCGCGCATTATGCGCGCAGATCCGCACACCCGTACCCGGAACCCCCCGGTCCCCGCCAGGGCGCTACCGAGGCCGGCGTGCGAGCACCAGGCGGCAGCGGGGGCTGCCGTCGCGGCGGCGGCCGAACTCCTCCAGCGCGAGGGTGTCCACCGTGAAGCCGGCGGCGACGAGGTCGGCGCGGACCGGCTCCAGGGGGAAGGTGCGGTAGTACATCACGAACGGCGGCCGCCACACCGCGTTGCGCAGCCGCATGGCGGCGTCGAACCCGGCCAGCGCCAGGTACCAGGGCGTCCCGATCCGGGGCGGCGCCGCGATCGGGAACGCGAACAGGCCGCCGGGCCGCAGCGCGCGGTGCACCCCGCCGAAGAGCGCCGGCCGCTCGGCCGGCAGGAAGTGGCCGAACGCCCCGAAGCTGACCGCGAGATCGAACTCCGCCTCGAACGGCAGCGCCCGCGCGTCCGCCCGCACCCAGCCGTGCTCCGGGTACTCCTTGCGCGCGAGCTCCAGCATGCCCTCGCTGAAGTCGGTCCCGGTGATCCCGCGCGGGCACAGCGCGTCGAGCACCCGGACCCCCGCGCCGGTGCCGCAGCACACATCGAGCCCGGTGCCGTACGGACCGTACCGCCGCAGGGCGGCCGCGGTGGCGTCGAGGAAGAGGTCCGGCGTCCGGAACGGCGTGTGGTCGAAGGTCGGCGCCAGCAGGTCGTACCCGCGCTCGACGGACGACAGCGCCTGAACTGCGAGCTCACGCGCGGTGGGGCCCTGGGAGGAGAACACCGGGCCAGCCTAGGCCGCGGCCGCACGGTGTGCGCGAGATCTCACCTCGACGAAACGGAACCACCATTCCTGTTGGCTTATCCTTTCCTTAGCGGAATCCCAGTTCCGGTTCCGCGCCCACTTCTCCGTACGAAGGAGTTCCATGGCCTCCGAGACCCGGCGCACGCACCACCAGGTGACGTTCGCGGTGCTGGCGGCGAGTGTCAGCGCCTACGCGCTGCTCCAGTCCCTGGTGACCCCGGTCCTGCCGACGATCCAGGAGTCCCTGCACACCACGCAGAACACCGTCACCTGGGTGCTCACCGCGTACCTGCTGTCCGCGTCGATATTCACCCCGATCATGGGCCGGGTCGGCGACATGATCGGCAAGAAGCCGGTCTTCGTGGCCACCCTGGTCGCGCTGGCCGCGGGGTCGCTGCTGGCGGCCCTGGCCACCAACGTGACCGTGATGATCATCGCCCGGGTGATCCAGGGCATCGGGGGCGGCGTGCTGCCCCTCGCCTTCGGCATCGTCCGCGACGAGTTCCCGCGCGAGAAGATGAGCGGCGCGGTCGGCGCGATCGCCTCGCTCGTCGCGGTCGGCGGCGGCCTCGGCATCGTGCTGGCCGGTCCGATCGTCAACGCGCTCGACTACCACTGGCTGTTCTGGCTGCCGATGATCCTCACCATCGCCGCGGCCGCGGCCTCGCTCTTCTTCGTGCCGCAGTCCCGGAGCCGCACGCCGGGCCGGATCAGCTGGGCGCCCGCGCTGCTGCTGTCGGCGTGGCTGGTCGCCCTGCTGGTCGCGCTCAGCCAGGCCTCCGTGTGGGGCTGGGGCTCGGGCAAGGTGATCGGCCTGATCATCGCCGCCGTGGTCCTCGCGGTCGCATGGGTCGAGACCGAGCGCCGGGCGGCGATGCCGCTGATCGACATGCGGATGATGAGCCGCCCCGCGGTGTGGACCAACAACACCGTGGCGCTGCTGTTCGGCGTCGGCATGTACTCGGTGTTCGCGTTCCTGCCCGAGTTCGTGCAGACCCCCAAGTCCACCGGTTACGGCTTCGGTTCGTCGATCACCCAGTCCGGGCTCATCCTGCTGCCGATGGCGGTGGCGATGTTCCTGGTGGGCCTGGGCGCCAACAGCCTGGCCGCCCGGATCGGCGGCAAGATCGTGGTGCTGCTCGGCGCGCTGATCAGTGCGGTGTCGATGGCGCTGCTCGCCTTCGCGCACGGCGCGACCTGGGAGCTGTACATCGCCACCGCGGTGATGGGCGTCGGCTTCGGGCTGGCCTTCGCGGCGATGTCGAGCCTGATCGTGGCCGCGGTGCCGGCCGAGCAGACCGGTGTGGCCAGCGGCATGAACGCCAACATCCGCACCATCGGCGGGTCGGTCGGCGCGGCGCTGATGGCCAGCATCGTCACCTCCAACCCCGCTGCGGACGGCCTGCCCCGCGAGGCCGGCTACACCCACGGCTTCGCGATGCTCGGCGTCGCCCTGCTGCTGGGCGCGGGAGCCGCGCTGCTGATCCCGGTCACCCGCCGCGGTTCCGTGGTGGCCGGCTCCGCGGACGAGGTCGAGGTCGGGGCGAACGGCACCGCACCTGCACCTCTCACGGCCGTACCCGGCGGTACGGTCATTGCCGACAAGCCGGAGTGAGGTCCGGCGCCGGTGTGTCCGGCGCCGCACTCACCGGAGGGTCCGGCGGGACGAGCCGAACCGATCGGAAGTGGACGATGGCAGCGCACGATCGCGCGCACGACTCCTCGCAGGGCCACGGACCCGGCGGGTCCGTGGGGTCCGTCGGGGATCCCGGGTACGACCCGTCGCACGACTGCGGCGGGCACCCGGCGGACGACCCGGCGGGCGCGGCGACACCGGGATCCGGTGGCCGCGGCGGCCCGGCGGCACGGCCGATGCGCCGCGACGCCGCCCGCAACCACCGGCTGGTGATCGCGGCGGCCCGCGAGGTGCTCACCGAGTACGGCACCGACGCCAGCATGGAGCTGATCGCGTCCCGCGCCGGAGTCGGGATCGGCACCCTCTACCGGCGCTTCCCGAACAAGGAGGCGCTGCTCAACGAGATCGCCGCGCAGATGCTCGGCGAGCTGGTCGGCGAGGCCCGCACCGCGCTGTCCTACCCCGGCGGCACCGGATTCGAGGCGTTCGTACGGGTCTTCGGCCGCTGGCTGAGTGAACACCGCGGCTACGCCGAGAAGTTGATCGGCCACACCAAGGCCACCTGCGTGCAGCAGCTGCGCGACCTGTTCGGGCAACTGCTGCACCAGGCACAGGAGTCGGGCCGGATCGGGCCCGACGTCGAGCTCGGCGACGTGATGGCGCTGGTCTGGGGGCTGCGCGGCGTGGTGGAGACGAGCGGCACCGTGGTACCGGACGCGTGGCAGCGCTACGCCGAGATCCACCTGGCCGGGATGCGCGTGCCGGGCGCGCCCGGGGCCCATCCCGCGGTCACCCGCGAGGAGTTGGGCCGTATCACCGCGAACGGCTGACCCCGCCCGGCCGCCCGTGGCGCGCTCGCCGCGCGGCACGGGCGGCCGGGGTCGTCGTCGGCCGGGCGGCCCGCGGCGGCCGGCTCAGCGCCGGGTGCCGCAGTCCGGGCAGAAGGCCGCGCCCGCCGGGAGCTGGGAGTTGCAGGAACCGCAGGTGTCCTGCTGCGCCAGCCGATGCCCGCAGGACGGGCAGAACGCCGAGCCGTGCGTCTCCGCCCGGCACTGCGGGCAGACCAGCTGGCGCGGGGTGTTCACCGCGAACTGCTGCGCGGAGTTCTGCCCGGCGGTGTAGGCGCGCTCGGCGACCATGTCGTTCAGGCCGCGCTGCTGGGCGGCGACCGCTTCGGCGGCGGTGTCGGGCGCGCAGGTCAGGCAGATGCCCTGGCCCGCGTTCCAGCAGCGGTTGCAGACGTAGTGGGTGCAGCGCGGGCAGCGGTTGAAGTGGCCCTGCGCGGTGGCGATGGCGCGCCGGAACGCCGCGTCCCGGGCGTGGCCGTATCCGGCGCCGGCCAGGCCGTCGGCCGCGGTCGACATCCCGCTGCCCGCCCGTCCGAGCATCCCCCAGGCCGCGTTGACGCCCTTGCCGACCCAACTGGCCATCCGCGCACCGGTGTACGCCTCGAACGGCGAGCGCCAGGTGTCGTTGCAGCGGTTGCAGGAGAACTCGAACTGGAAGCCCGCTCCTGTGCCCTGTTCCTCGCACAGGTCGCGGTAGTTGTTGCTGAAGTAGATCTCCGCGGTCACCGGTCGCCCTCCCCGAGCAGTCACCGGACGGGCCCGCGCCCGGCCGGCCGTCCCCCGCCGGACGGGCCCTCCCCGTGGGCCCTTTCCGGCTGCTGCGGGCCGCTCTCGGCACCGCAGGCGGGGAACACTTTCCCACATCCCCGGCCTCATATGTGCCCGGTGTCCGCACACCGGTGACGGCTCGTGACACGGCCGTCCCCGCGGCGGGCGGCCGGGGCCCGGAGCGGGGCCATCGGGCGTCCCAGCAGGCCGCACGGCCCCCACCCGCCACGGGGAACGCCGGGATCACGGCGGCACCGCGCGGGCACGGGCGGAACGCGGAAGCGGAACGGGAAGCGGTCCCGGAGCGACCGGCGGCGGGCACGCCGCGGCCGCCGGACCCGGTGCGGGTGCGGCGGCCGCCGGTCGTGCGGGACGCCCCGGGGTCAGCCCTGACGGGCCTTGCCGCGGGGGTCCTTGCGGTTGATCACGAAGACCTTGCCGCGGCGGCGGACGATCTGGGCGCCCGGCCGGTCCTTCAGGGAGCGAAGCGAGTTGCGTACCTTCATAAGGGCGCCTTTCTGCTCGTAGTCTCTGTCGTGCAGGAGCGTCAACCGCGGCGACCGCGCATTCATTCCGCGCGGGCGGGCGGGCCAGGAGGGGACGGGCACGGCCATGAGCGACACACCGCAGGACGGCACCGGGAGCGGCGGGGGCACCGATGCGAGCGGCGCCCCGGAGCGCGACGACGAGCCGGACTTCTCCAGTCCGGGCTACTCCAGTCCCGACTTCTCCAGCCCGGACTTCACCAGCCCCGGCGGCGACCGGATCGGCGACTTCACCCCGCCCGACTACGTGGTGCCGCCGTTCGAGGGCCCCGACTACGAGGCCGAGGACGCGGACGACCTGGTGCCCGACGAGGCGGGGTTCTCCAGCCCCGGCTTCTCCAGCCCGGACTTCACCAGCCCCGGCCCGATCGACGACCCGGACCACTGACCCGGACGCCTGACCGCGCCGTGCCGATCCGCACCGCTCAGCGCGCGGTGCCCGGGGCGACCGGGGACAGGTGGCCGGCCGCCGCCCGGGACACCGCCTCGGCGACCGCGGCCAGGTCCGGGGAGTCGAGCTTCCACTGCTGCCAGTAGAGCGGCACGTCCACCGGCCGGTCCGCCGCGAGTTCCACCAGGGTGCCGGCGGCCAGGTGGGAGGCGGCCTGGAGGTCGGGGATCATGCCCCAGCCGAGCCCGGCGGCCACCGCGTCGAGGAACGCCTCCGACGACGGCATGTAGTGCCGGGCGCGGACGGCGGAGCGGGCCAGGCCGGGATCGAGGTCGCGCAGGAACCGGTCCTGCAGTTCGTCCTTGCGGTCGAACACGACGACCGGCGCCGCGGGCAGCGCCTCCCGCAGCGGGCGGCCGGCGATCCAGCGGGCGGCGTACCGCGGCGTGGCCCTCGCCCGGTAGCGCATCCGGCCGAGTGCCCGTACCGAGCAGCCCTGCACGGCCTCCGGCGAGGAGGTGACCGCGGCCATCACCCGGCCCTGGCGCAGCAGCGCCGCGGTGTGGTCCTCGTCGTCGCGGTGCAGGTCGAAGAGGATGCGGTGGCCGCCGGCGGCCTCGGCGAGCGCCGGCACGAACCAGGTCGCCAGCGAGTCGGCGTTCACCGCGATCGGCAGCGTGGCCGGGCCGAGCTCGTCACCGAGGCCGAGCGCGTCTCCCGCGTCCTGCTCCAGCCGCGCGAGCTGCCGCCCGAAGCGGACCACGACCTCGCCGGACGCGGTCAGCCGCACCGGCTTCGTCCGCAGCAGCAGCACCCGGCCGATCCGCTGCTCCAGCGCCTTGACCCGCTGGCTCACCGCGGACGGGGTGATGTGCAGGGTCTCGGCGGCCGCCTCGAAGGTGCCCTCGTCGACGGCGGCCAGCAGGGTGCGCACCTGGTCCAGCGGAAGTCCGACCACCGCCCGCGCTCCTTCCCCGAATGGTCCGTGCAGTGTGGCGCGCATATGAAGCAATGCTGATGCTACCTAAGAATCATTAGCTGGTCTTAGCTCTCACCCGCTCCTAGCCTCGACCCATGCACCCAGCCCTCCTCGCGGCCCTGGCCGGCCTCGGCACCGGCCTGTCCCTCATCGTGGCCATCGGCGCGCAGAACGCGTTCGTGCTGCGCCAGGGCATCCGCCGCGAGCACGTGGCCGCGGTGGTCGGGATCTGCGCCGCTTCGGACGCGGTGCTGATCGCGGCGGGCATCGGCGGCGTCGGCACGGTCGTCCGCCGCTGGCCGGCCGCGGTGACGGTGACCGGGTGGGTCGGCGGCGCGTTCCTGGTGACCTACGGCGTGCTCGCCGCCCGCCGGGCGCTGCGGCCGCAGCGGCTGACCGCCGGCGAGGGCGCGGGGGCCTCGGCGCGCGCGGCGGTGCTCACCTGCCTGGCGCTGACCTGGCTGAACCCGCACGTCTACCTGGACACGGTGCTGCTGCTGGGTTCGGTCGCCAACAGCTACGGCGGCGCCCGGTGGCCGTTCGGCGCGGGCGCGGTGACCGCCAGCGTGCTGTGGTTCAGCGGGCTCGGCTTCGGCGCGCGGCTGCTGCGCCGGCCGTTCGCCCGGCCCGGGTCCTGGCAGGTGCTCGACGCGGTGATCGCCGTGACGATGGTCCTGCTGGGGGTGCTGATGGCCGCCCGCGCGTGACGGCCGCCCGGCCGTGATCGGCGGCGCCGCGACGTTCCGGACCCCCGCGGAAGTGCCCCCGCGCCCGCCGGACGGCGCCTCCCTCCGCCGGGTCAGCCGAGGCGGGTCAGCCGAGGACGGGATCGCCGTGCGCGGGGATACGGCCGGCGCCCTGCGCGATCGGGCGGAACCCGATGACCGCGGCGTCGTCCCGGCGGTTGCCGACGTCGGTGAGCAGCCGCGCGCACATCTCGGCCAGCGACAGCCGCTCGCGGCGGGCCCGCTCGGCGATCGCGGCGAGCATGGCCATTCCCTCGCCGAGGTCGGTGCCGGGCACCTCGATGAGGCCGTCGGTGTAGAGCAGCAGGGTGTCGCCGTTCTCCAGTTCGTGGTGGCAGGTGGTGCGCGACATGGTGGGGGCCACGCACAGCGGCAGGTCGGGGCCGGCGCCCTCCAGGTAGCGCGGCCCGCCGCCGGCGGGCAGCAGCAGCGGCGGCGGGTGGCCCGCGTTGGACCAGGCCACGCGCCAGCGCCCACCGGGCCGGGGCACGAGGTTGGCGTGCACCACCGTGACCAGCGGTGCGATGTCCAGGCCCTCCACCACCCGGTCCAGCCGGGCGAGGCACTCGGCCGGGCTGTCCGGGTCGGGCCGGTCGTAGGCGATCACCCGCAGCATGCTGCGCAGCTGGCTCATCGACGTGGCGGCGTCCAGGTCGTGGCCGGCGATGTCGCCGATGGTGAGGGTGACGGTGCCGTCGGGCAGCAGGAGCGCGTCGTACCAGTCGCCGCCGATCTCGGCGGTCGTGCTGGCCGGCTGGTAGTTCGCGGCCAGCTCGGCGCCCGGCACCCGGGGTGTCGCCGAGAGCAGGGCGCGCTGCAGGGTGAGCGCGGTGTGCCGGGTGCGTTGCAGCTCGACGGCCTGCCGCAGCGGCTCGCGCACCTCGTGCAGGATCTCGACGAGCAGCGCGAGGTCCGCCGTGCCGGGGGGCGGGCTGTCGGCGCAGCCCGCCGCGCAGGCGAAGGCGACCACGGCGGAGTCGATGACGATCGGCACCATGGTCAGGCTGGTGGCGCGCGCCGCCCGCAGCCAGGTCCGGGACATCTCGGAGAGGGCGCCGTCGGGCGGCTCCCCGCTGGGGAAGACCAGCAGCTTGGGGCGGCGGCTCTCGATGACCTGCTCGGCGATCGGCCCCACGGAGTACGGGAGGTTGGTCAGCGGCGGCAGGTCCGGCAGTCCGGCGCGGGCGGTGGAGGCGACCCGGACGGCTGTCGTCGGGCTCTCGTCGACGCCCGGGGCGGGCAGCATGAACACCGCGCAGGCGTCGGTGAGGTCGGGCACCACCGCGGCGGCCACGGCGGCGAACGCGTCCGGCACGTCGTTCGCGGCGGTGATGGTGGCCACCCTCGCCAGCAGCCGTTCCCGCAACCGGTTGCGCCACTGGTCCTCGATGTCGGCGGTCGCGCCGATCCACTCCACCAGTACCCCGCCGCGCTCCACGGGCACGGCGCGGGACTGCACGTGGCGGTACTCGCCCGACGCGCTGCGCAACCGGAAGGTGCACACGAACAGGGAGGGAACCCCCTGCGCCGCGTCCTCCCAGGTCCGCACCAGCCGGGTCCGGTCGTGCGGGTGGACGGCCGTGAGCCACTCGTCGTCGATCACCGGGCGCCACGGGCTGCCGGTGAACTTCTCGAAGCCGCCGACCAGCTCGGTGATGTCGCCGTTGGGCTTCATCAGCCACACGATCTGCGTGACCGCGGACATCAGCGCCTCGTACCGCTGGAGTGCCTTGTGCCGCTGCTCGGACAGCAGCTGCGCCGCCTCGACCGCCTCGACCTGCGAGGTGGTGTCCACGGCCACGGCCAGCACGCCGGGCCCGAACCGGGAGACCACCGGCGAGCAGCTGTAGATGAAGTGCCGGCGGCCCGGCGCGCCCGGCGCGGTGCCGTCGGTGGTGCGGGGCTCGTTGACCTGCCGGGCGGTGCGGTCGGCGTAGACCTGGTCGAGCATCTTCACGAACCGGGCCGCCCTGGGCTCGGTGAACACGTCCACCGCGCGTTCGCCCAGCTCACGGGGGCCGAACAGGGCGCGGAAGGCGTCGTTGATGTAGACCACCCGGTGGTCGGCACCGGCGGTCAGGGCGACGGCCACGATGGCACGGTCGAACACCTCGGGTTCGAGCTCGGGCACACCCACGTCGCTGCCGGTCCGCGTCATCCTCCGATCATCGCGCGCCCCGGCCCGCCAGGCGCGTCGAAGGAGCCGGTTTTCGCACAGGTGACCGGTCGGGCGCTCGGGCGAGCGTTTCCCCATGTCCTCCCCGCGTCCTCCCCGCATCCTTCCCGCCCCCGCCCGAAGGCCGCGGACCGCCGCGACGGCTACGGTGGAAGCGGGGCCGGCCCGGCGACCGCGGCGGGCGGAACGGCGGCCCACGGGGGCAACCGAAGAGCAGAGTGCACACAGCCGACCACGCAAGGAAGTCGCGCCCATGACCTCAGCGCCCACGATCCCCGACATCACGCTCAACAACGGTGTGGCGATCCCGCAGCTCGGCTTCGGGGTCTTCCAGATCGATCCGAAGGACACCGAGGCGGCGGTGCTCGCCGCGCTGGAGACCGGCTACCGGCACATCGACACCGCCGAGATGTACGGCAACGAGAAGGAGGTCGGCCGGGCGCTGCGCGCGTCGGGCCTCGACCGGTCCGACGTCTTCGTCACCAGCAAGCTCAACAACGGCTACCACGCCTACGGTGACGCGCTCGCCGCGTTCTCCCGGAGCCTGGGCGACCTGGCGATGGAGTACCTCGACCTCTTCCTCGTGCACTGGCCGATGCCGGCGGTCGGCGACTACACCGAGACGTGGCGGGCGATGGAGGAGATCTACCGGTCCGGCCGGGTCAAGGCGATCGGTGTCTCCAACTTCCAGATCGGCCACCTCGACCGGCTCTTCCAGGAGACCTCGGTGGTGCCCGCGGTCAACCAGATCGAGGTGCACCCCTACCTCGCCCAGGACGAGCTGCGCGCGTTCGGCGCCGACCACGGCATCGCCACCGAGGCGTGGTCCCCGATCGCCCAGGGCAAGGTGCTCGACAACGCGGTCATCAAGGCGATCGCCACGCGGGTGGAGCGCACCCCGGCGCAGGTGACGCTGCGCTGGCACATCCAGCGCGGCGACATCGTCTTCCCCAAGTCGGTGACGCGCTCGCGCGTCGAGGAGAACATCCGGCTCTTCGACTTCGAGCTGACCCGCGACGACATGGCCCAGATCACCGCACTGGACCGCGGCGAGCGCATCGGCCCGGACCCGGACACGTTCAACTGGGTGCCGTGACCCGGGGGTCGGCCGGACCACGGCACCTCGGCGGCTGAGCGGTACGGCGGTTCAGCACCGCCGTACCGCCGTACCACTCAACCGACGCTTCGGCGCCGCCGCCCGCCGCTCAGCCGACCCTGCTGCCCTTGCCGAGGGCGATCACGCCCGCCTCGGAGACGGTGTAGAGCTCGCGGTCGCGCTCGGGGTTGACGCCGACGGTGGCACCCGGCGGCACGTCGACGTTCTTGTCGAGGATCGCGCCGCGCACGATGGCGCCCCGGCCGACGCGCACGCCGTGGTGCAGCACCGAACCCTGCACCACGGCACCGGAGTCGACGATCACACCGGGCGACAGCACCGAGCAGGTGACCTGGCCGCGGACGACGCATCCCGGGCTGATCACCGACTCCCCCACGATGCCGCCGTTGCCGATCTTCGCGGGCGGCAGCGAGCCGGGGTTGGTGTGGATGGGCCAGTCGCGGTTGTACAGGCTGAAGGCGGGCCGGTCGGAGACCAGGTCCATGTGGGCGTCGTAGTAGGCGTCCAGGGTGCCGACGTCCCGCCAGTAGCCGTGCACCCGGGAGGTCTCGCCGGGCACGTGGTTGGCGTCGAAGTCGTAGACGTGCGCGGCGCCCTGCGCGGTGATCCGGGGCAGGATGCTGCCGCCCATGTCGTGCACGGACTGCGGGTCCTCGGCGTCCTCGTGCAGCGCTTCCAGCAACGCCTTGGTGGTGAACATGTAGTTGCCCATCGAGGCGAAGACGTGCCCCGGGTCGTCCGGCAGGCCGGGCGGGTCGGCCGGCTTCTCCAGGAAGCGCTCCACCGTGATGCCGTCGGCGCCGGGGGTGATCACGCCGAACCCGGAGGCGTCGGCCCTGGGCACCTTGATGCCCGCCACGGTGACCCCGGCGCCGTGCTCGACGTGCTGGTCCAGCATCTGCCGCGGGTCCATCCGGTAGACGTGGTCGGCGCCGAACACGGCGACGTAGTCCGGCTGTTCGTCGTGGATGAGGTTGAGCGACTGAAGGATCGCGTCGGCGCTGCCGAGGTACCAGCGCGGCCCGAGTCGCTGCTGGGCGGGCACCGGCGTCACGTAGTTGCCCAGCAGGCTGGACATCCTCCAGGTCGTCGTGACGTGCCGGTCGAGACTGTGCGACTTGTACTGGGTCAGCACGCAGATCCGCAGGATCCCGCCGTTGACCAGGCTGGACAGCACGAAGTCGACCAGCCGGTAGGTCCCGCCGAAGGTCACCGCCGGTTTCGCCCGGTCGGCGGTGAGCGGCATCAGCCGCTTCCCCGCGCCGCCGGCCAGCACTATGCCCAGGACCGAAGGTCCGCCACCGCGCATCGAGGCCCCCTTGTGTCGTGATGAGTCGGTTCCCTGCCTGCCCGCGCGCCCACGCACCGCTGCCTTCGCGGCCGGTGCGAGGTCGCGCGGGTTCTTTCCTGCCACGCTGGGATGACGGCGCCGGTGCGCGTGACGGCGCCGGGCCCGCTGCTGGTGTCGGGGCCGTCCTACGGGGCGGCGCCGGACGTGAGCACGGTCCCGTACAGGTCGGCGGTGCGGCGGGCGACGGTGTCCCAGCCGAACTCGCTGACCGCGCGCCGCCGGCCCTCCTCGCCCATCCGCGCCGCCGCGGCGGGATCGGCGAGCACGCGGTCCAGCGCCCGGGCGAGCCCGGCCTCGAACTCCTCGGCGTGGCCTTCCCGGTAGGGCACCAGCAGCCCGGTGACGCCGTCGTCCACGACCTCGGGGATGCCGCCGACCGCGGACGCGACGACGGCGGTGCCGCACGCCATCGCCTCCAGGTTGACGATGCCCAGCGGCTCGTACACCGACGGGCACACGAACACCGCGGCATGGGTGAGCAGTTGCACCACGGCGGGACGCGGCAGCATCGCGGGTATCCAGTGCACGCCGTCCCGCACCGAGCTGAGCTCGTCGAACAGCGCCCTGAACTCCCGGTCCAGTGCCGGGGTGTCGGGGGCGCCGGCACACAGCACGAGCTGCGCGGACGGGTCGATGGCGCGGGCGGCGCGCAGCAGGTGCGGGACGCCCTTCTGCCGGGTGATCCGGCCGACGAACAGCACGTAGGGGCGGTTCGGGTCGATGCCCGCGCGGGAGAGGGCGTCGGTGCGCGGGTCGGCGCGGTAGGTGGTGGTGTCGATGCCGTTGCGCACCACGTGGACCCGGTCCGGATGGAGCTCCGGGTAGCAGGAGAGGATGTCGCCGCGCATGCCGTCGGAGACGGCGACGACGGCGTCGGCGGACTCCATCGCGGTGCGCTCGGCCCAGCTCGACAGCGCGTAGCCGCCGCCGAGTTGCTCGGCCTTCCAGGGACGCAGGGGTTCGAGGGAGTGCGCGGTCAGCACGTGCGGGATGCCGTAGAGCAGCTTGCCGAGGTGCCCGGCGAGGTTGGCGTACCAGGTGTGGGAGTGCACCAGGTCGCGGCCCTGGAGGGCGGCGGTCATCTGCAGGTCGACGGCGAAGGTGCGCAGCGCGTCGTTGGTGCCGTCGAAGGCGGCGGCAGGACGGTGGCGTACGACGCCGGAGCCGCTGCCCTCGCCCCAGCAGTGGACTTCGAGGTCGAGCAGGGCGCGAAGCTCCCGGGCCAGGAACTCGACGTGCACGCCAGCACCGCCGTAGACGTCCGGGGGATACTCCCGGGTCAGCAGGGCGACCTTCATGGGAACCTCCACCGTTGGCAATCGTGCTCCTTGCCTTCCCCGGTTCGGGGCGCGGCTATCACGGCGGCCCGGACCGGTTCCGCGACCTGCGCGGAAGGGACGGTGACGCTCCGGAGGCCCGTTTCGGTTGCACCGTATTCGGCCACGATCGGCTCGTTGCCGACGGTTGTCGCCCGTTGCCCCTGGTTGCCACCCGTTTGCCGGTCATGACCGCTCGCAGTCACCGGAAGGGTCGTTTACTGACCAATGGGGCGCCGGCGCACTCATGGTTCGGATGGGACGTGTGCACAGGCAAGCACAACCCCGGTGCGCCCGGGCCAATACCGCGGATCCCGTCCCGCCGCACCCGAAACGGAATGACGCTTTATTGACGGCTGCACCACCCCCGCCCCGGGCACACGTATGGGAGACGAGACGTGATGACCATTCCCCAGTCCCCCGCACCTCTGCCGCTGCGCGTCGGAGCGCGGTTGGCACTGGCACTGGCGAGGGAGGAGATGATGCAGGACTACCACCGGTGGGAGACCGACCCGGCGACCGTCGTCGGCTTCGGTGCCCGCTGGCCGGTGTCCTGGGAAGTGTTCCAGGCCCGCTTCCTGAGCAGTCACACCTCGAAGCACTACCAGCTCTTCGAAGTGGTCACCACCGAGGGCACGGTGCCGGTCGGCACCACCGCGCTCAACGTCGACCAGGCGGCGAACACCGCCGAACTCACCCTCGTGATCGCCCCGGAGCACCGCGGCCGGGGCTACGCGACCGAAGCGACCGCACTCACTCTCGACTGGGCGTTCACCATCGCATCTTTGAGCGCGGTGTGGCTGGAGGTACTGGCGCCGCACACCGCGGCGGTCAACGCCTACCTCAAGGCCGGCTTCCACACCGCCGGACGGCTGCGCAGCGCCGCGCTGTGGCGCGGCCGGCGGGTCGACAAGCTGTTCCTGGACTGTGTGCCCGACGACCTGGCAGAAATGAGGTGATCCGAGATGTCCTGCCCCGACGTGAACTGCCGCAAAGGTGGCTGCACCACCGAACCCGGTCAAGGCCGGCCCGCCCCGGAGCGCGGCCCCAAGGCATGACCCGCTCCTCACCTGCCGTACCTCCCGATCCGGGGGGTACGGCGTTTTTCTGCCCGCCGGGATTCCGCCCGGCGGATCTCCGTACGGCGGGATTGCGCGCGGCGAAGACGGAAGACGGAGGAATACCCCGGGAGTTGGGGGGCAGGAGCGCGTCGAACCGTCCTTGGAGTGCGAGGCGATGACGTGACAGCAGAGATGCAGCAGTCGAGCAGCACGTACGGGACCGCAACGACCGTCGGGCCGACCGGCGCGCCGCAACACCAGGCCATCGGCGGGCTGCCGTGGATCGACGACGCGGCGTCCGTCGCGCCGCAGGACGCCCGGGTGCTCTCGCGGCTCTTCTTCGACCGCCTCCAGGTACTGGAGGAGGGCACCCACGCCCACAGTTACGCCCGCAACACCCTGATCGAGATGAACCTGGCGCTGGTGCACTTCGTCGCCGGCCGCTACCGCAACCGGCCGGCCACCGACCGCGAGGAGATCGTCCAGGTCGGCACGATCGGGCTGATCAAGGCGATCGACCGGTTCGACCTGTCCCGGGAGACGGAGTTCACCACCTTCGCGATCCCGTACATCGTCGGCGAGATGAAGCGGTTCTTCCGCGACACCTCGTGGGCGGTGCACGTGCCGCGCCGGCTCCAGGAGCTGCGGGTCGAGTTGAGCAAGGCCAAGGAACACCTGTCGGTGCTGCTCGATCGCGACCCGACGGTGCCCGAACTGGCCTCCTATCTCGACCTCGCCGAGAGCGACGTGCTGGAGGGCCTGGTCGCCGCCAACGGCTACACCGCGGGCTCCCTGGACGTGCCGTGGTCGGATGCCGACGTCGGCCCCGACGGCGAGGGCCGCACCCTGGCCGAGTGCCTGGGCGCGTGCGACCCGTCCCTGGAACTCGTGGAGAACCTCGGCAGCCTGGCCCCGCTGATCGGCCGGTTGTCCGAGCGCGACCGCCGGCTCCTCCAGATGCGCTTCGGCGAGGAGATGACCCAGTCCCAGATCGGTGAGGCGATGGGCTACTCGCAGATGCACGTGTCGCGGCTGCTCAGCCGCATCCTGGCGAAGCTGCGCGCGGGGCTGCTCACCGAGCGGTGAGCGCCTCCCCCTGAACCACCCGCGGAACGGCCGCGTGGCTCCCCCTCCCCACGCGGCACGGCGGCAGCGGCCCGGGACTTCCCCTCCTCCGGGCCGCGGCCGCTGTACGTTCCCGCTTGCCTTCGAGTGCACTCCAGGTCCTACCGTTCTGCTCACGCCCACCAGGAACGGAGCACCATGGACCACGACAGCCCGACCGCAGCCGGCACCTCGGCGGAGACCCGCGAGGAGCGCTTCGCGCGCGGGATGGAGGTGCTCTCGCGGATCGACGGCGAGAGCGGCCGCAAGGTGGTGGACTCGCTCGCCGACATCTCCCCCGAACTCGGCAACCAGGTGGTCTCGTGGGCCTTCGGCGAGATCTACCAGCGCCCCGACCTGGCCCCGCGCGACCGCCAGTTGGTCACCCTCGGCATGCTCACCGCGCTCGGCGGCTGCGAGCCGCAGCTGGACGTGCACATCAACGCCTCGCTCAACGTCGGCCTGACCCCCGAGGAGATCGTCGAGGCCCTGCTGCACTCCGCGGTGTACTGCGGAATGCCCAAGGCGCTCAACGCCACGTTCGTCGCGAAGAAGGTGTTCGGCGAGCGGGGGCTGCTGCCGGTCGGCGGCGCGTAGTCCCGGCCGGCCCGGCCGCTGCGAACGGGGCAGCGGCCGGACCGAGCGGTCGGGGGGCCGTCGGCCCGTACCGGTCAGGCCCGGCCCGGCGACGGCCGCCGACCCGAACTCCCCGTGGGGGAAGCCGTCTTGGCGGGTTCCGCGGAGGAGAGCGGCTCGGCGATGTCCTCCAGCGACTTCTGCGCCGCGTCGACCGCGAGGAAGCCCGCGACGAGCCCGCCCGCGCACATCAGGGCGGCGCCGATGCTGAACGCCAGCACCGTGTCACCGACCTTCCCCGAGGAGGTGAGGTCGGAGAAGACCAGCGGGCCGGTGATGCCGCCGGCCGCCGTACCGATCGCGTAGAAGAAGGCGATGGCCATCGCACGGGTCTCCATCGGGAAGATCTCGGAGACGGTGAGGTACGCGCTGCTCGCGCCGGCGGAAGCGAAGAAGAGCACGACACACCAGCAGGCGGTGAGCGTCGTGGCGTTCAGCGAGCCGCGGTCGAAGAGCCAGGCGGTGAGGAAGAGCAGCACGCCCGACAGCAGGTAGGTCGAGGTGATCATGATCCGCCGGCCGAGGATGTCGAAGAGCGGGCCGAGCAGTACCGCGCCGACCAGGTTGCCGGCCGCGATCACCGCGAAGTAGTACCCGGTGTGGCCGGAGTCCACGTGGTAGAAGGTGATCAGGATCGCGCCGAAGCCGAAGGTGATCGCGTTGTAGAGGAACGCCTGCCCGATGAAGAGGGACAGGCCGAGCACCGCGCGCTTGGGGTACCTGACGAACACGGTCCTGGCGATCAGCCCGAAGCCGATGCTCGCCCGCTGGTGGATGGCGATCTCCCGGTCGACGGGCGGCAGTTCGCGGCCCTTCTCGGCCTCGATCCGCTGCTCGACATCGCCGACGAGCGTGTTCGCCTCGTCCGCGTAGCCGTGGATGAACTGCCAGCGCGGGCTCTCCGGCACGTGCCGGCGGACCAGCAGGATGACCAGGCCGAGCACCACGCCCAGCGCGAAGGTGAGCCGCCAGCCCACGTCCTGGGCGAAGATGTTCGTGTTCAGCGCGACGATGGACAGCAGCGCGCCGCCGATCGCGCCGAGCCAGTAACTGCCGTTGATGGTCAGGTCGACCCGGCCGCGGAACCTCGACGGGATCAGCTCGTCGATCGCGGAGTTGATCGCCGCGTACTCGCCGCCGATGCCGAAGCCGGTCAGGAACCGGAAGAGGAAGAACCACCACGGCGCGAAGGACAGCGCGGTCATGGCCGTTGCGCTGAGGTACACGACCAGCGTGACCATGAACAGCTTCTTGCGGCCGTACCGGTCGGTGAGCCAGCCGAAGAAGAGCGCGCCGACACACGCGCCGGTCACGTACAGGGCGGCGGCGAGACCGGTGATCTGCGACGAGCTGATGGCCAGGCCCGAGCCGGGTTCCGACAGCCGGCCGGCGATGTTGCCGACGATGGTGACTTCCAGGCCGTCGAGGATCCATACGGTGCCGAGGCCGATCACGATCATCCAGTGCCAGCGCGACCATGGCAGCCGGTCGAGTCTCGCCGGCACGTCGGTGCGGATGGTCGCCCCGCCGTCGGGAGCCTGGGCGGGGGCTGGGGCGTGGGCCTGGTCCGGGTCCGGTTCGGGAGCCTGGGCCGGATCCGGGGCGGACGTCGCCATGAAGATCACCTCCGTTCCGGTCAGTTTCACATCGGCGGCCGCGACACGCGCGACCGCCGCTTCCGGCGGGTCAGGGCGGCGACCATGCTGGACGCAGGCGACTGCCCGCATGATCCGTCTGTCCCGTCGGACCGCGGCCACGCCTCCCGGGAGGATTCACGACGTGCGCACCACACTCCGTCAGATCCGCGCGACCGTCGCACCGCCGCCCGACGGGCCGCACGGTCCGCTGCCCCGGCTGCTGCTCGTACTGACCCTCGTGACCGGCCTCGTCGACGCGTTCAGCTACCTCTCGCTGGGCCGGGTCTTCGTGGCCAACATGACGGGCAACGTGGTGTTCCTGGCGTTCTCGCTCGCCGGCGCGAAGGGCTTCTCGATCCTGGCGTCGGCGCTGGCACTGGCCGCCTTCGTGACCGGCGCGGTGGGGGGCGGCCGGCTCTGCCGGCTGGTGTCGAGGCACCGGGCGCGGCTGCTGCTCCTGGCGACGGGGGCGCAGCTGGTGCTGGTCCTGGTCACGTTGGCGCTCGCGGAGGTCTTCGACCTGCCCGCGACCGGTGGCCGGCGCGCGGTGCTGGTCGTGCTGCTCGGGCTGGCGATGGGGTTGCAGAACGCGGTGGTACGCCATCTGGCCGTACCGGACATGACCACGACGGTGCTGACCATGACGCTCACCGGGTTCGCGGCGGACTCGCGGATCGGAGGCGGCAGCGACAGCAAGGCGGGGCCCCGGCTGCTGTCGGCGCTGGCGATGTTCCTGGGGGCACTGGCGGGCGCCGCGCTGATCGTGCACGGGCATCCGCGGGTGCCGCTGCCCCTCGTGGCGGGCCTGCTGGTGGTCGTGGGCGCGGGTCTGCTGCCGCACCGCCGCTCGGCCCTGCCGTGGGCGGTGCCGTCGACCGGGTGAGGACCGGGCCGGACCGCTCACCCAGGGACGGGCCGATGCCCCGCCCGGTACGGTGCGGAGCGCACGCGGCAGAAGTTTTTCCGGCCGATCGCGCGGCGGATGTCGTGAACGGCCGCCGCCGTTCGTCGTGGGGGTGACCGGGCGGAAGCGCCGCCCGCGCGACACGAAGGAGACGTGCCATGAAGTACCTGCTGCTGATCTGCCACGACGGCCAGGGCTACGACGCCACCCCGGAGCAACTGGACGCCACCCCGTGGGCGGAGGAGATGGACGGCCGCGGCATCCGCCTGATGGGCAACCGGACCCGCGAGTCCTCCGACGCCACGACGGTACGGGTCCGGGACGGCGCCCTGCTGCTCACCGACGGTCCGTTCGCCGAGACCAAGGAGCAGATGGCGGGCTTCGACGTGATCGAGTGCGCCGACCTGGACGAGGCGGTCGAGGTCGCCTCGAAACACCCGGTGGCCAAGTACGGGATGGTCGAGGTGCGGCCGTTCTGGACGGACTGACGGACCGGGCCCGGGAGGCGGTCGCGGCGGCCTGGCCCGAGGAGTGGGGCCGGGTCGTGGCGGCCGTCATCGGGCAGACCGGCGACTGGGACCTGGCGGAGGAGTGCGCGCAGGACGCGTTCGAACGCGCCCTGGAGCGCTGGCCGCGCGACGGCGTGCCGGACCGCCCGGGCGCGTGGCTGACCACGACGGCCCGGCATCGGGCGCTGGACGTGCTGCGCCGCCGTACCAACGAGGCGCGCAAGCTGCGCGAGGCGGCCCGGCTGGAGCCGGTCGCCGACCGCGTCACCGAGCCGGCCGAGGCGGTGCTGGCCGGCCAGGAGCCGGACGCGGTGCCCGACGACCGGCTGCGGCTGATCTTCACCTGCTGCCACCCGGCGCTGCCCGAGGCCGCGCAGGTCGCGCTGACCCTGCGGTCGCTGACCGGCCTGACCACGGCGGAGATCGCCCGCGCCTTCCTGGTGCCGGAGTCGACGATGGCACAGCGGCTGACCCGCGCGAAGGGCAAGATCCGGCACGCGGGCATCCCGTTCCGGGTCCCGCCGCGCGCGATGCTGCCGGAGCGTACCCGCGCGGTGCTCGCCGTGCTGTACCTGCTGTTCAACGCGGGGTACGCGGTCGGCGCGGACGGGCTGGACCAGCGCCGGGTCACCGCGGAGGCGATCCGGCTGGCCCGGCTGCTGGCCGGCCTGCTGCCGGACGACCCGGAGCCGGCCGGGCTGCTGGCGCTGATGCTGCTGCACGACGCGCGATCCGCCGCCCGGACCGACGCCCGCGGCGACCTGGTCCCGCTGGAGGAGCAGGACCGCGCCCGCTGGGACCGGCAGCGGATCGAGGAGGGCCTGGCGGTCCTCGACGCCGCCCTCGCGGCACACCGGCCCGGGCCGTACCAGGTGCAGGCGGCGATCGCCGCGTGCCACGCGTCGGCGCCGGGTCCCGAGGCCACGGACTGGCGCCAGATCGCGCTGCTCTACGCGGAGTTGGCCCGGTTCACGGCCGGGCCGGTGGTCGAGCTCAACCGCGCGGTGGCCGTCGCCATGGCCGAGGGGCCCGCGGTGGGCCTGCCCCTGGTCGAGGCGCTCTCCGGCGCACCCGCGCTGCGCGGCTACCACCTCCTGCCCGCCACCCGGGCGGACCTGCTGCGCCGGCTCGGCCGGCACGAGGAGGCCGCCGCCGCCTACGGTGAGGCCCTCCGGCTCGCCCCGACGGCGGCGGAGCGGCGCTTCCTGGAACGCCGCCGCGAGGAGGCCGAGCGGGCCGCCGACCGCGCCCCGTAGCGCGGTCCCCCCGGGACCCGCCGGAGGGCGTTCCCGGACCATCCGCCGGTGGCCGCCGGGGCGAGGGCCGGGTCGAGGGCTGCCGGGAGTGGGCGGAGCGCGCCGCTCCCCCGCTTGGCCCTGCGCCAGGGGCCTCACAGGGGACAACTGGCGTCACAGGAGGATCATGGTGGAGGATCACTCGTTTCGTCGGTCGACCCCCCGAGGTGAGGTTCCGCAGTGCGCAAGCGCCGCCAGCATTCCCCCGCCGTTCCGCAGACCTACTCCACCCGCGTCCGCCATGGAGCGCTCGCCGCGGGCCTGCTGGTGGCCGTCGCCGCCTGCGGGAACGGCCACAAGGAGACTCCCGCGACGACGGCGCCGAGCACGACCTCGTCCGCGCCGAGCACAACGGCGACCTCGCCGAGCACGTCGGCGAGCGCCTCGCCCAGCACCTCGGCGACGACGGCGAGACCGACCACCGCGCAGCCGGCGGCGAGCTGCGTGGACCGGGCGTACAACGCGATGTCGAACTCCCAGCGGGTCGGCCAGCTCTTCATGACCGCGGTCAGCAGCACGGGGATGACCACCAGCGAGTCCCGGGCGATCACCGCGGGCCGGGTCGGCTCGGTCTTCCTCAAGGGCCACACCTCGGCGGGTGCCGCGTCGGTCAGGACAGTGACCGCGCGGGTACGCACCCTTGCCTCCGCGGTGCGCGGGGTGTCGCTGGGGATGTTCATCTCCACCGACCAGGAGGGCGGCCAGGTCCAGGCGCTGAACGGGCCCGGCTTCAGCGCGATCCCCAGCGCGGTGACCCAGGGCACCTGGTCCACGTCCGTGCTGCAGGCCAACGCGGCCACGTGGGCACGGCAGTTGCGCGGCGCCGGGGTCAACATGAACCTCGCGCCGGTCGCCGACACCGTCCCGCCGGACCAGGTCACGGTCAACGCGCCGATCGGCAAGCTGGACCGGGAGTACGGCACCAACCCCTCGACGGTCGCCTCGCACAGCACGGCGTTCCTGCGCGGCATGAAGCAGTCCGGGGTGGTGCCGACGATCAAGCACTTCCCTGGACTGGGCCGGGCGAACGGCAACACCGACTTCACCGCGGGCGTGAAGGACACGGTGACCACGACGAACGACTCCTTCCTCCAGCCCTTCCGGGCCGGCATCCAGGCGGGCACCCCGTTCGTGATGGTGTCCTCGGCGATCTACACCCGGATCGACCCGCGCAACCAGGCCGCCTTCTCCACCGCCGTGATCCGGACCCTGCTGCGC
The DNA here is from genome assembly GCF_900107965.1 of Actinacidiphila yanglinensis. GTDB lineage: Bacteria > Actinomycetota > Actinomycetes > Streptomycetales > Streptomycetaceae > Actinacidiphila > Actinacidiphila yanglinensis. Next base: position 3,045 of record NZ_FNVU01000020.1, on the reverse strand, counting down.
GGCACGCTCGGCTTCAAGGGCGCGGTGATCTCCGACGACCTCGGCAACGCCACCGCGGTCGCCGACCGCACCCCCGGCCAGCGGGCGGTGGACTTCATCACTGCGAGCGGCGACGTGGTCCTGACCGTGAAGCCCAGTGACATCAGCCCGATGACGTCGGCGGTGCTCAGCCGGATGTCGTCCAGCAGCGCGTTCCGATCGGACGTCTCCGCCAGCGTCCACCGGGTGCTGACCGCCAAGCACAACGCGGGCGTGCTGACGTGTAGTTGACGGGACCGATACGGGGGTGGGGCGGCCGGCCGGCCGCCCCACCCCCGTATCGCCACGACTCCTCTACTACGTGGTACCGTATAGTGGTACTCGGTACCACGCAGTACCGGCAGGACTGAGGAGCGAGCAGCCGCGATGGACGACCTGACGGAGATGTTGAAGGGCACGCTCGAAGGGTGCGTGCTCGAGATCATCGGCAGCGAGGAGACCTACGGGTACGCCATCACCCGTCGGCTGAACGAGCTCGGCTTCGCCGACGTCATCGAGGGGACGGTGTACACCATCCTGCTGCGGCTGGAGCGGAACGGACTCGTCCGGGTGACGAAACGACCCTCCGGCGTCGGCCCGCCCCGCAAGTTCTACGCGCTCAACGACGCCGGCCGCGAGGAACTCGCGACGTTCTGGGCGAAGTGGCAGTACGTCTCAACACGCATCAACAGGCTCAAGGAGGGCGGGAGATGAACTTCTGGGAGACCGTCACGGGCAGCGATCTCACCCGGGACTGGAAAGCCTTCGAGACCCGGGCCGAGGCCCTGCCGGACGACCACCGGGCGGCGTGGGGGCAGATCAAGGAACACCTGTCCCCGCACGGGGACTTCACCGGCCGCAACCTGACGCCCATCCTCGACGCCGCCCTGGGGCTGCTCGAAGAGGCGGCGGCGGACGGGCAGAGCGCCCACGAGGTGCTCGGCGACGACATCCCGGGCTTCTGCACGGCGCTGGTCGGCGGTGAAGGGTCCCGAACCTATCGCGACCGGTGGCGCGAGCAGTTGAACAGGAACGTCGCCAGGAAACTGAACCGGCTGGGAGGCTGACGTGGGCATCCAGGACATCATCGAGGGAAAGAAGCAGTGGCGGGCGCACGTGGCGCGGATCAAGGCCCTCCCGCCGGACTACCGGATCGTCTACAAGGAGATGCAGAAGTACCTGTTCAAGGTCGGACCGGTCGGTCTGGCCGACGGGCCCCTGCTCCCCGGGATCGTCGATTTCTTCGAGGAGGGTGTCGCGGCCGGCAAGGGAGTCCTGGAACTCATCGGCGCCGACGTCGCCGCGTTCTGCGACGGCCTCGTCAAGGACTCCCCCACCTACGCGGACGGCTACCGGGAATCCGTCGGCGGAGAATCCGGCGCGCACGAGAAGTGACACCCGCCGGATCGATTCCGGCTTCTCCGCGCGGCCGGGTGAGCGGTAGGGGCCGGGGAGTTCGCCACCGCGTCCCAACGACCCACGACGCCCCCCAACGACATCAGCACCGGCGACGTGACGGCTCGGGCCCGTTCGTCAGCCGCGCGGGGCGAATTCCGCAGCATCCGGGTGGACGCGCCGTTTCCCTGGGCCGGTTCAGGGAAGGTCGTGGGGCAGAACGTCGACGGCAACAACCTCTGGTGCCTGCTCGGCAACGGCCGCCCCGGCTACGTGGCCGCGCGCTACGTGCAGAACCTCGGCGCGGTGCCCTCCTGCGGCTGACCGTCCCCGCCGGTCCCCTCGTCCGGCAGGCCCGGGGCCGGGTCGATTCCAGGTCGGCGCCCGGCCGGCCCTGGGCCGGTTCCGGGCCGCAAAGCTTAGTTAGGGTACCCTTACAGTGACGCGCGGGTGAACTACGGGGGAATTGTGGGTTCCTGGCCTTTGTGCAGGTGGGTGGGCGTCCCGCGGCGTGCTTAGCATGTCGGCGTCACGTACCGCTGCACCGATTCCCGGAGGTCCGGTGTGCCCGCCGAACCCGCACCCGAGCCCGCACGCACGGCCGACCTCTCGGCCGGCCGCGACGACGACGCGCCGGAGGGTGGTGCGACGGCCGATGACACGGCCGCCGCACCACCCGACCGCATAGCGGCGGGCGAGGACCCCGACGTCCCTCAGCGCGATCCGAAGGCCGCGCAGGACCCGGAGGGCACGGAGAGCACGGAGAGCGCCGACACCACGGACGCCCCGGACCCCGCACCCGCCTCGGAAGCCTCCGGCACCACGAACGCCCCCACCGACACCACGCCCGCCCCGGACTCCCGCGCCGTCCGCCCCCGCCGCGGGGCGCGCGGCTGGACCGCGGCCGGCGCCGCCGTCGCCGTCGCGGCGGCGATCACCGCGGGTGTGCTGGCCACCGGCGGCGGTCACCACGACACGCAGCCGGCCGCCAGGTCCGCGCCCTCGGACGGGTTGCGGCACACCGCGGTCGACGTGGCGCCGGGCTCCTGCGGTGCGGGCTGGAGCGCCGCGCAGAAACCGCGCGCCGGTACCCAGGCGTTCGACCTGCACAACACCGGGCCGAACGCGACCGAGGTCTACCTCAAGGACCCCAAGACCGGGCGGCTGTTCGCGGAGCTCGAGGGCCTGGCGCCGGGCGCGACCCGCTCGATGACCGTCGATCTCGGCAGCGGCCGCTACGCGTTCGAGTGCCTCCAGGAGGACACCGATGCGGTGACGGGGCCGACGGTGACGGTGCCGGGGAAGGTGCCGCAGGGACCCTCTTCGCTGCCGGTGACCGTGCACGACCTGATCCCGCCGACCCTGGACTACCAGAAGTGGATCCAGGCCCGGATGGCGGAACTGTCCACCGACACCGGCACCTTGAACAGCGACATCGACCACGGCAACCTGGCAGCAGCCCGCCGCGACTGGCTGACCGGACACCTGGTCTACGAGCGGATGGGCGCGGCCTACGACACCTTCGGCGACGCCGACAGCGTGATCAACGGCACCACCACCCTGGGCACCAACCCCGCGGCCGACCCCGGCTTCACCGGCTTCCACCGGATCGAATACGGGCTGTGGCACGAC
>NZ_FNVU01000025.1 GCF_900107965.1 Actinacidiphila yanglinensis | reverse complement strand
AGATCGCGAGGAGGGGGGGCGTGCTGGTTCGGAAGTACTCCTGGAAGGTGGGGTAGAGGGCGATGTTGTTCTGGTAGTCGAGGAAGAGGTCGAGTTGGATCTCGTCCGCGCCGGGTCGGGCGAGGTAGTGGTTGTCGAGGCTGTAGCCGTCGGGGCTGATCCGGGTCTGGTCCGGGACGCCGTGGGTGTACTGCCAGATGGTGGTTTCGGGCTGGATCATGGTGCGGATCGCTTCGCGGTTGGCTGCGGACGGTTCGTTCCAGTACGTCTGGATCGGGGCCCAGCCGTCGCTCAGGCCTTCCTCGTAGGCGTTGCCGTTCTGGGTGACGATGCCGGTGATTCGTTCGGGGTGGCGGGTTGCGAGGCGGAATCCGACCGGGGCGCCGTAGTCGAAGACGTACAGGGCGAAGTGTTCGAGGTGGAGTTGCTGGGTCAGGTGGTCGATGACGTCGGTGAGGTGCTCGAAGGTGTAGGCGAAGTCTTCGCGGGGCGGCATGGCGGTCTGTCCGAAGCCGGGCAGGTCGGGGGCGATGACGTGGAAGCGGTCGGCGAGCAGGGGGATCAGGTCGCGGAACATGTGGCTGGAGGACGGGAATCCGTGCAGCAGGAGCAGCACGGGGGCATCCGGCGCCCCGGCCTCCCGGTAGAACACCTCGAGACCGTCCACGTCCGCGGTGCGGTACGCGATGTCGACCATGACGTTCACCCTCTTCTTCCTGTTCGGGGCGGCGGCGAGCAGCGGCGCGTGGCCGCGGCCCTTCGTCTGCCGCCCGGTGTGTCGCTGTCCGGGGTAACCACTCTGGCTTGCGTAACGAGGTTATGAGCGGCATCGGTAACTTGTCAACGTGATCCAAGGAGGTTACTGTCGAGAGGTCTCGAAGCAACCGGCACGAAACACGAAAGGGGAGGCGAGGATGGTGCACCGTGCTCCGGCCCTGTTCCTCGCCGACACGCTCGGCCTGGACTTTCTCAACTCGATCGCCACGTCCGGTGACGAGCGGGTCGACTGGATCGGTGACGGCGAGGGCCTGCTGGCCTGGCTGGAGCAGGCCGAACTGGTCGCGCCCATCGCCGTCGCGGCGCTGCGGGAGCAGGCCATGCCCGGCGAGCTCGACGCGGTCGCCGCCCAGGCGCGGAGCCTGCGCGAGGAGTTCCGGTCGTTCGTCCACGCACACAGGGGCCGGCCCCTGGACGCCGCCGCGCTGGCCGAACTCGCGCCGCTCAACCGCCTGCTGGCGCGCGACGAGGGTTATCTCCGGCTCGCCGTCGCGGAGGACGGCGGGGACGGCGGCGCCCCCGCACTCCGGCTGCGGACGGAGCGCCGCTGGCGCTCCCCGGAATCCCTGCTGCTGCCCCTCGGTGAGGCGCTGGCGCGAGTCGTCGGCGAGGAGGACTTCTCCGACGTCAAGGCGTGCGAAGGGCCGGCCTGCACCCTGCTGTTCGCGGATCGCACCCGCGGCCGCGTCCGCAGGTGGTGCAGCATGGCGATCTGCGGCAACCGCGCCAAGCAGGCCGCGCACCGCGACCGGGCCCGTAAGGGCCTAGGCGCGGCACCCGCCTGAGACGGCTCCTGGCGTGCAGGGCCGGGCCAGGCGTCCCCGCTATCCTGCGGGGCATGATCGCTGCGGACCGGGACCTCGACGACACGGCCGTCGCCACGGCGGCGGCGCGCGCCGGGGCGGAGGTGGTGCGCGCGCTGTACGGACGGCGACTCGCCCGCATCGACAAGGGCGCGGGCGACTTCGCCACCACCGCCGACGTCGAGGCGGAGCGGGCGATCCTCGACGTCATCCGCGCCGTGCGGCCCGACGACGGGGTGCTCGGCGAGGAGGGCGGTCGCCGGGGAGCGGCGCGGACCGCGCGCGTGTGGCTCGTCGACCCGCTGTGCGGCACGCTGAACTACGCGTCCGGCGGCATGCTGGTGGCGGTCAACGTGGCGCTTCGCGGCGGCGCGGCGGCGGTGGCCGACCCGTTCGCCGGCGAGGTCTTCGGCACTGACGGCGTGTCCGCGTGGGTCCGGCACGACGGCACCGACATCCCGCTGGCGCCCACCGCCGCCACCCGGCTCGTGGACGTCAATCTCGACCCGCCCTTTCCCGGCGCGCCCGCGTTCCGGGCCGTGGACCTGCTGGCCCACCCCGCGTTCGTCGAGCACTTCCGGCCCCGGGTGGTCTCCACCACCCTCGCGCTGGCCTGGGTCGCCGCGGGCAGGCGCGCCGCGTACGTCACCGACGGCGGCGACCTGTCCGGAAGCGTGCACTTCGCCGCGGGGATCGCCCTGTGCCGGGCGGCCGGCTGCACGGTCACCGGCGTCGACGGCGCCCCGCTCGGACCGGCCGGCCGCGGGCTGGTCGTGGCCGCGGACGGCGGGACCCACGCGCTGCTGATGTCGATGATCCGCGGCTGACCCGCCGAGCCCGACCCGCCGACGCCGGCGCCTCCGGAAGGCCCGCGCCCTCGTGGCCCGTACCCGGTGGGGCCGTTGCGCCTACTGGCCCGCGGTCCGCCCCTGCCGCCGCGGGCCGTTGGAGAGGCCGTCGATCAGGATGCCCACCATGCGGGCGCTGTGCCCCGGGCTCTCGCCGGCTACCGGCAGGCACAGTTGGGCGATCGCGAACATCAGGTCCTTGGCGGCGACGTCGTCGCGGATCTCGCCGTCCGCCGCCGCCGCGTCCAGCAGCGCGGTGAGCGTGGGCGTCAGCGTCTCCAGGAAGTAACCGGGCAGCGCCTCGTAGGCCGGGTCGCCCGAGTGCAGCGCTGAGGCGAGCCCCCGCTTGGTGCCGAGGAGTTCGGTGTACTCCCGCAGCCACGCCGCCAGCGCCGCGGCCGGCTCGTGCGCCGCGCGGAGGCGGGGACCCGCGGCGGCGCAGGCGTCGATGTTGCTCTGCACCACCGCCTTGACGAGGTCGGAGCGCTGGGGGAAGTGGCGGTAGAGCGTCCCCACGCCCACGCCGGCCAGGTCGGTGATCTCCTTCGCCGGCGCGTCGACCCCGGTGGTGTCGAAGACCGTCTTCGCGGCTTCCAGCAGCGCCGTGACGTTGCGCTGCGCGTCGGCGCGCAGCCGGCGCGGCGCGGCCGGGGGACCTGCGGGTGCTGCCGCGTTCTCGGGCACGGGTCTCCTCCTCGGTTGCATAAGCGGAAAGCTTTTCCGTATAGTCGAAATCAAGCGGAAAGCTTTTCCGTTTGGCTCCAGGGTAGGGCATCCCCTCCCGGTGTCCCACCCTGCCCGTCCCTCAGGAGGCAGCCATGCAGTACCGCACCCTCGGCAGCACCGGTATCAGGGTCAGTCCCTACGCCCTGGGCACGCTGATGCTCGCCTCGTCCATCGGCAACCCGGACCACGAGGACTCGATCCGCATGATCCACAAGGCGCTGGACGCGGGGATCAACTTCCTCGACAGCTCCGACGTGTACGGCGACTCCGAGGAGATCGTCGGCAAGGCCCTCAAGGGGCGGCGCGACGACGTCGTCCTGGCGACGAAGTTCGGGCGCCCGATGGGCGACGACCCCAACCGGCAGGGGACGTCGAGGCGCTGGATCATCCAGGCCGTCGAGGGCTCCCTGCGCCGCCTGCAGACCGACCACATCGACCTCTACCAGATCCACCGGATCGACCCCGCCACCGACGTGGAGGAGACCCTCTCCGCGCTGACGGACCTGATCCGCAGCGGAAAGGTGCGGGCGATCGGGACCTCCGCCGCGCCCGCGTCCTACATCGTCGAGGCGCATTGGGCGGCCGAGCGCCGCGGCCTGGAGCGCTTCCGCACCGAGCAGCCGCCCTACTCCCTGCTCAACCGCGGCATCGAGCGCGAAGTGCTGCCACTCGTCCAGCGCCACGGCATGGGCACCCTCGTCTGGGGCCCCCTCGGCCAGGGGCTGCTGACCGGCCGGGTCCGCAGGAACCAGGAGAACGACCTGCGCCGGGTCCCCTTCATGCGGCACGTCAGCGACGAGCACCGCATCGATGTCGTCGAGCGGCTCCTCCCCGTCGCCGCGGAGGCGGGCCTGCCGATGACGCATCTCGCGATGGCCTTCACCATCGCCCACCCCGGTGTGACCAGCGCGATCATCGGACCGCGCACGATGGGCCACCTGGACGACCTGCTCGCCGGCCTCGACGTCGCCCTCGGCGACGACGTCCTCGACCGGATCGATGCGATCGTCCCGCCCGGCACGGACGTCGGCGCCCTGGACCAGGCGTACGTCCCCCCGGCCCTCCAGGACGTGTCCCTGCGCCGCCGCCCGCTCGCCCAGCGCTCCGCCGACTGACCCCGGGGCCACGGCAGACGCGCCGGCGCGCCGTCATCTCGCCCGGTTCGCCGCCCCGATGCGGCTACCGGCCGTCCGGTAGGAACTTCCAGCCGCCGGTCGCGGTCAGGTCGCCGGAACCGGGCACCGGGTGCCCGGAGGTCACCGACAGATGGGCGAGGTCCACGCCGCGGCCCTCGTAGACCGGATCGGTGGTGTAGCGCCAGCGGATCCGGAAGGCGCCCGCCTGCTGCGGCACCGAGGCGTGTACGTGCCACCAGGCGCGTACGGCCTGCCCGGACAGCGAGGTCGGCGTGCCGGGCGGTGCTCCCTCGCCCGTCACGGTCAGCGGCAGCGCCTGCCAGGTGGCGCCGCCGTCCGTGGAGTCCTCGACGGTGAGCAGGTCGGTGGACTCGGTGTTGACGAAGGTCGAGAAGTCGACGTCCACCGGGGCGGACGCGGTCAGCGGGCCGGTGGTCAGGGTGCTGGTGGTGCCGCCGCCCTGGCCGGAGTACCACAGCGGGCCGCCGCCGGGCGCCGAGACCCGCATCGCCTGCGACATCGCCTCGCCGATCGCCCGGCGCGGCGGGTTGGTCGAGGGGGTGTTCCGGGTGGGGTGCACCCGGTTGCTCAACAGGATGACGAACGACCGCGACTGCGGGTCGATGACCAGAGAGGTGCCGGTGAATCCGGTGTGCCCGAGCGTCTGCGGGCCGGACAGGCCGCCCATGTACCAGATCTGGTCGAGCTCGAAGCCCAGGCCGTGCGAGTCGCCGGGGAACGCCTGGTTGAAGTTCTCCTCCATCAGCCGGACGCTGTCCCCGCTGAGGATGCGGTGGCCCCGGTACGTCCCGCCGTTGAGGATCGTCTGGGCCAGCACGGCCAGGTCGTCGACGGTGGAGAAGACGCCCGCGTGGCCGGCCACACCGCCCAGTGCCCAGGCGTTCTCGTCGTGCACCTGGCCCCGGACCATGCCGCGGTCCGGGCTGGTCTGGTACTCGGTCGCCGCGATCCGCGGCAGCTTGCTCGCCGGCGGGTTGTACCCGGTGTCGGTCAGGTGCAGCGGCGCGGTGATGCCCTCGCGCACCAGGGTGTCCAGCGGCTTGCCGGTCACCTCCTCCAGGACCAGCTGCATGCTGAGCATGTTCAGGTCGGAGTACAGGTAGGTGGTGCCCGGCGGGTTGATCGGCTTGGCGTCCAGGATCGCCTTCTCGCGCGAGGCGATGTCGGGGTACCCCTGCCACAGCGACGGCACCGGGTCGGCGTCGAACCCCGAGGTGTGGGTGAGCAGTTCCCGGATGGTGATGTCGCCCTTGCCGTTGGTGGCGAACTCCGGGAGGTAGTGCGCCACGGGGGTGTCCAGGGCGATCCGCCCGGCCGCGAGCTGCTGCATCGCCACGATCGAGGTGAACAGCTTCGACAGCGAGGCCAGGTCGTAGATGGTGTCGGTGCGGGCCGGGATCCACTGGTCCGGGGGCAGCTCGGTGGTGGTGTCGGCGTACTTCACCGCGAAGCCGCCCGCGCTGCGTTCGACCACCACACCGTCGTGCGCCATCAGCGTGGTGGCGCCGGGGAAGAGGTAGCCGGCGCCGGCGCTCGGGTCCTCCCAGCCGGCCATCTGCTGCTCGAAGGCGTCGATCGGTGCCGCGTCCAGCCCCGCGTCGCCCGGGCTTCCGGGCCGCAGCACCGTGCCGGCCGGAGCGAAGCCGGCGGACGGCCGGTCGAACCGGCCGCCGTCCGACCCGTGGGCCGACCCGTGGGCCGGGGCCGCCGCGGCGCCGCCGGCCAGCGAGAGGGTCAGGGTGGTGAGCAGCGCGACGGCTGCCGTCAGAGCGCGAATCCGCATGGGAGCCTTGTCCGTTGGGGCCGACGGGAGGGCGGGCGAGGGGCGGAGCGGGAGCCGGGCCGGGCAGCGCGGGTCACCACGCGGTGATCGGCACCGGTAAGCTACTGACCCTCGGATGCCCGGTCAACCGTCCTGTCCCGTCCGGGTGTTCGGACAGACCGGGTCCCTTGGGCGCGGCGCACCGCGCCGGCCTACCCGGCGGCGTCGATCCGCTGCTCGCACCAGATCGTCTTGCCGTTCCGCGAGTGCCGCGTGCCCCACCGCTGCGTGAGCTGCGCGACCAGCAGCAGTCCGCGCCCTCCCTCGTCCGACAGCCGGGCCCGGCGCATGTGCGGGGCCGTGGTGTTGCTGTCCGACACCTCGCAGATGAGGGTGCGGTCGAGGATGAGCCGCAGGTGGGCGGGGTCGCCGCCGTAGCGGATCGCGTTGGTCACCAGCTCGCTGACGACGAGCTCGCTGACGAAGCCGCGGTCGTCGAGCCCCCACTGCGCGAGGCGTTCGGCGGTCCACGCGCGGGCGTCCGCGACGAACGCGTCCCGCAGCGGGACCTGGAGCTCGGCCACCCGGCCGGGTCCCAGTGCGCGGGTGCGCGCGAGCAGGAGCGTCGCGTCGTCGGCCGGCTTGTGGGGGAGCAGTTCGTGGATCGCGGCCGCGCACAACTCGTCGAGCGGCGCGCGGACGTCGGACAGCGACCGGTACAACTGCGCCTGCGCCTGCGACACGTCCCGGTGGCGCACGTCGAGCAGCCCGTCGGAGTACAACGCGAGCAGCGATCCCTCGGGCAGGCTCAACTCGACACTCTCGAAGGGCAGCCCGCCGACCCCCAGCGGCGGCCCGACGGAGATGTCGGGGACCCACGCCCTGCCATCGGGCGCGACCACCACCGGAGGCGGGTGCCCGGCGGACGCGATGGTGCAGGTCAGGGCGACCGGGTCGTAGACGGCGTACGCGCACGTGGCACCCAGCTCGCCACCGCCGCCGTCCGTGCCGTCGGTGTTCCCGGTGTTCCCGGTGTTCCCGGTGTTCCCGGAGGTCTCGGCGGTCTCGGCGGCCTCCGCGTGCAGGCGGGTCAGCACGTCGTCGAGGTGCGTCAGCAGCTCGTCGGGAGGAAGGTCCACGTCCGCCAGCGTGCGCACCGCCGTCCGCAGCCGCCCCATCGTCGCGGCCGCGTTGATGCCGTGGCCGACGACGTCCCCGAGGACCAGGGCGACCCGCGCGCCGGACAGCGGGATCACGTCGAACCAGTCGCCGCCGACCCCGGCACCGGAACCGGCCGGCAGGTAGCGGCTGGTGGTCTCGACCGCGGTCTGCTTCTTCGGCTGCCCGGGCAGCAGGCTGCGCTGGAGGGTCAGGGCGACGTCGCGCTCCCGCGCGAAGCGGCGGGCGTTGTCCAGGCACACCGCGGCGCGTGAGACGAGCTCCTCGGTGAGCAGCCGGTCGTCCTCGGCGAAGGGGGCCATCCTGCTGCGCAGCAGGACCACCACGCCCAGGATGGTGCCGCGCGCGAGGATCGGCACCACCATGACCGAGTGGTACCGGTGCAGCCGGAACATCGCCGCCCGCTGCGGATCGCGCACCATCCAGTCCTTGATCTCCTGGTCGGAGGTGGTGAGCACCTTGGACCGCCCGGTGGCCATGCACTGCACCGGCGGCGACCCGGCGGGGAGGACGTCCACGTCGCCGGGAGCGCGCAGCGCCTCGGGCGTCCCGGCGCGGAACGACTTGTGGGCCGTCCGCTGCAGCGCGATGCTCCCGGTGAAGGGACCGGGCTCCTCGCCCTGCACCACGTTCTCCAGCAGGTCGACGTGCGCCCAGTCGGCCAGCCGCGGGCACAGCACGTCGACGAGCTCGCGGGCCGTTGCCGGAACGTCGAGTGTCGTCCCGATGCGCGTGCTTCCCTCGTTGAGCAGCGTCAGCCGCTCACGGGCCCGGCGGTGCTCGGTGACGTCGGTGAACGTCGAGCACACGCCGATCGTGCGCCCCACTTCGTCCGCCAGCGGCCCGGCCGCCCCGATGAGGACCCGCGCACGGTCCGGTGAGCCCGCCAGGCGTCCCCGTACGTCGCCGCGCGGCACCTCCGTGCCGTTCTCGGCCGCCTCGCGCAGCCGCTGCTCCCACGCGGTCCCGCCGGGACCCAGCAGGACCTCGGAAGGACGCGTCCTGCGGCGCTCGTCGTCGGACAGCCCGGTCAGCCGGGCCATCGCGGCGGTCTGGCGCAGGCACCGCAGGTCCACCGTGTAGACGCTGAGCGCGATCGGCGAGCTCTCGTAGAGCCAGCGCAGCAGTGCCGCGTCGACCTCGTCCACCCGCTCGGTCGCCTCCGGCGCCAGCGAGACCACCGTCCACGGCCCGTCACGGCCGGTCACCGCGATCCGGCAGGCGTGCACGCGCAGCGGCAGCGCCCCCTGCGGCCGGGCGAACTCCAGCAGCCCGGTCCACTCCGCGGGCTGCTGGAGTTCGCCCGGGCCGTACCAGGGCGGAAGCGCGGATCCGGCCAGGATGCCCTGGATCCGGCGCCCGACGGCGTCCTTCGCGTGGCGGCCCAGCAGGGACTCCGCGCGGCGCGTCCAAGCGGTGAGCACTCCATCGCGGTCGGTCGCGAGAAGCACGCCGTACGGTGCATCGGCCGGGGTGGTGTCGTAGGTCCTCATGTCGCTGCTTTGCGCTGAGGGGGAGAGGCAGCAGCTCATCCGTCCTTGCTCCCAGTGTGCGCCTTGAGAGCGGTGCATGTCTGGTGCGGCGCATGTCTGGTGCCCGGGGAACGGTGCGCACGCCGTCGCCGGCAGCAGGGCGCCCTGCCGCGCCTCAGTACGTCAGGAGGTCGCCGCCGGCACGCAGGACGACGGGGTGGTGCCGCACCCTCCGACGTTCTCCCGCAGCGGCGTGCCGTTGGCGCGCAGCACCTTCCGCAGGTCCAGGATCACCGGGAAGATCTCGTGGTTGCGGTCCTCGCCCTGCTCGTCCCACGCGCGCTGCTCGGCCTCGACGGCCGTCCGGTCCTCGGCGAAGATCCGCTCGGTGAAGCGCCGGATCAGCGGCCAGGCGAGGGTGAGTGCACCCGACAGCCGGGGCTTCTGGATCATCAGCAGGCCGTGGACGTGGCAGGTGCGCTGGGCGGCGTCCGCCGGAACGTAGGCCGCCCACAGCGAGAAGGCCGGCCGGTCCGCGCCCTCCGGCACCAACTGGAGGGTCTGGTACGGGTACTCCGTGCGGATGGTGAGGACGTCCGAGGACCCCCGGTTCCCCAGCCCCTCGGCCGACAGCAGTCCGGCGCCCCGGTCCTTCTTGCCGCCGCCCGGGGTGAACAGGTACCGCGCCTCGACGAACCGCGCCCCGCTCTCGTAGCCGAGCAGTTCCGGGTGGATGCGGCCGAGGACGCCGCGGTGCAGGAACTGGTGGTTCATGTCGAGCAGGTTCTCGTGCATGAAGGAGTAGTGGCAGCGCACCGTGCGCGAGAACCGCATGGTCCGGTGGGTGGGCGAGCCGGCCTCGGGCAGGTCCGGCATCGGCGTGCCGGCGGCCTTCGCGGGGTCGCCCGGGAAGACGAACACCAGGCCGTGCGCCTCCCGGGTCGGGTAGGCGCGTACTCCGCGCGGCGGCCGCGCCGCGCCCTTGGACAGGTACGGGATCTGCGAGATGCGGCCGTCTCCCCGATAGGCCCACGCGTGGTAGCAGCAGCGCAGCGTCTCGCCCTCGACGACGCCCATGCTCAGCGGCACCTGCCGGTGCGCGCAGCGGTCCTCCAGCGCGTGCACCTCGCCCTTGTCGCCGCGGTAGACCGCGATCCGCTCGCCGGCGAACGCCGCGGCGACCACCGCGTTCCGCTGGACGCTGCGGGAGGCGACGACCGGGTACCAGGCGTCGGGGTGGATCCCGACACGGCGCAGGTCCGTCGGCCGGGGCGACCGGCCCTTGTCCTGGGCGGGCTCTGTCTCGATCACGCGCTTCTCCCTCGCGACTGGCGACGCGTACGGGTTGCTCTCGAACCTCTGTGATCAGCCTTGGCCGTCCTTCCCCTGCTGTCGAACCCACTGCAGCATTCGGCGGACCCGGCCGGAGGAAGACCGACGGGATTGACGTGTACACGGTCATTGGGGATGCTGGCGGGAATGTGCGGCCACGGTCGGCGTTCCCCCGCCGCCCGGCGTCGCAGCGGAGGCCGAGGAGGGAACGGGACGATGAAGCTGCTGCGAAATCTCCACGGCGCCACGACCCTCGCCCTGTGCGCTGCCCTGGCCGCGGTGCTCTCGGTGCTGTGCCCCGCCTCCGCCCGGGCGTCCCAGACCACCATCCACAACGCCGACCCGAGCGTGATCAGGGTCGGCGGCACCTACATCTCGGCGGAGTCGTCCGGCGGCGGCATCGCCGTGCGGGAGGCGTCCTCACCCGACGCCCTCGGCGCGGCGAGCGCCCGGACGGTCTGGTCGGACACCAAGGACCGCGGCGAGGTGTGGGCCCCGGAGATCGTGGTGGACGGCGGCCGCTACTACATCTACTTCACGGCCGGCACCGGACCGGCCCACCGGATGTACGTGATCAGCTCCGCCGCCGCGAACAGCGGGTACGGCGCCGAGACCGAACTGGCCCTGCCGGACGACAAGTGGGCCATCGACGGCACCATGTTCACGTTCAACGGGCAGCGCTGGTTCGTCTGGTCGGGCTGGGCCGGTGACACCAATGTCGAGCAGAACCTCTATATCGCGCGGATGAGCAGCCCCACCCAGCCGACCGGCGCGCGCTCCATCATCTCGCAGCCGCGCGAGGGCTGGGAGCGGGTCGTCGGCAACCCCTACATCAACGAGGCGCCCGCGGCCATCAAGGACCCCAACGGCCAGTTGCACATCGTCTACTCCGCCAACGGGAGCTGGAGCAGCGAGTACTGCATGGCCGACCTGCGGCTGAGAGCCGGCGGCGACCCCACGTACGTCTGGGACTGGTACAAGTCGAACGGCTGCCTGTTCGGCTCCGACGCCGCCACGATGATGCCGGGCTGGGACCCGACCCTCCACGTCAACGGTCCCGGCAGCCACAGCTTCGTCCTGCTCGACGGCGACATCGGCACCAGCCCGCCGGCCGGCCCGACGTTCCCCCTGATGTTCACCGCGGTCCCCAAGGGAACCACCTACTCCTGGGCCAACCGCTACTGGTTCACCGGCAGTTTCTGCTGGTGGGGCAACACCACCTACACCCGGGCGAACGTCCCCGGCGCGACCAGCGACACCGGCTGGGGCCTGAAGTTCTTCGAGTAGGCCCCGCGCAGGGCCACCGCGATCCCACCCGCCCGGCCCGGACGGCGCCGCCACGTCCCGGCCACCGGTCCATCCGGGCCGCGGGACTGTCCCGCGGAGCGCGACCCCGGACCGCCTCGCCCAGGCGGCCCGCGCGCACGAAAGAGCCGCCCGACGCTCCCCGGGACCGGTGGAGGGTCCCGGGGAACGCCGGGCGGCCGCGCTCCGCCGCGCCGCGCGGAGCAGGTGCGGCAGGCTACGAAGCGCTCGCCGGCATCAGCTGCGCCATGTCGAAGCCGGCGACGTCCTTGCTGGTGCCGATGCCCTCACCCCACTGCGTGTAGCCCTTGCGGACCCCGTTGTCCTTGTCGTTGACGTCCAGCGAGAAGGAGAACACGGTGTTCGCCTCGGGCTGCACCGAGGTGAGGTCGCTCCACGGCAGCGCCAGCTCGTACAGGGTGGTGTGGGTGGCCTCGTCCCTGGTGACGCTGACGTGCGCGTTGGTCACCTGGCCGCTGCCCTCGCTCGGGGCGATCCACCGGTACAGCTGGGAGCCGACCGAGGTGAGCGCGGCTCCGTACTCGTAGTGGCCGTTGACCGAGGCGGTGCTCTCCGAGGCCGACGAGCCCGGCACCCCCGAGGTGGCGGCCAGTTGGAGGCTGTCGCCCTGCCAGATGTCGGCACCGGTCGCGGGCTGGGAGAGCACGTCGTCGGTCAGGTCGGCCGTGACGTAGAGGTTCGAGGAGTCCCAGTCGAGCCACACCTTGCCCGACAGGTCGGAGTCCCCGCCGTACGGCTGGGAGCCGTCCAGGGATTCCCACTGGCCGTCGGCCGTGGTGGACAGGTCCACCGCGGGGCCGTCCTGGACCTGGGACAGGTCCCACGACGTGCCCAGGCTCTTGTTCACCACGGGCAGGAACGTGACGTGCCCGGAGAAGGCCTCCGAGGACAGGTCACCGGAGATCGCGCTGGTCACCGTGAAGGGGTACTGCTTGGCGAAGGTGATGTCCTTCACCGGCACGTCCACCGTGGCCGTCGCCTGGGGGGCGATGGTCGCGCTGACGGGCTGCGTCCCCGACTCGCTGCCGAGCTTCCAGTCGACCCCCGTCACCGTGGTGGCGGTGTCCGACGGGTTGTTCAGGACCACCTTGAGCGAACCGGCCGCCGGGCTGGTCCCGGTCACCACCGGGGTGACCTGCTCCGGGGTGGCGCCCGAGGTGACCGTCAGCGTGCTGACCGCGGCCTCGGTGAACGCACCGGCCCCGCCGGTGAACTCCGCCGCCGCGTCGAGTTCCGCCTTGGTCCCCGGACTCGCCGTGCTCGGCACCTGGACGCTCCAGGTCGCCGTCACCTTCTGGCCGGGAGCCACATGGGACACCGACACCGGTGAGGTCGCCTTCGCCGTCCAGCCGCTCGGCGGGGTCAGGCTCACCGAGAGGTCGCGGGCCTCGCGCGTGTCGGTGTTGGTGAAGGTGGCGGTCGCGGTGATCGTGGTGTTCGGCTTCACGATGCCGGCCGCCTGCACGCCGAACGGGTCCTGCACCACCACCGGCGTGCTGCCGGTCACGCCGTCCACCGTCACCTCGATCGAGGCGGCGCCGGGTGCGTGCATGGTGACCTTGCCGTCCTTTCCGACCGTGGCGACCCGCGGGTCGCTGGAGCGGTAGGTGACGTGGGCCCGGGACAGGTCGGCGAACGACTGGTCGCTCTCCGCCGCCTCGACGATGTGGTCCGCGCTCGCGTGGGTCTGCTCCAGCGAGGAGTCCGTGTCGGGGGCGATCCACGGGTTGGAGCCCGTCAGGTCCAGCGAGTCACCGGGCTTGAAGGCCACCTGGTCGGGCTGGACGGTGACCGACTGCACCCGCGGCGTCAGGGCGCCGTGCACCTTCACCGTGGCGGAGCCGGCCACGGTCGCGGAGTCGGGCCCGACCCGGAACTGGTAGGCGCCGTCGTGGACGACCTGCTTCAGGGTGTCCTCGTCCCACTGGGAGAGGTCGGAGACCTTGACGGACAGCGTGATGTGCTGGCTGTGCCCGGGGGCGAGCACCGCCGTCTTCTTGAAGCCCGCCAGCTGCTCCTTCGGCAACTCCACGCCGGGCACGGTGAACTGCGGCGCCGCGTAGAGCTGGGCGACCGTCGAACCCGCGACCTTGCCGGTGTTGGTGACGTCGAAGCCGACCTTCACCGTCCCGTCGGCCGAGACCGAACCCGATCCGACCCGGACCTTCGAGTACGCGAAATCGGAGTAGGACAGGCCGTAGCCGAACGGGTAGGTCGGCTTGCCGGTGAAGTACATGTACGTACGGCCGAGCCCGCCGGTCTCCGACGGGGTGAGGCCGTAGTTGTCCATCGACGGGAGCTGCGAGTCGCCGGCGAACCAGGTGAAGTCCAGGTGCCCGGCCGGGTTCTGCTGCCCGAACAGCACCTGGGCGAGCGCGGTGCCCTGGCTCTGCCCGTTGTAGCCGCTGAACACGATCGCCGGGAAGTCCTTCTGGGCCGCCTGGATGTCGTACGGGCCGTCGGCCTGCATGACCATCGCCGTGCGGGGGTTGCCCAGCGCGGAGACCTGGCTGATCAGCGAGTCGTAGTTGCCGGGCAGGGTCAGCGCCGACCGGTCGGTGCCCTCGTCGGCCACGCCCAGGTCCGAACCGACCACCACGATCACCAGGTCCGCCGTCTTGATCGCGGACTGGGTGGCGGCCGAGCACGCCGCGGGCGCGGTCGCCGTCGTCGAGGTGCCGCAGGCGTCGAAGGTGACCGTCGCCGACGGGTGGGCCGCCTTGACCGCCGCGGTGATCCCCTGCACGGGGCTGACCGTGTGCGACGGCTTGCCCGAGTAGCCGCCCAGCGTCGTGGAGTTGGCGAGGTTGCCCACGATGACGACGTTGTCCAGCTTGGCCGGGTTCGCCGGCAGCAGCGGGGCGGAGGTTCCCGCGACCTTGTCGTTCTGCAGCAGCACCAGGTCGTTCGCCGCGACCTTCTCGGCCAGCGCCTGGTGGGCGGGCGACTCGATCTGGTCCTTGGTGATGCCGGTGTAGGCGACCTTGCCCGCCGGGTCGAACTCGCCGGTCTCCATGCGGGTGGTGAACAGCTTCGTCAGCGCGCTGTCGATCACGCCCTGCGACAGCAGCCCCAGCGAGATCGACGCGTCGATGTTCTGCGTGGTCAACTCCCCACCGGCGCAGTTCAGCTGGGTGCCGGCCCGCAGCGCGAACGCCTGGCCGCCCGCCGCGGCGGAGATCTGCTTGCCGGTGCTGGTGTTGGTCCACGTCGTGCCGTTGGTGGTCCACCCCGGCGGTGCCCAGTCGTGGCTGCCGGAGGAGTAGACGTCACCGACCGCACCGCAGTCGGACGTGGTGTACCCGCCGAACCCGTAGGTCGCCTGCAGCAGTTCGTTCACCGTGTAGGTGTCCGCGGGCGCCGGCGTGCCGTTCACCGCGTTGTACGACGTCATGATGCCGGACACGTGGGAGTCCTCGACCAGGCCGGCGAACTGCTTGGTGTAGTAGTCCCTGATGTTCGCGTCGGTGGTGTTCGCGCTCTGGGTGTGCCGGCTGTTCTCGTCGTTGTTCAGCGCGTAGTGCTTGGCGGTCGCCGCGACCTTCAGGTACGGGGTCATCGGCTTGCCGGTGATCGTCTCCCCCTGGTACCCGTCGACGAACGCGCCGGCCATCGTGGACGCCAGGTCGGTGTCCTCGCCGAACGACTCGTTGGTCCGGCCCCAGCGCGGGTCGCGGTCCATGTTGACGGTCGGCGCCCAGAAGGTGAGGTCGCCGTAGTCCGAGGCGGACGGGCCGAGGTTGTTCTGGCCCGTGCCCCAGAGCGACTTGTCGAGGAATCCACGGGCCTCGTCCGAGATCGCGGTGGTCTCCTGGTAGGTCAGCTCCGGGTCCCAGGACATGGTCGACGCGAAGTTCACCGGGAAGCTCGTCGCTGTCACGTCGAGCTCGCCCTGCCCGCCCGCCGCCGTGTCGGCGCCGAGCCGGTTGATGCCGTGCTGGCCCTCGCTCCAGTAGGTGTAGCGCTGGACTCCCAGCCGCGGGATGGCCGGCGCGTCGTTGGTCTGCAGTTGTCCGACCTTCTCGGCCGGCGTCATCCGCGACACCAGGTCGGCCGCCCGCTCGGCGAACGAGTAGTGGGTGTCGAGGTAGATCGGTGCCGTCGACGCGGCGGACCCCTGCGTGGCCTTCGGGCTCGCCTGCGCCACCGCGGGCACCCCGACGACCACGCTCACCGCTATCGCTGCGGCGAGCCCCCGTCCGGCTGATGATCTGAGTCTTCGGGAGTGCATCGTTGTCTCCTTCACGTCACGCGCCGCGGCCGGGACCGGGCCGGCGCCGCGGGCGAGGCCATGGCGGCCCGACCGGGGAGCTGACATCGTTGTCCCCTTCACTCACGACGCACGAGCACCGCGACTGCCCACGGGCTGATGAAAACTCGCTCAGCCACTATTTAGCTTGCTATGAACAAAAGTCAAGGATTCTGTCAGCGCCGAACCGCCCCCGGACGACGCATCAGATCACGGCTTTCACAAGGGGTTTCGGCGAATCGCAGGTCCGATCCGGGCGTTTGGCCCGTCGGGCCCAATATGACTAAATGTGGTCGGTGGCCCCGGTCCCGTCCCGGCCGGACCCAGCCGTGCCCGGAGCGCGTGTCGTAGGCCGTCGGGCCCGTGAACTGCGGCACTGCTGAGGCGGTCGCGAGTGCTCGGGTGTTGCGCCCAGTGTCGTGACGGAGGTCGTCGCCTCCGGCGTCGGGGGTATTCTGGTGGCGGCCGTCAGGCGATATTTTTGACTGAAATCGTCGAAAGTCCGTCGGAAGTCGCCCGGAAGTCCCCTGACAAACGTGCCGGGAATTCAGGGGTCGGGGATCTCGGAGGCGGCTATTGGGCGCCGTCCTCGAACCGCCGGTCCAGGAAGTCGATCAGGCGCGCTTCCGAACGCGCCAGGGACTCGCGCTGCTCGCGAGGGAGCGAGGCGAGGGCGTCGACCAGGACCCGCCGCCGCGGGACGTGCACCATGGCGCCGGAGTAGATCCGGCAGTGGTGGCACCAGGCGAATCCCACGCACCGCTCGAACAAGGAGGATTCGGGCGGGTGGAAGCGGTACTGGTACGAGCGGACCGGCGTGCGGCAGTCCGGGCAGATCCGCCGGTCCCCGTCCGGAATGGTCTGCCAGGTGCCGACGTCGAGCCAGCCCCGGCGACCGCGCTGTGCTCTTCAAATCGTCATGCCGGGCATGGTCCCACCCCCGGCAGCCGGTCGGAAGGAGCCGGTCGGAAGGAGACGGTCAGGCCGGCCGGCGGTAGGTGAGGCAGTCGCGCGTGCGGCTGAGATGGCCCGCCTCGACCAGGTACCGGCGCAGGGCCGCGCAGTCGTCGTGAACGGTGCGCAGCGCGTCGTTCACCTCGGACTCGGTGTACGCGCGGCCGGGGGTGAACAGGGTCGCGGTGAGGTGCCGCAGCAACTGCTCGCGGCGTGCGGCCCGGCGCGGGATCGCGGTCAGGCGGCCGTGGGAGAACAGCGCGGTCACGGAGTGCGCGGTCCCGGGGTCTTCGCGGTGCGGGTGCTCAGGCATGCGGACGAGCGTCCCGCCGGAGACGGGTGGATCGCAACGCATTATCCGCCCGGGCCGGGGCGGACCGGGCGCGTCCCACGCGCAGCGGTGACGACCTGCGGCGACCCGTCACCGCACCTGACCGGACGGGCTCCCCACGACGAGCAGATCGGCGGTGGTTCCGGCAAGCATGCCGTTCCACCGGACGGTCACCACACCCGCGGCGGCCTGCCAGGGGGCCAGCGCGGTGTCGGGGTCGCCGGGCTCGCTCGACGCGGGTGCGACGGGCGGCAGCCGCATCGAGTCGAGCTGCCGGCCGGTCCGGGCGTCGAGCACCAGCAGGTCGGACGGCGCCGCCTTGGGCGCCCGGTTGCTCGCCAGCGGGGCCTGCTGGACGACGTACACCCGGCCGTCCTCGATCAGCGGCAGCCCGAAGCGGGTGCCCTTCGCCGGATGGTGCGTCCAGGCCGTTCTCCGGCCGGCGACGTCGTAGGCCACCAGCGTCCCGTCGAGCGCCCGGACGGTGTTGTCGACGGACAGCATGATGCCGTCACCGGCCGCGACCGAAGGACGCAGCGCGGGCAGCGGCCAGGTGCTCACGTGGGGAGCGCGGCCCGCGACGTCCACCACCGCGCCGACCCCCTCCCCGCTCCACAACGACGTGACCAGGGTGTGGTCGTCGACGGGGCGCAGGTGGTTGATGCCACTGTCCACCCGCCAACCGACCGCACCGCTGTGCGTGTCGAACGCGAGCAGCGGCAGGTCGTCGTCGCTGTCGCCCTTCCCGGCGCACTTCGCCCGGGCCACCACGACGCCGCGCATCGCGAACACCCCGCCCGAGGACAGGGTGCAGTCCTTCGGGACGGCCCCGCGCCACACCCGCTTGCCGCCGTCCTCGGCGAACGCGGTGATCCCGTTCACGCTCTCGACCACCACCAGGCCGCTGACCACGTCGATCGCGGCGAACGTGTTCGAGGAGCCGACGGGGTCGCCGTAGGTCACCTTCGTGTGCCAGCGCGGCTTCCCGGTGCGGACATCGATGGCCGCGACCACCCCGTCGCGCCACCAGGTCGCGACCGTGCGGCCGTCGCCGGTGAAGTCGACCTGGCCGAGATCGGTGCCGCTGCGGCCGTAGCGCCAGTACACCTTCCCCGTCTCCAGGCCGCGCGCGACGATGCCCTCGGCCGCTTGGTCGATGGACAGCCCGCCGTCCACCCCGTAGGACTGCGAGGTCTGCCGCACCACCCGGCCGGGCGCTGCCGGTGCCCCGCTCGCCGCCGCGGTGGGGAAAGCGCCCTGCGGTCCGCCTGCCTGTTCGTGGTAGTCCGGCCCGCCGCGCAGCACGAGCCAGCCGCCCACCGCCAGCGCGGCGACCACCACGGCCGCCAGGACCGCACGCGCCTTCGACATCCTCATCGTTGCCCCCGTCGTGTCGATGATCCGGGCAGCCTACGGGTCCGGCGGGACACCCACCGCCTCACCCCGCGGGTGGAGGGGGGTGGAGGCGCGGGTTCCACCTGCGTTCCATCCGTGGGTTGAAGGAAGCGGGGCCGTGGAAGCGGATGCTCGTTGCCATGACCACCACCGACTGGATCCTCGACATCGTCCTCGTCCTCATCGTCTTCCGGCAGATGCGCGAGGAGCGGCTGACCGCCCGGACCGTGCTGCTGCCGCTGGCCATCATCGGCTGGGCGGCGACCACCTACCTCCACCACATCCCGACCGCGGGCAACGACCTGCTGCTGGCGGGTGCGTTCGCCGCCGCGGGCATCGTCTTCGGTGTCTTCGGCGGGCTGCTCACCCGGGTGCGGGTGGTCGACGGCCAGGTCCGCATCCGCGCCTCGCTCGGCGCTGCCGCACTGTGGGTGGCGAGCATGGGCTTCCGCCTCGGCTTCGCCGTCTGGTCCTCGCACCCGTCCGGCGAGACCCACCTCGCCCACTTCTCCGCCGCGCACCACATCACCAGCGCGCAGGCGTGGGTCGTGGCGCTGATCCTGATGGCCTTCGGTGAGGTCGTGGTCCGTCTCGGCACCATCGTCGTCCGCGGGCAGCTCCAGCTCGCCCGGGCCCGCCGCGAGGGATCCGGCGCCCCGGCCCCGCAGACCCGCCCGGGCGCGTACGTGTGATGCCCGACCGGGACGGCGTCCCCCTGCGGCCCGCTACGGCAGCGGTCGCGGGGGGACGGTGCGTAGGGTGCAGTCCGGCGGGCCCTCGGGCCGGCAGCGCGGAAGGCCGGCAGCTCGGCGGGGCACCCTCGTGGACGGTGGACCTCATGAGGTGCGTGCCGCTCGGGACGCTCGTGAACGGAGTACGGGAATGACGAACACCTGGTCGGCGACGGGGCAGGACCGCTTCCGGTTCACCCGCCGGGACCTGACGGGCGCCTTCGCCATGGTGCTGTGCATGGCGGTGTCGGTGGTCGCCGCGCCCGGGACGGTGCTGAAGGTGGTCGTCGCCGTGCTCGGGGTGTTCGCCGAGCTGGGCATGCTGCTCGGCCGCCGCATCCTCGCGCCGGACCGGGCCGTGTTCGGGGTCGGGCTGACCATCGCCACCGGCTTCGCCATCATCCTGCTCGCCCCCCAGGGGCTGGGCGAGATCCCGGTACTGGCCGGCGCCGCGGTGCTTCCGCTGTGCGTGCCCGACGGCCCCGTGCGCGGGGCGGCCGTAGCGGTGGTGGCCGTCGGCTTCGGGGTGGCGATCATGGTGATCTCGGGCAGCGTGGTGGGTCTGCTGGCCGGCGTCGGCGCCTGGTTCATCGCCGACCGTACGGTGGAGCACGCCGCGCTGCAGGCCGAGCGGGACCGGGCCGTGGCGCTGCTCGCGGAGCTGGAGGCCAACCGGCTCGCGCGGCTGGAGGCCGCGGCCGTCGAGGAGCGCGGCCGGATCGCCCGCGAGATGCACGACGTGCTGGCGCACAGCCTGGCCGGCCTGTCCGTCCAGCTCCAGGCGGTGCGGGCGGTCGCCGCCCGGGAGGGCGCGTCCCCGGTGCTGACCGAGCCGCTGGACCGCGCGGCGGAGCTGGCCCGCGACGGGGTGCAGGAGGCCCGCGCCGCGGTCGGCGCGCTGCGCGCCGGGCCGCTGCGCAGCATCGACGACCTCGCGGCACTGGTGAGCGGATTTCCCGGCAACGCGCAGCTGCGCGTCACCGGCCGCCCCGGGCGGCTGGCCCCCGAGGCGGGGCACGCCGTCTACCGGGCGGTGCAGGAGGCGCTGACGAACTCCGCCCGCTACGCGACCGGCAGCGCGGTGGAGGTCAACGTCGCCTGGGACGCCGGCGAGGTCCGCGTCGCCGTACGCGACCACGGTCTGCCCGCCGGCCGCAGCCCGTCCGGCGTCCAGGGAAGCGGCAGCGGGCTGCACGGCATGACCGAGCGGATCGAGCAGGCCGGTGGCAGCGTGTCCGCCGGGCCGGCTTCCGACGCACCGGGCTGGCGGGTCACCCTGCGCGTGCCGGTGGCGGCGTCCGGCGCGCCCCTCGCACCGGCCCGGCCCGAATCCCGTACGCCCGCGCCCGACGCGGAGGGTGGGACGGAGGGCGACACGTCGAGTGACGCGGCGAACGGCAGGGACGATGGCGGGGCGGGCGGTGCGGACGGGAAGATGGGGGAGTGAACGCATCGGCCGCCGCGGGCGGGCCGGGCCGGGGTGAGGAGACGGACGGGTGACGATTCGGGTGCTGGTCGCCGACGACCAGGCGGTGGTGCGGGACGGCGTGGTGCTGCTGCTGACCTCGGCCGGCGACATCGAGGTGGTCGGGCAGGCGGGCGACGGTCGGGAGGCACTGCGGCTGGCCACCGAGACACGGCCCGACGTCGCCCTGGTCGACCTGCGGATGCCCGAGCTGGACGGCGCCCAGGTGACCGCGGGCATCCTGAGCGCGGACCTCGGCACCAGGGTGCTGATCCTGACCACGTACGCCGACGACGACGCCGTCCTCCCCGCACTGCGGGCCGGGGCCGCGGGCTACCTGACCAAGGACGCCACCGGCGAGGCGGTCCTCACCGCCGTGCGCGACGTGGCCGCCGGCCGTACCGTCCTCGACCCCGCGGTCCAGCGCCGGCTGGTCCAGCTCCTCGTCGACGAGCCCGCCACCACGGCTTCGCAGGCGCCGCGCGGGCCCGCCGGCGCGGCAACGACCCCCGCACCGGTTGCCGTACCGGCCTCCCCACGGGAGGGCGCGAGGGAGGGTGGGGACGCGGTACCGCCGGAGGCCGAGGGCCTGACCCGGCGTGAGGTGGACGTGGTGCGGCTGGTGGCCAAGGGTCTGAACAACCGTCAGGTGGCCCGCGAGATGGTCGTCAGCCAGGCCACCGTCAAGACCCACCTCAACCACGTGCTGTCCAAGCTGGCCCTGGAGGACCGCGGCGCGCTCATCGCCTGGGCCTGGCGCAACGGCCTGGCCACCACCGACCAGTAGCCCGCCGCCCGGAACCCCAGGTCCCGCCGCCCCCAAAGCCCAAGTCCCGCCGGACGTACGCGATTAGGGTCGGGAGCATGGTCGACTTCTACCCTCCGACAGGTCCCTACGACTCCGGGTTCCTCGACGTCGGCGACGGCAACCGCCTCTACTACGAGCAACTCGGCAACCCCCGGGGCAAACCCGCCCTGATGGTCCACGGCGGCCCTGGCGGCGGTGCGATGCGCCGGCCGACGCGGGCCTGGGACCCCGACGCGTACCGGATCATCCGCTACGACCAGCGCAACTGCGGCCGGAGCACCCCGCATGCCGGCGACCCGGCCGCCGACATGAGCCGCAACACCACCCGCGACCTGATCGACGACATGGAGCGGTTGCGCGAACACCTCGGCATCGACAGGTGGTTGCTCAACGGCGCCTCCTGGGGCCCGACGCTCATCCTGGCCTACGCGCAGCAGTACCCCGAGCGGGTCACCGAGATCATCATCATGTCGGTCATGACCTCCAGCCGCTCCGAGATCGAGTGGCTCTACCGGGGTGCCCGGCGGTTCCGCCCCGAGGCGTGGCAGCGGTTCCGCGAGGGCGTACCCGAGGGGGAGCGGGACGGCGACCTGCTCGTGGCCTACGCGCGGCTGATGGAGCACCCCGACCGGGCGGTCCGCGCGAAGGCCGCCGCCGAGTGGCTCGCCTGGGAGGACGCGGTGATCACCGGCGAGCCCAACGGCACTCCGGGCATGTACAGCGACCGCGAGGTCGACGCGCAGATCGCGTTCGTCCGGATCTGCGCGCACATCTTCAGCAACGGCGCCTGGCTGGAGGAGGACCAGCTGATCCGCGACGCGCACAAGCTGGCCGGCATCCCCGGGGTCATCGTGCAGGGCCGGCACGACATGGGCTGCCCGGTCGGGACGGCCTGGGAACTGGCGGCGGCCTGGCCCGGCGCCCGGCTGCACATCATCGAGGACTCCGGCCACGCCGGGAGCGACGCCCTGGGCCAGGTGGTCCGGGACGCCATCGAGTCGTTCAAGGACCGCTGAGCCGCTCCCCGAGGGAACGCTCCACCGCGTCCGGGAAGCTGCATGCGAACTGCCTGGTTCCGCGGCCGCCGCTCGGGTGGGATGGGGTCAGGCAGGAGAGCGCTCCCTCGGGGTGGGGGCGCCTGCCGCAGAAGAGGGGACTTCCATGCTCACCACACGGGAACTGCGGATCGCCGAACTCGCCGCCCGCGGGCTGTCGAACCAGGAAATCGGGGAACGGCTCGGCCTGCCCTCGCGCACCGTCGGCGCGTGCCTCTACCGGATCTTCTCCCGGCTGGGAGTGACGGCACGGGCGCAACTCGGCGAGGCGCTCAAGGAACACGTGGCGCCGGCGCCTGCCGCGTGCGTGGTGTGAGCCCGGCGGTTCGAGGGCGCCGGCGTTCACCCACCCGCGGCTGCCGCGCCGGCGCCGCCGCGGGCCCCTGACGACATCGATGGGGAATCCGGACCACCGACAGGCTCCGGGTGTGGCACGCCCGCGAGGCGCGCTCGCCGTCACGCGCTGGCCACGACCTCCCCGGCCATGACCTCGGGAGGGTGGGGGAGCAGCGCGGCGAGGTTGTCCCGGACGAAGTTCGACGCCCTCATGATGGACTCCTCGGCCCCGGCCCGGTCCTGGAAGACGCTGGTGGAGACCATCACCCCGTTCCCCGCGTCGAGCCAGTAGTAGGCCACGAAGCCGGTGACCTGCCGCATCAGCGGCACGAATCCCTCGTTGACCAGGCGCGCCGCCTCGACCGGGTCGGTGACCCCTTCATAGCGCCGTACCGCTGCGTACATGGCCCGTCTCCTCCGGTTCCAGGTTCGTCGCCCCTGACACGGCGTACCCCCGGGGAGGCCGTCGGGCTCACCCGGTGCGCGGTAATCACCGGAAGGGCCGCTTCGCGGTGGGCCGGACGGTGAGGTGGGGACGGGGGTGGTGGAGGACGGACGGGGGTGCGGTCCCTCCGGCGAGCCGGCCGGAGGAACCGCACCACGGATCGTCAGTCCTGGGACAGGGCGGGCGGAGCGGCGTTCACCCCCCAGTCCGTCGGCTGGGCGGACAGGCCGATCCTGATGGTCCCCGCGTGCAGCAGATCCTTGTGGGACAGCCAGCTCTGGTCCAGCGTGCCCTTGTTCGTGCGCACGGAGGAGACGTACTGCAGCTTCGAGGCGTCGGCGCCCGCGGCGTCGATCCTGATCGTCTGCCCGTGCGCCGGCCGGATCTCGACCTTGTCGAACATCGGCGCGCTGATCACGTAGGTTGCCGAGCCCGGCTGCGCCTCGAAGACGCCGGCCATCGCGAAGACGAGCATCGACGAGGTGGCGCCGAGGTCGTCGTTGCCGGGCATGCCGTACACCGTGTCGGTGAAGAGCGTCCGCAGCGCGCGCAGCACCGCCGAGGTCTTCCACGGCGCGCCCGTCCACGTGTACATCCACGGAGCGCTGAAGTCGGGCTCGTTGTTCGGGTTGAAGGCGAAGTTGTTGTGGTAGTCGTAGGCGCCGGTCACCCAGGAGTCGGCTGCGGCCTTCGCCGGGTCGGTGAGCACGGTCGGCATGTCGAAGAACTTGTCCAGCCGCTGCTCGGCCTGGGCCTGACCGCCCATGAGCCCGAAGAGGGTCTGCGGGTCCTGCTGGGCGAGCCACTGGTACTGCCACGCGGTGCCCTCGTGGAACGGCGCGGTCTGGGTGGGGTCGGAGGTGCCGGCGACGGAGCCGTCGGCGTTCCTCGCGACCGGGAACCCGGTAAAGCCCTGCGAGGTGACGTCGGTGTCCCAGAGCGTGCTGAAGTTGTCGCAGCGCGCGGCGAGCGTCGCCGCCTCGTCCTGGTGGCCGAGGCTCCTGGCCATCGTGGAGAGCGCGCAGTCGGCGAGCGAGTACTCGAGCGTGGCCGAGCCCGCCTGGCGGCTGTCGCCGTAGGTGTACCCGGGCAGGTTCTGGTAGGCCACCCAGCCGTTCTTGACGTACGACGGGTTGCCGTCGCGGCCGCGGAAGATCGACTGGTCGGCCGGCACCTCGTTGACGTTCTTCCACAGCGCGTCGAAGAGCTGGTTCGCTGTGCCGCGGTCGAGCAGGCCGCGGTTGTAGATGTCGACGATCCACGGGGTGATCGGGTCGCCGCTCATGACGTTGGTCTCGCTGTTGGCGAGCGCCCAGCGCGGCAGCCAGCCACCGTCCTGGTAGATGTGCAGCACGGATCTGGCCATGTCGGCGGCCCGTTCGGGCTCCAGCAGGTCCACCAGCTGGTTCTGCGAGCGGTAGGTGTCCCAGAGCGAGAACATCTGGTAGTACGTCGAGGCCGACGTGTGCACCTTGTCGTCGAAGCCGCGGTAGCGGTTGTCGACGTCGGACCCGATCGCCGGATCCAGCAGCGAGTGGTAGAGCGCGGTGTAGTACGTGCGCTGGTCGGCGGTGCTGCCGCCGGCCACCCGCATCCGGCCCAACTCGTCCTGCCACGCGATGTGCGCGGCGTCGCGGGCCCTGTCGAACGACTTCGGCTGCTCGGCGCTGCGGTTGAGGCGCGCACCGTCGATCGAGGTGTAGGAGAGGCCGACCGAGGCCCCGACCTGGCCGCTCTTCGACGGGTCGAAGGTCACCCAGGCGCCCGCCCGCTGGCTGCCCCGCGACGCGTCCCGCTGGTCGGGGGTGAGGGTGTTGTCGGTCCAGGTGCCGAAACTGGAGAAGGTCCGGTCGAACCGGGCGCTGAAGAAGATCTTGTAGCGCTCCTTGCCGGTCTCCCCGCAGAAGTTGCCTCCCTGCAGCCAGCCCTCCACGGTGTCGTTGCCGACCACGTGGACGTCACCGGCGTAGGTGCTGCCGTTGCTCTGGCCGACCTCGATCAGGACGTTCTCGGGGCCCGACCCCGAGGGGTAGGTGTAGCGCTGCTGGCCGGTCCGCTCGGTCGCGGAGAGCTCGCTGCGGATGCCGTTGTCGAAGGTCACGCCGTAATAGCCCGGCGCCCGCGTCTCGTTGTCGTGGCTGAACTTCGCACCGTACTGCGCCGGGTCCGACGAGGTGACGGCGCCGGTGGTCGGCATGAACCGGAAGTTGCCCATCGTCTGGCAGCCGACGCCCGACAGGTGGGTCATGCTGAAGCCGAGGATGCTGCTCTGCGCGTAGTCGTAGGAGGCGTACTGGTTCAGCTGCGTGTCCGGGCTCAACTGCACCATGCCGAACGGGACCGCGGCGCCGGGGAAGGTGGTCCCGTCGCCGTTGTTGCCGATCGAGGTGTCGACCAGCGTGGTGGGGTCCTTGGCGAACTTCGGCCCGTTCTCGGCCGCGTCGGCGACGCCGCCGGCGGCTGCGGAGGCCACCGTGACGGTCATGGCGAGCATCAGGGCGGCACACGCGCGTTTCCACGCTCTCATCGCGATCCTTTCGTGCGACAACGTTGTCACTCTCGCGCGATCGATCCTGACTGCTTTGGCGGTGTCCCGTCAATCCCCGGTGGTCAGGGGCCGATCGGGGATTGACGGCGCCGAATCGGCGGATGGCAACAGGAGTTCGACAGGAGTTCGGCCGAAGGCTTGGCGGACCGGCTCGGCTTGTCGGTACGCTCAGCCTGTCTGAGCCAGGAGACAAGGTGATCGAGTTCGCGTCGTACCGCAGGGCTCCGCGCGAGCGTGCCGAGGAGCTGCGCGCCGGCCGGGCGCCGGGGAACTCGTGCGCGGGACCGGCCACCCGGATGCTCCCGGCGCGCCCGGCGGGCGAGGGATTCCCCTCGGCCCGGGCTGGACACGTGCCGCCCCCGGCCGGGCCCTGGCGCCCCGCCGGCACCCACGGCGGCCGCCGCACCGGACGCTGACTCCGGGGCCCCGGACCCGCGGCCGCCTTCGGGCACCCGCTCCGCGCAGCACCGACAACGACCAGCAGGGCACAGGGAAGGAACGGCGTTGACCGACCAGGGATTCTCCGTCGAGGAGATCGACACCGGCAGGCCCCATCCGGCCCGCATGTACGACTTCTACCTCGGCGGCAAGGACAACTACGACGTCGACCGCGAGGCCGCGCAGCGCGTGATCGACCTGTTCCCGGACATCGTGCCCATGGCGCGGGGCAACCGGGAGTTCATGCACCGCGCCGTGCGGTACATGGCCGACAGCGGTATCCGCCAGATCATCGACATCGGCACCGGCATACCCACCTCGCCCAACACCCACCAGATCGCGCACGAGGTGTCGCCCGAGGTCCGGGTCGCGTACGTGGACAACGACCCGATCGTCGCGACGTACGCGGGGGCGCACCTGCTGGGCGCGGGGCACACCGGCTTCCTCCTCGGCGACGTGCGCGACCCGGAGAGCATCCTGCGGCACCCGACGCTCAGCGAGCTGATCGACTTCGACCAGCCGGTCGGGTTGATGCTGGTCGCCATCCTGCACTTCATCCGGGACGACGAGGACCCCGCCGGGCTGGTCGCCGCCTACCGGGACGCACTGCCCGCCGGCAGCCACCTGGTCCTCAGCCACACCACCGGCGACTTCCACCAGCTGGACGGCGACGCGGGGGAGGCCCGGGACGTCTACCGGGACAAGGGGGCCACCGCCACGCTCACCCTGCGCTCCCACGATCAGGTGCGGGGCTTCTTCGACGGCTTCGAGCTGGTCGAGCCCGGGCTGGTGCAGCCGCCGCTGTGGCGTCCCGACGGCCCGGTGCCGACGGACGAGGAACTGGCGCACGTCGGCTTCTACGGCGGCGTCGGCATCAAGTCCTGACTCCTGCGCCTCCGGCCGTACCCGTGTACCCCCCACGCACCGGCGCCACGCACCCCGTGCGGCGCGCCGGCCGCACGCGTACCTGCGGCGCGGGTGGATCCGGACGGCGGGCGGTTTTCCGGCGGCCGGACGTTCGCCCGGACCGTCAGCGTTCGGGGGGCTCGGGCTCAGGCTCAGGCTCAGATTCAGGTTGAAGTTGAGGTCGAGCTTGAGGTTGAGGCAGGGCCTCGGCCTTGGCGCGCATCTCGGCGGCGCGCGCGACACGGAGGGCGCCGAACAGGTCGGCGGCCCGCGCCCAGCTCGCCCGGGCGTCCTCGGTCGCCCCGAGTTCCAGCTCGGCGGACGCGAGGTTGTCCAGCACCTCGGCCTGCATGTAGTCGTCGTGGAGTTCGACGAAGATGTCCAGCGCCTTCCGGTAGCCCGCGACGGCGGCATGGAGATCGCCCATCCGCTGCCGGACGTAGCCGATGGTGTCCCAGACCGCCGCCTCGTTGCGCTGGTCCCCGAGCTCGCGCAGGACGGGCAGCGTCTCCTCGGACCTGGCCATGGCCTCGTCGTGGCGGCCGAGCAGGGCCAGGCACCAGCTCTCGTGGGTGAGGACGCGGCCGATCTCCTCGCGGTGACCGAGGGACCGGGCGATCACCAAGGCCCGGCGGGTGTGCCGCAGGGCATCCTCGTGGCGGCCCTGTCGGGACCGGAACCAGCCCATGTTCCGCTCGGCGCGCGCCTGCTGTTGCGGTGTCAGCCGGTGCAACTGGCCGAGCATCAGGTCGAGCGGCTCGTCGGCGTCGTCGGGACGCCCCGTCTCCACCAGCGCGCGGGCCAGGTTGTGGCAGCTCCTGACGATCGCGACCGGGTCGTCGAGCGCGAGCGAGCCGTCCAGCGCCCTGCGGGTGGCGGTGATCTCCTCGGACCACCGGCCCGCGACCATGGTCCAGCTGACCCACTCCAGCGTGACGTCGATGCGGTGGCGCACCAGCTCCGGGCTCTCCAGGGAGCGCAGGGCCGCCGTGGCGGTCGCCTCCTCCTGGCGGTACCAGGCGAGCCCTTCCTCGCGGCTGTCGATCGCCACGTGCACGACCCCCGGCACCGGGTCGTCGGGAAGCTGGTACGGATCCTGCCCGATGAGGCGGTTGACCGTGCAGGCGTTGTGGCGGAGGTAGTCCAGCAACCGCGCCTCGGCGGCCAGGCCGTCGTCGTCCTCCTGCTCGACGAGTTCGGTGCCGTAGGCGCGGACCAGGTCGTGCAGCACGTAGCGGCCGTGGGCGTCCCGGGAGAGCAGGCTGGCCGAGGTGAGTTCCCGCAGGTGCCGCCGGGCCTGCGCGAGGTCCACGCCGGCGAGGGAGGCGGCGGCGTGCGCGGACACGGCGGGTCCCGGGTGGACGGACAGGTACCGGAAGAACCGTGCCGTCCCGGGGGTCAGCGCCTGGTACGACCGCGAGAAGACGACCCGGACGTCGACCCGCTGGTCCTCGGTCGCAAGGGCATCCAGCCGGGGCCGGGCCTCCCGCAGTTCCCGGACCGCCAGCCGCAGCGGCATCAGCGGCTCCGCACCGAGCTGGACCCCGACGACGGCGACCGCCAGCGGCAGGTACCCGCACAGCGCGACCAGCTCGGCGGCGCCCTCGGGTTCCCGCCGGCAGCGCTCCGCACCGATCCGCGCGGCCAGCGCGGCAAGGGCCTCGGCCTCGGTCCACACGTCCAGGCTGACGAGGGAGGCGCCCTCGGCCGCCGCGAGACCGGAGAGCTGGTTGCGCGAGGTGATGATGGTCAGGCACCCCCGGGAAGCGGGCAGCAGCGGTCGGATCTGCTCGGCGTTCCGCGCGTTGTCCAGGACGACGATCAGCCGCGCGGACGCGGTCCGCTCCCGGAACAGGGCGCTGCGCTCGTCGGTGCCGGGCGGGATGTCGCTGCTGGGAACCCCGAGGGCCCGCAGGAACCCGCCGAGGGCCTCGCCCGGGTCGACCGGCGTGCCCGGATGCTCGAATCCCCGCAGGTTCACGTACAGCTGGCCGTGCGGGAAGCGGTCGGCCACCTGGTGCGCCCAGTGCACGGCGAGCGCGGTCTTGCCGACCCCGGCCATGCCGCCGATGGCGGAGACGACCACGTGGCCGCCGTCGGCGGCGACCTGGTCGGTGGAGGCGAGGACGGCCTTCAGCACCTCCTCGCGGCCGCGGAAGGCGGCCAGGTCGGGCGGGAGCTGCTGCGGGACCTGGTGGCTCCGCCGGGCCGCGGCCTGGAGGAGGAGCCGCCGCTGGTCCTCGCCCAGTTCGAGCGCGTCCATCAGCTCCCCGAGGGTCGCCTGCCGCGGCAGGCTCCTGCCCCGCTCCATGTCGCTGATGGCGCGCACGCTCACCCCGGACGCCTCGGCAAGGCTCTCCAGGGTGTGCAGGGCACGCTGCCGTGCCGCCCGAAGCAACTCCCCGAAAGTGCTCCCGTCCATTCCCACCTCTGCCGCCGACAGCCCCTGCGACCAGATATTTCCATACATCCTTTTTCGGGATCCAATAGCGGAGCAAACGTCCTTCCGGACGGAGCGCCGCCGGGGCGAGCACGATTCCGGCGCCAGGTCCGAGCCCGGCCGGCACGGATCCGAGCCACGGCAGGCCGTACCGCGCGGTCCGGGGCCCCGCACGGTCCGGCGGCTCCCGGTGTTCAGTGGCGGAACGCGGCGGTCGCGACGTCGAGGAAGGAACGGATCAACGGGTTGGCGTCGCCTTCGTTCCACACCGCCACCATGCGGCTCGGTGCCATGTCGACCAGGGGTACCCCGGCCAGTTCCGCGGGCAGGTCGTGGCCGAGCGGGGCCAGGCCGACCGTGCCGTTCCACAGCACCGCCTGCAGGCACTCGTGGACGGTGCGCACGACCGGGCCCTCGCGCGGCCGGCCGCCGTTCCAGTACGACTGCCAGCGGGCATCGGTGCCGCGCGGGAACCGGAACCAGGGGCGGTCGTTCAGCTCGGCCAGCCGCAGCCGGTCGCGGCGGGCCAGCGGGTCGTCGGCCCGCAGGACGACGCCGACCGGGTCCGTCCGCAGCGCACGCACCCGCAGGGCGGTCTCGTCGAACGGCGCCCGGGTCAGCGCCACGTCGACCGCGCCGGCACGCAGCCCGCACGTCGGGTCGGTCAGGTCGGTGTTGCGGACGCGGATGTCGATGCCGGGGTGGCGCCGGCGGTAGGCGGCGGCCAGCCGGGACACCCCCGGGTCGGTGCCGTCGCCCAGGATGCCGACGGTGAGGGTCGCGACGCCGGCCGCCGCACCCACGCGCACCCGGGCCCGCTCGGCGTGGTCGAGCAGCGCCCGCGCCTCGTCGAGCAGCACCGCGCCCACCGCGGTGAGCGTGACGCCGCCGGGTGAGCGGGCGAACAGCAGGGCCCCGACGTCGGCCTCCAAGTGCTTGATCGCCCGGCTCAGCGGCGGCTGGCTCATGTGCAAGCGGGTGGCGGCCCGGCCGAAATGAAGCTCCTCGGCGACCGCCACGAAGTACCGCAAGGTCCGTAGCTCCAGCTCCACGCTGCCACGATACCCAGCCGGTATCGGCACCGCGGAAGGGGTCTTGGACACGGGCGGTGTCGCGGCGGTGCACTCGTGCCATCGACGGGTTCCCGGCAACCGGTGACCCGCAACGGGAATCACGAACGGGAACCATGAACATCGCCTTCTGGATCGTCGCGGGGCTGCTCGCCCTCTTCTACGTCTACTCGGGCGCCTTGAAGGTGGCCCGCAGCCGCGACCGGCTCCGGCCGATGATGGCCTGGGTCGACCGCGTACCGCTGCCCGCCGTCAGGGCGCTGGGCACGGTCGAGATACTCGGCGCGGCCGGCCTGATCCTTCCCCCGCTGACCGGCATCGCCCCCCGGCTGGCGGCGGCCGCCGCCATCGGCTTCGTCCTCCTGCAGGCCGGCGCGATCCCCGTCCACCTGACCGGTGGGGACCGCAGGATCGGGCTCAACATCGGGCTCGTCGTCACCGCGGCGGTGACCGCGTGGCTGGCCCTCGCCCGGTGATCGGAGCGCGCCGGTGAACCCGCTGCGCCGGTGTGCGGCCGGTGGAGTTCTCGGGGCCGCTGTGTGTCAAGTCGGCAGCGATGCACGGGAGTTCGGCCTTCGGGTGGTAACCGTCGGTACGGTGGATTCCTCGGAATCCGGGGTCGGCGGAAGCACGTGGGGGAGTCGCTGTGGCGGATCGGCGGGGACCATCGGAATCCGGAGAGCAGGGCAAGGGCCGCATACCCGGACCGCCGCCGCACCGGCCGGCCGCCGATGGCGTCCCGCCGGGAGTACCGTTCCCGCCGCCCGGCATGCCCGCCGCGCCCATGCCTCCAGGCCCCTCCTCCCGCCGCCCGTCCGACCCCGACCCCGACACCCGGCGGGCGTGGCCGGTCGTGGTGTGGGACAAGGCGGACCGGCACCGCTACGCGATGGTCGCCGTCCCCTTCCTGAGCCGCGCCCGCACCGCCCACGACCCCTTCCTCACCGCCCTGATTGCCCCGCAACCGGGCCACCCCCTGTGGAACCCCGGCCACTAGGGAGCGCCACCGCGACGGCCATCGGCGGGCGCGGCACGCAGGTGTTCACCCGCGTCGCCTACGGCGTGTTCGCGGCCGCAGGGGTGCTGGCGCAGGTCGATCCCGGAGTCGACCCGAGCCTGCCGTCGCGCGCGGTCGCCGCAACGTTCTTCACCGGGTGCGCCTGGCTCTTCCTGCAGGTCGGCAGCATGCTCGTGATCCGCCTGGAGGCCGGGGTGATCAGCGTCCACTACCCGCTCATGGTGCGGCGCGTCCGAGTGGAGGACGTCTCGCGTGTGGTGGTCGACCGCGGTGACCTCGTCATCGAGACCGTGGACGGGCAACGGATCAGGCCCCCGATCTTCAGGGGGAACATCCGCCACCGACACCGTGGCGGCCACCACGCGCGCAGGCTGCTGCTCCGCTGCATGACCGAAGCGGCTACCGTCCACCACCCGCCCGTCCGCGCCTGGAGTCCGCACCTGATGCTGCCCTTCCTCCTCGTCCCCTTGCTGCTCGACGGGGCGCTGGCCCTCCTGCTCGGTCAAGGGGCGTGACGGGTCGGGAGGCGCGGTCCGGATCGGCGCTGGATGGCAGGACCGTTCAGCAGGGCTTGAAGTGGTCCATGTTGAGGGCGGGGTCGATGGCGTGCTCGCCGCTGGGGGCCGTGGAATCGATTTCGGCACCCGAGTCGTTCCGGATCTCGGCCACCGTGTTCGTGGTCTCGTTGTTGTTGTACCTGGTCACGTACCACCCGTCCGCCGCGGTGTTGTAGGTCTGGCAGAAGAAGTAGGGGGTGTGCCAGCCGCCGTCGCTGCCGTAGATGCACAGCGCGCCGTAGGGGCAGGAGAACGCGGGCGCCGCCGTCTGGGCCTGCGCCGGGCCGGATGCGAGGATCAACGTTCCCGCCAGGGCCACGCCGGTGGCGGCCGCGGCCGTCAAGCGCCTGCTGAGTCTCATGGATGCCTCCCGATGTCGGGGTCGCGCGGGACAGGCGTGCAGCGAACGACCGTAGTGCCGGGCGGCGAGCCGGAGTCGCCAGAACGTGCACGGCTCCTCACCACTTCGCGCGACCCGCCCCGACGCAGGAGGGGCGGCACCCTCCGAGGGTGCCGCCCCTCCTGCGTGCGCTACGTCAGGGAGTGTGGACCACGTCCAGGCTGGTCGTCTTCGCGCAGACGGCGAAGGCCTGGAGGGTGCCCGGGTTGGTGGTGTCGGAGTTGGTGCCGTAGGCCCACCACGTCTCCCCGCCGATCGGCCGGCTCGCCGCGAGGTTGTACCGCTGGACGTACGAGTTCCCGGCCTTGACCTCGGCGCCGCCGCCCGTGAGGACCTCCCCGGCGGGGCAGGTGGCCGAGGCGGCCGCCGTCCCCGCGTACCCGCCGCCGGGCGACGCGGGGAGCGTGACCAACTGGCCCTGCACGATGTCCATGGTCCCCGTGCCGGCGGCCGACGCGAAGCCGCCCGAACCGACCAGCATCACCGCAGTCGCCGCTGCGACGAGACCGCACTTCACCGCGCGCTTGCTCAACTGAGATCTCCTTCATGTCGTCGAGAGGGGGAGCCCCTGGGTTCACCGGGGCTCGTCGACAGATGTACACGTGCCGGCCTCGCATATTCCCTCGTCACATGCCCGAGCCGCGCGAATTTCACCCTTGTTGATCAAGCCCCGTCCTCTGCCCGATGCGGATGCGCCGCCGCCGGGGCGCGGGATGGGCCGGGGGCAGAGTGGGGGCGTGACCAGCCGCGGTGCTCGACGCCGCGATCGCCACCGGCCGGAAACGGCTCTGGTCGACCGTCGGCGCCTGGAACGCGCCGTCGAGAACGGTGAGGTGGTCTGGCTGACGCGCTCGCTGCCGTGACGCGTGAACCCGCTCGTGCGATCCTCGTACTTTCAAAGTACCGATCGGTACAAAAATTTGACCAGGGACGACGGGAGGTCTACGCTCCTATTTTGTACCGAGCGGTACGAAATTTGGGAGGACAGGGTCATGGCAGAACTCGACAGCAGGACCGCGCTCGTCACCGGCGGAACCTCGGGTATAGGGCTGGCGGTCGTGCGCCGGTTCGTCGCGGAGGGCGCGCACGTGGTGGTGACGGGGCGGAACCAGGGGAAGCTCGACGCGGTCAAGGCCGAACTGGGGGACGCCGTCACCCCGGTACGCGGCGACATCTCGTCCCTCGACGACCTGGACGCGGTCTTCGGCGTCATCGCGAAGCGCGGCGCCGGCCTCGACATCGTCTTCGCCAACGCGGGTGGCGGCGAGTTCGCCGCCCTCGAAGACGTCACGTGGAAGCACTTCACCGACACCTTCGAGGCGAACGTCGGAGGCACCGTGTTCACGGTGCAGAAGGCGCTGCCGCTGCTGAACCCCGGCGCCTCCATCGTGCTCACCGGCTCGAACATCGACGTCAAGGGCAGCCCGTCCTTCAGCGTCTACGCCGCGTCCAAGGCCGCGATCCGCAGCTTCGCGCGCAGTTGGGCCGCCGAACTCGTCGGCCGCGGCGTGCGCGTCAACTCCATCGCCCCGGGCCCCATCGCGACGCCCGGGCTGAGCGGTCTGGCGGCCGAGCCCTCGCAGGCCGAGGCACTGCTGGGCAACCTCGCGGCCGGGGTGCCCATGCAGCGGCTCGGCACCCCGGAGGAGATCGCGGAGGCGGTGCTGTACCTCGCAAGCCCGCGAAGCTCCTTCGTGACAGGAGCCGAGCTCTACGTCGACGGCGGCGCGAGCCAGATCTGAACGGGCAGCGGCAGGGCGGAAAGAGAAGCACCCGACGACGGGGAGAAGGAGCGAAGAAGATGTCCTACGCGATGGTGATCACCGGCTTCGGCGAACCCGAGGTGCTCGCATGGAAGGAGGTTCCGGCTCCGGTCGCGGCTCCGGGCGACGTGCTCATCCGGGTGAGGGCCGCGGGTGTGGGGCCCACGGACCTCAACATCCGCGCGGGGCGGCTCGCCAAGGTGTTCCCGCAGGGCCCGGGCTCGGTGCTGGGATTCGAGGCGGCCGGTGTCGTCGAGCAGGTCGGTGCGGGTGTGGAGGGCGTTGCCGTGGGTGACGAGGTCGCGGCCTACCTCCCGCGCCAAGGCGGGTACGGCGAGCTGGTCGCGACGCCCGTGTGGTTCCCGAAACCGCCACAGGTCGGCTGGACCGAGGCGGCGGCGCTGCCGGCCTCGGCCGAGGCCGCGGTCGGAACCCTGCGCGAGGTGGGCGCGGCCGCGGGGCAGACGCTGGTCGTTCTCGGGGCCGCGGGGTCGGTCGGCATGATCGTCGTGCAACTCGCCCGCGCCTGGGGCCTGCGGGTCATCGCATCGGCCGCCGCGCGTGACAAGGAGCTCGTCGAGGAACTCGGTGCCGCGTTCGTGCCGTACGGGGACGGCGTGTTCGACCGCGTGGCGGCGTTTTCCGACCGGGTCGACGCCGTCATCGATGCGGCCGGCCGCGGGGGACTGGCCGAGGCCGTGCGGGCGACCGGCGATCCGGCGCGGGTCGTCACGCTCGCCGATCCGGCTGGAGCGGCGGCCGCGGGAGCCCTGATGTCACAGCCCGGACCGGGCCGCGCGCCCGACGCGCTCGCCGTCACCATGCCGATGCTCGCGGCCGGGACCCTCCGGCTGAAACGGCATCGCTCACTTCCCGTACGGCAGGCCGCCGAAGCACATGGTCTGCTCGCGTCCGGCGGGGTGCGCGACAAGATCGTACTGACCGTGAGCTGACCCGTCGGTTGCCCCGCCTGCTGATCCGGTTCCGTGGGGAGGGTGACCGGGTCGGCCGGCCGGCTCCGCGGGGGCAACCAGGCGCTCCGATGACCGGTGTCGTGGTGGAGCGGGGTCGGCCTTCTGTTCCCGTTGGTAGTTAAATGGGCTCGGAAGGGAGGTCCGGCCGTGGCGCAGAGGGGCAGGCCCCGTGAGTTCGACATGGAGGACGCGCTCGACAGGGCGATCGACGTGTTCTGGCGGCAGGGCTACTCCGGCACCAGCCTGAGCGACCTGACCAGGGCCATGGGCATCAGCCGGCCGAGCCTCTACGGTGCGTTCGGCACCAAGGAGGAGACGTTCAAGCTCGCCGTCGAGCGGTACGCCCGCATCGACATGGCTTACGTGACCACCGCGCTGGCCGCACCGACGGCGTACGAGACCGCCGGCCGCTACCTCCGGGACAACGTCGACGCCGTGACGACGCCGGGCAAGCCCGCGGGCTGCCTGTCGATCCAAGGGGGACTGTCGGCCTCACCCGACGACGATCGCGTCGTGCGGTACCTCGCCGAGCGGCGCGCCGACGGCGAAGCACGGTTCGCGGCACGCTTCGCACAGGCGATCACGGACGGTGACCTGCCGGCCTCCGAGAATCCCGCCGCCCTGGCGAAGTACGTGAGCACCGTGTCGGCCGGACTCGCGGTCCAGGCCGCGGCCGGCGTCGCCCGGGACGACCTCCACCGCGTCGTCGACCGCGCACTCCTCGCCTTTCCGCGCCGGCCGGAAGCCGAAGCGCTGCCGCACACGTCCGTCACATCCTGAGTCCGTCAGGGGGCCGTTGGCGGCGGGCGGAGGTCAGGAGAATCGGCGGACGGTCTCCCGGATCCGGGCCACGCAGTCGGGCACCCCATCGAAGTGGGCGACGACGCTGAGCAGTTCGCGCAGGTGCAGCAGTGGCATACGATCCTGCCAGCCGTCCTCCAGCGGACGGATCTCCTGGTACGCGGCGAAGAAGCGCTCCGGGGGACGGTCGACGCAGTACGTCATGCTGAGGTCCGCCTCGGCCCACATCCAGCAGACCGCCGGGTCGATGAACGCGGGCTCACCGCCCGCGGTGGAGACGATGTTCCCGCGGTACAGGTCCCCGTGGTTCAGCACGGCGGGGGCGGCCGGGATCAGCGTCGGAAGGCGGTCGCAGATGCTCTCCAGACCCACCAGGTCACCGGGTCCCAGGGCGCTGCGAACCCTCGGCTCGCGCACGTAGCGCAGGATCCGCCGAACCGCGAAGAACGCGTGGCCGTCGTCCGCCCACGCGTTCTCCTGCGGCAGCAGACCGAGCCAGCCGTCGGTGGGCCAGCCGAACCGGTCTCCTCGGACGGAGTGCAGTCCGGCGACCGCGCGGCCGGCCGATTCCCAGAAGCCAGGATCGTCCGTCGGGGCCGGCTCCAGCGCCTCGATCAGGAGGTGCGCCGGGCTCACCTCGACCACGCGCGGTGTCAGCAGGCCCCCTTGGGCACGCAGGGCCCGCAATCCCTCCGCCTCGCGGATGTACAGGTCGGGAGCCACACCCGTCGAGGCCTTGAGGACCAGCCGGGTGCCGCCGGCGAGCGTCAGGCGCCAGACGTCGTTGGCCGCTCCGCCGCCGAGCGGCTCCGCGTCCACGACGTCCGCCAGGACACCGCTCGGCAGGCTCGCCCCCACGGGCCGCAAGGGCTTCGACGCGTCGTCGCGGGTACTCAACCGGCCAGGCTCCGTTCTCGGTTTTCCCGGCGTTTCCGGGTGTTCTCACCGGAGGGTCCGCCGGTACGGCGCTGCTCGCGAGGCCCACGTGCTGCGGACGGTGAACCGGATGATCAGCGGTAGATCCGGACGCTCAGTCCTCTCCTGCACGTCGCCAGCGACTGCCCGTCCGGGCTGAACGCGAACGTCTCCACCAGGGCCGAGCGCCGGTACGGCACCCTCGCCGCGGCCGGCTTCGCCTCGGAGGCCGCCGGGTCCCACAGGCGGACCCGGTTGCCGACGGCAGCGCCGAGTGCGCCCTGCGAGCTGAACGCGAGGTCGTACACGGTGGGGGAGCCGACCTTCAGTGTGCGGGCGACCTGCCATGAGGCGGTGTCCCACAGCTGTACCCGGCCGCCCTCCCGCGGCGCGACCGCGAGCAGCCGGCCGTCGGGGCTGAAGGCGAGGGCGCGGGCCAGGAAATCACCCTCGCCGAGGGTCTGTACGACCGTTCCGCCGACCGGATCCACCAGCACGATCGGGTGCGTGCCGCGCCTCTCCCGGCCGCCGAGGGCCACGGCCAGCAGCGAGCCGTCCGGGGCGAACGCGAGCCCGTTGACCCCGCCCTCGGGCAACCCCAGCGGCAGGACCGAGCCCGAGGCGAGATCGAAGAGCCGTACGGAGTCCTTGTCCGAGGCGGCGAGGACCGTCCCGGCCGGGCTGAACGCGAGCCGTTGCAGGTAGCCGGTGAAACCGTCGAACACGGTGACGCACGCGCCGTCGGTCACGCGCCACAGCCGGACCGTCCGGTCCTGGCCCCCGCTGGCGAGCAGTCGCCCGTCGCGGCTGAACGCGAGCGAGAAGACGGTGCCCTGGAGCAGGGAGCGCTTGTGCCCGGACAGTTCGCCCACCTGCCGGGCCTCGTAGGCGTCCCACAGGTCGATCGTCCGCCGCGTACCGCCCAGCGCCAGCAGCCGGCTGTCCGCGCCGAACGCAAGGGTGCTCGCCGAACCCGCGGTGCCGAACAGGCTCGGGTCCTTGAACTCGCGCGCCGCGGTCGTCGGCAGATACGGCACCGCTGGGCCCCTCCCCGCTGCTTCGTCCTCGACACCGTCCGACCCGAACGACGGACTCGCCGAGCAACTCGCCGCCCCCAGGCTAGACCAGCGAGCGCACCCACGAACGAACCGGCGGGCAAAGGGAGATGCAAGGAGCCGGCCCCGACCGATCCCGCGGCACAACCGTCAGATCGCGGGAGCCACGTAGGGGAAGTACGAGGTCGCGGGGGAGTCGACCGCGTCCTGGGAGAGGCCGATGCTCAGGGCGCTGTCGGTGGCGAGGGAGAACATCACCTCGCCGGCATTGTCGTTCAGCGCCCGGCCGTTGAACCTGTCGAAGCCGAACACGGCGGGGGTGCCGATCTCGTAGGGCAGCATGTCGGGGAGCAGCCGCCGGGCGACGTCCCTGCCGTAGCTCTGCGGATCGGAGGCCGTGCCGCGGGCGGCGACGACGGCGGCCACCCGCTCGGTGATCACGTCCCCGAAGGCCTCCTCGTCCTGCGCGGGCGGGGTCTGGTTGAGCTTCTCGGCCAGCTCGTCGTCGAACTGCGCGAAGATCGGGGAGACCATGGGGAGCCCGCACCGGTTGATGCGGTGCCAGCCGCCGGCGTCGGTGGCGAGCGTCGTGGTCGCCCACACGCCGATGTCCGGCCGCTCCGTCAGGGGCCGCAGCCCCGCGTCCGGCACCTCCAGAACGATGGAGTGTATCTTCTGCCCGGAGAAGAGGCTGGACACCTGCGTGATGTCCTGGGGCGGAACCTCGACGTCGGTGCCGTGCTGGAACGCCTGGCCCACCGCCTCCACCACCTCGGGGTTCATCCAGAACGGGTCGCCCGCCCGGCCGGTCCACACCCTGAGGCCGTCGTCGGCCCGGAGTTCCTGCTCGACCGGACCGGACAGCAGTACGGTCCCGTCGGCATGGTCGTCGGCGGCCTGCTGGCCCTCCAGGCGCCGCAACTCCAACCGCTGGCCGCCGTCCGCCTCCGCGGCCTCGAAGCTGAAGCGGTACGCGAGGTCCTGGACGGCGTCCCCGGTGCTGTCGATGTTGAAGTCGTAGTGCGCCTCGTGACGGAAACCCTTGGGCGCGTCCGGTCCGGCCGCGTCGGAACAGACGTTCATCACGAACACCGTTCCGCGATCGCCCCGGAAGAGATAGACATCGGAGATGTTCAACCGGGCGTCCGCCCTGGCTGCCGCTGAGTCGAGATGGTGCGACATGGCTCGCCTTCACATGTTCGGGTGGGTGCGGCCCGCCTCCGGGGCGCCAGGCGGCCGGCGCGAATCGCCCCCCACAGGTGTGTGCGCTCCGCTGGGGTCGGGCCCCCGCGCCATGAGGTCACGCTCACCGAAGCCGGCACCGGGCCCGTGGGAGTGCACACCTGTTTCGCCCTGCAATCCATGGTCCTCCCGCGTGGCCTCGGCCGCCAATGGAGACCCGTTCCGGCACGGACCGGCCCTCCTCCACCGCGCTGCGTGCCCTTCACCGGGGCGGGACAGGCTGGGTGAGGTTCACCGGGTTGCCGTCGGGGTCCTTGATGTGGGCGACGCGCTGTCCCCACGGCATGTCGTTGGGGCCGCCGTGGAGCGAGCCGCCCAGCGCCGTCACCCGGCCCAGCGTCTCCTCGACGTCGTCCACACCGATGCTGAGCAGGATCCGCGGCGCCGCCCCGGCGTCGACGTCGTCCCTCGCCACCAGCCCGAGGTCGGTGTCGCCGATGCGCAGGCCGACGTAGAAGGCCGGGCCCTCCGCCGGCTCCCGGAAGATCTCCTCGGCGCCGAACAGCTCCGTGTAGAAGCCGAGCAGCACGTCGTGGTCGGCCGTGATGATCACTGGCTGGATGGTGGACATGGCACTCCTGTCGAGAACGGACGTGTCGCCGGTGGACCGTTCGACGGCGCCGAACTCATCGGTGCCCGCTGACGTAACCCGGGGCGGTCGGGCCCGTTCGAATCAGACCTGTTCGAAGTGGAACGCCTTGATGAAGCAGTCGCGGGGCTGGGCGACGGCGAAGAGGATGCAGTCCACGAGCGACTGGGAGGTCAGGGCGTCCTGGGCTCCGCGCGGTGTGGTATCCCACTCCGCGGAGAGCGGGTCCGGGTTGTCGAAGTCGGGCGGGTAGAGGGAGATCACCCGCACCCCCTGCGGCCGCAGCCGCCTGGACAGGATCTCGGCGAACCCCGCCTGCGCGCTCTTGGCGGCGTAGAAGGCGTCGTGCGCGTCCGAGCGGTGATGACCGGCCGTCCCGCAGGCGGAGATCATG
The DNA here is from genome assembly GCF_900107965.1 of Actinacidiphila yanglinensis. Classification (GTDB taxonomy): domain Bacteria; phylum Actinomycetota; class Actinomycetes; order Streptomycetales; family Streptomycetaceae; genus Actinacidiphila; species Actinacidiphila yanglinensis. Next base: position 114,545 of record NZ_FNVU01000025.1, on the reverse strand, counting down.
GTCACCACATCCGGCTTGTCCGAGGCGAGCAGGAGGGGAAGGAAGCTCTTCACGGTCAGGACGGTCCCGGTGGCACCGGAGGCGAGGGTGTCGACGATGTCGGCGTCGGCGGCGGACAGCAGGTCGGGGCCTTCGAGGTAGCGGGAGCCGTTGTTGACCAGCACGTCGATGCGGTCGGTGCGCCGGCCGACCTCGGCGGCGAAGTCGCGGATCGAGGCCGGGTCCGTCAGGTCGCAGGCGAAGGCGTGGACCCGCGGGTGTCCCCGCTCGCGAATCTCGTCCCGCGTGCGCTCGGCGGCAGCGAGCGTGCGCGCGGAGAGGAAGACCTCGGCGCCGAGGTCCGCGAGGCGGATGGCAAGGGTCCGGCCGAAGTCGCGGCCCGCGGCGGTGATGACCACGCGGTGGTCGTCGAAACTCATGTTCCTGCTCCTGGTGGGTGGTTCGGACGTGCGGTGCGGGTGCGGCGGCCGAGCTGGTTTCCAGCGGTTCCCGGCGCGCGGCCTCCCCGCGGACCGGGGACGGCCTCCTCGTACGCGCCGAGCGCGGCCAGTTCCCAGCCGGCGTCCGTCAGCGCGCGTCCCCACTTGCCGCGCCGGCCCGGCTCGCGGGCGGGCGCCACCGCGTTCCGGGCATGCTGCAGGGCCTCGGGATTGCGGTCCGTGCGGCTGCACAGCCGGCCGGCAAGGCGATCGGTGCGGGCGCGCGCCTCGTGCGGCTGCCGGTCCAGGTGACCGACCCTCAGGTCGAGCGGCTCGCGGGCTTCGTCGGCACGTCCCGTCTCGATCAGCGCGCGGGCCGGGTTGTAGCCGCTCATGACGACGGCGACGGGGTGGTCGAGCGCGCAGGCGTCGCGGAGCGCGATGCGGGCCGCGGTGATCTCCTCGGTCCAGCGCCCCATGACCTCGTCGTAGCGCACCCACTCCAGCACCATGTTGCCCAGTGCGCGGCGAGGGCCGCCTTGCCCACGCCCGCCATGCCGCCGATGGCGGAGATGACGACGTGGCCGCCCTTCGCCGCGGCCTGCTCGCTGTGCCCGCGGACGATCCGCGGCGTCTCCTCCCGGCAGTGGAAGGCCGCGAGGTCGGGTGGCAACTGCTGGGGTACCCGGACCGCGTGCCGCGTGGAAGCCTGCACCAGCCGCCGCCGCTGAACCTCGTCGAGGTCCAGCGCGTCCATCAGCTCACCGAGCGTCGCGCGTCGCGGCAGGCACCGGCCGCGTTCCTCGTCGCTGATCGCCCGGACGCTCACCCCCGACGTCTCCGCGAGGCTCTCCAGCGTCAGCAGCGAGCGCTGCCGTACCTCGCGCAGCAACCGGCCGAACGTGTTGCCGTCCGTCCCCATTCCCGGGCCACCCTCCGCTGCCAGTGTCGACGTCACTCCAGCGACCACCAGGCAGAACATAACAGTTATGGAGTGAGCGCTCCGCAACCAGATACCGAGGCCGGCATCGAGCGAACAAAGCAGAATGAATCGGTCGACCTGCGGGTGGAGGCGGGGTCCTTCCGAGCCGAACCCGCGCCACAACCTCCCACGTCCTCCCGCCCTGACAAGGCGTCACCGGAGGCAAGTCCGGCGGCTCCCTCGGAAGGCGGCGGATTCCCTCACGGCCGGCCCCGCCCGCCCCATCCCTGACGCGGTGTCAGCCAACCCCGCACCGCCGCCAGATCACCCCATGTCGCTTTTGCCCGCCCCTCCTTGGATGCGGTCGACCGCCGATCCGGTCCGGACCCTTGACCTCGCCAGCCGACGGGGGTCTCATGTGCAGGGTTTCGTTGAGAAACGTTCGATGTTGTTCGTACCTGTCATCCGAGGCGGCGGCGCCCATGAAACCCGGCCGCCCGCCGAAGTGTGGCTGAAAGGGCAGAGGAACGAATGAGACAACGTTGTCAAAGGCGTCAAGGACTGAGGCGGGCGGTGGCCGCGACGGCCGCCGCCGCGCTCGCGGCCGGCGCGCTGGTCGTGGCGGCGGCAGCCCCCTCCACCGCGTCCTCCATCGCTGCGGCACCCTCCGCCGGAGACCCGCACGCCGACGGCACATGGACGGTGACCGGCCCGGCCCACACCGATCTGAGCGCCGAACTGAGCGTCGACAGCGCCGGCGACCTGCGCCTCGCGGTCGACCGCGACGGGCTGCCGGTCCTGCTGCCGGGACGCCTCGGCATCCGCACCGACGCGCACGACCTGACCACCGGCCTGAGCTTCGTCAGCAAGCGGGAACGTACCGTCCACGAGTCCTACACGATGACCACGGGCAAGCAACTCCGCCAGTCCGTCACGATGCAGGAGGCCACCTTCACCTTCCGGGGCGCTGACGGCGCGAGCCTCGGCGTCGTCGTCCGGGTCTCCCACGACGGAGTCGCCTACCGGTACCAGCTCGGCGGCTCCGGCCAGGTGACCGTGGAGTCCGAGGCCTCCACCTTCGAGGTGCCCACGGACGCGAAGGCGTGGGTGCAGCCGTACCAGCCGAGCTACGAGACCGAGCGCACCGAGACCACCGCGGGCACCGCCAACGAGGCGCAGCCGAAGACCTGCACCGGCGACACCTGCTCCTTCGGCTACCCCACGCTCTTCGACGTCGGCGGCAGCTACGTCCTGCTGACGGAGGCCGACGTCGACGGCCGCTACTCCGGCAGCCACCTCGACCACAAGGACGGCAGCACGTCGTACTCCGTCGCGCTGGCGGACGACGCGCCCGTGACCTCGACCGGACCGCTGAGCACGCCGTGGCGCACCGCGATCGTGGGGAGCCTGGACACGCTCGTCGGCTCCACGCTGGTGAACGACCTCGCGCCGCCGTCGAAGGTGAAGGACACCTCCTGGATCCGGCCCGGCGTCGACGACTGGTCCTGGCTGAGCGACGGCAACAGCCCCGGCAACTTCGACCGGCAGAAGGACTTCGTGGACTACGCGGCCGCCCACGGCCTGGAGTACACGCTCGTGGACGCCGGCTGGCAGGAGAGCTGGGTCCCCGAACTCGTCCGCTACGCACGGGCCCGCGGCGTCAACGTGCTGCTGTGGTTCGACTGGAACGACCTGAAGACCCAGGCCCAGCGCGACGCCTGGCTGCCCAAGGTCAAGGCGTGGGGCGTGGCGGGCGTGAAGGTCGACTACATGTACTCCGACTCCCAGTCCACCTTCCAGTGGTACGACGCGATCCTCCAGGACACCGCGAAGCTGAAGCTGATGATCGACTTCCACGGTGCGACCATCCCGCGCGGCCTCCAGCGCACCTGGCCGCAGGTGATGAGCGTCGAGGCGGTCCGCGGTGAGGAGAACGGGCAGAACCCGACCCGCGACATCTTCCTCGCCTTCACCCGCAACGTCGTCGGGTCGATGGACTACACCCCCACCTGGTTCTCCCGGCCCGGCCGGCAGGACACCCTGGCCCGCGAACTCGCGCTGCCGGTGGTCTTCGAGTCCGGCTGGACCAGCCTCGGCGACAACCCCGAGGGCTTCGCCGCGCAGCCGCTCGCCGAGGAGTACCTCGAGCAACTGCCCACCGTCTGGGACGAGACGCACCTGGTCTCCGGCAGCCCGGAGCAGCAGGCCGCCGGCGACCGGCAGGTCGTCATGGCACGCCGCAGCGGGGACCGCTGGTTCGTCGGCGGAATCCTGGCCGGCGCGAGCGACACCATGAAGGCCCCGCTCGGCTTCCTCGGCAAGGGGACGTGGCTGCTGCAGACCGTCGAGGACAACGGCGGCAGCCTGCAGCGCTCCGTGCGCACCGTGACCTCCGCGGACGCCCTCAGCGTGCCCGCGGCCGCCAACGGCGGCTTCGCCGCGATCGTCTGCCCGGCCGTCAAGGGCCGCACCGACTGCGACGAGCCGGTCGTCACCGCGCCGTCCACCAGCCTGGTCCTGGACCCGTCCACCACGACGGCGGCACCGGGCGCGCAGATCACGGTCGACGCGCAGTTCACGCTGCCGCAGGGCGCCGCGCTGCATGGTGTGCGGATGACGCTGGACCGCGACCGGCTGCCCGCGGGCTGGACCGCGACCGGCCGGGACGTCACGGCGGGATCCCTGAGCGCGGGCCACGTGCTCGGCGGGGACTGGACGGTGACGGTCGGCAAGGACCAGCCGGGCGGCGCCGTGGACGTGCCCGTCTGGGTCGAGTACGCCAACCCCGCCGGGAAGAACGCCCCGCCGGTCCACGTGGAGCAGGTCGTCCACGTCGACATCCCGCTGCACGGCACGGTCTACGCCAGCGATCTGCCCTTCCTCAGCCAGACCAACGGCTGGGGGCCGGTGGAGCGCGACCGGTCCAACGGTGAGACCGGTGCCCAGGACGGCAACCCGCTCACCGTCGACGGCACCGTCTACTCCAAGGGGCTGGGCGCCAACGCCACCTCCCAGGTGCAGGTCGACATCCAGGGCCGCTGCACCCGCTTCGACGCGAAGGTCGGTGTCGACGACGAGGTGGCCGGCAAGGGCAGCGTGACGTTCATCGTGCAGGGCGACGGGAAGCAACTCGCCGCCACCGGCGTGGTGGTCGGCGGCCAGGCCGCGGTCGACCTCGGCGCGGACGTCACCGGCGTCCACACGCTGACGCTGTCCGTCGGCGACGGAGGCGACGGCAACGCCTTCGACCACGCGGACTGGGGACAGGCCGTCCTCACCTGCGCGGACTGACACCCGCCGGCCCCGACGCCACCACCGCGGGCCGCCGCCTCCCCGGCGAGACGGGCGGCGGCCCGCGGTGCGCGGCGCAATTCGAACCCATCGACCCTGCGAGGACGAGGAGTTGACGACGTTGTCCATCGACGATCGATCCGGATCACGCCCGAGCCGCAGGACATTCGGCAGGGCCGCCCTGGTCGCGGGCGGTTCGCTCGCACTGGGACTGTCCGCGACACCCGCGCTCGCGCGGACGCCCGGGTCACCGGCCGCCCCCGGGGCGTACGCGCAGCGCGCGGTCACCGCGTACGACGCCCTGCAACGCACCTTCTACGACGCGAAGACGAAGCTCTACGCGCCCAACTTCCCCGCCCAGCCCGGCGACAACCCCTACGCGTACGTGTATCCGTACGCCGGGGTCATCACGGCCACGCTCGACCTGCTGCGGCTCGACCGCGGTTACGCCTCGGCCCTGCGGGACCGGGACGAGGCGCTGGCCGCCTACTACAATCCGGCACCGGCCTCGGCCAACCCGCTGAGCCCACCCGCCCCGGCCAGCCCGCCCGGCTACGCCTCCTACGTGCTGCCCCCGTTGGGCGGCAGCGGCGACCTCTTCTACGACGACAACGAGTGGCTCGCGCTCGCCGCCCTGCAGCAGTACCGGACGACCGGGGACAGGGCGGCCCTGAGGCGTGCCGAGCTCATCAACACGCTGGTCGCCTACGGTTGGGACGACGACCCGAGCCACCCCGACCCCGGGGGCACGTTCTGGACCCAGGCCACGTACAGCCACGACCGCAACACCGTTTCCAACGGCCTCGGTTCGGAGATCGCCAGCCGCCTGTACCTGCTCACCGGCAAGCGGACCCACCTCGACCGGTCGCTCCGGCAGTTCGCCTGGGTCGACCGCTACCTGCGGGCCCCCAACGGCCTGTACTGGGACCACGTCGACCTCGACGGCACCGTGAACACGGCCCAGTTGGCGTACAACCAGGGCAACATGCTCGGCGCGGCGACCCTGTTGCACCTGGCCACCGGCGAACGCGCCTACCTCACGCAGGCGATCGACATCGCCGGGACCGCGCTGGAGGTCTACGGCTCCAGCCCGACCCTCTCCTCCGACGTCCCGGGCGCCGTGACGTTCTTCAAGAACCTCTTCCTCCTCCACTCCGTGCACCCCGACGAGAGCTACCGCCGCCGTCAGCGGGAGTACGCCGACACCCTGTGGGCGACGGTCGACCCCGCCACCGGCCTGCTGCCCACGGACGGCGGCCTCGCCGTCAACGCCCAGGCCGCGCTGGTCGAAACGCAGGCGCTGGCGGCGTGGAGCCCGCGCGACTACCACCTGCTGCTGTGACCCCCGCCGCCCGCCTACCCGGGCCCCGGCCGCACGAGGCGCGGCCGGGGCCCGGGTGTCTTTTCGCGGGTGTCCTCACCGGTCGCCCGGTACTTCCCGCGGAGTAGGCCGCGTGCCGCCCCCGGGACGACGATCTCCGCGCCGATCGGGTCCAGGATCGTAGGCGACGTCCGCCCGACACCCGGAAGGACGCACACCGGACACCGAGGACGCGAGACCGTGGACACCCAGCCGCCGAAACCCGCCCCGCTCGGGGCGAGCCGCCCCCGCCGCCGTGGCACCCGGCTGCCGCCCCGGTGGCGCAGAGCGCTGCGGGCCGTGCACGTGACGGTCTCGATCGGCCTGCTCGGCAGCGACGCCGCCGTGCTGGTCCTGGCCGCGGCGGGCCGGCTGGGCAGCGACCCGGTCACCGTCTACCCGGCCGCCCACCTGATCAGCGAGCTGCTGCTCCTGCCGCTGGCCGTGCTGGCACTGGCCACCGGCGTCGCGCTCGGCCTGCTCACCCCGTGGGGCCTGCTGCGCCACTGGTGGGTGGCGCTGAGCCTCGCGTTCACGGCCGCGGGCACCGTCCTGGGCGCGCTCGTGCTGGTCCCGGGCCTGGGCGATGCGGCCTCGTCGGCCCTGGCCGGGCAGCCCGTCGCCGACCCGACCGGCCTGGTCCGCGACGCCGGGGCGGCCTGCTGCGTGCTGATCGCGACCGTCGTGCTCTCCTACGTCAAGCCCTTCGGCACGGTCCGCCGCGGGCCCCGCATGGGGCAACCCGGACCCTGACGCCGGCGTGTGGGCGTCAGGGTCCGGGTTGCCGGAAACGGGGCGGGCCGGGCGAGGTGCGCCGGCCCGCCCCGTACCGGGTTACGCGGGCGTGCGGTACAGCCCCAGCATCGCCAGGCGCGGGGTGGCCCGGGCGCGGCCGACGGTGATCCGCAGGGACCGGGCGGCGCTCTGCGCGGGCACCGCGAGGATCCGGGAGTAGCCGATGGTGGTGCCCTCGGCGATGGTGGTCCAGGCCGTCCCGTCCCAGACGTCCACCGTGAACTCCTCGACGTGCTGCCCGCGCCGGATGTCCTCGCCGAGCCGCACCTGGTCGAAGGACAGGCCCTTCGGCAGGCGCAGTTCGAAGGAGCCGGTCGCCGCGCCGCCCGACGGCGACCACGCGGTCTCCAGCCGGCCGTCGGTCAACGTCCGTGCCAGCGAGCCGGGTCGGGCCCCGGCGAGCAGGTTGCGGCCGTAGGTCGCGGCGACGGCGCGTCCGAAGCCCGTCAGCGCGGCGACATCCGCGTCGTCGACCCGGCCGCCGGTGCTGGGCGGCACGTTGAGCAGCAGTACGGCGTTGCGCCCCACGGACGTGCGGTACAGCTCCGTCAACTGCTCGGCGGTCTTGGGCTGTTCGGACGCGTGCCAGAACCAGCCGGGCCGGATCGACACGTCCGCCTCGGCCGGGAACCACTGGAGGAACTTCACCCCGGGCGCGGTGATCGCCGCGTCCGAGCCGATGTCCTCCGCCTGCGCCCCGTTCGGCAGCAGCCCCTCGCCGTGTGCCGTGGCGGGGTCGGCGGTCGCCGGGGTGACGCTCCACTCCGTCAACCGCGCCTGCCCCGCCTCGTTGCCGACCCACCGCGTGCCCTGCGGCCCGGCGAAGGTGACGGTGTCCGGGGAGAGCGCGCGGATCAGCGCGAACCAGGTGGTGAAGTCGTACGTCTCGGTGATCCCGCTGGACGTCCAGGGGTTGGCGCCGTCGAGCCACAGCTCGTCGATGGGGCCGTACTGCGTGAACAGCTCGTAGAGCTGGTTGAGGTAGTAGGCGTTGTAGTCGTCCGCCATGACCTGGAAGCGGGGCAGCCGGCCGGCGGCGAGCGCTTCGGCCCGGTCGTCGCCCTCGACCAGGGTGGGGACGGTCCGCGCGGTGACCGCGCTGCCGCTGCCGTAGCGCCCCATACCCGACGGGGCCCGGTCGCGGTCGTCGTACGTCGACTGCTCCTCGGTGTCCAGCTGACCGCCGGCGTCGTGCTTGGCGACGATCCCGGCCACGAAGGTCTCGTGCCAGGCGTGCGGGAGTTCCGCGCCGTCGGCGGGGGAGAGGTAGACGCCGACCTTCAGGCCGGCCTTGCGGGCGGCCGCCAGGTAGGTGCCCAGGATGTCGCCCGCCGGATTGACGTTGCCCTCTCCGCGGATCCGCCAGAACGCCGCGTAGTCGTCGCCCCGTTGAGCGGTGGCGGTGGCCCGTGCGGCGCGGGCGGTGGCGTCCGGGCCGCCGTCGCGGTACCACCACGGGCTCGCGATCACGCTGTGGTTGGTGTAGCGGGTGGGGTAGACCACGAACCCGTCGTGGTGCTTGGCGGTGAGCATGACCTGCTTCATGCCGGCCGCCCGGTAGGCGTCCATCCACTGGTCGATGTCGACGGCGGTCGGGGCGAAGGTCACCTCGTCCTCGCAGCCCGAGCCCCACTCGCGGTCGGTGAAGGTGTTCATCCCGAAGTGGGTGAACCCCGTCACCTCCCGCTGCTGCCAGCTCACTTGCGGTGGCCGCGGTACGACGGCGGCGGCCTTGGCGACGATGCGTTGCGGCGTGTCGGCCGGGTCGACGGCGATGATCGGTGCGGGCCGGATCGCTCCCGTGCCCCCCGAGGTGACGGTCGAGGCGGCGGCGGGTGCCGATTCCGGTGCGGGCGCGGATCCCGGTGCGGGCGCGGCGCCCGCCCGGCCGGCGGTGAGGCCGGCCGCCGCGACGGCCGCGGTCGCGGCGGTCCCGCCGCGCAGTACGTCCCTGCGGCTGATCATGACTGCCCCTTCACCGCGGTGAACCGCCACACGTCGCCGGTCGCGATGTCGCGCGGCTCCTGGACGACCGGGCCCCAGGCACGCGGCGACTGCAGCGTGAGCTGGGTGATGGCGTTGACCACGCGGTAGCCGCCGGGCACGGGTTCCAGCTGCCACTTCTGGCTCTCGGAGCTCGCCACGCAGCTCTCCGCGGTCGCGCCGGCATCCGCCTGCTCCACCACGTGCATGTTGTTCGTCGTGCCGCGGCTCATGTCGGCGCACAGCCCGCCGTCGGTGTCGACGAGCTGGTAGTAGCCGTCGGAGGTGGGCACCAGGTGCCAGGTGCCCGCGCTGTGGCCGGTGATCAGCGCGGTTCCGGGTGCGGGAGCCGCGCCCGTGGAGGAGGCCGGAGCGGACAGCGCGCCACCCGAGTCGCTCAGCCGGTAGCTGCCCTCCGGCAGCGGCTGGACCCACTGCGGACCCCAACCGGGCGCGTGGCCCAGCGCATTGGCGAGCGCGGTGAAGCCGGTGTAGTCGGCGGTGGGCCGGGGGCTGCCCCACACGCCCTGGGCGAAGGCGCGCAGCGAGGTGAACATGCCGTTCTGGACGGCGTTCTCGTTCTCCTTGCCGTAGTTGTCCGGCCAGACCATGTACTCGGCGCCGGTCACGCGGGAGCCGGTGTCGGTGACGGTCTGGTCCGCGAAGTCCAGCGGCGACCAGTCCGCGTCGTACAGCCGCTCGGCGTCGGGCTGGTAGCCGCCCCTGACGTAGTACCAGGCGTCGGTGGCGTTCATCACCTGGTAGCCGTCGTCCAGCAGTTGCTGCGTGGTGACCTTCTCCGGCAGCCAGTGCTCGATGACGATGTCCTTGTTGAGCGGGACGGTGTTGTCACCGGTCAGGCCGTCGTTCCAGATGCGCAGCGTGCGGCCCTTGGAACGGACGTAGGCGTCCACCCGGTTGACGAAGTCGATGTACGCGTCCTGCGCCGTGGCGTTCGGCCCGAACTTCTGCCGCGCGTAGGTGAGCAGTTGCGGGAAGTTGCCGTAGGCGGAGTTGACCATGTACTCGTCCGCGCCCATGTGGAAGTACGGCCCGGGGAACACGCTCAGGTCGTTGTCGATCAGGTGCGTGTAGAAGGTGAACGACGCCGGGTTGGTGACGTCCAGCCGGGTCGGGTCCTTCACGCCGTCGGCGTTGGTGAGCTGCAGATCCGGGTACGGCGTGATGTACGGGTCCACGTGGCCCGGCGAGTTGATCTCCGGGATGACGGTGATGTGGTACTTCGCGGCGAGCGCCACCAGCGCGCGCACTTCCGGTTTGGTGTAGTACGAGAAGGTGTTGACGGCCGGGTACTCGTCGTTGCGGACCTTCAACTCCAGGTGCAGCGTGTTGAGTTTCAGGTACGCCATGTCCTTGATGAGGCGGTCGAACCAGGCGTCGGTGTTGTACGTGTAGCAGGCGCACACGCCGACCGCGCGCTCCCGTGCGGCGGGCACGTCGGTGGTGCTGCCGTGCGGCAACGCCGCGCTGGTCGCCAGCAGTTGGAGGATGGTGCGGGTGCCGTAGAACACGCCGTCGCCGGTGCGGCCGGTGACGCTCGCCTCGGCGCCGACACCGAGCTCGTACCCCTCCGCCCCCAGGTCGGTGCGCTTCGCGTCGGTGCGCAGCACGATGTCGCCGGGCCGGGCGGGTCCGCCCACCACGGGCAGCCGCCAGCCGTGTGCGTCCCGCAGGTCGGCGGCGAGGGTGACCGCCGTCGCGCGGTTCGCCGCGTCGGTGTCGATCCGCGAGGTGGGGCCCAGCCGCAGCGAGCCGTCCGCCGCCTTCCAGTTGTCCAGCGCCGGGATCAGCGCGGGCGTCGCGGAGTCCGCTGCCGCGGTGGCGGTGGCCGGCGCGGTGCCGGCCGAGGCGGTACCCGTGCCCGCGCCGGCCAGCAGTGCCGCGGTCAGCCCCAGGCAGACCGCGGCGGCCCCTGCCGAGGGTCTCCTCAGAACGGCGGCGGCGTGTCGCCGCCACGCCGGCGGTGGTGCGGTTCGCCTCGTGCCGCCGGGGCGATCCTCGTCCAACGATGTCATCACATGCTCCCGTCGAAGAAAAATTATTCTCCGCCGAAGGACTCTGCAGGTGAGCCACCAGCCAAGTCAAGGGTCGTTCAGCGGCGTTGACACGCCGAAAGGAGGTAACGGAGAATAATTCTCCGCCAGTCCGGGAGGAATCGCCCCCATGCGTACAGCTTTCGATGCCACCGACGACGGAGTCGTCGAGCGCATCCGCGGGCTCATGCCCGAACTGCCCGAAGCGCAGCGCGCGACCGCCGCGCTGATCCTCGACGATCCCGCCTCCGTCGCCCGGATGACCATCCTCGACCTCGCCGAGGCGTGCGGGGTGTCCACCGGGAGCATCACCCGCTTCTGCCGGTCGCTCGGCCTGCCCGGCTACGCGGCGCTGCGCATCGCGCTCGCCTCGGACAGCGGCCGCACCGGGCGCGAGACGTGGCAGGAGAACATCGGGCGGCAGATCTCCGAGAACGACGGCCTCGCCCAGGTCGCCGGCGCGATCTCCGCCGCGGTCCGCCACTCGGTCGGTGAGACCCTCGACCGGCTCGACCTGCCCGCCGTGGAGCGGGCCGCCTCGGCGATCGCCGGCGCCCGGCGGGTGGAGATCTGCGGCACGGGCGGCAGCGCCGGGATGGGTACCGAGTTCCAGCACCGCATCTTCCGGATCGGCGTCCCCGCCTGGTCGTGGAGCGACACCCAGGTCTCCCTCACCGGCGCCGCGCTGCTCGGCCCGCTGGACGTCATGCTCGCCATCTCCCACAGCGGGACCACCCGCGAGGTCACCGACCTGGCCGCGGAGGCGGCCGCCCGCGGCGCCACCACCATCGCCCTCACCAACGACCCCCGCTCACCCCTCGCCCGCCGCGTCGACCTGCTCCTCACCACCGCGGTCCCCACCGACGCCCCCGGCCACGCGAGCATCCTCAGCCGGCATGCCCAGATGGCCGTCCTCGACCTGCTGTACGTCGCGGTCGCCCAGCGCACCTACGACCAGTCCACCGAGGCGATGGCCGCCACCGCGGAGGCCGTCCGCCCCTACAAGCAGCCCCCGCCCACCCCCTGACGAGCGGAAGGCCGCGCCGGCGCACGCGTGCGCGGCGGAAGATCCGCGAGGGGAGGAGCGGGGCTGCGGGACCGTCACACTGGGGGAGGGGCCCACCCCCTCACCGGCGCCGGCTCAGTAGGAGTGGATGGACGTCGCCTTGATGCGGCGGTAGGCGCCCCACGTCGTGCACACGGTCGTGCCGGACTTGTTGTACTGGGTGCCGTGCGCGGCGATCCGCCAGCCCGGGTAGGCGATGAAGCCGCCGCCCTTCTTGTACAGGCCGCCGTTGCCGCCCATCGTGTAGCCCACCAGCAGGTAGTGGTACCCGGCTGCGGACCGCAGGTACACGCATCCGTCGGAGTGCTGGTAGGTACCGTAGAACGTCCCCGTCCGCGACGCCGCCGACACGCCCGCCGTGGCAACTCCCGGCGCCTGCGCCGCCGCTGCCGGCACCGTGGCGCCGAGCACGAGGGTCAGCGCTGCTGCGGCCAGGGCCGCCGCCGTCTTCCTGTTCGTCATGGTTCCCGCTCTCTCGGGTGCCCGGTCGGATCTCCGATCCGATCGGCACCCCGTCGATGGTCGAGGGGTCCGGCGCGGCACGCTCCCGGTCCTGCCGGCCGGCGCGGCCGCCGGCCGGTACGGACCGTCCCACCGGGTGGGCCGCGCCGTCCGTCGTGCACCATCGAGACTGCCGGTCACCGCCAGCGATCGGCCAGCAGCGACGAGGACTTGAGGGGATTACGGGACGTCCCGCCGGCTGACCTGCCGAGACGTCGCGCCGCATGCGACCGTGACGGGACGGCAGCGCCCCGGCCGCAGACGCTCACATGGGCTGGTGGCCGTTGAAGGCGTCCTTCAGCCGGGAGAAGAACCCCTGCGCCCCGGGGGTCAATTCACCGGTCGGGTGCTCCTCGCCGCGGGCTCTGGCGAGTCGGCGCAGCAGGTCCTCCTGGACGGAGTCGAGCCCGGCCGCGACGGTGACCTCGACATGGACGACGAGGTCGCCGCGGCCGTCGCCGTTGAGGTGGGTGACGCCCCGTTCGGGGAAGGGGATGGTCCGGCCGTACTGGGTGCCTGGCCGGATGGCCACCTCCGCCGCGCCGTCGAGCGTCTCCAGCGGGATCATGGTGCCGAGCGCGGCCGCGGTCATCGGGATGGTGATGGTGCAGTGCAGGTCGTCGCCGCGGCGCTCGAAGATCTCGTGCGGCCGCACGTGGATCTCCAGGTACACGTTGCCGGGCGGGCCGCCGCCGGCCCCGGCCGCGCCCTCGCCGACCAGTTGGATCCGGGTACCGCTGTCGATACCGGCGGGAAGCCGGACGGTCCGGGTGCGGCGCGAGCGCACCCGCCCCTCGCCGGCGCACTGCGGGCACGGCTCGGGCAGCACCGTGCCGAGGCCACGGCATCGCGCGCAGGTCCGCGATTCCATGACCTGACCGAGGAGGGATCGGGTGATCCCGGAGACCTCGCCGCGGCCGCGGCACACGTCGCACTTCCGCGCCGGGGGGACCTGGCTCCCGCACCTGTCGCAGGCGACCGCGGTGTCCACCTCGACGTCCTTGGTGACGCCGAAAGCGGCTTCTTCGAGCGCGATTTCCAGGGGGATCACGACGTCGTCGCCGGACCGGTCCCGCGGCCCCGGAGAGGACTCGACGTCCTCGGCGCCCGCCTGGTCGTCCGGACCGCTGCCGGGTGCCGCGGCCTGTGCCCGCGCCTGCTCGCGGATGCGTGCCGCGTCGGCGACGGCCCGCTCCCGTTCCCGCTGCGCCTCCTCCCGGGCGGTGGCCAGTTCCTCGGCCACCCTGCCGCGGAGCCGCGCCAGTTCGGTGGCGGCCTGATCCCTTTCGGCCTGGGCTTCGGCGATGAGCTGGTCGGCCCGGGCGCCGGCCACCTCCCTGATGCCCGCCGCCTCCGTACGAGCGGCATGCAACAGGGATGCGGCGTCCTGCGCGTCGGATGCCGCGGGATCGGTCGGGGTGGCATCCGTGTCTGGCACATGCGGGGTGGCGTCGGCGCCCGACAGGTCCGGCGCGGGCGGATCGGGCGGTGGGGACGCCACCCGGGCTGCGGTGCGCAGCGCCTCGAGCGCGCGCCAGCGGCTGCGCCAGACGTCGAGCTCCGCCGACCGGGGGGTGAGGGCCTGGCACGGCCGGCCGTCCTCGTCGAAGGCCAGCAGGGTGCGGACCAGGGTGAGCAGCAGTTCCAGGCGGGGCAGCCGTTTCCCGTTGAAGACGTCGCTGAGCGTTCCGAGCGGCAACGGCCGCAGGACCTGGACCTGTTCGGCACGGCGCGCGATGTCCCGCAGCGACGGGTTCCCCCGATCCAGCCGCAGATCACGCAACTGCTTTGCGAACAGCGACAGTTCCCGGGCGAAGCTCTCCTGGACGTGCGGCTCGCCGCTGTCCGGGCTGGCGCTGTCACCCATGTCCTTCCCCCCGCCGGCGATGCATGGCCTCAGGCTAAAGGGCAGCGCGCGGAGCGGTGTTGGACTTGACGGAACGATCCGGAACACCCCGCGGTTCCATGTCCGGCCCGCGCGGAACACCGGCTCCCGTACCGGATCGTTCGCAGTCGGCGGAGGTTCACCGAGTCCGTTCCTCACGCTGGGTGAACGGATCCTCCAGGGCCTGTACTTGCCGACATGACCCTTCTTCCGCTGCCTTCGCCCCGCACCGCCGGCGCCCTCCAGCGCGTGCTCCTGGTCGCCCTGCTCGCCCCGGCCGTCCTGCTGTCCCTGCTTGCGATGGTCCCCGCCCTGCTCACCCTGCCGTTCCTGCCGGGCGGAACCGAGCGCACCGTCACACTCCTCCACGCCCACACCGTCTACGTCCGCACCCTCCTGACCGGCAGCCGACCTTCCCCATAGGCCGGGGCGCCGGCGCGAGCGACCCCAACCTCCTTGCCCCGGGCGGGCGTCGTCCGCCGAGCACGATCGACCTCCGTCAATCGCTCCGGCTCCGAGCCCGTGCCGTGCGAGGATCTCGCCCATGACGACCGTGCCCGCTCTGACGGAACGCCGTTCCCCGTGGGTCGTGTTCACCTCCTCGTCGGACCCATGGCTGGCGTCGGAAACGGCCGCGCTCGTGCAGCGGAACGGTCTGGTCCTGCGACTGGACGGCCGGGAGATGCGGGATCCGGCATCCGTCTTCCGCACCTTCGCCCGGGAGCTCTCGTTCCTCGGTTGCTTCGGCCACAACTGGGACGCGCTCGTGGACTGCCTCCACGACTGGCACGGTCCCGGCCACGGGGACCAGGATCTCGCGATCCTGATCGAGCACGCGGACGACCTGCTGACGTCGGACTTCCTCGGGCTGTTCGTGTCGGTTCTCGCCCAGGCGGCCTGGAACTCCAACCTGCGCCTGGACGCCGACGGAGAACCCCATGAGGGGCGCCAGCGTTTCGCCCAGCACTTCCTCTTCCTCCTGGACCGGACCGCACCCGTTGCCTTCACGGAGAAGGCGGCCCGCGGTAGGGACGTGGCGGTGGCGCTCTCGGACGGCCGCCTGCTCGTCACCCTGACCGATGTCGACTGGCCCGGTGGAGATCCCGCGTCCGCCCCCTGGACGGCCGGCCCGCTGTCCTTCGCGGACGAGGAGATCCGCAGCGGTATGACCCTCACGGCCATCAAGTCGTTCCGGGACCAACTCGGTTGCTCGATCCACGAGGGACTGGACATCGTCCGGTCCCGCTCTGCATTCTTGCGCGGTGAAGGTGCGGGGAACTGAATGATGAGGCCGGTCCCGTTCGCCGATTCCCTGGCGCCGGACGGTGGGAGGAGGAGCACGGGATGGTCGTCCGGCGGCCCGCGCGACAGTCCGGCGACCCCCTCGCCGGAGTGCTCTGTTACCCCACGACCCCACCGTCACCCGGGTAATCAGTACCCTTCGGGCCATGTGGCGAGAAGCGGCTCTCGAAGCCTTTCCTGGGACAGAGTTGCGGAGCCCCGCACATATGGCGGCCCTCGCTGACGCGGAGCACCGTCTCGGACGTGAGCTGCCTGGCGCTCTGAGGCAGCTGCTCCTGGAGTGCGACGGCATGATCGGGCACTCCGCGGTGGACACCGTCTGGCCGGTCGAGCAGATCGTGGAGCAGAACCTGCTCTTCCGCACGGACAGCTCCTTCGCCCAGCTGTACATGCCGTTCGATGCTCTGCTCTTCTTCGGGGACAACGGAGGCGGGGACCAGTTCGCCTTCGTGCAGACACCCCAGCGGCCGGACATCTTCGTCTGGGAGCACGAGACCGACAGCCGCCGCTGGGTGGCGGGGGACCTGACGGACTACCTGGGCCGTTCACTGGCCGACGGCAGCGACGACTGGTATCAGTAGTCCGTCGACGTGGTGGATGAATGTGGACCGGGCCCCGCGTTCAGGAGGTCAGGCGCGGAGGCAGGTAGCTGGAACACGGTTCGTGCCTGGCCCTTTCGGCGTCGGTCAGTGTGATCGCCCTTACCGACTCATCGGACCGCGTACCCGTCCCACAGCGGGCCGCCGGCCAGGTCCAGTACGCCTGTCACGACCTCGGCGAAGCGCTTCGTGTCCCCGGCGATCGCCTCCGCGGCCGCCTCGGACAACGCGTGGTGCACCTCGGGGGCGGCGTCGGCCAGGCGCCGGGACAGCCACTTGCCCGCGCCGAGCCAGTGCCCGCCGAGCAGGAGGACCAGCTCCGATGCGCGCTGCAGCGTGTACGCGACCAGGTACGTCCGCTCGGCAGGGTCGGTGCAGCCGCGGAGGTCGTCGAGCAGGTCGGTCAGGATGTACCGCTGGTAGTCGCGCTCGGGATCCGAGAACGGCGCCGGACCCGCGGCCAGCCGCCGGCGCGCCTCGTCCTGGAGCGCGGCGCCGAGCCCGTCCGCGTCGACCAGGAGCATGCCGTCGGCGCACATGGCGAGCAACGGCGAGTTCCGCTTCGCGGTCTCCTCGTCGGCGAAGCCGTGCCACACGGCCTCCGTCTGCACGAACAGCTCCACCGGCCAGCCCCGGTACACCAGGTTCTCCCGGCAGGGGGCGGGCGGCCCGTCCATGACGACCACGATGTCCAGATCGGAGGTGGGCGTCCGGCGGCCGGTCAGCACGCTGCCGGCGAGGAAGACCGCCCGGGCGGCGGGAAATCGGTCCCGCACCAGTTCGCGGGCGGTGAGTACGGGGTCATCCATGATCGCAGCATACGGGCCGCCGTCCGTCCCGTGAGGGGTCGAGTACGCCGAGGGCGGCCGCGGGACCCTCCGGCCCGGGCCGCCCTCAGGGGACCGCCGGGGCCATCCCCGGCTACGGCCGCTCCTTGACCTTGTCGACGACGGCCCAGGTGTCGAGGGAGGAGAGCTGGGTGTACGTCTTCCTGTTCTTTCCGCTGCCCGAGGTGCTCTGGTCACGAAAGCCGAGGAACTCGTAGGTCTTCGGGTTGAAGATGAAGTAGCCGCCGAAGCCCGTCGACCCCTTCGGACGCGTCGGGTCGTCGTAGGTGACGGCCACGCCGGTACGGCCCTTGGCGTCCTTCTGGTTCGGCACCACCTTCACCCCGGGGAACATGCCGAGCGCCTCGTACGCCGCCGGGCGCAGCCCCGCGGGCATCACCGGGACCAGCTTGAGCAGCCCGGAAAGCTCGAAGTGGGCCAGCGACCAGTCGATGTTGTTGAGCCGGCTGAGGGAGTGGTCCTTGCCGTTGGGTCCCTCGACGAGCCAAAGGATCAGTTGCGTGGGATCGGTCGGAAGCTTCTTCAGCGTTGCCCAGTCCTCCGGGGGCCACACGGTCTCGTTCTTCGGCGGCGGAGGCGACCACCAGCCCTTGCCGATCTCCATGACCCAGGAGGGCTTCGAGTTGTCCACCGACCGCCAGTTCTCGTCGGTGTAGGTCCTGGTGGCGCCGGTCCGCTGGTTGGTCTCCTTGATGATCTCCTTGGTGTAGATGAACTGGTCGTTCCTCGGGCTGGCCGGCTGCTCGTGCTGCCGGGCGTAGGTGGCCGCGCCGTCGAGCACCACCTGCGCGCTGACGTTCCGCAGGGCCGGGGAACCGGTCGACGACGGTGCCGCCGTCCCCCCCTTGGCGCGGCCGTCGTCGTGCACGGCGACCAGGACACTGCCGGCGACCGCGGCGGCGACCATGACGGTCAGGGCGATGCGCAGGACGGGGCGGCGATGGCGGACGGCCGGCGCCGGGGCGGCGGCGTTCTCGGGGTCCATCGCGGTGAGCAGCCGTGCCCGCATCCGTCCCCGGGTGGCGTTGTCGAGCGGGGGAGCCCCCGCGTCGTACTCCCGCAGTTCTTCCAGTTCGTCGATGTCACGCATGGGCGTCTTCCTCCCGGAAAGCTGTCGGATCGGACCCGCCCAATGCTTCGCGTAACCTGCTGCGAGCCCGGTTCAGCCGAGATCTGACGGTGCCGACCGGTACCCCGAGCGCCTGGGCCACTTCCTCGTAGCCGAGGTCGCCCCACGCCACCAGCAGGACGACGTCCCGGTGCCGGGCGGACAGCTTGGCCAGGGCCGCGGACAGCTCCCGGCGCACCCCCGTGGCGCCGACCCTGGCGACCGCGCGGTCCGCGACCGGCTCCTCGTCCTCCACCGGCTCCGGAACCTTCGCGAGCGCCTTGAAACGGCGTGCTTCGGCTCTGCGGTGCCGGCTCATGAGGTTGGTCGCGATGCCGAACAGCCACGGGCGGGCGTCCGCACGCAGGGGGTCGTAGGTGTGGCGTCGCTGGAACGCGGTCATGAACGTCTCGGCCACCAGATCCTCCGCCGTCTCGGGACCGATCCGCCGGGCCACGTAACGGTGCACGGCGTCGGCGTACCGGTCGAACAGCGCGGCGAACTGCTCGGGCTCATCCCGGGACCGCGCGATCACGCGGGCGTCGTCGTCCTCGCGATTCTCCTCGCGGGCACTGACGCCCGGGGACTCGACGGCCATCGGGGCTCCTTCCGTCGTCTGAACGCCTCGAAGGCTTGGGCTTGTTCGGGTGGTTCACCCATCCTTCGCCGCTCGACCGCATCGAGTTCCATTCCCCGTTGACGACGCGGTCCGCCGGGACCGTCGGGCAACATCCGCCACCCGCCGACGAGTTCAGTAGCCTCGGGGGAACGACAGGGGGAACCATGGTCGAGGAACAACGCTTCGTTCCGGCGGAGTTCGGTCTCCACGAGTTCGACGACGGCGACGTCGCGGCAGGCGGGGGTGCGGCCGCCCGGCGGTGGTTCAGCCACTGGGACGGGCTGATCGGTGCGCCCGCGGAGGAGGTGCATCTCGGGTGGGCGGCGGCCGGCTCCGTCGTGATCGTGTGCACGTCGGGTCGCCGCTACGACCGAGCGGAGGCGAGGTTCCGGGCGGCTCACCTGGCCCTCGGCGGTGACGCGCTTCCCCTGGCCGCACGGCCGCGGGGACCGCTCGCCACCCACCAGGCCATCGACGCGCTCGCGAACTCCGAGGCTCTCTGGACGCGAACCGGGACGGGGATCGCCGGGTCCGGAAGCGGACCGGGTACGGAAGAGGATCGCGCCGAGACCGCCACGGCGGACGGGTTCTCGATGGGCTACCAGCGGCTCGGCGATGTCGTCGTCTTCGTCGTGGCCGTGCAGCTCGATCCGGCCCGGTTCCGCGTCCGTCCGGTCGACGACTGGTCGGCCTACGCCGTCGACGCGCGCACCGGATTCCCGCTCAGCGCCCTGAAGGCGTGACGCCCGGCGCCTTACGGCCGGCCCGGGGGAAGCCTGCGGCGGCCCGGGTCACACGCGGGCCGCCGCGCCTGCTTCAGCTGCGTGGGGAGGCAGCGCCGCGGGTCTACCCCTGGAGCGACTTCGCGGCCTCGCGGATCACATCGAGGACGAAGTCGGGATGCGACAGCATCGGAACGTGGCTGCTGTCCACGGGGCGGACCTGCGCGCCCATGCGCTCGGCGGCGGCCCGCTCCAGGTCGGGATGCACCGTCTCGTCGTTGTTGGCGACGATGAACCAGCTCGGCTTGGTCCGCCAGGCGGTGCCGGGAACCTGCTGGTTGAACAGGTCGGCCACGGGAACGGCGCCCGTTGCCAGGACGAGCTTCTGCTCCGCTTCCGGGAGGTCGCCGCAGAAGTGCGGGACGCCCGACGGCTTCATCCACACGCGGCCGTCGACGACCTCCACCTGTTCGAAGATCGGCGTGGGCGGGAACTTGTCCTGCTGCTGCTGCGACGTCTCGTCCTCGTCCGGCGCGAGCGCGGAGATGTACACGAGGGCACCTACGCGGTCATGGGTGCCCGCCTTGGTGATCAGCGTCCCGCCGTAGGAGTGACCGACGAGCACGATCGGGCCGGGGACGTGGTTCAGCGTGAAGTTGACGCACGCCACGTCGCTCTCGAGCGAGTTGAGGCCGTGCTGCGAGGCGAACACCTCGTGGCCTTCGGCCTGGAGGGTGGGGATGAGCTTGTTGAAACACGACCCGTCCGCCCAGAGCCCGTGAGCGAAGACGATGCTGGGTTTGCCCGCCATGGCGATTTCCTCCTACGGAGCTATCACATATCACCCCAGTCCATCACATTTCGCAGTGAATGCGGAATATTGAGCGGTGGCCAGGCGTGTCCGGCTCCGCCGCTGGCTGCTGCGGGGATCCGGGGGGATCTGTGCCTCTGCCATCCGGGGGCGCGGAAGTTCAGTCGAGCCAGACCAGCATGGCCTCGCCCGCTCGGGCGGCGGCGCCGAAGAACGGGACGAGCGGGTCGAACCACCCGCGTACCCATTCCAGGGCGCCGGCCTCGTCCCAGAAGAGCGGGTAGATCCGGACGGCTGTCAGCTGCTCGGGGTCCACGTCCCGGATCACGTCCTGGAACGGCAACTGCCGTCAGGCCCGGGGCGGGAACCCTTTTCCACGGCGCGGGGTCCGGCCCCGGCGTCCCCGACCGGCTTGGCGGGGGCGCCGGGTCGAACGTCGAGGCACGAGTCAGGCAGGTCGTACCCGTGGTGGCGCCTTGGCTACTGTTCGATGCGCTGGCGCCTTGCCTCCTTGAGGAGGGCTACGCCGGGATTCGATCTGACGGAGAGTCGGTCGTTGATCCGCTGGACCTCCCGCTCCAGCGGGTCGGTGACCGGTGGGCCCTCGCTCAGGATCGCGACCCGTTCCAACGAGGCCGCTGCGTACCCGCAGACGCCCGCCTCGCCTTCGACGGCGGCCGCGTCGGACCGCGGCAGTGTCACCTTCGCGACGGCGGCCTCGGCGATCAGCATGAAGCCGTCGCTGGAGAAGCCCTTCTGCTGGCCGAGCGACCACTCCTCGATCGGGCCGTTCGCGGTGTCCTTCTCGCCGAGGCCGGTCTGACGGTCGGCGTCATCCGCCGTCGGCGGCCCCTGCAGGACGAGGTTGGCGGCAAGCCCGCCGAACGTCACGTGGGTGAGGATCTCCTTGGCCTGCCGGGGCCCGCAGCCCCGGGCGATCACGACGTTCTGCCGGCTCCTCAGCTCGGCCAGCTTGGTGGGTTGGCGGTTCAACGCCAGCTCCAGTTCGGCCGCGAGAGCGGCGTCGTTGCCCATCCGCGCCTGGCACCAGTGACGGGCGGCGCTCGTCACAGGCTCTTCCTGGACCGCCTGGGCGATCAGGTCGCGGTAGACGCGTACCACGTCCGCCATGTCGAACTGCGACGCGTCGCTCGCGGCGTTGATGACCAGCACGGTCAGCAGCCGGCGCCTGATGGTGGCCGCCTTCGGCGCTTCGGCGCCCAGGGCCTTCACGGCCGGCTCGACACCATGGACGGCGGTGGCGTTGGTGTAGGTGTTGCTCCCGTCGATGAGCACGGACCCTCCTCCGGCGGGATCTGCCTCCCGCCCCGGTCTCCTGCCGCGCCTCCCCTCGGCGCGGTCGGGTACGGTCACGTTCCCACAAGTCATCCTTTGGGCGCAGACAATCACACGAATCGGGACGTAAGCTGATCTGACGTATCGTCACCGGCTTCGCCGGACCCCGTTTCATCCCGGTAACCTACGAACATGCCGAGTCGCGCGGAGTTACGCCGGATGCGCCGGATCGAGCGCAGGATGAACGTCCTCCTGCCCAGGGTGGTGCGTCGGGTGACCAACGGCGAGCCGACCCAGCCCGGTTGGCTGCCGCGCCGTTGGCTGACGGTGGTGTCGAGCGACCTCGACCTCGACGCGGGGATCGGAGCGGTCTGGGTGGTGTGGCGTCCCGGCTCGGCGGGAGCGGAGGCGTACACCGGGCTGTTCGAGCGCTGCGGTCGGGAGTGGCGCTCCACCGGCGGAGGCGCAGGGTCCAGCGCCGGCCTGCCGGCGGAACGGCGGGCGGTGGGCCGGTCCGGGCAGGTCGGGATGATCGAATTCGGGGGAGGCATGGGCGGTCTGAGCCGCGCCGACAGCCTTCGGCGGCATCGCCCGGAGCTCGGCGAGACGTCCCACTGGGTCGGGGCCGACGAGATCCACGTGGCCGCCGAAGTGGACCACCTCCTTCTCGGCGAACGCCGCATCGACGTACCTCCGCACGGCGCGCTCATCGTCGCCTGGAGGTCCCCGTCCACGAGTCAAGGCGGGACGCGACCGTTGATCGTGGCGGTGGGCCGCGACGGCGCGGAACTCTCCAGGATCGGCCCCCACGACAGCATGGACAGCTACACCTGGGCGCAACTGAGCGGTGAGTGAGAAGGGTCGAGCCGTAGGCGCCTGTCGCCTGTCTCCCGGTCCGACCCTTGCCCGACCTATCGACATTCGATAGATTCCCATCGCAAGTCGATGGGAGGACGCGTCATGGGAAAGCTGGCCGTGCGTGCGTTGCGCGCCGTGCTCGGGGTGGTGCTCGTCGGCACCGTGTTCGTACAGGCGTCGATGGTGTGGGTGCTGGTCAGCGGAAGTGACCCCGAGGACGGGTCCGCTCCGCTGACCGCGCTGCGCGTGATCACGATCCTGGGCATGGTGTCGGCGCAGATCGCCCTGATCTGCGTCTGGCGGCTGGTGACGATGGTGCGACGCGGGACGGTGTTCTCGCACACCGCCTTCCGGTACGTCGACGCCGTGATCGGCGCGATCGTGGTGGCGGCTCTCCTGTGGTTCGCGGTCACGATCGTCAACGCACCGGGTCAGCGGGACGACCCGGGCGTGAGCCTCATCATGGGCGGGGTCGGCGTGGCCATCCTGGGAGTGGCCCTCATCGTGTTCGTGCTGCGGACGCTGCTCGCCCAGGCAGTCGCGCGCGACGTCGAAGCCACGCAGATGCAGGCGGAGTTGGACCAGGTGATCTGATGCCGATCGCCGTCGACATCGACGTGATGCTGGCCAAGCGGAAGATGTCCGTGGGCGAACTCGCGGATCGCGTGGGCATCACGCCCGCCAACCTGGCGGTACTCAAGAACGGCCGCGCCAAGGCGGTGCGTTTCGCGACGCTCGCCGCGCTCTGCGAGGCGCTCCAGTGCCAGCCGGGCGACCTGCTGCGCTGGGAGGCCGACGACGCCGCGGACGAATGAACCGTGCGGCGTGGCGCAGGTCGGCGTCCACGAAGGAGCACAGGGTGGATCGCCATCGCGATGTCCTGGCCGAGACCACGTTCTGTCCGGTGAAGTCCTCGCCGCGCAGGGCCGGTTGGAGCTGGCGCGCGGCGAGTCGCTGTCCAGTGGTCACGGGCTCGGCCATGAGTGCCGGCCTGCCGGCCGATCTAGATGCGTGAGTTGCGCAGTGACTGCCATACCGCGCCGGCCAGGGCCCGCGTCGCCCGCGGGACCGACAGCTGCTCGTGCTCGCGGTAGAGGGCCCAGTTGTACTCCACCAGCGACAGCTTGTTGGAGGACAGCGATCCCGCCTGGTGGGCCCTGTACACCGCAAGCGGCTCGGCCAGCCCCCGGGCGTCGGCGCCGTCCCGCATGATCGACAGCCAGAGGGCGTAGTCCTGGCGCTTGCGCATCTCCGGCATCAGCCGGGTGCCGAGGACATTGCGGTCGTACATGGCGGTGAGCGCACCGATGTGGTCCTGAACAAGCATCGCGCGGTAGTCCACGTGCTCCCGCGCACGGATCACCCGCCCGTTCGGGACCCAGTCGGTGCTCTCGCCGTCGTGGTCGGCGTCCATCTTGAAGTACGAGGTGAACGTCAAGGGTGCGGTGGCCTCCGCGGCGAAGGCGAGCTGCTTCTCGGTCTTCTCCGGAAGCCACATGTCGTCGCTGTCGAGAAAGGCGATGTAGTCCCCGCGGGCCCGCTGGATCGCGAGGTTGCGTGCACGGCCCGCACCGCCCCGTTCGGGCGCAGACTCCGGCAGCACGCGCTTGTCCTGCTCGGCGAACTCGCGCAGCAGGTCCATGGAGCCGTCGGTGGACTCGTCGTCGGTGACCAGCAGTTCCAGGTCGCCATGGGTCTGGGTGAGTACCGATCGTACGGCTGAGCCGAGGGTGGCTGCCGAGTTGTACACGGGCATCACGACAGACACCAGGGGCACAGGACTCTCCTTGTCGGATCGAAAGCGTGGTCCATTCAATCACCGCGATCGAGGAGGACGCGCTGCGCGGCGATGTCGACAGGGCTTCACCGTCCCACATCGGTGCCGGCGAGGTGCGGGCGAGGTGCGGGCGACGCGGATCACCCGGTTTCGCGCGCGGGCGAACCGTGGCCGTGCTGTGCCTGATGTGCTGCTTCCCACAGTGCGGCGGCGACGGCGACCTCCGTGCCGGCGGGACCGACGGACCAGAAGAGGGTGATCTGGTCGGGCTCGGTCCGGCCCGTCGCCGCGCCGCACAGGACGGCACCCAGGTCGACCATCCGGCCGGCGGGGAAGATGTGCGGCTCGGTGTAGCCGGCCGCCTGAGCGAGGGAGTCGGTGACGATCACGTGGGCCCGGTCGGCCAGGGCCGCGGGCACTTCATGGCGCGAGGCCGTCTTGGGTCCGAGCGTCGTCACATGTGTCCCGGGCGCGATCCAGTCGGCGGCCAGGACGGGCGCCGCGCTGTCCGTGGCGACGACCACGACATCGTGGTCACGCGCGGCCTCCTCCACCGTTCGCACCGCCCGTACCCTGATGCCCAACTCCCCGGCCGCCCGCCGGGCGAACGCCTCCGCACGTTCCGGTCTGCGGGCCGCCACGGTCGCCTCCACCACGTGCCAAGAATCTTGGGAGACGCGTGCGGCGCGCGGTGCCGTCAGGGGATGAGCGCGTCCAACTCCGGCCAGGTGCCCGGGGGCAGCTCGGACATCGCCCAGCCGGTGGCCGACGTCGCCTCCGCCGCTGTGCGGGTGCCCACCACAACGGAGGCCACGGCCGGGTGGCGCAGCGGGAAGCGGATCGCGGCGTGCGGCAGGACCGTACCGTGCCGCCGGCACACCTCGGCGAGCGCGCGGGCGCGATCGAGTACCGCCCCGGGGGCGGGACCGTAGTCGTACGACGCGTCGTCCGTCGGCCAAGGCCGGCTGAGCAGGCCGGAGTTGAAGGGGGCGGCGGCCACCACGGAGATCCCGCGCCGCACGCACAGGTCGAGCAGCGCGGCCGCGCTCCGGTCGACCAGGGTCCAGCGCCCGGCCACCATGAGCACGTCGACGTCCGCCTCCGCCGCGATCCGGGACAGCGGTGCCACCGTGTTCATGCCCGCGCCGATCGCACCGACGACGCCCTGGTCCCGCAGGTCCGCGAGGGCGGGCAGCGCCTGGTCCAGGGCTTCGTCCAGGTGGTCGTCGGGGTCGTGGACGTACACGATGTCCACCCGGTCCAGGCGCAGCTGCCGCAGGCTGTCCTCCAGGCTGCGCAGCACACCGTCACGGGAGTAGTCGGGCCTGCGGGTCAGCGTGTCGGGTACGGCGAAGCCCGCGGCCAGGTCCGAGCCGGTGGGTGCCCGGTTGGGCGTCAGCAGGCGGCCGACCTTGGTGGAGACGGCGTACTCGTGCCGCGGGCGTCCGGCGAGCGCGTCGCCCAACCGGCGTTCGGACAGGCCGAGTCCGTAGTGCGGGGCGGTGTCGAAGTAGCGGACTCCGCTGTCCCAGGCGGCGTCGACGGCGGCGAGCGCGTCGGGTGCGGCCAGCGGGCGGTAGAGGTTGCCGAGGGGCGCGGCTCCGAACCCGAGCGCGGTGACCGTGACGCCGGTACGGCCGAGCGGGTTGCTGTTCACCTCGCGGCGCCGGATGGGGCTCTCATGGATCTCCTTCATCGTCCTCGGCGGCTCGATCCTCGGCGGATGAATCTGCTTCATCGCGCCGGGAGCACGATAAGCGGGGCCCGTGGGCGGCGCAACGGGTTGGACCGGTGCTGCTGCGCACCCTCGCAAGTAGCGTGATCGGGGCCGCTCGTTGCCGGTCGGAAGAAAAATTGACCCGACTCTTCCCTCCGTGTCATCCGGGTGTCATAGTGACGGCGCAAATGAATCCGACTCATCGAGCCGAGGGGGAAGTTGT
This sequence comes from Actinacidiphila yanglinensis, assembly GCF_900107965.1. GTDB lineage: Bacteria > Actinomycetota > Actinomycetes > Streptomycetales > Streptomycetaceae > Actinacidiphila > Actinacidiphila yanglinensis. The sequence goes on along the minus strand of NZ_FNVU01000025.1, from coordinate 88,389 downwards.
GGGTGTGCCTGGCGAACGTGCCGTGCCGTCGGAGGGAGCCGAGAAGCCGGCCGCGCCCTACCGTCCGGGCTACGAGCTGGTGGCCGAGCAACTGCTCACCTACATCGCCGAGCAGAACATGAAACCGGGAGACCGCCTGCCGACCGAGCAGGGGCTCGCGCAGATCCTCGGCGCCACGCGCAACGTCACGCGGGAGGCGATCAAGGTGCTGGCCGCGATCGGCCGGCTCAGCGTACGCAGGGGCGCGGGCATCTTCGTCGCCGCCTCGCCCGGGGCGCTCAACGACGACCGGCTCGCGCACTTCCAGCCGACCCAGATGGACCACGTGATGATGCTGATCGACTACCGGCAGCTCATCGAGTCCGACACCGCCCGCAAGGCCGCCGCGCTCGCCACCCCCTTGGAGGTCCGCGCCATCGCCAGGAGCGCGAGGTCGTCCCTCGACGCCGCTCTCTCCGACGACGTCCAGGCGTTCGCCCTCGCGGACGAGCAGTTCCACGACGCGGTCGGGACCGCGGCGCACAACCTGTTCCTGCGGTCCAGCGTCGGCACCATCCGCCGGCTGATGTCCCAGACCGACATCCTCCTCCTGCACGGAGACGTGCCGGGGTCCATGGAGGCGGCGGGCAAGCAGCACCTCGCCATCGCGGAGGCCGTCTCCTCCGGCGACGCGGAGGAGGCCGCCGAACTGATGCAGGCCCACATCGACACCACACGCCACCAGGTCGAACGCAAGATCCGCGACCGGCTGTTCAGCCTGACTCCACCGGTGCCCGCTCGCGTGCCCCGGCGCTGACCCCTCCGGCGCCCACCACCCTCCCAAGGCGCCGTGTCCGGACCCCTGCGGCCCGGCCGCCGCGGCGTCGAACAGGCCTGCGGCACATCGTCTCCGCGGGCCGTCGTCTCCTCGGGCCGTGGTTCCGCATGCCCTTGTGCCCTCCCCAGCCGGTCCGTTCACAGAAACAGAAAGCACGGATGAAGATCACTCATGTCGAGGTCCACCGGATCGACGTCCCCGCGGCCGACCCGCCCTTCCGGTGGCGGCGCGGCCTGGCCGGCAGCCCTCCGGTCGGCGACGGCGCGGTCCTGCACATCGGCACGGACGAAGGAGCCGAGGGAGTGGCGCTGCTCGCCCGTCCCGGAGCAGCCGTCACCCTGCGTGATCTCGTCGACCGCGTCTTCCGCGACGAGCTGATGGGAGCCGACCCCTTCCAGCGGGAGTGGCTGTGGCACCGGATGTGGGAACTCGACCGCATCCACGAACTACCCCTCCCGACCCTCGGCCTGATCGACACCGCCCTGTGGGACCTCGCCGGGCGGGTCACCGACCAGCCCGTGTGGCAGCTGCTCGGCGGGTTCCGCGACGCGATACCCGCCTACGCCTCCACGTCCACCTTCGACACCACCGAGGAGTTCCTCGACGTCGCCGACCAGTGCCTGGCCCTGGGCTACCGGGGCATCAAGCTCCATGCCTGGGGCGACGCCCGCCGCGACGCCGCCCTGTGCCTGGCGCTGCGCCGGCACGTGGGCCCCGACGTCCCGCTGATGTACGACGGGTCGGCGGGCTTCGACCTGCCCGATGCGATCTTCCTGGGCAAGGCGCTGGCCGAGGCCGACTACCTCTGGTACGAGGAGCCGATGCGGGAGTTCAGCGTCAGCGCCTACCGGCAGCTGGCCGAACGCGTGGACGTCCCCCTGCTGGTGGCCGAGACCTCCGACGGCGCACACATGAACTCCGCCGACTTCATCCGGGCCGGCGCCGCCACCTTCGGCGTGCGCGCGAGCACCACGCTGCGCGGCGGCGTCACCGGCGCCATGCGCACCGCGCACCTCGCCGACGCCTTCCGGGTGCGCGCCGAGGTGCACGGCTCCGACATCCCCAACCACCACCTGTGCATGGCCATTTCGAACACCACCTACTACGAGTCCCTGGTCACCGCAACGACCGTCGTGCGCGAGCGCCACGTGGACGACCAGGGACTCGTGCACGCCCCCACCGGGCCCGGCATCGCCCTGCCGCTCGACTACGGCTACGGCGCGGAACTCCGTGCCTTCGTCGAGCAGCCCCGCTGAACAACAGCCGCACGTGAGCACAGAGAACAGAGAGGCAAGACGATGAGGTCTTCCGGATCTCCGAGAACGGCCCCGCGCCGCCGCGTGGCCCGTACCGCGTCGGCGGCCACCGCCCTGGCCGCGGCCGCCGCACTGGTGGCCGGCTGCGGCGCCAGCGCCGACACCAGCAGCAGCCCCGCCAAGCAGTCCGGGCACTCCGCGTTCCAGCCGGTCGCCCAGAAGGCCGGCTCGACCATCACCGTATGGGCCGACTCCACCCGGCTGCCCGCGGTGCAGGCGTACCAGAAGTCGCATCCCGACGTGAAGATGAAGATCGTCACCTACGACGGCGGCGCCGACGGCTCCACCTACCTCCAGACCAAGGTGCAGCTCTTCGACCGCACCGGCAGCGGCTGGCCGGACGTCGTGTTCGGCTCGCCCACCGACGTCACCTGGGCGTCGGCTCCCACCAAGCCCGGCGCGACCCCGTTCGCGGCCCCGCTGGACCAGAAGCTGGTACCCGCCAGTACCCTGGGCGGCTTCGCCAAGGGCTCGCTGACGCCGTGCCAGTTCAACGGGCACACCTACTGCCTGCGCAACGACATCGCGCAGGTCGTGCTCTGGTACAACAAGAAACTGATGGACCAGTGGGGCTACACCGTCCCCACCACCTGGGCGCAGTACGAGGCGCTGGGGGAGAAGGTCGCGAAGGAGCACCCCGGCTACCTGGTCGGCTCGGTCGGCGACACCAACTCCCAGGAGTCGTACCTCTGGTCCAGCCAGTGCCCGGCCTTCCAGGAGACCCAGCCCGGCACCCTGCGGGTGGCGCTGAAGGACCCGGACTGCACCCGGATGTCGACCCTGCTGGACAAGCTGATCTCGGCCAAGTCGGTCAGCACCGAGGGCTTCTTCAGCCAGGGCTTCGCCAAGGACAGCGGCTCCAAGGTCCTGATGGCCTACGGGCCGTCCTGGTACGGCCAGTACCTGTTCAAGACCGCGTTCAAGACCCCCGCCGGGCAGATCGCCGCCGCCGCCCCGCTGACCTGGCCGGGCGAGTCCACCCCCACCACCGGCAACGTCGGCGGCGGCGTGTGGATGGTCTCCTCGCACAGCAAGAACCTGAAGGCGTCCACCGACCTGGCCACCTGGCTGACCACCTCCGACGCCAACCAGACCGCCGCGCCGACCTACCCCGCCTACGCCCCGGCGGCCAAGGCGTGGCTGTCCAACCCGGCCAACAGCTCCTACTTCGCCGACGACGTCAGCGGACCCTTCCAGCAGGCCGCCGACGAGGTGTGGACGGGCTGGTCGAACACCAAGTTCTCCGACGCCACCGCCTGGTCCAGCGTCGTCCTGCCCGCGCTGACCGCCGGCAAGTCGCTGACCTCCACCCTGCCCGCCTGGCAGAAGACGATCAGCAACGAGGCCAAGGCCGACGGATACAAGGTGACCAACGAATGACGCTCGTGGACACCCCGCCCGTCGCCGCACCCGCTCGCCGCCGCGGCACCCAGCCGCGGCGGCGGGCCGCCGGCCTCGCCGGCTGGCTCTTCGCCGGCGGCTACACCGTGCTGCTGCTCGCCTTCGGCGTGTTCCCCACCTGCTACGCCTTCTACCTGGCGTTCACCAACGACGCGGGGCAGTTCACCGGCATCAACCAGTTCACCAAGGTCGCCCGTGACTACCGGTTCGGCCCGGCCTTCAGCCACGTGCTGCTCTACCTGGTGCTGTGGCTGGTCACCCTGGTGGTGCTCACCGTGCTCGCGGCCGTCGTGCTGCGCAGCCGCGTCAGGCCGGGCCTGTCGGCGCTGCTGCGGTTCCTCTACTACATCCCCGGCGCGCTCGCCGGCGTCGCCAGCGTGCTGGTCTGGCTGTTCATGCTCGACCCGGACGTCAGCCCGGTCTCCTGGCTGCTCAGGGCGATCGGCCTGGACAGCTTCGCGGCGGTGCTCGCCCCCGGCGACCTGCCGGTGATCTTCATGCTGATCGCGTTCTGGACCGGCGCGGGCGGCTGGATGGTGGTGATGTACGGGGCGCTGAACAACATCCCCGACGAGGTCCTGGAAGCCGCGAAGATGGACGGCGCGGGACCCTGGCGCAGCGCCTGGCACATCCAGATCCCGATGATCCGCCAGTGGATCGCCTACATGACCATCCTCGCGTTCGCCGGCGGCACCCAGCTCTTCGTGGAGCCGCAACTGCTGCAGACCGCGAGCCTGGGCCGGATCAGCCCCACCTGGTCGCCCAACCAGCTCGCCTACGTCTACGCCTTCCAGCAGGGCGACTTCAACGGCGCCGCCGCCATCTCGGTCTTCCTGCTGGCCCTCGGCCTGCTGTGCGCGGGCCTGCTGGTCTGGCGCTCGAACATGTTCACGATCGAAGAGAAATGACGCCATGACCACCTCCGCCCCCGCGCAGCGCCCGGCCGTCCGCCGTGCCACCCCGTCCAAGGCGGTCTCCGTCCTGGTCGTCGGGGTGCTGCTGGCCGCGCTGCTGGTGTTCTTCGTGCTCCCGGTGGTCTGGCTGCTCCTCGCGCCGACCAAGACCGCCGGGCAGATCGTGCACGACAACCCGTTGTCGTTCGGCTCCTTCCACCAGGTGGGCACCGCCTGGCGGCACCTGTACGACTTCCAGGACCACGCGCTGCTGACCTGGCTGCGCAACTCCGCGGTCTACTCGCTCGGTTCGCTCGTGCTCACCCTGGTCACCAGCCTGCCGGCCGGCTACGCGCTGGCGCTGACCCGCTTCCGCGGCCGCAAGACGCTGCTGATCGCCACCCTGGTCACCATGATCATGCCGTCGGCCACCCTGGTGCTGCCGATCTTCCTGGAGCTGAACCGCTTCCACCTGATCGGCACCGTCTGGTCGGTGATCCTGCCCTTCTCGTTCTACCCGTTCGGCGTGTACCTGGTGTACATCTACTTCGCCACCAGCCTGCCCCGCGACCTGCTGTCCGCCGCACGCATCGACGGCTGCACGCAGTGGCAGCTGTTCACCCGGATCGCGCTGCCTCTGGCGAAGCCCGTGGTCGGCCTGGTCGCGTTCTTCAGCTTCGTGGGCAACTGGAACAACTTCTTCCTGCCCTACCTGGTACTGCCCAACAGCGACGAGTTCCCGATCCAGGTCGGCCTGAACCAGCTCCTGACGTCCACGCCGTCCTTCAACCCGGTGGCCGGCGCGGGCCTCAACATCACCATCCCCGAGCTGTCGCTGGCCATCATCGTGGCGATCCTGCCGGTGCTGGTGCTCTTCCTTTTCTCCCAGCGCACCCTCGTCTCGGGAATGCTCGCGGGCGCGACCAAGGAATGACCCGCGGGGCCGCGCCCGCGCCGGTCGGCGCCGCCGCACATCCCCCTCCAACTCCACCTCTCCGTACCCCATGACGTCTCTTTCCACCACGAAACGCCTCGAATCAACGAAGCCTCGGGAGTGACACGCATGAAGAAGACCCGACCACGCCGGCGTGGTCTCGCGGTGAGCGCGGGCGCCGCCGTCGCCCTGCTCGCCGGTTTCCTGTCCACCGGCTGGACCGCGGCCGCCGCCCCGTCCCACTCGGCCCTGCCGGCCATCACGCTCTCCGTGTCCCCGGACGGACACGGCCGGACCTGCTCGTCCCACGACCCGTGCGCCCTGACGACGGCCCAGAGCGAGGTGCGGTCCGCGAGCCGCACGGCCCAGGCCGACATCGACGTGGTCCTCGCCGGCGGGACCTACCGGCTCGGGAGCACCCTCGCGCTCGACGCCGCGAAGGGCGACGGCGGGACGTCCGGCCACCACGTCACCTACGAGGCCGCGCCCGGCGCGCACCCGGTCCTCAGCGGCGGCGAGCGCGTCCAGGGCTGGACGCAGGACGCCGACGGGGTCTGGGAGGCCAAGGTGCCGGCCGGCACCGACACCCGCCAGATGTACGTCGACGGAGTACGCGGCATACGCGCCCGGGGCGCCCACCCGACCGGCTTCACCCGCACCGCCACCGGTTACACCACCTCCGACACGACCCTCGACAGCTGGAAGAACATCTCCGACGTCCAGTTCGTCTACGACGTCGGCTGGACCGAGATCTACTGCGGCGTGGCGTCCGTGTCGGGCACCGCCGTCACCATGGACCAGCCCTGCTTCGACAACTCCACCAAGAAGCCGTACGGCGTCAACGCCGATACGCCGACTTACGTCGAGAACGCCAGGGAACTGCTGAACGACCCCGGCGAGTGGTATCTCGACAAGACGGCGCACACCGTCTACTACAAACCCCGTGAGGGCCAGGACCTCAGGACCGCCGACGTCGAGATCCCGCGGCTGCAGACCCTGGTCTCCGGAACCGGCACCGAGGCCAGTCCCCTGAAGGACGTGGCGTTCCAGGGGATCTCCTTCGAGTACGGCGGCTGGACGCAGCCCAACGGACCCGACGGCTTCTCCGAGGTGCAGGCCAACATGCACCTGACCGGTGACGACGCCTGGGAGAAGCAGGGATCGTGCGATCGCTACTCCTCCACCGACCCCGGCACCTGCCCCTACGGCAACTGGACGATGACACCCGGCAACGTCGTCTTCGACCACACCCAGGGGCTGACCGTCACCGGCAGCACCTTCCAGCACCTGGGCGCGGCCGGACTCCAACTCGGCCGCAACGTCGATGACTCCGTGCTCAAGGGCAACGAGTTCACCGACATCTCGGGCAACGGCGTCGAGATCGGCAACGGCGCCGACGCGGCTCCCGCGGACGTCACGCTGCTGCCGGCCCGCAACACCGTCGCCGACAACTGGGTGCACGACGTCGCCTCCGAATACACCGGCGGTGTCGGCATCTTCCAGAGCTACACGCGCGACGACGTGATCGAGCACAACCAGGTCAACGACGTCCCGTACAGCGGCATCAGCTCCAACTGGGGCTGGGGCCACACCCCGACCAAGACCGCCGGCAACAAGATCCTCGACAACCTGGTCTTCGACGCCATGCAGCTGCGCTCCGACGGCGGCGGCATCTACGTGCTCGGCCAGGAGGGCGACTCGCTCGCCGACGGCCTGCTGATCAGCGGGAACATCGTCCGCAACGACAACGGGGCGGACGGCGGCCACGCCATCTACACCGACGGCGGCAGCACGAACATCACCATGACCGGCAACGCCATGTTCGCCAACGGCACCTTCTCCATGGGCGGTTGCAAGGAGGACTCCCTCCCGTACGGCGGCTTCTCCTTCACCGGCAACTACGTCGAGAACACCACACCGGACTGGCCGTGCGGTACGCCGGACAACCTGACGCTGGACAACACCCAGATCGCCGCCGACGGCACCGGCGTGCCGGCGTCCCTCGTCGCCAACGCCGGGCTGGAGCCGCAGTACGCCCACCTGGCCGCCGCCCCGGCCGGCCCCGCCCCGAGGAACCTCGCCCTGCACCGGCCCGCGCAGGCGCAGTTCGTCGACGGCAGTACCGCCGACCTCCAGCCGGGCACCCAGCCGTCCGACGCCACCGACGGCGACCCGAACACCTGGGTGCAGGCAAGCGGTCAGTTCCGCTGGCAACTGGTGGTCGACCTGGGGACGGTGGACACGCTCGGCTCCGCGACGGTCGGGATGCCGCAACCCCACTACGCCACCGACTTCCACGTGGACGCCTCCACCGACGGCACCGACTGGACGACGGCCGGCACCGTCCACGACGCCAACGCGGGAACCGTGCCGGTGGAGTTCTCCGCACCGCTGCACGCGCGCTACCTGCGGATCGTCGCGGACAAGCCCGACGACTGGGGACAGCGCGGCGACCAGATGGCCATCAGCGAGGTCGGCGCCTACGCGCCCGCGTCCGCAGCGGCGAACCTGGCCCTCGACGCACCCACCCAGGCGCTGTTCGTCGACGGCACCCAGGCGGACATGCAGCCGAACTCGCTGCCGTCCTACGCCACCGACGGCGACCCGGCGACCTGGTCCCAGGTGACCGGCCAGTACCGCTGGATCCAGCAGGTCGATCTGCGGGCCCCGCAGCCGATCAGCCTCGTCACGCTCCTGCAGCCGGACGACAAGTTCGCCACCGACTTCCACATCGACGTGTCCACCGACGCCTCGACCTGGTACACGGTGGGCCGACACTCCGGCAGCGCCGGGGGCGTCACCGGTGTGCAGCTCGACAAGCCGGTGACGGCACGCTACCTCCGGCTGATCGTCGACCGCCCCGACCAGGGCGGCCAGACCGGCGGCCAGATGGGGATCAGCGAGCTGGGCGTCTACAGCCTGACCGCACCCTAGCGAGCGAGCGGTCGCGCGGACGCGCGGACGCGCAGGCGGGGCAGGGGCACGCATCGAGCCCCTGCCCCGCTTCGTGCTGCCCGCAGGACGGGCCCGGCAGAGGCCTCCTCATTCGTCACTAGCTTGACTGGTGACGAGATTGGGTGACATAGTCAAGTCACTGCCTGAGCGGGTGACGAAAGTTCACCGCCCGGCCGAAATGGCTGGTCCTGCTCCCGCAGACAGTTCACACACATACCGAGATGGGAAAGACCATGACCGTCACCTACACCGCCCGCGTCAACGTCACCGGCGAGGGTCGCAACGGCGGCACGGTCCGCTCCGACGACGGGCTGATCGACACCACCCTGGCCTTCCCCAAGGAGCTCGGCGGGCCCGGCGACGCCACCAACCCCGAGCAGCTGTTCGCGGCCGGCTGGGGGGCGTGCTTCCTCGGTGCGCTGCGCCGGGTGGCGGCCCAGCGGAAGATCCGGCTCACCAGCACCGAGATCACCGCCGAGGTCACCCTCACGCACGGCGAGGACGGCGAGTTCGGTCTCTCGGCCGTCCTCAGCCCGGTGCTCGGCGGCGTCGACCAGGCCACCGCCGAGGAGCTCGCCGCTGCGGCCGAGCAGACCTGCCCGTACTCCAAGGCGACCCGCAACAACATCCCCGTCACGATCAACGCGCTCGCCGCCTGATGTCCACCCAGGGCTCCCCGTGGCCGGCCGGCGCGTCACCGGCGCGGCCTCCCGCCCGGCGCCAGGACGCAGCCCCGGCGGGAGCCCCCGCCCGGCTGTGGCGGCGGCTCTCCTCCCGCCGCCAACGTCCGGCCGTCTCTCCCGGCGCACTGTTTCCCGCTGACTGCGCCGCCGGCGGGTGGCCCGCTCCCGAACTGGTCCTTTCCTGGGCCGAGACCGCGATGATGTCGGGTTACGGCCCGACCGCGGACAGCTTCCTTCGGGGGCCGGTCTGCCCCGCGCCGCGATCGAGTTGACTCGCTCACCGCTTCCGTCGTGAACTCCGGGCCGCTCGCCCACGTTTGAAGGTTGCAGACTCCCGCGAACCCGGCACGGGCCGCGGGGAAGGCGCCGTCCGGTTTGCCCACTCCCGGCCGGACGGCACCAGGACCGGTCCGCCCGCGTGCTCGCGCGCAGGCGAGCCGGACCTGACCGGACGGAGAACCCCCCTTCTCCGTCCGACCGTCGGAAAAGCCATGGCTGGAGCTTTCCGACACGGCCCTGCCCTTCTTGTCCGGGGCAGGGCCTCCTCCGTCGTGCGCGGCGGAAGAGCGGGGGCGGGGCCGGATACGGCACCTGAGGCAGTCACCCACACGTGAGCAGGGAAGGAAGGCGATGGCCGGGCCGAGCTACCGGGAGCGCGTGGACGCGGCCTTGCGCGGCGGGTTCCCGGAGGGCGCGCTGGACGTGGCGTCAGACGCCTTCCACGCGAGCCTGGGCGACCTCCGGATGGTGTGGGGCGACGTCGTCGAGCACCTGGCCGCGCAACCGGCCGAGGTACGGGTCCGCCTGGTGGCCGCCCTGCCCGGCCGGGTCGTGCAGGCGCCGGCGGGCCCGGGTCTCGGGCACGGGCTGCTGCACCTGTGCGTCGCGCTGTCGGAGGGCCTCCCGGTCGACATCCTGGCCGACGAGCGGCGTGCGGCCGTGGCATCGGTGGGGGAGCACTGGGTCCTCCAGAACCACACCTACCTGCACCTGGTCCGGGCGGAGGTGGCCGCGGGCAGGAACCTGCCGCCCGCCACAGTTGCCACCGTGCGCCGTACCGCGCAGCTCGTGGGGGACCGCGCGTGGAGGGGCCTCGCGGGTTCCCTTCGCGGCCCAGCGCTCAACGTGGGGGAGCTGTGGGCCGACACCGCTCTCGCCGAGACCGCGGCCCTGGGGGAGGGCTGGCCCGCGCTGCTGGCGCACGCGGTGACGCTCAACGCCGGCGAGCCCGGCGCGCGCTGGGAGAAGGTGGGCCGGACCCTGCTGGACGCCCTCGGCGTGCGCGCGGCGCGGACCCGCATCCTTTCCTGGCTGGCGTTGGCCGGCCGCCCGAGGACCCGCCCGCTGGCCGAGCCGGCCGACGGCACGGGCGCGGCGGTCAACGAGCGGCTCGACCCCGTCAACGTGAATGCCGCACGGGGACTGATCTGCCTGCTGTCCTTCACGGAGGCGGACGAGGATTCCGCGCACACCCTGGTCCGCCTCGTCGGCGTCGGCCTGCGGACCGTACCCCGGCACGGGCCGCGCAGCCCGAAGCTGGCCCATGCCGCCGTGATCGCGCTGGCACGGCAGGACGACCCCGCCTCCCGGGAGGAACTGCGCCGGCTCGCCACCTGGGTGAGCCACCGGACCACGCGACGCGTCATCGATGCCGCGATGGCCCAGGGCAGGACATGAGGAGTGAGGCGTGCGGGTACGACGCGACCGTGGTGACACGTGTGAGCACGCCGGTACATGTGCGCCGCTCTCCCGGCCGCACGTGGGAGAACCTCGCAGGCCACACCCCCGCGGGCGGCACCCCCGCACCCCGGCGCGGGTGCGGGTCCGCACGGACCACCGTACGGAGCCGCACCCGCAGCACCGGGGAGCCGCGGCCGGATCAGCTCTTCGCTGCCGCCGGCTTCGCGGACTGGACGAGGGAGTACATCACCGAGCGCTGCTGCCGGTGCCGGCGGATGCGGCCCTTGGCGACCAGCGACTCCAGCGTGTTGCGCACCACCTGGGGCGTCGGCTCCCGGTCCGGGTGCTGCTCCATCAGCTCGTCCCGCAACTCCTTCGCCAGACGCGGCTCGTCATGGGAACCGAGCAACTCCATCAGCAGATCACCGAGCAACGGCTGCCGCCCCTTCTTGCCGGCGGAACCCCCGGCGGCGCGACCGCGCGTGGCACCGGAACCGGTGGCCCGCCCGCCCGCGGCCCGGGGCGCGCCGGCCGCGGATGACCGGGCCGGGGCGAGCGTCGGCTCGTCCTGTGCCTGCTCGGGCAGCGGGGACGCCTCCTCGGAGGGGGTGCGCTCGGCAAGGGTCAGGATGTCGACGAGCAGTGCCTCCTCCTGCTGAAGCACCCTGATCCTCTCGGTCAGTTCCTGCTGCTGTCGACGGATTTCTTCCAGATCCGACGCGGCCTGCTCGACATACCGCGACCGGAGCGTGGCGGTTGACTGGCTGGTCACAACCGTTCACTCCCTTGGTGTTATTGATGCTGCGCATGCTACCCACCCCGGCAGACCCACGCCGTGAGCGCGCGGCGGCGTGCGGTGTGCGGGAAAGGTGCCTCCTCCTGCACATCTATCATTCCCCGCACGTGTGAGGGTGGCAATTGTGCGGATTCAGTCGTGCGGGGGACGGATGCGGCGGACGGCCCGATTCCCCGTGTGCCGCATCCGGCAGCCGGTGCGGCGGCACACCTGGCGACCAGCGGTGCCCGCAGCCGAAGGCCCTGGTGCGGTGACGGGGACCGCCTCCCCCCCGCGTGGTGACGGCGAGTGCCCTCCATGTGTCACCGCCTGCCCCGCGGTGACACAAGTGCAGCATTCTTCTGGCACTCGGCCCTGCCATGGTGCGGAAGAGAAGGCTGTGTCCAGCCTTCCGTTTGTTGCGCGACAGAGAACCAGGATGGCTCAGAACCCCATGACTACGCCCCCCAGGGCCGTGAATGGACCGGACGTGCTCCGTGCTCTGGTGCGGGAGCACCGGGACGGGCTCGTCTCGTACGCGGAGAGGATGCTGAACGACCGCGGTCTCGCCGAAGACGTCGTCCAGGAGACCATGATCCGGGCCTGGCGGAACATCGATCGGCTGACGGGGATGGAGGGTTCGCTGCGGAGCTGGCTCTTCACGGTGACCCGGCACCTGGTCATCGACTGGGTGCGCAAGCCGCACGCCCGCAAGGAGATCGTGGGCGTCACCTACGTCGACGCCGCGACGGCGAGGGACGAGACGGAGACCGTGCGGCACGCCATGGTCGTCAGGCCGCTGCTCCAGCGGCTGTCACCGGAGCACCGCGCGGTGCTGGTGCACATCTACCTGCGCGACCGCACCATCCAGGAGACGGCCGACATCCTCGGCGTACCCGCCGGGACGGTGAAGTCCCGGCAGCACAACGCCCTGCGCAAGCTGCGCCACGCCGCGACGGCCGAGGCCGCCTGAGCCGGCCCGCACAGGTGTCCGCGCCGGCCGGCACGCCTCCGCCGGCCGGCGCGCCGGGGCTCAGCCCGCCGACACGTCGGGGTCGGCGGTGAGGCCCGCGGCGAACGCGTCCCAGTCCAGCTCCGTGCTCTCCTGCCCGGGCGGTACGAGTGCGTAGGTGTCCTCCAGCCACTCGGCCAGGGGCGGCACCGGGAGTTCGAAGAGGGCCGCGGTGGTGCGGGAGGAGATCTTCAGCCACGCGGTCGGCCGCTCGTCGTCGTGCTCCGTCGGCCAGACCTGCACGTCCGCGATGCCGCTGAGCGCGTACATGCCCTCGTACAGCAGGTCCCGGCCGAGGTGCCAGGTGACCTGCTGGCCGCTGTGGACGCGGAAGACCACGGTCACGACCAGGGGGGTGTCCGGGTCGTAGCGGAAGGTGGCCCGGACGGTCTGCCGGCAGGAGCTCGATTCCAGCACGCGCTGGACGTTCAGGGACAGTGAAGGCAGGCGCGCCGCCCGGGCCCGGGACCGCCCTTCGTCGTGTCGATTGCCGCTCATAACGGGAACTCTCCTGTTGGACGATGGCTGCTGACCGCTACTCTTGCCCGCCCCGGACCCGCGTACATCAGTCACCTGACGGTGCCGGATCATGCCGTCCGACGGTGAGGTGGCCGGGCGGCGCACCCCCTGCCGGGACCGGCTGCCCCGGTGGTCGCGGTTCCCCGGACGTGGGCGGGGTCCGGGCGTCGCCGGCGGTGGCAGGCGCCGCCCGCGGTCCCCCTCAGTCAACCGACTGTCCCCGGCCGCCGGACCGCCTCACGCGTCGACTCCGGTTCTCACCGGCCGGCGCCGGCCTCCTCGGCCGGGGACGGGGCGTCCAGCCACCCCCGGTCCCGGGCCAGCAGCGCGATCTGGAACCGGGTCCGGGCGCCCAGCGCCGCGCCCGCCTCGCTGACGTGCTTCTGCACCGTACGGCGGCTCACATGGAGCAGCCGCGCGATCGTCTCGTCCTTCATCCCGCCGGCCATCAGATGCAGGATCTCCCGCGTGCGCCGGTCCGGCGGGGGCGGCGCGCCGCCTTCCGCGGCCGACAGGCCCGCCCGGCCGTCCGGCGCCAGCGGGGCCGCCCGCTCCCACACGCTCTCGAACAGCGCCGCCAGCGCCTGCACCAGGGCGGGGGAGTGCACCACGAGCGAGCCGTTCGCGGGCCGGTCGCCGAGCACCGGCAGCAGCGCGGCCTTCCGGTCGAACACCACCAGTTTCACCGGCAGTCGGTCGGCCAGGCGTAACCGGCCGCCCTGGGCCACCCCGCGCAGGGCGGTGCTGAGCGACTGCGCGTCGGTGAACCCCTCCGTGTCGTACACCGAGCGCATCCGCACCCCGGGGGCCACCGCGGGCTGCTTCCCGGGGACGTCCGGGACCGTGACGTACGGGGGCTTCGCCAGGTGCAGCACCTCCGCCGATGTCGCCTCCAGCAGCTGGCCGTAGCGTGCGGCGACCTCCAGGCCGCCGGCCAGCGACTCCACCAGGTGCGCGGTGCGCGGGGCGGAGACTCCCTCGTACACCTCGTGCAGCCGCTCCACGAGGCTTTCCGCGCGGGTGAGTTCGGCCCGCCCGCGGGCCAGCGCCGCGCCGAGCGAGAACCGCGGCGGAGCGGCCGCCCAGCGGGCCGGCCGGTCCTGGACCCGCAGCACCAGCGACGCCTCGGCCAGCTGCCGCAGCGCGGCCTCCGCCTGCGCCACGGGCACCGCCACCACCCTGGCGACCTCGGCGGCGTCCGCCGACGGCACGCCCACCAGGTGCTCCAGTACCCGCTCGCCGAGCGGGTCGAGACCGGTCCCCGACCACGGGCCGCCGGTTGCTTCCATACGGTCTGACACTCCTGTGCGCTGCGGGCCGGGACGCATACGTGTGCGCGGCCGGTGTGCGTCCGCCCCCGATCCTACGGGTGTCCGGGTGCTCATGACAGGGCCGCACCGCGGGGGAGCGGCGGCTCCCCCGCGGTGCGGCGGCCGGTTGCGGCCTGCCCGTTCGGTCAGGTGGAGCGGGCGAGCGTGACGTTCCGGTGGGTGACCCGGTCCGCGTGCACCGTGACCTGGCGGGTGGCCGTCCGGTAGCCGGGGGCGGTCACGCTCAGGGCGTGCCGGCCGGGGGACGGCACGAACAGCGTGTACAGCCCGTCCCCGACGCCCGGGTCCTGCGGGGTGGCGGCGCTGAGCACGCCGGTGCCCGGAGCCGAGGCATCGGCGACGGTCGCCCCGGTCACGCCGTGGCCGGCGGTGTCCTTCACGGTGCCGACGACGAGCCCGCCCGGTGTCGGCGCGAGCGTGCGACCGGTCACGCCGACGTCGTCGATCGCCCAGAAGTAGCCCCAGTCGGCCTGGAAGTGGAAGCGCAGCCGCACCGAGGAGCGGCCCGCCAGGTCGCCCAGCGGCACCTGCACGCTCAGGTGGTCCTGCGAGTCCGACGACTTGGGGTTGGTCCACAGGGTCTGCCAGGTGGCGCCGCCGTCGGCACTGGCGTCGACGCTCATGTGCTGCTGCGTCGGGTTGCTGATGTAGGCGGTTCTGAAGGCCAGTTGGGCGGACTGCGCGGTCGACAGGTCGTAGTCGGGGCTGGTCAGCGTGGTGTCCTGGTGCGGGCCGAAGGGCCCCTGGTCGCTCTCGACGACCGCGAAGGCACCAGTGCCGCCGGTGGAGTTGCCGCGCTGGATCGGGTCGTCGAACTCCCAGCCGTTGCCGGTGCCGGCGGCGTCGGCGACCGTCCAGCCCTGCGGCGCCGCGGTGGTGGCGTCGAAGGATTCGGTGCTGGCGTGGACATCGAGGGCGTAGCCGGCCGCCGTGGCCAGGTCCGGGTCGGCGGTGAGGGCCGCGTCGGCGGTGGTGGTGCGGTGCCCGACGGTCACCGGCCTGGCCAGTGGCTCGTAGCCGGGCTGGACGGCGCTGATGTCGAGCGTGTACGCGGCGTCCTGCGGCAGTTGGAGGTCGTAGCCGCCGTCGACCGGGTCGGTCCAGACCGGCGCCTCGGGCGATCCCTCCACCGAGACCCGCGCGTACAGCGGCCAGCCGTGGCCCGAGCCGTCCGTCACCACGCCGTGCACCCGGCGGCGGGGTACGGGCCGCAGCGCCGCGTCGTGCGTGGTGGTCGTGTCGGCGGTGATGTCCAGGGTGACCGGTTCGCTGGAGGTGTAGCCGAAGGCGGTGACCGTCAGGCCGCTCGCCGGCCCCGCGGGCAGGGACAGGCTGTAGGTGCCGTCCGCGCCGGTGGTGGCGATGTCGACGCCGTCGCTCACGGTCGCCTTCGCGATCGGCTCACCGGTCGAGGCGTCCTTCACGGTGCCGACCAGAGTGCCGCTGGGGCCGTAGCGGAAGGCGGCCAGCCCGGCGGGGGTGCCCAGGCCCGTGGGCCCGTCGTAGCCGGGGCCCGCGGTGCACAGGTAGCTCACGGCGCAGTCGCCGTTGGTGCCGGAGGTGATGTCGTTGAGCCCCACGCCGCCGGTGGCATAGGGGTACGCGTTGGGGTAGCTGCCCGGCCGCGGGGCGCCGGCCAGCGCGTATATCGAGGTGATCAGGGGAGTGGCCGCGCTGGTGCCTCCCCAGGTGTCCCAGCCGTTGCCGTACGCGCCGAACGTCGAGTAGACGGCAAGGTCGTCGGCGACCGCGGAGACGTCCGCCTCGCTGCGGCCGGTGCAGCCGGTGTCCGTCTGGAAGGCGGGCTTGGGCTGGTTGGCCGCGCATCCGGAGCCGGGCCCGTTGACGCCCTGCTGCCACACGTCCTCGCTCCAGCCGCGCGCGCTCCCGCTGTCGGGCGTCAGCGTGGTGCCGCCGACCGCGGTCACGGTGGCGAGGTCCGAGGGGAAGGACACCCCGTAGCCGTAGTCGCCGGTCGCCGCGACGACGGCCACGCCCGGGTGGTCGAAGGCCGCCCCGTAGGTCGCCTGGTCGGTGACGAAGTCGCCCAGGCGCCCGTAGGAGTTGGACACGTACTTCGCGCCCAGGGCCACCGCTTCGTTCACCCCCGCGCCCAGGGCGTCCAGGCCGTCGCTGTCCGTCTCCACCAGCAGGATGTGCGCCTGGGGCGCGGCGGCGGAGACCATGTCCAGGTCGAGGGCGATCTCCGACGCCCAACTGTCGCTGGTCTGGGGCAGGGACGTGCCGCCGCGCTGGTCCACCTTCCGGAAGCAGCCGCTGTCGCTGGTGCACGCCGGAAGGCCGTACTGCTGCCGGTAGACCGCCAGATCCGCCTCGGCCGAGGGGTCGTCGTAGGCGTCGACGATGGCGATGGTCTGCCCGGCGCCGCCGTCGGAGGGCAGGGCGTAGGCGCTCTGGAGGTCCTGGGGGCTCAGGCCCGCCGGCGCCTGCCCCGCGCTGAGCCGCAGGGTGGGCCCGCGCCGCGTGTCGCGCATGGCGAAGCAGGCGGCGTGGCCGGGAGCGGGGGCGCCGCACACCGGGGCCAGGTCGCCGGTCGCCGGGGTGCCGGTGCCGGTGTCGGTTTCCGTGTCGGTGGCGGCCGCCGGGGCCGTCGTGCTCACCGAGCCGGGCGGGGCGGGCGTCGCGGCCTGGGCGGACGGGTGGACGCCGAGGAGGATCAGGGCTGAGAGCCCCACCGCCGCGGCGCCGCGGCGCAGGGCACGGGACACAGCAGCGCCCGTGTGCGCGCGAGGAGTCGGCATCGAATTTCCTGTCGTTGCGGGTCCCCGGATCAGGACCGAAAACAAACGGGACGGTCACGCGAAAGCGCAGCCGATTCATTAGCGTCCGCCGGGAAACCGGCTGTCAATGCTCCGTATGTTTCGAGTTGATGGCACGGTGTTTCCGCGGCCTGCCGACGGTTCTCATGTGTGCAAGTGCGCATACCGGCCGGGCCGTTGGGTTGCTCCCGTGCAGCTCCGGCGGCATGATCAGGAGGCGGGGCGGGTGCGCTCCCGTAATTCGGAACCGGTCATCTCGGGAATGCGTACGGCATTTCCCTTTTCCCTCGCAGCCGGGAAAAGGGCTGCGGGCGGGGCGACCGGGAAACAGCCCGGTCGCCCCGCCCGCTTTTTCCGCGGTCAGGCGGCCTGCGCCAGCGGGACGCCGAGCAGGGACTCCAGTCGGGCGACGGTCTCGGCCGGGTCCTTCGCCACCACCGCGGCGAAGCCCAACTCCTCTGCGGCGGCGACGTACTCGGGGGTGTCGTCGACGAACACGCACGCCTCGGCGGGCAGTTCGAGCATCGACAGCGCCAGCCGGAAGATCTCCGGCTCGGGCTTGCGCAGGCCGTGCCGTTCGGAGATCACGACCGCGTCGTACGAGCGGTCCAGGTCGTACCCGGCGTAGAGGTCGAACGGGTCGGCGCCGACGGAGTTGGACAGCACGCCGACCTTCACCCCGGCCCGGCGGGCGGCGGCCGCGGCGGCGATCACCGAGGGCTCCGGGCGCAGGTCGGCGAAGAGCCGGCCCATCAGGTTCTCCGCCGGGACGCCCAGCAGGGGCGCCGCGCCCGCGTTCCACTCCGCCTGG
This sequence comes from Actinacidiphila yanglinensis, assembly GCF_900107965.1. GTDB lineage: Bacteria > Actinomycetota > Actinomycetes > Streptomycetales > Streptomycetaceae > Actinacidiphila > Actinacidiphila yanglinensis. The sequence goes on along the minus strand of NZ_FNVU01000025.1, from coordinate 70,482 downwards.
GTGAGCGTGCCGCGTTCGAGGTCCTGGGTGCGCCGCACCGTCTCGGCGTCCCCGAACAGCGCCCGCGCCGCGGCCATCTCGGCCAGCCCCTCACGCCGCTCGAAGGCGAGGACGGCGGGGAGCAGCGGGGTGGTCAGCACGCCGCCGAAGTCGAGGAGGAGGCCGGTACGCGGGGAAGTCATGGCGAAACCCTAACAGCGGGTGATCATCCGCCGGCGCCGCCCCGGCCACGCGTGTGTCCCGCCCGCGACACCTACCGCCCGCCTGCCCGCACACCCGCACCGCAAACCCGTCGAGCCCACGCACACGTGTTGCGAGAGCGCGGGTGGTCAGCCCGCGGTGGTGGTCGGGTCGGCCAGGCGGTCGAGCCATTCCGTGAGGAGGGTGAGCTCGCCGGGGGTGAGGGCGGACGTGCCGTCGCGGCCGAGGGCGGCCGCCAGGGTCGTCGCGGAGCTCGCCACGGTGATCCCGGGGGCGGCGGCCCCGTCCGGCGGGGGCGGGAGCGTGAGGGTGTCGACCACCATCTCGCGGACGGTGTCGGCGGTCCGCAGGTCGCGCGCGTCCTCGGGAAGCGCCGTCAGGGCGAGGATCGTGCCCACCCCGGCGGAGTGCATGACCTCGGTGGCGAGGTCGACGCTCATCCGCAGCCGTCCGGCGGCGGCGACGCGGACGAGCGCGCCGCGCAGGTCGGCGACGGCCCGGCGGCCGGCCTGCGGCATGTGGCCGGGGCGGACCTGGCCGTAGACGAGCGTGTAGTACGCGGGATGCTCGACCCCGAAGCGGATGTGCAGGTCCCAGACCTCGCGCAGCACCCGGACCGGGTCGTCCCCGGTGAGCAGTTCGGCCTTCGCCGCCAGGTAGCGGCCGAAGCCGTGCTCGGCGACCTCTTCGAGCAGCCCGTCCTTGTCCCCGAAGATCCGGAAGATCGACGGGGTCGGCACACCGGCGCGCGCGGCGACGGCCCGGGTCGAGACGGCCTCCAGGCCCGCCTCCTCCAGCAGCTCCGCGGCGGCCAGGACGATCTTCTGCCGCAGCGTGGGACCTGTCTGCTCCGGCGCCGTCTCCCTTGTCATGGATCGACGGTATCAGTCTTTATGAATCGCTGATCGTATCGGTGATACCGTCGATACCGGATCAACGATTCACAGTGAGGAGTCCGAGCCATGGAACGCCGGCACGCAGTGAGTTCACCCGCCGCACACCCCGAGCAGACCGCACCGCCCGAACAGCCCGGGACCTACGACATCGTCCTGGTGGGAGGCGGCTCCGCCGGCTGCGTCCTGGCCGCCCGCCTCACCGAGGACGCCGGCGTGCGCGTCCTGCTCCTGGAGGCGGGCACCGCGGCGGCCGGCCTGCCGGACGCCGTCGCGCACCCGCCGGCCTGGCCCGGCCTGGGGAAGACCGCCGCGAGCTGGGGTGACACGACCGTCCCGCAGCAGACCGGCTCCCCCTCCGCCGCCCCGGGCCCGCGCATCATGCTGCCGCGCGGCCGCGGCCTCGGCGGCTCCTCGGCCATCAACGCCATGGTCTTCGCCCGCGGCCACCGCACCGGCTACGCCGGCTGGAGCGAGCGCGGCGCCAAGGGCTGGGCGTACGACGACCTGGTGCCCTACTTCCAGCGCACCGAGACCGCCGCCTCCGGCGCACCCGGCCGCGGCACGCAGGGCCCCCTGCTCGTGGCGCCGGCCGCCGAGCCGAACGAGGTGCTGCTCGCCTGCCTGGACGGGGCGTTGGAGACCGGTCAGCAACGGGCCCGCGACATCAGCGGCGGCCTGGAGGAGGGCTTCGCCCCGGTCGACCTCAACGTCGTCGCCGGTCGCCGGCAGAGCGCGGCCGACGCCTACCTCACTCCCGCGCTGGACCGACCGAACCTTTCCGTGGTCACCGGTGCCACCGCGCACCGGCTGCTCTTCGAGGGCGAACGCTGCGTCGGCGTGGAGTACGGCGTCGACGGCCGCACGCACACCGCCCGGTCCGCGCGCGAGGTCGTCCTCACCGCCGGCGCGATCGGCAGCGCGCAGCTCCTGCTGCGCTCCGGGATCGGCCCGGCGCAGGAGCTGCGCGCGGCCGGCGTGGAGGTCCGCCACGACCTGCCCGGCGTGGGCCGCAACCTGCACGACCACCCGCGCGTCAACCTCGTGCACCGCACCAGCCGCGCGGTGCCGCCAGGCCGCGGCAACCACGGCGAGATCATCGGCCTGCTGCGCAGCGCGCCCGAGCTGGACGGCCCCGACCTCCAGATCATCTTCATCGACATCCCCGTCCCGAACCCGGTCGCCCCGGTGGAGAACGGCTTCACCATCGGCGTCTCGCCGATGCGGCCGTACAGCCGCGGCACCCTGCGGATCACCTCCGCCGACCCGTACGCGCCGCCGGTGCTCGACCCGGGCTACTTCACCGACCGGCGGGACGTCGCCGCGGTGCTGTCCGGGATCAACGCGGCGCGCGCGATCGCCCGTTCCTCGGCGCTCGCCGCCTGGGGTGCGGAGGAGGTCGCCCCGGGCGCGGGGGCGGCCGATGCCGGATCGCTCGCCGCGTACGCCCGTACGGCGTTCACGTCCTACTGCCACCCGGTCGGCACCTGCGCCCTCGGCGAGGACGACACCTGCGTGGTGGACTCCGAGCTGCGGGTGCGCGGCCTCGCCGGACTGCGGGTCGCGGACGGCTCGGTCATCCCCTCGATCCCGTCCAACAACACCAATGCGACGGTGTACGCGATCGCGGAGCGCGCCGCGGACCTCCTGCGCGCGTCCGCCTGAGCGGGCCGGGCCGGCGGCCCGGGCCCCGGACCGAGCCGGGACCCGGGCCGCGTTCGGACGGGGCCGGGCCGCGATCAGCCAGCGATCAGGCCGTGGCCGGAAAGCGGCCGGTCACACGTGGCGGCCGACCGCCTTCTCGACGGCGGTCGCCATCGCGCGCTCACCCGCGGCGTTCGGGTGCACGGGCGCGGCCGGCGTCTGCGGGGCGAAGGTCTCGATCCACCGCTCGCCGGTCGGCCGGCACAGGTCATGCCCGACGGTCGGCGTGTAGGTGTCCGCGTACCGGGCCCGGCCGTGCCGCGCCTGGCCGGCCAGCATCGCGTTGAGCTCCTTCTCCTTGTCGCGCAGCCAGGCGAAGTCACCCGCGGCCAGCGGCACCGAAGCACTGGTGCAGCCGACCCCGTCGTCGGGGAAGAGGTCGGGGTAGCCGACCACCACGACGCGGGCGTGCGGCGCCCGCCGGTGGACGTCGCGCAGCACCCCCGCGACCTTCGACGCGGTCTGGTCGATCGCCGCCGATATCCGGTCCGTGCCCCCGCCCGCGAAGTGGGCCTCGCAGGGCGCCCCGGCCGCGTCGGTGGACGTCAGCTGCGCGCAGGTGCCCAGCACCGTCGAGAAGCCGATGTCGTTGCCGCCGATGGTGACCGTGACCAGGTCGGTCCGCCGGTCCAGCGCGGCCAGTTGCGGCGCCACGCCGTCCTCCTGGGAGGCCGTCATGTCGGCGGTGGTGGCACCCGAGCAGCTGACGTCGGTCAGCGCCGCGGACCGCTCCTGCGCCACCAGCGAGGGGTAGTTCTGGCTGGAGCGCAGGCAGGTGGCGTCGATCTGGGTGGGTACGACCGGCGCCGAGGCGTACGAGTCGCCGAGGGCGACGTAGTCCACCGCGTGCCGGCTCCCGGTCCCCGTGCTCGCCGCCGCGGTTCCCGCCGGGGCGAGCACCGCGCCGGCACACAGCAGGGCCGCGCCCATCGTCAGTCCGCGTCCCGCCAGGGAGCGAGGGAGGAGTTTCCTCACCAATTCAGGTCCTTTCGTTCCGCACGTGTCCACACGTGAGTGAGTGGTGTTCCTCACCAACACGCTCCCGGCACCCCTGACGTTTCGCCTCGGCCGATAACGAATCAGCCACCGTCGGCCGGGCGGACAGTCAAAAGACTGATGTGGGGGACGACACCGGCGGATCACAGTGGGCGACGTCGTCGGGGGACCGCTGCTCCGGCCCCCGTGCCCGAGCCGTCGAAAGAGAGAGCAACAGCTGTGGACATGAAACTCGAGGTCGTCGTCCTGCCGGTGTCCGACGTGGACCGTGCCAGGGACTTCTACGTGCAGCGGCTCGGTTGGCGCCTCGACGCCGACTTTCCGATCCAGGACGGCTACCGGATCGTGCAGGTGACCCCGCCCGGCTCCGCGTGCTCGGTCATCTTCGGCGAGGGCCTCACCGAGCAGACCGCGGGCACGCTGCACGGCCTGCAGCTGACCGTCACCGACATCGTCGCCGCCCAGGAGGAGTTGACCTCCCGAGGGGTGCGGGTCGCCGGGCCGTTCCGCGACGCCACCGGCGCCTTCCGGCACGCCGGTGCCGCGCACCGGGTCCCCGGCCTCCACCCGGAGCGGTCCAGCTACGGCACGTTCGCCGCCTTCGCGGACCCCGACGGCAACGAGTGGTTCCTCCAGGAGATCACCGAGCGCGCCCCCGGCCGCTGAGATCCGGCCGCTGAGATCCGGCCGTCGAGATCCGGCGGCTGGGTCCCGGCCCTTCCGGGCCACCCAACACCTTACGGAGGAGACCATGCCCACCGATACCACCACCCGGGCCTACGACGTCATCGTCATCGGCGCGGGACCGGTCGGCGAGAACGTCGCCGACCGCACCACCGCCGCGGGCTTGAGCACCGTGCTCGTGGAGAGCGAACTCGCCGGCGGCGAATGCTCGTACTGGGCGTGCGAACCGAGCAAGGCACTGCTGCGCCCCGCGTTGCTGCGGGCCGACGCGGTGCACATGCCGGGACTCGATCCCGCCGTCGGCAACGCCCTCGACGCCAAGGCGGTCCTGGCCCACCGGGACCGGATGGCCGGCGACTGGAAGGACGACGGTCAGGTCGAGTGGATCGCCTCGGCCGGCATCGACTTCCTGCGCGGCCACGCCCGCCTGGCGGGGGAGCGCGAGGTGACGGTGGAAGGCCCCGACGGCGGCACCGTGCGCCTGCGGGCGCGGCACGCCGTCGCGGTGTGCACCGGCAGCGGCCCGGCGCTGCCCCGGCTGCCGGGCATCGAGGCCCTGCGGCCCTGGACGAACCGGGAGGCGACCAGCGCCCAGCAGGTACCGCGGCGCCTGGCGATCGTCGGCGCCGGCGTGGTGGGCGTCGAAATGGCCACCGCCTGGCAGGCTTTGGGCAGCCAGGTCACCCTGCTCGCACGCGGCGAGCGCGTGTTGCCGCGCATGGAGCGCTTCGCGGGTGAACTGGTCACCGAGCGGCTGCGGGAGGCCGGTGCGGTCGTCCGCTTCGGCGTCGAGGTCGCCGCCGCGGAGCGGACCCCCGGCGGCGAGGTCGCGATCACGCTGTCGGACGGGGGCGAACTCCTCGCCGACGAGATCCTGTTCGCCACCGGACGCGCCCCGCGCTCGGTGGACATCGGGCTCGACACCGTGGGGCTCATCCCCGGCGATTGGCTCGCCGCCGACGACACCCTGACCGTCGCCGCCGTCCCGGGCGAGTGGCTGTACGCCGTCGGCGACGTCAACGGCCGGGCGCTGTACACCCACCAGGGCAAGTACCAGGCCCGCATCGCCGGCGCCGTGATCGCCGCACGGGCCCGGGGCGAGCAGCCCGCGCCCGGCCGCTGGTCCCCGCACCGCAGCACGGCCGACCACGAGGCCGTACCGGGCGTCGTCTTCACCGACCCCGAGGTCGCCTCCGTCGGCCTGACCTCCGACGAGGCGCTGCGCACCGGCCGCGTCGTCGAGGTCGTCGACCACGACCTCGGGCAGCTCGCCGGCGCCCACCAGTACCGCCCCGGCTACCAGGGCAGGGCCCGCATCCTGCTGGACCCCGAACGCCAGGTCGTCGTCGGCGCCACCTTCGCCGGACCGGGGGTCGCCGAACTGCTGTACTCGGCGACCGTCGCCATCGCCGGGGAAGTGCCCGTCGAGCGCCTGTGGCACGCCGTTCCCGCGTTTCCCACCATCAGCGAGGTCTGGTTGCGCCTGCTGGAGACAAGGAGTCAGTCATGAGTACCGCCCGCGATCTCGCGCGCGCCGCCCTGAGCCTGCCGGCCGAACGTGCCCCGGAGCAGGGGGACCTGTCCCTCGCGCTCGCCGGCGCCGAGGCGGCCGATCTTCTGAAGGGCGGCGCGCTGACCCTGGTCGGCGACGTCCTGGTGCCCGGGCCGCCCGCGATGACCGGTGACCGCCTGCTGGACCAGGCGGCGGCCGCACTCGTCCGGCAGGAGCCGTACGAGAAGGTCGAGGACTGGCTGTGGCGCCGGGGCAACGGACTTGCCGCCGCTTACGTCGACGACCTGGGCCGGGCGGAGGGCATCGGCCATGCCACGGGGCACGGGCTCCGGGCCCGGTTCGCGCGGCACGCGCCGGCCGACCTGCCCGTCGCTCACCCGGCGGAGGAACACCGCGGTGCGGACGATCCCCTGGTCGGCGAGCTGCTGGCCGTCCTCAGGGGCGTCGACGCCCTGCCGGAAGAGGCCGACGAGGAGGCCGAGGAAAAGGCGCAGGACGCGACCGCGGACGTAGCCGGAGATGGGACCGAGGACCCGGCCGGCGACGCGGTGGCGACCGTACTGGCCGCCGTCGGGGACGCGGTCACCGACCTGGAGGCGCTGCGGCTGCGGCGGGAGGTCGAGGACGCCGCGTTCGACAACATGTGGCGCGCGTAGTTGCGCCACACGTGTGCACAGGACTCGGCCCGCGGCGGTCGGATGACCCGACGGGGGCGCGGCCGGGTCCCCCGTCGCCGGCAGTCACTTGACGGTGGTGGCGGAGGACGGGGCCCGGCCACAGTGGACTCTGGTCGGGACGCCCCGTCCCGACACACCGAGAGCTCCCCCTTTTATCACCTGCTTAACAGGTGATACTGTGAGGCCGAAGGCTTCGGGGAACCAAGCCACTTTGATTCTTTGTCCCAGGTCATTGGTTACATGCGCGCAGATCGCCTCTGCGGCGGGCCCGTGACCCGGCACTCACGTAACATGCATCGTGCACATGTGTCGGCATCGCCGGTTGCACACCTATTCCTTGGAGAGAAGCGAATGAAACGACTGCTGACCGTCCTCGCGGCGGGCGTGCCGCTGGCCGCGGCGGTGGTGTACCTGCCGAGCGCGTCCGCCGAGCCGCACGCCGCCACCCTCACCCCCGCCCCCTTCTCCTGCTCGGCGCCGTCCGTGAAGGCGCCGTCGGGCACCAAGGTCGAGTCCGTGACGGCGGTCGCCGAGGCGGGCGGCACCATTCAGGGAACCGGCGTCCTCGGCGGCTCGGCCACGGGTGTCCCCGCCTACTGCGACGTGACCGTCACCCTCACCCACCCGGGCGACGGCGACCACGCCAAGGTGCAGACCTGGCTGCCCGTCAGCGGCTGGAACGGCCGCTTCGAGGCCCTGGGCGGCAGCGCCTACCTGGCCGGCGACAACGGGGTCGGCCTGGGCAACGCCGTCAAGAGCGGCTACGCCGGTGTCAGCACCGACGCCGGGGTCGGGGACGCCCTCGACACGAGCTGGGCCCTGAACAGCAAGGGCAAGGTCAACACCGCGCTGCTGCAGAACTTCGCCTCCCGTTCCCAGCACGAGGCGTCGATCGTCGGCAAGGAGGTCGTGGACGGGATCTACGGCAAGGGCCCGACGTACTCCTACTTCAACGGCTGCTCCACCGGTGGGCGCGAGGGCTACGTGGAGGCCCAGCAGTACCCCGACGACTACGACGGCATCCTCGCGGACGCCCCGGCCGTCAACTGGGACGAGTTCGAGGTGGCCACCTTGTGGCCGCAGGTCGTCATGAACAACGAGAAGACCTTCCCGACCACCTGCGAGTTCAACGCCTTCACCGCAGCGGCGGTCAAGGCCTGCGACCCGCTCGACGGCGTCAAGGACGGGCTGATCGAGGACCCGAACCGCTGCGACTTCGACCCCCGCAAGCTCATCGGGACCACGGTGGAGTGCAACGGCAAGACGCTGACCATCACGGCGGCCGACGCCACCGTGGTCCGCAAGATCTGGGACGGCCCGCGCACCACGTCGGGCAAGAAGCTGTGGTCCGGTGTGCCGATCGGCGCCGACCTGACGGGACTTGCGGGTCTCACCCAGCCCGACGCGAACGGCAACGTCGCCGGAGCGCCCTTCCAGGTGCCCGCCGACTGGGTCAAGCTCTGGGTGGCGAAGAACCCCTCGCTGGACCTGTCGAAGATCACCTACAGCCGGTTCACGCAGCTGTTCAAGCAGTCCGAGGCCGAGTACGACAAGGTCATCGGCTCCGACGACCCCGACCTGTCGGGGTTCCGCAAGGCCGGCGGCAAGCTCCTGACCTGGCACGGTGAGTCCGACCAGTACATCCCCGCCCAGGGCACCGTGGCCTACCGCCAGCAGGTCGACCAGAAGATGGGCGGCTCGCAGAAGGTCGACGACTTCTACCGCCTCTTCCTCGCCCCGGGCACCAGCCACTGCGGTCTCAACGGCCAGGACGGCTCGACCGACGGGCTCGGCGCGCTGACCGCGTGGGTCGAGCACGGCAAGGCCCCGCAGACCCTGCCCGCCACGCTGATCAACGCCTCCGGGCAGAGCGTCAGCCGCAACCTGTGCAGCTACCCGGAGGTCTCCCGCTACAACGGCCACGGTGACCCGGCCGTCGCCTCCAGCTTCCGCTGCGTCCTCCCGTCCCGGCACTGACCCGGCCGCCGACGACCTCGGCGACCTGAGCAACTCCTCTCACCCGGACCCGTCCCGGCCCGCGCCCACCGGCGCGGGCCGGGACGTTTTCGTTGCCGGGTGGGCTTCGTCGCGAGGGCGAGGTGCCGTGCGGCGCTCGTCTCCCCGGCCCAACGGGGTTGCCTGCGCGACGCGTTCGCCCTCGGGGGGCTCGTACGGTCATGTCCGCGCCCTCGTCCGTACGCTCACGTCAACACGGTCGTGCCCGTACGCTCAAGTCCGCCCGCTCGTCGGCGCGTTCACGTCCGTACCGTCGCGCCCGCGGCCAGGCCGCGGCGATACTGCCTGCCGTGACCTCACGCCTCGCCCACCCGAGAGGGTGGACCGCACTCCGCGCCTTCGCGTGCTTCTTCGCGGGCGGCGCGCTCGGCTCCCTCGGCTACGGCGTGTTCCGGAATCACGCGATCGGCGCGCTGCCGTGGGGCGGGCTGCTGTTCGGGTCGGTCGTGTGCGCGGCGGCCGTCGCGCTCGCCCCCGGGCGACGGCGCCGTTGACCCGCCGCGGGCCCTGGCCGGCGGCCGCCCGCGAAGGAGCACGGCCGGACGCCCGGAGGGGGCATGCGCGGTGCGCATGCCCCCTCCGGGCGTGGGATACCGGTCCTGGACCGGGAGAGGTCAGTCGTTGCTGGTGAAGATCGTGACCACGCGCAGTACCTCCAGGTAGATCCACACCAGGGTCATGGTGAGGCCGAAGGCGGCCAGCCACGCCTGCTCGCGCGGTGCCCCGCTCGCGACGGCGTCCTCCACCTGCCGGAAGTCCAGGGCGAGGAAGGCCGCGCCGAGCAGGACGCCGACGATCGCGAAGGCGGCGCCGAGGCCGCCGCCGTGGAAGCCGAGGCCGTTGCCCGCGCCGAAGGCGGAAAAGAGGCTGTCGGCGACCAGCAGCAGGACGAAGCCGGTGGCGGCGGCGCCGACGAACCCGGCGAAGGTGCGGGTGACGCGGATCCAGCCGCGCCGGTACGCGAGGAGCACCCCTCCGGCGACCGCGAAGGTGCCGAGCACCGCCTGTTCGACCACGCCCGGTGCGACGTAGGTCGAGATCGCGCTGGACAGGACGCCGAGGAAGACCCCCTCCAGGGCGGCGTACCCGAGGATCAGCGCGGGTACCGGCGTCCGCCTGAACGACTGGACCAGCGACAGGACGAAGGCGACCAGCGCGGCGCTCACGGCGATGCCGTAGGACCGGCCGAGGTTCGCCTCGTCGACGGGCAGCAGCAGCCAGGACAGCACCGCCGCCAGGGCCGCCGTGCCGACGGTCGCCGCGGTGTGGACGACGACGTCGTCCATGGTCATGGTGGCCCGGGTGGCCCGCGCGTCGACGGCGGTGCCGAGGTCCGGCACGGTGGCGACGCCCAGGCCGCCGCCCGCCGGCCGGTCGCCGAGCGGGGCGGCCGGCTGCCGGGGCGGATACCCGCCGGCCGGGCGTGCGGCGCGTGCGGCACCCCAGCGGGAGAAGATCGGGTTGCTTGTCCTCACGTCGTTCCTCCTGGTCCACCGCGTACGCGGTGTGGGGTGGTGCGGTGTCACCGGGGATCCCGGGTCCCGCTCCGCACATGTGTGAAGGGTGCGGGGCCGACCGGACGGCGGCGGCGACGTCGTTCCTGATTGCGTCACCACTCTGACAGGTGACGCACGGGAAGGCAACCCACCTCCGACGCCCGGCGGGCCGCCGGTCAGGCGGACGCCGATCCGCGGCCGTCGAGCAGTCCGGTGAGGAAGCCGTCCCAGTCCAGACCGTCCAGCTCCGTCCCGGCCGGGGCCGCGCGGTAGGTGGTCTCCAGCCACGCGGCCAGCCGGTCCCGGGGCAACTCGAAGAGGGCTTCCACCTCCTGCGAGTCCAGCAGCAGCCAGGACGAGGGCCGCTCCCCGGGCAGCGTCGGCCACATCCGTACGTCGCCGGAGCCGCTCATCGTGGTCAGGCCGCGCTGGAGCAGCTCGCGGCCGATGTGCCAGATGAGCCCCGGCCCGCGCTCGGCACGGAACTCCACCCGGATCAGGGCGGGTTCGTCCGGGTCGAAGATGAACTCCGCCCGCACCGGGAGCCGGGTGAATTCGTCGAGCATCTGGTCGAGTTCCAGGATCAGCGAAGGCACGGCGCCGGGTTGCGAACGAGCCCGCAGTGGTGACTGATCGCGGTGCATGGCAGGGGTTCCCTCCGTGGGACGACGTCTTGTCTTGGCCACCACTCTCGGCTCACGGCGCCGCCGCCACATCGGTCAGTTGACGGTCAACGCAAGGGCCCGGCACGGCCCGTGACGGAAAGGCGCCGGCCGACACGGCCCGCCCGCCCGCCTGCCGCGCGGGGAGGCCCGCGTGATGGGCCTGCCTGGTGACGGCGCGGCGAAGGGGGGCGGACCGCGTGACCTAAGTCAGCCGGCTGCCTGCTGCGCACCTGTCCGCAGCACGAAGCGGCGCACCGCCTCCGCGAAGAGATCCGGCTCCTCCAGGTGCCCCATGTGCCCGCTGTTCTCCAGCACCAGCAGGTCCGAGTCGGGGATCAGCTCGTCGAGTTCCCGCGCCCAGCGCACCCCGCAGATCACGTCGTGCCGGCCGACGACCACCAGTGCGGGGACTTCCAGCCCCTTCAGTGCGGCCCGGTCGTCGATCACATCGGGCGTCAGGTCCTCGTCCAGCCCCGAGATGTACGTGGCCCGCACGGCGTCCCGGAACGGGGCCAGCCGCTCCTCGTCGCCCCAGAAGTCGGCGAAGTAGGAGGGCAGCACGCCCCGGGCCGCCGCCGTGGTCTGCTCGTCGGTGGACAGGCCGGACAGCGCGGCGAACGCGGCCAGCACACCGGGCAGCCCCGGATGGTCGGCGTGCCGCGCGGCGAACGCCTCGACCATGCGGGCCGCCTCCGCGCCGTGCTCCGGGCCCGTGACCGGTGCGCCCTCGTACAGCACCACGCCCGCGAGGCGTTCGGGGCGGTACAGGGCGTGGTAGGCGGCCACGAACGCGCCGTGCGAATGACCCAGCAGGTGCACCTCGGGCACGCCGAGCCGGTTGACCAGCACCTCCAGGAAGGTGCTGTACCGCTCCCGGGTGTACCCGTGCGGGTGGGTGGGCAGCCGGCTGTCCGGGGCGGTGCCGACGGGCTCGACGTACACCATGGTCAGGTGCTCCTCGAGGGCGGGCATGCGCAGGTACTCCCAGTCGATGCCCGGGCCGCCGGAGTGGGCCACGCACACCGGGCCGCTGCCGTGGACGTGGTAGCGCTGGACCACACCGGCCAGCGTGTAGGTGTGGGTGCCGGGGGAGAGGGGGCCGGACGCCGGGGCGTCGTCGTGCTGCGAGGGAAGGCGGTCGCTCATCGCGGTCTCCGTACGGTGAAGGTGCCACTGGCGGGCAGTGGCCGGTACTGACTGGCACTGACACCGACATGACGGAGTGGAGGCCGCGAAGTTCGATCGGGACGGTGTGATCTGGGTCATGCCGCCCGGGCAGGGGCGCGCGGGGAGGGGACTCAGGCGGCTTCGGGCACCGGATCAGGCCGCTTCGGGCACGGAATCAGGCGGCGCCCGGCACCGGATCAGGCGGCGTCGGGCACGGACCCGGCCTGCGGGCGCGCCGCGTGGTGCAGGGAGACCCGCTGGAAGCGGCCCTCCTCCACCGTCATGATCCAGGCGACCCCGGGCGGGCAGTGGTCGGGATCGTCGGGCGGGCTGAGGAGTTCCATCTCCCACACCACCAGGGAGCGGCCGGCCGTCACGTGCAGGGGCCGCTGGCGTACGCCCGCAGAGAGGTCGAGGTCCATGCCCGCCAGCAGCATCCCGGCGCCGCCGAGCCGCGCGCCCCCGGCCAGCAGGGAGACCTCGCGGGAGCAGCGGTCCTTGACCACCCGGCCGAACTCACCGCGTTCGGCGGCCGCGAGCATGTCACGGGCATCCTGCCAGCTGTCCCGCGTACGGCGCTGCGTGTCGCTGTGCGCGCCGGCCGCGGTCGCCGTCAGGGCCCGCTCCAGGGCGGTGCGCGCCTGGTTCAGCCGGCTGCGCACGGTGCCGACCGGGATCGCGCAGGCCTCGGCGATCTGCTGGTAGGAGGTGATCCCGGCGGAGAAGTAGCGCAGCACCACCGGCAGCCGCAGGGCCGGGGACAGCGTCTCGACGGCCTCCCACACCCAGTCCCGCAGCGCGTGGCCGTGCAGGACCTGTTCGGGGGTGCCGAGGTCCGGCGGCAGCGGCACCTGTGCGACCGGCTCGACCCTCCGGGCGGCCCGCTGCAGGCTCCGGCAGCCGTTGCGCACGACCATCCGCAGCCACGCTCCGACGGCCTCCGGATCGCGGACGTCCACGATGCGCCGCAGCGCCACCAGCGCCGCGTCCTGCAGGACGTCCTCCACGTCGGGGCCCGGCCCCAGCAGGCTGACCGCCACCGCCCGCATCCCGGGCCGGTGCCGCTCCAGCAGCAGCGCCAGGGCCGACACGTCGCCCGCCTGCGCGGCGCGGGTCAGGGCCGCGTCCATCGCCGGCCCGGCGTCCTGCGGCGTTCCGTCCATACCCGTTCCTGACCGAGACATCTTCCTGAACCCTAACCCGCCCGCCGGGGCCGGGCGGAAAGCGCGGTCCCGACCGCGTACCGACCGGTACGGCACCGTACCGTCCCGCCACATGTGACACGTGTCTCGCAGAAGCAGACACATCGACACGAGACCGGCGTCACTTTTCGGTCATACTAGGGGCGAGCACGGCCGCTCACCGCCGGACCGGGACACACGTATGAGTTCCCACGGCGGGTGCGGCTTCCGGAACGCGCCCCTGACCAGCCAGCAAGGGCGCCCGACGGAAATGGACGGCGCCGCGGCCCGGCGGAACGACAGCGTACTGTCGCCCCTGGACCTGGCACGTTCCGTTCCGCACCAGCGCGGCAGCGTTCCGGTCCGGCGTGTCCAGGGCTGAAGGGAGTGGGGGCGTGGGGTCGATCGGGGCCATGGTCGGTCGGGAGACCGAGCGGGAGGTGTTGTCGGAGTTCACGGCGGCCACCGGCGGGCGCGTGCTCGTGCTGCGCGGCGACGCGGGCGTGGGCAAGAGCGCGCTGCTGGACCACGCGGCCGAACTCGCCGCGGAGCAGGGGCACCGGGTGATCCGGGCGGCGGGCGTCGAGGCGGAATCGGAGCTGCCGTTCGCCGGCCTGCACCAGTTCCTGTACCCGCTGCTGCCCTCCATCGACCAGCTGGACCCGGCCCAGCGGAGCGTCTTCGACGTCGTCTTCGGCAGGGGCGGGAGCACTTCGCCCTCGGTCATGACGCTCGGCATCGCCGTCCTGGACCTGCTGTCCCTCGCCGCGTCGCACGAACCCCTGGTGCTGGTCCTCGACGACGGCCAGTGGCTCGACGGCTCCAGCACCGAGGTGTGCGGCTTCGTGGGACGCCGGCTGACCGGCAGCGCGGTCAAGCTCCTCGTCGGCCTGCGGGCCGGCGTGCCCTCGGGCTTCGACACGGCCGCCCTGCCCGAACTGGCGGTGGCGACGCTGTCGGAGGCGGCCGCCGAGGAACTCCTGGACACCCGCCACACCGCGCTGGACCCAAGCGTCCGCCGGCTGGTGCTGGACGAGGCCCGGGGCAACCCGCTGGCGCTGCTGGAACTGCCGCCGCACGTCTCCGGTGCCCGGGCCGAACGCGGCGGCGGAAACGTGTCCGGCTACACCGGCATACCCCTGCCCCAGCGCCTGCACCAGGTCTACGGGGCGCGCATCGAGGCCCTCGAACCGTCCGTGCGGGCCGAGTTGCTGCGCGGCGCCTTGGACGGCGTCGGCGCGGGCAGCGCCGCCGACCGCACCCGCGGCACGCGGTACCGGATGAGGGACGCCGACGAGGCCGCGGCCCGCGGCCTGCTGGACGTCGACCCGCTCAGCGGCGACTTCGTCTTCCGCCACCCCCTGGTGCGCTCGACCGTCGTGCAGACCGCCACCCCCAACCAGCGGCGCGCCGCCCACGCGGTGCTCGCGGATCTGCACCGCGCCGACCTGGAACGCCGCGCCTCCCACCTGGCGGCCTCGACGATCGACCCGGACGAGCAGGTCGCCGCCACCTTGGAGGCGGCCGCGGACTCCGCCACCCTGCGCGGCGGCGCGCTGGCCGCCGTGGCCTGGCTGACCCGGGCCGCCGAACTCAGCGAGAGCCCCGAGGAACGGCACCGGCGGCTGGGCGACGCGGCCTACATCGCCGGGCACTCGGGCCAGTTGGACCACGCCCGGCAACTCGCCGGCGCCGGCGGCGGCCCCGGCGCGAACGACTCCCCGGCCGCGGCGCTCGCCGCCGGCTACGCGGCGCTCTTCGAGGACGGGGACGTACGGTCCACCCAGCGCCAGATCTGCGCGGCGGTCGAGAGCATGCGCGACGCGGGGGTGAAGGAGCCGGACGAGGTGCTCACGCGCCTGGTCGACCTGCTGCTGGTCATCAACCAGTACGCCAGCGACGACGCCGCCTGGGAGCGGACCCACCGGATCCTGGACGACGTGGGCCACCTGGTGCCCCCGCTCACCCGCATCTACGAGGACGCCTGGGGCGACGTGGTGCGCCGCGGCGCCGGCCTGCACGCGCGGGTGGAGCGCGCCTTCGCCGACCCCCAGGGCCTCGAGCCGTGGGACGTCACCCGGCTGTGCGTCGCCGCGTACCACGTGGACACCCTCAGCCAGTACCGGCCGCATCTGCAGCGCACCGTGGACCGCGAGGTCGAGACGGGGGCCGTGGCCGACGCCATGACCATGCTGCACCTGATCATGCTCGACCAGATCGCGGTCGGGGAGTGGGCCGAGGCCGAACGCACCGGGCAGCGCTGCCTGGAGCTGACCATCACCCACCAGCACGCGCTGTTCGTCCACCACACCCAGGCGTACCTCGGCCTGCTGGCCGCCCTGCGCGGGGACGTCGAACGCGCGCGGGAACTCCAGGCCCAGGTCGACGCGTGGGCGCGCCCGCGCGGCGTCGGCTTCCTCACCCAGATCGCCGACGCCACGGGCACCGCCGCCGCCCTCGGCGAGGGCGACTACGAGGCCGCCTACCTCCACGCCATCGGCCTCACACCCCCCGGCACCTTCACCCCCTACGCCCACCAGGCCTCCCGCAGCCTCCTCGACCTCGTCGAGGCGGCCCTGCACACCGGCCGCTCGCAGCAGGCGCGCGCCCACGCGCTCGCGGCCCGCGACGCGAACCTGCCCGACATCTCCCCCCGGCTCGCGCTGATCACGTACGGGGCCCTGGCGATGACCGCCGAGGACGCCGCCGAGGCCGACGCGATGTACGACCGCGCCGAGACCCATCCGGCTGCGGTGACCTTCCCGTTCGAGCACGCCCGCATCCGGCTCGCGCACGGCATCCGGCTGCGCCACACCCAGGGCCGCAAGGCCGCGCGGCCCTCGCTGACGCTGGCAGCCGAGACCTTCGAACGGCTCGGCGCGCCCGACTGGGCGGAGCGGGCCCGGGCGGAGCTGCGGGCGGCCGGTACGGCCGCCGCCTCCTCCTCGGCACCCTTCGCGGCGCTCACCTGGCAGGAGCAGCGCATCGCCGACCTGGCCGCGAGGGGCCTGACCAACAAGGAGATCGGCGAGCGCATCCACCTGTCGCCGCGTACGGTCAGCTCCCACCTGTACCGGGTGTTCCCCAAGCTCGGCATCACCTCGCGGGCCGCGCTGCGCGACGCGCTGGGCAAGCTCCCCAGCGACCAGAACGTGTGACCCGGGGGCGGGCGGGTGCGCTTCCCCGGGCCCGCCGGCCACCAACCCGTCGGTCATGGTGCGTTCAGCCCCGCGCCTGCCCGGCCCGGATGCCGCGTTCGTCGAGCCAGCCGAGCACGTAGTCGGCGACGAAGCGCCATCCGCTGTCGATGGTCAGCGAGTGGGCGCGGTCCGCGAACTGCTTCAGGTCGGTCAGCGCCGTGGAGTCGCCGTACTGCTTGTAGGCCGCGCGGGTCACGACGTCGGGCACCAGCAGGTCCTCCTGCCCGGAGATCAGCAGCAGCGGGCCGCGGCGGGCGTTGGCCACGTCCGCCGCCGCACGGGGGCTGCGTGCCGTGTCCGCGCACCCGAGGTCGGCGAGCAGCCGCCGCGGGGCCGGCACCACGTACCGCTCGAACAGCGCGTCGGACTCCTGCTCCCCGGCAGTGTTGGCGAAGACCCGGTGGAACTCCCGCGCGGACAGCGACACCAAGGGGTCGTCGCCCTGCGCGCCGTCCGGGGTCCACAACCGGTCCCGGGCGGCGGGCAGCGGGACGTCGTTGACCGGGGCGGACGCGATCGCCACCGCGGCCCGGCCGATGCCGGCGCCGAGCAGCTGCTGGGCGACGAGCCCGCCGACGGAGTGGCCGACGATGACCGGCGGGACGTCCAGCGACCGCATGAACCGGGCGTAGTGGTCCGTCAGCGCGTCCAGGCCGATGTCGCCGAGCCCCGCCGGGTCCCGGCGCACGTCCCGGGGTTCGTCCGCCTCCCCGGGCCAGCCGGGGGCCATCGCGACGAACCCCCGGCTGGCGAAGCGTTCCGCCCACGACTCCCAGGCGAGCGCGTGCAGCCACGCGCCGTGGATGAAGACGACGGGAGTGCGGTTCACGGTTGGTTCCTCCGAGCATGGCGATCACCCGGCACCGGTACACGGGCGACCGCCCCAGCATCGTTCAGGCAGTACGGCGGCGGCCAGAGTCGAATGACTGAATGTGGGCGCCGGAAGCCGGCCGGACCGGGCGGCCCCGCACACGCCGCTGACCCGGGAGTGCGGGCTCCGGCCGCCCGCCGGGGGCCCACCGAGGCCGGGATGCCGGCGGGCGGCGGGGCAGGCCGGGGGAGGGACGCCGGGAAGTTCGTACGTCAGATGACTGAGGGCCGGGGTGCCGTCGCCCGCGGCATCCCACGGGGGCGCTGTCAGGCGGGCGGTGCGCGGCCGCCGCCCCGGTACGGCACCTCACGTGGACCGGGGCCGCTCCGACCGGCGACGCGGGCCGGGCCGGACCGAGGAGGGCACCGGGCCGGGCAGCTCCGCTCGGCCGGCCCGCCGCGCGGACCGGCCGCCGCCGGCCGCGCTGCTTCCCGCACGCGGCACCCCCGGCACACCGGGCACCCCCGGCCACGTTCGGGCCGCTCGGACTGGCATGCTGACCCGCATGACTGCTTCCGCGACACACATGTCCCTGCCCGAGCGGGTGGAGGAACTCCTGGCAGCCGGCGGCCCGTTGCCCATCGTCGCCGCGGGCGAGGCCGTCCTGCGCGGCGTCGCCGAGCCGTACGACGGCCAGCTCGACGACGCGCTGCTCGCCCGGTTCGTGGCCGCGCTGCGCGAGACGATGCACGCGGCCCCGGGTGTCGGGCTCGCGGCGACACAGGTCGGCATCCCGCTGAGCATCGCGGTGGTGGAGGATCCGGCGCCCGGCTCGCCGGAGGTGCTGGAGGCGCGCGGCCGCACCCCGCTGCCCTTCCGGGTGCTGGTCAATCCCGCGTACCGACCCGAGGGCGACGAGCGCGTCGCCTTCTTCGAGGGCTGCCTGAGCGTGCCCGGGTGGCAGGCGGTGGTGGCCCGGCACGCCCGCGTGCGGTTGCGGGCGCGGGACGAGCGCGGCCGCTCCGTCGACGAGGTGTTCACCGGGTGGCCGGCCCGCATCGTGCAGCACGAGACCGACCACCTCGGCGGCATCCTCTACCTCGACTCGGCCCTGACGCGGTCGCTGTCCACCAACGAGGCCGTGGCCGCGCACTGGTCGCAGCCCACCCCCGAGACGGCCGCCCGGGAGCTGGGGTTCGAGCTGCCGTGACACCGTGAACCGCCCGGTGCGGCCCGGCTGTCCGGCAGTCGGATGACGGATTCGCCCGACCCCCTTCCCCCCGCAGACTGAAGCCCGCGAAGCTCGCACGGCTGAGGCCCGCACGGGCCCGGAGGGGGAGAGGGACATGACGACATACGGCGGATGCGGCCGGCCCTGCTGCGACCGTTCACCGGCCACCCGGCCGCGGTCCTGGCCGCGGCCGCTGCGGCGGTCCCGGCCGGGGCCCGACACCGAGCGGGCCGGCCGGCCGCCGCTGACCCTCGTCCCGGCCGAGGCCGACGTGCAGGGCTCGGCGGACACCGACACCCGCTTCCCGGCCGAAGGCGACACACACACCGACACCGCCGTGGAAACCCCCGCGGACGCCGACCCCCGCGCCCGCCGCGGACCCGCGCCGCTGTCCCGGCTGACCCGCCTGCCGATGCCGGACGGCGTCCGCGGCGCTCTCGTGGCACCGGTGGACGGCACGCTGACGGCCGTGTGGGTGCCGCGGAACGCACCGTCCCGCGTGCCGCCGGGCCGCGTCCTGCTGTCCTGGACACCCGCCGGGCTCGACCGGATGGACGTCACCGCCCACCTCGGACTCCCCGGTACCCAGGTGCTGTTGGCGTGCTGGCCGGGCCTGCGCGGCGACTGGTCCGGCGTGGTCCGGCCCACCGTCGCCGAGGTGACGGAACTGCACGCGGCCCTGCGCCTGGCCACCGTGCTCCTGGAAGGGCTCACCGACTGACAGGCAGGCTGCCACGCTGCCATATGTCACCTCCCCTCCCGGGCAGCCCTACCCGCACCGCAGCCGTGCACCTGGTCCAAGCCGAGACACGTATTCTGGAAGAAGACATATGTGTGTTTCGGAAGAGAGATGTCATGGTGAACGCGGACATGTCCGGTGTGACCGGTGGGGACCTGCGGCCGCAGGACGTTGCGGGACTGGGGGAGGCCGTCCGGGGCCCGGTCCTGGTGCCGGGATCGGCGGCGTACGACGAGGAGTGCGCCACGTACAACCTGGCGTGCCGGCTGCGCCCGGCCGTGGTGGTGGGCGCGACCGGGCCCGAGGACGTGCGGGCCGCCGTGCGGTTCGCCGCGGAGCGCGGGCTGCCTGTGGCGGTGAAGTGCACCGCCCATCAGGTGGTGGGCTCGGCGGAGGGCGGCGTGCTGGTCACCACCGGCCGGATGGCGGGCATCTCCGTCGACGCCGCGGCGCGCACCGTGCGCGTCGAGGCGGGCGTGCGGTGGCGGGACGTGCTGCCGCGGGTCGCCGAGGCGGGCCTCGCGGTCCTGGCCGGCTCGGCGCCCGACGTGGGCGTGGTCGGCTACACCCTCGGCGGCGGGCAGAGCCCGCTGCTGGGCCGGTCGCTCGGCTACGCCGCCGACCGTGTGCGCCGGTTGGAAGTGGTCACCGCGGACGGCGAGCTGCGCGAGGTGGAGCCGGACAGCGAACCCGAGCTGTTCTGGGCACTGCGCGGCGGCAAGGGCAACTTCGGCGTCGTGACGGCGGTCGAGTTCGACGCGTTCCCCCGGACCCGCTTCTACGGCGGCGGCCTCTACTTCCCTGGCGAGCACCTGGCCGACGTGCTGGAGGCGTGGCGCGCCTGGCTGCCGACGGTCGGTGAGGACATGACGTCGTCCGTCGCGATCCAGCGGCTGCCCGACCTGCCGGTGTTGCCCGAACCGCTGCGCGGCGCCTTCGTGGTGCACCTGCGGATCGGCTACCTGGGGCCCGCGGAGAACGGTGCGCGGCTGATCGCGCCGCTGCGGGCGGCGGCGCCGGTGCTGCTGGACCTGGTGGAGGACAAGCCGTTCGCCGCCCTCGGGGAGATCCACCGGGACCCGGTGGCCCCGATGCCGTACTTCGACCGCAGCGTCTGCCTGGAGGAGTTCTCCGAGAAGACCGCGCAGACGCTCGTGGAGCTGACCGGCGCGGGGTCCGGGTGCGCGCTGGCGAACGTCGAGATCCGCGCCCTGGGCGGGGCGTTCGACCGGGAGCCGGCCGGCGGCAACGCGGTCTCCAGCCGCGGGCTGCCCTTCGTCGTCTTCGCGTTCGCCGTCGGGAGCCCGGAGCACGAGGAGCAGTCGCGCGCCGGCCTGGCGACGGTGGTGGACGGCCTGGCCCCCTGGGCGGCCCGCCGCAACATGGTGAACTTCCTGTCCCCGCACGAGGCCACCGACGGCGCGGGAGTGGCGCAGGCGTACGGCCCGCAGCGCTACGAGCGCCTCGCGGCGGTCAAGCAGCGCTACGACGGCGGCAACATGTTCCGCTTCAACCACAACGTCCGACCTGCCTGACGCGAGGTCAGAGACAGAAGGACCGCCCCGGCGGGTGACGGCTCCTCCGGCGGAGGCCGTCGCCCGTCGGGGCGGTGGAGTGGTGCCGGGCCTGCGCCGCCTCAGCGGTCCAGCAGCGCCGCCCACGGGTCCTGCACGATGACGTCGGCCAGCGCCTGCGCGCAGCCGGCGAGCATCCTCTCGCCCTTCTCGGCCCCGGCCGTGCGCGCGTCACCCGCCACGCCCGAGGGCGTGATCCGGTCGAACGGCACGGCCAGGTAGACCGGTTCGGTGGACTCCGCCGGCAGCGTGATGCGCGGCCCGTGCGCGTCGCCCAGGTACTCGGTGCGCACCAGGCCGGGGAAGGCGGCCATCATCATGGACGTCTCCCCCTCGCACGCGTGCATGAGGCCGTCCTGGGTCTCCAGGGTGTCGCGCACGACCTCCCGGCCGGCGCCGAAGTAGCTGGCGAAGGCGATCGGCCTGCCCAGCTCCGCCGTCAGCTCCGTGGTCAGCGCGTTGAGCGCGGTCATGTTCCCGCCGTGCCCGTTGACGATCAGCACGCGGGAGAAACCCGCCCGGACCACCGAGCGGCATATGTCCCGCAGCAGCGCGTGCAGGGTGGGCAGGGACAGGGTGATGGTGCCGCCGAAGCCCATGTGGTGCTCCGACAGGCCCGTCGCCACCGACGGCGCCACCACCGCCGCGGAGTTCCGCGCGGTGGCCAGTCCGGCCGCCCGGCGGCACACCTCCGCCGCCAGGAAGTCGTCCACCCCGGTCGGCAGGTGCGGACCGTGCTGCTCGGTGGCTCCCACCGGCACCAGCACCACCGCGTCCTCGGCCGCGAGGTCGCGCAACCGCGCGGCCGTCATACGGTTCCACTGGACTTCGCTCATCCTTCAGGTTCCTCCTGGCAGGTGCCGCGCCGGCGCGGGCGCGGCGGGTGGGCCGGCGCCCGGCCGGCGCGGACGGGTGGGTGGTGCGGGTGGGGATCAGAGGTGGTCGGGGTCAGAGGTGGTCGGCGTCGACGACGGCCTGGGCGAACACGGTCGGCGCCTCCTGCGGGAGGTTGTGGCCGATGTTCTGGATCGTGCGGTGGTCGTACTTCCCGGTGAAGTACGTCCGGTAGTTCGCGCCGTCGCCGGCCGGAGTGAAGGGGTCGAGTGCCGGGTCGAGGGTGATGGTGGGGACGCCGATCCTGGGCGCGGCGGCCAGCTGCTTCTCGTAGCGGGCGTAACGCGGGTCGGTCTCCACCAGCCCGATGCGCCAGCGGTAGTTGAACAGCACGGTGGCGGCGTAGTCGGGGTTGGTGAACGCCTGCGCGGTGCGCTCGAAGGTGGCGTCGTCGAAGTTCCAGTTGGGGGAGACGATCTGCCACACCAGGCGGCACAGCGCCTTGCACTCGTCCGGGTTCTCCATGGCCTGCTTGCCGCGGTCGGTCGAGAAGTACCACTGGTACCACCAGTTGTGCTCGACGGCCGCCGCCGCCGGGGTCTTCTGCGCCTCGACATTGGTGATGACGTAACCGCTGGTGGACACCAGCGCCTTGACCCGCTCCGGCCACAGCGCGGAGATGATGTCGGCGGTGCGCGAACCCCAGTCGAAGCCGGCGAGCACGGCCTGGTCGATGCGCAGGGCGTCCATGAACGCGATGATGTCCAGCGCCACCGCGGACTGCTCCGCGGTGCGCGGCGTGCGGGGGGACAGGAAGGTGGTGCTGCCGTGGCCGCGCAGGTAGGGGACCAGCACCCGGTAGCCGAGGCCGGACAGCGCCGGGGCGACGTCGACGAAGCTGTGGATGTCGTAGGGCCAGCCGTGCAGCAGCAGCACCACCGGGCCGTGCGCCGGGCCGAGTTCCGCGTAGCCGACGTCCAGCAGCCCCGCCCTGACCTGCTTGATGGCGGGGAAGGTGGTGTGCGTGCCGGGAACGATCGGGGGCACGGTGGCGGCGGGCACGCCCGTGCCGTTCGTGCCGCCGTGCCGGGCGGCCGTGCCGGTGCCGGCGGCGTTCGCGGTGCCCAGACCGGTCATGGCCATGGCGGCCGCGCCGGTGCCCACGCCGAAGGCCTTGCCGAAGGTACGCCTGTCGATCATGTGAAAACCCTTGTCCCGTGTGTGTCGGTGGCCGACCCGCGCCGCAGGCGACCTCGTGTCCCAAAGCGTCCGCCTCCGCCCGGCCGTGCGTTCCGACCGCCGCGCCGTGAGGCCGACGGTTCACCACTGTCGTCCCCGGCGCGGCGGTCCACATCAGTCAGTTGACGGTGAGACGCGCGCGGCAGTACCGACCCGGAGCGGACACCTCCCGCGTCCGCCGCGCCCGGCCGGCACCTCCGTACCGCCCCGGTCCGGCACGGAACACCCACCGGTGCGCCCCGCGAACCCCCCGCCGGAGCCCGGGCCCGCACCCACGCGACCGGCTACGTCATCTGACTGCGCGCGGGGCTGCGCCCCGTTTCCCGGACCCCCAACACGTGTGAGCGCGCCGGAAGGGTGCACGCCGGCCGGTGCTCCCGGGCAGGGTCCGCCACCCCCGCCACCGCGCCCGATCGCCCCGCATCGGGCGGGCGCCGGGTCCCGGCCGGGGCACAGTCAATCGACGGATGTGTGCGCCCGGCACCCGCCCGGACACTGGGCGGGCACCCCGCCGCGGGTGGCCCCCGGTTGCGCGGGCGGGCCCCGGCGCGGGCCGAGCGCGCCGCACAAGCCGCGTTTCCCCGACCGACGGAAGGCATCACCAGCCATGCACAGCATCGCCGATCACGTCATCGCCACGCTCAAGGCCTCGGGAGTCCACCGCCTCTACGGCCTGGCCGGTGACTCCCTCAACGGACTGACCGACGCCATCCGCCGCGACGGCGAGGTGGACTGGGTGCACGTGCGGCACGAGGAGAGCGCCGCCTTCGCCGCGGCGGCCGAGGCGGGGCTGACCGGCGAGCTGACGGTGTGCGTCGGCAGCTGCGGCCCGGGCAACCTGCACCTGATCAACGGCCTGTTCGACGCGCAGCGCAGCCGCGTGCCGGTGCTCGCCATCGCCGCCCAGATCCCCGGCGCCGAGATCGGCACCGGCTACTTCCAGGAGACCCGCCCCCAGGAGCTGTTCCGCGAGTGCAGCGTCTACGCGGAAGTGGTCGGCAGCCCGGAGTCCGCGCCGCGCATCCTGGAGGCGGCGATGCGGGCGGCCGTCGAGCGCCGGGGCGTGGCCGTCGTGGTCGTCCCCGGCGAGGTCTTCCTCGCCAAGGCCCCGCACGGCACGGCCCCCGCGGTGGTCCGCCCGGCCCGCAGCGTGGTGCGCCCCGACGACGCGGCCCTGCAGGAGGCCGCCGACCTGCTCAACGCCGGCCGCAAGGTGACGATCCTGGCCGGAGCGGGCGCGGCCGGCGCCCACGACGACCTGGTCCGGCTCGCCGGTGTCCTCAAGGCCCCGGTGGTGCACGCCCTGCGCGGCAAGGAGTACGTCGCGTACGACAACCCCTACGACGTCGGCATGACCGGCCTGCTCGGCTTCGCCTCCGGTTACAAGGCCATCGAGGAGGCCGACACCCTGCTGATGCTCGGCACCGACTTCCCCTACCGGCAGTTCTACCCGCAGGCCGCGAAGGTGATCCAGCTGGACCTGCGCGGCGAGCAGATCGGCCGCCGCACCCGCGTCGACCTGCCGCTGGTCGGCAGCGTCCGCGACACCCTGCCCGCGCTGCTGCCGCTGCTGGCCGGCAAGGAGGACCGCGGCCACCTGGACGGTGCCCTGGCCCACTACGCCCGCACCCGCAGGTCGCTGGACGCGCTGGCGGTCAACGACCACGAACGCACCCCGATCCACCCGCAGTTCGTCGCCTCCACCCTCGACCGCCTCGCCGGCGCCGACACCGTGTTCACCACCGACGTCGGCTCCCCGGTGGTGTGGGCCGCCCGCTACCTCACCTTCAACGGGCGGCGCCGGCTGCTCGGCTCCTTCAACCACGGCACGATGGCCTGCGCCCTGCCGCACGCGATCGGCGCCCAGACCGCGTTCCCCGGCCGCCAGGTGGTGGCGCTGTCGGGTGACGGCGGGCTGACGATGCTGCTCGGCGAGCTGTTCACGCTGCGCCAGAACCGGCTGCCGGTGAAGGTGGTGGTCTTCAACAACGGCTCGCTGAACTTCGTCGAGCTGGAGATGAAGGCGGCCGGCATCGTCAACTTCGCGACCGACCTGGACAACCCGCGGCTGGCCGACGTGGGTGAGGCGATCGGGCTGTGGTCGCGCCGGGTGGAGCGGCCCGGTGAGCTGGAGGACGCGCTCGTGGGCGCCCTCGCCCACGACGGCCCGGCGCTGGTCGAGGTGATGACGGCCCGCCAGGAGCTCTCGGTGCCGCCGACGATCACCGCCGAGCAGGCCAAGGGCTTCACGCTCTACGCGATCCGGACGGTCCTGTCCGGCCGTGGCGGCGAGCTGCTCGACCTGGTCTCCACCAACGTCGCCCGCCGCATCCTGCACTGACCGGGCCCACCTGCCGCGCCCCGCCGGCCGGGGCATGTGTCCGGCCGGCGGATTCGATTCGTCACCGTCTTGACAGGTGACGATGTTGGATGGAAGAGTCGTCACCAGTCAGAGAAGTTACGCAAGAACCCGATGAAGGAATCCAGCCATGGCAGTCGTCCGCTTCCACCTCGTGTCCACCCTCAGCCCGTCGGCCGTCCTCGACGTGCTGACCGACTTCGGCCCCTCCCGCGCGGAGAGCTGGCCCACCATCGACGCCGAGCACTTCGTCCTCCACGGCCGCGGCGAGAACTGGGCCGAGGTGACCGAGGGCACCGCCTCCGCCTGGGAGCGGGCCCGCTACGAATGGCAGCCCGGCGGCGACACCGTCACCATCACCACCCTGGACTCCAAGCTCTTCGGTGCCGGCGGCGGCTGGGAGTTCACCATGACCCCGGAGGGTGAGGGCACCCGGGTGGACGTCGAGCTGGTCCGCAGGCCCGCCACCGTCAAGGGCAAGATGCTGGCCTCCCTGCTTCCACTCGCCGCCCCCGGGAGCCTGCGCAAGTCCTTCGCCAAGCCGCTGCGGGCCGCGTGACCCGGTCCCCGGCCGGACGCACCACCGTGATCATCGGCCCTCCCGGGGGAAGGACCTTCCCGTCGCGGTAGGGGCCCGGCCCCCGGCGACGGGGAACCCTCCGCCCCCCATCCACCACCTCGCACGACCACAGCACCGAGCACGAGGAGCACGCAGCCCATGAGCAGCACGTCCAGCACCGCCCCCGCCTCCGTCACCTTCGAGAGCGCCGGCATCCCGATCGCCGCGAACCTCTACCTCCCCGCCGGCGCGGCCGGCCCCCTGCCGGCGCTGGTCGTCGGCCACCCCGGCACCGGGGTGAAGGAGCAGACCTCCGGCGTCTACGCGCGGCAGCTCGCGGAGCGCGGGTTCGCCGCCCTCGCCTTCGACGCGGCCTACCAGGGCGAATCCGGCGGGCTGCCCCGCGGGCTGGAGGACCCGGCGCAGCGCGTGGAGGACTTCAAGGCGGCCGTCTCCTACCTCACCACCCGCGACGAGGTCGACCCCGCCCGCATCGGCCTGCTCGGCGTGTGCGCCTCGGGCGGCTACAGCCTCTCGGCGACCGGCGGCGACCACCGGATCAGGGCGGTGGCCACCGTCTCCACCGCGGAGCCCGCCCGCCAGTTCCGCTACGGCGCCGACGGCACCCAGGACCCGGCCGTCTTCCAGTCCCTGCTGGACGCGGCCGCCCAGGCCCGTACCGCCGCCGCGCGCGGCGAGGACGCCGGGGCGATGACGATGTTCCCCGAGACCGCCGACCAGGCCCGCCAACTCGGCGGCGAGCACGGCGTCGAGGGCTGGGAGTACTACTGCAGCACCCGCGGCTACCACGAGCGCTCGGCGAAGACCCTCGCCTGGGAGAGCATCGACAAGATGGCCTCCTACGACGTCTTCCACGCCGTGCCGCTGATCGGCCCGCGCCCGATCCTGCAGATCCTCGGCGAGCGCGCCGTCACGGCGTGGATGGGCCTGGAAGCCCACCGGCGCGCCACCGGCCCGGCGCAGATCCACTGGATGAAGGGCGCCAGCCACGTCGACCTGTACGACAAGCAGGAGTACATCGGCCCGGCCATCGACCGGCTCACCGAGTTCTTCACGGCGAACCTGCCCGCGGTCTGACCCCGCGCCCGCCGAGGGCAGGTGAGGGAGCGACGCACCCAGGCCCGTTGCGCGGCCCCGGTGCGTGCCCCTGAGGGCGGGCCGGTCAGGGGCGCAGCGCCTGGAGGGTCAACTCCCCGTACCGGCGCCACAGCGCGGGATCGCGGTCGCCGTTCGTCATGAGCTGCAGGGTCATCCCGCACAGCAACACGCGCAGGTCGAGTGCGGTGGCGTCCTCGCGCACCTGCCCGGGGCCCTTGGCGTCGTCCATCAGACCCGACAGCCGCGACAGCAGTCCCGAGGCCCGCCGGAACTGCCCGGTGGCCAGCGCCTCCGACAGCAGCCGGTCGCCGGCGAGGCTCTCGAAGAGGCAGGACACGTACGCGCGGAACCTCTCGTAGGGGTCGGTACCGGCCAGCGCGGGCGCCGTGCGCCGGTCCAGCTCGCCGAGCCGCTCGGCCACGACCGCCTCGACCAAGTCCTCCTTGGCGGGGTAGCTGCGGTAGACGGTGGCCTTGCCCACGCCGGCCCGCTCGGCGACCTGCGGCATGGTGCCGTGCAGGCCGAACTCCTGGAAGACCTCGAGCGCCGCGGCGAAGACGCGCTCGTGGTTGCGTCGGGCGTCGGCGCGCCGCAGGGACGGCTCGGGCTCGGCGGTCACCGCGCTCACCTCCGTGGTTGTCACGCACCCATTGTGCCCGCGCGCGGCACCGGCCCGCCGCGGCCGGGGGCGCGGCACACCCATTTGACCGGACTCATGGGTCCGTTTACGCTCTTCGACTAAGCGGACTCATGAGTCCGATTACATGGGGGCGGCACGAAGGAGCGGCGCATGAACCACACGACACCCGCGGGCGGCCCGGGTCCGGACACCGGCGGGACCGGCGGCAGCCGCATCCCGCTGTCCGTCCTGGACCTGACGGTCGTGGGGGAGAACGGCGATCCCGCGGCCGCGCTGCGGCGGACCGCCTCGCTCGCGCAGGCGGTGGAAAGCTGGGGATACCGGCGCTTCTGGGTCGCCGAGCACCACAGCTTCCCCGCCTCCGGAAGCCCCGCCCCCGCGGTTCTCCTCGCGTTCCTCGCGGACCGCACCCGCACGATCCGGCTCGGCTCCGGCGGCGTGATGCTGACCAACCACGCCCCGCTGGTCGTCGCCGAGCAGTTCGGCGTCCTGAACGCCTTCCACCCGGGCCGGATCGACCTGGGCGTCGGACGCAACCCCGGCGGCCTGCCCGCCGTCGAACAGGCCCTGCGCCGCGCCGGCCACGGCAAGGAGGACGGCGCCGACGACCAGGTCGAGGACGGCGGCGCACACGACCGCGGCGCCAAGAACGACCGCGCCAAGGACGGCGGCGACTTCGCGGACCAGGTCGAGGAACTGCTGGGATTCCTGGCGGACCGCTTCCCGGCGGACCACCCGTACGCGCGCGACCACGTGCACGTCGTGCCGAAGGCGCCCGAACTCCCCGTGTGGGCCCTCGGATCCGGGACGACGGGCGCGGTGACCGCCGCCCGCCTCGGGCTGCCCTTCGCGGCCGCCTTCCACATCAACCCCGGCCAGGCGCTGAAGGCGATCGACCTGTACCGGAGCACCTTCCGCCCCTCAGCGACACTGCCCGAGCCCCACGTGATGGTGTCCGTCAACGCCACCTGCGCGCCGACCGCCGCGGGGGCGCTGCGGCTGGCCCGGTCGGGGGCGCTGATGATGATGCGCGCCCGGCAGGGCAGGCAGTCCGCCCTGCCCAGCGCGGACACGGCGGCGCGCCACCCGTACACGCCCGAGGAGCGGGAGTTCGTCGACGGGTGGCTCGGTGGTGTCGTCCACGGCGCCCCCGACGCGGTCCACGCGGGGCTGACGGATCTTCAGATACGCACCGGGGCGGACGAGTTGATGCTCACCACGATGATCCACGACGACACCGCGCGTGCGCTCTCCTACGCGCTGGTGGCGAGGGAGTTCGGACTGGCGGCAGGGGCCGACCGCCCATGTCCGACGGGGGAGCCGACCCAGCAGACGTCCGATGGCGGCCGCCTGACCGCGGACATGTGACCGTACCTCGCCCGCAACCCCGCCCACTCGCTCCACCTCGCCCCCGACGCAAGGAAGGCACGACCATGCCGAGTGCGGCACCCCGCGTGTCCGCCGCCCCGGGCGACGCGCCCGGCGCACCGCCCCCCGCAGAACAGGACGCGCCGGCCGGCCGCGCCACCGGCACGCTGCTCGCCCTGATCCTGACCGGCCAGTTCATGGCCACCCTCGACGTCTCCATCGTGAACGTCGCCGCCCGCACCATCCAGCGGGACCTGCACGCCTCCGGGCCCGCCCTCCAGGTGATCGTCGCCGGCTACACCATCGTCTACGCGGTCCTGCTGATCAGCAGCGCCCGCCTGGGCGGCCGGCACGGCTACCGCCGGCTCTTCCTCACCGGCACCGCCCTGGTCACCGCCGCCTCGCTTGCCTGCGGGCTGGCCCCCGGCGCCGGCTGGCTGATCGGCTTCCGGCTGGTTCAGGGCGCCGGCGCGGCCCTGCTGGTGCCGCAGGTCATGTCGCTCATCCAGCACTCGCTCACCGGCCCCTCCCGGGTCCGGGCGCTCGGCGTGTACACCGCGGTGCTGGCCGCCGGCGCCGTCGTCGGGCAGATCCTGGGCGGCGTGCTGGTCGGCGCCGACCTGCTCGGCAGCGGCTGGCGGGCCGTCTTCCTGGTCAACGTGCCCGTAGGCGTGGTCCTGCTGGCGGCCGGCCGCCGCCTGCTGCCCGCGGTCGAGGGCACCCGCGCCCGCCGGCTGGACCTGCCCGGCCTGCTGCTGCTCGCCGCCGCGCTCGGCCTGCTGGTCACCCCGCTGGTACTGGGCCACGAGACGGGATGGCCGGCCTGGACCTGGGTCCTGCTGGCCGCCTCGGCCGCCGCCTTCACCGCCTTCGTCCGGTTCGAACGCCGGCTCACGGCCCGCGGCGGCGACCCGCTGATCGAGGGGCGGGTGCTGCGCTCCCCGGGGCTGGTGCCGGCCGCGGCGGCGATCTGCCTGGTGCTGGTGACGTTCTCCGGCTTCCTGTTCGTCTGCGCCCTGCACTTCCAGGGCGCGCTGCGCTACGGACCCGAGCGCGCGGGGCTGCTGTTCGTGCCGCTGGTCGTCACGTTCGGGCTGGGCGGCCTGTACTGGCGGCGCCTGCCGGCCCGGCTGCACCCCGCGCTGCCGGTGGCCGGACTGCTGGCCACCGCGCTCGGCTACGGCGCGCTGGCGCTGCTGCAACGCGACGGCGGGCAGGCCGGGGCGGCGGTGGAGACCGCGCTCGCCGTGGTCGGGCTCAGCTCGGGGATCGCCTACGGCCCGCTGTTCGGCCTGGCGCTCGGCCGGGTCGGTGCGGCTGACGCCGCCGACGCCAGCGGGCTGATGAACACCGTCATCCAACTCGGCCAGGTACTGGGCGTCTCGGTGATTGGCACCCTCTTCCTGAGCCGGGTGGCCCTGCCCGCGGCGGGCGCCGCCTCCGGGCACGCCCTGGCCGTCGCCACCTGGGTCGTCGCCGCGGTGGCGGTCCTCGCCGCCGCCTGCGCCCACCTCGCCGGCCGCGCGGCGGGGCATCCGGATGTGAACCCGGAGGGGGCCGCCGCTCGTCGGAGGAACGAGGGGTCCCCCACGTCGCCTCCTGGTACATCCGCAGGACAACGCACCGAGAAAGTTGAGCACATGCAGGACGAGAAGCGCGTCATGGAATTCCTCGAGCGGGTCGTCGCCGACCAGGCGGCCGCCTTCGCGGGGGTGTCCACGTCGTTGGGGATACGCCTCGGGCTGTACCGCGCCATGTCCGGCGCGGGCGCCCTCACCTGCGCCGAACTGGCGAAGAGCACGGGAGTCGCCGAGCGGTACGTCCGGGAGTGGCTGGCCGCACAGGTCGCCGGTGCCTACGTCCTGCACGACGCCGAAGCCGACACCTATGTCCTGCCCGACGCGCACGCGGCCGTCCTGGCCGACTCCTCGTGCCGACGTACGTGGGCGGCGGCTTCACCATGCTCAAGGCCCTCTACGGCGCCGAGGAGGCGCTGGAGCGCGCCTACCGGACCGGCGGCGGCGTGGGCTGGCAGGAGTACGGGCCCGAACTGGCCCAGGGCGTGGCCGCGTTCTTCCGGCCCGGCTACGAGGCGGTCCTCGTCCAGGAGTGGCTGCCCGCCCTGGAGGGCGTCGAGGCCAAGCTCCGGCAGGGCGCCTCGGTCGCGGACGTGGGGTGCGGCTTCGGCCACTCGACGGTGCTGATGGCCCAGGCGTACCCGCGCTCCCGCTTCCACGGCTTCGATTTCCACCCCGCCTCCGTGGATGCGGCCCGGCGGCTGGCCGAGGAGGCGGGCGTGGCCGACCGCGTGACGTTCGAGGTCGCCGCCGCGGACGAGTTCCCCGGCGGCGGGTACGACCTCGTCACGTTCTTCGACTGCCTGCACGACCTCGGTGACCCCGGCGCGGCCCTGCGGCAGGCGGAGAAGGCGCTCGCCCCGGACGGCAGCTGCCTGGTCGTCGAACCGAACGCGTCGGCCGAGCCCGGCGCGAACATCCACCCCATCGGCCGCTCCTTCGCGTCCACTTCCGCCGTCCTGTGCCTGCCGACCGCCCTGGCCCAGAACGGCCTGCACGCGCTGGGCAACCACGCCGGCCGGGCCCTGGAGGGCATCGCCGCCGAGGCCGGCCTGAGCCGCTGGCGGCTCGCCGTCGAGACACCCACCAACCGCGTCCACGACGTCAAGCGGTAGCCGATGATCTCCCGCACCACTCCTGGAGGACGACACATGCGACTGGGCCTGGCCCTTCCCACCTTCGGTACCGACGCCGGCGCGGACGCCGTCATCGAGGTCAGCCGCACCGCCGAGGACCTCGGCTACGACTCGCTGTGGACGGGCGACCGGATCCTCGCGCCCCGCTCGCCGAGCGTGCCCTACCCGGGCAAGGACCCGGTGATGCCGCGGTACTACGAGAACTTCATGGACCCCCTGGTGAGCCTGACGCTCGCCGCCGCCCACACCCGCCGGGTCCGGCTCGGTACCAGCACCCTCAACGCCCTGTGGCACCCGCCCGTCATGCTCGCCCGCGCGCTGACCACCCTCGACGTGGTCAGCGGCGGACGCCTGGACGTGGGGCTGGGCCTGGGCTGGATGCCGGAGGAGTACACCGCGGTCGGCGTGCCCTGGCAGGGCCGGGGCGCCCGGCTCGACGAGACGCTCGACATCCTGGAGAAGTACTGGACGCGTGACGAGTTCGGCCACACCGGACCGTTGTTCACCGTCCCCGGGACCGTCGTCGGCCTCAAGCCGGTCCAGCGGCCCGGCCCGCCGGTCCTGCTCGCCGCGTTCACCCCCGGCGGCATCCGGCGGCTGGCGCGGCGGGCCGCCGGCTGGCTGCCGGTGGGCATGCCGCTGCCGCACCTGACGGCCATGTGGACGGGCATCCTTCAGGAGGCGGAGAAGGCCGGCCGGGACCCCGCCGAACTGAGGATGGCGCTGCGGGTGAACCCGACGCTGACCGAGGCGGCGACCGCGCCGGAGCAGATGCCCTCGGCGGGCACCCTCGACCAGTACATCGGCTACGCGCGGGCCGCCGCCGAGGCCGGCGTCCACGAACTCTTCGTGGACCTCGGGCAGTCACCCGCCACGTTCGACCAACGTATCGACATCGCCGGCCGATTCATCGAGGGCGTCCGTGCGGGCTGACGGCGCATCCGGCGAGGGCGACCCCGTGGGCGACCTCGCGGATCTCGCGGACTCCGCGGACCCAGCGGACGCCGCGTTCGCCGCGGACGGCGGGCGGATCGGGGCGGTCGTCGCCCACGGCTTCGCCGGTACGCCGAGGAACGTGCGTCCCCGGGGCGGACCACCTGGCGGCGGCCGGGCACTCCGTCCGGCTGCCCCTCCTGCCGGGGCACGGCACGCGGTGGGAGGACCTGGAGACCACGTCCTGGCAGCAGTGGTACCAGGGCGTGGAGACGGCGTTCACCGAGCTGCGCGACCGCTGCGCCGCCGTCTTCGTCTGCGGCTTCTCGATGGGAGGCGCCCTCGCCCTCCACCTGGCCGCCACGCATCCGGACGGCGTGGCCGGCGTGGTGCTGGTCAACCCCTCGCTGGGCACGTACGGCCTGGGCCCCCGACTGCTGGGCCGCGCACCGGTGATCGCCCGGATCAAGCGGACCAGCCACGGGATCGGCGGGGACGTCAAGAAGCCGGGCGCCCGTACCAGCAGTTATGACCTGGTGCCGGTCCGCGCCGCCTACCAGCTGACCCGGCTGTGGCGCACCGTCCGCGGCGAGCTTCCCCGAGTCGTCGCGCCCACCCTGCTGTTCCGCAGCCGCGTCGACCACGTCGTCGACGGCAGGTCGGCCCGGCTCGTCCGGACCGGGATGCGCGACGCCGAGTTCCGCGAGGAGATCCTCGGCAACAGCTTCCACGTCGCCCTGCACGACCATGACGCGGAGCGGATCCTCACCGGCAGCGCGGACTGGATCCGCGCGCACGGCCCCGACGGTCTGCGCGGCTGACCGAGCGGGGCAGGTGCTCAGCGGGCCGGAGCGGGCGCCGGGTCGATGCGGATCGTCGCGGCGCGCGCCTCGGGGCTCGCCACGAGCGCCTCCGCGAGTTCGCCGTACTTGGCCCGGAAGGCGGCCTCGACCCCGGCGGGGGGTTCGAGGCCGCGGGTCTCCAGGGTGACGTCACGGGTGACCGCGCCCACCCGGATCGTGCCGCGCCCGTCCTCCTGGGCCGCCCGGTACCAGCGCGAGCGCACCCCCCGGTAGGCCCGGACGTACAACTCGCCGCCGACGACCACCATCCCGATCTCCACCCCGGGCGAGCCGTCGCCCTCGCCGACGATGAGGACGAGCGCATAGGTGTCAGCCAGCAGGGACCGGTCTTCGGGGGGCCAGATGCTCATGTCTGTACAACGCGCGTGATCAGCTGATTAGTCCGGCAGGTCACGTCGCGGGGATCACCCGGTAGCTGAGCATCGCCCACGGGAAGTCGCCCTGCATCAGGCTGCCCGTGGTGTAGCTCCAGGTCGCGGTGCAGCCGGCACCGGAGTAGAGCTCGAGCTGCCGGCTGCCGTCGACGACCATCCCCGAGAGCGCCGGGGTGGCAATGGTGTGGCAGGTGCCGGCGTCGGTGAGGTCCACGGTCGTCACCGAACCGGTGCTGCCCGCGCCGGAGTAGAGGTACGCGCCGTACCGCAGGGGCGGCGGGCCGGCGGCGCTCGCCGACGCGGTCCCCAGGCCGAGCAGGGCCGCGGCCGCCACCGCGACGACTGCCGCACCGCCCGCCTTCGCCTTGGACGTGAGCATGTTCCCACCTTTCGTTCGGACGAACCCGGAGGCGCACCTCACATGTGTGACCCCGTCGCCACTTCCCCTGCGAGTGGCACGGGAAGGCCCACACCCGAGGTGCCCCGCGGTCGGCAGGATGTACTCTCCCGCATCCAAGTGCCCTGCGGTAGAGGGGAATCCCGCCATCGACACCTGCCTGCATGCCCCGGTGTCGCTGCCGAGAAACATGTGCGGAGCCTCTAGGCTTTCGCCATGCGTATTCTCTTCTCCAGTACACCTGCGCACGGACACCTCCTGCCGCAGCTCCCTCTCGCCCGCGCGTTCCGCGACCGCGGCGACGACGTGTCGGTGATCAGCTCGGCATCCTTCGCCCCGATGCTCGCCGCCGAGCGGATCGACCTGCTTCCCGTCGGTCCCGAGGCCGCCGAACTGCTCGCCGAGGCGGCCCGCAGGACCGGCGGCGTGGCGACCGAGCCGACCCCGGCCGCCGCCGCGGAGTTCTTCGCCGGAGCCCGTATCGACCTCACCGCGGAAGAAGCACTCGCCGCGGCCCGCGACTTCGGGCCGGACCTGGTCGTCGCCGAGGCGACGGACTACGTCGGCCCGCTCGTCGCGGCCGTGCTGGGCGTCCCGTTCGCGAAGCTGGCGTTCGGCCCCCTGATCCCCGCGGACTTCACCGACGCCTTCGACGCCGTCGCCGCGTCCCGCTACAAGGAGCGCGGCGTGGAACTCCCCACGCCCGCCTGGTACCTGGACCCGTGCCCGCAGCTCCTGCAGGCCCCGGACTGGCAGCCGCCGCGAGGCCGCCTTCCGATGCGGCCGCAGGCCCACCGCGGACCCGACACCCCGGAGCGCACCCCCGGCGCCGCGGGACCCGTCGCGGAGGGCACGCGGGTGAAGGCGCTGGTGTCCTTCGGCACCCAATTCACCGACCCGGGAGTCCTGCGCCCGATCATCGAGGCCCTCGCGCCGGCCGTCGACCTCGTCGTCACCCTCGGGCTCACCACGACGCCCGCCGACTACGGGACCGACCTCGCGCACGTCGAGTTCACCGGCTTCCGGCCGCTCGCCGAACTGCTGGACGGTGTCGACCTGGTGATCACGCACGGCGGCGCGGGCACGACCCTCGGCGCCCTCGCCCACGGCCTGCCGCTGGTGGTCGTGCCGCAGGGCGCGGACCAGTTCCTGCAGGCCGCCGCCGTCGCGCGCTCGCGTACCGGCGTGGCGGTGCCGCCCCCGGCCGCCGGCCCCGAGGCCGTCGTGGCGGCCGCCGCCGAGGTGCTCGGCGCCCCCGAGTTCCGGGGCAACGCGCGCCGCGCGGCGGAGCAGATGGCCGCGATGCCCTCGCCGCGCGAGGTCGCGGACCGGCTGGCCTCCGCGCTGCGCTGAGCTCCCCGCCCGGTTCCCGCGCCGGGCCGGACCCCGCCCCCGAGCGACCGACGCCCGGGGAGCCCACCGTTCTCCCGGAAGCGGCGGCGGGGTCCGGCCCGGCGGCTGGAAACGCGGCCGCCCCGGGCAGCCGCCCGCCCGGCCGCACCACCGCTCACTCCAGCAGGTGGGCCGCGCCGAACAGCGCGGCGGCCACGCGCGCCGTCGGGGTGCCGGCGTCCAGGTCCGCGCCGGCCTCGCGCAGCGCCGTCACCACGCCGTCCGCGCCTTTGAACAGGGCGCCGGCGATGGCGCTCTGGTCCCGGTCGTTGCGCAGGTCCGGGTCGGCGCCGAGCGCGAGCAGCGCCCGTACGGTGCCGGTCCGGCCGTGGTAGGCGGCGAGCATCAGCAACGTGTTGCCGGCCGCGTCGGCGGTGTCCACGGGGAGCCCGTGCGCCACGAACTCCAGCAGGTCGCCGGTCCTGCCCTCGCGCGCCAGGTCGGCCGCGACCGACACGACGCGCCGCGTCTGCTCGGGGGTCAGGCTGCCCCTGGTCGCGCTGCCGCCGGTCATTTCCGCCTTCTCCTGCCGTCTGCTCCGGTGGACCGGGTGAACCGGGTGGACCCGGTGATGCCGGGAGCGCCGTGACCGGCGCGGGCGCGTACCGTGCACGCGCCCGCGCCGGGCGGCGCGCCCGCCTGACCGGGCGTCAGAGGGTGCCGGCCGCAAGCGCCTCGATCGCCTTGCGGACGCCTTCGCCGTAGGCGGGGTCGGCCAGGGTGCAGTGGCCGATGTGCCGTTCGACGGTCTGCTGCGACGCGCCGTCGATCGCCCGCGCGGTGTTCTCGAAGAGCACCTGCCGCTGCTCCGGGCTCATCAGGCGGAACAGGGTGCCGGGCTGCTCGAAGTAGTTGTCGTCGTCCGCGCGGAAGTCGAAGCGGTCGGCGACGGCGCCCACGGCCTGGGCCGGCTCGCGGTAGGCGGGCTGCTCCTGCCAGCGGCCGTAGGAGTTGGGCTCGATGCCCGGGGTGGCGCCCTGGTTGCCGTCGACGCGCATGCCGCCGTCGCGGTGGTAGGAGTGCGCCGGGTTCCTCGGGGCGTTGACGGGGATCTGGTGGTGGTTCACGCCGAGGCGGTAGCGCTGCGCGTCGCCGTAGGAGAAGAGCCGGCCCTGCAGCATCCGGTCGGGGGAGAAGCCGATCCCCGGCACCACGTTCGCCGGGCTGAAGGCGGCCTGCTCGACGTCGGCGAAGTAGTTGCCGGGGTTGCGGTCGAGCTCCCACTCGCCGACCTCGATCAGCGGGTAGTCGTCCTTCGACCAGACCTTGGTGAGGTCGAAGGGGTGGAAGCGGTAGTGCGCCGCGTCGGCCTCCGGCATGACCTGGACGAACAGCTTCCACTTCGGGAAGTCGCCGCGCTCGATCGCGTCGAAGAGGTCACGCTGGTGGGACTCGCGGTCCCTGCCGATGAGCGCGGCGGCCTCGGCGTCGGTGAGGTTCCGGACGCCCTGCTGGGTGCGGTGGTGGAACTTGACCCAGAACCGCTCGCCGTCGGCGTTGACCAGGCTGTAGGTGTGCGAGCCGAAGCCGTGCATGTGCCGGTACGACGCGGGGATGCCGCGGTCGGACATCACGATGGTGATCTGGTGCAGTGCCTCGGGCAGCCGGGTCCAGAAGTCCCAGTTGTTCTCCGGGTTCCGCAGGTTGGTGCGTGGATCGCGCTTCACCGCGTGGTTGAGGTCGGGGAACTTCAGCGGGTCGCGGAAGAAGAACACCGGCGTGTTGTTGCCGACCAGGTCCCAGTTGCCCTCATCCGTGTAGAACTTCAGGGCGAAGCCGCGGATGTCGCGCTCGGCGTCGGCGGCGCCGCGCTCGCCGGCGACGGTGGAGAACCGGGCGAACAGCGCGGTCCGCCGGCCGACCTCGGAGAAGAGCGCCGCGCGCGTGTACCGCGTGATGTCGTGGGTGACGGTGAACGTCCCGAACGCGCCCGACCCCTTGGCGTGCATCCGCCGCTCCGGGATCACCTCGCGGTCGAAGTGGGCCAGCTTCTCCAGGAACCAGACGTCCTGCAGGAGCATCGGGCCCCGCGCACCGGAGGTGAGGGAGTTCTGGTTGTCGGCCACCGGCGCGCCGGCGGCGGTCGTCAACGGCTTCTGGTCGTTCTCGGGCACAGCTCGCTCCTGGGCGGGGTCCTCGCCGGTTCGCGGCCGGCGGTCCCGGCCGAGGTCGAGTGGGCGCGCAGGCAACCCCGCGACACCTGCCGGCACACGTCGCATTTTGACACATATCTTCGATACATGTGAGAAAAGGGTGTGTGGTGTGCGTACGCCGGAGCCGTACGGACGGCCGGTGATCGCGCCGGTCGCCGCGGCGCGGTCTTCCCGGCTCGTCCGGACGCCTCCTCGCCCTCCCTCGGCGTCCCTCGCCCTCCCGCACCCCGCGTAGGCACGCCCGCGAGCGCCCGGCCGTTTCACCGGACCCGCCCCGTAGGATGCGGTACGTCGGGAAGAAGTGCGTTCGTCGCAGGCGGAAGAGGTAAGCGTGTCGGCCCAGGAAGCGACCTTCGGCGCGCTGCTGCGGGCGATGCGCCGGGACAGGGCGCTGACCATCGAGGCGCTGGCGGAGGCGTCCGGCGTCAGCGTGCGGGGCATCAGCGACCTCGAACGGGGACGGCGGGCCGACCCCCGCCAGCGCACGGTGACCGCGCTCGCGGACGGACTGGGCCTGGACGACGCCGGCAGGGCGCGGCTGCACGCCGCGGCGTCCGCGGAGCGCAGCTCCGTGTACAGCCCGGTCGGAGTGCGCTCCTTCCCGCGCGGCGCCGAGGACTTCGTCGGCCGGGCGGACGAGCTCGGCCGCCTGGAGACGCTCGCCCGGACCGCGGACGAGGACGGCGGAAGCGGCGATCCCGCACCTGAGGGCTCCGGCGGCTCCCCGTACTCCCCGGACCCGCACGCGCGCCCCGTCATCGCCGCCATCCACGGTGCGCCAGGCGCGGGCAAGACCGCCCTCGCGCTGCGTGCCGCCCGCCGCCTCGCCGACCGGTTCCCCGACGGCCAGCTGATCGTCGACCTCATGGGGACCGACGACGATTCCCCCGCGCCCGCCGAGCTGATGGTCCGGATACTCAAGGCCCTCGGCGTGCCGGACCGCGACCTGGCCAAGGCCGGCCCGCAGGGCCGCCCCGCCCTCTACCGGCAGACCCTCGCCGACCGCCGCTGCCTGCTGATGCTGGACAACGCCCGCGACGAGGCCCAGGTGCGCCCGCTGCTGCCGGGCTCGGGACGCACCTTCGTCCTGGTGACCAGCCGCCGCATGCTCACCGGCCTCGACGACGTCCACCGCCTGCAACTCGGCCGGCTCGCCCCCGCCGAGTCCGCCGCCTTCCTGGCCGCCCTCCTCGGTGACGACCGCGCCACCACCGACCCCGAAGCCGTCGAGGCGGTCGCCCGGCTCTGCGGGCACCTGCCCCTCGCCCTCAGGGTGGCGGGCAACCTGCTGGCCACCCGGACGGCGTGGAGCGTCCGCCGCCTCGCCGAGCGGCTGGCCCACGAGGAGCGACGGCTCGACGCGCTGTCCGCCGGCGACGTACGCGTGGCGGGCGCGTTCGAGCTGTCCTACCGCCAGCTCACCCCGACCGCGGCCCGCCTCTTCCGCCGGCTGTCGCTGGTCCCCGCCCCGGACACCAGCGCCGCCTGCGCCGCCCGGCTCACCGGCCAGGACCTCTACGACACCGAGGACACCCTGGAGGAGCTGGTCGAGGCGGGACTGCTCGACAGCGCCGGCGACCGCTACCGGCTGCACGACCTGCTGGCCCTGTACGCCCGCATCCGCCTCACCTCCGAGGAGAGCGCCGAGGACATCGCGCACTCCCGCGCGACCATGTTCCGCTGGCTGCTGGAGACCGCCACCGCGGCCGGCCTCTGGTACGAACCCGGCGCCGCCGCGCCGCCGCCCTCCGCACCGGGCGCGGTCGACCTGTCGAGCGCCGACAAGGCCCGCGACTGGCTGCAGAGCGAGGCCCCCAACTGGCTCGCGGCCCTGCACGCCGCCGCGGCGAACGGCGAGCACGCCACCGTCGTGGAGGTGGTGGCGGCCCTGCAGTGGTTCGCCGACCACTGGATGTATTGGGGCCACTGGTCCGAGGTGTTCGGCGCCTCCGCCCGGTCCGCCGAGGCGCTCGGCGACCCCCTGCTGGAGGCGACCCACCTCAACTTCTACGCCTGGGCCCTGGGGATGTGCGAGGCGAGGTTCCGGGACAGCCTGCGGTACTCCGGCCGGGCCCTGGTCGCCGCCCGCCTCGCCGAGGACACCCTGCAACAGGCGTGGGCCCACAACTACGCGGGCTGGGCCCACCGGTTCCTGGGCGAGGGGGAGGAAGCCGTCTTCCACGTGACCGAGGCCGCCGGGCTCTTCCAGGCCGCCGGGGACACCCCGGGCATGCTGACCGCGCTGCAGCAACGGGCCACGACGCTGCGGGACATCAGCGACGACCAGGAGAAGGCGATCGAGGTCTTCGAGCAGCTGCTGAGCCTGGCGGAGGAGTTCGAGGACCGGATCGGTTCGCACGTCGCGGCCATCTACCGGATCAACTCCCTGGCGGGCCAGGGAGGTTGCCACAGCCGCCTGCAGCGCTGGGACGAGGCGGTACGGCTGGTGCGGGCCTCGGTCGAGCTGAGCCGCACGGTCGGCAACTCGGCCATGGAGGGCCGCTACCTCATACACCTCGGTGACGCCCTGCTGGGGGCCGGCCGGACCGTGGAGGCACGCGAGGCCTTCGAGCAGTGCGCCGCCCTGGGGCCCGACGCCGGCACCGAACACCTCGTCGAGGCCCGTTCCCGCCTCGCCGACCTGGGCGACGTGCCGGATCTGCCCGCCGCCTGAGGGACGATCCCCTCATCCGCCGGTCCGAGGGGACCGGGGCGGCCAACCCCCGGTCCCGAGAGGGCCCATGGGATAAATTCGCGGCTAAAACGTTGGCTAAGTGATGCTAGAGTCCGGCCCGGAGGTGCCACATGTCCCACGAGAAGGACGAGCTGTTCGCAGCGGTCGACGCGCTTCTCGCCGGCGAGCCCGACCTGCCCCCGCCCGACGAGCGGTCCCGGCTGCGCAAGGCCGCCGGGGTGCCGCAGTCCCGGCTCGCGACCGCCCTGCAGACCACGGTGCAGACGGTGAAGAACTGGGAGGCGGGCCGGTCCGAGCCCCGGCCGCCGAAGCGGGACGCGTACCTGCGGCTGCTGGACGGGTGGGCCGCGAAATACCCCGTGCCCGCCCCTGCTCCCGCCCCCGCCCCCGCCGCGCCGCCCGCCCCTGCTCCCGCCCCCGCCCCCGCCGCGCCGCCCGCCCCCCCCGCCGCCCTGCCCGCCGCCGCACCAGTGACGGCGCCCGGCGGCGCCCCGCAGCACCCCACCACCGTCGAGCCGGCCCCGACACCAGCCCCGGCCCCGGCCCCGACTCCAGCCCCGGCCCTGGCCCCGGCTCCGTCCGCGCCCCCCGCACCTCCCACCCCGCTCCGGCCCGCCGCCAGAAGGGCGGCGCCCAAGTCCCCGGCCACCCCCGCGACCCCACCCCCCTCCGACCCGCGCTTCGCCCACGGCCCGCTCGGAGTCCTGGACGCCGACGGATCGCTGTACTGCGCGGGCGGCCTCGTACTGGAGTGCCCGGCGAAGAGCGTGCCCGAACTGGTGGAGTGGACGCTCGCCGAAGCGCGGCTGGGCGCGCCGCGGCTGCACCAGTTCGGCAAGGACTCCGACCCGCTGGTGGTCCTCACGGCGGGTGCGGCCGACCGGCTGGGCCTGCCGGAGGAACTGGAGGACCGGCGGGGGATGCGGCTGCCGGAGGACCACGCGGTGGTACGCCAGGTCCTCCGCGCGAAGTGGCGGCTGAC
This sequence comes from Actinacidiphila yanglinensis, assembly GCF_900107965.1. Taxonomy (GTDB): domain Bacteria; phylum Actinomycetota; class Actinomycetes; order Streptomycetales; family Streptomycetaceae; genus Actinacidiphila; species Actinacidiphila yanglinensis. Next base: position 29,114 of record NZ_FNVU01000025.1, on the reverse strand, counting down.
GAAGCGCGGGTTCGGGCCGTGGGCGAGGATCTACCGCCCCGCTCAGGGCAACCAGCGGCAGTGCGTGCAACTGGCCGTCCTGCCCTGGGACGCGCTGGACGCGCGCGCCTGGGGGACTGCGGGAGAGCTCGCCCCACCGGAACTCGCCCGGGTGCTGACCGCCTACTCCTCGCGCGTGCTCACCCCGCGGGGCTCCACCGCGGTCGCGGGCCTGGAGCTGATGACGAGCCTGCGCCCGCCGACCCGCGCGGTGCGCGACGACGCCACCGGCACCTGGGTGCCGGGAGCCGTCCCCGGCTCGCTCACCGTCGCCGTCGACCCGGCGCCGCCGGAGGCCCCCGACGAACACCCCGTCGTCACCGCGCTGTTCCCCCGCACCCACGAGCGGACCCCTGCCGAAGTCCTCGACGAGGAGGCCTTCGACTGGATCCGCCCCACCGAACTGCTCACCGACGACGAGTGCGCGAAGGCGTTCGCGGTCGGCGTCGACGTGAACACCGCCTTCCTCGCGGCCGCGAACCGGCTGGTGGTCGGCCTGGGCGGGCCGGAGCACGTGAGCGCGCCGCGGTTCGACAAGCAGGTGCCCGGCTCCTGGCTGGTGGACCTGTCCGGCATCGAGCTGGACCCGCGGCTGCCCTCGCCGTTCACCCCGCACGGAAGCCGCCCGTCGGGGCCGGCCTGGTACGCGACACCGACCGTGGCGTACGCTCAGGAGCTGATCGACACCTATCGGCTGCCGGTGGAGATCCACCCGGCCGAAGCGTACGTCCGGCGCGAGGCCGGACCGTACCTCGACCCCTGGTACAAGCACGTGTCCGAGGCGTACAAGGCCACGATGGCCGATCTCGGCATCACCGCCGACCTGTCCCCGGCGGCGTTCCTGGACGCGATGGCCGGCCACAAGCAGACCGACCCGGGCATGGCCGCGGTGCTCTCGGCGATCAAGTCGACGGTCAAGGGCGGCATCGGCAAGCTGCGCGAACGCCCGCAGGGGACCAGATACCGGCCCGGCGAGCGCTGGCCGGCGCTGGAGCGCCCCACCTGGCGCCCCGACATCCGCGCGGCGGTCATCTCGGCGGCGCGGGTCAACATGCACCGCAAGCTGCTCAAGACCGCGCTGGCGACGCAGACCGGCCCCGCGCCGGCCGGCTCGGTGGTGTTCGGCCAGGACGCGCTGCTGCCGATCGCACTGCTGTCGGACTGCGCGGTCTACCCGGCCGCCGGCCCGTCACCGCTGGACGTCCTGCCCTACGACGCGGCGGACAAGCCGGCGCCGGGCACCTTCCGGCTCGGCGTCTCGCCCGGCATGGTCAAGCACGAGGGAACGCAACCACTGTTCTGGGCGGTGGAGTTGATGGAGCAACAGCACAACCCCGCCCGGCACATCAAGGGCGACGGCGCCGCGGACGACGGGGAGTAGCGCGTGGGCGACATGGAAGACGCGCTGGCGCGCGCGGCCGCGAACACCGCGACGCGGCCGATCCCGAAGTCGGCCGGCGCGCAGATGCGGTTCCTGCTCAGGGTGGAGAAGGGCTCCACCCGCGCCCTGGCGGCCCGCCTGGGGATCTCCCAGCGCACGGTGGAGCGGTACGTCAAGGGCACGCTGCGGCAGCCGCGCAAGGACCTCGCGGCGCGCCTGGAGCGCGAGGTCCGCAGGGACTGGCAGCCCCGGGTGCGGCAGCGGGCGAGGAAGCAGGCCGCCACGAGCACGGGCATCGTGATCGAGACCCGGGCCCGCTTCGGCTACACCGCCGCACCCGGTTCGACGGACGACGGCCGGATGCGCCGGATCACCCAGCACCTCCCCCCGGCCTACGCCGCCCGCCTGTTCGACGCGCAGGCGGCCGGCGCCACCGAGCAGCAGCTCCAGGCCATCGCCGCCGAGGGACTGCAGGAGATCTACTTCAAGGACCGCGGCCGCCGCGCGGCCGACCTGGAGGTGGAGTTCACCGACATCGACTACGTCGAACTCGACTTCTGACCGCGGGCGGCGTTGTCTACGGTCGTAGACGGCGCGACGTATGCTCACCCGCATGACTGCTGACCAGCCACCCCGCCGGCGGGATGCCGCGGCGACGCGTGAGGCGATCCTGACCGCCGCGGTGGTGGAGTTCACCGAGCACGGCTACGACCGTGCGGGGGTGCGCCGGATCGCCGAACGCGCGGGCGTCACCGCGATGTTGATCAACCGCTACTTCGGGTCGAAGCAGGGCCTCTTCGCGGAGGCGGTCGACCGCTGCTTCGCCCCGCCCACCGTGGTCGGCACCGAGTCCCGCGGCCTCACCGAGATCATGGCCCGCTCGCTCGCCGAGCGCACGGGACCCGGCGCCGAGCGCCTGGACCCGTTCCTGCTCATGCTCCGCTCGGCGTCGGACCCTGAGGCCGCCGGCATCGTCCGTCGGGGCATCGAGGCCCATGTGGGGGCGCGGCTGGCGGACCTGATCGGCGGCCCGGAGGCCGAACTGCGCGCCCAGCTGGGGCTGGCGCTGGCCGCGGGGACGTGGTTGCTGCGCACGGTCGTCGGCGTCGGCGCCCTGGAGGCGGCGGACGACGGGCGGGTCGCCGCGTTGCTGGCCGCCATGCTCGAACCGGTCACGGGCGAGGCCGGCCCGGTCAGAACGCCGAGCGGATGAGGCCGCCGTCGACGCGCAGGGTGGCCCCGCTGACGTACTGCGCGTGCGGCCCGCACAGGTAGGCCACGGCCGCCGCGATCTCGTCGGGCTCGCCGAAACGCTCCTGGTCGTTGGGGATCAGCGCCTCGACGGCGTTGGGGTGGATCTCGTCCCAGGTCTGCCCCCAGCCCCGGTCGGGCCCGATCCCGGTGACGAGGTCCTTCACGCTGTCGACGAGGATCGCGCCCGGCGAGACCACGTTGGAGGTGACGCCGGTCCCCTTGAGGTCGCGGGCGAGGGAGACGGCGAGGTTGTGGCGGGCGGCGAGCGTGGCGTTGTACTGCGGGTGGGTGTTCATCGGCTGGGAGGCCAGGCCGCCGCCGATGGTGACCACCCGTCCCCACCCGCGCTCGCGCATCGCCGGGACCAGGTGCTGGATCATCCGCACCCCCGAGACGACGTTGACGTTGTAGGTGTCGTTCCACTCCTGCGCGGTGGCCTGCGTCCATGACAGGTGCCGGTAGAAGCCGGCGTTGTTGACGAGGATGTCGACGGGCCCGCCGGCGGTCGCGGCCCGGGCGGCGTCGGCGGCGCCTTCGTCGGTGGCCAGGTCGCCCAGCGCCGTGTCCGCGGTCCCGCCTGCCGCACGGATCGCGTCCGCGACCGCCTCCACCCGGCCCTTGTTCCGCCCGTGGATCACCACGGCGGCGCCCTCGGCCGCCAGCATCCTGGCGGTCGCCTCGCCCAGTCCCGCGCTGGAACCGGTGACCAGTGCCCGCTTGCCGATGAGATCGAGGTTCATGCTGCTTGCTCCCTTTCGTCGGCGGACCGCTCTCGCCCCCTGATCGTGCGAGCCGCGACCGCCTTCACCCACAAGTATACACTCGTAGACTTGTGCGCGACGGGCGCCGAGTCGTCGCCCGGATCGCGCCCTCTGCCGCCGGCTCGGCCCGGAGGCCGGCCGCATGGTTGCGACCCGGCTGCGTACTCCGCTCGACGCTTGACGTGTCTCCGGCCTGCCGCTCGCCCGGCGGGGACGCGGGCGGGTACGTTCGGCGCGTGCCCGAGTTCGTTGTCGAATGTCGTACGGTGCTGCCACCCGGCGAGGCGTGGCGGCGGCTGACCACGTGGGAACGGCACTCGGGAAGTGTGCCGTTGACCCGGATCACCGTCCCCACCTCTCCGCCGACCGGTGTGGGCACCGTCATGATCGCCAGGACCGGGGTCGGCCGGGTGGGCTTCGCGGACCCGATGCGGGTCGCCGTGTGGGAGCCGCCCGACGAGGGCGGCAGCGGGCGGTGCCGGCTGGAGAAGACGGGCCGGGTCGTCCTCGGCTGGGCCGAGATCGAGGTGCGTCCGTACGCCGCCGGCACGCATGTGCGCTGGCACGAGGATCTGCGGGTACGCGGTCTCCCGGGGGTCTTCGACGGGCTGACCCGTGCCGTCTCGCGCACGGTCTTTCGCCGGGTCGTCGCCACCCTGCTGGCGGAGTGAGGGTGGCTGGTACCGGGCCGGACGCGGAGAAAGGTGTCTCGGACCATCGGAGATACGTGTGGACGTGTGGGCCCGGTCCCGGGTAATGTCGGCCGTGCAGTTCGCGGGTGATGTCTCCCCCCGCTCGGGGTGTCGGCACACCGCGAATCGGGTGGCGGGGAGTCGCGAGCGGGCTGCGGATTTCCCGTTGCCCCGGCGGGTGCTGTACACCCTGCGTGAGGCGGGTTCTGTGTCGATCGAGGCCGCCGCTCCGCTCATCGGCGCCCACCTGCGCGCCTCGCCGCGCACCGGCCGCCTCATGCGGTACCAACCCGACGCAGGGGGACCCGCCGGCTGGGGGGTGTGATGCCCGCCATGCACAGGTCGTTCACCCCCGTGCTACGCCTTCTGTCACGTAGGCACGCACCCCAGAGAAGGAACACCCACGTGAGCACCAGCGGACAGCCCCTGACGTACGCCGGCCTGAGGGCGGAGCGCCACGGCGAGCCGGACGGCCGCCCCCCGCTCGTCCTGCTGCACGGAATGGGCGGGCACCGTGGAGAATGGGGCCCGCTGCTGCGGGCGCTGGAGGGCTGCGATCCCGGCCGCCGCGTCCTCGCCGTCGACCTCCCGGGCCACGGGCAGTCGCCGCTGCGCGACCCGCTGGGGCTGGACGACGTCGCGGCGATCGTGCACCAGGCGGTCGGTGAGGCCGGGTTGGCCGCACCGGTCGTGGTCGGGCACTCCCTCGGCGGCGCCATCGCCACCGCGTACGCCGCGCTGTACCCGGTGCGCGGTGCGGTCAACATCGACCAGCCGCTCCGGGTGGCCGGCTTCGCCGCCATGCTGCGGAACAACGAGCAGCTGCTGCGCGGGCCCGACTACGGCGCCTTCTGGCACCGGCTGGCCGGCGGCATGGGCATCGACCAACTGCCGCCGGACGTTCGCGGCCTGGCCGCGCAGAGCGAGGCGCCGGTGCAGGAGGCCCTGCTCGGGTACTGGGACGAGCTGCTGTCCACCCCGGCGCCCGAATTGCAGGAGCGGCACGCCGAACGCCTGGCGCGGATCGCCGCCGGCGGCATCCCCTACCACTACGTCACCGGCTCGGAGCCCGCCCCGGAGTACCGGAGCTGGCTGAGCGCGGCGCTGCCCGAGGCGATCGTCACCGTGCTGCCCGGAAGCGGCCACTTCCCCCACCTCGCCCACCCCGATCAGCTGGCGCGCCTGCTGGCGTGAGCGGTCGGGCCGGGGAGTGGGCGGCGCGTCGGGACAGGTGCCAGCGGACGCGTGTCACGGGCGCAGCAGGTCCGCCGCCCGCTCGGCGACGGCGTAGACGGTGGCCGCGGGGGAGCCGCAGGGCACCGAGGGGATGACGGAGGCGTCGGCCACCCGCAGGCCGTCGAGGCCGCGGACGCGCAGCTCGGAGTCGACCACCGACATCTCCTCCTCGCCCATGGCGCACGTCCCCATCGGTTGGCAGCAGGCGCTGAACTCCCGCCGGGCGAAGGCGCCGATGGACTCCTCGTCCACCGCCCCGAGCCCCGGGCTGACCTCCTCGATGCCCCACTCGGCGAGGGCGGACGACCAGGCGATCCGGCGGGCGGCGGTGAGCCCGCACAGGGCGGTGCGGACGTCCTGTTCCTCGGCGAAGTAGTTGGGGTCCACCAGGGGAGGCGTGCGCGGATCGGCCGAGGTGAGGCGGACGGTGCCCCGGCTGACCGGCCGGATCGGGGTGATCGCCATGGTGAAGCCGTTGTCGACCGGGCCCGCCGGGTTGGGGACCGCGAAGTCGGCGAAGACGATCTGCACGTCCGGGCCGTCCGCCTCGGGGGTGCTGCGCAGCAGGCCCATGACCTCGCCGTGGTTGTACCGGGCCGCGGGCACCTCCCGCTGGGCGTGGTAGACGAGGTGGGCGCGCGGGTGGTCGTGCAGGTTGCGGCCGACCCCGGGCAGCGCGTGGACGACGTCGACGCCGGCCTGCCGCAGGTCGCTGGGCGGACCGACGCCGGAACGCAGCAGCAGATGCGCCGATCCCACCGCCCCGGCCGCCAGCACCACCTCCCCGGCGCAGTCGGCCCGTTCGGTGCGGCCGTCGACGCCGTACTCCACGCCGCTGCAGCGCGATCCGTCGAACAGCAGCCGGTGGGCGAGCGCCTCGGTGACGACGTGCAGGTTGGGCCGGTTCAGCACGGGCACCAGGTACGCGTCCGCGGCGCTCTGCCGGCGCCCGTCGACGATGGTCAGGTCGACCGGCGCGAAACCCTCCTCCAGGCCCCCGCTGATGTCGCGGGCACGCGGGTGGCCCGCCTCGACCGCCCCGTCGAGGCAGGCGAGCAGGACGTCGTTGGGCGCGGCCGCAGGGGCCACGAGCAGCGGCCCCTGCGTCCCGCGGCCCGGGGCGCGGACCAGGGCGGTCTCGCTGCGCTGGAAGTACGGCAGCAGGTCGTCGAACCCCCAGCCCTTGGCGCCGCCGTGGCTCCACGCGTCGTAGCCGGAGCGGTGGCCCCGGGCGAACACCATGGCGTCGATGGCCGAGGAGCCGCCCAGTCCGCGGCCCCGGGGCAGGGCCACCGCGGTGCCGCGGGAGCGCTGGACCACGGTCGTCTCGCCCCAACTGGCATGGGTGGCGGCGAGCGACGGCCAGGCCGGCGGGTCGCGCACCTCGTCCGGCAGGGTGGCGGCGCCGGCCTCCAGCAGCAGGACGTGCACGTCCTCGTCCTGCGACAGCCGGGCCGCGAGCACCGAGCCCGCCGTTCCGCCGCCGACGATCACCACGTCGTAAGCACGTTGTGCCCGGCTCATGTTGTCAGACTCCTAGCTGCCTCACTCGACACGTGTCAACGCTACCATCCGGGAATCGACGATCCGATGATCGTGATATCGATGGTTCGTCCGCCGCCGGTCCGGACCCGAGGCATGTGTCGGCAACGCCGTGGCAGAGGATTGTCCAGGCTGCTCCGGCCGGGCCCGCGGGCGGGGTGGCGGCAGCCGAAGGACCGGCGCGACGGATGGGTGCGGGCGGACCCTCGGGTCCGCCCGCACCGCCGGCCCGGCAAGACCGCTCACCGGGTGGCGCGGGCGGCCTCCTCGATGACATGGGCCACCACGTCGGGGTGGGAGACCGCGACGGAGTGGGAGGCTGCGACCTCGGTGGTGTGGGCGTGGGCCCGCTTGGCCATGAACCGCTGAGTGGCGGCGGGGATGTTGAGGTCCTGCGTGGTGATGACGTCCCAGCTCGGCTTCTGCTCCCAGGCCGCGGAGGTCTCCTTCTCGTCCAGGGCGGCCTGCGCGATCGGCCGCTGCTCGGCGGCCATCAGGGCGGCCTGGGCGGCGGGGACGTCGGCGGCGAACTGGTGGTGGAACTTGTCCTGCTGCACGTAGAGGTCGGTGCCGCTGCTCCCGTCGGGCAGGGTGTAGGGCACCGCGTCCAGGGTGCCGGCCAGCGTGGAGCCGGGGAACTTCCCGGTCAGCCCGGCGGCGCTCTCGCCCGGCGCGGGCAGGAACGCGGCGACGTACACCAGGCCCTTGACCTGCGGGTCGTTCGTACCGGCCTCGCTGATCACCGAGCCGCCGTAGGAGTGCCCGACCAGGATCTTCGGTCCGGAAATGTGGTCGAGGACGCTGCGCAGGGCGGCGGCGTCGCTCGCGGGGCCGCGCAGCGGGTCGGCGGGGGCGACCACGGGGTAGCCGTCGGCGCGCAGCTTCTGGATGACGCCGTTCCAACTGGAGCCGTCCGCGAACGCCCCGTGCTCCAGCACGATGGTCGGCTTGGCGCCACCGGCGGCCGAGGGGGTGCGGGGGGAGGCGCTCGCGCTCCCGGTGGCGGCGAACGTGCCGAGCGCGGCGGCCGCCGCGGCGGCCGCCACTGCTCCCACGACGAAGCGGTTCCTGCGGGCACCCCTGATGCTGATCACGACGACGGTCCCTTCTCGAGCCGACTGGGCGGCGGGTGGGCGGATCTTGCGGGGCTCGCCCCGCATCACCGCTTCAACTGGTGATGAATCTGCCATGGCAATCGATCACCTGTCAAGCCAGTGACGATAGTTCACCCGTTCGCTCGCCCGTACGCCCGACCGTTCACACATACGGTGGCCGATTCCGGCGCGACATGTGAACCTGCCGTGCACGTACCACCGTGTTGTTCACGTACGGGATGCTGTCCGCGCACGGCAGGGGGAGCGACATGGACAGGGCACGGGAAAGCAGGCTGCAGGGCGTCCTCGACCACTTCGCGGCGGAACACCGGACGCAGGCCAAGGCGAAGGAGCAGATCGCGTCGCTCTCGGTGCAGGCGAGGTCCCGGGACGGCTCGGTGGAGGTCACGGTCGCCGGCTGCGGGGACGTCCGCGCGCTCAGCTTTCCCGGCGAGAGGTTCCGGCAGATGGCCGGGCGCACGCTGGCCGACAGCCTCCTGGAGGCCCTGGCGGCGGCCCGGATCGAGCTCGCCCGGCGCACCGCGTCCGTCGTCGAGTCGCTGGGGCTGCTGCCCTCGCAGGTCCCGGACGCCTCGCTCTTCCCGGACTTCCCGGACCTGCCCGATCCCGTCCCTGCTTGCGACCCGTCGGCCCCCTGCGACCTGGCGGCGGCGCCCGCCGCGCAGGACCCGGCACTGCCCGCCGCACCGGACTCCTACTGGCGGCGCTTCGTGGGGGAGGCACGGGCCGTGGTGGCCGGCGGCCCCGCCGGGGCGGATCCCGCGCGGGACGATGTCCCGTTCACCCGGGGCCCGTTGTGGGGCAGCGAACGGCACCAGCAGCAGTTCGCCTTCCGGCACGCGCCGGTGCCGGTGGAACTGCGGTCGGCCGCCCTCGCGTTGGGGGACGCCGTGCGCTGCGCCGTCACGACCCTGAGCCAGGGACCGGGCCAGGGCCAGGGCCAGGGTCAGGGACCGGTACCCGGCGCCGCGGCGGCCGGCGCGGCGGACCTCGGGACCCGGCGCACCCGCGACCTCAGCGGGCGCTCGGTTGCAGACCCACCTCCAGCGTGCGCATGAGCTGCCGCCGGAACGTCTCCACGCTCGGGTGGTGGGTGATGCCCTCGACCAGCGCGGGCAGGACGTACCGTTCGGCGACGATCCACTCCGCGGCGTCGGTGCGCCGGCTGAACCGCTGGGGCAGGACGCCGGGGCGCGGCGGGGGGAGGATGATGCTGCCGCGGTGGGGCGCGATCAGCGCGGTGGCCGCGTCGGCGCTGTACAGGTAGTGCTCGAACATCCGGGCCCGCGCGTCGGAGCGGGCCTGGTGCGTGTCGTGTGCGGCGCTCAGCTCCGAGGCGTAGGTCCGCAGCAGGTCGTGGCAGGTGAACCGGCCCGGCACCTGCTCCACCAGCAGGTGGTGGTCGGCGAGTTCGGCGATCTCCTCCCGGGTGGTCCGCAGCGGCCGGCCGGTCAGGCTCGCGGCGGCGGCCGTGGTGATGTCGCGCGAGGGGTGCAGGCTCAGCAGCCGGAACAGGTCCGCGGCGCCGGGGCCGAGGGCGTCGTAGCTGCGGGAGAAGACGCTGCGGGCGTCGGTGAGCGCGTCGTGGCCGGCGAAGACCGTCAGGGTGTCCCGGTTCTCCCGCAACCGAGCCGCCAGGCAGGACAGCGGGAACGTCGGGTTCAGCAGCGCCCGCGCGCTGGAGACGGCCAGCGCCAGCGGCAACCCCCCGCACAGGTCGACGAGTTCCCGGGCGGCCTGGAAGTCCGCCCGGATCCGGTCCGTGCCCAGCCGGCGGTCGAGGAGTTCCAGCCCCTCCTCGGAGGTCATCGGGTCCAGGGTGATCACCCGCGCGTTGTCGGTCACGGCCAGCCCCTCCAGCCGGCGCCGGCTGGTCACGAGCGCCAGGCAGCCCGGGGTGCCCGGAAGCAGCGGGCGGACCTGCTCGCAGTCGTAGGCGTTGTCCAGCACGATGAGCAACTGCCGCCCGGCCAGCGCGCTGCGGTAGAGGGAGCCGAGCCCGGCCGCGCCGGTGTGGGTGCGGCGCGGGCGGACGCCGAGGGCGTCCAGCACCTCGCGCATCGCCTGCCCGGGGGCGAGCGGCGACCGGCTGGGGTGGTAGCCCTGCATGTCGACGTAGACCTGCCCGTCGGGGAAGCGGTCGGCCACCTGGTGGGCCCAGTGCACCGCCAGGGTGGTCTTGCCGACCCCGGGCATCCCGCAGATCACCGCGGTCATGGTCGGGGGGCGGTCCTCGCCCTCCAGAGGCAGCAGTTCCAGGCACTGCGCGAGGACCTCGCGGCGCCCGGCGAAGGAGGCGGGGTCGGCCGGAAGCTGCGCCGGAATCGTGCCAGGTCCGGTGCCCAGTCCCGTGCCTGGCCCCGTGCCCTGCCGGAACCGGGGCGCGGGAGCGCCGCTCTCGGGTACCGCGCGGGGCCGCAGCAGGTGCTGCTGGGCCGCGCGCAGGCCCGGCCCGGGATCGACGCCGAGTTCGTCGGCCAGCGCCCGCCGTATCGCCTCGAACTGCCGCAGGGCGTCGGCCTGCCGGCCGGTGGCGGCCAGTGACGCGATGATCCGGCTGTGCAGGCCCTCGTCGAAGGGGTGCTGCTCCACCGCCTGGCGCAGCATCGCGAGGATCTCCTCGGTCAGGGCGGGCGCCGCGGTCAGGACGGTGTCGGCCGCGTCCTTCACCGCCGCGACGTACTCGTGTCCCACGGAGGTGAACAGCGGGTGCCGGGCGAGGTAGGAGCCCGCGGCCACGACGGGGCTGCGCCACAGCCGCAGCGCGTCCAGGAACAGGGCGGCCCCCTCGGCCGGGTCCCCGGACCGGACCGCCAACTGCGCCTGGCTGCGCAGATCGCGGAAGTGCAGCAGGTCGGAGGTGGTGACGTCGACGGCGAGCCGGTAGCCGTCGGCGGCGCGGACCAGGTGCTGGGCCGCCGACCGGGTGCGCAGCTCCGGCTCCAGGGTCCGGCGCAGCGCCCCGATGTGCCGGTGCACCACGTTGACGGCGCTGGCCGGCGGCTCGGTGTCCCAGAGCAGGTCGACCGCCTCGTGCAGGGGGAGGGTCCCCGGGGCCCGCAGCAGCAGCAGGGCGAGCAGCGCCAGCCGTTTCGGGGGGCCCGGTTCGAGCTCGGTGTCACCCCGCTGAGCCCGCACCGTGCCGAGGATCGAGTAGCGCACCGTGGCCTTCATCGTGCCGTGGACCTGGTCCTTCCTCACATGTCGCGTCGTGCGTGCGGCCGGTCTTCTCACCGCTCCGGGCAGTGACGGTGGCAGGCGGGTCCCTCGTGGCGGGTGGCGCCCCGGCACCTCCCGGCAGGCGCCTACCGGCCGGCCGGGGCCGGGTCCGACGGAAGGTGCCTGCCGGAGGGTGCCGTCACAGGACGGCGGGTTCGCGGTACCGGGGGCCGCCGGGCACCGCCGTGGTGGAGCCCGTTCCTACCAGGTGTCTCACCCGGTGCCCGCGGGCACTGCGTGGGCGGGGCGACCGCCGGTGGGTGTCCCGGTCGCCGGGGCGTTCCGCCGTGTCGCACCGACAGCATGGTGTGTCGTGACTGGACCCGCAAGTCCAGTACGCTCCGACTCCGGCGACCGGCGACCGGCCGCGGGACCGGGGATCCGCGGCCGTCAGGCGCCGGCGGGCTGCACGCTCTTCTTGCGGGCGCGGTACGCGGCGGCCTTGATCTTGTTCCCGCACGACTCCATCCCGCACCACTGCCGGCGCATCCCCCGGGAGCGGTCGATGTAGACACGGGTGCACTCGGGGTTGCCGCACTCCTTCAGGAGGGGCACGTCCGGGCCGCTGAGCAGCTCGACGGCCTGCCGGGACACGGTGGACAGCGCCTCCTCCGGCGTGGCCACGGTGCGGCGCCCCTCGGCGGTGAGCTGCGGCACCGCCGACGGCTTGCGGGCGGTGGCGTTGAGCAGGTCCAGCGCCCCGGGGTCGTACTCCTCGCCGGAGCGGCGGGCGGTGACCAGGCTGTAGACGGCCTCCCGTACCGCCACCGCCTGGTCGACGTCCCGCTGCTGGCTCGGGGCGACGGCGTCGACGATGCCGGACTCCAGGTACCAGGCGTCCAGCCGGTCCGGTGCGGCGAACATCTCGAAGCGCGTGGACCGCCGCGCCCGGAGGGTCGCCGCGAAGTCCAGCGCCGGATGGTCGCAGACGAAGACATGGGTAAGGTTCATGTCACCATTTTGACAGGTGACTGGTCGAGCGGCAAGGGGCCGCACCCGCGGTGTGGGCGAAGAGTCACCGACCCGTCGCGCAGGGCGGTGTCAGGCGGGCCGGACGTTGTGGTGGAAGCGGAAGAGGTTGGACGGGTCGTGGCGCCGCTTCACCTCCGCCAGCCGCGCGTGGCGCTCCGGCCCGAACACCGCCGCCACGTCCGCGGCGCCCGGGGCGTCGTCGGCCGACATGAAGTTGACCATGTTGCGCTCCACCGCCCACGGCGCGAGCGCGTCCACCAGGCCGGCCAGCTCCGCGCGCAGGGTCTCGGCCCGGTCCGGGCCGCCCCGCCCGAGGGCGAAGACCATGAAGGGGACGCCCCGGGTCGGTATCGCGTTGGGGAACTCCGGCGCCCGGTCGAGCGCGCCGCCCAGCGCCCTGATCTCGACGTTCGCCAGCCGGCAGCCCGAGCCGGGACCGGCCAGGGCCAGCAGGGTGTCGGCTGCCTTGTCGGTGAGTTCGGCCAGGCACACGGTCCGGTCGAGGTAGTGCGAGGGGGTCACCGGATCCTGGTGGATCGCCCCGATGGACGTGAAAGGGCGCTCCCCGACGGTGTCCAGCAGCGGAGCCGCGACCGCCCGCAGCGGAGCGAGGAGGCGCTCGCCCTCGGCGGCCGGGCCCGGGTAGCCGATCCGCAGGTGCGCCACGAACGCGCCGCGCAGCGGTGCGGGCAGAGCCGGCGTGTCCGGCAGCCGCTGGACGGCCAGGGACGAGGTCATCTCCTCCGGCACGTCCGGCAGCCAACCGCGCCACGCCTCCAGCAGCTCGGGCAGGTACTCGCCCCGGAAGTGGATGCCGCCGCCGTAGAAGCGGGTGACCGGGAACAGGCCGAACTCGATCGCCGTCACCACCCCGAAGTTGCCCTTGCCGCCCAGCAGCGCCCCGTACAGGTCCGGCGCGCTCGTGGGAGTGACGCGCAGCGACTCCCCCCGCGCGGTCACCACGTCCATGGCGCGCACGTGGTCAGCGGCGTAGCCCAGCGTCCGGCCCAGCAGTGGGCTCTGGCCGCCGCCGAGGGTGTAGCCGACCACGCCGACCTCGGGCGCCGAGCCGACGATCGGGGCGAGGCCGAGCGCCGCGGTGCGGGGGAGCACCTCGCTCCAGCGCAGCCCGGCCGCCACCCGGGCGGTCCGCGTCCGCGCGTCGACGGACAGGCCGCGCATCCGCCCGGTGGTGACGAGCAGGCCGCCGTGCGCCGGCGAGAGGACCTGATGGCCGGTGGACTTCACCGCCACCGGCATGCCCTCCCGGGCGGCGAAGGCGACCGCGGCGCGCACGTCCGCGGGACCGGTGGCGCCGACCACCAGGGCGGGCCGCAGGCAGGAGTTCAGGTTGAAGGTGGCGCATTCGGCGTCGTACGCCTCGGAGCCCGGCACCAGGACCGGACCGCCGACCTCCCGCACCAGCGCCGTGGGCGCCTCCCGCGCGGGAAGACCCGCCTGGTCCGGGCCGGTGTCCTTGCCGCTCATCAACTGTCTCGCACATCCACTGGGTTGTCGCGGTTGTCGTCCTCGCGGTGGGCGGGCCCGGCTCCGGGAGCGGGCCGCCGAGGAGCGCGCGTACGCGGGCTTCCTCACAGGGGAGACGGGGCATGCCGGCCGGTGAGTTCACCTCGGGACCGGGGCATGAGGATCGGCGCACACTTTCGGCCATTGGATGCGCCGGCGTATGTGCCCGTGTATGGGCCGGCCGGGGGGCGCCGGTGCACGTCCCCCGGCCGGCGGCCCGCAGGGTTTCCGCTTTTCCCGCGGCACATGTCAGACTGCGGCCCGAGATGTGTCCCATGCGTCACGTGTGACGCACACGTATCGGTCCGGGAGGCGGCATGGACATGGACGCGCAGCAGGGAGGGGACGGCGGCGGCGCCGGACCGCTGGTCCTCGGCCCCGAGTTCAAGGCGGACGCGCACGCGCGGTACGCCCGGTTACGCGCGGACGGCCCCGTGCACCGGGCCCAGTTCTTCCCCGGCATCGAGGGCTGGCTGGTCGTGGGGTACGACGCGGCCCGCGAGGCGCTCACCCACCCGGCGCTGCTGAAGGACCCGGGGCCCGCCGCGCGGACTCTGGAAGCCGCGGGCTTCGTCGGCCACAAGCCGAAAGTCGGCCTGGGCGGCCAGATGCTGGAGGCCGATCCGCCGCAGCACACCCGGCTGCGTCGCCTGGTGTCGAGCGCGTTCTCGCCGCGGCGCACCGCGGGCCTGGCGCCCCGGGTCGCGCAGATCGCCCACGGGCTGATCGACGCGATGCCGCCCGCCGGCGAACTCGATCTCGTCGAGGCGTTCACCGCGCCGCTGCCGATCCGGGTGATCGCCGAACTGCTGGGCATCCCCCGGGCACACGAGGGGGACTTCCGCCGCTGGTCGTCCCTGGCCCTCCAGGTGGCCCACCCGGAGTACGCCTCGTCCGTGGCGAGCCTGCACGGGCTGCTGGCGGACGTCATCCGGTCCAAGCGGCAGGCCCCGGCGGACGACCTGCTGTCCGCGCTCGTCGCGGTCCGGGACGAGGAGGACGGGCAGCTGTCGGAGGAGGAACTCGCGGGCACCGCGGCGCTTCTGGTCATCGCCGGCCACGAGACCACGGTCAACCTGCTCGGCAACGCCGTCCTCGCGCTGCTGCGCCACCCCGACCAGCTGCGGCTGCTGCGCGGCAGCCCCGAGCTGATGCCGGGCGCGGTCGAGGAGTTCCTGCGCTACGACACCTCGGTGGAGCGGACCACGCACCGGTACGCGGCCGAGGACCTGGAACTGGCCGGGGTCCGCATCCCCCGGGGCGCGGTGGTGTCCGTGGCGCTCGCCTCGGCCGGCCGTGACGCGGGCGTGCCCGGAGACGCCGACCCTGCCGGGCTGGACGTCACCCGGCCCTCGGCGCGGCACCTGTCCTTCGGCCACGGCATCCACCACTGCCTGGGCGCGCCGCTGGCCCGGTTGGAGGCGACCACCGCCCTGAACATCCTGCTGGACCGCGTCCCGGCCATGGAACTCGCCGTTCCCGCCGAGTCGTTGTCCTGGGTCCCGGCCGGCATGATGCGCGGCGTGCTGGCGCTGCCGGTGCGTTACGCCCGCGGCTGAGCGTCGCCGAACGTGTCGCGCCTGCCGGGTGCGCCGGGGTCGCTGGGTGGGCGAGGGGCGGGTGCGGCGGGTGCGCCGGGTGCGTCGAGCCGGGCGAGTTCGTCGAGTTCGTCGACCCAGCGGGGATGGTGCCGCTTGGCCCAACCGCGGCTGACGAAGCCGGTGCGCATGCCCGGGGCGGTCCCCGGGTCCTGGTATGCCTTGCGGACGTGGCCGGCCAGCACCCCCACGAGCGCCCACGCCAGGAAGTCGTGGACGAAGATCGCACTGGTGCGGGAGATCGAGGGCAGCAGCCCCATGAACCACATGAGCAGGCCGGTGAACATCATCACCAGCACCGCGCCGGCGATCCAGCCCGCGTAGATCTTCTGGCCGGCGTTGAACTTGCCCGCAGGGCGGTCCCGCACCGAGTTCAGGCGCCTGCGGGCCGCGCGCAGCCACTGCCGGTCGTACGGCGCGAAGCGGTTGAGCCGGCGCAGGTCCGCACGGAAGTCGGGGGAGAGCAGGCCGAGCAGGAACGGCAGCGGCAACGCGATGCCCGACCACTCGTGCACCGTGACCACCAGGTAGCGCCGCCCGACCAGTTGGGCGAGCGGGCCCAGGTACAGGCAGGCCGCGCTGGCCACGCACAGCAGCATCAGCAGGCCGGTGCTCCGGTGCACCAGGCGCTCGGCCCGGCTGAACCGGCGGATCCGGTCCGGCACCTCAGCCCTGCCCGCCGGAGTTCTTGTCGGCTCCGTCGAGCCAGCCGTCGATGTCATAACCACGCTCCTCCCAGTACCCGGGGACGACCTCGTCCGTGACGGAGATGCCCGACAGCCACTTGGCCGACTTGTAGAAGTACATCGGGGCCGCGTACAGCCGTACCGGCCCGCCGTGCGCGTGGCTGATCGGCTTGTCCTGCATCTGCAGGGCCACCAGCATGTCCGGCCGGCGGGCCTGTTCCAGGGTGAGGTTCTCGGAGTAGGCCCCGTCGAAGCAGGTGAAGCGCAGCGCCTTGCCCTGCGGGCGCACTCCCGCCTCGTCCAGCAGGTCCGACAGCTTCACCCCGGCGAAGGGGGTGTTCGGTACCCGCCACCCGTCGGTGCACTGCACGTCGTGGACCACCCGCGTCTGCGGCATCGCGCGCAGGTCCGGCAGGCGCAGCGTCATCGGCTTCCGCACCAGGCCGGTGATGCGCAGTGTGTAGTCCGCCTCGCTCCGGTGCGGCACGGAGCCGACGACGCTGTAGTACCGGAAGCCGCCCGGGTTGGGCAGCAGGGCGCTGAGCCCGGTCGGGTCCTCCTGCGAGGCCGCGGCAAGGAACGAGTCCCAGCCGCGCTGCAGGGTCGGGGCGGCGGCGAGTCCCGCCGCGCCGAGTCCCAGCATGCCGAGCAGCGCCCGCCGCCCCACCGGTGGTCCCTCGGGCGTTCCCTTCTCCCGGTCTGCCATCTTCCGCACTCCTCCTCGGGCGTGGTGCACCCGCACGTGCCTCCGGGCCTTCCCGTCGGGAACCCGCGGGAGCACGCCGCCGCGTGACGCCGGGCAGGACGCCCGGCCGTCAGGCGAAATCACCATTCAGACTGGTGACGAGTATCCGGTTCTGTGTGCGGAACGTCAAGGCGGACCGACACATGTGTCACGTCCCGGACAGGTCAACACGGTGCTGTGGGGGCTGAGCTCCTGGACTCCTCGCGCCTGGCATGAAGCTGTGAAGAGATGGCGGAGCGGGCTCGCGAACGGACCGCGCAGGCGTACGGGTCTCGTTTACGGGCGGGGGCAGGGCGCACTCGAAGCCCTGACGGGATGTCGTTTCGCCTGTGTCATCGAAGCCGCCGACCGTACTGTGGCACCTGGGATGCCTGAGTCGATGGGGGGATGGGTGTGGAGCGCGGGGAACTGATCGCGGGCCGTTACGAGCTGTCCAAGCGGCTGGGGAGAGGTGGCATGGGCGAGGTGTGGGCCGCCCGGGACCGCGCCCTCCACCGTGACATCGCGATCAAGCTGCTCGACCTCGACGGCGCCGGGCACCCGGAGCTCTCCCGGCGATTCGAACGCGAGGGCGTGGCCGCCGCTCAGATCAACCACCCGAACGTGGTGGCGCTGTACGACCGGGGCGTCCACGAAGACATGCTGTTCCTGATCATGGAGAAGGTCGAGGGCCGGACGCTCGCCGAGCACATCCACGCCGAACGCCCCCTCTCCCTGGCCCGCGCCCTGGAAATCGCCGGCGGGATCTCTACGGCGTTGGCGGCCGCACACCAGGCCGACGTGATCCATTACGACATCAAGCCGCACAACGTGATGCTCACCCCGGATGGCCACGTGAAGGTCCTGGACTTCGGGATCGCCGGATTCGTCCAGGCCGCGTTCTCTGTCGCCCGCTCCTCCCAGTTGACCCCGGCCGGCACCGTGGAATACGGAGCGCCGGAGCAGTTCCTCACCGAGCGCGGCGACGAACGCTCCGACCTCTACGCCCTCGGCGGCGTGCTGTTCGCCATGCTCACGCGTCAGCCGCCCTTCACCGGTCACAGCGCCCTCGCGGTCGTACGGCGCAAACTGGACGAGGAGGCGCCACGTCTCGACGCGCTCCGCCCCGACCTGCCGGCGGTGGTGACCGCGCTGGTCACCGAGCTTCTGCAACGCGACCCCGACCGGCGCCCGCAGGCGGCGCGACAGGTCCAGGAACGTCTTCAGCGTCTGCGGGCGGCCCTTGACCCGGCGGATGAGGGCACGTCGAACCTGCCGACCACAAAGGTGTCACCACCACTCGACCCGCGCACGAACAACGGCACGCGGCAACCAGCCGGAACCGAAGGTCCGTTCACCATCACCTGGACCGAACGCCTGGCGACCTACGCCGACATCCGGCCCCTGCGCGTCCGGGTCGCATGGTTCGCGACCCTGCTGGCCGTGTGCGTGGCGGGTACGCTCCTCACGCTGGGCCTGACGTTCGCGGTCAATTCCGGATGGCTGGTCGCGACGATGTTCCTCGTCATCGGCGTACTGCTGTTTCTGGCGACCTTGGTGGGCGCTCGATCCACCCTCAACGCGAGACGCACCTGGTCCTTGCAAATAGGGCCGCAGGGCATCAGGACCGGGGGACCCGGGGGGCCTGAGATCCAGTGGAAGCAGGTGAAGACCTACGCCATCGACGCGGTCCTCTCGGGTACGGGCACCTATCGGGCCGCGGCCGGGATCCACATCAGGTTTACCAGGGACATGCGCTCCAAGCTGTATCCCCCGGCAGGATGGGCGTTCCCGCAACCCGCGGCCATCCGCAACAGGCTGGTTCCCGTCTGCGTCCTCGGCCCGATGACGGACCAGCAGCAGGCATCACTGAGGGCCGCCCTCGACCGGTACGGCCACGGCAAGTCCGACACCGAGGCCTGGGGTGAATAGGCGTCCGGCACGGCGAAACGGCCGTGCCTTTGAAACTATCCGCGCAGGTGGCGGCTGACGTCGCCGACGAGGCGGATGCGGACCCGGCGCTCGGTGAACCGCCAGCCGGCGCCGGTCCGTTCGAAACGGTCGCGGTAGCGTCCCGCGGCCACCGGCTGCAGCGGGAAGCCGGCGAGTGCCTGGAAGACGGTCACGTAGGACCGCGCGACGGCCGTCCCGGCCTCCTCGTCGACGTCGACGGCGAGGTTGGAGACGGCGTGGTGGGTGCGCGGCGTGCCGTCCTCGTAACGGATCACGCTGTCGGCGAGCATCCGCTCCACGGCCTCCGCGCCCCGGGCCGGCTCGCCGCTGCCGACGAAGACCGCGTCCGCGAAGAGCGCGCCCACTGCGGCGAAGTTCCCGTCGTCCACCAACTCGGCGTACTCGGCGATCAGTCGGGCGATGGCGGCATGAGAGGTGGCACTGTCCATGACGCCGAGCATACGTGGGCCGGGAATCGCAGACGGGAGGCGCCGCGCATGGACTGGTGAGTCGCTCACCGCGGCCGCGGTCGTACCGTCGACCCCGGAGGATGCGGCCCTCCTGGCATCCGGGACACGTAGGTGTCGGCAAAGGTGTGTAGAATCCGGTACGCCTACCCGGAGACACATGTGGCCCGTGGCGTCCCACGGACCGGAGGGGCCGTGGCCCGTGGCCGCGTGAACCGTCCGGCCGCGGAAGCGCATCGTCGGGCCCCTTTCGGTGGACCCGCCTTCCCGTGTGTCCGAGCCTGCCCTCTGGTTTCCGAGCTCTCAGGAGACGAAGTGCCGCCCCAACAGAAGCCGCAGGATCCCGCGTTGCTGGACGGAGCGTCGTCGCGCTTCGCCGACGCGTTCCTCCGCCGCACCACGCAGGGCCGCCCGGGCGGCGGCCCGGGACCGCGACCGGTGACCTGGATCGTCGGCGCGGCCGGCGCCACCGCGGCCGTGGTCCTGATCGTGTTCGCGGTCGCGAAGGTGTCCTCCGGTCACGACGGCAAGACACGCGACACCGCGGCCGTCTCCGCCTCGCCCACCCCCTCCGGTGCCGAGCGGACCACGCCCGCGAAGACCGGCGCGACCGGCCACGGCCCGACCGGCGGTGCCACGAAGCACGCGGGCGGCACCAAGGCGGCCGGAGGCGGCAGCGGCTCCTCCGGCGGAGGCAGCGGGAGGACCGGCGGGGCCGCCGCGCCGGTCGCCGGCACGCAGTCCGGATCGGGGACCGGCACCGGCGGATCGTCCACCACGTCCGGCGGTTCGGGCAGCACCCAGACCCAGAAGTCCACCCAGAGCACGCAGGTCGCCGGTTATCCGGGTGTCACCGTCGTGGGCCACGCCAGCGGGCGCTGCGTGTCCGCCACGGGGCACCAGAACAGCAAGGCGACCGACGGCACCCCCCTGGAGATCCACGACTGCGACGGGGGGTCGTGGCAGAAGGTCGACTTCCGCTCCGACGGCACCGCGCGGATGTACGGCCTGTGCATGGACATCGCCGGCGCCGACAAGAGCGACGGCACCACCATCCAGCTCGCGAAGTGCAACGGCGGCTGGGCCCAGAAGTTCATCGTCAACACCTCCTACGACCTGGTGAACACCTCGATCGGCAAGTGCGTCGACGTCGTCGACAGCAACACCGGCAACGGCACCCGGCTGCAGCTGTGGGACTGCGCCGGCACCCCCAACCAGAAGTGGACCAAGAAGTGAGCCGGCGGCAGGGACGGGAGGGACGGCGGGCATGGCCCTCGACGACGACGCGGCCATCCAGCGGCTGCTGAGCAGTACCCGGCAGTTCCAGCGGGACTTCGACCGGGCCCAGGAGGACCTCGGCGCGCTGACCGTGCAGGGCACGGCGGGTGGCGGCGCGGTGCGGGCGACCGTCGACAGCAAGGGAGTGCTGGCCGCGGTGACGATCGCGCCGTTCGCCGCCGACCCCGGCAACGCGCGGGGCCTGGCCGACCTGATCGTCTCGGCCTACCACGACGCCCGGCAGACCCTGACCGCCCGGCGCGAGGAGCGGTTCCGTCCCTTGCTGGAGTCGATCAACAGCGAGCTCGGCCGGGGCATCTCGGGCTGACCCGCACCAGGACACCCGCCGCACCGCTCCGCACCCCGCCGCACCCTGGGGACGCGCTCACCGGCCATCTCGCCCTCCCTGTCTGGGACTTCGGCCGAGCCGCCCCGGCGGGGGAGAGCGGAGGCCTCGGTCGATACGTGTTAGCATGTGTAAACATCGTTGATGGTGTGAAGTGTCCGGCAGGTCGCGCCTCGCGGCGGGTGACCGGCGGCACCGCGCACCATATTTCACTCGGGGTCAGCCGTGCGCACGGTCCGCCGGCGACCAGGTCAGGGAGGCGGAAGCCATGGCGGCGACCGACGGCGGGGTCACGGACTACAAGGGTGGAAACGGCGTGCTGTACCACGCGACGCCCGACGACCTGAAGACCCACGCGCACGACATCGCGAGCACCCAGCAGACCATCATGGGCGAGATCGCGGCCCTGCGGACGTACGTCGTGCAGATGGAGGACATCTGGCAGGGCTACGCGTCCAACACCTTCCAGGACCTCATGACCGACTGGGACCGGTACGCCAACAAGCTGGGCGAGGTCCTCGGCGAGATCTCGACCGCGCTGGTCGGCAGCGCCGACACCTACGCGAAGGCCGAGCACGCGAACCACACGGTCCTGGCCGCCGCGTCGGCGTCCCTGCCGGCAGCCCGCCTGTCCTGACCGCGCCCGACACCCCTCGCAGCAGGTCGCACAAACAGTCCGGAGGAGCCGAGATGACCGACATCGACACCATGCCCATCAGCGTCCAGCAGGAACTGGAGGCGGCCCCGGGCACCATCGAGGCGCGGGCGGAGAGCATCATGGGCGAGCTGAAGGCCCTGAAGAACCGCGTGCTCGCGATGCCCGAGACCTGGATCGCCCAGTCCTCGACCGAGTTCCAGGACCGCATGCACGAGTGGGACGCCTCCGCCACCGGCCTCTTCGGCACCCAGGGCGACGGCGGGGTACTCGGCGACATCGCCAACCGGCTGCAGGCGATCTGGGACAACTACGTCGAGGCCGAGGGAGCGAACACCAAGACGTGGGCGTCCAGGTGACGCACCCGCGCAGCAGGCCCGGCCGCCGGACGCACACGCGACAAGGACAGACACCCTGTGGAGAATGAACGCTGCCACGTGACCGTGGTGGGCGCCCGGCGGCGCGTGGACCTCGCCGTGCCCGCGGACGCGGCGATCGCCGAGTACACCCCGACCCTGCTCACCCTGCTGGGCGAGGTCGAGTTCGACGACACCCTGCCCCCGGTCTGGTCGCTCGCCCTGCCCGGCGGGCCGCCGCTGGGCCCGCAGACCTCCCTGCGGGAGAGCGGCGTCGCGGACGGCGCGACGCTGTACCTGCGGGACGCCGCCGCCGGGGAGTTCGACGAGCCGGTCGTCACCGACCTGGAGGAGAAGGTCGAGGGGGCCGGCGAGGACGTCAGCGTGTGGGGCCGGCGGACACGGGCCTACGTCACCCTGGTCCTCGGACTGCTCGGCCTGATCGCCGGGTTCGTCGCCCTGGCGTGCTCCGGCGACCGGACCGCGGTGCTGCCGGCCGCCGGCGCCGCCGCGGTCGTCGTCGCGCTGTGCCTGCTCGTCCTGGTGTGGCAGGCCACCCGCCAGGGCTGGTCCCTGCCGCTCGCCCTGCGCCTGGTCATGGCCTACTCCGCCATCCCGCTGCTGGCCGTGGCCTCGGCGTCGTTCGAGCTGGCCGGCGCCGACCACGGCCGGCACGCCGGCTCCGTGCTGGAGGCGCTGAGCGCGGGAGCGGTGCTCGCGGCCCTCGCCGGGCTGCTGGCGATCCGCCACGCCACGACGCTG
Organism: Actinacidiphila yanglinensis; assembly: GCF_900107965.1. Classification (GTDB taxonomy): domain Bacteria; phylum Actinomycetota; class Actinomycetes; order Streptomycetales; family Streptomycetaceae; genus Actinacidiphila; species Actinacidiphila yanglinensis. Next base: position 6,551 of record NZ_FNVU01000025.1, on the reverse strand, counting down.
ATGACCGCCGCGATCGCCGCGTTCGCCGTCGTGCTGACGGTGTGTCTGGCCGGCGGCCACGTCACGCTGCTGGAGGCCGCCGCGGTCGTGGGCGTCGCCATGCTCGCCGTCCTGGGCGTCGCCCCGCGGCTGTCCGGGCACTTCGCGGTCCTGGCGGGCCATCCCGGCGGCGCCGCCGGCCGCGACGAGGAGGCCGACGTCCTGCACCTGGTCAAGCGCGGCCAGCGGCTGCTCATCGGCACCAACGTCCTGGTGGCCGTCGTCTCCGCCGCCTGCCTGCTCGTCCTCGGCTCCTCCCACCAGCGCTACGCGGTGGCCCTCGCCGGCTGCCTGGGCCTGGCGCTCGTGCTGCGCGCGGGCCGCCTGACGATGGCGCCGGCCGTGGTGCCGGTCGTGATCGCCGGGACGATCGGCCTCGTCACCGGGCTGATCAAGGCACCGGGTCGCTTCGGCGCGCCGGACTGGGCCGGATCGGCCGTCCTGCTCGTCGTGGCCCTGCTCGCCGTGGCGGTCGGCCTGGTCCGCGCGTTCCGCGCGAGCGCCCCCGACGTGCGCCCCTCCTGGATCGACCCGCTCGCCGGTTTCCTCACGGTGGCCTGCGTGCCGCTCGTGGTGGGTGTGTTCGGCGTCTACAGCAGCATGATGAACTCCGGGCACACACCGTGATCCGCGCCGCGATCGGAGTGCGTCGCCCGTGAAGCGCAGCGTGTTGCGGGTGGCGGACCGGGGCTGGGGCACCTACCGCACCCTCACGGCGGCCGTACGGGTGGCCGAGGAGGGCGCGGTGGTCCACGTCCAGCCGGGCGTCTACCGGGAGTCCCTGGTCCTGGACCGCGACATCGTCGTGGCGGCCGAGAAGGGCCCCGGAACCGTGCGTGTCGTGGCCGCGCACGGCCCGGCGGTGCGGGTGAACGCCGGCGCTCCGCAGCTGCGGGAGCTGACGATCGAGGTCGCCCCGGACAGCGGACCCGCGGTGGTCGTGGGCGGCGGCACCCCGGTGCTCGACCACTGCGAGGTGACCGGCGGCCGGGTCGAGGTGGTCCGGGACGCCTGCGCCGAACTGCGCTCGTGCACCGTGCAGGACGCCTCCGGCTCCGGCGTGCACGCCACCGGCACCGCACGGGTGGTGCTGGAGGACTGCGTGATCCGCGCCGCGACCGGGCACGGCCTGACGCTCGACGACGCCGCGCGAGCCGACGTGCGGGGCGCCACGATCGAGCGCGTCACCGGCAGCGGCATCGTGATGACCGGCGAGTCCGCGGGCACCTTCGACGACTGCGCGGTCCGGCACACCGGCGACGCCGCACTCCTGGTGCACGCCCCCGCGCATCCCCTGCTGCGCGGCTGCCGGCTGCACGACACCAAGGCGCAGGGCGTCCGGATCGCCGACGGCCCCGGCGCCGCGGCCCTGCCCCCCGATCCCGCCGGCGGCCGGGGCGACGGCGCCGGGCGGGAAGAGCTGCGGATCCGGCTGGAGGACAGCGAGATCTTCCGCACCGGGCAGGAAGGCGTGCTGGCGGCGTCGGTCGCCGGCCTGAAACTGACGGACTGTCATATCCGTGAGACCGGCGGCGCGGGACTGATCGCCGCCGGGAGCGGCCGGGTGGAACTGGAGGGGACGCGGGTGGTCGACGTGCCCAGCACCGGCCTGGCCGCCGTGGACGGCGCGGAACTGCTGGTGCGCGGCGGCACCGTGGCCCGTACCGGCGCCAACGGCGTGCACGCGACCGACGGATGCACCGTCCGGCTCACCGGCTGCGAGATCTCGGCGACCGCGTACACCGCCCTGAACGCCGGCCGGGGCGCCCGGCTCGAAGTGCGCGACTGCACCGTACGCGACAGCGCGCAGCACGGGGTGCGGGTGGAGGGCACGGCCACCCTGCTGGCCGAGGACACCCGGGTGGAGCGCGCGGCCCTGTGCGGCGTCGACGTCAAGGAAGCCGATGTGGTGCTGCGCCGCTGCACCGTCAGTGACGCGGAGACCGGCATCCGGCTGGAGACCGGGCACCGGCCGCTGCTGGAGGACTGCGAGGTGCTCGGCTCCGGCCGGACCGGCATCGAGATCGCCGCAGACACCGGCGCGGTACTGCTCGGCGGGCGCGTCGAGGGCGCCGGATCGGCCGGCGTCTTCCTCGACGAGCGCAGCGAGCCGCTGATCGAGGACCTGACCATCCGCGACACCAAGGGCAGCGGTCTGGTCCGAAGCCCGGCCCCGGGTGCGGTCGGTGACCATCGAGGGCACCGGCAAGAACGGCGTGTACGCGGGCGACGGCGCGCTGGGCCTGCTGGAGGACTGCACGCTGTCCGCCACCGGCTTCCCGGCGGTGTACGTGGGGGCCAAGGCCGCGCCGGTGCTGCGCCGTTGCCTGGTCCGCGACACCGACGAGGACCTGTCGCAGGACGACGACGCCGCGGCCCGCTTCGAGGCGTGCCGCAGCAGCAACGTCAGGACCGGCACGCTGCCGACGGCCCCCGAGGGGGAGGCCGTCCCGGCGGCGGCCGGCGTGGCGGCGCCCCCCGGCGGCAGCGGCGGAGCCTCCACCCCCGCCGCGACGGAACACGAGGGAGCCGGCGAGGACCAGTTGCCCGAACTGCTCGCCGAACTGGACCGGTTGGTGGGCCTGGACGGCGTCAAGCGGGAGGTGGCGTCGATGGCCAAGCTGATGCGGATGGTCAAGCGCCGTCAGGAGGCGGGCCTGCAGCCGCCGCCGCTGAGCCGGCACCTGATCTTCGCGGGCAACCCCGGTACCGGAAAGACCACGGTGGCCCGGTTGTACGGCCGGCTGCTGGCCGCGCTCGGGCTGCTGGTCCGGGGGCACCTGGTGGAGGCCGACCGCAGCGCGCTCGTGGGCGAGTACGTCGGGCACACCGCGCCGAAGACCACCGCGGTCTTCCAACGGGCGCTGGGCGGCGTGCTGTTCATCGACGAGGCCTACGCGCTGGTGCCTGCGGGGCAGGGCAACGACTTCGGCCAGGAGGCGATCTCCACCCTGGTCAAGCTCATGGAGGACCACCGCGACGACGTCGTGGTGATCGCGGCGGGCTACCCGGACGACATGGATCGCCTCATCGACTCCAACCCGGGCCTGGCCTCCCGTTTCACCCGCACGCTGCGCTTCGACGACTACTCCTCGGCGGACCTGGTGGAGATCGTGGAGCACCAGGCGACGCGGCACGAGTACCGGATCCCGCGGGACACGGCGGCGGCGCTGCTGGCCCGCTTCGACGCCGTCGAGCGGACCGAGCGCTTCGGCAACGGGCGCACCGCCCGCCAGGCGTTCCAGAGGATGACCGAGCAGCACGCGATGCGGGTCGCCGACCTGGACGACCCCAGCGACGAGGACCTGACCGTGCTCCAGCCGGCCGACGTGCCCGCGGTGGTGGCGTGATGACCTGCCACCACCGCCGGCCCGCCGGCCGCCGCGCGGCGCCGGGCTCAGTGGGTGACCGAGCCCGGCGGCTCGGGGAAGCCCGCCGCCTTGTCGATGTGCGCGTAGGACTGCCCGGCGCTGTTGATCATCGCGATGTAGTCGCCGAGCAGTTCCAGCGCGTTGCTCTGCAGGGCCAGCGCCTTCTGCATCGCCGGGTTGATGTGCCGGGCGAAGTCGTCGCCGATGTCCGCGAGGGTGTTCTGGTCCTCCTTGTCCTCCCAGTCCGGGGCCGGCGCGGGGGAGCCGCCCGTGGAGTTCGGGGTCTGGGACGCGGTGTCCTGCCCGGAGGAGATCGTCTGGGCGGTGTGCGCCGGTCCCCAGAACTGGCCGTGCGCGGCGTGGTCGACCTGCCCGCGCAGCCACTCGTAGTTGGAGACGGCGTTGCGGCTCTGGGCCAGCAGCGTGTTCTCGGTTGCCCGCACGGTGGTCGCGTCGAAGGAGATCGGGCCGCTGTCGGCCACGTCGGACGACGCCTGGCCGCTCGACTGACCGCTCGGATCGAGGTTGAAGCTGGGCGGAGTGTCCCAGTCGACCGACATGGCCGGCACGAGGTTGTAGAAGTCCTTGCCCGCGTCCGGGTCGTCGTCCGAGTCGGCCACCTTTTTCTCCCCTCAGTCGGCCCGGCAGCACGGCCGGGCGGTACCTCCGGCCCTGACAACGCCGGTTGCTCACACATTGCCACACATACGTATGTCGAAGAAACCTCGGTGAGGACGGCCTCATGACACCACCGTCAGGGAACGGTTCCGCGGTGGGCGACAGCGCGGCCACCCCGGTGTCGCCGATGCTCGACCGCACGGCGGCGGACGCGGGCACGCCGGCCTCACCCGTGCTCGACCGCACCGCGGCGGACGCGGCCTCGCCGAGCGGCACCACCGTCGCGGCCCAGCCCAGGACACCCGCCGAGGACCGGCAGGCCGGCGGCACCGACCGCCACGTCCTGACCTCGTCGAAGACCTCCTCCCTCTCCGACAGGAACGGCACCGGCGGGGGGTCCGGCACCTCCGGGGCGCTGCACGAACTCCGGGTCGCCCTCGGGGAACTCCAGACCGCGATCACCAAGGTCAACGGGCACCGGGAAGCGATCTCGGACCTGCTCGCCGAGATCCAGTCGCAGTTCACCGCGGCCCACGACGCCTGGCAGAGCCCGTCGGCCACGACGTTCGAGACGACCGCGACCTGGTTCACCCAGTCCTCCCGGGCGCTGAAGGACCTGCTCGACGAGATGGCCCGCCGCATGCGGAGCACGTACGACACATATCACGCGGTGGAGACCGCCAACACCCACAACTCCGGAGGCTGACCGTGCCGGTGAACGCCGACTACGACGTGAGTACCCTGCGGGTCCGCCCGCAGGACCTCAGTACCGCCAGTGACCGGCTGGTGTCCCTGGCCGAGCAGATGGCGGACGAGATCGAGGGCATCAACGACGCCGTCAGCAGCCTCGTGCTGTCGTGGGTGGGCAACTCCGCCGGCGAGGCACAGGAGTTCAACAACTCCTGGAAGAACGTCATGCTCCAGCTGTTCGGCAAGAAGGACGGCCCCACCGGCGTGCTCCCCGCGATGGCCGGGGGACTGCTGGGCACCGCCGTGGCGTACAGCCACACCGAGGTCGAACTCGCGTCGGCCTTCCAGAAGTTCTCCAGCGGCCTCGCCGACACCGGTGGCGCCGGCGACACACCGTCCGACCACACCGGCCCCGACTATCCCCTCTCCCAGGATTACCCGAACTAGATGACCAGGGTTGATTTCCACCGCCCCGCCAGGACCTTCCCGCTCTCCGTTCCGGAGCAGCAGGTCGCGCTGGCCGCACCGCCGCAGAAGGCCGTGCAGAACCAGGCGCAGACCTGGCTGACCATGTTGCTGCCGCTGCTGAGCAGCGTCAGCATGGCCGCCTACATGTTCACGTTCGGCCGGCCGTGGCTGATGATGCTCGGCGTCGGATTCGTCACGCTCTCGCTCGGCGTCATGGTGCTGATCAGGACGCAGATGAAGAAGGCGAACCGGCGCACCCAGTACCGCCAGCGCGACCTGTACGTGGAGTACCTCGGCGACGTCCGGCGGCAGGCACGGGAGTCGGCGGCCGCGCAGCGCGCGGCCGGCGCGTTCGTGCACCCGAGCCCGCAGCGGCTGTGGGCGATCGCCACCACCGGCCCGCGCCGGGTGTGGGAACGCCGGCCGTCCGACGCGGACTTCCTCAAGCTGCGGCTCGGCATCGGCCGCGGCGCGCCGGCCCTGCGCGTCACGCTGAGCAAGCACGGGGACCCCACCGCCGAGCACGACCCCGACGCGCACCAGCGCGCCGAGCGGCTCGCGGACGACTTCGCCACTGTCGGCCTGCAGCCGGCCTGGGTCGATCTGGCGCACACCGGCGTCCTCAGCCTGCTCGGGCCGCCGGAGCGCACCGCGCAGCTCGTCGGGTCGCTGCTGATGCAGCTGGCCGTGCTGCACGCCCCCGACGACGTGCAGGTGATCGCCCTCACCGAGGAGGAGGACCATCCCTGGGCGTGGGTGAAGTGGCTGCCGCACACCCGCGGTCCCGGCCGCACGGACCTGGTCCCCATGGTGGCGCGCAGCATGGACGGCCTCGCCGACCTGCTGCAGGCGCACGTGGACCGGATCCGCGAGGAGCGCACGGAGCGGGCCGGCTCGCTCGGCATGCGCCGGGAGACCCGGGCGTCCCGCCAGGTGGTGGTCGTGCTCGACGGCTACCGGCCGGGAGCGGAGTGGGCACGCCTGCCGCTGGTGGCCGACCTGCTGGCCGAGGCCGGCGCCGACACCGGTCTGCACGTCGTGTGCGTCGTCGCCCGGGAGAGCGAGGAGCCCGGCCGGGTCGACGCGCGGGCCCGGGTGGACGCCGCCGGTGACCTGGAGCTGGAGACGCGCTACCCGGTCCTGGTGCAGACGGTGCAGGACGCGGTGGCGGATGTGTGCCCGCCGGAGCTGGGTGAGCAGGCGGCCCGGGCGTTGGCGCCGTTGCGGTTGTCGGGTGAGCAGGAGCAGGTGCTGGCCCGTACCGTCGCGCTGCCGGAGATGCTGGGGGTTGCTGATCTCGGGTCGTTCGATCCGACGGAGTTGTGGCACGCGCCGGATGACGAGGCGTTGTTGCGGTTGCCGATC
>NZ_FNVU01000043.1 GCF_900107965.1 Actinacidiphila yanglinensis | reverse complement strand
AGGTGGGCAACCAGCCGGGTTCTCTACCGCAAGTAAGGCACCCACTCCTCGACCCAGGCCAGCACACACACCAACAATCACCCAAACGGCGCAACATAAGACGGCGTAGTCCGGAGTCGTTGCGATGGTCGAGGGCGCGATGCGGCGCGACAGCATGGCCGTCGAGAGGCGGTTGTGGATGCGGTACCTCGGAAAGTGACGCGAGAGTAGTTGGTGGGGACGGCACAGGTGAGCTGGGTGGCGGGCGGCAACTGGAGGCCGTTGTGCGACTCGCCGACCTACCGCGGAGAGCTTCTGCTGCCTCACGATGGGCGACGCCGCGAAAGTGATCTCCTAAACGTGGGAGGAGCCGCAGAACTACCGGCGACAGATGCAGGCGACGGTGACCTGACGGACTCGTCCTCCCGCCAGGCATCGGCCCAAATCACCGAGCGCCACCTGAAAAGGCACTTCCCTACCCCTGGTGCGCTTCGTCCAGGGAGTGCTGTCGTGGATCCTCACGACCCACGCCGATCGGCTGGCACCGGCGGTTTCGAGGGGACGGGGTTCAGCGGGTGCGCATCACCCTGACACCTGTAGGGCACGTATTGAGTCGTGATCAATGGACGATCCGAGTGCGGTCTTTGAGCTAGATCATCGAGCCTCCCGCCTGGAGCTCGCTCGGCCGACCGGTCTTGAGGTTTCCGCACGAAGCGGATTGTGCGCTTCAGCAGGCGGAGGGCGTTCTCCAGAGCCTGTTCCTGGTCCTCACGACTGTGCTGCGTCATGCCCGGCATCATGGCATCGAGAGATGAAACGAGGTCTTTGATCCAGGTTATAGGGCGCGCAGGCGAAAGCCGGCGAAACAGCCCTCGGGGACCTTGTCATACCGGGTGGCGATGCCCCGCCATGCCTTCAGTCTGTTGATCAGACGCTCGACGGAGTTCCGCTCCGCGAAGAAGTCTGCGTCGTGGATGACCGGCAGACCGCCTCTGGAGCCCTTCTTCCTCCGCAGCGGCGTCACGCCAACGACGGACGCGGTTGGAGATGGTCGACCAGGCGCCGAACTCCCCTGGCATCTCGCGCCACTGCCCGCTGGTCCTCAACCGCCAGATCACACCCTCGAACTGCTGCCGCAGGTGCTCGGGACTCGGGCCGTACTCGCCGATCGGCAGGTGGGGCTCGATGAACTCCCACTCTTCGTGCGTCAGTTGCGCCCGCGTCACGCAAATCGATCTACCAGATCAGTGTCCACTGCGAAGGGGCATGCCTCAGATTGATCACGACTCGATACACGCCTTAGTTCCCTGGCGTCGGCAACCGACGGGCGGCTCAAGCAGTCAGTGCATCACCGCGGTTCAGGTGGCCTCCGACTCCTGCCAAAGCACCGTCGGCGAGGGTGGAGCAGACGACGCAGATCTCCGCCGCCTTCACCGGGAGCAGGCGTTCGTCGGTGCCTCGGCTGATCCTCCCCTGGCATTTCCCCTGCGGATCGTCGACCGCGGCCAGGCTTTCGCCTCGGCGTGAGCGCACTGTGCGCGTCGGTGTGCGCGGGATAGGTACGACTACGCACCGGGCGCGCAAGCCGCGACGGGCTGCGCTCGCCACCTCTGAATGCGTTGCGCCGTTTGGGTGATTGTTGGTGTGTGTGCTGGCCTGGGTCGAGGAGTGGGTGCCTTACTTGCGGTAGAGAACCCGGCTGGTTGCCCACCT
>NZ_FNVU01000001.1 GCF_900107965.1 Actinacidiphila yanglinensis | reverse complement strand
GCCCCCTCAGGTAATATCCGGTATTAGACCCCGTTTCCAGGGCTTGTCCCAGAGTGCAGGGCAGATTGCCCACGTGTTACTCACCCGTTCGCCACTGATCCACCCCGAAAGGCTTCACCGTTCGACTTGCATGTGTTAAGCACGCCGCCAGCGTTCGTCCTGAGCCAGGATCAAACTCTCCGTGAATGCTTTCTCGAAAGAAAACACACGCAAGAGCGGCACCACGAGGAGGAATAATCCCCGGGTGCACAGCGTCCTCGCTGTGTCGCCTCCCCCACCCCAACGGGCAGGAAAGGACTTTTTCAAAGGAACCACATCCCGATCGGAAATCCGATCCGGACGGGGTATCAACATATCTGGCGTTGACTTTTGGCACGCTGTTGAGTTCTCAAGGAACGGAAGCTTCCTTTGGTCCACCGTTTCCGGCTTTTCCTCCGGGCTTTCCCTTCGTGTTCCACTACCGTACCCCATTCCCCAGCCGATTCATAATCGGTTCCACCGAATTGGATTTTGGCGCACCAAAAAACAACCCGATGATCGGGGCGACGTAGGTAGTGGGTGGCCGCTCGGCCGGCGGAGCCCCGTGCGAACCAGGCCCACCGTTTCAGCGGCTCGGACTACGTTACGCACGAGCGGCGACCGAGTCAAGCTCGGCCGCCGCTCAAACGTGGATTTCCGGCCGTCTCAGCCGAGTTCGACCGCTCCGAGGTTGCGCTTGCCCCGGCGCAGCACCAGCCATCGGCCGTGGATCAGGTCGCTTTGGACCGGTACGGCGTCCTCGCCGGCGACCTTCGCGTTGTTGACGTAGGCGCCGCCCTCGCGGATGGTCCGACGTGCGGCGGACTTGCTCGGGGCCAGGTCGACCAGGGTCAGCAGGTCCGCCACCGGGGCGAGTTCGCCGATCCTGGCGTGCGGCAGCTCGCTGAGCGCGGCCGCCAGGGTGCGCTCGTCGAGGTCCGCGAGTTCGCCCTGGCCGAAAAGTGCCCTGGACGCGGCGACCACGGCGGCGCACTGCTCGGCGCCGTGCACCAGAGTGGTCAACTCCTCGGCCAGCGCGCGCTGGGCGGCGCGGGCCTGCGGCCGCTCGGCCGTGCTCCGCTCCAGCTCCTCGATCTCCTCGCGGGACCGGAAGCTGAAGGTGCGCAGGTAGCGCGTGATGTCACGGTCGTCCGCGTTCAGCCAGAACTGGTAGAAGGCGTACGGCGTGGTCAGCTCCGGGTCGAGCCACACCGCACCGCCCTCGGTCTTGCCGAACTTGGTGCCGTCCGCCTTGGTGAGCAGTACCTGGGTGAGGGCGTGCGCCGGGCCGTGCGGCTGGTTGCCGAGGATCCGGCGGATCAGGTCGAGGCCGGCGGTGATGTTGCCCCACTGGTCGCTGCCGCCGATCTGCAGCGTGCAGCCGTACGCCTTGTACAGCTCCAGGTAGTCCAGCGACTGGAGGATCACGTAGCTGAACTCGGTGTAGCTCATCCCCTCGCCGTCGAGCCGGCTCTTGACCGTCTCGCGGGCGAGCATCTGGTTGACGCTGAAGTGCTTGCCGTAGTCGCGCAGCAGCGCGAGGGCCGAGACGCCCTCGGTCCACTGGTAGTTGTTGGCCATGACGGCCTGCGTGGGGCCGGGGGTGTCGAAGTCGAGGAACGCGGAGAGCTGGCCGCGCAGCGCGCCGACCCAGCCCTGGACGGTCTCGACGTCGTTGAGCACCCGTTCTGCGCTGGGCTTGGGGTCGCCGATCAGGCCGGTGGCACCGCCCACGAGGGCGATCGGCCGGTGGCCGGCGAGCTGGAAGCGGCGCAGCGCGAGGATCTGGGTGAGATGCCCGACGTGGAGACTGGCCGCGGTCGGGTCGAACCCGCAATAGAGGGTGAGGGGACCGTCCGCGAGCGCCTTGCGCAGGGCTTCCTCGTCGGTGGTCTGGGCGAGGACGCCCCGCCACCGCAGCTCGTCGACGATGTCCGTCACGTTGTCCGTGTCTCCTTGGGTCTGCGACCTGCTCGGCCCGGGCGGCTCGGCGGCCCGAGCGCCTGGTGTCCTGGTTGCCTGGCCGGGTGGCCGGGCTCCCGGTTCCAGGGTGTCCGAGAGTACGTGGTTCCGGCCATTCGATTATCCGCTCTCCGTCAGCGGCGCTTGCGCGGGACGTGCGCGCGGTAGGGGCTGACCGTGGGGTCGCCGTCGATCCAGTAGCGCCAGGGGTGGTCCGCGCCGCCCCCGCCGACCCCGGTACGGGGGCCGCTGCGGACGGCGACCGCCTCAGGCGGGTCACCGGCCAGGATCCGGAACGGTCCGCCGTCCTCGGAGCAGGCGTCGGCACCGTTGAGGGTGCGGTCGACGCCGATGGCGGTGGCGAGCCGGGCCGGGCCCTGGGCGAGGTCGCTGTCCTTGCGGGAGGTGGGGCGGCGCGGCCGGGCGAGGTCCAGGCCGGCGGTGATCCGGCCGGCCCGGAGCAGGACCCCGCTGGGCGTGCCCACCGGGCCGCACACCAGGTTGAGGCAGAACCACATGCCGTAGGTGAAGTAGACGTAGGTGTGGCCGGGCGGGCCGAACATCACGGCGTTGCGGTCGGTGCGGCCCCGGTAGGCGTGCGAGCCGGGGTCATTGGGGCCGTCGTACGCCTCGACCTCGGTGAGCCGGAGCTCGATCGGGCCGGCGTCGGTGCTGCGCACGAGGGTGCGACCGAGCAGGTCGGGAGCGATCTCCAGGACGGGCCGGTCGAAGAACGAGCGCTCCAGCGGGGTCCGTTCGGGTGGCGTGCTCACGAAGCAGGAGCGTAGTGGACGGGTGGGTGCGTGCGCGGGCGGCGCGGACGCCGCGGAGATCCACACGACAGGCCCTAGGCTCGGGGCCGGCTCGTTTCGTTCTCAACAGGAGGTGTCGAGGTGACCGAGCAAGCGCGACGTCCGCTCCCCCATGACTTCCACCCGCCGGTACCGGCGTTCACGGTGGTCAGCGATGATCTGGCGCCGGATGCGGTGCTCAAGGACGACCAGGTGTTCGCCGGCGGGAACACGTCGCCGCACCTGCGGTGGGAGGGGTTCCCGGCGGAGACCCGGAGTTTCGCGGTGTCCTGCTACGACCCGGACGCGCCGACCGGCAGTGGTTTCTGGCACTGGTCGGTGTTCGACATCCCGGTGTCGGTGACCGAGCTGCCGGCCGGTGCCGGGTCGGGCGACTTCGCGGGGCTGCCGGCGGGTGCGGTGCAGGTGCGCAACGACTACGGGACGCGGGACTTCGGCGGGGCCGCCCCGCCGCCCGGTGACGGCCCGCACCGCTACGTGTTCACGGTGTACGCGGTGGACGCGGAGAAGCTCGGGCCGGACGCGGACGCGTCGCCCGCGGTGATCGGCTTCAACCTGCGCTTCCACGCGCTGGCCCGGGCCCAGCTGATCGGCGTGTACGAGGTGCCGGCCGAAGCCGGCTGAGGCCCGGCCCGGAAACCCGGCGGCTTGTACGGGCCGCGGTCGCGGCCGCGGCCCGTACGCTGCCGCCGCGCGGCCCGTACGCAGCCGGAAACCCCGTTGTCCGGGGCTGGCGTCGGGGGCACAGTGGACCCACCTGAAAGACCCGGGAGGTGGGCGGAAATGCGTGAGACGCTGGTGCTGAATGCGAGTTTCGAGCCGCTGTCGACGGTGTCGCTGCGGCGTGCGGTCGTGCTGGTGATGCAGGACAAGGCGGTCGTCGAGCAGGCCCACCCCGGTCTCCGGGTCCGCGCGGCGCGGGTGGACGTACCGATGCCGCAGGTGATCCGGCTGTGCCGCTACGTCAGGGTGCCGTTCCGACAACGGGCGCCGTGGTCGCGCCGGGGCGTGCTGGTCCGTGACCGGCACCGCTGCGCGTACTGCGGGCGGCGGGCCACGACCGTCGACCACGTGCAGCCGCGCTCGCGCGGTGGGGGCGACACCTGGCTGAACACGGTGGCCGCGTGCTCGGAGGACAACCAGCGCAAGGCGGACCGTACGCCGGAGCAGGCCGGGATGCGGCTGCTGGTGCGGCCGTTCGAGCCGACACCGGCCGACGCGCTGCTGCTCGCGCTGGGCACCCGGGACCGGACCGACCTGCCGGAGTGGCTGGCGGTGCCGGCCTGAGCCGGCCGCCGGGCGCGGTCCCGGCGCGGGCGGGCACTATTTCAGCAGCAGTTGGACGATCGCCGCGATGCCCACGGCGACGATGAGGCCGCGCAGCGCCGTCGGCGGGAGGCGGCGCCCCACCCGGGCGCCGATCAGCCCGCCGACGGTGGCGCCGGCCGCGATGAGGGCGACGGCGACCCAGTCCATGTGGGCGATGACGATGAAGAACAGCGCCGCGATGCCGTTGACCGTCGCGGCGAGCACGTTCTTCAGACCGTTGATCCGCTGGAGCGTCTCGTCGAGCAGCAGCCCCATCAGGGAGAGGTACAGGACCCCCTGCGCGGCGCCGAAGTAGCCGCCGTACACGCTGGCGAGGAGCATGCCGAGCAGGAGGACGGGTCCGCCGTTCACGGGGGCGGCGGACCCCTTGCGCTGCCGGCGCGCCTGGATCACGCGGGTCAGGCGCGGTTGCAGGACGACCATGACCAGGGCGATGCCGATGAGGACCGGCACGATCGCGTGGAACGCCCCGGACGGCAGGTTGACCAGGAGCAGGGCGCCGGTCGCGCCGCCGACCACGCAGGCGCCGCCCAGCCGCAGCAACCGGTCGCGCTGGCCCGCGAGTTCCTTCCGGTAGCCGATGGCGCCGGTGACCGAACCGGGCACCAGGCCGAGGGTGTTGGAGACGTTCGCGGTGACCGGGGGCAGCCCGACGGCGAGCAGGACCGGGAAGGTGATCAGGGTGCCGGAGCCCACGATGGTGTTGATGGTGCCCGCCCCGATCCCGGCAGCGAGGACGGCGACGGCTTCTGCTGGCGACATCGGCTCTCCATGATCTGTGCGCGTCCTCCCCGCCGTTGACGGTCGAGGGGTGCGCAGCGATCATGTCACACCGGTGAGGGGTCAGTCCTTGTCGAAGGGCGGGGCCTCGCGGCGGGGCGCCGGGGTGGTGGCGGGGGCCGAGCCGGCGCCGTTGCCCCCGTTTCCGGACATGCCGGGGAGGTTCACCATGCCGCCGAGGCCCTTGAGGGCGTCGTTGAGTTCGCTGGGGATGATCCACAGCTTGTTGGCGTCGCCCTCGGCGATCTTCGGCAGCATCTGGAGGTACTGGTAGGCGAGGAGCTTCTGGTCCGGGTCGCCGGCGTGGATGGACTCGAAGACGGTGCGGATCGCCTGGGCCTCGCCCTCGGCGCGCAGCGCGGCGGCCCGCGCGTCACCTTCGGCGCGCAGGATCGAGGACTGCTTCTCGCCCTCGGCGGTGAGGATCTGGGACTGCCGGATGCCCTCGGCGGTGAGGATCGCGGCGCGCTTGTCACGGTCGGCGCGCATCTGCTTCTCCATCGAGTCCTGGATGGAGGTGGGCGGCTCGATCGCCTTGAGCTCGACGCGGTTGACGCGGATGCCCCACTTGCCGGTGGCCTCGTCGAGGACACCGCGCAGCGCCGCGTTGATCTCCTCGCGGGAGGTCAGGGTGCGCTCCAGGTCCATGCCGCCGATGATGTTGCGCAGCGTGGTGACGGTGAGCTGCTCGATCGCCTGGATGTAGCTGGCGACTTCGTACGTGGCGGCCCGGGCGTCGGTGACCTGGTAGTAGATGACCGTGTCGATGTTCACCACCAGGTTGTCCTGGGTGATCACCGGCTGCGGGGGGAACGGCACGACCTGCTCGCGCAGGTCGATGCGGTTGCGGATGGTGTCGATGAAGGGGACGACGATGTTCAGTCCGGCGCTGAGGGTTCGGGTGTAGCGGCCGAAGCGCTCGACGATGGCGGCGCTGGCCTGCGGGATGACCTGGACCGTCCTGATCAGCGCGATGAAGACGAGCACCACCAGGATGATGAGGACGATGATGATGGGCTGCATGGTCACTCCGGCGCCGGTTGAGTGCGGATGGAGCAGGGTCTACCAGTGATCTGACATGATCAATTGTCGCAGACAGTAGGCGTGTTGCGGGTCGGTTCGGCGAATTCCCGGTGCGCGGCGGCCTGTTGGCAGCGGGGTGCGCTGATCCGCGGTACTGCTCTTCGGTTGTCGGCCGGCTTCGGCAGTCGAACGGCTCCGGTTGCGGGACGGCTTCGGCTGCCGGGTGGGCCGTCTACATGACGACGGCGGTGGCTCCGTCGATCTCGACCACGTCCACGTGCTGGCCGGGGTCGAAGACGCGGTCGTGCTCCAGGGAGCGGGCCGACCAGATCTCCCCGGCGAGCTTGATCCTGCCGCCCGCGCCGCCGTCCACCCGTTCGAGCACGACGGCCTGCTTGCCCTTGAGGGCTTCGACGCCGCTGCGCTGGTCGGGGCGCTGGCGGTTGCGGTACGCGAGCGGCCGGACGAAGACGAGCAGCGCCACGGAGACCAGGACGAAGACGACGACCTGGACGACGATCCCGCCGCCGAGACCCGCGGTGACCGCTCCGCCGATCGCCCCGACCGCGAACATGCCGAACTCGGGCATCGCCGTGATCACCAGCGGGATGCCCAGTCCCGCCGCGGCCACCAACCACCACACCCATGCGTCCACGACGCCAATCGTAGGCGTACGCACCCCGGTTGCGGCAGGGCGCAGGCGGGGCGACTACTTCAGCGGCAGCCCGGCGGCGGTCCAGCGGTCGCCGCGGCGCTCGACGACGAGCGGGAGGCCGAAGCAGCGGGACAGGTTCCGGGAGCTGAGTTCGGTCTCCAGCGGACCGGCCGCGATCACCTTGCCCTGGCGGATCATCAGCACGTGGGTGAAGCCGGGTGCGATCTCCTCGACGTGGTGGGTCACCATGATCATGGAGGGCGCGATCGGGTCGCGGGCGAGCCGGCCGAGCCGCCGGACCAGGTCCTCGCGGCCGCCGAGGTCGAGGCCGGCCGCGGGCTCGTCGAGCAGCAGCAGCTCGGGGTCGGCCATCATCGCGCGGGCGATCAGGGTGCGCTTGCGCTCGCCCTCGGAGAGGGTGCCGAACTTGCGGTCGAGGAACTCGGTCATGCCGAGCCGGTCGAGGAAGGCGCGGGCGCGCTCCTCGTCGACCTGCTCGTACCCCTCGTGCCAGGTGGCGGTCATCCCGTAGGCGGCGGTGAGCACGGTCTCCAGGACGGTCTGGCGGCGCGGCATCTTCTCGGCCATGGCGGCGCCGGCCATGCCGATCCGCGGCCGCAGGTCGAAGACGTCGACGCTGCCGAGCTTCTCGCCGAGGATCTGCACGGTGCCCGTGCTCGGGAAGAGGTAGCTGGAGGCGACGCTCAGCAGGGTGGTCTTCCCGGCGCCGTTGGGCCCGAGGATGACCCACCGCTCCCCCTCGGCGACCGACCAGGAGACCTCGTCGACCAGAGCCCGTCCGTCGCGGACCACGGATACGTCCACCAGCTCCAGCACATCGCTCATGAGCGCGTTGTCTCCCATTGCATCTCGGCAGTCTCGGCATGTCGGTGTGCCGGGATCGGCACGGGCCGGAAGGAACAACCCCCGGGGAAAACTTACGCCACCGCGCGACGGGTCCAGTCCATAGGCTGGGGGCATGCTTGATGAACCTCGTTCAGGACGGCTGGCGGCGTGGGGAAATGCCCTGCTTGCCGGACTTGCCGCCCCTGATGACGTTGCTGAGCGGATCGCGGCCGGGGACGCGGTGCACCGCGTCGCCGGACTGCCGGGCGAACCGGCACCGGTCGGGCTGACCCTCGCGCTCGGCAGGCTCCGGGCGCTGGGTGTCACCGGCCTGCGGCTGGCACTGCCGGTGTCCGGGCACCCGTTGGGGCTGAGTGGCCCGCCGGAGTTCAACGCCCGTGCGATGGCGGCCGGTGAGGCGGTGCTGACGGTGGGCGCGCTCTTCGTCGGCCTCGTGCCGGAGGTCCACGAGGCCGGACCGGCCGGCGATCTGCACGTGGAGTGGCAGTGCCTGCCGGTACGGGACGCACCGCCGGCCGACGTGCCCTCGCTCGGCGAGGCGGAGCGGGAACTGGCGGAGGCGCTGCGTGACGCCACCGACGCGCTGGCGCAGCTGGACGTGGCCGGCGCGGGTCCGGCCGCCCAGGCGGCGCTGGACGCGTACCGGGCGCGGGCCGAACGCGGCCGGGAGGTGCTGGCGCCGGGCTACCCGCCGCGCGCGGTGCGGGTGCTGGAGCTCGCGCAGCGGGTGGCGGCGCTGGTGTCGATAGCGTCCGACGGGCACGGCGGGGCGGTGAGCGCCTCGCAGATCGCGACCCGCGCGGAGTTGCTGCGGCCGGTGGAGCGGACCGCCCGCCGCGCGCAGGTCGCGGCGTACAACGCGTACGTGGAGGAGGCGGAGAGGCGCCGGCCGTGACGGTGTGCGTCGGCCGCTCCGGGTCCGGGGCGGCCACCACGCCGGCCCCGTCACCGACGCGCGGGCCCCGCGGCGACGTACGGGGACGTCGGCTGCGGGGCCCGCGGGTGGCGCCGCCCGGTTGCGGACGGCAGCCGGTGTCACATGTTGGCGCTGGTGTCGCCGAAGGCCGGGTTGAGCAGGCCGATCACGTTGATCGTGTCGCCCGTCACGTTGACCGGCACGTGCACCGGGACCTCCGCGACGTTGCCGGAGATGACACCCGGGGACTTCACGGCGGCACCCTCAGCGCCCGAGCTGGCCGAGGCCGCACCGGCACCGGCGGCGATGATGCCACCTGCCACGAAGGTGATGGTCGCGGCCTTCTTCAGGTTCTTCACTGGGAACTTCCTCCTTGCGGGACGCACCGCGGCCATCCGCCGCGGCACGCCATGCAGAACGGATCGCCGAGACTTCGGATGCGCGACCCGGGAGACATACACCCGACAGTATGAATCTCACTCCGCCAAGCGCGGGTGTACGGGCGTGGCGCCTCGGCGCCCGCGGCGGAGCGCGCTTCAGCCGCCCACGCCGTTGCGCACCGCCCACAAGGCGGCCTGCGTACGGTCGGCGAGGTCGAGCTTCATGAGGATGTTCGACACGTGGGTCTTCACGGTCTTC
This sequence comes from Actinacidiphila yanglinensis, assembly GCF_900107965.1. Taxonomy (GTDB): domain Bacteria; phylum Actinomycetota; class Actinomycetes; order Streptomycetales; family Streptomycetaceae; genus Actinacidiphila; species Actinacidiphila yanglinensis. Next base: position 928,419 of record NZ_FNVU01000001.1, on the reverse strand, counting down.
TCGGAGAGCACCAGGGCGCGGGCGATCTCGCGGTTGGAGCGTCCGTCGGCGATCAGGCCGAGGACCTCGCGTTCGCGGTCGGTCAGGGCGTTGCCGCGACCGGTGCCATGGGCGGGTTCGTCCCGGGCGAGCAGCGCCCCGGCCACCTCGGGCTGGAGCAGGACGTGCCCGGCGTGCACCGAGCGGATCGCGTCCGCGAGCGCGACCGGGTCGACGTCCTTGTAGACGTACCCCGCGGCGCCGGCCCGCAGCGCGGGGACGACGGTGCGCTTCTCGGTGAAGCTGGTCACGATCAGGACCCGGGCGGGGCTCTCCGCCTCGTGCAGCAGCCGGAGGGCCTCGATGCCGTCGGTGCCGGGCATCTTGACGTCCATCAGGATCACGTCGGGGCGCAGCTCCAGGGCGCGGGCCACCCCTTCGTCGCCGTCGCCGGCCTCGCCGACGACCTCGATGTCGCCCTGGACCTCGAGGAAGGTCCGCAGGCCGCGGCGGACCACCTGGTGGTCGTCCACGAGCAGCACCCTGATCGCGTTGTCAGCCACCTGGCACCTCCATCTCGATGACGGTGCCCTTGCCGGGCTCCGATTGCACGGTGAGCGAACCGCCGACGCCGTCGGCGCGGTCCCGCATGGAGACCAGGCCGAGATGGCGTCCGGCCCGGCGCACGGCGGTGGGGTCGAAGCCGCGGCCGTCGTCGCGGATGCGCAGCCTGGCCCCCCTGCCGTTCCCTTCGAGGGTGACGGCGACGGTGCGGGGGTGGGCGTGGCGCAGCGCGTTGTGGGTGGCCTCCTGGGCCACCCGCAGCAGGGCCTCCTCCTGGGGCGCGGGCAGCGCGCGGATCCGGAAGGCGTGGAACGTGACGCTCGCCGAGTGCACCCGGTCCAGGACATCGGCCTCTGTGCGCAGGGTCGCCACCAGCCCGTCCTCGTCGAGGGCGGCCGGGCGCAGCTCGACGACCACGGCGCGCAGCTCGTCGGCCGCCTCGGCGGCCAGCGCCGCGACCTGCCGGATCTCCTCCTTGGCCCGGCCGGGCGCGGTGTCGATCAGCGCCGCGGACGCCTGGGCGGTCAGCCGCAGGGAGAACAGCTTCTGGGAGACCGCGTCGTGCAGCTCGTGGGCGATCCTGGCCCGCTCGCCGGCCAGCGTCAGCTCGCGGCTGCGCTCGTGCAGCCGGGCGTTGGTCAGGGCTATGGCGGCGTGGTCGGCGAGGATGCGCAGCAGGTCCTCGTCCTCCTGCGTGAACCCGCAGGAGGCGTCGGAGGGCTTCGGGCAGGTCTTGTTGGCGAGGAAGATCGCGCCGAGGATCTCCTCGCCGTCGGCCACCGGCATGCCGATGAAGTCCTTCATGACGGGGTGGGCGCGCGGCCAGCCGGCGAAGCTCTCGAAGTCGCGGACGTCGGTGAGGCGCTGCGGGGTGGCCTCGTGGAGCATCGCGGCGAGCACGCCGTGCTGCCGGGGCAGCGGGCCGATCGCCTTCCACTGCTCGTCGCTCACCCCGTCGACGACGAACTGGGCGAAGCCGCCGTGGTCGTCGGGGACGCCGAGCGCCGCGTACTGCGCGCCGAGCAGTTCCCGGGCGGAGGCCACGATGGTCTGCAGCACCTCGCGCACCTCCAGCCGGCGGTTCATCGCGAGGATCGCGGCGCTCACCGCTTCGATACCGCCTCTCGGCGTCCGGTTGGACATGCTCCCCACGGTACCCGCGCAGGTGACGGGCCGTATGCGCCGTCGGACGGACCGTCCTGGTCCGCCCGTCCTAGGGCCAAGGGCCCGCGCCGGTTGGGGCGGCGGCCCGAGGCGTGGGCACCGGCGGCGTTCCTACGGTGAGGGCATCGGGTCCGGCTGCCTCGCCGGGCCGTGACGGGAGGCGGGAACCATGCCGGTGGCGATCATCACGGGCGCGTCGCGCGGGCTGGGCCGGGCGCTGGCCGAGGAGCTGGCCGGGCGCGGCTGGGATCTGGTACTGGACGGCCGCGACGCGGACACACTGTCGGCGGCGGCGCGGGACCTGGAGCGCGATCGTCCAGATCATACGAAATCACTCATTTCAGACGTATTGCCCGCGATTCCCTATAAAGGGGACAAGCACGCGAGCGGCACGGTGGTGGCGACCCCGGCGCCGGAACGGACGGTACGCAGCCGGGTGCGGGTGGTCGCCGGCGATGTGACGGCTCCCGCCCACCGGACCGAGCTGGTCGCGGCGGCTCGCGAGCTGAGCGGCGGCGCCGGCCCGGACCTGCTGGTCAACAACGCGAGCGCGCTGGGCGCCGAGCCGCTGGTCCCGCTGGCCGACCTCACCGAGGAGGGGCTGCGCCAAGCGCTGGAGACCAACGTCACCGCGCCCTTCGCGCTGACCCGGGCGCTGCTGCCGGAGCTGCGCGCGACCGGCGGCGCGGTGCTGAACATCAGCTCCGACGCGGCCGTCGAGGCGTACCCGACGTGGGGCGGCTACGGGGCGAGCAAGGCCGCGCTCGACCACCTCTCGGCGGTCCTGGCCGAGGAGGAGCCCGCCGTCCGCGTCTGGTGGGTGGACCCGGGCGACCTGCGGACCGGGCTGTACGCGGCGGCGGTGCCGGACGACCCCGACTTCGGGGAGCGCCTGCTGCCCGAGCAGGTCGCCCCGGCCGTGCTGCGGCTGCTGGACGGACCGGCGGCCAGCGGCCGCTACGTCGCCGCCGACCTGGCCGGCCCGGAGGAGGACCGATGAGCGCGGCGGCACCGGCGGTCGTGTGCGAGACGTGCGACACCGAGGCGGCCCGGGTGGACGCCGGGAGCCTGGCGGACCTGCGGCTGCCGCCGGAGCTGCTGGCCGCGGCGCCCGCGCCGCGCCGGGACGCGGTCCGCCTGCTGGTGGGACGGCGGGGCAGCGGCGAGGTGACCCACCACGGCTTCCGGGAGCTGCCCGGGCTGCTGCGGGCGGGCGACGTGTTGGTGGTCAACACGTCGAGGACGCTGCCCGCCGCACTGAACGGGCGGATGGCGGAGCTGGGCGCGGACCCGGCGACGGGCGCCCTGGTGGTGGTGCACTTCTCCACCCGGCGCGACGACGGCCGCTGGGTGGTGGAGGTGCGCTCCCCCGACGGCCGCGGCTCCACCGTGCGCCGGCCCGGCGGACCGGCCGGCGCCGAGGTGCGGCTGGCCGGCGGCGGGCGCCTGGTGCTGGAGCGGCCGCTCGTCCCGGACGCCGACCGGTTGTGGGTCGCGTCGGTGCGGGTGCCGGACGTGGTGCGGCACCTGCAGCGGCACGGACGGCCGATCCGCTACGGCTACACGGCGCGCGACCAGCCGCTGTCGGCGTACCAGACGGTCTTCGGCACGCCGTCGGCCGACGGGCGCGCCTCGGCGGAGATGCCGAGCGCGGGCCGGCCCTTCACCGCGCCGCTGGTCACGGAGCTGGTCAGCCGGGGCGTGCAGCTCGCGCCGATCGAGCTGCACACCGGGGTGGCGTCGGCCGAGGCGCACGAGCCGCCGTACGCGGAACCGTTCACCGTCCCGGCGAGCACCGCATGGCAGGTGAACGCGGCCCGGGCGGCCGGCGGCCGGGTGGTGGCGGTCGGCACCACGGCCGTGCGCGCGCTGGAGACGGCGTCGGACGAGCGCGGGACGGTGCGGGCCGCGCACGGCTGGACGGAGCTGGTGGTCACCCCGGAGCGCGGGGTACGCGCGGTGGACGGCCTGCTGACCGGGCTGCACGAGCCGGAGGCATCGCACCTGCTGATGCTGCGGGCCGTGTCCGGCGAGCAGCTGCTGGCGCGGGTCTACGCCGAGGCGTTGCGCGGCCGTTATCTCTGGCACGAGTTCGGGGACGTCAACCTGCTCCTGCCGTAAGGCATTTCGACAGCCGAATAAGCGTCACATAAAGCACCCCCTCCGTCACCTTCCGCGACGCAGGGGGTGCCCCCGTGTGACCTCACCTATAGGACCTGCGTCACATACTAAGCGGCTTAGTTGAATTCGATCACCGAAACACCCGTCAAAACCCGGCAAAGTCGACCGGCGCCGGCCGCGGGATCTACGAGTTCGACTCGTAGGAAGTCTCATTGACCCCCGATTTCGGACCCTCTAACAATTCTCGGGTCCCAATCGGAAGAGGTAATCCCGCATGCAGCTCCCCACGATCCCGAAGATCGGCCGGCTGAACAGGAAGCACAAGATCACGGTGGCCGGTGTCGCCGCCGCCGCGGCCGTTGCACTGACAGTCACCGGTCTCGAGGCGACCGCTGGTGGGTCGGCTGTCGCCGCAGGCGACCCGACTGGGTTCTCCGTCTCCACCGGCGACCAGGTCAAGAGTGTCGGCGCCAAGTCCGGCATGGCCTCGCAGAAGGCCATCTCCGACCAGGCCGCCGCGCAGAAGAAGGCCGTGGCCGACGTGGCTGCTGCCAAGAAGAAGGCGGCCGCCGACGCCGCCGCGGCGAAGAAGAAGGCCGCCGACGCGGCCGCCGCGAAGAAGAAGGCGGCGGCGGACGCCGCCGAGCGCGCGAAGGAAGCGGCCAACCGCTCCACCAAGCGCGTCGTCATCAAGCACACCACGCCCGTGGTCAAGAAGGCCGCGCCGGTGATCAAGAAGGCTGTTCCCGTCGCGCAGGCCACCACCGCCCCCAAGAAGGCCGTGGTGACCTACCCGAACAACCTGGACGGCTGGATCCGCGAGGCCCAGTCCGACCTGGCGTCGCACGGTATTCCGGTCCCGACCTACAACGGCATTTACCGCAATGTCATACGTGAGTCGTCCGGCAACCCGAACGCGATCAACCTGTGGGACTCGAACGCGGCGAAGGGCATTCCCTCCAAGGGCCTGCTCCAGACGATCGACCCCACCTTCAACGCGTACCACGTCTCCGGTACCTCGTGGAACGTCTACAACCCGGTCGCCAACATCGCCGCCGCCTGCAACTACGCGTACCACGTGTACGGCGGCATGGACAACGTGAACTCGGCGTACTGACCGGCGGATTCACCGCACCGCTGAGCCGCTGAGCCGCTGGAAACGCACACACGAAAAAGGGCGGTGGGACGAGAAGTCCCACCGCCCTTTCGCATGCGCCGCGTTGCCCCGTCAGCGGGCCGCACCGCGCAGCAGGTGCCGCACCGCGCCTACTTCCGCATGACCTCCGGCTCGTGCCGGCGCAGCAGCCGGGCGACGACGACGCCGCACAGCGTGGCCATCACCAGCAGCACCACGACGTCCAGCGTCCAGGTGTGCGCGGTGTGCTGCCACAGCGCGTCGTGCGTCTTGTGCGTCGGGTCCCACGGGAGCAGCACGTTCAGGCTCGCGGTGGCGCCGGTGCCGGCCACCGCCCAGCGGGCCGGCATCAGCCACGACAGCTGCTCCACCCCGGGCTTGCCGTAGAGCTGGAAGAGCACCCCGGTGAAGACGATCTGCACGATGGCGAACATGACCAGCAGCGGCATCGTCTTCTCCGCGGTCTTCACCAGCGCCGAGATGATCAGGCCGACCATCATCGAGGTGAAGCCGAAGACCATGATGACCAGGGTCATCTCGATGCCCGGGTGGCTGTGCAGGATGACGCCCTGGGTGGGCATCTTGCGCGGCGCGAAGCCGATGCCGCAGATGATGGCGCCCTGCAGCGCGGTGATCAGGCCGAGGACGATGACCTTCGACATCAGGTACGCCGACCGGGAGAGCCCGACCGCGCGTTCCCGCTCGTAGATCACACGTTCCTTGATCAGCTCGCGGACGGAGTTGGCCGCGCCGGCGAAGCACGCGCCGACCGCGAGGATCATCAGGATGGTGCCGGCGTCCTTGTTGGTGAACAGCGGCGGCTTGCCGGGGCCGAGCCCGTTGTCGGCGGGGATGAGGATGCTCACCACCCCGAGCACCGCCGGCAGGATCACCATCAGCCCGATGAAGCCCCGGTCGGAGAGGATCACCGACAGGTAGCGGCGCACCAGCGTGAACAGCTGCGAGCCCCAGCCCTGCGGCTTGGGCGGCCGGGCCGCCTGGTACGGGATGTAGTGGGCCTGCTGCGGGGCCGACTGGTCCAGCTCGGCCGCGTACGTCTGGTAATGCTGCGAACCGCGCCAGCGGCCGGACCAGTCGTAGTCGCGGTAGTTCTCGAAGGCGGAGAAGACGTCGGCCCAGTTGTCGTAGCCGAAGAAGGTCAGCGCCTCGTCCGGCGGGCCGAAGTACGCCACCGAGCCGCCCGGCGCCATGACCAGGAGCTTGTCGCACAGCGCCAGTTCCGCCACCGAGTGGGTGACGACCAGGACGGTGCGGCCGTCGTCGGCGAGCCCGCGCAGGAGCTTCATCACGTCGCGGTCCATGCCCGGGTCCAGGCCGGAGGTCGGCTCGTCCAGGAAGATCAGCGACGGCTTCGTCAGCAGCTCCAGGGCGACCGAGACGCGCTTGCGCTGGCCGCCGGAGAGCGAGGTGACCTTCTTGTCCGCGTGGATGTCGAGCTTCAGCTCGCGCAGCACCTCGTCGATCCGCGCCTCGCGTTCGGCGGTCGCGGTGTCACCGGGGAAGCGGAGCTTCGCGGCGTACCGCAGCGCGGTCCTGACCTGGAGCTCCTTGTGCAGGATGTCGTCCTGCGGGACCAGGCCGATGCGCTGGCGCAGTTCGGCGAACTGCTTGTACAGGTTGCGGTTGTCGTACAGCACCTCGCCCTGGTTGGCGGGGCGGTACCCGGTCAGCGCCCGCAGCAGGGTCGACTTGCCGGAGCCGGACGGGCCGATGACGCCGATCAGCGACTTCTCCGGCACCCCGAAGGAGACGTCCTTCAGGATCGTCTTCGTGGTCTTGCCGTGCGGCACGGTGACCGAGAGGCGGCGCGCGGAGAACGACACGGCGCCGTTGTCGACGAACTCCTCGAGGCGGTCGCCGACCAGCCGGAAGGTGGAGTGGCCGACACCGACGATGTCGTTGGGGCCCAGCAGGTGGCGCTGGATCGGCTGGCCGTTGACGTAGGTGCCGTTGTGGCTGCCCAGGTCGGCGATCTCGTACCGGCCGTCGGGGTGCGCGCGGAACTCCGCGTGGTAGCGGGAGACCTGGAGGTCGGTGACGACCAGTTCGTTCTCCCGCGCACGGCCGATCTTCATCACCCGGCCCAGCGCCAGTTGGTGGAAGGTGGTCGGGCTGCGCTCACCGTGGAATGCCGGTGCGCCCTGCGGCTGTTGCGGTTGCTGCGCGGGCGGTTGCTGCGGCTGCTGCCCCCATCCCGCCTGCTGCGGCGGGACCTGCGCGGGCGGCGCGCCCCAACCCCCGGGCCCCTGCGGCGGTATGCCCGGCTGCTGCGGCAGGCCCTGCTGCTGGCCGGCGTACATCTGCGGCTGCTGCTGCGGGGGTTGGTACTGCGGTTGCGGCTGCTGCGGCGGAGCCTGCGGGTAGCCGGCCGGCTGCTGCGGTGCGACCGGCGGCGCGGCGGGTGCGGCCTGGGCCGGGGTGGCCCCCGCGACCACCCCCGGCGCACCAGCGCCGACACCGGCCCCCGCGGGGGCCGTGAAGTTCAACCGTGGTCCGTCGGTCGCGTTGCCGAGGTTGATCACGGCTCCCGGGCCGACGTCCGCGTGCTGGACGCGCTGGCCCTGGACGAAGGTGCCGTTGGTGCTGCCGAGGTCCTCCAGCAGCCAACCGCGTTCAGCGCGGCGGATCGTGGCGTGCCGCCAGGACACTCTCGCGTCGTCGAGCACGAGGTCGCCCTGCGGGTCCCGGCCGAGGCTGTAGGACCGTGACGGGTCCAGCGGCCAGGTCTGTCCATTGAGTTCGAGTACGAGTTCAGGCACCCCATGCCCCATTTGTTGTCCCCCGAAGTCCCCCATGGAGGGGCAGTCTAGGGTTAGCGAACATCGGGAGGAACTATTTCAGGCTCGGATCCGTCGCCGATAGCCACCCTCCACGCCCCACGACGCGCTGTGTGCAACGCCGGTTCCGTCACCGGACGCCTTCGGTCCGGCGCCCGGCCGCGGGCGCAGCGCATCGGCTCGGGGGTACGGCCGGCGCACGGCTCCTGGGCAGCGCACGGCACGGCTCGGCACACGGCTCGGTGCACGGCACGGCGGACCGCTCTCCGGACGGCCCGCGGGTGTCCGCCAGCCGGGACGGCAGGTGACCGTCAGGCGGGACGGCGGGTGCCCGTCAGACGGACGGCGGCTACGGTGGGAACACCATGAACGACGCCCCGCAGACCCCACCGGCAGCCGCCGGGGACGAGATCGTCCCCACGCTTCCCGCGGCCGACGCGCCGACCCTCCTGGTCAAGATCTTCGGCAAGGACCGGCCCGGCCTCACCGCGGGCCTCTTCGACACGCTGGCCGGTTACGACGTGGACGTCGTCGACATCGAGCAGGTGGTCACGCGGGGCCGGATCGTGCTGTGCGCGCTGGTCACCGTGCCCACCGCCCGCGGCGCGGAGAGCGACCTGCGCGTCACGGTGCACGGCTGGGCCGAGTCGATGAAGATGCAGGCCGAGATCATCTCCGGGATCGGCGACAACCGTCCGCGCGGCGAGGGCCGTTCGCACGTCACGGTGCTCGGCCGCCCGCTCGCGCCGGAGGCGGTCGCGGCCATAGCGGCTCTGATCACCGGCGCCGGCGGCAACATCGACCGGATCTTCCGGCTGGCGAAGTACCCGGTGACCGCGGTGGAGTTCGCGGTGTCCGGCGCCGAGCACACCACGCTGCGCTCCGCGCTGGCGCTGGAGGCAGCCGCCCGCGGGGTGGACGTGGCGGTGGTGCCGTCGGGACTGCAGCGCCGGGCCCAGCGCCTGGTCGTCATGGACGTGGACTCGACCCTCATCCAGGACGAGGTGATCGAGCTGTTCGCGGCGCACGCCGGGTGCGAGGAGCAGGTCGCCGAGGTGACCGCGGCGGCGATGCGCGGCGAGCTCGACTTCGAGCAGTCGCTGCACGCCCGGGTGGCGCTGCTGGCGGGCCTGGACGCGTCCGTGGTGGACAAGGTCCGTGCCGAGGTGCGGCTCACCCCGGGCGCCCGCACCCTGGTACGGACGCTCAAGCGGCTCGGCTACCAGGTCGGCGTGGTCTCGGGCGGGTTCACCCAGGTGACCGACGACCTCAAGGAGCGGCTCGGGCTGGACTTCGCGGCGGCCAACACCCTTGAGGTGGTGGACGGACGGCTGACCGGCAAGGTGGTCGGCCCGATCGTGGACCGGGCCGGGAAGGCGCGGCTGCTGCGGGCCTTCGCCCAGCTCGCGGGCGTGCCGTTGAGCCAGACGGTGGCGATCGGCGACGGCGCGAACGACCTGGACATGCTCAACGCCGCCGGGCTCGGCGTGGCCTTCAACGCCAAGCCGGTGGTGCGCCAGGCGGCCGACACCGCGGTGAACGTGCCCTTCCTCGACACGGTGCTGTACCTGCTCGGGATCACCCGCGAGGAGATCGAGTCCGCCGACGAGGTGGACGGCACCCCCACCGACTGACACCCCCACCGACCGGCACCGCGGCAGCGGCTCGCGGGGATGCCGGATGCGCTCGTGGCGGCCCTGCGTCCAGGGTGCGTCCCGCAGGCGAACGCGCGGTGCGTCCGGCGTGCGGCCCACGCTACGCCTCGTGCGGGGTCCAGAAGCCGGTCAGCCGGCCCACGCCGTGCTCCACGGACTTCCACGGCCCGGTGAACGTCACGACGGCGAAGGCCGCGGTGGGGAATCCCCCGCTCTTCATCCGGGCTCCCGCGTCGCCCTCCGCGGATCCCGCCAGCGCCTCGGCCAGGGCGTGCATGCCCGGGTTGTGGCCGATCAGCAGGAGCGAGTCCACGTCCTCGGGGGTCTCGCCGACCAGGGCGATCAGGTCACCCAGCCGGGCGTCGTAGAGCCGCTCCTCGTAGACCGTCCTGGGGCGGTGCGTCATCTCGTGCGCGACGAGCTTCCAGGTATCGCGGGTGCGGACGGCGGTGGAGCACACGGCCAGGTCGGGGGTGATGCCGTCGTCGGTGAAGCGGCGGCCGGCCGCGGGGGCGTCCAGGCGGCCGCGTTCGGCCAGCGGACGCTCGTGGTCCGGTACGGACGGCCAGTCGGCCTTGGCATGCCTGAGCAGGACGATGGTGCGGGGCGAATCGGCGGTCATGCCTGTCAGCTTTCCAGAATTCCGGCCGGCGGGCGCGGGATGACCGGTCTCTCCAGGTCGGCGGGAATCCGCCGTTCGCCCGGGAGACACCGCCCCCTGCGGGCTGTGAGGCGCGCGGCGGTGCGCGCGGTCCCGTCCGGCGTCCCGGGCTCGGCCGGGGCTCGCGGCCGGCTCAGATCAGGTGCTGCAGCAGCGTGCCGAACACCGCGGCGAGCCGCCCGAACAGCTCGCCGCCGCCGGAGGCGGTCGTCGAGGCCTGCGCGGCTCCCCCGCTCAGCAGTGCGAGCAGGACCGCGAACGCCGTCACCGGCAGGGCCACCGCCCACCACGGCAGGCGCGTCTGCGCCGCCGCCTTGCCGGTGCCGCGCTCGGCGCGGGACGCGGCGCCGGCCGACCGGGACTGCCGCTGGTACAGGTGCGGGGACTGCGTGGTCACGGTGGCCGCCTCCGAGCTGGGACCGTCGAACTGCCGGATCGCTGTGTGCAGTTCGACGCTACGGGGGCGGCGCGGGACGGCCCATCCGGTCGTCCACCCACTTGACCCTGACCCTGGCCCCCTAGGGATGGTGGGGTTGTCCCCACCCCCTCCTCAGGGTCCGGTACGGGCCGGCGTCGGGGTCACGCGCCGGAACGGCTCGGCGACGGGGGCCGGTACGGGTCGTGACCGGGGCCGGCAGGCCGACTAGCCCATGCGGGCGGCGATGGTGGCGACGACCGCGACGACCGCGGGGACGCCCATCATGAGGCCGAAGATGATCAGCAACCGCCGCTGCGGCTGCGGGGGATTCGGTTCGAGTACGGGCATGAGGCAAGTCTGGCACCGTCTCCCGGGCGGCCCGCACCGGGGTCAGAGTTCGTCCTCGATCTGGCGGTTGCGCCCGGCCAGCATCCCGCACAGGACCTGGGGCACCACCAGCAGGATCATCAGCGCCATCGGCAGGCCCCAGCCGCCGCTGACCTGGTTGAGCGTGCCCACCAGGATCGGGCCGGGGATGGAGATCAGGTAGCCGGTGCTCTGGGCGAACGCCGACAGCCGTACGACGCCTGCTCCGCTCCGCGAGCGCATCCCGATCATCGTCAGCACCAGCGGGAACGCGCAGTTGGCGACGCCGAGCAGCACCGCCCACAGCCACGGCGCGGCGGCCGGCGCGGTCCACAGCCCGGCGAACCCGGCGACCTGGAACACCGCGAGCACCACGACGATCGCGCCCTGGGAGCCCATACGGGCGGCGAGCGGCGGCAGGACGAAGGACAGCGGGACCGCGATCACCATGGTGACGCCGAGCAGCAGGCCCGCCTTGCCCGCCGACAGTCCGGCGTCCCGGAAGATCTGCGGCATCCAGCCCATGGTCACGTAGGCGGCGGTGCCCTGGAGCCCGAAGTACCAGGCGAGCATCCTGGCGGTGCGGCTGCGGGTGATGCGGCCGTGCTCGCCCGCGGCCGGCTCGGGTGCGGTGCCTGCCCGCGCTGCCGGCCGCTGCCCCGACCTGTCCCGTACCAGCGGCAGCCAGGGCACGATCGCGACCACGGCGAGCACGGCCCACATGCCCAGACCCAGCCGCCAGTTGCCGCCCATCGCGTCGGTGAGGGGCACGGTGACCGCCGCGGCCACGGCGGTGCCCAGCGACAGGGCCATCGAGTAGATGCCGGTGACGGTGCCGACCCGATCGGGGAAGTAGCGCTTGACGATCACCGGCATGAGCACGTTGGAGACCGCGATCCCGCCGAGCGCGAGCGCGCTGGTGACCAGGAAGACCGGGGTGCTGCCGGACAGCGGGCGCAGCACCAGGCCGGAGGCGATGGCGACCATCCCGGCGCAGACGACCGCGCCGGGCCCGAAGCGGCGGGCCAGCCGGGGGGCGGCGAAACCGAACAGCGCGAAGCAGGCGGCGGGCACCGAGGTGAGCAGCCCGGCCATGGTGCCGCTCATGCCGAGGCCGTCGCGGACCTCCTTGAGCAGGGCGCCGAGGCTGGTGATGGCGGGGCGCAGGTTGACCGCGGCAAGGATCAGAGCGGCGATGACGAGGCGGCGCACCCAGGGGGCGGGCGGGGCCGGCCGGTCCGCCGTCCGATCGGGTCCGGGGGTGCCGGGCACCAGGCTCGCGGGGCGCCCGGGGGCGACCGCGACGGGGTCGAGGGCGAGGGATTCGTCATCGTACATGGAGCCATCATAGAATGATGGGATGAATCTCGGACCCGTGTCCCGCCCGGCGCTCCTCGCCGACCAGGTCATCGATCGGCTGCGCGCGGAGATCGCCTCAGGAAACTGGCCGGTCGGCTCGCGCATCCCGACCGAGCCCGAGCTGGTCGCGCAGCTCGGCGTCGCCCGCAACACCGTCCGCGAGGCGGTCCGCGCCCTGGCGCACAACGGGCTGCTGGACATCCGGCAGGGCTCGGGCACGTACGTCATCGCGACCAGCGAGCTCGCCGGGGTGATGCAGCGCCGTTTCTCCGGCGCCGACCCGCTGCACGTCGCCGAGCTGCGCAGCTCGCTGGAGGCCAGCGCGGCCGGGCTGGCCGCCGAGCGGCGTCGGGACGCGGATCTGCGGCAGCTCGACACCCTGCTGGACCGGCGCGAGCGGGCCTGGGACTCGGGCGGCGCCGAGTCCTTCATCCAGGCGGACGTCACCTTTCACCTCGCGGTGGTGGCGGCCTCGCACAACGACGTGCTCACCGCGCTCTACGCGGACCTGGGCGAGGTGCTCCGGGACTTCCTGCGCGCCGACCTCGGGCCCGAACTCCGGCCAGAGGACCACGTCGACCACGCCCGGCTGGTCGGTGCCATCCGCGCGGGGGACGCCGACCGCGCCGCCGCCGAGGCCCGCGAACACGCCTTCTTCTGCCGCTTCGTCACGCCCCGGGCGTGAACCGCCCCGCGCCCCGGGCATGACCGAAGGACGGGACGCGGGAGCGCGACGGCCCCCCGCCCGCAGGGGCAGGGGGCCGTCGCGCACGGGGCCGCGCGTGTGCGGACCTCGCGGAGGTCAGCCGCCGACGGCGTGCAGGCCGCCGTCGACGTGGATGATCTCGCCGGTCGTCTTGGGGAACCAGTCCGACAGCAGGGCCACCACGGCGCGGCCGGCCGGCTCGGGGTCGGAGAGGTCCCACGCCAGCGGGGAGCGGGAGTTCCACGTGTCGGCCAGGTCGGTGAAGCCGGGGATCGACTTGGCCGCCATGGAACCGATCGGGCCGGCCGACACCAGGTTGCAGCGCACGTTCTTGTCGCCGAGGTAGCGGGCGAGGTACCGGGACGTCGACTCGAGCGCGGCCTTGGCCGGGCCCATCCAGTCGTACTGGTGCCAGGCGTACTGCGCGTCGAAGGTCATGCCGACCACCGAGCCGCCGCCCACCGCGTCCGGGCCGCTCGGCTCGGTCATCAGCGGCAGGCACGCCATGGTGAGGGACTTCAGCGAGTACGCCGAGACGTGCATCGCGGTCGCCACCGACTCGAACGGCGTCTCGAGGAAGTTGCCGCCGAGGGCGTCCTGCGGGGCGAACCCGATGGAGTGCAGGATCCCGTCGAGACCGCCGAGCTCCTTGCGGATGACCTCTTCGAGGCCGGCCAGGTGCTCGTCGTTGGTCACGTCGAGCTCGATGACGTTCGTCGGCTTGGGGAGCTTCTTGGCGATCCGCGCGGTCAGCGTGGGCCGGGGGAACGCGCTGAGGATGATCTCGGCGCCCTGCTCCTGCGCCAGCCGGGCGGCGTGGAAGGCGATGGAGGACTCCATCAGAACACCGGTGATCAGGATGCGCTTGCCTTCGAGGATTCCGCTCATGTGATCAGTGACCCATGCCCAATCCGCCGTCAACGGGGATGACGGCTCCAGTGATGTACGAGGCGTCGTCCGAGGCGAGGAAGCGCACCGTGGCGGCGACCTCCTCGGCCCGCGCGTACCGACCCAGCGGCACCTGGGCGACGATGCCGGCCCGCTGTTCGTCGGTGAGCGCCCGGGTCATGTCGGTGTCGACGAAACCGGGGGCGACGACGTTGAACGTGAGGTTGCGCGAGCCCAGTTCGCGGGCGAGCGAGCGGGCGAAGCCCACCAGGCCCGCCTTGGACGCGGCGTAGTTGGCCTGCCCGGCGCTGCCCAGCAGCCCCACCACGGACGAGATCAGCACGACCCGGCCCTTCTTGGCCCGCAGCATGCCGCGGTTGGCGCGCTTGACCACGCGGAAGGTGCCCACGAGGTTCGTCTCGAGGACGGCGGTGAAGTCCTCCTCGGACATGCGCATCAGCAGCTGGTCGCGGGTGATGCCGGCGTTGGCGACGAGCACCTCCACGTTGCCGTGCTTTTCCTCGACCTCCTTGTACGCCTGCTCCACCTGCTCCGCGTCGGTGATGTCGCAGCGCACGGCGAGCACGCCCAACTCGGCGAGCTCCGCGGGCGGCTCGCCCGACCGGTACGTGATGGCGACCTTGTCGCCCGCGTCGGCGAAGGCCCGGGCGATGGCGAGGCCGATGCCCCGGTTTCCTCCGGTGACGAGAACCGAGCGGCTCAACGGATCACTCTTTCCCTGCGTCGATGGTCGTGGTGTATGCCTGAAAACTATCGGCAACCACCGCGTTCCGGGGGATCGCCCCCCACAGCCTGGTAACGCGGTCCCTGTCGGATTCCTACAGTCCCCGCGTCGCCACTGGTCCGGACCCAGATTTCCGGTCCCCGAAGTGGCACGCCGATCCAAGCGCCGCGCACGGCGCCGCCGGTCGGCGTCACCTGCACCGTACCCGTACCGCTGCCTGCGCCGTCGTGCGGGAGCGGCCGCCGTCCACGTGGACACCGGACCCGGTGGCGGGGCGAGCGGGGGCACGTGGATCCGGGGCGCGCTGTTCGAACGCGACATCGGACGCGACGTCGCGCACGACACCGGACGGGGCTTCGGACAGGGCTTCGGACGAGGCGCCGGACGCGGTGTCGGGCGGGGCGCGGTGGGCGGCCGGGGAGTTGTCCACAGGCGGGCGGAAATCTCCGTCGCGGGGTGCCGCGGACATGGTTCACTGCGAAGACGCGAAGGAAGGGAAGATCGTCGTGCCGCATGAGGTGGATGAGTCGTTCGTGGCGTTGCCGTTGCGCGCGCTTGCCGACGCCGCGTTGGCGAGGGCGCGTGCGCTGGGGGTGGAGCACGCGGACTTCCGGCTGGAGCGGGTGCGCAGCGCGGCGTGGCGGTTGCGGGACGCCCGCCCGGCCGGCGCCTCCGACTCCACCGACCTGGGATACGCGGTGCGCGTCGTGCACGGCGGGGCGTGGGGCTTCGCCGCCGGCGTGGACCTGACGATGGACGGCGCGGCCAAGGTCGCCGCGCAGGCCGTCGCGATGGCGAAGCTGTCGGCGAAGGTGATCGACGCCGCCGGTTCGCAGGAGAGGGTGGAGCTGGCCGCCGAGCCGGTGTACGCGGACCGCACCTGGGTGTCGGCCTACGAGGTCAATCCGTTCGACGTGCCCGACCCGGAGAAGACCGGTCTGCTCGCCGAGTGGAGCGAGCGCCTGCTGCGCGCCGAGGGCGTCTCCCACGTGGACGCGTCGCTGCTCACCGTGCAGGAGAACAAGTTCTACGCCGACACCGCCGGGACCAGCACCACCCAGCAGCGCATCCGGCTGCACCCGTCGCTGACCGCGGTGTCGGTCGACCCGGACAGCGGCGACTTCGACTCGATGCGCACCCTCGCCCCGCCGGTCGGCCGCGGCTGGGAGTACCTGACCGGGGACACCTGGGACTGGGACGGTGAACTCGCCGCAATCCCGGGTCTGCTGGCCGAGAAAATGCGCGCCCCCTCGGTCGAGGCGGGGCGGTACGACCTGGTGGTCGACCCGTCGAACCTGTGGCTGACCATCCACGAGTCGGTCGGCCACGCCACCGAGCTGGACCGCGCGCTGGGTTACGAAGCGGCCTACGCCGGCACCTCCTTCGCCACCTTCGACCAGCTCGGCACCCTGAAGTACGGCTCCTCGCACATGAACGTGACGGGCGACCGGACCGCCGAGCACGGCCTGGCCACCGTCGGGTTCGACGACGAGGGCGTGGCCGGCCAGTCCTGGGACCTGGTGCGCGACGGCGTCCTGGTCGGCTACCAGCTCGACCGGCGGATCGCGAAGCTCACCGGGTTCGAGCGGTCCAACGGCTGCGCGTTCGCGGACTCCCCCGGCCACGTCCCGGTGCAGCGCATGGCGAACGTGTCGTTGCAGCCCGCACCGGACGGACCGTCCACCGAGGAGCTGATCGGCTCGGTCGACCGCGGGATCTACGTGGTCGGCGACCGCTCCTGGTCGATCGACATGCAGCGGTACAACTTCCAGTTCACCGGCCAGCGGTTCTTCCGGATCGAGCACGGCAGGCTCGCCGGCCAGCTCAAGGACGTCGCGTACCAGGCCACCACCACCGACTTCTGGGGTTCGATGGCGGCGGTCGGCGGCCCGCAGACCTACGTGCTCGGTGGCGCGTTCAACTGCGGCAAGGCCCAGCCGGGCCAGGTCGCGGCGGTCAGCCACGGCTGCCCCTCCGCCCTCTTCCGGGACGTCAGCATTCTCAACACCACGCAGGAGGCCGGCCGATGACCAGCAGCGCCAGCAGCGCGGCGACCAAGCCGCACGAGATCGTCGAGCGGGCCCTGGAGCTGTCCCGGGCCGACGGCTGCGTGGTGATCGCGGACGAGGAGTCGAGCGCCAATCTGCGTTGGGCGGCCAACTCCCTGACCACGAACGGCGTGACCCGCGGCCGGACCCTGACGGTGATCGCCACCGTCGACGGCGCCGAGGGCACCGCGTCGGGCACCGTGTCGCGTTCCGCGGTGAGCGCCGAGGAGCTGGAGTCGCTGGTGCGGGCCGCGGAGGCCGCCGCCCGGGAGGCGGGACCCGCCGAGGACGCCCAGCCGCTGGCGGCCGGCCGCGCCCCGTCGGCCGACTTCACCGCACCGCCCGCCGAGACCTCCTCCGAGGTCTTCGCGGCCTTCGCGCCCGCGCTGGGCGAGGCCTTCGCCACCGCCCGGGCCGGCAGCCGGGAGCTGTACGGCTTCGCCCACCACTTCGTCACCTCCACCTACCTGGGCACCTCCACCGGGCTGCGCCTGCGGCACGACCAGCCGTCCGGCACCCTCGAGGTGAACGCGAAGTCGCCCGACCGCACCCGCTCAGCGTGGGCCGGCCGCGCCACCCGCGACTTCACCGACGTCGATCCGCTGGCGCTGGACACCGAGCTGGCGCAGCGGCTGGGCTGGGCGGAGCGCAAGGTGGACCTGCCGGCGGGGCGGTACGAAACGCTGCTGCCGCCCACCGCGGTCGCGGACCTGCTGATCTACCAGCTGTGGTCGTCCGGGGCGCGGGACGCCGCCGAGGGCCGCACCGTGTTCAGCCGGAGCGGCGGCGAGACCCGGATCGGCGAGAAGATCGCCTCGCTGCCGGTGACGCTGCGCAGCGACCCGGCGGAACCGGGCCTGGAGGCGGCGCCGTTCGTCATCGCGCACGCCTCCGGCGACGACTCCTCGGTCTTCGACAACGGACTGCCGCTCGGCCCGGTGGACTGGGTGCGCGACGGCACCCTCAACCAGCTGATCACCACGCGGCACAGCGCGGAGCTGACCGGTGTGCCGCTCGCCCCCATGGTGGACAACATGGTGCTCGACGCGGGCGGCACACGGTCCCTGGAGGAGATGGTCGCCGGCACCGAGCGCGGCCTGCTGCTGACCTGCCTGTGGTACATCCGCGAGGTGGACCCGGCGACGCTGCTGCTGACCGGCCTGACCCGGGACGGCGTGTACCTGGTGGAGGGCGGCGAGGTGACCGGTGCGGTGAACAACTTCCGCTTCAACGAGTCGCCGGTCGACCTGCTGGGCCGGGCCACCGAGGCCGGCCGCACCGAGCGCACCCTGCCCCGCGAGTGGGGCGACTACTTCACCCGCGCCGCCACTCCGGCGCTGCGGATTCCCGATTTCAACATGAGTTCGGTCAGCCAGGGAGTCTGACCGGACCCGGGCCGGCCGGGGTGCGCCCGGCCGGCCCCGCCGAGGGGGCGGACGCACATGCTCGACGAGAAGCAGACCGTCAAGGTCTCGAAGTTCCTGTCACGGGTGCTGCGGCACGACCCGCAGGCGGTCGGCGTCACGCTCGACGGCGGCGGCTGGGTGGACGTGGAGGAGCTGCTGGCCGCGTGCGCCGCCAAGGGCCGCCGCTGCTCGCGGGCCGACCTGGACCACGTGGTCGCGACGAACAACAAGAAGCGTTTCGCCTTCTCCGCCGACGGCCGCCGGATCCGGGCCAGTCAGGGCCACTCGGTCCCGGTCGACCTGGGCCTGGCGGCCGCCGTTCCCCCCGACGTGCTCTACCACGGCACCGCGACCGCCACATGGCCGTCGATCCGGGCGGAGGGGCTGCGCCCGATGTCCCGGCAGGACGTGCACCTGTCGGCCGACGTGGAGACGGCCCTGCGGGTCGGCGCGCGGCACGGCAGCCCGCTCGTGCTGGTGGTGGACGCGGCCGGACTGGCCGCGGACGGCCACGAGTTCCGGGTCAGTGACAACGGGGTGTGGCTCACCGGCCCGGTGCCTCCGCGGTGGCTGCGGCGGTGGAAGGCGTCATCGGAGCAGCCCCGCGGCTGACGCGGCGACCCGCCCGACGCGACACGCTGCGCCCGCGTACGGCGCCTCCCGCCCCGGCCGCGCCGGTCACACCGTGGTGCTGCGCTTTCGGCCCTTGTAGGCGGCCCACAGCCCGTCGCCGAGGGCCACGAGCACGATCGCGCCGACGAGTTGGAGGGCGTGCCGGGTCCAGTCGAAGCCCTTGGTGTCGTCGACCCCGATCCAGCGGGCCGCACCGTTGCCGAGTGCGCTGCCGGCCATACCGCAGATGACGGTGAGCCACAGGGGCAGGCTCTGCTTGCCCGGGATGATCGCCTTGGCGATCAGACCGAGCACCAGACCGACGATGATCGCCCACAACCAGCCCATGCCGTTCGCCTCCTCCGGCCGGGCAGCGGGTGCCCGGCAGTCGTGCCGCCAGTCTCCGTCCGGTCCTCCTACGCCGCACGTCGGAGGGCCCACTACCGCTCGGGGCCGGCCAGGCCCGGCACGGCACGCGGGCAGCTCCCCCACCCTGATGCGCGGGGACCCGGCGGCGTACCGTGGACCCGTCGGGCAGCAGCGTCGTGACCCGTGATCGGCGCGGTCCGATGCGTGGAGCAGGCGGGTGGAGCGGGATGCGGAAGCAGGGCGGGTCGGAGGTCTTCCCGATTTCCGGGGCACGGACCGGACTGACCGAGGACGTACGCGGGCGCCAGCGGCGCTACATCATCTCCATGTCGATCCGCACCCTCTCGGTGATCCTCACCGTGGTGCTGTGGAACGTCGAGCGGCCGCTGGCCTGGGCGACGCTCGTGCTCGGCCTGCTGCTGCCGTACGTGGCCGTCGTGTTCGCGAACGCGGGCCGGGAGAACACCCCGACGCTGCCCTCCTCCTACGTGCCGCCGTTGATCCGGCCGGCCCTGGAGCCGACCCGGGTGGAGTCGGCGGCCGAGCGGGCACCGGAACCCATGGCGGAAGCGGCGGCGGACCCGGGACAGGAACCGGCGGGCGAGCGCCCCGACGTGGGCTGATTCCCCCTGGCGCGATCATGGATAGGTCTAGACCTATGGCAGCTCGCGGGGAACCTCAAGAAAAGCTCAGATCAATCATCGGGTTCCCCCTCCACGAGCGGCTGACCGCGTGACATACTGCGGTACGCGCTCCGTATCCCCCGTCGGAGCGATGGACCGACGCCGGGCGGCTCCCCCCGTGGCTGCCCGGCGTCGCCATGTTTACTGGGTGCCATGAGCGACGAGACGCCGACCTGCTCGGCCAAGGGCTGCCGGGTGCCGGCCGTGTGGGTACTGGCCTGGAACAACCCGAAGCTGCACACGCCCGAGCGGCGCAAGACCTGGCTGGCCTGCGAGGAGCACCGCGAGCACCTGTCCCGGTTCCTCGGCGCGCGCGGCTTCCTCAAGGACGTGGTCGCGCTGACGGAATGGCAGGAGCGGTCAGCCGCCGATGGCTGACATCGGGCGGTCCGGCTGGAGGAAGGCCGGGTCGTCCAGGCCCGAGCCGGCCTTCTTGCCCCACATCGCCGCCTTCCACCGCGCGGCGACCTCGTGGTCCGGGGCGCCGGAGCGCAGCGCGCCGCGCAGGTCGGACTCCTCGCGGGCGAACAGGCAGTTGCGCACCTGGCCGTCGGCGGTCAGCCGGGTGCGGTCGCAGGCACGGCAGAACGGCCGGGTGACCGACGCGATCACGCCGACCCGGGCCGGGCCGCCGTCCACCAGCCAGCGCTCGGCGGGCGCGTGGCCGCGGGCCGGCTCGCCCTCGGCGGTGAGGGTGAAGCGGGTCCGCAGCGCGCCGAGGATCTCCTCGGCGGTGACCATGTCCGTGCGCTGCCAGCCGTGCTGGGCGTCGAGCGGCATCTGCTCGATGAACCGCAGCTCGTAGCCCTCCGCCAGTGCCCAGCGCAGCAGTTCGGGGGCCTCGTCGTCGTTGACCCCCCGCATCAGCACGGAGTTGACCTTCACGGGAGCGAGCCCGGCGGCGCGGGCGGCGTCGAGGCCGTCGAGCACGTCCTGGTGCCGGTTGCGGCGGGTCAGGGTGTGGAAGACATCCGGGCGCAAGGTGTCGAGCGAGACGTTGACCCGGTCCAGGCCGGCCGCGCGCAGGGCGGCGGCGGTGCGACCCAGCCCGATGCCGTTGGTGGTCAGGGAGAGCTTCGGGCGCGGCAGCAGGGCGGCGCAGCGCTCCACGATGCCGACCAGGCCGGGGCGCAGCAGCGGCTCGCCGCCGGTGAAGCGCACGTCGGTGACGCCGAGGTCGGTGACGGCGATCCGGATCAGCCGGACGATCTCGTCGTCGGTGAGCAGATCGGGTTTGGCCAGCCACTGCATGCCCTCCTCGGGCATGCAGTACGTGCAGCGCAGGTTGCAGCGGTCGGTCAGCGAGACCCGAAGGTCCGTGGCCACCCGACCGTACGTGTCGACGAGCACGGTTCCTCCTCTCGCGCCGGGGCGCCCGCGCGGCGCCTCGTACCACCTCCTTCCACCCTAGAGGGCACCGGCGGTGATCCGGGGGGCTGCGCCGCTCCGGCTCGGGCGCGCGGGCGCCCGCGCCGGTGCGGCGGCGGTGGCGGGTACCGCCGCAGCGTACGCGACGGGGCAGGGCTGTCAACAATTTGTTGAAGCGATGGCTGAGGGCGCGCGGGGGCAGCGGCCGGCCCCGGCGGGGCGCGTCCGCGCTAGCGGAGTTCGGCCGCCGCGGGGAGGGTGGCGCCCTCCGGGGGCACGGCGGCGTCCGGGTGCGCGGCGGCGCCGGGGGCGGCCTCCGGGCGCCAGCCCGGGCCGAGCACGAGGTGGCGTGCGCGGTCGCGCCAGGTGCGGGCGGCGGCGACGTCGCGGGCGATGGCGGCGTACTCGTGGGTGGCGACCCGCAGCGGGTTGTAGGTGGAGATGTTCTTGGTCAACCCGTAGACGGGACGCTCGGTCTCCGGCGCGAACGAGCCGAACAGGCGGTCCCAGACGATGAGGATGCCGCCGAAGTTGCGGTCCAGGTAGCCGCCTTGGGAGGCGTGGTGCACGCGGTGGTGCGAGGGGGTGTTGAGGACGAACTCCGCCGGGCGTGGCAGCCTGTCGACGCGTTCGGTGTGGATCCAGAACTGGTAGACGAGGTTGACCGACGTGCAGAACGCGAGCACCGCCGGATGCACGCCGAGCACGATGAGCGGCAGGTAGAACGGCCAGGAGGTGAGGCTGGTCCAGGGCTGGCGCAACGCCGTGGAGAGGTTGAAGTTGCGGCTGGAGTGGTGCACGACGTGGCAGGCCCACAGGATGCGGATCACGTGGTGCCCGCGGTGCGACCAGTAGTAGAAGAAGTCCTGCGCGAGCAGCACGAGCAGCAGCGTCCACCAGTGCACCGGCACCCGCAGCGGGGTCAGCGCGTACACGGCGGAGTAGAGCGCCACGATCGGGATCTTCCACAGCGCGTCGGTGAACAGGCTGCCGGTGCCCATGGACAGGCTCGCGGCGGTGTCCTTGCCGGCGTAACCGGCGGAGTCCTCGTCGGGGTGGATCCGGTAACTCACCATCTCCACGACGGTGAGCAGCACGAAGGCCGGCACCGACCACAGCACCACGTTCGGCAGATCTGGCATGAACGCACCATAGAGTCGCCCAACGGCGGTCCGCCAGACGTTGTTACCGACTGGTATGCCGGACTCGCTCGGGGGTGGGGTGGAAAACGCTGTCGGCGACGGCGCTTATCCTCAATGACCATGCTGGACAACCGGACCGACCCGTCTCCCGTCTCCGGCGGGCCGAGGGCGACGCCGTTCCCGACACCGCCCGCGACCGGCGCCGATTCCGAGCCCGGGGCGGCGCCCGTTCCCGAGACCGGGGCCGCGCCCGCGACTTCGGTGCCCGCGCCCGCTCCGGTCGCCGTACCGGCGCCCGCGCCCGCACCGTGGCCCGCGGGCTACCCCGCCGGGTACGCCGTGGTCGACGTCGAGACCACCGGCCTCGGCAGGGACGACCGGATCGTGTCCGCGGCGGTCTACCGGCTGGACGCCCGGGGCGAGGTGCAGGACCACTGGTACACACCGGTCAACCCGCTGCGCGACCCTGGCCCGGTGTGGATCCACGGCCTCACCGGCGCGATGCTCGCCGAGGCGCCGCTGTTCCCCGAGATCGCCGGCGAACTCGCCGAGCGGCTGGCCGGACGGGTGCTCGTCGCCCACAACGCGGTCTTCGACTGGTCCATGCTGGCAAGGGAGTTCGCCCGCGCGCAGACCACCGCCCAGGTCGAGCACCGGTTGTGCACGATCGTGCTGGCCAAGGAGCTGCGGCTGCCGCTGGCCAACCACAAGTTGGAGACGCTCGCCGCCCACTACGGCGTCGTGCAGCGCCGTGCGCACCACGCGCTGGACGACGCGCGGGTGCTGGCCGAGGCGTTCCGGCCGAGCCTGCACCTGGCGGCCGCCGCCGAACTACCGCTGCCGCTGCACGCCTGCCGCCCCCTGACGGAGTGGAAGGACAGCGCCGCCCGCCCCGGCGAGGAAGCCGCCGTGCCCGGCCCCCGCTACGGCCGGGTCAGCGGCTCCGGCTACGGCAACTCCGGCTGGCGGCCCGCCCGCAAGCGACCGGTCTGCCCCTACCCCAACCCGGGGCGGCTGGCGGCGGACGGGCCCTTGGTGCAGGGGATGCGGGTGGCGTTCTCCGGCGACACCGGCATCGACCGCGAACTCCTGGAGGACCGGGCCACCGACGCCGGACTGCACGTCGCCTCCTCCGTCAGCCGCCTCACCAGCCTGCTGGTCACCAACGACCCCGACTCCTTCACCACCAAGGCGGCCAAGGCCCGGCAGGTCGGCACCCCGGTCATCGACGAGGCACGCTTCGCCGAGCTGCTGAAGGCGGTCCGACCCGCTGAGGATGTACACGGCTGACGCCTGAGTGCCGTCCACCGCCGTCCGGGTGAAAGCGGGCAGCAGACCCCGCTCCGCTCCGCGAGCTGTGTTGCCCGGCAGCAGGCGGATCCGCAGCCTGTGCCTCATGGCCCGTTGCGAGGTTTGCGGAAACGACTACGAGATGAGCTTCGAAGTGCACGCCCAGGGGGTGGTGCACGTCTTCGACAGCTTCGAGTGCGCGATCCACCGGATGGCACCGATCTGCGAGCACTGCCGCGTGCAGATCGTCGGCCACGGCGTCGCGGTGGACGGCCGCTTCTACTGCTGCGCGCACTGCGCCAAGGCGGAGGGCGCGGACGGCATCGTGGACCGGGTCGGGACCGCCGAGCCGGCCTGACCCCGCCGCGCGCCCGCGCGGGCCGCACGCCTCGTCGCGCCGCCGCCCGCCGCCCACCCGGCCGCCTGCCCCCCGCCACCGAGCTGTACGGTCGGGGGGCGACTGCACCCGGTGACGGCCGGCGACGGCCAGATGAAGGCGGCGAGGCGAACACGTGGCAGCACCCATCGAGGACTACGCGATCATCGGCGATCTGCAGACCGCCGCGCTCGTCGGCCGGGACGGCTCCATCGACTGGCTGTGCCTGCCCCGCTTCGACTCGGCCGCCTGCTTCGCCGCGCTCCTCGGCGACCGCGACAACGGCCGCTGGCGGATCGCCCCGGTCAACTCCTCGCACTGCGCCACCCGTTCCTACCGCGGCGACACCCTCGTACTGGACACGGTGTGGGAGACGCCGAGCGGCACCGTGAAGGTCACCGACTTCATGCCGCAGCGCGACAAGGCGCCCGACGTGATCCGCGTCGTCGAGGGCATATCCGGCGAGGTGGCCATGCACGCCGAGCTGGTGCTGCGCTTCGACTACGGCAACGTCGTGCCGTGGATGCGCCGCATCGACGGCCACCGGGTGGCCACCGCCGGCCCCGACTCCGTCTGGCTGCGCAGCACCCCCAACGTGCCGATGTACGGCAAGGACATGCGCACCTACGCCGACTTCACCGTCTCCGCCGGCGAGCGGGTCGGCTTCGTCCTGACCTGGAACGTCTCGCACGCCCGGCATCTGCGCAAGGTCGACCCCTTCGCCGCCCTCGACACCTGCCTGAAGGACTGGGAGTCCTGGTCCGCGCAGTGCCGCTACGAGGGCCCGTGGCGCGACGCCGTCCTGCGCTCCCTGATCACCCTCAAGGCACTCACCTACGCGCCCAGCGGCGGCATAGCGGCCGCCGCGACCACCTCGCTGCCCGAGGAGATCGGCGGCGTCCGCAACTGGGACTACCGCTACTGCTGGCTGCGCGACGCCGCCCTCACCCTCAACGCGCTGATCGCCGGCGGCTACCTGGACGAGGCGCACGCCTGGCGGGACTGGTTGCTGCGGGCCGTGGCCGGCGACCCCGCCGACCTCCAGATCATGTACGGCATCGCGGGCGAGCGCCGGCTGCCGGAGTACGAGGTGCCGTGGCTGGCCGGCTACCAGGGCTCCGCACCGGTCCGGATCGGCAACGCCGCCGCCGGCCAGCTCCAACTCGACGTCTACGGCGAGGTGATGGACTCGCTGTACCTCGCCGGCCGGCGCGGCCTGGCCGCCGAGTCGCACGCCTGGAACCTCCAGCGCTCCCTGATGGACTTCCTGGAGTCCAAGTGGCGCGAGCCCGACGAGGGCCTGTGGGAGGTACGCGGCCCGCGCCGGCACTTCGTGCACTCCAAGGTGATGGCCTGGGTCGCCGCCGATCGCGCGGTGCGCACCATGGAGGCCCAGCCCAAGTTGCGCGGGAACACCGACAGCTGGCGCGCGATGCGCGAGCAGGTGCACGCCGAGGTGTGCGCGAAGGGGTACGACGCGGACCGCAACACCTTCACCCAGTCCTACGGCTCGCGCGAGCTGGACGCCGCCACGCTGCTGATCCCCCAGGTCGGCTTCCTGCCGCCGGACGACCCCCGGGTGATCGGCACGGTGGAGGCGGTCCGCGCCGAACTGGACCTGGGCGGCTTCGTCCGCCGCTACAGCCCCGAGGCGTCCGGCGTCGACGGCCTGCCCGGCAGCGAAGGCGCCTTCCTGGCCTGCTCGTTCTGGATGGTGGACGCCCTGCACGCCACCGGGCGGACCAAGCAGGCGACGGAGCTGTTCGAGAAGCTGCTGTCGCTGCGCAACGACGTCGGGCTGCTGGCGGAGGAGTGGGACCCGGCCGCCGGGCGGCAGTTGGGCAACTTCCCGCAGGCGTTCAGCCACATCGGCCTGGTCAACAGCGCGCTGGCGCTCACCGGCCAGGGCAGCGCCACCGCCCCCTGACAGGACAGCGGCGGCCCCGGGCGGGGCCGCCGGGTCAGCTCACCCGGCGGGCCCGGTGCCGGACCGCCCGCAACCTCGCCTCGGCGGGCAGCGTGTCGAGCCCGGCCGAGGTACGGGCGCGTTCCATCACCGAGGTGTCCAGCCCCGTGACGACCTCGTCCGGGCTGGCGTAGGGCTCCAGGCCGAGCACCAGCCGCGCCGAGGGGTTGCCGCGCTTGCCCACCAGCCGGGCCCCGGCCCAGGACACGCCGTCGTACGCCTCCGACTCCGCGGTCAGCACGCTCTCCACGGCCCGGCCGCGCAGCAGAGCGCCCTGGCCGTCGCCGCTGTCGACCCGCAGCTGCCGCACCCGCCGGGTGCGGGCCTGCGCGAACAGCCACCACAGCCCGATCAGCAGCAGTACCGCGAGCACCGCGATCACCACCGGCCACCACCAGCCGTCCGAGCGGTAGCGGGTACGGTCGTGCGCGGTGAGCAGCACGTCCTTCGGGCCGGTGAACGGCCACCAGCTCGGCACCGTGAAGTCCCAGTGCTTCTGCAGATCGAGGCTGCCGACCAGGACCGAGAGGCCGACCACCAGCAGGATCAGGCCGAGCAGGCCGAGCATGAGCCGGTTGAGTGTGGTGCGCATGCGCCCTCTCCTCACGCCTTCTTGTCGGCACGGTGGACGTGCACCCGCAGGGTGGGCGGCTTGGCGAGGCCGAGCTGCCGGACCGCCCCCTCCAGAGCGCCCGTCAGGTCGCGGCGGACGTCGTCGAGTTCGCGGAAGTGCGAGGCGGCGCGCGCCCTGATCTTGCGGCGGCCGACCTTCACCCGCGACCAGCGCACCCCGGGCACCTCCATGGCCCGGTCGCGCAGCACCAGTTCGGCCGCGTGCCGGTCCAGCCCGGCGCGGACGGCGTGGGGGCCGCGGCGGGCCATCGGCAGCAGCTCGCGCTCGCCCGGGGTGGCCGCGAGCACCAGCAGCCACAGGCCGAGGGCGGCGGCCACCGAGGCGCCGAGGATGATCCACGTGTCGTCCAGGTGGCGGGTGGCCAGCTGGTGGGCCAGGCCCTTGCGCCAGGCCATCGCCTGGCGGTCGGTGCGCACCGCGGCGATGTCGTAGAGGAACAGACCGGTCAGGCCGGTGCAGACGGCGGCGGTCAGCGCAGCGGGGATGCGCCGGCCGGACCAGAAGCGCTTGGCGTGCACCGCGGGTTCACCCGGTGCCGGGGGGTACAGGCTCGCGCCCGACGCGGCTTCCGGCGGCAGGGTGTCGAGGGCGGTGGGCAGCTTCACCGTGGGCTCCGACCCGTCGGACCCCTCGCCGAACCCTTCGGACCCGTCGAACCGGCTCGCACCTGCGGCGCTGCCGGCTCCGGAGGCCGACCCGGCGTCAGAACCGGGACCGTGGCTCTCGCCGTCACCGTCGCCCCGCCGGTCGGCGGGGCGGTCGGGGGGGACGGGACCGTGGTCGCTCACTGCACCCTCGCTTCGTCCTTGCTGCGGCTGGCGGACGAGTGCAGCCGCTCCACCTCGACGGCCACCTCGGGTACCGCCATTCCGGTCAGTGCCTCGACCCGGCCGGTCACATGGCGCCGCACGCCGCGGCAGATGGAGCCGATGTCGTTGGGGTAGCCGAGTTCGAGCGCCAGCCGGAGCCGGGCGGTGTCCTTGCGCACCGACACCGTGGCGTGCGGGCGCGCGTCATCGGGCACCAGGTCGGCGCCGGGCGCGCCGGTCAGCGCCTCCCCGGCGGCCTGCGCGGCGATCTTCGCGATCACCCGGTCCGCGATCCGCAGCGCGCCGCGCTCGGCGGGCGGCATCCTGGCGGGCGAGGCTGGTGCCATCAGCGCCGCCGGTCGCGGTCACGATCGCGGTCACGCGTCCGGAAGAACTCCCCCGGTTCGATGTCGCCGTCCAGGAACTTGCCCGCCACGAACCCGACCGCGCCGAGTGCGGCCACCAGCAGGAAGGCCCCGAACCCGCCGAACCATCCGGCGAACCCGAGCGCCATTCCGACGGCCAGGCCGATCACCGCCATACTCATCCCGCGCTCTCCGTCCCCTCAGCCATGACCGCTTCCACCTGCGTCGGCGCCGGGTGCGTCCCGGCCCGCGCGGCTACTGGACCCGCTGCTCGCGATCGTCGTCGTCCTCCTCGTCGGGCAGCTTCACATCCCCCACCGCGACATTGACCTCGACGACCTCGAGACCGGTCATCCGCTCCACCGCCGCGATGACGTTCTCCCGCACGGCGCGGGCGACTTCGACGATCGACACGCCGTACTCGACCACGATGTCCAGGTCGAGTGCGGTCTGCACCTCCCCGACCTCGGCCTTCACCCCGCGGGTCACGGAACGGCCGCCGCCCGGCACCCGGTCGCGCACCGCCCCGAACGTACGGGACAGGCCGGTGCCCATGGCGTGCACGCCCAGCACATCGCGAGCGGCAAGGCCGGCGATCTTCTCCACCACACCGTCGGCGATGGTGGTACGGCCCCGGGTGGCGGGATCGCCGAGCACCTTGCGCCCGCCCGCACCTCCCTTGTCCAGCGTCCTGCCCTCCGACGCGGACGAGCCGATCGGTTCGGGGTTGCCCTGCTGTGTGGTGTCGCTCATCGCGAGTCGTCCCTCCGTATGGGCTGCTCCGTGCTCCACACTATGTGCGCATGCCCCCTCTTGCGTGGGGGATGCGGCGAGTGGGGTGCTGCCGGCCCCCCAAACGAGTGGTCGGCGTGCGGAGGCGAGGCGTGGTGTCCATGGACCGGCTGGCTCGGACAGTACGGGAACAGGTCGCACTGGGGAGGCTGCTGCCCCTCGGCGGCCCCGAGGACACGGCGTGGATCACCGAACGGGCGGCCGTCGCCGCCCTGCGGGCCGTGTGCGCGGCGCTGCCCGGGGTGCGGCTCGGCGAGGTCGATGTCGCCGCGCTCCCGGACGACGCCGGCGTCCCGGAGGTGCCCGCGGCCGCCCCGCTGGGCGCCCTGCCGCACCAACCGCTCAGGATCGAGGCGCGGTTCGAGGCGGCGGTGGACGAGCCGCTGCCGGTCGCGGCCGAGCGGCTGCGGTTCGCGCTGTTCGCCGCCGCGGGCGACGACGGGCTCGGCCTGCCGGTGCACGTCGTCGACCTCGCCGTCACCGGCCTGCTCGACGGTCCGGTCACCCCGTCGGCCGCCGTCGGGGGCGGCTCCGCCCGCAAGGAGCTGGAGGGTACGGAGGGGGACGACGAGGCCGAGGCCGGGCAGGCGATCGTGCAGGGCACCGCGGAGGCGGCGGAGGCCGCGGCGAAGGCCGTGCCGGGAGTGGTCCGCCTGACCCGGCGGCTCGCCGGGCACGGGGGGCTGCGCATCCGCGACACCCGGCCGCCGGTGCCGCCGGCCCGCCACGTCCAGGTGCAGATCGCGACGGCGCGCTCCTTCCGCCCGCTGGCGGTGGCCCGGGAGACCGGGGCCGCGGTGACCACGGCCACCACCCCGGGTGCCCCCGGCCCCGTCACCACGGCCGTCATCGTCACGGACATCGCCTGACGGTTCCTGCCGACGGCCCCTCGGAACCCACCGGCAGCCGGCTCCTCGACCGGCGGAACCGCCCGTCCGCGGAGGGTCTACTCCCCCACGCCGGCAAGATCACGGAGGCGCCGCCCCTGGGCCGCGCGCTCGGCCGCACGCTGCGCCTCCTCCGAGGCGCCGAGCGCGGACCGCAGCAGTGCCTTGGTCTCGATGACGGCGTCCCGCGGTGCGGCCAGCACGGCGGCGACGAGGTCGTCCACCGTCGCGTCGAGCTCCGCCGCGGGCACCACCACATTGGCGAGCCCGCAGCTCGCTGCCTCCTCCGCGCGCACGAACCGGCCGGTCACGCAGATCTCGATCGCGCGGCCGTACCCGACCAGTTCGACCAGCGGCTTGGTGCCGGTGAGGTCGGGCACGAGCCCGAGCGAGGTCTCCCGCATCGCGAACTGCACGTCGTCCGCGCAGACCCGCATGTCGCAGGCGAGGGCGAGCTGGAAGCCGGCACCGATCGCGTGCCCCTGGACGGCGGCGACCGTGATCAGGTCGGTGCGCCGCCACCAGGTGAACGCCTCCTGGAACCCCGCGACGGCCGCGTCGAGTTGCTGCTCGGAACCGCGCGCGAGGTCGAGGAAGGACGGCTCGCCCTCGAAGCCCTCAGGAGTGAACGCACGCCGGTCGAGTCCGGCGGAGAAGGACACGCCTTCGCCGCGCAGCACCGCGACCCGTACGCTCCCCGGCAGCAGCCGCCCCGCCTCGGCCAGGGCCCGCCACAGGGCGGGCGACTGGGCGTTGCGCTTGGCGCCGTTGCAGAGGGTGATGTGCGCGACGGCTCCGTCCAGGGTGAGCCGGACTCCGTCGCGTTCGAGCAGGACGTGGGCATCGGGCATCGGGCGCCTCCGAGCGGACCGCGGACATGATTACCGAAGGGTAACCACTCGGTCGGCTCGCCGGACGCACGGGTGCCTGCCCGCGGGGATCCCCGCGGGCGATCAGGCCGCGGTGGCCTTCTTGCCCCGTGTGGCGCCGCCGCGACCGCGCAGCGTCACGCCCGACTCGCTCAGCATCCGGTGCACGAACCCGTAGGAACGGCCGGTCTCCTCGGCCAGGGCTCGAATGCTCGCACCGGAGTCGTACTTCTTCTTCAGGTCTGCCGCGAGCTTCTCGCGCGCGGCGCCGGTCACCCGGCTGCCCTTCTTCAGAGTCTCGGCCACCCGTGCCTCCTCCAGGGAAGTGCGCTATGGACTCTCATGATCACCCCTACGCACGTTCCTGGCCACCCATTCGACAAGGTCCATCCCCGTCCATTCACCGACCGAATGCCCCGATAGCCCCGTCAGAACCCGAGTCGGACGCTATTTCCCGCCCGCGAATTCCGCATCGCGATCCGGGGCCCGGGAATACCGGCAGGTCAGCCGGGTCAGTAAGGAGTTTCCCGACGTCACGGCACTGATCGCGGCGCGGCGGCGGCGACCGGCCCGGGCGACGGGGCGGTACCAGGCCGACTCATACAGATGAAGGATCAATGATGGGCCGAATGATCGATTCGGCATGATCATCCGGCCCATCGGCGCAGTACGGGGCCGTACTCCGGGCCGCGCGGTACCGCGGCCCGGGCCGGCTCAGGCCAGCGCGACCAGGTCGGCGTACGTCTGGCTCCACAGGTCCTCGACACCGTCGGGCAGCATGATGATCCGCTCGGGTTCGAGTGCGTGGACGGCGCCCTCGTCGTGGGTGACCAGCACGACCGCACCGGTGAAGGTGTGCAGCGCGCCCAGGATCTCCTCGCGGCTGGCCGGGTCGAGGTTGTTGGTCGGCTCGTCGAGCAGCAGGACGTTGGCACTGGAGACCACGAGGGCGGCCAGCGCCAGCCGGGTCTTCTCGCCGCCGGACAGCACCCGGGCCGGCTTGTCGACATCGTCGCCGGAGAAGAGGAAGGACCCGAGGATCTTGCGGATCTCGACGAGGTCGGTGTCGGGCGCGGAGGAACGCATGTTCTCCAGCACGGTGCGGTCCGGGTCGAGGGTCTCGTGCTCCTGCGCGTAGTAGCCGAGCTTGAGGCCGTGGCCAGGAGTGACGCCGCCGGTGTCGGGCTTCTCCACGCCCGCCAGCAGCCGCAGCAGCGTGGTCTTGCCCGCGCCGTTCAGCCCGAGGATGACCACCCGGGAGCCGCGGTCGATGGCCAGGTCGACGTCGGTGAAGATCTCCAGCGAGCCGTAGGACTTCGAGAGCCCCTCGGCCATCAGGGGGGTCTTGCCGCACGGCGCCGGGTCGGGGAAGCGCAGCTTGGCGACCTTGTCGGCCTGCCGGACCTCTTCCAGTCCGGACAGCAGCTTCTCCGCGCGGCGGGCCATGTTCTGCGCGGCGACCGTCTTGGTGGCCTTCGCGCGCATCTTGTCGGCCTGGGAATTCAGCGCGGCGGCCTTCTTCTCGGCATTCGCGCGCTCACGGTGGCGGCGCTTCTCGTCGGCTTCCCGCTGCTGCTGGTAGAGCTTCCAGCTCATGTTGTAGATGTCGATACGGGACCGGTTGGCGTCGAGATAGAACACCTTGTTGACGACGGTCTCGATGAGCTCGACATCGTGGGAGATGACGATGAATCCGCCGCGGTAGGTCCTGAGGTAGTCCCGCAGCCACGCGATGGAGTCCGCGTCGAGGTGGTTGGTGGGCTCGTCGAGCAGCAGGGTGTCCGCGTCGGAGAACAGGATCCGGGCCAGCTCGACCCGGCGCCGCTGGCCGCCGGACAGGGTCTGGAGCGGCTGGCCCAGGACGCGGTCGGGCAGGCCGAGCGCCGCCGCGATGGTGGCGGCCTCCGCCTCGGCGGCGTAACCGCCCTTGGTGAGGAATTCGGTTTCCAGCCGCGAGTACTTCTTCATCGCGTTCTCGCGGGTGGCGCCTTTCCCGTTGGCCATCCGCTCCTCGTTCTCGCGCATTTTGCGCAGCACGGTGTCGAGGCCGCGGGCGGACAGCACCCGGTCGCGGGCGAGGGTTTCGAGGTCGCCGGTGCGCGGATCCTGCGGGAGGTAGCCGACCTCGCCGGAATTGGTGACGCTTCCGGCGGCGGGCTGGCCCTCGCCGGCCAGCACCTTGGTCAGGGTGGTCTTGCCCGCTCCGTTCCGGCCGACCAGGCCGATGCGGTCGCCCTTGGCGACCCGGAAGGAGGCGGACTCGATGAGGATGCGGGCGCCGGCGCGCAGCTCGATGCCGGTGGCAGTGATCACGGAAAAAGCTCCAGGGGAGGGCCGCCGCGACGGCGGCAGCGGGGAGGGCGAAGTACCAGGGCACGGCGGCGCGAAGGCGTCGGAAGCCGGCCTGCGAACGGCGGGGGCGCGGGCGTCGGGACCGGTGGCCCGAGGCGCGGCCGGTCGGCGCGGCTAATCGAGGAGCAGGACTGCCATGGGACCATTCTACGGGTGCCGGCAACCCGTTTTACGGGCCTGCGCCCGCCACGGACCCGCATCCCCTCACCCCCGCACCGATTCGCCCATACTCGACCATGTGCTGACCAAACGGCACGAGATCGGCATCCGACGGCGAGGAGGAGGGAGACCGTCCATGACGGACCGGCTCAGCGTGTATCCCACCCTGCGGTACAAGGACGCGAAAGGAGCCATCGCGCTGCTGAAGGAGGCGTTCGGCTTCACCGAGGTCGCGGTGCACGAGAACGGGGACGGCACCATCGCCCACGCCGAACTCGCCTACGGCAACGGCATGGTGATGCTCGGCAGCGCCAGGGACGACGGCGAGTACGGGCACGCCGCCAAGGACCTGGGCCCCACCTCGGTGTACGTGGTGGTGGACGATCCCGACGCCCATCACGCCCGGGCGGCGGCCGGCGGCGTGAAAATCGTGAAGCCGCTCACCGACGAGGACTACGGTTCGCGCGACTACATCGCGAGGGACGCCGAGGGCAACCTGTGGTGCTTCGGCACCTACGCACCCGAACTCCCCTCCGCCTGAGGCGGGTCCGGCCGGGCGGGGCCCGGCCGGATCGCGGCAGACCGGGCGGCCGGCCTCACGCCTCCCCGGTGTGCACCTGGAACGCGGCCTTGCGCACCGCCTTGGCGAGCGCGGGGTCTGGGTGCGCGGCGGCGAGCGCCACCAGGACCTGCACGGTCCTCGGGTGGCCGACCTCGCGAACTTCCTGGAGCAGCCCGCGCACCGAGCCCTGCACGGCCGTCTCCAGGTGGCTCACCAGCAGGTGGTCGTCACCGTGGTCGGCGACCGCCGCGGCGGTGTCCACCCACAGCCAGGTGGCCTCCTCGCGGGTCAGCAGCGCGGTCGCGGCGTCCGGGTCGCCGCCGTCCAGCTCGGCCAGCCACAGCACCGCGTACGGGCGCAGCGTCGGCTCGTGCACCACCGCGCACACCGCGGGCTCGGCCGGGTCGCCGACCACCCGCAGCGCCTCGAAGGCCAGGCCGCGCAGCAGCGCGTCCTCCCCGCGGGCGGTCTCCAGCAGCTCGGCGACGGCCGGCGCGACCGGGCGGGCGGCCAGCCAGGCGCGGTACTCGGTGCGGGCCGGGCCCGGGGAGAGCCGCGCGCAGGCGCGCAGCATCGTCTCCGCGGACTGCTCCATGTTCCCGGCCGGGCCCTGCGCGGCCACGCAGATCTGCTCCAGCTTCACCCACACCGCCCAGCTGCCCAGCGGGGTGAGCACGGCCTCGTCGGGGCGCTTCGGGTCGCGCGGGCGCAGCGCGCCCACGTCGGTGGCGGCCTCCAGCACCCAGTCGAGCAGCGCGGGCAGCGGGTCGCCGGCGGCGGGCGGTTCGTGCCGCTCGGTGCGCAGTTCGGCGACGCGCTGGCGCAGCAGGTCCAGCAGGGTGTCCAGCGGTACCGGCCCCTGCGACAGGTGCAGGAAGGAGAGCAACTGCGGTGCGGCCTCGATGACTTCGGCGACCAGCGCCGGGTCGGGTGCGAGCGCGGGGCCGGTGCCGCCCGCCTCCGCGCCGGGCGGCAGGAACGGGTGCGCGAGCGACCAGGCGTCGAAGAGCGCCACCCAGCCGCGCAGCACCGCCGTGTCGTCGGTGTCCCAGGCCCGCAGCCGCCAGCCGGGGCGGGCGGTGCCGCGGTGCAGCTCGATCAGGCCGGAGAGCCGGGCCCGGTCCCAGGCGGTACGGATCTGGCCGGGCGTCAGGCCGAGCACCGCGGCGGCCTCGCGCACGGTGGCGTCGGGCAGTATCCCGGTCGGCCCGGCACTGCCGGGGCCGGTGCCCGCCCATCGTGCGAGGCGTACGGCGGCGGCGAGTTCGGCCCTGGCGAGGCGGGCGAGTTCAGGGATCGAGGGAGTGCCCTCGGGGGGGCGCGCCGGTCGCGACCTGCGCGTCGTGGCGGTCCTGCGGGCCGCGGTGAGCGGCCGGCGGGGGACGAGGCGGAGCGGAGTGTCTCGCGGGATACGGGACGTCACCTGATCAGTCTCGCCGC
The DNA here is from genome assembly GCF_900107965.1 of Actinacidiphila yanglinensis. Classification (GTDB taxonomy): domain Bacteria; phylum Actinomycetota; class Actinomycetes; order Streptomycetales; family Streptomycetaceae; genus Actinacidiphila; species Actinacidiphila yanglinensis. Next base: position 893,731 of record NZ_FNVU01000001.1, on the reverse strand, counting down.
TCAGCGCCCATAATCCCAAACCCGCGTGTGAAGGCGCTCACATGAGCGGGGTGAGGAAGCGCCGCAGCGTCTCCTCGTACTCCTTCGGATCGGCGTTCCACATCGCGGTGTGGCCGGCTCCGGAGACCTGCCGCAGCGAGACCTTGTCCGGGTAGCGGTCGGCGAGCGCGCGGGAGGCGGACCAGGGGGCGAAGTCGTCGTCGGGGCCGTGCACGATCAGGGTCGGGACGTGCGGCCGGACCGGCACCGCGGCCTCGGTGTCGGCGGCGGTGTGCCGTGCGGCGCGCACCCCGGTACGGCCCTCGGCGGCCCGCACCGCGAGCGGGGTGAGCGCGCCGGGCAGGCCCCGCGAGCGCACCGCGGCGTTGACCGTGGAGCGCCAGTCGAGCACCGGGGAGTCGAGGATCAGGCCGGTGACCTTGCCGGCGGCCGGCGAGCGGTGCAGGGCGCGCAGGGCCATCACGGCGCCGCTCGACCAGCCGTACAGCACGAGCCGGGCCGCCCCGTGCTCGACGGCGTAGCGCATCGCCGCGTCCAGGTCGTGCCACTCGGTGGCGCCGAGGTGGCCGATGCCGTCGGGTGACGCGGGGGCGCCGGAGTCGTTGCGGTAGGTGGGCACCAGGACCGGAAGCCGGAAGCCGTGCAGGGCGGGCAGCACGGGCAGGACCTGCTCGCGGGTGGCGCCGACGCCGTGCACCGCCAGCACCCAGGTGGCGCGCGCGCCGGGCAGGTACCACGCGGGCAGCATGCCGAGCTCGCCGGGGACCATCGTCTCGGTGAACTCCAGGCCGTGCGCGGTGCGCGGGTCGCCGGTGTACGCCTGCGGGGTCATGCGGACGAACACGCCCGCGTCCAGCGCGCCCTTGTCGACGCGGAGCAGGACGCGCGTGACGGAGTGACCGTTCTCGGCGACCACCCGGCCCACGGTGGCGTGCACGCCCGCGCCGGTCAGGCCGTAGACGCCGGGGCGCTCCGCGGCGGGGGTGCGGGTCAGGACGACGCGGTCGCCCGTCACGCTGTGCACCGTGATGAGGCCCTCGGGGGCCGGGCCCGCGATCGCCGGTTTCAGGGCGAAGCCCGATCCGTACCGGCCTGCCGCCAGCGCGGCCGTGCCGGCACCCACCACGAGTGTGGCCGCCGCGGCCACCGCGTATCGAAGGCGCATCGCCCCCAGTCTGAGCGTGCTCCCGTTGGGCCGCCACCTGACCTCCCGGGGTGCTCCGTCCTGCCGGTTGAGGGACCACCTGCCGGTGGGTGGCTGAGCGCGCAGTTCCCCGCGCCCCTTCGGGGCAGGTCCTTCGCAGGAGTCGGGCCACCACCGCGGGCCCCCGAGGCTGCCCCCTCCTGCCCGTCACGGGACCTTGCGGTCCGCGGTGGCTTGTCGCGCAGTTCCCCGCGCCCCTGGTTCGTGCGGGTGCCTCCGCGAAAAGAGGGTCACCACCAAGGGCATGGGGAACTGCGCTCCGGGGCAGCCTCGGGGGCTCGCGGGCTCGGGCGACTCCCACGGAGGAGGTGCCCCGAAGGGGCGCGGGGAACTGCGCGGCCAACCCACCGCCGGCAGGTGGTCCCTCGACCGGCGGTCAGGGGCACCCCGGGGGGTCAGGGGCGCCCCGGGGAGCGCTGGCCGTAGCCGGAGAGCTTCGCTGAGGCCGCCGCCAGCTCGGCGGGGGAAAGGACGACGGGGGCCGCCCCCGTGGAGCTGGCGGCCAGCCACACGCGGCACATCCATTCGAGCTGGGCCCCGCGGTCGTACGCCTGCTCAAGGCTCTCGCCGAGACTGATCATCCCGTGGTTCCGCATGAGGCACGCGGTACGCCGGTCGCGGAGGGCGTGCAGGACGGCGTCGGCCAGCTCGGGCGTGCCGTAGAGGGCGTAGTCGGCGACGCGGACCGGTCCGCCGAGGTCGGCCGTCATGTAGTGGATCGGCGGCAGCTCGGAGACGAGCGTGGAGACGGCGGTGGCGTGCGGCGCGTGGGTGTGCACGAGGGCGCGGGCGTCGGTACCCCGGTAGACCGCGAGGTGGAGCGGGAGTTCGCTGGTCGGACGGAGCGAGCCCCGCACCTGGCGGCCGGTGCCGAGGTCGACGGCGACCACGTCGTCGGGGCCGAGCCGGTGGTAGGGCACGCCGGTCGGGGTGACGAGCACCAGATCGTCGCCGACGCGGGCGGACACGTTGCCGGACGTGCCGACGACCAGGCCGTCGGCGACGGTACGGCGGGCCGCGTCGACCACGTCGGACCAGGTCTTCTGCTCTGCGTCGCGCACAGGGTTCTCCTTGTTGCCAGGGGTGCTGCCGAAGTGGTTCGAGGATGCCGCAGGACATTGCCGGGCCGGCCCGGCCGGCAGTAGCGTCCGCACACCACCCACGGCGTGCCCGGGCGGCGGGCCGGGCACACGCGGGCCGGCACGCAATCACGGAATCGCGGGGAAATCATGGGCACGGTCAACGGCGGCATCTCCTTCTGGTACGCGGGCAGCGGCATACCGGCCCCGCGCGAGCCGCTGCCGGGCGACACGGACGCGGACGTGGTGATCGTGGGCGGCGGCTACACCGGCCTGTGGACGGCGTACTACCTGAAGCAGGCGGCGCCCTTCCTGCGGATCACCGTGCTGGAGGCGCGGTTCTGCGGGTACGGCGCGTCGGGCCGCAACGGCGGATGGCTCTACAACGGCATCGCGGGCCGTGACCGCTACGCGGCGCTGCACGGCCACCGGGCGGCGCAGGCGCTCCAGCGGGCGATGAACGACACCGTCGGTGAGGTGGTGCGGGTCGCCGCGCGGGAGGGTGTCGACGCCGACATCCAGCAGGGCGGGGTGCTCGAAGTGGCCCGCTCCCCCGCCCAGTTGGCGCGGCTGAAGGCGTACCACGAGTCGGAGGTGTCGTTCGGGGAGACGGACCGGATCCTGCTCGGGGCGGCGGAGTCGGCACGGCGGGTCCGGGTGGCGGGCACCGTCGGCGGCACCTGGACCCCGCACGGCGCGCGGGTGCACCCGGCGAAGCTGGTGCAGGGGCTGGCAGCGGCGGTGGAACGGCTGGGCGTGACCGTGCACGAGGGCACCGCGGTGACCGCGATCCGCGCCCAGCACGCGGTGACCCCGTACGGCACGGTGCGGGCGCCGTACGTGCTGCGCTGCACCGAGGGGTTCACGGCCGGGCTGAGCGGTCAGCGCCGGACCTGGCTGCCGATGAACTCCTCGATGATCGCGACCGAGCCGCTACCGGAGCAGGTGTGGGCGACGATCGGGTGGGAGGGACGTGAGGTGCTCGGCGACATGGCGCACGCCTACGTGTACGCGCAGCGCACCGCGGACGGCCGGATCGCGCTGGGCGGGCGCGGGGTGCCGTACCGCTTCGGGTCGCGGACCGACGCCGACGGGGGCACGTCGGCCGCGACGGTCGACGCGCTGCGGCGGATGCTGGTCCGGATGTTTCCCGCGGCGGCCGGGGTCGCGGTGGACCACGCCTGGTCGGGCGTGCTCGGGGTGCCGCGGGACTGGTGCGCGAGCGTGCACCTGGACCGGACGAGCGGGACCGGGTGGGCGGGCGGATACGTCGGCAGCGGCGTGGCGACGTCGAACCTGGCCGCGCGCACCCTGCGGGACCTGGTGCTGCTGGACTCCGGGCAGGGGCAGCGCACCGAACTGACCGCGCTGCCGTGGGTGGGGCACCGGGTGCGGCGCTGGGAGCCGGAGCCGGTGCGCTGGGCGGCGGTGCGCGGGATCTACGCGGCCTACCGGGGCGCGGACCGGCGCGAGTCGAACGGGCGCAGCGCGGCGACGGACCCGGTGGCGCGCTGGGCGGACCGGCTCACGGGGCACTGAACAACGCTCGTTTCGCTGCCGCGGGTACGCCCGGACCAACTCCCGCCGATCTCCGCGCGACCCCTTCCCGATCTCCCCGTGTTCACCGATGATTCATGTCGGCACCCTGAGTCCGCTCCCAGTTCACCTTCCGTTCATCAATGATCCGTACGTTCGCCTCGCCCCTGCCCGACCGAACGATTGCTGGGCCCATGGAACACATCACGCTCCTGATCGGACTCGTGATCGCCACCGCTCTCGTCTTCGACTTCACCAACGGCTTCCACGACACCGCCAACGCCATGGCGACCACCATCTCGACCGGCGCGCTCGGGCCCCGGATCGCGGTGGGCATGTCAGCCGTACTCAACCTGGTCGGCGCCTTCCTGTCGGTGGAGGTCGCCAAGACGATCTCCGGCGGGATCGTCGACGAGTCAGCAGGGATCAGACCCGCGATGATCTTCGCCGCGCTGGTCGGCGCCATCGTCTGGAACCTGGTCACCTGGCTGGCCGGGCTCCCCTCCAGTTCCTCGCACGCCCTCTTCGGCGGACTGATCGGCGCCACCCTCGTCTCGGTCGGCGCCCACGGCGTCAACGGCGACGCGGTCGTCACCAAGGTGATCATCCCGGCCGTGGCCGCGCCGATCGTGGCCGGTCTCGCCTCCATGCTCGCCACCCGGCTCACCTACCGGCTCGGCCGCAACGCCGATCCCGCGGCCACCTCACGCGGCTACCGGGCCGGGCAGATCGCCTCGGCCGGCCTGGTCTCGCTGGCGCACGGCACCAACGACGCACAGAAGACCATGGGCGTCATCACCCTCGCCCTCATCGCGGGCGGCGTCATCGCGCCGGGCTCCAACCCCCCGCTGTGGGTCATCTGCTCGGCCGGCACCGCCATCGCGCTCGGGACCTACATCGGCGGCTGGCGGATCATCCGCACCGTCGGGCGCGGCATCACCGACATCCAGCCGCAGCAGGGCTTCGCGGCGCAGACCGGTGCCGCCGCCACCATCCTCGCCTCCTCCCACCTCGGCTTCGCACTGTCCACCACCCAGGTGTGCTCCGGTTCCGTGCTCGGCGCGGGACTGGGCCGCACCGGCGCGGTGGTCCGCTGGGGCACGGCCGGCCGCATGGTCGCCGCGTGGGCGCTCACGCTGCCGGCCGCGGGCCTGGTCGCGGGCGGCGCGGCATACCTCGCCGACCGCGGCACCTGGGGTGTCACCACGGTCGGCGTGATCGGCCTCGCGGTGTGCGTCGCGGTCCGCGCGGCGTCCAGGCGCAAGCCCGTCACGCGCGCGAACGTGAACGACCCGGTGGACGTGGTGACCGTGCAGGTGACTCCGTCGGTCGAGGCGGCCGACGAGGTCGCCCCGGCGATCGCTCCGGTCACGCCACCGCCGGCTGCCGCCGCCCCCTCCGCTCCCACCCGCACTCCCACCACGGCCTGAAGGGCATCGACATGACCATCGACTGGCACGCGCTCGGCACGGTCCTGGCCGTCACTCTCCTGTCCACGGTCGGGCTGGTGGGCGTCTTCACCCTCGGGATCGTCGGGATGTCCCGGCCGGGTGGGGGCGGGGCGGGAGTGCTCGGGCGCACCGCCGCGTACGTCTGTTTCGCCGCGTGTGCGGCGGCTGTCGCGTACGGGATCGACCTCATCGCGGGGTAGCTCCTGCGGAGGGCCGCGCCGTGGTGGGTTCCCCCGGGGGCCCTTGCGGCGCGGCTTTCTGGCGTTTCCGCCCGGGTGCGTCTACGGCGAGGGCTCCTGCCGTTTTCCGTACCGCGGCCCTCCGAGGTTCCGCCCGGGTGCCGGAGGGGGACGGCCACTCGCCGTCACGGTGCCGGGATGCTCCCGCGCTTCCGCCCGTGGCCGGTTGTGGGGGTACCTCCCAGGCGAAGCTCTGCGGGAGCAGTTCCCCGCGCCACCGGGAGTTGGCCCCTTTGCGCGGAGCGGGCCGCGCCCCCGGAGTAGCCGGCCAATTTTGCGTGAAGGGTCCCCGCGCCCCTGAGTGGTTGCCCTCCTTGCGCGGAAGAGGGCCCGTGGCGCTGGGGAGTTGGGCTCTTGTGAGGTGAGGGGGTGATCCTCCTTACAGGGGGGGCGGTGGGGGGGTCGGTTGACTGGATTTCCGGGGGCGTGGTGAACTGCCGGGAGCCATACGGCGGCAGGAGAGGAAGTCCGGTGCGAATCCGGCGCGGTCCCGCCACTGTCACCGGGGAGTGCACTCCCAACCCGTACGTCACGGCTGACTCCGGTCGGCTGGAAGACCGGGAGTGCGTAGATCCGGGAGCCAGGAGACTCTCACCGCCGGTCACGTCGAACCAGGGCGCGGACCCTGAGTGAGGACTTTCGCCATGCCAGGCACGCAGGCCGCCGAGCCCTCGGCCGCCGAAACGACCCGACCATGAGCCGTGCCGACCGCGTCTTCGCGTACGGCGCCACGCTCGGCTTCCTCGGCGACCTCCTGACCGGCGATCCGCGCCGCGGCCACCCGGTGGCCGGCTTCGGGCGGGCCGCCGGCGCGCTGGAGCGGCGGCTGTGGCGCGACCACCGAGGCAGCGGGGCGGCCTACGCGGCGCTGTGCGTCGGGGGGGCGGCGCTCGGCGCGGCCGTCGCCGAGCGCGCGGCCCGCTCCCGCCCGGCGCTGTCCGTCGCCCTCACCGCCGCCGCCACCTGGTCGGTGCTCGGCGGCACCTCGCTCGCGCGGGAGGCCCGCACGATCGGTGCCGCGCTGGAGGCCGGCGATCTGGCCGCCGCGCGGGCCCGGCTGCCGCACCTGTGCGGGCGGGACCCGGCCGCGCTGGACGCGGACGCGCTCGCGCGCGCCGTCGTCGAGTCGGTCGCCGAGAACACCTCGGACGCGGTGGTGGGCGCGCTCGTGTGGGGCGGGCTGGCCGGGATACCCGGGCTGGTCGGCTTCCGGGCCGCCAACACGCTGGACGCGATGGTCGGCCACCGCTCCCCACGCCATCTGCGCTTCGGGTGGGCCGCCGCCCGGCTGGACGACGCCCTCGGCTACCCGGGCGCCCGGCTCACGGCCGCGCTGGCCGCGCTGGCCGCGCCGTACCCGCGGACCGCGCTGGCCACCGCCCGCCGGGACGGCCCGCGCCACCCCTCCCCCAACGCCGGTCCCGTCGAGGCCGCGTTCGCCGGGGCGCTGCGGCTGCGGCTGGGCGGCACCCTGTCGTACGGCGGGCACACCGAGCACCGCCCGGTGCTGGGCGCCGAGTTCCGCCCGCCCGGGCCGGCCGACATCCCCCGGGCGGTCCGGCTGTCCCGCCGGGTCGGCGCGCTCGCGCTGGGCGCGTCGGTGCTGCTGTCCGCGGCGCGCGGGGCGCGGCGGGCCCACCCCGGGCCGGCGGCACCCCAGGGGGGCGCGGCGTGAAGGGGCTGATGGTCGCCGGGACCGGCTCCGACACCGGGAAGAGCGTGGTGACCGCCGGGATCTGCCGGTGGCTGACCCGCAAGGGCCTGCGGGTGGCGCCGTTCAAGGGCCAGAACATGTCGCTGAACTCCTACGTGACCCGGGAGGGCGCTGAGATCGGCCGGGCGCAGGCGATGCAGGCGCAGGCCGCCCGGGTGGAGCCGTCGGCGCTGATGAACCCGGTGCTGCTCAAGCCCGGAAGCGACCGCAGCAGCCAGGTGGTGGTGCTGGGCAAGCCGGTCGGCGAGCTGAGCGCACGCGGCTACCACGGGGGCAGGCAGGCCGAGTTGCTGGACACCGTGGTGGAGTGCCTGGCCGAGCTGGGCCGTGGCCACGACGCCGTGATCTGCGAGGGCGCGGGCAGCCCCGCGGAGATCAACCTGCGCCGTACCGACATCGTCAACATGGCCGTGGCCAGGAGCGCCGGGCTGCCGGTGCTGGTGGTCGGGGACATCGACCGCGGCGGCGTCTTCGCGTCCTTCTACGGCACGACGGCCCTGCTCGCGAAGGAGGACCAGCGGCTGATCGCGGGCTACCTGGTGAACAAGTTCCGCGGCGACGTGTCGCTGCTCCAGCCCGGTCTGGACATGCTGCGCACCCTCACCGGCCGGCCCACTCTCGGGGTGCTCCCCTTCGCCCACGGCCTCGGCATCGACGAGGAGGACGGCCTGCGGGTGTCGCTGCGCGGCGCCGTGCGCGAGTCCGCGGTCGAACCGCCCCACGGGGACGAGGTGTTGCGGGTGGCGGTGGCCGCGGTCCCGCTGATGTCGAACTTCACCGACCTCGACGCGCTCGCCGCGGAGCCCGGTGTGGTGGTGCGGTTCGTGGACCGCCCGGACGAACTCGCCGACGCGGACCTGGTGGTCCTGCCCGGCACCCGCGGCACCGTCCGCGCGCTGGCCTGGCTGCGCGAGCGGGGCCTGGCCGACGCCGTCCGCCGCCGCGCCGCCGAGGGCCGCCCGGTGCTCGGCATCTGCGGCGGCTTCCAGATCCTCGCCGAACGCATCGACGACGAGGTGGAGTCGAAGGAGGGCACGGTGCCGGGCCTCGGCCTGCTGCCGGTCCGCGTCCGCTTCGCCCGGGAGAAGACCCTCGCCCGGCCCGAGGGCACGCAGTACGGCGAGCCGGTGCGCGGCTACGAGATCCACCACGGCGTGGCCGAACTCCTCGGCGGCGACGAGCCGTTCCTCGACGGCTGCCGGGTCGGTGCGGTCTGGGGCACCCACTGGCACGGATCGCTGGAGAGCGACGGCTTCCGGCGGGCGTTCCTGACCGAGGTCGCCGAGGTTGCGGGCCGGAGGTTCGCCCCGGCCCCGGACACGGTCTTCGAGGCCCTGCGCGAGGGCCAGTTGGAGCGGCTGGCGGACCTGGTGGAGGAGCACGCCGACACCGCCGCGCTGCTGCGGCTGATCGAGCAGGGCCCGCCGCAGGGGCTGCCCTTCCTGCCGCCGGGGGCACCGTGACCGCCCCGACGACCGCCCGCACGGGCACATCCGGCCGGCCCACCGGCAACTTCCCCGAAGGAGCGACCCATTCATGAGCGTGCCCTACCCGTTCTCGGCGATCGTCGGCCAGCGGGATCTGCGCCTGGGGCTGCTGCTCAACGCGGTCAGCCCCGCCGTGGGTGGCATCCTGGTCCGGGGGGAGAAGGGGACGGCGAAGACCACGACCGTGCGCGCGGTCGCCTCGCTGCTGCCGGGCCTGACCGCGGTGCCCGGCTGCCGGTTCAACTGCGACCCGGCGGCGGCCGACCCGGACTGCCCGGACGGGCCGCACCCCGCCGACGTCCAGGGGGTGCCGCGGGCCGCGAGGCTGGTCGAGCTGCCGGTCGGGGCGTCGGAGGACCGGCTGGTCGGCTCCCTCGACATCGAGCGGGCGCTGGCGGAGGGCGTGAAGGCGTTCGAGCCGGGCCTGCTGGCCGAGGCGCACCGCGGCCTGCTCTACGTCGACGAGGTCAACCTCCTGCACGACCACCTCGTGGACCTGCTGCTGGACGCGGCCGCGATGGGGGCGAGTTACGTGGAGCGCGAGGGCGTGTCGGTCCGGCACGCGGCGCGTTTCCTGCTGGTCGGCACGATGAACCCCGAAGAGGGCGAGCTGCGGCCGCAGTTGCTCGACCGCTTCGGGCTGACCGTGGAGGTCGCCGCCTCCCGCGAGACCGACGAGCGGGTGGAGGTCGTCCGGCGGCGGCTGGCGTACGACGCGGATCCGGCCGGGTTCGCGGCGCGTTGGGCCGTCGAGGAGCGGGAGGTGCGCGAACGGATCGCCGTGGCCCGGGAGTTGCTGCCGGCCGTGGTCCTCGGCGATGCGGTGCTGCGGCAGATCGCCGCGACCTGCGCGGCATTCGAGGTGGACGGGATGCGCGCGGACATCGTGATGGCGCGCACGGCCACCGCGCTGGCCGCGTGGGCGGGCCGGTCCGAGGTGACGACGGCGGATGTGCGGCAGGCCGCGCTGCTCGCTCTGCCGCACCGGCGCCGCCGCAACCCCTTCGACGCGCCGGGGCTGGACGAGGACAAGCTGGACGAGACGCTGGAGCGGGCCCGCCAGGAGGCGGAGCAGGCCGAGGAGGCGGAGCAGGCGCGGCGCGACGCCCAGGACACGGACGGGAACCCGGAGCCGGAACCCGACCCCGATCCCGAGGGCGGGCCCGACGGTGACGGTCCCGACGGCGGGGGGCCGGGTGGTGGCGGGGTGCCGCCGCAGCGCGATCCGGGCAACGGCCCCGGCGCCGAGGCGGGTTCGGCCACCACAGACGGATCAGGCGGATCCGACGGCGCGACGGCCCCTGCTCCGGAGCGGGCCGGCGCGGGGACGGGTGGGAAGGCCGCGGCCGCACCCGAGCAGCCGCCGCTCGCCGCCGGGGACCCGTACCGGACCCGCGCGCTGACCGTGCCCGGGCTGGGCGAGGGCGCGGCGGGCCGCCGCTCGCGGGCCCGGACCGCCCACGGGCGGACGACCGGCGCGGAGCGGCCGCGGGGCCGGCTGGCGTCGCTGCACCTGGCGGCGACGGTACGGGCGGCGGCGCCGCATCAGCGGGCGCGGGGCCGCGCGGGCCGCGGGCTGGTGGTGCGGCGCGACGACCTGCGGCAGGCGGTGCGGGAAGGCCGGGAGGGCAACCTGGTGCTCTTCGTGGTGGACGCCTCGGGGTCGATGGCGGCGCGCCGGCGGATGGGCGCGGTGAAGGGCGCGGTGCTGTCGCTGCTGCTGGACGCCTACCAGCGCCGGGACAAGGTCGGGCTGGTCACCTTCCGGGGCGCGGGCGCGGAGCTGGCACTCCCGCCGACGTCGTCGGTGGACGCGGGCGCGGCCCGGCTGGAGAAGCTGCCGACCGGTGGCCGTACACCCCTGGCGGCGGGCCTGCTACGGGCGCACGAGGTGCTGCGGGTGGAGCGGCTGCGCGATCCCTCGCGGCGGCCGCTGCTGGTGGTGGTGACCGACGGCCGGGCGACCGGCGGCCCCGAACCGGTGCCCCGGGCGGCAGCTGCGGCGCGGCTGCTGGCAGCCGCGGGCGTGGCATCGGTGGTGGTGGACTGCGAGACGGGTCCGGTGCGGCTCGGCCTCGCGGGCGCGCTGGCAAGAGAGTTGGGCGCTGCCGCGGTGGCGCTGGAGGAGCTGCGGGCCGACACGGTGTCCGCGCTGGTCAAGGACGTACGGAGGGCCGCGTAATGCCGCAGGGACAGCCGACCGAGGTGCCGGACGACGGCCTGACGACTCGTCAGCGACGCAATCGGCCGCTGACGATCGTGCACACCGGGCCGGGCAAGGGCAAGTCGACGGCGGCCTTCGGAATGGCGCTGCGGGCGTGGAACCAGGGCTGGCCGGTGGGGGTGTTCCAGTTCGTCAAGTCGGCGAAGTGGAAGGTCGGCGAGGAGCGCGCGCTGAAGGTGCTCGGCGCCTCCGGCGAGGGCGGCGCGGTCACCTGGCACAAGATGGGCGAGGGCTGGTCCTGGGTGCAGCGTGACCCCGCCTCCAGCGAGGAGGCCGCCAGGGAGGGGTGGGAGCAGGTCAAGCGCGACCTGGCCGCGGAGACGTACCGGCTGTACGTGCTGGACGAGTTCGCGTACCCGATGCACTGGGGCTGGGTGCCTGTGGACGAGGTGGTGCGGGTGCTGCGGGACCGGTCCGGCACCCAGCACGTGGTGGTCACCGGGCGGAACGCCCCGGCCGAACTGCTGGACTTCGCCGACCTGGTGACCGAGATGACGAAGGTCAAGCACCCGATGGACGCCGGGCAGAAGGGTCAGCGGGGGATCGAGTGGTGAGCGCGGCGGCGTCGGTGCCGCGGCTGGTGATCGCCGCACCGTCGTCGCGCAGCGGCAAGACGACGGTCGCCACCGGGCTGATGGCCGCGTTCGCGGCACGGGGCCTGGCGGTGTCCCCGCACAAGGTCGGCCCGGACTACATCGACCCGGGGTACCACGCGCTCGCCACCGGCCGGCCGGGCCGCAACCTCGATCCGTACCTGTGCGGGGTGGAGCGGGTGGTGCCGCTCTTCCTGCATGGGGCGGCCGGGTCGGCGCTCGCGGTGGTGGAGGGCGTGATGGGGCTGTTCGACGGTGCCACCGGGCACGGCGAGCTGGCCTCGACCGCGCAGGTCGCCAAGGTGCTGGCCGCGCCGGTGGTGCTGGTGGTGGACGCCTCCGCGCAGGCCAGGTCGGTGGCGGCCCTGGTGCACGGCTTCGCCTCCTTCGACCCGGGGGTGCGGCTGGGCGGGGTGGTGCTCAACAAGGTCGGTTCGGCACGGCACGAGGAGATCCTGCGCGCGGCGCTGGAGGAGGTCGGCATGCCCGTGCTGGGCTCGCTGGGCCGCTCCGACGTGCTCGCGGTGCCCGCGCGTCACCTGGGTCTGGTGCCGGTCGCGGAGCGGCGCGCGGAGGCGCTGGCCTGGGTGGACGCGGTCGCCGACCGGATCGCCGCCGGGTGCGACCTCGACGCCCTGCTGGCGCTCGCGCGCACGGCTCCCCCGCTGGCGGGTACGGCGTGGGACCCCGCGAGTGAGGTGGCGCTGGCGGGTGCGGCGCCGGTCGCCGGCCGCGACGCGGCCGGACTCCCGCCTGCCGCCCGGCCCGTGGTCGCGGTGGCCCGCGGCGCCGCCTTCACGTTCGCGTACCCCGAGCACGAGGAACTGCTGACCGCCGCGGGCGCCGACGTGGTGGGCTTCGACCCGCTCGACGACGAGGCGCTGCCCCCCGGCACCCGGGGCGTGGTGATCGGCGGGGGCTTCCCCGAGATGTACGGCCCGGAGCTGTCCGCGAACGGCGCCCTGCGCCGCGAGGTCGCGGCCTTCACCGGGCCGCTCGCCGCCGAGTGCGCCGGACTGCTCTACCTGGTGAGGGAGTTGGACGGCCGGCCGATGTGCGGGGTGCTCGACGCTAAGGCGGCGATGGGCGCCCGGCTCACGCTCGGCTACCGCGAGGCGGTAGCGGTCGGCGACAGCGTGCTCGCCGCCGCGGGGACCCGGATCCGGGGGCACGAGTTCCACCGCACCCGGGTCGAGCCGACCGCGGGCCCGGCCCCCGCCTGGGGATTCATCCGTCCCGAGCGCCGGGTCGAGGGCTTCGTCCAGGGCCGGGTGCACGCCTCCTACCTGCACACCCACTGGGCCGCGGAACCCTCCGTCGCCCGGCGCTTCGTGGACTTCTGCTCCGCCCGGCCGTCCCGGTGAGCGAGCGGCTCTACGTCGGCGTCGGCGCCGGCAGCGCGGCCGGCACGGCGGAGGTCGTGCCCCTGGTGCGGGCGGCGCTGGCGGAGGCAGGGGCGGCGGGGGCGGCCGTGGTCGCGCTCGCCACCATCGCCGGCAAGGAGCGGGCCCCCGGGATCGCCGCGGCCGCGGCCCACCTCGGGGTGCCGGTGCTCGGCCTGCCCCCGGCCGACCTCGCGCGGGTGGCGGTGCCGACCCCGTCCGGGGCGGTCCTCGCCGCGCTCGGGACCCCGTCGGTCGCCGAAGCCGCGGCGCTGCTCGCCGCCGGCCCGGGCGCCGCACTCGCCCTCGCCAAGCGGAAGTCGGCCCACGCGACCGTCGCCGTCGCCCGCGCGGCACCCGCGCCCGCGGACGGCACGACACCGACACCCGCACGAGGAGACGACATGTACCCCGACGGCCACGACCTGCGGCACCACGGCGATGCCGAAGTGGGCCAGGGGCTGGTCGACTTGGCGGTCAACGTCCGGGCGGGAACGCCGCCCGCGTGGCTCGCCGAGGTGATCGGCCGCTCGCTGGCCGGGTTGGCGGCGTATCCGGACGGCCGGGCGGCACGGCACGCGGTGGCGCTGCGGCACGGCCGGCCCGACCCGGAGGTGCTGCTGACGGCGGGCGCGGCCGAGGCGTTCGTGCTCCTGGCGCGGACGCTGCGGCCCCGGCGCGCGGTGGTCGTGCACCCGCAGTTCACGGAGCCGGAGGCCGCGCTGCGGGCGGCCGGGCACGCGGTGGAACGGGTGGTGCTGGACCCCTCGGACGGGTTCCGGCTCGACCCCGGCAGGATCCCCGACGACGCCGACCTGGTGGTGGTGGGCAACCCGACGAACCCCACCTCGGTCCTGCATCCGTCCGCGCTGGTAAGGGAGTTGGCACGGCCCGGGCGCACGCTGGTGGTGGACGAGGCGTTCATGGACGCGGTGCCGGGCGAGCGGGAGTCGCTGGCCGACGGGAGCACGGCGGCCGGGGTGCCGGGGCTGGTGGTGCTGCGCAGCCTGACCAAGACGTGGGGACTGGCCGGACTGCGGGTCGGCTACGTACTCGCCGAGCCGGAGGTGGTCGCCGCGTTGGAAACCGCCCAGCCGCTGTGGGCGGTGTCCACTCCCGCGCTGGCGGCGGCGGTGGCGTGCGTGTCGGACCGGGCCCTGGAGGAGGCGGCCGAGGCGGCCCTGCAGGTCGCCGCGGACCGTTCGTACCTGCTGGAGCGGCTGCGGGAACTGCCGGGGGTGCGGACCGCCGGGGACGCGCCGGCCGCGCCGTTCCTGCTGCTGCGGCTGCCGGGCGGGGCCGGCGTGCGCGCGGCCCTGCGGGCGTCGGGCTACGCGGTGCGCCGGGGCGACACCTTCCCCGGCCTGGACCCGGACTGGCTGCGGGTGGCGGTGCGGGACCGCCGTACCACCGACGGCTTCCTCGACGCGCTGGCCGCCGTCCTCACTTCACGCCCAGCGCGCTGAGGTCGACCTGGCCGATCACCTGCTGCTGGTAGACGTTGGTGAGGCGGCTGCCGCGGTAGACCAGGTGCCGGTCGTAGACCAGCGGCACCATCGCGGCGTCCTTCATGAGCTGCGCGTCGATCGAGGTCCAGGCCTTGGCCGCGGCGGTCGCCCCGGTGAGCGTGTCCGCCTGGTCGACCATGTGGTTGAGGGTGGCGTCGTCGAGGTTCGCGTAGTTGCTGACGCCGCCGGGCTGGACGAGCTGGCGCAGGAAGCCGCCGCCGGTCGGGTAGTCGCCGATCCACGCGGTGTACACCATGCCCCACTTGGCTGCCTTGAGCTTGCTGGGCGTCAGCAGGGTGTCGTAGAAGGCGGTCGCGTCCATCGTCTTGACGGTGACGTCGATGCCGACCTGCTTCAGCGAGGCGGCGATCGCCTGCATGGCGTCGTTGCCCTTGGAGGCGCTGGAGATGCCCACCAGCGTGGTGCGGAACCCGTCCGCCTTGCCGCAGCTGTCGAGTTCGGTGCGGGCGTCGTCCGCCTCCTGCTCGCCGGCGGTGCTGGAGTACAGGTGCGCGTCGGCGTCATGGCTGATGTTGGTCGGCGGCAGCATGGTGGTGGCGACCTCGCCGCCTTCGTACTGCCCGCCGAGCGCGGCCTCGACCTGGGCCCGGTCGACGGCGTACGCCACGGCCTTGCGGCAGTCGGCGTTGTCGAACGGTGCCACGTCCGTCCTGAGGCTCAGGTAGCGGGTCGCCCCGGTGTAGGCGAGGTCGGTGTTCGCCTTCTCCGCCGGGCTGTTGATGACCTGCGTCTCGGTCTGGTCGTCGAGCAGCGTCTCGGAGAAGTCCAGGTCGGCCGTGCCGTCGAGGAGGGCCTTCTCGACCTCGTCCTGGGAGTCGTAGAGCTTCAGGTCGTAGCCGACCGGCAGTTGGGAGCGGATCGGGTCGGTGGTCGCGTCCCACTCGGGGTTGCGGACCAGGTGCAGCGACTTGCCGGGCTGGTAACTGCTCACCTTGTAGGGGCCGCTGGCCACCGGCGCCTTCTCGTAGTCCTTGCCGTTGCCGGTGTCCGCGGCCGGCGGCACCGCGGCGCCGACCGACATCGCCAGGATGTAGGGGAAGTCGGCGTAGGGCTTGGCGAGGGTGAAGACGATGGTGCTGTCGTTCGGGGTGGCGACCGACTTCAGGCCCATCTTGTCGGGGTCGCTGTCGTCGTACGGGCCCGGGTAGTGCTGGCCCTCGTCGAGGAGGTCGGACAGGTACGTCGGGCCGCCGCCGTGCACGCCGCGGTCGAAGGTGCGCTCGACGCCGTACTTGATGTCTTTGGACGTGATCGGCGAGCCGTCCTGGAAGCGTATGCCGTCCTTCAGGTGGTACGTCCAGGTCAGGCCGTTGTCGCCGACGTCGCCGGTGGTGGTGGCCAGGTCGGGCAGGAGCTTGCGCCCCTTGTCGCCGGGCGCGGGGGCGTAGCCGACGAGGTTGCGGTAGAGCAGGCGCTGGACGTTCCAGGCGCTGGGGTCGTAGGTGTCGGCCGGGTCCAGCAGGCTGGAGTCGATGTAGGAGGCGGCCAGGTCGACCGTGCCGCCGGTCTGGACGGAGGGCCGGACGACCCCGTCGACGCCCCCGTTGTAGCCGGTGCCGGCCGTACCGCCGTGCCGCTTGAGGGCGGCCTGGCCGCTGGTCGGGGTCGGCGTCGGCGGGTCCGGGCTGGGCTTGGGGCCCGGCTTGTCGCCGAAGGCCCCGGTGGCGAGCACGACGGACACGGTGATGCCCGCGAAGGCGAGTGCCGCGACGCCGGTGAGGATCTTGCGGCGCGCGCTCCAGCCCGGCGTCGGACCCGGCATCCCGGCGGAGTGCGGCACGGGGGCCATGCCGGCGTGCGGGCCGGGCGGCATTCCCCCGTGCATGGCGGGCTGCTGGTGCGGCACCGCACCGGCGCCGGCGTTGACCGGCGGCGGGGTGCTCGGCTGGTACGGCGGGGGCAGCGGCACCTGCGGGCTGCGGGAGTACGCCGGGTGCTCGCCGAAGCCGGAGGCCGGCGCGCCGGGCGGCTGCGGAGTCTGCGGCGCACCCGGAAGTCCCTGGTAGGGCCCGGGTGCCGGCGACGGCGGCGTGTCCTGGGGCGGGATCGCGGGGAGCGCGGCGCCGACCCCGAAGGTGGCGCGCGGGTCGGCACCGGGGTGCCCGGGCGGGGTGGCCAGGGGACTCGACGGCGTGGCCGGCTTGGCCGGAGTGGACGGCGAGTCCTGCGGGGTGCCGGGGGGCGCCAGTCCGAAGTCCTGCGGCGGCAGGGTGGCCGGGCCGGTCACCGTGGTGGCGCGGGCGGCGGTCAGCCACGCCCACAGCCGGGCCCGGTAGATCCCGGCGTCGGCGGGGCGGCCGGCCGGGTCCTTCGCCAGCGCCGCCAGGACCAGAGCGTCGAGTTCCGCCGGCACCCGGGGATTGGCGGCGGAGGGCGCGGGCGGCTCGGAGTGCACGTGCCAGTACATGACGCTGAGCGGGTTGCCGTCGTGGAACGGCGGCTTGCCGGTGAGCAGTTCGGTGAGCACGCAGCCGACCGCGTAGACGTCGCTGCGGGCGTCCACGTCGCCGCCGTTGACCTGCTCGGGCGACATGTAGCTGGGGGTGCCGATGGAGGAGCCCGCGGTGGTCAGCCGGGTGTCGACATCGAGCACGCGGGCGATGCCGAAGTCGGCGACCTTGACGGCACCGCCCGTGGTGACCATCACGTTGGCGGGCTTCACGTCGCGGTGCACCGTGCCGTGGGCGTGCGCGTGGGCGAGCGCGTCGAGCACGTCGCAGACGATCCGCACCGCCCGCTCGGGCGTGAACGGCGCCTGCTCGCGGACGAGTTGGGCCAGCGTGCCGCCCTGGACGTACTCCATGACGAGGTACGGCACGACGGTGTCGCCGTCGCGATACTCGTCCTGGTCGTGGACGGTGACGATGCCCGGGTGGTTGAGCGAGCCCGCGGCGTGCGCCTCGCGGGCGAACCGGCGCCTGGCGTCGGGGTCGAGGGCCAGCTCGGGCATCAGCGTCTTGATCGCGACGATGCGGCCCATCCGCGTGTCGCGGGCCCGGTGCACCCGGGCCATGCCCCCGGAGCCGAGCAGCTCCGCGAGTTCGTATCTGCCCGCGAACAGCCCGTCACTCATGCCCCGCCCGCCCCTGTTGCCCCACCCTGCCGGTGCCCGTACCGCCGCCGCTCGCGCGACCCGGGCGTGAGGAACAGAGTACGGGGGGCGGCACCACCGCCGATGCCGCCCCCCGCGCTTGTTACCGCCTTGTGGCGATCACACGTCGCCGTCGGCGGACGAACTCGCTTGCTTGCGACGCCGGTTGGTGAAGACGAAGGTCAGCGCGCCCGCGGCCACCAGCGCCACGGCGCCGACCGCGAGGTACGGGGTGGTGGAACCGGCCCCGGTCTCGGCGAGGTTGCCGTTGTCCGCGGCGTCGGCGACCGTCTGGGTCTGCGCGCCCGAGCCGCCCGTGCTGGAGGAGCCGGAACCCGAGGAACCGGAAGAACCCGAGGAGCCCGAGGAACCGGACGAGCCCGAGGAGCCGGACGAGCCGCCCGAACCGGTGGAGCCGCTGCTCGAACCGCCGCCCGAGGCACCGCCGTTGCCGGAGCCGCCCGAGGAGTGGCCACCGCTCGTACCACCGTTGCCGGAGGAGCCGCCATTACCGGACCCGCCCGATCCGCCGGACGCACCGCCCGACGACCCACCGGACGACCCGCCGCCGTCGTGCGGGGTGCGGCAGGTGGCCTGGGCGAGGGTGACGTCGCCGGTCACGTGTGCGACGCCGAGGCTCAGCGGGTCGATGTCGACCTTGAGCTGCAGGGCGGTCGCGGCCGCGGTACCGGTGGTGGTGACGGTGTTCGTCAGGTCCAGCTCCACCACGCCGACGCCGGGGACGGCGACCTTCGTGGTGCCGATCGCCGACAGCGCGATCCGCTTGCCCAGCACGGTGACGCCCGCGAGGTGCGAGGAGGCGACCGGCCGGTGGCCCACCCGGCAGGTCGCGGTGGACGTCACGGCGTCCAGCTTGACCAGGGAGAGCAACGGCAGCCCGGGGACGTGCAGTTGGGCGGTCGCGATGGTGGCGACCCCCTCGGCCTTGTCATGGCCGGTGGTGGCGTTCGCGGTGGCGACCGAGGCGCGCAGGATGCTGATGGAACGGTTCGCCTCGACGCCGTGGCCGACCGTGACGTTCAGCGCGGTCTCCTTCGCGTCGGCGGGGGCGTGCACGTCGTTCAGGGCGACGTTGACGGGCACGTCCACGGTCCTGCCGAGCAGGGACACGTCCAGGCCCGCGCGCAGGTCGGTCGCGGTGGCGGCGCCGGAGTCGTGCGAGGTCGCGGGCGCGGCCTGCACCGCCGGTGCGACGGCCAGCACGGTCCCGGCGGCGAGCGCCGTGGCGGCCCCGAGGACGGCGGCCGAACGGCGCGCGGGCAGGCGGAAGTTGATGGTGCGGTACACGGTTGGGAAACCCCCACGTATGGGATGGAGCCCCCGGCGCGCGCTGATTGGGGACAGCCGCCGGGGACATCGACCCGGCCATGTTTACGCACTGAGGGTGAATTGACGGCTACACGGAGCCAGTTCACTCAGAAGGGTGGTTTCCGCGCGTTTCTTCGATTTCCGGCGCACGGCCGTTCTGTTCGGCTCACTCCCCGGAGAGGATCCCGACCCCCGTCGAGGGGCTCCCGGGTCGCCGGATTGACGAGCCGCCAGGCTGCCGGACTGTACCAACTAGTAGGTACACTGCCGGTCATGGACGCTTCCCAGTACGCGATCACGTTGCCGGCCGACTACGACATGGCGGTGCTGCGCGAGCGCAGCGCGGCGGTCCGGCCGATGTTCGACGACCGCGCCGGCCTCGCGCTCAAGGCCTACCTGATCCGCGATCGCGGCCGGTCCGGCTCGCCGGTCAACGAGTACGGTGCGCTGTACCTGTGGCAGGACGCGGGCGCGATGGCCCGCTTCCTGGTCGGCGGCGCCGGTTTCGAGCGGATCGCCCGGAACTTCGGGCGGGTGCCGGTCGGCACCTGGACGGTCCTCGCCACCGTCGCCGGCCCGGCCCGCGCCGCGGCCCCCCGGGCCGCCTCCCGGCGCCTGAGCGTGCCGCCGGCCGACCCCGACGTCGACGGCACCGGTCTGGGCCTCAGCGCCGCGATCGACCGCGAGACCGGGGAGTTGGCGGCATTCGCCGGCCGGGAAGGCGTGCACACCGCGGTCCTCGCACTGGCCCCGGCGAGCTGGCAGTTGCTGCGCTTCGTACTGTGGCAGGACGAGGTCCCCGCCGCCGAGGACGCCACCGAGCGGTACGAGGTGCTGCACCTGTCCGCGCCGGGACTGGCCGGGATGCCGGACGGCCGGCACTGGTAGCCGCCCGGCTCGCGCGTCCCCATCCGGCCCCGGGTGGGCGGGCGTTCGCAGGGGGCGGCGCGGCCGCCGCGGCCTCAGGCCACCGTGCGGCCGCGCAGCACGATCCGGCGCGGCGCGGCCAGCACCGCGACGTCCTCGCGCGGGTCCGCCTCGTACACCAGAAGGTCGGCGGGGGCGCCCTCCTCCAGCCCGTCGCGGCCGAGCCAGCGCCTGGCACCCCAGGTCGCGGCGGACAGCGCGGCGGTGTTCGGCAGCCCGGCGCGGACCAGTTCGGACACCTCCTCCGCGACCAGGCCGTGGGAGATGCCGCCGCCCGCGTCGGTGCCCGCGTAGACGGGGATGCCGGCGTCGTAGGCGTCCCGCACGGTCCGGTAGCGGCGGGCGTGCAGCCGCTCCAGGTGGGCGGACCAGCGGGGGTAGCGGACGGAGCCGCCGAACGCGAGCCGGGGGAAGGTCGCGATGTTGACCAGGGTCGGCACGATCGCGACGCCCCGCTCGGCGAAGAGCGGGATGGTGTCGTCGGTGAGCCCGGTGGCGTGCTCGATGCAGTCGATCCCCGCGGTCACCAGGTCGGCGAGGGAGTCCTCCGCGAAGCAGTGCGCGGTGACGCGGGCACCCTCCTCGTGGGCGGCCGCGATGGCCTCGCGCACCGCGTCCTTCGGCCAGCACGGGGCGAGGTCGCCGATCTCGCGGTCGATCCAGTCGCCCACCAGCTTCACCCAGCCGTCGCCCCGGCGGGCCTCCCGGCGGACGTACGCGGTGAGGTCGCCCGGCTCGATCTCGTGGGCGTAGTTGCGGATGTAGCGTCGGGTGCGGGCGATGTGCCGGCCCGCCCTGATGATCTTCGGCAGGTCGTCGCGGTCGTCGACCCACCGGGTGTCGCTGGGCGAGCCGGCGTCGCGCAGCAGCAGGGCGCCGGCGTCGCGGTCGGTCAGCGCCTGCTTTTCCGAGGTGGCGTCGTCCACGGCGCCGTGCGCGTCGAGGCCGACGTGGCAGTGGGCGTCCACCAGACCCGGCAGGACCCAGCCCTCGGCGGTCGCGGTGACCTCGGCGGAGGGCTTCGTGTAGGTGATCCGCCCGCCCACCACCCACAGTTCGCCCCTGACCTCCGCGTCGTCCGGTCCGGCCAGCACCCGGCCCCTGACGTGCAGTACTTCGTCGACTCCGGCTCCCATATCCGCACTGTACGCATGCGGCTGCGCCGGGCGGGAGGGGGTCGGGGCCGGCGGCCCCCTGATCACCGCCGCCGGGGGCTCGGCCCGCGGGCCCGGCGCGCCAACGCCCCGGCTGAGCGCGCAGTTCCTCCCCAGGCGGCTGGGTGGGGGTGCCCCCGGCGAAGCCAGGGGGAGTGCCCCCAGCGCTGCCTTCGGGGCCCGACCCCGCGGGGTGGGCCGCCGACTCCCCGCCGCTGAGGCTCGGCCCGCGGGCCCGGCGCGCCAACGCCCCGGCTGAGCGCGCAGTTCCCCGCGCCCCTTGGTGGCTGCGCTCCTTTCGCGGAAAGAGCCGCACACATCCAGGGGGCGCTGGGGGCCCCACCCAGCCGCCAAGCTGGGGGAGGAACTGCGCGCGCAAGCCGCCACCGGCGGGTGGTCCGGGGACGCGGGTGCGGGGCAGGACGGGCGGGCCCCGAAGGGGCGGGGACGTTAGGAGACGAGGGCGTTGAGGTTGATCGCGTTGGCCAGCGCCAGCATCCCCGCGTCGTTGGGGTGGAGATGATCCCCGGAGTCGTAGGCGGGAGCGAGCGCGGACGGGTTCGAGGGGTCCCGTACGGCCCGGTCGAAGTCGGCCACCGCGTCGAACGCGCCGCTGCTCCTGATCCACTGGTTGACCTCGGTGCGGATCGCGTTCATCGCCGGGCTGAGCCGGCTGTACGGAAGAATCGTTCCGCCGATGACCCGCACCCCTGCCGCGTGCGCGCGGGCGATGAGGGCGCGGTAGCCGTCGATCAGGTTCTGCGCGGTCAGCGGACCGCCCGCCGCGTTCACGTCGTTGCTCAGGTCGTTGACGCCTTCGAGCACCACGACGTCCTTGACCCCGGACACGTCGAGCGCGTCGTGCGTGAACCGGCTCACCCCGCTCGGCCCGCGGTAGACCTCCGGGGCGGCGCTGAGCAGCCGGTTCCCGGCGATCCCGGCGTCGACCACGCCGAGTCGCTGGCCGCCGGGCGCGGAGGCCAGCCGCCGGGCGAGCTGGTCGGGCCAGCGCCGGTTCGCGCCCGCGGTCGAGTGGTAGCCGTCGGTGATCGAGTCGCCGAAGGCCACCACTGTGCCGTGGGCGGTCGGCGAGGAGACGTCGAGACCGGACAGGTAGTACCAGGACGTGGTGGTGCCGGTGTACCCGGCGGCGGAGTCGTCGGCGACGTGGTCGACACCGTCCGAGGAGACGTACGTGGTGTCGTACGCCTCGCGGTGGAAGGCGGACGAACCGGTCGGACCGGGGAGATAGAGGCTGACCAGCAGGTTCTGGTCGGCGGCGACCCGCATCGGGATCACGTCGCTGTACCGCTCGGTGCCCGCGGCGACCATGGTGGAGCGGGAGCCGGAGAACGTCACCCGGTGGTGCGTGCCGGCGACCGCGCGGCCGCCGTCGTACTGCTCGGCGACGTCCGCCTCGCCCACCGCGAGGGCGCGTTCGCCGCGCAGGTCGGAGACCCGGATCCGTATACCCGAGCCGCCGACGCTGGTGTGCACCACCATCCGTATCGTCTGGCGGCGGAACGACGGGCCGCCCGTGCTCAGCGCGCTCCCCCAGGCGCCGACCCGGCTGCGGGCGCCGGCCGTCCCGCCCTGACCGTCACTCGCGGTGGCCGCCACCTGGGTCTGCCGGGACGCGTCGTTGCCGTCCTGGTGCGCCCCACCGCGCGCGTGGGAGACCAGCAGGCCGGCGACGGTCGCCGCGGCGACCACGCCTGCGGCGGGAGCGAGGACCGAGCGGCGAAAGGTCCGGCCGCGTGCGCGGCGCGTGGCGTCGTGACGGGCGCGGGACATGCGGTCTCCCCCCAAGGTGGTTCCGTGCGACCTGCTCTCGGCCGTATCGGACGCCCCGTGCCGGGCGGCGGCGTTCCGTCGCATGTCTACAGCCCTTCCGAGAGCATATGCGGAGAACCGGTGAAGACCACATCAGCGTCCCACGGGCTCTCTCTCCCCACACCCGCACACGCCCGTCCCCGGGGGCCGGGGGTCGGGGCGCCACCGGAACGGTGACGCGTCCGGACGCCGTTCCGGTTCCCGCCTGTTCCTCCCGCTTCCGGGCCCCGCTTACCGCCTTGCGCTCGGGGCCGTACGTACGGCGGCGCGCGGGTTCAGGCCGCGGGGAGGCGGGTGAAGGTGGCGCGGTAGTCGGAGGGGGTAAGGCCGACCCGGCGGAGCAGGTGCTGGCGGAGGGAGTCGGCGGTGCCGAGGCCGCTGGCGCGGGCGACCTGGTCGACGGGGAGTGTGGTGGTCTCCAGGAGTTCGCGGGCCCGCTCCAGCCGCTGGTGCAGGAGCCACTGCAGCGGGGTGAGCCCGGTCTCGGCGTGGAAACGGCGGCTGAGGGTGCGCACGCTGACCGACGCGTGGCGGGCGAGGTCGGTGAGGGTGAGCGGCTGGTCGAGCCGGGTCATCGCCCACGCGCGGGTCTCGGCGAGGGAGGTACCGGTCTCGGCGGGCAGCGGGGTGTCGGTGAACTGCGCCTGGCCGCCGGGGCGTACGGGCGCGACCAGGGCGAGGCGGGCGACGGCGTTGGCGACCGCGGCGCCGTAGTCGGTCCGCACCAGGTGCAGGCACAGGTCGATGCCGGCCGCGTAGCCGGAGGAGGTGAGGATGCGGCCGTCCTGCACGTAGAGCACGTCGGGCTGGACCAGCACGTCGGGGTACTTCTCCGCGAACTGCCCGGTGTACGCCCAGTACGTGGTCGCGTGGCGGCCGTCGAGCAGCCCGGCCGCGGCGAGCAGGAACGCCCCGGTGCACACGGACGCGACCCTCTTCCCGGCCCGCGCGGCGGACCGCAGCGCCTCCAGCACCCGCGGGTCGGGGTCCTCGGCGGCGCCGGTCCCGGCCACGATCACGGTGTCGGCCCGGTCGACCGCGTCGAGTCCGCTGCGGATCACGACGTCCGCGCTGCCGCTGGTCGTGACCGGTCCGGGGTCGGGGGTGCACAACTCCACCTCGTATCCGGGCCTGCCGTCCACCTCGACCTTGAGCAGCAGCAGTTCGGGCACCGCGAGGTTGAACAGCGAGACGGGACGGGAGGCGATCACGGCCACGCGGTGCGGGCGCGGGCAGGTGAACGGCCCGACGGACGCGGCGGATACGGCGGGGATCGGGGGCATCGCGGGTGTCGCCGGCTGCGCGGACACGGTGGGCGCGGCGGGCACGGCAGGCTGCATGGCCAGAACCTCCGGGAGCGTGGCATTCTGGCCACTACTGTACGCGGGCGGCCGGCCTCAGGCTGGCGGCATGTCACCGGAACCCCTCACAGACGACTCGCCACTGCCGCCGCTCCCACGGAAGTTGAGGAGCCGGAGGGCGCTGCCGCCGGCACCGGGCGAGAGCGGCGTCTCCCCCGGCCCGACCCTGACCGCCGCCCTGATCGGCTTCTTCCTCGTCACCCTCGACGCGTCCGTGGTGAACGTCGCCCTGCCCGCGATGGGTCGCGAACTGCACGGCGGGCTGGCCGGGTTGCAGTGGGTGGTGGACGGCTACACGCTCGCGTTCGCCGCCTTGATGCTGTCCACCGGCGCGCTGGCCGACCGGGTCGGGGCGAGCCGGGCGTTCGCCGCGGGCACCGCGGTCTTCACCGCCGCGTCGGTCGCCTGCGGCCTGGCGCCGGACCTGGTCGCGCTGGTGGCCGCGCGGGTCGTCCAGGGCACGGCCGCGGCGGTGGTGCTGCCCTCCTCACTGGCGCTGGTACGGCAGGCGTTCCCCGACGCGAGGAAGCGGGCGCGGGCCATCTCCGTGTGGGCGGCGGGCGGCTCGACGGCGGTGGCGCTGGGCCCGGTGCTGGGCGGCGCGCTGACCACGGCGTGGAGCTGGCGGGCCATCTTCTTCGTCAACCTGCCGGTGGGTGTGGCCGCGCTGCTGCTCGCCTCCCGGGTGGCCCGCTCGCCCCGCCGGCCGGCCCCGCTGGACCTGCCCGGCCAGGCGGCCGCGGTGGTGGCGCTGGCCGCGACGACCTACGCGGTGATCGAGGGCGGCCGGGTGGGCGCGACCGCCGCCGCGGTCGCCGCGGTCGCGCTGGCCGTCTTCCTCGCGGTGGAGTCCCGGCATCCGCACCCGGTGGTGCCGCTCGGGCTGTTCCGGAACGCGACGGTGTCGGTGTCCCTCGCCACCGGCGCGGCGCTCAGCTTCGCCTTCTACGGGGTGATCTTCGTCCTGAGCCTGTTCTTCCAGGAGGTCCGCGGCCAGTCCGCGATGACCGCCGGGCTGATGTTCCTGCCGATGACCGTGCTGATCTCGACGGTGAACGTGGTGTCGGGCAAGGCCACCAACCGTTACGGGCCCCGGGTGCCGATGATCGTCGGCCAGGTCGTGGCCGCGGCCGGGCTGCTCGTGCTGCTTCCGGTCGGCACGGGCACGCCCCCGCCGGTGCTCGCGCTGGCGATGGCCCCGCTCGGGCTCGGCGCGGCGCTCGCGGTGCCCGCGCTGACGGCCGCCGCGATGGGGGCGGTGCCCGCGGAGCGGGCCGGGATGGCGGCCGGTGTCCTCAACGCCGGCCGGCAGGTCGCGGGCGGGCTGGCGGTGGCGGTCTTCGGGTCGCTGGTCGGCGACCGCACGCGCTTCCTGAGCGGGATGCGGGAGGGGCTGGTGGTCTCGGCGGTGCTGCTCGCCGCGACGGCGGCGGCCACCGCGGCGGGGCTGCGCGTCCGGCAGACCGCGCAGCCCGGGCCGGAAGGCCGCAAGCTGGGAGGGGGCGGCGAATGAGCAACGCGGCTCAGAGGAGGTTCATCATGGCGTCCACCAGCGGGTTCCGGGTACGCCGGGTCTACGATCCGCCCGAGGCCGGGGACGGGGTACGCGTCCTGGTCGACCGGCTCTGGCCGCGCGGCGTGTCCAAGGAGGCCGCAGCCGTCGACGAGTGGCCCAAAGAGGTCACCCCTTCCGGCGAGTTGCGGAAGTGGCTGCACGCCAACCCCGAGCGCTACGACGAGTTCACCCGCCGCTATCACGCGGAGCTGGCCTCACCCGAACTCCGCGACGAGCTCGCGCGATTGGCGGGGCTCGCCGCGAAGAAGAGGGTGACCCTTCTTACGGCGGTCAAAGAGCCCGCCCACAGTCACGTGCCCGTCCTCCTCGGGACCCTGGAGAAGACGACTCCGCGGTGACCCGTCCCCCCGGGCTGCCGCGTCCTGCCGGTTGAGGGACCTTGCGGTCGACTGTGGCTTGTCGCGCAGTTCCCCGCGCCCCTGGGTATGTGCGGGCCTTCCGCGCTGAGGTCCCCCGGGCTGCCCCGTCCTGCCGGTTGAGGGACCTTACGGTCGACTGTGGCTTGTCGCGCAGTTCCCCGCGCCCCTGGGCAGGTGCGGGCCTTCCGCGCTGAGGTCCCCCGGGCTGCCGCGTCCTGCCGGTTGAGGGACCACCTGTCGGTGGTGGGCTTGTCGCGCAGTTCCCCGCGCCCCTGGGGGCGGTGGGGCTCCTCCGCGAAAGGAGGGTCACCACCAAGGGGGCGTGTGGGGGCGCCTCCCAGCCGCCAGGCTGGGGGAGAACCGCGCGAACAACCACCGCCGGACCGCGAGGTCCCCGTGTCAGCAGGACGAGGCACCCCGGGGTGCCCGCCTCACGGGTGACCCTGAACCCGCTGGGGCACCCCCGCGGGGTTGCCGTCGCGCAGCTCGGCCGGGAGGAGGGCCTGCGGGGTGTCCTGGTAGGCGACCGGCCGCAGCCAGCGCTCGATCGCGGTGGCCCCCACCGACGTCGACGTGGAGGTGGTGGCCGGGTACGGCCCGCCGTGGTGCTGCGCGGCGGTGACGGCGACGCCGGTGGGCCAGCCGTTGACCAGGACCCGCCCGGCGAGCGCGCCGAGCCGGGTGAGGAGCGCGGCGGCGGACCCGTCGGGCGTGGCCGCCTCCTCCGCGCCGAGGTGCGCGGTCGCCGTGAGGTTGCCCGGCAGCCGGTCGAGGACGGCGCCGAGCTGCTCCGGGTCGCCGTAGCGGACCACGACGGTGAGCGGCCCGAAGCACTCCTCCAGGAGGAGGTCGTACGCGCCGGGCGCGGCCAGTTCGGAGGCGTCGACCACCACGTAACCGGGGCGGACGGCGAGCGGGTCGTCCCCGTCACCGGCGGCGACCGGGACGGTGACGGCGGGCAGCGCGGCACGCGCGGCGGCGCCCCGCAGGAAGTTCTCCCGCATGCGGCCGTCGAGCAGGACACCGGCCGAGGCGTCCCGGGCGGCGCCGGTGAGCGCGCCGACCAGGCGGTCGCCGGCGTCGCCGGCGGGGGCCAGGACGAGGCCGGGCTTGGTGCAGAACTGGCCGTTGCCGAGGGTGAAGGACCCGGCCAGGCCGGTGCCGATCTGCTCGGCCCGCTCGGCGGCGGCGGCCGGCGTGACGACGACCGGGTTGAGGCTGCCCAGCTCGCCGTGGAACGGGATCGGCCGGGGCCGGGCCGCGGCCGCGTCGAAGAGCGCCCGCCCGCCGGGGATCGAGCCGGTGAAGCCGGCCGCGGCCACCAGCGGGTGCGAGATCAGCTCGATGCCGGCCTGGAAGCCGTGCAGCAGCGTGACGGTGTCCGCGGGCAGGCCGACCGCGACCGCCGCCTCGCGCAGCAGGCCCGCGGTCAGCACGGAGGTGGCCGGGTGATCCGGATGGGCCTTGACGACGACCGGGCAGCCGGCCGCGAGCACGCTGGCGGTGTCGCCGCCCGGCACGGAGAAGGCGAGCGGGAAGTTGCTGGCCGCGTAGACCGCGACGACGCCGAGCGGGATCTTGTAGCGGCGCAGGTCGGGTCGCGGGATGGGCTTCGCGTCGGGGTCGGGGTGGTCGATGATCACGTCCAGGAACGCGCCCTCGTCCACCACGTCGGCGAAGGTGCGCAACTGGAAGGCGGTGCGCGCCAGTTCGCCGGTGAGCCGGGGGACGCCCAGCGCGGTCTCGGCGTCGGCGGACGCCACCACCGCCTCGGCGTCCCGCTCCAGCAGCCCGGCGGCCGTGCGGAGCAACCGGGCCCGTACGCTACGGTCGGCGAGGGCGGGGAGCGCGGTGGCGGCGGCGCGGACGGCGGCATCGACCTCCTCCGCCGTGGCCTCGACGGCGACCTGCTCGCGCTGCTTCCCGGTTCGGGGGTCGACGCTCCAGACTGGTACTCCCACCGGAATAACCTCCACATTCTCGGTCAACTGCACGCCGCCGTCATCGCTCGTTCTCTATACTGAACAACGTCTTCACATGTGAATCTACGTCCGGAGCCTACGTCCATGCGGCCGGGCCGAACAAGAGGGGTCAGACGCGATGGCTGCTGCCGAGGGAGCCGGTTCCCAGGTCAAGTCCGCGGTCCGCACGGTGGAACTGCTGGAGTTCTTCGCGGGCCGCCCCGGCATGCACAGCCTGGCCGCCGTCCAGGAGTCGGTCGGCTACCCCAAGTCGAGCCTCTACATGCTGCTGCGCACCCTGGTCGAGCTGGGCTGGATCGAGACCGACGCGACCGGCACGCGGTACGGCATCGGGGTGCGCGCGCTGCTGGTCGGCACCTCGTACATCGACGGCGACGAGGTGGTGGCCGCCGCCCGGCCCACCCTCGACCGGCTGTCCGACGAGACCAGCGAGACCATCCACATGGCCCGGCTGGACGGCACCAACGTGGTCTACCTCGCCACCCGCCAGTCGCAGCACTACCTGCGCCCCTTCACCCGGGTCGGCCGCCGGCTGCCGGCGCACTCCACCTCCCTCGGCAAGGCGCTGCTGGCCACATACACGGACGAGCAGGTCCGCAAGCTCCTCCCGGAGACGCTGGAGCCGCTCACCGAGCACACCCACACCGACCGCGAGAAGCTGATCGAGGAGCTCGCCCTCATCCGCGAGCAGGGCTACGCCGTGGACCGCGAGGAGAACACCCTCGGGCTGCGCTGCTTCGGCATCGCGATCCCCTACCGGACCCCGGCCCGCGACGCGGTCAGCTGCTCGGTACCGGTGGCCCGGCTCACTCCGGGGCACGAGCAGATGATCAAGGACACGCTCTTCGACGCCCGGGACCGCCTGCTGCTGGCCACCCGCCGGCTGTGATCCACCCGACCCGGGGGCGAACGCTCCCCCGGACGGCAGGCGCGCACCGTAGATTCGGAGCATGGCTACCGAGACCACGGGCAGCGCCCGTACCCACCGTGACGGCCCCTACGACCCCCAGCTGATCAAGGCGCGCGCGTCGTCCTTCGGACCCGCGGCGGCGGCGTACGCCGAGCACCGGCCCGACTACCCGGTCAACGCGGTGCGCTGGGCGCTGGAGCCCGCGCGGGACGCCGGGCTCGGCGCGCCCGACGGCACCCTGGACGTGCTGGACCTGGGAGCGGGCACCGGCAAGCTGAGCGCGGTGGTGGCCGGGATGGGACACCGGGTGACCTCGGTGGAGCCGGACCCGCTGATGCTCGCCGAACTGCGGTCGCACATACCGTCGGTGACGACCCATCAGGCAGGGGCGGAGGAGATCCCGTTGCCGGACGCGTCTGTCGACGCGGTGGTCGTCGGGCAGGCGCTGCACTGGTTCGACCAGAGCCGGGCGCTGCCCGAGATCGTGCGGGTGCTGCGACCCGGCGGCGTGCTCGGCGCGCTGTGGAACACCGACGACGACCGGCTGGAGTGGATCGCCGGCCTCGGCAAGGTGGCGCAGAGCCGCAACTCGTTCATCGACTGGAGCCCGGGGCGGGGCATCCAGCCGCACCCCGAACTCACCCCGGTCGAGCACGCGTTCTTCCCGCACCGGCAGCGGCGCACCGCCGACTCGCTGATCGACACGATCGCCACCCACTCGCACACGCTGACCCTCGATCCGGCCGAGCGGGAGGGGTTGATCGCGGACATCCGCGCGTACCTGCGCTCCCGTCCGGAGACCGCGCAGGGCGAGTTCGACCTGGAGATCATCACCCGCGTGGAGCGCTCCGCGCACCCGGGAATTGCCGGTTCCTGACCTCTGCCCACGGTCCGACCGCGCTGCTACGCTCACGCCGCGCCGTGGCGGGGAGGTCCGGGCAGGAAGAGGTGACCGTGGGCATGTCCGTCGGGAACGGTGCCGGGTCCACCGCTGACGACGAAGCGGCGGCCTTCCACGAGTTCTTCGAGCAGCACTACGCCGAACTCGCCCGCCTCGCCCATCTGCTGACCGGCGAGGCGGACGCGGCCGACGACCTCGCGGCGGACGCGCTGGTGGCGCTGTGGCGGCACTGGGATCGGGTACGGGTGGCCGATCACCCGGCCGCGTACGCGCGTGGGGTGGTCGCGAACCTGGCCCGCTCCCGCATCCGCAGCGCCGTCCGCGAGCGCCGCCGGATCGCGCTGTTCTGGTCGCAGCGGACCGAACGCGCGGTGGAGCAGCCGGATGTGCCGGCGGTGCTGGACCTGCGGGAGGCACTCCAGCGGCTGCCCTTCCGCAAGCGGGCGTGCGTGGTGCTGCGCCACGCGTTCGACCTGTCGGAGAAGGACACGGCCGAGGCGCTGGGCATCTCGGTGGGCACCGTGAAGAGCCAGACCTCCCGCGGGGTGGCGGAACTGGAGCGGCTGCTGGCCCACCCGGCCGCGGCGTCCACCGGTGCCTCCGCCGTCCCGGCCCCTCCGGTGACGGCGGTCGCCCGGTCCGGCCCGGCGCTGAACTCAATTGCAGGCGCTACCAGTTCGGTCCCCACGCCGGGGGCGCCACCGGGGTCGGCGGCGGTCCCCGCCGTGGCGTCCGCGGTCGGCGACCCGCTCACCGCCGCGCGCGCCGGGCACGACCCGGAACCCGCCCTGGGACCGGCCACCGCGGCACTCGGCAGCATGCTCGCCGAGCAACCGCCGTCGGCGGGCGGCACGTTGGGCCCGGCCGAGGACGGCGCCGCGGGCACCACCCTGCTCGCCGAGCAAACCCCGCCCGCTGCGGGCGGGTTGCAGGCTCTCGGCGGGCAGGACGCGGGCGGCGCCGGGAAACGGCACGCGCGGAGCGGGGAAAGTGCGGCGGCAAGCGGGAGCGCTCCCGCGGCGGAGGCCGACGCGGAACGAAGCGGCGCGGCGCGGATACTGGAGTCGACGGATTCCACCACGCGCCCGCGTACGCGCACGGGACGGGGAATGTGATGGGCCAACTGCCGCAACTGCCGCAGCAACTGCGCGAGGCAGCGGACGCGTACCGGCCGGACCGCGAGCGGATGCTGGCCCGGGTGGAGCGCGCGATCGCCGAGAGCGGCGGGCCGACGGGCTCGGGAGCGGCGACGCGGGAGCGCCCGCCCGCTCCCTGGATGCGGGTGACCGCGGTCGCGGCAGCGGTGGCGGGCGCGATCGGCATCGGCGGTCTCGCGGTGGGCGCGGTCGGCGGCGACGCCGCTCCGGGGCAGAACGTGGTGAGCCCCCGCGACGCGACCTCCGCGCAGCCGGGCCCCCAGGGCGCGGCCACTTCGGGCACCGCGACCCGCTCGCACCCGGCCGAGCGGGAGGGCACCACGCGATCCGGCCACTCCGCGCCGGGGGCCCGGGCCACCGCCGGGCACCCCGCGGGCTCCGCCGCGACCCCCTCGGCCGGTGGCACGCCGGCCGCTCCCCCGCCCTCCGGCGGCACCACGCGGCCGCCGTCCCCCGCCGGCAGCAGCGGGGTGACGTCCGTGGGCAGCGTCGACCCGAACAGCAACCCGTACTGGACCGAGGACGACGTCGACCTCACCAGCACCGTCGCGCTGACCTCGCTCACCGTGGAGGTGCGGGTCTCCGGCTCGGCGGGCTCGGTCAGCCAGAACAGCTCCTACACCTCGGCGTCCGGGGTCAGCACCGCGGTCTCGGTGGACGGCACCGACCTGGTCTACCGCTGGACGCTCGACGCCGGGCACACCCTGCCGCCCGGCACGTACACGTTCGCCGGTCAGTTCAACCACGCGGAGGGCGACCGGTCCAGCGCGGCCGACCGCTACTCCGTCAGCGCCGACGGCTCCAGCGGCCCGGCGTCCTCCACCGGCGGTTTCTGAACGGCGGGTGCCCTTCACGGGCCGGTCGGGGTGCCGC
This sequence comes from Actinacidiphila yanglinensis, assembly GCF_900107965.1. Lineage (GTDB taxonomy): Bacteria > Actinomycetota > Actinomycetes > Streptomycetales > Streptomycetaceae > Actinacidiphila > Actinacidiphila yanglinensis. The sequence continues at coordinate 861,840 of NZ_FNVU01000001.1, read as the reverse complement.
GATGTCGCCGTCCCGACATCGGCCGGAAATATCTGGGCCGCCACGGCAACCCCTCGCGCCTCGGTGGCGACTTGGGTACGCACGGAACCTCCCGCCTCAGGGCGGTCGGGGCTTCCGGGGCGCGGCGGTACCCCCATGATCGCCGCGCCCCGGGAACGCCCCCGGGAAGGCCCTCGGAGGCGCGCCCGGAGGACGCGCCCCGGTGGCGCCGGGTGCGCGGCTACGCGGCCGGCCGCAGGGCCGCCCGTACCGCCGCGAGGTCCGCGTCGCTCGCCAGACCCGCATGATAGAGCCGGAGTTCGGTCGCGCCCAGTGCCGCGGCATGGGCCGCGTCGGCGGCGAGCGTGCCGGGACTGCCGCCCATGCCGGTCACCACCGTGAGGTTCGCCGCGATGACGCTGCCCTCGCGGCGGTGCGCGGCGAGCGGCCCCAGGACCGCCTCGCGCGCGGCCGCTCCGCCGGTGCAGGGCAGCACCAGGCCGTCGGCGTGGCCGAGGACATGGGCGGGGTCGACCCCGGCGTTGGCTCCGCAGCGGTACGGCACCGGGTCGGCGTGCATCAGCACCTGGAAGCCCGGCCCGGCCGCCGCACGGACCGCCGCGATCGCGTCCGCCTGGAGCGAACCGGCCATGCGCGTACGCCAGTTCAGGGTCAGGGCGGTGAACTCGGCACCGAGCAGCCGCTCGATGCCCTCGGCGCCCGCGGCCGCCCCGGCGCCGCTCTCCCCGGACCAGACCGGCGCCAGCGCGGCGCGGACCGCGGCGGCGAGCGCGTCCGGGTCGGCGCCGAGCCCGGCGTAGCCCTCGCGGCAGTGCGGGCAGAAGCACAGCGACATCAGGTACTGCGCCGCGTCGCCGAGCGGCACACCGCCGATCTTGTCGTGGCCGTGCAGGTGGGCCAGGCCGTACCAGCCCAGGGACTCCAGCTCGGTGCCGGCGGCGCCGGGGCGGGGCGCGGCCTCGGCGGCCAGCTCCACCAGGTGGGCGCGGACGGCGGGTTGGGCGATGCACGGCGCCCACGGGTAGCGGTCCCCGTAGGCGTTGACCACGCTGGTCCCCGGATGCTCCGCGCCCATCCGGGAGTTGTGGGCGAGCACCACCCAGCTGTGCACCTCCAGGCCGGCGGCCGCCAGCGCGGCCGCGGCCGTACCGTAGGCGTCCTGCTCGCCGTCCGCCCAGGCGCCGGCAGGGTACGGGCGCAAGGCGTGCGCGCGCCAGCGTGCCGCGTCGGGCGGGTAGAGCACGGCGGCGTGCTCGGCGGTGACCACGCGGTGCCGGGGATGGCGCGGCGTCAGGGCGCGGGTGGAGTGATAGGCGGCGGCGAGGGTGACCTGCCGGACGCCGAGCGACGCGACGCGCTCGGCGGCGGCCGGGTCGCCGACGACGTCCCACGGGTAGAGGAAGGCGGAGGTCTTCATGGCGGTGGCCGCCTCGGCGGGCAGGCCGGCGGCGGGGAGGTCGGCAGCGGCCATGTCAGTGGTCGCCGACCAGGGCCAGGCCGCGCTCGATGAGTTCGGCCAGCTCCTTGACGTGCGCGGGGGCGGGCTCGGACAGCGGCGGGCGCACCTCGCCGACGTCGAGGCCGCGCAGCCGCACCCCGGCCTTGACCAGCGAGACCGCGTAACCGCGGCCCTGGTTGCGGAGGTTGACCAGCGGCCGGTAGAAGCCGTCGAGCAGCTTGTTGACGGTGGCGTCGTCCCCGGCGGTCAGCGCGCGGTGGAAGGCGAGCGCGATCTCCGGCGAGAACGCGTACACCGCCGAGGAGTAGAGGGACACGCCGATGCCGCGGTAGGCCAGGCCGGTCAGTTCGGCGGTCGGCAGGCCGTTGAAGTAGAGGAAGTCCTGGCCGGGCAGTTCGGTGCGGACCGTGCTGATGATCCGCTGCATGAGGTCGAGGTCGCCGACGCCGTCCTTGAGCCCGATGATGTTGGGCACCCGGGCCAGCGCGACCACGGTCTCGGGGGTGAAGACAGCGTTGTCACGCTGGTACACGATGACGTCCAGGCCGGTACCCTCGGCGAGCGCGGTGTAGTGCCGCAGCAGACCGTCCTGATCGGCCACCACCAGGTAGGGGGGCATGGCGAGCAGGCCGTCGGCACCGGACCGCTCCGCGATCGCGGCGTACTGCAGCGCGAGCGCGGTGCCGTACCCCGCACCGGCCACCACCGGCACCCGGCCGGCCGTCTCCTCGACGGCCGCGGCCACGCAGGCGCCGAACTCCTCGGGGCTCAGCGCGTGGAACTCGCCCGTGCCGCAGCACACGAAGGCGGCCGCCGCCCCCGCCTCCACGCCCTGCCGCACATGGGCGCGGAAGGCGCCGAGGTCGACCGAGCCGTCCGCGTCGAAAGCCGTCACGGGAAAGAACAGCAGACCGTCAAGTCGCTCGGCGAGTGCGGGCGAGGTCATCGGGGGTCCCCCTCGGAGCCGGTTGGCGCGATGTGCGCTCTTATGATTCATGTCTATATTCGTGAACGCTGCCACGCTAAGCGAGGTGCCCGGTACGGGTCAAGCGGCCGAGCCGCCCGGTAATGACGTGTTTACCACCACCATCTGTCTATATATCTGAATGCCATTCATGGATACACTCGCCTCGTCACGTCCGTCACGCCCGTCCCGCCGACGGGTCGGACTTCGGGGCTCCGTCGTCGAACCAGGAGGACCACCATGCCCGCTCCTCGTACCGTTCTGCTCACCGGTGCCGCCGGCGGCCTGGGCACGCTGATGCGCGGCCTGCTGCCGTCCTACGGCTACGACCTGCGGCTCCTCGACCTGCAGCCGATCGAACAGCCGGCGGGCGAGCCGGCCGCCGCCGCGGTGATCACCGCCGACCTCGCCGACCGCGACGCGTTGCGCGAGGCGGTGCACGGCGTCGACGCCGTCCTGCACCTGGCGGGCATCTCCCTGGAGTCCACCTTCGACAAGATCCTCGCGGCGAACATCCAGGGCACCTACAACCTGTACGAGGCGGTGCGCGAGGAGGGGGTCCGTACCGGCGGCCCGGCGCCCCGGGTCGTCTTCGCCTCCAGCAACCACGCGGTCGGCTTCACCCCCCGCCCGCAGGGCGACGACCCGCTCATCCCGGTCGACACCCCGCGCCGACCCGACACCTACTACGGCCTGTCCAAGTGCTTCGGGGAGGACCTCGCCCAGCTCTACGCCGACCTGCACGGCATCGACACGGTCTCGGTCCGGATCGGCTCGTGCTTCCCCGAACCCGCCAACGTGCGGATGCTGTCGGTCTGGATGAGCCCCGCGGACGGCGCCCGCCTCTTCCATGCGGCACTCGGCGCGGGCAGCTCCGGCCACACCGTGGTCTACGGCAGCTCCGCGAACACCCGCCTGTGGTGGGACCTCGGGCCGGCGCGGGCACTGGGGTACGCGCCGCAGGACGACTCCGAGGTGTTCGCCGCGCGGCTCGTCGCCGAGCAGGGCGAACTCGACCCGGACAATCCCGCGCACGCGAACCTCGGCGGCGCGTTCTGCACGGACCCGCCGATCTGGCCGTACTGACACGTACCGACCCGGTCCGGCCCGCGGCGGCCGGTACGGGCGGCTGTGGGCGGAGCACGAGCGGGCCCGCGGCCGGCGGATCGGGGCGGCGGCCGCGGACACCGCGCCGGGCCCGCGACCTGCACCGTCGGCGACCTCCCCCGATCTCCGCCGGCCTCCGTCGCTAATGGAACCGTAAAGAGGGATCTGTCGTTACCTAAGGCATGACCGCAATGACGCCTGGCTCGAATGTGCCGCTCTCCGTTCCGCGAGTGGCGGTGGACGTCTCCGCACCCGTGCGGCTCGACGTCTCGGGTCTGCTCCTGACCGCTGACGGCAAGGTGCGCTCGGACGACGACTTCGTCTTCTACAACCAGCCGCAGGGGCCCGGGGTGACCCACCACTCGGGTGGCCGCTCCGCGCCGGACTCGATCGAGGTGGACACCACGGCGGTCCCCGCCGAGATCGAGAAGATCGTGGTGACCGCCAGCATCGACGGCGGCGGTGTCTTCGCCGGCACCACCCCGACCGCGACGGTCCGCGGGGTCGACGACGGCTCGGTGGTCGCGACCTTCGAGCCGACCGGGCTCGGCCCGGAGACGGCGCTGGTGATCGTGGAGGTCTACCGGCGGGCCGGCGCGTGGAAGGTGCGCGCGGTCGGCCAGGGGTACTCCAACGGCCTGGCGGGTATCGCCACCGACTTCGGCGTGAGCGTCGAGGAGCCCGCGGCGCCGGCCGCGCAGCCGGTGGCGCCGCCCGCCCCCGCCGCGCCGCCCGCTCCCCCGGTCGCGCCCTCCTCGCCGCCGCCGTCCGGCCCGCCCGCGTCCCACCTGCCGCCGCCGCCCGCCGGCGCGCCGGCCGCGCAGTTCCCGCCGCCGCCCGCCGCGGCTCCGCCGGCGGCCGCGCCCGGCGCGGGCCGGATCAGCCTCGACAAGGGCCGGGTGAACCTGCAGAAGAACCAGTCGGTCTCGCTGGTGAAGGCGGGCCGTCCGGTGCTGTCGCTGGTGCGGATGGGCCTGGGCTGGGAGCCGGCGTTCGGCGGCCGGGCGATCGACCTGGATGCCTCGGTCATCGTCTACGGCCCGCAGCGCGAGCACCTCGCCACCTGCTACTTCGGCAAGCTGACCGTCCTCAACGGCGCGATCCAGCACTCCGGGGACAACCTGACGGGTGCCGGCTCCGGTGACGACGAGGTCATCTCCATCGACCTCGGCACCCTCCCGCCGAACGCCACGGGCATGGTCTTCACCGTCAACTCCTACAGCGGCCAGAAGTTCAACAAGGTCGCGAAGGCGTACTGCCGGCTGTTCGACGGTTCCACCGGCGAGGAGATGGTGCGGTTCGACCTCACCAACGGCGAGGCGCGGCGCGGGGTGTTGATGGCCAAGATGATCAAGCAGAATTCCGGCGAGTGGGAGATGACCGCGCTCGGGATCTTCGCGGACGGGCGCACCGCGAAGGCGATGGTCGAGCCGGGGGCCGCCGCGCTGTAGCCGCCCGCCCGCTCGGCACCCGCCGAACCCGCACCCGCCAAACCGGTACCCGGCGGGGCACTTTGGCGCATCACGATTCGAACATGCGGCCCGGTTCCCCTGCGGGGACCGGGCCGTTGCCATGCCGTCACCGAACAAAATGTCATGGTCACCTAAAATTTACCGCTGACTGTCTACCCGCATAGACCAGAGCCCGGGACGCTGGTGGGGCACCTCTCCGCACCCTCCGCCCCTCTAGTCACGGGAGCGCTCGGTCATGCCCAAAAACCGTCTCCTGCACGGCATTTGCGCGGCAGCCGGCGCCGCACTGCTCGCGGCCACGATCCTCCTCACCGGCAGCGGCACCGCGCAGGCCGCGCTGCCGACGCCCATCGCGGCGTCCACGGCGCGCACGTACCTCTCGGAGATGACCGCGACCCCCGAGACGCAGGCCTCCACCTACGACCGCGACCTCTTCCCGACCTGGATCACGATCTCCGGCACCTGCGACACCCGCGAGTACGTCATCAAGCGGGACGGTTCCAATGTCGTGACCGACAGCTCGTGCAAGGCCACGTCCGGGAACCGGACCAGCCCGTACGACGGGGTGACCACCACCAACCCGTCGACCTTCGACATCGACCACCTCGTATCCGCACCTGCGTCGAACCATGCGCCAGGAACAGCAGTTCACATTGTCAGCGACATACCGCTCACAAACGCGGCAGCGCCCCCGATCGGCCGGACGTCCGCTCCTGATACGGCGACGAATCTGCCCGCCGAGACCCGCGGTCTGTAGCCCGGAGTGTGCCGCGGAGCCCAACGATCGGCGGCACAGCCCGGACGACGGAGCGCTGCCCAACGTCCGCGAAACACACCTGTCATGAGCCTGACTAACCAAGGAGATCGAGATTCCCGTGCCTTCCCGAATACGAATAGCGACTGCAACCGGCTCCGCTCTCGCCTTGGCGATCAGCGGCCTCATCCTCGGCGTCAGCGCCGGCACCGCACAGGCCAGCACCTGCTCCCAGTCCTATCTGCCGCTGCCGGACCCGTCGTGTACGCCCGGTGTGTACAACTCTGCTGTCACCCAGTCGACGATCGGCTCCACGATCTGCGTGTCCGGCTGGACGGCGACCGTCCGCCCGCCCACCTCCTACACCAACGCGCTCAAGGCGCAGGGGATCATCGACTACGGCTACAGCGACACGAACATGTCCGACTACGAGGAAGACCACCAGATCCCCCTCGAACTCGGCGGATCACCGCGGGACCCGAACAACCTGTGGCCCGAGCCGCACTCCGGCACAAAGAACTCCACCACCAAGGACGGTGTGGAGACGAAACTGAAGAACGCGGTGTGCAAGGGCACCATCACCCTCAACGCCGCCCGCACCGCGATCAAGGCGAACTGGACCACGGCTCTCAGCGTCACCGGCATCGGCTAGAAGGAAACTGGCCGGTGACGTCCATCCGGTATCAGGCGTCACCGGCCAGTGCCTGCCACTCGAACTGGGCGAGCGCCCGCCACAGGGCGAGGTTCTCGCCTTGCGGGACTTCCAGGGCCGTGCGGAGCCTTGCCACCTCCTCGTGGTGAGCGTGCTGTTGCCGCGTCAGGCGTGCACTCAGCGCTCGCACCGCGGCCGAGGTCGAGGAGTCGGTCGGACGATCCGCGGGAATTGCGGAAGCCGGTCCGCCCTTGGCGCGGTGCGGGAGTGTCTGATCAACGGCGCACGGCCGTCTGTCACCGACGTCAGCGGCAGTCATTTCAGGGTGCGGATACCACCTCGTGCCCCTCTCCGAGGCATGGGACTCCGGCGCCTGGGCCTGGACCACCGCCCAGCGGCAGGCGTACGCCAACGACACGACCCGCCCCCAGCTCCTCGCGGTCTCCGCGTCCTCCAACCGCTCGAAGGGCGACGACGACCCCGCCGAGTGGCTGCCGCGCGCGTCCTACCAGTGCACCTACGCCCGCGCCTGGGTGCAGGTCAAGCACTACTACGGCCTGACGGTGGACAGCGCCGAGAAGTCCGCGCTCAGCTCGATCCTGAGCGGCTGCTAGCCGTAACGTTCCGCCTCCCCCTCGCCGGAGGAGGCGGAACGTTCAGGCACCTGGCCGGGCGTGCCCGACTCCCGTGCCGGGCTGGGCGGTTCGGGGCGCCCGGTCAGCGACGGGGGCGCGAGCGGGCCTTGAAGGCGGCCTTGCGCGAGGCCTTCGCGGTGGGGCGATCGGGGTGCAGGCGGCCGATCGCCTCGAGGACCGCGGCGGTGGCCGGGTGGTCGACGCGCCAGGCGTCCGCGAAGAAGGCCTCGTGCCGGGCGACGAGATCGGTGATGAGCGAGGCGAGCTCGTCCGAGTCGCCGTCGGCGGCCAGTTGGGCGGCGATGGTGTCGATGGTGAGCCAGTAGACCATGTCGGTGCTGGGCGCGGGGACGTCGGGCAGCTGCCGCTCGGTGAGCCAGACCCGGGCGAGCCCGCCGAGATGCAGGTCGTCCAGGACGTCACGCACCGCGGGTTCGGCCTCGGTGCCCAGCAGCGCGAGCACCTGCTGGCAGACCAGCCGGCGGGTGGGCCCCTCCGCCCCGTCCTCCCCGGCCGCGGCCAGCAACTCCGCCGCCGCCTCGGACGGTTTGCGGCCGGCGAGCCACGCCTCCGCCTCGTACCGCACCGCGTGGTCCGGGTAGGAGCCCAGCGCGCCGAGCAGGTCGTCCGCGGCGACCTCCGCGAGGTCACCGAGCACGGGCGCGTGCGCCCCCGCGTCGGCCAGCCGCTCGCGTACGCCGTACACGCCGAGCGGGGTGAGCCGGACCGCGCCGTACCGGGCGATCTCGTCGTCGTCGGGCTCGCCCGAACCGCCGCCCAGTACGGCCACGCCGTCGTCGTCCGCCTCCTCGATCAGCGCCTCGTCCATCGGCGCGTACGCGAGCAGGCCGGTGGACTCCAGCAGCCGGAAGTGGTCGTCGAGCAGCAGCATCACCTCGGTGACCTCTTCGAGGACGTCCTCGCTCGGCTGGTCCATCTCCTCGGGCACCACCAGGGAGGCCGCGAGGACGGGCAGCGGCACGACGTGGCCGTCCTCCGCGAGGTCCTCGTGGTCACCGCTCTCCCGGGCGCCGCCGTCCGCCTCGCCCGCTCCGGGCTCGGCCACCGGCTCGATCGCCGAGAGCGCGTAGAGGTTCACCAGGGCCGCGTCGAGGAGTTCGGCCTCCTCCTCGGCCTCCCGGTCCGCGTCCTCCGGAGTGATCGGCTCGCCGTCGCCGTCCGCCTCGCCGGACAGGTGGTGGTAGTCGGGCGCGGTGGCCTCGGCCAGCGCGCACTCCACCGCCACGAGCCACAGGTCGAGGACGTCGTACGGGTCGGCGTCGGTGCCGTCCGCCGCGTCACCGCCGCCGATCCGCGCGTACAGCTCGCCGGGCACCGCCCGCCCGGCCGCCTCGCCCGGCGGGGTGGACTCCTCGGCCTCCTCGTCGATCTCCAGCACCAGCAGCCCGGCGTCCACCGCGACGCCCCACGCCTGCGCCGCCTCGGCCGCCCCCTCCTCGCCGCTCAGGCCCAGCACCTCGACGGCGGCGGCGAGTTCGTCCTCCAGCAGCTCGCCCATGCCGTCGACACGGCGCTGCTCCCCGGTCCACCGGGTCAGCCGCAGCACGCGGTCGAGCAGCGGCGCGGCCAGGGCCTGCCGGGCGAGCACGTCCACGGGCAGCAGCCGCACCGGTGGCAGGGCGAGAGGACTTGCGGACATCGTGCGGGCTCCGATTCGGCGTGAGGGGGTGAGGATACGGGCGGGGGTGCGGGGCGGCGGGCCGTTCCGCGGCGGGTGCCGGCGGCCGTGGGGCACCGGCCGGTCCGGCACCGCCCGCTCCGGCCGCGCGGGACCAGCGTATTGCCGCGGCGCCGCATCCCCGCATTCGCGGACCGGCGGATCGACACCGGCCCGCAGTGTTCATCCGTACGCAGGACACCGTTCACCTCTCCCGCGTTGACGCCGATCCTCTCGCGTACGCTACGTCCGCCCCGGGGGCAGGAGTTGGGACGGGTCCCCGGGACCGGACGGAGGGCGAGGTGGGCGAGATGGCGGACCCGGGCGAGGCGGCGGGCGCGGGCGGCCTGACCGGCACGAACGGCGTGGACGGCGCGGGCGGCGCGGGCGGCGTCGGGCTGCACGTGGCGGCCTACGGGGTGGGCCAGCGGGTGCGCGGCGGCCGGGAGACGCTGGACGGGGTGCACCTGGCGGTCGCACCCGGCGAGGTGCTCGCACTGGCCGGCGGCAGCGGCTCCGGCAAGACCACCCTGCTGGAGATCCTGGCCGGCATCCGGCTGCCCGCGCGGGGCCGGGTGCTGCACGACGGGGCCGACCCGGCGGGGCTGCGGCCCGCGCTGGGCTACCTGCCGCACGGCAACGTCATGCACGAGGACCTTCCGCTCGTGCGCGCGCTGTCCTACGCGGCGCGGCTGCGGATGCCCGCCGGCGCCGGACCGGAACGGCGCGCCGCCGCGGTCGACGGCGCGATGGCCGCGGTGGGGCTGTCCGCGCGGGCCGACCAGCGGGTGCGGACGCTGAGCGAGGGCGAGCGGCGCCGCGCCTGCATCGCCGTGGAGCTGCTGACCCGGCCGCGGGTGCTGTTCCTGGACGAGCCGACCACCGGCCTGGACCCGGCGTCCGGGGCCGAACTCATGCGCACGCTGCGGGACCTGGCGGGTGAGGGGGTCACGGTGGTGCTGACCACGCACGCGCCCGCCGACCTCGCCCGCTGCGACCGGGTGCTCTTCCTGACCCCGGACGGCCGCCCCGCCTACCTGGGCCGCCCGCGGGAGCTGACCCGGGTGTTCGCGGTGCCGACGGTCGAGGAGGTGTACGCGGCCGTGGCCCGCCGGGGCGCGCGCGAGCTGCCGGAGCTGCCCGAACCCGACGCCGTTGCGGACGGGTTCACCCGCACCCCGGGGAAGCCGGCCGGCCGGGACGCGGACCGCCCGCTCGGTGCGGCCGGCCAGTGGTGGCTGCTGACCCGGCGCAGCACCGAACTGATGCTGCGCAGCCGGCTGACCGCCGCCGTCGTGGTGGGGTCCCCGGTGGTGATCGTGGCGATGTTCGCGCTGCTCTTCCGGCCGGGCGCCTTCGACCCGGCCGCGCCGAGCCCGGGTTCGGCCGCGATGATCCTGTTCTGGATCGCCTTCGGCGGCTTCTTCTTCGGGCTGACCTACGGACTGCTGCAGGTCAGCACGGAGTTGCCGGTGGTGCGCCGGGAACGGCTGACGGCGCTGCGGCTGGGCCCCTACCTGCTGTCGAAGGCGGCACTGCTGATGCCGGTGCTGGCCGGGGCGGACGCCCTGCTGCTCGCGGTCCTGCGCGGCCTGAACCGGCTGCCCGCGGCCGGCTGGGGCACCTACGGCTCGCTGTTCACCACGGTGCTGCTGGCGTCGGCCGCGGCGCTGGCGCTGGGGCTGCTGGCCTCGGCGGCGGTGGCCGAGCCGCAGCAGGCGACGCTGATGCTGCCGCTGCTGTGCTTCCCGCAGGTGCTGTTCTCCGGCGCGTTCGTGCCGGTGCCGCAGATGGCCTGGGCGGGGCGGCTGTTGAGCGCGGCGATGACCAACCGGTGGGCGTTCGAGGGGCTGGGCGGCGGGATCGGGCTGCCCGGGCTGTGGGCACACGGCGCCTCGCCGCTGGGCCCGCCGCTGCTGGCCTCCTACGGCGACTCGTTCGGCCGGGCGGTGTGGGCGGACTGGCTGCTGCTGGCCGGGTTCACCGTGCTGTTCCTGTCGGGCGCGTGGGCGGTGCTGGCTTCCAAGTGCCGTACGGTGCACCGCCCCGCGCCCCGGACCGGTCCGGTGCCCGTGGTGGCGGTCAGCACACCAGCCGAGGGCTGAGGCCGGCCGGGTCGGGCCTGCGGTCGCGGTAGGTGCCGGCCACGAAGTCCAGGAACGCGGCGACATCGGCGCGGCTGGAGGACAGTCCGAGCGAGACCCGGACCGCACCGCCCGAGGGGAGGCCGAGCCGGCCGAGGTAGTCGTCGATCGTGCCGGTGGCGGTGCGCACCGCGCCGTCCAGGGTGCGCCGCTCGATCGCGAACGCGGCCTCCCCGGTACCGGGGTTGCAGAAGCAGCCGGTGCGCAGCGAGATCCGGTGGGCGGCGCTGTCGCGGGCGACGATCCGCTCGTCGACGACCGCCCCGTCCGGGCCGAGCAGGTTCAGCGCCACGGTGCCGCCGCGGCCGGTGGTGTCGGACGGCCCGTAGACGCGGGCCAGCGGCTCGCCGCCGGAGTGCCGCAGCGCGGCAAGCCCGTCGAGCAACTCTGCGGTGAGCGCGGTGACATGGCGGTGGATCGCGTCGGTGCCGATCGCCCGGATCCAGTCCAGGCCGAACTCGATGTCCGGGATGCTCAGGTAGTTGACGGTGCCGTCCTCGAACGCCGCCTCGCCCTCGGCCATGTGGTGCCACAGGCCCTGCGCGCTCACCACGTGGATGGTGCCGCCGGAGAACCAGGGGCGGCGCAGCCGGGCCAGCGCGTCGCGCCGGGCGACGAGGCAGCCGACGCCGGTGGGGTAGCCGAAGACCTTGTACCAGCTCACCGCGACGAAGTCCGGGTGCACCGCGGCCAGGTCGAGCGGGTTGGTCGGCACGTAGGCCGCGGCGTCGAGCAGGACGTCCCAGCCGGCCGCCTTCGCCCGGGTGATCCAGTCCAGGGAGTGCCGGACCCCGCTGAAGTTGCTCTGCGCGGGGTACGCCAGCAGGCCGCCGCCCTCGGGGGCCGCCGCCAGCACCGCGTCCATCGCGGCCGCGTCGAGGTCGAGCCCCGGCGCCCGGAGCGGCACGTACACCGTGTCCGCGCCGCGGCTCCTGGCGTATTCCCGCAGCCCGTTGACCGAGTTGTGGTTGTCCAGGGTCAGCACCAGCCGGCCGCCCGGCGCGAACGGGTACGCCTCCCCGACCAGCCGGCAGGCCCCGGTGGCGTTCGCCGTGAACACCACCGCGTACTCCCGCGGGTCCGCGCCGAAGTGCGCCAGCACCCTGCGGCGGGCCCGCTCCACCAGTTCGCCGGACGCCTCCGAGGCGGGGCTGACCGAGTGCGGGTTGCCGAAGCAGCCGCCCGCGATGCGCTCCGCGTGCGCCCACAGCTGGGCCCGGGCGGGAAGGCCCGCGCCGGTGTGGTCCAGGTAGACGTGGCCGCCCTCGTCCAGGTACCGGTACCCGTCCTCGGCGGCCCGCAACGCGTCAAGTGCGTGCATCCGTGCCCCCATTCGTGCTGTCGTCCGCCCGATCCCCTCCAAGGATGACGCTCCCGGCCCCGCCTTGCGGCTGCGTTGGGCAAGGGCTGCCCTTCCGTTGCGGACGGGCCGCTTGCGCGAGGGGGAAGGGAGGCGTGAGGGTAGGAGGGTGACGGAGCCGGGGGGCCAGACGGAAGAGCTGACGCGCGCGTTCATGGACGCGGTCGGCACCCGGCAGACCGTGGCCGTGCTGCTGCCGGTGCGGCTGCCCCAGGACCCGCCGTGGCCGGCCGGACCGCTTCCGGTCGCGGCCCACGCCGCCGAGGCCGAAGAGGCGGCGCGCCGGCGGCTGTTCACGCCGTCGGCCGGGCGGGTGCTGTACGACCGGCGCTGGCACACCCGCCCCGATCCGGGGCTGTCCCACGGCCCGATGCGCCTGGACGCCATGGAGTTGCTGCGCACCGCGAGCACCCGCTCCCCCGACCGGGCCCTGGCGGTCCTGCACTTCAGCGTGGCGGGCGCTCCGCTGCTGCCGCTGCTGCGGGCGATCAGCCACCGGCGCCAGAGCGCCGACGCGGACCCGCTGCGCGGCCCGTTCGATCCGGCGGCGCTGCTCGCGGGCGTCGCCGAGACCGAGGTGCCCGCCGGGCCGTTCGCGCTCGCCCGCCCGTACACCGTCGCGTTCATGACGCCGCCCGCCGCCCTCACCCGGGTGATGCGCGACCCGGCGACCGGGGAACTCCCCCTGGACGCCGACCTGTTGCTGCACGCGCTGGCCTCGCGGGCGTCGCCGTCGGACCTGCCCAAGGGAGCCGAGTCACTGCCCGAGCTGCGCGCCCGGACGAACCGGATCTCCGCGGACTGGAGCGCGCGGGTGCTGCGCCAAGGCGCCGCTTTCCTCGGGAACCGCCCCGACGGCGGGCCCGGCGACTTCTACGACTACGCCGTCGGCAACGCCCGCGGCACCTACCTCGACGCCATCCTGCTGGGCGCCGCGCAGCGCGATCACATCGACGAGCTGACCGACGACCTGTCCGCGGTCTTCGGCGGTCCCGGTCTGGCCCGCCGCGTCGCCGCCCTGGAACGCCGCATCGCGATGTTCCGCAGCACCCACTGGCGCCAGCACCTCAGTGCGTACGGCCCGGCCAACGACCTGCTGCTGGCCTTCCACCGGACCTACCACCTGCCCGAGCGGTTCGCGCAGATCCTCGCGGAGGCGGCCGACTACGCGCGGCTGGCGCAGAACCAGGAGAGCCAGCAGATCGCCGGGGCGCTGGGGGTGCTGACCGTGCTGGGCCTGCCGGTGTCCACCGCGCTGTCCGTCCTCCAGGTGCTCGGCGACACCAGCGCCACCGATCTGCTCGTGGCGCTGGGTGCCTCGCTCGCCGCGACGGCGGCCGCGCTCACCACCCGCTACGGACGGCTGGTGCTGTCGTCGCTGCGCGGCAGCCGCTCCTGACGGCGCCGGGCCGTCAGGAGCACTCGCGGTCGACTTTTCCTGACCCGCCGTCAGTTGTGGCTGTGCAGGGCCGCGTTCAGGCCGCCCCAGGAGCCGGTGCGCTGGAAGACCTCCACCTTGCCGGTGGTGGAGTTGCGGCGGAAGAGGAGGTTGTCCGCGCCCGACAGCTCGACGGCCTTGACGATCTCGCCGTCCGGGAGCGTGACGCGGGTACCGGCCGTGACGTACAGGCCGGCCTCCACCACGCAGTCGTCGCCCAGCGCGATGCCGAGTCCGGACTCCGCGCCGAGCAGGCAGCGCTCGCCGACCGCGACGCGCTGGGTGCCGCCGCCGGAGAGGGTGCCCATGATCGAGGCGCCGCCGCCGACGTCGGAGCCGTCGCCGATCACCACGCCCTGCGAGATGCGGCCCTCGACCATGGAGGTGCCCAGGGTGCCGGCGTTGAAGTTGCAGAAGCCCTCGTGCATCACGGTGGTGCCGGAGGCCAGGTGCGCGCCCAGCCGGACCCGCCCGGCGTCCGCGATCCGCACGCCGGCGGGTGCCACGTAGTCCGTCATACGGGGGAACTTGTCCACCCCGAACACCGACAGGTGGGTGCCCTCCGCCCGCGCGGCGATCCGGGTCTCCTCCAGGTGTGCCACCGGTACCGGGCCGAGCGAGGTCCACGCGACGTTGGCCAGCAGGCCGAAGATGCCGTCCAGGTTCTGCTCGTTCGGCCGGACCAGGCGGTGGCTGAGCAGGTGCAGCCGCAGGTACGCGTCGTGCGCGTCGAGCGGCTTGTCCTCCAGCGAGCCGATCACCGTGCGGACCGCCACCACCTGCACGCCACGGCGCGGGTCCGGGCCCAGCGCCTTCGGTACGGCCACGCCGAGGAGTTCCGCTGCGCGCTCGGCGGGGAGCTGCTCGGTCCCCGCCGGACCGGGCCGCTCGGCCAGCTCCGGGGTGGGGTACCAGGTGTCCAGTACGGTGCCGTCGTCGGCGACGGTGGCGAGGCCAGCGGCTACGGCGCCGGGGCGGGTATCAGTCATGGTCAGCACGCTACCCGCTTGCCGCGAGCTGAGCGGACCCGCCCGGCTGCCCCGTCCTGCCGTCACGGGACCTTGCGGTCCGCGGTGGCGTGGGGGCACCCCCAGGCGGAGCTCTGGGGGGAGCGCAGTTCCCCGCGCCCCTGGCTATCTGCGAGTCCCTCCGCGAAAGGAGGGTCACCAACCGAGGGGCGCGGGGAACTGCGCGAGCAACCCACCACCGGCAGGTGGTCCCTCAACCGGGGGACGGGGCAGCCGGGTGGGTCAGGGGCACCCTAGGGAGCCACCTCGGCGACGCGGGTGAAGCCGTCCTGGGTGCCGTTGACGACGACGCGGACCTGGGTGGTGGTGACGGACGAGGGGAAGTCGATCCGGCGGCTCACGGAGGAGTTGCCGGTGACGGTCGCCTGGGTGGTCCACTGGGACCCGTCCCACGTCTGGACGGTGAAGTCCGTGGGGACGCCGTCCGCGAAGGACACGAAGGTGACCCCGCCGAGCGCGACCGCGGAGGGCGAGGTGATCGTGAGCGTGTCCGGATAGGCGTTCTGCGTGTCGTCGTTCCAGAAGGTGGAGGTGTCCCCGTCGATCGCGTTGCCGGGATCGTAGGTCCGGGTGGCACCGTCGACGACGTTGGGGGCGTGGAAGCTGGACGCGGTCGCGGTGGTGCCGGCGGGCCAGCTGCCGTACACCGAGACCTGGACGGTCGTGGTGGCCAGCGTGCCGTCGGGCGCGCGGACCTGAACGGGTACCGCGTGCACGCCGCTCGCCGCGTCCGCCGGGACGGAGACCTTCACGGTGGCGAGGGTCACCGAGGACGCCGGAGTGAGCGGGATCCCCGCGGGGCTTGCCGTCGCGGTCCAGCCGGCGGGCACGTCGGCGCCGACGGTGGCGGTGCCGGCCCGGGTCGAGGACGCCTCCACCACCGCGCTGATGTCGCCGCTCGTGCCGGCCTTGATCGGCGCGGGGGCGGTCGCGGTGAGCGACAGCCGGGTGACCGGGGACTGCGGCGGGGTGACGGTGAAGGTGTAGTCACCCGAGCCGGCGGTCAGGGTCAGCGCCTGGTCCCCGGCAGCACCGACGGTCAGCCCCGGGTCGGACTGGCCGGTGTGCCCGCCGTTGAGGATCGTGCGGCCGCTCTCGCGGACCGTGGAGCCGCGCCCGCCCAGCAGCGGCAGCCGGATCGTCGCCGTGGAGCCGACGGGGATCACCGCGTGGTAGGTCAGGGTGCTGCCGTCACGCTGCCAGGAACTCTGCACGGTGCCGCGGACGGTCTGCTGGGAGGCCGACACGTGCGTGAGGTCGCCGACGACGCTGGGCGCGAGGGTGAGGTTGCCGTACCCCGCCTCGCCGGTGGCGCCCGTCGCACCCGTCTCGCCGCCGCCGGGCTGGATCCCGGCGAGCTGCTGGTAGAACCACTGCCCGATGGAGCCGCCCAGCCCGATGTGGTCCTTGGACGAGGTGCCGTCGGGCGCCGAGGAGTTGGGCCACTTCTCCCAGATGGTGCCCGGGCCCTGGTCCACCATGTAGCCGAAGCTCGGGTAGTCCGCGCGCTCGGCGATGGCCAGCGCGACGTCGTTGCGGCCGTAGGCGCCGAGTGCCTGGTAGACGAAGGTGGTGCCGACGAACCCGGTGGTGACGTGGTCGCCGTGCGCGGCGATGTCCTGGACCAGCCGGTCGAGGCTGGTCTGCTCCTGGCCGGCCGGGACGAGGCCCAGGACCAGCGGCATCGCATAGGACAGCTGCGAGCCGTTGCCGAAGACGCCGGTGGCGGCGTTGTAGTACCGCTTGAGGAAGCCCGCCTTCACCTGGTCGGCGACCGCGCCGTAGTGGGCCGCGTCGGCGGTGTTGCCGGTCACGGCGGCCATCTTCGCCAGCAGGCTCGCGTCGAGGTAGGAGAAGCCGGTCTGGAAGTAGCTGTGCGGGGTGCTCACAGTGGACAGCCAGTCGTCTCCCCACGAGGTCGGGGAGTTCACCACGACGTGGTCGGCGTCGCTGATGGTGGCGAGGTAGTCGACCCACGCCTTGACCTGGGCGTAGTTGGCGGTGATGGCCTGCTTGTCGCCGTACTGCGTGTAGGAGTCCCAGATGATCTGCGGGTAGGCCGTGCCCCAGGCCGGGTCGGTGGCCCAGGAGCCCTGTCCCCCGTTGGCGGGGGCGACGGACGGAAGGCTGCCGTCGGCGTTGGCGCTGGAGGTGATGTCGCCGAACCACTTGGCGTAGAACGACTGCATGTCGTAGTTGCTCATCGCCTCCTGGTCGCTGTCGCCGGCGTCGCCGAGCCAGCCGTGCCGCTCACGGGTCGGGCAGTCCATCGGGATGGACTCCAGGTCGTTGAGCTGGGTCTGGGCGACCGCGTCCTGGATCTTGTTCAGCAGCGGGTTCGACGTGCTGAACTGCCCGGTGGTGGGCACGTCGGAGTGGGCGGCCTGCGCCGTCACGGTGACCTGCGCGTCGTCGGGCAGCCCGGTCAGCTCCGCGTAGCGGAAGCCCGCGTAGGTGAAGTGCGGGGTGTAGGTCTCCGTGCCGGAGCCGCTGAAGGTGTAGTGGTTGGTCTGCCGGGGCGGGTCGGAGGCGGAGAAGCTGATGTTGGAGGTGGTCACCTGGCCGGTCGCGTCCAGGATCTCGCCCTGGGTCAGGGTCACGGTGGTGCCGGCGGGTTCGGCGGCCTTGATGGTGACCCAGCCGGTCCGGTTCTGCCCGAAGTCGTAGACGCGCTCGCCGGCCGCGGGGCGGGTCTCCTTGACCGGGGCGACCGTCCGGACGACCCGGATCGGCGGTGACACGTCGGCCCGCAGCGCGGTCATGGCGTCGTAGCCGACCGCCGGGTGCGCGCCGTAGACGCCGAGTTCGGCGAGCCGGAAGGTGCAGCCGGCGGAGTTGCAGGGCAACTCGGTGGCGGTGACGCGGACGTAGCGTGCGGTGGTGTCGGTGCTGAGGGTCACCGGTGAGGTGCCGGGGTTGGGCTGGTCGGAGCCGGTGCGGTCCACCACGGTGGTCGCGGTGGCGAAGGTCGGGTCGTCGCTGACCTCGACCTTGTAGCGCAGCGGGAAGCCCGCGCCGATCAGGTCACCGGACGTGTCGTTGGTGGGGCGGGCCGGGAAGAGCGTGATCGACCGCAGCGGCTGGTCCGAACCGAGGTCGGTCTGCACCCACTTGGTGGTGTCCGCGGTGGTCTCGATCTTCGAGTGGTAGCCCTCGGAGGCGTCGACGGAGTTGTCGATGCCGTCGGTGAGCGCGGCCGGCGACCATCCGGCGGTGGTCGTGGTGTCGAGGGAGGTGACCGGCTTGCCCTGCGCCAGGCTGACCGGGTGCGCGACCGGGAAGAGCGCGTGCACGGCCGTCCAGGAGGAGTCGTCGTACCCGGGGGCGTCCCAGCCCGGCGCCGCCTTGCGGGCGTCGTAGCTCTCGCCGTACCAGAAGTCCTCGCCGGTGACCGGGCCGGCCGTGGTCCTCCACGACGGGCCGGTGCCGAAGGTCGCGGTGGAGCCGTCGGTGTAGGTGATGTCGAGCTGCGCGACGAAGACCGGCTGGCCGCTGAACTGGCCCTTGGCCGCCATGAATCCGAGGGTGTTGGTGCCCTGGCGCAGCTGCTCGGTGACGTCAAGGTCGCGGTAGAGCACCCGCGTGCTGTAGTCGGTGACCGAGGAGTCGAGCACCTCGGACGGCTGCACCCGGGCACCGTTCAGGTGCGGCTCGACGATGCCCTGGGCGCCGAAGTACAGGCGGGCCCGGGCGACCGGGCGCTTCACGTCGAAGTCGCCGCGGGTGAGGGCGCCGTCGGAGGTGCGCAGCCACCACGCCGACCAGTCGGTCGCCTTGAGCAGCCCGGTGTCGAAGGAGGCGGGGGCGGACCAGGGCGACGCGTGGCCCTGGCTGTTCCAGGTCCTGACCGTCCAGGTGTAGGTCCGGTCGGCGGCGAGCGCGGGCCCTGCGTAGGCCACGTCGGTGGAGTTCGCGGACGCCACCCGGCCGGAGTCCCAGCCGGTCGCGGCGGCGTGCTGCGCGCCCGCGGCGACGGGGGCGACCCGGATCTCATACCCGGTCTGCGACTCGGCCCGGCCGGTGTCGCGCACCGTCCAGGCGAACGACGGGTGCGCGGCGTCGGTGAGCACGTCCGATGCCTGCCCGTCGGCGCGCAGCCCGGTGGGGGCGAGCGGACCGCCGTCGGCGTGCCCGGCGGGCGGTGCAGCCGACGCGGCGGTGGGTACGCCCAGCGCGGTCGCGACGAGGGCGGCCAGCACCGCCCCCAGTCTCCTGCGGCCTCTTCGACGTCCGGATACGGTCATGTGGCCTCTCCCCAGGGGAACCATAACGTTTCATACGCGACGGCCACGTCCTACCGGTAATCCCGCGCCGAGGACAAGAGTGAGGACGCAGATCGGTACCGGAAGCGAAAACCCGGCGAGGGCTTTTCCACCGAATCATCCGGTAAGCGCCTCCTCGATCCTGCGAGTTGCCGGAAAACTGGGCCCCGCACGACGGTTGCCCTGCCGGAGTGGCCGTGGATAGCGTGTCCACCGATCGGGTCTGAAACATTTCAATCCGCAGCACCCTCACCGACGACGACGTACGCCCCGGCGCCGGCCGTGACCGCGTACGCGACCCCCGGACCACCTCACCGCCCCGACAGGAGCGAACCATGTCGAACAGCACGGAACCGGGCGCTGGGCCGAAACGGCGGGCGTTCCTCAGAGCCGGCGCGGCGACGGTGGTCGCCGCCGCCGCGATGCGCGGCGTGACCGCCGAGGCCGCCACGCCGGAAGGGGCGGTGCCGGAGGCCGCGCCCGGGGCCGCACCGGCCGCCGCGGCCTCGGCCGCCGCCGCCGGCGGCAAGGCGTCCGCCGGGCGAGCCGCCCCGAGCGGCCCCTGGGACGCCTTCAAACTCTCCCCGGCGAGCCGCACCGTCACGCCGGTCGCGGTGCACGCCACCACCGGCAGCGTCGCCAACTCCGGTGACCTGGTGCGCAAGTCCGGTTCCGCGGCCACCCGGCTGAGCGAGGCCGGCTCCTCCGTCACCCTCGACTTCGGCCAGGAGACGGGCGGTTACGTCACCCTGACCTTCGGCGACACCTCGGACGCCGACCAGCGGGTGGGCCTGACCTACAGCGAACTGTCGACGTACGTCAGCACCACCTCCAGCGACGGCTCCAACGGCGGCTCCAACAACGAGCCCCCGGTCTGCTACACCGCCGAGCCCGCGGGCCGGATCAGCACGCAGACCTCCGTACCGGTCTCCGGTACCGACGCCGCCGACAACCCGGCGACCCAACTCCGCGGCGGCTTCCGCTACCTGACGGTGGTCAACCAGACCGCGGGCGCGGTGCTCCTCACCGGCGTCAGCGTCGAGGTGACCTTCGCCCCCAACGCGGCGGATCTGCGCGCCTACCCCAACTACTTCTCCTGCGACGACGACCTGCTCACCCGTATCTGGTACGCGGGCGCCTACACGGTGCAGACCAACATCGTCGCCAACAACCAGGGCCGGGTGTGGGGTCCGCCCGCGCTCGGCTGGAACAACGGCGCCAGGATCGGCGAGGCGGGCGACACCGTGCTCGTCGACGGCGCCAAGCGCGACCGCACCGTGTGGCCGGGCGACCTCGGCATATCGGTGCTCACCGACTACGTCTCGCTCGGCGACATGCGGACGGTGCGCGACTCCCTCCAGACGCTCTACAACCACCAGGCGGGCAACGGCGCCCTCCCCTACGCGGGCCCGGCCGTCGACTTCATCGGCAACTCCGACGCCTACCACCTGTGGACGCTGATCGGCACCGCCTCCTACCTCCAGTTCACCGGCGACACCGGCTGGTCGACCGCGATCTACCCCAAGTACAAGGCGGCGCTGGACTACATCACCGCCAAGATCGGCACCGACGGCCTGCTGAACGTCACGCAGAGCGCCGACTGGGCGCGCGGCGACTCCGACGGAAAGAACATCGAGGCCAACGCCATCATGTATCGGGCGCTGACCAGTGCCGGGGCCTTCGCACGGTCGGCCGGCGACACGGCCGCCGCCGCGGACAGCGCCGCGAAGGCCGCCGCCCTCAAGTCCGCGGTCGAGGCGGGTGGTTACTGGGACGCGGGCGCCGGCCTCTACCGCGACAAGCCCGGCAACTCCCTGTACCCGCAGGACGGCAACGCGCTGGCCGTGTGGTTCGGGCTGGTGCCCGACGCCGACCGGGCGAGCGCCGTCAGCCAGGCGCTGGGCGAGCGGTGGACCGCGGTCGGCGCGCTCACCCCGGAGAAGAGCGCCACCTCCGTGCACCCGTTCCCCGGCGGGATGGAGGTGCACGCCCACTTCGCGGCCGGGCGGGACGGCACCGCCCTTGACCTGATCCGGCGGGAATGGGGCTACATGCTCAACGCGCCCCAGGGGACGGCCAGTACGTTCTGGGAGGGCTACCGCACCGACGGCAGCTCCGACTACTCCGGCTCCTACATGAGCGCCGCGCACGGCTGGTCCACCGGGCCCACCTCGGCCCTGACCTTCCGGCTGCTCGGCATCGCGCCCGACGACGAGGGCGGCACCGGCGGCTACCGCGTGGCCCCGCACCCGGGTGGAGTCGGGCGCGCGGAAGGGCAGTTGAGCACCCCCGGCGGGGTGATCGGGGTGTCCTGGCAGGACCGTGGCCGTGGCGGGTTCGACCTGAAGGTGACGGCACCGGCCGGCGCGGTCGGGGAGATCGCGGTGCCGGTGCCGACCGGCGGGTCGTACGCCGTGCGGGTCGACGGCGCCCTCGCCTGGGACGGGTCGCCCCGGGCGTACGCCGCCCGCCAGGACGGCGGATACGTGCGGCTCACCGGGGTACCGGCGGGCAGCAGGAGCATCACCGTCCGGCGCGGCTGAGCACGGCGGGGGCGAGCGGCCCGCCCGGGCAGCGGGCGGGCCGGGCGTCAGACGGTGGGGGGCGGCACCGGCCCGTCCCACGCCGCCGCCCGCGCGGGCCCCGCACCCAGCACCGCGCACCGCAACCAGTGCTCCCCCGGGGCCAGTTGCGCGGTGAGGGTGGGCAGCACGGTGCGCCGGGCGAGGAGGTTGGTGCCGGGCAGCACCTCGATGACCCGCCCGGCGCGGGCGGCGCCGTCACCGGCGTCGCGCAGCCCGCTGAGATCGCCGGCGGCCGACACCGCGACCGCGCTGCCGTCCGCCTCCTCGCGGCGGGCGAGCCCGCCGTCGCGGTCGACGGCGAACCCGCCCTCCGCGGTGTGCAGCGGCCGGGCGGTGCGTATGCGGTGGGTGCGCAGGTGCCAGGGCGCCGCCGCCGTGACCCACGTGGTGATCTCGACGTCGGGCCAAGGGTGCCAGGTGGCGCACACGGTGCCGTCGTCCGTGGTCCGCGGCTCCTCGCTCGCCTCGCGCACCCGGAAGTGCACCGGCTCCGCCGCGGGGTCGTCGTCGCTCACCGCGAGCATCGAGTCGTACGCCCCGTGGATCAGGCCGAGTTCGCCGGCCGGGACGCTGAACCCGAAGCGGGTCGAGTACGCGAACTTGGCGTACTTCGCCGAGCCGCCGCGCGGCCAGGTGCCGTGCTGGAGCCCGCTGAGCAGGGTCACGTCCCCGCCGGAGCGCATGACGACGGCGCCCGCGTGCGGCTGCACCGAGATGCCGGAACCGGGCGGGTCGGCGGCCTCGGCCGGCGCGGCGGCCGGGTGCGGCTCCTCCGGCGCGGTCCAGAACGGGTGGGCGGCGGGCAGCGCGAGGGGCAGGAACGCCTTCATCGCCCAGTACGGCGAGCCGGGCGAGTTGTACTGCTCGGCCATCAGCGGCTGCGGGTAGGCGTACCCGATCGACAGCACCCCGTCGGTCGCGGTGTCCGCCTGCCGGGCCCGCCACCAGCGCAGGTGCCGCAGCAGCAGCCCCTTGACCTCGCCGTGCGACGGCGTGTCGACCCCGGCGTACGGCAGGGCCCCCCAGAAGGAGCCCTGCGCGAAGCGGTAGGTGAGGCTGCGGCCGAAGGGCACCGCGGAGCCGTCGTCGGCGAACCAGTGCCGGAAGTCCCCGGCGAACGCGGCAGCGCGCTGCCGGAAACGCTCGGCCCGGGCCGGGTCCTGGTCGCCCGCGAGCGCCGCGTGGACGAGGCCGTAGAAGTGCATGGCCCACGGGACGTAGTAGTCGCGCTGCGGGGTGGCGCCGTCGCCGTACCAGCCGTCGCCCAGCGCGTAGGACTCCAGGGTGTCCAGGCGGGCGTTCCGGGCGTCGCGGTCGTGGGCGTGGCCGACCCGGTCCAGGCCGAGGCTCACCAGGACCGGGAAGAAGTTCCAGTTGTTGGGCGGGGTGGCGCGGTCCAGGGAGCCGGCCAGCCAGCGGCCGACGCGGTCGCGCTCCTTGCCGTCGAGCGGGTCCCAGAAGCGCTCGGGGGCCAGGGCCAGCGCGAAGCCGATCGCGGCGGTCTCCACCTGGCGCTGGTCGAGGTCGCCGATGTCCCCCCAGTACTCGGGGTGCGCGGGATCGGTGCCGGCGGCCAGCCCGCGGGCCCACAGGTCCCAGTGCGCGAAGTCGCCGCCGCCCGCGGCCAGCGGCGCCAGGCCCCACAGCGGGCGGGCGTAGCCCTCCAGGTCGGCGGCGGCGTCGTCATGGTGGGCGATGTTCAGGCCCGGCCTGATCCGCGCGCCCCCTGGACTCGCGTGCGGGACCAGCGCCTGCGCCAGTTCACCGACGTACGCCTGAAGGTCCGCGCGCGCCTGCGCGCCGCCGCCGATCCCGGTGGTCATGGGTGCCGCCTCCCGATCGAAGTTGCGATAATTTTCGCAACGCGATCGGGAGGCGTCAACGGCCTTCGGTCCCGGACCCCGTGGACCGCGTGGACGGCGCTTGCCGTGCGGCGAAGGCCCGCCGCATCTCCTCCGGGCCGCTGCCCGTGCGCCACATCGCCACCCCGACCCAGTCGAGGTCCCACAGGAACCTGTCCGGCGCGACGAACCGGCGGTCCGCGCACAGCGTCAGCACTGCCTCGTCACCGACCGCCGAGACGTAGACGAAGAACTTCGACCCCTTCTGGTCGCCACTGCGGTCCGGCACCGTCACCTCGGTGCGGTGCAGCAGGTCGACGATCGCGTCGCGCGCGCCCTCGACCGCGGCGGGCGGCGGATCGGCCACCGGGCGCACGTCGTTGAAGAAGCAGTAGCCGTCGGCCTCGATGCCGCGTTCCCGGGCGGCCTTCATCACCACGTCGTTCAGGAGGTCCTGGCTGCACTCGCAGGTGGTCAGCGCCTTGAGCCCGGCCCGCCTGACCCGCGCGAAGAAGTCCGGCGCGGGCTCGTCCACCAGGTCGAGCCGGAACATCGCGTTCAGGTTGAACGCGCCGACGAGTTCGGCCGTCTGCGGCGTGAAGCGGGTGCCGACGATGCCGCGCAGCGCCCCGTCGGTCTCGTCGTGCTCGAAGGCGAGGGTGAGGGAGATCAGCGCCTGAAGGACGGTCGCGGTGGTGAGCCGGTGCTCGGCGCCGATCTCGCGGACGGCCACCGCCAGTGCGGGTGACCGCAGTTCGGCCCAGCGCCGGTCCGCCGGCCCGGCCTCGGGCAGGTCGGCCAGCCAGGTGGCCGCGGTTTCCCGCGTGCACTGCTCCCAGAAGTCCAGCGCGCGCCGCTGGCGGCGCTGCATCACCGGACCCGCCTCGTGCCGGGCCCGTTCCAGCGGCTGCTGGGAGCGGGGCCCGAGCTGCCGGCCGGACAGCAGTCCGTCGAGATCGGCGGCGACGATCCGCAGGCTCGACGCGTCGACGGCGAAGTGGCTCAGCGCGAGGCACAGCCGCACCGGCGCGCCGTCGCTGACCACGACCCCGGCGCGCATCCCCGGGTCGCGCGCCAGGTCGAAGGGCAGGGCCCGCAGGTCGGCGGCGAGTTCCGTGCCGGCCACTCCCGCTTCGGCGGCCGGCGCCTCTCGGGTCCAGAGGTCGAGCGCGCCGGCGCCGAGGCGGACCTGTGCCGGCTCCTCGCCGGTCGTGTCCACCGTGGTACGCAGCGAGTCGTGCTGCCGGACCAGGGCCAGCAGCACGCCCTCCACCTCGTCCCTGCCGAACGTGTCCGGCACGGCGCGGACGAGGGTCTGGTTCAGCGAGGCCTTGCGTCCGGGGGGAAGCCAGTTCAGCACGTTCCAGATGGCGTTCTGACCCCACATCAGGGGCGCCCGGTCGCCGTCGCCGTAGTCGAACGGGACGAGGGTCCTGGCTGCCGTACGGTTCATGGGTACTCCCGTTCGGTGGTCGGGGTGGGATGGACCGGCGGCGTCCCCGGTCAGGGGAACGACGTGGGGGTGAAGCCGGGCCGGAGGCGCGCCATCGTCTCGGCCGCCCGCACCGCCTGCGCCGCGGTCGTCCCGGAGAAGGCCAGCCGTACCGACGGCGCAGGGCAGCCGAACGCGCTGCCCGGCGAGACCTCCAGCCCCTGCCGGGCGAGCAGTTCGACGGCCTCGGCCTCGCTGCTGCCGGGGCAGGTGAACACCGCGGACAGGCCGCCGCCCGGCACGCCCCGGCCGGTCAACTCGCAGGCGCGGGCGGCGAACGCCTGCCGTGCCTCGGTGGTGGGTTCGACGCAGTCGGCCCGCAGGGCGCGCAGCGTGGCCTCGTCGAGGAAGCCGGCGCAGGCCCGCTGCCAGGCGGTCGGCGGCCCGTCGCTGGTGAGCGTGCGGGGGACGGCGTCCGGCCGCGGGGCGACCGCCCAGCCCAGCCGCAGGCCGCCGCCGGCCATCTTCGCGAACGAGGTCACCGTCCACGCCCCGTCCGGTGCGGCGGGTGCGGGACCGGCCGCGTGGAACCAGCGGTAGACCTGGTTCACCACCACGGTGTGCCCCTGCCCGGCCAGCCGGCCGACGGCCTCCGTCTCGCCCGCCGTCAGCGACCTCCCGTCGGGGTTGCGGAACGGGCTCGTCAGCCAGATCGTGCCCGGCGGGCCGGCGGCGCCGCCGGTCAGCTCCCGCCACGGCACGCGGCGCACCGGCAGGCCCGCGCCCAGGATCTGCGGGATGTCGGCGAAGGTCGGCGCCTCGACGGCCGCCGGGCCGGTGCGCACCGCCCAGCTCGTCGCGAACTGCCGTACCCCGCCGGTCACGACCGTACGCTCGGGCGGGCTGCCGAACAGTTCGGCCAGCCGGTCCAGCAGTTCCGGCTCACCGCGCGGCGCGGGCGGGCGCCACCACGACCGGGTCCGGGCCCCGCCCGCCAGGCACCGCGCGAACCGCTCCGCCAGCCGGGCGGACCACGGCCGGAGCGGGCCGGTGAGGTCGATCACCGGGCCGGAGCCGGGGCCGCGGCGGCCGCCGCGGCCGCCTGCCGGACCAGGCGGGGATCGAGCCGGTAGAGGACCGTCGCGACGAAGAACTCCTCCTCGACGCGGACGTACATGCCCGCCGGGGTGTCGATCCGCTCGACGTCGGTGCCGGTCCCGACGAAGGACCTGCGCTCCGGCAGCGTCGCGGGCCGGCCGCCGGCGGTGCCCTCGTCCAGCAGCGCGACCGCGAGGTCGACCGGGACCAGCCGGACGCACGTCCACGGGTTGAGCGCGAAAGGCCGGACGGGGGACTGCCGCCCGCCCGGGGCCAGTTCCAGCTTCAGGTGCCTGCGGTAGTAGCCGAAGGCGTCCGCGGCGACCCTGACCGCCGGCACGATCCCGTCGGCGCGCCTGGTGGCGAAGGCGTGCAGCGCGGTGCCGGCGCAGCGCCGGTTCCAGTCCGGCGCGTCCGGCCTCGGGGCGGGCTCCGCGGTCCGCGGGGTGGGGATGGCGGCGAGCCGGCCGCGCTGCTCCGCGGTGAGGACCGACGACGCCTCGAGCGTCCTGGCCACGAAACCGAAGAAGCCGGCCAGGTGGGAGGAGCGCAGCAGTCCGGCGAAGCGGTCGGCGTCGAAGCCGGGCAGGGACAGCGCCATGAGCAGGTCGTTGGTGTCCTTCGCCGTCACGAAGTAGTCGCCGGCCGCGTTGTTGACGATGCAGGCGAGGTTCTCCTCCGCCGGCACCATCCGCAGGCCCGGCGCGCCGCCGGTGTACATGCCGGTGATGTCCAGCCGGCCGCAGTGCCGGACCGAGTAGTCGCCGAAGTGGATGTCGGCGTTCACCAGGTCGGGGCTGCCGTCGGGCGCGACCAGCGCGATCTGGCCGTACAGCATGCCGTCGGACGGGTCGAGCTTGAACCACGGCAGTTCGTACTTCTGGTAGCGGAAACCGAGTTCGTGGCGCAGCACCCGGGACAGCGCCGTCGCGTCGGCGCGGGTGCGGACGAACAGGTCCAGGTCGTTGAAGTCGCGGGCCGACCGGTCGGTGTAGGTGGCGTGGGCGCTGATGCCCTTGCCGCCGAAGAGCTCGACGCCCAGCCGGATCGCCAGCTGCTCCAGGCGCTTGAGGTTGTCGTCGAGCACGTCGTGCATGTGGCGCAGCCGGGCGACCTTCGGGGCGAGCGCCTGCGCGCACGCGCGGACCGCGGGGTGGGCGGATTCCACCGCCGCCAGCCGCCGGGCCACCAGGGACCTCATGCGCAGCGAGTCCAGGAAGCGGTGCGACTCCTGCGCGCCCAGCGCCTCGATGGCGGCCAGGGACCGCTCCAGCGGATGGCGCGGCTGAAGGGCGGACAGGCTCCTGAGCGCGAGCAGGTGCCCGTCGCGCTCCGCTCGGCGGGCGGCCGGGCCGGCCGCTCGGTTCCCGGTCATCCGGCCGCCTCCTGACCCTCGTCCCGCTCCGCGCCGGCCTTCGCCAGCAGCGCCCACAGGCCGGCGGTGTCGGCCGAGCCCAGCACGGCGAGCTGGTCGTCGGCGAGGGTGATGGCGTACTGCTCCTCCAGGTCGAGCAGCAGGCCCACCGTCGACAGCGAGTCCAGTCCGTAGTCGAAGGGGGTCAGCTCCGGGGCGATCTCCTCGCCCTCCCCGAGGGACAGATGGGTGCGGAGCAGCGCGTCGAAGCTCGGCGGCCATGGGCGTTGCGGCATTTTTCCCTCCGGTGCTGGGCAACTGGCTTTCCGTGTGCGGTGGGTGGGTCGTGGGTCAGCTCGGCAGGCGCGCCCGCAGGGCGGCGGGCCATCCGGTGGGGTCGGTGCCGTGCCGGCAGAAGAAGGCGAACGCGAGCCGTTCGAGCCCGAAGCCCACGCACGCGGTACCGGCGGTGGTGCCGTTCGGCAGGGTGATCCGGTAGCTCTCGCCGAAGGTGGTGCCGTGCACGTTGAAGGAGGCGGCGGCCACGCTCCGGCCGTCGTCGACGGGCAGCCGCAGTTCGTACTTGGCGGCCGTCAGCCGCTGCGCCAGCAGGCGCCTCGGCACGGTCGGGGCCGCGAAGAAGGGGTCGCTCGCGGGCTCCACCCAGCCGGCCAGGCCGAGTTCCCCGACGTAGCCGCAGGCCGCCGTCAGGAAGTCGGCGCGCCGGCGTGCCACGGTGTCCGTGTCGCCGAGGAACACGATCTCCCGGATGGTGAAGTCCCACAGCCGCTCCAGGGACCGGCTGTAACGCGACTCGAAGCGGAAGGACTTGCCGCGCGAGGTGACGACGGCGCCGCCGGCCGGCAGCGGCCGGCCGGCCAGTTGCAGGTAGGTGTGGAAGCACATCGTCGGCGGCAGGCAGTACCCGGAGTGCCGGCTGTACCGGTCGATGACCGCTGCCGGGGAGTCGGCGTCCTCGCTCGGCGGCGCTCCGGCCGACGGCTCCGCGGCCGCCGCCATCCCGTCGACGAACGCGCGGTACACGTCGAGGTCGGAGCTCACGCAGCTCGCCGTCATCGCGAACTGCGGGAAGGACGTCAGGTAGCCGCCCTTGTGCAGGGCGGCGGTGCTGATCAGGGCCGGGTAGCGGAACTCCTCGGCGCCGAAGGCGTCCGTCGCGAGGGCGAGGACGCCCGCGTCGAGCGCGTCCAGCACCTCGCTGAACAGCCGTCCGGTGGCAACGGCCCCGGGCCCCATCTCGTGGACGGCCCCCAGTTCCCGCAGCCGCTCGAAGGTGCCCGAGGAGGCGGCGGGCGGGTGCGGGGACGTCCACAGGGGTGCCGCCGCGGTCAGCCGCTGCGGTCGGACCTCGGTGCGGCTGACGTGGTCGAGCCTCCTGGCCAGCCCGGCGGGATCGGCGTCGGCACGGGTGGTGATCTCCACTCCGGTGACCCGGTCCTCGCTGCGGACGAGCGCGAAGGCGTCGATACCGTCGGCGAGGTAGTAGATCCGCTTGGCGAGTTCGTCGCCGAGTGATTCCGGGAGGGGTTCGGCGAGGTTCACGAGGTAGGTCGGCATCGTGTCCAGGTCCCGTCAGATGAGGGTCACGCCGCGGTCGAGCATGGAGAGCGCGCCGACCCCCACGGTCAGCGCGTCGTTGGCGTGGTTCAGGCTCGCCGAGCGCAGGTCGCGGAAGTGCCGCTCCAGGGCGAGTTCGGAGTTCTTCAGGTAGCCGGTGCGCAGTCCGGCGATCTGCACCATCCGGTCCACGGCCTCGAACGTCAGGTCCGCCGCCGCGATCTTCAGCGTGTTCAGCTGGATCTGGCCGCGCGGACCGTCCATGCCGGACCCGCCGGACCGCGCCCGCTCGACCTCCTCGCGCACCCGGGTCAGATACGCGCTGACCAGTTCCAGGGAGATCCGGACCCGGCCGATCCGCTCGGAGGACAGCTCCGACGGGCCGCCGTCCCGGCCGCGGCCGCCGCCCGAGGCCGCCTGCCAGCGCAGCAGGTCCCGCAAGGCCCCGCGGGCGGCGCCGAGCCAGCACGCCGACCAGCCGAGGTGGGAGAGCGGCACCATGCTCTGCCGGGCCACGTCGGCGAACCTCCCGGGCACACCGACGACGTTGTGGGCCGGCACCGTCCCCTTGAGCTTCATGCCGATGCTCTCGGTGGCGCGCATGCCGAGCGCGTCCCACTCCCCCGCGGTCTCGATCTGCAGGTCGGTACGGTCGGCGTAGACCAGCGAGACCTCGTGCGGCCGGGCCGTCGGCGAGGCGCGCATCGTGATCAGGTACCCGTCGGCGTGGTCGCCGCCGGTGACGACGGGCGCGTCGCGCTCGAGGGTCAGGCGGTCCCCGCCGCTGCCGGCGTCCAGCGGCGCGTCCGCGCTGAACAGGTCGGCCCTGCGGCCCCGTTCGCTGGTCACGGAGCCGATGTAGACCTCGCCCGCGGCGATCCTCGGCAGCAGGGCCGCCTTGAGCGCCGGGGTGCCGTGCCGGACGATCGCGTCGACCTGGAAGCAGTGCATCGCCCAGATCTGGCCGGTGGACAGGCAGTGGCCGGACAGGCCCTGGGCCACCTCCACGAAGGCGGCCAGGCCGGCTCCGGTCCCGCCGTACTCCGACGGGACGAGCAGGCCCATCAGGCCGTGCCGGCGCAGGGCCGCCACCGACTCGCGCGGGAACGTCGCCCGCTCGTCGTGGGCGGCGGCGTGCTCGCGCAGCACCGGCGCCACCAGGTCGACCGCCGTCGTCGGTGCGGCCGTCCCCGCCGGAGTGCCGGTGCCCGTGCCCGGGTCGGCCTCCGTGCCCGCGCCCCGGTCCGTTCCCGTCTCGGCCCTGTCCGTCCCCATGTCCGTCCCTCCTACTCGGTAAGGGTGTTCATCGCGGCGGGGCCCTCCTGCTCCGCCCGCTCGACGATCCGGCGCAGCACCTCCACCACGTGCACCGGGTGCCGTCCGTAGCCGGTCTCACCGGTCAGCAGCAGCCCGCCCGCGCCGTCCCGCACCGCGTTGGCGACGTCCGACACCTCCGCGCGGGTGGGCCGGAGGCTGGTCCGCATCGAGTGCAGCAACTGCGTCGCGACCATGGAGTCCCTGCCGCTGCCGCGGCAGCCGGCGAGCACGGCGCGCTGGACGTGCGGGACCTCCTCGAAGGGCAGTTCCACGGCGAGGTCGCCGCGGGCGACCATCAGGCCGTCGAACGCCTCGACGAGTTCGGGCAGCCGGGAGACCGCGGCCAGGTTCTCGACCTTGCCGATGACGACCCGGCCGGGGGCCAGCGCCCGCACCGCGGCGCAGTCGTCGGCGCTCTGCGCGAAGGAGAGGGCCACCATCTCCACCCCGAGCCCCGTCGCGAACTCCAGGTCCGCGCGGTCGCGTTCGCCGAGGCCGGGCGGGAAGAGCGTCAGCCCGGGGATGGTCACCCCGCGGCCGTTGCTGAGCGGGCCGCCCTCGACCACCTCGCAGTGCAGCTCCGCCCGGCTCACCTCGGTCACCGCCAGGGTCACCGCACCGTCGTCGACGAGGACAGCGGTGCCCTTGCCGATCTGCTCCGGGTCCCAGGAGTAGCTCAGCGACGTACGGTCCGGGGCGAGCGGGCCGGGCGACGCGGTGAGCACCACCGCGTCGCCGGCCGCCCACCGCGTCTCGCCTCCGGGGAAGGCTCCGAGCCGGTTCTTGCGGCCCTGCAGGTCGGCCAGGAACCGCACCTCGCGACCCTGCTCGGCGGCGGCCTCGCGGACCAGCCGCACCACCGCGCGGTGGCGCTCCCGGGTGCCGTTGCTCATGCTCAGCCGGACCACGTCCATGCCGGCGGCGACGAGCCCTTCGATGCAGGAGCGGGTCTCGCTCACCGGTCCCAGGGTGGCGGCGATGGCGGTCCTCCTGGCCGGCCGGTCCACCCGCTGCGCGTCGCTGGTCAGCAACTCGGCACCCCCTTCACGCTGCACCGGTGGAACTCCCGGACGAAGCTGCTCCGGTCCTCGGGCACGACCGGGGTGAAGCCGTGCAGGACCCCCGCGCCGGGAAAGTTGTTCACGTAGACGATCTCGTCGGGCCCGGGGCGCCCGAGGTCGATGCCGCACTCGCCGAGGGCCGGCCCCTCGTGCTCGGCGCGCAGCACCGGCTTGCTGCCGGGGGTCGGCTCGCGCGACCACTCGAAGAGGTCGTCGAAGCGCAGGGCGCGCCGCCGCATGTAGGTGCGGATGTCCACCAGTCGCAGCGTGCCGCCGCCGAACCCCGCCGCCGGGCCGTAGAGATGGGAGAAGAGCAGCGCGTCCCGGTCCATGTGCAGCTGCTTGAAGCTCCACCGGCTGCCGTACAGCTCCAGCGGTATCGCCCCGTCGGAGGTGACGTTGACCTTGATCCGGTAGTGGTCGCCGGGGCCCTGCGGGCCGGAGCGGCGGTTGACCTCGTCCCACACCCGACCGAACAGCGCCTCGTGGAAGGCCCGTGCGGCGGGCAGGTCGAAGGAGCGGGACAGGCCGGTCAGCACCGCAGCGCCCGCCCCGTGCGTCCCGTCGTCGCGGACGAGCCGGTCCGCCACCGCGGTGACCAGGCCCGGGGGGATATCCCGGGCACCGTGCGGCGGCAGGTGGTCCTCCAGCCGGACCCGGACGCCGGCGAACGGCCGTCGCGCGGCGGCCGGTTCCGGGAGATCGGCCATCGCGTTCAGGGCCGTGCGCCGGGCGGTCATCATGTCCGTCATCGGCGTGGTCATGTGTCCCCTCCTTCGGGGTCGGGCCGGGTGGCGGGCGGTGCTCCCGCCGCGGATGCGGCGGCCGTCGGCAGCAGCAGGTCGAGCAGGTGCCGCCGCACCTGCGCCGGGCTGCGCAGCCCGTCCACGGTGTGCAGCAGCCCGCGGGCCCGGAAGTACGCGCGGACCCCGGCGCTCACCGTGCGGTAGTCGGCCAGCCGCCGTGCCAGCCGCTCCTCGGCGTCGTCGTCGCGCGGCGCGACGGCTCCGCCGCACGCGGCGCAGCGCTCCTCGGGGCGGCCTGCCGCGGGCATGGCGGCCCCGGCCGCTCCCGCCGCTGGTGCGGCGGCCGTGGCCCCTTCCGGCGCGGGGATCCCGCAGCGGGTGCATATCCGCCGGCCCACGACCCGGGCCCGGACCTCCTCGTCCGGCAGTTCAACCGCGACGAGCCCGGCGAGTTCGCCGTCCACCGCCGCCACCACCTCGGTGAAGTCCCGGCACTGGCGCGGGTCGCGGGGGTACCCCTCGACGGCGACGGCGGCGACCTCGCCGGACAGCCGGTCGAGGAAGCACCGGAACTCCCGCCGCACCAGCGCGTCGGAGACCAGCCCGCCGCGCAGCAGTGTCTCGCGCATCCGCAGGCCCAACGGGTCGCCCGCGCGGGCGAGTTCGAGGCCGAAGTCCCGTACGCCGAACCTGGCGAGCTGCGGGTGCTGGGCCGCCAGGGAGATCAGTGCGGTGGTCTTTCCGGCCCCCGGCGGCCCGGTGACCGGAAGGATGCGCCTCTTCGGTGCCATCGCCGGCCTCACCCCCGTCCCGGCAGCGGCACGCCCTCGTCGGCCAGCGCCTGCCAGGCCCTGGCCAGCAGCTTCGGCTCGACCGTGACGCGGCCCTCCTCGACGTGGAGTTCCAGCGCGCGCAGCGTCGCGTACAGGCGGCGCTCGGGCGTGGTGAGCAGTAACTCGGTCAGGTGGTAGAGCTGGTTGGTGTCCGCCGCGACCGTCGCGGCCTCGGGAAAGGCGTCGCTGATCAGGGCGGCCAGGGCCTGGGGGCCGTTGTCGACCAGGTACACCGTGATCGGGTCGGCGTAGAGGTACGCCACCGCCTCCGGCCAGTGGTCGATGTCGCGGACGTTCACGCAGCGGTGGGGGTCGTTGCCCTCCAGGATCCGGACCCGGCCGTCGTCGTCGATCAGGCAGGCGAGCCCGTCCAGATGGCGTACCTGCGGGCCGTTGTACGTCCGCGCGGGGACCTGGCGGCCGTTGCCGTCGACGAAGCGCTTGCCGAAGACGTCCGCCCGGGAGGCGGTGGGCAGGCCGATCGGCAGCCTGGACAGCTTCCGCTCGTTCATCCGCCCGTCGACGATCAGGTTCTTGTAGTAGACGAGGATGGTGCGCCCGTCCGGGAGGACGATCTCCTGCTGGTAGTCGCGCAGTTCGGTCAGGTGCCCGCCGAGCATGGCGCTGAGGTCCGCCATGGTGGAGTCGTTGTCGAGGAGGACCGAGCGGACGTAGCAGCCGACGTCCCGCATACCGGGGTCGCCGAGCACGCGGATCACGCGTGCGGCGGGCTCGACCCCGATGCGCTGGGCGTGGAACCAGTCGAGGCTGATGCGCACCGAGAAGTGCGCCCGCGCGAGGTCGGGGGACCTGCTGCGCCACGCCTCGACCAGCCGTTCCAGGCGCAGCCGGGTCTCGGCCGGGTCGGCGGCGAAGTGGGCGCTGGTGATGAGTTCGATCTCCTCCAGGCCCGGGGAGTCGATCTCGTTCACGAAGCGCTCGCAGAACTCCGGTTCCACCATCGGCTCGCCGCCGCCGGACAGCACCGCCTTCCACAGGCCCATGCTGTTCATCAGGCGCAGCACCGGTCCCGGGTCGCGGGCCACGCTGTACCTGGTCAGCCGGTCCAGCGACAGCGGCGAGGCGTAGTTGCAGTGCCCGCAGCCGACCGGGCACTCCGAGGACGGCCACACGTAGCAGGTGGAGGCGTGAGTGGGTCCGTGCTCGGAATACCGGGGTATCCCGTCGATGATCTCCTGGCGGACGAGGTCGAGTTCCGAGGTCTGCTGCGCGGACGAGTGGGTGGTCTGTTTGAACACTGAATCGGGCACGAGTTCTCCTCTTCCCGTTCCGTATCACGGTGTGCCGCGACGCCCGCGGACGGGAATCGGCGCGACGTGTCAGACGACCGAACGCGGTCCCGGCACCTTGCTCCGGCCGGCGACTTCCTCCACTCGGCGCGGATCGAAAAGGCGCTCGCTGAAACTCCGCTGCCAGGTGTACCGCACGCCGTCGAAACCGCCGTACTCGTCGAGATAGGCGATGTCGTCGGGCCGGAACCCCTCCAGGAGTTCATCGGACACTGCATCAGGATAGAGCAGCCGGGTGAAATGCAGTGAATAGAAGGCGCTCTTCTCGACACCGAACTTCGCGACCCGCTTCCGGAACGCCTCGGGGAAGCCGGCGGGCGCCTGCCGGAGCAGGTGGGCGAGGTCGAGGAAGTTTCGGACCAGCAGGTCCTTGCCGCTTTCGATGTAGTAGAACAGGGTGGCCCTGAGATGGATCTGGATGCAG
The DNA here is from genome assembly GCF_900107965.1 of Actinacidiphila yanglinensis. Lineage (GTDB taxonomy): Bacteria > Actinomycetota > Actinomycetes > Streptomycetales > Streptomycetaceae > Actinacidiphila > Actinacidiphila yanglinensis. The sequence goes on along the minus strand of NZ_FNVU01000001.1, from coordinate 827,308 downwards.
GAGTCGAGTACCTGGTCCACCGGGTCCAGCATGCGGGAGGGCTCGCCGTACAGCACGGTGGGAACGCTGCGTTCGAGGAAGTCGTCGGCGTCGTCCTGAATTCCGAGCATCGGCTGGAAGAGGCTGAACATGCACGACAGGAGATACGACTCGACGAGGTCGCGATCGCCCACCCGTGCATAGGGCAGGGAGGTGTTGGTGAGATTCATCTTCCAGTACAGCTCGGTCTTCCGCGCGAACGGCACGATCGACGACCCGTTCGCGGACAGCTCGCCCATCCGGAATCCGAGATCGGTGGCGAGTTGCTGGAACCGGGGATAGTCCCGGCGGCGCATGAAGACGTCGATGTTCGAGATCCGGCGTGCCGCGCGGTCGTGGTAGACGTGCTCGCCGAGGACCGGGCCCTTGCGGATGAGGTAGTCGATGCCCACCTCGTCGAGGGCGCGCAGGACGACCGCGTACTCGTTGGCGAGGGCCTCGTTGCGGCGGCGGCTGCCGTTGTAGACGTCCGAGTAGAGCCATGCGAAGGGGATGATCTGCTTCCCCTCCTCGGTGTGGGTCAGGCGCAGCCGGGTGAGGTGGCGGGAGACGAGGGGCATCACCTGGTGCCGGGCCGCCTGCTCGACGAACTCCCCCCAGTGCAGGTGGCCGGCGGAGCCGGCGACGAGCCGGCGGACGTGCTGCTGGTCGGCCGCGGTCAGCCGCGGCTGGGACAGGGCGAGGATCAGCTCGTGTTCGGGCCGCACTGCGCGAAGTTCACTGCTCTTGGGCATCGCAACCTCATTCGGCTGGGTGTCAACGGACTGCGGGTGTCAGCGGAAGCCGCCTTCCGCGGGGGCCTGCTCGTCGAGGGGCCGCGCGAACTGCGCGGCGTGCAGCCGGGCGTAGGCACCGCCCGCGGCCAGCAGCTCGTCGTGGGTGCCCTGCTCGACGATGTCGCCGTCCACCATCATCAGGATCAGATCGGCCTCCCGGATGGTGGACAGCCGGTGGGCGATGACGAAACTGGTACGGCCCCGGCTCAGCCGTGCCATCGCCTGCTGCAGGAGCAGTTCGGTCCGGGTGTCGACGGAACTGGTCGCCTCGTCCAGGACGAGGATCAGCGGGTCGGCGACCATCGCCCGGGCGATGGTGAGGAGTTGCCGCTCGCCCGCGCTCACCCCGGAGCCCTCGTCGTCGATGACGGTGTCGTAGCCGTCGGAGAGGGTCCGGACGAAGTGGTCCACGTGCGCCGCGGCCGCCGCCGCCCTGATCTCCTCGTCGGTGGCGCCGGCCCGGCCGTAGCCGATGTTCTCCCGGATCGTGCCGCCGAAGAGCCAGGTGTCCTGGAGCACCATGCCGATCAGGGAGCGCAGCGCGTCGCGGTCCATGGTCCGGATGTCCACGCCGTCGACGGTGATCCGGCCCGCGTCGATGTCGTAGAACCGCATCAGCAGGTTGACCAGGGTGGTCTTGCCGGCGCCGGTCGGCCCGACGATGGCGACCAGCCGGCCGGGTTCGACGGTCAGCGTGAGGTTCCGGATCACCGGCCGGTCCGGCCGGTAGCGGAACGCGACCTGCTCGAAGCACACCCGGCCCCGGTCCGGCCGCGGCGCGGCGGCGCCCGGCGCGGTCGGCACCTCCTCCGGCGCGTCGAGGAACGCGAAGACCCGGTCGGCGGAGGCGACCCCTGACTGGACGAGGTTCGACAGCGCGGCGGCGGCCATCAGCGGCTGGGTGAACTGGCGCGAGTACTGCACGAACGCCTGGACCGCGCCGATCGACAGCGCGCCGGAGGCCAGTTGGAGCCCGCCGACGACGGCCACCACCACGTAGCTGACATTGCCGATGACCGTGGTGACCGGACCGATCGCGCCGGAGACGAGCTGCGCGCGGGCGGAGGAGTCGTAGAGCAGTTCGTTGTGCGCGTCGAACTCCGCGGCGCTCTCGTCGTGCCGGCCGAACGCCTTCACCAGGGCGAAGCCGGTGTACGCCTCCTCGATGTGGGAGTTGAGCTCGCCGGTGGTCTTCCACTGCTGGTCGAACTGCGGCTGGGCGCGCCGCCCGATCAGGCGGGTGGTGTACATCGACAGCGGCACCGCCACCACCGCCACCAGGGCGAGCAGTGGCGAGATCCAGAACATCGCGCCGAGCACGCCCACCAGCAGGAGGACGGAGTTGGTGATCTGGCTGAGCGTCTGCTGCATGCTCTGCGCGATGTTGTCGATGTCGTTGGTGGTCCGGCTCAGCACCTCGCCGCGCGGCTGCTGGTCGACGTACGACAGCGGCAGCCGGGTCAGCTTGTCCTCCACGCTCGCGCGCAGCGCGTACACCGCGCGCTGGACGATCCTGGTGGTGAAGCGGCCCTGCAGGGCCCACAGCAGTCCGGAGCCCGCGTAGGCGCCGGCCGCGGCGAGCAGGGGCAGGACCACCCCGTGGACGCTCAGCCCCGACGACGTGGCGCGGGCGTGGAAGACGTGGTCGGTGGCGCGGCCGAGCAGCCAGGGGCCGCTCACGTTCAGGGCGATGCTGCCGACGCCGAGGACGGCGACCCCGGACAGCCGCCGATACGGCCTGATCAGGCCGAGCAGCCGCAGCGAGGTGCGCCGGAAGCCGGGCGGAGCGGTGGTCATCGCCGGGCCCCTTCCACTCCCTGGGAGCGCGCGATCTCGCGGTAGACCGGGCTGTCCCGCAGCAGCGCGTCGTGGGTGCCGACGCCCGCGACCGCGCCCTCGTCGAGGACCACGATCCGGTCGGCGCGGGCGATGGTGCTCACCCGCTGCGCGACGACGATGACGGTGGCGTCGGCGGTCCGGGCGGTGAGGGCGTGCCGCAGCGCCGCGTCCGTGGCGTGGTCCAGCGCCGAGAAGGAGTCGTCGAAGAGGTAGATCCGCGGCCGGTGGACGAGCACCCGGGCGATCGCCAGCCGCTGCCGCTGGCCACCGGACAGGTTGCGGCCGCCCTGCGGGACCACCGCGCCGAGCCCGCCGTCCATGCGCTCCACGAAGTCCCGTGCCTGCGCCGTCTCCAGGGCCTGCCACAGTTCCTCGTCGGTCGCGTCCGGGCGGCCGTAGCGCAGGTTGGAGGCCACTGTCCCGGAGAACAGGTACGGCTGCTGCGGCACGAGGCCCACCGCGGCGGAGAGCGCGGCCGGGTCGAGCGACCTCACGTCCACGCCCCCGACCAGGACCCGGCCCCGGGTGGGGTCGAAGAGCCGGCAGGCCAGACCGATCAGGGTGCTCTTCCCGCTGCCGGTCGAGCCGACGATCCCGGTGGTGGTGCCCGGGCCGGCGACGAAGCCGACACCGCGCAGGATGTCCTTCTCCGCGCCGGGCGAGCGGAAGTGCACGTCGCTGAACTCCACGTGCCCGGGCACCGCGAACTCCCCGACCGGAGCCGTCGGCGGGGCGACGCTCGGCTCGGTGCGCAGCACCTCCTCGACGCGCGCCGCGCACACCTCGGCCCGGGGCAGGCCCATGATGACGAAGACCGCCGAGAGCAGCGCCGTCTGGACCATGACGAGGTAGACGAGGAAGGCGGTCAGCGCGCCGACCGGGGTGTCCCCGTGCTGGACCCGGTACCCGCCGATCCCCACCGCGAGGGCGCCGAAGACGTTCACCGCGTTGACCACCAGCGGCAGCATCAGCGTGGTGACGCGGCCGAGCGACTCGGAGACGTCGGCGAGTTGGCCGCTCGCCGTCCCGAAGCGCCCGCGTTCGTACGCCTGCCGGCCGAAGGCGCGGGTGACGCGGATGCCGGCGATCTGCTCCCTGACCACCCGGTTGACGGTGTCGACCCGGGTCTGCAGGGTCCGGGACAGCGGCCGCATCCGCCGGATCAGCAGGGCCACCAGCACGCCGATCACCGGGATCAGCACGACCATCAGCAGGGACAGGACGACGTCCTGGGCGAGCGCGAGGACGACACCGCCGACCGCCATGACGGGCGCGGTCACCACGAGGGTGAGCAGCGACAGGAACAGCATCTGGATCTGCTGTACGTCGTTGGAGGTACGGGTGATCAGCGAGGGGATGCCGAAGGACTCCATCTCCCGGGCGGAGAAGCGCTGCACCGTCCGGAAGACCGCCTTGCGGATGTCCCGTCCGACGGCCATCGCGGTCCGCGCGCTCAACCGCACCGCGGCGATCGTGGCCGCGCCCTGCACCGCGGCGACCAGGATCATCACCCCGCCGAGCCGGCGGATCAGCCCGGTGTCGTCGTCGGCCATGCCCTGGTCGATGATGTCGGCGCTCAGCCGCGGCAGGTAGAGCAGGGCGACCGTCTGGACGACCTGGAGCAGCACGACGACGCCGACGGCCCGGGCGTGCGGCCTCCCGTACGTCCTCAGCTGCCGCAGCAGCGCTCCGCTGCCGGCTCTCGAGTCGACGCTGGTCAGAACCTTCTCCTTTGCGACGTCGCTGGTGGTGGCGGGCTCGGGTCCCGGTCAGGCCGCCGCGGCGGGGTGGCCGACCATCAGGAGTTCCAACTCGCCGACGGGCGCGTGCCGCACCAGCTCGGCGCCGGCCCGCGCGAAAAGGCGCCGGTAGTCGGCGAGTGAGCGGTGCCGGCCGCCGGAGAAGACCATCAGCTGCAGGTCCTTGAGCAGCGTGTCCAGCGCCGCCCCGGCCGGTTCGATCACCTCGTCGACCACGATCACCCGGCCGTACCGCTCCAGGCACCGGCGCAGCAGCGCGACGCAGGCGTCGTCGTCCCAGCTGTGCAGGACCGCCGAGAGCAGGCAGACGTCACCGCCGGCCGGCAGGTCCCGGCGGAAGTCCCCGGCCACGACCTCGCAGCGGTCGGCGACGCCGAACTCCGCCAGCAGGTCGGCCGCGCCACTGACCGCGTAGGGCAGGTCCATCAGGATCCCGCCGAGGTGCGCGTGGCGGCCGAGCACCTCCGCCAGGACCGCCCCGCGGCCGCCGCCGGCGTCGACCAGGCAGGTCGCCGAGGAGAAGTCGTACGCCTCGGCGATCTCCTTCCCGCGGCGCTTTGCCTCGTCGGTGACCCGGTTCATCATGGTGTCGCCGGTGCCGGGGGTGCGGTCGAAGAACTCGAAGGAGTTCGATCCGTGTGCGGCTTCGAAGGCCGGAACTCCGGTGGTGACGGACTCCAGGAGGCTGCCCCAGGCGTCCCAGTGCCACGGTTCGCCCACCAGCGAGGCCCGTAGCCACTGCGAGCTGTCGGCGTCCCGGCACAGCAGCCGGCCGCGCCGGGTCAACGCGAAGCTGCCGTCGGCGAGTTCCTCGGTGATCCCCATGGCCCGGCCGGCCCGCAGCATCCTGAGCAGCGAGTCCGCGTGGCAGCCGGTCCGCTCGGCGACGTCCGCCGCCGGCGCCGGCCCCGCGGCCAGCGCGTCCGCGACTCCCAGCCGGGCGAGGACGTACAGCACCTGGCTGAGCCGGTAGCCCAGGATCATCGCCTTGAGCGCGCCGCCGTCGGATTCCGTCACGGCGTCAGATCCGTTCTGCGGGCTGCTCGCCGGAAGGGAGCCGCGGTGCTTCCCGTGCTGCGCATACGACACCGTCCAGTACCTCCACGATCCAGTCCTGAAGTTCCGCGTGGTCGAGTTGCGCCGCCCGTTCCCAGCGCAGGTACCGCTCCCGGCTGAGATCGAGTTGCAGGCTGATGCCGGCGTCCTGCTCCTCGCCGCCCGACGTCTCGGCGCTGGCCCGCAGTTGCCTGCGCAGCTCGTTCCTGGACCATTTGAGCCGGACGGCGAAATCCAGCCAGTGGTCCTGCTCGGCCGGCCGCAGCTTGGTCACTTCCATGTGGTGCTGGAACGTCAGGGTGTCTCGCCGGCGAGACGGCGGGAACGCCCGTGCGACCCACGCGTAGTTGCGCAGCGTCTGGTAGTCCAGCGAGGTTCCCGCTATCGCCCGCTTGTAGCGGTCGGGGTACTTCTCGCACCCGAAGACCAGCCAGTCCCCGACCCACCAGCAGGACGCGTCGGAGACGGCGAGTAATCGGTCTCCGATCCGGCACCAGTCGTTCAGTGTCAGGTCGTCCGGCAGGGAGAGTCCTGTCCTCTCCACGGCCGCCCGCGGGTCGATGTCCCCGCAGTATCCGCAGGTGTCCGGACCGGACCGCTCGTCGGGTCCGGCTGCGCGAGGTAGCCGCGCTGTTCTCGTCGCCGGCATGGGTCCCTCCTCCGTCGTGAGCGCTCACCAGGAGTGCACGACGGAAGCGGCATCGGTCGCCGTGTACGGTCCCATCCCCCGCGCAGACCAGCTCTCGTTCTTGGGATTGTGCCATCCAATGGATCGGATTTTGCAGCAGGATGTTCACTTGGCCGCAATCAAAGGGGCGAGTGGGGCAGGCGGGGCGACAGAAAATCCGTTCATGGCGGATGACGTCAGTGTTTTTCATCGTTTCTCAGCGGTTTCCGCCCTTTCCCGACGTGACCCCGGTGCTCGGCCCGCACGCACACCCCGCACACCCGCAGCCGGCACTCACCCGCACCACGGCACGCACCCCGCACCTGACCCCGCACCCGATCGGAGGCACCGCAGAATGATCCGTCCCGGATCCCCCTCCGCCGGCGCCGGCTCTGCCCCGCACCGGCAACCGCCGCGCCTCATCGATCAGTTCGCCGCGCTGCTACCGCCCGGCGCGGAGTGCGCGCTGGCCCAGGTGGTCGGAAGCGGAGCGGCCGCCGAGCTCCTCGACGCCGGATCCTTCGACACGGCGGAGACGTGCTACGAGCGCGTCACCGGATCGCCCCCGCGGCTCACGGTGGAACGCATCCACCCCACCCGGCACGGCCACGGCAGGGCCGTGTTCTCCGGTGTCTGGTGTCCCCGCCTCGATCCCGCCGCGGACACGGACTCCGCGCTGCGGAACTTCGCCGACCTGCTCGTGCCGCACGGCGCGCTGTGTCTGGGAGTTCCCCTTCCGTCCGTGGAGCCGTCAGAGACGGAAGCGGAACTCGCGGCCCGCCTCGGCGGCGCGCTTCGCGACGCCCGGTTCCACGCCTTCTCCCTCACCGTCCAGCGGGCGGCGGAAGGGGACGCCGGCTTGGTGCGCGCGCTCGCGATCAGGAAGGGGCGCTGCTGCGCCGACGGTTGGCAGGTCAGCTACGACCGGCACGCCCTGTCCTGAGCGGCGTCCCATCCTGTCCCGAGGGGTGCGGTGTCCTGAGCGGTCACCGCGCTTCGGCGGACTCCGCGGCCGCGGGCATCCGCGGGACGACGGGGTCCTCGCGCCGTCGGGCGGCGGCCGCGGCGAGGGCCGTCGGCGCGATCAGCGTCGCGATCACCCCGACGGTGCCGACGGCGAACGGCAGGCTGGACAGCGACGCGATGCCGCCGATCATGGGCGGACCGAGGAGGAAGCCCGAGTACGCCACGGTCGTCACGAAGCTGATCTCCCCCTCGCCGCCGGTGCCGTCGCCGCGCCGGCCGGCCGCACCGGCGAGGTCGAGCACGACGGGGAAGGCGAACGCGACGCCGGCGCCCGCCAGGACGTACCCGGCGAAGGTGACCTGCGCGACGGGCACGCTCGCCGCCGCGAGCAGGCCGATCCCGGTGACCACCGCACCGGCGACCAGGACCCGCACGGCGCCGAGGCGTTCGATCTGCTCGCCGAAGAGCCTGACCAGCCCCATGGCGAGGCAGAAGACGGAGAACATGATCGCGCCGACCGCGGGGGTCATGCCCCGCTCCCGGACCGCGAACAGCGAGGACCAGTCGTAGCTGGAACCCTCCACCACGGCGGAGAGCAGCGCGACCGCGCCCAGCAGCCACAGCACCGGGCGGCGCAGCATGCCGCGCCGCAGTCCGCCCCGCGGTCCCGCGCCGGTACCGGGCGGTTCCCGCGGCACGAACCGGATCACCGCCAGGGTGACGGCCAGCGCGGTCGCCGCGGCCGTACCGAAGTACGGCAGCAGGGCGAGGTGGTGGCCGGCGGCGAACGCGGCGCCCACCGAGCCGGCCAGCGCGCCGAAGCTGAACCCGGCATGGAAGACCGGCATGATCGGCCGCCGCACCCGGCGGACGACGGTCACGGCGGCGATGTTCATCGACACGTCGAACAGGCCGAAGGACGCACCGAGCAGCACGAGCAGCAGCCCGAGTTGCAGCGGGGTCGTCACCAGTGCGAGCACCGGCAGGACGCAGGCGGCGAGCAGCACCGCCGCGCACACCATCACCGGTGCGCCGAAGCGGGCGCACAGCCGGCCGGCGAGCGAGGCGGCCGCGGCCAGACCGATGTTGGAGCCCAGCAGCACCAGGCCGAGCACGCCGGGGCTCGCGCCGATCCGCTCGGCGAGCGTGGGCATCCGCGGCGCCCACGAACCGGCGACGACCCCGTTGAGGACGAACACGACGAACACGGAAATCCGCTCCGAGCGCACTGGGCAGACCCTTCTCCTCGTCACTGCGGACCGCCGGCGGCGTGGCACCCGGTCGGCCGCCGCCGGTGCGCGGTCCCCGGCCCGGCGGGCGGGGACCACGGCCTCACCGGACCGACCCCGCCACCCGGGCGGCGACCGCGACGGCGGTCAGGTGGGTGTTGGCGCGCGGGATCACCGGCATCAACGACGCGTCGCCGACGTAGACATTGGACAGGCCGTGCACGCGCCCGTCGGCTCCGGCCACGGCCGCCGGGTCGCCCGCCGGCCCCATCGCACAGGTGCCGACCGGGTGCCAGTACCCGCCCGCCGCCTCGACGAACGCCGCACGGCGCGCCGGTGACCAGGCGTCGAGCGCGGCCAGCTTGCGCACCGGTGCGGTCGCCGCCAGCTCGTGGGCCAGTTCGACGCCGTCCAGGGCCACTTGGCGGTCGTGGCCGTCCGGGTCGGAGAGATAGCGGTGGTCGATCAGCGGCTCGGCCAGCGGATCGAGCGACCGGGCCCGGACCACGCCGCGGGATCGGGGCGCGAGCACGAACACGTAGAGGGCGACCGCAGTCGGGCCGGCGTAGCGGCCGCGCGCGTCCTCCTCCGGTCCCGCGGTCGGCACGATGTGCAGGTCCCAGTGGTCGTCGGCGGCCAGCCCGGACCTGGCCTTGACCAGGCTCTGCGGCACGTACACCCCGTGGCCGGGGAGGACCAGCGCGTCGGTCGGGTCCAGCAGCAGGTGGGCCTTGGGGTGGTCGATCAGGTTCTCCCCCACCCCCGCCAGCGGCAGCACCACCGGCGCGCCCAGCTCCCGCAGCAGCGGCTCGGGGCCGATGCCGCTGCGCATCAGCAGCGGCGGGTTGCCGTAGGTGCCGGAGGCGAGTACCACCGTGCCCGCCGTCACCGTCTCCGGCCGCCCGGCCCGCAGGATCTCCACTCCGGTGGCGCGCTCGCCGCGGGTCGGGATCCGGACGGCCTGCGCGTCGGCCACCACCCGCAGGTTCGGCCGGCCGCGGGCGGGGTCGAGGTAGGCGAACGCCGCGTTCCAGCGGGTGTGGCCGACCGCGTTGAGCGGCACCCAGCCGGCACCCTCCCTCGCGTCGGGGCCGTTGACGTCGCCCAGGCGCGGCAGGCCCAGCTCCTCCGCCCCGGCCAGCACCGCGCGGTGCCAGGCGCCGCGGTCGGACTCCGGCACGCCGCGCACCCGCAACTCGCGCAGCGCGTCCGCCAGGTGGGGCGCGAGCGCGGCGTGGTTCCAGGCGCCGCCGGAGTACGGTCCCCAGGCGTCGTAGTCGGCCGGCGCGCCGATCGTGACCCAGCAGGCGTTGCTCACCGAGGAGCCGCCGATCACCCGCGCCCGCGAGTGGTGCGGCGGCCCGTCCGGGTCCCAGTCGTGGCTGCGGGCGGGGAACCGGCAGTCCAGCAGGTCGGCCGGCCAGCGCCCCTCCTGGCGGGGCCCGTAGTCCGGGCCCGCCTCCAGCAGCAGCACCGAGCGACTCCCGTCCGCGCTCAGCCGGTTGGCCAGCACGCAGCCGGCGGCGCCGCCGCCGACCACCACGACGTCGGCTCGCAGTTGGTGTGCCATCGTCCCTCCATCCCCCTCGCGTCCGGCCGGCGGTCGCCGCCGGCTGCCGGTCTCAGGCCGTGATCGCGGTGCGGACCTCCGCGTCGCCGACGTCGTCGACGATCACCGTCTCGCCCAGCGCGACCGGCAGCACGAAGCGCAGCCCGCCGTCGCGGATCTTGCGGATCTGCCGCAACGCGGCCACGGTGGCCGCCGGGTCCAGCGGGGCGGGCAGGTCGCCGATGACGACCGGCAGCCCGACCGCCGCGAGCAGGCCGGTCAGCCGCGCCGAGGTCCTCGGGTCCAGCAGGCCGCGCCGCTCGGCGATCCGCGCCGCGCACGCCATGCCGAACGCGACCGCCTCGCCGTGCGCGATCGGCCGGTAGCCGGTGACCGTCTCCACCGCGTGGCCGACGGTGTGCCCGAAGTTCAGCGCCCGCCGCAGGTCCTGCTCGTACGGGTCCCTGGCGATCAGGTCGCACTTGACCGCCGTCGCGCCGTGCACCAGCCGGCTCGTGGTCGTCGGGTCCGCGGCGAGGACGTCGCCGTGGTGCCGCTCGACGAACGCGAACAGGTCCGGCGAGGCGATCACCCCCTTCTTGATCACCTCGGCGAGCCCGGAGCGCAACTGGCGCCGTTCGAGGGTGCGCAGGTAGCCGACGTTGGAGACGACCGCCTTCGGCTGGTAGAAGGCGCCGACGAGGTTCTTCGCGCTGGGGTGGTCGACCGCCACCTTCCCGCCGAGCGCCGCGTCCACGTGGGCGAGCAGGGTGGTGGGCACGTTGATGTACGGCACCCCGCGCATATAGGCGCTGGCCACCCAGCCGACGGTGTCGATGACCACCCCGCCGCCGACCGCCAGCACCACGTCCCGCCGAGCCAGCGCGGTGCCGGCCAGCCAGTCCAGCAGCCTGGAGGCGGTCGTCAGGCTCTTGCTGGCCTCGCCCGGCGGGAAGGCGGTCATGGTGACGTCGAGGCCGGTCCCGGCGAGCGCGTCGGCCAGCCGGCGGGCGTGCAGCCCCGCCACGGTGTGGTCGCTGATCAGGGCCACCCGCCGGCCGTCGATCTCGGTGCGGAGCCGGTCGATCGCGCCCCGTTCGTGCCGGTGGACGGACACCGTGTACCGGTCGTGCCGGTCGGCGCTGGCGGTCACGTCGCCCTCCCCCGGGCGCGGCAGCGGGAGCCGGTCGCGTAATCGGACCGGCGGCGCCGGCGCGGCCGCCGGTGCGGCGGCCAGGGATTCCCGGCCCCGGGAGTGCGGGCCGGCGGGTTCCGCGTCCGGCCGGTACGGAGTAGCAGAAGTCAGTTCCATCGCATGTCCCCTGGTGGGCGGGTATGGACGTGGGCAAGGAGCGGGGCGGCGCGGGATCACCAGGTGCGGCCCTGCGGGGGGCCGGCCGGCAGGAGCGCGCGCAGCGCCGCCACGGAGGTGGCGACGCCCTGTCCGGTCGGCAGCAGCGCGTCTTCGTGTTCGACGTAGACCACTCCCCGGTAGGCGTCGTCCAGGAGAGCCGAGACCGTGGCGGGCCAGGGCAGTTCACCGCAGCCGAGTGCCCGGAACCGGATCGGCGGCCCCGGCCCGTACCGCGACCAGCCCGCGCCGGGCGGGTCCTCCGGCAGGCGCCAGCGCTGCAGGTCCTTCGCGTGCACGGCCGCGAGCCGGTCTCCCCAGCCCCGCGCGACGAGCACCGGGTCGTGCCCGACCGCGGCCAGGTTGGCGACGTCGAGGCAGAGCCCGACCTCCGGCGCCTCGGCCAGCAACGCCCGCGCGCTGGACGGGTCGTAGACCACCTGCTTGGGGTGCGGCTCCACCACGACCCGCACGCCGCACTCGCGGGCGAGCGCGAGTGCGGGGGCGGCGGCCTCCAGCCAGGCGGCCACGTTGTCCTGCCAGGAGACCTCGCTGCCCCACCAGGACAGCCACCGGCCCAGGTCCGGCACGCCGAGCATCAGCCGGGCCTGCGGCGCCCCGACACCCGCCGCCAGCGCGACCGTGGCGAGCGCGGCGCGCTGCCCGTGGGCGCGCTTCTCCGCGGGCGTCCCGGACCGTACGGGATCGGTGTGCGGCCCGTACGGACCCAGCGCGAGCTGGGTGTCCCGGCTGTTGCTCACGCAGCCGACCCGGACCCCGGCCGCGCCCAGCACCGCGGCCAGTTCGGCGTGGTGGTCCGCGTCGGCGGACCGGTCGGCGTCCACCAGCCCGAAGCAGCGGTCCGCCGGCAGGTCCACGACGCCGACGCCCAGCCCGGCCGCGGTCGCCGCCGCCCCGGCCAGGCCCAGCGGGGACAGCGCCGCCAGGCACAGGCCGATACGTACCGGCGGCTCGGACGCGGCCGGTTCACCGATGTGCACGCTCACCTGCCACCACCCAGTCGTCGGGGCCAGGCCCAGCGGCCGGCCAGGAAGTCGGGGAACCGCCCGCGATAGGTGCGGGCCGCCGAGAGCACCGTCCGGGTGGGGTCGTCGACCACCGCGGGAAAGGCGGCCGCGCCCAGTTCCGCGCTGATCCGGCGGGCCAGCTCGGCGCCGAACTCCGCGCAGCCGCGCGGCACTCCGCCGGACAGCACGGCCGACCACGTCCCGCCGGCGAGACCGGCCCGGTCCCTCGCCGCACGGGCGCCGGCCACGAGTTCGCCGATCGCCCGGCCGATCACCTCGGCGGCCACCGGATCGCCGTCGAGCCAGCACCGGCACACCTCCGGGGCCAGCGCGGCGACCGCCGCCTTCGGGAACGACCGCGCCGCCAGCGCCCTGGAAAGCTCGGCGACCGTGCCGCCGGACACGCCGTGCCGCCCGGTCAGCGCCTCGGCGAGGAGCGTCGGCCGGCCCCGCCCGTCCGCACCGCGCACCGCGGCCCGCAGGCCGGTCAACCCGATGTCGAACGCGCTGCCCTCGTCACTGCCGAGGTACTCGCAGCCGCCGACGGACACCGGCGCGGCCGCGCCGTCACCGGCCAGGAAGCCGGACCCGGTGCCGCACACCACCGCGACGCCGCGCCCCCGCAGGGGACGCGCGGCCAGCAGCGGCACGATGTCCCGCGAGATGACGAGGGTGCCGGCGAGCCCGGCCGCCGTGGCGGCCCCGGCCAGCCGGGACAGCTCCGGCTCGGGGGCGCCGGCGTCGACCGTCGCGGTCGCCAGCCAGCCGAACGCCGGCCGGGGGCCGAGGCGTTCCGCCAGTTCGGAGAAGAGCGAGGCCAGTTGCTCCTCGGCTGCCGCCGGACCGACCGAGGCCGGGTTGACCGAGCCGCACCTCCACCGCTCGCCGCCGTCGATCATGACCGTGGTACCGCTGCCGCCGGCGTCGACCGCCCAGCACTCCACTCGCGGACACCTCCCGTCGTCGGTCGAGCAGGATGGGCGAACCCGGCGCACGCTACCGGCCGGCGGTCACTCGTACGTGTTCCGGCGGGGGTTGACTCCGGCGCGGTTTCCCGGTCCGCCGCACCGCCTTTCCCCGGCGGGCTCCGGCTAGGGTGGCAAACAGCTGCGTACCGTCACACCACGTCACGACGTCACCACGCTTCGCCGGGGAGGGCACCGATGGGCGACCGTTCACGGGTACTGGTGGTGGGCGCGGGCTATCTCGCCGCGCACATCGGCCGCCGGCTGCGGGCCGACGGCCATGACCCGACGCTGAGTTCACGCCGCCCGCCGGTGACCCCGGAGTCGCAGGGCCTGCACTGGGCACCGGTCGACATCGGTGACCCGGCGCGGGTGCGCGCGCTGGTCGACGAGGTCGAGCCGGACGCGGCGGTCGTGGTGCACGGCCCCTCCGACGTCACCTGGTGCGAGGCCCACCCCGAGCGGGCCGCCGCCGCGCACGCCGGCGGCGCCGCCCACCTCGCCGCCGCGCTCGGCGGCCGGCGGGTGCTGCTTGTCTCCACCGACAACGTGTTCGGCGGCCGCAAGGACAGCAAGGACAGCAACGGCGAGTCGGAGCCCCCGGACCCGGCCAACGCCTACGGCCGCGCGAAGCTGGCCGCGGAGAAGGAACTGGACGCCACCGGAGCTGCGTTGACGCTGCGGGTGAGCCTGGTCTTCGGATGGGACCCGGCCGGCCTACGCCCGAACTTCTTCACCACCAGCCTCCAGCACCTGCGGGCCGGCCGGCCCGTTCCGGTGCCGGACGACCACTGGAACACCCCGGTACTGGTCGACGACGTCGCGGCGTGGTCCGCGGCGCTCCTGGACTCCCCGCACACCGGAGTGCTGCACCTCGGCGGCCCCCGCCGGCTCAGCCGGGCGGCCTGGGCGCGCCATCTGGCCGAGGCGTGCGGCGCCGACCCCACGCTGGTGCGTCCCGTGCCCCGCACCGAGGGCGCCTACGCCTGCCGCCCGCGCAACGCCTGCCTGCACAGCGAACGAGCCGAGCACATCAAGGAGTTGGACGGCCTGGCCGCCGCGGACGTACTGGCCGCCGGCGAGCACCTGCTCAGCAGCGGAGGCACGGCGTGGTGACGGCGACCCTCACACCGGTCTGGGAGATCGACCCGGGCAGCGGGAAACCGCTGGTCGTCCACGTCAACGCGACGGCGACCGGCGGCGGGGTCTCCGAGCTCCTGCGCGGCCTGCTGCGCCACCAGCCCGCGGGCTGGGCGGTGATCGGCGGGAACGCCGATTTCTACGCGGTGACGAAGTACCTCCACAACCTGCTGCACGGACAGGCCGACCCTGCGCGGCTCGCCGACCCGGCGATGGTGCGGACCTACCGCGCGACGCTCGCGCCGCAGGGCGAGTGGTTCGCCCGTCGGCTGTCGGCGGGCGATGTGGTGGTCCTGCACGACCCGCAGACGCTCGGACTCGCCCCGGCGGTCAAGGCCGCGGGCGCGCGGGTGGTCTGGCACTGCCACATCGGGGCCGAGATCGCGCCCGAGCGCGGGCCCGGCGCGGTGTGGCGGGCGTTCGCGCCCGAACTCGCCGCGGTGGACGCCGTCGTGACCACGATGCCCGGGTTCGCCCCGCCCGGCGCCCGCGAACTGTTCGTCGTCCCGCCCGCGGTCGACCCGGCGGCCACGAAGAACCGCGAGCTCACCGCGGACGAGGTGGCCGCGGTGCTCGCCGGGATCGGCCTCACCACCGGCCTCACCACCGGCCGCGCCTCGGCCGGCGTGACGGTCCGGCAGGACGCGCCACTGCCCGCCGGCGCGCGCGTCGTGCTCCAGGTGTCACGCTGGGACCCGCTCAAGGACATGCCCGGGGTGGTGCGTTGCGTGGTCGGCCTGCCCAAGGACGTGCACGTCGTACTCGCGGGCACCGAGCCGGCGGAGATCCCCGACGACCCCGAGGGGCTCGCCGTCCTCGCCGAGGTGGACGCGGTCCTCGGCGGGCTGCCGGACGAGGACCGCGCGCGGGTGCACCTGGTGAACATCTCGCTCACGGACCCGGAACGCAACGCGCTCGTGGTGAACGCCCTGCAACGCAGGGCCGACGTGGTCCTCCAGAAGAGCCTGCAGGAGGGCTTCGGGCTCACCGTGACCGAGGCGATGATCAAGGGCCGCCCGGTGGTCGCCGCCGACGTGGGCGGTCTGCGGCTCCAGGTCACGGACGGTCACAACGGCCTGCTCGTCGACCCGGCCGACCTCGCGGGCGTGCGGGCCGCGATCACCCGGCTGCTCGACGACCCGGTGCTGTGCCGGGAGTTGGGTGATCGTGCCAGGGCCGGGGCGCTGGAGCGCTACACGATGCGGCGGTTCGCCGCGGACTACCTGAAGGTGATCCACCGGACACCGTGACGGTCGCCGTGCGGATCTCCGGCCACTGCTTGGGGGATGAAGATGACCGCGATCTCCGCGCCGACCACCGTCGCCGTCGCGGCGGTGCTGTTCGACATGGACGGCACCCTCGTCGACTCGACCGCGGTCGTCGAACGCACCTGGCGCGCGTTCGCCGACCGGCACCACCTGGACGCCGAACGGATCCTCGCGGTCTCGCACGGGCGCCGCACCGAGGAGACGGTGGCGGCCTTCGCACCGCCCGGCGTCGACACCGGCGCCGAGGCACGGCGCCTGGTGGCGCGGGAGGTCGTCGACACCGAGGGGATCGTCGCGGTGCCCGGCGCGGCCGAGTTGCTGGCCTCGCTGCCGGAGGACCGCTGGGCGCTGGTGACCTCCGCCGGGCGGGACCTCACGGCGGCGAGGATGGGCGCGGCCGGGTTGCCGATGCCGCCCGTCGTGGTCTGCGCCGACGACGTGTCCGCCGGGAAGCCGCACCCGGAGGGCTATCTGACGGCCGCGGCACGGCTCGGCACCGCGGCCGGCCGGACGCTCGTCTTCGAGGACGCCGAGGCGGGCCTGCTCGCCGCGCGGGCGTCCGGCGCCCGCACCGTGGTGGTCGGTCCGTACGCCGCGGCCGCCGCGGCAGGGCTCGACCGCGTCGCCGATCTGCGGTGCGTCCGGGCCGGACACGCGGCCGGCCGGCTCGTCCTGTCGTACCCCGCCTCCGCCGTTCCCCCCGGCGGGCCCGGCGCAGGACCCGCCCCGGGGGCCTGAACTCACCACGCTGCCGGGCTTCGTGGGCCCGACGGCGGCCGGCCGGGCGGCCGCCGTCGAGAAGCGCCGGTCAGCTCGGCAGCGTCCAGTTCTGCGCGGCCGTGCCGTTGCAGTCCCAGATCCGCAACTGGGTCCAGTCCGCCGTCGAGCTGTTCGGGTCGTCCAGGCAGCGCCCGGACTCCGGGTTGACCAGGGAGCCGTTCGGCCCGGCCAGCCAGCGCTGCGCCCCGCTGCCGTTGCACTGCCACCACTGCACCAGCGTGCCGTTGGCCGTGCCGCTCGCGCTCACGTCCATGCAGCCGCCCAGGGCGCGCAGCGTGCCGCCCGCGCCCGGCACCACCGTCCAGTTCTGGGCACCGGTGCCGTCGCAGCCGTAGAGCTGGACGTGGGTGCCGTTCGTGGTACCGGAGTTCTCGACGTCCACGCATTTGCCGGGGATGCCGGAGGTGACCGGGCCGGTGCGGGTCTGACCTGCGGCGGCGAGCGCGGACTCCACCAGCGTGGCGGCGCCCCGCATCCCGGCCTCGTTCGGGTGGTACTGCGACCGGCCGGCGGCCGGCGTGTACGTCTCCACCCACGGGACGGCGGCGCACGCGTCGTGGCCGTGGCTGGCCGCGGCCAGGTCGACCAGCGTCGCACCTGTCGCGGTCGCGGCGGTGGCGGTCGCGGCGGCCAGCCGGGAGGCGATGCTGTGCTCGAAGGCCGACTGGTCGGCGGTGAGCGGCACTCCGGTGCAGACGCCGGAATCCGGCAGGATGGTGAAGTAGTTGACCAGTAGCACCCGTGCCTGGGGGGCGGTGGCGTGCACGGCGTTCACCACGTCCTCGATCCGGCCGGCCAGCACGCCGAACGTCTGGTTGATCGACGCCTGGTCCACGCTCCCGCAGTTGGAGCCCCCGCTGGTCTGGCAGGAGTAGGAGTCGATGCTGCCCAGGTAGTCGACGTCGTTGCCGCCGATGGTGACGGTGACGAGCTGGGTGGCGCTGGTGACCGCGTCGATCTGCGGCGGCTGCCCGGACTGGCCGGTGGTGAGTACGTTCGCCGTCGTCGCGCCGCTGCACGAGGCGTCGCTGAGGTTCGCGCCGATGTCCTCGGCCACGAGGCTCGCGTAGTTGACCGCCGACCGCGCGCACGCCGCGGCCCCGGTGCCGGTCTGGGCCGGGGGGATGCCCGGGCCCGCGGCGAAGGAGCTGCCCATCCCCACGTAGTCGAGCCCGGCGCCCGTCGCCGCGGCCGAGGCCCGGGGCGCCGCCTTGCCGCCGGCCGCCGGTGACGCCTTGACGCCGGCCTCCGCGGTCGCGGTGGCCTTCGGCGTCGCCTTCGCCGGTGTGCCGGCGACCGCGGCCGGGGCGAGGAACACCGCCGCCGTCGCGGCGGCGGCGACGGCGGCGGCGGCGGCGGGCAGTAACGCCCACCGCCGCCGGCCCGCCTGCTTGCTGCTGTCACGAGGAGTACCCATGCCACCTCCACCCATCGGGAGCCGCACCGCGGCTCGAAGGACACTGCGCTGCGCGCCGTTCGCCGGGGTTCGCCGCGCACCGGGGCTCGAAGCACCCGGTGCGCGGGAGCGGAGGGGGCGGCCGCCGGCCGCCTCCACGGACCGTCGGCCACCTCGGCGGACCATCGGCCACCGAGGGGCCGCCGGCCGCCAGGAAGGAACTCTCAGTCGCCGAGGGCGATTTCCACCGTGTGGTGGCCGGTCGCGGCGGCCGGCAGCACCGGGGCCGAGCGGCGGCCGTCCACCGTGCAGGACCGCACCCGGCCGCCGGAGCCCGTGAGCGTGATGTCGAGCGTGGCATCGCGGTACGCCAGCCCGCCCAGCGTCACCGTCCCCCAGCCGGACGGCAGCGTCGGGGACAGCCGCAGGCCCTCCTCGGTGAAGCCCACGCCGAACAGCCCGGAGAGGATCATCCGCAGGTAACCCGTCGCCGACCACGCCTGGTCGGGCTGCGAGGTGAAGTGGGACTCGGTGCCGTCGCCGCCCGTCTGCCAGCCGCCGTCCACCGCGCCGGACTGCGAGTTGTACAGCTCGTAGAAGCTGTTGTCGCTGCTCCGGACCAGCGAGGCCAGTTCCTGCACGGCGCGGGCGAACAGGTCCGCCCGCCCGGCGACCGCCGCCGCGTGGCCGAACATCGAGTGGACCATCGGCCACACCGACACGTTGTGCCGGCCGGGCTGGTCGTCGCTGAACCGCTCGAAGTGCGGCCAGACGTTGACGATGCCGTGCGGCTCCCAGTGGGTGGCGGCCACCACCCGGCGCGCACGGTCGGCGTCGGCCACGCCCAGCAGCACCGCGAACGCCAGGCCCGCGCCCTCCTGGGAGGTGTCGAGCCGCCCGGCCAGCGTGTCCTGGCCGTGCACGAAGTAGCCGTAGAGCCCCGCGTCCTCGCGCCACAGGTGCGTGTTGACCGCGTCCCGCACGCTCTTCGCGGCGGCGCGGTGGGCGGCGGCGTCCGCCTGGTGCCCCAGCGCCTGCGCCATGTTCCCGGCCGCCTGGTAGGCGCCGTAATAGAGGCAGTTGGTGGACAGGCACATCAACTCGTCGGTGTGCGGGTAGTCCAGCACGAACGAGGAGTTGATGCCGCTGCTCCACGGCGGCGCCGGGTAGCCGGCGATGCCGTCGTTCATGAACGACGGCCCCTGGAACAGCCCGAAGTCGGCGTTGAGGTTCTTCGCCCTGCGCGCGGTCAGGGTGTTCACGGACGTGGTGTAGGCGTCGGCCAGGAAGTCCCGGTCGCCGGTGACCAGGTAGTGGTTCCAGGCGCCGAGCACCCAGATCACCTGGTCCCACCACTGGTTGTCCTGCTGGACGATCAGGCCGCCGTCGCCGCGGTCGATCACGGCCCACAGCGTGTTGCGGCCGATCACCGGCCCGAGCAGGCTGGCCGCGTTCCAGGCGTTGACCGCTGCGTCCCGCGTCCACCGCTGCGGTGACGGGTAGCCGCCGCCGGCCCGGACGAACGAACCGCTCGGATACGTCACCAGCTTGGCGGCGTCGTACGTCCCGGGGTCCGCGTAGGCGGTGTTGATCCCGAACAGATCGGTCAGCGCCGACTCGTAGGCGGTGCCCAGCAGTTGCTGCGTGGCGGCGTCGCCGAACGCCAGGGTCGGCATGGTGTACCCCACCCGGCCGCCGCCGGGACGGTTCCCCTGCGGGATACCGGCCCGCGACGGCTCGTCGGCATGCGCCGACGTCGCCCCCAGGCCGGCCAGACCGGCGGCCGCGAGGGTGCCCGCCACGACGCCGGTTCCGGCGGTCCCCAGGATGCCCCGTCTGGTGACGCCTCGTGATTCCCGTGCGGCCGCATCCGAGTCCATGGCGTCCACTCCCCTTTCGCGCCGCGCGCGCGATGGCAACGTTGTCAAAGTCCCAACCCGGAAGCTAGCAGCCTCCGTTGGGCACCGCCAAGGGGTCGGACCGCACCTCCTGCCCCAGCCGACACAGCCGGGGCCGCGGCTACTTGTTGCCGTGCACCGGCCCCACCTGGAGGTTCTGGATCGACGAGCCGACGCACTCCTGCCGGTTCCAGGGGATGTTCGTGGACTCCTTCTGGTTCGGCGGGTAGACGCGCAGGGTCGGCACGGTGGTCAGGTCGCACTGCGCGGCGGAGTACCCGCCGACGCCGTTGACGGTCCGCACGTCGGCGTACGCGTGGGCGTTGGGAATCAGGGTGACCCGGGTGGCCGGGGTGTCGCTGGTGCGCGCGGCGGCCTTGCCGAGCTGGATGTTGTGGATCTTCACGAAGGACACGCCGGGGTAGCCCGAGAGGCTGCACGGCGAGGAGCCCTTGTTCTGGAAGACGATCTGGAAACCGGTGCTGCCCGCGCCCGAGGAGAAGTTGGCGGCGGTGGCGCGCAGCTGGTCGGTGGTACAGGCCGGCACGGACGTCCCCGCGGAGGCGGTCGCGCCGGACCCGCCCGACACGGCGGACTCCCCGGACTTGCCGGAGTCGCCGGACACCCCGCCGACGGTGGCCGGATCGGCCGTGGCACCGCCCGCCGAGGTGCTGCTGGGATCGGGCTGGGACGACGACGCGGCGGAGGAGGACGTGGCAGAGGAGGAAGCGGCGGTGTCGCTCGCGTCGGACCCGCACGCCGCCAGGGCGAACCCTGCGGTGGCGAACATGACGACGAGCGTTCCGGTGCGGACGGTCC
Organism: Actinacidiphila yanglinensis; assembly: GCF_900107965.1. Lineage (GTDB taxonomy): Bacteria > Actinomycetota > Actinomycetes > Streptomycetales > Streptomycetaceae > Actinacidiphila > Actinacidiphila yanglinensis. Next base: position 806,782 of record NZ_FNVU01000001.1, on the reverse strand, counting down.
TGGTGGTGCGCATGGTCCTGGCCTTTCCTGTGCGACGGCTGAGGCGTTCGGTGCGCCTGCGTTGATCGTGTACCCACAGGACGGGCAATGTCAGCGATCTCCGGCGTGCCGTTACACCTTGGGGACACAGCGGGACATTCGCCGCGACATTCGTACGATCATCATCACTATGCGTGACGGTGTCGACGCGCTGAACGAGGCCCTACCGGCACGATGCCCCACCGCACGGGCGCCGGGCCGGAACGACGCGACGGCCGCCGTACGCAGCGAGTGCGTACGGCGGCCGTCCGGTGGGACCGCGTGTCCGGGGGGAACCCGTCAGACGTTGAAGCCCAGCGCGCGAAGCTGCTCGCGGCCGTCATCGGTGATCTTGTCGGGGCCCCACGGCGGCATCCAGACCCAGTTGATCTTCAGCTCGCGGACGATGCCCTCGGTCGCGCTGGTGGCCTGCTCCTCGATGACGTCGGTCAGCGGGCAGGCCGCCGAGGTGAGCGTCATGTCGAGCGTGGCGACGTTGGAGTCGTCGATGTGGATGCCGTAGATCAGGCCGAGGTTCACCACGTCGATGCCCAGCTCGGGGTCGACGACGTCGTAGAGCGCCTCGCGCACCTCCTCCTCGGAGGCAGGGGTGGTGCTCAGGCCGTTGGGCACGGTGTTGTTCGTCATGCGGGCTTCCCTTCGGACAGCGCCTGCGCCGTCGCGTCCTTCCACGCCATCCAGCTCAGCAGCGCGCACTTGACGCGCGCCGGGTACTTGGAGACGCCGGCGAACGCGATCGCGTCCTCCAGCACCTCCTCCATCGCCTCGTCGGGCTCGATCCGTCCGCGGGACTGCATCAGCTCCAGGAAGGTCTCCTGGATCTTCTGCGCCTCGGACACGTCCTTGCCGACCAGAAGTTCGTTGAGCACCGAGGCGCTGGCCTGGCTGATCGAGCAGCCCTGACCCTCGTAGCTGACGTCACCGATCACGGTGCCGTCCATCCGCACCCGCAGGGTGATCTCGTCCCCGCAGGTGGGGTTGACGTGGTGCACCTCGGACTGGCCCTCCCGCAAGCCCCGCCCGTGCGGGTGCTTGTAGTGGTCGAGGATCACGTCCTGGTACATCGAGTCGAGTTTCACAGCAGCACCGCCATCAGCCGAAGAAGTTCCGGACCTGCTCCAGCCCCTCGACCAGGGCGTCGACCTCGGCCGGAGTGGAGTACAGATAGAACGACGCTCGCGTGGTCGCGGGAATTCCGTACCGCAGGCAGACCGGGCGGGCGCAGTGGTGGCCGACCCGGACCGCGATGCCCTGCTCGTCCAGCACCTGCCCGACGTCGTGCGGGTGGATGTCGCCGAGCGTGAAGGAGATCGCCGCGCCGCGGTCCTCGCCGGTGGTCGGGCCGATGATCCGCAGATCGGGCACCTCCAGCAGCCGGCCCAGCGCGTACTCGGTGATCGCGTGCTCGTGGGCGGCGACCTTGTCCATGCCGAGCGCACTGAGGTAGTCCACCGCCGCGCCCAGGCCGATCGCCTGCGCGATCGGCGGGGTGCCGGCCTCGAACTTGTGCGGCGCGGGCGCGTAGGTGGAGGAGTGCATCGAGACGGTCTCGATCATCTCGCCGCCGCCGAGGAAGGGCGGCAGGTCCTCCAGCAGCTCCTGCCGGCCCCACAGCACGCCGATGCCGGTCGGGCCGAGCATCTTGTGGCCGGTGAAGGCGACGAAGTCCGCGCCGAGCGCCTGGACGTCCAGCGGCATGTGCGGGGCGGCCTGCGAGGCATCGATCAGGACGAGCGCGCCGACCTGCTGGGCGCGGCGCACGATCGCCTCGACCGGGTTCACGGTGCCGAGGATGTTGGACACCAGCACGAACGAGACGATCTTGGTGTCCTCGGTGATGACCTGATCGATCTCGGACAGGTCGAGCCGGCCGTCGTCGGTGAGGCCGAACCACTTCAGCTTGGCGCCGGTGCGCTGCGAGAGCAGCTGCCACGGCACGATGTTGGAGTGGTGCTCCATCTCGGTGATGACGATCTCGGTGTTGCTGTCCACCCGGTAGGGCTCGTCGGCCCAGCCGAGCATGTTCGCCACCAGGTTCAGCGACTCCGAGGCGTTCTTGGTGAATATCACCTCGTCGCGGCTGGGCGCGTTGATGAAGGCGGCGACCTTGTCGCGGGCGCCCTCGTACAGCGCGGTGGCTTCCTCGGCGAGCACGTGGACACCGCGGTGCACGTTGGCGTTGGACTGCTCGTAGTACGCGTTGAGCGTGTCCAGCACCTGGCGCGGCTTCTGCGAGGTCGCGGCGTTGTCGAGGTAGACCAGCCGGCGGTCGTCGTGGACCAGGCGGTCCAGGATCGGGAAGTCCTTGCGGATCGCCTCGGTGTCCAGGAGGCCGGCCGGCACCCTGCCGATCGGCGAGGTCGATGTCACGCGGCAGCGCCACCCTTCACGTAGGACTCGTAGCCCTCTTCCTCCAGCTTGTCGGCGAGCTCGGCGCCACCGGACTCGACGATCCGGCCGGCCGAGAAGACGTGCACGAAGTCGGGCTTGATGTAGCGCAGGATGCGCGTGTAGTGCGTGATCAGCAGGGTGCCGACCTCGCCGTTCTCACGGACCCGGTTGACGCCTTCGGAGACGATCCGCAGGGCGTCGACGTCGAGGCCGGAGTCGGTCTCGTCGAGGATCGCGATGCTCGGCTTGAGCAGTTCGAGCTGGAGGATCTCGTGGCGCTTCTTCTCGCCGCCGGAGAAGCCCTCGTTGACGTTGCGCTCGGCGAAGGAGGGGTCCATGTGCAGGTGCTCCATGGCCTCCTTGACCTCCTTCACCCAGGTACGCAGCTTGGGCGCCTCGCCGCGGACGGCGGTGGCGGAGGTGCGCAGGAAGTTGGAGACCGACACGCCGGGGATCTCGACCGGGTACTGCATGGCGAGGAAGACGCCGGCCCGGGCCCGCTCGTCGACGGTCATCGCCAGCACGTCCTCGCCGTCGAGCGTGACGGTGCCGCCGGTGACGGTGTACTTCGGGTGCCCGGCCAGCGAGTAGGCCAGGGTGGACTTGCCGGAGCCGTTGGGGCCCATGATGGCGTGGGTCTCGCCCTGTTTCACGGTGAGGTCGACGCCCTTGAGGATTTCCTTGGTGGCGTTGTCGGCTTCGACGGTGACGCGCAGGTCGTGGATTTCAAGCGTTGCCATGGGTGACTCAGGACTCCTGGGTGACGGAGACGAGCACGTCGTCCCCAACGATCTTGACGGGGTAAACGGGGACGGGCCGCGTGGCGGGCAGTCCGGAGGGCTTGCCGGTGCGCAGGTCGAAGCTGGAGCCGTGCAGCCAGCACTCGATCTGGCAGTCCTCCACCTCGCCCTCGGCGAGCGAGACGTTGGCGTGCGAGCAGATGTCGTTGATCGCGAACACCTCGCCCTCGGTGCGGACCACCGAGACCGGCACACCGTCGACCTCGACGCGGTGCGGGGTGTCGTCCTCCAGCTCGCTCAGCGCGCAGACGCGGACGAAGGGCACGGTGCTGGTCATCCGACCGCCGCCTCCAGTTCCGTGTCGATCTTCGCCATCAGCCGCTCCTCCAGGTCGGGCAGTCCGATCTGCTGGACCAGCTCGCCGAAGAACCCGCGCACCACCAGGCGCCGGGCGTCCTCGGCGCGGATACCGCGGCTCATCAGGTAGAAGAGCTGCTCGTCCTCGAACCGGCCGGTCGCGGAGGCGTGGCCGGCGCCGACGATCTCGCCGGTCTCGATCTCCAGGTTGGGCACCGAGTCGACCCGGGCGCCGTCGGTGAGGACGAGGTTCCGGTTCAGCTCGTAGGTGTCGGTGCCCTCGGCCGCGGCCCGGATCAGCACGTCGCCGATCCACACCGCGTGCGCGTCCTGGCCCTGGAGGGCGCCCTTGTAGGCCACGTTGGACCGGCAGTGCGGCGTGTCGTGGTCGATGAAGAGGCGGTGCTCCTGGTGCTGGCCGCGGTCGGTGAAGTACAGCCCGAACAGGTCGGCCTCGCCGCCGGTGGCGCCGTAGACGACCCGCGGGTGCAGCCGGACCACGTCGCCGCCGAAGGTGACCACCACGGACTTGAAGCTCGCGTCGCGGCCGACCAGCGCGGTGTGCTGGGCGACGTGCACCGCGGTGTCGGCCCAGTCCTGGACGGAGACCACGGTGAGCTTGGCACCGTCGCCCACCAGGAACTCGACGTTGGCGGCGAGGGTGGTGTCGCCGGTGTGGTCCAGCACCACCACGGCCTCGGCGAAGGCGCCGACCTCGACGACCTGGTGGCCGTAGGCGACGCCGCCCTCGCCGTGCACGGAGATCCGGACCGGCTCGGTGAGCACGGTGTCCTTCGGGACGCTGATCACCGACGCCTTCTCGAAGGCGCTGAACGCCTGCGCGACGACCCGGTCGACGGGCTTGCCGGCCTTGCCGACCCGCGGGTCGGTGCGGTCGACGGTCTGCACGGTGACGGCCTCGGGCGCCGTCACCTCGACCCGCAGCGAGCCGGTGGCCTCGGCGGTGCCGTCGTGCAGCCCGCGCAGCCGCTCCAGCGGGGTGAAGCGCCACTCCTCCTCGCGCCCGTTCGGCACGGGGAAGTCGGCCACGTCGTAGGACGGGGCGGCGCTGACCCGGGCGTCGGCGGGCTGCTCAACCGGCTGCCCCACCGTGATGGCACCGTCCGTGGTGCTGCCCGCAGGGGTGTTCTCGGCCATAGGTGTACTGCTGCTCCTCTGGGATTGCTTCGATCGGTACGGACGGGGGCGGCGGGGATGCCCGGGGGGACCCGGGTCAGCCCACCGCGCCTTCCATCTGCAGCTCGATCAGCCGGTTCAGTTCGAGGGCGTACTCCATCGGCAGCTCCTTGGCGATCGGCTCGACGAAGCCGCGCACGATCATCGCCATGGCCTCGAACTCGGTCATGCCGCGGCTCATCAGGTAGAAGAGCTGGTCGTCGGAGACCTTGGAGACGGTCGCCTCGTGGCCCATCGACACGTCGTCCTCCCGCACGTCGACGTACGGGTAGGTGTCGGAGCGCGAGATCGTGTCGACCAGCAGCGCGTCGCACAGCACGTTGGACTTCGCGCCGGAGGAGCCCTCGCCGATCTCGATCAGACCGCGGTAGGAGGTGCGGCCGCCGCCGCGGGCCACCGACTTGGAGACGATGTTGGACGACGTGTTCGGCGCCATGTGCACCATCTTCGCGCCCGCGTCCTGGTGCTGGCCCTCGCCGGCGAACGCGATGGACAGCGTCTCGCCCTTGGCGTGCTCGCCCATCAGGTAGACCGCCGGGTACTTCATCGTCACCTTGGAGCCGATGTTGCCGTCGATCCACTCCATGGTGGCGCCCTCGTAGGCGACGGCGCGCTTGGTGACCAGGTTGTAGACGTTGTTCGACCAGTTCTGGATGGTCGTGTAGCGGCAGCGGCCGCCCTTCTTCACGATGATCTCGACCACCGCGGAGTGCAGCGAGTCCGACTTGTAGATCGGCGCGGTGCAGCCCTCGACGTAGTGCACGTAGGCGTCTTCGTCGACGATGATCAGGGTCCGCTCGAACTGGCCCATGTTCTCGGTGTTGATCCGGAAGTACGCCTGCAGCGGGATCTCCACGTGCACGCCCTTCGGCACGTAGATGAACGAGCCGCCGGACCACACCGCCGTGTTCAGCGAGGCGAACTTGTTGTCGCCGGCCGGGATGACGGTGCCGAAGTACTCCTGGAACAGCTCCGGGTGCTCGCGCAGCGCGGTGTCGGTGTCCTGGAAGATGACGCCCTGCTCCTCCAGGTCCTCGCGGATCTGGTGGTAGACGACCTCGGACTCGTACTGCGCCGCGACACCGGCGACCAGGCGCTGCTTCTCCGCCTCGGGGATGCCGAGCTTGTCGTAGGTGTTCTTGATGTCCTCGGGCAGGTCCTCCCAGGACTCCGCCTGCTTCTCCGTGGACCGCACGAAGTACTTGATGTTGTCGAAGTCGATGCCGGTGAGATCGGAGCCCCAGGTCGGCATCGGCTTCTTGCCGAACAGCCGCAGGCCCTTCAGCCGCATCTTCAGCATCCACTCCGGCTCGGACTTCTTGCCGGAGATGTCGCGGACGACCTCCTCCGACAGGCCGCGCTTGGCGGCGGCGCCGGCGGTGTCGGAGTCGGCCCAGCCGTACTCGTAGGTGCCGATGCCCTCGAGCTCCGGGTGAGTGGTCTCCGTGGGAGCAGTCATGCGGGGTTCCTCCCGGACGTGCTGACTGGTGCGTGGTCGGTTGCTGCATTTGCTGCGGGTGCTGCTGGGGTCGCAGGTGCTGCCGGTCCTGGCGGTCCCGCGGGTGGCTCGGGTGGTGGTGCGGGTTCCTCGGGTGCGGTGACGGACCGCCCCCGGGGCGACTGCGGGATGAAGGTGGTGCACACCCCGTCGCCGTGCGCGATGGTGGCGAGCCGCTGGACGTGGGTCCCCAGCAGGCTGGAGAAGACCTCGGCCTCCGCCTCGCAGAGCTGCGGGAACTGCTCGGCGGCGTGGGCCACCGGGCAGTGGTGCTGGCACAGCTGCTCTCCCCCGACGCTGCGCCCGGGGGCGCCCCCGGCCGGGCCGGGGGCGCTACGCGCTGTTGCAGCGTACCCGTCCGCGGTCAGGGCGCGGGCGAGGGCCTGCGCCCGGTCGTCGGGCGCGGCGGCGTCGATGAGCTCGCGGTACCGCTCGGCCTGGGCTGCGACCCGGGCCCGGGCGAACGCGGTGACGGCGGCCTCGCCCTGCTCGCCGCCGCCCGCAGACCGGGCGATCCAGCCCAGCGCGTCCGCGGCGAGCTGGTCGTATGCCTGGTCGAAGGCGTCCCGGCCGCAGTCGGTGAGCGCGAAGACCTTGGCGGGGCGGCCGCGGCCGCGGCTGCCGTAGACCCGCTGCTGGCGGGGTTCCACGATGTTCTCCGCGACGAGGGCGTCCAGGTGACGGCGCACCGCCGCCTGGGTGAGTCCCAGCCGCTCGGCGAGGTCCGCGGCGGTGGAGGGCCCGTGGCCCAGGATGGAGCTGGCGACCCGGTTACGGGTGCGCCGCTCCCCGGTCGTCTGCTCCTCCGCCGCCTCGCGGGCAGCACCGCCTACGTATTTCACAACGCCATTGTTGCTTAATTCGCCGAGCAGGGGCAAGCTCCACCCTTCACCTGCGCGGTGTGCTACATCACTTAGGGTCACCTCACTCGACGCCGGTGGTCCGCCCGGCCCGGGGGCCGGATGCCGCCGGGGGTCCCGCCCTGCCGCCGGAGCCGCGCGCGCGGCTCCTTAGACTCGTCGCCATGCGAAACGAGCCCGCGGTCGAGGTGACCGGTCTGGTCAAGCGGTACGGCACCAGAACCGCGGTCGACGGCCTCGACCTGACCGTGCCGCGCGGCTCCGTCACCGCCGTCCTCGGCCCCAACGGTGCGGGCAAGACCACCACGGTCGAGGTCTGCGAGGGCTTCCGGCGGCCCGACGCCGGCACCGTCCGCGTCCTCGGCCTCGACCCGGTCACCCAGGGCGGCCTGCTGCGCCCCCGGATCGGCGTGATGCTCCAGTCCGGCGGCATCTACCCGGGCGCCCACGCCGAGGAGATGCTCCGGCACGCCGCGACGCTGTACGCCCACCCCGTGGATCCCGCGCTGCTGATCGAGCGGCTGGGCCTGGAGGCGTGCGGCCGCACCACCTACCGGCGGCTGTCCGGCGGCCAGCAGCAGCGCCTCTCGCTGGCCATGGCCGTGGTCGGCCGCCCCGAACTGGTCTTCCTCGACGAGCCCACCGCCGGCCTGGACCCGCAGGCCCGGCACGCCACCTGGGACCTGGTCCGCGAGCTGCGCTCCGCCGGCGTCGGCGTGGTGCTCACCACCCACTTCATGGACGAGGCCGAGCAACTGGCCGACCAGGTGGTGGTCGTGGACGCCGGCCGCGCAATCGCGCACGGCAGCCCCGAGGAGTTGTGCCGCGGCGGCGCCGAGAACACGCTGCGCTTCAGCGGCCGGCCCGCCCTCGACCTCACCTCGCTGCTCAACGCCCTGCCCGCCGGCTCCCTCGCCGCCGAGCTGTCCCCCGGCTCGTACCGCATCGAGGGCAAGGTCGACCCGCAGCTGCTGGCCACCGTCGCCTCCTGGTGCGCCCAGCACGGCGTCATGCCCGACCATCTCGCGGTGGAGCGGCGCACGTTGGAGGACGTCTTCTTGGAACTGACCGGCAGGGAGCTGCGCGCATGAGCGTCACCACCGACACCGCGCACGCCACGGGCGCCGGCGCCTTCACCCCCGCGCCGGGCCCGGCGCCGCTGCCCCGGATGATCCGGGCGCAGGCGCTGCTGGAGACGAAGATGCTGCTGCGCAACGGCGAGCAGCTGCTGCTCACCGTGGTGATCCCGGCGCTGCTGCTGGTGCTGTTCAGCGCGGTCGACATCGTGGACACCGGCAAGGGCAGGTCCGTGGACTTCCTCGCGCCCGGCATCCTGGCGCTCGCCGTGCTGTCCACCGCCTTCACCGGCCAGGCCATCGCGACCGGCTTCGAGCGGCGCTACGGGGTGCTCAAGCGGCTGGGCGCCTCCCCGCTGCCGCGCTGGGCGCTGATGGCCGCGAAGACCTGCTCGGTGCTGGTCACCGAAGCGCTCCAGGTGGTGCTGCTGGTGGTGATCGCCTACGCGCTCGGCTGGTCGCCGCACGGTGACCCGGCCGCGGTGCTGCTGCTCCTGCTGCTGGGCACGGCGGCCTTCTCCGGGCTCGGGCTGCTGATGGCCGGCACCCTCAAGGCGGAGGCGACCCTCGCGGCGGCGAACCTGGTATTCCTGCTGCTCCTGGTCGGCGGGGGCGTGATCGTGCCGATGGACAAGTTCTCCGGCGGCACGCAGGACGTCCTGAAGCTGCTGCCGATCTCCGCGCTGTCCGACGGGCTGCGCGACGTGCTGCAGAACGGCGCCGGGATGCCGTGGGGCGACCTGGGCATCCTCGCGGTCTGGGCGGTCCTGGGACTGGCGGCGGCGGGCCGCTGGTTCCGCTGGGAGTGACGCCGGGCGACCGCGGTTTCCCCGCCCCCGGGGTACCGGACGCTCAGGTGGACGGGATGCAGTCCACGAAGGTGGCGACGTCGCTGCCCTGACCGGGATCCAGGGCCAGGAAGTCCGCCCGGGGGTGGGAGGCGAGGCGGCACATGTCGTAGCGGACGCACGTCGGGGGCTCGGCGCCGGAGGCGGTGCGGTACTGGTGGGTGCCGACCAGCTGGCAGGAGTCGTAGCGGACGAGCGGGCCGTTGTCCGTGAGGGTGTAGCGGTGGGCCCGCAACGCGTCGGAGAAGGATTTGAACGCGTGCGCGGTGTCGTCGCAGTCGTTGAAGTGCACGGTGCCGCGGTTCCAGGCGCAGTCGATCACCACCACCGCGTTGTCGCGCAGCTCGAAGCGGATGTCCTCGGCGTGGAAGCGCTGCACGCCGTCGAAGTGCGAGGGGCGCGGGAAGCGGAAGAAGGCACTCTCGAAGCCGTAGTCGGGGTGCGGGGTGGGACGGCGGCCGGTGACGATGTAGCTGCCGGAGCGGCAGGTCACGGAGCCGCCGTAGGGGAACTCCAGGAAGTTGCCCCACTCGTAGGTGACGTTCATGTCGGTGAACCAGTAGTTGAGGAACTGGTCCTGCTGCTCGGTGTCGGTGGAGTGCAGCGAGAGCCCCGCGTACAGGAACGCCTTGCGGTAGGCGCCGCCGACCCGGCACGCCTCCCAGCGCATCTCGGAGTTGGTGTTGCTGCCGTCCAGTGCGATGCCGTACTCCCACTCCCCCATCCACTCGCACTCCGAGAAGCGGTAGTTGGCCGCGCCGCCGGTGGAGTAGGAGTAGAAGAACGAGGCGCCCGGGGTGCCGGCGGTGAAGCGCAGCCCCTCGAACGAGATGTTCTGCCAGGTGTCGTTGTTGCGGCAGAGGTAACTGCCCCCGTCGGGGCCGTCGACGGCGGCGGGCGCGAACACGATGTCGCTGATCCGCAGCCCCGCGCCCACGAACCGCAGCCCGTTGACCTGGTGGGACGGCGAGTCGGCGGCGAGCAGCGCACCGGGCCTGGTCACCCGGTACTGGCCCGGCGGCACCATGATCACGGTACGTCCGGTGCCGGCGGCGGCCCGCTTCTCGGCGTAGGCGTAGGCGGCCTCGAACGCGGCGCTGTCGTCGGTGGTCCCGTCGCCCTTGGCCCCGAAGTCGGCCACCACGTCGGCGTACCCCGGGTGGTCCGGGGAGGCGGCGCCGGCCGCGGGGGCCTCCCAGGCGCCGCTCGCCCAGGCCGCCGCGCCGGCTCCGGCCAGCGCCGCGGCGCCCCCGTACAGCATCCGCCGGCGGTTGACGTTCTCGCGGTGCTCTCCGGTCATCCGGGACCCCTCCCCCTGTGGGTGCACCGAGCATGCTAGGGGCGGCCGGTCCGGCTTGCGGGCGTTTTCCCGACATGTACGTCCGGGTGCGTACACCGCGGGCGCCCGCCTGCGCACTATGGGCGCGGCGCCCGCCCGGCACCCCTCGTGAATCCGTGCACAAGGGGTGCGCCTACCATGGCTCCGTGCCGAAGCTGCCCGATATCGCGCGGAACCCGCTCGCCTTCATCGCCGCCCGGTGGACCCCCAGCCCTGTGGCGGTGCGCCGTGCGGCGCTCGCGGCGCTGGTGATGTCCGTGGTGATCGTGATCACCGGCGGCGCGGTCCGGGTGACGGCCTCGGGGCTGGGCTGCCCGACCTGGCCCACCTGCAACGGCGACAGCCTGCTCGGCACCCGCGAGATGGGCATCCACCACACCATCGAGATCAGCAACCGCATGCTGACGTACGTGCTGTGCGCCACCGTCGGCTGGGCGATCATCGCGGTGCGGGCCCAGCAGGAGCCGCCCCGGCGCAGCCTGTACCGGCTGGCCTGGGCCCAGTTCTGGGTGGTCGTCCTCAACGCGGTCTGGGGCGGCCTGACGGTCCTCACCAAGCTCAACCCGTACGTCGTCTCCTTCCACTTCCTGCTGTCCGCGGCCCTGATCACGGTGGCCGTCCTCACCTGGCAGCGCACCCGGGAGGGCGACGCCTCGCCCCGACCGCTCGTCGGCAAGCCCGTACGGCAGCTCGGCCAGCTGCTCACCGCCGCCGCGGCACTCCTCATCGTCATCGGCACCCTCGTCAGCGGCGCCGGGCCGCACCCGGGCGAGTCCAGCGGGTCCTACACGGTGCGGCGCATCCCCGTGGACTGGAGGACGATCGCCCAGCTCCACGCGGACTTCGCCTGGATCGTGGTCGGCCTCACCGTCGCGCTGTGGTTCGTACTGCGCGCCGTGGACGCGCCGGTCGGGCCGCAGCACCGCGTCCGCGAGCTCTTCCTCGTCCTCATGGGCCAGGGGGTGATCGGCTACGTCCAGTACTTCACCCACCTGCCCGCGGCCCTGGTCGACCTGCACATGTTCGGCGCCTGCCTGGTCTGGATCGGGACGCTGCGGGTCCTGCTCTCCTTCCGCGAGCGCCCTCCGGCGGAGCCGGGCGCCACGGTGCCGGCGGCCGCGACCGCTCCCGCGGCCTCCCGCGTCAGCGCCTGACCCAGGACGGCCCGACCTCGGCCGGCCCGACCTCGGGCCGGCCGGCCGACGGGAACAGCCGTCGGGCGTTCTCCGCGGTGACCAGGGACGTCACCCGGTGGCCGTCCCCGGTGGACCACTCCCCGGCGCGCACCCGCCCGTCGACGAGGCGCCCGAGGTCCGCGAGGAACTCCCGGGCCGATGTCACGGCGAGCTCGGGAAGCCCGTCCGCGCCGCTCGCGTAGAGCACCTTCCCGAAGGGCGTGCGGGCGAGCACGCGGGACGGATCGCCGCCCACCCCGACGTACACGTGCGGCAGTTCGGCGGCGAGGTGTGCGGCGGCACGCTCGTGGCAACGGCCGGGCAGCAGGATCACGTCCGTACCGAGCCCGGTGGTGGCGCGCAGGAAGCTCTCGGCGGCACGCGGCCCGTCGCCGCCCGACGGGTGGCGCAGGAGGAGCGGCAGGCCGGTGGCGACCGCGTGCCAGCGCAGGTGGCGGAGCAGCACCGGGTCCTCCGGCCGCGAGCCCACCGCGCGGTCGCCCAGCCAGGTCGCGGCGGCCCGCCGTACCTCGACCGGGCCCGGCGGTCTGGCGTCCCCGACGTCCTCCTCCCTCCCGGCGCACCCGTCGGCACGGAAGGCGCGCCCGCCCGCACAGGAGAACCCGGCCACGCCGAGCGCCGCGCCGTGCACGGCCTCCGCGAGGTTGGCGAGGAAGCCGTCCACGGTCCCGGAGGTGTCGGCGACCTGCTGGGCGAGCGGTTCGAGCCGGACCGTCTCCAGCACCGGCGCCCCCGTGGTGGCCGCGAGCTCCTTCGGCGGGGTGAGATCGCCGGGCTCCCCGGTGTCCATCACGTACGCCGCCACGTCCATGCCGCGCAGCAGCAGCCGGGTGGCCTCGTACGCGCCCAACTCGCGGCGCCTGGCGAGGTAGCGGGCCGGCGGGCAGTGGGGTTCCAGGCCGAGCAGCGGCGGGCACCAGCGGCGCAGCGCGAAGCCGGTGGGGCTGTCGAAGAGGGTGGTGCCGGGGGCGGCGGCGCCCGGCAGCCACGCCTCGAAGGAGCCGAGGCCCAGGTCTCCCGGGTACACCCCGTGGCAGTGCACGTCGATCAGGTCGGCCCCGGCCATCGGTCCATCCCGTCCCGTCCGTCGGTCAGGACCCGGCCAGGCCCTCGTCCCTGCGCGGACGGCCGTCGGGGGCGGCCCGCACAGGGCCTAACGCGGCAGGGCGCCGTCAGGTGTTGGGACGTCCGCCGATCTGCACGCCTGCCATCCGGGACCACTCGTACGGCCCTGTCCGCACCTTCGCGGCCAGCTCGCCGTCGAACGCCTCGTGCACGGTCACGCCCGACTCCGCCACGGCGCGCCGCGCCAGCTCGTACCGCGGCGCGACCAGGTCGCCCCAGGCGCCGTCCTCGCCCACGAGCACGATCCGGGCGCCCCGCTCCCCGAGGTAGGAGATCTGGGCATCCGTGCCGCCGTGCGCCCGCCCGAACGCGTGGATCTGCCGCGCCAGACGCTTGACGCGCCGCTCGGCCCTGGGGTCGTCGTCCACCTTGCTCTCAGCCATACGCCCACCCTACCCACCGGTAACGTGCAGGCAACCAGTGCACCGCGGTTCTCGCGGTACCAGGGGCCCGTGGGGGCACTCCCCCTGGCTTCGCCGGAGGCACCCCCACCCAGCCGCCGGGCCGGGGGAGAACCGCGCGGCAGCCATCCGGCGGCAGGCGGTCCCGGAACCGGCAGGGCAAGGCACCCCGGAGGGTCCGCCCGGGCCGCCCGCAGGGACTAGTGGAGGAAGGGGTCGATCGCGACGGCGACGAAGAGCAGCGTCGCGTAGGTGATCGACCAGTGGAACAGCCGCATCTCCTTGAGCTTCGCGCCCATGACACCGGCCTTGGCGCGGGCGTGCAGCCCGTGCGCCTCCTTCAGCCAGAACGCGCCGAGCAGGGCCGCGACGACCGGGTAGAACCAGGAAGTGTCCCCCAGCGGCCACCACAGCGTGAGCGACGTCAGCACCATGACCCAGCTGTAGAGCACGATCTGCCGGGCCACCACCTGGTTGCCGGCGACCACCGGCAGCATGGGCACGCCGACCCGGGCGTAGTCGTCCTTGACCTTCATGGACAGCGGCCAGTAGTGCGGCGGCGTCCAGAAGAAGAGGACGAGGAAGAGCACGAAGGGCGCCCAGCCGAGCTCGTCGCGTACGGCCGACCATCCGATGAACACCTGGAGGCAGCCCGCGACTCCGCCCCACACGATGTTCTGCGCCGTACGCCGCTTCAGCCACAGCGTGTAGACGAACACGTAGTAGAGGATCGCGGTCAGCGACAGCGCCGCGGACAGCGGGTTGACCAGCACCGCGAACCAGACGGTGGAGATCACCGACAGGGTCACGCCGAAGACCAGGCATTCGCGCGGCGAGACCATCCCGGTGACCAGTGGCCGCTGCTCGGTGCGGTGCATCAACGCGTCGATGTCGCGGTCGATGTACATGTTCAGCGCGTTGGCGCCGCCTGCGGACAGGTAGCCGCCGACCACGGTCGCGACCACCAGCCACAGGCTGGGAACGCCGCCGGCCGCCAGGAACATCACCGGGACGGTCGTGATGAGCAGCAGTTCGATGATGCGCGGCTTGGTCAGCGCGACGAACGCCATGACACGGGCACGCGGCGGCCGGTGCCCGGAGTTCGCCTGTCCCGAGCCCGCCCCGATGACCCCGGCGGGTCGGGATTCGACGGCTGTCACGAACACCCCACGAGAGATGAGTCCAGCAGGTCCCGGCTGCCTGCCGGCCGGCTGAGCGGCGGCGGACCACGGTCCCTGCGCGTACCACGCCACTCTAGACGTAGGGAATACCCCGGCTTTCTGCGGGGGGTCCCCGCGGGCAGGGCGTGTCCCGTTCGGAGTTATCCACACGAGCAGCGACGTGGGCAAAGGCGCGCGCGCCTGCGGCGGTAGGCTCGGCAACGTCGGGTAGGCACCTGTCACCGGCGCTTTTTTCAACATATGTGGAGAGGAGCCCTGACCCAGGGTGAGCAAGCAGCCGACCACCACAGACCTTGAGTGGACCGATCTGGACGAGCGGGCCGTGGACACCGCCCGCGTCCTTGCCATGGATTCCGTGCAGAAGGTCGGCAACGGCCATCCCGGCACGGCAATGAGCCTGGCCCCGGCGGCCTACCTGCTGTTCCAGAAGATCATGCGGCACGACCCGGCCGACTCCGACTGGACCGGCCGCGACCGCTTCGTGCTGTCCGCCGGGCACTCCAGCCTGACCCTCTACACGCAGCTCTACTACGCCGGTTACGGCCTCGAACTGGCCGACCTCGAAGCCCTGCGCACCTGGGGCTCCCAGACCCCCGGCCACCCGGAGTACGGCCACACCAACGGCGTCGAGACCACCACCGGCCCGCTCGGCCAGGGCGTGGCCAACGCGGTGGGCATGGCCATGGCCTCGCGTTACGAGCGCGGCCTGTTCGACCCGGACGCGGCCACCGGCGCCTCGCCGTTCGACCACACCATCTGGGCGATCGCGGGCGACGGCTGCCTCGAGGAGGGCATCTCCGCCGAGGCGTCCTCGCTGGCCGGCCACCAGAAGCTCGGCAACCTGGTGCTGCTGTGGGACGACAACCACATCTCCATCGAGGGCGACACCGAGACGGCCGTCTCCGAGGACACCGTCAAGCGCTACGAGGCGTACGGCTGGCACGTCCAGCGCGTCACGCCGAAGGAGAACGGCGACCTCGACGTGCACGCGCTGCACGCCGCGATGCTCGCCGCCAAGGCCGAGACCGGCCGGCCGTCGTTCATCGCGGTCCGCTCGATCATCGCCTGGCCGGCCCCGCACGCGCAGAACACCGGTGCCGCGCACGGCTCGGCCCTCGGTGAGGACGAGGTGCGGGCCACCAAGGAGCTGCTCGGCTTCGACCCCGACAAGCACTTCGACGTCGCCCCCGAGGTCATCGCGCACACCCGCGCGGTCGGCGACCGGGGCCGCGAGGTGCGGGCGGAGTGGGAGAAGTCCTACGCCGCCTGGCGGACCGCGAACCCGCAGCGCGCCGAGCTGTTCGACCGGATCGACGCCGCCGAGCTGCCGGCCGGCTGGCAGGACAGCCTGCCCGCCTTCGAGGTGGGCAAGTCGCTTGCCACCCGCGCCGCTTCGGGCAAGGTCCTGGAGGCGCTGGGCGCGGTCGTCCCCGAGCTGTGGGGCGGCTCCGCGGACCTCGCCGGCTCCAACAACACGACGATCGACAAGAACTCCTCGTTCCTGCCGGTCGGCAACCCGCTGCCCGGCGCGGACCCGTACGGCCGCACCGTGCACTTCGGCATCCGCGAGCACTCCATGGCCGCGGAGATGAACGGCATCACCCTGCACGGCAACACCCGTGTCTACGGTGGCACGTTCCTCGTCTTCTCCGACTACATGCGCAACGCGGTCCGGCTGTCCGCCCTGATGCACCTGCCGGTGACCTACGTGTGGACGCACGACTCGATCGGCGTCGGCGAGGACGGCCCGACCCACCAGCCGGTGGAGC
This sequence comes from Actinacidiphila yanglinensis, assembly GCF_900107965.1. Lineage (GTDB taxonomy): Bacteria > Actinomycetota > Actinomycetes > Streptomycetales > Streptomycetaceae > Actinacidiphila > Actinacidiphila yanglinensis. The sequence goes on along the minus strand of NZ_FNVU01000001.1, from coordinate 790,765 downwards.
ACCTGGCCTCGCTGCGCGCCATCCCGGGGCTGAACGTGGTGCGCCCCGCCGACGCCCACGAGACGGTGATCGCCTGGCGCGAGATCTTCAAGCGCTGGACGAAGGAGATCGGCAAGGGTGCCCCGCACGGCCTGGCGTTGACCCGTCAGGGCGTGCCCACCTACCCGGCCAACGAGGACGCGGCCCGCGGTGGCTACGTCATGGCGGAGGCCGAGGGCGGCCCGGCGCAGGTCATCCTGATCGGCACCGGCTCCGAGGTGCAGCTCGCGGTGGGCGCGCGCGAGGAGTTGCAGGCCGCGGGCATTCCGACCAGGGTCGTGTCGATGCCGTGTGTCGAGTGGTTCGAGGAGCAGGACGAGGAGTACCGCCAGAGCGTGCTGCCGTCCTCGGTGAAGGCGCGCGTCGCGGTCGAGGCCGGCGTCGGCCTCACCTGGTACCGCTACGTGGGCGACGCCGGGCGGATCGTCAGCCTGGAGCACTACGGTGCCTCGGCCGACGGCAAGGTGGTCTTCCGCGAGTTCGGGTTCACCGCGGAGGCGGTGGCCGCCGCGGCCCGGGAATCTCTCGCCGCCGCAGATCGCTGACGCAGTTACACGACAAATCAGGAGATGCAAATCCCATGACAGACGCACTCAAGCGCCTCTCCGACGAAGGCGTCGCGATCTGGCTGGACGACCTGTCGCGCAAGCGCATCACGTCCGGCAACCTGGCCGAACTCATCGACCAGCAGCACGTGGTCGGGGTCACCACCAACCCGTCGATCTTCCAGAAGGCCATCTCCCAGGGCGACGGGTACGACGGCCAGCTCGAAGACCTCGCGGCGCGCCGGCTGACCGTCGAGGAGGCCCTGCGGATGATCACCACCGCGGACGTCCGCGACGCCGCCGACATCCTGCGTCCGGTCTACGACGCGAGCGGCCACCAGGACGGCCGGGTCTCCATCGAGGTCGACCCGCGGCTGGCGCACAACACGAAGGCGACCATCGCCGAGGCCAAGCAGCTCGCCTGGCTGGTGGACCGCCCGAACACGCTGATCAAGATCCCCGCGACGAAGGCCGGGCTCACCGCGATCACCGAGGTGACCGCCAAGGGCATCAGCGTCAACGTCACCCTGATCTTCTCGCTGGAGCGCTACCGCGAGGTGATGGACGCCTACCTGTCCGGCCTGGAGAAGGCCAAGGCGGCGGGCCTGGACCTCGCCGAGATCCACTCCGTGGCGTCCTTCTTCGTCTCCCGGGTCGACAGCGAGATCGACAAGCGGCTGGAGAAGATCGGCTCCGACCAGGCCAAGGCGCTCAAGGGCAAGGCCGCCGTGGCCAACGCCCGGCTGGCCTACCAGGCGTACGAAGAGGTCTTCGGCACCGACCGCTGGACCGCCCTGGAGCGGTCCGGCGCGAACAAGCAGCGCCCGCTGTGGGCCTCCACCGGTGTAAAGGACCCGGCCTACCCCGACACGCTGTACGTGACGGAGCTGGTCGCGCCGAACATCGTCAACACCATGCCCGAGGCCACCCTGGACGCCGTCGCCGACCACGGCCAGATCACCGGCGACACCGTCCGGCCCGGTTACGCGCAGGCCCAGGCCGACATCGACGCGCTCGCCCCCCTCGGCGTGTCGTACGACGACGTGGTGCAGGTGCTGGAGGACGAGGGCGTCGCGAAGTTCAAGGCGGCCTGGGTCGAGCTCCTGGACTCCACCAAGGCGGAACTCGAGCGCCTCGCCCCCTCGGAGGCGTGAGGTGGCAACCGACGACGAGAACCAGACGGTGCACGACAATCCGCTGCGCGACCCGCTCGACCGGCGGCTGCCGCGCATCGCGGGGCCGTCCGGGCTGGTGATCTTCGGGGTCACCGGTGACCTGTCGCGCAAGAAGCTGATGCCGGCGGTCTACGACCTCGCCAACCGCGGCCTGCTGCCCCCGGGCTTCGCGCTGGTCGGCTTCGCCCGCCGCCAGTGGGAGAACGAGGACTTCGCCCAGGAAGTGCACGACGCGGTCAAGGAGCACGCCCGCACCCCCTTCCGCGAGGAGGTCTGGCAGCAGCTCGCCGAGGGCTGCCGCTTCGTGCAGGGCAACTTCGACGACGACAAGGCGTTCGAGCAGCTCAAGTCCACCATCGAGGACCTCGACAAGGCGCGCGGTACCGGCGGCAACTTCGCCTTCTACCTGTCCGTGCCGCCGAAGTTCTTCCCCGACGTGGTGCAGCAGCTCAAGAAGCACGGCCTGTCGCAGGGCACCGGCGAGTCGTGGCGGCGCGCGGTGATCGAGAAGCCGTTCGGCCACGACCTGGCCAGCGCGCAGGACCTCAACTCGATCGTGCACGACGTCTTCCCGCCCAACGAGGTCTTCCGGATCGACCACTACCTGGGCAAGGAGACCGTCCAGAACATCCTGGCGCTCCGCTTCGCCAACACGATGTACGAGCCGATCTGGAACCGGTCGTACGTCGACCACGTGCAGATCACCATGGCCGAGGACATCGGCATCGGCGGCCGCGCCGGGTACTACGACGGCATCGGCGCCGCGCGCGACGTCATCCAGAACCACCTGCTCCAGCTGCTGGCGCTCACCGCGATGGAGGAGCCCGGCTCCTTCCACCCGAAGGCGCTGACCGCGGAGAAGCTCAAGGTGCTCGGTGCCGTCGTGCTCCCGGACGACCTGGGCAAGTACACGGTGCGCGGCCAGTACGCGCACGCCTGGCAGGGCGGGGAGGAGGTGCTCGGGTACCTGGAGGAGGACGGCATCGACCCCAAGTCCAAGACCGACACCTTCGCCGCGGTGAAGCTGGAGATCAACAACCGGCGCTGGGCGGGCGTGCCGTTCTACCTGCGCACCGGCAAGCGGCTCGGCCGCCGCGTCACCGAGATCGCGGTGGTCTTCAAGCGGGCCCCGTACCTGCCGTTCGAGTCCGGCGCCACCGAGGAGCTCGGCGAGAACGCGCTGGTCATCCGGGTGCAGCCGGACGAGGGCGTGACCGTGCGGTTCGGTTCGAAGGTGCCCGGCACCTCCACCGAGGTACGCGACGTCACGATGGACTTCGCGTACGGCGAGTCGTTCACCGAGTCCAGCCCCGAGGCGTACGAACGGCTCATCCTGGACGTGCTGCTCGGTGACGCGAACCTCTTCCCGCGGCACCAGGAGGTGGAGCTGTCCTGGACCATCCTCGACCCGGTCGAGCAGTACTGGGACAAGCACGGCAAGCCGGCACAGTACGCGTCCGGCACCTGGGGCCCGACCGAGGCGGACGAGATGCTCGCACAAGACGGCAGGAGCTGGCGCAGGCCATGAGGATCGATCTGACGGACACCACGTCCTCGAAGATCAACGCCGGGCTGATCGAGGCCCGGCGTGCGATCGGCACCCCGGCGGTCGGCATGGTGCTGACCCTGGTGATCGTCACCGACGAGGGCAGTGCGTACGACGCGCTGAAGGCCGCCCACGAGGCGTCGAAGGAACACCCGTCGCGGATACTGGTCGTCATCAAGCGGCCCGGGCGCTCGCCGCGGGACCGGGCGATGGCCCGGCTCGACGCCGAGGTCGTGGTGGGCGACGAGGCCGGCACCGGCGAGACCGTGGTGCTGCGCATGCACGGCGAGCTGGCCAACCACGCCGAGTCGGTGGTCCTGCCGCTGCTGCTGCCGGACGCCCCCGCGGTGTGCTGGTGGCCGGACAAGGCCCCGGAGCACGCAGCGGAGGACCCGCTGGGCCGGCTGGCGGCGCGCCGGATCACCGACTCCGCGGCCGCCGAGGACCCGGTGGGGTCGATCGTGCTGCGTGCGAAGACGTACGCGCCCGGTGACACCGACCTGGCCTGGACCCGGATCACCCCGTGGCGTTCCATGCTGGCCGCCGCGCTCGACCAGAAGCACCACAAGATCGAGCGTGCCGCGGTGGAGGGCGAGGCGTACAACCCGAGCGCCGAACTGCTGGCGCTGTGGCTGTCGGACCGGCTCGGCGTTCCGGTGGAGCGCAAGGTCTCCAGCGGTCCCGGGCTGACCGCGGTGCGGCTGTTCACCTCCGAGGGAGACATCTGCCTGGACCGGCCCGAGGGCGGGCTGGCCGAGCTGGCGGTGCCGGGGCAGCCCGACCGCCATGTGGCGCTCAAGCGGCGGGAGACCTCGGAGCTGATCGCCGAGGAGCTGCGCCGGCTCGACCCGGACGACATATACCGCGCCACCGTGAAGTTCGGCCTGAAGCACCTGCTGAACTCCGACGGTTCCAGCGGCTCGGTCGCGAAGAGCGGCAAGGCGGGCGAGCCCGCCGAGGGCGCGTCGAAGGCGGCTCCGGCCAAGAAGGCGGCGTCGAACTCCGGTTCCGGCAAGGCGGCGGCGGAGAAGTGAGTACGCCACAGGTGGTCGTCCACCGGGACAAGGAGCTGATGGCGCGGGCCGCCGCGGCCCGGCTGATCACGAAGGTCGTGGACGCCCAGGCCGCCCGCGGATCGGCCTCCCTGGTGCTCACCGGCGGGCGGAACGGCAACGGGCTGCTGGCCGCGCTCGCCGAGTCCCCGGCGCGTGACGCCGTGGACTGGGCGCGGCTGGACCTGTGGTGGGGCGACGAGCGGTTCCTCCCCGAGGGGGACCCGGAGCGCAACTACACCCAAGCCCGGGAGGCACTGCTGGACTCGGTGCCGGTCGACCCGGCCCGGGTGCACCCGATGGCGCCGTCCGATGGCGCGTACGAGACCGACGTGGAGGCCGCCGCGGCGGCCTACGCGGCGGACCTGGCCGCCGCGGCCGGGCCGGAGGACCACACCCGGGTGCCGTCCTTCGACGTCCTCATGCTGGGCGTCGGCCCGGACACGCATGTGGCCTCGCTCTTCCCGGAGCACCCCGGCACCCGGGAGACCGTCCGCACCGTCATCGGTGTGCACGGCTCGCCCAAGCCGCCGCCGACCCGGATCTCGCTGACCTTCCCGGCGATCCGCTCGGCCCGGGAGGTGTGGCTGCTCGCCGCGGGCGAGGACAAGGCGGGCGCGGTCGCGCTGGCTCTGTCCGCGCCGGGCGAGGTCCAGGCTCCCGCGTCGGGTGCCTACGGCCGGGCCCGCACCCTGTGGCTGCTCGACCGCCCCGCGGCGTCCAAGCTCCCCCCGGAGCTGTATCCGGCGGCCTCGTCGTGACGCCGTAGGCCGAACCGGTGCGGGCCGCGCAGGCGGCGCGGCCGGTCCGGTCGGTTCGACGCGGAGGAGCCCGGGATCATCCGATCCCGGGCTCCTCCGCGTGTGCGGGCTCAGCGGCCGCGCAGCTCGCGGTACTTCGCGACGAGTGCCTTCGTGGACGGGTCCAGGCCCGGCACGTCGGCGCCCTCGGTGAGCGCGGGCTCGACGCGCTTCGCGAGCACCTTGCCGAGCTCGACGCCCCACTGGTCGAAGGAGTCGATGTTCCACACCGCGCCCTGCACGAACACCTTGTGCTCGTAGAGCGCGATGAGCTGGCCGAGGACCGACGGGGTCAGCTCGTTGGCCAGGATGGTGGTGGTGGGGTGGTTGCCGCGGAACGTCTTGTGCGGCACCAGCTCCTCGGGCACCCCCTCGGCGCGGACCTCGTCCGGGGTCTTGCCGAAGGCCAGCGCCTGCGTCTGGGCGAAGAAGTTCGCCATCAGCAGGTCGTGCTGCCCGGCGAGCGGGCCGAGTTCGGCCAGCGGCCGCGCGAAGCCGATGAAGTCGGCGGGCACCAGCTTGGTGCCCTGGTGCAGCAACTGGTAGTAGGCGTGCTGCCCGTTGGTGCCGGGGGTGCCCCAGACCACCGGGCCCGTCTGCCAGCTCACCGGGTTGCCGTCGCGGTCCACGGACTTGCCGTTGGACTCCATGTCGAGTTGCTGGAGGTAGGCGGTGAACCTGCTCAGGTAGTGGCTGTAGGGCAGCACCGCGTGCGCCTGGGCGTCGTGGAAGCCGCCGTACCAGACGCCGAGCAGGCCGAGCAGCAGCGGCACGTTCCGCTCCGGGGGCGCGGTCCTGAAGTGCTCGTCGACCAGGTGGAAGCCGGCCAGCATGCTCCGGAACGACTCGGCTCCGATCGCGATCATCAGCGACAGGCCGATCGCGGAGTCGAAGGAGTAGCGGCCGCCGACCCAGTCCCAGAACTCGAACATGTTCGTGGTGTCGATGCCGAACTCGGCGACCTTCTCCGCGTTCGTGGACAGCGCGACGAAGTGCTTGGCCACGGCCTCGTCACCGGCGCCGAGTTCACCCAGCAGCCACTGCCGGGCGGAGGTGGCGTTGGTGATCGTCTCGATGGTGGTGAAGGTCTTGGAGGCGATGATGAACAGCGTCTCCGCGGCGTCCAGGTCGCGCACCGACTCGTGCAGGTCGGCGCCGTCCACGTTGGACACGAAGCGGAGGGTCAGGTCGCGGTCGGCGTAGGAGCGCAGCACCTCGTAGGCCATCGCGGGGCCCAGGTCGGAGCCGCCGATACCGATGTTGACGATGTTCCTGATCCGCTTGCCGGTGTGGCCGGTCCACTCGCCCGAGCGGATCCGGTCGGCGAAGACCGTCATCTTGTAGAGCACGGCGTGCACGCCGGGTACGACGTTCTGCCCGTCGACGGAGATCGTCGCGGACTGCGGGGCGCGCAGGGCGGTGTGCAGCACCGCGCGGTTCTCGGTGACGTTGATCCGCTCGCCGCCGAACATCGCGTCCCGCAGCTCGAACACCTTGGTGGCTGTTGCGAGTTCGCGCAGCAGGTCCAGGGTCTCGTCGGTGACGAGCTGCTTGGAGTAGTCCAGGTGGAGGTCTCCGACCTGGAGGGTGTAGCGGCTGCCCCGGTCGGGGTCGCGGTCGAAAAGGTCCCGCAGATGGGTGCCGGACAGCTCCTCGCGGTGCTTGGCGAGCGCGTGCCACTCGGGGCGCTGGTCGAGCCGGGGGGTGCCCTGCGCGTTTCGTTCGGACATCAGTCCACTTCTCCTCGTCCTCGCTGCGACACCCAAAATAATTGATGGCGCGGCAGAACGAGATCCGGCACCCGGGCGCGCCGCGTACCAGCCGTCGCACCGTCACCGGAGCGGCGCCGAAACGCCGTCCGCCGCTGGTGGGGACGGCGCCCCGGCAACTGCCCGGACCGGCCGGACCGGACGGGGCCCGGCCGGATCCCATGGGGCCGGATCAGAAGCCGCCGCGGTGGATACGGCCCGCGTAGCGCTCCTCCAGCACAGTGTTGCGCTCGTGCCCGCCGGGAAGGTTCGCCGAGATGTAGACCGGCGCGTCGTGGCCCTCGGCGTTCAGCAGGCCGACGGCCTCGGCGACGGTCATCTGCACCAGCAGCGCGGAGGTGATGGTGGACACGCCGCACAGGGCGCCGCCGTTCGGCAGCGGCAGCAACGCGTCGCCCGCCGGCGCGCAGTTGTCGAGCACGGCGTCGGCGACGTCGGCCAGCCGCTTGCCGCTGGGGTGCAGGGCCGGCACGGCGCGGGTGTGGGTCAGCGAGGTCAGCGCGATGAGGTGGTGGCCGGCCTCCTTGACGTGCAGCGCCATGTCGACGATGGAGTTGTTGACGCCGGAGTTGGAGACGATCACGAACACGTCCTGCGGGCGCGGCTCGGCCAGGTCGTACAGCCGGCGGGCCAGGCCCGGGGAGCGCTCCAGCAGCGGGTCGGCGAGCACCGAGCGGTCCTCGCCGCCGCGCAGCACCAGGTCGGTGAGGCCGATCCGGTTGGTGGGGATCAGGCCGCCGGCCCGGCCGACGATCTCCAGGACGGTGGCCTGCGAGTGCCCGGTGCCGAAGCCGTGGATGACGCCGTCGGCGGCCACGCAGTCGGCCAGGAGCCGGCCGGCGGCCGCCACGGACTCCTTGTTCGCGCCGATCGCCCGCTCCACCGCGGCGCGGCCCTCGTCGGCGAACGTCGCGGCGCTGATCTGTCCCTCGGCCATGCCCGGGTCCCCTTTGCGGAAGTCCAGAAGTGCGAAAAGTGCGGAACGGCGCTGCTGATCCTCGCCGCATTGCGTTCGGTTGAATCAACCAACCGCCCAGCGTAATGATGAAACATTGAGCCACCATGGCCCGTCAAGACGCCCGGGCGACGGACCCGGTGGATGCCGGCCGTTCCGGCGTTCACGGCAGGGCGGGCGGGTCGACCGGGTCGCCGGGAGGCAGCGGGCCGCGCCGGTCGAGCAGCCCGCAGGCGAGCGCGGCGGCGCCCGTGGACCCGTCGGCGACCGGGAAGACCCGCAGTCCGAAGCGCTTGATCCGCGCCGTCACCCGGTCCAGCAGCGGCCCGCCCGGTCCGAGCAGCCCGCCGGTCGCCACCAAGGGCTCGCCCGGGCGCGGGGCCAGCGAGCGCACCGCGTCGGCGAGCAGCCCGGCCGCCTCGTCCAGCAGGCCCAGCGCCACCGCGTCGCCCTCCCGCGCCGCCTCCACCACCAGCGGGCTGAGCGCGGCCAGCCGGGACGGCGCCTGCTCGTACGCCCGCGTCACGAGGGTCTCCGCGAGCCGGAACCGGACCACCGCGTCCGTCGCGGGCCCGAAAACCGGTCCGGCCTGCGGCCCCTCCGCGACCTCCGCCTCCCCGCCGCTCCCCTCATCGGCGCCCGCCCCGGTCGGCCCCAGATAGTGCGCCATCACCCGCGGCACCAGCGCCGTCCAGGGGCCGCGGCTGTCCAGCGCCTCCAGGACCGCCCGCGCCGCCCGGTTGCCGAGCCAGAACCCGCTGCCCTCGTCGCCGAGCAGCCAGCCGTGCCCGTCCGAGACGGCGGCGCGGCGGCCCTCGACCAGGCGGGCGGCGATGGCGCCGGTGCCGGCGATGAGCACGAGGCCGTCGGAGGGGGCGCCCGGCGCCGCTGGAAGGGCCACGTCGGTGTCGCCGCCTACGCCGACCGGCACCCCGGTGATGCCGTGCACGGCGAGCGCGTCGCGGAGGCAGGACAGCGCCAGTTCGAGCCCGCGCTCGGGGCCGATGCCGGGAGCCGCGCCCGCGAAGCCCCCGTACGCCGCGCCGACCCGGTCGCGTACGTCCGGGTCGGCGGCGACCGCCTGCGCGACGGCCCCGCCGATCGCCGCCGCAAGGTGGTCGGTCAGGTCCGCCCGGCCGACGTTCAGCGCGTTGCCGGGGCCGCCGCTGCCCCGCCCGAGCACGCGGCCCCCGGGCCGGCCCGCCGTCAGGCACGCCCGGCTCCGGGTCCCGCCCGCGTCGATGCCCAGGACCAGCGGCGGCCGGTCCCGGCCGCCGCCCTCGTCGCCGGTGCCGCCCGTGCCGCCCGTGCCGCCCGTGCCGCTGCCGAACCCGGCCCGTTGGCTGTAGATTTCACTCATCGACACGCATCGTGGTTGATGGATTCACCACCGCACAACCCCCGACGGGACGAGTCGTCATGATCACCGCTCTGATCCGCACCGAACTCCCCCGGATGTCCGGGTCGCTGCGCAAGGTGGGCGAGCTGGTGCTCGCCGACCCGGTCACGGCCACCCACGGATCCGCCGCAGAGCTGGGGCGCCGTACCGGGACCTCGCAGGCGACGGTGACGCGGTTCTGCCGGGCGCTGGGGCTGGAGTCCTACCAGCAGCTGCTGATCGAGCTGGCACAGGAGCAGGGCCGCGCCGAGGCCGCACCGCGCAGCGCGGCGCTCGGCCCCAGGATCGGGCCGGACGACGACCTGGAGCAGGTGATCGGCGTGGTCGCGGAGGCCGATCTGCGGGCGCTGCGGCACACCGCCGAACTCCTGGACCGCGAGGCGCTGGAGCACGCCGCGCAGGCCCTCGCGCGGGCCCGCAGGATCGACGTCTACGGCGTCGGCGGCTCGGGGATCGTCGCCCACGAGACGCAGGCCCGGCTCTTCGGCATCGGCTGCGCCGCCCACGCCTGGACCGAGGTGCACGCCGCGGAGACCTCAGCGGCCCTGCTGACGCCTTCCGACGCGGTGGTGGCAGTCTCCCACTCGGGTGCGACGCGCGAGGTCCTGGAGCCCCTGCGCCGGGCCGCGGAGCGCGGCGCGACGACCGTGGCGGTCACCGGTGACCCGCGCTCGCCCATCGCGCAGGCCGCGGACGTCCGGCTGACGTCGTTCTCGGGCGAGACCAGCTTCCGGCGCGGCAACTTCGGTACCCGCCACTCGGTACTGCTGATCGTGGACTGCCTCTACGCCCGCGTCGCGCAGCTCACCTACGAGCGGGCGACGGCCTCGATCGCGCTCACCGCGCACATCGCGGCCTCGCACACGACGAAAAAGGCCCCCAGCCGCCGGGCGGGCTCAGCTTCCTGAGCCTGCCCGGCGGTTGGGGGCCCGGGCGGTGCGGCCGGGACCTAGTGCCGGGACCGGAAAGGTTCTCCGATTCGCGGCGCCCGGCACGGCACTAGATCTCGCCCCGGAGCTTGGCCAGCGCCTCGGCGAGGATCGCCTCGCCGTCGGCGGCCGACCGGCGCTCGCGTACGTACGCCAGGTGGGTCTTGTACGGCTCGGTGCGCGGCGGTGCCGGCGGGTTCTCCTCGTCCTGCCCGGCCGGGAAGCCGCAGCGGGGGCAGTCCCAGGTCTCCGGGATCTGCGCGTCGCTGGCGAAACTCGGCTGGGTCTCGTGCCCGTTGGAGCACCAGAAGGAGATGCGCAGGCGCGGAGCGGACTCGCCGCGCTCGGCCTCTCCCATCGGCCCCGCTCCGACCCGACTACCACGGATCGCGTTGCCACTTGCCACGGTCGTAACTCCCTGCGTGATGGTGCTGCGAGGTCGCCCATTTGACGGAGACCGGTTCGCCCCCGCGCCTGGCGGGAAAGGGCACGGTATCCCAAGACGCGGTTCCATCATAAGTCGTGGATAAGTCGTCTTCGCGACACGGCGTCAATTCGCCCGCAATCGGCGGTAGTCGGACGCGGCGCGCGCAGCGCCGCCGCGAGTGGTCCGCCGGGACCGGTGCCGCGCCCGCTAGTTGTTCACCTTCATCACGATGCCGAGGGTGACGATGCACGCGAACCACAGCAGCCCGATCACGACCGTGATCCGGTCGAGGTTGCGCTCGGCCACCGACGAACCGCCGACGGTGGACTGCATGCCGCCGCCGAACATGTCGGAGAGACCGCCGCCCTTCCCCTTGTGCATGAGCACGAGCAGCAGGAGCAGCAGGCTGAAGATGATGAGGGCGATGGAGAACCCGATGACCACGGCTGGACCAACTCTCTCGACTACATGACGGCACTACATGGTTACGGCGCGGAGCCGGGGTCGGTGCTTCCACACCACCCCGGCCCCGACAGGGTACTTCACCGGCCCCCCGAGTTCACCGGTGCTGTCACTGGTCCCGTCACTGGTCCCGGAACCGGACGATCTTGACGAACTCCTCCGGATCCAGGGCGGCGCCGCCCACCAGGGCGCCGTCGACGTCCGGCTGGGCCATGATCGCGGCCACGTTGCCGGACTTGACCGAGCCGCCGTACTGGATGCGGACGGCGTCGGCGAGCCCCTGGTCGTACAGCTCCGCGAGGCGGGCGCGGATCGCCCCGCAGACCTCCTGCGCGTCCTCGGGGGTGGCGACCTCGCCGGTGCCGATCGCCCACACCGGCTCGTAGGCGATCACGATGCGCGCGGCCTGGTCCGCCGCGACGCCCTTGAGGGCCCCGTCGAGCTGGGCGAGGGTGTGCGCGACCTGGTTGCCGGCCTTGCGGACGTCCAGGCCCTCGCCGACGCACAGGATCGGAGTGAGGCCGTGCTTGAAGGCGGCCTTCACCTTGCCGTTGACGATCTCCTCGTCCTCGCCGTGGTACTGGCGGCGCTCGGAGTGCCCGATCACCACGTAGTCGCACTTCAGCTTGGACAGCATCGGCCCGGAGATCTCGCCGGTGTACGCACCGTGGTCGTAGGCCGACACGTCCTGGGCGCCGTACTTGATCCGCAGCCGGTCACCGTCCACCAGGGTCTGCACGGAGCGCAGGTCGGTGAAGGGCACCAGAACGGCGACCTCGACCGCGTCGTGGTCCTTGTCGGTGAGGCCGAAGGCGAGCTTCTGGACGTGCGCGATGGCCTCGAGGTGGTTGAGGTTCATCTTCCAGTTGCCCGCCATCAGCGGGGTGCGGGTGCTCTGCTCACTCATCGGTTCAGTTCTCCAAAGCAGAAAGGCCGGGCAGCGTCTTGCCCTCCAGGTACTCCAGGCTGGCGCCGCCGCCGGTGGAGATATGGCCGAAAGCATCCTCGTCGAATCCCAGGATGCGGACGGCCGCCGCCGAGTCGCCGCCGCCGACCACGCTGAAGGCGGACCCGTCGGACAGGGCCTGCGCGACGGCGCGGGTGCCGTCGGCGAAGTCGGGGTGCTCGAAGACGCCCATCGGGCCGTTCCAGAAGATGGTGGCGGCGTCTGCGAGCTTCGCGGCGAACAGCTTGCGCGACTCCGGGCCGATGTCCAGGCCGATCAGGTCGGCGGGGATGGCGTCCACGGGCGCGGTGACCGGCTGCGCGGGCGCCTTCGTCCTCAGGTCGGGGAACTCCGTCGCGCCGACCACGTCGACCGGCAGTACGAACTCCACGCCCTTGGCGGCGGCGCGCTCCAGGTACTCGGTGACGATCGGGAGCTGGTCCTCCTGCAGCAGGCTCTTGCCGACCTCGTGGCCCTGGGCCTTGAGGAAGGTGAAGACCATGCCGCCGCCGACGAGGATGCGGTCGGCCTTCTCCAGCAGGTGGTCGATGACGCCGAGCTTGTCGGAGACCTTCGAGCCGCCGAGCACCACCGCGTAGGGGCGCGAGACGTCCTCGGTGAGCTTCTTCAGCACGCCGACCTCGGTGGCGATCAGCCCGCCGGCCGCGTGCGGCAGCCGCGCCGGCAGGTCGTACACCGAGGCATGCTTGCGGTGCACCGCGCCGAAGCCGTCGCCGACGTAGGCGTCGGCGAGGGCGGCGAGCCGGTCGGCGAACGCGCCGCGCTCGGCGTCGTCCTTGCTCGTCTCGCCGGGGAAGAAGCGCAGGTTCTCCAGCAGGACCACGTCGCCGCCGCGCGCGGCGGCCAGCGCCTTCTCGGTCTGCTCGCCGACCGTGTCGGTGCCGAACAGCACCCGACGGTCGAGGAGTTCGGTCAGCCGGGTCATCACCGGCGCGAGGGAGAACGTGGGGTCCGGCTCGCCCTTGGGGCGGCCGAGGTGCGAGGCGACGATCACCGTGGCGCCGGCGTCGGCGAGCTTGGCGATGGTCGGGACGGCGGCGCGGATCCGGCCGTCGTCGGTGATGGTCGTACCGTCCAGCGGCACGTTGAGGTCGGCGCGGACGAACACCCGCTTGCCCTCGACCTGCCCCTCGGCGATCAGGTCGTCGATCGTCTTCATGTGTCGGGTCTCCTGTGACTAGGGTCCGGCACCCCGCGCAAGCCGACAGGGCCCGGGCGAGCGCGTCGTCGCGCTCGTCCGGGCCCTGTCGCTCACATCGCGGTGCGGTGGCTGACGGAAACGGCTACGCGGCCGCGGTTCCGGCCGTCCTCAGAGCCGGCCGCCGACGAAGACCGCGAGGTCCACCAGGCGGTTGGAGTAGCCCCACTCGTTGTCGTACCAGCCGATGACCTTGACGGTCTTGCCCTGCACCATGGTCAGCTTCGAGTCGAAGGTGCACGACGCCGGGGTGTTGACGATGTCCGAGGACACGATCGGGTCCTCGGTGTACTCCAGCAGACCCTTGAGCTGGCCCTCGGACGCCTTCTGGAAGGCGGCGTTGACCTCGTCCTTGGTGACCTCGCGCTCCAGGTCGACGACCAGGTCGGTGACCGAGCCGGTCGGGACCGGGACGCGCATGGCCATGCCGTCCAGCTTGCCGGCCAGCTCCGGGATGACCAGCGCGGTGGCCTTCGCGGCACCCGTGGTGGTCGGGATGATGTTCTCCGCGGCGGCGCGGGCGCGACGCAGGTCCTTGTGCGGGAAGTCCAGGATGCGCTGGTCGTTGGTGTACGCGTGCACCGTCGTCATCAGGCCCTTGACGATGCCGAAGTTCTCCAGCAGCACCTTCGCCAGCGGCGCCACGCAGTTCGTGGTGCAGGAGGCGTTGGAGATGATGTTGTGCTGCGCCGGGTCGTACGCGTCCTGGTTGACGCCCATGACGATGGTGATGTCCTCGTCGGTGGCGGGCGCCGAGATGATGACCTTCTTGGCGCCGCCGGCCAGGTGTTTGCCCGCGTCGGCGGCCTTGGTGAAGATGCCGGTCGACTCGATCACGATGTCGACGCCCAGCTCGCCCCACTTGATGGCGGCGGGGTCGCGCTCGGCCAGCACCTTGATGCTGTGGCCGTCCACGGTGATCGTGTCGGCGGTGTGGGTGACCTCGGCCTTGAGGCGCCCCAGGATGGTGTCGTACTTCAGCAGGTGTGCCGTGGTCGCGGTGTCACCCAGGTCGTTGACGGCCACGATCTCGATGTCCGCACCCTGTTCCAGGATGGCGCGGAAGAAGTTACGCCCGATGCGGCCGAAGCCGTTGATGCCTACCCGGATCGTCACGAACCGATCTCCTCGCTCAGTCGCCGGAGTCCCTCTCCGGCTGCGAAATATGGGATGTCCCCGACCAACACCGACCCTACCGTGTCCCCCACCCCCCCCGTGCCCGGGCACCCTTCCCGGCGGAGCGGTGCCCTCACGGCTGGGGGTGCCCTTCCCGTGCCGGGTGCCTTGCGGCTGGGGGGTGCCCCACTTCCCGTGTCGGGTTGCCCTGGCGGGCAGAGGGGTGCCCTTCCTGTGCCGGGTGCCCTTGCGGCTGGGGGTGCCCCTCAGGGGTGCGGGGAGGGGGCACCTCCGCGGGAAGCGGCAACCACCAGGGGCGCGGGGAACTGCGCGCTCAGCCGGCGCGGCGCAGCCGGGGACCCGCAGGCCCAGCCCCCGCGGCGACGTCCCCGGACCACCGGCCGGTGGCCGGTTGCTCGCGCAGTTCCCCGCGCCCCTGCAAAGCACCGTCCGTCCGCAGGGCAACCCGGCCCCGGGGAAGGGGCACCCTCTGCCCGTCAGGGCAACCCGACACGGGGAGTGGGCACCCTCAGCGGCAAGGCACCCCGCACGGGGGCACCGTGGGAGCCGTCAGCCGACCATTTCCTCGGTGAGGTTGGCCTCGGTCCCGGGCATCCCCAGATCCGACGCCCGCTTGTCCGCCATCGCCAGCAACCTCCGGATCCGCCCGGCCACCGCATCCTTCGTCAACGGCGGCTCCGCGAGGGACCCGAGCTCCTCCAGGGACGCCTGCTTGTGGTCCATCCGCAACCGCCCCGCGGCAGCGAGATGCTCGGGCACGTCATCCCCGAGGATCTCCAGCGCCCGCTGCACCCGGGCCCCCGCCGCGACCGCCGCGCGAGCGGACCTCCGCAGGTTGGCGTCGTCGAAGTTGGCCAGCCGGTTCGCGGTCGCGCGGACCTCGCGCCGCATCCGCCGCTCCTCCCACGCGAGCACGGAGTCGTGCGCCCCGAGCCGGGTGAGCAGCGCGCCGATCGCGTCGCCGTCACGCACCACCACGCGGTCCACGTTCCGCACCTCCCGCGCCTTCGCCGGGATCTGGAGCCGGCGGGCGGCGCCGACCAGCGCGAGGGCGGCCTCGGGCCCGGGGCAGGTCACCTCCAGCGAGGAGGAGCGCCCGGGCTCGGTCAGCGAACCGTGCGCGAGGAACGCGCCGCGCCACGCCGCCTCCGCGTCGCAGGTCGCACCGGAGACCACCTGCGGCGGCAGCCCCCGGATCGGGCGGCCGCGGCCGTCGACCAGGCCGGTCTGCCGGGCCAGCTGGTCACCGCCGGCCACCACCCGCACCACGTACCGGCTGCCGCGGCGCAGCCCGCCCGGGGCCATCACCACCAGGTCCGACGCGTGCCCGAAGATCTCCAGGATGTCCTTGCGCAGCCTGCGCGCCGCGATCCCGGTGTCGAGTTCCGCCTCGATCACGATCCGCCCGCTCACCAGGTGCAGGCCGCCCGCGAACCGCAGGATCGACGAGACCTCCGCCTTGCGGCAGCAGGTCCGGGTGACGGGGAGCCGGGAGATCTCGTCCTTCACCGCTGCCGTCATCGCCATGGGCCGATCCTTCCACGCATACGAAAAATCCGGTCATACGCGGCCGCCAACGACTCGGGGTCGTGCCGCGGCCCATCAGGGGCGGCGACCCGGGCCAGTTCGACCGTTGCGCCCAACCGCTGGGCGGCCTGTTCCAGGCTGTCCCGGTCGGGTACGGCGGCTTCGTCGGCGAGAACCACGTCGATGGTGAGTTTAGGGGCGTGTCGGCCCAAAACCTCCAAGTGACGCTGCGGAGAAAAACCTTCGGTCTCTCCGGGCTGCGGCGCGAGGTTGAGTGTGAGCACCCGCCGGGCCCTGGTCTGGGCCACCGCCTCGGCCAACTCCGGTACCAGCAGGTGCGGGATGACCGAGGAGAACCAGGAACCGGGGCCGAGCACCACCCAGTCCGCGTCCATGACCGCCTGAACGGCCTCGGGCACCGCCGGCGGGTCGGCCGGCACCAGGTGCACCTCCTGCACCTCACCGGGCGTCAACGCGACGGTGGCCTGCCCGCGTACGGTCGAGACCTCGCCGGGCAGCTTCGGGTCGTGGCCGCGCACGATGGCCTCCAACTCCAGCGGCACCGCCGACATCGGCAGCACCCGGCCGTGCGCGCCCAGCAGCCGCCCGACCCACTCCAGGGCGGCGACCTCGTCCTTCAACTGCTCCCACAGCGCGACGATCAGCAGGTTGCCGACCGCGTGCCCGTGCAGGTCGCCGCCGCTGACGAAGCGGTGCTGCAGCACCCGCGACCAGGTCTGCCCCCACTCGTCGTCCCCGCACAGCGCGGCCAGCGCCTTGCGCAGGTCGCCCGGCGGCAGCACGCCCATCTCGGCACGCAGCCGCCCGCTGGAGCCGCCGTCGTCGGCGACCGTGACCACCGCGGTCAGATCGCCGGTGATCCGGCGCAGCGCGGCCAGGGAGGCGGACAGGCCGTGGCCGCCGCCCAGGGCGACCACCTTCGGCGGTACCCCGGACCGGCGGCCCAGGGCGGCGTCCTTGCCGCCGCGGCGCCGCCGCCTACCCGTCATGATCACTCGCGCCCCATGTCCCTGTGTACCGTCACCGTTTCCACTCCGTCCGCCGCCAGCCGCGCCGCGAGCCGTTCCGACATCGCCACGCTGCGGTGCTTGCCGCCGGTGCACCCGACGGCGATGGTCACATAGCGCTTGCCCTCGCGGCGGTAGCCCGCCGCGATGATGTGCAGCAGCTCGGCGTACCGGTCGAGGAACTCCTTCGCGCCGGGCTGGTTGAACACGTACGTGGCCACCTCGTCGTTGAGCCCGGTGAAGGGGCGCAGCTCCGGTACCCAGTGCGGATTGGGCAGGAAGCGGCAGTCCACCACCAGGTCGGCGTCGACGGGCAGCCCGTACTTGTAGCCGAACGACATGACGGTGGCCCGAAGTTCCGGCTCCTCGTCACC
Organism: Actinacidiphila yanglinensis; assembly: GCF_900107965.1. GTDB lineage: Bacteria > Actinomycetota > Actinomycetes > Streptomycetales > Streptomycetaceae > Actinacidiphila > Actinacidiphila yanglinensis. The sequence goes on along the minus strand of NZ_FNVU01000001.1, from coordinate 773,436 downwards.
GGCGAACTGCGCGTCCAGTTTGGCCCGCAGTTCGTGCACGTTCAGGCTGGAGGTGTCGATCACCAGATCGGAGTCGCCGCGCAGCTCGCGCAGCAGGTCGCGCTCGGCGGCGATGCCGTCCACGATCCGGCCGGCGCCCTGCAGCGGGTGCGGGCGGCGCACGGACTCGAAGCGGCGCACCAGCGCGTCGTCGGACGCCTCCAGGAAGATCACCCGGCGCTTGACGCTCTTGGTGGCGAGGTCGGCGAGCGACTCGCGCAGGTTGTCGAAGAACTGCCGGCCGCGGACGTCGACGACCACCGCGATCCGCGCCACGTTCCCCTGCGAGCGGGCGCCGAGGTCGACCATGGTGGGGATGAGGGCGGGCGGCAGGTTGTCCACCACGAACCAGCCCAGGTCCTCCAGGCACTTCGCCGCGGTGCTGCGGCCTGCTCCCGACATGCCGGAGATGATCACGAGCTCGGGGATCGCCGAGGTCGCCTCGCCCGCCGTGCCGCCGCTCACGTCGGCGCCGTCCTTCTCGTCCTTGCCGTTCGTGTCGCCGTTGCCATCGTTGCCGTCGTTCTTGTGCTCGTCGGTGCGCGCGCTGTTCGTGTCGGCCCCGTCGTCCGGTGTCCCGGTCATGGGCTCGTCCCGGTCGCTCATCTGCTGTTCCCCCGATGGTCGGACGGGGCCGCCGTAGGGCCGGCGGGCTTCCCGTCACTGTCTTCGATGATCTCTCCGGTCGCCGTGTTCACCGCGGGTCCGCCCGGTGCCGCGGCGGCCAGGGTCGCGACGACGGTCTCCGCGGTGCGGCGGCCGATCCCCGGCACCTCGCAGATCTCCGCCACGGTCGCCGCGCGCAGCCGCTTCAGCGAGCCGAAGTGCTTGAGCAGCGCCTGCCGGCGGGTGGCGCCCAGCCCGGGGACGGTGTCCAGGGCGCCGGCCTTCATGGACTTGGAGCGCTTGGTGCGCTGGTAGGCGATGGCGAAGCGGTGCGCCTCGTCACGCACCCGCTGGAGCAGGTACAGACCCTCGCTGGTCCGGGGCAGGATGACCGGGTCGTCGTCGCCCGGCAGCCACACCTCTTCCAGCCGCTTGGCGAGGCCGCAGACGGCCACGTCGTCTATGCCGAGCTCGGCCAGCGCCCGGCTCGCCGCGGCGACCTGCGGCTGCCCGCCGTCGACCACGACGAGCTGCGGGGGGTAGGCGAACTTGCGGGGACGGCCGGTCTCCGGGTCGATCGGCCCGCCGGCGGCCTCGTCGTGCTCCCCGGAGCCGTTCTGCCGCCCGAACTCCTCGGAGCCGTGCTCCGCATGCTCCCCTTGCTCCTCCTGCTCCCCGGGGCCGTGCTGGTCCTGCTCCTCCCACTCGCTGGTGCGCTGCTTCTCCTGGAGATAGCGGCGGAACCGGCGGGTGATCACCTCGTGCATGGACCGCACGTCGTCCTGCCCGGTGAACGACTTGATCTGGAAGCGGCGGTACTCGCTCTTGCGGGCCAGCCCGTCCTCGAAGACCACCATCGACGCCACCACGTCGTCACCCTGGAGGTGGCTGATGTCGTAGCACTCGATCCGCAGCGGCGCCGTGTCGAGGTCGAGGGCGGTGGCGATCTCCTCCAGGGCGCGGGAGCGGGTGGTCAGGTCCGAGGCGCGCTTGGTCTTGTGCAGAGCCAGGGCCTGCTGCGCGTTGCGCTGCACCGTGGCCATCAGGTCCTTCTTGTCGCCGCGCTGCGGCACCCGCAGGCTGACGTGCGAGCCGCGCCGCTCGGCGAGCCACTGCGCCACCGGCTCCACCGGCTCCGGCAGCGCCGGGACCAGCACTTCCTTGGGCACCCCGCCGCTGCCGCCGGACTGCTCGGCGTCACCGCTCTCGTCGCCGTACAACTGCTGGAGGGCGTGCTCGACCAGGCCGGCGGTGTCGACCGCCTCGACCTTGTCGGTGACCCAGCCGCGCTGCCCGCGCACCCGGCCGCCGCGGACGTGGAAGATCTGCACGGCCGCCTCGAGTTCGTCCTCCGCGACCGCGATCAGGTCGGCGTCGGTGGCGTCGGCGAGCACCACCGCGTTCTTCTCCATGGCGCGGCGCAGCGCCTCGATGTCGTCGCGCAGCCGGGCCGCCTGCTCGTACTCCATGGCGTCGGCCGCGTCCTTCATCCGCTGCTCCAGCCGGCGCAGGTAGGTGCCGGTGTGGCCGGCCATGAAGTCGCTGAACTCCTCGGCGAGTTCGCGGTGGTCCTCGGGGCTGATCCGGCCGACGCAGGGCGCGGAGCACTTGCCGATGTAGCCGAGCAGGCACGGCCGGCCGATCTGCGCGGAGCGCTTGAACACCCCCGCGGAGCAGGTGCGGACCGGGAAGACCCGCAGCAGCAGGTCGACGGTCTCGCGGATCGCCCACGCGTGGGCGTACGGCCCGAAGTAGCGCACACCCCTGCGCTTGGGACCGCGCATCACCTGGACCCGCGGGAAGTCCTCGTTCATCGTCACTGCGAGCGAGGGATAGCTCTTGTCGTCGCGGTACTTGACGTTGAACCGCGGGTCGAACTCCTTGATCCAGGAGTACTCCAGCTGGAGCGCCTCGACCTCGGTGGAGACCACCGTCCACTCCACGGACGCGGCGGTGGTCACCATCGTCGCGGTGCGGTGGTGCAGGTTGGTGATGTCCTGGAAGTACGACGAGAGCCGCTGCCGCAGGCTCTTCGCCTTGCCGACGTAGATCACCCGGCGGTGATCGTCCCGGAACTTGTAGACCCCTGGGGAGTCGGGGATCTGGCCCGGCTTCGGTCGGTAGCTGCTGGGGTCTGCCATGCCTTCCACCCTACTGGCGGGCCGCGACATTCCAGGGCAGATGACGGTCAGGTCGCGGGGCCCGCCGTCAGCTTGCCACCGGCCGCCTTGATGTCCACCGCGGGCAGCGCCTTGCTGGCCGGACCCTGGACGACGGCCCCGGTCTCGGCGTTGAACTGGCTGCCGTGGCAGGGGCAGGACGCGGTGGTGCCGTCCACGGTGTCCAGCACGCAGCCCTGGTGGGTGCACACCGCGCTGAACGCCTTGAAGGAGCCCTGCGTCGGCTGCGAGACGAGCACCTTGTCGTCCCGGTAGAGCTTGGCGCCACCGACCGGGACCGCCGAGGCGGCGCCGAGGTCCACCGGCTTGGTCGGGCCGTCCGCGGAGCCGTTCTTCTTGGCGCCGCACGCGCTGAGGCCGGCGTCGGCGGCGACGACGGCGCCGGCCAGTGCCGCACCGCGCAGGACGGTCCGGCGGGCGGCGGGCAGTTCGGGGGACATGGGCGCTCCAGGTGCGGGACGTACGGTACGTGGCCGGTCTTGCGGTCGTCCGTACCTTACGTCCCGCACCTGGACGCCCCTGCGGCGGAGTGCCCCGGCGGCGCCTGTCCCCGCCCCGGGCGCCGCCGGAGTGCCCTCGGGGGGCGCCCCGGACCGCTCGCCGCTGCTACGCCTTGGCCGCTCGCTTGCGCGGGGCCGGGGTGCGCTTCTTCGCCGGTGCACGCTTCCTGGGCGCGGGCACGGCCGCGTCGCTGACCGCGTCCGGGCTGAGGATGTCCCGCAGGAACTTGCCGGTGTGGCTGGCCGGCACGCCCGCGATCTGCTCGGGGGTGCCCTCGGCGACGACCAGTCCCCCGCCGTTGCCCCCCTCCGGGCCCATGTCCACGACCCAGTCGGCGGTCTTGATCACATCGAGGTTGTGCTCGATGACGATCACGGTGTTCCCCTTGTCGACCAGCCCGGACAGCACCTTGATCAGCTTGCTGATGTCCTCGAAGTGCAGGCCGGTGGTGGGCTCGTCCAGCACGTAGACGGTGCTGCCGGTGGCCCGCCGCTGCAGCTCGGAGGCGAGCTTCACCCGCTGGGCCTCACCGCCGGAGAGCGTCGGCGCGGGCTGGCCGAGCCGGACGTACCCCAGGCCCACTTCGTTGAGCGTGCGCAGGTGGCGGGCGATGGCGGGGACGGCCTCGAAGAAGTCCAGCGCCTCCTCGATCGGCATGTCCAGCACCTCGGCGATGGACTTGCCCTTGTAGTGCACCTCCAGGGTCTCCCGGTTGTACCGCGCACCGTGGCAGACCTCGCAGGGGACGTACACGTCCGGCAGGAAGTTCATCTCGATCTTGATGGTGCCGTCGCCCGAGCAGTTCTCGCAGCGGCCGCCCTTGACGTTGAAGGAGAAGCGGCCGGGCAGGTAGCCGCGGACCTTCGCCTCCATCGTCTCGGCGAACAGCTTGCGGACGTTGTCGAAGACGCCGGTGTACGTGGCCGGGTTGGACCGCGGGGTGCGGCCGATCGGCGACTGGTCGACGTGCACCACCTTGTCCACCAGGTCGTCGCCGTCCACCCGGGTGTGGCGGCCGGGGACGCTGCGGGCGCCGTTCAGCTCGCGGGCGAGGTGGGTGTACAGGATGTCGTTGACCAGGGTGGACTTGCCGGATCCGGAGACACCGGTGACCGCGGTGAGCACGCCCAGCGGGAAGGACACGTCGATGTCCTGGAGGTTGTGCTCGCGGGCGCCGTGCACGGTCAGCCGGCGCGCCCTGTCGATCGGGCGGCGCTCGGTCGGGGTGGGGATGGCCCGCTTGCCGGAGAGGTACTGACCGGTCAGCGACTCGTCGTTGACCAGCAGGTCCTTCAGCGAGCCGGAGTGCACGACCTTGCCGCCGTGCTCGCCGGCGCCGGGGCCGATGTCCACCACCCAGTCGGCGGTCTTGATGGTGTCCTCGTCGTGCTCCACGACGATCAGGGTGTTGCCCAGGTCGCGCAGCCGCACCAGGGTCTCGATCAGCCGGTGGTTGTCGCGCTGGTGCAGGCCGATGGAGGGCTCGTCCAGCACGTAGAGCACGCCGACCAGGCCGGAGCCGATCTGGGTGGCCAGCCGGATCCGCTGCGCCTCGCCGCCGGACAGGGTGCCCGCGGCGCGGTTGAGCGAGAGGTAGTCCAGGCCGACGTCGACCAGGAACCGCAGCCGCTCGTTGACCTCCTTCAGGACACGCTCGGCGATCTTCTTGTCGCGGTCGGCGAGCTTCATGCCGGCCAGGAACTCCGCGCAGTCGCTGATCGACATCGCGGCGATGTCGGCGATCGAGCGGTCCTGCACGGTGACGGCGAGCACGATCGGCTTGAGCCGCTTGCCCTGGCAGGTGGGGCAGGGCACCGCCCGCATGTAGCCCTCGAAGCGCTCGCGGCTGGAGTCGCTCTCCGACTCGTTGTGCCGACGGCGGACGTAGGGGATCACGCCTTCGAAGTGCGTGGTGTACGCGCGCTCGCGGCCGAACCGGGTCTTGTAGGCGACCCGGACCTCGGACTTGTGCCCGTGCAGCAGCGCCTTCTTGGCGCGGGCGGGCAGGCCCGCGTACGGGATGTCGGTACGGAAACCGACCTCCTTGGCGACGCTCTGCACCAGCTTGTCGAAGTAGCCCTTGGACATGCCGCCGGACCAGGGGGCGAGTGCGCCCTCGTCGAGGGACTTCTGCTCGTCCGGGACGATCAGCTCGGGGTCGATCTCCATCCGGGAGCCGATGCCGGTGCAGTCCGGGCAGGCGCCGAAGGGCGAGTTGAAGGAGAAGGAGCGCGGCTCCAGCTCCTCGAAGGACAGGTCGTCGTACGGGCAGTACAGGTGCTCGGAGAACATCCGCTCGCGCTGCGGGTCGTCCTCCGGGAGGTCGACGAAGTCGAGGATGACCATGCCGCCGGACAGGCCGAGCGCGGTCTCCACCGAGTCCGTGAGGCGGCGCTTGGCGCTGCTCTTCACGGTGAGGCGGTCCACCACCACCTCGACGGTGTGCTTCTCCTGCTTCTTCAGCTTGGGCGGGTCGGTGAGCTGGATGGTCGCGCCGTCCACCCTGGCCCGGCTGTAGCCCTTGGTCTGGAGGTCGGAGAACAGCTCGACGAACTCGCCCTTGCGCTCGCGCACCAGCGGGGAGAGCACCTGGAAGCGGACCCCCTCCTCCAGCTCCAGCACCCGGTCCACGATGGCCTGCGGGGACTGGCGGGCGATCGGCCGGCCGCATTCCGGGCAGTGCGGCTTGCCGATCCGGGCGAAGAGCAGCCGCAGGTAGTCGTAGACCTCGGTGATGGTGCCCACGGTGGAGCGCGGGTTGCGCGAGGTGGACTTCTGGTCGATGGAGACCGCCGGCGACAGACCCTCGATGAAGTCCACGTCGGGCTTGTCCATCTGCCCGAGGAACTGCCTGGCGTAGGACGAGAGCGACTCGACGTACCTGCGCTGGCCCTCCGCGAAGATCGTGTCGAAGGCGAGCGAGGACTTCCCGGAACCGGACAGGCCGGTGAACACGATGAGCGAGTCCCGGGGCAGGTCCAGCGAGACGTTCCGGAGATTGTGCTCGCGAGCGCCACGGACGGTGAGTCGGTCGGCCACGCCAGTGCGCCTTTCCGTAGATGGGGGGACGGTGAACGGTCAGCACCCCCAGTCAGCCTAAACGGGGTGCGGTCGACATTTCTTCCTGATGGACCTCTTGCCGCCGCCTGCCTCAGCCGCCGCGACACTCACGACCCTATAGCACGCACATTCGATTTACGGCGCGCGCCGGCCTCTTTCACCCGATCGTGTGGCCGGCTCGCCGCTAGGCTTACGCCATGGCGTACACGGGAGAAGTCACGGTCGGCGGCACGCCCGACGTGCACGAGCTGACGGACCTGATCATCACGAAGGTCGCGGTCGGCTCCATGAACAACAATGCGTACCTGCTGCGCAGCCGGGCCACCGGCGAGCAGCTGCTCATCGACGCGGCGAGCGAGCCGGGAACCCTGCTGGAGGTCGTCGGTGGCGATGGTCTCACCTCCGTGGTCACCACCCACCAGCACGGCGACCACTGGCAGGCGCTCCAGGACGTCGTGACGGCCACCGGCGCGGCCACGTACGCCGGGCGCGAGGACGCCCCGGGCATCCCCGTGCCGACCGGCACTCTGCTCGACGACGGCGACTCCATCCCGCTCGGGCCCCTGCGGCTCACCGTCCGCCACCTCGTCGGCCACACCCCCGGCAGCATCGCCGTCCTCTACGACGACCCGCACGGCCACCCGCACGTGTTCACCGGCGACTGCCTCTTCCCCGGCGGTGTCGGCAACACCCACGACGACCCGGCCGCCTTCACCAGCCTCCTCGACGGCGTGACGGCCAAGCTCTTCGACGCCCTCCCCGACGAGACCTGGGTCTACCCCGGCCACGGCGGCGACACGACCATCGGCGCCGAACGCCCCCACCTCGCCGAATGGCGCGCCCGCGGCTGGTAGCCACTCCCCCGAACCGTCAACGGCCCCGATCGCCCTCCCGGCGCCGGGGCCGTTTCGCGCCAGGATCACCGTGCCGCTCGCGCAGGCACCCGCCGGAGCGACACGAAGATCGCCCAGCGGTGCAGGAACGTGTGCATCGGAACGGTGCCGTCGGAGAGCAGGGCTTCCTCCCACGCGGTGTGGAACTCCCGCTCGAAGCGGACAGCCTCGGCCGGGTCCAGGCGCCGCACGGCCGCGCGGAGAGGTGCCTCGGACATGGGCGGCATCGGGAACAGGGGCTCGTCGCCGCGTGCGTGCCCGATCGGCTCTGTGCTCATCGCTGTGCCTCCGTGGGTGCGGGGCCGCTTCAGAGGCTGGCGAACCGGCCGAGGTCGCGAGACCCCGACCACGACCCAGGAGGGAGTTGTCGTTCTCGCGCTCCTGCCGTGCACACCCGCGCCGCCTCCCCGGAGGGGGTCAGCGCTGGTTGCGCATGCGCATGCCGACTTCGCCCTCGTCCGTCTCCCACCAGGGGCGGGTCATCGTGGGCGGCTCGGCCGCGACCGGCGGGGGTGCCGAGGAGGCGGTTCCCGGGGCGGGGACGGTGGGAGCGGCGGTGCGGGGCGTGGCGGGGGCGGACAGGGCGGCCTCGCGGTCGAGAGCGGCGTCCAGGGCGGCGGTCTTCTCGCGTTCGGCGCGCCACCACTCCATGAAGACGAGCAGCAGGAAGGGCAGGCCGACGACCTCGGCCAGGGTGAGCATGAGGCCGCCGCCGAGCATCTGGTCGCCCTTGACGGACGGGCCCCAGGTGCGGGGGTGGGCGCGGTACCAGTCGCCCGCGACGAGGGTGCCGCTGGTCATCACCACGATGCCGGGCACGGAGTCGAAGAGGCCGTCGAGGAACACCAGGATCGCCCGCACCGGGTGGCTGCACCAGCGCGGCAGGAGTTCCTGCCGGCTGAGCATGGGCAGCACGAACAGGCAGCCGGTGAGCAGCAGTTGCAGGTGCATCAGCTGCCGGACGGAGCCGTCGGCGAGCGCGTGCGGGAAGTACGGCGTGAAGTAGATGGTCAGTTCGGAGACGAGCACCAGCACCGAGCTGATCAGCGGGTAGGTGAGCACGCGCACCGGCCGGGAGGAGAACGCGCGGCGCAGCCGGCTGCCGGGCGCGGCGAGGCCGATCGGGTCGCCGAGCGCCAGGCCGAGCGGGGCGAACAGGTCCAGCAGGATGTTCTGCACGGCCGCGGGCCAGAAGAGCACCCGGTCGTAGACGGCCAGCGCGGACATGGTGGCGAACACCAGGGTGCCGAGGCCGAAGACGTAGAACGCGGCGACGCGCCACAGCGGCCAGCGCTCGCCGGATGCCAGCTTGCGCCGTACGCCGTACCCGTAGGCCGCGCCGAGCAGGAGGACGGCGGCCAGGGCGACGCCGTCGAGCTGCCAGGTGCCGAGGAAGCGGCTCCCGGTCAGTTCGGGCAGTGCCTGGAAGCCGGGGGCGGCTGCCGTGGTCGCCACATCTGTGCCTTTCGCGCGGGTCCTGGGCCGTCGGAGCCACGCTAGACCCCGGCCCGGGCCGCCCACGCGCAGGGGGGCGGCACGAGCCGGGGCGTCTTCGGTCGCCCGGGGGCGAGGGGAGGCGCGTCAGACGTCTATCCGGCGGCGCCGCGCGGCGGCTTCGGCGTCGGATTCCGCCTGGTCGGGGGCGTCCTGCGCGCTTCCGTCCGCGGCGGCCGCGGCGCCGCCGCGGGAGGCGATCAGGCTCGTCGCGGTCGTCACCGCGAGCACCACCACGATCACCCCGAGGGAGACGGGGATGGAGATCTCGGGGACGTGCACCCCGGCTTCGTGCAGCGCGTGCAGCACCAGCTTGACGCCGATGAACCCGAGGATCACCGACAGCCCGTAGGACAGGTGCACCAGCCGCTTCAGCAGGCCGCCGATCAGGAAGTAGAGCTGCCGCAGTCCCATCAGCGCGAAGGCGTTGGCGGTGAAGACGATGTACGGGTCCTGGGTGAGGCCGAAGATCGCGGGGATCGAGTCGAGCGCGAAGAGCACGTCGGTGGTGCCGATGGCGAGCATCACCACGAGCATCGGGGTCATCAGCCGCTTGCCGTTCTCCACCACGAACAGCCGGGTGCCGTGGTAGCGGTCGGTGGACGGCACCCGCTTCTCGACCGCCTTGAGCAGCCGGTTCTCCCGGAACTCCTCGTCGGTGTGCGGTCCGGCCATCGCCTCTCTGACCAGCTTCCACGCGGTCCAGATCAGGAAGGCGCCGAAGATGAAGAACACCCAGGAGAAGCTGGCGATGATGGTGGCGCCGGCCGCGATGAACACCGTGCGCAGGACGAGCGCGATGATCACGCCGATCAGCAGCACGCGCTGCTGGTACTGCGAGGGGACCGCGAACTTCGCCATGATCAGCACGAAGACGAAGAGGTTGTCGACGCTGAGCGACTTCTCGGTGATGTAACCGGCGAAGAACTCCCCGGCGGGCTGGCCGCCCGAGAACAGCAGCAGGCCGAGGCCGAACAGCCCGGCGAGGGCGACCCAGACAGCGGTCCAGATCCCCGCCTCGCGCAGCGAGACGTCGTGCGGGTTGCGGCCGATCAGGAAGTCGGCACCGATGAGGGCGCACAGTCCGGCGATCGTGAGCGCCCAGAGGGCGAGGGACACGTCCACGGGTCCTCCGGCGAAATCAGTCGGTCAAGCAACCGTACATGAATCACCAAGAGACGGTAAAGCATTGCCCAAAGCTGCTGCTCAGCGCCGTACCAGGTGCTCCGCGCCATCGTCACACGGGCGAGCGCTCACATCCCGTAGGCCGGGCGGGCCGCCGCCAGCCGCCGCAGCACCTGTGCCACGATCTGGCTGCCCGGCGGCACCAGCGCGGGCTCGTAGGTCCACGCGTGACCCACCCACGGGTCGGCGAGGTGGTCGCTGGGCAGCGGGGTGAGCCGCAGCAGCGACCGCCACAGCGGGTCGAGCACGGGACCGTACGCCGAGGCGTCGTCGCGGTCGGCGACCAGCAGCAGATGGACCCCCGCGGCGGGCCCCTCGTCGGCGAGGTACCGGATCTGGTTGACGGCGCGGTCGTCGAAGCCGAACGGGAACTCGTTGACGATCAGCAGCTGTTCCGCCCGGTCGAAGCCGGGCGGCAGGGAGTCGGCGGCGCCGCCCCGGATGGCCATGTGCACCAGGTCGACCCGCTCGGTGAGGCGGGCCAGCACCTCGTTGACCCCGGCCGCGCCGGCCGCGGGCGGCGGCAGTGCCAGCGCGCCCCCGGAGTACAGCGGCGCGAGCACGGTGGCCGCCGAACCCGCCGGGTCCAGCGCGTGCATCACCAGGCCGCCCACCGGGTGGCAGGCGAGCAGCCGCACGGCGATCGCGACGGCGACGTCCATCGCCGCGCCCCGGTCCTCCTCGCTGTCGACCCACAGGCCGCGGGCCAGCGGCAGCCGGACGAGCAGCGGGATGCGCAGTTCCGGCGCCTCGGGCAGTGTGAGGCCGCCGAGCCGGACCGCCAGCGGCGGCTGCTCGGGCACCTCGTACGCGTGCCAGGTCGGGTTCTCCCAGCCGGCGAACGCGGGCGGCAGCGCGGGCTCGACGACCTCGGACTCGGCGGTGAGCTGGGCGAGATCGCGGTCGAGCACGGCCCGGGCCTGGTCGACCAGCGCGACCTGCTTGAGCATCGCCTCGTCGCGGGCGACCTCGGCCGCCGGACCGCCGCGGGTACGCGGATCGGCGAGCAGCGCGTCCATCTCCTGGTCGTAGCGGGACTGGGCGAAGTCCTCGGCGCTGCGGTACGCGGCGACGGTGCGGGCCAGGTCCTCGAACATGCCCCAGATCTGGTTGTGCAGCCGCTCCTCCATGGTCCAGCCGCCGGCGTCCCCGGCGACCGGGACAGGCGGCGCCGCGGCGGACTGCGGGGATGGCGGGGCGGATGGTGTCGGCGGGGTCGCAGGCGCCGCTCCCGTCGCGGCGCGGCGGCGCGGGTGGCGGTAGTCGACCCGGCCGGGCGGGGCCGAGGGGGCGTCCGGCGCGGCATCCGTGCCGCTTGCGCTGCCGGCCGGCGGCGTGGCCACGGCGGGCGGGGCGAGCCCGGCGGACGGCGAGGTCGCGGCGGGAGCGGTGGACGCGAGGGGCGCGTCCACCGAACGGGACTGCTCGCGCACCACCGCCTCGTGGATCTCGCCGGCGACCTCGCGGGCCTCGGGCACGCCCTGGTCGAGCAGCAGCGCGGGCAGCCCTCCGTCGTACCCCTGGCCGACCGCGCGGACCTTCCACGCGCCGTGCCGCCGGTACAGCTCGATGGCGAGCAGCGCGGTCTCCGCGCCGAGGCCGGTGACGGTGTACCCGGCTATGGCGGCGCCGTCGGGCGTGGTCACGGCCAGGTGCGGGGCGGGCGCGGCTCCGAAGTTCGCGGGGGCGCCGGTACGGCCGGCCGGCAGCGCGAGCAGGACGTGCACCCGGTGCACCGGCTCCGGCATGGCACCCAGGTCCACGGCGAGGCGGTGCTCGGCGGCGGCCTGCTTCGGCACCTCGACGCCGGGCAGCTGCGGGGCCCCGGGGTGGGCCAGCCACTCCCGGCCCGGCGCCGGCCCGGACTGCCGGTCGGCGCCGGCCTGCCCGGCCACCCGGCCCTGCTCGTCGCCCAAGGTGACCGCGGCCACCACCGGGGTACCCGCCGACACCCGGATCTCCAGCCGGTTGCCGGGCAGCGGATGGTTCTGCCCCCGGACCAGTTCGGCCGTCATGCCAGCCGCCCCCTGCTTTTCCGTTGCTCCGCTTGTCCGTCTGTGCGCCGCGGCCCGGTCCGCCCGGGCCGCGGCCCCACCCCTACAGGGCGGGCAGTATGGCCGGGATCAGGTCCTGGAACGTCCGGCCGTTGGCCGGGGTGCCGATCGCGGTCATCGACCAGCCGCCGGTACCGCGCTGCACCTTCGCCATGATCTGCGCGGTGTACGGGCCGCCACCGGTGAGGGTGTAGCGGGCGAGCTCCTGGCCGTTGGTCTCGTCCACCAGCCGGCAGAACGCGTTCTGCACCTCGGCGAAGGTCTGGCCGGTGAAGGAGTTGACGGTGAAGACGATCTGGTCGACGTGCACCGGGACGCGCTGGAGGTCGACGATGATCGACTCGTCGTCGCCGCCCTGCCCCGCACCGCCGACGAGGTTGTCGCCGGTGTGCCGGACCGAGCCGTCGTCGCTGGTCAGGTGGCGGAAGAACACCACGTCGACGGGCTGGTTGTCGGCGAAGAGCACCGCGGAGGCGTCGAGGTCGATCTCACGGGTGCGGCTGCCGAACAGGCCCCGGCGCGGTGCGGCCTGCCAGCCCAGCCCCATCCTGACCGCGGTCAGCGTTCCCCCGTCAGCCTTGCTCAGGCTGATCTTCTGGCCCTTGGTCATGTTGACCGTCACGCGCTGTCCCCTCTCACCCGCTGTGGTCCCGCTGCTTCGTGCGCGGCTCCGGCACGGAACGTCGTGCCCGCACCATAACAAGACGCCGCCGCACGGTATCCCGGTTCGTCACGGCGGGATTCCGATTCCTGGCCGCGGGATTCCGACGGAGCGTCAGCGGCGGGCCGTCCGCTACGCGATCCCCGCCTCGCGCATCTGCCGCAGCTCCTTCTTCAGGTCCCCCAGCTCGTCCCTGAGCCGGGCGGCGACCTCGAACTTCAACTCGCCGGCCGCGGTGTGCATCTGCTGGGTGAGCTCGGCGATGAGGTCGGCCAGCTCCTCGGCGGGCAGCGCCGCCGTCGCGCGCTTCTCGCCGCCCTTCCCGGCCAGGCCCGGCACCGGCGCCTTGCCGCGCGAGCGCTGCCGCCCGGAGCCCAGCAGCTCCTGCGTGTCGGCCTCCTCGCGGGCGAAGGAGTCCAGGATGCCGGCGATCTTCTTGCGCAGCGGCTGCGGGTCGATGCCCCGCTCGGTGTTGTACGCGATCTGCTTCTCCCGGCGCCGGTTGGTCTCGTCGATGGCCTTCTCCATCGCCGGGGTGATGCGGTCGGCGTACATGTGCACCTGGCCGGAGACGTTACGGGCGGCGCGGCCGATGGTCTGGATCAGGGAGGTGCCCGAGCGCAGGAAGCCCTCCTTGTCCGCGTCGAGGATCGCCACCAGCGACACCTCGGGCAGGTCCAGGCCCTCACGCAGCAGGTTGATGCCCACCAGGACGTCGAACTCGCCCGAGCGCAGCTCCTGCAGCAGCTCCACCCGGCGCAGGGTGTCGATGTCGCTGTGCAGGTAGCGCACCTGGATGCCGAGCTCCAGCAGGTAGTCGGTGAGGTCCTCGGCCATCTTCTTGGTCAGGGTGGTGACCAGGACCCGCTCGTCCTTCTCGGCGCGCACCCGGATCTCGTGCACCAGGTCGTCGATCTGGCCCTCCGTGGGCTTGACCACGACCTCGGGGTCGATCAGCCCGGTCGGCCGGATGATCTGCTCGACCACCCCGTCCCCGCGGGAGAGTTCGTACGGCCCGGGGGTCGCCGACAGGTACACCTTCTGGCCGACCCGGGTCAGGAACTCCTCCCACTTCAGCGGCCGGTTGTCCATCGCGGAGGGCAGCCGGAAGCCGTGGTCGACCAGGGTGCGCTTGCGGGACGCGTCGCCCTCGTACATCGCGCCGATCTGCGGCACGGTGTTGTGCGACTCGTCGATGACCAGCAGGAAGTCCTCGGGGAAGTAGTCGATGAGGGTGTTGGGGGCGGAGCCGGGGCCGCGGCCGTCGATGTGCCGCGAGTAGTTCTCGATGCCGGAGCAGGTGCCGATCTGCCGCATCATCTCGATGTCGTAGGTGGTCCGCATCCGCAGCCGCTGGGCCTCCAGCAGCTTGCCCTGTTTCTCCAGCAGAGCGAGCTGGTCCTCCAGCTCGTGCTCGATCCCGGCGATGGCCCGCTCCATGCGCTCGGGTCCCGCCACGTAGTGCGTCGCGGGGAAGACGTAGACCTGCTCGTCCTCGGTGATCACTTCACCGGTGAGCGGGTGCAGGGTGTACAGCGCCTCGATCTCGTCGCCGAACATCTCGATGCGGACGGCCAGCTGCTCGTAGACCGGGAAGATCTCGACGGTGTCGCCGCGGACCCGGAAGGTGCCGCGGGTGAACGCCAGGTCGTTGCGCGTGTACTGGATGTCGACGAACTTGCGCAGCAGCCGGTCGCGGTCGATCACGTCGCCGACCTTGAGCCGGACCATCCGGTCGATGTACTCCTGCGGGGTGCCCAGGCCGTAGATGCAGGAGACGGAGGCGACCACGATGACGTCCCTGCGGGTGAGCAGCGAGTTCGTCGCGGAGTGGCGCAGCCGCTCCACCTCCTCGTTGATCGAGGAGTCCTTCTCGATGTAGGTGTCCGTCTGCGGGACGTACGCCTCCGGCTGGTAGTAGTCGTAGTACGACACGAAGTACTCGACCGCGTTGTTCGGCAGCAGCTCGCGGAACTCGTTGGCCAGCTGGGCGGCCAGTGTCTTGTTCGGGGCCATCACCAGCGTGGGGCGCTGGAGCCGCTCGATCATCCACGCGGTGGTCGCCGACTTGCCCGTGCCGGTGGCGCCGAGGAGCACGACGTCCTGCTCGCCGGCACGGATCCGGCGCTCGAGGTCGTCGATCGCCGCCGGCTGGTCGCCGCTGGGCTGGTAGGGACTGACGACCTCGAAAGGCGCCACAGTGCGTTCGATGTCTGAAACGGGCCGCATGACACCACCGTACGGCTCCCCTGTGACAATCACGGTCCGCTCCACCCGCGGCGACCGTCCAGACCGCTTCTGACCTGCGACTTTACGGTGACGGGGGGCGTTGTCGGACCCGGGGGCTAGCGTGGGGGCATGGACGAGGTGGCCTGGGTGGTGCGGGAGACGGCGGTGGGCCCGCTGATGGCGGCGTGCAGCGGCCAGGGGCTGGTGCTGGTGGCGTTCCGGGCCGGTCCGGAAACGGTGGCGCGGGAGGTGAAGGCGCTGGAGCGGCGGCTCGGCTGCGTGGCGGTGGAGGACGCGGAGCGGCTGGCGCCGGTGACGCGGCAGTGGGACGCCTACTTCGCCGGAGAGCTGAAGGAGTTCGACCTGCCGCTGGACTGGTCGCTGACCACCGGCTTCAACCGCCGGGTACTGCGCGAGCTGGCCACGGGCGTGCCGTACGGCTCGGTAGTGGGGTACCAGGACCTCGCGGACCGGGTGGGCGAGCCGGGCGCGGCCCGGGCGGTGGGCACGGCGATGGGGTCGAACCCGCTGCCGGTGGTGGTGCCCTGTCACCGGGTGATCGAGAGCAGCGGCGGCATAGGCGGCTTCGGCGGCGGCCTGGAGATCAAGCGGACGCTGCTGGCGCTGGAAGGAGTGCTGCCCGCGCCGCTGTTCTGACCGGCCCTGGGGCAGGCCGGAACGGGGGCGCGGGCCGCGGACCCGTCACGCCGGTGGCGCCGGCTACTCCTCGGAGCTGCGCGGGTCGGGGATCTGCGGCTGGCCGGCGGCGCGGGGCAGTTCGGCCGGGGCGTCGGGCTCGGCGAGAGCGGCCGGCTCGGTCTCCGCGGCCACCTCGGGCGCGGGTGCCGGTGCCGCGGCGGGTGCCGCGGCGCCCGCCGGGTCCTGCTCCGCCGCGCCCGACCCGCCCGCCGCCCGGTCGAAGAACCGCAGCATCTCCACCGGGAACGGCATGACGAGCGTGGAGTTCTTCTCCGCGGCCACCTCCACCACGGTCTGCAGCAGCCGCAGTTGCAGGGCCGACGGGTTGGCGTCCATGGTCCTGGCCGCCTCCGACAGCTTCTGCGACGCCTGGAACTCGCCGTCGGCGGTGATGATGCGGGCCCGCCGCTCCCGGTCGGCCTCGGCCTGCCGGGCCATGGACCGCTTCATGGACTCCGGCAGCGCCACGTCCTTGATCTCGACCCGGTCGATGTGCACGCCCCAGCCGGTGGCGGGCGTCGACAGCATGAGCTCCAGTCCCTCGTGCAGCCGCTCCCGCCCGGACAGCAGGTCGTCCAGGTCACTCTTGCCGATGATGGAGCGCAGCGAGGTCTGGGCGACCTGGAGCATGGCGAACTGGTAGTTCTGCACGTCCACGGTGGCCCGGATCGGGTCGATCACGCGGAAGTACAGCACCGCGTCGACGCGTACCGAGACGTTGTCGCGGGTGATGCCGTCCTGCGCGGGCACCGGCATGGTGACGACCTGCATGTTGACCTTCGTCATCCGGTCCACGAAGGGGACCAGCATGCGCGGGCCGGGCTCCTTGGGCAGCGCGTTGACCCGGCCGAACCGGTAGATCACCCCGCGTTCGTACTGCTTGACCACCCTGAGGCTGCTCATCAGGCCGATCGCACCGACGACGGCGAGGATGATCACAAGGACGACGACGACTTCCATCTCCCGGGCCCCTCTCGACAGGGCAGTAGGTCAGTTCGCGTCGAAGCGGGCAGCGGCGAGGTAGTCGGGGCGCGGGTCGAGCGCGGCGGCAAGACGGAAGTGTCGCTGGGCCTCGGTAGAGCGATTGGCGCGTTCCAGCGTACGGGCGAGCGCGAAGTGCGCGAAGGCGTTGTCGGGTTCCCGTTCGAGAACGATCTGGAACTCGAGCTCGGCCGGGCGCAGTTGGGCCGCGGCGAAGAACGCGCGGGCGCGCAGCAGGCGGGCCGCGGTGTTCTCCGGGTGGGCGGAGACCAGCGGGTCGAGCAGCTTGACGGCGCCGCGCGGGTCGCGGGCACCCAGCAGTTGCTCCGCGGCGCGGTAGTCGATGACAAAGGTTTCCGGGGACCGCTCGGGCAAGGCCGCCTCCCTGGAATCGGGCACACGTGACGAGTGATCGTCTGGACAGACATACCCAACACAACCGGCGGCAACCGCATTCCCGCGGCGCCGCCGGCCCCCCGCTGCCGGATGCGCTATTCCATGGTGGGTGCCGCCGCGCGGTCGCACAGCTGCCGCCAGACCTGCCGCACCTGCGGTTCGAGGGCGTCCAGCGGGCCGTCGTTGTCGATCACCAGGTCCGCGATCGCGAGCCGCTCCTCGCGGGTGGCCTGCGCGGCCATCCGCGAGCGGGCCTCCGCCTCGGCCATGCCGCGCCGGCGTACCAACCGGTCGACTTGGGTCGCGGGCGAGGCGTCCACGACGACGATCAGCTCGTAGCGCGGCGCGAGGCCGTTCTCGGTGAGCAGGGGGACGTCGTGCACGACGATCGCGTCCGGGCCCGCGGCCTGCTGGAGTTCGGCGGAGCGGCGCGCGACGAGCGGGTGCACGATCGCGTTGAGCGCCCTGCGGCGGTCCTCGTCGGCGAAGACGATCGCGCCGAGCCGCGGGCGGTCCAGGGTGCCGTCCTGCGCGAGCACGTCCGGGCCGAACTCCTCGACCACGGCGGCGAGTCCGGGCGTACCCGGTTCCACCACCTCCCGCGCGATCCGGTCGGAGTCGATCACGGTCGCCCCGTACGACCCGAGCAGCCGCGTTACCTCGCTCTTCCCGGCGCCGATTCCACCAGTGAGTCCCACGATCAGCATGGCTGGAGCCTACGGGACCCCCCGGGGTGCCCCGTCCTGCCGGTTCAGGGACCACCTGGCGGTGGCCTGCTGAGCGCGCAGTTCCCCGCGCCCCTGGGTATGTGCGGCTCCCTCCGCGAAAAGAGGGCAACCACCAAGGGGCGCGGGGAACTGCGCGAACAACCACAGCCGGACCGCAAGGTCCCGCAACTCACAGGACGGGGCACCCTGGAGGGTCAGGGCCGCAACCCACCACCGGCAGGTGGTCCCTCAACCGGCGGACAGGGGCACCCCGGAGGGTCAGGGGCACCCCACCCCGAAGGAATCAGCGGCCGTCGTCTTCCTGGTCGGCCAGGAAACGTTCGAACTCGGCGGCGAGATCATCCGCGGAGGGGAGGTCGACGGGCTCGGCGATCAGGCTCTCGCGGCTCTGGGAGCCGGCCACCGCGTCGTACTGGCTCTCCAACCCGCGGACGACGGAGACGAGTTCGCCGTCGCCCTCGGCGACCTGGCGGTCGATCTCGACCCGCACGGTGTGGGCCTCGCGGCGCAGGGCGTGCGCGATGTCGGGGAGCACCAGCCCGGTCGCGGCGGTGACGGTCTCCAGCACGGCGAGCGCCGCGTCGGGGTAGGGCGAACGCGCGAGGTAGTGCGGCACGTGGGCGGCGACGCCGAGCACGTCACGGCCGGCCTCGGCGAGCCGCAGCTCGATCAGGGAGGCGGCGCTGCCGGGGACTTGGGCCTCCTCGAACCATGCGCGGTGCCCGGGCATGAGGTCGACCCGGTTGCCGTGCGGGGTCAGGCCGACCGGGCGGGTGTGCGGGACGCCCATGGGGATGCCGTGGAAGTTGATGGCGAGTCGGACGCCGAGGCGCTCGATCACCTGGAGGACGGCCGCGCTGAAGCGCTCCCATTCCACGTCCGGCTCCGAGCCGGTGAGCAGCAGGAACGGGGTGCCGGTGGTGTCACGCACCAGGTAGAGATCGATGCCGGGCGACTCGTACGCCGACCAGTGGTCGCGCTCGAAGGTCATCAGGGGGCGGCGGGCACGGTAGTCCACGAGCCGGTCGGCGTCGAAGCGCACGATGAGCTGGTTGTCGAGCCGGTCCAGCAGGTGCTGGGAGATCTGCTGGCCGGTCTCACCGGCGTCCATGTAGCCCTCGAAGTAGTACAGCAGGACGGGTCCGGTGTCGCCGACCGCTTCGTCGACGGCTTCCGCGCCGCCCGGCACGTACTCGTACAGCCCTTGCGGATCTGCCACGGTGATCGTCCTCCCTTGCTCCTCGTCAGCCACAACGAACCGTATCCGCCCGCCATTCCCGTCGCGGCGGGCGAACCGCTTTCCGGCCGTGATCCGCGCCGGGCCTCTGGCGCGCCGCCGTACCGGCACGGGCGCGACACGCCGGGGCCGTCGTCGTTCACGGGAGCAACCGTCGTTCATCGGACTGAAGGACGCGACGGCGCGCGCCCCTACCAACGGCGGTGGGCCCGCACCCCTGGGAAGGGGTGCGGGCCCACCGGATGCCCTGGGCGCCGGAGCGCCCGAAGCGGTGCGTCAGCTCTGGCCGCCCGCGAGCTTCTCGCGCAGTGCGGCGAGCGCCTCGTCGGACGCCAGGGCGCCGCTGTTGTCCTCGGACTCCGAGGAGTACGAGCCACCGCCGCCACCGGCGCCCGCAGCCGCCGCCGGGGAGGCGGAGCCGGCCTCGGCCGCCGCCTGCTCGTCGGCCTCGCGGGACTTGATGACCTGCGCCTGGTGCTGCTCGAAGCGGGTCTGGGCCGTGGCGTACTGGCCCTCCCACTCCTCGCGCTGCTTGTCGTACCCCTCGAGCCAGTCGTTGGTCTCGGGGTCGAAGCCCTCGGGGTAGATGTAGTTGCCCTGGTCGTCGTAGGACGCGGCCATGCCGTACAGGGTCGGGTCGAACTCGACCGAGGCCGGGTCGGCACCGAAGGACTCGTTGGCCTGCTTGAGGGACAGCGAGATCCGGCGGCGCTCCAGGTCGATGTCGATGACCTTGACGAAGATCTCGTCGTTGACCTGGACGACCTGCTCGGGGATCTCCACGTGGCGCTCGGCCAGCTCGGAGATGTGCACCAGGCCCTCGATGCCCTCGTCCACGCGCACGAACGCACCGAACGGAACGAGCTTGGTGACCTTGCCGGGCACGACCTGCCCGATCTGGTGGGTCCGGGCGAACTGCTGCCACGGGTCTTCCTGGGTCGCCTTCAGCGACAGGGAGACGCGCTCGCGGTCCATGTCGACGTCCAGGACCTCGACCGTGACCTCCTGGCCGACCTCGACGACCTCGGAGGGGTGGTCGATGTGCTTCCAGGACAGCTCGGAGACGTGCACCAGGCCGTCGACCCCGCCGAGGTCGACGAACGCACCGAAGTTGACGATCGAGGAGACGACGCCGGAGCGCACCTGACCCTTCTGCAGGGTGGTGAGGAAGGTCTGGCGGACCTCGCTCTGGGTCTGCTCCAGCCAGGCGCGGCGGGACAGGACCACGTTGTTGCGGTTCTTGTCCAGCTCGATGATCTTCGCCTCGAGCTCCTTGCCGACGTACGGCTGGAGGTCGCGCACCCGGCGCATCTCGACCAGCGACGCGGGCAGGAAGCCGCGCAGGCCGATGTCGAGGATGAGGCCGCCCTTGACGACCTCGATGACGGTACCGGTGACGATGCCGTCCTCTTCCTTGATCTTCTCGATGGTGCCCCACGCGCGTTCGTACTGCGCGCGCTTCTTCGAGAGGATCAGGCGGCCTTCCTTGTCCTCCTTCTGAAGGACCAGCGCCTCGATCTCGTCGCCCACGGCAACGACCTCGTTGGGGTCGACGTCGTGCTTGATCGACAGCTCGCGGGAAGGGATGACGCCTTCGGTCTTGTAACCGATGTCGAGCAGGACCTCGTCCCGGTCGACCTTCACGATGACGCCGTCGACGATGTCGCCGTCGTTGAAGTACTTGATCGTCTCGTCGATCGCGGCGAGGAAGGCTTCCTCGTTGCCAATGTCGTTGACCGCCACCTGCGGGGTGGTACGAGGGGCCTCGGTGCTGCTCGTCATTAGGGAAAGGACTCCGGTACGGACAGTAAGTCGTAGGTACTGCTACGCCGGGAGCCGTTTTCTTCCTGCCGCCCTCACCCACTCGTGAGGGCCCGAAGCCGCTAGGCCGAGGGTTCTGCAACAGTTCGAGCGTGGCCTGCTCCGTCTGAGGCGCGCAGGCTCGCAGCGCAACTTGTAGCATACGGGGGCAGCCGGGCACGGTCAATGCGCGAAGAGGCACAGCAGGCGCATAACCGACCGAACCGGCATAAACATCACCACCCGCTGTTCACCTCAGAGAGTACGACGACAGCCGCGATGATCCAAGGACCCGAACCCGAAGCCACCCGCCGCACCGCGGGGACCACCGAGAGCAGCCGGGCCAACCGCCGGTGGTGGGACCGCAACGCCGACGACTACCAGCGCGACCACGGCGACTTCCTCGGCGACGACCGGTTCGTGTGGGGGCCGGAGGGGCTGGACGAGGCGGACGCCGGACTGCTCGGCCCGGCCGCCGACCTGAAGGGCCGGGACGTCCTGGAGATCGGCGCCGGCGCCGCCCAGTGCTCGCGCTGGCTCGCCGCCCGGGGCGCCCGCCCGGTCGCCCTGGACCTCTCCCACCGCCAGCTCCAGCACGCCCGGCGCATCGACCTGGAACCGCGGCAGCACGGGCCGGCCACCCCCGCGCTGGTCCAGGCCGACGCCGGGGTGCTGCCCTTCGCCGACGACTCCTTCGACCTGGCCTGCTCCGCGTACGGGGCGCTGCCCTTCGTCGCGGACACCGCGCGCGTGCACCGCGAGGTGGCGCGGGTGCTGCGACCCGGCGGCAGGTGGGTGTTCTCCGTGACGCACCCGGTGCGCTGGGCCTTCCCCGACGAACCCGGCCCCGAGGGGCTGACCGCCGTCTCCTCCTACTTCGACCGCACCCCCTACGTCGAGCAGGACGACCGGGGGCTGGCGGTGTACGTCGAGCACCACCGCACGCTGGGCGACCGGGTGCGGGAGATCGCCGCGGCCGGACTGCGGCTGGTGGACGTGGTGGAGCCGGAGTGGCCGCAGTGGAACGACCAGGAGTGGGGCGGCTGGTCCCCGCTGCGCGGCCGGCTGCTGCCGGGCACGGCGATCTTCGTGTGCCTCGCGCCGTGATCCGGCCGCGGCCCGAGGGCCTGGCCCTGCCGGTCGCGCCGGTGGTTCCCGCGCTGCTGGCCGCGCTGCGCGAGGGCGGGCGGGCGGTGCTCGCCGCGCCGCCCGGCACCGGGAAGACCACCCTCGTACCGCTGCTGCTGGCGGCCGAGTTCGACGGGCGGGTCCTGGTGGCCGAGCCGCGGCGGATGGCCGCGCGCGCCGCCGCGCGGCGGATGGCGTGGCTGCTCGGCGAGGAGGTCGGCGGCACCGTCGGCTTCACCGTGCGCGGCGAGCGGCGGGTGTCGGCGTCCACCGCGGTGGAGGTGGTCACCACCGGAGTGCTGCTCCAGCGGTTGCAGCGCGACCCCGAACTGCGCGGCGTCGGCACGGTGATGCTCGACGAGTGCCACGAACGGCACCTCGACGCCGACACCGCGACGGCCTTCCTGCTGGACGTACGCTCCGTGCTGCGGCCGGAGTTGCGGCTGGTGGCGGCCTCCGCGACGACCGACACCGCGGCCTGGGCGGCACTGCTGGACGGCCCCGTGGTGGAGGCCGAGGGAGTGCTGCACCCGGTGGCGGTGCGCTGGACGCCGCCGCTGCGGCCGGTGCGGCCACCGCACGGCATGAGGGTCGACCCGGCGCTCCTGGAGCACGTGGCGGCGACCGTCCGGCGGGCGCTGGGCGAGCAGGAGGGCGACGTGCTGTGCTTCCTGCCGGGCGCAGGCGAGATCGCCCGGGTGGCCGGGATGCTCGGCGGGCTCGGGGTGGACGTCCTCCAGGTGCACGGGAGGGCACCGGCCGCCGTCCAGGACGCCGCGCTCGCGGCCGGGGAGCGCCGCCGGGTCCTGCTCGCCACGTCCGTGGCCGAGTCCAGCCTGACCGTGCCGGGCGTGCGCGTCGTGGTCGACTGCGGGCTGGCCCGCGAGCCCCGCATGGACCACGCCCGCGGCCTCGGCGCGCTGACCACCGTGCGGGTCTCCCGGGCCGCGGCCGAGCAGCGGGCCGGCCGCGCGGGCCGGGAGGCGCCCGGCACCGTCTACCGCTGCTGGGCCGAGGCCGAGCACGCCCGGCTGCCGCGGCAGCCCGCACCCGAGATCGCGCTCGCCGACCTGACCGCGTTCGCCCTGCAGGCCGCCTGCTGGGGCGAGCCCGACACCACCGGACTCGCCCTCCTCGACGCTCCCCCGCCCGGCGCCCTGGCTGCCGCCCGCACCACCCTGCACGAGCTCGGCGCCACCGA
The DNA here is from genome assembly GCF_900107965.1 of Actinacidiphila yanglinensis. Taxonomy (GTDB): domain Bacteria; phylum Actinomycetota; class Actinomycetes; order Streptomycetales; family Streptomycetaceae; genus Actinacidiphila; species Actinacidiphila yanglinensis. The sequence goes on along the minus strand of NZ_FNVU01000001.1, from coordinate 750,364 downwards.
CCCGGACGGCCGTGCCACCGACCGCGGCCGGCACCTCGCGCTGCTCGGCCTGCACCCGCGGCTGGCCCGCGCCCTGCTCGACGCGGCCCCCGCGGCCGGCGCCGCGCGCGCCGCGGAGGTCACCGCCCTGCTGTCGGAGGAACTGCCCGGCTCCTACGGCTCCGACCTGACCGCCGCCTGGCACCGGGCCAGGCGCGGCGGCGACCCGTACGGCGGCCGCTGGCGCGCCGAGGCACGCCGGTTGGAGGGCGCGCTGCGCGGCACCGACCACGGCGGGGGAACCCGCGGGGGCCGCGGCCGGCTCACCGATGACGCGGTGGCCGGGCTCGTCGCTGCCCTGGCCTTCCCCGAACGGGTGGCCCGGCGGCGCGGACCGGGCGCCTACCTCATGGTCGGCGGCACCGCCGCGGAGGTCTCCGGCACGGTCGGCGAGGCCGAGTGGATCGCGGTCGCCGTCGCCGACCGGGGCGCGGGACGGGCCAGCGCCCGGGTGCGGGTGGCGGCCGTCGTCGACGAGGACATCGCCCGCGAGGCGGCCGGCCACGCCCTGGAGAGCTACCAGGAGGTGCGCTGGCGGGACGGCGACGTGGTCGCGCGCACGGTGGAACGCCTGGGCGCCGTCGAGTTGGGCACCGCGCCGCTGCGTCGCCCCGACCCGGCGGCCCTGGGTGACGCGCTGCTGGAGGGCCTGCGCGCCGAGGGCACCGGGCTGCTGCGCTGGTCACGGGAGGCGGGAGAGCTGCGGCAGCGGATGGCGTTCGCCCACCGCGTGCTGGGCGGCGCCTGGCCGGACGTCGCCGAGGAGGCGCTGCTCGCGCGGGCCCCCGAATGGCTCGGCCCCGAACTGGCCTCCGCCCGGCGCCGCGCCGACCTCCAACGCATCGACGCCGGCGCCGCGTTGAACCGCCTGCTGCCGTGGGCCACCGGTGAGGCGGCCCGCTTCGCCGAGCTGGTGCCGGAGCGGATCGAGGTCCCGACCGGGTCCCGGATCCGCGTCGACTACAGCGGCGAGCAGCCCGTACTCGCCGTCAAGCTCCAGGAGTTGTTCGGGCTGCGGGAGACCCCGCGCGTGGCGGGCGTGCCCGTCGTGGTGCACCTGCTCTCCCCCGCCGGGCGCCCGGCCGCCGTGACGGCCGACCTCGCGTCCTTCTGGCGCGAGGGCTACCGGGCGGTCCGGGCCGAGCTGCGCGGGCGCTACCCGCGGCACCCGTGGCCGGAGGACCCGTCCACCGCGCGGCCCACCCGCGCGGTGCGGCCGCGCAAGTAGCGGGACTTCGCGGACGGGCGGGCCGCCGCCAAGGCGGGCCCGCCCGCTCCGTCAGGAGGAGGAGAGGCCCGCGCCCGTGGCCGCGCCCGCCGTGTCGGTCGGGTCGGGGGTCGGCGTCGTCGTACCGCTGGTGTCGCAGGGGTCGGGCGTCGGCGAGGTGGTGCCCGAGTCCGTGGGCGTCGGCGTGGCGGTCCCGGAGTCCGTGGGCGTCGGCGTCGTGGAGTCCGTCGGGCAGCCGGGAGTGGTCGGGTCGTCGCTGGGCGGCGTGGTGGGCGGGGTCGTCGTCGGGTCCCCGGACGGCGGGGTCGTCGGCTGGCCGCCGGTGGGGCTGGAGGTCGGGCTGGAGGAACCGCCGGGCGACGTCGGCCCGACGCTCCCGCTGACGCTCTTCGTCGGGGACGGCGTCGGCGAAGCGGTCCCCGAGGGCGTCGGGTTCGGGCTCGCCGGGGTCACCGCCGGCGGCTTGATCCCGGGCCCGACGCTGCCGGAACGGTCCGGCACCGAGACCGCGCCGCCCTGCCGGAAGTGCTCGTACCAGGACATGACGAGGTTCAGGTAGTCCTGCGAGTGGTTGTAGCCCAGGATCGCCCGGTCCATGTCGGCGGGCACCGCCAGGTCCCGCCCGTCCGCGCACAGGTAGTGCGCCGCCGCGAGCGCGGCGTCGTAGACGTTGTTCGGGTCCTTCACCCCGTCGCCGTTGCCGTCCGCGCCCCACGTGCGCCACGTGGACGGGATGAACTGCATCGGGCCGACCGCCCGGTCGTGCACCGGGTCGCCGTCGTACTGGCCGTTGTCGGTGTCGCTGATGTTCGCGAAGCCGTTCCCGTTGAGCACCGGGCCGAGGATCGGCTTGTACGTGGTGCCGTTCGCGTCGACCGCGCCGCCACGTGCCTGGCCGGACTCCACCTGGCCTATCGCGGCGAGCAGTTGCCACGGCAGGTGGCAGCCCGGGTCGGTCTGCCCGACCGACGACTGCGCCCGCTCGTACGCCGCGAGCACCGTCGTCGGCAGGCTCGCACCGCCACCGGGAACCGTCACGCTGGTGTCGCTGCCGGTGCCGGGGGTCGGCGCGAGCGGACCCGCCGGGCTGTTGAGCGGGGGGAGCGCCGTGACGTACGGGGAGTCGCCGTCGATGGAACTGTCCGGCGGCGCGGCCGACTGGGCCTGCTGCTGGTCCTGCGTCGCCGCGTGGGCCACCGGCAGGAAACCGGGCGCCTGCGAGGCACCCAACGCGGCCATCGCCGCGGCTGCCACCGCGGTCCCCGCCACTCCCCTGCGGACCTTCCTGCTGCTGCCGTATCGCCGCGCTGACATATCGGCGCCCCTCCCGAAAACGACGTGCGGGCCCGTTCCTGCGCCGCAACTCGGATGACCCTACGGCAACTTCAGCCCCCCGACTACAGCCCCTCGACGATCCACAGGGTACGAACCCGCCCGATTAACCCCTCGTTCGCCCCGTATTCAGAGCGCCCCACGGAAGCACGGCCGCCCGCCCCTGGCCGGCGGCCCTCTTCTCACGGAAGGAGCCGCACCTACCAGGGGCGCGTGGGGGCACCACCCAGCCGCCAGGCTGGGGGAGAACTGCGCGGGCAACCACCCACCGACAGGTGGTCCCTCAACCGGCAGAACGGGGAACCCCGGGGGTCAGGGGCCCCCTAGTGCGCCGCGGACTCCCAGTCCGTCCCCACCCCCACGGACACATCCAGCGGCGCGCGCAGCGGATACGCGTGCGACATCTCGTGCCGCACCAACTCCTCGACCTGCTCCCGCTCCCCCGGAGCCACCTCCAGCACGATCTCGTCGTGCACCTGCAGCAGCATCCGGGAACGGAGCCCCTGCTCGACGAGGGCCTCGTCGACCCGCAGCATCGCGATCTTCACGATGTCCGCGGCCGACCCCTGGATCGGCGCGTTGAGCGCCATCCGCTCGGCCATCTCCCGGCGCTGCCGGTTGTCACTGGTGAGGTCGGGCAGGTAGCGGCGCCGCCCGAGCAGCGTCTCGGTGTACCCGGTGCCGCGGGCCTCCTCCACCGCACGCCGCAGATAGTCGCGCACCCCGCCGAAGCGCTCGAAGTACGTCTCCATCAACGCCCGCGCCTCGGCCGCCTCGATCCCGAGCTGCTGGGACAGCCCGAACGCCGACAGGCCGTACGCCAGGCCGTAGGACATCGCCTTGATCTTGCGGCGCATCTCCGCGTCGACCTCGTCCCGCTGCACGGAGAACACGTGCGAGCCCACCGTGGTGTGCAGGTCCTCACCGGAGGTGAACGCGGCGATCAGGCCGTCGTCCTCCGACAGGTGCGCCATCACCCGCAGTTCGATCTGGCTGTAGTCCGCGGTGAGCAGCGATTCGTACCCCTCGCCGACGACGAAGCCCCGGCGGATCGCCCGGCCCTCGTCGGTCCGCACCGGCACGTTCTGCAGGTTGGGGTCGGTGGACGACAGCCGGCCGGTGGCCGCGACGATCTGGCTGAAGGTGGTGTGGATACGGCCCTCGGGCGCGATCGTCTTGACCAGGCCCTCCACGGTGACCCGCAGCTTCGCCTGCTCGCGGTGCCGCAGCATGATCACCGGCAGCTCGTGGTCGGTCTGCGCGGCCAGCCACGCCAGCGCGTCGGCGTCCGTGGTGTAACCGGTCTTCGTCTTCTTCGTCCTGGGCAGGCCCAGCTCGCCGAAGAGCACCTCCTGGAGCTGCTTGGGCGAACCGAGGTTGAACTCGTGGCCCACCGAGGCGTGCGCCTCCTCCACCGCGTGCCGCACCGCACCGGCGAACTGCTCCTCCAGCCCCTCCAGATGCGCCCGGTCCGCGGCGATCCCGGCCCGCTCCATCTTCGCCAGCAGCGCCGAGGTCGGCAGCTCCACGTCGTGCAGCAGTTCCGCCGCGCCCACCTCCGGCAGCCGCTGCCCGAACACGTCGCCCAGATCCAGCACGGTGCGCGCCTGCACCATCAGCGCCGCCGCGGCGGCCGCCTCCCCGTCGTCCTCCTCGCCGAAGGCCAACTGGCCGCTGTCCGCCGCGGCCGGGGCCAGCTCACGGCCCAGGTACTCCACCGACAGCACGTCGAGCGCGAACGACCGGCGGCCCGGCTTGATCAGGTACGCCGCCAGCGCCGTGTCCATCGACACCCCCGACAGCCGCCAGCCGTGCTCCGCGAAGACCCGCATCGCGTTCTTCGCGTGGTGCACCACCTTGGCGCGCTCCGGGTCGGCCAGCCACGCCGCGAACGCCTTCTCGTCGGCCTCGTCCAGCTGCGTCGGGTCGAACCACGCCGCATCCTCGGCGTCGGCCAGCGCAACCTGGGTGACGCTGCCGGAACCCAGCGCCCAGGTGTCCACACTCGCCAGCCCCACCGGGCCCGCGCCCCGCGCCTCCAGCCAGCCCGGCAGCTCACCCGCCGACAGCACCGTGCCCTCCACGGCCACACCCTCGGCGATCTCCGCCTCCTCCGCCGCCGCCCCCGGGTCGGCCGCGAACAGCCGCTCCCGGAAGTTCGGGTTGCGGAACTCCAGCGCGTCCAGCACCTGGCCCAACGCCTCGCGGTCGTACGGCTCCCGCCCCAACTGCTCGGCGCGCGCGGGCAACGCCACGTCCCGCACCATCTCGGTCAGCCGCCGGTTCAGCTTCACCGCGTCCAGGTGCGCGCGCAGGTTGTCCCCCGCCTTGCCCTTCACCTCGTCGACCCGCTCGCACAACTCCTCGAACGAGCCGAACTGGGTGATCCACTTCGCCGCGGTCTTCTCCCCCACCCCCGGGATCCCCGGCAGGTTGTCCGACGGGTCGCCGCGCAGCGCCGCGAAGTCCGGGTACTGCCTGGGTGTCAGGCCGTACCTCTCCTCGACCTTCGCCGGGGTGTACCGCGTCAGCTCCGAGACGCCCTTCGTCGGATACAGCACCGTGACGTGCTCCGACACCAGCTGGAACGAGTCCCGGTCGCCGGTGACGATCAGCACCTCGTACCCCAGCGCCTCCGCCTGCGTGGCCAGCGTCGCGATCACGTCGTCGGCCTCGAAGCCCTCGACCGCGAACCGCGGCACGACCATCGCGTCCAGCAGCTCCCCGATCAGCGCCAGCTGCGACCCGAACTCGTCCGGCGTCTTCGACCGCGTCGCCTTGTACTCCGGGAACTCCTCCGACCGCCAGGTCTTGCGCGACACGTCGAACGCCACCGCGAGATGCGTGGGCGCTTCGTCGCGCAACGTGTTCGCCAGCATCGACGTGAACCCGTACACCGCGTTCGTCGGCTGGCCCGTGACCGTGTTGAAGTTCTCCACGGGCAGCGCGTAGAACGCCCGGTATGCCAGCGAATGCCCGTCGAGCAGCATCAGCCTGGGTCGGTCGGTCGTCTTCTTCGATCCGGATACTTTCTCAGCCACCCGACGATCCTCCCACGGGCCACCGACATTCCCTTTTCCCGCCGCCGGCTCTCCTCCGGGGGCTTGGACCCGGTATCGACAGTCGATCATGCTCAGCCCTTCGTTCCTCAGGGCCTCCGCGTTCCCCCGGAGCTTCGCCCGGGAGGAGCCCCCACCTTTCGACACCGGCGCCCCCTTCGGCCCGCCGGCCACCACGGGTGGGGCGGGGGCGTGTTCGTGCCCACAGAGGTGGGCCGGAGGCGCGAGAAGGGTGGCAGGATCAGGGACATGGCGAAGAAGCCCCCCACTGGTGACCCCGTTCAGGACGCGCCGGATGTCAGCGCGCCGAAGCATGCCGCCGCGGGGCTGCCCGCGGTCGCGCAGAGCATGAAGATCGCCGAAGCGCAGATGGGCGCGCGCAGGACCGCGTTGACCCTGCTGAGGGTGAACCAGAAGAACGGCTTCGACTGCCCCGGGTGCGCCTGGCCCGAGGGGGAGCACCGGCACACCTTCGAGTTCTGCGAGAACGGCGCCAAGGCCGTCGCCGAGGAAGCCACGCTGCGCCGCGTCACCCCCGACTTCTTCGCCGCGCATCCCGTCGCCGACCTCGCCCGGCGCAGCGGCTACTGGCTCGGCCAGCAGGGCCGGATCACCCAGCCGATGTACCTGCCCGAAGGCGCCGAACGGTACGAAGCCGTCCCCTGGCAGCGCGCGTTCGAGATCATCGCCGACGAACTCAACGCCCTCCGCAGCCCCGACGAGGCCGTCTTCTACACCTCCGGCCGCACCAGCAACGAAGCCGCCTTCCTCCTCCAGCTCTTCGCCCGCGCCTTCGGCACCAACAACCTGCCCGACTGCTCCAACATGTGCCACGAGTCGTCCGGTTCCGCCCTCACCGAGACCCTCGGCGTCGGCAAGGGCAGCGTCCTGCTCGAGGACCTCCACCGCGCCGACCTGATCATCGTCGCCGGCCAGAACCCCGGCACCAACCACCCGCGGATGCTCTCCGCCCTGGAGAAGGCCAAGCACGGCGGCGCCCGCATCGTCACCGTCAACCCGCTCGCCGAAGCCGGCACCGAACGCTTCAAGAACCCCCAGACCCCGGCCGGCCTGGCCGGCCGCGGCACCGCGCTGTCCGACCTGCACCTGCCGATACGGCTCGGCGGCGACCAGGCCCTCTTCCGCGCCCTGGGCCGCCTCCTCCTCGAAGCGGACGCCGTCGACCACGACTTCGTCACCACCCACACCCACGGCTTCCAGGAGTACGCGGCCGCCGCCCGCGCCACCGACTGGGCCGAGGTCGAGCAGGCCACCGGCCTCACCCGCGCCGAGATCGAGGAACTCCACGCCCTCGTCCTGGATGCCAAGAGCGTCGTCGTCTGCTGGGCCATGGGCCTCACCCAGCACAAGCACTCCGTCCCCACCATCCGCGAGGTCGTCAACTTCCTGCTGCTCGGCGGCAACATCGGCCGCCCCGGCGCAGGCGTCTGCCCCGTCCGCGGCCATTCCAACGTCCAGGGCGACCGCACCATGGGCATATTCGAACGGCCCGCACCCGCCTTCCTCGACGCCCTGGAACGGGAGTTCGGCTTCCCGCCCCCGCGCCACCACGGCTACGACGTGGTCCGCGCCATCCGCGCCCTGCGCGACGGCAGGGCCAAGGTCTTCCTCGCCATGGGCGGCAACTTCGTCGCCGCCTCCCCCGACACCGACGTCACCGAAGCCGCCATCCGCACGGCCCGGTTGACCGTCCACGTCTCCACGAAGCTCAACCGGTCCCACACCGTCACCGGCGCCCGCGCGCTGATCCTGCCCACCCTCGGCCGCACCGAGAAGGACCGGCAGGGCGGCCGCGCCCAGTTCGTCACCGTCGAGGACTCCATGGGCATGGTGCACGCCTCCCGCGGCAACCTCGACCCCGCCTCACCCCACCTGCTCTCCGAACCCGCCATCGTCAGCCGCCTCGCCCGCGCCGTCCTCGGCCCCCGACACGGCATACCCTGGGCCGACTTCGAGGCCGACTACGACCAGGTACGCGAGCGCATAGCCCGGGTCGTCCCCGGCTTCACCGACTTCAACGCCCGCGTCCGGCGCCCCGGCGGCTTCACCCTCCCGCACGCGCCCCGCGACAGCCGCACCTTCCCCACCGCCACCGGGAAGGCCAACTTCACCGCCGCGGCCCTGGAATACCCCAAGGTCCCGGCAGGACGGCTGCTGCTCCAGACGCTGCGCTCGCACGACCAGTACAACACCACCATCTACGGCCTGGACGACCGCTACCGCGGCATCAAGGGCGGCCGCCGCGTCGTCCTCGTCCACCCCGACGACGCCACCGCCGCCGGCCTCGCCGACGGCGAGTACACCGACCTCGTCAGCGAGTGGACCGACGGCAGCGAACGCCGCGCCGACGGCTTCCGCGTCGTGCACTACCCCACACCCCGCGGCTGCGCGGCCGCGTACTATCCCGAGACGAACGTGCTGGTCCCGCTCGACCACACGGCCGACACCAGCAACACCCCCGCGTCGAAGTCCGTGGTGGTCCGGCTCGAACCACACCGGTCCGACCGGCCCTGAACCGCCAACGCCGAGACCCGCCACCACCGAAGAACGGAGCCGACCCGCATGGGCGAGCGCACCACCACCCAGTTCCCCCCGGAGATCGTGGAGCAGTACGCCGGACTCGGCATCGACCTGCCCGCCCTGTTCTCCGCCGGGCACCTCGGCGAGCGGATGGGCATCCGGATCACCGAGGCAGCGGCCGACAAGGTGGTGGGCACCATGCCCGTCGAGGGCAACACGCAGCCGTACGGTCTGCTGCACGGCGGCGCGTCCGCGGTCCTCGCCGAGACGCTCGGGTCGGTCGGCGCGATGCTGCACGGCGGGCCGAGCAAGATCGCGGTCGGGGTCGACCTCAACGCCACCCACCACCGCAGCGTGCGCTCCGGCACCGTCACCGGCACCGCCACACCCGTGCACCGCGGGCGCTCCTCCGCGAGCTACGAGATCGTCATCACCGACGACGCCACCGGCAAGCGCGTCTGCACCGCCCGCCTCACCTGCATGCTCCGCCCCGCCACTCCCCCGGCCCCCGCCACCACCTGAACACCCCTGCGCGGCTCAGTGCTTGCCCCCGATGTGCCGATCCATCAACGCCACCCCCTCCCGCCGCGCCACGGAGACGTTGTACGGCCGGTCACCGCGCCGAGTCACCCGCCACTCCACGCCCACCTTGTCGAGGGTGTCGCAGTAGAGCCGCCTGATGTCGTCGGAGACGTTGGTGAACAGGTAACGGGGGTACTCGTAGCGCTTGCGCTCACCGGCAACCGTACGGACGGTCCAGTTCGTGATCCGGCACCCGTCGGAATGGATCAGCCCACGGAGGAACTCCCAGGGATACGCGTCCACGATCTCCTGCTGCCAAGGCTCGAGCGCGATCGTGCGCTCGTGCTTCTTGCCGGGGCCGTGCTGGGGGAAGAAGCACTCCAGGTGGTTCGAGCACACCCGCACGTCGGAGCAGCCGGTCCGGGGCACCCGGCTCGTCCTGTTGTGCGGGAAGACCGCCTGCATCGCGGCTTCGGCGGCGTCCATCAGGCCCGGCCAGCTCTCCGTGCAGGTGATCGAGAGCCGGCACACCCGGTAGCGCTCCTGCAGCACGATGTGACCGTCGCCCAGGTAGAGACCGAGAAGGTAGCTGTAGGCGGCGCGATCGAGCGGGGACCCGTCGCATCGCGCGCAGGGCCGCTGCCTGCCCGGGAGTTGCCCGCGCCGGTCGCGATCCATGTGCAGCCAGTAGCCGACGGTTCCCGCCGGCACACCGAGTCGGGAAGCGATCTCCGCGTTTCGTACTCCGGAGCGACCGAGGTCGACGGCTCGGCGGCGAATTTGTGGATCACGCATGGAACGAGCTTGGTGCACGCACCGCGATCCAGAGAGGAAACCGCACGCACATTCATCACGTGCAGTGATCTTGCTAAAGGTCTCTAAAGGTGCCGGGTGCGGGATTCGAACCCGCACGCCCTCTCGGACAGAGACTTTTGAGGCCTCCGTGTCTACCCTTCCACCAACCCGGCGAGACCGTTCGGCACATCGTACCGTGTGGATGCGAGCCGTCGCAGCTAGGTAGGCTCATGGGTGTACCACACGCCATGACCCGAGGAGCACCGTGAGCGCCCCCGACGAGCCCACCCCCGCGCAGGACGACGCCTCCACGCATGTGCCGCCCGTGACCACGCGTGTCGTCATCGCCGAGGACGAGGCGCTGATCCGGCTCGATCTCAAGGAAATGCTGGAAGAAGAGGGCTACTCCGTCGTCGGGGAGGCCGGCGACGGCGAGGTCGCCGTGAAACTCGCCGAGGAGCTGCACCCCGACCTGGTGATCCTCGACGTGAAGATGCCCGTGCTGGACGGCATCAGCGCGGCGGAGCGGATCGCCGGGGAGAAGCTGGCGCCGGTGCTGATGCTGACCGCCTTCTCGCAGCGCGAGTTGGTGGAGCGCGCCCGCGACGCGGGCGCGATGGCGTACCTGGTGAAGCCGTTCACGAAGAGCGACCTGGTGCCGGCGATCGAGATGGCGGTGAGCCGTTTCCAGGAGTTGCGCGCGCTGGAGGCGGAGATCGCCGACCTGTCGCTGCGGCTGGAGACGCGGAAGCTGGTGGACCGGGCGAAGAGCGTGCTGCAGACGAAGTACGGGCTCAGCGAGCCCGCCGCGTTCCGGTGGATCCAGAAGACCTCGATGGACCGGCGGATGTCGATGCAGGCGGTGGCGCAGGCGGTCATCGACGAGGTCACGGACAAGGAGTAGCCGCTGCCGGCGGATACGGCACGGGTAAGGCCCGCACTCTTTGGAGTGCGGGCCTTACCCGTGGGCACCCTTGCGCGCTCCCCAGGGGGCGCGGCGGGGTCAGTCCTCGCCGAGGTAGGTCTTGCGGACGCCTTCGTCGTGCAGCAGGTCCTGGCCGGTGCCGGAGAGCTTGATGGTGCCGATCTCCATGACGTGGGCGTGGTCGGCCAGCGAGAGGGCGGCCTGGGCGTTCTGCTCTACGAGCAGGATGGTGGTGCCCTGGGACCGCAGTTCGACGATGGTGGACATGATCTTCTGCATCATGATCGGCGAGAGGCCCATGGAGGGTTCGTCGAGCATGAGCAGTTTGGGCTGGGACATCAGGGCGCGGCCCATGGCGAGCATCTGCTGCTCGCCGCCGGACAGGGTGCCCGCGGCCTGCTTGCGGCGCTCGCCGAGGATCGGGAAGAGCTCGTAGGCGCGTTCGACGTCCCGGGTGATGCCGGCGCTGTCCCTGCGGAGGAAGGCACCGAGCAGCAGGTTCTGCTCGATGGTGAGCCGGGGGAAGATGTGCCGGCCTTCCGGGGAGTGGGCCAGGCCGAGGGAGACGATCTTGTGCGGGGGGATGCGGCTGAGCACCTTGCCGTCGAAGGTGACCCGGCCGCCGATCGGCTTGAGCAGGCCGCTGAGGGTGCGCAGGGTGGTGGTCTTGCCGGCGCCGTTGGTGCCGATGAGGGTGACGACCTGGCCGGCCTCGACCGAGAAGGAGATGCCCTTGACGGCTTCGATCTTGCCGTAGGCGACCCGGAGGTCTTCCACTTCGAGCAGTGCGGTCATCGGTCGTTCTCCTGCTCCTGCGTGCCGGGCCCGGCCTCGGGGTCGGGGTCGGCCGGTGTCGGTTCCGGGTGGCTTTCGGCGGCCGGTTCCGGGTCGCGCCCCTCCTCCGGTTCCGCGACGGTCTCCGCGGCCGGTTCCGCGGCCCCCTCCTCGGCAGGTTCCCCGGCCGGTTCTGCGGCAGCTTCCTCCGCGGATTCCTCCGCGGATTCCTCAGCAGCCTCCGGGGCCGGTTCCGCGGCGGGCCCGCTGCCGGCCGTGGCCGGCGCCGCCTCGGGCTCGAAGGGTTCGCCGAGGTAGGCCGCGACGACGCGCTCGTCGTTCTGGACGACCTCGGAGGTGCCCTCGACCAGCTTCTCGCCCTGGACGAGGACGGCCACGCGGTCGCAGAGGTTGAAGATGAACCGCATGTCGTGCTCGATGACGAGGACGGCGATGCCCTGGTCCCGGATGGCGAAGACCAGTTCCTCGGTGGCGCGGGTCTCCTGCGGGTTCATGCCGGCGGTGGGCTCGTCGAGCAGGAGCAGTCCGGGCTCGCTGGCCAGGGCGCGGGCGATCTCCAGCTTGCGCTGCTCGCCGTAGGGAAGGTTGCGGGCGAGGTGGTCGGCCTTCGCCGCGAGGCCGGTGAACTCCAGGAGTTCCATGGCGCGTTCGCGGGAGCGGGCTTCGGCCCGGTGGTAGCCCGGTCCGCGGATGAGGGCGGAGATCAGGCCCTCGCGGGTGCGGGTGTGCCGGCCGACGAGGACGTTCTCCAGGACGGTCATGTTGGCGAACAGCCGGATGTTCTGGAAGGTGCGGGCGACGCCGGCCTTGGTGACGAGGTGGGGCTTGGGCGGCAGGACGGTGCCCTTGTAGGTGACCGAGCCCTCGGTGGGGATGTACAGCCCGGTGAGGCAGTTGAAGAAGGTGGTCTTGCCGGCGCCGTTGGGGCCGATCAGGCCGACGATCTCGCCGCTGTTGACGGTGAGGCTGACGTCGCGGACGGCGGTGAGGCCGCCGAAGCGCATGATGACGCCGCTGGCCTCGAGCAGCGGGGTGCCGTCCGGGGTGCGGGCGGGTTCGGTGGTGGTGCTGGTCGTGGTGGTCATGGTGTCCTTCACGCCCCTGCCTTGCCGAGGGCGGCGGTGCCGTCGCCGAGCGCCTGTTGGGCGGGCAGCAGGGCTTCGTCCTGATGGAACTCGAGTTTGCGGCGGCGGTTGGGGATGATGCCCTCAGGCCGGAAGCGCATGATCAGGATGAGGGTGACGCCGAAGGCGAAGAGTTCGTAGCGCTGGAGGAAGCCCAGCTTCTCGGGGACGATGTAGAGCAGCGCGGCGCCCAGGACCGGTCCGCTGACGGTGCCCATGCCGCCGAGGACGACGGCGGCGAGCAGGAACGCGGAGTTGGGCGGTGCGGCCCCGGAGAACTGGTAGGGGTTGGGCACGACGCTGTAGGTGACGTGGGCGCTGACGGTGCCGGCCAGGCCGGCGAGCGAGGCGCCGAGCGCGAAGGCGATGAGCTTGACCCGGAAGCCGTTGATGCCCATGGCGGTGGCGGCGGTCTCGTCCTCGCGGATGGCGATCCAGGAGCGGCCGATGCGTGAGTCGGAGGCCCGGGTGAAGACGAGCACCACGATCACGGTGATGACCAGCATCAGCAGGTAGTAGTTGGCGAACCGGCCGAGGGTGATGGAGCCGAACTGGTGCGGGTCGCCGAGGTTGTAGCCGAAGACCGACAGGTCGGGGATCTGCGAGATGCCGTTCGGTCCGTTGGTGACCTTGGGGCCGGAGACGCCGTCGAGGTTGTTGACGGCGATCCGGAAGATCTCTCCGAAGCCGAGGGTGACGATGGCCAGGTAGTCGCCGCGCAGCCGCAGGGTGGGGGCGCCGATGAGGACGCCGAAGACCAGCGAGGCGGCCATGCCGGTGAGTGCCGCGGCCCAGAAGGGGAATTCGACGCCGGACCAGATGGAGTACTGGGAGCCGGAGACGAGGGCGGCGGCGTAGGCGCCGACGCCGAGGAAGGCGACGTAGCCGAGGTCGAGCAGGCCGGTGAGGCCGACGACGATGTTCAGGCCGAGCGCGACGGTGCCGAAGATGAGGATGTTGACGCCGAGGTTCGCCCAGTGCTCGTTGTTCTGCACGAACGGGTAGGCGACGGCGGCGACGACGCCCATCAGGGCGGCGAACGGGCGGTGGTCGGCGGTGATCTTGGAGAACTGCCGGGTGAGTCCGGCGGCGATGAAGGCCCAGAGCGTGAAGACGACCAGGATCAGGTAGCCGATGAAGAGTTCGGTGTAGCCGGTGGCCAGTCCGTAGGTGAGGACCTTCACGCCGGCGGCCGCGACCACGACGATGGTGAGGTACTGCACCCACGCGGGTGCCCTCGCGGGGTCGGGGACGGGCAGTTCACCGTGGTTGAGCCGGGCCTGGCGCAGCCAGCGGTAGGTGCCGCGGGCGGGGCCGTTCTCGCTGAGCCGGCCGAGTTCGTAGTACTCGGCGCCGGAGGGGTCCAGGGGCTGGCGGTCGATCGGCAGGCCGAGGGTTCCGACGAGCAGCACGAGGGAGGCGACGGCGGCGACGAAGCCGCCGGGGTTGAGGTTGGCCAGGCCGCCGAGTTCCTGCGCGATGGCGATGACGGCGTACCAGGTGGTGGCGAAGGTGCCGGCGGCCAGCAGCAGGACGGCGTTGGGCGAGCGGTTGGGCACCAGCCAGGTCAGGCCCTTGACGCCGAAGGCCCCGAGGGCGACCAGTCCGGTGAGGATGGCGCCGATGAGGGTGAGGACCTGCAGGCCGCCGGGGTAGCCGTTGACGGTGAGGTCGCCGGGGAACGCGGAGGTGTAGGTCCACGACATGAAGGTGGACACGATGGTGCCGGCGACGCCGACGAGGGTGGCGATGCGGGCGACGCCCGGCGGCAGCGTGACGAAGGAGTCGGAGCGTGCCGCGTCCGGGTGGGTGGTGCCGAGCGGGGTGGGCTGCAGCGGCTCGGTGAGGGGGATGTCGGTCATGCGGATCACGCCCTGTCCGCTACGCGTTCACCCAGCAGGCCCTGTGGTCGTACCAGGAGGACCACGATGAGCAGCACGAACGCCCATACGTTGGCCCAGCCTTGGCCGCCGAGCTGGTGCATGCCGGGGATGTTGGCGATGTAGGCGGTGGCGCACGCCTCGGCGATGCCGAGGACGAGTCCGCCGAGCATGGCGCCGTAGATGTTGCCGATGCCGCCGAGGACGGCGGCGGTGAAGGCTTTCAGGCCGGCCTGGAAGCCCATGTTGTACGTGATCTGACCGTATTTCAGGCCGAAGGCGACGCCGGCGACGGCGGCGAACAGGCCGCCGATGGCGAAGGCGATCACGATGATGCGGTTGGTGTCGATGCCCATCAGCTGCGCGGTGTCCGGGTCCTGCGCGGTGGCCTGCATGGCGCGGCCGGTGCGGCTGGTGCGGACGAAGGCGGCGAGGCCGACCATGCAGACGACGGCGGCGGCGACGAGGAAGATGTCGTTGCGCTGGATGGCGATGGAGCCGAGGTGGTACGGGTGCGTCCCGAGTTGCGGGAAGTCCTTGGCGTTGTCGGCGCCGGGGTACCACACGAAGATCGCCTGCTGGAGGGCGAGGGAGAGGCCGATGGCGGTGATCAGGGGTGCCAGCCTGGGTGCTCCGCGCAGCGGCCGGTAGGCGAAGCGTTCGGCGCCCACCGCGATGAGGACCGAGACGATGGCACCGCCGATGAGCATCAGGGGCAGCGCGGCCCAGATGTTCATGCCGTCGGGTAGGCAGTTCCATACCGTGAGGGCACCGAAGGCGCCGGTCATGAAGATCTCGCCGTGGGCGAAGTTGATGAGCTGGACGATGCCGTACACCATCGTGTAGCCGATGGCGATGAGCCCGTACATCGAGCCGAGGAACAGCCCGTTGGCCAGCTGTTGCGGCAGGGTGTGCACCGCATGGCCTCCATGTCGCTGGGAGCAGGTGGGTCGGGGACGTGTGGGCGCGTTTTCCGGGGCGCCCGGTGGGTGGGGCGGGCGGGTGTGGCGTGGGCAAAACGCGGGCCGCGCGGCCGGGGTGACCGGCCGCGCGGCCCTCGGATGGTGCGGGGTCCGGTCAGCCCGAGTAGACGCCGCTCTTCACAGCGGTCCAGGCGCCGTTCTTGACCTGGTACACGGTCAGCTGCTTGTTGGTGGTGTCGCCGTACTGGTCGAAGGAGACGTGGCCGGCGATGCCGTCGAAGTCGGTCTTCTGCACGGCGTCGACGAGCTTGGCGCGGGCGTCGTTCATGGCCGGCAGCTTGCCGCCGTTGGCGTCCATGACGGTCTTGACGGCGTTGATGATGGCCGTCGCCGCGTCGTAGGAGTAGCCGCCGTAGGTGCCGTAGTCACCGGGGTAGCCCTTGGCCTTGTACGCCTTGATGAAGTTCTGGGCGGCCGGGAGGGTGCTGACGGGGACGCCGACGGAGGTGGCGAGGTCGCCGGTGGCGGCCTTGCCGGCCGTCTTGATGTACGTGTCGGAGTACATGCCGTCGCCGCCCATGAGCGGGATGTTGACGCCGCCGGCCTTGAGCTGCTTGGTGATCAGCTCCGACTCGTCGTACTGGCCGCCGTAGTAGAGCATGTCGGCGTGCGACTGCTTGATCTTGGTGACCAGGGCCGAGTAGTCGGTGTCGCCGGTGTTGACGTGGTCGGTGCCGGCGATCTTGCCGCCGAGGGAGGCGAACTTGCCCTTGAAGATCGCGGCGAGGCCGGCGCCGTACGCCTGCTTGTCGTCGACGACGAAGACGTTCTTCTTCTTCAGGGTGTTGTACGCGTAGTCGGCCGCGAAGCCACCCTGGTTGGCGTCGGTGGTGGCGGTGCGGAAGTAGGTCTTGAAGGGGCGGACCTTCTTGCCCGACGCCCAGTCCTTGCCCTGGGTGAGGTCGGGGTTGGTGTTGGCGGGCGAGATCTCCACCATGTTGGCGGTGGCGAAGACCTGCTGCATCGACTCGGCGACGCCGGAGTTGAGCGGGCCGACGGTGGCGATGACGTTGCTGTCCTGCACCAGGGCGGTGGCGTTCTGCTGGCCGGTGGCGGGCAGCGCCTTGTCGTCCAGCGCCTTGACCTTGAAGGTCACGCCGGGGACGAGCTTCTTGCTGTTGGCGTCGTCCACGGCGATCTGGGTGCCGTACTGCAGGCCGAGACCGGTCGCGGAGTTCTGGCCGGTGAGCGGCGCGTCGACGCCGATGGTGAGGGTGATGTTGCTGCCGGTGCCGCTGCTGCCGTCGTCGCCGCTCTTCTTGCCGTCGTCGCTGCGCGAGCCGCAGGCGGTCAGAGTGAGGGCTCCTGTGGTCAATACGGTGGTGAGCAGCAACAAAGAGCGGTGTCGCACAAGCGGTCCTTTCCCTGGCCCGGCCGGTCCTGATGAACGGCCGAAGTCGCGCGCGAGATCCGAAGTCGCTATTTCGGCGGCGCGGTGACTGGCCGTGACTCTAGGCGCGTCATGGGGTGTCAGGCAGAGGTACGGCGAAGAGTGTGACAGTCTTGTTATGCCCGGCGAGCATTCTTGAGCTTCCTTTGAGGTTGACCGCGATGTTTGGGCGCTTTGCGTCAGGTCCGCATGGTGAGAACCCGCACTTCCGGTGAGCGTGGGGCGGGTGACACCCGGGCCACGCCGTCATTCCGGACAAGATCACCACAACGGGAAAACCCGGCACCGGCAGGGCCGGCCCAGCCGCCGATTGGATATTGCGCCCGTGTAACGCAGCGTTAATGGCGGTCGTTCGACGTTTCGGGTTTCGCCCCGCCCCGCGTGCCCGGTCGAAAGTCGGGGAAACCGAAGGGCCCCGCGGACAATCCGTCCACGGGGCCCTGGCCTGATTTCGACGCGTGGTTCCGGCCGCACCCGCCACGCGTCAGCACCAAAATGCGGGATAAGGCGTTACGCCTTCGGGGAATCGTCCTCCCCGATGTGGTGCACCCGGACCATGTTGGTCGTTCCGGGCATCCCGGGCGGCGAGCCGGCCGTGATCACCACGACGTCGCCCTTCTTGCAGCGGCCGATCCGCAGCAGCTCCTCGTCCACCTGCTGCACCATCTCGTCGGTGGTCTGCACCATCGGGCCGAGGAACGTCTCCACGCCCCAGGTCAGGCTGAGTTGGGAGCGGGTGGCCGGTTCGGGGGTGAAGGCCAGCACCGGGATCGGCGAGCGGTAGCGGGACAGCCGGCGCACCGTGTCCCCGGACTGGGTGAACGCCACCAGGTAGGAGGCGTCCAGGAAGTCGCCCATCTCGGCGGCGGCGCGGGCCACGGCGCCGCCCTGCGTGCGCGGCTTGTTGCTTTCGGTGAGCGGCGGCAGCCCAGCGGCCAGGATGTCCTCCTCGGCGGCGGCCACGATCCGGGACATCACCTTCACCGTCTCGATCGGGTACTTGCCGACGCTGGTCTCGCCGGAGAGCATCACCGCGTCGGTGCCGTCGATCACCGCGTTGGCCACGTCGCTGGCCTCGGCGCGGGTGGGGCGGGAGTTGTCGATCATCGATTCGAGCATCTGGGTGGCGACGATCACCGGTTTGGCGTTGCGCCGGGCGAGTTTGACCGCGCGCTTCTGGACGATCGGCACGTCCTCCAGCGGCATCTCGACGCCCAGGTCGCCGCGGGCGACCATGATCCCGTCGAAGCGGTCGACGATGTCCTCCAGGTTGTCGACCGCCTGCGGCTTCTCGATCTTGGCGATCACCGGGACCCGGCGGCCCTCCTCCGCCATGATCCGCAGCACGTCGTCCATGTCGCGGCCGCTGCGCACGAAGGACAGCGCGATGATGTCGGCGCCGGTGCGCAGCGCCCAGCGCAGGTCGCGGATGTCCTTGTCGGACAGGGCGGGCACGGAGACCGCGACACCGGGCAGGTTGAGGCCCTTGTTGTCGGAGACCATGCCGCCCTCGATGACCATGGTGTGCACCCGCGGGCCCTCGACGTCGGTGACCTCCAGGGTGACCCGGCCGTCGTCCACCAGGATCCGCTCGCCGTGCGCCACGTCGGCGGCCAGTCCCTTGTAGGTGGTGCCGCAGATGAGCTGGTCACCCTCGATGTCATCGACGGTGATGGTGAACTCGTCCCCGCGTTCAAGGAGTACGGGGCCTTCGGCGAAACGGCCGAGCCTGATCTTCGGACCCTGAAGGTCGGCGAGGATGCCGACACTGCGCCCGGTCTCGTCGGACGCCTTGCGGACCCGCCGGTAGCGGTCCTCGTGCTCGGCGTAACCGCCATGGCTCAGGTTCAGTCGGGCGATGTCCATCCCGGCCTCGACCAGTGCTTTGATCTGGTCGTAGGACTCGGTGGCGGGGCCCAGGGTGCAGACAATTTTGGCTCGACGCATGTATCGAGCGTATGACTTACTCGTTGGTAGGGAGCCCGGTGACGGCAACTGCCCAACGACGTTCGGATTAACGGTTGTTGACAAGTATCGAAGTGTGCAGGTACGCGCTCCGATGAGCGCGGCTGTCACCCTCGGTGGCCGCCGGCGCGACTTACCGTTCTCCAGCGGCCCTCCAAGGGGTCCCCACACGGGCGCCGATCAGGCCCGACGCGGATCCGACGCGGGCCCGAAGCCCGCCCGACGCGACTCCGGGGCGGGGCCGCCCGCGTGATCGTGTACGACCTTCGGACCGTTCGTCCCTCCGGGGGTGTTGCCGGAGCCTCTCGTGGTCCAGAATCTACGCGCGTTGCCCTTCTCATCCCTCAGGCCCACGCGCCACCGACCCACGGGAGACCCCAGATGCCGCTGAACCGCCGGGACTTCATCAACCGCTCCGCCGCCACCGGCGCGGGCGTCGCCCTCACCGGGGCGGCCGGGGCGGTGGCTGCGGCACCCGCCGAGGCGGCCGACCGGCAACCCGAGCACGGCCACGGCCACCGCCCCACGACGTACAGCCTGCGCGTCCTGGGCACCACCGACGTGCACGGCCACGCCCTGAACTGGGACTACTTCACCAACGCCGAGTACGACGACGCCACCCACAACGACGTCGGCATGGCCAAGCTCGCCACCCTGATCGAGGCCGCCCGCGCCGAGAAGGGCCACGACCGCACCCTGCTCGTCGACGCCGGCGACATCATCCAGGGCACCCAGCTGTCCTACTACTACGCCCGCGTCGAGCCGATCACCGGCGCCCGGAAGGGCCCCCAGCACCCGATGGCGCTGGCGATGAACCACATGCGGTACGACGCCGCGGCGCTCGGCAACCACGAGTTCAACTACGGCATCCCGCTGCTGCGCGCCTTCCAGGACCAGTGCGACTTTCCGCTGCTGGCCGCCAACGCCGTCGACGCCAAGACGCTGAAGCCCGCGTTCCCGCCCTACCTGGTCAAGGAGCTGCGGGTGCCCGGCGGTCCCGACATCAAGATCGGCATCCTGGGGCTGACCAACCCCGGCATCGCGATCTGGGACAAGGCCAACGTGCAGGGGCAGCTGGCCTTCCCCGGCCTGGTGGAGCAGGCGAGCGTCTACGTCCCGAAGCTGCGCTCGCTCGGCTGCGACGTGGTGTTCTGCACCGACCACTCCGGCCTGGACGGCAGCACCTCTTACGGCGACACCGTGCCCTACCCGGAGAACGCCTCCTCGCTGGTCGCCGCGCAGGTGCCCGGGATCGACGCGATCCTGGTCGGCCACACCCACGTGGAGCGCCCGCAGACGCTGGTGGTCAACGAGCAGACCGGCAGGACCGTCGTGCTGTCCGAGCCGCTGATGTGGGGCATGCGGCTGAGCGTGTTCGACATCGACCTGGAGCTGGAGCACGGCCGCTGGAAGGTCACCTCCGTCACCGCCGGGGTGCGCAACGCCAACACCGTCGACGAGGACCCGGTGGTCGCCAAGCTGGTGCGGGACGAGCACGAGAAGGTCGTCGCGTACGTCAACCAGGTCGTCGGGACCTGCGCGGAGGCGATGTCCGCGGCGGAGTCCACGTACAAGGACACCCCGATCATCGACTTCATCAACAAGGTGCAGTCCGACACCGTCACCACGGCACTGGCCGGCACCGCGTACGCCGACCTGCCGGTGCTCTCCGAGGCGTCGCCGTTCTCCCGGACCGCGTCCATCCCGGCCGGGCAGGTCTCGCTGCGCGACGTCGCCGGCCTGTACGTCTACGAGAACACCCTGGACGCGAAGATCCTCACCGGCGCCCAGGTCAAGGACTACCTGGAATGGTCGGCGGGGTACTTCGTGCAGACCGCGCCGGACGCCCCCGTCGACGTCACGAAGATCACCAACGCGAACAACACCCCCGACTACAGCTACGACGTGCTCAGCGGGGTGTCCTACGACATCGACATCGCGCAGCCGGCCGGCTCCCGGATCGCGAACCTCACGCACGCCGGGGCGCCGATCGACCCGGCCGCGCAGTTCGTGCTCGCGGTGAACAACTACCGCTCGGGCGGCGGCAGCAACTACCCGCACGTGGCCACCGCGCAGTCGGTGTGGTCCAACTCCGACGAGATCCGCAACACGATCATCGCCTGGGTGCAGGCGCACGGCACGATCGACCCGGCGTCCTTCGGCGGCGACGAGTGGCGGCTCACCCGCGCCGGAGCGCCGCTGTTCGGGTAGGCACGTCCCCGGCGGCGGCGCCGTCCAGGCCGAAGGTGGTGAAGGAGGTTCTGACCGGCAGCGGGTAGTGCTCCTCGCCGGTCAGCAGCCCGGTCAGGTCGTTGAGCACCACCGCCGAGCGCCAGGCCGCCAGGCCCAGGTCCGGCGCGCCCACGCCGTGGGTGTGGCGCTCGGCGTTCTGCACGTAGATGCGGCCGGACACGGACCGGTCCAGCCGCATCCGGTGCCGGGCGTCGATCCTCGGCCGTCCTGCCGCGTCCCGCTCGATGTACGGCGCGAGCGGGTCCAGCAGGAGGTCGAGGGACCGTTCCTGGTAGCCGGTGGCCAGCACCACGGCGCTGGTGATCAGCCGGGTGCGGGTGCCCTGGTCGGCGTGCTCCAGGTGCAGTTCGACGCTCTGGGTGCCGATCCGGCCGGCGGTGCGGATGGTCACGCCGGGGGTGAGCACCGCGTCGGGCCAGCCGCCTTCCAGGGTGCGGCGGTACAGCTCGTCGTGGATCGCGGCGATCGTCTCGGTGTCGATGCCCTTGTGCAGCTGCCACTGCCCGGTCACCACCCGGTCGCGGACCGGCTCGGCCAGGCCGTGGAAGTAGCGGGTGTAGTCGGGGGTGAAGTGCTCCAGGCCGAGCTTGCTGTACTCCATGGGCGCGAACGCCGGGGTGCGGGCCAGCCAGGTGATCCGCTCCCGGCCGGGCGGGCGGTTGCGCAGCAGGTCGAGGAAGACCTCGGCGCCGGACTGCCCGGAGCCGACCACCGTGATGTGGTCGGCGGCCAGCAGCCGGGCCCGCTCCCGCAGGTACTGCGAGGAGTGCACCACCGGCACGGTGGGCGACTCCGCCAGCGGCCGCAGCGGTTCGGGGACGTGCGGCTCGGTCCCGACGCCGAGCACCACGTGCCGGGCGTAGGTGCGCGCCAGCGCCTCGGCCTCGCCGTGCGCGTCGACATGGGTGTGGTCCACCTCGAACAGGGCGCGGGCCGGGTTCCAGCGCACGCTGTCGACCTGCTGGCCGAAGTGGGTGGTGGGCAGGGACTCCGCGACCCAGCGGCAGTAGGCGTCGTACTCGGCGCGGTGCACGTGGAAGCGCTCGGCGAAGTAGAAGGGGAACAGCCGCTCACGGCTTTTCAGCCAGTTCAGGAAGGTCCAGCGGTTGCCGGGGTCGGCGAGGGTGACCAGGTCGGCGAGGAAGGGCACTTGGAGGGTGGCGCCGTCGATGAGCAGGCCGGGGTGCCAGCGGAAGTCGGGGCGCTGGTCGTAGAAGGCCGCGCTCAGGCCCGGGATCCCGTCGGCGAGGGCCGCCAGCGAGAGGTTGAACGGGCCGATGCCGATGCCGAGCAGGTCGAACGGGTCGTCCGCGGGCGCGGCGGCGGACGGGTCGAGGGTGCCGGACGGACCGGGGGCGCCGGACGGGTCGGAGGGGTCGGGCGCGCTGGGGACGCCGGAGGGGTCGGGAGTACCGGGGACGCCGTCCGAAGTGGGGTTCATCGTGCCGTGGTGCCTTCCGTGGTGAGCTTCAGCAGCGTGTCGAGGTCGTCGGAGCGCAGGTGCGGGTTGAGCAGGGTCGCCTTCAGCCACAGCCGGCCGCCCGCGCGGGCCCGGCCGAGGACGGCGCGGCCCTCGTACAGCAGCCGGCGGCGCAGTTCGGCGGTCTCCTCGTCACTTGCCGCGGTCGGGCGGAACAGGACGGTGCTGATCGCCGGCGGCGCGTACAGGGTGAGCGCGGGGTGGCGCTCGACGCGGCCGGCCAGGTCGGCGGCGAGGTCGCAGACGGTGTCCACCAGGGCGGCGATGCCCTCGTGGCCGAGTGCGCGCAGGGTGACCGCGATCTTCAGGACGTCCGGGCGGCGGGTGGTGCGCAGCGAGCGTCCGAGCAGGTCGGGCAGGCCGGCCTCGGTGTCGTCGGCGGCGTTGAGGTAGTCGGCCTGGTGGGCGAGCGGGCGCAGGGCGGCGCCGTCGGGCACCGCGAGCAGGCCGGCGGCGACCGGCTGCCAGCCGAGTTTGTGCAGGTCGAGGGTGACCGAGACCGCGGACTGCACGCCGTCGAGTTTGGCGGCCTCGCGGCTGCTGAAGAGCAGCGGCCCGCCGTAGGCGGCGTCGACGTGGAGTTCGGCGCCGTGCCGGCCGGTGACCTGCGCGATGGCGGGCAGCGGGTCGATGGCGCCGCTGTCGGTGGTGCCGGCGGTGGCCACCACCATGGGGCGGCCGGGCAGTTGGTCGAGCGCGGTGTCCACGGCGCCGGGGTCGAGGATGCCGGCGGGGGTGTCCAGCACGATCGGCCGGGGCAGGCCGAGCAGCCAGGCGGCGCGCTGCACGCTGTGGTGGGCGTTCGCGCCGCACACGACCTGGACCCGGGGGCCGCCGGCGGCGCGCTCGCGTGCCAGCAGCAGCGCGAGCTGGTTGGACTCGGTGCCGCCGGTGGTCACCAGGGCGTCGGGGGCGGGCAGGTTGGGGTAGACCACGGCGGCGAGCGCGGCGGCCACCCGCGCTTCGAGGGCGCTGGCGGCGGGGGCCTGGTCCCAGGAGTCCATGGACGGGTTGAGCGCGGAGGCGGCCAGGTCCGCGGCGGCGGCGACGGCCAGCGGCGGGCAGTGCAGGTGCGCGGCGCACAGCGCCTCGGCGGGATCGGCGGCGCCGAGGGCCATCAGGTGCACCACGGTGGCCAGGGCCTCGTGCTCGCCGGTGCCGCTGCGCGGCAGCACGTCCGGCAGGGCCTGCTCGATCTGCCGGGCCACCTCGTCGGGGCCGCCGCGCGGCACCGGCCCGCCGCGGTCCCGCGCCCCCTCCCCCAGCGCGCCGCAGACGGTGTCCACCAGCGGCCGCAACACCTCGGCGGCTCCGCGTCCACCGGCAAGTCCGGGCATCGGCATGGGCGTTCCTCACTCAGCGGCGCGGCGGGGCGCGCGGCGGCGCCCGGCGGCGCGCACGACAAGGGCGCCCTGCTCAACGACGACTGGACCGAATGGGTACGTTCCGGCCGACGTCACGGCGGTGATCGCAAAGGAGGTGGGGGCGGTGGTCGTCGCGAGGGTGGCGGCGTCGGTCCCGACCGACGTGCCCGGGCCGTCCCCGGGTCGTGCCGGGGTACCGGAACGGACTCCCCGCACTTGTAGGGATCTCGTGCAGCAACGGGCCGGTGGTACGGGTTCCGAAGGATCGGCGCCGTCGCCCGGTTACGGTCGTCGGGCCCGCGCCCGAGGGGGTGCGGTCGTTCAGCGCCCGTGGGGGGAGCCGCACATGTGGGGTATCCGGAAGACCGTGGCCAGTGCCGGAGCGGTCGTGGTGTGCGCGGCGGCCCTCGCCGCCTGCAACGACGACACGACGGCGTCCCCGTCGCCGAGCTCGTCGGCGACTTCGGCGAGTGCGTCGGGATCGGCGGCGCCGTCCTCCGCACCCGCCGCGCCGTCCTCGCCGGCCACGTCCGCGCCGGGCGCGGTGCCGGGCTCCGCGCAGTTGAAGGCGCTGCTGCCCACCGCGTCGACGGCGCCGTCGGGTTGGAAGGTCGAGGCGGACGAGGAGAGCGACAGCGACGGCGCCGCCCAGGACCCCGGTGACCCGGAACTGCCCACCGACGACTGCAACGACGCCATGACCGGCGGCCAGCCGCAGGACCTCACCTCGGACTACAGCGCCGCCTTCGCGTCGATCCCGCTCACCGACCCGCAACTCGGCGAGTCCTACGTGGTGTTCAACAGCTACCAGCCCGGGGACGCCGTCAAGCAGATGGCCGACGTGCGCGCCGTCGCCCGCCGGTGCGCGAGCTACACGGGCAAGGCCGGCAGCGGCAAGGGCATCAAGATCACCGCATCCGTGACCACGGTGCCCGGACTCGGCGACGACGCCTTCGAGTTGAAGGTCACGCCCAAGGGCGACTACGTCGGCAACGACACCATCCTGGTCCGCTCCGGCGACACCGTCATGGCCCTCGACGAGGACCTGGCCACCGGCCAGCCCTTCCCGCTGGCGCCGATCGCGAAGCACCTCGCCGCGCCGCTGCTGAAGTCCTGAACGAGGCTCCGCACAAGGGCGTGCGACGCGCCGGCGCCGGGCCGCACGCCGCACGCGCGCGCCCCGGACGGCACGGCCCGCCCGCCGCTACCCGCCGAAGACCTGCCGCACCCGCAGCGCCCGGCCGAGGTCGTCCAGCCGGTCCCCGAGGGCGCGGCGCAACGCCGGGGTGGCGCCCGGGCCTTCGAGCGCCGCCCGGCCGAGGGCCAGCGCGTCCGCGGTGACCGCGGTGGACGGGAAGCCGATGCGGGCGACCGTCTCGGCCACGACCGGGCCGCGCCGGGCCGCGACCGCGATCGCGTCCGGGTAGTAGCGGGCGGGATAGCCGTCCAGCAGGACCCGTTGCTCGGGCTGCCAGAAGCCCTGCGCGGTCGCGGTGAGCAGGTAGGAGGACCGCGCGTCGTCGTGGAACATCGCCTGCCACGCGACGGACTTGGCGTCCGCGTCGGGCAGGGCCGCCCGGCAGCGCGCGGCACCCTCCCGGCCGGTGGCAGTGGGGTCGCGCTCCTCCTCCGCCGCGATGTCGGCCGCGCCGGCCGCGCCCAGGACGGTCAGCCGCAGCAGCAACTGCCAGCGCAGGTCCGCGTCGAGGACGCTGCCGCCCGGGATGACACCCCGCTCGTACCAGGTGCGCAGCTCGGCCGCGTCGGCGGCGGTGAGCGCGGCGTCGACCAGGGCGCGGGTGGCGGTGAGCCGGTTGACGTCGTGCTCCTGGGCGAGCAGCGCCCGGGCGGTGTCGGCCAGTCCGGCGAGCGCGTCGGGCCGCAGCGCCGGGTCGAGGTAGCCGTCGGCGACGGTGGTACGGGCGAAGGTGAGCACGCCGTGCACGATCGACGGTTCGGGCTCGGCGGCCAGGTGCCGTCGGACCAGCGCGAGGTAGTCGGCGGGGGCGACCCGGGCGTCACGGACGAGATCGCGTGCCGCGTTCCAGGCGACGGAGCGGGCCAGCGGGTCCGGGATGGAGCCGAGGGCGTCGCGCACCGCCTCCCAGGAGCGCTCGTCGAAGCGGACCTTCACGAAGCTGAGGTCGCCGTCGTTGAGCAGCACCAGGTCGGGCCGGGGGCCGCCGAACTCGCGGCGCTCGACCGCGGAGGTGGCGGTGATGTCCACGGTGGCGCGCTCGCGCAGCACCAGCCGGGCCGGGTCGGCGGTGTCCCGGTCGTACAGGCCGACGTCGACGCGGTGCGGGCGGCTGCCGTGGTGGCCGATCTCCAGCCGCCAGCCGCCGGGCGCGGGCGACGCGGACGGGGTGAGGGTGTCGACGCCGGTGGTGCGCAGCCACGCCTCGGCCCAGGCCGGCACGTCGCGGCCGGTGGCGGAGGCGAGCGAGTCGATGAGGTCGGCGAGCCGGGCGTTGCCGAAGCGGTGCCGGGCGAAGTGCTCGTTGACGCCGGCGAGGAAGTCCTCGCGGCCCATCCAGGTGACGAGCTGGCGCAGCGCCGAACCGCCCTTGGCGTAGGAGATCCCGTCGATGTTGGTGAGCGCGGAGGCGGTGTCGGGGACGTCGTCGGGCAGCGGGGCGACCGGGTGGGTGGAGGGGCGCTGGTCGCTGTCGGAGCCCTTGAACTTGCGGTTGGCGCCGTAGTCGGTCCACGCGCCGGGGAAGCCGGGGTCCTCCGAGACGATCTGGTAGCCCATGTACTCGGCGAACGACTCGTTCAGCCAGATGTCGTCCCACCAGCGCAGGGTGACCAGGTCGCCGAACCACATGTGGGCCATCTCGTGCGCCATGACCACGGCCCGGTTGAGGAGTTCGGTGGGGCTGGCGGCGGAGCGGAAGACGTATTCGTCGCGGAAGAGGACCAGCCCGGGGTTCTCCATCGCGCCGAAGTTGAACTCGGGCATGAACGCCTGGTCGTAGGAGTCGAACGCGTAGGGCTCGTCGAACATCTCGTGGTAGCGGTCGAAGGCGCGCCGGGTGAAGGCGAGCAGTTCGGGCGCGGCCCGGTCCAGGTGCGGGGCGAGCGAGCGGCGGCAGTGCAGGCCGAAGGGCAGGCCGGCGTGCTCGGTGCGCACCGAGTGGTACGGCCCGGCGGCGACCGCGACGACGTAGGTGGACAGCGGCGGGGTGGTGGACATCTGCCAGCGGCCGGGCGCGGTGCGGGTCGCGACGCCGTTGCCGAGCACCGTCCAGTGCTCGGGCGCGGTGACGGCCACGTCGAAGCGGGCCTTCAGGTCGGGCTGGTCGAAGGCGGCGAACACCCGGCGCACGTCGTCGAGGAAGAGCTGGGTGTAGAGGTAGGTCTCGCCGTCGGCGGGGTCGGTGAAGCGGTGCATGCCCTCGCCGGTGCGCGAGTAGCGCATGTCGGCCTCGACCCGCAGTTCGTGCTCGCCCGCGGTCAGGCCGGTCAGCGGCAGCCGGCCGTCGTCGAGCAGCGCGGGATCGAGGGGCCGGCCGTCCAGCAGGACGCGGTGCAGCGCCGCCGGCTCGATCTCGGCGAAGGTGTCGCAGTCGCGCAGCGCCGCGAAGCGGATGACGGTGGTCGATCCGAAGCCGGCCTCGCCCCGGGTCAGGTCGAGGTCGATCGCGTAGTGCGTGACGTCCAGGTCGCGGGCGCGGGTCTCGGCCTCGGCGCGGGTGAGAGCAGGCATGCCGTTCATGCTGCCCCAAGGTCGGCGCTGGTGGAACGCATTTGCGATCATGACTGCGGTGGTGGTTCACACATTCGGTTCGTCGAGGGCCGCGCGCGGGGTGGTGCCCGCGTCGCCGGTCAGCGGCTCGCCGTGCCTCATCGACCTGGTCCGGCACGTCCGGGTCCGCCTGGTCGCTCCTGGTGGCCGCCTGCTGCTCAGCGTCTACCGGTCGGCCGGCGGGACCGGCCCGGACGCGCCCACGCGTCTGGCGGCGGCCGGAGTGCGGGTCGACGGCTCGTCCGGCGCGGGGGGAGCGCTGTGGACGGCCACGACGGCGTGGGCGGACGTGCCTTAGGCTCGCAGGGGCGGGGAGGTGGGCATGGGCGACGTGGCCGAGGACGGCGAGGAGATCGCCGGAGGTCCGATCGAGCACGGGTTTCCGCATCTGGAGACCGTGCGGCGGGCGCTGACCGCGATCCACCGGCGGCTCTCCGCGGACGGGGTGGCCCGCTTCGCCACCAGCGTGCGCCCGGAACTCGTGGACTTCCCCGACGACGAGGACCCGTACCTGGGCGCGCAGCGGGTGGCCCGGGTGATGGTGCAGCACTTCCGGCTGCCGGACGCCCGGATGGTGGTGGGCTTCCGCGACATGGTGCACGCCGGGAACGTCGAACTGGCCGCGGGTCCCGAGTACTTCGTGGAACTGCACTCCCGGTTCAAGACCGACCGGCGGGACGTGGGGGCCGCGCTCGCCCACGAGGTGATGCATGTCTACTTGCACCGGCTCGGGCTGTCCTTCCCCGGCACCAGGGACAACGAGATCCTCACGGACACCGCGACCGCGTATCTGGGCGCGGGCTGGCTGCTGCTGGACGCCTACCGCGAGGAGCCGTCGATGCGCGGCGACCGGATGACCATGTCGGCGTACAAGCTCGGCTACCTGACGCCCGAGGAGTTCGGGTACGTCCTGGCGAAGCGGGCGCTCGCCCTCGGCGACGACATCGAGCCGTGGTTCCGCAGCCCCCAGGCCCGCGACGC
The DNA here is from genome assembly GCF_900107965.1 of Actinacidiphila yanglinensis. Lineage (GTDB taxonomy): Bacteria > Actinomycetota > Actinomycetes > Streptomycetales > Streptomycetaceae > Actinacidiphila > Actinacidiphila yanglinensis. Next base: position 721,960 of record NZ_FNVU01000001.1, on the reverse strand, counting down.
CTACCGCGTGGGCCTCACCCGTGCCCGCCAGGACCTGCGCCGTCCTCCGCTGGCCGCCGCGTCCTGGGCGGCCCGCCGGCTGTACGCGAAGAACCGCCGGGCCGGCGCCACCCCCGCCCCGGCCGACTACACCTTCACCGGAACCCCCGCCGACCTGCGCGTGTCCTTCCCCTGCCCCACCTGCTACCAGCGCATCCGGCTGCCGTGCCGGGGGCGCCTGCGTGCCCGGTGCGCCCTGTGCAGGTCGGAGCTGGACTGCGACACGTGACCTGCACAGGGCGGCCGGGCGGATCCGCAGGCGGGGCGGCGGGGGGAACGGACCGGTGGGTCAGCCCAGTTCGGTGCGCGCGGTCACGCCGGTCGGCTGCAGGGGTTCGTAGCCCTGCGCGAGCAGTTCCGCGGTCAGGGTGACCGGCCCGTGCCGCGGCCCGTCGAAGGTGACGGTGAACGGCGTGCTGAACGTCCCGCCGGGGGCGAGGTCCACCTCGGGGTCGGGGGCGACCACCGCGGTGAGGGTGCCGTCGGGGCCTTCGGTCAGCGTGACCGGGGCACCGTTCGCGGTGACGGTGACGCTTTCGGGGGTGAGCCCGGGCCCGGACAGGACCAGCCGGGTGCCGACCGCGCGGTAGTCGGGGCCGTCGGCGGGGCTGGTGAAGGTGACGACGCCGTCGTCCTCGACGCAGGTGTCCTCACCCTGGTCGTCACCGGAGCCGTAGCCACCACCGGAGCCCGAGCCGTAGCCGCCGGTGCCGTCTCCCGTACCGCTGCCGCCGCTCTGGACGCTGATGCGCCCCTGCGCGGTCCGCCCGGTCGCGAAGTCGTAGACCGTGCCGTCCACGGTGATGTTGTCGACGTAGGTGTCGAGGGCGGCGCCCGGGTCGCCGAGCCGGCCGACGTTCGCGATCACGCCGATCGCGCCGTCGCCCGGCGCGTCGCACGCGCTGACGTAGTCGCTCAGCGGGTGGTCGCTCTGCGCGGCGAACGGGCCCACCGCGCGGGAGGTGCGCCACATGGCCGAGCCGCCGGTGTCGAAGTGCCGCCAGGCATCGGTGACCGCACCCGTGCGGCCCTGCGCGTCGGTGGCGAGTTGCGGCTGGAAGCTGAGCGTGGCGAACAGCCCCTGGCAGAGCACCGGGAGTTGGAGGTTCGCGCCGACGGCCTCGGCCTCGTCGCTGGACGAGCTCTTGACGTACAGGTCGTACGACAGGGGGGAGGCGTCGATGACGGACAGCGGGACGGCGGCGGTGAAGTAGTGCGCGGCCTGGGCCTGTTGGGCGGCATCATCGCGTGCGACGGCCAGGTGCAGGCTGCCGTTGAAGTGCACCGGGTCGGCGAAGGGCGCGATCTCCTGCACGCCGAGCGGTCGGCCGTCGTAGTCCGAGCTGTCCCCTAGGCGCAGCCAGGGGCCTGCCGGGCCCAGCTCGCCGGGGGTGACGCGCTGGACGACCGCGGCAGCCCGGCCGCCGGGCGCACCGGCGGCAGGAGCGGCGGAGGCGGCGGTCGAAGCGCCCGGGCCGGTGGTGGCCGCGTGTGCCGGTGCCGTGAGCACGGTGGCGGGGAGTGCGGCGAGGACCGCGGCGGTGACGGACACGCCGAGGGGCGCTCTGAGACGGGACATACAGGTGTGCTCCGATCGCGGAGGCAGTGGGGGCCGGTCGGTGATGCGCGCAGATAGGTCCCCTTGCACCGCGCGTTCGAAGCCTGGTACCCCCGTTGTCACCCGTACGGTCGGGCGGCTGCCTGGGGCTGCGGCCGGTGATCGGAGCGGGACATGGCGCAGCGCCCGCCTCCTTGGTCGGGGAGTGGCGAGCGCTGCGGGTGTTACTGCGTTCCGCACACCGTTGTGCGGGACGTTCTCGGGGCCGTCAGACGGTGAGCGGCCGGTCGGTGGGGCGGATCGGGGCGTGCAGGGCGGACGGCACCCCCGTGAGGAAGGCGTCGACGGACTTCGCCGCGGAGCGCCCCTCGGCGATGGCCCAGACGATCAGGGACTGGCCGCGGCCGGCGTCACCGGCGACGAACACCCCTTCGACGTTGGTCGCGTAGGAGCCGTCCCGGGCGATGTTGCCGCGCGCGTCCAGTTCCAGGCCGATCTGCTCGATGAGGCCGTTCTTCTGGTCGGTGCCGGTGAAGCCCATCGCGAGGGTGACCAGGTCGGCCTTGATGACCCGCTCGGTGCCCTCCTGCGGCACGAACGTGCCGTCCTGGAAGACCACCTCGACCAGGTGGAGTTCCCGGACGTGCCCGTCGGCGTCGCCGGTGAACTTCACGGTGTTGACGGCGTAGACGCGCTCGCCGCCCTCCTCGTGCGCGGAGGTCACCTTGTAGACCATCGGCATCGTCGGCCACGGCTGGTGCGCGGGCCGCTCGTCGGAGGGGCGCGGCATGATCTCCAGCTGGGTGACGGACAGCGCGCCCTGCCGGTGCGCGGTGCCGACGCAGTCCGCGCCGGTGTCGCCGCCGCCGATGACCACGACGTGCTTGCCCTCGGCGGTGATCGGGGGCGCCACGAAGTCGCCCTCCTGCACCTTGTTCGACAGCGGCAGGTACTCCATCGCCTGGTACACGCCGGTCAGTTCGCGGCCCTCGACCGGCAGGTCCCGCCACTGGGTGGCGCCGGCCGCGATGACCACGGCGTCGTACCGGCGGGCGAGCTTCGCGGCGTCCAGGTCGGTGCCGATCTGCACGCCGGTGCGGAACTTGGTGCCCTCCGCGCGCATCTGCTCGATGCGGCGGTTGATGTGCCGCTTCTCCATCTTGAACTCGGGGATGCCGTACCGCAGCAGCCCGCCGATCCGGTCGGCCCGCTCGTAGACGGCCACGGTGTGGCCGGCCCGGGTGAGCTGCTGGGCGGCGGCGAGGCCGGCCGGGCCGGAGCCGATGACGGCGACGGTCTTGCCGGACAGCCGCTCCGGGGGCTGCGGGCGGACGTCCCCGTTGTCCCACGCCTGGTCGATGATGCTGACTTCGACGTTCTTGATGGTCACCGGCGGCTGGTTGATGCCGAGCACGCAGGCGGACTCGCACGGCGCCGGGCACAACCGCCCGGTGAACTCCGGGAAGTTGTTGGTGGCGTGCAGCCGCTCGGACGCGGCGGTCCAGTCCTCGCGGTAGGCGTAGTCGTTCCACTCCGGGATGAGGTTGCCCAGCGGGCAGCCCTGGTGGCAGAACGGGATGCCGCAGTCCATGCAGCGGCCGGCCTGCTTGCTGACGATCGGCAGCAGCCCGCCGGGAACGTAGACCTCGCTCCAGTCCTGCCGGCGCTCCTCGACCGCGCGGGTCGGGTTGTTCTCACGCGGGGTGGTGAGGAAGCCCTTGGGGTCAGCCATTTGCCGCCTCCATCATCTTCGCGGTGGTCTCGGACTCCGAGAGTCCGGCCTGCTCGGCGGCGTTCTTGGCGGCGAGCACTGCCTTGTAGTCCCTCGGCATGACCTTGCCGAAGCGGGTGAGGGCGCTGCCCCAGTCGGCGAGCAGCCGCTCGGCGACGGTGGAGCCGGTCTCCTCCAGGTGGCGCCGCACCACGTCGTGCAGCCAGGTGATGTCGTCGGCCGTCAGCTGCTCGACCTCGACCATCCCGGGGTTGACGCAGTCCGGGTCGAGGTCCAGCAGGTAGGCGATGCCGCCGGACATGCCGGCCGCGAAGTTCCGGCCGGTGCTGCCGAGCACCACGGCCCGGCCGCCGGTCATGTACTCGCAGCCGTGGTCGCCGACGCCCTCGGCGACGACGGTCGCGCCGGAGTTGCGCACGCAGAACCGCTCGCCGGTGCGGCCGCGCAGGAACAGCTCGCCGCCGGTCGCGCCGTAGGCGATGGTGTTGCCCGCGATGGTCGACTCCTCGGCGAGGTGGTCCGCGCCGCGGTCCGGGCGGACGATCACGCGGCCGCCGGACAGGCCCTTGCCGACGTAGTCGTTGGCGTCGCCCTCCAGCCGCAGGGTGATGCCCTGGGGCAGGAACGCGCCGAAGGACTGGCCCGCGGAGCCGGTGAAGGTGATGTCGATGGTGTCCTGCGGCAGGCCCGCGCCGCCGTACTTCTTCGTCACCTCGTGGCCGAGCATGGTGCCGACGGTGCGGTTGACGTTGCGGATCGGCACCTGGGCGCGGACCGGGGCGCCGGACTCCAGCGCCTCGGCGGCGAGCCGGATCAGCTCGTTGTCGAGCGCGCGGTCCAGCCCGTGGTCCTGGGCGGTGGTGCGGTGCAGTGCCGCGCCCTCGGGCAGTTCCGGCACGTACAGCAGCGGCGCCAGGTCCAGGCCCTCCGCCTTCCAGTGGTCCACCGCGCGCCCGGCGTCGATGAGTTCGGCGTGGCCGACGGCCTCCTCGATCGAGCGGAAGCCCAGCTCGGCGAGGAGCTCGCGGACCTCCTCGGCGATGAACTCGAAGAAGTTCACCACGAACTCCGGCTTGCCGGAGAAGCGGTCGCGCAGCACCGGGTTCTGGGTGGCGACGCCGACCGGGCAGGTGTCCAGGTGGCAGACGCGCATCATGATGCAGCCGGAGACGACCAGCGGCGCGGTGGCGAAGCCGAACTCCTCGGCGCCGAGCAGCGCCGCGATGACCACGTCCCGGCCGGTCTTGAGCTGGCCGTCGGTCTGCACGACGATCCGGTCCCGCAGCCCGTTGAGCAGCAGGGTCTGCTGCGTCTCGGCCAGTCCCAGCTCCCAGGGGCCGCCCGCGTGCTTGAGCGAGGTGAGCGGCGAGGCGCCTGTGCCGCCGTCGTGGCCGGAGATCAGCACCACGTCGGCGTGCGCCTTGGACACGCCTGCCGCGACCGTGCCGACGCCGACCTCGGAGACCAGCTTGACGTGCACGCGGGCCCGGGGGTTGGCGTTCTTCAGGTCGTGGATGAGCTGGGCGAGGTCCTCGATGGAGTAGATGTCGTGGTGCGGCGGCGGCGAGATCAGGCCGACGCCCGCGGTGGAGTGCCGGGTGCCGGCGATCCACGGGTAGACCTTGTGGCCGGGCAGCTGGCCGCCCTCGCCGGGCTTGGCGCCCTGGGCCATCTTGATCTGGATGTCGTCCGCGTTGACCAGGTACTCCGAGGTGACCCCGAAGCGGCCGGAGGCGACCTGCTTGATGGCGCTGCGCCGGGCCGGGTCGTACAGCCGGTCCGGGTCCTCGCCGCCCTCGCCGGTGTTGGACTTGCCGCCGAGCTGGTTCATCGCGATGGCGAGCGTCTCGTGCGCCTCGCGGGAGATCGAGCCGTACGACATCGCGCCGGTGGAGAACCGCCGGACGATCTCGCTGACCGGCTCGACCTCGTCGATCGGGACGGCCGGACGCTCGTGCTTCAGGCCGAACAGGCCGCGCAGCGTCATCAGCCGCTCGGACTGCTCGTTCACGCGGGAGGTGTACTGCTGGAAGATGTCGTAGCGCCGGGTGCGGGTGGCGTGCTGGAGCCGGAAGACCGTGTCCGGGTCGAACAGGTGCGGCTCGCCCTCGCGGCGCCACTGGTACTCGCCGCCGATCTCCAGCCGCCGGTGCGCGGCGGGGATGCCGGAGACCGGGTACGCCTTGACGTGCCGGGCGGCGACCTCCCGCGCGACGACGTCGATGCCCGCCCCGCCGATCTTCGTGTCGGTGAGGTGGAAGTAGGTGTCGACGAAGTCGGCGTCCAGGCCGACCGCCTCGAAGACCTGCGCGCCGCGGTAGGAGGCGACGGTGGAGATGCCCATCTTCGACATGACCTTCAGGACGCCCTTGCCGAGCGCCTTGATCAGGTTGCGCATCGCGGTCTCGGCGTCGACGCCGGGCAGGAAGGTACCGGCCCGCACCAGGTCCTCGACGGACTCCATCGCCAGGTACGGGTTGACCGCCGCCGCGCCGTAGCCGATCAGCAGGGCGACGTGGTGCACCTCGCGGACGTCGCCGGCCTCGACGATCAGGCCGACCTGGGTGCGCTGCTTGGTGCGGATCAGGTGGTGGTGGACCGCGGAGGTGAGCAGCAGAGACGGGATCGGGGCGTGCTCGGCGTCGGAGTGCCGGTCGGACAGCACGATCAGCCGGGCACCGTCCTCTATGGCGGCGTCGGCCTCGGCGCACATCTCGGCCAGTCGCGCGGCGAGTGCCTCGCCGCCGCCGCTGACCCGGTACAGGCCGGACAGCGTGGCGCTCTTCAGCCCGGGCAGGTCGCCGTCGGCGTTGACGTGGATGAGCTTGGCCAGCTCGTCGTTGTCGATCACCGGGAAGGGCAGGGTGATGTTGCGGCACGACGCGGGGCTGGGCTCCAGCAGGTTCCCGGAGGGGCCGATCGTGGAGATCAGCGAGGTGACCAGTTCCTCGCGGATGGCGTCCAGCGGCGGGTTGGTGACCTGCGCGAAGAGCTGGGTGAAGTAGTCGAACAGCAGCCGCGGCCGGTCCGACAGCGCCGCGATCGGCGAGTCGGTGCCCATCGAGCCGATCGGCTCGGCGCCGGTGCGGGCCATCGGCGCGAGCAGGACCCGCAGCTCCTCCTCGGTGTAGCCGAAGGTCTGCTGGCGGCGGGTGACCGAGGCGTGGGTGTGCACGATGTGCTCGCGCTCGGGCAGGTCGGGCAGGTTGATCAGCCCGGCGGCCAGCCAGTCCGTGTACGGGTTCTGCGCGGCGATCTCGGCCTTGATCTCGTCGTCCTCGACGACGCGGTGCGAGGCGGTGTCGACCAGGAACATCCGGCCCGGCTGGAGGCGGCCCTTGCGGATCACCTTCTCCGGCGCGATGTCGTGCAGCACCCCGGACTCGGAGGCGAGCACGACCAGGCCGTCGTCGGTGACCCAGTAGCGGCCGGGGCGCAGCCCGTTGCGGTCCAGCACGGCGCCGACGAGGGTGCCGTCGGTGAAGGTGACGCAGGCCGGGCCGTCCCACGGCTCCATGAGCGTGGAGTGGTAGCGGTAGAAGGCACGGCGGGCGGGGTCCATCGAGGTGTGGTTCTCCCACGCCTCGGGGATCATCATCAGCACGCTGTGCGGCAGCGAGCGGCCGCCGAGGTGCAGCAGCTCCAGCACCTCGTCGAAGGACGCCGTGTCGGACGCGCCGGGCGTGCAGATCGGGAAGATCCGGTCCAGGGCGCCCCGCTCCTCCGCGGCGCTCCCGTCGGTGCCGCGCACCGGGCCGAACAGCTCGCTGGCCAGCTGCGACTCGCGGGCGCGCATCCAGTTGCGGTTGCCCTTGACGGTGTTGATCTCGCCGTTGTGCGCGACGAACCGGTAGGGGTGGGCGAGCGGCCAGCTCGGGAAGGTGTTGGTGGAGAAGCGGGAGTGGACCAGCGCGATGGCGGTGGCGAACCGCTCGTCGGACAGGTCGGGGAAGAACGGCTCCAGCTGGCCGGTGGTGAGCATGCCCTTGTAGACGATGGTCCGCGCGGACAGCGACGGGAAGTACACGTCGGCCTCGCGCTCGGCGCGCTTGCGCAGCACGAAGGCGGGCCGGTCCAGGTCGATGCCCGCCCGGCGGCCCTCCGCGCCGCGGGAGTCGTCACCGTCGGCGACGAAGAGCTGCGTGAAGTACGGCATGGTGGAGCGGGCGGTCGCGCCGAGCAGGTCGGGATCGGTCGGCATCCGGCGCCAGCCGAGGACGGCCAGGCCCTCTTCCGCGGCGATCCGCTCGATGGCGTCGACGGCCTTGGAGCGGTCGTCGTGCTCGTGCGGGAGGAAGGCGAGCCCGACGGCGTACTGGCCCGCGGCGGGCAGCTCGAAGTCGACGGACTCGCGAAGGAAAGCGTCCGGGATCTGGAGCAGGATGCCCGCGCCGTCGCCGGAATCCGGCTCGGCGCCGGTGGCACCGCGGTGCTCCAGGTTGCGCAGGACGGTGAGCGCCTGCTGGACGAGCGCGTGGCTCGCCTCGCCGCTGAGAGTGGCGACAAAACCGACACCGCAGGCGTCGTGCTCGTTGCGGGGATCGTACATCCCCTGCGGGGCGGGGCGCCCGTCCATGAACGCGGAACGCGAACGCATGGCTCTCCCGTCGTCGTCATTGGCTGATATGCATCGCCCGTTCCCCGGGCATGCGCAACAGGGACGACGTTGGCCCTCTGCGATTTCGTGCAGGTTACATGATGGACGAATGTTCGAGAAGTGGATATTCGATTCCAGCATGTGGACGTGCGAGGTGGTGATCGGAAGGTGGAACAGCTACTTCTGGCCAGCGTCGCGCCGCGGGTTGTACGGACGGTCCCGGCACTGCGTGCGAGGGTGCCCGCGCACAGCTCGACGAGCCTCGGGGGAAAGCTCAGCCGGTTGGGTTACCGACTGATGCCCCGTGCGGCCGATGCTGAAACGAGGGGGAAACAGAACCTTCTGGCGAGTTGCCGGTACCACCCGCGATTCCGATGGTACGGCCGTTCAGCGCCGGACCGCGGGAGGCGGGCCAGGGGCGGCCCGGCCGGGCCCTGGGACGGCTCCCACCAGGGCCGGGAGCGGCGGCGTCAGCCCACCGCCGAGCCGATCAGGCTGCCCAGCGCGAACGTGACGCCGCCCGCTGCGGCACCCAGCACGAGCTGCCGCAGCCCGCTGTACCACCAGGAGCGCGCGGTGACCCGGGCCACCGCCGCACCGCAGCCGAAGAGCCCGGCCAGCGCCAGCGCCACCGCCGGCCACAGCACGGTCGCACCCAGCAGGTACGGGAGCACCGGCAGCAGCGCGCCCAGCGCGAAGCACACGAACGAGGAGGCCGCCGCGACCAGCGGCGAGGGCAGGTCGGTCGGGTCGACGCCCAGCTCCTCGCGGGCGTGGATCTCCAGCGCCTGCTCGGGGTCGGCGGACAGCTGCCGGGCCACCTCGTGGGCGAGCTCCGGCTCCACCCCGCGCGAGACGTACAGCGCGGCCAGCTCCCGCAGCTCTGCCTCGGGGTTGCGGTCCAGCTCGATCCGCTCCACCGCCAGCTCCGCCTCGACCAGCTCGCGCTGCGAGGCGACCGAGGTGTACTCGCCGGCCGCCATGGAGAACGCCCCGGCGGCCAGCCCGGCCAGGCCCGTGACCACCACGGTCCGCGCGCCCACGTCACCGCCGGCGACCCCGGTCATCAGCGCGAAGTTCGACACCAGCCCGTCCATCGCGCCGAACACCGCCGGCCGCAGCCACCCGCCGCTGACGTCACGGTGCGAGTGCTGGGGTACGTGGTACGGAGCGGCCGCACCGGCCGGCTCCACGGTGGCCGTCGTCATGTCCCTGCCCCTCCCCCGGGCACCCGTGCGGCCCGCGTCCGTCTGCGCAACGCTTCGACCGTACGTGGCATTCCGAGCCGCCGCCAGCAAGGGAAGGCTGCCCTGAGCTGCGGTTTCTCGCCACGGCGAGCGGGTCGGACGGAAGGGGAGGGTGCTCGGGACGAGGTCAGGAGGACTGCGAGTGCGGCTCGGACGCCGCCGTCGCGGACGCGGCACCCACGTCACCGGCGTCGGAGTCCGGCGCCGCCGCGGGCTCGTCGGTGGTGCCGGAGGCGTCGGAGCCCTCGGAACCTTCCGCACCCTTCGCGGCCTTGGTCAGTACGGGAGTGCCGGCCTCGGCGTTCTCGCCTGCCTCGGACGGCGCCTCCGCGTCGCCCGCAACCGCCACCGCGGTGTCCGGCTCGACCACGGTCTCCCGGCCGGGCCGCATCCGGGCCGACAGCACCAGGTAGAGCACCGCGGCGAGGAAGACGATGATCGCCGTCCAGTCGTTGAGACGCAGGCCCAGGATGTGGTGGGCGTAGTCGGACCGAAGGTGCTCGATCCAGCCGCGGCCCACGCAGTAGGCCGCCACGTACAGCGCGAAGGCGCGGCCGTGCCCGAGCCGGAAGCGCCGGTCGGCCCAGATCACCAGGAAGCCGACGCCGATGCACCAGAGGCACTCGTACAGGAACGTCGGCTGGTAGACACCGGGGATCCGGTCACCCGCGGTGCTGGTGATCTTCAGGCCCCACGGCAGGGTGGTGTGGTTGCCGTACAGCTCCTGGTTGAACCAGTTGCCCCAGCGGCCGATGGCCTGCGCGAAGGCGATGCCCGGGGCGATCGCGTCGGCGTAGGCGGGGAGCGCGATGCCGCGCCGGCGGCAGCCGATCCACGCGCCGAGCGCACCCAGGGCGATCGCGCCCCAGATGCCCAGCCCGCCGTCCCAGACCTTGAAGGCGTTCACCCAGTCGTTGCCGTTGGTGAAGTACAGCTCGTAGTCGGTGATCACGTGGTAGAGGCGACCGCCGACCAGGCCGAACGGCACCGCCCACACCGCGATGTCCGCGACGGTCTCCCGCTTGCCGCCGCGGGCGATCCACCGCTTGTTCCCGAGCCAGATGGCAACGAAGACACCGATGATGATGCAGAACGCGTAGCCCCGCAGCGGGATGGGTCCGAGATGGACGACCCCGTGGGAGGGACTGGGAATGTATGCAAGCTTCATGGCAATGCCGACCGTACCGTGCCGGGCGGGTGGTAGGGCAAGCCGCCCGGCTACGTATGGATAACGTCACGGCCGAGGACGGGGTCGGGGAACGGGTCGGGAGCGGGGTCAGGACGGGCTGGGCGTGGCGGTGACGGTGCCGGGCTTCTTGCCCTTGTTCGCCGCCTCGACCATCGTCTTCAGCAGCGCGGGGGTCAGCGCCGCGTTGCTGTAGATGTTCTTGCCGTTGAGCAGCACGGTCGGGGTGGAATTGAAGCCGGCGGTGTTGAACGCGTCGTTGGACTTCTTCACCCACGCGTTGTGGGTGCCGTTGTCCACGCAGGCGGTGAAGGCGGCGGTCCGCAGCCCGGGAACCTTGCCCGCGAGGGTGAGCAGGTTCTTCTTGTCGCCGAACTTGTCGTCCTGCTCGTCCGGCTGGTTGGCGTAGAGCACGTCGTGGTAGGCGCGGAACTTGCCCGCGTCCTGGGCGCAGGCCGCCGCGTTCGCCGCGTTCAGCGAGCCGTCGCCGCCGAGATTGCCGTCGATGAGGGTGACCAGGTGGTACTCGGTGCGCATCGCGCCGCTGTCCTCCAGGCCGTGGATCGTCGGCGTGAAGCTCTTCTCGAAGGCGTCGCAGGCCGGGCAGCGGAAGTCCTCGTAGATGGTCAGCGTGGACGGCGCGTCGGCGGCGCCGACCGGGATCACCAGGTTGTCCTTCCCGATGGCGCCGCGCGGCGCGGTCACGGTGCCCGCGGAGTCGCTGCCGCTGCTCTTGCCGCTGCCGCTGTTCGCCACGGCGATGGAGATGCCCGCGGCGATCGCGATCACCACGACCACCCCGCCCGCCACGGTCAGCGTCCGCTTCCGCTTGGCCCGGGCCTTGTCCTTCTCGCGCTGCGCCTGCAGCGCCTGCCGCGCGCTGACTTTTCCGTTCCGGTTCTTCTCGCTCACGTCGTTCCAACGCGGGGGCGCTGCGCTCGGCTTGTGCGAGGCGGGAATTTCGCCCGGGCGAGTGAAGGATTGCCCCCGCAAGGGTGAGCGGACCCTCCGGGGTGCCCCGTCCTGTTGTCAGGGGACCTTGCGGTCCGCGGTGGTTGCTCGCGCAGTTCCCCGCGCCCCTTGTACGTGCGGCTCGCACCTGGCTTGCCCAGGAGTACCCGGGCATATCCGGGGGCGCGGGGAACTGCGCGACAAGCCCACCACCGGCGGGTGGTCCCTCGACCAGGAGGACGGGGCGGCTTGGGGGGTCAGGGCGCCCGGCGCACGCCCCGCGCGAGGTCGGCCGCGAGGGACCGTACCGCGGCCAACCCCTCGGAGAGTTCCTCGTGGTCGAGCAGCCGCTGCACGAACGCGGAACCGACGATGACCCCGTCCGCGAAGGAAGCGACCTCCGCGGCCTGCTCGGCGTTGGAGACGCCGAGCCCGACGCACACCGGCAGCTCCGTGGTCGCGCGGGTGCGCGCGACCAGCCCGGCCGCCTGCTCGCCGACGCTCGCCCGGGTCCCGGTGACGCCCATGAGGGACGCCGCGTAGACGAAGCCGCTGCCGGCCGAGGTGATCCGCGCCAGCCGCTCGTCGCGGCTGGAGGGGGCGACGACGAAGACGGTGGCCAGTCCGTGCGCCTGGGCCGCCTTCCGCCACCCCTCGGACTCCTCCACCGGCAGGTCGGGCAGGATGCAGCCCGCGCCGCCCGCGTCGGCCAGTTCCGCGGCGAACCGCTCGGCGCCGTAGCGGTCGACCGGGTTCCAGTACGTCATGACCAGGACCGGCTTGCCGCTGGCGGCGTGCCCCTCGCGCACGGTGCGCAGGACGTCCGCGATGCGGACGTGGTTCTTGTTGAGCGCGATGTCGTCGGCGGTCTGGATGACCGGCCCGTCCAGGACGGGGTCACTGTGCGGCAGCCCCACCTCGACGATGTCGGCGCCGCCCTCGAACGCCGCCTTGACCGCCTCGATGCCGCCCTCGACGGTCGGGAACCCGGCCGGGAGGTAGGCGACGAGCGCGGCGCGCTGCTCGGTCCGGGCGACCGCGAGGGTCCGTTCCAGAAGCGTGATGGTGCCGCTCACTTCGCGTCCCCCTCGTCGTAGAGCCCGAAGTAGCGGGCGGCGGTGTCCATGTCCTTGTCGCCGCGGCCGGACAGGTTCACCAGGACCAGGCCCTCCGGGCCCAGGTCGCGGCCGATCTCCAGCGCCCCGGCCAGCGCGTGCGCGCTCTCGATGGCGGGGATGATGCCCTCGGTGCCGGACAGCAGCCGCAGCGCCTGCATCGCGGCGTCGTCGGTCACGGCGCGGTACTCGGCGCGGCCGGTGTCCTTCAGGAACGAGTGCTCCGGTCCGACGCCGGGGTAGTCCAGCCCGGCCGAGATGGAGTAGGGCTCGGTGATCTGACCCTCGTCGTCCTGCAGGACGTACGAGCGGGAGCCGTGCAGGATGCCGGGCTCGCCGGCGGTGAGGGTCGCGGCGTGCTCGCCGGTGTCCACACCGTGGCCGGCCGGCTCGCACCCGACCAGCCGCACCGAGGTGTCCGGCAGGAAGGCGTGGAACAGGCCCATCGCGTTGGAGCCGCCGCCGACGCACGCCACCGCGGCGTCGGGCAGCCGCCCGGTGCGCTCCAGGAGCTGGCGCCGGGCCTCGACGCCGATCACCCGGTGGAAGTCGCGGACCAGCGCGGGGAACGGGTGCGGGCCCGCGACGGTGCCGAACAGGTAGTGGGTGCGGTCGACGTTGGCCACCCAGTCGCGGAACGCCTCGTTGATGGCGTCCTTCAGGGTGCGGCTGCCCGAGGTCACCGAGACCACCTCGGCGCCGAGCATGCGCATCCGCGCGACGTTCAGCGCCTGGCGGCGCGTGTCGATCTCGCCCATGTAGATCGTGCAGTCGAGGCCGAACAGGGCGCACGCGGTGGCCGTCGCCACGCCGTGCTGGCCCGCGCCGGTCTCCGCGATCACCCGGGTCTTGCCCATGCGCTTGGTGAGCAGGGTCTGGCCCAGCACGTTGTTGATCTTGTGCGAGCCGGTGTGGTTGAGGTCCTCGCGCTTCAGGAAGACCCGCGCGCCGCCGGCGTGCTCGGCGAACCGCCGCACCTCCGTCAACGCGCTGGGCCGGCCCGCGTAGTTGACCATCAGGTCGTTCAGCTCGGCGGCGAAGGCCGGGTCGGTCTTGGCCTTCTCGTACTCCGCGGCGACCTCGTCCACGGCGGCGACCAGCGCCTCCGGGATGAACTTGCCGCCGAACGGGCCGAAGTAGCCCTCCGGGCTCGGCACGGCGCCGTCCGGATCGGGCAGGAAGTAGGTGTTCTCGTCTGGTGTGTCGGACATACGTGTCCCCTGGCGGGTGTGGTGGTCGGGCTGACAGCTGCGGGGCGGCTCAGCCGCGGCGCCATCGCCTGCCGTTCACCTGACCCGGCTCGCACCCGATCACGTATCTCACCCGCCGCCCCAGCACCCTCCGCGCGGGCGCGCGGCAGCCACGGGGTTTGCACCCGGGTGCGAGACGCTGCGCGATGGCCATGCGACGCAGCTTAGCGGACCCCCCGGGGTGCCCCGTCCTGCCTGTTCAGGGACCACCTGCCGGTGGTGGGCTTGTCGCGCAGTTCCCCGCACCCCTGGGTATGTGCGGCTCCCTCCGCGAAAAGAGGGCCACCAACCAAGGGGCGCGTGGGGCCCCTCCCAGCCGCCAGGCTGGGGGAGAACTGCGCGAACAACCACAACCGGACCGCAAGGTCCCGCAACTCACAGGACGGGGCACCCCGGAGGGTCAGGGGCACCCTGGGAATCAGTCGCGCCCGTGCCGGAGGGCCGGATGAGCGCCGGCCGCAACCAGATCGGCGACCGCCGTCCGCGGGTCACGCCCCGTCACGAGCGACTCCCCGACCAGAACGGCATCGGCCCCGTCATGCGCGTAAGCGATCAGATCGTGCGGCCCCCGCACACCCGACTCCGCGACCTTGACAATGTGATCGGGGATCTCGGGGGCGACCCGGGCGAAGGTGTCCCGGTCCACCTGGAGCGTCTTGAGGTTGCGCGCGTTGACCCCGATCACGCGGGCCCCCGCGTCGACCGCGCGCTGGACCTCCTCCTCGTCGTGCACCTCGACGAGCGGGGTGAGCCCGATCGACTCGGCCCGCTCGACGAGCGAGACCAGGGCGGCCTGGTCGAGCGCGGAGACGATCAGCAGGGCCAGGTCGGCCCCGTAGGCGCGCGCCTCCCACAGCTGGTAGGCGGTGACGATGAAGTCCTTGCGCAGCACGGGGGTGTCGACCTTCGCGCGGACCGCTTCCAGGTCGGCCAGCGACCCGCCGAAGCGCCGCTGCTCGGTGAGCACGCTGATCGCCGCGGCGCCGCCCGCCTCGTAGTCGGCCGCGAGTGCCGCGGGATCCGCGATCGCGGCGAGCGCGCCCTTGGAGGGGCTGGACCGCTTGACCTCGCAGATCACCTTGACGCCCTCGCCGCGCAGGGCGGCGACCCCGTCACGGGCGTCCCGCGCCTTGGCCGCGCGCTCCTTGAGGTCGTCAAGGGAGACCCGGGCCTGTCGCTCGGCGAGGTCGGCTCGTACTCCGTCGATGATCTCGTCGAGCACACTCACGCGAGAACTCCCCTTCGGCCGGGCCGAGCAGCGAAATGATCAAGCCAGCGGCGGTTGACCACCAGCACTCCGATGGTATCGGGCGGGGGGCGCGGGACCCGAATCGTGCCCCGCGCGGTCCCACCACCTGGACGTATGCGGTCACGGCGGCCATCTCGGTCAGGGGGCCAGGGCCGCGCCGAAGGGCAGGTTCCGGACAACTGTGAAGAGCAGCGCGAGCACCCCGATCGCCCACCGCCAGCCCGGCCGCAGGTACGGCTCGAAGGGCCGGCCGCGCACCGCGCGCACCGCCCAGACCGTCCAGACCACGGCGAAGACGGCGTAACCGGCCACGGCCAGCGCGTTGCACCCCAGCGCGGTACGGAAGTGGCCGTGCGCGACGGCGTACGCGCTGCGCAGACCGCCGCAGCCGGGGCAGTACACGCCGGTGTAGTGGAGCAGCGGGCAGACCGGGTAGTGCCCGGGCGTGTTGGGGTCGACGCTGCCGACGTAGCAGAAGCCCGCCGCTACGGCGCCGAGCACGCCGAGCGGTACGGCGGCGCGGCGCAGGGCGGCCCGCGGGCCGGGCGGGCGCGGGCCGGGGGCGTCCGTGCGAACGGGGACCTCGGACGTGAGGTGGGTCACAGCGCCGATTGTGCCCCGGGACGCACGAAGGCGCAGCGCGCGGACCGGGGGTCCGGGCGGCTGCGCCTCGGGGTTCGCGCGCGGGGCGCGGGATCAGGCGCCGGCGTGGGCGCGGGACTCCTCGGTGGAGGACGATCCGTTGGTCGAGATCGGCTTGTACGTCTGGCCGAGGCCCATCAGCTTCATCGCTCCGCCGACGACGACGCCGACCGCGATGATCGCCATACCCACCCAGAACCCGGCCGTGTTCGCCGCCACCATGAAGCCGCCGGCCACGCAGAAACCGACGAACGCGATGATCACACCGGTCCAGGCGGCGGGCGTGTGTCCGTGGTCGTGCTGTGCCGCCATGAGTGCTCCCTGCAGAGTCGGGTCGGGGCGTCCTGCGCCTCCCACTTCGTCCCCCATTGTTGCGCGTGCGGGGGGTGGGGCGCGCACCGGGGTGGCCTGGAGCGGAGTGGCGTGCCGGGCACGGCCGCTCGTGCGGGTCCGGCGCCCGTCCGGCCCGGCCGGCCGTCAGTCCGCGGCGCGGTTCCCGGCGCCGTCCTCGGCCGTGCCGCCGGCCGCGTTCTCGGCCACGTCGTCGGTCGCGTTCTCCGTCGGGTCGTCAGTGGGGTCCTCGGTCGGGTCCTCGCCGCGGTCGAGCGCCTTCCACAGGTCCTCGGGGCGGTCGGGGTCGACGGTCACGGGGGCGGGACCGCGGCCGGCCCGTGGGGTACCGGTGCGGCCGGTGGGCCGGTCGTAGCGGCCGGACATCGCCGGCCACCGGGAGCCGTGCCGCAGCGCGATCAGGCCCGCGACGAGCATCAGCAGCCCGCCGGCCGCGGAGACGAACGGCCAGCCGGTGGTGCTGGTGTGCGCGGCGGTGGCGTGGGTGAGGCTGGTCGCGGTGGCGGCGGCGGAGTTCAGGGCGCCGTGGTCGCCGCGGCGGGCAAGGGCGGTGACGGCGGCGCCGAGGCCGCTGAGCGTCAGCAGCGCGGCCACCACGTAGCGCCCGATCCGGCGGACCGCGAAGATCGCCACCAGCGAGGCGAGCCCGACCAGGGCGAGCGCCCCGGGCAGCGCGGTCATCTGGCTGCCGCTCGCGTGCACCGGCATGGCGTGCCCGGCGGACGCGGCGGTGCCGCGGGCCCACGTCTTGCCCGCCGCCAGCAGCACCAGGCTCGCCCCGAGGACGCCGCAGCCCAGTGCCACCGCGAGGGCACGGTAGGCGGCGCGGCGGTCGGGGTCGGCGCGCCGCTGCACTCCGGGTGCGGCGGGTTCCGCCGAGAGGTCCGCCGGCGCGGGCGCGGTGGACGTCGCGGTGTGTTCAGGCGCGGCCGAGGACGTGTTCACCCCTCCACTATCCCCTGCCCGCGCGGGACCCCCTCGGCGGGGGGCGGTGCAAGGGCGCCCCGCTCGCGTCGCGGGGGGATCGCGGGTGGGTCATGCGGAGCCCGCGCAGCCGCCAGGTGAAGGTAAAGCGGAGATCGCCGCCCGATTCTTGTTGACGTGTGCCGGTCAGTCATAGCGTGCGCCAGTCCCACTGTTCCCAAAAGGGCGCAGAAACCTCTGTGTTCACCCTCGCTCCTCGGTTCCCCCCACCACAGGAGGCAGTCGCTTGCGCTTCACTCTCGGCACCTTCAACCCCCTCTCCCTCCGTACCGGCCTCGCCCTCACCGCAGCGGCGGGGCTCGCCGCGTCCGGGCTCGCGCTCGCCTCCTCCGCGCAGGCCGCCCCGGCCGTGCACGGCCTGCGGACCGCCCACTCGTGTGCGGTGGCCACGAAGGCCGGCCAGATGGCCTGCCAGGCCGTCAAGGTCACCAGCGGGGCGAGCACGCTGGCGCGGTCCAGCGGTGCGGTCCACCCGTCCGCGGCGCCCTCCGGCTTCGGCCCTGACGACCTGCACTCCGCCTACAACCTGCCCACCACCGGCGGCTCCGGCGCGACCGTGGCGATCGTCGACGCGTACGACGACCCCAACGCCGAGGCGGACCTGGCCACTTACCGGTCCACCTACGGGCTGCCCGAGTGCTCCACCGACAACGGCTGCTTCAGCAAGGTCGGCCAGAGCGGCAGCGCCTCCTCGCTGCCCACTCCCGACGCCGGCTGGGCCGAGGAGATATCGCTCGACGTCGACATGGTCAGCGCGACCTGCCCGCAGTGCCACATCCTCCTGGTGGAGGCGGACAGTTCGTCGATGGCCGACCTCGGCGCCTCGGTGAACACCGCGGTGTCGCTGGGCGCGAAGTACGTCTCCAACAGCTACGGCGGCGGCGAGTCCTCGGCCGACTCGTCGTACGACAGCACGTACTTCGACCACCCGGGCGTGGCCATCACGGTCAGCGCGGGCGACTCGGGGTACGGCGTCGAGTACCCGGCCGGCTCGCAGTACGTCACCGCGGTCGGCGGCACCTCGCTGACCGCCGACTCCTCCGCCCGCGGCTGGAGCGAGTCCGCGTGGAGCGGTTCGGGCTCGGGCTGCTCGCAGTACGACCCGAAGCCGAGCTGGCAGACCGACAGCGGCTGCGCGAAGCGGTCGGTGGCCGACGTCTCGGCGGTGGCCGACCCGAGCACCGGTGTCGCGGTCAACGACACCTACGGCGGCGACGGCGGCTGGGAGGTGTTCGGCGGCACGAGCGTGTCCTCGCCGATCATCGCCTCGGTCTACGCGCTCGCCGGCACGCCGTCGGACGGCTCCACGCCGTCGTCCTTCCCCTACGCCCACACGTCGGACCTCAACGACGTGACCGGCGGGTCGAACGGCAGCTGCGGCGGTTCCTACCTCTGCAGCGGCGCCTCGGGCTACGACGGCCCGACCGGGCTCGGCACGCCCAACGGCACGGCGGCCTTCACCGGCTGACCGGCCGGACCGCTCGCCGCGCAGTTCCCCGCGCCCCTGAGGGCGCGGGGAACTGCGCTGTCCGGGCCGCCCGGGGGGTCAGCCGTGCAGGCGGTTGGCCGTGTTCACGGCCCGGAGGACGGCCGCGGCCTTGTTGCGGCACTCCGTGTCCTCGGAGACCGGGTCGGAGTCGGCCACGATGCCGGCGCCCGCCTGCACGTAGGCCGTGCCGTCCCGGACCAGGGCGGTACGGATGGCGATCGCGGTGTCGGAGTCGCCGGCGAAGTCGAGGTAGCCGACGCAGCCCCCGTACAACCCCCGGCGGGTGGGCTCCAGTTCCTCGATGATCTGCATCGCGCGCGGCTTGGGGGCGCCGGACAGGGTGCCCGCGGGGAAGCAGGCGGTGAGCACGTCGAAGGCGCTGTGGCCCGGCGCGACCCGGCCGGTGACGGTCGAGACGATGTGCATCACGTGCGAGTAGCGCTCGACCGACATGAAGTCGACCACCTCGACGCTGCCGGGCTCGCACACCCGGCCCAGGTCGTTGCGGCCGAGGTCGACCAGCATCAGGTGCTCGGCCCGCTCCTTGGGGTCGGCCAGCAGTTCCTCGGCGAGCGCCGCGTCCTCCTGCGGGGTGGCGCCGCGCGGCCGGGTGCCCGCGATCGGGTGCACCATGGCCCGCCCGTCCTCGACCTTGACCAGCGCCTCGGGGCTGGACCCGACCACGTCGAAACCGCCCTCGGCGCCCCCGTCCTCACCCGGGAAGCGCAGCAGGTACATGTACGGGCTCGGGTTGGTGGCGCGCAGCACCCGGTAGACGTCCAGCGCGGTCGCCGAGCACGGCGTCTCGAACCGCTGCGAGGGCACCACCTGGAACGCCTCGCCCGCCCGGATCCGCTCCTTGACGTCCTCGACCGCGTCGCGGAAGTCCTGACCGCCCCACCGCGTGGTGTACTCCGGCAGTTCGGACTGCGGCAGCGCGACCGGCGGGTACTCGGCGGGGCGGCCCAGGTCGGCCTCCATCGCGTCCAGCCGGGCCACCGCGTCCGCGTACGCCTCCTCCACGCCGGTGTCCCGGTCGTTGTGGTTGATGGCGTTGGCGATCAGCAGCACGCTGCCGTCCCAGTGGTCCAGCACGGCGAGGTCGGAGGTGAGCAGCATCGTCAGCTCGGGCAGCCGGAGTTCGTCGCTCCCGTGCTCGCCGATCCGCTCCAGGCGGCGGACGATGTCGTAGCCGAGGTAGCCGACCATGCCGCCGGTGAACGGGGGCATGCCCGCGGCCAGGTCGCGCGGGGTGTGCAGGGCCTCCACGGTGGCCCGCAGCGCGGCCAGCGGGTCGCCGTCCACCGGGACGCCGACCGGGGGCGTGCCGAGCCAGTGCGCCTGCCCCTGACGGGCGGTCAGCGTCGCGGCCGAGCGGACGCCGACGAAGCTGTAGCGCGACCACGCCTTGCTGTCCTCGGCGGATTCCAGCAGGAACGTGCCGACGCGCTCACCCGCGAGTTTTCTGTACAACCCGACCGGGGTGTCGCCGTCCGCGAGCAGGCGCCTGCTGACCGGGATCACGCGGCGGTCGACGGCGAGTTTGCGGAAGGTAGGGAGGTCCATGGCGGGAGGGTAACCGCCCCGGCGTGCCCCGACCCTCGGGGGTGCCCCTGTCCCGCCGGGGTGCCCCTGTGCGTGGTCGAGGGACCACCTGCCGGTGGCCGGTTGCCCGCGCGGTTCTCCCCCAGCCTGGCGGCTGGGTGGGGGTGCCCCCGGCGAAGCCAGGGGGTGCCCCCACGCGCCCCTGGTCGTGCGGGTCCCCAGGCGAGAAGAGGGTCGCCTAACCCTCCAGGAGGACGTCCTCGTCGAAGCAGGTGCGGGTGCCGGTGTGGCAGGCGGGGCCCACCTGGTCGACGCGGACGAGGAGCGTGTCCCCGTCGCAGTCGAGGGCGACGGACCTGACGTGCTGGACGTGGCCGGAAGTATCCCCCTTGGCCCAGTACTCGCGGCGGCTGCGGCTCCAGTAGGTGCAGCGCCCGGTGGTGAGGGTGCGGTGCAGCGCCTCGGCATCCATCCAGCCGAGCATCAGCACCTCACCGGTGTCGTACTGCTGGGCGATGGCGGGAACCAGCCCGTCCGGGTTGCGCTTGAGACGCGCGGCGATCGCGGGGTCGAGCGAGGTCGATGGCGAGGACATGCCCCCATTCTGCCGCCGATCCGCCGCAACAAGAAAAGCCGCATTAACTGCCAAACGCCACAAGGCGGTTGCCCGCTATCCGGGAGGAGCTCGCAGCTGTCATCCGTATGGGGCATCCTGCCACCATGGGTTTTCCTCCGCCGCCGCAAGATGGTCCACCGCCACCCCCCGAGCAGAGCGGCGGTTTCGGGCCGCCCCAGGGTTTCGGCCCGCCTCCGCCGCCTCCACCGCCGGGCGGCGGCCAGCCGTACGGCTACCCGCAGCAGCCCGAGGGCCAGCCTCCGTACGGCTACCCGCAGCAGCCCGAGGGCCAGCCGGGCGGCCAGCCCTACGGCTACCCGCAGCAGAACCAGCAGGGCGGCTACGGCCCGGCCGGCCAGCCCGGTCCGCCGGCGCCCCCCGGTGACTACGGCTACCCCGGCGGCCAGCCGGGCTTCGGCTACCAGCCGCCGCCCCCGCCGCCGAACAACAACAAGCGCAACGCGTGGATCGCGGTCGGCGCGGTCGTGGTGATCGGCGCGATCATCGGCGGCGTCGCCGTGGCCAGCAGCGGCGGCGACAAGAAGAAGTCGGCGGACGACAAGCCGACCCACACCATCAGCGGGCTGCCGACCAAGATCCCCACCGGGATACCGAGCTTCACGCTGCCGTCGGACACGACGGACCCCTCGGACGACCCGACGCTGGGCCTGCCCACGGACCTGCCCACCGGTGACGACGGCCTGCCGACCGACTCGGCCTCGCCGACCGAGAAGCTGGTGCCGTACGTGTCACTGAAGCCGGGTACCTGCTTCGACGCCCCGTCGCTGTCGCCGTCGGTCTCGACGGTGACGACCCGTTCGTGCAGTTCCGCGCACGACGCGCAGGTGATCGCGAACGAGACGCTGAGCGGCACCTTCGACACCGACGCGGACATCCAGACCAAGGCGCTGTCGCTGTGCCAGTCCGACGCGCACGCGCACCTGCCGCACGACGGCCGCGAGTACTACCCGTACGCGCTGTTCCCGAAGCTCATCACGTACGAGCTGCAGGGCAAGAAGACGGTCACCTGCTCGCTGACCCGCAGCAACGGCACGAACGGCACGAAGATGTACAGCAAGTTCTGAGTTCCATGGCACGCACTGATCGGGGGACGGGCGCGGCGGGCGGAACGCGACGGCGCGCCCGGCGCCCGGTCCGGCGGCGACCCGGGTGATCCGGGCGCACGGCACCGGATTTTTCGGCCGCCGGGTGGATAGCCTTCCGGTATGACGACCCATGCGCAGCGTGAACGTCTGCTCTTCGCCGATCTGCTGGAGCGTTCGGGCCCCGACGCCCCGACGCTCTGTGCGGGCTGGACCACCAAGGACCTGGCCGCCCACGTCGTGGTCCGCGAGCGACGCGGTGACGCGGCCGTCGGGATGGTGGTCCCGCAGCTCGCCGACCGCCTGGCGCGGGTCCGCAAGGAGTACGCGGAGAAGCCGTACGCCGAACTCCTCCACCTGATCAGGACCGGCCCGCCGCGGCTGTCCCCCTTCTCGCTCAAGCAGCTCGACGAGGCGTCGAACACGCTGGAGTTCTACGTCCACACCGAGGACGTGCGGCGTGCGGCGCCCGAGTGGACCCCGCGCACGATCGACCCGGTCTTCGCCGACGCGCTCTGGGCGCGGCTGGAGCGGGCCGCCCGGCTGTTCGGGCGGCGCAGCCCGGTCGGCATCGTGCTGCGGGTGCCCGACGGGCGGACCGTGGTCGCCCACAAGGGCGCGCCCGTGGTGACCGTCACCGGCGAGCCGTCCGAGCTGACGATGTTCGCGTTCGGCCGGCAGGCCGCGGCGAAGGTCGACGCGGACGGCCCGGAGGACGCGGTGGCGCAGGCGTACGGAGCGAAGCTCGGGGTCTGACGGAGCGGCGTCTGCCTTCGGCCCGGGGATGCGGAGGTCCGCCCGCGCAGGCCCGCCCGCCCGCGCAGGGCCAACCCCGCGAGGGCCCACGCGCCGAACCGGGGAGCGGGGGCCCCGGACGCACCGGCCCGAGCCCGCGAAGGCCCGCCCGCGTCGGCCCGGACAGGCGAAGGCCCGCACGCGCCCGCCCGGAGCCCGCGAAGGTTCGCACGCCGACCCGGAGAGGCAGCCGCCCGCCCGCGAAGGCCGCACGCGCCTGCCCGGGGAGGCGGAGGCCCCGCACGCGCCGGCCCGAGCCCGCGAAGGCCCGCCCGCGTCCTCCAGCCCGTCCGCTTCCGCGCGGGCCGAGCCGCTTCCGCCCGGGCATCCCGGGTCGCCCGGGTCAGTGCGGCGCCTTCGCGGTGGCGAGCGGCCCGCTCGCGCGGCGCACGGCCGAGGAGGCGAGGCCGACGGCGCCGCCCAGCATCCCGACGGCCGCGCTGGTGAGGAAGACGGCCGTCGGCCCGAACGCGGCGACGGCGACCCCGAAGACGGGGTAGACGAGCGGGGCGAGGCCGAAGCCGGTGAGGCTCATGACCGACGTGACGCGGCCGAGGTAGCCGGGATCGCACGCGGACTGGATCATGGCGACCGCCAGGCCGCCGCAGACCCCGCAGATGAGCCCGGCGAGCAGCGCCAGCGCGACCGCGGCCCCGAGCACGGGGGCGGCGCCGATCAGCCCGATCGCCGCGGAGCCGACGAAGAGCGTGACGATCTGCACGACGCCCGCCCGCCGCACCCCGCCGCGCAGGGCCAGCAGCAGCGCGCTGGTCGCCGCTCCGGCGCCGAACGCGGCGATGATCCAGCCGTACCCGGACGAGCCCCAGCCGCGCTGCCGGGCGAGCAGCACCATGCCGACGTTGAGCGGGCCGGCCAGGCCGAGTTCGCTGAGCGCGCCGGACAGCACGAGCGGGCCGACCAGGCGGTGGCGGCGGATGTAGCGCAGCCCGCCGCGCAGTTCGGCCCAGGCACTGGTGCCGGTGCTGTCCTCCGCCCCGGCCGCGGGGGCGGGGGCAGGGGCGGGCGTGTGGCCCGCCTTCATCGCGCCGATGCGGGTGGTGACCAGGAGCGGCACGGACACCGCGAACAGCCCGCCGGCCAGGGCGAAGGCGGCGCTCGCGCCGCCCAGCCCCATCGCGAGGCCGCCCAGCGGCGGGCCGGCGATGTCGCCGGTGCGGACGGCGAGCGCGCGCATCCCCTGGAACCGGACGAGCTGGTCGCGCGGGACCAGGCGGGGCGGCAGCGCGCCGACCGCGGGCATGAACAGCGCGTCCACGACGCCGAAGACGGCGGCGACGCACACCAGCAGCCACAGCCCGGGGGAGGCCAGTGCGAGCACCACGGCCGCGCCGAGGATCAGCACGCTGCGCGCGGCGTCGCTGCCGATCACCACCCTGCGCGGGCCGAAGCGGTCGGCGACCACTCCCCCGCCGAGCAGGAACAGGGCCCGCGGCACCGCGCCGACCGCCATGACCATTCCCACCCCCGCGGGCGAGGCCGTCCTCGCCGCGGCGAAGCCGAGCGCGAGGAAGTAGATGCTGTCGCCGAGCAGGGACGCGGTGTACGCGGTCAGCCAGCGCAGCACGTTCGGGTCGCGGTGGGCGGCGAGGACGGTGCCGGTGCCGTCCTTGGGCGGTGCGTCGGGGTGCCTGGTGCCGAGCATGACGGGCCTTCCTGAGAGGTGGGCGACGACGCGGGCGGCACGACAGCAACGGAGGGGCCCGCATCAGGGCGTGCGGAGTCCACCCGTGGACCCGGTAAGGGGAGGGCATCAGGGTGTGCGGGCCTTACCCGTGGACCCGGTAAGGCGCAGGCATCAGGGCGTGCGGGCCTTACCGGCGGGCTGACGTGGGTGCGCTGCGCCGGAGGTGGGTGGGTGAATCGGTGGGTCGGGGTCGGCGGGGCGGAGGGGACCGCAGGCGCTAACCGCGGTGCGGAAAGCCGTACATCTGGACGGAGACGTGCTCGCGGCCCTCGGTGTCGCCGGCCGCCACGGCGTCGTTGCCCCGCCGGGACCAGCGCCGCATGAGCGCGCCGATGTCCTCGGCCATCTCCTGGAGTTCGGCGGCCGTCAGGCGCGGCATGAACTCCGAGGAGAAGGCCGCCTCCGTCCACTCCTTGGGCCAGGACTCCTGCTCGTTGAGGTACCGCTCGTAGCGCTCCCCGCGGGTCGCCAGCAGCTGCCGGGTGACCTGGCTGAGCACCGCCACGCCTTCGGGTCTGTCGTCGAAGTCGGAGTTGCGGAAGTTGAAGCCGTGCTCGGAGGACAGCTTCCACCAGCGCTCGCGGCCGTCGCCGTCATGTCCCGGCGCCTCGACGATGAAGCCGTGCGCCGCGAGCTTGCGCAGGTGGTAACTGACCAGCGACACCGCCTCGTCGACCTGGTCGGCCAGGTGCGACGCGGTGGCCTCGCCGCTGGTGAACAGCACGCGGTAGAGCCGGATGCGCAGCGGATGCGTGAACACCTTCAGCGCTTCCAGATCGGTGATGCGCGGTTCGAACGCCGGTACGACCTGATCGTCTTCCACCCTCACCACGGTAGATACGAAAGAGAAGTTGCACAACCTTATTTGCGCAACTTCTCTTTCCTATCTTCTCCCGGCGGTCTCCCCCCGATCCCGCCGATCTCCCGGCGTGCGGCGCGCGCCCCCGGCAGGATGGCGGCCATGTCCCTCGACGGCACCCGTGCCCACCTCACCGGCCCCGGCGACCTCCCACCCCTGGTCGAACGCGCCGCGCGGACCGCCCGCCACCTCGGCTTCCCCTACTCGTGCCGGCCCGAGCAGGGCCGGCTGCTGCACGCCCTGGCCGCCGGTGCGGGGCGGATCGGCGAGACGGGGACCGGCTGCGGGGTGGGCCTGGCCTGGCTCGTCTCCGGGATGCGGCCCGGCGCCACGGCGGTCAGCGTCGAACGCGACCCCGTACGCGCGGAGACCGCCGCCGCCCTCTTCGAGCCGTACGCGCCCGACGTGACCGTCACGTGCGCCCAGTGGGCCGCGATCGCCGCGCACGGGCCGTTCGACCTGCTCGTGCTGGACGGCGGCGGGCAGGGCAAGGACCCGGACCGCGATCCCCCGGCCGATCCCGCCGCCCTCCTGGCCCCCGGCGGCCTCCTGGTCATCGACGACTTCACGCCCTCCGGCGGCCGGCCGCCCACCTACCAGGGCCGCCCGGACACCGCCCGCCTGCACTGGCTGGAGCACCCCGCCCTCGACACCATCGAGGTCCCCCTCGCCCCGGACCTGGCGGTGCTGCTCTGCACACGGCGCCCCTGACCTCCAAGGACCCCTTACCGGACGGGGTGACCCGCCTCCCGCAGCGCGGACTTGACCTCGCCGATGCGCAGGTCGCCGAAGTGGAAGACGGACGCGGCGAGGACCGCGTCGGCGCCCGAGGCGACGGCGGGTGCGAAGTCCTCGACCCGGCCGGCGCCGCCGGAGGCGATCACCGGGACGGTGACGTGCGTGCGGACCGCGGCGATCATCTCGGTGTCGTAGCCGTCCTTCGTGCCGTCGGCGTCCATCGAGTTGAGCAGGATCTCGCCGGCCCCGAGGTCGGCGGCGCGGTGCGCCCACTCGATCGCGTCGATGCCGGTGCCGCGCCGCCCGCCGTGCGTGGTGACCTCGAACGACCCGGACGGGGTGCGGCGGGCGTCCACGGACAGCACCAGCACCTGGCTGCCGAACCGCTCGGCGATCTCCCGGATCAGCTCGGGCCGGGCGATGGCCGCGGTGTTCACCCCGACCTTGTCCGCGCCCGCCCGCAGCAACCTGTCGACATCGTCGGCGCTGCGCACACCGCCGCCCACGGTGAGCGGGATGAAGACCTGCTCGGCGGTGCGCCGCACCACGTCGTAGGTGGTCTCCCGGTCGCCGGAGGACGCGGTGATGTCGAGGAAGGTCAACTCGTCGGCGCCCTCGGCGTCGTAGAGCTTCGCCATCTCGACCGGATCGCCGGCGTCCCGCAGGTTCCGGAAGTTGACTCCCTTGACGACCCGCCCGGCGTCCACGTCCAGGCAGGGGATGACTCGGACCGCGAGGCTCATGCGCCGCTTCCGCCTTCCGCCTCTTCTTCTGCTGCTTCCGCTCCGCGTCCTCGGTCCGCCGCCTGCTCGTCCCGGTCCGCGCCGGAGTCCTCCCGGACACCTCGCGCGTCGCCGCGGTACGCCTCGATCTCGACCTCGACCAGGACCCGGGAGTCCGCGAATCCCGCCACCACGACCATGGTCGCGGCCGGCCGCACCTCCGCGAACAGTTCCCGGTGCGCCCGGCCGACCTCGTCGACGTCGCGGGCGTGGCTGAGGTACATCCGGGTCCGGATCACAGCGGAGGCGTCCAGGTCGAACGGCTCCAACGCGGACAGCGCGCTGCGGAAGGCGCTGAGGGTCTGCTCGTACGGCTCGGTGTCGCCGGGCACGGAGCCGGCCGCCGGGTCGGGCATGATCCCGGCGACGATCACCCGGTCACCGGCGGCCACCGCCCGGGAGGAGCCGATCGCCTCCTCCCAGGAACTGTCCTCGGAGCGGATCCGGTGCACCTGCGGGGAATCGGTGGAATCGGTCATCGGGAAACAGCCTCCAGGGCCTCTTGGAGCGTGAACGCCTCCGCGTACAGCGCCTTCCCGACGATCGCGCCTTCCACGCCCCGCGGCACCAGCGAGGCGATCGCCCGCAGGTCGTCGAGGCTGGACACCCCGCCGGAGGCGACCACCGGCTTGTCCGTGGCCGCGCACACGTTCTCCAGCAGTTCCAGGTTGGGGCCCTGGAGGGTGCCGTCCTTGGCGATGTCGGTCACGACGTACCGCGCGCAGCCCTCCGAGTCCAGCCGGGCGAGTGTCTCGTAGAGGTCGCCGCCGTCCCGGGTCCAGCCGCGGCCGCGCAGCGTGGTGCCGCGCACGTCGAGGCCGACCGCGATCCGGTCGCCGAACTCGGCGATGACCTTCGCCACCCACTCCGGGCTCTCCAGCGCGGCGGTGCCCAGGTTGACCCGGGTGCAGCCGGTGGCGAGGGCGGCGGCGAGGCTGTCGTCGTCGCGGATGCCGCCGGACAGTTCGACCTTGATGTCCATGGTGCGGGCCACCCCGGCGATCAGGTCCCGGTTGTCGCCGGTGCCGAACGCCGCGTCGAGGTCGACCAGATGCAGCCACTCCGCGCCCGCCTGCTGCCAGGCCAGCGCGGCCGCGAGCGGGTCGCCGTAGGACGTCTCGGAGCCGGACTCGCCGTGCACCAGGCGGACGGCCTGGCCGTCACGGACGTCGACGGCGGGGAGGAGTTCGAGCGTGCTCATCGGTTGCGGTCCTCGCGGGGATCGGTGGGTGCCGGGCGGGCGGCCGGATGGAGGTCGGTCACGCGCCGGCGGGGACGGTCGGTGGGAGGGGGGTCGGTCGAGGGGCCGGCCGCGGGGCCGACGGACGCTCGGCCGGACCCGGCGGCGTCAGAGGGTGTCGATCCAGTTCTGCAGCAGCCGCGCGCCCGCGTCGCCGGACTTCTCCGGATGGAACTGGGTGGCCCACAGCGCGCCGTTCTCCACCGCGGCGACGAACGGCTCGCCGTGGGTGGTCCAGGCGACCTTGGGCGGGCGGATGGCGCCGCCGCCGGCCGGCTCCATCTCCCAGGCGCGCACCGCGTAGGAGTGCACGAAGTAGAACCGCGCGTCCGCGTCCAGCCCGGCGAACTGCTGCGAGTCCTCCGGTGCCTTGACGGTGTTCCAGCCCATGTGCGGGACGACCGGCGCGCGCAGCGGGGCGACGGTGCCGGGCCACTCGTCCAGCCCGTCGGTCTCCACACCGTGCTCGATACCGCGGGCGAAGAGCACCTGCATGCCGACGCAGATGCCCAGCACCGGCCGGCCGCCGGCCAGCCGGCGCTCCACGATCCAGTCGCCGCGGACCTTCCTGATGCCCTCCATGCAGGCCGCGTACGCGCCGACGCCCGGCACGAGCAGCCCGTCGGCGGCCATCGCCCGGTCGTAGTCGGCGGTGATCTCCACCTCGGCACCGGCCTTGGCCAGCGCCCGCTCGGCGGACCGCACGTTGCCGAAGCCGTAGTCGAGTACGACGACGCTCTTGCCGGTGGTGTTCGTCATGTGGGCACGCCCCTCAGAGCTGGGTCAGCCCGGTGATGAGCGCCATCACCGAGCCGACGGCGAGCAACGCGATCACGCTCTTGGGCAGCTTCTGCTTCCAGAACGAGTAGACCCCGCCGGCCAGGAACAGTCCAAGGAGGATAAAAAGGGAGGAGCCCTTCACAGTGCGCCCTTCGTCGACGGCAGGATGCCGGCGGCGCGCGGATCGCGCTCGCTGGCGTAGCGCAGGGCCCGTGCCAGCGCCTTGAACTGGCACTCCACGATGTGGTGCGCGTTGCGCCCGTAGGGCACGTGGACGTGCAGGGCGATCTGCGCCTGCGCGACGAAGGACTCCAGGATGTGCCGGGTCATCGTGGTGTCGTAGGAGCCGATCATCGGCGCCATGTTCTCGGGTTCGGTGTGCACCAGGTACGGGCGGCCGGACAGGTCGACGGTCACCTGGGCGAGCGACTCGTCCAGCGGCACCGTGCAGTTGCCGAACCGGTAGATGCCGACCTTGTCGCCGAGCGCCTGCTTGAACGCGGCACCGAGCGCGAGCGCGGTGTCCTCGATCGTGTGGTGCGTGTCGATGTGCAGGTCGCCCTCGGTCTTCACGGTGAGGTCGAACAGGCCGTGCCGGCCCAGCTGGTCGAGCATGTGGTCGTAGAACCCCACACCGGTCGAGACGGAGACCTGCCCGCTGCCGTCGAGGTCGATCTCGACGACGGTGGACGTCTCCTTGGTGGTGCGCTCCACGCGGCCCACGCGGGTCATGCGGACTCCTCCGGTGTGTGCTGCTCTTCGGTCGTGTGCGTCGCGAACACGGCCTTCGCCGCGGCCAGGAACGCGCTGTTCTCCTCCGGCGTGCCGGTCGAGACCCGCAGCCGGCCGGGCACGCCGTTGTCCCGGATCAGGACGCCGTGGTCGAGGATCGCCTGCCAGGCGGCGTGGCTGTCGGCGAACCGGCCGAACTGGACGAAGTTCGCGTCCGATGCGGTGACCTGGTAGCCGATGGCCCGCAACTCGGCGACGAGCCGGTCGCGTTCGACCTTGAGCTGCTCGACGTAGCCGAGCAGCGTGTCGGTGTACTCCAGCGCGGCCAGCGCGGTGGCCTGGGTGACCGACGACAGGTGGTACGGCAGCCGGACCAGCTGGAGGGCGTCCACCACCGCCGGGTCGGCCGCGAGGTAGCCCAGCCGCAGGCCCGCCGCGCCGAACGCCTTCGACATGGTGCGGGTCAGCACCAGGTTCGGGCGGCCCTCGATCAGCGGCAGCAGCGACGCCTGGTGGGAGAACTCGCCGTACGCCTCGTCGACCACCACCAGCGAGGGCTTCGCGGCCTGCGCGGCGTCGTACAGCGCCAGCACGGCCTCGGCGTCGGTCGCGGTGCCGGTCGGGTTGTTCGGGGAGCAGATGAAGACCACGTCGGGCCGCAGCTCGGCGATCTCCCGGCGGGCGGCGGCGACGTCGATGGTGAAGTCGGCGTGCCGGGGCCCGGACACCCAGCCGGTGCCGGTGCCGCGGGAGATGAGCGCGTGCATGGAGTACGACGGCTCGAAGCCGATCGCGGTGCGGCCGGGCCCGCCGAACGCCTGCAGCAGCTGCTGGATGACCTCGTTGGAGCCGTTGGCGGCCCAGACCTGGTCGCCGCCGACCTGGTGGCCGGCGGTGCGGCTGAGGTAGGCGGCGAGTTCGGTGCGCAGCTCGACCGCGTCCCGGTCCGGGTAGCGGTTGAGCCCGCGGGCGGCCTCGGCGACCCGCTCGGCGATCCGCGCGACCAGTGGCTCGGGCAGCGGGTACGGGTTCTCGTTGGTGTTCAGCCGCACCGACACGTCGAGTTGCGGCGCGCCGTACGCGGACTGGCCGCGCAGCTCGTCCCGCAGCGGCAGGTCGTCGAGGCTCGTCACGCCGCACCCCCGCCGCGCTGGGCCGCGCCGGCGCCGCCGAACCTGGCGGTGACCGCGGAGCCGTGGGCGGGCAGGTCCTCGGCGTTGGCGAGCGCGACCACGTGGTGGGCGACCTCGGCCAGCGCCTCGCGGGAGTAGTCCACGACGTGGATGCCGCGCAGGAAGGACTGCACGGACAGCCCCGAGGAGTGGCAGGCGCAGCCGCCGGTGGGCAGCACGTGGTTGGAGCCGGCGCAGTAGTCGCCGAGCGAGACCGGGGCGTGCGGGCCGACGAAGACCGCGCCCGCGTTGCGCACCCGGGCGGCGACGGCGGCGGCGTCCTGGGTCTGGATCTCCAGGTGCTCGGCGGCGTAGGCGTCGACGACCTCCAGGCCCTGCTCCAGGGTGTCGACCAGGACCGTCGCGGACTGGCGGCCGGACAGCGCGGCGGTGATCCGCTCGCGGTGCCTGGCCGCGGCGACCTGGACCTCGAGTTCCTTGTCGACGGCGTCGGCCAGCTCGGCGGAGGTGGTGACCAGCACGGCGGCCGCGAGCGTGTCGTGCTCGGCCTGGCTGACCAGGTCGGCGGCGACGAAACCGGGCTCGGCGGAGGCGTCGGCGAGCACCGCGATCTCGGTCGGGCCGGCCTCGGCGTCGATCCCGATCCGGCCCTTGAGCAGGCGCTTGGCGGAGGCCACGTAGATGTTGCCGGGGCCGGTGACGAGGTTCACCGCGCGGCACTCGTCGGTGCCGTAGGCGAACATGGCGATGGCCTGGGCGCCGCCGGCGGCGTAGACCTCGTCGACGCCGAGCAGGGCGCAGGCGGCCAGCACGGGGGCGGCGGGCAGGCCGCCGTCGTCCTTCTGCGGCGGGGAGGACACCGCGATGCCCTCGACGCCCGCCTCCTGCGCGGGCACCACGTTCATCACCACGGAGGAGGCGTACGCGGCCAGGCCGCCCGGGACGTACAGTCCGACCCGCTGGACCGGCACCCACCGCTCGGTGACGGTGCCGCCGGGCACGACCTGGGTGGTGGTGTCGGTACGGCGCTGGTCCCGGTGGACGACGCGGGCCCGGCGGATGGACTCCTCCAGCGCGGCGCGGACCTCCGGGTCGAGCCGCGCGAGGGCGTCGGCGAGGGCCTGCGCGGGTACCCGCAGCCGCTCCAGCCGCACTCCGTCGAACCGCTCTCCGTAGTCGATCACCGCCGCGGTGCCACGATGGCGGACGTCCTCGCAGATCGGCCGCACTGCGTCGAGCGCGGCCTCCACGTCGAACTCGGCCCGGGGCAGCAGGTCGCGGTCGATCCCGCCCTCGGGGAAGGCGGCACCGCGCAGATCGATTCGGGAGATCACCCTGCCAAGTGTAGAGACCTGCTCACGGGCCCCGTGCCGCGGTTCCACTCCGTGATACGGTCCACGGTCGCCGAGGGGCACAGGCGTCGAGCGGGACCACGGGGACGGGGGCGGCACGCATGTCGGAGCAGGGGCCCGGGGCGGAGGGCGGCGATCCGGCCGCGGGCGGCGCGCAGCGCGGCCCCGTCCAGGGCGGCGCGCCGGGCGCGCAGGCCGTGCGGAGCGTGCCGGCGGCGGAGGGCGCGCAGGCCGCGGAGGAACCGCGGGGGGACGGCGGGCCGCCGTCGGACTGGTCGGCGGTCGAGGCGCGGATGTGGCGGGCCTTCCGGACCGGAGGCGTCTGCGACCTGCGGCCGCGGCGCGGCGGCGGGGCCGGGCCCGAGAGCCCCGGGAGCCCGGGGAGCGGGGACGAGCCGGTCGAGGGCGGGCCGCGCTGGCCGGCCGCCCGCACCGTACGCGCGCAGGCGGTCGCCGAGCTGCTGCTGAACCCGCCGCCGCCCGAGCGGGGCCGGGTCGGCGCGCTGCGGCTGGCCGGGGCGCGGGTCAGCGGCTCGCTGATGCTGGCCGGCGGCACCGTCGTGCCGTACGTGCAGTTCGACGACTGCCGCTTCGACGAGGAGCTGGTGATGCCGGAGTGCAGCGCGGGCAGCATGCGCTTCGTCCGCTGCCTGATACCGCGGCTGGAGGCCGCGAGGCTCCAGGTCGCCGGGGACCTGCACCTGCCGCAGTGCGTGATCCCGGGCGGCATCCGGCTCAGCGACGCGAACATCGGCAGCGACCTGCTGATCAACCAGCTCACCGTGCGCGACGAGCGGGCCCGCCGGGCGGTGGCCGCCGACGGCCTCACCGTGGGTCAGGACGTCGAGGCCGAACTGATGGACGTCACCGGCGAGTTGAGCCTGCGCAGCGCCCGGATAGGCGGCCGGCTGAGCCTGCGCGGCGCGGCCCTGCGCAACCCGCGCGGCGCGTTCGCGCTCAACGCGGCCCGGATCTCGGTCGAGCACACCCTCTACCTGAGCGCGGCCGTACGTCCGGCCGACCGTGCCGGTGCCGGCGGGCGCGGGGCCACGGCCGGCGCCGCGGCCCGCTCGCGGGACTTCGTCTGCGACGGCGCCCTGCGGCTGGACGACGGCAGGTTCGGCAACGCCATCGTGGTGCACCGGGCCCGCCTCACCCCGCACGACCAGCAGCAGGTCTCGCTGCGCCGGGTGCAGGCGCAGGAGCTGTGCTTCACCCCTCAGCAACCGCCGACCGGCCGGGTGGTGCTGACCGGCGCCCGGCTCGGCGGGCTGGTGGACAACCCGCGCAGCTGGCCGCCCGGCCGGCTGTCACTGACCGGCCTCACCTACGACACGATCTCCGCGCGCGCCGACTTCCCGCTGGCCGAGCGGCTGGCGTGGCTGCGCGCCGCCACGCCCGAGTACGCCCCCGAGGCGTACGAGCGGCTGGCCGCGGCCCTGCGCACCGGCGGCGAGGACGCCGACGCCCGCGAGGTGCTGTTCGCCAAGCAGCGGCGGCGCCGCGAGTCCCTGCCGCTCGCCGGCCGGATGTGGGGCTGGCTCCAGGACGTCACGGTCGGATACGGCTACCGGCCCGGCCGCGCCGCGGTCTGGATGGCGGTGCTGTGGGCGCTGGGCGCGGTCTACTTCACGCTGCACGGCACCCCGCACCCGGCCGACGACGGCTACCGCCCGCACTGGAGCCCGGCGCTGTACGCCCTGGACCTGCTGCTGCCGGTGATCGACCTCGGCCAGGACAACGCCTGGCGGATGGCCGGCGCCGCGCAGTGGGTGACCTCCGCGATGACGCTGCTCGGCTGGGTGCTCGCCACGACCGCCGCCGCGGGCGCCTCGCGCCTGTTGCGCCGCGGCTCGTAGGGCCACGGCTCGTCGGGCCGCGGCTCGCGGGCCGGCAGGCGTGAGGCACCCGCCCCGCTCCCGTCGCAGGTGGGACGCGGGAGCGGCGCCGGGGGCACGCCGGGAGGAGGTCGCGGGGACACCGGAGCGACGCTGGTGGCGGGAAGGGTGACGAACGGGGCCATGCTGCCCGTACCCTGGCCGCTGTGACCGATCGCCTTCCGCTGTTCCCGCTCAGTTCGCCGCTGTTCCCGGGGCTGGTCCTGCCGCTGAACGTCTTCGAGGAGCGCTACCGCGCCCTGGTACGCGACCTGCGGGACCGGCCGGAGAACGAGCGGCGGTTCGGCGTGGTGGCGATCAGGAACGGCCAGGAGATCGCGCCCACCGGGCAGGAGGGCCGGGCCGAGGGGCCGGCCGCGGGCCTGGGCGACGACCCGCTCGCGGCGCTGTACGGCTACGGCTGCGTGGCCGACGTCGCCGACATCACCGAGAGCGGCGACGGCGGCTTCAAGTTGCACGCGACCGGCATCCTGCGGTTCCGGCTGCTGTCGGTGGACGCGTCCGGCGCGTACCTGACCGGCGAGGTCGAGGAGTTGACGGAGGAGGCGGGCAGCGGGGCCACCGCGCTCGCCCCCGAGGTGACCCGGGCGTTCCGCACCTACCAGAAGCGGCTGGCCGGATCGCGCGAACGCAGCCTGGCCTCACAGGAGTTCACCGACAACCCGACGGTGCTGTCGTACCTGGTGGCGGCCACCATGATCACCTACACCCCGGCGAAGCAGCGGCTGCTGGAGGCACCGGACGCGGCCGCGCGGCTGGCCGAGGAGCTGCGGCTGCTGCGCCGGGAGAGCTCGGTGATCGAGAAGCTGCCGTCGCTGCCCGCGGTGGAGCTGACCCAGCAGCCCGTCTGCGCGAACTGACCCGGCAGGCTGGTGCCCATGGCGAAGAAGTCCCGTACCGGCGGCGGCACTCCGGCGACCGTCGCGCTCGACAAGGCCGGCGTGCCGTACACCCTGCACAGCTACGTGCACGATCCGTCCTCGCAGCTGTCCTACGGCGAGGAGGCCGCGGCCGCGCTCGGCACGGACCCGGGCCGGGTGTTCAAGACGCTCGTCGCCGAGGTCGACGGCGCCCTGACGGTGGCGGTGGTGCCGGTGTCCGGCTCGCTGGACCTCAAGGCGCTGGCGGCCGCGGCCGGCGGCAAGCGCGCGGCGATGGCGGACCCGGCGGCGGCCGAGCGGACCACCGGCTACGTGCGCGGCGGCATCTCCCCGCTCGGCCAGCGCAAGGCGCTGCCCACGGTGGTGGACGCCACCGCGCTGTCCCATCCGACGGTCTTCGTCTCGGCCGGCCGGCGCGGCCTGGAGGTGGAGCTGGCGCCCACCGCGCTGCTGGCGCTCACCGCGGCCGCCACCGCGCCGCTACTCCGTCCAGTGACCCGTGTGTGACTCGTCACGGGGGCCGAAGGCGTAGGTCAGCGCGCTGTGCACCAGCATCGCGGCGGCCGGCCACACCACGATCGCGACCTTGGCGCGCAGTTCCAGCGGGCCGTCGAAGACGACCTTGGGCCCGACCTGCTTGGCGTGCGCGACGATGTCGGTGGTCGGGCCGAGCCACACGCCCAGCCGCCAGCCGATGACGGAGGCGACCGCGCCGCCGATCGCCAGTCCCAGCACGACCCCGACGCCGCCGCGGCGGCAGCGCCAGAACACCGCGGCCGCGGTGAGCGCGCCCAGCACCAGCGAGATCAGCGCGAACGTGCCGTCGCCGCCGATCGCCTCCTCGCCCTCGGTGTCCTTGAGGTAGACCGCCTGCCCGTCGGAGACCATCGGCACCCGCGGCGACAGCCACAGCCAGAACAGCCCGAGGATGATCCCGCAGATCGCGACGAGCGCCGCGACGATCAGCCCGTTCCTGAGCGCGGTGCCCACGGTGTCGCGGTCGGATTCGACCTCGTAGGGCGCGAGCGTCGCGCCGGCGCCGTCCTTGACGACGTACGGCGTGTTCCGCGGGCCGTACGGATCCTGCGGGTCCTGACCTTGGGGGTCCTGGGGGTCCTGCGGTCCCCCGGCCTTCGTGAGATCGGGCCGCGGGTGCCCGGAGTGCGGAGGCTCGGGAGGTGTCAGAGGAGCGGTCACCAGCCCATCGTGCCAGGTGTTCCTGGCAACCGCGTCACCGCCCGGTCAGCGGCAGGCGGCCCGGCGGTACGCCCAGGTCGCCACGGCCAGCGAGGCGACCCCCACGGCACCGCACACGGCCAGGTCCCCGGCCACCGCCCCCCAGTCGGTCCCCCCGGCGCCGAAGGTGCGGGCGAACGCCTCCACCCCGTACGTGGACGGCAGCAGGTCGCGGGCCCAGCCGATCGGGGCGGGCATGTGCGAGGCGGGCAGCACGCCGAGCAGCAGCGCGGCCGACATGCCGAGCTGGCCGAGCAGCGTGGCGATCTCCGGACGCGGCGCGAGCAGCCCGAAGGCCGCGCCGAGCCCGGACATGGCGGCACCCGCCAGCGGCACGACCAGCACCAGCACCCACAGCCCGGCCAGGCTGAGGTGGAACAGCAGGCAGCCGGTGACGGCGGTCACCACCGTGCCCGGCACGGTGAAGGAGGCGTACGCCCCGGCCGCACCGAGGACGACCGCGGCCGGCGGTACCGGCAGCGTCGCGTAGTGGTCGAGGCCGCCGGAGGCGCGCAACTGGCCGAAGTACTGGGCGAGCAGGTTCAGGGCGACGAACGCGACCACCAGGACGCTGGATCCCGCCACCACCGAGCGGGCCGCCTCGCCGTCGCCGGCGTGCACCACACCCCGCAGCATGACCATGATCCCGATGGACTGGAAGGTGGCGACGAACAGCAGCGGGATGCGGGCCACCCGGGCGCGGGAGAGCTGGGCCCGGTAGACCGCGCCGAGCGCGGGCCACAGCCGGGCCCTGGGAGCGAGCGGGGCGACGCCGCCGCCGACCCGCTCGCCGGGCGCGGGCCCCGCCTGCGCGATGACCGTCATGCCTTCACCAGCCCCTCGCCGCTGCCGCCCAGCGCCAGGTAGACGTCCTCCAGGCTCGGCATCGCCAGTGTGAAGTCGTCCAGCGCGGCGAACGCCGGGCCGCCGGTGATCTCGGCGACCGCGGCCCTGGCGCGCTCCTGCGGCAACCGCAGCGTCCAGCGGCGGCCGGAGACCTCCGCGAGGGGGCGCAGCGCGGCCACCGCGGGCAGTTCGGCGGGCGGTTCGTGCCGCCACACCAGGTCCAGCCGCACCTCGCCCTCCACGAGCGAGCGCAGCCCGGCGGGCGAGTCGCAGGCGATGACCCGGCCGCGGTCGAGCACCGCGACCCGGTCCAGCACCGTCTCGGCCTCGATGACGTTGTGGGTGACCAGCAGCACGGTGGCGCCCTGCTCGGTACGGCGGCGGTCGACCGCCGACCACACCGCGCGGCGGGCGACCGGGTCCATGCCGGTGGTGGGCTCGTCCAGCACGAGGACCGGCCGCGGGCCGACGAGGGCAGCGGCGAAGCAGGCGAGGCGGCGCTGGCCGCCGGAGAGGCGCTTGATCGGACGGGCCGCTATCGGGACGAGCCCCAGCTCGTCCAGGACCTCGTCCCGGGCGGCGCGGGCCGCGGCCGTCCCCAGCCCGCGCAGCCGGCCGGTGGTCTCGGCCGCGAGCGAGACGGTCAGCTCGTCGAGTGCGGTGGACTCCTGGCCGAGGTAGCCGATCAGGCGCGAGGCGCGTTCGGGGTGCCGGACCAGGTCGTGGCCGAGCAGGTCGATACTGCCCGCGTCCGGCCGCAGCAGTCCGGTGAGCTGGCGGACCAGGGTGCTCTTGCCGGCGCCGTTCGGGCCGAGGATGCCGAAGAGTTCGCCGCGGTGCACGTCCAGGTCGATGCCGTCGTTGGCGCGCACCGCCGGGATGTCCTTGCCGCGGCGACCGCGTCCGCCCTGGTAGGTCCGCACGAGTCCGCGCACCGAGCACGCCACAGAGCCGGTGGCTTCCCCCGCCTTTGCCCGCACTTCGGTGCCCGTTCTCACGAGCACCGAGCGTACGCGCTCCGCGCGGCCCTTCACGAAACGGGGTGGCGCCCACCCCCGTCCCCCGGGCCCGGCAACCCGCCGCGAGGGCTGGGCGCCCCCGCCGCCCGCGCCACCACGATGGCTCGTCGCGCAGTTCCCCGCGCCCCCATGTGTGCGGCTCCTCCCGCAAGGGCAACCCGCCGCGAGGGCTGGGCGCCCCCGCCGCCCGCGCCACCACGATGGCTCGTCGCGCAGTTCCCCGCGCCCCCATGTGTGCGGCTCCTCCCGCGGGGCGGGAAGCGTCCTGCCCCCGGGCGCCGGGGTGGTGCGGGTTCTTCCGCGGAAGGACGGCACCTACCAAGGGGCGCTGGGGGCACCTCCCAGCCGCCAGGCTGGGGGAGGAACTGCGCGAGCAACCACCCGCTCACGGGTGGTCCGGAGACCCACCGCGGGGGCTCGGCGCGGCGGCTCGGGCGCCGACGGCGGAAGCAGGGCAACCACGCACCGCAGAGCGCCTAGTCCGGGGAACCGACGGTGTCGAACTCGCGCCAGAACCCGGCCCTGATCGCGTAGCGATCATTCTCGTCGATCTGATCATCCTTGTGCGCGAGCAACCCGAACCGCGCGGCGTACCGCAACAACTCCCCGTCGAGCCGGTGCGGCACCCGCGGGTAATGGCTGGAGAGCTGCTGGAGGTGGGTCGGGTCGCCGACCCGGGCGATCCAGCGCCGGGCGAAGACCTGCCCCACCTCGTAGGGATCCCCGCTGACCGCGGTGATGTCGGCCTCGCGGTCGGCCCAGCGCTGCTCGGCGGTGGTGAGCTGGGCAAGCGTGGGCAGCCCGGTGGTGTCGGGCTGGTCGGGCCCGGGGCGGTCGGTCCAGCCCTTGTCGGAGGACCACCGCAGGGTGCTGGGCGGCGCGGAATGGGCCGCGGGCGGCTGCGGGGCGGACGCGTGGCTGCGCCCGAGGTCCGCGAGGTCCTTCGGTGTCGGCACCCCCTTGCCGGGCGCGTTGATCGTCGCGGGGTCGTCCGCGTGCTCGGTGGGCGCGGTGCCGTTCTTCACGGGGGCGCCGACGGTGTGCACCGGGTGCGGGGAGGCCGCGGACTCCGGCAGCGGCGCGGCCAGGATCGCGGCGATCTCCGGACGCACCCCGGGCCGCGGCCCGGGGGTGGGCCCGCAGACCCCGGCGATCTCCTTGGCGCGGATCGCCGCGGTGATCCACTCCCGGTCGAGCACCCGCCGCTCGTCGGCCTCGGCGACCAGGTCCTCCGACTGGTTGTAGTCACCATCGGCGGCCTGCACGGCCCACAGATGGACGGCCACGCCGTGTTCCTTCGCCGACATCATGCCGGGCAGCAGATCGCCGTCACCGGTGACCAGCACCACGTCGGAGCAGGCCCGGTTCCGCGCGAGTTCGGACAGCTCGGCGTGCATCGCGGCGTCGACGCCCTTCTGTGCCCACCTGCCGTCCGTCCGGGTGAGTGCGCCGAGCCGGACCGTGACGCGCGGCATCACCCGCAGCCGGCGGTGCTCGGGTTGCGGAACCCGGTCCGGTGCGCCGTCGAACCAGTAGATCCGCAGCAGCGGCTGGCCGGTCTCCAGTTCGGCGCGTTCGCGCAGGCCGGCGACCACGGCGGCATGATCCACGGTGATGCGGGAACGCGACGGTTCACCGGCAAGCAGGCTTGCCGCTGCGCCCAGCAGATACCCGGCGTCCACCAGGACGACGCAGCGGTCCATGTTGCACCTCTTCCGGTCGACCCCCGGCACGGATGCCCCCTGAGTTTCCCCCGAGTGTGCCCGAATGCTCGGGGGTTATGACCGCGAACGCGATCTTCGGCGTGGCGGTGAGCACAATTCGGCCCCGCGAACATCCCCAACTGCCCGAAATGCGGCCTTCGTACTCCCATGTCAGTCTGATTGCGGCCCATCGGCCAACAATCCCCTCACTAGGAAGGCACGATCGTGGCTAAGAACAGGAACCAGAACCGCCCGCAGCGCGACCACCACGACGAACGGTCGAACCAGGCCAACCCGGCGAACGAGGCCCACGAGCAGCACAGCAAGAGCGCCCTCGCCGAGGAGCACGTGATGCCGGCCGCCACGCACGTCGCGCGCAAGCAGCAGAAGAAGTTCGGCCACAACTGATCGCGCTGCGCCACCACTTGACGACGCGGGGGTGCCCCTTGAGGGCGCCCCCGCGTTCGTACGGTCAACCGGCCGCCCGGCGCCCGGTCATGCCACGCCGAGCCACACCTCGGCGCCGAAGGACACCTTGATCTCCGAGGCCACCGTGGTGGGATCGACGAGGAACCCCAACTCGTAGACCGTGGTCTTCTGCGGTCCGGCCACCCGGGCCCGGACCGGGCTCTCGCCGGGGTGCGCGGAAAGGATGCGCCGGAGCTCGCCGATGGCGTCCTCGCGCAGGATCTTGTGCTCGCGGAAGGCCAGTTGCACCGGCGGCTTGCCGCCGCTCTCGGCCGAGGACACGTCCAGCTCCGCCAGCTCCGAGGCGATGATGTTCATCGTCCCGTCGCGGTCCTGCGCCCGCCCGGTGATCGACACCACGCTGTCGGGAACGAGGGCGTGGCCGACGAGTTGGTAGGTCGCGGGGAAGAAGCACACCTCGATGCTCGCGTCGCGGTCGGCGAACGTGACGGCCGCCCAGGCGTTCCCCTGCTTGGTCATCTTGCGGTCGACCCCGGAGATGAGGCCGGCCACCTTCACGATGCGCTCCTGGCCGGAGGCCAGCAGCTCGGCGACGGTGGTGTCGCGGTTGCGCGCCAGGATGTGCTCGGTGCCGTCCAGCGGGTGCGCGGAGACGTACAGCCCCAGCATGTCCCGCTCGATGGCCAGGAGTTGCTTGCGCGGCCACTCGGTCTCGGGGATGGCGAAGTCCAGCCCGAACGCCGGGGTGTCGTCGCTGGCGCCGCCGAGGTCCGCGAACAGGTCGGACTGGCCGTACGCCTCGGCCTTCTTCACCGGCACGATCGCGTCGACCGCGTCCTCGAAGACGGCGGACAGTCCCATCCGGGTGTGGCCGAGCGAGTCGAAGGCGCCGGCCTTGATCAGCGACTCGATCGCCCGCTTGTTGAGGACGGGAATGCTGACCTTGTCGAGGAAGTCCGCGAACGACGTGAACTTCCCCTGGGACTTGCGGGCCACGATCAGCGCCTCGATGACGCCCTCGCCCACGTTCCGCACGGACTTCAGTCCGAAGCGGACGTCCTCGCCGACGGCGGTGAACTCCGCGACGGAGGCGTTCACATCGGGCGCCAGCACGTTGACGCCGCTCTTGCGCGCGTCGGCGAGGTAGATGGCCGCCTTGTCCTTGTCGTCCCCGACGGAGGTGAGCAGGGCCGCCATGTACTCGGCCGGGTAGTTGGCCTTGAGGTACGCCGTCCAGAACGACACCAGCCCGTAGCCGGCGGTGTGGGACTTGTTGAACGCGTATCCCGAGAACGGGAGCATGACGTCCCACAGCGCCTTGATGGACTCCTCGGAGTACTTGTTGTCCCGCATACCGGCGTGGAACTTCTCCCACTCGGCCGCCAGCACCTCGGGCTTCTTCTTGCCCATCGCGCGGCGCAGCAGGTCGGCGCCGCCCAGGGTGTAGCCGGCCAGCTGGCGGGCGATGGCCATGATCTGCTCTTGGTAGATCAGCAGGTGGAAGGTGTTGCCGAGGATCGGCTCCAGGGCGTCCTTCAGTTCCGGGTGGATCGGTTCGATCGACTGCCGGCCGGTCTTGCGGCTCGCGTAGTTCATGTGCGCGTTGGCCGCCATCGGGCCCGGCCGGTACAGCGCCAGGGCCGCCGCGATGTCCTCGAACCGGGACGGCTCCATCGCCTTGAGCAGGGTGCGCATCCCGCCGCCGTCGAGCTGGAAGACGCCGAAGGTGTCGCCGCGGGCCAGCAGCGCGTAGGTGTTCTTGTCGTCCAGCGGGATGTTCTCGGTGGACAGGTCGATACCGCGGTTCTCCCGCACGTTCTGGATCGCCTGGTCGATGACGCCCAGGTTCCGCAGGCCCAGGAAGTCCATCTTGACCAGGCCCATGGACTCGCACGACGGGTAGTCGAACCCGGTGATCTTCGTGCCGTCCTTGCGCATGTGCAGCGGGATGCGGTTGGTCAGCTTGGTCTTGGACAGGATGACCGCGGCCGCGTGCACACCGGTGTTGCGGATCAGCCCCTCGACGCCCTTGGCGCTGTCCACCACCTTCTTGACGTCCTGCTCGTTCCCGTACAGGGTCCGGATCTCGCCGGCCTCGCCGTAGCGGGGGTGCTCCGGGTTGAAGATCCCGTCGATCGGGATGCTCTTGCCCATGACGTCGGCCGG
The DNA here is from genome assembly GCF_900107965.1 of Actinacidiphila yanglinensis. Taxonomy (GTDB): domain Bacteria; phylum Actinomycetota; class Actinomycetes; order Streptomycetales; family Streptomycetaceae; genus Actinacidiphila; species Actinacidiphila yanglinensis. The sequence goes on along the minus strand of NZ_FNVU01000001.1, from coordinate 680,012 downwards.
CAGTGCCTTGGTGATCCGCTCACCGTGCGAGAAGGGGTAGCCCAGGATCCGCGAGGTGTCCTTGATCGCGTTCTTGGCCTTGAGCTTGCCGAAGGTGTTGACCAGCGCGGTGTACTCGTCGCCGTACTTCTCGACCACGTAGGCGACCATCTGGTCCCGCTTGCGGTCGTCGAAGTCGAGGTCGACGTCCGGGGGGTTGATGCGCTCGGGGTTCAGGAACCGCTCGAAGAGCAGGCCGTGCTCCAGCGGGCACAGCTCCGTGATCCGGGTCGCGTAGGCCACGATCGAGCCGGTCGCCGAACCACGGCCGGGGCCGACCGGGATCTTGTTCTCCCGGGCGTGCCGGCAGATGTCCGCGACCACGAGGAAGTACGACGAGAAGCCCATCGGACCGATGACCTTCATCTCGGTCTCGAAGCGCTCCGTGACCTCGGCCGGGATCGGCTCGCCGTAGCGCTTGGCCAGGCCCTTGACAACCTCCTTGCGCAGCCAGGACTCCTGCGTCTCCCCCTCGGGGACGTCCGGGTACTGCGGCATCTCGTCCTCGAGGTCGAAGACCTCGTCGTAGGGCTCGATCCGCTCCGCGATCAGCAGGGTGTTGTCGCACGCCTCGGGCAGCTCCGCGAACAGCTCGCGCATCTGCGCCGCGGTCTTGAGGTAGTAGCCCGTGCCGTTGAACTTGAAGCGGTTCGGGTCGTCCTTGTTCTTGCCCACCCCGATGCACAGCAGGTTGTCGTGCGCGTCGGCGTGCTCCTCCAGCACGTAGTGCGCGTCGTTGGTCGCCAGCAGCGGGATGTTCAGGTCCTTCGCCAGCCGCAACAGGTCCCCGCGGACGTTGCGTTCCAGGTCCAGGCCGTGGTCCATCAGCTCCAGGAAGTAGTTCTCCTTGCCGAAGATGTCCTGGTAGTCGGCCGCGACCTTGCGCGCCTCGTCGTACTGGTTCAGCCGCAGCCGGGTCTGGATGGCGCCCGAGGGGCAGCCGGTGGTGCCGATGATGCCGGCCGCGTGCTCGGAGATCAGCTCCATGTCCATGCGCGGCTTGCCCGCGGGGAACTGGCCGGTGTAACTCGCCTCGGTGGACAGGTAGAACAGGTTCCGCAGTCCCTGGACGTTCCGCGCCCACATCGTCATGTGGGTGAAACGGCCGCCGCCGGAGACGTCCTTGCTGCCCTCGCCGTCGTCCGACATGGCCCGCTGGCCGCCGGGCCCCCAGAACTCCTGCTTCTTGTACCGCCGGTGGGACGGCGCCACGTACGCCTCGATGCCGATGATCGGCTTCACCGAGTCGAAGCCCTTGGCGACGGACTGGAACTCGTAGGCGCCGAACATGTTCCCGTGGTCACTCATGGCGATCGCGGGCATTCCCTGCCGCGCCACCTCCGTGAACATCGGCTTCAGGCGCTGCGCACCGTCGAGCATCGAGTACTCGGTGTGATTGTGCAGGTGAACAAAGCTGTCGGCCACCGGGCTGGCACCTCCAGGACGATCGCGGGGAAGCCTCCACCCTAGTCTCAAACGGCCCTCCGGCGAGGGCGCCCCGCCCCGGCGGGGAGAGAGCGACCTTTAGGTCACACATACAGGTTCCCGTGGCACACTCTGTGCCCATGGAGACCATGGGCGAGATACGTCCGCGGCTGCGGGCGGCACGGGCCGCCCTGTTCGCCGCGCTCTGCGTCACGCTCTCCTCCACCTCGCACGTCCTGATGTCGCACCGCCCGCTGCCGCTGACCGTCGTCGGCGGCGCGTTCGCGGCCGTGTTCGCGCTGGCCTTCGCGCTCGGCGGCCGGGAACGCGGCTTCTGGGCGATCAGCGGCGTGATGGTGCCGGTGGAACTCGCCGTGGACACCGTCTTCACCTCCGGCCAGCAGTCCTGCTACGGGCCCAGCGGCGGCCCGGTCACCGGCTCGTGGCGGTCGCTGCACGAAGCGGTCGTCTGCCACGGCGGCCAGGTCGGCACCCAGCTGCCCGCCGTCTCCCCCGCGCAGGCCGCCACCGCCCACGCCGCCTCCTCGGCGCTGCCGTGGCTGCTGCTGGCCCTGCACGTCACCGTCGGCCTGCTGGCCTCCTGGTGGCTGCGCCGCGGTGAGGCCGCGCTGCACCGCGCCCTGCGCGCGGTGGCCGTCGCCGCCTTCCGCCCGCTGCTCTTCGCGGCCTCCGCCGGCGCGGTTACCTGCTCCGCGGTCGGCCGGCTCCGGCCGACCGCCGTGCCCGCCGACGGCGCCCTCGCCGCCCGGCCGTTGCTGCACTCCGTCGTACGCCGCGGACCGCCCGTCGCGCTCGCCGCCTGAACCCGCGGCCCCGCCCGACCCGCACGTCCCCCCGTTTTCCGCGTACTCCCCCGGAGACCACAGTCATGAGCAGCAGAAACAGCAAGACCAACAAGGCCGCCGCCCGCGAGCGGCTGCGCGCCCAGCGCGAGAAGGAAGTCAAGCGCGCGAAGGTCCGCCGCCAGATCATCGTCGGTGTCGGCGTCGTGGTGGTCCTCGCCGCCGCGGGCGGCATAGCCGTGGCCGTCAACAACGCCACCAAGCCCAGCAAGCCCAGCAAGTGGACGGCCGCCGCGAAGGACCCGCTGGTCAAGCCGGCGAACACCTCGGGCACCAACGGCACCGTCATCACCCTCGGCGACGCGAGCAACAAGAACACCGTCGAGGAGTGGGAGGACATGCGCTGCCCCTACTGCGCCGCCTACGAGCAGGAGTCGGGCGCCGCGGTCCTCCAAGGCGTGACGGACGGCAAGTACAAGATCGTGCTGCACATGGGCACGTTCCTGGACACCAACCTCGGTGGCACCGGCTCCAAGCAGGCACTCAGCGCGCTGGGCGCGGCACTCAACGTGTCGCCGTCCGCGTTCGAGCAGTTCCACACCCTGCTGTACTCGAAGGCGGTCCACCCGGACGAGACCAAGGACACCTTCAGCGACCCGGCGAAGCTCATCTCCATCGCGCAGAAGGTCCCCGCCCTGAAGGGCAACACGAAGTTCTCGGACGCGGTGACCAAGGGCACCTTCGACAAGTGGGCGCTGGACACCAGCTCCGTCTTCGAGAAGTACCTGGACAACAAGAGCATCAACGGCACCCCGACCGTCCACGTCAACGGCAAGAACGTGGACGTGAACGGCGTGCCGGTCGCGACGGTGACCTCCGGGATCCAGGCCGACCTCACGTAGCGGCCCGCCGTGGCCGGCCGGGACCCCGGCCGGCCACGGCGCCTCGCGCGGGGGCCGCGCGGGCTACAGGTCCCGCAGGAAGTCCAGCGCCACCGACCAGGTGCGCTCCGCCGCGTCCTCGTCGTAGTCCGGCAACTCGGGGTCCGTATAGAGGTGCCCGGCCCCCCGGTAGCGGAAGATCTCCACGTCGGCGCCGGCCCGCCGCATCAGCAGGTACCACGCGTTCAGCCAGTCGTCCGGCTCGAACGGGTCGGGGTCGGCGACGTGCAGCTGGACCGGGATGTCGGTGGCCGCGTCCTCGGCGAGGTCCGAGGTACCGTGCAGGAGCAGCAGCCCGCGGGCCTTCTCGTCGCCGAGCGCGAGGTTCTGCGCGAGCGAACCGCCCATCGAGAAGCCCGCGTAGACCAGGCCCTGCTCGGAGTACGGCGCCGCGGCGACGATCGCCCGGCGCAGCAGTTCCTCGTTGCCGATCTCGTCCCGGATCTTCCGGCCGTCCTCGACGCTGTCCGCCACCTGTCCCTCGAACAGGTCCGGAACGTGCACCTCGTGCCCGGCGGCCCGCAGCCGCTCGGCCGCGGAGTGTACTGCGGGCCGCGGCCCGTAGGTCGAGTGCAGCAGCAGGATCGTCGCAGATGTCACAAGGGGCCTTCGTTCACGGTCCGGTGGGTACGGCTCCCATGGTGCCAGTTGCCAGCGGCGGGTCGGACGCCGTACACAGGTGCACTGCGGGGACGGAACCAGGTGAAGGAAGCGGGTGAGTGCATGGAGAGCACGCTGCGGCCGGTGGTCGTGGTCGGCGCGGCGGTCGCGCTGACGCTGCTGGTCGGCTGGATCGGCGACCGGATCCTGCGCTCGGTCGACGCCAGGCACCCGGAGACCCCGCTGTGGGACCTGCTGCGCCGCTGCCGGCTGCCGTCCCAGGTGGTGCTCCTCACCGCGCTGCTGCGCGGCGCCTACCACGCCGCCCACGTCGAGGACGCGCACGCGGCGGCGATCGGGCAGGCCCTCACGCTGGTGCTGATCGCCGCGTCGGGGTGGCTGCTGGTCCGGGTCGCCGCGGCGGTCATCGACTCCTCCTACGCCCGTTACGCGGCAACGGCGCACAGCGTGCCCAAGATCCGCCGGCTGCGGACCCAGCTCACGCTGATCCAGCGGGTGCTGACCGCGATCGTCTCGGTGATCGCGGTCGCCTCGATGCTCTTCACGTTCCCGGAGATGCGGACGGTCGGGGCGTCCGTGCTGGCCTCGGCGGGCATCATCGGCATCGTCGCGGGTGTCGCCGCGCAGTCCACGCTCAGCAACCTCTTCGCCGGGCTCCAGATCGCCTTCGGGGACATGGTGCGGATCGGTGACACCGTGGTCGTGGACGGCGAGTGGGGCGAGGTCGAGGAGATCACGCTCACCTACCTGAGCGTCCGCACCTGGGACGAGCGGCGGATCACCATGCCGGTCTCGTACTTCACCAGCAAGCCGTTCGAGAACTGGTCCCGCGGCGACCCCCGGATGACCGGGGTGGTCCTCCTCCACCTCGACCACGCGGCCCCGATCGACCTCATGCGGAAGCGCCTGCTGGAGATACTGGAGCAGGCCGCCGAGTGGGACCACCGCGCGTGGGGCCTGGTCGTCCTGGACTCCACCCCCACCACCATCCAGGTCCGCGCGCTCGCCACCGCGAAGGACGCCGGCGACATCTTCACGCTGCGCTGCATCGTCCGCGAGCAACTCATCGACTGGCTCCGCACGGATCACCCCTACGCGCTTCCCCGCGTCAGCGTTCGCCTGGAGGAGGACCCCCCGCCCACCCCCTCCCCGTAGTCCCAGGCCCCCCGCCGGTGATGGCTTCCCCGCGCCCCTTGGTGGTTGCCCTCTTTTCGGGGAGGGACCCGCACAAACCAGGGGCGCGGGGAACTGCGCGACAAGCCACCGCGGACCGCAAGGTCCCGGAACCGGCAGCACGGGGCACCCCGAAGGGCCGAGCCCCACCGCCAGGTGGTCCCGGAACGGGCAGCACGGGCCACCCCGAAGGGCCAAGCCCCACCGCCAGGTGGTCCCGGAACGGGCAGCACGGGCCACCCCGAAGGGCCAAGCCCCACCGCCAGGTGGTCCCGGAACCGGCAGCACGGGCCACGACGGGGGGGTCCCGCCTAAACACCCCGCATGGACCGCAGATCGAGGTGCCGCAACACCCGATCCACGATCTCCGGATCGGACCCCGGCTCGCTGCGCGCGGCCAGCACCTCGTGCCGCGCGGCGGACAGCATGTCGTCCTGGATCCGCCGCAACGCCCTGATCCGCTCCGCCCGCTTCGCATGGCTCTCGCGCCGCTCCTCGTCGATGACGTCGGGCGAGATCCGGGCCCCGAGGTCGATCGCCCGGTGGAAGAGCATCTCGGCCAGCTCGTCGTCGAGCGACTCCGCGACCTCGATCTCCTTCAGCCGCCTGCGCGCCGCCTTCATCGCGCGCAGCGCGAGCAAGCGCTCCTGGTCGTGCTCGGCCCCGACGTCGCTGCTCACCCCGAGCCGCCGGACCAGCCAGGGCAGCGTCAGCCCCTGGATCACGAGGGTGACCAGGACCACGGAGAAGGCGATGAAGAGCAGCTCGCCGCGGGCCGGGAACGGATCCCCGTGGTGCGTCCTGAGCGGGATCGCCAGCGCCAGCGCCACCGAGGCCACCCCGCGCATCCCGGCCCACCACATGGTGACCGTCTCGCGCCAGGTCATCGGGAGGTCCTCGTCCACGTCCCGCAGCTTGTGCAGCCGCTTGGCGACCGCCGCGGCGGGCAGCAGGTAGAGCAGCCGGACCCCGACCACGACCGCGACCACGAGGCCGGCGTCGCGGAGCATCGGCGCCCAGTGGCCGGCGCCGACGCTGAAGACCTGGTGCATCTCCAGCCCGATCAGCCCGAAGGCGATCCCGGTCACCAGGGTGTCGACGATCTCCCAGAAGGTGTTGCCGGCCAGCCGCGCGGTCACGTCGTCCGCCTCGAAGGCGTACTCGGCCAGGTACAGCGCTGTGGTGAGGACGGCCAGCACCCCGGAGCCGTGCAGCCCCTCGGCGATCGCGTACGACGCGAACGGCACCAGCAGCGACAGGCCGATCTGGAGGGTGGCGTCGCCGACCACGCCCATCAGCTTGTTCGTGCCCCAGCCGAGCGCCAGGCCGATCGCGACCGCGACCACCGCGGACAGCACGAACTCCAGGATGGCGTGCGGCAGCGAGAAGTGGCCGGAGAGCACCGCGGCGACGGCCACGTGGTAGAGCACGATGGCCGTGACGTCGTTGAACAGCCCCTCCCCCTCCAGGATCGAGATCATCCGGCGGGGCAGGCCGAGGCTGCCCGCCACCGCGGTCGCCGCGACCGGGTCGGGCGGGGCCACCAGAGCGCCCAGGGTGAAGGCGGCGGCCAGCGTGATCCCGGGCACCACCGCGTTGGCGACGACCGCGACCGCGGCGGTGGTGACGAACACCAGCGCCACCGCGAGCAGGAAGATCACCCGGCGGTTCGCCGCGAACTGCCGCCATGACGTGCGCTGCGCCGAGGCGTACAGCAGCGGCGGCAGGATCAGCGGCAGGATCAGGTCGGGGTTGATCGCGATGTTCGGCACCTGGGGGATCAGCGCCAGGATGCCGCCCACCACCGTCATCAGGACCGGCGAGGGCAGGTTCACCCGCTCCGCCACGGGCACCATGACGATCGCGGCAAGCATGATCGCGAAGAACAGCGCGAGTTGATCCACGCCGCTAGGTTGCCACGCGGTTACTGGCTGTCGGCCCTCACCACGTCAAGCGCGGCCTGGAGGTCGTCGGGATACGTGCTTTCGAACTCGACCCACTCGCCGTCCGCGGGGTGCTCGAAGCCCAGCCGCACCGCGTGCAGCCACTGCCGGGTCAGCCCGAGCCGCTTGGCCAGTGTCGGGTCGGCGCCGTAGGTGAGGTCGCCGACACACGGGTGGCGGTGGGCGGCCATGTGCACCCGGATCTGGTGGGTGCGGCCGGTCTCCAGCTTGATGTCGAGCAGGCTCGCGGAGCGGAACGCCTCGATCAGGTCGTAGTGCGTCACGGACGGCTTGCCCTCGGCGGTGACGGCCCACTTGTAGTCGTGGGTGGGGTGCCGGCCGATCGGCGCGTCGATGGTGCCGCTCATCGGGTCGGGGTGGCCCTGCACCAGGGCGTGGTAGCGCTTGTCGACCACGCGGTCGCGGAACTGCTGCTTGAGCCGGGTGTAGGCCCGCTCGGACTTCGCCACGGCCATCAGCCCGGAGGTGCCGACGTCCAGCCGGTGCACGATGCCCTGCCGCTCGGCGGCGCCCGACGTCGAGATCCGGTACCCGGCCGCGGCCAGGCCGCCGATCACGGTGGTCCCGGTCCACCCGGGGCTGGGGTGCGCGGCGACGCCGACCGGCTTGACGACGACGACCACGTCCTCGTCGTCGTACACGATCTCCATGCCCTCGACGGGTTCGGCGACGATCTGGACGGGGGCGGCCGGGGCCGGCATCTCCACCTCGAGCCACGCCCCGCCGTGCACCCGCTCGGATTTGCCCGCCGCGGCGCCGTCGATGGACACCTTCCCGGCGGCGGCCAGCTCGGCGGCCTTCGTCCTGGAGAAGCCGAACATGCGGGCGATGGCGGCGTCGACGCGCTCGCCCTCCAGGCCGTCGGGCACGGGCAGGGAACGGACCTCGGGAAGCGTACTCACCCGGTCGAGTATGCCGGACGCGGCGCGGCCCGGACGCCGGGCCGTCGTCCGGCGGTCGCGATCACCGGTGCCGGAGCGGGGCGCCGGCGGTCCGGCGGGGTCAGTCCTCGGGCTGCTGCCGCTTGCCGTCCGGCTCGATACCGAGGAAGGAGAGCAGCACGATCAGCACGCCACCGCAGGTGATCGCGGAGTCGGCGAGGTTGAAGGTGGCGAAGTGCACGGGCTCGATGAAGTCGACCACCCGGCCCTGGAAGCCGCCGGGCGAGCGGAAGATCCGGTCGGTGAGGTTGCCGAAGGCACCACCGAGCAGCAGCCCGAGCGCGATCGCCCACGGCACGCTGTACAGGCGGCGGGACAGTCGCGCGATCACGACGATCACTCCGACCGCGATCACCGTGAAGACGATGGTCATGCCCTGGCCCATGCCGAAGGCCGCGCCGGCGTTCCGCAGCGCGTTCAGCCGCAGGTAGTGGCCGAAGACATCGATCGGCCGGTGGTTCTCCAGGCTGTGCACCACCCACAGCTTCGAGAGCAGGTCCAGCAGGTACGCCAGTGCCGCCACGCCTATCAGCACGGCGACGCGGCGCCTGCCCCGCGGCTGCGGTGCGGCGTCGCCCGCGCTCCCGCCGCTCTCGGCGTCAGCGGCCGGGCCCGGCGTCTCCGGTGTGGTGATGGTGCGCTCCGCTTCCGTCACGTGAGTCCCTCAACCTCGTGTACACAGCTCCTCGCCCGAGGGTACGACACGGGGGCGCCCTTGACCCTCCCGGCCGCCCCGTCCTGCCCGGTTGAGGGACCACCCGCCGGTGGTGGGTTGCGCGCGCAGTCCCCTTGGTGGTGACCCTCTTCTCGCGGAGGGAGCCGCGCGTACCCAGGGGCGCGGGGAACTGCGCGAACAACCACAGGCGGACCGCAAGGTCCCGTGACCGGCGGACCGGGGCACCCCGGAGGGTCAGGAGCGCCCTTTCAGCGACGCTCCTGGCGCTGCTTGTCGTCGAGGCACAGCGTCGCCCGCGGGAACGCCTGCATCCTGGCCTTGCCGATGGGATTCCCGCAGACCTCGCAGAGCCCGTACGTGCCCTCGTCGAGCCGCCGCAGGGCATGATCCGCCTGCACCAGCATCTCCCTGGTGTTCGCGGCCAGCGCCAGCTCCGACTCGCGGGTGATGTTCTTGGACCCGGTGTCGGCCTCGTCGCCCGCGCCGTCCCCGGAGTCCCGCAGCAGGCCCAGGACGGCCGCCTCGGAGGAGGCGATCTCGGTCTTGAGCCGCTCCACCTCGGCCAGCAGCTCCGACCTCGCCTCCTGCACCTCCTGGGGGGTCCACGGGTCCTCCCCGGGCAGCACCGCGAGGCCGTCCGGCGCCGCGTTCCGTGCCGCGGGCACCGCGGAGTCGGCCGTCCCGGCCACGGTCTTCTTAGCTCCCACCTTGCGGGCTCCCGTCTTCCTTGCCCCTGCCGCGCCGGCCGGCGCCGGTTCGGCCTTCGGCCGCTGCGCTGCCGAAGCCTTCTTCGCGACGGCCTTCTTGGCGACCGTCTTCTTCGCGGCCGTCTTCTTGGCCGTGGACTTCTTCGCCGCGGTCTTCTTGGCGGCAGGCGCCTTCCCGGCCGCGGTCTTCTTCGCCGTGGACTTCTTCGCGGCGGACTTCTTCGCCGCCGGTTTCTTCCTGGCCGTGCCCGCCGTGACCTCAGTGGTTGTGCTCTCCACGCCTGTCGGCGCCTCCTCCGCAGAAGCCTCGGTCCCACCGGTGCGGGCCGCCGCGCTCTTCTTCGCGGCCGCCTTCTTCGTGGCGCTCTTCCTGGCGGGTTTCTCCGCCGCCGCCGTGGTGGCGGCGGTCTTCTTCACGACCATGGCCGCGACCCCTTCACATCAGTGATCTTGTTCGCGAATCGTGCCGGAAACGGTAAATCGGGCGTCGATCCGCGGCAACGGGGCGCGCTGCCGGGCCGGCCGGTACCCCTCGGTGGGGAACCGGCCTGCATCCGTTGTGCCCAGCTCACCGTCAGGTATTCCGCCGTAAGGCGCGAACCATGCCGCATCGCGGAACAATGACGGCCATTAGGGTCAGCCGGGGCACGGCGGCGCGGGCGGGAAACCGGGGCGCGGGGGTGGAGCGCGGCGCCGTACACTGGCCTGAGCGAGAGGCGTGGATGGGACGAGTAGCGCCGCACGCAGCCATGAGCGACCCGGGGACGGTGGAAGCCCGGGGGTGTGCGCGGTGCGAAGATCACCCCGGAGCCGCCGGAAGAGAGCACAGGGCGCGACGCGGCAGCGGAGCGCCCGCCCGCTGGTAGAACCGGCCTCGCGACCCCAATGAGGGGGCGGTGGGTCCCGTACGGGCCCGCACACCGCCAAGGAGGGTGGTACCGCGGGAGCGCCTGCACAGGCTCTCGTCCCTCCGACGGAAGTACGCGACAAGCGACAAGCGTCCGCCGGAGGAAGAACCCCTGATGAGCCAGCCGCGCCAGCCGCAGTACCGCCAGGTGCCCGCCCAGGTCGACCTGACCGCCCTCGAACACGACGTGCTGGAGCTGTGGAGCGAGCGGAAGACCTTCGCCCGCTCCGTCCAGCAGTCCGAGGGCCGCCCGGACTGGGTCTTCTACGAGGGCCCGCCCACCGCCAACGGCATGCCCGGCGCCCACCACATCGAGGCCCGCGTCTTCAAGGACGTCTTCCCGCGCTTCAAGACCATGCAGGGCCACCACGTGACCCGCAAGGCCGGCTGGGACTGCCACGGCCTGCCGGTCGAGCTGGCGGTGGAGAAGGAGCTGGGCTTCACCGGCAAGCAGGACATCGAGGCGTACGGCATCGCGGAGTTCAACGCGAAGTGCCGGGCCTCGGTGACCCGGCACACCGACGCCTTCGCCGAGCTGACCCGGCGGATGGGCTACTGGGTGGACCTCGACGACGCCTACCGCACCATGGACCCGCAGTACGTGGAGTCGGTGTGGTGGTCGCTCCAGCAGATCTTCGACAAGGGCCTGCTGGTGCAGGACTACCGGGTGGCGCCCTGGTGCCCGCGCGACCAGACCGGCCTGTCCGACCACGAACTCGCGCAGGGCTACGAGACGATCGTCGACCCCTCGGTCTACGTGCGCTTCCCGCTCACCTCCGGCCCGCTGGCCGGCGAGGCCGCGCTGCTGGTGTGGACGACCACCCCGTGGACCCTGGTCTCCAACACCGCGGTCGCCGTGCACCCGGACGTGACGTACGTCGTGGCCACCGACGGCAACGAGCGGCTGGTCGTCGCGGAACCGCTGGTCGGCAAGGCGCTCGGCGAGGGGTGGACCACGACCGGGCAGACCTTCACCGGCCGCGAGATGGAGCGCTGGACGTACCAGCGCCCCTTCTCCTTCGTGGACATCCCCGACGCGCACTACGTCCTCAACGCCGAGTACGTCACCACCGAGGACGGCACCGGACTGGTGCACCAGTCCCCCGCGTTCGGCGAGGACGACCTCAGGACCTGCCGGGCGTACGGCCTGCCGGTGGTCAACCCGGTCCGCCCCGACGGCACCTTCGAGCCGGACGTGCCGCTGGTCGGCGAGGTGTTCTTCAAGAAGGCCGACGAGGCGCTGGTGGCCGAACTCGAGGCGAGCGGCCGGCTCTTCCGGCACCTGCCCTACGAGCACAGCTACCCGCACTGCTGGCGCTGCCACACCGCGCTGCTCTACTACGCCCAGCCGTCCTGGTACATCCGCACCACCGCGGTGAAGGACGCGCTGCTGCGGGAGAACGAGCGCACCAACTGGTACCCGGAGAACGTCAAGCACGGCCGCTACGGCGACTGGCTCGACAACAACGTGGACTGGGCGCTGTCCCGCAACCGCTACTGGGGCACCCCGCTGCCCATCTGGCGCTGCCCGTCGGACCACCTGACCTGCGTCGGCTCGCTGGCCCAGCTCGGCGAGCTGACCGGCACCGACCAGTCCGGGCTCGACCCGCACCGCCCGTTCATCGACGAGGTCACCTTCGACTGCCCCGACTGCGGCCAGACCTCCACCCGCGTCCCCGAGGTGATCGACGCCTGGTACGACTCCGGGTCGATGCCGTTCGCACAGTGGGGCTACCCGTACCGCAACAAGGAGGTCTTCGAGCGCACCTACCCGGCGCAGTTCATCTCGGAGGCGATCGACCAGACCCGCGGCTGGTTCTACACGCTGATGGCCATCGGCACGCTGGTCTTCGACCGGTCCTCCTACGAGAACGTGGTGTGCCTGGGCCACATCCTGGCCGAGGACGGCCGCAAGATGTCCAAGCACCTCGGCAACATCCTGGAACCGATCCCGTTGATGGACCAGCACGGCGCGGACGCGGTGCGGTGGTTCATGGCGGCCGGCGGCTCGCCGTGGGCGGCCCGCCGGGTCGGGCACGGCACCATCCAGGAGGTGGTGCGCAAGACGCTGCTCACCTACTGGAACACCGTTGCCTTCCAGGCGCTGTACGCCCGCACCTCCGGCTGGGCGCCGTCCGCGGCCGACCCCGCCGTCCAGGACCGCCCGCTGCTGGACCGCTGGCTGGTCGGCGAACTCCACGCGCTGGTCCGCGACACCACGGCCGCGCTGGAGGACTTCGACACCCAGCGGGCCGGGAAGCTGCTGTCCGCGTTCGTCGACGACCTGTCCAACTGGTACGTGCGCCGGTCCCGGCGGCGGTTCTGGCAGGGCGACGCGGCGGCGCTGCGCACGCTGCACGACGTGCTGGAGACCTTCACCCGGCTGATGGCGCCGCTGGTCCCGTTCATCACCGAGCGGGTCTGGCAGGACCTCGTCGTCCCGGTGGTGTCCGACGCCCCCGACTCGGTGCACCTCGCCACGTGGCCGGTGGCCGACGCCGCGTTGATCGACCCGGCGCTGTCGGAGCAGGTACGGCTGGTGCGCCGGCTGGTCGAACTCGGCCGCGCCACCCGCGCGGAGTCCGGGGTCAAGACCCGCCAGCCGCTGTCCCGGGCGCTGGTCGCCGCGGGTGGGTTCGCCGAGCTGTCGCCCGAACTGCGCGACCAGATCGCGGAGGAGCTGAACGTCTCCTCGCTCGCGTCGCTCTCCGAGGTGGGCGGGTCACTGGTGGACACCACCGCGAAGGCCAACTTCCGGGCGCTCGGGCGGCGGTTCGGCAAGGGGGTCCAGGCGGTCGCGGCGTCCGTCGCCGCGGCCGACGCGAGTGCTCTGTCGGCGGAGTTGCGCGAGCACGGCACCGCGCGGGTCGACGTCGACGGGGAAGCGGTCAGTCTCTCCCCGGAGGAGGTCATCATCACGGAGACGCCCCGTGAGGGCTGGTCCGTGGCCTCCGATTCCGGGGCAACGGTCGCGCTCGACCTGGAGATCACTCCGGAGTTGCGGTTGGCCGGGCTGGCCCGTGACGTGATTCGTCTGGTCCAGGAGGCGCGGAAGCAGTCCGGGCTGGACGTGGCCGATCGGATCCTCGTGCGGTGGGAGTCCTCCGACGCCGAGGTGGTCGCTGCGCTCGGCGCTCACTCGGGGCTCATCTCCGAGGAGGTCCTCGCCACGGAGTTCCTCCAGGGTGCCCCCGCCCCCGAGTTCGGCCCCGCCGTCACGGACGAGGCTCTCTCCCTCACCTTCCACCTCCGCAAGTCCTGACCCGCACCGCCCGTAAGGAGGCCCACCCTCACCGGGTGGGCTTCCTCCCGCGGTCCCGCCCGCCCAGCCCCCTGCGGCGATGTCCCCGGACCACCGGCCAGACATGGCTTGTCGCGCAGTTCCCCGCGCCCCTGATTGGCACCCTCTGCCCCCAAGGGCCCCCGGCACGGGCAGTGGGGCACCCTCGCGGCAGAACCGCACCCTCCAGGGGCGCGAGGAACTGCGCGCTCAGCCAGCACGGCGCAGCCGGGGACCCGCACGCCCAGCCCCCACGGCGAAGTCCCCGGACCACCGGCGGTTCCCCGCGCCCCTGATTGGCACCCTCTGCCCCCAAGGGCCCCCGGCACGGGCAGTGGGGCACCCTCGCGGCAGAACCGCACCCTCCAGGGGCGCGAGGAACTGCGCGCTCAGCCAGCACGGCGCAGCCGGGGACCCGCACGCCCAGCCCCCACGGCGAAGTCCCCGGACCACCGGCCGGTGGCCGGTTGCTCGCGCAGTTCCCCGCGCCCCTGCAAAGCACCGTCCGTCCGCAGGGCAACCCGGCCCCGGGGAAGGGACACCCTCAGCCGCAAGGGCACCCCCGCCCCCGGGGAGAGGCACCGCGTGCCCGCAAGGGCAACCCGCCCCGGGGAAGGGAACGCCGCCCGCGAGGGCACCCCCCGGGGAGGGGCGGGAAAAGGTCCGGGCCCCGCTGGGGAAAAGTTTCCCCGGGGGCCCGGACCTCGGTTACCGCTCAAGCGACGCAGTCAGTTGTCATCCTCGTCAATCAGAAACCCTCGCATCGGCGTGGGCGCCTGCTGCAACGGCGAAGGACCACCCTGCGGGCGTACCGGCGCCATCGGCTGCGTCATCGCGGGCGACATCTGCTGCTGGCCGCCATACGTCGGACCGGGCGTGTGCCCGCCCATCGAGCCGTTCTGGCCCGCACCCGCACCGTAGGACGGACCACCCGAACCGTTGTGCCCCATCGCGCCGGCACCCGCGGGAGCCATCCCGCCCATGGTGCCGCCGCCACCCATCGTCCCGCCCATCGTCCCGCCCATGGAAGGCGCGGACGGCAGGGACGGTGCGGCCGGCGTCGTCCGCGGCGGAGCCAGCGAATCGTCGGCCTGGTTCTCCAACTGGCGCAGCTGCGACTCCAGGTAGGACTTCAGCCGGGTGCGGTACTCCCGCTCGAAGCCGCGCAGGTCCTCGACCTTGCGCTCGAGCGTGGCGCGGGCGGACTCCAGGGAGCCCATCGCGACGCGGTGCTTCTCCTGGGCGTCCCGCTCCAGCGCGTCCGCCTTGGCGCGGGCGTCCCGCTCCAGACCCTCGGCGCGGCTGCGCGCCTCACCGACGATCTTGTTGGCCTCGGACCGCGCCTCGGCGATCGCCTGGTCCGCGGTCTGCTGTGCGAGCGAGAGGACGCGGGCGGCGCTGTCGCCACCGGGGCCCTGCTGCTGCATCGGGTGCTGGCCCATCGGCTGCATCGGGCCGGGGCCCTGCATGCCGCCGGGACCCTGCATACCGCCGGGGCCGGGGCCGCCCTGCTGCTGCATGGGGTGCCCCTGCTGCTGCATCGGGTGACCCATCTGACCCATCTGGCCCGGGCCCTGCTGCTGCATGGGGTGCTGGCCCATCTGACCCATCTGGCCAGGGCCGTGCTGCTGCTGTCCGCTCGGACCAGCCGGCAGCTGCGGTGCGCCGCCGGGCAGTTGGGGCGGGCCCATCTGCTGCTGCGGCATCTGCTGCTGCACCGGCTGGGGTCCGGATATGGCGGCGGGGACCGGTCGGTCCTGCTGCTCCGGCTTGCGCATGTTCTGCTGCTGCTGGTTCGCAGCGGCAGCACGAGTCGCCGCGGCCAGCTTGGCGCGCAGGTCCTCGTTCTCGCGGAGCAGTCGGGTCAGTTCCGACTCCACCTCGTCGAGGAAGGCGTCGACCTCGTCCTCGTCATAGCCCTCTCGGAGGCGGACGGTCGTGAACTGCTTGTTCCGAACGTCCTCGGGAGTCAGCGGCATCTCTTCACCTCAACGTGATCGTCGACATATCGGGAGCCCGCACCGTTCACATCAAACCCCCTACGACGGAGATCAAGATGTACACGATGATCATCAATACGAAGAAGGACAGGTCGAGCGCCACGCCCCCGAGACGTAGCGGCGGGATGAAACGCCGCAGAAGCTTGAGTGGCGGATCGGTGACAGTGTAGGTGCCTTCCAGCACGACCACCATCGCCTTCCCAGGGTGCCACGAACGGGCGAACTGGAAGACGTAGTCCATCACCAATCGGAAGAAGAGCACGAACAGGAAGCAGTACAACGCGATGTACAGCACCTGGAGTGCGACACTCATCGCGCTTCCCTCTCCCCTGCTCTTCATCGGCCTGCCGGCCGGGTCCTACATGTCGTGCGGTTGCGTTCTGCCTGGTCAGACCAGGTTCAGGCTAGCTCTGGTTGAAGAACCCGCCCTCGGCGATGCGAGCCTTGTCCTCCGCCGTGACATCGACGTTAGCAGGCGAGAGGAGAAAGACCTTCTGGGTCACCCGCTCGATGCTCCCGTGCAGGCCGAAGACCAGACCGGCGGCAAAGTCGACAAGTCGCTTCGCGTCGGTGTCGTCCATCTCCGTCAAGTTCATGATCACCGGGGTGCCTTCGCGGAAGTGTTCCCCGATGGTACGGGCTTCGTTGTAGGTCCGGGGGTGCAGCGTGGTGATCCGGTACGGTTCCCGCTCTGAGACGACCTTGGGCATGATCACCGGTGCGTTCTTCTCCAGGTTCTGGCGTTCGGGTGTGATGGATGCCACTGGGGCGATCCGCGGTTCGCGCGGTGCCGGGGCATGTACGAGCCGCGGGGGTTCGTCCTGCGGCTGCGGGCTCGGCGGCACGTGCGGGTTGAGCGGTCGACGGGGGGCGGCACGCTCGGGTTCCGGTTCGGCGCGGCCGCTGGGCGGCGTGGCCATCTCCGGCTCGAACTCGTCGTCGGGGTCGAATCCCGGCCCGTCGTATCCGTCGTCCTCCACGAGACCGAGGTAGACCGCCATCTTGCGCATCGCGCCGGCCATGCTCTGCGTCCTCTCAGCGGGGTTCGGTCCGCGGCGGCCGCTCCGGGCGGCCGCCACACCATATTTATGCTGTGGTCCGACTTGTTTGGTGACGTTACCGGAGCCCGGGACGGACTCCGAGTACCGCCGTACCGACGCGTACATGTGTCGCTCCGGCAGCCACCGCTTCGTCGAGGTCCTGGCTCATCCCCGCCGAGACCATGTTCGCAGCCGGATGCGTCTCGCGCAGGCGGGATGAGATTTCCGTCAACCGGTCGAAGGCCGCGCGGGGTTGGCCCGCGTACGCCCCGGCCAGTGGTGCGACCGTCATCACACCGTCGAGCCGGAGCCCGTCGGCCGCGGCGATCGCGTCGGCGAGCGGCCCGACCGCGTCGGGCGCCACCCCGCCGCGCTCGCCCCGTTCGCCGGAGCCGGCGTCGAGGGCCACCTGCACCAGGCAGCCGAGCCGCTTGCCCGCGGCGGTGGCCGCGGTGGACAGCGCGGTGACCAGCCGGAGCCGGTCGACCGAGTGCACATGATCAGCGTAACGGACCACGGAGCGCGCCTTGTTGGTCTGCAACTGGCCGACGAAGTGCCAGCTCAGCGGGAGGTCCGCGCAGGCCTCGGCCTTGGGCGCGGCGTCCTGGTCGCGGTTCTCCGCCACCTCCCGCACGCCGAGCCCGGCCAGCACCCGGACGTCCTCGGCCGGGTAGGTCTTGGTCACCACGATCAGGGTCACCTCGGCCGGGTCCCGGCCGGCCGCCTCGCACGCGCGGGCGATCCGCTGCCGGACCGCCGCCAGGTTCGCGGCGATCTGCTCCGCTCTCGTCGGCACGGCCGCTCACCCGTTCCGTTCCGGGCCGGCGGCGTCCGGCCCGCCGTCGAGCCACACGTAGCCCGCGAGCCGGCCGGTGGTGCGGTCCCGGCGGTACGAGAAGTGGTCGGACGACTCCAGCGTGCACACGGTCGGTCCGTCGATCACCCGTACGCCGCAGCGCGTGAGTTGGGCGGTCACGCCGGCGCTCACGTCGACCGCGGGCGTACCCCAGCTCGTTTCGGCGTACGCCTCGGGAACGGTGGCGACCACGTCACCCCGGAGCGCGGCGGGCACTTCATAGCACTTACCGCACACGGACGGTCCGAGCTGCGCACGGATCCGCTCCGGCCGCGCGCCCTGCTCGACCATCGCCGCGACCGCGGCCGGCACCACCCCGGCCACCAGTCCGGGCCGGCCGGCATGTGCCGCGGCGACCACGCCGGCCGCGGGGTCGGCCAGCAGCACCGGGACGCAGTCGGCGGTGAGCACCGCCAGGGTCAGGTCGGCGCGGGTGGTGACGACGGCGTCGACGGCGGGGACCGGTTGCTCGCCCCAGGGCCGGTCGACGACCGCGACCTCGCGGCCGTGCACCTGGTTCATCCACACCACGCGGCCGGCGTCGCGGCCGAGTGCCCGCGCCGCGCGCTCGCGGTTGGCGAGGACGGCGGCCGGGTCGTCGCCGACCGCACCGCCGAGGTTCAGGCTGTCGTACGGAACGGCGCTCGCTCCGCCCCACCTGTCGGTGAAGGCGAAGCGGGCGCCGCCCACTGCCGTGCTGTGTGCTATCACCGCCGGGCGGTCACTTCAGGAAGTCGGGAACGTCGAGTTCCTCGACGGCCGGGTCCTGGTACGGACGCGCCGGGGGCACCAGCGGGCCGGCCTGGGTGCCGGGGTTCTCCGCGACCGGCTCGCTCTCGGGGTCGCGCTCGCCGGGCGCGCTCGGCACGCTGCCGAGGCCGCCGAAGGACGGTGTCAGCCGGCCGGCGTCGGAGCCGCCGCCGATCCGGGCCGGGCCTGGGCCGGTCGGCGCCGAGGAGCCGGACGCCGGGGCGGAGGAGTCCTCCCGCGAGGTGTACGAGGTGCTGATCACCTTGTCCCGGCTGCCCTTGGTGGGCGGCTGCCCGCCGTCGAAGCCGGCCGCGATGACGGTCACCCGCACCTCGTCGCCCAGCGCGTCGTCGATGACCGCGCCGAAGATGATGTTCGCCTCGGGGTGGGCGGCCTCGCTGACCAGTTGGGCCGCCTCGTTGATCTCGAACAGGCCGAGGTCGGAGCCGCCGGAGATGGACAGCAGCACGCCGCGCGCGCCGTCGATGGACGCCTCCAGCAGCGGCGAGGAGATCGCCATCTCCGCGGCCGCCACCGCGCGGTCGTCGCCGCGGGCCGAGCCGATGCCCATCAGCGCCGAACCCGCCTCGGACATCACCGACTTGACATCGGCGAAGTCGAGGTTGATCAGACCCGGGGTGGTGATCAGGTCGGTGATGCCCTGCACGCCGGACAGCAGCACCTGGTCCGCGGACCGGAAGGCGTCCAGCACGCTGACCTGGCGGTCGGAGATCGACAGCAGCCGGTCGTTGGGGATCACGATGAGGGTGTCGACGTTCTCCCGCAGGCCGGCGATGCCGTCCTCGGCCTGGTTGGCACGCCGCCGGCCCTCGAAGGTGAAGGGGCGGGTGACCACGCCGATGGTGAGCGCGCCCAGCGAGCGGGCGATGTTGGCGACGACGGGCGCGCCGCCGGTGCCGGTGCCACCGCCCTCGCCCGCGGTGACGAAGACCATGTCGGCGCCCTTGAGCACCTCTTCGATCTCCTCGCGGTGGTCCTCGGCGGCCTTGCGGCCGACGTCGGGGTTGGCGCCGGCGCCGAGGCCCCGGGTCAGCTCCCGGCCGACGTCCAGCTTGACGTCGGCGTCGCTCATCAGCAGGGCCTGCGCATCGGTGTTGATCGCGATGAACTCGACGCCCTTGAGACCGACCTCGATCATCCGGTTGATGGCGTTGACGCCACCGCCGCCGATGCCGACGACCTTGATGACTGCGAGATAGTTCTGCGGTGCTGCCACGTCGAAGGCCTCTCGCCTCGAGTTACGAATCGTGTGGGACGGTCGGTACGCTCGCCGGTGCCGTTCCGAACCCTAACCCTGAGGTTTAGGGTTACCAGTACGCCAGTCCCATGTGTTCCCTTGGGACGAGACATTAAGTCGACAAGCGGTGGCGGTTCAACGAACACGCCGAACCTCACGTTTTTCTTTTCACCCTATGTGATCACGCCGTGCTCCGTGCAGCCGGGTGCGGACGCCTTGCGGCGCTTCACCCCGTGGACGTCAACTCCCCGACGCGGCAGGGGCGATGGGCGCGCTGACGTCGTAGTGTGTGGCGTCCGGCTGCGCCTTCATCAGCGCCGTGAGCACGCGGGCCTTCCGTGCGCCGTTCGCCGCACTCCCCCACATCACGTCCTTCCCGCCCGAGAGTTCGATGGTGATGCCGTCGTAGGAGCGGACCCGGATCGCGGTGGCGTGTCCGCGCAACGAGCGGGGGAATTCGGCGGAGACGGCAATGGCGGCGCGCAGCAACCCTTTTGTCCCGAACTGGCGGACGCTCGCCGGTTGCGGGTCGGTCAACCGCACCACGGGGACGCCGCGCGGGGCACGGTCCACGGTGGCGAACCGGACCCCGTCGCGGTCGACTTCGGTGAAGCGGCTGCCGCTGGCAAGCACGGCCGACGGGGCCCGCTCGGTGATGTGCAGGCTCACGGTGTGCGGCCAGGAGCGGCCGACGTCCACCTGGTCGACCCTCGGCAGCGCCTTCAACACCCGTGCCCGCACGGCGCCCTCGTCCACGGAGACGAGGGCGCCGCCGAGCGGCACCTTCGCCGCGCGGATGATCTGATCATCGGTCAATCCGGTATTGCCGCTCACCTTCACGTGCTCGGCGCGCAGCAGCGAGGAGCCGTACACCGCCCAGGTGCCGCCGCCGGCCAGCACGGCCAGCGCGACCGCGCCGAGCACGAACGTCCGGCGGCGGCGCAGCACGTGGGGCGAGGGCGCCGTCGGCGGCCGGCGCGGGCCACCGCCCCGTACGCCGCTCGCGTCGGGCGATGCGAGTCGGGTCATCTCGGCCTCCGAAGTGCGCGGGCAATACCCCTATCCTGCAACGCGTTCCGCCGCGGATACGGCAACCCGCCGCAGGGGGACCCTCCGGGGTGCCCCGTCCTGCCCGGTCGAGGGACCACCCGCCGGTGCTGGGTTGCTCGCGCAGTTCTCCCCCAGCCTGGCGGAGAACTGCGCGCTCAGCAGGCCACCGACGGGTGCTCCCTCAACCGGCGGACAGGGGCAGCCGGGCGGGTCCCCTACCGTCGAGCCGCGGCCACCGCCTCGTACACCATCCGCATGAGCAACTCATCCGCATCCCGGCGGCCGAACTCCGCCGCGGCGCGCGACATGTCGTAGAGCCGGTGCGGATCGGTGAGGACCGGCAGGACGTTCCCGAGTACCCAGTCCGGAGTGAGCTCGGCGTCGTCGACGAGCAGACCGCCGCCCGCCTTGACCACCGGCTGCGCGTTGAGCCGCTGCTCGCCGTTGCCGATCGGCAGCGGTACGTACGCGGCCGGCAGCCCCACCGCGGAGAGCTCGGCGACGGTCATCGCGCCGGCCCGGCACAGCATCATGTCCGCGGCGGCGTACGCGAGGTCCATCCGGTCCAGGTACGGCACCGGCCGGTACGGCGGCATGCCGGGCATGTTGTCGGACCGGGGCAGTTCGTTCTTCGGGCCGACCGCGTGCAGGATCTGCACCCCGGACTGCTGGAGCCGCGGGGCGACCGTGGCCACCACCTCGTTGAGCCGCCGGGCGCCCTGGGAACCGCCGGAGACCAGCAAGGTGGGCAGGTTCTGGTCCAGGCCGAAGCCGTGCCGGGCCTCCGGGCGGGCGGCGGCCCGGTCCAGGGTGGCGATGGAGCGGCGCAGCGGGATGCCGATGTAATGCGAGTCGCGCAGCTTGCTGTCGGGCGTCGAGACGGCGACGGTGTGCGCGTAGCGGGAGCCGATCTTGTTGGCGAGACCGGGCCGGGCGTTGGCCTCGTGGACCACGATCGGCACGCCCAGGCGCTTCGCGGCGAGGTAGCCGGGCAGGGCGACGTAGCCGCCGAAGCCGACCAGGCAGTCGGCCTTGGTGCGTTCCAGGATCTGCTCGGCGGCCTTGATGGTGCCGCGCAGCCGCCCGGGGACGGTGATCAGTTCGGGGGTGGGCCGGCGCGGCAGCGGCACCGCCGGGATGAGGGCGAGTTCATAGCCCCGCTCGGGCACGAGCCTGGTCTCCAGGCCGCGCTCGGTGCCGAGTGCGGTGATTCCCACGGTCGGATCCTGCCTGCGCAGGGCATCGGCGAGCGCGAGCGCCGGCTCGATGTGGCCGGCGGTCCCCCCACCGGCGAGTACGACATGCACCGAAATTCACCGCTCTCCGGACGGCCGCCTTCCGGCGCGCCGTCGCATCGTCCGTTTCCTCACCCCGGTCAGGGAGTTGCGCTCCCGCGTGGCCAGGGCCGCCCGCGCCGCCGGCTCGCTTCTGGCGAAGGAGATCAGCAGGCCGACCGCGTACATCGTCGGCAGGAGGGCCGAGCCTCCGTAGGAGAACAGCGGGAGCGGGACACCGGCGATCGGCAGCAGACCGAGCACCGCACCGACGTTGATCACGGCTTGGACCGTGATCCAGGTGGTCACGCCACCCGCTGCGAACCTGACGAAGGAGTCCTCCGTGCGACCGGCCACGCGGATACCCGCGTAGCCTAGTGCCGCGAAGAGGGCCAGGACCGACAGCGTCCCCGCCAGGCCCAGTTCCTCCCCGGTCACGGCGAAGATGAAGTCGGTGTGCGGCTCCGGTAGTTCGCCCCATTTCTCCACACTCGCGCCGAGGCCGGTGCCGAACCAGCCGCCGGACGCGAGCGCGTAGATGCCGTGCACGGCCTGCCAGCACTGGTCGTTGGCGCCGGGCGAGGTGGCGGCGATGCAGTGCAGCCGGCCCATCCGGTTGGGGCTGGTCAGCACGAAGAGGGCGGCCAGCGCGCCGGCCGCGGCCAGCACGCCGGTGAACAGCCGGGTGGGTGCGCCGGCCAGCCAGAGCATGCCGAACAGGACGGCGGTGAGCACCATGCTGGTGCCCATGTCGCCGCCGAGCATGATCAGGCCGAGCAGCAGGACGGCGACGGGCACCAGGGGGACCAGCAGGTGCTTCCACTGGGCGAGCAGCTTCTTCTCGTTCTTGCGGGCGAGCAGGTCGGCGCCCCACAGCACCAGGGCCAGCTTGCCGAACTCGCTCGGCTGGAGCTGGAAGGGGCCGCCGATCGAGATCCAGTTGGTGTTGCCGTTGACCGTCTGCCCTATCCCCGGCACCTGGACCAGGCACATCAGGAACACCGCGCCGAGCAGCAGCGGGTAGGCCAGCGCCCGGTGCAGCCGGATCGGCATCCGCGCCGCGGCATAGAGCAGCACCGAGCCGATCGCCACGGCCATCAGCTGCTTGCGGAAGTAGTACGTCGACGGCAGGCCGTAGCGCAGCGCCTGGATCATCGACGCGGAGTAGACCATCACCAGGCCCAGCACGGTGATCAGCAGCCCGGCGCCGACGATCACGTAGTACGCGGTGAGCGGGCGGTCCCATGCCTCCCGCACCTGCTGGGGCAGCCGCGCCGCGCCGCGCCGCGCGCTGCCGCGCGAGCGGTCGCCGGACGGCCGGGCCGGCGGTGCGTACGCGCCCTGCGGGGTGCTCGGGCGCAGCGCGGCCATGCGGCGTGCGGCGGCCTGCCGGCCCTCGCCCACCCCGGCCCCGGCACCGCGCGCCGCCGCGGGACGGCCCGCGGCCCGCTCGGCACCCGGCACCCGGCGCGCGGGCGGCTCGGAGGCGCGGCGGGCGGACGGCTCGGGGGCGCGGCGGGCGGATGGACGCGCGGGACGCGCCTCGGGCGGCGAGGCACCGGTGCGGTCCTCGCCGCCCGAGGCGGTGGAGCGGTGTGGCGGCATGCGTCCCCTCCGTCGGTGCGCGGCGCCGGCGGCCCGCCGTCGGGGGCGGGGGCCGGCTAGTCGGCGCCCTGGTCGCCGGCCTGCCCGGTGCGGGCCGGCAGGGCCCGTACCGCCTCGGCGAACATATCGCCGCGCTGGTTGTAGTTGGTGAACATGTCCATCGACGCACAGGCCGGGGCGAGCAGGACCGTGTCACCCGGCTGGGCGAGGTCGCGGGCCGTGCCGACGGCGGCGGACATCGCCCCAGTGTCGGTCCGTTCCAGCTCCACCACGGGTACTTGCGGGGCGTGTCGCGCGAGCGCTTCGCGGATCACCGCCCGGTCGGCGCCGAACAGCACCGCCGCGCGCAGCCTGGGGGCGGCCTTGGCGGCCAGCTCGTCGAACTCCGCGCCCTTGGCCAGTCCCCCGGCCAGCCAGACCACCGACGGGTAGGCGACCAGCGACGCCTCCGCGGCATGGGTGTTGGTGGCCTTGGAATCGTCGACGTACGTGACGTCGTCGACGACGGCCACCTCCTCGATGCGGTGGGCGTCGGGCCGGAAGGCGCGCAGTCCCTCGCGCACGGCCGCCGGTTCGACACCGTAGGCGCGGGCGAGGGCGGCGGCGGCGAGCGCGTTGGCGACGTTGTGCGGAGCGGGCGGACGGACGTCGGCGACCTCCGCGAGCTCCTGCGCCTGGTGCTGCCGGTCCTCGACGAAGGCACGGTCCACGAGGATGCCGTCGACCACGCCGAACTCCGAGGGCCGGGGGGCCTCCAGGGTGAAGCCGATGGCCCGGCAGCCCTCCTCGACGTCGGCCTCGCGGACCAGTCGCTCGGTCTCCGGGTCGGCGGTGTTGTACACGCAGGCGACCTGGTTGCCCTGGTAGATCCGGCCCTTGTCCGCGGCGTACGCGGCCATCGAGCCGTGCCAGTCGAGGTGGTCGGGCGCGAGGTTGAGCACGACCGCGGAGTGCGGGCGGACGCTGGGCGCCCAGTGCAGCTGGTAGCTGGACAGCTCGACGGCGAGCACGTCATAAGGAGGGCGGGGGCCCTCCGGGTCGCCGAGGACGACGTCGAAGAGCGAGACGCCGATGTTGCCGACGGCCGCGGTGCGCAGGCCCGCCGCGGTGAGGATGGCGGCGAGCATGCGGGTGGCGGTGGTCTTGCCGTTGGTGCCGGTGATGGCGAGCCAGGGCGCCGCGCCGGGACCGCGCAGCCGCCAGGCGAGTTCGACGTCGCCCCACACCCGCACGTCCGCGGCTTCGGCGGCCGCGAACAGGGGGCTGGACGGCTTCCAGCCCGGCGTGGTGACGACCAGTTCAGTCCCGGCCGGGAGGGTGTCGGCGTCGCCGAGGCGCACGGCGATGCCGAGCGCCTCCAGTTCGGCCGCCTCGGCCTGCTGCCGGTCGCCCGCCGGACCGTTGACCACGGTGACCCGGGCGCCCAGTTGGTGCAGCGCCTTCGCGGCGGGCACCCCGGAGACGCCGAGCCCGGCGACCGTGACGTGCGCGTCCTTGAACTCGGCCGGGTCCTCGAAGGTCCGACGGGCGCCCGTCACGAGGCCGCCACCCAGGCCGCGTAGAACACGCCGAGTCCGACGGCCATGCACATGCCCTGGACGATCCAGAACCTGACCACCACCAGGACCTCGCTCCACCCCTTGAGTTCGAAGTGGTGCTGCAGCGGCGCCATCCGGAAGACCCGCTTGCCGGTGAGCCGGAAGGAGCCGACCTGGATCACGACGGACATGGTGATCAGGACGAACAGGCCGCCGAGGATGGCGAGCAGCAGCTCGGTGCGCGAGCAGATCGCCAGCCCGGCCAGCGCCCCGCCCAGGGCGAGCGAGCCGGTGTCACCCATGAAGATCTTCGCCGGCGAGGTGTTCCACCACAGGAAGCCGAAGCAGGCCCCCATCAACGCCGCGGCGACCACGGCCAGGTCGAGCGGGTCGCGTACCTCGTAACAGGCGCCGTTGGCGCTGACCGGGGCGCCGCACCACTGGCCGTACTGCCACACGCCGATGACCGTGTAGGCGGCGAAGACCATCACGGACGCGCCGGTGGCCAGGCCGTCGAGACCGTCGGTGAGGTTCACGCCGTTGGACATCGCCAGGATCATGAACAGCGCCCAGATCACGAAGATCACCGGGCCGATGGACCAGCCGAAGTCCGTGGTGAAGGAGAGCTTCGTGGACGCCGGGGTCTGGCCGCGCGAGTCGTGGAAGTTCATCGCCAGCACCGCGAAGGCGATGCCGACGATGAGCTGCCCGGCCATCTTCGCCTTGGCCCGCAGGCCGAGGCTGCGCTGCTTGACGATCTTGATGTAGTCGTCGAGGAAGCCCACCAGGCCCATGCCGACGGTCAGGAACAGCACCAGCACCCCGGACAGGGTGGGCTTCTCACCGGTGGCCAGCTTGGTGATCGCGTACGCGAGCAGGGTGGCCAGGATGAAGGCGATACCGCCCATGGTGGGGGTGCCGCGCTTGCTGTGGTGAGCCTGCGGGCCGTCGTCCCGGATCATCTGCCCGTAGCCCTTGCTGGCCAGCAGCCGGATCAGCAGCGGTGTGCCGAACAGCGACAGGAACAGTCCCAGGACGCCGGAGACGAGGATCTGCTTCATCGGGTGGCACCCTCGCGGGCCACTCCGGAGCCGCCCCCGGCCTCGATCAGCGCGAGGGCCACGGACTCGAGCCCGACCGACCTCGATGCCTTCACCAGCACGACGTCACCCGGCCGCGCTTCCGCGCGCACCAGGTCGATCGCCGCCTCCGCGTCGGACACGTGCACCGACTCCTCACCCCACGAACCCTCGTTGTAGGCGCCCATTTGCAGCCACCCGGCTTCGGTTCCGCCGACGGCCACGAGCTTGCTGACGTTGAGCCGGACGGCCAGCCGCCCCACCGCGTCGTGCTCCGCGAGCGACCGCTCGCCGAGTTCGGCCATCAGTCCGAGCACCGCCCACGTACGGCCCCCCCGGGCCTGTGCGGAGCTGCCCATAGCGGCAAGTGTGCGCAGGGCTGCTCTCATGGATTCCGGGTTCGCGTTGTAGGCGTCGTTGATGACCGTCACGCCGTCGGGCAGCTCGGTGACCTCCATCCGCCAGTGCGAGAGCGTGTCCGCCGCGCAGAGCGCGGCGGCGATCTCCTCGACAGGCATGCCGAGTTCACGGGCGACGGCGGCCGCGGCGAGCGCGTTCGACACGTGATGCTCACCGTACAGGCGCAAGGCCACGTCGGCGCACCCGGAGGGTGTTCGCAGCGTGAAGATGGCCTGCCCGCTGCTGTTCAGCGTCACGTTCTCGGCACGTACGTCCGCTTCGGGGGCTTCGCCGAAGGTCACCACCTTCGCCTTGGTTCGGGTACGCATGGCACTCACCAGCGGGTCGTCGGCGTTGAGCACGGCGATGCCGCCGTCGGCCTCGGCCGGCAGCGACTCCACGAGTTCGCCCTTGGCCTGCGCGATCTGCTCGCGCCCGCCGAACTCGCCGATGTGCGCGCTGCCCACGTTGAGCACCAGCCCGATCCGCGGCGGGGTGAGCCCGGTGAGGTAGGCGATGTGGCCGATGCCCCGGGCACCCATCTCCAGCACGAGGTGACGGGTCCCCTCGTCGGCGCTGAGCGCGGTCAGCGGGAGGCCGATCTCGTTGTTGAGGGAGCCGGGGGTCCACACGGTCGGTGCCAGGCGCTGCAGGAGCTGCGCGAGCAGGTCCTTGGTGCTGGTCTTGCCGGCCGACCCGGTGAGCGCCACCACGGTCGCGCCCAACTGCTCGATGACGTACCGGGCGAGCGCGCCGAGCGCGGCCTGCACGTCCTCCACCACGATGGCGGGCACGCCGACCGGGCGGGCCGCGAGCACCGCGACCGCCCCGTCCGCGACCGCGCCGGCGGCGAAGTCGTGGCCGTCCGAGCGCTCGCCGGCGAAGGCGACGAACAGGGCGCCGGGGACCACCTCGCGGGAGTCCCGGACCACCGGCCCGGTGATGCGTACCGCATTGTCCGGTATGTCGTGCGTGCTCCCGCCGACCGCACGTGCGACCTCGGCGAGGGTGAGGGGGATCACAGTTCTTGTCGGTCCTTCTCGATCGCGGCGCGCAGCACCTCTCGGTCGTCGAAGGGGCGCACCTCTCCGTCGATGTCCTGGCCCTGCTCATGTCCCTTGCCGGCGACCAGCACGATGTCGCCGGGCCGCGCGAGCGCGACGGCGGCGGCCACCGCGGCGGCCCGGTCGGGTTCGACGATGACGTGTCCGCGCTGCCCGGACGGCACCTCGGCGGCGCCGGCCAGCATGGCGGTCAGGATCTGCAGCGGGTCCTCCGAGCGGGGGTTGTCGGACGTGAGCACGGCGGTGTCGGCGAGCCGGGCGGCGGCGGCGCCCATCGGCCCCCGCTTGGTGGCGTCCCGGTCACCCCCGCAGCCGAGCACCACGTGGATACGGCCCTCGGTGGTGGTGCGCAGCGCGCGCAGCACGGACTCGACGGCGTCGGTCTTGTGGGCGTAGTCCACGACCGCCAGGTAGGGCTGGCCGGCGTCGACCCGCTCCAGCCGGCCCGGGACGCCGGGGACGGCGGCGATGCCGTCGGCGGCGGTCTGCGGGTCGAGGCCGGCGGCGGCCAACGCGACCAGCGCGGCAAGGGTGTTGGCGACGTTGAACGGACCGGGCAGCGGCGCCACGGCCTGCACCCGCTCGCCCTTGGGGCCGATCGCGGTGAAGCGGCTGTCCATCGGCCCGGCCTGGACGTCCTCGGCCCGCCAGTCGGCGTCGAGGCTGCCCTGCGCGGAGAACGTCACCAGGGGCACGCCGGCCTCCGCGACGAGCCGGCGGCCGTACTCGTCGTCGAGGTTGACCACGCCCAGCCGGGAGCGCCGCGGGGTGAACAGCCGCGCCTTGGCCTGGAAGTAGTCCTCCATGCCGGAGTGGAACTCCATGTGCTCCGGGCTGAGGTTGGTGAAGACCGCGACGTCGAAGACGGTGCCGTCGACCCGGCCGAGGATCAGGGCATGGCTGGAGACCTCCATGACCGCGGCGTCCACGCCGCGCTCGCGCATCACCGCGAACAGCGCCTGGAGGTCGGTGGCCTCGGGGGTGGTGCGCTCGCTCTTGATCCGCTCGTCGCCGATCCGGGTCTCGACGGTGCCGATCAGTCCGGTGCGGCCGGCCGCGTGCCCGGCGCGCAGCCCGCCCTCGGCGAGGTACGACGTGGTGGTCTTGCCGGAGGTGCCGGTGATGCCGATCCGCAGCATGCCCTCGCCGGGCCGGCCGTAGACGGCGGCGGCGAGCTCGCCCATCTCGGCGCGCGGGTCGGCCGCGGTGAGCACGGGCAGGCCGGTGGCGGCGGCCCGTTCGGCGCCGTCGGGATCGGTCAGCACGGCCACCGCACCGGCCGCCGCGGCCTGCGCGGCGAAGTCGGCGCCATGCGCGCGGGCGCCGGGCAGGGCGGCGTACAGGTCGCCGGGGCGGACCGCGCGGGAGTCGTGCGTGATACCGGTGACGTGCGGGTCGTCGGCGGCGGGCGCGCCACCGTCCCAGGAGCCGGCCGGGGCCGGGCCGGGCGCGCTCAGGCGGCGGGCGAGGTCGGCCAGCGGCGTGGGGCGCACGTGCGCCGGGCGCGGCGCGCCCGGCTGTCTGAGGGTGGATTGATCAGCTGTGGGCACGGCGGCGAGGTTACCCGCCGATCCGGGGTCCGGGCCAAAACGGTCGCCGCCGTGCCGGGTGGTGCGCTCCGGTACGGGGCGGGCGGACGGGTTGGGGTGGCCGCCGATGGTGATCACCCGACTTTCTTGTCCGTGGTGGCGGGGTCGGACGGGTCCCAGGTGACCGGCAGCTGCGGCGCGTGCGATCCGGAGGGCGCCACGCCCAGGGACTTGAGTGCGAACTGCATGACCTGCTTGAAGACCGGGCCGCAGATGTCGCCGCCGAAGTAGCTGCCCTTGGTGGGGTTCTGGATCACGCAGGAGATCGTCACCCGGGGTTTGTCGGCCGGCGCGAAGCCCATGAAGGACGAGGTGTACCCCTTGTAGCGGCCGGTCGCCGGGTCCACCCGGTTGGCCGTACCGGTCTTGCCCGCGACGCGGTAGCCGTCGATCCGGGCGTTGATGCCGGTGCCCTGCTCGCTGCCGACCACGGACTCCAGCATCTGCGACACGGTGCTGGCGGTCTTCGTGCTCACCACGCGGGTCTTCTTGGGTGCGGCGGCGGGCACGAAGCGGCCGTCGGGGCCGGTGGTGCCGCGGATCAGGCTGGGCTCGACCCGCACGCCGCCGTTGGCGATCGTGGAGTACACCGAGGTGGCCTGCAGGGCGTTGAGCGAGAGGCCCTGGCCGAAGGGGATGGTGTACTGCTGGGAGGCGTTCCAGTCCTGCGGTTTGGCGAGGATGCCCGGGGTCTCGCCGGGGAACCCGACGCCGGTGGGCTGGCCGATGCCGAACTTCCGCAGGTAGGAGTAGAGCACCTGGTTGGCCTGCTGCTGGGTCTTGCCGAGCTGCCCGCTGGCCTCGATGGTGCCGATGTTGCTGGACTTGGCCAGCACCCCGTTGAGGGTGAGGTACCAGGTGCCGTGGTCGACGTCGTCGTGGAAGATCCGGTCGGCGCGCGGCAGGGTGCCGGGCACGGTGATGCGGGTGGTGGGGGTGGCGGAACCGGTGTCGATGATCGCGGACATGGACATCAGCTTGCTGACGCTGCCGGGTTCGTACGCGTCCTGCATCGCGGCGTTGCCCAGCGCGTCGGGGTCGGCGTGCGACAGGTCGTTGGCGTTGAAGCCGGGCGCGTCGGCCATCGCGAGCACCTGGCCGGTGCGGGGGTCCTGGACGACCACGTAGCCGCGGTCCGCCTGGGACTTCTGCACCTGCTTGGTGATCGCGGACTGGGCGGCCCACTGGATGTCGCGGTCGAGGGTGAGCTGCACGTCGGTGCCCGGCACGGCGGGCTGCTCCTGGCTGCCCGCGGTGGGCACCTGGCGGCCGTCGGACTGGGCGTAGCGGATCTTGCCGTTCTGGCCCGCGAGTTCCTTGTCGAGCATGGACTCCAGGCCGCCCGCGCCCTGCCCGTCGCTGTTGACGAAGCCGATGACGCCCGCGGCGAGGTCGCCGGCCGGGTAGACCCGCTTGGAGTGGGGCACGTCGAAGATCCCGGCGAGCACGTCGGCGCCCTGGCCCGCGGCGGCCTTGGCGGCGAGGGTGGACTTCAGGTCCTGGATCTGGTTCCACGCCTGCGGCGACTGCTGCTGGGCGACGATCTGGTAGCGGGAGCCGGGGGTGGCGAGCTGCCGGGCGATCTTCGTGGCGTCGCCGCCGACGATCGGCGCGAGCAGCTGCGCGGCCTGCTGCGGCGCGTCCCTGACCTTGGCCTGCGCGGGCGTGAACAGGTACGGGTCGGCGGTGATGTCGAAGGCGTCCACGGTGGTCGCCAGGTCCACGCCGGAGCGGTCGGTGATGGTGCCCCGGTCGGCGGTGACCTCGTGGGTGACCCAGCGGTTGACGGCCGCCTTCGCCGCGTACGCCGACGCGTCGACGGCCTGCACCTGCAGCAGTCGCACCACGAACACCGCCATCACCAGCGTCAGCACCACCCCGACCAGCCGCAGCCTGGGGCGGGCGGCGCCGAGGCGTACGGCCCGCGGGCCGCGCGGCCGCGACGGGCGCGGTGCGGGGGTACGGCTCACCGGGCGGGAGCGGCGCGGGCGGGGGGTACCCGCGGCGCGGGACCGGCCGGACCCGTCGGACGAGCCCGACCCGGCGGACGGGCCGGGCCGGGGCACGCGGGCGGCGCGCGGCCCAGGCTGCGGCTGGTCGGGGCCCGCGGCATCGGCGCCCGGTCGCGGCGCGGCGGGCCGGGCGGTGCGGCGGGCCTGCGGCCGCCGTGGTCCGTCGCCGTGCGGGCCGTCTGCGTCATCGCGAGGGGTCACGCGCTCACCTGCCGGGGGTCGGGATCGACGTCGAAGGGGTGCTGGTCGGGAGGGTCGGGGCGGTAGGGACGGTCGTCACGGGGGCGGTCGGCGTGGTCGTCGCCGTGGTGCCCACGAGCGGGGTCGCCGGCGCGGTGGTCGGTGCGGGCGGGGGCGCGGGCGGCGCGGTCGCGGGCGACGGCGAGCCCTGCACCTTGCCGTCGGAGTCGAGGAAGGCGGGATTGCCGCCCGGCACCATGCCCAGCTCGCGGGCCCGCCGCTCCAGCGAGTCCGGCGCCGAGTAGCCGTCGACCTCCTGCTGGAGCTGCTGCTGCTGGTCGGTGTAGTGGGTGGTCTGGTCCTGCAGCTTGTCCAGCTTGAACGAGTCCTGGTTCACCGCCGCGTTGAGCAGCAGCAGGGAGATCAGACCACCGGCGAGCAGTGTCACGATGAGTACGACGAACGGGGTGCGGGCCGCGGTTGCGGACCGTCCGGCGCCCAGCCGCGCGCCCAGCGCGCTGCCGCGCACCGCGTCCCGTACGGTGCCGCGGGCGCTGCGCCGCCCGTCGCGTCCCGCGCCGCCACTCATCGCACGTCCTCCCGGATGCGTTCCGCGCCGCGCAGCCGGGCCGGTGCGGCCCGGCGGTTCTCGGCGATCTCGTCCTCGCCCGGCAGTTCCGCGCCGCGGGTGAGCAGCTTCAACCGGGGCTGGTACTGCTCGGGCACCACCGGCAGGCCCGGCGGCGCGGAGTGCGCCGCGCCGGCCGCGAAGACCTGCTTGACCAGCCGGTCCTCCAGGGAGTGGTACGAAAGCACCGCGATCCGGCCGCCCACCGCGAGCGCGGCGACCGCCGCCGGAATGGCCCGCTCCAGCACCGACAGCTCGCCGTTGACCTCGATCCGCAGCGCCTGGAAGGTGCGCTTGGCCGGGTTGCCGCCGGTCCGCTTGGCCGCCTGCGGCAGCGCCTGCCGGATCACGTCGACCAGCCGCGCGCTGTCGGTGAACGGCTCCCGCTCCCGCTCGCGCACCACCGCGTCGACGATCTTGCGGGCGAACTTCTCCTCGCCGTACGCCCGCAGGATGCGCACCAGTTCGCCCGGCGGATAGGTGTTCAGCACCTCGGCGGCGCTGATCCCGGTCGACTGGTCCATCCGCATGTCCAGCGGTGCGTCCTGGGCGTAGGCGAAGCCGCGTTCGGCCTCGTCGAGTTGCATCGAGGACACGCCGAGGTCGAACAGCACGCCCTGCACCCGCGGCACCTTCAGCCCCTCCAGCACCTCGGGCAGCTCGTCGTAGACCGCGTGCACCAGGGTGGCGCGCTCCCCGAACGGCGCCAGCCGCTCCCCCGCGAGTTTCAGCGCGGCCGGGTCGCGGTCGACCGCGATCAGCCGGCAGGAGGGGAAGGTGCTCAGCAGCGCCTCGCTGTGCCCGCCGAGCCCGAGCGTGGCGTCGACCACAACGGCCCCGGGCAGCGCGAGCGCGGGGGCCAGCAGGTCGAGGCAGCGCCGCAGCATCACCGGAATGTGCCGCGGGGACGGGGACGGGTTGCTCATGGGGGCCTTATCGCACGGTAGGGGACGTCACAGGACAGGTGGTGACAGGACAGGACGGGTCGGGCCGGAGCGGGTCCGGGCGGGTCGGGTCGGTCGGCCGCCCGACGGGGACGGACGGCGTCGCCTGCCAGACAAGCACGACGGACACGCTACGGCGGGCAGCGGCTCGGTGAACATGGAACCTGGTCCCCGCCCGCTCGGGGGAAACGCCCCTCTGGCACCGGGGAAGTGGTGCCAGCGGGGCAGCGGAGCGGGAGGAGGCCGGGCCGCACGTCATCCGCACCGGGGTGGGACGAAGTGGGGCGCAGGACCGCGTCAGGGCGGGGCCGCGCTCACAGTAATCCGGGCGGAACCTCCTGTGAGAGGGCGGAAAAGCTGTCTTCCTGGGCGGCCAGGTACCGCTCCCACGCCTCGGCCGACCAGATCTCCACCCGGGTGTTCGCGCCGATCACCGCGCAGTCGCGGACCAGGCCCGCGTACTCCCGCAGCGGGTGCGGGACGGTGACCCGGCCCTGCTTGTCGGGGACCTCGTCGTGCGCGCCGGCGAAGAGCACCCGCAGGTAGTCACGGGCGGCCTTGGAGGTGAGGGGCGCGGCGGAGAGCTGCTCGGTGGCGGCCCGGAAGCCGTCAGCCGGCCACACGCACAGGCAGCGCTCCTGCCCGCGGGTGATCACCAGGCCGTCGGCGAGCTGCTCGCGGAAACGGGACGGCAGCACCAGCCGGTTCTTGTCGTCCAGCCGCGGGGTGTAGGTCCCGAGGAATCCCAGGAACACCGCACACCTCCCGCAGACGGCACCACTTCGCGCCACTTTACTCCACCATGCACCACGGTCAACGGCTGCCGAGCCCGGGCGCGCCCCTCCGTACGCCGGGTGCGCCCCTGCGTACACCCGGGTGCGCTCCCGGGTGCGAACGGCGCCGCACGCCATGGGCACGGGTTCGCGAACGCGGCAGCTCGGATACCGTCAGAGACATGTCGATACCTGCCAGCGCCCCCACGAATCCCCCGACCACCGGGGACGTCCATGTCACCGACTCCGTGACCGACCGCCTGGTCGCGGCCAACCAGCGCTATGCCGCGCAGTTCAGCGACCCCGGCATGGGAGCGGCGCCCGTCCAGAAGGTGGCGGTCGTCGCCTGCATGGACGCCCGCATCGACCTGCACAAGGCGCTCGGCCTGGAGTTGGGCGACTGCCACACCATCCGCAACGCGGGCGGGGTGGTCACCGACGACACCATCCGTTCCCTTGCCATCAGTCAGCGCGCCCTGGGTACACGCTCCGTCGTACTCATCCACCACACCAACTGCGGCATGCAGACCATCACCGAGGAGTTCCGCACCGAGCTGGAGCACGAGGTCGGCCAGCGGCCCACCTGGGCGGTCGAGGCGTTCACCGACGTCGACCAGGACGTGCGGCAGTCCATGGCCCGGGTGCGGACCTCCCCGTTCCTGGCCCACACCGGCGACGTGCGCGGCTTCGTCTTCGACGTGCACACCGGTCTGCTGCGGGAAATCACGAACAAGTAACGGCAGGCGAGTGACGTGGCCCTCCTCGTAAGGGAAGAATGCACCATGCGGCACGACCCGCCCGCGGCGGGCGTTGCGCAATCGGGGAGGGCCGCGGTCCAGGGACGACCGAGACCCTGGGGCCCCAATGGAACAGGCCGAGGAGTACCGGGTGACGACCTTTGACGCTCGAGCAGACCTGAGCGATCTGACCACGACCGCGGAGCGGGTGCGCCGGAGCGTGGAGAACGTGATCGAGGGCAAGCCCGAGGTCGTACGCATCGCACTGACCGTTCTGCTGGCCGAGGGCCATCTGCTGATCGAGGACGTGCCGGGCGTGGGCAAGACCATGCTGTCCAAGGCGCTCGCGCGGTCCATCGACTGCTCCGTGCGGCGCATCCAGTTCACGCCCGACCTGCTGCCGTCGGACATCACCGGGGTGAGCGTCTTCGATCAGCAGCAGCGGGACTTCGAGTTCAAGCCCGGGGCGATCTTCGCGCAGATCGTGGTGGGCGACGAGATCAACCGCGCCTCGCCGAAGACCCAGTCGGCGCTGCTGGAGTCGATGGAGGAGCGCCAGGTCACCGTCGACGGCACCAGCTACGAACTGCCCAGGCCCTTCATGGTGATCGCCACCCAGAACCCGGTGGAGATGGAGGGCACCTACCCGCTGCCCGAGGCGCAGCGGGACCGCTTCACCGCCCGGGTCTCGATCGGCTACCCGAGCCCCGAGGCCGAGTTGAAGATGCTCGACGTGCACGGCGGGGTCTCCCCGCTGGACGACCTCCAGCCGGTCGCGCACGCCGACGACATCGTCAAGCTGATCGACGCCGTCCGGCAGGTGCACGTCGCCGAGCCGGTCCGGCGCTACGCGGTCGCCCTGGTCGGCGCCACCCGCAACCACCCGGACCTGCGGCTCGGCGCGTCCCCGCGGGCCACCCTGCACCTGGTGCGGGCGGCCCGCGCGTCCGCGGCGCTGGACGGCCGCGAGTACGTCCTGCCGGACGACGTGCAGTCGCTGGCGTCCGCGGTCCTCGCGCACCGGCTGCTGCCGACCGCGCAGGCCCAGCTCAACCGGCGGACACCCGAGCAGGTGGTGACCGAGATCGTGCAGCGCGTGCCGGTGCCCGACCCGGCCGCCGGCAACGGCGCGGCCGGCTGGCCGCAGCGGCCGGCCGGCCACCCGCAGGCCATGCCGGACGTACCGCGGAGCCTGTGATGAGCTCACCGGCTTCGCCCGCGCCTCCCCCGCCGGGCACCGGGGTGCCGCCGGCCGGGCCGGGCGGGCCCGCCGAGCACCAGGCCAGCGGTTTCCGCCGGGCGCTGGGCGGGCTGACCACCCGCGGCCGGTCCTTCGTGGCCGCCGGGGTGGCCGCGGCCGCCTGCTCCTACGTCCTGGGCCAGTCCGACCTGTTGCGGGTCGGGCTGCTGCTGGCCGTGCTGCCGCTGGTGTGCGTGGCCGTGCTCTACCGCACCCGCTACCGGGTGGCCGGCAGCCGGCGGCTCGCGCCCTCCCGGGTGCCGGCGATGTCCGAGGCCCGGGTGCACCTGCGGGTCGACAACGTCTCGCGGCTGCCCACCGGGCTGCTGATGCTTCAGGACCGGGTGCCGTACGTGCTCGGCCCGCGGCCGCGGTTCGTACTGGACCGGGTGGAGCCCGGCGGTCACCGCGAGGTGTCCTACCGGGTCCGCTCCGACCTGCGCGGCCGCTACCCGCTGGGCCCGCTGCAACTGCGGCTGACCGATCCGTTCGGCATGGTCGAACTCACCCGGTCCTTCAGCGCGTTCGACACCCTCACCGTGGTCCCCCGGGTCGAGCCGCTGCCGCCGGTGCGGCTGGCCGGCGAATCCACCGGGTACGGCGAGAGCCGCACCCGGGCGCTGTCGCTGGCCGGCGACGACGACGTCATCCCGCGCGGCTACCGGCACGGCGACGACCTGCGCCGGGTGCACTGGCGGTCGACCGCCAAGTACGGCGAGCTGATGGTGCGCCGCGAGGAGCAGCCGAACCGGGCGCGCTGCACCGTGCTGCTCGACACCCGCAGGGACGCCTACTTCGGCGCGGGACCCGACTCGGCCTTCGAGTGGGCGGTCTCCGCCGCCGCCTCGGTCTCCACCCACATGCTGGAGCGCGGCTTCGCGGTGCGGCTGCTCACCGACACCGGCAGCAGCGTGCCGGGACCCGAGGGCTCCTCCGGCTACGGCGGCGACTCCGGTGACATGGCCGGCCTGCTGCTGGACACCCTCGCCGTGGTCGACCACTCCGACGGCGAGTCGCTGTCGGCGGCGTACGACGTGCTGCGGTCGGCCAGCGAGGGCCTGCTGGTGGGCTTCTTCGGGGACCTCTACCAGGAACAGGCCGCCACCATCGCGCGGATGCGGCAACGGGCCGGCGGCGCGGTGGCGTTCGTGCTGGACAGCGACGACTGGCTGGCCCGCGAGATCGGCACCCGGCCCGGCCCCGAGCTGTCCGCGGTACGACCGGGGGCCGACGGCGAGGAACCGGACAGCACCGAGCGCGCGGTACGGCTGCTGCGCGAGGCGGGGTGGAACGTGGTCGAGGTGCAACCGGGAGCCGCGCTGCCGGAACTGTGGCAGCAGGCGGACCGTTACCGGTCGCGCGAGGAGACGCAGCAGGCGCAGGCGCGACAGGCGCGGCGCGGAGCGGGGGCGGCGGGATGAGCGGACGGGCACGACTCACGATCTGCGCGGTGGTGGCGTCGGTGCTGTCCGGCGCCGCCCTGCTGCCGCTGACCAGCAACAGCGGCTGGTTCGTCAAGGCGGTGCTGCTGGTCTGCTTCCAGTCCGCGGTGGGCGCGGCGTGCCGGCGGATCCCGCTGGCCCGGCCGCTGACGGTGCTGGTCCAGGCGGTGATGTCGCTGGTCGTGCTGACGGTGATGTTCGCCTCCCAGCCGGCGCTCGGCGGGGTCGTGCCCGGCCCGCAGGCCCTCCAGCAACTCGGCCAGGTGGTCCAGGACGGCATCACCGACGTCTCGAACTTCGCGATCCCCGCGCCGGTCACCCCGGGCATCAGGATCCTGCTGGTCGGCGGGATGGCGATCGTCGCGCTCGCGGTGGACGCGATGGCGGTCACCTACAACAGCGCGGCCCCGGCCGGGCTGCCGCTGCTGGCGCTCTACTCGGTCGCCGCCGGCCTGGCCGACGGCGGCGCGAGCTGGCTGTACTTCCTGCTGGCCGCGAGCGGCTACCTCCTGCTGCTGCTCGCCGAGGGCCGGGACCGGATCTCGCGCTGGGGCCGGGTGTTCAGCAGCGCGCCCCCGAGCAACGCGTGGGGCGGCGGCCAGGCCGGCCCGGCCGGCACCGCGCCCGTGCGCGGCGCCCGCCGGATCGGCGTGATGGCCCTGGGCATCGCGCTCATCGCGCCGGCCGCGCTGCCGTCCCTCGGCAGCGGCCTGCTGGACACCTCCGGCAGCGGCGGCAACGGGATCGGCGGCCGCGGCGGCGGCACGATCAACCTGATCGCGGCGCTCCAGGACAACCTCAACCAGCCCAGCAACAGCGAGGTGTTGACCTACACCACCAACGCCAAGCCGGCGACCGGCATGTACCTGCGGATCGCGGCGCTGGACAAGTTCGACGGCAAGGAGTGGTCGCCGTCGGACCTGCCGACCGAGCCGCTGCCGAGCACCCTGCCGACGCCGCAGGGCATGTCGTCCGAGGTGAAGTACACGACCGCCACCACGCAGGTGCGGGTCGACGACAGCTACGTGCAGGGCCTGCTGCCGGTGCCGTTCCCAGCGGCGAGCCTGCAGACCTCCGGCGACTGGAAGTTCCAGCCCGAGGGCCGGATGATCGTCGGCGAGCACGGCCAGACCGCGGCCGGCCAGCGCTACACCGTCACCAGCATGCAGATCGACCCGACCGCTGCCCAGCTCGCCGACGCGCCCCCGGCCACCGGCCGGATCGCGAAGCAGTACGAGCAGGTGCCCGACTCGCTGCCGGCGATCGTCAAGCAGACCGCGCTGCGCGAGACCAAAGGCGCCACCAGCGACTACCAGAAGGCGGTCGACCTCCAGAACTACTTCACCTCCGGCCAGTTCGTGTACAACACGCAGGCCAAGGCGGGCACCGGGGTCGACGCGATCGCCCGGTTCCTCCAGACGAAAGAGGGCTTCTGCGTCCACTTCGCCTTCACCATGGCGGCGATGGCCCGCACCCTGCACATTCCCGCGAGGGTCGCGATCGGCTTCACCCCCGGCTCGCCCGCGCCCAACGGTGACGGCGTGATGTCGGTGGGCCTGAAGGACGCGCACGCCTGGCCGGAGCTGTACTTCGAGGGGATCGGCTGGACCCGGTTCGAGCCGACGCCGTACCGCGGCACCGCACCCGACTACACGATCGCGCCCGCCCCCTCCGGCAAGAGCAACCAGCAGGACCTCGCACCGCACACCTCCGCGCCCACCGCGACCGCCACCGCCACGCCCTCGTCGAGCTGCGCCCAGGGCGACCCGGCGGCGGGCAGCGACTGCTCGCAGGCCGCGCTGCCCGCGAGCGGCGGCTCCGGCGGCGGGTTCGGCGGCGGCCGGAACGCGCTGATCGCGCTGGCCGCGCTGCTGGTGCTGCTCGCTCCGACCACGCCGCTGCTGTGGCGCACCCGCGTCCGCAGACGAAGGCTCGGCGGCGGAGGGGACCGGACCGAAGGGCTCGCCCTGTCCGCATGGCGGGAGGTGCTCGACACCGGCTGGGACTACGGCATCCCGCCCGACGACTCGGAGACGCCGCGGCGCGCGATGGCCCGGCTGGTACGGGACGGGCACCTGGAGGGCGAGGCGGCCGAGTCCGCCGCCGCGCTCGCGACGGCGGTGGAGCAGACCCTCTACGCCGCCCGCCCCCAGCCCACACCGGGGCTCGCGGAGGAGGTGCACCGGGTCCACCGTGGTCTGCGGGCCGGCGTGAACCGCCGCAGCCGTGTACGGGCACTCCTCCTGCCCCGCTCCGCGGCCCGCGTCGGATGGGCCCTCTCCGCCCGCTGGAGCAGTCTCACCACACGGCTCCGCGAGACCGTCCGCCGCATCACCGCCCCCCTGCGCAGGCGCACAGCCCGCCAGCCCTCCTGACCGCTGTGGGGTGCCCTCACGCCAGAGGGCACCCCACACCGGCACACGGCACCCTCACGCGCGAGAACTCACAGGGGCGCGCGGGGCACCCTCACGGGAGACGGCACCCCACAGGGGCGCTGGGGGCACCTCCCAGCCGCCAGGCCGGGGGAGGAACTGCTCCCCCAGAGCTCCGCCTGGGAGGTACCCCCACAACCCACCACCGGCAGGTGGTCCGGCACCACCGCAGGGGCTGGGCCGGCGGACCCCGCCCGCGCCATCGCTCCATCGCGGACTCCGACCCACCCCAGAAACGCAAACGCGGCCACCCCACGAAAAAGGGCGCAACCCCCACTACGGGAATCGCGCCCTTCGTACGTTCCTACGGAAGTACGGGTCCTGCCGGCGGCAGCCTACTGACCCTGCTGATCACGCCGCCGCTGCCACCGCTCCTCGATCCGATCCATCACCTTGCCGCGGCGCTGCTGGCGCCGCCTCGCCCCGAAGCGGCGGCCGATGTGCCCGGGAACCGCGGGCGGACCGGGAGGACCGGACTCGGGAGGCCGGGTGGCACGGCGCCAGCCGGTCACCGCGAGCACGGCACACGCGAGCATCACCAGGAACCCGACGACGCCGATCCAGGGCTGCCGCGCGATCATGCCGCCCATGAGCAGCCCGATCCCGCACAGGAAGCCCAGCACGGCGAGGTACACACGGCGACGGGTGAACGCACGCACGCCGTTTCCCTCAAGCGCCGACGCGAACTTGGGATCTTCGGCGTACAGCGCTCGCTCCATTTGCTCGAGCATGCGCTGCTCGTGCTCCGAGAGCGGCACGGAGACCTCCTACTCGTCGGTCGCGCGGGGCCGCGACCGGTCCGACCCTTTCAGGATAGGCGGGAATCGCCTCCGTGAAACCCACCCCAGTGCGCCAATCCGACGGGGCTCTTCTTCCCCGCCGAGCGTCACGTCATGCCAGCATACGGTGAGGAATGGCCCCGCGGGCGGGCCTGTGACGGACTCGGCCGTGCGGGTGGGGCGGCGCTCCTCGGCGACCCCGCCGGAGGGTGCCCGCGCGGGACCGGTCAGTCGCGCTCGGCGAGGACGTGGAGCTGGGTGGCGACGGAGTGGAACCCCGGTTCCTCCGCCGCGGCCAGTTCCAGCCGCAGCAGCGCCTCCGCGGCGCCCGGCTCGGTGTCGACCAGCACCCCGGGCACGAGGTCGGCGAAAACGCGTACACCGTGCACGGATGCCGTCCGCAGGCCCGCGTCCGTGACCAGGCGGGTCAGGTCGTCGGCGGTGAAGCGGCGCGGCAGGGAGTCGCCGGAGCCGTATCGGCCGTTCGGGTCAACGAGCGCCTGCTGGGCCTCGGCGAAGTGGCCGGCGAGCGCGCGGGCCAGCACCGCGCCGCCGCGCCCGGCGGCGAGCAGGCTGAGCGAACCGGTCGGTCGCAGGGCTCCCACGACGTTCCGCACGCCTTCGGCGGGGTCGTCGACGTACTCCAGCACGCCGTGGCAGAGCACCATGTCGTACCCGCCGGGCGGGATCACGCCGGGCAGGCCGTGGGCGTCGCCCTGGACGCCGGTGACCCGGTCGGTGACGCCCGCCTCGGCGGCGCGGCGCTCCAGCGCGAACAGGGCGTCCGGGCTCGGGTCGACGACGGTGACGCGGTGGCCGAGCCGGGCCACGGGCACCGCGAAGTTGCCGGTGCCGCCGCCGATGTCGAGGACGTCGAGCACCGGCCGGTCCGCGCTCTTGGCACGCCGCTCCAGGGCGCCCTGGAGCACCTCCCACACCACGGCGGTACGAAGGCTGGCACGGGGACGGATCGGGTCCACCCCTCCTGGACGGGGCCCGGTACGGGACATGGCGGGCGGATCTCCTCGCGGTGGTGCTGGCTGCTGCGGCGGACGGCGTGGGCCGCGCCACCTCAACTCTAGAGGGTGCCGCCGGGTGCGGGCCGGAGCAGGAGCATGCGTTCGACCAGGCGCAGGAACATGGCGGCGGCGCGCACCAGGTCGTCGGCCTCGCGCGGGCCGGCGGCGCCGCGTATGCCGGCGTCCGCGCGGGCCCTGCGCTCGGCTCCGGCGGCGAACAGGGCGCTCCACTCGGCCAGTTCGGGCGCGACCTCGGGCAGCACCTCCCACGCGCTGCGGATCCGGCGGCGCTTGCGGGCGCTCTCCTCGGGGCGACCGCGGACGGCGAGCACGGCCGCCGCGGTGCGGAGCGCGGCCAGGTGGGCCGTCGCGTACCGCTCGTGGGGGGCTTCGAGGGCAGCGGCCTCCTGGAGGCCGAGATGGGCCTGGGTGAGCAGGTCGAGCGCGGCGGGGGACGCTGCCGCGCGGCGCAGCACGGGGTGGACGTCGGCAGGAGCGCCGGGTGCTGCGGGGGCGCCACGGCCCCCGGGCACCGAGGGCATCGCAAGCCCTGCGGGCACGGACGGCATTGCGGGTACAGCCATGGCGAGCCTCCTTTCTCCGTTGCTTCCTCATCGGCTTCCCATCATCGGCGCCACCACTGACAATCGGCTCTGACCTGCGTGAACTGCGGGCGCTACGCGCGTATCCCGGGGCGCGCGGACGTCATCGGGTGGAAACACGGCCGTCACGGGGCGGGCAGAATCAGGGCCATGACCACCGCACGACGCCAGGCCACCCGGCAGAAACTGTTCGAGGCCGCCGTCACCCTCATCGCCGAGCAGGGTTTCTCCGCCACCACGGTCGACGAGATCGCCGAGCGCGCCGGCGTCGCCAAGGGGACCGTCTACTACAACTTCGCCAGCAAGAACGACCTGTTCGAGGAGCTGCTGCGGCACGGGGTCGGCATGCTGACGGTGTCCTTGCGGCGGGCCGCGGACGAGACGGCGGCGCGCGGCGGCAGCCGGGTGGACGCGCTGAACGCGATGATCCGGTCCGGGCTGGCCTTCATCGTCCGCTACCCGTCGTTCACGCAGCTGTACGTCGCCGAGCTGTGGCGCACCAACCGCACCTGGCAGGCCACGCTCATGACGGTCCGGCAGGAGGCGGTGGCGGTGGTCGAGAAGGTGCTCGGGGAGGCGGTGGCGGAGGGGGAGGTCAGCGGCGAGATCGATGTGCCGCTGACCGCGTCGGCGCTCTTCGGGATGGTGCTGGTCGCTGCGCTGGACTGGCAGGCGTTCCAGCCGGAGCGGAGTCTCGACGAGGTGCACGAGGCGCTGTCGCGGTT
Source organism: Actinacidiphila yanglinensis (assembly GCF_900107965.1). Classification (GTDB taxonomy): domain Bacteria; phylum Actinomycetota; class Actinomycetes; order Streptomycetales; family Streptomycetaceae; genus Actinacidiphila; species Actinacidiphila yanglinensis. Next base: position 637,520 of record NZ_FNVU01000001.1, on the reverse strand, counting down.
GTTGCAGGGGCGGCTGGGCGGCGCCGCGGCTCACCGGTAGGTCGGTGATCCGCGGGGTCGCCCCGCCCCCGTTGCGTTCCGCGCGATCCGGTTCCGCCGCCCCGTGCCGGCGGTTCCGGGGGTGCGCTTCCCGCGGTGATCACTCTTTCGTTTCCGCGGTCCGGCGCCATCCGTACGGCTACTCATCCCCGCGCCTAGGTAGTCCTACCTACCCCGCAGACCTCCCAGTCCTGCCGGTCGAGGAACCACCCGCCGGTGGTCGGCTGTGGGGGTACCTCCCAGGCGGAGCTCTGGGGGCGCGCAGTTCCCCGCGCCCCTTGGTCAGTGCGGCTCCTTTCGCGAAAAGAGGGTCACCAACCAGGGGCGCGGGGAACTGCGCGAGCAACCGGCCACCGGCAGGCGGTCCCCGAACCGGCAGGACGGGGCAGCCCCGGGGGTCGGCGCCACCCACGGAGTGGATACTCGGGGGATGGGACGGATTGCGGTGGTGGGCGCCGGAATGGCCGCGATGGCGGTGGCGGCGCGGCTCGCGACGGGCGGACACGACGTCGTGGTGTACGAGCGCGGGGAGACCTACGGCGGCGCGGTCGGCGGGTTCCGCCGGGACGGCTTCGCGTTCGACACCGGCCCTGGCGTGCTGGTGCTCCCCGCCGTCTACCGCGACCTGTTCGTGAAGACCGGCCGGGAGAGCCTGGAGGACCGGGTCGAACTGGTCCAGACCGACCCGGCCGCCCGCCACCTCTTCGCCGACGGCACCGCCGTGTCCTTGCCCAACACCTCCCGCTCGGGCGTGATCGCCGCGCTGGACGCCGCGTTCGGCGCGGGCACCGGCGAGCGCTGGAGCGAGGTGCTGGTGCGGGCCCGGGAGGTGTGGGAGGCCACCCGCCGGCCGCTGCTCGAAGAGCCCCTCGGCGACCCGGGCACGCTGTCCGCCGACCCGTACCCGGCGGCGCGGCGCCGCGGGCTGCTGCGGCGCGCGCCCAGCCTCGGCGACGTCGCCGCCCGCGAGCTGGGCGGCGACCCGCGGGTGGCCGCGCTGCTGGAGAGCCACGCGGTGGCGTACGGCCTGGACCCGCGCCGGGCGCCTGCCGCGGCGACGGTACTGCCGTACCTGGAGCAGTCGTTCGGGGTCTGGTACGTGCGCGGCGGGATGCGGGCGCTGGCGGACGCGGTGTACGCGCGCTGCCTCGAACGGAAGGTGGAGTTCCGGTTCGGCGCGGAGGTGGCCGGGGTGGTCGCGGAAGGCGGTCGGGCCGCGGGCGTGCGGTTCGCCGACGGCGGGACCGCGGCCGCCGACGTGGTGGCCTCGACCGTGCCGATGCCGTCGCTGGACGACGAGGCGGCCGCGGCACGGGAGACCGGCGGCCCGCGCTTCGCCGGGCCCACGACCGAACCCGGGCGGTGCACGCTGCACCTGGCGCTGCGCGGCTCGCGGCCGGCCGGGGTGGCGCACCGTACGTTCGTGCACGCGGCGGACCGGCGGCGCGCCCTGGACTGGGCGTTCGGGGAGCACGGCCGGCTGGAGGCGCCGGCGCCCGGCGCGCTCACGGTGAGCGTGCTGCGGCCCGACGACCCCGCGGTGCGGCCGGACGACGGGCACGAGGCGGTCACCGTCACGGCGACCGTGCCCCGGCACAGCGTGCGGCCCGGCGGCCACGGCGTGGACTGGTCCGTGGCGGGCTTCGCGGAGGGGGTCGCCGAGCGGATGCTGGAGGTGGCCGAGTCGGCCGTTCCGGGCCTGCGGGAGAGGGAGTTGTGGCGGGAGGTCCGCACCCCGCTGGACGTCGAGCGGGAGACCGGGGTGCCCGGGGGCTCCGTGCCGCCCCCTTCCCTGGCCGGGGTCGGCGGCGCGCTGTTCCGCGCGCCGAACCGGACGCCGCTGGCGGGTCTGTACGTCCTCGGGGGCTGGGCCCATCCCGGCGGTGGGCTCCCCCATGCGGGGATGTCCGCGGCGATCACGGCGGACCTGGTGGCGGGCGGCCCGGGCGGAAGCCGGTGAGCTCCCGGCCCGCTCGCGGACCCCGGGCGGAAGATCCTTAATCACCTGACGGGCGAATTCAACCCTTCGGAGGGAATGGGGAGTTACCTCCTCACGCGTGCGCGGGAGCGGGCCTAGCGTGAAGGGCTGTCCGGTGATCAGTTGAACGGAAGGTCTTCCCGCAGATGCCGCAGCCCTTCGAACTGCCCACCTTCTACGTGCCGTACCCGGCTCGGCTGAACCCGCACCTCGAACGGGCCCGGGCGCACTCCAAGGAGTGGGCCCGGGGGATGACCATGCTCGAGGGCTCCGGCATCTGGACCGCCGCGGACCTCGACGCGCACGACTACGCGCTGCTGTGCGCGTACACCCACCCGGACGCGTCGGGCCCGGAGTTGGACCTGGTGACGGACTGGTACGTGTGGGTGTTCTTCTTCGACGACCACTTCCTGGACATCTACAAGCGCACCCCGGACATGGCGGGCGCGAAGGCGTACCTGGACCGGCTGCCGGCGTTCATGCCGGTGGACCTCTCCGAGGAGGTCCCGGAGCCGTCGAACCAGGTGGAGGCGGGCCTGGCGGACCTGTGGCGGCGGACGGTGCCGGGGACGTCGGAGGGCTACCGGCGGCGGTTCCACGAGAGCACCCGGCACCTGCTGGAGGAGTCCTTGTGGGAGCTGTCCAACATCAGCGCGGGGCGGGTGTCCAACCCGATCGAGTACATCGAGATGCGCCGCAAGGTGGGCGGCGCCCCCTGGTCGGCGAACCTGATCGAGCACGCGGCGGGCGCCGAGGTGCCCGACGTGATCGCGACCAGCCGCCCCGTGCGGGTGCTGCGCGACTGCTTCGCGGACGGCGTGCACCTGCGCAACGACCTGTTCTCCTACCAGCGCGAGATCGAGGAGGAGGGCGAGCTGTCCAACGCGGTGCTGGTGCTGGAACGGTTCCTCGGTCTGGACCCGCAGGAGGCCGCCGAGGCCGTGAACGACCTGCTGACCTCGCGGCTCCACCAGTTCGAGCACACCGCGTTCACCGAGGTGGAGCCGCTCTTCGAGGAGTTCGGGCTGGACCCGGCGCAGCGGCTGGACGTCCTGGCGTACGTGAAGGGTCTGCAGGACTGGCAGTCCGGCGGCCACGAGTGGCACATGCGCTCCGGTCGGTACATGAACGGCGCCGACGCCTCCGCCCGTTCGGTGGGCGTGCTCGGCGGGCCGAGCGGGATCGGCACGTCGGCCGCACAGATCGGCGCCTCGCTGGCCGCGACGCTGCCGCAGCGGGCCCGGGCGTTCGGTCACGCGCCGTTCCGGCCGGTCGGCGAGGTGGAGCGGCCGCCGGTGTCGATCCCGTTCGAGACGACGCTCAGCCCGCACCTGGACGCCTCGCGGGCGCACGTCCTGGACTGGGCGGGCCGGATGGGCATGCTGGATCCCGAGCCGGGCTTCCCGCTGCCGGGCGGGCTGTGGAACGCCGGGCAACTGGCCGGCTACGACTTCGCGCTGTGCGCGGCGGGCATCCACCCGGCCGCCTCCCCCGACGCGTTGGACCTGACCACGGACTGGCTGACCTGGGGCACCTACGGGGACGACTACTACCCGGTGGTCTTCGGGCGGGGCGGCGACATGGTGGCGGCCCGGATCACCACCGAGCGCCTGAAGCTGTTCATGCCGCTGGACGCCGGGGTGGTGCCGCCGCCGCTGACGGTGCTGGAGCGCTCGCTGGCCGACCTGTGGCAGCGCACCGCGGGTCCGATGGAGCCGCCGGAGCGGCGCCGGTTCCGCACCGCGATCGAGGAGATGTGCGACAGCTGGCTGTGGGAACTGGCCAACCAGAAGCAGAACCGGGTGCCCGACCCGGTGGACTACATCGAGATGCGCCGCAAGACGTTCGGCTCCGACCTGACGATGAGCCTGTCCCGGATCGGCCGCGGCGACGCGCTGCCGGACGAGGTCTGCCGGTCCCGGCCGGTGCACGGCATGGAGGTCGCCGCCCAGGACGTCGCCTGCCTGCTCAACGACCTGTTCTCCTACCGCAAGGAGATCGAGTACGAGGGCGAGATCCACAACGCGGTGCTGGTGGTGCAGAACTTCCTGGACTGCGGCCCGCAGGACGCGATGAACGTCGTCGGCGACCTGCTGGCCGCCCGGCTGGCGGAGTTCCAGCACATCACCGGGACCCGGATCCCGGCGCTGCTCGAGGAGTTCGACCTCGACGAGGCGGCCCGCGAGGCGCTGCTGGGGTACGTCGCCGAGCTGCGGGACTGGATGGCCGGCATCCTCACCTGGCACGAGGCCAGCGAACGCTACGCCCCCCGGGCGCCGTTCGGCCAGGACGCGCAGACCCTGGCGGATCTGCCCGCGCAAATGGTCCGGCCGTGGAACACCCCCGCGGGGCTGGGCATGTCCGCGGCCCGGCTCCCCTCGCTGCTGGGCGGCCGGTAGCCGGTCAGTAGCGGTACGGGTCGTACGGGTCGGCGTACTCCTGCTGCGGCTCCTGCTGCGGCTCGTACGCCGACTGGTGCTGCTGCTGCGGGATGTAGGGCGGCTGCTGGTCGTAGCCCTGCTGGTCGTAGCCGTAGCCGCCGTAGGTGTCGCCCTCGGGCTGCTGCAGCGGGAAGGGCGACGGGGTCTGCCACTCCCCGCTGCCCTGCCCGGCGTACCCGGTGCCGGTGGTGCCGTTGCCGTAGGCGTCGTAGCCGCCGTTGTCGTACCCGTACGACGCGGCGGCCGGCGCGGGCTGCTCCTGGTAGCCGCCGCCCTGCTGCTGGCCCTGGTCCCAGGCCGGCTGCTGCTGCTCGTAGCCGGTCCAGCTCTCGTAGCCCTGCGCGCCGTACCCTTCGTACCCGCCGCTGGTGTACGGGTCGGGGGTGTACGTCGACTGGCCGCCGTAGAGCGGGTACTCGCCGCTGTCGTCCTGCATCGGCATCGGCTGGTAGACCGCCTGCTCGGCGCCGAACGCGCCCTGGGCCTGCTGGTCGCCCTCGCCGGCCGAGAAGTGGTGCACGGCGGTGGCGTTGACCCCGACCCCCGCCAACTCCTCGCCCTCCTGCGGCTGCTGGGCGGCGTCCAGCGGGCTGTCCGGCTCGATCGGGCCGACCTCCAGCACCGGTTCCGCCGGGCGGGCCCCGCCCCGGGCCCTGCGGCGGCGGCTGGTGCTGGGACGCCCGCCGATCGCCCATCCCGTGGAGAAGCCGCGCTTGTAGGAGAGGGTGACGAAGGTCTGCCCGGTGCCGAAGGCGATCGCGCCCAGCAGGATGAGCGCCACGCTGCGCCCGGCCACCCCGCCGACCAGGCCGAGGAACCCCCCGAAGGCGAGCACCCGCCAGCGCAGCCGGGCCTTGTACTGCAACAGCACTTCGCCCAGCAGCCACAACGCGACCATGCCGAACGCGATGTAGAGCACCGAGTAGCCCATGTGCCCGCTTCCTCCCCTAGGGGGTCACGCCGTCCGCCGATGCAGCCCGAGGTTCTCGTAGATCTCCAGCGACGCGGTGGAGTGATTAAGAGTAATGAAGTGGAGCCCGGGAATGTCCTCGTCCATCAGCCGCCGGCACATCTCGGTGGTGAACTCGATGCCGATCGCCCGCACCGCCGCCGGGTCGTCCTGCACCGCGAGGATGCGTTCGGCCAGGTCGGGCGGGAAGGGCGCGTTGCCGAGCTGCGAGAAGCGCTCGATCTGGCGGACGTTGGTCACCGGCATCACCTCGGGGATGATCGGCACGGTGCAGCCCGCCCGGTCCACCCGGTCGCGCAGCCGCAGGTACGCGTCCGCGTCGAAGAACATCTGGGTGATCGCGAAGTCGGCCCCGGCACGGCACTTGTCGAGGAAGTACCGGGTGTCCTCGGCGGGGTCGGTGGAGCGCGGGTGCATCTCGGTGAACGCCGCCACCCCGACGCAGAAGTCGCCCGACTCCTTGACCAGCTGCACCAGTTCGGCGGCGTAGGTCAGCCCCTCCGGATGCGGCACCCACTCGCCCATCGGGTCGCCGGGCGGGTCGCCGCGCACCGCGAGGATGTTGCGGATGCCCGCGTCGGCGTACTGGCCGATGATGTTGCGCAGCTCGGCGACCGAGTGGTTCACGGCCGTGAGGTGGGCGCACGCGGTCAGTGTGGTGTCCGAGACGATCCGGTCGGTGGCCCGCACGGTGCCGTCACGGGACGAGCCGCCCGCACCGTAGGTGACCGACACGAAGGTCGGCCGCACGGCCTCGATCCGCCGGATCGCGTTCCACAGGGTCCGCTCGCCCTTCTCGGTTCGGGGCGCGGCGAACTCGAACGAGTAGGAGCGCCTGCCGGACGCGAGCAGCTCACGAATGGTGGCTGCGCGGTCGGTGCGCGTGGATGAAGTGCCCAGGGCCATGGATGCAGGCTAACGTGCGACGGCCTTCGCCCGTGCCGCGTCAGCCCCCTTCCTCCCTTCCCAGGATGCTCTCGCGGGCGGCCGCGGCCAATCCGCGGGCTCCCCCCGGCGCTCCCGGCAGAGCCTCAGAGCGTGGGGTCCCGGATCGCCCGGGCCAGGGCGGCGGCGGCCTCGTAGGGGTCGGCGGCCTCGGTGATGGCGCGGACCACCACGATGCGGCGGGCTCCGGCGGCCCGCACCTCGTGGACGTTGGTCCGGTCGATCCCGCCGATCGCGAACCAGGGGCGCTTCGTCGACAAAGCGGCCGCGTACCGGACCAGGTCGAGGCCGGGGGCGGGGCGGCCGGGCTTGGTGGGGGTCGGCCACACCGGGCCGGTGCAGAAGTAGTCCGTGCCGGGCGCGACGGCGGCGGCGTCCACCTCGGCCTCGGCGTGGCAGGAGCGGCCGGCCAGCACGCCGTCGCCGAGCAGGGCGCGCGCGGCCGGCACCGGCAGGTCGTCCTGCCCCAGGTGCAGCACGTCCGCGCCCGCCGCGTGCGCGATGTCGGCGCGGTCGTTGACCGCAAGCAACCGGCCGTGCCGGCGGCACGCCTCGGCGAGCACCTCCAGCGCGGCCAGCTCCTGGCGGGCCTCGATGCCCTTGTCGCGCAGCTGGATGACGTCCACGCCGCCGCGCAGTGCCGCGTCCGCGAAGGCGGCGAGGTCACCGCGGGCGGTGCGGGCGTCGGTGCACAGGTAGAGCCGCGCGTCGGCGAGACGGGCGGCGCGTCCTGCGGCGGGCTGGGCGGGCGCGGCTGGCGTGGGCATCGCGGGCTCCCGGGGTCGGTGCGCCCCGGGCGGGCGCCGCCCGCGCGCGTACCCAGGGGTACGCGCGCCGGCGGCGGCCCCCGGCGGGCGCGGGCTACACGGCGAGCGCCTGCGCGCGGCGCTTCACCTCGGTCCCGCGATTCTCGCGCAGCGCGTTGGCGGGGGTGCCCGGCAGGGTCGGGTCGGGCGTGAAGAGCCACTCCAGGGCCTCGGCGTCCGTGAACCCGTCGTCCTTCAGCAGCGTCAACGTGCCCGGCAGGCCCTTGACGATCTTGCCGTCCCCGATGAAGTCGCTGGGGACCATCAGGACCTTGTTCTCCCCGCGGCGGACCGCGATGAGCTGCCATTCCTTGATCAGGGGCCGGATCCGGGTCACTTCGAGGCCGAGAAGCTCCGCGACCTCGGGCAGGGTCAGCCAGGAGGGGACGAGAGCGTCAATATGTGCGTCAACCGACGAGAAAGCAGTCACAGGACAAGCCTGCCACCTGTTGCCGACAACCGCGGCAATGGTTGCGCCGTCATGGGGGTGGGATCGTCGCCGCCCGAGTGCCTCAGGGAGCCTCGGGCGCCCGGCTGCGACGGACGACCGGGCCCGACGGATGACCGGCTCACTCCCGGGCGGCGGCCTTCAGCGGCACCGCGGGGTCGGCGGCGAGCGCGGGGTCCGCCTCGGCGCCGCGGCCGATGAGCTTGCGGGCCTGGGCCATGTCGCGCGGCCGCCCCACCGCGAGGAGCGCGACCAGCACCCCGCGGCGCAGCCACAGCACCGACCACGAGTCGCCGGCCGGGTCGCCGCGGGTCACCATCTCGTCGTCGTCCCGGTGGAACCCGGCGTACTGCACGAAACGCCCGAACTGCTCGGACCAGAAGTACGGCACCGGGTCGTAGGCCGTGTCCCCGCCCAGGAGGTTCGCGGCGGCGGTCCGCGGGCCCTGGACCGCGTTGTCCCAGTGGTGGATGAGCAGGCGCCGGTTGTAGCGGGCGGAGGGGAAGGACGCGCAGTCGCCGACCGCGTAGACGTCCGGCGCCGTCGTCCGCAGCCGGTCGTCGGCCCGGACCGCTCCCTCGGGGTCCAGGGTCACCCCGGAGCCGGCGAGCCAGCCCGTGGCCGGCCGCGCGCCGATCCCGACCACCACCGCGCCGGCCGCCAGCTTGCTGCCGTCGGCGAGCACCACCCCGCCGGCCTCGACCACGGCCACCGGGATACCGGTCCGCAGGGTGACGCCGGCCTCCTCGTACCAGCCGGTCATGTGCGCGGTCACCGAGGCGGGGAGCACGTCCGCGAGCGGGCGCTCGGCCGCCTCGACGACCGTCACCTCGCAGCCCGCCTGCCGGGCCGCCGTCGCGAACTCCGCACCGATCCAGCCGGCGCCGACCACCACCACGTGGTCGCGCCGGTCCAGCACCGGGCGCAGGGCCGCGGCGTCGTCCAGCGTGCGCAGCGGATGCACCGCGGACAGGCCCGCCGTGCCGGGCAGCGCCACCGCGTAGGCGCCCGTCGCCAGCACCAGCGCGTCGTACGGCACCGCGCCCGCGTCGGTGATCAGTTCGTGCCGCTCGGCGCGGAGCGCCTGCGCGTGGACGCCCAGCCGCAGGTCCACCCCGAGCGCGCCGAAGTCGACGTCGAACCGGACGTCGGCCAGGGTGCCGCCCTCGGCGCCGAGCAGCACGGCCTTCGACAGGGGAGGCCGGTCGTAGGGCGGATGCGGCTCGTCTCCCAACAGGGTGATCCGGCCGCGCCAGCCCTGCTGGCGCAGCTCCACGGCCGTCTGCACCCCGGCCATCCCGGCCCCTACGATCACTGCGTGACGCTCGCTCACCCGCCCACGTTAGCCTCCGCCGTCGGCGGGTGCCGACCGCGGCACGGGCTACGGGCACGACGGCGGGCGGACCGCGGGCCGGGCGGGCGGGACCGCCCGGGGAACCCACCCGCTATGGTGAACGGCAGCGAATTCGCGGGAGCCCGGGCGGACCGGGCTGAGAGGGTGGCTGGTCGGCCGCCGACCGTACGAACCTGATCCGGGTCATGCCGGCGAAGGGAGCAGCCGAGACTCATGCGTACCCGAACAGCGGACGTCCTCGTCGTGGGCGGGGGCATCATCGGGCTGGTGACGGCGTGGCGCGCCGCCCAGCGCGGTCTGGCCACGGTGGTGGCCGACCCGTCCCCAGGCGGCGGGGCCGCCCACGTGGCCGCGGGGATGCTCGCCGCCGTCACGGAGTTGCAGTACGGCGAGCAGACCCTGCTCGACCTGAACCTGGCGTCGGCCGCGCGGTATCCCGACTTCGTCGAGGAGCTGACCGCGGCCACCGGTCTCGACTCCGGCTACCGCCCGTGCGGCACCCTCGCGGTGGCGCTGGACGCGGACGACCGGGCGGACCTGCGCGACCTGCACGCCTTCCAGAGCTCGCTCGGGCTGGACGCGCAGTGGCTGAGCGGGCGGGACTGCCGCCGGCTGGAGCCCCTGCTCGCCCCCGGCGTGCGCGGCGGCCTGCGGGTCGACGGCGACCACCAGGTCGACCCGCGCCGGCTGGCGGCGGCGCTGCTGCGGGCGGCCCGGTCGGCGGGCGCGGACTTCGTACGGGCGAAGGCCGCGCGGATCACGTGTGCGGGCGACCGGGTGACCGGCGCCGAACTCGGCGACGGCACGCGGGTGGTGGCGGCCCGGACGGTCCTGGCCGCCGGCTGCGAGAGCGGCCGGCTGCCGGGGCTGCCGGAGGACGCGCTGCCGCCCGTACGCCCGGTGAAGGGGCAGATCCTGCGGCTGCGGGTGCCGGCGGAGCGCGCGCCGTTCCTGTCCCGTACGGTCCGGGCGGTGGTCCGCGGCAGCCACGTCTACCTGGTGCCGCGGGAGAACGGCGAGCTGGTGCTGGGCGCGACCAGCGAGGAGTTCGGCTGGGACACGGCGGTGACCGCGGGCGGGGTGTACGAACTCCTGCGGGACGCCCACGAGCTGGTGCCCGGCATCACCGAACTCCCGCTCACCGAGACGCTGGCGGGGCTGCGCCCGGGCTCCCCCGACAACGCCCCGCTGCTGGGGCCCTCCCCGCTGGAGGGCCTGCTGCTGGCCACCGGGCACCACCGCAACGGCGTCCTGCTCACCCCGATCACCGGCGACGTCCTCGGCCACGTGCTGGACTCGGGGGAACTGCCCGACTACGCCAGGCCGTTCGCGGCCGGACGGTTCGCCGGGGCGGCACGCCGGGAGCAGACGGTATGACGATCACCGTGCACGTCAACGGGGAGCGGTGCGCCCTCGAACCCCCGGTCGAACTCGGCGCCCTCGTGGCGAGGTTCACCCCGGCGCCCTCCGGGGTGGCCGCCGCCCTCAACGAGACCGTCGTCCCGCGCTCGCGCTGGTCGGCGACGGAGCTCTCCGAGGGCGATCGGGTGGAGATCCTCACCGCGGTCCAGGGAGGCTGACCATGACCACCCCCAACCCACCGGACGCAGTCCGGCACAGCGCCCCGAAGCCGGCGCAGCGCCCGCGAGGAACGCACGAAGAAGGATCGGTGGCGGCTGATCCGCTGCTGATCGGCGGTGCCGCGTTCGGGTCGCGGCTGATCATGGGAACCGGTGGGGCGCCCAGTCTCGACGTGCTGGAGCGGGCATTGCTCGCGTCCGGGACGGAGTTGACGACGGTCGCGATGCGGCGGCTGGACCCGGCGACGAAGGGCTCGGTGCTCTCGGTGCTGGCCAGGCACGGCATCCGGGTGCTGCCGAACACGGCGGGCTGCTTCACCGCGGGCGAGGCCGTGCTGACCGCGCGGCTCGCCCGGGAGGCGCTCGGCACCGACTGGGTGAAGCTCGAAGTGATCGCGGACGAGCGGACGCTGCTGCCCGACCCGGTCGAACTCCTCGACGCCGCCGAGACGTTGGTCGACGACGGCTTCACCGTCCTGCCGTACACCAACGACGACCCGGTGCTCGCCCGCAAGCTGGAGGACGTCGGGTGCGCGGCGATCATGCCGCTCGGGTCGCCCATCGGGTCCGGGCTCGGCATACGCAACCCGCACAACTTCCAGCTGATCGTCGAGCGCGCCGGGGTCCCCGTCGTGCTCGACGCGGGAGCCGGCACCGCCTCCGACGCGGCCCTGGCGATGGAACTCGGGTGCGACGCCGTCATGCTCGCCTCCGCCGTCACCCGCGCCCAGCACCCGGCGCTCATGGCCTCGGCGATGCGGCACGCGGTCGCCGCCGGCCGCCTCGCCCACCGGGCCGGCCGGATCCCCCGCCGCCACCACGCCCTCGCCTCCTCCCCCGCCGAGGGCACCGCCGCCCTCGACCCGGAGGCGCCGCACTTCTGAGCGCGGCGGCGCCCCCGGGCCCGGGCCGCTACTCGGTGCGGAGGGCGGTCGCGGTACGCGTCCTGGCGGCCCACGTCGCGGGCAGGAGCGCACCGGCGGTGGCGACGAGCAGCCCCGCCAGTGCCAGGCAGGCGATCTGCGGCGCGTGGTAGACGGCGAGGTCGGCCCGGGGGATGCGGGTGCCGGCCGCACCGGCCATGACCGGCAGCACGCGCGCGTGCAGCGCCATGCCGGCCGGGACCCCGACCAGCCCGGCGACCGCCCCGATCCAGCCCGCCGAGGTGACCACCATGACGGCGGTCTGCCGCGGCGCCATGCCGAGCGCCTTGAGGACGCCGAGGTCGTGGACGCGTTCCCGGGTGTCGAGCACCACCGTGGTGAGGACGCCGAGTCCGGTGACCACGATCAGCAGCAGCGTGAGCGACCCCGCCATCGCGTCGATGGCGACCACGGTCGAGCTGAGCCCGCCGACCGTGGCGCCGGCCTGCGCCCCGAGCGGTTCCAGCGCGGCGTCCAGCGTCTTGAGATAGGTCGCCCGGTCGGTGCCGTCGGCGAGTTCGACGCTGAACGTGTCGGGGGACGCCCGGAGTCCGGCGGCGGTGAGGGTACGGGCGTCGGTGAGCACCCGCTTCCCGTCGTCGCCGGTGATCAGCGCCTCGCCCACGATGCGTACCCGCGTGCTGCGCCCGTCGCCGACCAGGGTCACGGTGTCGCCGACGCGTGCCCCGGCCGCCGTCAGGAAGCCGTGGCCGACGACGGCCTGGCCGGGTCCGGTGAACCAGTGCCCGCCGACCATCTGGTAGGTGCCCCACGACGAGTCGCCCTGGTAGGCGACCAGTTGGACGGCTCCGGCGACACCGGCGAAGTGCGCCTGGTCGAAGGAGGTGCCGAAGTACGCCCGGGTGCCGGGCTGCGCGGCGATCGCCCGGCCGACCGCGGCGGGGTCCGCCTGACCGGGGTGTCCGTTGCCCGTGGCGGTCCCGGCCGTCGCGGTCCCGGAGCCGGGCGCGGCCGAGCCCGTTGCCGAGGAGCCCGCCGTGGCGGGCGGGTTCGGCGGGGCGCCGCCGTCGGGCCGGCGCAGGGTGGTCACCTGGACCTGGCCGGGGGTGTTCTGGTTCAGGCCGTCCTGGACCCGGTTCAGCGACGTCGCGAGGCCGAACGCGAACGTCACCCCGGCGGCGCCGAGCGCCACCGCGGCCCAGGTCGTCGCCGAGCGGGCCGGGCGCGCGAACGGGCCGGCCAGGCCGAGGCCGACCGCCCGCGGCACCGGCAGCCGGCCGGCCACGCGCGCGGCCGTCCTCCCGCGTCCGGCCCGCGGGGTGCGCCCGACGGCGAGCGCCTGGACCGTCCGCAGCCCGGCGGCCCGGAGCGCGGGCGCCAGCGCGCTGGCCACCACCAGCACCAGCATCCCGGCCGGCACCAGAAGGTCGATCCACCAGGCGACCACGGGCGACACCGCGCCGTACGCCGTGTCCGCCTGGTGCAGGAGCGGGACCGACACGAGGTTGCCGAGGGCGACGCCGAGCAACGCGCCGGCCGCGGCGGGGACCACCGCCTGGGCCACGTAGGCACGGCCGACCTGCGCCGGGGTCAGCCCGAGGGCCTTGAGGACGCCGATGCGCCGGGTGCCCGCTGTGACCGCCCCGCTCACCACGATGCCGATGATCAGCACCGACAGCACCAGCCCGAGCACCCCGAAGGCGAGGATGAAGGGCACGAAGGTGGCCGTCTGCCGGTTCACTTCCGCCCTGACGGTCAGGTAGGACTGCGCGCCGCTCATCGACCCGGCGGGCACGGCGGCGGCGACGGCGGCCCGGTCGCGGGAGATCTGCGCGCTGCTGCCGGCGTGCGCGAAGCGGTAGAGCATCTCGTAGGAGGGAGTGCCGCCGGCCGGGGTGAGCGCGGCGATCTGCGCCGGGACGACCCACGCGTCGGCGGTCCGGCCGACCGACCGTGCCTCCCCGACGACGGTCAGGCGCGGCGTCCCGGGAAGCCCGGGAAAGGAGAGCCTGGTGCCGATCAGGGCGTCCGGACCCGCCTCGTCGCCGTCTCCCGCCGCCAGCACGATCTGGCCCGGGCCGGTCAGCCAGTGCCCCGTGACCAGTTCCAGCCGGTCGGCCGGGCCGCCCGCGTCGGCCCGGCCGGCGATGTCGAGCGCCGGGCCGGTGCCGGCCGGCAGGCCCGCGGGCGCCTCGAAGCGCGGGCTCGCCGAGGCCACCGCGAACGGGCCGGCCGCGGCGGTGACACTGGCGGCGTGCGCGGTGGCGGCGATCTGCCCCGGCGACGCCTCGCGCCCGTCGAACCTCGCTGCCAGGTGTGCGCCGTGCTGCCGCGCGAAGGCGTGGTCGAAGGGGTCCGTGGAGGCCACGATGAGGCCGCCCGCCGCGATCGACGCGGTCACCGAGAGCATCGTGGTGAGCACCATCACCAGGGTCTGCACCCGCCGCCGCGCCACCCCGGCGCGGACGACCCTGCCCAGCGCGCTCACCGCGCCACCGCCGAACCGCCGCGAGTGCGGCGGGTGCCGGGGGTGTCGCGGGCGATGCGGCCGTCGACGAGTTCGACGGTGCGGGTCGCGCACGCCCCGGCCAGCGCGAGGTCGTGGGTGACCAGCAGGATCGTCTGGCCCTCGTCGTTCAGCTCGTTGATCAGCTCGCGGACCTCCGCACCGGAGGCGGTGTCCAGCGCGCCGGTCGGCTCGTCGGCCAGCAGCAGCGCCGGACGGTTCATCAGCGCCCGTGCGACGGCGACGCGCTGGCGCTCGCCGCCGGACAGCCGCCCCGGGTACGCCTGCGCGTGCCGGGCGATGCCCAGGTGCTCCAGCAGTTCGGCGGCCCGGGCGCGGGCCTGCAGGCGCCCGGCGCCGACGAGTTGGGCGGGCAGCAGCACGTTGTCGGTGACCGTCAGGTCGTCCAGCAGGTTGAAGAACTGGAAGACCATGCCGATCCGCTCGCGCCGGTAGCGTGCGGACGCGGTCTCGCCCAACCGGTCGACGCGCACCCCGTCGACGGTGACGGTGCCGCCCGTCGGGCGGTCGAGCCCGGCGATCAGGTTCAGCAGCGTGGACTTGCCGCTGCCCGACGGCCCGAGCACCGCGAGCGCCTCGCCGGCCGCCACGGTCAGCGAGAGGTCCACCAGCGCCGGCGGCCCGTCGTCGTACTCCTTGCGTACCTCGCGGATGTCGATGAGCGGCGTCGTGATCGAGGGAGCCGAGGGGGTCACGGGGGTCCTTCCGGGGCCGGCGGGCGGCGGTGGGAACTGGTGCGCCGACGCTACGAACCAGGGCCGCCCGGGCGCGTCCCCCGCCGCTCCGATTCCCGCTACCGCGGTGGTCGCAGTTCCCGGCGCCTCATCCCTGGGGCGTACGCGGAAGTCGTACACCGGCCCGGCCGGTCCGCCACTGGCGAAGGATGTACCGGGGCGGGCGGGTTGGGCACACTGAGGCCGTGAGCGGACACCGGATCACCGTGTGGATCAGCCGTGCCGCGCGGCGGTGGCCTTGGCCGGCCGCGGCCGGGCCCGGCGGGAGCCGGCGGCTGACCCGCTGGGCGTGGACCGCCGACGCCACCCTGGCGGTGTTCCTGGCCGCGGCGACGGTCTACGCCGCCTCGCACCGGGTGGTCGGCGACACGACGCGGGTCACGAAGGTGGGCCTGCGGTCCCCGGCGATCGGCGCGTTGGCGGCAGGACCGCCCCGGCCGCCGGCACCGCCCCTGCCGCCGCACGTGCCGCGGTTCCCGGAGGCCGCCGAGGCGGGGCTGCGGTATGTCACCTCCGCGCCGTGGTGGCTGCTGGCCCTGGCCGCACTGAGCGCGCTGCCGCTGGCCTTCCGGCGGCGGTGGCCGCTGCCCGCGTACGGCGCGGTGGTGACCGCCACGCTCGCCTTCCAGCTGGCCGACCGTCACCCGCGGTTGCCCGAGGGCACGGTGAACTCCACCCTGTTCAGCTTCGTCTCGTGCCTGATCGCCGCGTACAGTGCCGCGCTCTACGGGCCTGACCGCGGGCCCGGCCGCCCGACCCGGCGTCCGGCCGCGGCGGCGCTGCTGGCGGGTGCGGTGGTCTTCGGCGTCTTCCACGACGACCTCGTGCCCGCGGTCGCCCCGGGTTTCGTGCCGATCGTGCTGCTGGTGCCGATCGCGCTGGCCGCCAACACCGTGCACACCTGGCGGCAGCGGATGCGGACGATGGAGGCCGAGCAGGAGGCCGCGACCCGGCTCGCGGTGGATCTCGAACGGGCTCGGATCGCCAGGGAGTTGCACGACGTGGTCACCCACAATGTCAGCATGATGACGGTGCAGGCCGGGGCGGCCCGGACGGTGCTCGGCAGCGAACCCGAGCAGGCCAGGCAGGCGTTGCTCGCCGTGGAGTCGGCGGGGCGCGCCGCGCTGGGCGAACTGCGCCACGTGATGGGACTGCTGGCGATGACCTCCGATCCGCGGTTCCCGGAGGCCACCGCGCTCACCCCGCAGCCGGGTCTGGGCGAGGTCGACGCGCTCGCCGACCGGGTGCGCGGCACCGGGGTGCCGGTCGAGCTGACGGTGACCGGCTCCCCCGTGCCGCTGCCCGCGGGCGTCGACCTGGCCGCCTACCGGGTGGCGCAGGAGGCCCTCACCAACACCGTCAAGCACGCGGCGGGCGCGCACGTCAGCATCCACGTCGACTACCGGCCGGGCGAGGTGCGCGTCGAGGTCGCCGACACCGGCGGCAGCCCCTCCGCGGCGGCCGGCGGCGGCAACGGCCGCGGCCTGATGGGGCTTCGGGAACGTCTCGCGGTCTACGGCGGCACGCTCGACGCGGGGCGCCGGCTCACCGGCGGCTACCGGGTCCGGGCGGTCATCCCGGTGACCGGATCCGTGGCGGAGGCATGAACGCGCCGCTGCGGGTGGTGATCGCGGACGACCAGGGCCTGGTGCGCACCGGGTTCCGGATGATCCTCACCGCCGCCGGGATCGACGTCGCCGCCGAGGCCGCCGACGGGGAGCAGGCGGTGGAGGCGGTCCGCCGCACCCGGCCGGACCTGGTGCTGATGGACATCCGGATGCCGGGCACGGACGGCCTGGAGGCCACCCGCCGCATCCTGTCCGGCGACGGCGGGCACGAGCCGCGCGTGGTCATCCTCACCACCTTCGACCTGGACCACTACGTGTACGCGGCGCTCGCCGCCGGGGCCAGCGGCTTCCTGCTCAAGGACGTCACCCCGGAGTACCTGGTCGCGGCGGTGCGGCTGGTCCGGGCCGGCGACGCCCTGCTCGCACCGGCCATCACCCGGCGGCTGGTCGGGCGGTTCGCGACGGCGGCCGCGCCCGGGGCGGCGGCAGTCCACCGCGATCTGGCCGCCCTGACGCCGCGCGAGCTGGAGGTCCTGGGGCTGCTGGCGAAGGGCCTGAGCAACGCGGAACTCGCCGGACATCTGCACGTGTCCGAGGCCACGGTGAAGACGCACGTCACCCGGGTGCTGTCCAAGCTGCGGCTGCGGGACCGCGCCCAGGCGGTGGTGGCCGCGTACGAGACGGGCCTGGTCACCCCGGGTGGCGCCCAGGGGCCGGGATGACACCCGCGTCCCGGTCACGGAGTCGTCCCGAATTCGCACGAGAGGGACACAGGAGCGGCGGCTTCCGTCGGATGGCGCAAAGCGACTCGTAGAATCGGTGGTCGTGGACACCAGCGTGCAGGACCCGCTCGTCGGGCGGATGCTCGACGGGCGCTACCTGGTCGAGGGGCGCATCGCCGTCGGGGGGATGGCGACGGTCTACCGCGCCGTGGACACCCGGCTGGACCGGGTGCTCGCGCTGAAGGTCATGCACCCGAGGCTGGCCGGGGACGCGGTGTTCGTGGAGCGCTTCATCCGCGAGGCGAAGGCGGTCGCGAAGCTGGCCCACCCGAACGTGGTGGGGGTCTTCGACCAGGGCACCGACGGCACGTACGTCTACCTGGCGATGGAGTACGTCGCCGGCTGCACCCTGCGGGACGTGCTGCGGGAGCGGGGCGCGCTGCAGGCACGCGCGGCGCTGGACATCCTGGAGCCGGTGCTGGCCGCGCTGGGGGCCGCCCACCGCGCGGGCCTGGTGCACCGCGACATGAAGCCGGAGAACGTGCTGATCGGCGACGACGGCCGGGTGAAGGTCGCCGACTTCGGCCTGGTCCGGGTGATGAACACCCAGACCAGCGCGTCGACGGGCGCGGTGCTCGGCACGGTGTCGTACCTCGCGCCGGAGCAGATCGGGCACGGCACCGTCGACCAGCGTGCCGACGTGTACGCGTGCGGCGTGGTGCTGTACGAGATGCTGACCGGCCGCAAGCCCTACGACGGCGACACCCCGATGAAGGTGATGTACCAGCACGTCAACGAGGACGTGCCGGCGCCATCCGCGGTCACGCCGACCGTTCCCCCGCTGCTGGACGCGCTGGTGGCGCGGGCCGCGGCGCGGCACGCACAGGCCCGCCCGGACGACGCGGTGGAACTGCTCGCCGAGGTCCGCACGCTCCGGGCCGCTCTGTCCCCCGACGACCTGGACCGGCAGCCGGCCGGCGCGTCGCAGCAGGCCGCGCAGGCAGCGCAGGCAGCGCCTGCGACGGCGTACCCGGCCGGGCCGGCGGACGCGGCGCCCGCGGCCGTACCCGCCGCGCCGCCGCCCGGTTCGGAGGACCCCACCAGCGTCGTGTCGCTGCCCGCCGGGCCGCCGACCGACCCCACGGCCCGCCTGCTGCTGCCCACCCCGCCGCCCGACGACCCTCCTCCCGCCCCGGCCCACGGGGACGGGCCCCGCTCCCGGCGCGGCCCGCTCGCCGTGCTCGTCGCGCTGCTGGTCGTGCTCGGGGTCGGCGCGGGCGTCTGGTACATCAACGACGGGCAGTTCACCTCCGTCCCGGGCGTGCTGTCGCTGACCCAGGCGAAGGCCGAGCAGCGCCTGTCGAAGGCCGGCCTGGACAGCAAGGTGAAGCAGGACTACTCGCTGACGGTGCCGCGCGGCAGCGTGATCTCGACCGATCCGGCCCCCGGCCGGCGGATCCGGGGCAACGGCACGGTGACGATCACGGTGTCCAAGGGCCCGCAACACGTCACGGTGCCGGATGTGGCCGGGCGCGATCTGGCCACCGCCCGCAAGGAGATCAAGGCCGCGAGCCTGACCCCGGGCACGGTCACCCAGTCCTTCGACGACGACGTGCCGCGCGGCGCGGTGATCTCCACCGACCCGAAGGGCAGCACCGACCTGGCGCCGGGCACCCCGATCGCGATCACCGTCTCGCGCGGCGCGCCGGTCGACGTGCCGGACGTGATCGGCGAGTCGGTGACCGACGCCCAGCAGGACCTGGAGGCGGCCGGGCTGAAGGTGGTGCTCGCACCGGGCAAGGTCTTCTCCGACGCGGCGGACAAGGACAAGGTCGCGCTGGAGTCGCCGGACGCCGGCAACCAGGCGGCCAAGGGCGACTCGGTGACCATCACGGTCTCCAAGGGCCAGCAGCAGTTCCCGGTGCCGGACGTGACCGGCAAGAGCGAGGGCGACGCGAAGCAGATCCTCAAGGACGCCGGCTTCGACGTGCGGGTGATCAACATCTTCTTCGGCAGCACCGTGTTCAGCCAGTCCCCGGACGCCGGCAGCCAGGCCCCCAAGGGCGCGACCATCACCTTGTGGGTGCGCTGACCCGGTGACCGAGCAGATCATCCCGCCCGGCCGGGCCCGCAACCCCGTCGGCGCGCACGTCCCGGTGGCCGGCGGCCTCGCCGCAAAGGGCCTCGGCTACGCGGAACGGCTGGGCGCCGAGGCGGTCCAGGTCTTCGTGGCGAACCCGCGCGGCTGGGCGACCGGCCCGGGGGACCCCGCGCAGGACGAGGAGTTCCGGACCCGCTGTGCCGCGACCGGCCTGCCGTCGTACGTCCACGCGCCGTACCTGATCAACTTCGGCTCGCACACCCCGGAGACCGTCGACCGCTCCGTGGCGTCGCTGCGGCACTCGCTGCGCCGCGCCCGGGAGATCGGCGCGCTCGGGGTGGTGGTGCACACCGGCTCCGCGACCGGCGGCCGCACCCGGGAGGCGGCACTGGCGCAGGTACGGGAGCGGATGCGGCCGCTGCTGGACGAGTTGACGCACGACGACGACCCGTACCTGCTGCTGGAGCCGACCGCGGGGCAGGGATTCTCGCTGTGCTCGGTCGCCGAGGATCTGGGCCCCTACCTGGACGTCCTGGACCGGCATCCGCGGGTCGGGCTGTGCCTGGACACCTGCCATGCCTTCGCCGCCGGGCACGACCTCGCCGCGCCCGGCGGGGTGGAGTCGATGTTCGCGCGGATCGAGGCCGCCGCGGGACCGGGGCGGCTCCGGCTGATCCACGCCAACGACTCGAAGGCGGGCTGCGCGTCGCACCTCGACCGCCACGAGAACATAGGTGCCGGACGGATCGGGGAGACCGCCTTCCGGGAGATCCTGGCTCATCCGGCGACCGCCGGGGTGCCCCTGGTCATCGAGACCCCGGGGGGACCCGAAGGGCACGCCGCCGACGTCAAGTTGCTGCAGTCCCTGCGACCGGGGCAGCCGTAGGGCGACGCGCGGCACCCGCGATCCCCACGTCATCGCGCGGCCCGTGGTCGGCTCCGTGCTCCGTGCTCCGTCTCAGACGGACGCCGCGACCGGGGGCCGCAGGCCGAGCCACTGCTCGGCATCCCAGGCGTGGTACCGCTCCACCTCGGTGAACCCGAGTTTCGCGGCGAGGCGCATCGAGCCGAGGTTGGCGGTCTGGGTGGCGAGCACGACGGGCTCACCGGGAAGGACGGCGTCGAGCCAGCCGAGTGCCGCCGCGCACGACTCGGCGGCATACCCGGATCCCCAGGCCGGCGGCAGGAACAGGTAGCCGAGATCGGGCTTTCCCGCAGCGGCCGGGCGATGGCTCTCCGGTGCCCTCCTGAGCAGGATCTGGCCGATCATCGCCCCGTCGAGCTCGACGGCGAAGCTTCCCGGCCAGTCCTCGGGCACCTCGGGCATCTCGCGCTCGAGTTCGTCCCGCGGCCGGGGACCGCCGAGGTAGGTGTGCACCTCCGGCGACGCGAGCAGCTCGACGAACGCCGCACGGTCGCGGCCCTCGGGCGCGCGGAGTACGAGCCGCTCGGTCGTGATCGGTGCGGGCGGCCAGACGACGGGTCCCAGTTCTCTCATCCGCGCACGCTAACAGCCGGACGGATCTGCCGAGCGGGACGACCAACTCCGAGGCGGACGCATCGGGATGGCCGCGCACCGCGGAAGGCGGCCGCACCGGGGAGGCCCCGGGCGGCCGCCACCGTGTCACGCGGTGCCGTCAGGGGCGGGTTCCGGCCGGGAGCTGCTCGGGCGCGGTCGTGTCGCTGATGATCCGGATCACCTCGGCGGCGTGGTCGGCGAGGAAGAAGTGCCCGCCGCGCAGGGTGTGCAGGGTGAACTCGGCGGTGGTGTGCCGATGCCACCCCTCCGCCTCGTCGCGGGTCACGTAGGGGTCCTCGTCCCCGGTCAGCACGACGATCGGGCAGTCCAGCGGCTCGCCTTGCTCGTAGCGGTAGGTCTCGGCGGCCTTGTAGTCGTTGCGGATCGCGGGCAGGAACATGCCGAGCATCTCCGGGTCGGTGAGGATGTCGCCGTAGGTGCCGCCGACCCGCTCCAGCTCCTTCACGATGGCCTCGTCGGTGGCCTCGTGGACGTGCTCGTCCCGGTGGCAGGACGGCGCGCGGCGCCCGGAGGCGAACAGCACCAGCGGGGTGACCTGTTGGCGCCGCAGCAGTTGGGCGACCTCGAACGCGAGGGTCGCCCCCATGCTGTGGCCGAACAGCGCCAGCGGCTTGTCCAGGTCGTCCTGGAGTTCGGCGGTGATGAGCTCGGCGAGCCGGCGGATGTCGTCCACGAACGGTTCGGTGCGCCGGTCCTGCCGGCCCGGGTACTGGATCGGCAGGACCTCGATGCCGGGCGCCAGGGACCTGGACACCGGGAAGTAGTAGGTGGCCGCTCCCCCGGCGTGCGGGAAGCACACCAGCCTGACCGGGGCGTCGGGAGCCGGATGGAAGCGCCTGATCCAGTCTCCTGGACCGGTGTGGGCGTGGGTCATGTGTCAGCTGCCTTCCCCCGCGAGGTTCTTCCCAGGTCTTTGACAACCCCGTGTCTACGATCCGGTATTCGGGTTGTCAACTGGCCCCCGGTGCAAGCCTGGACGGAACTCCTGCCCGGCTCCTCGGGCTACAGCTCGGGCCCGTCCCCGGGTTCCTCCTGGAAGGAGAAGCGCTGCTCGCTCCAGGGGTCGCCGAGGTTGTGGTAGCCGCGCTCCTCCCAGAAGCCGCGGCGGTCGGCCGTCATGTACTCGATGCCGCGGACCCACTTCGGGCCCTTCCAGGCGTACCGCTTGGGGACGACGAGCCGGACCGGGAAGCCGTGCTCCGCGGTGAGGGGCTGGCCGCTCTCGTGGGTGGCGAAGATGCTGAGGCCGTCCAGGAAGTCGTCGATCCGCAGGTTGGAGCTGAAGCCGTACTCGGCCCAGACCATGACGTGGGTCACGTCGCTCGCGGGCGGGGCGAGCTTGGCGACGGTGGCGGTGGCGACCCCGCCCCACTCCATACCGGTCATCGAGAACTTCGTGACGCAGTGGAAGTCGGCGACCACCGTCGCGTACGGGAGCGCGGAGAACTCCTCGTGGTTCCAGACCGGGCGCTCGCCGTGGGCGGTGGCGCCGAAGACGCGGAAGTCCCAGCGGTCGGGCCGAAAGCGCGGGACGGGGCCGTAATGCGTGACCGGCCAGCCCCGCTGGAGGCGCTGCCCCGGGGGGAGCTGCCCCTCCGGATGCTCGTACCGACCCATCCCCCCATGGTGACAGACCGGACGGAGTGCTTCCGCCGCGAGCCGCCGGAACCCGTGCTGACCAGGAAGTTCTTCGCTGCCGCGGGCGGCGGTGCAGCGTGCGCCTCCTGGATCGCGCCGCTGCGCGGTGCGAGGATGCCGGGAACTGCCGAGCCCGAACGGGAAGGACGGCGTTGCCATGCAAGGCGACCCCGAGGTCATCGAGTTCCTCAACGAACAGCTGACCGCCGAGTTGACCGCGATCAACCAGTACTTCCTGCACGCGAAGATGCAGGAGAACCTCGGGTGGACGAAGCTCGCGAAGAACACCCGCGCCGAGTCCTTCGACGAGATGCGGCACGCGGAGATCATCACCGACCGCATCCTGCTGCTGGACGGCCTGCCGAACTACCAGCGGCTCTTCCACGTCCGGGTGGGGCAGACCGTGACGGAGATGTTCCAGGCGGACCGGGTGGTCGAGGCCGAGGCGATCGACCGGCTGCGGCGCGGTATCGAGCTGATGCGCGCGAAGTCCGACGTCACCTCGGCGCGGCTGTTCGAGGACATCCTGAAGGACGAGGAGCACCACATCGACTACCTCGACACGCAGCTCATGCTGATCGAGAAGCTGGGCGAGCCGCTGTACATCGCGCAGCAGATCGAGCAGCCGGAGAGCTAGTGCCGTGGCCGGGACCGGCCCCGGGCTCAGGCGGCCCGCAGCGGCAGCGGCCGGTCCTGCCGGGGCGCGGTCCGGGGCGGCTGGGCCGCCAGCCCCGCCGGCTCGAGCCGGGTGCGGGTGGCGCAGCCGTCGGTGCGGCCGAGCAGGGCCTGGATGCGCTTCACGCAGGAGCCGCAGTCGGTGCCCGCCTTGCAGGCGGAGGCGATCTGGCGCGGGGTGCAGCGCCCATCCTCGGCGTGCTGCTTCACCTGCTGCTCGGTGATGCCGAAGCAGGAGCAGACGTACACGCGGTCACCGCCGATCCAGGGCCAGGAGGTACTGAGGGACGTACCGGGAGGAGAAGTACTGAGGTAATCCTTACCTTACCCAGTGCGCCCGGGGGAAGAAAAGCCGGAAGGGGCGCGGATCGGTGTGATCCGCGCCCCTTCCGGCGTGCCCGGCCCGTCCTGCGCGGCCGGGCGTGAGCTGGGTGGCCGGGCATGGCCCGCCGCGTGCCCGGGCCTACTGGCCCCGGTACATCTCGGCGACCAGGAACGCCAGGTCGAGGGACTGGCTGCGGTTGAGCCGCGGGTCGCATGCCGTCTCGTACCGCTGGTGCAGGTCGTCGACGAAGATCTCGTCGCCGCCGCCGACGCACTCGGTCACGTCGTCACCGGTCAGCTCGACGTGGATGCCGCCGGGGTGGGTGCCCAGGGCGTGGTGCACCTCGAAGAAGCCCTTGACCTCGTCGAGGACGTCGTCGAAGCGGCGGGTCTTGTGGCCCGAGGCGGCCTCGAAGGTGTTGCCGTGCATCGGGTCGCACACCCACGCCACCCGGGCGCCGGACGCGGTGACCTTCTCCACCAGCGTCGGGAGCTTGTCCCGTACCTGGTCCGCACCCATCCGCACGATGAAGGTCAGCCGCCCGGGCGTGCGGTCCGGGTCGAGGCGCTCGACATAGGTCATCGCCTCCTCCGGGGTGGTGTTCGGGCCCAGCTTCACGCCGAGCGGGTTGCCGATCTTCGACGCGAACTCGATGTGCGCGCCGTCGAGCTGCCGGGTCCGCTCGCCGATCCAGACCATGTGCCCGGACACGTCGTAGAGCGTGCCGGTGCGCGAGTCGACCCGGGTCAGCGCCGTCTCGTAGTCCAGCAGCAGCGCCTCGTGGGAGGCGTAGAACTCCACCGTGCGGAACTCCGCCGGGTCGGTGCCGCAGGCGGCCATGAAGTTCAGCGCGCTGTCGATCTCGCGGGCCAGCGCTTCGTACCGCTGCCCGGAGGGCGAGGACTTCACGAAGTCCTGGTTCCAGGCGTGCACCTGGCGCAGGTCGGCGTACCCGCCGGTGGTGAAGGCGCGCACCAGGTTCAGCGTGGAGGCGGAGGCGTGGTACATCCGCTTGAGCCGCTGCGGGTCCGGGATGCGGGCCTCGGCGGTGAACTCGAAGCCGTTGACCGAGTCGCCGCGGTAGGTCGGCAGGGTGACGCCGTCGCGGGTCTCGGTCGGCTTGGAGCGCGGCTTGCTGTACTGCCCGGCGATCCGGCCGACCTTGACCACCGGCACCGAGGCGGCGTAGGTGAGCACCGCTCCCATCTGCAGCAGCGTCTTCAGCTTGTTGCGGATCTGGTCCGCGCCCACGGCGTCGAACGCCTCGGCGCAGTCGCCGCCCTGGAGGAGGAACGCCTTGCCCTCGGCCACCGCGGCCATGTGGTTGCGCAACTGGTCGCACTCGCCGGCGAACACCAGCGGCGGATACGAGGCGAGCTCCGCGACGACGTCGCGCAGTGCCTCGGGGTCGGGCCACTCGGGCTGCTGCGCCGCGGGAAGAGACTGCCAGGTACGCGCCCCGGCGTGGGTATCGGCATTCACGCTCACGGGCCCCACACTACGGGGTCGCGGAGGCCCGGGATCCGGCCGCTCAGTGGATGAGACATCCATGTGCGCGATACGGACCACCGCCGCCGGGTGCGGTAGGGTCGGGCACGTGACCGCGATGATCTCCCGCACCACCCAGCAGACCTGCTGGCGGACCGCTTCTCCGGCGGCCCGTTAGACATCGCGCGCAGATCCACTTCGCGAAAGGCCGCCCCAGGGGCGGCCTTCGGTGTTTCCCGGCCCGGTCGCCCTTCCCACCCGTCATGGAAGGAAGACCCGCCGTGCCCCTGACCCCGCCCTCCGGCCCCGCGCCCCTCACCGCCGCCCGGCTCGTGGAGCGCCTGCTCGCCCCCGGCTGCCCCGCCTTCGCCCTGCTGCACCGCCGGACGCCCGGCCGGCCGCAGGACGTGGTGGAGGTGCTGCTCGGCCCGGTCGAGCACGTCGACACCCTCGCCGGCATCCCGCTCCCCTCGGGCACCCCCGACGCACCGGTCACCGACGCGCTGGCCCTGGTGCCGTACCGGCAGATCCGCGAGCGCGGCTTCGACGTGTACGACGACGGCACCCCGCTGGCCGTGCTGCGCCCGCAGGAGGCATACGAGTTGCCGCTCGACGAGGTGCTGCCCGTGCTGGAGGCGCTGCCGGGCGCGCGGGACGTACGCGTCGAGAACGGCGCGTTCGACGTGGACGACGACGCGTACGCGGGAATCGTGCGGCGGGTGATCGACGACGAGATCGGCCGCGGCGAGGGTGCCAACTTCGTGATCCGGCGCACCTTCCACGGCTTCGTGCCGGACTTCGGCCCGGCCGCCGCGCTCACGCTGTTCGCCCGGCTGCTGCGCGGCGAGCGGGGCGCGTACTGGACCTACACAGTGCACACGCCCGAGCGGACGCTGGTCGGCGCGTCCCCGGAGGTCCACGTGCGGATGGCCGGCGGCACCGTGGTGATGAACCCGATCAGCGGCACCTACCGCTACCCCGCGCAGGGGCCGTCCGCCGAGGGCCTGCTGGAGTTCCTGCACGACCCGAAGGAGGTGGAGGAGCTGACCATGGTCGTCGACGAGGAGCTGAAGATGATGTGCACGGTCGGCGACCTGGGCGGTGTGGTCATCGGGCCGCGGCTGAAGGAGATGGCGCACCTCGCGCACACCGAGTACGAGCTGCGCGGGCGCTCCACCAAGGACGTGCGGGACGTGCTGCGCGAGACGATGTTCGCCGCGACCGTCACCGGCTCGCCGGTGCAGAACGCCTGCCGGGTGATCGAGCGGTACGAGCCGCGCGGGCGGGACGGCGCCGGCCGCGGCTACTACGCGGGCGCGCTCGCGCTGATCGGGCGGGACACCGGCGGCGCGCAGACGCTGGACTCGCCGATCCTGATCCGCACCGCCGACATCTCCCCCGGCGGCACGCTGAAGGTGCCGGTCGGCGCGACGCTCGTCCGGCACTCCGACCCCGCGGCGGAGGTCGCCGAGACGCACGCGAAGGCCGCGGGGGTACTCACCGCGCTCGGGGTGCTCGCCCCTTCCGCGCCGGCGCGGCCCACCGGCGAGCCCGCGCCGCGCCCGCGGCTGGCCGAGGACATCCGGGTACGGGCCGCGCTCGACGCCCGGCGCGCCCGGCTCGCCCCGTTCTGGCTGCGGATGCGGACCGCGTCCGACCCGGCCCCGGCGACGACGGATGCGGCGCCGGTGCTGGTGGTCGACGCCGAGGACACCTTCACCGCGATGCTCGCGCACGTGCTGCGCTCCGGCGGCCGCGGTGTCGCCGTACGCCGCTACGACGAGCCCGGGCTGCGGGAGGCGGCGCTGGCCCACCCCGGCCCGGTGGTGCTGGGCCCGGGTCCGGGCGACCCGTCGGACACCGCGGACGCGAAGATGCGGTTCCTGCGGGGGCTCACCGCGGAGTTGGTCCGCGACCACGCGCACGGGCTGCTGGGGGTGTGCCTCGGGCACGAGCTGATCGCGGCGGAGCTCGGGGTCGACCTGGTCCGCAAGGAGCGGCCGGCTCAGGGGGCGCAGGAGGTGATCGACTATTTCGGTACCCGTACGACGGTCGGCTTCTACAACACCTTCACCGCACGTTGCGATGCCGATGCGGCGGAGGAGTTGGCGATGCACGGGGTCGAGTTGAGCCGGGACCTCGCGACGGGTGATCTCCACGCCCTCCGCGGTCCCGGCTTCGCCGGGATCCAGTTCCACCCGGAGTCCGTTCTCTCCCTCACCGGAGCGGCCCTCCTCTCCGACCTCCTCACCCACCTCTCCCCCACCCTCTTCCGCCCCTAGCCCCCGGGCGGGCCCTTGCGGGAGAACGGTGCCCACCAAGGGGCGCGTGGGGGCACCTCCCAGCCGCCAGGCTGGGGGAGAACGGCGCGAGCAACCGGCCACCGGCCGGTGGACCGGCAACACCGCCGCGGGGGCTGGGCCTGCGGGCCCGGCTCGCCACGAACGTGGCTGAGCGCGCAGTTCCCCGCGCCCCTGCAAGGCACCCTCCGCCCGCAAGGGCACCCAGGCCCAGGGAAGGGGCACCCTCCGCCCGCAAGGGCAACCCCGCACAGGGGCAGGGCACGCTCCGCCCGCAAGGGCAACCCCGCCCCGGGGGAGGGGTCAGACGGGGACCGTGGCTGCGGGGAGCGGGCCCAGCAAGGACTCCACTGCGCGGAGCAACTCCCCCTCGGGGACCGTCCCGTCCAGCACCAGATCCGCCCGCTCCCGCGCGGGAGCCACGTACTCCGCGTGCCGCTCCCTCCCGCTGAGCAGATAGTTCCGCAGCGACACCCCCGGATCCTGCCCGAACACCTCGATCTTGCGCAGGATCTTCCGGGCCAGCCGGATGTCGTCGGGGGTGTCGACGTACACCCGCCAGGTCGCCCGCTCGGCCACCGTGCCCAGGGTCAGCGCGAACAGCCCCTCCACGACAACCAACCGGTACCGACCGCCGGAGGCCATCCCCTCGATCGCCGCGGCCACCGCATCCTCGTCGATGGAACCGGGGTGGTTCCAGTCCAGCGTCTCCGCCCCGGTCGCGCTCAACGTCCGCACCCCGCGCCGCGGATCATGCGCGGGGACGTAGAAGTCGTCGAGGTGGACCAGGCCGACGCTCGCGGGATGGCGCCGCGCCAGCGCCTCCGCGAGGGTGGACTTGCCGGAAGCGGTGCCGCCGGCGACCGCGAGTACGGGCACCGCGTGCCCTCCCACAACACCCGTCATACCGGGCGCTCCTCAGGTGCTCAAAAAAGGTGGGGACGAAGACGAGAGGGGAAACCCCCACGTGTCCGGACGTGCCGGGTGCACGGATGGTAGGGCCCACCGGCGGCCCACGGCAAGCACCGCGGATCACCCCGTCCGCACCGCCCTCACCAGGCGGAACCCGAAGGTGCGACATGCGGGCAGGACCTAGCCGAAGAACACCTCCGCCTCCGCGTAGAGCGCCGGGTCGACGGTCTTGATCCGGGCGGTCGCGTCGCCGATCGGCACCCGCACGATGCCGGTGCCGCGCAGCGAGACCATCGTGCCGAAGTCGCCCTCCCGGACCGCGTCGATGGCGTGCAGCCCGAACCGGGTGGCGAGCCACCGGTCGAACGCGCTGGGGGTGCCGCCGCGCTGCACGTGGCCGAGCACGGTGGTGCGCGCCTCCTTGCCGGTGCGCTTCTCGATCTGCTGGGCCAGCCACTCCCCTATGCCGGACAGCCGCACGTGCCCGAACGCGTCGAGGGTGCCGTCCTTGAGCACCATGTCGCCCTGGCGCGGCATCGCGCCCTCGGCGACCACCACGATCGGCGCGTAACGGATCTTGAACCGGCTCTCGACCCACGCGCAGACCTGGTCGATGTCGAAGCGCCGTTCCGGGATGAGGATGACGTTGGCGCCGCCGGCCAGGCCGGAGTGCAGGGCGATCCAGCCGGCGTGCCGGCCCATGACCTCGACCACCAGGACCCGCATGTGCGACTCGGCGGTGGTGTGCAGGCGGTCGATGGCCTCGGTGGCGATGTTGACGGCCGTGTCGAAGCCGAAGGTGTAGTCGGTGGCGGACAGGTCGTTGTCGATGGTCTTGGGGACGCCGACGCAGGGGATGCCGTGCCGCTCGTACAGTTCGGCGGCCACCCCGAGGGTGTCCTCGCCACCGATCACGATGAGCGCGTCGACGTCCTCCTCGGCCAGGGTCCGCCGGACCCGGTCGGCGCCGCCCTCGACCTTGAGCGGATTGGTGCGCGAGGAGCCGAGTATGGTGCCGCCGCGCGGGAGTATGCCGCGCACGGCGGGGATGTCGAGACGGACGGTGTCCCCTTCGAGGGGGCCGCGCCAGCCGTCGCGGAAGCCGGTGAAGTGGTAGCCGTATTCCTGGGTGCCTTTACGGACGATGCCGCGGATGACCGCGTTGAGGCCGGGGCAGTCTCCGCCGCCGGTCAGGACTCCGACCCGCATGGACGTTTCCCTTCGTCGCAAGCCCGCTGTGCCGGATGTGCAACCTCCGCCAAGCTAGCGTGACTTGGGTCACATGTCGCCGCCCGTGCGGTCGTCCGCCCCGTCGTCGAGGCCCCGCTCGATCGCGTATCGGACAAGCTCCACGCGGTTGTGCAACTGGAGCTTGCCGAGGGTGTTCTGCACGTGGTTCTGGACGGTGCGGTGCGAGATGACCAGGCGCTGGGCGATCTGCCGGTAGCTCAGGCCCTTGGCGACCAGCCGCAGCACCTCCGTCTCGCGGTCGGTCAGTCGCGGCGCGGCGGGCTCGTCGGACTTCTCCGGCTGCGGCTCGGTCGCGAGCCGGCGGTACTCCCCCAGCACCAGCCCGGCCAGGCCCGGGGTGAAGACCGGGTCGCCGGCCGACGTGCGGCGCACCGCGTCCACCAGCTCGTCCCGCCCGGCGGACTTCAGCAGGTAGCCGGTCGCACCGGACTTGACCGCTTCGAGCACGTCGGTGTGCTCGCCGCTGGCCGACAGCACCAGGACCCGCAGCGCCGGGTCGTGCGCCATGACCTCCTTGCACACCTGCACCCCGGACGCGCCGGGCAGGTTCAGGTCCAGCACCAGCACCTGCGGGCGGGCCGCGCGGGCCCGGCGGATCGCCCCGGGGCCGTCGCCGGCGGTGGCGACCACCTCGAAACCGGCCTCGGCGAGATCGCGGGCGACCGCGTCCCGCCACATCGGATGGTCGTCGACGACCATCACCGTCACGGGCCGGTCCGGCCCGGCGTGCTCGGCGGTGCCGAGGGTCATGGCGTGGGTCCCCCTTCGGTCCGGCCGGCGTCGGCACCGGCCGGTTCGCTGCGTACCGCCGAGGCTACCGGGACGTCGGCCGCGGCCCCGGTACGCGCCCGCGCGGACGGTACGGCGCCGGTCCGCGGCTTCGGCAGGCTCAGCTCCACCTCCGTGCCCTGGCCGGGCACCGAGAACACCTCGGCGCTGCCGCCCAGGTCGCGCAGGCGGCCCCGGATGGACTGCGCCACGCCCAGCCGGCCCTCGTCCGCCGCCGCGTCGAGCCGGCCCTCCGCGACGCCCGGGCCGTCGTCCCGCACGGTCACCAGCACCGCGTCCGGCTCGTCCTCCACCAGGATCCAGGCGTGCGCCTGCTCGCCGGCGTGGGTCCGCACGTTGTCCAGCGCCGCGCCGACCGCCGCGGTCAACTCGGCCGCGGCGTACGGGTCCAGCGGAACCGGCGTGCCCGGCGCCGACACCGTCACCCGCCCCGAGGCGTACCGGCCGAGCAGCAGCCGCAGGTCGGGCGGGCCGTCCGGCCCGGGGGCGCCGCCGTCCGCGACGGCCTCGGGCGGCGGCGGGGTGCCCGAGATCAGCGAGCGCAGCGCCACCTCCTGCTCACCGGCCAGCCGGCCGAGTTCCGCGGCCTCACCGCCGGCCTGGTCGCCCCGGCGCTGCACCATCGCCAGCACCTGGAGCACGTTGTCGTGGATGTCGCGGGCCAGCCGCTCCCGCTCCCGGGTGGCCGCGTCGATCTGCAGCGCCCGGGCCAGGGTGCGCTCGCTCGCCCGGGCCACCTCCACCACGTAGCCGATCGCGATCGCCGCGATCCAGACCAGCACCAGGTTGTGCATGGTGTCCGGGCTCGCGGTGCCGCGCTCGACGAGGTCCGCGGCCGCGACCACCGACGCGGCCGGCGCCGCCCAGCGCCAGCCGCCCTTCACCGCCCACGCCAGCACCGATCCCGCGGTCCAGATCGACGGGAGCGTGAACGCGCCGGACTCTATCCGCGCGGGCGCGTCCACCAGAGCGGTCAGCAGGATCCCACCGACCGCGATGCACAGGTCCAGCACCAGGAACGCCCGCGTGCACCGCTCCGCGTTCCGCACCCGGCCCAGTGTCGCGAACGTCCACACCGCCAGCAGCGCCATGTACGCGCCCCCCGGCAGCGGATGCCGCAGCTCGCCGTACGCATGCACGTACAACGCCACCGCGTAGCCGCACGTCAGCACCCGGTAGGCGAGCAACGCCCGCCACAACGGCTGCTCCACGGACATCCTCGCCGCCACAACCCCCCCTTTTCGCGAAGCAACCCGCCCCCCGCGCGGGCGCGTGGGGATCCTCCCAGGCGAAGCTCCGGGGGAGAACTGCGCGAGCAACCACGAGCCGGGCGCAAGCCGGCCGGCAACGGGAACCGTCACGGCGGCGCCCCGAAAACCCCCTCGAACAGAGGGTCCCGCGACTTACGCGTCCGCGTCAGCCGGAGGGTCCACCTGCCCCTTCTCCGCCTGCCCCTGCTCCGCAAGCATCCGCTTCGCCGCGGTCGCGTAGATGTCCACGTACTCCTGCCCGGACAGCTTCATGATCTCGTACATCACCTCATCGGTGATCGAGCGCAGGATGAACCGGTCGTGCTCCATCCCGTGGTAGCGGGAGAAGTCCAACGGCCGGCCGATGCGGATCCCCGGGCGGATCGAGAGCTTCGGCATGACCTGGCCCACCGGCTGGACCTTCTCCGTGTCGATCATGGCCACCGGGATCACCGGCGCACCGGTCGCGAGGGCGACCCGGGCGAGCCCGCCCGGCTTCCCCCGGTAGAGGCGGCCGTCGGGCGAGCGGGTGCCCTCGGGGTAGATCCCGAACAGCTCGCCCCGTTCGAGTACCGCTATCCCGCTCTTGATCGCGGCCTCGCCGGCCCCCCGCGCGCCCGAGCGGTCGACCGGGAGCTGCCCGACGCCCTTGAAGAACGCGGCAGTCAGCTTTCCCTTGACTCCCGGGGTGGTGAAGTACTCCGCCTTCGCGATGAAGGTGACCTTGCGGTCGAGCATGGAGGGCAGGAAGAAGGAGTCCGAGAAGGACAGGTGGTTGCTGGCGAGGATCGCCGGTCCCTCACGGGGGATGTTCTCCATTCCTTCCACCCACGGGCGGAAGACAGCCTTGATCGGCTTGCCGAGAACGATCTTCATCGCGCCGTAGAACAACGGGGCCTCCTGTTGCCGTCGCGATGACCTTAACCCGCGCGGGGCCCGGTGGGGCTTACCCCTGGGGATCGGGTCCGCGTACGCTGAACGTCCGACTTCCGTGTACCCGCGTACGCGTCGTTGAACAGGAGATGCACGGTGCCGCTCATGCCCGGAGCCGAACCGTACCGCCATGCAGGCGGTGGGACCGGCGTCCTGATCTGCCACGGTTTCACCGGCACCCCGCAGTCGATGCGCCCGTGGGGCGAGTACCTGGCGGAACGCGGGCTGACCGTGTCCGTCCCGCTGCTGCCCGGGCACGGCACCCGGTGGCGGGACATGCAGGCCACCGGCTGGCCCGACTGGTACGCCGAGGTGGACCGCGAGCTGCGGGTGCTGAGCGGCACCTGCTCCCGGGTGTTCGTGTGCGGGCTGTCCATGGGCGGCACGCTGGCGCTGCGGCTGGCCGAGAAGCACGGCACCGCGATCAGCGGTCTGGTGCTGGTCAACCCGTCGGTGAAGGCCGACGGCGTCCAGATCAAGGCGGTTCCGGTGCTGCGGCACATCCTGCCGTCCGCGCCGGGCATCGCCAGCGACATCGCCCGCGAGGGCGGCGCGGAGCTCGGCTACTCCCGCGTGCCGCTGCGCGCGCTGCACTCCCTGACCGGGTTCTGGCCGGTGGTGCGCGCCGCTCTGCCGCAGGTCACCCAGCCGCTGCTGCTCCTGCACAGCAGGGTCGACCACGTGGTGCACCCGTCCAACTCCGCGCTCGTGCTGGGCAAGGTCTCCTCCACCGACGTCACCGAGCGGGTCCTGGAGCGCAGTTACCACGTCGCGACCCTCGACCACGACGCCGAGCGGATCTTCAGCGAGTCCTACGAGTTCATCCAGCGGCTGTCCGCGCCCACGGCACCCGAGGAGGTCACCGCCGGTGGCTGACGCCGACCGCGAGGACGAGGGAGCCGCGCCCCTCGACGAAGAGGCCGCCTGGGCCGCCCTGGTCGCCGGGTACGACGAGGACCCCGAGCCGGGTGAGGCGTCCTGGCCCGAGGCCGAGAACGTGACGCCGGACCCGCCGAAGACGCCCCCGGCGGAGGACCCGGCGGCCGTCAACCCGCCGCCCACCCGCAGCATCGTCATCCATCCGGTGATCGCCGGCCCGCGCAACTACGAGCTGGAGGAGGACGACGAGGACGCGCACTACATCCCGCCGGAGCCGCCGCCACTCCCCGAGGCCGACGTCACCACCAAGTTCGCCTGGATCGCGGTCCTCGGCGGGCCGCTGCTCCTGCTCGCCTTCGTCCTCCTCCAGCTCGACCTCGCCTGGTGGGTGATCCTGGTCGGCGTCGGAGGGTTCCTCGGCGGTTTCGCCACGCTGGTCGCCCGGATGCGTACCGGTGACGAGGACGACGACCGGCCCGACGGCGGCGCCGTCGTCTAGTACTGCGGGGTCGCCGGCGTTGCCGGGGGTGACCCGGCGGGCGGCTGGGCGGGGACGCGGAAGGCGGCCAGCACCGGGAGGTGGTCGGTCGCCGAGGCCAGGTCGGTGCGGGTGACGCCCGGGAGGTCCACGGGAACGCCGGCGCCGAGCACCTCGACCCCCGGGGTGGCGAAGAGCGCGTCGATGCGCTGCCGCGGTGCGACCGCGGGCGAGGTGAACTCCGCTCCCCACGGCTCGGTGGCCCAGGCGTCCTGGAGCGAACCGGCGACGCGGTTGAACGCCCGTCCGCCCGGACGGTCGTTGAGGTCGCCGCCGGCGATCGCGTACGGCTCGCCGAGGGCGTCGAGGTGGCGCAGCAGCAGCCGGGCCTGCTCGGCGCCTTCGTCGGCGTTCAGGCTGAGATGGGCGCTGAGCACGCCGAACCGGGCGCCGCCGACCCGCAGCACGGCGGTGGCGAAGCCGCGCTGGTGCAGCCCGGGGGTATGCGGCAGCAGGATGTCCTGGGTGCGCACCACCTCGGCCCGCAGCGACGCGAGGACCATCGGGCCGGCGGCAGGCGCACCGCCGGTCACGTAGTACAGCCCGGTGGACTCGGCGAGGCGGGCCGCGGCCTTGCGCCATCGGAAGAACCGCGGGGCCTCCTGGACCAGGACGAGGTCGGGGGCGCAGGCACGGATCACCCGGGCCAGCGCCGCCGTGTCGTCGCGCAACGAGCGGACGTTGTAGCTGAGCACGCGGATGACCGCCGAGCCCCCTGGCTCCGTGGCGGAACTCGGCAGATCTTCCACTCGCGCTGTGCCCTCGTCCTGTGGGAAACGGTCCGCTGCGATCCGGGTCCGGCGGGGTGGATCAGCCCTGGCGGGCCAGGTCCGCCGCCCCGACCAGCCCGGCCTTGCCGCCGAGTTGCGCGGCCAGCACCTGGGCGTGCGGCCGCCACTCCCCACCGATCAGCCAGCGCCGGAACGACTTGCGGATCGGGTCGAGGACGAGCTCGCCCTCGTCGGAGACGCCGCCGCCGACGATGAACGCGGACGGGTCGAAGAGCGAGGCGAGGTCGGCCAGTCCCGCACCGGCCCAGCGGGCCAGCTCCCGGAACGAGTCGATCGCGACCGGGTCGCCCTGGCGGGCGGCGGCGCTGATGTGCCGGCCCTCGATGCCCTCGGGGCTGCCGTCGCCGAGGGCGAGCAGCACCTTGGCGTTCTCCGGGGTGGCGTTCGCCCGCTGCTTCGCGTAGCGCACCAGGGCGCGGCCGGAGGCGTACTGCTCCCAGCAGCCCTGGCTGCCGCAGCCGCACAGCAGGCCGTCGGGCACCACACGGATGTGACCGAACTCGGCGGCGACGCCGAACCGGCCGCGACGCAGCTTGTTGCCGATGATGATGCCGCCGCCGAGACCCGTCCCGAGCGTGATGCAGATCACATCGGAGTGGCCCTGTCCGGCGCCGAATCGGTACTCGCCCCACGCCGCCGCGTTGGCGTCGTTCTCCACCACGACGGGCAGGCCGACGCGCTGTTCGACCTTGTCCTTGAGTGCTTCGTGCCGCCAGTTGATGTTGGGCGCGAAGAGCACGGTGGCGCGCTTGTCGTCGACGTAGCCGGCGGCACCGATGCCGACGGCTTCGATCTGGTGACCGGTGCTGACCTGGCGTACCGACGCCACGATCGCGTCGACGACGCCTTCGGGAGACGAAGGAGTCGGCACCTTGACGGTCTCGAGAATCGAGCCTTCCTCGTCGACCACTCCGGCCGCGATTTTGGTGCCGCCGATGTCGACGCCGATGGTGAGTCCCATGTGTCCCTCAGTTTTCGGTCGATCCCCGCTAAGAGAACCGTACCGGAGAGGGGGTCAATCGAGGTCGATGTGTTCAGCGGTTGAACGCGAGGAGCCCGTGCCCGAAGTCCAGCGGGCCTCCGCTCCGGCCACTGCGGAGCGGTAAGCCGCCAGGAGTTCGGCCCCTGCGGTGCTCAGGTGGTCGAAGAGCTCGGGGTTGCGGTTCTTGATGGGTTCGACAACGGAACGCACCTGGGAAATGACGCCCTGGGCGGCCAGCTGCACCGCCGGGTTGCCGAGAGTGGCCAGCCGCTCCGACACGACGTCGCCCACCGCCTCCGCGAGACGGCGCAGTTCGTCCGCCGGGGAGCCGGGTACCTGGCCGGCCTGCGCTCTGCGCCGCGCGTGCTCGCCGGCGATGTCCTCCGCGCTGGCCTTCGCCCACGCGTCCGCCTCGGGACGGTCCTTGGGTTCGCTCATGATCGGCTCCAAACTCCGGGAGGCTCCCCCTCGACGGTACCTGAACCTGCGGTGCTTGAGCGGACCCTCCACGGTGGTCCGTAC
Organism: Actinacidiphila yanglinensis; assembly: GCF_900107965.1. Classification (GTDB taxonomy): domain Bacteria; phylum Actinomycetota; class Actinomycetes; order Streptomycetales; family Streptomycetaceae; genus Actinacidiphila; species Actinacidiphila yanglinensis. The sequence goes on along the minus strand of NZ_FNVU01000001.1, from coordinate 601,610 downwards.
TCCCCGTTCCGGGACCACCCCCCGGTGGACGGTTCCCCCGCCTCCCGCTCCGCGGGGTGCCCTTGCGGGCGACGGCAACCACCAGGGGCGCGAGCAACCGGCCACCGGCCGGTGGTCCGGCAACACCGCCGCGGGGACTGGGCCTGCGGCCCGGCGCGCCACGAAGGTGGCTGGCCGCGCAGTTCCCCGCGCCCCTGGGGGGTCACCCTTCGCCCGGTAGGACACCCCTGCGGGCAACAGCAACCACCAGGGGCGCGAGCAACCCACCACCGGCCGGTGGTCCGGCAACACCACCGCGGGGGCTGAGCCTGCGGCCCGACGCGCCACGAAGGTGGCTGGCCGCGCAGTTCCCCGCGCCCCTGGGGGTCACCCTTCGCCCGGTAGGACACCCCTGCGGGCAACAGCAACCACCAGGGGCGCGAGGAACTGCGCGAGCAACCCACCACCGACCGGTGGTCCGGCAACACCACCGCGAGGGCTGAGCCTGCGGACCCCCGGCAGCGCCGTCGTGGCTGGCCGCGCAGTTCCCCGCGCCCCCTCAAAGCACCCTCCGCCCGCAAGGGCACCCAGCCCCGGGCGGGGGCACCCGCAGGGGAGAGTGAACGTCACCACGGAGGAAGCTCAGCGCGGCCAAAGAGCAGGATCGGGGGTGAAGCGGACCCGGAGGGAACCCTCGCGGAGGGCTGCGCCCTGGACCGTGCAGCGGCGCAGCGCCGACGGGAGCGGGACGATCCGGCGGAACCCACCCGCGTCGACGACGAGTTCATCCCCGCGCCGGACGAGGTCGAGCCCTTCCCGCGAGGCCCCCGGCAACGGAAGCACCCACAGGAAGTGCCCCTCGGCGGCGAGTCGTTCCTCCACCGTCCAGGGCTCCTCCCGCCGCTCCGGCCCCCCGGAGATCGGCACGGACCCCAGCTCGGCGAACTCCGCAGGAGTACGCGGCTCCCGCCCGAGATGCGCCAGCTCGACCAGCGGCACCCCGTCGGCCGCGCAGCTCTCCGCGACACCCTTGAGCTCGGCCTGCTGCTGCCCGGAGAGCCCCGCGAGGAACGGATCGGCCGAGCCGGTCGGCAGCAGGCGGTTGGCGACGACCGCGGCGAGCCGGTGGCCGTAGAGCGCCAGCCCGGTCCGCGCCGTACGCAGCGCCTCCCGCCCCCGGGCCCCGGGGTCGACGACGACCGCCACGGCCGTCCCCGGATCCTCGATCACCGCCTGCACGGCGGCCAGTTCGCGGTCGGCGCGGGCCGCCGCGTCGTACGCCCACTCCGCGGGCATGGGCACACCCGCGAGCTGGGCCAGGACCGGGCGCAGCGCGCGGGCGGCCTGCCGGTCCTCGGGCAGCAACCGCCACAGGTAGCGTCGCAGTTGCTCGGGCAGGGCGAGCAGGCGCACCGCGTCCCGGACCGCGGGCAGGTCCACCACGACCAGGTCCCACGGGGAGGGCCCGGCCGCGTCGCCGTCCGGGTCGGGCAGCACCCGGGCGTGCCGGAGCGCCCTGAGCAGCGCGAGCGGATCGGCGCCGGGAAGCTCGGTCAGCTCCTCCGGGTCCAGCGGCGCGGCGCCGAGCAGGGTGAGCAGCGCCCCTATCCGGCTCTGCGCGTCGAGCGCGCCCTCGCGGAAGGCGGCGGCCGGGTCGACGCGGCCCAGCGTGAGGCCCGGCGGCGCGGGTTCCACCGCGACCGTGTCGGGGGTGAGCAGCAGGGTCCGTCGGCCGGCGCCGGCCGCCGCGGTCGCGACGGCCGTGGCGACGGTGGTGCGTCCGGCACCCGAGGCGCCGGTGACGAGCAGGGTGCGTACCGCGGCCACCGTCAGACCGACTTGCCGGACTCGGCCTCCGCGGCAGCGGCCGGCCGGTCCGCGTCACCGGACTCCACCCGCTGCTTCAGCCCGGCCAGCGCCCGGTCGATGATCACCTTCTCGGCCTTCCGCTTGATCATCCCGAGCATGGGGATCTTCACGTCGACCGTGAGCTGGTAGGTCACCTCGGTGCGGGCGCCGCCGTCGAGGGGCGCCAGCGCGTACGAACCGTCGAGGGTGCGCAGCATCTGCGACTTCACCAGCGACCACTGCACCTCGTTGGCGCCGATCCACTCGTACGCCAGGGTGTGGTCGTCCTTGATCGCCCCCGCGTCGAGCACCAGCCGCACCTGCGCGGCGTGCCCGTCGTCGTCGGTGGCGAGCACCTCCGCCTGCTTGACCTCGCCGGTCCACTCCGGATAGCGGTCGAAGTCGGCGATGACGCCCATGACAGCGGCCGGTGCCGCCTCGATCGTGATGCTCGACCTCGTGTGTTCCGCCATCGCCGTGGCCCTCCGGACTACTGGTGCAGCTGCTGAAAGTGCTGATAGCGCTCGTACTGCTCGACCTGCTCGACGTGGGGAAGGCTATCGCGCCGCGCCCCGTGGCAGGTCACCACTGCAGCGCCCACGGGGCGTGCGTGTGGTTGAAGTGGCCGACGTTCACGCATTCGGTGCGGCCGATCCGGGTGCGGCGCACCAGCGGCTGGTGCACGTGCCCGAAGAGCGCGTACTTCGGCTGGACGGACCGCACGGCCTCCAGCAGCGCCTCGCTGCCGCGCTCGAACCGCCGGGCGGAGGTGTCGTAGCAGAGCTCGGGGACGGCCGGCGGGATGTGCGAGCACAGCACGTCGACCTTGCCGAGCGCGGCGACCTTCGCGGCGTACGCCTCCTCGTCCACCTCGTAGGGAGTGCGCATCGCGGTGGGCAGCCCGCCGCCGACGAAGCCGAAGACCCGGCCGCCGATCTCCGCGGTGGCGCCGTCGAGGACGGTGGTGCCGGGACGGGCGTACTCCGGCCACAGGGTGGGCACGTCGACGTTGCCGTAGGTGGCGTACGTCGGGGTGGGGAAGGCGGCGAACAGCTCCGCGTACTGCTTGCGGACCGCCTTCTCGATCAGCGCGGGCCGGTCCAGGCCCGCCCACAGCTCCTGGTCCAGCGCGCGAGCGTCGTCGAAGCGCCGCGCGGTGCGCAGGTCGACCATGCGGTCGGCGTTGTCCTTGCCGAAGAGCTCGGGGAAAATACCTCGGGAGTGGTCGGCGTAATCGAGGAAGAGCAGGAGGTCCCCGAGGCAGACCAGCGCGTCGGCACCGTCTCCGGCCGAGGCCAGCGCCTCGGCCGCGCCGTGTACGTCACTGACCACGTGAACCCGCATGCCGTCACCCTATGCTCGGTGTGTGACGCTGAAAACATCTGTCCGGCCCCCCTACCGCGGGAGCTGTACCGATGGGTAACGTCCTCGCCGTCCAACACCATCCCTCCGGGTGCGGCGTGGCACCGATGAGGAGCAGCAGCCTTGCGTGAGTTCAGCCTTCCGGCCCTGTACGAGGTCCCCGCGGACGGCAACCTGACGGACCTGGTCCGCCGCAATGCCGCACAGCATCCGGACACACCCGTCATCGGCCGCAAGGACTCCGCCGGACACTGGCAGGACGTCACGGCGGCCGAGTTCCTGGCGGAGCTGCGGGACGTGGCGAAGGGCCTGATCGCCTCGGGGGTGGAGCCCGGCGACCGTGTCGCGGTGATGTCCAGGACCCGCTACGAGTGGACGCTGCTGGACTTCGCGATCTGGAGCGCGGGCGCGGTGACCGTGCCGGTCTACGAGACGTCGTCCGCGTCGCAGGTGGAGTGGATCCTCGCGGACTCCGGGGCCGTCGCGGTGGTGGTGGAGTCGCAGCCGCACGAGGAGGCCGTGGAGTCCGTACGGGAGCGGCTGCCGCAGCTCAAGCACGTCTGGCGGATCGACGCCGGCGCGGTGCGGGGTCTGGTCGACGCCGGGACCGACATCGCCGACACGGTGGTCGACGAGCGCTCGACGGCCGCGGGCGCCGACACCCCGGCCACCATCGTCTACACCTCGGGCACCACCGGCCGCCCCAAGGGCTGCGTGCTCAGCCACCGCAGCTTCTTCGCGGAGTGCGGCAACGTGGTGGCGCGGCTGGGCCCGCTCTTCCGCACCGGGAACTCCTCGGTGCTGCTCTTCCTGCCGCTCGCGCACGTCTTCGGCCGGCTGGTGGAGGTGGCCAGCGTGATGGCGCCGATCCGGCTCGGCCACGTGCCCGACATCAAGAACCTCACCGACGACCTCCAGGGGTTCCGGCCGACCCTGATCCTCGGGGTGCCGCGGGTCTTCGAGAAGGTCTACAACACCGCCCGCGCCACCGCGCAGGCCGGCGGCAAGGGCCGGATCTTCGACCAGGCCGCGGCCACCGCGATCGCGTACAGCAAGGCGCTGGACACCCCCGGCGGGCCGGGGATGAAACTGCGGCTGGCGCACCGCGTCTTCGACCGGCTCGTCTACGCGAAGCTGCGCGCGGTGCTCGGCGGCCGCGCCACCCACGCGATCTCCGGCGGCGCGCCGCTCGGCGAGCGGCTGGGCCACTTCTACCGGGGCATCGGCTTCACCGTCCTGGAGGGCTACGGCCTCACCGAGTCCTGCGCGGCCACCGCGTTCAACCCGTGGGACCGGACGAAGATCGGTACGGTCGGGCAGCCGCTGCCCGGCTCCACCGTGCGGATCGCCGACGACGGCGAGGTCCTGCTGTACGGCGAGCACCTGTTCACCGGGTACTGGAACAACGACGCGGCCACGCAGGACGCCGTCTCCGACGGCTGGTTCCACACCGGGGACCTCGGCACCCTCGACAGCGACGGGTATCTGACGATCACCGGCCGCAAGAAGGAGATCATCGTCACCGCCGGCGGGAAGAACGTCGCGCCCGCGGTGATCGAGGATCGGATCCGTGCGGATGCGCTGGTCGCGGAGTGCATGGTGGTCGGTGAGGGGCGGCCGTTCGTGGGGGCGCTCATCACGCTCGACGAGGAGTTCCTGCCGCGCTGGGCCGAGCAGCACCACAAGTCCGGTCGTACGTCGGGGGAGCTCGCCACCGACCCGGATCTCCTCGCGGCCGTCCAGCACGCGGTGGACGAGGGGAACGCGGCGGTCTCCAAGGCGGAGTCGGTCCGCAAGTTCCGTATCCTGCCGGGGCAGTTCACCGAGGAGTCGGGACACATCACCCCTTCCCTCAAGCTGAAGCGGGCGGTGGTCGCGCGCGACTTCGCCGCGGACATCGAGGCGATCTACTCCGCGTAGGGCGGTGCCCCGGTCCCCCCGGGGTGCCCCCGTCCTGTTGACACGGGACCTTGCGGTCCGCTGTGGTTCGTCGCGCAGTTCCCCGCGCCCCTTGGTGGTTGCCCTGTTTTCGCGGAGGGACCCGCACCAACCAGGGGCGCGGGGAACTGCGCGGGCAACCGGTCACCGGGCTGCAGCTGAGTACGAGACAGAGACCGTCGCGGCGGCGAGGTCCGGCGGGAGCTAGAGCAAGGACTGGAGGCGGTTCGCGAGGAGATCCCACCTCCACTCCTCGTGGACCCAGCGCCTCCCGCGCTCCCCCATGGAACGCCGCAACTCCGGGTCGCGCAGGAGCGTGAGAACGCGGGAGGAGGTCTGCTCGGGGGAGCCGCCGCGGACGACGTACCCGCTCTCCCCGTCGAGGACCGCGTCCGGCGCCCCTCCGGAGTCGCCGGCGACGACGGGCAACCCGGTCGCGGACGCCTCCAGGTAGACGATGCCGAGCCCTTCGACGTCCAGCCCGCCCCGCCGGGTCCTGCACGGCATGGCGAACACATCACCCGCGCCGTAGTGCGCGGGCAGTTCGGACCACGGCACGCTCCCGGTGAACCGTACGGCCGCGGCGACCCCGGTGTGCGCGGCCAGCTTCTCCAACTCCGCGCGGTGCGGCCCGTCCCCGACGATCAGGAGCACCGCGTCGGGGATCTCGTGGAGGATGCGCGGCATCGCGAGGATGAGGGTGTCCTGGCCCTTGCGCGGCACCAGGCGCGACACGCAGACGACCACCGGCCGGTCGGCCAGCCCGAGCCGGGCCCGCAGCACGGGGCCGTCGGGGCCCGGGTGGAAGACCTTCTCGTCGACGCCGGGCGGCAGTTGGACCATCCGCGCGGCCGCCTGGGGCGTGAGCGCGGCGGCGATCCGGGACCGGGTGTACTCCCCCAGGTAGGTCAGCGCGTCGGTGCCCTCGCCGATCCTGCGCAACAGCTGCCGGCTGGCCGGGAGTTGCGCCCACGCCGCCTCGTGGCCGTGCGTGGTGCCCACCAACCGCCGCGCGCCGGCCCTCCGCAGCGCGGGTGCCATCAGCCCGAGCGGCGCTGCCGCGCCGAACCACACGGACGAGCAGCCGTGTTCGCGCAGCAACTCCGCGGCGCGGCGGGTCACTCGCGGCGTCGGCACCATCATCTTCGTCCGGTCCCGCACCACCGTGAACGGCTGTTCCGCGTCGAACGCCGCGACCTCGCTCCCGTCGCGCCAGGTCGAGGCGTAGACCACGACCTTCCCGGGGTCCATCCGCAGCGCCATGCCGTGCACGAACGACTGGATGCCGCCCGGCCGCGGCGGGAAGTCGTTGGTCACGATGAGGGTCTTTTCCATCGCCGCCGACAGTACCGCCTCCCCTGCGCGGCACCGCTCATCCGGTGTGCCGGGCGCTCCAGGTGCGGGCGGCCGCGATGCGTTCGGCCGGGGTGGGGTGGCTGCCGAGCAGGGCGTGGGCGAGGCGGGGCGGCGCCGGGTCGGCGACGTTGGCGACGGTGAGGCGGCGCTGCATCGCGATGAACAGGTCCGGGTCGGCGGTGGTGTCGAGGGCGTGCCGGTCGGCGCGGCGCTCGATGCGGCGGCTGAGGGCGGCGGTGAGCGGTCCGGCCAGGGCGCCGCCGACCGCGGCGACGGCGGCGAGCAGCCAGGCGGAGCGGGGGTCGGCGAAGTGCCGGACCCCGGCCGCGTGCAGCAGCGGGTCCCAGCTGACGACGGCGGCCAGTACGCAGGCGCCCGCGGCGGCGCCGACCGCGCCGAACACGGTGCCGCGCGCCACGTCGCGGTGGACGACGTGGCCGAGTTCGTGGGCGACGACGAGTTCGACCTCGCGCGGGTCCGCCGTGGTGAGCAGCGTGTCGTAGACGACGATCCGCCGGGTGCCGGCGAGCCCGGACACGTACGCGTTGAGCGCGGTGGTGCGGCGGGAGGCGTCGGCGACCAGGACATCGCGTACGGCGACGCCGTCGCGGTCGGCGAGGGCGAGCAGGGTGTCGCGCAGCGGTCCCGGCTCCATGGGGCGGAAGCGGTTGAAGAGCGGTTCGAGGACGAGCGGCGCGAGGAAGGAGAGCGCCAGGGTCAGCACGGCCGCCCCGAGCGCCGCCCACGCCCACCACCAGCGGGTCACCCCGGCCAGCGCGTAGACCGCGAAGAGCGCGCCGAAGGCCAGCGGCAGGGACACCAGCAGCCCGCGCAGCCGGTCCGCCGCCCAGCCCCGCCAGCCCTGGGTGACCAGGCCGTACCGGACCCGGATCACCCGCCCCCGCGCGGCGAACGGCAGCGACAGCACCTCCTCCAGCAGCACCAGCGTGATCGCGGCGCCCACCACCCGCACCGCCCACCCGGTGCCGAACGCCGCGACCAGGTGCGCTCCGCCGGAGGTCAGCCCGAGGGCGAGCAGCAGCGCGAGGGAGGCCGCGGAGGAGGCCAGTGACAGCGGCAGCACCTGCCGCCGCAGCGCCCGCCCCCGGGCTACTTGCTCGGGCGTGAAGTCGGGCCCGCCGTCCCCGTCGCCGGGGCCCGGGCCGCCACCGCCGCCCGGAGCGCCGTCACGGCCCTCGTCGTCGTGCCCGTCCTGCCCGCTCACCCCAACTCCTGTTCCACGGAGGACCGCCACCGGGTGGTGAACTCCGCGAGCCCGATGCCGAGCGAGGCCCGCAGCCGGGCGTCCAGCGTGCCGCCCTTCGCCACCGCGCGGTAGAACGCGGTCAGTGTCTCCGGCGACCACTGGTCGGCGATCATCCGGCAGGCGAGCCAGCCGCCCTCGTATGCCTGCGCGAGGTTCCCGGCGGTGGAGCGGAAGTCGGCGTCGGTGGGCAGCGCGGTGGGGGTGCGGCCGGCCTTGACGTCGGCGGCGAGTTCGGGCGCGATCTCGGGGGCGGTGCGCCCGGAGTCGCGGTAGGCCACCCAGTCCGCGACGCCCTCCGACAGCCACAGCGGGGTGTGCGCGGTGGTGGACAGCCGGGTGGCGACGTGCGTGGTCTCGTGGGTGAGCACCACCTGCCGCCCGAACGCGGACAGTTCACCGAACGCCGCCGGGTTGACGATCACCCGGTCCGCGGGCGCTGCCGCGTTGCCGCCGCCCTCGCCGGTGGTGACCGCGGCGATGTCCTGGTAGTCGGCGGGCTTCACCGCGAGCAGCGCCGCCATCTGGTCGAGGGTGGAGGGCGCCTCGATCACCACGCTGCCCGGCCAGCCGGAGCCGAACGCGTGGCGCACCTCGGGCACCGCCTTGTCGGCGTCGTCGGCGTAGCCGCGCAGGGTGCGCGCGGCGCCGAGCCCCAGCACCAGGCTGTGCGCCCCGCGTACCACCCGTACCGGGCCCTGGTCCCACAGCTGGACGGCCGTGCGGTGGCCGCCGGCCGCGCCGACCGAGCCGTCTTGGTCGCCGGCCAGGTACCAGCGGGTGCCATGCCGGGCGAGGGTGAGGTACGCGGTGGAGACCACCGGCCGGGCGTCGTAGCCGCGCAGCCGGTAGCTCAGCCGCACCTCCGCGGCGGTGCGGCGGGTGCCGTCGGCGGTGGGCGGCAGCGGGAAGGCCCCGGTCCGGACGAGCTGGTACGACCAGGCGGCGAGCGGCACCTCGGCGAGGTTGCCGAACACCTTGCTCTGCCGGGCGCGGAAGCTCGTCGCGGACGGGTCGATCCCGGCGAGGAACGCGGTGCGGTCGTGGTGCAGCACCGCGGCGGCATGCTGCGCGAGCAGGCTGCGCGCGGCCGCGTCTACCCCGGACCCGGCCGCCGCCTTCTTCCCGCCCGTCGTGCACCCGCCGACGAGGAGCACCCCGCTCACGGCCACCGCGAAGGCCCGCACCCACCGCTTCCCAACCCGCACGCAGCCGATCGTACGGCCTCCGCCGGCGGCCCCGGGATGCTGCTCCGCCCCCGGCGCCCGCGCGGCCCCGGCAGATGCGTCCTACGGACGGGTGATCGCGGTGATCGGCATCATGTTCACCGGGTCGTAGCGCACCCGCGCACCCGGGTAGGGCGCGTGGATGACCTGCCCGCCGCCCACGTACATCCCCACGTGGCTGGCGTCGGAGCGGTAGATCACCAGGTCGCCGGGGCGGGCCTGGTCCAGCGGGATGTGCGGTCCGGCGTTCATCTGCTCCTGGGAGGTCCGCGGCAGCGCCACCCCGGCCTGTGCGTAGGCGTACTGCATCAGCCCGGAGCAGTCGAAGGAGCCCGGGCCGGTGGCGCCCCACACGTAGGGCGCGCCGAGCATGCGGCGGGCCGCGGCCACGGCGATCGCGGCCCGGCCGGAGGACGCGGGCAGGTTCAGCAGCGGCGGCAGCACCTGGTCGCGGGAGGCGCGCGGGTCGCCGCCGGCGCGGAAGGCGGCGCGCTGGGCCGGCGGCATCCCGGACAGTACCGCCTGGGCGCCGGCCAGCGCGGTCTGCACGGCTTTCTTGCGGTGCTGGAGCTGGTTGGTGACGCCCTGCAGCTCGGCCAGCTTGCCGGCGGCCTCGCTCCGCTGCAGCCGCAACGTCCGCTCGGCGTCCTGGAGTTCGTCGAGCTGGGCGACCTGGCGTTCGCCGAGCCGGTCGAGCGCGGACGCCTGGTCGAGGTACTGCGCCGGGTGGTCGGACAGCAGCAGCGCCAGCGTCGGATCGACGGCGCCCTCGCGGTACTGCGAGGCCGCCACCGCGCCCAGGTCGTCGCGGAGCGCGTTGACCCGCTGCTGGCCGCGCGCGGCGCGGTCCTGGAGGTCGGCGACCTCGCCGCGCAGCTGCTTCGCGGTCTCCTGGGCGGCGTCGTACTTCTGCGTGGCCTGCTCGGCCTGCTGGTAGAGCCCGTCCAGCCGGGTCGCGGCGTCCGGGGCGGTACCACCGGAGGGGTCGGCCGCCGCGAGCTGGGCGGCACCGCCGGACAGCGCGGCGGTGGCCGCGGCCGCCGCCGACAGCACGGTGACCCTGGTGGTGCGGGCAGCGATGCCCTGGTGCGGGGTGCGTCGATGGGAAGCCACGAGCGCAGACAGTAACCGCGCGGTGGCGCCGTGTTCAAAGATCCCCGGGCACCCCGGACCGGGCCGCCGGGCGTGAAGCGCAGGTCACGCCCCCGCGGTGCGGCCTCTCGGCAAGGTGTTCATCACTCGTACGCCGTAGGGGGGTCGGGCGCGTCACGGCCCGCGCCGAATGTCATACGAACGAGCACCGCCGAGCGACCGCCGATCCGAACGGGACGGTCGCCCGGGAGCCCTCTCCCGCGGCCTGCGTCAGATCCGCACGCCGAACTCGAAGGGCATGTCGCTCATCGCCTCGTACCGCACCACGGCACCCGGCTTCGGGGCGTGCAGCACCATGCCGTTGCCCGCGTAGAGCCCGACGTGGTGGTAGTCGCCGTAGAAGATCACCAGGTCGCCGACGCCGAGTTGGGAGGCGCTGTAGATCCGGGTGCCGGCGTTCGCCTGCTCCTCCGAGGTCCGGGGTATGGAGGCACCGGCCTGCGCGTACGCCCAGGAGGTCAGGCCCGAGCAGTCGAACTGGCTGGGCCCGGTGGCGCCGTAGTAGTACGGGTCGCCGATCTTGGTCTTGGCGGCGTTGAAGGCGGCCTGCGCGAGGGCGGTGGCCGCCTTGGAGTTGCCGAGGTCGACCCGGGAGCTGGCCCGGTTGGCCGCGTCGAGGTCCTGCTGCTGCATCGCCGCGCGCTGCGCCGCGGTGAGGCCGTTGAGCACGCCCTGCGCCTTGGCCAGCTTCGCCTTCGCGTCCGCCTTGTTCTTGGCGAGGTCCGCACGCGTGCTCTGCACCTCGGCGAGCTTCGCGGTCGCCTCCGCCCGCTCCTGGTCGAGCGTCTGCTTGGCGTTCTCCAGCTGGGTCAGCGCGCCGGCCTGCAGCGAGGTGATCTGGTCGAGCGAACTCGCCTGCGCCAGGTAGTCGTCCGGGTTCGACGAGAGGAAGAGCTGGAGCGACGGGTCGATGCCGCCGCTCCGGTACTGCGAGGCCGCGATGACGCCGATGCTGTCCCGGAGCTTGTTCAGGGTCTCCTGCTGCCGGGCCACCTGGTCCTGGAGGTTGGAGGCGTCCTTCTGCAGGGACGACAGCTTCTCGTTCGCCGCGTCGTACTTCTGCGTGGCCTGCTCGGCCTGCGAGTAGAGCGCGTCCACCTTGGACTTGGCGTCCTTGACGGACTCCTTGGCGGGGGCGGCGTTGGCGGCCTGCGAGGACAGTGCGACCGCTGCTGCCGCGGTGGCGGTCAGTACGGTGACGCGCATGCGGCTTGCCGGCTTGGGACGACGGTGGGACGCCACGAAGGCGGTCTCCTTCTTCCTTCAGCCGCCTACCGGTTCACTGGCGGGCGGCCTCCGAGCGCCACCCGGGTTGGATGATCGACTGCGCGGAGGTACGAGCCCAGACCTTAGTGACCGGACTGTGATCGGTTCAAATCCTTGCAGGCAAAATCTCGACCGCTTCGCATATTCTTTACGCGGCAGGTACCCGGGGTGAGGAATAACGAACGCTGCGTTGGCGATCGTGCGCTCGTGAACGCCCAGCGGCGCCGAACGGCGCGAAAACTTCCAGGAGTTCACGCCGTCACGACGCGGCGCACGAAGGGCGTTCGCGTCCGCTGCACACCGTCTTCACAGCTGAACTCCCCCGTTCAGCAGGTCAGTTGACGAAGGGCGGCAGGCCACTCCCGCCATCGTCCACCGACGTCCGACCGGATCCGCCCGCATTCGTCCGGATCCGGACCGCATTCGGACCGTATTCGCCCGCATCCCGACCGGGCACCGGCTCCCCGCGGGTGCCGGCCGGGCGGCCGCGTCAGACCCGCGCGAGCCGCTTGAGCAGCAGCACCGACGCCACCGGGCGGGCGCCCGCCTTCGCGACGCCGTCGGCGACCTCGCGGTCCGCGGAGACCACCACGATCTGCCGCCCCGGCGGCTCGGCCCGCACCAGCCGGCGGATCAACTCGTCCGCGGTCTCACCGGCCTTGGAGAACAGCACCCGCACCCCGCGTGGCGGGGCGAGCAGCACCGGCATGTCCAGATCGGCCCCGTCGAACACGCACGTCACCTCGGCGCCGCTCTGCGCGGCCAGCGCCGCGAGACCGCCCAGCAGCCGCAGCCGCTGCTTCTCCAACGGCAGTGCCGGATAACCGGTCTTGGTCACGTTGTAGCCGTCGACCACCAGGTGCGCCTGCGGCAGCGCCAGCAACTGGTCGAGCAGCGCCGGATCGGTCTCGGACAGCGCCCGCGTGGCGATGTCGCGCGCGCTGAAGGAACCGGGCGCGACCGCGTCCACGGTGTCCGCGGGCAGCACCCCGAGCGTGTCGCGCGGCGGCAGCGCCAGCTCGCGGCGCAGTCCGGCGGCGGCGTCCAGCACGGTGTCCAGCAGCAGCCGCAGCCGCACCTCCTCCACGCTGCGCCCCTCCCGCACCGCGCGCCGGCCCGCCTCCACCGCCGCCTCGGCCTCGGTGAGCCGGGCCCGCAGCCGGCGCGCGTCACTCTCGGCCGCGGCACGCTCCCGCGCCGCGGCGGCCCGCGTCTCGTCCAGCTCCGCCTGGAGCTTGCGCTGCGCGGACTCGGCCCGCTTCACGTCGCTGTGCGCGGCCCGCAGCTTGCGGTGCAGCGCGTCGCCGTCCTTGCGCACGGCCTCCAGCTCGCCGCGGGCACGGGTCGCGTCGGCGCGGATCTGGGCCTGGAGCGCGGCCACCTCCTCGCGCAGCCGCACGAGTTCGCGCGCGGTCTCCTCGTCGGCCCGCTCGGCCTCGGCCCGCTGGGCCTCCTCGCCCGCGGTCGCCACGAGCTTGGCCCACCCGGCCGGCCGCAGCAGGTACGCCGCCGCGGCGACGTCCAGCGGTTCGGCGGCCGGCGGCGGGCTGCCCGCGTCCAGCGCACCGGTCAGCTCCGGCTGCGCCTCCCGCAGCCGCCCGGCGACCTTCTGCCGGAAGGCCGGGTCGGACTCCAGCGCCGCGGCCAGCGCGGTCGCGGCGTACTTCACCCGGCGCGACGGCGTGAAACGGGCGTACGGTCGCAGTGACACCGGCAACTCGGGGTAGGTGAACCCGCCGAACGCGTCGGCGGCGATGGCGACGACGCGGTGGCGCACGCCCTCGGGCAGCGGCCGGTCGAGTGCGGGCTCCACGGGCTCGGCGCCCTCGGTGGGCCCGGCGCCTTCCTCGGAGTCGGGAGCACCACCGGACTCGACGGGCTCGGCACCCTCGGCGGCCCCGGGGCTCCGCGCAGGCTCGGCGGAAGGCTCGGCCGGGCCTACGGGGCCGGCCGATCCGGCGCCGCCGGGCAGCGCGGCACCCCCCTCGGCCGCGGCCTGCTCCACCGGCTCGGCGCCCCGCGTCGCTCCGGCGCCCGGCCCGCTCTGCTCGGGGCGCGGTTGGCCGCCGTTACCATCCACCAGTCACTCCCTGTCGGGTTCCACGGCGCCCTCCCGGCCCCCTTCGATCCCTCCGGCCGCCGCCTGCTCCTGCTTCCATTGTCCCCGTAACAGAGCTCAACCCCGCGCGGAACCGTCCGTCACGTCCTTGCCGGGGCGGTCCACCAGTTCGACCTGGTCGACCGCGTTGCACCAGCGGCAGCGCACGGACTCGACGGTCTCGCTCAGCACCTCGGTCTCCTCGGTGCGCGGCTCGCCCCCGAGGTCGAGATGGACGTACTCCACCACCCGCGTCGAGCGGGTGACGTCGAACCTCGTGAGATTGCCGCACAATGTGCAGCGCCACCGGGTGGTCGCGGTCGGCAGGGGAACCGTCATCGGCTCGGCACCTCTTCTCGTGTCGGTGCGTCTACTTGGCGGACTGTGGTCACCCATACCCATCCCGGGGGGCGTGTGTGCCCCGGTCACCCTACGGCCTCGGAGCCGCGGCGCGCTGCGGCGAGGCGGTCTTTGCCGGTTACGCCCGTTCCGTCATGATCAATGCATGGTCATCCCGGTGTACGACAAGAACCCGGTCCGCCGCCCGCCGGTCGTGACCTACACGCTCATCGGGCTGTGCACCGTGGTGTTCCTGCTCGGCCCGCTCTCCGGCTTCGTCCGGGCCGGCGGGAGCGGGCACGCGTTCCAGTGCGTGCAGGCGGTCTACTTCGACCGCTGGGGCGTCATCCCGACCGAGCTCTTCCACGGCCGGCTGCCGGTCGGCGAACTCGACCTGCCGGCGGGCTGCCCCGTCCCCCGGCCGTTCCCCAAGGTGCCGTTCCTGTCCGTGCTCACCTCGATGTTCCTGCACGGCGGCTGGCTGCACCTGATCGGCAACATGCTCTTCCTCTATGTCTTCGGCGACAACGTCGAGAACCGCATGGGCCGGGTCAGGTTCGCCCTCTTCTACCTCGCGGCCGGCTATCTCGCCACGTACGGCTTCGCGCTCGCCAACCCCGACGACACCCAGAGCCTGGTCGGCGCCTCCGGAGCGATCTCCGGAGCCCTCGGCGCCTACCTCTACCTCTATCCCAAGGCCCGGGTCACCAGCCTCTTCCCGTTCCTCTTCTTCGTGCCGCTGCGGTTCCCGGCCTGGATCGTGCTCGGCTTCTGGTTCGTCCTGCAGTGGCTCGCCGCGCAGACCGCGCAGGGCGGCCCCGGAGTGGCGTACCTCGCCCACGTGGTCGGCTTCGCGTTCGGGTTCCTGTGCGCATGGGCCTGCTACCGGCCACGGCGTAAGGTGAGCGTCGTCATCGGGCCCACCCAAGGAGACATCCAGCCGTGATCACCGCGATCGTCCTCATCAAGACCTCAGTGGACCGGATTCCGGAGATCGCCGAGACGATCGCTTCGCTGGACCACGTGAGCGAGGTCTACTCGGTGACGGGTACGTACGATCTCGTCGCGCTGGTACGGGTGGGGCGGCACGACGATCTCGCGGACATCATTCCCGGGCAGATCTCGAAGATTCCCGGGGTGGAGGTCACCGATACGCACGTCGCCTTCCGTACGTACTCCCAGCACGACCTCGAGGCGGCGTTCTCCATCGGGCTCGATTCCTGAGGGTGCGTCTTCCGCCCGGTCCGCCCGGTCCGCCGGTTCCCGGACCACCTGCCGGTAGGGGGTTGCTCGCGCAGTTCCTCCCCCAGCCTGGCGGCTGGGAGGTGCCCCCAGCGCCCCTTGCTGGTTGCCCTCTTTCCGCGGAAGGACCCGCACCAACCAGGGGCGCGAGGAACTGCGCGACAAGCCACGGCGGACCGCACGGTCCGGGTCGGACAGCACCGGGCCACCCGGGCGGACCCGTTACCGTACGGGCACGCAGCGCCCACCCTCGGTGCGGTAGCGCCACGCCGCCCCCTCGCGGACGAGGGTCCGCACCGCCCCGAGGAAACGATCGACGTGCTCCTCGGGAGTACCCGCCCCGAAACTGACCCGCACCGCGTTGAGCGAGCGCTCGCCGGGCGCGGCGTCCGGCGCACCGCACTCCCCGGGCTCGTCCGGCTCCGTGTCGAGCAGCGTCCGCACCAGCGGATGCGCGCAGAACAGCCCGTCCCGCACGCCGATCCCGTACTCCGCGGAGAGCGCCGCGGCGAGGTGCGAGGAGTTCCAGCCCTGCACCACGAAGGAGAGCACGCCGACCCGGGCGGAGCCGGCACCGAAGAGGGAGAGCACCCGGACCTCGGGAAGGTCGGCGAGCCCGTCCCGCAGCCGGTCGAGGAGTTCACGCTCACGGGTGACGAGGGAGTCGAAGCCGGCCTCGGTGAGCGCCTTGCACGCGGACGCGATGGCGTACGCGCCGATCACGTTGGGCGAGCCGGCCTCGTGCCGGGCGGTGCCGGAGTTCCACTCGACCAGCAGCTCGTCGCCGGAGCGCGCGACCTTGCGGGTGGCGCCGCCGCCCGCGAGGTAGGGCTCGGCGTCCCGCAGCCAGTCGGCCCGGCCGGCCAGCACCCCGGCGCCGAAGGGCGCGTAGAGCTTGTGGCCGGAGAAGGCGACCCAGTCGACGTCGAGCGCGGTGACGTCCACCGGCCGGTGCGGGGCGAGTTGGGCGGCGTCGAGCACGATCCGGGCGCCGTGCCGGTGCGCGGCCGCGGCCAGCTCGCGGACCGGCCAGATCTCGCCGGTGACGTTGGACGCGCCGGTCACGCAGACCAGCTTCGGGCCCTTCGGGGCGCCGTGCAGGGCGACGTCGAGGGAGGCGACGGCCTGCTCGGGGGTGCGCGGCGCCGGCAGGTACTCGACCCGGGCGTCCTCGGCCCGCTGCCAGGGCAGCAGGGCGGCGTGGTGCTCGGTGTCGAACACGTAGATCCGGGTGCCGGCCGGGAGCGCGGCGGCCAGCAGGTTCAGCGAGTCGGTGGTGGAGCGGGTGAAGATCAGCTCGTCGTCCGGGCGGCAGCCGAGGAAGCCGGCCACGGTCTCCCGGCTCTGCTCGAACAGGTCCGTGGACAGCTGCGAGAGGTAGCCGGCGCCGCGGTGGACGCTGCCGTAGTACGGCGCGTAGGCGGCGATGTCGTCCCACACGCGCTGGAGGGCGGGGGCGCTGGCGGCGTAGTCGAGGGCGGCGTACCCCACTTCCCCGCCGGTGACGAGCGGCACCCGCACGTCCCGGCCGAGCACGGGCAGCGGGGCCGATGTACAGCCGGGGCAGTCGGCGGGGGCGGTGCACTCCTCGGCCGCGCGGACCGTGGCGGCACCGGCGGAGCCGGAAAGGGAGCTGGGGATGGTGCTCGTGATGGTACTGGTGCTGGTGGTGACGACGCTCAAGGCGAACTCCCGGCGAAAGGCAGGCGAAAGCCGCACGCGACGGCAGCCGGAAGCGGCTGCGCGGGCGGCGCGAAGCATGGTGATCGGGCGGAATTGCTGGTGGCAGAACCGGGGCCGACTGGCCCTAACGCATTCGCTTGCTCATGAAAGAACTCCCCAGTCCGGCTTGCTGTGAGCCTCGCTGCATCACAGCCTGGTCATCACCCGGGGCACCCCGCCTCGGACGGAGGGTTGCCGGACAGCGAGCCGGGGCCTTTGCGCTGTCACTCGTGACCTGAGAACAGATTGTGCCATACAGCGGTGCGGGCGCAAGATGCCGTCCGAACCGTGGACGGTGTCCTGCGCCCGCGCGCCTGACCAACCTCGTGCCGGGGCGCTCGTCTTCCGGGGCGCCCGGGCACGTCCTACGCCTGGGTGGCCGCCGCCCACCGCTCCAGCACGACCGCGGCCGCGCCCGAGTCGATCGACTCCGCGGCCCGGACCAGGCCCTCGGCGATCCGCTCCTCCAACGTGCCCCCGCCCGCCGGCCCGAGCGCGGTCAGCGCCGCGGCGGAGTTGAGCAGGACCGCGTCGCGCACCGGCCCGTGCGCGCCGGCGAGCAGCCGCCGGGCCACGTCCGCGTTGTACGCGGCGTCGGCGCCGCGCAGCGCCTCCACCGGAACCAGCTCCAGGCCGACGTCCCGCGGATCGAACCCCGCGTGCTCGACCTTGCCGTCCCGGACCTCCCACACCTGCGAGGTGGCGGTGGTGGTCAGCTCGTCGAGGCCGTCGTCGCCGCGGAACACCAGCGCGGAGGAGCCGCGTTCGGCCAGCACCCCGGCGACGATCGGCGCCATCCGCAGGTCCGCGACGCCGGTCGCCTGCGCTCTGACCCGCGCCGGATTCGTCAGCGGGCCGAGGAAGTTGAACGGCGTGGCCACCCCCAACTCCGCCCGGGCAGTGGCCACATGGCGCAGCGCGGGATGGAACCGCACGGCGAAGCAGAAGGTGATGCCCGCCTCCTCGGCCACCTCGACCACCCGCTGCGGAGCCAGATCGAGGTTCACCCCCAGCGCCGCCAGCACGTCCGAGGCCCCGCTCTTGGAGGACGCCGCCTTGCTGCCGTGCTTCACCACCTTCGCGCCGGTGCCGGCCACCACGATCGCCGACATCGTCGAGATGTTCACGGAGTTCGAGCGGTCGCCGCCGGTGCCGACGACGTCCACGGTCGGGCCGGGTACCTCGATCGTCGTCGCGTGCGCGTACATCGCCTCGACCAGACCGGCGATCTCGCCCACGGTCTCGCCCTTGCTGCGCAGCGCCACCGCGAATCCGGCGATCTGCGCGTCGGTGGCCTCTCCCCGCATGATCGAGTCCATCGCCCACGCGGTGTCCGCGGCGTCGAGGTCCTCCCGGCGGATCAGGGCGTTCAGGATGTCGGGCCACGCGCGCGTTGCCGCACTGTCGCCTCCGGCGGGGTGCACAACGCTCATGGCTTCACGCTCCTGGAATACGGCGACACGTCCCTGCGCACCCTATCGGCACACGGCGCCCCCTCCGATCCGCGGGATTCACCCCCCGAGCGAGGGCACCCCGACGGGCAGACGCCCACCCCCAAAGGGCGCGCGGAACCCCCCGAGCGAGGGGCACCCCGACGAAGAAACGCCCACCACCAAGGGGCGCGGGGACCCCCGGGCGGGGGACACCCTGACGGAGAAACGTCCACCACCAAGGGGCGCTGGGGGCACCTCCCAGCCGCCGGGCTGGGGGAGGAACTGCGCGAGCAACCGTGCTCGTGGCGCGGGTCGCCACCGGCCCGAGGGGGCTGTTCCTGTCGTGTCCGGACCACCGGCCGGTGTCCGGTTTGCTCGCACCCGCGAAGAACCCGGGCGAACCCGGCAAGCCCCAAACACAACAGATCGGGCCCGGCACTCGAAGGGAGTGCCGGACCCGACCCGGTAACGCGGCTGAGCTCAGCGCAGCGACTGGCAGCGACTAGTGGTGACCGTGCCCGCTGGTGATCTCCTCGTACTCCTCCACCGTCGGCTTCGGAATCTGAGAATTCTCGCCGTAGAACCCGCGCGACAGCCTCGCCTGGACCTTGGCGACCGGGCTGACCTTGCGCTCGACACCGTTCTCGTCGACCTCGGGTCCGAGGTCCAGCGGCTGCGGCTGGGCGTGCGCGGTGAGCACGTGCAGCTGCTGCTGGGACAGCGGTTCGTGGACCTCGATGAACTCGCCGTGCGGCAGCCGCTTGATGATGCCGCTCTCCCGCCCGTGCAGCACCTTGTCGCGGTCGCGACGTTGCAGCCCGAGGCAGATCCGCTTGGTGATCCAGAAGGTGATCACCGGCGCGACGAAGAAGCTCACACGCACGAACCAGGTGATCGCGTTGATCGACAAGTGGAAGTGCGTGGCCCACAGGTCGTTGCCGCCACCGATCAGCAGCACGAAGTACAGCGTCAGCCAGGCGACACCGAAGCCCGTCCGCACCGGCCGGTTGCGCGGCCGGTCCAGCAGGTGGTGCTCGCTCTTGTCCCCGGTGACCCACGACTCGATGAACGGGTAGACCGCGATGGCCACCATCACCAGCGGGAAGATCATCAGCGGGATGAACACGCCGAGGACCAGTGTGTGGCCCCAGGCCCTGATCTCCCAGCCTGGCATCACACGGATCAGGCCCTCGGAGAAGCCCATGTACCAGTCGGGTTGGGCGCCCGTGGACACCTGGTCCGGCCGGTAGGGGCCCATCGTCCAGATCGGGTTGATGGTGGCGATCGCGGCGATCGCGGCGATGACACCGAAGACCAGGAAGAAGAAGCCGCCCGCCTTCGCGGTGTAGATCGGCAGCAGCGGCGTGCCGACCACGTTCTTCTCGGTCTTGCCCGCACCCGGGAACTGGGTGTGCTTGTGGAAGAACACCAGGATCAGGTGCGCCACCAGCAGGCCGGCCATCAGACCCGGTAGCAGCAGGATGTGCACCGAGTAGAAGCGGCCGACGAAGTCGTGGCCCGGGAACTCCCCGCCGAACAGGAACATCGACAGGTAGGTGCCGACGATCGGCGTGGAGAGCACCGCGCCTTCCATGAACCGCACGCCGGTGCCGGACAGCAGGTCGTCGGGCAGCGAGTAGCCGGTGAACCCGGTGAACATGCCCAGGAACAGCAGCGTCCAGCCGAACAGCCAGTTGAGCTCGCGCGGCTTGCGGAACGCGCCGGTGAAGAAGACGCGCATCATGTGCACGATCATCGCGGCGATGAAGATCAGCGCCGCCCAGTGGTGGATCTGCCGGACCAGCAGACCGCCGCGCACCTCGAAGCTGATGTGCATCGTCGAGGCGTACGCCTCGGACATCCGCACGCCGTCGAGCGGCGCGTACGGGCCGTTGTAGACGACCTCGTTCATGCTCGGGTGGAAGAACAGCGTCAGATACACACCCGTGAGGATGAGGATCACGAAGCTGTAGAGGCAGACCTCGCCGAGCATGAAGGACCAGTGGTCCGGGAAGACCTTGCGCAGGTTGGACTTGGCCAGCTTGTACAGGCCCAGCCGGCCGTCGGTCCATTCCGCGACCCGCTCACCGGGATTCGTCGGACGGCCCCGGCGGGTCGGTGCCTCGGTCGTGGTGCTCATGAGCGCTCCCAGAATGCCGGGCCGACGGGCTCCTCGAAGTCACCGAGGGCGATCAGGTTGCCCTGGCTGTTGACACTGATCCGGAGCTGCGGCAGCGGGTGGCCCGCGGGACCGAAGAGCACCCGCGCGCCGTCGGAGAGGTCGAACGTCGACTGGTGGCACGGGCACAGGACGTGGTGCGTCTGCTGCTCGTACAGGCTGATCGGGCAGCCGACGTGGGTGCAGATCTTGGAGAACGCGACGATGCCCTGGTGGCTCCAGTCGAGCTCGCGCTTGTCCTTGATGTCCTCCGGCTTGAGCCGGATGATCATCAGGGCCGCCTTCGCGATCTGCTGCTGGAAGTCGTCCTGGGACTCCTCGAGTCCGTCCGGCTGGGCGAACGTCAGGGAGCCGACGACGACGTCCTCGGGACGCAGCGGCTGGTTGGTGTTGGAGTTGATCAGCTGCTTGCCCTTGGCCCACAGCGTGTGGTCGAGCTTCTTCTCCGGCAGCGGACCGAGGTCGCGCAGGATCACCAGGCCGGCCAGCGGCACCATGGTGAGCGCGCCCATCATGGTGTTGCGGATCAGCTTGCGGCGGCCGAAGCCGCTCTCCTTGGCGCCGGTGATCCACTGCTGGCGGACGTTCTCGCGCAGCTCGTCGTCGGCGTCGATCCGGTGCCGCTCGTCGGCGATCTCCTCGTCGGCCATCAGCGTGCGGGCCCAGTGCACGGCGCCCGCACCGATGCCGGTCAGCGCCACGGCCAGGGTCAGGCCGAGCGAGAAGTTCAGCGCGCTGACGTGCCCGAACGGGAAGATGTAGACGATCTTGTCGACCGGGAAGATGACGAAGCAGGCGATGAAGGCGATGGTGCCCAGCATCGACAGCGTGAACAGGCCGGCGACCACTCGCTCGGAGTGCTTCGCCGCCTTGTCGTCGATGTCCTGGCGCCGGTGCTCGTGGGGCGGCAGCCCGGGGTTGGCGAACGGGTTGGGCTTGGCGACCTCGTCGCCGTGACCGCCCCGCCCGCTCGGCAGGTTCTCTGGCACGTCGGTGTGCGATCCAGTCTCGTCGCTCATGATTTCTTGGCCTTCGTCGTCCGTGCGGCGACCCAGGTGGCGAGGGCGATCAGCGCGCCGAGGCCGAAGACCCAGGCGAACAGCCCCTCGGAGACCGGGCCGATCGTACCGAGCGTGAATCCGCCGGGGTTCGGGCTCTGCGCGGAGTCCACGGCCTTCAGGTACGCGATGATGTTGGCCTTCGCGTCGGACGGCATGGTGCTGTCGGGGAAGGACGGCATGTTCTGCGGGCCGGTCTGCATGGCCTCGTAGACGTCCTTGGCCTTGATGCCCTTGAGGGTCGGCGCGAACTTGCCCTCCGTCAGCGCACCACCCTTGCCCACGAAGTTGTGGCACTGCGAGCAGTTGGTCCGGAACAGCTCACCGCCCTTGGCGGCGTCGGCGTTGGCCGGGCTGTACTGGGACTTGGTGGGCGTGGCCGGACCGGGGCCGAGGGAGGCGACGTACGCGGCGAGCTGGTCGATCTCTTTCTGGCCGTACGTGTTCTTCTTCGCCTCGACCTGCGGGCCCGGCTGCTTGGCGGGCATCCGGCCGGTGCTGACCTGGAAGTCCACCGCGGCCGAACCGACGCCCACCAGGCTGGGGCCGTTGGAGCTGCCCTGTCCCGACTGGCCGTGGCAGCTGGCGCAGCCGACCGAGTAGAGCTTCTTGCCCTGCTCGATGGCGAGGGAGGACTGCGAGGCGTCGGCCTGCGCCTTGGGCGCCGGCGCGAGCACGGCGTACAGCCCCCCGGTGGCCGCGAGCGCGAAGAGTAGGACGACGAGCGCTGCCAGCGGATGGCGCCGTCGTGCGGAGAGCTTTTTCACGGATTACCCCGGTGTCAGGATCTCTTGTGTCGATGCTTCTGGCTGTGCCGTCGGCGGGCCGCCGTCCTCCGTCGGAGTGCGGTGCGGCGCCGACCGCGCGGTACCGGCTACTTGATCAGGTAGATCGTGGCGAACAGGCCGATCCAGACGACATCGACGAAGTGCCAGTAGTAGGACACGACGATGGCTGCGGTGGCCTGCTGATGGGTGAACCGCTTGGCCGCGTAGGTACGGCCCAGCACCATCAGGAACGCGATCAGACCACCCGTCACATGCAACCCGTGGAACCCGGTCGTCAGGTAGAACACCGAGCCGTACGGGTCGGAGCTGAGCGAGATCCCGTCCTTCTTGACCAGGTTGGTGTACTCGAAGATCTGGCCGCCGATGAAGATCGCGCCCATCACGAAGGTCACGATGAACCACGAGCGCAGCTTCTTCACGTCGCCGCGCTCGGCGGCGAACACGCCCATCTGGCAGGTGAAGGAGGAGAGCACCAGGATCGTCGTGTTCGTCGCGGAGAACGGCACGTTCAGCGCGTCGGCGTGGGCCTTCCAGAAGGCCTCACCGGTGACCGACCGGAGGGTGAAGTACATCGCGAAGAGGGCCGCGAAGAACATCAGCTCGGAACTCAGCCAGATGATGGTTCCGACGCTGGTGAGGTTCGGCCGGTTGACCGACGGGTGCGCGTGCCCGGTTTCTACTGCTGTTGCTGTCGCCACGTCCGACATTATGTCGGTCCCCTATCCGGCGCTGACTCCGGGGGTCCCCCTTCGGTGTGTCAAGGGCTCTCGGGGACCCACACGGCCTAGTTGGGCGTCCTTCGATCGAGCGACCCCTCCTCGGAAACCACCTGGCGGGAGTAGCATCCGAGCCACTTGAGAAATCCTTCACGAGGAGGAGCCACGATGCAGGCGACCGCCACGGTGCTGGTCTACAGCGATGACGCCAACACCCGGGAGCAGGTCCGGCTCGCGATCGGCCGCCGGCCCTCCGCCGACCTTCCGCCGGTGCAGTACGTGGAGTGCGCGACGCAGCCCGCCGTCCTCACCGAGTTGGAGAAGGGCGGCATCGACGTGATGGTGCTGGACGGGGAGGCGAACCCGGCCGGCGGCATGGGCGTGTGCCGGCAGGTGAAGGACGAGATCTTCCGCTGCCCGCCGGCGCTGGTGCTGATCGGCCGCCCGCAGGACGCCTGGCTGGCCACCTGGAGCCGCGCCGACGCCGCGATCACCCATCCGGTGGACCCGGTGGCCCTCACCGAGGCCCTGGCCGTGCTCCTGCACCGCCGCCTGGACCCCACCACAAAGGCCGTCGCCCACCGGTAGACCCGATGGGCGACGACCCGCACCGACGGTGAGCCCAGCCACGGATGCAGCGCCTGAGCCAAAGGCCCCGCCGTGTCGAAAGCCGGGGGCACCTCCCAGGCGAAGCTCTGGGGGACCGAGCACGGTCGACTTCCCCCAGACTCCGTCCGGGGGTACCCCCACCCCGGGTCCAAGGGGCGGGAGGCGAAGACGCGGCAACGGATCAGGCAGTCTGCGGGCTCAGCCGCGCGGGGTTGCCGGCCGGGACGTCGACCGGAGTGGTCTGGTCCTGGTCGGTACCACCGTCGTTGCTGCCGGAGCCGCTGGTGGTGCCGCCACCGGTGCCGCCGGAACCGCCGTTCAGGGCGCTGCCCTTCTTCCACTGGGACCAGCTCAGGTTCCAGTCACCGAAGCCGTTGTCGAACGGCGTCATCATCGGCCCCTGGCTGTTGACGACCTGCACGATGTCGCCGACCCGGACGTGGTCGAAGAACCACTCGGCGTCCGCGGTGCTCATGCCGGTGCAGCCGTGGCTGACGTTGGCATAGCCCTGCGAGCCGACCGACCACGGCGCGGCGTGCACGTACTCACCGCTCCATGTCACCCGGGTGGCCCAGTAGACCGGCAGGTCGTACGAGTCCGCGCTGCCCGCGGCGATGCCGACCGTCGAGCTCTTCATCTGGACGAACGACTCCTTGTCCAGCACCACCTTGATGCCGTTGCGGGTGTCGAAGCCGGGCTTTCCGGTGGTGACCGGGAGGGTGCGGACCACCTTCCCGTCGTCCTTGAAGGTCATGTGGTCGGTGGACGCGTCGGTGAGCGCCTCGATGCGGTCGCCGGTGTGGATGGTGAGCGCCTTGTCGGTGCCGCCGTAGAGCTTCTTGGAGATCTGCACGCCGCTGAGGGTGCTGCGCGCGCTGATCGTGGCGTGCGCGGGCCAGTAGGTGCTGGGGCGGTAGTGCAGGGTGCGGTCGTCGACCCAGTACCAGGAGCCTGTGGCGGCGCTGGGGGTGCTGGCGACCTGCAGGTGGGACTCCACGACCGCGCGGGACTGTTTGTCCTTGACCGGGGCGCTGAGCGACGCGGTGATCGGCTCTCCGACGCCGTAGGTGCCGGCGTTCGGGCCGAAGGTGACGTGGAAACCGGCGGCCGCTCCGGTGGTGTCGAAGGTGAGGGTCTTACGGCCGGGGTGGCCGCCGGAGTCCTCGGTACTCACCCGAACGGTGTAGTGGGCACCGGCGGCGAGGGGGGTCGTGGAGTGCCAGCGCTTGCTGTCGGCGCTGAGCTGGCCGCTGACGTACCGCCCGGTGGAGTCGGTCGCGGTGACGTCGGTGATCTGCGAGCCGTTCGGAACGGAGACCTGGAGGGGCTTGGCCGGATTGGCCTTCCCGCCGCTGGAGGTACCGAAGGTGACCTTCGCGGCGGCGTCGTGGGGGGATGCTGCCAGCGGATTTCCGCCACCGCTGCACGCGGCGAGCCCTATCGCGAGGGGCGCCGCGAGTATCGCGCGGCGCACGGTTATCAGCCGGCGGATGCGGGAGCGTTCGGGGAGGTGGTTCATGGCCTCACGCTATGAACGGCCACCGGATTCCGCGCGGTGGGCGCCTGCAAAACGGTGAGGGCGGGCCCGGAGCACCGTACTGGTGTCCGGACCCGCCCTCGGCGTTCTGCGGTGCGCGTTACTGGGTGCGGCTCTCACCGCGGTAGTACTCGAAGACCCAGCCGTACACGCCGACCAGGATCACCGGCAGCGAGAAGAACAGCAGCCACCAGCCGAAGATGATGCCGAGGAAGGCCAGGCTGCCGCCGACGCCCAGGGCGAGCGGCTGCCAGCTGTGCGGGCTGAAGAAGCCCAGCTCGCCGGCATCGTCGGCGACGTCCGCGTCCTCACGGTCCTGGGCGCCGGTGTCGGCCCGCCGGGCGGTGAACGCCAGGTAGAAGCCGATCATGGTGCACAGGGCGAAGGCCATGAAGAGCGCCGTGGTACCGGCCGCCTCCTTGGACCAGAAGCCGTAGACCACCGCCGTCGCCAGGATGAAGGCGGCGAAGCCCAGGAACATCTTGCCTTGGACCTTCACTTGCCGGCCTCCGTCTCATCCGAGCCGGACAGCGCGGAGGCCGGGGCGCCGCTGTGGGCGAGCGCGTCCATGGCCGCGATCTCCGGGTGGTGCAGGTCGAACGCCGGGGATTCCGAGCGAATCTTGGGCAGGGAGAGGAAGTTGTGCCGCGGCGGCGGGCAGGAGGTCGCCCACTCCAGCGAACGGCCGTAGCCCCAGGGGTCGTCGACCTCGACCTTCTTGCCGTACTTCGCGGTCTTCCACACGTTGTACAGGAACGGCAGGATCGACAGGCCGAGCAGGAACGAGCTGATCGTGGAGACCGTGTTCAGCGTGGTGAAGCCGTCCGCCGCGAGGTAGTCCGCGTAGCGGCGCGGCATGCCCTCCACGCCCAGCCAGTGCTGGACCAGGAAGGTGCCGTGGAAGCCGATGAACAGCGTCCAGAAGGTGATCTTCCCGAGCCGCTCGTCGAGCATCTTGCCGGTCATCTTCGGCCACCAGAAGTGGAATCCGGCGAACATCGCGAACACCACGGTGCCGAAGACGACGTAGTGGAAGTGCGCGACCACGAAGTACGAGTCGGAGACGTGGAAGTCCAGCGGCGGCGCCGCCAGGATCACACCGGTCAGACCACCGAAGGTGAAGGTGATCAGGAATCCGATGGACCAGAGCATCGGTGTCTCGAAACTCAGCGAACCCTTCCACATGGTGCCGATCCAGTTGAAGAACTTCACACCGGTCGGTACCGCGATCAGGAAGGTCATGAACGAGAAGAACGGGAGCAGCACGCCGCCGGTGACGTACATGTGGTGCGCCCACACCGTCACGGACAGGCCCGCGATGGAGATCGTCGCGGCGATCAGGCCGATGTAGCCGAACATCGGCTTGCGGCTGAAGACCGGGATGACCTCGGAGATGATGCCGAAGAACGGCAACGCGATGATGTACACCTCGGGATGGCCGAAGAACCAGAACAGGTGCTGCCACAGCAGCGCCCCGCCGTTGGCCGCGTCGAAGACGTGCGCCCCGAATTTTCTGTCCGCTTCCAGACACAGCAGCGCGGCCGCGAGCACCGGGAAGGCGAGCAGGACGAGCACCGCGGTCAGCAGCACGTTCCAGCAGAAGATCGGCATCCGGAACATCGTCATGCCCGGAGCGCGCATGCAGATGATCGTGGTGATGAAGTTGACCGCACCCAGGATCGTGCCGAAGCCGGAGAGCGCCAGACCCATGATCCACATGTCGGCGCCGACGCCGGGCGAGTTCACCGCGCTGGACAGCGGGGAGTACGCGAACCAGCCGAAGTCCGCCGCGCCCTGCGGGGTGACGAAGCCACCCACCGCGATCAGCGAGCCGAACAGGTAGAGCCAGTAGGCGAACATGTTCAGCCGCGGGAACGCCACGTCGGGCGCGCCGATCTGCAGCGGCATGATCCAGTTGGTGAAGCCCGCGAACAGCGGCGTCGCGAACATCAGCAGCATCACGGTGCCGTGCATCGTGAACGCCTGGTTGAACTGCTCGTTGGACAGGATCTGGTTGCCCGGACGGGCCAGCTCGGCGCGCATCAGCAGCGCGAGCACGCCGCCGATGAGGAAGAAGGCGAACGACGTCACCAGGTACATCGTGCCGATGGTCTTGTGGTCGGTGGTGCTGAGCCACGACACCGCGATCGAGCCGGGTTTCTTGGTCCGGGCCGGGATTTCGTCCTCGTAGGAGTCCTCGGCGGCCGCCGCTCCTTGAGGTTCGTTGAGAATGCTCATGTGGTCTTGGGCTCCGAGTTCTTCGCGTTGCCCGTGGTGGCAATGCCCGACGGCAGATAACCGGTCTGACCCTTTGCCGCCAGGTCCTTGAGGTGCTGCTCGTACTGCGCCGGCGTGACCACCTTGACGTTGAACAGCATCCGGGAGTGGTCCACACCGCAGAGCTCGGCGCACTTGCCCTTGAAGTCACCGATCTTGTTCGGGGTGACCTGGAAGGCGTTGGTGTGGCCGGGGACGACGTCCATCTTCATCAGGAAGGGCACGATCCAGAAGTCGTGGATGACGTCACGCGAGGTCAGCACGAAGCGGACCGTCTGGCCCTCCGGCAGCCACAGGGTCGGACCCGGCAGACCGGTGTCCGGGTCCTTGCTGGCGGCGGTGCCGACGTCGTAGACGCCTTCCTCACCCGGCTGGAAGTCCAGCTTGTTCTGCGGGATGTCCTTGATCTCCCCGGGCACCCCCTTCGGGGTGGCGGGGTTGCCGTCCACGTTCTCCAGGTAGTTGAAGCCCCAGCTCCACTGGAAGCCGACCACGTTGATCACGTGCTGGGGCTTCTGGGAGGTGCTCAGCAGCTTCGACTCGTCCCGGGCGGTGAAGTAGAACAGCACCGCGACCACGACGATCGGAACGATCGTGTAAAAGGCCTCGAGCGGCATGTTGTAGCGGGTCTGCGGAGGGACCTCGACCTTGGTCCGGCTTCGCCGGTGGAAGATCACGCTCCACAGGATCAGGCCCCATACCAGTACACCGGTCGCCAGTGCGGCGGCCCAGGAGCCCTGCCAGAGGGAGAGGATTCGCGGTGCCTGTTCCGTGGCCGGGCTGGGCATGCCGAGGCGGGGGTAGTCCTTGTAGGAGCAACCCGTAGCGCTCGCCAGGACCAGGCCCGCGGCCAGCGCCCGCGGTAGCCATCGCCGCACAGGACGCCGCGACATGGGGGTGCCTCCCACGCCGTCCCGGCGGTGGGGGAGGTCGGAGCCGTTGGGACTCACGTAGCGCCTTCCCGAGAGTCTCGCCCGCGCGTCCGAGTGTTCCGGCCGTCTGCTGGTCGGTCGGCCCGAGCGCGGGCACGTAGGTGTGGATGTTTATGCGGCACAAACCCTACTGGACGCTATTTGGAGTCCTGCGGGGAGGGGGGCCAACGCGCCGGGGCGCTCCCCGAAGGAATGGATCGGGTCCGGAATGCCGCGCTCCACGGGGGTTCTGACGCTGCGCCGAGCCGCACCGCAGGGCAGGTGGGCGCGGGTTGTAGCGTGCTGAGGTGTCCTACTTCGACGCGGCCTCCGCCGCTCCCCTGCACCCGGTGGCGCGCCAGGCACTGCTCGCCGCACTCGACGAGGGGTGGGCCGATCCGGCCCGCCTGTACCGGGAGGGCCGGCAGGCCCGGCTGCTGCTGGACGCGGCGCGCGAGGCGGCGGCCGACGCGGTCGGTTGCCGCCCCGACGAGTTGGTATTCACTCCTTCGGGGACACGCGCGCTTCACTCGGCCGTATCGGGCACCGCAGCCGGGCGGCGCAGAGTCGGGCGCCGGCTGGTGGTCTCGGCGGTGGAGCACTCCGCGGTGCTGCACGCGGCCGAGGCGGTGCCGGGGGCCGAGACCGTGCAGGTGGGCGTCGACCGGACCGGGCGGGTGGCGCCGGCGGACTTCGCCGCCGCCATCGGATCGGGCTCCACTTCGGGATCGGATCGGCAGGCACCCGGGGCCGGTACGGCACTGGCCGCGCTCCAGTCCGCCAACCACGAAGTGGGCACGCTCCAGCCGGTCGCGGAGGTGGCCGACCTGTGCCGGGCCGCCGGGGTGCCGCTGCTGGTGGACGCCGCGCAGTCGCTGGCGTGGGGACCGGTGGAGGGCCCGTGGTCGCTGCTGGCGGCGAGCGCGCACAAGTGGGGCGGGCCGCCCGGGGTCGGGCTGCTCGCGGTCCGCAAGGGCACCCGCTACGCCCCCCAGGAGCCCGCCGACGAACGGGAGTCGGGCCGCTCCCCCGGGTTCCAGAACCTCCCGGCGATCGTGGCGGCGGCGGCTTCCCTGCGGGCGGTGCGCGCCGAGGCGGCGGCCGAGGCGATCCGGCTGTGGCCGCTGGTGGAGCGGATCAGGGCGGCGGTCCCCGAGCTCGTCCCCGACGTGGAGGTGGTCGGCCACGACCGGCACCGCCTGCCGCACCTGGTCACCTTCTCCTGCCTGTACGTCGACGGGGAGGCGCTGTTGACCGACCTGGACCAGGCCGGCTTCTCGGTCTCCTCGGGTTCGTCGTGCACGTCGAGCACGCTGACACCGAGCCATGTGCTCAAGGCGATGGGGGTGCTGTCGGAGGGGAACGTCCGGGTGTCGCTGCCGGCCGGCACCTCGGCGCAGGACGTGGACCGCTTCCTCGCCGCGCTGCCCGGCGTGGTGGAGCGGCTGCGGGACCATCTCGGCGCGCCGACGACCGTACGGCCGGCGGGTGTTGGCACCGACGCGTCCGGCCCGGCCGGGAGCGGCGAGGGCCTGGTGGTGGACTCGCTGGGCAAGCGCTGCCCGATCCCGGTGATCGAACTCGCCAAGGTGATCGGGGACGTGCCGGTCGGCGGCCTCGTCACGGTGCTGTCCGACGACGAGGCCGCACGCCTGGACATCCCCGCGTGGTGCGAGATGCGCGACCAGGAGTACGTCGGCGAGCGCCCCGCCGAGCGCGGCGTCGCCTACGTGGTGCGGCGGCGCGGCTGAGCGGGGCGTTTCGCCCGTTTTCGCCGCGGGGCGGCGGCTCTTCGGGGGGCGGGCGGCTCAGGCGCCCAGGTGCACGCGGACCTCGTCGGCGGCCTCGTCGCCGTACGCCTTCGCGAAGCGCTCCATGAAGTGGCCGCGGCGCAGCTCGTACTCCTGGGTGCCCAGCGTCTCGATGACGAGGGTGGCGAGCATGCAGCCGATCTGCGCGGCGCGCTCCAGGCCGACGCCCCAGGACAGGCCGGAGAGGAACCCGGCGCGGAAGCCGTCGCCGACGCCGGTCGGGTCGACCTTCGCCTCTTCCTGCGCGCAGCCGACCACGATGTCCTGCTGGCCCCGGCGTTCGATCCGCACGCCCTTGGACCCGAGCGTGGTGACCCGGTTCTCCACCCGGTCGAGGATCTCCCCGGCACTCCAGCCCGTCTTGGACTCGATCAGGCCGGCCTCGTACTCGTTGTTGAACAGGTAGGCGGCGCCGTCGACGAGGAGGCGGATGTCCTCGCCGTTCATCCGGGCGATCTGCTGGGAGAAGTCCGCGGCGAACGGGATCTTCCGGGTCCGGCACTCCTGCGTGTGCCGGATCATCGCCTCCGGGTCGTCGGCGCCGATCGACACCAGGTCCAGGCCGCCGACCCGCTCCGCGACGTGCTGGAGCTCGATCTGCCGGGCCTCGCTCATCGCGCCGGTGTAGAAGGAGCCGATCTGGTTGTGCGCGGAGTCGGTGGTGCAGATGAAGCGGGCGGTGTGCAGCACCTCGGAGATCCGCACCGAGGCGGTGTCCACGCCGTGCCGGTCCAGCCAGGCGCGGTACTCGCCGAAGTCGTTGCCCGCGGCGCCGACCAGGACCGGCCGGGTGCCCAGCTGGCCCATGCCGAAGCAGATGTTCGCGCCGACCCCGCCGCGCCGCACGTCCAGCGCGTCCACGAGGAAGGACAGCGACACCGTGTGGAGCTGGTCCGCGACGAGCTGGTCGGCGAACTTGCCGGGGAAGGTCATCAGGTGGTCGGTGGCGATGGATCCAGTGACGGCGATGCGCACGGCTGCGGCTCCCGGGAAACGGAGGTGAGGTCACCCCACGCTACCGGTCCGCGCGGGGGCGGGTGCCCCCGCCCTCCGTGCCGGACCGCCCTGCGCGCCGCCTGGTTACCGCCCGGTGGGTGACGGCCCGGAACGCCTCGGCGTCCGGGACGACATACGGCAGAAATTACCGGTTGGTAGCCCTTTGTCCCGCGTGCCGTCCCTGCCTAGGGTCGAGGTATGAGCACTCCTCGCACCGCCCCGTACACGGAGAACCCGGAGAGCATGGCAGAGCTGCTCGGCGACTGCCATCGGATGGCCGCACACTGGAAGCACGCGGGCACGGCGAAGCAGCAGGGGCAGCCCGACGCCCCCGCCGCGCCGCGTACCCATGGCATCCACGTCCCCCCGAAATCCGCGGCCGCGGTCCGCGACATGACGGAGTACGGCGCCTGACCGCTCCCCCGCGCCGCCCGGCTGCTGCTCACCCGTTCGGTGGAACCACTTCGCGCGTCGCCGCGTCACAGGTGCACCTGACGGTCGACACAGCCGAAGGAGCACGCGGTGAGCAAGGAACGCGACGACGGCGTCGATGAAGGCGGTACCCGCAGCGCCCACGACGCGGAGCACACGGACCACACGCAGCACCCCGAAGGCGGTGAGCGCCCCGCCGGCAGGCCGCGGTGGGCGATCGCGGCGGTCGTGGCCGCCGTGCTGGTGGCGGGGGGCGGTGGCGCCTGGTGGGCGTCCGCGACGGGCGGCAGCAGCGGATCGGCGGGCAGCGGTGACGACGCCGGCCCTCCGCTGCGAATGGACGGCCCCGCGCCGGTGGCCGGCACGTCGAGCCCGACCGACGGCGGCGGCTCCGCCTTCCACCTGACCGGCTCGCTGCCCAAGGGCCCGGAGAAGGCCGCGGTGTACGCCGCCGCAGGCGCGGTGTCGGCGTCGGACGTCCGGCACCTGGCGACCCTGCTGGGCATGCCCGGCAGCGTGCGCACGGAGGACGGATCCTGGCGGGTCGGCGCCGAAGCGGGCTCCTCGGGCCCGTCGCTCCTGGTGAGCAAGGCCGCGCCCGGCACCTGGTCGTACTCCGCCGACGGGACGCCGGCGACGGGTGCGCGCGGCGGCGGTGCCGGTACGGCCCCGGTCTCCCCCGCGGCGGCGGAGTCGGTGGCCGCGCCGCTGATCAAGGGCCTCGGGCTGTCCGGCGCGAAGGTGGACGCCTCGGTCGCCGCCGGCTCGGTCCGCACGGTGAGCGTGGATCCGCGGATCGGCGGGATGCCCACGCACGGCTGGACCCTGTCGCTGCAGATCGGGGCGGACGGCCGGACCAGCACCGGCTACGGCCGGCTGTCGGACCTCGCCAAGGGCGCGACGTACCCGGTGGTGAGCGCGGCCACCGCGCTGAAGGAGCTGAACTCCACCCCGGTGATGCACCCGGGCGAGGGAGTCGTGTCCTGCCTGAAGCCGGTGCCGAGCCCGTCGCTGCGCACGTCGCAGGGGGTCGGCCCGAAGGACATCGCGCCGCCCTGCGTGCCGGGCAGCGGGACCCGGCAGCCGACCGAGGTGCGCGGTGCCACGTTCGGGCTGGCGATGGAGTACGTCGCGGGCGTCCAGACGCTGGTGCCCGCCTGGCTGTTCGAGACGGCGCAGCCCGGGACGGCGCGGACGTCGGTGGTCGCCGAGACCGCGGTCGACCCGCACTACATCACGAGTGGCTCCGGCAGCGTGCCGCCCACCACGTCGACCGCGCCGCCGCCCTCGGTGAACCCCGGCGGGCCGATCCGGCCGAGCGCGCCGGCGAGCCCGCCGAGCGGGCAGACGACGCGCCGCGTGCCCGTCGACTCGTACACCGCGTCGGGCAGCACGCTGACCCTCGCCTACGAGGGCGGGGCGTGCGACACCTACCAGGCGTCGGCGAGCGCGAGCGGCAGCCAGGTGACGGTGTCCGTGGTGGCGACGCCGAAGCCGAAGGGGACGGTCTGCCCGATGATCATCCGCACGCTCACCCAGAAGGTGACGCTGGCGGCGCCGCTCGGCGACCGCAAGGTGGTCGACGCGTCGAACGGCCGGCCGGTCGCGGGCACCGAGCGCTGAGCGGCGCGCCGTCGTAGCCCCGCAAGGGGTCACGGAGCCGGTGGAGTTCGGGGAGCGGAGGAGCGGAAGAGCTGGGCGGTGCGGGTGCGCGGCGGCGCATGCACCGGGCACGACGAAGCGGCGGCACCCGTGGGGGGTGCCGCCGCTTCACCCGGACTCAGTGGAAGGAGTCGCCGCAGGCGCAGGAACCCGTCGCGTTCGGGTTGTCGATCGTGAAGCCCTGCTTCTCGATGGTGTCGACGAAGTCGACGGAGGCGCCGCCCAGGTACGGGGCGCTCATCCGGTCGGTGACGACCTTGACGCCGCCGAAGTCCTTGACCACGTCGCCGTCGAGCGAGCGCTCGTCGAAGAAGAGCTGGTAGCGCAGGCCCGAGCAACCGCCGGGCTGGACGGCGACCCGCAGCGCAAGGTCCTCGCGGCCTTCCTGCTCGAGCAGGCTCTTCACCTTGGCGGCGGCAGCGTCGGACAGGAGGATGCCGTCCGTCGTGGTGGTCTCGTCCTGAACCGTCATGTGCTTCACTCCCGGGTTGTACGGACTTCTGGCTATCGATGGGCAACCGATGCCTCTTCGGATTCATTCCGGGTCCGTGGCGACTTATTCCTCACTCGTGCCTCCCATGTTCGCACACGCCCCGGAGGCGCTCAGCGGTATGCGTCACACTGACGAAACCCCCATCGTCAATCTGACACGAACGGGTTATGATAGATAGCGTCAAGTAGACGAGAAGGTCTGCGCGCTGCGAAGAAAGGGCTACGGGCCCGTGACCACCACACAAACGCCGACTGACCCGACGGAGCCGCTGGACGTCCGGCCCACGCCGCTGGCCCTGCTGCTCCTCGGCCGCGAGTCCGACCCGCGCAGCGAGCGCGGCGTGGACTGCCCTGGCGACCTGCCCGCGCCGTCCGACCCCGATCTCGTCGCGCGGGCCCGGGCCGCCAAGGCCCGGCTCGGCGAGAAGGTCTTCATCCTCGGCCACCACTACCAGCGGGACGAGGTGATCGAGTTCGCGGACGTCACCGGCGACTCCTTCAAGCTGGCCCGCGACGCCGCGGCGCGGCCCGACGCCGAGTACATCGTCTTCTGCGGCGTGCACTTCATGGCCGAGTCGGCGGACATCCTCACCTCCGATGCCCAGCAGGTGATCCTCCCCGACCTCGCCGCCGGCTGCTCGATGGCCGACATGGCGAGCGCCGAGCAGGTCGCCGAGTGCTGGGACGTCCTCACCGACGCCGGCGTCGCCGGCGTCACGGTCCCGGTGTCGTACATGAACTCCTCGGCGGACATCAAGGCGTTCACCGGCCGGCACGGCGGCACCATCTGCACCTCGTCCAACGCCCGGCGCGCCCTGGAGTGGGCCTTCGAGCAGGGCGAGAAGGTGCTCTTCCTGCCCGACCAGCACCTCGGCCGCAACACCGCGGTCCGCGAGATGGGTCTGTCGCTCGACGACTGCGTGGTCTACAACCCGCACAAGCCCGGCGGCGGCCTCACCGCCGAGCAGCTGCGCGACGCGAAGATGATCCTGTGGCGCGGGCACTGCTCGGTGCACGGCCGCTTCTCGCTGGAGTCGGTCGAGGACGTCCGCGCCCGCATCCCCGGCATCAACGTCCTGGTGCACCCGGAGTGCAAGCACGAGGTCGTCAGCGCCGCCGACCACGTCGGCTCCACCGAGCACATCATCAAGATGCTCGACGAGGCCCCCGCGGGCTCCGCCTGGGCGCTCGGCACCGAGCTCAACCTCGTCCGCCGCCTGGCCAAGGCGCACCCCGACAAGCAGATCGTCTTCCTCGACAAGACCGTCTGCTTCTGCTCCACCATGAACCGGATCGACCTGCCCCACCTGGTCTGGACGCTGGAGAACCTGGCCGACGGCAAGTCCGTCAACCGCATCCAGGTCGACGCCGACACCGAGCACTTCGCCAAGCTCGCCCTGGAACAGATGCTCGCGCTGCCGTAGTCGGCACCACCGGCGCCCGCCCGCCGTCGCATCATGGAACGGTGATTCTTCGCCCCGTACGCGACGACGAGCGGGACGCCGAGGTCGTACGGGAGATCGCGGCGGCCGCGTTCGGCGCGCCGCGGTCCCTGGACGGCGGGCACCCCACGGCCGGCACGGCGTGGGCCGCTCGGCAGGACAGCCGGACCCGGCACCTGGCCAGAACCGACCCCGGCGGGTGCTGGATCGTCGAGGACGAGACCGCCGGGCCGGTCGGGGCGGTGCTGTCCGCCCGGCGGGAGGGCACCTGGTCGCTGTCGCTGCTGGCGGTCGTACCGGGTGCGCAGGGCAAGGAGGTCGGCAAGGCGCTGCTGGCCCGCGCGCTGCACTACGGACGCGCCTGCCTGCGCGGGATCGCCTGCGCGCCCGGCGATCCGGTGGCCGCCAGGACGCTGCGCCGTGCGGGCCTGACCCTGCATCCGACCATCCGGCTGTCCGGGCCGGTGGACACCACCGGGCTCGACCCGCTGGACGGCGCGGTCCACCAGGGCACGTCCCGGCACCAGGACCTGATGGACTCCGTGGACCGACGCACCCGGGGCGGCGCCCACGGCCCGGACCACGAGGAACTCCTGCGGCACCACGCCCTGTTCGTGGTGGACGACCTCGCGGGCAGCGGGTACTGCTACGCCCGTGAGGGCCACATCGAGGCGCTCGCGGCGACCTCCCGCCGCCTCGCCACCCGCCTGCTCACCGCCGCTCTCGTCGCCACCCCGCCCGGCCGCTCCGCCCGCGTCACCCACGTCTGCGCGGAGTCCCAATGGGCCCTCGACGTCGCCGTCGCGGCCGGGCTCTCCCTCACCAACGACGGTTTCCTCTGCCTACGGGGACTTCGTCCCCCCGAGCTGGCGATCTACTCCCGTACGGTGCCCTGACCCAACGGGGTGCCCCTGACCCAACGGGGCGCCCCGTCCTGCGAGTTGAGGGACCACCTGCCGGTGGTGGGTTGGGGGTACCTCCCAGGCGGAGCTCTGGGGGAGCGCAGTTCCCCGCGCCCCTGGTTGGTGCGGGTCCCTCCGCGAAAAGAGGGTCACCGCCAAGGGGCGCGGGGAACTGCTCCCCCAGAGCTCCGCTGGGGGGACCCCACACCACGTCCGGACCGCAAGGTCCCGTGTCAACAGGACGGGGCAGCCGGGTGGGTCAGGCGAGCCCGGCGGAAAGCGCGGCCGCTGCCTGGAGCAAGGGCAACGCGAGAACCGCTCCGGCGCCGCCGCCGACGGCGACGCCGCGGTCGACGAGTGGCTCCAGGGAGACCCGGTCGAGCGCCTTGGCCTGCCCCGCCTCGCCGGTGGCGACCCCGGCCACCCACCAGTCGGGCGCGCGGAAGGCGACGCGCTGGGCGACCAGCGCGCAGGCCGCGCTGACCACTCCGTCGAGGACGACGGGCAGCTTCCGTACCGCGGCCTGGAGCAGGAACCCGGTGATCGCGGCGAAGTCGGCCCCGCCGACCGCGCCGAGCAGCGCCAGCTGATCGCCGAGGACGGGACGCGCCCGGCGCAACCCGTCCCGGATCGCCGCGCACTTCCGCATCCAGGCGAGGTCGTCGATGCCGGAGCCGCGCCCGGTCACGACGGAGGCGTCGGTGCCGCACAGCGCGGCGATGAGGACGCCCGCGACCGTGGTGCCGCCGACGCTGAGGTCGCCCAGGAGCACCAGGTCCGTGCCGGAGTCGGCTTCCTCGTCGGCCAGCGCCAGCCCGCTGCGGAAGGCCTTCTCGGTCTCCTCGGGGCTCAGCGCGTCCTCGATGTCGAGGCGGCCGCTGCCGCGGCGCACCCGGTGCGCGGTGACGGGTGCGGGGAGTTCGGCCGGGTCGCAGTCGACCGCCATGTCCACAAGGCGGAGTTCCGCGCCGTACTGCTGGGCCAGGATCGCGGCGGGCGCGGTGCCGTCGAGGGCGGCGCGCACCAAGTCCAGCGTCGTGCCCGCGGGGCGGGCCGACACGTCGAGGGCCGCCACTCCGTGGTCCGCGGCGAACACCAGCACGCGCGGCCTCGCGATCGGCCGCGCGACCACCTGGCCCTGCACCGCGGCGAGCCAGTCCGCGAGTTCCGCGACCCGTCCCAACCCGCCGGAAGGCCGCACCAACTCGCCCCAGCGCTCCTGGGAGTCCCGGCGCACACCCGCGTCCGGCCGCTCCACCAGCGCTCCGAAGTCGTCCATCTCGATCCCACTCACCCGCCGAACAGTACCGGTCCGCTGCGCGGGCTTGCGCGGACCCTCCACGGTGCCCCGTCCTGCCGTCACGGGACCTTGCGGTCGCGCCCCTTGGTGGTTGCCCCCTTTTCGCGGAAGCACCCGCACAAACCCAGGGGCGCGGGGAACTGCGCGGCGAACCCCCACCGGCAGGTGGTCCCTCAACCGGCAGGACGGGGCACCCCGGGGGGTCAGGGGCACCCCAGGGATCAGCGGAGGCGGACGGGGAGGCCCGCCGTCATGAGGAGAACCTCTTCCGACTGTTCGGCGAGGGTCGCGTTGAGGTGGCCGAGCACATCACGGAACCGCCGCCCGGAGGACGTCGCGGGGACGACGCCGGAGCCGACCTCGTTCGAGACGGCGACGACAGTGCGCCGGGTGCCCCGCCAAGCGGAGCGCAACGCGTCGATGTCGGCCCGGACCGTCGCGGACCCACTGCGGTGCCAGGTCGCATCGTCCCAGGCGCCGGCCTCGTCCATCGCGTGGGTGAGCCACAGCGAGAGGCAGTCGATCAGCAGCGGCGGCCCGTCGGCATCGGCGAGCAGCGGCAGCAGGTCGCAGGTCTCGGCGGTGCGCCAGGAGGCGGGACGCCGTTCGCGGTGGGCGGTGACGCGCTCGGCCCACTCGGCATCTCCGTCGCGGGTGCCGCCGGTCGCGACGTAGAGGACGTCGGGGAAGGCGGCGAGCCGACGTTCGGCCTCCGCGGACTTGCCGGAGCGGGCCCCGCCGAGGACCAGGGTGCGGCGGGGGACGTCGGGCACCTCCTGGTAGTCGCCGGCGGCCAGCGTCGTGCCGTCGGGCACCGCGCGGGCGCCCAACGCGGCGAGCCGGCGGGCGAGTTCGGGCCCGGGCGGCGCGTCATGGCCGACGTGCACCGCCACCACGTCGGTCGTCCCCGCGACGGCTCCGGCCGCGCGCAGCCGGGCGAGCGCGTCGGGCCGGCCGACCACGTCGAGCAGCACGAGGTCGTACGGCGCCGGGACCGCCTCCGTGGGAGGCCCGCCGTTGGGCGCGATTCCGGCGGGCGCGCCGCCCGGCGGCAGGTACAGCACGCGCAGCCCGTCGGGCGACTCGACCTCGTACCCGGTACCGGGGGCGTCGACCGCGACGGCGCGGACGCGGTGCCCGCCCAGCACGGACAGCGACTGCCCGTCCGGCACCCGGGCCGGCGCGGGCAGCCCGGCGGGGATCTCCACCGGCGGGCCGTCGTGCGGATGGGAGAGCAGGACCAGGCGCAGCCCGCCGAGGGTCTGGCCCGCCCGGGCCGCCGCGAGGGCGATGCCGGGGGTCAGATCGAGCAGCACGACACCGTCGACGAGCACCGAGGTGGCGCCGCGTGCCGCCTCCCCGGTGGCGAGGGCGCAGACGGCACACGGGCAGTCGGGCACCGGCAGGCCTTCGGGGGCGCCGGTACCGAGGAGAGTCAGTTCCACGCCACGATCGTCTCGCGTCGGACGGGTCGGTGCGCGCGGGCGGGGCCGCCCGTCTGCGGGGGACGGCCACGGCGACATGCCGCGCGGCGAGTGCTCGGCGACGGTGCGCAGACTGGGCGGAGACTTCGGGGTGCCCTCTCGACGGCTCCGGGACGCGCTGGAAGGATCATCGATGCCCCGGCGAATCGTGGTTATACGCTTCCCGGGCACGGTCATCCATTCCCGGCATTCCCGGACCGAGGAGAAGCACATGGCGTGGACGTGGCGGTTCGAGACGGCTGACGGCACCGAGGTGGAGCCGTCGGTGCAGCCGGAGGAGTTCCCCACCCAGGGCGACGCCGAGTCCTGGGTCGGCGAGGTCTGGAAGGACCTGGCCGCCGGCGGCACCGACCAGGTCACCCTCTTCGACGGCGACACCCGCATCTACGGCCCCATGAGCCTCGCCGCCGCCGACCCCGAGCCGGCCCCCGAGGAGTCGTAGGCATCCGTCCGCGGCCGCGCGCCGTCACTTCGGCATGCTCCCGCCGGTCGCCGGTGGGGAGCATGCCGCACGGGGACCCGTACGCCGGAACCGGCCCGGCTCAGAGGGACCCGAGGGTGACCTCGGCGGACTTGGTGGCGGTGCCGCGCACGTAGGTGACCTTCACCTTGGCCCCGGGCGCCAGTGCGGCCAGCGCCTCGGTGAGCGACTGCACCGTGGTGATCGGCGTCGAGCCGATCTTGGTGATGACGTCCCCGGCCTTCAGGCCCGCCTTCGCGGCGGCGCCGCCCTTCGTCACGCTGACGATCGCCACACCGGCCGGCTGGAAGTCCGACCCGACCACCCCGCGCACGGTGATGTCGAGCGCGGCCCGGCCGGAGTCGTTGACCTTGCCGTTCTTGATGATCTGGTCGGCGATGCGCGTGACCGTCGAGGAGGGGATGGCGAACCCGATGCCGGGTGCGGATCCGCTGCCGAACTGAGGGTCGGTGGCGGCGAGGGTGGGAATGCCGATGACCTGGTTGTCGAGGTCGACGAGCGCGCCGCCGCTGTTGCCGGGGTTGATGGCGGCGGAGGTCTGCACCATGTCGGCGATGGTGGCGCCGGTGCCGCCGCCGGAGGCGCTCTCGCTGACGGTGCGCCCGGTCGCCGAGACGATGCCCTCCGTGACGCTGCTGGACAGGCCGAGCGGGTTGCCCATGGCGAGCACGATCTGCCCGACGGCCGCCGTGCCCGCGGGTGCCAGGGAGGCGGGCCTGAGCCCCTTGGGCACCGAGTCGAGCCGGATCACCGCGAGGTCGCCGGCGGGGAAGGCGGCCACGAGTCTGGCGGCCAGCGGGCTGCCGCCGGTGGCCAGCGACACCTGGAAGGACGTGGCGTTGCCGACCACGTGCGCGTTGGTGACGATGTCGCCCTTGCTGTCGTAGACCACACCCGAGCCGAGGTCCTGCTTCGTGGTGATCTGGACGACCGAGGGCAGCACGTTCTTGACGGTGCTCTGGTAGGCGCTCTGGAGGGCGTCCGCGGAGGTGGCCTCCGGGACCGCGGCCTTGGCGGGGGCGACGGCGCCGGCAGCGCCGGGGCCGGAGTCGGAGCCGGTGCCGGACGTGGGGCTGCACCCGGAGGCGAGCAGCACAGCGGTGCACGCCACGGCGGTGCCGGTGGCGGGCAGCAGGGAGCGGTGGCGGGCGTTGCGCGATCGACTCATGCCCGAATTGTCGCTTTCGCGATGTCGCGCGGCGATGCCCGGGCCGCCAATCGGGTCGCCGTCCCGCGGCCCGCCGCACGGCCCGGCCGCACGCCGTCCGCGGCGCGACAGCGCGCCGGGGACCTACCGGCGCGCGTCCCCCGCCCTGCCGCGGCGACGTAGGCCGTTCAGCCCCGTACCCCGCACAGGTGGAGCAGCGCCGCCACCGCGCGGTACGGGTCGAGCCGGCCGGCCTGCTCCTCGGCCGCCAGCAGCCCCTCCAGCTCGTGCGGGTCGGCCGGGGCAGGGGTGCCGTCCCGGGCGGTGTCGGTGAAGACGCGGACGCCGTACCAGGAGCGCAGCGGCACCCCGATGCCCTCCAGCACCGCGGTCAGCGTCGCGCGGTGATCGGCGCGGGTGGAGAGGCCCAGCCGGTTGGTGTAGGCGTCGGTGCCGAAGGCGCCGAGCGCGGCCGCCCAGTCGCCGAGCAGGCCGGCCCGCATGGCGAGCGCGTCGCCGTTGCGTACCAGCAGGGACAGCAGGCCGCCAGGGGTGAGCACCCGGGCCAGCGCCGCGAGCAGCGGCTCGGGATCGGGCACGTACATCAGCACGCCGTGGCAGAGCACCACGTCGAAGCAGGCCGGGCCGAAATGCCGGCCGGTCTCGCGGCCGTCGCCGCGCAGCACCACGAACCGCTCGCGCACGTCGGGCGGCTCGGCCGCCACCGCCTGGCGCAGCGCGACCAGCATCACCGGGTCGGACTCCAGACCGGTGACGAGGTGGCCGAGCCGGGCCAGCCGCAGCGACTGGGTGCCCTGGCCCGGACCGATGTCCAGGACGCGCAGCCGGCGCCGCGCGTGCGCGCCCGCGGACTGCGGGAAGCAGGCGTCGAGCTGCTCGTCGAGCTGGCGGGCGACGAGTTCCTGGCGGACGGTGTTCCGCAGTCCACCGAGACCGGCCAGCCAGGTGCCGGCGCCGCCGGTGAAACCGCCTCCGCCCGGCCCGCCCGGCACCGCGGGCAGGTGCCCGGAGCCGGTGCCCTCGTGGTCGAACGCGTATCCCGCTGGGCCCCCGTGCCCCCCGGTCAGAGTTTGGTGCCGCGGCTGACCTGCGGCTTCGGCAGCCGCAGCCGCCGCATCTGGAGCGTACGCATCAGGGCGTAGGCCGTCGCACCCTTGAGGTCCTTGCCCTCGAAGCGCTGCCGCAGCTGGCGCTTGAGCAGGATGGTGGTCACCACGGAGTCGATCACGATCGCCACGATGACGACCAGCCACAGCAGCAGCGACAGGTCCTGCAGCGAGCCGGCGATGCTCAGCACCAGGATGACGACCGCCAGCGGCAGGAAGAACTCGGCGACGCGGTAGCGGGAGTCGACGTAGTCCCGCACGTACTTGCGCACCGGGCCCTTGTCGCGCGGCGGCAGATAGCGCTCGTCACCGCCGGCCAGCGCCTCGCGCTGCTTGGCCATGTCGACCCGGCGGGCATCCCTGGCCGACTTGGCGGCGGACTTGCGGTCCTTCGGGGTGCTCACCGCCTTGCGGCGCTGGCTCTGCGCATCGCTGCGCTTGGGCGTGGGGCGACCCTTGGGAGCCTGCGGGTCGCGCGGCTGGTCCTCCAGCAGCACCGAGTTACTGGCGCTCTGGGCCTGCTCATCTTGGGAACGACGTCGGAACACATCTCCCAGGTTACGTGCTTCCGGCCCCGCACCCCAGCCCCTCACCTACTCCTTGGGCCCTAGGTCACCGAACCGTGATCGTCCCTACGGATGACCGTATCCGCTCCCGAACAGTGCGGTAATGGAACCAGGGCCCGTAGGCTGGGGTCTGTAGAGGTGCTGGAGCAGTTGCCGAGAAGGGGGCGCGCGAGGCCCATGAGCGGTGTCATGAAGCGGATGGGAATGATCTTCCGCGCGAAGGCCAACAAGGCCCTGGACCGGGCCGAGGACCCGCGCGAGACCCTCGACTACTCGTACCAGAAGCAGCTGGAGCTGCTGCAGAAGGTGCGACGAGGGGTGGCCGACGTGGCCACGTCCCGCAAGCGGCTGGAACTGCAGCTCAACGAGCTGCAGAAGAAGTCATCGACCTACGAGGACCAGGGCCGCAAGGCGCTCGCGCTCGGCCGGGAGGACCTGGCCCGCGAGGCGCTGTCCCGCCGGGCCGCGCTCCAGCAGCAGGTGACCGACCTGGAGACGCAGCACACGCAGCTCCAGGGCGAGGAGGAGAAGCTCACGCTCGCCTCCCAGCGGCTGCAGGCCAAGGTGGACGCCTTCCGCACGAAGAAGGAGACCATCAAGGCCACCTACACCGCGGCGCAGGCGCAGACGCAGATCGGCGAGGCGTTCTCCGGCATCTCCGAGGAGATGGGCGACGTCGGCATGGCGATCCAGCGTGCCGAGGACAAGACCGAGCAGCTG
Organism: Actinacidiphila yanglinensis; assembly: GCF_900107965.1. Lineage (GTDB taxonomy): Bacteria > Actinomycetota > Actinomycetes > Streptomycetales > Streptomycetaceae > Actinacidiphila > Actinacidiphila yanglinensis. Next base: position 558,748 of record NZ_FNVU01000001.1, on the reverse strand, counting down.
CGCGCGCGGGCCGGCGCCCTCGACGAGCTGATGGCCTCCGGCGCCCTGGACGACCCGAGCGGGCTCGCCAAGGACGACCTCCAGGCGGAGCTGGACCGGCTCTCCGGCGGCAGCGACGTCGAGCTGGAGCTGCAGCGGATGAAGGCGGAGCTGGCCGGTGGCAGCAGTGGCAGCACCCCGGCGATCGAAGGCGGCCAGTCCGGCCAGAGCGGCCAGGGCGCACAGGGGCAGCCGCAGGACCGGCCCCGGTTCGACAAGCAGTGAGCTGACCTGACCTTACGCATCCTTACCGAGGAGGCCGTCATGATCGTACGGATCATGGGGGAGGGCCAGGTGCAGGTGGACGACTCCCACCTGGCCGAGCTCAACGCGCACGACACCGAGCTGCTGCACGCCGTCGAGTCGGGTGACGAGGCCGCTTTCCGGCGGACCCTCGGCGCCCTGCTCGACGCCGTCCGCGGCTTCGGGGAACCGCTCGCGGAGGACGCTCTCGCGCCGTCCCAGCTCATCCTGCCCTCCCCGGACGCCACCCTCGAGGAGGTCCGGGAGATGCTCAACGACGACGGGTTGATCCCGGGCTAGTCCGCTGCGTGGCGCCGGGGGCACCTCCCGGCGCCTCTGCACGGCCCGCTCACCCCGCCTGCCCGCCCGGGTGCCCCGTCCGCGGGGGTGGGGTCCGGCCCCGAATGTCGTTTACCGTTCTACCGTGCAGTACCCACCGGGAATCCTCGGGCCGTGGCAGTGGCTGCGGGCCCACCAGAGCACCGCCGACGCCGGGCTGGCGTCGGCCGTGTTCGTGCTGATCCTGCTGGGTACCGTGCTGGGCTCCGACACCTACCGGCTGACCGGGATGGACCTGGCCCTGACCGCCCTGGCGTGCGCGTCGCTGTCCGTGCGCCGCCGCATCCCGTGGGCGGTGCTCGCCTTCACCTGCGCGCTGTCCGCGGCGTTCATCGCGCTGCGCCCGGTCGACGGCCGCGTCCCGGTGATCCTGGCGGCCGCGATGGCCCTCTACACGGTCGCGGCCCGCACCGACCGGCACACCACCTGGCTGACCGGCCTGGCGGTCTGCGTCGGCCTCACCGCGCTCGCCATGTGCTTCGGCAAGGGCCCCTGGTACGGCCAGGCGAACTTCGCCGTCTTCGCCTGGACCGGGATGGCGGCCGCCGCCGGTGACGCGGTCCGCAGCCGCCGCGCCTACATCACCGCGATCGAGGAACGCGCCGAGCGGGCGGAGCGCAGCCGCGAGCAGGAGGCGAGGCGCCGCGTCGCCGAGGAGCGGATGCGGATCGCCCGCGAGCTGCACGACGTCGTCGCCCACCACATCGCGCTGGTCAACGTCCAGGCGGGAGTGGCCGCGCACGTCATGGACGCCCGCCCCGACCAGGCCAAGCAGGCCCTCGCGCACGTCCGCGAGGCGAGCCGGTCCGCGCTTGCCGAGCTGCGCACCACGGTCGGGCTGCTGCGGCAGTCCGGGGAGCCCGAGGCTCCGATGGAGCCCGCGCCCGGGCTGGCCGTGCTGGACCAGCTGCTGGACGGGTTCCGCCGGGCCGGGCTGCGGGTCACCGTCGAGTGCGACGGGGAGGGCTGCGGGTGCGACGAGGAGCACCCCGGCGGGCCCGCGCTGCCCGCCTCCGTGGACCTGACCGCGTACCGGGTGATCCAGGAGTCGCTGACCAACGTGCAGAAGCACGCCGGGCCGCAGGCGGACGCGGTGGTGCGGATCAGCCGGGCCGGCGGGGAGCTGCGGGTGGTGGTGGACGACGACGGGGCGGCGGGGTTCGCCGCGGAGGTGGGCCGCGTGCCCGAGGGGGCCGGCGTGGCCGGCAGGACCGACGGGGTCACGGCGCCGCTGTTCTCCCGGCCCGCGCCGGCGGCGTCCGAGGGATCGGCATCCAAGCGTCCGGCGCCGGAACGTACGGACCCGGCCGCCACGGCGGAGGAGCACCACAACCGGGCCACCGCCGAGCACGCGACCGGCGCGCGCGACGCCGACCCGGGCGTGCTCTCCGGCGAGCCGGCCGGCGCCGCGGCGGGGACCGGTGGCGGCCACGGCCTGCTCGGCATGCACGAACGCGCCTCCGCGCTCGGCGGTGTGTGCCGCACCGGCGCCCGCCCCGGCGGCGGCTTCCGTGTCTCGGTCCGCCTCCCGCTGCAGGTGCCCCCGCACGGCGCGGCCGCACCGTCCCCGTAACCTGGCCCGTATGGCGACGACCCCTGGCAACGGTGAGCTCTCCCCCGGCGGCGTCGTGAAGGTCCTGCTGGCCGACGACCAGGCGTTGTTGCGCGGGGCGTTGCGGGTCCTGGTGGAGTCCGAGCCGGACATGGCGGTGGTGGGCGAGGCGGCGGACGGCGCCGAGGCGGTCCGGCTGGCGCGGGAGCTGCGGCCGGACGTGGTGCTGATGGACATCCGGATGCCCGGGACGGACGGGATCGAGGCGACCCGGGAGATCGTCGCGGATCCCGGACTGGCCGGAACCGCCATCCTGGTGCTGACCACCTTCGAGGCGGACGAGTACGTGGTGCGGGCGATCCTCGCCGGGGCCTCCGGGTTCCTCGGGAAGGGCGCCGAGCCGGACGAACTGCTCTGCGCGATCAGGACCGTGGCGGGTGGCGAGGCGCTGCTGTCCCCCGCCGCCACCAAGAGCCTGATCTCGCGTTTCGTCGCCCAGCAGCACGGCGCCGACGACACCCCGCGCACCGTCCCAGGCGTGGACACCCTCACCACCCGCGAGCGCGAGGTGCTCGTCGAGGTCGCGGGCGGACTGTCCAACGACGCGATCGCCGCGCGCCTCGGGGTCAGCCCGCTCACCGTGAAGACGCACATCAACCACACGATGGCGAAGCTCGCGGCCCACGACCGCGCCCAACTCGTGGTGGCCGCCTACGAGTCCGGCCTGGTCCGTCCCCAACGGCCCTGAACCGTACGGGTTCCCACCCACCCCGGTGTGCGCGCCGCCGCCGCGCCATCTCGTCATGGGCGACAAAAAAACCACAGATTCGGACAGGTGAGCGCGCTCTCAGAAAAAAGAAAGCAACAAATATTGACGCGACCCACCATCACGCATACCTTCCCAGCGATACGCGGGATGGTCGAGCGGCGCGTGAACCCGGCCCTCCTGGCGTCATGTTGAAGCTCCCTCACCCCCCACCACAGGAGCGCACCATGGACACTGACACAGCCGTCGCCATGACACGGGGACCGGCGGACCGACTCCGCAGAGCCCTGCTGTCGGCCGTCGCGGCACTCGGGCTCGTACTGGGCGTCCTGCTCAGCCTGCCCAGCACCGAGGCGCACGCCGCGTCCTCGCTGCCGTGCGACATCTACGCCTCCGCGGGTACCCCGTGCGTGGCCGCGCACAGCACCACCCGCGCCCTCTTCGCCTCGTACAACGGCCCGCTGTACCAGGTGACACGGGCCTCGGACGGCGCCAAGTCCGACATCGGACTGCTCTCGCAGGGCGGTTACGCCAACGCCGCGGCGCAGGACTCCTTCTGCGCGAACACCACCTGCAGCATCAGTAAGGTGTACGACCAGACCTCGCGGCACAACGACCTGACCCCGGGTCCGGCCGGCACCGCCGGCGGCGTCGACCGCGGGGCCGACGCGGCCGAACTCTCGGTCACCGCCGGCGGCCACAAGGTGTACGGCATCTGGATCTCACCCGGCGTCGGCTACCGGTACGTCGGTGCGGCCTCCGGTGCGGCCGTCAACGGCCAGGCCGAGGGCGCGTACATGGTCGCCAGCGGTACGCACGTCGGTTCGGACTGCTGCTTCGACTACGGCAACGCGGAGTCCACGCCGTCCGACACGGGCAACGGCCACATGGACGCGGTGAGCATCGCGACCACGTGCTACTTCGCGCCGTGCACGGGTTCCGGTCCCTGGATCGAGGCCGACATGGAGAACGGCATGTTCCAGGGGAACAACGGTTCCAACACCGCGAACGCCGGGAACAGCAGCGCCTTCGTGACAGCCGTGCTGAAGAACAACGGGCAGACGACCTACGCCCTCAAGGGGGGCAACTCCCAATCCGGCGGCCTGTCGACCTGGTGGAACGGCTCACTACCCACACGGGGCGGCTACATGCCGATGCACCAGGAGGGCGGCATCATCCTGGGCACCGGCGGCGACAACAGCAACCGCAACCGGGGCACCTTCTTCGAGGGCGTGATGGTGTCCGGCTACCCGACCGACGCGGCCGAGAACGCCGTCCAGGCGAACGTCGTCTCCGTCGGCTACTCCGGTGAGACCAACGTCCCCAACGGCCCCCAGGGCACGATCACCGGTCCCGGCGGCCAGTGCGTGGACGTGGCGGCCGACGACACGGGTGGCGACGGCTCGGCCGTCCAGCTCTGGAACTGCCAGAACTACGCCGAGGACCAGTTCTGGACCCACCACACCAACGGTTCCCTCAGCACCATCGGCCGCTGCCTCGACATCAACGGCAACGGCACGGCCAACGGCACCGACGTCGAACTCTGGGACTGCAACGGCGTAGGCGGCCAGGTCTGGCAGCAGCAGTCCGACGGTTCCCTGCTCAACCCCCAGTCCGGCCGCTGCCTCGACTCCCCCAACGGCGCGACAGCGAACGGCACCCGCCTCCGCATCTGGGACTGCAACGGCTCCGCCGCCCAGAAGTTCACCCTTCACTAGCCCCCACCCCCACCAGGAAGGGGCGCGGAGCCTTCGGCCCCGCGCCCCGCTCCCTGCTGAATCGCGCTGACCTTTCGTCATCGATAGTCCGTTCGGGTGTGGCGTTCCCTCACCGTCCGCCCCCTCGTCCTCGGCCCCGCCAACGTCCCGATCATCACCGACCAGGAAGCGGCCACGCACGACATCCCGCTGGCCGTGTTCTCCGCGATCACTCACGGTAGCCACCCCCAGGCGGATACCGTGTTGAAAGCACTGCACTCCGCGCTCAAGACGGTCGACGAGCTCACCGCATCGATCTTCACGGAACTCACCGAACTCGGCCTGGGCACCAGCCCGGCGGCAACCATCTGGAGGGACCTCATGGCAGTCGACCTCACGTCCCTGGACCTGCTCACCACGTGGTTCCGGCGAGCCCTCAACGCAGAGTCTCCCGACGACGTCTTCACCGCGGCCGACGCGACCGGTTGAGTCCGGTCCCACTCGTCGGCCGCCCGCCGTGACGTGGGGGCGGCCGGCGTGTGGTGGGTGCATGGCTGTGCGGGTGGTGGGGGTGCTGTCATAAGGTGCCGGGCATGAGTCAGGAGCCGGTGCCGTGGGTGGGCAAGGATCAGCTGTCGCAGCGGGTTTCGCATGACGACCGGGAGCGGGTCGCGGAGGTGCTGCGGGTTGCCGCGGGGGACGGCCGGTTGAGCCTGGAGGAGCTGGAGGAACGGCTGGAGGGCTGCTTCGCGGCGCGGACGTACGGCGACCTGGCACCCCTGGTGGTGGATCTGCCCGGGCAGTTGGCGGCGGAGCCGGTCCGGGCGAAGGACGTCGTACGGGTGCGCCGGATCGGCGGGAACGTCCGGTACGAGGGCGCGTGGGTGGCGCCCCGCCGCCTGGAGGCGGAAGTGCGCGGCGGCAACGTGGTGCTGGACTTCACCGCCGCGGTCATGAGCGGGACGACGATCCACGTGGACGTGGAGATGCGCGGCGGCAACCTGCGGCTGGTCGTCCCGGACGGCTACGCCGTGGACACCGACGAGGTGAACATCCGCGGCGGCAACGTGGTCCACCGGGGCGCGAAGGACCGCCCGCAGGGCCTCCCGATCACCCATCGGGTCATCGTGACCGGCGAGATCACCGGCGGCAACGTGCATGTCCGCCCGCCGCGCTCCCCGCGCAAACCGGGCCGCCTGCGCCGGATGCTGCGCCGCGGCGCCTGACCGACGCCTCCCGCCCCGGAAATCCGGGTGCCGGCACCGGAAGCGCGCCCCTGACCTCGCCACATGGGATCCGACTCCGCCCTGCTGAACGTGATCGACGTCGAAGCCACCTGCTGGGAAGGGCAGCCGCCACCCGGCTCGGTGCACGAGATCATCGAGATCGGCCTCACCGTCGTGGACCTCACCGCGCGCCGCCGCGTGGCGCGGCACCGCATCCCCGTCCGCCCCGTCCGCTCGGCGGTCAGCGCGTTCTGCACCGCCCTGACCGGTCTGACGCAGGCCGAGGTCACGCGGGGCGTCCCGTTCGCGGAGGCGTGCCGGCTGCTGGTCGAGGAGCACGCCGCCAAGCAGCGCCCGTGGGCGAGTTGGGGCGCTTACGACCGCAAGCAGTTCGCCCGGCAGAGCGAGGCCGGCGGGCTGCCGTACCCGTTCGGCCACCCCACCGAAGGCCCCAACAGCACCCACACCAACGCCAAGGCGGTCTTCACGGCGGCCCACGGGCTCCGCCGGAGACCCGGCATGAGCGACGCCCTGCGGATCGCCGGGCTGCCGCTCGCAGGGCGCCCTCACAGCGGCGCGGACGACGCGCGGAACATCGCCGCACTCGTCCTGGACCTGGTCGACCGGGGGGCGTGGCCGGCCGCGGCCGGCTGAGTCCCGGCTCGGGCGGGACGGAAGCGGGGGGATAGCCTCGCGCGGTGGATGAGGGAACGGGTGGGGCGAGGGTGGGCGCGGGGGACGCGGTGCGGTTCGCGTTCGGGACGTTGAGCGTCGTGCCGGTGCGCGTGGAGCGGTGGGATCGCGCTGCCGCGGCCGGGGGGATGGCGGTGGCGCCCCTGGTCGGGGTGATCGTGGGGGCGGTAGCGGGCGGGGTCGGGGCGGGACTTCACGCGCTGGGAGCGAGTGCGCTGCTCGCGGCGGTCGCGGCGGTCGCGGTGCCGGCCGTACTCACCCGGGGGCTGCACCTGGACGGACTGGCCGACACCGCGGACGGGTTGGGCAGCGGGAAGCCGGCCGCACAGGCGCTGGACATCATGAAGCGCTCGGACATCGGGCCGTTCGGCGTGGTGACCCTGCTGCTCGTGCTTCTCGCGCAGGTCGCCGCGCTGACCGCATGCTACGGGCACGGGTGGGTCTACGCTCTCGCGTCGGCGGTGGCCGCGGCGGTGTCGGGGCGGGCCGTGATGACACTCGCGGCCCGGCGCGGTGTGCCGGCGGCCCGGCCGGGCGGGCTCGGTGCGGCCGTGGCCGGCGTCCTGGCTCCGCGGGTGGCGTGGGCGGTCGCCGCCGGATGCGCCGGGCTCGCCGCGGCCGCCGGCGTGGGTTTCCACGGTCTGACGTGGCTGCGCTTCCTCGTCGCCGCGGCCGCCGCGGTGGTCTGCGCCGAACTGCTGCTGCGCAGGTGCCGTACCCGCTTCGGCGGGGTGACGGGCGACGTGTTCGGGGCGCTGTGCGAGACCGCGGCCACCGCGGCCGTCGTCGTCCTGTCCCTGCGCTGACCGCCCCATCCCGCCGCCCCCGCACGGCCGTTGCACCCCTGGGGCGGACACGTCCGCCCGCCGGGCCCCTGAGCCACAACATGGCAGCGTAGGCTCCTTGGAGGGCCGCTCCGCCGGCGTGGTGGCCCGCACCCCTTCGACGTTAGGACCCCACCCACCGTGACTGCTCTGACACTAAGCGCCTCCTCCGCCGCAGCGTTGCGCGCGGATGCCGTCGTCGTAGGCGTGACCAAGGGCCCAAAAGGCCCGCGCCTGGCGCCGGGAGCGGACGCCGTGGACGACGCGTTCGGCGGCAAGCTGGCCGCCGTACTTGAGACCCTGGGCGCGACCGGCGCCGAGGGCGAGTCGACCAAGCTGCCCGCACCCGACGGCGTGAAGTCGGCCGTGGTGCTCGCGGTCGGCCTCGGCGAGACCCCCGAGGACGGCGCGGCGTACGACGCCGAGGCCCTGCGCAAGGCCGCGGGCGTCGCCGCCCGCACCCTCGCCGGCGCCAAGAAGGCCGTCTTCGCCCTGCCCGCGGCCACCCCCGCGGACGTGGAGGCCGTCGCGACCGGTGCGCTGCTGGGCGCGTACGCGTTCACCGCCTACCAGGCCGACGACAAGAAGGACGCGCGCAAGCCGCTCGCCGAGGTCGCCGTGGTCGGCGCGAAGTCGCGCGACAAGACGGTCAAGGCGGCGGCCGAGCGGGCCGTCGCGGTCACCGCGGAGGTCAACCGCGCCCGCGACCTGATCAACACCCCGCCGAACGACCTCACCCCGAAGGCGTTCGCCGCCGCCGCGCAGCAGGCCGGCAAGGAGTTCGGCCTGAAGGTCGAGGTGCTGGACGAGAAGGCGCTCGCCAAGGGCGGCTACGGCGGCATCCTCGGCGTCGGCCAGGGCTCGGCGACGCCGCCCCGGCTGGTCAAGGTCGCCTACACCCACCCCAAGGCGACCCGCACCCTGGCCTTCATCGGCAAGGGCATCACGTACGACTCGGGCGGCATCTCGCTGAAGCCCCCGGGGCACAACGAGACGATGAAGTGCGACATGAGCGGTGCCGCCGCCGTGTTCGGCGCCGTGATCGCGACCGCGAAGCTGGGCCTCGCGGTCAACGTCACCGGCTGGCTCGCGCTGGCCGAGAACATGCCCGGCGGCAACGCGATCCGTCCCGGCGACGTGCTCAAGATGTACAGCGGCAAGACCGTCGAGGTGCTGAACACCGACGCGGAGGGCCGCCTGGTGCTGGCCGACGCGCTGGCCCGCGCCTCCGAAGAGGCCCCGGACGCGATCGTGGACGTGGCGACGCTGACCGGGGCGATGGTGCTCGCGCTCGGCGACCAGCGGTTCGGCATCATGGCCAACGACGACGACTTCCGCTCCGCTGTGCACACCGTGGCGCTCGCGGAGGGCGAGGACTCCTGGCCGCTGCCGCTGCCGCAGCAGCTCCGCAAGACCTTCGACTCCTCGGTCGCGGACATCGCGAACATGGGCGTGCGGCCCGGCGGCGGCCTGATCGCCGGCCTGTTCCTCCGGGAGTTCGTCGGCGAGGGCATCACCTGGGCGCACCTGGACATCGCCGGCCCGGCCTTCTACGAGGGAGCCCCCTTCGGGTACACCCCCAAGGGCGGCACCGGCACGGCGGTCCGCACCCTGGTCGGCCTCGCCCGCGCCACCGCAGAGGGCACCCTCCTCTAGGCCCACCCGAAAGGACCTCGTAGCCGGCGAGCCAAAGGGCCCGCCGGTGTCGAAAGGGATTACACGCGGAGAGCGCCGAGGAACGAGGCGATCGAGCATGATCGACCTCCCCCAGACCTCGTCCGGGGGTGCCCCCACACCGGGTCGAAGGGCCCGGTGGGGGTCCCCCCGTCGGAGGCAGGGGGAGAGTCGGCGGCAAGAAAACGGGTGATCTGCGTCACGTACGGCCCTGGGCGATCTGCCCGGGGCCGTACCTGCTACGTCACACCGCGCGGCCCGATGCCTCACCGCCTGCCAACAAGTGCGAAGATGTGGATCGGCACGACAGGGCCCCCTTTGAGACAAAGCGGCCGAACCAAAGCCGCCGTCCGGTCTAGGTGGACCGGCTCCGGCGAACCCATGCATGGAGGACGTGACGTGGCGAACGACGCCAGCACTGTTTTCGACCTAGTGATCCTCGGCGGTGGCAGTGGCGGTTACGCGGCTGCCCTGCGTGCCGCACAGCTTGGACTCGACGTCGCCCTGATCGAGAAGAACAAGCTCGGGGGCACCTGTCTGCACCAGGGATGCATTCCCACCAAGGCACTGCTGCACGCCGGTGAGATCGCGGACCAGGCTCGCGAGAGCGAGCAGTTCGGTGTGCGGGCCACCTTCGAGGGCATCGACATCGCGGCCGTCCACAAGTACAAGGACGACGTGATCTCCGGCCTCTACAAGGGCCTGCAGAGCCTGGTGGCCTCGCGCAAGGTGACGTACATCGAGGGTGAGGGCCGGCTGTCCTCCCCCACTTCCATCGACGTGAACGGTCAGCGGATCGAGGGCCGGCACATCGTGCTGGCGACCGGGTCCGTACCCCGCTCGCTGCCGGGCCTGACCATCGACGGCAACCGGATCATCTCCTCCGACCACGCCCTGGTTCTGGACCGGGTGCCGCAGTCGGCGATCATCCTGGGCGGCGGCGTGATCGGCGTCGAGTTCGCCTCGGCGTGGAAGTCCTTCGGCACCGACGTGACGATCGTCGAGGGCCTGCCCCACCTGGTGCCGGTCGAGGACGAGAACAGCTCGAAGCTGCTCGAGCGGGCCTTCCGCAAGCGCGGCATCAAGTTCAACCTGGGCACCTTCTTCCAGGGCGCCGAGTACACCGACAACGGCGTCCGGGTCACCCTCGCCGACGGCAAGACCTTCGAGGCGGAGGTGCTGCTGGTCGCGATCGGCCGCGGCCCGGTCTCGCAGAACCTCGGCTACGAGGAGCAGGGCGTCGCCATGGACCGCGGCTACGTCCTGGTCGACGAGTACATGCGCACCAACGTGCCGACCATCTCCGCGGTGGGCGACCTGGTGCCGACCCTCCAACTCGCGCACGTCGGCTTCGCCGAGGGGATCCTGGTCGCCGAGCGGGTGGCCGGCCTCAAGCCGGTGCCGATCGACTACGACGGCGTGCCGCGCGTGACGTACTGCCACCCCGAGGTCGCCTCGATGGGCATCAGCGAGGCGAAGGCCAAGGAGGTGTACGGCGCGGACAAGGTCGTCACGCTCAAGTACAACCTGGCCGGGAACGGCAAGAGCAAGATCCTCAAGACCGCGGGCGAGGTCAAGCTCGTCCAGGTGCGGGACGGGGCCGTCGTCGGCGTCCACATGGTCGGTGACCGGATGGGCGAGCAGGTCGGCGAGGCGCAGCTCATCTACAACTGGGAGGCGCTGCCCTCCGAGGTCGCGCAGCTCATCCACGCCCACCCGACCCAGAGCGAGGCGCTCGGCGAGGCCCACATGGCCCTCGCCGGCAAGCCGTTGCACTCGCACGACTGATCCCTCGAACACGCCACCCATCCGCACAGATCGTTAGGAGCAACCGCAACCATGGCGGTTTCCGTAACCCTGCCGGCGCTCGGCGAGAGCGTGACCGAGGGCACCGTCACCCGCTGGCTGAAGGCCGAGGGCGAACGTGTCGAGGCCGACGAGCCGTTGCTCGAGGTCTCGACCGACAAGGTCGACACCGAGATCCCCTCCCCCGCCTCCGGCACTCTGGCGTCCATCAAGGTCGCCGAGGACGAGACGGTCGAGGTCGGCGCCGAGCTGGCCGTGATCGACGACGGTTCCGGCGCCCCGGCCGCGCCCGCCGCCCCGGCGGCCCAGCCGCAGTCCGCACCCGAGCCGGCGCCCGCGCCGGCCGCCGCCGCGCCCTCCACCGAGGCCGCGGCTCCCGCCCCCGCCCCGACCGCCCAGGCCGCCGCGGGTGGTTCCGGCGCGTCCGGCACCGATGTGGTGCTGCCCGCGCTGGGCGAGTCCGTGACCGAGGGCACCGTCACCCGCTGGCTGAAGTCGGTCGGCGACAGCGTGGAGGCCGACGAGCCGCTGCTCGAGGTGTCCACGGACAAGGTCGACACCGAGATCCCGTCGCCCGCGTCGGGCACCCTGCTGGAGATCCTGGTCCAGGAGGACGGTACGGCCGAGGTCGGCGCGAAGCTGGCGGTCATCGGCGCGGCCGGTGCCGCTCCGGCGGCGGCTCCCGCGCCTGCCGCGCCCGCCCCGGCCCCGGCGGCCCCGGCACCCGCCCCGGCGGCTCCGGCACCCGCTGCTCCGGCCCCGCAGGCCGCGGCTCCGGCTCCTGCTCCGGCCGCTCCGGCGCCCGCCCCGCAGGCACCGGCCCCGGCCCCGGCACCCGCCCCGGCCCCGGTCGCCCGGCCCGCCGCCCCGGCGGTCAACGGCTCCGGTGCCGCCGACGGCGCCTACGTCACCCCGCTGGTCCGCAAGCTCGCCGCCGAGAGCGGCGTGGACCTCGGCGCGGTGCAGGGCACCGGCGTCGGCGGCCGTATCCGCAAGCAGGACGTGCTCGCCGCCGCCGAGGCCGCCAAGGCCGCCGCAGCGGCCCCGGCCGCCGCTCCGGCGAAGGCCCCCGCCAAGGCCGTCGAGGTCTCGCCGCTGCGCGGCCAGACGGTCAAGATGACCCGGATGCGCAAGGTCATCGGCGAGAACATGATGCGGGCGCTGCACTCGCAGGCGCAGCTGACCACCGTGGTCGAGGTGGACGTCACCCGGATCATGCGGCTGCGCGGGCTGGCCAAGGAGTCGTTCGCGGCCCGCGAGGGCGTGAAGCTCTCGCCGATGCCGTTCTTCGTCAAGGCCGCCGCCCAGGCGCTCAAGGCCCACCCGGTGGTCAACGCCCGGATCAACGAGGACGAGGGCACGATCACCTACTTCGACACCGAGAACATCGGTATCGCGGTGGACTCCGAGAAGGGCCTGATGACCCCGGTCATCAAGGGCGCCGGCGACCTGAACATCGCCGGCATCGCCAAGAAGACCGCCGAACTGGCGGGCAACGTCCGGGCCAGCAGGATCACCCCGGACGACCTGGCGGGCGCGACCTTCACGATCAGCAACACCGGTTCGCGCGGTGCGCTGTTCGACACGGTCATCGTGCCGCCGGCCCAGGCCGCGATCCTCGGCATCGGGGCGACCGTCAAGCGCCCGGTGGTCGTGGAGACCGCCGAGGGCACGGTCATCGGCGTCCGGGACATGACCTACCTGGCGCTGTCCTACGACCACCGGCTGGTGGACGGTGCCGACGCGGCCCGTTACCTGACGGCGGTCAAGGAGATCCTGGAGGCGGGCGAGTTCGAGGTCGAGCTCGGCCTGTGACCTCCGCCGCCTGAGCACGGCAGCAAGCGGCGCCCCCGCCCCGTTCACCGGGTGCGGGGGCGCCGCCGTACCGAGCGCGTTCCGGGCGGGTCCCGGAGGGGGGCAGGGCCGCCTCCGCGTCGTATCGTCGTAGTCACGCAACAGTGAAGGAGCGCGCTCCCATGGTCCCAGCCGCCGCCCCTCATCTGGTCGTGCACAGCCTGCGCGAGCAGATCCGCGAGCACATCCTCGAGGGCATCGTCAGCGGCCGCTGGAAGCCGGGCGAGCGGATCGTGGAACGCCGGATCGCGGTCGAACTCCAGGTCAGCCAGACGCCGGTACGCGAGGCACTGCGCGAGCTGGAGACGCTGCGGCTGATCGAGTCCGCGCCGAACAAGGGCGTGCGGGTGCGCGGGCTGACGGCGGCGGACGTCAAGGAGAGCTATCCGGTGCGCGCCGGGCTCGAACAGGTCGCGGCCGAACTCGCCGCGGACACCCTCGCGGAGGACCCCGGTCCCCTGGAGCGCGAGGTGGCCGCCCTGCGCGCGGCCGACAGCGCCCTCGACGACGAGTCCCAGGTGCGGCACACGGTCGCCTTCCACCACGAACTCGTCCGGGCGGCGGGCAACGGCGTGCTGCTGCACGCGTGGGAGTCGCTCGGCATCGAGGTGTGGACCACGCTGTCCATGCGCTGGCTCAGCCCGGCCCCGCGGGCGTACGCCGACGAGCACCAGGACCTCGTCGACGCGTTCGTGCGGCGGGACGCGGCGATCAGCCAGCTGATCAAGGCCCACGTCCTGAGCTGCGCGCCGCAGGTGTGACGGGCGCTCGTCCCGTCTCCGAGGCGAATTCCAAGGCGAAGCCGCACTGTCACTGCGTGCCCCCAAGGCTGGCACGCCGTGCCGACTTCGAAAAAGGCGTCTCGGCCCATTGATCGATCATCGATCGCGGCGTACCGTCGGTCGGTGGGGAAGCAACCTGTCGTGCCCGACTCCCACTTCCCACACCCCACCCTCCGTTGTCTGGAAGGCGGCACACACCCATGCCTGACGCCGTAGGCCGTACCCGGCCGAGTCAGCTCGACCAGATCCCCGATCTCGACCCGGAGGAGACCGCGGAATGGCGCGCGTCCCTGGACGCGGTCGCCAAGGCCGCGGGTCCGCACAGGGCGGCGTACCTGATGCGCCGCACCCTGGAGAGCGGTAGCGACAGCGGACTGACGCTGCCGACCCCGCTGGAGACCGAGTACATCAACACCATCCCCACCGCCGCAGAGCCGGAGTATCCCGGCGACGAGGCGCTGGAGGCGCGGATCACCGCCTGGAACCGCTGGAACGCGGCGGCGATGGTCACCCGTGGCAGCAAGCTCGGGCTGGGCGGCCACATAGCCACCTTCGCCTCGGCCGCCTGGCTCTACGAGACCGGGTTCCAGCACTTCTTCCGCGGCAAGGAGGGTGCGGGCAGCGGTGACCAGCTCTACGTGCAGGGCCATGCCTCGCCCGGCATCTACGCCCGCGCGTTCCTCGACGGCCGGCTGACCGAGGCGCACCTGGACCGGTTCCGGCAGGAGGCCGGCGGCAACGGCCTGCCGTCCTACCCGCACCCGCGGCGGCTGCCGTGGCTGTGGGAGTTCCCGACCGTCTCGATGGGCCTCGGCCCGCTCTCGGCGGTCTACCAGGCGCGCTTCAACCGCTACCTGGAGCACCGTGGCATCAAGGACACCTCCGACTCGCACGTGTGGGCGTTCCTCGGCGACGGCGAGATGGACGAGCCGGAGTCGACCGCCGCCCTGGCGCTGGCGGCCCGCGAGGGCCTGGACAACCTGACCTACGTCATCAACTGCAACCTCCAGCGGCTGGACGGCCCGGTCCGCCCGAACTTCAAGATCGTGCAGGAGCTGGAGGCGCAGTTCCGCGCGGCCGGCTGGCACGTGGTGAAGGCGCTGTGGGGCGCGGCCTGGGACGAGGTGCTGGCGCAGGACACCGACGGCGCGCTGATCCGGCGGCTGCGGGACACCCCCGACGCGCAGTTCCAGACGTACGCCACCCGCGACGCGGCCTACCTGCGCGAGCACTTCTTCGGCGCGGACGCCTCGCTGCGCGCGATCGGCGCGCGGCTCACCGACGCGAAGCTGTTGGAGCTGTTCCAGACCTCCCGCGCCGGCCACGAGCCGCGCAAGGTGTACGCGGCCTACCGTGCCGCGGTCGAGCACAAGGGCGCCCCGACGGTGATCCTCGCGCAGACCGTGAAGGGCTACACCCTCGGCGCGGGCTTCGAGTCCCGCAACGCCAACCACCAGATGAAGAAGCTCACCGGGGCGCAGTTCCGCACCATGCGCGACCTGCTGGAGCTGCCCATCCCGGACAGCGCGCTCGACTCGGACCTCGTGCCCTACTGGCACCCGGGCGAGAACTCCCCGGAGATCCGGTACCTGCGCGAGCGCCGCGCGGCCCTGGGCGGTCCGGCGCCGGCCCGCAAGGTCGTCGCGACGCCGCTGCCGCTGCCGCCGGAGAAGGCGTACAAGGCGCTGGAGCAGGGCTCGGGCAGCCAGGAGATCGCCACCACCATGGCGTTCGTCCGGCTGGTGAAGGACCTGATGCGGGAGAAGGAGACCGGGCGCCGCTGGGTCCCGGTGGTGCCCGACGAGGCCCGGACCTTCGGCATGGAGTCGCTGTTCCCGTCCGCCGGGCTGTACTCGCCCAAGGGCCAGACGTACGACCCGGTCGACCGCGACCAACTGCTGTACTACAAGGAGGCGAAGGACGGCCAGATCCTCAACGAGGGGATCACCGAGGCCGGTTCGCTCGCCGACTTCACCGCGGCGGCCACGTCGTACGCCACCCACGGCGAGCCGATGATCCCGTTCTACATCTTCTACTCGATGTTCGGGTTCCAGCGCACCGCCGACCAGTTCTGGGCGCTCGCCGACCAGCTGGGCCGCGGCTTCGTGGTCGGGGCCACCGCCGGCCGCACCACCATGACCGGCGAGGGGCTGCAGCACGCCGACGGCCACTCGCACCTGCTCGCCTCCACCAACCCGGCGGCGCTGTCCTACGACCCGGCGTTCGCGTACGAGGTCGCGGTCATCGTCCGCGAGGGCCTGCGACGGATGTACGGGCCGCCGGTCGAGGGCGAGGACCAGGACGTCTTCTACTACCTCACGGTGTACAACGAGCCGAAGGTGCAGCCCGCCATGCCCGAGGGCGTGGAGGAGGGCATCATCAAGGGCCTGTACCGGTACCAGGAGGCGGCGCAGGCCGCGGCCGACGCGCCGCGGGCGCAGCTGCTGGCGTCGGGCACCGCGATCCACTGGGCCCTGGAGGCGCAGCGGCTGCTGGCCGAGGACTGGGGTGTGGCCGCCGACGTGTGGTCGGCGCCGTCCTGGACGCAGTTGCGGCGCGAGGCGCTGGAGTGCGACGCGGCGCGGCTGCACGGCGAGGACCGGGTGCCGTACGTGACGCGGGCGCTGGAGGGCGCGCCGGGTCCCGTGGTGGCGGTCAGCGACTGGATGCGGGCCGTGCCCGACCAGATCGCGCCCTGGGTCGAGCAGGACTGGACGTCGGTGGGCACCGACGGGTTCGGTCTGTCCGACACCCGGGAGGCGGCCCGCCGTCACTTCGGTGTCGACCCGCAGTCGCTCACCGTGCAGGCGCTGGCCGCGCTCGCCCGGCGCGGCGAGGTCAAGCCGGAGACGGTGAAGGAGGCCGCGGAGCGCTACGGGCTCTGACGCGGCGACGGCCGGCGGCCCCGTGGAACGCACTGTTCCACGGGGCCGCCGCCGTGACGTGCGGAATCTACCGGCGGGAAAGGATTGCGGGCGGCTTCACCAACCGGTTAAGTTCCAGCGGATGCCTACCAAACACCGGCGGCTGACCTCCCCCACCGCCGACGACGTCCGCGCGTGGCACCGGGTGCACTCCGCGGCTCTCGCGCACGACCGCCCGGGAGACCCGCTGCCGACGCTGGCCGCGGTCCGGACCTCGCTGACCACCGTCGGCCGGGACAGCCGCTTAGCCCTGTGGCTGGTGCACGGCAGCAACGACGAGGGCGTGGCCACCGCGCGGCTGCGATTGTCGGACAGCGCCGGCCGTGACCACCTCGCGACGGTGGAGCTGACCGTCCATCCCGCGCACCGCAGGATGGGCACGGGATCGCGGCTGCTGGGCACGGTCGTGGCGGCGGCAGCCGAGGAGGGGCGCCGCCGGCTGTCGACGGAGGTGCTGGCCGGCACCCCGGGCGAGAGTTTCCTCGCCACCCGGGACTTCGTGCCCGCGCTCCGGTTGACCTGGCAGAAGCTGTCGCTGGCGGACATCCCGGAGCGGATCGTGAAGCTGCCGGACGTACCGCACCCCGGCTTCCGGCTGACCGCGTGGGAGGGCGCGCCGCCGGACGCGCTCGCGGAGTCCTTCGCGGCGGCCCGGGTGGGCATGGCGGACATGCCGACCGGCAACCTGGCGGTGGGCGCGACCCGCTGGGACGCGGAGCGGGTGCGGATGATCGCGGAGCTGGTCGCCCGGCGCGGCGAGCGGCTGCTGAACCAGGCGGCGATCTGCGAGGCCGACGGGACGGTGGCCGGCTACACGAAGCTGACGCTGCCGGCTCCTGCGGAGACCGAGGACGGCACCGGGGCCGGGGCCCGCGCGAACCAGCTCGACACCGCGGTGGTGCCCGCGCACCGCGGCCACGGACTCGGGCTCTGGCTGAAGTCGGCGATGCTGCGGCATCTCACCGACGCGCACCCGGAGGTCACCGAGGTCGTCACCAGCACCGCGGACGACAATCGGCACATGCTCGCGGTCAACGCCGCGCTGGGCTTTCGCCCGCTCCGCCGCACCGTCGCCTACCAGCTCACGCTGCCCTGACCCTCCAGGGTGCCCCCTCCTGTCTCCACGGGACCTCACGGTCCGGCCGTGGTTGCTCGCGCAGTTCCTCCCCCAGCCTGGCGGCTGGGAGGTGCCTCCCAGCGCCCCTTGGTGGTTGCCCTCCTTTCGCGGAGGGAGCCGCACATACCCAGGGGCGCGGGGAACCGCGCGAGCAACCAGCCACCGGCCGGTGGGTCCCTCAACTGACCGAACCCACCACCCCGGAGGGTCAGGCCACGCCGCCGGCGGAAAGAGCCGCACACACCAGGGGGCGCGGGGAACTGCGCGAGCAACCGGCCACCGGCCGATGGTCCCTCAACTGACCGAACCCACCACCCCGGAGGGTCAGGCCACCCCCCAGCGGAGGGACCCGCACAAACCAGGGGGCGCGGGGAACTGCGCGAGCAACCGGCCACCGGCCGGTGGTCCCTCAACTGACCGAACCCACCACCCCGAAGGGTCAGGCCACCCCCCGGAGGGTGGGAGCACGTAACAACACGGGCGCATCCGGGGCACTGGGCGTGCGGTGGGGGGTGGGGGGCGGGAAGCTGTACGCGTGATGGACGAGACGGAGTTCTGGGAGATCGTCGACAGCACGCGCGACGCCGCGGACGGCGATCCGGAGGAGCACGCCGACCTGATGGTCGAACGGCTGGCCGGGCTCGACCCGGAGGCCGTGCTGGACTTCGCCCGCCACTTCGAGACCCGCTTCAACCGGGCCTTCACCTGGGAGCTGTGGGGCGCCGCCGACATCATGCTGGGCGGCGCCGACGAGGACGCGTTCGACTTCTTCCGCTGCTGGCTGATCGGCGAGGGCCGGCACGTCTTCGAGGGCGCCCTGCACGCGCCGGACGACCTGGCCTTCCTGGTCCCGGAGTTCGACCCCGAGGCGGACGGCGACGCCGAGGACCTGGGGTACGCCGCGGACGAGGCGTACGAGCAGCTGACGGGTGTGCGGCTGCCGGACCTGGAACTGCCCGCGCCGGACGGACCCGAGGGCGATCGCCCGGAGTTCGACGACGAGCAGGCGATGGCGGCCCGCTTCCCGCAGTTGTGGGCGCGCTTCGGCTAGGCCACCGGGGCGACCGGGCACAATGGCCCCCATGCGTATCGCTGTCACCGGTGCCTCCGGGCTGATCGGCTCCGCCCTCACCGCCTCCCTGGCCGACGACGGCCACGAGGTGGTCGCGTTGGTGCGGCGGGCCCCGCACGGCCCGGGAGAGGCCCGCTGGGACCCCGAGAAGGGCACGGTGGAGGCCGACGCGCTGGCGGGCTGCGAAGCGGTGGTCCATCTGGCGGGTGCCCCGGTCGCCGAACGGCGGTGGACCGAGCGGCGCAAGAAGGTGCTGTGGGACAGCCGGGTGAAGGGCACCGCGACGATCGCGAAGGCGATGGCCGCGCTGGACCCGAAACCGCGGGTGCTGGTGGCGGGCAGCGCGATCGGGTTCTACGGCGAGACCGGGGACCGCGCCGTCGACGAGGACAGCCCGGCGGGCAAGGGGTTCCTGGCGGACCTGGTCCAGGCGTGGGAGGCGGCGGCAGACCCGGCGCGCGAGGCGGGCATCCGCACGGTGCACGCCCGTACCGGCCTGGTGGTCTCCCCGCGGGGTGGCGCGTGGGGCGCGCTGTTCCCGTTCTTCCGGGCCGGGCTCGGTGGACGGCTGGGCAGCGGGCGGCAGTTCTGGAGCTTCATCGCGCTGGAGGACGAGATCGCGGCGCTGCGGTTCGCCCTGGACCACGACGAGCTGTCCGGTCCGGTGAACCTCACCGCGCCCGAGCCGCGCACCAACAAGGAGGTCACCGAGGCGATGGGCCGGGTGCTGCACCGCCCGACGGTGCTGCCCGTACCGGGGTTCGCGCTGCGCGCGGTGCTCGGCGAGTTCGCCGGCGACGTGACGGGCAGTCAGCGGGTGCGGCCCAAGCGGCTGCTGGACGCCGGGTTCGCCTTCGCCCACCCGGACATCGACGGCGCGATCAAGGCCGCGCTGCCCCCGCCCAACCGGGTCTGAGCCGAACGGCGCCGCCCGCGCCGCGGCCCCTCGCGACGGCACGGCCGAAAGGGTGCCCGAAAGGGCCGGATCAGGCCGGTCCGCCCCGCATCCTTTGCCTTTGATGAGGGCATGACCTTTAGCAACGTTTCGCGCGAGCCGGGGCCACTCGCCGACCACCAGGCCGGAGAACGGAACTGACGGGGCGTCAGCGGATCAGGGACCGCCGGCGCATCCGCTCGGTACGCCGTCGCGCAGACGCCAGCGGGGATCGGACCCGACCTCGGGAGGGGCATCGTGCTCGCACCAGCACGCCCGCACGGCATGGCCGCCACCACGGATGTGATCGTCATCGGCGCGGGCCCGGCCGGGCTGTCCGCCGCGCACCACCTGACCGAAGGGGGCATGCGGGTCAGCGTGCTGGAGGCCACGGAACGCGTCGGCGGGCGGATGGCCACCGACACCGTCGAGGGCTTCCGGCTCGACCGCACCCCCCAACTCCTCAACACCGCCTACCCGGAACTGCGCCGCGCCAGCGGCCTGCGCGGCCTGCCGGTGGCCCACCTCGCCCCCGGCGCCCTCGTCCGCGCCGGCGGCCGGCCCTACCGCGTCGGTGACCCGCGCGGCGCCCGCGCGCCCTTCGGCTCCGCCCGCGACCTGGCCCGGCTCGGCACGGCGCTCGACCGGCTCGCGGCCACTCCCACCGGCCGCATCACCGCCCGCCCCGAGAGCACCACCGCACTCGCGCTCGCCGGCCGCGGCTTCGCGCCGCGCACCGTGGAGAACTTCCTGCGGCCGCTGCTGGCCGCGCTGCTGTGCGACGCCGAACTCGGCACCTCCAGCCGGGTCGCCGACCTCGTCCTGCGCGGCTTCGCCCGCGGCCGCGCCTGCCTCCCGGTGGGCGGCTCCGCCCGGCTGCCCGAGCGCCTCGCCGCCGCGCTCCCGCCCGGCACCATACGGTTCGGGGTGCGCGCCGCCCACGTCGCGGCCAACGCCGTCCACACCACCGACGGCGCCGAACTCCCCTGCCGCGGCGTGGTCGTGGCCACCGACGCCCACTCCGCGGCCGCGCTGCTGCCAGGACTGCGCGTGCCCGCCTTCCATCCCGTCACCGTCGTCCACCACGTGGCACCCACCGCGCCCCTGCGCGAACCCGTCCTCGTCCTGGACGCCGACCGCATCGGCCCGGTCTCCCACACGTACGCCACGACCTCCATCGACCCCACCCGCGCCCCCGACGGCCGCACCCTCGTCACCTCCGTCGTCCTCGGGCCGCCGCCCGACGGCCGCAGCGACAAGACCATCCGTGACCACCTCGCCGACCTCTACGACACTTCCACCGACCGCTGGGACCTGCTCTCGCTGCGCTCCACCCCGCACTGCCTGCCCGCCATGCCGCCACCCCACGACCTGCGCCGCCCGGTCCGGGTCCTCAGCGGCCTGTACGTCTGCGGCGACCACCGCGACACCTCCACCATCCAGGGCGCCCTCTTCTCCGGCCGCCGCGCCGCCTCGGCGGCCCTCCGCGACCTCACCGCGGGCCCGCACCCGCACCTCCGCTGACGCGCCGCACGCGCCCCTGACCGTCAGCCCCCTTTCCGCCCCGCCCACCCGGACCGGCGCCCACGGCACCGGTCCGGTTGCCCGGGGAAGGGCGGGAAGGGGGAGTTCAGCGCGGTAACCCGGCGATGCGGTCCAGGAACGCCCGCACGGCGACCGTGTCCCGGAAGGGCTCCAACCGCCCCCGGAAATCCCGCGCGTACTCCCCCGCCCGCACCGACCGCATCTCGCTCGCCCCGCGGAACACCTCCACGCCGTGCCCGCAGGCGGCCTCCACCTCGCCGAGCCCGAGCCGCGCGCACGCCAGCACGGTCCGGCAGAAGAGCCGGCTGCGCACGTACCCCGCCGCCCTCAGCTGGAGCGACCGCTCGGCGTACTGCGCCGCCGCGCGGTACTGGTGCAGATCCCGGTGGCAGTGCGCGAGTTCGTCGGCGAGCTGCGCCTCGTCGAAGAAGCGCGCCCAGCCGGGCACCTCGTCCCCGCCGCGGGCCGCGGACAGCGCCCGCTCCGCGCGGGCCAGCGCCCCCGCGCAGGCCCGCGCCTCGCCCATCAGGCCGTGTCCGCGCGCCTCGGCCGCGTGCAGCAGCGCGTGGACGACGGAGGGCGCCGCGGTCCCGACCCCCTGCTGGGCGACCCGGGCGAGCTGGACCGCCTCGCGGCCGTGCCCGAGGTAGACGGCCTGACGGCTCATCGTGACCAGCACGTAGCTCCCGTAGACCCGGTCACCGGCCGCCTGGGCCAGCCGCAGCGCCTGCACGAAGTAGCGCTGCGCCAGCCCGTGCGCGCCGATGTCGTAGGAGGTCCACCCGGCGAGGCGGGTGAGGTCGGCGACGGACGCGAACAGCCTGCGGCCGAGCGCCTCGCCGTAGGAGCCGCGCAGCAACGGCTCGGCCTCGTGCTCCAGGTAGCGCACGAGTGCCTGCCGGGCGTGCCCGCCGCCGTAGGCGTGGTCGAGGGAGCGGAAGAGGTCGCCGACGGCCCGGACGGCGGCGATGTCGCCCGCGCCGACCCGCCCGGGCCCGCTGCCGCCGCCCGCGCCCGCCCCCGCGACGAGCCCGGAACCGGGCGGCACCAGCGGCTCCCCGCCGCCAGGCCCGCGGCTCTGCGCCGGAACCCGTGCGCCGCGCGCCGTCCCCGGGTGCGGGACGGGTACGGCGCCGGCCGGCCGGTGCCCTTCCTCCGGCCCGCCGCCGGCCTCCGTGTCCGCCGGCGGGGCCAGCCCTCCGCGCGCGACCCCCTGGGCGACCCGC
The DNA here is from genome assembly GCF_900107965.1 of Actinacidiphila yanglinensis. Taxonomy (GTDB): domain Bacteria; phylum Actinomycetota; class Actinomycetes; order Streptomycetales; family Streptomycetaceae; genus Actinacidiphila; species Actinacidiphila yanglinensis. The sequence goes on along the minus strand of NZ_FNVU01000001.1, from coordinate 536,435 downwards.
TCGTCGGCCCGCCCGATCAGCCAGTCCCGGCTCGGCACCACCAGTCCGGCCGGGGTGAACGCGATCTTGCGCAACTCGGCCTGGTTCCCGGTGTCCTTGCGCCACAGCCCGCTGACGATGTCGACCGCCTCCTCGGGGGTGGCGGCGTACTCCAGCCCCGCGTAGACCGGCGCGCACGCGTCCAGCCCGAGGTCGGGCGCGGCCAGCCGGCGGCCGAGCCGCTGGGTGAAGACCTCCGCGATGAGGGCGGGGGTGGTGCCGCGGGGTTGCTGGCCGCGCAGCCACCGCGTGATGGACGTCTTGTCGTAGCGCAGGTCGAGGCCGTGCTCGACGCCGAGCTGGTTGACCCGGCGGGCGAGCCCGGCGTGGGAGAAGCCCGCCTCGGCGATGATCTCGGCGAGCTTGGTGTTGGGTCGGTTCTGCCGGTCGGTACCCGCCTGGCCGGGCGCCGCGCTGGTCGGAAGGTTCGGAGTTCGCTGCGTGGGACGGTCCGTCATCGGCAGTACGTTCCACTTCCTCTGGGCGGTCTCGGGATCCGGCGTGAATGTAACGGTCAGTGCCGGGAAGCTCACCGTAAGAACCGGATATTCGCCCGAATGGGCTACAACGGAACGCATTCCGGACAGTTCATGCGCCCCCGCACCCCCCTGCGCCGGGAGCGGCCGCAGCGGGCCGAATTCCAGCCCCCGCTCTGCCCCGCCCGGCCCCGCCCGGCCCGCAACGGGCCCGCGGCACGCTCTCCGTGACCGCCGCCGTACAGTGGCTTGGGTGCGTCCGGTCGCACCACCAACCGCGGCCGGCAGCGCGCCTCCGTCGCGTACAGCAGAGGAGTAGCCGTGAGCGACCTGCACTTCGTCCATCTGGGGTTCGGCGCCGACGCCGTCGAGTACGGGGAGGCGTGGACGGAGCAGCGCCGGGTGCACGCGGCCCGGTTCCTCGACGAGGTGCCCGACACGTGCCTGCTGCTCGAACACCCGCCGGTCTACACCGCGGGCCGCCGCACCGCCGACAACGAGCGCCCGCTGGACGGCACCCCCGTGGTCGACGTGGACCGCGGCGGCAAGATCACCTGGCACGGCCCCGGCCAGATCGTCGGCTACCCCATCATGAAGCTGCCCCGCCCGGTCGACGTGGTCGCCCATGTCCGCCGGCTGGAGGACGCCCTGATCCGCGTCGCCGCCGACTTCGGCGTGGAGACCTCCCGGGTGGAGGGACGCAGCGGCGTGTGGGTGCTGGGCGACTCCGTGGAGCGCGGCGGCTCCGCGCCCGGCGCCGCCGGCCCCGGCGGCCTGACCCTCGACTTCGACCCCCGCCTGGTCGACGACGAGTTCGACCCGCGGATGAGCGGCCCGGAGTACGCCCCCTCCAACGCCGGCCAGCGCCGCGAGGACCGCAAGCTCGCCGCGATCGGCATCCGCGTCGCGAAGGGCGTGACCATGCACGGCTTCGCGCTCAACTGCAACCCCGACAACACCTGGTACGACCGCATCGTGCCGTGCGGCATCCGCGACGCGGGGGTCACCTCGCTCTCGGCCGAGCTGGGCCGGGACGTGCCCGTCTCCGAGGTGCTGCCGGTGGTCGAGAAGCACCTCACCGCCGTACTCACCGCCGCGGTGCCGCTGCCGCGCGCGGTGTGAGCGTGCCGGGGGCGGCCCCGGCGACCGGCGCGGACCGGAATGCCCCGCGCATGCCGCAGGTTGCACGAATGTCAGGCCGTGGGAAGTACGGGCGTACGCTGGTGTTCGCCGTAGAATCGAAGCTTTAGAGGGAGCCGGTCGTGTCCGCAGTCGCACCCGACGGACGCAAGATGCTGCGCCTTGAGGTCCGCAACAGCCAGACCCCCATCGAGCGCAAGCCCGAGTGGATCAAGACCCGGGCGAAGATGGGCCCCGAGTACACGCAGATGCAGAAACTCGTGAAGAGCGAGGGCCTGCACACCGTGTGCCAGGAGGCGGGCTGTCCCAACATCTACGAGTGCTGGGAGGACCGCGAGGCGACCTTCCTCATCGGCGGCGACCAGTGCACGCGGCGCTGCGACTTCTGCCAGATCGACACCGGCAAGCCGCAGGCGCTCGACCGCGACGAGCCGCGCCGGGTCGGCGAGTCGGTGCTCACGATGGACCTCAACTACGCCACCATCACCGGCGTGGCCCGCGACGACCTGGAGGACGGCGGCGCCTGGCTCTACGCCGAGACGGTCCGCAGGATCCACGCGATGACCGCGGACCGCGCGGCCGGCCGCACCAAGGTCGAGCTGCTCATCCCCGACTTCAACGCCGAGCCCGCGCAGCTGGCCGAGGTCTTCGGCGCCCGCCCCGAGGTGCTGGCGCACAACGTGGAGACGGTGCCGCGGATCTTCAAGCGGATCCGCCCGGGCTTCCGCTACGAGCGCTCGCTGGAGGTGATCACCCGCGCCCGCGAGGCCGGCCTGGTCACCAAGTCCAACCTGATCCTGGGCATGGGCGAGGAGCGCGAGGAGATCAGCCAGGCGCTGCACGACCTGCACGACGCGGGCTGCGAGCTGATCACCATCACGCAGTACCTGCGGCCCTCGGTCCGGCACCACCCGGTGGAGCGCTGGGTGAAGCCCGCGGAGTTCGTGGAGCTGAAGGAGGAGGCCGAGGAGATCGGCTATGCGGGTGTGATGTCCGGGCCGCTGGTCCGTTCGTCCTACCGCGCCGGGAGGCTCTTCCAGCAGGCGATCGACCGCCGCGCGGAGAAGGGCGAGCGCGGCGCGGCTCTGGGCCTCGACCTGGGCCTGGACCCGGTGGCGGGCACCGCCGCCCACTGACGTCGCGACGCGGCCGGCCCGGTCCGGAGCACCGGACCGGTCGGCATATTGCTCCACACGGCGGCGGTGCGGCTTTCATACGCGATTGACCCGATGGTCACCGACTGGTAACACGGTGTGGCGAGACTTGGACTCGCCACACCGTGTCGCGTTGCGTACCGCCGGCACCCCGCAGGTCCCGCGCCGCCGTACGTCCCGCGCTCTCGTTCGTCCCGCAGCACGGCACTTCCGTACGTCCCGCAGCACCGCAGATTCGTTCCTCCCCGCGTCACCGCGGATCCGTTCCTCCGCACCACCGCACGTCCCGCAGCACCGCACATCCCGCGCTCCGTCCACGCCTTCCTCCCGAGGGGACGCCATGTCGTCGTCGTCCGAGCAGGTGCACGCTCCCGCCCGCCTCCACCTCCGGCGCCGTTCCGGATACGTCCCGGCCGCGCCGGTGACCGGTGCGCTGCGCGCGGTGGAAACCTTTCTCCTGAGCGGTGGCCAGCAGACCGCCCGCAGAAACGCCTGGGCGGCCGTTGTCGCGGACCGGCAGCGCGCCAAGGATCGCCGGGAGGCCGAGTACGAGATGGCGGCACTCGCGGGCGGAGAGCGCGGAGGAGCGGCCCGGCCGCGGTGACGGCGTACCGACAGGCCACGTATCCTTTGCCGCATGGCGAGGAAGGAAACATCCGAGAGCAGTTCTGGACGTCTCGCGCAGATCGTCCAGACATACAAGATGACCAGGCAGGCCGACTCCAAGATCGGTCTTGTCCTTGCGGCTGTGGGACTTGTCACCTTCGGTGTCATCCTCGCCCTCGGCTTCTTGATCGACCACCCCATCTACGCGACCATCCTGGGCGTCCTGGTGGGCCTGATGGCGACCGCGGTGGTCTTCGGCCGCCGAGCCGAGCGGGCCGCCTTCGGTCAGCTGGAGGGCAAGCCGGGTGCGGCCGCCGCCGTGCTGCAGAACGTACGGGGCTGGACCGTGACCCCCGCGGTGGCGATGAACAAGAGCCAGGACGTGGTGCACCGGGCGGTCGGCAAGGCCGGCATCGTCCTGGTCGGCGAGGGCAACCCCAACCGCGTGAAGGGGCTGCTGGCCGCCGAGAAGAAGAAGGTCGCCCGGGTGGTCTTCGACGTCCCGGTGCACGACTACATCGTCGGTGACGACGAGGGCCAGCTCCCCCTGAAGAAGATCCGCACCACGCTGCTGCGGCTGCCGCGGTCGCTGAGCGGCCCGAAGACCACCGAGGTGAACGACCGGCTGCGGGCGCTCGGGGACCTGATGAGCAACATGCCGATTCCGAAGGGCCCGATGCCCAAGGGCATGCGGATGCCGCGCGGGCGCTAGCCGGACGCCGAACACGAAGCTGGACGCAGCAGGGGCGCGGGGAACATTCCCCGCGCCCCTGCTGCGTCCGCTGCGCCTGCTGTGTCTTGCTGCGCCTGCTGTGCCTGCCAGGGGTCGGGGAACCCCTCAGATCCGGACCTGGACCGCCCTGGCGGCACGGTCGTGCAGTCCGCGGGTGTCGCGGTCCCAGACCACCGCGGGGATCACCAGCAGGAGCAGGACCGTACGGATGAGCACGGCGAGCGGGTTGAGCCGGCGGCCGTCGAGGCCGATCACCCGCAGCCGGGTGATCAGCTTCCCCGGGGTGCTGCCGACCAGGCCGAGCCCGATCAGGCTGACCGCGCCGAACACGGCGAGCGCCCAGTTGTTCGCGGAGTGCACGTCACGGTGCGCGATCAGGCCGTATGCGATCACCACGCACAGCACCCAGTCGATGAAGATCGCCAGCACCCGGCGGCCGATGGACGCGACCGACCCCGGGCCGTCCTCGGGCAGGCCCAGCCGCTCGCCGCGGTAGCCGAACTCCACGCCCATCTGTTCCGCGGTCGCGCGCGGCCCGGAGAGCCACGACCCCACTACTTCCCTGTTGTCCACGGGATCCACGGTAACCCCCGCGGGGGAACCGGCCGCGGGGCGGTCACCGCGCCCCTCGCGCGCCGCCCGTACGGGGACCGGGCGAGGGGCGATCCGGGCCGATTCCAGGGCGTCGCGGTTAACCTCTGCGAAACAAATGGGTCATGCTTGAGAAATCCCTGATCCCTAAGGTCGGGGCAGTGTGTGCCACCGCACTGGCCGCGCATCTCGATCGCCAACCCGACCCGCGGGGCCGGGCCTAGGAGGAGTTGGATGTTCCAGAACGCCGACGACGTCAACAAGTTCATCAAGGACGAGGGCGTCAAGTTCGTCGACGTCCGGTTCTGTGACCTGCCCGGCGTGATGCAGCACTTCACGGTCCCGGTCTCGACGTTCGACCCGAGCGAGGAGCTGGCCTTCGACGGCTCGTCCATCCGCGGTTTCCAGGCCATCCACGAGTCGGACATGGCACTGCGCGCTGACCTCTCGACGGCCCGGGTCGACCCGTTCCGCCGGGACAAGACGCTGAACATCAACTTCTTCATCCACGACCCGATCACCGGCGAGCAGTACAGCCGTGACCCGCGGAACGTCGCGAAGAAGGCCGAGACCTACCTCGCCTCCACCGGCATCGCGGACACCGCGTACTTCGGCCCCGAGGCCGAGTTCTACGTGTTCGACAGCGCCCGCTTCCAGACCTCCGCGAACGAGTCGTTCTACCACATCGACTCCGAGGCGGCCGCGTGGAACACCGGCGCCGTCGAGGAGAACCGCGGCTACAAGGTCCGCTACAAGGGCGGCTACTTCCCTGCTCCCCCGGTCGACCACTTCGCCGACCTGCGCGCCGAGATCACCCTGGAGCTGGAGGCCTCCGGCCTGACCGTCGAGCGCCAGCACCACGAGGTCGGCACCGCGGGCCAGGCGGAGATCAACTACCGCTTCAACACGCTGCTCGCCGCCGCCGACGACCTGATGCTCTTCAAGTACATCGTGAAGAACGTCGCGTGGCGCAACAACAAGACCGCGACCTTCATGCCGAAGCCGATCTTCGGTGACAACGGCTCGGGCATGCACGTCCACCAGTCCCTGTGGCAGGGCAGCAACCCGCTCTTCTACGACGAGCAGGGCTACGCGGGCCTGTCGGACACCGCCCGCTACTACATCGGCGGCATCCTCAAGCACGCCCCCTCGCTGCTGGCCTTCACCAACCCGACGGTGAACTCCTACCACCGCCTGGTCCCGGGCTTCGAGGCCCCGGTGAACCTCGTCTACTCGCAGCGCAACCGCTCCGCCGCGATGCGCATCCCGATCACCGGGTCCAACCCGAAGGCCAAGCGGGTCGAGTTCCGCGCGCCGGACCCGTCCTCGAACCCGTACCTCGCCTTCTCGGCGCTGCTCCTCGCGGGCCTGGACGGCGTCAAGAACAAGATCGAGCCGGCCGAGCCGATCGACAAGGACCTCTACGAGCTGGCGCCCGAGGAGCACGCGAGCGTCCCGCAGGTCCCGACCTCCCTGCCGGCCGTTCTCGAGGCCCTTGAGGCCGACAACGAGTACCTGCAGGCCGGCGGCGTCTTCACCGCGGACCTGATCGAGACCTGGATCGACTACAAGCGGACGAACGAGATCGCCCCGATCCAGCTCCGCCCGCACCCGCACGAGTTCGAGCTGTACTTCGACATCTAGGAAGACCCCGGGTCGGAGCGGGTTTCCGCTCCCCTGGGCTGTGCATGGACCGTGGGCCGCACCTCTGCGCGAGGTGCGGCCCACGGTCGTGAGGGAGCGACGCGCGACCGTTCAGGGTGCGGGCCGGTTCACGCGGATCAGCGTCTGCTGCCCGTTGGCGACGAGCTTGCGGCTTCCGTCGTCGTGGACGCCGTACACCTCCAACTGGCAGACGGTCAGGGTGCGTCCGGACTTCAGGACAGAGCCGACGGCCTCGATGCGGTCGCCCACGGCGGGGGCCAGGAGGTTGATCTTGTACTCGACGGTGAGCACGTCGCTGTCCTCGGGAAAGAGGGTCAGCCCGGCGTAGCCGCCCGCGCTGTCCGCGACGGCACTGGTGGCCCCGGCGTGGAAGTAGCCGTGCTGCTGGGTGACTTCGGGGCGGCACGGAAGCGTGATGTGCACCCGGCCCGGCCCGATGTGGGTGATCCGGGCACCGAGGTGGGCCATGAGTCCCTGCCGGTCGAAGCTGTCCTGGACCCGCCGCCGCACCTCGGGGCTCGCCTGTTCCCGCCCGGAGGGCGTCTGGTCTTCCACGTGAGCGACTCTCCTTCTCCTTCGACTTCTCCTTCGACTTCTCCTTCGACCGGCTCCACGGCCGGGGCCGCGGGTGCCCGGGCCACGACCGCGCGTCCTGCGGGCCGCCCGCGCGATCGGCGAGCCCCGACAGCGATCATCCGGCCCCCGGCCACCCGTGTCACCACCCGCGCGAACGGGAAGCGGTTCGCTGGGCGTGCGTGCCGGCGGGCCTTGCCCTCCCGGCCGGGGGCGTCGCACGGTTGGCGGGACAGCGGGGGTGGGGACGCCCCCTGTGGCGAAGGGGAGTTGATGGGTGTGCGGGGGGCGGACGTGGTGATCGTTCGGGCGTGTTTGCGCGGAGGGCTGGGCGGCAGCCCTACCGCGGTGGTGGACGAGGGGGCGTGGAGCGAGGAGGAGCGGCGGCGGGTGCCGGGGCTGGCGGGGACCTCGCACGCCGTCTTCGTCTCGGTGCGGGGGGAGCGGGACGGCGTTCCCGAGGTCGCGCTGCGGTTCTTCACCTCCGAGGGCGAGTTGCCCGCCTGCGGGCACGGGACGGTGGCCGCGCTGGCGTACCTCGCGGGGCGGGCCGCGGAGTACCGGGCCACCCTCCGTACGGCGGGGCGGGTCTTCGCCGGGTGGTGCGTGCGGGAGGGGACGCGGGTCGAGGCGGCCTTCGACCCCGGTGCCGTCGACCTGCGGGAGCCGTCAGCGGTCGAGTCCGCCCTGGTCCTGCCCGCGCTCGGGCTCGCCCCGGACCCGGCCCCCGCGGGGCTGCGCGTCGCGTCGGTCGGGCGGTCGCGGTTGCTGGTCCCGGTCCCCTCCCGGGCGGTCCTCGCCGCGCTCGACCCGGACCTCGAACGCCTGCGTGCCGCGTGCGACCGCGTCGACCTCCTGGGGTGCTACGTCTATTCGACGCCCGAGCCCGACGGCCGGCTCGCCGCCCGCATGTTCGCCCCCTCGATCGGGGTCGCGGAGGACATCGCCAACGCCAACAGCACCGCGTGCCTGGCCGCCGACCTGGCCGGCCGCGGTGTCACCGGTATCGCCGTCGACATGGGCGACTCGCTCGGCAGCCCCGCCACCGTCGACGCCCGTGCTCAGCAGGGCCCGTCCGGCCTGGTGGTGCAGGTGGGCGGGAGCGCGGAGGTCACCGGCCGGGTCCGTCTGCCGTAGCCGGCCTCGGCCGGGCCGGCGGGGGCGGGGTGAGGGCGACGAGTTCGACCTCGAAGCCGTCGGCGTTCGCCAGGTACGCGGCGTAGTGGTCGGCGCCACCGGCGTACGGGTGGCGGTCGGGGAACATCAGGTGCCAGCCGTGGTCGAGGGACCGCGCGGCCAGCGTCTCGACGGTGGGCGGGTCGGCCACGTGGAACGCGAGGTGGTTCAACCCGGGCCGCAGGCGGTCGTGGTGGTCGGCGGTGAGCGCCGGTGACTCCTCCACGACGAGGTAGGTCGCGCCGAGTCGCCAGCTCCGCCCGCGTTCCCAACTCTGGTACCGGGTGTGGCCCAGGGATTCGAGCAGCCATCCGAACGACGCCACCGCGCGGTCGAGGTCGGGCACCCAGAGTTCGACATGGTGCAGCACGCCGGGGATTGGAGTCGTCACGCCGCCACCATCCTGAACACACCTTTCCCCGCCCCGTGGACGCCGCGAGTCTACGGGGCGGGGTTGCGGGGCGAGGGTGCGCGTCGACGCGTGCTTCCGCTTCCGGACGTCCCTGTTTTCGGGGCGGGTTGGCGACGAAGCGGGCTCAGCCGTTCCCCCGCTCACTCCTCCCCGCTCACTCCTCCTCGCCGCCCGCGCGTCGCGCACGGAACACCGCTGCCTTGACGCGGTTCTGGCAGGCCGTGGAGCAGAACTGGCGCCCGGCGTTGCGCGACGTGTCCACGTAGACCCGGTCGCAGCGCGGTGCCGCGCAGACTCCGAGGCGTCCGGCGTAGTCGCCGCCGAGGGCCATGGCGAGGCCGGTGGCGCAGCCGGCGCTCCACCCGACGGCGTAGGAGTCGTCGGCGCCGTGGAAGTGGACCTGCCACGGCTGGCCGGGCGCACGGTCGAGCTGGGGGCGGGCGCCGCTGTCCCGCAGCAGCGCGTTGAGGGTGGGCGCGGCGTCGTCGAGGCGGTCGGCGGCCACGGCCTCGAACACGACGCGCAGGGCGCGCGCGGTGCCGGCCAGCTGGTCGGCCGCGTCGAGCCCCAGATCCGTCCCGGCGGACAGCGCCGCGCGAACCGCCTCGACCCGGTCGGCACCCTCGGGGGCCAGGTAGCGGCGGCCGCGCGCCTCGCCGTCGGTCAGCGCGTTGACGAGCGCGACGGAGGCGGCCAGCAACGCCCGCATGTGACTGTCGAACAGCACTTGACCAGTTACCCTTCGCTTGCCTACGGTATCCGTCACTGACGATAGTCGATTCACCAGTGATGGGAGGCGCCGTGCCGCGCTCCGAACCGCTGCCCGGCGCACTCCGCCTGCTGCTGCTCGCCCGCGTCGTGAACCAGCTCGGCGCCTTCTCACTGCCCTTCCTCACCGCGCTGATCCGCGCCGACCACGCTGCGAGCCTGACCACCGCCGGACTGGTCGGCGCCGCCTTCGGGTGCGCGACGATCCCGTCGCGGCTGGCCGGGGGACGCCTGGCCGACCGGATCGGCCGACGGACGACCATCGTGGTCGGCCTGTGCGGATGCGCGCTGTCCCAGCTGGCGATCGCGGCCTCGACCTCGCTCACCTGGACCGTCACCGGGGCGGTGCTGCTCGGGCTGTCCTTCGAGCTCTACGAGCCGCCCAGCCAGGCGATCATCGGGGAGTCGGTGCCGGAACGGCAGCGGGTGCGCGCGTTCAGCCTGCTCAGCGCGGCCCTCGCGGCGGGCGGCATGGGCGCCGGGCTGCTCGCGGCCCTGCTCGGGCGGGTGGACCTGCGCTGGCTCTTCGTCACCGACGCCGCCACCTCACTGACCTGCGCGCTGCTGATCCTGCTGGCCCTCCCCCACGACCGTCCCGCGCTTCCGGAAACGAACCGGGCCCCCACCGCCGTACGGCCACTGCGCGACCGCGCGCTGCGGAGCGTCCTGGCCACCGGAACCGGCTACGCCCTGATCAACCAGCAGACCGTGATGACCCTGCCCCTGGCGCTCACCCGGCAGGGGCTGCCCGCGGCCGACGCCGGCCTGCTGTTCACCGCCGGTGCCGTCACCACGGTGCTCGCCCAGCCGGTGATCCGGCTGGCCCGGGTGAGCCGGATCACGACGCCTGCCGCGCTCGCCCTCGCCCATCTCCTGCTCGCCGCGGGCCTGACCGGCTACGCGCTCGCCCGCACCCTGCCCGCGCTGCTCGCCTCGGCCGTCGTGTGGAGCCTCGGCGACCTGCTGATCATGGGACGCGTCTACGCACTCGTCACCGACCTCGCCCCGCCCGGCGCGACCGGCCGCTACCTGGCGGTCTTCGGGACCAGTTGGGGCATCGCGGCGACGCTCGCACCCGTGCTCGGCACGCAGCTGCTCGCCCGCGCGGGGTCGGGCGCGCTGTGGTCCGGCATGGCGGCGTTCTGCCTCGTGCTCGCCGCGCTGCACCTGCGGGTGACGCCACTGTCGCCCGGCCTTCCGGTGCGGGGCGGACGGGATCGGCCGGATCTCGCGGTTCGGGGCCGGCGGGGCAGAATGGTGCTATGCCTGAATTGCCGGAGATCGAGGCGCTGCGCGGGTTTCTCGCGGACCATGTGGTGGGGAGGACGGTCGAGCGGGTGTACCCGCTCGCGGTGAACGCGCTGAAGACGTACCAGCCGGGGGTCGCGGACCTGGAGGGCCGGGCGTTCGACGCGGTGGCGCGGCACGGGAAGTTCCTGGACCTGGCGGCCGGGGACCTGCACCTGGTGATGCACCTGGCCCGGGCGGGCTGGGTCCGGTGGAACGACCACCTGCCCGACGTGCCGCCCCGGCCCGGAAAGGGACCGCTGGCGCTGCGGGTGCGGCTGGTGGAACCGGCCGGGGCCGGTTTCGACGTGACCGAGGCCGGGACGCAGAAGCGGCTGGCGGTCTACGTGGTGCGGGATCCGGCGGAGGTGCCCGGGGTGGCGCGACTGGGGCCCGATCCGCTGGCGGCGGACTTCACCCCCGAGGTGTTCGCGGGGCTGCTGGCCGGTGAGCGGCGGCAGATCAAGGGGGTGCTGCGCGACCAGAGCGTGATCGCCGGGATCGGCAACGCGTACTCCGACGAGATCCTGCACGCCGCGAAGATGTCGCCCTACAAGCTCGCCGCGAAGCTGTCGGGCCAGGAGCTGGCGCTGCTGTACGACGTGACCGGGACCACGCTGCGGGACGCGGTGGAACGCTCGCGGGGGCTGCCGCTGCGGGATCTGAAGGCCGAGAAGAAGAGCGGGCTGCGGGTGCACGGGCGCAAGGGCGAGCCGTGCCCGGTCTGCGGGGACACCATTCGCGAGGTGTCGTTCAGCGACTCGGCGCTGAACTACTGCCCGACCTGCCAGACCGGGGGGAAGCCGCTCGCCGACCGCCGCATGTCGCGGCTGCTGAAGTAGCGGGAAGACGCGGGCGGCGCGGGCCGGGCGGAAGTCGCCGAACCCGCCGACGCAGCCGCCGTGGCCGCCCGGGACAGGCGGCCACGGCGGTCCCGCTCAGTCCTTCACCACGTCCCGCCAGGAGTGCTTCGGCTCGTACCCCAGCTCCTGGCGAGCCCGCTCGATGCTGAGCAGGGTCTCGTGGGTGCCGATCCCACGGGTGAGGGCCACCTCCGGGAAGACCTCGGCGAGCACCTCCGCGGACGGGCGGTTCATCACGGTGTCGGCGGCCGCGACCACGTAGCTTTGGGCGCCGGTCACGTCGGCGGTCAGCGCGAGCCGGCACGCCTGGGCCACGTCGCGCGCGTCGACGTAACCCCACAGGTTCCACCGGCGCAGCCGCGCGTCGGACCAGAAGCCGGAGACATGGTGGTAGTCGCCCTCGGTGAAGACGTTGGACAGCCGCAGCGCCACGAAGGGAATGCCGGACCAGCCGGAGACCTGCTCCGCCGCGGTCTCGCCGAGCACCTTGGACAGGGCGTAGGTGCTGGTGGGGTACGGGTAGTGGGCCTCGTCGACGGGGGCGTACCGCGGCGGGATGTCGAAGGGCAGCCCGAGGGTGGTCTCGCTGGAGGTCCACACCACCCGGGACAGCCCGCAGCTGGCGGCGGCCAGGAAGACGTTGTTGTTCATCCCGGTGTTGGTGGTCAGGGTGTGCGCGGGCGGAAAGAGGCCGGGAGCCGGGATGTTGGCCAGGTGGACGACGCTGTCGGCGCCACTGAGCACGTCCACGGCCTGCCCGTACTCCGTGAGGTCGGTGCGCAGCAGCGTCGCCCCGAGCCCTTCGGCCCACTCGCGGTCCGCCGGGCCGACCGCGAGGTCCACCGCCCGCACCTCGTACCCGTGCTCCACCAGGTCGGCGACGACGTAGCGGCCGGCCTTGCCGGTGGCCCCTGTGACGACGACTGTGCTCATGACTGCTCCATGTTCGCGCCATAGCCGATGCGGTCTGCCGCCGCGGCTTCCTGCGGTCCATCCTCTCTCCCCCGGCCGGGCGTCACCCGGCGGCCGGGGCGAAGTGGACGGTGGTGGTGATGTCGCCACCCGGGGTGGGGTCGCACGCGCCGGCCGACCCGGCGCACGGGCCGCTCCAGGTGTCGGGCTGGTAGGACAGGGTCCCGTCACCGCCGGACCCGGCCGATCCCCCGGAGTCCTGGGAGTCGCCGGAACCGCTCGCGCCGGAACCGGAATCCCCCGGGTCGTCCCCGGTCCCGCTGTCCCCCTGCGTGCCGGAGCCGCCCGCGTCGCCGGAGCCGCCGGTGTCGCCCGAGCCCCCGGAGTCGCCGGTGCCGTCGGCCACCGGGTCGCCGTGTGCCGTGAGGGTGACGGGGCCCTTCGCGGTGAAGTAGCGGACCGTGCAGGCGGCGGGCTTGTCGCATCTGGTCGTGGCGCCGTCGGCAACGATGTCGACGTAGCCGTGCCGGACGCCCTGCGTGTCAGGGGTGACGGTGACCTGGACCGTGGCGAAGGAGCGGCCGCTGAGGTGGGCGGTGGCCTTCGCTCCGTCGCCGTAGCCGACCGTCAGACTCCCGGCGCGCAGGCCGAGCGTGCTGGGGGTGAAGCGCACGGTCACGCTGCAACTGCTGTCCGCCGCGAGCCCCTTGGCCTGGGTGGGCCCACCGCCGGACGTGTCGTCGACGAACCCCGACGACGTGCCCTTGCCGGTACGGCACGTGCCCGCGGTGACCTGGAAGTCGGACCCGGCCGACACGGATATCGCGTCCAGCGCGACCGGTCTGCTGTTGGGGTTGGTGATGGTCAGGTGGGTGACCGGGGCGGTGGCGGGTCGTGCGTGCACCTGGCCGAAGTCCCCGGCGCCCTTGATGGTGAGCGGCTTCAGCGGGCCGGCCGGGTCGGCCGGGACGCCCGGTGTGGTGGGGAGCGACCCGCCGGGGGCGGCCATCGTGTCCGAACCGCCGTGGGAGCGGTGGGCGCCCGGCGGGCCGCCCGATGCTGCCGCGTCGCCCTGCGGTCCGTCCGCCGACACCCCGTCATGGGAGCCCGAGCCGCCCACGCCGCCCAGTCCGCCCGGACCGACGGCGCCGACCGCGACGGCCACCCCTGCCGCGAGGACCGCTGTCACCGCCACCGCGCCGACCAGTGCCCGGCGCCGCCGGCGCGCCTTGGCCGCCGCCCGGTGGCTCCCGGAACGGCCCGCCCACCGGCCGCCCATGGCCCGGAGCACCCCGGAGGCGGCCGCCCCGTCCTTCCCGGTCTCGCCGCCCGCACGGCCGGTCCCTCCCATCGCCAGGGCCAGGTTGGCGCGAGTGCCCTCCTCCGCCGCGGTGTCCCCCAAACGCCGGCGCAGCCCCAGCGCGTGCGTCAGCGCGTCCTCGGCCGCCTCCCGGCGGCCTTCCAGGAGGTGGAGCGTGCCCTCCTGGTGGGCGAAGTGCGCTTCGGCTGCCAGGTCCGGCAGTTCGCGGGCCGCGATCCGCCCGATGTCGAGCACCCGCTGCCACGCCCTCCAGTGGCCCTGGAAGCACAGCACCTGCTCCACCGTGGTGGCCAACTCCAGCACCGTGTCCCACTCACCGCGTCCGGCCGCGGTGTCGAGCAACGGCACCGCCGCGGCGGCCGCCTGATGGGCCTGCGTGCCCTTCGGGTCACGCGCCTCGATCCACGAGCCGAGCACCCGCAGCGCGACACCGAAGTCGAGGTGGCGGTGGAGCAGCCGCAGGTACGCCTCGGGGCGGCCGGCCGACAGCCCGAACCGGTCGCCGTGTCTCTCGGCGAGGCCCCGGGTGCAGAGCCCGTCGAACCGCTCGGCCGCGGGCGGCACTTCGGCCATCGCGGCGACCAGCCGGGACGGCAGGTGGGCGCCGCCGAGGAGCGCGAGCACGGCCAGGGCCCGCTTGGACTCCGGGTCGAGCGCGGCGATCGCCAACTCGTCCAGCACGCCCGGGTCCGCGGTCACCGCGCCGGCCAACTCGGCGAAGCTGCGGCCTTCGTGGCGCACCAGCGCGGCCGCCTGGCGCAGGGCGAGCGGGCTGCCGCCGACCGCGGTCGCCAGCACCCGCACATCGGGGAGTTCGGACTCGGAGACGATCCGGCCGAGATCACGGGCCAGCAGCGTCACCGCGTCCAGCACGGCGAGCCCGGGCATCGGGTGCGACATCCCCAGCCGGCCGATTCCCGGGCGGGCCGCGCCCACCAGCACCGCGGAGCCGCGCAGCACGGCCCGCAGGTCGGCGATCTGCGCCGGGCCGTACGCCACGTCGTCGAGCGCGACGACGGCACCGACCCGCTCGAGCGCGCGACGGCACTCGTCGGTGGACAGCCGGGGCGCGCCCGGCGGGTACTCGTAGAATTCGCGGACCATGTCCTGGAGGAAATCCTCAAGGTCGGTGGCACCTACGCGAATATATGCATCCGGCGCGACGGCACACAGCAACGCGGTCTTTCCGATGCCGCATTCCCCGGTGAATTCCACCATCCGGCGCGACCGGACCGCGCCGCGCACCATCTGCAATTGCTCTTCGCGCCCCACGAGGATGCCCACCGCGCCGGTGAACGGCTGGTTCGCCCGTCGCCGGGGCAGGCGTGCCCCCCGGCCCGCCGCCTCCGCGTCGCCGCCCGCGCCGTCCTCGTCACGCCCGCCATTCCCGGGCGCGACGCACTCCAATCGCACGCCGCGGCCGCGACCGCCGGCCACCACGCGGAACTCTCCGAAAACGAACCCGTCCATTCCAACCCCCGGCACCCCTGGTATCCCCCGTCATCCCCGGCTTCCCGTACGGGAATGAGCACAGAGCTCCGTGCGCCCTGCGAGAACCACATTACGGGCTGCATCCACCTCCGAGCGCAAAGTTATCCACAGCCCGGGCGAGAAGTCCGATATTCAGCCGACCAGCCCGGTCTCGTACGCGATGATTACCAGATGGACCCGGTCGCGCGCGGCGAGTTTCGCGAACAGGCGGGCCACGTGGGACTTGGCGGTCGCCACGCTGATGCACAGCGCCTCGGCGATCTCCGTGTTGGACATGCCGCGCCCGACCAGCGCCAGCACCTCGCGCTCGCGTTCGGTGACCACGCGGAGCCGGGCGTCCCGGGCCGGCCCGGTGCTCGGGCGGGGCGCGGCCGCGCCGGGCGGCTGCCGCGCGAACTCCTCGATCAACCGCCGGGTGACGGTCGGC
Source organism: Actinacidiphila yanglinensis (assembly GCF_900107965.1). Classification (GTDB taxonomy): domain Bacteria; phylum Actinomycetota; class Actinomycetes; order Streptomycetales; family Streptomycetaceae; genus Actinacidiphila; species Actinacidiphila yanglinensis. The sequence continues at coordinate 520,801 of NZ_FNVU01000001.1, read as the reverse complement.
GCGATCAGCGCGTCCCCGGCCGCGACCACGCGGATGCCGTCGAGGATGGTCTCCAACGGCATGTCCTTGAGCAGGAATCCGCTCGCTCCGCCCCGCAAGGCCGCGTACACGTACGCGTCGTCGTCGAAGGTCGTCAGGACGAGCACGCGCGTCCCGCCACCGGGCGTGCCGGTGATCCGGCGGGTGGCCTCGAGGCCGTCCATGCCGGGCATGCGGATGTCCATCACCGTGACGTCCGGGCGCAGTTCGGCGGCCTGCGCCACCGCCTCGGCGCCGTCTCCCGCCTCTCCGACGACCTCGATGTCCGGGGTGTCGGCGATCAGCACCCGCAGTCCGGTCCGGATCAGAGGCTGGTCGTCGGTGAGGACGACGCGGATCATCCGCGGCTCCGGGCAGGGGCGTTGGCGTCGGCGGACGCGGAGGATTCCGATGCCGAGGCGGCGGCTGCGCGGGCCGCGGGCGGCTCCTTCCCGGGCGAGCCGTCAGATGGCCGGAAAGCGTCGGGTCTCGGCGTTGCCGTCGCACCGCCGGGCTGCGCCGGATCCCGACCCGGCTTCGAGTCCCGGACCGTCGCCGCGCCACGGGCTGCCTCCCTGGCGACCCTCCCCACGGCCTGGTCGCCCGCCGGCAGCGGGAGCCGTGCCGCCACCCGGAAACCGCCGTCGGGGCGCGGCCCCGCGCTGAACTCGCCGTGCAGCAGGCCGACCCGCTCGCGCATCCCCACGATGCCGTAGCCGGCACCGGCACCGGCCGGGTCGCCGCCGCAGCCGAGGTCGACCACCTCCAGCAGCAGGGCGTCCTCGCGGTGATCGACGGTGACCGAGCAGTCGCGGCTGCCCGAGTGCCGCACCACGTTGGTGACCGCCTCCTGGACGACGCGGAACGCCGACAGGTCGATGTCGGACGGCAGGGGGCGACGCTGCCCCTTCCAGCGGACCTCGACGCGTACGCCCACCTCGTGGGTGGTGGCGACGAGGCGGCCCAGGTCGGCGAGGCCCGGTGCCGGATCCAGCGGCGGGTCGGCGGTGCCGGCGGCCGGGCCGGTGCCCTTGCCGGTGTCGGTGTCGGTGTCGGTCCGGCGCAGCGCACCGAGCAGGCGGCGCAGGCCGGCGAGGGTCTCGCGGCTGGTGGTCTCGATGGCGTCCAGCGCCTTGCGGGTCTCGGCGGGCTGGGTCTCCATGACGCGGCGCCCGACGCCGGCCTGGATGGCGATGATGCCGATGCTGTGGGCGACCATGTCGTGCAGTTCGCGGGCGATCCGCAACCGCTCCTCGGTGACCGCCTGCTGGGTGGCGCGGACACGCAGCGCCTCGCTGTGCCTGCGGCTCTGCCGGGCGGTGTTGCCCACGAGCCAGGCGACCACGGTGATGGCGACCAGAGCGGCCCGGCTGGAGTTCACGCTCTGGCTGACCAGGACGACGGCGCAGGTGACGGCGGCGCCGACGAGCGACATGCGGCGCGAGCGCGTCGCGGTGATGTAGCCGACCACGACGCAGGCGAGCAGGAAGAGCGCGACGGGCGTCTCGAACACCCCCGTGCCGGTGGCGGCGTAGGACCCCAGGAGGGCGACCACCAGGGCCGGCAGGGGGAAGCGGAAGACCAGCAGCGCGACCAGGGTGGTGGCGAGGGCGGTGACGAGCAGTGAGCCGTCCTCCATGTTGCCGTCCATCCGGATCAGGTGCGCCGGCTCGTTCGGCCGCTGGCACCCGCGCACCAGGATGACCGTCAGCCAGAAGGCGGCCACCCACACGCCCAGCGGCAGACGCTTGAGCGGAGGCGTACGCACCGGCGTACGGGATGCGGCGGTCATGCGCCGATCGTAGGTGCCGGGGGCGGCGCGGCACATTGGCCCGCGGGTGTAGTCCCGGGGGTGGGCGGGGGCGGCCGGGGATGCCGCCCGTGGCCCGATGCGGGCGGGGCCGCGACGACGGCACCGTGAAGGCATGATCGAAGCCAGGCATGTGACGAAGCGTTACGGGGACACGGTCGCCGTCGACGACCTGTCCTTCAGCGTGCGCCCGGGACGGGTCACCGGTTTCCTCGGCCCCAACGGCGCCGGGAAGTCCACCACGTTGCGGATGATCCTGGGCCTGACCGCCCCCAGCAGCGGGACGGTCACGGTCGACGGGGTGCCCTTCGCGGAACGGCGGCGCGGGCTGCGGCACGTGGGGGCGCTGCTCGATGCCCAGGACGTGCACGGCGGGCGCACCGCGGCCGCGCACCTGTCGGCGCTGGCCCGCGGCAACCGCATCCCGCGCACCAGAGTGGCCGACGTCCTGGAGGAGGTGGGGCTCGCCAAGGCCGCGGGTCGACGCATAGGCGGCTTCTCGCTGGGCATGCGGCAGCGGCTCGGCATCGCGGCGGCCCTGCTCGGCGACCCCGGGGTGCTGCTGTTCGACGAGCCCCTCAACGGCCTGGACATGGAGGGCGTGTTGTGGGTGCGGGGGCTCTTCCGCCGGCTCGCCGCCGAGGGGCGCACCGTGCTGTTCTCCAGCCACATGATGAGCGAGATCGAGCAGAGTGCCGAGCAGGTCCTGGTGATCGGGCGCGGCCGGCTGCTCGCCGACGAGCAGTTGGCGGACCTGTCCCGGGCGGCGCGCGGCGGCTCGGTGGTCACGGTGCACGCAGCTGACCCGGCGGCGCTGGCCGCCCTGCTGACCGGGGAGGGCGCGAGCGTGCGGCCGCTGTCGGAGGAAGCCGTCGAGGTGTCCGGGCTGCCCGCCCGGCGCATCGGCGAGCTCGCCCTGCGGCACGGTCTCGCGCTGCACCAACTCACCACCAAGGCGTCGTCACTGGAGGACGCCTTCCTGGAACTGACCGCCGGCAGCGTCGAGTACGCGGCCGGCGACGGAAGGGGTGGGGCCCTGTGAGCACGCAGACACCTGCCGCGGGCGCCCGGCCGCTCCTGGCGGCGGACGAACCCCGGCCGCGGTTCGCCGACCTCGTGGCCGCCGAGTGGATCAAACTGTGGTCACTGCGCTCGACGCCCTGGGTGCTTGCCCTGACCGTGCTGGTCACCATCGGCGTCAATCTGAACGCGGTGCACTCCGACTTCGTGTACATCGACCGCGCGGCGCGCACGGGTACCGGACACCGGGCGGGGGCGTACGACCCGATCTTCCACGGGCTGAACCAGATCTCCGCGGACCTCCTGATGCTCGCCGCGGGGGCGGTCGGCGCGATCAGCGTCTTCGGGGAGTACGCGACCGGGCTGGTCCGTACGACGTTCGCGGCCGTGCCCGACCGGGGGGCGGTGGCACGGGCGAAGGTGCTGGTGGTGACCGCGCTCACCACGGCGCTGGGGGCGGTGGTGGCCACGGCGTCGTTCTTCGGCGGCAACGCGATGCTGGTCTCGCGGCACGTCGGCCTGTCGATCACCGATCCCGGCTGCGCGCGCTGTGTCGCCGCCTACGCGCTGATCGCGCCGGTGTGCGCGCTGGTCGGCATGGCGACGGGGGCGGTCTTCCGTTTCGCCGCCGCGTCGATCGTCGCCGTGGTGACGCTGCTGTTCCTGGTGCCGCTGCTCTTCGGGGGCGACCGCTACGAGCTGCTGCGGCGGATCGGCAACACGCTTCCGGGCAACGCGGAAAGCCGCCTGGTCTCCAACCCGGCGGCGCCGATCTCGTGGGGGAAGTACCCGGCCTCGGTGCACGGTTCGTGGCTGGCGCTGGCCGCATGGGCGGTCGCGTCGGCGGTCGTGGCCGTAGTGGTGGTCCGGCGCCGCGACGTCTGAAGGCGTCGCGGCGCGAGGGTGGAGCGGGCCGGCTTCCCGCGGGACGGTGTCCCCGCGGGATTCCGGCCGGCACCTCAGCGGGCGGCGGCGTCCGCCGAGCCGTAGCGGCGGCGGAATCGCTCGACGCGGCCGGTGGTGTCCAGGACGCGCTGGGTGCCCGTGTAGAACGGGTGGCTCGCCGAGGAGATCTCCACGTCGAGCACCGGGTAGGTACGGCCGTCCGTCCACTCGGTGGTGCGGTCGGTCGTGAGGGTGGAACGGGTCAGGAAAGCGTCGCCCGTGGCGCGGTCGCGGAAGACGACGGGCCCGTAGGCGGGATGGATCGTGGACTTCATGGTCAGCGCTCCTCTCGGAAGTCGACATGCCGGCCCGCGGCGGGGTCGTACTTGCGCAGGGTCAGGCGGTCGGGGTCGTTCCGGCGGTTCTTGCGGGTCACGTAGGTGTAACCGGTGCCCGCGGTGGACCGGAGCTTGACGACGGGACGCAGTTCGTTGTTCGCCATGTCCTCTACTATACGACTTTGGTTTTCATTTTCAAGAGCTGGCGGGAACCAATTTTCGGCCGCCGGGATCCGGGCCTGGTACGCCGATGGCCGGTGAGCGCTATGACGTGACCCCAGGGCGCGCCCACGCCGCCGGCCGGCCGCTTTAGGGTCGGTTGGTGACCCTTGACGCCCTCCCGCTCCCCCCGCGGCCCGCCACCGCCTCCCCCGCGGCACCGCCGCCCCCGCCGCCCGAAGCCGGCCGGCACTCCCCCCGGGCGCTGCTGTGGGGCGCGCTGCGGGCGCAGCGGAAGGACCTGGTCGCGGCGTCGGCGCTCTACAGCTCGCACCAGCTCGGCGAGTCGATGGTGCCGGTCCTGGTCGGCGCGACGGTGAGCGAGGCGATCGCGGGCGGGGGACGGTGGGCGATCGCCTGGTGGCTCAGCGTGCTGGCCGCGGACTTCGTGCTGCTGTCGCTGTCGTACCGCTACGGCGCCCGGGCCAGCATGCGGGCGAAGCAGCACACCGGGCACGTGGTGCGCATGTGGGTGACCGAGCGGGTGCTGCGCCCCGCCGGCGGCATACGCCTGGCGCCCGGCGACCTGCTCACCCGCGCGGCCAGCGACGCGGGCCGGGTCGGCGCCTTCGCCGGGGTCGTCGCGCAGACGGTGGCGGCGGTGGCGGTGCTCGCGGTCGCGACGGCGCTGCTGCTGGGCTTCTCACTCCTGCTGGGGGCGGTGATCCTGCTCGGCACGGCGCTGCTGCTGGTCGTGCAGGACCGGGTCGCGCGGCGGCTGCGGCGGCACAGCGGGGCGGAGCAGCACGAGGCGGGGAAGGCCGCGGTGCTCGCGGAGGACCTGGTCCGCGGGATGCGCGTGCTCAAGGGGATCCGGGCGGAGCGGACCGCCGCGGCGGACTACCGCACGGCCAGCCAGGCCGCGTTGGGGGCGTCACTGCGGGCGATGTCCTCGCAGTCGCTGCTGTCGGCGGTCGGAACGGCCTTCACCGGGGTGTACTTGACGGTGATCGCGGGAGTGGGCGGGTGGCTCACACTTTCGGGTCGAATCGGTTTGGGGGAGTTTGTGGCGGCTCTGGGATTGGCACGATTCGTGGTGGGACCGATGCAGGTGGTGTCGGGGGCGAGCGCGGCGTATGCGCGGGCGGTGGCGTCCGCGGGGCGGGTGCTCGAAGTGACGGGGACGCGGGAGGAGGTGCGGGACGGGCTTCGCCCGGGCGGGTTCGAGGAGGGTCGGGGTGCCCGGGTCGAGGTGGCGGGGGTCGAGGTGGACGGGTTCTCGGGGGTGTCGTTCGTCGCCGAGTGCGGGGAGTTGACGGGGGTGGTGGTCGATGCGCCCGGGTTGGCCGGGCGGATTCCGGAGCTGCTGGTGCGGGAGAGCGAGCCCGCGGCCGGACGGGTCGAGGTCGGGGGAAAGGCGGTGGGCGAGGTGCCGTTGGAGCGGCTGAGGGCCCGGGTGCTGGTGTCGCCGCATGACGCCGTGCTCTTCCCGGGCACCCTCGCGGAGAACATCGCGCTGCTCGCGCCCGACGCCAAGGCCGCAGAGCAGGGCACGTGGGCGGCGTTCGCGGATCAGGTGATCGACACGGTGCCCGGCGGCGCGGACGCCACCGTGGGCGACCGCGGGGAGAGCCTGTCGGGCGGGCAGCGGCAGCGCGTCGCCCTGGCCCGGGCCGTCGCCGCGACCCCGCCCGTCCTCGTGCTGCACGACCCGACGACGGCGGTGGACGCCGCCACCGAGGACCGGATCGCCGGGCGGCTGCGCCAGGTGCGGGCCCAGGAGGGTCTGACCTCCTTGCTGGTCACCACCAGTCCGGCCCTGCTGTCCCGGTGCGACCGGGTGTTCTTCCTGCACGGGGCCGCGGCATACGAGGCCGCGTCGCCGGGAGCCCCGACACAGGGAGCCGCGGCGAACGGACGTGCGGCGAACGGCGATCCGGTGCACCGGGAGGCTGGGGACGCCGACGGCTCCGGCGCGGACGGCGGGACCGAGCATTCCCGGCTCACCCTGCTCATCACGGACAGCGGCACCCATGCCGGGTTGATGCGGGACAACGCCGCCTACCGCGAGTTGCTGACCCGATGAACCCCACGGAATCCGCCGCCGCTTCGCCCGCCACCCGGCGGCTGCTCCCGGTCGCCGACGGCCGCCGCACCCGGGCGCACCTGCGCACCGCGCTGCGGCCCCGCCGGCTGCTGCTCGCCGCGACCACGGCCGTGATGGTCGCCGAGAGCGCCCTCGGCCTGGTCGGGCCGATCGCCATCGGCTGGGTGACACAGGCGATCGTCGACGGGCGCGGCACGTCCGCGGTGATCGGCCCGGTCGCCCTGCTCGCCGCCGCCGCGGTCCTCGGCGCACCCGCCACCTGGGCGTCGAACGTCCTGCTCGCCCGCGTCGTGCTCCCCGAAGTGGCGCGGCTGCGCGAGGACGTGGTCGGCTCCGCCCTCGCCCTGCCGGTCGACACGGTGGAGGCGGGCGGCAGCGGCGACCTGGTCTCGCGGGTCTCCGGCGACGTGGAGCGCGTCACGGAAGCCGCGCAGGGCGGCCTCGCCGGCTTCGTGTCCGCGGCCCTCGCGATCCTGGCCACCCTGGTCGGACTCGCCTCCCTGGACTGGCGGTTCGCGCTCGCCGGACTGCTCGCGGTGCCTCTCCAGGCGTACACGCTGCGCTGGTACCTGCGGGCCTCCCGCCCGGTCTATGCCGCGGGGCGCACCGCCGAGGGCCACCGCACCTCCGCCCTCCTCGGCGCCTTCGCCGCGCTGCCGACCGTGCGCGCGCTGCGGCTCGGCGGCCGCCAGTACGCCCGCGTGCAGGACGCCTCGCTCGCCGCCGCCGGGTACGAGTTCGAGGCCACCCGCACCGCCACCCGCTTCTTCGGGCGGCTCAACGTCGCGGAGTTCGTCGGCCTCGGCGCGATCCTGCTCGTCGCCTCCGTCCTGGTGCGGTCGGGCAGCGCGAGCGTCGGTGCGGCGACCACGGCGGCGCTGTTCTTCGTCGGGCTCTTCGACCCGATCAACGCGGTGCTCGGCGCCTTCGACAGCGTGCAGCAGGCCGCGGCCGGGCTGGCCCGCCTGATCGGGGTCCTCGACGCGACACCCGCATCCGCGCCCGTACCCGCGCCCGCGGGGAGCCCGGAAGCGGCTCCGCGGACCGCCCGGCAGCCCGTACTCGCCCTCGACCGCGCGGACTTCGGCTACGGCGACGGCCCCGACGTCGTGCACGACGTCAGCCTTCGGATCGCCGCGGGACAGCACGTGGCGGTGGTGGGCACCACCGGTTCCGGCAAGTCCACGGTCGCCACGCTGCTGGCCGGGCTGCGCGCACCCCGCCGCGGCACCGCCACGCTCGACGGCGTGCCGCTCGCGGACGTCTCCCCCGCCGCACTGCACGGCACCGTCGCACTCGTCACCCAGGAGACCCACCTCTTCGCGGGCAGCGTCGCCGCCAACATACGGCTGGCCCGGCCCGAGGCGACCGACGCGCAGGTCGCCGCCGCCCTGGACGCGGTCGGCGCGACCGGCTGGGTCGAGGCGCTGCCCGACGGCGTCGACACCCTGATAGGCGCCGGCGGCCACCACCTCGCCCCCGGCCGGGCCCAGCACCTCGCGCTGGCACGGCTGTTCCTGCTCGACCCGGACGTGGTCGTGCTCGACGAGGCCACCGCGGAGGGCGGCAGCGACTCGGCCCGGTTGCTCGACACCGCGGCCACCACGGTCCTGCGGGGGCGCGGCGCCCTGCTGGTCGCCCACCGGTTGTCCCAGACCGCCGGCGCCGACACCATCCTCGTCATGGAGGAGGGGCGGGTGACCGAGCGGGGTTCCCACCAGTCGCTGCGGGCGGCCGGGGGGACCTACGCGTCCCTGTGGGAGGCATGGTCGAGGCCGGGTTGAGGGCGGTCGGGGCGGGCTCGCCCGGGCCCGCCGGACCTCTTGGGCCCGGGCGCGTAGGTGTAGAGGGCGCTCGGGCCGGCGTCGGAGGGGTCCGGGGAGTCGAGGACGGTGGTGCGCACGTGGGTGAAGCCGGCCTTCTGGAGGGCGCGACAGGAGGCGTCGTTGGCGAGTTGAGGGGCGGAGACGACGACGGAGACGTCAGGGAAGCTGTGCAGCAGGAGGTCGGCGAAGGCGGCGATCGCGGTGGGCGCGATGCCCTGGCCGCGGCGCTCGGGCGGTCCGACCAGGTAGTCGAGGCCGGCGGCGTGCGGGATGCCGACCGCGCGGTCCCAGTCGGGGCTGTCGGCGTGCCGGTAGCCCTGGATCAGTCCCACAGGTTGGCCGTCGGCGAGGATCACCGCGCACAGGGTCGGGTCGCGTCCGTCGACCACGGGGCCGTACTCCGCCTCGACAGCCGCGCCGGTGGGTTCGGGTTCCCGCCACCACTGCCGCACATGCGGCTGCTCCAGCCACTCCCGCAGCAACGGGAAGTCGGCGCGGGTCAGCGGGCGCAGCGAGACAACGGGCACCCCTCCAGTCTGCCCGCGAACGCTCGGCAGCGGCCGGCAGGCGGTGCCGAGCAGCGCACTGATCGGGCGCGACCCGGCTCCACCGGCGGGTCGACGATCCACGGGGCCGCGGCGTTCGGCTCCCTGCCGATCACGGTCGGGGGGTGACGATCCCGGGGTACGGCACGCAGGTCCCGTTCCCCGCCCGGCCGCCCCAACTCCGGCACCGGCAGGGTCACCTTCGCCCCCGGTGGGGCCTGCGGCACGGCGCGCCCCGCCACCCTCGCGCTCACCTGCGTGGACGAGCGGCTGCCCCCTGGTTCCCGACTGGGCACACGTTCCCGGCGGCACCGACGTTCCTGACCGCACCGGGTGAGCGACCGCATCGCGATGCCGTCAACTGGTCGTCCTCACCCCGAAGTTCCGGCCCGGAGGACGGCCGGCTCTCCCGGTCGGGCCGGGCGGGACGGCCGGCCCGACCCTGTTCCCGGGGGATCCCCCCACCCCCCTTCGGGTGGCACCCGCATCGCCCGGGCGCCGCCGGACCGGTTGACTCGCTCGTGTCCGCAAGCACGCGGGCGACACGAGGCGGAGAGCAAGGGGGATGTGCGATGCGGGTCGCGAGGACGGGCAAGCGGGCGGTCGTGGGGGCGATCGCGGTGGTGCTGGCGGCATCGGCGCTCGCCGCGGTGCCGGCCGGCGCCTATGCGGGCGGCGGCGCGGACCGGACCGGTGGGAAGGCCGCGGCGGGCGGCTACTCGACGGCGGACCTGCGCAAGGACCTCGCGGCGGTCCGGGCGGCCGGCGGCGGGGACGTCAACGTGGTGGCCCGGGTGGACCGCCAGGGCGACGGCCCGCTGCGCGCCCGCTACGGGACCGCCGGGCTCGGGTCGAAGGCGCCCGTGCCGTGGGACCCGGAGTTCCGGACGGCCAGCACCAGCAAGACCTTCACCGCGGTCGTGGTCCTCCAACTCGTCGCCGAGCACCGGCTGTCGCTGGACGACACCGTCGACCACTGGCTGCCCGGAGTGGTCGGCGGAAACGGCAACGACGGCCGCCGCGTCACCGTACGCGACCTGCTCCAGCAGACCAGCGGCATCTACGACTACATCCAGGACCCGGCCGTCCAGGACCGCCTCCTCAACCACTTCGACGAGAACCGTTTCGACGACACGCCGCCCGAGCAGCTCGTCGCCGTGGCGATGAGCCACCCGCCGGTCTTCACGCCCGGCAGCGGCCGGTGGGCCTACTCGAACACGAACTACCTGCTGGCCGCGATGATCGCCGAGAAGGCGAGCGGCGGGCAGAGCTGGCAGGAAATGGTCGAGCACCGCGTGATCGCCCCGCTCGGCCTGCGCCACACGTACATCCCGGGCGCGAACCCGTACCTCGTCGGCCCGCACGAGCGGGTCACGGTCACCGGGCCGGACGGCAACCCCCTCGACCTCACCGAGCAGAGTCTCCAGCACACCGCCGACTCCGGCGTCGTCAGCACGCCCGCCGACCTCGACACCTTCTTCCGCGCCCTGGCCGGCGGCAGGTTGCTCTCCGCCGCCCAGCTGGCCGAGATGCGGACCACGGTCCCCTACGACGACCTGCCCGTGCCACCCGCGGGCACCCAGGGCGGTTACGGTCTCGGGTTGCGGGTCCTGCCGCTGACCTGCGGGGGGACGGACGACATGCACGAGGGCGACGGCCTCGGCGTCTACACCCGCCCGGCCGTGTCCGCGGACGGCCGCCGCGCGGTGACCGTCTCGATCACGACCACCACGGCGCTGATCGACGAGGACAAGGTGAACCGCGCGGTGGAGGCCCTCACGGACCACGCCTTGTGCGACCGCGCCGGGTCGTGACGAGCGGAACGACCGTACGGGCCCGCCCGGGTGAGCCGCACACAGCGCACGGCGGCCGGGGCGGACTCGGACCAGGCGAACCCCGAGCGGACATGGCAACCGGCGTCCCCGGCCCCGGGGTTCGACGAACCAGGGCCAGCCCGGGCGAACCCGCCCGGGCCGCCCGTCGGACACCGACTCAGTACCCGGCGGTGAACCGCCGCCCCCGGTGCCGCGGGCGCTCCGCCTCGTCCAGGAGGGCCACCGCCAGGTCCTCGTACGACAGGGCCGAGACGCCGTCCCCGTCGACCACCAACTCGTCGCCGCCCAGCCGGAAGTGACCGGTGCGCTCGCCCGGTTCGAGCAGCGCGGCAGGGCTGAGGCAGGTCCAGTCCGCGCCGGACGAGGCCCGGCACGCCTCGAGTTGGAGGGCGCACGCGCGCGCTATCGGCGCCCATTCCGCGGGGAAGTCCGGCGCCTCGGCGACGGTGCCGCCCGACGGGACGCCCAGGGTTCCGGCGCCGCCGACCAGCAGCAGCCGCACCCCGGTCGCGGCTGCCGCGCCGAGCAGCACCTCGGCGGCGAGGACGAGTTCGTCCTCCTTGCCGTACGGCGGCCGGGTGGCCGCGACGGCGAGATCCTGCGTGTGCAGCAACTCCGTTGCGGAGACCGGGGACAGCGCGTCGCCGACCCGGGCGTGCACACCCTCGGGGAGTGCGGAGAAGCGCTCCTCCGACCGCACCACGCCGGTGACCTCGTGGCCGCGCGAAAGTGCCTCGGCGGCGATCCGGCGGCCGGCCGCTCCGGCGGCCCCGAAGACGGTGATACGCATGACTGCTCCTTCAGATCCTTCACAACACAGTGGGGATGAGGTGGGGTTGGGGCCGCGTCAGGTGCCGGACGGCCGTCCGGTCAACGGTGGTGGAGCGGTCAACGGCTCCACCGCGGGCTTCAGTTGGGCGGCGACCAGCGCGCCGAGGATCAGAACGCCGCCCGCGACCTGCATGGCGGTCAACTCCTGCCCCAGCGCCAGCCATCCGACCGCCGTGGCGACCACGGGGCTGAGCAGGACGAGGAACGTCACGTTGGTCGGCGGGAGTTCGCGGATGCCGCGGAACCACAGCGCGTACGCGAGCGCGGCACCCACCAGCGTCAGGTAGCCGTAACCGAGCATGTTCCGCGTGCTCAGCGTGGCCGGCGGCAGGCCCTCGACCAGCAACGACACCGGGAGCAACAGGAGGCCGCCGGAGACGAGTTGCCACCCCGTGGTGGCGAGCAGGGCGCGGGGGCCGGCCAGCGCTTGCTGAGCACGACGCCCACGGCCATGACCACCGCGCTGCCCAGCGCGGCGGCGACCCCGAGCGCGTCGAGGCGCGCACCGGACCGGAGCACCAGCAGGCTGACCCCCAGCACCCCGGCCAGGCCGGTCAGCACGGTGCGCGCGGTCAGCCGGTCCCCGAGCAGGCCCGCCGAGAGCACCGCGACCAGCAGCGGCTGCAGCGCCCCGATCGTGGCCGCGACCCCGCCGGGCAGGCGGTACGCCGCGACGAACAGCAGCGCGAAGAAGGCGCCGATGTTCAGCGCGCCGAGGACGAGGGACCGCCACCACCACACGCCGTGCGGCAGCCGGCGGCCGACGGCGACCAGCAGGAGCCCGGCGGGCAGCGCGCGCAGCACCCCGGCCAGCAGCGGCCGGTCCGGCGGCAGGTACTCGGTGGTGACGTAGTAGGTGGTCCCCCACACGCTGGGGGCGAGCGCGGCCGGCAGGACGACGCCTGCCCGATTTCTTAGCACTAAGAGAAAGTATCTCAGCACTAAGAGATTGGCTACTCTGTTTCCATGACGCAGACGGAGCAGGGCGGCGGTCGGGCCGCGGGGACGGGCGACCACGTCGACCTGGTGCTCGACCAGTGGTCCCGGCGGCGCCCGGACCTCGACGTCTCCCCCATGGCCGTGATCGGCCGGCTGAAGCGGCTGAGCCGGCTGCTGGAGGCGGAACTGCGCCGGGTGTTCGCCGAGCACGACCTCGACGCCGCCTCCTTCGACGTGCTGGCCACGCTGCGCCGCAGCGATCCGCCGCACCTGCTGACCCCGGCGCAGCTCATGCAGGCCGCGATGGTCACCTCGGGCGCGGTCAGCCAGCGCCTGGACCGGCTGGAGGCGGCCGGACTGGTGAGCCGCAGCCGCAGCGACGCCGACGCCCGCGTGGTGCACGTCCGGCTCACCGAGCACGGCCGGGCCGTGATCGACGAGGCGCTGCCGGACCACGTGGCGAACGAGCACCGCCTGCTCGCGGCGCTCGGCACGGACGAGCGCGACGCCCTCGCCGGCACCTTGCGGACCCTGCTGGTGTCGCTCGGCGACGGGACCGACTGACGCGACCGCACCCGGCCGGCCGCGGCCGCACCGAACCGGCCGCAACCATCCGCGTACGCACACCCGTACGGTCCGGGGTCTGGACGCCGCGCGGCGAGTGGCGTAGGACGGGAGGTCGCACGTCCCGGAGTCGATGTGACGATCGTCATGGCGGGTTCATCCGGCCACAACACATCCTGCATAGCCTCGACCGACTTCCACGGACGCCTCCGACGGACGCGTCTCAGACGATTGCCACCCGTCTCTCAGGGGAACCCCAGATTCCCTTCCTACGGTCGGTGGCATGGAACAGCGCAGACCGTCGGCGGACGGCGAGGGCGGGGGGTGGACGGCCATGGCCGACGTGCACGGCGACGGTACGAATGCGACGCAGGACAAAGCGACGCAGGACAAGGCGACGGCCCGGGACGACGCCGCTGCCACCGCTGACGCCGAGGGGACCGCCGACCAGGAGGACGGGACCGGGATACCGGACGCGGGCGAGGAACCCGGCGCCGTTCCGGAGTTCCGCACGGCGTCCGAGCCGGAGGGGGCCGCGCCCGAAGCAGACCCCGAGCCCGAGACCGCCCACGACTCCGAGGCCGCGCCTGACCCGGCGACCGAGCCCGAGCCCGAAGCCGATCCCGCGCTCGAACCCGAAGACGCATCCGCATCCGCCCCCGCCCTGCACCTCGGCACCCCGGACCCGGAACCCGAACCCCCCGAGGCCGATCCCGCCCGCGGCAACGCACGCGCCTGGTCGCGCCCCCTGCTCATCTCCGTGACTGCGCTGGCCGCGATGGCCGTCCTCACGCTGGCCACGATCGTGCAGTCCCCGTCCGCGAAGGCCGGCTCCGAGAGCAGCCCGACCGCCGACACCTCCGCGCCGAAGTCGACCGCGCCGCAGCCCACGCGCACGACGAGCACCCCGAGCGCGGGCGCCACCACGACACCCGCGCCCGTCACGGACACGACGCCGGCCGGCGCCTCGCCCGCGGCCAGCACGTCGACCTCGCCCGACGCCGCCGTGACTTCGGCGGTCCGCGCCCTCGGCATCAGCGGTGACCTGTCGGTCGCGGTCGTCGACGCCGACGGCGGCGCCACCGCGACGTACGACAGCGACAGCGACACCTCGTACGACACCGCCAGCATCGTCAAGGTGGACATCCTCGCGACGCTGCTGCTCCAGGACCAGCACGCGGGCACCCACCTGACCGCGGGGCAGCAGAACCTGGCCACCGCGATGATCGAGCAGAGCGACAACGACGCGGCGCTCGACCTGTGGCACACGATCGGCCGGGGCGCGGGGCTGGCCGCCGCCAACAAGTCGTTCGGGCTGCACCACACGGTGGGCGGGGACGGCGACCTCTGGGGGCTGACCCAGACCAGCGCGAGCGACCAGATCGCCTTGCTGCGGGCGGTGTTCGACAGCGACTCGCCCCTGTCGTCGTCCTCCCGCGCGTACCTCACCGGGCTGATGCGGTCCGTGGTCGACGGCGAGCGCTGGGGCGTGTCCGCGGCCGATTCCGACGGCTCCGGCTACGCGCTGAAGAACGGCTGGCTGGAACGCACGGCGACCGCCCGGTGGGACATCAACAGCATCGGCGAAGTGACGTACGAGGGACACCGGTTGCTGGTGAGCGTGCTGTCGTCCGGCCAGCGCACCGAGCAGGGCGGCATCGACCAGGTCGAGTCCGTCGCCCGTACGGCCGCGCAGGCGTACGTCGGCGCGGCATAGGTTCCCGGCTCCCGCCCGGACCCGGGGAGGAGGCCGCCGCTCCCCCGGCCCTCCTCCCCGATGCGGCGCCCCGGCTCCGCAGTTACGTCGCCGACCATTCCACGGCCGGGGGCACGACCCGCGCGCACAGCGGCCCGCCCTTCGCGTCGGTCAGGCCGAGCCGGGCGGTGAGGTGCCCGCCGCGGACAGCCGCGTCGAGGACGTCCGGCTCGACCGCGGCCAGCAGGAGCTTCGCCCGGCGGAACATGGTGAAGGCGCCGTCGGGCGCGAGGGTGCCCCAGCAGAGGTATACGAAGCGGTCGCCGGGCCGCCCCTGGACGTACGGCCCGGTCAGCTCCGGCAGCCCGTCGGCGCCCGGGCGGGCCGTGCACTCCAGTTCCCAGCGCGCGGTGGGGGCGTCGCCCGGGGTGAGCCCGAGGAGTTCGGCCGGCCGGGCGCGGCGCTGGACGCCGACGTGGATGCCGTCGTATCCGGGGAATCCCGGCGCCGCGGCGCAGGTACGGCCCGGCAGGTGGTGGCCGACGACGCCGAGCGTGACGGCCGCGCCGGGAACGCGGGAGGTGCGGGGAGAGCGGGAGGTCGGTGCCACCCCGCCATTGTGCGGGCCGGACCCGGCCGCGAACCCCCACACGTCAGCCGTGTCCGCCACGTCCGCCGCGCCAGCCATGTCCGCCGCACCAGCCATGTCAGTCTGTATTGACACTCATTCGGCGTCAATCTAAACTGACGAACATGAACCTGACCGAGGTCATCGACTCGGACGACCCCGCCGTCGGCCTGCGCGCGGTCGGCGCCCTGCACCGGCTCGCCGAGCAGGTCGAGGCGACGCATGTGGCGCTGGCCCGGCGGCAGGGGTGGTCGTGGGAGCAGATCGGGGACGCCCTCGGGGTGTCCCGCCAGTCCGTGCACGCCAAATACGGAAAGTGAGGCGGCCATGTCGGCAGAAGCTGCCGCGGCTCCGCGGCTCAAACCGGTGATCGAACGAGCCCGCACCGAGGCCGAGCGGCGCGGCGACCGCAGGATCGGCACCGACCACCTGCTGCTCGCGCTGCTGCACGACCCGGACGCGCCGCCCGCGCGCGCCCTCGGGGTGAGCCTGGACCAGGGCAGGTCCGCGCTCGACGCGATGGACCGCGACGCGCTCGGCGCGATCGGCGTCCACCTGGACATGCCGCTGGCCGCGCCGCCCAGCCGCGGAAGCCGGCGGCTCCCGCTCAACTCGGCGGCGCGCTCGGCGGTCGGGGAGTCCAAGCGGTTCGCCGAACGCGATGGCAAGGGGCGGCGGATCGAGCCGCGCCATCTGCTGCTCGCCCTGCTCACGTCCCGGCACCCCGACCCGGCCGCGGACCTGCTGGGCGCCCTGTCCCTGGACGCCCCCGAGGTCAGGCAGCGGCTCTCCGCCGCCTGACCCCCGCCTTGGGGCGTGCCCATCCCGCGCCCGGCACCACGGCAACACCGTTCCACGGCAAGGAAATACGGCGATACGGCAGGACCCCTACGCCGAGGCCACATCGATCAGCACCTTGCCGACCGCCCCGTTCCGCACCGCCTCGTGCGCCGCGCCGGTCCGCTCCAGGGGGAAGCGGTGGAAGGGCAGCCCCGCCTCCGGCCCGGCCCGCAGCGCCCCGTCGGCGAGGGCCGCGGAGACCGCGGCCACCGCGTCGTCCTTCGCAGCGGTCGGCATCGTGTAGAGCAGCAGGCCCTGCCAGCGCAGGTTCACGGTCATCGAGCGGCGGACCGGCGCGGCGAAGTCGTGGCCGTCGTCGGCGTAGAACGCGACCACCGCGTTGTTGGCGACGACGGCCGCGTCCAGGGTGGCGTTGTGGTCCGGGGCGACCTCCACCACGACGTGCACGCCGTCGGGCGCGATCCGGAGGATCTCCGCCGCCGCGTCCTGCTCCCGGTAGTTGACGACGTGGTGCGCGCCGGCCGCGGTGGCCAGCGCGGCCTTCTCCGGGCCGCTGACCGTGGTGATGACGGTGGCGCCGGCCCAACGGGCCAGCTGGATCGCGGCGTTGCCGACCGCGCCGGCGCCGCCGGCGACCAGGACCGTACGCCCGTCGAGCGTGCCGGGCGCCAGTCGCCGCGGGCCGTCGTCGGCGACGGTCAGCGCGCGGTGGGCGGTGAGCGCGGGCACCCCGACGCTCGCGCCGAGGTCGAACGACGCGTGGTCCGGGAGCCGTACCGCCTGGCGGGCCGGCACCGTGGTGAACTCCTGCGCGGTGCCGTCGGGCCGCTGGTACGCGGACTCCCACAGCCACACGCGCTCGCCGACCCGTTCGGCCGGCACGCCCGCGCCCACCGCGTCGATCACGCCGGAGCCGTCCTGGTTCGGCACCTGCGGCCGATCCGGCTGCGCGTTCTGCCGCGCCTTCCAGTCCGTCGGGTTCACGCCGGAGACCTCGACCTTCACCCGTACCTCGCCGGCCGCCGGTTCGGGCACCGGCCGGTCGGTGAGGGTGAGGACGTCGGCTCCGCCGCTGCTGGTGTACACGATGGCCTTCATGATCCGTCAACCTACTCCCGGCGGCCGCGCATTCCGGGCGCCGCGCGCCCCTTCGGCGCCCTCCGGAACGCGTTGCTCCGTTTGGTGTGCTCGCGGCGAAACCGCTCCCCTGCCCGGCGGTCCCGGGACGAGGCTGGGGGCATGCCCGAGCAGCCGAGCTTCTACGACGCCCTCGGCGGTGCCGACGCCCTGCACCGCCTGATCGACTCCTTCTACGGGCAGGTGCTCCAGGACCCCCTGCTCGCCCCGGTCTTCGCGCACTTCACGCCCACGCACGTCGAGCACGTGGTGGTGTGGCTGACGGAGGTGTTCGGCGGTCCGGCGGAGTACACCAAGCGGCTCGGCGGCCACCACGGACTGCTCAGCCACCACGCGGGCCTGGCGATCACCGAGGAACAGCGCGCCCGCTGGGCGGAGTTGCTGCTCGCGACGGCCGCGAAGGAGCTGCCGGAGGACGCGTTGCTGCAGCAGCGGTTCGCGGAGTACGTCGAGTGGGGGACGCGCATCGCGAAGTCGGTGTCGCAGCCGGGCGCGGAACTGGGCGACCCCGGCCCGACGCCGCGCTGGGGATGGAACGGGCCGGCCTGAGCACCCGGCGCGCCGAGAACGGCCCGGCCCGGCCTGAAACCCCGCGGGCGGCTACAGCGGTTCGGGCAACGCCACCCGGTCGGCGACCGGCGGCATCCCCGGCACCCGCGGTACGTAACTGCCCGACGCCCCGCCGTGCCCCCGGTGCACCAGCAACCCGCTCAGCGGGTCGGGCACCGCGTCGAGGGCGGCCTGCGTGCCGGGCAGCGCGCGCCAGGCCAGCCAGGCGTCCTCCTCGACGAAGGCGACTTCGAGCACCACGCCCCAGCTGTGCTCGTACCACTTCCACAGGGCCGCGCCGTTGGTCACCAGCGACTCGGTGAGCACCTGCGCGTACGCGTCCCGCCACGACGCGGCCGACATCTCCGCGTGCTCGGCGTCCATGACCTCGATCGACCACCAATCCGCAGCGTCCATCCTTCGACGATAGACACCGCCCAGAGCGGCCGGAAGGGGGTGAACACCCCCTGAACGTGATCCTTTTCGCCCGGGTGCGCCCCTCTTGTGCATCCGGGGGGGACCACCGCGGCCGCGGCTCAGCGCAGCGCTTCCTCCGCGGCCGCCAGGATCTCGGTGACCCGCAGCCCGAACCGGGCGTCGCACGGGTGCGGTTCACCCGCCACCAGAGCGTCGATCGCCCGCGCCATCGCGTCGGTCGCCGGACCGCTGACGCCGTCGGGGAAGGTCGCGATCCCGGGCGCGCCGCGGAACTCGATCGCCACGCCGGCGCCGGCCGGCGGCGCGGTCAGGGTGAGAACGGAGGTGCTCGACGCCCCGGAGGCGTGCCGCAGCGTCAGGTGCACCAGGTCGCCTTGGCCGCGGGCGGCGTGCACCTCGGTGGCGTCGCCGAGCACCGGCAGCAGCACGGACAGGGCGTGCGGGCCGACGTCCCACAGCCCGCCCTTCTCGCGGCGCCAGGGCGAGTCCGCGTACGGGCTCGTGTCGCCGCTGAACACCGCGCCGTACCAGTCGGCGCGGCCGGTGAACCACTCCCCGGCGGCGGCCTGTTGCGCGATCCACGCCGACGCGCCCGCGTCGAAGCGCAGCGTGAAGAACACCACCGAGCGCACCCCGGTGGCCTCCACGGCGGCGACCACCTCCCGCGCGGCCTCGACGGTCGCCGCGAGCGGTTTGTCCAGCAGCAGGTGCCGTCCGGCCCGGGCCGCCTTCGCGGCCCACTCCGCCTGGAGGGCGGGCGGCAGGGCGATCGCCACCGCGTCCACGTCCTCGATCAGCGCATCCGGGTCGCCGTAGGGTCGGCCGCCGAACTCGTCCGCGAGCCGGGCGGCCGCGTCGGCCCGGCGGCCCCAGACCCCGGCGAGTTCCACGTCCGGATGGGCGGCCAGCGCGGGGGCGTGCGCCTTCCACGCCCAGGGGCCCGTGCCCAGCAGTCCGACCCGCAGGCTCATGCGCGCACCGCCCCGGCGTACACGCGGGCGTCCTCGGCGGACGGCGAACGGTCACAGGCGGCGGAACGATCCCCGGATGGCATGCACCGAGCCTAGCCCGCCGGGTCCGGAGCACCCGCGCCGCACCCACCTGCGGCGCAGCCTCCGGGCCTGCGGGTACGGCCGCGGAGGGGCGTGGGGTGGATGGGGCTGATGAGGGATTCCCGCTGGTCACGGCAGGCAGTTCACACGTGGTTAACGCGGGGGCAACGGATGGGAAAAACGTGGTTGGGACGCTGCGCTTCAGGCCCGATCAGCGCGGCTCGGTGCCGCACCCGCGCTCACGTTCGTAATAAGGATGGCGTCACCGTGACCTACAAGGCTGAGTACATCTGGATAGACGGCACCGCGCCGACGGCCAAGCTCCGCTCCAAGACGCGGATCCTCGCCGACGGCGCCGAGCTGCCGATCTGGGGCTTCGACGGCTCCAGCACCAACCAGGCCGAGGGCCACGCCTCGGACCGCGTACTCAAGCCGGTCGCCAGCTTCGCCGACCCGATCCGCGGCGGCGAGAACAAGCTCGTGCTGTGCGAGGTCTTCAACATCGACGGCACCCCGCACGAGTCGAACACCCGCGCCGCGCTGCGCGAGGTCGCCGAGAAGTTCGCCGACCAGGAGTCGCTGTTCGGCATCGAGCAGGAGTACACGTTCTTCAGCGGCTCGCGGCCGCTCGGCTTCCCGGAGAACGGCTTCCCGGCGCCGCAGGGCGGCTACTACTGCGGTGTCGGCGCCGACGAGATCTTCGGCCGCCCCGTGGTCGAGAAGCACCTCGACAACTGCCTCGACGCGGGCCTGGGCATCTCCGGCATCAACGCCGAGGTGATGCCGGGCCAGTGGGAGTTCCAGGTCGGCCCGCTCAGCCCGCTGGACGTCTCCGACCACCTGTGGGTCGCGCGCTGGCTGCTCTACCGCACGGCCGAGGACTTCGGCGTCTCCGCCACCCTCGACCCCAAGCCGGCCAAGGGCGACTGGAACGGCGCGGGCGCGCACACCAACTTCTCCACCAAGAAGATGCGCGAGAGCTACGACGCGATCATCGAGGCCGCCGAGTCGCTCGGCCGCGACGACAAGCCGCTGGAGCACATCAAGAACTACGGTCCCGGCGTCGAGCACCGCCTCACCGGTGCCCACGAGACCGCCCCGTGGAACGAGTACAGCTACGGCGTCTCCAACCGCGGCGCGTCCGTGCGGATCCCGTGGCAGGTCGAGGTGGACCAGAAGGGCTACATCGAGGACCGCCGCCCGAACGCGAACATCGACCCGTACGTCGTCACGCGGCTGATCGTCGACACCTGCGGGAGCGCGCTGGAGAAGGCCGGCCTGGTCTGACACCGGCCCGCACCGCCGCGGCCCGGCGCCGCCGCCCTTCGAGGGTGCCCCTACCGAACCGGCAGGGGCACCTTCCGCGTTCCCCGCCCGGATCACGCTTTCGAGTGACACCCCCGGGTGACCATCGCATCAACGGCTCGTTCGACACTGCGTGAAGACGCAGCAGGCATCCGGGACGTCCGCATCCACCCGCCGGTCGAACGCCACCGTGTCGGTGGCACAGGCCGAGGCGGCGCTGATCGAGCACTACCCGCGGCTGGTGCGGCTGGCCTACGTGACATTGCCGGCCGGCCTCGGCAAGCACCGCCGGGCGGTGGCCGCGCACCGGCTGGTGCAGCTCGCGCTGCCGACGTCGCCCACGCCCGCGCGGCAGGACGGGGCGTACGGGGTACTGCGGGTGCGGGTGCTGCGCGGGGCGCTGGAGTTCGGCGCCCAGGGGCGGCTGCGGTCGGCGCTGGACGCGGCGCGGATGCCGCGCGTGGTGGGGCTGCGGGTGCACCCGCAGGCGGGCGGCGACGGCGAGTTGGCGCTGTACCGCGCGCTGGCGGCGCTGCCGGCCCCGGCCCGGGCGGCGTACGCGCTGATGTCCGCGGAGAGCCTGGGTGAGCCGGACACCCGCGGGGTGCTCGAGGCGGCCGGCGTCCGCGACCCGCGCGAGGCGGTCCGGGCGGCGGCGGGGGTGCGCATCCCCGTGCAGGCCAGGGCGGGTGACGGTGGTACGGGTGCGGGTAGCTACGGGATCGGGGCGGCGGGCGCGACGCCCGGCGTGGTGACCGGCATCGTGACCGGCGCGGGCATCGACGCGGGCACGGACTTCGGCCCGGACGCCGGCGCGGACCCCGGCTTCACGGGGGCGGGCGGGGCGCGGGGACGGTCGGCGGGGGTGACGGCGGGTCCCGCCGCGGGCCGGCGGCTGCTGGCCTCCGGCGAGTTCGACGCCTGCACGCTGCAACTGCGCCCCACCGACCTGCTGCGGCGCCGCCGCCGGGGCCGGGTCGGCATGACGGCCGCGGCGGCGCTCGCCGTGGGCGCACTGGTGTTCACGGTGGCCGGCAACGGGTCGTCCTCGCCCCGGTACGCCGCCTCCGGCGCGCCCGCGGCCGACCCGCGCACGCTCGATCCGGAGGCGCTGGTCCGGGTGCCGGCCACGCAGTGGAAGGCCACCGCCCGGCTGGACTACTCGGCCTGGCCCGCGCGCGGCAACCGTGCGAAGGACTCCGCCCTGCTCGGCCGGGCGCTGTCGGTGTGGGCCCACCCGGGTCCGTCCGTGGACGTCAGCTCCACCCCGGGCACCGCGAGGACCGCGCCCACCCAGCCGCCGCAACTCCTGTTCGCCGGCGACGAGGACGGCGCGACCGTGGTGATCTTCTACGACGGCCTGCGGGTGGTGCGCTACGCCCAGCCAAAGACCGGTTCCGGGCGGGCCGCGCTGGACTTCGCGCAGGCGGAGAACGCCGACCTGACCACGGCGGCCGCGGTGCTGGTGGACCGGGTGAACGGCAACGCCCGCTTCCTGATCGCGCCGTGGGTGGCGCAGACCGGGACCCGGGACCTGTTCAAGCCCGACCAGACCGCGGTCGACCTGCACCGCTCGTCCGACGGGGTGACCGACCCGGTGCCGATGCCGGGGGCCGACGCGCCCGCGGGCGCGACCGGCGCGGCGGCGTGCGGCTCGACGTGGCCGGTGATGCAGCTGCGGTCGTCCACCGCGATCGCGGAGAAGCACTCGTTCCTGCTCACCGACCTCGGGGACCTGGCGCCGGTGCACCTCACGTACACCCCGCCGCCGGCGGTGGGCGAGTCGGAGCCGCCGGTGGAGGCGACCGGGCCGAAGGCGCTGGTGAGCTGGGCGCACAGCGCGTGCCGGCTGTCCGAGCTGCGCGGTCAGGGCGTGCGGTCGGTCAACGACTGGGAGTTCGCGGACACCGAGTTGCCCGAGGGCGCCGGGCAGGCGTCGTGGACGTGCGACCGCGCGGACACCTGGCGGGGCCCGGGGATCGCGCTGGTGCAGTTCGTGCCGCCCGCCGCGAAGAGCGACGCGCCCGGCACGCTGGCCGGCCAGCAGGCCGACGGGAACGCGTGCAGCCGGTTCGACCAGCACGTGATGGCCGGCGTGATGTGGAAGTCACCGGCGGACCGGTGGTACCTGCTGGCGGCCGGCAGCCGCGACACCGCGTCCATCAAGGCGACCAACGGCGTCGACGCGACCGCCGACGGCGCGTTCCTGGCCACCCCGGCCCCGCGCGGCACCCGCGCGACCCTCACCGGCCGCCTCGACAACGGCAAGGCGCTGGCACCGCTCGGCGGGGACTAGCCGCCCGCCGGGGACCCGCCCGGGTGCGCGACGTCGGCTGGCTGGCTCCAGGCCGCCTTCACGACCGGGTGCTGCGGCACCAGCAGCTTCATCAGCACGTGGTCGCCCTCGCGCCCGTCCTCCTCCCAGCCCTTGCCGGCGTAGAAGGCACGGGCGCGGGCGTTGGGGGCGAACACCTCCAGCCGGACGAGGCCGATCTTGGCGGACTGCCAGGTGGCGACGCACGCCTCGTGCAGCGCGGTGCCGGTGCCGGTGCGCCACACCTCGGGGTCGATGTGGAAGTGGAAGAGCTCGTCGCCGTCGAACCGGGCACCCAGCACAGCGAACCCGACGATGTGGTCCTGCCGTGTCGCGCACAGCACGGTGCGCTCGCGGGAGATGATCGCCTCCGCGGTCCCCGCCCGCTGCCGCTCCAGCTCGGCCGGCCCGCTGTACTCCTCGCTCGGCAGGTGGCCGGCGTAGTACGTGGCGCGGGCCCGGGCGTGAACTCCACAGATGTCGTCCAGATCCTCGATCGAGGCGTGACGGATCTCGGGGTGCGGGGTGCTCATGGGTACATGGACGCGCAAGATGCCCCAAAGGTTCCCCCTCTCGGGGCATGGGTGACGCGGCTCACTTCGCGCGCGTTCCGTGCAGGTGGTGGATCCAACGTGGGGGACCTGTGCGGAAGTTGTGAGAACTGACGGATCGTTTCATCCGAGACCGGTCCGAACCGGGCACGCCGCGCCCGCTCCGGCGACCGGCTTGCAGCAACGACCCGTAAGCGTTTTCGGACAGCCGGCGGCGCCGGCACTCCGGGAGGCGCCGCGCCGCTGGTCCACGCCGGGGCGGCCGTTCGGGGGCTTGCAGAAAGTTTCTTGCAGCCTCTTTCGCAAAGTGTTGCACCGCTGTTACGGTCCTGCCCAGCCCGAGCGGACGCCGGCTCGCGGGTGCGGCCGGCGGGCGCCGGATCGGTGTGAACGGGCACGTCCCTCATCAAGGAGTCAGGTATGCGACGCGGCATATCCGTCGTGGCGATGGCCGCGGCCATCGTCCTCGGTGCCACCGCCTGCGGCGGCGGCAGTGGCGGCACGCAGGACAGCGGCAAGGCGAAGGACCCCGCCCAGGTGTCGGGCACGGTCACGTACTGGGACACCTCCGACGCGAAGGTCGAGGCACCCGCGTACAAGGCGCTGATCGCCGCCTTCGAGGCGAAGTACCCCAAGATCAAGGTGAACTACCAGAACGTGGACTTCACCACCGTGGAGACGAAGTTCAAGACCGCGGCGCAGAGCGGCAAGGGCGCGCCCGACGTGATCAGGACCGACGTCGGGCTCATCCCCGAGTACGCCTCGCTGCACTACATCGCGCCGCTGGACGGCACCGCGGCGCTCACCGACACGAGCGACTTCGTCGCCGGGCCGCTCAACACCACCAAGTACGACGGCAAGTCGTACGCCGTGCCGTCGGTGACGGACACGCTCGGGCTGCTCTACAACAAGAAGATCTTCGCCCAGGCGGGCATCACCGCCGCGCCGACCAGCTGGGACGAGATGGTCGCGGACGCGGCGAAGATCAAGGCGAAGACCGGGGTCACCGGCACCTACATGAACCCCGACTCGTACTTCCTGCTGCCCTTCCTCTTCGGTGAGGGCGCCGACCTGGCCGACCCGGCCGCGAAGAAGGTCACCGTCAACTCGCCGGAGGCGGTGAAGGCCGTCACCGAGGCGAAGAAGATCTACGACACCTCCTCGCTGAAGATCGACTTCGCCAACGCGTACGACAACATGCAGACCTCGTTCAAGACCGGCAAGGTCGCCATGCTGATCCAGGGTCCGTGGTCGGTGGGCGACGACCTGACCGGTTCGGCGTTCAAGGGCGCGAACAGCGGCAACCTCGGGTACGCGCCGGTGCCGGCCGGCTCCACCGGCAAGCCGCTCGCCCCGACCGGCGGGCAGGACCTGGCGGTGTACCAGGGCTCGAAGAACCTCTCCGCGGCCTACCTGTTCACGCAGTTCATGACGTCGACCGCCAGCCAGGAGCAGATCGCGGTGAAGAACGGCACGCTGCCCACCCGCACCTCCGCGTACTCCGCGGCCGTGCTGAAGAGCCCGCAGATCGCCGGGTTCAAGCCGATCCTGGACACCGCCCGGCCGCGGGTCGCGCTCCCGCAGGTCGGCAGCCTGTTCACGCCGCTCCAGCAGGACTACATCAAGATCCTCCAGGGCAAGGCCACCGTCCAGGGCGGACTGGACGACGCGGCCAAGCAGTTCGGCAAGCTGCTGCCGGACTACGCCGTGCAGTAGCTCCCACCGGCTCCGGACCGGCCGGCCGGGGTCCCGCCCGCCGCACCACGCGGCGCCGGGCCCACGCGCCCGGCCGGCCGGTCCGGTCCACCCGCCGCAGGCCACGACAGAGCCGAGGAGAGATGACCACCGCCACCGTAGAACGGGCCGAGCGCCCCGGCCGCCCCGCGCGGTCCAAGGAGCCCCGGCGGGGACTGCTGACGACGATCGCGCGCGCATGGGACCGGCACTGGTACGCCTGGGCGATGGTCGCCCCCGTGGTGATCGTCATCGGCGTCCTGGTGCTGTACCCGCTGGGCTACGGCGTCTACCTGTCCTTCACCAACGCCACCGCGCAGAACGTGGCCACGAACATCGGCCCCGTGCACATCCCGGCCAGCTACCACTTCGTCGGCCTGCACAACTACTGGCAGATCGTCTCCGGCAAGGACGGCGACTTCTACCCGAGGCTGGAGTGGACGGTGATCTGGACCGTCGCCTGCGTCGCGATCACCTACTCCCTCGGCCTGGCGATGGCGATGCTGCTCAACCGCCCGATGCGGTTCCGGCTGCTGTACCGGCTCGCGCTGATCCTGCCGTGGGCGGTGCCGGCCTTCGTCGGCGTGTTCGCCTGGCGGCTGATGTTCAACGCGCAGTACGGCGTCTTCAACGACCTCATCAACGTCGTCGGGCTGCCGTCCCAGGACTGGCTGGGCACGCCCTTCGCGCAGAAGGTCGCGGTCATCATCGTCAACGTCTGGTGCGGCGTGCCGTTCATGATGGTGGCGATCCTCGGCGGCCTCCAGGCGGTCCCCACCGAGCTCTACGAGGCCGCGGAGATGGACGGCGCGTCGCCGCTGCAGCGCTTCACCCATGTGACGGTGCCCGGGCTGCGGCCGGTGACCAGCACGGTGATCCTGCTGAGCACCGTGTGGACGTTCAACATGTTCCCGATCATCTACCTGCTGCTGGGCAGCAACACCAGCGGGGACACCGACATCCTGGTGACGTTCGCCTACGAGAAGGCGTTCGTCGGCATCTCCGACTACGCGGGCGCCGCGTCGTACGGCATCGTCATCCTGCTGATCCTGGTGGCCTTCTCCACCTTCTACCGCAGCCGGATCAAGACCGAGCAGAGCTGAGGAGCCGTCACCCATGAGCGCCACCATCCAGCGGGGCACCGCCCGGACCGGCACCGCTTCGGCCGGCCGGGGGACGCGCGGGCGCGGGCAGCGCAGCACCGGCGCCTCGCTCGCCCTGCACGCCACCCTGATCGCCGCCAGCGCCGTCGCGGTCTTCCCGGTGCTGTGGATCGTCTTCATCTCCTTCGGCCCCGACAGCGCCTGGCAGCAGCCCGGCCAGGTGGTCCATCACCTGGGCCTGGACAACTACCGGTTCGTGCTGCTGCACAGCAGCTTCCCGTCCTGGATGCTCAACTCGGTGATCGTGGCCGGGGCCACCATGCTGGTCGGCGTGTTCATCGCGGCCAGCGCCGGCTACGCGATCTCCCGGATGAGGTTCCCCGGCCACCGGCAGCTGATGTGGGTCTTCCTGGTCACCCAGATGTTCCCCGTCGCGGTGCTGATCGTCCCGCTCTACAACCTGATGGCCCGCCTGGACCTGCTGGACAGCTATCTCGGGCTGGTCCTGGTGTACTGCACGATCGCGGTGCCGTTCTGCGCGTGGATGCTCAAGGGCTACTTCGACACCATCCCGCGCGAGATCGACGAGGCGGGCCGGGTGGACGGGCTCACCCCGTTCGGCACGTTCTGGCGGCTGATCCTGCCGCTGGCCCGGCCGGGCCTGGCGGTCACCGCGTTCTACAGCTTCCTCACCGCGTGGGGCGAGGTCGCCTACTCCAGCCAGTTCATGAAGACGCACTACACGCTGGCCGCCGGGCTGCCCACCTACGCGTCCAGCATCCGCGCCAACTGGGGTGCGATGACGGCCGGTTCGGTGCTGATCGCGATACCCGCGGCCGTCGTCTTCCTGCTCGTCCAGCGCCACCTGGTCACCGGCCTGACCGCCGGCGGCACCAAGGGCTGACGCCCCGCCCCACCCGTACGCCACCCCGTCGTTCCCCCGAGCCCAAAGGGAATCAATGAGCCAGCACCTCACCGACGCGCCGAGCACCACCGCCACGACCGACGCAGACGCCGGGCGCAGAGACTGGTGGCGCGACGCGGTGATCTACCAGGTCTATCCGCGCAGCTTCGCCGACGGCAACGGCGACGGCATGGGCGACCTGCCCGGGGTCACCGCCCGGCTGCCCCACCTGCGGGACCTCGGCGTCGACGCGGTCTGGCTGTCGCCGTTCTACGCCTCCCCGCAGGCCGACGCCGGCTACGACGTGGCCGACTACCGCGCGGTGGACCCGATGTTCGGCACCCTCACCGACGCCGACGACCTGGTCCGGGCCGCGCACGCGCTGGGCCTGCGGGTCATCGTGGACCTGGTGCCGAACCACTGCTCGGACCAGCACGAGTGGTTCAAGCAGGCGCTGCGCGAGGGTGCCGGCTCCGCCGCGCGGGACCGCTTCCACTTCCGCCCCGGCAAGGGCGAGCACGGCGAACTGCCGCCCAACGACTGGGAGTCCATCTTCGGCGGCCCGGCCTGGACCCGCGCCTCCGAGCCGGACGGCACGCCCGGCGAGTGGTACCTGCACCTGTTCGCGCCCGAGCAGCCCGACTTCAACTGGGACCACCCCGCGGTGCACGACGAGTTCCGCTCGGTGCTGCGGTTCTGGCTGGACCTGGGCATCGACGGCTTCCGGATCGACGTCGCGCACGGCCTGGTCAAGGCCGAGGGGCTGCCCGACATCGGGCACTCCGGGCAGGTCGCGCTGCTGGGCACGGCCCCGATGCCGTACTTCGACCAGGACGGCGTGCACGAGATCTACCGCGGCTGGCGACGCATCCTCGACGAGTACCCGGGCGAGCGGATCGCCGTCGCCGAGGCGTGGACCCCGACCATCGAGCGGGCCGCACGCTACCTGCGGCCCGACGAGCTGCACCAGGCGTTCAACTTCGAGTACCTGACCGCCGGATGGAGCGCCGGCGCGCTGCGCACCGTGATCGACCGCTCGCTGGACGCGATGGGCGCCGTCGGTGCGCCCGCGACCTGGGTGCTGTCCAACCACGACGTGACCCGGCACACCACCCGGCTCGGCAACCTCCCGCCCGGCACCGCCGGCCGGGAGGCCGAGGCGCCGCCCACCCAGCTGCGCACCCCGGGCGACCGCGCGCTGGGACTGCGCCGGGCCCGCGCGGCCACCCTGCTGATGCTGGCGCTGCCCGGCTCGGCCTACCTCTACCAGGGCGAGGAACTGGGGCTGCCCGACGTCACCGACCTGCCGGACGAGGTGCGCCAGGACCCGTCGTTCTTCCGCGCCGCCGGGCAGGACGGCTTCCGCGACGGCTGCCGGGTGCCGATCCCCTGGTCGGGCGGCGAGGCGCCGTACGGCTTCGGCCCGGTCGAGGGCGGCCCCAGCTGGCTGCCGCAGCCGCAGGGATGGGCCGCGTTGAGCGTCGAGGCGCAGACCGGCGACCCCGGCTCCACCCTGGAGCTGTACCGCAGCGCGCTGGCGGTCCGCCGCGACCACCCGGCACTCGGCGCCGGCACCGCCGTGACCTGGCTCGACACGCCCGAGGGGGTGCTGGCCTTCCGCCGCGACGCCCGCGAGGGCGGCTTGGTCTGCACGGTCAACCCCACCTCCGCGCCGGTCCGGATGCCCCGCCCCGGCCGCCTGCTGCTCTCCAGCGAGGGACCCGCGCCCCTCGCGGGGGCCTCGGGCGAGGGAACCGCGGCGGTCCCGGCGCTCGCGGCGGACGGCACGGACGGCGACCGGTCGGCGACCGCGCGGCCCGGCGGTGAGCCCGTTACCAGCGCTTCCGGCGGTTTCGTCACGATCGCCGCCGACACGGCAATTTGGTGGGCGATCTGACATGGCGGCGTTCCGCCCCGTAGCATCCGGTGCTGTGACCGCGCGGCTCGCAGACATCGCAGCCCAGGCGGGGGTCAGTGAGGCGACGGTCAGCCGGGTGCTCAACGGCAAGCCGGGGGTTTCCGCGGCCACCCGCGAATCCGTGCTGGCCGCACTCGACCTGCTCGGGTACGAACGCCCGGTCCGGCTGCGGCAGCGCAGCGCCGGCCTGGTCGGACTGATCACCCCCGAACTCGGCAACCCGATCTTCCCCGCCATGGCGCAGGTGATCGGCCAGGCGCTGACCCGGCAGGGCTACACCCCGGTGCTGGCCACCCAGACCCCCGGCGGCTCCACCGAGGACGAGCTGGTGGAGATGCTGGTCGAGCGCGGCGTGGCCGGCATCATCTTCGCCTCGGGCCTGCACGCCGACTCCACCGCCGACACCGGGCGCTACGCCCGCCTCCAGGGGCAGGGCGTGCCGTTCGTGCTGATCAACGGCTACTCCGACAAGATCGACGCGCCGTCGGTGTCGGTCGACGACCGGGCCGCGGTCCGGCTGGCCGTCACGCACCTGGCCGCCCTCGGGCACCGCGGGATCGGCCTGGCCGTGGGCCAGCGGCGGTTCGTCCCGGTGCAGCGCAAGATCGAGGGCTTCGTCGCGGCGATGGGCGACGTGCTGGGCCTGCCCGCGGATGACGCCGAGGCACTCGTCCAGCACTCGCTGTACACGCTGGAGGGCGGGCAGGCCGCCGCAGGCGCGCTGATAGCCGCCGGCTGCACCGCGATCGTCTGCGCCTCGGACATGATGGCGCTCGGCGCGATCCGGGCCGCCCGCCAGCTGGGCCGCACCGTGCCGGGCGACGTCTCGGTGGTCGGCTTCGACGACTCCCCGCTGATCGCCTTCACCGACCCGCCGCTGACCACCATCCGGCAGCCGGTTCCCGCCATGTGCCAGGCCGCGGTGAACGCACTGCTGGAGGAGATCGGCGACACCCCGCCCCCGCACAGCGAGTTCACCTTCATGCCGGAGCTGGTCGTCCGCGGCTCGACCGCCGCCGGGCCGGCCGATCGCGGGGCGCCGCCCCGGCCGGCGACAGGCCAGGACACGACACGCGGGATGTCCGGTTCCACGGATATGCGACCCGTTTGACCCGGCGGATCTGGCAGACTGGTCTCCCATGGGGGAACCGACCGCGAAGACCGCCAAGTCGCTGAAGGATCACCGCGCGGACCCTCCGGACGGCACCGTCAACGGCGCCTCCCGGGCGGCCGCCGAGCCCTCGGCCGCACCCTCGGTTGCCGAATCGCTCCGGTCGCCCCGCCTGATGCTCGCCCGGCTGCGCACTCCCCGCACCCCCCGGTTGTGGTTCGAGCTGCTGCTGATCGGGTTCAGCTACTGGCTCTACTCCCAGATCCGCAACGCGGTGCCCGCGGAGCGCGGCGTCGCGCTGCGGCACGCCGCCGACGTGTGGAGCCTGGAGCGGGACCTCGGGCTGGGGGTCGAGCACAGCATCAACCATGCGCTGAACTCGGTGACATGGCTGATCGTGGGGATGAACTACTACTACGCCTCCCTGCACTTCGTGATCACCATCGGTGTGCTGGTGTGGCTCTACGTGGCCCACCCGCACCGCTACGCCGCGCCCAGGCTGGTGCTGTTCGCCACCACCTGGCTGGCATTGATCGGATTCTGGGCCTACCCCCTGGCGCCGCCGCGCCTGATGCCCGGCGGCGGCTTCATCGACACGGTCGCGGTGCACCACACCTGGGGATCGCTGTCGCAGGGCTCCCTGGCGCACGTGTCGAACCAGTACGCCGCGATGCCCTCGATGCACATCGGGTGGTCGCTGTGGTGCGGGATCACCATCTTCAACCTGGCCAGACCGCTGTGGGTGCGGCTGCTGGGCCTGCTCTACCCGGTGTTCACCCTCACGGTCATCCTGGCCACCGGCAACCACTTCTGGCTGGACGCGGTCGGCGGCGTGATCTGCCTGGCGGCCGGCTATGGCCTGGTCTACCTCCTGTACGGACGGTGGGCGTACCACCTCCCGAAGACCAAGGCCCAGAAGACAAAGGCCCAGCCTCAGCCCTCGTAGTTTCTGCCGGACTTCCTCCTCACACCCTCCGCGGGACCCCTCGTCCCTCGGACCCCCACTCCGGCTGCTCGCTCATCACCCCTCGTAACTTCTGCCGGGCTTCCTCCTCACACCCTCCGCGGGACCCCTCGTCCCTCGGACCCCCACTCCGGCTGCTCGCTCATCACCCCTCGTAGCTCACCCCTCGTAAAAGATTCGCTCCACCACCGCCCGCGCCCGCCGCGTCCGGCGGCGGTACTCCTCGAGCATGTCGCCGACGTGGCCCGTCGGATAGCCGAGGTAGCGGCCGACCGCGGCGAGCTCGCGGCCATCGCCGGGGAAGGTGTCGCCGGGGCGGCCGCGGACCAGCATCACCGCGTTGCGCACCCGGGTGGCCAGCACCCACGCCTCGTCCAGGACCTGGAGGTCCGCCGCGTCGATCAGGCCCTCCGCGTGCGCGGCGGACAGCGCCTCGCGGGTGCCGGTCGTCCGCAGCGAGGGCAGCCGGGCCGCGTGCCCGAGCTGGAGGAGCTGCACCGTCCACTCCACGTCGGACAGCCCGCCGCGGCCGAGCTTCGCGTGGGTGGTGCGATCGGCGCCGCGCGGGATCCGCTCCCCCTCCATCCGCGCCTTGAGCCGGCGGATCTCGCGGACCGCCTCGTCCTCGAGCCCGCCCTCGGGGTAGCGCAGCGGGTCGATCATCGCGATGAACCGCTCGCCGAGTTCCGCGTCGCCGGCCACCGGGCGGGCCCGCAGCAGCGCCTGGCTCTCCCAGGTCAGCGACCAGCGGCGGTAGTACGCCTGGTACGACGCCAGGCTGCGCACCAGCGGCCCGCTCTTGCCCTCCGGGCGCAGGTCGGCGTCGATGAGCAGCGGCGGGTCCGCGGTGGGGATCTGGAGCAGCCGGCGCAGCTCGTTGGCAACGGCGAGCGCGGCGCGGCCGGCGTCGTTGGCGTCGACGCCCTCGCACGGCTCGTGCACGAACAGCACGTCCGCGTCGGAGCCGTAGCCGAGTTCGCGGCCGCCGAACCGGCCCATGCCGATCACCGCGAGCCGGGAGGGCAGCGGGTGGGCGTCGCCGCCGGTGACCGCGTTCACCGCGGCCCGCAGCGCGCCGGCGACGGTCGCCGAGGTCAGCCCGTACACGGCCATGCCGACCCGGTCGACCAGCACGGCCGGGTCCATCGGGCCGTCGGACTCCTCGTCGTCGCCGTAGGTGTCGATGAGGTCGCCGGCCGCGGTGCGGAACAGCTCGCGGCGGCGCACCCCGCGCACGGCCGTGATGGCCTGCTCCGGGGTGTCGGCGCGGCCGACGGCGGCCAGCACCTCCTGCTCCAGCGCATGGTGGTCGCGGGGGGTCAGGCCGTCCCGGGAGCCGAGCATGGCGACGGCCTCGGGGGCGCGCATCAGCAGGTCCGGGGCGAGCCGGCCGGAGGAGAGCACCCGGGCCAGCCGCTGGGCGGTGGCGCCCTCGTCGCGCAGCAGCCGCAGGTACCACGGGGTCATGCCCAGCGCGTCGGAGACCTTGCGGAAGCCGAGCAGTCCGGCGTCGGGGTCGGCGGAGTCCGCGAACCAGCCGAGCAGCACCGGCAGCAGGGTGCGCTGGATGGCGGCCTTGCGGCTGACCCCGCTGGCCAGCGCCTCCAGGTGGCGGATCGCGGTGACCGGGTCGCCGTAGCCGAGGGCCTGCAGCCGCACCCTGGCCGCGTCGGGGCTGAGCCGGGTCTCGTCGCCGTCGAGCTGGGCGACGGCGTCCAGCAGCGGGCGGTAGAACAGCTTCTCGTGCAGCCGGCGCACCTCGCGGGCGTGTCGCTTCCACTCCCGGGTGAGGCCCTGCACGGGTTCGGCGCGGAAGCCCAGGCCGCGGCCGAGCCGGCGCAGCCCCGCCTCGTCGTCGGGCACCAGGTGGGTGCGGCGCATCTTCTGCAGCTGGATGCGGTGTTCCATCAGCCGCAGGAAGCGGTACGCCGCGTCCAGCGCGGCGGCGTCGGCCCGGCCGACGTACCCGCCCTTGGCGAGTTCGGCCAGCGCGGTCAGGGTGGTGGCGCTGCGCAGGGTCGCGTCGCTGCGGCCGTGCACGAGCTGGAGGAGCTGCACCGCGAACTCCACGTCGCGCAGGCCGCCGGGGCCGAGCTTCAGCTCGCGTTCCACCTGCGCGGCCGGGATGGTGTCGACCACCCGCCGGCGCATCTCCTGCACGTCGGTGACGAAGTGGTCCCGCTCGGCGGCCTGCCACACCATCGGGCGGATCGCGGCGACGTAGTCCAGGCCGAGCGCGGCATCCCCGGCGACCGGCCGCGCCTTGAGCAGGGCCTGGAACTCCCAGGTCTTCGCCCACCGCTTGTAGTACGCGACATGGCTGCTGAGCGTGCGCACCAGCGGGCCGTTCTTGCCCTCGGGGCGCAGGTTGGGGTCGACCGGCCAGATCGTGCCCTCGGCGGTGGTGTCGGAGCAGATCCCCATCATCCGCATGGCCAGCCGGGTCGCGGCCCGCAGCGCGACGGTGTCGTCGTCACCGTCCGCGCCCTCGGCCGGTTCGGCGACGAAGATGACGTCCACGTCGGAGACGTAGTTCAGCTCGTGGCCGCCGCACTTGCCCATCCCGATCACCGCGAGCCGGCAGGCCGCCGCGTCCTGCGGCAGCTCGACCGCGGCGATCGCCAGCGCCGCGCGCAGGGTGGCCGTCGCGAGGTCGGCGAGTTCGGCGGCGGTCCGCACCAGGTCGCTGGTCCCGCACACGTCCCTGGCCGCTATGCCGAGCAGGCAGCGCCGGTACGCCGCGCGCAGCGTGTCCGGGGTGCGGGCGGCGGCGAGCCCCTCCTCGAACTCCGCGACGCCCGGGTGCAGGTCGCGCGCCTCGTAGGTGAGCAGGGCGTGCCAGTCCTCGGGGTGCCGGGCCAGGTGGTCGCCGAGCGCCTCGGAGGCGCCCATCACGCCCAGCAGCCGGTCCCGCAGCGGCTTCGCGCCGGTCAGGGTGTCCAGCAGGGTGTGGCGCTCGCCAGGTTCCAGAGCCTCCGCGAGGCGGACCAGGCCGAGCAGCGCCTGGTCGGGGTCGGCGGTGCCGCCCAGCGCGTCCAGCAGCACCGGGTCGCCGCGCACGCCCGCGAGCACGTCGTCGGCCAGCAGTCGCTCGGCGGTCACGGGATCCGTGAAGCCGTGCCGCAGCAGCCGGGAGAACGTACTGCTGCGTCGTCCCTGCATCGGCCCTCCCGGCGGGTCATCACACGACGAACGGCCGCACCCGCTCCAGCCGTGCCCCGAGCCTAACCGTCCCGCGGTTCCGCGGCGCTGCGCGGGTCCTGCGGCTTCTCCGGTACCAGTACCCCGTCGCGCGCGGTCCAGTGCCCGGCCGCGCCGGGACGTCCGGCGAGGTAGCGCGCGACGTGCGCGTCGTCCCAGCCGCCGGCCTCGCGCAGCCCCGCCGCGAGGTGGTCCAGGTAGGCCGCCGACGGCACCGTCCACGGCACGTCGGCCATCGCCCAGGGCGCGGTGAAGGTCAGCAGCGGCACCCCGTCCAGCGCGCCGGCCCGCACGAGCGTCTGGTAACGGCCCGGACCCAGCCGGCTGCGGCCGGTCGCCAGCACCTCGCCGAGGTCGAGGTCGCGGCCGGGCTCGGCGTACATCTCCTGCGCAGCGATGTCGGAGAACTGCCCGGCGGTGACCAGGTGGGCGCGGGCCAGCGCGGTGCCGGGCGCGTCCGGGTCGTAGAAGGCACGGCCGCCGCCCCACACCGGGGAGTGCGTCGCGAAGTACACGGTGCCGGGCAGTTCCCACGGCACGGACCGGGCGGGCGGGGTGGCGTCCCGGCAGCCCGGGTAGTCCCGCGCGCCGCCCGCCGGGCGCCCTCCGGCCAGGTAGCGGGCCAGCCGGGCCAGGTGCGTGTTCGAGCCGTAGGAGACGTACCAGACCGCGCGCTCGCCCATCCGCCCAGTGTGGCCCGGCCGCGGCGTTGCTGCATACGAGTGGCAGCGGTCCCGGTGCGGGGTCACAGTGAGAAGAGCCCGCATTACGTCAGCGAGCAGTCGATGGGAAGGGGCTTGCCCCATGGCAACCGCGGAGAACTCTGTCAAGACCGGACCCGGCCGGCACAAGGACATCGCCGGGAAGACCACGATCGCCGACACGGTGGTGGCCACGATCGCCGGTATCGCCACCCGCGAGGTCGACGGGGTCCATGCGATGGGCGGCGGTGCCACCCGGGCCATGGGGGCGGTGCGCGACCGCGTCTCCCGCTCCGACGACCACACCCGCGGGGTCAAGGTCGAGGTGGGCCAGGAGCAGGCGGCGATCGACCTCGACGTGGTCGTCCTGTACGGCACGCACATCGCCGAGGCCGCCTCGGACATCCGGGGCAGCGTCACCAGCGCGGTGGAGCTGATGACCGGCCTGGAGGTCGTCGAGATCAACGTCAACATCCGCGACGTGCACGTCCCCGGCGACGAGTCGGACACCGACGAGGACGAGGGCCGCGTGCGCTGAGCGCGGCGGGCGCCCCCGCCCCACCGGTCCGGATGCCCGCACCCGCCGGGCACCCGGACCGCCGCGCGGCTACAGCACCGGCAGGTTCTTGATCAGCTCGAACGGGGTGACCTGGGAGCGGTACTCCTCCCACTCCTGCTTCTTGTTCCGCAGGAAGAAGTCGAAGACGTGCTCGCCGAGGGTCTCGGCGACGAGCTCGCTGCGCTCCATGAGGGAGATCGCCTCGCCGAGGTTCTGCGGGAGGGGCTCGATGCCCAGGGCGCGGCGCTCGGAGTCGCTGAGCGCCCACACGTCGTCGTCGGCGCCGGCGGGGAGTTCGTAGCCCTCCTGGATGCCCTTCATGCCGGCGGCGAGCAGCACCGCGTAGGAGAGGTACGGGTTGGCGCCGGCGTCGAGGGAGCGGACCTCGACGCGGGTGGAGCCGGTCTTGCCGGGCTTGTACATCGGCACCCGGATGAGCGCCGAACGGTTGTTGTGGCCCCAGCAGATGTACGACGGGGCCTCGCCGCCGGCGCCCGCGGTGCGCTGGGAACCGCCCCAGATCCGCTTGTAGGAGTTGACCCACTGGTTGGTGACCGCGGCGGTCTCGCCGGCGTGCCGCAGCAGGCCCGCGATGAAGGACCGGCCGACCTTGGAGAGCTGGAACTCCGCGCCGGACTCGTAGAACGCGTTGCGGTCGCCCTCGAAGAGCGACAGGTGGGTGTGCATGCCCGAACCCGGGTACTCCGAGAACGGCTTGGGCATGAACGTGGCCTGCACGCCCTGCTCCAGCGCGACCTGCTTCATCACCAGCCGGAACGTCATCACGTTGTCGGCGGTGGACAGCGCGTCGGCGTAGCGCAGGTCGATCTCCTGCTGGCCCGGGGCGCCTTCGTGGTGGGAGAACTCGACCGAGATGCCCATGGACTCCAGCATGGTGATCGCCTGGCGGCGGAAGTCCATGCCGACGTTCTGCGGGGTGTGGTCGAAGTAGCCGGAGTTGTCCGCGGGGGTCGGCCGGGAGCCGTCCAGCGGACGGTCCTTGAGCAGGAAGAACTCGATCTCGGGGTGCGTGTAGAAGGTGAAGCCGAGATCGGAGGTCTTGGCCAGCGCGCGCTTGAGGACGTAGCGCGGGTCGGCGTAGGATGGGGAGCCGTCGGGCATCAGGATGTCGCAGAACATCCGGGCGGTGCCGGGTGCCTCCGCACGCCAGGGCAGGACCTGGAAGGTGCTCGGGTCGGGCTTGGCGATCATGTCGGACTCGTACACCCGGGCGAAGCCCTCGATCGCGGACCCGTCGAAGCCCATGCCCTCGTCGAAGGCCTGCTCCAGCTCGGCGGGGGCGACCGCGACCGACTTCAGGTAGCCGAGCACGTCGGTGAACCAGAGCCGTACGAAGCGGATGTCCCGCTCCTCCAGGGTGCGCAGAACGAACTCCTGCTGCTTGTCCATATCCATCCATCCTCGCCGGTCAGGCACCGCTCCCCCGCTGTCGGCAACCCGGGGGATCAGGAGCATTGCACCACACCGTTTCGAACGGGTTGCGGGTACCGCACCTCCATAGTGCCTGGCGTGCACCGTCAGCCGAAGAGGTCAGCCGAAGGTGTCGATCGAGGAGATCTTCCAGGTGCCCGCCTGGCGCACCGCGTCGACCGCGAACATCGCCGCGGAGTAGGCGCTGCCGGCGTCGGCGCCCTTGGCGGTGCTGGTGTTGCCCTGGTCGGCGAAGACCAGGACCCGGGCCCGGTCGCCGTCGATCATCTCCACGCCGGTGTCGGTCACCGTCGTGGTCAGCACCAGCTTCTGCTTGGGGGCGGCCGCCTTCACCTGGGCGATCATGGCGGCGTACTGCTGGACGGCCTTGCCGGTGACCACCCGCTTGGCGGCGTCGTCGGTACGGGCGGTGTCGGTGTAGTCGTAGGAGAAGATGGAGTTGACGTCCTGCGCGATCTGCCCCTTGACCTCGGCGGTGCGGGCGTTGTCGGTGAGCGCGGTGTTGCCGGTGGCCGAGTCGTCGTGCAGCGCGGACGCCTTCCCCGCCGCCCATGCCGCGAACCCGCCGAGCAGCACGGTGAGCAGGGCGAGCACGGCGACGGTGAGGGGGAAGCGCGCGGGCAGCCGCAGCGTCCTCGCCCGGCGCGGGGCGGCTTCCTTGACCTCCGCGGGCGCCGTGGCGCGCTCGGCGGCTGCCTGGCGAGGGGCGACGGGACGGCGTGTCCGGGGTGCCTTGACCGCGGTGGCCGTCCGGCCGGTGGCGGCCGGCGCGCGCTCGGAGTCGCCGGCACGGTCGCGGACGGGCCGTACGGTGCGCTCGCCCGCCGCCGCGGAGGCCGCGGCGAGCCTGCGCTGCCGGTTGATGAGGTGGCGGGTGGTCGACATGGGGCTGCGGTCCTCTCACGTACGGCGTGCGGCGGGCGGCATGCGGCGGGCGGCGTCAGTGGCCGGCGGCGGTCGTGGGCGCGGTCGTCGCGGGGGCGGCCGTGGTGCCGGGGTCCGTCGCGGAAGCGCTGTCACCCATCGGTGCCTGGCCGAGCGCGCTGAGTTTCCACCCGGCCGAGGTACGGGTCATCTCGCCCAGCAGCCGGCTCTCCTTCACCGCCGGCTTCGCCTTGGGCGCCTGCACGGTGATCTGGAGCGCGACCATCACGTCGGCCTTGCCGGTCCGGTCGTCGAGGTCGGTCACCGCGGCGGACAGCACCTTCGCGGTGCTGACGGTCTGCGCCTGCTGCACCTGCTTCTCGAAGTCGGCGCGGCCCTGGACGAGTTGGGTGTGCAGGTCGCCCGTGGTGCTCTGCTCCCACACGTCGAGGCCCTGCGCGAGATGGGCGTGGTCGAGGGTGTTCATGTTCTGCACCGCCTGCTCGCCCGCGGCCAGCACGGTGTCCCGGGTGCGGGCGAACGCCGCGTTGTCGTCGTGCGCGGCGGAGTACCACGACACGCCGGTCCACACCGCTGCGACGGCGGCCGCCACGAGGAGCGCGACGGCCGCGGCCAGCACGGGTCGCCGTCCCGCGGGGACCGGGCGCACCCGGGTGGGCCCGGTGTCCTTCGCGAGCCGGGTGCCCTTCGCGGCCTCGGCCCGGGTCCGGGGGGCTTTGCGGGGCGCCGGGTCATCGGCATCCGGGGAAGCCTCGTCGGCGGCCTCCGCAGGAACCTCGGCGGCGACCTCCTCGGCGGTGGCGCCGCTCTCCGCGGCATCCGCCTCCTCCGGGGTGCTCAGGTCCTCCGCCGTGTTCGGCTCGTCCGCGGTGTCCGGGTCCTGCGGGGCACCGGTCGCATCGGTCGCCTCGTCGACGGCCGCGCGCTCCTCCGGGTCGTCGACCCCCTCGGGACCGTCCTGGTGCGGCGGGCGTGCGCCGGAACGCATACGTGGCATCTGCCTCTCCCCTAGCGGGCCTTGAGTGTGGTGATCCGCCAGTGGCCGCTCTTCCGCTCGGCGGTGACCGAGAGCTGGGCGGCGGCGGTGGTGGCGGTGGAGCCCGCGCGCTGCGCGGTCTGGTCGAGGAAGACGAGCACGCGGGCGTGGTCGGCGGTGAGGCTGACCACGCCGGCCCGCACGACCCGTGTGGTGAGGGTGAGTTGCTGGGCGACGACGTTCTGCTTGATCCGCGCGAACAGCGCCTGGTACTGGGTGGCCGCCTTGCCCGCGAGCACGGTGCGGGCGGCCTGCTCGGTGGCGGCGGTGTCGTCGGGCGTGTACGCGAAGATCTGGCTCAGGCCGCTGCTCACGTCGCCGATCACGGCATCGGTGGCCGCGCTGTCGGTCAGCGCGTGGTTGCCGGTGGCGGCCGGGTCCTTGAGGTCCTGGGTGGCGTACAGCAGCCCGCCGGAGCCCAGGACCAGCACGGCCACCGCCGCGATCCCGCCGATCCGCCGCCACTCGCGCGGCCGGGCGGCCCGCACGCGCCGCAGCCACCGCCGCCACCGGCCGGCTTCCAACGCGCGTGCGGGCTCCGCCCCTTCGGCCCCTTCGCCCTGTTCGCCCTGTTCGGCCGGCTCGACCTCGTCGGCCGTCGAGGGCACGTCCTGGGCCTTCTCCGTCGTCGTCATGTCA
Organism: Actinacidiphila yanglinensis; assembly: GCF_900107965.1. Lineage (GTDB taxonomy): Bacteria > Actinomycetota > Actinomycetes > Streptomycetales > Streptomycetaceae > Actinacidiphila > Actinacidiphila yanglinensis. The sequence goes on along the minus strand of NZ_FNVU01000001.1, from coordinate 481,246 downwards.
TCACCCCTCAGCTCGCGCCGATCGGGACCGCGGTGAGGGCGGTGAGTCTCCAGGTACCGGCGGTACGGGACAGGTCGGCCTCGAAGCGCTTGCGGTCGGTGGTCGCCGTACCGGACCTGGGGGCGAGACGTACCTGCACGGTGGCGATGACCTTCGCGGTGCCCGCGCGGGTGTCGAGCTCGGTGACGGCGGCGTCGGTGACGGTGCCGCGGGTGGACGTGCCGGCCGCCTTCATCGTCGCCGTGTCGGACGTGTGGGTACGGGTGAGCTGCGCGTGCAGCGGGCCCGTGGTCACGCCCAGCCAGGCGGTCAGGTCGCGGTCGACGTGTGCGGAGTCCACGGTGTTGAGCCGGGCCACCCCCCGCGTGCCGGCGTCGAGTGCCGCGTCACGGGCCTTGCCGTAGGACAGCGCGCCGTCGCCGCGGGTGTCGGCGTAGGACCACGCGGACAGCCCGCACAGCAGCAGGGCGGCGGTCAGGACCGCGGCCCACGCGAGCGCGCCGCGTCGCTCCCGCAGCACCCGCAACGCGCGGAGGACGCCGGCGGCCCGGCGCGGGCGCGCGCGGTCGGTGATGGCCGCCTTGTCGGGGCCCTCGGCCGCGTCCGTGCCGGCCGCCGCGGGCTCCGGCGGCCCGGCCGCGGAAGCGCTCGTCGTCATGTCCGTCGTACCGCTCATCGTGGGTCCTCCAGGCCGAGCAGGCCCGCCATGGTGGTGGGTCCGGCGGCGGGCAGCGCGGGCAGGCCGAGGGCGCCGGGCAGGGCCGGTCCGGCGGCACGCCCGGCGGTGGAGACCGGCGGCGTGGCCGCGGCGGGCGGCTGCGCGTCCGTCGGCAGGACGGAACCGGGTTGCGCGGGCGTCGGCACCGCGCCGCTTCCGGGGGCGTGTGCGGAGCCGCGTACGTCGATGCCGGAGGAGGCGGGCGAGGTGCAGCGGGCCGCGGTGTTGAACGCGGTGGTGGGCGGGCTGGTGTCGAGGCCGTTGCGGTAGGTCGTGCCGCCGTACCCGGAGGTGCAGGGCAGCGGGGAGAAGAAGGTGACGGCCAGGCCGAAGTTGAGCTTGCCGTCCTTCACCGCCGAGGAGCCCGCGGCGGCCACCGCGGGCATCTTCACCAGGAACTCCTGGATGCCGCTCTGCCGGGTGACCGCGATGTCGGAGGTGGTGAGCAGGTTCGCCAGCACCACGCTGAGGTTGGGGCCCACGTCCCGCAGCAGCGCGCTGACCTGGGTGGCGGCGCCGGGAGCGGCGGCGATCAGGCGGCGCAGGTCGGTGTCGGAGTCGTCGAGCTGGGCGGCGAGCTGGTGGGCGCTGGTGGCGAAGTTCTTGATGGCGTCGGACTCGCCCGCCTGGGTGCGCAGCACCGTCTGCCCGTCCTGGATGAGCTGGATGTTGCCGGGGAGGTTCGCGTCCGCGGCGGTGAGGAACTCGCTGCTGGTGTCCAGCAGCGACTGGAGGTTGTCGCCCTGGCCGCTGAACGCCTTGCCCAGCTCGTCCACATCGGTGCGCAGGGAGTCCAACGGCACCGACTGCGCGAGGTCGTTGACGCTGGTGAGCAGGTTCGTGACGGGTGCGGGCACCTTCGTGCTGGCCTGCACGATGGTCGAACCGCCGTGCAGGTAGGGCCCGTCGGAGGTGCTGGGCTGGAGGTCGATGTACTGCTCGCCGACCGCGGACAGGCTCGCGACGACCGCGGTGAGGTGGTCGGGGATGCGGGGGGCGGAGTTGTTGATCCGCAGCTGCGCCTGGACGCCGTCGGCGGTGAGCCGGATGGGGCCGACCCGGCCGACCGAGACGCCCCGGTAGGTGACGTCGGCGTGCTCGAACAGGCCGCCGGTCTCCGGTAGTTGGACGTCAACGGTGTAGTAGCCGCGCAGCCCCACGTAGCGGCCGAGGTCGGCGTAGCGGACGCCGATGAAGCCGAGCACGAGGACCGCGACGACCAGGAAGGCGAGGTTCTTGACGACGGTGGCGCGGGTCAGCATCAGTGGCCCCCTGTGGTGGTGGCCGAGGGCGTGGCCGAGGAGGAGGTGGTCGTCGAGGGCGTGGTGACCGAGGGCAGCGGAAGCGGCAGGCCGGCCCGGGACTTCCCGGACTTCACCTCGGGCGAACTCGTCGGCTGCGGGTAGCTGTTGTCCCCGGACAGGAGTTCCGGAATGACCTGGGTGCCGGGGGCGGCGGTGAGGTCGAGGTACACGTTGAGGTAGTCGCCCTTCACGCCGGTGAGCACCTCGTCGGTGAACGGGTAGGTGAGCAGCACCTGGAGGGAGTCGGGCAGGTCGTCCCCGGCGTCGGCGAGCCGCTGCAGCGTGGGAGCGAGGGACTTCAGGTCGGCGACGATGTCGTCCTTGCTCTGGTTGACGGTGTCGGTCGCGACGCCGGAGAGGGTGTCGAGGGAGCGGAGCATGGTGACCAGCGAGCCGCGCTGCTGCTCCAGCACCTTCAGGCCGGGGCTGAGACCGGTGAGCACCGTGCCGATCTTCTGGTCGCGGGTGGCGAGGGTCGCCGAGAGCTTGTTGACGCCGTCGAGGGCGTCGGTGATGTCCTGCTTGTGGTCGTTCAGGTCGGAGACGAGGGTGTTGACCTGCGTGAGCATGTCGCGGACCGCGGGCTCGTTGCCGCTGAGCGCCTTGTTCAGCTGGGTGCTGATGGTGTGGATCTGCTGGATGCCGCCGCCGTTGAGCACCAGGGACAGCGCCCCGAAGACCTCCTCGACCTCGGGGTTGCGGTTGGTGTGGGAGGCGGGGATGGTGTCGCCGCCGGCCAGCCGTCCGGTGGCGGGTTCGGTGCTCGGCGGGTCGGCGAGCTGGATGTACTTCTCGCCGAGCAGGCTGGACTGCTCCAGGTGCGCGTAGGCGTTCGCGGGGAGCTTCACGTTGCCGTTGAGCTTCATGGTGACCACCGCCGACCAGCCGCTGCGGGCGAGGGCGATCTTGGTGACGCGGCCGACGGCGACGTCGTTGACCCGGACGGACGCCTGCGGCACCAGGTCGAGGACGTCGGCGAACTGCGCCTTGACGGTGTAGGGGTGGCCGCCGAGGTTCGCCCCGCCGGGCAGCGGCATGTCCTGCACGTTGGTGAAGGAGCAGCCGGTGAGGGTCAGCGCGGCGGCGGTCAGGACGGCCGCGGCCGCGAGCCGCCGGGTGTGGCGAGCGTTCACTTGGCCGCCCCCTTGCCGCTGGTCGCGCTGGTGCCACTGGTCCCGGTGGTGCCGCTGCCTCCGTAGACCGTGCCGACCGGTGGCAGCGGCAGCGGCGGGGCCGAACTGCCGTCCGCCGACGGGACGTTCGTGCCGCCCGCCGTCGACCGGGTGGTGGCGGCCGTGGACGCCGGGTCGACGCCGCCGCCCATGCTCAGCTCGTTGATGTCGGTACGGCCGTCGAGGGTCTGCGACTTCGGGTTGTAGGCGTTGAGGATGTTGTCGGCGGCGAGCGGGGCGTCGTCGAGGAGTTCGGCGAGGGACGCGCGCTGGTCGACGAGGCTCTGGGTGATCGGGGTGAGCTTGGTGATGCTGGTCTTGAGCCGGGCCCGGTTGTCCTGGATGAACGTCTTCACCGAGCCGAGCGCGGTGGACAGTTGCTGGAGCGCGCCGCCGAGGTCCTCCTTGTCGGCGGCGAGGAACCCGCTGACGGTGGAGAGCTGGTCGGTGGCGGCCTTCACCTTGCCGTCGTTGTTCTTGAGCAGGGTGGTGAAGGACTGGAGGTAGGACAGGGTGGCGAACAGGTCGTCGCTGTGGCCGTTGAGGGTCTTGGTGGCCTGGCCGAGCTGGTCGATGCTCTGGCCGATGTCCTTGCCGTTGCCCTTGAGGTTCTGCGCTCCGGTGTCGAGCAGGTTCGACAGCGCCCCGGTGGTGTTGGCGCCGTTCGGGCCGAGCGCCTTGCTGAGCTGGGTGACGGAGTCGTAGAGCTGGTCGATCTCGACCGGGGTCGCGGTCCGGGCGGCCGGGATGACGCCGTGGTCGGGCAGTTGGGCGCCGCCGGTGTAGGCGGGGGTGAGCTGGATGTAGCGGTCGGCGACCACGCTGGGCGCGACCACCACGGCGCCGGCCTTGGCGGGCACCTTGATGCCGTGGTCCAGCCGCAGCCCCACCTTGACCTGCTTGCCCTGCGGCGTCACCGACTCCACCGTGCCGACCTTCACCCCGAGGATGCGCAGGTCGGACCCGGCGTACACGCCCACCGTCCGGTCGAAGTACGCGGTGACGTGCCGGCCGGAGGGCCCGCCGAACGCGGCGAAGCCGGCGGCGACCAGCCCGGCCGCCACGATCGCGAGCACCACCACGACGGACAGCACCCGGCGCGGCACCCGCGACAGCAGCGGCACCCGGCGCGGGCGCAGCGCCCGGCCCAGCCGGCCCGCCCGGTGCGCGCCGGTCGCAACGGATGCACCGTCCTCACGCGGGAGAGGGGGCAGGGTGAGCCGGTTGCGGCGCGGTCGCCGCGGGGAGGCGGTCACGACGCTCCTCCGGTCGCCTTGGGCGGCATGCACCCGGTGCTCGGCAGGCTGCCGCTGGGCAGGTAGTTCGCGGGCACCAGCCCGCACAGGTAGCTGTCGAACCAGCGGCCGTTGCCGAGGGTGTTGCCGATCACCTGGTAGTAGGGGCCGGCCAGCGCGAGCACCTTGTCGAGGCTGCTCTGGTTGGCGAGCAGCAGGTTCGTGACCCGGTCCAGCGCGTCCAGGGTCGGGCCGAGCTGCTTGTCGTTGTCGGAGACCAGGCCGTTGAGCTGGGTGCCCAGGCTCTCGGTGCCGGTGAGCAGGGAGTGGATGGCGGTCCGCCGTTTCTCGACCTCCCCGAGCAGCAGGTTGCCGTCGGAGATCAGCTGCTGGAAGCGGCCGTTCTGGTCGGAGAGGGTCTTGGTGAGCTGCTTGCTGCCGCTCAGCAGCGAGGCGAGCTGCGCGTCACGGCTGGAGATGGTCCTGGACAGCGAGGACAGGCCGGTGGCAGCGCTGCGTACGGAGGCCGGGGTGTCCTTGAAGGTGTCGGAGATCGCCTGGAAGCTCGCCGCGAGCTGGTCGGTGTCGATCGCGCCGAAGGTCTGCCCGAGGCCGTTGAACGCCTGCGTGACGTCGTACGGGGAGGTGGTGCGGGACTTCGGGATGGTCGCGCCGGGGTCCTGCGTCCGGTCGCCGAGCGGGTCCAGCGCGAGGTACTTCTCGCCGAGCAGCGTCTTGATGCCGATGGCGGCGGTGCTGGCGTTGCCGATCCAGGTGTGCCGGACCCGGAAGGTCACCTTCACCTGGTCGCCGTCCAGCCCCACGTGGGTGACCTTGCCGACCTTCACGCCGGCCACCCGCACCTCGTTGCCGTTCTTCAGCCCGGCCGCCTCGGTGAAGTCGGCGGAGTACGTGGTGCCGCCGCCGATCAGCGGCAGCGCGTCCGCGTTGTACGCGACCAGGCTGAGCAGGACGAGCACCATCAGGCCGACCACGCCCACCGCGACCTGGTTGCGCTCGCGCAGCGGCCGGAACAGCGGGCGGCCGCGGTCGGCGAGCCTGCGCAGCCGGAACGTGGGCCGTCTCAGCCTCATGACCCGCACCTCGATTCGGTGATCCCTATCCCGGTGGGCGGTGCGCTGCCGTCGGAGGTGGTCACGCCGTGCACCGTGGCCTGGCACAGGTAGAGGTTGAGCCAGGAGCCGTAGGAGGCGAGTCGGCCGAGGGTCTGGAACTTCTCCGGGGTGGTGGTGAGGAACTTCTGCAACTGCGGGGTGTTGTCGCCCAGGTTGGTGGAGACCCGGCCGAGCTGGGCGATGGAGTTCTTCAGCGGCTGGCGGCCGTCCTGGAGCAGACCGGCGGTGCTGGTGGTGAGTTGGGAGATGGCGGTGATGGACTGGCCGATCGGCTCGCGGTCGGCGGAGAAGCCGGTGACGAGCTGCTGGAGCGAGGTGACCAGGTCGTTGAAGCCGGTCTCGCGGGTGTTGACGGTGGTCAGTACCTTGTTGAGGTTGTCGATCACCTCGCCGATCACCTGGTCCTTCGCGGCCAGCGTGGTGGTGAGCGAGCCGATGTTGGTGACCAGGCTGTCGACGGTGCCGCCCTCGCCCTGGAGGACCTGCACGATCTCCCCGGACAGCTGGTTGACGTCCTTCGGGGACAGGCCCTCGAACAGCGGCTGGAAGCCGTTGAAGAGCTGGGTGAGGTCGAGCGCGGGGGTGGTGCGGCTGAGCGGGATGGTGGCACCGGGGCGCAGCCGGCTGCCGACCGGGCCGCTGCCCTGCTCCAGGTCGATGTAGCGCTGGCCGACCAGGTTGAGGTACTTGATGGTCGCGGTGGCCGAGCCGGGCAGCGCGCGGCCCTTCTGCACGGAGAAGCGCACGCTGGCCACGCGGTGCCTGACCACCTTGATCGAGTCGACCTGGCCGACCTTGACGCCGGCGATCCGGACCGAGTCGCCCTTGTTGAGCCCGGTGGTGTCGGTGAACTCGGCGTGGTAGCCCGAGGTGGTGCCGACGCCGGCGCCGGCGATGCTGACGGCGAGCACGGTGGTGGCGAACGCGGTGACCAGGATGAAGATCAGCGACTTGACGAGAGGTCCGGCCAGGCTGCGGCGCTTCACTTGACGGTCACCTCCGCCCCGCGGTAGACGGGCCCGGTCAGCAGGCTGCTCCAGTCGGGCAGGTTCGACGGCGAGGTCTTCATGCTGGGCGCCAGCAGTTCGTTGACCAGCTCGTTCTCCTGCGGGGAGTTGGCGATCGGGGTGGTGCCGCGCCCGGTGTACGGCACCGGGTAGCACTGCGGACCGCCGCTCGCGTCGTACGTCGGGGTGTCCTTGCCCGCCACGTACTTGCCGCGGCTGGCGACCGAGGTGACGTCGACGTGCAGGCCGGGCTCGCCGGTGCCCTTGCCGAGCACCCTGTCCATGGTCGGCACGAAGTCCGCCAGGGTGCGCAGCGTGCACGGGAAGGACGGGGCGTACTCGGCGAGCAGTTGCAGGGTGCCGCGGCTGTCGGCGGCGAGGTGGATCAGGTTGTCCTTGTTCTGCCGCAGGTAGGTGGTGATGTCCTGCGCGGTGGAGGTCGTCGAGCCGTAGAGCGTGCTGAGGTTGGCCTGCTGCTCGGCGATGGTGCCGCTGGTCCTGGTGAAGTCGGTGAGGGCGTCGACGATGTCGGGCGCGGCCGCGTTGTAGGTGTTGCTGACCGTCACGAGTTGCTTGATGTCGTCGGTGAGCAGCGGAAGTTGGGGGTTGAGCCCGGTGAGGTAGTGGTCGAGCTGGACCAGGGTGGTGCCGAGTTCCTGGCCGCGGCCGTCGAGGGCGGTGGCGACCGCGTCGAGGGTGGCGGCGAGCTTCTGCGGCTGGACCGCGGTCAGCAGCGGCAGCACGTTGTCCAGGACCTGTTCGAGCTCGACGGCGTCGGCGGAGCGGTCCTGCGGGATGGTGCTGTGCGCGGTGAGGGTCGGGCCGCCGGCGGTGCTGCCGGACGGCGGGACGAGCGCGACGAACCGCTGGCCGAACAGCGTGGTGGGCAGCATCTGCGCGGTGACGCCGGCCGGGATCCGGTGCAGCTCGTCCGGGTCGATCGCCAGGGTCAGCCGCGCGCCGCTGCCGTTGGCGTGGACGGCGGTGACCCGGCCGACCACGACGCCGCGCATCTTCACGTCGGCGCCCTGGTTCATCTCGTTGCCGACGCTGCCGGTGGCCACGGTGACGGTGGCGTCGTTGCTGAACGACTTGTCGTACACGGCGACCGCGAGCCAGGCCAGCAGCGCGGGCACCAGCAGGAAGATGATGCCCGCGGTCCTGCGGCGGGCGGCGCCGGACCGGCCGGTCCGGGCGCGCGGTGGGGGCGCGGCCGGCGGCGGGGCGGGGGTGCGGGTGTCGGTGGCGGTCATCCGGTCACCCGCACCGTGGTGGTGGCGCCCCACAGCGCCAGCGACAGGAAGAAGTCGGTGAGCGAGATGATCACGATCGCGTTGCGGACCGAGCGCCCGACCGCGATGCCGACGCCGGCCGGGCCGCCCTTGGCGGTGTAGCCGTAGTAGCAGTGCGCGAGGATCACCACGACGCTGAAGATCAGCACCTTCAGGGTGGACAGCAGGACGTCCTCCGGTGCGAGGAACAGGTTGAAGTAGTGGTCGTAGGTGCCGGCGGACTGGCCGTTGAACCAGACCGTCACCAGCCGGGAGGCCGCGTAGCTGCTGAGCAGGCCGACGCCGTACAGCGGGATGATCGCGACGACGCCGGCGATGATCCGGGTGGTGACGAGGTAGGGCAGCGAGCGCACTCCCATGCCCTCCAGCGCGTCGACCTCCTCGTTGATCCGCATCGCGCCCAGCTGGGCGGTGAATCCGGCCCCGACGGTCGCCGACAGGGCGAGCCCGGCGACCAGCGGGGCGATCTCGCGGGTGTTGAAGTACGCCGAGATGAAGCCGGTGAAGGCGGTGGTGCCCAGCTCGTTCATCGCCGCGTAGCCCTGCAGGCCGACGACGGTGCCGGTGGCCAGCGTCATGCCGATCATCACGCCGACGGTGCCGCCGATGACGCTCAGCCCGCCGCTGCCGAAGGCGACCTCGGCCAGCAGCCGCTGCACCTCCCTGAGGTAGCGGCGCAGCGTGCGCGGCACCCACAGCACGGCCTTGATGTGGAACAGCAGATGGTCGCCGGTCTCGTCGAGCCAGTGCAGCCAGCGGTCGGCGTGCGGCCGCGGCAGCCGCCGCGGTGACGCGGGCGGGTCGGGCGGTTCGGGCCGCGGGGCGTCCTTGTCCAGCAGGGCCATCGCTCAGGCTCCCTTCTGCGGCACGAGCTGGAGGTAGATCGCGGTGAGCACCACGTTGACCACGAACAGCAGCAGGAAGGTGATGACCACGGACTGGTTGACGGCGTCGCCGACGCCCTTCGGGCCGCCCTTGGGTCGCAGGCCGCGGTAGGCGGCGACGATGCCGGCGATGAAGCCGAAGATCAGTGCCTTGATCTCGCTGATGTACAGGTCGGGGAGCTGGGCGAGCGCGGAGAAGCTGGACAGGTACGCGCCCGGGGTGCCGTGCTGCACGATCACGTTGAAGAAGTAGCCGCCCGCGGTGCCGACCACCGAGACCAGGCCGTTGAGCAGCACCGCGACGAGCATGGTGGCCAGCACCCGCGGCACGACCAGCCGCTGCACCGGGGAGACGCCCATCACCTCCATCGCGTCCAGCTCCTCGCGGATCTTCCGCGAGCCGAGGTCCGCGCAGATCGCGCTGCCGCCGGCGCCCGCGATCAGCAGCGCCACGATCAGCGGGCTGGCCTGCTGGATCACCGCGAGGACGCTCGCGCCGCCGGTGAAGGACTGCGCGCCGAGCTGCTGGGCGAGCGAGCCGACCTGGAGCGCGATCACCGCGCCGAACGGGATCGACACCAGCGCGGCGGGCAGGATCGTCACGCTGGCCACGAACCAGAACTGCTCGATGAGTTCGCGGACCTGGAACGGCCGCCGGAAGGTGTCCCTGACGGTGGTCGCGGCCAGCGTCATCAGCTGCCCGGTCTCGCGCAGTGCCCCGGTGCCGGGGATGCCGCGGCGTCGCGCGGCGCCGCCCGGCGCGGGCGCGGCCGCCTCCGGGGCGGACTCCGGTACGGGCGGGGCGGTCATGCGCCCACCTCCGCGCGGGGCGCGCTCATGCGTGCTCCTCCTGGACGGGGGCGAGCCCGGCCTTGATCGCGGTGCGCGCGGCGACCGGCAGCTGGTCCCACATGGCCAGCACCCGGGCCCGGCGGCGCTGCACGGCCTGGCGGGGCGGCAGGCCGGGGCTGGGCTGCAACTGCGGGACGATCCGGGGCGGGGTGTCGTCCAGGGCGATGAACTGCTCGGCGGCCAGGGTCGCCTCGTCCTTCTCCTCGGCCATCCCGATCGGGCCCTCCTTGCGCCCGCCGAGGAACTGCCGCACCACCGGCTCGTCGCTGGTGAGCAGGACCTCGCGCGGGCCGAAGGCGACCAGCTCGCGGCGGAAGAGCATCCCCATGTTGTCCGGCACCGTCGCGGCGATGTCGAGGTTGTGGGTGACGATCAGCATCGTGGCGTCGATCTGCGCGTTGAGGTCGATCAGCTGCTGGGAGATGTAGGAGGTGCGCACCGGGTCGAGGCCGGAGTCGGGCTCGTCGCACAGGATGATCTGCGGGTCGAGCACCAGCGCCCGGGCCAGGCCGGCGCGTTTGCGCATGCCGCCGGAGATCTCCCCGGGCAGCTTGCCCTGGGCGCCGAGCAGGCCGACCATCTCCATCCGCTCCATGACGATCCGGCGGATCTCGGACTCCTTCTTGCGGGTGTGCTCCCGCAGCGGGAAGGCGATGTTGTCGAAGAGGTTCATCGACCCGAACAGCGCGCCGTCCTGGAACATCAGGCCGAACAGCTTGCGGGTCTCGTAGATGTCCCGCTCCCGGCCGCCGACCATGTCGACGCCGTCGACCATCACCCGGCCCTCCTCGGGCTTGAGCAGTCCGATGAGGGATTTCAGGAACACGGTCTTGCCGGTTCCCGAGGGGCCGAGCATCACGCTGACCTCGCCGGGCGGCAGAGTGAGCGTCACGTTCTGCCAGACGGTCTGATTGCCAAAGGACTTCGTCAGACCCTCGACGATCACTTCGATTCCCATTGCACCTCCCGGAGGGCGACAGCGGTTGGACAGGCGGTACGGCGGCGGGCGCGGCCCGCGGTGGCGGGGCTCACCGGTGCGGTGGGGTCGGGAACTGGATGGTGGGCTCGCACGTCGTCGGATCGGACATGGGCGAGCACAGCAACCCCTGCATGAGGTTGAGCGAGTTGCCGTGCCCGGAGATCGACGCGGTCAGCAGCGGGTCCAGGTCCTCCCCGTGGCTGCCGCAGCCGGTGAACGAGGGGATGTACAGGTCGTCCTGCGACAGCGGCCCGCCGGTCGCGACGTCGTACGCGGAGGCGAGCGCCTCGGGGCTCGGGTCGATGTACCTGCGGTCCACGCCGGTGAGCGAGATCTTCAGCGGGGCCGAGGCGCGGCAGGAGCTGCCCACGTCCAGCGGGACGCCGTTGACCTTCACGTTCGACAGGGACAGGTCCATCTCGCCGTTCATCGTGGTCTTCAGCAGCTGCGGCGGGTCCTGGGCGGAGTCGGCGTCGCCGGTGGTGACCACGGTCATGACCCCGCGCGGCACGAGTGTCATCGTGGCGGTGGTCGGCACGAAACCGAAGGTGAGGAAATTCGAGGTGCTCGGCGGAATGGCGAGCCGGGCGATCTCGTCGGCCTCGAAATAGATTTTGGTGGAGTCGTCGAAGTTCACGACGTACTGGATGATCTTCACGTAGGCGAGCGCGGCCTTCGCGTTCTCCGGATTGATCGGCGCGGCCTCGCCGAGTTTCGTGACGTTGGACAACCCGGTGACGTAGGCGCATTGCGGCATGAGCGGGAACGGGATGGTGGTGACCGAGGCGGGGCGGCCCTTGGCGACCTCCGCCATCACCGCCGGGTCGAGTTCCCCGTCGGGCATGTCGTCGTCGGTGCAGTCGTCGGCGGTCGCCTGCGGCGGCTTCGCGGCCTGCAGGCGGATGGTGGAGCCCTTGCCGGTGCCGGAGGCCTGGCCGTCGGAGGCCGAACCGGTGGGCGCGGCCGAGGTGCCGGGGGCGGCGGATGTCCCGCCGCCGGGCGGCGTCGAGGCACCCGCGCCGGAGCCGCCCGAGCCGCCGGAACCGGCGCCGGTCACCGGCACGCTGCCGAGTTCCACACCGCCCTCGGCCTTGGGCGAGCAGGTCGCGCCGAGAGCCGTGGGGGCGGCCGGGGTGTCCGTGGCCGAGGGGGACGCGGCCGTCGAGGCACCCGCGGCCGATCCTTCGTCGCCCGCGCCGGTGTCCGAGGCGCCCGGTGAACTGGGCGTGCTGGGCGGGCTCGTGCTGGTGGCGGGGGTCGCGTCGAGGGTCAACTTCAGGTCGTGCGCGGTGAATCCGATGGTCCCGGGCGCCGTGACGGACAGGCCGGGGACGCTGCCGGTGAGGGTGAGCACCAGGTCGCCGCTGCCGTCCGCGGCCACCGCGGGCGCCTTCAGGTCCGGCCAGTGCGCCTGGACCGACTGGCCCGACCGGGACACCTCCGTGGTGAGGCTGCCGGTCGCGCCGACCTCGGCGGTGGCGGCGGGCAGCAGCGCGTCCGCGTCGGCCCGCGCGAGGGTCACGACGGCGGTCAGCTCGCCGGGCTGGATGTTCGCGCCGACCTTCCCGCTGTCCGGATAGGCCTGCTCGAAGCGGACCGTGACGTCCTGGGCCTGGTTGGCGAAGCCGCAGGTGTAGGCGGCCGGCCCGGCCGGCTGGTCACCGGTCGCGGAGGAGGACGAGCCGGGCAGCAGGAACCCCCCGAGGAGCGCGACGGCAGCGATGGCGGACAGCCGCGCCGATCGACGTGTTCTCACGCCACCCCACATCTACGAACTCCTCACAACAGGCTCGGCGGCAGGACATTACGTGCGGGTAATAAGGACGGACAAGTGATCGAACAGCCGAAGATTGCACGGCTTTCCCGGACCGGAATTTCTTGTCACCCGATGACAACGGGGAACCGGAATTTTGTCCTCCAGTGAGTCCTGACGGCCGCTCAGGTCCCGCCTTCGGGCTCATCCCGCGGTGATCGTCGGACCGGGACACGTGAGGACGGCGTCGAACGCATCGGAGTCACCGGAGTTCCACAGCCCCAGGCAGAGTCTGGAGACGTCGGACAACACCGCGCTCCCGCCGGTGACGGTCAGCGTGTGGTCGCCGTTGCGGAAGCTCGCCCGGAGGGTCGCCGCGCTGCCGGCCCCGGGCGGATCGTCCGCATCGGGGTGACCGCCAGGGTGGCGTCGAAGCCGACCGGGTCGCCGCTGTCGAGGAACCCGAGGATCGGACCGGAGACGTCGTACGCCGTCAGATTGCCCTCGTGCGACCTGAGTTGGTGGGGGGCGTTGGCGTAGCCGAACGCGGCAGGCCCCCTCCCTGGGACAGGGACCCCGGCCTCAGACCACGGGCCGGGGTCCCTGCTGGTGCGCTGGTGCGGTGTCAGCCGAGGGTCACGGCGAGGTGATGCTGAGCGTCGACGGCGTCACCACGTAGGCGGCGGTGAAGTTGGCCGCGTCGCCGTTGTTGATGAGGCCGAGGCACAGACCCGAGACGCTGTACGCCTTGAGGGTCCCGCCGCTGATGCTCAGCGTGTGGGTCGAGTTGTTGTAGCTGCCGTTCAGCGTCGCGCCGTTGTTGACGCCCGAGGAGTCCGCGAAGGTCGCGTTGCACAGACCCGAGATGGACGCGCGCACGCCGGTGAGGGTGCCGGTGGTGACGCCGCTGGCGTACGACACCGCGTTGAGCAGCCACGGCTGGCTCAGCGCGGTGACGGTGAACGTGATGCCGGCGGGGCCCGTGCAGGTCGCGAAGGTGGTCGTGTTGATCTTCGCGATGCCGGTGCCGGAGACGCTGGTGGCGTTCGGCGCGGTGCCCGTGGCAGCCGACGACGCACAGGTGAGCGTGGTGCCGGTCGTCGTGTCCTTGAGGGTCGGCTTCGAGGCGGAGGCGGTGAACGCGCCCCCGCTCCCGGTGCTGCCGGACACGGTGAACGTCGGGGCCGCGGAGGCCGGGCTGATGGCGAGGGTGAGGGCCGCGGCGATCGCGGCGCCGGTGACGACACCGCCCTTGGCGAGGAGAGGGATCTTGCGCACGGGCTGTTCCTTCCTGGGAGTTGACGTGCCTGATAAAACCGATGTCCGCGCTGCTCGGGCGGCAATTCGGTTGCGACTCACTACCTGGAACGTGGGTACCGATTCGGGTCGGTTGCCCTTGCGGGGCAGGACGTTACGCACGGGTAACCGAAGGGCGCAACAATCCGGCGGAAGAATCTCCACCAGACCTTACCGACCGGTATTTTCTGTCACCGGGGCAACACTGCAGGACGGCTCTTTGTAAAAGAGTGAGCACTTGCAGATCGGCGCCCCCGCTTCTCCCACCACGCGGTACGGTCGCCGCGACCGGGGCCGCAACGGCCCGGCACTACCGGGGGCGACAACGTTTCCGTGTCCACGGGGCTGCGCTCCGTAGGCGTTTGGTCTATGTTGCAGCAGGATCACCGGCGCGATGGGGCGGACGGGAGGGGGACAGGCATGACCGTAATGCGACAGACCCCGGAGCAAGTGGAGTCATCGGGTTCGATCCCGCGGGAGTTCGCCGCCATCATGCGCCCGGAACTGCCCAGCTTATTAAAAGAGATGGCGGCTGAAATCGTCACCGCGATCCCCGAATACGGGCACCTGCTGGAGGGGCCCAACAGCCGGGTGATCAAAATCGGAATCGAGCAGAGCATCGCCACTTTCGTGGACCGGGTGGCCGCACCCACCGCCACCACCTCGCTGCGCGACGACCTGTGCCGCCGCTTCGGCCGCTTCGAGGCGTACGAGGGCCGCAGCCTGGACAACCTCCAGGCCGCGTACCGGATCGGCTGCCAGGTGGCGCTGCGCCGGGTCCGGACGGTCGGGCGCCGCTACAACCTGTCGGCGTCCTTCATGCTGACCTTCGCCGACGCGCTGTTCGCGTACATGGGCGATCTGGCCGAGCTGTCCCGCGAGGGATACGTGCAGGCGCTCGCCGAGCTGGGCGAGGAGCCGGACAACCGGCGCCGGCGGCTGCTGCGCAGGATCCTCGGCGGCACCGCGGTGGCCCGCAGCGCGCTGGCCGAACTCGCCGAGCACTCGGCGTGGCCGCTGCCGGAGGAGGTCACGATGGTCGCGGTCGCCCCCGGCACCCGGCCGGCCCGTGCGGCGCTGGACCGCGACATCCTCCAGGACTTCGCCGATCCCGAGCCGCACCTGCTGATACCGGGGCCGTTCACGCGGGAGCGGCGGGCGTCGCTGGCCGCCGCGCTGGGCGGCTGCCGTGCCGCGGTCGGGCTGACCACCGGGCTCGGTGAGGCGGCGGACTCGCTGCGCTGGGCCCGGCACACGCTGGCGCTGGCCGGCTCGGGCGTGGTCGGCACCGGCGAGGAGGAGTTGCTGACGTCGAGCGAGGATCATCTGCTGCCGCTGTGGCTGATGGGTGATCCCGCTCTGGTCGACCAGATGGCGAAGAAGTACCTGGGGCCGCTCGTCGGGTTGACCGCGGCGCAACGCACCCGGCTGATCGACACGTTACGGATCTGGCTGACCACGCGGGGCACCGCGGCCCAGGTCGCCGAGCAGTTGGGCGTCCACCCGCAGACCGTGCGGTATCGCCTGCGCATCCTGGACCGTGCCTTCGGCGATCAACTGGCCTGCCCGGATGACCGTTTCGCCACGGAGATTGCCTTACGCGCCCTTCACCTCCGCGAGTTCGGGGAGGACGGCTCCACCGCGGGCTAGCGTGGCAGCGCGATCCTGCGTGCGGTGCGTGCTCGGACTCCTTCGCGTCGGCGGGGGCCCCAACCCGGCCCGCACGCACAGCAGTTGAGCACGCCTCGTGGAGGAACCCGAGGACGTCGAACCGTTGCGGCTGGCCTACGATCTGCACAGGGACAGTGCTCTCACGCCCGCCGGCACCGTGGCCTTCCTGCGTACCTTGCCGGTGGATCACGCCCGGCCGGCACTGTCCGCACGAACGGAACCACCGTGCCTACGAAGTCGTCCTGCGGAACATCGCGACGTCCCCCTTGTCGCGAGGAACCGCCGCGGGTACGGGGCGAAGGCCCGTCATACGTTGCAAGGAGAAAACGTTGTTGGCCGACTCGGCTCCTGAGCCCGCACGCATCGACACCAGCAAACCCCACCCCGCCCGCATGTACGACTACTACCTCGGCGGCAAGGACCACTACACCGTGGACGCCGAGGCGGCCGAGCAGGTGCTCGACTACACCCCGGACGCCCGCAACTTCGCGCACGCCAACCGGCAGTTCATGCACCGGAGCGTGCGCACGCTGGCCCGCGACCACGGGGTGCGCCAGTTCCTCGACATAGGCACCGGCGTGCCGACCCAGCCGAACCTGCACCAGGTCGCGCAGGCGGAGGCCCCGGAATGCCGGGTGGTCTACGCCGACAACGACCCGATCGTGCTGGCGCACGCGCGGGCGCTGCTGCAGGGCACCCCGGAGGGCCGGGTCGCCTACGTGCAGGCGGACGTGCGGGAACCGGCCGCCATCCTGGGGTCGGAGGAGGTCCGGTCCACGCTCGACTTCGACCGGCCGATCGCACTGAGCCTGTGCGCCCTGATGCACTTCGTGCCGGACGAGCACGGCGCGTACGAGATCGTGCGGGAGCTGGTCGGCGCGCTGCCGTCCGGCAGCTTCCTCACCCTCAGCCACGGCACCGTGGACTTCGACCCGGAGGCCATGGCCTGCACCCAGGACGTCTACGTGCGGGCGCGCATTCCGATCCAGCTGCGCACCGGGACTGACATCGCCCGCTTCTTCGAGGGGTTGGACATGCTCGACCCGGGGCTGGCGGTCACGCACCGCTGGCGCCCCGACGCGGACCAGCCGCTGGCCGACCTCACCGACGCCCAGGCCGGTTTCTACGGCGGGGTGGCGCGCAAGGCGTGACCGCCGACCCGTCCGCGGGAGCGCACGGGCGCCCCTGTCCCTTCCCCGGGACAGGGGCGCCCGTGCGTGCCGGATGCGCGATGAACTAGGAGGCGTACGCCTCCAGTTCGGAGAGCTGGCCCGCGGGCCAGCCGGTGTTGGCGGTGAAGGTGAGCCGCAGGTAGCGGGTGGAGGCCGAACTCAGTGACACCGTGGCGGTGTTGCCGGAGGCCGGATCGAAGGTGTAGCCGGCGGATGCCTTGAGGGTGGTGAAGGTGGACCCGTCGGTGGAGCCGAGGACGGAGAGGGTCTCGGTGCGGGTCGCCCACGCCGAGGCCGGCGGCAGCTTCAGCACGAGACGCCCCACGCCCTGCGCCGAGCCCAGGTCCACCGTGAGGGACTGCGGGAACGCGTTGTCCGTGCTCTCCCAGTAGGAGTTCGCGTCGCCGTCGACCGCGTTGGACGCCGTGTAGACGTCGGCGTGACCGGTGTCGGTGGCCGGACGGCCCTTCGCGAGGTTGCCGTCGGCCGGCGGGGTGGTGCCCCCGGTGCTGCCACCGGTGGTGGTCCCGCCGCTGCCGTCACCGCCGCCGGGCTGCGGCCAGGTGGAGCAGTCCGGCCAGGTGCCGGTCCACCCGCTGTTGCCGCTGCCCTGGTTGATGGTGAAGGGCGCGGTGCCGGCCGGGTACGAGCAGTCGTAGACGCCGGTCGCGCCGGTCCCGGTGGCCGTGACATCGGAGAAGGTCGCCGAACCGGGCGTCTCCGCCTGCACCACCACGGTGCCGGTCCCCGTCGCGGTGGCGCCGCTGACCGTCACCCCGCTGACGTCGTAGCCGTGGCCGCCGCCCGAGACGAACTCGAAGTCGCTGTAGGGGCTGTCGACGAAGGTGGTGTCGCTGATCCGGACGTCCACCGTGGTGATCGCCGAGTCGTAGGAGTCGACCCGCAACGCCCCCATCGGGTGGCTCCAGTTCGGGTTCATCGCACCGGTGCGGATGAGGGTGTTCCCGGAGACCGTGACCTTCCCGGAGAGCGGGTTGAACGGCTGCAGGAACGCCTGGTTGGAGACGGCCAGCCCGCTGCCGAGCGCGTTGGTGTCGGCGATCACGTTGTTCGAGGCGGTGTTGTTCGAACCGCCGTAGATCGCGATGCCGTTGGCGAGGTTCGGCTGGACGATGGTGTTGCCGGTGAAGGTGTTGCCGGTGTCCGGCGAGCCCAGCGACCACATGGCGAGCGAGTCGTCGCCCTGGTTGCGCAGGAAGTTGTTCCTGACGGTGACGCCCTGGGCGCTGCCGTCGAGGTTGAGGCCGTCGGCGGTGGTGCCGATGATCCGGTTGTTCTCCACCGTCAGGTCGGTGTTGTCACCCGTCAGCCACAGCCCGCACTTCTCGCGCTGGATCCACATCCCGGAGACGACGGAGTTCGGGCCGAGGCTGCCGGTGACGAAGTTGTCGGGCGAGTTGTCGTTGCGGACGCTGACGTCGCCGAAGACCGCGAAGTCGTACAGCTTCGTGTTGCCGGTCGCGCTCGTCTGGTCGATGAAGTGCGAACTGTGGACCACCGACCACCAGTTGCCTGCGCCGCGCAACGTGACGTCGTCCACCGGAAGTTGCGAGGTGATCTTGAAGTCGCCGGACGGTATCCACACCTCCTTGCCCTGCGCCTTGGCGTCGCTGATGGCCTGCCGGAACGCCTGGGTGGAGTCGCCGGCGCCGGACGGGTCGGCGCCGTCGTCGACCACCGACACGGAGTTGGCGGGCTGCGCGGCGGCCGCCGCGACCTGCTCGAAGTCGGTCACGTCGACGGTCGCGGTACCGGTGTCACCGGAGTCGAGCTGGAGCTTGACCTTGGCGCCGGCCGCGAGGTTCTGCCCGAGTCGTATACGGGAGTCGTCGAAGAGGTGGTGCGTCCTGGACCCGACGATGTTGCCGGTGCTGACGTAGCTGTACTGCGAGGTGACCGCGAGCTTCTGGTCGAGCTTGGTCCCGTTGACGTAGACCGACATCGTGCCCGAGGCGCCCTGCGGCAGGTTGTAGGCGACGTCGACGGCGTTCGCCGCCTGGGTGAGGGTGAACTCGACGTACTGGCCCTGGTCGAGGGTGACCGCCTGGCGGCCCGACGCCTCGGAGGCGACGGTGCCCTGGGTGTAGTCGGGGCCGATCTTCTGCCCGGTGGTGTTTGCCGCTTCGGCCTCGTACTCCGTGAACGGCACGGACGCGCCGCCGCTGACGTCGAAGGGTGAGACCGCCGGTGCCCTGGCGCCGTCCACGGCCGCGGAGTTGGCGGCGTCGGCGCTCTGCGCGGTGAGCGTGAGGGCGATCAGGCCGCCTGCGGCCACGGCTGCCGCGGTGGCCGAGGCCAGGACGAGCGAGGAGCGACGTCTGGTGTCCATGGGGTGGGGGGTTCCCTTCTGACGGGAGTCGCTGGTGTGACGCACACCCTAGGGA
The DNA here is from genome assembly GCF_900107965.1 of Actinacidiphila yanglinensis. Classification (GTDB taxonomy): domain Bacteria; phylum Actinomycetota; class Actinomycetes; order Streptomycetales; family Streptomycetaceae; genus Actinacidiphila; species Actinacidiphila yanglinensis. The sequence continues at coordinate 462,370 of NZ_FNVU01000001.1, read as the reverse complement.
TGACGAACACGGCACAGCAAGATGTCGATCGGATTTCGCAAAAATTGGATGGCTTGCAGAGATTCCGCAAATAGGCCGCAAGAAACTTGCGACACCTGTACTAGAATCGACGCCATGACACGACGACTTGCCGAGGTGGCAAAGAAGGTCGGGGTGAGTGAGGCCACCGTCAGCCGCGTGCTGAACGGAAAGCCGGGCGTCTCCGATGCGACCCGGGCTGCGGTCCTCACCGCCCTTGACGTGCTCGGTTACGAACGGCCCACCCAGCTGCGCGGGGAACGCGCCCGGCTGGTCGGCATGGTCATGCCCGAGTTGCAGAACCCGATCTTCCCCGCCTTCGCGGAGGTCGTCGGCGGCGCGCTGGCCCAGCAGGGGTTCACCCCCGTGCTGTGCACGCAGACCGCCGGCGGCGTCTCGGAGGCCGACTACGTCGAACTGCTGCTCCAGCAGCACGTGTCCGGCGTGGTCTTCTTCGGCGGGCTCTACGCCCAGGCCGAGTCCCCGCACGACCACTACGCCCGGCTGGCCGAGCGCAACCTGCCGACCGTGCTGATGAACGCGGCCATCGACCATCTCGACTTCCCCCGGGTCTCGTGCGACGACGGGGTGGCGGTCGAGCAGGCGATGAACCACCTCATCTCGCTGGGCCACCAGCGGATCGCGCTGGTACTCGGCCCGCCCGACCACGTGCCCTCCCGGCGCAAACTCGCCGCCGCCCGCCGGGTCGACCCCTCGGTCACCGTCGAGCACGCGCTGTTCACCCTGGAGGGCGGGCAGGCCGCCGCGAGCAGGCTGCTCTCCCGCGGCATCACCGCCTTCATCTGCGCGTCCGACCTGCTGGCGCTGGGCACCATCAGGGCCGCCCGCCGGCGCCGGCTGTCGGTGCCCGAGGACGTCTCGGTGATCGGTTACGACGACTCCTCCCTGATGAACTGCACGGAGCCGCCGCTGACCACGGTCCGGCAGCCGATCGAGGCGATGGGCCGGGCGGCGGTGGACCTGCTGGCCGGGGAGATCAGCGGCGCCTCGGTGGACCACGACGAGCTGTTCTTCGAGCCCGAGTTGGTGGTGCGCGGCTCCACCGGCCCGGTCCGCGACGCGGCCCGCATCCCCCACCCGGAGGCGCGCACCAACGCGTGAACGGTGCCCGGTACAGCCGGGCGTCACAGGGGCGCGGGGAACTGCGCGACCAGCCCACCACCCGCCGGTGGTACGGCGATTGACCGTCGGAGCCGGGCCTGCGGGCCCGGCGCACCACGGCGACGGGGCTGGTCGCGCAGTTCCCCGCGCCCCTTTTCGGCCACCACCCGACTGCGGCCCCGCCGCAACCCCGCCACCGCCCGCAAGAGCGCTCCCGGCCCGGGAATCGGGCCCCGGCACCCGCAGGGGCGCCCCTGACCAGCGGTCATGAACCCCTCCGCGCGGCCGGCTCCGCGCCCGCCTGCGTCGTAATCAAGTCGTGTCTTTGCGAAATTCACGCGACATCTTGCGGACATCTATCGGGTTAAGTACGTTGAGCCAACCCGGGACGGTGGCGCGGTACCGCGCCGGACAGCACGTGCACCATGTGCCACGGGGGTCCCAGATCGCAGTCCAACGACGCGCAGTGGTTCAGGGGAAGGGTAGAAAATGAGCAGAATCGGCTACCGCAGACTGGTGGCAGTCGCGCTGGTCACGGGGATCGGGTTGACCGGCGCCGCGTGTTCCAACAGCAAGAAGGACGACTCCGGAAGCAAGACCAGCGCCGCCAGCGCGGGGACCCCCTTGGACCCGAAGACCAAGGTGACGATCAGCGCCGACTGCGAGCCGCCGACCACGGAGAAGGCGCAGCGCAGCGAGTGGATAGCGGACGTCGCCGCGTTCCACAAGCTCTACCCGAACGTGACGGTGAAGAGCAAGGACGCCTACCCCTGCGAGGACCCGGCCAAGTTCACCGCGCAGCTCCAGGCCGGCACCGAGACCAACACGTTCTACACGTACTACACCGACCTCCAGCAGGTGCTCGACTCCGGTCAGGCCGCCGACATCTCGGACTACGTCAACGCCAAGACGGTGCCGAACCTGGCGAGCATCGACCCGAGCGTGCTCAACGTCCTCAAGGACGGCGGCAAGCTCTACGGCCTGCCCACCTCGAACTACAAGATGGGCCTGATCTACAACCGCAAGATCTTCAAGGAGGCCGGGCTCGACCCGAACTCCCCGCCGACCACCTGGGACGAGGTCCGGCAGGACGCGAAGGTCATCAGCGACAAGCTCGGTAGCAAGGGCATCAGCGGCTACATGGACAACTCGGCCGGCAACCAGGGCGGCTGGCACCTCGTCTCCGAGATGAACGGTGTGGGCGTCCGCGCGGTCAGCGAGGACGGCACGAAGGCCACCTTCAACGACCCGGGCACCAAGCAGGTCCTGCAGACGCTGCACGACATGCGCTGGACCGACAAGTCCATGCCCGCCACTCCCGGCCTGGTCTGGGGCGACGTCCAGAAGGCGATGGGCACCGGCAAGATCGGCATGTACGTCGGCGCGCCGGACGACGTGACCACCGAGGTCCAGCAGTACCACGCCAACTACGACGACCTGGGCATGGGTCCGATCCCCGGCGGCAAGATCGCGCTGATGGGCGGCAACGACTACATGTTCAAGAAGTCGGACAGCCCGGACCAGATCAAGGCCGGCATCGCCTGGATCAACTTCGAGTTCCTGACCGTGAGCAAGGGCCAGTTCAACTACCCGCGCAAGAAGGCGGACGGCCTGCCGGTCGGTCTGCCCGAGCCGTTCTTCTTCACCGGCACCGCGCAGGACCAGGACAACCAGGGCAAGGCCGCCAGCGCGACCATCCCGGTGGACAACTTCAAGGCCTACAGCGGCGTCGACGTGCCGGTGCTGGCCGAGCCGCCGAACGCGCAGAAGGTCTACACCGTGCTCGACACCGTCATGTCCGGCGTGCTGACCAACAAGAACGCCGACCTCGACAAGCTGCTGAGCACCGCGACCGACCAGGTGAACCAGCTGCTGGCCGCCAGCAGCTGACCGCACTGCCCCGCGGGGGCCGGTCCGGCGACCGGCCCCCGCTTCGCGGCACCTGACCTCACCGCACCACCTTCAGCCGAGGAGCATCCATGGCGGCGACGACCGTCCCCGAGAACACGACCAAGCGCCACGCCGGGCGCCAGGCCGGCCCGGACCGGCGCGCCACCGGACGCGGACCGAGCCGGAAGGTAGCGGCGAACCTCCAGGCCTACGGGTTCCTCGTGGGCGCGGTGCTCTGCTTCCTGGCCTTCTCGTGGTACCCGATGGTCCGCGAGTTCATCATGAGCTTCCAGGAGAAGAAGCGCGGTGTGACCTCCTGGGTCGGCATGAAGAACCTCGACCGGGTCTACCACGACCCGTTCTTCTGGACCGCGTGGAAGAACACCGCCGAGTACACCGGTTACGCGCTGGTCATCGGTTTCGCGCTGCCGTTCTTCGTGGCGATCATCCTCAACGAGCTGCGGCACGCCCAGGCGTACCTGCGCATCCTGGTCTACCTGCCGGTGATGCTCCCGCCGGTGGCCGGCGGCCTGCTCTTCAAGTACTTCTACGACCCGGACTACGGGCTCTTCGACCACATCCTCAAGACGCTCCACCTGCCGCAGTCGCAGTGGCTCGACTCGTCCCACACCGCGATGATCTCGGTGGTGCTCGCGGCCACCTGGATGAGCATGGGCAGCGCCACCCTGATCTACCTGGCCGCCCTGCAGAACATCCCCGGTGAGCTGTACGAGGCCGCCGACCTCGACGGCGCCGGGCTGTGGAGCAAGATCTGGCACGTCACGATCCCGCAGACCCGCATGGTGCTCTCGCTGATGCTGCTGCTGCAGATCGTGGCGACCATGCAGGAGTTCACCAACGTCTTCGTGCTGGCCGGCGGCAACGGCCCGGAGAACTCGACCATGACGGTCGTCTACATGATCTACCAGTACGGATTCCGCTACAACAACCTCGGAAGCGCGGCAGCGCTGGGTCTCTTCCTGCTGCTGGTACTGATCGCCTTCTCGGGCGTCTACACGCGGCTGAGCCGGAACAGCGACCAGGACGGATAACGGACCATGGCAGCCACACTCTCCTCTCCGCAGACCCGCACCCTGATCTCGACGGCCACGCTCAGCCGCCGCAAGGGCCGGATCACCTACCGGATCGTGCTGACCCTGGTGGTGGTCGTCTTCACCCTGGTCTTCCTCGGCCCGCTGTACTGGATGGTCACCGGCGGCTTCAAGTCCGCCAGCGAGGTCGTCGCCAACCCGCCGACCTACATCCCCAAGCACCCGAAGCCGGGCAACTACCACACCGCGTGGACCCAGTTGAAGCTCGCCCGGCTGCTCTTCAACACGCTCTACTACGCGTTCGGCGCGCTCGCCTTCCAGCTGGTCTTCGACGTCGCCGCGGCCTACGCGGTCTCCAAACTGCGGCCGGTGTTCGGCAACATCATCCTGGCCGGCATGCTCGCCACGCTGATGATCCCGTCCGCGGTGCTGATCGTCCCGCAGTACGTCACCGTGCTCGACCTGCCGCTGCTGCACTTCAACCTGATCGGCACGCCGTGGGCGATCTGGCTGCCGACGGTGGCCAACGGCTTCAACATCTTCCTGCTCAAGCGGTTCTTCGACTCGATCCCGAACGACCTGATGCACGCCGCCGCGATCGACGGTGCCGGACCGCTGCGCACGCTGTGGTCGATCATCCTGCCGATGTCGCGGCCGATCCTCGGCGTGGTGTCGATCTTCGCGGTGGTCAACGTCTGGAAGGACTTCCTCTGGCCGATGCTGGTGGAGCCCGACCCGAAGAACCAGCCGATCAACCTCGGCATCAACTCGCTGTCGCAGGGCGTACCGGAGAACGTCATCATCGCCGCGCTGGCCATCTCCGCGATCCCCACCCTGCTGATCTTCCTGCTCTTCCAGCGCAACATCATGTCCGGTCTGACCGCCGGCGGTCTGAAGGGCTGACGCCCGCCACCGCCCGCCCGGTCCCCGGCCGCACAACCGCACCCCCGCACGACCACACCCGCACCACCCATCAGCACTCCGCCGCCGGTCCTCATGCCAGCATCCCCGCCTTCCGGGGCCGGCGGCGGAGTCCCACCTGCCCGAAAGGACGTTGACGTGGCAGACACCCCTCAGCCCGAGGCCGACGAGAACTGGTGGCGCGGCGCGGTCATCTACCAGGTCTACCCGCGGAGCTTCGCCGACAGCAACGGAGACGGGACCGGTGATCTCGCCGGCGTGCGGTCCCGGCTGCCGTACCTGGCCGAGCTGGGCGTCAACGCCTTGTGGTTCAGCCCGTGGTACCCCTCACCGATGGCCGACGGCGGCTACGACGTCGCCGACTACCGCGACGTGGAGCCGGTGTTCGGCTCCCTGGCCGAGGCCGAGAAGCTGATCTCCGAGGCCGTCGCGCTGGGGATCCGGACCATCATCGACGTGGTGCCGAACCACATCTCCGCCGCGCACCCGTGGTTCAGGGAGGCGCTGGCGGCCAGCCCCGGCTCCCCCGCCCGCGAGCGGTTCTGGTTCCGCCCCGGCCGCGGCGAGCACGGCGAACTGCCGCCGAACAACTGGCCGTCGCAGTTCGGCGGCCCGGCCTGGACCCGCACCACCAACCCGGACGGCACGCCCGGCGACTGGTTCCTGAACCTCTTCGACTCCGAGCAGCCGGACCTGAACTGGAACCACCCGGACGTCGTGGCCGAGCACGAGGACATCCTGCGCTTCTGGTTCGACCGCGGCGCCGGCGGCGTGCGGATCGACTCGGCGGCCATGGTCGCCAAGGACCCGGCGCTGCCCGACCTGCCGGACCCGTCCGCGGGCGCCGACGCGGCCCTGGCGGACCACCCCTACGTCGACCGGGACGACCTGCACGGCATCTACCGGGGCTGGCGGCGGATCGCCGACTCCTACCCCGGCACCCGCATCCTGGTCGGCGAGGTGTGGCTGCCGGACGCCGAGCGGTTCGCCCGCTACCTGCGCCCGGACGAGATGCACACCGCGTTCAACTTCGACTTCCTGGCCTGCCCCTGGGAGCCGGCCCGGCTGCGGACCTCGATCGACGTCACGCTGGCCGCGCACGCCCCCGTCAGCGCGCCCGCCACCTGGGTACTCTGCAACCACGACGTGACGCGTACCGTCACCCGCTACGGCCGCGAGGACACCGGATTCGACTTCGCCACCAAGGCGTTCGGGGTGCCGACCGACCTGGAGCTCGGCACCCGCCGGGCGCGGGCCGCCGCCCTGCTGACGCTGGCGCTGCCCGGGTCGGTCTACCTCTACCAGGGCGAGGAGCTGGGGCTGCCCGAGGTCGAGGACATCCCGACCGACCGGTTGCAGGACCCGATGTACCTGCGCTCCCCCGGCACCAACCCCGGCCGCGACGGCTGCCGCGTGCCGCTGCCGTGGTCCGGCGACGCGTCGCCGTTCGGCTTCAGCCCGCCGGAGTCCGCCGAGCCGTGGCTGCCGCAGCCGGCCGGCTGGGCGGCGCGCACCGCGGAGATCCAGTCCGCCGACCCGGCCTCCATGCTCTCGCTCTACCGGGCGGCGATCCGGCTGCGCGGCGAGGAGCCGGCGCTGGCCGGCGACGGCCCGCTGGAGTGGCTCGACACCGCTCCCGAGGTGCTGGCCTTCCGCCGCCCCGACCGGTTCGTCTGCCTGGTGAACCTCGGGGATACCGCCGCGGAACTGCCCGAGCACCAGGAGTTGCTGCTCACGTCGGGTCCGCTCGGCGAGGACAGCGGGGTCCCGCAGGACACGGCGGTGTGGCTGCGGGTGTGAGCGCGGTGGGATCGGGACCGGGGCGCCGCGCAGGGGCGCCCCGGACGCCCGCACCCCTGTTCCCCGTTGGCCGGAAACGGTTACGGTGGTCTCGTGCACCGCAAGCACGTGTGGGGTCGGCTCGCCTTGTCAGGGCCGGCCCCACACGTATGCCCGGGGTCCGCCGGGGACCGGTGTGTGCGGATCTTGTCACAGTCCGACCCATTCGTACCGGGCCGTGCAACCCGCCACCCCCACCCGCCCGTCGCTTCACATACGGATCCCCTAGGGTCGCCTAGGGTTCGGAAGCACCCGTAAGCGGCAGGCAAGGACCTCCATGACCCAGGCGCAGAACAGCACGGACGCGAGCACGGACGGCGAGGACCCGATGGGGTCGGGAGCCGCACCCGGGGCCCGAGCCCGGCTGGGCGCCAGGTTCCTGCGATGGTGGCGGCCGGCGGGGATGTGGCGGCGCGGCATCGCGACGGCGGTGGTCGCCGTCCTGCTGACCCTCCTGCTCGTCTTCCACGCGGACCTGCCGAACCGGGTCGGCAACCTCGGCAGCCTGCTGGAGACGTTCCTGCCGTGGCTGGGACTGGCCGTGCCGGTGCTGCTGGTGGTGGCGGTCCTGCGCCGCTCGGTGACGGCGCTGATCGCGGTGGTGCTGCCGGCCGCGGTGTGGCTCAACCTCTTCGGCGGGCTGCTCACCGACAAGGCCGGCTCCGGCGGCGACCTGACGGTGCTCACCCACAACGTCAACGCGGAGAACCCCGATCCCGACGGCACCGCCCGCGACCTCGTCGCCGCGCACGCCGGCCTCGTCGCCCTGGAGGAGCTGCCCTCCGAGCAGGTCTCCCGCTACAGCCACGACCTCGCGGCCGCCTACCCATACCACTCGGTGCAGGGCACCGTGGGGCTGTGGAGCAAGTACCCGCTCAGCTCGGTGCGTCCGGTCGACATCCGCCTCGGCTGGGTCCGGGCGATGCGCGCCACCGCCTCCACCCCGCACGGCCAGGTCGCGGTGTACGTCGCCCATCTGCCCTCCGTCCGGGTGAAGTTCGACGCCGGGTTCACGGCCGGGCAGCGCGACCAGGCCGCCGACGCGCTCGGCGAGGCGATCGCCGGGGAGCGGCTGCCCGACGTGGTGCTGCTCGGCGATCTGAACGGCACGATGAATGATCGTGCGCTCGCCTCGGTGACGTCGCAGATGCGGTCCACCCAGGGCGCGGCCGGCAACGGCATGGGCTTCAGCTGGCCCGCGTCCTTCCCGATGGCCCGCATCGACCAGATCATGGTGAAGGGGATCGAGCCGGTGTCCTCCTGGACCCTCCCCAGAACCACCAGCGACCACCTCCCCGTCGCGGCCCGCCTTGAGCTCCCCTGATCACCGGGGTGCCCCTGACCCCCCAGGGTGCCCCGTCCTGTGAGTTGCGGGACCTTGCGGTCCGGCCGTGGTTGTTCGCGCAGTTCCCCGCGCCCCTTGGTGGTTGCCCTCTTTTCGCGGAGGGACCCGCACAAACCAGGGGCGCGGGGAACTGCGCGCTCAGCAGGCCACCGACAGGTGGTCCCTCAACCGGCAGAACGGGCCACCCCGGGGGGTCAGGGGCACCCGGGAGGGGCAGGGTCATCCCCCTTCGCGCCACCGGTTGGTGATGGGCAGCCGCCGATCCTTGCCGAACCCCTTCGCCGAGATCTTGGTCCCCGGCGGGTACTGCCGCCGCTTGTACTCCGCCGCGTCAGTCAACTTCAGCACGCGGGTGACCAGCTCCGCGTCGAACCCGGCGGCGACGATCTCCTCGCGGCCCTGGTCCCGGTCCACGTAGAGCTCCAGCACGCGGTCGAGGACGTCGTAGTCCGGCAGGGAGTCCGTGTCGACCTGGCCGGGCCGCAGTTCGGCGCTGGGCGGCTTGGAGATCGAGTTCTCCGGGATCGGCGGGACCTCGCCGCGCGCGGTGGCATCGGCGTTGCGCCAGCGGGCCAGCCGGAAGACGGTGGTCTTGTAGACGTCCTTGATCGGGCCGTACGCCCCGACCGAGTCGCCGTACAGCGTCGAGTAACCCACCGCCAGCTCGCTCTTGTTGCCCGGGGCGAGCACGATCTGGCCCTCCTGGTTGGAGATGCCCATCAGCGTCACGCCGCGCAGCCGCGACTGGAGGTTCTCCTCGGCGAGCCCGGTGAGCTTCAGGGACTCCATGTACGCGTCGAACATCGGGGCGATCGGCACCGTACGGAAGTTGAGCCCGGTGCGGCGGGCCAGCTCGGCCGCGTCGTCCTTGGAGTGCTCCGAGGAGTAGCCCGAGGGCATCGAAACTCCGTACACGTGCTCCGCGCCGAGCGCGTCGCAGGCCACGGCCGCCACGAGCGCGGAGTCGATGCCGCCGGACAGGCCGATCAGCGCGGAGCCGAGGCCGTTCTTGGCGGCGTACGCGCGCAGGCCGGTGACCAGGGCGCCGTAGATCTCCGCCTCGTCGCTCAGTGGCGCCGCCTCGCTGCCGGGGTACTCCGGCCGGTAAGGGGCGACCGGCTCGGCGGACAGCGTGACGTGCCGCAGCTCCAGGCCGTCGGCGACCCGCCCGGCGGGCACCTCGGCGGCGGCCGCGGGCAGGTCCAGGTCGAGCAGCACGCATTCCTCGGCGAACTGCGGCGCCCGGGCGATCACGTCGCCCTCCGGCCCGACCACGATGGTGTCGCCGTCGAAGACCAGCTCGTCCTGCCCGCCGACCATCGCCAGGTAGGCCAGCGTGCAGCCGGCCTCCCGGGCGCGCTTGCGGACCAGCTCCAGCCGGGTGTCGTCCTTGTCCCGTTCGTACGGCGAGGCGTTGATCGACAGCAGCAGGCCCGCGCCGGCCTCCCGGGCGCCGGGCACGCGGCCGCCGTCCTGCCACAGGTCCTCGCAGATCGCCAGCGCCACGTCGACGCCGCCGACCCGGATCACCGGCATGGTGTCGCCCGGCACGAAGTAGCGGAACTCGTCGAAGACCCCGTAGTTCGGCAGGTGGTGCTTGGCGAAGCGCAGCGCGACCTTGCCGTCGTGCAGCACCGCGGCGCAGTTCTGCGGGGCACCGGCGGGCTGGCCGTACTTCGGCTGGGCGTCGGCGCTGCGGCCCAGGTAGCCGACCACGACCGGCAGGCCGCCGAGCCCCGCCGCGGCCAGGTCGCGCGCGAGGTCCACCAGGGCCGTCCGGCTCGCCTGGAGGAAGGACGAGCGCAGGGCCAGGTCCTCCACCGGGTAGCCGGTCAGCATCATCTCGGGGAAGGCGACCAGGTGCGCGCCGTGCTCGGCCGCGTACCGGGTGCGGCGCAGCACCTCCGCGCTGTTCCCGGCGATGTCGCCGACGCGGGAGTCGACCTGGTTCAGTGCGAGGCGTAGTTGAGGCACGTCACCAGTGTAATCGTCAACCCGACGCGATGTCGCTGTCGTCCTCCCCACACCGCGCCGGGCCGCCGGTCAGTCGCGCGGGCGCATGCCCTCCAGGAGGGTGTCCACCACGCGTTCGGCGAGGTCGTCCGGGAGCGGGGCGTCGGGGCGGAGGGTGGCGCGGGCCAGCACCGGGCCGACCACCATGTCCGTGAGGAGGTCGAGGTCGGCGCCGAGCTCGGGCCGGATCTGGCCGCTGGTGACCGCGTCCTCCAGCAGCGAGGTGAGCATCCGGCGGCGAGCGGCCACGACGGTGTCGTGGTAGCGCTTCCACAGCTCGGGGCTGCTCTCCATCTGGGTGACCATGCTCCGCATGAGCGCGGACTCGCGCTTGGCGAGGCTGCGCCGGCGGATGTAGTCGATCGCCAGGATCAGGTCGTGCCGCAGGTCGCCGCTGCGGCAGCCCAGCGGCGGCGGCGAGTCGACGGCGGTGAGCACGTCGAGCAGCAGCGCGTCCTTGCCGGGCCAGCGGCGGTAGACCGTGGCCTTCCCGACGCCGGCCTCGCGGGCGATGCCCTCCATGGTGAGGTCACCGATGGAGGCACCGTCCGCGATCAGCCGCAGCACGGTGTCGATGACCGTACGGTCGACGGCCGCGTTGCGCGGGCGTCCGCGCGGGGCCGCTGTCGCCGGACCGTTGGTCGTCACTTCTCCGCACCCACCATTTCCCGTTCCTCGGAGCCGCCGGCGGCGGGCGCCGGACCGGCCTGCGCCGGCAGGAAGACCAGGGCGATGATGCCACCGAGGATCGCCACCCCGGCGGAGGAGGCGGCCGTGATGTGCATGGCGTGGATGAAGGCGTGGTCGGCGGGCTGCACCAGCACCCGGCCGCGCGGGCCGAGCTTCTGGGCGAAGCCGAGGGTGGCCTCGATCGACTCGGCCGCCGAGCCGCGCTGCGCGGCGGGCAGGCTGCCGAGGTGGCCGTTGATGCCGTTGCGGTAGACCGTCGACATCACCGAGCCGAGCACGGCCACCCCGAGGGCGCCGCCGACCTGCCGGAAGATGTTGTTGACCGCCGACCCGGAGCCGGCCTTCTCCCGCGGCAGCGACGACATGATCATCACCGTGGCGGGCGGCATGACGTGTGCCATCGCCGTGCCCATCAGGAAGAACAGCACTTCCAGCACCCAGATCGGGGTGCTCTCGCCGAGCAGCAGGAAGCCGAGGAAGGACACCCCGGTGAGCATCATGCCGCCGGCGCACACCAGCCGGGCGCCGAACCGGTCGACCAGCAGCCGGGCGCGCGGCGCGAACACCATCTGCGCGGCGGCCAGCGGGAGCAGCAGCAGGCCGGACTGGAGCGGGCTGTAGCCGCGGACGGACTGGGTGTAGAAGATGATGAAGAAGGTCACGCCCAGCAGCGCGAAGAAGACCAGGCCGATCGCGGCGACCGAGGCGGAGAACTCCCGCTTCTTGAAGTAGCTGATGTCCAGGGCCGGATGGTCGCTGCGCCGCTCGTACAGCACGAAGGCGATCAGGATGACCAGGCCGCCGACCGCGGTGGCCCACACCCCGGTGCGGGTGAAGTCGCCGTACTGGCCGCCCTTGATGATGCCGTAGATCAGCAGCACCAGGCCGGCGATGGACAGCAGCACGCCGATCGGGTCGAGCCGGCCGGGCCGCGGGTCCTTGGAGTCGGGCACGATCAGGAACATCGCGATCAGGCCGGCGATCACGATCGGCACGTTGACCAGGAAGACCGAGCCCCACCAGAAGTGCTGGAGCAGCAGGCCGCCGGTGATCGGGCCGACCGCGATGGCCAGGCCGACCACACCGGCCCAGATGCCGATCGCCCGCGGCTGCTCCTCGCGCTCGAAGACGTTCATGATGATGGCGAGCGTGGCGGGCATGATGAGCGCGCCGCCCAGGCCCATCACCCCGCGCCAGGCGATGAGTTCGCCCGCGGATCCGGCGAAGGCCGACAGCGCGGAGCCGCCGCCGAACACGAACATGCCGAGGAGCAGCACCTTCTTGCGGCCGAGCCGGTCACCGAGCAGGCCCGCGGTGAACAGCAGTCCGGCGAAGACCAGGGTGTAGGAGTTGATCGCCCATTCCAGCTCGCTCTGGCTGGCGCCGAGTCCGGTCGGGGCAGGCTGGGCGATGGTCTTCATCGCCACGTTGAGGATCGAGTTGTCCAGCACGACGACGAGCAGGCTGAACAGCAGCACGGTGAGGATCGCCCAGCGGCGGCGGTGGACCGCCTCGGGCACTTTCGCGACTATCGCATCAGCGGCCATACGGATGAGCGTACACGCTTTACGATACGGCCCCGTCTCGTATCGTAAAGCCCCGGCAAAGGCCGCACGTCAAGGGAGATCGGGCCGGCGGGCGCCCGGGCGCGGGGCGGGGCAGCGCCGCCCAGGGGTTTCGGGTCGGCGCCCCGCGTGTCAGCATGGAAGTGGTCCGGGGACGCCGTCGGGGCGCCTCGAGATGACATGAAGGAGCCGTCACCATGACGCAACTTCCGGCTGCCCAGACGTCGGCCGACAACCCCAAGGCCCTCTACGGCGGCAGCGGCACCCGCCGGATCACCGTGCGCGACCTGGGCGCGGCCAAGGAGCGCGGCGAGAAGTGGCCGATGCTCACCGCGTACGACGCGATGACCGCGTCCGTGTTCGACGAGGCCGGCATCCCGGTGCTGCTCGTCGGCGACTCGATGGGCAACTGCCACCTGGGCTACGACTCCACGGTGCCGGTCACCCTCGACCACATGACGATGCTGTCCGCCGCCGTGGTGCGCGGCACCCGGCGGGCGCTGATCGTCGCCGACCTGACCTTCGGCTCCTACCAGGAGGGTCCGGTGCAGGCGCTGCGCAGCGCGACCCGGCTGGTGAAGGAGGCCGGGGTCGGCGCGGTGAAGCTGGAGGGCGGCAGGCGCTCGCTGGCGCAGACCGAGACGCTGGTCGAGGCCGGCATCCCGGTCATGGCCCACATGGGCCTGACCCCGCAGTCCGTGCACACCCTGGGCTACCGCGTGCAGGGCCGCGGCGACGAGGCGGCCCACCGGCTGGTCCAGGACGCCAAGGCGGCCCAGGACGCGGGCGCCTTCGCGCTGGTGCTGGAGCTGGTGCCGGCCGAGGTGGCCGCCGAGATCACCCGCTCGCTGGACATCCCCGTGATCGGCATCGGGGCCGGCCCGGACACCGACGCGCAGGTGCTGGTGTGGACCGACATGGCCGGGATGACCGGCGGGAAGGTGCCGCGCTTCACCAAGCAGTACGCCGACCTGCGCCGCACCCTCGGCGACGCGGCGAAGGCGTACGCGTCGGACGTGGTGGGCGGGGCGTTCCCTGCCGAGGAGCACACCTTCCACTGAGGTCCGGTCCACGGGACGGTCCGGCCCGGTCTGCCGGGTCCGGTCCGGCCCTGATCAGCCTCTGGGACCCCCGCGGGGACACGGGGCGGCGGGGCCCGGTTCGCCGGGTTCCCGCCGCCCTGCGCAGAATGTGGCGCGCACTTTGAGACATTCCGGCCGCGGCTGCGTACGTGGGGATGAGCGCCGCTGAGCGGCGAACTTCCACCCTTCGGGATGTCATCATGACCGTTTCCCCGCGCGGTCGTCACGCGGCAGGCGGCGCCCTCGTGGCGGCGCTGGCACTCACCCTCGCCGCGTGCGGCTCGTCCTCCTCCGGTTCGTCCGGCGCGTCCGGCTCCTCGGCCTCGTCCCCTTCGGCGGGCTCCTCCGCGGGGGCCGCCGCGGGCGCCTCCGCCGCCGGGACGCACACCGTGCGGGACGCCTCGCTCGGCACGATCGTCGTCGACGGCAAGGGCTTCACGCTCTACCGCTTCGACATGGACACCAGCAAGCCGTCGAAGTCGAACTGCACCGGCCAGTGCGCCGCGCTGTGGCCCGCCGTGCCCGCCACCGACGCCACGCACGTCACCGGCATCGACCCGAAGCTGCTCGGCAGCGTGGCCGGTTCCGGCGGTGTGAAGCAACTCACCCTCGACGGCTGGCCGCTGTACACCTACGCCCAGGACAGCAAGGCCGGCGACACCACCGGCCAGGGCGTCCTCGGCACCTGGTGGGCGGTGACCCCGACCGGCGCGAAGGCCAAGGCGGGCGGCGGATCGGGCGCCGCCACCACCTCCGCACCGGCCACGACAGGGACGTCGTCCGGCGGGTCGTACGGCTACTGATGTCCCGATCGGCGATACGCGAACTCGACCGGGAGCCGCGGGTGCGGCAAGATGCGCGCGTGGACGGTCCCTCTCCGGAAACCCCGGACCAGTCCGGCGCGCCGCGGCACGCCGGGCCCGGCGGCCCTGCGCGCGCGGACCGGACCGAGGCCGCCGCCCCCGAGGAAGACCTCATGCGGGCGCTGTACCAGGAGCACGCCGGCGCGCTGTTCGCCTACGTGCTCAAGCTCGTGGCGGGCGACCGCTACCTCGCCGAGGACGTGGTCCAGGAGACGCTGCTGCGGGCCTGGAAGAGCGCGTCCCAGCTCGACCCGGCGGCCAGGTCGCTGCGGCCGTGGCTGGTCACCGTCGCCCGGCGGATCGTGATCGACGGCCACCGCAGCCGGCAGGCCCGGCCGCCCGAGACCTCGCCCGCCGCGCTCGACCTGCTGCCCGCGCGCGACGAGCTGGACCGTACGCTGCGCCTGATGACGATCTCCGACGCGCTGCAGGACCTGTCGGCCGCGCACCGCGAGGCACTCGTCGAGACGTATTTCAAGGGCCGCACCGTCAACGAGGCGGCCGAGGAGCTGGGACTGCCGCCCGGGACGGTGCGGTCGCGGGTGTTCTACGCCCTGCGCGCCGCACGGAACGCGCTGGAGGAGAGAGGGGTGACCACGTCATGACACCGATGACACCTCATGTCGACGTGGGCGCCTACCTGCTCGGGGCCCTGGACGACGCGGAGATGACCGCGTTCGAGGCCCACCTGGCCGAGTGCGAGGCCTGCGGGCAGGAGCTGGACGAGCTGAGCGGCGTGGTGCCGGTCCTCGCGGAGCTGCGCGAGGACGGGATCGGCATCCCCGAACCGCCCGGGGACGCCCTGCTGGACCGGCTGCTGCGGCAGGTCGCGGCCGAGCGCCGGACCCGCCGCCGGCGCCGGCTGCTGGCGGTGGCCGCGGCCGCCGTGCTGGTCGTCGGCGGGCCCACCATCGCGGTGATCGCCACCCAGGACGGCGGCGGCTCGTCCACGTCGGCGAGCGCCTTCCCGTCCGAGCGGCACTCGGCGAGCAACCCGGCGACGGGAGTGTCCGCGGTCGTCGGGGTCACCGACAGGACCTGGGGCACCGCCGTCGACCTGCGGCTCAGCGGGGTGCGCGGCCCGCTGCACTGCCACCTGGACGCCGTCGGCCCCGGCAGCACCCGGGAGACCGTCGCCAACTGGTCGGTGCCGGCGGCCGGGTACGGCACCGGCGAGCAGCCGAAGCCGCTCACCGTGCACGGCGCGACCAGCATGCCGAAGAACTCGATCAGCCGCTTCGAGGTGCGCACCGACGACGGCGCGCTGCTGGTGAGCGTCCCGCAGTCGGGCACCCAGCCCACCGACCGGCCGCGCGGCGCCACCAGCTGACCCGCGCCACCACCCGACGCGCGGCGGCACCGGGCCCGCGGTGCCGGACCGACCCTGCGGCGCGGCGCGCAAACGACCCGCGGCACGGTCCTGACCTGCGGCGCGGACCGCCGATACGCCGCCGACACCTCGCTGTCGGTGGGATATCGGTGGCGTGTCGGTGAGGTCGTGCAGTGTGGTGGACATGACGACGCGACTGACAGAAGACGGTGGGACCACCGCCGTCGAGGTGCGCGGTCTGGTCAAGCACTACGGCCCGACCAAAGCGCTCGACGGGGTGGATCTGGACGTGCGCCGGGGCACGGTTCTCGGTGTGCTCGGCCCGAACGGGGCCGGCAAGACCACGCTGGTGCGGGTGCTGTCCACGCTGGTGCAGCCGGACGCCGGCACCGCCCGCGTGGCGGGGTTCGACGTACTCAAGCAGCCCCGGCAGCTGCGCCGGGTGATCGGCCTGACCGGGCAGTACGCCTCGGTCGACGAGAAGCTGTCCGGCCGGGAGAACCTCTACATGATCGGGCGGCTGCTCGACCTCCCGGCCAAGGCGGCCAGGGCGCGCGCCGACGAGCTGCTGGAGCGGTTCTCGCTCACCGAGGCGGCCAAGCGGCCCGCGATGCAGTACTCCGGCGGGATGCGCCGCCGCCTCGACCTGGCGGCCAGCATGATCGGCCACCCCGCGGTGCTCTACCTCGACGAGCCGACCACCGGCCTCGACCCGCGCACCCGCAACGAGGTGTGGGAGGAGGTGCAGCGGATGGTCGCCGACGGCGCGACCGTGCTGCTCACCACCCAGTACATGGAGGAGGCCGAGCAGCTCGCCCACGAGCTGACGATCATCGACCGCGGCCGGATCATCGCCGGTGGCAAGGTCGCCGAGCTCAAGGCGAAGGTCGGCGGGCGGACCCTGCTGATCCGGCCGAGCCGGTCCTCGGCCGCCCCGGCGATGGTCGCGGCGATCGCCGAGGCCGGTCTCGACGGGGTCGCCGGCGCGCGTGCCGACGACAGCGGCCTGGTCAGCGTGCCGATCCTCAGCGACGACCAGCTCACCGCCGTGGTCGGCATGCTCGGCGGGCGGGGCTTCGGCATCGCCCACATCGAAACGCACCTGCCCAGCCTGGACGAGGTGTTCCTGGCCGTGACCGGCGAGAAGGCGTCGGCACCCCAGGACGCGCAGGACGCGCAGGACCCCGGCAGCAGCGGCCACGCGGCGGACGGCGCGGCGGGCACCGACCAGAAGGTGGAGGTCTCGGTATGAGCGCGGCTACGGCCACACTGACCGGCGCGCCGGCGAAGGCCGCCGGGAGCGAGGGCAGGATCGGCCTGCGGGCCAACATGCGGCACATCGGCGCACTGGCGCGCCGCAACATGCTGCAGATCAAGCAGGACCCGGAGTCGATGTTCGACGTCCTGCTGATGCCGGTGATCTTCACCCTGCTGTTCGTCTACGTCTTCGGCGGCGCGGTCTCCGGCAAGGGGCACCAGCACGATTACGTGGACTACGTGGTGCCCGGGCTGATGGCGATGATGGGCATGAACATCTCCATGGCGGTCGGCACCGGGATCAACGACGACTTCCAGAAGGGGGTCATGGACCGGTTCCGGACGATGCCGATCGCCCGGTCCTCGGTGCTGATCGCGAAGATCCTGGTCGAGGTCGGCCGGATGGTGATCGCCATCGGGATCCTGCTCGGCATGGGCTTCGCGCTCGGCATGAACATCGGCACGGACGTACCGCACCTGCTGATGGCGATCGTGCTGTCGCTGTTCTTCGGTGCCTCACTGATGTGGATCTTCATTCTGTTGGGCCTGACGATGAAGACGGCCCAGGCGGTCCAGGGGGTGGCCATGCTCGTGCTCATGCCGCTGCAGTTCGGCAGCTCGATCTTCGCCAAGCCGACCACGATGCCGGGCTGGCTGGAGAGCTTCACCAAGTTCAACCCGCTGTCCAACCTCGCCGACGCCTCCAGGGCGCTGATCAACGGCGGCGCGGTGGCGCACTCGGTGTGGATGGTGGTGGCCTGGTCGGTCGGCATCACCGTGGTCACGGCGCCGCTGGCGGTCGCCCGGTTCCGCAAGAGGACCTGACCGGCCCTCCCCGCCGCGTCAGTCCACGTCGCGCATCAGGGCGACGGTCTCGGGCACCCCGAGGCCGTCGCCCTTCGCGTACGCGGCGGTGTACCCGTCCTCGCCGAGCAGCGCGCGCAGCCGGTCGCGGACGCCCGCGATGTCGCGGGCCTCCAGCGGCGCGATCGCCAGCGGGCGGAGCCGGTCATGGGCGGAGAGCAGTACCGCGGCGCGGGTCAGCCGCTCCGGCTTGGCGCCGGGCTCGGCCTCGGCCTCGGCGAGCATCACCAGCAGCTCCACCGCGCCGGGCACCATCACGATCGCGATCCGGGGGGTGATCACGTTGGCCAGCGGGTGGCGGCCCAGCTCGGCCATGCCGTCGGCCAGCAGGGCGAGGCCGCCGGCCGGGTCTCCCAGGCGGCCGATCAGGTAGCCCCGCATCCCGTTGAGCATCCCGACCACGAACCCGGGGACGCCGGAACTCGCGGCGATGGTGTCCTCGATCAGCCGGATCGCCTCGGGCACCCGGTCCAGGCGGCTGATCAGCCCCGCGAGCAGCACCTTGCCATAGAAGGCGGCGCCGTCGCCGGACGAGCCGAACCGCTCGGCGTCCGCGATGCCCTCGCGCAGCACCTGCTCGCCCTCCTCCAGCCGGCCGGTGTCGGCCATCGCCTCGCCGAGCCGGACGGTCAGCACCGGCACGTGCTGGTGCGCGCCCATCTTGCGGGCCAGCGCGATGCCCTCCCGGCAGCAGCGGATGGCCCGTTCCCAGTCGCCCGCGTTGCCCGCGGCCTCCGCCTCGGCCGACATCGTCTCGGCGGTGCCCCACTCGTCGCCGAGCTGCTCGAACAGCCGGCGGCTCTCCACGATGTCCGCCATCGACTGGTCGATCCGCTCGCTGACGTCGTTGTTGATCTTCGCGCGCAGTTGCAGGACGTAGGCGAGTTCCCAGGTACGGCCGAAGGTGCGGCAGCACTCGATGGTCTCGTCCACGAGGACGGGCAGCCGCTCGAAGTCACCGGAGAAGAAGGCACCGAAGGGGCGGGAGATGCCCGGCTGCCGGGCGGACTGCGGCAGGTTCCCGGGGTAGGTCGCGATCAGGGCGGCGCCGATCCGGGCCACGTCGGGGTCGTTCCACCAGTCGGACTCGCCTTCGTGGGAGGCCATTTCGATCACCCGGAGGTGCCGGCGCGCCTCGAGCAGCCGCTCGCCCGTCAGCGGCGGCGGGTCGTCCAGCGGGCCGCGCTCCAGCGGCTCCAGGCTCGGCGGCGCCTCGAACGGGTCCGGGCCGAGCGCGGCCACCGCGGCCGGCCAGTGGCGGCGCTCCGAGGCGTAGTCGCGCACCTCCCAGAACCAGGCGCAGCCGATCACGAGCATCAGCCCCTCCTGCTCGTCACCGGCGTCCACCGCCCTTCGCAGCGCCGCCCGCAGGTTGTCGTGCTCGCGCTCCAGCCGCTCGAACCACACCAGTTGGCCGCGCCCGCGCAGCTTCGGGTCGGCGGTGCGGACGTACTCGCGGAAGTAGCCGACGTGGCGGCGCTCGACCCGGGCGCGCTCGCCGGACGCGTCGAGGCGCTCGGCGGCGTACTCGGAGATGGTCTCCAGCATCCGGTAGCGGGAGCCGTCCTCGTCCCGGTCGGCCAGGACGAGCGACTTGTCGACAAGGGAGGCGAGGAGGGCGGCGGCGTCCGGTGACGTTATCCGCTCCGCGGAGGGGGCGCCGTCCGGGGCGCCGGGGGCCGCGGGCTCCTCGGGGTCCGCGGAAGGCGCTGAGTCCTCGGCGTCCCCCGCATTCTCGGTGTCCTCCGGGTCCCCTGGCTCCTCCGGGTCCGCGCAGACCGCCTCGACCGCGTCGAGGGTCCAGCCGCCGCGGAAGACGGCAAGCCGGCGCAGCAGGACGCGCTCCGCGGGGTCGAGCAGGTCCCAGGACCAGTCGACCACGGCGCGCAGGGTCTGCTGCCGGGGCAGCAGGGTGCGGCTGCCCCCGGTGAGCAGGCGGAAGCGGTCGTCGAGGCGGTCGGCGAGCTGCCGGGGCGACAGGCTGCGCAGGCGGGCCGCGGCGAGCTCGATCGCCAGCGGCAGGCCGTCCAGCCGCCGGCACAGCTCGGCGCACGCCACCGGGTCGTCGTCCACGGAGAAGCCGGGGCGGGCCGCGGCGCCCCGGTCGGCGAGCAGGCGCAGCGCGGTCGGGTCCGGCAGCGGGTCCAGCGGCCGCACCAACTCCCCCGGTACGCCGAGCGGTTCGCGGCTGGTGGCCAGCACCGACAGGCCGGGGCAGTTCGCCAGCAGCGACTCCGCGAGGGTCGCCGCGGCGTCGATGACGTGCTCGCAGTTGTCCAGGACGAGCAGCAGTTCGCGGCCGACGCAGTAGTCGGTGAGCTGCCGCGTGGCGTCGCGCGGGCCGGTCTCCGCCGCGATCGCCGCCTCGGCCGCGCTGCCGGAGTGCAGCAGCGTCTCGCGCAGCCCGAGCGAGCTGATCACCGCCTCGGGGAGGGTGCGCGGGTCGCTCACCGGGGCCAGCTCGGCATACCAGACGCCGTCCGCCCAGCGGCCGCCCACCAGGTCCCCGGCCTCCTGGGAGAGCCGGGTCTTCCCGGTGCCGCCCGGGCCGGTGATCGTCACCAGCCGCCCCTGCGCCAGGTCCTGCCGTACCGCCGCGAGGTCCCTCTCGCGCCCGACGAAACTCGTCAGCCGGGCCCGGGCGTTGCCGGCGCCGCGGGCGGGCGCGGCGGCCCGGGGCGGCTCGCGGCCGGTCCGGCCGGGGCCGTCCGCCGGAACGGGCAGCGCGCGGTCGTACCTCCACCCGGCCGGGGCGCCGTCGCCGGCCGGCTGCACGAGGCGGCCGTCCCCGCCGTTCGAGACGGGGGGCGCGGGCTCCGGTGGCGCCGGGCGGAGCAGTTCGGCGTGCAGCCGGCGCAGCTCGCCACCGGGATCGGTGCCGAGCCGGTCGGCGAGGTCGCGGCGGACCGCTTCGTACGCGGTGAGTGCCTCGGCGGTGCGTCCGGCGGCGCGCAGGGCCCGGATGTGCAGGGCGCGAAGCGGCTCGTCCAGCGGGTGGGCGGCGGCCAGTTCGGCGAGTTCGGGCAGCACCTGCGCGGCCCGGCCGAGGGCGAGTTCCGCGGTGAGCCGCTGCCGGCGGGCGTCCAGCCGCAGGGCCTCGCTGCGTACCGCGGCGGTTCCCCGGTCCGGCAGGTCGGACAGGGCGGGGCCGCGCCACAGCGCGAGCGCGTCGCCGAGCAGGCCCACCGCCTTCACCGCGTCGCCGTCGGCCAGCGCCCGGGCACCCTCCTCGGCCAGCCGTTCGAAGCGGTAGAGATCCACGTCGTCGCGGGCGGCCTCCAGCCGGTAGCCGCCCTCGAAGGAGCCGACCGCGTCGTGCCCCAGCGCCCGCCGCAGCCGCCCGACCAGCGCCTGGAGCGCCCCGACGGCCCCCGCGGGCGGTGCGCCGTCCCACACCTCGTCGATGAGGACGTCCGTGCCGACCACCCGGCCGGGCCGCAGCGCCAGCGAGGTCAGCAGCGCGCGCAGGCGTCCGCCGGCCAGGGCGACGGCCCCGCCGTCGTCCCGCAGGGCCTGGGTGGGGCCGAGGATCGTGTATCGCACGGCCCCATTCTTACGGAGTCGGCGTGGCCGGTGTCACGACGTGCGCGGACCGCCCGCCGGGGCCGATGCCGGTGTGCCGCCTGGTGACGGCCGGGACGCCGCGGGTTCTCCGGGGGAGCCGGCCGGTGCTTTCCGTGCGACAGGTGTACGAACGGGGCACGTCCGCCGGTTTCCGGCCCGGCGTGCCGGAACCGATGGCGTGCTCCGTCCGTTTTGCGGTGGTGGAGCGTGTCCGGACCGGGTCCCGGGATGGCATGATCGGGCGGCACCACAGCACACCCGCCCCGCAAGGAGCCCGTTCATGACCGTCACCCCGCTGCGCATGACCCGACGAGGCGAGAACCGCCGGATCAGCCCGGTGTTCCTCGGGATCACCGCGGTGATGCTGGTCTCCGGCTGGGCCGTGTGGACCGGTTACGCGTCCGACGGCGGCTTCGCGGTGTTCCTCTTCGTCGTCTCCGGCTGGCTGTTCTCGCTGTGCCTGCACGAGTACGCGCACGCGCGCACCGCCTGGCACAGCGGCGACACCAGCGTCGAGGCCAAGGGCTACCTCACCCTGAACCCGCTGAAGTACGCCAACGCGGCGCTGTCGATAGTGCTTCCGGTGATCTTCGTGATCATGGGCGGTATCGGCCTGCCCGGCGGCGCCGTCCTCATCGAGCGGCACCGCATCCCCGGCCGGGTCCGGCACAGCCTGATCTCCGCGGCGGGCCCGCTCACCAACGTGCTCTTCGCCGTCGCCCTGATGCTGCCCTTCGCCTTCGGCGTGACCGACTCCTGGCCGCAGGAGTTCCGGGCCGCCTTCGGGTTCCTCGCGCTGCTCCAGGTAACCGCGGCCATCCTGAACTTCCTGCCCATCCCCGGGCTGGACGGCTACGGCGTGATCGAGCCCTGGCTGTCGTACGAGGTGCGCCGCCAGGTCCAGCCGTTCGCGCCGTTCGGCCTGCTCGCCGTCTTCGGGGTGCTCTACATCCACTCGGTGAACGTCAAGTTCTTCAGCGCGATGTACACGGTGATGACGTGGTTCAACGTGCCCGACTGGCTGTCGGGGTACGGCTACTTCCTTTTCCAGTTCTGGAAGCACTGAGCCGGCCCGGGCCCGCCGGTCGAGCCGGTCCGGGCCCGGACCGGGTCAGGCGGCGGGCCGCTGCGCGGCGGCGTCCTGCTTGGCCTTGCGGTAGTAGTACCAGCACATGTTGCTGGTGACCCCGGCCAGCAGGATCCAGACCACGCCGATCCAGCTGCCGTTGACGAAGGAGACCACCGCGGCTGCCACGGCCAGCAGGCACACGATGAGGGCGTAGAGGGCGAGGCGGGGCATCGGGGTGGGGCTCCTGTGCTGGTGGGGATGATCAGGCGGTGCCGCGGAACGATCAGACGTCGGTGACGCGCAGGCCGGCGTGGGCCTTGTAACGGCGGTTCACGGAGATCAGGTTGGCGACCAGGGACTCGACCTGGTGCGCGTTGCGCAGCCGGCCCGCGAAGACGCCGCGCATGCCGGGGATGCGGGAGGCCAGCGCCTGCACCAGGTCGGTGTCCGCGCGGGACTCACCGAGCACCATGACGTCGGTGTCGATCGTCTCGACCTCGGGGTTCTGGAGGAGGACGGCGGACAGGTGGTGGAAGGCGGCGGTCACCCGCGAGTCCGGCAGCAGCGCGGCGGCCTGCTGGGCGGCGCTGCCCTCGTCGGGGACCAGTGCGTAGGCGCCCTGCTTGTCGAAGCCGAGGGGGTTGACGCAGTCCACCACGAGCTTGCCCGCGAGGGGTTCGCGCAGCGATTCCAGGGTCTTCGCGTGGCCCTCCCACGGCACCGCCACGATCACGATGTCGCTGCGGCGGGCGCACTCGTCGTTCGCCGCGCCGCTGATGGTGGCTCCGCCGAGTTCCGCCGCGGCGGCCTCCGCTCGGGCGGCGTCCCGCGAGCCGATCACCACGGACTGGCCGGCCCGGCCCAGACGGTAGGCCAGCCCCCGCCCCTGGTCCCCCGTCCCGCCCAGCACTCCCACGGTCATCCCGGACACGTCCGGCAGCGCCCAAGGGTCCTTCGCAGCGGGCTTCGTCGCATCAGTCATGCGTATATCTTCGCACCCACCCCCCGGCTGCCCCGTCCTCGCCGGTCGAGGGACCACCTCCCGGTGGGGGGTGCCCCCGGGCTGCCCCGCCCTGTGCGCTACGGGACCTTGCGGTCCGGCTGTGGTTGTTCGCGCAGTTCTCCCCCAGCCTGGCGGCTGGGAGGGGCCCCCACGCGCCCCTTGGGGGTGAGCCTCTTTTCGCGGAGGGACCCGCACATACCCAGGGGCGCGGGGAACTGCGCGACAAGCCCACCACCGGCAGGTGGTCCCTCAACCGGCGAACAGGGGCACCCCGGAGGGTCAAGGACGCGAATCCCACTCCTCGTTGCGCTCCGCCACCCTCTCCATCGCGTGCGCCGCCTCCTCCCGGGACGAGTACGGCCCGAAGCGGTCCTTCGCCGGACACTCCGGCCCCTCCTCCACCTTCTTGTGCTTGAGGCAGTAGAACCACTCCCCCGGCTTCCCCGCGGGCTTGTTCGCCTTGTGAAAGGCCATCGCACTCTCCCTCGCTCGTCCCCGGCTCCGGGCCCCCCGCCCGGCCGACCCCGTCCCGTCGCCGGGCGCAGCCCATCCCATCGTGCCCGATCTCCCGCGGATACACTCGTCGGCATGTCTGGTCAGTCGCTGCTCGTGCCCGGCACCCTCTCCCCCACCCGCCAGGTGCCCGGGTCGATCCCGCGCCCGGAGTACGTGGGCAAGCCGGGTCCGGCCCCGTACACAGGCCCCGAAGTGCAGGACGAGGAGACGATCGAGCGGATGCGGATCGCCTCGCGGATCGCCGCGCGGGCGATGGAGGAGGCCGCGAAGGCGGTGGCCCCCGGGGTGACCACGGACGAGCTGGACCGGATCGCCCACACCTACATGGTCGACCACAAGGCGTACCCGTCGGACCTGGGCTACCGCGGCTTCCCGAAGTCCCTGTGCACCTCGGTGAACGAGGTGATCTGCCACGGCATCCCCGACTCGACCGTGCTGCGGGACGGCGACATCGTCAACCTGGACGTGACCGCGTACATCCACGGCGTGCACGGCGACTGCAACGCGACGTACTTCGTCGGGGACGTCGACGAGGAGTCGCGGCTGCTGGTGGAGCGCACCCGCGAGTCCCTGGACCGCGCGATCAAGGCGGTCCGGCCGGGGCGCCGGATCAACGTGATCGGCCGGGTGATCGAGTCGTACGCGAAGCGCTTCGGGTACGGCGTGGTGCGCGACTTCACCGGCCACGGCATCAACACCTCCTTCCACTCGGGCCTGGTGATCCCGCACTACGACGACCCGCGGGCCACCACGATGATGCGGCCGGGGATGACGTTCACCATCGAACCGATGCTGACGCTGGGCACCCACGCGTACGACCTGTGGGAGGACGGCTGGACGGTCGTCACCAAGGACCGCAAGCGCACGGCCCAGTTCGAGCACACGCTGGTCGTCACCACCGACGGAGCAGAGGTCCTCACGCTCCCCTGAGGGGCGGCGCCCGGTAGTGTTTGCGCGATCCCACCGGGTACGAAGGAGAGCCGACGCGCCATGATCCGCCGCAGGTTGTGCCTCGGGGCCGCCGCCATCGCGCTGACCGTGCCGCTGGCCGGTTGCGTGACGGTGCACGGCGAGCGCGCACTCATCCCGTCGATACGGCCCGCCGAGGCGGCCAAGGTGCTGGCGAACTTCGCCACGCAGAACAACAAGGCGACCAAGTCGTACGACCAGCAGGCGATCACGTCGATCGAGGCGGGCCCGCTCGGTGCGATCGACGAGGCCGGGGTGCGGGCCAAGCACGCCAACAACCCCCAGGGGAACCCGAAGTACTCGGCGCTGAAGTTCTCCGACCAGAAGTACTTCATCCCCGAGCAGCGCGGCTGGCCGAAGTTCTTCGTCGCCGAGGCCCTCACCAACCGCAGCACGAACGAGCGGTGGCTGCTCGCCTTCCGCCGCGGCGCCCCCACCGATCCGTGGAAGGCGGACTACCTCGGGGTGGCGGTGCCCGGCTCGCTGCCGGACTTCGCGGTCGACAAGCACGGCCACGCGGAGTCGGTGCCGCTGGCGGGCACCGATCTGCTGGTCCAGCCAGGGCAGTTGAGCGCCCAGTACGCCGACTACCTGGACGGCGGGAAGGACGCGCCGCAGGTGTTCGCCGACGGGCCGGCCACCTCCGGGCTCAGGACGAACCGCGCGAGTGCCGCGCGCACCGCGAACACGGTCACCCAGTACGCCGATCAGCCCGACTCCTCGGGGGACTTCAGCCCGATCGCGCTGCGCACCACCGACGGCGGCGCCGTGGTCTTCTTCGGCTCCCGCCACCAGTCCCGCGCGACCTTCCGCGCGAGCTACCACCTCAGCCTCGACAAGGACACTCAAGCGCTGACCTCGGGCACCCCCAGGACGTCGATCACCCTCGCCCGCGTCTCCCAGAACATGGTGACCGTTCCTCGGAAGACGTCCACGGCGAAGGTGGGCTTTCTGAGCAATCTGACCGGGCTGGTCTCAGCGAAGGGGTCGTAGCCCGGGTGCCCCTGACCCTCCGGGGTGCCCCGTCTCGTTGCTACGGGACCTTGCGGTCCGCGGCGGTTGATCGCGCAGTTCCCGGCGCCCCCCGGTTTGTGACCCTCTTTTCGCGGAAGGAGCCGCACCTACCCAGGGGCGCGTGGGGGCACCTCCCAGCCGCCAGGCTGGGGGAGAACTGCGCGAGCAACCTCCCACCGGCAGGTGGTCCCTCGACCGGCGGAACGGGGCAGGCGGGTGGGTCCGTCAACGCCCCCACGCGAGTGGCGCCTCGGGCTCGTAGCCGAACTGCGCGCACGCGTCGGTGAGGACGGCGAGGACCGGGAGCGGGTCGGGAAGAGGCAGATCGGGGCCGTGGCCGTCGAGCCATTCGACGGAGTGCCCGGAGGGCAGTCGCGCGGGGGGCAGGAGGACGTAGCTGCCGCGGCAGTGCCAGCGGATACCGGGGTGCTCGTCGGCCGTCTCCGGGTGGGAGTCCAGCACGCACGGCCACCACTCGTCCTCGTCGGCGGGCGTGCCCCGGGTGGCCGTGAAGAACAGCAGCCGGTCCTCGCCCAGCGCGGCGACGGGTCCGAGAGTCGCCCCGTCGACGATCAGCCGCTCCAGGGCGAGCCGGCCCGCCTCCGCGGGCACGTCGAGCACATCGTGGTCGATGCCGGTCGCGGTGACGAAGTTGGCCAGCGGATGGGCGCGCAGCCAGTCCTCGACGCGCTGCGGCTCGGTGGACGCCTGGGTCTGCCAGGCGAGCGAGACGGGGTGGAGGCCCGGGATGGGACAGCCGATCCGCTCGCACGAACAGCCGAAACCGTCGGGGTGGGCGGCGGGGACCAGCCGGAAACCGGCCTGCGCGGCGGCCCGGACCAGGTCGTCGCGGCGGGGGTCGTGCACGGACGGGCGCGGGCGCGAACCGCGGGAGGTGCGCGAGGCCCTGGCGGGGCGGGGAGCGGCGTAGGAGGACGATGCGCTGTCCGCGCCGCGGCGCAGCCAACCGGACAACCTTTTCCTGCCTGCCATCGAGCTCCTTCCCTCTCCCCCGGGCCCGCCGCGCGGTACTCGACACGGTACGCGGGCGGTGGAGGCAATCCTGCCTCTTGCCAGGATTGAACGCCCACTCGGGGTGGAAGTCTTCCCGCGCATCCTTTACCGACGGGCTGTCGGCAAAGGATGCGCGTGCCGCGCGGCACGCCAGCTCAGGGACATCCACGACGCCCCAGGAGTTCACCGTGTCCACGCCACCCTCCGTCGCCGCCCCCTTCTCCGCCGTGATCCGCTCCGCGAGCCAGGACCAGCACACCGAGGCGGAGAACTCGCCCTTCATGAGCGACCTCTTCGGCGGCCGCCTCGATGTCGAGGCGTACACCCGCTACACCGAGCAACTGTGGTTCGTGTACCGCGCGTTGGAGGACGGCGCCGCCACCCTCGCGGGTGATCCGGTGGCCGGGCCCTTCCTCCACCCCGCGCTCCTGCGGGTGCCCGCGCTGGAGCGCGACCTCGATCATCTGCGGGGCCCCGGGGCATGGCGGGACGCCGTTCCCCTGCCCGCCACCGCCGCGTACGCCGCGCGGATCCGCGAGGTCGCGGGGACCT
Source organism: Actinacidiphila yanglinensis (assembly GCF_900107965.1). Lineage (GTDB taxonomy): Bacteria > Actinomycetota > Actinomycetes > Streptomycetales > Streptomycetaceae > Actinacidiphila > Actinacidiphila yanglinensis. The sequence goes on along the minus strand of NZ_FNVU01000001.1, from coordinate 434,818 downwards.
GGCCGGCGGGCTATGTCGCACATCACTACACCCGCTACCTCGGCGACCTCTCGGGCGGGCAGGTGATCCGTGACACGGCGGAGAAGAGGTGGGGCTTCGCCCACAAGGGGGACGGCGTCCGCTTCTACGTCTTCGACGCCATCGGCAATCCCGCCGCCTTCAAGCGGGGCTACCGCGCCCTCCTCGACGCGATGCCCCTCAACAGCAGCGAACGCGAGAGGGTCCTCCGCGAGTGCGGTCGCGCTTTCCAGCTCAACACCACGCTCTTCGCCGAGCTCGGCCGCCCCTGACCCCGCGGGCTGCCCCGTCCTGTGGGTTCCGGGACCTTGCGGTCCGGCTGTGGTCGGCCGCGCAGTTCTCCCCCAGCCTGGCGGCTGGGTGGGGGTGCCCCCGGCGAAGCCAGGGGGAGTGCCCCCACGCGCCCCTGGTTTGTGACCCTCCTTTCGCGGGGGGACCCGCACAAACCAGGGGCGGGGGGAACTGCGCGAGCAACCCACCACCGGCAGGTGGTCCCGCACCCCACAGAACGCACCACCCCCGGGGCACCCCCACCGGCAGGTGGTCCCTCAACAGACAAGAACAAGCCACCCGAACGGGTCAGGGACATCCCGCGAAGCGAAGCGCACAATTCTGGTGGAAGACCCCGCGTCCTCCCCCCGGACCGACCGTCCGGCGGGAGGACGCTGCGTTCCGGTCAGGCACTCAACCACCCTTCGAGGAGCCCCCATTGCGCACTGCTTCACCCCGCCGGTACCTGATGTGCCCACCGGCGCACTACCGCGTGACGTACTGCATCAACCCGTGGATGGACCCGAGGAAACCGGTGGACCCGGCGTTCGCCCTGTTCCAGTGGGAGGACCTCCGCGACCGTTACCGCGCGCTCGGCCACACCGTCGAGGTGATGGACGCGCTGCCCGGGCTGCCCGACATGGTCTTCGCGGCGAACGGCGCGACCGTCGTGGACGGCCGGGTGCTGGGCGCGAGGTTCGCCAATCCCGAGCGGGCCGCGGAGGCGCCGGCGCACCTGGAATGGTTCCGCGGGCACGGCCACACCGACATCCAGGAGCCGGACCACGTCAACGAGGGCGAGGGCGACTTCGCGGTGACGTCCTCCTGGCTGCTGGCCGGGCAGGGGTTCCGCAGCAGCCCGCTGGCGCACGACGAGGCGCAGGAGTTCTTCCGGCGCCCGGTGATAAGTCTCGAACTCACCGACCCCCGCTACTACCATCTCGACACCGCGCTGGCCGTGCTCGACGACACGGCCGACGAGATCATGTACTTCCCGGGTGCCTTCTCCCCGGGCAGCCGTGCGGTCCTCCAGCGCCTCTTCCCCCGCGCCCTCCTCGCCACCGAGGAGGATGCCGCCGGCTTCGGGCTCAACGCGGTCAGTGACGGGCTCAACGTCCTGCTGCCGCGTGCCGCCGCCGGCCTCTTCGCGCCCCTCCGCTCCCGCGGGTTCGTCCCCCACGCCGTCGACCTCTCCGAGTTCCACAAAGCCGGCGGCAGCGTCAAGTGCTGCACCCAGGAACTCCGCCCCTGACCCACCCGGCTGCCCCGCCCCGCCCGTTCGAGGGACCACCCGCCGGTGAGGGGCTGGGGGTACCTCCCAGGCGGAGCTCTGGGGGAGCGCAGTTCTCCCCCAGCCTGGCGGCTGGGAGGTGGCCCCACGCGCCCCTGGATTTGTGCGGCTCCCTCCGCGAAAGGAGGGTCACAAACCAGGGGCGCGGGGAACTGCGCGACAAGCCACCGCGGACCGCAAGGTCCCGCAAACCACAGGACGGGGCACCACGGAGGGCACCCCCCACCGGCAGGTGGTCCCGGAACCGGCAGGACGGGGCACCCCGGCGGGTCAGGGGCACCCGTACAGTGCGGGGATGGACGTATCGAGCAGCCCTGCACAGCAGGACGTCGTGGTCGTGGGCGGCGGCCACAACGGCCTGGTCGCCGCGACCTACCTCGCCAAGGCGGGCCGCAGCGTACTGCTGCTGGAACGCCTCCCGGCGACCGGTGGCGCCGCGGTGTCGACGCGGGCGTTCCACGGCGTGGACGCCCGCCTCTCCCGCTACTCCTACCTCGTCAGCCTCCTGCCGAGGAAGATCGTCGACGACCTGGACCTGCGCTTCGCGGTGCGCCGCCGCCGCATCTCCTCGTACACCCCGCACGGCGACGCCGGCCTCCTCGTGGACGCGGAGGACTCCGCCCGCACCCGGGAGCAGTTCGTCCGACTGACCGGTTCGGAGCGGGACTTCGACGCGTGGCAGCGGTTCTACGCGATGACCGGGGAGGTCGCGCGGCGGGTCTTCCCGACGCTCACCGAGCCGCTGCCGACCCGCGCGGAACTGGAACGCAGGGTCGGTGACGCCACGGCGTGGGAAGCGCTGTTCGAGCGGCCGCTCGGCGAGACCGTGGAAGCGACGTTCAGCGACGACGTGGTGCGGGGCGTGGTCCTCACCGACGCGCTGATCGGCACCTTCACGCACGCCCACGACCCGTCGCTGCGGCAGAACCGCTGCTTCGTGTACCACGTGATCGGCGGCGGCACCGGGGACTGGGACGTGCCGATCGGGGGGATGGGCGCGTTCACGGACGCGCTGGCGGCGGCCGCCCGCGCGGCGGGCGTCCGGATCGTCACCGGCGCGGAGGTGACCGCGATCGCCACGGACGGCAAGGTCGCGGAGGTGACGTACGAGGACGTCGAGGGCGGCGGCACCAGGACCGTCGGCGCCCGCGATGTGCTGGTCAACGCCTCCCCGCACGCGCTCGCCGGGCTGCTGGGCGCCGAGCGGCCGCCCCGGCCGGAGGGCGCGCAGCTGAAGGTCAACATGCTGCTGCGCCGCCTGCCGCGGCTGCGGGACACCTCGGTGGACCCGCGGGAGGCGTTCGCGGGCACCTTCCACATCGCCGAGGGCTACCGGCAGTTGCAGACGGCCTACGAGCAGGCGGCGGCCGGGCGGGTGCCGGACGCGCCGCCGTCGGAGATCTACTGCCACTCCCTGACCGACCCGTCGATCCTCTCGCCCGAACTCGCCGCCGCCGGCACGCACACGCTCACCCTGTTCGGGCTGCACGCGCCCGCGCGGCTGTTCGCGACGGACCCGCAGCGCGTGAAGGAGGAGCTGCTCGCGGCGACGCTCGCCCAGCTCGACGCGGTGCTCGCCGAGCCGCTGGCGGACTGCCTGGCCACCGACGCGGACGGGCGGCCGTGCCTGGAGGCGAAGTCCCCGCTCGACCTGGAGCGGGAGGTGGGCCTGCCCGGCGGGCACATCTTCCACCGCGACCTGTCCTGGCCCTACGCAGACGAGGATGCGGACGCGGACAGGGGCGGGAATGCGGACGCGGCGGGCGGGAACGGTGAACGGCTCGCGCACGTCGACGTGACGCAGGCCACGGGACGTTGGGGTGTCGGCACCGGATATGCGAACGTCTTCCTCTGCGGCGCGGGCGCGGTCCGCGGCGGCGGGGTCAGCGGTGTCCCCGGTCACAACGCGGCGCGAGCGGTACTGGAGAGGGCACGATGACGGACAGGTCCGCGGTGGTCCAGCGCAAGGACGGTTCCCGGCGCGGCTTCGGCCGCCAGTGGCGGCGCGGCGGCCGCTGGCACTCGCTGGACGCGGAGGGTCAGGACGTCCCGGAGCAGCGGCGCTGCACCGCCGACGTGGTGGTGGACTGCGCGGTGTACGAGGACGGCTGCCGGGCCGCCTCGCTGCCGCCGCAGCAGGCGCTGGACGAGGCCCGCAAGCGCGGCGGCTTCGCGTGGATCGGGCTGCACGAGCCGGACGCGGAGCACCTGGAGGAGATCGCGCAGGTCTTCGGGCTGCACGCGCTCGCGGTCGAGGACGCGGTGCAGGCGCACCAGCGGCCGAAGCTGGAACGGTACGGCGACACGCTGTTCCTGGTGCTGAAGACGATCGTCTTCGTCGAGCACGAGAAGCTCACCGCGACCAGCGAGGTGGTGGACACCGGCGAGGTGATGATCTTCCTGGGCCCGGACTTCGTGGTCGTGGTCCGGCACGGCAGCGCGCCCGGGCTGGCCCGGGTGCGGCGGGCCCTGGAGTGCCGCCCCGAGATGCTCTCCCACGGCCCGGCCGCGGTGCTGCACGCCATCACCGACCAGGTCGTCGACGACTACCTCGACGTCGCCGACGCGGTCGAACTCGACGTGGACGCCCTGGAGTCCGACGTCTTCTCGGCCGGGCACGGCGACGACGCGGAGCGCATCTACCAGCTCAAGCGCGAGCTGATCGAGTTCAAGCACGCCGTCTACCCGATGGCCCGCCCGCTCGAACGCCTCACGGAGGGCGCCGACGGTCTGGTCAGCGCCGAGATGGGCCGCTACTTCCGGGACGTCTCCGACCACGTCTCGCACGTCCGCGAGCGCCTGGTCGCCTACGGCGAGCTGGTGGACGGCCTGCTTTCGGCCAACCTCAGCCAGCTGGCCGTCCAGCAGAACGTCGACATGCGCCGGATCAGCGCGGCCGCCGCGATCCTCGCCATCCCGACGATGATCGCGGGCTTCTACGGCATGAACTTCGAGCACATGCCCGAGCTGCACTGGACCTTCGGCTATCCCCTCATGCTCGCGGTCACCGCCACGCTCTCCGCCTTCTGCTACCGCGCCTTCCGCCGGGTCGGCTGGCTGTAGCCCGCCACGGCATCCGGCCACCGCGCTCCCTGCGGGCCGACCCGATCAGCGCCGCGCGGCCGGTCGCCGTCCGATCACCCTCCCACCGGCCGGTCGCCGCGCGGTCACTCGCCGTCCGGGCTGCCGCCGGAAGCACCGCCCTGCTCGTCCCGCGGCGGCCACGGGTCGCCCCAACGGGCGTCGCGGACCGCGCGGTACAGCGGCCCCTGGCGCTTGCTGACCGTCGTACGGGTCAGGTCGCCCGAGGCGGCGCACAGGTCGAGGAGCACCTGGCCCTTGCGGGTCTGCGGGTGGCGGACGATGCGCGCGGGGGCGGGGGCCGCCGCGGCGGCGCGGGTCGCGGCGACGTAGCTGAACTTCTCGTCCTCGTACGGGAGGGTGCCGCCCTTGACCTGGCGGTGGAGGGCGGAGCGCGGGACGCGCGCGGCGAAGTGGCACCAGTCGGTGCCGGTGATCGGGCACGTGCCGCTGTGCGGGCAGGGCGCGAGGACGGTCAGCCCGTCCGCGACGAGGCGGTCGCGGGCGGCGATGATCCGGGCGTAGCCGTCGGGGGTGCCGGGTTCGGCGACCAGCAGGACGCCGCCGGGCGAGGTCGCGGCGGTGGCGGCGGCGACCACCGCGGCCCGGTCGGCGGGGGTGAGTTCGCCCAGGACGTAGGAGACGGTGACGAGGTCGGCGGGCGGCAGCGCGGGCCCGCCGGACAGCGGGGACCGGGTCCAGGTGGTGGCGCGGACCGCGGGCGTGACCGCGTCGGCGGCGAGTGCCCGGCCGAGGTCGAGGGCGGCCTGGGACCAGTCGAGTACGGTGCCGGCCGGGCTGTCGTGCGCCGGCCAGGCGTCGGCGACGGCCCACCGCGCGGCGCCGGTGCCGCCGCCGAGGTCGAGATGCGTCGCGGGGGTCCAGGCGCCGGTGCGGTCCCGGAGGGCGGCGAGCGCGGAGCGTACGGCGGCGTAGGTGGCGGGCATCCGGTACGCGGCGTAGGCGGCCGCGTCGGCGGCGTCCCGCAGGACGGGTGCGGCGGTCGGGGTGCTGCCGCGGTACTTCTCGATCAGCCGGTCGACCTGGGCGGATGCCTGGGCCGGGGCGGTCGCGGCGAGCCTGCGGGTGAGCGCCGCGGCGAGATCGTCGGGCAGATGCACGGTGGGAACGAGGGACACGAGGCCCTACTGTAAGGGGCCGTCCTCATGCGTTGCGCCCCTTACCGCGCCCCGGGCGCCGCCCCCGCTACGCCCTACATCCGCAAGCTGACCACACGTGACACACAGGTTAACGGTGTCATGACATCGGCTCGAATATGCGCAATCAGCAGCGCAACGGGCCCCCGGTGGCTTAGCGTTCGCTGGTGTCACGGTGTGCCAGCACTTGGGGAAGTGCTGGGGCGCCAATAGGTCGCGATGTGCCAGGGGGGTCCATGCGGCGTATCGAAACAACCCCGGCAACACCTGCCATACCCGTCATATCCGTCGAGGGCGAACCACGAACGCGATCCGCGCGGGGCAGGGCCCGGCGCGGGGTCGACACCAGGGCATCGGGAACCACCGATGCCCTTGCCATGCCTGGGGTTTCCGGGGTTTCGGGCCGGTCCGGACCGTCCGGCAGGCCCGGACCGTCCGGCGCGCCCGGGCCGTCCGGCGGGCCCGGCGGGTCCTACCGGGCGCGCGCCGCGCACGCCCTGCACGGCTGGCACGGCGTCCACCGGGTGCACAGCACCTACGGCGACAAGGCGCCCTGGTACCTGCCGTTGACCCTGACCGCGGACGCGGTGGGTGCCGCCGTCCCGGTCGCCCTGCTCCTGCACCGCGCCGGGGAGCCGCACGCCACCGCGTGCGGTGCGGTCGCCGCGGCGTCCTGGCTCGCGGTGCGCGCCTACCGCCGCCGCTACGCCGCCGACGTGCTCGGGGAGAGCAGCGGCCCGGCCGCCCTGATCGGCGACTGGCTGGTGCTGCTCGGCGTGCTGGCGGTGCTGCGCACCGCGTTCCAGGAGAGCGCGAGCGCGTCCGTGGCGCTGGCCGGGGTCGCCGTCGCGCCGCTTCTCACCGGCGCCGCGCGGGTGGTCACCCACCAGCACCTGACCGCCGCGCGCCGCTTCGCGCAGGCCGTCCGCAGGGTGCTGGTGATCGGCGAGCCGAGCGCAGCCGACCGCGTGGTGGACCACCTCGCGGCCAGGACCGACCACGCCTACGTGGTGGTCGGGGTGGTCCCGGTGGGCGGCGCGAAGCTGGAGTGCGGGGCGCCGGTCACCTCCCGGCTGGGGCCGGTCGCGCCGAGCGGGCCGGCCGAGGACGCGGGCATCGTGCTGGGCGCGGTCCGCGAGCACCGGGCCGAGCTCGTGCTGGTCGCGCCGGGCGCGCGGATGACCGCGGAGCGGCTGCGCCGCCTCGCGTGGGCGCTGCACGACGCGGGCGTGCCGATGGCGGTGGTCCCCGGTCTGGTCGACGTGGGGGTGCGCCGCATCCAGCTCGACGCGCCGGCCGGACTGGCGATGCTGCACATCGCCCCGCCGACCAGGAACGGCGCCCCGGTCGCGCTGAAGACCGCGGTGGACCGGGCCGGCGCGGCGCTCGGACTGCTCCTGCTCGCGCCGCTGTTCGCGGTACTGGCCACGGCGATCCGGCTCACCTCGCCGGGTCCCGCCTTCCACCGTCAGGTCCGCTACGGGCGGGCCGGCGAGCCGTTCACCATGTGGAAGTTCCGCACGATGGTGGTCGACGCGGAGTCCCGCAAGGCCGAGTTGGAGCGGGCCGGCGGCAACGAGCACGACGGCCTGATGTTCAAGATGCGCCGCGACCCGCGGGTCACCCGGATCGGCCGGGTGCTGCGCCGCTGCTCGCTGGACGAGCTGCCGCAGCTGCTGAACGTGCTGCGCGGCGACATGTCGCTGGTCGGCCCGCGCCCGCCGCTGCCCGACGAGGTGGCGCGCTACGACGAGATGGCCCGCCGCCGGCTGGCGGTACGGCCGGGCATCACCGGGCTGTGGCAGGTCAGCGGGCGCAGCGAGCTGTCCTGGGACGAGACGCTCGCGATCGACCTGCGGTACGTCGACAACTGGTCGCTGGCCGGCGACGTGGACGTGATGGCCCGCACCCTGCGGGCGGTCGTCGACGGACGCGGGGCCTACTGATGGAGCTGCCAAGAACCGGCGGACCGGGCGATCACCGCACCGGTTGCCGCGGCGCGGGCCGCACCCGTGGCCGCGGCTGCGGTCCGGACGGCACCGCCGAGCTCGGCGAGGACCCGCACAGACCCGCCGCGCCGGTCCGCCCGCGCGGCGGCGCGGACGCCGTGCGGAGCGCCGCCCGGGGGCCGCGTTCACGCGGCCGCCGGGCTGCCCTGCCGCCAGTCCGCGTAGACCGCCGCGATGCCGTCCCGCAGCGCGATCCTCGGCTGCCAGCCCAGGGCGCGCAGCCGGGAGATGTCCAGCAGCTTGCGCGGGGTCCCGTCGGGCTTGCCGGTGTCCCAGCCGATGGAGCCGCGGTAGCCGACCACGTCCCGTACCGTCTCGGCGAGTTCACGGATCGTCAGGTCCTCGCCGCAGCCGACGTTGACCGGCTCGTCCGCGTCGTACGCCCGCAGCAGCAGCGCGCAGGCCGAGGCGAGGTCGTCCACGTGCAGGAACTCGCGGCGCGGGGTACCGCTGCCCCACAGCACCAGTTCGGGCAGACCGTCCCGCTCCGCCTCGTGGAAGCGGCGGATCAGCGCCGGCAGCACGTGCGAGGTCGCGAGGTCGAAGTTGTCGCCCGGGCCGTAGAGGTTGGTGGGCATCGCCGAGACGAACCCGGCGCCGTACTGCCGACGGTAGGACTGGACCTGGACGATGCCGGCGATCTTCGCCAGCGCGTAGGCCTCGTTGGTGGGCTCCAACGCGCCGGTGAGCAGGGCCTCTTCGCGGATGGGCTGCGCGGCCAGCCGCGGGTAGATGCAGCTGGAGCCGAGGAAGAGCAGCCGGCGTACGCCCGCCTCGTGGGCGCCGGCGATCACGCTGAGCTGGATTCTGAGGTTGTCCTCGAGGAACTGCACCGGGTAGGTCGAGTTGGCCATGATCCCCCCGACCCGGGCGGCGGCGAGCACCACCGCGTCGGGCCGTGCCGTGCGCAGGTAGGCGGCGGTGCCGGCGGCGTCGCGCAGGTCGAGTTCGGCGCGGGTCCTGGTCAGCACCTGGTGGCCGTCCGCGGTGAGCCTGCGGGCGATCGCGGAGCCGACCAGTCCGCGGTGGCCGGCGACGAATATCCGGGCGCCGGGCGGCAGCAGTTCGGTCATGGCGGCGATTGTGCCAGCCGGTCCGGGCGGCGCGGGGCCGATCCCATCATTCCGTCAATTCCCTGAATTCGGGCGAGTTGTCCTGGCACCCTGACCCGGGTGCCCGCTCGACCCTTCTCCTGACCGTTTCCTGAACGTTCCCGACCACTTGCTCGACCACACCACCCTGGGGGGACACACGTGGCCAAAACCGCTCTCATCACGGGAGTCACCGGGCAGGACGGCTCGTACCTGGCCGAACTGCTGCTGTCGAAGGGCTACACCGTGCACGGCATCGTGCGCCGCTCGTCGTCCTTCAACACCGAGCGGATCGACCACATCTACCAGGACCCGCAGCAGGCGGACCGCTCGCTGGTCCTGCACCACGCCGACCTGTCCGACGGGGTGGCGCTGGTGAACATGCTGCGCGACATCCAGCCGGACGAGATCTACAACCTGGGCGCCCAGTCGCACGTGCGGGTCTCCTTCGACGCGCCGCTGTACACCGGGGACGTGACCGGGCTCGGCTCGCTGCGGCTGCTGGAGGCGGTCCGGGCCAGCGGCACCGACGCCCGCGTCTACCAGGCGTCCTCCTCCGAGATGTTCGGCGCCACCCCGCCGCCGCAGAACGAGCACACGCCCTTCCACCCGCGCAGCCCGTACGCCTGCGCGAAGGTCTTCGGCTACTGGGCGACGGTCAACTACCGTGAGGCGTACGGGATGTACGCCGTCAACGGGATCCTGTTCAACCACGAGTCACCGCGCCGCGGCGAGACCTTCGTGACCCGGAAGATCACCCGCGCGGTGGCCCGGATCAAGGCGGGGCTGCAGGACCGGCTCTACCTCGGCAACCTGGACGCGGTGCGGGACTGGGGCTACGCGCCGGAGTACGTCGAGGCGATGTGGCGGATGCTCCAGCGTGACGAACCCGAGGACTACGTGGTGGCCACCGGACGCGCGGCCACCGTACGGCAGTTCCTCGACACGGCCTTCGCGCACGCCGGCCTCGATTCGGCCCGGTACGTGCGCTACGACCCCAAGTACGAGCGGCCCAGTGAAGTGGACGCGCTCATCGGCGACGCCTCCAAGGCCCGTGACCTGCTCGGCTGGCAGGCCCAGGTCAGGGTGGAGGAGCTCGCCCGGCTCATGGTGGACGCCGACGTCCGGCAGGTCGAGGACCAGCTCGCGGGTGCGGGCGTCCGGATCGACAGGTGATCACGAGTTCCCGCAGTTCCATCACGGTCGGACCCGTCCGGCACGCCGGTATGTCCGGTACGCCGGGCGGCCCGACCGGCACTACTCCGCAGGGGGAGAGCAACACATGCGCACATGGCCGGTGTTGACGGCTGCCTTGGCTTTGGCAGCCGCAGCGTTGGGGGCGGTGGGGTCGCCGTCGGCGACCGCGCTGCAAGCACCTGTCGGCATCACCGCCGACAACCTGTCCACCTATCAGACCAACGGCGTGGTCTGGGCGATGGCCCAGGCCGGCGGCGACGTGTTCGCCGGCGGCACCTTCTCCGCGATCCGCCCGCCCGGGGCGGCCGCGGGCACCAGTGAGACGGCCGTCGCGAACTTCGCGTCGTTCGACGCGGCCACCGGCCAACCGGCCGGCTGCCAGCTGAACTTCACGGTCGGCTCCAACGACGCGACGGTCCGCGCGCTCGCGGTCTCGCCCGACGGCAGGACCCTCTACGCGGGCGGCTTCTTCGGCACGGTCGGCGGCACCGGAGTGAGCAGCCTGGCGGCGATCGACCTGGCCACCTGCACCGTGAGCACCACGTTCCGCCCGGCGGTCAGCGGCACGGTGCGCACCATCGTGGCCACCGACGACGCGGTGTACTTCGGCGGCGACGTCACCTCGGTCGGCGGCACCACCCGGCACCGCTACGCGGCGGTCAGCGCCTCCGACGGCTCGCTGCTGCCGTGGGCGCCGAACGTCGACAACCCGGGCCGGGCGCTCGCGCTCACCCCGGACGGCCAGGACGCCATCCTGGGCGGCGACTTCAACACCGTCGACGGCGTCAACTCGCACTCGCTGGCCGTGGTCGACGCCTCCACCGGCGCGCTGGTGAAGGCGTACCCGACCGGCTTCATCGACGCGACGTCGGTCACCAAGGACATCTACGTCGACCCGGCCAGCAACAGCTTCTACACCGCCAACGAGGGCACCGGCGGCGGCGTGTTCGACGGCCGCATCCGCTTCAGACTCACCGACTTCAACCAGGTCTGGCGCGACACCTGCCTGGGCGCCACCCAGGCCGTGGCGGTCTACCAGACGGTGCTGTACAGCGGCAGCCACGCCCACGACTGCTCCAGCATGGGCGAGTACCCCGACGAGACGCGCAAGCACCTGCTCGCCGAGTCCGTCGACGACCCGCACCTGCTGTCCTTCTTCCCCGACACCAACGACGGGATCGGCGAGAAGATCGGCCCGCGCGTCATGGCGTTCACGTCGGTCGGCAGCACCGAGTACCTGTGGGTCGGCGGGGAGTTCACCACCGTCAACGGCGGGGCGCAGCAGGGCCTGACCCGCTTCGCCAGCGGCCCGGACACCGGGGCGCCCACCCTGCCGCAGACCTCGGTGACCAGCATCGATCCCGGCTCGGTGCAGGTGAGTTGGCAGTCCAGTACCGACAACGACGACGGCACGCTGACCTACCGGGTCTACCGCAACGGCTCCACCACCCCGATCTACACCACCACGGGCGCGTCCCTGCCCTGGGTGCGGCCGCAGATCACCTTCACCGACACCAGCGTCACGCCGGGCGTGAAGTACACCTACCGGGTCTCTGCGAGCGACGGCACCAACACCAGTGCCCTGTCGCCGAACGCGTCCGCGACGGTGCCGACCGCGCCCGAGGCGTACCCGACGCAGGTGCTCGCCGACGGCGCGAGCCTGTACTGGCGGTACGACGCCGCGTCCGGCTCGTACAACGCGGACTCCTCGGCGTCGAACGACAGCGGGATCAGCGTCGGCGGACCCGTGCACGGCGTGACGCCGGGTGCGGTGCCGGGGTCCAAGGCGTACACCTTCAACGGCAGTTCGCAGTGGACCTACAGCGACCGGCTGCACCCGCAGCCGACGCAGTACAGCGTCGAGGCGTGGTTCAGGACCACCAGCACCTCGGGCGGCAAGATCATCGGCTTCGGCAGCAACACCACCGAGGCCAGCGCCAATTACGACAAGCACGTCTACATGACCAACAGCGGCCAGCTGATCTTCGGCGTGTACACCGGCGCCACCCAGACGATCACCGCCCCGGGCTCGTACAACGACGGCGCCTGGCACCAGGTGGTCGCCACCCAGGGCAGCGACGGATCGAAGCTGTACGTTGACGGGGTGCTGAAGGCGTCGAACGCGTTCATGACCAACAACCAAGCGTACTCCGGGTACTGGCGGGTGGGGGGCGACAACCTCAGCGGGTGGCCGTCCCAGCCCAGCAGCGCCTACTTCGGCGGCTCGATCGACGAGGCCGCCGTCTACCCGGGCGTGCTCACCGCAGCGCAGGTCGCCAACCACTACGCGCTGGGGACCGCCGGATGATCCATCCTCTGAGCCTCGTCCGGGAGCCCTCCCGGCGCCGCTCGGCCGTCGCCGCCGCCGTCCTCGTGACGGCGGCGGCGGTGCTGCTCGGCGGCTGCGGCAGCGGTGGCGGTGGCGGGCAGCACCGGCCGAGCGCTTCGGCCGCCGCCCCGAGCACTTCCGGTGCCGCCGGCGCCGGTCCCACCGGCTCGGCCGGCAGCGGCCCGTCGAAGGCGGCCGGCTCCGCGGCCGACGCGCCCAAGGTGCCCGACGCCCAGCTCACCCCGCCCGGCGGCGGCACCTTCACGAAGAAGGAGAAGAAGTACCTGTCCGGCCGGGTGCCGAAGGGCGACGACCCGGTCGCGGTGCTGGAAGGCGGCCAGGAGGTGTGCGAGCGGCTCACCCGCACCTCGGCGATCGACCCGAACGCCTCCGCCAGCGCCATCGTCACCGGCGACATCAGCACGTCCGGCGCCACCGCGGCCGTCCGCGCGCTCTGCCCCGACCAGGAGTACGTCCTGGCCGCGGCAGCCCGCGGCTTCGCCGACGGCAGCTTCACGGTCGCCGCGCGGCCCGTCGCCGGGAAGTCGGTCGCCCCGGGCCGCTACCACGCGCCGAACCCCTCGCCCGGCTGCACCTGGCGGGTGGCCGGCGCGGGCGGGAAGACCCTGGCCTCGGGCAAGGCGGGCGCGGCGGCCAAGGCCACGTTGACGGTTCCGTCCGGCGCCCGCACGGTCACCTCCAGCGGCTGCTACGCGTGGCTGCCGCCGATCGCCGCACCGCCGAAGAAGTCCGCCGGCTCGACGCCGACCCCCTGAGGAGGTCCCCGTGAACAAGCTCCCCCTGGTCGTGGCCATCCCGACCAAGAACGAGGCGGAGAACATCGCCCGTACGGTCTCCTCCGTCATCGACCACGTGGAGGCCGTGGTCGTGGTGGACTCGCACAGCACCGACGACACCTGCAAGATCGCCGCCGAACTCGGCGCGGAGGTGGTCGAGTACACCTGGGACGGCAGGTACCCCAAGAAGAAGCAGTGGTGCCTGGACCGGGTCCGCACCGAGATACCGTGGCTGCTCTTCCTGGACGGCGACGAGACGCCCAGCCCCGAGCTGCTCGCCGAGCTGCGGGGCGTGTTCGCGGCCGGGCCGCCCTCGGTCGCGGCGTTCGACATCCCGCTCGGCTACTGGTTCGCCGGGCGGCGGCTGCGGCACGGCTACACCATCGTCAAGCGCGCCCTGCTCGACCGCACCCGCTGCCACTTCCCGGAACTCGGCGACCTGGACGCCCCGGGCATGGGCGAGCAGGAGGGCCACTACCAGCCGGTCGCCCCGTCCGCGGCGCGGCTGCGCTCGCCCATCGAGCACGAGGACCTCGACCCGGTCCGGACCTGGTTCGACCGCCACAACCGCTACTCCGACTGGGAGGCGTGGCTGGAACTGAACCCCGCGGTCAAGGAGGACATCCGCAAGGTCAAGTCCCGGCAGGGCCAGCTCTTCCACCAGGCCCCCTTCAAGCCGCTCGTCTCCTTCGCCTACGCGTACGTCTACCGTCGCGGCTTCCTCGACGGCCGCGCCGGTCTGGACTACGCGCTGGCAATGAGCTTCTACCGCTGGCAGATCGGCCTGAAGACCCGGGAGAACCAGCGGGAGGGCGGGCTGCGTTGACGCGCGTCGCCCCGGCCGGCCCTGAGGCGGCCGGGGCGACGGGAGCGCGCGGTCCGCCCTCCGGGGGCGGCTCAGGGCAGGGAGACCGGGGCGGCGAGGTAGGACTGGGTGCGGGTCACCCAGTAGCCGAAGTCGCCGGGGCCGGTCTGGTCGGTGCCGACCATCTCCGGGACACCGTAGGTGCCGGTGCCGGTGCCCGCGCCGAACAGGATCGCGACGACCCCGGCCGCGGCGGCCTCCTGAATGTGCGAACCCCAGGTGACCGTGCTGCCGTTGACCGAGACCTTCGGGTCGGCGCCCGGATTGCTGCCGTAGAAGGCCAGGTTGTTGCCGCTGCTGGTGAAGGTGTCGCCGAAGAAGAAGGTGGACGCGGAGTCCTCGTCCTGCTCGGCCGTCACGTCGTCGAGGTCGGGGAACGTACCGGAGGAGTTCCAGTACGTCGGGCTGGGCGTATGTGTGGAGTTGAGGTGGCCGACAGGGATCTGCCAGAGCACCGCGGGCAGTTGCAGGGACTGGCGGACGGTCTGCACGTAGAGCAGGTAGTTGCTCCAGTGCGCCGCGTTCAGGTAGCGGATGTCGGCCGCCGGGTTGGGGTCGCGCAGCACGCCGAAGTCCTGGCCCCACTGGTCGAAGGCGATGAAGTCGGCGTGGTAGCCGATGTCGGCGGTCTTCACGAAGTCGGCGACCTGCGTGGCGACGCTCGCGACCGACTGCCGCCCGGCCGTCCACCCTTGCGTGTCGGTGTCCTTCAACGCGTCCCGCACGCCCCAGGTGTTGACCTGCCAGCCGACGAAGGCCGACGGGTCGTACTTCTTGATGGTGTAGTTGATCGCCTCGGTCAGGCCCTTCAGGTTGTTCCCGAAGGCGGGGTCGCTGCCACTGGCCAGCACTCCGGCGGAGTAGGCGGCGCTCGTCGCGGCGGGCATGTTCGCCGCGTCGTCGCCGTAGCTCGCCGCGTAGTTCTGCTGGAGGTAGCCGAGCATGTCGGGTTCGATCACCCAGCCGACGGGGGCGCCCGGTGCGGCCGCGGCGGCGGCCGAGGCCGCGTTCTTCAGGGCGGTGAAGTAGGTCGTGAGCCAGCCGGAGTTCTGCATGTTGGTGAAGTCGACGCCGGTGCCGTCGACGTTGCCGTTCATGCCGTAGTCGACGAGCACCGGTGTCATGCCGTGCTGCCGGGCGTGGGTGACCATGGTGGTGGTCGTGGCCGCCCAGTTCGAGAAGTCGCCGCCGATCAGGTACTCGTACCCGTAGTCGGGGACCTTGCCGTGCGAGGCGAGCGTGGTGAAGAAGGTGTCGACGGTGCTGCCCGGCGTGTACACGGAGCCGATCGACAGGTAGGAGGGGTGCCAGGCCGCGGTGCCGCCGCTGCCTCCGCCTGAGGGCTGGGTGGTCGCGCTGACGGCGGCCGAACGCGCCGACTCCCCCGCGCTGTTGGTGGCGCTCACCGAGAACGCGTACGACGTGGCGGCCGCGAGCCCGCTGACCGTGGTGGATGTCCCGCTCGCCGAGGCGACCTGGGTGCCGCCCTGGTAGACGCGGTAGCCGGTGGCCCCGGCCGAGGCGTTCCAGCTCAGGGACGCGGTGCTGCTGGTCGTCCCGGTCACCGCGAGCCCGGTCGGCGTGGCGGGAGCGGTGGCGCCGCTGCCGGCCGGGCCGGTCAGCGAGACGTCGTCGGCGTCGTACGTCCCCTCGCCGTACCAGCCGTGCAGGTAGAGCGTGACCGAGGTGGTGGAGGCGCCGGTGGTGAAGGAGGTGGACAGCTGCTGCCAACTCGTGGCGGACGGCGTCCAGGTCGAGCTGTAACCGGTCGCGCCCAGGTACACGTACGCGCCTTCGACGTAAGCCGTCAGCGTGTAGGCCGAGTCGGGCTGCACCGGGACGGTCTGCGTGCACTGCGCGGTGTCCGACGCGGTGGCGGCCGCGGCCAGGGCGTGGGTGCCGGTGTGGACGGGCGAGGTGACCGCGCTCGCGGTCGGGCCGCAGCTCCAGCCGGCCGTGCCGCCCGACTCGAACCCCGGGTTGGCGACCAGGTTCGAGGTGTCGGCCCGCGCGGTGGCCGACAGCGCCACCGAGCCGAACAGTAAGAGGGCGAATGTGACGAATACGGTCCAGAGTCTGCGGGCCATGCGCTTCCCTCGTCTCGTGCGTGACAGCGAACGGGATGGGTGCGGCACGTTCTCCACGAGAATGGTCTGGACGTTTGCGGGGCGTCAATCCCCGGGGAGGCCCGCCGCCGCCCCTCGGACCGTCCGGTCCGGTGCGGGATTCGGCCGCACGCAGGCCCCTGGATGACGGAATCCCGCGTGCGGGACGCCTTTTCGGCGCCGATACGACGCCCGGGCGGCTCCCTCGCGGTCCCGCGCTCCCGGCTGCCGAAGACTGGAGGGGCGGACCGCGGCACCAGGGCGGGTCCGCGGCGCCGCGCAGGGCGGCGCGAGGGAGAAGGAGCACCGATGACCACCGCATCCACACCGCTCGGCCGGGCCCGGGCCGTCCGCTTCGACCGCTACGGCGGGCGCGAGGTCCTGGACGTGCGCGACGTCCCGATGCCGCGTCCCGGCGAGGGCGAGGTACTCGTCGAGGTCCGCGCCGCCGCCATCAACCCGGGCGAGACGACGATCCGTTCGGGCGCGCTGCACGACCTGCTGCCCGCCACCTTCCCCTCCGGCCAAGGCAGCGACCTCGCCGGGATCGTGCGCGAAACCGGCCCCGGCATACGGGAGTTCGGGCCGGGCGACGCGGTCCTCGGCTTCTCCTGGACCCGCTCCAGCCACGCGACGCACACCGTCGTCCCGGCCGCCCAGTTGCTGGCCAAGCCCGAAGCTCTGCCGTGGGAGGTCGCGGGCGCGCTGTCGGTCGCAGGCCCCTCCGCCTACGCCGCGATCCAGGCCGTGGACCCGCACCCGGGCGAGGCCGTCGCCGTCTCGGGCGCGACCGGCGGGGTCGGCACGCTGGTGGTGCAGTTGCTCGCCCGCCGCGGGGTGACGGTGCTCGGCATCGCCTCCGCCGCGAGCGCCGGGTGGCTGAGCGCGCACGGCGCGATCCCGGTCGCCTACGGCGACGGCGTGGGCGACCGGCTGCGCGCGGCGGCGCCGCGGGGGATCGACGCCTTCATCGACCTCTTCGGACCGGAGTACGTCCGCCTCGCCGTCGGCCTCGGGGTGAAGCCCGACCGCGTCGACACCATCGTCCCCTCGTCCGCCGCGGTGGAGTGCGGCGTGCGGCAGGAGGGCGCCGCGGTGGCCGACACCCCGGCGGTGCTGCGGGACCTGTCGGCCCTGCTCGCCTCGGGCGCCGTCGAGCTGCCGATCGCCGCGACCTACCCGCTCGATCGGGTCGCCGACGCGTTCGAGGAGTTGGAGCGCCGGCACACGCGCGGCAAGATCGTGCTGCTCCCCCAGGACCGCGGCTGACGCCTCCGGTCCGCCCGTCCGGGCGGCGGCGCGAGCCGCGCGGGGCACCCTATTGGCGGCGGCGCGGGCTCGGCGGCGGGGTGGCGAGGTGGTCGCCGGACACGCGCGTGCCGGCCTGCTTGACCTGGCGGAAGACCGGGCTGACCTCCATGCCCTCCACGCCCGGGAGGACGCCCACCCGGTCGGAGGTGAAGTCGAACAGCTCGTCGAGGTCGCGGCAGTGCACCGTCGCGTGGACGTTGTCCCGGCCGGTCAGTGCCCCGGAGAACCCCACCTCCGGCATCCGGGCCAGCGCCGTCCCGACCGCCTTGACCTCCGAAGGCCGCACCCGCAGCCACAGGTTGGCCTGGACCCGGTAGCCCAGCGCCGCCGGGGCGACCTCGACGTGGAGGTACACCAGCCCGCTCGCGAGCAGCGCCTGGAGCCGGCGTCCGGCCCGCCCGGCGGTCAGGTCGGCGGCGGCTCCGAGGGCGACCAGGCCGGCCCGCCCGTCGGTGGCAAGCGCGGCGAGCAGCTTCTCGTCCTGCGGGTCGAGCCGGACCGGCTCCCGCGTGGTCATCGGCCCCTCGGTGAAGGGGTTCTCGCTCGAACCGAGCGCCGACTCCTCCGCCGCGGTCAGCACCCCGCTCAGCGCGGCCCAGTAACTCCCCCGCCCGCCCAGGAACTTGCGCAGCACGAGGGATGCCTGGAGGTCGATCACCGAAGCGGCGCGCGGCAGTTTGCGGCCGAGCAGGTCGTCGCGCTGCTCCTGCGACCGCGAGCGGACCGCGCAGGTGACCTCGGAACCGGCGGCGCCCAGCACCACCCAGCTGACGTCCTCGCGATCCGCGAGTGCCTCCGCGAGGGCGGTGCCGCCGCCGGGGCGGCAGCGCAGCCGCACCATCCAGTGGCTCTGCCCGAGCGCTCCCGGGTCCACCACCCCGGTCACGCGCACGACGCCCTGCCGCACCATGCGCCGGTAGCGGCGCCCGACGGTCGCCTCGGACAGCCCGAGCACGGCCGCCATCGCCGCGAACCCGCCGCGGGGGTCGATCTGCAGCGCGCGAAGGATCCGCACGTCGTCCGGCTCCAACGTGACGGAATCCGTTGCTTTCGCCCGCTCCACGGCCCCGACCCTACACACAGCGGCCGCCTGCACCGCCGCTCGGATCTTGCCCGGGCCAGAAGTAAACGGTACGGTAGAGTTTACTTGCAGACCGAGGAGCAGGAGGATCGGCCATGATCGTCGTCACCGCACCGACCGGACACATCGGCAGCCAGGTGGTGGAGGAACTGCTGCGGCAGGGCGAGGAGGTCCGCGTCGTCGTACGCGACCCGGACCGGCTCCCGGCGCATGTGCGCGAGCGGGTGGAGGTCGTCACCGGCTCGCACCGCGACCGCGCCGTGGTCGACGCCGCCTTCGAGGGCGCCGAGTCCGTGTTCTGGCTGGTGCCGTCGGACCCGCGGGCCGAAAGCGTCTACGACGCGTACGTGACGTTCAGCATCCCCGCCGCCGACGCGCTCGTGCGGCACGGCGTGCGCCGGGTCGTCACCGTCTCGGCGCTCGGCCGCGGCCGGCAGCTGTACGCGGGCCACGTCTCGGGGTCGCTCGCGATGGAGGACCTCATCCGCAGCACGGGCGTGGACTTCCGCGCGCTGGCCATGCCGTCGTTCATGGACAACACGCTCTGGCAGGTGGACGCGCTCCGGAAGGACGGCGTCCTCAGCGGCAACCTCCCGGCGGACCGCCGGCTGCCGCTCACCGCCACCCGCGACATCGCCGCGGTCGCCTCCCGGCTGCTGCTCGACCGCACCTGGACCGGGCAGGACACCCTCGACGTCCTCGGCCCGGAGGACCTGTCGGCGAACGACATGGCCGCGATCCTCACCGACGTGCTCGGCACCCCGGTCCGCTACGAGCGGGGCGACCGCGAGGAGCACAGGAAGCACCTCATCGGCTACGGCATGTCGGAGGCGATGGCGGCGAGCATGATCGCGATGGACGTCGCCAAGGAGCGCGGCCTGGACGACGGCGCCGCGCGCGCCTCGGAGCAGACCGCGCCGACCACCTTCCGGCAGTGGGCGGAGGATGTCCTCAAGCCCGCGTTCGACGCCAAGTAGCCGCGGGGAAGCGGGCGCGGGAGTTCACGCGCCGACGCGGGTCAGCGTGCTCGGTCGTAGACGGCCCGCAACCACGGTTCCCTGACGGCGGGCATCCGCGCGAGCGTGTAGCGGAACGCCTCCC
Source organism: Actinacidiphila yanglinensis (assembly GCF_900107965.1). GTDB lineage: Bacteria > Actinomycetota > Actinomycetes > Streptomycetales > Streptomycetaceae > Actinacidiphila > Actinacidiphila yanglinensis. The sequence continues at coordinate 415,115 of NZ_FNVU01000001.1, read as the reverse complement.
TGGACGGCTGGAACGGGTACCCGGGGTGCGGCGGCAGCGGGTCGTCCCGCTCGACGCCTGACGGTAGCCCGCCGACCACCGGCAGCCTGGTCCGGTGGGGCGGGAAGGCCAACTCGGCCCAGAGCGCGGCATCCACCGGTACCGGTACCGCCCCGGCACGTGGCTGCCACATCTCTCCGGTCTGCGGATGGATCGGTACCAGCAGCAGATCAGCGGCCGGCTCGCCGAACTCCGGTCCCGCCAGGTGCAGCCGCTTCGCGCCCTCCCCGGCGGGCAGCAGCGCGCCGAGTGCCCGGCCGAGGAGTTCGGCGACCGGTCCGGGTGCGATCTCGACCGGCGCGCCCCCGGCGGTCACCACTAGCTGCGCGAGGGCCACGCCCGCCGGGATGTCCCGGTACTCGCTCAGCCGGTGCCAGAGCGCGCCGGTGGCCAGCAGTTCCGCCCAATCCATGATCGGGCGCTCCGGCGGGCCGGGCAGCCGCACCACTGCCCGCGGAAGGAGCCGGACGACCTGCCAGCACCCGCAGTCGTCCATCCGCGTGCCGACCGGCAGATCGCAGCCCAGGCAGGCGAGGTTGGGCCCGTCCCTCCCGTCGATCCCCCTGCAGTAGCCCGCGGCCCGCTCCAGGATCAGCCTGGTGCCGCGCATGTCGCCGGGCGCGAGGACGATCGTGTCGGACGGCCCGCCGGACAGCGCGCCGAACGGTGCGAAGCGGCCTCGCTCAGCAGCCTCGTGCGCCCCGACCTCGTCCCACTGCCGCCACGGCGGCCCGTACGGCGCGGGGTCGACGGCGTAACACCCCGCCTCCAGCAGTGGTGGGTGCAGAGTCTCCCAGTGCGCGTCGGCCAGATGGACCGGCAACGCCACCTCCGACACCGCCGCGGTCAGGACCGCACCGCAGCCCGCACACCCGAAGACCGCCAAACCGTCCCCTCCCGCCGTCGAGCCCCTGCATCCCACCAAGCAGGCGGACCGGTGAGCAAGGGGTTTTCAGGAGCGGCCCCGACCGGGCGGTTCGGCTGGGGAACGGCGGCTCCAGGGCGCCCAGATCCTCAGCTGTACTCCGGGCGTTGGAGCTCGGCGCGCACCATCCCGACGACCTGCTCCGTGACCAGCAGGTCATGGGAGTCACGGGAGTTCAGGCAGCACATCCGGTGGAAGGCGAGCCGGAACTCGTCCTGCTCGGACGGCTGAAGCCGGGCGATCACCGCCTTCATCGCCTCGGCGGTCCGCCGCGCCCCGACCTCCGCCTCCCACGGCGGGACGGAGGCCGCCTCGCTGTCCTCCCGTTCCGCCGTCAGGATGACCGGTTCGCACTCCCGCCAGTGGTGCGGGCTCGCGGCCAGCCCTTCCGGCCAGGGGTCGGGGGTGTACCCCCGCATGCTGTCGGCCCGGGGTTCCGGACCGCGCTTCGACCCCCACATGTGGTCGGGCTCGGGTCCCGCCCCGCCACCGGTCAACCGGCGGGCGCGTGCCCCGAGCCGTCCCAGAAATCCCTCACCCACGGTCCCCAGTCCCCTCAGGCGCCGGACCGAGTGTGCCCGGCATCGTCTCCTGTCCGTATCACCTCAACGACGGTGATACGCCATCGGACACGGCGGGAACGGGCCCGGTTTCGGTCAGTCCAGGCGCCCGCTCTTGATGTCCGCGATGAAGGCGGTCCAGGAGGCGGCGGGGAAGAGGAGCGCGGGACCGTGCGGGTCCTTGGAGTCCCGTACCGGGATGTCCCGGTGGCCGTCTGCGACCTCGACGCAACTGCCGTTGTCGTGCCCGCTGTAGCTGGACTTGCGCCAGCCCGTCAATGAAGAGGCGGTGGAGATCGCGACGTCAGTGGTATGCATGTTCGTAATCATTCGCCGTCGCCCTCAAGAGGGCAAGTGACTCTCGCATGGGCAGCGCGTCACCCAGGGCAGCGTCGTACGCGGCCTGCATCCGCTGGACCATCGCCGGGCTGTCATGCAATTTGCCGGTGTACAGCGCTTCGACGTAGGCCGCGGGTGGTTGGTCCTCGAACCACATCAGGGACAGCATGCTGTGGAGGAGCGGATGCATGCCGACGGCGAACGGCAGGATATGCAGCCGAATGCGCTCGGTCTCCACCAAGGCCGCCACATGGGCGAGTTGTACGGCCATGACTTCGGGGCCCCCGATCGGACGGCGCAGAACTCCCTCGTCCAGCAACACCCAGATGATCGGCGTGGTCTCGTTCGCGAGCAGACCGGCCCGCTCCATTCGCGTGACGACCCTCAGGTCACGGTCCGTTCGACTCAGAGGCGGATAGGCCGAGCGAAGTACCGCATGCGTGTACGCCTCCGTCTGGAGGATTCCCGGAACGTAGGACAACGCGAACTCGCGGATGACTGTGGCCTGTTGTTCCAGTTGCCGTGCCGTCTCGAAGTGGTCCGCGACGGGCGCCCCTTTTCCGGTGGGCAGGAAACTCGTCAGCACGTCACCGGTGTTCAGGGCGGCGTCGAGGCGTCGGGCGTCCTCCTCGGAGGGCCAGCGGCGGCCGGCCTCGATGTGGGCGATGTGGGTCCGCGTCATGGTCGCCGCCCGCGCCAGCTCCTCCTGAGTCATCCCGGCTTTCTTGCGCTGCTCGCGCAGCCACTGACCGTAAGCCATGGCCATGACTCAACTCCCTTTCGTGCCGCGTCATTTGTCACTCGCCGCGACTTGTTGCCCGTCCTTCGCGCGCCCCACGCTTGGGCACGGAAAGCAAAGTAGCCGTCACGCAGCGACAGGAACACCCGCGCGGACCGGCCGCACGCTTGTCTCTGAAGCCGGACAACTTCTCGAAGGAGTTCCACCGATGGCCAATCCCGGCCGATTCACCGCGAGGAAACTGGACCCGTCGCTGTCCGCCCGGGCCCTGTACGGGGCGGAGTTGCGGTATTACCGCGAGCGCGGCGGGCTGACGCTGGGCGAGCTGGCGGAGAAGCTGCACATCGAGTTGTCGTTCCTGGCCCGCATCGAGCAGGGCGAGCGGCGCTTCGACCCGGAACTGGCCGCCGCGCTGGACGAGTTGCTGGACACCGGCGGGTTCTTCACCCGGAACATCAGCGCGGGCCGCTCCGCGCCCAACCCCGACCGGCTGACCCCGCTCGCCGACTGGGAACGGCTCGCGGCCACCATCAAGGAGTGGGACGCCGCGCTCGTCCCGGGCCTGCTCCAGACCGACGCGTACGCGGCGGCCGTAGCGGACACGTACGCGCCGCTGCTCTCCGACCGTCCCACCCGCTACCGGTGGGAGGCGCGGCTGTCCCGTACGCCGGTGCTGCACGACCCGCACGGCCCCCGCTACCTCGTCGTGCTGGGCGAGACGGCGCTCCGCCGCGTGCTCGGCAGCCCGGCCACGATGGCCGAGCAACTGCACGGCATCGCCACGCTCGTACGGCGCCAGCGCATCACCGTGCGCGTCCTCCCCCTCGGCGCGACCCCGCACCCGACCGGCACCGACGGCGCCCTGCGCCTGATGACGTACGCGGACGAGACCCCCACGCTCCACTTCACCACCCATGACACCGGGACCCACTACACCGATCCCGGCGCCGTCAACCTCGCCCACCTCACCCACGACCTGCTCTGCGCGGCAGCCCTTCCCCCGGACGCGTCGCTGGCCCTCGTCGAGGCGGCGGCCCTCGGCTTCCGGGCCCAGGCACCGGAGGCGGAGGCGGAGGCGGGCCGCGAGCACGCCCGCCCGCTGCCGGGCGGCGCGTACGACCCGGCGGGCGATCCGCCGCCCGGCCGTGATCGGCGATACTCGCCGCATGACTGACCAGGGCGCGGACAAGGGGTACCTGCTCGACAACCAGCAGTCGGAGGCGGGCATCCGGTTCGCCGCGCTGGCCGAGCTGTTCGATCCCGTGACCTTCCGGCACGTCGACCGGCTCGGCATCACCGCGGGCATGCGGTGCTGGGAGATCGGCGCCGGGGGCGCGAGCGTGCCGCTGGGACTGGCGGCGCGCGTCGGCCCGGGCGGTTCCGTCGTGGCCACCGACATCGACACCTCGTGGACCGAGTCCGCCCGGGACGCCGACGCGGACGGGGTGGTCGAGGTGCTGCGGCACGACGTCGCCGCCGACCCGCCGCCGCCCGGCGGGTTCGACCTGGTCCACGCTCGCCTGGTGCTGGTCCACGTCACCGACCGCGCGGAGGCGCTGCGCCGGATGGTCCAGGCGTTGCGCCCCGGGGGTGTGCTGCTGGTCGAGGACGCCGACCCCGGGCTCCAACCGCTGCTGTGCCCGGACGAGTCGGGGCCCGAGCAGCGGCTCGCCAACCGGCTGCGCACCGGCTTCCGCGAGCTGATGGCCGCGCGCGGCGCCGACCTCGCCTACGGGCGCACCCTCCCGCGCCGCCTGCGCGAGGCCGGCCTCGACGATGTCCGCGCCGACGCGTACTTCCCGATCACGTCGCCCGCCTGCACGACCCTCGAAGCCGCCACCGTGCGCCAGATCCGCACCCGCCTGGTGTCGGCCGGGCTCGCCACCGACCAGGAGATCGACCGGCACCTCGCCAACGTCTCCACCGGCCGCCTCGACCTCGCGACCTCCCCCATGATCTCCGCCTGGGGCCGCCGCCCCCGGTAGGCCCTGTCCGGCGGATCATGTGACGATCGCCTCGCGCGGGGGCCATGGTTCGGTTCATGGGGCGGGGCGATCCGACGAATGACGAGTGGGCGCGGCTTACGCCCCATCTGCCGAAGTCCGGAGGCCGGGGCGGGCGTTGGAACGACCACCGAACAGTGATCAATGGGATCTTGTTCCGGATCCGCACGGGAGTCCCGTGGCGGGATCCGCCGAACCGGTTCGGCAGCTGGAAGACGGTCCATGAGCGTCATCGCCGGTGGTCGGCGGACGTCACCTGGGAGCGGATCCTGCAAGCTGTCCAGGCCGATGCCGGCGCCCGGGGTCGGATCGACTGGCGCATGGTGAGTGTGGACTCCACCTCGTGCCGAGCCCATCAGCACGCACCGAAGGACCAGCGGGCCAACCGCAGGCGCCGAGGAAGTCGAGGAGGCCAGCCTGCGGGCTTCGACAAGGAGAGATACAAGCGCCGGAACGAGGTCGAACGCACGATCAACCGGCTCAAGCACTTCCGCGTCGTGGCTACGCGCTACGGCAAGCGCGCCCACGTCTTCCACGGCACTGTCACCGTGGCCTCCATCCGCCTGTGGCTCAGCCTGTGATCGGGCAGACGAAACGGTGGTCGCCTGATCGGCTTCCCTGCCACGATCTGGTGTGACCACGTTATTCCTGATGGTCGGCCTGCCAGGGGCCGGAAAGACCACGCGGGCTCGGCAACTCGCCGCGGAACACGGCGCGCTGCGTCTGACGCCCGACGACTGGATGATTCCCCTGTTCGGCGAGGCGGAGGCGGACGGGAAGCGCGACGTGCTGGAGGGGCGCATGCTCTGGCTCGCCTTGGAGGCGCTCAGACTGGGCACCAACGTCGTCGTGGACTACGGCTGCTGGTCACGCGACGAACGGTCTGCGATCCGCTGGCTGGCGGAGGCCGAGGAGGCGCGCTTCCACATGGTCTACCTGCCGGTGGACGATGAGACCCAACGCGCTCGTATCGCCCACCGCTGGGCGACCACCCCCCAGGAGACGTTGCCGATGTCCGAGGCCGATGTCCTGCACGGGCGGGCGCATTTTGAGGAGCCCGACGCGGCGGAGCTGGAGGGCCGCAGGGTCGCTGGCCCCCCGCCTGGCTGGGTCGACTGGCGGGAATGGGCCGCCGACCGGTGGCCGTCGTTCGCGTGACTGCTGCGGCCCACGACAACTCATCCGCACCGGGCATGCCTGCAAGCCCGAAATGATCCGCCGGACAGGACCTCGCCCCCGCCCCCGCCCCCGGGCCCACTCCCCGACCCGCCCCCACGTGACCCTCGTCCACGAAGTGACCGCCGCCGGCGTCCGCTCAGAGTTCCTGCGTCCACACCCCGACGGGGTGGTCGTCGGGATGCAGGTCCAGCCTGGGCTGGTGGCTCAGCAGTCCCTCCCCGCCGGGCTGCCAGGGGAAGACTCCGTCGCGGGACCAGACGACTTGGAGGACCGGGAACGGCGGCTTGCGGTAGTAGCCGATCGCGGTTCCGAAGAACGCCTTGTACCAGCGGTAGCCGACGGTCCTGAGCGCGACGGGGACACTCGCGACGTCGTGCCGCTCCTGGCCGGCCTCCAGGGACCGTCCCTCGACGGCTTGCCTGCCGAGGTCGTTGAGCACTGTCTGCATGAGGCCGACGTCCAGGCCGAACATCGCCAGTTCGGGCATCCGGTGGGTGTGCCACAGGCCGATCGTGTAGGCCCAGCCGGGTCCCAGGTCGTCGGCGGGGATCATGACGACCTGCCACCCGTGCTGCCGGATGACGTCGACGGTCGACCGGGTCCGTGGGTCCGGTTCGTCGATGTCCTGGCAGAGGACGCAGTGGCAGGCGGCGCTGTCGGTGGGCACAGTCGCGAGGTTAGGGGACGCGCCGGCCTCACGGGGGAGCCGCCGGGTTCGGCTTCAGCGGGCCGGTGCGAGACGTTCGGTGCCCAGGTGGGTGGTGAGGAAGCGGGCGGCGCGGTCGAGTGCGGCGTCGGCCTCGTCGAGGCGGTCGTAGTGGTGCTGGAAGACGTGGGGCAGGCCGGGCCCGACGTCGAGGGTGACCTCGATGTCGTCGGCGGCGGCGCGGCCGGCCAGCCGGACCGCGTCGTCGAGCAGCACCTCGTTCGCCCCGACCTGCACGAGGAGCGGGGGCAGCCCGGCGAGGTCGGCGAACAGCGGGCTGGCCAGGGGATGCGCCCGGTCGCCCGCGCCGACGTAGAGATCGGCGTAGGCGCGCAGGTCGGCTCCGGTGAAGATCGGGTCGGCGTCGTCCTTGGAATGGATGCTCGCTCCGCCGAGGGTGAGGTCGACCCAGGGGGAGAAGAGGACCACGGCGGCCGGTTGCGGCAGCCCGGCCTCGCGGGCCGCGAGCAGCGTGGCGATGCTCAGGCCGGCGCCGGCGGAGTCGCCGGCCATGACGAGGTTCCGCGGGTCGGTGTCCGCCGCCAGCAGCTCGCGATAGGCGGCGAGTCCGTCGTCGACGGCCGCGGGGAAGGCGTGTTCGGGGGCCAGCCGGTAGTCCACCGACATCGCTCGGAGCCCGGCGCGGCGGGCCAGTTCGCCGGCCAGGCCGGCGTGGGTGTCGGGTGAGCCGATGACGTAACCGCCGCCGTGCAGGTAGAGCAGCCGGCCGCGGCCGGAGGCTCCGGCCGGCTCCAGCTCCAGGGTGGGCCGTCCTCCCAGGAGGGTCCTGCGGGTGGCCACGTCCTGCGGTGCGGGGCGGGTCATGGCTGCGGCGAAGCCGTCGCGCTGCTCCTGGGGCGTGGGCGGGGTCTCCGCGCGGGGCGCGGTGCGGAGCATGGCGTCCAGGGCGTCGCGCTGCTGTCGTGACATGGGGGCCTCCATGGGTCGGGATGCGAGGATGGATTCCGGGGAATCCATCCACCTGGACCCAACCACATTCCACGGAAGATGATTCCCAGGAATCTATTGGAGCAACTGTGAGCCACGTCACCCCGATCTTCGCCGACCTCGTCCGCGTCGAGACCCGGCTGTACAACGCGGTGAGCGCACGACTGCGCGCCGAACAAGGGCTGGGACTCGGGCAGTTCGAGTTCCTGGAGATCATCGACCGGGTGCCGGGATGCCGCGTGCTCGACATCGTCGGCGAGGTCGCGATCACCGTGGGGGCCGTCAGCAAGGCGGTCGACCGGCTGGTGGCCGCGGGCTGGTGCGTGCGAGCGGCGCACCCCCAGGACCGCCGCTCGTCCGTCCTCCGCCTCACACCCGAGGGCGAGAAACAGTTGGCCGCATCCCGCCCCGTCGTCGAAAGCGCACTCGGCTCACTGACCGCGTCGATCCCCCCCGACGACCTGACCCGCATCGCCTCGACCCTGGCCACCCTCCGCGCGACCCTCGAAGCAGGCGCCCAAGGCCACCAACCGGGCTGAGGGGACGAGCGGTCCGCGGCGGAGGTCGGCGGGATCGCTCGGACCGAGGGGCCCCGCGCCTTCGTGCGCCGGGGGCAACCGGGGCCGGGTGCAAGGGGGGTGGAGATGCGGGTTCCACCCGCGTTCCATCCGTGGGTTGAAGGAAGCGGGGCCGTCGAAGCGGATGCTCGTTGCCATGACCACCACCGACTGGATCCTCGACATCGTCCTCGTCCTCATCGTCTTCCGGCAGATGCGCGAGGAGCGGCTGACCGCCCGGACTGTGCTGCTGCCGCTGGCCATCATCGGCTGGGCGGCGACCACCTACCTCCACCACATCCCGACCGCGGGCAACGACCTGGAGCTCGCAGGGACGTTCGCCGCCACCGGCATCGTCTTCGGCCTCTTCGGCGGCCTCCTCACCCGGGTGCGGGTGGCCGACGGCCAGGTCCGCATCCGCGCCTCGCTCAGCGCCGCCGCCCTGTGGGTGGCCAGCATGGGCTTCCGCCTCGGCTTCGCCGTCTGGTCCTCCCACGCCTCCGGCGAGACCCACCTCGCCCACTTCTCCGCCACCCACCACATCACCAGCGCGCAGGCGTGGGTCGTCGCGCTGATCCTGATGGCCTTCGGTGAGGTCGTGGTCCGCCTCGGCACCATCGTCGTCCGCGGACAGCTCCACCTCGCCCGGGCCCGCCGGGACACCGCGGTCGCCCCCGCGCCGCAGCCCCGCCCGCACGCGTACGTGTGATGCCGATCAGGACAACGTCCCCCTGCGGCCGCGAAGGAAGCGGCCCCAGGGGGACGTTCGTGTCCGGGTACGGGCAGCCGCTCCTCAGGTGGCGGCCTGCGCGGGCACGGCCAGCAGATCCGCCTCCCCCGAGCGCCGCAGGAACAAGCGTGCGGCGTACGCCGGTTCGCCCGCCTGGACCTCCCAGGTCAGCCCCGTGACCGTCAGCGCGTCACCTTCCGCGAGCCAGTCCGCGGCAGCCTGGAACACATCCACAGGGTTGTTGGCCGCCAGCAGGAGCGTCGCGTCGTCCTCCACCGCCACCCACAAGCCGACGTGGTTGTTGACGAAGGATCCCGCCCGCTCCCTCAACTCGTCCGCCAGGGTGGGAACCCCGGGACCGTCACTCATGGGACCGTCACTCATCGTCGACCTCCTCGACCGTCGTTCACTACCGCCCGTGTGCCCCCTTCACCCTCTGTCAGTCCTCCTCCCTGGTGTCGTCCCCCACGCGGGTGACGCGTACGGGTCGCGAGCGACGGGGAGTTGCCCGAGCCCGGGGGATGCCGCCCGCGCACCCGCGGCGCATGGCACGCTGCCCCGGTGAGATCCGACCTGTGGCCCTTCCTGCTGAGCTGGGACGAGGTGGACCCCCGGCGGCACGCCTTCTACCCCGCGTCGGTGGCCGAGGTGGTGGGCTCCTCAGGGCCGGCCGGTCGGGTGCCGCCGCGCCCGGCGGTACGTCCGACATCACCTCGGAGGCCGCACCCGACGCCGTGGCCGAGGACATCCGCGACTTCGACGGCGCCCTGGACCCGGCCCGGGCACGGGGCCTGCTCGCGGCGCTGGAACGGGTACGGGCCGACGCGGAACGCGGCGCGACGCTCGACGTCGAGCTGCTGCGCGGCTGGCAGCGGCACGTCCTGGGCACGGCCCGGCCGCCGGAGTTCCGCACGCAGCCCGCCTTCGCCAAGGAAGGGCGCAAGCGCTACGGCATCGGCCCCGACACCCGCGCCCGCCTCGATGCCTGCCTGGCCGAGAGCGCATCGGGCGCCGGGCGGCCCCGGCTGACCGCCCGCGCCGCCCGGGCGTACCTCGACGTCTGCTTCTTCCACCCCTTCGACGACGGCAACGCCCGGGCGGCCTTCCTCACCCTCGTCTTCGTCCTCGCCCGCGAGCGGGTTCCGCTGCGCCACGTCGGCCTGCTGCGCCGGGTCTCCTTCCAGGCCGGCGACCCCGAAGGCGCGCTGGTCTTCGCCCGGTTCGTCGAGAACGCCGCCGGCTGAACGGTTCCCCGCGCGCCCGGCCCGCCGGGGCTACCACTGGGTCCGCAGGTATGCCGCCACGCAGGCCCGGTCGATCCTCGGCGACGTCACCGGCCCTGCAGGACACGATCCAGGGCGGACCGGCCCGCGGGCCCCCAGTTCGACTTGCCGCCGGGCAGCCCGCGGTCCCCGGCCTGACCCATCGACATCAGGAACAGGCTCTTCATCGCGGCCAGTCCGCGCGCCCGTCGCAACGCCGCCTCGTCCGCCTGCGCGTAGCTGTCGAAGAAGCGCGCGGCACCACCCGCGGGAAGCAGCAGCCAGGCGGCTGCGAGGTCCCACGCCGGGTCGCCGGCGAAGACCGCGCCGAAGTCGACGACACCCGCCAATGTCCCGTCCGAGACGACGACGTTCGCGGGATGGAGGTCGCCGTGCACCCACACCGGCGGACCCTCCCACTCCGGGGCGGCCACCGCTTCCCCCCAGACCTCTCGGATCCGGTCGGCGAGGTCGGTGGGGGCAGCGGCCTGGAAGAAGTGGTCGAAGCCTTCCGTGCAGTCCTTGGGGTGCGCGCCGAAGTCCGAAGCGGTCGGTGCGTCGGCGGGCGCCTCCACGTGCAGCGCCCTGAGGAAGCTCGCCAGCGTCTCGGCCGCGTGATCGCCGCGAGTGATCGAACCGTGGTCCAGCGGGGTGCCCTCCACCCATGTCATGACGGTCCAGACCTTGGGAAAGCGCTCGGACGGCGCGCCGTTCCGCAGCGGAACGGGAATCGGCAGCGGCAGGCGCGGGGCCAGCGTCGGCAGCCACCGGCGCTCCTTGAGCTGCAGGTCGGGGCTCGTGTCCATCCGCTGCATCCGGACGGCCAGCTCGCTCCCGAGGCGCCACATCTGGTTGCCCCAGCCGCCCGCCACCTCGCGGATGGGCAACTCGGCCAGATCCGGATGCTGTTCCCGGAGCAGGTCACGGACCAGATCTTCGCTGATCTCGATCTCGGGCTCGATCATGCCGATTCACAGTACCGGTGCGACGCGGATGCCACCGTGCCCCACGGCAACCGGCTCCCGGCCGGATCCCGAGTTCCAGGTCGTCCCGGGCGGGGCTCCTGGGGCTCGGTCGGTCCGTCCTCGCGCCCGCCGTCCCGGGCCGGCCTCAGCGCGACGGGCTCCGCCCCAGGTCGCGCCGGGGGACGTCCCGTCCTCCCCTCATTCGCCGCCCGGCCATGGCACTCCCCCGCCGGGCGCGCCGAGACTCGGTCGTCGTCAGAGCTTCAACGGGGCGCGGGGCCGGGCCGGTCCGCGCCGGAGGGGAACGATCATGACCGCGATGAGAGGGACGGCCCGCGCCGGGGCGCTCGCCGGAGCGCTCCTGGCAGCCGCGTCGATGGCGCTGACGGGAACCGCGCACGCCTCGACCGGTGCCGGCTGGATCGGCTACGGCTATGCGAACACCCACAACGGGGTGCTGTGCGTCCAGGAGGCCATCGACAACTCGCCCGCGCCCTACCACGTCGGCACCGACGGGTTGTTCGGGCCGGAGACCCATGCCGGCATCAAGGCGTTCCAGAGCTGGTGGAACCAGCACTACAGCCCGCATCTGAGCGTGGACGGCGTCGTCGGCCCGCAGACGGGCGACCAGATCCTCGGCTGGGTGGGCGCCGGCTGCTCCCTCTACGTACCCACCACCGACTGAGCCCGGCCGCCGTTCACGCACGCACAGGCCGGCCGAACCCACCCACCCGCGCCGCGCCGCGCGGAACTCCCGCCCGACAGCCCCGTCCCGGGCGGGAGTTCCCCTCCGCGGGGCTCAACCGCCGGAGGGGGCCCGCGCGGCGAAGCACTGGCCCGCGCCCGTGGACGGCCGCAGGCACACGGTCACCTTGCGGTGCGCGTCCACCACTGCCATCGGGGTGTACACGTAGCCCTGCGCGTCGTATCCGTCGGTGACCCGCACGTCCCAACTGCGGCCCGTGCCGGCCGAGACGGTGATCCGGTCGCCGACCCTGGATCGGCTCAGGCGCGCCCAGGCCGTGTCGCAGGACCGGCTGTAGTGGATGTCGATCCGCTCGCGGCCGGTCGCCCGGAAGGTCGTCAGGTTGACGAGGTGGACGCCGCAGAAGGTGCTGGCCGGTGACTTGCCGTCGCAGGCCGGGCCCTGGCAGGTGGCGGCCGGTCCGGGCGCCGGGCCGGAGGACGGCCACAGCGCGTAGCACAGGCCCGCGGCCAGCACGCAGCCCAGCGCGACCACGACGGCGGGCCGCCGGACGCCGCGCCACCGGACGGAGGCCGGGCCGGAGGGTGCGGGCCGCCCGGGGGGACCGGGTGCGCTCGGCGGCGGCACCGTCGTCACCGCCGAAGTGCCGTTGCGCGACACGATGTTCGGCGCGGCGGAGTCCGCCACGGCGCCCGCCCGGGCCGCCGGTGCGCTCGCCCCCACCGGGCCGGCATCCTCCGGCCCGGCCGCGGCATGCGAGGACCGGGTGGCGAGTTGGAGCAGGACCGTCAGGCGCCGCGGCGGCTCGTCCGCCAGCGCGCACAGCTCGGTGACCGCCGAACGCGGGGGCAGCGCCTTGCCATTGAGATAGCGCTCCCAGGACGACTTGCTGTAGGTGGTGCGGGCGGCGAGAGCGGCCAGGGTGAGGCCGGTGCGCTCCCGCAGCCCGCGCAACTCCCGTGCCAGGCGCGCGGCTTCTGGCGACAGGCCGCGGCCGTCGATCATGCCCGTAGCGCCCCCCAGGTCTGCGGGCCGACCATGCCGTCGACGGGCAGCCCGTGCGCGGCCTGGATGCGCTGCACCGCCCGCTGCGTCAACACACCGAAGATGCCGTCGATCTCCCCCGGGGAGAAGCCCGCCCGCCGCAGCAGGCACTGCACCTCGGCGACCTGGGGACCGGCCATGCCCTGCTGGACCAGCGCGGTCCTGGTCCGGGTCATCCCCGCGTACCAGCCGTCGGTGGCCCGGGTGACGTGGCAGGTGTAGGACGGCGCCGCGGCGGCGGTCGACGCGTGGTGCCAGGGCCGTACGACCAGGAGGGTCGTCCCGGCGGCCACCACGAGGACGAGGCACACGCCGGCGGCGTACAGCGGGCGCAGCCGCAGGCGTTTCCGCGGCCCGGCCGCGACGTGCGGTCGGTCGGAGCCGGACTCCCCCGCCGCTGCCTCCGCCTCCGCAGCCGCCTCCGCCTCGGGCGCTGTCTCCGCCCCCTCGGCCGCTGCCTCCGGCTCGGCCGTCCGCGCCCTGGCCCGGGCGTCCGCGGCCACGTCGTAGAGCGCGAGCAGCCGGGTCCCGTCCGCCCCGCACATCCGCACGAACGCCTCGACGGCCTCGCGCGGCGGCAGCGTACGGCCGGCGAAGTACCGCTCCCAGGACGCCCTGCTGTAGCCCGTCTTGGCCGCCACCTGGGGCAGCGTGAACCCGCTCGTGTCCTTCCAGTCCCGTAACTGCGCGACGAACTCGCGCATGCGGGGGTCCGTGTCGGACGGTAGCGGCTTACGACCCGGCATAGCCCACCCCCGCGTGCGTCACAGCGTTCTCACAAGAAGGTACCGAAGCACGGCCCCCCGCACCCCGCCCTGCACGGTATTTCAGTCAGCGCGCGGGCCAAGGGGGCGCATTGGCAAGGCCGTTCACGCCGGGACCGGACGCCCTCCCTCCGCCGGAAACGGTGCGCCACACGTCCCGGGGACACCTCAACGGCATCGGGGTTCCCGCAGGTCACCCGCCGGGACGTCCCGGGTTCCCCTCATCGGCAGGGCGGCCCTGGCCCGGCCGATCGCCCGGCCCGCATGCTCGATCCGCAACCAGGCAGCGCCCACCGAGCAGTGCGGCATCCCGCACCCCCCGTGCCGGCGCCGTCCCCGACCGAGAGGAAGAACCCATGCGCGCCAACCTCCTGACCAGGACGCTCGTCGGCGTCACCGCCCTCGCCGGCATCGCCGCCGGCGCTCTCGCGGGTGCGAGCACCGGCTTCGCGGCGCCGGTGCCCGCCTCGCAGCCGGCCGCGAGCTCCGTCGTGGCCGCCCCGGCCGCGGTGGACAACCTCGGCCTGAACTACCACCGGGCCACCGGCCTCCAGTGCTGGCTGCACAACAACGACTGGGGCTACAACGGCGCCATCGACGGGCAGTTGGGCACCGCCAGCTGGATGGCGATGCAGCGCTACCTGCGCTTCAACGACGGGTACACCGGCCCGATCGACGGGATCGTCGGCAGCGGCACCATCTCGGCGCTGCAGCGCGCCCTGCGCGGCGACTACGGCTACACCGGGGGGATCGACGGCATCGCGGGCTCGGGCACCAAGGCGGCGTTCGCGCGGTTCGCCGACGACATGTGGGAGGAGTGCTGACGCCCCGGCGGCCCGCCCCTCACACGGTGGCGCCCACCTTCGCGTAGACGCCCAGCAGTTCCTCCACCACGGCCTCGATCGAGAAGCGGTCGCGGACGAGCTGCCAGGCCGCCTCCGACGCGACCTCGTTCTCCTCGGGTTCGAGCAGGTCGAGGACGGCCGCGGCGACGAGAGCACCGTTGTCGGCGTCGGGGCGGCTGGGGGTGATCCGGCCGGCGCCGGCGGCCTCGATATCGGGGGAGAGGCCGCCGGTGGCGGTCGCCACGACCGGGACGCCGACGGACATCGCCTCCAGCAGGGAGACCGCGAAGGGCTCCACCACGGAGGGCAGGACGTAGACGTCGGCCTCGCGCAGGCGGCGCAGGACGTCGTCGTGGCCGAGCGGACCGGGGATCTCCAGGGCGTGGTCGACACCGAGTTCGGCCGCGAGCGCCTTCAGCGGCCCGACCAGCCCGCCGGTGTCGGGCCCCGCCAGCACGAAGCGGGCGTCGGGGTGGATGGCGAGCACGGCGGGCATGGCGCTGACGAAGTCCTCGGGGCGCTTCCGCTTCTGGACCCGGGCGAGGTAGAGGACCGTCGGGGGACGGTCGGTGCGCTGCGGGCGGCGGTCCTGGAGGGCGACGCCGTTGACGAGGCGGTGGAAGGTCGTCAGCGGGGTGTCGGGCACCACCGCCTGCACCCCGTCCCGCTCCATCCCGGTGAGGTGCAGGATCGCGTCGGCCCGGCGCAGCACGCGCTTCATGCCAAGCACGTCGACGGCCCGGGCGAAGACCTTCTCGGTGGGGTCGATCATGCCGTGCGTCTGGACCACCAGCGGCACCCCGGCCTCCAGCGCGATGAGCGCGAAGGGCAGCGTGATCAGATCCCGCATCAGGTGGACGTGCACCACGTCCGCGCCCTTGACCATGCGGCGCGCCTTCGCCAGCAGCCCCGGCGAGGTGATCCCGCTGACCTCGAACGCGGGCAGCACGTGCCGCGCCTGGTGGACGAAGGACGGCACCCCTTCGAGTTCGGTCGGCAGCGGACCGGTGAACCCGTCGCCGAGCGTGGCGATCCGGGCGTCGACTCCCTTGGCCCGCAACCCGCGTGACAGGTTCAGCGCGACCCTCGTCGGCCCGCCGAAGTCGTTGGTGGGCGTGTGCAGGGTGACCACATGCAAGACCCTCACGTACGCGACGCCTCCCCCTGTGCTGCTCCCCTGGTACGGCGCCCGCGCGCCGCCCCCGGCACCCCCCGGCACCGTCCGTACAGACTAGCGGCGGGGGGGCTCGTAAGGTGGGGCATCCCGGTGATCGGGGACGCATGGGACAAGGCGGCGAGTTGGTGCGACGCCGTGCCAACACCGTTCGGGCGAGGATCAGTTGTTCCAGGCGAGCCAGGTCTGGACCGCCGCCGCGGGCAGGTTCGCGTCCTGGCCGAACGCCACCAGCGCGTTCCCGACGGCCTGGCTGCCGGCGCTCGGCCCGAACAGCTGCTGGGCGGCGGCCGCCGCGATGCTCATCGCCGGCGCGACGGTGCCGCCGGCCAGGAGCGCGCCGACCCCGCCGGTGGCCCGCACCACCTGCTCCAGCCGCCGGCGGTTCTCCGCCCGGGCCGCCTCGTAGGGGTCGAACCGCACGACCCGTCCCGCGGCCTCGGTGATGACGTCCAGCGGGAGGAACAGGCGGTGGCCGATCCCGATCACGGCGAGCTCCAGCACCCGGTAGTGGTGCGACAGCGGGACGCGCTCCGAGCGGTAGTCGTCCCGCGTCACCCGGGCGAAGTGCTCCCCGCCGCTCCTGGACATGCCCAGCCGCATCAGCAGCGGGCCGATCCGGCGGGCCGCCTCCATCTCGCCGACCGCGTTCGCGTACGCGTGGAAGGCGTACGTCGCCACCGCGTCGCGCGCGGCCTCGCTCAGCGGGGGAACCTGCAGCGCCTGGTAGTCGGCCGGCAACGGCGACGCGGCGAGCTGGTCGCGGGCCCGCACGTTCAGCGCCATCGCGTCCAGCACCCGCCAGCGCAGCGCGTCGTTGTACTCGTTCACCCTTCCCTCGGCCAGCGCCGCGAGGTTGACCACCTGCCACACGAGCCGGCCGACCGCCTCCCGCCGCCTGCGGTCGTCGTAGCGCACCTTCGCCCGGACCAGGGTGCCGCCGACCGCGCCGCCGATCAGGGCGAGGGCCTCGACCACCTCCTGCTCCTCCGCGCGCTTGCGCGCCGACACCCCGAACGTGCGGCCCCAGGGCGACCGGGCCTGCTCGTTGAGCCGCTGGGCGACGATGCCCCCGGTGGTGGTGCCGACCGCCGAACCGTTGTCCACCTGCCGCTGCGCCGCCTGCACCTCCTCCGGCGACCGGTCCAGCATCCGCCGCATCTCGCCGAAGACCGTGGACCCGCGCGTGCTCGGCAGGTAGCTCTCCAGCCGGGTCAGCCCGCGACCCATCGTCCGTACGACCTCGGTCGTCATCACACAGCCCCCTGTCCCTCGATGAAGCCCTGCTCCGGGCCCCGCCCGCCGGCCCCGCCCCCGGGGGCCCGGCGGTCCTCACGATAAGGGCACGAATCATCACCAACCCATCCCAGATCCCTGGGATGTTTCTTACGCTGAGTGCATGTCAGGACACATAACGGAGGGCCCCGGCGGCACGGCCGCGAGCCGTCCCGAGGAGCCGCTGGCCGCCCTCGGCGCCGCCAGCACCGCACTGCTACGGCGCGTCCCCGCCGACGTGTGGTGCGCCGTCATGCTCGACCCCGCCACCCTGCTCGACACCGGCGGGCTGCACGAGCACGGCTTCCCGTCCCACCTCATGCCGCGGCTGTTCGAGATCGAGCACGGCACCCAGGAGGGCACCGAGCACATCCGCGCCCTCGCCGCCCGGCCGGGCACGGCCCACCTCCACGGCCGCCCGCCGCACGGCGCCGCACCGGGCGACGTCTACCACCGCGACATCCTGGCCCCGGCGGGCCTGGCCGACGAGCTGCGGGTGACCCTCAAGGCCGACGGCCACACGTGGGGACTGCTCGTCCTGTGCCGCACACCGGACTCCCGCCCCTTCACCGCGGGCGACGTGCGGGTGGCGGCGGAGCTGAGCGCGCCCGCCGCCACCCGGTTGCGCCGGGCCCTGCTGCTCAGCGGCGTCGACAGCGCCGACGCCCCCGGGGCGCCGGGGCTCGTCGTCACCGACCGGGACGGCGGCATCAGTTCCGTCAGCGCGACGGCGGCCTACTGGCTCGACCAGCTGGCCGAGGACCACCGCTCCGGGCAGAAGTCCGGGTGGTACACGCTCTCCGCGATCCTCCAGCAGGTCCGCCATGCTGGCCCGGATTCCGGCCCGGATTCCGGCCCGGGCTCCGGCCCGGCGACCGCCTCGGCCCGCGTCCGCGCCCGCAACGGCCGCTGGGTCACCCTCAGCGCGTGGCGCCAGGGCCTCGCGGGAGAGGAGCTCAGCTACGCGGCGCTGACGCCCAGCACTCCCAGCGAACTGGCCGCGCTCGTCCTGGACTCCTACGGCCTCACCCAGCGGGAGCGCGACGTGACCCAGCAGGTGCTGCTCGGGCGGTCGGGCGCCGAGATCTCGGCGGCGCTGCACATCACCGAGTACACCGTGCAGGACCACCTGCGGAAGGTGTTCGACAAGATCGGGGTCCGCAGCCGGCGCGAGATCACCGGCACCCTGTTCCTGCGCCACTACCTGCCCGCGCTGCCGCGTCCTTCGCTGTCCACGGACGGGCGGCTGGTGGACGGCGCGGCGGCCCCGCCCCCTCCGCCCGCTCCCCCCGCACGGCCCGCGCGGGGCAATCGGGCGACTGCCGGGACCCGTGCCGCGCGCGCCGATGAGTTTTGCCGGGCCGATCCGTCTTAGTGGAGGGGAGGCGGTGACAGGCGACCGCACCCCACGACGACGACGGAGGACGAGATGACGAGCGGAAGACTCACCACGTGCCTGTGGTTCGACGGGAACGCTGAGGAGGCGGTCGACTTCTACCTGTCGGTGTTCAAGGACGCCTCGCGCGGCCGGATCGGCCGCTACACCGAGGACGGCCCGGGCGAGACCGGCTCGGTGGTCACCGTCGAGTTCACCCTCAACGGCCAGCAGTTCCTCGGGCTCAACGGCGGACCGCAGTTCACCTTCAGCGAGGCGATCTCGTTCCAGATCGACTGCGCCGACCAGGCCGAGGTCGACCTGTACTGGTCGCGGCTGACCGAGGGCGGCGGCGAGGAGGGCCCCTGCGGGTGGCTCAAGGACCGGTTCGGGGTCTCCTGGCAGGTCGTGCCGAGGGTGCTGGGCGAGATGCTCACCGACCCGGACCGCGAGAAGGCCAACCGCGCGATGAAGAAGATGATGACGATGGGCAAGCTCGACATCGCCCCGCTCCAGGAGGCGTACGAGGGCGCCTGAGCCGGGTGGTTACGGCCCCATTCCCCCACCCGCGCGCCTAGACTCGCCGGAGGGGAAGGGGGGCCATGGCGCTCGACGTATCGCGGGGCGTGCCGGGCGGGCCGGGTGCGCCGGACGGGCCCGGTGTGCCGAGAGTGCCCGGGGCGCCGGACCGCGGGAGCCGGGCGCGGCGGGGGTGGCCGCGCGGGGTACCGCGGGCCGTGCTGTCCCGGGCCCTGGCCGTACCCCTGGTCATCTCCCTGGTGGTGCTGCTGCCCGGGTACGTCCTGACGCAGCCGGGCCCAGGCCAGCGGGACGCCGGTTTCTGGCTCCAACTGGCGCTGACCGGCTACGCGGGCGCCCGGCTGTGCGCGATGGCGCTGACCCGGCGGCGGCGCCTGGTGCAGGGCGCGTTCTGGCTGTTCTGCTACGTGGCGATGGGGGTCGCGCCGCTCGCCCAGGAGGTGATCGGGCAGGTGCCGACCCCGGTGGTCGGCGCCCGGTCGGACACCGTGCTGGCGATCTCGCTCACGCTGGTGGGCTGCGTCGCCTACGACGTGGGCGCGCTGGTCGCCAGGTTCCAGCCGCCGGACCGGTCCCGGCGGCCGCGCCCGCAGGCCCAAGTGGCCCGGCGGCGCCTGTGGTTGCTGATCCTCGTTGCCTACGCGGGCAGCGCGCTGTGCATCCTCAAGCTGGGCGGGCCCGCGGTGTTCTTCACCAGCCGGCAGGACATCAGCGAGACCGTGCAGGCCAGCGGGCTGACCGGGAGCAGCGGTGACAGCCACGTCGGTTCGGCGTTCATCCGCGGCTTCGGCACGGTACCGGCGCTGCTGGCGCTGCTGATCCTGATGCGCTGGATGATCACCTCCCGCCGCGCCCGCCGCAACGTGCCCGCGCTGGTCGCGCTCGGCGGCCTGGTGCTCATCAACGTCATCGTCAACAACCCCGTCTCCAACCCGCGGTACTGGTTCCTGACGGTGGTGTTCTCGATCCTGTTCACCGCGTTCCCGCGCAGCCCCGCGGTCTACCGCACCGCGCTGGTCGGCGGCGTCGTGGCGGCCCTGCTGCTCTTCCCGTTCCTCGACCGCTTCCGGTACGACTCCGGCGGCTACCACCCGGTGCAGTCCACGTCCGTGCTGGACCCGTTGACCATCAAGGACTACGACCAGATCGGCATGTTCGCCAACACGCTGACGTACGTGGAGTCCGGCACCGGGCACGCGCACGGCCGCCAACTCGCCGCGGACGTCTTCTTCTTCGTGCCGCGCTCGGTGTGGCACGGCAAGCCGCTGGACTCCGGGGTGCTGGTCGGCCGCTGGATGGGCATGACCAACACGAACCTGTCCTCGCCCCTGTGGGCCGAACTCTGGCTGGACTTCGGCCCGTTGGGCATGACCGGGGGCTTCCTGGTACTCGGGTACGCCTGCGCGCGGGTCGACATCCGCTACGCCCGGCGCACCCTTGAGGGCAGCCGCCCGGGCACGCTGGCGGCCGTCCTGGTCCCCGTGGCCGCGGGCTACTCCTTCATCCTCCTGCGCGGCCCCCTCCTCCAGGCCGCCGGCCGCATCGGCATCACCCTCGTCTGCCTCGCCCTGGTCACGACCTTCACCGCCTCCCCCCGCAAAACGCTGCGCTAGGCCCAGCCGTTCCACGTCCCGCGCCTGCGCCGGGCTCGGGCCGATAGTGTGACGCCACTTTGCGACCGGCGGGTGCACAGGGAACCGGGGGGACGACATGCCGGCGATCAACGGGGACACGGTTCGGATCGTGGGTGCCCACGAGGGAGCCGCCGGGCCGGTGCTCGTGGTGGTCGATCCGGCAGGTGGGGTGCTGCTGTTTTCCAGCAGCACCGGCCAGGACGGTGTGTCCCGTTGGGATGCGGACAGCGGTGCGCTGGTGTGGCGTTCGCAGGATGCCTCGGTGGGCGGAAACGCGCTCGCCGCGGCGCGGCCGGCCGGCGGGCGCTGGGTGCTTGCGGCGGCCGGCGAGGACGGCGTTGTCAGGTGGGACGGGCTCACCGGACAGGTGCTGCCCGGATGCGACTCGGGTGGCGACGCGGTGTGGGGCCTCGCCGCGACGTGTCTGCCTGATGGTCGCGCGGTACTGGTAGGAGCGGGCAACGGGGGTGGGGTGCACCGTTGGGACGCGGAGACCGGCGCCGCCCTGGGGGCACCGCTCGTCGGGCACGGGATCAGCGTCAAATGTGTCGCGGTACAGCCGCTCACCGGCGATACGGTGATGATCGCGTCGGGCGGCGACGACGGATGCGTCCGCCGGTGGGACGCCGCCACCGGCCGGGCCCTGGGGAACCCGCTGGAAGCCTCCGGCGGGGTCGTCGAGGTCGTGATGCTCCCTCTGGGAGGAGGGAGGACCCTCATCGCGGCCGGCGACAACGAGGGCTTCCTGTACCGATGGGACGCCGGGAGCGGGGAGCCCCTGGGGCATCCCGTCGAGATCGGCGCGTACACGGTGCCGGCCTCGGCGGTCCACCTTGCGGGCCGGCCGACTCTGTTCACCTTCGGTGCCGACGAGGTCGTCCGCCAGTGGCACGCGGTCACGGGCGAACCCACCGGCGGCTCCTGGAAGGGCCAGGCCGCCTCCTGTGCGGTGCGGGCGGACGGAACGGTACTGCTCGCCACAGGTACCTTCACCGGGGACATCGTCGTTCGGACGCTTGGCCGTTGACGCCGGGCGGGCGATTCCTGACCCGCGAGTCGCCTGATCGGATCATCCGGCCTCGGGCCGCAGGCGGGCGTGGACGTGGACGTCGTGGCGGCCGTCCAGTTGGAGCCAGGCGCTTCGGTGGATGCCCTCCGTGGCGAAGCCGGTCTTATGGGCCACCCGGCAGGACGCGGCGTTGTCCAGGGCGTGGTGGAGGACGAGCCGCTGGAAGCCCGCGGCGAAGGCCCAGGCCGCCATCGCGTCCATCGCGCGGGGACAGACGCCCCGTCCTCGCGCGGCCGGCACGGTCCAGTAGGCGACCTCGGCCGATCCGTCGGTGAGGTCGAGTCCCTTCAAGGCGGCGCGGCCGAGCAGGAGGTCGCTCGCGGGGTCGACCACCGCCCAGTGGGCCGCCGACTCCTCGGCCCAACCGGCCTGCCAGGCCGCGATCCACTCGGCCGCCTCCGCCACGGAGTCCGCCCGCCGCAGGTGCCAGTGCTGGATCTCCGGGTCCTCGTACGCGTCCCGCACGGCCGGAGCGTCGCGCAGGGCCCAGGGCCGCAGGCGCACGCGATCCCCGGCCGGTAAGGAGGGCTGGGATCGCCCGGCGAGGGAGCCGGGCGGGACCGTCGGCGGAACGAGAAGCGGCATGGCCCCGATGATGCCGCCTACCGGCCGGCGGCGGCCGGGGGTTCGGCGATGCCGACGAAGTTCGCGCCCAGGGTGCGGACGTGGACCGACCAGCCCCGGGCGGTGAGGTCGTCCGCGAGGGTCCGGACGTCGTGGAAGACCTTCACGACGCGGTAGCGGCTGCCGTCATCGAGCCGGCGGACCGCGGTCGGGGTCGGCCCGTCTGCCCGCGCCTCCTCGTGGGCGGCCGCGGCGGGGCCGTCGTCGACGAAGACCGCCTTGCCGCCGGGCGCGAGGGCGGCGGCGACGGTGGTCCAGAAGGCGGGCAGCCGCGCCGGCGGGACGTGGGAGAGCCAGAAGGCGAAGAACACGGTGTCGTAGCGCCGGGGCGGCCGCCACGTGAACAGGTCGGCCTCGACGAACCGGACGGTGGGGGACGCGGTGCGCGCCCGCGCGAGGGCCAGCACCTCCGGGGAGGCGTCGACCGCCGTCACGGACCGGGCCCGGGCGGCGAGTCCGGGGGTCCACTGGCCCGTCCCGCAGGCCAGTTCCAGCACATCGCCGGAGATCGGGAGATCGTCGACGGCGGCCAGCAGGTTCCGCAGGCCCTCGTACTCCGTGTACGGCCGGTCGTACTCCTCCGCGCCGGCCTGGTAGTAGGCCCTCTGCTCGGCCAGGAGAGCGTCGTCGTCCATGCGGGGTCCTCTCGTGCGGGATCGGCCGGCGCCCGGTGCGCCCGGCTCGGCGACCTGGTCGCCACCGACACCGTCGGCCTTCACCCAGGGAGAAGGTCAAGTCCCCCGCGACCGCGCCCCGTCCGGCCCGGGCCGGGTCCACCGCGCTTCTCCGTCGCCCGGTTGGGCCGCGCCGAGCCAGGCGAGAACGACCGCGACGGCCTCGTCGACGTCCGAGGTCGTACGCCGCTCGTCGGCCTCGATCAGGAAGGGCGGCCGGCCGTGGGGCCACGTGTCGAGCCGGACACGGTCCGGGGCCGACGCGTCGCCCAGGAAGTACACGTTGTCGTCGTCGGCGGCGTGCGGGACCGCCAGACGTGCGAGGGCCACCCCGGGCACGGCGCGGCGCACCCGGGCGAAGACCTCGTCCACCGGCCCGCCCGTCGACTCGCCCGGTCCCCACGCACGGGTACGGCTCCTCCCCGTTCTCCCCATGGCACCGAGTATCACAGGGCGCCGACGCTATTGGGGGGCGGCGGCGGGGGTCTCCGCCGGGGAGGGAGCGGGGGCCGCCGCCCCGTGCGGTGCCGCACGGCGCTCCGCGCCGATCCGCAGCCACAGGGCCACCGCCTTGAGCGCGGAACCGAGCGCGAGCCCCCAGGCGGCGCCGAGCACCCCGTCGAGCCGGTACCCGCCCAGCATGAAGAGAACGGAGGCGAGCGAGAAGACCACCTGGATCGGCAGCGTCGCGCGCGGCCTGAGCACGCGCAGCGTCAGCAGCGCGCTGGTGCCGAGCGCGATGCACGCGTACTGGCTCCCCGACGCGGGCAGCAGCGCCGAGGACGCCGCCCAGGTGTCACCGAGCAACGCCCGCCCCGCGTGCGGCGGCAGCAGCATCAGCACGGCCGTCCACGCCACCGCCACCCCGGCCAGCATGACCGCGAGCGCGGCGGTCGCGCGGACCTTCCGGTCGGTGCCGCGCACCCGGTTCAGCAGCGGCGGGCCGAACGCCGTCGCCGAGTTGAACAGCACGTTCATCGGCCCGAACAGGGTGGTCGCCCCGCGCAGCGCGCCCACGGCGAGCGGCGCCGCGAACAACCCGAGCCCGACCACGGCGAGTTGGCTGGTGGCGTTGCCGACGCCGAACTCGACCACGAAGCGCTGCCCGAGGTGGCCGCGCCGCACGTAGGACCGGATGTCGACCGGTGGCCGCACCTCGCCGGGGGCGGGCCGCAGCCGGCGTCGCAGCAGCACGGCCCCCACCAGCAGGGCGGGCACCCCGGACACACCCCACACGGCCACCAGCCGTACCGCCCCGGTGCCGTGCGGCTGCACGGCCAGCGCGGGCACCGCCACCAGCAGCCGGAGGGTGTCGGCGGCCAGCGCGAGGTGGGGCAGGCGCAGCGCGGAGAAGCAGTACCGCATGCCGTCCTGGGTGAGCACCACCGGCAGCACCAGGCCGAGGACGGCCAGGCCGCGCGCGGTGGAGCCGTGCACGAACAGCAGCGCCGCCGCCATGCCCCAGCCCAGCACGGCGGACGCCGTCGCGGTGAACGCCACCGCGGACCGGCAGGCGGCCCGCACCCGGCGCGAGCCGCGCTCCAGCACGAGCGCCTGGCCGACGTAGGAGACGTTCACCCCGAGCAGCACCGTGAAGATCATGTAGACCATCGAGAACACGGAGAAGCCGGCCGCCGAGGAGAGCCGCGCGGCGACCACCAGCACGATGATGTTGGTGAACGCCGCGACGCCCTGGTCGGCGACGGAACTGGCGACGGCGGCCACCCCGCGGCGCTTCCCGTCCGGCCCGTCCGGTTCCATGTCGGCGTCCGGGTCCGAGTGTTGGGATGTATCCGGTGCGTCGGGCGTGCCGGTCGGGTCGGTCGGGTTCAGGTCGGTGTCGGGGCCGGGAGCGGCGTCCGGACCCGGGGGCGGGTCGAGACCGGCGTCCGCGGCGAGGTCGCCGTAGGGATCGGGTCGCAGCACCGGACCGGTCCTGCGGCGGTGCGGGAGGTGGGCCCCGGAAGCCGCGGCGGAGCGCGGGGCGGGGCCGCTCAAGGGACCGGGTGGCGCTCCGGTGCCGTGGTGGTGGCGGGCTCGACGGCCGGCTCGGTACGGGCGTTCGCGGATGTGGGGGTGCGGTGGCCGGTACCGGAGCGGCGCAGCCCGAACCGGGAGCGGCCGGCTTCCGGGGCGGTGCGGTGCAGCACGGTGCCGAGGACCGCGCCCCCGGCTCCCTCGATCAGCTCGCGGACCCGGACCAGGTCGTCGCGGTGCACCTCGGCCGGGTCGCAGACCACGACCACACCGTCCACCCGGTCGGCGAGCGCGAGCGCGTCGGCGTAGGAGAGGACGGCCGGGGCCAGCACGACGACGGCGGTGCCGGGTTCGTCGGCCTCGGCGAAGAGCCGGCCGGCCGGGCCGGAGGTCAGCGCGCGGGCCACGTTGCGCACCCGGCGGCCGGGGACCAGGTCGAACGAGCCGTACTCCCCCGCATCGACCGGCAGTTGGAGCCCTGCGGGCCAGCCGCCGTCGCCCAGCCCGGGGGTGCGGGCCCAGCCGGGACGGCCGGGGTCGGCCGAGCGCAGCCGCCCGGACAGCGACGGGGTGCGCAGGTCGGCCTCGACCAGCAGCACCTCCTTGCCCATCTCGGCGAACGACGCGGACAGGTTGACCGCGACGGCCGCCGCGACGTCGCTGTCGCCGCGCGGCGCCACCACCAGCAGCCGGCGGCGCTCGGAGAACCGCCGGTCGTGGCTGAGCCGGAAGGCGATCGCCCGGTACTCCTCGGC
This sequence comes from Actinacidiphila yanglinensis, assembly GCF_900107965.1. Taxonomy (GTDB): domain Bacteria; phylum Actinomycetota; class Actinomycetes; order Streptomycetales; family Streptomycetaceae; genus Actinacidiphila; species Actinacidiphila yanglinensis. Next base: position 389,707 of record NZ_FNVU01000001.1, on the reverse strand, counting down.
GAGGCGCCCGCCGGACTGGCCCTCGGCGAGCAGCGGTTGGGCCTCCCGCCGGGCCCGCCGGCCGCGCCTGCGCGGCAGGGTGCCGAGCACCGGCGCGTCCATCGCCCGGGTGACCTCGCCCTCCGAGCGCGGGCGCGGATCGAAGACCAGCCGCAGCCACGCGGCAAGCAGGCCGAGCGCCAGCCCGACACCCGTGCCGAGCCCCAGCATGAGCGGCAGCCCCGGGCCGGTCGGCGCCTCCGGCACCGTGCCGGGCTTGATGACCACGCCCGGGGTGGTGTCCAGTGCCCTCAACCCGCTGATGTCGCCGTTGAGTTCGGTGATCCGGCTGAGCAGGTTGGTCTGCACCGACACGAGGGTGCCGATCACCTGGCTGTCGCTGGTGCCGTTGATCTGGTCGAGCAGGTCGTTGCGCTGCTTGACGAGCGGGTTGAGCTGGTCCTGGTAGCCCTTCACCATCTTCTTGATGGTGGTCCTGGTCTCCGACTCCCGGCTGTCCAGGTAGGACTTGGTGAACGCGTTGACCCACGCGGCCGCGTCCTTGCCGTTCGCCGCGCTGCAGGTGAAGCGCAGCACCAGCGTGTTGGGCGGATTGGTCACCTGGATGCAGTGCTGGAGCTTCCTGACCGGCTGCTTCACGGCCTTCGCGGCGCCCGCGGCGACGCTCGTGCTCATCGCGGTCTGCCGCTCGGTGCCGATGTCGATGCCCTTGTCGGGCGTCGCCCCCGCCGCGAACGGGTCCGCGGTCGCCGCCCGCACCATCACCTCGCTGCTCGCGGCATACGTGTCCGAACCGCCGAGGGCGAGGTACGCGCCGCCCAGCAGCCCGACGACCAGCCCGGCCGCGATCAGGCCCTTGTACCGCACGATCTGGCGTACCTGGTCCCGGACGAGGTCGACTTCCTCCCCGTCGTCCCGCAGCTCACCGCTCACTTCTTACCCCCATCCTCCTGCGCGCGCACGGCGCCACCCCCCTCCGGGTCCGCGTCACCGGAGGGCGGTTCCGCCCCTTCGGCGTCGGCCGGAGCTTCTTCCCCCGCCTGACCGGCGTCCGGCTCCCCAACCGGAACGGCCCCCGGGTCAGCGGGAGTTGCTGTGTCAGCGGACTCAGTCGCGCCCTCCGCCGGAGCGCCGCCCGCGGCCTCGCCCGTGTCGGGCTCCTCGGGCGCGACGGGCTCCGTACGGGCAGCCGCTGACGGTTCCGCAGTCGTCGTTCCCTCGATGCCCGCCGCCGGCTCCTCGACCTCGCGCGCTTCCGGCTCCGGGTCGGCCGCCGGCCGGGCACCCTCGGTCCCCTCCGCCGCGCGGGGCGGAGCGGGAGGCAGCGGCGGGGCCGCGGGGCGCGGCGGCGCGGCCGGTTGAGGCGGCGCAACCGGGCGCGGCGGTGAGGGAGTCGCGGTGGCCTTCGGCGGTACGGAGGGGCGGCTCGGCGCGCCCGGAGCGTCCGCCGCGCTTGAAGAGGCGGGAGAGGCGGCCGGTACGGTCGGCGGCTCGGCCGGTGGTTCGGCCGGCACCTTCGGCTCGGCGCTCTCGGGCTCGGGCGCCGCCTCCGTCACGGGCTCGGCACCGGTCACCGCAGGCGGACCCTCGGGGGCCGGCGCGGCCTCGGACTCGGTGGCCGCAGCACCAGGTACCCCCTCGGACGCCGGCTCGGGCGGCTCGGCGGGCGCGCTCGGCGTCTCATCCGGCGCCGTAACCGCTCCCTCGGGCGCGGGGGCCGCGCCGTCGGCCAGCACCTCGGAGAGCAGCGCGTCCATCCGGGCCAGACCGGCCTCGCGGGACAGGTGGGCGTCGACGTAGACGGGCCCGGCGGCGGCGAGCACGGCGGCGCGGGCGGTGTCGGCGGTGAGCGCGCGGACGGCGGCGAGCAACTCCGCCGCGGACTCGGGGGCGACCACGACGCCCGCGCCGGAGCGGACGACCTCCTGGGCGGTGCCGCTGTCCTCGGCCACCGAGGCAATCACGGGACGCCCGGCCGCGAAGTAGGAGGTGAGCTTGGACGGCAGGCTCATGTCGCGGACCGACGCGCGCTGGGTGACCAGGAGGAAGTCCGCGGCGGCCAGCACGTCGGCGAACTCCTCGTCGGCGGCCGGGGCGAGGAAGTCGAGGTTGGGCAGGCCGCCGGCGAGCGTCCGCAGCTGCTCGCGCTGGTTGCCGTCGCCCATCAGGACCACCCGGGTCTCGGGCGACGAACGCGCCGTCTCGACCAGGACCTCCAGTCCCTGTTTGAGCCCCATGTTCCCGGAGTGCAGGAGCACGGTCTGCCCGGGACGCCAGCCCAGCCGGGCCCGCATCTCCTCGCGCGGGCGCGAAGGGCGGCGTACGTGCGACCAGTTCGGCACCACGCGGATGCGCTCGCGCGGCACTCCCATCGCGGCCACCTTCGCGGCGAACGACTCGTGGATCACCCCGACGAGCGCGGCCCGCCGCAAGGCGTACTTCTCGACGAGCCCGGCGGCCAGCGCGGCGGGCCCGCCGCCGCGTATGCCGCTCTGCGCGGCCGCCGCACCCATCAGGTCCTGCACGATCGGCACGAAGGGCACCTGATGGCGCTCCGCCAGCCGCGCGGCGAGCACCCCGCCGGCCAGGCTCGGCATCTGCGCGAACACCGCGTCGGGCCGCCCCATCCCGGCGGGCTCGTCACGCCCGCCGCGCAGCACGCTCGCCTCGAACGCGGCCCGGCTCAGGGCGGTCTGACGCGCCGGCACCGCGTGCCCGCGCCGGTGCAGCCGTACCCCGGCCCGCTCCTCCTCGACGCGCGGCACCCCGACGTACGCGGGGTCGAGCTTCCACGCCGGGTAGTGCGGCATGCCGGTGAGCACGTGCACCTCGGCGCCGCCGGCCGCCCAGTGCTCGGCGATCTGCGTCGCGTACGGCCCTATCCCGGCGTGCTCCGGCGCGTAGTTGGTGGAGACCAGCAGCAGCCGGCGGCGCCGACCCGTCGAAGCCACGAAGCGTTCCTTCCCCCCACGATGAACCCCCGGATCCAGACAAGTGCACACCTTAGTCGTTCACCTGCTCTCCACACCGGCGCTTGCGAAGCGTTGGACTTTCGCAAATCCCGCTTTGACCGCGATACGTCCGGCTATCGTCTAAGACTCCGCGACGCTGGGGAGCGTTGTACGGCTGGGGGGTCGTCTCATGTTGCATCGTGTCGGCTACGCACCGGGGGTCTACGACCTCTTCCACGTGGGCCATCTGAACATCCTGCGGCACGCCCGCAGCCAGTGCGACTACCTGGTGGCGGGGGTGGTCTCGGACGAGATGGCCGAACTCGCCAAGGGGCGCCGCCCGGTGGTGCCGCTGGTGGAGCGGCTGGAGATCGTGCGCAGCGTGCGCTTCGTGGACGCCGCGTTCGTCGAGACCGTGCCGGACAAGCTGGAGACCTGGCACCAGGTGCGGTTCGACGTGCTGTTCAAGGGCGACGACTGGCGCGGCACCGACAAGGGGCGCCGGCTGGAGGAGAAGTTCGCGGCGGTCGGCGTGGAGATCGTCTACTTCCCCTACACCGTGCACACCTCCAGCACCCAGTTGCGCCGCGCACTCGACGTCCTCACCAGCCCCGGCCCGGGCAACGGCGCCAACGCCGGCGCCCCGCAGCTCAGTTCGCCGGAAGCGCGCTGAGCTCGCGGAACCACTTCGTGAGGAAGGCCGCGAGGAAGACGACGTGCACCGCGAACAGCACGGTGTACCCGTAGCGGAACGCCCGCTCGCTGCCGAGCAGCAGGAACACCGCGCACATCACGCCGTAGTCGACCGGCAGCAGCGCCACCGCCCGCACGCGTGACGGGGCGGCCGGCACGGCCTGAGCTGCCGAACTCCGCTTCGGCTTCAGCTTGTCCGTCAGCAGCCCGCCGAAGAAGATCAGCACCGCGGCGAGCTGGAAGCCGAGCGGCAGCAGCAGCCATCCGTCGCCGGGCAGGGCGAAGTGGCGGTAGAACGTGACGAGTACGGCGGCGTGCAGCGCGGTGATCTTCGCGCAGTCCACGACGTGGTCCAGCCACTCCCCCGCGGGGCCGCCCTTCCGCAACAGCCGGGCGAGTTGGCCGTCGGCCGAGTCGAAGGCGAACCCGATGACGAGGGCGGCGTAGACCGCGACGGCCAGTCCCCACGACGGGGGTTCCGTCGCCACCAGGGCGATGGCCGCGCCGCTGAACGCCGCGCTGATCAGGGTCACCTGGTTCGGGCTCAGACCTGCGCGGTAGGCGCCCGCCGCGAGGACCCGGCCCACCGGGCGGTTCACGTACCGCGAGTAGAGGGAGACGCCTTTCGCAGATTTTTGCGCGTCGCGCAGCTCACGGAGTGCTCCGGTGTACGTGAGCGAGCGTGTGAGCGCCTCACCTGTCTCGACCGCCATCCGGCTCCCCCTCACCTACCGGTCCCACCTGCCCCCACCCGTATCCTGCCCGACCTTGCGGTCCGCGGTGGCCGATCGCGCAGTTCCCCGCGCCCCTTGGCTGGTGCGGCTCCTTCCGTGAAAGGAGGGTCAGTAACCAGGGGCGCGGGCAACCGGCCACCGGGGGGTGGTCCGGGAGGAGACAGGAAGGGGCTACCCGGGCGGACCGGCCGCACGCGCCAAGCGCGTGGCCGCGCAAGCGCGGGGAACGCTGCCCTCGCGCCAACTCCGAACGGGGTGAACGGAGTTCGTGAGAAGGACGAGAAACGTGTCGGTCGCGGGGTCGAGGACGACGCTCGTCCCGGTGAACCCGGAGTGCCCGATGGCGCCGCGACCGGCCAACTCCCCCATGAGAGACGGCAGATCACGCTCGAACCCGAGCGGAGCGGCCCCCTCGGTGCCGAGCAGGAGCGCGACCGCGGCGGGTGGGAGGAACGCGTCGTCGGTGCCCGCGGCGGCATCGAGGATCGCGCGGCAGAAGACCGCCAGGTCCCACGCGGTGGAGAAGAGCCCGGCGTGGCCGGCCACCCCGCCCATGGCGTGGGCGTTCTCGTCGTGCACGGCACCGTGCACCATGCCCCGGTCGAGCTTGCCCCACGGCCTGCGCTGGTCCTCGGTGGCGGCGATCCTCGGCAGCCAGGATGCCGGCGGGTTGTAGCGGGTGCCGGTCATGCCCAGCGGTGTGGTGATCCCGTCGGCGATGAGCCGGTCGACGGGGTGGCCGGTGGCGCGTTCGAGGGCGACCTGGAGGAGCAGGAGGTTGAGGTCGGAGTAGATCCGCTGGGTACCGGGCGGGGCGAGCGGGGGCTCGGCGGCGAGCCGGGCGGCCCGGGCGGCGGCGTCGGGCTCGTCGTAGAGCGGGAGTTCCGGTTGCAGCCCGGAGGTGTGGGTGAGCAGGTGCCGCAGGGTGATCCCGTGCACGGCGGCGGCGGTCAGCTCGGGTGCGTACGACGCGACGGGCTCGTCCAGGCGGAGGGTGCCGCGGTCGATCTGCTGGACGGCCGCGACAGCCGTGAAGAGCTTCGTCACCGACGCGAGGTCGAAGACGGTGTCGGGCCGGGCGGGCACCCACCGCTCGCGCGGCAGCTCCACCCCGCGGTCGGCGTGCGCGTCGTACGCCGCGTAGCGGACCGCCCACCCCACGGCTTCGTGCAGGGCGACGGTCCGGCCGCGGCCGGCGAGGACGACGGCGCCCGCGCACCAGGGGTGCGGGCGGTCGGGTTCGGCGCCCGGCTCCAGCCAGGCGGTCAGTTCCGGGACGATCCGGTGCAGCTCGTCGGTGTCGAGGCCCGCCTCACGGCAAGAACCTCTCGACAGCGGCGGGGCCATGTTCCTCCAGTGCCTTGCGGGCCTTCTCGATGAGCTCCGGGGTGCAGTCCTGGCCGGAGGCCATCACCAGGTCCTCCGGGTCCACCGAGTGCTCGGAACCCGTGTGCAGTGTGCTGTCCGCTGTCTTGAACGCCCAGGTCTTCTCCGGATCGTCGGACATCGCAACCTCCCGAGGGTCTACGGTCCCTCCACGGTACGCCGCCCGCGCAGGCACAGCCCAACGAAGCAGCCGACGGCCACCAGCACGCAGCTGAGCTGCGTGATCGCCATCGGGACGGCGGTTCCGTCGCCCGCCACGCCCGACAGCGGGGACAGGGCCGCGCCGATCAGGAAGGACGAGGTGCCGATCAGCGCCGAGGCCGATCCGGCGTGCCGCCGGGTGCGCAGCAGCGCCCTGGTGTTCGCGGTCGGCAGCACCAGGCCCATCGCCGCCATCAGCACGAACAGCGCGGCCGCGATCTCGGGCAGCGTCGCACGGCCGAGGGCGCCGGTGGTGAGCAGCACCAGCGCGGTGGCGGCCAGCGTGATCAGGGCGAGCCCGGCGCCGATCACCTTGTCCATGTCGACCCGGCCGACCAGCACCTTGCCGTTGAGCTGCCCGACGCCGACGATGCCGACCGAGTTCAGGCCGAAGAGCAGGCCGAAGGTCTGCGGGGAGGCACCGTAGATGTCCTGGACGACGAACGACGACGCGGACACGTACGTGAACAGCGCGGCGAAGCCGAAGCTGCCGACGAGGACGTACCCGGCGAAGACCCGGTCGGCGAGCAGTCCGCGCATCGCGCCGAAGGTGGAGAGCAGCGCGCCCTTGTGGCGGCGCTCGGGCGGCAGGGTCTCGTGCAGGCGGCGCCAGGCGACGGCGGTGAGCAGCGCGCCGACGGCGGCGCAGACCACGAAGATCCCGCGCCACTCGGTGAGCCGCAGGATCTGGCCGCCGATCGCGGGCGCGATGATCGGGGCCACCCCGGAGATGAGCTGGAGGGTGGAGAAGAACCGGGCCATCGCCAGGCCGTCGTAGAGGTCGCGGACCACGGCCCGGGCGATCACGATGCCCGCGGAGCCGGCCAGCCCCTGGAGCAGCCGGAAGCCGATCAGCACCGGCGCGGTGGCCGCGAACACGCAGGCCACGGTCGCCACCACGTAGATCATCATGCCGGCGAGCAGCGGGCGGCGGCGGCCCCAGCGGTCACTGAGCGGCCCGACCACGAGCTGGCCGAGCGCCATGCCGCCCAGGCACGCGGTGAGGGTGAGCTGCACGGTCGCGGACGGCGCGTGCAGCGCGCTGGAGACCCGCGGCAGGGCGGGCAGGTACATGTCCATCGACAGCGGCGGGAGCGCGGTGAGCCCGCCCAGGACAAGGGTGACGACGAGGCCGGTACGGGCCTGCGCTTCGCGGGAGCCATGAGGGCCGTACCCGCGGGAAGGAGCTGGAGGAGTGGGGTGGGTCGGGGGGTGAGCGGGGGTGGGGGTGGCGGTGAACTGGGCGGGGGTATCCGGCCCGGCGTCCTGCACGTCGGCACTCTCCATCAGAAGTCGTTGAAGCGTTGCCTATCCTTTCAGTCGGCGGGGAGCACGAGGCACCAATATCCGGGGACCGAGATGTGAGGTCCGCAACGAGCGAGGGCGCAGGCACGATGAGCGAGCACACGACGGGCGCGCACGCGCGCAAGGTCCGCTGGGGCATCCTGGCCACCGGCGGAATAGCCGCCACCTTCACCGAGGCACTGCTGTCACTGCCGGAGGACGCCGAGGTCGTCGCGGTCGGCTCGCGCACCGCCGAGTCCGCGAAGACCTTCGCCGAGCGGTACGGCATCCCGCGCGCCTACGGCACCTGGGCCGAGCTCGCCGCGGACGAGGAGGTGGACGTGGTGTACGTCGCCACGCCGCACTCCGCGCACCGCGCCGCGGCCGGGCTGTGCCTGGAGGCGGGGAAGGCGGTGCTGTGCGAGAAGGCGTTCACCCTCAACTCCCGCGAGGCGCGCGAGCTGGTCGGGCTGGCCCGCGAGCGCGGCCTGTTCCTGATGGAGGCGATGTGGACGTACTGCAACCCGCTGATCCGGCACCTGCTGGCGCTGGTCGAGGGCGGCGTGATCGGTGAAGTGCGGCACGTCGGGGCGAACTTCGGGTTCCACGCCGACTTCCCGCCCGAGCACCGCATGCGCGACCCCGAGCTGGGCGGCGGGGCGCTGCTCGACCTGGGTGTCTACCCGGTGTCCTTCGCGCAACTCCTCCTCGGCGAGCCCGACACGGTCGAGGCGTGGGCGCAGCTCACCCCCGAGCGGGTCGACGCGGCCACCGGGATCGTGCTCGGCTGGAACGACGGTGCGCTCGCCACGCTGGCGTGCGGCTTCACCGCGGACATCGGCGCGGCCGCGTCGATCGCCGGGACCGGCGGGCGGATCGAGATTCCCGACGGGTTCTTCAACGCGGAACGCTTCGTCATCCACCGGGACGGGGTTGAGCCGGTGACGGTGCGGCTCGCGGAGGTCAGCGAGGACCACGACCGCGGGAGCATGCGGCATGAGGCGGCCGAGGTGATGAGGGCGCTCCGCGCCGGGGAGACGGAGTCGCCGCTGGTGCCGCTGGAAGGGTCGCTGTCGATCATGCGGACGTTGGACCGGTTGCGGGAGCGGATCGACGTTCGCTATCCCGGGGTCGACTGACCCGCCCGGCTGCCCCGTCCTGTTGCCACGGGACCTTGCGGTCCGCGGTGGCTTGTCGCGCAGTTCCCCGCGCCCCTGGTTGGTGACCCTCTTTTCGCAGAAAGAGCCGCACACACTCAGGGGCGCGGGACAGTCCGGCGGTGGTGCGGGTTGATCGCGGGGCCCCGGCCCACCCCCGGCACCCTCCACCCTCCGTCATCGCCCGTCACGCGGCGCGGTACGCCGGGACCGATCGTCCCGGCCGGATCGTTTCGCCCGCCGGCGGGCCCGCCAGGTCCCGACCGGGTCCGCGCCCGCGCCCGTCCCCCTCGCGCCCGGCCCGCGCCCTGCGCCTGACGGCGCGCACGCGACGCCCCCGGCCCTTCGCCCTCCCTCGCCCCTCGGTGCGGCCGTCCGGCCGGCACCCCTTCGTTCGCAGGGTCTCCGGCCACCGCCCCGACCTGCCGCGTTGCCGTCCGGCCCGGTGCGCGCGCGGTGGCGCGAACACCTGGACGCGGATGGACGCGGACCGTCGGGCGCGGCCGTCAACAGGCATGCCCGCCGGTCGAAGTGACGATCCGTCATGGCCCGGACCGTTCGAGCGCCCGGCGACAAACTTTGCGCAATGCATTGCGCATTCCTTTGCCCCTGTGGGACACCTGTCTCCCGAGGCGCCGTCACCACCGTCCGGAACCGGCGCCGTCGGCACACCCAACTGGCTGGAGGGCACCATGAAGCGACGTGACTACCTGAAGCTCGGGGCAACGGTGACCAGCGGGGCCCTGCTTCCGACGGTGGTCGGCGGGCAGGCGTCCGCCGACGACGGGACGGCCTCCGGTGGATCCGCTCCCCACCCGCCCGCCGCCGGGCACCACGACCACGCGGCACGTCCGGACCTCGTCGTGGCGGACTTCGAGAACCGGGACTGGGCCGGCTGGACGGTGACGGGCAGCGCCTTCGGTTCCGGGCCCATCCACGGCGCGGCCCAGCTGGCCTCGATGGACGTGGAAGGCTACTTCGGCGACGGCGTGGCCAGCAGCGAGGGCGCCGGCGACGGCCCGACCGGTTCGCTCACCTCGCCGCCCTTCACCATCCAGCGCGACTACCTCGCCTACGGCATCGGCGGCGGCGACTACGAGCGGGTGACCTGCCTCAACCTCCTGGTCGACGGCACGACCGTGCGCAGCGCCACCGGCCGCACCACGGACACGCTGCAGCAGGGCAGTTGGGACGTCAGCGCCTGGACGGGCCGGTCCGCGCGGATCGAGATCGTCGACACCTCGGCCGGCGACGACTGGGGTCACGTCATCGTGGACCGGGTCGTACAGACCGACGTGCCCCTGAAGCCGCCGGAGACCACGCAGCCGCTGTATCAGGAGACCTGGCGCCCCCAGGTGCACTTCACCGCGCGCCAGTGGACCATGGACCGGCTCAACCCCGGCCAGCGGCAGGAAGGCTGGCTCAACGACCTCAACGGCCTCATCTACTACGAGGGCGAGTGGCATCTGTTCGCGCAGCGCTGGAACAAGTGCTGGATCCACGCGATCAGCAAGGACCTGGTGCACTGGACCGAGCAGCAGCCGGCGTTCTGGGAGGAGCACCTGGGCAGCGGCGTCCAGTCCGGCGGATGCGTGATCGACTATCACAACACCTCGGGGCTGGGTTCGGCCTCAAACCCCGCGATGGTCGCGTTGTGGTCGCGCAACGACAACGCGAGCCAGTGCATCACCTACAGCCTCGACCGCGGCCGGACCTGGAGCTTCTACGCCGGCAACCCGGTGCTGACCGAGCCCGAGCGCGACCCGATGGTCTTCTGGTACGCCCCGGACGGCCATTGGGTGATGATGCTCTACGGCAGTGGCACCTACAAGATCCTCACCTCCCCCGACCTCCTGCACTGGACCGACACGGGCAACTCGGTGCCCGACAGCTTCGAGTGCCCCGACTTCTTCCAGCTCCCGCTCGACGGCGACACCTCCCGGATGAAGTGGGTCCTGATCCGGGGCAACGGCAAGTACTCCGTCGGTTCCTTCGACGGGAAGCAGTTCGCCGAGGAGACCCCGCAGTTCCTCTCGGACTCCGGCACGAACTTCTACGCCACCAAGACCTGGGCGAACACCGAGACCGGTGACGGGCGCCGCATCCAGGCCGCCTGGATGCGCGGCGGCGCCTACCCCGAGATGCCCTTCAACCAGCAGGTCACCTTCCCGTGCGAGTTGACCCTTCGCTCCACGGCGAACGGACCCCGCGTCTTCCGGCGGCCGGTCGCCGAACTCGCCCTGCTGCACGGGACGACGTCGCGGCTCGGCCGGATCTCCCTGTCCCCGGGCGGGTCGAAGCTCGTCGACACGGCGTCGGACGCTGCCCGCTACACGTTCGGGGGTGTCTCGGTGGCGGCGGGCGCCACCCTCACCCTGACGGTGCGGGGCGTTCCCGTCACCGTCACGTCCCAGGCGATCGCGTGCGGCGGCGACCCGCAGCCCACCGCGGGGCCGGTGACCGCGATCGACGTGCTCGTGGACCGCACGTCCGTCGAGGTCTTCGCGAACGACGGGGAGGTGTCCCTCTCCCGGTGCTACCTGCCGTCGAACGGCACCACGACCCTCACGGCCGGTGGCGGCGAGGTCGTCATCGGTTCCGCCACCGTCCGTCCCCTCACGTCCATCTGGCCCGCGTGAGCCCCGGCGCGGGACGTCGCGTGCCGCACCGCTCCCCCACTCCGGCCTCCCCCGTGCACCACCCTCGACTCGCCCCTGCGGAGAAAGCAATGAACCTGGTGAGAAAACCCGCCCGATCCCTGGCCGTGGCCGCCGTCGCCGTCTCGCTCGTCTCGGCGGCCGCGTGCTCCTCCACCAAGAGCGGTGGATCCGACACCGGGTCCAGCGGTGGCAAGGTGACCATCGGCCTGGTCACCAAGACCAACAGCAACCCCTACTTCGTCCGGCTGCGCGCGTCCGCGCAGGCGGAGGCGAAGCGCAAGGGGGCCCACCTCGTGGCCCTGGCAGGCAAGTTCGACGGAGACAACCAGGGCCAGGTCGACGCGATCAACAACCTGGTGGCGCAGCACGTCAACGGGATCCTGATCACCCCGAGCAGTTCCAAGGGCGTGCTGGGCGCCATCGCGGCGGCGCGGTCCCGGGGCATCCTGGTGATCGCCCTGGACACCGCGACCGATCCCGCCGACGCAGTGGACGCGACCTTCGCCACCGACAACGAGGCCGCCGGCGTCACCGAGGGGAAGTACGTGCACGCGGCCCTCGGCTCCGCCGCCCCCAACGTGCTCCTGCTGGACGGTACTCCGGGCTCCAGCGTCGACGACCTGCGGCACGACGGTTTCCTCCAGGGCTTCGGCATCACGGCCAAAGCGCCGGCGGTCAAGGGGACGGCGGTGACGAACGGCGACCAGACCAAGGCGCAGACCGCGATGGAGAACCTCCTGCAGCGCGACCCGGGCGCCAACGCCGTCTACACCATCAACGAGCCGGCCGCCGCGGGCGCCGCCCAGGCCCTCGCCGGGAAGCCCGCGGCCGGCAAGGTCGTCATCGGCTCGATCGACGGTTCGTGCACCGGGGTGCGGAACGTACGGAGCGGCAGGTTCGCCGCCACCGTCATGCAGTTCCCCACGAAGATGGCCACCATGGGCGTCGACGCGGTGGTGACGTACGCCGCGTCCAAGGCGAAGCCGTCGGGCTTCGTCAACACCGGCTCGCAGCTGATCACGGACAAGGCCGTGGCGGGTGTCCCCTCGAAGGACACCGCCTGGGGCCTGAAGAACTGCTGGGGCTGAGGGATGAGCGCACTCGATGTCCGAGCCGACCTCGCCGCCCCGACGCGCGGCCGGCGGCCCTCCCTCCTGACCTGGACGGCCAGGAGCACCACGGCCGGCCCGCTGGCCGCCCTCGTCCTCGCTGTCGTGGTCTTCTCGCTGACCACGGACACCTTCCTCACCCTGGACAACGGCTCCCTTGTGGTGGAGCAGGTGCTGGTGACCGGCACGCTGGCGATGGGCCAGACGCTGGTCATCCTCACCGCGGGGATCGACCTCGCCAACGCCATGATCATGGTGCTCGGCACCCTGGTCATGGCCAGGCTCGCGGGCGGCGGCGGGCTGCCGGGCCTCCTCGCCCTCCTGGTCGGCGCCGCCCTGTGCGCCGCCCTGGGGGCGGTGTCGGGCACGCTGGTCACCCGGCTGAAACTCCCGCCGTTCATCGTCACCCTGGGCCTGCTCAGCGTGCTGACCGCGGTGTCGCAGCTCTACGCCGACGGTGAGAGCTTCGCCGTGACGTCCTCGACGCTGACCGCCCTCGGCCATCGCAGTTACCTGTTCGGCCGGATCGAGGTCACCACGGGTATGGCCGTGCTGGCGGTGATGGTGGCCGGCCTGTGGTTCGCGCTCACCCAGACCGCCTGGGGCCGCAACGTGCGCGCGGTCGGCGACGACGCGGAAGCGACCCGGCTGACCGGCGTCAACACCCGCAGGACCGTGCTCAGCGTGTACGTGATCGCCGGCCTGGTCTACGCGGTCGGCGCATGGCAGGCGCTCGGCCGGATCCCCAACGCGGACCCCAACGCCTTCCAGACCGGCAACCTCGACAGCATCACCGCCGTGGTGATCGGCGGGACCAGCCTGTTCGGCGGCCGCGGCGGGGTGCCGGGCACGATTCTCGGCACGCTGGTCGTCACGGTCCTCGCCAACGGGCTGACCCAGGCCGGAATCGACAGCCTCTACCAGCAGGTCGCCACCGGCGTGCTCGTCATCGCCGCCGTCGCGGTCGACCGCCTCGTCCGGGGGAGGGCCGTATGAACGGCGGGAACGGCAACCGCACGGCGGGCGCGGACCAGGACGCGGCCGCCGTCCCGCGGGCGGACGTCCTGCCGGCCGGCGGCGCGACGCCCGAGGGCGAGCCGCGATGCGTCCTGCGCGCCACCGGTCTGGTCAAGCGCTACGGGAACGTGGTGGCCATCCGCGCCTCGGACTTCGACCTGCGCGCCGGCGAGGTGCTGGCCGTCGTGGGAGACAACGGCGCCGGCAAGTCCAGCCTGATCAAGGCGCTGTCGGGCGCCCTGGTCCCCGATGCCGGGGTGATCGAGCTGGACGGGCGGCCGGTCGCGTTCCGCTCGCCCCACGAGGCGCGGGAGGCGGGCATCGAAACCGTCTACCAGACCCTCGCGATGGCTCCGCAGATGGACATCGCCGCCAATCTGTACCTCGGCCGCCCGCTCCGGCGCGCCGGCACCCTCGGCCTGCTGCGCATGCTCGACCACCGCCGCATGCGCGAGGAGGCCGCCAGGCAGCTGGACGCGCTGGGCATCGCCACCGTCCAGGACATCGGGCAGGTGGTCGGCTCACTGTCCGGAGGGCAGCGGCAGGCCGTGGCGGTGGCCCGGGCAGCCATGTTCGGCAGCCGGGTGATCATCATGGACGAACCGACCGCCGCGCTGGGCGTCCGCGAGTCGCGCCAGGTGCTCGAACTCATCGCCCGTATCCGGGACCGGGGCGTTCCCGTGGTCCTCATCAGCCACGACATGCCGCAGGTCTTCGAGATCGCCGACCGGATCCACATCCACCGGCTCGGCCGCCGCACTGCGGTCGTCGAACCCGCGCGGTGCTCCATGACCGAGGTCGTCGGCCTGATGACCGGCGCGCTGCGGGTCACGGAGGACGGGACGATCACCGAGCAGGCCCTGTCCGCGCCGCACCGCAAGGAAGGAACCGCATGAGTCCCGCCGAGGCCGGCCAGGTGGCCGGCCACGGCCCGGCCGCTCCGCTCTATCCGCACCCGCCGATCCGCGCCCTCGCCGAACGGGCCCTCGAACTGGCCCGCCCACGGCGGGCGTTGCTGGGAATCGTGGGCGAACCGGGCGCCGGCAAGTCGACGTTCGCCGAGCAGCTCCTGGCCGAGATGGATCGGGTGCGACCGGGCGTCTCCGTGGGTGTCTCGATGGACGGGTTCCACCTCGCCCAACAGGTCATCGACCGGCAGGGCAAGGGCGCCCGCAAAGGGGCCATCGACACCTTCGACGCCCGCGGATTCGTCGCGATGCTGCGCCGTACCGTACGGGAGGCCGACGCACCGCTGTGGTGGCCGGAGTTCCGCAGGGAGATCGAGGAACCCGTCGCGCAGGCGGTGGAGCTGAACGCAGCGCACCGTGTGGTCGTGGTCGACGGCAACTTCCTGCTCTCGACTGCTCCCGACTGGCGCGAGGTCCGGATGCTGCTGACCGAGACCTGGTTCCTCGACGCCGATCCCGGCGCTCGCCGGGAGCGGCTGGTACGCCGCTACGTCCGCTACGGCTTCACCGAGGAGCGGGCCCGGGCCAAGGTCGAGGGGGTCGACGAGGTCAGCAGCGCCGACATCCGGCGTACGTGCGGGGCCGCGGACCTCACGCTGCCCGAGGGGGGTGGGAGCCTGCGGTAGCGACGCGCTCGCGCGGGGTGCCGGCCGAAGGGAGGGGGCCGGCCGCCCTCGGCACGGGCAGGTTCCTCAGCCGGCCGGAGATGCGGGCGCCCCGGCGTCGTGCGTCTCCGGCCGGCATCCGCACGACTCCCGGTGCATGAAGTCGGGGCGGATCAGCACCCTGCGCGGCGGTGTCGCGGGGGCCCTGATCCGGGACAGGGCCAGGCCGAACGCCTGCTCTCCGATGGCCAGCGTCGGCTGCGCGATCGCGGTCAGCCGCGGGTGGAAGAGGTCCGACCACTCGAAGTCGTCGAACGCGACGAGCGCGATGTCGTCGGGCACCGTCAGTCCCTCTGCCCGCAATTGCCGCATGGCGCCGATCGTCATGCGGTTGTTGCCCACCACGATGGCCGTCGGCGGTTCGGGCAGCCGCAGGAGCGCCGCGACGGCCGCCTCGGCGGGCTGGGCGTGCGAGTCCCCGGCGGCCACGAGTTCCGGCCGTTCGGCAACGCCGTTGCGCCGCAGGCCGAGACGGTAGCCCTCGGTGCGCTCGGTGCTGGTGGCGAGGCCGGCCCGGCCGGCCACCATGGCGATGCGGCGGTGGCCGATCGCCACGAGGTGGTCGACGAGCTGTGCCGTCGCTTCGACGTTCTCCACGCCGATCTGGTCGACGTCCTGCTCGACGAAGCGGTCCAGCACCACCACTGGCACCTGTGCCTGGCGGATGTAGGTCAGCGTGCGCTCGCCGTCCCCCGACGGCGCCAGGATCACGGCGCTGACCCGCCGGCGCAACAGTTCGCCGACGGCGCGCAGTTCGGTGTCCTCGTCGTCGTGGGTGTCCGCCAGCAGCAGGGAGTACCCGGCGGCCACGGAATGCCGGTCTATGCCGTGCACGACGTCACTGAAGTAAGGGTTGGACATGGCCGACATGGCCAGACCGATGGTGCCCAGACCCTCGTTCTGCAACCGGGCGACCTTCTCGGGGACGTAGCCGCAGGCCGCCACCGCGTTCTGCACGGCGCGGACCGTATCGGGCAGGACCGGACGGGTCTTGTTGAGCACATGCGACACGGTCGTCACCGACACGCCCGCCGCCCGGGCGACGTCCGCCATGGTCGCCCCCTGGCGGGGTCTTCTCCCTGACATGGCCGGATTGTAGCAATTTTTGCGCAACTCTTGCCTGGTGCAACCTTGCCGGTCAGGCGCCCGAACGCTCTTCCGGTTCCGCCCGCGGGGCGCCGTCGAGGTCCAGGTCGAGACGGATCGCGCGGGTGGCGAAGCCTTGGCGTTCGTAGAAGCGGCGCCCCGCGACGTTCTCGGCGTACGCGTTGACCTCGGCGCGGACCGCGCCCTTCTCCCGGGCCCAGCCGAAGAAGTCGGCGGTGAGGCGGGCACCGGTGCCGCCGCCGCGGCGCTCGGGGGCGACATAGAGAGCGCGCAGCGTCGCACTGCGGATGGGGAGGACGCCGACGGGTTCGGCGAGCACGCCGATCAGGTACCCCACGACCCTCCCGGAGGGATCCGCGGCCACCAGCAGGAGGCACGCCGGGTCCGCCAGGGTCGCCTCGAACGACTCCCTGCCGTGCCGCAGCGCCCACAACGGCTCCACCCGCGGGTCGCGGACCGCGGCGTCCTCCGTCAGCAGCGCCACGCTGCACGTGACGATGCCCTCGATGTCCTCGGTGGTGGCGGTACGCACGGCTACGGAGTCGTTCATACCGCAGAGGCTACGGCGTCGCCTGCCGGGCGGCCGTACCGTGCGTACCGCGCGTCAGGACGCGGAGGTCAGGCGACCGGCTGGGTGGGACGGGTCGCGGTCACCCCGATCTGTCCCTTGAGCATGCGCCCGCCGTCACCGGTCAGCCGCAGGTAGTAGTCGGAGGAGCAGGGCGTGCCGTCCTCGTCGAGTGCCCACAGGCCGGAGCCGGAGGGCACCATCGAGGCGTTCTCGGCGGTCTTGGCGATCTGGTTGCCCTCGCCGTACTCGTCGAACATCGAGATGTAGACGCCCTGCACCCCGGCTCGGCACACGTTGTAGAACTGCCGCCACATGAAGTCGCCGTGCGCGCGCTGCCGGGCGGAGACGTCGCCGGGCAGCACGCACGGCTGGTAGTCGACGCCGTGCGCGTTGCAGTCCGCCTGGTCGGGGACGGTGTACGTGGTGTACGCGTTGTCGGAGTCACCCGCGTTGCCGATCGCGCCGACCATCCAGGGCGAGATCATGTTGAGCGCGTGATAGACGTCGGCGTACCCGGCGCGTGAGCCGCCGGTGCCCGTGCGCCACTCGCGCGGCACCCCGCCGATGACGTAACAGCCCTGCCCCTTGAACCAGTTGATGACGTCCAGGCAGGCGTCGGCGCTGAACGGGTGGTTGTCGTCGTTGAAGCCGAAGCCCCAGATGCACACGACCGGCTTGCCGTTCTGCCGGGCGTACGCCGAACTCCCGGTGTGCGTCTTCATCTTGTTCGTCCAGTCGGTCTTGATCTCCGACTGCATGTTCGTCCACCCGGAGACGTCGTACATGACGTAGAACTTCACGCCCTTGGACTCGGCGGAGTTGCGCACCTTCTGCGCCATCGCGTCGCGGGTCGGGCCCTCGCTGCTGTTGGGGTTGAAGCGCTGGAGGGCGGCGGTGTCGCAACCGTAGGTCTTCATCCACGCGAAGTGGGTGTCGACGGTCTGCTGGTCGTAGGAGGAGAAGAGGGTGGCGGCCCCGCCGCCGTTGAGGTTGGCGTAGGCGGTCGGGTAGCCCTTGGCGTACTCGCGCATGTCCGGCCAGGCCTTGATGGCGTTGTTGGACGTGGAGGGGGCCTGGCCCCAGTTCTGGCTCCAGTGCCACCAGCCGTTGATCGGCGCGCCGTCCCCGGCGCAGGCGAACCAGCCCTGGTACCCGACGGTGATCTTGCCGACGACGTCGCCGGCCCCGCTGGCCGCGGGCTGCGCGGCCGCCGGTTCCGGTGTCGCCGCTCCCGCGGTCCTCGCGCCCAGGCCGACGGCCGCGATCCCGGCAGCGGCCGACCCGCCGGCGACGGTGGTGAGGAAGGTACGACGTGACACACCCATGACGATGACTCCGATGTTCAGTGGTTGAACCCAGGCCCCGCGGCAGGGCATGTCGTGGTGTCGCGGCTCGCCGGTGTTTTCCGCGCCATGTGCGCATGCTTGCGGTGGGGGCTGGCGTGGAGTCTCGCCACTCACGCCACACTGAGCACTTCTGGCAATGCGGTTGACGTACATCGGGGATTCAACTGCTGAACCAAACATCCCGTCAAGGGTCCAGACCAGATCCGGAGTTCCGTCTCCTTTGCCCGGATACGGGCCAGTGCGTGGGGCGTTGAGCGTTCCCTTCCGGCGGCAGAGATCGGATGACCGCCTTCACGGCTCAGCGCCGTGGAGACGTCGTGGTCACCTCAGCCGTCCGCGCCCGTGCGCAGCCCGTCGACGACGATGCCGAGCATGTGGCGGGTGCGCTCCTGCCAGTCGGGGCCGCCGTCGGCCCTCCACAGGAAGGACACGAGCAGCAGTACCTCGTCCGCGTCGGCATCGGGCCGCAGGCTCCCGGCGTCCTTGCCCGCGGCCAGCAGGGCGCCCAGCGCGGCGATCACCGGCGGGTAGTACTGGCTGCCGAGGTCCGCGCGAGTGGCGGCCTCGACGGCGAGCGACGCGCCGTGCTTGATGCGGCCGTACGCGGCGAGCCGGGCGAACCAGCGGCGGAGCGCCTCCAGTGGCTCGTACTCCGCCAGCAGCCGCGGGGCGGCCCCGATCAGCGCCTCGACGTCCTCCCGGTAGACCGCCAGCAGCAGTGCCTCGCGGTGGGCGAAGTGCCGGTACATCGTGCCCTGGCCGACGCCCGCCGCCTTCGCGATCGACTGGAGGGTCGCGTCCGGGGCGTCGGTGAAGGCCGCGCGCGCGATCTCGATGATCCGCGCGCGGTTGTCCTGCGCGTCCGCGCGCGTCGCGCGCCGGCGGGGTGGCGCCATCTGCTGCCTCCGCATCCGGGCAGCGAGCCCGTTTGCCTATCCGGACACACGTCCGTTACCGTCGAATGAGAGGCGGACACACGTCCGCTTAAGCTCATTCTAGAACGGCGGTACCCATGTCAGGCATCAACGGCAAGGTCGTGGCGATCACCGGGGCGAGCAGCGGCGTCGGGGCCGCCACCGCCCGCCTGCTGGCCAGGGGCGGAGCGAAGCTCGTGCTCGGGGCGCGCCGGGAGGACCGGCTGGCCGGCCTGGCCGCCGACCTGCGCGGGGACGGCGCCGAGGTGGCGTACCGCAGGGTGGACGTCCGCGACCGCGCGGACCAGGCCGCCCTGGTGGAGCTGGCACGGGAGCGGTTCGGCCGGCTGGACGTCCTGGTGGGCAACGCCGGGATCGGACCGATCTCGCCCCTGGACGACCTGCGGGTGGACGACTGGGACACGATGATCGACGTCAACGTCAAGGGCCTGCTCCACGGCATCGCCGCCGCGCTGCCGGTCTTCCGCGCGCAGGGGCACGGCCAGTTCGTGCACACCGCCTCCACCGCCGCGTACAGGACGGTCCCCGGGCAGGCGGTGTACTCCGCCTCCAAGGCCGCCGCGCGCACCCTCACCGAGGGGCTGCGGCAGGAGGCCGGGCCCTCGATCCGGGTCTCCACGGTCTCGCCGGGCTTCGTGGCCACCGAGTTCCTGAAGTCCGTCCCCGACCCGGAGACGCGCGCGAGCATGACGGAGACGATGGACGCGATCGCCATCCCGCCGGAGGCGGTCGCCCGCGCGATCCGCTTCGCGATCGAGCAGCCCGCCGAGGTGGACGTCAACGAGATCGTCGTCCGCCCCACCGCCCAGGGCTGATCCCGGCCCGGCCCGACGTACCGGCCGGGCCGGCTCCCCGTCGCGCGCCCCCGCACCGGCGGCCGGGGCACCGGGGGTCAGGCGGTCTGCGGCGCCTCCTCCCCCAGCAGCATCGGCAGCGCCGGATGCCGGGCGATGTCGTCGGGATGCATGAACAGCGGGGTCAACTCGATGCCGGTGCCGGGCAGCAGGATCGGCGGCCGGATCGGCAGCGACCCGAAGCGCTGCCACAGCGCGGCGCTGGAGTCGGAGGACGCCTCGCAGTAGACGCCCAGCCTGTTCCGGTACAGGTGCAGCAGCATGCCCGCGGCCAGCCGCAGGAACGCGCCCGGGGCGGCGCCGGGGCGCACCGCGGCCAGCGCGCCGTGGACGTGCGGGGGCAGGTCGGTCGGGTAGTGGCTGTCGAGCAGGTCGACGAGCTGCCGGCAGCGCTCGGCGGCGGGGCCGGTCGCCTCGGTGATCGCCGCCTCGAACGCCCGGTGTTCGGCGTCGGTGACCGGGGCGTCCCGCGCGGAGGGCTCCCAGACCAGCGCGGCGTCGCGGCCGGGCGACATCAGCGCGGTGCCGCCGTGCCCGACCATGAAGCCGACCCAGGCGTGCATGAAGCCCCTGACGTACCTGTCCCGCCCGGGCAGCGTGTGCGGGACCATCCAGCCGATCACCGGGTCCTCGTGGAACGCGGCGGTGAGGATGTCGGCCACCTCGTCGACGTCGTCGGTCGGTTCCATCTCGTACGTCACTGCGTCTCCTGCGGTGGCTCGGTGCCGTGGGGGGCGGTGGATGTGGTTGGTGCCAAGTGGGCGGTCCCAGCGGGGCGCGGGCATGTGGGGCACGGGGTCCGTGCGGAACAGGGGGTCCGCGGGGGCGGCGCCCGGACGGGCGCGGTGGGCGGCGAGGAAGGCGGCGACCGCGGGCTCGGTCGCCGCCTCGTCGGTACGCCAGCTGCACACCGACAGCCGTACGGCGCCGCGCCCCTTCCACTGGGTGGGCGTCACCCAGCAGGCGCCCTCGGAGTTGACCCGCTCCACCACCCGGCGCGTGTGGGTGTCGTCGCCGATCCGTAGCAGCACCTGGTTGAGCCGGACCGGGACCAGGAGGTCGATGCCGGGTTCGGCGCCGAGCCGCCGGGCGAGGTGGCGGGCGGCGGCGCAGTTGCGGTCGACCAGGTCCGCGATGCCCTGCCGCCCGAGGTGGTGCAGCACCGCCCACAGCGTCAGCGAGCGGGCCCGCTGGGACATCTCCACCCGGTAGTTCATCGGGTCGCGGCCGGTGCGCTCGGTGCTGTGGATGTAGTCGGCCTGGATGCCGACCGCCTGGTGGAAGGGCTCGGGCCGGGCGCAGAAGGCCAGCCCGCTGTCATAGGGCGTGTTCAGCCACTTGTGGCCGTCGCAGGACCAGGAGTCGGCCCGCTCCACGCCGTCCAGCGGCGCCCGGTGCCGCGGGGACGCGGCGGCCCACAGGCCGAAGGCGCCGTCCAGGTGCAGCCAGCCGCCGTGCTCGTGCGTGATGTCGGCGATCTCCCGCAACGGGTCCACCGAGCCGCAGTTGGTGGAGCCGACCTGGCCGCACACGATCAGCCCGCCGGGAGCCGCCGCGGCCAGCTCGCGCAGGTGGCGCGGCTCCATCCGCCCCTCGTCGTCGGCCTCGACGTGGCGGATCGCGCCGCCCAGTCCGAGCAGGCGCAGGCAGCGCAGCACGGAGATGTGGGTCTCCTTGCCGACCAGCACGGTCAGCGCGGGTGCGGCCGTCATGCCCCGCTCGTTGACGGCCCAGCCGGCCCGGTGCAGCTGGTGCTCCCTGGCGGCGGCCAGGCAGACCAGGTTGGCGGTGGTGCAGCCGGAGGTCAGGCCCATCACGGTGCCGGCCGGCAGGCCCAGCAGGTCGACCAGCCAGCGCTCGCAGACCTCCTCGGCGACCGCGGACAGCGGGCTGAGGTCGTGGAAGACGTCGCACTGGTCCCAGACGCTGGTCAGCCAGTCCGCGGCCACCCCGACCGGAAGGGCGCCGCCGACCGCGTACCCGAAGCTGCGGGCCGCCCCGGAGGCGAGCGCGCCGGCCTCGCCGGCCCTGATCAGCCGCCGCACCGTGGCCAGTTCGGGATGCCCGGTGTCCGGCAGCGGCCCGCCGAGCAGGTCGGCCAGCCGGTCGGGGTGCCGGGCCCGCACCGGCCGATCGCCGGTCAGGAAGGAGTGTGCGTACCCGGCGACCTCGGCGAGCACCCCGCGGTGTTCCTGGTCCGGCGGGTTCCTCGGCGTGGCATGCGCGTGGGCCGTCACCACTGGCTGTCCCCTCACGTCGTACGCCCTCTCTCGTCTCGCGTGCTGCGCCCAGCAGATTAGGGCGGTTCTTTCCGGGCTGTCCGCCCGATGCGCACCAGGAGCGGGACTTTCATTCCTACGAGGTAAACCCTGTGGTGATTCGGTGATATTCCGGCGCCGAAGGGTATCGCGGCCGTATGGAAGACGCGCGAATGCACAAGAGGAAACAACATAGCACCTGGGGCAATTATGCGGCACCGCACAATTGCTCCGCACGTGGGTCCGATGCTATTGGCTGAATGGTCGGGGCGGGCGCGGCGCGATGTAGACCGTTCGGGTGACGTCCCGGCAACAGCTAGCGCGTGTCGTGCAGTTCGCTGCTTCACTTGGTGGCATCCGGTCACTTCCCGACGGAATCCCGACCGGTCGCTCGCCAGGATTTTCGATCTTTGAGGACCCCCGAGAGGCTGTCCCATTCCGGCTCGACCGGAAATTCAGCTTCCCGCTGACCGCCCTCGTCCGGGCCCTATTCACTTCGCCGCGCATGGTCGACGGCATCCCAGGAAAGCATTCCGGAAATCGCGTCACGGACCCTTCCGGCCGCCGTCGTGATGGCGCATACCGAAAGCACGCCGGCGGAAATCCGCGGCGTCTCCCGTCTTCGAAGGAGAGCACGAGTTGGAAACAGAACCCATCGCCGTCGTCGGGGTCGGCTGCACCCTGCCCGGAAGCGTGCACACCCTGGAGGAGGCCCGCGCCGTCTTCGAGGAGGGCCGCGACTGCATCCGCGAGGTGCCGCCCGAGCGCTGGGACGTCGACGCGCTCTACGACCCGGACCCGCTGCAGCCCGGCCGCACCTACGTCAGGCACGGCGGCTTCGTCGACGACGTCGACCGGTTCGACGCGGCCTTCTTCGGCGTCTCCGACGTGGAGGCCGTGCACATGGACCCGCAGCAGCGCATCCTGCTGCAGACCGTGTGGCACGCCCTGGAGAACGCCGGGCAGAACCCCGAGGAGCTGTCGGGCGGCAACACCGGGGTGTTCCTGGCGCTGATGTCCTACGACTACTCGATGATGAAGAACCGCGGCGGCCTGGAGAAGATCAGCGCCTACGAGGCGATGGACACCGACAGCATCTCCGCGGGCCGGATCGCGCACTTCCTGGGCCTGCGCGGCCCGTGCCTGACCGTGGACACCGCCTGCTCGGGCTCGCTGGTCGCCCTGCACCTGGCCCGGCAGTCCATCCTCACCGGCGAGTGCGACACCGCGATCGTGGCCGGCGCCAACGCGATCCTCGCGCCCAACGTGCACATCTCCTTCTCCAAGCTCGGCCTGTTCTCCCGGGCCGGCCAGTGCCGCACCTTCGACGCCGAGGCCGACGGATACGTCCGCAGCGAGGGCTGCGTGGCGGTCCTGCTCAAGCGGCAGTCCCTCGCCGAGGAGCAGGGCGACCCGATCCTCGCCAGCGTGGTGGGCACCGCCCTCAACCACACCGGCCGCACCCGCACCCTCACCACACCGGACGGCAGCAGCCAGCAGCGGGTGATCCGGGCCGCGCTGACCGGCGCCGGCGTGCAGCCGGGCCAGGTCGACTACGTGGAGGCGCACGGCACCGGCACCCCGGTCGGCGACCCGATCGAGATGGACGCCATCATCCGCACCTACGGCGCCGGCCGCCCCACCGACCAGCCGCTCTACGTGAGTTCGGGCAAGAGCAACGTCGGGCACATCGAGGCCGGCGCGGGCCTGCTCGGCGTGGTCAGGGCCGCGCTGTCGCTCGACCGCGAGACCATCTACCCGAGCCTGCACCTGAACCGGCTGCACCCGAAGATCGACCTGACCGGCACCCCCGTCACGATCCCTGCCGAGGCGGTGAGCTGGCCGCGCCGCGACACGCCCCGGATGGCCGCGGTCAACTCCTTCGGCTACAGCGGCACCAACGCCCACGCGCTGCTGCGCGAGGCCCCCCTGCGCCGTCCGGCGGAGGGGAAGAGCCCCACCACCGCCGGACCGCGCGCGGACGAACTCCTGGTGCTGTCCGCGAAGTCCGCCGACAGCCTCCAGGAACTCGCCGGTCGCTGGGCGGACTTCCTGTCCCGCACCAAGCAGCAGGAGCTGCCCGCCGCGGTGTTCACCGCCGCCGCCGGACGCGCCTCGCTGCGGCACCGGATCGCGGTGACCGGCCGCACCGGCGGCCAGCTCGCGAACAGCCTGCGGCAGTGGCAGACCGGGCGCACCCCGGCCGCCGTCTCCAGCGGCCACCCGCTCAAGACCGCCCGGGTCGCCTTCGCCTTCTCCGGCCAGGGCACCCAGTACCCGCGAATGGCCCGCGAACTGTACACGCGGGAACCGGCGTTCGCCGAGGCGATCGACCGCTGCGCGGCGGCGATGGAGGGCACCCTGGACGTGCCGCTGCGCGAGCTGCTGTTCGGCGGCGGGGACGCGGGCGCGGTCACCGAGGCGGGTGCGGCCGCGGGTACGGGCGGCAAGGGAGCCACCGCAGGCACCACCGAGGGCGCCGGACCCGACATCCACGACACCCGGTACGCCCAGCCGGCGCTCTTCGCGGTCGAGTACGGCCTCGCCGAACTCCTGCGCTCCTGGGGCGTGCGCCCCACCGTGGTCACCGGGCACAGCATCGGCGAGGTCGTCGCCGCCTGCGTCGGCGGCATGCTGACGCTGGAGGACGCCGCCCGCTTCAGCGTGCAGCGCGGCCGAGTGATGGCCGAACTGCCCCGCGGGGGGCGGATGCTGGCGATCTCCACCGACCCGGACACGGTCACCGGCTGGCTCGCCGGGCGGGAGCAGCGGGCCGGGCTCGCCGCGGTGAACGGACCGCGCAGCGTGGTGGTCTCCGGCGCGGCCGACGCCGTCGAGGAGATCGCCGAACTCGCCGCGAAGGCCCGGGTGGACACCGCCTGGCTGCGCACCTCGCACGCCTTCCACTCACCGCTGATGGACCCCGCCCTGCCCCAACTGCGCCAGCATGCGGCAGAGTTGAAGCCCAGCCGACCCGACGTCACGGTGCTCTCCGGAGCCACCGCGCAGCCGCTGACCGGCGAGGAAGGCCCGGAGCACTGGACCGGTCAGGCCCGCGAGGCGGTCCGCTTCCACGACGCGGTGGGCGCCGCCGTCGACGCCGGCTGCACCGTCGTCGTGGAGATCGGGCCGCACGCCGCGCTGACCCCGCACGTCGCCGAGGCGTTCGCCGGCCGCGGTGTGACCGCGGTCCCGACCCTCGACCGCGACGGGCAGGACGTACGGCGGCTGCTGACCGCCGCCGGCACCCTGTTCACCGCGGGCGCCGAGCTCACGGTGTGCCGGCTCTACCGGGGCGACGCGTACCAGCGCACCCCGGACGCGCCGCAGTACCCGTTCCGCAAGGACCGCTACTGGTGGGGCGACGCCGCCGCACCGACCGAGACGGCGACCGCCACCCGATCCACCGCCCCCGCGGGCCCGCCCGCCACCGCCCCAACCTCCCAGGCATCCCCCGCGCCCTCGGTCCCGACGGCCGCCACGACCGCACGCACCGCCGCGATCCCCGCCCCGCGCGCCGAGACGAGCGTCCACGACCACGGCCTCCTCGCCGCCGCACCCTGGTCCGACCACCGCGTGCACGGCGCGACCGTCTTCCCCGCCACCGGCTACCTCACCCTGGCCGTCCGCGCGTTCACCGAGGCCAACGCG
Source organism: Actinacidiphila yanglinensis (assembly GCF_900107965.1). GTDB lineage: Bacteria > Actinomycetota > Actinomycetes > Streptomycetales > Streptomycetaceae > Actinacidiphila > Actinacidiphila yanglinensis. The sequence continues at coordinate 364,160 of NZ_FNVU01000001.1, read as the reverse complement.
GGCGCCGCCACCAACGCCGCCGCCCGCAACGGCACCACCCCGGCCGAACCGGTACCTCCCCTCGTCCTGTCCGACCTGGAGTTCACCCGCCCGCTGGTCCTCGTCCCCGACACGCCGACGACCGCCCGGGTCACCCTGGCCGCCGCCGAGCCGGGCGGCGGACGCCGCTTCACCGTCACCGGCAGCGCCGCCACCGGGGCCGCCCGCAACGGCACGCCGGCCGGTACCGGGGGCGGCTGGTCCGAGCACTGCCAGGGCACCATCGTCCAGGTCCCGCCCACCGAACGGGCCGGGCGGCTGCCGGACGCGCTGCGCGAGGAGGCACCCCACCGGCTCAGCCCCGCGCAGCTCTACGGCATGCTGCGCGACGGCGGCCTCGAACACGGCTTCCACTTCGCCACCGTCCGCGAACTGCGCCTCGCCGACCCCGGCCGCGAGGAGGCCCTCGGCCGGATCACCGCGGTCCCGGACGGCGCCCCCGCCGAACCCCACCCGTACCGGCTCGCCACCATGCTCGACGGCGCGCTCCAGCTCGCCGCCGCGCTCTTCCTCACCCCCGCGGGCGCCGACGCCGCCGCGACCCCGGCGGCCGGCGCGCTGCTGCCCGGCGGCTACATCCCGGTGGCGCTGCGCCGGCTCACCCTGCCCGGCCCGCTGCCCGGCGAGGTCTGGGCGCACGTCCGGCGCCGCCCGCACGACGCGCCGACCGGCTTCGTGGTCGACCTGCGGCTGACCGACGCGGACGGCCGGATCGTCGCCGACCTCGAAGGCGTCGAGTTCCGGCACGCCGGTGCGCTGGCCGGCGGCGACCTGCCCGACCCGGCCGAGGCCGGCGCGCGCGGGGGCCGCTCCCGCCGCGAACTGCTGGACGCCCTGGAGCCGTTGGGACCCGACGAGCGCCGGCAGGAGGTCATCCGGTGGCTCTCGGAAGAGGTCCGGGAGACGCTCGGCAAGGCGTCCGAGGAGATGGAGATGGTCGCCGACGGCATCGACCCGTCGCTCGCGCTGCTGGAGATCGGCCTGGACTCCCTCCGCGTCACCGCGCTCCAACGGCGCATCCAGGAAAAGCTGGAGTTCCGCTACAAGGCGATGGAAGCCCTCGACTACCAGACCATCGAAGGGCTCGCCGAGTTCCTGCTGGAGCGGGTGCTGGCCCTCGAACCCGCGACCGCGACCGTCTGAACGCGGGACGCGGCAGCCCCCGCGCCCCGCGCCCCGTCCCGTACGCCCGGCCCCCTGCCGCCGCCCGTGCGGCCGGCGCCGTCCCGAACCGATCGGCCCCGCAGGAAACCCCTCCCGGAGGAATGAGCCCGACCATGCTGGACGCCACCTACGTCACGGACTACATCGACAGCCATCTCGAACAGCGCCAGGTCAACAAGATCCAGCACGGCTTCCCATCGCCGCGCTACTGGACCGAACCCACCATCGCCGCCGACGAGATCACCGAGGACCGCCGCAAGCTGCGCGCCGCCGGCCAGGCACCCGACGTGTTCCTGTACATCGGCGTGCCGTACTGCATCAAGACCGACCCGGGCAAGTGCGGCTACTGCCTGTTCCCGGTCGAGGAGTTCAAGGGCAACGACGCCCTGGAGGACTACTACGGCTACGTCGAGCGCGAGGCGGAGCTGCACCGGGACCGGTTGAGCGGCGCCCGGCTCGGCTCCGCGTACTTCGGCGGCGGCACCTCCAACCTGTACCGCCCCGCCCACTACCTGAAGATCATGAAGCTGGTGAACCGGCTCTTCCCGGAGATCGCCGAAGGCGCCGACCTCACCCTCGAAGGCATCCCCCAGCTCTTCACCCGCGACAAGATGCAGGCCATCCGCGACTCCGGGATGAACCGCATCAGCATGGGTGTCCAGCAGGTCAACGAGCGGCTGAACAGCCTCAGCGGCCGCAAGCAGACCACCCGGCACGTGATCCAGAGCCTGGACTGGGCCCGCGAGTTCGGCCTCGCCGCCAACGTCGACGTGATCTTCGGCTGGCCGCAGCAGACCGTCGAGACCATGCTCGAGGACCTCAAGACCCTCGTGTCCTGGGACGTCTACGACATCACCCACTACGAGCTGAACGTCGGCGGCCCCACCGACTTCGCGCTCAACCGCTTCCACGAACTGCCCAGCACCCTGAGCAACCTGGAGATGTACCGGGTCGGCCGGGACTTCCTGCTCGACCAGGGCTACGAGCAGCACGGCGCGTACAGCTTCCGCAAGCCGGGCGACCCGACGAGCAAGGACTTCCGCGAGGGCTACCGCCCCCAACTGCACGACGTCGCCGACGCGGTGGGCCTGGGCTACGCGGCCATCTCCTTCTTCGGCGCCGCGACCCTCGGCGCCGGCCGCTCCTGGTCGTACATCAACCAGCGCAACCTGTCGCTGTACAAGGCCGCGATCGACGAGGGCCGGCTGCCGGTCGAGCGCGCCTTCCGCCACCAGCCCGACGACTGGGTGCTCGCCACCCTCTTCCGCCACCTGCTGGGCATGGAGCTGGACCGGGTCGGGCTGCGCACCGCGATGGGCGTCGACGTGTACGAGGAGTTCGCCACCGTCTGGGACGGGCTGGCCTCGCGAGGGCTGGCCGAGATCACCCCGGAGAGGATCACCCTGGTCGGCGACGGGCCCTTCTACACCCCGATGGTCTCCACCCTGCTCGCCGAGGAGCGCTACCGCGCCCTGCGCGAGCAGGCGGTCGACCAGAAGAAGGCGACGCTCGTCATGGCCGGGGAGGGGGCCGGCGATGGCCGATGACCTCCCGCTGAGCGGCCGCAGGTGCGTGGTGACCGGCGGCGCGCGCGGCATCGGGGCCGCCGTGGTCCGGCTCGCCCTCGCCCAGGGCGCCGACGTGGTCTTCGGCTACCACTCCAGCGGGGCCGCGGCCGCCGACCTGGCCGAGGAGATGAACACCGCCTACCCCGAGCAGCGGTGCACCGCGCTGCCCGGCCGGGTCGGCGACACCGAGGACGCGGCCCGGTTCGCCGCGGAGGCGCTGCGCACCCTCGGCGGGGAGCTGGACGTGCTGGTCAACAACGCCGGCATCACGCACGACGTCACCTTCGCCCGGATGCGCCGCGAGCAGTGGGACGAGGTGGTGGACACCAACCTCGGCTCGATGTTCAACGTGACCCGGCCGCTGGTGATGCCGCTGGTACGGCGGCGCAGCGGCACCGTCGTCAACGTCACCTCCGCCTCCGGAATCCACGGCGCGCCGGGCCAGACCGCGTACTCCGCCTCCAAGTCCGGGGTGATCGGCTTCACCAAGGCGCTGGCCAAGGAGGTCGGCGGCCTCGGGGTGACGGTCAACGCGGTCGCCCCCGGCTTCATCGCCACGGACATGACCGCCGCCATCCCCGGTCCGCAGGCCGAGCACGTCAGAAGCCTCATCCCGTCGCGGGAGTTCGGCTCCGCCGAGGACGTCGCCGCGCTGGTGTGCTTCCTCGCCTCGGACCGCGCCCGCTACATCACCGGCCAGGTCATCGAGATGTCCGGCGGCCTGACCCTCTGATCCCCTCCCCCCCGTCCATCCCCTCCACCACCGATCAGGAGAGACCCCATGGCCTCCACGTTCGACACCTTCAAGGACCTCATCGGCGACGTCACCGACGACTACAAGAAAGCCGTCGACGAGTTCCTCGACCGCGACGACGACGATGACGACGACGACAGGAGCAGCAGGAAGTCCAAGAACAAGAAGAAGAGCGGCGACAGCGACGCCACGCTCGCGGCGCTGGCGAAGCTGCCCGGAATCGCCGGGCTGCCGCTGGGAGCCGTGCAGGCCCTGGTGGACGCCGGCCCCGCCGCCCCGGCCCTGGCCGGCCTGATGGCCGGCGCCGCCAATCCGCTGGCCGCACTGGGCGGCGGAGCGGGCGCGGCCAACCCGCTGGCGGCACTGTCCGGAGGGGCCGGCGGCGCGGCCAACCCGCTCGCCGCCCTCACCGGAGGCGGCGGTCTTCCCGGGATCCCAGGCATCCCCGGGCTGGACGCGCTCGGCAACATCGCCGGCGCCGCCGGCAACGCCGCCTCGCTTGCCGAGACGCTGCTCGCCCTGCCCGGCCAGATCGCCAAACTCACCGAGGCGGTGACCAAGTTGATGGACGTCCTGCCGGGCGCGGGGGCCCTCGGCGGCACCACCGGCGGCCGCAAGAGCTAGCACCCCCCATCGGACCGGGCCCGAGCCCGGTCACCGACCGCTGTCCGTCCGGGGCCGGGCTGATGCCCCCCGGCTCCGGACGGGCAGTGCACGAGAGCGAGGCCGCACCCTATTGGCGCCCGTCATCCGCAACCGGCTGCGTACCGTGACGTCCGTGCTCGGCGACCTGGTCGTGCACGAGTCCCGCCGATCGGCCCGCGCGCACCCGGACGCCGAGCGGCGCCGTGCCGTCGCCGTCCGGGAGGCGCTGGAACGGCTGGGCCCGTTCTACATCAAGATGGGGCAGATGCTCGCCACCCGCCCCGACCTGGCGTCGCCCGCCCTGACCGCGGAGCTGGAGAACCTGCACGACAAGGTGGAGGCGATGCCCTTCCACCTGCTGGAGCCGCAGCTGGAGCGGGACCTCGGCCCGGACTGGAAGCTGCGGTTCGACGACATCGACACCATCCGCCCGCTCGGCACCGCCTCGGTCGCCCAGGTGCACCGGGTCACCCTGGCGGACGGGCGGCCCGGGGTGGTGAAGATCCAGCGCCCCGGCATCCGGGAGTCGGTGGCCGCCGACATGGCGCTGATGCGCAAGGCCGCCCGGCTGCTCGGCCGGGCCGCGCCGCGGTTCAGCGCCGTGATCGACCTCGAAGCGATGCTGGGCAGCCTCTTCGACGCGATGGAGCCCGAACTCGACTTCACCGGCGAGGCCGCGAACATGGACCGGGCCCGCGACGCGATCGCCTCGTACGGCACGCTGCGGGTGCCGAAGGTGCTGCACGCCACCCCCCGGGTGCTGGTGCAGTCGCTCGCCGGGGGCGAGTCGATCCGGACGGTCGACCGCGACGCGATCCCGGCCCGCCGGCGCGAGGAGATCTGCAAGGACCTGCTGCGGTTCATGTACCGGGGCTACTTCGTCGACCGGTTCTTCCACGCCGACCCGCACCCGGGGAACGTCTTCGTCTCCGAGGACGGCCGGGCCACCCTGATCGACTGGGGCATGGTCGGCCGGATCGACAAGCGCACCAGCATGCACCTGGCCCTGGTGCTGATGGCCATCGCCCGCAACGACGGGCACAGCCTGGCCAGCACCTGGACGGCGATGGGCCACGCCACGCCCTGGGCCGACATGGCCGGCTTCGCCTCGGACATGGCCGCGCTCACCCCGCGGCTGGCCGGCGCCAGCCTCCAGGAGCTCAACTTCGGCGCGGCGCTCACCTCGGTGCTGGAGAAGGCGTCCCGGCGCGGCATCGCCTCCGCGCCGTCCACCTCGCTGCTCGGCAAGTCCTTCGGCAACCTGGAGGGCTCGGTCCGCCACCTCTATCCGGACATCGTGGTCGGCGACGTGTTCCGGAAGGAGGTCAACGGCATCCTGCGGCACATGATCTCCGAGCAGGTCTCGGGCGAGCAGATGGCCGCGAACCTCACCGAACTCCTCCTGGGCGGCACCTCCGTCCTCGAGCAGTGGCGCGCCGCCGCCGGCGACGCCGCCCGCCGCGACCTCACCCTGCGCGTGCACGGCACCCGCCTGCCCCGGGGCCGGGGCGGCGGCGCCTCCCCCTCGACGCAGACCCTGCTGGCCCTGGCCGCCGCGGCCTACCTGCTGGGGCGCAGGGCCCGCCCCGGCAACTGCGGCTGAGCAAGGGGCGGTTCGGGCCGCGGCTACTCCATCCCGTGCTTCGCGCGCAGGGCGAGCAGCCGGGCCCGGAGCGTCTCGGCCTCCGCGGTGGAGCCCTGCTGCCGGCGCAGGTCGGCGAGCGCCTTGAGGGTCTCGGTCTCCTCCACGGGCGCCTGGATGCGCTCGGCGATGGCGAGGCTGTCCTGCAGGTGCCGCGCCGCCTGCGCGATCCGGCCGACGCGGTGTTCGGCGATGCCCAGGTCGCGCAGCGTCTCGGCCTCCTCGTGCGCGACGCCGATCCGGCGTGCCACGGCGAGCGCGGCCGTGTAGTGGGTGATCGACTCGGCGAGCCGGCCGCCGGACTGGAGGGTCCGGCCGATGCCGTGCAGGGCGATCGCCTCGTTGCGCCGGTCGCCCACGCTGCGCAGCACGGGAAGGACCTCCTGGTAGAGGGTGAGGGCCTGGTCGGCCTTGCCGGCCGACAGCAGCGCCGCCGCCAGGTTCATCTGGAGGGTGGCGCAGTCCACCCGGCTCTCGACCTGGCGGGCGAGGGCGAGCGCCTGCCGGTAGGCGGCGTCGGCGCGTTCGGGGTCGCCGAGTTTCTGGTGGGTCTCGCCGAGGTTGTTCAGCGCCCGCCACTCGCCGCGCCGGTCCCCCACCTCGCGGAACTTCCGCAGCACGTCGTGGAACGCCGTCAGCGCCTGCCGGTGCTCGCCGCCTTCGAGCAGCGCGATGGCCAGCATGTTGAGGCTGCGCGCCTGTTGCAGCGCGGGCCCGTCCGCGCGCAGCGCGAGCGCGGCGCGGTGGCGGTCGACGGCCTGCGCGTACTGCCCGCTGTGCCAGTGGCAGATACCCAGTTGATGCAGGGCCTCGGCCTCGATCGCGCGGTCGGCCGCCGCCCGGGCCAGTTCCAGCGCCCTGCCCGCGGCCTCGCTCGCCTGCGGGTACTGCCCGGCGTGGATCGACACCGCGCACAGGTCCAGCAGCCCGCAGGCGTACGCCCTCGGGTCGGCCGCGGCGCGCCAGTGCTCCACGGCCCGGCGCAACGCGGCCTCGGCTGTCGCCAAGTACCCCTCGCTGTCGAGGAATCCGGCCAGGACGTGGGCCAGCACCGCCGGGCGCCGCGGCGCGTCGTGCACGAGGGACCAGGCCAGGACGGCGAGCAGGTTGGGGCCTTCGAGGACGAGCCACCGGGTGGGGTCGCCGCGGGTGCCCCAGGGGGCGGGCGCCGTACGCGGGAAGCCGGGGTCGATCCGGCAGCGGAACGGGTACGCCTGCCGGTCGGCCAGATCGGCCGAGGACAGGTAGAAGTCGAGCAGCCGCGAGAGGGCCGCCGCACCTTCCTGCGGCCCGTCCTCGGCGGTGGCCAGGCCTTGGGCGTACTCGCGCAGCAGGTCGTGCAACCGGTAGCGGTGCGGGGCGGGTTCCTCGATCAGGTGGCAGGCGAGCAGTCCCTCCAGGGCGCGGTCGGTGTCCTCGACCGACAGCCCGCTGAGGACCGCGGCGGCGTGCGGCCCGAACTCCGGTCCCAGGTGGGCGCCCAGGCGGCGGAAGACCATCTGCTGCAACGGCGTCAGCGCGCGGTAGGACAGCTCGAACGCCGCGACCAGCTCGCGGTGGCCGTCGCGGATCTCCAGCAGGCGGGTGCCGGGGTGGGCGAGGCGGTCGACGAGTACCGCGGCGCTCCAGGACGGCCGGGACAGGAATCGGCTCGCGACGATCTCGATGGCGAGCGGCAGGCAGCCGCACAATCGGACGATCCGCGCCGACGCCTCGGCCGTCGGCGCCCGTTCGGCCCCGACCCGGCGCCGGAACATGCGGACCGCGTCCGGCAGCGGCATGACGTCCAGCGACACCGGCCGGATGCCTGGGATGCCGGTGAGCCGGTGCCGGCTGGTGAGGATGACCAGGGACGGCGACACACCCGGGAGCAGCCGGCGGACCTGGTCGGCGTCCGCGACGTTGTCGAGGATCACGATGAGGCGGCGGGCGGCCAGCGCGGTGCGCCAGGCGGAGGCCAGCGCCTCGGGGTGCTGCGGAATGCTCGGTTCGGGGACGCCGACCAGGTGCAGCAGCGTGTCCAGCGCCTCCGTGGTGCCCATCGCGTCGGCCGGGGCGTGGGTCCCGCGCAGGTCGAGGAAGGCGCAGCCGTCGGGGTAGTGCTCGCGCAGGCGGTGGGCGACGTGCACGGCGAGCGAGGTCTTCCCGACCCCGGGCATCCCGTCCACGGCTTCGAGCGCGACCACGGCGCCCGGGCCGCCGGGTGCGGCGATGCTCCGGGTGAGCCGGCGGATCTCCTCCTCGCGGCCGATCCACTCGATGTCGTGCGGCAGGTTGTCGGCGCGCTCGGAGGTGCGGTCCTCGTCCGCCGCGCCGGCGAACCGCGGTGCGGACGCCAGGAGTTCGGCAACCGGAGTCCGGTTGAGGATGCCCTGCTGGACGGTCTGCAGCCGGTGCCCCGGGCCGGTCCCGAAGTCCCGCCCGAGCCGGCGCAGGAAGCGGCGCAGGACGTCGGCGGCCTCCACGGTGCGCCCGCTGCCGTAGAGGGCCAGCGCGAGCAGTTCCACCAGCGCCTCGTGCGTGGGGTGCGCCTCGACCAGCGACGCGAGGCGCGGGCCCGGATCGGAGTAGCGTCCCAGCCGGAGCGCGACGCGGGCCTGGAGGGTCGCGGCGTCCAGGCCCCTCTCGTCCATCGCGGCGCGGACGTCCGCCGCCCAGGTGCCGGACAGCCCCGCCATCGGTTCGCCGCGCTGCAGCCCCTCCGCCTCGCGCAGCAGGCGCAGCGCCTCGTGGCCGTCGTCGTGCGGGGCGACCGCGTGGGCCCGGTCGACCAGGCCCACGTACCGGTGCAGGTCGACCGCCGACCGGTCGACGTCGAGCAGGTAGGTGTGCGTACGCCGCTCCAGCAGCGGGGCGGCGGCGCCCCCGATCTCGTGCAGGGCGCGGCGGATCCGGGAGACGTAGGCGTACAGGGCGTCGCGCGGCTTGCCCGGCGGGCTGTCGTCCCAGACCCTGCTGACCAGGGTGTCCACGCCGACCGCGCGCCCCGCGTCCCATGCGAGAGCGGCGAGCACGGCGCGCTCCTTGGTCGACCCGAGGGTGCTCCGGCGTTCCCCGGCGCGCAGTTCGACCGGACCCAGGACGCGTATCTGGAACTCCATCCGTGTCTCCCCACCCCGATGGTTTCCGCAGCACACGCAGCAGCGCACGCGGGACGTCGCCGCCCGGGCCGGCGCGGGGTGCGGACCGCGACCGAAAGCGGGTGCCGCGCCGGAACGAAAAGCTCACATACCGCCATCGCAGGGTATTCCTTGGAACCGGAGCTGCGGAACGTGCCGTCCCGCAAGGGCGCCTGGCGTCAGGGCGGAGCCGCACGGCTGCGAGGCGGGGGGAGAAGATGGTGGACGTGCGCGTGGTCGAGGCGTTGTTATCGGCCAAGGTTTCCCACGCCGTCGGACGGGATCCGGCGGCCTGGCAGGCGCTGACCGAGGCGATGGGGTCCCTGACCGGATTGGACCCCGAACTCGCCGCGGCATGGCGCGACCTGCGGACGGAGGGCGTCGCCGGGGCGGTGGAAGCCGCTGGGCCGGCCGGCGCCGCCACCGCGGCGACTCTACGCGCCCGCGCCGCGCGCCTCACCGCCGTGGCGGCCCGCAACGGCCCGTCGCTGGACCGGTTGCGGCGCTGGGCGCTGCGGTATCCGGCGCCGGAAGTGCGCGGCGACACGGTGAACAATCGCCTGGACGGCGGCGCGCAAGTGCACGGCCCGGTCGTGCAGGCGCGGGACATCACCGGCGGCATCCACGTCCACCACGCCCCCGTGGCCGCCGCTCCGAAGCGCCCGATACCGCGCCAACTCCTCCCAGCGTCGCCGTACTTCACCGGCCGAGGACTCGATCTGAGGGCGCTGGACGAGCTGCGGGAGGAGCGCGACCCGAGCGCCGCCCAGGTGATCGTGGTCAGCGGGCAGGCCGGGGTGGGAAAGACCGCGCTGGCGTCGCGGTGGCTCGGCGCGCGGGTGGCGGAGTTCCCCGACGGCCAGCTCTACGTGAACCTGGGCGGGGGTGCGCCCGGCGGCCCGGCGCACCCGGGGGACGTGCTCGGATACCTGCTGCGTGCCTTCGGCGAGAGCATCGAGCCGGCCGACCTGGCCGAGCGAGCGGCGCTGTGGCGGTCCGTCACGGCGACGCTGCGGTTCGCCGTCATGGTGGACGACGCGCTGAGCGCCGCCGAGGTCCGGCTGCTGCTGCCCAACGCGCCCGGCAGCCTCGTCCTGGCCACCAGCCGGCAGCGGCTGACCGGCCTGGCTGTCGACGGGGCCGGGTTCTGGCCGCTCGGGGTGCTCGACACCGAGGCGGCCGAGGAACTGTTCACGCGCGGCACCGGCCGGACGCGGGCCGCGCGCGAGCCGGCGGCGGTGCGCGAGGTCGTCGCCCTGTGCGCGGGCCTCCCGCTGGCGGTACGCCTCGCCTCGGCCCGGCTCGCGTCGCGGCCGGACCAGCCGGTGGCGTCGCTGCGGGACGCGCTGACCGGCGGTGCGGGGCCGCTGGGGGTGCTGCGGGCGGAGGGCGCCGGCACGGTCCAGGCGGTCCTGGACGCCTCGTACGGCGTGCTGCCGCCGGACGCGGCCCGCCTCTACCGCCGGCTCGGCCTGCTGCCCGCGGTGGTGTTCGACACCGCGCTTGCGGCGGCGGCCGCGGCCCTGCGGCCCGACGAGGCCGAGGGCCTCATCGACGTGCTGGTGGAGGCGAGCCTCCTGGAACCGGCGGGAGGGGGCCAGTTCCGTTTCCACGCCCTGGTGCGCCTGCACGCCGCGCAGCGCGCGGAGTCCGACGAGACGGCGCCGGCGCGCGAGGACACCGTGCGCCGTCACGTGGACTGGTGCCTGGCCACGGCCACCTCCGCCGAAGCGCTGCTGTCCCCCAGCCACCGCACCCTGGAGCGCACCTACCGCTTCCCCGCCGAGCCACCGCCCGCGTTCACCGGCGAGGACGCGGCCCTGGCCTGGCTGGAGGCGCACCGCGACGCCCTCATCGCGGCGGTGCGGCAGGCCGCGCGGGCCCGGTGGCACGACACCGCCTGGCAACTCGTCGATGCGCTGTGGCCCATGTTCCTGCGGCTGCGGATGTACGACACGTGGATCGCGTCCCACGAGATCGGGCTGGCCGCCGCGCGCGACAGCGGAAATCCCGCCGCGCAGGCCCGCATGCTCACCTCCGGGGGCATCGGGCTGCGCAGCGCGGGACGCCACGAAGAGGCCGTGCGGTGGTTCTCCCAGGCCCTCGACCTCGCCCGACAGCAGGGTGACCTCCGCGACGAGGCGCAGGCGCTCAGCGGCCTGGGCAGCTCCTACCGCGCCGCCGGCCACCTCGAGCTTGCCGAGGAGATGTTCCTCCAGGCGCTCCGGCTGCGCGAGGCCGTCGGCTATCACCGCGGGGCGGCCCTCTCCCGGCTGCGGCTGGGCGAACTCGCCCTGGAGCGGGACGACTTCGCCACCGCCTCCAGGCGTCTCGCCCGCGCGCAAGCCGAGTTGACGGCCGAGCGCGACCCCTACGACGCCGCGCGGGCCCGCGCCCTGTTCGGGTACGCCCTCGCGGGAGCGGGCCGGCGCGACGACGGGGTGCGCGAACTCCGTCTCGCGCTGGACGAGTTCGATGCCGCGGGATCGCCCTTCTGGCGGGCCAGGACCCTGGAGATGCTGGGCCGGGTGGCCGAGCGCGACGGCGACGCGACCGCCGCGCGGCAGCTGTACGAGGACGCGCTGCGGATCTTCACCGGTGCCGGCCCGGTCGATGCCCGGCGTGTGGAAGGGCGCCTCCGTGGCCTGCGACCTGAAGACGCCCCGCCCTGACGCCGGTTCAGGTGAGGGCCCGGCGGGCGGCTCCTGCCGCCGCCGGGGGTGCGATCGGCCGCAGCCGTACCCGGGTGAGCCGGGTGGCCACGGTCGCCCGCGTGGCGCGGCCCGCCGGGGGCACGACGGACACGCCGATCGACCGCAGTGCGGACCACCTCACGCCGAGGACGAGCGTCGCGTGCAGGAACGACGCAAGCGCGGCGCGATCGGTGCGCGTCATCGTCCGGCCGCCACGCTCGGGAACCGCCAGCACCCGCCCGCCGTCCCTGGCGCCCAGCACGCAGCCGCCCGCACGGGTGGCGACCGCCGCGACGAGGCACCCGGGAAAGCCCGCGAGCAGCTCGTCCACCGTCCGCAGCGCCCCGCCGCCCGGCTGCGGCCGTCCCTGCCGAAGCACGTCCGCGTGCTGCGGGCAGCACCCGCCGGCGAGGTCCGGGTCCGCGCTCAGGTGCGCGTCCACGAGCCGCCGCCCGTGCCGCGACCGCAGGTACACGGCCACCTGTGCGCACGCCGCCGCGCGGTGGTGCGCCACCTCCCCGACGACGACCAGGGCGACCGCGGAATCGGAAGTACGGCGACCCCTCACGCCGCCTCCCCGACCGCGCCCACCGTCCACCGGTCCAGCGCGGCCGGGAGCGGGACCGGCGCGGGCCGCACGCGGTGCGCGGGCCGCCCGATGCCCAGCAGCCCGTAGACCAGAGCGCGGATGTGCTGGTTGAACCGGCCGGGCTCGGAGGACAGCCGGGCCGCGATCCCCTCGTACTCCTCGCGCCGGTACTCCTCCGCCGCGTAACGGAGTTGGGCCTCCAAGGGGTGGGCCGAGGACAACGCCGGGGCGAGCCGGGCCAGCGCCGCGGCCGGCGAGGCGTGGTGCACCCGGTCGTGCGGGTAGCGGGCCAGCAGGATCGGCGCCGGAGTCAGGGTGGCGTACGACGTCACCGATCCGTGGTCGCCCAGCACCCAGTCGGCCGCGGCCAGCACCGCCCGCCAGTCGGCCTCCGGCGGCACCAGCGCGATCCCCCGGCGCCGGTACGCCGACAGCCAGGCGGCCACCTGCCACCAGCCGTGCCCGGCCCAGATGTTGGGGTGGGTCAGGACCGCCACGCGGTACGCCCGGCGCGGTAACTCGCTGAGCAGGCGCGGCAGGAGCTCGTCCAGGGCCGCGAACGACGCGCCCTGCCCCCAGGTGCTGCTGACCACCACCAGCTTCTGCCCGGCCCGCAGTCCGAGCGCGTCCCGGTACGCCTTGCGGCGCGGCAGGCTGACGGCGAGCCGGTCGTACACGGGGTCACCCACGACCGTCGCGACGGGCACGCCTTCCGGGCAGTTGCGGGCGAGGGTCGCCAGGTCGTCCCGGTGGGCGAGCGCGACCGCGGCGGGCACCACCCGCCCGCCCCGGGTGAGGTTGTCCCGGCTGAGCATCCCCGGCGGGCGCTCCTGGCTCGGCGCCCCGTGCCAGATCCGCTGCAGCTTGATGTGCCCCGCCCCGTGGGAGAACAGCACCAGCGGGGCCCGGACCTGGTCGATGTGCTCCCACCCGGCCGCCAGCGCCAGGTCGAAGTCCCGGCGCACCGCTTCCTCCCACGGGATGACCGGGCTGCCCAGCCGGCTCAGGAACCGGGTCACCCCCTCACCGAACGCGTGCGGCGCCACGGTGAAGAACAGCTGGACCCTCATGTCGGAGTCAAAGAGCGAGAACACGTCGGACAGCCGTTGCCCGTACGTCAGTGTCTGGGCGATCACCAGCACCTTCTTGCAGCCGCGCACCGTCAGCCATTGTTCGCGTTCCCCTTCCATCGGCCTGCCCGGGCCGATATCGGCACCCATAGCGAATTCCCTCCGCGTTTCCCGGACCCCGTGATCCGGGCGGCCCGACCGCGCCTGCACCGTCGGTTTCAGCGCCGTGGCCGGGCCGTGTTCGGGGAATTACCCGGGGGGTGCGGAGGAAGTCTTGCAGGGACCTTGCAGTTGCCTTGACGCGCGGGTGGCGGGGGCGGGCGGCCGGGGGCGCGGAGCTCTGGCCATGGTTGCATGGGCGGCGGGCCCCGTGAGGGCCGGCGGCGTGCGCCCACGGTAGCGCACACCGCCCTGTACTGGCCTTGCCCGCAGGGGAGTTGGGATCTTGAGGGCTGTGTGCGCTAGTCTCCCGACAACCCTCGGGGGGCCGGCGGATCGCGTAGGCCGCAAGCTCGCGACCGGTACCGTTTCTTGATCGAACCGCGACGCGGAGACGGCCGGAGGTGTGGTCGACCATCAACGACCAAGCCGTTCCGTACCTTGCACCACCGCTCAGTAGGAGAAACGTCGCAGTGAGCCGAACCCTGTCTTTTCCGCGCCGAGCTGCCCTGCTCGCCGTCCTTTCCGGCGTGTTTACCGTGGTGCTCTATTCGGCGATATCGGTGGCGGTTCCCCAGAGCGCAAGCGCCGCGGCGGCGCCCAGCGTCTGCATGGCGTACTGACGGTCAACGGTCCCGCACCGGTCACCGGGAACATCGCACCCGGCCAGGGCCGGTAACAGACCCCCGGGCGGCACAGGCCGGCCGCGGTGGCGGGCGGCGGCCCGTCACGGCAACCGGCCCGGCCGCCCGGGCACTTCCCGCATCAACAGAGCGGGAGCCGCCTCACCAGACCAGGACGCCGCCGTCCTCACGCAGGGCGCGGCGGGCGGCCGCCTCGATGTTCGCGAGGCGCGCGGAGATGCGCCGCCGGTGCTCGGCGGGCGCACGGCCCGGGTCCGCGCCGGCGAGGCCGGGCACGAGAGCGTCGAGCCCCGCCCGCAGCAGCGCACACTCGTCCAGGAACTCGCCCACCTGGCCCGGCCATACGTACAGGTCGCCCTCGGCGAGCACGGGCAGGAACCGCGCGCCCAGCGAGCGGGCCGCGTCCGATCCCCACACCGTCGTCCGCCAGCGCTCGAACCCGGCCAGGTCGGAGCAGCCCGGCGGCACGTCCAGCACCTGCGCCGCGCCGCCGGGGCCGACCTGGAACACGTCCACCGCGAGACTCACCCCGGCAGTGGACCACCGTCACCCCCGGCCGGTCCACCCGATTGACGGCGCCGTGCCGCACCCCGGTTCACACCCGCACGCCGAGTTCCGCGAACCGCCCCGCGAGGTCGTCCAGCCACTCCGGCACGGTGCGAGCGAGCGCAGGTCGTACGCGGGCTCGGCCAGGCCGAGGGTCTCCCGGTCCAGGACCGTGGTCAGGCGGGGTGAAGGTCCGGGCGCCCAGAGCTGGTTGTGGCCGTGCAGGTCGCCTGACGGCTTTCCTCGTCCACCCCGCACATCGCGAACATCCCGCCCGTTCCAGCACAGCCGCCCGCCCCGCACGGGAACTCCGTGCGGGGCGGGCGTTGTCGGGGCGGGTGAGGGTTACAGCTTGACCGTGAAGTGCCAGTCGCCGGAGCCCACGGCGTAGCGGGCGACGCCGTTCGCGACCGTCAGCAGCTTCGCGCCGTGGACCGGGTGGAGGCTGCCGGCCGGGTGGCCGAGGAGCGGGACGGAGACGGTCGCGGTGCTGTTGACCGGGATCGCCACGTCGAGCGTGAACGCGTGGGCACTGCGCGTCCAGGACGAGGAGACCTGGCCGCGGACGGTCCGCACCGAGGCGGACACGTGGTCCAGCCCGGCCGGGACCTGGGGCGCGATGTCCACGCTGCCGTAGCCGGCGCCCGTCGCGCCGATCCCGCCGAGCACGCTGGTGAACGACGCGTTGATGCCGCTGAACATCGCGTGGTCGTGGGACTCCATGCTGGAGGCGTAGGTCCACTCCTCCCAGTCGGTGGTCGCCCCCTGGCTGATCTCGTACCCGAATCCGGGGTAGGTCTTCTGGTCCAGAACGCTCGTCGCCAGGTCCGTGCGGCCGATCGCGGACAGGGCGTCCATGAGGTAGCGGGTGCCGAAGATGCCCGTGTCCAGGTGGCCCTGGTTGGTGACCGTGATGGTGTGGACGAGCTGGTCGCCGACCGCGGTGAGGTCGGCGGCGGGCACCATGCCGAACGCGAGCGGCAGGATGCTGGTGGTCTGCCGGCCGTCCGCGTAGCCGTCGTGCGCGGAGTTGAGGAACGCCGCGTTGAACGCGTCCTTGATGTCCGAGGCGAGGGCCGTGTAGTGCGCGGCGTCCGCGGGCTGGCCGAGCGCCTGCGCGGCCAGCGCGGTGTCGGTCGCCTGGAGGTAGGACAGCGAGGTGTTGACCAGCGACACCTCGCTCGTGCAGGAACCGACGCCCGGGCTGCCGAGGCCGCCGTTCACGCCGGGGCCGTACACCGGCGGGCACCAGTCGCCGAAGCCGTGGTCGGCCGGCCAGATGTGCCCGGGCACGTCGGTCGCGTTCTTGTCCACGAACGCCTTCATCGCCGGGTACATCGCGGCCAGCGTGGCCTTGTCGCCGTAGGTCTGGTAAAGCGTCCAGGCCAGCGAGATCTGGTCGCCGCCCATGTCCGGGTTCTGGGCGTTGCCCGCGTCGTTGGGCAGCGCCGTGCCCGGCGGCATGTCGCGCAGGTAGCTCGCGTAGAAGCGGTCCATGCCGAACTCGCCGGTGGACGCGTCGTGGTACGCCTGCACGTCCATACCGGGGGGCGTGCGCTCGTCGCGGACCGGGTTGTCGGTGGGCAGGCTCATCGAGTTGTTCAGGATGGTGTGCTGGTTGTTCTGCCAGATGCGGTCGAGCATCGGGTCGGAGGAGCTGAACGTGGCGGTGGACGCCACGTCCGCGTGCACGACCCGGCCGGCGATCGAGTCCAGGGTCGGCGTGCCCGGGTAACCGGTCACCTCGACGTAGCGGAAGCCGTGGTAGGTGAAGCGCGGTTCGTACGTCTCGGTGCCTCCGGTGCCCGCCAGCGTGTACCGGTCGGTGGACGCGGCGCTGCGGTTGGTCGTGGTGTCGAGCATGCCGTCGGCGCCGACCTCCTCGGCCGTGCGCATCCGCACCGTGGTGCCGGCCGGGCCGGCCACCTTCAACTGCTCCCAGCCCGCGATGTCCTGGCCGAGGTCGTAGACGTAGACGCCGGGTTGCGGCTGCGTCATCCGCACCGGCCGCAGGGTCTGGGTGACCCGTACCGGTGGCACGTCGTCCGCGACGAGGCTGCCGCCCGGCGCGGCCACGGTGGTGACCGGGTGCTCGCCGGACGCGTCGAAGCCGGGGAGGTCCCAGCCGGGGCTCGCCAGCCGGGCGTCGTACGTCTCGCCGGCGTACATGTCGTTGGCCGTGATCGGGCCGTTCGCCCAGGTCCAGCCGGAGCCGGTGGTGATCGCCTGCCGGGTGCCGTCGGTGTAGGTGACCTCCAGCAGCATCGTCGCCTGCTTCGGGCCGGTCCACCGGAAGCCGTACGGGCTGAACTGCGTCCCGTAGCCGTTGCCGAGCCAGATGCCGACCGCGTTCGCGCCGTTGCGCACCGCGCTGGTCACGTCATACGTCCGGTACAGGTCGCGCTGGTCGTACGGGGTGTCGGCGGGGCTGAGGACGTCGTCGCCGATCTTCTTGCCGTTGACGTGCAGTTCGTACAGGCCCAGGCCGTCGACGTAGGCGCGGGCCTGCGCGATCTTCTTGCCGCCGAGGGTGAAGTCGTGGCGCAGCATCGGGGCGTCGGCGCTGGAGTCGAGCAGTTCGATCCCGGACCGCGGCTCCAACTGGCCGCCGGTGACGCCCGCCTGCGGGAAGGAGGGGTCGGGGTCGGCGGAGAAGTCGTCGGAGAACAGCGGGCTGCCGTCGAGCCCATGCACGGCCAGCGCGCCGTAGAGGGAGTCCTCGGTCGAGTCACCGACCCGGAAGCCGATCGTGCCCTGGGTGAAGGTGGAGTCCGTGAGGGTGGAGACCTGGGTGCCGTCGATCCAGGTGGTGATCGTCGGACCGTCGGCCTCGATCCGCAGGTGGTGCTTGTCGTTGACGTTCGCCTGTGTGACGACCTGGCTGATATCGATGTCGGGCACGACGTGGGCGAAGGAGCCGTTCACCTCGACGTGCGGGCGCAGCATCACCTTGCCCGGGTCGACCTCCGAATTGACCTGCCACATGTAGAGGTTGTTGGCGTCCTTCGCGCGGAAGACCACGCTGGCCGCGCCCTTGACGATGGTGAAGTCCGTGTCGAGGTCGAAGTCCGACCAGACGCCCTGCCCCGCGGTGTCCGGGCTGATCCACTGCGCGCCCTGCCAGTCCGCCGCGGTGAGCAGTCCCGTCTCCCACCAGGTGGACGCGGCCCAGCCGGACCCGTTGCCCTGCGCGTCCCACGCCTGGACCGTCCAGTAGTAGCGCTGCGCCGACCGCAGCGCCGGCCCGCCGTAGGCGACCCCCACCGACGCGGCCGAGGCGACCTTGCCGCTGTCCCAGACGTCGGCGCGGCCCGGGGTGAGCCGGTCCGGGGTGGTCGCGACGAGGATACGGTACGCGGCCTGGCGCGCGCCGTTGGCCGACGCGCCCAACTGCCAGCTCAGGCTCGGGTGCGCGTCGTCGATCCCCAACGGGTGGGTGGCGTAGTCGGCCTGAAGGGCCGACACGGTCAGCCGTGGTTGGGCCGCGACGGCGCCGGCGGCCGGGAGGAAGAGGGCGAGCACCGCGCACAGCAGCGCGGCGACGGTGAACCTGCCGCGGCCGCGGAAGCGGGCGCGGCCGCGGGGCGGGGGCCCGGCTGCGAACGGGGCTGCGGATCTCGCCCGGACGCGGCGCCGGGCCGCTCCCGGCTTCTGTTCTGACGGCGGCACGACGGCACCTCCGGGGACGGGTGACGAGGCTGAATCCGGGATTGAATCGATTCAAGCCCCATGTACGTCGGCGACGTTACATCAGCCTCACAGCGCCCGTACAGAGAAAGCGCAGGCCGGATTCCGGATCGGGTCCGCGGGAAAGCGCAGGTGCGTGGCGGGGCGGACCCTGGGCCGGGTGGCGCGGCCGCGCGGCGGGTGAACGCCCGACGCGCGCGGCGGGGCCCGAACGCGGCTGCCGGGCACCGCGGTTGGCGGGACCCGGGCGGGCGGCGGGACGCCTCACCCGGCCGCCCGGCCGCCTCCGCCGGGCCTCAGGCGTCGTACTCGTCCGGGAACCGCATCCCGGGGCCGCCCACTTGGCGCCCGAGCGGGACCGCGCGGTCCTTCGGCTCCTCCCACGCCTCCTGGCGGCCGAGCGCGGTCAGGTCGAGGTACGGGTAGCCGTTGTGGAACTCCTCGATGCCCCGGCCGAAGGTCGCGTACGTGTGGAAGACCTCGTCCCCGACGCGCAGGAACGCGCTGATCCCGGGCCAGTCGCCGCGCATCTCCGCCGACCAGGGGGTCCCGGCCGCGGCGAGTTCGGCCTCGGTGCGGTGGAAGACCTCGACCGGCGCGACCCGGTCGTCGACGGTCGCGTGGAAGTCGTGGTTGAAGTCGCTGCCGGCCGAGGAGTACCAGGGGGACGTCCAGCCCATCCGGTCGCGGAAGGCGGCGAGTTTCGGGTAGGGGGCGCGCGTGATCGCGGCCAGCGTGGTGTTGCGGGCGTGCAACGCCCGCAGTCCGGCGATCCCGTCGGCCGCGGACGCGCAGCTGGGGCAGCCCGTGTCGCGGGGCTGCTCGACGCCGTTCTCGTCGGTGTCGTAGGCCCACATGAAGTGGTGGACGACCAGTTGCGGCCGCCCCTCGAACAGGTCGAGCAGTCCCACCTCGCCGTCCGGGCCCCGGAAGGTGTACGGCTTGTCGATCCGGACCATCGGCAGCCGGCGGCGGGCGGCGTTGACGCGGTCGCGCGCCCGGGTGAGCTGCTTCTCCTCGGCCAGGAGTTCCTTGCGGGCGGCGCGCCACTCCTCGCGCGACACCACGTCGGGCAGGTTCGTCATCGTCGTCTCCCCTTGTCCAGCGGCGGGTTCGGGTTCCCGGCGGGGCGCCGCGGCCCCGCGGGTCCGGTAACGCCCCACCGGACCCGCGCGTCACGCGCCGCGGGGCAACCGGGTCAGGTCGCGCGCCAGCCGGTCCACGCGGTGACGGCGATCTCCACGACCTCGCCCTCCGGATGCCGTCCGGTGTACTGCCGCGGGTACTTGGCCGCGAGCAGTTCCGTCCAGCGGGCGGACGCGGCGGCGTCCGGGGCGGCGGGTTCCGCGGCGGACCCCGCGACCGTCTCCGCCGCGGGCTCCGCGACGGTTTCCGCGGCGGGCGGCAGGACGCGGGCCGAACCGTCGGCCCGGACCCACCACAGCCGGTCCCAGTCCTCGTCGTACGCGTCGGCGAGCAGGCACACGGCGGGGTTGGCACGGATGTTGGCCAGCCGTTTGAGCCGGGGCGACCGCTTGGGCTTGTGGTCGACGGCCATGGCCACCCGGTCGCCGTCCACCACGAAGACGACCGGCACCAGGTGCGGGCGGCCCGCGGCATCCGCGGTCGCCAGGCGGGCGATCCGGGATGCCGCGAACCGTGCGCGGGCCTCGGCCGGAGCGAGGCCGGGCATCAGCGGTAGCGGGCCGCGAGCTCGGCGAACGCGTCGAGGCGCTCCAGCGCGGCCGGCTCGGCAACCGACGGCAGCATGAACTGCACCCGCTCCACGCCGAGCTCGGCGTACCCCTCGACCGTCTCGGGCTCGGCCTTCGCCCCGTACACCGTGACGGGGATGTCGCGGCCCGCGACCGCGCGCAGTTCCTTCATCCGCTCCCCCATCACCTTCGGCGGGAGGCTGTTGGCCAGCCAGGCATCGCCGAACTCGGCGACCCTGGGGAAGGCGGCCTGGCCGCCGCCGACGTAGATCGGAGGGTGCGGCCGCCGGACCGGCTTCGGCCAGGCGTAGACCGGGTCGAAGTCGACGAACTCGCCGTGGAACTCGGCCTTCTCCTGCGTCCACAGCTCGATCATCGCGCGCAGCCGCTCGTTGGCGAGCCGGCCGCGGCTGGCGGGGTCGGTGCCGTGGTTGGCCATCTCCTCGCGGTTCCAGCCGACGCCGACGCCGAAGACGAACCGCCCGCCGGAGACCAGGTCGAGTGAGGCGACCTCCTTCGCCATGTGGATCGGGTCGCGCTGGGCGATCAGCGCGATACCGGTGCCCACCAGCAGCTCCTCGGTGACCGAGGCGACCGCGGTCAGTGCCACGAAGGGGTCCAGCGTGCGGTAGTACATCTCCGGCAGCTCGCCGCCGCCGGGGTACTCCGAACTCCGGTCGGCCGGGATGTGGCTGTGCTCCGCGATGAACAGGGAGTCGAACGCGCGCT
Source organism: Actinacidiphila yanglinensis (assembly GCF_900107965.1). Taxonomy (GTDB): domain Bacteria; phylum Actinomycetota; class Actinomycetes; order Streptomycetales; family Streptomycetaceae; genus Actinacidiphila; species Actinacidiphila yanglinensis. The sequence continues at coordinate 343,397 of NZ_FNVU01000001.1, read as the reverse complement.
CCTCCAGGGCCCGCCCGAGGGGGGCGGGCCGGATGCTCCGGTCGGTGATGAAGGTGGAGATCCCGAACTTCACTGTGGCTCCTCGTCGCTGCCTCCCGCCGGGCCTTCCGGACCGGCGGATTCCCTCCCCCGCACAGGCATATCACCCGGGTCCCGCGCGGCACGATCGGACCCGTCCCCCGGCGCCCGCGAGGTGCCCGCGACGCGCCTGAGTGGTGCCCGGGAGTCGCCCGCGCCGTGCCCGCCAGGTGCGACAGCACGACCGGCTCGGACCGCCCCGGCGATCCGGGTACGGGCGCGGATCGCCGGGGATGTCGTCAGGACGGACACCGCGGCGGTCCGGAACCTGTCGTCCGGGCGGAGATCCGTACGCTCCGCGGGCGCGGCCTCGTACGGACCCGGGCGGACGGGTGCCCTCCGACGCCGGCGCGGCGGCGGCCACCGCCTAGAGGCGGGTGCGCGGCGGGCCGCCGTGGCGGTCCCGGTCCGCTCCCGGCCGCCCGCCGGTGGTGGGCTCTCGTGCGGTTTCCCACGCACCCCCAGGGACGCGTGCGGCCTCACCGGGCGCACAGCCGGTCCAGGGCCGACCGGCTCTCCTCGTCCGCGGGGCGGAAGACGAGCAGCCGCTGGTTCGGGTCCTGGAGCGGAACCAGCAGGTCGAAGTTCACCGTCAGCACGCCGGCCTCGGGGTGCCGCAGGGCCTTGTGCCCGCGGCCGTTGACCCGGATGTCGCGCTCGTCCCACAGCCGCGCGAACTCCTCGTCGTGGGTGAGGAACCCGGCGATGAGGCCGCTCAGCGCCCGGTCGTCGGGGTGCGCCGCCCACGCGGTGCGCAGATGGGCGACGCCGTCCCGGACGACGCGCTCGCGGTCGACGTAGAGCCCGCGGATCCGCGGATGCCGCAGGCACAGCCACATCGCGTTGCGCTGCTCCGGGGGCAGGGTGCCGAAGTCCAGCAGCAGCCGGGTCATCTCGCGGTTCCAGGCGAGGATGTCGTACCGGTGGTTCGTCAGCATGGCCGGCAGGGGTGACAGGTCGGCGACCAGCCCGGCCAGCGGGGGCGCCGCGGTGGTGTCGGGCGCGTCCGCGCCGCGGGCTCGGTGCCCGGCCAGACCGAAGAGGTAGGCACGCTCGACCGGGGTCAGGCGCAGCGCCCGGGCCAGCCCCTCCACCACGTCCGCCGACGGCCGCAGCCCGCGCCCCTGCTCCAGCCGCACGACGTAGTCGACGCTCACCCCGGCCAGCTCGGCGACCTCCTCGCGGCGCAGCCCCGGGGTCCGCCGGGCCTGCCGCCGCGTGGGCAGCCCGACCTCGCCCGGGTCCAGGCCCTCGCGCCGGGACCGCAGGAAGGCGGCCAGCTCCCGCGTGCTGTCGACGGTCCGAGTCATCACGCTCGTGCAACACCGAGGGTGGGACCCGTCTTCCCAGGAAGCTCCCTCCCTTACCCCTGGCGCGCGGCCGGCACAGGCTCGTTCCCGACGACGATCACCACCCCAGGAGGACACGATGCCGCTCACCCTCGACACCTACCGGCTGCTGGGCCGCTCCGGGCTGCGGGTCTCACCGCTGGCCCTGGGCGCGGCGACCTTCGGCACCGAGTGGGGCTGGGGCGCAGAGAAGGACGAGGCACGCAAGCTGTTCGACCGCTACGTCGAGGGGGGCGGCAACTTCGTCGACACCGCCGACACGTACACCGGCGGCACCTCGGAGCGGATGCTGGGCGAGTTCGCCCGCGACAGCCGCGAGCGCCTGGTGCTGGCGACGAAGTACACCACCCTGCGCCGGCCCGGCGACCCGAACTCCGGCGGCGCGCACCGCAAGAACCTGTTCGCGGCGGTGGAGTCGAGCCTGCGGCGGCTCGGCACGGACTACATCGACCTGCTCTACCTGCACGTGTGGGACCCCACCACGCCGGTCGAGGAGATCCTGCGCGGCATGGACGACCTCGTACGGCAGGGCAAGATCCTGTACGTGGGGATCTCCAGCGCCCCGGCCTGGCAGATCGCGCGCATGCAGACGATCGCGGACCTGCGCGGCTGGTCGCCGCTGGTCGCGCTCCAGCTGGAGTACAACCTGATCGAGCGCACCGGGGAGCGCGACCTGATCCCCATGGCCCGCGCGATGGGGCTGGGCGTGGTGCCGTTCTCCCCGCTGGCCGGCGGGGTGCTCGCCGGCACGTACCGCCGCGAGGACCTGACCGCGGCGAACGTCGCGTCCGGCGACGGCACCCGCAGGAGCTTCAACGCCGCGCTGGGCACGCTCACCGCGCGCAACCTGGACATCGCCGACGTCGTGAAGGAGGTCGCCGCGGAGACGGGCCGCACCCCCGCGCAGGTCGGGCTGGCCTGGACCCTGCGGAACCCGGGCGTGACGGCACCGATCGTCGGCGCCCGCACCCTCGGTCAACTGGAGGGCAACCTGGGGGCGTTGGAGGTCGATTTCACCGCGGCCCAGCTCGCCCGCCTCGACACGGCCAGTGCGGTCGCGCTCGGCTTCCCGCACGACATGCTCGCCGGCGCCCACATCCGCAACGTCACCCAGGGCGGCCTGACGATCGAGGCCCGCCGCTGACGCCGCACCCGGCGCCGGTGCGGTCGCCGTCCCCACCGGCGGCCAGGGCACGCCGGCAGCCGGGGCCCGCCCCTTCGCGGCCCCCTCAGCCGACGAGGGTCCGCTTCGGGCGCACCACGCAGAACTCGTTCCCCTCCGGATCGGCCAGCACCGTCCACGACTCCTCGCCGCTCTGCCCGACATCCGCCCTGCGGGCACCGAGCGCGAGGAGGCGCGCGATCTCCGCGTCCCGGTCCTCCGCGGTGGTCGTCAGGTCCAGGTGCAACCGGTTCTTGACGACCTTGGGGTCGGTCACCGGCATGAAGCAGATCCCCACCGGCGCGTTCTCGTCCGGGCCGATCACGATCTCCCGCTCCCGCTCGGACAGCACCCGCCAGTGCAGTGCCTCGGACCAGAACCGGGCCAGGGCGGGCAGGTCGTGGGCGTCGATGACGATGTGGTGCAGCGCGACGGGCATGCCGCCCAGTCTGCCCGACCCCCGCCCCGACCGGCAGGAGTCGGCGCCGCGTTCAGGGGCGGCCGGTCCTGCTGCCGGGCAGGGGCGGCGTGGGGGGTTCGGGTTCGGTGAAGAGGTGCTGGGTCAGCTCGTTGCCGGTCTCCGGGGAGAGCAGGCCGGTGACGTCGAGACCCAGATGCCGGGCGAGATCGGCGGCGTGGAGGCCGACGGCCGCCTCGCGGAGGAGGAGGCCGCGCGAGCCGGGCGCCAGGAGGCCCAGCGCGTCCCCGGCCCGGACCAGCGCGGCGTCCAGGTCGTGCAGCGGCGCGGGCAGGTCCCGCCGGTCCGCGACCGCCGCGAGCAGGCGCCGCACCGCGCCGTCGTCGCCGTACGCATCGACGCAGACGGCGCGGATGTCGTCCAGGTCCTGGCAGGCCCGGGCGAGCCCGTCCGCGTCCTGCCGGGTCACCGCCACCGCCCCGTCCCCTGCTCTGCGCTGTCGCGGATGTCTCCGAAGCATCCTCCCATCAAGGGCATTCGGCGTACGTTCCTTCGCCCGTTTCCCGGCGGACACGACGCGACCGGACGCGTACCGGACCCGGGGCGCCGTACGAGCGGCGAGCGCACGGGCCGCACACGAAGCGGAAGCCGCACCGCCAACTGCCGCCACTCCCCTGACAAGTGATCCACCGGCCCCGCCGCCCGCCACCCCCTCATCCCCTGACCTGCGGAAACCGGCCGCACGTGGTGGACCGCACCCCACCCGCCAAGCCGCCTCCACCGCGGGCACTTGACAGAAACCGGCGGCGGACGGAGCCTATGGCAACGTTGTCAGGTGCGCTCCGGACCGCCGCCTGCTCCGCTCCCCCGAGCTCGTTCGCACATGGATTCGCAATGGAGTCGCCGCGCATGCCGAACCCGCCTGCCCAGCCCCCGCGCCACCCGTCCAGACGCTCCGTCGTCGCCACCGGTTCCACCCTCCTCGCCGGCTTCGGCCTCGGACTCGCGCTGCCCGGCACCAGCTTCGCCGCGGGCTCCGCCAAGCCGGGCGCTTCCACCGGAACCGGTGAACTCGCCGCGTACCGCCCGATATCCGTCTCCTCCACCGACTACGCCCCGACGCCCGGGGCGTTCGTCGTCGACCGGCTCACCTCGGCGGGCGTGAAGGGCAGCGGGTGGCGCGCGGCCGACGGCGACCCGCAATGGATCTCGGTGGACCTGGAGGCGAACTGCCAGGTCTCCTCGCTGCGGCTGACCTTCGAGGCCAAGGATGGCGACCCGGTCTTCCTGGAGGGCCCGAGCGGCAACCGCTGGGACGGCACCACCGGGCAGGAGATCCTGTCCAGTTACGCGGTGGACTTCGTCGTCGAGACGTCGACCGACCACACCTCCTGGACCAGCGTGTACCGGACCACCGCCGGGACCGGCGGCGTGGTGGACATCGCGCTGGACAAGCCGGTCGCGGCGCGCTGGGTGCGGCTGACCGTGCGCAAGCGCTCCACCGCCAACCCGCTGGGCCTGAACGGCTTCGAGGTGTACGGAACGGCCCCCGGCCACCGCCCCGACGCCACCGGCTGGACGGACTGGGGCACCCACCACCACGACGCCCCCGCGCTGAAGGTCGCCGACGACGGCACCGTGCCGCTGGAGTCCGGCTGGACGCTCACCCTGGACGACTGGGCCGGCGCCGAGGGCGCGGACCTGTCCCGGGCCGGCCTCGACGACAGCGCGTGGCTGCCCGCGACCGTCCCCGGCACCGTGCTGACCTCGCTGGTGGACCAGGGCAAGCTGCCCGACCCGGTGGCGGGCATGAACAACCTGCAGATCCCCGAGGCGCTCTCCCGCCACTCCTGGTGGTACCGCCGCGGCTTCGACCTGCCGCGCGGGCTGCGCACCGGCGCCGGCCGGCACGTCTGGCTGGAGTTCGACGGCATCAACCACCAGGCCGACATCTGGCTCAACGGCACGCAGGTGGGCACCATGGCCCACCCGTTCGCCCGGTCCGCCGTCGACGTGACCGGTCAACTGGCCGCCAAGGGCGCGCAGGCGCTCGCGGTGCGGATCACCCCGATGCCGGTGCCCGGCAGCCCCGGCGACAAGGGCCCGCTGGGCCAGTCGTTCGTGGACGCGGGCGCGAACCAGATGAACCTCAACTCCCCGACGTACCTGTCCGTTTCGGGCTGGGACTGGATGCCCGCGGTGCGCGACCGCGCCTCCGGGATCTGGAACCACGTGCGGCTGCGCTCCACCGGCCACGCGGTCGTCGGCGACGCGCGGGTGGACACCAAGCTGCCCGGGCTGCCCGCCACGAACAGCGCGGAACTGACCATCACCGTCCCGGTGCGCAACGCCGACACCGCGTCCCAACGGATCACGGTCACCGCGTCGTTCGACGGCATCACGCTCTCCCAGGCGGTCACCGTGGCCGGGGGCGCGAGCACCGACGTGGTCTTCGCCCCGGACTCCTTCTCGCGCCTGCGGCTGAGCGACCCGAAGCTGTGGTGGCCCAACGGGTACGGCGACGCAGCCCTGCACGACCTCACGCTCGTCGCCTCGATCGGCGGCCAGGAGAGCGACCGCCGCACCACCCGGTTCGGCATCCGGCAGTTCGGCTACGAGGGCGACCTGCCGATCACGTTCGGGGCGAGCACCGACTCGTACACCCAGCCGGTCGAGGTCGGTGACCAGCAGGCCCGCTACGTGCGGGTCAAGTGCCTGACGCGGGCCACCGGTTGGGGCTACTCGCTGTGGACGTTCGCGGTGGTGGACAGCACCTCCGGCACGGACCTGGCGCTGCACGCGACGGCCACCGCCTCCTCCACCGAGGACGGCAGCGGCAACGTGGCGTCCCACGTGACCGACGGCGACCCCACCACCCGCTGGGCCTCGGCCGCGCAGGACGACGTGTGGATCCAGGTGGACCTGGGCTCCTCGGTCGCCTTCGACCGCGTCGACCTCACCTGGGAGCAGGCCTACGCGCAGTCGTACGTGGTGCAGGTCTCCGGCGACGGATCGACCTGGACCGACGCCAAGGCGGTCGACAACACCGCGGTGCCGCTGCCGTTCAACGCCGGTGACGCCAGCCTGCAGACCGAGGACTTCGACGCCCGGACCGCGCGCTACGTGCGGCTCGCGCTGGCGACCCGGGCCACCGGTTACGGCTTCTCGCTGTGGTCCCTCTCGGTGATCGACAGCACCTCCGCGGGCACCGACCTCGCCCTGCACAAGACCGCCACCTCCTCCAGCGACGAGGACGGCTCCGGGAACGTCGCGGCGCACGCCACCGACGGCAACCCCGGCACCCGCTGGTCCTCCGCCTACCAGGACGACCAGTGGATCCAGGTCGACCTCGGCGCGTCGGTCGCCTTCGACCGGATCGTCGTCCTGTGGGAGGCGGCCTACGCCAAGACGTACACGATCCAGGTGTCGGACGACGGCACGACGTGGACGGACGTGACGTCCGTCGACAACTCGCCCCAGCCGCTGAAGATCAGCGTGAACGGCGTGCGCGTCTTCGCCCGCGGCGGCAACTGGGGCTATGACGAGTTGCTGCGCCGCATGCCCGCCGAGCGGATGGACGCGGCGGTGCGCATGCACCGCGACATGAACTTCACGATGATCCGCAACTGGGTGGGCTGCAGCGACCGCGAGGAGTTCTTCGCGGCCTGCGACGAGCACGGCATCCTGGTGTGGAACGACTTCCCCAACGCCTGGGGCATGGACCCGCCGGACCACGACGTCTACAACGCGCAGGCGCGGGACACCGTGCTGCGCTACCGCATCCACCCCAGCGTCGTCGTCTGGTGCGGCGCCAACGAGGGCAATCCGCCCGCCGCCATCGACGACGGCATGCGCGACGCGGTCACCGACCTCGCCCCCGGCACCCTGTACCAGAACAACTCCGCGGGCGGCATCATCACCGGCGGCGGCCCCTACAACTGGGTCGACCCGACGAAGTACTTCGACCCGTCGACCTACGGCAGCCACAGCTTCGGCTTCCACACCGAGATCGGCATGCCGGTGGTGTCCACCGCGGAGAGCATGCGCAACCTCGTCGGCGACTCCACCGAGTGGCCGATCGGCACCGTGTGGTACCACCACGACTGGAGCACCAACGGCAACCAGCAGCCGCAGCACTACGCCGAGGCGATCGAGGCCCGCCTCGACACCGCGACGGACCTGGACGACTTCACGCGCAAGGCCCAGTTCGTCAACTACGAGAACACCCGGGCCATGTTCGAGGCGTGGAACGCCAACCTGTGGCAGGACGCCACCGGCCTGATGCTGTGGATGTCCCACCCGGCCTGGCACAGCACCGTGTGGCAGACGTACGACTACGACTTCGACGTCAACGGCGTCTACTACGGGGCGCGCAAGGCGTGCGAGCCCTTCCACGTGCAGGCCGACCTGAGCAAGTGGCAGGTTGTCGCGGTCAACCACACCCCGAACGCGGTCAAGGGCGCGACGGTCACCGCGCGGCTGTACGACCTGGACGGCCACCGGCTCGGGGCCGTCCGCACCGCGAAGGTGGACGTCGCCGCGTCCGGCACCGCGCCGGCGTTCACCGCCGGCTGGACCGACGACCTGCCCGATCTGCACCTGCTGCGGCTGGAGTTCGCCGACGCCAAGGGCCACGTGCTGTCGCAGAACACGTACTGGCGCTACCGCGAGACGGCCGACCTGAAGGGGCTCAACTCGGCGAAGAAGACGAAGGTGTCGGCCGACGTCGGCCGGGTGACCGGTGCCGGCGACGGGCGGCAGCAGCTCACCGCGACGGTCCGCAACACCGGTGCCTCGGTCGCGGCGATGGTCCGGCTCTCGCTGCTGGACGACAAGAGCGGGCAGCGGGTCCTGCCGACGCTGTACGGCGACAACTACCTGTGGCTGCTGCCCGGTGAGTCCCGCACGCTCACGCTGTCCTGGCCGTCGGGCGCGCTTCCGTCGGGCCACCCGGCCCTGCGGGTGGAGGGCTACAACGCGCCGCGCACGGTGGCGCGCGGCTGAGCGCTCCTCCGCGTCCCCGCTCCCGGTGCCGCGCGCGTACGCCGCGCGCGGCACCGGTGACCTGCCGGTCGACCGGCCGGACCCGACCCGCCCGGAAGCCCCCGGGCGGGTCGGTCCGTTCGGGCCGGGTCCGGCTGCCCGGTCAGCCGGCCGTCGTGAGGCCGGCGAGGGGGAGGGCGACCATCCTGCGGGCGTCGTAGCGCGCGTCGTCCTTCGCGCCGATGCACAGGTTGCCGATCGCGCGCATGAACGCGAGCGCCTGGATGTCGGAGCGGACGATTTCTCCCGAGCGCGCGGCGGCGGCCAGCAGTTCGCCGCACACCGGCACGAGCGTGTCGAGGCAGTAGGCGTGCAGGGTCTCGGAGCCCTCACCCTGGCCGAGCACGTCGGGCAGTCCGTGCTCGGTCGCGAGGAAGTCCACGAACCCGTCGACCAGCGGTCAGCGCCGCGAAGGGGCTCGGCTCGCCGGCCAGGTAGTGCGGGCCCGCCACGGCGAGCGCCTGGACCTGGTGCCGGTAGGCGGCGACCACCGGATCGGCGCGGGTCGGGAAGTGCCGGTGGACCGTCCCCACGCCGACCCCGGCCCGGGCGGCGACGTCGCGCACCGGCGCGTCGATCCCGACCTCGGCGAAGGCCGCCGCGGCGGCCTCCAGCAGTGCCCCCTCGTTGCGGCGGACATCGGCCCGCCGCCGGCGGGTGCCGCCGTCCCCGCCTGCTCCAGAGGTCGCCACGTGATCCTCCTTGCAAAGCGGAACAAGGTTCCGTATTGTCGAGAACGGAGCGTCGTTCCGTTTCGCTCCCATCATGACATTGTCCGGGATGGAAGGAGAAACCCATGCGGTACCGCACCCTCGGGCGCACCGGGGTCCAGGTCAGCGCGCTGGGTCTGGGCGCGATGAACTTCGGGGCGCTCGGGCGCACCACCCAGGCCGAGGTGACCGCGCTGGTCGACACGGCCCTCGCCGCCGGGGTCAACCTGATCGACACCGCCGACGCGTACTCCGCCGGCCAGTCCGAGGAGATGGTCGGCAAGGCCCTCGCCGGGCGCCGCGACGACGTGGTGCTCGCCACCAAGGCCGGCCTGCCGATGGGCGAGGAGCGCAACCGGCGGGGCGGCTCGCGGCGCTGGCTGACCACCGCCGTCGAGAACAGCCTGCGCCGGCTGGACGTCGAGCACATCGACCTCTACCAGTTGCACCGCTGGGACCCGGCCACCAGCGACGAGGAGACCCTCTCGGCGCTGACCGACCTGCGGCAGGCCGGCAAGATCCGCTCCTTCGGCACCTCGGAGTACCCGGCCCACCGGCTGGTGGAGGCCCAGTGGGCGGCCCGCGAGCACCACCTGGGCCGCTTCGTCAGCGAGCAGCCCGGCTACTCGATCCTCCAGCGCGGCGCCGAGGCCGAAGTGCTGCCGGTCGCCGAGCGGTACGGCCTCGGGGTCCTGACGTGGAGCCCGCTGGCCTCGGGCTGGCTGTCGGGCGCGGTGCGCGCGGGCCGGCCGGTGACCACCAGCCGCTCCGGGTTCATGCCCCAGCGCTTCGACACCGGCATCCCGGCCAACGCCGCCAAGCAGGACGCCGTCGAGCAACTTGCGAAGCTCGCCGAGCAGTCCGGACTGACCCTCATCCAGCTCGCGCTCGGCTTCGTCACCGCGCACCGCGGGGTCACCAGCGCGCTGATCGGCCCCCGCACCGCCGCGCACCTGGACTCCCAACTGGCCGCCGCCGACACGGTGCTGCCCGCCGACGTCCTCGACGCCATCGACACGATCGTGCCGCCCGGGGTCGACCTGGCCGCGCAGGAGAAGAACGCCGTCCTGCCCGCACTGACCGACCCTTCCCTGCGACGGAGGTGACGCGATGACCCCCGTGAGCTTCGGCATCATGACCCCGCCCATGCAGGTCGACCACGCCGACCTGCTGCGGGTGTGGCAGGAGGCCGACACCGTCCCGGAGATCGAGCACGCCTGGGTGTTCGACCACCTCATGCCCATCGGTGGCGACCCCGACGGCCCCGCCCTGGAGGGCTGGACCCTCCTGTCCGCCCTGGCCGCCCGCACCACGCGGCTGCGGGTCGGGGTCATGGTCACCAGCAACCGCTTCCGTCCGCCCGCGATGCTGGCCAAGATCGCCACGACCGTCGACATCGTCTCGGGCGGGCGGCTGGACTTCGGGATCGGCGCCGGTTCGCGGCCGAGCCACCCGCTCGCGCGCCGTGAGTACGACGGCCACGGCCTGCCCTACCACGACTTCGGCGACTCCGTGGACGCGCTCGCCGAGGCGTGCACCGTCATCCGCCGGCTGTGGACGGAGACCGAGCCCTTCGACTTCCAGGGCACGCACGTGCGGCTCACCGGGGCGCTCGGCAACCCCCGGCCGGTGCAGCGGCCGCACCCGCCGGTGCTGATCGGCGGGCGCTCGTCCCGGACGCTGCGGGTGGTCGCCGAGCACGCCGACCTGTGGAACTTCCCCGGGGACACCGGGCTCGCCGACGGCATCGAGCGCAGCGGCCTGCTCGACCGCTACTGCCGCGAGATCGGCCGCGATCCCGCGACCGTCACCCGCTCGATCGCCCTGCCCGTGTCCTACGACGATCCCGCGTCCACCCGGGAGGCCGCGAGCGCGGCGATCGACGCGGGGTTCACCCACCTCGTGCTCATCCTCCCGTCACCCTGGCCGCAGGGGGTGGCCCGGTGGCTCACGAAGGAGGTCATCACCCCGCTGCGCCCGGGCGCCTCCATCGCCTGACGACGCGCGGGCGGCGCGGTGCTCCGGGTGGCGCCGGCTGAAGGGCAACTGCGTACCGGAACCGGGCAATGCCGACGTGGCGGTACCCGCGGCGGCGCTGCGACGGTGGAGTCCGGAAACCCGACCGCCCGGAGCGCGAGGAGCACGAGTCACATGACGACCCCGACGCAGACATCTGCCGACGAACTGGGCACCCCCTACGGGGGGTTGACCCCGACCGCGACCGCCGACCTCAACCGCGACGGCTTCGTCCACCTCTCCGGTGTGCTGTCGCCGGAGACGATCGCGCGCTACGAGCCGACCATCACCTCCGAGGTGATCCGGCTGAACACCCAGCACCTGCCGCTGGCCGAGCGCGACACCTACGGCAAGGCGTTCCTCCAGGTGTCGAACCTGTGGCGGGAGAACGAGCGGGTGAAGGAGCTGGTGTTCTCGCCCCGGCTCGCCGCGATCGCGGCCCGGCTCCTCGGAGTGCACGCCGTGCGCCTTTACCACGACCAGGCCCTGTACAAGGAGCCCAGCGGCGGCATCACCCCCTGGCACGCCGATCAGTACTACTGGCCACTGTCCTCCGACCGGACCATCACGCTCTGGCTGCCCCTCCAGGAGACCGGTTCCGACCTGGGTCCGCTGGCCTTCGCCCGCGGCAGCCACCACTTCTCCTCCGGCCGCGACCTGCCCATCTCCGACGAGTCGGAGCGGGTGATCGAGCAGGCCGTGGCCGAGCAGGACTTCGAGGACGTCGTCGAACCCTTCGCCCTGGGCGACGCCAGCTTCCACCACGGCTGGACCTTCCACCACGCGGGCCCGAACCGCGGCGCCGTACCGCGCCGCGTGATGACCGTCATCTACATGGACGCCGACATCCGCGTCACCGAACCCACCAACGCCCACCAGGTCAACGACCGGGCGTGGATGCCCGGCACCGGCATCGGCCAGGTCCCCGACACCCCGCTCAACCCGGTCCTGTTCGACGGCCGGAGCTCCTGACCGCACCCCGCGGACCGCGGTCCGTCCGGTCCGCGGGCGCCGTGACGTGCGCGGCGACCTCACCTCTCCCGGCATCGGCGGCAGCCCGGTGGCCCCCGCTTCACGTGGGCATGCTCTCCAGGGCGGTCGCGGGTCGGCTGCCGCCGGCCGGGGTCGGGCGGGACCGCTCGCCCGGGCCGCGGCACCTGCATGACATCGACCTGGGTTACTGTGCGGAATCACGTGATGTTTGCGTTCAGTGGTACATATCGGCGAGCGGGGTGCGGTGACGGTTGGTGAGACGGTGGATCGGCACGCGTGCGCGTCGCGAGGCGGACGGCGGACAGGCGGACGCGGTGGAGTCCGGGGGCACCCGGGGTCCTGAGGGTGCCGAGGCCGCCAAGGATTCGGTCCATGTCGAGGAGATCGACGGCGTCCACGTGGTGCGGACGGTCGGTGAGCCGCCGCTCGATCCGATGTCGGTCGCCGAACTCGGCTACGCCATGGCCGCGCGGGGCGACACGACCCTCACCGTGGTGATCGGCACCGAGGGCGACCGCGCGTGGGCGGGCCTGGACGAGGTGCTGCGGGCCCAACGTCCCGGTTCCTACGAGGAGTTGCTGCTGGTGCTCTCGCACGCGGCGGCACCCCGCGGTGAAGGCCGCGCCGTGGCCCACAACATCGCCGAGCGCCTGCGCGTGCGGGTGGTCGCGCCCGACGGGCCCGCGCTGCTGGTGCCGGGCGGTTCGCTGTTCGTACCCGAACGCGCGGACCGGGAGGAGGCTGCGGCAAGCGCCGGGTCCGGGGCCGGGGCCGAACGGGACCGCGGCTGGTGGCGGTTCACGCCGGGCGGTGAACCCGAGGCACTGGGACGGCAATTGCCCGCACCCGCATGGCAGGCGGACCTGGACCGGCTGCCGCGTACCGCCGCCGCGAGCGGGGAGACAGCGGTGCACCGCATACCGGCGGGGATCGCGTTGCGCCCGATCGACGCCCCCGCGCCGCTCCCCGGCGACCTGGCCTTCGCCGTGCCGGTCAGCCCCGACCGCCCGGTGGTGCTGGTGGGCGCCCCCGGCGACGAGATCGAACTGACACCGCACGACGTGGTCGGCGTCCTGTCCTCCCTGCCCGCGCCCGTGCGGTCCGCGGTCCGCCTCGCGCCCGGCGGCAACAGCGACCTGCTGCCCGCCGGCCAACTCGCCGCCGACACCTTCCGCCTGGAGGTCGAGGTGCTGACCGGCTCGCCGCTCATGACCGACGACCTCACCCCCGGGAGCGACGCCCACCAGGCCCGCACCGTGCTGATCGGCACCGACGGCACCCCGGCGTGGCGCCCCTTCGTCGAGGCGGTCGCCTGCCGTCCTGGCGTCGACGGTCCGCCGCCCGCGCCGCAACTGCTGCGCTGGCAGCCGCCGTTGCCGGGGGTCGGCACCGCGCGGACGGGCGTGCTGCGGATCTCCGACACCTGGCAGGTCGCGGTCACCCGGGCCGGCCTGCGGGTCACCCGTGTCGGCACCGCGCCGGTCGCGCTCGCCGAACGCCCGGTCGACGCCGACGCCCCCGCGATCGAGGTGGGCACGCCCGGCCGGCCGATCGGCCCGGACGCCCTGCCCGCCCTGCGGACCCTGCTCACGGCGCTCAGCCCGGAAGTACGCGAGCGCGCCGTGCTCCACCTCTACGGCGAGTGCGGCACCGAGCAGGCCCGCGAGTTGAGCCGCCTGCTGTCCGAGCACGGCGTCAAGCGGCTCCGTACGAGGCCGCCCCGCGCCGCCGCGCCCGCCCGTCCCGCCGCACGTCCCCCCGCTCTCCCGGCGCCGCCGCGAAGGCCGGTCAAGGCGTCCCCGGGGGCGATCGCGCCCGGCCCGTCCGCCCGCCCCGCCCTGGCGAGCGCCTCGGCCGCTCCGGCTGTCCCGGCTCCCCCGGCCGCGCCCGCACCCGACGCACCCGGTCCGGCGCCGCGCCGCGACGCCCCACCGGCACCCGCGCAACCCGTACCCGTACCGCCCGAGGCGCCCGCACCCGCGGCGCCTCCCGCGAAAACCGCCGCCGCACCCGGCGCCGTACCCCCGCGGAAGGCGGAGACCGCACCGGCACCCGTCCCCGCGGCCTTCCCCGCCGTGCTGCCGCGCCCCGTGCTGGCCCCCACCTTCGGCCCCCGGTACCGCAGTTCGGCCGCCGAGCGCGACGCGTTCCGGGAACTCGTCCCCGACGACGTGTGGGACCCGCAGGAGAAGGCGGTGCAGCGGATGCTGGGCGCGCCACCGGGCGAGGGCGGGCAGAAGTGGGCGCCGAACCCGGTGGACGTCCTCGCCGTGCACCTCTATCTCACCTCCCGGAGCGGCCCGCTCGCCCACGAGGCCGTGCGCACCGCCCTGCGCGCGGGCGACCCGCGCCTGCGCCCGTACGCCGCGTGCATCGCCTCCGGGCTGGCCCGCATGATGCCCTACCAGGGCCCGGCGTTCCGGAGCGGCGACCCGCTGCCCAAGGAACTGGCCGCCCCCGGACGGCTGTTGCGCGCACCCGGCCCGGTCAGCGCGCTGGCCGGGAACCTGCGCGGCCCGTCCGAGGCCACCCGCTACGCCGTCTGGTCCGAGTACGGCCGGCGGGTCCACCTGGAGCGCGACCCCGCCCTGCCCGGCGTCCCGCCACCGATCCCCGACGAGGTCCTCTTCGCCCCGGGCACCGCCTTCCGCGTCCTCGGGGTGCACGCGGCGCGCGGCACGGACGTGGTGCTGCTCCGGGAGGTCACCGGCGGCGCGTCCACTCGGGGAGCCGCCGCGGACGACCAGGACCGCACCGCGCTGCGCTCCCTCACCGAGGCGCTGGAGGAGGACGTCCCGGCGGGCAGCAGGGGGCGCGTCCACCACTGGCCGCCGCGCTGCACCGGCCCGGCGGGCTGGGCGTAGGAGGCGCGGGCCGTCCGGCGGCCGCGGTGATCGGGCGGCCGCCGGAAGGTCAGCCGGAGGTCAGCGGAAGGTCCAGCGGAAGTCGTCGCCCGGGTTGTCATAGCACACGTCCTGTTCGAGGCGGACGTCCTCGCGGGCGGTGCCGACGCCCGGCAGGTTCAGGCACTGGCCGCTGCTGTAGTCGCGGATCCAGTAGGTGCCGTCCGCGACGGGGTCGAGCCAGAACAGCTGGTTGTCCGCCTTGGTGGCGTTGCAGGCGAACTCCTCGATCTTCGTACCCGCCGGCTCAGGACCGTAGTTGGGAATGTCCATGCACAGGCCGTCCTTGTGGTTCTTGATCACGAACAGGCTCGCGCCCTGCGGCCCGCCGCTCTTGAACGCGACCCGCAGGTCCCACAGTTGGTTGTCGGCGCTGGTGCCGTTGCAGTCGTACTGGTTGACCGGGCCGTCACTCGTCCCGTTGCCGTAGTTGGGAATGTCCGCGCACAGGTGCGTGGTCGCGTTCTCGATCAGCACCTTGCTCGCCGAGGAGGCGGCGTTCGCGCGGGCCCGGGCGGTGACGGCCGGGGAGACCTTCTTCGGCGCCTTCGTGGCCTTCGGCTTCGCCCCGGCCGGTTTCGCGGGCGACGTGCCCTTCGCCGGGGTGTGCGACGGGCCCGAGGTCGTCCGCGGGTGGGCGGCGCTCTTCTTCTTCGACGGGTGGGGGGAGGGCTTCGCGCCGCGGGTGGCACCGGCGGAGGAGGCGGTGGCCGTCCCGGGCACGGGCAGCGGCTTGCCGACCGTGCCGCCGGTCGCCACGTCGTCCGTCTTCGCGACGGGCGCCGGGTCGTGCTGCCGCAGACCGCTGACCACGAAGGGAGTGGCGGCGCCGATCGCCACCACCGCCGCCACGACGATCGGCACCGTGAACGTCCTCTTCCGCGGCGGCTGTCGGGCCGGCCGGGTGCCGACGGTCAGCGGCGCGGCGGACGGGGTGGGCGCGACGGGCTTCCCGGGTTCGGCGGGCTTCACACGCTTGGTGGGCCTGGCCGGTTTGGCGGGCTTGGCGGGCTTCACACGCTTGGCGGGCTCGGCCGGTTCGGCGGGTGCCTCGACACCGGGTGCTTCGGCGCGGGCGGGAACACCTTCCGGGGCGGGAGTACGTGTCTCGGCGGAAGCGCCTCCCGCGGCGGCCTCGGCACCTTCCTCCGCGGAAGCACCTCCCACGGCGGCCTGAGCACCCTCCCCCGCGGCTGCGCCCTCCCCGGCAGCCGGACCCTCCTCCGCCGCCGGAACCTCCGCCTTCCGCTCGCTCAACGGCCGTTCGGCGCGCCGGACGGGTACGGACACGGGCGGGGCCGCCGGGCGCGGGCGGCGGCCCTCGGCCGCGGCACTGTCGGGCGGCGGCACGTCCGGCGCCGCCGGCATCGCGACGGCCCGGCGCACCGACACCGCGGGCGGTTCGCCGTCCTCGGTGCGCCGGCCGCCGGCCGAGGGATCCTGCGGGGAGTGCGAGGAGGGCATCCTGGTCTCCGTCACGGTCTCGGGCGGAAATGTCCGGTGCGGAACCCGCTGAACTCCCGGCCCGGGACGGGCAGAAGCACGACGGGCAGGGGGGCGACGGGCAACGGGACGACGAGCCGGGGGACGCGGACGATCAGCTCCGGCACGGGATCACTCCGCCGTCTTCGGCGGGTGGACGATCGTCCACTCCTGGTCGTCGGTGTCGGAGCAGCTGTAGATCGTCAGCGGGGTGTTGTCGCCGCCGGTGCTGAACCCCGACACGTCCAGGCAGGCGTTGTCGCTGGCGTAGTTGCGGATCCAGTAGTAGCCGTCCGGCTGCTTCGCCAGCCACCACAGCTGGTTGTCGCCGGTGGTGCCGTCGCACTTGAACTCGGAGATGTGCGTCTCCAGCGGCTCCGCGCCGTTGTACGGCAGATCCATGCACAACTGGTCCTTGGAATTGCGGATCTGGAAGAGCGGGGTGCCGCCGGGGCCCAGCTCGGGATAGCGGACCTCCAGGTCCCACAGCTGGTT
Source organism: Actinacidiphila yanglinensis (assembly GCF_900107965.1). GTDB lineage: Bacteria > Actinomycetota > Actinomycetes > Streptomycetales > Streptomycetaceae > Actinacidiphila > Actinacidiphila yanglinensis. The sequence continues at coordinate 326,748 of NZ_FNVU01000001.1, read as the reverse complement.
GTCGCTGGCCTTCGGGTCGCAGGTGTACTCGTTGACGGGACCGTTGGTCTTCCCGTCACCGTTCTCCGGGAGGTCGGCGCACTTGTTGGTGGTGGTGTTCCGCAACAGGATGTCCGTCGCGGGCACCGGGCTGGCCGGCTTCTTCTTCGCCGGGGCGCCGCCGCCACCGCCCGATCCGCTCTGGGGCTGGGTCGTCTGCGGTGCGCTGGTGGTGGGTTGGGTGGTCGGCGGCGGGGAGGGCGGCGACGGCGAGGGGGTGAGCGTGCTGAAGCCGGCCTCGTTGACCTTGGGCGTGGCCAGGCTGGAGACCGCGGGCTTGTGGGTCAGCCAGAGCATCGTGAACACGACCGCGAGGGCGGCCAGCGCGCAGACGACGCTGGCGATCCAGCGCGGCAGGAACCCGCGCTGGACGTACTTGCCGTCGACGGTCAGCGGCGTCACCCCGGAGCGCACCACGTCGACGCTGTACGGGCGTTGCTGGCTGGCGCCGAACCAGATGATCTGCCGCGGCCGCAGCGTCGCCTTGACGAACGCGGCGCGCCCCGGCTCGATCTGGACGTTCGCCGGGTGGATGTCGTACGCGAGCTGGTCGCCGTTGTCGGTGCCTCGGAGGGAGGCGGTGAGCTTGGTGTTGCCGAGGTTGTCCACCGCGATCCTGGGCCGGCCGCGGAAGCGGCCCTTGACGGTGGGCGGCAGGAGCTCGGCGCGGACCTCGACGAAGGGCGTGATGACGAGGTTGCCCTCGGGGACCGTGGTGGCCTCGGGCGACTCGGTCGGCGTGATGCGCACCGCGTACGGGTTCGGGCCGGCGGTCGCGTCGGGGGTGCGCGGCGGCATGAAGGTCAGCTCGACCGTGCCGGTGGTGCCCGGGTAGAGCCGCAACACCTCCGGCTCCACCCTGATCCAGGGCGCGATGCCCCCCACGGGTTCGAAGCGGTACTCGTCGACCACGTCACCGGTGTTGCGCAACCGCAGTCGTGCCGTGGTGGTCCCGCCGGCGTCGACGGTCGTCGAGGCGGGTTCCAAGGAGGTCCAGAGGCTCACTTGTGCCACCTTACGATCTGCCCGCGCCCCACGTCAGCGACCTCATGGGCAGTCCGGGGCGCCACAGGGGCGAAGGAGACTGCCCTTGCGTCCGAACGGTCACAGGAACGCGCCCGCCACGGAGTCCCGCCGGGGCGGGGGGAATCCGGGTGCCCGGGGCCCGACCCGCGGGTAACTTGTGCCGGACGGCACCGCGAAGTCCGGGGAGGCGAGGGCGAGATGAAGACGGTCCACGGCGTCGAACGGGCACGGCGGGCGGCCGCACGCGGGGCCCGTCCATGACCGGCCCCGCCCCGGACGACGAGCCTCCCGAGCACCTGCGCTATGCCCGCTACCTGGAGGAACTCGAAGCCGTCGCCGATTCCGACGCGTGCGCCCTCGTCGCCGCCGTACTGGAGGACGAGGACGCGCTGATGGCGGAGAGCGCGGTGTGCCGCCACCTGGACCGCAGGGCCGAACGGGCGCTCACCGACCCTGCGTTCACCGACTGGGCGCGCGGCATGGCCGCGGTGGTCGCCGATCGCCCCTTCCTCGCCCGGCGGTTGGGCGAGTGGGGCCTGCTGCGCGCCCTCGCGCTGGACGAGCCCTGGGCCGCCGAGGAACTCACCGGAGCGTCCGACTGGTTCCAGCGGACCGTCACGACCACGCCGGCCGTCACCTCACGTGACGCGCTCGGCCTGCTGGCCGCGCGTGGGCGCACCCGCCGGATCCGGAACGCGGCGAGCCTGCGGCTGCGGCTGCGGCTGCGGCAGCCGAACGGCCCGCGCTGACCCACGGGTTCGTGTCGGGAGCGGGCGGGCGGCCCGTGCGGCCGGACGAGTGCCGGCCCCGGGCGCCCTCCGTTAGGCTCGCCCCGCAGCCACGGGTGACGCCCGGACGCCCGGAGAGATCTGGAGGCACCGGCATGACCGACCTCGACGCCACCGGCGAGGAGCCCGAGTCCGCGCGTGGGCACGGCCCCGGATCCGGCACGACCCGTGTGGTGTCCTCCGGCCCCGTCCGGCTGCACGTCGAGGAGTTCGCCGCCGCGTCCACCGGGATGACCACCGGGGAGTCCGCCGGGGACGTACCGCAGCAGACCCCCGTGCTGCTGATGCACGGCTGGCCGGACTCCGGACGCCTGTGGCGGCACCAGATCCCGGTGCTGGTCGCCGCGGGCTTCCGGGTGATCGTCCCGGACCTGCGCGGCTTCGGCCGGTCCGACCGGCCAGGCGCGGTGGAGGACTACCGGCTGTCCCGTTCCGTGGCGGACATGGTGGAGGTGCTCGACGCGTGCGACGCGACGGCCGCCCACGTGGTCGCGCACGACTGGGGGGCCGCCGTCGCCTGGCAGCTGGCGATGTTCCACCCCGAACGGGTGCGCACGCTGGCCGCGCTGTCCGTGGCGCACCCGCGTGCCCCGCAGAGCCTGCGGCAGGCCGAGATGGGCTGGTACCAGCTCTTCTTCCAGTTCGAGGGCATCGCCGAGGCCACACTCGCCGCCGACGACTGGGCGCTGCTGCGCCGGCTGACCCGCAACCGGGGCGACATCGACCGGGCGGTCCGCGACCTGTCCCGCCCGGGCGCGCTGACCGCGTCGCTGAACTGGTACCGGGCCAACCTGGCGCCCCGCATGCCCGGCCCCGCGCGGGACCTGCCGCCGGTCACCGCGCCGACGTTGGGCGTCTGGTCGACCGGCGACCACCACCTCGACGGCCAGTCGATGGAACGCTCGGGCGCCTGTGTCAGCGGTCCCTGGCGGCACGAGGTCATCGCGGGCGCGAGCCACTGGATCCCGGTGGACGCCCCGGACCGGCTCAACCGCCTCCTCCTCGACTGGCTCCCGGCACCCTCCACCCCAGCGATCGCCCCTCCCCCCGCCTGAACGCCCCCGGCCCGCCGGGCGGTACGACCCCCGCCCCGCGGCAGCGCGCCCTCCCCGGGCCCCGCGGAAATGGCCGCCCCTCTGTCGTGGCCTGCGCCTAGAATCCGGCGGTGCCCGCGCGACAGCTCCCGCCGCTCGCGGATCAGGGCGAATCCCAGGGGGGGACATGAGAGAACTCGAAGGCGCCGCCATGCCGCGGCCCGGCCTGCGGAGGAGACGACGGACGGCTCGGGCGGTGCACGGCACCCTCGCGCTGGTCGCGGCCCTCGCCACGGCGACCACGCTGTGGCTCGCACCCGTGGCGACGGCCGCCACGCCCACCGCCGCACCGGCGGTACCCTCCGCGAGCGCGGGGACCGGAACGGACGCGACGCACGCCTCCGCCGCCAAGCCCGTACCCGGCTCGGCCGCGGCGAAGGCCGCGCGCGCCGGGACCACCGCGACGTCCCGTGCGAAGGCACCCGCGCCGTCCACCACGAACTCCTCCACGGCAGCGCACGCGAACTCCGCTACGGCGGCGCGGACCTGGAGCAAGGCCGCCGCCGCGAAGGCGCACACCACCGCGGTACGCCAGACCGCCGCCGCCGACCTGCCCGATGCCTGTTCCGGCGCGCTGGACCCGCACACCGTCTATTCCTGCGCCGACACGCAGGGCGGGGACGCCTCCTACACCCTCGACGTGCCGCAGCCGAAGGACCTGCTCTTCGTGCAGGTCGTCGCGCAGAACACCTTCGGCCCGCAGCCGGTGCTCACCGCGCCCGACGGCACCACGGTGACCTGCGACCACCCCGACGACCCGCAGCAGCACGTGTACGGCGCCCTGCGCTGCCCGGCCGCGCAGGCCGGCACGTACACCCTGACCGTCCCCGGCGGCGGCTTCACCGTCGCCTGGAACGCCCTGCTCTCGGACACCTCCTGCACCGCGCTGACCGCCCAGGACACCGCGCTGGGCGCGCCCGCCGCGCTGAGCCGCTCGCTGGCCGCGGGTGCGCCCGGCGACTGCTACCGGCTGCCGCTGGCGTCCGGGGACGTCCTGCGCTCGCGGGTGTCGGACTGGACCGACAACGCCTGGGTCTACGACGCCGACGGCACCCAGGTGTGCGCGAAGGCCGAGGGCGCCTTCGAGATGGACTGCACCCTGACCGGCGCCGCGCCGTACCGGGTCCAGCTCGACCAGCGGGAGGCCGAACAGAGCGACTACACCGTGGAGTTCGCGCGGCTGTCCACGCCGGACGGCTGCCCCGCACTCCAGCCGCAGGCGTACGGCACCGTCCCGGACGCGTCGTCCACCACGCGCTGCCGCCAGCTGCACGTACCGTCCGCCGGGCCGTATGTGTTCGGCACGGCAGCCGCCGACCACGGCGTCGACGGCGCCCTGTACCGCGCCGACGGCACCGAGATCTGCACCGAGGACCAGAGCGCCGACTGCGTGCTGACCGCGGGTGACTACACCTGGGCCCGGGCCCTGCAGGACGACGGGCCCGACGCGTACGGCGTGTGGTTCCGCGCCGCGGCGAGCACCGACGGCTGCACCGCCGGCCGCGACGACGACTTCGCCTCCGGCGCGCTCACCGGCGCCTTCGACGGCACCGGCGAGGAGTTGTGCTGGACGCTGCCGACGGCGAGCGGCCAGGGCCTGTACCTGCTGGACCAGCAGGAGGACCGGGGCGCGCAGCTGGCGCAGGCGGTCTACGACGCCCAGGGTGTCCGGCAGTGCGCCGACGACACCGTCTACCTCGTCTGCAAGCTGACCGGCACCGCACCCTTCCACCTCGCGCTCGCCAACACCGCGACCGGCACGGACTCCGGTGCGGGCAACGGAAGTTACGTCTTCACCGTCCAGCGCACCGGCAGCACCAGCGGCTGCACCGCCTGGCCGCAGTCCGCGTTCGGCGGTTCCTACGGCGCCGAGGTCTCCCTCTCCGCCACGCAGCAGATGCGCTGCCTCGCCCTCCCGGCGAACGGCCACTCCACGGCCGAGATGTTCGACTACACCAACTCCAGCGGGCGACTGAACGCCTCGTACCAGGTGTACGACGCGGCGGGTGACAAGGTCTGCGCCAGTTCGGGCAGTTCGCTGACCGTCTGCCGCTTCGCCGCCGGTACCGCCTACCAGGTCCTGCTGGTCGGCACCGGCTACGACGACACTTACGACGTGGTCCGGCGGGACATCTCCTCGACGGCGTCCTGCAAGGCGCCCGCCTCCCTCGCCGCCGGTGGCGCGGCGACCGCCTACTCCTTCGACTCCGCCCTGGACAGCGGCTGCCTGCGGGTGTCCGCGGCGGCCACCGACAAGCTGTGGCTGTCCGTCCGCACACCGAACCCGGAGTACGAGACGGGGGCCGACCTCTTCGTCACGGACGCCACCGGCACCGTCGTGTGCTGGCAGCAGGGAGTCGAGTGCCGCGTCACCGGCTCGACCTCCTATGTCGTCGGCGTCGTCGCCGCCGGCTACGACGGCACCGCCATCCAGGCGCGGGTGGACACCTGGAAGGTGGGCACCGCTTCCGGCTGGGCGTCCCAGTGCACCGCCAACCACCTGTCCCCGGACGGCTTCCCGGTCCACAGCGGCACCCTGACGGAATCCGCGGCAGGCTACTGCGCCGTGATGGACCTCGGCCCCTCGGAGTACTTCCACATCTCCGGCACCGACAGCGACACGAACGGTTACGCCCCCGCGATCACCCTGCTCGGCACTCCGGGCTTCGCGGGCACCTCGATCAACGCCGCCTACCAGTGCGGGATGTCCACTCCCGGGTTCAACGCGTACTGCTCGACGTCCGCCTCCATGGTGCCCGGACAGTACGTCTTGGTGGTCTCCGCCGACATGTCCACCACGCCCGTCGAGTACTCGATCCAGGGCGTGTGCAAAGACGAATGCTCCCCTCTTCCCCCGCCCGCCGACGTCAGCTCGCTGACTCCGGCCACCGGGCCGGCCGGCACCGCGACCCAGGTCGTCCTGCACGGCTCGGGCCTGACGCTGGGCACCTCCGTCCAACTGGCGGCCAACGCCTCGACGCCCTCGGGTTCGTGGGCCGAGCCGGTGTCGGTCAACGCCGCGGGCACCGCCCTGACGGTGCTGCTGAATCCGGGATCCGCTGATCCGGGCAGCTACGACGTGGTCGTCGACCAGCCCGGCTACACCGTCGGCACGAGGTCGACCGGCTACCTGCCGGACGGCTTCACGGTCACCGCGGCCCCCGCGGCGACGCACAGCCGGCTCGTGCCGATCACGCCGACCCGCTTCCTCGACACCCGGAACGGCACCGGCGCTCCGAAGGCACGGGTCGGGGCCGGCGGGACGGTGCGCCTCACGGTCGCCGGCGCGCACGGCGTCCCGGCATCGGGCGTCACCGCGGTCACCATGAACGTCACCGCGGTCCAGCCGACCGCCGGCGGCTACGTCACGGTCTACCCCGACGGGCAGCCGCGGCCGGCCGCCTCCAACGTCAACTACCGTGCCGGGCACACCATCGCGGGCCTGGTGACGGTGCCGGTGCACGACGGTGTCGTCGACCTCTACAGCAACGCGGGCACGATCGACCTCGTCGCCGACGTCACCGGCTACTACACCGCCGACGGCACCGGATCGGCCCTGACCACGATCACGCCGACGCGCTTCCTGGACACCCGCGACGGGACCGGCGCGCCCAAGGCGCGGGTCGCCAGTGGCGGCACGGTCCGGCTGACGGTCGCGGGCGTGCGCGGCGTGCCCGCGTCGGGCGTGACCGCGGTGACCATGAACGTCACGGCGGTCCGGCCGACCGCCGGCGGCTACGTCACCGTCTACCCCGACGGGCAGTCGCGGCCGGCGGCCTCCAACCTCAACTACGGCACCGGCCAGACCATCCCCAACCTGGTGACCGTGCCCGTGCACGACGGCGTGGTCGACCTCTACAACAGCGGTGGGACGATCGATCTCGTCGCCGATGTGACGGGCTACTACTCCCCGGCGGGCGCCACCTTCACCCCGGTCGACCCGGTGCGCCTGCTGGACACGCGCAGCGGGCTCGGCGCCCGTACCGGCCAGGTCGGCCCGGGCGGGACGGTGAGCTTCGAGGTGGCCGGAGTCGACGGCCTGCCGTCCACCGGCCTGACGGCGGTCACCCTCAACGTCACGGTCACCGCCCCCACCGCCAACAGCTACCTGACCGTCTACCCGCACGGCACGCCGCTGCCGGGCGTGTCGAACCTCAACTACCCGGCGAGCACGACCATCGCCAACCAGGTGGTGGTGCCCGTGCTCGACGGCAGGGTCTCGCTGACCAACCACACGGGTGACGTCCAGGTCGTCGCCGACCTCGACGGCTACTCCAGCACCTGACACCCGCCGCGCCCCTGCCGGACGGCGGGGGCGCGGCACCTCCCGCCTCCGGCCCGCACCCCGCGCAGGGGTGCGGGCCGCGGTCGTCTCCCCGGCCGATCCCCGTGCGGGGCCGGGCTGATGGCGGTGATCGGGTGGTCCCGGGCGCGTTCCGGGTGTCGCGGGCGGCGACCGGGGCCGCGGGCGGATGTCATACGTCCGCGGGGCGGGGTCCGGTGTCGGGCGCGCGCTCGCGAGAGCCCGGCCGCGGAAGCCCGCCTTCGCGCCTCCCGCACCGCCGGACGGGCTCCCCGGAGTCCGCCGGCCCCCTCCGGACAGGAGAAATCACCGCCCATGAACCTCAAGGACTCTGTCGCCCTCGTGACCGGGGGCAACCGCGGCCTCGGCGCCCACCTCGTCCGCGCCCTGGTCGATGCCGGGGCGAGCAAGGTGTACGCGGCCGCGCGCGATCCGCGGACCGTGGCGGCCGGGGGCGTCGTCGTCCCGGTCCGGCTCGACATCACCGACCACGCCTCGGTCCTCGCCGCCGCCGAGCAGGCGCAGGACGTCACCCTGCTGGTCAACAACGCCGGCATCCTCACGCTCACCGGCATCCTGGACGGCGACCTCGACGCCTTCCGGCACGAGTACGACACCAACGTGCTCGGCACGCTCGACGTGACCCGCGCCTTCGCGCCGGTCCTCGCGCGGGGCGGGGGCGGCGCGGTCCTCAACGTGCTGTCCGTGCTGTCCTGGGTGTCGCTCCCGCAGGAGGCGGCGTATTGCGCGTCCAAGGCCGCCGAGTGGTCCGTCACCAACTCCCTGCGGGTGGAACTGGCCGGCCAGAAGACCCAGGTGACCGCGCTGCACGTCGGCTACATGGACACCGAGATGGTCGCCGGGCTGGAAGGCGTGGAGAAGGCCGACCCGGCCGGGATCGCCAGGATCGCCCTCGACGGCGTGCAGCAGGGCCGGTTGGAGGTGGTCGCCGACGCCTTCACCCAGCAGGTCAAGGCAGGGCTGGCGCTCACCATCGAGACCCTGTACCCGCAGCTCGCGCGGCCCTGACCGGCGCCCGGGAGCGCGGTACCGGGTGGCGGGCGACTTCGTAAAACGTATTGACAAACTTGTCGCACGGTTCGTAGATTTCACTCGCCCCACGCCGGTGCCGGGCGCCCGGAGGACTGCCGGGGGCGGTCCGGCGCCTGGCCGGCCTGCGGGCCGAGGCCGTCCGAACCCGACCGCCGTGCCGTCGCCGCACGGCGCCGATGGGAGCGTGCAATCGCCTTGACCACGAACACCCGGCGGACACCGGCCACCCGCGGTGGCCGGCACGGTCACCGGCCCCCGACGACGGCCGGCGACGGCTTCCCCCCGTTCCCCGCGGCTGACGGCGCCCCGCACCCGCACCGGCCCTGAACCGCGCCGCCGCCCCTCGTCTCCGGCAGACCCACCCGCCCCGGCACCCGGCCGTCACATCCGCCCGCCCGACAGCCCGAACGGCATGTCGGCAGCCCCCAGGAGACCTCGTCATGCACGACGACCGCCAGCTGGTCGAGGCCCGCCTCGACCGCGTCCTCCGCGAGCGCATCCGTCCGGCCATCCATCCCGAGACGACACCCCTGGACGTGGAGATCTGGTCCGCGCCGGGCGAACCCGTGCCCGTAGCGGAGGGCCTCTCCGCGCCGACCCGGCCCATCACCGCCGGCACGCCGTGGGGTTCGCCCTGGGGGACGAGCTGGTTCAAGGTCACCGGCACCGTGCCCGCCGCCTGGGCCGGGCGCACCGTCGAGGCCGTGCTCGACCTGGGATTCACCCCCCGCTCCCCCGGCTTCCAGTGCGAGGGCCTGGTCTACCGTCCCGACGGCACCCCGGTGAAGGGACTGCACCCGCGCAACTCCTACGTCAGGGTGGGCGCGCCGGTCGCGGGCGGCGAGCAGGTCCACTGGCACGTCGAGGCCGCCTCCAACCCCGACCTGGACGCGGGCGGGGTGCCCTTCCAGCCCACCCGGCTCGGCGACCGCTCGACCGCCGGGGACGCGCCGCAGTACGTCCTCGGGCGGCTGGAACTGGCCGTCTTCGACGAGACGGTGTGGAACCTGGTGCTCGACCTGGAGGTCCTCGGGGAGCTGATGGCCGAGCTGCCGGTCGACGGGGCCCGCCGCTGGGAGATCGTGCGCGCGGTCGGCCGGGCGCTGGACGCGGTGGACCTGGGCGACGTCAACGGCACCGCCCAGGCCGCACGCGACGAGCTGGCCGGCGTGCTGGCCGCGCCCGCCGTGCCCGCGGCGCACCGGATCAGCGCGGTCGGCCACGCCCACATCGACTCGGCCTGGCTGTGGCCGCTGCGCGAGACCGTCCGCAAGGTCGCCCGCACCACCGCCAACATGACCGCCCTGCTGGAGGACGAGCCGGATTTCGTCTACGCGATGTCGCAGGCCCAGCAGTACGCGTGGATCAAGGAGCACCGTCCGGAGGTGTACGCCCGGGTCAAGAAGGCCGTGTCGGACGGGAGGTTCGTACCGGCCGGCGGCATGTGGGTGGAGTCGGACACCAACATGCCCGGATCCGAGGCGATGGCCCGCCAGTTCGTGCACGGCAAGCGCTTCTTCCTCGACGAGTTCGGCGTGGAGAACGAGGAGGTGTGGCTCCCCGACACCTTCGGCTTCGCCGCCGGGCTGCCGCAGATCATCAAGGCCGCGGGCGCCAAGTGGCTGCTCACCCAGAAGATCTCGTGGAGCCGGGTCAACGTCTTCCCGCACCACACCTTCACCTGGGAGGGCATCGACGGCAGCCGCGTCTTCACCCACTTCCCGCCCGTCGACACCTACAACTGCTCGATGGACGGCCGCGAGATCGCGCACGCGGCACGCAACTTCAAGGAGAAGGGTGTCGCCACCCGCTCGCTGGCGCCGACCGGGTACGGCGACGGCGGTGGCGGCACCACCCGCGAGATGGTCGCCAAGGCGGCCCGGTTGCGGAACCTGGAAGGGTCGGCGGCCGTCACGTGGGAGGCGCCTGCGGAGTTCTTCGCCAAGGCGGAGGCGGAGTACCCCGATCCGCCGGTGTGGGTCGGTGAGCTGTACCTGGAACTGCACCGCGCCACCCTGACCAGCCAGGCGCAGACCAAGCGGGGCAACCGCCGCAGCGAACACCTGCTGTACGAGGCGGAGTTGTGGGCGACCACCGCCGCCGTGCGGGCCGGGGCGCCGTACCCCTACGAGGACCTGGACCGGCTGTGGAAGACGGTGCTGCTGCACCAGTTCCACGACATCCTGCCGGGCTCCTCGATCGCCTGGGTGCACCGCGAGGCGCGGCAGACCTACGCGCGGGTGGCCGAGGAGCTGGAGGGCATCATCGCCGCGGCGCTGCGGGCGCTGGGCGGCGACGGTTCGGGCGCGGCCGAGTTGGTGTTCAACTCGGCGCCGCACGGCCGCCGGGGCGTCCCGGCGGGCGGCGCGGTCGCGGCGGGCCCGGCGGGCGCGGCGGCCCCGGTCGCCCGCGAGGGCGGCGGCTACGTGCTGGACAACGGCCAGCTGCGGGTGGAGATCGACGGCCGCGGCCTGGTGGTGAGCGCGTACGACCTCGCGGCCGGGCGCGAGTCGATCGCCCCCGGGCAGGCCGCCAACCTGCTCCAGTTGCACCCCGACTTCCCGAACCAGTGGGACGCGTGGGACGTCGACGTCTTCTACCGGAACGTCGGCACCGACCTCACGGACGTCACGGATCTGCGGGCCGAGGGCGACGCGGTGCGCGTCGAGCGGGCGTTCGGCGGCTCCCGCGTGGTGCAGCTCCTGTCGCTGCCGGCGGACGCCAAGCGGCTCGACATCGACACCGAGGTCGACTGGCACGAGACGGAGAAGTTCCTGAAGCTGGCCTTCCCGCTGGACGTGAAGGCCGACCGCTACGCCTCGGAGACGCAGTTCGGCCACGTCCACCGGCCCACCCACCAGAACACCAGTTGGGAGTGGGCGAAGTTCGAGGCGTGCAACCACCGGTTCGTGCACCTCGACGAGCCGGGCTGGGGTGTCGCGCTGGCCAACGACTCCACCTACGGCCACGACGTGACCCGGTCGGTGCGCACCGGCGGCGACCGCGGCACCACGACCACGGTGCGGGCCTCGCTGCTGCGGGCGCCGCGCTTCCCCGATCCGGAGACCGACCAGGGCGTGCACCGGTTCCGGCACGCGCTCGCGCCGGGTGCCGCGATCGGCGACGCGGTCCGCGAGGGCTTCCGCGCCAACCTGCCCGAGCGCCGGGTGGCCGGGACGGCGGCCGACGTGGCGCCGCTGGTGACCGTCGACGAGGACGCGGTGGTGGTGAGCGCGGTGAAGCTGGCCGACGACCGCAGCGGCGACCTCGTGGTACGCCTCTACGAGAGCAACGGCGCCCGGGGCCGGGCGACCGTGCGCGCGGACGGCTTCGCGGCCGGCCGGGCGGAGCTGACGGACCTGCTGGAGCGCCCGCTCGCGGACGCCGGACGGCCCGAAGCGGCCGGCGACGGCGCCGCGGTGGTCGCCCTGCGGCCCTTCCAGATGGTGACGTTGCGCCTGCCGCGCGCCTGACCGCTGGACCGCACGAGGCCGCCCGGCACGTCGGCACGCCGCCGGGCGGCCCGCAACCCGCGTACCCCTGGAAGGACCCGTACCGTGCACGACGACCGCCGGACCGTCGAGGACCGGATCACCAAGCTGCTCGACCACGTCATCCGCCCGGCCCTCTACAGCGCGTCCCACCCCCTCGCGCTCGGCGCCTGGCGGGTGGAGGGCGAGCCGGTCCCCGTCGCCGACGCGCTGAACGCCGATTACGCGCCCTTCGCCGCCGGCGAGCCCTGGGGCGGGCCCTGGTCCACCACCTGGCTGCGCGCGACCGCGGAGATACCCGCGCAGTGGTCCGGGCGGCGCGTCGAGGCGGTCTTCGACCTCGGCTTCGACCTGACCAAGGGACCGGGCGGCCAGGCGGAGGGCCTGGTGCACGACGCCCAGGGCACGCCCCTGCAAGGGCTGCACCCCTACAGCCGCAGCGTGCTGCTGTCGGCGCACGCGACCGGCGGGGAGCGGGTCGACCTGCTCGTCGAACTCGCCGCCAACCCGCCCATCGTCGGCAGCCTGGGCCTCAACACCCATTACGGATCACGGGAGACCGCGGGGAGCGCCGACCTCTACCGGCTCGCGCAGGCCGAGATCGCGGTGCGCGAGGAGGACGTCTGGCAGCTGATCCACGACATGGAGGTGCTCGACGAGCTGATGCACCGGCTCCCCGAGAGCTCCTCGCGCCGGCACGGGATCCGGCACGCGCTGCGTCGCGCCGCCGACGCCGTCGACCCGGCCGACGTGCCCGGTACGGCCGCGGCGGCCCGCGACCGGCTGGCCGAGGTGCTGTCGCGGCCCGCCCACGCCTCCGCGCACACCGTCAGCGCGGTCGGCCACGCCCACATCGACTCGGCCTGGCTGTGGCCGGTCCGCGAGACCGTCCGCAAGTGCGCCCGCACCTTCACCAACATGACGACACTCGCGCGGGAGTACCCGGAACTGGTCTTCGCCTGCTCCTCCGCCCAGCAGTACGCCTGGATGAAGGAGCAGCGCCCGGAGATCTACGCCCGCATCCAGGAGGCGGCCGCCGCCGGCACCTGGGTACCGGTCGGCGGCATGTGGGTGGAGTCGGACGGCAACCTGCCCGGCGGCGAGGCGCTGGCCCGCCAACTCGTGTACGGGCGAAGGTTCTTCGCCGCGGAGTTCGGCATCGAGCAGGACGGCGTCTGGCTGCCCGACTCGTTCGGCTGCACCGCGGCCTTCCCTCAGCTCGCGCGGCTGGCGGGGGCCAGCTGGTTCCTCACCCAGAAGCTCTCCTGGAACGACACCAACAAGCTGCCGCACCACACGTTCGACTGGGAGGGCATCGACGGCACCCGGATCTTCACCCACTTCCCGCCCGTCGACACCTACAACGCGTCCCTGACCGCCGCCGAACTCGCCCACGCCGAGAGCAACTTCGCGGACAAGGAGGTGGCGACCCGGTCGCTGGCTCCGTTCGGCTTCGGCGACGGCGGGGGCGGCCCCACCCGCTCGATGCTGGAGAAGGCCCGCAGGCTGCGCGACCTCGAAGGGTCGCCGAAGGTGGAGGTTGTCGCCCCGTCGGAGTTCTTCGCCGCGGCCCGCGCGGAACGCGACCGGCTGCCGGTGTGGCGGGGCGAGCTGTACCTGGAGAACCACCGCGGCACCTACACCAGCCAGGCCCGCACCAAGCGCGGCAACCGGCGCGGCGAGGCGCTGCTGCGCGAGGCCGAGTTGTGGGCCGCCACCGCCTCGGTCCACGCCGGCGCGCCGTACCCGTACGAGCGGCTGGAGTCGGTGTGGCGGCGGGTGCTGCTCCACCAGTTCCACGACATCCTGCCGGGCTCCTCCATCGCCTGGGTGCACCAGGAGGCGGAGCGGGAGTACGCCGCGATCCACGCCGAGTTGGAGGAGGTGATCGGCGACGCGGCGGCCCGGCTGCCCGGCCCGCCGGCCCTGCTCAACGCCGGCCCCTACCGGCGGCGCGAGGTCGCCGTGGTGCCCGGCGGTGGTCAACTTCCGGGCGCGCAGGCGCTGTCGGACGGCCGCAGCGCGGTCCTGGCCGACGTCGCGGCGCTGGCGTCGGGCGGTACGGTGCCCGCGCCCGAGGCCCCGGTGACCGCCTCCCCCGCGACCTCTCCCGCGGACGGCGGGTTCGTCCTCGGCAACGGCCTGCTGACCGTCACGGTGGACCGCCGCGGCCTGGTCACCTCGGTGTACGACCACACCGCCCGCCGCGAGGCGATCGCCCCGGGCGCCGCGGGCAACCTGCTCCAGCTCCACCCGGACGACCCGAACCTGTGGTCGGCGTGGAACATCGACTCCACCTACCGCGACACCGTGCGCGACCTGGACGAGGCCGCGTCGGTGACACTGGCGGACGCCGGGCCGCTGCTGGCCTCGGTGCGCGTGGAGCGGGTCTTCGGCGCCTCCCGGCTGGTCCAGCACATCGAACTGGCCGCGGAGAGCCGGCAGGTGGACGTCCGCACCGACATCGACTGGCAGGAGCGCGACACCGTGCTCAAGGCGGCCTGGCCGCTGGACGTGCACGCCGAACGCGAGAGCGCGGAGATCCAGTTCGGCCACGTGACGCGGCCCACCCACGAGAACACCAGCTGGGACGCGGCGCGTTTCGAGCTGTGGGCGCACCGCTGGGTGCACGTCGGCGAGCGGCACTGGGGCGCCGCGGTGCTCAACGACTCGACCTACGGCCACGACGTCCGCCGGGACACCCGCGCGGACGGCGGCACCACCACGACGGTGCGGCTCTCCCTGCTGCGCGCGCCGCACAGCCCCGACCCGCAGGCCGACCGCGGGCACCACGCGTTCCGCTACGCGCTGCTCGCGGGGGCCGGGATCGAGGAGGCGATCGCCGGCGGCTACGCCCTGAACCTCCCGCTGCGCCCGGCCCCGGCCCAGGCGGCGGCCCTGGTCGCGCTGGACACCACCGATGTCGTGGTGGAGTCGGTCAAGCTGGCGGACGACCGGAGCGGCGACGTCGTCGTCCGGCTGTACGAGGCGTGCGGGGGCGCGGTCCGGGCCCGGCTGACCGCGGGCTTCCCGCTCGCCGCCGCCTTCGACTGCGACCTGCTGGAGCAGCCGGAGCGGGAGCCGGCACCGGTGCCGGAGGGCGGCGGCGTGGAGCTGCGTCTGCGGCCCTTCCAGATCCGCACGCTGCGGCTGCGCCCGGCGGACGGTTCGGCCGGCCTGTCCGGCCCTCCGGCCGGGGACCGGCGGTAGGGCGTGTCCGCGCGGTCCCGCCGCGCCCGCGGGCGGGCGCCGGCACCGTTTCCGCCCAGGTCCCGCGAACCGGGCCGGGTGGAGGGGGCAGGTGCCGTACCATTCGTTCGATCGACGCCGCCGGGAGGGCGACGGCACCGCGCCACCCCCTACCGTCCAGGGTTGGGAGAGGTACGTTGACGACCGAGAGCGCGAGGGCGGGGAAGCCCACCATCCGGCGCGGCACCAACATGCCGCGCATGGGGGACTTCAACGAGTCGGTGCTGCTGGACGCGATCCGCAGGCACTCCGCGGGGCTGAGCCGGGTCGAACTCGCCCAGGCCACCGGACTGTCCGGGCAGACCGTCTCCAACATCACCCGCCGGCTGCTGGACCAGGGCGTGGTGCGCGAGTCGGGGAAGCAGAGCACCGGCAACGGCAAGCCCCGCACCCTGCTGGAGATCGTGCCCAGCGCCCGCTACGCGGTGGGCGTCCACCTCGACCCGGCGGTGGTCACCTACGTCCTGGTGGACCTGCTCGGCACCGTCGTGGCGCAGCACAGCGAGCGCACCCCGAGCGGAGTCGGTTCCGACCGGATCGTGGCGGACATGGCCGCCTCGGTGACCGCGCTGGTGGCCGGGTCCGGCGCCGGCACCGAGCGGGTGCTGGGCGTCGGCGTCGCCGCGCCCGGGCCCATCGACGCGGCGGCGGGCCGGGTGCTGGCCCCGCCGGAACTGCCGCGCTGGGGCAGCTTCCCGCTGCGCGACCGGCTGAGCGAGGCCACCGGGTACCCGGTCCTGCTCGACAAGGACGTCACCGCCGCGGTCGTCGCCGAGCGCTGGGCCGGTACCGCGACCGACAGCCGCAACCTGCTCTTCTTCTACCTGGGCACCGGCTCGGGCATGGGGCTGGTGGTGGACGACACGGTGCTGCGCGGGGTCTCCGGGAACGCGGGCGAGGTCGGCGGGCTGGGCGCGGGCTGCTCGATCCGGACCCTGGTCGACGAGGGCATCGCCCTCGGGGTGCTCGGCGCCGAGTTCACCATCATGGACCCGGCCGACGCCCCGCGCGGCGTGGAGCGGCTGGCCGAACTCGCGGCCGCCGGCGAGGAACGGGCCGGGGACATCATCTCCCGCCTGGCGGTGCGGATCGGACGCGGTGTCTGCGCGGCGGCCACCCTCCTCGACGTCGACACGATCGTCTTCGGCGGTCCGACCTGGCACATCTTCGCCGACCGGATGCTCCCGGTGATCGAACCGATGGTGGCCCGCTCGCTGTTCGTCAAGGCCACCCACCCCACCGCGGTCGTCTCCACCACTCTCGGTGAGAACGTCGCCGCCGTCGGCGCGGCCTCCCTGGTCCTGGACCATGCCCTGTCGGCCCGGCCCACCTCGCTCCTGCTGACCTGAGGCCGCCGGAACACGGTGTTCCGGCGGCCGCGGGAATGACGGCCGCCGCCTTTCGGATTTCCCGCTCCGGGGCGGGAGTTCGCCCAGTTCCTTACCCGGCGTGATTGCGCCCGGAGGCGGCGGCGGGCCATGATGATGATGAAAACGGTGTCCCGCCGACAGGACGGTACGACGATTTCGCCGGCCATTCGCCGTCGGCCGCGCGCCACCAATCGCCACCGTTCACCGACACGTCGCCGAATCCTCACGGCACCTCATGCGCTGCGCTACCGGAAGTTCCCGATCTCGTCACGTCACGAAAGGTGAGTGCGGTATGTTCGTCCCCAGTCAGTACCGGGAACCGGACGTCTCTTGGATGGTCGACCTGATGCGCGACAACCCGCTCGCGCTGATGGCCAGCAACGGAACCGCTGCTGACGGACCGTACGCCACCCACCTTCCGGTCATCACCGACCCCGGGTGGGAAGGTCCTCCCGCCGCCGACCTGGCCGGCATGCTTTTGCTGGGTCATATGAACCGGGCCAATCCGCACTGGTCCGCGCTGGAGGACGGGCAGACGATCCTGCTCACCTTCACCGGCCCGCACGCCTATGTCTCCCCCACCGTCTACGACATCACGCCCGCCGCACCCACCTGGAATTTCACCTCGGTGCACGTGCGCGGAACGGTGGAGAAGATCGCGACGACCGAAGAGACACTGGAGGTCGTGAAATCCACCGTGCGGGCGTACGAGAAGGAATTCGGCGACAGCTGGGACATGAACGCGTCCCTCGACTACTTCCGGAAGATCGTGCCGGGCGTCGGCGCCTTCCACGTCCGGGTGACCAGGGCCGAGGCGATGTTCAAGCTCAGCCAGGAGCAGAGCCCCGAGGTGCGTGACCGGGTGGTGCGGTCCTTCGCCGGGCGCGGCTGCACCCGGCACGCGCAGGCCGCGGATCTGATGACCCGCCTGCCGTAGCGCACCCGGACGTGCCGCGGGGTCCGCACCCCTGGGAGTGCGGACCCCGCGACGTTCGCCTTGCGCCGGACGGACACCTCCGCTTGCCTCCGACGCGACGGCCGTTCGGACCGCCGGCTGCGTGCCGGTCATTCGAGCGGCAGCGGCCCTTCGGCTTCCTTGAGCAGCTGGTCGGCGGCCGCGTCGAGGGTGGCCGTCACCCACTCGCCCAATTCGGTGCCGGCGTGGGCCGCGGCCTTGTGCCACCAGTTCAGCCGGCTGTCCGGCACGGCGAGCCGGCGGGTGGCCGCCACGACGCTCGCCGGCTGCGCGATGCCCTCGCGTTCGGCCCGGATGGCGTTGCGCAGCTGCTTGGTGGTCCACTTCATGCGCTCGGCGCGATCGAGCCAGATCTCCTGCTCGTCCAGCGGCAGCGACGCCAGCTCGGCGTGGTGCTGGAAGCTGAGCGCCGGCCGCCGCCGCTGCAGCTCGAACCGGCGCGAGACCCAGGCATAGTTGCGCAGGGTCTGGTACTGCAGGCCGGCCGCGCGGATGCCGCGCTCGTAGCGGTCGGCGTACTGGTCCTTCCCGTAGACGAGCCAGTCACCGAGCCACCAGGACGAGGAGTTGAGCAGTCCGGACAGCTGGCGTCCGGCCTTCTCCCACTCCTCGAAGGCGAGTCCCACGGGTATGTGCAGCCCCACTTTCGTGGTCAGCACCTGGTCACGCCGTGCTTCCGCCCTGCCGGCTCTTCGCTGCCTCGGCACGCTCTGTGCGTTCTTGTCCAGCATGAGCGCCTTGGAGTCTTCGCACTCCTCGACCTGATTCGCCATTTACGCCTCCGTGTCAACACGCGTATAAAACTGGCGGGTTCGCGGTGGCTCCCCATGGAATACAGAAAGCGCTCACCCCCGTGTTACTTCGGCCCAGAGCGTTGGCCATCGCCCGCAGAAGGTGCAGGCGACCTGTTTGAACCGGCGATTCGCGGTTCCCCGTTGTGGTCGAGATGGCCGAACGCCGCGCCATCGAGTAGATCCCGGCACCATTGCGAGTGCAAGGATCATGGCGCCATCGAGCACTACTTTGCGGAGTCCTAACGTCTGCGAATCAAAGTGGTCCAGTCCAGTGATTGGCGCGTTTTGAGGATGCGCGTGCGGGCCGGAACGCCCTACGTTGGACCTCCTCCGGCACACCACGGTCCGGCCTGGTCAGGGGCATCGGCCGGGCCGGGGCACTGTTGCTCGTGGGACAGCAGGGGCGACCCCGACATATCGGCCCATGCCCTCCCCGCCCGGCGCTCCACGGCACCGCGCGCCGCACTCCGCTCCGGCCGGCACCCGCTCCCCCGCCACGGCGAACCGGTCGGCGGGACACCGCAGGCGCCAGGCGCACGCCAGTCACTGCCATCACCGGAAGCGCGCCCGAATCCGCACCACTCGCGCATCAGCCGCAGGTCAACGGCCTTACGGCCGCGCCATTCGCACTCCCCGGCCGGCGTGAACGGTGAGCGCCCCGCACCGTCGACAAATCGGCAGCAGCGAGATCCGGCCGTCACTCTGGCGCCTGGTACCCGCGGGATGTGCCATTCACGACACCACAGCCAGTGACCGGCTCCGGAGAGTGGCGCCACACCGGAACGCGCCTTAGACTCTCCCCGGCAACGCTCAGTAACGTCGGGGGAGTTATTGCGGCATGAACATGCGCCAATCGGGCACCTCGCCGACTTCACCAGGCGGGGCATACGCCGACGATTCCGAATTACTTCTGGACCATTACAGCAGAACGATCTTCAGGAGCTTACGCCGAATCGATCAACGGAAATGGGCTCGTGCCTATCTGAAGGCGCTGCTCCACACTCCCGGCAAGAAGTCGGTGCGCCGCCTCGCCACCGCGATCTCGCGTGACCCGTCCGTCGCGCAGTCGCTGCGCCAGTTCGTCAGCCTCAGCCCCTGGGACTTCGACGAGGTGGTGGAGGAGCTCACCCACTGGGTGGCGGGGCACCGGCCCGATCCGGTCTGGGCGATCAGCCGGGCCGTCCTGCCCAAGCGCGGCGACCGCTCGGTCGGCGTGCACCGCTACTTCGACCTGTCGTCGGGCCGCACCCTCAACTGCCAGCTGGGACTGGGTACTTTCCTGTGCGTGGGCACCGCCCAGGTTCCCGTCGACTGGTGCCTGCACCTGTCGGCGGCCTGGACCCAGGACCCGCAGCGGCGCAGGGACGCACGGATACCGGACTCCGAGCCGTACCGGCCGCTGTGGGCGCAGACGCTCCGGCTCGTCGACCGGCTCTCGGCGCGTACGGACTCCCCGTCCTCGGTCGTCCTGGTCGACATGAGCGACGAACTGGACGTGGGGTACCTGCTGCACGGACTCGCCAAGCGGCGCCGCGACTTCGTCGTCGCGGTGCCGCCCCACCTGGCGGTGCAGCCCGCCGGTGAGAACGGCTCGGCTCCGTTGAGCGCGAGGACCCTGGTCTGCGCGCAGGGCACGGAGACGGCCGAGGTCCCGCTGACCCGCGGGCAGCGGCGCACCGCACGCCTCCAGACCTCGCTCGTCCGGCTGCCGGGCGGCCCACCGGGCCGCTTCCCCGGCACCCCCTACCGGCTCTTCACCGAAGTGGGGCCGGCGCGCGCGCCCTATCCGCTGTGGCTGACCAGCCTCACCCACCACACGCTGGCGGAGGTCGGCTCCATCGCCGCGCTGAGCACCGGGACCCTGGAGGCGATCGGCTCCATGGAACAGCACTTCGGGTTGCGGGACTTCGAGGGGCGCTCGTTCCACGGCTGGTACCACCACGTGGCCCTGGTCTCGGCGGCGTACACCTACTGGCGGCTGCACGTGCTCCCCGCCGTGCCGATCCTCGACGCGGCGCAGCCGGTGCCGTAGCGACACGAGGATCACCTGACCGCGACGGACACGGGGCGCGGCGCGCGGGCCCGCAACCACGGCGGCAGCACGGCCTGCCACAGCGCTCCGCGCCCGCGCGCCTCCCGTCCGGTCGCGGCGTCCCGCGCGGGCACGGAGCCGGCGGCCACGGCCGGGCCGCGGGCGCCGTCGTCCACGAGCGAGGCGAGGACGTCCTCGAGTCCCGGGCTGTGCACGGTGAGCCGCCGGGGCTCCACGGCGGCGTCCTCCAGGACGTCGAGCACGGCGCGCATCAGGCCGACGCTCCCGTCACCGGGGATCTGCAGGGTGAGCGCGGTGTCGTCCCGGATCGCCGTGTCCAGGCCGAACCGCGCGGTGGCCGCGGCCAGTTCGGCCACGCTCGCGAAGTGCAGGCGGATGTGACCGCCCGGGATCAGCCGCAGCAGCTCGTCCTGCGTGCCCGCCGCGACCAGCCGGCCGCGGTGCATGATGCCGATCCGGTCGGCGATCAGACCCGCCTCCTGCGGCGAGCGGGTGGCGAGCAGCACGGTGATGCCGTCTGCGGCCAGCGCGCGCAGCGCGTCCCGCACGATGCCGCGGCCCTCCGCGTCGAGGGGGTCGACGGGCTCGTCCATCAGGACGCAGCTCGGCTCCCCGGCCAGCACCCCCGCCAGGTCGAGCAGCCGCCGGCGGCCGCTGGACAGGGTCCCGGCCGGCTCGGCGGCGACCTCCGACAGGCCCAGCCTGTCGAGGAGTTCGGCGGCCCGCGCGACGCCGGCGGAGCGCGGCAGCCGGCACAGCGCGGATCCCCGCAGCAGGTTCTCCTCGCAGGTGCGGCCGGCGTCCACCACCGTCGTCCGACCGGCCAGCCCGACGGCGGCGCGCACCGCAGCCGCTTCCGTCCGCGGGTCGCGGCCGCCGACGCACAGGTCGCCGCCGTCGGCTTCGGCGCGCGCCGCGAGGATCCGCAGCACGGTCGCCTTGCCGGCGCCCGCGGGTCCCAGCAGGGCGTGGACGGTCCCGTGCGGGACATCCAGGTCGAGGTCCTCGACCGCGACCGTCGATCCGTACACCTTCCGCAGGCCGCGGACCCGGATCGCCGGGGAGCGGTCCGGTCCGGACGCCAGGAGGTGCTGCCCCGCGGCGGCCGCCGCCGGGCTCATGACCCGACCCGCCCGGTGCGCGGCGGCCCGGGGCGCCGGACGCGGGCTTCCGGGGCTCGCCGCGGGTCTTCGAGCCGGGCGATCGGAGGGCTGGGCGATCGCAGGTACGTCATAACGCCATGATGGCATCATCTGGCGCCATGTCTACCCCATCGTGCGCCACTTCCGCCGGCGTGGCGTGCGACGCCAGGGCGGCGGCCGCCCGCCCGTGGCCGCGCGGCCACGGGTGACCTGCGCGAACGCGCCGGCGCAGCCGCCTCCCCGGCGGGACAGCCGGCGCGCCAAGTCGGCCGGAAGGAAGCGGTGTTGTCCTGCAAGACCGGACGAGTACCGGACGAGCAAAGCGCCCCCCGTGTCGCCCCTGAGGGCGCTGGTGCGAGAGTGGTTCCGGCAGGCCCGACCCGGGGCCCGCCGATGCGCGGATCATCCCGCCGCGCGCGACCGCCGCGGGCGACCGACGGGCGGCCCGCGGGGCCCACCGGCCCCCATCCGGGCCGCTTTCAGGCCCTCTTGGCCGACCGCCTCCGGCGACGACCGAGCCCGGGCCCCACCCGCCCGGACACCCATGCAACCGATTTCGCCCGCCGTCACCCAGGGTTTCGAGCCGAGTCGGACCCGAGCATCGCGTTATGGCACTAATGTGGCACCACATGGCATCAGCGGAGAATTGCGCCCCCCGGGCCGCGCGGCACACCCACCGGTTCTCTCCCGGCCAGTGCCGGAAAGGAGAGCCCGGACCGTGGGCGAGACGTGGCAGGCAGGCACCGGACGTGGCATGCGCACGGCAGGATCCGGCACATGCGACGCGGGCTGCGCGGGCGCGGGCATCGCGGGGAGCGCGGGCGACCGGTCCGGCGCGGGCGACGCGTCCGACGCGCTGAGTGCGGGACGGCATCCGCTGCGGCTCCCCGCGCTACGGGCCCGCGCCCCGGTGACCCGCGCGCGGGGAGACGAACCCCACGACGAAACGCGTACCCGCGTCGTTCCGGCTTCCGTCCGCACCGGATCGGCGGCCGCAGACTCACCGAAGGCGGCTCGCCATGCCACGGTTCGACACACCCGCACCGGTCAGCGTGGTGCTCGACCTGATGTTCGGCCAGGCCAGAATAGTGGCGCGCGACCTCGCCGAGACGACGGTGGAGGCGTATCCGCGCGACAGCGGGGACCGCGACGACGTGCACGCCGCCGAGCGGCTGCACATCGAGTACACCGACGGCCGGTTGACGGTGAACGTGCCCGCCCCCTGCGGGAACGAGGGCGCGGTCATCGTGGCGCTGGCGGTGCCCACCGGATCGAGCCTGCACGGCCGCGGCACGGCGGCGGACTTCCTCGGGACGGGCGAGCTGGGTACGTGCGAACTCCGCACCGGCCTGGGCCACATCACGCTCGGCCGCACCGGGAGCCTGCAACTGGCCGCCTCCCTCGGTGACATCAGCGTCGACCACGCGGCCGGCAGCGTCGAGGTCACCGCGGAGCGCGGCCACGTCCATCTGGGGACGGTCGAGGGCAGGGCCACGGTCAGGGCGATGAGCGAGGGCGACGCCTGCGTGGACGAGGTGCTCGGCGACGCGCGCCTGCAGACCGAGAAGGGAGCCGTCAGGGTCAGCCGGGCGCACGCCGACGTGGAGGCCCGGACGGTGCAGGGCGACATCGACCTCGAAGAGGTGGCGCGGGGGTCGGTGCTGGCCAGCTCCACCTCCGGCAGCATCCGGATCGGGGTGGCCGAGACCAGCGGCGCCCTCCTGGACCTCGACTCCGTGGCGGGCACCGTCTACACCTCCCTCTCGCTGCTGGAGACGTGGGAGCAGGCCGACGAGGTGGTGCACGTCGAGGCCCGGACGGTCGTCGGCGACGTCCTGGTGGAGCGCTCCCACCGCGAGTGAGCCATCCCGGCGCATCAAGGCGCCGCGATGGCGCAGAATCAACGGTGCGGCTACGTCGAGCGACCCGTTCACTGCGCAGAGGCACGCCCGGCGGAGCGCGCGGTTCCGCCTGCCACCTGGCCAAAGGGTTTCTGCGAGAACAATGCGTCGGGTAGGTGCCGCGCGGCGCAATCTGCGTGCCATGATGGGTCGATGGAACTACGGGTGTACGTCGAGGCCCTGCGCGGAGAGCTGGTCGCAGCCTCCGCGGCGGGAGATGCCGAAACCCGCGCGGTGGCCGAGCGACTCCTCGCCCCCCTGGAGTCGGCCGTCCGGCTCACCCTGCTCAACGTCCTGTCCGCCGCCGCCGAGGAGATCAGCCAGGAGTTGGCCCCCGGTTCCGTGGACCTGCGCCTGCGCGGCATGGAGCCCGGTTTCGTGGTGACGCCGCCCTCCGACGACAGCGGGAGCGGCGAGGACGCCTCGGAGGCGACCGCCGACGAGGAGAACGAGTGGTCGGCCGGAGCGCTCTCGGGCGCCGCCGGCGGCGCCACGGCGCGGATCAACTTCCGCCCGCCACAGGCGATGAAGGAGCAGATCGAGGAGGCCGCGTCCCGGCAGGGCGTCTCGGTCAACGCGTGGATGGTCCGCGCCTCCGCCGCGGCGCTGGCCGGCACCAAGCGGTCCCCGCGCGGCAAGCAGCAGTTCAACGGCTGGGTCCGCTAGGGCCTGTCCGGCGGATCTTGCCGGTCGAGCTCGCGGCGTCCGGTGCCGTGCATCGCAAGGCGGAGAATCCTCCTCGTACCGGGTCGTCCATGGATGATTCGACAACGCCGGGAGGTGCGGTGCCGGGCGCCGCGGGCCCGGCAGGATCCGCCGGACCGGCACGAGCCCCATCGAGCGGGCAGGGGCGGGCCCGGGCACGCGCGCGACGCGGCCCGGGCGGGGTGCGCGATCAGGGCCCGGACGCCGGACTTCCCGGCGGTCCGGCCGCCGGGAAGATCCCGTACCCTCGTCCGCGCCCGTTGCCCGCGCGACCTCAACCGCGGTGGATGGTGATGTCTCCGTAGGAGGTCTTGCCCCGCACGTCGATCGCGGCGCCGGCCGGCTTCTCCAGCGACTTGTCGAGCGACGTCTCGGCCGCGTCCCCGGCGTTCTCCAGCATGTTGTGCACCCGCCCGAACCCGGTGGTCAGGTCGAGCTTCGCCGGCTGCCCCGCGCCGATGCCGATCTCCAGGTCACCGGTCGCGGTCTTGAGCACGACCGCGCCGCGGGTCACCTCGCCGATCCGGATGCTGCCGTTGGCGGTGTCGGCATCGGTCCTGAGACCCGAGGCGTGGCCGACGGAGATGTCGCCGTTGGCGTTGTGGACGCGGACGTCGCCGAGGGAACGGCCGATCTCCGTCACGCCGTTGGAGTTCTTGGTCGTGGCGGTGCCGTGGACCTCGCCGACCCGGATCCGCCCGGTGCCGGTACTGACGTCGAGGTCGCCCTCGGCCTGGCCCACGGTGACGTTGCCGGCCGACGTCCGCAGCCGGGACGGGCCGACGCGGTCGACCTGGATGTGCCCGGCGGCCGTCTTGAACGTGCACTCGCCGAGGCGGCCGGTGGTGCGCAGGTCCCCCATCGACGCGTCGCCCCGCACGTGCGAGCCCGCGGGCAGCACGATGGTCACGTCGACCGAGCGGCTCTTGCGGGAGAAGTCCATCGCCCCGGGCTTCGGCGTCTTGACCACCAGCCGGCCGTCGGCGTACTTGACGCTCGACTGCGCCGCGGCCTTCACGTCGGAGCTGTCGCTCTCGTCCGTCGGCCGTACCTCGACGACGGTGTCGGTCCGGTCCTCGGCGGTGATCCGCACGTCGCCGGCGCCGATCTCCAGGGTGACGGAGATCGCTTCAGGAGTGTCGAATGCAGGCATTTCTGACCCTTCTCATGAGGTCTGACGGGAGTCCCCGCGGTGCGGGAGGAAGAGAAGTGCGGTGGCGGCCAGGCCGGCTCAGCGTACCCAGGCGGTGTAACGCTGCCGGCCCCGCTTGCCGCGCCGGTCGGCGGGGCAGAGGGCGGGGTCGTGCCGCACCGCGGCGGCGGCCAGCCCGGCCAGCCACGCGTCCACCGCGCGCCCTTCACGGCCGGCGGCATGGTCCATGGCCGCCTTCAACTGCCGGGAGACGCGTACCGCGACGAGCGTCGCGTCCCCGGCGTGCGGCGCCCCGGCGTCCACGGCGGCCGCGGACGGCGCCGGGGTCAGGACGAACCTGGCTTCGTCGCCGTCGATCCGGAGTGCGACCGTGTCCGGGGCGATGCCGCGGCCGATCTCCTCCGCCGCCGCGGCCAGTACGTCGACCAGCGTGGCCCGGATCGCGGGCTCCGGTCGTGCCGCCGGCGCGCCGGGATCCTCGCCGCCGGCCCGGGCGAGCGCCAGGAACTCGCGCTCGAGTCTTTCCACAAACACGCGTACATCCATGGCGCCATCATGGCGCACTCATTGCGCCATGGCAAGCGGGGGTGACCCGAATGGCGCCAGCGGAGTCCTGCGCAGCCCGACGATCCGGGCCGCCGGGCGCTACGGAGCGTGACGCTGCCACGGCGACGAAACGGGTGAACGCCCGCTCCGGAGAGGGCACTCGGGCGGTGGCTGGCGCCACGCAGCCAGGTGGGTGCGATCCCTGGCAGCCCCGGCCCGCGCCGGGCCGGGCATGGCGCCACATGCTGAAGGGGGCGCCCGTGGGCGCCCCCTTCAGCATGTGACACGCGACGGCTCAGAAGGCGGGCTCCGTGCGCTGCGCCAGGCCGTCCAGGACGCCGCCCAGGTCCGCCAGGAGCGCGGCCTCCTCCGGCCTGAGGTAGAAGTGGCCGCCGGGCAGCACCCGGAGCCGGAAGGCGCCGCGCGTCGTGTCGGCCCAGCCGCGCATCTGCTCGGGGGTCACCTCGGAGTCCTCGTCACCGGTGTAGCCGTACACCGGGCACCGCAGCGGGGGCCGGGGGCCGCCGGGGTACTCGTACACCAGGCGGTAGTCCGCGCGGACCGCGGGGAGCACGACCTCGCGCAGGCCCGGGTCCGCGAAGACCGCGGCGCGGGTCTCGTCGAAGCGCACGACCTCGGCGATGTACTCCTCGTCGGTGTCGAAGCGCGTGCGCCGGTCCAGCAGGTGCGGGGGGCGCCTGCCGGACACGCACAGGGCGGCCGGCGGGCACCCGCGCTCCTGGAGGCGCAGCGCCACCTCGTGCGCCACCGACGCCCCCATGCTGTGGCCGAACAGCACCAGCCGGTGCCGGGTCAGCCCGCCGAGCGCGTCGGCGACGTCGTCGGCGAGGGTCTCCAGCCCGGACGGGAACGGGTCGTTGAGACGGTCCTCCCGGCCCGGGTACCGGACGGCGAGCACGCCGACGTCCGACGGCAGCCCCGCGGGCCAGGTGCGGTACGCGCTCGCCCAGCCGCCGGCGTGCGGGAAGCAGACGAGTTTCGTCGTGCACGCCCCGTCGTCGCGGAAGCGGCGCACCCATCGCTCCTCCACCGGACTCCTCATCCACCCTCCCCTTTCGAACACCGCCGGCGCAGGGCCCGTGCGGCAGGCGTACGCGCGGCCACGGGCCGTCAGGCGATGTCGCCGCCGATCTTGGCGAGGACCTCCCGCTCGGCGCCGTACCCCGCGCGCCGGGCGATGATCGAGTCGGCGATCTCGCCGCTGCGGACCGCGAGGTTCGACAGGAGCGAGGAGGTCAGGCCGTGGGTGTGCTCGGTGCCGCCCTGCAGGTAGATGCCGCACCGCAGTTCGGGGGTGGTGACGATGCGGTAGTCCCGCTCCACCCGGTAGCGGCCCGCCTCGTCGCGCAGGCAGTACCGGTCCAGCTCGCCGAGCAGGCCGGTGGGCTCCATCCCGTCGTAGCCGGTGGCGCAGACGAGGAGGTCGAAGTCGAGCTCGCGCAGCTCCGCGTCGGGGCCCACCTGCAGGCTGACGCGGGTCTCGGCGCCGGCGCGCTTCACCCCGGTGACCCGGGTGAGGTTGAGGAGCTGCAGGCGGGTGACGCCGCGCACCTCGTCGTCGTAGGACCGGCGGTACAGGTCCCTGATCACCTCGTCGTCGACGACCGAGTAGTTGGTGTTGCGGTGGTAGCGCCAGAACGACTCGCGGGTCTGCTCGGTGCCGAAGTAGTAGTCGTCGACGGCCGACGGGTCGAAGATCCGGTTGGCGAAGGGGGTGTCGTCGGCGACGGCGTAGCCGTAGGACGGGATGATCGCCGAGACCTGGGCATGCGGCAGCTCGTCGTACAGGAACCGGGCGATCTCCGCGGCGCTCTGGCCCGCGCCCACCACCGCGACCCGGCGCAGCTCCCGGTGGTCGGTCCGGCGGTACTTGTCGAGGAACTCCGAGCTGTGCCAGACGCGTTCGTCGCGTTCGGCGCCCGCGGGCATGCTCGGCACCAGGCCCGTCGAGATGACCACGTTGCGGGCCTCGACCGCGCGACCGGTCCGGCCGGCGCCCTCGGCCACCTCCAGGACCAGCCGGTCCGCGCCCTCCTGCGGGGCGGTGCCCGACGGCAGCCGGATCGACGTCACCTCCGCGCCGTACTCGATGCGACCGGCGACCTGGGCCTGGGCCCATTCGAGGTACTGGTGGAACTCCTGGCGGGTGGGGAAGAAGTCCTGGTTGTTGACGAACTGGGGAAGGCGCCCCGAGGCGTGCAGGTACGCGATGAAGCTGAAACCCGACGTCGGATTGCGGAAGGTGACCAGGTCCTTGAGGAAGGATATCTGCATGGTCGCCGACGGCAGCAGCATGTTCCGGTGCCATCCGAAGGAGGGCTGGCGCTCCAGGAAGAGGCTGCTGATCTCATTCTCCATGCCATGCGCCCCGAACTCCTCCAGGGCGATGGCGAGCGAAAGGTTGGACGGGCCGAAACCGATGCCGACCACGTCGTAGGTCTGTTCGCGATTACTCATAGAGAATTCTCCCGCTCGCATGGCTGCGCGATGCGTTGTCCGCATCTTCGAATGGTTCTCTCCCGCTCCCGGAAATCCTGCAGGACCCACGTCCGGGCGGGCCGGCATCTCCATCGGTCGCGCCGTCAACGTAGCCCCGGCACGGTGCACCGTTCAAGTACACCGGGCCCGGGGCGACATCGACGTATCGCCCGTCCCGCGCCGGACCGCGCATTCGCGTCCCGCCGGCGGGACGCCAGGAATTGCCGCGCGTAATCCCGGCGGGCGCGGAAAAGGGAACGACGGCATGTCCGGGCCTGCTTTTGCGGGCCCGGCGCACCTCTCGGACGGCTCCCGGAGGGGTTCCGCTCGGAACTCCTGAGCGCTTCCTCAGTGCTTCCTCAGCGCTTCCTCAAAGGGATTCGCCCTCCTTCGTCCGCCGGCGCAGGGCCGGCCTGCTGGACCGCGCGAGGTCGTCCCACATGTCCGACAGGCCGGTGATGGTGCGCGCCGTGAACAGCTTGCGGATCGACACCTCCAGGTTCAGCTCCGCACGGATCAGGCCGACCAGCCTGATCGCCCGCAGCGAGTTGCCGCCGAGGTCGAAGAAGTCCTCGTCGATGCCGACCCGGTCCACTTCGAGCACGTCGGCGAACACCTGGGCCAGCACCCGCTCGGTGTGGGTGCGCGGTGCCCGGTACTGACCGGTGTCGACCCGGGGCGCCGGCAGCGATGCCCGGTCCACCCGCCCGTTGGCCGTGACCGGCAGGGCCTCCAGGGCCACACACACCGGCGGCACCATGGAATCCGGCAGCCGTTCCACGGCGAACCGGCGCAGGTCCTCGGTGTCCGGGGCGCCGGCGACCCGGCCGCCGGCCGGCACCACGTACGCCAGCAGCCGGTGCTGCCCGGCGTCGTCCGCGCCCGTGACCACCACCGCCTGGGCCACGCCGGGGTGTTCGGCCAGCACCTCCTCGATCACGCCCGACTCGACCAGGGTGCCGCGGATGTCCGCCTGGGCGTCGGACCGGCCCAGGTACTCGAGCCCCCCGTCGGCGCCCCACCGCACCCGGTCCCCGGTCCGGTACATCCGGGCGCCGGGCGGGCCGAACGGGCAGGGCACGAAGCGCTGGACGGTCTGCCCGGGCCGCCCGGGGCAGCCGCGGGCCAGGCCGGGCCCGGCCGCGTACAGCTCGCCGGTCACGCCCGCGGGGACCGGGGCCAGACCCGGGCCCAGGACATAGAGGTCGGTGCCGTCCATCGGGCGGCCGAGGGCGCCCGCGGGGTGCGCGGGCTCGTCCGGGGCAAGGCGGTCGCCCGCGGCGCACACGGTCGTCTCGGTGGGGCCGTGCAACCGGACGACCGCCAGTTCGGGGCAGGCATCCCGCATCCGCCGCAGCGCGGCCGCGGACACGCGGTCGCCACCGGTCAGCACCTCGCGCAACCCGGCCAGCCGCTCCGGGCGTTCGGCGGCGATCGCCGAGAACAGCCCCGCGGGCAGCCAGAGCGTGGTGATCCCGTGCGCCGCCCGCACGTCGGCGAGCGCGTCGATGTCCAGGTCCGGCGGAGCCACGACGACCCGGCCGCCGTTGAGCAGCGGCACCCACACGTCGAGGGGGAGCGCGTCGGAGGCGTGCGGCGCGTGCCACAGCACGGTGCTGTCACCGGCCTCCCGCCACCGGCGGTCCCGCGCGAACCCCGCCATGTTCCGGTGGGTCACGGCGACCGCGCCGGGCGCGCCGGCCGGTTCGGAACCGTACATGACGGCCAGCAGGTTGTCCGGGCGCGGCGGCACCACGCTGCCCGGCCCGCCCTCGCCGCCAGAACCGTCGGAGCCGTCGGACCCGTCCTCCTGGCACAGCTCGTCGAACAGCAGCCGCGGCAGGTCCGGTTCAGCGCCGGACTCCGCCGTGCCCGCCGTGCCGGTGAGCAGGACGCGCGCGGTGGAGTCCGCCACCACCGGCCCGATCTGCGCGGCCGGCCCCGCGGGGTCGATCGGCAGGTACGCCCCGCCCGCCTTCGCCACCCCCAGCAGGGCGACGACCAGGTCCACCGAGCGGGGCAGCGCCACGGCCACCACCGTCTCGGGTCCGACGTCCCGGCGCCGCAACGCCGCGGCGAGCCGGCTCGACCGCTCGTCCAGCACCCGGTACGAGACCTCCGCGGCACCGCTCACCACCGCGACCGCGTCGGGGGTGCGGGCCACCTGCCGGGCGAACAGTTCGGGCACGGTCAGCTCCGGCAGCGGCGTCTCGGTGTCCGCCGGCGCCGCGAGCACCCGCTCCCGCTCGGTCCCGGCCACCACGTCCACCGCACCGATCGGCACCTGCGAGTCGGCGGCGATCACGGCCCGCATGTGTGCGATCAACTCCGTCCCGATGATCCGCAGTTCCGCGCCGGAGTACATGCTCGCGGGGGCGTCGAGCCGGAAGAACAGGTCGCTGTCGGGGCTCCCGTCGGTGTAGACGTCGACCGAGAGCTCGTCGAACGCCCCGGTCGTCCCGCCGAGGTGGTGTGCCTGGAGACCGTCGAAGTCGAGGATCTCCGCGAACTCCACGACGTTCATGACCGCCCCGAAACTGCCGCGGTTGTTCAGGGTGGTGCCGCTCGCACGCTGGATGTCGGAGTAGTGGCAGGCGGTGTGCCCGAAGATCTCGTACGTCTCGTCGACCACCGCGTCGGCGATCTCGGTGAAGGTCGCGGTGAGCGGGACCTTCATCCGCAGCGGCACCACGTTCACCGCCAGGCCGGGAGTCGTGGCCGCGACCCCGGTCCGGTTGCCCACGGCGAGCGAGAAGACGAACTCGGGGCGGTCGCAGCGGTGCCGGAAGTACACCGCGGCGGCCCCGGCCAGCAGCGACGACATCCACACGCCCAGCGACTTCGCCGCCTCCGTCCAGGCGTCGGCCTCGGCGCGCGGCACGCTGAGCGTCCGGCTCACCATGCCGATGGCGCCGGCCAGTTGCCCCCATCGGTCACGGGGGCCCATCGGCTCGTCGAGCGCGGCCCGCTCCGACGCGGGCACCACCACCCGCGGCACCTGCGCGGGTCCGGGCGCGTCCGCCAGGTAACTGCCCCAGAACTCGGTGTCCTCGGCGAACTGCTCGGACGCCCGGTACGCGGCCGTCTCGGCGGCGAAGGACTCGGCGTCCCAGGCGTGCGGCAGCTCCGGTATCCGCGTCCCCCGCGCGAGCGCCGTGTAGACCTCGGCGAGGCGCCGGGAGAGCAGGCCGCCGGCGCCGTACCCGTCCGACACGAGGTGGTGGTAGGCGATCACCACCAGGAAGCGGTCCGCCGCGAGCTTCACCACGCCCAGCCGGAGCAGCAGATCCCGCCCGACGTCGAACGGCTGCCGTACGATGCCGGCCAGCATCTCGCGGGCCGCCTGTTCCGGATCGGCCGCCTCGCCGAAATCCCGGAAGAAAGGCTGCCAGTCGCCCAATTCCCTTGGCACCAGACGGAGATCGCCGTCCTCGTCGACGAAGGTGACCCGCAGCACCTCGGCTTCGCCCAGCACGTGCCGGAATGCGGATTCCATGACCGCGACGTCCAGCTCACCGTCCACGTCCCACATGAGCAGCGCATGGTTCAGTAATTCGGGAGCCATGTTCTGCGCCATCCACAGCCCTTTTTGCGCAGACGACGCATCGAACGAACGCACACAGATCATCCCCTTGGAAAACGGGCCCGGGAACCGGGGAATTCACAGATCGCTTCCACCCTCACGGATGGGGGAACAGCCGGTCAAGACAACGGCGTTCGGGACACGGCGGGGCCGCGGGAGCCTGCGCCGTGTCCCGCCGACGGGACGGTCCCGGTGGGCGGAGAAACGGCCGCCGGGACCGGGGATCACCGCGGATCGGCCATCGAGGAGATGATGTGGCCGGTGACCAGTCGCGCGGTCGGGAAACGCAGTGCGAGATTCGCCCGCAGTTTGAGTCCGGTTTCCGCGGCGAGGCGCTTGCTCAGCTCCACCGACAGCAGCGAGTCGAATCCGAGGTGCCGGAATTCCTGGTCCGGGTCCACCGTCTCGCCGGCGGCGTGGCCGAGGACGACGGCGATCTTGCCGAGGACCCGGTCCAGCACCAGCGCCTCCGCGTCGTCGTCGGAGAGGGTGGGCAGCAACTCCGCCAGTGGGATGGGGAGTTCGTCGGCCTCGGCCTCGGCCGTCGCCGTGCCGGACACCTCGGCGGTGGCCAGGTGCGAGGAGTTCAGCCAGTACCGCTGCCGCTGGAACGCGTAGGTCGGCAGCTCCACCCGCCGGCGCGCCCCGAACACCGACGCCCAGTCCACGCTGCCGCCCCGGACGTACAGCTGGGCCAGCGAACCGACCACGGCCTCCACCTCTCCCCGGTCCCGCCGGGCCGAGGACAGCACCACCGCGTCGTCCAGCTCCTCGACCATCTCCTGCACCGGGACGGTCAGCACCGGATGCGGGCTCATCTCGACGAACACCCGGAAACCGTCCTCGACCAGCCGCCGGACGGACGACGCGAAGGCCACCTTCTCGCGCAGGTTGGTGTACCAGTAGCCGGCGTCCAGCCCCGCTGTGTCGATCACCTCGCCGTACAGCGTGGAGTAGAAGGGCAGTCGGGACGTCCTCGGGCCCACGTCGGCCAGCGCGCCGACCACCTGCTCGCGGACCCGCGTCACCTGGGGTGAGTGGGAGGCGTAGTCCACGGATATCCGCCGCGCCTGCACCCCTTCGGCCTTCATCTTCCCCACGAACTCGTCGAGCGCGTCCGGTTCGCCCGACACCACCACCGAGCGGGGCCCGTTGACGACGGCGATGCTCACCCGGTCCTGCCACGGCAGCAGCCCGGCCGCCACGAACTCCTCGGACTCCGCGACCGACGCCATCCCGCCGTGGCCGATCAGGCTCACCAGGGACTGGCTGCGCAGGGCGACGATCCTGGCGGCGTCCCGCAGCGACAGCGCGCCGCACACGTGGGCGGCGGCGATCTCGCCCTGGCTGTGCCCCACCACCGCGGCCGGTTCCACGCCCCAGGACCGCCACAGGGCGGCCAGGGACACCATCACCGAGAACAGCGCCGGCTGGACCACGTCGACCCGGTCCAGGCCGGGCGCGCCCTCCACCCCGCGCAGCACGTCGAGCAGCGACCAGTCGACCCACTCGGCCAGCGCGGCCGCGCACGCGTCGAGGCTCTGCGCGAAGACCGGGAAGGCGCCGTAGAGTTCGCGGCCCATCCCGACCCACTGCGAGCCCTGCCCCGGGAACATGAACACCACGCCGCCCGCGCTCCCGGCCACCCCGCGGACCACCGCGGCCGACTCCTCGCCCTCGCTCAACGAGGCGAGCGCGCCCAGCAGTTCGTCGCGGTCTCGGCCCAGCACCACCGCGCGGTGCTCGAACCGCGACCGGCTCGACAGCAGCGACCAGCCGACGTCGGCGGGATCCAGGTGCGGATCGGCGGCGGCGAACGCGCGCAGCCTGCCCGCCTGCCGGGCCAGCGCCGCCGGGCTCCGGCCCGACAGCGCCCACGGCACCAGCCCGCCGAGGACCGCGGAGCCCGGACCGCCGGCGCCGTCCTGCTCCCGGGCCGGCTCCTCCTCCAGGATCACGTGGGCGTTGGTGCCGCTGACCCCGAACGACGACACCCCCGCGCGCCGCGGGCCGTCCGAGCGCGTCCACTCGCGCCCCTCCACCAGGAGTTCGAGCGCGCCGGAGGACCAGTCCACGTGCGGGGAGGGCTCCCGCACGTGCAGGGTCTTCGGCAGGAACCCGTGCCGGAGGGCCATCACCGCCTTGATCACCCCGGCCACGCCGGCAGCGGCCTGCGCGTGGCCCATGTTCGACTTCAGGGAGCCGAGCCAGAGCGGCCTGCCCTCGGCCCGCTCCCGGCCGTAGGTCGCCAGCAGGGCACCCGCCTCGATCGGGTCGCCCAGCACCGTCCCGGTGCCGTGCGCCTCGACCAGGTCCACCTCTGCGGGCGAGACCCCGGCACTCGTCAGGGCCCGCCGGATCACCTTCTCCTGGGCGCGGCCGTTGGGAGCGGTCAACCCGTTGCTGGCGCCGTCCTGGTTGACGGCAGAACCGCGGACGACGGCCAGCACCGGGTGGCCGTTGCGTCGGGCGTCGGACAGCCGCTCCAGCAGCAGCACCCCCACCCCCTCGGCCCAGCCGGTCCCGTCGGCGCCGTCCGCGAAGGACTTGCACCGGCCGTCGGGCGACAGGCCGCGCTGCCGGGAGAACTCCACGAAGATCGCGGGCGTCGCCATCACCGACACCCCGCCCGCCAGAGCGAGCGAGCACTCCCCCGCGCGCAGCGACTGCGCCGCCAGGTGCAGGGCCACCAGCGACGACGAGCACGCCGTGTCCACGGACAGCGCCGGCCCGGTCAGCCCCAGCTCGTAGGCAACACGGCCGGAGGCGACGCTCAGCGCGCTGCCGTGCAGCAGATAGCCCTCCAGCTCGCCCTGGTCGCCCTCCAGGAAACGCAGGCCGTACTCGGAGGAGGCCACGCCGGTGAAGACACCGACCTCGGACCCGCGGACGTCGGCAGGCACGATGCCGGCCCGCTCGAAGACCTCCCAGGAGGTCTCCAGCAGCAGGCGGTGCTGGGGGTCGACCGCCAGCGCCTCCCGCGGGCTGATGCCGAAGAACTCCGCGTCGAACCCGGCGACGTCCGCCAGGAACCCGCCGTGCCGCACCGAGGAGCGGCCGGCCGCGTCCGGGTCCGGGTCGAACACGTCCCGCCAGCCGCGGTCCGCCGGGAAGTCGTCCACCACGTCCCGGCCGTCGCGGACCACGTCCCACAGCTCCTCGGGCGAGGTGACCCCGCCCGGGTAGCGGCAGGCCATGGCCACCACGGCGATCGGCTCGACCCGGCCGGCCTTCAGGGCGTCGTTCTCCTGCCGGAGGCGGTCGCGCTCCTCCAGCAGCATCCGCAGCGCCCGCTCGACCCGTTCGCCGCCCCCTGCCGCGCCCTCCGCGAGGTTGTTCATGTCACTTGCCCCTCTCATCCAGCGCCAGGTCGACGAGCGCTTCCAGGTCCATGGCGGCCAGTTCGTCCGCTTCGGCGTCCGCCGCCGGCGCCTGCGCGCCGTCGCCGTCCGGCTGCGGCAGGTCGGCGCACGCCAGCACCGCCGCGAGGATGCCCGCGCTGCGCAGGCGGTCGATCGGTACGGTTCGCAGCAGTTCGCGGATCTCCGCGTCCTCGGCGGCGCCGCCGCCCGCGGGCCCCTCCGCCGGCTCCGGGCGCAGCAGGCCGTACAGGTGCCGGCCCAGCTCGCCCGGCGTGGGGTAGCTGAAGACGAGGGTCGACGGCAGGCGCAGTCCGGTCGAGGACGCCAGCCGGTTGCAGAGTTCGACGGACGTGAGCGAGTCGAACCCGAGCTGGGTGAACGCCTGGTCGGTGTCGACGGCCGCCCGGGACGGGTGCCCGAGCACGACGGCGACCTGGTCGCGGACCCAGTCCAGCACCGCCTCCTCGGCCGCGGCCGCCGGCAGGGCGCCCAGCGTGGCGGGCAGGCCGAGCGGGCCGCCGTTCCCGGTCCCGCCCGTCCGCTCGCGCGGGGGACGGCCGTTCTCGACGAGGCCGCGCAGGAGCAGCGGCACCTCGCCGGCGGTCCGGCCGCCGAGCGCGGCGAGGTCCAGCCGGGCCGGGATGAGCACCGGGTCGCCGATCGCCCGCGCCGTGTCGAACAGGGCGAGCGCTTCGGCCGTCGGCATCTCGGCGACGCCCAGCCGCCGGACCCGCGCGAGGTCCGCGTCGTCGAGGTGCCCGGTCATGCCGCTGCGCTGCTCCCACCAGCCCCAGCACAGGGACGTGCCGACCAGCCCGGACGCCCGGCGCCGCGCCGCCAGACCGTCCAGGAAGCCGTTCGCCGCGGCGTAGTTCGCCTGTCCCCCGGTGCCGAGCTGGCCCGCCAGCGCGGAGAACAGGACGAACGCCGACAGGGTGTGGTCCCGGGTCAGCTCGTGCAGGTTGACCGCGCCGCCGACCTTGGCCCGCAGCACCTGGTCGAGGCTCTCCGCGGTCAGCGACTCGACGGTGCCGTCGGCCAGCGTGCCGGCCGCGTGCAGGACCGCCGTCAGCGGGTACTCCGGCGGCAGGTCCGCGAGCAGGCCGGCCACCGCCGCCCGGTCCGCGACGTCGCAGGCCGCCACCCTGACCCGGGCCCCGGCCCGCTCCAGGTCCGCGACCAGCTCGCCGACCCCGGCCGCGGCCGGTCCGCGGCGGCCGGCCAGCACCAGGCTCCGCACGCCGTGCCGGGCGACCAGATGGCGTGCCACCAGCGAGCCCACCCCGCCGGTCCCGCCGGTGACCAGCACGGTGCCGCCGCCGAGGCCGCCGTCCATCTCCAGGACGATCTTCCCGACGTGGCGGCCCTGGCTCATCTCGCGGAACGCCTTGCGCGCGTCGCGGATGTGGCGGACCGAGATCGGGTTCCGCCGCACCCGCCCCTCGGCGAACAGCTCCATCACGGTCCGGAACATCGCGTGGATGGCGTCCGGGCCCGCGTCGTAGAGGTCGAACGCCCGGTAGTCCACGCCGGGGTGGTCGGCGGCCACCCGCGCGGGGTCGCGGATGTCCGTCTTCCCCATCTCGACGAAGTCCCCGCCCCGCGGGAGCAGGGTCAGCGAGGCGTCGACGAAGCGGTGCGCGAGGGAGTTGAGCACGACGTCCACCCCGCGGCCGCCGGTGGCGCCGAGGAACCGGTCCGCGAACTCCAGGTCCCGCGAGGACGCCAGGTGGTCGTCGTCCAGTCCCAGCCCGCGCAGCGTGGGCCACTTGGCCGGGCTCGCGGTCGCGTAGACCTCGGCGCCGACGTGCTGCGCCAGCCGGACGGCGGCCATGCCCACCCCGCCCGCCGCGGCGTGGATGAGGATCCGCTGGCCCTTCCTGAGGCGCGTCACGTGGAAGAGCGCGTAGTACGCGGTCAGGAAGGTGCCCGGCACGGACGCCGCCTCGGCGTAGTTCCACCCGTCGGGCACCGGCATGAGCATCCGGTGGTCGGCCACCGCCACGCGGCCGAAGGCGCCGGAGAAGACGCCCGTCACCCGGTCCCCCGCGGCGAACTCCGTGACGTCACCGGCCACTTCCAGCACGGTGCCGGCGCCCTCGCTGCCGAGCCCGGCGTCGATGGCCGTCCGCGCCACCAGCCCCAGCGCGATGGTGACGTCACGGAAGTTGAGCCCGGCGGCGCGGACGGCGACCCGCACCTGCCCGCTCTCCAGCGGGGCCTCCACCTCGGGGCAGGGAATCCATTCCAGGTTCTCCAGCGTGCCCTTGCGCGGAATGCCCAGCCGGTGGGCGCCGGTCGCCGGCGGCTCCGTCAGGCCGTCCGCGGCCGGGGCCGGTGCCATCCGCGGGACGAGGAACGCGCCCCCGCGCACGGCCAGTTGGTCCTCGTCGAGGGCGAGCGCGTCGGGGAGGGCCGCCCACGACGCCTCCTCCCCGTCGACGTCCACCAGCCGGAACCTGCCGGGGTGCTCCGTCTGGGCGGAGCGGACCAGGCCCCACACGGACGCGCCGGGCAGGCTCTCGACACTCTCCTTCCCCCCGGTGCCGAAGGCCCGCCGGGTCAGGAGCACCAGCGTGGCGCGGGCGAGCGGTTCCTCGGCGAGGAAGCGCTGCACCCAGCCGAGCGCCCGCGCGTCCGCGCCTGCCACCGAGGCGAGCAGATCGGTGCCCCCGGTGGCGAAGTCGTCCAGGCAGACCACGACGTGCTCGGGCACCTCGTCCGACAGGACGCCGTCCAGGGACGGGTGCAGCCGCGGTCCGGT
This sequence comes from Actinacidiphila yanglinensis, assembly GCF_900107965.1. Lineage (GTDB taxonomy): Bacteria > Actinomycetota > Actinomycetes > Streptomycetales > Streptomycetaceae > Actinacidiphila > Actinacidiphila yanglinensis. Next base: position 288,857 of record NZ_FNVU01000001.1, on the reverse strand, counting down.
GCTTCCGCCGTGGGCCGCGCGGAGCCGGCCGGCCAGGCCGGTCCCGGTGCCGACGACCGCCCACGGCCCGCGGTGGGTTCCCCGCCGGCCCGGCCGGACCGGCCGCCACTCCAGCGCGAACAGCGAGTCCTCGGGCCCGCCTTGCGCCGCGCGCAGTTGTTCGGCACTCGCCGGGCGGAAGGTCAGCGCCTCGACGCGGGCGAGCGGGGCGCCGTGCTCGTCGGCGACCGCCACGGCCACCACGCCCTCGCCGGCCGGCGTGATCCGGACCCGCACGGTCCCGCCGCAGGCGCCGGCCTGTTCCACCCCCGACCACGAGAAGGGCATCCACCCCTGGCCGCCCGCCAGCTCGACCAGCCCGCCGCCCACCACCGCGTGCAGCGCCGCGTCGAACAGCGCCGGGTGCAGGGTAAACCCGGCCCCGGCCCCGGCCGATCCGCCGCCGGACGGCCCTTCGCCGGACCCCTCGCCCTCCGCCGGCAGCGTGGCCAGCGCGAAGAGGTCGTCACCGCGCCGCCAGACCTCGCGCAGCCCGCGGAAGGCCGGCCCGTAGCGGAAGCCCGCGGCGGCGAAGGCGTCGTAGAGGCCGTCGACGTCGACCCGGGTCGCTCCGGCCGGCGGCCACACGGCGAGCGAGGCCGCGTCATCGCCGTGCGGGGCGGCGGACGGCGGCGCTGCCGGTGCCAGGTTTCCCGTCGCGTGCCGGGTCCATCCGCCCGCGGTCCGGGTGTCGGCGCCGGGACGCGCGTACACGATCAGGGAGCGGCGCCCCGTGCCGTCCGCCGCTCCGGCGACGACCCGCACCCGCATGTCGCCCGAGCGGGGCAGGACCAGCGGGACCTCCAGGGAGAGGTCCTCCACCGCCGCGCAGCCGAGCAGGTCGCCCACCGTGAGCGCCAGGTCGAGGTAGGCCGTCGCGGGGACCACGACCGCGCCGAAGACGGCGTGGCCGGCCAGCCAGCCGTGGGTCCGCAGGGACCACAGTCCGGTGAACACCACCTCGTCGGTGCCCGGATGGTCCACCACCGCACCCAGCAGCGGGTGCCCGGCGGAGGACAGCCCCGCGGAGCCGACGTCCGCCGCCCCCGCGCCGGACACGAAGTCCAGCCAGTACCGCTGCCGCTGGAACGCGTACGTCGGGAGGTCCACCTGCGGGCGCGCCCCGAACAGGGCCGCCCAGTCCACGTCCTCGCCCCTGACGTGCAGTTGGGCGAGGGCACCGACCAGCGCCTCCGCCGCGCCGCGGTCACGGCGCGCGGTGGAGACCACCACGGCGTCGTCGGCCCCCTGGGCGGCGAAGCCGTCCTTGACGATCGGGGCCAGTGTCGATCCCGGGCCCACGTCGAGGAAGAGGCTGCCGCCGGCCGCACGCGCGTGCGCGACCGCGGCGGCGAAGCGGACCGGTTCGCGCACGTGGCGCACCCAGTGGTCGGTGGAGGTCAGCTCCTCGCGGGTGACCGGGCGCCCGGTGCGCGAGGAGACGACGGGGACGGCCGGCTCGCCTCCTGACAGCGTGCCGATCGCCGCCGCGAAGTCGTCCAGGATCGGTTCCATCAGCGGCGAGTGGAACGCGTGGCCGACGTCGAGCAGCTTCGCCGAGGTGCCGGCCGCGACGAACCGGTCGCGCAGGGCCAGGAGTTCCTCGCGCAGGCCCGAGACCACCACCGACTCCGGGCCGTTGACGGCGCCGACACCGATGCCGTCGTACCCGCCGAGCAGGGCGGTCACCGCCTCCTCCGAGGCGCGGACCGCGAGCATCCCGCCCTGCGCGCCGACCGTCTGCATGAGCCGCCCGCGCGCGGCCACGAGGCGGGTCGCGCTGTCCAGGTCCAGCGCTCCGGACACGTGGGCGGCGGCGATCTCGCCGACGGAGTGGCCGATCAGCCGGTTCGGCTGCCGGCAGAGCGTCATGAGGAGCCGGTACCGCGCGACCTGGAGGGCGAACAACGCCGGCTGCGCGATGTCCGTCCGGCCGGACCCGGCCTCCTCGGGCGCGTCGGAGAGCAGCAACGGCCTCAGGGCGAAGGGGAGATGCGCGTCGAAGCGCGCGCAGGTCCCGTCGAGGCTGTCCGCGAAGACCGGAAAGGCGTCGTACAACTGCCGTGCCTGGCCCGCCCACCGCGTGCCCTGCCCCGGGAACAGGTGGACGGCGCCGCCCAGCGCGGCGGCCGTCCCGCGCACGACGCCCGCGGCCTCCCCGCCGTCGCTCAACGAGGCGAGGCCGCCCAGCAGTTCGTCCCGGTCACGGCCCAGCACCACCGCACGGTGATCGAACCGGGTCCGGCTCGACACCAGCGACCAGCCGACGTCGGTGGGATCCGGGTCCGTTTCGGCGGCGGCGAAGGCGCGCAGCTTCTCCGCCTGCGCCCGCAGCGCGCTCTCCGACCGGGCCGACACGACCCACGGGACCGGCGCCCCGGCGCCGCCGAACACCCGCCGGGCCGCGCCCTCTTCGACCGTCGCTCCACCTCGGGGCGCCGCCCCGTCCTCGGGCGCCGCTTCGGCTCCGGCCGCCTGCTCCGCGCCCGGCGCGGGCCCGTCGTCGGGTGCCTGCTCCAGGATCAGGTGCGCGTTGGTGCCGCTGGCGCCGAAGGCGGACACGCCCGCGCGCCGGGGCCGTCCCGGGGCGCTCGGCCACGGCCTGGCCTCGGTCAGCAGCTCCACCGCCCCGGCCGCCCAGTCCACATGCGTCGACGGGCGGTCCACGTGCAGCGTCCTGGGCAGCACCCCGTGCCGCATCGCCATGATCATCTTGATCATCCCGCCGACGCCCGCGGCCGCCTGCGCGTGGCCGATGTTAGACTTCAACGAGCCGAGCCACAAGGGCCGTTCGGTGTCCCGCCGCTGGCCGTAGGTGGCCAGCACCGCCTGGGCCTCGATCGGATCGCCCAGCGTGGTGCCGGTGCCGTGGCCCTCCACCGCGTCCACCTCGCCGGCCTGCAGCCGGGCGTTGGCCAGCGCCGCGAGGATCACCCGTTGCTGCGCGGGACCGTTCGGCGCGGTCTGCCCGTTGGACGCGCCGTCCTGGTTGATCGCCGACCCGCGGATCACCGCCCAGATCCGGCGCCCGTTGCGGCGCGCGTCCGACAGCCGCTCCAGCACCAGGACCCCGGCGCCCTCGGAGAACCCGGTGCCGTCGGCCGCCTCGGCGAACGCCTTGCACCGGCCGTCCTCCGCCAGGCCCCGCTGCCGCGACATCTCCCGCAGCACCTGAGAGGTCGCCATGACGGTGGCGCCGCCGGCCAGCGCCAGCGTGCACTCGCCCTGTCGCAGGGACTGCACCGCCTGGTGCACCGCCACCAGCGACGACGAGCACGCGGTGTCGGTCGACACCGCCGGGCCCTCCAGGCCCAGCGCGTAGGACACCCGCCCGGAGCCCATGCTCAGCAGGGCGCCGGTCTGCCCGTAGCCGGCGATGGCCTCGGGGGTGAAGAGGTGGTTGCCGTAGCCGAAGTACGCCATCCCCGCGAAGACGCCGGTGCTGCTGCCGCGCAGGGTCTGCGGGTCGATGCCGGCCCGCTCCAGGGACTCCCACGAGGTCTCCAGCAGCAACCGCTGCTGCGGGTCCGCGGCGAGCGCCTCGCGCGGGTTGATCCCGAAGAACTCCGCGTCGAAGTCGCCCGCGTCGTACAGGAATCCCCCGGAGCGGGAGGAGCAGGTGTTGGGGTGGTCCGGGTCCGGGTCGTACAGGGCCTCCAGGTCCCAGTTGCGGTCGTCCGGGAAGTCCGACACCGCGTCGCCGCCGGCCGCCACCAGGTCCCACAGCGCCTCCGGGGTGGCCACCCCGCCCGGGAACCGGCAGGCGGCGCCCACGACCGCGATCGGCTCGGCCGCGGCCTCCGTCAGGTCCTGCAGCCGCTGCCGTGTCTCGATCAGCTCGATCGACGTCCGCCGGAGGTAGTCGAGAAGTTCGGCGTCGTTGTCCTGTGTCATCGCTCTCCCCTAGCCGAGCTCTTTGTCCAGCAGCGAGAGAAGCTCGCCGGCTGATGCCGAACCGATCCGGTCGACGATGCCGTCCGGTGAGCCCTCGCCCCCCATCGAGCGGACCCGGCCCTGCAACGCGCCGAGCAGTGCGGAGACGGTGGACCTGTCGTCCGCCGCGAGATCGGCGAACGCGCCCTCCAGCCGGGCGCCCAGGGCTTCGATCTCCTTCGCCAGCAGGTCGGCCGCGGACCGTGGGCCGGTGTCGGCCCCGGGGTGCATCCGGGCGGTCAGGGACCGGGCGAGGCTGCCCGCGTTCGGGAAGTCGAAGGCGAGGGTGGCGGGCAGGGTCAGGCCGGTCACCGCCGCCAGCCTGTTCCGCAGTTCCAGCGCCGTGAGGGAGTCGATCCCCAGGTCCCGGAAGGCCACGTCGGGACCGAGCCGGCCGGTGTCGGCGTGGCCCAGGACGAGCGCCGTCTGGGTCCGGACGGCGTCCAGCAGCAGCGCCTCGGCGTCGGCCGCGGGCAGCGACCTGACCTGCTGGACGAGTGCGTCCTCGACGGGCTCCGGGCGGTCCGGTCCCGAGAGGGCGGAGGTTCCCGAGAGGCGGGTGGAGCCGGCGGGACCGGTGGAGCCGCCGGAACCGCCCGGACCGCCGGGCGCCCCGATCAGCCCGCGCAGCAGCGGTGAGGGGGCCGGGCCGGCCTGCGGCGCACCGGGCGCCGCGAGGTGCAGGCGCGCGGGCACCAGCACCGGCTCGTCCCGCGCGAGCACGGCGTCGAAGAGCGCCAGCCCCTCGTTCGACGCCATCGGCTGCAGGCCCTGCCGCCGCAGGCGCACGACGTCCATGTCCGCCAAGGCGGCGCCCATCTCGGTCCGTTCGGCCCACAGGCCCCAGCACAGCGCGGTGGCCGGCAGCCCCTCGGCGCGGCGGGCCGCCGCCAGCCCGTTGAGGAACGCGTTGGCCGCCGCGTAGTTGGCCTGCCCCGCCATCCCGAGCACGCTCGTGACCGAGGAGAACAGCACGAAGGCGGAGAGGTCCAGCCCCCTGGTCAGCTCGTGCAGGTACCAGGCGCCGCGCACCTTCGGCGCCAGCACCGCGTCGACGCGCTCCTCGGTCAGCGCCCCGACGATCCCGTCGTCCAGCACCGCCGCGCAGTGGATCACCGCCGTCAGCGGGTGGGCCTGGGGTACCGAGGCGATCAGCGCGGCGACGGACGCGCGGTCCGTCACATCGCAGGCGACCACGTCGACATGGGCTCCCGCGGCGCTCAGCTCCTCGCGCAGTCCTGTGGCTGCCGGGGCGGCGGGTCCCCGCCTGCTGGTCAGCAGCAGCCGGTCGACCCCGTGCCGCGCCACGAGGTGCCGGGCGAGCAGGGCCCCCAGGCCGCTGACGCCGCCGGTGATCAGGACCGTGCCGGAGAAGGCCCCGGACCCGGGAGCGGCTTCCGCGCCGCCGAACGGACGACCGGAGAGGGCCGGTGCGCGCCGGACGCGGGCCAGCCGGGGAACGGTCACGACGCCGTCCCGGAGCGTCAGTTGGGGCTCGCCGGTCAGCACCGCCGGGAGGAGGCGGGCGCGGGAGGCGGGCCGGTCGTCGGTGTCCACGAGCGTGAACCGGCCCGGGTTCTCGGTCTGCACGGTCCGGACGAACCCCCAGACCGCCGCCGCCACGGGATCCGCGCCGGGGGACCGCGCGTCCTGGACCGCCCCGCGGGTCACGACGACGAGGCGCGCGCCGGAGAACCGGTCGTCGGAGAGCCAGTCCCGTGTCCACCGCAGCACGCGGTGCACGGTCCGCTCGACGGCGGCAGGCGTGTCACCGGCGCCCGCGCCGTCCCGGTCCACACCGGCGACGACGAGCGGGGGGATCGGCCCCTCGGCGGCGGCGAGTTCGCCGAGGCCGGCGTGGATCGTCCGGCCCCGCGCCAGGAACGCGGTGGCGTCGGCGGCGCCCAGCAGCGCGTACGGGCCCGCGGGGTCCTCGGGCCGGACCGGGACGGGCACCTGGTCCACCTGGAACAGCGCGTCCTGGTGGTCGAAGCCGAGGGCGGCGAGCTGCCCGGCGTCCGCGGACCGCAGGCTCAGGGCGGCGACCCCACCGACGGGCGCGCCGTTCCCGTCGGCGAGGGTCACGGACAGCGCGTCCTCCCCCGCGGGAGCCAGCCGCACGCGCAGCACGCCCGGCCCCGTCGACCCGCTCGTCCCGGCCCCTGCCACGGAGTCGACCCGGAGCCGCGTGCAGCGGAAGGGCAGCCCGGCGCCCGGCCGGGCTTCGTCGTTGCTCCCGCCGAGGCCGGCCGGGAGCAACGCGGCCTGCAGCAGCGCCGGGTGGAGCAGGAAGCGGCCCTGGGCCGTGCCGCCGGGAGCCGGCAGCTCCACCTCCGCGAACGCGGCACCGTCGTGGCGCCACACCCGCTTCAGGCCGCGGAAGGCGGGCCCGTACGCGAAGCCGAGGGCGGCCGACCCGGCGTACACGTCCTCGAACGGCACCTCGTCCGCGCCCGGTGGGGGCCACGAGACGAGCCAGTCCTCCGCGCGGGCTCCCCGGGTGGAGGTGTCGGAACCGACGGCTCCCACGGCGTTCCGCGTCCAGCCGTCCTCGCCCTCGGCCCGCGAGTGCACGCTGAGCCCGCGCTTGCCGTCGACCATGACGCGGATCTCGCGAGCGGCCTGCCGGGACAGCACCAGCGGTGTCTCCAGGGTGAGTTCGTCGACGACGTCGCCCCCGGTACGGTGCGCCGCCCATGCCGCCATCTCCATCAGCACGGCCGCGGGCACCAGGACGGCGCCGTGGACCACGTGGTCGGCGAGCCACGGGTGGCGCTCCAGCGACAGCCGGCCGCCCGCCACCACGCCGCCGTGCTCCCCGTCGTCGGGCAGGTCGATCACGACGTCCAGCAGCGGGTGGTCCGACATGCCGGCGACGCCGCCCTCCTGAGGCGTGTTCAGCCAGTAGCGCTGCCGCTGGAAGGCATAGGTCGGCAACTCGACCCACGGGCCGCCCTGGTCCGGGAACGCCGCCCGCCAGGACACGTCGACGCCCGCCACGAAGACCTCGGCCGCGGACCGGTACAGGCGGGCGAGCCCGCCGTCGCCGCGGCGCAGCGTACCGACCGCGACACCGGGGGCGCCGCCGGCGCCCGCGGCGGTGTCGAGCATCTGCTGGATGTTCACCATGAGCAGCGGATGCGGGCTGACCTCGACGAACGCGCGGTAGTCCGCGGCGAGCAGCCCCTCCATCGTCGCCTCGAACCGGACCGGTTCGCGCATGTTGCGGAACCAGTAGGCCGCGTCCAGCTCCGCGGTGTCGATCCGCCCCCCGGTCACCGTCGAGTGGAACTCCACCGCGGTCGGCAGCGGGGTGATCCGGCCCAGCTCGTCCAGCAGCCGGGTCTCGAAGCGGTCCATCAGCGGGGAGTGCCCGGGCACGCTGGCCGGGATCCAGCGGGCGCGGACCCCCTCGGCCTCGCAGGCCGCGACCAGTTCCCGGACGGCCTCGGCCTCGCCCGCGACGGTGGTCGAGTACGGCCCGTTGACGGCCGCGATCACCGCCCGGGACCCGGTCCGCGCGAGCAGTTCCCGTACCCGGTCGGCGGGGAGCACGATCCCGGCCATGCCACCGTCCTGCGTGAGTGTGGCCAGCATCGCGGACCGCAGCGCCACGATCTTGGCGCCGTCCGCCAGGCTCAGGGCGCCGGCCGCGCAGGCCGCGGCGATCTCGCCCTGGGAGTGGCCGATCACCGCGTCCGGTTCCACTCCCAGCGCGCGCCACACCCTGGCGAGCGACACCATCACCGCGAACAGCAGCGGCTGCACGACCTCGATCCGGTCGACGTCGGCCGCCTCCGGCCCCCCGCACAGGGTGTCGATCAACGACCAGTCCGTCCACGGCTCCAGCGCCTCGGCGCAGGCCCGCACCTGCTCGGCGAACACCGGGCAGGTGTCCCACAACTCCCGCCCCATGCCGACCCACTGGCCGCCCTGCCCGGGGAAGACGAACACCGTCCTGCCCACCGGCCGTGCCGCTCCGGCCACGGCACCGGCGAAGCTCCGGTCCCCCTCGACCACGGCGGTCAGCCCGGCGAGCAGCGCTTCGCGGTCCGCGCCGACCACCACCTGGCGGTGCTCGAACAGCGAGCGGGTCGCCACGAGCGCGTGCCCGACACCCTCGACCGGCAGGTCCGGGTCCGCCGCCACGCTGTCGCGCAGCCGCAGCACCTGGGCGCGCAGCGCGTCCGCGGACCGGGCCGACAGCACCCACGGCACCGCGGCGGGGGCGCCGCCCGTCACCCGGCCGGTCCCGGGAGCCACGGACTCGGAAGCGGTCCCGGGAGTTGCCTCGGGCTCGGACCCGGGCTCGGTGCCGGAGGTGTCCTCGGGCGCCTCCTCCGGCGCCTCCTCCAGGATGAGGTGCGCGTTCGTCCCGCTGACCCCGAAGGACGACACGCCCGCCCGCCGCGGTCGTCCCGGGCTGCTCGGCCAGGGCCTCGCCTCGTTCAGCAACTCCACCGCACCCGACGACCAGTCCACATGTGTCGAGGGGTGCGCGGCGTGCAGCGTCCTGGGCAGCACCCCGTGCCGCATCGCCATGATCATCTTGATCACCCCGCCGACGCCCGCGGCCGCCTGCGTGTGCCCGATGTTCGACTTCAACGAGCCCAGCCAGAGCGGGCTGCCGCCCTCCCGCTCCTGCCCGTAGGTGGCCAGCAGCGCCTCCGCCTCGATCGGGTCGCCCAGCTTCGTGCCGGTCCCGTGGGCCTCCACCGCGTCCACCGCGCCGAGCGGCAGCCCCGCGTCGGCCACCGCCGCCCGGATGACCCGCTGCTGGGCGAGCTCGCTCGGCGCGGTCAACCCGTTGGACGCGCCGTCCTGGTTGATCGCCGAGCCGCGGATCACCGCGAGGATCCGGCGGTTGTTGCGGCGGGCGTCCGACAGCCGCTCCAGCACCAGCACGCCCGCGCCCTCGCCCCAGCCGGTTCCGTCGGCCTCCTCCGCGAACGACTTGCACCGCCCGTCGGCCGACAGGCCCCGCTGCCGGGCGACCTCCACGAACATCCCCGGGGTCGGCAGCGCCGCCACCCCGCCGGCCAGCGCCAGGCTCGTCTCTCCCGCACGCAGGGACCGCACGGCCTGGTGGACGGCGACCAGCGACGAGGAGCACGCGGTGTCCACCGACACCGCGGGACCTTCCAGCCCCAGGACGTACGCCACCCGGCCCGAGGCCACGCTGGTGTACGTCCCCGCGATCGCGAAACCCTCCACCTCAGCGGCCGAACCGCCGCCCAGCCGCGGGCCGTAGTCCACCGCGTAGATCCCGGTGAACACCCCCGTCGACGACCCCCGCAACCCGGCCGGGTCGATGCCCGCCCGCTCCAGCGCCTCCCACGACGTCTCCAGCATCAACCGCTGCTGCGGGTCCATCGCCAGCGCCTCGCGCGGGCTGATCCCGAAGAAGGCGGCGTCGAACTCCGCGAGATCCGGCAGGAATCCGCCCGAGCGGGTGTAGGTCTTCCCGCGCGCCTCCGGGTCCGGGTCGTACACCGCCTCCACGTCCCAGCCGCGGTCCAGCGGGAAGCCGCCCATCGCGTCCACCCCGCCGGACACCACCCCCCACAGCCCTTCGGGGGACGTCACCCCACCCGGGAAGCGGCACCCCACGCCCACGACCGCGATCGGCTCGCGGGCGGACTCCTCCAGCTCGCGCACCCGCTCGCGCAGCGCCCGCGCATCGCCGACGGCGCGTCGCAGGTAGGAACGGAGCTTGTCGACATCCTCCACGAGTGCCTCTCCCAAAGGTCGGTGCGAAAGAAGAGCGGCCAGTGCCGTGGCCGGAACTAGACGTAACCGCGGTCGATCAGTGCGTACAGCTCGTCGTCGCCGCCGGCTGGGCCGGCCGGACGCGGCTCCTCCGCGGGCTCCGGGGCGGCGGCGGGCGCCGGCGGTTCCAGGAGGGAGAACAGGTGGCGGCCGAGCCGCTGCGGCGTGGGATGGGTGAAGGCCACGGTGGCCGGGAGGCGCACGCCCACCGCCGCGGTGAGCCGGTTGCGCAGCCGCACCGCCATCGACGACTCGAATCCCAGGTCCTTGAAGGTCTCGGTGGCCCGTGCCGCGAGGTCGTCGCCGGTCAGGTCCTCCGCGTCCGCGTCCGTCGCGCTCAGCACCGCCGCCGTCTCGGCGCACACCAGCGCGAGGACCGACCGTTCCGAACTCAGCTCCGCCGCAAGAGCGTTGGGCACGGCGGGCCGGTGCGCGGCGCTGCCTCCCCCGCCTGCGAAGGAGCCCGGGGCCGGGATCGTCGTGTGCGTGTCGTCGGGCGCGGCCAGCCAGTACGGCTGCCGCTGGAACGCGTACGTCGGCAGGCCGATCCGAGGCGGCCGGTGCGCGGCGAACGGCGCCTTCCAGTCCACCGGCACGCCCCGCACGTGGAGTTCGGCCAGCGAGGCCAGGATCCGGCCCGCGCTCCCGTCGTCCTTGTGCAGGGTGCCGACGAGCACCGGCGAGGTGGTCAGCGTGTCGGCGGTCTCCTCCATCGCCACCGCGAGCACCGGGTGCGGGCTGACCTCCACGAACGCGCCGCCGGGTGCGCGCATCAGCTGCTCCACCACCTCGCCGAAGCGCACCTTGGAGCGGAGGTTGTCGTACCAGTACGAGCTGCCGAGCAGTTGGGGGTCGAGCACCCCGCCGGTGACGGTGGAGTGGAACGCCACCGCCGTCCTCGCGGGCACCACATCCGCGGCGGCCTCCAGCACCCGGTCACGGATGCGTTCGACCTGGTGGGAGTGCGACGCGTAGGCGATCCTGACCCGCCGCACCCGCACCCCGTCGCCCGCCGCCATCGCGGCGAACCCGTCCAGCGCTTCGAGGTCCCCGGAGATCACCACCGAGCCGGGCCCGTTCACCGCGGCCACCGAGAGCCGCCCGGGCCAGCGCGCGACGCGTTCCTCGACCCAGTCCAGCGGCGCGGAGACGGCGTTCATCCCGCCCAGGCCGGCCAGATCGGTCAGCACCTTGCTGCGCAGGGCGACGATCCGGGCCGCGTCCTCCAGCGAGAGCGCGCCCGCCACGCAGGCCGCGGCGATCTCGCCCTGCGAGTGGCCCACCACCGCGTCGGGGACCACGCCCAGCGACCGCCACACCCGGGCCAGGGACACCATCATCGCGAACAGCGCCGGCTGGACCACGTCGTCGCGGTGCTCCAGGGAGGCGGCCGACTCCGCGCCGGTCAGCACGTCCACCAGCGACCAGTCCAGCCATGGGTCCAGTGCCCGCGCGCACGCCTCGACCGCCTCCGCGAAGACCGGTGACTCCGCGTACAACCGCCGTCCCATGCCCGCCCATTGGGATCCCTGGCCGGGGAAGACGAAGACCACAGGACCCGTCGGCGCCGAGGCCGCCCCGCGGACCACCCGCGCCGCGTCGCCGCCGGCCGCCAGCACGTCGAGACCGGCCAGCGCGTCGTCCCGGCCGCTGCCGAGCACCACCGCCCGGTGCGCGAACGCCGACCGCGTGGTGGCCAGCGCGTATCCCACCTCGGCCGCCGTCAGCGACGCGTCCGCGGCCAGGCGGTCACGCAACCGCGCGGCCTGCTCGCGCAGGGCCGGCTCCGTGCGCGCCGACAGCACCCACGGCACCACCCCGGAAGCGACCGCGGGGGCCGACTCCGTCTCGGCGGAGGAGGGTTCGGGCCGCGCGTCAGGTGCCTGCTCCAGGACCACATGGGCGTTGGTGCCGCCCAGGCCGAACGCGGAGACGCCCGCCCGCCGCGGCCGGCCGGATGTGTCCGGCCAGGGCCGCGGCGCCCGGGGGACGTCGAAGTCCCGCGGGAAGTCCGGGATGGCGGGGTTCGCGGCCCGGAAGTTCAGGTGCGGGACCAGCCGGGCCCGCTCCACGCACAGGGCCGCCTTCACGAAGCCGACGATCCCCGCGGCCGGTTCGAGGTGCCCGACGTTCGTCTTCGCCGAGCCGATCGCCAGCGGGCGGCTGCGCCCGGTCGTCCGGAACACCTCGCGCAGGCCGGCGATCTCGGCCGGGTCGCCGACCCGGGTGCCGGTGCCGTGCGCCTCGACGTAGTCCACCGTGTCGAACGGGACGCCGGAGCGCTCCAGCGCGGACAGCACGGTCGCCGCCTGCGCGCCGGGGCTGGGGTCGGGCATCCGCGCGGACGCCCCGCCGCTGCCGACACTCCAGCCGCGCACCACCGCGTAGACGTGGTCGCCGTCTGCGACGGCGAGGTCCGACCGCTTCAGCACCACGAACGCGCCGCCCTCGCCGCGGACGAACCCGCTGGCGCGCTCGTCGAAGGTGAAGCAGCGCCCGTCGGGCGAGAGGGCGCCCAGGTTGGCCAGGCCGAGCCCCGCCTCCGGGTCGACGATCAGGTTCACGCCGCCCACGATCGCCATGTCGACCGTGCCGCCGCGGATCCGGTCGCAGGCCAGCGCGAGCGACACCAGGGAGGAGGACTGGCCCGAGTCCGCGCACAGGCTCATGCCGCGGACGTCGAGCAGGTGCGAGATCCGGTTGGCGATCAGCGCGCCGCTCGACCCGAGGGCGGCGTAGTGGTCGTCGCGGTCGCTGCCCGACAGCCGGCGCAGCACGTCGTAGCCGGAGGGCGCGGCACCGACCAGGACGTCGATCGCGCGGCCGGCGAGCGCGGCCGCCGGGACGCGCGCGTCCTCGACGGCCTCCCAGGCGAGCTCCAGCCCGAGCCGCTGCACGGGGTCCATGGCGGCCGCCTCGGCCGGGCCGGCGCCGAAGAACTCCGCGTCGAAGCCGTCGACGGCGTCGAAGAACGACCCCGCGGCCACGGTCGCGGCGTCCGGGTGGGGGGCGGGCTGCGCGCCGGCCCGCCGGGACAGGGGGAACGTGCCGACGGTCGACCTGCCGTCGAGCAGCAGGCGCCAGAACTCCTCCGGGCCGCCCACGCCGGGGAAGCGGCAGGCCATCCCGATGACGGCCACGTCGGTGGCTGCCCCACTCATGCGAACCCCTTCCGGTCTCCTCGGTCCGCGGCCTCGACGGGCCGCCCCGCTCCCACCGCTCTCACCGCCGTCACCGCCAGCCGGCCAGCAGCGTCCTCAGCCGGTCGGGCGCGTTCATGAAGTCGTGGTGGCCGCCGTCGACCACCTGGACGTCGACGGAGTCCGCGTACGCACGCCAGCCTTCGAGCAGGTCGAGGGTGACGTCGGGGTCGTCGCGCCAGTGCAGCACCACGATCGGGCAGCGCACCCGGACAGGCTCGGTACGCCGGTACGCGCGGGCGGCGTCCAGGTCGCGGAGCAGCACGACCATGCCCAACTCGACCATGTCCGGCCGCGGTTCGATCCCGCGGCCGCGGACGACCGACTCCAGGTCGGCGCGCAACTCCTCCTCGGTCATGCCGAGCATCCGGTCGCGCGCGGCGTCGTGCGGGGCGGGCTGGCCCGACACGAAGAGGACTTCCGGTGCCGGCAGGCCGAGTTCGGCGAGCCGGAGCACGGTCTCGAACGCGGGCAGCGCGCCCGCGCAGTGCGCGAAGAACGCGAACGGCCGGTCCAGCCGCGGCGCCAGGGCGCCGGCCAGCTCCGCGGCGAGGTTCTCGTAGCTGCGGTAGTGCGGGTGGGCGAGCCGGTTCTCGCGGCCGGGGAACTGCACCGGGCAGACCTCGGCGTCGCCGATGACGGCCGGCCAGGCGCTGAACGCCGAGGCGCCCGAACCGGCGTAGGGGAAGCAGAAGATCCGGGCGGGGTGGTCGGCCGACGGCTCCCGGACGAACCACGGTGAGGTGTCGGTGGTGGCGGAGCCGGAGGTCATGGCGTCTTTCGTTTCTGGGCGACGAGGGGCAGATGGGTCATCCCGGCGATGAAGTACGACCGCAGGTGCTGCGGTTCGCCGGCGAGCTCGATCGAGCCGAACCGCTGGAGCAGTTCCTCGAAGAAGATCCGCAGGGTCAGCCGGGCCAGCGGGGCGCCGATGCAGAAGTGCGGCCCGTACCCGAAGGCGACCTGGCGCTTGGCGTTGGCCCGCGTGATGTCGAAGACGTGCGGGTCGGCGAACCGCGCCGCGTCGCGGTTGGCCGACCCGATCCAGGCGACGACCGCGCCGCGGGCCGGGATCGTGCCGCCACCGATCGTCACGTCGGCGACCGCGTACCGCATGAAGTTGCAGGCGGCCGAGGTCCAGCGCAGCCCTTCCTCGACCAGGTTCGGCACCAGCGACGGGTCGGCCTGCGCCTTCTCGAACTGCTCGGGCCGCTCCACGAGCGCGTGCACCGTGCCGGAGACGGTGTGCGGGGTCGTCACGTTGGCACCCAGCAGGATGCTGTAGCCGTCGAGCGCGATCTCCTCGTCGGTCAGCGGCGCGTCTCCGGCGCGGACGCTCATCAGGTGGTCGAGCAGGCTGCCGTCCTCGTCCCCGGCCGCCCGGCGGCGTTTCACCCACTGGGTGACGTAGGTGACCAGTTCGTGGTGGGAGATGGCCAGCGTCGCGGCCTCGCTGCCGTGCTGGAAGTGCGGGTCCGAGGGGGCGGTGACCATCGCGGTCAGCTGGACGAGCTCGTCCCAGTCCCGTTCCGGTATCCCCAGCAGCGGGCCGGTGACGATCGCCGGCAGCCGCAGCGCCCGCTCGGCCAGGTCGAAGGTGCCGCCGTCCAGAGCCGGTTCGAGGAAGCGCACGATCGCGTGCCGGATCCGGTCCTCCCAGACCGCCACCGCCCGTGCGGTGAGGCGGGAGTTGATCGCCCGGCGGACCTGGGTGTGCCGCGGCGGGTCGGTCGAGGTCATCAGCGCCCCCGCCGCGACGTCGTCCGTACCGAGGTGGGTGACCACGGTGCCCCGCTCGGACGTGAACTCCTGGTGCTCGCCGAGAACGCGGCACACGTCGTCGTAGCGGGTCACCGACCAGAACTCCCGGCCGTCCGGCAGGACTTGGTGGTGCAGCGGGGCCTTCGCCCGCATCACGTCCCAGATCGGGTGCGGGTCGCCCGACGTGTAGAGGTCCAGGTCGAACAGGTCGACCCGGTCGAGGTCGACGTCGCGTGCGGCGCCCGGCGTCAACCTCACGTCCGCGCCCTCCCCTGCTCGATCAGCTCGGCGACCCGGGTCGGGGTCCCGGCCAGGTAGAAGTCGCGCACGGACAGCCCGACGCCGTAGTCCTGGGAGACCCGGTCGATGATCCGGATCCCGATCAGCGAGTTGCCGCCGAGTTCGAAGAAGTCGTCGTCCGGCCCGACCGCACGGCCGTCGAGGTACTCCCCCCACAGCGCCGAGACCTCCGTCACGAGCGCGGCCGGCGCACCCGACGGCGCGGCCTGCTGCTGCGGCGCCTCGTCCTGTCCACCTCGCGGGTGGACGCGCGACGATTCCATTGCCAGCCTCTCCTTCTTCGCTGAGCTCTTCGCCGAACCACTGCGCTGAACCTCTGAGCCGGACCTCTGCGTTGGACGGGCGAGTTCCGGGCGGGACCGCGCTCCCGCCCGGGCCGGCCCGCTCCGGATCGGGCCCGGTACCGCCGCCGGCCCCCTTTTCCGGTCCCGCCGGCGGGACGCGTCCCGCGCACGGCGGAAACACGTGTCCGGTGATTCCAGGAGTGAAGAGGGAGCGCGGGGACCCGGCGGTCCGGCAGGGTGGGGGCCACCCGGACGCGGGCCGCCATTCGCATGTGACGCCGCGCCGAGCGGCTGTCGGTGCATTCTCTCGTTGCCAACATAAATGCCCCGGGAAACCCGGGGCAAGGGACGGCGGTACGCGACGCACCCCGGGCACCCTTGTCCCGCCGACGGGACAGCAACGCGGCTGCCTGCGACGTCCGTTCGCGACGGCCACGCGGCCGGCCGGAAGCGGAACCGGGCGAACGGCCGGCCGCCGCCCGCGTCCTGGGCCGGTGCGAACTGCCCGTTCCCGGCCGCGCCCCCGCGTTACCGGACCGCTGTTCCTTTTCCGTCCGGAACCCCGCGGGAATTGTTCGGGAATTCACGACCACACACCGACGGAAGGGAACCGAAGTGCCGCACATGGAGCCGGAACGGACGGCGCGGGAAAAGCGGGAGGCCGCACCGCGCCAATACCTGATGTGCCGTCCCACGTACTTCGACGTCACGTACTCGATCAATCCGTGGATGGACCCGAACCGCCCCACCTCGCCGCAGACCGGACTCGCCCAGTGGAAGGGGCTGTCCGACACCTTCGCGGCCCTGGGCCACGACGTACGGCTGATCGAGCCGGTACCGGGACTGCCCGACATGGTCTTCGCCGCGAACGGCGCCATCGTCGTGGACGGCAAGGCGCTCGTCGCCCGCTTCCGGCACGCACAGCGCCAGGGCGAGTCCGCCGCCTACCTGGAGTGGTTCGGCCGCGGCGGCTGGTCCGCGGTCGGGCAGGCGGAGTACGTCAACGAGGGCGAGGGCGACTTCCTGTTCACCGGCCGGGAGTTCCTGGCCGGCACCGGCTTCCGCTCCGACCCGCGGGCGCACGACGAGGTGGCCGCGTTCTTCGGACGGCCGGTGATCAGCCTGACCCTGGTCGACCCGCGCTTCTACCACCTCGACACGGCGCTGGCGGTGCTCGGCGACGGGGAGGTCATGTACCACCCGGCGGCGTTCTCCGCCGCGAGCCGGGCGGTGCTCGCCGAGCGGTTCCCGGACGCGATCCTCGCCGAGGAGGCGGACGCCGCGGTCTTCGGCCTCAACGCGCTGTCGGACGGCCGCAACGTGGTCCTGCCCCGGCAGGCCACCGGCCTCGCGGCGCGGTTGCGCGAGCGCGGCTACCACCCGCACGGCGCCGATCTCACCGAACTCCTCAAGGCGGGCGGCAGCGTGAAGTGCTGCACCCTCGAACTGCGCAGGTGAAACGGGCCCCGGGACCGGATCCCTCTCCCCCGGCACCCGAATACCACCCCAATGTCCCGCAGAACGCACGAAAGTGGTTGCCTGCCGAATGCCATGGCAAAATCAGCAGGTGCAGATCGCGATGCTGGGGCCGTTCCAGGCTTCCACGGACGACGGCGGTTCGGCCGACGTACCGGGTGCCCGGCTGCGCGCGCTGCTGATCGCCCTCGCGCTCCGGCCGGGACAGGCCGTCCCGAAGGCCACCCTGGTGCACTGGATCTGGGGCGAGCACCCGCCGGCCGACGCGACGAACGCCCTGCAGCGCCTGGTCTCGCGGCTGCGCAAGGTCCTGCCGGACGGGACGGTCGAGGGACGGACGGACGGCTACCGGCTGACCGTGGCGCCCGACGCCGTCGACGCCGTGCGGTTCGAACGCCTCGTCGCCGCGGCCCAGGCGCAGTCCGAGGACGCCGCCCGGCGGGTGCGGCTGCTGCGCGAGGCCCTCGACCTGTGGCGCGGCGCGGCCATGCAGGACGTCGGCCTCCAGGACAGTACGGCGTTCGACGCCGCGGTCGCCCGGCTGGAGGGGCTGCGGCTGACAGCGACCGAGGAGTGGTGCGACGCCGAACTCGCCCTCGGACGCGGCGCCGAGCTGGTCACCGAGCTCACCGACCTGGTGGCCGCGCACCCGCTGCGGGAACGGCCGGCCGCCGCGCTGATGCGCGCCCTGGCCGCGGCCGGCCGCGACAGCGAGGCGCTGCTGGTCTACCAGCAGGCCCGGGAGGCCCTGGCGGACGCGCTGGGCGCCGACCCCTCACCGGAGCTGTCGGCGGTGCATGTCGCTCTGCTGCGCGGGGAGTTGGGGCGGCGGGAGGAGACCCGCAGGACCAATCTGCGGGCGGAGCTGACCACGTTCGTCGGCCGGGGCCGCGACGTCGCCGCGGTCCGCGACCTCATCGCCGAGCACCGGCTCACCACCGTGATCGGGCCGGGCGGTTCGGGCAAGACGCGGCTGGCCACGGAGACCGCCCGCACCCTGCTCGGCGACCTGCCGGACGGCGCCTGGCTGGTGGAGCTGGCCGCCGTCGGCGCCGAGGGCGACGTGGCGCAGGCGACGCTGGCCGGGCTGGGCCTGCGGGACGCCCTGCTCGGCGGGGCGCCGAGCACGGAACTGACGGACCGTCTCATCACCGCGATCCGGGACCGGGAGGCGCTGCTGATCCTGGACAACACCGAGCACGTCATCGAGTCGGCGGCGGTGTTCGCCCACCGGGTGCTCGGGGAGTGCCGGCGGCTGCGGATCCTGGCCACCAGCCGGGAGCCGCTCGGCATCACCGGGGAGGCGCTGTGGCTGGTCGAGCCGCTGGCCCTGCCGGACGCCTATCCCGGCCGCGCCGAGATGGAGTCCTCGCCGGCCGTCCAGCTGCTGCGGGACCGGGCCGGGGCGGTGCGCCGGGACCTGGCGGTCGACGCCCAGACGCTGTCGACGATGGTGCGCGTCTGCCGGGCGCTGGACGGGATGCCGCTGGCGATCGAGCTGGCCGCGGCCCGGCTGCGCACCATGTCCATCGACCAGCTCGCCAACCGGCTGGACGACCGGTTCCGCCTGCTCACCAGCGGCAGCCGGACCGCGCTGCCCCGGCACAAGACGCTGCGCGCGGTGGTCGACTGGAGCTGGCAACTGCTCACCGACGCCGAGCGCGTGGTGCTGCGCAGGCTCTCGGTGTTCACCGGCGGGGCGAGCCTGGAGGCGGCCGAGCGGGTCTGCGCGGGCGAGGAGGTCGCGGCCGAGCAGGTACTCGAACTGCTCACCGCGCTCACCGAGAAGTCGCTGCTGCTCGCCGAGGGCGACAGCGCGCCGCGCTACCGCATGCTCGGCACGATCAGGGAGTACGCCGGGCAGCGCCTCGACGAGGCGGGCGAGACCGACCTGGCCCGTTCCGCGCACCTGGCGTGCTTCACCGAACTCGCCGAGACCGCCGAGCCCCACCTGCGCCGCGCCGAGCAGTTGGAGTGGCTCGCCACGCTGGAGACCGACCACGACAACATCAGCGCGGCGATGCGCGGGGCGCTGGCCGCCGGGGAGGCGCAGGCCGCGATGCGGCTCGCGGCGGGCGCCGGCTGGTACTGGTGGCTCGGCGGGCACCGCACCGAGGGGCTCGAACTGATCATCGCCGCGACCAGGACGCCGGGTCCGGCCGCGGACGAGCTGCGCGCCGCGGTGTACGCGCTGGTCGTGCTGTACGTGGGCGACGGGCGCGGTGACGAGCACCAGGCCGCGGAATGGATCCACCAGGCGCACGAGCTGATCCAGCGCGGCCCGCGCGGCGAGCGCCGCTACCCGCAACTGGGGTTCGTGGCCCCGCTGCAGCGCATGCTGCAGGCGCCCGACGCGTTCCTGCCCGCGTTCGAGCCGCTGCTGGACGACGAGGACCCGTGGGTGCGCGCGCTGGCCCGGCTGCACCTGGGCAAGATGCGGATCATGCTGGGCCAGGGCGGGCGGGACGCCGATGCGTACCTGGAGATGGCGCTCGCGGAGTTCCGCGCGCTGGGCGAGCGGTTCGGGATCTCGTTCGCGCTGAGCGAGCTGGCCGACCGGATCGCCGTGCGCGGCGAGTTCGCCGGGGCGTGCGAGCACTACGAGCAGGCGGTGGAGGTGCTCACCGAGGTCGGTGCCACCGAGGACCTCATCCGGGTGTGGTCGCGGCAGGCGCAGCTGTACTGGCTGCTGGGCGACGAGGACGCCAGCGCCGCCGCCCTCGCCGAGGCGCAGCGCTGCGCGAAGCGGGTGGCCTGGCCGGACGCGCTGGCCGAACTCGCCCTGTCCCGGGCGGAACTGGCCCGCTGGGGTGGCGACGCGCAGGAGGCGCACAAGCAGGTCGGAGTCGCGATGGCCGTGCTGGGCGACGAGGCGGACCAGGCCAGCATCCGGGCGGTGACGCACGACCTGCTCGGCTACCTCGCCGACGACCTGGGTACGGCCCGGGAGCACCGCGCGGCGGCCTGCGGGGCGGCGGCCGAGGCCGGACACGCGCCCCTGATCGCCCAGGTACTGGTGGGGGTGGCGGACCTGGCGCTGCGCCGCGACGAGCACGAGCAGGCCGCCCGGCTGCTCGCGGCGAGCGCGGGGGTGCGGGGACTGCGGGACCGCTCGCACCCGGACGTCGCCCGGATCGAGCAGACCGCGCGCCGCCGCCTCGGCGACGCGCGGTTCGCCGAGGCGTCCCGGGAGGGTGCGGGGACCGGCTGGGGTCAGCTGGTCGAGGTCACGCTCGCTTCTTGAACGTGGAGACCGCCCACACGTACCCGACCAGGGCGAGCCCGACGCACCAGGCGAGGGCCGCCAGCGTGTCGTGGGCCTTCGGGTCGCCCGCCAGCAGCCCGCGCAGCGTCTCGATGATCGGCGTGAAGGGCTGGTACTGCGCGAACTGCCGCACCCCGGCCCCCATCGTGTCCGCGGGCACGAACGCGCTGCTCAGGAAGGGCAGCATGATCAGCGGTACCGTGGCCAGGCCGGCCGACTCCGCGGTCTTGGCGGCCAGTCCCATGGCGACCGCGAGCCAGCTGGTCGCGATGGTGAGCAGCAGGACCAGGCCGACCACGCCGAGCCACTGGAGGGCGCTGGCGCCCGGGTCGAAGCCCATCGCGAAGGCGACGCCGATGATGGCCGCGTCGGCCACCAGGCAGCGCACGGTGGTGACGACCACCTGCCCGGTCAGCACCGCGCCGCGGGAGACGTCCATGGCCTTGAAGCGGTTGATGATGCCCTTGGTCATGTCGTCGTTCACGGCCGTCGCGGTGGACCCCAGCCCGTAGCTGACGGCCATCACCAGCAGGCCCGGCGTCGCGTAGTCGATGTAGCTCTCGCCGACGTTGAAGCCGCCGCCGAGCACCTTGACGAACATGAGCATCAGCACGATCGGGAACAGCACCGCGTTGAAGAGCACCAGCGGGTTGCGCAGGGTGTGCTTGAGGTTGCGGCGCAGCATGATCGCCGAGTCGGCCAACGCCGTCGAGACGCTGTTCACTGTGCGACCACCTCTGCGCTGGTGCGCCCGGTCAGGGCGAGGAAGACGTCGTCGAGGTCCGGCGTGTGCACCGAGAACTCCAGGGCGTTGATCATGTGCTCGTCGAGCGTGTCCAGCAGGGCCCGCAGCGACCGCGAGTCGCCCTCGCTGGGCACCCGCAGGGTCAGCTCCTGGTCGTCCCGGGTGGAACCGGCCAGGGCCCGCGCCGCCGTGTCGAGGTCGTCGAGACCGCCGAACCGGAGCCGGACGTGGGTGCCGGGGACCTGCCGCTTGAGCTCCTCGGGGGTGCCCTGGGCGACCAGCCGGCCGTCGTCGAGGACCACGATCCGGTCGGAGAGGTGGTCCGCCTCGTCGAGGTACTGGGTGGTGAGGAAGATGGTCGTGCCGTCGGCCACCAGTTCCCGGACGATCCCCCACATCGTGCGCCTGCTGCGCGGGTCCAGCCCGGTCGTGGGCTCGTCGAGGAAGATGATCTGCGGCCGCCCGACCAGCGTCATCGCCAGGTCCAGCTTCCTGCGCATGCCGCCGGAGTAGGTCGACGACGCCTTGTCCGCCGACTCCACCAGGTCGAACCGCTCCAGCAGCTGGGTGACGGTGTCACGACCGGAGCGCACCCGCTTGAGGTCCGCCATCAGCTGGAGGTTCTCCCGGCCGGTCAGCAGCTCGTCCACCGCCGCGAACTGGCCGGTCACGCCGATGGACGCGCGCACCTTCTTGGTCGCGGTCGCCACGTCGTGCCCGGCGACGACGACCGTCCCGGCGTCCGCCTTCAGCAGGGTCGCCATGACGTTCACCGTCGTCGTCTTGCCCGCCCCGTTGGGGCCGAGCATGGAAAAGACCGATCCCTGGGCGACCTCGAAGTCGATGCCGTCCAGCACGACCTTGTCCCCGTATGCCTTCCGCAGCCCTGAGACTGCGATCGCCGAACTGCTCATGCCTCCACCACTGCCCTTGCCGCGCTTGTCATGGCTCCACCTTCCCAACCGGGCCTGACACCCACCTGTCACACCGCTGACACGGCGTTACCGGGGGCCGGCCGACTCCGCCTCGATCAGGTCCAGCACCTCCCGGGCGCGGTCGACGAGGTACATGTGGTCGCCCGGGAACTCCGCGTAGCCGAACCCGCCCGTGGTCGCGTGCCGCCACTCGCGGCCCTGGTCCGCGCTGACCAGGCCGTCCGAGCTGCCCCGCAGCGAGCAGATCGGCACGGAGACCGGGTCGTCGGTGCTCGGCACGTAGTTCTCGTGCATCTCGCAGTCGGCCTGCAGCACCGGGAGGATCAGCTCGCGCATCTCCGGGTGGTCGAGGGCCTCGTGCCGGAACCCCGCGAACTCCTCGACCCGGGCCAGGAACTCCTCGTCCGGCAGGCCGGTCGCCCGCCGCTCGCGCTGCGTCCACGGCCCCGGGGAGCCGCTGACCACCAACCGTTCGACGCGCACGTCACGCGTGCCCAGCAGGTGCACCAGCTCGTAGGCGAGGACCGCACCCAGGCTGTGCCCGAACAGCACGGTCCGGGCGCCGGCGCCGAGTTCGGCGACGATGTCGTCCACCGAGTTCTTCGCCGCCTCCACCACGTTGCGGTACGGCGTCTCCAGGAACCGCCGCTCCCTGCCGGGCAGTTCGACCGGGACCACCCGCCACCGGTCGCCGGCCAGCTCCCGCCACGGGTGGAAGAACGACGGTCCCGCCCCCGCGAAGGGCACGCACAGCAGCACGGTCCGATCCCGGTCCCGCGCGGACCTGCCGGGCTCGCTCACCCCGACCAACCCCAATCATCCATTCGACGGCGACATTCTTCGACGGCACCCCGCCACCGCTCCTTGCGAGGGCGCGGTGCGACGGCGTTGCGACGGCACGGTGGAACGGCCCCGGGAGACCGGTGTCCGGTCACCCCGCCGCGAGCTTGCGGTTGACGACCTCCATGACCTCGGCCACCGGCGCGGGCATGTTCATGTCGTGGTGCATGGCGCGCACGTCGTGCACCTCGATGTCACCGAGGACGTACGGCCGCCACAGGTGCCCGTACCGCTCGTCCTTGAGGGTCGCGCTGAAGAACAGCACGTCGCCGCGGTAGACCGGGGACTCGAAGTCCATGATGTGGTGGGTGTTGTTGGCCAGCACCTTCGACATGGTGTCCAGGAAGTTCTGCTGGTTGTCGGTGACGATGTACTGCCCGAAGAAGACCTCGAGTTCGGCCCGGTAGTCCGCCAGGGTCTTGCCGGCGTGGATCTCGGTGAAGCCGTGCCCGCCCGGCTGGGAGTCCAGGATGGCCGCGAGGGCGACCTCGTGGCCGCGCCGGTCGAGGCCCGCCGCGACGGCCTGGACCACCGTGCCGCCGTAGGACCAGCCGATGAGGTGGAAGGGCCCCTCGGGCTGGATCCTCAGCATCTCCTCGATGTAGTCGTCGACCATCTCCTCCACCGACCCCGCCAGCGTGTCCACGCCGTCGGAGCCGCGGGACTGCAGGGCGTAGGCCGGCCGGTCCTGCACGTGCGTGACGAAGCTGAAGTACGCCCAGCCGAGGCCGCCTCCGCCGTGGAAGAACCACAGCGGCTCCTTCCCGGTGCCGGGGTCGGTGTTCAGCGGCAGCACGACCGCGAACGGGTCGGCGTTGTCCAGCGGGATGCCGCCGATGAGCACCAGCGAGGCCAGCTCGGCCACCGTGGGGAACTTGATGATCGTCCGCAGCGGGATGTCGACGTCGAAGTCCTTGCGGAGGCGGACGCTGAGCCGGGTGGCCATCAGCGAGTGGCCGCCGAGCGCGAAGAAGTCGTCGTGGATGCCGACCCGCTCCCTGCCGAGCAACTCGCGGAACAGCGCGCAGAGTTTCTCCTCGTTGACGTCGCGCGGCTCGCCGCCGCCCTCGGTCGGCGCGTGCTCCGACGGCAGGGCCTGCCGGTCGAGCTTCCCGTTCGGGGTGAGCGGGATCTCCGCCAGCGGGATCACCGCGGCGGGCACCATGTAGTCCGGCAGGCGCTCCCGCAAGTACCCCGACAGCTGGTCCGCCAGCGGTTCGCCGGATGCCTCGGCCTGCGCCGAGGGCACCACGTAGCCCATGACGCGCCTGTCGCCCTCCTGGTCCTCGCGCACCACGACCACCGCCTGGGCCACGCCGGGATGCCCGGCCAGCACGTGCTCGACCTCGCCCAGCTCGATCCGGAACCCCCGGACCTTGACCTGGTGGTCGGTACGCGCGATGTACTCCAGCCGGCCGTCCCGGTTCCACCGCGCCAGGTCGCCGGTGCGGTACATCCTCCCTCCCGGCCCGCCGTCGGCCGGGCCGAACGGGCAGGCCACGAAACGCTCCGCGGTCAGGTCCGGGCGGCCCTGGTAGCCGCGGGCCACCCCTGCGCCGGAGATGTACAGCTCGCCCTGGACCCCGCGGGGCACCGGGCGCATCCGCGTGTCGAGCAGGTACACCTGGGTGTTGCCGACCGGCGTCCCGATCGCCACCCCGGCCCCGGTCCGCACCGGCGCCATGGTGGACCAGGTCGTCGTCTCGGTCGGGCCGTACCAGTTGCCCACCTCGGCGGCCTGCTCGGCCAGCGTCTCGGCCAGCCGGGCCGGCACCGCCTCCGCGCCGGTGATGATCCGCAGGCCCTTCGCAGCGTCCGGCGCGTAGGTGAGCAGCATCTGCCAGAACCCGGGCGTGGCCTGCACCGCGGAGACCTCGTGCCGGCGGATCAGCGCCAGCACGGCCGACGGGTCGGTGACGGTGTCCTTCCTGGCCATCACCATGGTCGCGCCGCACACGAAGGGAAGGTAGAGCTCGGTGTTCGCCATGTCGAAGGACACGGTGGTGCTGAACAGCATCCGTTCCCCCACCGACAGCGGGAACCGCCGCCGGGTCGCGGCCACGAAGTTCGCCACCGCGCCGCGCGGCACCGCGACCCCCTTCGGGGTCCCGGTCGAACCCGAGGTGTAGATGACGTACTGGGTGGTGTCCGGACGGACCGTCACCTCGGGTGCGGTGCCCGGACATCCCGAGCAGTCCGCGCCGTCCAGCGTGGCCGCGTCGAGCACCAGTACCGGATCGGCCTGGCGCAGGACATGGTCGATCCGGGAGCGCGGGTGGTCCGGGTCGACGGGCACGTAGGCGCCGCCGGCCTTCAGCACCGCCAGCAGCGCGACCATGAGGTTCACCGTCCGGGGCAGGCACACCGCGACCAGCGACTCCGGCCGCACCCCGCGGTCGACCAGCCAGTGCGCCAGCCGGTTCGCCCGGGTGTCCAGCTCCCGGTAGCTGAGCGACTCGTCCTCGCCGATCACGGCCAGGGCCTCCGGCGCCGCTCGCACCTGCTCGTCCACCGCCGCCAGCAGCCCCTGTTCCAGGGTCGGTTCGGCGGTGGCGTTCACCTCGACCAGCAGCCGGTGCCGCTCCTGCGGGCTCAGCACGTCGACGTTCCCGACCCGCACGCCCGGGTCGGCGACCACCTGCTCCAGCACCCGCTCGAAGCGGGCGGCCATGTCCTCCACGGTGTCCCGGTCGAACAGCCGGGTGCCGTACTGGATGTCGCCGTGCAGCGTTCCCGACTCGTCCAGGCCCATGCTGAAGTAGACGTCGACCATGGTCTTGGCGGTCAGGGCCTGCTGGAACTCCACCTGCAATCCGGGCAGTTCGAAGGTCGGCCGGTCGTAGTTCTGCCAGCCGCACATCACCTGGAACAGCGGCCGGTAGGCGGCGGAGCGGTCCGGGTTGATCGACTCGACCAGCACGTCGAAGGGCACGTCCTGGTGCTCGTAGGCCGACAGCGCCTTGTTGCGCACCTGGGTGAGCAGGTCGGCGAAGGACGGGTCGCCGGAGAGGTTCACCCGCAGCATCAGGTTGTTGACGAAGCACCCGATCAGGTCGGCCAGCGCCTCGTCGGTGCGTCCGGCGATCGGGCTGGCGATCGGCACGTCGTCCCCGGCGCCGAGCTTGGACAGCAGCACCGCCAAGGCGGCCTGCAGGACCATCGACATGGTGGTGCCGCGCTCGGCGGCCAGCTTCTCCAGCCCGGCCGTCACCTCCGGCTGCACCGCGAAGGGGACCGCGTCGCCGTGCGTGATCACCTCGTCGGTCCGCGGACGGTCCAGCGGCAGCGTCAACGGCTGCGGTATCCCGGCCAGTTCCTCGCGCCAGTACTCGATCTGCGACGCGGCGAGGCTGTCCGGGTCCGCGACGTCGCCGAGCACCTCGCGCTGCCAGAGCGTGTAGTCCTTGTACTGCACGGGGAGCGGCTCCCACTGCGGCGCCCCGCCGTCCCGGCGCGCGGTGTAGGCGGCGGCCAGGTCCCTCGCGAGCGGGGCGCCGGAGCTGCCGTCCGTGGCGATGTGATGGATGATCATGACCAGCACGTGCTCGCGCGGCGAGCAGCGCAGCAGGCTCGCCCGGAAGGGGATCTCGGTCGCCAGGTCGAAGCCGTGCGCGACGGCCCGGTCGACCGCGCCGGACACGTCCTGCGGCGCCACGTCCGTCACCGGCAGCCGCACCTGCCGCAACGCGTCCGCCGGCGGGAGGATCCGCTGGTGCGGCTCACCGTCGTCGTCCGCCACGTACACCGTGCGCAGGATCTCGTGCCGCTCCACCACGTCGCGGATCGCCGCGTCGAGGGCGGCCTCGTCCAGTGACCCGGTCAGCCGGAACGCCGCCGACATGTTCCAGGTCTCCCCGCCCTCCAGTTGGTGCAGGAACCAGTAACGCCGTTGGGCGTATGACAGCGGAATCATTGCTTCACTCCTCTACGATCATCTTGCGCAGCTTGGGTCGACGGGGAGCAGCCGGTTCCTCCAGCCACGGGGCGAGCGCCGCCACCGTCGGCAGGTCGAAGATCTTGCGGATGGGTATCTCCGTCCCCATCTCGGCGCGTGCGCGGCTGATCAGGCGGGTGGCGAGCAGCGAGTGCCCGCCGAGCTCGAAGAAGCTGTCGTCGATGCCGACCCGTTCCAGGCCCAGCACCTCGGCGAACAGCGCGGCCAGGGTCTCCTCGCGGGAGGTGCGCGGCGCACGGTAGGGGGCGCCGGCGAACTCCGGCTCGGGCAGCGCGGCCCGGTCCAGCTTGCCGTTGGGCATCAGCGGCAGCCGGTCCAGCAGCACCACCGCGGACGGCACCATGAACTCCGGCAGCCGCTCGGCGACGAACCGGCGGACCTCCTCCGCGCCGACCTCCCCCGACTCCCCCGACGGCACCGCGTAGCCGACGAGTTGGCTACTCCCCCCGGCGGCCCGGCGGGCAACGACGGCCGCATGGGCGACCGCGGGGTGCGCGCCGAGCGCGGCCTCGACCTCGGCGGGCTCGATCCGGAAGCCGCGCACCTTGACCTGCGCGTCCCCGCGGCCCGCGTACTCCAGTTGTCCGGAGTCGTTCCAGCGGGCCAGGTCACCGGTGCGGTAGACGCGCGCTCCCGGCGGCCCGAACGGGTCGGCGACGAAGCGCTCGGCGGTCAGCTCCGGCCGTCCCCGGTAGCCGCGGCCGATGTTGCCGCCGACGTACAACTCGCCGACCGCGCCCTGCGGCAGCAGGTCCAGGCCGGGGCCGAGGACATAGGCCCGCATGTTGCCCAGCGGGGTCCCGACGGGCGCGCTGCCCGCCCGGCCCCGCGGCGCGGCGGCGGTGTCGGCGGCGCCGCCCGGTTCGCCGACGGTGAAGGCGGTGGCGTAGAAGGACTCGCTCTGCCCGTAGGCGTTGACGACGCGCACTCCCGGGAAGGCCGCGCGGACCTTGCCGACGAGCGCGGAGGGCAGCGCCTCTCCGGCGAAGACGAGCGTCTCGACGGCGACCCGGTCCCGGATGCCGTCGACGAGTTCGGCGAAGGCGGACGGCACGGTGGAGATGACGCCACCGCTCCAGCGCTCCCGCTCGCCGAGCACCAGGACGTCCCTGACCAGCTCGACGATCCCGCCGTGGGCGAGGGTGGTGAAGATCTCGAACACCGAGACGTCGAAGTTGACCGACGTGCCGGCGAGCAGCCGCCGGCCCTGCTCCATGCCCACCCGGGGGGCCAGCCGGAGCAGGCCGTTGACCACGTTCGCGTGGGTGATGGCGACGCCCTTGGGCTTGCCGCTGGAGCCGGAGGTGTACATCACGTACGCCAACTGGTCCGGGTGCACCGCGCGTTCGAGGGGCGGAACGTCCTCGGACAGGTCGAGTGTGTCCAGCAGGAGGTCGGGGGCGTCGTGCGGCGGCAGTACCGGGACCGTCCCGGTGTCGGTCAGGACCAGGCCGGGGCGGGCCTCCCCAAAGATCGCCGCCAGCCGGTGGCTGGGGTACCTCGGGTCGACCGGCAGGTAGGCGGCGCCCGCCTTGAGGATCGCCAGCAGCCCGACGACGAGGTCCGCCGACCGCGGCAGCGCCACCGCGACCACCGACTCCGGTCCCACGCCGCGCCCGGCCAGTGCGCACGCCAACCGGTCAGCCCGGGCGTTCACCTCGCGGTACGTCAGCGACGCGCCCTCGGCGACGACGGCGACCGCGTCCGGGGTGCGCTCCGCCTGCGCCTCGACCGAACCGTGGACGGCGACGGCGGGCGTCGGGGCCGCGGTGTCGTTGAACTCCCCGAGCAGCCGGGCGCGTTCGGCCGGCTCCAGCACGTCGACGTCCGCGGTCCTGAGGTCGGGGGTGTCGGCCAGATGCCGCAGGACCCGCGCGAAGCGGTCCGCGTAGACCTCGACCGTGTCCCGCGCGAAGACCCCGGGCGCGTACTGGAGGACGAACTGGAGGTGCGGGTCGGCCGCCGCCATCAGGGCCAGCGGGTAGTGGGTGCCGTTGGAGGGGCGCAGGCCGGTGAAGGTGATCCCGTCCGCGGCGCGGGCGGCGGCGCTGAGGCCCTCCTGGTCGATGGGGTAGGACTCGAAGACGACCAGCGTGTCGAAGAGCGACGGCAGGCCCACGGACTGCTGGATCTCCGTGAGGCCCTGGTGGTGGTGCTCCATCAGGGCGGCCTGTCGGCCCTGCACGCGGGTGAGGACGTCGGCGAGGGAGTCGCCGGGCGCGTACCCGACGCGTACGGGCACGGTGTTGATGAACATCCCGACCATCGTCTCGACGCCGGCCACCGCGGGCGGGCGCCCGGAGACGGTGGTGCCGAACACCACGTCCTGGCGGCCCGTGAGCCGGCCGAGCAGCAGCCCCCAGGCGCCCTGGACCAGGCTGTTGACGGTCACGCCGAGCTCGGCGGCACGCCGGGCCAGCCGGCGCGCCTCCTCCGGTGCGAGCGCGACGTCGACCTGGGCGACGCCCTCGGGGTCCGCGTTCTCCGAGCCCGGGGCGAGCAGGGTCGGCTCCTCGATCCCGTCGAGTTCGGCCGCCCACGCGCGGGCCGCCTCGTCCTGGTCCTGCCGGGCCCGCCAGGCCAGGAACTCGCCGTAGCCGCGCGTGGCGGGCAGGCCGGCCGGGTCGCCGTGCGACGCGTAGAGCAGCAGCAGGTCCCGCATCAGCAGCGGCATCGACCAGCCGTCGAACAGCGCGTGGTGGGCGGTCACCACGAGTTCGGCCCGGCCGGGCTCCAGGACGGCGAGGGCCATCCGCATCAGCGGGGGGCTGCCGAGGTCGAAGTGGGCGGCGCGGTCCCGGGCCAGGAACCGCTCGAACGCCTCGCTCCCGTCCGGCTCACCGGTCGCGCCGGTCGCGCCGGTCGCGCCGGTGAGGTCGAGGTACTGCCAGGGCAGCTCCACCCGCCGGGCCGTCACCACCTGCACGACGCCGCCGTCCGCCCGGTCGACGAACGCCGCGCGGAGGTTGGCGTAACGCTCCAGCAGTGCCTGCCCGGCCCGGCGCATCCGGTCCGGGTCGACCTCGCCGGAGAGGTGGAACACCAGTTGCATGTGGTAGGCGTCGAACGACGTCCCGGCCAGCAGGGTGTGGAACAGGATGCCGGACTGCGCCGGGGTCGCCGGCCAGATCTCCGCGAGCGTGCCGAACCGGTCCTCCCAGGTGTCGATCTCCTCCTGGCGCACGCCGACCAGCGGGGCGTCGCTCGGCGTCAGCCCGCCGGCACCGGGCGTCCGGGCGTGCCGGGCCAGGGCGGTCACCGCCTCGGTCCACAGCCCGGCCAGCTCGGCGACCTCGTCGCGGGCGAACGCACCGGTGGCGAAGGCGAAGGAGGCGGTCAGCACGTCCCCTGCGGGGGTGGCTGCGGCGTGCACCTCGATCTCCAGGTCCGACGCCGCCGCCATGTCCCGGTCCGGCAGGGCGATCAGGTCCGCGTGTGCCGGGTCCGGTGTCCCGCCCGCGGCGAGCAGGTCGGCGGGGACGTCCGCGCCGGAGGTGCGGCCGAGATGGCGGAAGCCGATCCGCGGCACACGCGCCGCGGCCAGCACCTCGGCCGTCCCGGAGTTGAGGTGGCGGAGCAGGCCGTAGCCGATGCCGTGGTCCGGTATCGCCCGCAGCAGCTCCTTGATGGCCTTGACCGCCCGTCCGGCGGCCGGACCGCCGGCGAAGGCGTCCGCCACGTCGATCCCGGGCAGCTCAAGCCGCACCGGGAAGGACACGGCAAGCGGTCCGGCCGTGCCCGACAGGGCGGCGCCGGGGGCCAGCTGCTCCTCCCGGCCGTGCCCTTCCATCCGTACCAGCGGCGAGAAGCCGGAGGTCCTCCCCGCACGGTGTCGGCGGGCCAGCGCCAGCGCGAGCCCGGCCAGCAGCGCGTCGCAGGCGCCGGTGCGGAACAGCGCGGGCACCGCGGTCAGCAGCGTCTCCGTGACCTCCGGCGGCAGCTGGACCCGGACCGTGTCCGCGGTGCCGGCGGCTTCGCCGGAAGCCCGCGCCCGATCCGGCCCGCGCCCTCCCGGCTGCGGCTCGCCGCCGTCCAGGACGCCCTGCCAGAAGGGAAGTTCGGCCACCCGACGAGGGTCGACCGCCTCGTCGGCCAGGACATGCGCCCACCGGCGGAACGACGTGCCCGGCGCGGCCGGTTCCGGATCGCGCCCGTCCCGGACCGCCCGCAGGGCGGACACCAGGTCCGCGACGAGTATCCGCCAGGATTCCCGGTCCACGACCAGCTGGTGCAGCACGATCAGCAGCCGGTCGGGACCGGTGCCGGACGGGCACCGCACGAACTGGGCCATGACCCCCGCGTCCGGGTCCAACCGGCCGTCCGCCGCCTCCCGTTCGGCCGCGACTCCGGCGTCGCCGCCGGCGGCCTGCCGCAGCAGCGGCCCGGCGTCCAGGCCGCCGGGCGGCTCGATCCACAGGCCGGGCCGGGCCCGGTCCAGCCGCGCACGCAGCACGTCGTGCCGGTCCAGCAGCCCCTGCACCACCCGCAGCAGCCCGGCGCGGTCGATGCCGTCGGGCAGGGTCAGCACGCCGGCCCGGGACAGCCGGCCGAGGTCACCGCCCCGCGCGAGGAGCCGGGCCGCGTCCGGGGTCAGCGGGGTCCGACCGGTACCCCCGCCCGGCAGTTCGGCCAGCGCCGGCGCCGCGGCGTCCCGCTCGCCGTCGCGCTCCGCCAGCAGTCCGGCGATCCGGGCGACGGTGCGGTACTCGAAGATCTCCCGCACGCTGACCGCCATGCCGCGGGACTTGGCGCGCGCGACGACCTGGACGGAGCGGATGCTGTCCCCGCCCAGGGCGAAGTAGTCGTCGTCGATGCCGACGTCGCCCAGGCCGAGCACCTCGGCGAAGAGCGCGCACAGCTCCTCCTCGCGCCGGTCGCGCGGCGCCCGGCCGGCCGATGCCTGCGCGTAGTCCGGTGCCGGCAACGCCCGCTGGTCCACCTTCCCGTTCGGGGTCAGCGGGACCCGCGCGAGCGGCACGAAGGCGGACGGCACCATGTAGTCCGGCAGCCGCCCGCGCAGGTGGCCGGGCAGCTCGGCGAGCAGCGCGCTCACGGGATCGGTGCCGGCCGGTGCGCCGGTCGCGCCGGCCTCGGCCGGTACGCCGGTCGCCGCGGCCGCGGGGCACGGCGCGGGCACCACGTAGCCGACCAGGCGCTTGTCGTCCTGCCGGTCCTCGCGCACCACGACCACGGCCTGGGCCACGCCGGGATGCCCGGCCAGCGCGTGCTCGACCTCGCCCAGCTCGATCCGGAAGCCCCGGACCTTCACCTGGAAGTCGGTACGCCCGACGTACTCCAGCCGGCCGTCCCCGCTCCAGCGCACCAGGTCACCGGTGCGGTACATCCTCCCTCCCGGCCCGCTGTCGGGCAGGAGGGGCCCATCGGCCGGGCCGAACGGGCAGGCCACGAAACGCTCCGCGGTCAGCTCCGGGCGGCCGAAGTAGCCGCGGGCCAGCCCGTCGCCGGCGATGTACAGGTCGCCGTTCACCCCGCGCGGGACCGGCCGCAAGGCCGCGTCGAGCACGTACACCCGGGTGTTCCCGATCGGCGACCCGATCGCCACGCCCGTGCCGGGCACGACGGCGGCCATCGTCGACCAGATGGTGGTCTCGGTCGGGCCGTAGACGTTGAACACCTCGCCCGCGGCGCCGGCCAGGGTCGCGGCCAGCCGGGCCGGCAGCGCCTCGCCGCCGACCAGCACCCGCACGCCCCGCGCCGCGTCGGGCTCGTGGGTCACCAGCATCCGCCAGAAGGACGGCGTCGCCTGAACGGCACTGACCTGGTGACGGCGCATCAGCGCCACGACGGCCGCTGGGTCGGAGACGGTGTCCTTGCCCGCGAGCACCACCGCCGCTCCCGAGACCAGCGGCAGGTACAGCTCCAGTCCCGCGATGTCGAAGGAGATGGTGGTCACCGCGAGCCAGCGGTCCGCGGCCGTCAGCGGGACCCTGCGGCCCATCGTGGCAAGGAAGTTCGCGAGCGCGCCGCGCGAGATCGCGACGCCTTTCGGGTTGCCGGTCGAGCCGGAGGTGTAGATGACGTACGCGGTGTTCTGCGGCGAGACGCGGACCGGCAGGGCCGGCTCCCCGGCATCGTCGGTACCGGCCGACGCATCGGAGGCACGGGAGGAGGCACCGGAGGCACCGGCCAGCGTGCCGGCGTCCAGCACGAGGGCCGGCCGGGAGTCCCGGAGGATGTGGTCGATCCGGGCCCGCGGGTGGTCCGGGTCGATCGGGACGTAGGCCGCGCCCGCCTTCAGCACCGCCAGCAGCGCGACCACGAGATCCACCGACCGGGGCAGCCGGACGGCGACCAGCGACTCCGGCCGCACGCCGAGGCCGATCAGCCAGTGCGCCAACCGGTCGGCTCGCGCGTCCAGTTCACGGTAGGTCAGCGACTCCCCCTCGCCGATGACGGCGAGCGCGTCCGGGGTGGCCCGCGCGTGCCGGGCCACCGTCTCCACCAGGCCGGGCTCCAGGGTCGGCTCGGCCGTGTCGTTCGCCGTGCGCAGCAGCCAGCTCCGCTCGTCCTCGCCGAGCACGTCGAGGTCGGCGAGGGCCACGGCCGGGTCGGCGACCACGTGCCGCAGGACGCGCACGAACCGGTCCACCATGGCCATGGCCGTGGCCGGGTCGAACAGGTCGGCCGCGTACTCCAGCCGGCCGTGCGCCCGCCCGGACGCGTCCGGGACGATGTTGACGTACAGGTCGAACTTCGCGGTCCCGGTGCCGGCCGGCACCGGGGTGGCGCGCAGACCCGGCAGCTCGATCCGCGGCCAGACGAACTGCCAGGCCAGCATCACCTGGAACAGCGGCTGGTAGGCGGTGGACCGCTCCACGTCGAGGAGCTCCACCAGCCGCTCGAACGGGACGTCCTGGTTGTCGTACGCGGCCAGGGACTTGTCCCGCACCTGCTCCAGCAGCTCGCCGAACGACGGGTTCCCCGACAGGTCGGCGCGCAGCACCCAGGTGTTGATGAAGGAGCCGATCAGGTCGGCCAGGGCCTCGTCGGTGCGCCCCTCGATCGGGCTGCCGATCGTCACGTCCGGCCCGCCGCCGAGCTTCTGCAGCAGCACCGCCAGGGCCGCCTGGGCCACCATCGGCGCCGTCGCGCCGTGGTCCGCGGCCAGTTTTCCGAGGCCCGCGACGACCTCCGGGTCCAGCTCGAAGGAGACGTGGCCGCCGCGATGGCCGGCGACGGCCGGCCGGGGCCGGTCCAGCGGCAACTGCACCGGCTGCGGCACCCCGGCCAGTTCCCCTCGCCAGTAGTCGAGTTGGGACGCGGCGATGCTCTCCGGGTCGGCCTCGTCGCCCAGCAGCTGCTGCTGCCACAGCGTGTAGTCCTTGTACTGCACCGGCAGCGGCGTCCACTGCGGCGCGCTCCCCTGGTGGCGGGCGGTGTACGCCGACACCAGGTCCCGCAGGAACGGCGCCATCGACGACCCGTCCGCGGCGATGTGGTGGAACACGAACACCAGCAGGTGGTCCTGCTCGGCGGTCCGGAACACCGTGGCCCGCAGCGGCAGTTCGGTGTCCAGCGCGAACCCCTCGCGCGCCGCCGCGTGCAGCGCGGCGTCGACCGCGTCCGCGGCCACGTCGACCACCGGGAACGGGAGGACCGCCTCGTGCGGGGGCAGGATGCGCTGCTCCGGGGTGCCGTCCGCGTCCTCCACGATCAGGGTGCGCAGACTCTCGTGCCGGGTGACGACGTCGGTCACCGCCGCGGCCAGGGCCGCCGTGTCCAGCGCCCCCTCCAGGCGCAGCACGAACGGGATGTTGTAGGTCGCGGAGGGGCCCTCCAGACGCTGGAGGAACCACAGCCGGCGCTGGGCGAAGGACAACGGGATCATCGACGCTACTCCTGCACGTTCATCGGTCGCAGTTGCGGGCGTTTCGAGGTGGTGAGCTTCTCCATCCGGCCCGCGAGCTGGGCGACGGACGGATGGCGGAACACCGTCGTGACCTTCACGTCGACGTCGAGCTCCGCGCGGATGCGGCCGACCAGCCGGGTGGCCAGCAGCGAGTGCCCGCCGTGGTCGAAGAAGTCGACGTCGATGCCGACCTCCGCCACGCCGAGCAGCTCGGCGAACAGCCGGCAGAGGACCTCCTCGGTGCGGTTGCGCGGGCCGCGTCCGGTGGCGGCCGCGGCGCGGTCGGGTGCGGGCAGCGCCTTGCGGTCGAGCTTCCCGCTGGAGGTCAGGGGGAGTTCGGCGAGCGGCACGATCGCCGAGGGGACCATGTACTCCGGCAGCCGCTCCCGCGCCAGGTCCGTCAGCGCCGCCAGGTCCGGCCCGGACCCGCCCGCCGTGCCGTCGCGGGGCACCACGTACGCGACCAGCCGCTGGTCGCCGGCGTGCTCCTCGCGCACCACGACCACCGCGCTGTCGACGTCCGGGTGCGCGGTCAGTGCCGCCTCCACCTCGCCCAGCTCGATCCGGAAGCCGCGGACCTTGACCTGGAAGTCGGTGCGGCCGATGTACTCGACCTGGCCGTCCTCGGTCCACCGGACCAGGTCGCCGGTGCGGTACATCCGGGTTCCGGGTGCGCCGTAGGGGCAGGCGACGAAGCGGTGCGCGGTCAGGTCGGTCCGGCCGAGGTAGCCGCGGGCCAGGCCGGCCCCGGCCAGGTACAGCTCGCCGGCCACGCCGGTCGGGACCGGGCGCAGGGCCGCGTCCAGCACGTACACCTGGGTGTTCCAGATGGGGGTGCCGATCGGCACCTTGTCCGCGCCGGGCACGTGCCGCCCCGCCGTCACCTCCACCGAGGCCTCGGTGGGCCCGTAGAGGTTGTGCACCCCGCACCCGGGCAGCAGGTCGGCGAACCGGTTCGCCAGCGCGGCCGGGAACGCCTCGCCCGCGACCTCGATCCAGCGCAGCGTGGTGCACTCCTTCGCCGAGGGCTCGGCGACGAACGCCTCCAGCAGCGAGGGCACGAAGTCCGCCCCGGTCACCCGCTCCCGCCGGATCAGCTCGGCCAGGTACGCCGGGTCCCGGCGGCCGTCCGGCCGCGCGATCACCACGGCCGCGCCGACCTGGAGGGGGGCGAACAGCTCCGGCACCGACACGTCGAAGCTCGCCGACGTGCTGAGCAGCACCCGGTCCTCCGGGCCGACCTCGAAGTGTCCGATCCCCCACGCCAGCCGGTTCATGATCGAACGGTGCGCCACCGGCACGCCCTTGGGCCCGCCGGTGGACCCGGAGGTGTAGATGACGTAGGCGGCGTTGTCCGGGGTCAGGGTCCGCCGCGGGTCGTCCGCCGGCCGGCCGGACACGTCCGGCAGCGCCGCGTCGAGCACCAGCAGCGGCCGCGCGCTGTCCAGCACGTGCCGCACCCGGTCCTCGGGCAGGTCGGTGTCGATCGGCAGGTACGCCGCGCCGGCCTTGACCACCGCGTAGATCGCCACCATCAGGTCGACCGAGCGCGGTAGGCGCACCGCGACCAGCCGTTCGGGCCCCGCGCCCTGCTCGACCAGCCAGTGCGCGAGCCGGTTGGCGCGCGCGTTGAACTCCCGGTAGGTCAGCGTCTCGTGCTCGCCGATCAGGGCCACACGGTCGGGGTCGCGCGCCACCTGGGCCTCGAACGCGCCCGGCAGGGTGCCGGCGGCCACCGGGCGGGCGGTGTCGTTGACCCGCCGCACCAGCAGGTCGCGCTCGTCGTCCGCCAGCACCTCGACGGCACCGACAGGCACCGTCGGATCGGCCAGCACCTGTTCCAGCACACGGGCCAGCCGGACCGCGATCACCTCGGCCGCGGCGCGGTCGTAGAGGTTGTCCTGGTAGTCCAGGGAAGTCCGCAGGTAGGGGTCGGAGGAGTTGAGGGTGAGGGCGTAGTGCGAGCCGGCGAACGGGCGGATGCCGTCGATGGTGAACCCCGCGGAGGTGTTCGCCTCGACCATGCCCTCGCGGTCGATCGGGTAGGACTGGAACACCACGATCGTGTCGAACAGCGCGGGCAGCCCGACCCCGCGCTGGATGTCCCCCAGCCCGTAGTAGTTGT
This sequence comes from Actinacidiphila yanglinensis, assembly GCF_900107965.1. GTDB lineage: Bacteria > Actinomycetota > Actinomycetes > Streptomycetales > Streptomycetaceae > Actinacidiphila > Actinacidiphila yanglinensis. The sequence goes on along the minus strand of NZ_FNVU01000001.1, from coordinate 252,360 downwards.
GGTCCAGCAGCGCGGTCTGCCGCTGCTGGAGCGTGGTGACGACCTCGGCCACGCTCTGCTCCGGCCGGCAGAACACCCGGATCGGCAGGGTGTTGATGAACAGGCCGACCATCTCGTCCGAACCCGCCAGGTCCGCCGGGCGGCCGTTGACGGCGGCGCCGAACACCACGTCCTGCTGCCCGGTCAGCTTCGACAGCAGGATGGCCCACGCAGCCTGCAGGAGGGTGTTGAGGGTGACCCCGAGTTCCGCGGCCCGCCGGGCGAGTTCGCGCCCCTGGTCGATCGACAGCGGCACCTCGACCCGCCCGAGGGCGGACGCCGTCTCCTTGAGCGGGGTGTTCGGCGCCACCAGGGTCGGCTGGTCGAATCCGGCGAGCTCCTCCGCCCAGCGGGCGGCCGACGCGTCCCGGTCCCGGGCGGACAGCCACGCCAGGTAGTCGCCGTAGCTGCGGACCGGCGACAGCTCGTGGGCCGCGGCGTACAGCCGGATCAGGTCGGTGATCACCGACGGCGACGACCAGCCGTCGAACAGGGCGTGGTGCGCGGTGATGACGAGCTTCGCCCGCTGCGGCCCGACCGTGAGCAGGGCCAGCCGCATCAGCGGCGGCCGGGTGGGGTCGAGCTGATCGGCGCGGTCCTCGGCGAGGAAGGCGTCGAGCGCCGCGTCCTGCTCGGACGCGGGCCGGCCGGTCAGGTCGACGTGCCGCCACGGCATGGCCACGTGCTCCGCCACCACCTGCACCCCGTCGCCGCCCGTCCCGGTGACGAACGCCGAGCGCAGGTTCGGGTACCGCTCCAGCAGTGCCTGCCCGGCGGCCCGCATCCGCGCCGGGTCCACGTGCCCGGTCAGGTGCAGCACGAACTGCATGTGGTAGACGTCGAAGGTGCCGTCGGCGAGCGCGGCCTGGAACAGGATGCCGGACTGCGACGGCGGCATCGGCCACACCTCGGCCAGCCGGCCGTAGCGGGTCTCCCACGCCTCGATCTCCTCCTGCCGGACCCGGACCAGCGGGGTGTCGGAGGGGGTGAGCCCGCCGATGCCGGGGCGGGCGGCGTACGCGGCCATGCCGTGCAGCACCTCGACCCACAGCTCGGCCAGCGCGCGGGTCCGCTCGCGGGACAGCAGCCCGGTGGGGAACATGAAGGCGGCCTGCAGCCGGACGCCGTCGGCGGTGTCCGTGGCCACCGAGTTGACCTCCAGCGCGGACAGCGCCGGCAGGTCCGGGTCGGGCGCCGGCACCAGCTCGGCGGACCAGGACGCCGGGCCCCAGCCCTGGGCCCGCAGGTGCTCGGGCACGTCGGAGCCGGAGATCCGGCCGAGGTAGTTGAACCCGATCTGCGGCACCGGGTGTTCGGCGAGCTGCGGGCCGGTCTCCGGGTTCAGGTAGCGCAGCAGCCCGTACCCGACGCCCTTGTCGGGGACCGTGCGCAGCTGCTCCTTGACCCGCTTGACCGCCCGCCCGGCGGCGGGGCCGCCTGCGAGCACGTCCGCCAGGTCCACCCCGCGCACGTCGACCCGGGCCGGGTACATGCTGGTGAACCATCCGACGGTGCGGGACAGGTCGGCGCCGGGGACGACGTGCTCCTCGCGGCCGTGTCCTTCCAGGCGCACCAGGGTCGAGCGCTCCTCGCCGCGCCACCGGTCCACCGCCAGGGCGAGCGCGGCGAGCAGCACGTCGGTCCCGGTGCCCTTGAACACCGCGGGCAGCGTGGTCAGGACCGCCTCGGTGACGTCGGCGGGCAGCTGCACCCGCACGGTGTCGACCGTGGACATCACGTCCACCGCGGGGTCGAACGCCCGGCCGCCCAGCGGGGGGTTGGGCGCGGCGAGCAGGTCCCGCCAGTACGCCACCTCCGCCTCCCGCTCGGTGCTGAGGGCCTCGGACCGCAGCGCCGAGGCCCAGCGGCGGGCCGAGGTGCCGACCGCGGGCAGCTCCGGCGCCTTGCCTGCGGCGACCTGCTGCCATGCCTCGGCGAGGTCCGACATGAGGATCCGCCAGGAGACGCCGTCCACGACCAGGTGGTGCAGCACGATCAGCAGCCGGCCCGCACCGGTGCCGGGGGCGAACCAGACGAAGTCCGCCATGGTGCCGGCCTCGGGGTCCAACCGCCCCACGGCTTCGTCCAGTTCCGCCTTCGCCGCCTCCAGCGCGGACGGCTCGTCCCACCGGCCGTCGCAGGCGACCCGGTGGACGAGGTCCGCCGCCCGCACCGCGCCGGCCGGGCGGACCAGGAGGGAGGGTTCCTCACCGCGGACCAGCCGCGCGCGCAGCAGGTCGTGCCGGTCGAGCACGGCCTCCAGGGTCGCGGCGAGGCCGTCGGCGTCGATGCCCGCGGGCAGTTCCAGGACCATCGCCATCGCGAACCGGTCCGTGCCGCCGCCGTGGTCGAACACCTGCCGCGCCACGGGCTGCAACGGCATCGGGCCGATGCCGCCGCCCGGCTCCTCCGCGAGCGCGGGCGCCGGGTCCTGCCGGGCGGCGATCGCCTCGGCCAGCCGGGCCGCGGTGCGGCACTCGAAGATCTCCCGCGTGGTCAGCTCCAGGCCCCGGGCCCGCGCCCGCGCCACCACCTGGATCGACCGCAGGCTGTCGCCGCCCACCGCGAAGAAGTCGTCCTCGATCCCGACCCGGTCCACGCCGAGCACGTCCGCGTACGCCGCGGTGATGACCGCCTCGGTCCCGTTCCGTGGCTCCTGGTAACCCTCGCCCACGAACTCGGGTTCGGGCAGGGCCGAGCGGTCCAGCTTGCCGGTCGGGCCGAGCGGCATCCGGCCGAGGACCACGAAGGCCGACGGCACCATGTAGTCGGGCAGCCGGGCCGCCACGAACCGGCGCAGCTCGGCGGCCGACGCCCCCGCCTGCACGTCCACGTCGCCGATACCGCCGGCGCCGTCGTCGCCGACCGCGCCCTCGCCGACGTGCACCACGTACGCGACCAGCCGGCGCCCGCCGGAGGGCGCCTCGCGGCTGACCACCACCGCCTCGCTGATCCCGGGGTGCTGGGTGCAGGCCGCCTCGACCTCGGCGGTCTCGATGCGGAAGCCGCGGACCTTGACCTGGCCGTCGCTCCGGCCCACGCACTCCAACCGGCCGCGCGCGTTCCACCGGGCGAGGTCGCCCGTGCGGTACATCCTCCCTCCTCGCCCGCCAGGCAGGAGCGGCCCGTCCCCGGAGCCGAACGGGTTCGCCACGAAGCGCTCGGCGGTCAGGCCGGGGCGGTCGTGGTAGCCGCGGCCGAGGCAGGTCCCCGCCACGTACAGCTCGCCGATCACGCCCTGCGGGACCGGGGCGAGTCCCGGGCCGAGGACGTAGGCGCGCATGTTGCCCAGCGGGGTGCCGATCGGCGCGACCTCGTGCTGCGGCCACTCCTCGGCCCCGGCGAGGGAGAAGGTGGTGGCGTAGAAACTCTCGCTCTGCCCGTAGGAGTTGACCACCTGCACGCCGGGCAGCGCCTCGCGTACCTGCCGTACCAGCCGGGCCGGCAGCACGTCGCCGGCGAAGACAACCGTGCGCACGCCGGTGGTCTTCGGCAGGTGCCCGACGAGTTCGCCGAGCACCGTGGGGACCGCACTGATCACCTGGCCGTCCCAGGTGTCCCGCTCGGCCAGCGCCAGCGCGTTGGGCACCAGCTCGGCGGTGCCGCCGGTGGACAGGGTGGACAGCAGCTCGAAGACCGAGACGTCGAAGTTCACCGAGGTGCCCGCCAGCATGCGCCAGCCGGGCGGCGGCGCGCCCAGCACGCGGACGAGTTCGCGTACCCCGTTGACGACGTTCCGGTGGGTGATCGCCGCGCCCTTCGGCTTGCCCGTTGAACCGGAGGTGTACATCACGTACGCGAGGTTGTCCGGGGTCGGCGGCGCGCTTCGCCCGGCGTCGTCCGGCGGCGCCCACTGCTCCCGGTGGTCGAGGTTCACGGCCGTGAGGCCGGCCTGCGGCAGCTCCCGCCAGGTCGCGGTGTCCGTGACGGCGAACCGCGCGCCCGCCTCGGCCAGCACGACCTCCGCCCGCCCGCTGAGGTACTGCGGGTCCATCGGCAGGTAGCCGGCACCGGACTTGAGGATGCCGAGCAGGCCGGCCACCAGGTCCTCGGTGCGCGGCAGCGCCAGCACCACGAGGTCCTCGGGGCCGGCGCCGCGGCGGACCAGCTCCCTCGCGACGGCGTTCGCCCGCTGGTCCAGCTGCCGGTAGCTGAGGGTCCGGTCGCCGCAGACCAGCGCGGGTGCGTCCGGTGTCCTGGCGACCTGCTCCTCGAACATCTCGGGGACGGTCTGCTCGGGCACCGCCGCGGAATCGGCGTCGAACCGGGTGAGCAACTGCCGCCGCTCGTCCGCGTCGAGCACGTCGATGCCGCCGACCCGGCCTCCGGCGTCGGCCACCAGCCGGCCCAGCACCCGGACGAACCGGCCGGCCAGCCGCTCGACGGTGTCCCGGTCGAACAGGTCGGTGGCGTACTCCAGCCGGCAGCGCGCCCCGCCCGAGGCGTGCGGGAGCATGTCGAAGAACAGGTCGAACTTGGCGGTGCCGGTCTCCAGCCGCTCGGCCGCGACCTCCAGGCCCGGGAGTTCCAGGTCCGGCACCGGCGGCTGCCAGGAGAGCATCACCTGGAAGAACGGGTTGTAGGCGGTCGACCGGTCCGGGTTCAGCAGCTCCACCAGCCGCTCGAACGGCATGTCCTGGTTGTCGTACGCCGCCAGGGCCCGGTCCCGCACCCGCTGCAGCAGCTCGCGGAAGGTCGGGTTCCCGGACAGGTCGACGCGCAGCACCCAGGTGTTGACGAAGAAGCCGATGAGGTCGCGCAGTTCCTCGTCGGTGCGGCCGGCGATCGGCGCGCCGATGGGCACGTCGTCACCGCACCCGAGGTGGTGGAGCAGGACCGCCAGTGCGGCGTGCATCACCATCGAGACCGTGGTGTCCGCCTGCGCGGCCAGCCGCTCCACGGAGCGCAGCAGGTCGGGGTCGATGGAGAAGGCGACCTGGTCGCCGCGGTGGCTCATCGCCTTCGGGCGCGGGCGGTCGGTGGGCACCGCCAGCGGCTGCACCAGGTCGGCCAGCGTCTCCCGCCAGTACTCCAGTTGCCCGGCGGCCAGGCTGTCCGGATCGGCGTCGTCGCCGAGCAGGTCACGCTGCCACAGCGTGTAGTCCGCGTACTGCACCGGCAGCGGCTCCCACGCCGGGGCGCCGCCGGCCGCACGGGCCGCGTACGCCGTGGTGAGGTCGCGGAACAGCGGTCCGAAGGACTCCCCGTCCACGGCGACGTGGTGGGCGACGAGGACCAGGGTGTGCTCGCGCGGCCCGCACCGCAGCAGCCTGGCGCGGATCGGCACGTCGGCGGCCAGGTCGAAGGTCCCGGTGGCGACCTCGTCGACCGCCGCCGCCCGCTCCCGGGCGGTGACGTCGACCACGGGCAGCTCGAACGGCCTGCGGTCGGAGGCCAGTACCTGCTGGTGCGGGACGCCGTCGTCGCCCTCGACGATCACCGTGCGGAGGACCTCGTGCCTGGCGACGACGTCACGGAGCGCCGACTCCATCGCGGCCACGTCCAGCTCGCCGGTCAGCCGCAGGGCGAAGGCGCCGTTGTAGGTGGCCGAAGGGCCTTCGAAGCGGTCCACGAACCACAGCCGGCGCTGCGCGAACGACAACGGGATCATTGTGTCTCCAAATCGGCAGGACTGCCCGGGGGCGCCCCGCCACTCAGCTCTGGTCGAGAACCGTCAAGAGTTCGGCGTTGTAGAAGTCGTCGAAGGTGCAGGCGCCCGACACCGTGGAGAAGTACCGGTCGATCAGGCCCTGGTGGCCGACGAGCTTGCGCAGCATCTCCGTGCGCCCCTCGGGCTTGAGTTCGGCCACGTTGAGGACGCCCTGGTAGAAGTTGAGGAAGACGTCGTGCAGGTCGGCCTCGTAGCGGCGCAGCGCGGCCTGCACCGCGGTGTCGTCGTGCAGCCCCTCGCCGATGAGGTCGGTGAGCGACTGGGCCTGGATGAAGGCGTCGGTGATACCGCGGGCGGTGATGGAGTCCTTGTGGTGTACCGCGTCGCCGAGCAGCACCCACCCGGGGCCGTACGCCTTGCGGAAGTAGTTCTCCTGGTGGCCCGTGCCGTACATCTGCTCCTCGCGGGTGCCCGCCGACATCCGCTCGTACAGCGCGGGGGTGGTGCTGCGGACTGCTTCGAGGTAGTGCGTCTCCACCGCGTGGCGGACCTCGGAGAACTCGCCCTGCGGGAAGTAGGTCATGATCAGCGTGAGGTCGTCGTTGGTGGGGAGCGCGGCGACCCAGCGCCCCGGCCGCTCGGAGAGCTCGAAGCCCGTGTTCACCCCGGACCAGTAGCTGTAGTAGACGCAGGTCATCCGCGGGTGCTCGACGACGTTCTGCGCGCCGACCTTGCGGGCCACCAGGGACCGCATGCCGTCGGCGCCGACCACCAGCCGGGCCCGCTCGGTCGCCTCGGTGCCTTCGGGCGTGGTGTACCGCACCCCGACGACGCGGTCGTCCTCCCAGAGCAGGTCGGTGACCGCGCAGGACTCCCGGAAGTCCGCACCGGAGTCCACCGCACCGGCCGCCAGGATCGGGTCCAGCACGAACCGCCGCGGCGCGTAGGTCGTCCGGTAGCCGTCGACGGGCAGCGAGAAGCCGTCCATCCGGACCCCGGGACCCTGGTAGCTCTCCCGGTCGATCGGCGGGCAGCCCGCGTCGCGCAGCCGGTCGAGCAGCCCCCACCGGCCCAGCAACGCCACGCCCGGCTGGTGGATGTAGTGCGAGGACAGCGTGTCCTGCGGGAAGCGCGCTTTCTCCAGGAGCAGGACCCGGTATCCCTGCCGGGCGAACAACATGGCCGCTGGCGAACCCGCACAACGGGCACCGATGACAATGACGTCGTACATGGCGCCTCTCTTACTCGGTGGTCTTCTGTATCCCAATGCGGCCGCAGCCGGAGAATTCGCCGTGGTGGAACGTCTGGTGGAACTTCTGGTGGAACTTCCGGTGGAATCGGGGTGGGAACTCCGGTGAAATCCGCGGGGGAAGAACGGTGGAGCGGAAATGCGTCCCACCGCTAGGGAGTTGCCGCGCCCAGCGATTCGATGTACGCGGAGATCGACGCCACCGTCGGGTTGAGGAACATCTGGTCGATCGGGACCTCGACGTCCAGCTCGTCGAGGAAAGCGCCCTGGATTCTCGCCATGATGACGGACTGGCCGCCGAGGGCGAAGAAATCGTCGTCGGGCGACAGGTCGTCGCGCTGGAGCTCCCGGCACCAGATGGCGCGCACGTGGTCGGCAATCATCACAGTCCTCCGGTGGTCGTCGGAATCCGTCGGCTAGGCCGTGGTGCCGCTGCCGGCGTACTGGTCGAGGAACTCCGCGGTCAGCGCGGCGCGATCGACCTTCCCGTGCGGGCTCAACGGGATCTGCGGGATGCTCAGGAACCTGGCCGGGACCATGTTCCGCGGCAGCGCCTCCAGCAGCCGGGCCCGCACGTCGTTCTCGTCGAGACCGTCGCCGGACGGCACGAGGAACGCCATCAGTTCGGCCTCGCCGTCGTCGGTGTGCCGGAGCACCACGGCGGCCTGCCGGACGCCGTCCAGCCGGCCCAGCGCGCGCTCGATGTCGGCGGGGTCGATGCGCATGCCGCGCACCTTGACCTGCGCGTCCATCCGGCCGGCGACGACGAGGTCGCCGTCCTCGGTCACGCGTCCGCGGTCGCCGGTTCGGTACATCCGCCGCGGCTCGCCGTCGACCACGACGGTGGTGAACCGTTCGTTCTCGGGGCCGGTGCTGTTGAGGTAGCCCGCGCCGACGCCGGTCCCGCAGATGAAGACCTGGCCGTACTCGCCCACCCCGACGCCGCGCATCCCCTCGTCGAGGAGGTGGATCTCGGTGTTGTACGCCGGGGTGCCGACCGGCGCGATGTCGTCCCCGGCCGGGCGGTGGCCGGCGAGGTCGTACGACGTCGCGACGTCCGTGCACTCCGCGACGCCGTACTGGTGCAGGAGGGTGCAGGTGTTGCCCGGGCGGCGGGCCCAGTCGGCGATCCGCTCGAAGTGCAGCGGCTCCCCGCCGAAGAGCACGTAGTCCAGCGTGGTGAGCTCGCTGCCGCGCCGGGCGGTCTCCCAGTCCACCAGCAGGTAGAGCGTGCTGGAGGCGCAGTGCACCACGCGGATGTCGTGCCGCGTCAGCATCCGGTAGGCCATCGCGGCGTCGAAGTTCCGGCTCGCCATCAGGTACTGGGTGGCGCCGCAGAACAGCGGCATCATCAGGCTGCGCTGCGACAGGTCGAAGCCGAACGCGCTGACCACCAGGTTGTGGGACCCGGAGTGCAGGCCGTACTCGAGCATCAGCCAGTTCAGCAGGTTGAACCAGCCCTCGTGGCGGACCGCGGTGAGCTTCGGGGTGCCGGTCGACCCGGAGGTGAACACCGCGTAGCACACGTCGTCCCCGGTGACCTCGACGTCGGGGCCGGTCGCCGGGAGGACCGCCAGCCGGTCGGCCAGTTCCTCGATCACCACGGTCCGCACGGCCGCCGTCTCCACCAGTCCCGCCGTCGCCGGGGAGACCACGATCAGGGCGAGGTCGGGGACCTGGCCGAGCAGCAACTCCAGCCGCGCCGACGGGTAGGCGGGGTCGAACGGCACGTAGGCCGCGCCCGCCTTCAGCGTGCCGAGGATGGCGACGAGCAGGTCGACCGAGTAGTCGAGGCAGACGCCGATCTTCGCCCCCCGGCCGTGCCCGTCCGCGATCAGGAAGTGCGCGAACCGGTTGGCGCGCGCGTCCAGTTCGGCGTACGTCAGCTGCCGTCCGGCGCAGAGGACCGCGACGGCGTCGGGAGTGGTCCGGGCGTGCGCCTCGAACTGCCGGTGCACGACGGGTGACGGGGGCAGGGCGACCCGCTTTCCCTGAAGGATCATCAACTGACTCCGATGTGACGGGTGTCCGGTCGGGCAGGCCGACGGCACACCGCGGGCGAACGGCGCCGGTCCGGCACCTCTGGGGCACGGTGGTGGAGGGGCGCACCGGCGAGCGGTGCGGCCGGGGGAAGGGCGGGCCGGGGCGGTGGGGCAGGGCGGATGGGGCCGGGGGCCTGGGAGCCGTGCGGCCGGGGGGGCGGGGGAACCGTGGGCGCGGGGAGCCGTGGATACGGGAGCCGTGGGCCAACGCGGCCTGGGTGGTGGGTCGTTACGCGGTGCGGCGGTCGGCCGCGTCGAGCACCTGGGTCACCCACTTGTCGACGGGCAGGCCGTGCGCCGCGGCGACCTTCGCGTAGGCGTCCAGCTGGCCGGCCGACAGCTCGATGGTGAGCGTGGTGACCTGCGGGAGCTGTCCGTCGCCTTCCGGTCCGGCCGGCCCGGCCGCCTCGCGCCGCCCGCCGCCGGCGCTCGCGGGCACGCCGGCCGCGCGGGACTGCTCGGCCAGGCCGGCGCGTACCGCCCTGCGCAGTTCGTTGCGGGACCACTTCTGCTGTTCGGCTCTGCGCAGCCAGTAGTCCTGCTCCGGCGGCGACAGCGGGGTCACCTCGGCGTGGTGGGCGAAGCTGAGCCCATCGCGCCTGCGGTGGTGCTCGAACCGCCGTGCCACCCATGCGTAGTTGCGCAGGGTCTGGTACTCCAGGCCGGTCCGCTCGATCGCCTCGCGGTACCGCCGCCACCCGTACGCGGTCTCCCCGAAGATCAGCCAGTCGGCGAGCCACCACGCGGAGGAGTTGGTGAGATCCCGGAGGTTGGCCCCGATCCGCTCCCAGGCGCGTTCGGACAGGTTCGTCGGGAAGGTCATTCCCGACTTCTGCACCTCCGCTTCCTTTCCCACGAAGGTCAGCACGCCGTCGTGCCGTACGGGCTCATCGCCGGTGCCCACCGGCCGCGTCCTGATACTGCTCGCGGTTCTCACCGGGCCACCCACACCTTTCATCTCCTCATCCGAGTGTTCGCCTGCGCGTCAACAGCCCTTTGCGCACAGGTTCGTTGAGCCGGTCCCGGCCGGCCGGCGGGGATCCGCAGGTCGGGGCCGCCGGCAGGTCGTGCCGTACGGCCCCTCCCCGCTGCCGCAACCGGCCGCGAGCGGTGCCGACGGGTCGCGCCGCATCGGCTCGGCGGCCCTACGGCGTTCAGTCCGCCGCCATGGCCTCGCGCAGGCTCCGCGGGCGCATGTCGGTCCAGTTCTTCTCGACGTACTCCAGGCACTCCGCCCGGGCCGCCTCACCGAAAGCCACCCGCCAGCCGGCGGGCACTTCGGCGAACACCGGCCACAGCGAGTGCTGGTCCTCGTCATTGACCACAACGTAGAAGCGGCCGTCCTCGTCGTCGAAGGGGTTCGTGCTCACTGCCACCGTCCTTATCCGTCACGGGTGACTTGAGAAAGGGATTCTCAGGGGTCGGCGCGGCGAATCGCAGTTCGGTGTCGTCCTGTCGACAGGACACCCCGCATCCGCAGCCACCTGGAATGCTGATGCCACGCTAGGTGCCGACCACCGGCGCCACAAGAGAACACCGATGCCACAAGGCCGACGGGGCACGCATGCCTCCGGGGCGCCGTCCGTACCTGTACCGCACTGGGGTCGTGTGCCACGATGACCGGGCAATGGCCCGTCGACGGGTCCGCTCGAATTTCGGGTTCGGCGCTTCTCCCGGCCGGGTTGATCGGGAGCACGCGCGATTCGACGGCATTCGAGGGCAACGGAAATTCCTGAGGGCCGCACGGGCCGAAGCCCGTGTGCGCGGGTGCCCTCTTCCGCTCCGGGCCCGGTGACGCACCACGACAGAAAGCTCATCGACGAACCTGCGACTGGTGATCCATGGTCTTGAAGTCAGAATCCGCACACGCGACAGATCCCGACGACGACACCCGGCGTTCGCTGTTGCGTCACATGCTGGTGGTCCGGGGGCTCGACGAGGAGGCCCACCGGCTGCAGAAGCAGGGCTCGATCGACCTGTGGGCGTCCTGCCAGGGCCAGGAGGCCGCGCAGGTGGGTTCCGCCCTCGCGGTGGGCCCGGACCCGGCGGTCTTCCCCAGTTACCGCGAGCACGCGGTCGCGCTCCTGCGCGGGGTGGCCCCCGACGAGTTGATGGCGCAGTGGGCCGGCCGGACGTTCTGCGGGTGGGACCCGCACCGGGTGCGGTTCTTCCCGTACACGCTGGTGCTGGCCGCGCAGACGCTGCACGCCGTCGGCTACTCGATCGGGCAGCGGCTGCAGGGCCGGGAGGACTTCGTGGTCGTCTACATCGGCGACGGGGCCACCAGCGAGGGCGACATGTCGGAGGCGATGAACCTCGCCGCCGTGGAGTCGGCATCGGTGCTGTTCGTCTGCCAGAACAACGGCTGGGCCATCTCGAAGCCGGCCGAGGAGCAGATGCGCACCTCGCTGGCCGAGCGCGCCCGGGGTTTCGGGATCGCGTCCGCCCGGCTGCCGGGCGACGACCCGGAGGCGGTCTTCTCGGCGTGCGCCCGGGCGGCCGCCCACATCCGCGGCGAGCGGGCGCCGTACCTCGTCGAGATCCAGGTGGGGCGCATCCAGGGCCACACCACCTCCGACGCCCAGGAGGCGTACCGCACCCCCGATGACCTCGCGCGGACCCGCGCCGCGGACCCGGTGACCGCCTACGCGGCGCGGCTGAGCGACCGGGGCCTGGTGGACTCCGCCTGGCTGGACGGCGTCGACGCGGAGGTGCGCGAGATGCGCGAGCTACTGGTGAAGGAGTACGCGTGATGAGCACGGTGCGGTCCACCGGCCTGGCGGAGTCGATCAACGCGACGCTCGCCGACCTGCTCGACAGCGATCCGAGGCTGCTCCTGCTCGGCGAGGACATCGGGCGCCTCGGCGGCGTCTTCCGGGTCACCCGGGACCTGCAGCGGCGCTTCGGCGCGGACCGGGTGCGCGACTCGCTGCTGGCCGAGTCCACCATCATCGGCCAGGCCGTCGGGATGGCGATCAGCGGGCTGGTGCCGGTCTGCGAGATCCAGTTCGACGGGTTCAGCTACCCGGCGGTGAACCAGCTGGTGACCCAGGCCGCCCGGATCGGCGGCCGGTGGAACGGCAGGGTGAGCCCGAGCCTGGTGGTGCGGATCCCGACCGGCGGCGGATTCCGCGGCGTCGAGCACCACAACGAGTCCAACGAGGCGCTCTTCGCCCGCTATCCGGGGATCTCGGTGGCGTGCCCGTCCACCGGCGAGGACGCCGACCAGATCCTGCGGCACGCGGTGACCCTCGGCTCGCCCGTGGTGATGTACGAGCCGATCCGGCTGTACTGGCGGCGCAGCGCCCCGGCCCGCGATCCCGAGCCGGCGAGGTCGCCGTCGGCGGCCCGGATCGTCCGGCGCGGCACGGACCTGACCGTCGCCACCTTCGGTGCGATCACGCACGAGGTGCTGGAGGCGGCGCACGCGCTCGCCCCCGACGTCGACGTCGAGGTGGTGGACCTGCGCTGGGTGGCGCCGATCGACATGAACACGGTGCTGGAGTCCGTCGCCCGCACCGGGCGGCTGCTCGTCGTGCACGAGGCGTCCAAGGACCTGGGGATCGGTGCCGAGATCGCCGCGTCGGTGGCCGAGCACGGTTTCGACGCGCTCCGCGGCCCGGTCCGCCGGCTGGCGCCGGACCGCCGCACGTATCCCCCGGCGAACTTCGAGAAGGACTATCTGATCGGTGTGCAGGAGATCAAGGACGAGGTGCTGGTGATGACGAAGTGAGCGGTTCGCCCGTGGACATGCACGTTCCCGGCTTCGGGCACGCCCTGGACGAGGCACTGCTGGTCGAGTGGGTCGCCAAGGTCGGCGACCGGGTGGAGCGGGGCGACGTGGTCGCCGTCGTCGAGACCGACAAGGCCAGCACGGAGATCGAGGCCGAGCGCAGCGGGCGGATCACGGCCCACTCCGCGACGGTCGGCACGATCCTCAGGTCCGGTGAGGTGCTGTACCGGCTGGCGGAGGACTGACGGCGCGCGCCGTCCCTCCCGCGCGCCCGCCGGAGATCCCCCGATCCCGTCACCCGTCACCCGTCACGCGTCAACGCGTCACCTGTCACCTTGAACGGAGAAGGAACATGAGCGACATCGAAGGCCGGATCGCGGACACCATGCTGGCCAAACTGCGCCAGCGCGACCCGTCGTTGGGCCCCGACGACCTCACCCGGCCGATCGCCGACCTCGACCTGGACTCCCTCGACCTGGTCGAACTGCACCAGCAGCTGGAGCGCGAGCTCCAGGTCAAGGGGGACCTGCGGGAGACCGCGGGCTTCGCGTTCCTGGACGACTTCAGCACCTACTTCGTGAAGCTGGCGAGCGGGGAATGAGCGCGGGCATCGTCGACGTCGCCACCGCGAAGCCGGGCCGGACGGTCGACAACGAGCACTTCACGTCGATCGGTCTCACCGACGAGTGGATCCGGCGGCGCAGCGGCATCGCGACCCGCTCCTGGCTGCCGGACGAGACCCCGCTGGCGGAGGTGGCGGCGGAGGCGTGCGCGCCGATCGTGACCAGGATGGGCACGCCCTCCTCGATCGGCGCGCTGATCGTGGTCAGCACCTCGTCGCGGCAGCGCATCCCGGGTGTCGCGCAGAAGGTGGCCCAACTCGTCGGCCTGGGGCCCTCGGTGCTGACCTTCGACATGAACGCGGCCTGCTGCGGCTTCGTCTACGGCCTGGTCACCGGGCTCTCGCTGTGCGACGCGGGCGGCGCGCGGTCGGTCCTGGTGTGCTCGGTGGAGGCCATGTCCCGGATGGTGGACCGCACGGACCGGCAGACGGCGTGCATCTTCGCCGACGGCTGCGCGGCCGTCCTGCTGGAGGACCGCGCGGAGTTCACCGGCTTCCGCCACGTCGCCGGCTGCGACGGCTCCCAGGAGTCGCTGATGCGGGAGACCGACGCGGGCGGCATCCACCTGGACGGGATGCAGGTGTACGACCGGGCGGTGCGCCGCATGGCGGAGTCGGCGCAGTACCTCTTCGACCACGGGCCCGCGCCGACCGTACTGGTCGGCCACCAGGCGAACGGCCGCATCCTGGAAGGGGTGCGCGGCTTCACCACCCATCTCGGCGTGCCCTTCGTGAACCGGATCGAGCACTCCGGGAACACCTCGTCCGCCACCATCCCGCTCGCCTTCGCCGGGGAACTGGACGCGGGTTCCCTCCCTGCCGAGGGCCGGCTCGGCGCCGTGGCCTACGGCGCGGGCGAGGCGTGGGGCGGGGTCGCGGTGGACTACCGGGTACCGGCCGCCACCGCGCCCTGACCGCTCCGCGCACCCGGCCACGTCGTCATCACAGGAGGTTGTCATCTACTCACCAGAAGCCTGGGTCCTGCACTCCGGTGCAGTGACCGGCGCGCACGTCGGCGGACCGGGCAGCGCGCTGCGGCACGAACCGTTCACCTTCGGTCCGCTGGAGGAGGGCGAGGCACTGGTGGAGCCGATCCTCGGCTCCTGGGAAGCCAACATGGACCACGCGCTGGCCCGTACCCCGATCGACGTGTGCAGCAGCCGCGGCGAGGACGCGGTGGTCCTGGGCAACCTGGGCGTGGTGCGGGTGCTCAAGGTCAACGGGGGCGGCCCGGAGGTCCGGGTCCGCGAGGGCGACCTGTGCCTGCTCATGCCGTTCGGCGTGCTCGACCGGCTGGGCTACGCCGAACTCGCCTACGCCTACGACGCCCCCGGCACCATCGGGCTGCTGACCAAGCGGTCGAAGCTCGACGCGCGGCTGCTGCTGCCGATCCCGGACGGCACACCGTACGGGCTGCCCCAATGGGCCACCTACGGGCGGTACTTCACCGCCTGGGACAACTGGCGCAAGGCCTACGGGTGCTGGCGGAGCCAGGTCGGCGACGACGATCCGGGCAAGCAGCTGGTGTTCGGCTGGGGTGGCGGCGTGGCCTTCGCCGAGCTGCTGCTGGCGCAGAAGGCCGGGTTCCGCGTGGCGATGACGGCCGGCTCGGACGAGCGGCTCGCCTTCCTGCGGGAGCACGGCATCATCCCGGTCGACCGCCGCCTGTTCCCCGCCCTCTCGCTGCCCACCCGGGAGCAGCGCGCGGACCGGGAGCGGCACGCGCAGCGCCGCACGTCCACCGAGGCCTTCCTGACCCTGGTCAACGAGCTCAGCGACGGCCAGGGCGCGGCGATCTTCGTGGACAACATCGGCGAGCCCCTGTACGACATCACCCTGACCGCCCTGGCCCGCGAGGGGGTCGTCACCACCTGCGGCTGGAAGGCCGGGATGCGCGTGTCGCATCTGCGCGGCGCGGAGTGCATCAGCCGGCACATCCATGTGAACACGCACGTGTGGCGGATCCACGACTCGCGGGAGATCCGGGACTTCATGGAGAGCGAGGGCTGGATCGCGCCGAAGGAGTCGGACACGATCTACGACTTCGACCGGGTGCCGGAGCTGGCCGAGGACTACCTGAACGGCAGGATCGGTTCGTACTTCCCGATGTACCGGGTGAACCCGCTCTGACCGGCCCGGCCGGGTGACGTCCCGGTCCGAGGTGGCCCGGACCGGTTGCGGTCCGGCCGGGTGAGGGGACGGCCCCGGTGTCCGCGCGGGCACCGGAGCCGTCCGACGTGTGCGGCCGTCAGCCCGGCCCGACGCGGGCCGCCCGCCCCTGCGGCAGGCGCAGGACGCGCAGGCCGGCGAGCCCCTGCAGCGCCATCACGGCGGCGGCCGCGGCGGCGACGGTGAATCCGCCGCGTGACCCCAGCGCGTCGATCGCCCAGCCGGAGACCCCCGCCGCGGTGGCCGAACCCGCCGCGCTCGCCGAGCCGAGCCAGGAGAACGCCTGGGTCAGCACGTCCCGGTGGACGGTCGCCTCGGTGAGCACGGAGAAGAGCACCAGCAGGCGCGGGACGGCCGCACCGGTCAGCACCACGACCAGGCCGAGCCCGAGCGGCGAGCCCACCGTCAGCATCAGCAGCGTGCCGAGCAGCAACGCGCAGGTCGCCGCGAAGAGTTGAACCTGCAGGGCGGCGCGCCACCGGCGCAGGCCGTACAGCCATCCCGCCAGCAGCTCGCTGCAACTGGAGACGGCGAGGATGACGGCCGCGGCGCCCGGCGCGCCGTGCTCGACCGCGAAGGCGGTCACCGACACCTGCATGGCACCGAAGAAGACGCCGATGGCGAGGTTGAGCCCCATCAGCACGGCGACACCCCCGCGCAGCAGCGACCGGTCGCCGCGCTCGTGCGCGGCGCCGCCGGTCGGCGGTGCGGTCGCGGGCGCGCTGCCGCGCTGCGCGGCGAGCAGCAGGCCGCCGGACACGGACAGGGAGGCGGCCAGCACCGTGCCGGCCGCGGGATGCCCCGCCGCCGCGAGCGTGCTGACCAGCGCCGGGCCCACCAGGTAGCCGACCGAGTTGCTGACCGACTCCAGCGCGAAGGCGGTGGGCAGTTCGCCCGCCCGGTCGCCGCGCAGCAGCGCCGCCCAGCGGGCCGCCGACATCGCGCCGAGCTGGGGGACGCTGACGCCGACCAGCACGCCGCCCGCGGCGAGCAGGGCGTCGGGGGCGCCCGCGGTGACCAGGACCACGAGGGCGGCCATCGCCAGGGCGTGCGCGAGCAGCGCGGGCGGCAGCACCCGGCTCTGCCCGAACCGGTCGACCAGCCGGGCCACTTGGGGCGCGCCGACCGCCTCGGCCACCGCGCACCCGCCGCTGACCAGACCGGCCGAGGCGAAGGTGCCGGTGTGCGCGTGCACGAGCCAGACGATGCTGAGGCTGGTCATCGCGACGCCGACGCGTCCGCACGATGCCGGCAGGAAGAAGGCAGCGGCGCCCGTGGTACGCAGCAGGGCGCGGTAGTTCGCCGAAGGCACGGCGAATCCCTTTCGCTGCCCGGCGGGGCGGCCCACCTGGGTCGCCGGTGCCCGGGGTACCGACCCGTGGTAGCCGCCTGAAACCGTCCAGTGGTGGCGCGGAGTGGGGGCACGCGCCCCGCACCGACTCCATCACCGGGCAGAAGTCAGGTGAGTTGATCGAATCGCATCGATTCTCGTCGGCCGGGCCGAGGATGTCCAGCACGGCGGCGGCCTCCCCGTACCCGCCGCTCAGTCGTGCGGGGATGCCTTCGCGCCGTCACGAATCCTGGCACCGTAGGAGCGGTCCTTGCGGGAATCAGGTGGACCTCGGCAGGTCCGGGGAGCCGGATCCGGCGCCGGGCGCGGCTCCGGCGCACGCCACCCGCCCGCATAGGCTGGCCGTCCCATCCACCGCCCGCGACGAGGACCAGCCCGTGCGCAGCACCACCCGGATCCGCCTGATCGAGCCCGCCGACGCCGCCCCGATCGCCGCGCACCGGGTGCGGGACGCCGAGGCCTTCCAGCGGTGGGAACCGGCCCAGCCGGCCCGCTACTTCACCTCGGAGGGCCAGGCGGAGCGGATCGACCGCCTGCTGGCCGGACACCGAACCGGCTCGGTCTGGCCGGGCGTGGTGCTCGCCGACGACCAGGTGATCGGGCAGGTCACCATCGGGGGCATCCTGCCGCAGCCGCACCTGCGCCGTGCCTCCGTCGGCTACTGGATCGGCAGCGTCGCCCAGAACCAGGGGCACGCCGGTCGGGCGGTCGGGCTCGCCCTGCGGTTGATGACCGGCGAACTCGGGGTGCGCCGCGCCGAGGCGTCCACCCATCTGGAGAACCTGCCGTCGCAGCGGGTGCTGCGCCGCAACGGGTTCACCCCGTACGGCGTCGCGCACGCCGCGATCCTCCTCGACGGGGACTGGTGCGACAGCCTGCTGTGGGAACGGATCCTCGAGGACTGACCCCGCGGCACGGGCGGGCGCACGACCTGTCCCCCGCCTGCCGTACGACGGCGGGGGCGCCGTGCCGTACCGCCGTGTCGTCCGGTCGATCCGCGCCTTTCCTCACCTATTGTCCTGCCGGGGAGTGCGCCGAGGCCGCCGCCCGGCCCCCTCGCGTCGCACGGCACCCGGCAAGGCGTCGCGTGCCGACCGGACCCTCAGGGAGGACGAGCAACCGTGACCGATCTGACCTTGCAGGAAGCCATGAACCGCACCGCGGCGGGCCTCGCGAAGGCCGCGGAGATGGGCGTGCCGCAGAACATCGCGATCGTGGACGCCGGCGGGAACCTGCTGCACTTCTCCCGGATGGAGGAGGCGTGGCTGGGCTCCGTCGACATCGCGATCAAGAAGGCCCGGACCGCCGCCTTCTTCCGGATGCCGACCGCCTCGATCGGCGAACTGTCCCAGCCGGGCGGCGAGTTGTACAACGTCGAGGTCACCAACGGCGGGCTGGTGACGTTCGGCGGCGGCCTGCCCATCACCGGGGCGGGCGGCCGCGTGATCGGCGCGGTCGGGGTGTCCGGCGGCCGGGTCCCCGAGGACGTCGCCGTCGCCGAGGCCTGCCTGGCCTGACCCGCCCGCTCCCTCCCGGACGACCCGAGACGCCCGGGAGGGAGCGAGCGCCCTTTTCACTCTCGGTGCGGCGCCCTTCTACGCGGAGTCGCACCCTCCGAGCCCTCTCCACCACAAACCCGGCCCCCGACTCGGCCCCTCAACTCGGCTCGCGCCCGGCAGGATTGGCACACGGCGCCGCCCGCCACCCGTCCACGTGCGTCCACTCCGCCTCCTGCCTACGCTGGAGACGTTGGAAATCAGACCACTCGGGGGTGTCTGCGCAGCGGAGGCTGATACGCGATGGCGAAGGTACTTTTCATCGTGAGCGGAGCGACGTACTGGGTGCTCAAGGACGGGACCAGGTACGCCACGGGCTACTGGGCCGAGGAGTTCGCGAACCCGTACAAGATCCTGACGGACGCCGGTCACCGGATCACCGTGGCGACGCCGGGCGGCACCACCCCGAACGTCGACATGATGAGCCTGCGCCCGGCCATGGCGGGCGGGGAGAAGGGTGCCCTGGAGCTGGAGGCGATCATCCGCGACGCCGAGGTCATGCGGCGCCCGCTCCAGCTGTCGGACGTGCGCCTGGAGGACTACGACGCGGTCTACCTGCCCGGCGGCCACGGCCCGATGTCGGACCTGGCGTTCGACGCCGACGCGGGGCGCCTCCTCACGGCGCAGCTCGAGTCGGGGAACCCGCTGTTCATCGTGTGCCACGCACCGGCCTCGCTGCTGGCCACGCGGATCCACGGCGTCTCGCCCTTCAAGGGCTACAAGGTCACCGGCTTCACCAACGAGGAGGAGGAGGCCGTCGGCCTCGCCTCCCGGGCGACCTGGCTGCTGGAGACCGACCTCAAGGAGAAGGTCGAGGTCGAGTACAGCCGCGGCCCGATCTGGGAGCCCTACATGGTGGAGGACCGCAACCTCGTCACCGGGCAGAACCCCCACTCCGCCGCGGTCCTCGGCAACCGCATGCTCGAAATCCTCGCCTAGCCGCACGCCCCCTCGCGCCCCGGCGACGGTTGCCCGCGGAGGAGCCGCACCTGCCCAGGGGGCGCTGGGGGCGCCCCCACACCACGGTGAACCGCAAGGTCCCGAGAACCACGGGCAGAGGCACCCCGGCGGGCTGGCCCGCAGCCGGAACGAGCGCCGCGCCCACTACCGCGCCGGAGCAATCTGAGCCTCGTCCGCGCGACCGGGCGCCTGCCCCGTGAAGAGTTCGATCAGCCCGAAAGGAGCCCGCTCACCGAGGCAGAGCTCCTGGATCTCGACCGCGTCGGCGTGGAAGGACGTGCTGCGCGGAAAAAGTTCCGCCTCGTACGCGGCGAGCGCCGCTTCGAGGTCGCCGGGGTGCGCGACGATCGCCCGCGCCAGCTCCGCACCGTCGAACATCGCCAGGTTCGCGCCGTCACCGGACGGCGGCATCAGGTGCGCGGCGTCGCCGAGCAGCGTCACCCCGGGCACGCGGTCCCACCGGTGCCCGCCCGGGAGGGTGTGGATCATGCGGGCGACCGGCGCGGTCTCGCCGTCGGTGATCAGCGCGGTGAGTTCCGGCGCCCACCCCTCGAACTCGGCCGCGATCCTGGCGGCCGCCGAAGCGGCATCGGTGAAGTCGATCGCGGCGATCCACTCGGCGGAGCGGTTCAGCTGGACGTAGGTGTGCAGGACGCCGCCCGCCTCGCGGTGCGCGGTGATGCCCTTCCCGGGGGTCAGCGCGTACATCGCGCCCGCTCCCACGGTCGCGGCCGCAGCTGCGTGCCGCTCGTCGGCGTCGAACAGGTAGGTCTCGACGAAGGCTGTGCCGGTGTACTCGGGCGTCGCGTCGGACAGCAGCGGACGGACCCTCGACCAGGCACCGTCGGCGCCGACGAGGAGGTCGGTGATCGCGGTCGAGCCGTCGCCGAAGGTCAGCTCGTGCCGGCCCTCGCCGAGCGGGCGGACGGCGGTGACCTTGTGCCCCCATCGGACCGTGCCCTCGGGGAGCGAGTCGAGCAGGATCCGGCGCAGGTCGCCGCGCAGCACCTCGGGGCGCCGGGACGTGCCGTCGTCGGGCTCGTCGTGCAGCAGGCCGCCGTCCGGGGCGAGGGCGCGCGTCGCCTCGGCCCCCTCGTGGATGATCGCGCGGAACTCGCCGGTGAGGCCGGCCGCCGCGAGCGCGCGCTGCCCGTCGTCCTCGTGGATGTCCAGCCGGCCGCCCTGCGTGCGGGACCCGGCCGCGGGGTCGGCCTCGTAGACCGTGGCGGGGATGCCGTGGACGTGCAGGACCCGGGCAAGGGTCAGGCCGCCGAGGCCGGCACCGACGACGGCGATCGAGGGGTGGCTGGTGTGCATGGCTTCCTCATTCCTGGGCGGTATTCGCGTGGTGGCTCCGGTGCGGGCGGGCCTGGGCTGTTCCGCTTGCCGGTCGCTAATGGACCGTGGTTCCAATAAGAGTATGGAACGCCGTTCCAGGTATGTCAAAATGAGGTCATGCCACGGACCCGAGGACGCGCACCCGCCGGCGGCCGCGCCGACGCCCTCTCACCCGAGATCGTCGTCGGCGCGGCCGTCGCGCTGCTGGACGAGCGCGGCGAGCGCGGGCTCACCTTCCGGTTGCTGGCCGAGCGGCTGAACACCGGCGCCGGCGCCCTGTACTGGCACGTGGCGAACAAGGACGAGCTCGTCGCGCTGGCCGCGGACCAGGTGCTCGGCCAAGCCCTGGCCGCGGTCCCGCGCCCGGAGAACGGCACCGGGCTGCGTGCCCTCGCCGTCGCCGTCTTCGACGGCCTCGACCGGCACCCGTGGGCCGCGTCCCACGTCACCGCGCCCGCCAGCCTGCCCAACGGGCTGCGCCTGTTCGACCGCATCGGCACCCTGGTCGCGCGCACCGGACTGCCCGCCGAGCGGCACTTCGCCGTCGCCACCGCGGTCTTCTACTACGTCACCGGCGTCAGCGCCCAGATCATCGCCCCGGCCGTCACCGTCGGCGCGACCACCGACCGCGCGTCCTTCCTCGCGCGGACCGCCGAGCGCTGGGGACGGCTCGATCCGGCCGCCTACCCCTTCCTGACCGGCGCCACCGCGGCCCTGCGCGACCACGACGACCGCGACCAGTTCCTGGCCGGGCTCGACCTGCTGCTGGACGGCCTCTCCGCGAGCGGACGGTCCACCGCCGCGGACCCGCGTCCACCCACGTGATCCGGCGGGTCGGGCGGCTCCGGCCCCGTGGCTACGACTCGCGCACGTCCGCGTCGGCGTCGGCGCCCGTACCGGCGTCCGTGCCCGTACCCGCACCGTCGTCCCCGTCCACCGCGGTCGCGGACGCGGGCTGCGCGCTGACTATGTCGAGCAGGACCATCGCGTCGTGGTCGGGGCTCGCCACGTCGGCGTAGTACACGTCGGCATAGTGGACGACGAGGCGGTGCCCGGGGGTGCCGAGTTCTCGCTGTGGACCCGGGACGTGCAGGCCGAGGTGCTGCCGTATTGCGTCGAGCAGGGCATCGGCCTGCTGCCGTACTCGCCGCTGGGCCGCGGCTTCCCCGCCGGCCGGTTCGCCTCCTTCGACGACCTGCCCGAGAAGGACCAGCGGCGCCGGCTGCCCCGTTTCCAGCAGGACAACCTCCAGGCGAACCTCGCATCGCGGCCCAGGTCCGCGCGGTCGCCGACCGGATCGGCGCGACCCCCGCCCAGGTCGCCCTCGCCTGGCTGACCGCCCAGGGGCCGCACGTCGTGCCGATCCCCGGCACGAAGACCCCGGCGTACCTGGCCGACAACGCGGGAGCCGCGGAGGTCGAGCCGTCCGGAACGGACCTCGCCGACCTCGACGCGATCCAGCCCCCGGTCGGTGCGCGCTACTGACGCCCGCCCTCCGGTGACCGCGCGCCGGCCGTCCCGGCCTCCCCCACACCGGCGGTCTCCGCCGCCAGCTCCGTCACCCGCGCCCGCGCGGCGGCCAGCGAGTCCGCCGCCGCGGGGCGGTGACGGGACAGGTGCGGCACCAGCCCGGCCAGCGTCATCTCGGCGCTGACGAAGCGGATGTTCTCCTCGGCGACCCCCTGCTTGCCGAAGTACGTCCGCAGGTAGGCCGTCTGGAAGTCCCACGCCTCGCGCGGGGTCCCCGGACCGTACGCACCGCCGCGCGTGGTGACCACCACCAGGCGGGTGCCGCGCAGCAGGCTCTCCCCGGTGTGCGGGTCGGTGAACGCACCGGGGAATCCCACCCGGTCGATCCACGCCTTCAGCAGGGCGGACACCGCGTAGTTGTACATCGGCGCCCCGATCAGCACGGTGCCGGCCGCCAGCAGCTCGGTGACCAGCGGGCGGGTCAGCGCCCACTCCCGTTCCTCGGCGGGACAGCGCGTCCAGGCGCCGACCTCGTCCAAGGGGGGCAGGCCGTTCTGCTCCAGCCGCCGGCCCAGGGTGCAGTAGCCGGTGTCCAGCGGCGGCACGGGATCGGCGGCCAGGTCCCGGTACCGGTACCCGGCCGGGCCGTGCCGGGCCCGCCAGGTCTCCGCGAACAGCGCGGTCAGCTCCCTGCTGACCGAGTCACCACGGCGGTTGGCGCTGGAATCCAGATGCAGCAAGGACGCCGCGGGCTCCCCCGGCACGTCCGCCGGCACATCCTTCCCGTGTGCCCTCACGTCTGTGGTCACCTTCGTCGTCACTCCAGTCGTCACCGCTGCCGTCACTTTCGTGGGGTGGTGTTCGTCAGACATCTGACGGACCGGACCGACGGAAGGTGACCAGTGGACGAGCACGACGGCCTGGCGGACCGCTTCGAGGCGCAGCGCGGCAGGCTCCTGGCGGTGGCCTACCGGCTGCTCGGCTCCCCGGCCGAGGCCGAGGACGCCGTGCAGGAGGCGTGGCTGCGGCTGAGCAGGGCCGGCGCCGCCGACGTGGACAACCTGGCCGGCTGGCTGCACACGGTGGTGACACGCATCTGCCTGGACATGCTGCGCTCGCGCCGGTCGCGGCGGGAGGAGCTCACGGACCAGCCGGACCTCGACCTGGTCGCGGAGCCGGCCGGTCCGGGCGGGCCGGAGGAGCAGGCACTGCTGGCCGACTCCGTGAGCCGTGCGCTGCTCGTGGTGCTGAACACGCTGGAGCCCGCCGAACGCGTCGCCTTCGTCCTGCACGACATGTTCGCCGTGCCCTTCGACCGGATCGCGCCCATGGTGGACCGCACCCCCGTCGCAGCGAAGAAACTCGCCAGCCGCGCCCGCCGCAAGGTGCGGGGCACCCCCGCGGTCCCGGCGGAGGAGCTGGCCCGCCAGCGGGAGGTCGTCTCGGCGTTCCTGTCGGCCGCCCGGGCCGGTGACCTCACGGCGATCCTCGCGGTACTCGCCCCCGACGTGGTGCGGCGCAGCGACCCCGCGGCCCTGGCACCCGGTGCGGCGGCCGAACTGCGCGGCGCCCGGGCGGTCGCGGAGGGCACCGTGCTCCTCGCGAGCCGCGCGCGGACCGCCGAACTCGCCCTGGTCGACGGCCGGGTGGGACTCCTGGTGGCTCCCCGCGGCCGGCTGCTGGTCGCGCTCACCTTCACCGTCGAGGACGGCCGGATCACGGCGTACGAGGCGATCGCCGATCCGGCCCGGCTGGAGCGGGTGAGCGTGGCCCTCCTGCCGGAGTGAGGGGCGCGGTCCTGCCGGGCTGAGCGGCGCCCGGCTCCGTACGGTACGGGGCCGGGCGCCATCCACGCGTCGCCTCAATGGGGTCCGGCGGCTCCTCAGCGCGGGCCGAGCACGCAGAACTCGTGGCCCTCCGGGTCGGATAGGCACGTCCACGGCACGTCGCCCTGGCCGAGGTCGAGATCGGTGGCACCCAGGGCCCGCAGCCGGTCCACCTCCGCCGCCTTGTCGTCACCGGGGTACGGCAGCAGGTCGAGGTGGACGCGGTCCGGCACGGTCTTCCCCTCCGGCCTGCGGAGGAACTCCAGATACGGGCCGACGCCCCCGGCCGAGCGCAACGTCGCGTGGTCGTCGGCCACTTCGTGCAGGGTCCAGTCCGTCGCCTCGTCCCAGAACCGGGCCGTGGCCCGCGGATCGGTGCAGTCGACCACGACTGCGGCGATCGGCCCGGTGTCCCGGTAGACCTCCCGGGGCTCCAGCACGCAGAACTCGTTGCCCTCCGGGTCGGCGAGGACTGTCCACGGCACGTCGCCCTGGCCGATGTCGACGGGCGTCGCCCCCAACGCCAGCAGCCGCTCGACCAGTTCGGCCTGGTGGGCGGCGGACGTGCTGGCGAGATCGAGGTGCACCCGGTTCTTCGTCGCCGACTTGGCCTCCGGGACGGCGACGACGTCGATGCAGAGCGCGACCGGGTCGGGCCAGACGAACGAGCCGCCGGGCTCGACGTTGGTGACGCCCGGCGCCTCGCTGGACACGCCCCAGCCGAGGGCGTCCGCCCAGAACCGGCCGACGACCGCGTCGTCGAGGGCCTTGAAGTTCACCTGTACAGGTCGCAGTGCCATGCCGGCGATCCTATGCACCCGCCTCCCGCTCCCCGCCACGAGCGGCTGCCGGCACGTCCACGCGCGGTCACCGCGAGGCCCTCAGGCGCCCGCGGCTCGGTTGCTGCGCGGCTCACCGGAAGTCGGGCGCGTGCGTGCGGGTGCGCTTGATCTCGTAGAAACCGGGGGTGGTGGCGACGGCGAGCACGCCGTCCCAGAGCCGGGCGGCCTCCTCGCCCTTGGGGGCCGGGCTGACGACGGGGCCGAAGAAGGCGACGGGGTCGGCGCCCTCGGCCGGGCCCGGCACGGCGAGGATCGGGCTGCCGACGTCCTGGCCGACCAGGGTGATGCCGCGGCTGTGCGACGCGCGCAGTTCCGTGTCGTAACGGTCGGTGTCGCCGGCGTCGGCGAGTTCCACCGGCAGTCCGACCTCGCGCAGCGCGCTCTCCAGCGTCGCCCGGTTCTTGGGCTGGTGCTTCAGGTGGTAGCGGCTGCCGAGCGCGGTGTAGAGGGGCCCGAGCCACTCGGGTCCTCGGGTGAGTTCGACCGCGGTCAGCACGCGCACCGGCGCCCAGGCGTCGCCCATCAGCGTGCGGACCGGCGGGGGCAGTTCGTCCAGCCGGTTCTCGTTCAGCACGGACAGGCTCATCACGTGCCAGGCGATCGTGACGGGCCGGGTCCCGGCGACGTTCAGCATCCAGCGGGAGGTCAGCCAGGTCCACGGGCAGACCGGGTCGAACCAGAAGTCGACGGTGGTCGGGGGCGCGGGAGGGGTCGACGGGGACACGGATCACTCCAAAGATGACCTCTTGCGAAGACCCGGTGCGGGCCTTCCCACGATGGTTCTCATGTATTCCATAGTAGGTTCGGCCACTTCGATGGGCCGGTGAGGCGGGGCGAGGCGGCGGGCCCGGTGACGCGAGCCCGGGTACGGCAGGGGCGCTGCGCCAGGCGCGGCGGCTTCGATCCTGCGGTGCGGCCGCTTACGGCCTGGACACCCACAGCTCCCAGGCGATGCCGTCCGGGTCGGTCAGGGTGACGAACTCCGCGTAACCGGTGTCCCGCACCGGTGAATGGGCCACCCCGAGCCCGTCCAGGTGCCGGACCCAGCCGTCGAGGGCCGCGCGGTCGGGAACGGCGAGCGAGAAGTGGTCGAGCCCGGTGCGAGACGGGTCGAACCGGTCGCCGCTGCGGCGCAGGGGCTCGTGCACGGCCAGCGCGAGCCCGCTGCCGGCGTGGCGCAGGACCTGTCGCGGATGCCCCGCCTCGGCGGGGCCGGGCACCACCGCGCCGACCGGTTCGAATCCCAGCGCACGCCGGTACCAGTCGACGCTGGCGGCCAGGTCGCGCACCACGACGGCGACGTGGGCGATGCCGGTGAACGTACTCATGCGGGGTGATCCTCTTGGCGCGGAGGGACGTTGGCTGCCGACCGGCCGGCCGTGGATAGTCGGTCGGTCGGCTACCCGAGTAAACGCGCGCGCCGCGGATGAAGTCAAAGGTCAGTGGGGTGCCGGGCGGGACCGGCTTCCTCCCACGTACGAGGCCGGGCCTTCCAGCGCCGGGGTTCCGGCACCGGGAGGTTCGGGCAACGCGGCGTCCGGCACCGGGCGTTCAGCTCTCCGCGCGGGCGATCTCCCGCTCCCCGGCGGAGGACGTGACGGAGTGCGGGCGCTTCTTCCGGCGCGCGAGGTGGGCGAGGCGCCGTCCCGGATCGGGGAAGGTCGGGATCAGGTGCCGCCCCCAGGTGTTGGTGATGACGCCCGCGAAGGATCCGTACAGGGCGATCGCCGCCGTGGCCAGACCGGTGAGAGGCTGCGCAGGAAGGTCGTCACTCCGAAGGCGGCCAGGCCCAGCGGAGCGGGGTCGACGGCGACGCGCGGTGAGGGCTCCGGCATGACAACTCCCGTGTGGGCGACCCCGGCAGGTTGCCACCGGGCGTCACCGAAGTGCGGCCGCTGCGCTGCGTGGCACCCCACTCCGACCGGATGGCGCAAAGGTGCTGGTCAAGCCGATGCACGGACCGGAGCGGCAGCGACCGTACGCCGACGGTCGGCGGCCCGCATGCGACCGGAAAGCCCGCTGCCTATCGTGGGTCGGGGCGGGGTGACCCCGAGGACGGAACTCGGCCGGCCCGGTGGCGGGCCCGCGCCGAGGGGCGGGAGTGCGATGACCGAGCAGGAACTGGCCCGCAGGGAACGGCACGCGATGGTGCTCGGCGGACCGACGACCGTACTCGACTACGGCGGGCTGCGGATCGTCTCGGACCCGACGTTCGACCCGCCGGGCCCGCACGACTACCTGACCAGGACCGCCGGGCCCGCGCTGCCGGCCGACCGGCTCGGCGCGGTGGACCTGGTCCTGGTCAGCCATGACGACCACCCCGACAACCTCGACACCGCCGGTCGCGCCTTCGCGCTCGCCGCGCCCGCGATCGTCACCTGCCCCGGCGCGGCGGGCCGGCTCGGGCCGACCGCGCTCGGCCTGGCGCCGTGGCAGTCGTCGAGCGTGCCGCGGCCCGACGGCAGCCCGGTGACGGTGACGGCGGTGCCGGCCGTACACGGCCCCGAGGACGGCGAGCGGACGCCGGACGGCTTCGTGAACTGCGAGGTGACGGGCTTCGTGCTGTCCGGCCAGGGCCTGCCCACGGTGTACGTCAGCGGCGACAACGCCTCGGTCGCCACCGTCGCGGAGATCGGCCGCCGGATCCCGGGGATCGACGTGGCCGTGCTGCACATGGGCGCGGCCCACGTGCCGAGCAAGTTCGGGGATCGCCCGCTGAGCCTGGACAGCGTCCGCGCGGCCGCCGCGGCCGCGGTGCTCGGCTCCGCCCTCGTCCTCGCCACCCACTACGACGGCTGGGACCACTTCGCGGAGGGCCGCGAGCCGATCGAGCAAGCCTTCGACGCGGCCGGCCTCGCCCCCCTCCTCCACGCCCCCGCCCACGGCACCTGGGTCGCCCTCACCCCCTGACACCTGCGCGCCTCCGAGCCTGCGCGCCTGCGCGCCTGCGCCGACCAGGTGAGAAGGTGCGGCCCGCCCCCTCAACACCGCCTCCACTTCCTTCCTCCCCGCCCCTCTGAGCGCGCTCATCACCTCGGGCTGAACGCTGTTGAGTGCGGCCCACACCTCCCCCAGGGACTCCCCCGCGGTCTCGACGAGGACGATGTCCTCATCCTCCGACGAGGCGACCCTGCCCAGCGCGTCGGCCACGAACGGAAACGGATACAGGCCCGGATGTGTCGCGGCGTCGTCCCGCTCGTCCGCCCGCTCGTCCCGGTCCCCCAGGATCTCCACGAGTATCCGCGCCCGCTCCTCGCGCTCCATCACGTCCCCCTGCCGTGTCGGCATTCCGCCGCCGGGAGTCGCTCGGTCCTAGCCGGCGTAGCTCCACAGCTGGGCCGAGCCCGCGGTGCACCCCGTCACCTTCGCGGAGCTGCCCGGGACCACCTCCACGCACTGGGAGTACGTCGTGCTCTCCAGAGTGCTGCCCGCGGACTTCGCGCTGCCGATCCGCCAGTACTGGCCGGAGTTCGAGCCGCACTTGTCCATGTTGATCCAGCCGCTCGACATGAAGGCGGTCATGCAGCTGCCGCTGCCCTTGTTGATCACCTTGAACGTGCCGTTCGGTCCGGGCGAGAAGGTCCACTCGGCGTAAGAGCCGTTCGTCGAGGAGCAGGAACTGCCCACCGCGTACGCGCTGGGGCTGCCGCTGCTGGTGTCGTGTTCGAGGCACTTGCCGTCGGACGCGTCCTTGATGCGGTACGTCCCCGAGGAACCGATCTTCGTGCCGCCGCTCCCCCCACCGGAACCGCCGGATCCCCCGGAGGACGAACCGCCCGAGGACGAGGACGACCCCCCGGACGTGCTCCCGCTCCCCCCGCCCGAACCGCTCGACCCGCCGGAGCCCCCCGAACCGCCCGAACCGCCCGAACCGCCGGAGGAGGAACCGCCGCTCCCGCTCCCGGACTTCTTCTCGTCCGAACCGGACTTGCCGCCCTTGCCGGAGGAGTGGCGCGCCGAGGCGGACGTCGAGGCCGAGTGACCCGAGGCCGCCGGCGTCACCGACCCGTCCGCGGACGGCGAGGCGGTCAGCGAGACCGAGGGAGTGTCCGACGCCTTCCCGTCGGTGTCCGAGTGCGTGTACGGCAGCAGGCCGACGAGGGTGATCCCGCCCGCCGCCACCACGATCGGCACGATGATCGGCAGCCTGAGAAAGCGCCGCGCACCCTCCCGGGGCTTGCGCCCGCTCTTCGCGGACGTGCCGCCCGCCGCCGCGGCTTCTGCGGGAGACGGCCCCACGGCCGTACCCCCCGCTCCAGCCACCGCTCCGACCGCCGCGCCCTCGCCCCCGCCCGCCGCGGCAGGCGGAGCAGCCTTCAACGCCATGGTCGCGGTGTCGGGTCGGAACCCCGCGGGCACCTCCGCGGCGAACGCGGCACGTCGCTCCAGCGGTTCGCCGACGGCCGCCGGCCAGACCATGGCAGCGGGCACGGGGGCTTCCGCGCAGCGTGCGAGCAGGTCGGCCGCACTGGGCCTGGTCGAAGGGGACTTGTCGAGGCAGTCCGCGATGATGGCGGCCAGTTCCGGGTCGATCCCGTCCAGCGCCGCGAAGTCGGGCTCGCTGTGCACGATGCGGTAGAGCACTTCGAGGCCGGCGCCCTTGCCGAAGGGGGACTCGCCGGTCGCCGCGAAGAAGAGCAGGCTGCCCAGCGCGAACACGTCGGCCGCGCCAGTCAACTCACCCTTGGAAGCAGCCTGTTCGGGCGACATGTACTCCGGGGTGCCCACCACCATGCCGGTCTTGGTGAGCCGGCTCTGGTCGGCGGCCCGCGCGATGCCGAAGTCGATGAGGGCGAGCCCGTCGCGCGTGATCATCACGTTGGAGGGCTTGACGTCCCGGTGCAGCATGTCCAGGGCGTGCAACGCCGCGAGCCGGACCGTCAGTTCGCGCAGCAGGTACCACAACGCCTCGCTGGGGAGCGGCCCTTCGTGCAGGTCCACCGCCTCGGCCAGGGTGAGCCCGGGGATGTACTCGGTGGCGAACCAGGGCGGGTTCTCGTTACGGCCGGTCTCCAGCAGCGGGACGCTCACACCTGCGGGGAGCCGGGCCAGGTTGTCGAGTTCGTGGTTGAAGTGCCGCAGGAAGGAGGGGTCCTGGGCAAGCGCCGGCAGGACCCGCTTGACCGCCGCGTAGCGTCCCTCCGCGACCCCGAGGTACACCCGGCCCATCCCGCCCACGCCGAGCAGTCCGACGAGCGGGTACGGTCCGATCTGCCGCGGGTCGTCCGCTGCGAGCGGCGTCGCCCCGCTCCCGGCGAGATCGACGTGACCGGTCCCGTCCTGCCCCCCGTGCGCAACCATACGGGCACGCTATCCGAGGCGTCCCGGGCCCATCCAACCCGAAGGTGCCCCCCGAACGGACTTGTTACGACACCCGCACACACTCCGACGGACCGGTGACCGTACGGACGCCGTGAGAACCGTCACCAACTGACGGAGTGGAGGGCGGGGTAGGTGTACAAAGGGGGGTTGGCCAATTCGGTCCGGGCTTTCGGGATGCGGGGGTGGGTGTGCGGCAGGCGGGCGTTCTTGATGTGGGGTGCCACAGCGTGCTGCTGGCATCGGCACGGCGGGCGGGGGACGCGGGGCTGGAGCCCATGGTCTCGCGCAAGGTGCGGCTGCGGCTGAACCACGCCCTCGCCGTGGACGGGCGGCTGCGCGAGGCGGGGATGAGGAGCGTGGAGCGGGCGGTGGCCGAAGCGGTCGCCTCGGATCCGCGGCTGCGCTCGGGGAAGGTGTTCGCCTTCGCGACCTCGGTCATCCGCGACGCGCCCAACCGGGACGAGGTCATCGAGCGGGTCGCGCGGGCCACGGGAGTCCACCTCCAGGTGCTGCCCGGCGAGGAGGAGGCCAGGCTCGCGTACGTGGCGGCCCGCCACTGGGAGGCGTACCGCCGGCCGCACCGCGTGCCGGGTGACTTGCTGGTGCTGGACATCGGGGGCGGCACCCTGGAGATCGCGGCCGGATCCGGCGACGACCCGCGCGCGGTGCTGTCGCTGCCGCTGGGCGCGCGGCGCGTCACGCGCGAGGTGCTGCCCGGAGGTGTGGCCTCCTCCCCCAAGGAGCTGGCCCGGGCCCGGAGGTACGTACGCCGCGTGCTGCGCGCGGTCCCCGACCTGCCCCAGGCCGTCCCGGGCGGCCGCGTCCTGGCGAGTTCGAAGACGTTCACCCAACTCGCCCATCTGACCGCCGCGTTGCAGCACACCCGGCGCGCCCCCGGGGTCACGCAGTTGCTGACCGCGACAGCGCTGCGGGACGCGCTCCCGGTCCTGGCCGACCTGGGCGTCGCCGACCGCGGCAAGCTGCCCGGGATCTCGGCGCACCGGGCCGAACAGAGCCTGGCCGGAGCGATCGTGGCCGTGGAGCTGATGGAGGCCTGCGGCGCGCGGGCCGCGACGATCTGCCCCTGGTCCACCCGCGAGGGCCTGCTGCTGGAAGCCCTCGGCGCGACCGCCCCGCGCCACCCCGCCCAAGCCGCCTGACGTCACGCCGGACAGCGCTGTCGTACCCCCGGTGTAGCGTCGCGGAGGACGAACGCGCGGATGCCTCGCGGAAGCAGAGAGCGGACGCGCCTGGTGGCAGACGCAGATGGGGGACACCGTGAAACGCCTCGTCGCACCGCGCGTCGCTCGGTGAACGCCGAACTCGACGCCCTGAAGGGCGCCTTGGACAGCCAGCGCAAGCATGTCCTCGGGATCCTCGACGGGCTCTCGGAGGAGGACCTGCGCCGGCCGGTGCTGCCCAGCGGCTGGAGCTGCCTGGCTTTGCTGCGCCACCTCACCCTTGATGTCGAACTCTTCTGGTTCGCCGGGGTGATCGCGGGCGCGCCCGATGTGGCGGGGCAGCTCACGGCGGGCTCGGAGGCGCACTGGTCCGTACCCGAGGGGATGAGCGCCCCGGCGGTCCTCGCCGGCTACCGGGCGGCCGTCGCACGCGCGGACGCCGTCCTCGCCACCGCCGCGCCTGAACAGGAGCCCGCCGTATGGCCCGTTGAGCTCTGGCCGACCTGGCGACTGCCCGACGTACGCCACATCCTGATCCACGTGCTCACCGAAGTCGCCTGCCACAGCGGTCACTTGGACGCGGCACGCGAACTGATCGACGGCACCACCTGGCTCGGCGGCAGCCCCTACGCCGGGTGACGCGGTGACCGTACGGGTTCTCCGGGGTTGTGCTCGGACAGCGGCGTGACTCGCATCGATACGACCAGGCTTGATGACCGGTCAGGAGACCTCAGCATGAGCGACATCGTGGTCCAGAGGATCGTCCGGCCCGAGCGCGCGGTATCAGGCCCGTGGCTCCAGGTGATCGCCTCGAACCTCGACTACCACCGCGCAACCTTCCTGTGGAAGTGCGAGGGCCTCTCGGACGCACAACTGCGGCTGCGGCCCCTGCGCTCGTCGGCGTTGACCCTGCTGGGGCTCATGCGCCACCTGCAGGGCGTCGAGCGGGCCTGGTTCCAGCGGACGTTGGCCGGCACGACGCCTCACTTCTTCCCCTACCGGACCTCCGTCACCGCCGACGGTGGCGAGTGGTACGACGAGTCGGACGCCACGCCGGCCGGGGACGTTTATCAGGACTACCTGAAGGCGTGCGACGAGTCACGGCAGGTGTTCGCGAAGGTGACCTCCGACCCCGCGCGCATCGTGCCGAACCCGGAATTCGGTGCCACCGACGTGCGGTTCGTCCTCGAGCACGTGATCGAGGAGTACGCCCGCCACGTCGGGCATGCGGACCTCCTCCGGGAGGCCATCGACGGCGCCACCGGCGAGTAGCCGACCGCCGCACAGGATCACGTACGGTTCAGGATCCATGAGCGGCGCCCGGCTCCGCCCAACCCGTGGCCGCCAGCACCTCGCGTGCGATGTCCACCACCGGCCGCCCGTCCGTCGCCACCCGCACGGCTTGCGCGGAGACCCGCTCGTCCAGGATCCGCGCCTTGCGGACGCTCCCTTCCCACTCCCGCTCCAACTCCGAGCCGAGTTCCCGGCCCACCAGGCGCTCGCGGGTGGTGGCGTCCGACGCGGTGAGCAGCACCCGTACGATCCGCACGCCGGGACCCATGGCACGCTCGAACATCCCCGTCGCCTCGGGCAGCACGCTCGCGGTGTTGGTACAGATCAGCCGGCGGTAGCCGCGCCGTGCGTAGTTCGCCCACACGGCCGTCAGGTTGCTCTCGGTGATCCCCGACCGGTCAGGGTCCCCGGTCGGCGCGGGATGGACCTGGCCCATGAAGTCACCCTCGATGACGGCATGCGAGACAGCCGCGGCACGGAGTCGAGCCGAAACCTCCCACCCGACCGACGTCTTGCCGACACCGGCCCGTCCCCCGATGAGCAGTACCTCCACGTGATCCATGGGATCAGGCTGGCAGTCCGTGAGCGTCTCACGCGATCCGATATCGCCCCGTCCCCCCGGTTCAGACCTCGGGGAGGGCGATCCGCAGGCTCAGGGTGCCGTGGAGGTCGAGCCATGCCTCGGTGGGGCTTCGGACCAGCCGCATCATGACCTGCCCGCAATCGGGGCAGCGTGCCACCAGGCCCGGAGCGTGGCCGTACAGGCGCAGCCGCGCGAGCGGGCCGTTCCTGCGGCACCCCGCGCACGTGCCCACGGCAGCCGTCACGTCCACGGCGAAGACCTCGGCGAGCGGCCCGGCCAGGGCGTTGCCGTCCTGGTAGTCGTCCGGTGCGGGCGACGCCGGAGAAGAAGGAGCGTTCATGTCAGCTTCCTGTCGGGCCGAAGCGTTCGGTGAGGATGCGTTCAGCCGGGTGCCCGAGTTCGACGAACAGGTCGGCGGCGTGCTCGACGAACGCGGTGGGGCCGCAGATGTAGACCGTCGGCTCGAGCTCCGGCGGCCAGCCCCACTCGGTGGCGTCCCTGGCCCCGAGCCGCCCGGGGGAACGGCGGAAGCCCTCGGGCGCGGTGCGGGTGTAGAGGTAGGTGACGTCCAAGCCCGGGTCGCCGCGCTCCAGTTCGGAACGGTAGAGCCGGTCGTCCGGTGTCCGCACGGAGTAGAGGAGACGGAAGGGGACGCGGCTTCCCGCCGCGCGCCGGGCGCGGATCATCGCCATCAGCGGGACGAGCCCGGAACCACCGGCCACCAGGACCACCGGCTCGGTCCGCTCGGTTCGCCAGACGAAGTAGCCGCCCACCGGCCCGCGCAGCTCGATCACGTCGCCGCCGGCGAGCTCCTCGACGAGGTACGGGGAGACCTCACCGTCGGTCACGCGCTGCACGGTCAGCTCGACGGTCTCACCGTCGGCGGCGGAGGCGATCGAGTAGCTGCGCTGGGTGCTGTAGCCGTCCTCCGCCGTCAGCCGCACGTCCACATGCTGCCCGGCCAGATGTCCCGGCCACCCCGGCACCTCGAAGGACAGGGTGGACGCACTCCCACTCTCCGCACGCCGTTCCACGAGCTTCGAAACCCGCCAGCGCAGCCGTTGGCCTAGTCGCCCTGGTACCGCTGCTCTCGCCATGGGTCTCCGTAGTTGTTGTAGCCGGCGGTCTCCCAGAACCCCGGCTCGTCGTCCAGCAGGAGGTCGATGCCCTCCACCCACTTCGCGGACTTCCACAGGTACAGGTGCGGTACGAGCAGCCGGGCCGGACCGCCGTGCTGCGGCGCGAGCTCCTCGCCCTCGTACTCGAAGGCGATCCACGCCTTGCCGTCGAGCAGGTCCTCCAGCGGCAGGTTCGTGGTGTAGCCGCCCCTGGAGCGCACGAGCGCGAACTCCGCCGCGGACTCCACGTCCGCCAGCAGCAGGTCGAGGGAGACGCCGCGCCAGCGGGTGCCGAACTTCGACCACTTGGTCACGCAGTGCAGATCGACGACCGGCTGCTCGGACGGAAGAGCGGTCATCTCCCGCCACGACCACGCGTGCGCGGCGCCGGCCTCGGTGGTGACGGTGAAGGTCCAGGAGTCCAGGTCGATCCGCGGAGTCGGGCCGGCGGACAGCACCGGGAAGTCGCGGGTCTCGTACTGGCCGGGCGGCAGCTTGTCACCGCCGGCACGCCGCCTGCCGTGAAATCCCCGGGAGATGACAGCCATGTGGGATCCCGCCTTCTGCGGTCGTGGCTCCGCGCGCCAGGACCGGGTGTCGAGCCGTCCCACCATTGTTCACCCGTGCCCGCCGGCCTACCGGCCGACTCTCGCCGGCGCACTCCTGGTTCACCGGTTTGGCAGAGTGGGGCGAGCGCGCGTGCGCTGGGGCGGGTGAGCGCCCCAGCGCCGGTGCGGCTACTCCCGCAGGTACGTCTCGCTGAAGCTGGTGCCGCTGGAGCCGAGCGCGCCGGTCCGGGCCTCGTAGGCGCCGTTCGACGGGTCGAGCGCGACCGGACCGAAGGATCCGAGGGAGCTTCCGTTGACGGTGGCCGAGGTGAAATTGAGGGTGCCGAAGTTCGGGTAGGCCCCGGTCGGCGACTCGATGATGACCTCGGCGCTGGCCCGTTGGGCGGAGAGCGACTTGTTCGTGGTGTAGGTCCAGCCGCGCGTGGAGTCGGTCAGCTTCAGGGTGTACGTGCTGCCGCCGGCGTTGGTCACCGAGGCGGCTATGTGGTCACCCGCCGAGACCGGGTACGAACTGCGGCTCAGGTAGACCGGGTTCGCCGGGTACATCTCGTACCAGGCCTGGTGCACGGCGCTGCCGCTGGAGCAGTCGGTCGCCACCCCGGTCTGCTCCACGGTGGACGAGCCGTACCCGTCGATGCCGACCCAGGGGGCGTAGAGGTCGTTGGTGGAGTTGCAGGTCGCGTTCGCTTCGGTCCAGGAGGCCGAGACCGAGGTGAAGCCGCTGCCCGTGGCGGCGTACCCGCCCCAGTTGTAGCCGTTGATGTTGTAATGCAGGGGGCGGAAGGACAGTCCTGGTGCGGCCGCCGCGGTGGCCGGTACTGCGGGAGCGGCAAGGGTGGCCACTGCCGCAATCGTGGCGACGCGTGTCAGGAATCTGCGCATGCTGGCTCCTTCGTGGGGGGTGCAGGATGCTCGAACCGCCGGCCCTTGACCGTGTGCGGGACGTGGGGCGGCAATACAGAGTCATCGACAGTCATGAACCTGTCAATACGGCCTTTGCGGGCCGCTGCAACCGCCGAGCAGGACGCCAACTCGGCTTCGTCTCCCGGATCATGGGATCGTCCAGCGCAAATCGGGAGGACGTCGGGCGGTTCGGCCGGACACGATGCCACCGTGGTCGATCCCGTTCGAAGCGCGGGCGCGGTACCTGACGTGGATGGTGAGTGCGGAGTGGGTGGGGGCGTCAGGAGATGGCGGAGGTCTCCCGCCACAGCGCGGCGAGGGCGGCGTCGCCGGTGAGGGTCGCGGCGTCGAGGGGCAGTCGGTTCCACAGCACCAGGTAGAGGTCCTGTGCCGGCCCGGTCAGCTCGCAGTCGGCCGGGCCGTCCGTGGATCGCTCGGTACGTGGCGCTGCGCCGGCCGAGAGCCGTACGGTCCATGCCGCGTCCGCGTCGGTCGGCCTCACGCGCAGGGCGCGCGGCTGTTCGGCGCGCACCCGGCTGCCCGAGCGGGCGTGGAATCCGGTCAGCAACTCGTCGATGCCGTCGGCGGCGAACGCCGGGTCCAGGCTCGTGAGCTTCCCGCCGCGCGCGGACTCGGCGTCCACCCGGTGCACCGCCGTCTCGTGCGCCTGCCGCCGGGCCCAGAACGCCAGCGGCGACGGCGCGGGCAGAAAGGTCCAGCAGTCCGTCTCGTGCCCGGCCGCCCGCAGCGTACGGACCAGGCCGCCGTGCCCGTCCCGGAACCAGGGCAGCAGCGCGGCGCCGGTCGGCCCCTCGGGCATCGGATCCTCCGGTACGGGCCCGGGCAGCCGCTCGGCCACGATGCGGGCCGCCCAGCGGTGAAAGGTGCCGGTGTGCCGGACCAGGTCGCCGGTCGACCAGCCGGGACAGGTCGGGACGGGGGCGTGCTCGCCCGCCTCCGCGGCGGCGTCCGCGAGGAGTTCGCCCTCCCGCTGCAGGTGGGCGATGGAGTCGATCGTGCGCATGCTGCGGATTCTGCCCTGTCAGCGCTCCGGCGTCACCCGCCGCACGCGCAGGAACACTGAAACGCCGAAGGACAGTTGGGACGGCTTGAACTCACTCTCCGGGGAGCACAGGAGAGGCGGCCGCACCCGCTGAACAGAGCGGACCCCCAGCTCAAAGGGAGGGAGCGGCAGACGAGTCGGGCGGTACGCCGGGGACACTCCATGGCCTCACCTGGCCGACGTCCGGCCTGCGAAGACCCGAACGCCGCCGACTTGCGATGCACATTCCGTGCACACGCGCGAAATCCGTGTGCTCAGGCATCTGCCGTCCGCCTCTTCCGCTCGATCGCGGGGACCAGCGCCGCACCTGGCATCCCGGCGGGTGCCGGGATGCCGTACAGCTCGTCGAAGGACGCGGGAGCGTTCTCGGCCACGGCCATGGCGCGGCACAGTCCGTTCGCGTTGATCGGTGTCCAGAACCGCGTCAGGGTCACCAGTTCCGCGTACCGCTCGGGGATGGGCGGGAGGCCATGCCGTTCGCGCCTTCGGGCAGCTGCCGACGGCAACGGGGCGCGCGCCATCGTTCGAGGTGTGAGCGGTACTCGCCGGCCACGAACGCACCCACGGCCAGCGGAGCCTTGCTCGCGTCGCTCTTGAGGGCGGCGCCCCGGCAGTGTGCGGCGGTGCCAGCGCGTACCCGCGTGCGTAGCTGCTTATTCACTCCGACGCTCTCCCAGAGGGCCGGGCTGTTTTTGAAGCCGCTACCGAGAAGGCGACATCTACGGCATCGAACCGGCGAAGGGGTCCGCCGCTTTCGAGGTTTCAGGCTGCCGCGTTGAGGGAGGGCATTCGGACGGTCCTGCGTCGGGCTGCCATGGCGGGGCCGCGCCGACCGCGGGAGGCCGGACCGCGCTTGCGGCGCTCGGCTGGGGGCGCGGTGATCGTGACGGGAACACCTGAGGGTGCCTGAGCACCGGTGATCCGGCTGAGTGCCTCCTCGCCGGAGCGGACCTGCGTGGTCTGGGCGACGACGCCGGCGGCTGTCAAGAGACGGGCCATGGCGCGGCGCTGGTTGGGGGTGACCAGGGTGACAACGCTGCCGGACTCGCCGGCCCGCGCGGTGCGGCCGCCACGGTGGAGGTAGTCCTTGTGGTCGGTGGGCGGGTCGACGTTGACGACGAGATCGAGGTCGTCGACGTGGATGCCGCGCGCGGCGACGTTCGTGGCCACGAGAACGGTGACGTGTCCAGTTTTGAACTGCGCCAGGGTGCGGGTGCGTTGCGGTTGCGACTTCCCGCCGTGCAGGGCGGCAGCTCTCACCCCGCTGTTCAGCAGGTTCTGCGTCAGCAGGTCGACGGCGTGCTTGGTGTCCAGGAACATGATCACCCGACCGTTGCGCGCCGCGATCTCGGTGGTCGTACGGTGCTTGTCGGTTCCGTGGACGTGCAGGACGTGGTGTTCCATCGTCGTGACCGCGCCTGCGGACGGGTCGACGGAGTGAACGACCGGGTCGGTGAGGTAGCGGCGGACCAGGAGGTCGACGTTGCGGTCGAGGGTCGCGGAGAAGAGCATCCGCTGGCCCTCGGGCCGGACCTGGTCCAGGAGTGCGGTGACCTGGGGCATGAAGCCCATGTCGGCCATCTGGTCGGCCTCGTCCAGTACGGTGATCGCGACCTGGTCGAGGCGGCAGTCACCCCGGTCGATGAGGTCCTTGAGGCGGCCCGGCGTCGCGACGACGACTTCCGTGCCACCGCGCAGCGCACTGCTCTGCCTGCCGATCGGCATTCCACCGACGACGGCGGCCAGGCGCAGCCTCACCGACCGGGCGTAGGGGGTGAGCGCGTCCGTCACCTGCTGTGCCAGTTCACGTGTCGGCACGAGGATCAGGGCCAGCGGCTGACGGGGCTCGGCGCGCTGCCCGGCGGTACGGGCCAGCAGGGCCAGACCGAAGGCGAGGGTCTTGCCGGAGCCGGTGCGCCCCCGGCCGAGGACGTCCCGGCCCGCGAGGGTGTTCGGCAGGGTCGCGCCCTGGATCGGGAACGGGACACTCACACCTTGTACGGCGAGCGCGGCCAACAGCGGCGCGGGCATGTCCAGCGCGGCGAACGTCTCGACAGCGGGCAGCGCCGGCGTAGTCGTCCTCGGCGGGGCGAATTCACCCGAGACCGCTGCGGGCCGCCGCCCGCCCGGACGGCTCGGCCTGGTGGAACGGCTCGGGACAGGCGAGCCGAAGCGTCGGCCCCGCCCGGATCCGGCACCGGGGCCGAAAGCGGGCTCGGCGGCGCGGCTGCGTGAGGTGCGGCTGTTCGTACGCGTGGAGTTCAAATGAAATCCTTCCTTGATACGGCACGGCACGCATCAAGGAATTATCGCAGCGAAAGAACGCGGCAATGAATCGCAGAAACGGGCCGAATTGAATGCAGGAGCGGATCCGGCGGCGCCGGATGAGGCACCGAGACGGAACGAGTCGTGTGATGGCCTGCTGAAGAAGGCGTCGCCGAAACGCGAAGCCCGGAGATTCATTTACACCCGAAGCGCGGTCGAGGGCGCGCGGCACACAGGAAAAATCTCAGGAATTTCCCGTAGCCAGGACGGCGAACGCCCCGAGAGACACGGCTCCGGCAACGAGTTAATTACGCCTCAGCGTCAGACGGGACGATATTCTCGGCCATCGCGCCCTTCGGGCTCGACGCGACGTCGAAGGTGACCTTCTGCCCTTCGAGCAGCTCACGGAGTCCCTCGGCGGCGATGTTCGAGAAGTGGGCGAACACATCGGCGCCGCCGTCATCCTGTTCGATGAAACCGAATCCCCTGGCTGCGTTGAACCACTTCACAGTGCCGGACGCCACGTCGTGTCTCCTCTGGGGGCAGTACGCCAGCGACCGCAATCCACGGCTACCGGGTCGCCGCGATGATGCCCCACCCGGAAGATGACCGGGAATAAAAAAAATGCTTCCCGCGGCCGAATGGAATCGACGGGGCGCTGGAGATCTGGGAAACCACAACTGCAACTGAGGTCGACACTAGCACACGGGGGATGGCCCGAACCCCGCCGATGGCGACACTCTGCCCTAACCGGTAAAACACTCTTCACGCGGCACGCAAAACCCTTACCCCGCCGTTATAGATATCCAGCCGTGCGGAGCGCCGCATTTCAAAAGGTGCAGCCAGAGCAGACCCCCGACGATGATCATCACGATGATCGACCCACCCCCGGTGCGCGCGAAGTCGGGCAGGTGGAAGACGGCCACCCGACTCAGTGCGATGCAGCCGACGCTGTGCAGCCCACGCGGTGCCCCGAGCCACCGAACGTCTACCGTCCGCGGGCGGGAGGTTGGGCATCTTTCATGATCATGAGCACAGATTGTGAGCCAACGGAAGGATATGGCGTTTCGCGTTTCGCTTCCCCGGACTGCGAGTCACGTGCCCTTCGTGTCCTGGGAAGCGGCCTGGCGGTATGCCTCGTTGAGGCGCTGGGCCTCTTCGAGTTGGTCTTCGAGGATGATGATCCGGCAGGCCGCCTCGACGGGGGTGCCCTGATCGACGAGTTCCCGTGCGCGGGCAGCGATGCGCAGTTGGTAGCGGGAGTAGCGCCGGTGGCCGCCCTCGGAGCGGAGCGGGGTGATCAGGCGGGCTTCTCCGATGGCGCGCAGGAAGCCGGGGGTGGTGCCGAGGAGTTCCGCGGCGCGGCCCATGGTGAAGGCGGGGTAGTCGTCGTCATCGAGACGGCCGAACGAGTCATCTGCTGTCATTGCACCTCTTTGTGGCACGCGTGGAGGGGTCCTGGCGCCGTGCGGCACCAGGACCCCGAAGGAACTACTACACCATCTGCCGGCCTTGCTACTGGACCGGCCTTCTGTTTCCGCCGACCCGACCGAGATGCCGTCGGGGCCGCGGGGATCGCGGTTGCTTGACCGGAGACCACCTCACTATCGATGTCCTGCGGTACCCGGGCTCACGATTTCCGCCCGGGCGATCCTGATGGCGTCCGGCTCCTCCGTTCTCCCTCTGGGATTGATCACTTACCAAGCGGGTACTGCGTACTGCCCACACCGAACTGCTACCGCGTGAACGGCGGCACTTCTCACGGCGGCCCCTGATCACTGCGGGCCACCCGGTCCGGTCGTCAGCCCCGTCGCCGTCAGGCAACCGCTCTGGCTTCGGAACTCCACCACCGCACCGTCCTGCAACCTAGGTGCTTCCGCCCGGCAGTTCGTCTCTGCCGGGCCTTCCTCGATCTCGGCTACGTGAGAAACCATAGCCACCTCACGGCCAAATGTCTACTCCGGCCGACACAGATTTCTGCATGTCGGCCGAGAAGGTAGTTGCCCTCGACCACTGA
Source organism: Actinacidiphila yanglinensis (assembly GCF_900107965.1). Lineage (GTDB taxonomy): Bacteria > Actinomycetota > Actinomycetes > Streptomycetales > Streptomycetaceae > Actinacidiphila > Actinacidiphila yanglinensis. Next base: position 211,238 of record NZ_FNVU01000001.1, on the reverse strand, counting down.
GTGGACGGCTTGGCGGCCTCACATCGGCCGCAGGCCGGCTGCGACCAGCAGCCCCGCACCGGCATCGAAGGCATGGCCGGCTCTTGGGCCTCCCCGCCGTGGTCGACTTCCGCGCACCGCTCGACGGCCAGCCCTGGAACCAGGTCCCCACCGAGCGGCGCGGCATCACCCCGGCCCGGAAGATCGAAGAGCCCGTCTACTTCACGGGCGACGTCGGGCCGGGCCGCATCGTGCACCGCGGCAACTGCCGCTCCATCCGCGGCCTCGCCAGCCCCGCCACCACCGGACACGTCCTTGCTGCTGTTCCGGCCTCCTGATGGACGTTCAGCCCCACGTGTCTCGGTCGCCCCGAGTCGACTCCGAGGCCGCTCTCGAATCGACACCCCGGCCCGAGAAATCAGTGGTGTTCACTGCCCCTCACCCACCGATGCGCCCCAGCCGGCGCTGCCAGTTGCCCCAGCGCCACCAGGGCATTGGGAGTCCAGAAGCGGCCTCGGGGCGGTTCGGCCCGTGCACATCCGCGCGGGAACTCCCGGGAAACCGCAGGAAATCCGGGGAGGACAGAGAGGCGGCCACGCCCGCTGAACAGGGCGGACCCCCAGGTCAGGGAGGGAGCGGCAGACGAGTCGGGCTGTACGCCGGGTTCTGTCGCCGGGCGGCCTCGCGGCCGGCCGGGAGACGGCCATCCATCTAGGGCTGCCGTTGCCGACAGCCTCGTGCGGTCTACCCGCGAACTCGGGCGGGCAGCCCTCGAACGTCCGCGCGGGGCCATATTCCTATGGCGCCCTCTTGACCTTGCTCCAGGTGGGGTTTACCTAGCTGCCCAGGTCACCCTGGGCACTGGTGGTCTCTTACACCACCGTTTCACCCTTACCGGGGACCGAGATCCCCGGCGGTCTGTTTTCTGTGGCACTGTCCCGCGGGTCACCCCGGGTGGCCGTTAGCCATCACCTTGCCCTGTGGAGCCCGGACGTTCCTCGGCGGATCACAGGTGATCCGACGCGACCGTCCGCCCGGCTCGTCTGCCGTGCCGCCCATCCTAGCCGTTCGGCGGGCCGGGCCGGGCCGTAGGCTGCTGCGGGCCGGCCGTACCGGGGCCGGCCCGCTGACCAGGAATGCCAGGGAGAAACCGTGCTCGTTCTGCTGCCGCCGTCCGAGGGGAAGGCCACCGCCGTACGGGGGCGGCCGCTCGCGCTCGACCGGCTGTCGCTGCCCGCCCTGACCGGCGCCCGGGCGGCCGTGCTCGACGAGCTGGTGCGGCTGTGCGAGGACTCCCGCGACGACGAGGACGGCGGCAAGGCGGCCGAGGTCCTCGGGCTCACCCCCGGGCTGCGCGGCGAGATCGCCAAGAACGCCGCCCTGCGCAGCGCCCCCACCCTCCCCGCGGCCGACCTCTACACCGGGGTGCTCTACGACGCGCTCGGCCTGGCCACCCTCGACACCGCCGCGCTGCGCCGGGCCCGCCGCTCCGTCCTGGTCTTCTCCGGACTGTGGGGCGCCCTGCGGCTGGCCGACCGCGTCCCCTCCTACCGCTGCTCGATGGGCGTACGGCTCCCGGGTGCGGGCGCCCTCGCCACCTACTGGCGGCCGCACCTCGACGCGGTGCTGCCCGACGCCGCCGGCAGCGGGCTCGTCCTCGACCTGCGCTCGTCCGCGTACGCCGCCGCCTGGAAGCCCCCGGCCGCCCTCGCACGGCGTACGGCGACGGTCCGCGTACTCCAGGTGACGGTCGTGGACGGGGTGGAAAAACGGTCCGTGGTCAGCCACTTCAACAAGGCCACCAAGGGCACGCTGCTCCGCTCCCTGCTGGCTGCCGGCGCCACCCCGAAGACGCCCACCGCGCTCGCCGGCGTACTGCGCGACCTCGGGTTCGAGGTCGAGCAGCCCGGAGGCGGCGGCCAGCTCGACGTCCTCCTCCGCTGACGCCGGTTCCCTGGTTCCCCGGTCCCCGGATCCGCCCGGGTGGACCGGGCCCCGGTCACCACCGCTACGGCGCGATCCTCCTCGACGGGACCGGCGCCTCGGCATCCGCGTCCGTGGCCACGACCCCCGCCGCAGCCGCGGGAGGACGGCGGAAACGGCCCGGGGAGACGCCGAACGCACGGCGGAACGCGGCGGCGAACGCGAACTCCGTTGCGTAGCCCACCTCCCCGGCGATCGCGGCCAGCGGCGCGGTCGTCTCCCGGAGCAACCGGCCCGCGTATGTCAGCCGTTGCTCGGTGAGATACGCCATCGGCGGCCGGCCGACCAGCGCGGTGAACCGCCGGGTGAACGCCGCCCGGGACAACCCCGCCACCTGGCTGAGCTGTTGGACGGTCCAGCGTCGCCCGAGATCGGCGTGGATCGCGTGCAGCGCCGCGGCGATCGAAGGGTCGGTGACGTTCAGCAGGCCGGGCGCGCGGTTCTGCTCCAGCCACTGGCGCAGCCCGTGCACGAGCACCAGGTCGAGGAGCGCGCGGCGGCTCGCCGAACTGCCCGGCTGCGTACCGGAGACGTCCGCGCGCAGCAGGTCGACCACCGTCCGCAGCTCCGGGTACCGGTCGTGATCGGGCGGCACGACGATCACGTCCGGCAGTCCCGCGACGAACAGGCGCTCCGGGCCGTGCTCGAGCCGGTAGGCACCGCAGAGGATCTCGACGTCGACCGGTTCGGACGGCTCCGGTTCGGGACCCATCACGCCCGGCGGAAGATCGTCCAGCGCGCACGGGGCGTGGCTCAGCCCGTGCGCGGCGCCGGTCGGGGTCAGGACCACCGTGCCGGTCGTCAGCTCGGTGGCCGGGCCGTCCGATGTGACCAGCCAGCAGCCGCCGCTCAGGACGATGTGGAAACCGCTGCCGGCGAAGGCCGTGTACCCCATGCCCCATGCGCCCGACCTCTTGACGAGGCGACCGTTGGCATGGCCGATCCGGACACGTTCGACCATCTCACTGACCATGTCCATACTGCCGGAGCGTACAGGGCGGCAGCTCGGACCCGTCGGGCACAGACGCGTATCCGCGCGCGCCACGCGCGCATGGTGCCGGGGTCGGGCGGGTGGTTGTGTCGGATGCATGAACACAGGAGTCACCAGTGACGAGCAGCTGCGGGTGCTGCTCGCCCACGCGGAGAAGACCGAGCAGCAGGACCGCCCGACGCCGGAGAGCCTGGAGGCGGCCCGGCAGGGCGGAGCCTTCGCGCTGCGGACACCGGCCCGCCATGGCGGCGCGGAGGCGAACGCCGAGACCCTCGCGCGGCGGCTGGCGGTACTGGGCCGCGCCTGCCCGGCCACGGCATGGATCGCGGGGACCTGCGCGACCGCGAAGACCCTCGCGGCACTCGCCTACGACGTCAAGGTGCTCGCCGACCTCTTCGCCGACCCCGACGCGCTGGCCTGCGGCTCGGGGGTGCCCGCGGCGCGCGGCGAGCGGCTACCGGACGGCAGCGTACGGGTGACGGGCCGCTGGCCGAACGTCTCGGGCTGCGAGGACGCGGCCTGGGCCGGGCTGGCGCTCATGTGCGACGGGGTCTACAGCACGGCCCTCATTCCGCTCGAGGACCTGTCCGTCGAGCGGACCTGGCACATGGCGGGCATGCGGGGCACCGGCAGTCACACCCTGGTCGCCACGGATCTGCTGGTACCGGCCGGTCGCGTGGTGTCCGCCGATCCCCCCGCTCCCGCGACGAGGCTGCTGTTCGCGCTCACCGTGCTCGGCCCGGTGGTGGGCGCGGCCCGGGGTGCGCTCGATGTGACCCGCACGATGTTCGCGTCGGACCGGAAGCCGTTCATGACCGCGTACTCCCGGATGGGAGAGTCCGCCGGGGCACGTCACTGGCTGGCGGAGGCGGCCCATCTGGTCGACCGCGCCGAGCGCACGATGCTCGCGGTGGCCCGGGCCGCCGACTCGCGCGAGGGTGCCGCGGCCGACACGGCGCGACTGGCCATGGACCTGGCCGACGCCGGCCGCGACTGCCGCGCCGCCCTGGAGCGCATGCTCGACCTGCACGGCGCGAGCGGCTTCGCCACCGCCAACCCGTTGCAGCGCTACTGGCGGGACGTCGCCGTGGGCAGCCGCCATCCCCACCTCAACCCGTACCTCGCCACCGAGAACCTCGGATCGGCCCTCGTGGACGCGCACCCCGAGCGGTGAACGCACACCCCGAGCGGTGAACGCGCGGCAGTCACGGGACCTCGACCCGGCCGCGGGAACATCGCGTTGCAGGGTGTGCAACGACCGTTGCGCACCCTGATGCCGCGGTCCAGGATGTCCGCATGGATTCCGTGCTCGACCTCGCCCCCGTCGTCCCCGTGGTCGTCATCGAGGACGCGCGGGACGCGGTACCGCTGGCCCGGGCGCTGGTGGCCGGGGGGCTGCGGGCGATCGAGGTGACGCTGCGCACCCCGGCCGCGCTGGAGGCGATCGCCGCGATCGCGCACGGGGTGCCGGACGCGGTGGTGGGCGCCGGCACTGTGCTCAACCCGGACCAGGTGGCGGCGGCGGAGGCGGCGGGCGCGCGGTTCCTGGTCAGCCCGGGATGGACCGAGCGGCTGCTGGACGCGATGCGCGGCTCGGGACTGCCGTTCCTGCCCGGGGTGTCCACGGTGTCGGAGGTGCTGCGGCTGCTGGAACGCGGGGTGACCGACCTGAAGTTCTTCCCGGCGGAGGCGGCCGGCGGCGCGCCGTACCTCAAGTCGCTGCACTCGCCGCTGCCGCAGGCCCGTTTCTGCCCGACCGGCGGCATCGACGCCGAGCGCGCGCAGGACTACCTCGCGCTGCCCAACGTCGCCTGCGTGGGCGGCACATGGATGATGCCGAAGGACGCGCTCCGGGCGAAGGCGTGGGACGAGATCACGGCACTGGCCCGGAAGGCCGCGGCGCTCACCGGGTGAGCCCGCCGGGCGAGCGTCCAAGGGACGAGCGTTCGCCGGATGAGCCGCGGCAAGTGAGGCGGCCCCCTTGGGAGTTCAGGCCGGGCCGAGACCGCGCAGGTGGGCCGTCGCGTTGACGTACCGCACGGACGTGTTGCCGTCGGCGTAGTACGCGATCGCGCACAGCGCCGCCGGGGCCAGGTACATGCGGTACAGCGCCTCGGAGGGCGCGCCGAGGGCCAGCCGGACCAGGGTCTTGATCGGCGTGACATGGCTGACCAGCAGCAGCGTACGACCCCGGTGGGCGGCGAGCAGCGCGTCGCGGGCGGCCTCGACCCGGGCGGCGACGTGCTCGAAACTCTCGCCGCCGGGCGGGGCGTGGGACGGATCGCCGAGCCACGCGGCCATCGCGTCGGGGTCGCGCTGCCGCGCCTCGGCGAAGGTCAGGCCGTCCCAGGCGCCGAAGTCCGTCTCGCGCAGGCCCTCTTCGACGGTGATGTCCAGGCCGAGCCGCGCGGCGACCGGGGCCGCGGTCTGCCGGCAGCGGGCGAGCGGGGAGCTGACCACGGTGTGCACGGCGCGGACGCCGTCCGCCTCGCACGCATGCGGCCCCGCCAACTCCCCCGCGGCCAGCTCCGCTTGCGCACGCCCCCGCTCCGACAGGTCCGGGTCGCTGCCCCCGCTCCCGGAGAACCGCTGCTGCCCGGTGAGTGCCGTCTCGCCGTGCCGCAGCAGCACGAACGTGGTCGGGGCGCCCAGATCAGGCGCGGCCGACCCGACTCCGGCGGGCTTCGACCCGGCGGACCCGGCCCCGGCGGACTCGGGCACGCCGGACTCGGGCACGTCGGACTCGGGTCCCACCACGTCCTCTACAGCCCGGAGTCAGCCGTGCGCACCAGGATCCGGCGGCAGTTCTCGCACCGCACCACCTCGTCGGAGGGCGCGGCCCGCACCTCGTTCAGCTCGGTGATGTTCAGCTCCAGCCGGCAGCCCTCACACCGCTTCTGGTAGAGGCGGGCCGCGCCGATGCCGCCCTGCTGGGCGCTCAGCTTGTCGTAGAGCTTGAGCAGGTCGTCCGGGACGGCGGCGGCGAGCACCTCGCGTTCCTTGGCGACGGTGAACCCCTCCGCGTCGATCCCCTCCAGCGCGGCGGTCTTGCGCTGGTCGGCCTCCGCGACCTTCGCCTCCAGGGACTCCACCCGGCCGGCGAGTTCGGTGCCGCGCTGCTGCGCGTTCTCGCGGCGCTCCATGACCTCCAGGACGACGTCCTCCAGGTCGGACTGGCGCTTGGCGAGCGAGGTGATCTCGTGCTGGAGGTTCTCCAGGTCCCGCGGCGAGGTGACCACGCCGGAGTCGAGGCGCTGCTGGTCGCGGGTGGCCCGCTGGCGGACCTGGTCGACGTCCTGCTCGGCCTTGGTCTGCTCGCGGGCGGTGTCGCTCTCCTCGGTGCGCGCGGCGACCAGCAGGTCGCGCAGCTGGGCGAGGTCGGCGTTCAGCCGCTCCAGCTCGGCGTGCTCGGGCAGGTTTCTGCGTTTGTGGTCCAGCTGCGCGATCCGCGCATCGAGGGCCTGGACTTCGAGAAGTCGGATCTGGTCGGCGGGCGCGGCGTTCAGCGGGGGGCTCCTGTGCTGCTGGAAGGGAAATTCGGGTTCGGCGCGAGGGACGGCGCCTGCTGCGCGGCCGGGTCGGACGGCGCGTGGATCGTCCACGGGTCGGTGACCGCCCGCGAGACGTGCGTGCGCAGGTTCCAGCCGTGCCGGTCGGAGATCTCGTCGAGCTGGCCGGCGGCCTGCTCGCACCACGGCCACTCGGTGGCCCAGTGCGCGGCGTCCACCAGTGCGGGCGGTCCGGCCTGCCGGGCCTCGGAGGCCGGATGGTGCCGCAGGTCGGCGGTGAGGAAGGCGTCGACGCCGGCCGCGCGGACCTCGGCGAAGAGGCTGTCGCCCGAGCCGCCGCAGACCGCGACCGTACGGATCGTGGCGTCCGGGTCGCCGGCCACCCGCACCCCGGCGGCGGTGCCCGGCAGGTCGCGCGCGGCCCGCGCGGCGAACTCGGCCAGGGTCAGCGGCGCGTCGAGCTCGCACAGCCGGCCCAGGCCCCGGCGGCCCTCGGGGTCGGTCGGGTCGGGCACGAGCGGGCCGGTGACGCGCAGGTCGACGGCGGCCGCGAGCGCGTCGGAGACACCGGGGTCGGCGCGGTCGGCGTTGGTGTGCGCCACGAGCAGGGCGACCCCGCCGCGGATCAGGTCGTGCACCACCCGGCCCTTGAAGCCGGCCGGGCCGACGGGGGCGACGGTGGTGGTGCCGCGCAGGTACAGCGGGTGATGGGTGACGAGCAGGTCCGCGCCCAGCCGCACCGCCTCGTCGACGACCTCCTGCACCGGGTCGACGGCGAACAGCACGCGGCCGACCTCGGCGGACGGATCGCCGCAGACCAGGCCGACGGCGTCCCACGACTCCGCCAGCTCCGGCGGCCAGAGGGCGTCGAGAGCGGCGAGGACGTCGGCGAGAGTGGGAGCGGGCACGTAACGAAGATTACCCGCCGCGCGGGGCGGCCGGGATGCGCGCGGGCGGGCCAGCACAACGGCCCCGGCGGCGGCGCCGATTCGCGCGAAGCGACACCCTTACGTGTGAACCGCCCCGTCTCACGTTGATCGTCATGAAGTACGAAAAGTACGGTCCTGAGCCGGAGGTGGACGACTCACATGACCGTCGACACAACTGGCACACCACAGGCCCCGCTCGGCACACTGCCGGCCCCCTTCCCGCCGCTCTCCCCGGCATCCTCGCCGCTCACCCGGGCATCCTCGCCGCTCACCCGGGCGTCCTCGCCGCTGACCCGGGCGTCCTCGGGCGCCGTTCCGGCACCGGCCGGCCCGCCCGCAGCCGCCGCCCCGGAGGACGCCCCCACCGTGCACGTGCGCCGACGTATCGGCTTCACGATCAGCGGGGACGGCTCGTACGCGGCCTGCCTCGCGGAGGCGACCGTGCCGAGCGACGAGGGCGAGGGGGGAGGCGGCTGGTTCGTCGAGCGCTGGTCGCTGGACGGGCCCGAGCCGTACGCGGTGGCGCTGCCGGGCGCGCAGCCGGAGGAGCCCGGTACGCAGGTGCTGCCGCTGCCGGACGGGCGCGTGCTGGTGCGCCGCGAGGTGGGCGGCGGGAACAGCCGCGCCGGCGAAGAACGGGAGGAGGACCACCTCCCGGAAGAAGCGGGCCCCTCCGCCGAGACCGCCGCGGACGGACCGGGCCGCGCAGCCGAGGCCGGGGCCGATCCCGCGCCCGGGCACCACGACCTCTCCCTGCTCTACCCGTCCGGCACCGGTACCGGCACCCAGCGGATCGGCGGGCTGACCGGCACCGAGGTGCGGCTGCTCCCGCCGGCCCCGTTCGGCGCCTTCGCCACCTGCTACGACGCGGGCGGCGGCGTGACCTCGCTGTGGCAGCTGTGCGACACCGGCGGCGGCAGCGGCGGCGGTCCCGCGCACGTCCTGACGGTGCCGGGGCGCTGCACCGGCGGCGTTTGGCTGGACCGCGGCGGCCGGCTGCTCGCGCTGGACCGCGCGCTGGACGGGCGGACGAAGGCGGTCGTGGTGGACCTGCACGTCGGCCAGGTCAGCCCGCTGCTCCAGCTCACCGAGGACAGCGACGACCGGCTGCTGCTGGCCGAACCCGACAGCGGGCTGATGATCGTCCGCAGCGACGCCACCGGCGAGCCCCGACTCGGCTGGGGCGTGCTCGGCAGCCGCCATCCCGTGCGCTTCCCCGACACCCTGCGGGTCGCCGGCGCGCTCCTCTCCCCGGTCGCGGCGCAGCCGGGGCAGATCCTCACCCCCGAGGCATGCGTGGTCGCCTTCCGGTCGGCGGTGCCGGGTGGTGCCGCGTCGCTCGCGCTGTGGCGGCCCGGCGAGCGCCGCCTGCACTGGCGCCGCGCCCCCGCGGACTGGCTCGGGCCGGCTGCCCGCTGGCTGCCCCGCTCCCCGCTCCACCTGCCCTCCCCCACCGCCCTGCACGCGTACGACGTGCCGCCGGTGGCCGCTCCGGGGCCGCTCGCCCTGCCCGCGCCGCGGGTCCTGCGGGCGCGGGCGCTGCCGCCGGCCCGGCGCACCCTCGCGGTGCTCCCGCTCCAGAAGGCCCCGCTGACCCCGGTCGCGTGACGCTCGGTAGACTCACCCGGGTCGCCTGGGGTGAGCACCCTGAGTGAGCAAGTAGGCAATGGGTACACGGGGAGAGCACGCAAGTATGTCGGATGCGACCAGGGCCCAGCACGGGCACGGGGACATGGACGAGGGCACGGCGGGACGCCATCGGGGCGAGGCTTCCGCGGAGGACACGGAGGCGGCCGCGCCGCACGGCAAGCACCGCCGCGAGGGGTCGGACTGACGCCGCCCGTGCGATCGTTGGGGCATCCGACGGACGCGCGGACGGATGCCGGGGGGACCGGGGGACCGTGGGGGAAACGATGGCGGAGCGCTGGGGCCTGATCGTCGAGGAGTCGAAGGGCGGGCGCTACGGCTTCGTGTACGCGCACGTGCTGGAGGTGTTCACCGGCAGCCGCGCCGACGCGCTCACCCGGCTGGAGGCGCACGCCACCACCTACCGGCCCCGGCGGGGACCCTACGGGCCCAGGACCCGGCTGTTCCGCTCGACCGACGGCTTCCTGATGGTCTCCGGTGACGCGCCGAGCGAGTACGCCAGCGACTGGCACACGCTGTGCCGCTTCACCGTCGCGGAGTTGCTGCGCGACAGCGAGGACACGCGCAAGACGGCCGAGGCGGAGTGGCAGGAGCGCGCGGAGGTGGAGCGCCAGGAGCGCGAGGCAAAACGCAGCGCGCGCAGGGCCCGCCGCATGTGAACGGGTGCCCGGCTGCGGGTGCGGTCCCGCGCCCGGCGCTGCCGGCGTGACCTGGGCACAGGACATTTGTCCCGGGTACCGCACGACATTCGCTCCTGCCGAACTCCCGCTCCCGGCCCCTAACTTCGTGGCATGGCGGATGCCCCTTCCCACATGTCCCACGTGATCCACGTTCCCGGTACGCCCCGCGCGGTTCGTACGCCGGGCGTGATCGCGACGCCCCAGGTGCCGGACCTGCCCGCGGCGCGACCGGCGCCTCCGGCCGTCCGGTTCTCCGCGGTGCACCGGCGGTTCGGCGCGGTGCACGCGATCGACGGCGTCGATCTGGAGATCTCCCGCGGCGCGACCGTCGCCCTGCTCGGGCGCAACGGCGCCGGCAAGTCCACGGCGATAGCGCTGCTGCTCGGCCTCGACCGGCCGGATGCCGGCGAGGTGCGGCTGTTCGGCGGGGCGCCGCAGGACGCGGTGCGCGGCGGCCTGGTGGGCGCGATGCTCCAGGGCGGCACCCCGATCCCGCGGGTGACCGTCCGCGAGTGGGTCGGCTTCGTCGCGGCCACGTACCCGCGGCCGATGTCCGTCGCCGAGGCTCTCGCGCTGGCCGGGATCGGCGAGCTGGCGGGGCGGCGGGTGGACCGGCTGTCCGGCGGGCAGGCGCAGCGGCTGCGGTTCGCGCTGGCCGTCGCGGGCAACCCGGCGCTGATCGTGCTGGACGAGCCGACCGCGGCGCTGGACGTGGAGGCGCGGCGCGGCTTCTGGCGGTCCATGCGCGGGTACGCCGCGCGCGGCAACACCGTGCTGTTCTCGACCCACTACCTGGAGGAGGCGGACGAGAACGCCGACCGCATCCTCGTCCTCGACCGGGGCCGCACCGTCGCGGACGGCAGCGGCGAGGAGATCCGGCGGGCGGTCGGCGGCACCCTGGTCTCCTTCGACCTGGACGGCCGGGGCAGCGCCGGCCTGCGCACCCTGCCCGGGGTGACCGCGCTCGAAGTACGCGACGACCGGGCGGTGTTGCGCAGCGGCGACCCCGACGCGACGGTGCTCGCGCTCGCGGCGGCGGGCCGGATAAGACGGCTGGCGGTCACCCCGGCCAGCCTGGAGGAGGCGTTCCTCAACCTGACCGCGCACCCGGACGCGGACGCGGACCAGAGCCCGTCGCCGGCGGTGACCCGATGACCGCCCGCGCGCTTCCCCCGGCCGCCCCGGCCCCTGCCGCGCCCGTATCCGCGGCCACCTCCGCCGTCGTCGGCCCGCCCTTCCCCCGCCCGGCCTCCTGGGTGCGGCCGCTGCTGTCGTACGTCCGGCTGGAGGTGCGCCGCACCCTGCGCGACGGCGGGTACGCGGTGATGGGCGTGGTGATGCCGGTGGCGATGTACCTGCTCTTCACCAACCTCGGGGTGGGCGGCGACGCCGACTTCCGCGGCGACTACGCGCAGTACTCGATGATCGGGATGGCCGCCTACGGAGCCCTGGGCGCGGCCCTCGCCGTCGGGTCGGGCGTCGCGGAGGACCGCGGGCGCGGCTGGCTGCGGCAGTTGCGGGTCACCCCGCTGCACCCGGTGCAGGTGGTCGCGGGGCGGGCACTGACCGCGGGGGTGACGGTGCTGCCGGCGATCACGGCGGTGCTGACCGCGGGCGGCCTGGTCAACGGGGTACGGCTGGAGCTCTGGCAGTGGCTCGCCGCGGGTCTGCTGCTGTGGCTGGGCACGCTCCCGTTCACCCTGCTGGGCCTCGGCAACGGCTACGCGCTGACCGGGCAGGCCACCGGCGTGGTGAGCGCGGCCTGCATGATGGGGCTCTCGGTGATCGGCGGCCTGTGGATTCCGGCCGCCGCCTTCCCGCACTGGCTGCGCGAGATCTCCCGCTGGACGCCGACCGCTCGCTTCGGTGACCTGGGATGGAGCGTACTGGAGCACCATGGCCCCGGTTTGGGTACGGTGTCCGTGCTCGCCGGCTGGCTGCTCGTCTTCGCCGGGTACGCGGTGCTCGCGTACCGGCGCGGGGCACGCACCGTATGACCACCGCCACGCCGACCGAGCGGGCGCCGGACGACCACGATCCGGCGCCGCACCGAACGGGGACGGGGATGACGGTGGACGCGAGCAACGCGTTCGGCGCGGCGGGCGACGCCGTGACGGACGAGGAGAAGGAGTGCCGGCGCCGGGCGACCTGGTGGTGGCGGCGCACGGAGCGCTTCGAGGACGAGATCGAACGGCTCAAGCCGCCGGACGGGAACGCGCTGATCCCCTGGCTGCTGATGGCGACCGGACCGGCCACCGACGTGGCCAAGGGCGAGGTCGGCACGCCCTGGCTGGCGGGCGCGGGGCTGGTGGTGTTCGGCGTGCTGTACGTGCTGACCGTGCGCTCCTCCTTCAGCACGCGCTGGGGCTCCGGACCGGTGCCGCCCCGACTGCTGGGCTGCCTGGGCGCGCTCACGCTGGCCATGGCCATCGGCTACGGCGGCAACTTCCTGCTGCTGTTCGTGCTGGTCTCGCTCTGCGTGGGCAGCGTGGCGAGCAGCCGCCGGGTGCTGGGCCTGCTGCTGATCCCGGTGAGCGCGGCCGCCGGGATCACTTCGGGGCTGCACCACGAGGGGTTCTGGTCGACCACGAGCCTGTCGTACGGGACGTTCCTGTCCGGGCTGGTCGTCTCGGTGATCATCACGCTCTTCCAGGCGGTGGCCCAGCTCAAGGCGACCCGGCAGCAACTGGCCCGGTCCGCGGTCGCGCAGGAGCGGATGCGCTTCTCCCGCGACCTGCACGACCTGCTCGGGCACACCCTGTCGGTGGTCGTGGTGAAGTCGGAGGCCGCACGGCGGCTCGCGCCGCGCGACCTGGACGCGGCGCTCGCGCAGGTCGCCGACATCGAGGCGGTCGGCCGGCAGGCCCTCACCGAGATCCGCGAGGCGGTCACCGGCTACCGCGAGGGCAGCCTGTCCACCGAACTGGACCGGGCCCGTTCGGCACTGACCGCCTCCGACATCGAGGTGGTGGTCCAGGAGTCGGGGCCGCCGCTGCCGCCGCAGACCGAGGCGCTGCTCGGCTGGGTGGTCCGCGAGGGCGTCACCAACGTGGTCCGGCACAGCCGCGCCACCCAGGCCACCATCGAACTGCGCACCGGCGGCGGCCACGCGCACCTCACCATCACCGACAACGGCATCGGCCCGCTCGCCGCCGACGCGCCCGACCCGCACCTGCCCACCCGCACCGGCACCGGTCTGCGCGGCCTGACCGAACGCCTCGCCGCGGCCGGCGGCTCCCTCGCCTCCGGGCCGGCCCAGGGCGGCGGGTTCCGCGTCGCCGCGGTCCTGCCGGTCGAGGAGGAGACCCCGGTATAGGCGAGGTTCGCGACTCGCCCCGGCCCGCAGCCAGGGCCCGCCGCTCCCGCACGCGACGGCTGCGACGTCGGTGCCACCGCTACCGGTCGGTGCGCGCCGGAGCGCCACCCGCGAACCGTTCATCCGTACCGCGGGCACGGGCCGCCGGCCGGGCGGACCCCCGGGTCCGACGCGGCCCGCAGCCGCCGGGAACGGAACCGGTCAGAGGTTCTTGACCTCGTCCAACGGGCGCCCGATGGCCTCCTGTACGTCCTCCTCCTGCTCGTTGTCGGCGAGCGCCGCGGCACTCTCCGCCTTCAGATCGTCGGCCGCGGCCTGCCGTGCCCGCTCAGCCGCTTCGTACCGCTGCGCCGCGAGAACCACCTTCGACGTCGTCATAGGTCGATGGTGCCCGACATCGGGGCGCTCCAGGCGTTACGCCGCGCGGCGCGCGCACGGCGGCCGCGCGCCGGGAGGCGGTCCCCGACCGTCGGCTCCAGCCTCCCGGCGAGGGGTGGCACCGCGGCTCAACTCGCCCCAGGGAGAGTGCCCAGGTCGTACGCGTAGAGCCAGCGCGTGGCCCGCGGGTACAACCGGGGGAAGACCCATGGCATCACCAGGTCGCGGGCGCGGGCGGCGAGCGGGCCGGCGGTCTTGGCGTCGCGGTTGGAGCTCGCGGCCTTGGCCATCTTGCCGGTCCGCTCGACCCGTATCCGGTCGAACGCGGCCAGGGCGGCGGGCACCTCGCCCCCGGCCGCGTGCAGCTCGCGGGCGAGCAGGACCGCGTCCTCGATCGCCATCGAGGCGCCCTGACCCGCGCCGACCGGATGCGCGGCGTCGCCGACCAGGACGGTCCGGCCGTCCTGCCGCCGCCGCACCGGGGCGAGGATGTGGAACAGCGTGGCGGACCGTGTCTCGCCCCCCGCACGCAGCACCTCCACGACGTGCGGCTCGGTACGGAACGCCTCGGCCAGCTCGTCGATGCCGACGGATTCCGGTGACTCCGGCGCCTGTACCGCGGCGACCTGGGCGGACCACCACCAGGTGCCGTCGGGAGCGGGCAGGTGGATGAAGGCGCCCCGCCGGGCGAAGGTCATGTGGAAGGCCACGGGCTCCGGGGCGGACGGCGCGTCCGGGCCCGGCCGCTCCGCCGGTATGACCGCCGCCCCTGCCCTCCCGACCGGATATCCCGCACCTGCCACGGCCGCACCCGGGTGCACCGCGCCCGCCGACCCCGGATGCAGCCCGCCCGCACCCGGGCCCGCACCGGCCGCGCCGCCCACCCTCGACCCGCCCGAGACGCTGAACAGGCCCGCGTAGACCGGGTCCGGGAACGCCGGGTCGAGGGCGCGACGCGTGGCCGACCATATGCCGTCCGCACCGACCACCAGATCCGCGTCAGCCGCCTCCGGGCAGCCCGGGCTGTCAAGGCGGCGGCCGGTGACGATCCGGGCGCCGGCGCGCAGCGCCGCCTCCCGCAGGACGCGGACCAGGTCGGCCCGCTGGACGGTGACGCTCAGCAGGTCGTCCTGGGACGTCCGCCCGCGCGGCACGTCGGCGATCAGCTTGCCGCGCCCGGTCAGCATCCGCTGCCGCGCCACCGGGAAACCGGCCCGCTGCACCTCCGCGAGGCAGTCCAGCACGTCGAGGCCGCGCAGGCCGTTCACCGCGAGGCTCAGGAACGAGCCGACCGGGCCCGCGGGGTCCTCGTACCCCTCGTACACCGTCACGTCCGCGCCGATCCTGCGCAGCGCGACCGCGCTCGCCGCGCCCGCGACCCCGCCGCCGACCACGACCGCCTTGAGCTGCCTGCTCATCTGCGCGTCCTGCGTGTCCATGCTCGACTCCCCCTCGTCCCTCTCCGTGTCTGCCGCCGGGATCCGAACCCGCACCCTCCTGTCGAGAGTATGTCCGAATTCCTATTCACCGAATCCTCGTTCACCGAAATCGGCTTCAGTATGATGAGCTGATGAGCGAACGGTCAAGCGGGCAGCAAAAAAGCCGCCGGGGGGACACCCCTGGCGGCCGGAGCGGCGTACGCGCGGCGAAGGCCGCCGAGACGAAGGCGGCGCTGAAGGAGGCGGCGCGCGGCGAGTTCGTCGCGCGCGGCTACCAGAACACGAAGATCACGGACATCACGGCCGCCGCGGGCCGGTCCACCGGCTCGTTCTACGACCACTTCGCCGACAAGGAGGAGTTGCTGCGCGCGCTGCTGGACGACGTCCACGAGCAGGGGCACGCGCACTTCGCCGGCGAGGAGCACCCGCGCGACCACGACCTCACCGACCGGGCCCAGCTCCACGAGCACCTCGCCGTGGCGTGGCGGGTCATGGCGGACAACCTGGGGGTCACCACGGCGCTCTACGAGGCGAACGTCACCGCGGGACCGGCCTCGGGCCGGGCGTGGCAGCGGCTCACCGAGGACACCGCGATGCTCCGCGCGCACCTGGAGTACCTGCGCGGGCAGGGCCGCCCGCTGCCGGGCGACCCCGAACTCGTGGCGGCGGCGATCGGCGCGCTGCTCGGGTCACTGGCCTACGCGCTGCTCCCGCAGTCCGCTCCCGCGTACGACGGTGACGAGGTGGTCGGCACGGTCACCTCGCTGCTGCTGGACGGACTGCGCGGGCCGGGACGGGAACCCGAGCCCGAGTAGCCGGAACCGCTGCCGGAAACCGGGGCCGCGCCGGGACGGCGCGGGAGGGAGCCCCGGTCGAGAGCGGCGTCAGGCGCGGTTGACGCGGCCGGCGACCGCGTGGGCGACGAGGAGGTAGACCGCCGCGGGCAGGCCGTAGTTGAGCACGGTGCGCCACTTGGCGTTGTCGACGGTGAACATGTCCTTCGACCAGGTCGCGAGCCAGTTCGCCGCGTGGTGGACCCAGTTGACCAGGTCGTTGGCGCGGTTCGCGTCGAGGACGAAGAAGAAGATCCACAGGATCAGGATGAGTGCAGCGATGTCTGCGGCGATGAGGATGATCACCGCGGCGGGGTTACCGCCATAGCGTCTGGCCATGGCTCTCGCATTGCCCCGTTAGGGTGAGTGAAACCCGCGACGGTTCCGGTGCGCGCACGGCCGGAACGGCCGGGTGCGACCCAACCCCCTGAAGCGACAAGGCGCGTGAACGGGGCCGGGTGGAGGCACGCGGGGGCGGGCGCGGCCCGGGCAAGCGGGCTCGGGTACGCCGGAACGGACAGCAGCGAACGAGAAGCGGGGAACACGTATGGCGACGGCCTGGCTGGCGCACGAGGAGTACTGCGCGGCGATCGAGAGCGAGACGGCGTTGCTGCGCGCGACCCTGCGCGGCGGCGATCTGGGCCGCAAGGTGCCCAGTTGCCCGGAGTGGACCCTCAACGACCTGGCCGTGCACGTCGGTCAGGCGCACCGCTGGGCCGCGGAGATGGTGCGGCGGCCCGACGACGCCGAACTGCCCGACGACGCCGCGCACGTGCCGGACTACGACCCGGCGCCCGGCGCGGAGGAGTTGGACGCGTGGCTGGCCTCGGGCGCGCGCCTGCTCGCGGAACGGCTCCGGGAAGCGGGGCCGGACGTGCCGATGTGGTCGTGGTGGAGCGCGAAGCGGTCCGGGTTCTGGGCCCGCAGGATGGCGCAGGAGACCCTGGTGCACCGTGCCGACGCGGCGCTCGGCGCCGGACGGCCCTTCGAGGCCGCGCCGGTCCTGGCCGCCAACGCCGTCGACGAGTGGCTGGACCTGGTCACCGACCCGGAGCAGGTCGCCGGCGACCCCGAACTGCACGAGCTGCTGGGCACCGGCCAGACGCTCCGGCTGCGGGCCGACGACACCGCGGCCGTGCCGGACCTGGACCCGGAGTGGGTGATCGTCCGCCACCCGGACCGGGTGGAATGGCGGCGCGGACCGGCCCAGGCAGAAGGCGCCGGCGACCACGGCGACGTGACCCTGCGCGGCTCCCTGACCGACGTGCTCCAGGTGCTGATGCGCCGGCTGCCGCCGGACAGCGACCAGGTGGAGGTCCTCGGTGACCGCGCGCTGCTCGACCACTGGCTGGCGCGGACCTCGTTCTGAGCGGCGCCGGCCGCACCACCTCCTGCCAGGGGTCGGGTCCCCCGGCGTGCTGCCCGGCGGCCGCCACCGTACGGGCCCGTCCGGCTGGCGGGCCGCGGGCAGCCGGGTGATCCTGCGGGAGCGGGCGCACCACCCCCGCGACCGCCCGCCGACCACCGGAGGTACCCGTGCCGACCGGCTTCCCGCCGCGCCTGCCGCTGCGCCGCGCGCTGACCGCGCTGCTGCTCGCCGCCGCCCTGCTGGTGCTGCCCGCCTGCGGCGACGACTCCGCCTCGCACAGCTCGCACGCCGCCGCCACCAGTACGCGCCCGAGCCCGAGTTCGAGCGCGCAGAAGCAGAAGCTCGCGAAGACGCGGTTCGCGGCGAACGCGGGGCTCGCCGCCGGGGCGACGTACCAGTGGATCGTGAAGCCGTACAAGGCGGGCAGGTTCAAGAAGGGCGCGAGCGGGCGGACCGCCACGCTGATCAAGGCGGGCCTGGCCGGGGCGTTCGCGTACAACCGGCTCAAGGCGGCCTCGGTGAACGCCAAGGGCGACCCGACGCTCAACCGGCTGATGCAGCCGGTGAACGCGGCCATCGTCTCGTTGAAGTCCCTGCCGACGAAGTTGCGCAAGGGCCAGGACCCGGGGGCGACCGTCAACGAGTTCGACGACGTGATCGACCAGGTCAAGAAGGCGGGCAAGGAGGCGGGCGCCGAGGTGAAGGACCAGGTGCCCTCGCTCTCCGAGCTCGGCGGCTGAGCGGACCCGAGCCGCTGGGCCTGCCGAGCTGATGAGCCGCTGAAGCGCTGGGCTGAACGCGGTCCCCGCCGGACAGGCGGTCCGCAGACACGGCGACGGCCGGCCGCCCCCTTATGAGGGGGACGGCCGGCCGTCGTGTGGAGAGAGCCGCGGACCCGCCCGGCGAACCGGCCCGACGCTGGGAACGCCGGGAGGTCAGCCGCGCTGGATGCCGCTGCTGTCCTGGAGGACGCCGCGGCGCCCGTCCTGGGTCTGCGCGATGAGGGCCTGGCCGCGCTGGTCGACCGCGAGGTACCAGGTGCCCGGGGCCAGCTCGGCGATCTGCCCGCCACTGCCGTCCTCCGCGAACAGCGGACGCGGCACCGGCACGGCGAACCAGAACGCGGTGAAGTCCGCGGACGGCGCCGGGGCGGCGGCGGTCGGCTGGGCGGCGTGCGGCGCGGCGGCGACCGGGCCGCCACCGTACGGCGGCTGCGGGGCCGGGGCGCCGCCATAGGCCGGGTCGACCGACTGGGCGCCGCCCGGGTAGCCGTAGCCGGCCTGCGGCGGGTTCATGCCGTAGGGCTGCTGCGCGCCGACCCCGTACGGCTGCGGCTGCTGCGGGGCGCCCATCAGCGGCGCCTTGAGCGCGGGCAGCCGGCTGGAGAGCGCGGCGGCCACGGCGATCACGATGCCGAAGATGAGGGTCAGCCAGGCGCCGACCTTCTTGTCGACGCCGTCCTGGTTGTTGAAGAGCGTCGACCACACCGCGGTCCAGCCGACGAACAGCGACAGCGCGACCACCCACTGGTCGAGGCTCAGACCCAGCACCTGCCGGCCCGCGAGCTGGCCGGACCGCGCGAAGAGCAGCGCCGCAGCGGCGACGACCGCGGCCAGCGTCACCGACGGCAGGATCGGGAAGGTGGCCGAGTGCCAGAGGTTCTGCGAGCTGTGGGAGACGCCACCGGACACGGAGTAGCCGCTGGGGTAGCTGTAGAACGGCAGGAAGGAGGCGATCAGCAGCAGCGCCGCTGAGCCGATCACCACGCCGTCTCCTCGGGTCAGGGAGCGGATGTTCACGTCGGGTCCTGTCCTTTGCGATACGAGGTGCGAATCGATTCGTCGGGGCGGGAAGCGGTGCCCCATCGTACGGGTGTGATCTATGGCCGGGTGTCAGGTATGCGTCTTGGTGCGCGATCCATACCGGACTGCTACAGCCTTGTCACCTCTTCCCTTCGGCAGGCCCCGCGGGGGAACCCTCAAGAAAGGCGGTGAGTCCGTCGGCGATCCCCTGGGCGGCGCGCTGCCGCCAGGCGGCGCTCGTCAACGACTTGGCGTCCTGCTTGTTGCGCATGTTGCCGCACTCGATGAACACCTTCGGCACGGTGGAGAGGTTGAGCCCGCCGAGGTCACCGCGGACCATCAACCCCTTTCCGCCGCCCAGGTAGTTGGCGAACGGCTCACCGGTGGCCGCCTTGAAGTGCGTGCGCAGGGTGGTCGCCAGCCGCAGCGACGGCGCGGCGATCTTCCGGGTGTCGGCGCCGCCCGAGTGCAGCGACTCGGGCGCGATCACATGGAAGCCGTGCGCGCCGGCGGGCGCACCGTCCGCGTGGATGGACAGCGCCACGTCGGCGTGCGCGTCGTTGCCGATCCGGGCCCGCTCGTCGACGCAGGGGCCGTACGGGCGGTCGCCGTCCTGGGTCAGCACCACCTTCGCGCCACGCGCGGCCAGGATCGCCCGCACCCGCCGGGAGACGTCCAGGGTGTAGGAGGCCTCCGGGTAGCCCGAGTTGGTCTCCGTGCCCGTGGTGTCGCATTCCTTGCGGTTGGTCCCGATGTCGACCAGGCGGTTGATCTCTTTGGTGTGCTGGTAGTTGGTCGGATTGTGCCCGGGATCGAGCGCGACCACCTTCCCGGCCAGAGGAAGCGTTTCCGCAGACGGGGTCGCCGAGGAGGGCGTGGCAGCGGGCGTCGACGCACCCGCGCTGCCTGCGTTCTTCCCGTCGGCGCCCACCGCGCTGCCGGTACTCTTCGTGCCGTCGGAACCGGTGTCCGGGCCCGCCGCTCCGCAGCCGCCCAGTAGCACCACCGCCGCCACCACGGCCGCTGCGACGAACCCGCCGCGACGACCGCCCCCGTGTGACCCGTTGCTGAACACGCCCGCGACTCTATAGGCCCGAGCCATCACCTTGCACCCTGAGTGACGATCCCGCGCCCCGGGCCGCACCCGCGCCGGCGGCTTCGGAGTCCGCGCTGCCGCGCCGCAGCACGCGCAGCGACCCGGTCACCGACACCTCCGTGAACGCCCCGGACTCCATCGCTCGCCGGTACACGCGGTAGGGGGCCTGCCCGCCGTCGGCCGGGTCGGGGAAGACGTCGTGGATCACCAGCAGTCCGCCCTCGGCGAGCAGCGGCGACCAGCCCTCGTAGTCGCCGCTCGCGTGCTCGTCGGTGTGGCCGCCGTCGATGAAGACCAGGCCGAGCGGCTGCCGCCAGACCTTCGCCACCTGCGGTGACCGGCCGACCACCGCGATCACGTGGTCCTCCAGGCCGGCCGCGTACAG
The DNA here is from genome assembly GCF_900107965.1 of Actinacidiphila yanglinensis. GTDB lineage: Bacteria > Actinomycetota > Actinomycetes > Streptomycetales > Streptomycetaceae > Actinacidiphila > Actinacidiphila yanglinensis. The sequence continues at coordinate 190,902 of NZ_FNVU01000001.1, read as the reverse complement.
GGTCCGGCGAAAGTACGGGAGCGTGTCCATCCGGCCGGTCGCGGGGTCCACCAGCTCCGGGTCGTGGTACTCCCAGCCGGGCTGCTGCTCCTCGCTACCGCGGTGGTGGTCGACGGTCACCACGACCGTGCCGGCCGCGGCGGCCGCCTCCGCGAGCAGCAGCGTGGAGCGGCCGCAGTACGTGCCGACCTCCAGCAGCGGCAGGCCGAGGCCGACCGCGGCCTGCGTCGCGGCGGCGTGCAGGGCCAGGCCCTCGTCGAGCGGCATGAAGCCCTTGGCGGCCTCGAAGGAGGCGAGTACGTCCTTGCGCATCCGGTCAGGTTAGGCGGTCCGGTACGGCGCCGGCCCACCCCACCCCGCGGCGCCCACGGCGACCACCCCCGCGCACTCCGCCGCGCCGGCGCGCGCCCGCCCCGGTCGGCGGGTCCGTCCGTGACCAGCGCTGACCCGCCAACGCGTATGGCCTGAACGGATGTTCGTGCCTACGCTGGCCGCATAGGTTCCGCCGGTTCTCTCAGACCAAGGAGTCTCATGTCCGTAGCTCGCCATGCTCAGGACATCCTGTCCCCGGAGTTCGCCGAGGACCCCTACCCCAGCTACCGCGTGATGCGGCAGGAGACGCCCCTCGTCTGGCACGAGGCGATGCAGAGTTACCTCGTCTCGCGCTACGAGGACGTCGAACGCGCCTTCAAGGACGCGACGTTCACCACCGAGAACTACGGGTGGCAGCTCGAGCCCGTGCACGGGCGGACCATCCTGCAGATGAGCGGGCGCGAGCACGCGGTACGCAGGGCCCTGGTCGCGCCGGCCTTCCGCGGCAAGGAACTCCAGGACACGTTCCTCCCGGTGATCGAGCGCAACTCGCGCGAACTCATCGACGCCTTCCGGCAGCAGGGTTCGGCCGAACTCGTCGGGCAGTACGCCACGCGCTTCCCGGTGAACGTGATCGCCGACATGCTCGGACTGGACCGGGCCGACCACGACAGGTTCCACGGCTGGTACACCTCGGTGATCGCGTTCCTCGGCAACCTCGCCCAGGACCCGGAGGTCACCGCGGCCGGCGAGCGCACCCGGGAGGAGTTCGCCGCGTACATGCTCCCGATCATCCGGGACCGCCGCGAGCACCCGGGCGGGGACCTGCTCTCCGCGCTGTGCTCCGCCGAGGTCGACGGCACCGCGATGAACGACGAGGACATCAAGGCGTTCTGCAGCCTGCTGCTGGCCGCGGGTGGCGAGACCACGGACAAGGCGATCGCCAGCGTCTTCGCCAACCTGCTGCGGCATCCCGACCAGCTGGCCGCCGTGCGGGCGGACCGGACGCTGATCCCGCGGGCGTTCGCCGAGACGCTGCGCTACACGCCGCCGGTGCACATGATCATGCGGCAGGTCGCCGAGGACGTGCCGGTCTCCGGCGGGGTGATCCGCAAGGGCAGCACCGTCACCTGCCTGATCGGCTCCGCGGGCCGTGACGAGGAGCGGTACGCCGACCCGGACACGTTCGACATCTTCCGGGAGGACCTGAACAGCACCAACGCGTTCTCGGCCGCCGCCGACCACCTGGCCTTCGCGCTCGGCCGGCACTTCTGCGTCGGCGCACTGCTGGCCAAGACGGAAGTGGAGGTGGCCGTCGGCCAGTTGCTGGACGCGATGCCGCGGCTGCGGCTCGCCCCGGGGGAAGTCCCGGCCGAGCGGGGCGTGTTCACTCGCGGTCCGGCCTCGGTGCGGGTGGAGTTCGACGCGGCATGAGAGGTGAGGCACACGCCGTGACGTGCACGGCGTGACGTGCCGGGTGGCCCGGTCCGTGGCCGGCCGGACGTCATCCGCCGACCGGGCCGGGCCACCCGGCGCCTCACCCCACGAACGCGGAGGTGAAGCGGACCGGCAGCACCTCCAGGCCGCGCATCCACACCGACGGCCGCCACGCCAGCTCCTCCACCGGCACCGACAACTCCACGTCCGGCAACCGGTCGAGCAGCACCTCCACCGCGGTGCCCGCGATCGCCTCGGCCAACTCGGGGGCCGGGTAAGGGCAGCGGTGCTCGCCGTGGCTGAAGGAGACGTGCGCGCTGTTGCCGCCCGTCCCCGCGTGGCCGTCGGGCCGCACCTCGGGATCGGTGTTGGCCGCGGCCAGCCCGAGGACGACACAGTCGCCCTGCCGGATCTGCCGCCCGCCCAGCTGCGTGTCCCGGGTGGCCCACCGCCCGATGAAGTTCTGCGTCGGGGTGTCCTCCCACAGCACCTCGTTGAGCGCCTGGCCGGCGCTGCCGCGGCCGCCGGACAGCGTGACGGCGAACCGGTCGTCGGTGAGCATCAGCCGCAGCGCGTTGCCGATCCAGTTCGCGGTCGGCTGCTGGGCGGCGGCGATCACCGTGATCAGGTCCTGCACGATCTCCATGTCCGCGAGCCCGGCCGGGTGGGCGAGCATGCGGGAGGTCACGTCGGGGCCGGGGGTGACGCGCTTGGCGTCCAGCAATGCCTGCACCCGCTGCTGGACCCGCAGGTAGGCGGCGACCGGGTCCTCGCCCTCGGCGGCGTCCAGGGACAGGATCAGGTCGCGGACCATGTCGGCGGTCTGCGACTCGGGCAGCCCGCACATCCAGATCGCGGCCAGCAGCGGCAGCCGCTGGGCGTAGTCGGCCATCAGGTCGGCCCGGCCGCGGCCGGCGAAGGCGTTGATCAGCCGGTCGGCGACCTCCTCGCAGTGCCGTTTGAGCTCGAACTGGTCGACCTCGGCCAGCGCGTCGCTGATCACCCCGGCCCGGCGCTGGTGCTCGGTGCCCTCGGTGAAGAGCACGGACGGCTGGTAGCCCACGTAGGGCAGCAGCGGCCAGTCCGCCGGGATGCCCTCCCACTGGTTCCAGCGGCGCGAGTCGCGGGCGAACAACTCGTCGTTGCTGGTGACGTAGTGCAACTCGCGGTAGCCCAGCACCAGCCAGGCCGGGACACCGCCGTCGAGCAGCACGGGCGCCACCGGCCCGTGCGCGCGGCGCAGTTCCTGGTAGAGCCGAGCCGGGGTGTGCTGGAACTCCAGCCCGGCCAGCGCCACCGCGCCGGGGCGGGCCGGGCAGGCGGCGGGCGGTCCGGACAGCAGGGGACCCGCTGGGGCGTGGTCGGTCACGTGGCCATCTCCTGGGCGCGGGACAGGGCGTAGAGGTGGTCGACGAGCGTGATCAGGACGGTCTTGCCGGACTCCCGGTCGCGCGCGTCGCAGTCGATCAGCGGAACGGCGTCGTCGAGCGTCAGCGCGTCCCGTATCTGGTCGAGGCTGTGCACAGGGGGCCCGAAGTTGTTGCGGGCCACGACGAACGGCAGGCCGTGGTGCTCCAGCCGGTCGATGGCGTACCAGGAGTCGGCGACCCGGCGCGGGTCGACGAGCACCACGGCGCCCAGCGTGCCGGAGAAGAGCCGGTCCCACAGGAACCAGAAGCGCTCCTGGCCGGGCGCGCCGAACAGGTACAGCACCATCCGCGCGTTGAGGCTGATCCGGCCGAAGTCGAAGGCGACCGTGGTGGTGACCTTCCCGTCGGCCCCCGCCGTCTCGTCGATGCCCACGCCGGCCTGGGTCATCGTCTCCTCGGTGTTCAGCGGGCGGATCTCGCTGACCGAGCGGACCATGGTGGTCTTCCCGACACCGAAGCCGCCCACGATCACGATCTTCAGTCCCTCGTCCGCGGTGTCGGCCAGCGGCGCACGCACGGGCGGTTCACAGTTTCCGGAGTCCAACGAGCACCTGCTTCAGGAGGTCGGGATCGGGCAGCCTGGCGCCCGCCGCGGTACGCGGGTGGCGGGCGGTGACGCTGCCGGTGTCGAGGAGGTCGGCCAGCAGGATGCGCACCACGCTCACCGGCAGCCGCAGGTCCGCGGAGATCTCCACGACCGCCGTCGGTGCCCGGCAGATCCGCAGGATCTCCGCGTGCTCGGACTGCATGCCCGGCACCGGCTGCGACTCGCTGACGATGAGGGCGACCAGGTCCAGGCGGGCGTCGTCGGCACGGCTGCGCCCGCCGGTGACGGTGTAGAGCCGGTCCGGGTTCTCGTGCTGGACGGACCCGGGCGTCATACGGGCTCCTCACCCTGCCTTCGCGGCGGCGCGGTCAGGTAGTCGCTCAACTGCTCGACCAGCTCGCTGGTGTTGTGCCCGATGATCCCGGCGTCGGCCTCCGACGCCGCCACGACTGCGAGGTGCGCGCCCTCGCCGGCCTCGACGATCACCAGCAGTCCGCCGTGGAACTCGGTCATCGACTGCCGCACCCCGCCGCTGCCGTCCCCGAACTCCACGGACGCGCCGTGCGACAGGCTCTGGATGCCGGAGGCGATGGCGGCCAGCTGGTCGGCCTGGTCGACGGACAGGCCCGAGGACCGGCTCATCTTGAGGCCGTCCCGGGAGAGGACGAGGGCGTACCGGCTGCCGGGGGTGCGCTCCAGGAGGCTGTCCAGCAACCAGTCGAGGTTGCGATCGGTGGTCTGCATCGCGGTTGGGGCTCGTCCGGCACTGCTCCGGACCACGGGCCCCCTCCTCCAATCTGTTGTCCTGACGGATACGGCGCCGCGCGGGCGACGTCGCTACGGCGAAGGGGCGTCGTCCTGCGGTGGTGCGGGCGGTACGGGTCCGGCGGCCGGTCCGCTCTCCGCGGTCCGGCCGGCCTGCTCCCGCTGCCGTTTGCCCGCGGCGACGAACGCGCCGAAGCGGGCGCCCATGTTGCCGGTGGCCGGCCGGGCGGCGGGTGCCGCGGCCTGCGACGGCATCGGGTGGTCGGCCTCGGCGAGGGTGCGGCCGCGCACCCGCTTGGGCAGCACGAACACGTCCTCCCCCGCCTGCTGTTCGGGTGCGGATGCGTCAACGGGCGTGCCCGCGGGGCGGGATGTGCCTCCGGCCACCGCGTCGCCGGATGCCCGCGCGGCCGGCGCCCGCAGGCCGGCGGGGAGTTCGGGCGCCCGCAGGTCGGCGGGGAGTTCGGGCGCCCGCAGGTCGGCGGGGAGTTCGGGCGCCCGCAGGTCGGCCGGGGCGGCGTGCGCGGGGACGGCTCGCGCGGAGACGGACGGTGTGGGGACGGCCCGCGCGGGGCGAGCGGCGTGCGCGCCCTGCCGCATCGGCAACCCCCGCGGCCCGATGGCGGGTTCGGCGGCCGGATCCCGCTCCTCCGCCCGCGACCCGCCGCGCTCCGGCCCCCGCCGGTGCCCGGGCTCCCGCTCCTCGCCGGACTCGCGCACCCGCGCGGGCGGCCGCGTGATCAGGTGCTGCGGGATGAGCAGCAGCACTCCGGTCCCGCCGCGGGAGGACGGGCGGAAGTTGACGGTCAGGCCGTACTTCCCGGCGACACCGCCGACGACCGCGAGACCGAGCCGGGTACCGGACAGGGTGCCGAGGCGCAGCGGGTCGTGCGAGACGGCGTGCTGCGCGCGGCGCAGCGCGGGCGGGCTCATCACCAGCCCGGCGTCCTCGACGGTGATCACCACGCCGGTGGTCAGCTCCTCGACGTAGAGGTGCACCGTCTCGGTCGGCGGCGAGAACCGGGTGGCGTTGTCGACGAGTTCGGCGAGGGCGTGCATGACACCTTCGGCGGCGTGCCCGACGACGGCCGCGGTGCTCGTCGAGTGCAGCCGCACCCGCTGGTAGGCGCTGATCCGGCCGATCGCGCCGCGCAGGATGCTCTCCATCACGATGGGCTTGGTCCAGCGCCGCCCGGACCGGCCGCCGGTGAGCACCGCGATGCTGTCCGCCAGCCGCCCGGTCTGCGCGGTGGCGTGGTCCAGCCGGAGCAGATCGCCGAGAACCTCCTCGTCGTAACGGTTCTCCATCTCGCGCAGGTCGGCCATCATCGTCGTGGTCAGCGCCTGGACGCGGCCCGCGGCGTTGGCACAGGCCGCGAGGGTGGCCGCGCGCAGCCGCGCGCCGTTGGACAGCTCGCCGGTGAAGACCTCCAGGATCCGCCGGTGCCGGGCGTCGCTGAGCGCGGGCGCGGCGGCCAGTGCCGTACCCGCCGTCGCCCCCGCGCCGAGCCGGTCGACCATCTCCGGGATCGCCTGCTCCACCAACCGGGTCGCGTCGGTGGCCAGTTCCTCCATCCGCTCCCGCAGCCGGTCCGACTCGGCGCGCGCCGCGGCCAGTTCGGCGCCGGCCGCGTCCACCTCGGCGGCCATCTGCGCCATCCGCCGCTGGTGGCTCTCGGTGTACGCCTCCGACTGGACGACCCTGCGGCGCAGTTCGACGGTCCGGGCGTCGGCGGCGGCCGCCCGCGCGAGCGCCGCCCGGCCGCGGCGCGCCTCGGTCCCGGCCCACGTGACGGCCGCGACGAGCAGCACGCCGTAGGCCACCGCGACGGCCTGCACCCACGTGCGGGCCTCCTGCGGGGCGCCCACGGCGAGCCCGGCGCAGGCCAGCCCGCAGGCGACGACCGCCCCGAGGGCGAGGGCGGAGGTCGCCGGGAGCGCGTGTCTGCCGGTCAGCCGGCTGCCGGTCGGCCGATTGCCGTTCGGCCGGTTTCCGGGAGATCCGGGGGATCCGGGGGAGGGGTCTGGCATCTAACGGTCCTCGTGATCGGTGGGGGGCACGGCGAGGAGTGCGGGAAGCGGAATGCGCGGTGCGGGCCCGCGCGGCGCCTCAAAGCTGACCGGCCGGCGCGGTGGGCGGGTTGCCGGCGGGAAAAGACCGGCCCGCGCCGCCCCCGTGCATTCGCGGGCGAAATCAGCCGCCCGTACAGGAAAGTGTGGACGGAGCACGCGCGTCGAGGCCCGTATTCGCATAAGGGTTCCCAGCCGATCCCTCGTATTGCCGATCAGTGGTCGACCCTGCGCCGCGCTCTTCCGAACTTCGGCGTGGGCCAGCGTACATGATGGTCTCCAGGCCCCTGACCTCTGCCATTCCCGACCGGAAGTCGCTCGTTCGGGCGACGTTTCCGGCGAAGCGGCTCCGCCCGTCGGGCACGTACGATAAAGCGATCCGCGTTCCTTGGCCGATCCGGTTTAGGCGTTATCAGGTTATGCGAGAACACGGCCGAGAAGGGCAAGCGACTTTCCCCGACCGGGATTTCCCCGCTCCGGTCGGCGCCGCGGACGGCACCGTTTCCGGAACCGGCTTCCGTAACGGGCCGTGAATCGGGCGGTGAAACGGGTGGTGAACGGGGTTCCACGCCGTGCGCCGGCGCACAGGTAAGGAACCGGACCGCAGACGTAGGTCCCGGGTAGGTCGAAATCCCGATGACCGGTCGTGGCCGACCCGGGAGGATGGTCGTATGAGCGAACTCCTGGGGCGGCGCGCGCCCGCCTCCCGCACCCGCCGTACCCCAGCTCCCGCCTGGGCGGTGCTCGCGGCGGTCTGCGCGGGCCAGTTCCTGGTCGTGCTCGACGTGTCCGTGGTGAACGTGGCCCTGCCCTCGATGCGCAAGGCACTGGACCTCAGCGACAGCGGCCAGCAGTGGGTGGTGAACGCGTACGCCCTGACGTTCGCCGGGTTCCTGCTGCTGGGCGGCCGGGCCGCCGACCTCTTCGGCCGCAAACGCACCTTCCTGGTCGGACTGGGCCTGTTCACGGCGGCGAGCCTGGCCGGCGGGCTCGCCCAGGACGCCTGGATGCTGATCACCGCCCGCGCGGTGCAGGGCCTCGGCTCGGCGGTGCTCGCCCCGACCACGCTGTCCATCCTCACCACGTCCTTCCCCGAGGGCTCGGAACGGACCCGGGCGATCGGCACGTGGACGGCGGTCGGCGCGGGCGGCGGGGCGGCCGGCGGCCTGGTCGGCGGGCTGCTCACCAACTACCTGTCCTGGCGCTGGGTCCTGCTGGTCAACGTGCCGGTCGGCGCGCTGGTGCTGGTGGTCGCGGCACTGTGCCTGACCGAGGGCCGCGCCGAGCGGGCCCGCCGGCTGGACGTGCCGGGCGCGGTCCTGGTCACCGTGGGCGTGGCCGGGCTGGCGTACGGCATCGCCCAGAGCGAGACGCACGGCTGGACGTCGGTGGACTCGCTGCTGCCGCTGATCGGGGGCGCGGTGGTGCTCGCGGTGTTCACGCTGGTGGAGGCGCGGACGGCGGCACCGCTCATGCCGCTGCGGCTGTTCCGGGTCCGGTCGGTGTCCGCGGCCAACACCGTGCTGCTCGGGTGCGGCGCGGCGACCTTCGCGACGTGGTACTTCCTGTCCCTCTACATGCAGAATGTGCTGCACTACAGCCCGGTACGCGCCGGGGTGTCCTTCCTGCCGCACACCGTGTCCATCATCATCGGCTCCAAGCTGGCGCCGCGGCTGATGGCGAGGTTCGACGCCCGGCTGGTCGGCGCCACCGGCGGGGTCCTGGCCACGGCTGGACTCGCCTGGCAGAGCACGCTGACCGTGCACGGCGGCTTCGCCGGGACCATCCTCGGGCCGGGCATCCTCACCATGTTCGGCGCGGGGCTGCTGATGACGCCGATCTCCGCGGCGGCGACGTCCGGGGTGTCGATGAGCGAGCAAGGGGTGGTGTCCGGGCTGCTCAACACCTCACGGCAGCTCGGCGGCGCGCTCGGCCTCACCATTCTCGCGACGACCGCGGCCGACCGGGTCTCCTCCCGCGCCGCCCATGGCGCGGACGCCGCGCACGCCCTCACCGCGGGCTACGCTCTCGCTTTCCTCACCGGGGCGGCCTTCCTCTGCGTCGGCACCTGCCTCATCTCCCTCCTCCCGCGCCCCACTCCCCCTCTCCAGGACGCCCTCACGAAGTAACGGCGCCCTCGCCAAAGGGTCTGGCGCACCCAACACCCGTTGCCAGGTCGCCCTCGCGGAAGCTGGGCGCCCCGAAGGGGCGCGAGGAACTGCGCGAGCAACCGGCCACCGGCAGGTGATCCGGCACCACCACCGCGGGGGCTGGGCCCGCGGACCCCCGACTGCACCATCGTGGCCGGCCGCGCAGTTCCCCGCGCCCCTGTTGGGTACCGTCGCCCGCAAGGGCAGCCCGGCAACGGGAGTTGGGCACCCACCAACCCTGCACCAGCAGGTGGTCCGGGAACCGACAGCGCGGGGCACCCCGGACGGACCCGCCCACCCGAGCGGAGCTACAACCACCCGTTCTGCCGCGCGCAGCGCACCGCTTCGATACGGTTCCGCGTCCCCGTCTTCCCGATCGCCGCGGAGAGGTAGTTCCGGACGGTGGACTCGGACAGGAACACCCGCCGGGCGATGTCCGCGACGGTCGCCCCGTCCGCCGCGGCGTTGAGGACGTCCTGCTCGCGCGGGGTGAGGGGACTCGGCCCCGCACTGAGCGCGGCAGCGGCCAGCGCGGGATCGATCACCCGCTCCCCCCTCAGCACGCGCCGTATCGCGTCGGCGAGTTGCTCGACCGGCCCGTCCTTCACGAGAAACCCCGCCGCGCCCGCCTCCATCGCCCGCCGCAGGTACCCGGGCCGCCCGAACGTCGTGAGGATCAGCACCTTGCAGGACGGCAGCTCCTCCCGCAGGTCCGCCGCCGCGTCCAGCCCGCTGCGCCCGGGCAACTCGATGTCGAGCAGGGCGATGTCGGGCCGCGCGTCCAGCGCCTCCGCCACGATCCGGTCGCCCGCCGCGACCTGCGCGACGACCTCGATGTCGTCCTCCAGGTCCAGCAGCAGGGCCAGTGCCCCCCGCATCATCCCCTGGTCCTCGGCGAGCAGCACGCGCACGGGCTTCGCCTGCTGCTCACCGTTCGCGTCGCTCATGCGCCAAGCCTAGAGCCTGCCGGCCGGCCGGTCAGGACGTGGGTTTGCGGGCCGGCGAGCAGGCGGCGGCCGTCGCGCCGCACAGGAGCTTCGCCTTGCCGCTCGCGGCGCAGTAGTCCTTGCGCCGGGGCTTCTGCGCACCGAAGCCCGTGGGTGTCGCGCCCGGGAGCAGCGCGCCGGCCGGGCCGCCGACGAGGGTCAGCCGCGCCACCCCGTCCGTGCCGGTGGGCTTGGTGCCCGCGAAGACCCCGGCACCGGGCGGCTCGCCCGTACGCCGGTAGTACAGCCGGAAGTTGACCCGCTGGCCGGCGACCGGCCTGCCGCGCGCGGTGAGGGTGGCCGACAGCGGGAGGTCGCCGGCGAGTCGGGCGACGTGCGTGTTCCGTACCGACAACGACGTGCCCGCGCAGCCGTGGAGCCGGGACTGCGAGCAGCCGGTGATCAGCGAGGAGGCCGCGATCGCGGTCCCGGCCAGGGCGAGCGAGGCGGGAACGGCGGACCGGCGCGGCGGGTTCGGCATCCGCACAGGGTCCCATGGGGTGGCGCGCAGGGCGCCGCGAAGGTCAGCAGCAGGAGGGCGCGAGGGTCGCGGGAAGGTCGTCGGTGGCGAAGACGGTGGTGGTGGCGGTGTCCCCGCACAGGGCGGCGACCGCGAGGAGGAGGGCGGCGGCGGTCCAGGTGGTGCGCTCGGCGGGCCACACGGCGCGGTCGGCGAAGACGTAGCCGGTCCAGTAGAGACCGTCCTCGGCACGCAGGTGCTGGATGTCGGTGAGGACCCGGATCGCCCGGTCGGACTGGCCGATCGCCCAGAGCGCGAGGGCCAGTTCGGCGGACTCGCCGCCGGTGACCCAAGGGTTGGGGTCGACGCAGCGGACGCCGAGCCCGGGCACCACGAAGCGGGACCAGTCGGCCTCGATCCGGGCGAGCGCGTCGGGGCCGCGCAGGGCGCCGGTGAGCACCGGGTAGTACCAGTCCATGGAGTAGCGGGACTTGTCGAGGAAGCGCTCGGGGTGACGGTGGACCGCGTGGCCGAGCGCGCCGGCCGCCAACTCCCAGTCCGGCTGGGGCTCCTCGCGGTGCTCGGCGATGGCCAGGGCGCAGCGCAGCGCCTGGTGGATGGAGGAACAGCCGGTGAGCAGCGCGTCGTTCACGGCGGTGCCGTCCGCGTCGCGCTTCCAGCCGATCTGGCCGCCGGGCTGCTGGAGCGCGAGGACGAACTCGACGGCCGCGTACACCGTCGGCCAGACCCGGTCGATGAAGGCGTCGTCGCCGGTGGCGAGGTAGTGGTGCCAGGCGCCGACAGCGACGTACGCGCAGAAGTTGGACTCGCGGCCGAGGTCGGTGGGGTGGTCGGGGTTGCCGTCGTGGTACGCGGCGTACCAGGACCCGTCGGGGTTCTGGTGCCGGGCCAGCCAGTCGTACGCGGCCTCCGCGCGGTCGTGTTCGCCTGCCGCGTCCAGGGCCATCGCGGCCTCGGTGTGGTCCCACGGGTCGAGGTGGTGGCCGCGGAACCACGGGATCGCCCCGTCGGACCGCTGGACGGCGGCCAGCGCGGCGACGGTCTGCTCGGCCTGCTCGGCGGTGAGCACCCCGGGCAGCACCAGGCGCTCGGTGCGGCGGCCCTGCCCGCGGCTGGGCGAGGTCACTTGGCGCGGTCCGCGGCGAACTCGGCCGTCCCGTTGCCGTGTTGGCCGTCCCCGTCGGCGGAGCGGTCGACCCTTACCGCCTGCTCGGGCAGCCGCGGCTTGGTCGCGTACGCCACGAAGCTCTTGCCGACCACCGGGTTGAGCACCTGCTCGGCGACCCGGGTGGCCAGCGGCTTCTTCATGATGTCCCAGACCAGCAGCTTGTGGTACAGCTTCACCGGCAGCGCCTGGTCGTTGTCGACGCCGACCGCGCACTTGATCCACCAGTACGGCGCGTGCAGGCCGTGCGCGTGGTGGGTGCCGTACGGCTTCAGGCCCGCCTCCCGCATCCGTTCGAGCAGCTGGTCGCCCTTGTAGATGCGGATGTGGCCGCCCTCGACCTCGTGGTAGGCATCGGACAGCGCCCAGCAGATCTTCTCCGGGCCGTAGCGCGGCACGGTGACCGCGATCCGCCCGCCGGGCCGCAGCACCCGGACCATCTCCGCGAGCACGCCCTTGTCGTCGGGGATGTGCTCCATCACCTCGGAGATGATCACCACGTCGAAGCTCTCGTCGGGGAACGGGAGTTGGAGTGCGTCGCCCTCCATCGCCAGCGCCGACGCGCCCGCCGGGGCCTCTCCGGCCTCCCGCATCGCCGCGAACCACTTGGCGACCTCGCGGATCTCCTCGCCGTTGCGGTCCAGCGCGACGACCTGCGCGCCGCGCCGGTAGCACTCGAAGGCGTGCCGCCCGGCCCCGCATCCGAGGTCCAGGACGCGGTCGCCCGCGGCGAGCGGGAAACGGGTGAAGTCGACGGTCAGCATCAGCGATTGCTCCCCACGGGGTCTCCCGGATGTGCGGTCTTGGGGCGGTCGTCCCCCCGGGGCTCGGCGGGTGCGCCGTCGTACGGGCGGGCGGCCGGGCCGCTCGCGTCCGTGCCCGCCGGTGGCACCGGTACCGGCCCCGGGTGCGCGGCGATCGCCGCGCGGTACAGCTCGGCGGTGGCCTCGGCCGCGCGGGTCCAGGTGAAGCGGGCCAGCACCCGGGCACGCCCGGCGGCCCCGAGGCGGGCGCGCAACTCCCGGTCCTCCAGCAGGCGTTCGAGCGCGGCGGCGAGCGCACCGGGGTCCCCGGGCGGCACCGCGAGGCAGGTCTCGTTGTCGGGGCCGGCCACTTCCGGTATCGCTCCCCCGGTGGTGGCCACCAGCGGGGTGCCGGTGGCCATCGCCTCGGCGGCGGGCAGCGAGAAGCCCTCGTACAGCGACGGGACGCAGGCCACTTCGGCGCCGCGGATCAGGTCGACGAGTTCGGCGTCGCTGATGCCCTTGACGAACTCGACCGCGCCGTCCAGCCCGAAGTCGGCGATCGCGCGGGCGACCGGGCCCTGTTCGGACCGCTTGCCGACCACCACGAGGTGCGCGTCGGGCCGCTGCGCGCGGACCTTGGCCAGTGCCTCGACGAGGAAGACCAGGCCCTTGAGCGGCACGTCCGCACTGGAGGTGGTGACGATCCGCCCGGGCACCTCGGGCACCGACGGGTCGGGCGCGAACAGCCGGGCGTCGGCGCCGATCGGCACGGTGTGCACCCGCTCGGGTCGCACCCCCAGGTCGGCGACGATCTCCCGGCGGGAGGAGCCGGAGACGGTGAGCACCGACGGCAGCCGCCGGGCCACCCGCTTCTGCATGCGGGTGAAGCCGTACCAGCGGCGCACCGACATCCGCTTGCCGCGACCGTTCGCAGCCTCCAGTTCGAGGCGGCGGTCGACGGTGATGGGGTGGTGGATGGTGGTGACCAGCGGCATGCCGAGGCCGAGCAGGCCGTAGCCGAGGGTCTGGTTGTCGTGCACGACGTCGAAGTCGGCGCGGCGGGCGGCCAGATGGCGTCGCGCGCGCAGGCTGAACGTCAGCGGCTCGGGAAAGCCGCCGGTCCACATGGTGCCGACCTCCAGCGCGTCGACCCAGTCGCGGTACTCCGCCAGCCGCGGGGTGCGGAACGGGTCGGGCTGCCGGTACAGGTCCAGGCTGGGCAGTTCGGTGAGGGTGACGCCCTCGCCGAGCGCGTCCAGCACCGGGTAGGGCTGCGCGCCGATCACCTCGACGCTGTGGCCGAGCGCGGCCAGCTCGCGGGACAGGTGCCTGACGTACACACCCTGGCCGCCGCAGAACGGATTGCCCTTGTAGCTGAGCAGCGCGATCCGCAGTGGCCCGGCCTGAGAGGTCACTCCGGCTCCCTTCTCGCTGCGATTGGGCCGGAGCGTAACCGGTCGCGCTAATCTAGAACAAGTTTCAGACTGGATGGTACAGGGGGCGGGTTCGCACCCCCGCATCCGGCTGCCATCATGCACACACCACGCGCCGGGGCGCGCGGCACGCAGACCGGGGCACGACGGACCCGCACGGCACGTCAGAGGCACGGCAGAGGACAGTACGGATGAGCGCACACCCCAAACCCCCCGCCCCGGCGCTGACCGCGCGACAGGAGGCCCGGCGCAACCGGATCCTCGCCGCCAGCACCGAGCTGGCCTGCGGGGGCGGCTTCGACGCGGTGCAGATGCGGGAGGTCGCCGAGCTGTCCGAGGTCGCCCTCGGCACCCTCTACCGCTACTTCCCGTCGAAGATCCACCTGCTGGTGGCCGTGATGGAGGACCAGCTCGGGCAGTTGCAGTCCGCGCTGCGCAGCCGCCCGCCGACCGCCCCCGCCCCGGGCGCCCGGGTCGCCGACACCCTGCTGCGCGCCTTCCGCGCGCTCCAGCGCGAGCCGCTGCTCGCCGACGCGATGTTCCGGGCGATGATCTTCGCCGACCGCTCGGTGCGCGCCCAGGTCGACACGGCGTCCCGGCTGACCACCACGATCATCGTGGAGGCGATGGGCCGCCCCGCGCGGGCGGCGGGCATATCCGGGCGGACCGCAGCCGGCGCACCGTCGGGCGCGGAGCTCCCGGCCGCGCCGCTCTCGGCCGTCCGGGTGATCGAGCACACCTGGCACGCCGCCCTGGTCGGCTGGATCTCGGGGCGCGCCTCCGTCACCGAGGTGACCGAGGACATCCGCACGGTGTGCGGCCTCCTGGACACGGCGGATCGGCCGAACTGACCGCGGCCGCACCGGCGGAGAGCGCATCGAGGCCGGGGGACGGAGCGGCGCGGCTCGCGCCGATCGCCCCCCGCGACCCGCGTTTCACCTCTACCACACCACTACATTCGGTGACCTCCTCACTACGGTGCATTACTTCCATAGGAGGGCGTGCGGACGGAGACCGCGCGCCCCCGGCGGCTCCCACCGCTCCATCTGTGCACCCGGCAAGGCGTGAAGTTCATCCGCCGGAAGTGATCCGCCGGGTATGAATGGGTTCGCGTGCGTCCCGGGGGGTCGCGGATATCGCCCGCAGGGGATCGGGGCGCGCGCGACGGCGACCATGCGAGGGGATTCCCGGTGATACGTGTACTTGTGGCCCATGACACCTGCCTGCTGCGCTCCGCACTGGCGGCTCTGCTGGGCCGGGAGGCCGACTTCGAGGTGACGGACACGGCGTGGCCCCGCCTCGCCGAGTCCGCACGGGACTTACGGCCGGACGTCTGCGTGGTCGACGCGGACTGTACGGGCTGGCGGCAGCACGTCGGCGGGTCGGGGGGCCCGCTCGGCGTCGCGCCGGGCAGACCGGGACGCCCGGCGACCGGAGCCGGCAGCCGCCGGTCCGCCGACGCCGGCCGCGCCCGGCCCGGCGACGCCGGTCCGGGCCGGGGCGTCGCGCGCCCCACGGCCGGCAGCGCGGCGGCCGCCCTCGGCCTGGCCACCACCTCCGCCACCGCCGTCGGCGGACCGGCGCGCCCCCGCTGCGCGCTGGTGGTGCTCACCGGCGCGGGGCGGCCGGGAAACCTGCGCCGCGCGCACGAGGCGCACGCCCTCGGCTTCGTCAACAAGGACCGCTCCGCCGACCGGCTGCCCACCGCGGTGCGGCAGGCGGCGCAGGGGAAACGGTTCGTCGACGAGTCGCTCGCCGTGGAGTTCCTGCAGGCGGCGGAGATGCCGCTGACCAGGCGCGAGTTGAGCGTGCTGTCATTGAGCGCCGAGGGCGCCCCGGTCACCGAGATCGCCCGCCGGCTGCATCTGTCCGACGGCACCGTGCGCAACTACCTCGCCGCGATCACCCGGAAGACGGGGGCCCGCAACCGGGTGGACGCGATCCGCATCTCGCAGGTCGCCGGCTGGGTCTGACCCGCTCACGCCGGCCGCGCCGGCGGTGTCGACGCCGTCGGCACAGCCGGCACTGTCGGCGGCGGACCAGCCGCCCACCAGGTCCCGGTAGAGGGCGGAACGGGCCGGCAGGTCCTCGTGCGTGCCGCACACCGCGTGCGTGCCGTCCAGCACGAGGACCCGGCCGGCCCGGCGCGCCGAACTGATCCGGTGCGCGATCACCACCAGGGTCCCGCCCGGGCGCCGGGCGAACGCCTCCTCGGCGACCGCCTCGGCGGCCGGGTCGAGGTGGCAGGTCGCCTCGTCCAGCACCACAAGTCCGGCCGGGGACAGGTACGTTCGGGCCAGGGCGAGCAACTGCCGCTCCCCCGCGGACAGCCGGGCCGGGTCCACCTCCGCGTCGAGCCCGCCGAGCGTGGCCACCAGAGGTCCCGCGCCCACCACGTCGGCAGCGGCGAGCAGTTCGGCGTCCTGCGGCGCCCCGGGTTCCTCCGGCCCACCCCAGGATCCCGGGTCCGCGCCCTCCGGCCCGCCGCTTCCCGCTGCTTCCGCCGCGCCGCGCGAGTCGTCCGCGCGGCCCGAGACGCCCGCGCCGCCCGACGGTTCCGCGCCGCCCCCGCCCCGCAGGTACCCGAGGTTCTCCCGGACCGTCCCGGTC
Organism: Actinacidiphila yanglinensis; assembly: GCF_900107965.1. Taxonomy (GTDB): domain Bacteria; phylum Actinomycetota; class Actinomycetes; order Streptomycetales; family Streptomycetaceae; genus Actinacidiphila; species Actinacidiphila yanglinensis. The sequence continues at coordinate 174,770 of NZ_FNVU01000001.1, read as the reverse complement.
AGGACGTACGCCTCCTGCGGGACGAGCGCGGGGCGGCCGGCGGTCCGTACCTCGCCACGGTCCGGTCGCAGCAGCCCCGCGGCCAGGGCGGCCAGAGTGGACTTGCCGATGCCGCTCGGGCCGACCACCGCGAGGTGCTCGCCCGTACGCACCGCCAACTCCAGCTCCTTCAGCACCGGTTCGGCGCCCGCGCCATAGCCGAAGGTCACATCGTGGAAGTGCAGCGCCCGGCCCGGCCCGGCCGGATGCTCCGCCGCGGCCGCCGGGTCGGGCGGGTCGCCCTCGCCGCCGATCCGCCGGAGGACCACGCCCAGCCGGGTGCCGGCGGCGCCCAGGATGTGGACGAGGTTCTGCAGGGCCGGTTGCAGCGACTGGGTCAGGTAGGTGAGCGCGCCCAGCAGGTCGCCCGGGGTGAGGCGGTGCGTGCGGATCAGCCAGGGCGCCGTCAACAGAAGCAGGACGATCGGAAGTTGGCCGCCGATCGCGAGGGCGGCGGCGCGCAGCACCCCCCACCGCGCGAGGGCGCGGGCGGTCCGGAGGGCGGTGTCGGTGCGGGCGTCGGCGCGGGCCGCCATCAGCGGCTCGGCGCCGCACGCGGTGATGTCGCGCAACCCGCCGGCGAGCGCGCCGCACTCCTCGGCGAGCGCCTCGTCGGCGGCGAGGTAGGCGTGCTGGCGGCGGGCGAGCGGGCGCAGGCCCGCCGCGAACAGCGCGATGCCCACCGCCAGCGGCGGCAGGACGATCAGCAGCAGCAGCGGGGCGAGCACGCACATCCCGGCGAGCGCGCCGGCCGCGGTGAAGACGAAGGAGCGCAGCACCAGGACGAGGCCGCCGAAGGTGTCCCGGGCGATCTCCACCTGGTGGGTCAGCCGGGAGACCACCGCGCCGTCGCCCGACCGGCGCCCGCGGACAGCGGCCCGCAGCCCGCCGCGCACCACGCGCTCCACGAGGATGTCCCGCAGCGGTTCCACCAGGACGGCGAGTCCGCGGAAGACGCGGGCGGTGCCGTAGGCGCCGAGCGGCACCGCGACGGCCGCGAGCGCGAGCCACCCCAGCCCGGTCGCGTCCCGGCCGCGCAGGAAGCCGTCGTCCAGGGCCTTCGCGACCGCGTAGCCCACCAGGAACGTCTGGCCCGACTCCAGTGCCGACCAGCCGGCGAGCACCGCCAGCCCGCGGGCCCGTTCCCGCAGGTACCCGCGCATCCGCACCCCGGCCGCCTGCTCATCCACGGCGACTCCCCTCCTTGTCAGCCACGTCGACGGGCGGTTCCGGGGCCCTCCGGCCGCGTGGCGCTCCCGGTACCGCGGAGACGGCGGCGCCCACGGACTCGTCGGGTGCGGCGAACAGGGCGCGGTAGTCGGGGTCCTGCCAGAGGGTGTGGTGGGGGGCCAGAGCGCGCAGCCGGCCGGCGTCGAGCCAGGCAACCAGGTCGGCGCGGGCGGCGGTGCCGGCGCGGTGGGTGGTGAGCAGGCGGGTACGCCCGCGCGGGTCGTGCAGCAGGGAGTGGGCGACGTGCAGTTCGGTGACGGTGTCGAGGCTGGAGGTGGCGTCGTCGAGCACGAGCAGCCGGCCGCCGTGCGCGAACGCCCTTGCCAATCCCAGGCGTTGGACCTCGCCGCCGGACAGCGGGGCCGCGGCGCGCGGGGTGGCGTAGCCGCGGGGCAGCAGCCGGAGGAAGCCGTCCGCGCCCGCCGCGCGCGCCGCGTCGGTGACGGCCTCGGTGGTCAACTCCCGTGGTCCGAAGGCGATCGCGTCGGCGAGGGTGTCGCCGAGCAGCACGGGGCGTTCGAAGGCGTACCCGACGGCGTCGCGGAGTTCGGCACGGGTGAGGGCGGCCAGCGGGGCGCCGTCGAGCAGCACGGTGCCCTGATCGGGGTCGGCGAGGCGCCCGGCGAGTTCGGCCAGCACCGACTTGCCCGCGCCGGACGGCCCGACGACGGCGAGGCAGGTGCCGCCGGGCACGGTGAGGTCGAGCCGGTCCAGTACGGTCTCGCCGCCGCGTACGACGGTGACCCCGCGCAGTTCGAGGGTGCCGGGACCGCCCTCCGGCAGCCGGTCCCGGCCGTGGGCGGGCGCGGGCACCGCGAGGACCTCGCCGATCCGGCGGGCGGCGGCCCGGCCGCGTACCAGGGCGCCCAACTGGCCGACCACCGCGCCGATTCCCGTGGCGAGCAACGCGTAGCGGGACGCGGCGAGCAGCCCGCCTACGCTCAACGCGCCCTGGGCCAGCCGCAGTCCGCCGATCGCGAGGACGAGGATCTGGAGCAGCGGTACCAGGACGGCCGCCTGCGCGGTGGCGCGGCCCTGCACCTGCCACATGCGGTGCCCCTGGGCGCTGAGTTCGGGCAGCGGACCCAGCACGCGGCGGGCCTCGCGCTCCTCGGTGCGCGCGGCGGCGACGGTGCGGGCGCCGCCGATCGCCTCGACCAGCCGGGCGGCGATCCGGCCCTGGGCGTCCTGGTAGCGGGCGGCGCTGTCGGAGGAGGCGCGGGCGAAGCGGTGCACGAGCAGCGCCAGTGGCGGTGCGCCGAGCAGGAAGGCGGCCGCCAGCCAGGGGTCGGTCAGGAAGAGGGCGATGACGCCGCCGACCGGGGCGCCGACGGCGGCCGGCAGTGTGGCGGCGGCGCCGGGGACGGCACCCGCGTCGGCCGCGTTGCCGACCAGCCGGGTGACCAGGTCGCCGCCGCCCGGCACCCGGGCGGCCAGTACGTGGCGCACCGCGCCGCGCCGTACCGCCGCGGTGACGCGGGCGCCGGAGACCGCCGCGAGCACGTCGCTCGCCGCGCCGACCAGCACCTGGCCCGCGACGACGGCGGCGCAGCCCCACACCCAGTGCCCGGCACCGTCACCGCGCAGCACCTGGTCCACCGCGTGCCCGAGCACCGCGGGCAGTGCCAGGCCGAGCCCGACGGACAGTCCCGCGAGCAGCCCGACCGCGCCGACCGCGGCCCGGCTGCCGCGCGTCGCGGGCCGCACCACCCGGGGCGGTGCCGCGGCGGCGCTGTCGGCCATACGTTCCTCCTCCGGTGCGCCGGGGTCGGCGCGCGAACGGGTGCGGGCGGTGAAGCGGGCGGGCGGTGAAGCCGAGGTGACGCCGTCCGCCCGGGGAGCACACGGGCATCGCGGCCCGGTCGTGCGGGAGTCGAGGACGGATCGAAGCCGGATCGAGGCTGGATCGCACGGGAATCGCGCGGCCGTCGAGGATGGATCGCGAACGGATCGCACGGGAGTCGTGCGGAAGCCGTGCCGCGGCGGGCATGCCGGGGCCCCGCCCCCGGGTGCGGGGGGCGGGGCTTGGTCACCGGCCGAAGCGTCGTGACGTCACAGGCAGATCAGCAGGCTGACCGAGCTGACGCAGCTCAGCAGGCTCAGGGAGCTGGCCGGCTCGCCGCCGCCGTGACCGTGCTCGATGGGCTCCATGTCCTGCAGGTCGAGAAGTGCCATGTCAGGTGTTCCTTTCATAGGTGGCGCCGAGGAATTCGGCAGGGTGGTGCACGGCTCGGGCCGGTGCCGGAGCCGGTTCGTGGGGCCCGCGGTCAGGACGCGGGCGGTGGGGGGAGGAACGGCAGCCTGGGGGTGGGGCCCTGGCCGGCGTTCGCGGCGCCGAGGGCGAGCAGGCAGCCCGCCGTTCCGGTGCCGAGGTCCATGGACAGCCGCATCATCTGGTTGCCGGGGAAGGCGAGGTCGCCGCGGTAGGCCATCCCGTACCAGCCGAGCGCGTCGATCTGCGCGCGGAGCGCGCCGTCGGGGACGGCCGGTGCGGTGGTGCGGGCCAGATGCAGGATCATCCCGGCGCGCCCAGCGAACAGCCCGGGCTGCGCGTAGAGCCGCGCGGTGGCGGCCCGGACGATACCGGTCCTGGCGTGCTCGAAGCGGGCGACGGACGGCTCGTCGAGGTCGCCGGTGCCGGCCAGGCCGAGCAGGTCGTCCAGCACCAGGCCGATGCCCGCGCTGCCGTCGCCCACGTAGGGCATGGTGCGCCAGCGCTCGTCCACTTCGAGGCTTCCGCTGCCGGTGATGGTGCAGGAGTCGAGGTCGAGGGTGAGCGCGCGGGCGGCGTGTTCGAGCAGCGCCGGGGCGCCGGTGCGCTCGTACAGCCGCAGGAAGAGCAGGGCGGGGCCGGTGGCGCCGCGCATCAGCCCGGCCCGGCGCGGGGCGCCGGCCGAGGGGCCGCCGTCCTCGCTCTGCCGGACCTGCTGGATCTCGGCGGCGAGCCGTCCGGCGATGATCCCGGCGGCCTCCAACGCCCGCTCGCGCAGGGCGGTCTCGCCGGAGACCTGGGCGAGGTGGTCCAGCACCAGGGCGATCCCGGCGAGGCCGCCGGTGAGGTCGGAGGCCAGCCGCCGCCAGTTCTCGTCGAGCAGGCCGTGGACGAGGGCGAGGGCACGCTCGGTGTGGCCGAGCCGGTCCAGGACGTACGCGACGCCGGCGACCCCGTCGTACAGGCCCGGCGGGGTGCCGTTCGGCAGGTTCGCGGTGCGCTCCAGCAGCCACTGCTCGCCCTCGTCGTAGCGGGGCAGGCCGACCTGGTCGAACGCATGGAGCACGCCCGCGGCGCCGTGCGCCAGGCCCAGCCCGCCGCCGTCGGAGAACTGCGCGATGTCGCCCGGGAAGAGGCGGTCCTCGCGGTCGGGGGTGGCGGAGCCGAGGATCGCCTGGGCCATGGAGGCGCGGGCGGCGGGCCAGTCGCGGGGCTCGGCGGGCAGGTACCGGCGCGGCGGTCCCGGCCGGGTGCCCGCGGGCAGGCCGACCACGGCGGCCGGGGGCGCACCGCCGGTGGATCCGCCCTCGCCGGGCGCGGGTTCGGCCACCGCTGCCTGCACGTGCAGGTCGTCCGAGGGTGAACCCGCGTGCAGCGACGTGCCGTTGAGGCCGGGGCCGCCGGTCGCACCCCCGACCGCGGGCGCGACCGGGCCGATCGAAGCCCTGCCGCTGCTCCCGCCGGCGGCAGCCGTGTCCCCTGCGGTCCGGGTGATCTCGGCCACCGCCTCCTCCAGGTACGTCTCCGGTACCGGGAACTCCCGGGCGATCACCTCCGCCAGGTGCGCGGCCTTGGCGCGGTCGACGGCGAACAGGGTGGTGACCGGGAGGAAGAGGGCCAGCCGCAGGCAGGCGAGGGCGTAGTGGTCGACGGCGGTGCCACGGCGGTCGGGTGGCGCGAGGAACCCCGGATGGGCCACGGCCTGGCGGCCGTTGTCGGTGGCGCGGGCGGCGGCCTCGAAGTCCAGCAGGGACACCGTCTCGTCGTCCGGCCCGACCATGATGTTGAACATGTGCAGGTCGTTGAAGACCAGGCCGCGCGAGTGCACCGCGGCCACCGCCTCCTCGACCCCGGCGTTGATGCGCAGTGCCCAGCGGGTGTAGTCCGCGACCTCGGCCGGGTCGGGGTCGGGCCGCAGCAGCGGATGGCGGTGCCCGAAGTAGGAGTTGAGCGGCTTGCCCTCGACGAAGTCCATCACCAGGAAGCGGTGGTCGCCGACGGTGAACCAGTCGCGCATCTCGGGAGCGACGCCGAGCCCGGACAGCCGCCGCAGCGCGTCGCGTTCGCGGCGCAGCCGGGTGACGGCGTCGGCTCCGTCGGACGCCAGCCCGGCGTGCGGGCGGCCCTCCTTGAGCACGACCTTCTCGCCGCTGCGGGTGTCGGTGCCGGCGTAGACGCCGCCGCCGTTGGAGAAGTGCAGTGCCTTCTCGATGCGGTAGGGCAGGTCGGAGACGGTGGTGGCGTTGCGTGCGGCCAGGTGCGGGGCGAGGAAGTCCGGCAGGGTCACCCAGCCGGGCACGTGGAAGGCCGGCGACCGGTCGTCGGGCACCAGTTGCCCGTCGCCGTCCTCGACCGCGGGCACCAGCGTGCCGCGCCCGCCGACGCAGTAGCGCTTGGCGAAGGCGCCGTAGCGCACGTAGAGCGGGCCCTGCCCCCAGCGCAGGTCGGTGAGGATGTACGGTCCCTGCTCGCCGTCGAGCAGCGCGCCGAGCTCGTCGAGCACCACGCGCAGCCGGCCCTCGTCGGGCGGGTAGATCGTGACGAACTTTCCGGAGGTGTCGCGCCCGGCGTACTTGGAGTTGCGCAGGTGCAGCAGGTGCGGTCCCGGCACGAACTTGAACGGGATGTGCCGGGGCACGCAGTAGTCCCAGACCTTGGCCGCGATCTTGTCGGCGTTGTCCAGCGTCGCGGAGGCGTGCACCTTCCAGCCCTGCCCGGGGTAGGTGCGCGTGCCGGCCGGCGGGTCGACGTGCAGCCAGTCGCCACTGCGGACGGTGCGCCAGCCGTCGGGGGCGGGGCGCCGCGCGGTGTCGAAGAGCGGTACCGCGGCGGTGTCCGGGCCGCCGGCGTCGCCGGCCTCCGCCCCGTCGCCGTACCGCTGCCCGTCCGCGCCGCCGGTCCCGTCCCCGCTGCCGGGCCCCCTCGTCGCGGACAGCCGGTCCAGGCTCTCGTAGAAGTGCCGGTCGGCGAGGCAGAAGACCTCGTAGCGGTTGTCCATCGATCCCCCCTTTTCGCGGTGACGGACCGAGATTGGCACGCAAGCGGAATCGGGAGAAGTCACCGTTGTCACCTCATCGGCATGCGGAACGCATATGTCGGACGGACGGATCACATGACATACGGCGGCCACCGTGCGTTCTCCCGCGACCGCCCTCCGTGTTCGCTCAGCGTGAACGCGCAGCCCCGCCCGACCCTCCCGCCGCCTTGAACAGATGCGTCACAGGGGTGTCACCACATCCGCGCTTACCTGCACACCCGCTCAACACAGGACTTCCTCAAGGGAGTTGACTATGCAGAAGCAACCTCACCGAGGAGTTATGGGAGCAATAGTGCACCACTGCAACATTGTCCCTACTTAGCCACGGATTTCCAGAAACGATCTGGACCCCGCGAGAGCGGAACGGCACACTCGGAACCAGCACCAAGAAGGGACACCATGCCGCTCAGAAGCACCGCGACCGCCCGTCAGGAGCGCCTAGGCGCGGAGCTGAGAAAGATGCGGGAGGCCGCGGGGATCACCGCGCGCGACACCGCGCGGCTGCTCGGTACCGACCCCGCGAAGGTCAGTCATATCGAGGCGGGCCGACTGGGTGTCAGCGAGGAGCGGTTACGGCGTCTCGCCGCGTTCTACGAATGCGGTGACACCGCACTGATCGACGCGCTCGTCTCCATGGCCAACGGGCACGGGCGCAAGGGCTGGTGGGAGGCGTACCGAGGGGTGGTGCCCGCCGGCCTGCTCGACATCTCCGAGATGGAGCACTACGCGGTCCACCTGCGCCCGCTCCAGGTCAGCCACATCCCCGGCCTGCTCCAGACCGAGGCGTACACCAGGACCGTCTTCGGCTACGCCATCCCGCCGCTGCCGGACAACGAGTTGGAGGCGCGGGTCGCGCACCGGATGGAGCGCGCCAACCTGCTGCACCGCGAGGCTCCACCACCCTACGAAGCGCTCGTGCACGAGGCGGCGTTGCGGATGCGGTTCGGCGGCGCCAAGGTGGCCAAGGCGCAACTGGACTACATCCAGGAGCTGAGCCACCTGCCCCGGATAAGCGTGCGGGTCATCCCCTTCGCCTCCGAGGGATACATCGGTTCCAGCCACGCGATGCTCTACGCGGGCGGGACCGTCCCCCAACTGGACACGGTGCAGATCGACTCCGCACACGGCGTCCTGCTGCTGCACGCGGCCACCCACCTGGCCAACTACCTCACCCGGTTCGAGACCCTCACGGCGGTGGCACTGGACCGGAACCGGTCGCGCGACTTCATCCACGGCATCTCCCGCGAACTCTGAATACCGAAAGGGCCCCCACTCCATGACCGCGTCCTTCGCTTGGCAGAAGTCCACGTACTCGCAGGACGGCGGGGACTGCGTCGAGCTGACCGCACAGGGGGGCGCGGTCCTGCTCCGCGAGAGCGACAACCCGGCGGTGGTGCTCACCACCACGCGCAAGGACCTCGCGCTGTTCCTGCGCTTCCTCAAGGCCGCGCCGACGGCGCCCGTGCGGAGGGGGTGACGTCCCGGCCACGAGGAAGACCCGCACGTACCCAGGGGCGGGACCGGGCGGTGGGGGCGGTGAGGGGGGCGGGTTAAGGTGATGCCTCCCCATATCCGGAAAGGCGTTCCCACATGCCCCTGCGCCGCCGTGCCACCCTCCTCGTGGCCGCAGCCGCGACCGTGCTGCTCGCCGCGCCCGCGGCCGGCGCGGCCGCGCCTCCGGCCGGACTGTACGGCTCGGCGGACCCGACCTACGACGGGGTGTGGCGCCAGTCGTACACGTTCCTGGCGCTGCACGCGGCCGGCCTGAACCCGGGCGCGAGCGCCGTGTCCTGGCTGACCGGCCAGCAGTGCGCCGACGGCGGCTTCCCGTCGTTCCGCGCCGACACCGCGCAGCCCTGCGCCGAGAAGGCGGAGGACACCAACTCCACCGGTATAGCCGTGCAGGCACTGACCGCGCTCGGCGGGCACCAGCAGGCCGTCGCGAAGGCCACCGGCTGGCTGAAGAAGGTGCAGAACGCCGACGGCGGCTGGTCGTACAACGCCGGGGGCGCCTCCGACCCCGACTCCACGGCCATCGTGATCGGCACGCTCCAGGCCGCGAGCAGCGACCCGGCGGTGGCGTCCGCCAAGGGCCGCACCCCCTACCAGGCACTGCGCGGCTTCCAGTTCGGCTGCTCCGCCAAGGCGGCCGACCGCGGCTCCTTCGGCTACCCGGCCGGCGGCAAGCTCGCGGTGAACGCGAAGGCGACCGCCGACGCGGTGCGCGGGTCGCAGAGCGCCGGGTTCCTCATCGCGCCGCCGGCGAAGGACACCGCGGCGCAGGCGCCGTCGTGCACCGGCGGCAAGGACATCTACGCGGCGATGGGACCGTCCGCCTCCGCGTTCGCCGGTGCCGCCTGGCTCACCGCGCAACTCGACGCGGGCGGCCACCACCTCACCGCGGTCACCCCCGGCGCGGCCAAGCCCACCGCCGACTACGGCACCACCGCCGACGCGGTCGTCGCGCTCGCCTCCGGTGGCCAGCTCGCCGCGGCCGAGCAGGCGTACGCCTGGCTCGCCGCCAACTCCGCCACCTGGGCGCACGGCAGTCCGGCCGCCCTGGCCCAGCTCATCCTGGCCGCGCACGCCACCGGCAACGACCCGCACCACGCCCACGGCGCCGACCTTGTCACGCAGCTCGTCGCGCTGGGCCCGGCGCCGTCGAAGGTCCCGGCGAGCGGGACGAACGGGAGCAACGGCAGCGCCGCGCCCGGCACCAGCGCGGCGGGCTCCTCGGCCGCCTCCGCCTCGCACCACAGCTCCTCGTCCGCCGCCACCGTGTGGATCGTCGTGGGGGTCTGCCTGGTCGCGGGCATTGGCGTCGGGCTGCTGCTCAGCGCCCGCAAGCGGCGGCAGCACTGATGTCCCGGCCCGGCGCCGGGGCGGGGATCTCCCCCGGGGCCCGACGTACCGCGTGGGTGGCCGCCGTGGCCGTCGTGGCCGCGGTGCTGCTCGCCGCCGCCGCGGTGCCCGCGTCCGCCACCGGCTACCGGTACTGGTCGTACTGGCTGCGCTCCGGGGGGAGTTGGACCTACGCGCAGACCGGTCCCGCGATGCACACCCCGAAGGACGGCACCGTCGAGGGGTGGCGGTTCGCGGTCAGCAAGGACGCCGCCGCGGCCGCGGTACGTCCGCGCGGCGCCGCCACCTTCACGGCGATCTGCGGCGGCACCCCCGCCGCGTCCGGCAAGAAGCGGATCGCCCTGGTCATCGACCCCGGCACCACCGCGGACGCCCCCGGCGGCGCCAGGCCGCCGGCCCCGCGCACCGCCTGTGCCCTGATCCCCACCGACGCGTCCTCCGCGGACGCGCTCGCCGCCGTGGCCCGGCCGCTGCGCTACGACTCCGCGGGCATCCTCTGCGCCATCTCCGGCTATCCGACGAGCGGTTGCGGGGAGCAGGTCGCCGCGGGCTCCTCCTCCGGCGCCGTATCCCACCATGGCGGCGGTCACAGTGGCGGCCCGGTCCTCGGCACCCTCGCGGGCGCGGCCGGTGTACTGGCCATCGCCGGGTTCGCCATCCGGCAGAACCGCCGCCGCCGCTCATGACCGCCCCCGCCGACCCCCGGCCGGACGCACCCAGGCCGGACGCGGCCCGGTCCACCGGGTCGACCGGCCCCGGCGCCCCGGCCCCGCGCGGCCCGCACGCCGCGGAACGGGCCGGCGCGAAGGCCCCGCACCATGGCGACCGGTGGCGGCGCTGGCGCGCACCCGTGGCGGGGCGGGCCAACGCCCTGCACGCGGGAGCCTGGTGGGTGTGGGCGCTCGGGCTGGCGACCGCGGCCTCCCGCACCAGCAACCCGCTGCTGCTGGCGCTCGTGGTCGCGGTGGCCGGTTACGTCGTGGCGGCGCGGCGCACGGAGGCGCCGTGGGCGCGGTCGTACGGCGCGTTCCTGCGGCTGGGCGGCTTCGTGCTGGTGGTGCGGCTGGTGTTCGCCGTCGTGCTGGGCTCGCCGGTGCCGGGCACGCACGTGCTGGTCACGCTGCCCGAAGTGCCCCTGCCCGGCTGGGCGCAGGGGGTGCGGATCGGCGGGCGGGTCACCGCGGAGGGCGTGGTGTTCGCGCTGCGGGACGGCATGAAACTGGCCGCGCTGCTCGTGTGCGTCGGCGCGGCGAACGCGCTGGCGAACCCGGCCCGGCTGCTGAAGTCCCTGCCGGGCGCCCTGTACGAGGCGGGCGTGGCGGTGGTGGTCGCGATGACGTTCGCGCCGCATCTGGTCGCGGACGTGGCCCGGTTGCGCGCGGCGCGGCGGCTGCGCGGCCGGCCCGACCGGGGCGTGCGGGCGCTGCTCCAGGTCGGACTTCCCGTGCTGGAGGGCGCGTTGGAGCGTTCGGTGGCACTGGCGGCGGCGATGGACACCCGCGGCTACGGCCGTACCGCGCAGGTTCCGGCCGGGGTGCGGCGGGCCACCTCCGCGCTCACCCTCGGCGGCCTGCTCGGCATCTGCGCGGGCACGTACGCGCTGCTGTCGGCGAGCGGCGCGGGCTACGGCCTGCCGGTGCTGCTGGCCGGACTCGCGGCGGCGGTCGCCGGGCTGCGGCTGGGCGGGCGGCGCAGCGTGCGTACCCGCTACCGTCCCGACCGGTGGGGCCCGCGCGCGTGGCTGGTCGCCGGGTCCGGGGTCGCCGTCGCCGCGCTGATGATCGCGGCCGCCTCCTACGCGCCCGACGCCCTCGACCCGCCCGCCTACCCGCTGACCGCGCCGACGCTGCCGCTGTGGCCGGCGCTGTCGCTGCTGCTCGGCCTGCTCCCGGCGTTCGTCGCCCCGGCGCCGCCGGCCACCAGGCCCGAACCGGGAGCCGCAACGGCGGCGGAAGCCGGCGTCGAAGGAGCCACGCGGTGATCCGCTTCGAGAACGTCTCGGTGACCTACGCCGACGCGCCCGCACCCGCCGTCGCCGGGATCGACCTCTTCGTCCCCGAGGGCGAGTTGTGCCTGCTGGTCGGCCCGTCCGGAGTGGGCAAGTCCACGCTGCTCGGCGCGGTGAGCGGCCTGGTGCCGCACTTCACCGGCGGGGTGCTCGACGGGCGCGTCACCGTCGCCGGCCGCGACACCCGTACCCACCGCCCCCGCGAACTCGCCGACGTGGTCGGCACGGTGGGCCAGGATCCGCTGGCGCACTTCGTCACCGACACCGTCGAGGACGAACTCGCCTACGGCATGGAGTCGTTGGGGGTGGCGCCGGAGACGATGCGGCGCCGTGTGGAGGAGACCCTCGACCTGCTCGGCCTGGCCGACCTGCGCGACCGGCCGATCGCCACGCTCTCCGGCGGCCAGCAGCAGCGGGTCGCGATCGGCTCGGTGCTGACCGTGCACCCCCAGGTACTGGTCCTGGACGAGCCGACCTCCGCGCTCGACCCGGGCGCCGCCGAGGAGGTCCTCGCGGTGCTCCAGCGGCTGGTGCACGACCTGGGCACGACGGTGCTGATGGCCGAGCACCGGCTGGAAAGGGTGGTGCAGTACGCGGACCAGGTGATCCTGCTGCCGTCGCCCGGCGCGGCCCCGGTGGTCGGCGCGCCCGCCGACGTGATGGCGGTCTCCCCCGTCCATCCGCCCGTGGTCGGTCTCGCCCGGCTGGCCGGCTGGTCGCCGCTGCCGCTGTCCGTACGGGACGCCCGCCGCCGGGCCGGGGAGTTGCGCGAACGGCTGGCCGGCCGCACTCCCGCGCCCGTCGCGCCGTACGCCACCGCGCCCGCCCCGGACGCCGAACCCCTCGTGCACTGCTCCCGGTTGACCGTCAGGCGCGGCCGTACCGAGGCGCTGCGCGGGGTCGATCTGAGCGTGCGCGCCGGCGAGACCGTCGCCGTCATGGGCCGCAACGGCGCGGGCAAGTCCACCCTGCTGTCCACCCTGGTCGGCCTGCACCCGCCGGCGTCCGGCACCGTGACGGTGGCCGGCACCGTACCCCGCGACACCCGGCCCGCCGAACTGCTGCGCCGGGTCGGCCTCGTCCCGCAGGAGCCGCGGGACCTGCTCTACGCCGACACCGTCGCCGCCGAGTGCGCCGCCGCCGACCACGACGCGGCCGCGCCGCCCGGCACCTGCGCCGCCCTCGTCGGCGAGTTGCTGCCGGGCATCGCCCACGGCGCCCACCCCCGGGACCTGTCCGAGGGCCAGCGGCTGACCCTCGCGCTGGCGATCGTGCTCACCGCCCGGCCCCCGGTGCTCCTCCTCGACGAGCCGACCCGCGGCCTCGACTACGCCGCGAAGTCCCGCCTGGTCGGCCACCTGCACGGCCTCGCCGCGGCCGGCCACGCGATCCTCCTGGCCACCCACGACGTCGAACTCGCCGCCGAACTCGCCCAGCGCGTCCTGGTCCTCGCCGACGGCGACGTCGTCTCCGACGGCCCGGCCGCCGACGTCGTGCTGTCCTCCCCCGCGTTCGCACCCCAGGTCGCGAAGATCCTCGCGCCCGCGCCCTGGCTCACCCCGGCACAGGTCCGCAAGGCGCTGGAGGCGGCGTCGTGACGACGGCGGGGACCGAGGCGATGCCGGCGCGGGTCCGCCAACAGGCGCGCGCCGTACGGATCGGCCCGCGCTCGGCGGCCGCGCTCGCCGTGGTGTCGCTGATCGGCGTGGCGGCCTTCGGGTGGCCCCTGCTGGCCGCGCACGGCTCGTCGGTCGCCGCGCACGGCGCGGACGCGCCCTGGCTGTTCGCGGCGCTGCTGCCGCTGCTGGTCGCGGTGGTGATCGCGTCGATCGCGGACACCGGGATGGACGCGAAGGCCGTGGCGATGCTGGGGATGCTCGCGGCGGCCGGGGCGGCGCTGCGGCCGCTGGGCGCGGGCACCGCCGGGATCGAGCCGATGTTCTTCCTCATGGTGCTGTCCGGGCGCGTGCTCGGGCCCGGGTTCGGCTTCACGCTGGGCTCGTTGACGATGTTCGCGTCCGCGCTGCTGACCGGCGGGGTCGGCCCCTGGATGCCGTTCCAGATGCTCGCGATGGGGTGGGTGTCGATGGGGGCGGGGCTGCTGCCCGGGCCCGACCGGCTGCGCGGGCGCGGCGAGTTGGCGCTGGTCGCGGCGTACGGCGCGGTCTCGGCGATCGCCTACGGCACCGTGATGAATCTCCAGGGCTGGCCGTACATCGGTGGGCTCGCGACGAACATCTCCTACGATCCGCACGGCTCCCTCGCGACCAACCTCGCCCGCTTCACCACGTACTGCCTCACCACGTCCCTCGGCTGGGACCTGCCCCGCGCCGCGCTCACCGCCGTGCTGTCCCTCACCCTCGGACCCACCGTCCTCCGCGCCCTCCGCCGCGCCACCCGCCGCGCGTCCTTCCGCCCGGGTCCCTAGGGTGCCCCGAAGGGGTGCGGGGAACTGCGCGAGAAACCACCCACGACGGGGTGGTCCCTCGACGACAGAACCGGGCACCCCGCGGGGTCAGGCGCTCACGAGATCGAGCAACTTGCGCGTCATGTCCCGGTAGCGGGTGAGCGCGAGCCGCAACTCCTCGGTGTCCGGCTCCGCCTTGCCGTGCGCGTCGGCACGCATCTGCTCCAGCATCCGGGTGAAACGCCGTCCCGCTTCGTCGAGTACGGCCTCGGCCTCGCGTACGGCGGCGCGCGGATCGTCCACGAACTCGCCGACGGCGTGGTCCATCCGCTCGCTCAGCCCGTCGTCCTCGACGGACCCGGTGGACCCGGTGGACTTCGGGGGCTCCACCGGCTGTACGGGCCTGGCGGGCTTCGGGGGCTCCACCGGCCGTGCGGGCCCGGCGGACCTGGCGGACTCCGCCGCCGGTGCGGCCGGCGGCGCCTCGGGCCTGGCGGCCTCCCGGGCCCCGCTGCCCCGTACGTCCTGGGCCTGAGCCTCGGCAGCCGCGGCGGGTTCCCGCTGCTCCTGCGTCTCCTTCTTCTCCTCCACCTGCTTCTCCGTCCCGGTCTCACGACGACCGTGCGGGATGTTCAGCGTCATCGTCTTCGCCTCCTGGTGGCGTTCGTGGGTGTCGCGGGTGTCGCCTGCGGCGCGGTCACGCGCGGCCGCTGCCGTCGTCGCTCTTGCGGACGCTGCCGGTCAGCGCCGCGAAGCGGTGGCCGAGCGTGGAGCGGCCGGCGCCGTCCTCCGTGGACTCGGCATCCTCGTCGGACTGCTTGCCGGCACCGACACCGACCGGTTCGGGCGCGGACTCGGCCTCGGCGCGGGGGCGTTCGGGTGCCGGCTCGGCGTCGGGCGTGTCCGGTGCCTGCGCGGGACGCGTCCGGGTGGACGCCGAACCGCTGTCGCCCAGCAGCTCGTCGAACAGCCCGCGCGCCCCGATCAGGGACTGGCGCAGGTCCTCCGTGGCGCCCTCGCCGCCCGCGCTCGCGTGCTCCGCCAGCGCGTGGGCGCGGCGGTAGCCCTGCAGTGGGGTGGCGTGGTGGACGGAGAGCGCGTCGAAGTGCTCGGGCGAGCCGGCGGCGGGGAAGCCCCGCTCCTTGGCGACCTGGGCGACGAGCTGATCGGCCTGGTGGAGCGCCTTGGCGGGGTCCTCGACGAACTGCGCCTGCACGGCCCGCCAGCGTGCCGTGTACTGCTCGCGTTCGGCCGCGGACAGCGGGCGTCGCTCCAGCCCGCCGTACCGCTTGACGCGATCCGAGAGTTCCTTGCCGGCCGCCTTCGCGTCGCCGTCGTGCTGGGCGAGCGTGCGCTCGTACTCGGGCCCGAAACGGTGCTTGAGCCGGCCGCTCCGGGGTGCGCCGCCGGACATGGTCCATACGGCAACGACGGCGATCACTACGAGGACTGCCACCACGATCGCGGCGACTGCTCCTGTCGACATGCGGGCCTCCCTTCCCTCGCGGGCTCGCCTTGCCCGCGCGACCACCCGCAAACCCCGGGCAGTTCGGAACGGGCGGGGAAGGGCGCGGGAAACGGAGGGCGGCGGAGGGAGGATCAGGCCGGCTTGTCGACGGACACCGGCCGCTGCGGCCGGTCATGGTCGCCGCCGCACAACTCCCCGCTCAACTTGTGCAGCAGCGCCGCCAGTTCGGTGTGGCTGGCCGGGTCCCAGTCGCCGAGCAGCTCGCCCAGCACGCTTCTGCGCGCCTCGCCGAGCCGGGTGGCCAGGGCCCGTCCGGACTCAGTGAGCACCAGGGGGTTGCCCTCGCGCACGGCGAACCCGCGGGACTCGGCCTCCACCGCGGCCGCTTCGATCACCTCGCCGGGCACGGTGGCCTGCCGGGCCAGCTCCACCGGGTCGGCGCCGCCCTGGTGCGCCAGTCTCAGCACCAACCAGCAGGTGCCCGGGCGGATGTCCGCGTCGGCCCGCTGAGTGACCCGGACGTACAGGTCGCGTTTGGCCTCGCGGCTGCCCAGCACCGACAGGCAGCGGGCGATCTCGTCGAGCGAGGAGCGCTCCACCGGGTTGGTGGCGATGGTCTCGTCGGGGTCGGGCGCGGTGACCAGCCCGCGCAGCGGCTGCTCCTTCAGCAGCCAGGCCAGCACGAAGCCGACCCCCGCGACCGGCACCGCCCACAGGAAGACGGTGGTGATGGACTGCGCGTACGCGTGCAGCACCGGTGTCTTGATGGCGCTCGGCAGGCCGGCGATGGCCTTCGGGTCGGCCTGGAGCCGGCCCGGGTCGAAGCCGGGTGGCACCGGGACCCCGCGCAGCGCGGAACCCAGCTTGCTGGACAGCTGGTTGGTGAAGACGGTGCCGAACACCGAGACGCCGAAGGACGCGCCGATGGAACGGAAGAAGGTGGTGCCGGAGGTGGCCGAGCCGAGGTCCTCGTAGCCGACCGCGTTCTGCACGGCGAGCACCAGTACCTGCATCACCATGCCGAGCCCGAGACCGAAGATGAAGAAGTACAGGCTCAGCAGCCAGGTCGCGGTGAACTCGTCGAGCTGGTGCAGCAGGAGCAGCCCGACCACCGTCACCGCGGTGCCGGCGATCGGGAAGACCTTGTACCGGCCGGTGCGGCTGATGATCTGGCCGGAGGCGGTGGAGGAGATCAGCAGTCCGGCCACCATCGGGATCATGTGGACGCCGGACAGGGTCGGCGAGTAGCCGTGCACCACCTGGAGGAAGGTCGGCAGGTACGTCAGCGCGCCGAACATCGCGAAGCCGATGATGAAGGAGATCGCCGAGCAGATCACGAAGGTGCGGTCCCTGAACAGCCGCGGCGGCAGCACCGGTTCCTCCGCGCGCCGCTCGATCACGACGAACAGCCCGACCAGCACGACCCCGGCCGCCGCCAGGGCGATGATGCCCGGCGAGCCCCACGCCAGGGTGGAGCCGCCGAGCGAGGTGACCAGCACCAGGCAGGTCGCGGCCGCAGCCACCACCGCCATCCCGAGGTAGTCGATGTGGTGCGTGGTGCGCCGCACCGGGATGTGCAGCACCGCGGCGATCACCGCGAGCGCGATGATGCCGATCGGCAGGTTGATGTAGAACACCCAGCGCCAGGAGAGCTGTTCGGTGAACACCCCGCCCAGCAGCGGGCCGAGCACGCTGGCCGCGCCGAACACCCCGCCGAACACGCCCTGGTAGCGGCCCCGGTCGCGGGGCGGCACGATGTCGCCGACGATCGCCAGCGACAACGCGATCAGCCCGCCGCCGCCCAGGCCCTGCAACGCCCGGAACGCGATCAACTCCCCCATGCTCTGGGCGATCCCGCACAGCGCGGAACCGATCAGGAAGAGCACGATCACGAACTGGAACAGCCGCTTGCGGCCGTACATGTCGCCGAGCTTGCCCCACAGCGGGGTCGCCGCCGTCGACGCCAGCAGGTAGGCGGTCACCACCCAGGACAGATGGTCGATGCCGCCGAGTTCGCTGACGATGGTGGGCAGCGCGGTCGACACGATCGTCTGGTCGAGCGCGGCCAGCAGCAGGCCGAGAGCAAGCGCGCCGATCGCGATCCGAACCGCGCGCTTGTCCTGCTGCTCGCCCGGTGCCGCCGCCGGTGCCGCGGCGGTACTGGTGTCCTGGGCCATGTGGCAGCTCCTCGCCTCGTCTCCCCGAGGGCCAGAACTTCATATTCCCACCGTTTGTACGGTTATGGCCTGCGGAACCCGTCACGACTCGGGCCGGCCGGTGTGCCGAAGGCGTGTCGAATCGGCATAATCACCGGAGACTTTGCGCACACCGTGTGAACGGGTGGTGCGGACCCGAGAACGACGGCGGGAGGGGACCCAGTGGCGCCGGAACAGCCGAGCAGGCCGGACCGCCGGCACGACCGGAGACGCAACGGACGCACCGGCGCGCCGTGCCGTCCGCGGGTGCCCCGGGAAACCGCACGCCGGGAGGCGACGGCATGATCGAGCGCGGCAGCACGGCCGAAGGCATCACCCCGGGTAACCCGCCCGTCCCGGAGTCCGCTCCCGGCGGCGGCCCGGACGCAAGCCCGGACGCGGGCGCCGAGGACGTCGGCGGCATACGCGCCGCCGAGCGGGCCGCGGAACGCGCCGCGGCCGTGGCGGCCGTCGAGGGCTTCCACCCCCTGCGGCTGCGCCCCTACGTCGCCGAACCCGGCGACGAGGTCGGCGCGAGCACCGTACGGCGGCTGATCGACACCACCGAGCCGGACACGGCGCCGGGCGAGGAGGGCCCCGCCACCACCGACCTGGGACTGTTCCCGGCGACGTACGCGGCGATGGAGTACGCCACCACCCCGCGCGACGGCGGCCCCGACGCGGACCACGGCGACGCCCAGGACGCGGCGCACGGCCGGCACCGGCGGCGCCGGCGCGGCCTCGTGGTGGCGGCCGCGGCGGTCGCCGCGTCCGCGCTCGCGGCCGGCGCCGTCGCCGTGAGCGGCCAGATAGGCGAGGAGCAGCACGGCACCGACCGGGCCCTGCCCGACCGGTCCACCTCGATGCCGGACGTCGTGCTGCCCTCGGACGCGGCCCAGGCCACCGCCTCGACCGCCGCGCCGATGACGCAGCGGGCCACCCCGCCGGCCGCCGACCCCTCCGCGAGCCCGTCGACCACTCCCGCCACGTCCGCGCCCGGCAGTTCCACGCCCTCCGCGCCCTCGACCTCCGCGAGCCCGCCCGCCTCCGCGGCCACCTCGCCCCTCACCTCGTCGAGCCCCTCCGGCACCGTGACGACGACGCCCGGGGACGGCACATCGACCACCCCGCAGGTCCTGGAACTGGGCGACTCCGGCCCGGCCGTCGCCGACCTCCAGCGCCGCCTCACCGAGGTGTGGGCCTACAAGGGACCGATCGACGGCGTCTTCGACCAGCGGGTGAAGAAGGCGGTGGCCACCTTCCAGGTCTGGTACTGGGTCAGCGACTCCCCCGACGGCAGCCACGACGGCGTGTACGGGCCGAACACACGCTCCGTGCTGGAACGGCAGACCCAGGGCGACTCCTAGGGCCTGGAAGGTTCCACCGGCCCGGAGCGCCGGCCACCCGTTCAGGACGGCTCTGGACCGGCCCCCTCGACGTACTGCAGCAGGCCCCAGGTGAAATGCGCCACGATCCGGCCGCCGGTCCGCGGGTCGGTCAGCGCCAGCCTGGCCCGGGACGGCGCGTCGGGCGGCAGTGGCGCGGCGGGCGGGAAGGCGCGGGCCGCGTCGTCCACCGTGCACGACCACGGCGTCAGGTCGGCGACGGCCTTCGGCCGGGGCGGTTCGGCCCCCGGCGCGCGCACCAGCCACTCGTTGACGACCGCCCCGCCCCCGCCCGGCAGCGTGACCACCTCGAACCTCAGGTCCGGCCACAGCGGTACGGGCCACAGCGCCGCCCGCAGCGCCAGATCCCCGGCGCGCTGCTCCCGTACGGCCTCCGGGGGCCCGAGCGCCGTACGGTAGCGGGCCTCGCCGCGCGGGAAGCCGCGGCTGTGCAGCCGCGCCTGCCACCTGCGGTGTGCTTCCCTCAGGTCGGTGTGGTTCGCGCCCAGCGCGCGCAGCGCGTCGTCGACCAGGCCCGGCTGGTGGTCGGCCATCCGCCGCAGCAGGACGAGCTGGAACTGGAGCGGCCCGAAGGGTTCCGTGGGCATGCGGCGAGTCTAGGCCGCGGCCCCGGGGTCCCCGAGCCCCGCCGGGTCGCGGGGGTCCCCGCCCCGCTCCCGTCCACCGGCCCGGGGGGAGGGGTGGCGTCGCCGCCGCTTCTTTTGTATGTTGTGGGAACAAAGTGGTTCCGCCCGCTCACCCTGACCGGCGGGCGGGGCCATGGAGCAGTGGGGTTACCGTCAGGGGCGGTCGGTGCGGCAGCAGTCGCGGCGGCCGCCCCTCACGCCGTTCGGGCCACCCCGTGCGGGATGGCCCCACCCGGGCCGCATCGAGGGGCCCGCCATGATCACGGCCGAGCGCCGCCGACCGCGGCCCGCCGGAAGACCTCACACCCAGGGAGCACGTCGATGACACCGCCCACCGCGTCCACCGAGTTCCGCGCCCGCGCGCTCCTGCTGGACATGGACGGCACCCTGGTCAACTCCGACGCCGTCGTGGAGCGCTGCTGGCGGCGCTGGGCCGAGCGCAAGGGCCTCGACCCGGCGCACGTCCTGTCCGTCGTGCACGGCCGGCAGGGCCACGCCACGATGGCGGTCCTCCTCCCGGACCGGCCCGTGGCCGAGAACCTCGCCGAGAACGCGGTGCTGCTGGCCGAGGAGACCGCCGACACCGACGGCATCGTGCCCGTCCCCGGCGCCCCGGCCTTCCTCGCCTCCCTCCAGGGCCACCCGCACGCCCTCGTCACCTCCGCGAGCGTCGACCTCTCCCGCACCCGCATGGACGCGGCCGGACTCCCCCTGCCCCCGGTCCGCATCACCGCCGAGAGCGTCAGCGCCAGCAAGCCCGACCCCGAGGGGTTCCTCAAGGGCGCCGCCGAACTCGGCTTCGCCCCCGCGGACTGCCTGGTCTTCGAGGACGCCGAGGTCGGGATCGCGGCGGCCCGCTCCGCCGGGATGCGGGTGATCGGCGTCGGCCCCCGCGCCGCCGCCCACCACCCCACCGCGCACGTACGGTCCCTGGAGCAGGTCGGCGTCACCGCTGCGGCCAACGGCACCCTCGTGGTGACGGTGGCTCCGTAGCGGTACCTGCCACGCGGTGTCCGGAGCGCGGGATATGACGTCCCGTCATATCCTCGTGGGCCGGGGTGCCGACGCGCCCGGCCGCTTACTCGTTCGCCGCGGGCGGCCCGTTTCCGCAGACTGGTCCGATGGAGCGTCTGGCGGGCATCGCGAACAGGCTGGCCGAGGTGGACGGCGTCGTGGGGGTGTGCCTGGGCGGGAGCCGGGCGCGGGGAACCCACGCGCCCGACTCCGACTACGACCTGGGCCTGTACTACCGGCCGCCGCTGGACACGGCGGCCCTGCGCGCGCTCGCGGCCGAGGTGACCGGCGAGCCGGTGGAGGTCAGCGAGCCGGGCGGCTGGGGTCCCTGGGTGGACGGCGGCAGTTGGCTCACCGTCGACGGCCACCGCGTCGACTGGATCTACCGCGACCTGGACCGGGTGCACCGCGTGTGGCGGCAGTGCCGGGCCGGGCGGTTCGAGATCGGCACCCAGCCCGGGCATCCCCTGGGGGTCTACTCCCACGCGTACGTCGGCGAGTTGGCCGTCGGGCGGATCCTCGCCGACCCCGAGGGGGAACTTCGGTCCCTCCAGGAGGAGTCCCGCCGCTATCCGGAGCCGCTGCGCGCCGCGCTCGTCGGCAACGCGCGGTGGGAGGCTCCGTTCATCCTGGGCGGCGCCCGCAAGGGAGCGGCCCGCGGCGACGCCTTCTACGTCGCCGGCTGCCTCTTCCGCGCGGTCGGGCTGCTCGTGCACGCCCTGCACGCCCATGCCGGGCGCTGGGTGCTCAACGAGAAGGGCGCGGTGTGGTCCGCGGGCGAACTCCCCGATGCCCCACCCGATTTCGCCGCCCGGGCGCATGCCCTCTTCGCCGAGCTCGGCAGCACCCCGCAGACGCTCGGCGCGGCGCTGGACGCCGCCGACGCGCTGGTCGCGGAGGTCGTGGCGAAGGTCGACCGGGAAGGGACGAGCACGTCCTGACCGCCGCGGGTAGGGTCGGGCCATGACCGACGGCTGGCGGGCGGACCGGATCAACGCGGCGCTGCGGGGCGCCAACCCGACCGTTCTGCGGCGGCTCGACGCGGGGTTCGCGGTGATCGGCGACGTGCAGTTCCTGCCCGGCTACTCGGTCCTCCTCGTGGACGAACCGGCCGTCCAACGGCTGTCGGACCTGCCGAAGGCCAGGCGGTTGTCGTTCCTGTCCGACATGGACCTGCTCGGAGAGGCGGTCGAGCGGGCCTGCCGGCGGCTGGACCCGGCCTTCCGCCGGGTCAACCTGGAGATCCTGGGGAACACCGACCCCTACCTGCACGCTCATGTGTGGCCGCGATTCGACTGGGAGCCGCCCGAGTTGGTGGGCCATCCCGTGTGGCTGTACCCGCCGGACCGGTGGAGTGACGAGCGGTTCCGGCTCGGCGCGCGGCACGACGCGCTGCGGGAGGCGATCGGCGGCGAGCTGGACGGTCTGCGTCCGGCGGTATGACGCCCGGGCCGGCCGGTGGCCGCGAAGGAGAGCCCGGCGCGTGGCGCGTGGTGCCCTTCCGGACCGGACGCCCACCCTCGCACGGGGGTTGACGGCACCAGGAGACGATGCGAAGAATGACCGCGTCATCGTGTCTGACAACGTTGTCGACGAGTGCCGTGGCCCGGCACCGAGGATGGAGTCACCGTGCACCAGCGCACCACCCCGCTGAGCCGTCGGCGTTTCACCCAACTGGCCGGGATCACCGCCGCGTTGGCGGCCGCCCCGGCGACGCTCGCGGCCGCGTCCCCCGCGCGGGCCGCGACCGGGGACGGTGGGACCGGGGCCGGGAAGGCGGCGGCCGGGGGGATCCGACCGACCAGCACCCCGCCGGACGCCGTCGCCGCCACCTTCCACCAGGTGCTGCTGCGCCACACCCGCTGGACCGAGACGCAGTGGGACGCCACCGCCGGGCACTACACGGCCACCGACTTCGGCTTCGCCGTCGTCCTCGGGCACGCGCTGCTGCTGACCCGCGGCGGCTACGACGCGAGCGTCGCGGGGATCGACGAGGACACGCTGCGCTCGCGCACCCTCGCGACCCTCACCCACTTCGCCGCCTCCAACCGGCTGACCGGCGGCACCGAATGGGGCAAGACGCTCTTCTTCGACACGACCTTCCAGCTCTACTTCGTCCTCGCCGCCCGCCTGCTGTGGGACGAGCTGGACACCGCGACCCAGGGCAACATCGACAGCATCGTGCGCGAACAGGCCGCATACACCACGTCGTTGGGCTCCGGCAACGATCCGCTGTCGGCGGGCTGGACGCCCGACGGGCTGCTCGGCAACCACGTCGGCGACACCAAGCTGGAGGAGATGGGCGTCTACGCCCAGTCCCTGGCGCCCGCCCTGGCCTGGGCGAGCGACGACACGCGTTACCCCACGTGGAACTCCTGGTACGGCACGTGGAGCCGCAACGAGACCGGCCTGCCCGCCGCCGACCTCGCCAACCCGACGGTCGTGGACGGCGTCCCGGTCAGCGGCAACACCGCGCAGAACCTGTACGACACCTTCATCGTGGAGAACCACGGCTCGTTCGGCCCGCACTACCAGTGCGAGCTGTGGCGCACCTCCGGCCGCAACACCGCGCACTTCCTGACCTCGGGCCGGCCGATGCCGGAGGTCCTCGCCGCCCAGCCGAACGCCGACCGGCTGTGGGCGTCGACGCTCAGCGTCATGAGCGACGCCGGCGAGCCGCTGATGCCGATGGTCAACGACCGCGAGCACCTCTACGGGCGCGACGTCATCCCGGTCGCCTTCCTCGCGCAGGTGCTGGGCGACCGGGCCGCCGCGCGCGCCGAGACCGCGCTCGCCGAGCGCCTGCCCGCGTACCAGGCGTACGCCCCCGCCGACCGGATCACCAAGTTCTCCGGCGAGCCCAAGTACGAGCCGGAGGCACGCGCCGAACTCGCCATCAGCTACTTGCTGCACGAGTGGCGGGCCGCGCAGCACGAGAAGGTCACCGCGCTCACCGCCGAGGAGCTGTTCCACCAGGCCTCCGGGGTCACCGACTTCGGCACCGGCCCCGGCCTGGTCTCCCACCAGACCCCGCGGGCCTGGGCGGCGTCCGTCACGAAGCCGGGCTTCGTGAAGTTCTGCTGGCAACCCGCCCACGACGACTGGCTGTTCTCGCTCAGCGGCAGCACCCCGATGTTCCTGCCCGCCACCACGGGCAAGGTCGCCACCCGCACCGTCGCCACCCACACCACCCTGCGCGACGGCCTCGACGCCAGCGCGGTCCTGCTCGCCCTGGACAGCGGGTACGCGGGCTTCACCACGCTGCCCGGCGGCGAGGTCGTCTACGCCACCTCCGGCACCGGCGCCGGCGAGGGCCGTATCGAGGTCTTCAACCTCACCATGCCCGGGGTGCCCGGCCTCGACGGCAGCCGCACCTACACCACCGCCGACGGCTCGGTCACCGTCGCGGCCGCCGACACCGGC
This sequence comes from Actinacidiphila yanglinensis, assembly GCF_900107965.1. Taxonomy (GTDB): domain Bacteria; phylum Actinomycetota; class Actinomycetes; order Streptomycetales; family Streptomycetaceae; genus Actinacidiphila; species Actinacidiphila yanglinensis. Next base: position 150,843 of record NZ_FNVU01000001.1, on the reverse strand, counting down.
AACGCCGGGCACCCGACCAGCGGGCCGCGCACCGACAACCTCACCTTCACCCCCGGGACGTACCGCTACCTGCGGATGCAGGGCCGCCGCGGCAACCCCCAATACGGCTACTCCGTCTACGCGTTCGAGGTCCGCGACGGCGCCTCGGGCGCCGACCTGGCGCAGGGCCGCACCGCCACGGCGTCGTCCGCGGACAGCGGCAAGGGAGCCGCGCTCGCCGTGGACGGCAACGCGACGACCCGCTGGGCGGTCTCGGTCGCCGAGCGCACCCGCGCCGACAGCTGGCTGCAGGTGGACCTCGGCGCGCCCGCGGAGGTGGACCGGGTCACGCTGAGCTGGGAGACCGCGGCCGGCCAGGCGTACACCGTGCAGGGCTCCACCGACGGGTCCAGCTGGACCGACCTGGTCGCCTACCCGCCGGCCGACCTCTCCGGCGACGGCGGCTGGATCAGCGTCGACGGCCGGGCCGGGCTGATCGTGCGCGGCGCCGCCAACCCCCTTGCCGTGTACGGCGACACGGTGATCCTCTCCGACGGTCCCGCCGAACGGCTGCTGGTCGAGGGCCTGCCGGACGGCAGCCCCGCCGCGGTGCGGGCCGCGGCCGCGCGCCCGGCTCCCACCACCGACCACGACGCGGTGCGCGCCTCCACCGCGGGCGGCCACCTGAGCCTGTTCAACCTCTCCGGGGCGGCGGTGACCGCGCAGGTCGCACTGCCCCAGGACACCCACGCCGTCACCCTGTACGCGGGCAGCCAGACCGTCACCGCGGACGGCACCGCCTACCAGGCCGAACTCGGTGCCGCCACAGCGGCGTTGGCCCCCGCGCGGGCCGTACTGCGCGCCGCCGGCGGCCGGCTGCCGCAGGGGCTGAGCGCCGAGGTCCGCGACGCCGCGACGGTCGTGCTGAGCGGCCCGTCCTGCCGCGTGGAGGTCGCCGCCCCCGGTGGACGCACGGTCCGCGTCACGCTGCGCGCCGGGCGCACCCGCACCGTCACGCTGCCCGGCGCCGCGCCCTACCCGCTGGACGACCTCGCGCTCGGCCGCGTCACCTTCCCGACCTCGCCGCTGCCGCCGGGGATGTCCGACCCCGCCGCCGCGGTCGACGGCGACCCGCACACCGCGTGGACGCCGGGCCCGGGCGGGCGCATGGTCGTCGACCTCGGCGCCGCCGTCCCGCTCGCCACGGTCACCGCGTCCTGGACCGGCGGGCGCGGCCCCGCGGCCCGGGTGGAGACCAGCACGGACGGGCTGACCTACCAGCAGGCCGGAACGCTCGCCGCCCGCACCACCGCGTCCCTCGCGGTCCGCGCCACGGCCCGTTACGTCGCCCTCGCCCTCCCGGACGGCGCCCCGCGCGGCGCCCGGTTGGTGTCCCTGGCGGTGACCGGAGCGAGCTGACGAACGGCGGGCGGCGGCAGCCCACCTCCCGGCGCTCCGGCGCCGGGACGGGCGCCCTCACGGCGGGCCCTTGATCGGCGGGGCCCGCCGTTCCGCCCGGCCCGCGGCCCGCTCCGCGGTGAGGTGCACCGGCGTACCGCCCCTCCGACGGTGCGCCGCGCGCGGCGCTCACCGGTGACCGGCGAGGAACTCCACGATCGCCGCGACGAATTCGGGCGCGGACGTTGCCGTCGTGTGGTCCCCCGGCAGCACCGCGCGGGTGCCGTACGGGAACGCCGCCGCCAGCTCGTCCGCCGAGTCGGCACGCTCGTCCTCGCTGCCGACCGCGACGAGCGTCGGCACCTGGACACCGCCGAGCGGCTCCTCCGGTGTGGCGACGATCGAGTCCAGCACGTGCAGCAGCGCGACCGGGTCCTCGTCCCTCGACCGGAGCCACTGCGCGGCCCGCTCCTGCCGCGAGCCCGGCTCGAAGGCCGCGCCCTCCGTGAAGACCTTCCGCAGGAACGATCCCGCGCCGCCTTCGGCGCCGCGCACCTGCTTCAGGCCCTGCCCGGCGACCACCGCGCGGCCCGGCGCCGCGCCGCGCACCAGCAGCCGCACCACGATGCGGCCCCCGAGCGAGTACCCCCCGAGGTCGTACGCGCCCTCGTCCAGGCCCAGATGGTCGAGGAGGGCGAAGGTGTCGTCGGTCAGCACGTCCGGCGGATAGGCCGCGGCGTCATGCGGTTTCGCGCTCCGGCCGTGCCCGCGGAAGTCCGGCAGGATCACCCGGTGGCCGTGCGCGGCGATCGTCTCGGCCTGGCCGTGGGCCGTCCACAGCGCCGCGTCCCCTGTGATGCCGTGCAGCAGCACGAGAGGTCTGCCCTCTCCCACCTCCCGGTAGGCGAGACGTGCGCCGTCAGGGCCGGAGAAGCCGGAGAAGGAGGACACGGGAGGGCTCGGCATGGGCGGGAGCGTATACCTGGTGAGTTGAGCGCCGCGGAGCCTCCGGAGGATGCCGCGGGCACGGTGCCGGGGGGCACTTGGGCACGCGGGCGGTGCGGCGCCGGGCAACCGCGGAGTACGGCGCCGACGCCCCTCCCCGGCACGGGGACGGCTCGCGAGCAACCCGGCCCTTGGCGCCGGCCGGGACGTACACCCGGTGGGTTGACCGCCGCCGGGCCGCCCGAGGATGCCGCTGGCACGGTACCGGCGTCGACGCGCCCGCCGGTCGGCAGGCGGACCTCGGGGTGTCCCGGGGAACGGCGCCGCTGCCCGGCGCGGGAACCGCAGGTACGCGCGCGGCCGCCCGGGGCGCCCCGCTCCACGCCTCCACCCGCGCCCCGCGAGGGGCCCGCTCAGGCGAGCAACTCCACCACCGGCGCCATGGGTTCCCACCCGGGATCGCGCCCGGTCAGCCGCTCGGTGACGCGGGCCCACGACGCCGGGTCGGCCCCGAGCCGGGTACGGACGAGGCCGGCGAGTTCCTCCAGCGCGGCGGTCGCCCCGGCCGGGGTGTCCGTACGGCGGGCGGCGCTGCTGAGGTACGCGAGGATCCGCGCGGCCGGAGCCGCGGTGTGCAGCAGGTCGGTCCCGGTGAGCATTCCCGCGCTGAGCAGGCCGTCGATCTGCGTGGCGGGCGGGCAGTGGTAGAGGCCGGCCAGGCCGTGGCGGGCCCGGGACCGGGTGGCCGCCACGCCGTCCGGCAGTCCGTACGGTCCGGGCTCCGGCAGCAACTCCGGGTATCGCAGGCGGAGTTCAGTGGGAGCGATCGACATGCCGACCAGCTCCTTCCAGAACGGCAGCGGCTCCTCCACGTGCGCGGCCTCCAGGGCCGGCCAGTCCACGTCGGCGAGGGTCGCGACCACCGTGCTGGTGGCGGCCCAGTGGTTGGTGCAGCGGCGGAGTTTCCTGATCAGCCGGGCCGGGTCGCGTTCACGGTCGATCCGGGCGCGGAGCACGGCGGCCGGGTCGGCGGTGGCCAGCGCCTTGACGCACAGCTTGGTGGCGGCCTGGCCGAGCAGTTCGCGGCCGACGAGCGCGGTGAGCCGGGCCGCGCCGCCGTACCGCAGGAGGTGCAGGCAGCCGACGGCCTGGTGGACGAAGCCGAGTTCGGTGCCGTACCGGGCGAGGATCTCCTCGATCAGGTCGGGTTCGGCCGAGCACAGCCACTGCGCTCCCCCGGCGGGCCGCGCGGCCGGGTCGGCCCGCAGCTCGGCCAGCACCCGGGACGCGACCGGGTCCGCGTCCGCCTCCGGCCCGACCCCGGTACGGGCGGCCGCCCTTGCCACCGAGCGCGCGACGACGCGGCGGACCACGAGCGGATCGCGGACGTGCCGCAGCAGCGCCAGGTCGGCCTCGGGATCGCCGTCCTCGGCCAGCGGCTCGACCAGCCCGTCGTCGAGCCAGCGCGACTCGGTGATGAGGATCCGCAGCGCCCGCGGATCGCGTCCGGCGAGCAGCCGCTCGAAGACCACGCGCGGGACGCGGTCGTGGCGCAGCACGTACGCGGCGAGCAACCAGGCGCCGTCGGGGCCGAGTCGGGGCAGGACCGCGTCGATCACCTCGGCGTCGGCCAGGCACAGCAGGGTGCCCGCCGGCCAGTCCCACAGGTGGTTTCCGCGAGCCAGCAGGGCGATGGCCTCGTCCGGCGTGCCCGGGCGGGGCGTGTGCCAGGCCCATGCCGGTTCCTCCGCCGACTCCTCCCCGGGAGCGGACGCGGCCGGCGTCTCGCCGAGGGAGGTCGCGCCGGACCGGGCCGCGGCCAGCAGCTCGACCCAGCTGGGCCCGTGAGTCTCGACGGGGGTCACCGAGCCGGCCGGCGCCCTGCCGGCGAGTTGTTCGGCCGTGGCGGCCAGCCGGAGCCAGGCATCGGGATCGGTGCCGAGTTCGGTGCGCAGCAGGCGGGCGAGCGCACGCCGCCACGCCTCCGCGAAGGAGAGCCGGCGCCAGTCGTGCGGGAGCAGCAGCATGCGCAACGCCGGGAGCAGGCTGGGCAGTTCGTCAGCGGGCAGGATGCCCTGGACGTAGGCGTGCTCGATGAGCATCGCGCCGGAACCCCAGCTCTGGGGCTGCGTCGCGCGCACGCGGGCGAGGCCGGGCGCGGTGTACCAGGGCCCGCCGCCCCTCGCGTCGACCCCGGCGGCGGCGCAGGCCCGGGCGAGCCAGACCGGGGTGGCGAGGCCGGGGGCGTCGACCTGGTCGTGGTGGGCGAGGAAGTGGAGGACGCCGGGGTCGACGGGATCCGGGCACGCCATGCCGGCCGGTGCCAGGGAACGGAGCAGGTCGAGGGCGGCGAGGGCGGCCCGCTCGTGGTCACGGCGCGGCGTGGGGGGCGGCGTGTACGGCTCCGCGGGCGCACCGGAGTCCCGGTCGAGGGTCCCCGGGTCGACGGCCCCCGGGTCCTGGGCTGCCGAACCCGCCCCGGGCTCGCCGGGCCCGGCAGGCGCGGCCGATTCAGCGGGAGCGGCGGTCCTGCCCGCCTCGGTGATCAGCTCTCGCAGACTGCCGCCGTGGCCGGGCAGCAGGCGGTCGAAGGCCGCCCAACTCAGCTCCCGATCGCCGAGTTGGGCGTCGGTCAGCGACCGCAGTTCCGCCACCGCGCCATCGGTGACCAGCCCGCGCCGGTCGACGGCGGCGAGCGCGGCCAGCGCGTGGCGCGCCGGGCGGGCGGTACGGATCAGCTCGACCGGGTCGAGCAGCCCGGCCGCGACCATGCCCTCGGCCCACCAGACCGCGCCGTCGTCCAGTTCCTCGGCGGCCAGCCGCCGCTCGGGCGGGGTGATGTTCCCCGCGCGCCGACCGCCCTCGCGCCAGGGCTCGTTGAGGACGCTCAGCCGGAACAGCAGGCGCTGCGCGTCGCTCGCCTCCTCGTGCCGGGCCAGCTCCTCGCTCGCCGTGGGCATGAAAGGGCTCTTCGCGTGCGCCTCGGTCAGCGCGGGCAGGTCCTGCGCGTACGGCTCCAGCAGCAGGTCGCGCAGGCTGCTGGTCCCGCGGGTGGCGGCCAGCAACCCCGGCAGCCGGCCGGGATCGGCGTACGGCTCGCCCTGCTCACGGAGGCAGTGCAGCGCGACGCCGGGCGTGTCCTCCCCCGCCTCCTCGGCCAGGGCGGCGGTGACGGCGGCGCGCACGGACCGGCTCACGTGCGGAGCGACCCCCGGGTCCCCGAGCAGGGCCCGCACCGCCTCGGGGCCGCCGCGCTCCCAGACCCGGACCAGTGCGTACTGCTGCGCCACCGCCCGCACTCCGGACCCCAACGCCCGTGCCACGAGCTGCGGATCACCGGAGCCGAGCAGCGGTACCAGCCAGGTGCGCGGCACCCCGCTGCCAGGGTCGGCGAGTTCGGCGCGCAGCGCCTCGTCCATCGGCACCGCGTCGAGCCGGTGGGCGAGGGTGCGGCGCAGGGAGGGTGTGGCGCGGGGATTGCGGTAGACGGCGGCCCCGACCGTGCCGTCCCCCACGGCGAGCAACCGCGCCAGCACCCGCGTGTCGATGCGGGGATGACGGGCCAGGGCCACGCGCGTGCGGGAGTCGCCGTGCTCGGTGACCGCCGCGACCAGGGCCGGTCCCGGCAGCGCTCCGGCGGAGAGCAGCCGTTCCAGCGTGCGGTCGGGTATCGCGGCCAGCGCCGCCGCCGCGTGCTCGGGTGCGGCGTGCCCGATCACCAGCGCGAACGTCTCCTGCACGCTGCGCGGCACCGGCGCGGTCAACCCGCCAGAGGGCGCGGCCGGTTGCGGCGGGGACGCGTCGGCGAGCAGCGCGGGCAGGGTGCCCCGGCAGCCCGCGAGCGCGTCATGGACGGCGAGCCAGCGCGCGCCGCTCCCGCCGAGGCATTCGCGCACCAGCGTCCGCAGCCGGCCGGCCGCTACCTCGTCGGCCCCGCCCGCTGCGGCGATCCGCGCCGCGGCGGTACGGGCCGGACGCGCCTGCTCCAGCGCCTCCACCGGATCTCCCCCGGTCGCCGCCGCCTGCGCCGGCGCGGACGCGAGGAGGTCGTGCACGATGTCGGCGGCCGAACTGTTCTGATATCCCGTCACATCCGCCACCCTACGAGCGGGGTCCGACAGCGAACTCCCCAGGCCGGACCACGTCGCCGGCGGACGATGGGCGCCGAGCGCGGAGGACCGGGCAGTGCCGGGAGCTTCCGCTCGTCCTCGGATGCCCCCGGGCCGCCGCCCGGCCGTACCGCGCCCCGCCCGGCCGGATCACGTCAGGTCACACGGCCTCACAGCAGCGCGGCACCCGACGCCGCCTCGTAGAGGCTGAGCGCGGCGAGGACGATCATCACGGCGGCCGCGGCCTTGGTGATCAGGGACAGCGGCACCCGCTTCATCAGCAGGCGCCCGCCGAAGATGCCGAGCGCGGCGACCGCCCAGAGCCCGAGCACGGCGCCGATGGCGACGGAGACGGGGTCGTCGTAGCGCGCGGCGAGGTTCGCGGTCATGATCTGCGTGAGGTCGCCGAACTCGGCGACGAGGATGAGCATGAAGCCCGCGCCGGAGACCTTCCAGAAGCTCTGGTCCGCCGGCGCCTTCACCTCTTCCTCGTCGTCGCCCTTGGACAGCAGCAGGATTGCGGCGCCGCCGAGGAAGAGGATTCCGACCACGCCCTGGACCCATCGGTGCGGCAGGAGCGTGAGCAGGCTGCCCGCGGCGATCGCGAGCGCCACGTGGACGACGAAGGCCGCGGCGACGCCGACGAAGACGTAGGAGGCGCGGTAGCGGGTCCCGAGCATGAGGCCGGCGAGCGCGGTCTTGTCGGGGAGTTCGGCCAGGAAGATCACGCCGAAGACGACGGCGATCACGCTGATGCTGAGCACGGAGAGGATTCCTCGATCGGTCGGTGCGGCCGTTACCGAGAGGACCACGGGCTTCCGGGGGTCGCTTCGGCACGGCAGCGTCGGGACACTGCGGCCGAAGGTCTCGCTGGCGGGCACGCACGGTGCACCGCCTCCGGGCGCCGGCCTGGGACGTCCCCGCACCTCACGGTGCGCGACGGCCCGGGCAGTATGTCGACGGTCCGGCGAAGAGCTACTCCCCTTCTGCTGCGGCCATCCTACGGCATCGTGCCGCCCGGCCGGGACGGAGCGGGCGGCGTCCGGTCACGCTGCGTGCCCGCTGTGGCACCCCGCGCATCGCCGCGCCGCCGGTACCAGGGGACCCGCACCGGGGCGCCCTGCCGGGGGCGGGTGATCCGGCCGCGGGCGACGAGTTCCAGCACCACCGCCACGGACACCGCCTGGACCACCAGGAGCGCGATCAGGACGAAGAGCTGCACCGCCCCGGCCGAGACGGCGCTCGCCCCGCCCAGCAGCATGCCGACGAAGGCGCCCGGCAGCGTGACCAGGCCCACCGTCCTGGTCTGGTCGAGGCCCGGGATCAGGGCCCCCGACGCCGCCGGGCGGGCGATCTCCATCCGGGCCTCCCGGTCGCTGAGGCCGAGCGCCATCGCCGCCTCCACCTCGCCCGCCCGCCCCGCCAGCTCCTCCAGGGCGCGCCGTCCGCCCAGCACGGTGGCGGTCAGCCCGCCGCCGATGAGGATGCCCGCCACCGGGATCAGCGCGATCCCGTCGATCGGCACCAGCCCGGTCAGCACCAGCAACGCCACCACCGGCAGGGCGCCGGCGCCGACCGGCACCGCGGCCCAGCGCCAGCTGCGGTCGCTCGTGACCCGCCGCCCCGCCGTCCGCGACGCGACCGCGTACATCACCAGGACGAAGCCCAGCAGCGCCGCCTGGTGCTTCACCACCCACCCGATCAGGGCGGAGACCGCCGCGAGCTGCACCGCCGCCCGGACGCCGGCCAGCAGGATGCCGCGCGCGTAGTTCTCGCGGGGGTCGGCGAGCCGGGCGTACGCCGCGACGCCCGCCGCGACCACGAGCAGCACCGCGAGCACGATCCCGAGCGTGCGGTCCACCGGCAGCAGTGAGGAGGAGGACGCCGTCGTCACGGGAATACCCACCTCACACTCGGCGTGCGGCCCCGACGCGGATTCCACGAAATCTGCGCCGAACCGTTTCCAGGAGAGTATTCCCGCCGTGATAACGCCGTGATTGTCTATTACGTCACGTACCCGCGCGGGAACCGGGGCCCGGCACTGGCGTACGCTGTACGGCTGACGGCAGATGAAGATCCGCCGCTCCTCGACGCAGTACCGGAAGCAGCTTTCCGGCGCACTTTCGCGGACGGGTTCGCAGGACGAATGCACCAGACCAAGGCACGACACGGGCGGGACCGGGCGAAGGGCGAGGAGGCGTAGTGCTGCACCACATGGGCTCCCTGTTCGACTGGCCCTGGATCTACGTCCTCGTGGGGCTCTCCGTCCTGCTCGACGTGTTCGTCCCCGTACTGCCGAGCGGCGTTCTGGTGATCAGCGCGGCCACCTCGGGTTCCACCGGCGCCAGGGACGGCGTGCTCGACATCCTCGTCCTGCTGGTGTGCGCGGCGACCGCGTCCTGCGTCGGCGACCTGCTCGCGTACCGGCTCGCCTGGCGTGGTGGGGCCTGGTTCGACCGGCGCATCGCCCGCTCCCGGCGGCTCGCCGCCGCCCACGAACGGCTCGGCCAGGTGCTCAGCAGCGGTGGTGGCGCCCTCGTGGTGCTGGCCCGCTTCGCGCCCGCGGGCCGCAGCGTCGTCAGCCTCGGCGCCGGAGCGGCCCGCCGCCGCCCGCGCGAGTTCCTGCCCTGGTCGGCCCTGGCCGGCGTGTGCTGGGCCACCTACAGCGTCGGCCTGGGCTGGGTCGGCGGCCGGTGGCTCGGGGCGAGCTGGTTCGGCACCCTGATGTCCTTCTTCGCGCTGCTGGGCGCGGGCGCCTTCGCCGCGATGATCTTCCGCCGCGAGCGGCGGCACGCGATCGAGGCGGCCGCCTTCGCCGCCGCGCAGCTCACCGCGGAGCCCCTCCCCGCGGAGCCCGTCCTCCCCGAGCCCCTGACGGCGGCACCGCTGGCCGTGGCGCCGCTGGCGGCCTCGCCCCTGGGCGCGACGGCCCTCACCGGGCAGATCGGGCCGCTGATCCCGCCGCTGCCCACGTTCGCCCCCTCGTTCTCGGCCCCGTCGCTGTCCGCGGGCCCGCTCGGCGGCATCCCGCCGCAGACCACGCCACCGGAGCGCGGCGCGGTGATCGAAGCCATCTGAGCCGCGCGCCGGAGCCTCCGGCGGTCGTCAGCAGTCCCGAGAGCGGCCCTCGGTGCCCCCAGCGGCTCCGGCGGACTTCAGGGTCCTCAGCGTCACCCTGGGGCCCTCTCAGCGGCGACGGCGTCTGGACGGCGGGGCCCAGCCCGTACCGACTCCTGCGAGATGGAGTGCGACGCAGAACGCGCCGGCCAGCAGCAGGCTGAACGGCGTGAAGCCGGCGTCCGTGCCGGTGCTGGTCGCGTTGATCAGATACCCGATGGCGAAGATGACGGCGCCCACAGCGGCAAGCATGGGTGACCTCCTCGGAGCGGTGGGCGCCCCGGTGGCGCCCTCAGCCGCTCGCCTTCCCCCCAACCTCCGTGTGACGCACACCAGTTCGCACCCCAGGAACGGATGGTCACGGAGCAGTACGGAACCGGACGGATCACCCGCGCCCGTACGCCTCTTTCCCGTATTTCGGAAAGTATTCTCACTCGATCCGGCAATAGTCAGCACTCTGCGTGCTCGAAAGAATTGGGCTGTATCACCTCCTTACGGGAAGGACAGTCCATGTCGGTTGATGCGGGTCAGGACACCGCACAAGGCAATCCGCCCAACGCTCAGGCGCGGACCAGCCTCGACACCGCAGCCGCGCGAAATCTGGCGACCACCACCAAGTCCACCCCGCAGATGCAGGGCATCTCGTCCCGGTGGCTGCTCAAGGTGCTCCCCTGGGTGCAGGTCAACGCCGGCACGTACCGGGTCAACCGCCGGCTGAGCTACGCCGTCGGCGACGGCCGGGTCACGTTCGTGAAGACGGGGTCCGAGGTGCGGGTCATCCCGCAGGAGCTGGGTGAGATCGCGGCCCTGCGGTCGTTCGACGACCTGCCGGCGCTGACCGCGCTGGCGGACCGTTTCGTCCAGCGCGAGTACGCCCCGGGCGAGGTCCTGGCCGAGGCCGGACGCCCCGCGGACACCGTGTTCCTGATCGCCCACGGCAAGGTCGAGAAGATCGGCGAGGGGTCGTACGGCGAGCAGACCCGGCTCGGCTCGCTGGCCGACGGCGACCACTTCGGCGAGCAGGCCCTGCTGGTCGCGGGCACCTGGGAGTACACCTCCAAGGCCGCCACCGCCACCACCGTGCTCGAACTCCCGCGGCAGGCGCTGGAGTCGCTGCTGGAGACCACGCCACCGCTGCGCGCCCACCTGGACGCGTTCCGGGCGATCCCGAGCCAGCGGACCAACAAGCGCGGCGAGGCGGCCATCGAGCTGGCCTCGGGCCACAAGGGCGAGGCCGCGCTGCCGGCGACCTACGTCGACTACGAGGTCAAGCCGCGCGAGTACGAGTTGAGCGTCGCCCAGACCGTGCTGCGGGTGCACAGCAGGGTCGCCGACCTCTACAACGAGCCGATGAACCAGACCGAGCAGCAACTCAAGCTCACCGTCGAGGCGTTGCGGGAGCGCCAGGAGCACGAGCTGATCAACAACCCGGAGTTCGGGCTGCTCCACAACGCGGACTACGACCAGCGGATCCAGCCGCACGCCGGTCCGCCGCTGCCGGACGACCTGGACGAGCTGATCAGCCGCCGCCGCAACACCCGCTACCTGCTGGCCCACCCGCGCACCATCGCCGCCTTCGGCCGCGAGTGCACCCGGGCCGGCATCTACCCCGACCCGGTGGAGGTGAACGGCTCCACCGTCCCCGGCTGGCGCGGTGTGCCCCTGCTCAGCTGCAACAAGATCCCGGTCACCGCGGCCCGGACCAGCTCGATCATCGCCATCCGCACCGGCGAGGACAACCAGGGCGTCATCGGCCTCAACCAGACCGGCCTGCCCGACGAGTACGAACCGGGGCTCAACGTCCGGTTCATGGGCATCGACGAGAAGGCGATCATCAACTACCTGGTGAGCACGTACTTCTCCGCCGCGGTGCTGGTCCCCGACGCGCTCGGCGTCCTGGAGAACGTCAACGTCTCCAACTGGCACTGATCCTGCGGCCGGCAGCCTGAGGGCGGCTCCCCCACCACGCCCGGTGGGGGAGCCGCCCTCTGTCACGTCCCGTGCTGCCGTGTCGCGTTCACTGCCTGAGCACGATGTCCCGGAAGGCGCTCGAGCCGACCGCCAGGCCGTCGCCGAACGGCGCGTCCAGGTCCCAGATCAGGAAGAGCAGGAACGCGATCAGCGCGCTGAACAGCCCGGCCAGCAGCAACTCCCGTGCCGAGCGCCGGATCTGGAGCGTGAAGATCAGCCCGACGGTCACCAGGCCGCCGGTGATCAGGCCGAACCACACCATCCCCGGCATCGTCGCCCCGGCGCTCTGCCCCCGCTCGGTCCTGGCCTGGTCCGCGGCCGTCACCTGGTCCAGCAACGGCTGGTACGCCTGCTGGCCGAGGTCGCCCTTCGGGTCGTACTGCGCGATGTCGGTGCGGACCTTGTCGAGCAACTGCGTCCCCTGCGGCGACAGTTCGTCGTGCGCGCGCATGTAGCGCCACTCCTTGTCGGCCACGAAGGAGGCGTACGCGTCGACGTCCGCGCGCACCTGGTCGCGTACGCCGGGCGGGTAGACCTGCACCCGGGCCTTGATCTCGTGCAGGGCCTGCGCCTCGGCGAGTACGTCCGCCTGCGCGCCGCCCCTGCCCTCCCAGACGCCCGCGATGGCCAGTCCGAGCACGATCGCGTAGACCACGCCGATCATCATGACCATGTACTCGATGACGTCCGGGGTCTCGGACGGGTCGTCGTCGTCGGTGATCCGACGCTGACGGAGCACGACCACGCTGATCACCACCGCGCACACCGCGGCCATCGCGATGACCAGCACCAACCACTGTGACATGAACGAACTCCCCCTCTTCTGCTAGCGGTTCCTGCGGTAGGTGCCGGAGCCCGGCCGCAGCACGGCCACGGCGAGTACGGCGGGCACGGTGGTGAGCAGCAGCGTCTCCATCACGTTCTGGCCGTGCCGCGGCGGTTTCGCCACGGCCTTCGGCGCCGGGGTCGGCCACACCGCGGGCTGCGGCGCCGGCGCCCGGGCGGGGGTGGGGGTGGGGGTCGGTTTCGGACGGGGACGCGGGCTCGGGCTCGGGGGCGGGGGTGGGGAGGGCGGCGGGGCCGCGGCGATGTGCGGCGCCGGCTTGCCCGGGGTCGTGGGCTTCGGTGTCGGGGTGGGCGTGGGCTTCGGAGTGGGGGTCGGAGGAGGCGGAGGTGTGGGAGGGGCCGTGGTCGGCGGGGGTGGGGGCGGGGGCGGTTTGCGGTGGCACGGATGCCAGAGCCGGCCCGGCCGGAAGCCCCACGGGGCGGACCCGTCCGCGGTCCGGTCGCCGTTCCAACCCCCGTTCCAGCCGCCGTTCCAACTCCACGCCGGCGACCAGGTCCACGGCCACGTCCACGGGACGCACTTCAGCGGCCAGGGCGGAACGGGGCCCGGGTGGTGGTGCCGCTTCCCGTGGGAGGCGCCGGCGTGGTGCGGGCCGCGCAGCCAGAACGGGGGGCGCGGCCGATGGTGGGTGCTCGGCGCGGGGCCGGACGGCCGCGTCGCCGGTGCCGGCTCGGCCGCGGCCGGGGTGGGGGCCGTTGTGGAAGCGGGAGTTGGGGTTGCGGTCGAGGTCGGAGTCGACGGTGGAGTTGAGGTCGGAGTCGAGGTCGGGTGCGGCTTCGGCTCAGGTGCCCGGGTCGGACGCGGGGCCGGCCCGGTGGTCGTACCCGTGGCCGTGGGCGCAGGGTCGGGAGCCGCGGTCGGCGTAGGTGTCGAGGCGGGAGTCGGCGTCGAGGTGGGAGTCGGTGTCGGGGACGGGTCGGGGCGCGCGGACGGGCCCGGGTCGCTCGGGGGCCGGCTCGTCCCCCGGTGCCGTCGCGACCCTGGGGCCGGGCGGTCCGAACGGGCGGGCCGCTCCGGGGCGACCGAGCGGGCCGGGCGGGCGGGCGGTGCGGGATCCGGCGTGTGCGCCGTGGCGCCCGGGTGCCGGGAGGACGCCGGGCCGGGTGGCCCGGACGGCTCTCGCTCGGCGCCCGGGCGGGCTGGTGAACGGGAGGCCGTACACCCGTGGAGGGCGCGTATGCCGTCGCCGCAGCGAGGTCCGGGCGTCGCGGCGGCCGTGCCGCCCAGACCCCACGAACCCGCTGCCGTCACCACGGCGAGCGCCGCCCACGTGCAGGCGAGCCTCCCCCATGAATTGCTCACCCCCATATGCTTCGCAGCGCCACGGTGCACACCGGCGCGAAGCCCCCTCGTTCACCCGAAAGGGTCATCAACCACCTAAACGTACCGGCGCGTTGCCCCGGGACGGTCGGGCGGCGTCGTCGCAGGCCGTGGCCGCGGACCTCTCCCGCCAGGCCGCGAGGTCGTCCTGAATGCCGCGCACCTTGGCCAGTTGGCGCTCTGTCGCGTCGCGGCCCAGGGCCAGGCGCCCGGGCAGCCTGTCCTGCGGACGGCCTCGTGGATCAGGGCGGCGCCCTTGACGGGATCGCCGAGTTGGGCGTGGTCGGCGGTGCCGATCCAGTCCAGGGTGGCGTGCGCGGGCGTGCCGTCGTAGGCGGGGATGCGCCGCTCCGCGGTCGACAGGGAACTGCCGTCGAGGAAGTCGGTGCGGAAGACGCCGGGTCCGACGACCATGCTCTGGATGCCGAACGGCGCCAGCTCCGCCGCGAGCGCCTCGCCGATACCGGCGACCCCGAACTTCGAGGCGCAGTACATGCTCGCCCCGGGCTCCCCCTCGCACCCGGAGCGGGAACCGATGTGCGCGATCTTCCCGGCGCCGGCTGCTCGCATGACGGGCAGGACGGCGCGGGTGACGTTGATCAGCCCGAAGACGTTGAGGTCGAAGAGGGACCGCGCCTCGGTGTCCGTGATCTCCTCCCGCGCGCCGAGCAGGCCGCGCCCCGCGGTGTTGACGAGGACGTCGATCGTGCCGAAGCGCCGCAGGGCCGCCTCGACGGCCGCGGTGATCTCCGCGCCGCGGGTGACGTCGAGGCGGACACCGAGGACCCGGTCGTGCCGCCGCAGGTCGTCCGGCAGTTTCCGCGGGTCGCGGGCCGCGGCGACCACGCTGTCGCCTCCCTCCGGCGCCGCCCGCGCGATCTCCGCACCCAACCGCGTGCCGCACCGGTGATCAACCACGTGGCCATGAGATGCCTCCTTGCCGTCGGTTCGGGGAACCGCCCCGGCCGGACCTTCCGGCGTCGGGGCCATGCCTCCACCGAACCAGCGCCGACCAGGCCGGATGGGCTCCGGATGGGCTCCGGAAGGGCCCGGCCGACCGGGGGACAAAGTGGGCCACCCAGCCGCCGCCGGATCGCCGGCGCACGTGCGAGCCTGGACGCATGGACCGTGAGCAGCCCGCCGGCACACCGATGGCAGAGTTCCTGCGCTCCGCCCGCACCCGCCTGACCCCCGAGGAGGCCGGGATCGAGGACCCCGGCCGGGTGCGGCGCCGGGTCTCCGGCCTGCGCCGGGAGGAACTCGCCCGGCTGGCCGGAGTGAGCGTGGACTACTACACCCGCCTCGAACAGGGCCGCAGCCGCAGCGCCTCCACGGAAGTCCTCGACGCGCTCGCCACCGCGCTCCGCCTGGACGACGCCGAGCGCGGCCACCTGCACGCCCTGGCCCGCCCCCGTCCCCGGCCGGCCCGCCGGCGCCCCCGCCCCCAGCACGTCCACCCCGCCACCTGGGACCTGCTGGACACCCTCCAGCAGGCATGCCGCCCCGCCTTCGTCCTCGGCCGGCGCCTCGACGTGCTGGCCCACAACCCGCTCGCCGGACGGCTGATCACCGACTTCCGCGCGCTCCCCGCAGCCGAACGGAACCAGGCCCGCTTCGTCTTCCTCGACCCGCACGCGCGCGAGCTGTACCGGGACTGGGCCCGCGTCGCCGCCGACACCGCCGCGATGCTCCGCCTCGACGCCGGCAGGCACCCGGACGACCCGACACTCGGCGCCCTCGTCGGCGAACTGTCCATCCGCAGCGAGGAGTTCCGCCGCCTCTGGTCCGACAACAAGGTCCACCGGCGCACGACCGGCACCAAGGACTACCACCACCCACTCGTCGGCGACCTCACCGTCACCTACCAGGCCCTCACACCCGCCGACGACCCCGACCAGATCCTCTTCATCTACGGCACCGAACCCGGCAGCCCGTCCGAGACCTCCCTGCGCCTGCTGGCCCAATGGAGCGGGCCGAGCACCAGGACGCGCCCCGCCGCCACGCGAGCCCCGGAAGGGCACGGCTGAGGCCCGGTCTCCGCGGCTTCGGGGCCGGGCTCTGCGGCGCTCGGAACGCCGTCGCGGTGGCGTGCCGGCCTACGTCTCCGGCTCGCCAAGCGCGTCCAGCAGGAGGTGCCACGGGTAGGCGTGCGGCCCGTCGGTGTCCGGCGGCCCCGGCTCGAACCCGCCCGGGCCGTACAGCATCCGCACCCCCGCCAGCCGCAACTCCCCCACCGAGCGCTCGAACGCGGGGTGCCGGGCATAGGCCGCGTTCAGGCACGGCATCGCCAGCAGCGGGACGCCCTTGCCGATCGCCTCGGCGGCCACCCCGACCACGAACTTGTCGGTGATCCCGGCCGCCCACGCGTTGATCGTGGTGAACGTCGCGGGCGCCAGCGCGATCACCGCGGGCGGCGGCCACACGTCCGGCTGCCCGGGCAACTTGTACTCCCACCGCACCGGATGCCCGGTCAGCGCCGCGAGCCCGTCGAGCGACTCGCCCAACCACCGCGCCGCGGTGGGTGTGAGCCCGAGACACACCTCCCACCCGGCCTCCTGCGCGGACTCCACCACCCTGGCGACGTCGAACACGGGGGGCGCGGCGGAAGCGAACAGATACAGCGTGCGACTGGTCACGCGGCGAGTCTTCTACACCTCCGCACCGTTCGGTATCCGCAAGCTCGGTGAGTTCAGCCCGACGCACACCACCGGCGTCACGACCCCCGCCCCCGCTTGACCGCCGACCAAGCGGCGGGGGCGGGTTGGCGAGCAGCACAGGCCCGTTCGGGGAGCTAGGACTCCAGCTCGTCGGGAACCGTGACGCCGCGAATCTCGCCGAGTGACTCCGCCACGCGTGCCACGGAGAGCCGCAGCACACGCAGTGCCAGCCGGAACTGATCCGCGTCGCGCAGAAACGACGCCGCATCGCGCCCCGCCAACTGGATGAACTGCGTGAACGCCGACCGCAGGACCCTCAAGTGAGCACGCAGTGGGCTCCCGACCTTGGCCCGCTTGATCGCCTCCGTCAGCAGCTCTCGGCACTCCTGCGCCGACGCTCGGCACTCCTCGGCATCCTCGACGGGGCGGTCCACGTTGATGTACCCATGCAGCAGCCGACGGTCCGACAGCGTGTCCAGCACATCCTGCGCGATCTTCTTCTGGCTCGTCGTGCTGCTCCAGTTCAGACCGAGCCCCAACGCCTGCACGCCCGTGAACTCGACTCCCATGCTGTCCCCTCCTGGTTCTCGGGCGGCGATCCTCTGCGCCGGTACTTCGAGCCATCCCTCCCCTCGTGGTCGCGGGTTCACCCCCGGCCGCCGCACGTCCGGCGGCCGGAACGGTGCGCGGCTACGGAATGTCGACGACCTTGACGGTCCACGAGCACTCGGAGTTGACCTCCAGGTACAGCGTGCCCCCGTCGTGCTGGTGGGTGACCTCGGAGCCGTTCGCGCCCAGCTCGTTGGCGAGGGGCATGGGGAAGTCGGTGCCGCCGGTGGTGACGATGAAGTTCCCCGACGTCCCGAAGTTGCTGCAGTCGTACGTGTAGTGGAGGTCCCAGTCACCGTTGACGTGGAACTTCGCCGTGCTCTTGATGCCGTCGCCGGACTCGGTGAGGACCGTCGTCGCCTTGGGCCTCGGCTTGGGCTTGGGCTTGGCCGCGGTCCTGGCCGGAGCGGCCGCCTTGGTACCGGGTGCGTCCGCCGGCTGCTCCGTGGTCGCGCCGGCCGAAGGCGCGGCGGCGGTCGACTTGTCGTCGTTCTTCTTGCCGCCACCCCCGGTCGCGGCGCCGATGATGCCGATCAGGACGACCGCCCCGACGACCCCGAGGCCGATGTTCCGGGCACGGTGCTTCTTCTTCGGCGGCTCCGGCGCCGGGCCCCATCCGGATGGCTGCCGGGGCTGGCTGGCCCAGTTCGGGATGTTCGGGTGGGGCTGCTGATCGGTCATGGGTCCTCCCTGGGGATTCGCGGTGAGAGTGGAGAATTTCAGGCGTACCGTCAGTTACGGGCCGATGTTGCACGTCCGTGACAAACACCCCTGGACGGGCGCAAATGTGCCCCTAATCACCGGCGTTGGACAGGGCGAGGCGGGTCCGCGTGACGCGTGGGGCGCCCAACGCCCGGTTCGAGCACCCAGGCGGCGACAGAGCGTCCGCGCGAGGCGTTGAGCTGGGCGGCGTCGCGTCGTGGGCAGGCCCATGGACGGCCGGCGGTGGATACGGGCGTGGGGGTCGGCTGGGAGGTATGCACGGTGGCGGATGAGCCGGCAGGCAGGGCGACGGCTGCGCACCAGGGTTCGGCGGGCGGCCCCGGCATGGTGCACCAGGGGGCCGTCGCGCTGACGACCGTGTTGATCGCCCAAGCCCTCGATACCCTGACCGCATGATCCACACCGTGGCGTTCGACGTCGGCGAAACCCTCACTTCGGACACCCGCATCTGGACCATGTGGGCTGACTGGCTCGGCGTGCCGCGCCATACGGTGTCCGCGCTTGTCGGCGCCGTCGTCGCCCGCGGCCAGGACAACGCCGACGCGCTTCGGCTGATCCGCCCAGGGCTCGATGTCGCCGCCGAGCAGGTCGCGATGGAGGCTGCCGGCCGCGGAGAACACCTCGACGAGACGGACCTGTACCCGGACGTCCGCCCGGCCCTGGCCGCGCTGCGCGCCGCGGGGTACCGGGTGGTCATCGCCGGGAACCAGACCGCCCGCGCAGGCGAGCTGCTGCGCGCCCTCGACCTGCCCGCGGACGCGATCGCCACGTCCGGGGAGTGGGGCGTCGCCAAGCCCGACCCTGGGTTCTTCGCCCAGGTCGTCGGGGCGGCGGGATGCGAGCCGCACGACGTGCTGTACGTCGGCGACCACCCGCAGAACGACACCTTTCCCGCGGCCGCCGCGGGCCTTTCGACCGCGCACCTGCGCCGCGGCCCTTGGGGATACCTGTGGGCGGACGACCCCGACGTGGCGCTCACCGCGGACGTGCGCGTCGACTCGCTGACGGATCTCGCCGACCGCCTCACCAATCGCCCCTGAAATCGGTACGGTTCGGGCATGTCGACCGACCCGAGGCACGGAATGGGGGAGCGCGTCGCCACCGCGCGCCGTGCCCGCGGCCTCACCCAGCAGGGCCTCGCCGCTGCGGCCGAACTGAGCTATGCCACCATTCGGGCCGTGGAGCGCGGGGCGCGGCTCCCCTCTGACGATTCCCTGGCCGCGATCGCCGCCGCGCTCGCCATCGACCCGTCGCGGCTCCTCGCCTCCGGGGCCCGGGTCACCGGCCGTGTCCACGCCGCTGTCCCGGCGATCGCCGCCTATGACGTGCCGGACGATGGCCCCGTGCGTCCGCTCGACCAGCTGCGCGCGGCGGTGGCCGAGGCCGAGGGATGGCGGCTCGCCGCGCAGTACGTTCGCATTGCCGAGACCATGCCGCCGCTTCTTGAGGAGCTGGCTCGTGCGCACACCGCCGCCGACGGCCAGGACCCGGCCGTGGCGGCCCTGTTGGTGTCCGCGTACCGCTCGGCCGACGCGGTGGCCTACAAGTTCGGCGCGCGCGACCTCAGCGGCCGCCTGGTCGAGCTGATGCGGTGGGCGTCGAAAGGTGCGGACGACGACCTCCTCACATCTGGCGTCGCCTACGTGCGCACCGAGGTGTTCTTCGCGGCCCGCGCCCACGATCCCGGCCTGCGCGCGTTGGAGGCCGCGCTCGATGCCGGCCCTCCTGTCACCGACGCCCGTTCCGCGGCCGCCCGCGGCGCGCTCCACATGCGGGCCGCGGTCATCGCCGGCCGCGCCGGCCGTACGGACCGAGCCGACGAGCACTTGGCCGAGGCGCGCGCGATGGCCGACCGTGCTCCCGAAGGGGTGTACAGCGGGACCGCGTTCGGGCCGGACAGTGTACGAATCCACGAGCTGAGCCACGCGGTGTCTCTGGGCGACGCGGGCGTGCCGCAGGCCCTGGCGATCGCCCGGAAGTGGGCGCCTCCGCGCGAGATGCCGCCGGAACGCCGGTCAGGGTTCTCCATCGAACTGGCCCGCGCGCAGGTGTGGGGCGGCCACCGCCGGGACGCGTTCGAGTCGCTGCGCGTCGCCCGCCGGATCGCACCGCAGCACACCCGGGAGCACCGCTGGGCGCGGGAGTCTGCGGCGACCCTGCTGCGCCTGGGCCGTGCCGACGACCCCGAACTGGTTGGTTTCGCCGAGTGGATCGGCGCCGTTTGATCACGACCCGCGCGCGCTGAAAACCGCTACCGCATGTAGCAGTTGACGGGGTCCCGGCCGGACACCATCTGCCTGTCCACGAAAACCAGCAGATGGGACGGGACATGGCCGGGACATTGCTGCCGCTGATGGCGGCCGCCGACACGTCGCCCGCGCGCCTCCAGGGCGAAGCGTGCTGGTACTGCGGCACCGTCTCGGGTCTCGCCCCGATCGGTGAGGTCACCACGCCGGTACCCGGCGGCCTGCGCGTCCTGCCGGTCGTCGGATGCAGCGCGCACCCGCAGATCGTCCGGGCCGCCTGATGGAGCGGCCGAGCGTCGAGTCGCTGCTGAGTCAGCCACTGGGAATCCCGCGGGTGCCCGTCCTGGAGGACGCGTGCGCGCTCCTCGCGCAGCGTCCGCTGGACCAGACGCTGGCCGAACTCGATACGGTGCTCGGCCGGCCGCTCCCGGAGGACGGGGGTCGGCGCCTGCATGTGCTCGTGTCGACCCTCTATCACCAGGCCGGGGCGCCGCTCGACCTCACCGAAGACCTTCGCGCCCGTATCGAGGGCGCGCAGTCCACGACCGTCAAGGAGTGATCGCCATGTCCTGTGGAAACGAGAACTGCCGCAAGGGCGGCTGCACCACCGACCCCAAGCCCGCCACACCCCGCCCCGCCGCATGATGACCGCCACGCGCGAGAGCTGCATCTACCGCGACACCAGCAGCGGCGGCGCACCCCTCACCCTGGTGGCCAGCGCGGCCGCGCAGGACGCCAGCAGATCGCCGCCTACCAGGCGTACCTCGCTCACCCGCGGGACTGCGCGCTCTGCCCGGAACACACCTCGCAATGCGACGAAGCCGGGCGCCTCTGGGAGGTGTACCGGAAGGCCCGCGGCTGGACCCCACCCACCCAGGTGGGCATCTGCCACCGGTGCGACCGCCCCGTGCACGCGGGCGATGACCTGCACGAGCGAATCGACCAGGACACCGGGCCGGGAGCCGATGTGCTGCTGCACCGCAGAACGTGTCGGGCGCCGGCGGTGCGCCGACACAGTTGAGAGAGTCTGCCGCGGTTCGGTCGCCGCGCCTGGCCGCCGTCCTGCTGACCGCAGAGGCCACACGGGTCGCCGGTGTGCCGATGCCGGCGGCCCCCTCAGTGAGTGTCGGACGGTTCGGTCACTCGACGGCGGCCCCGCGGCGGCTCTCCACCACACCAGGTACGCAGAGGACGCAGATCTGGCGTGTGCCGGGAGCAGACCAGCCCCTCCGTATCGGGCACGGAAAAAGCCCCTTCCGTGGCACACGGGAGGGGCTTCGACCCGGGGTGGGCGTGGACGGTTTCGAACCGCCGACATCCGCCTTGTAAGGGCGGCGCTCTACCACTGAGCTACACGCCCCGGGGTTGGCGACGACACAGGTTACCCCGGGCCGGGGCCTGGTCGGCAAGCGCGGCACGGGTGGGAGGTACGGGCGGGCGGCGCCGGCGGGCGGCGCGGCGCAGGGGGCCGTGTGTTCGGGCCGGGCGGGTGGGAGGATGGACCGGACGGCAGTGAGCGGCGAGCGCGGGGAGAGAGTGTCACTGTGACGACGGCACGTTCGTGGTGGCGGCGCGGCGACAATCTGCGTGCGGAGGCCCAGGCGGCGAAGGACGCCGCGGCCCAGGCGTTCTACGAGCTGGACACCGCGCAGCGCGACCTGCAGATCTCGATAGAGACCATCTCCGCGGTGGACAGCACGCCGCAGGCCCGGCAGGCCCTGGAGGGGTTCCGGACCCTCGGGGAGAAGATCGACCGGATCAGCGGCGCGTACATCGCGACCGTGGACGCCCACGACATCGACCGGGACGAGCTGGACCACGCGGCGGCCTCGCGCGCGGTGGCCGAGCTGACCCGGGCGAAGGACGACCTGACCAACGCGAAGACCGAGCTGGAGCGCTACCTCCAGAGCCTCGCCCCGCTGCTGGACAAGGCCGAGAACCAGCTGGCCCGGCTGGCACCCGCCCGGGAGCGGGCCAAGCAGTCGCTGCTCGCGGCGAGCCAGGCGCTGGACGCGGTCCGCGCCGCGGGCCTGAAGGCGGACGACCTGGCGGCCCGGCTCGCGGCGCTCGGCCCGGAGCTGACGCGGCTCAACGAGGGTGCCAGCAAGCACGGCGTCCAGGACACCGTCCGGCGCGCGGACGAGATGCGGCGCACCGCGGATGCGGTCAGGGCCGAGGCGGAGCGGCTGCCCGAGCGGGCGAAGGAGATCGACAAGCGGCTGGTGTCGCTGCGTACCCGGGTGCAGGCTCTCGGTACCCGGGCGGAAGGCGTGGCCCCGGTGCTCAGCGAGCTGCGGCGCCGTTTCTCCGCGGCCTGCTGGCAGGACCTCCAGCACGTGCCCGACCAGGCCGCCCAGGCCGTGCGACTGGCGGAGGACGCCCTGGCCGAGGCGCGCAAGGCCCGCGCCGACCAGCGCTGGGCCGACGCCACCGCGCGCCTGGCGACCGTACGCGCACAGATGGACGAGGTGGACGGCGCGGTGGCCGCGGCAGGTGACCGGCTGCGCCGGCTCAACGAGGTCAGCAAGGACCCGACCGGCGAGGTGGAGAAGACGCGCTTCGCGATCCGCGACGCCCAGCGGCTGGCGATGCAGGGCCGCAGCACCCCCGAGCCGCGACACGCCCGCCCGCTCGACGACGCCGTGGCCCGCCTGGACCGAGCGGTGGGCGCGCTGGAGGGCCGGCACCCCGACTACTGGGCGTTCCTCACCGAGACCGCGGCGGTCCGCGAGACGGTCAACCGCGTGGTGTCGAACATCCGCGAGGACCGCGCCGCGGGCCGCTGAGGCTCCGGTTCAGCCGCTGAGGCCCGGCTTCTTCAGCCGCAGCAGCCCCCGCCGCAGCAGCCGCCGCCCGCTGAGGGCGCCGAGCCGCCCGACGCGGCGGAGGGCGCCGAGGACGACGAGCCCACGGACACCGTGGAGAGCAGCTTCACCGTGTCGGCGTGGCCGCGCGGGCAGGGCGCGGGCGCGTCGGACTGGGACATGGGGCGGCGCATCTCGAAGGTGAAGCCGCACGCCTTGCAGCGGTACTCGTATCGGGGCATGCGCTCAGCCTAGCGGCAGGCACCCCGCGCGCCGCCGTTCATCCACAGGTAACCCGGGTGACGCCGAACGCCCCGCCGCGTGTGGCATCTTCCGGCCATGGACGCCACCACCGACCGGGCCGGCTCGCCGGACACCGCTCCCCTCGACGACCTGGAAGCCCTCTTCCTCGGCGCCGGCGCCGACCAGTACCTCGGCGAGGACGTCACCCAGGCACAGCACATGCTGCAGGCCGCGGCCCTCGCGGTGGCCGACGGCGCCCGGGCGGCCCTGGTCGCGGCGGCGCTGCTGCACGACATCGGGCACTTCCACGGCACCGTGAGCGGCGAGGAGTGGCTGAAAGGCACCGACAACCGGCACAGCCACGCCGGCGCGGACCGGCTCGCCGCGTGGTTCGGCCCCGACGTCACCGAGCCGGTCCGGCTGCACGTCGCCGCCAAGCGCTACCTGTGCCGCGCCGAGCCCGGCTACCACGACAAGCTGTCCGCCGAGTCGGTACGGACCCTGGCCCTCCAGGGCGGCCCGATGACGGTCGAGCAGGCCCGGGAGTACGAGGCCGAGCCGTACGCCCGCGACGCGGTGACACTGCGCCGCTGGGACGAGCGGGCGAAGGACCCGGCCGCGGAGGTGCCGCCCTTCGCCCACTACCGCCCGCTGCTCGCGGCCCTGCTCAGGCCCGCCGGGACGGACGGGCGGCCGGTGCCCCCGCCGGCCCCGTGACCGGCCCCGCGGACCGCCCCCTCACACCCTCCGGGCCAGCGTCAGCCCGTCCGCGACCGTCAGCAGCACGTCGTCGACCCGCTCGTCGGCGCGCACCCGCGCGTTGAACGCCCTGATCGCCGCGGCCGAGCCGCCCCGGCCCGGATCGGTCACCTCGCCGTGGAAGAGGGTGTTGTCGACCACCAGGAGGCCGCCGGGGTTCATCCGCGGCACCAGTTCCTCCCAGTAGTCGATGTACGACCCCTTGTCGGCGTCGAGGAAGACCAGGTCGATCCACGGGCCCTCGGGCAGCGCCCGCAGCGTCTCGATCGCCGGGGCGATCCGCAGGTCGATCCGGTCCGCGACGCCCGCGTCCGCCCAGGCCGCGCGGCCCACCGAGGTCCACTCCTCCGAGATGTCGCAGGCGATGACCCGGCCGCCCTCCGGGAGCGCCGCCGCCATCGACAGGGTCGAGAAACCGGTGAACGTGCCGACCTCCACGATCTGCCGCGCGCCGGTGAGCCGGACCAGGAAGGACAGCAGCGGGCCCTGCTCCTCGGCCGTCTGCAGCCCGGCGTCGGCGGCCAGTTCGCGGTGCGTGGTGTCCACCAGGGCGCGCTGCGCCGGGGACAGCGGAGGGTTGTGCGCCAGGACGTACGCGTACAGCTCCGGGGTGAGCTGCGGGTTCTTCGTCTCGTACAACGTCTTCTCCCGTATGCGGTGCGAAGCTCTGGCCTGACCTAGGCTGACCAGATGCTCGTCGACGACGTGATCGCCTTGGTGCCCAGCATTCCAGGCCGCAGAGCCCTGCTCGGGTTGGCGGGAGCGCCCGCCGCGGGCAAGTCGACGCTCGCGCGCCGGCTGGTCGACGCGGTGAACGCGCGGCTCGGCGCGGACACGGCGGCGTACGTGCCGATGGACGGATTCCACCTGGCCAACGCCCAGTTGGACCGGCTGGGCCTGCGCGGCCGCAAGGGCGCACCCGAGACGTTCGACGTCGACGGCTACGTCCACCTGCTCCGCCGGCTCCGGGCGACCCGCGAACGGCCCGTCTACGCACCCGGGTTCGACCGCGACCTGGACGAGCCGGTGGCCGCCGCCCTGGCCGTCCTCCCCTCGGCCCGGCTCGTCGTCACCGAGGGGAACTACCTCGCCGACGACGAACCCGGCTGGTCCGAAGTACGCGACCTGCTCGACGAGTTGTGGTTCGTCGAGGCCCCCCGGCGGCTGCGTGAACGAAGGCTGCTCCACCGCCACGTCCACGGCGGCCGCACCCAGGAAGAAGCCATCGCCTTCATCGCCGCCAGCGAACGGCCCAACGCCACCCGCGCCGAATCCGGCCGCCCCCACTGCTCCCGCGTGGTCACCCCCGAGGAAGATTCCTGACCGCCTCAAGGGGCGCGTGGAGGCACCTCCCAGCCGCCGGGCTGGGGGGAGAACCGCACGAGCACCCCCCACCGGCAGGTGGTCCGCCGACGGACAGCCCACGCCCCGGAGGGCCCCGCAGGGGCGCGGGGAACTGCGCGAGCAACCTCCACGGACGGGTGATCCGGAAACGAACAGCAAGCGCCCCCCGGACGGTCAAAGGGGCGCGGGGAACTGCGCGAGCACCCCCCACCGACAGGTGGTCCGGAAACCGCACCGCACCCCACTCACGGGCGGTCCCGCTACCGCTCCACGCGGACCAGCATGTGCCGCAGAATCTCCTCCCCCGCAGCCACCCCGGCAGTGGGAAGCGCGGTGACGTGGGGAGCCGTCCACCCGGTGTCGGCCAGCTCACCGTGCCCGGGCGTCCAGCCCGCATCCGCGGCCATGAGAAGGTCCGCGTCCAGCAGGGAGTCCCCGGCGGCGAGCACGGACTGCGCCCCGGTGCGGCGGACCACCTCGGCGAGCGCCGCGGACTTCCGGAGCGGCTTGGGCACCGCGTAGATCTTGCGCCCCTGGAGGGAGACGGTCCAGCCGCGCTCCTCCGCCCAGACGGCGAGCTCCTTGACCCAGCCGGCGGGCAGCCGGTCGCGGTCGACCACGAGGTACGCGAACAGCTCCTCCGCGATCCGCTCCTTGCGCAGCCAGTCCGGGTCGGCGGTGGCGGCGAGGTGCGCGCGCACCTCGGCGAGCGGCGCGCAGCCGTCGTCCAGCCGGCGCCGCATCTCCGCGTGCCAGTCGTGGTCGGTGCGCCCGTCGACCAGCAGGTGCCCGCCGTTCGCGCAGATCGCGTAACGCGGCACCCGCCCGGGCAGGCTGATCCGGCGGTACTGCTTGCGGGTGCGGGTGGTGGTGGGCACGAACCGCGCGGTGTCGGCGAGTTCGACCAGCAGCCGCCCCGCCTCCTCGGTGAGGTACGACAGCGGCCTGGCCTCGTGGACCTCGACGCACAGCAGCCGCGGCGCGTATTCGTCGGGCATGGCCAGGCCCAGCGCGGCGGCGGAGTAGATGAGGGTGCGGTCGAGGTCGCTGGCGACGACGGTGCCGCTGTGCAGGGGCATCGGTGCACGGCTCACTTCGCGGCCACCGCCTTGCCGTCCACGCCGGTCGCGCCGCGGGTGAAGTGCGGGTGGATCAGGCCGACGCAGGAGTACGGCAGGTCGCCGACCTCCTCGACGGGCACCCCCCGCTGCGCGGCGAGCAGTCGTACGTGGTCCAGGTCGGCGCCCGCCCCGCGCTGCGCGAGGATCTTCCACGGCACCCGGCGCAGCAGCACCCGGGTGGTCTCGCCGACGCCGGGCTTGACCAGGTTGACGTCGCCGATGCCGTACTCCTGGCTGATCCGCTCGACCGCGGCCCAGCCCGCCCAGGTCGGTGAACGGTCCTGCGAGCGCAGGGACTTGACGTCCTCGGCGACACCGTCGGCGACGGCGTCGAAGGCGGCGCAGACGGTGTCGAGGAAGAGCCCGGAGACGTCCGAGCCGGCCAGGTCGCGGTAGAACTTCGCGCCGTGGAAGTCGTGCGGGCCGATCAGGCCGTCGCGCAGCACGGTCCGGGAGATCAGCCCCGAGACCGTGGAGTTGAGGCAGGCGGAGGGGATCAGGAAGTCGTCGCGGGTGCCGTAGGTGGACACGCAGCCGCCGGGGTCGGCGAGGACCGCGATCTCCGGGTCGAACCCGCCGGCGCCGGAAGCCAGGCCCGCCGCCGCGTTGAACTCGTCCAGGGCCGCGGCGAGTTCGCGGGTGATGGCGCCCTTTCCGGTCCAGCCGTCGACGAACACCGCGTTGGCCGGGTCGTGGTGGGCGGCCAGCCAGCGCAGCGCGTTCGCGTCGATGCCGCGGCCGCGCACGATGGAGACCGCGTAGTGCGGCAGCCGCAGCCCGTGGGCGTGCTGGGCCCAGCGGCGCATCAGCACGCCGACGGGGGTGCCGGCGCGGGCGAGCGAGACCAGGACGGCGTCGGGACCGCGCTCGGCGAGCACGAGTTCGGTGACCGCGCCGACCGCGCGGGCGATCCGCGGCGCGGAGGCGTCCAGCGCGGAGCGGAACAACTCCTGGTACTGCGGGGTGGGTTGGTACTCCACCGGCAGCGATTCGGCGTAGTGCGCGCCGCCGGACTGGATGGCCTCCTCGCGCTCCTCGGTGGGCGCCTCCAGCTCCACGTCCGAGAGGTCCTTGAGCAGCCAGCCCACCTCCTCGGGCGGGTAGGACGAGAACTCCGGCCCCCGGAGCGGCTCGGCCAGGTCGTGCGGGGGGTGGGGCTCCGTGGTCGGGCCGCTCGGGCTGGTCGGGCTCATCGCGTGCCTGGCTCCGTTCGGTCGGTAGGACGGCACCACCGCGAGCAGTACCGAGTCGGTGGCGGCGGCCAGCCGGTCCAGCAGCCCGCCGGGTGCGTGCAGGGCGGGGGTGTCCCCGGTGGAGTCCACCACGCAGACCACAGCGTCGAACCCCCGCACGTTGTACGCGTACCGGTCCGTGCTGCCCGCGTCGGTCGGGTCGTCGTGCGCGGGGAAGGCGATCCGGTGGCGTATCGCGTACCCGGGGTCGTCGACGGCGAGTACCGGGGAGCGGGTGGTGGTGGAGTAGCGGACGGCGGGCGGAGTGCGGCGGCCCTCCTCCAGGGCGCTCTGGAGCGCCTGGGCCAGCCGCAGGGGCGCGTACATCAGCTCCTCGTTGCCGAGCACGAGGACGCGCTCCGCGCCGGGCGGCAACGCGTCGGCGAGCCGGGCGCCCATCGCCGGCAGCGCGGCCTCCAGCAGGGTCCGGTGCTCCGGGAGGAAGCCGTGCCGCCCGCCGTCGGGGACGCCGGCCGGCCACTCCAGCGGCACCCGGCGGATGTCGGCGAGCGGGCCGCCGGTCGCGGTCGTCGCCGGGTCGTCCGCCGCGTGCGCGGCGACCAGGGCCTGGCCCCTGCCGAGCACTCCGTCCGGGAGGCCGACCGTTCCCGCGGCCAGGGCGACCACGTCGACGCGCGCGGGCAGCGCGGCCGCGAAGGCGGTCAGCGCCTCGCGGTCGGCGGCCGCGCGCATGTCGGTGAGGGCGACCACGACGTAGTGGTCGCGGGGGTGGACGGCGTGCAGCGCGGCGATGGTGTTGCGGATGGTGCGCCCGGTGGAGAACTCGTCGTCGACGAGGACCAGCGGTCCGGGACCCGCCAGCAGCGCGGGCCGTTCCGGCAGCAGCAGGTGCGAGGTGGCGTGGCTGTGCTCCTCCTCGAAGCCGCCGCCCGCGGCGACGCCGGGCACCGCGCGGCGGGTGGAGTGCAGGTAGGGCACGCCGCCGATGCCGTCGGCGACCGCGTGGCCGAGGCCGGTGGCGGTCTCCGCGTAGCCGAGCACGACCGCCTCCCGTGTCCCGGCCTCGCCCAGCAGGTCCCGGACCCGCTCGCCCAGCCCGACGGCGCACCCGTAGACCGTGCGCGGGTCCTGCGGGACGTGCTTGCCGAGCACCTGGGAGACCAGCAGGTGGGCCCGCTTGGGGTTGCGCCGCAGCGCCAGGCCGAGCAGGTCGGCCAGGCCGTCGCCGTCCAGGGTGACCCCGAGGCGGTCGGTGACCCACTGCCCGGTCCAGGGCGCGGTGGTTGACATCAGACGGGTTTCCTCACGTGCGGGGGGACGGCGGGCGCTCGTCAGGAGGACGGCAGGCTCGCGGCGAGCAGTTCCACGAAGCCGATGTCCTCGCGGGCGACACCGAAGACCTCGGCGCGGCGCAGGGTGCGTTCGGCCCAGGCGCGGTGCGGCTTCACCTCGTTCATCTTGTTGGTGTAGGCGGAGCGGAGCACCCCGCCGCCGCTGCGGTCCTCGCGCAGGATGTCGGCGGCGTCGCAGAACTCCTCGTGCGTGACGACGCTCAGCGCGTTGACGAGGGGCACGTGGCTGGGGTGGATGCAGGTCTTGCCCTGCAACCCGTTGGCCCGGTCGAGCTCGATCTCGCGCAGCAGGCCGTCCATGTCCTGCTGGATGAGCGCGTCGCGCAGGTCCTCGGCCTCGGGGGTGAACGGGCTGCGCCGCAGCTGGGGTTTGAACATCCGCTCGTGGTGCCGGAAGTACTCCCAGACCGGGCCGGTGACCGTGAAGCCGCTGCCGTCGGCGCGGCCGAGCACGTTGACCACGTCGGCGATGACGGAGGCGACGATCTGCACGTCGTACGCGGTCATCGCGGGCGCGCGGCGCAGGCCGTAGGAGGAGCAGAAGTCGGTGACGCCCAGCCGCAGCGCGAGCACCCGGTCGCGGTACTTGTCGACGGTGCGGGAGATCCCGTACAGCGTCTCCACCCGGCTCTCCAGGTGCAGCAGTTCGGGGGACTCCAGTACCGGCATCGCGAACAGCCGGCTCCCGCAGGCGTTCTCGGCGAGGGTGAGCGCCTCCAGGAACGGGACGCCGCTCTCCTCGGTGAACTTGGGCAGCACGAATCCGGACAGCAGCCGCACGGTGTCGCCGAGCCGCCGCACCAGGTCGGTGATCTGGGCGGGCGTGCGGATCCGGATGAACAGCAGCGGCACCGCCTGCTCCGCGCCGGGGCGGCCGGCGAGGTCGGCGAACTGCCGGACGATGTTGGCCTCCCCGGCCTCCACGTCGCGGTCGTCGATCGAGTCCTCCAGGCACAGCACCATGGAGACGACACCGCGCGCGGCCTGCTTGATCACGTCGTCGGCGAGCTGCGGGCGGGTGGCCGGGCTGTACAGGGTGGCGCCGAGGGCGGTCGCGAGGATGCGGGCAGAGGAGTCCGGGGTGAACTCCTGAGGTTCCCGATGGAAGAGTTCACCTCTGAGATCCGACGCAAGGTGTCCGAAGTGTCGCATATGCCCCCCTTCAGGATCGCAGCAGCGCCCACACGCGTCAATCGCGTGGCCGATAATCGTACGTGCGGCCGTGAGGCAAAGGTTCCCTCAACGCGTGACAAACAGGTAACCGCCTCAGGTCTGCCGGGTGTCCATCCCCGCGCCCTTCACACCCCCGGCGCGCCGCCCGCGTGACGGCGGCGTTGTGGGCCGCCCCGCCGGGCAGGCAGGATGGCGGTCATGACGCACGTGATGGTGAAGGGCTCGAACATCCCGCTGGACGTCTCCGGCATCCGCGCGGTGCTCCGCTGGAGCCCGGCGGCGGGCACTCCCGACGTGGACGCCTCCGTGCTGCTGCTCGGCCCCGACGGCCGGGTGCGGTCGGACGCCGACTTCGTCTTCTACAACGCGCCCCGGCACCCGTCCGGCCTGGCCCGGCACCTGCCGAAGAAGCGCGGTCCGGAGGGCCTCACCGACACCGTGGAGGTCGACCTGGCCGCGCTGGACCCCGGCGTGGACCGGGTGGTGGTCGCCGCGTCCTGCGACGGCGGGCCGTTCCGGCTGGTGCACGACCTCGTGCTGGCGCTGTACGACGCGGCCGGGCCGCAGCACGCCGCCCCGGTGGCCACCTTCGACGTGGTACCCGACACCGGCCAGGAGACCGCGCTGATCTGCGGCGAGCTGTACCGCAGGGGATCCGGCTGGAAGTTCCGCGCGCTCGGCCAGGGCTACGCCTCCGGGCTGGTCGGCCTCGCCACGGAGTACGGCATCGCGGTCGACGACGGGGAGCCCGACTCGGCCGGCGGCGCCCCCTCCCACGGCCGGCACCAGGCGCCCCCACAGGGCGCCACGGCCGCCGCGGGACCCACCGCCCCGATGCCCGCGCCCACCGGCGGCTTCACCGGCGCCGCGGGGCCCACCATGCCCGCGGCCGAGCCCGCCGGCGCCTACGGCTACCCGCTCCCGGCGCCCTACCCGTCCCACGTGCCCGCGCAGCCCGCGTACGGCTACCCGCAGCCGGTGGCCGCCGCGGCGCCGCCCCCGCCGCCACCGCAGCGGCCCGTGGTGCACCAGCAGCCGCAGCAGGGCTACCCCGCCTACGGCTACCCGCAGCCGGTCGCGGCCGGCGGCGCCGACGGCCAGTTCAAGCTGCCGCCGCAGGGCCCCCAGTTCCAGCACGCGTGAGCAGCCGGCGGCGGGCCCGCCGCGGGAACGGCCGCCGGGCAGCGCCACCGGCCGGCCCCGGCGGCTCTCACACCTTCGACTTGTAGCCCCGGCCCCACTGCAGGCCCCACCCGTAGAGCCGGTCGATCTCGGCCTGGAAGCCGTAGACGTACTTCACCTCGCGGCGCACGACCATCTCGTCCTTGCGGTTCTCGATCAGCACCACCGCGCAGGACCGCGCCTGCGGTTCCCGCTCGGTGAGCGGGATCTCGATCCGCGGGCCCGAGCCGGGGAAGATCTCCACCTTCGCGTGGGTCCGGTCGAAGGCCGGCGTGCCGTCGTAGATGTAGACGAACACCAGCAGGCGCTTGAACTCCTCGCGCTTGTCGAAGTTGATGTACAGCGTCTCGCCCGAGGTGCCGCCGAACCGGTCGTCACCGCTCATCTGGACGTAGGGCGGCGCGTCCAGGTCGCCGAGGAAGTTGCCGAGCGGCTGCACCACGCCCTTGGTGCCGTCGGCGAGTTCGTACATGCACGCCAGGTCGAGGTCGACGTTGACCATCGCCGGGCCGGCCGCCTGGACCACACGTGGCTTGAACACGTCGATCTGGCGGCGCAGGAAGCTGCCCCGGTCGGTCACCCAGTCCCCGGAGTCGGACGGCCGCATCTGCCAGGACAGGTTGACCCGCATGTTGCCGACCGCGGCGCCGTGTTTCGTCAGCGACAACTCCGGGTGCCGCTTGGTGAGTTCCACGCTGTGCGCGTTCATCACGTCGAACTGCTCCGGGCCGCTGGGCCGCAGGAACCGCCACCAGGCCATCGCTGTACGTCCTCCCCTGTCGCTCACTGCCGCTCACTGCCTGCACCGGACGTCGCTCCGACACGCCGCTGCCCCCGCCGGACGGCGGGGGCAGCGGCAGGAACGCGTCCGGGGTCACACCCCGGACGTGACTTCCGCCTTGTCGTCGTCCGCCTGCTCGGATTCTTCCCCGAGACGGCGGTTGCGTACCACCGACGACCAGTAGGAGGCCGCGATCAGGACAACGCCGACGAGGCCGGTGACGACCTCGCTGACGTCGTACTTGATCGTGACGAGCAGGATGACCGCCAGCGCGCCGATCGCGTAGTGCGCGCCGTGCTCCAGGTAGACGTAGTCGTCCAGGGTGCCCTTGCGGACCAGGTAGACGGTGAGCGACCGGATGTACATCGCGCCGATGCCCAGACCCAGGGCGATCTCGAAGATGTCGTTGCTGATCGCGAAGGCACCGATGACGCCGTCGAAGGAGAACGACGCGTCGATCACTTCCAGGTACAGGAACATGAAGAACGCGGCCTTGCCGGCCAGACCCACCACCTGGGCCGCGGTGGCCCCGCTGGCGGCCGCCGGGACCTTGGCGCCGAGCGCGGGCTCCTCGACCTTGCGCTCGCCGCCCTCCTCGCCGTCGGCACCGTCGTCGGCATCGTCCTCGTCCTCTTCGAGACGCTCCTCGAAGAAGGACGAGATACCGCCGACCACCAGGTACGTGATCAGACCGGCGACGCCGGCCAGCAGCACCGTCTCCGCCTTGTCGACGGTGCCGTGGCCGCCGTGCAGCGGCACGGAGTCCGCCACCGTGGTGCCCGCGATGACCAGGGCGACCATGGCCACCGCCACGGACAGCATGTCCAGCTTGCCGAGCTTGGCCAGCGGCTTCTCCAGCCAGGACAGCCAGGTGATCTCCCGCTCCTCGAAGATGAAGTCGAGGAAGATCATCAGCAGGAACATGCCACCGAAGGCGGCGATCGCCGGGTGCGCGTTGGTCACCAGGGTCTCGTAGCGGTCGTGGTCGTTGACCGCGATCCGGACCGCTTCCCACGGGCTGAGCTTCGCGGTGACGGCCACGATGATGATCGGGAAGACCAGTCGCATGCCGAAGACCGCGATCAGCACGCCCACGGTCAGGAAGATCTTCTGCCAGAACGCGTTCAGCTTGCGGAGGATGCCCGCGTTGATGACGGCGTTGTCGAACGACAGGGAGATCTCGAGGATGGACAGGATCGCGACGATGGCGAGGCCCTTGCCTCCCCAGAGAATGCCGGCCAGGGCCAGGCCGGCGGCAGTGATGCCGAACGACCAGCCGAAAGTTCTGAGGAGCACGTGCTTCCCACCCAATCCCTTGTGAATCCCTTGAGACAAGGGTCCCCCGCGCGGTACGCGGCTTTACGAAACGTTGACCCCGAAGTCTAGGGCGATGCCGCGCAGTCCCGAGGCGTACCCCTGTCCGACTGCACGGAACTTCCACTCGCCGCCGTACCGGTACAGCTCGCCGAAGATCATGGCGGTCTCCGTGGAGGCGTCCTCGGTCAGGTCGTACCGCGCCAGCTCGACGCCGTCGGACTGGTTGAGCACGCGGATGTACGCGTCGCTGACCTGGCCGAACGTCTGCACCCGGGCGTCGGCGTCGTAGATCGAGACGGGGAAGACGACCTTCTCGACGTTGGCCGGCACCTTGGACAGGTCGACCAGGATCGTCTCGTCGTCACCGCCGCTGCCGCCGGTCAGGTCGTCGCCGGTGTGCTCGACCGAGCCGTCCGGGCTCTTGAGGTTGTTGTAGAAGACGAAGTACTCGTCCCCCAGCACCCGGCCGCCGGAGCACAGCAGCGCGCTGGCGTCCAGGTCGAAGTCGGCACCGGTGGTCGAGCGGGCCCTCCAGCCGAGACCGATCTGCACCTGGGTGAGATTCGGTGCGGCCTTGGACAGGGAGACGTTGCCCCCCTTGGCGAGCGTGACGCCCATCGTGGTCCTTTCCCCCTCTGCGTGATGGTGGGCAGCCGGTGGCGCCCTAGACGTTGACGCCGAAGTCCTGGGCGATGCCGCGCAGTCCCGAGGCGTATCCCTGGCCTATGGCGCGGAACTTCCACTCGGCGCCGTGCCGGTACAGCTCGCCGAAGACCATGGCGGTCTCGGTGGAGGCGTCCTCGGTCAGGTCGTACCGCGCGAGCTCGGCGCCGTCGGCGGCGTTGACCACGCGGATATAGGCGTTGCGCACCTGGCCGAAGCTCTGCTGGCGCGGCTCCGCGTCGTAGATGGAGACCGGGAAGACGATCTTCGCCACGTTGGCCGGCACCGTGGCGAGGCTGACGTTGATCACCTCGTCGTCGCCCTCGCCCTCACCGGTGAGGTTGTCGCCGGTGTGCTCGACCGACCCGTCCGGGCTCTTCAGGTTGTTGAAGAAGACGAAGTGCTGGTCGGAAAGGACCTTGCCCTGCTCGTCGGTGAGCAGCGCGCTCGCGTCGAGGTCGAAGTCGCTGCCGGTGGTGGTGCGGGCGTCCCAGCCCAGACCGACGACGACCGCCGTGAGGTTCGGCGCCTCCTTGGTCAGCGAGACGTTGCCACCCTTGCTGAGGCTGACTCCCACGAGTCCTCCTGTCGGTTTCCCCGCCCGTTGCTGCGGTATGGGTCGTTGTGTACTGCCTTGCTGGATCAACGTCCAGAGCTTAGTGACCCGTTCCCGGTTACTACAGCGCTGCGAGCGCCTTTGCGTACTCGTGAAGGTCACGCGCGTCCGGCAGGCCGTTCACCACGGTCCACCGCACGACGCCCTGCCGGTCGATGACGAAGGTGCCGCGCAGCGCGCAGCCCTTGTCCTCGGCGAAGACGCCGTAGGCACGGGAAACCGTTCCATGCGGCCAGAAGTCGCTCAGCAGCGGGAAGTCCAGACGCTCGGCGTCGGAGAAGGCGCGCAGCGCGTGCATCGAGTCGCACGACACCGCGAGCACCTGCGTGTGCTCGCTCTGCAGGGAGGGCAACTCGCCCTGCACGGCCTGCAGCTCACCGGTGCACACGCTGGTGAAGGCGAACGGGAAGAACATCAGCACGACGTTCTTGCGGCCCCGGAGGTCCGCCAGGTCGACGCTGCGGCCGTGCTGGTCCTTCAACCGGACATCGGGAGCGGGGTCGCCCGCGTGGATCGGCATGAACGGCTCCGCCATCGTGGTTGCGGAGCGCCGCCCGCCCGCGGGCAGCACTCGCTTCTCGCGCAGTTCCCCGCGCCCCCTGTGATGGTTGCGCGCCGCGGAAAAGGTGCGCATGCCAGGGGCGCGGGGAACTGCGCGCTCAGCCCACCCCGGGGCGCGGGCGCCCTACTACCGGACCCCCGCGGCGAACCGATCGGCGAAAAGTGACCCTCAGCGCTTGCCGGCCTTGGCCGCCTTCGGGGTCACCAGACGGCTGCCCGTCCAGTCCTTCGCGGCGTTGACGCTGCTGGTCTGGGCCAGGCCGGCGGTCTGCGCGGCCTCACCGATCTCGCTCGGCTCCACGTGCCCGTCACGCCCGGTCTTAGGGGTCATGAGCCAGATCGGGGCGCCGGGGTCGATCGTCGACGTGGCGTCGACGAGCGCGTCGGTGAGGTCGCCGTCGTCCTCGCGGAACCACAGCAGGACGGCGTCGGGCACGTCGTCGTACTCCTCGTCGGCGAGCTCCTCACCCGTGAGCTCCTCGATCCCCTCACGGAGCTCCTGGTCGCAATCCTCGTCGTACCCGAGCTCCTGGACCACCTGTCCGGGCTCGAAACCAAGCCGGCTCGCCGGGTTGGTCCGCTCCTCCGCGTGGTCCGCGGTCGCGCTCACGCTTTGCCTCCTGTCATGGGCACAGAATTCGTGCGGGTCTTCATGGTCCTGTATGTGCCCGCGGCGGTGCGAGCTTATTGGCGGTAGTCCACACGGGCGGGGCGGATCGCGCAAGTACCCGCGGTACGAGACCGCCGAAACGGTGACGATTCGACCGTCTTCATGGCAAGTTCCCCGGCTCCACCGCCGCCACCCACACCCCCTATGGTGACGCAGATCACGCGCATGTGCCGGAGTTGCCGGTTTTGCAGAGTGTTGGCACCGCGAGTCGGTCGTACGTCCGAGTGGGCGTAGAGTTCAGGTTTGGCCGCCCACCAGGGGTTACCGCCCGGTAGAGATGACGTATCGAACGGCTGCGGTACACGATGGACGCGGCGCGAGCCGCGTCGGCGGCCCCCTGCCTCACGTCCCGAACATCCCGTAGCAGTCCTAGCGAGCGAAGGAACAGCGTGGCTTCCGGATCAGATCGCAACCCGATCATCATTGGCGGCCTTCCCAGCCAGGTCCCGGATTTCGATCCCGAGGAGACGGCGGAATGGCTCGACTCGCTCGATGCGGCCATCGACGAGCGGGGCCGGGAACGCGCCCGCTACCTGATGCTCCGCCTCATCGAGCGGGCCCGCGAGAAGCGTGTCGCGGTCCCCGAGATGCGCAGCAGCGACTACGTCAACACCATCGCCACCAAGGACGAGCCGTTCTTCCCGGGCAACGAGGAGATCGAGCGCAAGATCCTCAACGCGACCCGGTGGAACGCTGCGGTGATGGTCTCGCGTGCGCAGCGGCCCGACATCGGCGTCGGCGGCCACATCGCGACCTTCGCCTCCTCGGCGTCGCTGTACGACGTGGGCTTCAACCACTTCTTCCGCGGCAAGGACGACGGCCTCGGCGGTGACCAGGTCTTCTTCCAGGGCCACGCCTCGCCCGGCATCTACGCCCGCGCGTTCCTGCTCGACCGGCTCAGCGAGGCGCAGCTCGACGCGTTCCGCCAGGAGAAGTCGAAGGCGCCGAACGGCCTGTCCAGCTACCCGCACCCGCGGCTGATGCCGGACTTCTGGGAGTTCCCGACCGTCTCCATGGGCCTGGGCCCGCTGTCCGCGATCTACCAGGCCCGGATGAACCGCTACATGGAGGCGCGCGGTATCGCCGACACCTCCAAGTCGCACGTCTGGGCGTTCCTCGGCGACGGCGAGATGGACGAGCCGGAGTCGCTGGGCCAGCTGTCCATCGCCGCCCGCGAGGGCCTGGACAACCTGACCTTCGTCGTCAACTGCAACCTGCAACGGCTCGACGGCCCGGTCCGCGGCAACGGCAAGATCATCCAGGAGCTGGAGTCGCAGTTCCGCGGCGCCGGCTGGAACGTCATCAAGCTGGTCTGGGACCGCTCCTGGGACCCGCTGCTGGCCCAGGACCGCGACGGCCTGCTGGTCAACAAGATGAACATCACGCCGGACGGCCAGTTCCAGACCTACGCCACCGAGACCGGCGCGTACATCCGCGAGCACTTCTTCGGCGACGACCAGCGGCTGCGCAAGATGGTCGAGGACCTCACCGACGAGCAGATCCTGCACCTGGGCCGCGGCGGCCACGACCACCGCAAGGTCTTCGCCGCCTACACCGCGGCCATGCACCACAAGGGCCAGCCGACCGTCATCCTCGCCCAGACCATCAAGGGCTGGACGCTGGGGCCGAACTTCGAGGGCCGCAACGCGACCCACCAGATGAAGAAGCTCACCGTCGACGACCTGAAGCGCTTCCGGGACCGGCTGCACCTGCCGATCACCGACAAGCAGCTCGACGAGGGCTACCCGCCGTACTACCACCCGGGCCGGAACTCCGAGGAGATCCAGTACATGCACGACCACCGCAAGGCGTGCGGTGGCTACGTGCCGACCCGGATCGTCCGCGCCAAGCCGCTGCCGCTGCCCGACGACAAGGCGTACGCGGCCGCGAAGAAGGGCTCCGGACAGCAGTCGATCGCCACCACCATGGCGTTCGTGCGGGTGCTGAAGGACCTG
This sequence comes from Actinacidiphila yanglinensis, assembly GCF_900107965.1. GTDB lineage: Bacteria > Actinomycetota > Actinomycetes > Streptomycetales > Streptomycetaceae > Actinacidiphila > Actinacidiphila yanglinensis. The sequence continues at coordinate 113,188 of NZ_FNVU01000001.1, read as the reverse complement.
ATGCGGGACAAGGAGATCGGCAAGCGGTTCGTGCTGATCGCCCCCGACGAGTACCGCACCTTCGGCATGGACGCGTTCTTCCCGAGCGCGAAGATCTACAACCCGCTCGGCCAGCAGTACGAGTCGGTCGACCGCGAGCTGCTGCTCGCCTACAAGGAGTCGCCGACCGGCCAGATGCTGCACGACGGCATCTCCGAGGCCGGCTGCACCGCGTCGCTGATCGCCGCGGGCTCGGCGTACGCCACCCACGGCGAGCCGATGATCCCGGTCTACGTCTTCTACTCGATGTTCGGCTTCCAGCGCACCGGCGACCAGTTCTGGCAGATGGCCGACCAGCTCGCCCGCGGCTTCGTGCTCGGCGCGACGGCCGGCCGGACCACGCTGACCGGCGAGGGCCTCCAGCACGCCGACGGCCACTCCCAGCTGCTGGCCTCGACCAACCCGGCCTGCGTCGCCTACGACCCCGCGTACGGCTTCGAGATCGCGCACATCGTCAAGGACGGCCTGCGCCGGATGTACGGCGAGACCGCGGACGGCAAGCCGGGCGAGGACGTCTTCTACTACCTCACCGTCTACAACGAGCCGATCCAGCATCCGGCCGAGCCGGCCGACGCCGACGTCGAGGGCATCCTCAAGGGCGTGCACCGGTTCCGGCCGGGCACCGCCGGCGAGATCCCGGCGCAGATCCTCGCCTCGGGCGTCGCGGTGCCCTGGGCGCTGGAGGCGCAGCGCATCCTCGCCGAGCAGTGGAACGTCCGCGCCGACGTCTGGTCGGCCACCTCGTGGAACGAGCTGCGCCGCGAGGCCGTCGCGGTCGAGGAGCACAACCTGCTGCACCCCGAGGAGGAGCAGCGGGTGCCGTGGGTGACCCGCAAGCTGTCCGGCGCGCAGGGCCCGTTCGTGGCCGTGTCGGACTGGATGCGCTCGGTGCCGGACCAGATCGCCCGCTGGGTGCCGGGTCGGTACACGTCGCTGGGTGCGGACGGCTTCGGCTTCGCCGACACCCGAGGTGCGGCCCGCCGCTTCTTCCACATCGACGCGGAGTCGGTGGTGCTGGCGGTGCTCACCGAGCTGGCCGCCGAGGGCAAGGTGGACCGCTCCGCGCTCAAGCAGGCGGTGGACCGCTACCAGCTGCTGGACGCCTCCGCGGCCCACCCGGGCGCGGCGGGCGGCGACGCGTAGCCAGGACGGTGGTGCCGCGCGGCACCCACGGCACGGCACGGGCCGACCGGCCCGTGCCGTGCCGTAGTATCCCGGGCATCCCCATCTGACGCGAGGTCAGCCGCCTCTCCGCCCCGGGAATTCGGGACCCTGGACGGACCGACCGGGCAGGAGCGCGTGATTCCGCTTTCCGCACGTCCCGTCCCGTCCCCCGCCCGTCCGGACCGCGCGTTACCCGGCGCCCGCCCCGCAGGCCCGCCGCGCCCCCGCCGGGCGGTCGGCACCGTGCCCGCGCACCGCAGTCCGGCCGCGGCACCGGCTCCCGCCCGCGCCCCGGCCCGCCGGCCCCGTCCGGCCGTCGTACGTCCGCTGCTGGCCCTGGCCGTCGCCTTCGTGCTGCTGGCCACCACGGGCTGGACGGCGGCGCTGCGGCCGCACGCGGCGAAGGACGCCATGGCCGCCGCCCTCGCCGCCTGGGCCCGCGGCAGCGTGGGCGACCGCCGGCTGCCCGACCCGGGCGCGGCCCCCGCCACCGTCACGCGCTTCTTCGCCGCGCTGACCGCCCCCCAGCGGCTCGGCCTGGTCCGGCGCTACCCCCTGGTGGTGGGGAACCTCGACGGCGTGGACCCGGCGCTGCGCTACCGGGCCAACCGGTTCGCGCTGACCCGCCAGCGGACCTCCGACCTCGCCCGCGAGCGCAGCGACCAGCTCACCGCGGCCGGCCACGCCGACGCGACCGACCTCGCCGACCTGGACACGTCCCTGCTCTCCGGCGACCGGCAGATCCTCGCCTACGACCCGACCGGTGACGGCCGCGTCGCGGAGGTCCTCGGCGACCTGCGCACCGCGACCCGGATCGCCGTGGTGGTCCCGGGCGTCGGCACCGACCTGTCCAGCTTCGAGCGCGACGACGCCAAGGCGTACTCCGTGACCGACGGCATGGCCCGCGCGCTGTACGGGGCGGAGCTGGCGGCCCGGCCGGGGGCCCGCACCGCGGTGATCGCCTGGGCGGACTACGACACGCCGCACGGGCTCGGCCTGGAGGCGTCCACCGGCACCCTGGCCGCCCGCGGCGCGCTGCGGCTGGAGTCCCTGCTCGCCTCGCTGCCCCGCCGCCGCGACGTCGCGCTGTTCTGTCACTCGTACGGGTCCGTGCTGTGCGGGCTGGCCGCCCCGCACCTGCCGCCCGGCCGGGTGCGGGACATCGCCGTCATGGGCAGCCCGGGGATGCGCGCCGACGACGTCGCCGACCTGCGCACCACCGCGCACGTCTGGGCCGCCCGGGACGCCGGGGACTGGATCGCCGACGTGCCGCACGTGGAGTTCGCCGGGCTCGGCCACGGCCCCGATCCGATTTCCGGCGGCTTCGGCGCCCGGGTGGTCAGCGCCGCCGGCGCCGACGGCCACGCGGGCTATTTCGTACCCGGGACGACCAGTCTCGCCAATTTCGCGGACATCGCTCTCGGCGACTATTCAGCGGTCATCTGTCCCACGGGACACACCTGCACCAGCGGTCTTGTCTGAGCCGCCGACCGCCCCGAAAAGCCGCCGTCCTTTCGATGACGCGCGTAGCGGGTAAGGGGCGCAGTCGGCCGAACCACCCATAAGCTGAGCCTTATGGGTGAAGTGCTGGCCGGGAACAACGCCGTATGGGACTGCGAACCCGACGCCGTGGTGATCCGGTACAGCAGGGGCCTGCGCGGCTCGCGGCTGCTCCAGGCGCTCGGTGAGCGGCGCGTGCCGTACGAGGCGCTCGAGGACGTCGAGCTCGCCGACGGCCGCCCCGGCTCGCTGATCCTGCGCGCGGCGCCCCGGCCCGGCTCCGACCCGCTGATCGAGGCCGCCGACGGCCAGCTGCGGGAGAGCGCCGACCCCTACCGGCTGGTGCTGCCCGAGCAGAGCCGCGCGGACGCCGAGACCTTCCGCGACCTGCTGCGCGACGCGATCCGCAGCGCCGAGGTCACCGCGAAACCGGCCGGCCGCTTCCTCGTCCCGGCACCGGCGGTACCCCGCTCCTTCAAGGCCTACGACGCGAAGGCCACCTTCGACGGCCGCGCGGTGGGCTTCCACTGGTTCCGCACCGGCGCGTCCACCGCCAAATGGAACTCCGGCGACCGGACGTTCCCGGTCGAGGACCTCGCCGGCGTCGACTGGCACTCACCCGAACGGGTCAACGGGCACCTGCGGCTGCTGCTGCGCGAACCGGTCACCCCGCTGCCGCCCGCCGACCAGGACCCGGCCAGCGTGATCTTCGGCCTCGGCTACGGATCGGTGCACGAGTCCCTGCCCTTCGCCGCGGCGGTGCTCGCCGCGATCCGCACCGCCCGGGTCAGACCCTGACCCGGGCGGTGCGCCGCCTCACCCCGCTCGCCGGCCGCCGGCTCCCGGCTACTCCCGGGCCGCGGAGGTGCCGCTCATGTCGGGGTAGCGGTCCCCGGCCACGTTCGCGGCGATCGGCTCCAGCGACGCCAACTCGGCGTCGGTCAGGGTGATCCCGGCGGCCGCGGTGTTCTCGAGGACCCGCGTCGCCTTCCGGGTGCCGGGGATCGGCACGACCGCGACGCCGTGCACGTCGGCGCGCTGGTGCACCCAGGCCAGCGCGATCTGGCCGAGCGTCGCGCCGTGCGCCGCCGCCGCCTCGCGCACCGGGGCGAGCAGGTCCGCGTTGTGCTGCGCGTTGGCGCCGGTGAAGCGCGGCTGGTGGCGGCGGAAGTCGCCCTCGGACAGGTCGCTGCCGGCGTCCTGGAACAACCCGGTCAGGAAGCCGCGGCCGAGCGGCGAGTACGGCACGACGGCCACCCCGAGGTCGGCGGCGGCGCCGGCCACGGACAGCTCCACGTCCCGGCTGAACAGGGACCACTCCGACTGGACGGCCGCGATCGGGTGCACCGCGTGCGCCTCGCGCAGCTCCGCCCCGGTCACCTCCGACAGGCCCAGGTGGCGGACCTTGCCCGCGGCCACGAGGTCGGCCATCGCGCCCACCGACTCGGCGAGCGGCACCCCCGGGTCCCGGCGGTGCATGTAGTACAGGTCGATCACGTCGGTGCCCAGCCGCTTCAGGCTCGCGTCGATCGACTTCGCGATGTACGCCGGGTCGTTGCCGACGGCCCGGTACGACGGGTCCTCCGGCTTGCGGACGATCCCGAACTTCGTGGCCAGGGTGATCTCGTCCCGGTGCGCGTGGACGAAAGGCGCCAGGAACTCCTCGTTGGCGCCGTTGCCGTAGATGTCCGCGGTGTCGAAGAGGGTCACGCCGCGTTCGAGCGCGGCCTCCAGGGTGGCGCGGGCGGCGGCCTCGTCGGTGTCACCGTAGAACTCGCTCATGCCCATGCAGCCGAGGCCCTGGATTCCCACCACGGGTCCGTCGGTGCCCAGCCGCTCCGTGCCCAGCCGCCCCGCGCCGGCCTTTTCCCCGCCGTTCATCACGCTGTCCTCTCCGGCGCCCGGTGGGCGCATGCGTACGTACTGATCTTGTGGTCCAGCACCGTCAGGGTGTCCTGGAGTTCGGCGATCCTGTTCACCACGTCCACCCGGGTCGACTCCAGCAGCGCCTGCCGCGCGGCGAACGTCTGGTCGCCCGCGCGCACCAGTTCCGCGTACGTCACCATGTCCGCGACCGGCATCCCGGTCAGCCGCAGCTTCCCGACGAACGCGAGCCAGTCCAGGTCCTTGTTGCTGAACCGGCGCTGGCCGGTGTGCGAGCGGTCCACGTGCGGCATCAGCCCGATCCGCTCGTACCAGCGCAACGTGTGGGCGCTCAGGCCGGTGAAGTCCGCGACCTCGCTGATCGTGTACTGGTCCTGGCCGTCGGGACGCAGATGCGTCTCGCTGTCGGCGCAATTCACTGTGTTGCTGGGCTTGCTCTTCGCCACCTGCGCGACCGTCATGCCCCCACGCTAAGACCTTCGAGTGCGCTCGAAGCAAGCGGGACCGCCCGGGTTGCCCGGCTGAGGAAGCACCCGGACCTTGCGGCCCGTGGGTGGCTTGTCGCGCAGTTCTCCCCCAGCCTGGCGGCTGGGTGGTGCCCCCACGCGCCCCTGGGTATGTGCGGCTCCTTCCGCGGAAAGAAGGCCAACCCGCGCCCGTGGGTGGCTGCGGCTCTTTTCGCGGAAACAGGGCAATCGACCAGGGACGCGTGGGGGCACCCAGCCTCCAGGCTGGGGGAGAACTGCGCGAGCAACCGGCCACCGACAGGTGGTCCCTCGACCGACAGGACGGGGCACCCCGTAGGGTCGGCCCCATGGAGAGCCTCGCGACGATCGCTGAATGGCCGGTGCCCAACGCCTCCGCGGGCGTGGTCCGGGCGGACGGCACCGTGGCCGGAACCCACGGCGCCCTCCACCGGAGGTACCCCCTGGCATCGGTGACCAAGCCGCTCGCGGCCTACGTGGTGCTGGTGGCCTGGGAGGAGGGGGTGTTCGAGCTGGACGACCCGGCGGGCCCGGCCGGCTCGACCGTACGCCATCTGCTCGCCCACGCCTCGGGCCTCGCCTTCGACGCGCCCAGGCCGATGGCCGCGCCCGGCACCCGCCGGATCTACTCCAACGCCGGCTTCGAACTGCTCGGCGAGACGCTGGAGAAGGCGGCCGGGATGCCGTTCGCGGAGTACGCCCGCCAGGCACTGCTGGAGCCGCTGGGCATGGCGGACACCGCGCTGGACGGCTCGCCCGCGTACGGCGGCGTCTCCACCGTCGGGGACCTGCTGCGGTTCGCCGCGGAGTTGCAGGCGCCGCGGCTGCTGCACCCCTCCACCGTCGCGACCGCGACCTCCGTGGCGTTCCCGGGCCTGAAGGGCGTCCTGCCCGGGTACGGCCGGCAGGACCCGAACGACTGGGGCCTGGGCTTCGAGATCCGCGGCACGAAGTCGCCGCACTGGACCGGCGCGGGCTCCTCCCCCGCGACCTTCGGCCACTTCGGCCAGTCCGGCACCTTCCTGTGGGTCGACCCGGCCGCGGGCGCGGCCTGCGTGACGCTGACCGACCGCGCCTTCGGCGACTGGGCGCTGCCGCTGTGGCCGCGGCTGACCGACGCGGTCCTCGCCGAACTGCGGGCGGCCGGATGACCGTCGGGGACACGGTGTGGCGCGCGGAGCACCGCTACCCCGGCGGCGACCCGCCGGCCGGGGTCGAGACGCTGCACGCGTTCTCCTTCGCGGGCTTCTACGACCCGGCGAACGTACGGTTCGGGCTGCTGCTGGCGTGCAACGAGGAACGGCTCGCGCCCGGCGCGGGCTTCACCGAGCACGCCCACCGCGACACCGAGATCGTCAGCTGGGTGATCGAGGGCGAGCTGGAGCACCGCGACGCCGACGGCACCGCGACCCGGCTGCGCGCGGGCGACGCCCAACTGCTCAGCGCGGGCGGCGGTGTCCGCCATGTCGAGCGCAACCCCGGCGCCGGACCCGCCCGTTTCCTCCAGATGTGGCTGCATCCGGAACCGGCCGGCGGCCCGCCCGCGCACACCGTGGCGACCGGCGCCGCACCGTCCGGACCGGGCCTGCACCTGCTGGCGTCCGCCGCGCCGGACGCCCCGCTGCCGCTGCGCCAGCCGCACGCGGTGCTGTACCTGGCCCGCGGCACGGTGCCGCTGCCCGGCGCCCCCTTCCTCTACCTGCACGTGCTGCGCGGCACCGTCCGCGTCGGCGACGCCCGGCTGGGCCCGGGCGACGCCCTGCGCGCCGCCAACTCCCCCGCCCGGCAGGCGGAAGCGGCCGCCGACGCCGAGTACCTGGTGTGGCTGATGTCCGCCGAACCCGCGTACGGATAGCGGAAACGGACAACCCGCTCCGCGCGCGGCCGGGCCCATAAGGCAGGCTTGGACCGTGCCCCATCCCGCGCAGGACCCGCAGAACCCGCAGAACCGGCGACCGCCGCACCCGTCCGCGGAGCCGCCCCGCGGCGACCATGCCGCGACCCTGCGGCGGCTGGAGAAGTCGGCCGGACGGCTGGCCGCGCACGCCATCGCGCGGATGGACGAGCAACTTCCGTGGTACCGGGCGATGCCCCCGGAGAACCGCAGCTGGATCGGGCTGGTCGCGCAGGCGGGTATCGCCGCGTTCACCGAGTGGTTCCGCCACCCCGAGGCGCCGCAGGCGATCAGCACCGACGTGTTCGGCACCGCACCGCGCGAGTTGACCCGGGCGATCTCGCTGCGCCAGACCGTCGAGATGGTGCGCACCACCATCGAGGTCATGGAGTCGGCGATCGACGAGGTCGCGGCGCCGGGCGACGAGGGCGTGCTGCGCGAGGCGCTGCTGGTCTACGCCCGGGAGATCGCGTTCGCCACCGCCCAGGTCTACGCGCAGGCCGCCGAGGCGCGCGGCGCGTGGGACGCCCGGCTGGAGTCGCTGGTGGTCAACGCGGTGCTGTCCGGCGAGGCGGACGAGGGCGTGCTGTCGCGGGCCGCGGCGCTCGGTTGGAACTCGCCGGACAAGATCGTGGTGGTGCTCGGGACCGCGCCCAACGGCGACAGCGAGTTGACCGTGGAGGCGATCCGGCGGGCCTCCCGGCACGCGAAACTCCAGGTGCTCACCGGGGTGCTCGGCGAGCGGCTGGTGGTGATCGCCGGCGGCGACGACGATCCGATCCGGGTGGCGAAGGCGCTGATCGGGCCGTTCGCCCCGGGTCCGGTGGTGGCCGGCCCGGTCGTCGGCGACCTGCTGTCGGCGACCCGGTCCGCGCAGGCGGCGGCGGCCGGATTGAAGGCGTGCCGGGCCTGGCCGGACGCGCCACGCCCGGTACTCACGGACGATCTGCTACCTGAGCGTGCGATGGCGGGCGACCGCTATGCTCGGAGTCAACTGGTGGAGGAGATCTACAGGCCGCTGGAAGAGGCGGGCTCTGCGCTACTGGAGACTCTGAGTGTCTACCTGGAGCAGGCATCCTCGCTCGAAGGTGCCGCACGGATGTTGTTCGTGCACCCCAATACCGTGCGCTACCGGCTGCGACGTGTGACCGATGTCACCGGTTGGTCACCCTCCGACGTACGTTCGGCGTTCACCCTGCGCATCGCGCTGATCCTGGGACGACTCTCGAACGGCGACCGGCCGCGCTGACACCTTTGTTGGACACCCACAAATCGGCTGACAGTTCTTCGTCCTTGTCCCCACGGGCGGTGATACCCGCTCGCGAGAGAGAGTGTGAACGTGCTCGTACTCGTCGCTCCCGGCCAAGGCGCCCAGACGCCCGGCTTCCTGACTCCCTGGCTCGAACTGCCCGGCGCCGCCGACCGCCTTGCCGGCTGGTCCGAGGTGGTCGGCCTCGACCTGGTCCACTACGGCACCAAGGCGGACGCGGACGAGATCCGCGACACCAAGGTCGCACAGCCGCTGCTGGTCGCGGCCGGCCTGCTGTCGGCCGGTGAGCTCGGCCTGTTCGGCAACGGCGGCACCGGACGGCCCGACGCGGTCGCCGGGCACAGCGTCGGCGAGATCACCGCCGCGGTGCTGGCCGGTGTGCTCTCCGAACAGGACGCGCTGACCTTCGTGGCCGCCCGCGGCCGGGCGATGGCCGACGCGGCCGCGATCACCGAGACCGGCATGTCCGCGCTGCTCGGCGGTGACCAGGACACGGTGGTCGCCCACCTCAACGGTCTCGGCCTCAGCCCGGCGAACATCAACGGCGCCGGCCAGATCGTGGCGGCCGGCACCAAGGACCAGCTCGCCGCGCTCGCCGCCGACGCCCCGCAGGGCTCCCGGGTGCGCCCGCTGAGCGTGGCCGGTGCCTTCCACACCACGCACATGGCCCCCGCCGTGGCCACGCTGGAGGCGCTCGCGCAGACCCTGACCGTCGCGGACCCGTCCTTGCCGTATGTCTCGAACGCGGACGGGCAGACGGTGAACGAGGGCGCCGAGGTCGTGCGCAGGCTCGTCGCCCAGGTCTCGCATCCGGTGCGCTGGGACCTGTGCATGGAAACGTTCCGGCAGCTCGGGGTCACCGCGATCATCGAGGTGGCGCCGGGCGGCACGCTGGTCGGGCTGGCCAAGCGGGCGCTGTCCGGGGTCCGCACGCTGGCGCTGAAGACACCGGAGCACCTGGCGGCAGCCCGCGAGCTGGCCGCCGAGGCGGCGGGCGCGACGCCGGCCGCCCGACCGGAAGACTCCATCCCGCAGGACGCGACAGAGGAGCACCCGCAGCGATGACAGCGAAGATCAACCCCAGCAAGGGTGCCCCGCACGCGCGGATCGTCGGTGTGGGCGGCTACCGCCCGGTCCGGGTGGTCCCCAACGAGGTCATCCTCGAGCACATCGACTCCAGCGACGAGTGGATCAGGTCGCGCTCCGGGATCGCGTCCCGGCACTGGGCCGGTCCGGAGGAGACCGTCGCCGAGATGTCGATCGAGGCGGCCGGCAAGGCGATCGCCGACGCGGGCATCGACGCCTCCGACATCGACGCGGTCGTGGTCGCGACCGTCTCGCACTTCAAGCAGACCCCGGCGGTCGCCACCGAGATCGCGCACCGGATCGGCGCGGGCAAGCCGGCCGCGTTCGACATCTCGGCCGGCTGCGCGGGCTTCACCTACGGCCTGACCCTCGGCAAGGGCATGATCACCGACGGCACGGCCGGCCATGTCCTGGTGATCGGCGTGGAGCGGCTGAGCGACCTCACCGACAAGGAGGACCGGGCGACCGCGTTCCTCTTCGGCGACGGCGCGGGCGCCGTGGTGCTCGGCCCGTCGAAGGAAGCCGCCATAGGCCCGACGGTCTGGGGCTCGGAAGGCGACAAGTCGCAGACGATCACGCAGACCGTGGCCTGGGACGAGTTCCGGAGCGGCGACGTCTCGCAGCTCCCGGTGGACTCGAAGGGCGAGGTCAAGTTCCCGGCGATCACGCAGGAGGGCCAGGCGGTCTTCCGCTGGGCGGTGTACGAGATGGCACGGGTGGCCCAGGAGGCGCTGGACGCCGCCGGGATCACCTCGGCCGACCTGGACGCGTTCATCCCGCACCAGGCCAACATGCGGATCATCGACTCGATGATCAAGGCGCTCAAGCTGCCCGAGCACGTCGCGGTCGCACGCGACGTCGAGACCACCGGGAACACCTCGGCCGCGTCCATTCCGCTGGCGATGGAGCGGCTGCTCGCCTCCGGCGCGGCCAAGAGCGGCGACACCGCACTGATCATCGGTTTCGGGGCGGGGCTGGTCTACGCGGCCACGGTCGTTACTCTCCCCTAGTCACACCTCGCGGCGCCGCAGTCCCGCACGCCGCATCGACAGCGAAACATCAAGGAGCGCCGTACACATGGCCACCAAGGAAGAGATCGTCGCGGGTCTCGCCGACATCGTGAACGAGATCGCCGGCATCCCCACCGAGGACGTCCAGCTCGACAAGTCCTTCACCGACGACCTGGACGTCGACTCGCTGTCGATGGTCGAGGTCGTCGTGGCTGCCGAGGAGCAGTTCAGCGTGAAGATCCCGGACGACGACGTCAAGAACCTCAAGACGGTCGGCGACGCGGTCGACTACATCCTCAAGGCCCAGGCCTGAGCCGGTCTGACGGCGGCCTTACCACCCGCGACGGGTCCCGCGCGGACCTGTGAACACCCGGACGACGCGCCTGTCGCCCGCCCTTCTAGACGTGGAGAGACAATTCCTGTGAGCCCGACCAATCACACCGTGGTCGTCACCGGTATCGGAGCAACCACACCGCTGGGTGGCGACAGCGCGTCGACCTGGGACGCGCTGCTGGCCGGCCGTTCCGGCGTCCGGACGCTTCCGCAGGAGTGGGCGGCCGAACTGCCGGTACGCATCGGCGCGACGATCGCCGTCGAGCCCGGTGAGGTCCTGCCCCGCCCGCTGGCCCGCAAGCTCGACCGCAGCGCGCAGTTCGCGCTGATCGCGGCGCGCGAGGCATGGGCGGACGCCGGGTTCACCGCGAAGGCCGGCGAGGACCCCGCGATCGACCCGGAGCGGCTGGGCACGGTGATCGCCTCCGGCATCGGCGGTGTCACCACGCTGCTCGACCAGTACGACGTCCTGAAGAACCAGGGCGTGCGCAAGGTGTCCCCGCACACCGTGCCGATGCTGATGCCCAACAGCCCCGCGGCGAACGTCGGCATCGACGTCAACGCCCGTGCGGGCGTGCACACCCCGGTCAGCGCCTGCGCCTCCGGCGCGGAGGCCATCGGCTACGCGATCGAGATGATCCGCACCGGCCGCGCCGACGTGGTCGTCGCCGGCGGCACCGAGGCGGCCATCCACCCGCTGCCCATCGTCGCCTTCGGCAACATGATGGCGATGTCCAAGAACAACGACGACCCCGAGGGCGCCTCCCGGCCGTACGACGCGGGCCGCAACGGCTTCGTGCTCGGCGAGGGCGCCGGTGTGGTGGTCCTGGAGTCCGCGGAGCACGCCGCCGCACGCGGTGCGCGGGCGTACTGCGAGGCGGTCGGCCAGGGCATCTCCTCCGACGCGCACCACATCACCCAGCCGGAGCCGTCCGGACGGGGGATCGCCTCGGCGCTCCAGCACCTGATGGAGAACACCGACATCAAGCCGGCCGAGATCGTGCACGTCAACGCGCACGCCACCTCCACCCCGGCGGGCGACATCACCGAACTCAAGGCGCTGCGCCAGGTGTTCGGGGACGACGTCAACCACATGGCGATCTCCGCGACCAAGTCGATGACGGGGCACCTGCTCGGCGGCGCCGGGGGGATCGAGACGGTGGCGACCGTGCTCGCCCTCCACAACCGGCTCGCGCCGCCCACGATCAACCTGGTGAACCCGGATCCGGAGATGGACGCGGATGTGGTGCGCGGGGAGGCCCGCGCGTTGCCTGCCGGCACCATCGCGGCGCTCAACGACTCGTTCGGGTTCGGCGGGCACAACGTGGTCCTCGCGCTGCGTACGCTCCCCGCGTAAAGCGGTCCGCCCGGGCTGCCCGGCCCCGTGGTTGCCGGACCTTGCGGTCCATGGGTGGCTTGTGGGGGTACCTCCCAGGCGAAGCTCTGGCGGAGCAGTTCCCCGCGCCCCTGTTCGTGCGGCTCCCTCCGTGAAAAGAGGGTCACCGCCACGGGGCGCGGGGAACTGCGCGGGCGGGCCTACTCCTCCGGGAAGCTCGCGAAGTACGTGGCCGCCATGTCGTCGCCCCCGTGGCCCTGCGCAGCAGCCCGCCGGAAGCGCTCCACCCCCGCCGACGCGATGTCGAGGCGGACGCCTCCCCCCTCTCCCGCGGCGACGATCAGCCGGAGATCCTTCATCGCGCCCTCCACCGTGAAGGACGGCGAGAAGTCGCCGGACCGGATCGCCGCGGACTTCATCCGCACGTAGGGCACGTCCATCGCGCCGCCGTCGATCGCAGCGAAGAACAGGTCGGGGTCGACGCCGAGGCCCCGCGCGAGGGCCAGCACCTCGGCCGTGGCGCCGGTGAGCGCCAGCACCCAGCTGTTGACCACGAGCTTGAGCGCGCTCGCCGCGCCCTGCGTCCCGTCGTCGCTCACCCAGACCACATTGCGCCCGATCGCCTCGAAGACCGGACCGGCCAGCGCCTTCGCGGAGCGGGGACCCGCGCCCAGCACGGTGAGTTGCCCGCTCTCGGCGGGCCCGCGGGTGCCCAGCACGGGCGCGTCGAGGAAGAGCAGGCCGTACGCGGCGGCGACGTCGGCCAGTTCGCGCTGCGCGTCCGGCCCGACCGTGCTGCTCTGCATCCACACCGCCCCCTGCTTCAGGGCGGATCCGGCGCTCTGCATCACGTCGCGGACCGCGGGGCCGTCCAGCAGCATGGTGAGCACCACGTCGGCGCCCCGCACGGCTTCGGCCGGATCGGCGGCGACCTGGATCCCCGCCTCGGCGAGCGGCCGGGCCCGGGCGATCGTACGGTTCCACGCGCGGACCTCGTGTCCGGCGGCGGCGAGGTTGCGGGCCATACCGGCGCCCATGATGCCGGTGCCCAGGACTGCGACGATGAGTTTCTGCGATGCCATGCCGGCAGGCTATTGCCCCGCGGCGCCGGCGGCATGGCGGCGTGCGGCGGTCAGACCACCTGGTGCAGCCAGCGGACGGGTGCGCCCTCGCCCGCGTAGCGGAACGGCTCCAACTCGTCGTCCCACGGCTTGCCGAGCAGCCGGGAGAGCTCGTCCTCCAGATCGGCCTCGCCCGTGCGGGCGCGCTGCATCGCGGCGCGCAGCCGGTCCTCGGGGATGAGGATGTCGCCGTGCATGCCGATGACGGCGTGGAAGATGCCGAGTTCGGGGGTCGCGCTGTAGCGCTCCCCCTCCGCGCTCGCGCACGGTTCGGCGGTCACCTCGAAGCGCAGCAACTGCCATCCGCGCAGCGCGGACGCCAGCTTCGAGGCGGTGCCGGGCTCCCCCTGCCAGGAGAACTCGGCACGCCAGGTCCCCGGGGCGGCGGGCTGCCGGACCCAGTCGAGATTCACACGCACGCCGAGGACGCCCGCGACGGCCCACTCCACATGTGGGCACAACGCGCGCGGTGCGGCGTGCACGTACAGAACACCACGTGTCGTCACCGGTACCTCCAGTGTGGGACGAGGTTCGCCTTCCCCAGCGGCCTCACCCTCGAACTGGTAGAACCCGGGGCAACGTGAGACATTCTGCACTATTGACCTGAATCAGGACAACTTTCGTCACCCTCGCCTGCCGGCCGCCGACCTCCCGTCAGTTCGCTTCGCCTGTCAGGGAAAAAGCTACCGTGCGGCGTCTTCCGGGGAGTGGCGTACCGTCGGGCCGGCGGCAGATGTCACCCACTCGTCGGAGGGGAGCACCGGATGCGGAAGCTGTCGCGACACGCACTCGCACTCGCTGTGACGGCCGTTCTGCTGGGCGGATGCTCGGCCGGTGGCGGCGCACCGGACGGCGGCCGGCGGACGCCCACCGCACACACATCGCAATCCGGTTCCGCCGCCCCCTCCCGAGGCACCCCGCGCAAGGCCGCGCCGGCCCGGCCGTGGAACGTCCACCCCGGCACGATCGCCGCGATCGGCGACTCCATCACCCGCGGCTTCGACGCCTGCCACCCGCTGTCGGACTGCCCGGACGTGTCGTGGGCGACCGGCGGGCGGCAGCGGGTCGACAGTCTCAGCGTCCGGCTGAGCGCGTCCGGCAGCTGGAACCTGGCCCAGTCCGGTGCCCACGTCGCCGACCTGCCCGCGCAGGCGCGCGCCGCGGCCGCGCACCACCCCTCGATGGTCACCGTGCTGATCGGGGCGAACGACGCGTGTGCCGCCGACACCGGCACGATGACGTCGGTGGCCCGGTTCCGCGCCTCCTTCGACAGCACGCTGTCCTACCTGCACCGCACGCTGCCCACCACCCAGGTACTGGTGGCGAGCATCCCCGACCTGCGCCGGCTGTGGTCGGTGGGGAGGACCAACCCGCTGGGCCGCCAGGTGTGGAAGCTCGGCCTGTGCCCGACCATGCTGGACGACCCGACGTCCGACAGCCCGGCCGCCACCCAGCGGCGCAGCGCGGTGCGCGCCCGCGTGCAGGCGTACAACACGGTGCTCGGCCAGGTCTGCGCGACCTACCAGCGCTGCCGGTACGACGACGGAGCGGTGTTCGCCTACCCCTTCGGCACCGGCGACCTCAGCGACTGGGACTGGTTCCACCCCAACGAGCAGGGGCAGTCCCAACTGGCGAGGATCATGGCGGCCGTGGCGACCCGGCCCGCCACGGCGACCGGGTAGCGGGTAGCGGGTAGGGGCAACGGGCGGGCAGGTCAGCCGGGTCAGCGGGGTCAGCGGGAGAAGGTCGCGGTCAGGAGGGGCGCGGCGGCGGAGCGGGCCGCGTCGAGGGTGAAGGGACCCGGCTCCGGGCGCCATCCGCCCGCTGCCTCGTCCCAGAACTCGACGGCCCGCGCGGGCAGGTCCAGCACGGCCTCGGCGCTCCCCCCGGCCTGGGCGACCACCGTCGCGAACCCGGCAAGCCGGCGATCGCCGCCGGGCGGGGTCAGATAGACCTGGACGACCTCGCGGCCGGCCCGGTCCCCGGTGTTGCGCACGGCGACCCGGACGCTCGCCGGCGACCCCGCCACGCGGGAGGGCAGCACCTCCAGCGCGGTGTACTCCCAGTCGGTGTAGCCCAGTCCGTGCCCGAAGGGGTAGGCCGGGGCGGGTCCGGTCCGGGCCGCCCAGGCCCGGTAGCCAACGGACAGGCCCTCGTCGTAGGGCAGTTCGCCGTCCTGCGGGGTGACCCGGGTGACGGGGGCGTCGGCCAGCCGGGCCGGCCAGGTGGTGGGCAGCCGGCCGCCCGGCTCCTGGGCGCCCAGCAGGACGTCGGCCAGCGCAGCCCCGGCCTCCTGTCCGGGGAACCACGCGAGCAGCACCGCGGCCACATCCTCGCGCCACGGCATCTCCACCGGGGCACCGGCGTTCACCACCACCACGGTGCGCGGGTTGACCGCGGCCACGCGGGCCACCAGTTCGTCCTGCCGACCCGGCAGCAGCAGGTCCGCTCGGTCGAACCCCTCGGACTCGACCCGCTCGGTCGTGCCGACCACCACCACCGCGCTCGTCGCCGCGGCGGCCGCCGCCACCGCCTCCGCCAGCAACTCCTCCGGGTCCCGCTCCGGTTCGCCGTGCAGCAGCGCGAACCCGACCGCCTGGATGGGGAGTTCGGCCAGCTCCGGCGGCAGCTCGTAGCGCAGGCACACCCCAACCGGTTGCTCCACGGCCAGTTCCACCACGCCGCGCTCCACCGGCTGCCCGAAGAACGCCTCGAACGGGTCCTCGTGCGCGTCGGCCTGGACCCCGTCGAACAGCACCCGCCCGTCGACCTCCAGCCGGAACCCGCCGGTGCCGCGCGTGCCGAACCGGTGCGCGCCCGCCACCGATGGCACGAACTCGCCCCGCACCTCGACCGCGCGCAGGTCGCCGTAGACCACGCCGTCGGGCAGGTCGCCCAGCCACTGCACCTGCCCGCTGGGCAACGGCTCGGCGCCCAACTCCCGGTCCTGCTCGCCCAGGGCCACCGCGTGCAGCGCGAACCCGCCCCCGGCGGCGCCCAGTTCCTCGCTGGGGTCGGCGCCCTGCGCGTACACCAGCGGTTCCTGCCGGGGCAGCGCGGCGCGCAACCCGTCCAGCGGCGAGACGACGTGGTCGGGGAAGACCTGCGCCGAACCGCCGCCGAGCACCCGGGCGTCGCGCGCCGCCGCACCGATCAGGGCGATCCCGCCGCCGCGCGGGTCGAGCGGCAGCACCGGGCGGCCGTCGCGCGGCTCGTTGCGCAGCAGCACGCAGCCGCGCACGGCGACCTCACGTGCCAGTGCCGCGCCGTCCGCGGCCGTGTCCGCCGCCGTGTCCGCCGCCGTCTCCTCGGTGGCGTCCGCCCGCGCCGCGGAACCGTCCGGCGCCGCAGCACCCGCCAGCACCCCGGCCCGGGCCGCCAGCCGCAGCACCCGCCGGGCCGCCTCGTCGACCAGTCCCTCGTCCACCTCGCCGGCCCGTACCGCCGCGACCAGGGCCTCGCCGTAGACCGTGCGCGGCCCCGGCATCGCGAGGTCCAGCCCACCGGTGATCGCGCCCACCGTGGAGCGCGCCGCGAGCCAGTCGGAGACCACCACCCCGTCGAAGCCCCACTCCTCCCGCAGCACGCCGCGCAGCAGCTCCCGGTGCTCGGTCATGGTCGCGCCGTTCACCGCGTTGTACGCCGCCATCACCCCCCACGGCCGCGCGTCGCGCACGATGGCCTCGAACGGCGCCAGGTACAGCTCGCGCAGGGCGCGCTGCCCGACCAGGTTGTCCACGGTGAACCGCTGGGTCTCCGCGTCGTTGGCCACGAAGTGCTTCACCGTGACCCCGACGCCGCCGTCCTGCACGCCCCGCACGTACGCCGTCCCGATCTCCGCGGTCAGGTACGGGTCCTCGCTGTACGCCTCGAAGTGCCGCCCGCCCAGCGGGCTCCGGTGCAGGTTCACGGTGGGGGCGAGCAGCACGTGCACGCCCTTGCGCCGGGCCTCCCGTGCCAGCAGCCGCCCCACCCGCCGGGCCAGCTCCGGGTCCCACGACGCCGCCAGCGCGGTCGGGCTCGGCAGGGCCACCGACGGGTCGACGGACGTCCAGCGCCGCCCGCGCACCCCGATCGGGCCGTCGGACATCACCAGTTCGCCCAGGCCGATCCCCGGCACCGCGGCCAGCGCCCACATGTCCGCGCCGGCCAGCAGCCCCGCCTTCCCCTCCAACCCGAGCTTCCCCAGCGCCTCCGCGACCGCCTGCTCGACCTGATCCGCCATCCCCGCGTCCCTCCGCCGGCTCCGCCGCAACCGGCCCAGTATCACCGTCCCGCCGCCGGGGAGACAGGAGGCGGACGGCAAGAGCGGGACGGCGGGCGGGCGGCGGACTGGCCCGCGGTCAGATCACGGTGAGGCGCACCTCGATGTTCCCGCGCGTCGCGTTGGAGTACGGGCACACCTGGTGGGCCTTCTCGACCAGCCCCCGCGCGGCGGCCTCGTCCACGCCCGGGATCGACACGGCCAGCTCGACAGTGAGGCCGAAGCCGCCCTCGCCGTTCCTGCCGATGCCCACCTTCGCGGTCACCCGCGACCCCGTGATGTCGACCTTCTCCCGGCGCGCCACCACACCGAGGGCGCTCTGGAAGCACGCGCTGAACCCGGCCGCGAACAGCTGCTCCGGGTTCGTCCCCGCACCGTTCCCACCCATCTCCTTGGGCGGGTTCACCACGACGTCGAGCTTGCCGTCGTCGCTGGCGACCCGGCCGTCGCGGCCGTTCTCCGCGGTGGCCGTGGCCGTGTACAGGACGTCTATCGGCTGGATGGGCATGAAGGGTTCCTCCTGCGGAACGTCGCACCTCTGCGGCCGGAATGTTTCCTTGCCTAATCAACCATGTGCTTGATGTTTCAGCTTGTCAAGGAAACCGGTAGCCTCGGCGCATGACCCGCCGCATGGACCCGCTGACCGCCGAGGTGGTCGACCTCTTCGGCACGGTCGTGGCGCGCTACCACCAGGAGTACGACGCCGCCGCGGCCGTGCACCACCTGACCGGCGCCCAGGCCCGGGTGCTCGCCCTGCTGGCGCCCGGCCCGCTGCCGATGCGCCGGATCGCCGAGCGGCTGAAGTGCGAGCCGTCCAACATCACCGGCATCGTGGACCGGCTGGAGGCCCAGGGCCTCGCCGAGCGCCGCACCGATCCGGCCGACCGCCGGGTCAAGCTCGCGGCGGCCACGGAGGAGGGCAGCGTCACGGCCGAACGGCTGCGGGACTCCCTGGAGTTCGCCCGCGAGCCGCTGGCGGCGCTGTCGGAGGAGGAGCGCGGCATGCTGAGGGACCTGCTCGCCCGCATGGTCCCGTAGCCGAGTCACAGGACGGCCCCGAGGCGCGGTGCCCTTCCGGCCGATCACGGACGGATGCGAGGATCTGCGGATGGTGCGCGTAGGCGAGTTCTTCCTTGCGAGCAACGATGCGTCCGCTCGGCGGGTGGGCCCCGGCAGGGATCACGACTTCCCGGCCGTGCCGTGCGACGACATCTACCCGGATGACGCGGTTCGGAGCTGGGAAGCTCGGCTGACGGGCGCCGTGAGCACACCCCGAGCCGTGGTGCCCATGGCCAACGACGGATTCACCGTGTTCGCCGTCCCGGAGCAACTGTGCACGGCTCTGGCCACTGCGGGAGAAGACCGGCTCCGAGCTGCGGCTCTCGCGTGGGCCGAGGCCGCCTCCGAACCGGACGACGAGATCCCACCGGACCACGCGGTGGACCTCGTCGAACGCGTGTCGGCCCTGGCCGGCAGTCGTGCGGAGAAGCACCTCGACCTGTACTGCTGGTACTTCGCACCCTGATCCCGCCGCAGCGGCCCGTCGCGACGGTGATCGCCGGACAGGACAGACGCTAGCCCGCCCGCCTCGTGGTCACCGCGCCCCACAGCGCGAGGCCCTCGACCCTGATCCGCGGCGCGCCCGGCACCCCCGGGCCGCTCGCCCTGCGCCCGAACAGGCCCAGCAGGCCCATCCCGTGGACATACACCTCGGCGTCCTGGGGGACCACGATCTTCGCGCGGCCCCACATCGCGAACACCCGGATCCGGGTCTCGGGCCCGGTGAACCGCGCCTCGCTGAGGTCGATCACCCCGCCGCCCCACAGGCACAGCGCCGTCATCGAACGCGGCACCGCCCAGGTTCCCCTGCGGGCGAAGCCGCCGAACACCGCGACCGCCAGCCGGGATCCCGGCCCCGCGCGCCCGGCGGGTGGCCGCGGGCCGCCGCCCGCGGGCAGGTCCCGGGTGAGGACGTCCAGTTGGCCGTAGCGCTTCGCGCCGTAGGCCGCGCTGATCCGCTCGTCGAGTTCCGCGAAGTCGATCCGCCCCTCGGCGGCGGCCTCGCGCAGCGCCTCCGCGACCTGTTCCCGGTCGCGGTCGGAGGGCCGCATCTCCTCCCGGCGGGCGCGCGCGGGAAGTTCCGTCATGCGTCCGATCGTCTCACGGACTACCCGCACCACCAGAGGACCTTCTGGCACGTCGCCGACGGCGACGGGCTGCCCGTCGGCGGCCGGCTGGTGCTCGGCGTGCTGGAGGGGGTGTGCGTCGGCGGCTTCGAGCTGGTGGTGTGGTGGACCGTGGGCGCCGAGGTGTGCGGGGAGCCCGACGTCGTCGGCGACGCGGAGTGCGACCCGCCGGGCGAGTCGGTCGACGAGGCGCTGGAGTGCCCGCCGTCGCCGGACGAGGGCTGCTCGGGGCCGGTCGCCTCGGGTGAGGTGTCGCCGGAGGTGGGCGCGGGCGGGTTGTGGTCGAGCGGGGTGGACGGGGAGCCGCCACCGGCGGAGCCGCCGGACAGCGCGGCGACGGAGAGCATCGCCGCGGCGCCGACCACCGCGATCGCGCCGATCCCGTAGACCGTGGCCCGGTGCCTGCCCTGCCGGGCCCGCCGGGTAGCCCGCCCGCGCTCCGCGAGCCGGCGCGCGGCCCGCCCGCCGCCGGCCGGCCCCTCGCCGTACGGCAGCTCGCCGCCGGCGTCGTCCGGGTGGTCGGTGACCGGCGGGAGTTGGCCGGTTTCGGACGCTGCGGGCAGCCCGAGCCGATCGGCCGGCGTGCCGCATCCGGGGCACGAGTAGGCGCCGTTGAGATGACGTCGACACGCGTAGCAGAAGTCCATGGCGGAAGGGACACTAGGGGACCGCTGTGTCGGGAGGGAACCCTCCCTCTCCGCTTGCCGTGGCTTTGCCCGGAAACTCCGCCGCGGCGTGGGGGCGCCGCGCCCTCGCGGAGCCGCGCCCGGGACAGGTCCGGGCGATCACGGACAACCGGCCCGCACCGGGTGACCCGCCCCACATCGGGCCCGGTTTGTTGGAGATTGCGGGTACACACGCCTTGACGGGTACCCGGCCGGGTCCGTAGTAATTAGGGTGACCTAAGCTAGGACAGCCTCTCCTTAACCTGTCCACAGCTTTCCACAGCTCCGCGCCACGCCCGCCGGCACCGACAAGGAACCTCATGCTCCCCACGTTCGTGATCGGACTCCGCGAAGGTCTCGAAGCGGCCCTCATCGTGGGCATCATCGCCTCCTTCCTCGGTCAGCAGGGCAGGCGCGACGCCCTGAAGAAGGTGTGGCTGGGCGTGGGCATCGCGGTGGCGATCTGCGTCGCGGTCGCCGTGGCCCTGCAGGTCTTCTCCAGCGACCTGCCGACCCGCCAGCAGGAGCAGTTGGAGACGGTGGTCGGCGTGATCGCCGTCGTGATGGTCAGCTACATGGTGCTGTGGATGCGCCGCCACTCCCGGGACCTGCGCAAGGACCTGGAGGGCGCGGCCGGTCGCGCGCTGTCCGAGGGCTCGGCGTCGGCGCTGGTGATGATGGCCTTCCTCGCGGTGCTGCGCGAGGGGTTCGAGACGTCGGTGTTCCTGCTCGCCACCTTCAACGAGAGCAACAACCCCTGGTACGGGGGCACCGGCGCCGTCCTGGGCGTCCTGGTCGCGGCCGTCGTCGGCTACGGCATCTATCGCGGCGGCGTGCGGATCAACCTCTCCCGCTTCTTCCGGATCACCGGCATCGTGCTGATCCTGGTCGCCGCCGGACTGGTCTCCACCGCGATCATGACCGCGTACGAAGGCGGCTGGATCGACCGGAACAACCAGGCGCTCGACCTGTCCTGGCTGGTCCACCCGGGCACCCCGACCTCCTCGGTGGTCACCGGCGTCCTCGGCATCCAGCCCTTCCCGAGCTGGGCGATGATCACCGGCTGGCTGGTCTACACGATCCCCATGCTCGCGGTCGTGCTGTGGCCGGCCCGCCGCAAGAACTCCCCCGCCAAGCAGCGCTCGGCCGAGCCCGTGAACGCCGGCTGACCCGCCGCACGCCGTACGGGCCCCCGCCGGCCCGTACCCGTGCACCCCGTACCACCGCGTGCGACCCGCCTCGCCGCGAAGAACACCGCGCCACCCTCCCGTCCTTCGCCGTGCCCCGCGCGGCATCCTCCAAGGAGCCCCCGTGAATCCCCGTGCCACCCACCGCCGTGTACTGGCCTGTGCCGCGACCGTGATCGCGGCGGGCCTGCTGCTCTCCGCCTGCGGCGGCGACAAGGGAGACAGCAGCGGTTCCGCCGGCGACAAGGCGAAGGCGGCGGGCGCCAAGACGTCGAAGGTCACGATCACCGTCACCGACAAGGGCTGCGCGCCCAGCCCCGCCAAGGCGCCGGCCGGCACGGTGAAGTTCACCGTCTCCAACAAGAACTCGGCCAAGGTCACCGAGGCCGAGCTGCAGGACAGCGGCAAGATGCTCGGCGAGAAGGAGAACCTGACCCCGGGCCTGTCCGGTGACTTCACCCTCAACCTGGACAAGGGCACGTACTCGGTCTACTGCCCGGGCGCGGACACCAACCGCTCCGCCTTCACCGTCACCGGCGCCACCAGGAAGACGTGGAAGGACGACCCGCAACTGGTCGCCGCCACCCAGCAGTACGGCACCTGGATCGACGGCGAGGTCAAGCAGCTCGTCACCACCACCGCCACCTTCACCGCCGCGGTCAAGGCCGGCAAGCTCGACGAGGCGAAGACCCTCTACGGCAAGGCCCGCGTGCACTACGAGCGGATCGAGCCGACCGCGGAGATCTGGGGCGACCTGGACGGCCGGATCGACGGGCGCGCCGACGACGCCGCCACCCCGGCGGACTTCACCGGCTTCCACCGCATCGAGCAGGCGATCTGGCAGCAGAAGTCGCTGGCCGGCATGAGCAAGCTCGCCGACCAGCTCAACGCGGACGTCAAGAGCCTCAACGACCAGGTGCCCACCGTCGAGTACCAGCCCGCGGTGATCGCCAACGGCGCCACCGACCTGGTCAACGAGATCCAGTCCTCGAAGATCACCGGCGAGGAGGAGCGGTACTCGCACATCGACCTGCTCGACTTCGACGGCAACCTGGCCGGAGCCAACGAGGCGGTCGACGTGCTGATGCCGACGCTGAAGCAGAAGGACCCGGCGCTGGCGGCCCAGCTCACCCAGCGCTACCAGGCCACCGCGGCGGCCCTGAAGAAGTACGCGGCCACGCCCGGCTACGAGGACAGCGGCTACGTGGACTACAGCAAGGTCACCGACGCCCAGCGGCGTACGCTGTCCCAGACCGTGGACGCCTACGCGGAGTCCGTCTCCCAGATCGCCGGAAAGATCTCCTGACCAGTGACTGACAACACCCCGGACGCACCGGACATCACGCCAGGACCCGAGGAGCGGCGGCCCGAGCAGGCCGCCGCCGTGAGCAGGCGACGGCTGCTGGGCGCGGTCGGTGCCGGCGCCGCGGTGGCCGGGGCCGCGGTCGGCGTGGGCGGCACCGTGCTGGCCCGCGGCGGCTCGTCCGACGCGGGCGGCAGCGGGTCCGGCGGCACCGCGAAGGCCCAGATCGTGGCCTTCCGCGACAGCCACCAGGCCGGTATCGCCACCCCGTCGCAGGACCGGCTGTGCTTCGCCACCTTCGACGTCACGCCGGGGACGACGAAGGACGACCTGGCGGAGCTGCTGAAGACGTGGACGGCCGCCGCCGAGGCCATGGCGCTCGGCAAGCAGGTTCCCGGGGACGCCGGCGACCTCAACACCCCGCCGGACGACACCGGCGAGGCGGTCGGCCTGGCGCCCGGCAATCTCACGATCACCATCGGGTACGGCCCGTCGCTCTTCGACGGCCGCTTCGGCCTGGCCGGGCGCCGTCCCTCCGCGCTCAAGGTGCTCCCGCACCTGCCGAAGGACAACCTGGACCCGGACAACTCCGGCGGCGACCTGTGCGTGCAGGCGTGCGCGGACGACCCGCAGGTGGCCTTCCACGCGGTACGCAACCTGCGCCGGCTCGCGTTCGGCACGCTGGTGCCGCGCTGGATGGAGCTCGGCTTCGGCCGCACCTCCTCCACCACGCCGCAACAGGCCACCCCGCGCAACCTGATGGGCTTCAAGGACGGCACCCGCAACATCGACGGGACCGACGCGGCCCTGATGGGGCAGCACGTCTGGATCGGCGAGGAGGAGCCGCAGCGCTGGGCGCGCGGCGGCTCGTACCTGGTCAGCCGGAAGATCCAGATGCGGCTCGAGCAGTGGGACCGGGACCGGCTGGGCGACCAGCAGGACGTGTTCGGCCGCTTCAAGTCCACCGGGGCGCCGCTGACCGGGAAGACCGAGTTCGATGCCCCCGACTTCCACGCCAAGAGCGGCGGGGAGTACGTCATCCCGACCGGCGCGCACATCCGGCTGGCCGCGCACGAGAACAACAACGGGCTGCGCATCCTGCGGCGCGGCTACTCCTACACCGACGGGATCGACCCGGAGACCGGGGACCTGCTGGGCGGGCTGTTCTTCATCGCGTTCATGAAGAGCCCGGACCAGTTCGTCACCCTCCAGCGCATCCTCGGCCGGCACGACCTGCTCAACGAGTACATCCAGCACATCGGCAGCGGCGTCTTCGTCACGCCGCCCGGCCTGGCCGCCGGCCAGGACTGGTCCGGCCAGCTGTTCGGCTGACCGCCTGAACGGGCCCGCACCGGGCCCGTTCAGCGGCCGGTCAGCGGCCGGAAGGCCAGCACCCGGCCGCGCAGGGCGACTTCGAGCTCGAAGCGGGCGTCGGGGTCCGCCAGGGCGGGACCGAAGAGGTGCTGGACCTGGTGCAGCCGGCGGCGGGCGGTCTGCGGGTGGATGCCCAGCCGCGCGGCCACATCGGGCGCGCTGCCGCGGTTGGTCTGGAGCCAGGCCAGCAGGGTCTCGGCGAGCCGCTCACCGCGTTTGGGGGTGAGCGCGGACAGCGGGCGCAGCCGCCGCTCGGCGATCAGCCGGACCAGCGCCGGGTCGCCGAGCAGCATCAGCTCCGGCAGGCAGCGGTCGCAGTCGACGGGGCCGCCGCGCTGCCCGTCCGGCAGGCACGCCAGGATCGCCCGGGCCCAACGCAGCGAGTCCGCGGACAGCCCGATCCCGACGGTCGGCCCGATCACCGCGGTCCGCTCGTGCAGCACCCGCTGCACCTGCCCGTCGCGCAGGTAGAGCGCGGGCTCGGGCACCAGCAGGTACGGTTCGGCGCCGTCGGCGTCGGCGAGCACCAGGTCGGGCAGCCGGGCCCGGCCCGGCGGCGCCCCGGCCAGGGGCGGCCCGAGCGCCACGCACGCCACCGCGGCCGGGATCGGCCAGTCCGCGGCGGCGGCCGCCTCGCGGACCGCGCCTGCCGGGGCACCGCCGGCCAGCAGGTCGAGCAGCCGGTGGCGGCGCCGGCCGAGGGTACCGGCCTCGTCGGCCCTCGCCTCGGCGTAGCCGCGCACGGCGGCGGACGCGAGTTCGTCGAGGTAGGCGAAGATCGCCTCGGCCAGGACGACCATCCGATCCGCCCCGAGTCCCGCGCGGCGCGCCACCCGGGCGTAACGGCGCCAGGCGACCCGGCCGCCGACCCGGTAGGCGGCCTGCAGCGCGTCGAGGCTGCGGCCCTCGGCCAACTCGCCGCGGCCCAGGGCGCGGTGCACCCGCAGCCGTTCCTCGCTGAAAGGGCCCTCGCCGGTGCCCGCCTCCAGCAGGTCGGCGAATTCCTCCAGGGCGCTCTCCACACCCTGCTGGATTCCGGCGCCGAAATTCCCGGCGAGCGGTCGGGCGAATTCCGGCACCTGCCGCCGTATCTCGCCGATGATCTCGGCGGCCAGCGAGGAACGCTCCTTTCCGACCTCCATGGCGAATCGCGGCGGAAAACGCGTCCACGGTCCGTCCACCGGTCACCTCCGTCGGGCCGGGGCGCAGTCCCGGCCGCGCCCGGGGCGGCCGATCCGGCCGACGCGGGTGGCCCACAGGGGAGTATGCGGCGATGTTACCGGTGAGTCAACAGGCGTGACACGGACGGCGGTTCCACTACCGCCGATGACCGTTCCGCATTGCCCGCGCACCGGTTCCTGGCATCTCCGCACGCGTTTTCCGCAGCGGCCCGGCGGGGTCATTGACCGGCACAACGACCCTTCCTAGCATCGCCGATCGCCGCACTCCCGGAATTCCCATTCCCCGAACAAGGGACGGTACCGCCCCATGAAACGCACCCTTCTGCGCGTCTGCGCGACGGCCGCCGCCGCGCTCGGCCTGACCCTGGCCGGCGCCCAGGGCTCCTTCGCCTCCCCCGCCGCCGCCCCCGGCGATTCCTCCGCCGCGACAACCGCCGCGTCACCCTCGCTCGCGCTGCCGGTGAACTACCACTTCAGCACCGGATTCGTGGCCGGCTTCCTGACCCCGAACAAGGCCCCCACCGGCGCGAACAACTGGTCCTGCCGGCCGAGCGCCGCGCACCCGTATCCCGTGGTGCTGGTGCACGGCACCTTCGAGAACATGAACGACAACTGGGGCGGCGCCTCCCCGCTGCTGGCGGACAACGGCTACTGCGTCTTCGCGTTCGACTACGGCGGCTCGTCGGCGTCCGCCGCGATCCAGGGCACCGGCCCGGCCGAGGACGGCGCCGCCCGGCTGAGCGCGTTCGTCGACCAGGTGCTGGCTGCGACGGGCGCGGGCAAGGTCGACCTGGTCGGGCACTCCCAGGGCGGCATGATGCCCCGGTACTACCTGAAGTACCTCGGCGGCGCCGCGAAGACCGACAAGCTGATCGCGCTGTCCCCCAGCAACAACGGCACCACGCTGGACGGCCTGACCTCGTTCGCCGACCAGCTCGGCCTGCTGGAGCCGGCCAACCAGTTCCTGGTCGGCCCGGCCTGCCCGGCCTGCGTCGAGCAGGAACTCGGCTCGGACTTCCTCGCCTCGCTGAACAGCGGCGGCGAGACCGTCCCCGGCGTGACCTACACCGTGATCACCACGACCGGCGACGAGGTGGTCACGCCGTACACCAATGCGCTGCTGCCCGCGGCGTCCAACGTCACGGACATCACCGTGCAGGACCAGTGCGGGCTCGACGCCAGTGACCACCTGGAGATCGCGTACGACCCGATCGCGCTGACGGACGTGCTCAACGCGCTCGACCCGGCGCACCCGCGGCCGGTGCCGTGCGAGGTGGTCCTCCCGGTGACGGGGCCGCTGCTGTAGGGCCAGGGATGCCGGGCGCCCGGCCCCGGGCCCGGCGCTCGCTCGGCGCCCGCACCGCGCCCGCCCGCTCAGCCAGGGATTCCGGATCCCTGGTTGAAGCGGGTCTTCATCCGGTCCGCGAAGGCGCGCAGTCTTGGTGGCGAAGGCGGAGACCACCGGCCGTACGCAGCGCACGGCCCACCGCCCACCCGCTCAGGAGGAGCCGTCATGACCCAGCCGACCGAGTCCCGCGACCGCATCGCCCTGGTCACCGGAGCCAACCGCGGACTGGGCCGCAGCAGCGTGCTGCGGCTCGCCGCGGAAGGCGTCGACGCGATCATCACCTACCGCTCGCACCCGGAGGAGGCCCAGGACGTCGTCGACGAGATCACCGCGCTCGGCCGCACCGCGCGCGCCCTTCAGCTCGACACGTCCCGGGTGGAGGACTTCCCCGGCTTCGTCGACGAGGTGCGGCGGGCGCTGAAGGAGGGCTGGGGGCGCGAGGACTTCGACTACCTCGTCAACAACGCCGGCCACGCCGCCGCGGCGTCCATCGCGCAGACCACCGTCGAGGACTTCGACGCGCTGTTCGCGGTGCACGTGCGCGGGGTGTACTTCCTCACCCAGGCGCTCGCGCCGCTGATCGCCGACGGCGGCCGGATCCTCAACACCTCCACCGGGCTGACCCGCTTCTCCCGCCCGGGAATGGCGGCGTACGCCTCGATGAAGGGCGCGGTCGAGGTCTTCACCCGCTACCTGGCGATGGAACTGGGCGAGCGCGGGATCACCGCGAACACCGTCGCCCCCGGGCCGATCGCCACCGACTTCGGCGGTGGCTACCTGCGCGACAACGAGGAGATGCGCGCCCGGCTCGGCGCGGACACCGCCCTGGGCCGGGTCGGCGAGCCGGACGACATCGGCGGCGTGGTCGCCTCGCTGCTGTCGGAGCACACCGGCTGGATCAACGGGCAGCGCGTCGAGGCGTCCGGCGGCACCCTGCTGTAGCGGCCGCACCGCCGGGAGGGCCGGGCGGCCGCTGCGCCGGAAGCGGCCGCCGGGCGCGGAGAGGGAGACTTGCACCATGGACCGAGAACAACTGGCGGACTTCCTGCGCACCAGGCGCGAGGCGCTGCAACCCGAGGACGTCGGGCTGTCGCGCGGGCAGCGGCGCAGGACCCGGGGTCTGCGCCGCGAGGAGGTCGCCGCGCTGAGCGGGATGTCCGCGGACTACTACGGCCGGATCGAGCAGGCCCGCGGCCCGCAGCCGTCGGAGCAGATGCTCGCCGCGATCGCCCGCGGCCTGCACCTGTCGCTCGACGAGCGCGACCACCTCTTCCGGATGGGCGGCCACGGCACCCCGCAGCGCGGCCTGCGCTCGGACCACGTCAGCCCGGGCATGATGCGGGTGGTGGACCGGCTCGCGGACACCCCGGCGCAGGTGATGTCGCTGCTCGGCGAGACCCTGCTGCAGACGGCTCCCTCGATGGCGCTGGTCGGCGACCAGACCCGGTTCACCGGCCATGCCCGCTCCATGGTGTACCGCTGGTTCACCGACCCGGCCGCCCGGCTGGTCTACCCGGAGCCGGACCACCCGCAGCACAGCCGCTTCTTCACCGCCGGCCTGCGCGAGGCGTACACGGAGCTGGGACCGGACTCGCCGGCCGGTGAGATCGTGGACGCGCTGGCGCCGCACCCGGAGTTCGCCGCGCTGTGGAGCGCCCACGAGGTGGGGGTGCGCCGGGTCGACGTCAAGCGCATGCTGCACCCCGAGGTGGGCCTGCTCGAACTGCACTGCCAGACCCTGCTCGACCCGGAGCAGGCCCAGACGCTGCTGGTGTACACCGCCACGCCGGGCTCGGAGTCGTACGACAAGCTCCAGTTGCTGTCGTCCCTCGGCACCCGGGCGGCCAACATCTGACGTCCGATCAGTTGCTGCCGCAGACCGAAGGGAGCCAGTGCAGCGTCTTCGCCTGCTTCGTGCGGACCCCGTCCAGCGTCGCCAACTGCTGGTTCAGCGTGGCGGGGTCGGCCAGGTAATTGGTGGCGGCCAGCTGGAAATCGTCCCGCATCACCGCGGGCATCGCGTCCGACGCGTCGTAGCAGCGTTCGACGCCGGACGCCCTCAGGGTGTCGGCGACGCTCTTGGTGACCGGATCCGTGACATAGACGGACGGCTCGACCTGGCGGTCCGCGGAGAAACCGGACTGCGCCAGGCCCCACTTCGCCTGAACGTCCTTCCGGGCCAGGTAGCGGAGGAACGCCCGTGCCTGGGAGGTGTCGTGGAGCATCGCGGCGAGGTCGGCGGAGACCTCCCACTCCTGCTGGTCGGTGCGCGCGCCGGGGATGAGGGTGCTGGAGGGGGTGAATGCGGACCCGGCGGTCTCGGACCACCTCTCGCCGGTACGTATGAAGGACGACTGGTGCTCCAGGGTGCATTTCGAGTTCTGGGACGCCTTCGCGTACGGCGTCGTCAGTGAGCGGCGCACGTACTGCTCCTGGCCCGCGCCGACCATCGCACCCCAGGTCTGCCAGGCCCGCTTGACCCGCTGGTCCGTCCAGCTGAGCTTGCCAGTGGCCCAATCCTGGTAGACCTTGTCACCCGACTGCTGGAGCAGGATGTCCTCGATCCAGTCGGTGCCCGGCCAGCCGGAGGTGGCACCCGAGACCATGCCCACGCACCAGGAAGCGGGATCCTTCGCCGCCGCGGTGCGTTGGGCGGCGGTCATGTCCTTCGGATACCACACCGAGCTCTTCAGGTCGGTCTTGATCGGCAGCCAGTAGTGGTGGGCGGTCTTGCCGTCGGGCCCGAGAGCCTCCTCCGCCCAGGGCTGGTAGAAATCCCCCGCCTCGAACAGTCCGTCCAGCGAGGTGAGTTGGTCTTGCGACGCGTACGTCGCGAGCTCGCCGGGGCCGGGCAGCACCGCGATGTCGGGCGCCGTGCCCGTCTCGACGTCGGCGGCGAGCACCTGGCTCTCGGCCGAACTGCCCTCGTAGAGCACGTGGATGTGCTCCTTGGCCTCGAAGGGCTTGATGACGTTCTCGCGGAACAGCGTCTCGTCGCCTCCGGTCCAGTTCGCCAGCAACGTCAGCGAGCCGTTCGAGCCGACCGCCCGCACCACCACCACGCCCGCCAAGGCCAGCACCGCCAGGCACACCCCGATGACGGCGTACGACCTGCCGCTTGGCCGCCTCATCGGGACGCCTTGAGGCGGTACTCGTTCATCCGCGGCACCAGGGCCCACACCGTCAACACCATCAGGATGACCCCTCCGGCCACTATCCAACCGGCCGCCGCGGCGCGGAAGCCGGTGTCCGCCATCCGCCGGGCGACCGTTGCCCCGGCGTGACTGATCGTGTGGCTCGACCCGTGCCGGCGATCCAGCGCCCTGCGCGCGTGGAAGAGGCCGGTGTGGGTCTGCCAGGTGAAGACGCCCAGGACCGCCGACCCGCCCAGCAACAGGACTCCGGACGCGAGGAGTTGGCGGTTCCATCGGCTGCCGAACCGGTCCCGGAGGTACCAGTGCGTCTCGGCCAGCGCGGCGAGGAGCAGGACGACCAGCAGCACGGTCAGGCTCCAGGCCACGCGCAGCAGCCACCCGAAGGTCTCCTGGCGGCGCACCACCTTCAGCTGCTCCTGCTGGAGCGCCTTCAGCCGTCCCATCACCGTCGAATCGGACGCCTCGGCCTTCTTGGCGTCCGTCGTGCCCAAGATACTGTCCGCGGCAGCCATGTGAAAGGCGTGCTCGAGGGAACCCTCGGGGACCTGCCCGGCGTAGTTGACGGAGTCGGTGTACGACGTGATCAGACCCTGCAGCGTGTGGATGTGCTGCTGGCCGGTCAGCCCGGTGACGTTCTCGGACGCGGCCCGGGTGAGACTCAGGGTGGCGACGGCGATCTTGGTGGAGAAACCGCTGGTGCCAGCCCGGTCCGACGCGGCGTCCGTCACGGCGTTCTGCTGGGCACTCACCAGTGCCTCCCGTGCGGTGTCCACATCGCGCACGCCGGCCGCGGAGGAGGACCCGAGCGACACCGCGCCCTTGTGCACCCCCTCGTAGGAGACCAGCAGTGCCACGGTGGCGGCCAGGACGAGGGCGACCAGCAGCCACAACCGGTTCCGCAGCTCGCGCGAGGTGCTGCTCATGGCGCCTCGACTCTGGGCGCGAGGAGGTGCCGGCAGTTGGGGCAGAACTTGGCGGTCGAGGGGACCCGGACGTGGCAGTTCGGGCAGTCGGTCAGCCCTGCCACCGGCTGCACCGTCACCCCTCCGGCAGGCCGGCCGTCCGCCGTGGGGCCCTGCGTGGTGTGCGTGGACATGGTGATCAGGTACTCGAAGTCGATCTGCTGCACGCCGTCGCGCAGCACCACGTGCCCGGCGGCCGGGTCCCGGATCTCCACGATCCTCTGGAGTTCCGCCAGTTGGGTCTGCGCGCCCAGCTCGTGGGCGAGCGAGACCGCGACGCCGAGCAAGGTGACCGCCTCGTTGCGCCGCCCCAGGCGGAAGGCGTCCGCGGCCAGCGCCACGGTGTCGCCGAGCTGCCTGTGCTTCGCGAAGTGGTCGACCTCCTCGTTGGCGGTACGCGCCAGCACCGGGTCGTCGGTCCACTGCACCACGCACGGCTGGGCCGGGGGCAGCCGCACCGAGAGGGAGCCGGGGGAAACCGAACCGGCGGGGGAGCCGGGGGGAGCGCCGGGCACCGCCACCTCGACGAGCGCCGCCTGGAGGTCCTCGCCCAGCTCGCGTCCGGCCGGATCCACGGTCAGGCAGAGCTGGTACCTGCGCACCTCGTTGCCCCAGGCCCGGGTGGTGAAGGCGATCGCCCGGCCGTCCTCGGTCTGCGGCGGGTTCCCCTCGGTGGGGAACATCTGGCGCAGGTAGCGCAGCCGGGTGCCGGGGGAGATCAGCACCCTGATCTCCAGCTCGGGCAGCGACTTGGCAAGCAGCCCGGTGATCAAGTCGTCGTATGCCGAGGGTAGTTCGGACTCCTCGCGGACCGCGTAGGCGCTCCCGTGCAGGCGGCTGGTGACCCTCACCAGCAGCCGCGCGTCCCACTCCCGGCCGATGCCCCAGGCGTCGCACACGAAGCGGCCCTGCCAGGTGTCGAGCACGCCGGCCAGCGGATTGCGGTCGTCATGCTCGTTCCTGCCGTCGGTGAGCATCAGGACGTGCGGGATGGGCGCGCCCTGCTCGGCGAGCAACTCCCCCGCCAGGCTGAGCCAGTTGCCGACACAGGTGCCGCCCCCGGCCATCATGGCGTACACCGCCCGCTCGGCCTCGGCCCGGGTCTGCGCGGAGGCCGGGCGCATCGGTCCGGACGGCGGGTAGACGGTCTCGGCCCGGTGGGTGCCCTTGACCACCGCGAACGGGGTGCCGTCGGGCAGTGCCTTCAGCGCGGTCACG
Source organism: Actinacidiphila yanglinensis (assembly GCF_900107965.1). Classification (GTDB taxonomy): domain Bacteria; phylum Actinomycetota; class Actinomycetes; order Streptomycetales; family Streptomycetaceae; genus Actinacidiphila; species Actinacidiphila yanglinensis. The sequence goes on along the minus strand of NZ_FNVU01000001.1, from coordinate 81,223 downwards.
GCGGCCTGCCGGGCGGCACGAATCTTCTTCTCGGGTGCCTTCATGGAGGCGGAGCAGTCCACGACCAGCACTTCGGCGAGCGACGGTGCCGGTGCGGCCCCGCCGGGGTCGGCGCCCTCGATCCCGGAAACGCCTTCCACCCGTACGGTCAGGATGGCGTGCAGGTCCTGCGCCCCGCCCCCGGCCGGCAGGTACATCCGCTGGCTGACCGCGAGCCCGACGACGGGCGGGTGCGCGGCGACAGGGGCGGCGGAGGAACCCGCGGACGGGGCCGACCCGGCGGAAGCGGTCGGCGCGGGCGCACCCGTACCGTCGCCCGGGCCGGACCCCGCTGCCCGGCCGGGAACCGAACTCCCGCCTCCGGGCACACCGTTGCGCGGGTTCGGCAGCCCGTTCCCGAACCCGGGGGCGCCCCCGCCGCCGTCTGCGTTCCTGTTCCCGTGGGTCTCCACTGCTTCCTGCCGCTCCTCACCGTTCGCTCGCCGGTTCGCTCCCCCGCTTCACCGCTCCGCCGGTACCCGCCTCGGCGCGCCGCCCTCAGAAACTGCTCTCCGGCCGGATCGCGTAGGCCCGGTCCAGCAGGTCGCCGCGCTCCACCGTGTCCTGGCCCTGGTCGGCCAGGTCGTGCAGCGACTCGTGCAGCAGCGCCGCCAGCCGGCCCCCGGTCGAGGCACCGTCGAAGAGTTCGCCGGGCGGCAGCGGCGGGAACGGCCGTTCCAGCCAGGCCCGGTGCGGCCGGGGTACCGGCCGGCGCGCGCCGAGACGCAGCAGCTCGACGAGCCGGTTCCGCAGCCTCGTCACGGGGCCGCGGGCACGGCCGGGCGCTCTCGCCGCCCCGGACGGCGGTGCGGCCGCACGGCGGCGGGAGTACTCGTGCTCCCGTATCTCCGCGACCAGACGGTCCCTGGCGCCTCCGGGAGGGCGGTCGGCCACGCGCACGGTGGCGTCGCGCAGATCGGCCGCGGCGGGGTCGGCACCCGGCAGCCGCCCGGCGAGCACGCGTATCGCCGCCGTCCGCGCCGTGTCGTAGTGCCGCGAGGTGGAGGGGACCTGGTCCAGGACCCGGACGGCCTCCGTGCGGTGGCCGTCCCGCAGCAGGCCGCGGACCAGGCCGAAGGCGGCGCTGCCCTGGGCGCGGTCCCGCTCCCAGACCGCTTGGTAGTAGTCGCGGACGTCCTTCTCCGGGTCGTGCAGCCACTCGGCGCAGTAGCCGAGCGCGAGCTTGGGCGCCCACTCCCCGGGGACGATGTCGTAGACCGCTTCGAAGTACCCCTGGGCGGAGCGCACATCGCCGGCCATCAGCTTCAACAGGCCGCGGTGCCATGCCAGTCGCCAGTCGTAGTCGGCGACGTCCCGCCCCATCAGCTGCTCCGCCTCGGCCAGCCACACCGCGGCCTGGGTGGCCGCCGACTCGTCGCCGCGCCGCAGGAATCCCCGGCACAGCCACAGCGCGACCTCGACGGTCCGCAGCGGCGGATCGGTGCGTACCCGGTCCGCCACCCGCTCGGGCACCGCCGCGCCCAGCCGGCCCAGGAAGACCACGGCCCGGTCCTCCGGGTCGGGGATCGGCACCGGCAGCGCGCGGGCCACCTCCTGCGGGCCGGGCGCCTCGAACCCCAACTGCGGCGCGTCCCCGATGGTGTGCTCGGGCCGCCCGGTCCAGTACCCGGTGTCCGGGGGCTCGCCGAGGACCGCGCCGAAGAGCACCGCGGTCGGCTCGAACCGGGTGGAGCGCTCCGGGTGCCGCTGCTGCCGGCTCAGCGCGCGATGCTCGCGCAGCACCTCCCACAGCTGCCGGGACATCTGCGCCGCCGAGGTGAAGCGGGCGGCCGGATCGGCGTGCGTGGCACGGGCGATCAGCCGCTCGAAGGAGCGCTTGGCGAGCCCGGCGGCCGGCACCGCCTTCCCGTACAGCTCGCTCAGGGTGCGGCCGACCGTGAACAGGTCGCTGTCGACGTGGAACCCGCGCCTGCTCAACTCGGAGGCCGGTGGGGCGAATCCGCGGGTGTACGACAGCCGGGTGGTGCGGTCGTCCATGCGGCGGACCGCACCGAGGTCGATCAGCTTGATCTGCCGGCCGTAGTGGATGACGTTCGCGGGCTTCATGTCGCAGTAGAGCAGCCCCTGGTCGTGGAGGTACTCCAGGGCGCCGAGGATCTTGCAGCCGTACGTCACCACGTGGTCGAGCGCGAACGGCTCGCCGAACAGCTCCTCCAGCTCCTCGGCGCCCTCCCGCATCAGCAGGTTCAGCGGGCGGCCGGCGATGTACTCCATCACGATGTAGTCGGTCGACTCGTCCTCACCCGGGGCGAGGTGTTTGCGGGAGGAGATGACGCTCACCACGTCGCGGTGGTGCAGCGAGGCGAGCGACCGCATCTCCTCGACGGCGCGCAGCCGGGCGATCGCGTCACGGTTGTTGATCTGGGCCTTGAGCACCACCCGCTGGTCCCGCAACTCGGTGTCCTCGGCGAGGTACACCCAGCTGGTGCCGCCCGGCGAGAGGTAGCCGAGCACGCGGTAGGTCTGCGTGCTGGCCTCGCCGATCTCGTCCCCGACGCGCAGTTGGGGACGGAAGGAGAACGGCGTGCCGCATTCCGGGCAGAAGCCGTGGTCGGGCGGCGGGCCGCCGCCGTAGGACAGGCCGATGGTGCCGGGGCACTGCGGAACGCCGCAGGGCCGGCCGCCGGCGGGTGGCGGGGCGGGGACCCGGGCGATGCTGGAGAGCGGGGGCGCGGGGACGTCGGGGAGCGGGACCAGGCCGTCGCTGTCGAGCGTGCCGAGGTTCGGGGCCGCGGGGTCCGGGGCGAGGTCCGGGAGCTGCATGTCCTGCGTCGAGTGGGGGGTGCCGGGCTCGGCCGGGCGGGGGACGGTGCGCTGGTCGCGACCGCGGGCGCGGGAGCGGGTTCCGTCGCGGCGGCTGCGGCTCGGGCGGCTGTCGCCGTCGGGGTCAGGGGAGTTGGCGGAGTCTCCGGCGTTGCCGGGGGCGCTGGAACCGCCGGGGCCGTCTTCGGCCCGGTCCGTGCCGGGGCGCTGACCGGGGATGCCGGCCCCGGGGGCGGTGGGCGGGGCGGGGGCGGGCACCGGCGGGGGCGCGGTCGCGGCCGCCCCGGAGCCCTCGGGCGGTCTGCGCAGGCAGGTGTCGCAGAAGCCGGTGGAGGTGAGGGTGCCCTGGCAGCCGGGGCGCGGGCAGCGGACGGGTGTCATGGCTGGATCGCGTCTCCCTCCTGGTCCGGACCGGACGCGTGGTCAGGGTCGGATGCGTGGTCAGGGCTGGCCCCGGACACGTGGTTCGGGTCCGGACCGGACGCGCGGTCCGGGTCGGGACTGGCCGCGTGGTCCCACTTCGGGCCGGCCGCGTGGTCCGGCTCCGGCTCCTTGCCGGACTCCGTCTCCTCGTCCGGGTGTCGGGCGGAAGCCGGGTCCTGGTCCTGCCGCTGGGCCGGGACCTCACCCGGATCCGTGGAGGGCCTCGGGGTCCCGTCCTTGCTTTCGTCCCCCGGCGGATGCCGGCTGCTCCAGCGTTCGATGAAGTCGGCGTAGGCGCGCATCGCGATCTCCGCGGCCTCCAGGTCGCACGGCCGCGCGTGCAGCAGGTCGTACGCGGCCAGGTAGAGGTCCTCCGCGGCCAGGTCCTCGCTGTCCAGGGCCTCCTGGTGGAGCACCTGGTAGGAGTCGAGCCGGCCGATCAGCTCGTCCCGCCGCTCGATCAACGGGCCCAGCCGGTCGACCGCCTCCTTGATCCGCCGCTCCGCCCGGTCGGCCACCCGCTCGAACCGGCCCAGGTCGGGGTCCTGGCCGAGCCCGGCGACCACACCCGCCGTACCCGCCACGGTGGTGCGTACCGCGTGCGCCTTGACCAGCGCCTCCAGCGCCCGGTCGCAGTCCGCGGCCACCTCGGCCATCGCCTCGTGCAGGGCCGTGGCGAGCGCACCGGTGACGGCGTTCAGCCTGCCCACCAGCAGCGCCTGCCGCTGCTGGCTCGGCTCGATCACCAACTGGCTCTGCGCGCGGGCGTAGTGGGCCCCGTCGTGGCGGAAGACCAGCAGCATGCGGTCGCCCCGGGTGCGCAGCAGCGCGAGCAGGTCCAGGAGGCTGTCGGGGTCCGCGGCCTGGTCGACCCCCACCACGACGAGGGTGAGCGTCGCGGGGGCCGCGAGGATGCGCCGCACCGGCAGGTCGGGGCCGCCGCCGTCGATGGCCTCGGGTCCCTCGGGGAGCACGCCCAGCCGGTCGGCGACCCGGTCGGCGATCCACAGGGTGTGGCGGCCGGTGGCGTCCACGGCGAGGTCCAGCCCGCCGGGCGGCGGGTCGGTCTGCGGGCTGACGCGGACCGGCCCGCGCAGTTCGCGGTCGGCGAGGAGGAGGGCGCGGCGCAGGGTGGCCGCCCGCACGGAGTCGTCGTCGCGGACCTGGCTGATCTTGACCTGGCGGCCGTCGCGGCCGGGGCGTGGGGACCGTACCGGACCGGCCGGGGACGGAGGAGCCGCCGGGACGGCCGGACCGCCGGCGGGGGCCGAGGGCGCCGCGGGACGCGGCGGGGGGACGGCGCTGCGGGGGCGGTCGCCGCGGAGCCAGTCCGCCAGGCGGCGCGCGAAGTCCGGGTGGAAGACGGCCGGTTCGCCCTCGCGGGCCACCCGCAGCCGCTCGTCGACGGCCGCCCAGCCGCGGGTCCAGCCGGCGGCTCGCGACAGGTGGTGCGCGACGGTCTCGGCGGGGCTCATGTACGGGCCGGCGTGGTCGCCGTCCCTGTCGGGGTTCGTGCCCGGGTCCGCGGGCAGCGCCACTCCGACCAGTTCGCCGGTGGTCGCGTCGGTCACCCCCGCGCCGTGGAACCCCGCGGAGGCCGGTTCGGCCACGGCGAGCCGGACCCGCCCGTCCGGGCTGCCCGCCACCCGTTCGGTGCCCGCGGCCAGCCAGTCGCCGGGTCCGTCCACGGCCGGGAAGCCGTACATCCGCACGCTACGGTGCGGGACCGACAGCCGGCGCAGCGTGCTCGCGGCGCCCGCGGGCCCGGACCTGTCCAGCCGTAACAGCGCCACGCCGCCCGCGTCGGGCGCGCAGACCTGGTCGGCGACCGCGCGCTGCGACGCGCAACCGGTCCCGACGAACTCCGCCGTGACGTACTCCCCTTCGACGACGGCACCCGCGTGCGTCAGCACCCACTCCGGGTCGACCAGCACCCCGGCTCCCGCGATCGTCCCGTCGCCCCGCCGGATACGCACCGCCCATGTGGGCGCCGCCAAGGAGTTCCCGCCGCCGACTCCCCCTTCGGCCTCCATACCCGGCATTCTACGCCTGACGACCCATCATGTCCGCCCGGTCGCCGAACGAGCGCTCCCCACGGCACGGCCGCCCCCCCTCACCGGCGGCTCCTTCCCGCCCCAACAGCCCCTTCTCTCAGGGGAGTCGGTGCCCGCCTTTTCACCCTTTCATCATGCTTCGGTTCGGGTCGAGGCACGGAAGACGGAGCAGCGCGGCGCGGCGGCGGCGAAGCCCTCCGGGGTGCCGGACGCGACCAGGCCGTTGCGGAGGAACGCGCCGACGCCGCGGGGGTTCTGACCGGGGAACTCCCGCAGGATCGGCCCGCGTTGCGCTGCGGGCACCTCGACCAGGTCGACCTCCCGGCGACGGCGGCCGCGGGTGAGGACGCCGTGACCTGCCGCGCGGGCGTTCCTGACCCAGTCGGACCCGGGATAGGCCTGCACGAGGTAGTGCACGCCGTCGACGACCACCGGAGCCACCGGAGTGGTGCGGGGCAGGCCGGTGGTGCGGCCGGGCACGGTCAGCAGGTGCATGGGACCGACGGGGAGCCCGAGCCGGTTGAGGAGGATGACGACGCGGTTGCGTGCGCGCTGCCGAGCGGAGAGGGTGCGGCGGGACATGGCCTGCTCCAGACGTCGTGCCACCCGGCCCGGCCGGGAGCGGTGGAGGGGGTGCGCTGACGTTCACGGGCGGGGGTGCACGTGCAGGTACGGGTCACGCGGCGGGGGCGGGTCACGCAGCGCGGGCCGGGTCATGCGGCGGGCGCGGAGCGGACCGCGCCGACGGTCCACAGGGGCGCGCGCAGCGTCACCCGCCCGGAGTCCTCGAACTCGCCCAGGTTCTCCGCCACTTGCGTGCGGACCCGGTCGACGTCGTCACGTGGGGCGGCGCGCAGGTTGTAGTGCATCGGGCCCATGGCGAGGACGAACTCCGTTGCCTGCGCGGGGTCGTGGCCGAGCACCATGGGCACGGTGAGCGGCGTGGTGGAGATGCCGGCGAAGCCCGCCCGGCCGAGCAACCGCTCGATCAGCCGGGGGTCGGCGAGCGAGTCGGGGCCCGGCGCCTTCTCCCCCGCCGCGGCGTCCGCCGCGGTTTCCGTCCCGCCGTCCGTCGCCGGGGCGTGCCGCCGCATCAACTCCCAGAGCGGGGCCAGCGCGCGGACGAAGTCGTCCTCGGGCCCCAGGTTCCTCGGCGTCACGAACGCCAGCCGCCCGCCCGGGCTCAGGGCGCGGGCGATGTTGCCGAAGGCGGCGACGGGGTCCTCGAAGTACATGATCCCGCCACGGCTGATCGCGACGTCGAACCCGCCCGGCGCGAAGGGATGCACCTGCGCGTCGCCCTCCAGGTGCGTCACGTTGTCGACCCCCTGCTCCAGAGCCGCCATCCGCGCCCGCGCCACCATCGGCGCGGACAGGTCGATCCCGACCGCCTCGCCGTGGACGGCCCGGCGGGCTGCCAGCCGCGTGGTCCGGCCGGTGCCGCACCCGACGTCGAGCACCCAGTCGGCCCCGCCGATGGCGGCGGCCTCGAACAGGGGCGCGTTCATCGCCTCGTTCACCTCGTCGTACCGGGTGCGGTTGTCGGCCCAGTGGTGGCCTTCGTAGCCGTTCCACGCCTCGGCCTGGTGCGCGTTCGCAGCCTTCTGCATGACACCCCTCCCGCGGGCGCTCCGGCAGGCACGAGCGCGTGCCCCGCCCCGCACCCCGAACTAATTCTTACGTCGATGTCAAAGTTAACAGCGACGGGTAAAGTTGACAACCATGTCTGAGATCAAGCCGGCGTCGCCCCCGCGCCGCCGACGGCGCGCCGACGCCGAACGCAGCAGCGCCGCCATCCTGGACGCCGCGATCCGCCTCCTCGGCGAGCGCGCGGAGGCGAGCATGGACGACATCGCCGAGGCCGCCGGGGTGACCCGGCAGACCGTCTACGCGCACTACTCCTCCCGCGAGATCCTGCTCGGCGCCGTCCTCGAGCGCGCCACCGAGAGCGCGCTCACGGCCCTCGACGCCGCGGAACTCGACCGGGGCAGCGCCCCTGAGGCGCTCCTCCGCTTCCTGGACGCCAGTTGGCAGTCCTTCGAGCTCCTCTCCCTCCCCCTGGGCCGCCGGGACGCGGCCCCCTCGCCCGAGGAGGACGAGGCCCGGCACGCACCCGTCCTGGAACGCCTGCTCCGCCTCGTCCGCCGCGGGCAGGAGGCGGGCGACTTCGACGCCGACGCCTCCCCGACCTGGCTGCTCGCCGCCACCGTCGCTCTCGGCCACGCGGCCGCCGAACAGGTCGCCGCGGGCACGATGACACCCCCCGAGGCCCACGCCGCCCTCACCCGCGCCACCCTCCGCCTCTACGGCGCCGCGCCGCACAACCGCTGAGCCGGAGAGGGGGAGAGGGGGCGCGGAAGGTCGGGACGGCGGCCCCGTTGCCCCGGACGAGGCCCAGCCGCATCCGCGTTCGCGGCCACTGCGGGACCCCGGCGCAGGACGCCTTCGCCGTCAGAGCCGGGCTCCCTGTGGCCGCTGGCGGCCGGGCACCATTGGCGCATGGAAGAGGATCTCCCGACCGTGACGGTGCGCCTGTGGCGTGCGGACGCCGTCGTGTTGTTCGACTGGCTGACGAGCACGGACCTGGACTCTGTGCCGATCACCCACCCGGCCCAGAAACAGGCCCTGGCCGATCTGCTGTCGCGTCTGGAGTGGGCCGCCGACTCCGATGTGACCGGGTCGACCGCCGAGGAGATCGACGCGGCGCGGCAGGAAGTCGCCCGGGACATGGGCTGGTAGTCCTTCGCCTCGGGGCCGGGCGGGTGAAGACGGGGTGCCGGGGCGGCGTGGCGGACGGGGGTGGGGGGATCGGCGTGGGCGAGTGCGGGAACGCTTCCGCCGATCGGGGCGGGCGACGTATGCCACGGGGGCGCTCGGGACTCCGGGGAGGCCGCTGCGCGTCATGGGACCCCGATGGGCCCTCTCGCTGCGCCATGAGGACGACCTCTGCGGCGCGACGCGGCTGCCGCGCCGGGCGGGGGCCCCATACTCGCCCCTGGAAGGCACGGTGGGGCGGGTGGGACTCGAACCCACGACCGACGGATTATGAGTCCGCTGCTCTAACCGGCTGAGCTACCGCCCCGTACGGCGTGCCGTGCGCGCCGTCTGCCGCAGCATAGCCGCTCATACGATCTGTCGCCCTCGCGGGTGTACAGACGCATCGTCAGGTGGACGAGGCGACGTCGGAGCGGGGACACGGCGGGATCCGGGAGACGAAAAAGGACCCCGGAGGGCCCTGATCCTGCGCTCCCCCGACTGGACTCGAACCAGTAACCTGCCGGTTAACAGCCGGCTGCTCTGCCAATTGAGCTACAGGGGATCAGCTCCCCCGACTGGACTCGAACCAGTAACCTGCCGGTTAACAGCCGGCTGCTCTGCCAATTGAGCTACAGGGGATCGCTCCGCGTGCACCGAATGCACCTGCCGGGGTCCTCCCGAAAGGCGCGCACTCGGTGCGACACATACATTAGCGCAAGCAGGGGGGTGCTCCGCCAACCGCTTGCAGGGGGTTGCCCCTGGCGACACAGGGTAGGCGCGCAACTGTCCGGCAGAACCGGAGTAAGGAAGGGTGGAGCCATGCGCTACCGGCTGACGTTCATCACCGGGGCCCTGGTCGGCTTCGTACTCGGCGCCCGCGCCGGGCGGGAGCGGTACGAGCAGATCGCCGCCACCGCCAGGAAGGTCGCGCAGAACCCGGCGGTGCGGAACACCGCGGAATCCGCGGTGCAGCAGGGACGCAGCGCCGCGGGCAAGGCGAAGGACACCGTGACGTCCAAGGTCGGGGACAAGATGCCCGACGCGCTCGCCGGAAAGATGCGGTCCGGGCGCAACGGGAACACCCCCGACAGCGACTGGGGACCCTCGAACACCTGATCATCACGCTAGTCCCTCCCGTCCCGTACGCCTCTCGCGCCGCCCGCGCCTCCCCCTCCCCGCCGCACCTCCTCCGTAGGGGGTCGTGATCGCCGGGGTGGGGCGCACCGGGCCCGCCCGTACGGCATCATCGGCGGCATGGGGAAAGTCGCGGGCATAGACAGCTCGAGCACGGGCACCACGATCGTCGTGTGCGACACGGACACCGGAGCCGTGTTGCGGCAGGGCCATGCCCCGCACCCCTTGGAGGACGGGGACAAGCCCACCGAGGTCGACCCGGAGACGTGGCTGCTCTCGCTGGGCGAGGCCGCGACCGGCGGGGTGCTGGAGGGCGTGCAGGCGATCGGTATCGCGGGCCAGCAGCACGGCCTGCTGCCGCTGGACGCCGGCGGGGTGATGGTGCGCCCGCCGCTGCTGCGCGGCGACAAGCGCGCCCAGGTGCAGGCCGCGGAGCTGGTGGAGGAGCTGGGCGGCCCGGCGGGCTGGGCCGAGGCGGTCGGCGCGGTGCCGCAGGCGTCCCATCCGGTGGCGAAGCTGCGCTGGCTGGCCCAGCACGAGCCGGCCGCGGCCCAGCGCGTCGCCGAGGTGATGCTCCCGCACGACTGGCTGGTGTGGCAGCTGCTCGGCCGCCCCTCGCGGCGGACCACCGACCGCGGCGACGTGTCGGGCACCGGCTACTGGTCGGCGGCCACCGGCGAGTACCGCACCGACCTGGTGGAACGTGCTCTCGGTCACAGCGTGCGGCTTCCCGACGTGCTCGCCCCCGCCGAACCCGCCGGCCAGACGCCCGAGGGCCTGCTGATCTCGGCCGGCACCGGCGACACCATGGCCGCCGCGCTCGGTCTGGGCCTGGCACCGGGCGACGCGGTGGTCTCCCTGGGCGCGGCCGGCACCGTCTTCGCCGTGCACCACGAGGCCCTGAAGGACCCGACCGGCACCCTCACCTCGTACGCCGACGCGACCGGCCGGCACCTTCCGCTGCTCCAGGTCCGCAACGCCGTCCGCACCCTGCGCGGCGCGGCCGACCTGCTCGGCACCGACCTCGCGGGCCTGTCCGAGCTGGCGCTGCGCTCGACGCCGGGCGCGTACGGGCTGGTGCTGCTGCCCTACCTGGAGGGCGAGCGCACCCCCGACCTGCCGCACACCGCCGGCACCCTCAGCGGGCTCCGGCGCGACTCCATGAAGCCGGAACACCTGGCGCGGGCGGCGTTCGAGGGGATGCTGTGCGCGCTCTGCGACGCGCTGGAGGTGCTGCGGAACAAGGGCGTCGAGGTCCGCCGGGTGTTCCTGCTGGGTGCGGCCGCGGAGCTGCCCGCCGTCCAGCAGATCGCGCCGCCGCTGTTCGGCGCGCAGGTGGTGGTGCCGCAGGCCGGCGAGTACGCCGCGCTGGGCGCCGCCCGGCAGGCCGCGTGGTCGCTCGGCGCGGTGCTCGGGTCGCAGACCCAAGGGGAGCCGCCGCAATGGGCACTTGAGGGTGCCCGGCTCTTCGAACCCGGCGACGACGCGGCGGTGGGCACCGCGGTCCGCCAGCAGTACACGTCCGTACGCGAGCACACCCACCCGGGCGCCTTCGACCCGCTGCGGTAGTCCGGGCCCCGCGCCGCGGTCGTCCCGGCCGCACACGGAGTTCGTCCGGGCCTCGCGCACGCTTCGCCCGACGCGCTGCCGCCCGCCCGGGCGGCAGCCCCTCCGGTGAATTCCGCGCACCTGTGCACCACCCTTATTCCGGTGCGCCACCGGCATGCCGGAAGGTAGTGTGGCGCGCCGCGAAACGCTGCCGGCGTTCCCGGCTCAACCCCGCCGCACCGTCCCGGCGTCACTATGAGCAGACGTCCAAGCCACCCCCCTGCCGGCAGAGCCATCTCACCGAGGTCCGAGGTAACCAGTGTGCTGATCCGACTCCTTCGGTCCCACCTGGGACCGTACAAACGCCCCATCGCGTTGCTGGTGCTGCTCCAGCTGCTGTCGACGATAGGTGCGCTGTACCTGCCCACCCTCAACGCCGACATCATCGACAACGGCGTGGTCAAGGGCGACACCGGATACATCGTCGGGCTCGGCGGGGTCATGCTCGGCGTGACCGTCGTGCAGATGACGTGCGCGATCGGCGCCGTCTTCTACGGCGCGCGCACCGCGATGGCCGTCGGTCGCGACATCCGCCGGTCCGTCTTCACCCAGGTGCAGAGCTTCTCCGCCCGCGAGGTGGGCCACTTCGGGGCGCCCTCGCTGATCACCCGCACCACCAACGACGTCCAGCAGGTCCAGATGCTGGTGCTGATGAGCTTCACCCTGGTGGTGACCGCGCCCATCATGTGCGTCGGCGGCATCATCATGGCGCTCGGCCAGGACGTGCCGCTGTCGTCGCTGCTGCTCGTGGTGGTGCCGGTGCTCGGCGTCGCGGTCAGCCTGATCGTCCGCCGGATGCGCCCGCTGTTCCGCACCATGCAGAAGCGCGTCGACGTGGTCAACCGGGTGCTGCGCGAGCAGATCACCGGCATCCGCGTGATCCGCGCCTTCGTCAAGGACGACTACGAGCAGCGCCGCTTCGGCTCCGCCAACGACGAGCTGACCGCGGTGTCGCTGTCCACCGGCCGGCTGATGGCCCTGATGTTCCCGACCGTGATGGCGATCGTGAACGTCTCCAGCGTGGCGGTGCTGTGGTTCGGCGCGCACCGGATCGCCAGCGGCGGGATGCAGGTCGGCGCGCTGACCGCGTTCCTCAGCTACCTGATGCAGATCCTCATGTCGGTGATGATGGCCACCTTCATGTTCATGATGATCCCGCGCGCCGAGGTGTGCGCCGAGCGGATCGAGGAGGTGCTCGGCACCGACTCCAGTGTGGTGCCCCCGACCGCGCCGGTCACCGCCCTGCGCCGGCACGGCCACCTGGAGCTGCGCGGCGCCTCCTTCGCCTACCCGGGCGCCGAGGCGGCCGTGCTGCGCGGCGTCGACCTGGAGGCCCGGCCCGGCCAGACCACCGCGGTGATCGGCTCCACCGGCAGCGGCAAGTCCACCCTGCTCGGCCTGATCCCGCGGCTGTACGACCCGACCGCCGGCCGCGTGCTGGTCGACGGGGAGGACGTCTCCGAGGTCGATCCGGCCCTGCTCGCCGAGACCGTCGGCCTGGTGCCGCAGAAGCCGTACCTCTTCTCCGGCACCGTCGCGACGAACCTGCGCTACGGCCGACCGGACGCCACCGACGACGAGTTGTGGCACGCGCTGCGGGTCGCCCAGGCCGAGGACTTCGTCCGGAAGCTGGAGGGCGGCCTGGACGCGCCGATCGCCCAGGGCGGCGGCAACGTCTCCGGCGGCCAACGGCAGCGGCTGGCGATCGCCCGCTGCCTGGTGCGGCGCCCGGAGATCTACCTCTTCGACGACTCCTTCTCCGCGCTGGACTACGCCACCGACGCGGCGCTGCGCCGGGCGCTGGCCGCCGAGACCGCCGAGGCCACCGTGGTGATCGTCGCCCAGCGGGTGTCCACCATCCGCGACGCGGACCGCATCATCGTCCTCGACGAGGGCCGGGTGGTCGGCACCGGCACGCACAGCGAACTCATGCAGGACAACGAGACGTACCGGGAGATCGTGTTGTCGCAGCTCACCGAGCAGGAGGCGGCGGCATGAGCGGGGCCGGCGCGGGCGCGGACCCGCTGAAGAAGGCGGCGCCCCGGCGTGGACCCGCACCGATGCCCGGCCCCGGCCGCTTCATGGGCGGCGGGCCGATCGAGCGGTCCATGGACTTCAAGGGCTCACTGAAGCGGCTGATCGGGCTGATGCGCCCGGACCGGCTGTGGATGTACCTCGTGCTGACGCTCGGCACCGCGAGCGTCGCGCTGACCGTGACCGGCCCGCGCATCCTCGGCCACGCCACCGACCTGATCTTCGCCGGCGTGATCGGCAAGCAGGTGCACGGCGGGACCAAGCAGCAGGCGCTGGCGGAACTGCGCGCGCACGGCAACAGCAAGGTCGCCGACCTGCTGTCGGGGATCGACTTCACCCCCGGCCAGGGCATGGACTTCGACGCGATCAGGAACATCCTGCTGCTCGCGCTGTGCGTGTACCTGGGCGCGGCGGTGCTCAGCGTGCTGCAGATGCGCACCGCGACGAAGGTGATCAACCGCGCGGTGTACCGGCTGCGCAAGGACATAGAGGACAAGCTGTCCCGGCTGCCGCTGTCGTACTTCGACCAGCAGCCCCGCGGCGAGGTGCTCAGCCGCGCCACGAACGACATCGACAACATCGGCCAGACGATGCAGCAGACCATGGGCCAGCTGGTGAACTCGCTGCTGACCATCGTCGGCGTGCTGGCGATGATGTTCTGGATCTCCTGGCTGCTGGCGCTGGTCGCGCTCGTCACCGTGCCGGTGACGCTGCTGGTCGCCACCCGGGTCGGCAAGCGGGCGCAGCCGCAGTTCGTGCAGCAGTGGAAGACCACCGGCCAGCTGAACGCGCACATCGAGGAGATGTACACCGGGCACTCCCTGGTGAAGGTCTTCGGCCGGGCGAAGGAGTCCGAGGCGCTCTTCGAGGAGCAGAACGACGCGCTGTTCCGGTCCGGTTTCCGGGCGCAGTTCATCTCCGGCATGATCCAGCCGCTGATGATGTTCATCGGCAACCTCAACTACGTGCTGGTGGCCGTGATCGGCGGGCTGCGGGTCGCGTCGGGCTCGCTGTCCATCGGCGACGTGCAGGCGTTCATCCAGTACTCGCGGCAGTTCAGCCAGCCGCTCACGCAGGTCGCCAGCATGTCGAACCTGATCCAGTCCGGGGTGGCCTCGGCCGAGCGGGTCTTCGAACTCCTCGACGCCGACGAGCAGTCCGGCGAGCCGCAGGCGCCGGCCCGCCCGCTGGAGCTGCGCGGCCGGGTCTCGCTGGAGAACGTCGGCTTCCGCTACCTGCCGGACCAGCCCCTGATCGACGGCCTGTCACTGAAGGTGGAGCCCGGGCACACCGTCGCGATCGTCGGGCCGACCGGCGCGGGCAAGACCACGCTGGTGAACCTGCTGATGCGGTTCTACGAGGTCTCCGCCGGCCGGATCACGCTGGACGGCACGGACATCGCCGCGATGTCCCGGCAGGAGCTGCGCGCCGCGATCGGCATGGTGCTCCAGGACACCTGGCTGTTCGGCGGGACCATCGCGGAGAACATCGGATACGGGCACGAGGGCGCCGGCCGCGAGCAGATCGAGGCGGCGGCCAGGGCCGCACACGCCGACCGCTTCATCCGCACCCTGCCCGACGGCTACGACACGGTCATCGACGACGAGGGCACCGGGGTCAGCGCCGGCGAGAAGCAACTCATCACCATCGCCCGGGCGTTCCTGTCCGACCCGGTGATCCTCGTCCTCGACGAGGCGACCAGTTCCGTCGACACCCGCACCGAGGTCCTCATCCAGCGCGCGATGGCCAAGCTGAGCCACGGCCGGACCAGCTTCGTCATCGCGCACCGGCTGTCCACGATCCGCGACGCCGACGTCATCCTCGTGATGGAGTCCGGGTCGATCGTCGAACAGGGCACCCACGACGAGCTGCTGGCCGCCGACGGCGCCTACGCCCGGCTGTACTCCGCGCAGTTCGCCCAGGCCGTGGCCGAGGTCGACTGACCGCGCGGCCGTTCCCCGCCGGTCACACACCCGGCGGGGAACGGCCGGAATGCGGCGGGTGAGCGCCGGATCAGTCGAGGTAGCCGCGGAGTTGCTCGGCGTAGGTGTGGTCGCGCAGCTTGCCGAGGGTCTTGGACTCGATCTGGCGGATGCGCTCGCGGGTGACCCCGAAGATGCTGCCGATCTCCTCCAGGGTGCGGGGGCGGCCGTCGGTGAGGCCGTAGCGGAGCTGGACCACCTTGCGTTCGCGCTCGCCGAGGGTGGACAGCACCGCTTCGAGGTGCTCGCGCAGCAGGAGGAAGGCGGCGGACTCCACCGGGGAGGTCGCGTCGCTGTCCTCGATGAGGTCGCCGAAGGAGACCTCCCCGGAGGAGTCCGCCTCGCCGACCGGCGCGTGCAGGGACACCGGCTCCTGGGCGAGCCGCAGCACCTCGCCGATCCGCTCCTGCGGGAGGTCCAGCTGGGCGGCGACCTGGCCCATGGTCGGCTCGCAGCCGTGCTCCTGGAGCAGGCTGCGCTGCACCCGCACCACGCGGTTGATCAGCTCGACGACGTGCACCGGCACCCGGATCGTCCGGGCCTGGTCGGCCAGCGCGCGCGACATCGCCTGGCGGATCCACCAGGTCGCGTAGGTGGAGAACTTGTAGCCGCGGGCGTAGTCGAACTTCTCCACCGCGCGGATCAGGCCGAGGTTGCCCTCCTGGACCAGGTCGAGCATGGTCAGGCCGCGACCGATGTAACGTTTCGCCACCGAGACCACCAGCCGCAGGTTCGCCTCGATCAGCCGGCGTTTGGCCATCCGGCCGAGGACCACCAGCCGGTCCAGGTCGACCGCGAGCTGCGAGTCCAGATCGGGGAAGGCGGCCAGCCGCTCCTCCGCGAACAGGCCCGCCTCGACCCGCCGCGCCAGCTCGACCTCGTCCTGCGCGGTGAGCAGCGGGATACGGCCGATCTCCCGCAGGTACTGGCGGAAGAGGTCGGCGGACGGGCCCGCGGAGGCGTCCGCGCGGTACGGGCGCGGCTCGTCCGCCGGGGGCTCCAGCGCGACCACCTCGGCCACGGCAGGGGGTATCGGCACATCGGGCGTGATCGGGATCTGAGCGTGTGTCCGCACGGAAGCGACCTCCGCGGTGAGCGCGTCGTCGGGCTCAAAAGAGGGCTCGGCACCGGCACCCAGTGTGACCTACGGCACGCCCCCGCCACGAGGGTCGTGCGGACCCTTTTTCACGCCACGTCACCGCGCGTGCTTCACCCGTGACGGGGCGGGGCGATGCCTGCCGGGTCGGGGCCGGGGACCCGGAAGCCCGGGCCGCGCCCTCAGAGCGCCGCCGCCCCCTGGACGCGGAGACGCTGGGCGTACTGCTGGAGGGCCCACAGCTCGTTCGCCGCGGCCGCCGCCTCCGGAGAGTCCGAGGGGACGCCCTGGGCGGCCAGACGCGCGCTCGTGGCGTGCACCTGGGTGACCCTGCGGTCGACCGCCAGCAGCCGCACCCGCACCAGCACCTCGCTCGCATAGATCTCGGGCACCTTGTGCATGACCGGTTCGACGGCGAGTTCGGTGACCATGCCGCGCACGGTGTCGTCGGGCGCGGCGTCCCGCACCCGCAGCAGGTAGTCCCCGTCGGCGTACTCCGCGCCACCCGCATCCGTGATGGCGCGGCGCACCGCGGCGTACGGCGGCCCGGTGAACTCGTCCTCGCCGTAGGCGTCGAAGGCCGGCGAGACCAGGGCGGGGAACTGCAGGGCGAGCTTGAGGAGTTCGCGCTCCACCCGGTGGGCGGGGCTGCGCAGGTCCAGACGCGGGCCGCGCGGCCCGGCCGGCGCGGCACTGTCCGCCCCGCGCTCCTGACGGCCCGCCGACCCGCCGGCGAACGCCCCGCGCGGCCCACCGCGCCCCTGCTCGGGACCGCCACCGCCCGCGGCGCGGGCCCGGGCCATCGCCCGCACCCGGCGGATCATGCTCTGCTCCTCCGCCTGCGTGGAGATTCCCGCCATCCCCACCAGCCGGATCGCGTAACGGTCGCGCAGCGCCTGGTTCTTGATCGCGGCGACCACCGGCACGGCGGCGTCGACGGCGGCGACCCGGCCCTCGTCGGTGTCGAGGTTGTAGCGGGCCACGATCGAGCGCAGCGCGAACGCGAACAGCGGGGTACGGCCGTCGATCAGCCGCTGCACGGCGGGATCGCCCTCGGCGAGCCGGAGTTCGCACGGGTCCATGCCGCCCGGCGTGATCGCGATCGAGGTCTCGGCGGCGAACTTCTGGTCGTCCTCGAACGCGCGCAGCGCCGCCTTCTGCCCGGCCTCGTCGCCGTCGAAGGTGAAGACCACCTCGGCCGTGGAGTTGTCCATCAGCAGCCGGCGCAGGATCTTGATGTGCTCCCCCGCGAAGGCGGTGCCGCAGGTGGCGATCGCGGTGGTCACCCCGGCGAGGTGACAGGCCATCACGTCGGTGTAGCCCTCGACCACCACCGCGCGGCCGGTCCTGGCGATCTCCTTCTTGGCGAGGTCGATCCCGTACAGCACCTGGGACTTGCGGTAGAGCGGCGTCTCGGGCGTGTTGAGGTACTTCGGGCCCTGGTCGTCGTCGCGCAGCTTCCGGGCGCCGAAGCCGATCACCTCGCCGGTGATGTCCCGGATCGGCCAGATCAGCCGGCCCCGGAAGCGGTCGATCGCACCGCCCCGGCGGCTCTCGGAGGCCAGCCCCGAGGTGATCAACTCGCGGTCGGTGAAGCCCTTCCCGCGCAGGTACCGCACCAGGTGGTCCCAGCCGGCCGGCGCGTACCCCACCCCGAAGTGCTCGGCCGCGCTCTGGTCGAAGCCGCGCCCGGCGAGGAACTTCCGCCCGATCTCGGCCTCGGCGGACCCGAGTTGCTCGACGTAGAACGCCGCGGCCGCACGGTGGGCCTCCACCAGCCGGATGCGCTCGCCCTGCTGCCGCCCGGGGACGGCACTGCCCTCCTCGTACCGCAGCGTGATCCCGGCGCGCGCGGCCAGCCGCTCCACGGCCTCGGTGAACGTGAGGTGGTCGACCTTCATCACGAAGCCGAGGGTGTCTCCGCCCTCCCCGCAACCGAAGCAGTGGTAGAGACCTTTGGACGGGCTGACCTGGAAGGAGGGGGACTTCTCGTCGTGGAAGGGGCAGAGGCCCTTGAGGTTGCCACCGCCCGCGTTCTTGAGCTGGAGGTAGTCGGAGACGACGGCGTCGATCGGAACGGCGTCGCGCACCGCCCGCACGTCGTCGTCCCTGATCCGGCCTGCCACGCACGCAGTCTACGGCTCGGCGGGGACAGGTCCGCCGGTGCGGGGTGGGCGGGCCGGGCCGAAGGGGAAAGAGCAGGGGTCGGGGGACGCCGGGAGAAGGGGCCCGTTCGGTGCATTGACCTCGGGGCGGGGCGGGACTAGCTTCCTCCATGGTCGTTAGGAACCTTTCCTATTGCGATGGCCCGGACCCGTCCGCGCGCACGCACGCGCAGCGAGGAGACGCCGCCGTATGCCCTCCGTCAGAGTGGGGACCGCCCGACACGCGATGTGGAGCCGCGCCGCGCTCGCCGCGGCGAGCGGGCTGACCGCGGCGGGAGTGCTCGCCGCGCTGTCGCTGACCGGGGGCACCGCGCAGGCCGCGGCGGCCACCCGCGGGCTGGTCCGGGTGAACCAGGTCGGGTACGCGGCGGGCGGTACCCAGGAGGCGTTCCTGCTCGCCGAGGCCCCGGTGAAGAGCGCGACCTGGCGGCTGGTCGGCGCGGGCGGGCGGACCGTCGCGTCGGGCCGGGCCGGCGCGGACCTGGGCCGGTGGAACGCCGCCTACCCCGCGGTGTACCCGATCGACTTCGGCGCGTTCCGCACGCCCGGCCGCTACCACCTGGTGGTCGGCGGCGGCGCCACCGCCACGTCCCCCGACTTCACCCTCGGCACCCCGAAGGCGGTCTTCGGCAAGCCCGCCGCCGACACCACCGCGTTCTTCCGGGCGCAGCGCGACGGAGCCGGCACCGTCCCCGGGCAGCTCGGCCGCGCGCCCGCCCACCTCAACGACGCGCACGCCTCCGTCTACGCCTGGCCCACCTTCACCGACCCCGACGAGAGCGACGCGATCGAGGCCGCCCCGAAGCGGATCGGCGGGCCGGTGGACGTCTCCGGCGGCTGGTTCGACGCCGGCGACTACCTGAAGTTCACCGAGACCACCTCCTACGCGGTGGCCGCGATGGAGATCGCCGCCCGGGACGGCGGCGGCGGGGCCGCCTCCTCGCCGGCCGCCGAGGCCCGGTACGGCCTGGACTGGCTGGACAAGATGTGGGACGGCCGCACCAGGACCCTCTACATCCAGGTCGGCCTGGGCTCGGGGACCGCCGACGGCAGCGTGGTCGGCGACCACGACGTGTGGCGGCTGCCGCAGCTGGACGACAGCGACAACGCGCACCCGTTCCTGAAGAACCGCCCGGTCTTCGAGGCCGCGCCGCCCGGGTCGCGGATCAGCCCCAACCAGGCCGGCCGGCTCGCCGCGGACTTCGCGCTCGCCGCACAGAGCTGCGCGCGCACCGACCCGGCCAGGGCCCGCGGCTACCTGGCGACGGCGGCGCAGATCTACGGCCTGGCCGACACCCACCCCGGCGCCCTCGTCACCACGGTGCCCTCCGGCTACTACCCCGAGACCAGCTGGCAGGACGACCTCGCCTTCGGTGGCGCGGAACTCGCCCTCGCCGCCCAGCAATTGCACGATCCGCGGGCCGGCGCCTGGCTGGCGCAGGGCACGAAGTGGGCCAAGGGGCACCAGAGCGAGGCCGGCGGCGACACGCTCAACATGTACGACACCAGCGCGCTCGCCGACCTCGACCTCGCCCGGGCGATCAGGGCGGCCGGGCCCACCGGTGGCCTCGCCGCGACCGCGCGGCAGCTCACCGGCTACGTCCGGGGCCAGCTCGCCACCGGCCGGGCCCGCGCGCAGGCCGACCCCTTCCACGCCGGCGCCGTCTACGACGACTTCGACGCCGACTCGCACACCCTGGGCCTGGCCGCCACCGCGCGGCTGTACGCCGCGGCGACCGGCGACCACTCCTTCGACCGGTTCGCGGTCCGGCAACTCGACTGGGTGCTGGGCGCGAACCCCTGGGGGTCGTCGTTCGTCGTCGGCGAGGGCACGACCTTCCCGCAGTGCACGGCCGGTGAGCTCGGCAACCTCGCCGGCAGCCTGGACGGCAAACGGCCGCTGGAGGTCGGCGCGATCGTCAACGGGCCCAACGGGTCGGGCCAGTTCGAGGGTGGTCTGGGCGACTACCTGGACGGGATGCGGGCCTGCCCGCCCAGCGGCGAGCCCTTCGCGGCGTTCACCGGGCACGGCAGCACCTACGCGGACGACGTCCGCTCCTGGCAGAGCAGCGAGCCCGCGCTCGACATGGACGCGTCCGGCCTGCTCGCGTTCACGCTGTCCGCCGGGCGCGCGTAGCCCGCGCGGGTACGGCCGCCCCGGCTACCGGTCGAGGTCCTTCGTCACGAAGACGTAGTGCGGGCCGCTC
Source organism: Actinacidiphila yanglinensis (assembly GCF_900107965.1). Lineage (GTDB taxonomy): Bacteria > Actinomycetota > Actinomycetes > Streptomycetales > Streptomycetaceae > Actinacidiphila > Actinacidiphila yanglinensis. The sequence goes on along the minus strand of NZ_FNVU01000001.1, from coordinate 60,940 downwards.
GGTTCGAGGACGAACTCGGAGCCGGTGGCGGTGAAACCGAAGTGCTCGTAGAAGCCGCGCGCGGAGGTGCGGCCGTTGCACCAGACGATCTGGGCGCCGCGGGAGGCGGCTTCGCGCAGGCCGGCGCGGAGGGCGGCCGCGCCGTACCCGGTGCCGCGCACGTGGGACGCGCTGCCCATGCCGCGGAAGCGGTACGCGGGGGCGGCCTCGCCCGGCAGCCGGTCGGGGAAGAAGGTGACGCAGCCCTGGACGGTGCCCGCGTCGTCGTACGCGGCTATGTGGAAGACGTCGCCGCGCGAGTCCTCCGGATAGACGGCGGCCTCGCGCGGCATGCCGGTCCGCAGCACCTCCCACCGCAGTGCGAAGATCTCCTCGACGGGTACGACGGCGGTGCGCATTCCGTACTTCCTCCGCTTTCGCTCCTGGTCAGTCCAGGAACGAGGCTAGCGGCACCGTGGGGTCGGACAGTGCCTCGGGGTCGACCGGGCGGCCGTCGCGGATGAGGTTCTGGATGGGTTCGGTGACATCCCACACGTTCACGTTCATCCCCGCGAGCACCCGGCCCTCGCTCAGCCAGAACGCGATGAACTGCCGCTTGCCGACGTCGCCGCGGCACACCACCTGGTCGTACGACCCGGGTACGGCGTTCCCGGAGAACTCCATGCCGAGGTCGTACTGGTCGGAGAAGAAGTACGGCACCCGGTCGTAGCTGACGTCCTGGCCGAGCATGGCGCGCGCGGCGGCGGGGCCGCCGTTCAGCGCGTTCGCCCAGTGCTCGACCCGCAGCCGGCCCCCGATCAGCGGGTGCACCGCGTTGGCGACGTCACCGGCCGCGTAGATGTCCGGGTCGGAGGTGCGCAGCGAGGCGTCGACGGCGATGCCGCCGCCCTCGGCGCGGGAGGCCAGCGCCAGCCCCGCGGTCTCGGCGAGCGCGGTGCGGGGCGCGGCGCCGATCGCGGCGAGCACGTCGTGCGCCGGGTGCTCGGTGCCGTCGTCGGTGACGGCGGCCAGCACCATGCCGTCCTGGCCGGTGATCTCGGTGAGGCGGCTGCCGAAGTGGAAGCGCACCCCGTGCTCGATGTGCATGTCGGTGAAGACCGAGCCGATCTCGGGGCCGAGCACCCGGTGCAGCGCGGTCGGCTCGGATTCCACGACGGTGACCTCGGCGCCGTACCCGCGTGCCGCGGCGGCCACTTCCAGGCCGATCCAGCCGGCGCCGGCGATCACCAGGTGGCCGTTCTCCCGGCCCAGGCTGGTCAGCACGTGCTTCAGCCGCTCGGAGTGCGCGAGGCGGCGCAGGTGGTGGACGCCGACCAGGTCGGTGCCCGGAATGTCCAGGCGGCGCGGCTCCGCGCCCGTCGCCAGCAGGAGTTTGTCGTACTGGAGCACGGTGCCGTCGCCCAGGGTGACGGTGTGCGCGGCACGGTCGAGGTTCACCACCGGCTGGCCGAGGTGGAGTTCGACGTCGTGCTCGGCGTACCAGGCGGCCGGCTCCACGAAGACGGAGTCCCGCTCCTCGGTGCCGTTGAGGAAGCCCTTGGACAGCGCCGGACGTTCGTACGGGTGCTCGCGCTCGTCGCCGATCAGTATCACCCGGCCGGTGAAACCCTCGGCGCGCAGCGTCTCCGCGGCCTTCGCCCCGGCCAGGCCGGCTCCGACGATCACGAAGGTCTGGTGCGCGTCGACCACAGTGTGCCTCCCCAGCGGGTTGTCCAGTGCCCTGCTGAGCGTCCCGCACGGCGGCCCGGACGGGAAGAGTGCCGCGCCGGTCCGTCCCACCATGATCCTTGCACGGGTGGGGGCGGGACCCTCCCGGGTGCCCCCGTATCGAACCGTGGTCGGCGCCGAGATCGATCATGGTCCGGCGGTAGCGGTCCGAAGGGCGTTGACGCGGTTCTCGTGCTCACGACGTGGAGTTCGCCGGCGGCGAGGGTCTGCACCACGAACGTCACCGTGGACGGCAGTTCGCCGGTGAGCGGTTCGCGGAACTTCGGCGATCGTTTGCCGACTGGGGACGGTTTCGGCTCGCCGCTGTCAGGCTTGCACGGTAGGGCGGACGACGATCTCGCTGACGTCGACGCCGCCGGGTTGTTCGATGGCGTAGCCGATGGCGGAGGCGATCGCCGAGGGCGGCATGGCGATCTCGTCCCGCTGCTGGGTCATCGCGGCCGCGGCTTCAGGGCTGGCTCCCTTGCCGACGCCTTCGGTATGGGTGAAGCCGGGGGAGACGAGCGTGACGCGCAGGTCGGGTCCCGACTCCTGGCGCAGGCCCTCGGTAAGCACCTTCACCGCCGTTTTGGTGGCCGCGTAGACCGCCTGCGGGGTTTTGACGACGTAGGCCGCAGTGGAGCCGACGTTGACGAAGTGGCCGAAGCACTGCCGGCGGAAGACGGGAAGAGCCGCCCCGATGCCGTTGAGCAGGCCGGTGATGTGGGTGGCGACCATGGCGTCCCAGTCGTCCTGGCGCAGGTCGTCGAACGGCGAGACGGCCATCGTGCCTGCGTTGGAGACGAGGACGTCGAGTCGGCCGTACTGGTTGAGGGCCGTGTCCGTCAGGCGCTGGAGGTCCGCGCGGCGCGTGACGTCGACGTTGACGCCGGTGGCGGTGCCGCCCTTCGCCGTGATGCCGTCCACGACGGCGTTCAGTCGGTCCTCGCGCCGGGCTCCGAGCACGAGCCGGGCGCCCTTTTCGGCGAGGTAGGCCGCGGTCGCCTCTCCGATGCCGCTGCTGGCACCTGTGATCGCGATGACTTTGCCCTGGATGCCCGGCATGATCGGCTTCCTTTCGTGTGGTGCGCGCAGGTCAGCACGCTGACCTACAGTGAAACCGGAGGCTTCCCCAGTTAGCCCCAGCGTAAGTGGGGGCGCATCCGGTTATCAAGTTCGGAGGGCTTCGAAGAGGGGATGGCGAGCACTGATGACCGACGGAACGCTTCGGCCGCTGCGGGCTGACGCACGGCGGAACAGGGAGAAGATCCTTACGGCCGCTGTACGCATCTTCACGACGGAGGGGCTGGATGCCCACCTGGAACACATCGCCAAGGAGGCAGGCGTGGGGAGTGCGACCCTGTACCGCAACTTCCCCACCCGGGAGTCCCTGATCGAGGCGGTCTACCGCAACGAGGTGGCCCACCTGTGCGATGCCGCTCCCGCTCTGCTCACGCAGAAGCCGCCGGCCGAGGCCCTGCGCGCGTGGACGCGCCTCTTCCTGGACTACGTCACCGCCAAGTACGGCATGATCGACGCCCTGCGCGCCATCGCCGCGACGGGGAGCAATCCTTATGGTCACAGCCGGGAGATGATCCAGGCCGCCATCACCTCACTCATGGACGCTTGTACGGCCGCGGGGGCGATCCGCACTGATATCCAGCCCACCGACATCGGCGCTGCCCTGGAAGGCATCGCCCTCACCTCGGCGGGTGCTGAACACCGACAGCAAGCGGAGCGCCTGCTCGACCTCACCCTGGACGGCCTCACGGTCCGCCCGTGACGACTCGTGCGAGGGTCCGCTCCACCACCGCAGGGCCTCGGGCGGTCCTTCCTCGCTGCCGTCGTTCTCGTCCGGCTCGGGCCCGTCGGGGTCGCGCAGCGGGCGCAGGGTGCCGGCGGCCCGGACGCCGGCAGTGGAGCCGTAGCGGCCGAGCAGGTTGGGCACCCTGGAGGGTCAGGGCAACGTGCGCGCACGGCGCGTGGCCGCCTCGTCCGTGAGGGACGCGATCTGGTCGATGACGGCGCGCCGTCGCCCCGCGTCGTCGGACGCGCCCTCGAACATCGCGCGGAACATCGGGTCCAGCCCGTGCGGAGCACTCCCGAGCAACGCCTCGGCCAGCTCGCTGATGACGACCCGCTGCTCGGCGCGCCGCCGCGCCTGGGCAGCGCGCTGCATGACGTACCGGTCCGCCACCGCCTTGAGCACCGCGCACTCCATCCGCTGCGCGCGCGGGACGACCAGCTCGGCGCCGTAACGGGTGAGGCGCGCCGCGCCGTACCGCTCCCTCGTCGCGGATTCCGCGGCAAGGCAGAAGCGCCCGATCAGCTGGGACGCCGCGTCCTTGAGCCGGGCCTGGCCGAGCGCGGAGTCGTCGTGGCGGTGCGGCCACCAGGGCTGCGCGAGGAGGCGGTCGAGGGCCTCGGCGAGTTCCTCGGACGGGGTGTCCGGCGGGACGTAGCGGCCCTGCGCGCAGGCGAAGACCTCGTCGCGGTCGGGCCCGGCCCGCAGCGCGCGGGGGTCGATGTGCCCGGCCTGCAGGCCGTCCTCGACGTCGTGCACGGAGTACGCCACGTCGTCGGCCCAGTCCATGACCTGCGCCTCGAAGCAGGTACGGCCCTGCGGCGCGCCCTCGCGCAGCCAGCGGAAGACGGGCAGGTCGTCCGCGTAGACGCCGAACTTGCGGGACCCGGGGTCGGTGGGGTGGGCGCCGCGCGGCCAGGGGTACTTGGTCGCGGCGTCGAGGGCGGCGCGGGTGAGGTTGAGGCCGACGCTGACCAGCGCGGTCTCCCCGGTGGCGGGCTCGGTGACGCGGGTGAACCGCTTCGGCTCGATCCGGGTCAGCAGCCGCAGGCTCTGCGCGTTGCCCTCGAAGCCGCCGCAATCCGTGGCGAACTCGTCGAGCACCATCTCGCCGTTGTGCCCGAAGGGCGGGTGGCCGAGATCGTGCGCCAGGCAGGCGGTCTCCACCAGGTCCGGGTCGCAGCCGAGCGCCGCGCCCAGCTCCCGGCCGACCTGCGCGCACTCCAGGGAGTGGGTGAGCCGGGTGCGCGGGCTGGTGTCGGTCCCGGCGGCGCCGCCCGTCCCCGGGTCGACGACCTGCGTCTTCCCGGCCAGCCGGCGCAGCGCGGCCGAGTGCAGCACCCGCGCCCGGTCCCGCTGGAAGGCGGTGCGCCCGGGCCGCTTGTCCGGCTCGGGTACGTAACGCGCCATGTCGGCCCCGGTGTACGTGCCTGGCTGGTTTCCGTCCACAGCCCCGACGGTAACCGGCCGAGGTGACAAGCGGCCCCTCCCGCGTCTCCGCCAGGGGTACGCGGGGTCACGCGGGTGCGCCGACGGCCGCGCCCGCCCGTAAGGTCGCGCGCGCCTCGTCGTAGCGGCACAGCACCAGTTCGGCCATCGCCTCGTGGGCGCCGAGCGGCGCGGACACGATCCAGGGCGCCGCGTCCGCGCACTGCGCGGCGAACCGGCCCGGCGCGGTGAAGCACGACGCGACCGCGATCCGGCGCAGGCCGCGCCCGGCCAGCGCGGCCACCGCCCGCGGCACGGTGGGGTCCGCGGCGGAGGCGTACGCGGGCAGCACCGGCACGCCGCCGAGCCGGGCGGAGAGCAGGGCCGCCGTCCGCTCGGTGTCGCGGGCCGACTCCGGGTCGCGCGAGCCCGCGGCGGCCAGCACCACCGCCTGCCCGGCGGACGTCCATCCCGCGGCGAGCAGGCGTTCGTGCAGGGCGCGGGCGAGCAGCGGATGCGGGCCGAGTGCGCCGGCGACCACCCCGCGCAGGTGCGCGGCGCCGACGAGGGCCTGCGGCAGATCGTGCTTGACGTGGTGGCCGCGGCCGAGCAGCAGCGGCACGACGACGACCTCGCCGGTCAGCTCCGCCAGCACCTCGCCCACCAGCGGGCGGTTCAACTCGACGTAGCCGACCCGGACGTCCGTGCCCGGGCGCAACGCCCTCACCCCGGCTGCGAGTTCGGACAGCACCCGGGCGGCGCGCGGGTCACGGCTGCCGTGGCCGACGGCGACCAGCGCGGGAGGGCGGCGGGCCACCGCTGTGCCGCCGCGGCGGGTACGGTCCCGTTCGCCGCGGGGGTCGTACGGGCTCGTCGCGTCGCCCACGTCCGTCACGTCCGTCCGGTCGCCGCTCGTCATACCCGCGATCCTGCGCACCGGCCGTGTCCCCGCGGTTGCGGCGGCATGCCGGCGGGTGACGGTCCGCTCACCGGGCCGCGGCGCGTCGTGTGAGGGGCCGGCCGCCATGGGTCAGGGGCGGGCGCCGGGGCCGGCGGGGGCGGCTTCGTCGAAGCTGCGCCGGGCCTCTTCGACCCGGCCGAGGTTGTCCACCGACCAGTCGGCGAGCGCGGCGAAGAGCGGGGCGAGGCTGCGGCCGAGGTCGGTGATCTCGTACTCGACGCGGGGCGGGACCTCGGGGTGGTAGGTGCGCACCACCAGGCCGTCCCGCTCCATCTGCCGCAGCCGCTGGGTGAGCACCTTGGGGGTGATGGTGCCGATCAGGCGCTGGAGTTCGACGAAGCGCTGCCGCCCGTACTCGTTGAGCGACCACAGGATCGGCGTGGTCCAGCGGCTGAAGACGATGTCGACCACCGGGCCGATCGGGCACGCCTCCTCCGGGGTGAGCCGCCGCCCCGGGGCGCGCCGCGGGTGGGCGAGAGGCCGCTCCGCGGGCGGCTGCGGGTCGAGCGGCGCCACCGCGTCGCCGGTTCGCGTCGCCCGCGCCGCGGTGTCCGGTACCGCCGTCATCGGCCCTCCCAGGGAAGTCACTTTCTTCTAGGTACCTACTTTACTTCGGATGCTAGCTTCCCGAAAGAGGGCGCCGCCGAGGGTGCGGCCCCCTCCACTCCCGCTGCCTTTCTCCCAGCTCAGGAGACCTGTCATGCCGCAACGCCCCCGTCTGATCCTGGCGTTCCTCAGCATCGCCGCGTTCATGACCTTCCTCGACGTGTCGATCGTCAACGTGGCCCTGCCCACCATCGAGGCGAAGCTCGCCATCCCCACCACCCAACTCCCCTACGTCGTCACGACCTACGGCATGCTGCTCGGCGGTTTCGTGCTGCTGTGCGGCCGGCTCGCCGACACCTACGGCCGGCGCCGTACCCTCCGGATCGGCCTGACCCTCTTCGCCCTCGCGTCCCTCGTCGCGGGGCTGGCGCAGAACGCGGTCATGCTCATCACCGCGCGCGGCGCGCAGGGCCTGGGCGCCGCGCTCATCGCCACCTCGGCGCTGAGCCTGCTCACCAGCAACTTCGCCGAGGGGCCGGCCCGTACCAAGGCGCTCGGGGTGTGGGGCGCGCTCAGCGGTCTCGCGTCCGTCGCCGGTGTCACCCTCGGCGGGGTGCTCACCGACGGGCCCGGGTGGCGGTGGATCTTCTTCATCAACGTGCCCATCGGGCTGGCCGGTGCGCTCGTCGCGCCGCTCGTGGTGGACGAGAGCCGGGGGGCCGGGCGGGGCGCCTCGTTCGACGTGCCCGGCGCCCTGCTGCTCACCTCCGGGCTGGTCGTCCTCATCTTCACCCTCGGCCGGACCGTCGACGATTCCGGCGTGCCGGCCGCGCTGGTCACCGGCGGCTTCGTGCTGGCCGCGCTGCTGCTGGCGGGGTTCCTGCTCGTCGAGCGGCGGGCGGCGGCGCCGCTGATCCCGCTGGGCGTCTTCCGCCGCCCGTCACTGCGGGCCGCGAACATCACCGCGGTGCTGCTGCTCGGCAACGTGGTGACGCTCTTCTTCTTCGCCAGCCTCTTCATGCAACAGGCCCTGGGGTACTCCCCGATGCGGACCGGCCTGGCGTACGTGCCGCTCGCGGTCGTGGTGGCCGTGGGCGCGGGCACCGCCTCGCAACTCGTCACCCGCTTCGCGGCGAGGCCGGTCCTGCTGGCCGGGCTCGCGCTGGTCCTCGGCGGCATGCTGCTGCTGTGGCGGGCGCCCGCGGACTCCTCGTACCCGACGGACATCCTTCCCGCCTTCCTGATCGCCGGGTTGGGGCTCGGCACGGCTTTCGTGCCGCTCCAGGTAGTGGCGTTCGCGGGGGTCGAGGAGGGTGAGGCGGGGCTGGCCGCGGGGCTGATCAACACCAGCCAGGAAGTGGGGGGCGCGCTCGGGCTGGCCGTCGCGGCGACGTTCGCGTTCCGCGATCTGGATCGGCTGACGCGGCACGCGCACGGGGTGCCCTCGTTGGTCCGTGAGGCCCGGGTGCAGGTCTTCCACGATGCGTTTCTGGTGGGAGCGGGGTTGGTTGCCGCCGGGCTCGCGGTGGCCCTCGCGTTCCTGCCCCGGCGGCCTCCCGTTCTCCCGGTCGCGGGGGAGGCGCGGGCGACGGCGGAGGTGGGCTAGGCGCTGCGTGCGGCTCCACCCGGGGCGCCCGGGGCCCACCACGACGCACCGCAAGGCGGGCGGCAAGGGCAAGGAGCACCCACCCAGGGGCGCGGGGAACTGCGCGGGCAACCACGACGCACCCCCACGACACCCAACCACCGCAAGGGGCACCGTGGAAGTGGAGGCCTAGGCCGGGTGGAGAGAGGGGAGCGCGGAGGTGAGGAGGAGGGAGGGCTGGGCGAAGACGGTGATGCGGGTGACGCGGGGGGAGGGGGGCGCGGAGGCGGTGAGGTGGAGGATGCCGTACGCGCGGTGCACCGTGCCGCCGCCTCGGAGGTACGCCCCGGCAGCAGGCCCCCCGTTGACACGTACGGGCAGGAACTTCCAGTCCCCCGGCGCACCGAGCCCCGCCGTGGCGTGCTCGGCGGCCGCGGCCCCGCGGAACCACGCGGGCGACGGCGGCAACTCCAGCACCACGTCCTCGCTGAGCAGCGCCCGCAACCCCGCCGCGTCCGCCCGCGCGAACGCCTCGGTGTAACGGTCGAGTAGCGCACGCACCTCGGGCTCCTCGGGCTCGCTGACCTGATCCGCGACGGGCGCCACCTCTTCGAGCCTTGCCCGGGCCCGTTGGAGGCTGCTCTTGACCGCCGCGACGGTGCTGCCGAGCATCTCGGCGACATCCGCGGCGGGGAAGAGGAGCACATCCCGCAGCAGCAGCACCGCACGCTGCTTCGGCGGGAGGTACTGGACGCTCGCGACGAAGGCGAGCCGGATGCTCTCCCGCGAGACGGCGACCGCCTCGGGATCGGTGGGCTCCCCGATCACCAGGGCGTCCGGCAGCGGCTGCAGCCATCCGTCCGAGCGGCCGGTCGCAGCGCCGAGTCCCGCCGGGAGCAGCCGGCGGGACCGGTGGCCCAGGGCGGACAGGCACGCGTTCGTGGCGATCCGGTACAGCCAGGTCCGGGTCGACGAGCGGCCCTCGAACCTCCGGTAGGACCGCCAGGCGCGCAGGTACGTCTCCTGGACCAGGTCCTCCGCGTCGTCCACCGAGCCGAGCAACCGGTAGCAGTGCGCGAGCAGTTCCCGCCGGAACGGCCCGGCCAGCGCGGCGAACTCGGCGTCCGTCCGGCCGATCTCCTCCCCTATGGAGACGGCGGGCATCAGCGTCGTCCCGTCCGTCAGCGCCCCCATCACAGCCCCAGCAGGGGACGCAGCCAGGCGGCGAGGCGGCCGATCGCGTCGTCCGCCTCCGGCGCGCGCCCGGCCATCATCTGGAAGGTGTGCTGCATCTCCGGGAAGACGTCGAGCCGGACCTCCACCCCGGCCTTCTCCGCGTGCTCGGCGAGCCGCCGGCTGTCGTCGAGCAGCACCTCGTGGGCGCCGACCTGGACGAACACCGGCCCGAAACCGGTGATATCGGCGTGGAGCGCGTTCGCGTGCGGATCGCGCGGATCGGCGCCCGCGAGGTACCCGGCCGCGAGTTGCCCCACCCACGGCTGGTTGAACAGCGCCTCCACCTCGCGGTTGGTCTCCATCGTCGCGCCGACGACCTCCATGTCCACCCAGGGCGACAGCGCGAGCGTCGCGGCGGGCAGCGGGAGTCCGGCCTCCCGCGCGCGGAGCTGGGCGCCGAACAGCGGGCCGGCGCCCGCCGAGTCGCCCGCCAGCGCGATGTGCCCGGCGCTCACCCCCTCGTCGAGCAGCGCCCGGTAGCCGGCGAAGGCGCGGTCCACGGGGACCGGGTAGGCGCCCTCGGGCAGCAACGGGTAACCGACGAGCAGCGCCCGGACCCCGGTCGCCTTCGCGAGGTGGGCGAACATCTTGCGGTGGGTGTGGATCGAACCGGAGACGAAACCGCCGCCGTGCACGCACAGCAGTACCCGGTCCGTCGCGCAGCCGTGCGGCACCGCCCACAGGGCCGGCTGCCCGGCGACGGCGGTCTCCAGGTAGTCGACCCCGCCCGGTTCCGCGGTCAGCACGTCCCATTGCCGCTGGTCGTGGATCGGCTCGTCCGCTCCCGGCCCGGCCAGCCACGTCCGGTACAGCTTCGCCACGGCGCCCGACTGCGTACTCGGCATCGTGCTCGTCCCTCCTCAGGAGTCCCCGCGGGGTGCGGGGTCTTACGGAAGGACAGACCCGGCCGGGCGGCAAAAGGAATCGGTTCCGGGACGACGACCTCATGGACGACGACTTCATGGGGGGCGCCCCGCGCGGGAGTTCACCGCAACCGGGCGGACCCGGAACACGTCCTTCAGCGTGTACGGGGGACCATGATCGGTGGCGGGCGCGGTACCCGCCCGCGGGCGAGGGGGCGCGGATGCGCGAGTGGACCAGACAGCTGCGCACCCGGGCGGCCCGGCCCGGCCCGCCCGGATTCCCCCGGCTGCCCGACCTGGAGGGGCCGCGCCTGCGGCTCCTGCCGGGCACCCGCCGCGCCCAACGCCGCCTGCTGCGCTGGGCGGTGGCGCTGTGCGTGCTGGCGCTGCTGCCGACGACCTGGCTGCGGCTCACCCAGGACAGCCGGGTGCGTTCCGAGCAGGACGTGCCGAGCGAGCCCGTCGCCATGGTCTTCGGCGCCGGGCTGATCGACGGCACCCCGTCGCCGTACCTCGCCCACCGTCTCGACGCGGCGGTCCGGCTCTACGACGACGGGAAGGTGCGGGTGATCCTCGCCACCGGCGACAACAGCCGGACGTCGTACAACGAGCCCGGTGCGATGCGCGCCTACCTGGTCGCGCACGGCGTGCCCGACTCCCATGTGGTGCTCGACTACGCCGGGTTCGACACCTGGGACTCCTGCGACCGCGCCAGGCGGATCTTCGGCGTGGACCAGGCGGTGCTGGTCAGCCAGAGCTTCCACATCGACCGGGCGCTGGCCCTCTGCAAGGCGGCCGGGATCGACGCGTACGGCGTCGGCGTCGACGAGAAGCACGACGCCACCTGGTTCGCGAGCGGGACCCGGGAACTGCTGGCCGCGGACAAGGCGGCGCTCGACATCGCGGTGAAGCCGAACCCGCACTTCCTCGGCCGTCGCGAGCCCGGGGTGACCCGCGCGCTGGCCGCCCCACCCGTGGCGCGGCAACCGTAGGAACCGCGGAACCGTACGAGCCGAGCGCGGCGGTACGGAGCGCTCCGGTAAAGTGACCGTTACGGCCTCCGGTGGCCGCCACCGACCCAGGGAGTACGCCATGCCCTCCGCCCGGCAGCACACCTACCGGACCGAACTCGTCTGGACCGGCAACCTCGGCACCGGCACCGACACCTACCGCTCCTACCGGCGCACCCATGAGGTCACCGTGCCCGGTGCGCCGGTGATCGCCGGGTCCGCCGACCCGCACTTCCGCGGCGACGCCGACCGGTGGAACCCCGAGCAGATGCTGCTCGCCTCGCTCTCGCAGTGCCACCTGCTGTCCTACCTGCACGTGTGCGCGGTCAACGGCGTGGTGGTGACCGGCTACACCGACCGGGCCGAAGGCACCATGGGCGAGACGCCGGACGGCGGCGGCCACTTCACCGAGGCGGTGCTCCGCCCGGCCGTCGAGGTCGCCTCCCCCGACATGGCGGAGAAGGCACTCGCCCTGCACGCGCGGGCCCACGACCTGTGCTTCATCGCGAACTCGGTGAACTTCCCGGTCCGGCACGAGGCGACGGTGAGCGTCAGCGGGGAGTAGCGGGAGCGGGTCCTCCCCGTCACGACTCCTCGCACCTACCGGTCGCGCCCCGGCTCCTCGGTGCCGTCCGCAGGGTCCGCACGGTCCGCCTCGCCCGCACCATCGGCACCGCCGCCGGCGTCCGCGCGGCCGTCGGGTTCCGCGTCCCGCATCGGGCTGCCCGAGCTGATCGTCATGTGCCCGATGGAGCTGCGGGGCCTCCGATGTCCGCCCGGCCCCGGCTCCCGGTACCCCCTGCCGGGGTCGCCCGGTGTCCGGTGCGGGACCTGCCACAGCCGGGTGACGCCCGCGGCGGCGGCCACGATCGGTGCCCCGTCGAGTTCCGCCCGGAACTCCTCGACGCCCGCCGCCCGCCACGACCCGGAGAACACCACCGGGCCGCCCGGCGGCAGCGGGCCGATCCACAGCTGCGCGTCCCACTCCCCCGGCGAGCCGCCCCCGGTGCGCTGCGAGACGCCCAGCAGCTGCGGCCCGTCGCGCCTCACCGGCGGGCGCTGCCCCGGCAGCGGGCGCCGCCCGGGAAGCTCGCCGGCCCGGCCGTTCGCCGCGTACCGCACCTCCAGGCGCAGTGCGCCGTCACCGTCCCAGACCGTCGAGGGCACCCTCCTGCCGTCCACCATCCGCATGGGTTCCCGCGGTTCGCGCTGCATCACCCGCAGGGTGCACTCGAACCCGCCGGAGTAGACGCGCAGCGCCCCCACCCAGCCGCCGGCGTCCGCCGTCCCGAACAGCACCACGTCGCCCGGCGCGCTCACGGGCAACTCCCCCTCGTTTCCCATCCGTCCACGATGGCAGGCGGGGCTCGCGGCGGTGAGGGGCTTTCCCGCCTCGCCCGGGCCCGGGGCTCACACCCGGGCCCGGGCGGCGATGAGCGCAGCGTTGCCACCGGGAAATCGCGGGGATGCCCTCGGGAAACAGCGCCGCCGCACGCTGGCGGCATGGAGAACCGAACCGACACCGTACCCGGGAGCGTCGAGCGCCCCGCGGGGCGAGCGGGCGCGCGCCGCCCCACCATCGTGCTGGTCGGCCACGGCATGGTCGGCCAGCGTTTCCTGGAGGCGCTGACCGACCGGGGGCTCACCACGAGCGCCCGGGTGGTGGTGCTGTGCGAGGAGCCGCGCGCGGCCTACGACCGCGTCCACCTGACCTCGTACTTCTCCGAGGGCGCCGCGCCGGAGGACCTCTGCCTGGTGGAGGACGGCTTCATGGCGCGGCACGGCATCGAGCTGCGGCTCGGCGACCCCGCGGTGGCGGTGGACCGGGGCGCCCGCACGGTGACGGCCCGTTCGGGACTGGTCGTCGGGTACGACACGCTGGTGCTGGCCACCGGCTCGTACCCGTTCGTGCCGCCGGTGCCGGGCCGGGACGCCGAGGGCTGCTTCGTGTACCGCACCGTCGAGGACCTGCTGGCCATCGAGGCGTACGCGGCGGGGGCGCGGACCGGCGCGGTGGTCGGCGGCGGGCTGCTCGGGCTGGAGGCGGCGGGCGCGCTGAAGGGCCTGGGACTGGCCACGCACGTCGTGGAGTTCGCGCCGCGGCTGATGCCGGTGCAGGTCGACGAGGGCGGCGGGCGGGCGCTGCGCCGCCGTGTCGAGACGCTGGACGTGTCGGTGCACACCGGGGTGGGCACGCAGGGGGTCGTCACCGGCCCGGACGGCCGGGTGCGCGGGATGGCGCTGTCGGACGGTTCGACGCTCGCCGCCGATCTGGTGGTCTTCTCCGCGGGCGTGCGGCCGCGCGACGAGCTGGCGCGGGAGTGCGGGCTGCCGGTCGGCGAGCGCGGCGGCATCGTGGTCGACGCGTCGTGCCGTACCGCCGACCCGTCGGTGTACGCGATCGGCGAGTGCGCGCTGGCGTCCGACGGCCGGGTGTACGGCCTGGTCGGGCCCGGGTACGAGATGGCCGAGACCGCCGCACGCCGGATCGCGGGCGAGGCGGGCGCGTTCACCGGCGCCGACCTGTCGACGAAGCTGAAACTGCTCGGCGTGGACGTGGCGAGCTTCGGGGACGCGCACGGCGCGGCCGAGGGCTGCCTCGACGTGGTCTACTCCGACCCGCGCGCCGGGGTGTACCGCAAGCTGGTGGTCGCGGAGGACGGCACCCTGCTCGGCGGCGTGCTGGTCGGCGACACCGAGTCCTACGCCCTGCTGCGCCCGCTGACCGGCACGGTGCCCCCGGTCGCCGCCGAGCACCTGGTGCTCCCTGCGGGCGCCGGCGCGCCCGTGACCCTGGGGGTGTCGGCGCTGCCGGACGACGCCGTGGTGTGCAGCTGCCACAACGTGACGAAGGGCGCGGTGCGCGACGCGGTCGGCACGCACTCCTGCACGACGGTGCCCGAGGTGAAGAAGTGCACCAAGGCCGGTACCGGGTGCGGGAGTTGCGTGAAGGTGCTGGGCCGGATCGTGTCCGCGGAGCTGGCCGCCAACGGCATCGCGGTCGACACCGGGATGTGCCGGTGCTTCCCGCAGACCCGCACCGAGCTGTACGAGATCGTGCGGGCCCTGCGGATCACCTCCTACCGGCACCTGCTGGACGGCTACGGGCGGGAGGCGGCGCGCGGCGGCGAGGGCTGCGAGGAGTGCAAGCCCGCGGTCGCCTCGATCCTGGCCTCGCTGGCACCGGCGATCGGGGTGAGCGGGCACGTCCTGGACGGCGAGCAGGGCGCGTTGCAGGACACCAACGACCGGTTCCTGGCCAACATGCAGAAGAACGGGTCGTACTCGATCGTGCCGCGGGTGCCCGGCGGAGAGATCACCCCGGAGAAGCTGATCGTGATCGGCGAGGTGGCCCGGGACTTCGGCCTCTACACGAAGATCACCGGCGGCCAGCGGATCGACCTGTTCGGTGCCCGCGTGGAGCAACTGCCGCTGATCTGGACCCGGCTGGTGGACGCGGGCTTCGAGTCGGGGCACGCCTACGGCAAGGCGCTGCGGACCGTGAAGTCCTGCGTCGGGCAGAGCTGGTGCCGCTTCGGGGTGCAGGACAGCGTGCGGATGGCGATCGACCTGGAGCTGCGCTACCGGGGGCTGCGCTCCCCGCACAAGCTGAAGTCGGCGGTGTCGGGGTGCGCCCGGGAGTGCGCGGAGGCGCAGTCCAAGGACTTCGGGGTGATCGCCACCGCGTCCGGCTGGAACCTGTACGTCGGCGGCAACGGCGGCGCCACCCCGCGCCACGCCGACCTGCTCGCCAAGGACCTGTCGGACGCCGAACTGGTACGGCTGATCGACCGGTTCCTGATGTTCTACATCCGCACCGCGGACCGGCTGGAGCGCACCAGCGTGTGGCTGGAGCGGATCCCGGGCGGCCTGGACCATGTGCGGGACGTGGTCGTGCACGACTCGCTGGGCATCTGCGCGGAGTTGGAGGCACTGATGGCCGAACACGTGGCGCACTACCGCGACGAGTGGGCGGAGACCGTCAACGACCCGGAGCGGCTGAGCCGGTTCGTGTCGTTCGTGAACGCGCCCGACACCCCCGACCCGACCGTGCGCTTCGTGCCCGAACGCGGCCAGATCAAGCCCGAACCGGCGCTGCTGACCCTGAGTGCGACGGTGACGGCATGAGCGCCACGGTCGAACTCCACGGCCCCGAGGGCTGGTTCGCGGTCTGCCCGGTCGACGTACTGGAACCGGGCCGCGGGGTGGCGGTGCTGCTGCCCGACGGCGGCCAGGCCGCGCTCTTCCGCGACCGGACGGGCCGGCTGTACGCGATCGGCAACGTCGACCCGTTCACCGGTGCGGGGGTGCTGAGCCACGGCCTGCTCGGGTCGGCGCCCGGCGACCGCCCGTACGTCGCCTCCCCGCTGCTCAAGCAGCGGTTCGACCTGGCGGACGGGCGGTGCCTGGACGACGACGAGGTGTCCGTGGCCAGCTATCCGGTGCGGGTCGGCTGACAGTTCGGGTCAGCTGATGGTGCGGGTCAACTGACGGTGCACGCCGTGCCGTTGAGCGTGGCGCCGGACGGTTTCGGGTCGGAGCCGGACCAGTTGGCGTTGAAGCCGAAGGTCGCGCTGCCGCCCGCCGCGAGGGTCCCGTTGTAGGACAGGTTCTTCGCGGTCAGCGTGCTGCCGTTCTGGGTGACGGTGGCGTTCCACGCCTGGGTGACGGTCCTGCTGCCGCCGGGGTAGGTCAGCACGACCGTCCAGCCGTTGACCGCCGACGCGCTGGTGACGGTGATGTTCGCGGTCACCCCGGTGCTCCACTCGTTGGTGGCGTAGCCGACCGTGCAGGCTCCGCCGCCACCGGGGGGCGTGGTGGGCGGGCTGGTCGGCGGGGTGGTCGACCCGCTGCCGCCCAGAGCGGTCTGGATCGCGTAGTAGGCCGGCTTGGGCTGGTAGTTCTCGTCGTACGGCGTGGCCGCGCCCTGGCCGGGGAAGGTGCTCGGGACCCACGAGGTGGCGTCGTTGAAGCCCCACACCGTGATGCCCTGGCAGCGCGAGACGCCCAGGCAGTCGTCGACGACCTTGGTGTAGTCGCTCGCCTGCTGCTGCAGGTTGGCCGCGGTGGCGGGGGTGTTCATCCGCACGTCGAGCTCGGTGACCGCCACGTCGACGCCGAGGTCGGCGAAGCGCTGCAGGTTCGCCTCGAAGTCCGAGGGGATCTGGCCGAGGATGAAGTGTGCCTGGAAGCCGACGCCGTCGATCGGCACGCCTTGCTGCTTCAGCGACTTGACCAGGTTGTACATCGCGTTGCTCTTGGCGTTCTCGCCCTCGATGTTGTAGTCGTTGATGTAGAGCTTGGCGGCCGGGTCGGCGGCGTGCGCGGCGGTGAGGGCGTCGGCGATGTAGGACTGGCCGATCTGGTTGTACCAGATGTCCGAGCGGTAAGTGCCGTCCTCGTTGAACGGCTCGTTGACCACGTCCCAGTGGATGACCTTGCCCTTGTAGTGCGTGACCTCGTCGGTGACGTGCTTGATCATGAGGTCGTGCACCTGGGTGTTGGTGAAACTGCCGGACGTCAGCCAGTTCGGCAACTGGCTGTGCCAGACCAGGTTGTGGCCGCGCACCTGCATACCGTGCTGCTGCGCGAAGCTCACGATCTGGTCGCCGGGGCCCCAGTTGTACGTGCCCTGGGTCGGCTCGACGGTGTCCCACTTCATCTCGTTGCCGGGGGTCACCTCGTCGAACTGCGTGCTCGCGATGGACGCCGAGGTGCCGGTCAGCTCGTTGGCCATCAGGGCGGTGCCCATGTAGATGCCCTTGGCCTCGGCCAGGGTACGCAGGGGGGTGTCCGCGGCGTGGGCGGACGGCATGGCGACCGCGACCAGCGCGGCCGTGACGGCGAGCAGGGCGACGCCCGACCCGCCGACGGCGGATCTCAGGGTGCGCTTCGAGAACATCGGGGGGTACCTCTCTCCAAGTGGGGGTTTGGACAGGGTTGCTGCGTCCCCGGGACGGGCGCGACGACGCCGTGACGGCGCCATGGCGGCCGAAAGTTTCGGGGACGATTCCGATCTGCGCGCAGACCCTACGACCGCCCCTGCCGGGCGTCAACACTCGGGACGGTCATCGCAGGTGGGAGGGGCGGGAGCGCTCCCATGAAGCGGCCCGCGGAACCCGCTTCGGGGGTCCGTCGCGCCGGCCGATACCCCCCGCGCGACCCCTGCTCCGGCGGCGCCCGCCGTCGCTCGGGCGCGCGGTCGGCCGGGCCGCAGGTCGGGCCGACGCTCAGGCGCCCGCCGCGGGCCGGCCGGCGGCGCGGGGCCGCGCGCTGCTCGCCCGCTCGACCAGCCGCGTCGCCAGGTCCACCCGCAGGGTGCTCGGCTGCTTGCCCCGGCTCAGGTCGAGCACCAGCCGGGCCGCCGCCTCGGCCATCTCGTTCAGCGGCTGCCGGACCGTGGTCAGCGGCGGGCTGATCCAGCGGGCCAGCGGCAGGTCGTCGAAGCCGACCACGCTCACGTCCTCCGGGATGCGCAGACCCAGCTCGCGGGCGGCCTCGTACAGGCCGAGGGCCTGCAGGTCGTTACCGGTGAAGACGGCGGTGGGGCGGTCGGCGGGGCGCAGCAGTTCCAGGCCCACCGCGTAGCCGGCCTCGTGGTGGAAGTCGCCGGACCGCACCAGGTCCGGGTCGTAGTCCACCCCGGCGGTCTCCAGGGCGGCGCGGTAGCCGTCGATCCTGGCCCGGCTGCACATCATGCCGCCGGGGCCGGCGATCACACCGATCCGGCGGTGGCCCAGTTCCAGCAGGTGGCGGGTGGCGGCCAGGCCGCCCTGCCAGTTGGTGGCGCCGATCGCGGGCACGTCCTCGCCCGGGTCGCCGGCCGGGTCCATCACCACGAACGGGATGTCCCGGCTGGTGAGTTGGGCGCGCTGCGCCGGGTCGAGGCCGGACAGCACCAGGATCACCCCGGTGGGGCGGCGGGCCAGCACGCCGTCCACCCAGGTCTGGCCGGGGCTGAGCCGTCCCGCGGACTCGGACAGCACCACGTTCAGGCTCTCCTGGCGGGCCACGTTCTCCACCCCGCGGATCACCTCCATCGCCCAGGAGCTGTCCAGCTCGTGGAAGACCAGGTCGATCAGCGGCGCGGGCTGGACGCTGCCGCGCCGCCGCTGGTAGCCGTGCCGGCGCAGCAGGTCCTCGACCCGACTGCGGGTGGCCGGCGCGACATCGCCCCGGCCGTTGAGGACCTTCGAAACAGTCGGAGCGGACACGCCCGCGGCCCGCGCGATCTCGGCAAGCGTCGCCGTGCCGTCACCGGGGGTACCCGGCTGGTCGTCACGGGGTGGTTGCACGCTGGTGGCACTCATGGCAGCGATCGTAGCCCGCCCGGGGGCCGAGGGCAGCGCCCCGCCCACCGCGTACTCGCCGCCGACCCGAGCCGTAACCTTCGGATGGCCAGGCGAAACATTCGGACATCGGACCCGATTCCGCGGCCTCCCCGGCCCTCCGCACCGCCCGCCCGGCCGCACCCCGGATGCCGTCCGCCACCCGTCCGCGATCAACGCCCTTGCCAGTTGGGGGTGTTGACCTTCGAACGCCGCCATGACCCCGCGGGCCGGGGGTAGCCGATCCGTTGACGAGAGGAGGTGTGTCATGGAGACGCAGCAGGTCGGGGTGGTACGCGTCACACCGTGGTGGGCACGGATCGTGATCGGGGTGGTGGTGCTGGGACTGCTGTTCTTCCTGCTCGGCAGAGCGGATCTGCTGCCCGGCATCCCCAACCCGTTCGAGGAGACGACCCACGACCGGACCGGACCGGTGGTGCTGAAGTCGATCCAGGACATGAACCGGTTCGAGGGCGCCAGCGGCAACTTCCAGGTCGTGGTGGACCTCGACAAGGACGCGAAGTTCCTGCCCGACGCGGTGCGCGGCAAGCGCACGCTGTACGTGGGCGCGGGCAGCGTGGACGCGTACGTCGACCTCGGCAAGGTCGCCGACGGCGCGGTGACGGTGTCCGACAACCGGCGGACGGCGTCGATCCGGCTGCCGCACGCCGCGCTGGAACGGGCCTCGCTCGACCCCAAGCACTCCTACGTGGTCTCGCAGCAGCGCGGCCTCTTCGACCGGATCGGCGACTTCTTCAGCGGCAATCCGGGGAACCTCCAGCAGCTCAACGAGCTGGCGGCGACGAAGATCCAGACGGCGGCCAAGCAGACCGAGCTGGCCCAGCGCGCGGAGACCAACACCCGCACCATGCTGACGCGGATGCTGACCTCGCTGGGGTTCACCAAGGTGACCGTGGCCTTCGGCCCCGCACCCAAGGCGACCGGCCCGTCCGCGTCGCTCAGCGGGTCGGCGACCCCGTCGGCGAGCGGGTCAGGAAAGTCCTGACCCACCGGGCACGTTGCCGGCCTCCTCGCCCAGCAGGGCGGGCAGCAGATACCGCTCCTCGTAGGCGAAGTGCGTCTCCGCGTCGGCGGCCAGGGCTTCGAGGCGGGGGCGCACCGCACCGGGTTCGGCGCCCTGCTCCAGCAGGGCGCGCAACTCCTCCAGCGCGCCGGCGACCTGACGGTGCTCCTCGCGCAACCGGGCGAGCACCGGGGCGAGTCGGGGGAAGGCGGCGTCGAAGGCGGGCAGCACCATGTCCTCGGCGCCGTGGTGCGCGCCCAGGGCGTCGCAGAACGCCAGGCAGTGGACGGCGAGTTCGCCGCCGGCCGCGGGCCCGCCGTCCCGGAGGGCGGCGAGCTGGGCGCGCATCGTGGCGTGCACGCTGCGGAGCTGGTGCGCGAGGGCCCGGTTGCGGCCGTCGTCCGGCACGGCGAGGTCCAGCGGCAGCAGCGCCACCACGGGGATGACCCGGGTGGTGCGGGCCTCGTACTCCCCGTAGGCGGGCACCGCGGCGGCCTGCCGGGCCCAGGCGAGGTCGCGTTCGGCCGCGGCCAGCGGGCGGGCGCGGACGGTCAGGGTGCGGACGCCGCCGGCGCCGTCCCCGATCTCGACGACGGCCTGGGGATGGGCGAGCAGGTTGTGGTACCAGCCGGGATGCCGGCCGGCCCCCGCGTTGGAGGCGAAGACGTGCAGGGCCCCGCCCTCCCTGGCGTATCCGACGGGAGTCGTACGGCGCAGGGCGCTGCGCGCGCCCAGTGTGGTGAGCAGCAGGAGGTCGGCGCCCTCGAACCTGCCGCCGACCCTGCCCGCGTTCGCCCGGAACTCCGTGATGATCCGCTCGGTCCACCCGGTCATGGGGACACCCCTCTCCGATACGCTCGGACCACGGAAAGACTTCGCTTTGCAAGCAAAGCATCTTTGAGAACAAAGCTATGGGAGGCGGTCTGCCATGTCAACGACGGAGGGCCCCGGCCGCGGCGACCCGGACGCGGCCGAGCCCGCCGCTTCCGCCGACCCCGGCGCCGCCGGCTCCCCCGCCGACGGCCTCTCCGTGGACGACGGCATCCGCACCCT
This sequence comes from Actinacidiphila yanglinensis, assembly GCF_900107965.1. Lineage (GTDB taxonomy): Bacteria > Actinomycetota > Actinomycetes > Streptomycetales > Streptomycetaceae > Actinacidiphila > Actinacidiphila yanglinensis. The sequence continues at coordinate 40,395 of NZ_FNVU01000001.1, read as the reverse complement.
GCTGCGCCTCATGCCGCGCATGGTCGGCCGGGCCAAGCGGATCAGGATCCCCGAGGAGCTGAGCGGCTTCTCGCTCGCCCCCCGGCACCTCTCGCTCTTCTCCTACCTGCTCTTCGACGGCCCGCTGTCGGTGAACGATCTCGCCGCCCGGCTGGAGGTCGCCCCGGCGACGGTGAGCCTGATGGTCAGCGACCTCGCCAAGCAGGGCGTCCTGCGCCGCGACGCCGACCCGGACGACCGCCGGCGCGCCGTCGTGTCCATCGACCCCGCCCACCACCCGGCCATCAGCACCTGGCTGGCCCGCGGCGCGACCGCCTGGCGCCAGGCCCTCGCCCCGCTCACCCCGGCCGAACGCCGCACGTTCGTCACCACGTTGCAGACCTACGAGTCCGCGCTCGCCGAGGACGGCTGAGGCAGCCGGCGCCCGACCGGCAGCGGCGGGAGGCGTGTACGCCCCCCGCCGCTGATCACGCGCCGCCTGCCGCGGCGCCGTGCCGCGCTCCCGCGTGCCCTACTCCCCCGCGCCCGCGCCGTCCTCCGCACCGGCTTCGAGCAGCGCCGCGACGATCCGGTCCAGGGCGGCGAGGTCCTCCGGCGGCAGGGCCGCCAGCGCGGGCGGCGGGGTGCCGAGGATCGCGTTGGCCCGGTCGGCGGTGGCCCGGCCGGCCGCCGTGACCGAGACGATCTTGCAGCGGCGGTCGGTGGGGTGCTGGTGCCGCTCGACCAGGCCCCGTTTCTCCAGGTCGTCGACCACCAGCGTCAGATACGGGCGGTCGGAGGACAGCCGGGCGGCGAGCTCGCTCATCGACGACGGCTGCGCGGCGATCCTGCGCAGCGCCTTCGCCCGGAAGAAGCTCATGCCGAGGGCCTCCACGATCTTCTTCCGGCTCTCGTTCTGCTCCAGGACCAGCGCGCCCAGGTTGCGCCAGACCCGCTCCGGCGTACCGTCCGCGGCCGCGCCCTGCGCTGCCGCTCCCCGGGCCGCCGCCGCGCCTTCGGACGCCGCCGTGTCCACAGCCGCCCCGTTCATCGTGCTCATGACGTGCTCACCGCCACCTTGTCCCTGTCCGCCTCGGGCACCATCAGTGCCGCCGCCGTGCGTTCCGCCGTCCCGCGCGCCCGGCGTCCGGTGGTGAGGACACCGAGCACCAGGACCGCGGCCCCGCACCCGGTGATGATCCACCACGCGCCGGCGTGCAGACCCGCGGCGAGCGCCGCGCCGAGCACGGCGACGCCCAGCGACTGCCCGACCTGGCGGCTGGTGGAGGCGACCGCGGCGGCCACACCGGCCTGGGCGCGGGGCATCCCGGAGACCGCGGTGTTGGTGATCGGCGCGTTGATCAGGCCGAAACCGATGCCGAACAGGACGTAGGACGTGAACAGTTTGACGTTGTCGGACTCGGCGTCCAGTCCGGCGAACAGCACGCCGCTCGCCGTCATCGCCAGCCCGGCGAGCACCAGCGGCAGCCGCGGGCCGCGGGCGCCGACGAGCCGTCCGGACAGCGGCGCGAAGACCAGGCACATCAGCGCCATCGGCACCATGTACAGGCCGGCCTTGAGCGCGGACAGGCCCCGGTCGTTCTGCAGGTAGAGGGTGTTGAGGAACAGGAAGCCGCCGAGCGCGGCGAAGCCGCAGACCGCTATCACGGTGGCGCCGCTGAACGGGACGCTGCGGAAGAAGCGCACGTCGATCAGGGGGTCGGTGCGGCGCTGCTCGTAGCGGGCCAGCCCGACGACCGAGGCCGCGGCGACCACGAAGCTGCCCACGATCAGCGGTGAGCCCCAACCCGCCCCGGCGCCCTCGATGATCCCGTAGGTGAGACTGCCGAGCAGCAGGATCACCAGCACCTGGCCGACCGGGTCGATCCGGCGCGGCCTGGGGGCGCGCGAGTCGGGCACGAACCGCGCGGTCAGCACCAGCGCGGCCACGCCCACCGGCAGGTTGATCCAGAAGATGGAGCGCCAGCCGACCGACTCCACCAGCGCGCCGCCGATGATCGGTCCGGCCGCCATGCTGATGCCGACCACGCCGCCCCACACGCCGATCGCCTTGGCGCGCTCCTTGGCGTCGTCGAAGGTGTTGGTGATGATCGACATCGCGACCGGGTTGAGCATCGAGCCGCCGACCGCCTGCACCATGCGGAAGGCGACCAGCCAGCCGAGTCCGGGCGCGAGGCTGCACAGCGCCGATCCGAGGGTGAACACCACCAGGCCGACCTGGAAGACCCGCTTGCGCCCGATCCGGTCCGCGGTGGACCCGGCCAGCAGCAGCAGCGAGGCGATCACCACCAGGTAGGCGTCGATCGTCCACTGCAGGCCGGAGAGCGAGGCGTGGAAGTCCTTCTGCATCGACGGCAGCGCGACGTTCAGGATCGTGTTGTCCAAGCTGACGATCAGCAGACTCATGCAGCAGATCGCGAGGATCAGCATCCGCCGCCGGTAGCTCGGTCCTGGCATGTGCGTGCACCCTCCACCTGTTGTACGAGTAGAACCGTTACTACCGTACAACCAAAATCCGCGCTGCCGTACAACCCCTTTCGGTCGCCGCCCCGTGATACGGGACAATGGCCGCATGACCGTTGACGCCACCCTGGCCCCGCCCGCGACGGGCACCTCCGCCCCGCCCGCGACCGGCGCGCTCCGGATCGGCCCGCACACCGTGTGGCCGCCGGTCGTCCTCGCGCCCATGGCGGGCATCACCAACGCGCCCTTCCGCACGCTGTGCCGCGAGTTCTCCGGCGGCAAGGGGCTGTTCGTCAGCGAGATGATCACCACCCGGGCGCTGGTCGAGCGCAACGACAAGACCATGCAGCTCATCCACTTCGACGCCACCGAGACCCCGCGCTCCATTCAGCTCTACGGGGTCGACCCGGCCACCGTCGGCAAGGCGGTGCGGATGATCGTGGACGAGGACCTGGCCGACCACGTCGACCTCAACTTCGGCTGCCCCGTGCCCAAGGTCACCCGCAAGGGCGGCGGCTCGGCCCTGCCCTTCAAGCGCAACCTGCTGCGCGCGATCCTGCGCGAGGCGGTCGGCAGCGCGGGCGACCTGCCGGTCACCATCAAGATGCGCAAGGGCATCGACGACGACCACCTCACCTACCTCGACGCCGGGCGGATCGCCGTCGAGGAGGGCGTGACCGCGGTCGCGCTGCACGGCCGCACCGCCGCGCAGCACTACGGCGGCACCGCCGACTGGGACGCCATCGCCCGGCTCAAGGAGCACGTCCCGGAGATCCCCGTCCTGGGCAACGGCGACATCTGGTGCGCCGAGGACGCGGTGCGGATGATGCGGGAGACCGGCTGCGACGGCGTCGTGGTCGGGCGCGGCTGCCTCGGGCGCCCCTGGCTCTTCGGCGACCTGGTCGCCGCACTCGGCTCCGGTGCCCCCGGCGAGGGCGGCGCACCCGCCGCGCCCCGCTTCGGCGAGGTCGCGGCCGTGATGCGGCGGCACGCCGAACTCCTCGGGCTGTGGCTCGGCGACGAGGCGCGCGGCGTGGTCGACTTCCGCAAGCACGTGCCCTGGTACACCAAGGGGTTCTCGGTCGGCTCCGACGTCCGGCGCGCGCTGGCGATGGCCTCGTCGCTCGCGGAGCTCTCCGAGCTGCTGGAGTCGCTCGACCAGAGCCAGCCGTGGCCGGCGCACGCGGACGGCCCGCGCGGGCGCACCGCCCCGGGCAAGCGCGTGGTGCTGCCGGACGGCTGGCTGGACGATCCCTACGCCTGCGCGGCCCTCTCGGAGGACGCGGAGTCCGCCACGTCCGGCGGCTGAGGTTCCCTGCGGGGCTTTCCACGGTGCCGAGCCCCGGCAGGGGCGAGGGGAACCGCCGCGGTGGCGCGGGTCGCCACCGGCCCGAAAGGGGCGGTGGCGGTCGTGTCCGGGCCACCGGCCGGGGCCGGTTGCTCGCGCAGTTCCTCGCACCCCCGATACGTACCGTTTGTACGCCCGACGCATGAGAAGCGGGGCGCCGGAACACGTGATCCTCGCCACGTCTGATACCTCGTACGCTCAGATGAGCGCACATTCGAGCATCACACTTCTCGAATGCACGGCACTGAGTGCCACCCCCGTTGCGTACACCCCGCCATGACTCTCGTCACCCTGCGTGCGCACCACGCCCGCTCCGGCTCGCGCTGCGGCGTCGTCCGTTCGACTCGTGAACGGAAGGCGGCGGCGCGGCGTCCAGCCGTCCTCTTTGGATCTGACGGCAGACGAGCGGTTACACCCGTGTGTCGAGGTCATGGACGTACTGGAACACCTTCGAGATGGGTACGCTCCCCGCCGTCAGGGCATCCAGGACGCGAGGAGTCAACGGACCCGTGTCGACACGCGAGAAGAAGCTCAAGTACGTCTACGACTTCACAGAGGGCAACAAGGACCTCAAGGATCTGCTCGGCGGGAAGGGTGCGAACCTCGCCGAGATGACCAACCTCGGCCTGCCCGTCCCTCCGGGCTTCACCATCAGCACCGAGGCGTGCAAGGTCTATCTGGAGTCGGGCAGGGAACCGGCCGCGCTCCGCGACGAGGTGAGTGCGCACCTCGACGCGCTGGAGCAGCGGATGGGCCGCACGCTCGGCCAGCAGGACGACCCGCTGCTGGTGTCGGTGCGGTCCGGCGCGAAGTTCTCGATGCCCGGGATGATGGACACCGTCCTGAACATCGGGCTGTCCGACGCGTCGGTGGCGGGGCTGGCCGCGCAGTCCGGCGGCGACGAGCGGTTCGCCTGGGACTCCTACCGGCGCCTGGTCCAGATGTTCGGGAACACCGTGCTCGGGGTGGACGGCGACCTCTTCGAGGAGGCACTGGAGGCCGCCAAGCGCGCCAAGGGCGCCGACAGCGACCTCGGGCTGGACGCCGCCGACCTGCGCAAGCTGGTCGGCGAGTACAAGGCCATCGTGGCCGAGCAGGCCGGGCGGGACTTCCCGCAGGAGCCGCGCGAGCAGATGGACCTGGCGATCCGGGCCGTCTTCGACTCCTGGAACACCGAGCGCGCCAAGCTCTACCGCCGCCAGGAGCGCATCCCCGGCGACCTGGGCACCGCCGTCAACATCTGCTCGATGGTCTTCGGCAACCTCGGCCCCGACTCCGGCACCGGGGTGGCCTTCACCCGCGACCCGGCCAGCGGCCACCAGGGCGTCTACGGCGACTACCTCCAGAACGCCCAGGGCGAGGACGTGGTGGCCGGCATCCGCAACACCGTGCCGCTCGCCGAGCTGGAGACGATCGACAAGGCGTCGTACGACCAGCTGATGAAGATCATGGAGACGCTGGAGACGCACTACAAGGACCTGTGCGACATCGAGTTCACCATCGAGCGCGGGCACCTGTGGATGCTCCAGACCCGGGTCGGCAAGCGGACCGCGGCCGCCGCCTTCCGGATCGCCACGCAACTGGTGGACCAGGGACTGATCGACGAGGCCGAGGCGCTGCAACGGGTGAACGGGGCGCAGCTCGGCCAGCTGATGTTCCCGCGGTTCGAGGACTCGGTGGACGACGCCGCCGGCTACCAGCGGATCGGCTGGGGCATCGCGGCCTCGCCGGGCGCGGCCGTCGGGAAGGCGGTCTTCGACTCGTACACCGCCGTGAAGTGGTCCCGGTCCGGCGAGCGGGTCATCCTGATCCGCCGCGAGACCAACCCCGATGACCTCAACGGCATGATCGCCGCCGAGGGCATCCTCACCTCGCGCGGCGGCAAGACCTCGCACGCGGCCGTGGTGGCGCGCGGGATGGGCAAGACCTGCGTGTGCGGGGCGGAGGAGCTGGAGGTCGACACCAAGCGGCGACGGCTGACCGCGCCCGGTGGCGTGGTGATAGAGGAGGGCGACCTCATCTCGATCGACGGGTCCACCGGGAAGGTGTACGTCGGGGAGGTGCCGGTGGTGCCGTCGCCGGTGGTCGAGTACTTCGAGGGCCGGATGCACGCCGGCGCCGACGAGGCCGACGAGCTCGTGCAGGCGGTGCACCGGATCATGGCGTACGCCGACCGGGTGCGCCGGCTGCGGGTGCGGGCGAACGCGGACAACGCCGAGGACGCCGCGCGGGCCCGCCGGTTCGGCGCCCAGGGCATCGGGCTGTGCCGCACCGAGCACATGTTCCTGGGCGAGCGGCGGGAGTTGGTGGAGCGGCTGGTGCTGGCCGACACCGACACCGAGCGGGACGACGCGCTGAACGCGCTGCTCCCGCTGCAGAAGGCCGACTTCGTGGAGCTGTTCGAGGCGATGGACGGCCTGCCCGTCACCGTACGGCTGCTGGACCCGCCGCTGCACGAGTTCCTGCCGGACATCACGGAGTTGTCGGTGCGCGTCGCGCTCGCCGAGTCCCGCAAGGACGCGAACGAGAACGACCTGCGGCTGCTGCAGGCCGTGCACAAGCTGCACGAGCAGAACCCGATGCTGGGGCTGCGCGGGGTGCGGCTCGGCCTGGTCATCCCCGGTCTGTTCGCCATGCAGGTACGGGCGATCGCGGAGGCCGCCGCGCAACGCCGGGCGGCGAAGGGCGATCCGCGCGCGGAGATCATGATCCCGCTGGTCGGCACCGTGCAGGAGCTGGAGATCGTCCGGGATGAGGCCGACACCGTCATCGCGGAGGTGGAGGCCGCCACCGGCACCACCCTCAAGCTCGCCATCGGCACCATGATCGAGCTGCCGCGGGCGGCGCTGACCGCCGGTCAGATCGCGGAGGCCGCCGAGTTCTTCTCGTTCGGCACCAACGACCTCACCCAGACGGTGTGGGGCTTCTCCCGCGACGACGTCGAGGCGTCCTTCTTCACCGCCTACCTGGAGAAGGGCATCTTCGGCGTCTCCCCGTTCGAGACGATCGACGTCGACGGGGTCGGCGCGCTGGTCCGCTCCGCGGCCGAGGCGGGCCGCGCGGTGCGCCCCGACCTCAAGCTCGGCATCTGCGGCGAGCACGGCGGCGACCCGGAGTCGGTGCACTTCTTCCACCGCGTCGGCCTCGACTACGTCTCCTGCTCACCGTTCCGCATCCCGGTCGCCCGCCTTGAGGCGGGGCGGGCGGCGGCCCGTTGACCAACTGAACCGGGGCCGGGTCCGGCCCGCCGGCGGCGGCCCTTGCCCTGGGGCCACAACCCTCACCGACCGGCACCCCTGGACCCGGCCCCACCCCACCGGGGGCGGCGCTTCGTGCGGAAGCGCCGCCCCCGGGCCTTGACCAGTGTGTATGTCATCGCACAGCCTCCACGGGGCACAACGCCGAGGGCGGCCTCTACCGCCGCGGCCGTCGCTGCCGGGCTTGAGCACCTGCGACCGGTCCTTGACCCACGCTTGCATCTCGGACCGCCGGTCACCGAACGTCGGCGTCGCAGGCCGCCTCGGCAGCGGGATCAGCTCGGCGGCATCAGTAGCGACATCAGTCGGCCGCTGTACCGGCTTTGCTCATGCCCGGGCGTCACCGCAGGGCCTCGACAGCCCGCACGATCAACTCCCGGGCGCCCGCACCGTACACCGCCATGCCGCGCAGTTCCTCGAACGCACGCAGGTAGAGGCTGATCTCGCTGGGCTGAGTGATATTCACCTGAGCCGAGAGCAACTCGACGGAGACAAGGGCCTGGTCGTACACGTTGAACGTCTCCGCCGCCCAGAGCAGCCGGCTCGGCGTCGCCATGGGGATGATGCCCAGCGAGACCGCCGGCAGCGCGCCGGCTGCGAGCAGGTGCCCGAGCTGCGCCGCCATCGCGTCGGCGTCGCCGAGTTGGTAGCGCAGCACCGCCTCCTCGATGAGGAGAACGAAGCGGTGCCCGGCCTGATGGATGATGCGTGACCGTCCGAGGCGCGCCGCGGCCGCCTCGGGGCCATCGTCCGGAAGGCCAAGGAAACGGGCGTTGGTGCCGAGCAGCGCTCGCGCGTACCCCTCGGTCTGGAGCAGGCCGGGGACGAGGGTGGTGGAGTAGACCCGAAACGTCTCGGTGGACTGGTACAGCTTCAGGTAGCTGTCCTGGAGCTGCCGCAACCCGTTGCGGGCCTGGCGCTTCCACTCGGTGTACAGGGATTCGGCGTGCAGTGAGGCCGCGATCAGGTCGCTTGCCTGGTCCTCAGCGCTCGTGGCGCGGCACCACAGCCGGATGTCGGTGGGCGACGGCGGCGTGCGGGCGTTCTCGATCCTGCTGGTCTTGGCGTGATGCCAGTTGCACCGGTAGGCCAGCTCAGCGACCGTCAGATCGGCGGAGCGGCGCAGGTTGCGGAGTCGTCGTGCGACGTCCTCGCGGGCCGCCTGCGCGGATGTCGACGGGGATGTGGGCATGGGTCGCCTACCGGTGCTCTCTGCCTAGCGGATCTTGTACTGGTCGTGCGGAATGGCTCGCTCCCACACGGCCTCGAAGGCGTCGCCGCACTGCTTGACCACCGCAGGATCGTTGGTCAGTTCCATGTCGGGATCTGCCCAGTTGCCGTCTCCGGTGAAGTGGTTGAACAGGACGGACTCGCCGTCGAAGACCCACAGATCGCTACCGGGGACGAGCAGCGAGGCGGCGCGCCGGCGCGGCAGCCACCGAACATGCTCGCCAGCAGCCAGGTTGACAGAGGTACCGGCGTGCTCGTACCGGATGTACTCGGTGGTGGGCTCGGAGACGATCCGGGCCCGGCGGACGGACACGCCTCGATCCCGGGCCCGGGAGATCAGGTCGACCCACGGAGACCAGTAGGCCGAGGTGGGGTCCGCGTCGCGCTCTCCGGTGCGCTGCCAGTGCACGAAGTCTTCAGCCTCGTCACCGACGCCGTACACGTCACGCATCTCCAGGTGCACCGCTGAGCTGCGAGCCGCGTCCATGAGGGCCCTAAAGTCGATCTGCGGCATCGCACGCCTCCCTCAGCAGCGGGATCAGGTGGGCGGGGAATCGGATGACGGTCTCGTGGGCGGGAATGCCTTTCGCGTGGCCGGGCGCCGTGTTCTCGATGGCCTGCTGACGGGTGGCCTCATCCGCGGTGTAGCTCTGCAACACGATGTCTCGGGTCTCCTTGTCCACCCATGCGGTGGGGGACCCGTTCTGTCCGGTCTCCGGGTCGATGCCGATGAACAGTAATTCCATGGCGGTGATCTCCCTCGGTTCGGTGCGCCGTTGTGCGTCACCATCGAGCCGGCCCGGGGAGCTCGTCAATACCGCCTGCCTCCTATGCGCCCTGGCGAGTGCTGTTGGTGCACATCGGCGCACATCGCTCACGCTGCTGCACACCGCGCTCGTAGCTTCGGCAGAGGAAAGCCCCGCGACCGCGCCGCAGTCCGGGTGTGGCCACGCCGTGAGGGGCGCAGGATGCCGCAGTCTACGACCAGCCGGATCACCGTCCGGTCTCTGCTGGAGCAGAGGCTACGCACCCCGCGCGTGCCCACGTTGGAGAGCGCCTGCGCCGCACTCGCCGCCCGCCCCCTCGACGACACCCTCGACGAGCTCGACGAGGTGCTGTCCGGACCCGTGTCCGGCGAGGCCGGGTGGCGGCTGCAGGTGCTCGTCTCCGCTCTCTACCACCACGCGGGCGCGTCGCTCCAACTGACCGAAGAGCTGCGGGCCCTCATCCGTGCCGCTGAAGCGAGAACCAGCAAGGAGTGATCCCCATGTCCTGTGGAAACGAGAACTGCCGCAAGGGCGGCTGCACCACCGACCCCAAGCCCGCCACACCCCGCCCCGCCGCATGATGACCGTCACGCGCGAGGGCTGCATCTACCGCGACACCAGCAGCGGCGGCGCACCCCTCACCCTGGTGGCCAGCGCGGCCGCGCAGGACGCCAAGCAGCTCGCCGCCTACCAGGCGTACCTGGCCCACCCGCGGGGGCAACGCGGCCCGTATTCGGCGTCTGCCACTGCTGCGGGCAGCCCGTGCACGCCGGCGACGAGCGGCGTGTCACGGTCAATCAGGGCAGTGGCGTATCGCCTGATCTGCTGCTGCACCATTCCCTGTGCAAGGCGCCGTAAGTGCGTCGGCACAACTGACAACCGCGACCTGCTCGCCGCGGCGGCCCCCGGTGTGCCGATCTGCGGCCCGCCCAAGGCCCGCCGCTGGCGGCGGTGCCCTGCGGCACGTGACAGCGGCACTGGCCCGTTACCGGCGGCGGGTGACGGAGTCGCTCGGATGTTCGGGACCGCGCGGGGGTGCCGACGCTGTCCGGCGGCCTGGGAGTTGAGGTTTCCGGCGGTAGCCGCGGCGCGGCACGCCCGGGCGGTCCGATCGGTGATCTCTACAGACAAGAGTTACTGACATGTCCGGATTTTGTAACGCGAGGCGGTCTTTCGTCACGGAGAGCCGCAGTCCGGTCACAGTGATGTTGCCCGGGACACCCCCGGGCATTCGCACCAACCATTCCGGTCCCGTACCGGAACCGCACGAAGGGGGACATATGTCCCGTATTGCCACCCGTATGACCGCCGCGGCGCTCGGCGCCGGCGCGCTGCTGGCCGCCGCCGCCCTGCCGGCCGCCGCGCACGACGGCCGGCAGCAGCAGCCGTCGCACCAGGTGTCGTGGCACCAGCCGTCCTGGCAGCACCAGCCGGTGCGGAGCCAGCCGCTGCGCTACGAGCCCTCGCGGAACCGGCCGTCGCGCCACGAGCCGTCGCGGAACCGTGAGCGGACCTCGGTGGTCCTGGGCGCGGTCCAGAGCGACAGCCCCGGTCGCGACGACCGCTCCGCCAGGTCGCTGAACGCGGAATGGATCACCGTCAGCAACACCGGCCGCTCCGCGGTCAACCTCAGCGGATGGACGCTCTCCTCGAGCGAGCACCACGCCTACCGCTTCGGGCACCTCGTCCTGGGCGCCCACAAGTCGGTCCGGGTGCACTCGGGTTACGGCCGCAACACCAGCCGTGACGTGTACCAGGGCAGCCGCACCTACGTGTGGGGCAACTACTCCGACACGGCGACCCTGCGGGACAGCCGCGGGCACCTGGTCGACACCGAGTCGTGGGGGTACCGCGGCGGCCGCCGCTGATCCCCGGGACGTCCAGGCGCCCCGTCGTCCACTCCAGGGCGGCGGGGCGTCGCCATGCCCGGGAACGCGGGCGACGGGACGCGGGGACGCGGGCCGCTCAGACCGCCAGCGGCCGGCGGCGGCGCTCCTCGTCCTCGACGGCCAGCGCGTGCAGCCGGTCCAGCCGTTCACGGGTGACCGCGTCGGCCGGAACGTACGTGGTCAGCCGCGGCCCCGCCTGCGGGCCGAGCCACAGGTGGGTGAAGTCGAAGGCGAGCACGCCGACGTCGCGGTTGAGGTAGCGCTTGACGTGGCTGTCCGGCTGGACCAGCACCTCGTGCCGCTCCCACATCTCGCAGAACTCGGGCGACCCCTGCTGGAGCCGCTTGAGCAACGCCTTCCAGGCGGGCTCGGCCAGGTGCTGGGCCATGGAGGCACGGAACTTCGCGGCCATCAGCCGGATGTTCTCCTCGCGGTCCAGCATCCGCTCGCGCCACTCGGGGTCGGTGAAGGCGAGCCACATGAGGTTGCGGTCCTCGGGCGGCATCAGGTCGAGGTCGGTGACGAGCCGCCCGTAGGTGCGGTTGTGGGCGATGATGTCGTACCGGCTGTTGAAGACGGCCGCGGGGAGCGGTTCGAGCTGGTCGAGCATGGCGCGCACGCTCGGGGACATCCCCGGGCAGTCCAGGTCCGGGTGCGGGTCGGGGGCGCCGGCGAGCGTGAACAGGTGGCGCCGCTCGATCCGGTCCAGCATCAGCGCGCGGGCGATGGCGTCGGCGACCTGCCCGGACACCTGGATCTCCCGGGCCTGTTCCAGCCACGTGTACCAGGTCACCCCGACCGCGGCGAGCTGCGCGACCTCCTCGCGGCGCAGCCCCGGCGTCCGACGGCGGCGCCCCGGCGGCAGCCCGACCTGCTCGGGCGAGATCCGCTCGCGGCGGCTGCGCAGGAAGGACGCCAGCTCGTGGCGGCGGCTCTCGGCGGCGGCCCCGGCGTCCACCGGCTCGCGGCCGTCACCGAGGTCGACGGTGACGCGGCCGGCGGCGCCGCCCGCGGTGGCGGTGGCGGCGCGGCCCGGAGCGGCGGCGGCCCCGCCGGGGGTGGCGGCGCGCGCGGCGCCTGGCACGATCGCTGTCATTCACCCAGGGTGCCGTACTCCGCAGGCCATTGCCAGGTGCTCGGTATACCTGGATAAACGCTCTCTGGTACCACCCTGAGGAGAGGTCCATCGTTGGCTGGGTGACCGAACCAGTGGACCGCACGCTGCCCTCCCGGGCCCAGGTACTGCCCCGGGTGACCCGCATCGACCTCCGTACCCCCGAGGGCGCCACCCCTGCCCCGAACCCCGGCCTGAGCACCCTCGGGCTGCTGACCGTGCTGCTGGGCGCCGCCCTGCCCATGGTCGACTTCTTCATCGTCAACGTCGCCCTGCCCACCATCGACCGCGACCTGGACGCCGGCTCCGCGGTGCTGGAGATGGTGGTCTCCGGCTACGGCGTCGCGTACGCCGTCCTGCTCGTGCTCGGCGGCCGGCTCGGCGACATGTTCGGACGCCGCAACCTCTTCCTGTGGGGCCTGGCCCTCTTCGCGCTGACCTCGCTCGCCTGCGGTGTCGCGCCGGACGCGTGGAGCCTGGTGGGCGCGCGAGTGGCCCAGGGCGCGGCGGCGGCGCTGCTGCTGCCGCAGGCACTGGCCACCATCCAGTCGGCGACCTCCGGCAGCAGCCGCGGCAAGGCGCTCAGCTACTACGGCGCGACCGCGGGCATCGCCAGCGTGGTCGGGCAGGTGCTCGGCGGCGTGCTGGTCTCCGCGGACATCGCGGGCAGCGGCTGGCGGGCGATCTTCCTGGTGAACGTGCCGGTGGCCGCCGTCGCCTTCTTCCTTACGCTGCGCTCGGTCCCGGAGACCAGGTCGGCGAACCCGGCCCGGATCGACCGCGCCGGCACCGTCCTGCTGGCGGTGACGCTGGTCGCGCTGCTGCTGCCGCTGACCGAGGGCCGCGCGGCGGGCTGGCCGGCGTGGGCGTGGGCGCTGCTCGCACTGTCGCCGTTCACCGCGGCCGCGTTCGTCACGGTGGAGGTGCGCGGCGAGCGCCGCGGCGGCAACCCGCTGCTGCCGCCGTCGCTGGTCCGCGTGCACAGCGTGCGCAGCGGCCTGATGCTGATCGTGCCGTTCTGCCTGGGCTTCGGCGGCTTCATGTTCGTGCTGGCGGTGGCCATGCAGGACGGGCTGCACTTCAGCGCGCTGGAGGCGGGCGCGGCCCTCGCCCCGCTGTGCGCGGCGTTCTTCGCCTCCTCGCTGCTCGGCCCGCGCGCGGTCGCGAAGTGGGGGCGCGGCACGGTGACGGCCGGGTCGCTGGTCCAGGGAGCGGGCCTGCTGGTGCTGGCCGGCACGTTCTTCTGGGGCTGGCCGCACCTGGGCGTGTGGGCGCTGGCGCCGGGCATGGCGGTGGCCGGCTTCGGGCAGGGCTTCGTGCTGCCGGTGGTGATCCGGATCGTGCTCAGCGAGGTACCCACGGCTCAGGCCGGGGTCGGCAGCGGCGCGATGGCCACCACCCAGCAGTCCGCGCTGGCGCTGGGCGTCGCGACCCTGGGCACCCTGTTCCTGAGCCTGTCGTCGTCGATCGGCGTGCGGGACGCGCTGGTGTGGGCGCTGCTCGCCCAACTCGCGGCGGTGGCGGCGACGGTCGCGCTGAGCCTGCTGCTGCCGCGCAAGGTGGTGTGAGGCCGGTGGCGTGCGAGGCGGCGGGGTGAGGCGCGGTCGCACGGCCGGCGCGCGCACCCCGCCCGAGGAGCGGACGCCGGGACGCGCCGGACACGGCGAGGGGGTGACCGGGTACGCCAGCCACCGCCCCGCGTGCGACCGTGAGATGCCCCGGCACCGGCTTCGCGCCTCAGGAGGAGGCCGCAGCGAGCACCGCGGCCTCCTCCTCGGGAGTGAAGCCGTGGCGGAGCGGGGGTTCGCCGCGCCCGCGGTCCCAGGCGCGGACGTCGGCGACGGTGGTGGCCAGCGGGGTCGCGGGCAGGCCGGCGGCCCGGGCGCGGGACGGATCGCGTTGCTGGGTCGGCCAGTTGGGGCGGATCAGCGGGAACATCACCGGCACCGGTGGGGTCTCCGGCGGCACCGGCACGAGGGTGACCTCGGTGCCGGCGGCGCGGGCGCACGTGGCGATGAGGCCGCCCAGGGTGGTCGGCTCGGCGGGGCCCACCGCGTGGAAGGCGCCGGAGCGTTCGTCGGCGAGCAGCCGCAGCACCAGCGCGGCCAGGTCGCGGGAGTCCACCAGTTGCAGCGGCTGGGCCGGGTCGCCCGGCACCGCGACCCGTCCGCCGCGTGCGGCGCGCCGGATCCAGTAGGTGAGGCCGCTGGAGGTGTCGTGGGGCCCGGCGACCTTCCCGGGGCGCACGATCGTGGCCCGGCTGCCGTAGCGCGCGGTGACGTCGTCCTCGCAGGCGACCTTGAGCGGGCCGTACGTCTCCTCGCTCAGCTCCTCGGTGTCGCGGACGGCGGCGCGGCGCGGGGTGTCCTCGTCGGAGCCGGGCGCCACGCCCTCGCGCCGGTAGACGGCGTGGCTGGAGATGAACAGGTAGCGGCCGACCCGGTCGTCGAGCACGTCCATCGCCTGCCCGACGTGCCGCGGCACGTAGCCGCTGACGTCGACCACCGCGTCCCAACCGCCCCCGCGCAGAGCCGCGTAGTCCCCGCTGTCCCGGTCCCCCACCAGCCGGGGCACGCCCGGGAACAGCGCTGGCCCGGTCCTCCCCCGGCCGAACAACGTCACGTCCGCCCCGGAGCCCAGGGCGCTCTCCACGATGGCCCGACCCACGAACGAGGTCCCGCCGAGTACGAGTAGGCGCATGGTCGCCGACCCTATCCGCCCGCCCGGGCGCGGGGACGGCCGGACGGCGGCGCCGCGCACCGGACATGGCACGGGTGCCGTGCCGGGTGGAAGTCCCGGCACGGCACCCGCAGGTGTCACCTCGCGGTGTCACCCGGCAGCGTCACGAGGCGCTGTCATCCGGTGGAGCTGTGCACGTGGGCGGTCAGGTAGTCCTGCGTCTTCGCCACGGTGAAGGCGCTGTTCGCGTTGAGCGCGAAGTCGACCGCGGTGGTCCCTCCCTTCGTGATCTTCGCGATCTTCAGCAGCGGGGTGTACCCGTCCTTGGCGGCGATGATCTCCAGCGGGTTGAACCCCTTGTCCAGCCACAGCTGGTAGGCACCGTGCCCGTCGGTCTTCAGGGTGTACGTCTGCGGTCCGCACCTGCCGGTACCGGTGTCGTACATGGTGCAGATCGCGACGGTGGCGCCGCCGAGGGGCGTGCCGCCGCTGTCGGTCACCGTCCCGGTCACCTTGCCCCAGGTCTTGGGCGGGGTGACCTGCATGGTCACGACGACCGGCTGCGCGCTGCCGTACGGCGAGTCGGTGTCGATGACCAGGTTCCCCTGGAAGGTGCCGGGTTGGGACACCGTCGAGGAGTCGGTGGTGACCTGCACGGCCACGGTCTGGCCGGGCGCCACGTCGAACCCGGTGGTGCTCTCCGACAGCCAGGAGACGTCGCTCCCGCACTGGTCGTAGCCGGGCAGGTTCTCCGCGACCGGGACAGGGCCGGCGGGACCGGAGCCGCCGATCTTGTAGATGCCGCACGCGGCGCCGCCGCGGTAGGTCGCGCTGTTGGAGTTGGGCAGGTCCGTCCACGCGTCGGTGTCGGGGTCGTAGGCGAAGCCCTGGTTGGTGACGTCCTTACCGTCGTTGACGATGCCGCCCATGACCTCCAGCTGGCCGTTCGCCGAGGCGGTCGAGGCGCCCCACACGTCGGTGGGCAGGTCGGACCCCTTCGTCCAGCCGGAGGCGCCCGGGGTGTAGGTGTAGGTGCTGGCGAGCGTGCTGCCGCCGATACCGCCGGCGCACACCACCTTCGCGTCGACACCCGCGCACGCCGTGAAGGCGACGGAGGCCGGGTAGTCCGGCTCCGCGCTCCAGGAGTCGCTGCCCGGGTCGTAGCTGTAGACGGCGGAGGTGGCGGGCAGGCACTGCCCGGAGGTGCAGCCGGCGATGACGTACAGCTTGCCGTCGACCACCGCGGTCCCGCCCGCCGCGGCACCGGTCGGCAGGTCGGCGACCCGCGTCCAGGTGTCCGTGGCCGGGTGGTAGGCGTAGGTGTGGGTGCTGTCGTCGCTCAGCACGTTCCACCCGCCGGCGACGTAGAGCGTGTCGCCGACGAACGCCGCGGAGGAGGCCTCCAGGGGTTCGGGCAGCGGCGCGATCGCGCTCCAGGAGCCGACCGCCGGGTCGTAGACGTAGGCGTCCTGCGTGTCGTAGTCGCCGTTGAAGCCGCCCGCCACGTAGATCTTCCCGCCGTGGTCGGCGACCGCCTCGTCCATCACCGCCTCGGGGTAGTCGGCGACCGAGGTCCAGGGTCCCGCCGCCGCGGCGGCCGAGTCCCGCAGCACCGGGCCGGCCGTGGCCGGACCGGACGCCGTCGAACCGGACGTCGCGGTCGGGGCCGCGATACTGGCCTTCGTCTTCAGCACCATGGCCGGCGCTCCCGAGGGGATGGTGGCCCCGGGTGCGGCGCCCATGGCGGTGAATCCCGCGTCGTCCTCGTCGATGCTCACGTGCACCGGCGCGGAGCCGTCGTTGCCGAAGGTCACGCTCTTCGACTTGGCGGCGCCGAGCTCCTGACTGGTCGACACGCTCTGCTGCGCGACGGTCAGATGGCCGGCGTCGAGGGCGAAGTTGCGGTGCCGGACGCCGTCGGCCGGCACGTTGACGCTCGCCTGGGTGGACGTGTACTTGCCGTCGGCGACCGTGAACGGGGTGCCGCCGGTGTGCGAGCTGAACAGCCAGTAGTAGCCGTCGCCCAGACCCGCGTCGTCCGGGGTGGCGACGGTCACGCCGGCCTGGGTGGCGTCGCTGCCGCTGGTGACCTTGGCGCCGTTCAGCGCGTCACCGGTGTTGGCGTCGGTCACGGTGCCGGCCACCAGGCCGCCGGTCTGCGGCGCGCAGGTGCGGCTGCCGACCAGGACGTCGTCGAGTTCCCAGCGCCGGCTCCAGGAGCCGGTGAAGTGGAAGCGCACCCGCACGTCGGACTGCCCGGCGGCCTGCGGGATCGGGACGTCGATGTGCCCGGGGTTGACGGAGTAGGGCTGGAAGACGGTGGACCAGGTGGTGCCGCCGTCCAGGCTGAGGTCGACGCTGCCGGTCTGGTCGGGGAAGCCGATGTAGGTGCTGTCGAAGCCGATCTCCGGGCTGGTCCTGCCGGTCAGGTCGATCACCGGGGAGACCAGCGAGGTGTCCTGCTTGCCGTCCTCGCCGTAGTAGTTCGAGTCGACGTCGGCGAAGTACTGGTCACCACCCGGAGGTGCGTCCCAGCCGCCCACGTTGTCGAAGCCCCAGGTCTGGCCGTTGCCGACGCCGTCGGTCACGGTCCAGCCGTCGTGCGTGGTGGTGCCGGACCAGCCGGTGAACGCCTCGGTGGTGCCGGCCTCCTCGTAGGCGTAGCCGGGTGCGGTGCAGGTGCTCGCGTCGACCTTCAGCGCGAGGTCCTTCGACACGTCGGCGTCGTCCACGGCCACGGTGGCGTCCTGGCCGGAGTAGCCGGGCAGGTCGGCCGAGGCGACGTGCAGCGTGTAGTCCTCGCCCGCGGGCAGGGTCACCGAGTAGTGGCCGGTGTACGGGTCGGAGTAGACCGGGCCGTTCGGGTAGCCGTCGATGGTGATCTTCGCCCGCATCGGCCAGCCGTGGCCCGAACCGTCGGTGACCGTACCGGACACCGTGTGGGTGGGCTCGGCGGTCATCGCGACGTTCTCGGTCGCGACGCTGTCGGCGGTGACCGAGATGTCCGTGACGCCCTTGTCGCCGTAGCCGTACTTGGTCGCGGTCAGGTCGTAACTGCCCGGCGGGACGGCCATGTCGTAGTCGCCGTCGGCGTCGGTCGTCGCGACGTAACCGCCCTCCTGGACGGCCACCTTGACGCCGGACAGCGGCTTGCCGGTGCCCGCGTCGGTCACCTGGCCCTTGATGTCGCCGTGCGGGCCGGTGGTCAGCGCGCCCACCCCGTGCGGCGTGCCGAGACCGGTCGGGCCGTCCCAGCCGGTGCCGGACTGGCACAGCTCGCTCGGCGTGCAGGCGCCGTTCGAGCCCTGGGTGACGTCGTTGAGGTCGCTGGCCCGGTTCGGGTCGTCGTACGGGTAGTTCGCCGGGTTCGTGCCCGGGACCGGCGTGCCGGCCAGGGCGTACATCGAGGCGACCAGCGGCGCGGACAGGCTGGTGCCGCCGAAGACGTCCCAGCCGCTGTCGGTGTCGCTGTTGTAGATCGCCAGCCCCGTGCTGGGGTCGGCGACCGCGGAGATGTCGGTGTCCGCGCGGGTGTCGCAGGCCGAGATGCCGCTCTGCCGGCCCGGCTTGGTCACGTCCACGGAGCAACCGCTGCCGGCGCCGTCCCACGCCGACTCCGCCCAGCCGCGCGCGCTGCCGGAGACCCGCTGGAGCGAGGTGCCGCCGACGGACACGACGTACTGCGAGGTGGACGGGTAGATGGTGCCGGCCTCGTAGCCGTTGTCACCGCTGGACGCGGTGTACACGATGCCCGGGTGGTCGAAGTACTGCTCGTCGGCGGCGTTCTCGGTGCCGTCCTCGCTGCCGCCCCAGCTCATCGAGATGTACTTCGCGCCCATCGTGCGCGCGGTCTCGACCGCGGTCGGCAGGCTGTCGCCGTTGGCGTCGGTGTCCGCCTCCACGAACAGGATGTGGCAGGCCGGGCAGGCCGCCGACACCGCGTCGAGGTCGAGGGATATCTCCGACGGCCAGTCGTCGCCGGCCGGCGGCGCGGGGGGATAGTCGGTGCCGCCGTTCTGGTCGACCTTGGTGAAGCAGCCGTTCGCCGTGGTGCACGCGGGCAGCCCGAACTGCGCCCGGTAGACGGCGAGATCGGACTCGGCCTTGGGGTCGTCGAAGGCGTCGACGATGGCCACCGTCGGCGACGCCGTCGTGGACGGCAGGTCATAGGCGGACTGGATGTCGCTCGGCCCGTAGCCGGCCGGTGCGGCGTCCGTGCCGACCGCCTTCGGCTCCACCACGCCGGTGCGCTTCAGCGCCTGACAGGAGAACGCGCGGGCACCCTTGGCCGTTCCGCACGCCGCGGCGTAACCGGTGCCCTGCGAACCCGCCGTGGCGGACGTCTTCTGCTGCGCCGGCGAGGACTTCGGGGTCGCCGCACCCGCCGTCCGGTGCTGCGCGGAGGTCGCCTTCGAGGCCGTCGCGGCCGGCGACGTGGACGGTGCGGGCGCGGCGCGGGCGGTCCCCGCGGCGGCCACGGACATGCCGGCGGCGACAACTCCGGCGGTCAGGAGGGTGATGAGTCTTCGTGACAGGGACGTGTGCTTCATCGATGTCTCCCCTTGGGGCTGTACACGCACAGTGGGGCAGAAGTGCGCCTCGCGAGTCGTGTGATATGAGACGGTGTCGTAGTTGTGCCAGACCTGACAAGTACCGGATGACTTCGGGTTCAAGACAGATGTCACAAACACGCCAAGGAGTTTTCATGTGGGAAACCGTCGGGATACCCGAGACCGAGGCGCAGGTGTACGAGGCGCTGATCTCGCGTGGTCACAGCACTGCTGACGTGCTGTCGAGCAGGGTGAACATCACCACGGCCAGGACCACGCGGGCGCTCGCCAGCCTGATCCAGCGCGGTCTGGTGACCCGCGCTCCCGGCCGGCCCGCCCGCTACTCCGCGGTGGAACCGTCACTCGCCGGATCGGTGCTGATCGCCAAGCGCGAGCACGAACTCCGCCGGCTCCAGCAGCATCTGAACAAGCTGGACGAGGCGTTCCACGCCGAGAAGTCGGCGAACCGGCTCGACGACCACATCGAGGTGATCAGGGGCGCGCCGAAGATCTGGCGCACCTTCGTGCGCGTGCAGCGCCGCGCGCAGCAGGAGGTCCGGGCGTTCGACAAGCCGCCGTACTTCGTCGCCGCGGGCGAGCACGGGGACGAGGGCCCCAACCTGGAGGAGCGGCGGTTCCTGGAGGCGGGCACCATCGGCTACCGCGTGGTCTACGACCAGGAGTCGGTGGCCATTCCCGGCCGGCTGGAGAACATCTGGGAGGGCATCAAACGCGGTGAACGCGCCAAGGTCGGCACCTCGTTGCCGGTGAAGCTGGTGATGTGCGACGACACCCTGGCGATCATCAGCTCGGCCGCGGACTACCACAACGGCGTCGCCTACCTCATCCGCCCGTCCTCGCTGCTGGATATGACCGCCGCGCTCTTCGAGGCCGTCTGGAGCCGCGCGGTACCGCTCAACAGGTCCGGGCCGACGGGGAGTCAGGCGACGATGAGCTCGCGGGACCGGCAACTGCTGGGGCTGCTCGCCAGCGGCGCCACCGACGAGGTGATCGCCCGCACCTTCGGCTGGAGCATCCGCACGGTGCAGCGGCACATCCACGAGCTGATGCAGCAGGTGGGCGCCCGGACCCGCTTCCAGATCGGCATGGAGGCGGCCCGCCGCGGCTGGCTGTAGCGGGTGTGCGGACAGGGGTACGCGCCCAAGGGGGTTGGCGCCCGCGGCGGTTGCGGGCCGCGGGTGCGCCCTACGCGGAGCCGGCCGGGCGGCGGGCGACGGTGACGATCTCGCGGCTGCCGGCGCCGACCGGGCCGCACTCCCAGTCGCCGTACTGCGCCTCGATCTCGTAACCGGCCTCGGCCAGAAGCGAGTTGAGCGCGGGCAGCTCCAGGAACCGCAGCACGGCCCGGTCCACGCGCAGCACCCGGCCGTCCGGCGTGGCGGTGGTGCCGTGGAAGGCGACGGCGCCGCCGGCCACGGAGTCCACCTCGTGCCAGACCCGCAGCGGGCGGCCGTCCACGCCGGTGATGTCGGCGGCGTTCGCGGGGTTCCACTCCTGCCACGCCCGCGCCTGCGGATGCCGGGTCTCGAACGCGAACCGCCCGCCGGGGCGCAGCGCGGCGCGCACCGCCGCCAGCGAGGCGCGGATCTCCTCGTCCGCGACCAGGAACTGGAAGGCGTGCCCGGTCATCACCGCCAGGTCGAACTCGCCGTCCCAGCGCGCGTCCGCCGCGGTCCCCTCGACCCACTCCACGTCGGTACGGCGCCGGGCCCGGGCCAGCGCGTCGGTGTCCGGATCCAGCCCGACCAGCCGCCCCCGGTGGCCGTCGGCGCGCAGGCGGTGCAGCATCGCGCCCGTCCCGCACCCGACGTCCAGCACCGATCCGGCCCCGGCGAGCAGCCCGGCGTAGAAGCGGTCACCCGGGTAGCGGTCCGGGTCCCACGGATTGAGCAGGTCGTAGAGCGCGGCGGCATCGATCCCGGCCCCGGACGGGTCGGGCTCCACGGCGCGCTCGGGAGGCGGCTCGGAGGTCATCGCGTCACGACCCCGTCCGCTCCGGGGCGGCCTCTCCGGTCAGGCGGAGGTCCACCCACTCCACGTCGTCGCCCGGCAGCAGATAGCGGTCGAACGCGGTGAAGCCGCGGCGCAGGGCGAAGCGGAGACCGTCCTCGTTGGCCGTCCACACCACCGTCTCGATGACCTCGGCGCCCAGCTCCCGCGCCTGGGCCAGCCCCCTGGTGTACAGCAGCGTGCCGAAGCCCCGGCGCCGGAAGTCGGGCAGGATCCGGGCGATCACCGTGGCGACCGCGGGGCCCGGCCCCTCCTTCGGCGGTCGCACCGTGGTGCACCCCACCAGGGTGCCCGGGCCGTCCCCCAGGTACGCGACCTCCAGCCGGTTGCGGCCGGCCCGCTCGCGCACCTCGGCCGCGGACAGCGGGGCCGAGGGAATGATCGTGTTGTGGACGTGCCGCCAGTCGGCCAGGGCGGCGTCGTCGTCCGGCGGTGCGATGCGTAGCTGCGCCATCAGCGCAGCAAAGCGGTCCGGCGCGTGCCCGTCAAACGGGATTCGCGGCGGGCGCGGGAGCCGCCGTGGTGACGCACTCCGCGCAGGTGCCGACGATCTCCACGGTGTGGGCGACGTCCACGAAGCCGTGGTCGGCCGCGATCGACTCGGCCCACTTCTCCACGGCCGGTCCCTCGACCTCGACCGCCTTGCCGCAGGCGCGGCAGACCAGGTGGTGGTGGTGCCCGCCGCCGGAGCAGCGGCGGTAGACGGACTCGCCCTCCCCGGTGCGCAGCACGTCGACCTCGCCGGCGTCGGCGAGGGACTGCAGCGTGCGGTAGACCGTGGTCAGCCCGACCGAGTCGCCGCGGTGCTTGAGCAGGTCGTGCAGGTCCTGCGCACTGCGGAACTCGTCGACCTCGTCCAGTGCCGCCGCCACCGCGGCCCGCTGGCGGGTGGAGCGGCCGCGCACGGGCTGCTTGGTGCTGCTCACCGGTTGCCTCCTTCTCGGTCGCACCCCTCCGGGTCGCCCATTGTGCCAGTCCGGACCCGATCGCCATGGCCCGCGTAAGTGGAAACCATTGTCAATTATTGCGCGTTCTCCCCCCGACCGGACCACGGCTGCCGCCTGAGAAGGGGAACGGATTTGATATGCGCCCCGCACCCGCCGGTAATCTGGAACGACTGAACCCCTCGTCGCACTGAAGAGAGCACCGTGGCCGCCGACAAGATCGACACCATCGTCAGCCTGAGCAAGCGCCGTGGCTTCGTTTTCCCGAGCAGTGAGATCTACGGCGGCTCCAAGGCCGCCTGGGACTACGGGCCGCTGGGCGTGGAGCTCAAGGAGAACATCAAGCGCCAGTGGTGGCGTGCCATGGTGATTTCGCGCGACGACGTGGTGGGACTCGACTCGTCGGTGATCCTGGCCCCCGAGGTGTGGGTCGCCTCCGGCCACGTGGCCACCTTCTCCGACCCGCTCACCGAGTGCACCTCCTGCCACAAGCGCTACCGCGCGGACCACCTGGAGGAGGCGTACGAGGCGAAGCACGGCAAGCCGCCGGCCAACGGCCTCGCCGACATCAACTGCCCGCACTGCGGTACCAAGGGCGCCTTCACCGAGCCCAAGCAGTTCTCCGGCATGCTCCAGACCCACCTCGGCCCGACCCAGGACGCCGGCTCGGTGGCGTACCTGCGGCCGGAGACCGCGCAGGGCATCTTCGTGAACTTCGCCCAGGTGCAGACCACCGCGCGCAAGAAGCCGCCGTTCGGCATCGCCCAGATGGGCAAGTCGTTCCGCAACGAGATCACGCCCGGCAACTTCATCTTCCGTACCCGCGAGTTCGAGCAGATGGAGATGGAGTTCTTCGTCAAGCCCGGCGAGGACGAGAAGTGGCACGAGTTCTGGATGCAGGAGCGGTGGAACTGGTACACCGGCCTGGGCCTGCGCGAGGAGAACATGCGCTGGCTGGAGCACCCGAAGGAGAAGCGCTCGCACTACTCGACGCGCACCGTCGACATCGAGTACCGCTTCCAGTTCGGCGGCCAGGAGTTCAGCGAGCTGGAGGGCATCGCCAACCGCACCGACTACGACCTGTCCTCGCACTCGAAGGGCTCCGGCCAGGACCTGAGGTACTTCGACCAGGAGGCCGGCGAGCACTGGTTCCCGTACGTGATCGAGCCGGCGGCGGGCGTGAACCGCGCCATGCTCGCGTTCATGCTCGACGCCTACAACGAGGACGAGGCGCCCAACGCCAAGGGCGTCATGGAGAAGCGCACCGTCATGCGGCTCGACCCGCGCCTGGCGCCCGTCAAGGTCGCGGTGCTGCCGCTGTCCCGCAACGCCCAGCTCTCCCCCAAGGCGAAGAGCCTGGCCACCGCGCTGCGCGCGCACTGGAACATCGAGTTCGACGACGCCGGGGCGATCGGCCGCCGCTACCGCCGCCAGGACGAGATCGGCACGCCCTTCTGCGTCACCGTCGACTTCGACACCCTCGACGACAACGCGGTCACGGTGCGTGAGCGTGACTCGATGAAGCAGGAGAGGGTCTCTCTGGACCAGGTCGAGGCGTACCTCGGCTCCCGCCTCCTGGGCTGCTAGCTCCTCCGGAGGTGGGGCCGGATTTCCCCGCCGTAGTGGTTGAGCATGCGTGACCGGCCGCGCCACCGTCGTGGCCGTTCGCGCAGTTCCCCGCGCCCCTGGTTTGTGCGGCTCCCTCCGCGAAAAGAGGGCCACAAACCAAGGGGCGCGGGGAACGGCGCGAGCAACCACAGCCGGACCGCGAGGTCCCGTGGCCCACAGGACGGGGCACCCGGGCGGGTCAGGGCACCGTGCGGACGGCGCAGAACGCGGCGGCGAGGAAGCAGCCCGCGGCGATGACGGAGCCGAGCCGCATCCCGTGGGAGAAGGAACCGCCGGGCGCGACGAGGGCCCCGAGAACGGCGACGCCCATCGCACTGCCCACCTGCCGCGCCGCGTTGAGCACGCCCGCGGCGACCCCGGCGTGCCGGGCGGGCGCCGCGTCGACGGCCGTGGCGACCGCCGCCGGCATCGTGAAGGCCGTACCGAAGCCGGTGAGGGCCAGTGGCAGGACCAGCAGCGGGTAGGGCGTGGAGCGCCCCGCCACGAGCAGCGCCGTGAAGCCGGCAGCACCCACCAGAAGCCCCGCGACCATCGGCACGCGCGGCCCGATCCGCGCGGTGGTGCGCCCGCCCAGGAACGCCGCGAGCGCGACCATCGCGGTCTGCGGCAGCATCGCGAGACCGGCCGCGAGCACGCCGAAGTGCCGGTACTGCTGGAAGTAGAAGCTCACCACGAACAGCTCGCCGTAGAAACCGGTGTTGAGCAGCAGTCCCACCACCGCGGCGCCGGAGAACGCGGGCCGCCGGAACAGGCCCGGCGGCAGCATCGGATCCGCCGCGTGCCGCTCGATCACGACGAACGCCGCCACCGCCACCGGCAGCACCGCGAACGCGGCCAGCGCCGCGGGCGACCCCCATCCCGCGTGCCCGCCCTCGATGACGCCGTACGCCGCCGCGCTCAGCGACAGCGCCGCCGCCAGCTGCCCGGACAGGTCGAGGCGGGTGGTGCGGGCCGGGCGCGGGCCGGCCACGTGGCGAGCGGTCAGCAGCAGGCCGAGCACCCCGATCGGCACGTTCACGAAGAACGCCGAGCGCCAGCCGAGGCCCGCGACCATCAGCCCGCCGAGCACCGGCCCGGCCGCCGCGGCGAGGCCGCTGACGCCACCCCACACACCGAT
This sequence comes from Actinacidiphila yanglinensis, assembly GCF_900107965.1. Taxonomy (GTDB): domain Bacteria; phylum Actinomycetota; class Actinomycetes; order Streptomycetales; family Streptomycetaceae; genus Actinacidiphila; species Actinacidiphila yanglinensis. Next base: position 15,377 of record NZ_FNVU01000001.1, on the reverse strand, counting down.
CGCCCGGGCCCGCCGCGCCCGGTCCGGGTACGACGCGTTGATCAGGGCGAGCGACGTCGGCACCACGAGCGCAGCGCCGAGCCCCTGGAGCAGCCGCATCGCCACCAGCACCGGCAGGCTCGGCGCCAGCCCGCAGCCGACGGAGGTGGCCGTGAAGAACGCCAGGCCGGCCTGGAAGACGCCCTTGCTGCCCAGCCGGTCGCCGATCGATCCGGCCGACAGCAGCATGCCGGCGAAGACCACCGTGTAGCCGTCGGCGACCCACTGCACGCCGGACAGGTCGGCGCCGGTGTGGAAGTCCCGTCCGATCGGCGGCAGCGCGACCGTGACGATGGTGACGTCGAGCATCACCATGAAGAAGCCCGTGCACAGCGCCAGCAGCGGCACCGGGGAGGCGGGCGGGCCCGGGGCCGCCGCCTCCCGGGACGGTCCGAACCGGTCGTCCGGATTACCCTCGAAACGTTGCCGCATCGAATCCACGCGTGTTTCTGGCCGCATCGTCGAAAAACCTCCCCACGGAATTCCGGTCCTTTCCGATTTCCAGGGTAGGCCGCGGAAGCTTCGCCCAGGACCGAAGTGTGACGCGCCCACCACCCGCTCCTGAACAGGGCAGTTGGCCGTCCATCGGGCACGCCGTCCACCGCCTTCGCAGGTCCGGGGGACGGAGGTAGCATGGCGGTGAGGAGAATGCGTCACAGGTCGCGGGACGGACCGTGGAGACAATTGGAGAAATTCCGGAAAGGCGGGCGGTCAGGATGCGGGAACTCTCGGGAGACGCGAATTTCGCCGTTCCGGCCGCGCTCATCGGCGACCGGACGCGGGCGCGGATGCTGCTGGCGCTGCTCGACCGCAGGTCCCTGCCGATGTCGATGCTCGCCACCGAGGCCGGGGTGGCGCAGTCGACCGCGAGCGCGCACCTCGCGCGGCTCGTCGACGGCGGGCTGCTCAGCGTGGAGCGCAGCGGGCGGCACCGGTTCTACCGCCTGGCGTCGGCCGACGTGGCGCACGCGCTGGAGTCGCTGGCCCGGCTGTCGGCGCCCTTCACCCCGAACTCGCTGCGCTCCTCCACCCGCGCCCACGCGCTGCGGGCCGCCCGGTCCTGCTACGACCACACCGCCGGGCACCTCGGCGTCGCCGTCATGGGCCGGCTGATCGAGGAGGGCGGGCTCTCCGGCGGTGACGGGCGCTTCCACCCGGAGGACGCGGTGCACGACCGGCCGGCCGCCCCCGGCCGCGACCTGGCCTACGAGGTCACGGCCGAGGGCTGGCGGCTGCTCGGCTCGATCGGCGTGGAGCGCCCGCGGACCAGCCGCCCCCTGGTGCGGTACTGCGTGGACTGGACCGAGCAGCGCCACCACCTCGCGGGGGCGGTCGGCGCGGCCCTGCTGGACCGTTTCCTCGCCCGGAAGTGGGTGGAGCGCAGGCCGGACAGCCGCGCGCTGCGGGTGCTCCCGGCCGGCGAGGACGGCTTCCGCGACTGGCTGGCCATCGATCCGCGGGACCCGGCGCCCGCGGCCTGACCCGGGTAGCGGGCGGCCGTCCCGTTACGGCTGGGCGGTGCCGAAGCGGCGGTCGCGCTGGGCGTACTCCAGGCAGGCCCGCCACAGGTCGCGGCGGTCGAAGTCCGGCCACAGCACGTCCTGGAAGACCATCTCGGCGTAGCTGCTCTGCCAGATCAGGTAGTTGGAGGTGCGCTGCTCGCCGCTGGGCCGCAGGAACACGTCGACGTCGGGCATGTCCGGGTAGTACAGGTATTTCGCGAAGGTCTTCTCGTTGACCTTGGAGGGGTCGAGCCTCCCCTCGGCGACGTCCCGGGCGAGCGCCTGCGCGGCGTCGGCGATCTCGGCGCGGCCGCCGTAGTTGACGCAGAAGTACAGCGTCATGGCGTCGTTGCCGACGGTCTGCTCCTGGGCGACCTGGAGTTCCTGGACCACCGACTTCCACATCTTCGGCATCCGGCCCACCCAGCGGATGCGGATGCCGAGTTCGTCCATCTCGTCGCGGCGGCGGCGGATCACGTCGCGGTTGAAGTTCATCAGGAAGCGCACCTCGTCCGGCGAGCGCTTCCAGTTCTCGGTGGAGAACGCGTACAGGGACAGGTTCTTGACCCCGAGTTCCAGGCAGCCCTTCAGCACGTCCAGCACGACGCCCTCGCCGACCTTGTGCCCCTCGGTGCGCGGCAGCCCGCGCTCGGTGGCCCACCGTCCGTTGCCGTCCATCACGATGGCGACGTGCTTGGGCACCAGTTCCCCGGGGATCTTCGGCGGGACGGCACCGGAGGGGTGCGGGTCAGGGGTGCGGTAGGTGTTCCGGTTACGGGCGAGGATCCCGCGTCGTGCCATGGTCGTACGTCTCCCGACAGGTCGTGGCGTGTCTGGTGCGGCGCTGGTGCAGGTCGGCGATCGGTGGGCGCGGTGCGATGCCTCACTTCTCCACGAAGCGCAGCGACCGCAGTCCGCGCTCCAGGTGCCACTGGAGGTAGGCCGCCACCAGCCCGCTGCCCTCGCGGCAGTGGCGCGGCTCGCAGGCGTCCGCGGTCTCCCAGTCGCCGCCCAGCAGCGCGCCGAGCAGTTCCAGTGACTCTCGTGAGGGTACGACGCTTCCCGGCACCCGGCACTCGCCGCAGACGACTCCTCCCGCTCCGACCGAAAAGAACCGGTTCGGCCCGGCCATCCCGCACCGGGCGCAGTCGTCGAAACTGGGCGCGTAGCCGTTCACGGCCAGGGAGCGCAGCAGGAAGGCGTCCAGCACCAGCCGCGGCTCGTGCTCGCCCGCGGCCAGCGTCCGCAGCGCGCCGACCAGCAGCAGGTACTGCTGCACCGCGGGCTCGCCCTCGTGGTCGGTGAAGCGCTCGGCGGTCTCCAGCATCGCGGTGCCCGCGGTGTAGCGCTCGTAGTCCGTGACGATGGCGCCGCCGTACGGAGCGATGGTCTCGCCCTGGGTGCACAGCGGCAGGCCGCGGCCGACGAGCTCCCCACCCCGGGTGAAGAACTGCACGTCGACGTGGCTGAAGGGTTCCAGCCGGGCGCCGAACTTCGACTTGGTGCGCCGCACCCCGCGGGCCACCGCGCGCACCCGGCCGTGCCGCCGGGTCAGCAGGGTGATGATCCGGTCCGCCTCGCCCAGTTTCTGGGTGCGCAGCACGATGCCGTCGTCGCGGAACAGACTCATGCCGCCCATTCTCGCCTACGGCGGCGCCGGCCGGGGGAACGATTCTCCGTCAGCCGTCGGTGCCCGGCGCGACCAGGCCCGACTCGTAGGCGGAGATCACCAGTTGGGCGCGGTCGCGGGCGCCCAGCTTGCCCATGATCCGGCTGACGTGGGTCTTCGCGGTGAGCGGGCTCAGCCCGAGGGCGGCGCCGACCTCGCCGTTGTTCAGGCCGCGCGCGACCAGCGTGAGCACCTCCCGCTCCCGGTCCGAGAGCGCGGCCAGCCCGGCCGGGGCGGGCACGCCGAGCCGGGGCCGGTCCGGCAGCCGCAGTACCCGGGCGATCAGCCGCGCGGTCGGGCCGGGCGACAGCAGCGCGTCGCCCGCCGCCACGGTACGGATCGCGTCGAGGAGTTCGGCGGGCCGGGTGTCCTTGACCAGGAAGCCGGAGGCGCCCGCACGCAGCGCCGACACCACGTGATCGTCATCGTCGTACGTGGTCAGGACCAGCACCCGCACGCCGGCGAGGTCGTCGTCGGAGGCGATCCGGCGGGTCGCCTCGATGCCGTCGAGCTCGGGCATGCGGAGGTCCATCACCACCACGTCCGCGCGGGCCTCGTGCGCCCTCGCGACCGCCTCCAGGCCGTTGGCCGCCTCGCCGACGACCACCATGTCCGGCGCGGACTCCACGAGCATCGCGAACGCGGCCCGTACCAGGGTCTGGTCGTCGGCGAGCAGCACCCGGATCGGGTCGGACGCGGTCATGCCGGTTCTCCCTTGCGTGCGGGCGGCGCCGGTACGTGCGGGGGCCCGCCGGCGAGAGCGGCTTCCGGTTCCGCTCCCGGCTCCGGCGGCGCGGGCGGCACGAGCGGGAGTTCCGCGTGGACGGCGAACCCCGGACCGTCCGGGCGGGGCCCCGCGGTGAAGGTGCCGCCGACGCTGCGGGCCCGCTCGCGCATGCCCACGATGCCGAAGCCCTCCGTGCGTCCGGCGCCGCGCGCCTTGCCCGCATGCGGCCCGTCGTCCTCGACGCGCAGCCGCAGGGTGTCGCCCTCGCGCCGGATCTCGACCTCGATCCGGGGCCCGGCCGCGCCGCCGTGCCGGACGGCGTTGGTCAGCGACTCCTGCACGATCCGGTAGGCCGCCGCCTGGACCGCGGGCCCGACCCCGTGGCGGGCGTCCGCGGGGCGGTCCTGAGCGGGCGGCGCGGGCCGCTCGGGCGACTCGGGCGACTCGGGCGACTCGGGCGCGAGGTCGAGGGACAGGCAGACCCGCGCGCCGGCCGCCTCCGCCGCGCCGGCCAGCGCCGGGATGCCGGCGAGGTCGGGCAGCGGGCCGCCGCTGTCGGCGCGCAGCACCCGCAGCGTCGTCCGCAGCTCCAGCCGGGCCTCGCGGCAGGTGTCCGCGATGGCGTCGAGGGCGGACGCGACGGCGGTCCGGTCCAGCCGGTCGGGGTCGGCGACGAGTATGTGCGCGGCCACCGATGTCTGCACGCCGATCAGCGTGATGGAGTGCGCGAGCAGGTCGTGCAGGTCGCGGGCGATCCGCAGCCGCTCCTCGGCGACCCGGCGGGCGGCCTCCTCCTCCCGGGTGCGTTCGGCCCGCTCGGCCCGCTCGGTGATCGCGCCGACGTAGGCACGGTGCACCCGGACCACCTCGCCGGCCACCGGCACCGCCACGATCCACCCCGCGCTCTGCACCATCGTCGCGACCGCGTCCTGCTTGCCGGCCATGGAGATGATCGTGATCATCGTGCCGAGCACCAGCGGCACGGTCACCACGGTGCGCAGCCGCGGCCCGGCCACGGCCAGCGCGTACAGGGCGACGACGCTCGACGGGATCGGGGCGACGTGGATGTACTGCAGGTAGTGGTAGACGGCGACGAAGCCGACCATGCCCAGCAGGCACACCATCGGCGCCCGCCGGCGCCACACCAGCATCAGAGCGCTGCCGGTGAGCAGCATCCAGCCGAGCACGTCCGGCCGGTGGCTGTTGCCCGCCTCGGGCAGCAGGGCGGCGACGAACGACTGCTCGACCAGGACGAGCACGGCGAGCGCCACGTCGTTCCGGGAGACCTTCGGGCGGGGGATGCCGGAGGTTCCTGCCGTGAGGGCGCGCGGGAGCGCGGAGCTGAGGTGCACGCGGACATCCTCCGTGAAAGGGGCAGCGTGTCCCAGCCTGCCTGCCGCGCGGCGGTGCACTCGTCGGGCCCGCGGCCGAGAACGCGCTACTCCCCGGGGCCGACCGGCGAGGGCCGGTACTCCCCGGGGAGTAGCGGAGCGGAGCGGCGGGGGCACGGTACGGGCCCGTACGGACGCGGGACGCGGCGGCGTACGGGCAGCGGACCCCACCACCCCCGGCCGGCAGCGGCCGGGAGGGCGCGGGCACCGGGCAGCGGACCAGAAGGCGGCGGCCCGGCTCACGCGACCGGCGGGCGGACCGCGGTGGCGGCCGGCCGGCAGCGCGGGCCCGCGCTCACGCGGCCGTCGCGGCCGCCTTCAGCAGGCGGTCGATGTGGTCGGTGTGCAGCGAGAGGCAGCGGCCGATGGCCTCCAGCACGTCCCGCTCGGCGGGCAGGTACGGCCCGTCGGCGAGCGCGATGCGCGCGCCTTCGAGCAGCACCCGCTCGCGGCCCTGGGGTTCGAGGTGGTCGGACAGCGGCTCCAGGGCTTCGTGCAGCTCGATCGACAGCCAGCTGCCGCAGCCGTCGACGGCCTCGGCGAAGGAGTCGGGGCCGAGCTCGTCGGAGCGGCGGAACCTGCCCTCGTCCGCGACGATCGCCGCGAGCAGGCCGAGCAACTGGTCCTCGGTGCAGTCGCTGAAGCCCGCCGCGCGGACCGCACCGACCGCGGCCTCGCGGGTGGACTTGGCGGTGGCGCCGCCCGCGGTGAGCACCGCCAGCGCGATGGTGTGCACCGCGTCGCGCAGCATCGCCGAGAAGCGGGTGGTGGTCGGGCAGAGCAGCACCTCGGAGCCGTACTGCCGGTGGCACGCGGTGCACTCGATGACGGTGCCGGCCGGCCCGCGGGCGAGCAGCGGCACGCTGAGCACCGTCAGCCGGCGGGTGCCGGTTCTGCGGTGGTAGGCGCGGTCGCCGCCGCACTCGGGGCAGTAGAACTCGCCGTCGTCCTCGGTGTGCCAGGCCGTGCGCACACCCCAGATAGGCCCCAGTTTCATCGCACCCTCCGGCCGTCCTCGTCCCGGTACGCATCCGCAACGGCCCGAACGTGCGCAGCGGCCACGGTGCCGTACAGCGTGATGTTAGCCACAGCGGACAGGTCCAGTCAGTACCGCGTACGAGGGCAATTCACCTGGGCGGGTGTTTCCGGCCGATCACCCGTGCACCACGAGCGACGCGATCGCGTCGTCCCAGTCGGCGCCCAGGTAGGGCTGATCGCCGACCCAGGTACGGGTCTGGCCCTCGTACCCGGGCCCGCTCCAGCCCTGGACCACCGCGCAGCCGCCGCGGTCGCGGAACGACGAGATCGCGTGGTCCCAGCTCCCGCCGAGGCTGCCGCCGATGTCGAAGACCGCCGCCCCGCCGGCGTCGCAGGGCCCGTCGGCGCTGCGCACGTCGGTGGAGCCGCCCGCGTAGCCGGGGCCGGTGTACCAGGTCATCAGCAGGGTGCCCGTGCGGGCCGCGCGGGTCTCGGCGGCGGCCCCGCAGCGGGCGACCGGGGCGTCGGTGCCGTGCAGGGTGAGCACGCAGTGGGTGTGCGGGAGCACCGCGGCGACCTGCGCGAGGGCGGCGGACGCAGCGGACGCAGCGGACACAGGGGGCCCAGAGGACACAGGGGGGACGGTGGAGGACGCCGCCGGGAGGGGGGACACCGGGAGGGCGGTCACCGGGAGGGGGGACACCGGGAGGGCGGTCACCGGCATGGGCAGGGCCGGGTCGACGGCGCGGGCGGCGGCGGGACCGGCCGCCGCGCCGCCCAGCAGGGCCGCCGCCGCGGTGGCCGCGAGGACCGCCGCGACGGGGCGTCCGGACCGGGGGAGAGCACGGGGAGAAGAAAGGGACTTCAGGGACATGTCCGACACCGTAGGAACGCGGCGGCCGGAAGCTCATCGCGGACAGCCGCGGCCCGCGGGAAATCACCCGGGTGCGTGAGTACCGGCCGCCCGTTGACGGTGACCCGGAAGGGGGCCGGCACTCACGCGGGTTGACGGGTGATCAGCGGCCCGCGCGGTTGACGGCGGAGACCACGGCCTTGAGCGAGGCGCGGGTGGTGTTGGCGTCGATGCCGATCCCCCACATCACCCGGCCGTCGATGGCGCACTCGATGTAGGAGGCGGCCTGCGCGGACGCGCCCTCGCTGAGCGTGTGCTCGGAGTAGTCCAGCAGCCGCGCGTCGATCCCGACCGAGGCCAGCGCGTCGAAGAACGCCGAGATCGGGCCGTTGCCGGTGCCGGTCAGCGTGGTCGGCACGCCGTCCACCTCGGCACCGACGGTCAGCGCGTCGGCGCCGTCGCTGGAGGAGGAGGTCTGGGCGGAGCGCAGCGCGATTCGGCCCCATGCGTGGTCCGGGGTGGGCAGGTACTCGTCCTGGAAGATCGACCAGATCTGGCCGGGGGTGACCTCGCCGCCGTCGGCGTCGGTCTTCGCCTGGATGATCTTCGAGAACTCGATCTGCATCCGCCGCGGCAGGTCCAGCTTGTGGTCGTTCTTCAGCACGTAGGCGATGCCGCCCTTGCCGGACTGCGAGTTGACCCGGATCACGGCCTCGTAGGAGCGGCCGACGTCCTTGGGGTCGATCGGCAGGTAGGGCACCGCCCACTCGATCTCGTCGACGGTCCGGCCCTGGGCGGCGGCGTCGGCCGCCATCGCCTCGAAGCCCTTCTTGATGGCGTCCTGGTGGGAGCCGGAGAAGGACGTGTAGACGAGGTCGCCCGCGTACGGGTGGCGCGGGTGGATCTCCATCTGGTTGCAGTACTCGGCGGTGCGACGGATCTCGTCGATCTGCGAGAAGTCGATCTGCGGGTCGATGCCCTGGCTGAACAGGTTCATCCCCAGGGTGACCAGGTCCACGTTGCCGGTCCGCTCGCCCTGCCCGAACAGGCAGCCCTCGATCCGGTCCGCGCCGGCCATCAGTGCCAGCTCCGCGGCGGCCACCGCGGTCCCGCGGTCGTTGTGCGGGTGCACCGACAGGCACACGTACGCGCGCCGCGACAGGTTCCGCGACATCCACTCGAACCGGTCCGCGTGCGTGGAGGGGGTGGAGCGCTCGACCGTGGCGGGCAGGTTGAGGATGATCTCGCGGCCCTCCTCGGGCTGCCAGACGTCCATCACGCCCTCGCAGACCTCGAGCGCGAAGTCCAGCTCGGTGTCGGTGAAGATCTCCGGGCTGTACTGGTAGCCGAAGACCGTCTCCTCGCCCAGGATCTTGTCGGCGTACTCCAGCACCAGCCGGGTGCCGTCCACCGCGATCTGCCGTACCTGGTCGCGGGTGCCGCGGAAGACCACCCGGCGGAAGACCGGCGCGGTCGCGTTGTACAGGTGGACGGTCGCCCTGCGCGCGCCGACCAGCGACTGCACGGTGCGCTCGATCAGCTCCTCGCGGGACTGGGTCAGGACGGAGATCGTCACGTCCTCGGGGATCGCGTCCTGCTCGATGATGGAGCGCACGAAGTCGAAGTCGGTCTGCCCGGAGGCGGGGAAGCCGACCTCGATCTCCTTGTAGCCCATCCGCACCAGCAGGTCGAACATCTCGCGCTTGCGGGCCGGGGACATCGGGTCGATCAGTGCCTGGTTGCCGTCCCGCAGGTCGGTGGACAGCCACCGCGGCGCCTTGGTGACGCGGGCCCCGGGCCAGGTGCGGTCGGGGATGTCGACCTGCTCGTACCGGCCGTACTTGTGGATCGGCATCGCGGTCGGTCGCTGCGCGACGGTCGCGGCGGTGATGGGCGTGGCACGGCCGACACGGTTCCGGCTGGGCTGGGGGTTCATCGGGGTGTGCTCTCCTCGGGGTCCGCTCGGGGCGGCCGACGGCTGGGGCAACGCCGAAACTCCGCGGGGAGGGGGTCGGCCTACGACTACAGGCCCTCGCCGCGGCAGCTAAGAAGAAGCAGCCCGAAACGCATGCCCATGACCTTAACCGAACCCCGGCGGGAAGACGCAGCCGGTGCGTACTTCCTCTCAGCATGCAAGACGACCGGGGCGTCCACCGCGCGCTCCGCGATTACCCCCTTTTCGTGGCGGCCGCCGGAAACCGGTGACAGAGAGTGGGGAAAGCTGTCACATTGCGCATATGGGAGTTTTCTGCACGATCGTGCCGCCGCACATCCTGGACCGCCTCGCCCGGTCCGACGACCCGGAGCTGTCCGGGACCGCCCGCCACACCCTGGAGCACGACGCCCGCCAGCGGACCCGGCGGGGCCTGCACGCGGCGATCGGCCCGACCGCGGCGCCGCGCGCCGGAACCGGGCCGGCCGAGCCCGCGAAGGGGGCCGACCAGCCGCAGCGCACCATCTACGACGCGCAGCACAAGGACGACCTGCCGGGGCACGAGATCCGCGCCGAGGGCGCGAAGGCGTCGACGGACGCCAGCGTCAACCGCGCGTACGACGGGCTCGGTGCGACCTTCGCAACCTATCTCACGGCGTACGCCCGGCACTCCATCGACGGCCGCGGGCTGCCGCTGAACGCGAGCGTGCACTACCTGAAGGGGTACAACAACGCCTTCTGGAACGGCGAGCAGATGGTGTTCGGCGACGGCGACGGCCGGATCTTCCTCGACTTCACCCTTCCCGTCGACGTCATCGGCCACGAACTGACCCACGGCGTCACGCAGTTCACCGCGAACCTCGACTACCAGGGCCAGTCCGGCGCGCTCAACGAGTCGGTCTCCGACGTGTTCGGCAGCCTGATCAAGCAGTTCACGCTCCAGCAGACCGCCGAACAGGCCGACTGGCTGATCGGCGCGGGCCTGCTCGCCCCCGGCATCCACGGTGTGGCGCTGCGCTCCATGAAGGCTCCCGGCACCGCCTACGACGACCCGCACCTCGGCAAGGACCCGCAGCCGGGCACCATGGACGGTTACGTCTCCGGCTCCGACGACAACGGCGGGGTGCACATCAACTCCGGCATCCCCAATCACGCGTTCTACCTCACCGCGGCCGCGCTCGGCGGGCATGCATGGAAGCAGGCGGGGCAGATCTGGTACGACACCCTCACCGGTGGCTCGCTCGCCTCGAACGCGGACTTCGCCGGCTTCGCCGCGGCCACGCTCGCGGCGGCGAAGGCGCGTTACGGTGAAGGTGCGCAGTACCAGGCGGTGCGGGCCGCGTGGTCGACGGTGGGCGTCACCACCGCGGCCGCCGGCAGCGCCGAACTTCCGCGCCAGCAGCCCGGCGAGCAGACCCAGGAGGCCTGAGTCCCGTGCGCATCGAGGTGGTCCGCTCCGGTGGGTTCGCCGCCATCCCGCGGCGGGCCACCCTCGACACCGCGGGGCGCTCCGACGCCGCCCTGCTCGAATCCCTCGCCCGGTCGGCGCTGGACTCCCCCGGCCCCGCGCGCCCGCCCGTCCCCGACGGCTTCGGCTACGTCCTGACCGTCGACGGCCGCGAGGTCCGCTGCGCCGACCCCGGACTCACCCCGGCGCAGCGGGAGTTGATCACGCACGTGCTCCACGAGGGGGCGTAGCGGGCCGGTCAGAGCTTCTTCGTGCAGAAGGAGACGTGCTCGAACCTGTCACGCTGCCAGTCCGGGTCGTAGGTGTCGCAGTCCTTCGGCGGGTCGACCATGGTGACCTTCCCGTAGTAGTTCATCGCCTTGTTCCCGCTGCCCTTCAGGGACTTGCGCATCCTCATCAGGAAGCAGGGCTTCGTGATCCAGTGCGCGGTGTCGCTCTTGTCGTACTCCTGCGCCACGCAGTCGCCGACCTTGGCCTTGGCGATGTCCCCCGAGTAGAGGGGGCCGACGGAAGCCGCCAGCAGGATCACCAGTGCGGCGATCGCCGCCAGGGCGGCCAGCCAGGCGGTCAGGACGGCGGTGATCCGTGCCGGGCGGGGCCACGGGCGGCGGGTGATCTTCGACCCGGGCGTGCCGATGCCCGCGATCACCGAGCCGGTACGGGCGGACCGGCCCGCGCCGCGGTAGACGATCAGCAGGGTGCCCTTGACCGGCGAGGAGATCGCGATGTCGCCGTGCACCGAGGTGGTCTCGAACAGGGTGTCGTTGACGGCTACGTCGTCGCCGATCCGCTTGTTCCAGCGGAGGACCGTGGTCCGCCGCGCACCGGCCCGCTCCCCCGGCAGCCAGGGCACCAGCACCGGCGTGTAGCCGCCCTTCTTGGCCCCCTTCTCCGCCTGGATCGTCCGCAGCGGCTCGACGCGGGTGGGCGGGCCCGGGTCGTGCAGATGCTCGGTGACGGCGGTCGGCGGCCCGGGCGGCACCGGCGGGCGCGGCGGCAACGGCGGCGGAGGGGTCACCGGGCCGGTCGGCGGATCGGCCGGGGTGCGGGTGGTCAGCACCGCGGTCTCCGCGGCCTGCCGGCTGATCATCTCGCCCACGTCCGGCGGCAGCCGCAGACCGCCCGAACCCGCCAACGCGGCGCACAGGTCCAGGACTTCGGCGACCTCGGGCCGGTCCTCGGGGTCCTTCTCCAGGCCCGCGGCGACCAGGGTGGTGAGGTCGGCGGAGAGCCCGGAGAGATCGGGGTCCCCGTGCACGACCCGGTAGATGACGGCCTCGGTCGGTCCGTCCCCGAACGGGCCCCGCCCGAGGGCGCTGTAGGCCAGCACCGCGGCGAGGCAGAACACGTCGCCGGCCGGTGTGGCCTCCGCCCCGCGGATCTGCTCGGGAGCCATGAAGGCGGGCGTGCCGATCACTCCCGCGTGGGTGAGGTGCGAGGTGGCGTCGAGCGCGCGGGCGATGCCGAAGTCGATGACCCGCGGCCCGTCGTCGGCGACGATGACGTTCCCCGGTTTGAGGTCCCGGTGGACCACGCCGCACGCATGGATGGCCTTCAACCCCTCGGCGAGTCCCGCGCCGAGCGCCGCGACCGTGTCGTCGGGCAACGGGCCGCAGGCGGAGACCGCTTCGCGCAGCGAGGGTCCGGCGATGTAGGAGGTGACCAGCCACGGCGGCACCGCATCCGTGTCGGCGTCCACCACCTGCGCGGTGTAGAACCCGCCGACTCGGCGGGCCGCCTCCACCTCCCGGGCGAACCGGAGCCGGAACTGCCGGTCCTCCGCCAACTCCGCCCGGACCAGCTTCACCGCCACGGTCCGCCCGCCCGGCGAGCGCCCGAGGAACACCTGCCCCATCCCCCCACCGCCGAGACGCGCGAGCAGACGGTACGGCCCGACCTCGTGCGGGTCGGCGGTCAACAACTCTCTCATCGGCGATGCGACCCCCGTTGCGGCGACGTGCGGGCTGCCACGCCGGATTCTCGCAGCAACTCCCCTACCGCTGAACCGACATCGAAGAACGCCGCCCTGGTTCCCGTGAGACGTCAGTCCATGGCAGTGGCGAGCCCCGCCCCGGCGTGCGCCCCCTGGCCGCGCCCGGCGTACGCGAGGGAGAGGCGAGCGGGTCCCGCGCAACCGAATCACCGTTCCGGGTGATCATTCGGACGAGCTGACCATTTGTACGGCATCCCGTGATTACTTGGCCGCGATGACGTGACCTTGTATCCGGCCGAAGAGGCGATGTTCATGGGAATCGAAGGCACCGGCAGCATGCGGGTGTTCGGCGCGGTGGTCCGCGCGGTCCGGGAGGCGGCCGGAAAGGACATCCAGCAACTCGCGGACCACGTCGGGTACTCCCGCACGATGATCACCCGGGTCGAACTCGGTGACCGGATGCCGCCGCCCACCTTCGTGGAGAAGGCGACGGTCTTCCTCAACGCGGGCGAGGTGCTGGCCAAGGCGGCGGAGAAACTGGACCGCACGGAACACCCGGCCTGGTTCGAGGGGTACGTGGACCTGGAGAAGGTCTGCGTCAGCCTGTACACCTACAGCACGCTGGTTCTCCACGGCCTCCTTCAGACCGAGGCGTACGCACGTGCGGTGCTCGACGCCCGTTGTCCGGTGCTCGAACCCGACGAGATTGAACGCCGGGTGGAGGCCCGTCTCGCCCGGCAGGCGCTGCTCACCCGTACCCCGCCACCGCAACTCTCCTTCGTGATTGAGGAGTCGGTGCTACGCCGTTCTCCGGCTGGTCCCGATGCGCAGAAGAAGCAATTGGAACATCTACTGACCTTGTTCTTTATCTTCCGGCCGCGTCGTAGGGCGGGGTCGGAAGATTCCAGACGGCGTCTGACCGGTGGACGATCTTTCGAAGTTCGCGGGCGCTTCGTGGTGATAGGGCCTGCATCACGGTGTCGAGGAGGGCTCGGGCTTCGAGAGGGTTGCCACAGCAGTACCAGTGCACGTTGCCCCACTCGTAGTCGTGCCACAGGGTGCGCTCGGGCTGGTGGACGTAGTCCTTCCACAGACTCACAGCCGCGCTGACGTCGCCTGGCTGCAGATAGTTGCGGGTGTGCTCAAGGCGGATGATCTCGGAGACCGCACGCGAAGACAGGCCGTCGATGACCGGCCTTGTACCGGTGGTCTGGTGGCTGCCGGGGGCGCCGGCACGGATGTGTCCTGGCCGTCTACGCGGCATGGACCTTTCGGTTCGTCGTCATGCGGTACATGGTGCCACGGTCTCGAATGGCGTCTCGAACGGATTCGCTCACCTGAGGATTCGCCGGACGTGGGGACGACCTTCGTCTGATCATGTGCTCCGACCAAGGTGCAACGTGACCGAGACGAAGGCCGTGAGAGTGAGTCTGCTGCCTGACTCTGTCCGGAGGGAGGCGTTCGCGGAAGCGTCACGCTTCCGGGGCGAGTTCTACGAGTGTCTGACCGCCCGGCGCGACGAGTTGTTCGAGTTGGCTGACGCGGTGCTGTGTGCGGACGGTGCGGTGAAGTCCCCGGTGGACTTGACTCTGCTGCCCGAGCACCGGCGTGGGCACGGAGCGATGTATGGCGGCTTGAACCACGGCCGGCTCGACACCAACCGGCTGCGGACGGTGCTGGCCGGCCTGCCGCTGCCGCGCTTCGACGGCGGCCGCATGGTCCTGGCGGTCGATGTGTCGCCGTGGCTCCGCTCGGACGCGCCATGCTCGGCGGACCGCCTGTTCTGTCACGTTTACGGCCGTGCGAAGACCGCCTCGCAGTTCATTCCGGGCTGGCCCTACTCCTTCGTGGCCGTGCTGGAGCCGGGCGCCACGTCGTGGACCGCGATCCTGGATGCGGTCCGGCTCGGTCCGGCCGATGACGCGACCGCTGTCACCGCAGCCCAGCTCCGAGGGGTCATTGAACGACTCATCGCCGCCGGCCAGTGGCAGGCCGGGAACCCGGACATCGTGATCGTCAGCGATGCCGGCTACGACGTCACCCGCCTGGCCTGGGTCTTGCGCGACCTGCCCGTCGAGCTGGTCGGCCGAGTCCGCTCCGACCGCGTCATGCGCCTGCCGAAGCCGACCCGCCAACCGGGGACGAACGGCCGGCCGCCCAAGCACGGCCCGGAATTCCGGTTCACCAAGCCGGAGACCTGGCCCGAGCCCGCGATCACCACGGTCGCCGACACCACCAACTACGGCAAGGCCGAGACCCAGGCATGGGACCGGGTCCACCCCCGGCTGACCCACCGCTCCTCATGGCTCGACCACGACGGCGAACTACCTCTGGTCGAGGGCACGTTGATGCGGCTGAAGGTCGAGCACCTGTCGAAGGAACGGGACGCTCCACCACTGTGGTTATGGTCCTCCAAGACCGGTGCCACCCCCGACGATGTGAACCGCTTCTGGCAGGCATTCCTCCGCCGCTTCGACCTGGAGCACACCTTCCGCTTCGCGAAGCAGACCCTCGGATGGACCACCCCGAAACTCCGCACCCCCGAGGCCGCGGACCGCTGGACCTGGATCCTGATCGTCGCTCACACCCAGCTCCGGCTCGCCCGGCCCCTCGCCGCGGACCTCCGCCGGCCCTGGGAGAAACCCGCCGCCTCCGGCCGGCTCACCCCGGCCCGGGTCCGCCGGGGGTTCAGGAACATCCGCGCTCATCTCGCCTGCCCGGCCCGTGTTCCCAAACCCCGAGGGGCCGGTCCTGGACGGCCACCCGGCGCCAAGAACAAGCACCGGGCACCCCGCTACGACGTCGGCAAAACCGTCAAACGCCCCGACACCCTCAAAGCCATCGGCAAGCCCGGAAGATCTTGGTAGATAAAGAACAAGCAGAG
>NZ_FNVU01000006.1:203336-548863 GCF_900107965.1 Actinacidiphila yanglinensis | reverse complement strand
CAAGGGTTGGGCTGTTCGCCCATTAAAGCGGTACGCGAGCTGGGTTTAGAACGTCGTGAGACAGTTCGGTCCCTATCCGCTGCGCGCGTTGGAGTCTTGAGAAGGGCTGTCCCTAGTACGAGAGGACCGGGACGGACGAACCTCTGGTGTGCCAGTTGTCCTGCCAAGGGCATGGCTGGTTGGCTACGTTCGGGAGGGATAACCGCTGAAAGCATCTAAGCGGGAAGCCTGCTTCGAGATGAGGGCTCCCACCCACTTGATGGGGTAAGGCTCCCAGTAGACGACTGGGTTGATAGGCCGGATGTGGAAGCCTCGTGAGGGGTGGAGCTGACCGGTACTAATAGGCCGAGGGCTTGTCCATATATGCTCGCGTCCACTGTTTGGTTCCCGGGTTGCGAACAGTCGCATCCGGTGAACACTCAACTGAAAAGTGTGCTTGTTCGCTCGGACTCTGTCGATATCCCGTTCACGCGGGATGACCCGATGGTGTTTCGGTGGTCATAGCGTTAGGGAAACGCCCGGTTACATTCCGAACCCGGAAGCTAAGCCTTTCAGCGCCGATGGTACTGCAGGGGGGACCCTGTGGGAGAGTAGGACACCGCCGAACAATCTTTCTGGACCCTTGGTCCTGGCCTGAGCGCTGGGACCAGGGGTCCTTTTTTGTTGTGCTCGAAGCTCGAAGCGCGTTCTCCCGGCCACTACGGGAGAATTGAACTACTGCAGTACTGATCCGACAGGAGTCACGTCGATGTCCAACTCGCCCGAAGACAGGCCCGAGCGCGGCGATCACCGCCGCGAGGATCGGCGTGACGACCGTCCCGGTGGCGCGCGCCGTGATGACCACCGCGGTGGCGCCGGCAACCGTCGGGACGACCGCAGGGATGACCGTTCCCGCGACGACCGTCCTCGTTATGACCGCCCCCGCGACGACCGTTCCGGCGGTTCCGGTGGTGGCTTCCGCCGTGATGACCGCCCGCGTGATGACCGCCCCCGCGGTCCGCGTCGTGATGACCGTCCTGCCGGGGGTGGCGGCTTCCGCCGTGACGACCGTCCCGGTGGCGGTTCCGGTGGTGGGTTCCGTCGCGATGACCGTTCCGGCGGTTCCGGTGGTGGCTTCCGCCGTGATGACCGCCCGCGTGATGACCGTCGGGACGACCGCCCGCGCGGTCCGCGTCGTGATGACCGTCCTGCCGGGGGTGGCGGCTTCCGCCGTGACGACCGTCCCGGTGGCGGTTCCGGTGGTGGGTTCCGTCGCGATGACCGTCCCGGTGGCGGTTCCGGTGGTGGGTTCCGTCGTGACGACCGTTCCGGCGGTTCCGGTGGTGGCTTCCGCCGTGACGACCGGTCGGACCGGCCGCGCTACGACCGTCCCCGTGACGATCGTCCCGGTGGCGGCTCCGGTTTCCGTCGGGACGACCGCCCGCGTGATGACCGCCCGCGTGACGACCGTCCGCGCCGTGACGACGACCGTGGTGGTTTCCGCCGCGACGACCGCCGTGACGACCGTCCCCGTGGTCCGCGCCGCGATGACGACCGTGGCGGTTTCCGTCGCGATGACCGGTCGGACCGGCCGCGCTACGACCGTCCCCGTGACGATCGTCCCGGTGGCGGCTCCGGTTTCCGTCGGGACGACCGCCCGCGTGATGACCGCCCGCGTGACGACCGTCCGCGCCGTGACGACGACCGTGGTGGTTTCCGCCGCGACGACCGCCGTGACGACCGTCCCCGTGGTCCGCGCCGCGATGACGACCGTGGCGGTTTCCGTCGCGATGACCGGTCGGACCGGCCGCGCTACGACCGTCCCCGTGACGATCGTCCCGGTGGCGGCTCCGGTTTCCGTCGGGACGACCGCCCGCGTGATGACCGCCCGCGCTACGACCGCCGGGACGAGCGTCCTCGCGACGACCGTCCCGGCGGGTTCCGTCGTGACGACCGTTCGGACCGGCCGCGTGATGACCGTAGGGACGACCGCCCGCGCGGTCCGCGGCGTGATGACCGTCCCGCCGGGGGTGGTGGCTTCCGCCGTGATGACCGCCCGCGTGACGACCGTCGTGACGACAGGCGGGACGACCGTCCGCCCGGTCCGCGCCGGGACGGTGACCGGGAGCGCGGCAGCGGCCGGCGCCCGGTGGTGCAGGGCCGCGGCAGGTTCGAGAGCCGCGGCGGCCACGACGACCGCAGGGACGACCGGGAACCGATCCGGCGGCTGCCGATCCCGGACGACGTGACCGGCCAGGAGATCGACCCGAGCGTGCGGCAGGAGCTGATGAGCCTGCCCAAGACGCTCGCGGAGGACGTGGCGCGCAACCTGGTCATGGTCGCGCAGCTCCTCGACGAGGACCCGGAGCGGGCCTACGCCTACTCCCGGGTCGCGCTGCGGCTCGCCTCCCGCGTCGCCGCGGTGCGCGAGGCCGCCGGCTTCGCGTCGTACGCCACCGAGCGGTACGCCGAGGCGCTGGCGGAGTTCCGCACCACCCGGCGGATGACCGGCACCGTCGACCTGTGGCCGGTGATGGCCGACTGCGAGCGCGGTCTCGGGCGGCCGGAGCGGGCGCTGGAGATGGCCGGTGCGCCGGAGGTGCATAAGCTGGACAAGGCCGGACAGGTCGAGATGCGGCTGGTCGCGGCCGGCGCCCGGCAGGACCTCGGGCAGGCCGAGGCGGCCGTGGTCACCCTCCAGAGTTCCGAGCTGGCGGCCAACGCCATCCACCCGTGGACGGCACGGCTGCGCTACGCCTACGCGGACGCGCTGCTCGCGGTCGGTCGCGAGTCCGAGGCCCGGGAGTGGTTCGCCAAGGCGGTGGAGGCCGACCACAACGGCACCACCGACGCGTCCGACCGGCTCGCCCAGCTCGACGGCGTCGCGTTCGTGGACGCTTTCGACGGCGAGGAGGAGGACGACGAGAGCGTCGAGAAGGCGGCGCACGACGACGTCGCGGTCGAAGTGATCGACGACGGCCTGACCGACGAGGTCCTGGTCGACGAGGACACCGACGAGGACGAGGACGAGGACGACAGCTCCGACTCGGCCGGCACGAGCGTCCCGTCCGACGCACCCGAGGATGCGGATGACGCCGAGGATGCGGACGACGCCGAGGGTGCGGACGACGCGGACGACGCGGACGACGCGGACGACGCCGAGGACGAGGACGACGCCGAGGACGCGGACGACGCGAAGGACGCCGACAACGCCGACGACGCGAAGGACGCCGACGACGAGGAGGACGGCGAATCGTCCGTGCCCTCGTCCTTCCTCGACTCCCCGTTCCGCGCCCCGGAGCACCCGGAGCGCGAGGACGACTGACCGGCCGGTGTGACCGGGCACCGGGCAGCACCCGGAGGAGAGGGGCGGCATCCGCGACAGCGCGGGTGCCGCCCTTTCCGTTCCCCGGGTCCAGGCGTCCAGGTGTCCAGGGCTCGAAACGTCCGCCTCAGCCCAGGTCCACGCTCCGCATCACCAGTCCGCTGGCCGGCTTCGGCCCGAAGGAGGTGGACTTGCGGGGCATCATCACGCCCTGCCGGGCCAGGTCGAGGACGATGTGCTCGCGTACCGGGTGCATGAGCACCGCGGTGCCGCCCAGTTGGCGGGCGAGGTGGACCGCCGCGTCGGCCTCGTGGATGTAGCGGATGTGATCGGGGGAGTCCGGCACCCGCCAGACGCGGTCGAGCAGCAGGCTGTGCAGGACGGTGGCGTCCAACTGCCGCCAGGCCGCGGGCCGGTCGTCCGGCACGGCCTCCCGCAGCCGGGCGGGGTCCGGGCGGTCCAGCAGGTGGAAGCCGTCGCCCGCCAGCAGGAAGGCGTTGCCCCGGGCCGGGCCGGCGCCCGGATCGGCACCCGCATCCGATCCCGCTGCCGCGCTCGCCTTCGCGAGCGCGTCGAGCGCGCCTTCGAGGTCGACGTCGACCAGCGGCCGTACCCGGAAGACCTCGCCGGCTGCCTCCAGCGCGGCGGCGGGCGTGAGTTGGGGGAGCAGGCGGTGGATGGCGCGCACCCGCAGCGGGTAGCGGGCGGTGTCCACCAGCAGCACGAGGCCGTAGTCCCAGCCGCTGCCGGGCGGATGGTCGGCCTGGAGCCGGCGGTAGGTGGCCCAGCGGTGGTGGCCGTCGGCGATGAGGGCCTGCAGGCCGGCCAGTTCGGCGTCGATCGCAGTGAGGTCGGCGGGATCGGTGAGGGCCCACAGCCGGTGCCGTACGCCGTCCTCCGTGGTCGTGGCGAGCAGCGGCTTCGCGGTGGCGGCGGTGCGGGCCACGACGTCGGCGGTGGCGGGGCCGTCGCGGTAGGCGAGCAGCAGGGGTTCGAGGTTGGCGCCGGTCGCGCGCATCAGGGCGGCGCGGTCGGCGACCGGTCCCGGCATGACGTCCTCGTGCGGCAGTACGGAGCCCTCCTCGGGGCCGCTCAGCCGCAGGGCGCCGATCACCCCGCGCTGGAGGTGGTCGCCGTCGGACTGCTCGTAGACGTAGAGGGCGGGGGCCGGGTCGGGGGCGAGGACACCCTGGTCGAGCCAGGCCGTCAGGGTGCGGGCGGCCTTGCGGTGCCGGGCGTCCGGGGTGGCGGCGTCCGGGAGGATCAGCCGGACCACGTTGTACGGGTCGGCCGTCTCCAGGTGGCGCTGTCCGTCGGGGCGTACCACGACGTCGTACGGCGGCGAGGTGACGGCGGCGAGGCTGCCGACGTGCTCCCGTACGAAGCGCAGCCCGCGGAAAGGCGCCAGGTGAGGGCCCCGCGGGTGGTCCTGATCGGTGTCGGTCATCCGCGCATGCTACGACGGCCTCCGGGCATGGGGGATGATCGACGGGTCGGCCACACACGAGGAGCCCGCCCCGCCATGACGCACCGCACCAGCCCGCACGGCAGCGAAGAGCCGCTGGACACCGCCTACGACACCGCCCTCCTCGACCTCGACGGCGTCGTCTACGCGGGCGGGGAGGCGATCGCGCACGCGGTGGAGTCCCTCGGCACGGCGCGGGAGCAGGGCATGCACCTCGCCTACGTCACCAACAACGCCTCGCGCACGCCGGACGCGGTCGCCGAGCACCTGACCCGGCTGGGGGTGCCGGCGGACCCGACGGACGTGATCACCTCGGCGCAGGCGGTGGCCCGGCTGATCGCCGAGCAGGTGCCGGCCGGTTCGAAGGTGCTGGCGGTGGGCGGTGAGGGGCTGATGGCGGCGCTGCGGGAGCGCGGCCTGGTACCGGTCGACTCCGCGGACGACGCGCCGGCGGCGGCGGTGCAGGGATACGGCCCCGACCTGCGCTGGGCCCAACTCGCGGAGATGGCCTACGCGGTGAACCGCGGGGTGCCGTGGTTCGCGTCGAACACCGACCTGACGATTCCCAGCGGCCGGGGGATCGCGCCGGGCAACGGTGCCGCGGTGCAGGCGGTGCGCTTCGCGACGGGCGGGTCCCCGCAGGTCGCGGGGAAGCCGCTGCCGCCGATGCACCGGGAGACGGTGCTGCGTACGGGCGCGCGGCGGCCGCTGGTGGTGGGGGACCGGCTGGACACCGACATCGAGGGGGCGTTCGCCGGCGGGGTCGACTCGCTGCTGGTGCTGACCGGGGTCACCGATCCCGCGGCCTTGCTGGCGGCTCCGCCGGAGCACCGCCCCACGTATGTCGGCCGCGACCTGCGGGACCTGCTCGCGGCGCAGCCGCCCGTCGAGGTGGCGGGGGAGGGCGCGGCGGCCTGTGGGGGGTGGACCGCGTCCGTGTCGGGGGGCGCCCTCGCGATCGAGGGCGAGGGCGAACCCCTCGACGGGTTGCGCGCGTTGTGCGGCGCGGCCTGGACCCGGGCGGGTGCGGGAAGCGGCGATCTGGACGTGGCCAAGGCGGTCGAACGCCTTGGCCTGTAGCCCGGAGCCACTGGCGCTCTCCGGCTCCGGGGAGCCGGTGCGGCTCAACTCGCGGCCGCGGACACCTTCTCCGCCGCCGCGACCGCCTCGGTGAGCAGGTCGTCCTCGGTGCGGCCCTGGCGCCAGTAGCCGGTGAAGCAGACGGCTCCGCGGTCCAGCCCGCACTGGGCGACCAGGTGGCGCCGCAGCGCCCGGACGCAGCCGGACTCGCCGGCCAACCAGGCGTAGGGGGAGGCGCCTTCGGGGACCGGGGTGGCGGTGATCGCGTCGACCAGGGCGGTGGTGCGGTCGCGGCCGGTGCGGACCAGCCAGGTGATCTCGGCGTCGGCCTTGGTGGGCATCAGGATGCGGTCGTCGGGGTGGCCGACCTCGACGAAGGCACGCACCGGCAGGTCGGCGGGGAGGGTGGCGAGGATGTTCGCCACCGCGGGCAGCGCGGTGGCGTCCGCGGCGAGCAGCACCCAGTCGGTGCCGGCCGGCGGGCGGAAGTCGACGCCGCCGTTGTCCTCGGTGACCGGCGCGAGGATCGCGACCTCGTCGCCGGGACGGGCCCGCGTGGCCCAGCGGGAGGCGGGGCCGAGGTCACCGTGCAGCGCGAAGTCGATGTCGAACTCGGGTGGGTCCTGGCGTACCGCGCTGATGGTGTAGGTGCGCATGATCCCGCGTACGCCGGGGTCGAGCGCGCGCCAGCGGGGGTACCAGTCGGCGTCGAGGACGTCGGGCAGCACGGGACCGGCCTGGCCGGGGTGCGGGAGGAACAGCTTGAAGCGCTGGTCCCGGCCGCCGCTGACGACCCGGGAAAGGTCGGCGCCGCCGAGTACCACGCGCAGCAGCGTCGGCGAGAGGGCCTGGGTGCGCACCACGCGCGGGTGGAAGAAGCGGTACGGCAGGTCCGACACGGTGTCAGCTCACCTTCTTCGCGGAGGTGATGGCCTTGGTCAGGGCGTCGATCCGGTCGGCGCACTTGGCGTAGGAGAAGATCGGCTCGCTCGGCCAGGGCACCACCTGGTCGGCCTTGACCGCGGGGAGCCGGCCCCATGTGGGCTTGCCGGTCAGGTCCTTGGGCTGGAGGGTCGCGGTCCGGCTGTCGAGCATGATGACGTCCGCCGTGTACTTGTCGGCGTTCTCCCAGCTCAGCGTCTCGAAGAAGCCGCCCTTGACGTTGTTCGGCATGATGAAGTCCACGCCGAGGCTCTTGTAGTAGCTCAGGTCGGAGGCGGAGGGCGGGGTGGAGACGTAGAAGGAGTCGGTGCTGGCGGAGGCGGCCATCACCGTGATGCCCGGATGCGCCTTGGCGGCGGCGCGCAGCTTCGCCGACGACTGCTCGAAGCGGGTCTTCTGGGCGGCGTTGGTGCCCGAGGTGAGGTCCGCGCCGAGGGCCCGGGCGAGTTCGGCGTAGCGCTGGAGCGGGGTGGTGATCGGGACGCCGGCGACGTTGATGCCGACACTGGGCGCGAGGGCGAGGATCTTCTTGGAGCTCTCGTCGGGGACGTACCAGAGCGTCGGCGCCTCGTACATGTGGCTGATCAGCAGGCCGGGGCTGAGGGCAGCGTACTTCTCGATGTTGAACTCGCCCCAGGTGTTGCCGATCACGGTGACCTTGCTGACGTCGATGTCGCCGGCCATCGGGTCGGCGGAGCCGTCCTTGAGGGTGGTGGGGCCGAACACGCCGGTGCACTCGACACCGTAGTCGTGCAGGGCGGCCGCGGAACCGATGTAGGCGACGAGGTGGCCCGGGATGTGGTCGGCCTTCACGGTCTTCTTGCGGTCGTCGGTGAAGGTGAACGGGCCGGACGGGGTCGCGCTGCCGGAGGCTTTGCCGTCCGCGCCGGAGTCGGACGACCCGGACGAGCCGCCGCACGCCGCCAGCAGCGCGCCGAGGCCGACCGATCCGCCGGCGGCGAGGACACCTCGGCGCGACATTCCGGACGGTGTTGCGAAACGGGACGAATGCATGACGGCTACCGCTCTGCTCGAAGGTACCTGGCGAGGGTAGGCTAACCTAACTCCCGTGCTGGTCGACCGTCACTCCCCGCCTGAGGCGGATACCGGGCCCCCGACGGCCCCACCGCGCGGCAGCGTCTCCGGTGCCAACGCGCGCCGGGCCACCGGCCTGCTGCTGGCCGTCGGGCTGCTCGCCCTCGTGGTGGTGGCGAGCGTCGCGATCGGCGCCAGGAACATCCCCGTCGACCAGGTCTGGCACGGCCTGTTCCACTACTCCGGCACCGACGACGACGTGGTGGTCCGCCAGTTGCGACTGCCCCGCACCGTGCTCGGGCTGATGGTCGGCGCGGCCCTCGGCGTGGCCGGCGCGGCGATGCAGGCGCTGACCCGCAACCCGCTCGCCGACCCGGGACTGCTCGGCGTCAACGCGGGGGCCGCCGCGGCCGTCGTCTCCGGGATCAGCTTCCTCGGCGTCACCTCGACCACCGGGTACGTCTGGTTCGCGCTGGCCGGCGCCGCCGTCGTGTCCGTGCTCGTCTACGCCATCGGCGGCAGCCGCTCCGCGACCCCGGTCCGTCTCGCGCTCGCCGGCACCGCGATCACCGCGCTGCTGCAGGGCTGGACCACCGCGGTCGAACTCACCGACAAGGTCGCGCTGGACCGGATGCGCTTCTGGCAGGTCGGCTCGCTCGCCTCCGCGGACATGGCCACCGTCCGGGACATCGCCCCTTTCCTCGCGGCCGGCGCGCTGCTCGCCCTCGCCGCGGCCCGGCCGCTGAACGCGGTCGCGCTCGGCGACGACACCGCCCGCGGTCTGGGCGCCAAACTGACCCGCACCCGCGTCATGGTGATGGCCGCGATCACCCTGCTGTGCGGCGCGGCCACCGCCGCGTGCGGGCCGATCGTCTTCGTCGGCCTGATGGTCCCGCACGTCGTGCGCGGCATCACCGGACCCGACATGCGCTGGATCCTCCCCTACGCCGCGGTGCTGTCGCCCGTGCTGCTGCTCGGTTCCGACATCATCGGACGCGTCGTCACCCGGCCCGCCGAACTGCAGGTCGGCATCGTCACCGCCGTCATCGGCGGCCCCGTCTTCATCGCCCTGGTCCGCCGCCGAAGGATGGCCGAACTGTGAGCCGGACCGTACTTCGCCGCGGCGGCAGGTCCGTACGCGTCGACCGGCGCTCCCTGCTGGTGTGCGTCGCCCTGCTGGTCGTCGCGCTGGCCGTGTCCGTGGTGCTGATCGGCACCGGCGACTACCACATCTCGCCGGCCGACGTCCTGCGCAGCCTCACCGGGCACGGCAACCCCGGACAGGACTTCATCGTCCGCCAACTGCGGCTGCCGCGCGTGGTGGTGGCGCTGCTGGTGGGCGCGAGCCTGGGGATGGCGGGGGCCGCCTTCCAGACCGTCTCGCGCAACCCGCTCGGCAGCCCCGACGTCATCGGCTTCGGCCAGGGCTCGGCCGCGGGCGCCCTGGTCGTGATCGTGCTGCTCAAGGGCTCGTCGTACGAGGTCGCGGTCGGAGCGGTCGCCGGCGGCCTGCTCACCGGGATCGCGGTCTACCTGCTGGCCTGGAAGCGCGGGGTGCACGGCTACCGGCTGGTGCTCGTCGGGATCGGCGCCTCCGCGGTGCTGTCCGCGGTCAACAGCTATCTCCTGGTCAAGGCGGACATCGTCGACGCGGCCCGGGCCGTGGTGTGGATCACCGGATCGCTCGACGGCCGGGACTGGTCGCAGGCATGGCCCCTGCTCGGCGCGTCCGTCGTCCTGATGCCGATCCTTCTCGTCAGTGGACGCGCCCTGCGGATCACCGAGATGGGCGATGACGCCGCCAGCGCGCTCGGTGTACACGTCGAGCGGATCCGGTTCGTCACGGTCCTGGTCGCCGTCCTGCTGACGGCCTCCGCGACCGCCGCCGCCGGACCGATCTCCTTCGTCGCCCTCACCGCGCCCCAACTCGCCCGCCGCCTCACCCGCTCGCCGGGCGTCGCCCTCGTCCCGTCCGCCCTCATGGGCGCGGCGCTGCTGGTCGCCGCCGACTGGGCCGCCCAGCGCGCCTTCGGCTCGGGGGAGGTGCCGGTCGGCGTCGCCACCGGGGTGCTCGGCGGCTCCTACCTGCTCTGGCTGCTGGTCAGCGAACGCAGGGCGGGGCGGATATGAGCGGCGGGACGGGCACGGGGACGCCGAGCGGGGCGGACCCGGGGCGCAAGCAGGGCCAGGGCCAGGATCAGGGCCGGTCAACGGCACGACCAGGAAAGGGGTTCCGCCGGATGTTCCGCGGTACCGACAAGTCGACACGTGCCGCGGGTGACCGGGCAGAGGGGGCCCAGGCCCACGGTCCGGCCCAGGTCCCTCCACAGGAATCGGCCCAGGGTCCGGCACCGGAGGCCCGCCTCGCCGCCGAGTCCGTCACGCTCGGGTACGACCAGCGGATCATCGCCGAGGACCTCTCGGTCGCGATACCCGACCGCTCCTTCACCGTCATCGTCGGCCCCAACGCCTGCGGCAAGTCCACCTTGCTGCGTGCCCTGTCGCGGTTGCTGAAGCCCGCCGAGGGCCGGGTGCTGCTGGACGGCCGGGCGATCGGCGCCCTTCCGGCCAAGGCCGTGGCCAGGACGCTCGGCCTGCTCCCGCAGAGTTCGGTCGCCCCCGACGGCATCACCGTATCCGGCCTGGTCGCCCGCGGCCGTTACCCGCACCAGGGCCTGCTGCGGCAGTGGTCCGCGGAGGACGAGCGGATCGTCGACGAGTCGATGGCCGCCACCGGCGTCGCCACCCTCGCCGATCGCTATGTCGACGAACTCTCCGGCGGCCAGCGGCAACGCGTGTGGATCGCGATGGCCCTCGCCCAGCAGACCCCGCTGCTGCTGCTCGACGAGCCGACCACCTTCCTCGACATCCAGCACCAGATCGACGTCCTCGACCTGTGCGCGGACCTGCACGAGCAGCGCGGCCGCACCCTCGTCGCGGTCCTCCACGACCTCAACCAGGCGGCCCGCTACGCCACCCACCTCATCGCCATGAAGGACGGCCGGATCGAGGCGCAGGGCCCGCCCGCCGAGATCATCACCACCG
Source organism: Actinacidiphila yanglinensis (assembly GCF_900107965.1). GTDB lineage: Bacteria > Actinomycetota > Actinomycetes > Streptomycetales > Streptomycetaceae > Actinacidiphila > Actinacidiphila yanglinensis. Next base: position 537,992 of record NZ_FNVU01000006.1, on the reverse strand, counting down.
AACTGGTGGAACGCGTCTTCGGGGTGCGCTGCCGGATCATCGACGACCCGGAGAGCGGGACGCCCCTGGTGGTGCCCGCCGCCCGGCGCGCTTCCGGCGCCGGCCCGAAGGCGGACGACGCGGCGTCCGACGGCGCGGACCCGGCCGGCCCCGCTACAGCAGCGAGCGCAGCCTCAGCACGTCCCGCAGACTCGCCTGCACCCTGACCCGGCCGGAACCCCACGCCTTCGCGAAGTTCAGCTCGCCGTCGACCAGCCGGACCAGGTCGTCGCCGGTCATCGCCAGCCGGATCTGCGCCTTCCCCTCGGGCGGGCCCGGCCGGGCCACCACGTCCTGGATGCTGCCGTTCGCCAGCCGGCCGACGAAGGTGACGTCCAGGTCGGTGATCCGGCAACTCACCGAGCGGTCCAGCCCGGAGACGTCCCGGACCGCGTCGTCCGCCTGCGCGAGATTCGCCGACAAGGTCTCGAGCGCGCTGCGGCACTCCTCGATGGTGGCCATCGGCTGCGGTGTCTCCCGGTCGTGCGGTGCGTCCGGATGACGGTACCGCAGGGCCCGTCATCGGGGCCCGGCGACGGAAAGAGGTAGCGTCGTCACCGCATGCATCAGCGTGCGGCGACACGACATGCGTCGAGGGCGAAGCGAGGAGTGTGAGCGATGCGGGACGCGCTGCGTACCTGTCTGCAGATCGCGGGCGGCCTGACCGAGGCCACCCGGCGCCGTGCGGTCGAGGCGGCGAAGGAACTGTTCGACCAGGCCGGCATCGACCCGGCCGCACTCCAGCAGCGGATCGGTTCGGCGATCCCGGCGGAGGTGCAGACCCTTGCCGACGAGCTGATCGCGTCCGGGCGGGCCAACCGTGACCTGCTGGTCGGCCTCGTCAAGGAGGAGGTCGACAGGACGATGGGCCGGGTCGGCCGGCTCGCGGACGAGGTCACCAAGGTCGGCGTGGTCCTGGAGACGCTGGAGCGCCGGATCAGGAACCTGGAGACGCCCGAGCCCGGCACGGAGAAGCCGGCCCCGCCCAAGGGTCCCGGCAAGGCGGCGGACGAGGGCGGCGCGAAGGACCGGACGAAGGGCGCCACGACGCCGCCGCCGGTCGAGCACGTCCGCGTCGACCCCGAGCCGGCGGCGCCCGCCCGGCCCGCGCCGAGGAAGACCACGAGCGCGGGTCAGCAGTCGGTCGCCAACCCGCGCAGGACCGGCACGCCGAGCGGCTCGGCCGCCACCCGCAAGCCCACGGCGAAGAAGACCGCGAAGAAGACCGCGAAGAAGACCGCGAAGAAGGCCGCGCCGGCGAAGTCCGCGGCTCCCGCGAAGAAGGCGGCCGCGAAGAAGGCGGCGCCCACGAAGAAGGCGGCGGCGAAGAAGGCGCCCGCGACGCCTGCGAAGTCCGCCGCGCCGACGCAGTCCGCGGCACCTGCGCAGGCGACCCCGGCGACCGTGACTCCCGAGAAGCCCGCCGCCCCCGCGCCGGCGTCTCCGGCGACTACTGCGACGCCTAAGAAGGCCGCGACGGCCAAGAAGACGGCCACCGCGAAGAAGGCGACGACCGCCAAGAAGACGACCGGCGCGAAGAGGGCCGCGTCGACGCCGAAGAAGACCGCGACGCCGCGGAAGACGGCTGCCGCGCAGAAGACGGCGACCGCGCAGAAGGCCGCGGCCAAGAAGGCGACCCCGAAGAAGACGGCCACCGCCAAGAAGTCGGCGACGGCGCAGACGTCCTCATCCGCGCAGAAGACCGCACCCGCGCAGAAGACCGCACCCGCACAGACCTCGGCACCCGCACAGAAGTCCGCGCCCGCCAAGAAGTCGACCCCGGCCAAGAAGTCCGCCCCGGCCGCCGAGCCGACCCGGCCGAACGGCCCCGGCAGCGGCGATGAGTGAGGGCTACGACCTGCCGGGCTTGGCCCCCGAGCCCGGGTTCGCGCCTCCGGCGGACCCTTCCGGGCAGCCCCCGGCCGTGGCCGAACCCGATCGGGGGCCGGTGCACCTGGGGGTGACCGTCGATACGACGGGGAATGCTGAGGTGGACGCCGTGGTTGAGCGGCTGCGGGATGCTGACGCGCTCCCTACGGACGCGCACATCGAGGTGTACGAGGATGTGCACGCGGGACTGCGAAACGCGCTGACCGCGCTGGACGAGAACAGGGGCTGAACCGTACGTGGCACGACGCCGACTCGACGCTGAGCTGGTGCGCCGGAAACTCGCGCGCTCCCGGGAGCATGCGAGCCAGTTGATCGCCGCCGGCCGGGTGACCGTGGCGGGGGCGACCGCGACCAAGTCGGCCACGCAGGTGGAGACCAGCGTGGCCGTCGTCGTGGCGGAGGACCGCGACGAACCCGACTACGTGTCGCGGGGCGGGCACAAACTCGCGGGGGCGCTCGCCGCGTTCACCCCGCGGGGCCTGGTCGTGGCGGGCCGCCGGGCGCTGGACGCGGGCGCGTCCACCGGCGGCTTCACCGACGTCCTGCTGCGTGCGGGCGTCGCCGAGGTGGTCGCCGTCGACGTCGGGTACGGCCAGCTCGCCTGGTCGCTCCAGAGCGACGAGCGGGTCGTCGTCAAGGACCGCACCAACGTACGGGAACTGACGCTGGAGGCGGTCGACGGCAGGCCGGTGGACCTGGTCGTCGGCGACCTGTCCTTCATCCCGCTCGGCCTGGTGCTGCCCGCCCTGGTGCGGTGCGCCGCGCCCGACGCGGACCTGGTGCTGATGGTGAAGCCGCAGTTCGAGGTGGGCCGGGAGCGGCTGGGCAGCGGCGGCGTGGTCCGCAGCACCCAACTGCGGGCCGAGAGCGTCCGGAAGGTGGCCGAGCAGGCAGCCGCCCTCGGGCTGGGCGCCCTCGGTGTCACCGCGAGCCCGCTGCCCGGCCCGTCCGGGAACGTGGAGTACTTTCTGTGGCTGCGCTCCGGCGCCCCCGCGCTGGACCCGGCCGACGTCGACCGTGCTGTTGCGGAGGGGCCCCGATGAGCGAGTTGTCCAAGATGTCCGACGTGTCCGCGGTGGATGCGGCCGCGCACCGTACGGTCTTCCTGCTCACCCACACCGGCCGCGAGTCGGCGATCCGCAGTGCCGAGCGGGTGGTGCACGGGCTGCTGCGCTGCGGGATCGGGGTGCGGCTGCTGGAGGACGAGGCCGCGGACCTGCCGCTGCCGGCCGCGGTCGAACTCGTCGGCGAGGTCGGACCGGGTTCCGTGCAGGGCTGCGAGCTGATCATCGTGCTGGGCGGGGACGGCACCCTGCTGCGCGGCGCGGAGTTCGCCCGGGCGTCCGGCGTGCCCATGCTCGGGGTCAACCTCGGCCGGGTCGGCTTCCTCGCCGAGGCCGAGCGGGACGACCTCGACAAGGTCGTGGACCGCGTCGTCACCAAGGAGTACGAGGTCGAGGAGCGGATGACCCTCGACGTGCTGGTCCGCAACGACGGCCGCATCGTGCACACCGACTGGGCGCTCAACGAGGCGTCGGTCGAGAAGGCGTCGCGCGAGCGCCTGCTGGAGGTCGTCACCGAGGTCGACGGCCGCCCGGTCTCCGGGTTCGGCGGCGACGGCGTGGTGTGCGCGACCCCGACCGGCTCCACCGCGTACGCGTTCTCCGCCGGCGGGCCCGTGGTCTGGCCCGAGGTCGAGGCGCTGCTCATGGTGCCGATCAGCGCGCACGCGCTCTTCGCCCGGCCACTGGTCACCTCGCCGCGGTCCGTGCTCGCGGTGGAGGTCCAGCCGCAGTCCCAGCACGGGGTCCTGTGGTGCGACGGGCGGCGGACCGCCGAGCTCCGCCCGGGCGCGCGGGTCGAGGTCCGGCGCGGCGCGGTGCCGGTCCGGCTCGCCCGCCTCCACCACGCCTCCTTCACCGACCGCCTCGTCGCGAAGTTCGCCCTTCCGGTGTCCGGGTGGCGGGGCGTCGCGGCGCCCTGACCCCGGGAACCTCCGGGACCAGGTACCCCGGGCGGTCCCGCGGCCAGCAGAAACCTCGTATGGTCGTATCCGTGTTGGAGGAAATGCGGATTCGGTCGCTCGGAGTCATCGAGGATGCCGTGGTGGAGCTGTCACCCGGCTTCACCGCGGTGACCGGTGAGACCGGCGCGGGCAAGACCATGGTCGTCACCAGCCTGGGGCTGCTGCTCGGCGGCCGCGCCGACCCGGCGCTGGTGCGGATCGGCGCCAAGCAGGCGGTCGTCGAGGGCAGGATCAGCCTCGACCCGGACGCGCCCGCCGCGGTGCGGGCGGCGGAGGCCGGTGCGGAACTGGACGACGGCGACCTGCTGATCAGCCGGACCGTCTCGGCCGAGGGCCGCTCCCGCGCGCACGTCGGCGGACGCGGGGTCCCGGTCGGGCTGCTCGGCGAACTCGCCGACGAACTGGTCGCGGTGCACGGCCAGACCGACCAGCAGGGCCTGCTGCGCCCGGCGCGGCAGCGCGAGGCCCTGGACCGGTACGCGGGCGACGCCGTCGGCGGGCCGCTGGTGAAGTACGGCTCCGCGTACCGCCGGCTGCGGGACGTCGCCGAGCAGCTGGACGAACTCACCACCCGGGCAAGGGAACGCGCCCAGGAGGCCGATCTGCTCCGCTTCGGGGTGGAGGAGATCGGCGCGGCCGAACCGCTGCCCGGCGAGGACGTCGAACTCGCCGCCGAGGCGGAGCGGCTCGGCCACGCCGAGGCGCTCGCCTCCGCGGCGACCCTCGCGCACGCCGGCCTGGCCGGGAACCCGGAGGACCCCGAATCCGTCGACGCCGGCACGCTCGTCGCGGCGGCCCAGCGCGCGCTGGACGCGGTCAGCGCGCACGACCCCGTCCTGGCCGACCTCGCGGTCCGGCTCGGCGAGATCGGCATCCTGGCCGGTGACGTCGCCGGCGAGCTGGCCGGATACGCCGACAACCTCGACGCCGACCCGCTGCGGCTGGCCGTCGTCGAGGAGCGCCGCTCCGTCCTCGCCCACCTCGTCCGCAAGTACGGCGCCGACCCCGCCGACGCCGGGTCGGGCGAAGGCATCGACGCGGTGCTGGCCTGGGCCGAGCGCGGCGCCATCCGGCTCACCGAACTCGACGGCGACGACGACCGGATCACCGAACTCACCGCCGAACGGGACGGGTTGCGCACCGAACTCGGTGAACTCGCCCAGCACCTCACCGACGCCCGCACCGGGGCGGCCGAGCGGTTCGCCGCCGCCGTGACCGCGGAACTCGCCGAACTCGCCATGCCGCACGCCCGCGTCACCGTCGCGATCCGGCAGACCGACGCGGCCGACCCCGCCACCGGCATCGAGGTCGGCGGCCGCGCCGTCTACTTCGGGCCCACCGGCGCCGACGACGTCGAACTCCAACTCGCCCCGCACCCGGGCGCGCCCGCACGGCCCATCGCCAAGGGCGCCTCCGGCGGTGAGCTGTCCCGGGTGATGCTCGCGGTGGAAGTGGTCTTCGCCGGGTCCGACCCGGTGCCCACGTACCTCTTCGACGAGGTCGACGCTGGCGTCGGCGGCAAGGCCGCGGTCGAGGTCGGCCGGCGGCTCGCCCGGCTGGCGCGCACGGCCCAGGTCGTCGTCGTCACCCACCTTCCGCAGGTCGCGGCCTTCGCCGACCGGCAGTTGCTGGTGGAGAAGACGAACGACGGGTCCGTCACCCGCAGCGGTGTCTCCGTCCTCGAAGGGGAGGACCGCGTGCGTGAGCTGTCCCGCATGCTCGCGGGGCTGGAGGACTCGGAGCTGGGTCGCGCCCACGCCGAGGAACTCCTCGCCGCGGCCAAGGCATCTCGCTGAACCCGGCCCGCCCGGGCCGTCCCGCGCCGCCGGTTTCCGGACCGCCTTCCGGTGGCGGGAACCGGCGCGGTGCGGTGGACGGCGCCGCGGGGGCCGGTTCGCACGGGGCGCCGACGGGGCGCGAGCAGCCACGATCCGCGGCTGGTCCGGGAGTTCGCAGAACCAGCCAGGACGGGGAGAACACGTGAAGCCACGCAGCGGATACCTCTCGGTGGGCGCGGCCGCGGCCGCGGCGACCCGGGCCGCCTACCGTCAGCTGCGCCGCAGGCCCCCCGTCGAGGCGCGGCTGTGGCAGCGCACCAACTACGCGGGACGCGGCGTGGAGTTGTACGGCGGCCTGGCGGCGGCCGCGGGCGCCGCGACGGCGATGGCGGCGGCCCGCGGGGTGAGCGCGCGGGCGCGGATCGCCGCGGTCGGCGCGGCACTGGCGGCCGGAGCGTGCGGGGCGTACGACGACCAGAAGGGCGTGCCCGGCGAGCGCGGCTTCGCCACGCACCTGCGCGCGCTGCGGGAGAAGCGGCTGACATCGGGCGGGGTCAAGCTGCTGGGTATCGGCGCGGCGGGGCTGGCCGCGGGGGCGCTGCTGAAGACCCGCCCGCTCGACCAGGTGCTGGCCGGCGTGGTCATCGCGGGCAGCGCCCACGCGGTGAACCTCGCCGATGTCGCCCCGGGCCGCGCCGCGAAGGCCGTGATCACGGCCGGGCTGCCCGGGTTGCTGCGCCGCGGCCCCGGCGCGGTGCTCGCCTCCGCGCCGCTCGGCGCGGCCGCCGCGGTGCTGGGCGACGACCTGAACGAGCGGACCATGCTCGGCGACGCGGGCGCCCACGCGCTGGGTGCCGCGCTGGGCTCGGCACTCGCCCTCGCCGACGGCCGTACCGCGCTCTTCCTGCACGCCGCGGTCGTGGTCGCGCTGGCCGCCGCGGGCGACCGGGCCGGCGCGGGCGAGTGGTTCTGGACCGCCCCGGGGGTGCGGCGGTTGGACACCTGGGGCCGCCCGGCGCACCCGTTCGGGTGATCCGGGGTGCGGGTGGACACCAGCGAAGCCCTACGCGGCGGTCAGGCCCGGGCCACGGCCTGGCATCCTGGACCGGGCGCCCGCATCCGCGCCCACCGCGTCCGCCGCGTCCGCGCATCCGCAACCACGCCCACCGAGTCAGGAGTTCTCCCCGCGTGAGCAGCACCCCGCGCCCCGCCCAGGGGCAGCTCCACGCCGTGCACGTGCTGAGCACGGCGGCGGGTGCGCATGTCTGCTCGCTGGCGTCGGGACTGGTCGCGCGAGGCGTGGACGTCACCGTGTGCGGCCCGGCGTCCGTCGGTGCCGACTACGGATTCGCCGCGGCCGGCGCCCGGTTCGCCCCCGTCGAGCTCGGCCGGTCCGCCGCCTCCGACGCGCCCGCGGTCGCCGCGCTGCGGTCGCTCTGCGCCGGCGCGGGCGTGGTCCACGCGCACGGCCTGCGGGCGGCGCTGCTCGCCGCCCTCGCGCTCGGTGGCCGCCGCGTCCCGCTGGTGGTGTCCTGGCACGGCGCCGAGCCGCCCGCCGACGGCCGGGCCGGGCTGATGGCGCGCTGGCTGGAGCGCCGTGCGGTGCGCGCGGCCACCGTGGTGCTCGGCGTCTCCTCCGACCTGGTCGACCGGGCGCGCGGCCACGGTGCGCGCGACGTGCGGCTGGCGCCGGCCGCCGTACCGCGTCCGCTGCCCCGGCCCCCGCGGCCCCCTGCGGACGGGGAGTTGCGGAAGCGGCAGGTGCGGGCCGAGTTGGGCGCCGAGGACCGCCCGCTGCTGCTGGCCGTCGGCCGGCTGGAAGCGTCCAAGGGGTACGACCTGCTGCTGTCGGCGTCCGCGCACTGGGCCGACTCCGAACTGCGGCCGCTGCTCGTGATCGCGGGTGAGGGCGAGGAGCGGGCGGCCCTCGAACACCGCATCGACCTGGAGAAGTTGCCCGCGGTGCTGCTCGGGCGGCGTGACGACGTGCCCGAACTGCTGTCCGCCGCTGACCTCGTGGTGCTGCCCAGCCTCTGGGAGGGCCGCGCCCTGATCGCGCAGGAGGCGCTGCACGCCGGGGTGCCGCTGGTCGCCACCGCGGTCGGCGGCACCCCCGAACTCGTCGGCGAGGCCGCGCTGCTCGTGCCCTACGGCGACCCGTACGTGTTCGCGCGCGCGGTCACCGAGTTGCTGGCGGAGCCCGAGCGGCGTGTTGCTCTCGCCGTCGCCGGGCGGGCGCAGGCCGCCACTTGGCCCACCGAGGACGACACGGTGGCGCAGGTCCTCAGCGTCTACGACGAGTTGATCTGACCTTCCGGGGTGCCCCTTGTCCGCCGGTTGAGGGACCACCCGTGAGTGGGTGGCCTGCCGCGCAGTTCTCCCCCCAGAGCTCCGCCTGGGGGCACCCCCACACCACAGCCGGACCGCAAGGTCCCGCAACTCGCAGGCGGGGGTACCCCGGAGGGTCAGAGGCACCCTGGTTGATTACTGGAAGGCGCCGCAGGCGGTGAGGCGGAGGGCGGTGTCGATCAGGGGGACATGGCTGAACGCCTGGGGGAAGTTGCCCACTTGGCGCTGGCGGCGCGGATCCCACTCCTCGGCGAGCAGCCCCAGATCGTTGCGGAGCGCGAGCAACTTCTCGAAGAGGCGGCGGGCCTCCTGCACCCGCCCGATCATCGCAAGATCATCCGCAAGCCAGAACGAGCAGGCCAGGAAGGCCCCTTCGTCACCGGGCAGCCCGTCGAGGTTCTGGTCGCCGCTGCCGTCGCTGCGCGAGGTCGGATAGCGCAGCACGAACCCGTCCTCGGTGGACAGCTCCCGCTGGATCGCCTCGATGGTCCCGATCACCCGCTTGTCGTCCGGGGGAAGGAAGCCCATCTGCGGGATGAGCAGCAGGGAGGCGTCCAGCTCGCGCGAGCCGTAGGACTGGGTGAAGGTGTTGCGCTCCCGGTCGTAGCCCTTCTCGCAGACGTCGTAGTGGATCTCGTCCCGCAGGTCCTTCAGGCTCTCCAGCGGCCCGTCGATCTCGCCGGACTCGATGAGCTTGACGGTGCGGTCGACGGCCACCCAGGCCATCACCTTGGAGTGCACGAAGTGGCGGCGCGGGCCACGCACCTCCCAGATGCCCTCGTCGGGCTCCATCCAGTGCTTCTCCAGGTAGGCGATCAGCTTGAGCTGGAGCACGCTCGCGTAGTCGTTGCGGGTGAGGCCGGTCATGTGGCCCAGGTGCAGCGCCTCGGTGACCTCGCCGTACACGTCGAGCTGGAGCTGGTGCGCGGCCTGGTTGCCGATCCGTACCGGCGACGAGCCCTCGTACCCCGGCAGCCAGTGCAGCGTGTTCTCGCCCAGCTCACGCTCGCCGGCGATGCCGTACATGATCTGGAGGTTCTCCGGATCGCCGGCCACCGCGCGCAGCAGCCACTCGCGCCAGGCGCGGGCCTCGTCGCGGTAGCCGGTGCGCAGCAGCGAGGAGAGGGTGATCGCCGCGTCGCGCAGCCAGGTGAAGCGGTAGTCCCAGTTGCGCACCCCGCCGATGTCCTCCGGCAGGGAGGTGGTGGGCGCGGCGACGATCCCGCCGGTCGGCCCGTAGGTCAGGGCCTTGAGGGTGATCAGCGAGCGGATCACGGCTTCCCGGTAGGGGCCGCTGTACGTGCACTGTTCGACCCACTCCCGCCAGAAGTCCTCGGTCGCGTCGAGCGAGCCCTGCGGGTCGGGCAACGGCGGCTGCGGCTTGTGCGAGGGCTCCCAGCTGATCGTGAAGCACACCCGGTCGCCGGGGGAGACGGTGAAGTCGCTGTACGTCGTCAGCTCCTCACCGTACGTTTCGACATCGGTGTCCAGCCACACCGAGTCGGGACCGGCCACCGCGACCGTACGGTCCCCGACCTGCTGGACCCACGGGACCACCTGGCCGTAGGAGAAGCGCATCCGCAGGGAGGAGCGCATCGCCACCCGGCCGCTCACGCCCTCCACTATCCGGATCACCTGCGGCGCGCCGTCGCGCGGCGGCATGAAGTCGATCACCCGGACCGTGCCGGTGCGGGTGTCCCACTCCGACTCCAGGACCAGGGATTCGCCGCGGTAGTGGCGGCGTGTCGCGTCCGGCGTCCTCACGCCCTCGGCGACGGCCGGGCCGATCCGCCAGAAGCCGTGCTGATCGGTGCCGAGCAGGCCGGCGAAGACCGCCGGCGAGTCGAACCGCGGCAGGCACAGCCAGTCGACAGTGCCGTCCCTGCAGACCAGTGCAGCGGTCTGCATGTCGCCGATGAGTGCGTAGTCCTCGATACGCCCTGCCACGTGTAACTCCAGTCGAACACGGCGCCGCCCCCGTGGGACGGTCTTGCGGTATGGGGGCAATTCCTGCGGCAAAACAGCTCTGGAACTGTGGGCGAGCTGGTGATCCGGAAGGGGGCGGGGATGGTGCCGTGCCGGTCACTCGCGCAATGCGTTCGAGCAGAATACGTCCTCACAGGGAGCGGCGCGCGCCTCTCACTGATCTTTACTGAGCCGGTCGGGTGGCCGCACGCACCGGTGCGTGCGGATCGGCCGTCACCGCAGGCAGGCGCGTTCCGCGCCCGCCATCCAGCCTCGCACGCGCGGCGCCGCGCACGCGATCGGCACCCGGTCTCCGCGCGGTCGCCACGAATCCCACACACGCTCGCCATGCGGTCGCCGCCCGGTGAAAACTCCTCGGCGGCCCGCGCCTGCCGACATCCGCCCCCGACGGCGCTGATACCCTGGTAGCCCGTGGGCCGGTGGGCTGTGAACCACTGAACCGCCGCGACGGCGCGAACAACCTGAGCGCCGTCCCGACTCACCTCGCGACCACGGGAGCCCCCTCTTGGCAGCATTCTCGAACAGTGCGCCCAAATCCACGACGACCAAGCACATCTTCGTCACCGGAGGGGTGGCCTCCTCGCTGGGCAAGGGACTCACCGCCTCCAGCCTGGGCGCGCTGCTCAAGGCGCGTGGCCTGCGCGTCACCATGCAGAAGCTCGACCCGTACCTGAACGTGGACCCGGGCACCATGAACCCGTTCCAGCACGGTGAGGTCTTCGTCACGGACGACGGCGCGGAGACCGACCTCGACATCGGCCACTACGAGCGCTTCCTCGACGTGAACCTCGCGGGCTCCGCCAACGTCACCACCGGCCAGGTGTACTCCTCGGTGATCGCCAAGGAGCGGCGCGGCGAGTACCTGGGCGACACCGTCCAGGTCATCCCGCACATCACCAACGAGATCAAGTCCCGGATCCGGCGGATGGCCGGCGGCGACGTCGACGTGGTCATCACCGAGGTCGGCGGCACCGTCGGCGACATCGAGTCGCTGCCCTTCCTGGAGTCGGTCCGCCAGGTCCGCCACGAGGTCGGCCGCGACAACGTGTTCGTGGTGCACATCTCCCTGCTGCCCTACATCGGCCCGTCCGGCGAGCTGAAGACGAAGCCGACCCAGCACTCGGTGGCGGCTCTGCGCAACATCGGCATCCAGCCCGACGCGATCGTGCTGCGCGCCGACCGCGAGGTGCCCATCGCGATCAAGCGGAAGATCTCCCTGATGTGCGACGTCGACGAGGACGCGGTGGTCGCGGCGATCGACGCCCCGTCCATCTACGACATCCCCAAGGTGCTGCACACCGAGGGCCTGGACGCCTATGTGGTGCGGCGGCTCGACCTGCCGTTCCGCGACGTGGACTGGACCCAGTGGGACGATCTGCTCAAGCGGGTGCACGAACCCGCGCACGAGGTCACCGTCGCCCTGGTCGGCAAGTACATCGACCTGCCCGACGCCTACCTGTCCGTCACCGAGGCGATCCGGGCCGGCGGCTTCGCCAACAACGCCCGGGTCACCGTGAAGTGGGTCGCCTCCGACGAGTGCAAGACCCCGGCCGGCGCGGCGGCGCAGCTGGCCGGCGTCGACGCGGTGTGCGTGCCCGGTGGCTTCGGCGACCGCGGCGTCGAGGGCAAGGTCGGTGCGATCACCTACGCCCGCGAGCAGCGGCTGCCGCTGCTGGGCCTGTGCCTGGGCCTGCAGTGCATCGTGATCGAGGCCGCCCGCAACCTCGCCGGGATCGCCGACGCGAACTCCACCGAGTTCGACCCGGGCACCGCCCACCCGGTCATCTCCACCATGGCCGAGCAGCTCGACATCGTCGACGGCAAGGGCGACCTGGGCGGCACCATGCGGCTGGGCACCTATCCGGCCAAGCTCGCCGAGGGCTCCCTCGTCCGCGAGGTCTACGACGACCAGCCCTACGTCGAGGAGCGCCACCGGCACCGCTACGAGGTCAACAACGCCTACCGGGCCGAGCTCGAGCAGAAGACCGGGCTGGTCTTCTCGGGTACCTCGCCCGACAACAAGCTGGTGGAGTACGTCGAGTACCCGCGCGACGTGCACCCCTACCTGGTGGCGACCCAGGCCCACCCCGAGCTGAAGTCCCGGCCGACCCGCCCGCACCCGCTCTTCGCCGGACTGGTGAAGGCCGCGGTGGCGGCCCAGGCGAAGCGCTGAGACCGAGCCGGGGTCCGCGGACCCTGACGGCACCCTGACATCCGACCTCCCGGAAGGCCCACGCATGCTCCAGGACACCCCGCAGGAGTGGCGGGTCACCGCCACCTCCACGCCGTTCACCGGCAACAAGACCGGTGTGCGCACCGACCAGGTGGTGATGCCCGACGGTTCCACCGCCGGCCGTGACTACCAGGTGCACCCCGGTTCCGTGGCCGTCCTCGCGCTCGACGACGACGACCGGGTGCTGGTGCTCAAGCAGTACCGGCACCCGGTCCGGCACAAGCTGTGGGAGATCCCGGCCGGCCTGCTCGACATCCCCGGCGAGAACCCGCTGAACGCCGCGCAGCGCGAGCTGTACGAAGAGGCGCACGTCAAGGCCGACGACTGGCGGGTGCTCGCCGACATGTACACCAGCCCCGGCGGCTCCGACGAGGCGGTGCGGATCTTCCTGGCCCGTGGCGTCTCCGAGGCCGAGGGAGAGCGCTTCGCCGTCAGCGAGGAGGAGGCGGACCTGGAGTACGCGCGGGTGCCGCTGGCCGAGCTGGTGCAGGGCGTGCTGGCCGGCGAGCTGCACAACAGCTGCCTGGTGGTCGGCGTGCTCGCGCTCAGTGCCGCGCTCGGCACCGGCGGGCTCGACGCCTTGCGCCCGGCGGATTCGCCCTGGCCGGCGCGGCCCTTCACGACGTAGCCCCAGGCAAGGGTGCCCCGGCGGGTGATCCGAAAGGGTGATCATTCGGCCCTCCGTCGGCCACGGACCCAGGGGCGTGGCGCCCGGCGTGAACTAGGCTCGACGCGCCCCCTTCCCGGGGCATCACCTCACCTCCGGGAGCGTGCTCGTGCCGGACCAGGCCCTCGACCCGCGGCGGACTCCTGCGGGGAGCGCCGACGAGAACGGAGAGCCTGCGCCCGGGCGCCCCGCGGGGGAGCCGGGACCGATCGCGGAGCCGGCGGCCTCCTCGTCGGCGGGGGTGGGTCCGGTCGCGGAGGCAGTGCTTTCTCCGCCCACGGAGGCGGGTGCGGTCGCGGAGGCAGCGGTTTCTCCTTCCGCGGAGGCAGGTCCGGTCGCGGAGCCGGTGGTTTCTCCGTCCGCGGAGGCAGCCCCGTCCACGGCTGAGGTCCGGCCGGGTGTGGTGCCCCAGCCCGCCGCGGGTCCGCCGGTGCCGCCGCGCCCGACGCTCCCCCCGCGCCCGCCCGTCCCGCCGGCCGACCCTGTGGTCCCGCCACCTGCCCCGGCCCCTGTCCCCGCCGACGCCGAGCCGGTCGGCACCGTCGTCGCGCGTGAACTGCCCGGGCCGGCCCCCTACTTCGTCGGGCGGGAACGCGAACTGGCCCAGCTGCGCGCCGAGATCGGCCGGCCCGGGCTCGCCGTGGTGGGCGGCAAGCAGCCGGACCGCGGCCGGGTGCTGCTGGTCGTCGGCCGTCCCGGCGCCGGGCGGACCGAACTGGCGATCACCCTGGCCCGCGAGGTGGCGCCGGCGTACCCCGACGGGCAGTTCTTCCTGCGGCTCACCGGCACCGACGGCGATCCGGTCGCCCCCGCGGACACCGCCCGCGCGCTGCTGCGGGTGCTCGCCGCCGGCCGCCGCGCGGTTCCGGGACAGTCCGTTTCCGGTCACGTCGCTCCTGGTCATGTCGCTCCTGGCGGGGCCGTTCCCGGGCAGGCCCTTCCCGGCGGGGCGGAGGACGCGCCCGGCCCGGACCCGGCCGTCGATCCGGTCGCCGCCCTGCGCGAGGCGACCGCCGGGCGCCGCCTGCTGCTCGTCCTCGACGACGTGCCGCACGCCGACCAGCTCGCCGGGCTGCTGCCCGAGTCGCCCGGCAGCCTCGTGGTCGCCACCGCCGACGGCCCGCTGTCCGGCGTCCCCGACGTCCGGCCGTGCACCCTCGGCGGCCTGGACACCCCCGCGGCCCTCGCACTGCTCGCCCGCACCATCGGCGGGACCCGGGTGACCAACGACCCGCGCGCCGCCGAGACGCTGGTGCAGGAACTCTCCGGCCACCCCACCGCCGTGCGGCTGGCCGCGGCCTGGCTCGCCGCCCAGCCGCGTATGCCCCTGTCCGAGGCGGCCGTGCACCTGCACGCCACCCCCGACTCGCCGCTCACCCCGGCCCCGCCCGCGCCCGCGGCACCCCCCGCGTCGGCAGCCGGCCCGGCCGACGCGAAGGGCGTCGCCGCCGACGCTCCCGCCGCCGAGCAGCCGCCGCCCGCGCGCCGGCCCGCCGCGCCGGGCGAACTCCTCCGCGCCTTCCGGGCGGCCTACGGCACCCTTCCTCCCGCGGTCGCCCGACTCCTGCGCAGCCTCGTACTCGCTCCCGCCGGCAGCGTCGACGCCCACGTCGCCTCCGCGCTGGCCGGCTGCGCGGTCGACGTCGCCGAGCGCGCGCTCTCCGACCTCGCCGACTCCGCGCTGCTGCTCCGCGGCCCTGCTGACGGGTTGTACCGGGTGCCGGGGTGCCTCGAACCGCTGCTGCGCGCGCTGCTGGCCGCCACCGACCGCCCGCAGGACATCACCCTGGCCCGGGCCCGGATGCTGGAGCGGACGGTCCGGCTGCTGGAATCGTGCCGGGTCACGCTGGCCCGCGAGGCCGGCGCGGACGCGCTGCCCGGCACCGTACGCTTCGCCTCGCCCGCCGCCGCGGCCGAGTGGCTGCGCACCCGCCGCCCCGCGCTGATGGCCGCCGCCCGCGCCGCCGTGGCCGACGGCGAGCTCGACACCCTCGCCCGCCGGCTGATCACCGCCCTCGTCCGCGCCGTGCTCGCCCAGCCCGCGCCCCCGGCCGCCGGCCGCCCCCGCCGGCTCCCGGCCGGCGCCGACCGGTACGAGTTGCACACCCTCGCCCTCACCGTCGCCGAACGCCGCCACCTGCCCCACGAGAAGGCCGCCGCGCTGATCAACCTCGCGGACCTGGACGTCGAGGCGGGCCGTACCGACCGCGCCGTCACGGCGTACCGCAAGGCGCTCGAAGCCGCGCGCGCCGCCGACGACACCGGTGCCGAGGGTCGCGTGCTGGAGGCCATCGGTGCCTGCTACCTGGAACAGCGGGACCTGTCGCGGGCCTGCGACTGGTTCGGCCGCGCGCTCGCGCTGCGCCAGGGCCGCGGTGAACTCGTCGACCAGGCACGGCTGCACGCCCGGATCGGCGCCGTCCTGACCTACCTCGGCAGCCACGGCCCCGCGCTGCGGGAATGGCGTGCCGCGGCCGGGGTGCACCGCAGGCTCGGCGACCTGTCCTCGCAGGCCCGGGCGCTGGCCGAGGCGGCCCGGGTGCAGGAGTACGCCGGGCTGCCCGAGGACGCGATGCGCACCTGCCGGGACGCGCTCTACTACGCCCGCCAGGCCGGCGAGCGCCGCCTCGAAGCCGCCGTGCTGATGCGGTTGGCCGAGGCACTCCAGCGGCTCGGCGACAGCGGGGGCGCCGATCTCCAACGCGCCGCCGCCGGCCGCCTGCTGCAGGCGGGTGAGTCGCCGGCGTTCTGAGCCGGCCCGGCCCCCGAACACGGGTCAATCCCGGCCCGGTCCGGCGGTCCACCCCGTCCGCCTCTGCCGCTTCCGCGCCGGTGTGCCGCCCCCGCCTCCTCCTGGCCCGGCGGGTCCCGGCTCGTCCGGGCCCGGTGACCGGCACTTCTCGCTCCCCGGCGCCTTCAACCTACGAAACTGCCAATGCTCTCCGGGAAACCCACCACTTTGTAAGGCTGGACAGCGGCTACTCCTTCACTAGACTGAGCCCAGCCGCACACAAGCCGGTCAGATCCGGTGTGTCGCGCGATGCTGCCTCATGTCCGGACAGACGGATATATGGACGCACCCTCCCCTCCCCTCCTGAGTGCAAGGACCGTGATCGACGTGAAGGTGGGCATCCCCCGCGAGGTCAAGAACAACGAGTTCCGCGTGGCCATCACCCCCGCCGGTGTGCACGAACTCGTCCGGCACGGCCACCAGGTCGTCGTCGAGCAGGGCGCGGGAGCCGGCTCGTCCATCCCCGACGAGGAGTACGCCACCGCGGGTGCGGCGGTCCTCGGCACCGCCGACGAGGTGTGGGGCGCCGCCGACCTGCTGCTGAAGGTCAAGGAGCCGGTCGCCGAGGAGTACCACCGGCTGCGCAAGGACCAGATCCTCTTCACCTACCTGCACCTGGCCGCCTCCCGCGCCTGCACGGACGCCCTGCTGGAGTCCGGCACCACCGCGATCGCCTACGAGACGGTGGAGACCCCCGGACGCCGGCTGCCGCTGCTCGCCCCGATGTCGGAGGTCGCCGGGCGGCTGGCCCCCCAGGTCGGCGCGTACCACCTGATGCGCTCGGCCGGCGGCCGCGGAGTGCTGCCCGGCGGGGTGCCCGGGGTGAAGTCCGGCCGTGCGGTGGTGATCGGCGCGGGTGTCTCCGGCTGGCACGCCACCACCATCGCGCTCGGTCTCGGCTTCCACGTCACGCTGCTCGACAAGGACGTCGACAAACTGCGCGAGGCCGACAAGGTGTTCGGCAACCGCGTGCAGACCATCACCTCCAACGCCCTTGCGCTGGAGCAGGCCGTCCTCGACGCCGACCTCGTCGTCGGCGCGGTGCTGGTGCCCGGCGCCAAGGCCCCCAAGCTGGTCACCAACGAGCTGGTCTCCCGGATGAAGCCGGGTTCGGTACTTGTCGACATCGCGATCGACCAGGGCGGCTGCTTCGAGGACTCGCGCCCCACGACGCACGCCGAACCGACCTTCACCGTGCACGACTCGGTCTTCTACTGCGTGGCCAACATGCCCGGCGCGGTGCCCAACACGTCGACCTACGCGCTCACCAATGTGACGCTGCCCTACATCGTCGAACTGGCCAACCGCGGCTGGCGCGAGGCGCTGCGTCGCGACGCAGCGCTCGCCCTCGGCCTCAACACCCATGAGGGGCAGGTCGTTTACGGCCCGGTCGGCGAGGCCCACGGCCTGGACACCGCTGACCTGCACACCCTGCTGGGCTGAGCCCCGGCGCCGGGAGAAAACGTCACGCATCGGCACCTTGTGCCAACTACGCCTGCACGGCGGGGTCTTGTCCTTCGAGACCCCGCCGTTCGCGTGGTTACGCCCTTGACAGCCGGGTGTTCGCTTCCCGACACATCGTGCCGTCTCCGGCGGATTGTGTTGCTGCGGACCACCGACACGCCATAGAGTCGCGAAACGTCGGCTGTAGTCACGCTGACCTATTGAGAAGTTTCCTGGTCACCAAGGAGGTAAGACGACTTGTGAATGAGTCGACATTTGCTCCCGGGGGTGGTCAACCAGGAACGACCGTCGGTTCCGCAGCGGTCCGTACCTTCGAGTCCCGCCGGCCCGAGACGACGACCACGGAGACAGTGCCCGGTTACACCATGGCTCCTTACGACGATCACGATCTGCAAGACGGTCAGTTCTACGACCCCGACGCCGAATACGAGCCGGACCCGGAGTACGCCGCGACGCTCGCGCCCGACGCCGCCCGACAGCGCCGCGAGCGGGTCGGCCCCACCGGCCGCCCGCTGCCGTACTTCCCGATCCCGAACCCGCTGACCGACCACGGCCCGGCGAAGATCGTCGCGATGTGCAACCAGAAGGGCGGGGTCGGCAAGACCACCTCGACCATCAACCTGGGTGCCGCGCTCGCCGAGTACGGCCGCCGCGTGCTGCTCGTCGACTTCGACCCGCAGGGCGCCCTGTCGGTCGGCCTCGGGGTCAACCCGATGGAACTCGACATCACGGTCTACAACCTGCTGATGGAACGCGGGCTCGCCGCCGACGAGGTGCTGCTGAAGACCGCGGTCCCCGGCATGGACCTGTTGCCGAGCAACATCGACCTGTCCGCCGCCGAGGTGCAGCTGGTCAGCGAGGTCGCCCGCGAGTCCGCGCTGCAGCGCGCGCTCAAGCCGCTGATGGCCGACTACGACTACATCGTCATCGACTGCCAGCCCTCGCTCGGCCTGCTCACCGTCAACGCGCTGACCGCCGCGCACTCGGTGATCGTGCCGCTGGAGTGCGAGTTCTTCGCGCTGCGCGGCGTCGCGCTGCTCACCGAGACGATCGAGAAGGTCCGCGAGCGTCTCAACCCCGAACTCGAACTCGACGGCATCCTCGCCACGATGTACGACTCGCGCACCGTGCACAGCCGGGAGGTGCTGGCCCGGGTGGTCGAGGCGTTCGACGACCACGTCTTCCACACCGTCATCGGCCGCACCGTGCGGTTCCCGGAGACCACCGTCGCCGGTGAGCCGATCACCACGTACGCCTCCAACTCCGTGGGTGCCGCGGCCTATCGCCAACTCGCCAGGGAGGTGCTCGCCCGGTGCCACGCCGAGTGAGCCTGCCGGGCGCCGACGAACTGTTCCGGACCACCGGCGGCGCCGCACTCCAGGCACCCTCGCCGACCCACAGCGCCGAGGCCGACTCCGACGCGCGCTCCGGCGGCCCGGGCTCGCAGGGCACCGGCAACGGCACGGTCCAGGCCGCCGCGACGGCGCCCGCACCCGCCCGCAGCGACGAGCACACCGGCCGCGACGGGGCCTCCGCGGTTCCCCCCGGCCCGCGCCGACCGCTCACCGGCGAGCGCGCGCCCGAGCGCAACGGCACGGTCCAGGCCGCCGCGAGCGCCACCCCCGTGGCCACGGCGACCGTCACCTCGCAGAAGCCCACCCCCCCGCCGATCACCGCGACCCCGCAGCCGGCCGCGCCCGCCCGCCGCAAGGCGCCCCGTCAGAACCGCAGGCCCAGCGGCCGCGAGCGCCACGACGAGAAGATCACCGTCTACGTCTCCGCCGAGGAGCTGATGGATCTGGAGCACGCCCGCCTGGTGCTGCGCGGCGAGCACGGCCTCGCGATCGACCGCGGCCGGATCGTCCGTGAGGCCGTCGCGGTCGTGCTGGCCGACCTCGAATCCCGCGGTGACGCGAGCATCCTGGTCCGGCGGCTGCGCGGCCGCTGAGCCCCGCGGGGTGCGGTGCCTCGGCCCTCCGGAGTGCCTCGTCCCGTCGGGCGAGGGGCTACTTGCCGACGGGGGCTGCTCGCAGCAGTTCTGCCCCCGGAGCGCCGAACCCGCCGACGGAGCGCGAGCCGCTACGGCGAGTAGCCTGCTTCCGATGCCGACCTCACCCGCTGCTCGCCGCCGCAGCCTCGGACGCGGCCCCGCCGCCGAGGCGGAACCGGCCCCTGCCATGGAACCGTTGGCGGGAGACGCCGAACCCGTGGCGCCAGGCGCGGCCGAACCGTCCGGAGAAGCCGCACCCGGAGCCGTGGAAGCGTCGGAGGAGGCGGAAGCCGCTGCCGTACAGCCGCCGCAGGAGACGGAACCTGGTGACGGCCGGCCCGAGGAACCCGCGAACGTCGACGTCCCGGAAGCCGCTCGGATCCCGGAGGACGTCCCGACCCCGGAAGCCGCTCCGACGCCGGAAGCCGCCGGGGACCGTTTCACCGTACGGCTGGCGAACTTCGAGGGGCCGTTCGACCTGCTGCTCCAGCTGATCTCGAAGCACCGGCTCGACGTGACCGAGATCGCGCTGTCGAAGGTCACCAACGAGTTCATGGCCCACATCCACGCGATGGGCCCGGACTGGGACCTGGACCAGACCACGGAGTTCCTGGTGGTCGCGGCGACGCTGCTGGACCTGAAGGCCGCACGGCTGCTGCCGGCCGCCGAGGTGGAGGACGAGGCGGACCTCGCGCTGCTGGAGGCGCGGGACCTGCTGTTCGCGCGACTGCTGCAGTACCGCGCGTTCAAGCAGATCGCGGCGATCTTCGCGGAACGGCTCGAACAGGAGGCGCTGCGCCACCCGCGGACCGTCGGCCTGGAGCCGCAGCACGCCGAGCTGCTGCCGGAGGTGGTGCTGAGCATCGGCCCGGAGCGGTTCGCGCGCCTGGCGGTGAAGGCGATGCAGCCGAAGCCGAAGCCGCAGGTGTACGTGGACCACATCCACGCCCCCCTGGTGAGCGTGCGGGAGCAGGCCGAGCACGTGATCGCCCTGCTGCGCGAGCGGGGTGCGGCAAGCTTCGGGGAGCTCACCGCGGACGCGGCCGACACGCTCACGGTCGTGGCCCGCTTCCTGGCGCTGCTGGAGCTGTACCGGGAGAAGGCGGTCGCACTGGACCAGGAGGAGGCGCTGGGCCTGCTCCAGGTGCGGTGGACGGGGACGGCCGAGGACGCGGCTCCGCTGGTGACGGACGAGTTCGACCAGGAGCGCCCGCCGAAGCCCCCGGCGGGGGGCCGTGAGCGGGGCGGCCGTGCGGAGGGTGACGCCACCGGGTCCGCCGGCAGCGAGTCCTCCGTCATCGGGTCCGGTGAGCCCGAGACCGGTGAGCCCGAGACCGGTGAGCCCGAGACCGGTGAGCCCGAGATCGGCGAGACCGACATCAGTGAGCCCGGTTCCGCCGGGAGAGGAGAGCAGGGATGACCGACGTGACGGACCTCACGCGGGCCGCTTCCGGCGCCGCCGTCCCGGCCGCCGAGCCCGCTCCGGCGGGGCTGCTCGCCGCCGCCACCGCCGAGCTGGAGCTGAAGCCGGCGCTGGAGGCCGTGCTGATGGTGGTCGACGAGCCGGCGACCGAGGAGCACCTCGCGAAGGTGCTGGACCGGCCGAGGCGGGCGGTCGGCAAGGCGCTGCGCGAGCTGTCCGACGACTACACCCGCGAGGGCAGGGGCTTCGACCTGCGGCTGGTCGCGGGCGGCTGGCGGTTCTACACCCGCCCGGAGTTCTCCCCGGCGGTGGAGAGCTTCGTGCTGGACGGCCAGCAGGCCCGGCTGACGCAGGCCGCACTGGAGACGCTGGCGGTGGTCGCGTACCGCCAACCGGTGAGCCGGTCCCGGGTCTCGGCGGTGCGCGGGGTGAACTGCGACGGTGTCATGCGCACCCTGCTCCAGCGCGGGCTCGTGGAGGAAGGTGGGACGGAACCCGAGACAGGTGCGATCCTGTACAGGACGACGAACTACTTCCTGGAACGTATGGGCCTGCGCAGCCTCGATGAGCTGCCCGA
This sequence comes from Actinacidiphila yanglinensis, assembly GCF_900107965.1. Classification (GTDB taxonomy): domain Bacteria; phylum Actinomycetota; class Actinomycetes; order Streptomycetales; family Streptomycetaceae; genus Actinacidiphila; species Actinacidiphila yanglinensis. The sequence continues at coordinate 516,779 of NZ_FNVU01000006.1, read as the reverse complement.
GCTCGCCCCGTTCCTGCCGGAGGCGGAAGCGGTCGAGGCGGAGTCCGCGGAAGGGCTGCCGTCCTTCGACCCGGACGCCCCGGACGATCCACCGACGACCTCGAACTCGATCACCTCGATTACGGAACCTTGATGCGAAGCAGCGACAGGAACAGCGGCGGCAACCGGAAACCCCGCGGCGGCAGTGGCGGCGGCTCTGCCGACCGGCGCGGCGGGGAGCCGGAGCGCCCCCGCAAGCCCCGTCCGGAGGAGCGCCGCTACGACGTCGGCGGCACCGGCCAGTCCGGTGCGAACAGGCCCGGCGGCATGCCCCGCACCAAGGACGCCGGCGGTGCCAAGCCCGGCGCCCGGCCGACCGGCAACCGGGGCCGCAAGCCGGTCCCGGCCCGGCCGCGCGAGCTCGACGCCCAGATCGAGGAGCGCAACCGGGAGCGGCACAGCAAGCCCCAGGTCAAGACGCCCAAGACGTTCCCGGGTGCCGAGCAGGAGGGTGAGCGGCTGCAGAAGGTGCTGGCCAGGGCCGGCATGGGCTCGCGCCGGGCGTGTGAGGAGCTGATCGAGCAGCTCCGGGTCGAGGTGAACGGCGAGATCGTCACCGAGCAGGGCATGCGGGTCGACCCCGACCGCGACGAGGTGAAGGTCGACGGCCTGACCGTCGCCACCCAGTCGTACCTGTTCTTCGCGCTCAACAAGCCGGCCGGCGTGGTCTCCACCATGGAGGACCCCGACGGGCGGCAGTGCCTGGGCGACTACGTCACCAACCGCGACACCCGGCTCTTCCACGTCGGCCGGCTCGACACCGAGACCGAGGGGCTGATCCTGCTCACCAACCACGGCGAGCTGGCCCACCGGCTGACCCACCCGCGGTACGGCGTGAAGAAGACCTACCTCGCCGCGATCCAGGGCCCGCTGCCGCGCGACCTCGGCAAGCAGCTCAAGAGCGGTATCGAGCTGGAGGACGGCTGGGCCCGCGCCGACCACTTCCGGATCGTGCAGAACACCGGCAAGAACTACCTCGTCGAGGTCACCCTCCACGAGGGCCGGAAGCACATCGTGCGCCGGATGCTGGCCGAGGCCGGCTTCCCCGTCGACAAGCTGGTGCGCACCAGCTTCGGGCCGATCCCGCTGGGCGACCAGAAGTCCGGCTGGCTGCGCCGCCTCACCAACACCGAGGTCGGCATGCTCATGCGCGAGGTCGACCTGTAGGACGGCGCCCCGGAGTGGGGGAGCCCCGGGTAAGGGGCGCGATCCAGGGCGGCGGCCCCTTACCGGGGACCGCCGCCTCGCCAACGGGCCGCCCTTGGCGCTTGGATGAGCGGATGACCGTGCCCGCCTCCGCCGCTTCAGCCGCTCCTTCTCCCGCTTCCGTCGTCCCCGCCGCCTCCCCGTCCGCCCTGTCGGCCGCAGGCGTGCCCGACCTCGGCCCGGCCGTCCGCGACCTGGTGGGCGGCGGCCCGGAGCTGCTGTTCGTCACCGTCTCCGGTGCGCACCTCTACGGCTTCCCCTCCCAGGACTCCGACGTGGACCTGCGGGGCGTGCACCTGCTCCCGCTGCGCGAGGTGATCGGCCTGCGCGAGGGGGAGCCGACCCGGACCCGGATGTGGGAGCGCGAGGGCCTGGAACTGGACCTGGTCACCCACGATCTGCTGAAGTTCGCCCGGCTCATGCTGCGCCGCAACGGCTACGTGCTGGAGCAGGTGCTCTCGCCGCTGGTCGTCCGCACCACCGCCGTCCACGCCGAACTCGCCGCCCTCGCACCCGGCGTGGTCACCGCGGGCCACGCGCACCACTACCGGGGCTTCGCCACCACCCAGTGGCGCCTGCACCTCAGGAACGGCGAACTCAAGCCGCTCCTCTACACGTTCCGCGTGCTGCTCACCGGCATCCACCTCATGCGTACCGGCCGCGTCCTGGCCGACCTCCCCACGCTGCTCGCCGAGGTCCCCGAGGCACCCGCCTACCTCCCTGACCTGATAGCCGCCAAGGCCGCCGCCGAGCACGCCCCCGCCCCCGGTCTCGCGCCGGACCGCCTCCTCGCGGACGTCGAGGCACTCCACACCACCCTCTCCGCCGCCCAGGGCGCCTCCGCGCTCCCGGCACACCCGACCGCCCAGGACGGCCTCCACGACCTGGTGGTCCGTACCCGAGAGGGCGCCGTCTGACGAGCCGGCCCTCGCCCGCCGCTTCCCGGGGACGGGCTAGGAGCGTCGTGCGACGTCCGCGACGGGCGAGGACAGGTCGGGAGAGGCCGAGACGCCCCGTACGCGGATCAGGAAGTCCTCGACGCGGGTGCGGTCCGGGTCGGCCGGTAGCGGGCTGCGGGGAGAGGCGTCGTCGATCTCGTCGTGGAGCGTGCGGGTCCAGGCCCGGACCTCGTCCCAGGTGAGTTCGCCGCGTTTGACGGCCAGCAGGCGGTCGCGGTGCTCACGGGCGTCGATGTCGAGCCGGCCGGTGCGCAGCAGGTCGCGGCAACTGGTGAGCAGCCGTAGCAGGTGCATCGCGTGCTTCCAGCGGGGCCGCCCGTGGGTGCGGATGTCTGCCTCGAGCTTGCCGAACTGCTGCGCGGCGTACCCGCGGAAGGTCGACTCGGCGTGACGGGACAGGAACGCCTCGCGCAGGTGGAGCAGTTCGCGGCCGGTGGCGTCGGCGTACTCGACGAGGGGGGAGTGCAGGCACTCCAGGATGTTCGGGTTGGCGCGCAGCGCGAGCACGCAGAAGCGCTCCAGCTCCCAGGAGAACTGCTCGTCCAGCGGCCCCGTGACGTGGGTGGGCGGCTTGTCCAGCCGCCAGAACAGCGGGGTCGGCGCCACGAACACGCCGCGCCGGTCGGTGTCGCTGGCGTCCGTGGCCAGACCGAAGGCGCGCGAGCCCATCACGCACGCGTAGACCGTGTGGTCCCTGACCAGTTCGTGCTGCTCCACGTCGTCCCCCAGCGCCTCGCCTCTCAGGGCGATTATGTCCATTCGCTCGGACCGGGCGCGCGATTTTCGTGTTCCGCACGGTGAGCGCGGGTGACCCGGGAGTGATGCGGCGGCTGGGACGCGGGGGAGCCGCGGGTGCTGCGGAGGCGCGCGCGATCCGTGACCCGGGCGTCTCGGCCCGCGGTCCGCGCGGCGCCGTCAGGGGGCGCATGGCTACGCTGGACGCGGACCGCGGAAGCGTCCCGACCGTCGTCGTACCGTCCCCCACCGCCGCACCCGCAAGGACACCGCCTCGTGAGGACCGCCCTCGTCATCGGAACCGGCCTGATGGGCACGTCGGCCGCGCTCGCCCTCAACGGTCGCGGCGTGGACGTGTACCTCCAGGACCACGACGAAACCGTCGCGCGCACCGCCGAGGCGCTCGGCGCGGGCACCTGCGCGGCGCCGCCGGAGCCCGTGGACCTGGTGGTCGTCGCCGTGCCGCCCGCCCATGTGGCGACGACCCTCGCCGAGGCGATCGGCGGCGGGCGGGGCCGCGGCTACCTGGACGTGGCCAGCGTCAAGGGCGGCCCGCGCCGCGACCTCGACGCCCTGGGCTGCGACCTCAGCGGCTACATCGGCACCCACCCCATGGCGGGCCGGGAGCGCTCCGGCCCGCTGGCGGCGACCGCCGACCTCTTCGAGGGCCGCCCCTGGGTGCTGACCCCCACCGCGGCCACCGCCACGGACGTCCTCAACCTCGCCCTGGAACTGGTCGCGCTTTGCCGCGCGGTCCCTGTCGTGATGGACGCCGACGCGCACGATCGCGCGGTGGCGCTGGTCTCGCACACCCCGCAGCTCGTCTCCAGCATGGTCGCCGCCCGGCTGGAACACGCCGAGGACTCCGCCGTACGCCTGTGCGGCCAGGGCATCCTCGACGTCACCCGCGTCGCCGGATCCGATCCGGGCATGTGGATGGACATCCTCGCGGCGAACCCCGGACCGGTCGCCGACGTGCTCGCCGACCTCTCCTCCGACCTCGCCGAGACCGTCACCGCGCTGCGCGCCCTGCAGTCCGCCGACGACGACAAGCGGCGCGGTGGCGCGGCGGGGATCGAGGACATACTGCGGCGCGGCAACGCCGGTCGCGCCAAGGTCCCCGGCAAGCACGGCGCCGCCCCGAAGCCGTACGAGATCGTCAGCGTCCTGATCGGCGACCAGCCCGGCGAGCTGGCCCGGCTCTTCGCCGACGCGGGCGCGGCCGGCGTCAACATCGAGGACGTGCGGATCGAGCATTCGGCAGGGCAGCAGGCGGGCCTGGTCAACCTGCTGGTCGAGCCGCGCAGCGCGCCCGTCCTGACGGCGGCGCTGCGCGAGCGCGGCTGGGCGCTGCGGCAGTAGCGGCGGAAGGAGGCTGCGCCGCCGGGTGCCAGTCGCGCCGGGTGCCGGCCGCGCCCAGGTGCCGGCTGGCGGGGTCCGCCGGGACGCCCACGGTCCGGCGCGGCACCGGCGGTGGCGCTGGGCCACCCGGGGGGCCGGTAACCTTGAGGGATGGCATCCGGCGCCCGCCGGCCCGCCCGTACCCCTCATCCGTGCACGAGGAAGGCCACCTGCTGTGTCAATTCCGGTGATCGTCGCGATCGACGGCCCCTCCGGCACGGGCAAGTCCAGCACATCCAGGGCGGTCGCCGCCCGGCTCGGCCTGAGCTACCTGGACACGGGCGCGCAGTACCGCGCGATCACCTGGTGGATGCTGAGCAACGGCGTCGACGTCAACGACCCGCTGGCCATCGCCGACCAGGCGGGCAAGCCGGCGATCGTGGCCGGCACCGACCCGGCCGCCCCCGCGATCACCGTGGACGGCGTGGACGCCTCCGGGCCGATCCGCACCCAGGAGGTCACCGCCGCGGTCAGCGCGGTGAGCGCCGTGCCCGAGGTGCGGACCCGGATGGTCGAGATCCAGCGTGCCGCGGCCGCCTCCGCGCCGGCCGGCATCGTGGTCGAGGGCAGGGACATCGGCACCACCGTGCTGCCCGACGCCACCGTGAAGATCTTCCTCACCGCCTCCCCCGAGGTCCGGGCGGCCCGCCGCAGCGGCGAGCTGAAGGGCGCGCAGTCCGTCGCCGACACCCAGGCCGCCCTGATCCGCCGGGACGCCGCCGACTCCGGCCGTACGACCTCCCCGCTCGCCAAGGCCGACGACGCCGTCGAGGTGGACACCAGCGAGCTCAGCCTCGAGCAGGTCGTCGAGCAGGTCGTGGCACTGGTCGGGGAGAAGCGAGCGGCGCGGTGACTACGCAGCGCGGGACCGCGCCGCCGACCACGGCCTCGACCTCGCCCCGGGCTTCGCACCGGACCCCGGCGCAGCCCTCCGCGCTGCCGAGCGAGCGCGGTGCCGCGGTGGGGCGGGGCATCGGCATCGGGCTGATGAACGGCCTGTGGCGGCCCCGGGTGCTCGGCGACTGGCGGCTGCCCAGCCACGGCCCGGTCATCCTCGCGGGCAACCACAGCCACAACGTCGACGGGCCGATGCTGATCGGCACCTGCCCGCGGCCGCTGCACTTCCTGGTGAAGAAGGAGGCGTTCGTCGGCCCGCTCGACCTGTTCCTGCGCTCCATCGGGCAGGTCAAGGTCGACCGCTCCGGCGCCGACCGCGGCGCGATCACCACGGCGCTGGGGGTGCTGGAGCGGGGCGGGGTGCTGGGCATCTTCCCCGAGGGCACCCGCGGCGACGGCGACTTCGCCCAGCTGCGGGCCGGCCTGGCCTACTTCGCGGTCCGCTCGGGCGCCCCGGTCGTCCCGGTCGCGGTCCTCGGCAGCGCCCGGCGCGGCCGGGTGGTCGGCGGGCTGCCACCGCTGCGGGCCCGGATCGACGTGGTCTACGGCGAACCGTTCGAGGCGGGCGACGGCAGCGGGCGGCGGACCCGCAGCGCGCTCGACGAGGCCACCGTGCGGATCCAGGCGCACCTGACCGCGCACCTCGCGGAGGCCAGGCGGGCCACCGGCCGGGGCTGACCGGCGCCGCGGCCGGTCCCCGGACCCGGCCCCCGGGCTGCGTGCCCCGCCCGGCCGTACCGGGAGCGCCCCCACGTACTTGTTCTTGCTGATCGACGGAGAGACCTCATGGACCAGGGATACGAACACGGCGATTCCGACGCCCTCGGAGACGCCGAATACGCCGAGTTCATGCAGCTCGCCGAGGAGGAGGGCTTCGACCCCGAAGAGGTCGCCGACGACCTCGCGGAGGCCGGGCACGGCCCCCTCCCGGTGCTCGCCGTGGTCGGCAGGCCCAATGTCGGCAAGTCGACACTGGTGAACCGGATCATCGGCCGCCGCGAGGCCGTCGTGGAGGACCGCCCCGGCGTCACCCGCGACCGGGTCACCTACGAGGCCAACTGGAACGGCCGGCGCTTCAAGCTGGTCGACACCGGCGGCTGGGAGCAGGACGTGCTCGGCATCGACGCGTCCGTGGCCGCCCAGGCCGAGTTCGCGATCGAGGCCGCCGACGCGGTGGTCTTCGTGGTCGACGCGACCGTGGGCGCCACCGACACCGACGAGGCGGTCGTGAAGCTGCTGCGCCGGGCCGGCAAGCCCGTGGTGCTGGCCGCCAACAAGGTCGACGGGCCCTCCGGCGAGGCCGACGCGTACGCGCTGTGGAACCTCGGCCTCGGCGAGCCCTACCCGATCTCCTCGCTGCACGGCCGCGGCACCGGCGACCTGCTGGACGCCATCATCGAGGCACTGCCCGAGGCCCCGGAGATGACCTTCGGCGAGGCCGTCGGCGGCCCGCGCCGGGTCGCGCTCATCGGCCGCCCCAACGTCGGCAAGTCGTCGCTGCTCAACAAGGTGGCGGGCAGCGACCGGGTGGTCGTCAACGAGGTCGCCGGCACCACCCGCGACCCGGTCGACGAGCTGATCCAGCTCGGCGGGGTGACCTGGAAGTTCATCGACACCGCCGGCATCAGGCGACGGGTCCACCTCACCGAGGGCGCCGACTACTACGCCTCGCTGCGCACCGCGGCCGCGCTGGAGAAGGCCGAGGTCGCGGTGATCCTGGTCGACGCGAGCGAGACGCTCACCGAGCAGGACACCCGGATCATCTCGATGGCCGTCGAGGCCGGCCGGGCCGTGGTCATCGCCTACAACAAGTGGGACCTGATGGAGGAGGAGCGCCGCTACTACCTGGAACGGGAGATCGAGCGCGACCTCGTCCAGGTGCAGTGGGCGCCCCGGGTCAACGTCTCGGCGCGGACCGGCCGGCACATGGAGAGGCTGGTCCCGGCGATCGAGTCCGCGCTGGCCGGCTGGGAGACCCGGGTGCCGACCGGGCGGCTGAACGCCTTCCTCGGCGAGCTGGTCTCGGCGCACCCGCACCCGATCCGGGGCGGCAAGCAGCCGCGGATCCTGTTCGGCACGCAGGCGGGCACCCGGCCGCCGCGCTTCGTGCTCTTCGCCTCGGGCTTCCTGGAGGCGGGCTACCGCCGGTTCATCGAGCGCCGGCTGCGCGAGGAGTTCGGCTTCGAGGGGACGCCGATCCAGGTGTCGGTCCGGGTCCGCGAGAAGCGCGGCCGCAAGAAGTAAGCCGCAGTACCCCCCCGCGCGCCCGGCGTGCGGGGGCTACCGCATGCGGTTGTCGCCGCGGCCCGGGGGGAGCGCCGCCGGGCCGTCGCCGTTCGCACCGCCGCGCCGGCCGGTTCCGGGCCGCCCGCCTTGGCCGCCCTGCGGGCCGCCGGCGCCGTTGCCCATGCCGCCCTGCCCGTTGCCCATGCCGTTCGGCCCGTCGGCCGGATCGCTCCGGTGCCGCCCGCCCGGCGCGAACGGCGGGTATTCCGTGTGCCAGGCCGCGAACCCCTTGAACTGAAGCGATTCCTCGCCGCTGCGGTCACCCGGAAGGGTGCGGAAGAGCCTTCGGTACTCGGAGTACAGCGCGTCGTAGATCGGCGTGTTCGTCGCACCGCCCCCGGTCGCGTCCTGCGCGGTGCGCATGGCCGGGATGTAGCGCTGGTAAGGGGCTGGGGAGGGGGCGTCGAAGCTGTACACGTAACTGCCAACGACGCGACGCCGGGCGGGATGCGGGCCGCACGACGGAATTGCCCATCTTTGACCAGGTCACAGGGGTACCGAAGGCGGATGGGCGTGCGAGGGGCGCGCACGTGATGCCGTGCGCGCCCCTCGGTCGGCGGATCGGTCGGACGATCCGACGATCAGGTTCCGGACAGCGGCATGGAGGCCGCCACGAGCTGGCCGCGCGAGCACGCCCGGGCCAGCGCGTCCCGCATCAGGTCCTCGCGCGGCTGGCGGCCGATCGAACCGGCCGGACCGGCGTACACGTAGACCTCGTTGCCGCGCTGGACCGCGGCCCGCCAGCCGTCGCTGACCTGGAGCGGCTGGTGGGCCTGCCACCAGGCCGCGGCCGGCCCGCCGCCCGCGCCCGGCTGGAGCACCGCGTGCAGCTTGCCCATCGCCAGCAGGACCGACCAGCCCGGCAGCGGCGACGGCGGCGCCTCCAGGTCCAGCTGGGGCACGAAGCCCTGCTCGATCAGGAGCGGCAGGAAGTCGTCACCGCCGCCGGTGGAGCCGACCCGGGCGACCGGCCCGGTCGGCTCGACCACGAGCGCGGGCCGCAGCTGCTCCTCCACGATGATCAGACCGCAGGTGATGCCCAGCACTGCCTGACGGGGTGCGGCGTGGAGGCCGGGCGTGGCCGCGGGGGCGCCGATGCCGGGCCCGACGCTCCCGGGCGCCGCAGAGCCGCCCGCCGGCTGCCCCGACAGCCCGGTCGACCCCGGCGGCATCCCGCCCGCGGGCACGGGGGCCGGGCCCGGCTGGCCGGCCAGCGGGGCGCCGCCGGAGATGCTGGCGACCGCCCCCTGCAACTGGGCCTCGGACACCGGCACCACCTGCGAGGGGATGCAGGCGGCGTGCGCGAAGGCCAGGACGGCGGTCTCGTCGCCCACGAACAGGACGGTGCTGGTCGGCTCCTGCCCGCTGTCGCCGGGCGTGCGGCAGGACGTGCAGTCGTACGTGCCGGGCGAGCTCTCGCCGGTGAGAAGCCGCTCGGTCTCCTCGTCGCCGATCTCGGCTCGTACCTCGTCACTCACGTCGAGCATGGGCGCCACGGGAGTCTCCTTGGAAGTGCGGTGCTGCGGTCAGGAATGCGGGCCGAAGGCTCCGGCCGCCGAGCGGAGGCCCGGCGCACTGTGACAACGGACCGCCCGCGCAGGGGGTCACGGTTTCCGGGGTACGCGTTGCGCCGCGCGGGTGGGCCGTCCGGGTGGGGTAGGGGCCGCGCCGTGCCGTGCCGCCGGAAATACCGGGTGCAGCCGTGCCTAGCGTGGCCCGATGATCGAACTGTCGAACTTGTCGGACTCACCTGATGTGTCAGCCCCGCCAACCGCGCCAGCTCAGTCAGTCCAGCCCGTCCGGTCGGCCCCGCCGGCCCCACCCTCCCTGCCAGGCGGGCCGGCCCTGCCGGCCCCTCCGGCTTCGCAGGACAGACCCGCCCAGCCCGTCCCGTCCCCGCCGCGTATGCGTGGCCCCCGTGGCGCCGCCGCGGCCGCCGTGCTCGGTGCGTGCGCGCTGATCCCGCTGGCGGCCCAGCCCGCCGCGGCGGCGCCCGCCGCCCACCGGTCGGTCCCGACCCCCGGCCGCGCGTGGTCCGCCGCGTCCTCGGCGCTGACCTTTCCCGTCGGTGGGGCTTCGCCGGCGACACCGGCCGTGGCCGCGCCCCAGGAGGTACCCGCGGCGGGTCCGGCCGCGGCTGCGGCTCCGGCCGTAGCACCGGCAGGAGGACCGGCCGCAGCTCCGGCGGTAGGACCGGCCGCAGTTCCGGCCGGGGCGGCACCGGCCGCGGCTGAACCAGCGGCGGCTGCACCGGCCGTGGCCCCCGTCCCGCGCGTGACGTCCTTCACCCGGCAGCGTTCCGTCTGGGACGACCTGGCCATGTGCGAGAGCAGCGGCGACTGGCACATCGACAGCGGCAACGGCTTCTACGGCGGCCTCCAGTTCTTCCAGCCCACGTGGGAGTCGTTCGGCGGCCTGAAGTACGCGCGCCGCGCCGACCTGGCCACCCCGCAGCACCAGATCGACATCGCGGAGGCGGTGCTCCGGGTCCAGGGCTGGGACGCCTGGCCGGTCTGCTCGCGCCGCGCCGGCAGGAGCGGCTTCAAGCACCTCGTGCACACCGTGCACCCCGGCGAGACGCTGGCGAGCACCGCGCGCGACTACGGCGTGGACGGAGGCTGGCAACGGCTGTACGAGCTCAACAAGGCGCTCGTCGGCTCCGATCCGAACGTGCTGCTGCCAGGAGCCGTCCTCACGGTGAACTGACCGCCAACCGCCTGCCAACCGACCGCCAACAGTCCGTCAATTCAGCGCACAACGAACGGAATCGGACTCGGATCGGAGCGGAAAACGACCGGCGGGTGACCGCGGGACGGGCCCGGCCGAGCGCTCCACGCGTACGGGGCCGACGGGATTCCGTCGGCCCCGTACCCACGACCGGCCGCGGACCGTGGTCGCTCGCCCTTAAGGTGTCGGTGTCCGGTAAACCACTGGAAATGACGGTTTTTTGTGCAGGGACTGTGCGGAACTTGTGCGTGCCGGTCATCGGGCGGCGCGGTGCTATTCCGCCGAATAGCGTGGTGTCATGGCACCGCTACCGAACCCGCCCGGCCGCAATCCGAACGACGACCTCGACGCCTATGTCGGCCTGGCCGCCGCGGAGGCGGAAGCCCGGGCCCGTGAGCGCGGCTGGACCACGGTCCGCAGCCTGCCGCCCGGGACGGTGGTGACGATGGAGTTCGTCCTCGGGCGGCTCAACTTCATCGTGGACGAGGGCCGTGTGCAGCGCTGCTGGCTTGGCTGAGCGGCGGCACCGGACGCGCCGTCTGGCGGTCCACCGGACGCCGCCGGGCGCCGACGGCCCCGGGCGGTGTGCGGTCCCCGCGGACGGTGGGCGGACGGTTCGACGGGTGTCCGCCGCCCGGGGAGGTCGGGGAGCCGCCTGCCGGGGTCGCGGCAGCAGGTGAGCCGATGGCCGGGTTCGCGACCGCGGTGGCGGCGACGGTCGCACCCGAGGGTGTCTTGACGCCGGGTGCGCCAGTGCTGGTGGAGAGGCCGCCGGAGGAGGCGAGGGCCCCGGGCGGTGCCGGGACGGTGCTCGGCCCGCCGACCTGCGCGGCGGAACCCACCGGCTCGCGGTCCGGCTCGCCGTCCCCGCTGTGTTGCCCGGACGGTGTGGGAGGGGCGGGGACCGTCGCACCGGCGGCCGCGGGACGTGCGCGCCGCGACCGGACCCGCAGCCAGCCGTCGGTGATCCAGTCCTCGGCCCTGGCCATGAACGGCTCGAACCACGGCAGCGCCAGCAGGATCAGCAGCCCTGCCGCCCAGCCGAGCAGCACGTCGCTCACCCAGTGCGTACCGAGGTAGACGGTGGTCGCGCCCACTCCGAGCGCCAGCAGCGCGCTGGCGATCGAGCCCCAGCGGCGGGCGCGCGGAGTCGTGGCGAGATAGGCCAGTACGCCCCAGGTCACCACCGCATTGGCGGTATGCCCGGAAGGAAATATATCTCCGCCTGCGAACATCTCCGCGGAGCCGACGGTCGTCGCGTAATGCGGACCGAGCCGGCCGAGACCGTATTTCACGGCCCCCACGGTGATGTTGAGCAGCAGCAACGAGGTGCCGAGTACCAGCAGGGGGTGCAGGGTGCGGTGGCGCCACGCCCGCCAGCCCAGCCACGCCAGCACCATCACGGCCGTGGGGCCGCGCTGGCCGAGGACCACGAAATAGTCCAGGAACGCGTGGATTTGTGGCCATTGCTTGTACGGGCGCCACAGCATGACCTGCCAGTCGAGCGTCACCAGCTTCGACGTGGTGACCACGCCGACGACGATTGCGACGTAGGCGACCACGGTGAGGCCGAACAGCCACACGCGTGTTCGGCTCATCCGCGGCAGGCCACGGCTCACCGGTCGCTCCGCCGCGCGGTCGGGCCTGTTATCGGTACGCACTGAATCGACGTTACAGCGTGTGATGGCATGCAACCGTCGTACAGCCGGATTTGTAATGACGATGTGATGTGGAGTGCGTCTCACCACCCCTTTGGCGGACGGTGATTGAGGTGAATAGCAGGAGACCGTGAAGTTTATGTTCGGGTGTTGATACTCACATCGCCATCTTCTTATTCGACGCTTATTTCCCTCGAATTTATTCAGGGTTTCCCGCGCGCTCGCCGCGGCGGCGCCGGGCGGGCGCGGGCCGTGGCGGGCCCGGGCGGGCCTTGGCGCGGCGGGTGGGCCCGAAAGGTCCGCGCCGTGGGGCGGCGGGGGATCGGCCCGGGGTGTCGCCGGAACGGCACTTGGAACGGGGCCGGGTCGGCGAAAGCACGGCGGCCGGTGAATGGCACGTCGATCGGGGCGGAGCAGGCCCGTTCGGCGTGCTCGGCCCGATCGGGTGACGGCACCTGGCGTCCTGTAGCCCGTCCGAGTGAGCCATCAGCCTACCGGCCGAGCGGCCGGGCCCGCGGCCGGGCACTGCGGGGTCACGTACGCTGGCGATTCACCTGCGATTCACCCGCCCGGAAGCAGCCGTGGAGGTACGCCTATGACGCGGCCGGTCAGCCGCTGGACCATCCTCGTCGTGCTGTGCGCGAGCCTGTTCATCGTCGCGCTCGACGCCACGGTGCTGCACGTGGCCGTGCCCGCGCTCACCGAGGATCTGCGGCCCGGCTCGCAGGACCTGCTGTGGATCGTCGACGCGTACCCGCTGATCGCGGCGTCGCTGCTGATCCTCTTCGGCACGCTCGGGGACCGGATCGGCCGCCGCCGGGTGCTGCTGATGGGCTACGCCCTCTTCGGTGCCGCCTCGGCCATGGCGGCCTTCGCACCCACACCGCACGTCCTGATCGCCGCCCGGGCGCTGCTCGGCGCCGGCGGTGCGATGATCATGCCCGCCACGCTGTCGATCCTGCGGCAGGTCTTCCCCGACCGGCGCGAGCGGGCGACGGCGATCGGCGTGTGGAGCGCGGTCGCGGCCGTCGGCGCGGCCATCGGGCCGGTACTCGGCGGGTTCCTCGTCGAGCACTTCTGGTGGGGCTCGGTCTTCCTGGTCAACATCCCGCTGATGGCGGTGATGCTGCCGCTCGGCCGGCTGCTGCTGCCCGAGTCCCGCGGCTCGCACGACGGCCCCTGGGACCTGGCGGGAGCGGCGGCCGCCGCGGTGGGCATCCTGGGTGCGGTCTTCGGCGTCAAACGCTTCGGCGCCGGCGCGTCCCCCATCGACCCCTCGGTCTTCGTGCCGCTGCTGCTGGGGCTGGCCCTGCTGGTGTTCTTCGTCCGGCGCCAACGGCGCCTCGCGCACCCGCTGATCGACGTGCGGATGTTCGCGCAGGCGGCGTTCTCCACCTCGGTGGGCTGCATCGTGCTCGCCATGCTGGCGCTGGTCGGGCTCGAACTCATCGCGGTGCAGTACCTGCAGCTCGTGCTCGGGCTGAGCCCGCTGGACACCGGGCTGCGCCTGCTGCCGCTCACCTTCGCCGCGATCGCCGCCGGTCTGGCGGGGTCGCGCGCCCTGGCCCGCTTCGGCCCGCGCCGGATGGTCGGCGGCGGCTTCCTGCTCACCGCGCTCGCGGTGCTCTCCCTGACCGCGATGGGCGAGAACGACCGCCCCATGCTGCTCACCACCGTCTTCGTGGCCCTCGGCTTCGGCCTGGAGGCCACCTTGTTCGGGGCGTACGAGTCGATGCTCAGCCACGCCCCCGCCCACCGCGCGGGCGGCGCGGCCGCGGTGGGGGAGACCGCGTACCAACTCGGCGCCGGGCTGGGTATCGCGCTGCTCGGCAGCGTGATGAACGCCACCTACGCGCCGCACGCCCGCGGGGTCGACGCCGCGGACACCACCGCGGCCGGCCAGTCGCTGGGCGGTGCCTACGACGTGGCGAACCGGATCGGCGGCACCCCCGGCGCGGCGCTGCGGCATGCCGCGCGTCACTCGTTCGTGCACGGCCTGCACATGACGCTCCTGGTCAGCGCGGTGCTGCTGCTGTCGGGCGCATGCGCGGCCCGGCGGTTGCCGCGGGTGATGGAGTGCGGCGCGGGGGAGGAGCGCGTGCCGAGTGCCGAGCCCGCCGGGGCGTCGGGCCCGGGGGCGAACGCCGGTGCGGAACTCCCGTGGCCGGTGCGCCGCAGGCCGGACGGGGTGCACGGTGTCCGCCCGGGTGCCGCGAACCGCGGAGCTGTCGCCCCCACCTCCGCCCGCCCCGGCGCCGTACGCTCTGGACGGGCGCGGGACTGAGCCGTAACGTCGGCGCCGAGCGCGATTACCACTGCTAGTTTTACGGGCCGGAGGTCCACCCATGTCCGCATCGTCCAGGGCGCCCTTCGACCCCTACGACCCGCTGGGTCTGGACGACCTGCTCACCCCCGAGGACCGGGCGGTGCGCGACACCGTCCGCGGCTGGGCCGCGCAACGGGTGCTGCCCCACGTGGCCGGCTGGTACGAGCGCGGCGAGCTGCCCGAGATCCGTGAACTCGCCCGCGAACTCGGCGGCATCGGCGCCCTCGGCATGCAACTGACCGGCTACGGCTGCGCGGGCGCGAGCGCCGTGCAGTACGGCCTGGCCTGCGTGGAGTTGGAGGCCGCCGACTCCGGCATCCGTTCCCTGGTGTCGGTGCAGGGCTCGCTGGCGATGTACGCCATCCACCGCTTCGGCTCCGCGGAGCAGAAGGAACGCTGGCTGCCGTCCATGGCCGCGGGCGAGGTGATCGGCTGCTTCGGCCTGACCGAGCCGGACCACGGCTCCGACCCGGCCGGCATGCGCACCCGCGCGGTACGGGACGGCTCGGACTGGTTGCTCGACGGCCGCAAGATGTGGATCACGAATGGATCGGTCGCGGGAGTGGCCGTGGTGTGGGCGGCGACCGACGAGGGGGTGCGTGGCTTCGTGGTGCCCACCGACACCCCGGGCTTCTCCGCCCCGGAGATCCGGCACAAGTGGAGTCTGCGCGCCTCGGTCACCAGCGAACTGGTGCTGGACGGCGTACGGCTGCCGGCGGACGCGGTACTGCCCGAGGTCACCGGCCTGCGCGGCCCGCTGAGCTGCCTCAACCACGCGCGCTACGGCATCGTGTGGGGCGCGATGGGTGCGGCCCGGGCCTGCTTCGAGGCGGCCCTGGAGTACGCCCGCGGGCGCGAGCAGTTCGGCCGGCCGATCGGCGCCTTCCAGCTCACCCAGGCGAAACTGGCCGACATGGCGGTCGAACTCCACAAGGGCATCCTGCTCGCCCACCACCTCGGGCGGCGGATGGACGCGGGCACGCTGCGCCCGGAACAGGTCAGCTTCGGCAAGCTCAACAACGTGCGCGAGGCGATCGAGATCTGCCGCACCGCGCGCACCGTCCTGGGCGCCAACGGCATCTCGCTGGAGTATCCGGTGATGCGGCACGCGACCAACCTGGAGTCGGTGCTCACCTACGAGGGCACCGTGGAGATGCACCAGCTCGTCCTGGGCAAGGCACTCACCGGGTTCGACGCCTTCCGCGGGTGAGGCGCCGGCGGTCCTCCGGCTCAGCGCTCCGACCTGCGCCCCGGTGTCCATAAGGGCTCGCGGCCTGACGTGCGGAGGGGGCGTGGACGCTCGACGGGCCGTTCGGGGTTCGCGTCCCTCACAGCATCCACCTCAGGACGCTCGGCGTGCCCCAGTCCGCCAGGAACCACAGCGCGGCCACCGCGGCCGTCGCCGCGGCGAACTGGGCGACGGTCGCCCACCGGCCGTTCCCGTTCCCGTTGCTCATCACGTGCCCCCGTTCGGTGTCGTCGCAGCCGGGCCGAACGGTGCGACCGACGATGACGGCCGGCCCGCAGGTCGAAGCGCGTTCGAGAGGAGGGCCCGCAGGTCGGTCCGCGTCATCGTCAGTTCTGGTTGAAGAAGCCGTCTCCGGTGCGGCGGGCGTCGGCGTTCATCACGGAGTAGTCGGCCGGGGTCAGCAGGAACACCCGGGTGGCCACCCGCTCGATGGAGCCGCGCAGGCCGAAGGTCAACCCGGCGGCGAAGTCCACCACGCGCTTGGCGTCGGAGGACTCCATCGCGGTCAGGTTGATGATGACCGGGACGCCGTCTCGGAACAGCTCACCGATACCGCGCGCGTCGCGGAACCCGTCGGGCGTCACCGTGGCGATCCGCCGGCCCTCCTCCTCGGCCGACTCGGTGGCAACTCTCACCCGCGGGTCGGTCACCCACGTGTCGGCGCGCTCCGGGCCCTCGCCGTAGTCGGCGTACTCCTCGTCGTAGTAACCCTCGCCGCCGTTGTCGTCGACGAGGCCAAGCCAGGCACTCGCCCGTCGAACCGAACCCATGGACGCCTCCTCTCTCGCACGCGGTCTGTACCGTCCGCTTAGTCCTATCGTCATCCATGATGAGGGTGATGCGCCAAGGGGATAGGCGCCATGCAGGCGACTTGTGACGGTACTGGCACACACGATAGTGGCGCACCGTCAAGCAAGGGCAGGCATTGGACAGCTGACGATGCGATGGGAACGTCCTCCACGATCGAGTGATTCCAGGGGCCGTACGGCCCTACGGTCACGGCGTGCCACACCGATAACATGACCGCCGATCGGCTTGTCGAACCTGACCGACGATCAAAGTGCAGGTGGCGCAGGTCACAAGACCGTCCGAGCCGGAGGGCAGGGCGGCCGCCGCGCCGACTTGGTCTCGCCACCTGAGAGTCCAACGGGGGAGTGGAAGCATGTTCGGGATCATTCGGCCCTGCAGGCACCGGATGTCGGAGGGGATGGCGGCCTCCTGGCTGGCCCACCTGTGCGGGCTGTGCCTCGCCCTGCGGGACGGGCACGGGCAGTTCGCCCGCATCGCCACCAATTACGACGGTCTGATCATCTCGGTGCTGGTCGAAGCGCAGTCGGCGCCCACCCCCGAGCTGCGGCGCACCGCGGGTCCCTGCCCGCTGCGCGGCATGCGTACCGCGCCCGTCGCGAAGGGCGAGGGCGCCCGGTTGGCCGCGGCGGTCTCGCTGGTCCTCGCCTCCGCGAAGGTGCGCGACCATGTCGACGACGGGGACGGCGCGTTCGGCCGCCGCCCCGTCGCCCTCGCCGCCCGCAAGGTCGCCCGACGCTGGGACCGGGCCGGCGCGCAGACCGGTGGCGACCTCGGCTTCGACACCGCGGTGCTGGTCGACGCCGTCGGCAGGCAGGGCGACGTCGAAGCCACGGCCGGCCCCGGCAGTTGCGTGCTGTCGGTGACCGAACCGACCGAGACCGCCACTGCCGCGGCCTTCGCCCACACCGCGGTCCTCGCCGGCCGGCCGGACAACACCGCCCCGCTCCAGGAGGCAGGGCGGCTGTTCGGCCGGCTCGCCCACCTGCTCGACGCCGTCGAGGACCTGGCCGAGGACGCCCGGACCGGCGCCTGGAACCCGCTCACCGCGACCGGCACCGACCTCGCCGAGGCCCGGCGGCTGTGCGACGACGCGCGCCACGGCATCCGCCTCGCCCTGCGGGAGGTCGACTTCGCGGACACCGCCTCGGCCCGCCTCGCCCACACCCTGCTCGTCCACGAACTGGAACGCTCCGTCGACCGGGCATTCGGCACCAGCACCTGCTCGCACGGTCCCGCCGGGCAGAACAGCAACCCCTACCAGGGCAATCCCTACACCGGCAGCCCTTACGCGCCCGGCGCACCCGACCAGCAGCCCTACCCGCCCGGGCAGCCCGGCGGCCCGGGCGGCCCCGGCGGCTTCCCGCCGCCACCCGAACCACCGCGCCGCCGCGGCCTGCTGGCCGGGTGCCTCGTCTACGCCGGTCTGTGCTGCACGTGCCAACTCTGCTGCACCGACCACGATGACGCCTGGACCGGCCAGCGACGCGAGTCCTGGTGCGGAAGTTGCGGTGACTGCGGCGACTGCGGTGGCTGCTCGGACTGCTGCAACTGCTGTCAGTGCTGCGGGAACTGCGACTGCGGGGACTGCGGGTGTGATGGTTGCGACTGCGGTTGTGACTGCTGAACGGGCGCCCGGTGGTGCGCACCCGAGACCGGTCCTCGCCCCTTCCGTCTGTCG
This sequence comes from Actinacidiphila yanglinensis, assembly GCF_900107965.1. Classification (GTDB taxonomy): domain Bacteria; phylum Actinomycetota; class Actinomycetes; order Streptomycetales; family Streptomycetaceae; genus Actinacidiphila; species Actinacidiphila yanglinensis. Next base: position 498,808 of record NZ_FNVU01000006.1, on the reverse strand, counting down.
CGCGGTCCCGGACCCCGCCGTCGAGCCGTACGTGGCCACCACCCACTCACTGCCCGGCGCCGCCCGGCGCCGTCAGGCTCTTCCTCCTCCCCTCTCCGAGATCACCTCGCGGTCAACTCCTGTCCTGATGCGCTGGCAGACTGAACACCATGCTGGAAACGTCGGCCCGACTTCTGCGCCTGCTCTCCCTCCTCCAGTCGCGCCGTGACTGGACGGGCCCGGAACTGGCCGAGCGACTCGACGTCACCGCCCGCACGGTCCGGCGGGACGTCGAGCGTTTGCGCGCCCTCGGCTATCCCGTCCACGCCACCCCCGGAACCGCCGGCGGCTACCGGCTGGGTGCCGGGGCCGCCCTACCGCCGCTGCTGCTCGACGACGAGGAGGCCGTCGCAGTGGCGCTCTGCCTGCGGACCGGTGCGGTCGGCGGCGTCGAGGGCATCGAGGAGACCTCGGCGCGCGCGCTGACCAAACTGGAGCAGGTCCTTCCCTCGCGGCTGCGGCACCGGGTGCAGGCGATGCAGGCGGTCACGGTGCGCCCGATGCCCGCCACGGTGACGGTCGGCCAGGAGCTGCTGACCGTGATCGGCGCCGCCTGCCGGGACCAGGAACGGCTGCGCTTCGACTACCTCGACCACGGTGGCACCAGCACCCGCCGCACCGTCGAGCCGTACCGGCTGGTCCATCACGGCCGCCGCTGGTACCTGCTCGCGTTCGACACCGATCGGGACGACTGGCGGACCTTCCGGGTGGACCGGATCGATCCGAAGACGCCCACCGGACCCCGCTTCACCCCGCGCGCACTCCCGGAGGACCCCGCCTCCTACGTCGCCCAGGGCGTCACCTCCCGCGCCTACCGCTTCCAGTCCAGGGTGGTCCTGCACGCTTCCGCGGAGGTCGTGGCCGGGCTGGCCTGGTCCGGATTCGGAATGCTCACCGCGCTGGGACCCGACACGTGTGAACTGACCACCGGATTCCAGTCGTTGGACTCCCTCGCGATGTTCCTCGGCATGACCGGGGTGGAGTTCGAGGTCAAGGAGCCGCCCGAACTGGTCGCCGCTCTCGCGGCGGTGTCCGGTCGGCTGGCCCGGGCGGCGGGCACCGCCTAGTCCAGGGCTCCACTGGTGCTGCCCTGAGTGCTGCCCCAGCCGTAGGCACGCTCGGCGCGCAGGCGTATGACCAGCCTCCCGTCGGACACCATCGCCACGCGGTACTCCTCCCAGTCCGGGTGCTCGCCGGCGATCGACCGGTAGACCTCGACCAACTCGTCGACCGTGGCGTCGTGCGGATCGGCGGCCACCGGGCTCAGCTCGGCGTCACCCTCGGCGACCAGATAGGCCCCGAGGTCGGGTGTCGTGACGTAGAAGCTCGCCCGCGAGTCGCGGCGGAGGTTGTGGACCTTGGCCCGGCTCTCGGTGGCGGAGATGCGGATGTAGCGGGTGGACTCGTCGTAGTGGAACGTCACGTTGGACAGCTGTGGCCTGCCGTCCTTCTTGATCGTGACGAGCGCGCCGTTCCGCTGGTCCTTGAGCAGGTCCAGCAGCGGGCTGGTCGCGGGGGCCTGGTGCATGATCACTCCTGAGGGGATTCGCTGACGGATGCCGATGATTACTGCCTGTGTCTGTGAGAACGCAGCGTGTCCGGCCGTTGTTCCGGATCGAATGTCGGATCGCACGGATTCACTCGTCCGAGTGGTCGCCGGGCCGCGGGTCCGGCTCCACCAGGGGAAACGCCATCACCGTCGCGCCGATGCCGACCGTACCCGCGGCGTGCGGAGCCTGCGCGGCGTCGTGCAACTCGTCGAACAGCGCGGCCAGTCGCCGCCGGAAACCGTCCCACGCCTCCGGGGAGACCCACAGTTCCAGGTCGGACGTGACGCCCTCCGCGTCCGGCGCCCGCCGGCCCGCGCGGTCCCGCAGATTGTGGGCCAGGGCCTCGGCGAGCAGCGGCGCCGCCTCGTGTTTCTGGTCGGACAGGGGAGAGGCGTGCACCGCGCGGTAGCGCCGCTCCCTGCCACCGCGGTTGGTCCGCACCTCGGCGAGTTCGACCAGTCCGGCGGCGTCCAGCCTGCGCAGGTGCTGGCTGGCCAGCGCGTGCGAGATGCCGAGCTCGCGGGCGAGTTCGGCGGCCGACAACGGGACGTTCCAGACCAGGGAGACCATCCGCAGCCGCAGCGGGTGGGCCAGCGCGCGAAGAAGGGGGTCGGTCGCGGTCATGGGCCCATTACACCGTGCCCACGCGGACGGCGCTGACGCCTCGTAGGGCATTGTCCTGCTCGACTCCCAATGATTAGATTGGGAGTCATGACGGTACGGAAGGTCCTGAAGGACCGCGCGGCGACCACGTACCTCGGCGGGGTCCTGGTCTCCGGGTTCGGCGACTCGGCGATGACCCTGGTCGCGGGGATCTGGGTGAAGACGCTCACGGGTTCCGACAGCCTCGCTGCCGCGGTGACCTTCTGCGTGTGGGCGCCCACCCTGGTCGGCCCGGTACTCGGCACCGTCGCCGACCGGGTGCGGCGACGCGTCCTGCTCATCCGCATCAACGTGCTCCTCGCCACCCTGCTCCCGGTGCTTCTCGCGGTGCGGGCGGGTCGGGACGTCTGGCTGGTCTTCGCGGTGTTCACCGTGATCGGCGCCGCCTCCGTCCTCTCGGACGCGGCCGAGGCCGGCATCGTCACCTCCGCCGTACCGCCCGACCTGCGGGGCGACTTCAACGGCCTGCGGATGACGGTCAACGAGGCGATGAAGCTCCTCGCCCCGCTCGCCGGTGCCGGGCTCTTCCTCCGCTTCGGCGGCGGCGCGGTCGCCCTGCTCGATGCCGCGACGTTCCTGCTCGCGGCGGTCGCCTTCGCCGCGCTGCGGGTCCGGGAGCAGGCTCCCGCCCCGGTCGCCGGCCACTGGCGGGAGCAGACCGCCGAGGGGGTGCGGAGCCTGAGGAGCGATCCGCTGCTGTTGCGCCTGGTGGCGGCGGGTGCTGTCGCCATGTTCCTGTCCGGGATCAGCAGCGCGGCCATCTACGCGATGACGGACTCGGGACTGCACCGCCCGCCGGCGTTCGTCGCCGTCCTCTACGCGGTGCAGGGGAGCGGATCGATCGTCGCGGGTGTGGTCTCCGGCGCGGTCATGCGCCGCCTGCAGGAACGCGCCTTCGCCGCCCTCGGCCTGATGCTGTTCACGGCGGGTGCCGCCCTGCGGGCCGTACCGTCCCTGCCGGTCTGCCTCGCGGGCACCCTGGCCATCGGGATCGGACTGCCCTGGGTGATCGTCGCCGCCTTCACCGCTGTCCAGCAGCGAACCGACCCCGCGCTGGTCGGGCGGGTGGCCGCGGCCGCGGGCACGGTGGTCTTCGCCCCCACGGCGGTCGCCGCGGCCGTCGGCGCCGGGATGGTCGCCCTCGTCGACTTCCGGGTGCAACTCACGGCGGTCGGTGTCTTCGGCTGGCTCGCCGCCTGGCTCCTGCTGCTGCGCCGTCCCCGAACGGAAACGGGGCAACGGGACGCCGCTCTCCCGCTCGGGACCGACTGCAAGGCTGAGGTCGGGGCTGCTTTCGAAACGGCTGCCGGATCCGGTTCCGGCATCGACTCCGGTGCCGACCCGCTGTCCGCCTCCGTCCTCCCGCCCGTTCCGCGCCGCACCGCCGGTGGGTCCCGGGGGGAAGAGGGTGGGGCGTGGGCCACGCGGATACGGGCGGCGGTGCGGGTCCGTCCGCGAGGACGCTGACGGGTTGACGTGGTCCTGCCTCCCACCCTCGCGGGCGTGGCGGCGTCGGATCTCCGGCCGCGCGCCCTGGCGGCGGGACCGTAGATCGCGAGACTGCTGGGCGGCGGCATCACGGCTCGGCGGATGGCCGGGCGGCGGCTGCGCGGGGTCGCCGCAGCGTCGTTCTTCGTTCACTCACAGGCCGGTGAATGCTGCGGTGGGTGAGCCACCTATTGTGTGGGTATCCGCCGCTCCCGCACCCCGCCCGGTCCTCCGGTCGAGCGAACGGGCAGGCGGGGTCCTGATCGTTGTCCTGCTTGAGAGCTGGTGGAGTGTGCGCGGTGGCGTGGAGCTCGGCCCCGAGCCCCTCCTGACGCTCCCCGTGGCGGAGGAGAACCTCGCGGGAGGGTGCGCGGTCGAACTGACGGCGTCACTGCTCGGGTACCTGGAATCCGCCTGCGCCTCGGACGACCGGCTGGGCGCACTGATGCGCTACGCGCTGCTGCCGGGCGGGAAACTGCTGCGTCCTCTGCTCCTGCTGGAGACCGTCGCGGCATTGGACGGCGATCCGGTGGCGGCGTTGCCGGCTGCCGCGGCCCTGGAGATGCTGCACGCGGCCACGCTCGTGCACGACGACATCATCGACCAGGATGCGCTGCGACGCGGGCGCCCCAGTGTGGCCGCGCGATTCGGACGGGCCGACGCACTGGTGGGCGGGGACGCCATGATGTGCGCCGCGCTCGGCCAGGCCCGGGCCCTGCGCTCCAGCGGCTATGACGCCGACCGGGCCCTCCAGGTGCTGGAGGTGATCAGCACGGCTGCGGTCGAGGTCAGCCGCGGTCAGATGATGGAAGCCGATCTGGTCGGCCGTATGGACTGTGCCATCGCGGAATACCTGCGGATGGTCCGGCTCAAGACCGGATCCCTGCTGGATGCGGCGACCCGAGTGGCCACCGTGCTGACGGACGCGGGCGAGCCGCACTCCCGCGCGCTCGCCCGGTTCGCCGACCACCTCGGGGTCGCGTTCCAGATGCAGGACGACCTGCTGCCGTATGCCGACGACGCCGGGGCGGCGGGCAAGCCGGCGCTCAGCGACCTGCGCAACCGGCGCCCGACCCTGCCGGTGCTGATCGCCTTCCGCAACGCCGCTCCCCGGCAGCGCCGGATGCTGCAGGATCTGTGGCGCCGGCCGGCCGAGGACGCGCAGCACGCGCTGGCCGAACTCCTGGAGACGGGCGGTGCGTTGCACGCGGCTCGGGCCACCGCGACCGAGCACCTCACCGCCGCGCTGACCGCGCTGGACGACCTGCCTCCGGGTCGTCACCGCGACCACCTCGCCGCCATGGCGGGGAGGCTGGCCGCCCGCCGGTCCTGACCGCGCGGTGTCCCCGGGCGTCCCCGGTCGGCGGCAGGGCCCTTCTTCCTTCGACGGACAGGGGTACGAGGACGAGGTCGCGGTGGTGCTGCTCATCCCGCCATGTGGGTGGTGCGGTCGAAGGCGACCCGGAACTGGGGGAAGCGTGCCCTGTTCGGATCGAGCAGGTCGATCAGTGCCACGAGTTGGGTCTGCAGCTCCTGGAGCCGGTCCACGGCGGGGGCGGCGTCCGCGGCGAGCCGGTCCACGTCTGCGAGCAGCACCTCCAGCCATGCGGCGAAGACCCGGTCGTTCGCCAACTTCGCGCAGAACTCCGCGTAGCCCAGGCACCGGCGCCGGCCCGGTTCTCCGTCGGGATGCACCATCACCTCGCCGATCGCCCGCTGCTGGGCGCGGAACAGGCGCAGTTCGTCGCTCGCGGGGTCGATCGCGGCCAGGCTCGCGCCGATGCGTGAGATCTGCAGCATGATCTGCGTGTTGACGCGGCTCCTGCCAAGGTCGAGGAACTGTATGTCCCGGCGCAGGATCTCCACCCAGCCGAGGTACTCGGCGAGCACGAAGACGGTGCTGCGCCGGACGAAGTCGGCCTCGGCCGCGGTGCCCTGGGTGAGGAAGGCCGTCAGGAACCCGGAGCCGCGCTCGGGGTCCTGGTCGATGGCATGGCCGTGCAGGATGTTGTACAGCCTGGTCTGCAGGTCGAACGCGGCCCAGGCCAGGGAGGCGCCGTACCGGTCCATGTAGTTGCGGTGTTCCCATGACTGCAGGCGCCGTTGCTGCCAGTAGCTGAAGAGCGCGGCAGCCGCCGCACCGCAGACGGCGACGATCGCCGAAACCAAGGACAACGAGTCCATGCCACCCCCCGGGCGATGGTGTCATCGAGCGCCACCAGGCTAGGGGACGCCGTGGCCCGCGCTCACCGGTGCGGCCCCGGCCGTGGTCGGGCCCGACCCGCGGACGGTCAAGGTCGGCGGGACCCGGTCCGCACGACATTTTTTACCCGCCCGCAACTAGCCCTGATCTTTCTACCCGTGCGTAACTTGTCATGAGTCCAGCAAAGTGATCCGGATCACAGGCTGCCGGGCGTCGTTGGCCCACTTCCCTGACCTGCGAGGAGATCACATGAGGTTGCCCTGGAAACGGCTGCTGGCCGTTTTCTCGCTGACGACCGTGCTGGCGATCGCGCCCTCCGCCGTCGCCTCCGCGTCCGCCGGCTCCGCGCCGACCAGCGGTTGGAACAACTACTCCTGCCACCCGTCCGCCCAGCACCCCCGGCCCGTCGTCCTGGTGCACGGCACCCTCGGCAACGGCACCGACAACTGGCTCGTGCTCGCCCCCTATCTCGTGGCGCGCGGCTACTGCGTCTTCTCCTTCGACTACGGCATGCTTCCCGGCGAGAGTCTGGTCGGCGGGCTGGGGCCGATCGCCGACTCGGCGCAGCAGCTCTCCGACTTCACCGACCGCGTACTTGCGGCCACCCATGCCGCCAAGGTCGACATGGTGGGCCACTCGCAGGGCGGCATGATGCCGCGCTACTACCTGAAGTTCCTCGGTGGCGCCGCCAAGGTGAATGCCCTGGTCGCACTGGCACCGGACAACCACGGCACCACTCTCGACGGGCTGAACGCACTGCTGCCGTACTTCCCCGCCGCGGTCGACCTGCTCCGGGACGACCTCCCCGGTCTGACCGACCAGTTGGTGGGATCGGACTTCCTGGGTCAACTCAACGCGGGCGGCGACACCGTGCCCGGCGTCCACTACACGGTGATCTCCACCATCTACGACGAGGTCGTCACGCCCTACACGAGCCAGGCGCTGTCGGGCCCGAACGTCCGCAACGTGGTGATCCAGAACCTTTGCCCGCTCGACGTGTCCGAGCACGTCGCCCTCGGCCTGACCGACCGCATCGCGTTCCACGAGGCGGCGAACGCGCTCGACCCCGCGCACGCCACCCCGACCACCTGCCTGTCGGCGGTCAGTTGACCCAGGGCGGGGACGTCCGCGAGCCGCCGGCCGTCAAGGCGTGCCATCCGACGCTCGTTGGCCACCCGGAACGCGGTCGGCTCCTCCACGGGATGCGACATCCCCTGGAGGAGCCGGGCGGGGCGGTTCCCGCGAAGCGGTCGCCTGGCTGTCAGAGGCGGATGGGACCCTTCCCCCATGAGCACCGAGACAGACAACCGGCGGTACTGGGATGCCGCCGCCGACCACTTCGACGACGAGCCCGACCACGGGCTGCGCGATCCGCGCGTCCGGTCGGCCTGGGAGACACGACTGCGGTCGTGGCTCCCCACGTCGCCGTGTGACCTGCTCGACCTCGGCTGCGGCACCGGAAGCCTCGCGCAACTCGCGGTCGCCGACGGGCACCGGGTCGTCGCGCTGGACCGGTCGGAGCGAATGGCCGGGCGGGCCCGCGCGAAGCTCGCCGGCACGGACGCCCGGGTGCTCGTCGCAGACGCGGCCCATCCGCCCGTGGGCACAGGCGGGTTCGACGTCGTACTCGTCCGCCACGTGGTGTGGGCCCTGCCCGATCCCGAGGCCGCGCTGCGGCGGTGGGCCGACCTGCTGCGTCCCGGCGGGCGGCTCGTCCTCATCGAGGGTCGATGGGGATCTCCGCCGGCCGGGATCTCCGCCGATGCCCTCGCCGAACTCACCGCACCCTTCGGCGGTTCCACCCACATCGAGCACCTTGCCCAGGAGACGGCCCTGTGGGGCCGCGCGGTGTCCGACGAACGCTACGCGGCGGTGGTCCGGCCCGCCCCGCGCTCCTCCCGCCGTCACACGGAGATCGTCGACGTCCATCTGATCCTGCTGCGTGGCGAAGAGGTGCTGCTGTCCCGGCGGCACGGCACGGGCTACGCGGACGGCCTGCTGCACGCGCCGTCCGGGCACCTCGAGGACGGCGAGGACGTGAGGAGCGGCATGCTCCGGGAGACCCGCGAGGAGATCGGGCTGGAGCTGGCCCCCGGCGACCTGGAAGCCGCCCTGGTGATGCAGCACCGCTCCCCCGAGGGCCGGGCGAGGATCGGCTGGTTCTTCGTCGCGCGCCGTGCGGCCGGCGACGCCGAGCCGGTCAACCGCGAACCCGACAAGTGCTCGGGCCTCGGCTGGTACCCGCTGGACGAGCTGCCGGACGACATGGTCGCCTACTGCCGCGCGGCCATCGACGGATACCGGGCGGGACACCGTTTCCTGCTCCATCTGCACGAGAGCGGCGACACCATCGCCTACGCTCCGGACGGTCCGGCCCGGGCGGTGCCGCTGGCGCCGCCCGGTGTGCCAGTATCCGGCGTATGAGCTTGAGGATCACGATCGATCTGGACGCGGCCAGCGCTCCGTACGAGCAGGTGCGCGCCCAGATCGCCGAGGAGGCGCGGGCCGGTCTCCTCCCGGTCAACTACAAGCTGCCCACCGTGCGCGGCCTCGCCGAGCAGTTGGGGCTCGCGGCGAACACCGTCGCGAAGGCGTACCGCGCGCTGGAGGCCGACGGGGTGATCGAGACCCGGGGCCGGCACGGCACGTACATCGCGGCGGGTGACGCGCAGGCCCGCGAGGTGGCCGCTGCCGCAACCGCTTACGCGGAGCGGGCGCGCCGCCTGGGCCTGGACCGCGAGGCCGCCCGCGCCGCGATGGAGGAGGCCCTGCGGGCGGCGTACGGCGAGTAGTTCACGCCGTACGCCGTCACAGGTAGAGGCCGCCTTCGGTCCGGGTCGGTCCGGCCAGGGCGGGAGAGGCTCCGCGCCGCAAGGCGTACAACTCGGCGAGGGTGGCGCCGTCACGGCCGATGCCTTCACCGGTGCCGAGCCATCGCACCGCCTCTTCCCGGTTCAGCGGGCCGACCTCGATGCGGGCCAGGCAGCGACCGGGCCTGACCACTGCCGGGTGCAGGCGCTCCAGATCCTCGTTGGTGGTGATGCCGACCAGGACGTTGCGGCCCTGGCCGAGCAGCCCGTCGGTGAGGTTGAGCAGCCGCGACAGCGCCTGGCCGGTCTCGTGCTTGGCCTGGCCGCGGATGAGTTCGTCGCAGTCCTCCAGCAGGAGCAGCCGCCACCGGCCACCCTCGTCGTCGTTCTCACCGATGGCGATGTCCATCAGGTAGCCGACGTCGTTGAAGAGGCGCTCGGGGTCCAGTACGCAGTCCACCTGGCACCAGTCACGCCATGAGCGCGCGAGCGTGCGGAGCGCGGACGTCTTCCCGGTGCCGGGCGGCCCGTGGAGCAGCAGCAGCCGCCCGGTGACGTCGTCGGCGGTCAGCTTCATCAGGCCGTCCATCGCGTCGGCCACCGGCGCCGAGTAGTTGCCGCGCAGCTCCTCCCAGGTGGCGGCGGAGATCTTCCGGGTGGTGCGGTGCGGGCCGCGCCGGGGCGAGACGTACCAGAAGCCCATGGTGATGTTGTCGGACTGCGGCTCCGGTTCGTCCTCCGCGTCGTCGACGACCGACTTCAGCACCTGCTCGGCGAGTTCGTCGGAGGTCGCGGCCACGGTGACGTCGGCCCCCCGGTTCCAGCGCGAGACCAGGATCGTCCAGCCGTCGCCCTCGGCCAGCAGAGCGCTGCGGTCCTTGTCGCGCGCCTGCCGCAGCAGGGCCGCGTCCGGGGGGACCAGGGTGAGGCCCGGTTTGACGCTCTCCAGCGAACTGCTGCGTGCGAAGGGTTGCTCTCCCGAGGTGAAACGGCCCAGGAACAGGGCGTCGACGACGTCGGACGGCGAGTCGCTGTCGTCCAGGCGCACGTGGATGGGCAGGGCCCGGGAGGGATCGGTCGCCGTGGCGGCCTTCCTGTCCGAGGACGGGGAAGTGGGCGGCACGTGCCTCCTCGGTGCGCGGGGTGTGGCGGACATGGGGCCCATGATCCGGCACCGCGTGGCAATCGCCCAGCGCTTTTCGGTCCGCCCCGGACTTCCGTCCGGATTCCCAAACCCCTCGAAAGGGTTGATTTGCCGCACATGTGTCCGGATATGAATTCTGTGGGGCCAACGAGGCGGCGGGACCGCCTTGTTGACCGCCCAACAGTTTCCGTACCCATGGCCCCTCCTGAGGGCGTCGTCGACGTCGCGAGCGGGTGGCCGGTGAACCCACCAGGGAGTCCCTCATGAAAATGCGCCACTTCGCCTCATCCGCGTCCGCGTTGGCCCTCATGTGCACCGCCGGCCTGCTCGGGACCGGTTCCGCGCACGCGGCGGCCGCCCGCTACGTCGCTCTCGGCGACTCCTACTCCTCCGGGGTCGGCGCCGGCGGATACGACGCCTCCAGTGGCGCCTGCAAGCGAAGTACCAGGGCCTATCCGGAGTTGTGGGCGGCGGCCCATCACCCTTCGTCCTTCGCCTTCACCGCCTGCTCGGGTGCCAAGACCACGGACGTCGCCGGCGGCCAGCTGAAACCGGTCACCTCGGCGACCAGCCTGATCAGCATCAGCGTGGGGGGAAACGACGCGGCGTTCTCCGACGTCATGTCGACCTGTGCCCTCGAGTCGCAGAAATCCTGCACGGCCCGGATCGCCAAGGCACGTACCTTCGTCGACAAGCGCCTTCCGGGTCTGCTCGACACTCTGTACGACAGGATTCGCGTCAAGGGTCCGCACGCCCACGTGGTCGTGCTCGGGTATCCGCATGTCTACAAAGTTCCCGGCGGCTGCCTGCTCGGCCTGAGCGACACCGACCGCAGGGCCATCGACGCCGCGGCCGACGACCTGGACGGGGTCATCGCCAAGCGTGCGGCCGTCCACGGGTTCACGTTCGCCGACGTCCGCAAGGTCTTCGCCGGTCACGAACTGTGCTCCGGCGCCCCGTGGTTGCACAGCGTCACGCTTCCGACGGACGAGTCCTACCACCCGACCGCGGCCGGTCAGTCCAAGGGCTATCTGTCGACTTTCGCCGCCGGGGCATGATGCGCGAGCGTTCTCCGCACGTCCGTTCCAGCGTCAACACCCTTGAAGGGAAGGTGAATCGGGCGACAGAGGCGGACGGGGGATGCGCACGTGACGTTGCGGGGGCGATAGGGTTACCCTGCCCGTGCAGGGTGCCCTCGATAGGGTGGGGAGAGTCATGGAACAGATAGCGATGCACGGCAGGCCCAGAGTGCCTGCCATCAACTGCGGTACCACGGCGTCCAGTGCGCGTCTGGACCGGCATCTCTCGGTACTGGCCGGCCCTGCCGTGCCGCAACGCGAGGCTGAGGAGGCGACCGTGCTGTTGCGGGAGCTGACCTCGCGCAACACGGCGCACACCAAGACAAACAAGGGTGCCCGGGTCTCCCTGTTCGCGCCGTTGCGCCGACTGCGGAGGTCCCTCTTCGGCAACCGGGGCTGACTCGCGAGCAGTTCGCGTACATCCCGCTGTCCACGCGGTGGGTTCCTGCGGCCGTCCTCCCCAGCGGCCGCAGCCGAACCACCGCTCACAGCAGGGCGAACTGCCCGTCGGGGCCCTCCTCGTGGTGCTCCAGCACGGAGGCGGGCCTGCGCCTGGCTCCGGGGACCGGAAGGACTCCCTCGGCCCGCAGCGCCACCGCGCCGGTCGCCCTGCTGTCGCCCGAAGTCGCCAACTGATTCGCGAAGTCCGCTTGTTCTCCCCGCAACTGGGCCAGCAGCGTCAGCACGGTGATGAGTTCCAGGAGCTCGGAGGTCGTGGTCCGGCTCCACGCCGCGGGGCGCAGCGCTTCCAGCGAGCCGGGTTCGCCCGGCGTGGTGCGCCGGGCGTACCACGCCTCCAGCACGCGTACGCCGCCTGCCGTCGTCTCCCACGTGTCGAGTGTGACGGGGGCCACCTGGCCGGAGCCGATCCACAGGGCGCGCTCTTCCGGGTCGTACCTCAACTCGTCGGGTCGGGGCCGGGCGGGCAGCGGTGCCCTGACGTAGGGGCGGCTCCCGGCGGGTGGCTTCAACCGGGCGGCGTCACGGCCCTGGGTGGAATCGGCGTATCGGGCACCTCGGGTGTGCAGCCACAGCGATCTGCGGCCCAGGGCCAGTCCTTCCCTCCACTGCTCCGGGGTGCGGGGGAGGGGCACGACGCAACCCCGGCGGCCCGGGCGGGCGGTTGCGGCGATCCAGGCGAAGGTGCCCTCGGCGTCGACGTCGGTGCCCAGGCGGGTGGAGAGCCAGGCGGTCAGCCCCGGTGCCAGGTTCGGATCCCGGCCGCCGGGCTGCCGATAGAGCGGTCGGATCAGGGCGGGTTTGCCGGCCGGTGAGCGCCCGTCGGGCAGCAGCGCGCAGAAGGTCACCGCGGGCTCCTGGGTGTCCGGCAGCGGGCTCTGCTCGACGGCGAACACCTGCCGGTCGTCGGCGATCCGCCACAACTCGGGGCGCGCCACGTCGATGAGCCGGTGGTCGGGTATCAGCCACTCCTGGTCGAAGGGTCCGTGCTGGATGCGCACCGGTTCCGGGCACCGGCCGTCCTCGCGGGCGATCGCGGTGGTGGGGGTGCGGTGGCCGGGAAGTTGGGCGACGGGGGTATGCGGGCCGCGGGCGCGGGTCGGGTGGAACAGGGCGGTTCTGGCGGCTTCGTCCGACGCGGTGGTGAGGAGCGTCCAGCGTGCCCGCAGGCAGGTGGGTTCTGGTGCCATCGGCCAGCCGCGGCCGATCCGCAGCGGGCGCACCGACCAGGGCATCAGGTCGTCCAGCAAAGGCGCGTCATCGCTCACCGTATGCATGCTACTGAGAGCCCTCAGGGCGCCTCCATGGTCACGGTGAAGGAGAACCGGTCGCCGCGGTAGTGGATGCGGACCACGTCGACGGCCCGGCCCGTGTCGTCGTACGTCACGCCGGTGTAGTGGAGTATCGGGCTGAGCAGCGGCACGTGCAGCAGGCGGGCGGTGTCCGGGGCGGCGAGTCGCGCCTCCAAGGTGTCCGTGATGCGGCTGATCCGCACCCCCAGCACATCGCGCAGCACTTTCGTCATCGGCCAGCGCTCCAGATCGGCGAGGTCGATGCGGGCGGCGAGTTCGGGGCGGACGTGGTTCTCGGCCCAGTTGGAGGGCTCGCCCGACTCGTCATGGCGCAGCCGGCGGAAGGCGACGGCTTCGGTGAGGTCGGGGAAGTACTCGGCGGCCTCCGCGGGCAGGGGCACGGGGCCGTGCGACAGGATCGTGGTGCGGCCGCCGGACTGCTGGGCGACGATGGCGTCCACCGAACCGAGCAGCTTCACCGGCGCTCCGCGCAGCGCGGTCGGCTCGATGAAGGTGCCGCGCCTGCGGTGCCGGGATATCAGTCCCTCGGTTTCCAACTCCTTCAGCGCCTGGCGCATGGTGAGCACGCTCACCCCGTAGTGCTCGGCCAGGTCGTCCTCGGTGGGCAGCCGGAGGGGAGCGTCCGCGTGCCGGCCGAGTATCGAGGCCCGCAGGGACTGCGAGACCTGGTACCACAGCGGCAGCTTGCGGTTGAGGACCAGCGAGTCGGGGGCGAAGGAGTTCACGGTCGGAAGTTTCTCTCAAGTCCCTCCCACACCGCGTCGTATCGCTCCTGGCGGTGTCCCGCCGTCAGTGCGTGCGCGGTCGGGACGACCGGCCAGCGGGTCTCGAACATGAACGCGAGCCCGTCGTCGATCTTCTGCGGCCGCAGTTCCGCGCTGCTGGCACGGTCGAAGGTGGTCCGGTCCGGGCCGTGCGCGGACATCATGTTGTGCAGGGAGGCGCCGCCGGGGACGAAGCCCTCGGCCTTCGCGTCGTAAGCGCCCTCGACCAGGCCCATGAACTCCGACATCACGTTCCGGTGGAAGTACGGGGGCCGGAAGGTGTCCTCGCCGACGAGCCAGCGCGGGGCGAACACCACGAAGTCCGCGCCCGCGAGGCCGGGGGTGTCCGAGGGGGAGGTCAGGACGGTGAAGATCGACGGGTCGGGGTGGTCGTAGCTGATCGACCCCAGGACGTTGAAACGGTGCAGGTCGTACAGGTAGGGCACGTGAGTGCCGTGCCAGGCCACCACGTCGAGCGGGGAGTGGTCGTACTCGGCCGCCCACAGGTTGCCGCCGAACTTGTTGACCACCTCGATGCTCTCGTCGCGGTCCTCGTAGGCGGCGACCGGGGCGAGGAAGTCGCGGGCGTTCGCCAGCCCGTTGGCGCCGATGGGACCGAGGTCGGGGAGCTGGAACGGCCGGCCGTAGTTCTCGCACACGTAGCCCCGGGCGGTCGCGTCGGGGAGCTCCACCCGGAAGCGGACGCCGCGCGGGAGGAGGGCGACATGGCCCGGTTCGGCACGCAGCAGGCCGAGTTCGGTACGCAGCAGTAGGGCGCCCTGCTGGGGAACGATCAGGAACTCGCCGTCCGCGGAGGAGAAGACCCGGTTCTGCATCGAGGTGTTGGCCGCGTACCAGTGGATGCCGATGCCCTCACGGCGCAGCACGTCTCCGTTGCCCCCCACGGTGATCAGGCCCTGGACGAAGTCCGTGGGCTCCTCGGGGAGGGGCAGCGGGCCCCAGCGCAACCGGTTGGGGTCCGGGTCCACGTCCTGGAAGGGGGCGCTGCGCAACGCCCCGTTCGGCACGCGGTGGAAGGGCGGGTGCGCGGCGGACGGGCGGATGCGGTAGAGCCAGCTGCGGCGGTTGTGCGAGCGGGGCTCGGTGAAGGCGGTGCCGCTGAGCTGCTCGGCGTACAACCCGAAGGGCGCGCGCTGCGGGGCGTTGCGACCGACCGGGAGCGCTCCTGGTACGGCCTCGGTGCTGTGCTCGTTGCCGAAGCCCGGCTGGTAGTCGAGGTCCTTGCCCTCGTCCCCGTGCCCGCTGTGCTGCGCGTCCATGGTCCGCTCCCCGTCCTGCCGTCGTGATTCCTATGCTGAACCATAGGAATCACGACGGCAACCCTCAGCGCCCGCCTGTGGATAACCCCGCGGCGGGGATGCGCGAGGCCAGTGTCCGGATGGTCGTCGCGGCGATGACCGCATGGCCGCGGGCGGAGGCGTGCAACCGGTCGGCGCTGAAAAGGTCCCGGTCGGAGGAGGCCGGATGGCCGTACATCCGCACGACCACGGCCCCGTGTCGTGCGGCGACCTCGCGTGTCACCTCGTTGAGCACGTGCACGCCCCTCTCCAGGGGGCCGCCGCGCAGTTCGGGTACGGCGTCGACGACGTTGGCGAGGGCGAAGACGAACAGGGTGGTGCGGCGTGCGGCCAGTGCGTCGAAGAGGTCGTCGAGTTCCGCTGCCAGGACGTCCGGGCTGAAGCCGGGGAGCAGCAGGTCGTTGCCGCCGCAGACGACACCCAGGAGGTCGGGCGCGAAGGCCGCCGCGTGCTCGGCCTGTTCGGCGCGGACCTCGGTGGCGGTCAGCCCGCGTCGCCCGAGGTTGAGGTAGGCCAGGTCGGGCACGGACCGGCGCAGCGCCTCGGCCACCCGATCCGCCCAGCACACGGTGCGGTAGCCGGGCACGGGATCGCCGAGACCCTCCGCGAGACTGTCCCCGACGATCGCCAGGCGCCTCCAGGGGGCCTCGCGCAGGAGGGTATCCGCCTCCTCGTCGCTCATGCAGTGCGGATCGGCCGACTCGCGGGAGGTGTCGTCAATGCGGTCGGAGGTCCCGGAGCTTTCGGACGCTTCGTAGGGAGAGGCGGCACCCGGGGCCGGGAGGGATTCGGCGGTCATCTCAGGACTCCTTCGGGCGGGTCAGGGTGCGGGTCATGGCGAGGCCGACCGACGCGGCGGTGGCGGCGAGCAGCGCGCAGGCCAGATAGACGTCGCGGAACGCCTGCACGCTGCCGACATGGTGGGCCGCGATGATCGTGCCGGTCGCCGCGGCGCCCAGGGCGCCGCCCAACTGCCGCGCGGTGGTGCTCATCCCGAGCCCCGAGGCGAACTGCGCCGGGGGCAGGGCCGTCGCCGCCGCGGTGGACAGGGCCGTCAGGGCCCCGCCGAATGCCGCGCCGCCGACGAGCCCCATGGGCAGCCAGAGGCTCAGGAAGCGGGTGTCGGTGCCGAGTTGCAGCCACCCCCACACGCCGACGGCCGCGGAGGCCGCCATCGCCGCGCCGACGACGAACGGAAGGTGGTGCGGCTTGGCGCGCCTGCCGACGGCGACGGCCGCCAATGCGGAGGTCAGCGCGCCGGGTGTCACCGCGAAGCCGGCCTTGAGCACCGAGTAGTGCCAGAGGGAGGTGAGGAAGAGCGGGCCGCTCAGCAGCCAGGCGAAGAGCGCCGCACCGGTGAAGGCCGCGGAGGTGGATGCCACGGCGAAGGTGCGGTTGCCGAAGAGGCCGGTCTCGACGGCCGGCGCGGAGTGGTGCACGGAGCGCAGCAGGGCGAGCGTGCCCAGGGCCGCCCCGCCTGCCGTGGTGCCGATGGTGGCCGCCGAGTCCCAGTTCCAGTCGCTCCCCTTGGTGAGCCCGAGGACGAGCAGGGCGATGCCGGCGGTGAGGGCCCCGGTCCCGAACGGGTCGGGCAGGCTCCGCCCGCCGCCGCGGCGTTCGGGCAGTCCGCGTATCCCCGCGGTCACGAGGGCGGCGCCGACAGGGATGTTGATGAGGAATACGGCGCGCCACCCGAAGACGTCGACCAGGACTCCGCCCAGGGCCGGGCCGGCCGCCGAGGCCATCGAGCCCGCCGCTCCCCAGGCGCCGATCGCCGCGGCGAGCCTGGCGGGTGGAGTGGTGGCCAGCACCAGCCCGAGGGCGGCCGGGATCATGCCCGCCGCGGCCGCTCCCTGGAGGGCTCGGGCGACGATCAGGAACGGCAGGTCGGGCGCTGCGGCGCACAGGGCGGACGCGACGGTGAAGGCGGACAGCGAGAGCAGGAAGACCCGCTTGCGGCCCACGGCGTCGGCGATCCGGCCCATCGGGGTGAGCAGGGCGGCGAAGAGCACCGCGTAACTGCTCACCACCCAGGACAGGTCGGAGACCCGATCGGCCGGAAAAGAGGTGGCCAGGTCCGGAAAGGCGACGTTGACCACGGTGGTGTCGAGGAACGCGATGAAGGTGGCCCCTGAGCTGAGCAGCAGGACGAGACCGGGCCGGGTGACCGTACCCGGAACTCCGGGCGGGGCGCCGGGGATGGCCGGGGATGCGGATGAGGCGGTTGAGGACATGACCGTCCTTGCCTTGTCGGATCCGATGCATACTGACGGTATGGAACATACATACCGAAGGTATGTGACTGTCAAGCGATGACCTTGGTTAGGGTGTGGACGGACAGGGCAGCCGTTCCCGACGGCAGGCAAGAGCAGGAGGTGCGCCGTGCCGGCAACCAGCACAGGTGCCGCCGGTGGCGCGCGGCGCCCCGGCACCCGGTCGCGTGGCGCCGGTGGTGCCGCAACTTCCGCGGCGCCCCGCCAGCGCCAGCGCGAGCGTTCCGACGCCACCGTCGAGGACCTGCTCACCGCCGCCCGCGCGCTGTTCGCCACCGACGGGTACGGCGCGACGTCCCTGGACGCGGTGTGCGAACGGGCGGGTGTCACCAAGGGCGCGCTCTACCACCACTTCACCGGCAAGCGGGAGTTGTTCAGCGGCGTCTACGCGCGCGAGCAGGAGGCGCTCGCCGCCGCCATCTCGGCCGCCTACCTGAAGGTCGCCGACCGCCCCTGGGAGGCGCTCTTCGAAGGCAGCCGGGCCTATCTCGAAGCATCGATCGACCCCGAGGTGCAGCGCATCACGCTCTTCGACGCCCCCGGCGCCCTGGGCTGGGAGGCGATGCGCACCCTCGGATTCGACTGCCGCGAGCTGACCTTCCGCGGTGTCGCCCGGGCGATCCGGAAGGGCGCGATCCCGGCCCGCCCGGCCGACCCTCTCACGTCGATGCTCTACGGCGGCCTCAGCGAGAGCGCCATGGCCATCGCCCGTGCCGAGGACCCGCAGGCCGCACTCGCGGAGACCCTGGACGAACTGCGCCGGCTCTTCGATGCCATAGCCGGGAGTTGAGGGCCGTGCCCGGGACCGAGGCGGCTCGCGGTGCGCTGCGTCGGGCTCCCGTGCAGCGCCGGAGCACCGAACGCCTCGCCCGCATCCTCGACGCCTGTGCCCGGGAACTCGACGAGGGCGGCTACGAACGGTTGAGTACGCGCGCGGTGGCCGCACGCGCCGGAGTGCCGATCGGTTCGGTCTACCGTTTCTTCTCGGACAAGCGCGCCATGACCGACGCGCTGGCGCACCGCAATCTCGACGAGTTCCTGGACCGTACGGCGGCGCGGCTGGCCGAGCCGGGTGTCGGCGCGGACTGGCGCGCCGCCGTCGACGTCCTGGTCGAGGAGTACACGGCGATGAAGCGCACAGCGCCGGGTTTTGCCCTGGTGGACTTCGGAGTTCCGGGGGAGACCAACCAGGATCTCGCCGACAGGCTGCCGGCGCTGCTCGGCGACCGGCTTCCCGTCGACCCCGCCGACCCGCGGCTCCGGCTGGCGCTCGTCATCGCCGTCGAGGCCGCGGACGCCGCACTGCAACTCGCCTTCCGGACCAGCCAAACGGGTGATTCGCGCGTGATCGCCGAGGCGAAAGAGCTGGTCAGGGCCTATCTCGGCACGGTGCTCGAATAACGAACAGCCATTCGACGGGTCGCCGTCGATGGAGCCGGGTAGGTCCTTGATCAGAACCACTCGGCGCCGATATCTCCGCGCGATCGCACGGGGATCGACGGGATCGACGGGGATCGCGGGTCGGAGCCGGATGGCCGAGGGGCGGCGCCTCGGGGGTGACGTACGGAACGCAAGGGTGGCCGGGCGAGCACTGGTCACAAAAAACTATCGGCGCTAGTTTGGGGCCGGGTGCAGAGCGGCGAGGTCGGAGGACAGAGTGAACGGCGAGACGGAAACGGCGGGCGGGCGCGTCCACCAGGGGCGGGACGAGGTGTACATCGACGGGCGCTGGCAGCCCGCCGCGGCCGGCGAACTGATCGACGTCGTCGATCCGGTGACCGAGCAGGTCATCGCCCGCGTGCCCGCGGGCGACGCGCGAGACGTGAACGCCGCGGTGCGTGCGGCGCGGCGGGCGCTGCCCGGGTGGGGGGCGACGGCACGCGCGCGGCGGGCCTCGATCCTGGCCGGCGCAGCCGCGTTGATGGCCGAGCGCCGGGACGAGATCGCGGCGACGATAGCGGCGGAACTCGGTGCGCCGGTCGCGTTCGCCACCGCCGTGCACACGGACATGCCGACCGCGGTGATGAGGACGTTCGCCGAACTCGCCTCCGAGCATCCCTTCGAGGAGCGGATCGGCAACTCCCGCGTCTTCCACGAGCCGGTGGGCGTGGTCGGGGCGATCACGCCGTGGAACTACCCGCTGCACCAAGTCGTGGCGAAGGTGGCGCCTGCCCTCGCCGCGGGCTGCACCGTGGTGCTCAAGCCCGCCGAGGACACCCCGCTGGTCGCTCAGCTGGTGGCGGAGATACTGGACGCGGCGGGGCTGCCCGCCGGGGTGTTCAACCTGGTCACCGGGCTCGGCCCGGTCGCGGGGCAGGCCCTGGCGGAGCATCCGGAGGTCGACCTGGTGTCGTTCACCGGCTCGACCGCGGTGGGCCGGCGGATCGGCGAAGTCGCCGGCGGCTCGGTCAAGCGGGTGGCGCTCGAACTCGGCGGCAAGTCGGCGAACGTCATCCTTCCGGGCGCGGACCTGGCCCGTGCGGTGAACGTCGGCGTGGCCAACGTCTTCGCCAACTCGGGGCAGACGTGCAGCGCCTGGACCCGGATGCTGGTGGACACCGCCCGCTACGACGAGGCGGTGGAGATAGCCGCGGCGGCCTCCGCGAAGTACGTACCCGGCGAGCGGCTCGGCCCGGTGGTCAACGCGAAGCAGCGCGACCGGGTCCGCGGCTACATACGCAAGGGCGTGGAGGAAGGGGCGAGGATCGCGGCCGGCGGCCCGGACGCGCCCGACGACCTGCCCACCGGCTACTACGTGCGCCCGACGGTCTTCGCCGACGTCGACCCCGGGATGACGATCGCCCAGGAGGAGATCTTCGGCCCGGTGGTGGTGCTCATCCGGTACGAGGACGAGGAGGACGCGCTGCGGATCGCCAACGGCACGGTGTACGGCCTGGCCGGAGCGGTGTGGGGTGCGGACGAGGAGCAGGCCGTCGCGTTCGCCCGGCGGATGGACACCGGGCAGGTGGACATCAACGGAGGACGGTTCAACCCGAAGGCGCCCTTCGGTGGCTACAAGCAGTCCGGGGTCGGGCGGGAGTTGGGGCCGCACGGACTGCTGGAGTACCTCCAGACCAAGTCGCTCCAGCTCTGACCTCGCGCGCCCGGCACATCAGGGAAGACGACAAACCGACAACGCAGCCGTGAAGAAGCCAGGAGACACCGTGGTCCGCGCCGCAGTCCTGCCGGAAGTGAACGCCCCGCTGCTGGTCACCGAGATCGAGTTGCCTGCGCCCGGGCCGGGCCAGGTGCGGGTGCGCCTGGCGGCCGCCGGGGTGTGCCACTCGGACCTGTCGCTGTCCAACGGCACCCTGCGCCAGCCGGTGCCGGCAGTGCTCGGGCACGAGGGCGCGGGCACGGTCGTGGAGGTGGGGGAGGGCGTCACGCAGGTGGCGGTCGGCGACCAGGTGGTGCTGAACTGGGCACCGGCCTGCGGGGCCTGCCATTTCTGCGGGCTGGCCGAGCCATGGCTGTGCGCGAACGCGGGCGCGGCGGCGGCTGCGCCCTACGCCACCCGTGCCGATGACGGCAGTGCGCTCTACCCGGGCCTGGGCACCGCGGTGTTCGCCGAGGAGACGGTGGTGGCGGCGAACGCGGTGCTGCCGCTGCCCGAAGGGGTGCCGCTGGCGGACGCGGCGTTGCTCGGTTGCGCCGTGCTGACCGGGTACGGGGCGGTGCACCATGTGGCGCGGGTGCGGACGGGGGAGTCCGTCGCCGTATACGGGGTGGGCGGAGTGGGCCTGGCCGTCCTGCAGTCGGCCAGGATCGCCGGGGCGGAGCGGATCATCGCGGTGGACGTGGCGCCGGGCAAGGAGGAGCTGGCCCGGGCGGCGGGCGCCACGGACTTCGTGGTGGCGGGGGAGGACACCGCCAAGCGGGTACGCAAGCTCACCGGTGGCCACGGCGCCGACGCGGCGGTCGAGTGCGTGGGCCGCGCCGAGACGATCCGCACCGCGTGGTCGTCCACCCGCCGCGGCGGCCGTACCGCGGTGGTCGGGATCGGCGGGCAGGACCAGCAGGTGACTTTCTCGGCGCTGGAACTCTTCTACTTCGGTCGTACGTTGTCAGGTTGCGTGTACGGCAACTGCGACCCGGCGAAGGATCTCCCCGTCCTCGCCGGGCACGCACGCGAAGGGCGGCTCGACCTTTCCGCGCTGGTCACCGACCGTATCGATCTCGACGGGATACCGGACGCCTTCGAGGCGATGACCGCCGGGCGCGGCGGCCGGGCGCTGGTGGTGTTCTGAGCGGGCGGAGCCGGACCGCGGTCAGCTGACCTGGGCCAGCCACGGCTGGTGGGCGCCGCTGAAGGGACCGGTTCGTTCGGCGACCGCGGTCATCAGCCAGGCGGCGGACCGCTCGGCGGAGCGGATGACGTCGGGCGGGTAGCGGTAGGCCAGTTGGTGCTCCGCGAACTCGTCCTCGTCGACGAGGATCGGGAGTTCGGCGCCGCGCCGCCGCAGGACGTCGAGGTCGAGGTCGACCATGGTCACCTCGGCGGGCGAGGGCCATTGCGGCGGGGTGGTGATGTCGCAGTAGAGCTCGGTCCTGCGCGGGGCGGCGTTGAAGGCGGCGGTCCACCAGGCGTCGCGCGGGAAGAGGATGACGTGGGCTTCGGCCAGTTCCCTGTCCGGACCGAGGCCCTTGCGTATCCGGCTGTCCGCGGGAAGGCCGAGCCAGATCCCGTGTTCGTCCGCGCCGAGCCTGCGCATCCGCAGGTTCCAGTGCAGGGAGCCGTCGTACTTGCGGTAGTTGACCTGGACGAGGCCGTCGTCGCCGGGGTCGCCGGTTTCGTCGAGAGCGGGCATGGCGTCATCCTGCCATCGAGGAGCCGATGGGCTCAGCGGAACTGGAGGGCCAGTCCGTCGATGAGCGCGCGCAGGCCGGTCTCGAAGGCGCCCTCGTCGACCTGTTCGCGGTGGCCGGCCAGCAGGTGGGCCTGGCCCAGGTGCGGGTAGTCGGCCGGGTCGTACGCCTCGGGGTCGCCGACGAAGCCGCCCGCGAAGGAGCCGAGCGCGGAGCCGGTGACGAAATAGCGCATCAGTGCGCCGATCCGGGTCGCCTGGGCCGCCGGCCAGCCCGCCGCGACCATGCCGCCGAAGACCGCGTCCGCCATCCGCAGCCCGGCGGGCCGCAAACCGGGGCCGGTGGCGAGGAAGGGCACGATGTGCGGGTGTTCGGTCAGGGCCGCGCGGTAGGAGCGGCCCCAGGCGAGGAGGGCGGCACGCCAGTCCGGCCCGCCGTCCGGCGCGGGCGCGAACATCGACAGGTCGACCTGGGCGATGACCGTGTCGGCGGCGGCGTCGAGGATCGCCTCCTTGGTGGCGAAGTGGTTGTAGAGGGACGGTCCGCTGACCCCGAGTTGTGCGGCGAGCCGCCGGGTGGACAGCGCGTTCAGGCCTTCCTCGTCGATGAGGGCGAGGGCGGCGGTGACGATGCGGTCGCGGCTGAGCAGGGGCTTGCGGGGGCGGGCCATGCGGCACATAGTAGAGGCTTCCGGCAGAAAACTAGCGCCGGTAGTTTATGAGTCGGAAGGGCCGGGTGACCGCAGTGGACCTTGAGTTGTCCGAGGAGCAGGCTGCCGTCAAGGCGCTGGCCAGGGAGTTCGTCGACCGCGAGGTCGCCCCGCACGCCGCCGAGTGGGACCGGGCCGAGAGCGTGGACCGCGGCATCGTGAAGAAGCTCGGCACGCTCGGGTTCCTCGGTCTGACCCTCGGCGAGGAGTACGGCGGCTCGGGCGGCGACCACCTCGCCTACTGCCTGGTGACCGAGGAGTTGGGGCGCGGGGACTCGGCGGTGCGCGGCATCGTGTCGGTCTCGCTCGGCCTTGTCGCCAAGTCGATCGCGCATTGGGGCAGCGACCGGCAGAAGCGGGCGTGGCTGCCCCGGCTCACCTCCGGCGAGGCGCTCGGCTGCTTCGGCCTCACCGAACCGGGGACCGGGTCCGATGCCGCCAACCTCACCACACGCGCGGTGCGGGACGGCGACGCGTACGTGATCACCGGCAGCAAGATGTTCATCACCAACGGCACCTGGGCCGACGTGGTGCTGCTCTTCGCCCGCACCGGCGGCGAGGGGCATCGCGGGGTGAGCGCCTTCCTCGTCCCGCTCGACACCCCCGGGCTGACGCGGCGCGAGGTGCACGGCAAGCTCGGCCTGCGCGGTCAGGCGACCGCCGAGCTGATCCTGGACGCGGTACGGGTCCCGGCGGACGCCATGCTCGGGCCCGAGGGCAAGGGCTTCTCCGTCGCGATGTCCGCCCTCGCCAAGGGCCGGATGTCGGTCGCCGCGGGCTGCGTCGGCATCGCGCAGGCCTGCCTGGAGGCGGCCACCGAATACGCCGGCCAGCGCGAGCAGTTCGGGGCGCCGATCGCGAGGCACCAGCTGGTCCAGGAGATGCTCGCCGACATCGCCGTCGACGTCGATGCGGCCCGCCTGCTCACCTGGCGGGTGGCCGACCTCATCGACCGCGGACAGCCCTTCGCCACCGAGTCCTCCGTCGCCAAGCTCTTCGCCAGCGAGGCCGCGGTGCGCTGCGCCAACAACGCCCTCCAGGTCTTCGGCGGGTACGGCTACATCGACGAGTTCCCGGCGGGCAAGCTGCTGCGCGACGCGCGGGTGATGACGCTGTACGAAGGCACCAGCCAGATACACAAGCTGCTCATCGGGAGAGCGCTGACGGGCGTCTCCGCCTTCTAGCCCCGCCCCGCGGGGAGAGCCGGCCCTTGCCGGCCCCGTGTCAGCCTCGCGTCGGCCCGCATGCCCGGGGGGTCCCGTCCCGTGTCACGGGTTGACCTGGCTGGATCCGGTTCCTCGCGCCCTCGCATCCCCGGCCGGCTCGCTCGCCTAAGCGCTTGCTCACCCAGGACGGTAGGGTGTGGCCCTGTCGACCAAGTGGGTGTGACGGGTGTGAGGAGCGTGCGATGACTGCGGAGGCGGCAACCGGCGAGGCGTGGGGTGACATCACCCCCGACGCCGCGAGGCGGCTGGTGATCGCCGCGGTCGAGGCGTTCGCGGAGCGCGGCTACCACGCCACCACCACCCGGGACATCGCCGGCCGGGCCGGGATGAGCCCGGCCGCGCTCTACATCCACTACAAGACCAAGGAAGAGCTGCTCTACCAGATCAGCAAGGTCGGGCACCATCGTTCGCTGGCCATGCTGGAGGAGGCCCGCGACGCCGGCGGCACCGCGGCGGAGCGCCTGGCGGCGGCGGTGCGCGTCTTCGTCCGCTGGCACGCCGAGCACCACACCACCGGCCGCATCGTGCAGTACGAGCTCGGCGCGCTCGCCCCCGAGCACTACCGCGAGATCGTCGTGCTGCGACGGCGCAGCGAGGACGCGATCCGCACGATCATCAAGGACGGCGTGACGGACGGCGAGTTCGACGTGCCGGATGTCTCCGGGACCACCCTCGCGGTGCTGTCGCTGTGCATCGACGTGGCCCGCTGGTTCAGCCCGAGCGGCCGCCGCACGCCGGAGGAGGTCGGCGCGCTCTACGCCGACCTCGTCCTGCGGATGGTCCGGCAGAACGGCTGATCGTCGGGGCGGCCGGCCGAAATCGGCCGGCCGCCCCGACGATCCACCGGGTACCCCAAGTCCGGAGGCTCCGGCCTCCCCGGTGGGCGCTTGCCGCTCGCTAGAGGTAGAAGCGCGCCACCGTCTCGGCCACGCACACCGGCTTCTCGCCGCCCTCGCGCTCGATCGTCACCTGGGTCACGAGCTGGACGCCGCCGCCTGCCTCCGACACCTCCGCGATCCGCGCGGTCGCCCGCAGCCGCGAGCCCACCGGCACGGGAGCGGGGAAGCGGACCTTGTTGACGCCGTAGTTGACGCCCATCCGGACCCCTTCGACGGAGAACAGCCGGGGGGTCAGCGACGGGATCAGGGAAAGCGTGAGGAAGCCGTGGGCGATGGTGGTGCCGAAGGGGCCCTGGGCCGCACGCTCGGGGTCGACGTGGATCCACTGGTGGTCCCCGGTCGCCTCGGCGAACTGGTCGATCCGCTTCTGCTCGATCTCCAGCCAGTCGGTCCAGCCGAGCTGCTCACCGACGGCGGCACGGAGTTCGTCGAGCGACGCGAAGACGCGGGGCTGCGGCATGGTGGGGAGCCTCCTGGGCTGAGTAGCTGGTGTCCAAGCGCTTGCTCAGCATGATTCCGGTCCACCGGCATGTCAACGTGCCCGGGTCGCCGCCGGCTTGTCGAGGCGTGCCCGCAGCTCCGCCGGCTTGTCGAGCAGCGCCCGCAGCCCCGCCAGCCCGTCGAGCTGCGCGCGCTGGCCCGCGATGTCCGGTGCGGCGATCCGGAAGACCAGGTGCCGCGCGCCCGCGTCGACATAGCGGCC
The DNA here is from genome assembly GCF_900107965.1 of Actinacidiphila yanglinensis. GTDB lineage: Bacteria > Actinomycetota > Actinomycetes > Streptomycetales > Streptomycetaceae > Actinacidiphila > Actinacidiphila yanglinensis. The sequence continues at coordinate 473,361 of NZ_FNVU01000006.1, read as the reverse complement.
GAGCTTCTCGACGACCGCCTCGGGCGTCCCGGCGGCGTTCGCCTGGATCCGCTCCATCTCCTCCACCGGGCGGCCGTAGGTGGCGCGGGCGTACGCGTCGAGCTCCGTCCGCCCGCCGTCCGCCGCGTTCGTCAGCAGGACGTTCACGAACAGCGCGGGGGCGAAGGCGGCGTCGGAACGGCCCGCGGCGGCGGCCGAGGAGCGGATCGAGGCCAGGCCGGTGCCGTAGTCGGCCGGGTCGGGCGGGTAGGGCAGCCAGCCGTCGTACAGGCGGCCGGCGCGGGCGTGGGCGGCGGGCGTGGCGCCGCCGAGCCAGATCGGCGGGCCCTGCGGGCGGAACGCGGGAGTGGCGGGGGCGATGTCGTCGAAGTGCAGCACCTCGCCGTGGAAGGAGACCGGCCCCTCGCCGGTCCACAGCCGGCGCCACAGCGTCACCGTCTCGTCCAGCCGGGTGAAGCGCCTCGGCCAGGGGGTGCCGGCCATCGCGTAGACCGGTGCGCCGAAGGAGCCGGGGAAGCCTGCGCCGACCGCGAGGACCAGCCGGCCGCCGGACAGCTGGTCGACCGAGGCGATGGTCTGGGCGGCGGTCACCGGCGGGCGGAGGGCCGGCAGGAGCGTGCCGGTGCCGAGCGTCACCCGTTCGGTGGCCGATGCGAGGGCGGTCAGTGCCGTCAGGGCCTCGATGCGCGGGGTCAGCAGCGAGTCGGTCACCCACAGGGAGTCGAAGCCGGTCCGCTCGGCGCGCACCCCGAAGTCGACGACGTCCCGCGGGCCGTCGCCCGGGGCCCACTGCGCCAGCGGGGTGGGGACGAAGACGCCGAGCCGCAGGGCGTCGTCGTGCCCTGCCGGGTCGACGGCCGGTGGGAGGGCCGCACCGCGGTGGGCGCTCGGTCCCGGGGCGACGTCGCCCACCGGAACGGAAGGAGCGGACGGAGCGGAAGGAGCAGGGGAGGCGGAGGGAAGCGCATGCGTCATACGGCCGAGCCTGCGCGACCCGGTGAATGCCCTCAATTCCCGGCAGGGAATGGCCGGGTCGCGGCCTGAGCGGCTAGAACGAGGACGTGGACTTTCCCGAGGCGCTGCGCGCCAGCCGCAACCGGCGGCACCTCAGCCAGCTCGAACTGGCCTCGCGTGCGGGCACCACGCAACGCCACATCAGCTTCATCGAGAACGGCCGCTCGACGCCGGGCCGAGCGCTGGTGGCCCGGTTGGCGGACTCCCTCGCGCTTCCGCTGCGCGAGCGCAACGGGCTGCTGCTCGCCGCCGGTTACGCGCCCGTCCACCCCGAACGCGGTCTCGACGACCCGGCGCTCGCCCCCGCGCTCGAAGCGCTGGACCACGTGCTGGCCGGGCACCTGCCGTACCCGGCGATCGTCGTGGACCGCCACGGCACGGTGATCGGTGCGAACGACGCCTTCGGTGTGATGACGGAGGGGGCCGACCCCGCGCTGCTCGGCCCGCGGGCCAACATCCTGCGGCTCGCCCTGCACCCCGCCGGTCTCGCGCCGCGCATCCGCAACTTCGGGCAGTGGGCCAGGCACGTCATCGAGGCGTTGCGGGAGGAGCAGCGCCGCAGCCCGGACGTACGCTTGGCCGCCCTGCACGACGAACTCGCGCGCTATGTCCCCGAACCCGCGCCCGGTGACGCGAACCTGCTGGGCTTCGCGGTGCCGATGGAGCTGGAGACGGCGAGCCGGGGACTGCTGCGCCTGATGACCACGGTCGCGGTGTTCGCGACGGCGGCGGACGTGACGATCGCGGAGCTGAAGCTGGAGGCGTTCCTGCCCGCGGATCGCGCCACGGCCGAGGCGCTCGCGGCCGGCCCCGCACCGAGCGTCAGGGCCGAGCCGCCGGTCGCGGCCCTCCCGCCGACTCCGGCGCGGCCCGTTCCGGGCGTTCCCCCGGCGCCGGGCCCTCCCCCGGCTCAGGCCGCTCCGCGAGATGCGCCAGCAACTGCAGCCGTTCGTACGAGTCCGTCCCCGGCCGGGCGTGGTACGTGATCAGCACCTGTCCGGATGCGCCCGGCAGCGTCAGCTTCTCGTAGGACAGGTCGAGATCGCCGACCTGCGGGTGCCGCAGCAGGGTGACCCCGCTGGTCTTGAGCCGCACGTCCTGCCGGGCCCACAGCGTGCGGAACCGCTCGCTGTGCAGGCTCAGCTCGCCGATCAGCTCCAGCAGCCGCGGGTCGTCGACCCCCGCGACCACCGAGCGCAGGTAGGCGACGGTCTTCGCGGTCATCGCGTCCCAGTCGCGGTAGAACTCCCGCATCTCCGGTTCCAGGAAAGCGGCACGCAGCGTGTTCACACCCGGCGCGAAGTACGGACTGAGCGCGACGGCGACCGGGTTCGCGGCCAGCGTCGTGAGGGAGCGGCCGGCCACCAGCGCGGGCGTGGTGGGCCAGGTGTCGATCAGCGACCGGATGCCCGGGCTGACCCGCTCCGGTCGCGCGGCGGTCTGCCGGGCCGCGGGCCGTCGCGGCCGGGCGAGCGTGCGCAGATACGTCTGCGCGTCGGGTTCCAGGTGCAGCGCGCGGGCGAGGCTGTCGAGCACCTGGTCCGAAGGGTGCTGGTCGCGGCCCTGCTCCAGCCGCAGGTAGTACTCCACGCTGATCCCGGCCAGCAGCGCGACCTCCTCGCGCCGCAGCCCCGGAACGCGGCGCCGGGTCCCCGCGGGCAGGCCCACGTCCTCGGGCCGCAGCCGTTCGCGGCGCACCCGCAGGTACGCGCCGAGTTCACTCGCCGTAGCCATGCCTCCCAGCGTACGGCGGTGCTCGCGGCGCATCCTGTCCCCGCGGGTACCAGTGTCGGCAGGGTCTTACCGCGCGTGACGGGCCGCCGCATCATCGGCAGCGGAACGACGACCGGCCGGACCGCGGCCGAGACGGGAGCGCAGCACATGAGCGGCGAACTGGTACTTGTCACCGGCGGCTCGGGATTCGTCGGTGCGCACTGCATCGTGCGCCTGCTGGAGGAGGGCTACCGGGTACGGACCACGGTGCGCTCCCCGGCCCGCGAACCCGACGTGCGCGCGATGGTGAGGGCGGGCCGGCCGGAGGGGGCGGCGGACACCGGGGACGACCTGACCTTCGCGGTCGCCGACCTCGGCGCGGACGACGGCTGGGCCGAGGCGCTCGCGGGATGTGCGTACGTCCTGCACGTCGCCTCGCCCTTCCCGCCGGGGGAACCCGAGCACGAGGACGACCTGATCGTGCCCGCGCGGGACGGCGCCCTGCGCGTGCTGCGGGCCGCCCGGGCGGCGGGCGTGCGGCGGGTGGTGCTCACCTCGTCCTTCGGCGCGGTCGGCTACGGCCACCCGCAGAGCGACAAGCCGTTCACCGAGGAGACCTGGACCGACGTCGACGGTCCGGGCATGAACGCCTACGTGAAGTCCAAGACCCTCGCGGAACGTGCCGCCTGGGAGTTCGCCGCGGGTGAGGGCAGTGGCACGGAACTCACGGTGGTCAACCCGGTCGGCGTCTTCGGGCCGGTGCTCGGACCGGACTACTCCGCCTCGATCGCGCTCGTCCGGCAGCTGCTCGACGGGGCGATGCCGGGGGTGCCGCGGATGCACTTCGCGGTGGTGGACGTGCGCGACGTGGCCGACCTGCACCTGCTGGCCATGACCAGCCCGGCCGCGGCAGGGGAGCGCTTCGTGGCGGCGGCCGGCGACGTGATGTCCTTCCACGAGATCGCGGTGCTGCTGAAGGAGCGGATGGGCGAGGACGGGGCACGCGTACCGACCCGCGAACTGCCGGACCGTTCGCGGGTCGAGGGCGGGGTCACGAACCTCGACGTGATCCGGCACACGAGCAGCGAGAAGGCGCGCCGGGTGCTCGGCTGGCGGCCGAGGCCGAACGAGGAGGCGGTGCTGGCGACCGCGCGGAGCCTGGTGCGGATCGCGGGGGCGTAGCGGGTGGGCCCGGCGGGCGGGAGGCGTTCGGCGTGCGCCTCGGCTCCGGGTGGGCACGGGGTGAGCGGCGGGGCCGCCCGCGATACCGCCCGGTTACCGGCTGCTTCGTAGGCTGAGCCGTCCGGGGAGCGAGGGCACACCGTCCGCCGAACAGAGGATCACCGTGGCCTTATTGGGAACCCTGCTGAGGAACAAGCGCGTCGGGCAGGCGCGGCTGGCCTGGAACGCCGCCGCGCTGGCCGGACCGGAGACGCTGGAACTGAGCAGCGCCGACTTCACGGACGGGGGTGAGGTGCCGGCGGTCCACGCCCACCGGCTGGGCGGCGGCACGAACACCTCACCCGCGCTCGCGTGGGCCGACGCGCCCGCGGCCACGGCCCAGTTCCTGCTGGTGATGGAGGACGCGGACTCGCCCACCTCGGCGCCGTTCGTCCACTGCCTGGCCCTGATCGCCCCCGAGGTGACGGAGGTACCCGCGGGCGCGCTCGGTGCGGAGCGTCCGGGAGACGGGGTCCAGGTGCTCCGTGCGGGATGGGGGCGCGGCTACCAGGGACCGGCACCGCTCAAGGGGCACGGTCCGCACCGGTACGTGTTCCAGGTCTTCGCACTGTCCGCCGGGCTCACCTCGGCGGAAGGCGGCGCCCGGTTGGCGTCGGCGAAGCCGCGGGCGGTGCTGGCCGCGGTCGGTGGACCGGTGCTGGCCCGGGGGCGGATGGACGGCTGGTTCACCCGGTGAGCGGTTGACCGGTCCGCGTCTCCGGCCATCGCTTGCTCCGCACCCGCGGCCCCAGCGGAATTCGAGTGGCACGGCGGCTCCCGGATCAGGCACGATGCGCGGGTTCCATCCCCGTCGAGGGGACCTGCGAGGCCGAGGAGCCGCATGAGCCTGCGCCATCACGAGATCGCCGAGTCCGGGCACCGCATTCTCAACCCGATCACCGACGCGAAGTTGATGCTCCTGGGGGAGATCTGCCGGCTGGAGGAGGGGCAGCGGCTCCTCGATCTGGCGTGCGGGAAGGGGGAGTTGCTCGCCCGCTGGGCGCAGCGCTGGGGTGTCGGCGGTGTCGGTGTCGACCTGAGCGAGGTGTTCCTGACCGCCGCCCGGCTGCGGGCGGCGGAGTTGGGCGTGGCCGAGCAACTCGGCTTCGAGCGGGGCGACGCGGGCGCCTATCGGGCCGAGCCCGGGGCGTTCGACGTCGTGTCGTGCGTGGGGGCGACCTGGATCGGCGACGGGCTGGCCGGGACGATCGATCTGCTGCGCCCGGCGATGCGGCCGGGCGGCCTCATGCTGATCGGCGAACCGTACTGGACCGAACCGGCCCCGGAGGAGGCGTACGAGGCACTGGGGTTCGGCCCGGAGGACTTCACCTCCCTGGTGGGCACGCTGGACCGGTTCGAAGCGGCCGGTATGGAACTGGTCGAGATGGTGCTCGCGGACGGGGACAGCTGGGACCGGTACGTGGCGGAGCAGTGGTTCGCCGTCTCCGACTGGCTGCGGGCGGTGCCGGCGGACCATCGGGACGCGGCGGACATGCGGGAGTTCCTGGCGCACGGCCGGCGGACGCACCTGGAGTTCCAGCGCAGGTACCTGGGCTGGGGTGTGTTCGTGCTGCGGCAGGCCGCGGGGTGAGGCGGGTCGCGGGGTGAGGCGGGTCGCGGCGGGAGATGGGCCACGGCGGGAGATGGGCCACGGGGTGAGGCGGGCACCGTCGGCGCGGTGCGGCCCTGTGCGGTGACGTGTCCCGGAAGATGCCCGGGGGAAGCGCGGGGTCCGCGGGGATGTGGGTGCCTATGATCCGGTTCGGCCACGTGGGACGGCGGAGAATCTGAAAAGCTGACGTATGTTCATCTTCCGGGGAAGGTATACCGGCGGTAACCTCCGCGCACCGGTATCCGGAAGGAGCAGACATGCCGCTACGGACCCCACAACGGATCGGCACGCGGATCGGCAGGCGGATCGGCATCCTGAGAACCGCGGCGGCCGCCGCGCTGCTGGCGCTCGGCGCCACGCTGATGGCGCCGGGCGCCATGGCGGCGCACGCCGCCGACAGCAGTACCGACTACTGCGGGGGGCAGTGCTCGGACATCCTGCCGCCCGGCGAGAACGGCAACGCCACCCTCGCCGACATCCTCGCCAACAAGGTGCTCGGGACGCGCCCCGCGCACACGATGGACCAGCTCGGACCGTACTCCTCGCTCGCGACGGGCTACCAGGGCCTGACGGACGCGACGTTGAGCAAGTTCTTCAACTCGTCCTCCTTCGGAGTGCCCGCCAACCAGGTCGCCTCCGTGATCAGCCCGCGCTCCGACGTCACGATCACCCGGGACAAGGCGACCGGGGTGCCGCACATCAAGGGCACGACCAGGGACGGCACCGAGTTCGGCGCGGGGTACGCCGCCGCACAGGACCGGTTGTGGCTCATGGACCTCTTCCGGCACGTCGGGCGGGGGGAGTTGTCGTCGTTCGCCGGGGGCGCGGCCGCCAACCGCGGCCTGGAGCAGGAGTTCTGGCAGCAGGCCCCGTACACCGAGGACGACCTGCAGGCGCAGGTCGACTGGCTGAGCAACAACAGCGGTGCGCGCGGGCAGCAGGCACTGGCCGACGCGCAGGACTACATCGACGGCATCAACGCCTACATCACCTCGGCGAAGAGCAGCCGGACCTTCCCCGGGGAGTACGACCTGACCGGGCATGTCGACCCGATCACCAACGCCGGGACCATCGAGCCGTTCAAGATGACCGACCTGATCGCGCTCGCCTCCGTGGTGGGCGCGCTGTTCGGCACCGGCGGCGGGGGAGAGGTGCAGTCGGCGCTGTCGCTGGCGGCGGCGCAGCAGAAGTACGGCGTCCAGGACGGCACGAACGTCTGGGAGTCCTTCCGGGAGCGGGACGATCCCGAGGCCACCTCGACCGTGCACGACGGCAGTTCGTTCCCGTACGCGGGCAAGCCGGCGAACGCGCAGGGCGAGGCGCTGCCGGACCCGGGTTCGGTGGTGCCGGAGCCGCTGGTCTACGACGCGACCGGCGGGGCGACGCAGAGCACCACGAAGAGCCCCGGGGTGCTGCCGTCGAACCTCTTCTCGGACCCGCGCAAGGGTATGTCCAACGCGCTGGTGGTGAGCGGCGCGCACACCGCCAGCGGCCATCCGGTCGCCGTGTTCGGGCCGCAGACCGGCTACTTCGCCCCGCAGTTGCTGATGCTGCAGGAACTGCAGGGGCCCGGGATCAGCGCGCGCGGCGCGTCGTTCGCGGGGCTGGGGATGTACGTGGAGCTCGGCCGCGGCCAGGACTACGCGTGGAGCGCCACGTCCGCCTCGCAGGACGTGACCGACACCTACGCGGTGCAGCTCTGCCAGGACGACACCCACTACCTCCTGCACGGCCAGTGCGTGGCGATGGAGAAACTGGAGCGCACCAACTCCTGGACGCCGACGCTCGCGGACTCCACGCCTGCCGGGTCATACCGGATGCAGGTGTGGCGCACGGCCTACGGACCGGTGATCTACCGCGCCACGATCGGCGGAAAACCGGTCGCCTACACGCAGTTGCGCAGTTCGTACATGCACGAGGCGGACTCGATCATCGGCTTCCAGGAGCTGAACGATCCGGGGTTCGTGCACGACGCGGCGTCGTTCCAGAAGGCGGCGCAGGACATCAACTACACCTTCAACTGGTTCTACGCGGACTCCCGGCAGACCGCGTACTACAACAGCGGCACCAACCCGGTGCGTGCCGCCGGCGTGGACGCGTCGTTCCCCGTGTGGGGGACCGGTGCGTACGACTGGCAGGGCTGGGACCCGACGCACAACACGGCCGACTACACGCCCCCTTCGCAGCATCCGCAGTCCGTCGACCAGGACTACTACATCAGCTGGAACAACAAGCAGGCCCCCGGCTACACGTCGGCGACCTTCGGCAACGGCTCGGTGCACCGGGCCGACCTGCTCAACGACCGGGTGAAGGCGCTGGTGCAGGCGGGCGGGGTGACGAGGGCGTCGCTGGTGAAGGCGATGTCGGACGCGTCGCTGACCGATCTGCGCGGTGAGGACGTGCTGCCCGACCTGCTCCAGGTGATCGACAGCGCACCCGTGGCCGATCCCCAGGAAGCCACCGCCGTCCAGCAGTTGACGGCGTGGGCCGCGGCGGGCACCAAGCGGACGGAGACCTCGCCGGGTTCGCACACGTACGCGAACGCGGACGCGGTACGGACCATGGACGCGTGGTGGCCGCTGCTGGTCCAGGGCGAGTTCGAGCCCGGGCTCGGCACCGACCTGTACAACGCGCTGGCCGCCAACCTCACCATCGACGAGTCGCCGTCGGCCGGGCACGGCCCGACCGGCTCGCACGCGGGCAGCTCGTTCCAGTACGGCTGGTGGTCGTACGCCGACAAGGACCTGCGCAAGGTGCTCGGCCAGAACGTGCAGGGCCCGCTCGCGCACACCTACTGCGGCGGCGGCCGGCTCGCGGCCTGCCGGGACATGCTGCTGTCGACCCTGAAGCAGGCGGCCGCCACCCCGGCGAGCACCGTCTACCCCGGGGACGACGGCGGTTGCGCGGCCGGTGACCAGTGGTGCGCCGACTCGATCGTGCAGCGGCCGCTCGGCGGCATCACGGACGACCGGATCAGCTGGCAGAACCGTCCGACCTACCAGCAGGTGGTGGAGTTCCCCTCGCACCGCTGAAACCGCGTCGCCACCGCGTCGCCACGATCCCGGGCCCGGCCCCGCCGCATGCGACGGTGCCGGGCTTCGGGCTGCCCGCGGCCGCGCCCCCCGCAGTGCCCCGGGCCGGGGTCCGGCCCTTCCGCGGGGATGACCGACCGCTTAGTATGCGAGAGTCGTACCGTCGAGTCGAAGGAGACACGTCGTGGTCGTGGAAGCGCTGCGCGACGCCCGGGTGGTCGTCACCGGGGCCGGAGGCGGTATCGGCGCCGCGCTGGCCCGCCGATTCGCGGCCGAGGGCGCCCGGGTGGCCGTCAACGACCTCGATGCCGACGCCGCCCGCAGGACCGCCGCCGAGATCGACGCCGTGGCCGTGCCGGGCGACGCCTCCGACGTGGTGCCCGCCGCCCGGACCGCGCTCGGCGGCAGTATCGACGTGTTCTGCGCCAACGCGGGTGTGGGCACCGGAGGAGGGCCCGAGGCCGACGACGCCGCGTGGGAACTGGCCTGGGACGTCAATGTGATGAGCCACGTCCGCGCCGCCCGCGCCCTGCTCCCGGAGTGGCTGGACCGCGGGGCGGGCCGCTTCGTGTCCACCGTGTCCGCCGCCGGGCTGCTGACGATGATCGGTGCCGCGCCGTACTCCGTGACCAAGCACGGCGCGCTCGCCTTCGCCGAGTGGATGTCCCTCACCTACCGGCACCGCGGGATCCACGTGCACGCCGTCTGCCCGCAGGGCGTGCGCACCGCGATGCTCGCGGCCAGCGGCACCGCCGGGGACCTGGTGCTCGCACCGGACGCGATCGAGCCGGAGGACGTCGCCGACGCGGTGCTCGACGGCATCGCGGCCGAGCGCTTCCTGATCCTGCCGCACCCGCAGGCCGCCGGGTACTACGCCGCCCGCGCCGCGGAACCCGAACGCTGGCTCCGCGGCATGAACAAGGTCCAGCGCCAGTACGAGGAGCAGCTCGCGGCGCGCAAGGAGGGCGGACGGGCATGACGAGCTACGCCGACCAGCCCTGGCTCCAGCACTTCACCGACGAGCAGCGCGCCTTCACCGAGCACCCGCCGTCCGTGCTGCACAGCTTCCTCGACGTCGCCGGGCGCGTCCCCGACCACCCGGCGCTGCGCTACTTCGACGGCACGCTCGCGTACGGCGAGCTCGACGCCCTCTCCGACGGGCTCGCCCGCCACCTCGAAGAGCAGGGGTTCGCCCGCGGCGACCGGCTCGCGATCATGCTCCAGAACGTGCCGCAGTTCGCGGTCGGGCTGCTCGCGGCGTGGAAGGCCGGCGGCTCGGTCATCCCGGTCAACCCGATGTACAAGCAGCAGGAACTCGCCCACATTCTCGGCGACGCCGGCGCCGCCGCGATCCTGTGCTCGCGGACCGCCTGGCGGGACTACGTAGGGCAGACCGTCGCCGGCTCGCCGGTGCGGATCGCGCTGACCGCCTCCGAGTACGACCTCCAGACCCGCGACGACCCACGGGTACTCACCGCCGAGCGGCTGCCCGCCGAGGGCGGCCCGGGCGACGACGGTCCACGTGACGGCGTCGCGACGGACGTGCTGGCCGCCGCCCGCGCCTGCGCCGGGCCGCCGCCCGCGCCTGCGCCGGGCCGCGCCCCGCGCGCTCCGGCGCGGACCTGCCCGCGGCCGGCGACACCGCACTGGTCAGCTACACCTCCGGCACCAGCGGCCGCCCCAAGGGCGCCCTCAACACACACGGCAACATCTCCTTCAACGCCCACCGGCAGGTCCGCGTCCAGGGCCTGCCCGAGGACGCCGTGGTGTTCGCGCTCGCGCCGCTCTTCCACATCACCGGCATGGTCTGCCAGCTCGCCGCCGCGCTGGCCGGCGGCCACACCGTGGCGCTCGCGTACCGTTTCGAGCCCGGCGTGGTGCTCGACGCGTTCCGCGAGTACCGGCCGACCTACACCGTCGGACCGTCGACCGCCTTCATGGCACTGCTGGCCCGGCCGGACGCCGGCCCGGAGGATTTCGCCTCCTTCCGGCTGATCTCCTCCGGCGGCGCCCCGCTGCCGCCCGCCGTCGTGGAGTCCTTCCGGGCCCGCTCCGGCGGCCTCTACCTCGCCAACGGGTACGGCCTGACGGAGTGCACGGCGCCGTGCGCGAGTGTCCCGCCGGGACTGGAGGCGCCGGTCGACCCGGAGTCGGGGACCCTCGCGGTCGGCGTGCCCGGCCCCGGCACCATGGTCCGCATCCTCGACGACGACGGCGCCGAGGTGCCGTTCGGGCAGTCCGGCGAGATCGCGGTGACCGGGCCGATGGTCGTGCCCGGGTACTGGAACAAGCCCGAGGAGTCCGCGGCGGCCCTGCCCGGCGGTGAACTGCTCACCGGGGACATCGGCTTCATGGACGAGGACGGCTGGCTCTACGTCGTCGACCGCAAGAAGGACATGATCAGCGCGTCCGGCTTCAAGGTGTGGCCGCGCGAGGTCGAGGACGTCCTCTACACCCACCCCGCCGTCCGCGAGGCGGCGGTCGTCGGCGTACCCGACGCCTACCGCGGCGAGAGCGTCAAGGCGTACGTCAGCCTGCGGCCCGGCGTCGCCGTCGAACCGGCCGAGCTGATCGCGTACTGCAAGGAGCGGCTGGCGGCGTTCAAGTACCCGCGGCAGGTGGAGGTGCTGGTCGAGCTGCCCAAGACCGCCACCGGGAAGATCCTGCGCCGCGAACTGAAAACGGCGGCCGGATAGGGTCCGTACCGGTCGGAATGCCGGCCGGCCGACCACACGGCACGAGGAGAGGGCAGCGATGGCACGCAGGGCGACGAGCGGCGGCAGCGCCGGCGGCGGTACGGAACCGGGCGCCGCGACGGGTTCGGGCGCGTCGGGTTCCGGTACGACGGGTGCGGTGCCCGAGCGGCTGCTCGCCGAGGCCACCCGGCTGTTCGCCGAGCACGGCTACGACCGCACCTCCGTCCAGGAGATCGTGGAGGCCGCCGGCGTCACCAAGGGCGCGCTCTACCACTACTTCGGTTCGAAGGACGACCTGCTGCACGAGATCTACGGCCGGGTGCTGCGGCTGCAGACCGAGCGGCTCGACGCCATCGCCACCCGTCCGACCCCGGTCACCGAGCGGATCGCCGAGGCCGCCGCCGACGTGGTCGTCACCAGCATCCAGAACCTCGACGACACGAAGATCTTCTTCCGCTCGATGCACCAGCTCAGCCCGGAGAAGCAGAAGGCGGTCCGGGCCGAGCGCCGCCGCTACCACGAGACGTTCCGCGCGCTGGTGGAGGAGGGGCAACGCGACGGCCGGTTCCGGCCCGAACCGCGCCCCGACCTGGTGGTGGACTTCTTCTTCGGCTCGGTGCACCACCTCGGCACCTGGTACCACGCGGACGGCCCGCTCACCGCGGAGCAGGTCGCCGCGGAGTTCTCCGACCTGCTGCTGCACTCGCTGCTGCGGCCCTGACCCCCTGGGAGTCCCCCCGTGAAGGCATGGCGCGTCCACGAGACCGGCGAGCCGCGCGAGGCGATGCGCCTCGACGACGTCCCCACCCCGCAACCCGGCCCCGGCGAGGTGCTGTTGCGGGTGCGCGCCGCCAACGTCAACTTCCCCGACGCGCTGCTGTGCCGCGGCCGCTACCAGATCCGTCCGCCGCTGCCCTTCACCCCGGGTGTGGAGTTGTGCGGCGAGGTGGCGGAGACCGGGCCGGAGGTCACCGGCGTCGGCCCCGGCGACCGCGTCATCACCACGGCGGCCCTGCCCGGCGGCGCCTTCGCGGAGTACGCGGTGGTGCCCGCCGCCGGCGTGCTGCCGGCCCCTGAAGCCCTCGACGACGCCGAGGCCGCCGCGCTCCACATCGGCTACCAGACCGGCTGGTTCGGCCTGCACCGCCGGGCCGCGCTCCGCGCCGGCGAGACCCTCCTGGTGCATGCGGCGGCCGGTGGTGTCGGCAGCGCCGCCGTCCAGCTCGGCAAGGCGGCGGGCGCCACCGTCATCGGCGTGGTCGGCGGGGCCGAGAAGGCCAAGGCCGCACGCGAGTCGGGCGCCGACGTGGTCGTGGACCGGCGCAGCGAGGACTTCGTCGCCGTGGTCAAGGAGGCCACCGGCGGGCGGGGCGCGGACGTCGTCTACGACCCGGTCGGCGGCGACGCCTACACCCGGTCCACGAAGTGCGTGGCCTTCGAGGGCCGCATCGTGGTGGTCGGCTTCACCAGCGGCACCATCCCGGCGCCGGGCCTCAACCACGCCCTGGTCAAGAACTACGCGATCCTCGGGCTGCATTGGGGCCTGTACGCCACCCACGACCCGGCGGCGGTCCGCGCGGCCCACGACAGCCTCACCCGCCTCGCCGCCGAGGGCACGGTCAAGCCCCTCGTCTCCGCGAGGGTCCCGATGGAGGAGGCCGCGCGGGCGGTCCAGTCGGTGGCCGACGGCACGACGGTCGGCCGGGTCGTCGTCCTGCCCTGAACGGGCCTGCGGCGCACGGGAGTTCCGTCCGGCAGCCGCGACGAGGCGGGGTGCCGTCCGCGGACGGCACCCCGCCTCCGTGCGTCAGGGGCGCTCGCCCGGCCTGTCCACCACCCCCCAGGCGTCGCGGACGGTGGTCATCGCGACGGTGCCGGACGTGACGACCGTGCCCACGGACCCGTCGTTCCGGGTCACCACCACCCGTCCGCGGGGCTTCGCGGGTGCGGTGGGCGGCGCGGCGCGCGCGATCTCCGCCAGGTACGCGTACGTCGTCGGGTCGAAGAAGAGCTCCTGCTTGCCCTGCCAGCCGGAAGCGGTGGCTTCGGGGTAGGTCACGGTCACTCCGATCGCGGGTCGCCCGGCGGGGTCCTTGATGCCCGTCTCCACTCGTGCGCCGGAGACCGCCGCCAGTGCCCGGAAGAGACCGGCCTGCGCGTTCGGCGGGATCAGCACGGAGCGGTAGAGCACGTCGATCTCCCGCCAGTCGCGCTGCGCCGCGGTCTCGCCCGGGACGTCGCCGATCGCGTGCTTCTGGAGGATCTTCTTCATCATGGCGTCGGGGTCACTCGGCAGCGTGGCGAGGAAGTCGTAGAACTGCCGCTGCGAGCGGTCGTCGTAGCCCTCCTTCTTCCACTTCGCCTCCTGGTTGGGCCCGTACCAGACCTGGAGCTTGTTCGGGTCGAAGCCCTTGGCGCTGCCGGACGGGGCGATGCCGGGCAGGTTCGCGTAGCCCGTGCCGTCCCAGCGGGTCCACGACTCCGCCGTCTGCTTCGGGCCCTGGCCCATGGACGTGCTCTTCTCGTACACCCACTGCTTCGGGCCGGGCTCGGCCGCGCCCGACTTCTGCACGGTGGCCGCGGCCAGTTCGAGGGTGTCGGCGGAGGCCCGTGCGGACAGCACCTGCGGGCCGCCGGCGGTGGTCGGGGTGCGGGCGTCGTGGTCGGGCAGGGAGACGACGATCCCGCCGGTCACCGCGAGCGCGGCGGTGGCCGCGGCACTCATCAGGACGATCCGGCGCCGGGGGACCCGAGGACGCCGGACGGGGCGTGCCGGCGTACGGTCCTCGGCCTCCTGCCGGAACTCGGCGAGGAGCAGCGCCCGTTGCGGGGCAAGCCGGTCGCCGTCGGGGGCTGGCGCGTCGGCGCGCAGGGCGCGCACCTGGGACAGGTCGTTCATGCGAGGTCACCTTCCGCTGCGTGCGGGTCGAACGATTCGTTGAGCGGGCTGTGCGTGCCGGTCGCGGTACGCATCTTGCGGCGGGCGCGGTGGAGCCGGGACCGGACGGTGCCCACGGGGATGTCCAGGGCCTCGGCGATCTCCTGGTAGGTGAAGTCGGCCCAGGCGGCGAGCAGCAGCGCGTGCCGGTCCCCCTCGGTGAGCCGGGCCAGCGCCCGGGCCAGGGGCCGGGAGGCGGCCTGCGCGACGACGCGGTCGTCGGCGGAGCCGGTCCAGGTCTCGGCCACCGGGTCGTGCCCGGAACGGGCGAGCAGCCGGAGCGCCCTGACCTCCTCGCGCCGGTGCCGGCCGATCAGCTTGGCCGCGATGCCGAACAACCAGGGCCGGACACCCGCCCGTTCGCTGTCGTAGCGGGTCCGGATCCGGAAGGCGGTCAGGAAGGTCTCGGCGGTGATGTCGTCGGCGGCGTCCCGGCCGAGGCGCCGGGCGGCGTACTGGTGGATGGCCGGCGCGTGCCGGTCGAAGAGCGCGGCGAAGCACTCGGGTTCCTCGAGTGACGCCGCGATCAGCGCACCATCCGCGGCAGCGGCAGCGGCAGCGGTGTCGGCGCCGGGCGGCCCGGTCCCCGGGGAGGGGCGGGACGGCGATTCGGTCATGGGCGGTCCGGGTGGTCGCAGGGGCAGGAAGGCGTTGCACCCTGTACTTGCCGTCGGACCGGAAAAGGGTTCACGGGAGCGGGCCACGCAGGACTGCGGGGGCGCCACCGGTACCACCGATGATGCCCCCGCCGTTGTGCGTCGCCCGCTCCGGCCCCGGCCGTGCGCCTCAGGAATCGGACGAGGCGTACTTCCTCAACTCGCGCCGCGCGAGGGAGCGCTTGTGCACCTCGTCGGGGCCGTCGGCCAGTCGCAGCGTCCTCGTCGCGGCCCAGAGCTGGGCCAGCGGGAAGTCCTGCGAGACGCCTCCGGCGCCGTGCAACTGGATCGCCCGGTCCACGATCTTCTGGACCGCGGCCGGTGTGGCGATCTTGATCGCCTGGATCTCGGTGTGGGCGCCCTGATTGCCGACGGTGTCCATGAGCCAGGCCGTCTTGAGCACGAGCAGCCGCAACTGCTCGATCTCCACCCGCGCTTCGGCGATCCACTCCTGCACCACGCCCTGCGCGGCGAGCGGCTTGCCGAACGCGGTACGGGCCCCGGCCCGCCGGCACATCAGCTCCAGGGCGCGCTCGGCCATGCCGATCAGCCGCATGCAGTGGTGGATCCGACCCGGCCCCAACCGGGCCTGGGCGATGGCGAATCCGCCGCCCTCCTCACCGATCAGGTTGCCGACCGGCACCCGCACGTCCCGGAAGACGATCTCGGCGTGCCCGCCGTGGTCGCCGTCGTCGTACCCGAACACCCGCATACCGCGCCGCACTTCGACGCCGGGGGTGTCCCGGGGCACCAGGATCTGGCTCTGCTGGCGGTGCCGTTCCGCCGCCGGGTCGGTCTTGCCCATCACGATGAGGATCGCGCACTTGGGGTTCATCGCCCCGGAGATGAACCACTTGCGGCCGTTGATGACGTACGCGTCCCCGTCGCGCTCGATGCGGGTCTCGATGTTGGTGGCGTCGGAGGAGGCGACGTCGGGCTCGGTCATCGCGAACGCGGAGCGGATCTCGCCGGCCAGCAGCGGGTCCAGCCACTCCTTGCGCTGCGCGGGAGTGCCGAACTCGGCGAGCACCTCCATGTTGCCGGTGTCGGGCGCCGCGCAGTTGAGGGCGGGTGGGGCCAGGTGCGGGCTGCGGCCGGTGAGTTCGGCCAGCGGGGCGTACTGGAGGTTGGTCAGCCCGGCGCCGTGCTCCCCGGGGAGGAAGAGGTTCCACAGGCCCTGCGACCGGGCCTCGGCCTTGAGCTGCTCGACGATCGGCGGGGCGGTCCAGCGGTCGTCGCCGGTCGCCTGCTCGCGCTGCTCCTCGAAGACCGGCTCCGCCGGGAGGACGTGCTGGTCGAGGAACGCCGAGAGCCTGGTGCGCAGTTCCTCGGTCCTGGTGTCGTAGCCGAAGTCCATGGGTGCTCAGTCCTCGTCTCGGGTGGTGGGGTTCTCCGCAGGCTGCCGAGGCGCGGTGTGCGGCGCCGACCGGCCCAGCGTGCGCAGGCCGCGGTCGATGAAGACCGGGACGACGGTCCCGATGCGGTCGAACCCGGCGCCGACGGTCTGGCCGAGGGTCCACCGGTAGTGGATGCCCTCCAGGATGACGGCGAGCTTGAAGAAGGCGAAGGCGGTGTACCAGTCGACCGCCGCGACGTCCCGGCCGGAGCGCTCGGCGTAGCGGGCGACGATCTCGGCGGAGGTGGGGTGGCCGGGGGCGCCGCCGGTGGTGGGCGCGGAGAGCAGGTCGCTGCTGCGCTGCTCGGTGTACATCACCAGCAGCCCGAGGTCGGTGAGCGGGTCGCCGAGGGTGGACATCTCCCAGTCCAGGACGGCGGTGAGCCGGCCGCCGTCGTCGATCAGCACGTTGTCCAGGCGGTAGTCGCCGTGCACGATCGTGGGGGTGGGGGAGGCGGGCAGCGCCCGGCCGAGGGCGGCGTGCAGCTCGTCCACGCCGGGCAGGTCGCGGCTGCGGGAGGCGTCCAGCTGCTTGCCCCAGCGCCGCAACTGCCGGTCCAGGAAGCCCTCGGGGCGTCCGAAGTCGGCCAGGCCGACGGCCGCCGGGTCCACCGCGTGCAGGTCCACCAGGGTGTCGACCAGGGTGTGCACGGCGGCCCGGGTCCGCTCGGGCCCGATCTCCCGCAGCTGGTCCTCGCTGCGGTACGGGGTGCCGGGCACGAACTCCATCACGTAGAAGGGCGCCCCGATGACCTCCGGGTCGTCGCAGTGCAGCAGGGTCCGCGGCACCGGGACGGGAGTGCCGGCCAGCGCGCTGATCACCCGGTGCTCGCGGCCCATGTCGTGCGCGGTGGCCAGCACGTGGCCGAGCGGCGGCCGCCGTACCACCCAGGTCCCGGTCCCGTCGGTGACGCGGTAGGTGAGGTTGGAGCGACCGCCCTCCAGCAGCTCGGCCCGCAGCTCGCCCCGGGCCAGCCCGGGGTGCTCCCGCTCCAGGTGGCGGCGCAGGCGGTCGAGGTCCAGGCCCGGGGGATCGGCGGGTGCACTCATACGCCGATCGTACCGACTGGTCGGTATGCAGTCCAGTTCCCCGGCTGTCCCGGCCGTACCGGAGGTCTCCCGGGCCCCGGTGGTACGGCCGGCGCGTGCGGCCCCCACCCGCACATTGACGGTCGGGCGCCCCCCGCCTACGCTCAGATCTTATGGGTGAACATGATTCATATATGCAGACAGCGGATGGGGCGGCGACCCCGTCCTCGGCGGCCATCGCCGAGGTGCGGCTGACCCCCATCCTGATCGCCGATCCGCCGCTGCTCAACACCCAGGGGGTCCACCAGCCCTACACCCCCCGTCTGATCATCGAGGTGGTCACCGCCGACGGCACCACCGGTGTCGGCGAGACCTACGGCGACAGCCGCTACCTCGACCTGGCCGCGCCGCTGGCCAAGGCGCTGCCCGGCCACCGGATCAGCGACCTGAACGGGCTGTTCACCCTCGCCGAGCGGGTCTGCGGTGAGCCCGGTGACGTGTCCGACTCCGTCGACCTCGGCGGCCTGCGCGGCGTGCAGACCGCGGACAAGCTCCGGCTGTCGGTCATCTCCGGCTTCGAGGTGGCCTGCCTCGACGCGCTCGGCAAGACCCTCGGACTGCCCGTGCACGCGCTGCTCGGCGGCAAGGTCCGCGACGCCGTCGACTACAGCGCCTACCTCTTCTACCGGCTTGCCGAGCACCCGCAGGGCGCCGGCGAGCCCGACGACTGGGGCGCCGCCCTCGACCCGGCCGGCGTCGTGGCCCAGGCCCGCCGGTTCGCCGACATCTACGGCTTCGGCTCCTTCAAGCTCAAGGGCGGCGTCTTCCCGCCCGAGCAGGAGATCGCCGCGGTCCGCGCGCTCGCCGAGGCGTTCCCCGGCAAGCCGCTGCGGCTGGACCCCAACGGGGCCTGGTCTGTGGCGACTTCGCTGGAGGTCGCGCGCGAGCTGGCGGACGTCCTGGAGTACCTGGAGGACCCGGCGAGCAGCACCGACCGGATGGCCGAGGTGGCCGCCGGCACGGACGTGCCGCTGGCCACCAACATGTGCGTGACGACGGTCCCCGAGATCCGGGAGGCGTTCACCCGCGGCGCCGTGCAGGTGGTGCTCTCCGATCACCACTACTGGGGCGGGCTGCGCAGGACCCAGCAACTCGCCGCCATCTGCGGTGCCTTCGGGGTGGGCCTGTCCATGCACTCCAACACCCACCTGGGCATCAGCCTGGCGGCGATGACCCACGTCGCGGCGACCGTGCCCAACCTCGACTACGCCTGCGACACGCACTACCCGTGGCAGACCGAGGACGTCATCACCGAGCGGCACGTCTTCGAGGACGGCCGGCTCGCCGTCTGCGACCGCCCCGGCCTGGGCGTCACACTCGACCCTGCCGCCCTCGCGGCCCTGCACCAGCGCTGGCTGGACGACGACGGCACCCTGCGCGACCGCGACGACGCCGCCGCGATGCGCAAGGCCGACCCGTCCTGGCGCACCCCGTCCGTGCCGCGCTGGTAGCCCGCGCCACGGAGACCGGCGGGCCCGACCGTGTCGGGGGGCGGGCCCGCCCCGGTCAGCGGGGGAGCGCGGCCAGAATCCGCTCCACGGTCCGCTCCGCCTCGCCGTCGATCGGCACGACCATGCCCGCCTCACCCGGCTCCAGCGGTTCCAGCGCCTCGAACTGCGAGGCCAGCAGCGCCGGCGGCATGAAGTGGCCGGTGCGGGCGCCGAGCCGGGCGGCGACCAGCTCCGGCGATCCGTCCAGGTGCACGAACACCACCCCGGGGGCCGCGGCCCGCAGCCGGTCGCGGTAACGCCGCCGCAGCGCCGAACAGCTCACCACGCCGCCGCGCGCCCCCCGCCCGGCCAGCCATCCCGCTATCGTGTCCAGCCAGGGCGCACGGTCGTCGTCGTCCAGCGGCCGGCCCGCCGCCATCTTGGCGATGTTCGCCGCCGGGTGGAAGTCGTCGGCCTCGGCGTACGGCACGCCCAGCCGCGCGGCCAGCATGCCGCCGATCGTCGTCTTGCCCGACCCGGACACCCCCATGACCACGATCAGGGGCAACGGTGCGGCTGGTTCTGCTGTCATGCGCCCACTGAACACGTATCCGTGCCGCGCGTTCAAGTTCGACGAGGTCCGAAGGGTGCCGGGACGGCCGGCGGCCGCTCACGGGGTGCGGCCGGGGGGTGGGCAACCGGCCGCGTTCCGGGGGCCGTTCCCCGGGAAAAGGAGTGTCGCCGGATCGGGCCCGGGTGCTGCAATGGCGGGTATGACCAGGAGCACCGGCCGGCCGCCGCAGCCGTACCGCTGGCCGCTGTCGTCCTTCGGGGGCGGCGCGCCGGCCCGGCTCGGGACGCTCGCGGAGGGCCCGGCGCGCTCGCGACCGGGCTACCTGCCGGAACTGGTGGAGTGCACCGGGAAGGTGCTGGCGCGGTCGCACGCCGCGGACCTGTGCTTCGTGGGGCGCTCGCTGGACACCATGTACGACCTGCTGACGGGCGTGCTGGAGGGTGCGGACCGGCCGGGCGGGCTCCGGAGACTGCCGCTGTCCTTGCGGGGTGCGCACACCCTGGGGCCGGTCGGCCGGGACCGGCTGCGGACGCACCTGGCCGAGGCGGGTCTGGAACCGTACGCACTGGCCCGTCGCAAGCGGCCGTTGGCACTGGTGGACGTCGTCAGCGCCGGCTCGACCTTCGACGCGATCCACGGCGAGCTGTCGGCGTGGATCGCGGAGAGCCGGGAGCCCTGGGCGGTGATCCGGCGGAAGCTGCGGTACGTCGGGGTCACCATCCGGGGCAGGAGCAGCCCGCACCAGTGGCGCTGGCAGCAGTCACCGGAATCGGTGCGCTGGGTGCGGACCCTGCCGGCCGGTCACGTGGTCAACGTCTCGATGCACTGGCGGACCTGGAGCTGGTTCGGGAACGAGCAGCCGAAGCTGCACCGCTCCTTCCCGCCGAGCCGCTGGTTCGAGCCGGACGCGGCGCGGGCCCGCCACCACGAGACGCTGCCGCAGGCGCTCGCCGAGGCGCGCGCGGTGGTCGCGGCCGGCCGCACCCGGGAGACGCGGCGCGACCTGGTCCGGGCGATGGCGGCGGAGCCGGGCTTCGCCGACCGCGAGGTGCGTGCGCTGGCCGCGGCGATCCGGGTGCCCTGAGTATCGGGGCGCCCCTGACCCCCCGGGTTGCCCGGTCCTGCCGGTGGAGGGACCTTGCGGTCCGCGGTGGCTTGTCGCGCAGTTCCCCGCGCCCCTGATGTGTGCGGCTCGCCGCGTGCTTGACCCGGGAGGGCCCGGGCGTATTTGGGGGCGCGGGGAACTGCGCGAGCAGCCGGCCACCGGCGGGTGGTCCCTCAACCGGCGGACAGGGGCACCCGGGAGGGTCAGGGGCCCACCCTATTTGCGGCGGCGGGAGGCGGCGACGAGCGCGGCGATCGCGACGACCAGGATGACGACGACCACGACGATCACCAGGGTGTGGCTTCCCCCGTCCCCGTCATTGGGTGGAGCCACATCGGCAAGGACCATCAACTTCACTTCTCCCCCTCGGTAATCCGGGGCGCGAGGCCCAGGACGAGCATGAGCAGCACCGGGAACTCCAGGTACGCGTGGTAGCCGGCGATCGCGGCGTAGAGCGAGGTGCCCTGGTCGTAGTCGCTGACGAAGAGCACGGCGAGCGCGGCGGTGCCGCCGATCCCCAGGGCCCAGGCCCAGCGACCGGTGACCACCGGCACCCGCTGTTCGAACGCGGCGGTCGCGTCGGGGGCGTAGCGCGGCATGAACCACACCCACACCAGGTAGTGCATCAGCGCCATGAACGCGAAGACGGTCACGAACCGCTGCCCGGCGTCCGTGTGCTGCCAGGCCGGCGGGGTGTAGGAGGAGGACAGCCGGGTGGTCCAGCCCGAGCCGGCACCCATCAGGCCGTCGAAGGCGCCCGACAGCACGAGCGCCGGGATCACCACGATCCAGCCGCACTGCACCGCTCGGAACAGGGTCCGGCCGCGCGGCATCTCGCGCGACCACTCCCACAGGAAGACCAGCGGGACGACGTTGTGCAGGTGGGTCAGCACCACGAAGTGGTAGTCGGGGAAGGCGAGCGAGGTCGCCGCCGCGCCCGCGACCACCAGCAGGGCGGCGGCCAGCCGCAGGGGCCGCGAGCGCAACGCGTAGCAGCAGGCCGCCGCGAGCAGCACGTACGCGAGCAGGATCTCGACGGCCCGGGTGCCGGTCGAGGGCGGCAGCAGCCGCACCAGCACGATGCCGGTGATCAGCGCCGCCAGCATCCGCAGGAACGGCCCCTTCAGAAGACCGCCGAACCGGCCTGCCATGTAACGGAGTTCGAGCACGTTGTGCAGGATGCCGAGGGACGCCAGGCCCACCACGGCGGTGCCGGCGGGCAGGCGCAGGGCCAGCACCAGCGTCACGCAGATCAGCACCGCGAAACCGGCGATCGGCCTCATCTGCCCGGCCCGCCCCAGCCGCCCGCCCAGGCGGGCGACCGGCAGGCCCGCGAACGCCGCACCGGCGCCGCCCCCTCCGGCCCCTGCCGCCGCCACCGCTCCGATGCCGGCTGCGCTCCCGATACCGGCGCCCGTCACCGAACCGCCCGTCACTGAACCGCTCGCCACTGGTCCCTCCCCCGTGACACGATCCCGCTGTGTCCTATCCTCCGGCCCTCGCCCTGACCGTGGCGGTCGAGGTGCCGGTGTACGCGGTGACGGTCATCTCGGCCTCCCCCGCGCGGTTCCGCCGTACGGCAGTCGCGGCCGTCATGGTCAACCTTGTGACGCACCCGCTGCTGTGGTGGTTCCTCTCCCGGGTCCCGTCGCACGACTACTGGCCGGCGTTCGCGGTCGCGGAGAGCGTGGTGTGCCTGGTGGAGGGCGCGTTGATGGCGTGGTGGCTGCGGCTGCGCGGACCGGTGCCGTACGCCGCTTCGGTCGCGGCGAACGCGGCATCGGTGATCGCGGGGATGCTGCTGCCGGCGTGAGAACGGCCGCCGGCGCGCACCGGGAAGGGCGCCGGAAGGGCCGAAGAGGCGTGCGGAGAAAAGGAGTCGGGCGGGCGCCGGACCGGGGGAGTGGCGGTCCGGCACCCCCGTGTGCGCCGGACCGCCGTGGGGGGCGTGACCGGCCGCCCCTGTTTCCTCCGCGTCGCCGACCTCTCTACGCGGAAGCCTTGGCGCGGTGCTCGGCCCGGGCCATCCCGGGGCGCAGTGCCAGCACGCCGAACGAACCCGCCATGCCCAGCGCGGCGACCGCCCACCACAGCGCGGCCGGACCGGCGGTCGCGTACAGGGCCGGGCCGGCCACCAGCGCGAGGAAACGGGCCACACCGCGCGCCCAGTTGAGCGCCGCCTGGTAACGGGCCCGGGCGTGGACGGGAGCCAGGTCGGCCACGACCGCGGTGCTGATGCCGCCCGCGCACACCTCACCCGCGCTCCACACCACGGCCGTCGCCACGAACCCGCCGGCCGCGTGTGCGGTTCCGGTCAGCCCCACCCCGACCGCGAGCAGCACGGACGCCGCGGCCCACACCCGGAGCCGGTCCCGCCGGGCCAGCCATGTGTTGGCGAACGGCTGGCAGACCACCACCAGCAGCGCGTTGACGACGGCGACCAGCCCGTACACGCTCGCGGGCAGCCCGTGGTCGCGGATCGCCAACGGCACCGTGAACTCCGTCTGCGCGTAGACGCATTCGCCCGCGACCGACACCACGACCAGCGCCAGCATCATCCGGTCGCGCAGCACCAGACCGTAACCGCCGGAGCCGGTGGGCCCGTTGGCGTGGTGCGGCGCGTCCTTCGGCAGGGCCACCATGGCGACCGCGGCGAATCCCAGGCAGGTCACCGCGTCCACCACGAACAGCAGCCAGAACCCGTGCGCGATCAGGAACCCGCCGAGCGCGCCGGCGGTGGCGGCGCCGATGTTGATCGCCCAGTGGTACAGCCCGTAGGCCGCCCGGCGCCGGCTCGCGCCGGACGAGTCCGCGATCACCGCGGCCACGCCCGGCAGATGGAGGTTCGCCGCGGCTCCCAGCAGCGCGGCGGCGACGGCGAGCGTCACGAACCCGGGGGAGGCGAACAGCAGCGCCTGGCTGATCGGCGTCGCGACCATGCCGGTGAGGATCGCCTGCCGCCGCCCGAGCCGGTCCGCGAACCAGCCCCCGAGCACCGGTCCGACCAGCCCGCCCGCACCCAACGCGCCCAGCACGTAGGGCGTTTGGTCGGCGGTGACACCCCGCGAGCCGAGGTAGAAGACGAGGAACGGCACGACCATGGTGCCGACCCGGTTGATCACGGTGCCGCTGAAGACGACCCAGAACGGGCCCGGCAGTCCGCCGAAGTGGCGTGCGGCGGCAGCCCGGAAGCGGCGCGGCCCGGGCGTCACGCCGTGCGCGTCCTCGGGTACGCCTTCGGGTACGTCCTCGGGCGCGCGGCTGGGGAGGACGTCGCGGACCCGGACGCCGTCGGGTCCGTGGACGCCGTCATGCCCGTGGAGGTCGTCGGGGCCTGGGCCCGGGCGCGGCTCTCCCGGTGAAGCGGGCGGCTGGGGGGCCTGGCGTGGTGGAGCGGTCATACCGGAATGGTGTGGTGGCCGGGTGGGTTGACGGCAATGATTAAGGCAGGGCCGAATCGACGCCGCTGCGGCGGGCCCCGGCGGGCCCCGGCGGCCGCGGAGAACGAGCGGCGGTCCGTTTCTGCGGCGGGGGAGAGACGACATGGGGAGAGGCATCCGCTTCGCCTTCTCGGCGAACGACGTGGCACGCACCCGCTTCGCGGTGTCCCCGCTGTGGGAGGTGGTGGCGAGCATCCGCGTCTACCAGGCGGCGGGCGGGTCCGAGGCGGGCCGGCAGGCGGGCCGCCGGTCGGCGCACCGGCGCTGGCTGGAGGCGGCGGTGCCGAGGGTGGCCGCGGCCGGGCTGGACCGCGGGCTGCTCTTCGACCTGGTGCCTGCCACCGGCTACACCCCCGACTTCATCACCCCGCCGCCGCCCACCCGGGGCGCCGAACTCGCCGCCGAACTCAGGGTGGTCGAGGCGACGCCGGTGAGCGAGATCCACCGCGAGCTGAGCATGTTCGGGTTGCGGACCGCGCGGATCGAGGCGATGTACGCCGACCCGGCCGCCGGGATCGCGCGGCTCGTCGGGGAGATCGAGGCGTACTGGGACGCGGCTCTCGCCCCGTGCTGGCCGCAGATACGGTCCGTGCTGGAGGCCGACGTCTTCCACCAGGCGCGGCGGCTGGCCGCGGACGGGGCTGGGGCGGTCCTCGGCGACCTGCACCCGAGGGTGGTGTGGAGCGCGGGCACCCTGACCCTCTCGCAGATGGCCTGCCCCGTCCGCCTGGATCTGGAGGGCCGGGGCCTGGTGCTCGTGCCGTCGGTGTTCACCCGGTCGGAGGCGCCCACGGCGACCGTGGCCCCGGTCGGCAGGCAGCTCTTCTACCCGAGCCGCGGGTGGGGATCGGTCTGGGCGGCGGAGCGGCCCGCGGTCCCCGAGGCGGTCGCCGCGGTGCTCGGCCGGACCCGGGCGCTGCTGCTGACGGAGCTGGCGGTGCCCGCGTCGACCAGCGAACTCGCCGGGCGGACCGGGCTGTCCGCGGGCGGGGTCAACCAGCACCTGACCGCTCTGCGGGACGCCGGGATCGTGTCGGCGCACCGCTCCGGGCGGTCCGTGCTGTACATGCGGACCGCGGTGGCGGAGTCGATTCTCGCGGCGGCGGCTTCTGGTTGAGCGGACCGCCCGGGCTGCCTACGGCGAAGCCAGGGGGAGTGCCCCCACACGTCCCGTGGCCGGCCCGGACCGACCGGCGGGATCGGTCACCCCTCCTTCCGCCAGCGGGCGAGGCGCTGGTAGGCATCCAGGCCGTCGGGGACGAACTCCCATTCGGTGAGGCGGCGTTCGAGTTCCTCTTCGGTGAGGAAGTCGTGCCAGGCGACCTCCTCGACCTGCGGCCGGACCGGGACGTCGACGCGGACCTCGTAGACCGTCGACCACCAGGAGCCGGGGCCGGACTCCGGAGCGAAGAGGAACTTGAACAGGCGGGTGGGCTGGGGCAGTCCGGAGACGCCCAGCTCCTCCTCGGCCTCACGCAGCGCCGTCGCGTCGTAGGACTCGCCCGCGCCGACCACGCCGCCGACGAAGATGTCGTACAGGGAGGGGAAGACGAGCTTGCGGGCCGTACGGCGGTGCACGAAGATCCGGCCGCTCGGGTCGCGGGCCAGGATGAACGCGCAGCGGTGCCGCAGCCCTTGGGCGTATGCCTCGCCGCGCGGCGAGGTGCCGATCACGTGGTCGTCCTCGTCGACGATGTCGATCACCTCGTCCACCGAGAGCAGCCCCTCCTCCGGGACGGCGCCGTCCCCGGCCGGCGGGGCGGAAGGGGCGGAGGGGGTGGACGGGTCGGGCGACTCGAACGGTTGGCTCATGCCGTGATTGAACCACCGCACTCCGACACGGGTGTCGCAGGTACCGGCGCCACGGCGGACGGCTCCCGCGCGGTCTTGCGCGGCGCCGGTACCGGCATGATGATCGTTCGGATCGGTGACCCTGCACAGAAGTGACGGGAGAGTACGGTGACGACTGCGCCGAACGGTCCGGTGGCCCCGCCGACGTACGGCCGCGGCCGTACCGAGCCGCTGCGGATCGCCAACTGCTCCGGCTACTACGGCGATCGGCAGTCCGCCGCGCGGGAGATGGTCGAGGGTGGCCCGATCGACGTGCTCACCGGTGACTACCTCGCCGAACTCACCATGCTGCTGCTGTGGAAGGCCCGGCAGCGCGACCCCGAGGGCGGCTACGCGGTCTCCTTCCTCGGCCAGATGCACGACGTGCTCGGCACCTGCCTGGAGCGCGGCATCAAGATCGTGGTCAACGCGGGCGGCCTGAACCCCGCCGGTCTCGCCGCCAGACTCCGCGAACTCGCCGCGGCCGGCGGCCTGCACCCAACCGTCGCCCACGTCGAGGGCGACGACCTGCTCGACCGGCTGCCCGAACTCCGGTCCCGCGGACATGACTTCGCCCATCTCGCGACCGGCCGCCCGCTGGCCGGCGCCGGCGTGCAACCGGTCACCGCCCATGCCTACCTCGGTGGTTGGGGCATCGCCCAGGCGCTGCGGTCCGGCGCCGACGTGGTGGTCTGCGGCCGCGTCACCGACGCCTCCCTCGTGGTCGGACCCGCCGCCTGGGCGTTCGACTGGGCCGTCGACGACTGGGACGCGCTGGCCGGCGCGGTCACCGCCGGCCACATCATCGAGTGCGGCACCCAGGCCACCGGGGGCAACTACTCCTTCTTCACCGAGATCCCCGACCCCGTCCACCCCGGCTTCCCGATCGCCGAGGTGCACCCGGACGGCTCCAGCGTCATCACCAAGCACCCCGGCACCGCGGGAGCCGTCACTGTGGGCACCGTCACCGCCCAACTCCTGTACGAGATCGGCCATCCCGCCTACCTCAACGCCGACGTGGTGGCCCGCTTCGACACCGTGCGCCTCACCCAGCAGGGCACCGACCGGGTCGCCGTCGGCCCGGTCACCGGGCAGCCCGCCCCCGCCACCCTGAAGGTCTGCGTCAACCACCTCGGCGGCCACCGCAATGCGGCCGTCTTCGTGCTGACCGGCCTGGACCTCGACGCCAAGGCCGACTACGCGGAGGCCGCGCTGCGCGACGCCACCGGCGGGCCGGCCGCGTTCGCCGGGTACGACCTGCGCCGGGAGCACGGCCAGGAGGTCGACCGGCTCACCCTCACCGTCAAGGACCCCGACCCCGGCAAGGTCGGCCGCGGCTTCTTCGGCGCGGTCGCCGGCACCGCGCTGGCCGGCTACCCCGGCCTGTACCTGGAGCACGCCACGCCCCGGCCCACCGAGTACGGCGTGTTCTGGCCCGCGCTGGTCCCGGCGCAGGAGGTGCGGGCCGTCACGGTGCTCGCCGACGGCACCCGGCTGCCCGTGCCCCGCCCGCCGCTGCGCCCGGGCACCGCCGCCGCGCCGGCCGGTGCCGCGGTGCCGGGCACCCGCGCCGACGCCGTACCCCCGCCGCTCCCGGGCGTGCCGCGCCCCGAGCGGAAGGAATCCCACCCCGAAGAGCACGGCAGGACCGTACGCCTGCCGCTCGGCACGCTCGTCGGGGCGCGTTCGGGCGACAAGGGTGGGGACGCCAACGTCGGGCTGTGGGTCCGGGACGACGACACGTACGCCTGGCTGCGCGCGTACCTGGACGTGCCCCGGCTGCGCGCGCTGCTGCCCGAGGCCGCGCGGCTGCCGGTCAGCCGCTACGAACTGCCCCACCTGCGTGCCCTGAACTTCGTCGTGCACGACCTGCTCGGCGACGGCGTGGCCGCGTCCACCCGGGCCGACCCGCAGGCGAAGGCGCTCGGCGAGCGGCTGCGCGGATGCCTGGCCGACATACCGGAGCGGCTCGTCGAGCCGCCTCGACCGGCTCGGCCGCGTCCGGGGGCATGATCGAGCCATGAGCAATCTCGATGTGAAACCGTCCGCCACCGTCTGCGGCGGCCGCGAGGATGTGCCGGCCGGCCCGGTCCGTGAACTGCTCACCGGCCGGACCGTGCAGCTCGGCGAGAGCACGCAGGTGCGCCGCCTGCTGCCCAGCCTGGGCCGCCGCATGATCGGTGCCTGGTGCTTCGTCGACCACTACGGGCCCGACGACATCGCCCAGGAACCCGGAATGCAGGTGCCGCCGCACCCGCACATGGGCCTGCAGACCGTGAGCTGGCTGCACGACGGCGAGGTGCTGCACCGCGACAGCCTCGGCAGAAAGCAGACGGTACGACCCAGGGAACTGGGCCTGATGACCTCCGGCGAGGGCATCTCGCACTCCGAGGAGTCGCCCCGCGACCACGCCCGATACCTGCACGGCGCCCAGTTGTGGATCGCCCTCCCCGACTCCCGCCGGCACGTCCCGCCCGCCTTCGAGCACCACGCCGAACTCCCCGAGGTCACCGCGCAGGGCCTGCACGCGACCGTCATCCTCGGCGAACTCGACGGCACGGCCTCGCCCGGCACCCTCCACAGCCCGCTGGTCGGCGCCGACCTCACCCTCGCCGAGGGCGCGGCCGCCCGCCTGCCGCTCCAGCCCGACTTCGAGTACGCCGCCCTCGCGATGTCCGGCCAGGTCGACGTCGACGGGGTAACCGTGGCCCCCGGCTCCCTCCTCTACCTCGGCTCCGGCCGCCGGGACCTCTCCCTGCTCGCGGACAGCTCCGCCTCCCTCATGCTCCTGGGCGGCGAGCCCTTCGCGGAGAAGATCGTCATGTGGTGGAACTTCATCGGGCGCTCTCACGAGGATATCGTGGAAGCTCGCGAGGAGTGGAGTACGAGCACCAGGTTCGGCGAGGTGCACGGCTACAACGGTGCCCGACTGTCCGCCCCGCCGATCCCCGCAACTCCCCTGAAGCCGCGGGGTCGTGA
The DNA here is from genome assembly GCF_900107965.1 of Actinacidiphila yanglinensis. Taxonomy (GTDB): domain Bacteria; phylum Actinomycetota; class Actinomycetes; order Streptomycetales; family Streptomycetaceae; genus Actinacidiphila; species Actinacidiphila yanglinensis. The sequence continues at coordinate 444,636 of NZ_FNVU01000006.1, read as the reverse complement.
GCGTTGACCTGGTGTTTCTGAGTCGGACCATGGCCTGGCGCCCCCTGTCTCCGCAGACACCTGGAGGCCGTCTTCGCTGACCGCGAGGTACTCGGATCGCGAGGCTCGGAAAGCACGCGGGCCCCCGATGGAATCCCCATGTATGTACGAGTGCAACAAGGTGTGCCAGGACCAATGCTGACCCAATGCTGACTTTACTGATCAGTGGTCAGGTTCGGGTCGATGCTCGCGAGACGGTAACCAGTACGAGTTCTCGGCAGCCTGGGGACGCCCGGTCAGCCCAGCCACTCAATGGGCGCTTTGGTTGTTGTCGTATGGCTCGCTCGTGAGCCGGAGCCGCCGCGGCCTAGCTGGGCCGGGCCAGTCGTCAGGTGGGATTCGATGTCGGTGAGGATGTCGACGGTGGCGTGCAGCTCGCGGGAAGGGCGGGTAGGCGAGTGGCCTGTGCTCCGGCCTGGCGGCGTGCGGCCGGGGGAGCGGCGTACTCCTCGGGCGTACCCGCATCGCCCTGGCCTGGCCCGGAGTCAGGGTCGGATGGCACTGGCAGGCCGACGCCGTGAACTCACCGATCTGTGCTTCATCTTCTTCAGTCGCGCGGTCTCGGCGGCTGTCGGGACGATCGGGCAGGTCGATGCAACGGGCATGACGGACAGGCCGAGCGGGAGAAGGTGGAACACGACGGAAGGTAGCCCTCCAGGCACGCCCCAATATCCAACAGAACTCAGGCGTTCGCGACCGCCGAATCGAGCAGGGAGAGCGTCTGGTTGTCTGCGTCCACGTGCGCGCGGACGCCGAGAGGCAGCGGCAGGTTCGGCGAGGTGTGACCGAAGTCGACCTGTGCAAGGACCGGGACGTCACGTCGAGCCAGGACATCGAGTACCACGTCGCGTAGACCTGCGCGGTCTCCGCCGCCCTCGTAGGGCGTGACCTCAGTCGGGATGCCGACCACCATGCCTGCGATCCGGTCCAACACACCGGACAGTCGCAGAGTATGCAGGTCGCCCCAGATCCGAGAGACCGGCCGCTGCACCTCCTCCCAGAACAGCACGGCACCGTCGAACCGTTCGGCAGCCAATGCGAAGGGTGTCGCCTGCAGTTGGACAAGGCGGTTCAGCAAACCGCCGACCAGTGGTCCCCGCGCGTGTCCCGGCCTCCAGGTTTCCCAAGCCCCCATTGCCGGCAGGGCGCCCGGCGCCTCGGCCTTGGTGAGCACACGGGTGTAGAGGTCGACAAGCTCGGAGCGACGGGCCTTGTCGCCCAGCGTGTACCAATCGCTGCCGAAACCGTGGGTAGCGATGTCGGAGTGGAAGCCGACGAGGCCGGTCTTGGCGTGCAACGCCATGTGCAGCAGCGAGATGTCGCTGTAGCCGAGGATCGGCTTCGGGTCGGCCAGGATCGCGTTCAGATCGATCAAATCGAGATAGCCGATAGTCGCCTGCCCACCAGTGTGCGCGACGATGGCCCGCACCTCCGCGTCCCGGAGCAGACCATTGAGTTCGGCGGCCTGCTCCGCCGGCGTGCCCGACGCCCACCAGCGATTCTGCGCCGGGTCGACCATCGGGCTGACTCGCACGCGGAAACCCATCCGCTCCAGTATCGCCACACCGCGGGCGAGCAGTGGTTCCTCACCTGGCTCAAGCTGGCCCGAGAGCGCGGTAACGACCACGAGGTCGCCGGAACGCAGCGCGCGGGGCCGAAGGGTCACAGGCATGGGGCCTCCTTGTTGATCAGCAACGGCGGCAAACAAGGCCCGTGCCGCCGATATTCCGCCTTCACGCGGATTGGCCATGCGGGAGAACCTGCTTCCGCCGGGCCTGCCACTGCTCCCCGAGACGGTACTGACCAGCCGGTATCTCCCCGCCACGGAGGGAGCATCCGTGGGCGGCGACTGGTAGGACGTCGTCCCCCTGCCCGACGGTGGCATGGGACTGGTCGTGGCGGACGTCGAGGGGCACAGCGCGCAGGCGGCGGGCGTGTGCCATCACTCTCGGCGATACCTCGCTGTCCGGCGCGGGTGGCGTTATCGGCCCAGATCACGGGTGGAGGGATAGCGCTCCCTGAGCAGGTCGAGGAATGCCTCGGTCGGGCCGCTGGGCCGGCGACGCGAGGCGGTGGCGACACTGAACCGCCACCGCAGATCGTGATCGGCGATCTCCAGGACGTCCAGCCCGGTATGGTCCTCGACGAGGAAGCGGCTGAGGAATCCGATACCCAGCCCGGCGCGGATGTAGTTGACGGCGGTGCCGATGTCCGCGACCTCCAGCGTCACCTCCCGGTCGACCCCTGCGGCGGCGAATGCCTGGTCGACCACGGTCCGGTTGCCGAAACCCTGAGGCGAATCGACGAACGGGAACTCGCCCAGCTGTGCCAGCACCACCCGTCCAGCGCCCACGAGCGGATGGGCGCTGGGCACGTACAGGGAAAGCGGCGCGACTGCCAGCAGCCGGGTGTCGAGGCCGAGGCGCTGCGGATCAGGCAGCGACATGAACGCCACGTCAAGCAGCCCGTCCCGCAACTGCTGCGCCAGGTCGGCCGATCCCCCCGCCGCCGCCCGCAGCCGCACGGTCACCGCGGGGTGCCGGTCGCGCAGAACCGACAGCATGTCGGGTAGGTCCACGACGTTGACCGAGGTCAGGGTACCTACGGTCACTTCACCCTGGAGCGTGCCCTGGGTGCGGTGCACGGCGTCCTTGGCGGAGCCGGCCGCGACCAGCGTCTCGCGGGCCCGGGGCAGCAGCGCCCGGCCGGCTGCGGTCAGCACGACCGCGCCGGGGGTGCGGACGAACAGCGCCGCCCCGAGCTCATGCTCCAGGGTCTTGATCGTCGCGGACACCCCGGACTGGACGAGGTGCAGGTTCCTCGCCGCCTTGGTGAAGCTGCCCGCGTCGGCAACCGCGAGGAAGTGTTCGAGATGACGGAGCTCCATGCCGGCAACTATCACACATGATGCTGAGCGGTATGAGAATGAATCGTTGGACGTGATGCGCAGAGGCCGTGAACGTTGGTGACGTCGGCGCAACGCCGACCGAACCCAAGAGGTAGATATGTCCTTCCCCCTGCAGGCCGACGAGCAGGCACTCCTGCGCCCCTACGACCTCGGCGCCGTTCAGCTGCGCAACCGCGTGGTGATGGCGCCGATGACCCGTGCACGTGCCACCAACCCCGAGATGGCGCCCACCGGCCTGCACGCCGACTACTACCGACAGCGTGCGGGTGCCGGTCTGATCGTGACGGAGGGCACCTGGATCAGCCCGGACGCCATCGGCGCGCTCAACGTGCCGGGCATCTTCAGCGACGAACAGGTCCAGGGCTGGACCGGGGTGACCAAGGCGGTGCACGCGGATGGCGGCGTCATCTACTCCCAGCTGGCGCACACCGGCTCCTCCTCCCACCCGGACTACCGCGGCGGGGACCTGCCGGTGGCGCCGTCCGCGGTCAACCCCGGGGGGAAGGTCTTCACTCCGGGCAGTGGTTTCACCGACACGGTAACGCCGCGGGCGCTGTCGGCCGAGGAGATCGCCGGCGTCGTGGAGCAGTACCGGTCGGCCGCGCTCAACGCGCGGCGTGCGGGCTTCGACGGCGTGGAGGTGCACGCGCAGCGCGGATACCTGATCGCGCAATTCCTCAACCCGGACCTGAACCTGCGCACCGACGGTTACGGCGGCAGCCCGGAGAAGCGGGCCCGTTTCCTGTTCGAGATCCTGGACGCCGTCACCGAGGTGTGGGGCCCGCACCGGGTCGGCATCAAGTTCGCACCGCACCAGGCGATGATCGCCGACGCTGTCTCGCCCGAGATCCTCACCGGCCACGAGTACGTCGCCGAGCGCCTCAACGACTACCCGCTGGCCTACGTGCACCTGATGATGACCCGCCGTCCGAACGTGGCCGTCCCGGCCGAGGAGCGCGCGGAGTCGCTGGGCCGGTTTCGGCCGCTGTACCGCGGAACGCTGATCGCCAACGCCGGCCTGGACCAGGAGGCGGGCAACGCCGTGCTCTCCGAGGGCCTGGCCGACCTGGTCTCCTTCGGGCTGCCGTTCATCGCCAACCCCGACCTGCCCGCGCGCTTCGCCCACGGCATCCCGCTCTCCCCGCCCGACCGCGACACCTTCTACGAGGGCGGCGAGCGCGGCTACACGGACTACCCGGCGGCCGGCCTGGTCTCCGGCAACACCCAGGGCGGTGTGCTGTGACCGGCATCGTGCGATACCCGGACATCACACGGACCCGCTGGTCCTCGGCGGACGAGGCCGACCGGTTCGTGGTCGACAACCCCGCGACCGGACGCCCCACGAGCGTCATCCAGGGCTCGGGCACCGCTGGGGTGATGCCGGCGCGGAAGAGGGTGGGGCCGCCCGTCAATTGGCGCGCACGCGTCGGCGGGGGGAACTGCCCGGTGTGGTCATTTCGGGAGGAGGACTGCGGGTAGAAGCCCGGGGAAGCGGGTTTCCATGTCGTGGCGGCGTACCTTGACGATCCGTTTGCGTCCCTCGACGGCGGTTCGGGTGAGTCCAGCTTCGCGGAGCACGCGGTAGTGGTGGGAGATGGTCGGGTCGCTCAGCCCGAGGTCGGCGGGGGTTCAGAGGTCGGGCGCCAGTTCCACCCAGCCGGTCGAGAGGTGGAAGCACAGGTTGCCGGACACGGTGTCGGGGCGGGGGATCGGAGGGACCGGCGTCATTCGGGCACGCCGCTGGTCAGGTACTCGCGGTACGGAGGACGGTCAGGCGCCGAGGCGGACCCCGAGCCGGCGCAGCCGCTTGCGGGTGGCGGGGTTCAGCCTGCGCATCATCGGCCTGCCGATCCGGCGCAGGGCGCTGCGCTGGGCAGATCGACGGCGCCGCGTGGCAGCCTCAAGGGCGGTGGCCGGGTCCACGGTGGCCAGGCTCTCGACGGGGTGCATGCGGCCGTGGTCGTCGACCCGGACCTGACCGATCTTCAGCTCGGGTCCCGAGGTCCCGCCGTCCAGCCGTGCCGACAGTTGCCAGGTGCCGGCCTGCGGCCCGGTGAAGAGAGCCTCGCTCCCGCCGGCGTCGGTGGGGCACAGCCGCACCCGTCCGCCGACCGGCTCCAGCGTGGCCGGCAGGCCGAGGAATCCCGCGTCTGCACCTGCGCCCCGTAGTACCAGCCAGGCCCGGGCAGGGGCCGTACCCGGGTGCGAGACGGCCGCAAGCTCCAGTTCGAATCCGTCGCCGGGAACCCGCAGTACCTCGTGCCCGGCGAGCGCGTCGCCGATCTTCTTGCCGCGCCGGTCGACGTCGAGGGTCAGGTTGCCGTGCGGGTGGGTGAAGTACGGCACCGTCAGCCGCGCCGGCGAGCCGAGCAGCGCGGGCAGGCACGCCGCGTCCACGCCTGGGGCGCGGTCGGCGCCGAGCCGGGCCTTGCGGACCATGCCCAGCCCGCGCACCGGCACCCACACGTCCCACATCCCCTTGTGCAGCGCGTCGCGGCCCCTGACTTTCTTCGGATCCAGGTAGCCCACGCCGCGCAGCCTGACCTCGCAGGCCACGCCCTCAGGCCCGCGCTCGGTCACGGGCAGTTCCTCCACCACACGATCGAACTCGGCGGGGCAGGCCCACTCGACCGCGGTCTCGCGGTCACGGAGGCTCACCTCGGCCCGGTAGCCGTCGAGTTCGTCGGTGACGTCGATCAGCTCGCCGTCGTCCAGCAGGCCCTGGTGGAACTCCGGGTGCAGGTAGTAGCGCTCGCCGCGGCGCAGCAGCGACAACGGCCGCCGGTCCTCACCCCACACCAGCCGTGCGGTGATCGTCACGGCGATCCGGCCGTCCTCCCAGCGCAGTTCCTCCAGGCGGGCGACGCCCTTGACGGTGGAGGCCCGGCGGGCGATCTCGACCAGATCCTCGCGCCGGTCGCGTCGCAGCACGGTGGAGCGCAGCCGCAGGATCGCGCCGAGGCCGTCGTGCACGCCGTCGTTCACGTGGTCGGCGGCCAACTCGCGGATCGCGTCGATCATCTCGTCGCGGTAGGCGGCGTCGTACTTGGGCATCGCCGGCTCGCTGATCCGGCCGAGCATCTCGACCCGGTAGAAGCGGCGCAGCAGGTCGTCACGGAAGGTGCCGGGCTCGGTATTGGCGACGACGACGTCGAGCACCTCGCGCAGGTTGCCGTAGTACCCGGCGGGCACGATCTTCGCCGAGCCGGCGTTCTTGCCGTCGTCGCGCTTGGAGTAGTGGTAGCACGTGTAGTCGCCGAGGATCGAGACGACCTTCGCCGGGAAGTACGCCTCCATCATGTACAGCTGGTCCTCCAGCCGTCGCCTGCCCTCGGGGTACGCGAGGGCGTTGTCGCGCAGGAACCGGGTGCGGAACATCTTGTGGGGGGTGAGGCTGTCCACGAGGGGCGCGTCATGGATGGTGCACTTCTCCCGGTTGGTGCGGAACACCCCGTGCGGCACCCCGCGGAAGTTGGACGCCACCTTCCCGATGACGATGTCGGACCGGTTGCGGTGCCCCATCTCCCACAGTCGCCTCAGCGCGTCCGGAGCCAGGAAGTCGTCCTGGTCGACGAAGTGCACGTACTCGCCGCGGGCCTCGGTCACGCCGATGTTGCGTGGCTTGCCCGGCCAGCCGGAGTTCGGGATGTGGATGACGCGTACGTGCGAGTGCTCCGCTGCCAGCTCGTCCAGCCGGGCGGGGGAGTCATCCGTCGAACCGTCGTCCACGAACAGCAGTTCCAGTTCCTGCGCGGGCAACGTCTGCCCGAGCAGGGACTCGATGCACGGCTCGATGTACTTCCCGGGGTTGTAGACCGGGACGATGACGCTGACCTTGACCGACATCCTGGTTCCTCGCCTCGCTTGTCGCACCGCTCGTTCGAGTGGGGGGCGGTGCCCCTGGGCGCGCAGCGGGCCGGGCATGCCGTCCAGCCAGGGGTGGACGTGTTCCACGCTTCGTCGGCCGACACGCGCGCCTGCCGCGGTGTGGTCCGGCCAGGCTACTACATGATGTAGGAGTTCATCCGAGGGGCTTCCCGTGGCGGCCGCGAGCCCGCCACCTGGGAGGTGAGGGGCCGGAGGGTCCGCTTCGGGACCGAGTGGGAGCTGCTACCTGTCGCACTGCGTGCCGCGGATCGGCGGTGTCGCTCGGTACCGCGCGCGTCCCTACGGCCTCCCCGCGCCTCGTGCCATGACGGTGGCGGTCGCGAGACGGCACTGCGAACAGCCTCCTTGCCGGCCGGATCGCGAGGGGATCGGCTCCGGGCGCACCGGCGGGACTGGATGCCGGGGGCACGGCGAAGCCGCCACCCGAGGTCGAACGGCCCGGCCGGGCGTTCCGGTCAACCTACTACATGGTGTAGAAGTCGGTGGTCGCGAACGATCGGGCCCCCACGCATGGCCCGCGTCTCCGCGCCGAGTTCGGGAGTGCGGCGCCGGGCGGGGGCGGGCGGCCGGTTGTGTCGCGTCGCACCGATCACCCAGGCCGTAAGCGCCTGGACGACCGGAAAGCCCTGTCCGGCATCCTGTTCGTGCTCTACGCCGCCATCCCGCGGGAGTTCTTGCCTCAGGAGCTGGGCGTCGGGCCGGGCATGACGTGCTGGCGGCGCCTGCGTGACTGGAACGACGCGGGCGTGTGCCACGTTTGCACGATTCCCTGCTGCGACACGGCTCCTTTGGCGGCGCCAGTGAGGGCCGTCCCGGCGGCGTGCGCGACACCACCGCCGCCGTGACCGCGGTCCAGCCGACGCCCAACGGCGAAACGAAGCCACTTCGAGGGCCTCATGGGGCTTCGGCCGTCGTGCGTTGATCCACCCCGGCCTCGCCGAAGGCGGGGAGCCCGACCACCACCAACGCCCCACCCCCGTCGGCTTCCGCGACGGCGATCGCCCCCCGGTGCGCGCCGACGATGGCCTTGGCGATGGCCAGCCCGAGCCCGGCCGAGCCGCTGTGCTGCTCGCGGCTGGCGTCGAGCCGGACGAAGCGGTCGAAGACCCGTTCCCGCTCCTCGGCCGGGATGCCTGGTCCGTCGTCGGCGATCTCGACGCGGACGGTTCGGTCTGCCCGGAGCTCGCAGGCCGATACCTGGACGAGTGAATGCGCATGGCGGATTGCGTTGTCGAGGATGTTACGGAACAACCGCGACAGCTCGGCAGGGCTTCCGGTCACGGCCAGGCCCTCAGGGATGTCGATCTCTACGGCGACCGGTGGCGTGGGTGTCGTCGCCCGGATCTCGGCGATGAGGGCGGCCAGATCGACCCGCCGACGCCGGGCCGCGGTCCGGCCGGCGTCCGATCGCGCCAGGAGCAGCAGTTCGCTGATCAGATCCTCGAGCCGGGTGGCCTGCCTGACGGCACGGTCGGCGATCGCCGGCCACGGCGCGCGGTCCGGGTGCGCGAGGCCGACCTCCAGACCGGTGCGGATCGCTGTCAGCGGGCTGCGCAGTTCGTGGCTGGCGTCGGCGACGAAGCGCCGCTGTCTTGCGGCGGCGTCCTCGAGTCGGGCCAGCATCGCGTTCATGGTCTGAGCCAGATGGCCGATCTCGTCGTCGGTCCCGGGCTCGGGGACCCGCTGGGTCAGGTCGGCGGCGGTGATGGCGGTGACCGTGTGCCGAATCCGCTCGACCGGGCGCAGGGCCCGCCCGACCACCAGCCACACCGTGGCGCAGGCGAGGAGCAGGAGCGTCGGCAGCCCGATGAGCAGCAGCCGGGCGAAGGTCTCGTTGACCTGACTGCGCAGTGATGTGGCGGAACCGGTGATGATCGATACCGGTCGGCCGCCGATCGTCACGTGCTCGCCGTACACGAGGACTTCACCGGGTACCACGCCGTCGGCGGCCTTCTGCCGGACCGGAGTGGTGGAACCGGCGGGAAGGGCATAAACGGCGGGCAGCCCGGCCAGGGTCCGTGTCGCGGCGAGCACGCTGCCGTCCGCGGCGAGCACCTGGGCCTGTGCCGCGGGATCGAGGCCCGATACCGGCAGCGGGCGCGGGAATGCGCCGCCGGGCGCCGGGGACTGCTCGATCTGTGTGGCGTAGGTGCGCAGTTGGCTCTCGATGGTGCGCCGCGCGGCGTTCACCTGGAGCAGGTACATCACCCCCAGGCCGAGCGTCACCGCCATCGTCAGCGCCAGCCCGGCCACAATGGTCACCCGCGACCGCACGCTGCCCGGCCGGAACCGGTGCCAGATGCCGGACGCTGTCGTCGCGGTCATCGCCGCTCCCGGATGACGTAACCCTGTCCGCGTACCGTCTCGATGATCGGCCTGTCGGCGCCGGGAGCCTCGATCTTGCGTCGCAGCCGGTGCATCAGCACCTCCACCACGGCGCGGTCGCCGTCGAAGTGCACGTCCCAGCAGTGTTCCAGCAGCTTGGACTTGGAGACGACGCGCCCGGCCTCGCGCAGCAGATACTCCACCACCGCGACCTCGCGCGCGGTCAGGTTCACCGGCGTGCCGTCGCGGGTGACGCTGCGCGCCGCGGGGTCCAGCGCCAGGCCGGCGGCGGTGAGGACCACCGGCCTGGCGCCCAGGACGCGCCGGGTCAGGGAGCGAAGGTGAGCGAGGAGCACCGGGTAGGAGAAGGGCTTGGCCAGGTAGTCGTCGGCGCCGCTGTCCAGGCCTTCCGCGTGGTCGAGATCCTCGTCCAGCGCGGTGAGCATCAGGATGGGGGTCCAGATGCCCCGCTCCCGAAGCACGCGGCAGACCTGGTAGCCGTCCATCCCGGGCAGCATCACGTCCAGGACGATGACGTCGTGGGGGCTCTCCGTGGCCTTCCACAGCCCGTCCACGCCGTTGTCCGCGACGTCCACGACGTAGCCCTCGGCCTCCAGGCCCCAGGTCAGGGCCGCGGCGACGTCCGGCTCGTCCTCGACCACCAGTATCCGCATCTAGCCAGCATCCTCCATCGCCCGGCCGGCCTCGGCGGGTTCGCGCTCGAGCTGCGGAGTGCGGGACGGCGCGGGCGGCTCAAGGCGCAGAAGGCGCCGGGCCCCGTCGGGCAGCCACCAGTTCCACTCGCCGAACAGCGCGACCAGCGCGGGGAGCAGGAGCATGCGCACGACGACCGCGTCCAGCACCACGCCGGCGGCCAGGCCGGCCGCGATCTCGCGGACCGTCACGTCGTTGGCGGTGGACAGGGAGGCGAGCGCGAAGAACAGGATGAGTGCCGCCGAGGTCACCAGGCGTCCGGTGCGGGAGACGCCCTCGATGATGCCTTCGCGCGTGGACCGCGAACGGTCGTGGCCTTCGCGGATCCGGGCCAGGATGAAGACCTCGTAGTCCATCGAGACCCCGAACAGGAAGCCGAAGATCAGCACGGGGACCAGGCTGTCGATCGCGCCGTAGGAGCTGGTCCCCCAGAGCGTCTGCATGCCGATGCCATGTTGGAAGACCAGGACGAGGACGCCGTAGGTCGCGGCCACCGACAGCATGTTCAGCAGCACGGCCTTCGCGGGCAGGACCAGCGACCGCATCCCGCGGGCCAGCAGCAGGAAGGTGAAGAGGGCCACGACCGCGAACAGCAGCGGGAACGAGCCGTAGGTGGCCTTGGTCTCGTCGATCTTCTGTGCTCCGTCACCGCCGGCCAGCGCGCCGTGTCCGGCCGCCGCGCGGATGTCGGCGAGGGCGGTGCCTCCGTGCGAACTGCCCACCTCGGTGCGGGGGACCGCGACCACCAGCGCCGAGCCGTCGGTGGACGACCAGCGGGTGCCGGTCGCCAGCGCCGCGCCGCGCAGGCTGGACACTGTCGCCAGGGAGTCGACCACGGCTGGGGCGTCGGCGGCGTGTGGGACGTAGATCGGAACGGCGGTCAGGGTGCCGGAGGGGAACCCGTCGGTCTCCAACGCGTGCAGACCGTCGGTGTACGAGCCCGCCGAGGCCATGGCCTGGGTTGTGGGCTGAGCGATGTTGATCGTCGTGGCGGTGGCGGCCAGTCCGACGAGCAGGCCGAGGCCGACGACCGCGGCGAGTACCCGGTGCTTGATCACTCCGACGGACCACGCGGTCCAGAATCCGCTCACCGGGTTTCGTCGCGAGGCTCGCCGCGGCCAGTCCAGCCGCGGCCCGGCCTTGGACAGGATCGCGGGCAGCAGCGTCAAGGCGACCAGTGTCGCGGTCGACGGGATGAAGAGCCCGGAGATACCGATGCCGCGGACCATGGAGTTGGGGATGACGACCAGCGCGAACAGCCCGAGCGAGGCGACAACGCCGCTGAACCAGACGCTGTGCCCGGCGCGCTTGACGGCCGCGAGCACGGCCTCGTCGTTCGTCTTCCCGGCGCCGCGTTCCTCCCGCCAGCGGGTGACCACCAGCAGCGAGTAGTCGATGGACAGGCCCAGGCCCAGCAGCGCGACGATGTACTGCACAGCAGGGTTGATCGGCGAGGATGACGGCACGAGGTAGGTCAACCCGTAGATGAAGATCTGCATCGTCAGGACGCTGATGAGCGCCATGATCAGCGGCAGCAGGGCCAGGAACGAGCCGAACACCCAGGCCAGGACAAGCAATGCGCCCAGTGCCCCGACGATCAGCTCGCTCAAGACCGAACCGTTGCCGCCGCCGCTGGTGTTCCCGGCTTCCAGGGCGTGGTAGCTGGTGCCGTGGACGGACAGGTCCGGGGCGGCCTGTTTCGCCGCGGCGGTCAGCTGGTCCATCTGCGCCGGGCCGACGTCGTCGCCGACGTTCGGCGGATAGGCGAGCACGATGGTGCCGGCGCGGTTCGCGCCGACGAGCGCAGCGTCGCCGTTGGCGGCGTAGGAGACCAGGCGCAGGTTCGGCGCGGCCTTGGCCAGCGTGGCGTCGACGCGCACCAGCTCCTGCTTGACCGGCTGGGCGTCAACGGTCCGCCCGGGGGGAGCGTTCAGGATCAGCACGCCGGGATCGGACGCCGCGCCGCCGTAGTGGGCGGCTATGGCAGTGTTCGCGGTGAAGCCGGGCCCGCTGACATGGTTGCCGGACTGGAGCCGGCCGGACAGCGACGGCGCGAGCACCACCCCGACCGCGGTGACGACCAGCCACAGCAGCCCAACCGTGAGCCGGTGCCGGGTCACCCAGGTTGCCAGTCTTTCCATCAGATCCTCCGTCCGGACACCTCCGGGTGGGTGTCCTCTTCCAGGTCGTTCGAACGGTAGGAAGCGGAAGCTTTCCGATCGCTTTCACCGGTGCCGCCGTACGACGGTGCTGCTGCACGACGCGCACTGCACCTCCGCCACCGGCTCGTGGCGCACCACCCTGGCCGCGCTCCCCGGGCTGCTGGACCACTGCCGCTCTCGGGCCAGGTTGTAATCTGGTCCCTCTACGAGGGGCGGCGATGTGACCAGGCAGGAGGGCGCGACGGCCGGGCGACGCGCACCGGGTGAGCTGGAGAGCGAGGTGCTCGCGGCACTGTGGGCGGCCGGTGAGCCGGTCGGTGCGGGCGCCGTGCGCGAGCAGGTCGCGGGCGATCCCGCCTACACCACCGTGCTCACGATCCTGACCCGGCTGTACGACAAGGGACTGGTCACCAGGAAGCGTGCAGGGCGCGGCTATCTCTACTCACCCGTGCACGACGAGGCCGGGCACGTGGCGGCCGGGATGCGGGATCTGCTGGAACACGGCGGGGATCGTGCCGCGGTGCTGGCACGCTTCGTCTCCTCGTTGCCGGACGAGGACGAGAAGCTGTTGGAAGAGTTGCTGCGGGACCACCTGGTCGATCCGGGCATCTCCGAGGTCGCCACGCGCGTTCCCGGCACGCGGGACTGACCATGACGGGCACGAACGGTCACGCGGCCGGGCGAGGGGTGTTGGGTCGGCGCCGCGGCTGTCCGGGCGGTGCGCCGCCCGTACCGGTGCGGACGGTGCAGACGTGAGCGACATCGGGATCGGCCTGTGCGCGCCTCTGATGGTCGGCGCGCTTCTGGCGCTGATCGCGCCGCGGCTCCGCGACCTGCTGCCGCCCAGGTCCGCGGCGTGGCTGCTGGTGTCGGCCGCCGTCGTCTCGACCGGGGTGTGGGTCGCGGGCCTGGCGATGATCGGCTCCACGATCGTCGGCCAGATCCCCGAGGTGGCCGAGGCGGGGCGCTGGTCCCCGCACACGCTGGCCGCGCACGCCCCCTTCGACCGGCCGGTGGGCACCGCATGCGCCCTGGCCCTGGTCGCCTGCGCCACCGCGCTCGTCGTGGCGTCATGGCGCCGGGTCACCGGTCTGGTCGGCATGTGGCGCGAGTGCCGCGACCTGCCGACCACCGGGGATGTGACAGTCGTGGACGACCCCGCACCGGCCGCCTTCGCCCTGCCCGGGGCTCCCGGCAGGGTCGTGGTCTCCTCCGGGATGCTCCGCGCGCTTGCCCGGGACGAGAGGCAGGCGCTGCTCGCGCACGAGCGCGCCCATCTCCGGCACCACCATCACGTCTTCCTGCTCGTCCTCCAGATCTGCGCGGCGGTCAACCCGATGCTGCGCCCACTGGCAAAGGCGGGCGCCTTCACGCTGGAACGCTGGGCCGACGAGGAGGCCGCCGACATCGTGGGGGGCCGTCCGCTCGTCGCGCGGGCCATCGCCCGGGCGGCCTTGGCGGCCAAACGCCCGCCGAAGCAAACTCTCTCGGCCACCTCCGGCCCGATCCCGCAGCGCGTCACGGCCCTGCTGGCACCGCGCCGGCCCGCCCGACGTCCGCTGGTTGCCACCGTCGCGGTCCTGATGACGGCCTGCTGCGCCAGCACCGCCCTTGCCGCTCAGGACGTCGACGCCCTGTTCGACGCGGCCACCTCGTCATCCCGTCCTGTCGCCGCCCGCCACTCGCCCACTGCGGCGGACCTGCCGGAGACGGCGTACGGGACACCGACCGCGACGTGGACGACGTCGGCGGCCGTCGTGCCGGACACACCCATCCCGGCCTCAGCGGTCCAGTACGGCCACGCCCGGGAGCGCACCTCGTGGAATTGCGCCACCAGGGCGGCGAGGAACGCCGCGAACCCCAGCAGTACAGCGAGCGGCGCGGCCATCATGCCCACCAGGTAGTCGAACACCGACTCGCCCATCGCCGTCGACGGCCCCTTGGCCGGCCGGAACACGGCGGTGATGTGAGGGGCACGCATGACGTCCGTAGCGGTGCGGCTGGGACGGGAGTGGCGTGCGGAGGACATTACGGGGATCCCTCGCGGGGCAGGGCCACGAAGGGGGCCGCCGGTGATCATGCGGTCCGCCGTGATACTACAACTCGTAGGAAATGGTCGCGAACGGGTCGCGCCCGCGTAGTACCGCGGTACCACGGCGGCCGCACGGTTCAGTCTCCGGTACCACGGAATCGCCGCGGCCGGGACCTAGCGTTGCAGGTGAGGCTCCGGACCTGCGGACGCCGAACCCTGACAGGAAGGGCGCCGATGATCGACGCACGGCAGCTGACCAAGCGTTACGGCGAGAAGACCGCCGTCGACAGCCTCGACTTCACCGTCAGGCCCGGCACGGTGACGGGCTTCCTCGGCCCCAACGGCGCGGGCAAGTCCACGACGATGCGCATGATCGTCGGCCTCGACGCCCCCACCGGCGGCTCTGTCACGGTGAACGGCCGGCGCTACGCGCAGCACCGCGCGCCGCTTCAGGAGGTCGGTGCCCTGCTGGAGGCGAAGTCGGTCCACCCGGGACGTTCCGCGTACCGCCACCTCAAGGCGCTGGCGCTGACCCATGGCATCCCGCAGCGCAGGGTCGTGGAGGTCATCGAGATCGCCGGGCTCGGCAGCGTGGCCAGGAAGCGGGCCGGCGCCTTCTCCCTCGGCATGGGCCAGCGGCTCGGCATCGCCGCGGCCCTGCTGGGCGACCCGCAGACGGTGATGCTGGACGAGCCCGTCAACGGTCTCGACCCCGAGGGCGTCCTATGGATCCGCAACCTGCTGACCTCGCTCGCCGCCGAGGGCCGCACCGTCTTCGTCTCCTCGCATCTGATGAGCGAGGTCGCGCTGGTGGCCGACCATCTGATCGTCGTGGGCCGCGGGCGGTTGCTGGCGGACACGACAGTACGGGACCTCGTCCGGGCCGCGGGCGGCGACACCGTGCAGGTGGCCACGCAGGACCCGGCCCGGCTGAGGGACGTACTGGCTGGTCCGGGCGTGGACGTCACCGGGCGGATAGGGTCCGAGGAACTGCAGGTCACGGGGCTGACCGCGCGCGAGATCGGTCTGAAGGCCGCCGAGCACGGGATCGCGCTGTTCGAGCTGAGCAGCCGCCAGGTGTCGCTGGAGCGGGCCTTCATGGATCTGACCAGGGATGCCGTCGAGTACCACGGCTCCACCACCGGCACCGAAGCCGCCGAGTCCCTCGGGAGGACGGCATGACCACCCTCACCGCGACCGAGCGGACGCCCCCTGCGGCTCCTTCCCGCCCCGCATACCGCGTGACCGGGCGCCGGGTGCTGGCCTCGGAGTGGGAAAAGCTCTGGTCTCTGCGTTCGACCTGGATCACCCTTGGGCTCGGCCTGCTGTTCCTCGTCGCGTTCGGGCTGATCGCGGCCGGACGGTACCAGTCCACGTACGGCTCCCCCCACCTGGACCACGACTTCGCCACGTCGACCGCTGTGAGTCTGTCGCTGTTCGGCACCAATTTCGCCCAGCTGGCGCTCGGCGTCCTCGGCGTCCTCGTCACCGCGGGCGAGTACTCGACCGGGATGATCCGCTCCTCGCTGGCGGCGGTGCCGCGCCGGCTGCCGGTCCTGTGGTCCAAGGCCGCCGTGTTCGGCCTGGTGGCCTTGGCCGTCGCCCTGGTGGGCGTTTTCGTCGCCTTCTTCTTCGGTAGCCATATCGTCTCGGGTACGCCCGCGGCCATCGGCTTCTCGCACGCCGGTGTCGTCCGCAGCCTGTTGGGCGCTGCGCTCTACCTGGGCCTGGTCGGGGTGATCGGCACGGCGCTGGGCTCGCTGCTGCGGTCGGTCGCCGGCGGCATCTCCGTGCTCGTTGCCGCGCTCATGCTCGTGCCCGGCCTGGCCTCGCTGCTGCCCTCTTCGTGGCGGGACGACGTCACCCGCTTCCTGCCGAGCAACGCCGGCGAGTCGATGTTCGCCCTGACCCACGACAGCACCAGCCTGTCGCCCGGCGCCGGCCTGCTGGTCTTTCTCGGCTGGACAGCTCTCGCCCTGGCCGGCGCCGCCTACCGGCTGCTGCGCAGCGACGTGTGAGGACCCGCAGGATGAGGAGGTGCCCCTCATGACCTCCCGGGCCGCCCTCACCGGCGCGCTTGCGGCAGATGCCTCCCCGGCCGCTGCCGCCTCCCTTCCCGCCACTTCCGTGGACGTCGGCGTGATGGGGCCGCTGGTCGCACGGCTCTCCCGGGCCGGTCGGTGGCTGCGGCAGGCTGACCGGGCGCACCCGTGGATGCTGGACACCGCGCTGCTGGCGCTGGTCTTCCTCGCGTTCTGCCTGCCCGACCTGCTGCACGGGGACGACGGCGACGGGCCACGCCGCTTCCGGATGGCGTTCGCCCGGCTGCCCATCGCCGGGATGCTCGCCCTCCAGGCCGGGCTGGTCGTACCGCTGCTGTGGCGGCGGCGCCACCCTGCGGTGGCCTTCGCCGCCGTGACCGGCGCCTTTGTCCTCCAGTTCGGGCTGGGCGCCGCGCTGCGCGCGGACGTCGCGCTGTTCATCGCCCTGTACAGCCTGGCTCTGCACGGGCTGTTGCGGCAGCTGCCCTGGGCTTGCGGGGTCACGGCCGCTGCCATGGTGCTGGTCGCGGTACGGTCGTCGGCCGCGGTGTCCATCGGGGACGCGCTGTTCTTCCTGTTCAGCACGGCGACCGCGGCGCTCGCGCTCGGTCTCATGGTGCGGGTCCGGCGGGCCCAGCTCGCCGGGTTGCGCGACCGCGCGGCCAGGCTGGAGATCGAGCGGGACCAGCGCGGCCGCCTCGCCGCCGCAGCCGAACGCGCCCGGGTGGCCCGCGACATGCACGACATCGTCGGCCACAACCTGGCCGTCATCATCACCCTCGCCGACGCCGGCGGCTACGCCGGCGTTACCTCCCCAGAACGCGGCAGGGAGGCCCTCCACCTCATCGGCGAGACCGGCCGGCAGGCGCTCGGCGAGCTGCGGCGCGTGCTCGGCGTCCTGCGGGAGGACTCCAGCGGTCAGCAGGAGGGTCCGGAGCTGCGCCCGCAGCCTGACCTCGGCGACATCGGGGCCCTGTGCGAGGGCGTGCGAGCCGCGGGCCTCGACGTCGTCTACCGCACCGCCGGCGCTGTCGAGGCCCTCGACAGCGGGATGCAGCTCACGGTCTACCGCATCGTCCAGGAGGCCCTGACGAACTCCCTCAAGCACGCCGGAGCCGGCACCCGCGTGAATCTGGCGATCATCGCCGAGCACTCCCGGCTG
This sequence comes from Actinacidiphila yanglinensis, assembly GCF_900107965.1. Lineage (GTDB taxonomy): Bacteria > Actinomycetota > Actinomycetes > Streptomycetales > Streptomycetaceae > Actinacidiphila > Actinacidiphila yanglinensis. The sequence continues at coordinate 427,364 of NZ_FNVU01000006.1, read as the reverse complement.
ACCCTCAGGGTCCAGGACACCGGTGGGGGCGGAGACACCCGCGGCCGCGAGCGGGTGAACGAGGAGGGGCACGGCCTGGTGGGCATGCGCGAGCGCGCCGCCCTCTACCGCGGAAGCCTCAGGGCGGGTCCCGACGGGCCGGGCTGGACCGTCGAGGCCGTGCTCGACCTCACCCCGCTGGAGGGCGCCGGATGACCACGGTGCTGGTCGTGGATGACCAGCCGCTGCAGCGCTACGGTTTCCGGCTGCTGCTCGGCTCCGTTGCCGGGACGCAGGTCGTGGGGGAGGCCGGGCACGGTGCCGAGGCGGTCCGCAAAGCGGCCGAACTGCGCCCCGATGTCGTCCTCATGGATGTCCGCATGCCCGGAATGGACGGCATCGAGGCCACCCGCCGGATCACCGCCACCGGCGACCGCTCCCGCGTCCTGGTACTGACCACCTTCGACCTCGACGAATACGTCCACGCGGCCCTGCGCGCCGGCGCCAGCGGCTTCCTCCTGAAGGACGCCCGCCCCGAGGAGCTGCTCTCCGGCATCCGCGCCGTAGCCGCCGGTGACGCGGTGATCGCGCCCGCCCTCACCCGCCGCCTGCTGCGCGAATTCGCCCACCTGGCACCACCCCGCCCCGGCGCCGGCCCGGGGCTGGACTCGCTCACCGCGCGCGAGCGCGAGATCCTCGTCGCCGTGGGCCAGGGCCGGAACAACGCCGAGATCGCGGCCCACTTCGTGCTGTCCGAGTCCACGGTCAAGACGCACGTCGGCCGGGTCCTCGCCAAGATCGGCGCGCGCGACCGCGTCCAGGCCGTGATCTTCGCCTACGACCACGCGCTGGCACGCCCTCATACGGAGTGAGCCGCAGACCCCCGCGCCCCGGGGAGGGTGACGATGAAGTGCGCGCCTCCCAGTGGACCGGCTGCCTTGGACAGGGTGATGTCGCCGCCCGCGTTTCTGGCCAGGCGGCGGGCCAAGGCGAGGCCGAGGCCCGCTCCGTCGTGACCGTCGCCGGGGTCGGCCCGGCACCCGGCCTCGAAGACCGCCGGGCCGAGGTCGGCGGGGACGCCGGGGCCGTCGTCGCTCACGTGGACCTGCGCTCCGCCCGGACCCGACAGGCACTCCACGAGAATGTGGTGCGAGCCGTAGCGGTCGGCGTTGTCGAGCAGCGGGGTCAGGATGCGTTCGACCAGCGCGGCCGGGACGTCGGCGGTGACCGCGTCCCCCTCGACGGTGACCGGGATCGTGTCCGGGGCGGCCTCGGCACGCCGCCGGGCCAGGGACGCCGCGACGTCGCCGGGGGCGCAGCGGCCGGGATCGGCCGACCCCGCGCGCGCGTCGGCGAGCAGGGCCTCGCAGATCTGCGCCATTGCGGCGGCGCTCGCCGTGATGGCCTCGTGGGAGGCCGCCTGCTCGGCCCGGCTGCGTGGGCGAGCGGTCAGCCATTCGGCCTCGGCGGTGATCCGTGCCAGCGGCGTGCGCAGCTCGTGCGACAGCTCGGCGGTGAGCTGCTGCTCGTGGCGGACAAGGGCTGCCAGCCGGTCCAGCAGCCCGTCGAGGTTGCCGGCGAGGTGCGCGAGTTCCCGCGGGCGCTGGTGTGTGCCGAAGCGCCGCGAGACTTCGTGCTCGCTCCACTCGGCCGCCTGGGCGCTCATCGCCCCCACCGGCTGGAGGGCGCGGCCGGCGACTACCCGGGCCACCGGGTAGACGCCGGCCAGCAGCGCGAGTGCGAGCCCTATCGAGCCGAGGAGTACGTACCGGACGGTGGACCGGTACGGGTCGAGCGCGACGGTCGCCACCACGGTGCCCACCTGGCGGCCGCCGGTCGGGGCCATGACGGGCAGGGCATAGAGCCGGTTCGCGGCGGGCTCCGCGGTGTCGGCGAACACCGCGGACCGGCCGGCCAGCCGGTCCGCCTGGCGCTGCAGCGCAACGGGTGCGGCGGGGCGCTCGACGGCGACCCGGCCTTGGTAGATCCACACGCCGATGTCCAGTGCCTGGTCGTCGCTGGGCTCGTGCACGACGATCCGGCCGTCGGCCCGTGCCTCGACCGTGGCCGCCACCGCCGCGGACCGCGTGCGCAGCAGGTCGTTTGCCTGACCGCGCAGTTGGGCGCCCAGGACCAGGTTGGCGGCGACCGTGAGCACCGTCACCCACACCGCGGTGGTAACGAGCGCCAGCAGGGCAAGCCGTCCGCGCAGGGTACGCGGTCGCAGCGCGGGCAGGGACGGCCGCCACGGCCGCCGCCCCGAAGGTCGTGCGGTCAAGGCCGATGCCCGGGGCCAGGGGAGGCGCCTCACGAGAGCCGGTACCCGACGCCCCGTACGGTGCTGATCGCCTGGCCGCCGCCGGCCTCGCGCAGCTTGCGCCGCAGTCGCGCCATGTACTGGTCGAGGGTGTTGTCGCTGACCCGGGCCCCCTCGGGCCAGGCAGCCCTGAGCAGGGCCCGGCGGCGCACCACGGTGCCCGGCGCGGCGGCCATCACGCAGGCCATCAGCCGGAATTCCGTCGGCGTCAGCGGCACGTCCCGCCCGTGCACCCGGAGGATGTGCGCCACCGGGTCGAGCCGGACGCCGGACGACTCGACGGCCGGCTCCCGCCCCGCTCTGCGCAGCGCCGCCCGGACCCTGGCGGCCAGCTCCACCAGGTGGAACGGCTTGGCGAGGAAGTCGTCGCCGCCGGCGGTGAAGCCCGACAGCCGATCCGGCAGCGTGTTGTGCGCGGTCAGGAACACGACGGGGACGTCGATGCCTGCCGCCCGCATCGCATGGCACACGTCCCGCCCGTCGGAGTCGGGCAGTCCGATGTCCAGGACGACGGCGTCCACCCGCGTCTGCGACCGCAGTGCCCGCAGCGCGCCCGCGCCGTCGCCGGCGGTGAGGACATCGAAGTCCTCCTCCCGCAGGCCGCGGGCGAGTATCGCGCGAAGGCCCGGGTCGTCCTCCACGACCAGGACGCGGTGGGACGTCACCGTACGATGGTCACCGATCCCAGCGCTTTCCCGGCGGCCCCTCCTGGGCCCCGGCGCCGATGATGTGCTCGCGCTCGTGGTCGTGCTCATGGGCCGAGGTTGGCACGCGTCACCTGAAAAAAACCTGACTGCGTGCTCCCGTCGTAGCCGCTCCGTGACACCTTGCAGTGGAATCCTTTCTCAAGGCCGTGACCTGCACGCACGTGCCAGGGCAGGTGCGGGCCGACCGGAAGTGGGAGTCCGCACCCGGCCCCCCGTCGCGCTTGTGTGCGCGCCCGCCGTGCGACCAGGGTGGAGCCGATATCCGGGGGCCAGGGCGGTCATGTCGTCGCCGCCGACGCGGGCGAACGCGACCCTTCGGGAGGCACGACAACTCCAGCCGGACCACGCTGCAATGTTAGCGACTACACGCTTGTAGACGCTAGCGTCGCGACATGACGACTCCCACCACTCCTGCCACTCCCGCGACCCGGGAGGGCGCCGCGGGAAGCAGCGCTCTGAACAAGGTGCCCGAGGTCACGCTCTGGTTCTGGATCATCAAGATCCTCTGTACGACGGTCGGCGAGAGTTTCGCCGACTACATCAACACCACACTGGGCTTCGGCCTGACCAACACCATGCTGCTGTTCACCGCGGTGTTCGCGGTCGTGCTGACCATCCAGTTCCGGACCAGGCGCTACAGCCCGTTCCCCTACTGGCTCACCGTGGTCGTGGTCAGTGTCACCGGCACCCTCTACACCGACATGCTCACCGATCAGCGACACGTTCCGCTGTGGCTCAGCACGACGGTGTTCTCGGGCCTGCTGGTCCTCGTCTTCGGGGTCTGGTGGCTGCGCGAGCGGACCCTGTCGATCCACAGCATCACCACCTTCCCGCGCGAGGCGTTCTACTGGCTGACCGTCCTGGTGACCTTCGCGCTGGGCACGGCCACCGGCGACTGGACACTCGAACTGACCAACTGGACGCCCGCCACGTCGGTACTCCTGCCGGTGGGCCTCATCGCGGCGGTCACCGGACTGTGGAAGTTCGGCGCCAACCCGGTGCTCTCCTTCTGGCTTGCCTACATCCTCACCCGCCCGCTCGGCGCCAACATCGGTGACTGGCTCGCCTCCCCGAAGACCGCGACCAGCCCCGGCGAACCCGTCGGGCTGGGCCTGGGTACCTTCGCCACGAGCCTGATCTTCCTCAGCGCCATTCTGGCCACCGTCATCTACCTGGCGATCAGCCGCAGCGACGTCGCCGAAACCTACGAACTGACCCACGGGTTGCCGGTCACCACCAACCCGCGCAAGGAGCGCATCGGGCTGGGAGGATTCGGAACGCTCGCCGTCGCCACCATCGCGCTGCTGGTCTGGGCCCATCACCAGCCGCACGTCACGTGCGACCCGACCGGTCGGAGCGAGACGCTGCCGGCCTGCCCGAAGGCTGCCATGACCGCCGGCCAGACCGCGGCGGCGGTGACGAAGTACGAGAAGCTGGTGCAGACGGCGATCGCGCAGGACAAGGCGGGAAGCGCCGCAGCCTCCCACGCCACCGTGCAGAAGATGCGCGACGACTGGGACGCGGACGCCACCTCGCTCCAGGCGGTGAACACCACCACCTGGACCCTGCTCGACAACCAGATGGACGAGGTCCTCAAGGCGTACGCCATCGACCACGGCAACATCAAGTCCGCTCCGGCAGCCGAGCAGGAAAAGCAACTCGGCGTGCTGCGGGGCGACTTCACCGGTCACCACTTCTGATCAGGCGACTCGCCCGGCGATCTCCCCGCGGGCCGGACAAGGAGCGTCGAAAGTGGAACCGCGACGGCCCGGCGACCTCGCAGAGTTGCTCCGGCAGGCCGAAACCCTGCCGGAGGCCAGCCGGCCTCGGCAGCGGCAGGGCGCGACACCGGCCACCGGCGCTCCGGGCGGCGCCGGAACCTTCCGCACAATCTTCGTCTACATGGCTGTAGACGAAGCTGCTAAGGTTTGCCTAAGCTAACGGATCGGCGTTGCGCTGAACCGGTCCGGGGAGGGCACCTTCATGTGGGACAACATGTTCCCCAACTTCCTGATAGGTCTGCGGGAAGGCCTTGAGGCAGGACTCGTTGTCTCGATCCTCGTGGCCACCCTGGTCCGCGGTGACAACAAGGACCGGCTGCCGCAGGTGTGGGCCGGTGTCGCCGCCGCGGTCGGCCTGTCGCTCAGCTTCGGCGCGGTGCTGACATTCAGCTCGCAGCAGATGGCCACCGCCGCCCAGGAGGCTTTCGGCGGCTGCCTCTCGGTGGTCGCGGTGGCCTTCGTCACCGTGATGATCTTCTGGATGCGCAGGAACGCGCGCAATCTGTCCGGTGAGATCAAGGAGAAGGTAGCCGCCGCGCTCACCATGGGCGCCGGTGCGCTGATCGTCACCAGCTTCCTCGCGGTCGGCCGCGAGGGCCTGGAGACCGCGCTCTTCCTGTGGACCAACGCGCAGACCGCGCACGGTTCCGGCGCGGGGCCGCTGCTCGGCGGGGCCGTCGGGATCGTGCTGGCGACCGGACTGTGCTGGGGGCTCTACCAGCGCGTCCTGAAGATCAATCTGACCAGGTTCTTCACCTGGACGGGCTTCGGGCTGATCGTCATCGCGGCCGGCGTGCTCGGTTACGGCGTGCGCGACCTCCAGGAGGGCAGGCTCCTGCCGGGCGGTGGCGCGTACCTGGTGGACGTCTCGGCGCACGTCGACGCGACCTCGTGGTACGCGCAACTCGTGCAGGGAGTACTGAACCTCACGACACAGATGACGTGGCTTCAGGTCGTGGCGTATGTGGCGTATCTGGCCGTGGTCACGAGTCTGTTCGTGCGGGGGCTGCGGCTCGGCCCGGCGACGAAGCCGGCGGCCACCGCCGCAGCGCCCGCGACCGCGGTCGCCACCCGGCGCGTGCCGCGCTGGACCGTACCGGTGGCCGTCGTCGCCATCCCGGCCGTCGCCGCCGGCGTCGTCATCGCCGCGTCCGGCGGGAAGAAGGCCGCGGCCTCGACCGTGAGCGTGTCGGGGGCGGACTGCGGCAAGGGTTTCACGGCCCCGCGGCCCGGCCGCCAGACGTTCCGCATGCACAACACCGGCACCAAGGCATCCGAGGTCTATCTCATCGACCCGGCCAGCAACGCGGTGTACGGCGAGATCGAGGGCCTGGCCCCCGGCACCACCCGCGACCTGGTCGCCACCGTCGGCAGCGGCGCGTACGCATGGCGCTGCGTGCCAACCGGCGGCAAGGCCGTGACCTCCGCGACGGTACGGGTCAGCGGCGGCGGTTCCGCCAAGCCCGTACTGCCGCTCACCGCCTCGGAGCTGGAGCCGGCGCTCGCGGAGTACAGGAGCTACGTGGACGCCGGGCTCGACAAGCTCCGGACGCAGACCGCCCGGCTCACCGCGGACCTCACGGCCGGCGACCTCCGCGCGGCTCGCACCGACTGGCTGACCGCGCACCTCACGTACTCCTCGCTCGGTGCGGCCTACGGCACCTTCGCCGACTTCGACGCGAAGATCAACGGCCGCAAGGACGGCCTGCCCGGCGGCGTCACCGACCCCGGCTTCACCGGCTTCCACCGCATCGAATACGGCCTGTGGCACGGGCAGTCCGCCGCGACCCTGCGCCCCCTCGCCGACCGGCTCATGAAGGACGTCACCGGGCTGCGCAAGGCGTTCCCCACGCAGCCCTTCGACCCGTCCGACCTGCCGCTGCGCAGCCACGAAATCCTGGAGAACACCCTCCAGTTCGAGCTGACCGGCGACACGGACCAGGGCAGCGGCAGCAACTTGGCCACCGCCGACGCCAACCTGGCAGGCACCCGCGAACTGCTGGATGTGCTGCGCCCGCTGATCACCCGCCGGGCGCCGCAGCAGCTGACCGTCATCGACGCCGACATCGCCCGGCTGCAGGGCCTGCTGGACGCCGCGCACCGCGGCGCCACCTGGACGCCGGTCGAGAGGCTGGACGTACCGGCACGGCAGAAGATCAACGGAGGGACCGGGCAACTGCTGGAGGACCTGGCGCCGGTGCCCGACCTCCTCGAGATCCGGAAGTCCGCGTGATGAGCACGCCCCGTCCGCCCGCTACAACGTCCGTCGGCGCCGAACAGGCGACCGACGAGCAAACCCGCGCTCCTCACGCGCCCACCCGGCAGCACGCCGCCCCCGAAGGGAACCCTCCGATGTCCGCCGACTCCCCTCCCCCCGAGGGCCATGAGGCCCCCTCGGCACCGCAAAGCACCTGCCCGATCGGCGCCGGGCGCAGGTCCGTCGTGAAGACCGTGTTCGGCGCGGGAGTCGGCGCTGCGGCGCTGGCGGGCGGCGGCTTCGCGTTGACGTCGGCGGCCGGCGGCGGCACCGCGCACGCCTCAGACACCGTGGAGCCGGGCCGCGCCCCCGCCGTACCCTTCCACGGCGCGCACCAGGCGGGCATCACCACCCCCGCACCGGCCGCGGCCACCTTCGTCGCGTTCGACGTGATCGCCGACAACCGGGCGGAACTCGCCGGCCTGCTGCGTACGATCACCGATCGGGCCCGTTTCCTGACCGCCGGCGGCACCCCGGCCGACCTCGGCGTCGGGGCCCCGCCCTCCGACAACGGCATCCTGGGCCCGACGGTCCCCGCCGACGCCCTCACCGTGACCGTAGGCGTCGGCGCGTCCCTCTTCGACGACCGCTACGGCCTGGCCGCCGCCAAGCCGCGCCGCCTGAGTCCCATGCGGATCTTCCCCAACGACAACCTCCAGGCAGCCGATTGCCACGGCGACCTCTCGCTGCAGATCTGCGGCGGCAGCACGGACACCGTGCTGCACGCCCTGCGCGACATCGCCCGTCACTCCCGCGGGGCGATGCAGATCAAGTGGCGCATCGACGGCTTCCAGAACGCCCCGCGCCCCACCGGAGCGCAGCGCAACCTGCTCGGTTTCAAGGACGGCATCGTCAACCCCGACGTGTCGTCCACTCGCGAGATGGACCGGCTGGTGTGGGTCACCGACGGCCTCGGCGAACCCTCTTGGGCCACCGGCGGCAGCTACCAGGTCATCCGGATGATCCGGATGCTCGTGGAGTTCTGGGACCGGGTCTCCCTCACCGAGCAGGAGAAGATGTTCGGCCGGCGCAAGGACACCGGCGCCCCCCTGGACGGCGCCGAGGAGACCGATTCCCCCGATTACCCCAAGGACCCCGCCGGCAATGCCATCCCGCTGAACGCCCACATCCGCATGGCCAACCCCCGCACCGCGAAGACGGACGACTCTCGCATCCTGCGCCGCGGCTTCAACTTCGACCGTGGCATCGACTCCGTCGGAAACCTCGACATGGGCCTGGTCTTCTGCTGCTATCAGCAGGACGTCGTGCGGCAGTTCGAGGCGGTGCAGACCCGCCTCGTTGACGAACCACTCGTCGACTACATCTCCCCAGTCGGCGGGGGCTACTTCTTCGTCCTCCCCGGCGTGCGCGACACGCGCGACTGGCTGGGACGAGGGCTGCTCGACGCGGGCTGACGCCGGCTGGCAGTCACGAACCCCTGGTAGCGGGGGCCGCAACGCCCGGGCATTGTCCCGGCCGGGCAGCGTGTCACAGACTCACCAAAAGTCCTGACGAACCGTGAAGACGCCCGCTGACCGACGATCTTCACCAGAGCCGTACGCCCACAACCAGGGCCTGTCCGGCGGCTCTTGTGAGCGTCTCATGATCGGTTCGTTGTGGTGGTCATGGGGCGGGGTGATCTGACGAGCGCGGAGTGGGCCAGGCTGGAGCCGCATCTGCCGGTGGCGGGTCTGCGTGGTGGCCGCTGGAGCGACCACCGGCGGGTGATCGACGGGATCTTGCTCCGGGTGCGGACCGGTGTCCCGTGGCGGGATCTGCCGGAGCGTCCCGGTCCACCGCGCCCTGGGGCAGATCCGGGTTGGCGTACACCGCCTTGCGCCACGCCGGCGGCACCAACTTGTGGCCCTCGGCGGGGTTCTCCTCCACGAGGCGGCGGCACGGCACGGGCTGACTCGTGTCGAACGGGAGCCCGGCCGGCATCCGGCTGAACGGCATCACCCCGGTGGTACCGCCACCGAGATGGTTGACGAATGGGAGGCTGTGACTCCTGGCACGGTCGAGCGGATGAGCGCAAGGATCCCGATGGGCGGGATGGGCGAGCCCCGGGAGATCGCCGAGGCGGCCGCCTGGCTGCTCAGCGACCGTGGGAGGTGTGTGCGTCGAACGGGAGCGCCGGACCGGGGCGGAATAGCGGCCGGTGCGTGACGGTTGTGCCGCCAGTGCGGGGTCAAGGCTCCCCGCATGTCCCCCTGGCCCCTGAGGAAGGACCGCCATGAGCGAGAGGTTCAACCGGTACCGTCCCAACGGCGAGGCCACCGCAGATCGCTGGGCGGGCGCTCTGCACATCTTCGATGACGCGGCCATCCGCGACGGTGGGCCCGTGATACGCGAGGAAACCGCGGCGGACCGCTGGGAGCGGGCCGAGCTGCTCTTCGAGGAGAAGAGCTATGCGGACGCGGCGAAGCTCCTTGTCGGCATCGTCGCCGAGTTCCCCGACCAGGTGGCGCCCCGGCTCCTGCTTTCCCGGGCGTACTACCACTCGGCCCAGTTGCGGCGCGCCGAGGAAGAGCTGCGCGCGGTGCTCGACCGCGATCCGGTCGAGCACTACGCCCACCTGATGCTGGGCCGTACTTTGGAGCGACAGGGCCGGGACGCGGAGGCGGTCCCCTGGCTGCGCATGGCAGGCGCCCTGTCCGGCGAACCCGCCTCGAGGTGAGCCCGATCCGGGTCGGCACGTCGCAGCGGCCGGGTGACTGGTGGACGAGACTCGCGAGTACGGCACGTGGGCCGACTGGCTCGGTGTGCCCCGGCATACCTTCGCCGCCGTGTTCGGTGCGGTCGTCGCGCAGGGCCGTGACTACCGTGACACGTTCCAGGTCTTCCGGCCCGGGTTCGACCTGTCCGAGGAACGCGAGCGGCGGTGCGGGGAGTGAGGTTGACGCGCTGGCTGTCGCTGACGGGCGCGCCGTTCGTGGTCCGTTCCGTCGTGCGGAGTGCGGCCCCTGCACGCCGGCCGATGGCGCCCCGCCCGCTTCCCGACCGGAGGGGGTGGGGGAGCGGACGGGGCGGCGGGGTTCAGATGGCCAGCTGGAGGCGGTTGTCGACGATCTGGGTGAAGTCGGCGTCCTCCGGGATCAGGTCCCAGGCCACCATCCAGTCGTAGGTGCGCTGGAACTCCTCGGCCGGGTAGGGGGCAGGCTCGGCGTAGCGGAGCCGGTCTCGGCGGAAGTCCGAGGGGTCGAGGTGGACGATCTCCTCGGGGACGTCGGCGATCAGGTAGTGGAGGTAGGGCTTCGGGTCTTCGTTGATCTTGTGGACGGCCTTGATGACGGCCCGCTGGATCGCCGTGAAGGTCTCCGGGTCCAGGTTCGGGTCGGCGATCTCGGCGCCGACGTAGTATGCCTCGGCGATCAGCTTGTAGCCGAGCTTCTCTGCCACGGTGATCCACGGCTCCATGACGGCGGCAGCTTCGACCTTGCCGTCGCGCAGCGCCTCGAAGCGCTCCTTCGGGCCGCCGACATGGACCACGTTGATCTCCTCCTTGCGGAGGAAGCCTTCCAGCGTCTGGATGCCGATGTAGTGGGAGCCGTGGTGGAAGTTCACGGCCACGGTGCGGTTCGCGAGATCCTGCGGGTGGTTGGCCGGGTCGTCGGGCCGGACGTAGATCGCCTGGCTGCCGATCGCGGCCCGCTTGCTGACGACCTGGCCGCCGCGCCCGCTGTCGTAGGACCGGCGGATCTGGCCCCATTCGCAGGCCCGGTAGAGTGACGCCTCGCCGTCCTCGAAGGAGGACTTGGCGGTGAACGCGGAGATCAGGTGGTGGTCCTCGACCGGCTTGATCACCACGTCGCGCTGGCCTTTGCGGACCAGCTCGACATCGAGTCCCTCCTCCGCGAAGTAGCCCTCGTCGCGTGCGACGAAGTAGGGCAGGGAGAAGATCGGGCTCGATGTCTCGCTGACGAGCTTCTTCAGCGTCATGGCTGCGTGCCTTTCTCGGATGTTCTCAGGGATGTGTCTCGGGGTGGGCTGACCGGACCGGGCTGGGGCCGGCCGGTGGATGTGGGGCTCAGCGCAGCACCTGCGCGAGCGTGGTGCCCTTGGGCAGGGGGCCGTAGGTCTGCTGGAGTTTCTGGTAGAACCCCTGCTTGTCTAGGGAGTCCACGTAGGAGTTGTCGATCAGGGGGGTCAGGTTCTTCAGCGACTGCCGTTGGGAGGCGGGCTGGTACTTGACGTACGGCGTGAAGTAGTCGGCGGAGCAGCGGCCGACGGGTGCCTGGACGGGCGGTAGGTAGGCGTCGAAGCTCTTGCTGAGAGTGGCCTTGTCCGCGGGCTTGGACGGGTCGAGGCCCAGGAACTTGCCCAGCGACGTCACCGCGTCGTCCTTGTGTGTCTGGTACGACCAGGCGCCGTCGGCCAGGCTCTTGAGGATCGCGGTCACGGAGTCGGGGTGCTGCTTCGCCCACTTGCTGTTCACCAGGTAGGGCGTGGGTGGGCCGGTGGCGTAGCCCAGGTCGGCCAGGTCTGCCTTGTCCGCACGGAAGTTGAAGGGGGTGGACAGCAGGCCGCTGTCGATCTTCCCGCTGGTCAGGGCGGTGAGCACATTCGGTATGGAGCCCAGTGGTACGAACTTGACGGCGTCGGCCTTCAGCCCCTTCGAGACCAGGTACGCCTCCATCGCGACCTGTGGGGCGCCACCCAGCGACGGCACCCCGACGTTCTTTCCGGCCAGTGCCGCCACGGAGGCCGTGCCCTTTTTCGCGTAGAGGTAGTAGCCGGTGGTCGTCGCGGTGCAGCCGATGACCTTGACGCCGACGTGCTTGGCGTACAGGTCGAGGACGTCGCCGCCCGCCAGTTGGTCGAAGTCGACCGACCCGGCCACGAAGGACGCCTTGAGCTGGCCCTCGGCGGACAGCGGAGTCGTCACCGACAGGCCGTTCTTGCGGAAGAAGCCCTGGCTGACGGTGTACTGGAACGCGCCCTGAGCAGCGGACACCGAACCGGCGGGCACGGTCAGCTTGGTGGCCGAGCCGCCGCCGGACGATGCGGAGCCGGACGGCGAACCCGAGCCGCAGGCCGCCAGCAGGACGGCCAGGAGGGCCGTGACGGCGCCCAGTTGCGCCCGCAGGAGGGTGTGGCGGCGGGCGCCGCGCGGGACGGGGGGAAAGCGCCGGCCGCGCGGGCGGTACGGCCCGCGACCGCGGCCGGGAGGCGGGGAGTGCGGGTCACGCATGGGGTTCGTCTCTTCTCGGTGTCGGGGAACCGGCGAAGTCCACCAGTTCCCGGGCGGAGGTGAGTTCGGAGGCATGTGCCTTCTCGTCGCTGCTGCGCAGCCGGTGGTAGACGCGGGCGCTGATCGCGGCCAGTTCCTCGCCGTGCTGGTAGTCCTCGTCCCGCGGGTGGGACCGGGCCACGGTGAAGGTCTCCACGATCCGGCCCGGCCGCTCGCTCATCACGGCGACCCGGTCCGCCAGGAAGACCGCCTCCCTGATGTCGTGGGTGACGATCACCGCCGCGGTCCCCAGGGCGTGCAGGCTGCGGGCCAGCACCCGCTGCAGCCGTTCGCGGGTGAGGGTGTCCACCGCGCTGAACGGCTCGTCCAGCAGCAGCACCGCGGGCTCGACGGCCAGTGCCCTGGCCAGGTTGACCCGTTGCTGCATACCGCCGGACAGCGCCGCCGGCCGGAAGTCGTGGAAGCCGGCCAGGCCGACCAACTCCAGCAGACGATCGGCGTGTTCCCGGCGCTCGGCCGCATCCAGCCGAGGGCGGTGAGCGCGTAGCCGCAGCCCGAACTCGATGTTCTTGCGCACGCTCCACCACGGGAACAGCGAGGGCTGCTGGAATACGTAGCCGGTGCCGGTGCCGGTGCCGCGGCCGGACCGGTCGCCGGGGGCGCGCCCCTGGACGCTGATCGTGCCCGCATCGACGCGCACCAGTCCTTGCAGCGCGCGCAGCATGGTCGTTTTTCCGCAGCCGCTCGGGCCGATGACGGCGACCACCTCGCCGCGGCCGACGGTCAGGTCGACCCCGCCGAGCACCGTCAGCGGTCCGGCGCTGGTCGGGTAGTGGGCGCGGGCCGCGCGTACGTCGATGACGGGCCCGTCGGATTCGGCCGACAGGTTCGGTGACGGGTCAGCGGCCGGGCTCTTCGTGCCTTCGGCCTCCGCCGGCGGGGACGGCTGGTAGGACTTGCCGAGGAAGCTCATCGGGCCTCTCCCCGGGCCGTGCGCGCGCCATGCACCCGGCGTTCGGCATACCCGACCACGGCGGTCAGCAGCAGTCCGATCAGGCTCAGCGTGACCACTCCCACGTAGACGTCGTCGGTCTTGAGGTTTTGCTGGCCGGAGATGATGAGGTACCCCAGGCCCTGGGTGGAGCCGAACAGGTCGGCGGCCACCAGGGCGATCAGGGACCGCCCGATGGCCAGCCGGATGCCGGTCAGGATGTGCGGCACGGTGCCGGGAAGCGTCAGGTAACGCAGCGTTTCGAGGGAGTTGGCGTGGAAGGCCCTGGTCACGTCGCGGAGGCCGCCGTCGATGACCGCGGCGGCTCCGGCCTGCGTGCTGATCACGATCGGGAAGAAGGCCGAGGCGACGACGATGGTGATCTTCGCGGTGTCCCCGAGGCCGAGCCCCACGATGACCAGCGGGGCCACCGCGATGACGGGGATCGTGTAGAGCACTGTCACCCAGGGGCCGATCGCTCCCGCGACCCACTTGCTGGTCCCGAGAAGCAGGCCGACGAGCACGCCGGCGACGACGGCGATGGCCAGTCCGGCGAAAAGCTGCTCCAGACTGGTGCCGATGTCAGGACCGAGGGTGCCGGCACGGAACAACTCCCGGCCGTCGCGGGCGATCTCGACCGGCCCGACCACGGCGAGCTTGTTGGGGTGGAGGACGCTGATCGCGGCCTGCCAAAGCGCCAGACCGCACACGATCGACAGGGGCGGCAGCACCAGCCTGCGGACTCGTCTGCCGCTGGACACACTTCCGTTCTCGACAGAAGCGGGCACGGATCTCCTCCAGTGCTTGGTACGGGGGTGTCACGGGAGCCGAAAGGCGTCGGCCGTGAAGAAGAAGGGGCCGTTCAGCCGGGACCCTGCGCGCCGGGCAGACCACATGCCGGGGAGCACACAGGACAGGTACGCAGTACGGGTCCGGGGCCGGCGGCCGGCTGCAGGGCGCAGGGAGGCAGTCCGGTGCAAGGCACGGCGGACGGCGTAAGAGAAAGAGGCGCGGCCCTCGATCAGGGCCGGTCGTGCGCATTCAGCGACAGACGGCCCCGTTGGTGAAGCAGAAGTCGAGGTACCGCCGCCGCGACAGGAAGTCACCGGCGCAGGTCATGTCGAGAAGTATGCGCACGGCGTTCCGAGGGTGTCAATGCATCGCATTTCATTGACATGGAAGTGTGCGGCACGCCACTGCCTGACGGATACCCAGGTCAGCGCGGAGCGTGGGGAGATGAGGGAGCGGCGGGGGAGGGGCGAGCTGTCGGCGGAGGGGGACCAGCTGCGGCCGACGCGGGCCGACGGAAGCCGGACACCTCCGGCTGGGTTCAGCGCGGGTCGGTGGCAGGAAGCGGTCGGCGGGTGCCGGGCCGGAGGGAACGGAGGCCGCCACGGTCGGCGATGGCGCGCTGCGAACTGACCGGCCGCCCGCCCGTGCGCTCCAGCCAGGCGCAGATCAGGTCGGTCCAGGCGTGGACGCGCGCGACCCCCGAGAGGTCCAGCGCCATCAGGCGCAGCAGCCGGTCCGTCCGTGCCTGGTTGCCGAAGGTGGCACGGCGTGTGCCCAGCCGGACGTCGAATTCGGCCAGCGCGGCGGGCACCGCGCGGCGGGACAGCCGCACTCCCTCCGACCGGACGGCGAACTGTCGTGCCGTCAGCGGCCCAGCCACCGACAGCCACCGGTCGAGTTCCGGCAGGCGGTACCGTCGTGCCTCCGCGGTGAAGCGGTCGAAGTCCTGCGGGGTGCGCCAGGCACGTTGCAGCAGCAGCCACAGCCGCAAGTCGCGCCGGTCCAGCCCCCGGTCGTGGCAGATGCGCCGGGCCTTGTCACGCAGCACGGCCTCGTCGGTCCACACCTGCGGCGCTTCACGGCCCCACACTTCGTCGACCGCGCGGGCCAGAGCCTCGGAGCCGTCGCCGACGATCCGCGCCGGCCGCCCGCGTCGCTCATCGGCCAACCCCTGCAAGAACGCCGTCCAGCACGCTGTCCCGGTGCCGGAGGAGGACCCGATCGCGAAGATCGCCGCACTGCCGTCGGGCCGGTAGGCCATCGCCACGAACACCGCGAAAGCCAACTTGTGGGCGCTTCCCCGGGCGCCCGCGCCTCCCGAACCTCCTGCGGTCAGCGGCAGCGCGCCCACCAGTACCGTCTCCGGCCACGCGTCCGCGTACGGGGCCTGCGCCTGCCACAGCGCCTCCGCGTAGACCTCGACCCAGTCCGACACCAGCGTTCCGTGCCGGCGTGATGCGGTGTCCTGCCCGTCCGTCCCCCAGCGGCGCGCGGCGCGCTCACGCACTTGCTGGCCGGCCCTGGCGTAGCTGGTCCCACGGCTGACCGCCGCCAGGCCGGAGGCGATCTCGTACGCGGTGAACTGGTAGTGCCGAGCGGACCTCAACTCCTCCGCGGCGCCGTCTTCGGGCCCTTCCGCCTCGGCGGACCGCTGCGCGGGCGTGCCCGATGGGGTCAGCGGAGCGGTGAAACGGTGTGTGGGCGCCGAGGAGCCCGGTTTGGCCATCTGGCACACGTACAACTGCCGTTGGCGGCCGGGCTTTCCGTAACGCCCGCCCAGGACGACCCTGCTGTTCTCGTGACCGGGAACCGGGCACCGCGGCATCACCGCCGCGGTCGCGTCGAGCGTCACCACGTCACCGATTACAGGTGGTCGGACCGCGGGCTGTCAAGCGCCGCCCCCGCGGCGCGGGCGTACCCACAAGGCATGATCACGAACGAGCAAGATCCACTTTCGCAACCGACCCTAGCCTCGGGCTTTCACCGCCAGGACAGCCGGGAGCGTGGTCACCGTCGCGAGAAGTACTCCTGGCCTGCAGGATTCGGGCTGGTAGGGGTCCTGGTGGAGTACGAGCACGCGATTTGGCGAGGTGCAGGGCTACGGCGGCAAGCCCCTCGCGGCCCCGCCGATGCTGGCAACTCCCTTGAAACCGCGGGGGCGTGAGCGCTGAGCCGGGGTTCTCTCCGGGATCGTGCTCCGCTCCACAGCGTCGCCGGAGCAGCGTCGGCTCCAAGCGTGCGGGCGGTGGCCACTTCGGCTCGCAAAGCGCGCAGGTCGCTCACGGGATCCGCATCCATGGATTGGCGTGGCGGAGTGCGCCAGGACCGATTCCATGACGCTCCGGCTGCCAACACAGGAGTGGCGACGATGCGACACGCCACCGCTGGACACAGCGAACGGGGCTTCGGGGAACGACCATGGACGGGGTGGGCGGCTCGCCACCGGCACACCCGCGGTCAAGCTCTGTGAGCACCACCTCACGTCATTGGGAGACGCTGTCCATGGCCCTCTCGGCACGACTGTCGGCTCGCTCGCCGGTTCTGTGGACCGCGGTGTTGACGGTCCTGGTGATGGTCATCGGGCCGACCCTGAACCGCGCTCCGGAGTTCGCGGGATTCCTGGTCTTCCTGCCCGCTGCGGCGGCAGGTGTGTGCACGGTCAAGCAGACGGCCTGGATCTCCGCCTGGACCGCCTTCGTCACCGTGTGCGCGATCGTCATCGGGCCCTCACCCGGGTTGGGGGGGAGCGTTGCACTGATCATGGTGGCGATCGGCTTCGGGGCGTTCGCGGTCTATCTCTGCCACTGGCGGCTGAAGCACGTCGCTGCCGCGGTTCGGTTGCAGAAGGCTGCCGACGCGATGCAACGGCACCTGCTCCGTCCTCTTCCGGTCCACGCCGGTCAGGCGACTCTCGCAGGCGTGCACGCTGCCCTGGGCGACGACGTGCTCATCGGTGGCGACATCTACGACATGGTCGAGAGCGCGCACGGAGTCCGAGTGATGGTTGCCGACGTGCAGGGCAAGGGCCTCGGTGCCCTCGGCTCGGCGGTCGCGGCCGTGGCGGCCTTCCGTGACGCCGTTCACGCGCATGACTCACTTGTCGCGGTCTCCGACGCCATGGAAAAGGCCGTGGACCTGCAGAACAGTTACTTCGCCCAGACGGGTGAGCCGGAGCGCTTCGTCACCGCCGTGATCCTGGGCGTGCGCCAGGACGGCGAGATCACCATGGTCAACTGCGGGCACCCTGCCCCCTATCTTCTCGACGCCTCCGGAGTCCGCCAGGCGACCTCCGAGCCGGCAGACGTCCCGTTGGGGCTGGGCGGACTGGCCGGGCCGCGCACGGCGACCCGGTTCTCGATGGACGCCCACCAGACGCTCGTGCTGTTCAGTGACGGACTGAACGAGGCGCGCGATCGCGACGGCGAGTTCTTCCCGCTCAGGGAGCGCCTCTCCACGCTGCTGAACGTCCCCGGCGACGAGGTGGCGGCACGCCTGTGGAGGCAACTGCAGGAGTTCACCGGAGATCGCCAGCAGGACGACACCACCGTCCTCACTCTGCGCACGGAAGGCGCCGCTCCGTCGGACGGCACCAACCGGCCGTGAGCCACGTCAGCGCGAACGTCATCACCGTCGGTCGACGAGCCACGGGTCGGCGTCGAAGATCTCGTCGAGCAGTCGCAGGGCCGGGGCGTCGTCTGCACGGGCGTCGGGCGCGTCACCCTCGAGAGTGACCTCCAGCCAGAGCCGGAACGCCGCGACGGTGCGCACCACCAGCAGGCGCGTCTCCAGCGTGGGCCCGGCGGCACGTCCCTGCCGGCTGGACAACTGCTGTGCCACGCGCAGTTCGTGGGCGGGCAGGTGCCAGAAGGCCGGGTGGCGCAGGGTGGTCGATGTGGTGATGATCCGGCGGTAGAGCTCGAGTTGTGACCGGTGCGTCAGCGTGTAGGTGGCGAGTTCCGTCATGGCGGCGCGCAGCGCCTGGCTGTCCGTGGCCTCGGGCGGCGCACCTTCCAGGGTGGCGGTGAGGCGCTCGCCCATCTCCCGGGCCGGAACCCCGAGCAGGTCTTCCTTGGTCGGGAAGTAGTGGAAGAAGGTGCGTCGGCCGATGTCGGCCGCCGCGCAGATGTCCGCCACGGTGACCTGGTCGTAGCCGCGTTCGTCGAACAGCCGGAAACCGGCCTCCAGGGTGGCGGCACGGGCCTGGGCGCTCTTACGTTCCCGCAATCCGTCGATGGCTGTCTCCCGGCCGCACCGTGTGTTGTTCCGTACTGCTTGCAGCATACCGATCACTCGTGGCACTCTGCGCAACGAGGCACTGAGTGCAACGAACTGGCGTGCTGGGAGCGCGGGATGAGCGAAGGATCCGAAGCGGCGGTCCTCGGGCAGGTGGGCGATGGGGAGGACGCGAAGGGGCGGTGGAATCCGTCGGAGATCGCCGCCTTGAGCGTGGTGGCGATGGCGGGGTTGCTGGCGGCGTTGACCCAGTCGCTGCTGATCCCGGTACTGCCGAAGATCATGCTGGACCTGGGCAGTTCCAGCGGCGGCACGCAGTGGCTGCTGACCTCGACGCTGCTGGTCGCCTCGGTGGCGGTTCCGGTGGCGGGGCGGCTGGGGGACCTGTACGGCAAGAAGACGATGCTGCTGTTCTGCGCCGCCATGCTGGCGGTCGGTTCGCTGATCTCCGCCCTGAGCGACAACCTGGCGCTGATGATCGTCGGCCGCGCCGTGGTCGGGCTGTCGTCGGCGGTGATCCCCCTCGGAATCAGCCTGTTGAGCTCGACGCTGGCGCCCAGGCGCGTCGCCTCGGGGATAGCCCTCGTCAGCGCCATGCTCGGCATCGGCGGAGCGCTCGGTGTTCCGCTGGCGGCCTGGATCGGTGAACACGCCGACTACCACGTGCTGTTCTGGATCACCGTGGTCGGTGGTGCCCTGTCGTTCGTGGGGACGTGGTTCCTGCTCTCCGAGCCCCCGGAGCGCGCGACCGGACGACTCGACCTCCCGGGCACCGTCGTGCTGGCCGTCGCACTGGTCTGCCTGCTGCTGCCGTTGAGCCAGGCGTCGGAGTGGGGATGGGGGTCGGCGTCCACGATCGGGCTGCTGGTCGGTGCCGTCGTGCTGCTGGTCGGATTCGTCGGGTGGGAACGGAGGTCGCCCTCGCCGCTGGTCGACGTCGTGGTCAACGCCCGGCCCGCGTTGCTGCTCACCAACGTCGCCTCGGTGTGTGTCGGCTTCGCCCTCTTCGCCACGTTGATCGGCACGGCCTCCTACGTCGAGGCTCCCGCGCGGACCGGCTACGGATTCGGCTCCTCGGTGGTCGTCGGCGGACTGTGCCTGCTGCCCTCGGGTCTGGCGATGCTGCTGCTCTCCCCGGTGTCGGCGGCGCTCACCAACAGGGTCGGGCCGAAGATCACCCTGGCGATCGGCGCGGTCGTCGTCGCGGCCGGCTTCCTCGTACGCATCGGGTTCGACGACCACCTCTGGGAGATCATCGTCGGGACCAGCATCGCCGGCGCCGGCTCGGGCATCGCCTACGCCGCGATGCCTTCGCTCATCGGTCTGGCCGCGCCGGCGTCCTCCCTCGCCGCGGCCAACGGGCTGAACACCCTGTGCCGTACGGTCGGCAGTTCCCTGGCCAGCGCCGTCGGCGGCACCCTGTTCGCCTCCCAGGTGGTCGATGTCGCAGGCCAGGCGTTCCCTTCGCAGGGCGCCTACCGCGTGCTGTTCGCCCTGTGCGCCGGAGCCGCGGTCGTCGGCGCGGCGATAGCCCTGACGGTGCCCACCCGGTCGGACGAGGACGATGCCGTCGCTGCCGCATGAGCAGGTGTCGTCGTTTCGAACCGGGCGCCTCGCCATGCCCCCGGCACAGCGTCATCGAGGCTCGGGCGAGCGTGGAAAGGCCGCTCCTCCAGCCGGCGTGAGGAGCGCCGTCCTCTCACCGCGATGACGGTGAATCCGTCCGGGTGCCGGGATGGACCAGGCCGGTCTCATAAGCGATCACGACCAGTTGGGCCCGGTCGCGGGCGCCGAGTTTCGTCATGGCCCGGTTGGCGTGTGTCTTGGCCGTGGTCGCGGTGACGAAGAGACGCTCGGCGATCTCCTGGTTGGAGAGACCGGCCGCCACCAGCCGCAGGACTTCGAGTTCGCGTGGAGTCAGCGCGCTGAGCGCCGAGGGGTCGGCCGGGCTGCCGGGCTCGGGCCGGGCCAGGAACCGGGCGATCAGGCCGCGGGTCGCGGCGGGCGACAGCAGGGCCTCGCCCTGGGCCACCAGGCGGATGGCGTCGAGCAGTTGCGCGGGCTCGACGCCCTTGCCCAGGAATCCGCTGGCTCCCGCGCGCAGCGCCTCCACGACGGACTCCTCGACCTCGAACGTGGTCAGGACGAGCACCTTGACCCCGGCCAGATCCTCGTCCTCGCCGATCATGCGGGTGGCGGCGATGCCGTCCATCCCCGGCATGCGGATGTCCATCAGCACGACGTCGGCTCGATGGGTCCGGGCCAGATCGACCGCCTGCCGGCCGTCGGCTGCTTCGCCGACGACCTTCATGTCCTCCTGGGCGTCGATCAGCAGCCGGAACGTGCCGCGCAACAGGGCCTGATCGTCGGCGAGCAGGACGCGGATGATCGTCATCGGGGCCCTTTCGTGTCGTTGGCGTCCCAGACGGTGGAACCGGTGGGTGCGGCGGGAGGAGCGGGTTCCGCCGGTGTCGCGGAGGGGTGGGAGGCCGCGGAGGGCAGGGGCAGTTCGGCCCGGACCCGATACCCTCCGGCGTGATCCGGCCCGGCCGAGACGGTGCCGCCGAGAGCGGTGGCGCGCTCGCGCATGCCGATCAGGCCATGGCCGGTGTGTCTCCCTGCGCCGGGACCGGTTTCCGGGTGGGCGCCCGCAGGCTGCCCGGCGGAGAGCCTGCTTGCCGCGGTCCGCGGGTGGACGCCGTGGGGTGCGTCGTTGGCCACGGTGATGTGCAGCGACCCGGCGCCGTACTCCAGCAGCACGCGGACGTGTGCTCCGGAGGCGTGCCGGCGGGCGTTGGTCAGCGCCTCCTGGACGATCCGGTACGCGGCCAACTGGACTCCCGTCGCGACGGGTACCGCGGTGCCCCGTCGACGCACGTCGACCTGGAAGCCGCTCGCCCGGAACGTACCGAACAGCTCGTCCAGGTCCGCCAGGCCGGGGAGCGGGTGCAACTGCGCGGGGTCGTCGTCCGGCCGGCGCAGCAGCCCGACGGTGGCGCGCAGTTCGTCCAGCGCGGCCCGGCTGGTCTCCTTGATCTGCCCGAGCGCCTGGTACGCGGCGTCGGGATCGGTGCGCATGAGGTGGTGCGCAACTCCGGCCTGGGCATTGACCAGCGTGAGGTGGTGGGCGGTGACGTCGTGCAACTCGCGGGCGATCCGCAGACGTTCTTCGGCGACCGCGCGCTGGGACTCCTGCTCGCGGGTGCGCTCGGCGCGTTCGGCGCGCGCCTCGACCTCGGCCAGGTAGGCGCGCCGGTTGCGTACCGTGTCGCCGAGCGCGGTCGCCAGGATCGGCAGGTCGAACAGGCCCAGGACGACGCCGGACGTCCCGCTCTGCCCGTGGACCACCGCGTAGACGGCGGTGATCAGCGCGGCCGAGGCGATCCCGACCGGCCAGGCCAGCGAGCGCCGCCGGAGCGTGGCCAGGGTGTAGAGCGCGACCACAGCGGCGGCCGGGGCGGTCCCGGCATGTGGCGTGACGATGATGCGCAGCACGTCGAGCGCCAGCGTGGCCAGCAGGACCGCGAGCGGCCACCGGCTGCGCACGACGAGCGGAAGGCAGGAGGCCACGGCGAGGAGCGTCGGGGCGATGTCCGCGCTCGTCCACCCGTGGGGGCCGAAGGCGGGTGCGATCACGAAGAGGAGCGCCAGGAGGACGGCCGGCGCCGCGTCGCGCACGCGGCGGTCGGCGCGCAGCCGCGCCGAGATCGTTCGCGTCGCGTTCATCCCCTCAACGGTACGGCGTCCGTACCGGGGCAGGACGTATCCCGCTCCGGCACGGACTGCGGCGTGTGCGTTCACTTCTCTGCCTCACCTGGTGCGATGCGATGCGAGGGCGGCCGGTCGAGGGGATCGAGGTCAGGGCGGGTGAAGGGGGGTGCGGGGCCCGTTGGCCCGCGGCCCGCGACGCGGAGAGCGCGCCGCGGGCCGCGGCCACGCCTACGACCGGCCGGTGACCGGCTCGTAGGCGGGTTCCGGGATCTCGGCGGCGGGCGGCGCTTCGATGTCGCCCTCGACCGAGAGGGAGGGCAGCGCACGGTCCAGCCATCGCGGCATCCACCAGTTGGCCCGGCCGAACAGGTGCATGAGCGCAGGCACGACCACCATGCGGATCATGAGCGCGTCCAGCACGATGCCCACCGACAGCGCGACACCGAACTCGGCGATCACGCGCGCGCCGCCGAACACGAACGACCCGAACACGAAGAACATGATCGCGGCGGCGACCGCGATCACCCGCCCGGTCTCCCCGTGGCCGACCCGCACGGCGCGGTGGTTGTCGCCGGTGTGCACCCATTCCTCTCGCATCCTGGAGACCAGGAACACCAGGTAGTCCATGGACAGGCCGAACATCACGCCGATGATCATGGGGGGGACGAACGACTCGATCGGTCCGCCCGACCCGGCACCGAGCAGGGAGACGCCGAACCCGTTCTGGAACACCAGCACGGTGGCGCCGAAGGCGACGCCGATGCTCAGCACGTTGAGTACCGCGCCCAGCAGGGGGATGAGCAGGCTGCGGAACGCGACCACCAGGAGCAGCAGCCCCAGCACGGTGATGACCCCGATGAACAGGGGGAGCTTGCCGGTCACCGAGGAGGCGAAGTCGTCGTTGTTCGCGGTGGTGCCGCCGACGTACGCCTTCATCGTGCTGCCCTGCTGGGCCTGCGGGATGACGTCGGCCCGCAGGTGGTCGATCAGGTCGGAGGTCGCCTCCGCCTCGGGCGAGGTCGAGGGCACTGCGACGATCTCGCTGACACCCTGCGCGGCGTTGACCGGCCGCTCGGTGACGCTGACGACACCGGAGGTGTGCTCGAGGGCAGTGACGAGCCGGGTCTCGGCTGCCTGGTCGGATGCGCCGTGCGTCTGCACGGCGATCTGGAGCGGGCCGTTGAAGCCGGGACCGAACCCGTCGGAGAGCAGGTCGTATGCCTGCCGATTGGTCGAACCGGCCGGCAGGTTGCCGTCGTCGGCCGCGCCGAGGCGCAGCGACAGGGCGGGCACGGCCAGCGCGATCAGCACGGCCAGCCCCGCCACCGCCAGCAGCCGGGGTCGGGCCTGAACACGGGCAGCCCAGCGGGGCCAGAACCCGGTCCGCGTGGAGCCGGCGGAGGAAGGATCCGCCAGGCGGCGGCGCTGGGCGCGGCTGAGGACCTTGGGACCGATGAAGCCGAGCAGAGCCGGCAGCAGGGTGACGGCCGCGAGCACCGTGAGCACGACGGTGACGGCGGCACCCTCGGCCATCCCGGTCACCACCCCGAGATCGAGCGTCGTCATTCCGAGCAGCGCGGCCACCACGGTCAGGCCCGCGAAGACCACGGCACGCCCGGAGGTGTTCAGGGAGGCGCCGATCGAGTCGCCCACGCTCATCCCCGCCGTGAGGTTCCCGCGGTGCCGGTTGATGATGAACAGCGCGTAGTCGATCCCCACGCCCAGGCCGATCAGCGCACCGAGGGTCAGCGCGGTGGAGGGGATCGTGACGACGTGGCTGAGCAGCATCACCGTCAGTGCCGCGGTCCCGACCCCGGCGACCGCGGTGATGATCGGGAGTACCGCCACCCACACGGCACGGAAGACCAGCAGCAGGATGGCGAAGGCGAGGACGATGCCGATGACGTCGGACGGACCGCCCGCGGCCGGCTCGGTACCGAACGCCTGCCCTCCCACCGTGACGTGCACGCTCGGGGAGTCGTTCGCCAGGGCCAGGGACTGGACGGCCTTCTGCTGCGGCTTGGTCGCGGCGTGCGAGAACTGCACGTTCGCGTAGGCGATGGTGTGGTCGGAGCTGACCTGTGCGGCCCCGCCGCTGCTGTAGGGGCTGATGACCGAACCCACGCCCGGCTCGTGCGCGATCTTGTCGAGTACCTCGGACATCTCGGCCTTGGCCGATGCGGCCGTGACCTTTCCGTGCGGCGTCTGCCACACGACGTAACCGCTGTTCCCCGACCTACCGGCGGAGGCGTGCTGCAAGAGGGCGGACGCCGTCGCCGACTCGGTGTGCTGCGATGTCTGGCTGCTGGTGAAGTTCGTACCCCCGACCCCCAGCGCCCCGGCGAGTGCGATCAGCAGCACCACCCAACCCAGCAGAACAGCGAGACGGTGCTGATGGCACCATCGGGCAAGGGCCGACATCGAGAGCCTCCAAGGGGCGGACGGAACGGGATGCACCGGGCTACCGGCTCCCTCCAAGGCTTCCCGACCCGCCCTCTGCCGTCGTTGGCCGAGCGCACACACTTGGGTCTACTGCGCTCGCAGTAGACGAGCGGTCCCGCCTACCGCGGACAACCGAGGCGCTCGATCCGCGGGGTCGCCGGTCGGCTCGCAACGCGTGGGCGCCGTAGCCGCTGTCAGCGGTGTCGACGGTCACGGTGGGCGCTGAAGTCGATACGACGTGCGGTCATCGGGACGGTAGCCCGCGCCCAACCCCCGTCGACCTCATTCTGACGACTTGAGCATCTCCTGAAGGATGCGCTGCAGTTCGGTGCGGTCCTGCAGGGTGATCCGTGCCAGCCTGCGGTCGTACTCCGCCGCGAGTGCTGAGAGCGCGCGGTCCCGCGCTTCCTTGCCCTCAGTGGTCGGTACGAGTCGATGGCGGCGCAGGTCCTCGTCGTCGATCTCACGCCTGATGAATCCCTTGGCGACGAGGTTGCGAACGTACACGGTCACGCTCGCTTTGGGGATCATCAACGCCGCCGCGATCTCGGCAGGGTACGGCGACGTGGCCACCTCGGCCAGTACGAAGAACTCCTTCGTCTCCAGGCCGAGGTCGGTCAACTCCCCTGTGCAGGCGTCCATCACGGCACTCAGCAGCTTCTGGTTCAGCGTCCACAGCTGCGCCCCGTCGGCCGTCATGAGCGCTCCGTTCCCTCAAGGTGGTACAGTTCTGAACTAGTTCGATACTGTACTAGCGGAATTTTGAACTGGATAACTACGGAACAAATATCTCACGAAGGGCCACAGCCATGCCTCGCCGCATCACGATCCCGCGCGGACCGATCGACCTGGCCGCAGACCTCTATCTGCCCGACGGCCTCCACGACGCGGCTACGCCGCGCACAGTGGTGCTCTCCACCCCCGGCAGCAGCGTGAAGGGGCAGATCGGTGCGAACTATGCGTTCCGCCTTGCCGCCCGCGGCATCGCGGCTCTCGTGTTCGACCCCGCCCATCAAGGACAGAGCGGCGGCGAACCCCGCGACCTCGAAGACCCCTACCGCCGGGGCGAAGACATCTCCTACGCGATCGACGCACTCACCACGATCTCCGGCATCGACCCGCAGCGCATCGGCGTCCTCGGCATCTGCGCCGGCGGCGGCTACGCAGTGCACACCGCCCGCACGGACCACCGCATCAAGGCGGTCGGCACGGTCGTCCCCAGCAACATCGGCACCTCGTTCCGCGGCTTCCAGCCGGACAGCCCAGCCGCCGCACTGGATGCGCTGGCCGACGCACGCACCGAAGAGTCCCGCTCCGGCGAGCCGACCCGGGTGAAGTGGCTGCCCGACACTTTGGAAGAAGCCGCGGCGGCCGGGCTGACCGACATCGACACCACCCAGGCGGTCACCTACTACCGCACCGAGCGGGGCAGGGACGAACGCTCCACCAACCGCCGCCTCTCCCGCAGCGACTCCCTGCTGCTGGGCTACGACGCGTATCACCTGGTCGATCAGCTCATGACGCAGCCGCTCCAGGTCATCCTCGCCGGACGACTCGGCAACACCGGCTCCTACGAGTCCGGCATGCAGTTGTGGAAGCTCGCCTCCAACCCTGCCGACCTCATGGTGATCGACGGCGCCGGCCACTACGAGATGTACGACGAGCCCGAGTACGTCGACGCCGCCGTCGACCGGCTGGTCAGCTTCTATTCGCGCCACCTCTGAGGTACGTCCCGTTCCAAGGAGTTCTCAGGGAGGGGTCCTCGGATCCGGGGGATGCGGGGCTCTGCGGCCGAGGCCGTGGGAGGCCGGCCCCGCCGATGCCGGCAACTCCCGCGAAGTCGCGGGGTCGTGAGCGCTGAGCGGCTGGTTCGAGCCGGAACCCCTGACCCTGGCGAACTACGAGGTCGCGCAGCTGCCGAAGCCCACCCTGCCGGGCGCCACCCAGACCCACCCGCACCAGGAGCCCGGCCACCGGCCGCACCCGCCCGGCCACTGACCCCCGGCACGCCGACGGTCCGGCCGCCCCATTCGGGCGGCCGGACCGACTCCCGCAACGCCGTGCGTGGCGGGTCCGAACCATTTCCTAGTCGCCGACGAGGGTCTCCCAGGTCTGCGGGCCTATCTGCCCGTCGACGCCCAGCCCGTGCGAGGACTGGAACGCCCGCGCGGCGCTCTCGGTACCCGCGCCGAACTGGCCGTCCACCGACAGGCCGTAGCCGTACTTGTTCAGTTCGAGCTGGGCCGCCTTGACGGCGTCACCGCTGGAACCCTCCTGGATCTGGACGATCAGCGAGCTCCAGGTCTGCGGCCCGACCTGTCCGTCGACGCCCAGACCGTGGGCGGACTGGTAGGCCTTCGTGGCCGCGAGGGTGTCCGCGCCGAACTGGCCGTCGGTGGCGACGGACGCGCCGTGGTCGTCCAGCAGGTACTGCGCGGCCTCGACGTTGGTGCCGGTGTTGCCCTCCACGACGTTCGGCCACGGCGGCACCCCACCGCCGGTGCTGCCGGACTCGTTGTTGTAGCGGTAGGGCTGGTACAGCGACGGCGAGGGGCCGCTGGTGTTCGGCCAGTACGGGTAGGGCATCGTCAGGTGGTGGACGCCGGCGTCACCGGAGTCCTCCCAGGCGTAGTACTGGGTGTGGCCGCTGTCCGCCCAGCTGTCGAAGAGCAGCACGTGGCCGGCGTTGCCACTGGTGCCCGCCCCGAGCACGCCGATGAGGTCGCCGGGCTGCAGGCCGGCCTTGCTGATCGAGTGCACCACGGACGGCAGGCTGACCGTGGTCAGGCTGCTGGACAGGTGCAGTGCCATCGACACGTAGCCGGAGCAGTCGGTGCGGTAGGCGATGTCGCCGCCGGGCCCGTACTTGTAGGCCGTGGTGCTGTACGGGGTCCCGTTCCAGGACGCCGCTCGGGACAGGATCTCCGAAGCCGAGATGCTGCCGTTGACCGACGAGTTGGGCGTGACGACGGCCGACGCCGCCGCCGTGTGGGGCGCGGCGTTCGCGGCGGTCGGCGCCATGGCGACGAGCACCGCGGCGGCGGCCGCGACGAACATCGCGGAACGTCTCTTGAGAGACATGGTCTCTTCCTCTCTGCGGGGAACCTCTGCGTCCGGGCAGGGCGAGGCGCCCCGCAGGACTGTCGTTGCGAGCCTTGGGTGGAGTGGGCGGACCGAGCGGAGCGGGCCGATCGAGCGGAGCGGTGGCCCCTTCCGTCGGGTCCTTCGGGTCCTGCGGGTCCTTCGCCGGCGGTGGCGCCCCGCCGATGCGGGGCGGGGCGCCACCGGTGACCGGGATCAGCAGTAGGTGGGCTGGTTCACCCAGTAGTTGAGCGCGGACCAGGTGTTCGGGCCGATGACGCCGTCGGGGTTGGTGGCGCCCATGCAGTGGATCTGGAAGTTCTTCGTCGCGGCCTCGGTGTTCGAGCCGAAGTCGCCGTCCACGGTGAGGCCGCCGTTCCCGCCGTTGCCGTAGTTGGTGGTGTGGCCGTACGCGTAGGCCCAGTTGAGCTCGCACTGAGCCTGCTTCACCGCGGTGCCCTGGGCGCCGACGGTGATCTCCGGCTGGGAGTTCGTGAAGCCGCAGTGACCCGAACTCGCGGCGTGCGCCGGCACGCTGGCCACCATCGTGAGGCCACCGACGGCAAGGACGCCGACAGCGGCGGCGGCGATGCGCCGGCGGAGCGGCTGAGCGGCTGAGCGATTCGCCATGGTTCTGTTCCCCTCTAGGAATGACGCTGTCTGTGACGCCTGCGAGGACCGTGCTCACGGTGCCGAAGCCGTCACGAAGACCATCCCGGAGCGTCGTGGCACCGCCGTGCGACGGCCGTGCGACGGCTGTGGCAGTCGCGTGGCAGGGAGCGAGCGAGCGGGCGGGCGACCGAAGAGTTCGGCGGACGGACGCGGGGACGCGGCATACGGACGCGGGGTACGAACACCGACGGGAGCGCCCCGGCAGCAGTGGTCCGCCGCCGGGGCGCTCCCGGGCCGTGCGTCGAGAGGATCGTCGAGGACGGTCAGGCCGCGCGGTCGAGACCCGGGTCGTCGCCGGACAGGATGCACTGGTGCACCCGCGCCATTTCCGGCCCGGGCTCGACGCCGAGCTCGTCGATCAGGGTGCGGCGTGCGGAGCGGTAGACCGCGAGCGCCTCGGTGCGGCGCCCGGTCCGTGACAGGGACAGCATCAGCTGGGCGCTGAAGCGTTCGTGCAGGGGATGAACGGTCACCAGGGCCTGGAGCTGTGGTACCAGCGCATGGTGGCGGCCCAGACGGAGTTCCGCGTCGAACCGGAACTCCATCAGCTGGAGCCGCAGTTGCTCCAGGCGCGGCACCACGTTCTCGTGGAGCAGCTGCGACGGCACGTCCAGGAGCGGCTGGGCCCGCCACAGCTGCAGGGCCCGTTCCGCCGTGTCGGACACCGCGGTCCAGGCACCGGCGCGGAAGTGCCCGGCCGCTTCCTGGCCCAGGGACTCGAAGCGGTGCACATCGAGTTCGTGGTGCGTGACCGCCAGCACGTAGCCGGGCGCCCGGGTCCGCAGGCCCACGGCGTCCTCGGGTGCGAGGCTGCGCCGCAGGCGCATGACGTGGCTGCGCAGGGTCTGCGCGTGGCCGGCGGGTGGGGCGCCGTCCCAGACCGCGTCGGCGAGCGTGTCCACGGAGATCGGGGTGTTGGCGTGCAGAAGCAAGGTGGCCAGCAGCACCCGCTGGCGTGGACCGGTGACCGGTCGCCATCTGCCGGCGACGTCGACGCACTCCAAAGGACCAAGAAGCCTGAACCGCATTGCCCACTCCCCCGATCGGGTGCGGGCGCGGCCACGGTGACCGTTCGCCCGCCGCGCAGGCCGTCCGTTGCTCCGCGGCGGCCTGCGACGTCCCGCCGTGCCGATTGTCACGACTTCGGGGGAGAGGGCCAAGCTTCCCCACCCCGCGTGTGACAATCTCACCGAAGTCGCGCCTGTGACCTGCGCAGTGAGACCGCGTCCCAAGCAGGTGGGGACGCCGCCGTAGGAGATGAACCGTGCCGTACTGGGCTTCACTTCCCGATGACCTGGATCCGGCCCATCGGCAACTCATCACCCGATTACGCGCGTTGAAGGACGAGCACCGGCTGACGTACAAGGACATGGGCCGGTTGACCCATTACAGCAAGGCGTCCTGGGAACGCTGGCTCAATGGCAAGCGCATGGTCACCCGCCCGGCGCTGGCCAGCCTCCTGGCGGCGACGGGCAACGACGACGAGCTCCTGCGGCTGCACGACATCGCCGCCGCCCCCGAGTCCGCGCCCGACGTGGCGCCCCCCACCGGCGCCGCCCCCGACCTCCCGGCTGTGGAGTCCTCGGCGGCGGCTTCCTCCCCCCGCGATGCAGCGGGCCGTGACGCAGCCCCGAGCCGGGTGCTGGCTCAATTGCCGCGGGACGTACCGGACTTCACCGGCCGAGAGGCGAGCGTCGCGGGCCTGTGCCGGCTGCTGGAGGAAGGCTCCGCCGACGGCCCGGCCCGGCCGGTGGTGGTGTCGGCCCTCACCGGCACCGGGGGAGTGGGCAAGACCGCGCTGGCCCTGCACGTCGGCCATCGCGTGCGGGGCGACTACCCGGACGGCCAGCTCTACGTCAACCTGCGGGGCACCGGCGACTCCCCGCGCGATCCGGCCGGGGTGCTCGTCGACTTCCTGCGGGACCTCGGCGAGCCGGACCGGTCCCTCCCGCAGGACGCGGCGGCCTGCGCGGCCGGATTCCGCTCGGTGACCGCGGGCCGCCGGCTCCTCATCGTCCTGGACGACGCGCTGGACGCCGCGCAGGTGCGACCGCTGCTGCCGGGAAGCGGCGCCTGCGGCGTCCTGGTCACCAGCCGGCACCGCCTTCCGGGACTGGCCGGCGCCGTGCCGCTGCACCTCGACGTCCTGCCGCCGTCGGAGGCCCGCGCGCTGTTCACCTCGGTGGTCGGCGCCGCGCGGGTCCGCGCCGAACCCGGGGCGGTCGAGGAGGTGCTGGGGTTCTGCGGCGGCCTGCCGCTGGCCGTCCGGATCGCCGCCTCCCGGCTGGCCTCAAGGCCGAACTGGACCGTCGCCGCGCTGGCGGCCCGCCTCGCCGACGAGCACCGCCGCCTCGACGAGCTGCAGGTCGAGGACACCGCGGTGCGAGCCAGCTTCCGGCTGAGCTACGCGAGCCTGCCGGACGCCGACGCTCCGGGCGGGTTCACCCCGGCCCGGGCGTTCCGCCTGCTCGGGCTGGTCCCCGGCCCGGACTTCGGCGCGCGCACCGCCGCCGTGCTCTTCGACCAGCCGCCGCGCCGCACCGAGGACCTGCTGGGAGTCCTCGTCGACGCCAACCTGCTGGAGGAGCCGTCGCCCGGCCGCTACCGCTTCCACGACCTGCTGCGGGTGTACGCCGCCGAGCTCGCCGCCGCCGCGGAGGGCCCGGAGCCGTCCGCCGCCCTGGACAGGCTGCTCGACTGGTACGTCCACACCGCCGCGGCGGCGAGCCGGCGCGCCCGTCCCTACGTCACGAAGCGCACGACGTATCTCGACCGCCCCGAGGTCCCCGGCCATCCGGCCCTCGCCTTCGACTCGTACGACCAGGCGATGGAGTGGTACGAGCAGGAGCGCGCCGGCCTCGTCGCGGCGGTGTCGCTGGCCGGCCGGACCGGACGCCACGAGGTCGCCTGCCAGCTCCCGTACGCGCTGTACGGCCTCCTCTACCTGCGCAACCACACCGCGGACTGGATCGCGACCCACCAGGTCGCCGTCACCGCCGCCCAGGGACTCGGCCACGGGCTCATCGAAGCCGCGACCTGGAACAACCTCAGTAACGCGTACCACACGCTGAAGAGGTTCGACGACGCCCTGGAGTGCTACGAGCGGGCCCTGACGATCTATCAGGACGGCGGCGACCGTCTCGGCGAGGCGAACACCCTGGCCAATCTGGGCATGCTGAACGGCGAACTCGGCCGGTACGACGAGGCGCTCGACTACAACAGGCGCTGCCGGGAGTCGTACGTGGAGCTCGGTGATCTGCAGGGGCAGGCGAGCGCCATGATCAACCTCGCCGAGGCGCTGCGCCTGTCCGGACGGCTGCAGGAAGCGGCGCGGACGGCCGCCGCGTCGCTGGTGTTCGTGCGGGAGCACGGCTTCCGCGGCGACGAGGTGTACATCCTGGTCACGTCCGGTGAGATCCACGGCGCGCTCGGCCGGGACGAGGAGGCGCTCGACGACTTCCGGCAGGCCGCCGAACGCGCGCACGCGGTGGGTGAGCGGCGGCTGGAAGCGATCGCCTCCGACCAGGCCGCCCGGCTGCTGGCCGCGTTCGGGCGGAAGGCCGAGGCCGCCGAGGCGTGGCGGCAGGCGCTGGCCATCATGCGGGAGACCGGCGATCCGGCGGCGGCCGACGTCGCGACCCGGCTGCGCGCGGTCGGCGGCTGAGCCGGGCCCGGCGGCAACTGGGCGCGGCCAGGAGGCAGGTGGAGGCGGGGCGGCGGCAACCGGGCGCGGCCAGGCGGCGACCGGACGCCGTACGGCAGCAACCGGACCCCGCGCGGCACCGGTTGGACAGCACGTGGCGCGGAGGACCGCCCGTTGCCGCTCAACAGGCGGGTCCGGCGCGCCCGGCGCCGAACGCCGGCTCAGGACTCCGCGGGCCGGCGGTACGCGCCGTACCACCAGATCCGGGCGAGCTCGCGGGCCAGCGCCGCGTCACCGGTGCCGTCGTCCACGCGGATGTGATGGGCGATCGCCTGGGCGCCGCCCCAGACGATGATCCTGCTCGCGGCGACGGCGTCGAGATCCGCGGGCGTCGCACCGGCGGCCTGCTCCGAGAGGAGGGTGCGGAGCACCGTCTCGTCGAACCCTTCGAGGTCGGCGGTGTAGAAGTCGCTCACCGCGGGCTCGTAGGCCGCCGCCTCGCGGACCGCGATGAGCACGCCCTGGTGGGCACGGTGGATCTTGATCACCTCCACGAAGAACCCGGCGAACCGGTCGACCCCGCTCCCCTCGCCGGCCGGCTGCCACTGCCGTGCCAGTGCCAGCACCTCTTCCCGCAGGTCGTCGCTGAGCCGGACCAGGACGTCGGCCTTCCCGGGGAAGTGCACGTAGAACGTGGCCCGGGAGACACCCGCCTCCTCCAGGATCCGCTGCACGCTGATCTCGGAGTAGGGCTCGCCGGCGTCGAGCAGCCGCTCCAGGGCGGACATCAGCTGCGCCCGGGTCGCGGCCGAGCGCGCGGCGTGGTGGTCGGCCTGGCGTCGGGTCACCGGTCTCATCGGGCACCTTTTCTCGGTTGTCGTCCGCGGACGGGTCCGCCGCGTCGCGCGGGGGCGGCGGGCAGGGGGCGCGGTCCGCGGCACCAGTTGATCAGAACCGCGCCCCGTTGTCCCCGCTGCCCCCGCCCGCCCCGGCCGTTCCCTCGTCAGTTGACCACCGCGAGGGCCTGGTCCCACAGCCGGTCCGCGGCGGCGGGGTCGACCGACCACTTCGCGACCCCCGCCATCACCTCGGGACCCCCGTCGACGACCTCCGACTCCTGGTTGTCCTCGAAGTACCGCCCGGTCACGCCGTCGAGCAGCGGTGACGCCGCCAGCAGCACGGTGGTGGCAGCCCCCTGGGCCGGCGTCTTGAAGAAGTCGGGGGTGACGAGGTTGCCGTCCGCGTCCATCGCGCCGAGCGCCTGCATCGTCGCCTGGTCGAGGTGGCGGGTGAGGTTGGTGTGGATCCACCCGGGCGCGCATGCGTTGGCGGCGATGCCGTCCTCCGCCCAGCGCCGGCTGATGCCGACCGAGAGCAGCACGTCGGCGGTCTTCGACTGCGCGTAGGCGACGAACGGGTCGTAGGGACGACGCGCGAACTGCGGGTCGTCGAAGTCGAAGCCCGCCCGCAGTTGGGCACCGGAGCTGAGCACGGTCACGCGCGGGTGGTCGGCCTCCCGCAGGGCGGTGTGCAGGCCGACGGCCAGCGCGAAATGGCCGAGGTAGTTGGTGGCGAGCTGCATCTCCCACCCCTCGGCGGTGACCTGCCGGGTGGGGAGCATCATCACGCCGGCGTTGGCGACGAGGCCGTCGAGCGGTCCGCTCCAGGCGTCGCAGAAGGCGCGGACAGAACCCAGGTCGGCAAGGTCGAGCGCGACGGCGCGGGTGCCGGGGAACTCCTCCACCAGCGACCGGGCCGCGGCAGGGTTCCGCGTGGCGACGGTGACCTGCGCCCCGGCCCCGGCGAGCGCGCGGACGGTCTCCACACCGAGACCGGAGGAGCCCCCGGTGACGATCATCCGGCGGCCGGTCAGATCGACTCCGTCGAGGACCTCGGCGGCGGTCGCGCGTATGCCGAACGACGTGGTTGTCAGTGTCATGCCTGCACCTGTCTTCGAAGAGGGGTGGTTCCCGAGAGGGGGTCGTTCCGGAGGGGCGACCTGCCGTGAACCTCCTGTTGCGGAGCCTCCGGGGTCAGCGCCCGCCAGTAACCATACAGCGTGTTCGGACATGACGAACGGACACGATGGACGGGCTCGCGCCCGCCCAGGATTCTGGACTTGCTGGTCCAATTTCATCCGCGCATGATGGCTGGACCACGTAGTCCAGAAAGGCCTGATCATCATGGACACCACCGAGCGCCTCGGCACCGTCGAGGACATCCGCCGCCTGATGGCCCGCTACGTCCGCTACGCCGACCACCAGCGCTGGCACGACCTGGCGGACCTGTTCACGCCGGACGGCACCTTCACCCCGTACAAGCCCGACGGCTCCGTGTGGCTGCGCATGGAGGGCCGGGAGCAGATCGTCGCGACGGTCGGCGCCAGCGGCGGCGCCGGGGTGGTCCTGGTCCACCACCTGTTCTCCGACGAGATCGACGTGGACTCCCCGACCACCGCCCACGGGGTGTGGGCGATGGAGGACATCGTCACCCGGCCCGAGGACGCGCCCGTCTCCGAGGCGGTCTCCTTCACGGGCATGCACGGCTACGGCCATTACCACGCGCGCTTCGTCAGGACCGGCGGGAGCTGGCGCATCGCCGAGCTGAAGCAGACCCGGCTCCGCCTCGACTTCACCTACTGAGCGGCGGCCGGCCGCTCATCCCCTTCACCGCGAGAAGCATCCGCAACGGACCATCCGCAACAGCCACCGGAAAGCAGGGTTGCCGTGACCGACGACAGCAGGACCACCAGCGCGCTGGAGCCGTACACCATCGATGTCCCCCAGGACGTCCTGGACGATCTCAGGGACCGCCTGAGGAAGACCCGGTTCTTCGACGACCTGGACAACGAGGAGGAGTACTACGGCATCAGCACCGCCTACCTCAAGCCGCTCGTGGAGTACTGGGCGGACGGCTTCGACTGGCGCGCCCAGGAGAAGCGGCTGAACACCTACCACCAGCACAAGGTCGAAGTGGGCGGCACGCCGGTGCACTTCGTGCGCGAGCGCGGCAAGGGGCCCGGGGCGATACCGCTCATCATCAACCCCGGGTGGCCCTGGCCCGGCGAGTTCAGCTACGGCCTGATCGGCCCGCTCACCGACCCCGCCGCCCACGGCGGCGACCCGTCGCAGTCGTTCGACGTGATCATCCCGGACCTGCCCGGGTTCGCCTGGTCCACCCCCGTCGGCAGGGGCGACCTCAACTACTGGAAGATCGCCGACATCCTGCACACCCTCATGACCGAGGTCCTCGGCTACGAGAGGTACGCGGTGGCCGGTTCGGACTACGGCGCCCTGGTCACCAGCGCGCTGGGCCACAAGTACGCCGACAGCATCATCGGCCTGCACTACGGCCACGACCTGCCCCCCGGCATGTTCGCCAACGAGCGGTTCTGGGACCTGACCGACGGCGCCAGGGTTCCGGAGGACGCCTCACCGGAACTGCGGGCGGGGCTGGAGAACCTCGTCTCCACCTACGTCTCGCACGTCGCGGTGCACATGCTGGACGGATCCACCCTCGCGCACGGCCTGAACGACTCGCCGGTCGGCATGCTCGCCTGGCTGCTGCGGCGGTGGAAGAAGTGGAGCGACAAGCGCGGCACCTTCGAGGAGGCGTTCCCCCGCGACTTCCTCCTCACCCAGGCGACCGTCTTCTGGGTCACCCAGTCCATCGGCTCGTCCATCCGCATGTACCGCAACGCGGTGCGCTATCCCTGGGTGCCCTCCCACGACCGCACCCCCGTCGTCGAGCCCCCGGCCGGCTTCACCTTCCTGCTCGGTGACGCCTACCCGGTCGCGGTCAACACCGTCGAGGAGCGCATCGCCGCCTTCGAGAACGGTCACACGCGGAGTTCCTTCAATGTCGTGAACGTCAACGCGCACATGAAGGGCGGCCACTTCGTCCACCACGAGAACCCCGAGGCGTTCGCGGCCGACCTGACGGAGACCTTCCGCAAGCTGCGGTGAGCACGCCGGGCGCGTGCCGTTCCGCGCGGCTCTGAGGGCCTGCTTCCGGAGCGAGCCCTCAGAGCTGGGATCCGCCGCCGTCGACGGCGAGTTCGGCGCCGGTGGTGAAGGTGGCGTCGAAGGCGAGGAAGACCACTGCCCTGGCGACTTCCGCGGGGTCGCCCAGGCGCAGCATGGGGTTCTCGGCCGCCATCTGCGCCTTGGTCTGCTCGGCCGCCTCCTTGGTCGTCGCCGAGCATCTGAACTTCGCCCGGGCGGCCGCGGCGCTGCACGTCGCTCAGCCCTCCCTCAGCCGCCAGATGCAGCGGCTGGAGGACAGCCTCGGTGTGCGCCTGCTGGAGCGCACCACCCAGGGCAGCCGTCTCTCCGCGGCCGGAGCGGCCTTCCTCCCGCAGGCGCAGAGCCTCCTGCACACCGCCGACCGGGCGGTGCTCACCGCACGCGCCGCGGCTCCGCCGCGCGCGATCACCGTCGGGTACGTCGAGGACCTCGTCATCACTCCCGCGGTACGCCACCTGCGCCGCCTCCACCCCGACGTCCACGTCCGCACCCGCCACCTGGACGTGGACGAGGCCCGCGCGCTGCCCGACGGAGTCGTCGACGCGCTCGTCCTCCGCACGCCCCTGCCGATCCCGGTCGACGGCCTGGAGGTGACCGCCCTCTACGACGAACCCCGGGTCCTGATCGTGCCCGTGCGGCACCGCCTGGCCGGCAGGGAGGCCGTCACCGTGGACGACTTCGCCGGCGAACCCCTGGTGGCCTGCGCCGGGATGGCCGCGTGGTGGACCGATTTCTGGCGCCTCGATCCCCGTCCGGACGGCAGCCGGGCGCCGCTGGGCCCCCTGCTCGTCGACACCTTCGAGGACAAACTCGAAGCCGTCGCCGACGGCCGGGCGGTCGCCCTCGTCCCCGCAGGCGACCCGCGCGGCGCGCTCCGGGACGACCTCACCACCGTCCCCGTCGAGGGAATCGAGCCCTGCCAGGTGGTGGTCGCCATCCGCAGCGGTGACGCCAACCCGCTCGCCGCCCGGTTCCGCGATGCCGCGAGAGAGCTCCTTGCCCGCGACGCCTGACGCGCTCCGCCGGGAGCCGTCCACGGGCGCCCGGTGGCACGCGTGCCCTGTCGGCCGGGCGGAGCACTCGGCCGGCCCGGGTGCGGCGGCGGGACCCGTAAGCTTTTCGCCGTGAACGTCCCCTCCTCAGGGCCGCTGCCTTCCGCCCGCATGTCGACCGCGGACATCCGCGAGGCCAACGTGGGCGCCGTCTGCCGGCTCCTGCGGGAGCGCGGCGGGCTCACGCGCGCGGAGCTGGGGCGGCTGAGCGGCCTGACCCGACCGACGATCCTGGCCGTGGTGCAGCAGCTCGTCGCGGACGGGCTGGTCGTCGAGGAGGGGCAGGTCAAGGCCGCGTCCGGCGGCGGGCGCCCCGGTTCGCTGCTGCACTTCCGCTCCCGCGCGCGGGTGGTGGCGGCCGTCCGGATGCGAGGCGCCCAGTTCGAGGTCACGATCGCGGACCTGGCCGGCGTGGTCCTGGCCGACAGCCTCGTCCCCGCAGTGGCCAAGACCGCGGACTGGACCGACGTGGTCGCGGCCTTCGCCGCGCAGATCACCGGACTGCGCGCGGCGCGCCCGGACTTCGGCCCGCTGGCCGCGGTCGCCATGACGCTGCCCGGCTCGATCGACCGGGCGCGGGGACTGTGGACGATGGCCCGGCTCGACGACTGGTCCGACCTGCCCGCCGCCGACGCGCTCGCGGCGGCCGTCGGGGTGCCGGTCGGCCTGGTGAACGTCGTCGCCGCCACGCTCATCGGGCAGCTCGCCATGGAGCCGGAGCCGGCCCGGTCGGCCACGCTGGTCTACCTGGGCCGCGGCGTCGGGAGCGCGGCGACCGTCGGCGGACGGCTGATCGACGGGGTGACCGGGAGCGCCGGCGAGCTCGGCCACTGCGTGCTGCCGGGGATCGACGAGCAGTGCCGGTGCGGACGGCGCGGCTGCGTCGAGAGCGTGACGTCGTCGCTCCACCTGAGCCGCGAGTTCGAGCGGATCACCGGCCGGCCCGCGCCGGCCACCCTGGCCGAGATGGAGGCGACCGGCGAGAAGGCGGTCCTCGCCCTGCTCGAACGTGCCGCGTGCCGACTGGCGTTGGCCGCCTCCTGGCAGGTCAACATCATCAACCCGGCCGTCGTCTACTTCGGCGGCAACTCCTTCGCCGACCGCAGCACCTGGTTCTTCGAGCGCTTCGCCGAGGAACTGCGCGCGCTCGCGCACGGGCCGAACTCCGCCGGCCTGGCCGTGCGGCAGCTCTCCTCCACATCGACCGTGCGGGGAGCGATCCAGGTCGCCTCGGAGATGCTCCCCGCGTTCCTGCGGCCGGCCCTGCGCGTGGTGCGCTGACCCGCGCGCGGGGCCGGCCGGCAAGTCAGCCCGCGAGCGGGGGGAAGAACGCCACCCGGGTCAGGAAGTCCCTGACCAGCAGCCGCCAGGCGTACCAGGAGTGGCCGCCGTTGACATAGTCGGGGGAGACCCCGACGCCGACCTGGGTCAGCGTGTTCACCTCGCCGGCGTGGTAGTAGTGGCTCGGGTCCTGCCAGCCGCCGCCCACCATGATGCCGACCTTCTTCATCGCCGCGATCTGCCCGGCGGTGAGCGACGCGGTGTCCGGGAGGGTGAAGTCGCCGTTGATTCCCGGGCTCATGACGCCGTAGTAGGCGAAGTGCGCGGGGTCGTCGAAGAGGAAGGAGTTCGTGATCGACGCGCCGTAGCCCAGACCGCCGATCGCCCGCTGCCCGGCGGAGGTGGACACGCGGTAGTGCGACTCGACGTACGGGATGGCGCTCGCGACGAGGTCGGCGTCGAAGGAGGCGTAGGAGTCCGACGCGGGAAAGCCCTCGGTGTTGGGCATGACCACGACCATCGGCTGGATCTCGCCCGTGCCGATCAGCTGGTCGAGGATGTTGCCGAGGTCGCCCTGGGTGCTCCAGTCCATCTCGTTGCTGCCGCCGCTGTTGAGGTAGACGGTCGGGTAGGGCTTGGCGCGCTTCGGGTCGTAGCCGGGCGGCGTGTAGACGGCGAGGTAGTTCTCTCCGGCCGGCGTGATCGAGGTGGGCGCCGGATACGTCACGTCCCGCAGCGTGCCGTGCTGCTTGCTCGGGCCCTGCCACGCCAGATCGGCGGTCCGGAACGCCGGGTCCGAGGGGACGTAGACCTGGCTGACCGACTCCACGGACCCGGTGGTCCGCGAACCGTGCTGGTTCCAGGGCGGGTCGGCCGGGTCGGACACCTCGGTGCAGCCGCTCTGCGTGGCGCTGCCGCAGTCCACGAAGAAGCCGTAGTTGAAGACGCCCGAGGGCAGCGGGGTCGTGTACGACCAGACCCCGGTGTGCTTGTCCTCCGTCATCGTGGTCACCGGCCAGTTGGCCGCGGAGGAGTTGGGCGAACCGATGGGGATGTCACCGGGCTGCCACTGCGCGGGCGTCGTGCCGGGGGTCTGGACGGTGCTGGTCGACGTGCCGGCGAGTGAGGACAGCTCGTACGGGTTCGCGAAGTACCACTCCCCCTTGATCTGGACGCTCGTGGCGGTGGGCGCCTTGAAGCGGAACGTGACCCGGTAGCCGGTGGGACCCGTCCCCGTGTGCACCACCTGCGGCGCCAGGGCGGTGGCGGCGGCCGGCGCCGAGGAGGACCTGGCGGGCCGCGCCGCCGGGCCGCTCGCCGACGCGTCCTGCGGCGCGAGGCTCAACACCGAGGCCGCGAGCGCGCACAGGCCGATGAGTGTCACACCGGTTCGTCTTCCGTGCCTGGCGTGTTCGGGCATGCCGCATCGTTCCTTTCCTCGGGTCCACGAGCCGCCGGGCGCACGACCCGGGCCGGAACGTGCCCCGGGGAAGAGGGCGGAGCCGCCCGTGACGGCGGCACGGCGGCCACCGGTCGGCGCCGCGCGGCACCGACCGACTGTCGCTACGCACAGTGAGAACTGACGGTCCGTCGGACCATGGTCAACCCCCTTGGTGCTCGTCAATCTAGGGTTACGTAATGAGGTTGTCAATATCCTGGGCCGGGCCGCCGAGGAGGTGTCCGAGACGCCCACCGGCCGTGGCGCCGCCTCCCGCACGGCAGTTGCCGGGGCCGGAGCGGCGGGGCGAGGATGGTGCGGAGGGGTGCCGCGCGAGGCGGTCGCCGATGCCGGAGCCCGGCCGCCGGCGGGTCGTGGGCGCTCGGGGTGCACCGGCAACAGGTCGACATCTCTTGAACGGAGCACGGAGCGCCCCGAGTCGAGCAGCCGCCGAACTTCCTGCCGTGTCCATTGACATACCGAAATCGCGGGCGTTAGATCTGCCGTGGCCGACGGGCCCACCGCCTCCAAGTCATGAACACGGGACGTGATCAGCCCGTTCGCCCCCAGGGAACCGTACGACCGCGCGACCGCATGTCAGGAGTGGTCGACGGCGGTCAGCGAACCCTGCGCCTCCACGCACGATCGTTGCCAGGTCGATCGAAAGGCGAAGCAGTGACTCCATGTCGTGAACTCCCCTCATCGCCCGGGACATCCGCACCGCGCACCGCGAGCCGGACCCGATCGGGGCCGGACCGGGGCAGGGCAGCGGCCTTGCTGGCCGCGACCGCGGTCCTCTCCGTGGCCTCGGCGCTGGCCGCGGGGCCCGCCCAGGCGAGCACCGGCGGCGCCCCGGCCAAGGCCGCCTCCCTGTCCCCGGAGGTGCGGCACACCGGCACCGGGCCCACCGGATACACCGTCACCTTCCGTTACCGCGACCCCGCCGCGACCCGCGTCCAGATCAAGGGCGAGTGGTCCTTCTCGGACGCCGCGCACTCCAGCCCCACCTCGTCCCAGGGCCTGCTGCCCTCGCAGTGGACCAAGGGCGACTTCCCGATCGCGTACCCCAACGCCACCGCCGCCAACTGGCCGGTGCTGGACCTGAAGAAGGGCGGGGCGGGCGTCTGGTCGCTGACCCTCCCGCTGCCGTCGGGCACCTTCACCTACGGCTTCTTCGTGAACTGCGCCAGCGACACGGGAGCCGGCTGCACCGAGCTGGCCGACCCCGCCAACCTGCCCTGGAACGTGGCGAACGGCGCCAGTACGGGATCGGTGGAGCCCGACAGCGAGGTCTACGTGCCCTCCGACCGAAGGTTCGGCAGCGCCGACTTCAGCTGGCAGGCGCCACTGGCCGGGAAGAAGCAGGGCCGGCTGGTCGACGTCTCCTACCCGTCCCCGCAGTCGACCTCGCCCGCGGGCACCCACCCGCTGGTGGTGTACACCCCGCCCGGCTACGACCCCGCGCGCAAGCAGCCCTACCCGACGCTCTACCTCAGCCACGGAGGCGGCGGCCAGGAGGTCGACTGGTCCACGCAGGGCGCGGCCGGGAACATCCTCGACCAGCTCATCTCTTCCGGCCAGGCACAGCAGATGGTCGTCGTCATGACGAACTTCAACGGCCTGGCCGACGGCAACGAGGGCTACGCCGACGACGTCGTCGACAACGTCATCCCCTACGTCCAGTCCCACTACAACGTCTCGCCGAACGCCGCCGACCGGGCCCTCGCCGGCCTGTCCGCGGGCGGTTCACGGGCCAACACCCTGCTCTTCGACCACACCGCCGAGTTCGGCTACTACAGCATCATGAGCACCGGCGGCGGGGTGCCCACCAGCGTCACCGCCGACCAGGTCACCGCCCTGCGCGCGCTGTCGGGAATCCAGATCGGCGGCGGCCTCCAGGACCCGATCCGCGCGAACACCCTCGGGGAGCAGTCCCTCCTCACCTCGGCGGGGGTGCCGTTCACCGACGACTCCGTCAACGGCGGCCACGAATGGTACGTCTGGCGCATCCTGCTGCACGACTTCGTCTCCCAGCAGGCGTTCAAGACCACCACCACCTCCCTGTCGTCCGCGCCCGCCGGGAAGGGCGCGACGGTGACGGCCGCGGTGACGGCCGTGAGCACCGGTCCGGCGGCCACGGGCACGGTCCGCTTCACCGTCGACGGCGTCGCCCGCGGCGGCGCGGTCCGGCTCGTCCACGGCGCCGCGACCCTGCGGGTCGACGGGCTCCAGGGCGGCGGCCACACGGTGACGGCGACCTACTCCGGGGACGCCCTGCACGCCGGCAGCCAGGCCACGACGCACCTGTGACCTGACGTCTCCGAACGGGACGTCCTCGTCCGGGGGTTCGACTCCCGGCGGGGACGTCCCCGCGCCGTCGGTCACGCGGAGGCTCCGATCACGCGGAGGTGCCGGTCACGCGGAGCCGGCCGCTCCGCCGAGGCCCCGGTCACGCCGCCGCGCGGATCAGGTCGACGACCTCCTCGGCCAGGTCGCTCAGCGGGGTGCGGGTACGGCGCAGTACGCCGACCGGCTCGGCGCTCTGCGGGACCGCGACGTCGAGGGGCGCCAGCAGGCCCCGATCGACGTCGAGTTGAGATGCGTGGCGCGAGGTGATCCACACCGCGTCGGACAGCAGGGTCACCGCGCGGGCCAGGGTGAGCGAGGCGGTCTCGGTGCAGCGGGTCGGGGCGTCGGCGCCGACCGACTGCAGGAA
Organism: Actinacidiphila yanglinensis; assembly: GCF_900107965.1. Taxonomy (GTDB): domain Bacteria; phylum Actinomycetota; class Actinomycetes; order Streptomycetales; family Streptomycetaceae; genus Actinacidiphila; species Actinacidiphila yanglinensis. The sequence goes on along the minus strand of NZ_FNVU01000006.1, from coordinate 385,055 downwards.
CGCGTCGGCCTGCAGGCGCGGCGCCGTGCCGGGACCCGGCACGACCAGCGGGTAGTCGAGCAGCGCGGACGCGGGCACGGGCCGGTCCGGGCCGGTGGCCAGGGGGTGCTGCGGCCGTGCGACGACGGCGAGCGACTCGGTGTAGAGGAGCTCGAAGGAGATCCCGCGCATGGCGCCCGGCTCGGCCATGCGGCCGATCGCGCACTCGATCCGCCCGGCGGTGAGCGCCGCCACCAGCTCCGGATTCGACGCGGACAGCACCTGGACCCAGGCGTGCGGCCGCGCGCGGTGCAGCCGCACGAGCGCCCGCGGCAGCAGCCCGCCGGCGACCGTGGGCAGGGCACCGATGCGCAACGGCGCGATGCCCGGGGCGGATTCGCGGGTCAGCGCCTGGGACGCCGATTCCATGGCCCGGGTCACCTCCAGGGCGTGCCGCAGGAAGCGGGACCCGTCCTCGGTGAGGGAGGCCCCCGCGCGTCCGCGGTCGACCAGGCGGCGGCCGGCGACGAGTTCGAGTTCGGCCAGGGTCTTGGACACCGCCGGCTGGCTGAGGCGCAGCCGCGTCGCCGCACCGGCCAGGGTGCGCTCCTCGGCGATGGCCACGAAGCACGTCAGGTGGCGCAGCCGGATACGGGAGAGCGCCGTCGACGGGAGCGGGACCGGCGCGGAGGGCTCTTGCATAACCTGACGTTATGCAAGTGGGCTCATCTCGTCAATTCTCCTCGATTCCCATCACCTCCGTTCATCCCTAGGCTCGACCCGTCCCCAAGGTGAGGAGAGCGCCATGGCGCGCATCATCGGCGGCGTCGCCACGTCGCACACCCCGACCATCGGCTTCGCCCACGACCGGAACACGAAGGACGGCGGCTCGCCGAACCAGGACCAGGACCGGATCCTGGACGCCTTCGCCCCGGTGCGGCAGTGGCTCGCGGAGCAGCGGCCGGACGCGGTGGTCTACGTCTTCAACGATCACATGACCTCCTTCTTCTTCGACCACTACTCGGCGTTCACCCTCGGGGTCGGCACCGAGTACGCGGTCGCCGACGAGGGCGGCGGCGCCCGCGCGCTGCCCCCGGTCCCTGGCGAGCCCGCGCTGGCCCGGCACATGGCCACGAGCCTGGTCACCGACGAGTTCGACATGGCCTGGTTCCAGGACAAGCCGCTGGACCACGGCTTCTTCTCGCCGATGTCCGTGCTGTTCGACCGGGCCGGCGGCGAGTGGCCCGTGCCGGTCGTGCCGCTGCAGATCGGTGTCCTGCAGTTCCCGATCCCCACCGCGGCCCGCTGCTACAAGCTCGGGCAGGCGATCCGGCGCGCGGTGACGAGCTACCCGGAGGACATCTCCGTCGCGGTGATCGCGACCGGCGGGCTCTCCCACCAGGTCCACGGCGAGCGGGCCGGGTTCAACAACCCGGAGTGGGACCACCGGTTCCTCGACGCCCTCACCGCGGAGCCGGAGGCGCTCGCGGAGATGACCCACGCCGAGTACGCCACCCTGGGCGGCCTGGAGGGCGCCGAAGTCATCATGTGGCTGGTGATGCGCGGCGCCCTCGCCTCCAACGTGCGCAGGGTGCACAGCTCGTACGACCTGCCGTCGATGACCGGGATCGCGACGCTCGTGCTGGAGAACCCGGACATCGAGGTGCCCACGGAGGCCACCGAGCGCCACCGGGCGCGGATGGCCGAGCAGTTGGCCGGGATCGAGCGCCTGCCGGGTACCTACCCGTACGACATCGCCACCGGCGTGAAGGCGTACCGGCTCAACAAGTACCTGCACGGCATGGTGCACCGGGAGCACCGCGAGCGTTTCCTCGCCGACCCGGAGACGTCCTTCGAGGAGGCCGGCCTGACCGCGCAGGAACGGGACCTGGTCCGCCGCCGCGACTGGAGCGGCCTGATCCACTACGGCGTCATCTTCTTCATGCTGGAGAAGCTCGGCGCGGTCGTCCGCGTGTCCAACCCCGAGATCTACGCGGCGATGCGGGGGGAGAGCCTGGAGGAGTTCCTCGCCACGCGGAACACGGCGATGCTCTACTCCGTCAGCGGCGAGTGACGGGCTCCCGGCACCCGCGGGGCACGGCTCCTCAACGGCCCTCGTCCGGGCGGCCGTTCCCCTCCCGCGCCTGCTGAGCCTCCTCGGCGGCCCGCTCCAGCGCCGGATCCGCACCGAGCTTGCGGCTGACCGGATCGTGCAGGCGGTTCATCGCCGCGTCCAGGCCGCGGTCGACGTCGGCGTCCGCGCGGCCGCCCACCCGCCGCGCCTTGCGCACCAGCCACGCGAAGACGTATCCGACCGCCACGTCGACACCTGTCATACCGCCCCCTCACGGCCGTGTGATGCTCCGTCAGAGCATCGGCTCGGCCGACCCGCCGCGCCGACCCCGGCAGGCCGGGAGGCGGCCCACCCTTCGGGGCTCCGGCCCGCCAAGGCTCCGGAGAGCATCCGCCGCCCGTCACTCGTACCGGTACTTCAGCGACTCCGCCTCCGCCCGCTCGATGTCCGCGATCGTCAGCTCCGGCCTGCGCAGCTGAGCCAGCGTCACCTCGGCCGAGGCCGGCTGGGCGTCCGCCGGCAGCCACTGCTCCGGCTTCCATGCCGCGCTGCGCAGCAGCGACTTGGGGCAGTGCGGGTAGACCTCCTCGATCCCCAGCACCAGCGCGCTGGCCGGCGGCTTGCCCACGGCGGTCAGCTGCGACAGCAGCTCCTGGCGGGTGGAGACGCAGGCCCGGCCGTTCATCCGCAGCGTCGTGGTGCGACCGGGGATGACGAACAGCAGCCCGGCCCGTCCGGTGGCGATGATGTTCTGCAGGGTGTCCAGGCGCTTGTTGCCGGTCGCGTCCGGTATCGCCACCGTCCGGCTGTCCAGGACGGCGACGAACCCGGCGGGGCCGCCGCGCGGGGAGACGTCGCAGTGGCCCTCGGCGTCCGCGCTGGCGACGAGAACCAGCGAGGAGCAGGCGATCAGCCGCTGGGTCTGCTCGGTCAGTTCGGTCATCTGCTTGCGCACGGCCGCGTCGCTGGGAAGCGCGTAGACCCGGCGCAGCGCCTCCTGGTCGGACACGGCGTCGTGGCGGAGCGAGTCGAAAGCGCTGCCGGCGAGGGATGCTGTCATGCCCCCGACCCTAATGCGGCGGCCGGGGATCGTCCCTGGTCCGCCCGCCCGCGCCGCTCGGAACGGGCGGGTCGGCGCGGCCCGGTCGCTACTTGACGGTCATCGCGGGCTGCACCCCGGCGATGCAGCAGACCGCGAAGTAGAGCAGGATCGGGTGCGTGTACGGGACGTCCTGGTCGGACGCGTGCACCCGGCCGTAGCCGTCGGGGCCGCCGTCCTCGGGGTCGTACGCCGGGACCAGGACCGCCGCGTCGACCAGGTAGCGGGTGGTGGACGGCCACTCCACGTCGATGTCCGAGCCGGTGGGCACGATCCACGACCACCGGCTGCCGCGGGTGAACACGCGGCCTGAGCTGGGCAGGGTCTCGAGGATCCGCAGGCCGTGCTCGGCGGAGGTCTCGACCACGTCGCAGCTGAGCCCCGCGGGGAAGCCGGAGGTGGCCGGCACCCGGATGCGCCGGCGGGTGGCCGGCGGGTCGTCGCCGTAACGGTCCCGGCGGTCGCGGCGGGTGTCCCGGGACGGTGCCACGGCCCAGCGGTCCGCCGGGGGAAGGTGCTTCATCGGGGGACCTCCGCTCGCATGGCCGCTCCGCCCGATGCGGTGCCGTCGGCGGGACCGGGGGCAGCGCCGGACGCGGCGGCGCGGCCAGGCTCGGGCACGGTGCCCGACGCGGGAGCGGGGTGGGTGGCGATCGTGGCCCAGGCCGTCCAGCCGCCACCGGGCGTCGGCACGTCGAACCCCCATGCCGTGCTCAGCGCGTCCACGACGACCAGCCCGCGCCCGCACTCGCCCGGCGCCCGGTCGTCGCCGCCGGGATCGCCGTGCCCCTCGGAGGCGACCTCGACGCGGACCTCGGGGCCGACGCAGCGCAACCGGCAGACCACCAGGTCACCGGCCGCGTGCACGATGGCGTTGGTGACGAGTTCGGAGACCACCAGCACGACGTCGTCGCACACCTCGTCGCGCAGGCTCCAACTCGCCAGTGCCGTACGGACCTCCCGGCGTGCCGCGCTCGCCGAGGTCCGGTCGGCGGTGAGGCGGAACACAGCATCTCCCGTGCCGCTCCGGCGCGGTGAGGGGATCAGTGGGGGTCGGATACCCGCTAAAGCTGCCATGTCCGTCGCCTCTCATGGGGCCGCGTGTGTGGGGTCGCGGTAGTGCGAGCGCCCGGCGGCACCGCTGCCGGGTCCGACCGACGGCGTCCTTCTCCGGGTCGGGGCTTCCGCGATGACGACATGGCGGACGACCGGGCGCTGGAGGGTTTTCTGACAACGTAGTCATGCCGCTGATCGGCTACGCCGTCGCTCCTCACTATGGTGCTGATACCCTCAACTCGCAAGCCGCAAAGTGAAATTCGCAGAATGAGCCGAGAGCACGCGGCGCCGCGTGGCACCGGGGCACACCGCGGCCGCAGGGAACTCGCATACGGGGAGGTAGCGCATGGCGGCCACCGACAACGGATGGAGCGGCGGGCCTCCCACGGTGCTGCGGATGATCCTCGGGCGGCAGTTGGAGGAGTTGCGCTCCCGCGCCGGGGTGTCCTTCGAGCAGGCCGGCGAGGTCATCGGCGTCAGCCACTCCACGATCCGCCGGATGGAGCAGGCCAAGGTCGCCCGCCTGCGGCTGTCCGACGTGGAGAAGCTGCTGCGCACGTACGGCATCGAGGAGACCGCGGAGATCGAGGCGTTCCTCGAACTCGCCCGCGAGGCCAACAAGCACGGCTGGTGGCACACCTACCGCGACGTGATGCCCGACTGGTTCGGCGCGTACCTCAGCCTGGAGCAGGCCGCCGTCCACATCCGCGCGTACGAGGCGCAGTTCATCCCCGGCCTGCTGCAGACCGAGGAGTACGCGCGGGCGTTGATGAGCGCCGGCGACCCGCAGGCGCCGGCCGAGGACATCGAGCGCCGGGTCGCCCTGCGGCTGGGCCGCCAGCGCATCCTCACCCGGGAGCGCCCGCCGCTGCTGTGGGCGGTGATGGACGAGACCGTGCTGCACTGGCCGGTCGGCGGGCCGAAGGTGATGCGCGCGCAGATCGACCACCTGCTGGAGATCGGCAACCTGCCCCACGTACGGCTGCAGTTGATGCCCTTCTCCAACGGTCCGCACCCGGCCACCCGGGCCGGCGCCTTCCAGCTCTTCCGCTTCGAGGCCGCCGAACTCCCGGACGTGGTCTACCTGGGCGGCCTGATCGGGTCGAACTACCTCGACAAGCAGGACGACGTCTCCGCGTACCGCGAGGCCATGGACCGGCTCGCCGCACAGGCCGCGCAGGAGAAGAAGACCAAGGCACTGCTCGGTGCCCTACGCAAGGAGCTCTGACGTGGACCACGTGCGCAACGGTATGAGCGCTGCCGACCTCGGGGCCCACGGCTGGTCCAAGCCGTGGAGCGACGACGCCGGCGGGGCCTGCGTCGAGGCGATGAAGCTGCCCGACGGCCGGGTCGCGCTGCGCCAGTCCACCGACCCCGGCGGTCCGGCGCTGATCTACAACCGCCGTGAGATCGAGAGCTTCATCCAGGGCACCAAGGCAGGCGCCGCCGACTTCCTGCTCCAGCCGTGATCCGCGTTCCGGTGCCACCGCGGCCCGCGCGGCCCCGCGCCTCGACGTACCCGCTCTTATCCCCCCGCACGACGCCGCACCCCTACGAGGAATCCGGAGGACCGCGTGCCTGAGAACGGCTGGTCGGCCGACCGCATCGACACCAAGAACCCGCATCCGGCACGGGTGTACGACTACATCCTTGGTGGCAAGGACTACTACCCGCCCGACCGGGAGGCGGGCGACGCCATGGTGGAGGTGTGGCCCGCGATCGTGCCGCACATGCTGGAGAACCGGAAGTTCATGCACCGCGCCACGCGCTACCTGGCGCAGGAGGTGGGCATCCGCCAGTTCGTCGACATCGGCACCGGCATCCCGACCCGGCCGAACGTGCACGAGGTCGCCCAGTCCATAGCCCCCGACGCGCGGGTGGTGTACGTCGACAACGACCCGATCGTGCTCACCCTCTCGGCGGGCCTGTCCTCCAGCACCCCGGAGGGCAGGACGGAGTACATCGAGGCGGACATGCGGGACCCGGCCGCGATCCTCGAGTCGCCGCAGTTCCGCGAGACCATCGACCTCGGGCAGCCGGTGGGGCTGACGATCATCGCGATCGTCCACCTGATCATGGACGAGGACGACCCGGTCGGCATCGTCCGCCGGCTGCTGGACCCGCTGCCGTCGGGCAGCTACCTGGCGATGTCGATCGGCACCGCGGACTTCGCGCCGGAAGAGGTCGGCCGGGTCAACGCCGAGTACACCGCGCGCGGCATGCCCATGCGGCTGCGTGACCGCACCGAGGCGCAGGGGTACTTCGAGGGACTGGAGCTGGTCGACCCCGGGATCACCCAGGTGCACCGCTGGCGCCCGGACGACGCGGTGGACCCGGAGGTACGGGACGAGCAGATCGCGATGTACGGCGCGGTCGCCCGCAAGCCCTGAGCGGTCGGCCCTCCACCCGGCAACCCGGGCCCCCCGGGCGTCTCGCGGACGGCCCCGGGGGAGCCGGGTGTGCTGGTGAAAGGACTGGGGGTCACCTTCCCGGGCGGGTCGGTTCCCCGTCCACCGGGCGCCACAGGCCGTCCGGGTTCGCCTCGGACAGGGGGTCCGGCAGCGTGCCGGCTCAGCCGGGAACGAGCTGCTGGCCGCCGTCGATGTCGTAGGTCCCGCCGGTGAGGGCTTCGTTGCGCATCAGGTGCACCGCCAGCGCGGCCACGTCGTCGGGGCCCACCACCCGCCGGATGGGGAGCTTCGCGCGCAGCTCCTCGCGCCTGGCCTCGAGCTGGTCGCCCAGGAGCGAGGCCGACAGCGGGGTGTCCACGAAGCCGGCCGCGATGAGGTTCACCCGGACCGGCGCCATCTCCAGCGCCAGGTTCGCGACGAGGGCGGGCAGGGCCGCGGTCATGGCGGACATCACCGACAGCCCGACGCCGGGACGGCGGCCGCCGGTGCCCCCGATGTACAGCAGGGTGCCTCCGGCGCGGACCTTGTCGCGGCTGTGGAGCGCGATGCCGAGGGTCAGCGCCATGCGCTCGTCGAAGCCGTGGACGGCGGCGTCGAGATCCATGCCGTCCAACGGCATGTACGAGGGGCTGCCCGCCGTGCTCAGGACGTGGTCGACCGGTCCGGGCAGCTCCTCGAAGAACGCCCGGAGGCGGTCGGTGTCGGTGGCGTCGAACGCCGCCGTGCTGACGGCGCCGACCTCGTCCGCCGCCTGCCGCAGCCGCTCGGGATTGCGCCCGGCCAGGACGACATCCGCGCCCTGCGCGCGCGCCTGGCGGGCGGTCTCCAGCCCGATTCCTGCGCTGCCGCCGATCAGCACCACCGTCTGGCCCGACAGGTCCGCCGGGCGCGGGTTCTTCGGATCGCCTGCTGTTGCGTTCATCGGGTGCACCGCCTCCAAGGACCTTGCCCGCACGCCCCCTTCCGCCATTGTCACGCTTCGGGCCGGTCCGTGCCTGTCCGTCCCGTGGGGCCCGCTCGGGCCTGCCGGGACCGGTCCACGCGGGCAGTCGGGTCGCCCTGCCGCGATGGTGCGAGGGCGGCCCTACGCGCAGGCGGCCGTCGGGGCCTGCGCCTCCTCCAGCATGTGCCGGCGGGCCGCGGCCATCGCCTCGTCCAGCGACTCGCGGGTCCGGAGCAGCTCCGCGATGTGGGCCGAGAGCTTCTCGCGCTCCTGCTCCATCCGCTCCAGGGCGGCCTGGGCGTTGGCGAGGCTCGGCGAGTCCACGCAGGGCAGCAGCTCCAGGATGGTGCGGCTGGACAGGCCCGCGCTGTAGAGGCGCTGCAGGAACAGCACGCGCTCGACGTCGTGCTCGCGGTAGTGGCGCTGCCCCCGGGGGCTGCGCTCGCTCGTGAGCAGGCGCTGCTCCTCGTAGTAGCGCAGCGACCTGACGCTGACGCCGCTGCGCCGGGCGAGTTCTCCGATGCGCATCGCGCCGACCCCCGTCCTCTTCGGTCCGGCCACTCCGCGTGTGAGCGCCGTCACCCGTTGCGGGCTTGTCTCTGACATGGATGTGAGGTTTTAGCGTAGCAGTCGGGCCCGGAATCCGGGGGCCCGCAACTCATCCGAAGAGCATCTGGAGAGGAGAAGTCCCTGATGACGACACTGCTCAGCGGCTACCGGCTCGGCGACCTGGACCTGCCGAACCGCACCGTGATGGCCCCGATGACCCGGGCGCGCGCCGCCGCCGGCGGGCTGGCCACCGCGTCGATGGCGACGTACTACGCGCAGCGCGCCACGGCCGGGCTGATCGTGAGCGAGGGCGTGCAGCCGAGCCTGATCGGCCAGTCCAACCCGGGCACGCCCGGGCTGCACACCGACGCGCAGGAAGCCTCGTGGCGGCAGGTGACCGACGCCGTGCACGGCAACGGCGGCCGGATCTTCGCGCAGCTGATGCACGGCGGACGCGTCTCGCACCCGGACACCACCGGACTCCAGCCGGTCGGGCCCTCGGCGGTGCCCGCCGCCGGGCAGGTGTTCACCCCGACCGGCCCCCAACCCGCCCCGATGCCCCGCGCGTTGGTCGCGCACGAGATCCCCGGCCACGCCGAGTCGTACGCGCAGGCCGCCCGGCGGGCGGTCGCGGCGGGCTTCGACGGGGTGGAACTGCACGGCGCCAACGGGTACCTGATCTCGCAGTTCCTCTCCTCGAACGCGAACCTGCGCACGGACGGCTACGGCGGCTCGGTGGCCGGCCGGATCCGCTTCGCGGTCGAGGCCGCGGCGGCCACCGCCGACGCGGTCGGCCCGGGCCGTACCGGCATCCGGCTCTCGCCCGGCGGCACCTTCTGGGGGGTGCGGGAGACCGAGGTGACCGCGCTGTACACGGCACTGCTGGCCGAACTCGCCCGGCTCGACCTCGCCTACGTGCACGTCGAGGCCACGGCGGACGAGCCGACCCTGGTCGCGCTGCGCCGCGCGTGGCCCGGCGCGCTCATCGTCAACCCGGTCATGCCGATGGGCCCGAAGCAGACCGACCGCGCGGCCGCCGACCGGTGGCTCGGGCTCGGGGCGGAGCTGATCAGCTTCGGCCGCGCCTTCCTCGCCAATCCCGACCTCGTCGAGCGCCTGCGCACCGGGGCGCCGATCGCCCCGGTCGAGGAGTCGACCTACTACGGGGGCGGCGACGCCGGCTACCTGACCTACCCCACGCTCCAGTACGCGGCCGCCGGCTGATCCGCTCGACCCGGTATTGGCCGCCGAGGAGATCTGACGATACGTCACTATCCCTCGACCTGATCGAGGGTCCTACGGTCGCCGCTCATGGCAGCACCGATCGGCACCCAGTCCCGTCAGCCCCCCTCCCCGCCCGCTTCCTCGCGCACGGCCCTTCCCCGGTCGTACCTGTACTGGCTCGCGGGGACCCGGGCGTCCCTGACCGGGGACGCGGCGCTCTCCTTCGCCCTCGGCTGGGCGGCCAGTGCCCACGGCGGGCGCACCGCCGCGCTGGTGCTCACCGCCATCACGCTGCCCCGGACCGTGCTCCTGCTGCTGGGCGGCGCGGTGGGGGACCGCTTCGGCGCGCGGCGCGTGATGATCGCGGGCGACGTGGTGATGCTCGCGGCCGTGCTCGCCCTGGCCGTTGCGGCGTGCGCCTGGGGGGCGCCGCCGGGGATGCTGCTCGGCTTCGCCGTGGTGGTCGGCACCGTCGACGCCTTCTACCTCCCCGCGACGGGGTCCATGCCGAGCCGCCTGGTCGGGCCCGCGCAACTCCCGAGGGCGATGGCCCTGCGGCAGGCCGGCGGCCAACTGGCCGCCCTGCTCGGGGCCCCGCTGGGGGCGGTCCTGGTGGCGGTGGCGGGCCTGAGCGGCACCGCCCTGGTCGACGCGGCCAGCTTCGGCGCGGTCCTGGCCGTCATGGCGCGGCTCCGCCCGGCGGCCGAGGGGGAACGCCCGCCCGGCAACGAGAGCCTGCTCGCGGGGATCGCCGACGGGGTACGGTGCGCCGCGACCGATCCCGTCCTCCGCTCCGCGCTCCTGCTGACGGCGGCGGCCGCGGCGGGGCTGCTGCCGGCGGTGTCGCTGCTCGGCCCGCTGCTGGCCCGCGGGCACGGGTGGGGGCCGGCGACGGCGGGTCTGGTCGCGGCGGGGCAGGGCGCCGGGATGCTGCTGGCCGCGCTGGCGGCCGCCCGGCTGGGCATCATGCGCCGGATCGGCGTGGGCGCGAGCCTGGGCCTGGTGCTCGCCGCGGCAGGACTGGCCGGGCTCGCGGCGGCGCCGGCCCCTGCCGTGGCCGTGGCGGCGGCAGGGGCGGTGGGCGCGGGGTCGGGCGTCTTCGCGTGCCACCTGGCGCCGCTGGTGCTGGCCGGTACCCCGAGAGCGCACCTCTCGCGGGTCCAGTCGCTGCTGGCGCTCGTGCAGAGCCTGGCGCTGGTGGTGGCGAACAACGTGCTGGGCTGGCTCGCGAGCATGTCCGGCGTCGGGTGCGCGCTCGCGTGCTGCGCCGTGCTCGCCGGTGCGGCCGGCGCCGCGGGGTGGTCCTCGGCCCCGCTGCGGGGGGTGCGGCGGGACGCGGCACAGGCCGGTTCGGCGGAGATTCGGCGGCAATCCGGCGGGCGGGGCTCAGGCGGCACCGGTGGTCCGTGAGCGGTCCTCGTGCTGCACGTCCCGGCTGCCCCGCACCCTCATCGCGCCGGTGGCGGAGGGGAATTCCGCCACGGTACCCATTTCCGCCCGCCGCCGGAACTCCTTCGGCGCCTGCGCCCTGTGAGGGAACGCCGCTGTCCGGCGAACGATAAGTCCGGTTGCCGTGTGCACGCGGTCCCGTCGACAGGACAGGGAAAACCCTGTTCCGTTCCCGGCGGATTGCGCGATCACGTTTTCCCGTCCCGTGCCCCGCTCGGCCGTACGTCGTCCCGGCCTGCACGAGCCGCGTGACCTGCGGCCCTCCCGCGGCGGCACCGATCCTCGCGTACGGGTTCCCGGGGACCACGAATTCCAGCCGGCCGTACGGAATTTCCCCCGCTGCCGTCGGGTCATCGGTGCAACGACCGGGAAACTCTTGCGGGTTGTGGGGAAAGGGCAAATCCTGGACGGGCCCGCACCGGACGTGCGGTGATTCTCCGTGCCCGGGGATTCCACTGGAGGGAATTCTGCCATGAGTGTGACAGCAGCACAGGGCTTCTCCGCCGCGGGGCTCGCGGCGGGGATCAAGGCCGACGGCAGCCCGGATCTGGCGCTGGTGGTCAACGACGGACCCGGCACGGCGGCCGCGGGCGTCTTCACCTCCAACCGGGTGAAGGCCGCCCCCGTGGTGTGGTGCGAGCAGGTGCTCGGCGCCGGCCGGGTGACCGCCGTCGTCCTCAACTCCGGTGGCGCCAATGCCTGTACCGGCCCCGAGGGCTTCCAGGACACGGTGGCCACCGCGCGGCGCGCCGCCGAGGTGCTCGGCGGGCGGGACGCCGGCACCGTCGCCGTCGCCTCCACCGGGCTGATCGGCGTGCGGCTGCCGATGGACCGGCTGCTGGAAGGGGTCGAGCAGGCCGCCGCCGAACTCTCGGCGGACGGCGGCGAGCGCGCCGCCGTCGCCATCAGGACCACCGACACCGTGCACAAGACCGCCGCGGTCACGCGGGACGGCTGGACGGTCGGCGGGATGGCCAAGGGCGCGGGGATGCTCGCGCCGGGTCTGGCCACGATGCTGGTGGTGCTGACCACGGATGCCGATCTCGACGCGGGCACCCTGGACAAGGCGCTGCGGGAGTCGACCCGGCAGACCTTCGACCGGATCGACTCCGACGGCTGCATGTCCACCAACGACACGGTGCTGCTGCTCGCTTCGGGCGCGTCCGGCGTCGTCCCGGAGTACGACGCGTTCGCCGAGGCGGTGCGCGCCGTGTGCGGGGATCTGGCCGGGCAACTCCTCGCCGACGCCGAGGGCTCCTCCAAGGAGATCCGGATCGAGGTGGTGAACGCCGCGACGGAGGACGACGCCGTCGAGGTCGGCAGGGCCGTCGCGCGCAGCAACCTGCTCAAGTGCGCGGTGCACGGGGAGGACCCGAACTGGGGCCGGGTGCTGTCCGCGATCGGCACCACCTCCGCCGCGTTCGACCCGGACCGGCTCGACATCGCCATCAACGGCGTGTGGGTCTGCAGGGAAGGCGCGGTGGGGGAGGACCGGGACACCGTGGACATGCGCGACCGGAAGGTCGTCATCACCGCCGACCTCGCGTCGGGCAGCGCGTCGGCCACCATCTGGACCAACGACCTGACCGCCGCGTACGTCCACGAGAACAGCGCCTACGCGTCATGAGGGGCGTGGAGCACCCCGCGCTGGCCAAGGCGCGGTCCGTCGTCGAGGCACTGCCCTGGCTGATCCGCCTCCAGGGCGAGCTGGCCGTCATCAAGCTCGGCGGCAACGCCATGGTGGACGACGCGCTGAAGGCGGCGTTCGCGCAGGACGTGGTGTTCCTGCGGCACGCCGGGCTGAAGCCGGTGGTGGTGCACGGCGGTGGCCCGCAGATCAGCGCGCAGCTCGCACGCCACGGCCTGGTCAGCGAGTTCAGGGCGGGGCTGCGGGTCACCACGCCCGAGGCGATGGACGTGGTGCGGATGGTGCTGGCCGGGCAGGTGCAGCGCGAGCTGGTCGGCCTGATCAACCGGCACGGACCGTTCGCCGTCGGGATGACGGGCGAGGACGCGGACACCCTCACCGCGGTCCGGCACCTGCCGGAGGTCGACGGCGAGCGGGTGGACATCGGCCGGGTCGGCGAGATCACGGCGGTGAACGGCACGCTCGTCCGCGCGCTGGTCGCGGACGGCCGGATCCCGGTGGTGTCCTCCATCGCCCGCAGCGCCGAGGACGGCGAGGTCCACAACGTCAACGCCGACACCGCCGCGGCCGCGCTCGCCGCCGCCCTCGGCGCCCGGTCGATGGTCATGCTCACCGACGTCGCCGGCCTGTCCGCGACGTGGCCGTGCGGGGACGACGTCATCGGCCGGCTCACGGCGAGCGAGCTGGAGAAGCTGCTGCCGGAACTCGCCGGCGGGATGCTCCCCAAGATGGCGGGCTGCCTGCACGCGGTGCGCCACGGGGTCGGCAGCGCACGGGTGATCGACGGGCGGATCCCGCACTCCGTCCTCCTGGAGATGTTCGGCGACGGGGACATCGGCACCTTGGTCGTGCCGGACGACGACGTCAGGCCGCCCGTCCCCGAGCCCGCCGCCGTCTGGAGCTGAGCGACGAGTCGATCGTCGAACCGGGTGCCGGGTCGGGTGCCGGCCCCGCCGCGTCGGGTGCGGCGCGCGCCGAGGCCCGGGTCGTCACGCCGCGGGCATCGGGTGGCGTACGAGGTAGCCGGCCACGGTCGTCGCCACCACGATCACGCAGGCCACGAAGATCACGCCGGCCGAGCGCAGCCCCACCGCGACCGCCAGCGCGCCGATCCCGACCACCGGCACGGAGATGCCGACGTACGCGACCACGAACAGCCCGGAGATCGTCGCGCCGCGCTGCTCCGCGGGAGCGACCCGGCTGACGTTCGCCACCGAGGAGCGGAAGGCGAGGCCCTGGCCGAGCCCGCTGACCACGGCGCCCACGACGAGCACCGGCAGCGACTCCACCAGCAGCGAGCAGCCGATCAGGACCAGACCCACCGTCAGTACCGCGCAGCCCAGCGGCAGCGCGCGCACCGCTCCGGTGCGGCCCATCAGCATCTGCCCGGCCAGCGACGACAGGAAGACCGTCAGGACGATCAGTCCGGAGACGGCGAGGTCGTCCACGTCCAGGTAGACGGCGACGAAGGTGGGGGAGACCGCGGTGAACAGGCCCAGCACGGAGAAGCCGGCGAAGGCGGACAGCGCCGCGGGGACGAACACGCCCCGCGTCCCGGGGGGCACGACCACGCCCTGCGGGCGCAGCGGCGGCCGGGGGTGCTTGACGGCCACGGTCTCGGGCATCGCCCGGATGATGCCGCCGGCCACCACCAGCAGCGCCAGATGGACCAGGTAGGGCAGGCGCAGCGGGTGCGGTTCGTACTGCGCGAGCAGGCCGGCGATCAGCGGTCCGCAGCCCAGGCCGCCCATGTTGGCCGCGGTCGCCGTGAGCGCCGCCCGGCCGTGCTGCCCGGGCGGCGCGAGTTCGGTGACGGCGGCCGTGGCGGCGCCGCTGAAGAGTCCCGCGGCGAAACCCGACAGCAGGCGCCCGACGAAGAGCGCCGGCAGGCCGCCCTCGAACACGAAGCACACCGCGCTCAGCAGGGAGAGGCCCACCCCCACCAGCAGCACCGGCCGCCGGCCCAGGACGTCGGAGAAGTCCCCGGCGACGAGCAGCGCGGCGATGACCCCGCACGCGTAGACCGCGAAGACGACGGTCACGAGGAACTCGGAGAAACCGATCTCCGCGCGGTACAGCCCGTACAGCGGCGTCGGGATCGTGGTGCCGACCATGACGATGGCGAAGGCCAGCGCCGCCAGGGCGTACCACGGCCGTTGTGTCCCGCCGCGGTCGGACGCCATACGGTCACCCTAGGCGATCCCCGCGCCCGGGTTCCGCTGCCCGGGCCAGGCGTGTCCGGCTGCCGCACGCACCAGGAGGTACGCGGTGGCGGCCGGGTGACGGCCGGTCAGCGGGACGGGGTGCGGCGGGTGCGGGAAGCGTCCGGCCGGGGGCGGTCCTTGGCGGGACGAACGCCGCACTTCCCCGGCCGCGTTGCCCCGGGGCCGCGCCCACCGGATGGCCCCTCCGCCGGAACAGACGACCGGAACGGCCCGCCGCTCACCGGTAGTAGCAGCCGCTCGCGGGATACTCGGCCGGGGTGGGCCCTTGCGGTTCCCAGCCGAGCAGCGCGGGTGGCGTCGGCGGAGGCGGCCATGTTCGCCGCGGAGAACCGGGCGAGCCAGCCGAAGTGCTCGCCGGCCCGGTCGGCCGGGACGGACACGACGGAAAGGCCGAGGCCGTTGCCGATCGCCTCGGCGACAGTGCGGGTGGGTAGGCCCGTCTCAGCGGCCGCATGCAGGGTGATGCCCACAGGGGCCTTCCGGTCGAAGGCGAGCCGCACCAGGTCGCCGGCGTCGCCGCGGTGCACCGCGGCCCAGCGGTCGGCCCCCTCGTCGAGCGGGTACGTCGGCCTGGTCCCGCAGCGTCTCGCCGAGCAGCACGGCGGGGCGCTCGGCCTCCGCTGGTTCGCCGTCCCCGCGGAGCCCGCGGTCGACGTGCGGTTGCTCCGGCACGCGCGGCTCGACGCCGATCCGGCCCAGCGCCGGCTGCGCGAGATGATCCGCGCGGCGCTCGACCGGGGGTGACCGCGGCCTGACCGGCGGCTCCGGGCCGTCAGCCGAGCAGGCGGTCGACCAGGCCCGCCACGTACTCCGGGGTGAGCGGGCCCGCGCCGAACAGGACGCGGATGTACATCGGGGCCATGACGTGGTCGAGGACGGTCAACGCGTCGAGATGCCGCTCGCCGCGCGCGGGCGCCCGGTCGAGCATGGACTGCATCTGCCGGGCGCGTTCGGCGAGGAAACTGTCGCGCAGCCGCAGGCCCTCGGGTCCGGAGCCGGACAGGGCGACGGTCAGGCGGAGCACGGCCAGCCCCTCGGGTCCGCTGATCTCGCGGGCCACGGCGGCCGCGTAGGTGTGCAGGTCCCCGGCCAGGTCCCCGGTGTCGGGCATCGGTGACCGCGCGTTGAGGCGGGTCAGCGTCACGTCGGTGAGCAGCGCTTCGAGGCTGCCCCAGCGGCGGTAGACGGTGGTGTCGGCGACTCCCGCGCGGGCCGCGACCTCGCTGACGGTGAATCCGCCGTAACCGCGCTCGCCCACCAGATCGGTGACGGCCTGATGCACCGCGGCGCCGACGCGGGCGCTGCGTCCGCCGGGCCGCCGGGTGCGCTGTTGCTCGTCCATGCCTCTCACCTTAAAGCAGTCCGCACTTGCGTTTGTGCATCGAGCCCCTCTACGGTCCTCCTTAACGCAGTCGATGGCTGCTTTAAGTGGGAGGGAACGTCATGCTCGTGGTGACCTGTCTGGGGCAGTTCATGGTGCTGCTGGACAACACGATCGTCGGCGCGGCACTGCCCGACATGCAGCACCGCTTGGACGCGGGACTGACCGGCCTGCAGTGGATCGTCGACGCCTACGTCCTGCTGGTCGCCATGCTGCTGCTGTCCGGCGGCGTCCTCGCGGACCGCTTCGGCCGCAAGCGCGTGTACCTGAGCGGTGTCGCGGTCTTCACCGCCGCGTCCGCGCTGTGCAGCGTCGCCCCCTCCGTCGGCTGGCTGGTGGCCGGGCGGGTGCTGCAGGGGGTCGGGGCCGCGGCCGTGAGCCCCGCCTCGCTCGCGCTGCTAGTGGCCGCGCATCCGGCCCCG
This sequence comes from Actinacidiphila yanglinensis, assembly GCF_900107965.1. GTDB lineage: Bacteria > Actinomycetota > Actinomycetes > Streptomycetales > Streptomycetaceae > Actinacidiphila > Actinacidiphila yanglinensis. Next base: position 368,595 of record NZ_FNVU01000006.1, on the reverse strand, counting down.
CAGGAACGGGTCAGGGCGATCGGGCTGTGGGCCGGGCTCAGCGGCACCGGGCTGGCCGCCGGGCCCGTGGCCGGCGGCGTCCTGGCGCAGGCGTTCGGCTGGCCCGCGATCTTCCTGGTCAACGTGCCCATCGGGGTGATCCTGCTGGTGGCCGGGCGGCGCGTCCTGAAGGAGTCCCGCAACCCTGACGCCCGCGCCCTCGACGTTCCGGGCACGACCCTGTCCGTCCTCGGCGTCGGCACCCTGGCCTACGCCCTGATCGAAGGCGGCTCGCGCGGCTGGACCTCACCGGTGATCCTCGGTGGCTTCGCCGCGGCGGCCGTCCTCCTCGCCGCGTTCGTCGCCGTGGAGCGGCGGCACCCCGCACCCATGCTGCCCCTGGGCCTGTTCCGCAGGCGGCTGTTCACCGTCTCCAACGCGGCGATGGTCGTGGTGGGGTTCGCGCTCATGGGCGCGTCGTTCTTCTTCTCGCAGTTCTTCGTGTACGTCCAGGGCAGTTCGATCCTGCGGGCCGGGCTCCAGACCCTGCCCACCACCCTCGCCATGGTCGTCGTCAGCCCCTTCGCGGGCCGCCTCGCCGCCAGGTACGGCTACCGGTCCGTCGTCACCGTCGGCCTGGCACTGGCCGGGCTCGGACTCCTCGCGCTGGGCGGGGTGCACGCCGACACCGGTTACGCGAACGTATGGTGGCGGCTCGCCGCGGCCGGCGTCGGGTTCGCCCTGGCCCTGTCCCCGCTGACCGGCGCCGCGATCCAGGCGGTCGACCCGCGGGAGGGCGGGCTCGCGTCGGGCGTCAGCAGCACCACGCGGCAGATCGGCGCGGTGCTCGGCGTGGCGGTGCTCGGGGCCGTGGTCCGCGGCCGGCAGTCCGGCGGCGCTTCCTTCGGGGCCGGTCTCGACAGCGCCTTCGCCGTGGCCGGAGCCGTCACCCTGGCCGCCGCGGTGGGCACCGGCCTGTGGCTGGTGAAGGGCCGGCCGTCGTCCGCGTCCGCGCAAGCGCTGGAGCGACGCCCCGACCTCAGCGCGCGGCGCACTCCGTGAACCCCCTCCAGGCGCCGGCCGGGCGGGACTTCGCGAAGCCGCACGACAGGCCCTATCCCGGCTGCTCGCCTCGCATGCGTTCCATGGTCGCGCGGTCCTCGGCATCGATCGCGCGGGCCTCCGACAGGACGCGGTCCAGGCTGGCCCCGGGGATCACCACGGCGCCGCTCGCGTCCGCGTACACGTAGTCGCCCGGGGTCACGCACACGCCGCCGACCTCGACGGTGGCGTTCGCGGTGAAGGGCATCGCGGTGTCGCCGCCCCAGTGGGTGGCCTCACCGCGGCACCAGGTCGCGAAGCCGTAGCCGCGCAGCTCGCCGAAGTCCCGCAGCCGCCCGTCGGTCAGCACGCCGGCCAGCCCCTCGTTCGCGACCCGGGACAGCTTGGTGCCGCCGCCGTGCGACGCGTCGGGGTAGCCGCCGCTGGACAGCACCAGCACCTTTCCGGCCGGTGCCGGCCCGGCCGCCTGGTGGAACAGCTCGCCGAAGCCGACGTCGGGCCGCGACAGGTCGTCCCGGTAGGGCACGTACTGCACGGTGACGGCCGGACCGAACAGCGCCCGGGAGGGGTCGGGGCTGGCCAGGGCCAGGATGTGCGCCCGGTGCCGGTGGACGCGGCCCATCGCGTCCACCAGAGCCGCGCACCCCAGTGCCGCGGCCTGCGCCGCGCGGTCCGTGTCGTCGCTGCTGCCCATGGTGCCTCCTGTGGCGTCCGGCAGGTCCGGTCCGGCCCGCTCACCGGGCCCGGCGGGCGTCATCGCATGGTGGTGATCATCCCGGCGTCGATGGTGACGTCCGCGCCGGTGATGTTGGCCGCGCGCTCGCTCGCCAGGAAGGTGATCAGGTCGCCGACCTCCTGCGGGGTGGTGAAGCGGCCGAGCGGCGTGGCCGCGACGGCGGACGCCGCGATGTCCTCGGCGCCCTTGCCGGTGGCCTGCGAGAGGGTCTTCGCCACGCCCGACTCCCCGAGCCACAGGTCGGTGGCCACCGGGCCCGGACTGACCGAGACCACGCGGATACCCTGCGGGCCCAGCTCCTTCGACAGGCTCTTGGCGAAATTGGTCAGGGCCGCCTTGACCGCCGAGTAGTCCATCACCAGCGGGTCGGGCAGGAAGGCGTTGACCGAGCCCGTCATCACGATCACGCCCCTGCCCCGCTCGACCATCGACGGGACCGCGGCCCGCGTGGTGCGCACGGACGCCAGCAGCCCGAGCGTCCACGCGGTGTTCCAGTCCTCGTCGCTGATGCTGAGGAACCCCTCGGTCCGCGGTTTCACCCCGCCGACGTTGTTGAGGAGGATGTCGACGCCGCCGCGCCGCAGCGCCGCCTCGACCAGGGCGACCGGGCCGGCCGCGGTGCTCAGGTCGCCCTCCACGAAGGTGACCTTGCGCGCGTCGACCAGTTCCTCGAGTTCCGGGCCCAGCGTGCGGGCACCGGCGACGACGTGCGCCCCGGCGTCCGTGAGGGAACGGGTGGCGGCCAGCCCGATGCCCTTGCTGGCGCCGGTGACCACCGCGGTCCTGCCGTCCAACTCCATGTCCATCGCGCTACCCACTTCCTCGTGATGACGTCATGTCGCGGTCGCCGCCTCCGTCCGGCGCCACAGGTAGAGGCACGCCAGCGTCCGGTGCGGCCGCCACGGCTCCGCGACGCGCTCCAGGTCGGCGGGGCGGGGCAGCCGCGGCAGGTCGTAGAGGCGCTCGACGGTCTGGCGGATCTCCAGGTCGCCGACCGGCAGGACGTCCGGCCGGTGCAGGTGCCAGATCAGGAACATGTCGGCCGTCCACGCGCCGATGCCCTTCACCGCGGTCAGTTGCGCGACGACCTCCTCGTCCGGCAGGTCGTGCAGCCGGTCGAGCGCGAGTGCGCCGGAGAGGATGTGCTCCGCGAGCGAGCGCAGGGAGACCGTCTTCGCGTGGGACAGCCCGGCGGCGGTCCGCAGCGCGTCGGGGTCCTCATCGAGGATCTGCCGCGGCGTCGGTGGAGCGCCGCCGAAGCGCTCGACCAGTTTCCGGTAGATCGCACGGGAGGACGGCCCCGAGATGTTCTGGCCGGCGATACCGCGGATGAGCACGCCGTAGCAGTCCGTCGGCATCAGCGGATCGTCGGACAGCAGCGGGTCGGGGGGCATCGACGGAAGGATGCCGCCGCTGCGCTCCACCTCGTCGATGACCGCGCCCAGCACCGGGTCGGCGCCGCGCAGGTGGGCCTGCGGTCCCTTGACGCTCTGCCGGGCCATGCACTCAACGTAACGCTCGGCCCGAACGGCCGCGCGCGGAGCGGGCAGGGCCCGCGCGGAGCGTCCGGCGGTGGTCGCCGGCCCCTGCCGGAGCGGCACCCCCGGGTATAATTTCCGGTATGTCCGTTACGGGACTCGCGCCGTCGTCGGTGGCACGCGCGCTGTTCGGCTTCGCTCTGCGGCCCTCCCAGGAGCAGGCCGTGCGCGCGGTCGAGGAGGGCCGCGACGTGCTGGCCGTCCTGCCCACCGGCAGCGGCAAGAGCGCGATCTACCAGGTGGCGGGGATGTCGATCGGCGGACTGACGCTGGTCGTCTCACCGCTGATCGCGCTGCAACGCGACCAGCTCCGCTCGCTGTCCGGACGCCGCTGCGGTGACCGGACCGTCGGGGCCGCGCTGCTCAACTCCTCCCAGCGGGTGCACGAGCGGCGGGACACCCTGGACCGGCTGGCCCGGGGGGAACTCGACTTCCTCCTCGTCGGCCCCGAGCAGCTCACGAACTCCGACACCCGCACCGCGATCCGCGCATCCGCGCGCGCCGTCCGGCTGTTCACCGTCGACGAGGCGCACCTCGTCAGCGAGTGGGGCCAGGACTTCCGGCCCGAGTACCTGCGACTGGTCGACGCCCTCGCCGAGTTCGGCAGGCCACCGGTCCTCGCCCTGACCGCGACGGCCTCCCCGCCGGTCCAGGCGGACATCACCCGCGGGCTGGGCATGCGCTCCCCGCAGGTGGTCGTCGCGGACTTCGACCGCCCGAACATCTCGCTGGCCACGCGGCTCACCGAGCCCTCCGAGCCGGAGCCGGCGGCCGTCGACGACCGCTGCGTCGACGTGGTGATCGCGCACGACACCCCAGCCTTGGTGTACGCCCTCACCCACGCCCGGTGCGAGAGCCTCGCCGACCGCCTGCAACGCGACGCCTTCCGCGCGGCGGCGTACCACGGCGGGCTGTCCGCGCGGACCCGGTCCGACGTCCAGGACGCCTTCTTCGCGGGGCAGTTGGACGTGGTCGTGGCGACCAGCGCGTTCGGCCTGGGTATCGACAAGGCCGACATCCGCGCCGTGGTGCACGCGGGGGTGCCCGCGAGCATCGACGACTACTACCAGGAGATCGGCAGGGCCGGGCGGGACGGGGAGCCGGCCGCCGCCGTCCTGGTGCACGACCCGCGCACCATCCGCATCCCCCGCAGTCTCGCGGCGCGCACCCACCTCGGCGAGACCGTGCTCCACTCGGTCGTCGACGCCATCGAGAACGCCGGGTGCAGCATCGCCGTCGCGGACCTGGTGCGGGCCGCCGCGGTTCCCGCGCATGCCGTCGACCGCGTGGTCAACGAGCTCGCGGAGCTCGGCTTCCTCGTGCTGAGCGGATCGGGCCGCCACCGCGTGGTCCGGCCCCGGCGCCACCTGCCCGGACCGGCCGACCTGACCGACCAGCTCGTGACCCGGGACAAGCGCCGGCAGGCGGTGCTGGCCAGCAAGCTGGACGCGGCACGCGCCTACGCCGAGAGCACCCGCTGCCGCCGGGCCGAACTGCTCGCCTACTTCGGGGAGACCTACCCGGCGCCGTGCGGCAACTGCGACAACGACCGGGTCCCGAAGGAGGCGCCCGCACCCCACCCCTCGATCATCGGCGGCACCCCGGTGCGCCACCGGCTCTGGGGGGAGGGACAGCTCATGAGCCGGGACGACCACGAACTCCTCGTCTACTTCCCCGACGTCGGCTACAAGCACCTCACCGCGTCGACCCTCGCATCCGGCATCCTCCAGCGGTGCTGAGCGCCCGCACGGGCGCCGGTACCCGCGCGTACCCGCCGGCCTCCGACGTGCCCTCGCCGGGCGGCCCCTGACACCTCCACGGGAGGCACCACGTGGCTCAGCAGATCGCCCACCCCACGGCAGCATGGCCCCGCCTGCGGGTCGAGGACTGGTCCGACACCCGCGACACCCTGCACATGTGGACCCAGATCGTCGGCAAGATCCGGCTCAGCCAGGCGCCGCTGATCAACCACTGGTGGCAGGTGCCGCTCTACGTCACCCCGCGCGGCCTGACCACCTCCACCATTCCGTACCGGACGGGCGCCTTCGACATCGAGTTCGACTTCGTCGACCACCAGTTGCACCTGCGCAGCGACAGCGGGGCGGTCCGCCACGTGCGCCTCGAACCGAAACCGGTGGCCCGGTTCCACGAGGAGACCCTGGAGGCGCTGGACGAGATGGGCATCGAGACGACCATCCAGTCCCACCCCAACGAGGTCGAGACCGCGATCCCCTTCGCCGAGGACGATCGGCACGCCTCCTACGACGCCGATGCCGCCCACCTCTTCTGGCGCCAACTCCTCCAGGCCAACCGGGTCATGGGCGAGTTCCGGACCCGGTTCGTCGGCAAGGTCAGCCCCGTGCACCTCTTCTGGGGCTCGCTGGACCTGGCCTGCACCCGCTTCTCCGGACGCACCGCCCCGCTCCACCCGGGCGGGGCCCCGCACGTCGGCGACTGGGTGATGCAGGAGGCGTACTCCCACGAGCTGAGCAGCTGCGGCTTCTGGCCCAGCGAGGGCACCGAGGGCGCCTTCTACGCCTACGCCTACCCGCCGCCCGACGGCTTCGGCGAGTACCCCGTGGGGCCCGCGGAGGCGTTCTACAGCGAGGAGAAGGGCGAGTACCTGCTGCCGTACGAGGCGGTACGCACCGCCGACGATCCCGACCGCGCGCTGCTGCGGTTCCTGCAGACCACCTACGAGGCGGCCGCCGAACCCGGCGGCTGGGACCGGGCGATGCTCGAGGACGATCCCGCACGGTGGAACGACCACACCTAGGACCGTCCGGTACCGCACTGCCGCCTGGCGGGGCCCGCCGGTCCCGCTAACGGTGCTCGGGGTTCTCGCTGTCGCGGTGGCAGCCGGCGTCCCAGGCGGTGCGCTGGTTGCCGTAGGCGGGAACGCCTCCCGCGTCCTTCAGCATCCGGGCCAGGTGCAGCAGGTTCCAGGTCATGAAGGTGGTGTTGCGCTCGGTGAACTCGTTGTCCGGGCCGCCGGAGCCCTCGTCGAGGAAGGACGGGCCGGGACCCGCGGCCCCGACCCAACCGGCGTCCGCCTGCGGGGGAATGGTGTAGCCGAGGTGCTGGAGGCTGTAGAGGACGTTCATCGCGCAGTGCTTGATGCCGTCCTCGTTGCCGGTGATCAGGCAGCCGCCGACCCGGCCGTAATAGGCGTACTGGCCCTGCGGGTTGAGCAGCCCGGAGCCCGCGTAGAGGCGCTCGATCACCTTCTTGGTCACCGAGCTGTTGTCGCCGAGCCAGATCGGGCCCGCGATGACCAGGATGTCCGCGGCCAGCACCTGCCGGTGGACGGCGGGCCAGGCGTCGTGCGGCCAGCCGTGCTCGGTCATGTCCGGCCACACCCCGGTGGCGATGTCGAGGTCGACCGCCCGCACCACGTCGACGGCAACGCCCTGCCCCTCCAGGATCCGCCGGCTGCGGTCGACGAGGCCCTGGGTGTGGCTCCGTTCCGGCGACCGCTTGAGGGTGCAGTTGACGAACAGCGCGCGCAGGTCGTCGTAGCGGGCGGGCGGGGTGTCGGCTCCTGGCGACTGGGCGGTCATGCAACGCTCCCGGTTGTCGGGCCGCCGTGCCGTCTCACGGTGGCGCACCGCCGACCATGGTCCCGAGCCCGGTGCCGCGGGGACCGCGGCGGCGCGAACGTTCGGGCGCGACCACCCGGACGGCCCAGCTCGCCGGGGGAGCGGCCGGTGGTCAGGAGCCGGTGACCGGCCCGGAGCGCGGGTACTCCTTGCCCAGCCCCGCGGCGCGGGCGGCGCGGCGGGCGGTCACGGCGTCCTGGCTCGACGCCATCTCCCGCAGCGCGGATCTGCGTGGCCGGGCGGCGAGCCGGTCGAGGTAGAGGCGGCCGTGCAGGTGGTCGGTCTCGTGCTGGAGGCAGCGGGCGAAGTAGCCGCGGCCCTCGACGGTGACCGGGGCGCCGTCCTTGTCGCGGCCGTGCAGCACCGCGCGGTCCAGCCGGGCCAGTGGCACGTACGGCCCCGGCACCGACAGGCAGCCCTCGGGCTCCTCCACCAGGCGGCGCCGCGCGGCGGGCACCTCGTCGAGCACCGGGTTGGCGATGTGCCCGACGTGCCGCACCCCCCACTCGTCGGTCATGTCCCACACGAACAGCCGCAGGTCCACGCCGACCTGGTTGGCGGCGATGGCCGCGCCCTCGGCGACCTGGTTGGTCGCGAACATGTCGTCGACCAGCCGGGCCAGTTCCGGGCTGCCGAACTCCACCACCTCCCGGCACGGCCGGTGCAGGATCTCCTCGCCGACGACGGTGATCCGGCGCACCGAGCCGCGCTCGGCCTCGGGGGAGACCAGGGGGAAGGAGGCCACGGGACGGCCCTGGACCCGGACCTGCCCCGGCGTCGACCGGCCGTGCTCCGGCCCGCGTTCCCGTTCGCGCGCGGCCTCCCGCGCACCGTCCCGCTCCCGCCCGCTTTCCCGCTTCGGGGAGCCGCCCCCGAGTCCGATCGCCATCGCGCGCACGCCCTTCCGCCCCGCCCGGCCAACTGCTTTGCAAAGTAGCACGCTTTGCAAAGAACAGAGGGCGGAGTGAGCCCGCGCGAGGGCGAGTTGAAGGCGGGTGGAGGGCGGGTCAAGGGCAAGCCGCCAGGGCTGAGGGGGAGCTGAGGCGGTGTGTGGGAAGAGGCCGGCCGGGCGCCGGCGGGGGACTCAGTCGCGGCCCATCCAGGTGGCCACGTCCGCCTCGTTGCCCTCCGGGTCGGCCAGCGTCCACCAGGCCGGCGCGTGCGCGTCCGAGACCAGGCGGCCGCCGGCGGCGAGGGCTGCCGCGATCCGCTCCTCGGCCTGGTCGTGGGGCACGGCGACGTCGATGTGCAGGCGGTTGCGCTCGGTGCGCGCGGTGTCCATCGCCTGGAACCAGAACGGGGGCGCGCTGCCGGCGGGGTCCACCAGGTCCGTCCCGCCCGCCTCGCGGTAACCGAGCAGGGCGCGCCAGAAGGGCATCACCCGGGGGGCGGCGAGCGCGTCGACCGCGACCTGGACGGCCTTGAGCGCGCCCGGGTCGGACGGTACGTCCAGATCCCGCGCCGCCGCGGAGATCGCCCGGGCCAGATCGACATCGCGCTCGCTCAGCCCGCCGACCTCGTGGGTCATCAGACGGACCGTCACCCCGGGGTAGCGCAGGTCCACGTCGGGATGGTGGTTCGCGGCGTCGGCCAGCGCGCCGATCGCGTCCACGAACGCGACGCCGGTCGCGAAGGATCCGGTGCGGAAGTGGGCGCTCGCCGCGCCGAACAGCACCCGCCAGTCGTCGACCCCGACCGTCTCCTGGAACCGCCCCGGTGTGATGCGCTCGACCATGCCCGGCAACGTAGCACCGCGAGGACGCCTCGTCCCGCGTGCTGCGGCGGCGCCGCCCGGCGCCGCCCGGGAATCCACCCGTCCGGCGCCATCACCCACCCGGTGGGGGCTACTTGGCGGCGAGGACGTCCGTGCTGCGGATCTCGGGCTCCGAGGCGAGCAGATCGGGGCCGATCCGGCCGAGCGCCAGCGCGATCTCGCCGGACAGGTGCGCCTGGCGCCCCTCCTCTGTCTCGAACGTGTCGAAGATGCCGAACTCGCGCTCGCCGATCCGGAAGGCGTACCACGTCACGGTCTGCTGCTCCGCGACGGCCAGCGCGCGGCCGCCGCGCAGGAAGTCCGCGAGGGCTTCCTCCTTGCCGGGCTTGGCCTGCAGCCGTACGAGCAGCCCCAGTTCCACCGCCATGCTCACCACTCCTGTCCTGCGCCGCCCCGTTTCCGTACCGGCGCGTCCGGCGCCGTACGGCAGCATCCTGGCCCACGGCGGGGCGCGGGGCGGGGTGCCACGGCCGCAGGTCACCCGACCGCCCGACGGGCGCCCGCCCACCGGTCGCGCCGCGGACCCGGCCCCACCCCGGCGGCATGCTCATCGTCTTGCAATCAACTGCAAGGAATCAACGAAAACGGATGCGGATATTGCGGCCCTGTGGCCAAAGGGTTACGGTCCTCTGCGTCGTGACTGACGCCACACTGTCCCCCCAACTCCCTCTGGTCACTTGCGTCACGCCGCCGCCCGCCGCCCCGAGGCGGGCGCGGTGCGGGCCGGACGGGCCGATCGGGCAGTGTGCTGAAAGGAGCAGGACATGTTCCACCCCTTCCGAAGTCTCCGGCGGGCGGCCGCCATCGGCGGCAGCGCCGCGTTGCTCGCCTCAGCGGGCGCTCTCGCCCTGGCCGCCCCACCCGCGTTCGCGGCGGCCACCGGCGGCAGCGGCGCGAGCCTTCCCTACGTCGAGGTGCAGGCGGAGAGCTCCGCCACCAACGGGACCGTGATCGGACCGAGTTACGCCCAGGGCCGGCTGGCCGACGAGGCGAGCAACCGCAAGGCGGTCACGCTCCAGGGCTCGGGCGCGTACGTGAAGTTCACCACCCCGGTGGCGACGAACTCGATCGACTTCCGCTACAGCATCCCCGACTCCGGCGACGGCTCGGTCTACACCGCGCCGTTGTCGCTGTACGTCGACGGCGCCAAGCAGCCGGACTTCAGCCTCACCAACGCGTACTCCTGGTACTACGGCAGCTACCCCTTCACCAACGCGCCGGGCAGCAACCCGCACCACTTCTACGACGAGGCGCACCGGCTGTTCGACACCACCTATCCGGCGGGCACCACCTTCACACTCCAGGTCGACGCCGGTGACACCGCCTCCTCCTACACCGTCGACCTCGCCGACTTCGAGCAGGTCGCCGCGGCACAGGCCCCGCCCTCGGGATCGGTGTCGGTGGTGGACAAGGGCGCCGACCCGACCGGTGCGGCGGACTCCACCGCCGCCTTCAACGCCGCCATCAGCGCGGCCGGTTCGAGCGGCACCGTGTGGATACCGCCGGGCACCTTCAAGGTCCCGGGCCACATCGCGGTCAACGACGTCACCGTCGCGGGCGCGGGCATGTGGTACTCCACCGTCACCGGCACCGCACCGGGCTTCTACGGCAACTCCGCGCCCTCGCCGAGCAGCAACGTCCACCTGCAGAACTTCGCGATCTTCGGTGACGTCCAGCAGCGTGACGACAATGCGCAGGTGAACGGGATCGGCGGCGCGATGAGCAACTCGTCGGTGTCGAACCTGTGGATCGACCACATGAAGGTCGGGGCCTGGATGGACGGCCCGATGGACAAGCTGACCTTCAGCGGGATGCGCATCCGCGACACCACCGCGGACGGCATCAACTTCCACGGCGGCGTGACCAACTCCACCGTCACCAACAGCGACATCCGCAACACCGGTGACGACGGCATCGCCACCTGGGCGGACTCGTCGCTGGGTGCCGACGCCAACGACACCATCTCCGACAACACCGTGCAGTTGCAGATGCTGGCCAACGGCATCGCGATCTACGGCGGCCACGACAACACCGTCACCGGCAACCTGGTCCAGGACACCGGGCTGACGCAGGGCGGCGGTATCCACGTCGGGCAGCGCTTCACGTCCACGCCGGTCGGCACCACCACCATCAGCGACAACACGCTGGTGCGGGACGGCAGCCTCGACCCGAACTGGCAGTTCGGGGTGGGCGCGCTGTGGTTCGACGGCAGCCAGGGCGCCATCACCGGGCCGATCGACGTCTCCAACGTGCTCATCGAGCAGAGCCCGTACGAGGCCGTGCAGTGGGTCGAGGGCACCATCAGCGGAGTCAGCCTGAGCAACGTGACCATCGCCGGCACCGGCACCTTCGCGCTCCAGGAACAGACCGGCGGCGCCGCCACGTTCACCGGCGTCACGGCCACCGGGATCGGGGCCTCCTCCCCGGTCTACAACTGCGAGGGCGGCAACTTCGCCGTCACCGACGGCGGCGGCAACTCCGGCATCGACGGCACCCCGTACTGCGGCGGCTGGCCCACCCCGGTCCTCCCCTCGTCGTGAGCCGTCCCTGATCCGTCCGCGACCCGCCTCCCCCGGTGCCGCCGGATGCTCCTCGCACCCGGCGGCACCTGCTACGTTCGGATGTCGCCGCACATTACGCATGAGTGCGGACAAACCACCGTGCGCGGAGGGGTGTTCGGACGCGTGCCGGTCATCTGCCGCTCCACGGGAAGTCCTTCGGCGTCCACGCGGCGCCTCTCTCATAAGAAGGCGGGCGCCGGGGTTCCCGGACGGCCCCTGGTTTCTGGAAGGAGCCCGACACGTGACTCCCGACGCATTCCCGAGGCCCGCGGCGCGGCTGGCCCGGCGGCGGTTCCTCACCGTGACCGGCGCGGCGACCGCCCTCGCCTTCGGGGTGGGTGTGGCGCAGGCGCACTCGGCGGGTGCCGCCACCCCGCTGCCCGGGGACCCGTTCACCCTCGGTGTTGCCTCCGGCGACCCGCTGCCCGACGCGGTGGTGATCTGGACCCGGCTCGCGCCGCAGCCGTACGAGCCGCTGGGCGGCATGCCGTACAACGCGGTGCCGGTGCAGTGGCAGGTCGCCACCGACGAGTGGTTCCGGCACGTGGTGCGCTCCGGCAGCGCCACGGCCCAGCCGGAGTACAGCTACAGCGTGCACGTCGACGTCCGCGGGCTCCAGCCCGGCCGGCACTACTGGTACCGGTTCAAGATCGACGGCCACCTCAGCCCGGTCGGCCGCACGAAGACGGCCCCGGCGCCCGGGCAGAAGGTCGACCGGCTCAGCTTCGCCGTCGCCTCCTGCCAGTCCTGGCCCGACGGCTACTACACCGCGCACGCCCACCTCGCCGCCGAGGACGTCGACGCGGTGCTGTTCGTCGGCGACTACATCTACGAGTACGGCATCTCCGCCGCGGGCGGCCTGCGCAACACCACCGACCCGGTGCCGGACCAGTTCCGCACCGAGGCCGACACCCTGGACCGCTACCGGTTGCAGTACGCGCTGTACAAGTCCGACCCGGACCTGCGCGCCGCGCACCAGAACGCGCCGTGGATCGGCACCTGGGACGACCACGAGGTGCAGGACAACTACGCGGGCCTCTACTCCAGGAACCTCGACCCGATCGAGGACTTCACGGTCCGCCGGGCCAGCGCCTACCGCGCCTACTGGGAGCACATGCCGCTGCGCACGCCCGCGCCGCAGGGCCCGGACTACCTGCTCTACCGCCGCTTCACCTTCGGCCGGCTCGCCGAGGTCAACGTGCTGGACACCCGGCAGTACCGCTCCGACCAGGCCGACGGCGACCTGTGGAAGCCCGACAACCCCGGCCGCAACGACCCCGCCCGCACCTTCGCCGGGGCGCAGCAGCAGCGCTGGCTGCTGGACGGGATGGGCCGCTCGCAGTCCACCTGGAACCTGCTCGCCAACCAGGTCGTGATGAGCCGGATGGACCTGGACGCGAGCGGCACCGCCACCTACAACATGGATGCCTGGGACGGCTACACCGCCGAGCAGGGCCGCCTCCTCGACGGGCTGGCCGGGCTGCGCGCCCGCAACCCCGTCGTGGTCACCGGCGACGTGCACGCCGCCTACGCGATGGACATGAAGCGCGACTTCGCCGATCCCGACTCGCAGACCATCGGCGTCGAACTGGTCGGCACCTCCATCAGCAGCGGCGGCAACGGCGTGGACGTCTCCGTCAACGGACAGAACTTCCTGGACCACAACCCGCACCTGAAGCTGGTCAACGAGCGGCGCGGCTACATCGTCGTCGACCTGACCCCGGCCGAACTGCACGCGTCCTACCGCGCGGTGCCGTACATCGACCGCACCGGCGCCCCGATCAGCACCATCCGGAAGTTCGCCGTCGAGGCCGGGAACCCCGGCCTGAACCCGGCGTAGGGGGAGACCATGCCGATCCTGTCCAGCACGGCCGTCGGAGCGCTCGTCCGGGCGCTCCGACGGACCGGTCCCGCCGGCGCGCCGCGGCGCCGCACGCTCGCCGTCATCGCAGCGGTTGTCATGCTCGTGACTCTCGGTGGGGTGGCGCCCGCGCTCGCCGCCGTCCCCGGCAAGGCCGCCCCGGCGCAGCAGCTCACCCTCGGCTCCGACGTCGACCACGTCACCGTCGACCCGGTGCCCTGCGCGGTCCAGGGCTTCCAACTGCGCTTCGGCAACGCGGGCAGCTCCGCGGTGTACGCCGACGCGTTCATCGACGCGCCCGCACCGCTGACGGTGTCCCGGTCGCTGGTCTCCAGCTACCTGCCCTCCGGCTACACCCTCAAGGTCCAGATCGCGGTCGGCGCGCCGCGCTCCACCCCGCCCGGCACGTACACGATCACCGTGCACGCCGGGGACCAGCAGTTGTCGCTGCCGGTCCAGGTCGAGCCCGCGCCGGTGAACGACACCGGCAACCTGGTCCGCTACATGCCGGTCTCGGCGTCCTCGGAGAACCTGCCCAACTACCCTGCCTGCGGCGCGGTCGACGGCGACCGGGACTCCACCCACTGGGGCACCACCACCGGCTGGAACGACGCGACCAAGGGCACCTTCCCCGACTGGCTCCAGGTCTCCTTCGACCAGCCCGTGCCGGTCGGCCGGGTGGACCTCTACACCCTGGACTCGGCGAAGTACCCCGCCGCCGGCTACGGCCTGTCCGCGTGGGACGTGGAACTCCAGGTCGGCGGCTCCTGGCAGACCGTCGCCCAGGTGCGCGGCAACACCGCGGGCGAGGTCAGCTCGACCTTCGCCGCGCAGACCGCGACGGCGCTGCGCGTGGTGACGCTCGGCAGCAACGAGGGCGTCACGTACTCCCGGGTGGTGGAACTGGAGGCCTACACGTCCTGACCCGGGGAGGACGGCGGGAACGCAAAGGGGCGGGGCCGCGTGGCCCCGCCCCTTTCCGTCGGCGTGTGCTGGCGTGTGCGCCGTTTCCGGTGCTCCGGGACCGTGTCCCGTGCCGGCGGGGGTGCCGCCGGCACGGGAGAGTCGGTCAGCTCTTCGCGCGGGCCGGCAGCTTCCAGTTCGGGCGCGGGAAGTGGCAGGTGTACCCGTCGGGGTAGCGCTCCAGGTAGTCCTGGTGCTCGGGCTCGGCCTCCCAGAACGGGCCGACCGGCTCGACCTCGGTGACGACCTTCCCCGGCCACAGGCCGGAGGCCTCCACGTCGGCGATGGTGTCCTCGGCGACCCGCTTCTGCTCGTCGTCCACGGAGTAGATCGCTGAGCGGTAGCTGAGGCCGATGTCGTTGCCCTGGCGGTTCTTCGTGGTGGGGTCGTGGATCTGGAAGAAGAACTCCAGCAGCGCGCGGTAGTCGGTCCGCTCGGGATCGAAGGTGATCTCGATGGCCTCCGCGTGCGTGCCGTGGTTGCGGTAGGTGGCGTTCGGCACGTCGCCACCGGTGTAGCCGACCCGGGTCGCGGTCACGCCCGGCTGCCGGCGGATCAGGTCCTGCATCCCCCAGAAGCATCCGCCGGCCAGTACGGCCCTCTGCGTCTGCGCGGCCATCTCGTTCCTCCCAGTGGTGGTGGTGACGCTCATCCACCCAGCACAACGCTCCGGGACCCGCCACGATTCCATCCCCGGCCCCCGACCGTACGCCGCCTGTACCACATGCTCCCGGCCGGCGGCGGAACCGGAATGCGCCGGAAGGGTGGACCTGACCAGGGGCGGGTGTGCCACGGGCCGGGGGACCGGCCGCGGGAAGCGACGCTGGGATCCCATCGCCACGCCTACGCCTCGGAGCCTTGATGAAGCGCACCGCCAGGGCGGCCACCTGCGCCGCCGCAGTCCTGCTCGCCTCCGCGCTGACCGGATGCGGCAGCAGCGGAAAGTCCGACTCCGGCCACGCGCCGAGCGACGCCACCTCGGCGAGCGCCGCCGCGGCCAAAGCCCACCCCAAGGCGGCCAAGGTGGCGCAGGCCACCGTCGCCACGAAGTCGGTCGGCAACCTCGGCACGATCCTCGTCAACGGCAAGGACCGCACCCTCTACCTGTTCCTCGCCGACAAGAAGAACACGTCGAACTGCACCGGCACCTGCGCTGCCGCCTGGCCGCCCCTGCTCACCAACGGCACCGCCCTCGCCGGCAAGGGCGCGGACTCGAAGCTGCTCGGTACGGCCACCCGCTCCGGCGGCGTCAAGCAGGCCACCTACAACGGCCACCCCCTCTACCTCTACATCGGCGACACCAAGGCCGGGCAGAGCAACGGGCAGGGCCTCAACCAGTTCGGCGCGCTGTGGTACGTGGTGAACGCCAAGGGCAAGCAGGTCACGAGCTGAGCAGGCTCGCCGACGATCCGAAGGAGCAGCGACGTGGGCCCGGCGCCCGCGTCGCGCTCGTCGCGCTCGGTGTCCTGGTGCCCGTCGCGGTCGGTGTCGGGATCTACCTCTTCGGTGACAAGCACACCCCCGACTACAACAGCGCGCTCTACGGGCAGCGCGGCCAGGACGCGGTCGACCTCAAGGCCCGGCTCGGCAGTGCGATGCTCTGCCTCGCGATCATCCAGGTCGGGCTGGCCCTGTGGATGTTCGGCCGCATCCCCAGGGTGCGGGCCGGCGGCCGGCGGGTGCGCATCGGGCACCGGGTGCTGGGGTTCTGCATCTTCCTCTTCTCGCTGCCCATCGCGTTCCACTGCCTGGTCACCTACGGCATCGAGACGACCTCACCGCGTGTCGCGATCCACAGCTTCACCGGCTGCGCCTTCTACGGCGCGTTCGTGGCCAAGGTGATCGTCGTCCGCAGCAGGCGGCTGCCGGGCTGGATGCTGCCGGTGACGGGTTCCCTCCTCTTCCTCGGCATCGCCCTGCTCTGGTACACCGCCCCGCTGTGGGCCCTCAACGGCTTCTCGGTGCCCGGCCTGTCCTCGACCTGAGCCGGCCCGCCCAGGGGGCCCGCCGCGGGCCGGCGCGGCTCACGCCAGCTGGTTCACCACGGCGGCGAAGAGCCCGGGGAACCGCGCCGCCGCGGGCACGATGCGCGCCGCCAGCAGCGGCCGGCCGCGCGCACCCAGCAGCGCCGACGTCAGCGCCCGGTGCCGCCGCGACATCGCCCGCCACGCCCGCTCGTACTCGCCGGGCCGGCCCGCCCGCACGCACCGGACGAGTTCCGCGGCGCCGCGCACGGCGAGCGAGACGCCCTCGCCGGTGAGGGCGTCCACGTATCCGGCCGCGTCGCCGACGAGCAGGACCCGGCCGAGGGCGCGGGCACGGACCGGCTGCCGGAGCGGCCCGGCGCCCCGGGTGGCGGTGGCCGCGATCGCGGGCAGCCGCGCGGCCAGGTCCGGAAAGGCGGCCAGCTGCCGCTCGAAGGGCGCCCGGTCGCTGGTCAGCAGGGCGACGCCGACCAGGTCGGGCCCGACCGGCGTGACGTACGCCTCCGCGCGGGCCGACCAGTGCACCTCGACGCAGTCCGTCCACGGCGCCACCGCGAAGTGCCGGCGCAGGCCGTAGCGGGCCGGCGCGGGTCCGGCCGGGCCCGCCAGGCCGAGGGCGCGCCGGATCGGCGAGTGCAGGCCGTCCGCGGCGGCGAGGTACCGCGCGGTGATCCCCGCGGCGGTCACCCGGTCCTGCTGCTGGCGGACCACGTCGACCCGCAACGGGAGGACGGGCACGCCGAGTCGGGCGGCCCGGCGGGAGAGTGCCGCGTGCAGCTCGGTGCGCCGCACGCCCCGGCCGGGACCGGCCCGGAAATGCGCCTCCGCCTCGTGCCGCGTGTCGACGTAGCGGATGCCGCGCAGCGGCCGCCCCTCGACGGCCACCCCGAGCTCCGCGAGGGCGGCGACGGCCGCGGGCATCAGCCCCTCGCCGCACGCCTTGTCGACCGGCCCCGGCCGCGGCTCGACCACCACCACCTCCAGCCCCTCGCACGCCGCCCGGATCGCCGTGGCCAGTCCGGCCGGACCGCCGCCGGCGACGAGCAGGTCGATCACGGCGCGGCCACCGCGGCCGCGGGACCGGCACCCGGCGCGACGGCCAGCGCCGCGTTCTCGCAGCGCAGCCGGACCGCGAGCAGCGGCACGTTCAGCAGGGTGAAGCCGAGCGCGGTGATCCACGCGCCGTGCACCAGCGGCAGCGCGGCGCCCTCGACGACGACCGCCAGGTAGTTGGGGTGGCTCATCAGGCGGTACGGTCCGGCGTCGACCAGTGGCAGGCCGGGCACCACGATCACCCGGGTGTTCCAGCGCGGCCCGAGCGTGCCGATGCACCACCAACGCAGCGCCTGCGCGGCCAGCGCGAGCACGAGCAGCGGCCAACCGAGGGCGGGCACGAACGGCCGCCCGCCCCACCCGGTCTCCGCCAGGCACCCGGCCAGCAGTCCAGTGTGCAGCAGCACCATCACCGGGTAGTGGCCGCGGCCGTACTCGATGCCGCCGCGCCGCGTGCTCCATGCCGCGTTGCGCCGCGCGGTGACCAGCTCCGCCAGCCGCTCGACGGCGACCAGCAGGACGAGCAGGGTGTACGGGGGGATCGACGACATCGCGGCCTACCAGCGCAGAAGGACGAGTTCGGAACTGAAGCCCGGCCCCATGGAGAGCATCAGGCCGGGCGTCCCGGCCAGCGGCGGGCGCCGGTCCAGGGTGTCGCGCAGGATGTGCAGGACGGACGCCGAGGACAGGTTGCCGACCTCCGCGAGCGAACGCCACGTCAACTCCAGGGCGCGGGCGGGCAGATCGAGGGCCGCCCGGACCGCCTCCAGCACCTTCGGGCCGCCGGGGTGGCAGATCCAGCCCGTGACGTCCTCGGTCTTCAGGTCGTGATCGGCGAGGAACGTCTCCACCTCCGGGCCGAGTCGGCGCAGCACCGTGTCCGGCAGGTCGCTGCCCAGGACGATCCGGAAGCCGCCGTCGCAGATGTCCCAGCCCAGCAGCCGCTCGGTGTCCGGGTACAGCCGGCTGCGGGTCGCCACGATCTCCGGGCCGCGCGCCGCACGCGCCGCCGGGTGCTCGCGGCCGACCGCGACGACCGCGGCCGCGCCGTCCCCGAACAGCGAGCCCGCGACCATGTTCGCCGCGGAGGCGTCGCCGCGCTGCACCGTCAGGGAGCACAACTCCACGCAGAGCAGCACCGCGACCGCCGTCGGCCGCATCTCCAGGTAGTCGTGCACCCGTGCGAGGCCGGCCGCGCCCGCCACGCACCCCAGCCCGAAGACCGGCAGCCGCTTCACATCCGGGCGCAACCCCCAGCGTCCCGCCAGCCGCGCCTCGATCGACGGCACGGCCAGGCCCGTCACGGACGTCGACACCACCAGGTCCACCTCCGAGGGCGCGACCTCCGCGTGCTCCAGCGCCCCCTGGACCGCGTCGTGCGCGAGCTCCATTGCCGCGGTCAGATAGGCGTCGTTGGCCGCACCGAACCCGGCGAGGTGCGCGTAGCGTTCCAGCGGCACCGCCAAGTGCCGGGTCCGCACGGTCGATGCGGCGTGCATACGGTCCAGCAGGCCCCTGCTCTCCGGGGCCATCGCGCCCATCTCTGCGAGGGCGTCCCGGATTTCGTGCTGTTCGTACCGATAGGGCGGCAACACCCCGTGGACGCCCGCGATTCGGCTCATCCCGTCAGCATAGGAACAAACGCCCCCAATCGGGCGTAGCCTGGCCGAGCGAACCCTCCGAGGTGGCCCGTTCCGCCGGTCGAGGGACCACCTGCCGGTGGTGGGCTTGCCGCGCGGTTCTCCCGGAGCGGGGTTCTGCGTGAGTTGGGCGCGTTGTTCGGGGTGGGCGCGCCTAGAGTGCGGGGGTGGCTGGGAGCGGAGTCCGGGCGGTGGGGGGCGGGGGCGTACGGGGGCTGGCGAAGGCGTGCCATCCGGAGCCGACGGTGGCGGTGACCGTGCTGGTGACGGCTCTGGCGGCGGCGTCGGGGCAAGGTGCAGGGGGGTGCCTGCTGGTGGCGGTCGCGGTGCTCAGCGGGCAGGCGTCGATCGGCTGGTGCAACGACGTCCTGGACGTGGAGCGGGACCGGGCGGCGGGCCGTACGGACAAGCCGCTGGTGCGGGGTGCGCCGCAACCGTGGGTCGCGGCAGCGGCGGCGGGCGGTGCGCTCGTGCTGTGCGGGGTGGCGTCGCTGGCGTGCGGGGTGGCGGCGGGCGTCGCGCACCTCGTCGGGGTGGCGGCCGCGTGGGCGTACAACGGGGGCGTGAAGCGGACGGCCCTCTCGTGGCTGCCGTACGCCGTCGGTTTCGGACTGCTGCCCGCGTTCGTGACGCTCGGGCTGCCCGGGCACCCGGGGCCGCCGGCCTGGGCGGTGGCGGCGGGAGCGCTGCTCGGGGTGGGCGCGCACGTCACGAACGTGCTGCCCGACATCGACGCGGACCTGGCCGCCGGCGTGCGGGGGTTGCCGCAGCGGCTCGGGCGGCGCCGCAGCCGGCTGCTGGCTCCCGTGCCGCTGCTGGCCGCGGCCGTGCTTCTCGTCTTCGGCCCACCCGGACGTGCGGGCGCCGCCGGGTGGGCGGGGCTCGCCCTGACCGGGGGGCTTGCCTGTGCGACCATGCGGGCGGCCGGCGCCGGGCCCAGCCGGGTACCGTTCCTCACCACGTTGGCGATGGCCGTGACCGCGGTCACCCTGCTGCTCCTCCACGGCGATGCCCTGTCGGCGCGCTGACCCTCCGGGGTGCCCGGTCCTCCTGCCCGTGACGGGACCTTGCGGTCCGGCTGTGCTTGCTCGCGCAGTTCCCCGCGCCCCTTGGTTTGTGCGGCTTCTTCCGCGAAAAGAGGGTCACCGACCAGGGGGCGCGTGGGGGCACCTCCCAGCCGCCAGGCTGGGGGAGAACTGCGCGAACGGCCACCGCGGACCGCAAGGTCCCTCAACCGGCAGGACGGGGCAGCCGGGAGGGTCAGGGCACCCTAGCGGGAGGGCCGGACGAGGCCACGGACCTCGCCGAGGCCGATACGGGACCCGTTCGGCCCGGTCGCACTCCCGGAGATGACCACCTCATCGCCGTCCTGGAGATAGGACCGCTCCGTGCCGTCGGGGAGCCGCAGCGGCTCCTCCCCGTTCCAGGAGAGTTCGATGAGGGCGCCCCGGGTGTCCCGCTCGGGCCCGCTGACGGTGCCCGAGCCGAGCAGGTCGCCCGCGCGAAGGCTCGCCCCGTTGACGGTGAGGTGCGCCACCATCTGCGCGTACGTCCAGTACATCGTGGCGAAGGGCGGCCGGGAGACGACGTGCCCGTTGAGCCCTACCTCCAGCGCGAGGTCGAGCCCCGAGGGCCGCGCGGCGCTGTCGTCGAGGTAGGGCAGCAGGGCCGGGTCGCGCGGCGGCGGTGACGTACGGGCGTGCCCGAGGGCGTCCAGCGGCACCACCCACGCGGAGACCGACGTGGCGAAGGACTTGCCGAGCATGGGGCCCAGCGGGACGTACTCCCATGCCTGGATGTCGCGCGCCGACCAGTCGTTGAGCAGGCACAGCCCGAAGACGTGGTCGTCGGCGTCGGCGAGGGCGACGCGGTCGCCCTGCGCGGAGGGCGACCCGACCACGAAGCCCACCTCGGCCTCGATGTCCAGCCGTACCGAGGGGCCGTAGGAGGGCGCCTGCTCGCCGGGATCCCGGCGCTGCCCGCACGGCCGCACGACGTCGGTCCCCGACACGACCACGGTGCCGGCCCGGCCGTGGTAGCCGATCGGCAGGTGCTTCCAGTTCGGCGGCAGCGCGGCCGAGTCGGGGCGGAAGATCCGGCCGACGTTCGAGGCGTGGTGCTCTGAGGCGTAGAAGTCGGTGTAGTCCGCCACGTCGAACGGGAGGTGCGCGACCACGTCCGCGAACGGGACCAGGCACGGCGCCACGGCGGCCCGGTACCGCTCCTCGGTCAGCCACGCGGTGACGGCGGCCCGCACCCGGGACCACGCCGGGCGGCCCGCCGCCAGCAGCGGGTTCAGCGACGGCGCGGCCAGCAGCGCCAGGAGGTCGACGGGCGCGCCGGTCGCAGCGGCGGCCGCGCCCGCGTCGAGGACGTGCTCCCCGAAGCGGATGCCGAGCCTGCGCCGCGGGTCGCCTGCCGTGGTGACGACGCCGTACGGCAGGTTGTGCACCCCGAACGGCGCGTCGTGCGGGACGTCGAACGGGTCGGCGGCAGTCAACGGACCTCCACGGCTCGGCGTGATCACGCACACGCCGGTCGCGCGCCGCTCACGCAGACGCCCCGAGAATACCGCCGGGGCCCTGCCCGGCAGCGGTACGTGCGGCGGGAACGGGTTTGGAGCTGCCCGCACCGCAAACGTAAAGTTCGCCCCATGAACGGTCGGGCAGGGCGGGGCCCGGCCACCCACGGGGATCACACGGAGAGCAGCGGTTTCATGACGGCGACCACACAGGACCTGTACGGCACCGGGCCCGACCCGGCCCCCGGCGGCGACGGCCTGCCCTCGGACGCGCTCGACGCTCCCGGTGTTCCCGGGGCTCCGGGCGTTCCCGGTGCTCGCGCCGCGGCCGGACCGCCGGAGGGCCCCGGCATCGACCCCGACCGCCTCGCCCTCTGCCTCGCGGTGCTCGCCGAGCTCGACGACCTCCCCGTCGACCACCCCGACGCCGTCGCCGTGCGCCGCGCCACCGCGGGCGTCTACCGCACGGTCAAGCAGCGCCGCCGCCAGGAGCGCCGGGCCGCCAAGACCGCCAACGACAAGGCGGTCACCGAGGCCACCGCCACCGGCGCCGCCGACCGGATCGACGACGAGACGCTCGGCATACACCTGACCACCTCGGTCACCACCGAGATCGCCGGCATCCTGGCGCGGCCCCGGTCGTGCTACGTCTGCAAGACCCGCTACGTCGAGGTCGACGCGTTCTACCACCAGCTCTGCCCGAGCTGCGCGGCCGAGAACCGGGCCCGCCGCGACGCCCGCACCGACCTCACCGGACGGCGCGCCCTGCTGACCGGCGGCCGCGCCAAGATCGGCATGTACATCGCGCTGCGGCTGCTGCGCGACGGCGCCCACACCACCATCACCACCCGCTTCCCGAACGACGCGATCCGCCGCTTCAAGGCCATGCCGGACAGCGCGGACTGGCTGCACCGGCTCAAGGTCGTCGGCATCGACCTGCGCGACCCCGCCCAGGTCGTCGCCCTCGCCGACTCGGTGGCCGCCGCCGGGCCGCTGGACATCCTCATCAACAACGCGGCCCAGACCGTACGCCGCTCGCCGCGCGCCTACAGCGAGCTGGTCACCGCCGAGAGCGCGCCGCTGCCCGCGGGCGAGCTGCCCGCCGCCGAGGTGTTCGGCGCGTACGGGTCGGGCGCGCAGACGGCCGCCGCGCTGCCCTCGCCGCGCGGCGAGCTGCTCACCCCCGACGAGATCACCGGCCTCGCGCTGGTCAGCGGCTCCGCCTCGCTCGCCCGGATCGAGGCGGGCACGGCCATCGACGCCGGCGGCCTCGTGCCCGACCTGGACCCCAGCAACACCTGGGTGCAGACCGTCGGCGAGGTCGACCCGATCGAACTCCTCGAAGTGCAACTGTGCAACGTCACCGCGCCGTTCGTGCTGATCAGCCGGCTGCGCCCGGCGATGGCGGCCGCCGCGGCACGGCGCAAGTACGTGGTCAACGTCTCCGCGATGGAGGGCCAGTTCAGCCGCGGCTACAAGGGACCCGGCCACCCGCACACCAACATGGCCAAGGCCGCGCTGAACATGCTCACCCGCACCAGCGCGCAGGAGATGCTGGAGACCGACCGCATCCTGATGACGGCCGTCGACACCGGCTGGATCACCGACGAGCGGCCGCACCCCGACAAGGTCCGGCTCGCCGCCGAGGGCTTCCACGCCCCGCTCGACCTGGTCGACGGCGCCGCGCGGGTCTACGACCCCGTGGTGCGCGGCGAGCAGGGCGAGGATCTGTTCGGCTGCTTCCTGAAGGACTACCGCCCCTCGGCATGGTGAGGGGCGGCGCCCCGCGGGGTACGGCTCCGCGGGGCGCGGCTTCGCGGGGCCTGAGCCGCCGGCCCGGTGCGACGTGGGGGCGTTCACCCGGCCGTCACGCAGGGCCTACTTGTCATGTTCGCGATACCCGCTAGCGTATGGGCCTGCCAGGTCAGCACGTTCCGCCTCTCCCTCACCGCAGGAGGCCCCGTGTCCCACCGTCCCCGCAGGTACGCCGTCGCCACTCTCGCCGCGGCCGCCGCGCTCGTGGTCGCGGCCCCGGCCGCGCACGCCAGCGGCACCAAGATGACCCAGTCCGCGGCAGCGGCCAAGCTGTCCGCCGCGGGCATCACCTGGAGTTCGAGCGGAAACTGCACCACCCGCTCCAACTCGACCTGTACGTCCTTCGACCAGATCAACTCCGGCACGGTGAACGCCATGATCACGCTGAAGGGGGCCAGCGGCTGCGCGATCAACATCACCGGCGGCACGGAGGTCGGCCACGCGTCCGGCACCTACAGCCACTACAACGGCTACAAGGTCGACCTGTCGCACAACTCGTGCATCGACAACTACGTGCACAACAGCTTCACGTACATCGGCTACCGCGCCGACGGCTACCCGCAGTGGGAGGCCGCCTCCGGCAACCTGTACTGCGACGAGGGCAACCACTGGGACGTCACGGTCTACTGAGCGCGCGACGGGCGGGGCACGACGTGTGACGGGCGCGGCCGGACCGGCCGCGCCCGTCGCGGCGCTACGGCCGGAGCACGATCTTGCCGTGGGTGTGCTGCCGCTCCAACTCCCGGTAGGCGTCCCGCACCTGCTCCAGCGGGTAGGTGCGGGCGATCGGCACGTCGAGTTCCCCGCGGGCGGCCAGCCGGGCGAGCCGCCCGACCACGACCGCGCACGCCGCGGAACCCTCGCCGTACGTCCGCGCGCCGACCTTGGCCGCGGCCTGCCAGTCGCGGATCGTGTTGATCCGCTCGGGCCGCACGCCCAACTCCACCGCCAGCTCGACGTATCCGTCGCCGAACGTGTCGATGAACGCGTCGACCCGCCCGCCGGCGGCCTGCCGGATCCGCTCGGCCACGCCCTCGCCGTACGCGACCGGGACCACCCCGTGGTCGGCCAGCCAGGCGTGGTTGCGCTCGCTCGCCAGCCCGATCACCGTGGCGCCGTGCCGCCGTGCGAGCTGCACCGCGAGCGATCCGACGCCGCCCGCCGCAGCGGACACCACGACCGTGTCGCCCGGGCCGGGGTCCACCGCGAACACCGTCGCGTACGCGGTCGTGCCGGCCACGTACAGCGAACCGGCGACGTCCCAGGGGAGGTTCTCGGGTCGGGAGACCACGTTCACGTCCTCGACCACGACGAACTCCGCGTGGCTCGCGCGCTGGTGGGTGAAGCCGAGGATGTCGTCGCCGACGGCGAAGCCGCGGACTTCGGGGCCCGTCTCCACCACGACCCCGGCGAGGTCGCTGCCCTGGCCCGTGGGGAAGGTGGCGGGCCAGCGGCCGTGGCGGGCGCCCTCGCGGATCATCACCTCGCCGGGCTGGATTCCCGCGGCGCGTACTTCGATCAGCATCTGCCCGGGGCCGGGCGCGGGCCGTCCCACTTCTTCGACCTGGAGGACATCGATTCCGCCGTACGCGTGGAACCGCACAGCCTTCATGGAGGGGGCCTCTCTTCTGGTACGGGCTTTCTTGTACGGGCTCGCGGGGGTGGTCGTGCTTCGCGTCCAACTGTGCGGTCGGGAAGGGGTATTCCCGGGGGCCCCGACCCACCGGGGTGGTCTCGTCGGCCGGTTGAGGGACCACCTGTCGGTGGTGGGTTGCTCGCGCCGTTCTCCCCCCAGGGCTTCGCCTGGTAGGTGCCCCCACGCCCCCCTGTACGTGCGGGTGCTTCCGGAGGCTTGGGTCAGGGGGGTGGGGCGGTGCTGTCGCGGACGACGAGCTCGCTGGCCACTTCGACGCGGGTGGTCTCGGGGGCTCGGCCGGAAAGGAGTTGGAGGACCATGCGGGTGGCGACCGCGGCCATTTCGGGGAGGGGGGTGCGGACGGTGGTGAGGCGGGGGGTGACCCAGTCCGCGAAGTCGAGGTCGTCGAAACCCACCACGCTGAGGTCGGCGGGCACGCGCAGCCCGAGGTGGTCGGCGGCGCGGTAGGTGCTGAGTGCCTGCTGGTCGCTGCCGGCGAAGATCGCGGTGGGGCGGTCGGGCAGCCGCAGGAGGTCCAGCGCGTGCCGGAAGGCGGGTTCGTGCGAGAAGTCGCCGTAGCGGACCAGTGCCGGGTCGAACGGCAGCCCGGCCTCGTCGAGGGCCGAGCGGTAGCCGTCGACCCGGGCCCGGGAGGCGAGCCGGCCGGGTGGCCCGCCGATCACCGCGACCCGGCGGTGGCCGAGCCGGACCAGGTGCCGGGTCGCGGCGAGGCCGCCCGGCCAGTTGGTGGCGCCCACCCAGGGCACGCCGGGCGGCGGCTCCTCCGCGGGCGCGATCAGCGCGAACGGCAGCCCCAGCCGGCGCAGTTCCTCCCGCTGCGGTTCGGACAGCCCGGGCACGACCAGGACCGCGCCGCGGGTCGGCCGGTTGGCCAGCGCCTCCAGCCAGTGCCGGGACGGCCCGTCCCCGTCGCCCGGGCCGTGCACCGCCGAGACCACCAGCCCCATGCCGACCGCGTGCACGGCCTCCTCCGCCCCGCGGACGAGCTGGACCGCCCACGGGCCGTCCAGTTCCCCGATCACGAAGTCGATCAGCCCGCCGGCCGCCAGCGCGGTCGGCGCGGCCCGCCCGCGCGCCGCGTTCGCGTAGCCGTGCTGCTCCAGCAGCCGCTGCACCCGCGCCCGGGTCCGCGCGGCGACGTCCGAGCGGCCGTGCAGCACCTTCGACACCGTCGACACGGACACGCCCGCCTCGGCGGCCACCCGCGCCAGCCCGCCGGCAGCACCCGTCCCGTCGGGTTCCGTGTCCCGTGCCATCGTCTCCCCGCCCTCCGCCCGCCGTGTCCGTCCGAGAAGTATCGCGAACGCGGGCCGCGGACCGCGCCGGGCGGTCCGGCGCGGCGTGACCGTCGGGGCTGTCGCCGACCGGCCCCGGCCCGGGTCGCGGTGCCCTACCGTGGGGGAGCGGGGTGACGCACGGCGAGCGGGACGGGGTGGGGCGGGTGGAAGCCGAACTGGCCGGGCTGGCGTCCTCGGGGGCGACCGCCCTGGTGGGGTTGATGGTTTCCGACGCGTGGGGCCAGGTGCGCGGGCGGCTGGCCGCGTTCTTCGCCCGGGGCGGTGACCCTGGCGGGATCGACCGCCAACTCCAGGACTCCCACGCTGCGTTGGTGGGGGCGCGGGAGGCGGGTGACGAGGACACCGCCGCCGACGTGGCCGACGAGTGGCGGGCCCGGCTGCGCCGCGTGCTGCGCGCGGACCCGGGCGCCGCCGACGAACTTCGCTCGCTGCTCGCCGAGTTGGCGCCCGGGACGTCGGGTGGCGGGGTCTCCATCGTGAACAACTCGGTCAGCGGCGGCATCCACCACGGGATCATCCAGGGCCGGGACTTCCTCGGTCCCGCCACCGCTCACGACGATCATCCCCCGGCGCCGCCCACGGGGTAGGCCGGCCGGCGCCATCCGGTCGCGTCGTGGCCTGGAGCCGGCCTTGCCGGCAGCCCGAGGCGCCCTTGTCGGCGAGGCGGGTCGGGGCGCAGGGTGGAGGGCACGCGGCGGGTCCCGCGGGGCCCCGCGCGGACGGCAAAGGGGGTCGGCTGCATGACGAACGGCAGTGCGCGGCAGGCGGGTTGGGAGTTCACCGACGACCGGGGCAGCACGGCGTCCGGTGCCGGCGGGACGCCGCGGGTGGTGGCGTACGTACGCGCCGGGGCCGCGCTGTGGGAGCACGGCCTGCGGCCGGTGGCGGTGTACGGCTCGGGCCACGACAGCGGCGCGGAGGCCGACCCGGCGAAGCTCGGCGGGCTCGATCCGGCGCAGGTGGCCTACCTGGGCGGGGGAGCGGACGTCGCCGAGGAGGCGCTGCGCGCGCTGGACCCGGACGTGGTCGTGGACGTGACGTACGACGGGAAGGCGCCGTACGCGCTCGCGGAGTCCGTCGCGGAGGCGGCGGGCGTGCCGGTGCTGGCGCTCGGCGTCGGCGGGGAGGCGTCGCTGCGGACCATACTCGGTCGGTTCGCCGCGCTGGCCGTCGCGCTCGGCGCGCAGATCGGCTCGGCGGGCGCCGAACTCGCTGCGGCCGAGGAGGAGTTGCGGCTGGTCGCGGTCGGTGGCGGTACCGCGCAGGTGGTCGCCCTGTCGCCGGCCGGTCCCGAGCAGGTGCACCTCGCCCGGCCGAGTACCTGGCCGGAGTTGCGGCACCTCGCCGACCTCGGGGTGCGGATGGCCGACCCGGGCCCCGGTCCGGGCGTCAACTGGCGTACCACCGACTGGGACCAGGCGCTCGCGGCGGTCGGCGGCGCAGGAGTGGTCCTCGCCGACACCCGGGCGAACGCCGTCCCCCTGTCCGCACTCGCCGGCGTGCCCGCGTGGGAGCGGCTGTCCCTGACCGCGCAGGTGCTGCCCTGGAACCCCGAACTGCCGCCGGCCCCGGGCGCGTACGCCGGTTTCCTGCGTGCGGTGGCGGGTGCGCTGCGGGCTCAGGGTGCCCGCGCGCGCTGAGCCGGTCGCCCGTGGTCACGGTGCCCGGTCGGCCCCGGTCCACCCGATGACCCGTGCGGGCGCCACCCGTTGGTGAACGGGAGGCGCCCGCCGCCGTGCGGAACCGGGCCGCGGCGCCGGGTGGGTCAGCGGGTGGCCGGCGCCTCCCGCTCGACGCCGTCCCCGCCCGAACGGCCGACCGCAGCGGTGTCGTCGGGGCCGTTGCCCCCGTCCTCACCCGCGGCCGGCGGCCGGGCCCGGCCGAGCGCGCCCGGCGCCCACAGCCGCCGCCCCAGCAGCATCGACGCCGAGGTCACCAGGAAGGTGCGGACCACGAACGTGTCCAGCAGCACCCCGACGGCGATCACGAAGCCCAGCTCGGCCAGTTGCACCAGCGGCATGTTCACCAGCACCGAGAACGTCGCGGCCAGCACGATGCCCGCCGAGGTGATCACGCCGCCGGTGGTGCGCAGCGCGCTCAGCGTGGCCTGCCGCGGCGGCGCGCCGTTCAGCGCCTCCTCCCGCATGCGGTGCATCAGGAAGATGCCGTAGTCGACCCCCAGCGCGACCAGGAACACGAAACTGAGCAGCCCCAGCCCGGGGTCGGTGCCGTGGAAGCCGAGCACCGGACCGAAGACCAGGCCGCCGACGCCCAGCGCGGAGCCCCACACCGCGATCACCGCGGCGGCCAGCAGCAGCGGGGCGACCAGGCTGCGCAGCAGCAGGATCAGGATCAGCACGATCGCGGCCAGCGTGATCGGCACCACGATCTCGCGGTCCCGGCTGTTGGTGGACCGGAGGTCGATCTGCTGAGCGCTCGGGCCGCCGACGTAGGAGCCGTGCAGTTCCGCGCGCAGCCGCCTGATGGTCGCGGTCTCCGCGGCGGACTGCGGCGGGCCGGCCGCGGTGACGAAGAACTCGCTCCAGCCGCCGCCGGTCCGGCCCGGCCGGACCGTGACCACACCGACGGTGCCGCGGGCGGTGCGCTCGGCGGCGCTCGCGGCACCGGTGTGCGAGACCACCGTGATCGGCTGGCCGGACCGGTCCGGATACGCGGCGCCGAGGAGTTGCGCCGCCGCGATCGAGTCCGGCTTCGTGGCGAAGCTGTCCTGCTGCTTCAGGCTGCCGGGCAGATGCAGCACGCCCAGCGCCAGCGCGCCGAGCAGCACCACCCCGGACATCAGCACCGCCACCGGGCGGCGGCCGACGAGGCGGCCGATCGCGTCGAAGCCGCCGCGGCGCGGTGGCCTCGGCTCGCTGCCGGGCTCGGGGACCAGCGGCCAGAACACCCGCCGGCCCAGCAGCACCAGCAGCGCGGGCAGCAGCGTCACCATCGCGGCCAGCGCACTGGCCACCCCGACCGCGGCCGCCGGTCCCATGCCGTGGCTGCTGTTGAGGTCCGCCGCCAGCAGGCACAGCATCCCCGCGGCCACCGTGCCCGCGGACGCCGTGATCGCCGGCGCGCACCTGCGCAGCGCGGTGCGCATCGCGTCGTACGGCCGTGCGGTGCCGCGGAGTTCCTCGCGGTAGCGGGCCACCAGCAGCAGCGCGTAGTCGGTGCCGACGCCGAAGACGAGGATCGTCATCACGCCCGAGCTCTGGCCGCTGACGGTGATCCCGAACGCCCGGTTGAGCAGGTAGGTGACCGCCATCGACAGCACGTCCGCGGCGCCGGCGGCGAACAGCGGCACCAGCCACAGCGCGGGGCTGCGGTAGATCAGGATCAGCAGCACCGCCACCACCAGCACGGTGGTGTAGAGCAGCGGGCCGCCCAGCGAGCTGTAGACCTCCGACGCGTCGGCGTCCAGGCCGCCGGGGCCGCCGACCTTCACGGTCAGCCCGTGCCCGCCGGTGGCGATGTCCCGCACCCCGTCGACGAACGTCGTCTTCGCGTCGGAGTCCTCCCCGGGCTGGGTGCTGGAGACCGGGTACATCAGCGTGGTGCCGTCCTTCGACGGCACGCCCTCGGGCGCGGCGGCGCCACCGGTCAGCCGGAAGGTGCGGGCCAGGTCGGCGGTCTGCCCCGCCGCCGTGCGGCGGTCCGCGGCGGTGAGGCCGCCGTCACGGTGGTAGACGACCACCAGGTCGGTCGACTCGCCGCCCGGCAGCTCCTGCTGCACCTTCGCGACCTGGGTGGAGTCGGCGCTCGCCGGCAGGTAGTCCACGACGCTGTCGCGCTGCACGTCGCCCAGCCGCCCGGCCAGCGGCACCGCCACCGCCAGCACCCCGATCCACAGCGCCAGCACCAGCCACGGCAGGCCGCGTGCCCCTCGGCGGCCCCCCGCCGGTCCACCGGCCCGCGGCCCGGCACCCGCCTCCCACTTCGCTGCCCTCATCGTGGCCTCCTTCCGGCAGCGGTCGCTGCGTCCCTCGCCCGGGCTCCTGCCGCCCGCGTCTCCGGTCCCGTCCATCGTCTGCGGGCCGGACGCCCCGCTCGTCGCGCCGGGGACCGAATTCGCGCCGCCTCCCCAGCGCGTACCGGCGCCCGGATTACCCCCGCGGGAGTACGCCCGCGGGTGGCATCTGCTGCCCCACCTCCCGCCCCACCCGCGGACCCGGCGGGTGCCCCCACCTCGGCTCCTTGCCCCTCCGGGAGGTCTGTGTAAGCATACGAACATGAGTGAGCATGCTGATATGGACCCGGACCAGGACGAGGTGCTGCGCCACCGCGTCGGGTATGTCGCGCGCCGGTTCAACCAGGCGATCCGCACCCGGGTCGACGAGGGGCTGCGCCCGCTCGGCCTGACCGCCAGCCAGTACGCGGTCCTCGCGATACTCGACTCCTTCAGCGGCAGCACCAACGCGCAGCTCGCCCGCGCCCTGTCGGTGACCCCGCAGACGATGACCCGCATCCTCGGCGGCCTCGTCGGCAGCGGCCTGGTCGAGCGCGGGACGAGCACCCACCACGCCCGGGTCCGGCCGGCCCGGCTCACCGCGAGCGGCCGCGACCTGGTCACCCGCGCCCACTCCGTGGTCGACGCGGCCGAGGACCTGCTGTTCGCGCCGCTGAGCGCCGAGCAGCGCGCCCAGCTCCTCGACCACCTGTGGGCCTGCGCGGAGGCATCCCCGCGCTCCGCCGTCTTCGAAGGCTTCTAGCCGGCCCCGGCACGTCCCGGCCTCGGCTCGCCGGGGCCAGGCATGCCGGACCCGGCCCGGCCCCGCGGCTGAACTCCCTTACCCTCCAGCGACGTTGCGAAGGACCACCCATGCCCGCGACTCCCACCACCCCGCCACCCGTGGACACGCGGCGGCCCCATCCCTTCGCCGCCTCCCGCCCCGTCGGCCGGGTCGCGGTCCTGCGGCCCGTGGTCGTCGGGCTCGCCGTCGCCGCGGCGTTCGTGACCGTGTTCCTGGCCGCGCTGCACCATCCGCAGCCGCACGGCCTGCCGATAGCCGTGACCGGGCCGCGCCCGGCCGTCACCGCCGTCGAGCAGGGGCTCGACCGGCAGCAGCCGGGCGGCTTCCGGTTCACCCACTACGCCGACCCCGCGGCGGCGGTCACCGCCGTCCAGCACCGGGACATCTACGGTGCGCTGGACCTCAGCCACCCCGGCGCCGCGCACATCACCCTGGCCGGCGCGAACGGCCCCGGGGTGACGCAGACCCTGACCACCGCGTTCACCGGCTCGGCCCACCACGTCGGCGCCGCCGCGACCGTCACCGACACCACGCCGCTGCCGTCCGGCGACAGCCGCGGACTGGCCGTCTTCTACTACGTGTTCGGCGTCGCGCTCAGCGCCTTCCTGTTCGCGATGGCCTTCCACCAGGGCGCGGCCGGCGCCTCCCTGCTGGTCCGGGTGACCGTCCCGCTCGCGTTCGCCGTCGTCACCGGGGCGCTGCTGACCGCGGTCGCCGACGCCGGGTTCGACGCCGTCGCCGGCCACCCGTGGCAGGTCGCGGCGATCTCCGCGGCGATCTCGTACGCCGTCGCCACCGCGACCATGGCCCTCACCCGGGTCCTGCACGGCCTCGGGATCGGCGTGGCCGGCCTGATCTTCATCGTGATCGGGAACGCCACCAGCGGCGGCGCTCTGAACTGGCACTACCTGCCGGGCGGTTGGCGCTGGATCAGCCAGCTGCTGCCCGGCGGGGCGGGGGTGGGCGCGCTGGTCGACGTGGAGTACTTCGGCGCCCGGCACCTCGGGCCGCTGTTGCTGGCGCTCGGGGTGTGGATCGCGGCGGCGCTGCTGCTGCTCATCGCGCTGCCCGCGCTGCGGCTGGACGTGGTGCACCGCCGCCACGCCGCCGAACGCCGGGCCGCCGAACGCCGGGCCGCCGAGCACGCCGCCGCCGAGCGCGGTGCCGTACCCGGCCCCGTGCTCGGCGCCGGGTCCGTCCCGGCGGCGGGCGGCACGTCCTGACGGCCGGCGCACGCCCCGGCGACGGCTCAGCCGACCCAGCGCCAGTCGGCCACCTCGGGCAGGTCGACGCCGTGCGCGCGGATCCAGTCGTGGTGCCGTAGCCGGGCGTCCTCCATCAACTGCCGTACGGGGGCGGCCCGGACCGCGAGGCCCGGCACCCGGTCGATGACGTCCATGACCAGGCGGAAGCGGTCCAGGTCGTTGCGGACGACCATGTCGAACGGCGTGGTCGTGGTGCCGATCTCCTTGTAGCCGCGCACGTGCAGGTCGCGGTGGCCGGAGCGGCGGTAGGCGAGCCGGTGGACCAGCCACGGGTAGCCGTGGTACGCGAAGATGACCGGCTTGTCGGGCGTGAACAGGGCGTCGTACTGCGCGTCCGACATGCCGTGCGGGTGCTCCTTCTCCGGCAGCAGGCGGGCGAGGTCGACCACGTTGACCACGCGCACGGCGAGCTCGGGGAGATGGTGGCGGACCAACTGGGCCGCGGCCAGGACCTCCTGGGTGGGCACGTCGCCCGCGCAGGCGAGAACGACGTCCGGCTCGCGGCTGCCGTCCTCGGTGCCGGCCCACTCCCAGATGCCGGCGCCGCGGGCGCAGTGCGCGCGTGCGGCGTCCATGTCCAGCCAGGAGAAGGTGGGTTGCTTGCCGGCGACGATGACGTTGACGTAGTCCCGTGACCGTAGGACGTGGTCGGCGACGGACAGCAGCGTGTTGGCGTCCGGCGGGAAGTAGACGCGGACGACCTCCGGCGACTTGTTGAGGACGTGGTCGACGAAACCGGGGTCCTGGTGCGAGAAGCCGTTGTGGTCCTGGCGCCAGACGTGCGAGGTGAGCAGGTAGTTGAGGGAGGCGATCGGACGGCGCCAGGGCAGGGCGCGCGTGGTGCGCAGCCACTTGATGTGCTGGTTGACCATGGAGTCGACGATGTGCACGAACGCCTCGTAGCAGGAGAACAGGCCGTGCCTGCCGGTGAGCAGGTAGCCCTCCAGCCAGCCCTGGCAGGTGTGTTCGGAGAGGATCTCCATCACCCGGCCGTGCCGGTCCAGGTCCTCGTCGGTGGCCAGGGTGCGCTCCTGCCACGCCTTGCCCGAGGCGGCGTAGACGGCGTCGAGCCGGTTGGAGGCGGTCTCGTCCGGGCCGACCATCCGGAAGTCGCGGCGCTCCTCCGTGTCGGCCATCACCCGTTCCAGCAACCGGGCCAGCACCCGGGTCGGTTCGTGCGTCTCGGTGCCGGGCGCGTCGACCCGCACCGCGAAGCCGTCCAGGTCCGGGACGGGCAGGTCGCGCAGCAGCAGCCCGCCGTTGGTGTGCGGGTTCGCGCCGAGCCGGCGGTCCCCGGACGGCACGCAGGCGAGCACCTGCTCCCGCGGGCGGCCGGTGTCGTCGAAGAGTTCGGCAGGACGGTAGGACAGCAGCCACTCCTCCAACTGCCGCAGGTGGTCGGGATTGGTGCGCACTTCGGGCAGCGGCACCTGGTGGGCACGCCAGGTGCCCTCGACGGGAAGGCCGTCGACCTCGGCCGGACCGGTCCAGCCCTTGGGAGTGCGCAGCACGATCATCGGCCAGCGCGGGCGGCGGGCGCCGTCCGCCGAGGTGCCGGCGCCCTCCGCGCGGGCGGCCTGCTGGATCGCGGCGATCCGGTCCAGCGCGGCGTCCATGGCCGCGGCCATCGCGCGGTGCACGTCGGCGGGTTCGTCGCCCGCGACGTGGATCGGGTCGTGGCCGTAGCCGCGCAGCAGCGCGTCCAGCTCGTCCGACGGGAGCCGGGCCAGCACGGTCGGGTTGGCGATCTTGTAGCCGTTCAGGTGCAGGATCGGCAGGACCGCGCCGTCGTGGAGCGGGTCGAGGAACTTGTTGCCGTGCCACGAGGCGGCCAGCGGGCCGGTCTCGGCCTCGCCGTCGCCGATCACGCACGCGACGAGCAGGCCGGGGTTGTCGAACGCGGCGCCGTAGGCGTGCGAGAGGGCGTAGCCCAGCTCGCCGCCCTCGTGGATGGAGCCCGGGGTCTCCGGTGCGACGTGGCTCGGGACGCCGCCGGGGAACGAGAACTGGCGGAACAGCCGGCCCATGCCCGGGGCGTCCCGCGTGATGTCGGGGTACGTCCGGGTGTAACTGCCCTCCAGCCACGAGTTGGCCAGCACCGCGGGGCCGCCGTGCCCCGGGCCCCACACGCAGATCGCGTCCACGTCGCGGGCCTTCACCACGCGGTTGAGATGCGTGTGGACCAGGTTCAGGCCCGGGGAGGTACCCCAGTGGCCCAGCAGGCGCGGCTTCACGTGCTCGGGGCGGAGGGGTTCCGTGAGGAGGGGGTTGCCGTCGAGCAGGTAGATCTGGCCCACGGCCAGATAGTTCGCTGCGCGCCAGTGGGCGTCCAGCGCGGAGAGTTCCTCGTCGTTCAGACCGTTGGGCATGGGTGTCCTTCGGGGGGCGGCGTGGGGCTCGGGCACGTCAGCCTTACCCGCTCCGCGGGGGGTGGGCCGCCGACGTGCGCGCACTCCCTCCTTCCGGGTGCAGGTCCCTTCGGGGGGTCCTGGCCTCGCCGCGAGGGTTGCGGTGCGTTGCCGGCCGCGGGTCGGTGGGGGGCCTGTCGCTCGCCGCGACGGGTGCGGTGCGTTGCCGGCCGCGGGCCGGTGGGTGGCTTGTCGCGCAGTTCCCCGCGCCCCTGTGGGGCGCCGTGCTTGGTTGTGGTGTTCTTGTGCATGCGCGCTGTGCTTCGTGGGGGCTGGTCGCGCAGGTCACCGCGATTCGCTCGCTGCGAGGGTTGCGGTGCGTTGCCGGCTGGGGGTCGGTGGGTGGCTGGTCGCGCAGTTCCCCGCGCCCCTGTGGGGTGCTGTGCTTGGTTGTGGTGCTCTTGCGCATGCGCGCCTGACCACGCCGGAACTCGGTCGGCCCCGGAGGTCCCGATGTCCCAGCGGGCCCGCCCGACCGGCGCGGCCTGCTGGCCGCCGGAGCCGCCGGCGCCACGCTCGTCCGGCTCGCAGCCTGCGGCTACGAGGACGCGATCGCCGCGCTCGACGACTTCGAGAAGGCGCTCGCGTCGCTGTGAGGCCGCGGGTCGGCGCGGCGCGGAAACCCGGGCCCGCACGGGGTGGTCAGCGCGCGGTGAAGTAGGCGCCGGGGGTGCGGCCGGTCTCCTGGCGGAAGGCGGCGATGAAGGAACTCGGCGTGGTGTAGCCGACGTGGTGGGCGACCGCCGCGAGCGGGCGGTTGGCCGCCATGTGTTCCAGCCCCGCGCGCAGCCGGGCCCGGGTGCGCCACCGGCCGAAGGACATCCCGGTCTCCGCGCTGAACAGCCGGGCCAGCGTGCGGGCGCTGGCCCCGACCTCCCGGCCCCACTCCTCCAGCGGGCGGTGGTCGGCCGGGTGGGCGAGCAGCGACTCCGCGACCTGGCGGGCGCGCCCGTCCGCGGGCATCGGCAGCTCGATGGTGGTCACCGCCACCGGGCGCACCAGGTCGAACAGCACGGCCTCCGCCCGGGCGCGCGGCTCGGCGCCGAGGCCGGGGTCGGCCAGGTGCGTGATCAACTCGCGCAGCAGCGGCGGCACTCCGACCACCGTCGGCTGCGTCCAGCGGACCGGGCAGCGCTCCGGCAGCAGGTAGACGCTGCGCATCCGGGCCGGACGGGTCGCGCCGGTGCTGTGCCGCACTCCGGCCGGTATCCACAGCGCCAGCGTCGGCGGCAGCACCCACGAGTGGTCGCCGATGTCCACGGTGAGCACGCTCGCCGGGGACCACACCAACTGGTGGGTGGGGTGTTCGTGTTCGCCGAACCGCTGGCCGCGTGCCAGGTCGAAGTTGATCACCCGCAGGGCCTCGGCGGGCGCGGGCGCGGGGGGTGCGGAGTGCTGGCCGTTCGGCGACATGGTCATCGAACGTAGCGCATGACGGCCACGGCGGAAGGAGCGGACTCCCGCCGCGTGCGGGGCGGGAACCGGGGCACACGGTCGGCAAGGAGGTTGATGACCATGGGACCGTTGCTCGTCGTACTGTTGCTCGCACTGCTGCTGTTCGGAATCGGATTCGCCGTGAAGATCCTCTGGTGGGTCGCGGTGGTGGTGCTGGTGCTCTGGTTGCTGGGATTCCTGATCCGCCCGGGTTCCGGCTCCGGGAGAGGTCGCTGGTATCGGTGGTGACCCGCGCGAGACCGCGCCGGGCCCGGCCCCGACGGCACGGCCCGGTGCGGGTCGGGCCGCCGGGGCCCGGCCTTTACGGGGTCGGCCGGTGCGTACCCGGCCGGGTCGGGGCCGGTCATGCCGGCAGCCGTTCCCGGAGCCGGGCCAGCGCCTGGACCCGGTCGGCCACGGTGGCCACCGGGCAGCACCAGAAGCGGTTGCCCGCCTCGGCCGCGTCCGCGGGCGCGGCCGGGGCGGGCGGCGCCGCGGGGATCACGAACGCCAGGCCGCGGCAGCGTGCGACCAGTCGGGGCCTCAACTCCTTGATCGCACGCGCCTGATCGGCGGTTTTCGCGTCCTTCTCCCCGGTCGGCGCCGCGGTGCGGCTCATGTCGACCAGCGCGGCGAAGGGTTCCTGCCGGGCCGGCCCCTCCCGCAGCAGCCGAAGGATCGCGTCGCGTGCCTCGGAGGCCGTGACGTCTCCCACGTCGAGTACGGCCGGCGGCCACGCAGAGAGGTCCGCCGGATCCGCCAGGTCCGCGCCCGATGCCTCGGCTGCGTCGTGCGGGTCGGCTGTCTCGATCGGATGGGCCGCCATGTTCGCATCTGCCGCCTCGTTCGGATCCGCCGGCTCCGGCGCCCCTCGCGGGTCCGTCGCGTGCGCGTCCACAGGTCCGGGCCGCCTCTGCGGTCGTCGACTCCCGTGCGCGGCCGCCCGGTTCAGGCCCGCGGGGCCCGAGGGGGACGCACCCTCCCGATCGGAAAGTAAGGGTAGCCTAACCTACGCGCGGTTGGCGGTGGCAGCCCCGCGGGGAGCCCGCTCCTCGTGGGCCTCGGCGACGTCGAACGGCACGATCGTGGCGACGACGTCGGGCAGCCGCCCGACGGCGCGCGCGATGTGGTCGGCGGTGCGCCGGTGCAGCAGGCGGCCCAGGACGGGGGAGTAGTTGCGCTCCGGGATCAGCAGCGTGACCTGGGCGCGCTGCTCGCGGATGCGCCGGTCGACCAGTTCGAGCACCGACCGGCTGATCCGGCGGTCGGGGCACTCCACCATCTCCAGCGGCAGGTCGCCGACCTCGGTGCGGTTCCACTGCGCCGCCAGTCGCTTCGCCTCCTGGGCGTCCACCATGACGTGCACGGCGCGGATCTCGTGCGGCCGCAGCGCGCGGGCGTACCGGATCGCCTTGAGCACGGCGAGGTCGACCCGGTCCACCAGGATGTACATCACCTGGCTGGTCGAGCGCGGCTGCGTGGCGTCGGCGGGCGCTGCCGCGAGCGCGGCGGCCTCCTCGCGGTAGCGCTTGTTCACCTTGATCAGGGCCCACACCCCGATCGGGAAGACCAGGACCACCACCCACGCGCCCTCGGTGAACTTGGTGACCGCGAAGATCAACGCGACCAGCAGCGAGACGCCGCAGGCCAGCCCGTTGAGGGCGACCTTCGCGCGCCACTTGCCGTCCCGCCGGGTCCAGTGGTGCCTGACCAGGCCGGCGCCGGCCATCGTGAACCCGGAGAACACCCCGATCGCGTACAGCCCGACCAGCGCGTTCAGGCTGCCCTTCGTGGCGATCAGCAGCGTCAGGGACACCACCGTCAGCACCACGATGCCGTTGGAGAACGCCAGCCGGTGGCCGCGCCGGGTGAGCTGGCGGGGCAGGAAGGAGTCCTCGGCGACGAAGCTGGCCAGGAACGGGAAGCCGTTGAAGGACGTGTTGGCGCCGGTGTAGAGGATCAGCGCGGTCGCGAGCTGGACGAAGACCAGGCCCGCGGTGCCGTACCAGTTGCCGCCGAAGGCCCAGCTCGCCTCCTGCGAGACGACGGTCGGGGTCTGCGCGACGTACGGCGTGGCGTGGGTGATGTGCGCGAGCAGGGACACCCCGAGGACGCCGGTGCCCAGGATGCAGGACATCGCGACCATGGTGCGGCGGGCGTTGGGGCCCTGCGGGCTGCGGAAGGCGCTGACGCCGTTGGAGATCGCCTCCAGGCCGGTCAGCGACGAGCCGCCGTTGGCGAACGCGCGCAGCAGGATCAGCAGCGAGGCACCGTAGAAGAAGCCGTGGGTGTCGGTACCGAGACCGACCATGCCGGGGGTGTGGACGTCGATGCGGGAGTGGTCGCCGAGCAGGAAGCGGGTGAAGCCGGTGACGATCAGCAGCGCCATCGCGGCGATGAACAGGTAGGCGGGCAGCGCGAAGGAGCGGCCCGCCTCGCGGATGCCCCGCAGGTTGCCCCAGCACAGCAGCAGCACCACGGCGACGGTGATGAACAGCTTGTTGTCGTCCAGGGCGGTCAGGCGGGCGTCCCCCCACATCAGGTGGATCAGGGACACCAGGGCGTCGGTGCCGGCCGCCGCCTGGACCGCGACCGTGACGATGTAGTCGATCAGCAAAGCCACCGCGGCGACCTGGGCTATTCGCGGTCCGAAGTTCTCCCGGGCCACCACGTAGGACCCGCCGGCCCGGGTGTAGGCCATGACCACGTCCCGGTAGGACAGCGTCAGCAGGAGCAGCACGCACAGGATCGCCGCGGTCAGCGGGATCAGGGCGGTGAACGCGGCGACGCCGATCGCCGGGATGAGCACCACCAGCATCTGCTCGGAGCCGTACGCCATCGAGGAGATGCAGTCCGAGGCGAGCACGCCCAGCGCGATCGGGTTGGACAGCCGCTCGCCGCCCAGCTGCTCGGTGACCAGTGGCCTCCCCAGGAGGTGCTTCTTCACCCGGTAGCCGTAGCTCTCAGGGAGTGCCGCGGGCGCGGGTCGGGTGGAAGTCGACACCATGGGAGTCCGTTTCGGGAGAAGGGCGAGCCCCCATATCACTACTGCACGGAGTCGGGGCGAATCGGACATTCGGTGGCGCGGGGCGGGGATCTTAGCGCGTCCTTAACGCTTTCCGGTGTCGCGCTCCCCCACGGGCCCGGGTAGACCCCCGACATTGCCGTAGCCTCGCTGGTCGCAGGCGATGACGGGGTGATCGGCGCCCTATGCTCGATGGTGTCCACGACCGTCGGACACGAGGCCGGCGGACACGCGTACCGAGCGCGAGGGTGGTGTGACGGGAGAGGGAGAGGAACGGTGGCCACGCACGGCAGTCTGCGGATCTACCTGGGTGCCGCGCCTGGAGTGGGGAAGACCTACGCGATGCTCTGCGAGGCCCACCGCCGGGCCGACCGCGGCGCCGACGTGGTCGTCGCGTACGTCGAGGACCACGGCCGCCCCCGCACCCGCGAACTGCTCGACGGGCTGGAGATCCTCCCCCGGCGCACCCTCACCCACCGCGGCGCCGAGTTCACCGAGATGGACCTCGACACGGTGCTGGCCCGCAAGCCCCGGATCGCGCTGGTCGACGAACTCGCCCACACCAACGTGCCCGGCAGCCGCCACGCCAAGCGCTGGCAGGACGTCGACGAGCTGCTGCGGGCCGGCATCGACGTGGTCTCCACCGTCAACGTCCAGCACCTGGAGTCCCTGGGCGACGTGGTCGAGGGCATCACCGGCGTGCGGCAGCAGGAGACCGTGCCCGACGAAGTGGTCCGCCGGGCCGCCCAGATCGAGCTGGTCGACATGGACCCCGACGCGCTGCGCCGCCGCCTGGCACACGGCAACGTCTACACCCCGGAGAAGGTCGACGCGGCCCTGTCGCACTACTTCCGGCCGGGCAACCTGACCGCGCTGCGCGAGCTGGCCCTGCTGTGGACCGCCGACCGCGTCGACGAGTACCTGCTGCGCTACCGCGCCGAGCACGGCATCGCCGACACCTGGCAGACCCGCGAGCGGATCGTGGTCGGCCTCACCGGCGGCCCCGAGGGCGCCACCCTGATCCGGCGGGCCGCCCGGATCGCCGCGAAGGGCTCCGGCAGCGAACTGCTCGCGGTGCACGTGGTGCGTTCCGACGGCCTGGTCGGCGCGTCCGCCGGCGACCTCGGCACCCAGCGCAGGCTGGTCGAGGACCTGGGCGGCAGCTACCACTCCGTGCTCGGCGCCGACGTCCCCGCCGCGATGCTCGACTTCGCCCGCGGCGTCGACGCCACCCAGATCGTGCTCGGCTCCAGCCGCCGCAAGG
This sequence comes from Actinacidiphila yanglinensis, assembly GCF_900107965.1. Lineage (GTDB taxonomy): Bacteria > Actinomycetota > Actinomycetes > Streptomycetales > Streptomycetaceae > Actinacidiphila > Actinacidiphila yanglinensis. The sequence continues at coordinate 328,400 of NZ_FNVU01000006.1, read as the reverse complement.
CGTGGCAGTACTTCCTCGGACCGGGCGTCGGGGCCACCGTGGCCCGCGAGTCCGGTGACATCGACGTGCACATCGTGACCCACGAGCACGCCGCCGCCGGCCGCCCCCGGGTGCCCGGCCGGCTGCCGATCAGCCTGGGCCGGGCCCGCACCATCGGCGGCTGGCTGCTCGGTGTCGCCGGCCCGCCGCTGCTCACCCTGATCCTGCGCTCGGGCACCGACAGCCACGGCATCACCACGCCGCTGCTGCTCTTCCTCACCCTCACCGTCGTCGCGGCCCTCGTCGGCGGGGTCTTCCCGGCGATCGCCGCCGCCCTGCTCGGCACGCTCCTGCTCAACTACTTCTTCGCGCCGCCCACCCACACCTTCACCATCTCCGACCCGCAGAACCTGCTCTCGCTGGTGATCTTCGTCGCGGTCGGCATCGCGGTCGCCTCGGTCGTCGACCTCGCGGCCCGCCGCGCGCAGCAGGCCGCGCGCAGCCGCGCCGAGACCGAGATCCTCAGCTACCTCGCCGGTACCGTCCTGCGCGGGGAGGACGGCACCGACAGCATCGTCTCCCTGCTCGACCGGGTGCGGGAGACCTTCGCCATGGAATCCGCGGCGCTCCTGGAGGTCGCCTCGCCGGACACCTCCGAGGAGGGCGGAGCCGCCGCGACGGAGGGCGACGAGGGCGACGCCGACGCAGGCGACACGGACGCACGCGGCACGGACGAGCGCGGCACCGGCGCGGCGGGCGACAGCGGGCGGGTCCGTCCCGCGCAGGCGGGCGGCTGGCACACCGCGGCCTCGGTCGGGCCCGACCCCGCCACCGAGCCGGAGAACGCCGACGTGGAGGTGCCCGCCGGCGACCGGCTGGTGCTCGCGCTGAACGGTCGCGTGCTGCCGGCCCAGGACCGCCGGGTGCTGGTCGCGTTCGCCGCGCAGACCGCCGGGCTGCTGGAGCGCCGGCGGCTGTCCGAGCAGGCCACCCGGGCCCGCCGCCTCGCCGAGGGCAACCGCATCCGCACCGCGCTGCTGGCCGCGGTCTCGCACGACCTGCGCACCCCGCTGGCCGGGATCAAGGCCGCGGTCACCTCGCTGCGTTCCGACGAGGTCGACTGGAGCCCCGAGGACGAGGCGGAACTCCTCGCCGGCATCGAGACCGGCGCCGACCGGCTCAACCACCTCATCGGCAACCTGCTCGACATGAGCCGGCTGCGCACCGGCGCGGTCAACGCCCTGCTGCGCGACATCGCGCTGGAGGAGGCGGTGCCCGCCGCGCTCGCCGAGGTGCCGGCCGACGCCGTACGGCTCGAACTGCCCGAGGCGCTGCCGCTGGTGCACGCCGACACCGGACTGCTGGAACGGGCCGTCGCCAACGTGGTGGAGAACGCCGTGAAGTACAGCCCGCCCGGCCAGCCGGTGGTGATCAGGGCCGACCCGCTGCCGCTGCCGGACGGCACCCGCGTCGAGGTCCGGGTGATCGACCGCGGGCCCGGCGTGCCCGAGGACGCCAAGGACCTCGTCTTCGAACCGTTTCAGCGCTACGGCGACGCGCCCCCCGCCGGCACCGGGGTGGGCCTCGGCCTCGCCGTCGCCCGCGGCTTCACCGAGGCGATGGGCGGCACCCTCACCGCGGAGGACACCCCGGGCGGCGGCCTGAGCATGGTCTTCACCCTTCCCACCGCCCCCGGCGGCACCGCCGACCCCGACGTGCGAAAGGCAGTGCCCGAACGATGACCCGGGTCCTGGTAGTCGACGACGAACCCCAGCTCGTCCGAGCGCTGGTGATCAACCTGCGGGCCCGTCACTACGACGTCGACGCCGCCCCGGACGGCGCGAGCGCGCTGCGGCTGGCCGCCACCCACAACCCCGACGTGGTGCTGCTCGACCTGAGCCTGCCCGACATGGACGGCGCCCAGGTCATCCGCGGCCTGCGCGGCTGGACCCGGGTGCCGATCATCGTGCTGTCCGCCCGGCATGCCTCCAAGGAGAAGGTCCAGGCGCTCGACGCGGGCGCGGACGACTACGTCACCAAGCCGTTCGGCATGGACGAACTCCTGGCCCGGCTGCGCGCCGCGCTCCGCCGGGTCGAACCCGGCGGAGCGGGCGCCGACGACCAGGCCGTGGTCGTCACCGACTCCTTCACCGTGGACCTCGCCGCGAAGAAGGTGCACACCAGCGCCGGGTCCGACGTACGCCTCACGCCCACCGAGTGGCACCTGCTCGAGATCCTGGTCCGCAACCCGGGCCGGCTGGTCACCCAGACGCAGCTCCTCCAGGAGGTGTGGGGGCCGTCCTACCGCTCGGAGACCAACTACCTGCGGGTGTACCTCGCGCAGTTGCGCCGCAAGCTCGAACCCGACCCGGCCCGGCCGCGCCACCTCATCACCGAGCCGGGGATGGGCTACCGCTTCGAGCCGTAGCCGCGGCCTCCTGCACGTGGGTGCGCCCGGGCGCGCCCGCGGTCGTGGCGGCGAGGGCCCGCGCGAACCGGGTGTCCGGGGCGAGCGCGGCCACCGCCCGCGCGTCGGCCGCGGTGTCGACGTCCCGCAGCAGCGGGAGTTCGCCCACCCGCAGGCCCGCCGCGCGCAGCCGGTCGCGCTGGGCCCGCCCGGTCCAGGGCTTCGACATCGGTACCCCGCGCAGCAGTTCGGGGTCCGGGGCGGCCAGGCCGAGCGCCCAGAAACCGCCGTCCGCCGCGGGCCCGAACCACGCCGAGCACTCCCGCCACGCGAAGGCGTCCACCGCCGGCCCCAGCAACTCCGGGGTGAGCTGCGGGGTGTCCATCCCCACCAGCACCGCCGGACCGCGGCACATCCCGAACGCCGCGGCCAGCCGCTCGTCCAGCCCGCCCGCCACCTGCGGCACCACCTCGAACCCCGGTGGCAGCCAGGGCCCGGGCGCCCCCTCCAGGACCAGCACCCGGCGCCGCGCGGGCGTGCGCCGCACGGCGGCCAGCGTGTCGGCGAGCGCGGCCCGCGCCAACTCCGCTGCTTCGTACGGAGTATGAGGTGGCGTCAGCCGTGTCTTGACCCGCCCGGGCACGGGCTCCTTGGCGATCACCAGCAGGGTCGTCATCGCGCGCCCGCCCGCCGTTCCACCGGGCGGGCCGTGCCCGGTGCCTGGCCGCGGAGCCCGGCATGCGCGAACTCCCTCACCCCGGCGTGGAATTCCACCTCCGGGCGCCAGCCGAGCTCGTCCCGCAGCCGGGCCGAGGACGCGGTGATGTGGCGGACGTCGCCGAGCCGGAACCCGCCGGTGACCACGGGCGCCGGGCCGCCGTGCGCGTCCGCGAGGGCCGCGGCCATCTCACCGACGGTGTGCGGGGTGCCGCTGCCGGTGTTGAAGGCGCGGAAGGTACCCGGCGCCCGGGCCGAAACGGACTCCAGCGCCAGCACGTTGGCCGCCGCCACGTCGCGCACGTGCACGAAGTCGCGGCGCTGGCCGCCGTCCTCGAAGACCCGGGGCGCCTCGCCACGGGCGAGCGAGGAGCGGAAGAAGGAGGCCACACCGGCGTAGGGGGTGTCCCGTGGCATGCCGGGCCCGTACACGTTGTGGTAGCGCAGCGCGACCGCCCGGCCGCCGGTGGCACGCGCCCAGGACGAGGCCAGGTGCTCCTGGGCGAGCTTGGTCGACGCGTAGACGTTGCGCGGGTCGGCCGGCGCGTCCTCGTCGACCAGCCCGGGGGCCAGCGGCGCGCCGCAGGCCGGGCAGGGGGGTTCGAAGCGGCCCGCGGCCAGGTCCTCGGCCGCGCGGGGCCCCGGCACGACCCGGCCGTGCCGGGCGCAGTCGTACCGGCCCTCGCCGTAGACCACCATCGACCCGGCGAGGACCAGGTCGCGCACCCCCGCCGCGGCCATCGCGGCGAGCAGCACCGCGGTGCCGAAGTCGTTGCAGTCGGTGTAGGCGGGCGCGTCCGCGAAGTCCTTGCCGAGGCCGACCATCGCCGCCTGGTGGCACACCGCGTCGACGCCCCGCAGGGCCGCCGCGACGGCGGCGCCGTCCCGCACGTCGGCATGCAGCCGGTCCGGGCCGGGGAAGGACGGCGGCGGTACGGGGTGGGCGGAGGGCAGCAGGGCGTCGAGGACGACCGGCTCGTGCCCGCGGGCGGTGAGTGCGGCGACGATGGGGGAGCCGATGAAGCCCGCGCCGCCGGTGACGAGTACGCGCATGCCGCCGACCCTAGGGTCGGCGGCGGGCCGCGGCACGGCGCCGTACGGCGACGTCACCGGTCCGTAAGGCCCTTGCGCCCCGGCCGCCGGGTCATCCGCCACCAGCGCACGGCGAAGAGCAGCGCGGAGGCGCCGAGCAGCCCGGCGGTGATCAGCACCCAACGCCCCAGGAACACCCCGGGGTCGAGCCCGGTCGCCTGCGCGTAGTGCGTCCTGACCCGGCTGATCAGCGGCCAGTACACGAGCAGGAGCAGCAGCGAGAGGAAGACGGGGACCCGGATGTGGTGGACGGCGGCGATCCGCAGGGCGGTACGGTCCCGGGCGGGCGGGTCCTCGGTCGCCCCCGATGGCTTGTGCGGTGCGGGGGGCGCCGACGGTCCGGGGCCCGGGGTGCGCAGTGCCCTGTGCAGGACCCAGTCCGCCACCGCGTAGAGCGGGACCAGGACCAGGTCGTGCAGCAGTGCCGCGCCCACCACCCACTTCGCGACGTCGAACCAGTCCCGTTGCAGCAGCCGCGCGGCCGCGTACCCGCACACCGCGAAGGACGCGAGAAGGACGAGGAGGTGCGCGGGGGAGGCCCCGTACACCACGCGGAACCGGGCGGCCGGGGAGCGGGTGCGCGGGGAGCGGGTGTCCCGCGAGCCGGGGGTGGGCGTGCGGGAGGACGGTGTACGGGCGTGCGGCGGGCGGTCGTTCACGTGTCGGCTCCGAACGTGGTCGCTCCGAAGGTGAGCCGGTGCACCCACTTGGTGTTCATCACCCCGGGCGCGTCCGGCACGATCACCCGGGCCGGGTAACCGTGGTCGTGCGACAACTCCGCGCCGTTGACCCGCAGCGCCAGCAGCGAGCGCGCGTCGCGGACCTGGTTGGCGCGCAGCGCGACCGCGCGGAAGGAACCGGACAGCTGCGCGGACTCCACGAACACCCCGGGCGGATCGGCGTGATGGCCGACCAGCGCCGCGAGGTCGGCCAGCCGCACCCCCTCCCAGTGCTGGTTGTCCGTCGACCAGCCCTCCACGCACGCGATCGGCAGCGCCGAGCCGTGCTGGGCCAGCGCGCGGACGTCGGCGAGGGTCAGCGACACCCGCCGGCCGTTGCCGTCGCCGTGTACTACCAACCGCCAGCCCTCGCCCACGTCCTGCGCCCTGATGTGCGCCAGGGCCGCGGTCTTGTTGATCGGGAAGCCGTTCGGGCCGGAGCCGGGGTCCCGCCCGTGCGGGGCGAGCAGCGCGGTCCTGCGCAGCGGCCCGCCGATGCTCTGCCCGGCCGTCACCACGAACAGGGCCACCGAGCCGAGCCCGACCATGCCGAGCGCCCCGCGCCGCGACATCGTCGGCCGCGCCGGGTGCGTGGACACCAGGCCGCTGTCGTCGGCGGGTTCGGGCACCGTCCGCGAGGTGGAGGTGCGCAGCTCCGCCCGGAAGTCCCGGCTGCGCAGGGCCCGTACGGTCCTCGGCAGCCGCAGCGCGACATGCGCGGCCACCGCGCCGAAGAACACCCAGGCGCCGTAGAAGTGCAGCGGGTAGAACGACCCCGGGAAGACGTAGTCCAGCTGGACGTTGAGCGCGCCGGTGACGAACTCGAACAGGCCGCCGCCCACCAGCAGGAGCAGCGACAACCGGTCCAGCGCGTGCGCGGGGGAGCGGACCGGCGGCAGCGCGAACAGCTTCGGTACCACCGACCACAGCTTCGCCAGCAGCACCGGCACCAGCACGATCCCGAGCGTCACGTGCACGCCCTGGTCGACGCGGTACAGCCAGTACGGACGGGTCGGCCACGCGAAGAGGTAGAAGCCCAGCAGCCCCTTCCCCGGCGTCTTGTCGTTGATCGGGGACAGGTTCGGGTTGTAGGCGGCGTACGACAGCAGGCCGGTGACGAACAGGACGGGGATGCCGACCAGCAGCACCAGCCCGAACACCGAGGTGAGCCACGGGCCGCGCAGGGGGCTGCGCCACGGACCCGCGGGGAGGCGGGAGACGAGGCCGGCGAGGCGGGGAGGGGCTGCGCGGGCGGCCGGCGCTCGCCCGAACGCGGCTCCGCGGTGGGGTGGTTGCTCCGGCGGCGGCCCGGCGGGCGGATGCGGGCCCGACGGCTCGGGAGGGGGGTTGGGGGGGACGTCCATGGCCCGGACCCTAGATCCGTACCGGGCCGGAACCACGGCTGCGACGTATGACGAAAGTCTGACGTCGCGGTGCGGGACCGGACCGGCGCCGGTGTGCCTCCCTAGGGTGAGCCGGGTGACCCTCACGCCCTCCCCGCTGCATCCGCCCGACGCCGAGCCGGAGCCGGAACCTGCCGTGCCGCCCCGCGCCGGGCGGCGCCGGGACCTGGCCGCCGCCGCTGCCGGGCTCGTGCTCTTCGCCGTCGTCGCGGTGGTCGGGACGCGGATCGAGCACCGGACCGGGAAGCTGCACGCCCCCTGGCCACCCCTGCTCGCCACCTGGCACCCGCACACCGGCCCGGGCACCCCCGCCGCGGTCGCGGTGGCCGTCCTCGCCGTCGCCTACGGGCCCCGGCTCGCCGAGCGCCTGCCGTGGCGGGCCCTGCCGTGGGCGGCCTGGGGCGCCGCGATGGCCTGGACGTGGTCGCTGGCCCTCGTCGACGGCTGGCGGCGCGGGGTGGCGAACCGGCTCACCACGCGCAACGAGTACCTGGTCGAGGTGCCCCGGTTCCGGCACGCGGGCGCCGCGCTCCGCGACTACACCCATCACATCCTGATCGACTCGCCCGGCCACTGGAACGCCCACGTCGCCGGGCACCCGGCCGCCGCGGTGTTGACGTTCGTCGGGCTGGACCGGATCGGGCTGGGCGGCGGGGCCTGGGCGGGCGCGTTCGTGATCACGGCGGGCGGCTCGGTGGCCGCCGCCGTCCTGGTCGCGCTGCGCGCGCTCGGCGCGGAGCGCGCCGCCCGCGCCGCCGCGCCCTTCCTCGTACTGACTCCCGGTGCGGTGTGGGTGGGTGCGTCCGCCGACGGGTACTTCGCCGCGGTCTCCGCGTGGGCGCTGGCGCTGCTGGCGCTCGCCGTCACCGCCCGGTCGCGGCCCGGGCGGGCCGGCGCCGCCGTAGGGAGCGGGCTGCTGCTCGGGCTCGCGCTCTACCTCTCCTACGGGCTGACCCTGCTGGTCGTGCCGGTCCTCGCGCTCCTCTGGTACGCCCGTACGCTGCGGCCCGTCCCGCTGCTCCTGCTCGGCCTCCTCGTCGCCCCGGTCTGCTTCACCCTCGCCGGCTTCGACTGGTGGGAGGCCTACCGGTTGCTCAAGGTCCGCTACTACCAGGGGGCGGGTGGTGATCGGCCGTACTCCTACTGGTTCTTCGGCGATCCGGCGACGGTGCTGGCGGCGGCGGGGTTCGCCTCGTTCGCGGGGGTAGGGCGCGCGGTGGGGGCCTGGGCGTCCTCCGCGAAAGTTGGGTTCCGAGGGGTGCTTCGGGGTGGGCCGGGGGAAGTGGGTTCACGTGCCCCGTTTCCGGGTGGGCCGGGGGAAGTGGGTTCACGTGCCGTGCTTCCGGGTGGGCCGGGGGGAGTTGGTTCGGGCGCCGTGCTTCCGGGTGCGCTGAGGAAGGTCCTCGCCCGCCTGCCGTTCTCGTTCCCGTCCCGCCCCGACCCCGCGGTCCTCCTGCCGTGCGCGATGCTCCTCGCCCTCCTCGCGGCCGACCTCTCCGGCATGAGCAAGGCCGAGACCGAGCGGATCTGGCTCCCCTTCACCCTCTGGCTCCCCGCGACCGCGGCGCTCCTGCCCGCCCCGGACCGCCGCGCCTGGCTCGCCGCGCAGGCCGCCCTCGCCCTCCTCCTCAACCACCTCCTCCTCACCTACTGGTAGGAGGGCGGTGCCGCTGTAGCGTTTCGACTGTCGACGTCGAGACGAACGGGGTGGCCATGCCTCATCCCACCGGCAGCAGCATCGGAGCGCGGCTCCGGGAGACCCGGAAGCGCCGGGGGCTGTCCCAGCGTGAGCTGGCCGGGCGGTCCGGTGTCTCCCTCTCGCTGATCAGGAAACTGGAGCAGGGCGAGCGAGCCGACACCCGGGTGGAAACCGCCCGCGCGCTCGCGGCCGCCTTGGGCGTACCGACCACCCGACTCCTCGGAGGGGAGCGCGAGACTCCTGGTGCGGCTCCGGCGGTGGCCGACCGGTGGGCGCCGGTCCGCGCCGCCCTGGAAGCCCCGTCCCCGGGCCCGAGCGACGATGCTCCGACGGTGGCCGGTGTCCGGAGGGCGGTGGCCGCCGCGGTGCCACTCGCCGCAGCCGATCGGCTCGACCAGCTCGGCGCGGTGCTGCCGGGGCTCCTGCGGGACGCCGCGGCGGTGGCCGACTCCCCGGCGGGACGCCGGGTGCAGGCCGATCTGCTCGGGCTGACCGGCTGGTTGTTCACGCAGACGCGGCAGTTCGATGCCGCCGACGTCGCGCTCACCCGGGCGCTGGACGGCGCCGGGGACGATCTCGACGTCGCCGCCGCGGTGAGTACGAGTTGCTGGCTGCTGCTTCGTCGTGGCCGGATCGGCGCGGCCGGTCACCTCGCCGAGACGTGGGCCGACCGGATCGAGCCCCGCATGTCCCGTGCGACGCCCGGCGAGTTGGCGGCCTGGGGCTGGCTGCTGCTGAGAGCCGCTGCCGCGGCCGACCGGGACGCCCGTTCCGATGACGCGGAAAGGCTGCTCCGCCTGGCGGGATCGGCGGCCTCGGCAGTGGGCGACCTGCCGGTCCCGGGCGGATTCCTCCGGGCCTTCGACGCGCGGACCGTCCAGCTCAAGGACGCCGAGCATGCCATGATCTCGGATCGGCCCGACCGGGTGCTCCAGCTGTCGGAGACCATTTCCTGGCAGGGCATGCGCCCGACCAGCAACAACCTGAACCGGAACCGGTTGGACCAGGCAGCGGCCCGGGTACGGCTGCGGAGGTACGCCGAGGCCGTCGACACGCTCGAACTCGTCCGGCACGCGGCGCCTCAGTGGTTGCCGCACCAGCGCTACGCGCAGGACATCCTCGGCCAGGTGATCGCGCGCCGCCGCACCCTGACGCCCCGCATGCGGCTGCTCGCCGACGCGGTGGGCGTTCCGTTGTGAGTGGCAGTTTTCGCTGACGCTCCGTCAAAGTGCCATTGCTGCAGACCCGCACGGATCCCTACGGTCGGTGAACGGATCGTCACGGATCAAGGAGCCGCCATGCCGCAACCGAAGTCGCCTGCCGGGAAAGGCCAACCGGGCCGACCCGGATCACCCGGCCGCCGGGACGGTGAGTGGCCGTCGGCGAGGGCCGTCTACGCCTCGGAACTGGCCTCGCGTCGCGAACAGTCGGGGATGAGCCTCGTGCAACTCGCCCACGTGTGCAGGTACGAACAGTCCTACCTGCACCGCCTGGAGCGAGGCTCGCGGCTCGGCACCGTCGAGGCCGCGCGGATGCTGGACAAGGTGTACGGCACCGGCACCCTGCTGGTGAAGCTGTGGCAGCTGGCCAAACGAGAGGCGAAGGACCGTCCGTTCACCGGGCTCGCCCCCCTGGAGGCAACTGCGACCAGCATCCAGGAGTACGACATCAGTGCCGTGCCGCACCTCCTCCAGACCCCGGCATACGCCGAGGAGCAGTTGCGCACCACCAGGCCAGGCAGCGTGGAGCAGTTGAGCGCGCGGGTCGCCGCGCGGCTGGAGCGTCAGGAACGCCTCACGGGTCCGAACCCCTTGCACTACCGGGCGCTGGTCGACGAGTCGGTGCTGTGGAGGGGAGCGCGTGACGCGGAGACGTGGCGGGGCCAGGTGGAGCATATCGTCGAGACGGCCTGCCTTCCCGATGTCTCCCTGCACGTCGTGCCGTTCGGGACCGGACCGCATCACGTTCGTGGCTCCCTCGAACTGATCTTCTGCCACGACGGGCACACCGTCGCGTACACGCGGAGCAGTTGGAGCGGGCACCTCGTCGAGGAACCCGAAGAGATCGAGCCGCTCCGGCTCGCGTACGACCTGCTCCGTGACATCGCTCTCACGCCCGCGGATTCCCTGACGCTCCTGCACACGGTGCTGGAACGCGGGAAGCCGTAGCGGCCGCCTCACCGCCCGGTCGGCGGGACCTTCAGGCGAACGCGCGGCGGAGGTGGGGGAGGAGGGCGCGCAGGGCGGGGGGAGGGGAGGGGCGCCAGACGAGGGTGAGGTGGGCCGGGGCGGCGGCGCCCTCGATCGTGTGGGCGACCAGCTTCTCGCCGAAGCGGTCGGCCATGGACGCGCTGAGCACCCCCACCCCGAGCCCGCGCGCGGCCAGATCCGCGATGGCGTCGGCCGCGCTTGCCTGGAAGGCGATCGTCGGCCGGAGGCCGGCCGCGGCGCAGGCGCGGTCGAGGACGGTGCGCAGCCCGGTGCCGGGCGGCATGCAGACGAGCGGGTGCGCGGCGACGTCCCGCAGGGTGACCCGGCGCCGGCCGGCCAGCGGATGATCCGCGGCGGTGACGGCGACGATCCGCTCGCTGATGACGGTCAGCGACTCCAGCCCGTCCGGCGCCGCACTCGCCGTCCCGACCAGCGCGAGGTCGAGCGCACCGGCCCGCACGTGCTCCACCAGCCGCTCGGAGTTCTCCTCCAGCAGCGCGATCTCGACGCCCGGGTGCGCGCGGTGGAACCCGGCGAGTGCTTCGAACAGGGGCGTGAGGGTGCAGCCGATGACCATGCCGAGGGCCAGCCGCCCCCGGATCACCTCGGCGACCTCGCCGACGGCCTGCCGCACCGCGCCGACCGCCGCGAGCGCGGCCCGCGCGTGTTCGAGCGCTGCCTTGCCCGCGACCGTGAGGGTGGTGGTGCGGGCCGAACGGTCGAACAGCTCGGTGCCGAGCTCCTGTTCGAGCCGGCGGACCTGCGCGCTGACCCCGGACTGGCTGATGTGCACGCGCTCCGCGGCCCGCGTGAAGTTGCGCTCCTCCGCGACCGCGACGAAGTACTCCAGCTGCCTCAGGTCCATGACTCACCATTCTAGCTCTCATCAGAACCATCTGTTGGACTTCTGATCACCGCCGGACCACCCTGGGAGGTGGGCAAGGAGGCGACCCGCGCAGCCCAGCCTGACAGCGCAGCCCGACAGCCGAGCCCGAGGAGAGAGACCATGACGGAGTACGCCCAGGCCATGCGGCCCGAGGACCTCACCCGCCTGTTCGTCGAGCGGTCCAACGCCGGTGACGCCGCCGGGGTCGCCGCGCTCTACGAGGAGGACGCGGTGCTCGCCTACCCGCCCGGCGGCCGGACCGTCGGCCGCGCGGCGATCCGCGCCCTGTGGGAGAACGTGCTCGCCAACCGGCCGCACTTCGAGCCCGAGGAGCCGCTGCCGACGCTGATCAGCGGGGACATCGCGCTCACCTCCACCCCGCCGCGCGACGGAGCCGGCGCCCGCGCGCAGGTGGTCCGCCGCCAGTCCGACGGAAGCTGGCTGCGCGTCCTGGACCAGCCCGAGTTCGTCACCCCGTCCGCGTGAGCCACTCGGTGGGTGCCGGCGCGGGCTCCCCGGCTGCGCCGCTCCGGCCGGCGGCCCGACCGGCCATCGCCGCTCGCTGGCCCGCGTGACGCGCCGGGAACGTCAGCCGTCGAGCCGCCGAGGTGACGGGCGCACTCTGACTCCTGCCGCCCGTGCCCGGTCGGTCCAGGGCCCGGGCGGGTCGCCGGCCACGGTCACGCGCACGTCCTGTGCCACGAACTGCTGGATCAGCGGCCAGGCGAGGTCCGCCAGGATCCCGGGACTGCCGTCGAGCGCGCGGGCCCAGGCGTCGAGATCGATCGTGACGTCGCCCTGGGCCGGGTCGCCGCCCGGGAGCGGGCCCTCCCCGCCGCCGCTCCCGAGCATGAGGCGCCGGTTGGCCTCGAGGAAGTCGACGGGACGCGTCGGGCCGCTGCCGTCGCCGGCGGTGAGGGCCCCCGCGACCGCGCGGGCGGCGCTCCGGGTGACGCGGGCCAGGTCGTCGATGGTCGGTGCCATGAAGTACCCGTCGATGTCACTGGCGAGGATGCGGCTGATGGGCCCGCGGAAGTCGGCGCCGTAACCGTCGTCGGTGAACTCGGTGGCGAGCAGGCGGGCTTCGGGGAACTGCTGCCGCAGCAGGCCGAGCAGCATCGCGCCAGCGGGCGGCACGAGCACGATGTCGGCGTCGGGTTCGGCCTCGCGGATGTCCTGGACGACGTGACCGGGGCCGAGGCGCTGGGCGAGGGCCTCGCGGGCGGGCTCGTCAAGGGCGATGGCGGTGACGACGACGATCGGCCGGCTGCGCGTGGCGTCACCCACCAGCGCCTCGCCCGGCGCTTCCTCCCGGTCCGCGGGGACGGGAAGAGCGGGCTCGCCGGTCGGGGCGGGCCGCGCCGACCGCGGGGGCTCGGGCCCACGATGGTGCCGCGTGTCGGAAGCCATGGCAGGCAAGACGCGCGGCGGGAGGATCCGGTTCCTGACCGGCGGTCCTGCGGATGCCCTGGCCCCCGGCGGCCCCTTCGCTGCCCCTGTCGCGACCTCTGCCCATGGGGTGCGGCACCTTGCGGTCAGCGGTGGCTCGTGGCGCAGTTCCCCGCGCCCCTTGTCAGTGCGGCTCGCAGGGGTACCCAGGTGGGCCGGGGCCAGCGCGCGGCGAGCCGCACCCACCTGCGGTCCGACCCGTCCGGGTACCGATGCCGCCCGGGCGGCAGGCGAACGCCCCGCTCAGTAGTACTCCTTGAGGCCCCGGACCCCCCGCGGCCACGCCAACTCCACGCCGTCGGCGGCCAGAAGGCGCTGGAAGTCCGCGAGCCGGTCCGGCCGGGAACGTATCTGACGGGGTATCAACCCGGTGTCGAGGCAGTGCGCCGCGAGCGTGCCCGCGACCTCGCCGATGTTCCATTCGATCGGGTGCAGCCGGTAGCAGCCGTTGGTGATGTGGGTGGTGCCGATGTTCTTCGCCGCGGGCAGGAGGTTGTCCACCCGGACCGGCAGCAGGGCGCCGAGCGGGATCTGGAACGGCCAGGTCTCTATGTCGACGAAGGTACGCGGGCCGCGCTTGCCGCCGGTGCTGGGGTGCAGGTCGATCCGGTACGAGCCGATGCCGACGGTGTCGGCGAACTCGGCGGCGAACTCCCCGTCGTGCTGCCCCCCGACGATCGAGCCGGAGGTCCCGCCGGACCTCCCGCCGAACCGCGCCGCCCCGGCTCGGCGTTCACGGGCCTGCGACCCGACGTGGTTCTCGGTGACGGTGAACTCCGCCTGGATGCGCCGTGCTTCGCGGACGTAGGGCGCCTTGGCCAGACCGTCGGAGGTGCCCAGCACGTCAGGACGCAGCCGCAGCCCGGGAAAGCCGGTGCCGCCACGGGAATTGGGCGCCTCGGTCTGCATCCAGTGCAGGAACGACAGGCTCAGCTGCCGCGCGCCGGCCAGGTGCCGGTCGCGCTCCTCCGGGAGCACCCCGACGATCGGGCCGAGCCAGTAGTCGATGTGCGCCCAGTTGACCAGGGTGACGTCACCGATCCCCGCGGACTCCGCGAAGTTGGCGCGGGACAGGACGCGCCGGAAGTCCCACAGCCCGAACCCGTCGGGCCGCCCGCTGCCGTCCTCGAAGAGCGCCCGGCGGTGCTCGGTGAGGTCCCACGGGTCGACCTCCGCCCAGTTCAGCTGCGGGCCGGGCCAGAACCCGTCGCGGCGGTCGCGCCAGAAGGCGTACTCGCGCGGCCGGTCGACGGTGTGGTCCTCGCCGGGCCGGTACTCCAGCGCGAAGCACCAGCTCACCGCCTGCTGGTCCAGCGGCTCCGGCTCGCCGTCGAGGGCGTGCGGCTCGCCCGTGACGGCCGCGGACTCCGCCCCGGTGACGTGCTCCACCGCGCCGAGTTCGAGCAGCTCGCCCAGTTCGGTGGCGTCGATCGTGTACGGCGCGGCGATCTCGGTGTCCCGGCCGTTTGCGTCCTGCAGCGTCACCGAGGTGATCCGGTCGCCGTCGCGGGCCACCGCGACCGGCGTCCGGCCGGTGAGCAGCCGGATGCGGCCCGCGGCGCGGTACGGCGCGAGCATCTCCTCCAGTACCGCCACGGCGACCCGCGGCTCGTGACAGATCCGGCTGACCCGCCCCGCGCCCGGGTTGAGCCGGGGTGCGGCCGCGGCGGCCGCGCTCAGCGGGTAGTTGCGCCGGTAGTAGGCCCGGATGCCGTCGCGCAGCGCCCGGTAGCCGCGGGTGCAGCCGAACTCCTCGATCCACGGGTGCTCGTCGGGCGGCACGCCCTGGGTGGTGAGCTGGCCGCCGATCCAGTCGGTGGCCTCGGTCAGGACGACGTCGCGGCCGCGCCGGGCGGCGGCGAGCGCGGCGGCGACCCCGCCGAGTCCGCCGCCGACCACCAGCACGTCGCATCGGTCCTCGCGCATGGAACTCCTCAGGTCATCGGGGGCGGCGGGCGGGCGGTGCCTGGAGGGTCTGGCCGGTGCGGACGCCGCAGGTAGCGGTGGCCCGGCGCGGTGCGGTGTCCTGCGGCCTGGCCAGCAGGTCGGCGAGCAGCCGGACCGCCTGCCCGCCCATCTCCTGGCGTGGCGTGAGCAGCGAGGTGATCGTCGGGTCGTCCGGGCGGCTGCCCGCGAAGTCGCCGAGTGCGACCACCGACAGGTCCTCCGGCACCCGCAGGCCCAGCCGGGTGGCGCCGGAGCGCACGCTGGCCGCGTGGTTGGAGTCGTCGGTCACCACGCAGGTGACGCCCTGGTCGACGAGGGTGGTGAGCAGGTCGGTGGCGACCGCGTCCGGATCGACCAGGTGGACCGCGCCGGACTCGATCCCCGCATGGGCGCGGCACGCCTCGAAGTACCCGGCCTCGCGCTCCAGTACGGCCTCGGAGGCGATCGCGCTGCGCAGCAGTGCCAGCCGGCGGTGGCCGAGGTCGGCGATCCTGTCGACCATGCCGCGGGTGGCGGAGGCGTAGTCCGCGGTGACGTACGACATCTCGCCCGAACCGAGCTCCCTGCGGCCGATGTAGACGAACGGGAAGCCGGAGCCGACCAGCGCGGCCAGCTCCTCGCGGTCCTCGTCCTGGCCGAGCAGGACCGCGCCGTCGGTGACCTGGAGGGTGTTGACGCCGTCCTTGTAGATCGACCTTCGGCGCCGGCCGCCGTCCTGGCCCCGGCCGCGCGAACCGGTGAACAGCAGCAGGTGGCAGTCGAGTTCCTCGGCGGCCTCCTCGATGCCGATCAGCGAGTCGTGGAAGAAGCTGAGCCGGTCGGTGGGGAAGACCGCCTCGTAGGTGAACACGCCGACGATGTTGTTGCGGCCGCCGGCCAGGCTCCGGGCCGCCAGGTTGGGGGAGTAGCCGAGCCGGCGGACCGCCTCCCACACCCGTTGCACGGTCTGCTCGCTGGCGCGCACCGCGCCGTCGTGCCGCCCGTTGACGACGGCGGAGACCACCGACGGCGACACCTCGGCGAGACGTGCGACATCGGCCTGGGTGGGCCGGCGCGGTGATCGGGGACTAGCCATGGGCCACGCTTCTCCCTCGCTTCTCACGTTCCTTGATATTGCGCATCATCAAAGGTCTACCACGCGCTGACGGTTTCTCAACCCCCGCCTGCCGGACACGCAATCGCAACGTCAGCGTACACGCTTGTTGACACCTGTGTGGCGCAGCTCATACCTTGAGCCCGCCGTTGATGTAGCGCATCATCACGACATTCCCATGTCGGTGCAGCAGCACGGCAGTCCCCGGCGCGGGGACCCACTCGGGAAGAGGTGACAGCAGTGAGCGGACCGGGATCGGACCGGCGCGATCTGGGAGGCGTCAGCAGACGCCGGGTACTCGGCATGACCGGCGCCGCCGTGGGCGCGGCCGCCCTCGCGGCCTGCTCGGGCAAGACCGGCGCCGCGGTGCCGCACGGCGACGTCAAGGACCTGAAACTGCCCGCGCACCTCGACCCGAGCCCGGTGCCCGGGCAGGTGGTCAGCAGCACCGCGGGCGTCCCGGTCGCCTTCACCCGCTACCCCGCGCCGTACAGGACCGTGACGGAGCCGCCCGGGCACGGCGGCACCGTCACCACGTTCCAGATCACCTACACCCCGCCGCCGCCCGCGAACAACCGGTGGGCCGACGAGCTCGACAAGCGGCTCGGCGTGCACATCAAGCCGACCCTGGTCTCCGCGGCGGACCTGGCGCAGAAGACCGCGACCGTCATCGCGGGCGGCGACATACCCGACCTCTTCTACCTCAACACCGCCACCGGGCAGGCCCCCGCGGCCGCGCAGTCCGTCCTCCAGGGCGCGTTCACCGACCTGACCGAGTACCTGTCGGGCGACGCGGTCCGCGACTACCCGAACCTGGCGCTGTTCCCGTCCTACGCCTGGAAGAACGCCTCGATCGAGGGCCGGATCTACGGCGTGCCGCGCCCCGAACCGCTGCTCCAGAGCGGCATCCCCACCCTGCGGCTGGACTGGCTGCGCAAGCTCGGCATGACCGGTCAACCCGCCGACGCCGACGAGATGTTCGCGATGCTCACCGGGTTCCGCGGCCAGGACCCGGACGGCAACGGCAAGAAGGACACCTGGGCGCTGTCGTCCCTCCAGATCTACTGGCAGTCCACCCCGATCCTCAACATGTTCGGCGTGCCGAACAACTGGCGGCTGGAGAAGGACGGCACGCTCACCAAGGACATCGAGACCGACGAGTTCGAGGCCGCCACCGAGTACATCGTCAAGCTCTGGAAGGCCGGCGCCTTCCACCCCAACGCGGCCGCCAACACCTACGACCAGCAGATGGCGCTGTGGAACGCCGGGAAGATCGGCATGTCGGGCGCCGCGCTGAACACCACCTACATCCCGGACGTGCCGCCGATCCCCGGCGTGAAGAACTGGGCCACCGACCTCGGGCCGCTCATCCCGCCCGGCCACGACGGCGGCGTCGCCTCGCTGTACCAGTCCAGCGGCATCTTCGGCATGTTCGCCATCCCCGCCAAGGTCGGCAAATCCGCCAAGGGCAAGGAGCGGGTCAAGGAACTGCTGAGCATCCTCAACTACCTCGGCGCGCCCTTCGGCAGCGAGGAGAACACCTTCCTCACCTACGGCGTCGAGGGCTGGAACTACGACCTCACGCACGGCGTGCCCGTGAAGTCCACCGA
Source organism: Actinacidiphila yanglinensis (assembly GCF_900107965.1). Taxonomy (GTDB): domain Bacteria; phylum Actinomycetota; class Actinomycetes; order Streptomycetales; family Streptomycetaceae; genus Actinacidiphila; species Actinacidiphila yanglinensis. The sequence goes on along the minus strand of NZ_FNVU01000006.1, from coordinate 311,189 downwards.
CACCTCCCGCCGCGCGGAACTGGCCGGACAGTACTTCTGCGAGCCCACCGAGACCGTGCTGTACCTGCCCGGTCCGCCCACCATGTCGGTCACCGCGCAGAAGCAGGCCGAGAAGCTCATCCCGCACACCATCGCCGACCCCACCGTCAACCTGGTCTCGCAGAGCTCGGTCTCCCGGGGGCCCGCGCTCCAGCAGAACCTCAACGACGCCTTCGTCGGCATCGTCACCGGCCGCAAACCGGTCAGCGCGCTGAAGCAACTGCGCGGCCAGTGGGCCGGGCAGGGCGGCGACACCATCCGCCGCGAGTTCCAGCAGTCCCTGGCGAAGAGCCGGTAGGGGCGGAGCGACCGTGACCGTGCACAGCACCGACCGTCCGGCCCGCCGTCCCCGGGCGCCGCGCAGCACACCGCCGGCGGCCCCCCGCAGCGCTCGACAGCCCACGGCCAGACGGCCGTTGCGGGTCCGGATCTGGCGCGAACGATGGATGTACGCCTTCTTCCTGCCCGGCGTGGTGTTCTTCGTCGTCTTCGCGTACGTGCCGCTGCTCGGGAACGCCGCCGCCTTCCAGGACTACTCGCCCTTCCTCGGCTTCCGCGGCTCGCCCTGGGTCGGCCTGGCCAACTTCCACGAGCTGTTCTCCGACCCGCAGGCGCTCGCCGCGATCCGCAACACCCTGATCATCAGCCTGCTCCAGGTCGTGTTCGCCTTCCCCGCCCCCATCGCGCTCGCGCTGCTGCTCAACAGCCTGATCTCGCCGCGGATCAAGCGCATCGTCCAGTCGATCGTCTACCTGCCGCACTTCATCGGCTGGGTGATCGTGATCTCGATCTGGCAGAACGTCCTGGGCGACACCGGCGGGGTCAACCAGCTCTTCTCGCACGTCGGGATGAGCACCGCCCACCTGATGACCGACGCGAGCACCTTCAAGGGGCTGCTCACCGCGCAGGTGATCTGGAAGGAGACCGGCTGGGGCACCATCATCTTCTTCGCCGCGATCTCCCACATCAGCACCGACCTGTACGAGGCGGCCGTGGTCGACGGCGCCGGACCGTGGCGCCGCACCTGGCACATCACGCTGCCCGGCATCGCCAACGTGATCGCGCTGCTGCTGATCCTGCGGATGGGCGACGTGCTCACCGTCGGCTTCGAGCAGATCCTCCTCCAGCAGAACGCGGTCGGGAACGACGCGGCGCAGGTGGTCGACACCTTCGTCTACTACAACGGCGTGCTCGGCGGGAACTGGGGCCTGGCCACCGCCGCCGGGATCTTCAAGGGCGTGGTCGGCACCGTCCTCGTCGTCGTCGCCAACAGGACCGCCAAGCGGTTCGGAACGTCAGGGGTGTTCTAGAGATGGCAGAGGTGTACCGGACCGGCCGCAGGGCCGAACTCCCGGCCTGGCGCGAACGGCCCTCCGCCGGCACCCAGTTCGCCAAGGCGCTGGTGATCGCGGTGATCGTGACGGTGATGCTCTACCCGTTCCTGTACGTCGTCGCGTCCAGCTTCGCCACCCCCGCGGCCGCCAACTCCGGCGGGCTGCTGCCCACGTCCTTCTCGCTGGACGCCTACCGCAGCATCTTCGCCGGGGACGTGGTCACCCGCGCGCTGCTGGTGTCGGTGGGGGTGACCGTCGCGGGCACGGTGCTGTCGGTGCTGTTCACGGTGAGCACCGCCTACGGGCTGTCCCGCACCAAGGACGTGCCCGGGTCCAAGGCCGCCCTCTACCTGATCCTGCTCACGATGCTGTTCGGCGCGGGCATCATCCCGCAGTACCTGCTGATCAGGAACCTCGGACTGGTCGACTCCTACTGGTCGTTGATCCTGCCCGGCATGGTCAGCGCCTTCAACCTCGTCGTGGTGCGCAACTTCTTCATGGACATCCCGGCCGAACTCCTGGAGTCCGCCCGGATCGACGGCGCCGGCGAACTGCGCATCCTGCTGCGGATCGTGCTGCCGCTGTCCCGCGCGGTGATCGCGGTGATCGCGCTGTTCTACGCCGTCGGCTACTGGAACAACTTCTTCAACGCGATGCTCTACCTCAACGACAGCACCAAGTGGCCGATGCCGCAGGTGCTCAACGAGTACGTCCTGCAAGGCGGCCAGCTCTCGACGGTCACCGACCTCCACCAGGCCGCGCCCCCCTCGCAGACCGTGCAGATGGCCGTGGTGGTCATCGCCACGGTGCCGATCCTCGCCGTCTACCCCTTCGCGCAGCGCTACTTCACCAAGGGAGTCCTCACCGGAGCCATCAAGGGCTGACGCCGCCGCGCGCCGCCCCCCACCGCAAGGAGCCGCACGATGAACGACGACCCCACCTCCTCCCGTACCTCTTCCGACGCCGCCTCCTCCGTCCCGCGCCGCCGCCTGGTCAGCCGGCGTGCCGCACTCGGCATGGCCGCGGGCGCGGGCCTCGCCGCCGTGGGCGTGGCGGCCGGCCCCGCCTCCGCCCGCTCCCGCGCATCCGCCGGGGCCGCCCCGTCCGCAGTCGCCCAGCCCGCGCGGACCGGCGTCCCGCACCTGGGTGCCTACCGGTGGGGCTCGCCCACCGGGCCCGCGAACGTCACCGCGTTCGCCGACTGGGTCGGTGACCCCGTCGTGTGGGGACAGGACTTCCTGGCCACCGACACCTGGGACAACATCGCCGACCCGAGCTGGCAGATGCCCGCGTGGGGCAGCTGGGTCGCCGCGCAGGCGGGCCGCAACCTGGTGCTGTCGGTGCCGATGCTGGCCGGCGCCTGGGACCTCAGCGGCCCGGTCAAGGGCACCGCCGCGGGGCAGGCCGTCTCGCTGAGCGCGGGCGCGGCCGGCGCCTACGACGGCTACTTCCAGTCGCTCGCCCGGATCCTCGTCGACAACGGCCTGGGCAACGCCTGGCTGCGCGTCGGCTGGGAGTTCAACGGCGGCTGGTACACCTGGCGGGCCTCCTCCGACACCGCCCACTGGCCGATCTTCTTCCAGGCGATCGTCGGCTCGATGCGCGGCGTGGCCGGCTCGAACTTCCGCTTCATCTGGAACCCGACCATCGGCTACCAGCAGGAACCCGCCGACCAGCTCTACCCGGGCGACTCCTACGTCGACTTCGTGGGCGTCGACGTCTACGACCAGTCCTGGGTCACCGGCAGCTACCCCTGGCCCGCGGGGTCGACGGCCGCGCAGATCGCCGCGGCCCGGCAGACCGCGTGGGACAAGGACATCCACGGCGGCGACCACGGACTGGCGTACTGGCAGTCCTTCGCGAACGCGCACGGCAAGTACCTGGTGATCCCCGAATGGGGCGTGTGCGACCGCACCGACACCCACGGCGGGATGGACAACCCCGCGTTCGTGCAGAACATGTACGACTTCATGGTGGCCGCCGACGTGCCGTACGCGTCGTACTTCGACGTCAACGCGTCCGACGGGGCCCACCAGTTGTCGCCGGGCGCGGGCGGCAACGGCCAGCCCGTCACCACCGAGTTCCCGCAGTCGGCCGCGACCTTCCTGTCCCTGTTCGGAGGTCCCAGTGCCTGACCGCGACCCCGCGCCGCGCCGGGGCAGACCCGCGGCGGACGCACACCCGGCGGCACCCGGCCCCGGCCGGCGGCGGTTCGTCGGCCTAGCCGGAGCCACGGCCGGCCTGGGCGCGCTCTCCGCGCTCTCCGCGCACCCGGCGCTCGCCGCGCCGCCGGCCGGGCCGGCTCCGCACGGTCCGCACCCGGTGCCCGCCCGCCGGATCGGCGCTTACCACTGGGACCGGCAGCCCGGCCAGATCGGCGACTTCGCCGAGTGGATCAACAGCCCGGTGTACTACGCCGAGGACTTCCTGCTCAGGGACAGTTGGGCGTCCCTGGCCGGGGCCGGCCGCCTCTCGTCCTGGCAGGACACACCGTGGGCGCGGCGGATGGTGTGGGCCGCCTACCCGTTCCCCGACGGCCAGGGCGACCTGGTGCAGGCCGCCGCCGGCGTCTACAACAGCCACTACGCCGACCTGGCCGGCAACCTCGTCCGGGCCGGGATGGGCAACGCGGTCCTGCGCTTCGGCCACGAGTTCAACGGCAACTGGTACCCCTGGTCACCGGCGAACGACCCGAACGGCGTCGCCGCGGGCGAGACCGACTTCGCCGCGGCATTCCGCCAGTTCGCCACCACCGTACGGGCGGTGCCCGGCGCGCACTTCACGCTGGTCTGGAACCCGGTGCCCGGCCAGTCGGGCATCGACCTCACCCGCTGCTACCCGGGCGACGCCTACGTCGACCTCGTCGGCATCGACATCTACGACCAGGACTGGAACGTCTACAGCCCGGGCGTGCCGCCGACCGAGGCGCTGCGCGAGCGGGCGTGGCAGGACCTGCGCACCGACCCGCACTGGGGCATCGACATGATCGCCGCCTTCGCCGCGTCCAGGAACAAGCGGCTGGCGGTGCCCGAATGGGGCGTCTGGTGGGACAAGGTCGGGCACGGTGGCGTGGACAACGCATACTTCGTGCAGCAGATGTTCGACTGGATGAACGCCAACGACGTCGCCTGGAACGTGTACTTCAACGTGTACGCCAGCGACGGCAACCACGACCTGTACGACACGTACCTCTTCCCGGAGGCGTCCGCACGCTTCCAGCGGCTGTGGAACCCGTCCGGCCGGCTGCCCCGCCCGCGCCCGGTGAGCGCCGGCACGCTCCATCCCTCCGGCGCGCCCGGCCCGACGGCGTACCCGCCCGGCACCGCCGTCGTCGCCGCACACACCGGCAGTTTCAGCCAGCCGTCCGGGACCCGGGCCCGGCCGTACGGCGACCCCTGGGCGGAGGAAGGGACGCTCGCCTCGCTGATCCGCGCCGGCGCGGGCACGCCGCCCGAGGTGTCCTACCCGGACGCCCCGGCCGCCGAGGTGCTCATGCTGCGCTACGAGTGCCCGGTCGACGGCGACGTCTACCTGTCCGTGTACGTCGACGGGGTCAAGGCCGCGGGCCAGGTCAGGATGCCCGCCGTCGACCGGACCCGGCCCACGGAGTACGCCATGGTGACCGTGCCGGTGCACGTCCCGGCCGGTGCGACCGTCACCGTCCGGATCGACCCCGACGACGACCACACGGTGTCGGGCGGTGTCTGGGACTACGTCAACCTCGACACGATCGGGTTCGCCGCGCAGGGCGCCGCCGGCTGACCACACGCGGGCCGCGCCCGAACCCCGGGTCCGGGCGCGGCCCGCGGCCACCCGCGCCATCCGACCCTCCCCCCGACGACCCCGGACACCGGAAGAGGCCACGGTGCAGCTGTTCTCCGTCCCCTGCGGCGACATGACCGCCCGCTACGACCACGACGAGGCGACCGGCGCGGTCGGGTTCGTGCTGCTCCCGGCCGGCGCCGCCCGCGAGCCGGCGCCCGACGCGGGAGTGGAACCGCTGGTGCAGCTGTCCGTCACCGGGGACCGCTCGGTGGACCTCTGGTCGCAGGGCGCCACCCTGCGCAACCGCTCCACGACCCGCGATCTCGCTCTGATCGGCCACAGTTGGGAGAAGCACGATGGTGGAGTCACCGCCACCGTCGAACTCGCCACCCCCGGCGGGATCCGCGCGACCCACCTGCTGCGCTGGCGCGAGGGTGAGCCCTGCGTCGAGATCGGGACCAGCGCGGCCAACGACACCGGAGACCCCGTCACCCTCCAACTCCTCAGCGGCTTCTGCCTGTCCGGCATCCCCGCCGCGGGCGTGCCCGCCGACACCGTCGTGCACCGGCTGCGCAGCGGCTGGTCCAGCGAGGGCCGGCTGGTCAGCCAGGACCTGCGCGACCTGCACCTGGAGGGCTGGCCCCGGGAGGCGCTCGGCGTGGAGCGGTTCGGGCAGCTCGGCACCATGCCGGTGCGCGGGTTCGCCCCCGCCGTGGTGATCGAGGACCGCACCGCGGGAGCCGTGTGGGGCGCCCAACTGTGCTGGCCCGGGACCTGGCAGATCGAGCTGTACCGGCACGGCGGCGCCCTGTCGGTGGCCGGCGGCCTCGGCGACGGCGACTTCGGGCACTGGCGCAAGACCCTCGCGCCCGGCGAGGAGTTCACCGCGCCCCCGGTCTGGGTCACCACCGCCGCCGTCGAGCCGCCCGGCCCCCGCGACCGCTCCGACCGCCCCGACCGCACGGCCGTGGACGGCTGCTTCCGGCGGCTGGTGGCCATGCAGGACGCCCGCGCGCCGCGCGACCGCGCCACCGAGCGCGAACTGCCCGCCGTGGCCAACGAGTTCGCCACCACCTGGGGCCGCCCCACGCACGCCCGGCTGGTCGCGATGGCGGAGCGGCTGGCCGGCACACCGGTCACGTACCTGGTCGCGGACGCCGGCTGGTACGACGGAGGACACGGCGACTGGACCCGGGTGAAGCAGGACGCCTTCCCCGACGGCCTGGCCGCCACCGCGAAGGCGGTCCGCGACCACGGACTCGTGCTCGGCCTGTGGGTCGAGGCCGAGACCTGCGACGAGGAGTCCACCGCCTTCTCCCTCACCGAGCACCTGCTGCACCGCGACGGCGCCCCCGTCACCGCCGGGCGCCGCCGCTTCTGGGACCTGCGCCGGCCGCGGACCGCCCAACTGCTGCTGGACCGGATCACCTCCCTCGTCACCGACCACGGCATCGGCTACCTGAAGATCGACTACAACGAGCCGCTGGGCGCCGGCTGCGACGGCGCCGAGTCCCCCGGCGAGGGGCTGCGCCAACAGGTCGCCGCCACCCTCGACTTCTACGCGAAGCTGCGCGAGCGGCTGCCCGACGTCGTGATCGAGAACTGCGCGTCCGGCGGCTACCGGCTGGAGCCCGCCAGCATGTCCGTCAGCGACGTGGCGTCCTTCTCCGACGCGATGGAGGGCGCGCACCTGCCGATCGTCGCCGCCGACACGAACCGGCTGGTCTCCGGGGCCCGTTCGCTGGTGTGGGCGGTGCCACGGGCCGGCGACGACGCCCGCGCGCTGGTCTACAAGCTGGCGTCGGGGCTGCTCGGGCGGTTCTGCCTGTCCGGGGATTTCCTCGAACTCGACGAGGAGCAATGGAGGTTGGCGGCCACCGCGCTCGACCTCTACGGACGGGCCCGGCCCGCCCTCGCCACCGGGGAGTGGCGCCGCCACGGCCCTCCGGTCGGCGGGTACCGCAACCCCGAGGGATGGCAGGCGCTGGTGCGGACGACCGCCGACGGCACCGGGGCGCTCGCGGTCCTGCACGCGTTCGCCGACCCGCCGGCCGCCCCGATCGTCCTCCCGCTCCCGCCCGGCGCCCGGTTCGCCGCGGCCGCCACCCTCGCCGACGGCCCGCCGCCCCGCGTCAACGGGGCCGCGCTGCGCTGGCTCGCGCCGGGGCCCTTCTCGGCGGCGGCGGTGTGGTTGGAGCGCCCGGGCGGCGCGCCGGCCTGAACCGCCGGACCGGCCCCGCGTACCGCCGTACCTGTGAACCGCCGACCCGTGCACGCCGGACGGCGCCCCGCACCGTACCGGCGGGTAGGCTCCGCGGGAGGCGTACGTGTCGATCCTGGAGGAAGCCCATGCCGCTCATGCCCGACGGCTGGCAGGACGGATTGCTGCCCCGGCTCACCGAGCTCTACAAGGACCTGCACGCGCACCCGGAGCTGTCCTTCCAGGAGCAGCGGACCGCGGCCAAGGCGGCGGAGCTCCTGGTGGCCGCGGGGTACGACGTCACGACCGGCGTCGGCGGCCACGGCGTGGTGGGGGTGCTGGCCAAGGGCGCCGGGCCGACCGTGATGCTGCGGGCGGACATGGACGCGCTGCCGGTGCGGGAGGAGACCGGGCTGCCGTACGCGAGCACGGTGCGGTCCCAGGGCGAGGACGGCGAGCAGGTGCCGGTGATGCACGCCTGCGGCCACGACATGCACACCGCGTGCCTCGCGGGCGCCGCGACCGTACTGGCCGGGGCGCGGGCGGAGTGGTCCGGCACGCTGCTGGTGGTCTTCCAGCCCGCCGAGGAGCGGATGCGCGGCGCCGAGGCGATGATCGAGGACGGGCTGTTCGAGCGCTTCCCGCGGCCCGACATCGTGCTCGGCCAGCACGTCGGCCCGCTCCCGGCGGGCTGGCTCGGCTACCGCGAGGGCGTCGTGATGGCCGGCGCCGACTCCGCCACGGTCCGGCTGTTCGGCCGGGGCGGCCACGGATCCCGCCCGGAGAGCACCGTCGACCCGGTGGTGACGGCCGCCGCGACCGTGCTGCGCCTGCAGGGCATCGTCGCGCGCGAGGTGCCGCCGCAGGAGTCGGCGGTGGTCACCGTGGGGCGGCTGCAGGCCGGCACCAAGGAGAACGTCATTCCCGACACCGCGGAACTCGGCATCAGCCTGCGCTCGTACGACGAGCGGACGAGGCAGCTGCTGCGCAGCGCCGTCGAGCGCGTCGTGCGCGGGGAGGCGCTGGCCGGCGGCGCCACCCGCGACCCGGAGATCACCTGGGACCGGCCGGCGCCCGTCCTGGTCAGCGACCCGGACGCGACCCGCGCGGTGGTCGCGGATCTGGCCGGGCACTTCGGCAGCGACCGCATCCTGCCGATGCCGCTGGTCACCGCGAGCGAGGACGTCGGCCGCTTCGGCACGGCCGCGCAGGTGCCCACGGTCTTCTGGTTCTGGGGCGGCCTGGAGACGGCGACGGTACTGAAGGCGCTCGACGCGGGCACCCTCGACCAGCTCCCCGGCAACCACTCCCCGCTGTTCGCCCCGCTGATCGACCCGACCCTCGGCACCGGCGTGGAGGCCCTGACGGTCGCCGCCCTCGGACGCTTCGCCGCCGCGCAGTCCTGACCGGTCCTGACCACAGCCCCGACCACAGCCCTGACCGCAGAACCGACCCTGGACCCGACCGCAGTTCGTGACCGCGAAGTCCCGTACCCGACCCGGCCGATAGGCTGCGCGGGTGAACTCCGGACAAGCCCCATTCAGCACCGCCGTCGCCGACTTCGAGGCAGCCGTGCGGGCCCGTGACTCCCAGGCGTCGGGCGACGCGTTCGCGCTCCTCCAGCAGACCTTCCAGGGCGCGGACGACACCGAACTGGCCGCTGTCGCGCCCCGGCTGGCCGCCCTGCTGCCCGAAGTCCCGGCGGGGCCGCGGTCGGTGGTCGCGGTCGTGGTCGGCGCGGCCGTCGAGCGCGGCGCCGACCCGGTCGGCTGCGCGCCCACGGTGCTGGCCGCGCTGGGCGAAGCACTCGCGGGCGCCGAGGAGTTCGTGGCCCGCTGGGAGGCCACCGGCGGTGGCGACCTGCCCGACCCGGAGAAGTCCGACCCGCAGGACGAGGTCTTCGACCGGGTCGGCCAGCCCGCCACCGAGGCGTGGTGGACCCTCCCGCAATGGGAGATGGCCGCGGTCGCGGTGCTCAACCACAAGGCGGTACGGCTGGCCGTCGCCGACCGCGCCGCCCTCGTCGACGCCGCCGAGCGGGTCGGCGATGCCACCGGCGGCGGGCTGAAGTACCTGCGCTACATGCTGGCCGTCCTCGACGACGAGCCGCTGGTCGTCCTGCACCGCGAGACCGGCACCGGCTACCGGGTGCGGATCAGCGGCCTCGGCGACAACTTCCAGCTGCACACCCTGCTGGCCGGCGAGCTGGTCGGGGGCGGCCACGTCCCAGGGGTCGCGCCGAGCGAGCAGGCCGTGGCCGTGTGCCGCTCGGCGACGGGCGACACCGACACCACCGGCTCGTTCAACCTCGTCGCCCCCGACGGCACCTGGATCTGGAACGAGGGCATCCCCGCGGACATCCCCGTCGTCGACGGGGTCCGGCTGCTCGTGCTCGACCCCCCGCCCTACGAGCGCGCCTGGCCGGCGGGCCGGCTCTTCTCCCAGATGCCGGGCGAGCTGGTGCTCGAAGGGCCGCTCGGCTCCGACGAGGCGGCGTCCTGGCTGGCGCGGACCTCGCCCGCCAAGGAGGGGTGAACGGCCCGGTACGGCCGGTGACGGGCCGGGCCGGGCGGGAGCCGGGCCCGGCTCCCGCGGACTCCCCGGGGTGATGATCCGGGCGGACGGGGCCTGTCGGGCGATTCGGCCGCACGGGCGTCGTTCGGGAGGGCCCGGGACGGCCATACTGGGGTGCACAGGCAGGTCCGGTACGGTCGTCGGCCCGGTGAGGGCGACGGGGACCGCACTCCCGCGGGGGACCGCGGGGGCGGAACGGCACAAAGGGGACTGGGACAGGAGTGAGGCCGGTGCAGCGCATCAACTTCGACGATCCGGACGTCGGCAAGGACGAGGACCTGCGCGTCGTGTATCGGGACGAGTTGTTCACCGGAGAGGTGGAGGAGTTCGCCGGGGACGCCCGGGTCGCGCTGAGCACCTACCGCGACGGGGTGCCGGACGGGCCGACCATCGAGTGGTACCCCGACGGCACGCTCCGCTCGAAGGGCTCGCTGCGGATGGGACAGGTCGTGGGCGAGTTCAAGGACTGGCACCCCAACGGCGTGCTCGCGGTCAGCCGGATCTTCGACGAGCGCACCACGCTCGTCGAGCACTACGAGTGGGACCGCAACGGCCTGCCCACCCTGACCTGGCGCTTCGCCGACGAGGAAGCGGCCCACTCCGCCTGGTAGCGGAGCCCGGCGACCGGAGTCGCGGGACGCACGAGCGGTGCCGGTCGGGATCCGACCGGCACCGCTCGCGTCTTTCTCCGGCCCTGCGGCCGGCGCGGTCACCGTGCGGCGGGCCGCCGCCCGCCGCACGGTGACCGCGGCTCCTCACTGCACGGTGACCGCCAGCGTGTCCTGCTGCGCCGGCGTGCCCGTCGGGTCCTGCGCGCTCGCCGTCAGGGTGTGCGCGCCCGCCGCGAGGGCCTGGGCCGGGGTGCAGGTCCAGGTGCCGTCGTCGGCCGCGGTGGCGGTGCAGACCGGGGCGGAGCCCTCGGTGACCGTCACCGCGGCGTCCGGCTCGCTCGTGCCGGCCAGCGCCGGGGTGGAGCCGACGGTCGCGCCCGCGGCGGGGGAGGTGAAGGCGACCGGCGGGGCGAAGTCGGTGGCGTCGGGCACCCCGTCGCCGCTGATCTTCACCGCGACGCTGTGCACGGTGACCTGGCCGCCGCCGTTGCGCAGCCGGAAGTCGGCCGCGGAGTGCTGCTGGCCGCCGAAGTAGGCGTCCGAGACGGTCACCGTCGCGGTCTTCCAGGTGTTCGTACCGGTCAGCGAGATGGCCGGCGCCGACTTGTAGGGGTTGGTGGTGCCGTCGTCGTACTGCACGTTGAACGAGCCGGAACCCTGGTCGTAGTAGGAGACGGTGAACACCGCCGTGTAGAAGCCGGCGTGGGCCACCGAGTCGTCGATGTCGAAGTAGATGTTGGATTCGGTGCTGGTGCGGGCGCTGAGGCCGGCGACGGTCCCGGCCGTGGTCGGCCCGTCGAACCCGCCGGACGGGGTCTCGTCCTCGCTCATCCCGTAGGCGTGGTTGTCCGTACCGACCACCGTGCCGACCACGGCGGTGCCGGGCGGCAGGTCCGAGGCGTCGAAGCCGACGGCGGCCGAGGCGTCACCGACGAGCCCGGTCGGGTCGGTGACCGTCGCGGTGACGGTCTGCCGCCCGGGGGTCAGCCCGCCGTCGGGGGCGCAGCTCCACGCGCCGGTGTCGTCGGCGGTGGCCGAGCACAGCGCACCGCTGCCCTCGTGCACGGTCACGGTGCCGCCGGGGAGGGCCGTGCCGGCGATGGCGGCGGCGAGCTTGACCGTCGCCCCGCTGCGCGGGGTGGTGATGGCGGGGGCGGGCGGGAATGCCTTCCGGTCCGGCACCCACGCACCGGTCACGGCAACCGCCGCGCTGTGCACGGTGATCGGGTCGGCGGAGTGCAGCCGCAGGTCGGCGCCGGCGTTCTCCAGCCCGCCGAAGTACGCGCCGGTCACGCTGAATTCGGCCGTCTTCCAGGTCTTCGTGTCGTGCAGTGCGACGGTGGTCGCCGCCTGCTGGTAGGGGTGGCCGGGTCCCGCGTCGTACTGCAGCGCGAGGGTGCCGGTGCCGGAGTCGTAGTAGGAGACGGTCACCTTCGCGTCGTAGTCGCCGGTGGCGGCGGTGTCGTCGCCGATGCCGAAGTACAGGTCGCTGCCCGCGCCGCCGGTCCCGGTGCCGGTGGTGCGCGCGGTCAGGCCGGCCACGGTGGCGGCCTGCGTGGTGGCGCCGGTGGAGCCGGCGTAGTCGAGCTGGGTGAGGCCGTCGTCGGTGTTGGTGCCGCCGAGCACCGTGCCGACCGTGGAGGTACCGGACTGCGCGGTCGCGTCGAGGCCGATGCGTACGCCGCCGAGGTGGCGTGCGGCCGTCGGGGCGCTGCCGGTGACCGGCGCGTACGGCAGGGCCTTGGTGGGCGCGGCGACCTGCTGGACGAGGTACGAACCGCCCTTGCGGACCGGCACGTTGATCAGGTCCGCGGTGCCGGGGGCGACCACGGTGCGGCCGCTGCGGCCGTCCACCACCTCGACCCGCTGTCCGGGCCAGGGGTTCTTCACCTTCAGGGTGCCGGTGCTGCCCGCCTCGATCGCGGCGGTGACCAGCTTGCCGCCCTGCACCTGCACGTCGACCTTGTCATTGTGCTGGACGTAGACGCTGCCGCTGCCGTCCCAGTCGCTCGGCCAGGCCGGTGCGAAGCGGACGATGCCGTCGTAGTCCTGCGCGAGCGCCTCGCCGACCGCGGTGGCCACGCCCGACTCCTGCTCGATGTAGGGCTGGTAGCCCACGGTGTTGCCGAGGTCGGCGAAGCCGTTCGGGTAGACCTGGTGGCCTTCGGTGATCGAGACGAGGTCGGCGCGCACCTCGGCCGGGTCCTGCAGCCGGGCCGCGTCGATCGCGTCCATCGACCAGTCGTTACCGCCCTTGTTGGGCCGGTGGTCGTAGGAACGCTGCTCCAGCGAGAAGAGGTTGCTGTCCTGGTCGCTGACCGTGTTCCACGGCCACAGCGGTTCCAGTTCGATGTTCTCGCCGTTGCGGCGCTGGGCGGCCGGCTCGTACGAGATCGCGATCATGTCGGTCCCGGTGGCGTCCGCGGCCTGCGTCTCGGCCTGCGTGTAGTCCGGGTTGAGCAGCTGGGTGCGGGTGGCCTGGTCGGTGCGCGGGTACGGCGGGATCTCCGTCTCGGCCTTGGCGACCTGCTTCAGGAGCGCCGCGTCGGAGGTGTGCGCGGTGCCGAGCACCTGCGCGGCCTGCGTGATGATCGGGAACAGGGTCCGGTCGACCGCGATGTCGGTGGTCGGGTCCTGCACCGCCCACTGCGTCTCGTGCGCGTTGGCGTTCGCGTGCAGCAGGCCGTCCTTGCCGACGCTCTGGTACGCCAGCTGGAAGGCGAGGGTGGACTTCATGAAGGGGAAGTACTTCGCCAGCGCGGCCTTGTCCCCGGTGGCCTGGTACTGCTCCCACATGTACAGCGCGACCTCGGGGCCGCTGGAGATGTCCAGCGCGTTCCAGTTCGGCGAGCTGGCCTCGCTGCAGTTGCCGGTGGGGATGTCCAGCCCGTTGCCGTTGAAGCGCATCGTCTCGGGCACGCAGGAGCCGGGCAGCCCGCCCATGGCGAGCTTCGTCCAGGCCTCGATCTGCGGGGTGTCGTCGGCGTACATGTCGAAGACGGGGGTGTTCAGGGCGTAGTTGCCCGAGGACATGTTCGCCGCGATCTGGGTGCGCAGGTTCCACAGCCAGTACGCCGAGGGGGTCCAGGTCTGGGTGTCCTTGTCCCAGGCGAACATGTCGGCCTCGCCGGCCTGGCTGCCCGGGTAGATGCCCTTCTTCATCGACGCCGCCTCCTCGTAGAGGTACAGCGTGCGCAGGTTCTCGATGTAGGCGGCGCTGCCGTCGGCGGAGTTCATCTCGACCAGGCCGGAGTGCGTCCAGAACTGCTTCCACCAGCGGTCCTGCGCGGACAGCAGCGAGGTCTCGCCGGCGGTCGCGTCGTGGCCGATCACCTGCGCCGCGGTCTTCGCGGCGTCACCGCCCTTCCAGCCGGGGGAGGCGACCACGACGCGGAAGGTGCCGTCGGCCTTCGGCTTGAAGGTGGTCCTGACCTGGGTCGGGCTCGCCACGGTGGTGCTGACCTGGCGGCCGCCCGCGGTGATCGCGGCGAGCGAGCCGAAGGTCTGGCCGCTGCCGATCGGCGGGCCGCCGTCGGTCCACGTCTCGGCCAGGGTGCCGGTGGTGCCGGAGACGGCCGCGACGGGCTTGCGACCGGACCACAGGTTGATCGTCGCGGTCTGCGCGATCGACGGGTCGGCGCCGGAGACGTCGACGACCAGCTCGTCCTTGCCGGTGGCGACCCACGCCTTCAGCGACATGCCGCCGCCGGACTCGCGCAGTACGCCGTCGGTGAGGTCGAGCCGCCCGCTGAAGTCCGCGGCGTGCGAGATCACGGACAGGCCGGGGATGGTGAGCTGCCCGGGCGACTTGCGGTCCGGCATGGTGTCGGAGCGGTTGAGCTGCGCGGTGAAGCCGCCGGCCGCCCAGGCGGCCACGCCCAGCGACCCGTTGCCCAGCGGCATCGACGCGGTCGGGTCGCTGTTCGGCGCGCCGAGCACGATGTCGGAGCGGGCCGCCACCGCGGTCGGGTCGAGCTGGAACGCCCCGTTCCGCCATGCGGTGGTGGCGCCGGTGGGAGTCCCGGCGGGGGCCGCGCCGGTGGCCGCCCGCGCCGCGCCGGAGCCGGCCAGGACGAAGGTCGCCAGCGCGGCGAGCAGCGCCGACCAGAGCGCGAGAGCCCGCCGCAGCGGAGCTCTTCGACTACGGGAGATGACGTGCACGATGCCTCCAGGCTGAACGACGCTCGACCGGGTTCCCGCCGGAACGCCTACCGCGCTCCGGCTAGTGCTCCGATGAATACGCCGTTCCCCGGGCGCAGTTGACGCACGTCACGCGCGTACCTCGTGACGCCGCCATTTAACATCGGATGACTGCCGTTGTAATGCATCGGAAGTGCCGCCGTAAAGACCCCGGCTCGGGCGGACTTGGCCCGTTCCCGCCGGGCCGGTCGGCACTTCGGTCGGATCCCTTGACTTCACCCGGGTGCGGCAGTGTCATGTTCACGCGCTTGGTTCTGCTGACTTCTGATCAGCTCGGCAACGTATCCGAACGTTTCCCCACAGGTGCTCCGCCGATGTGCTCCGTTCTGCTCCCTTTCGCCCGTACCCGAAAGGAACCCCCCATGCGCAGACACGCCCTGTCCGGCTCCTCACGCCGGACGGTGGTCGCCGCCGTCATCCTCGCCGTGCTCGCCGCCCTCGGCCTCGGTGCGGCCGCGGCCCCGGCCGGTGCGGCCACCACCACCACGATCTCCGTCGACGGCACCAGCGGCGGCCGCACCTTCGACGGCATCGGGGCGATCAGCGGCGGTGGCGGCAACAGCCGGCTGCTGGCCGACTACCCGGCCGCCCAGCAGCAGCAGATCCTCGACTACCTCTTCAAGCCCGGCTCCGGCGCGGACCTGCAGATCTTCAAGGTCGAGATCGGCGGAGACACCAACTCCACCGACGGCTCGGAGTCGAGCCACGAGCACACCGCGGGCACCGTCGACTGCAGCACCGGCTACGAGTGGTGGCTGATGGAGCAGGCCAAGGCCCGCAATCCCGCGATCAAGCTCTACGGCCTGGCGTGGGGCGCTCCCGGCTACCTCGGCGGCGGCAACTTCTGGTCCACCGACACCGTCAACTACCTGGTCAGCTGGCTCGGTTGCGCCAAGTCCCACGGCCTGACCATCGACTACCTCGGCGGCTGGAACGAGCGGGGCTACAACATCGCCTGGTACGAGCAGTTGCGCGCCGCCCTGAACAGCAACGGCTACTCCGGCACCCAGATCGTCGGCGCCGACAGCGACTGGTCGGTGGCCAACGACGTCGCGTCCAACTCCGCGTTCGCCGCCAGCGTCTCCGTCATCGGCGCCCACTACCCGTGCGCGGGCGGTGACGGCGGCAGCGCCGACACGTGCCCGAGCACCAGCACCGCGGTCGGCACCGGCAAGCCGCTGTGGGCCAGCGAGAACGGCTCCCAGGACCGCGACTCCGGCGCCCCCGCCCTGATCCGCTCCTTCACCCGCGGCTACATCGACGGGAAGCTCACCGCCTACGTCAACTGGCCGATCGCCGCCGCCGTCTACCCGAACCTGCCGTACGACACCGACGGACTGGTCCTCGCCAACCAGCCCTACTCCGGGGCCTACAGCGTCGGGAAGAACCTGTGGGCCACCGCCCAGATCACCCAGTTCACCTCGCCCGGCTGGAAGTTCGTCGACGCCGGCTCCGGCTACCTCGGCGGCAGCGAGTCCAACGGCAGCTACGTCACGCTGAAGTCGGCAAGCGGCAGCGACTACTCCACGGTCATCGAGGCCACCACCGCCACCGCGGCGCAGACCGTCAACGTCCACGTCTCCGGCGGGCTGTCCACCGGGGCGGTGCACGTGTGGGCCACCAACGTGAACAGCGCAACCTCCGGGGACAACCTGGTCCAGCAGTCCACCCTGACCCCGTCCGGCGGCGCCTACTCGCTCACCGTCCAGCCCGGCTACGTCTACACGCTGACCACGACCACCGGGCAGGGCAGGAGCACCGCCCAGGGGCCGGCCGCCACGTCGCAGCCGCTGCCGTACTCCGACAGCTTCGACAGCGACCACGCCGGCCAGCAGCCCACCTACCTCTCCCAGATGCAGGGCGCCTTCGAGGTCACCGGCTGCGCCGGCGGGCGCTCCGGACAGTGCGTCACCCAGCAGGCCGCGACCAAGCCGATCGAATGGGACGGCGACTCCGCCCCCTACACCTTCGGCGGCGGGCCGGGATGGGCGAACTACACCGTGGCCGCGGACACGCTGATCCGGCAGGCCGGCGCGGTGCAGCTCCTGGCCCGGGTCGGCAACCAGCGCGGCTTCGACCCCGCCGACATCGACGCCTACTACCTCCAGGTCTCCAACACCGGCGCCTGGTCGATCCTGCGGAACAGCTCCGGCGGCACCCAGAGCACGCTGGCCTCCGGCACCACCACCGCGCTCGGCACCGGCTCCTGGCACCACCTCGCGCTGACCGTCAACGGCACCCAGCTCACCGCGGCGGTCGACGGGACCACCGTCGGCTCGGCCACCGACTCCTCGTACGCCAGCGGCATGGTCGGCCTGGGCACCAGCGGCTACCAGACCGACCAGTTCGACAACCTCACCGTCACCCCGGTCGGCTCCACCGGTACACCCACCGGCCCGATCGTCTCCGGCGCGGGCAGCAACAAGTGCCTGGACGACGACAACGGTTCGTCCGCCAACGGCACCGCGGTGCAGATCTGGGACTGCAACGGCACCGGCGCGCAGAACTGGACGGTGGGGTCCGACAGCACGGTCCGGATCAACGGCAAGTGCCTGGACGCCACCGGCGCCGGCACCGCCAACGGCACCCTGACCGAGCTGTGGGACTGCAACGGTGGCGGCAACCAGCAGTGGCTCCCGCAGATCGGCACCCTCTACAACCCGGCCAGCGGGCGCTGCCTGGACGATCCCGCCTCCAACACCACCAACGGCACCCAGCTCGAGCTGTGGGACTGCAACGGCGGCGCGAACCAGCAGTGGAAGCTGCCCTCCTGACGCACTGTCAGGTCGATGGGAATCACGGTCAGCCGTGGGGCCCGGGCGCGTCTTGTCCGCGCGCCCGGGCCCCACGGCCGTACCGCCGTCCTCACCGCGCCGCCGGAGCGTCCCCGGCCAGCAGCGTCCTCGCCACGTGGTGGGTGTCGGCGTACTCGCGGACCTCGACGATCCGGCCGTCGCGGACGGTGTAGGTGCCGCTGCAGCGGTTGTCGTACGCGTCACCGGCGGCCGTGGTGCCCTTCGACGACCACTCGGCCACCACCTGGTCGCCCTCGGCCACGACGTTGGTCAGCTCGATGACCAGCGGCGCGCCCTCCTTCAGCCGGGTGCCCATGCCGCCGAGGAAGTCGTCGACGATGTGGTCGCGGCCCTCCCAGCGGCCCGAGATCGACAGCTCGCCCGGGTAGATCCAGACCGCGTCCTCGGCGAAGCTGTCACGGATGACCGCGAGGTCGCCGTCGCGGACCGCCTCGACGTAGCGGACGACGACGGCCTTGGCCTCGGCGGTGCGGGTGTTCGTGCTGTTCGTGGTGCTCATCGTGTGCTCCTCAGGGGCAAGTGCTGTGCGGGAGTAGGGAAGCAGGGGAGGGAACGGCCCGGAACGCCGGGGGTGTCAGCCGACGGTGAGGACCGCGTTGCCGCGCACCTGCCGCTCGCGCAGCCGGTCCAGCACCGAGGCCGTGTCGGCCCAGTCGGCGACCAGGCCGATCTCCGGGTGCAGGCGGCCGCGGTCGACCAGGTCCACGAGCGTCGCCAGGTCCTGGCCGAACGGCGTGTCGAAGTGCTCGTAGTGGAAGTGCCGCAGCACCGCCGACTCCGGCCCGGAGAAGAAGTCGAAGAAGTCGAGGGTGACCGGGACGCGGGAGGCCTGGCCGAACCAGACCAGCGTGCCGCGCGGCGCCAGCCGGGCCAGCGCCGTCGGCAGGCTCTTCCCGCCGACGGACTCCAGCACCAGGTCGAACGGCCCCTCCGCGTCCGCCACTTCGTGCACGATCTCCCGCGCACCCAGCTCCAGCAGGCGCCGCCCGCGCTCGGCGGAGCCGGTGACGGCAGTGACCCGGGCGCCGGCCGCCGCGGCCAGCTCCACCACGTAGTGGCCGACCCCGCCCGACGCGCCGGTCAGCAGCAACCGCCGCCCGACCAGCGGCCCGGCGGTGCGGACCAGCCGCAGCGCGGTCAGCCCGGCCAGCGGGAGGGCCGCCGCCGTCGTCGCGGTCACCGGCTCCGGAAGCGCGGCGAGCGACGCGGTCGGCACCGCCGCCAGCTCCGCCCACCCCGCCTGCGGCGGGTGCCCGACCACCCGGGTGCCGGCGCCCGGACCCGAGCCGTCCCGCGCCGCCCGCACCACCACCCCGGCGACGTCCTTGCCGGGCCGCCACCCCGCCCTGGGCCGCTCCAGCTGGAAGGTCTCCCCGCGGTTGACCGAGAACGCGGCCACCCGCACCAGGGCTACGTCCGGGCCCGGCCGCGGCTCGGGCACCTCCTCGACGACCACGGACCGCTGTGCGTCCCCCGTTGCGACGAGCGCCTTCATGTCGCTGCCTCCTCTGCCGATCCGTCGCCCGCCGACCTCGTGTCCGGCGGGCGTACGACCAGCAAAGCGGCACGCCCCGACCCCCGTCCAACAGCCATCGGTCCCGCTCGACAACCGACGGTTGTCGGCGAAGGTGGGAGGTGTTCCCGCAGGTCCGCGGTGTGGGGGGCCTGCGGTCGGCGAGCGGCCGGTGCGTTGTCGGCTCGGGCGCGGCGCAGGCGGCGGGCAGCGGAAAAGCCGGTGCGGAGCGTGCGGGCGCGGTCGTAGCGTGGCCGGTATGGACGTGACGTTCACGAAGCTCGGCGGGCGGCGGTACCGGATGGCGGTGGTCCGCGAGCACGGCCCGGAGCTGGCGCCGCGGCAGGGCCCGGGATACCACGACCATCTGCCGCACGACGCCGTGCACTTCCTGGTCGAGGCCGAGGCGGGACTGTCCGGGGGCGTCTTCGGCCGGATCGCCGCCGGGTGGAACAACCTGTTCTGGCCCGCCGACCCGGCGCTCAAACGGCGCCAGGCCCGTCGTGAGGCGAAGCGCTCGCCGACCGCGGCCGAGCACGCCGACATGGCCCGCTCCGAAAACCTCGCGTCCTACTGCCTTCCGCTGTGGGAACTGCGCGCGGGACTCGTCGCCGAACTCCCGCACTGGGTCGCCGAGATGGAGGCCACCCAGCCCGGCCTGCGCGAGTCCCCCCTCGTGGCGCGGATCCTCGCCCGGCTGGACGACTTCGCCGCCCGCTGGCACGCCCTCCCCGACGGCGCTGGCCTCACCCTCACCTGGCTCCCCACCCCCTCCCGCCCCCATCTCCGACGGACCACCCGCGGGAGCGGTCGACGTCTCGGGTGAAGGACCGGACAGTCGGAAGCTCGTCTGATCGTCGCGCAGGTCCCTGACCCCCGGGTCGCCGCTGCCCGGCACCCTTCCGCCACGTGACCCGTCCCGATGAGCCGTGCCCGATGAACCGCGGTGTTGCGTGAACGTTACCAAGCAGCGGGCAGTGTCAGGGGGTTGGATGCGTGGTGTCAAGATGCGTGCGGGGGTGCGGTGGAGGCGTTGGCGGGCAAGGGGAAAGCGCGTATTCCGCTTCGTGCGCGATCTCTTGACACCTCGTCAGGGCGCGCCCACACTCTGCGGAAACTCTGAGAACGTTACCAAGGGCGTGGAGGCAGTCCCCCGATGACAGACCCTCTGCTCGAAGCGAGAAAGGTGACGAAGCGCTATGGGCACGTCCACGCGCTCCAGGGCGCGGACTTCACCGCGTACCCCGGCGAGGTCGTCGCGCTGATCGGTGACAACGGCGCCGGCAAGAGCACGCTCGTGAAGACCCTCTCCGGCACCATCCGGCCGGACGAGGGCGAGGTGCTGGTGGACGGGAAGCCGGTGCAGCTCGGCAGCCCACTGGACGCCCGGAAGTACGGCATCGAGACGGTCTACCAGGACCTCGCGCTCGCGCAGGACCTGGACGCGGCCGCCAACCTGCACCTCGGCCGCGAGCTGTACCGCGGCGGCCTGCTGGGCCGGCTCGGGGTGCTGGACCGGGCCGCGATGCGCCGCTCGGCGGTCGCCGCGTTCCGCGAACTCGGCGTCGACCTGCGGGACGTGGGCGTCCCGGTGGCCGCACTGTCCGGCGGCCAGAAGCAGTCCGTGGCCGTCGCCCGCGCCGTGGTCTTCGCCAACCGGATCATCTTCATGGACGAGCCGACCGCCGCGCTGGGCGTGGTGCAGCGCGGCCGGGTGCTGGACACCATCAAGCGGGTCAGGGACCGGGGCATCGCCGTGGTCCTGATCAGCCACAACATGCCCGAAGTCCTGTCCGTGGCCGACCGGGTGGAGGTGCTGCGGCTGGGCAGCCGGGTGGCCCGGCTGACCGCCGCGGACACCACCGTGGAGGAGTTGGTCGGGGCGATGACCGGCGCGCTGGACGCGGCGGGGAAGGAGGGCGCGGCATGAGCGCGGACACCCCCGTCAAGGACGACCCCGCGGCCGCCACCGGCGGGCCGCGCGGCCGGAGCATACCGCCGTGGCTGCGGCGGCTGGCCGACGTCAACGAGGTGTGGACCTTCGGCGTTCTGGTCCTGCTGGTGGTGTTCTTCACCGCGGCCCGCCCCAGCACCTTCCTGACGAGTTACGACGTCACCCAGATCGCCACCAACGCGGCGATCTACCTGGTGCTCGCGGTCGGGATGACCTACGTGATCATCGTGGCCGGCATCGACCTGTCGGTCGGCTCCGTGCTGGTGCTGTCCGCGGTGCTCTCGGCGGAGTACACCATCCACCACGGTGGCGCGAAGGCCGGATGGGGCACCATCGCGGTGAGCACCGTGATCGCCCTCGTCACCGGCCTGGTGTGGGGCGCGATGCAGGGCTGGCTGGTGGCCAAGGCGAAGGTGCCGCCGCTGATCGTCACCCTCGGCGGGTTCGGCGCCGCACTCGGCATCGCCGAGATCATCACCGGCGGCCAGGACCCCACCGGCGCCGTGTCCAACCACCTCCAGCACGCCATCGGCTTCGGCAAGCTCTTCGGCCAGATCCCCTGGCTCGTGGTGATCGCCTTCGCCACCACGCTCGTCTTCGGCCTGGTGCTCGCCTTCACCCGCTTCGGCCGCTACACGTACGCCATCGGCTCCAACCCGGAGGCCGCCCGCCGCGTCGGCATCAACGTCGACCGGCACCTGGTCAAGGTCTACGCCCTGGTCGGACTGCTCTCCGGGCTCGGCAGCGTGATGTGGCTGGCCTACTTCGGCACCACCTCCATCGCCGGGCACGCCACCGACAACCTCACCGTGATCACCGCGGTCGTGCTCGGCGGCGCCAGCCTCTTCGGCGGGCGCGGCAGCGTCCTGGGCACCCTGATCGGCGTCTTCATCCCGGCCGTGCTGAGCACCGGGCTGATCATCATGGGCGTCCAGCAGTACTGGCAGGACGTCGCGATCGGAGTAGTGCTGGTCGCCGCGGTCTACCTCGACCAGTTCCGCCGGCGCGGCCGCGAACGCGCCTGACCGACCGTCAGTCCGAAGGCCAACCGTTCACCCCTCCCGCGAGAACCCTTCCGCACACCTCGCGAACACCCCCGTACCCGCACGCGCCCACCCTCGGAGTCCCTCGGCACGACCACCCTCGCCCACGCACAGAAAGAGGTCCACCATGCGGCACATCAGCAGACCCACGACCCTCGTGGGGACCTGCGCGGTCCTCGCCCTCGTGGCCGCGACCACCGCGGCCTGCGGCGGCGGGTCCTCCGGCTCGGGCAGCAAGTCGCTGGAGATGATCACCGGGGTCAAGAGCGACCCGTTCTACATCACGATGGCCTGCGCCGCCCAGCAGGAGGCGAAGAAGCGCGGCGTGAAGCTGACCGTCAACGGGTCGGCGCAGTGGGACGTGGCCGTGCAGCGCCCGATCATCGACTCGGTCGCCGCCAAGCACCCCTCCGGCCTGCTCATCTCGCCGGTGGACACCGCCGCCCTGACCCCGTCGCTGAACCAGATGCAGAACGCCGGCACCAAGATCGTGCTGGTCGACACCACCGTCAGCGACGCGTCGATCGGGGTGTCCCGGATCTCCTCGGACAACGTGGCCGGCGGTCGCGCCGCCGCGAAGGCGCTGGCGAAGCTGATGGGCGACAAGGGCTCCGCGATCGTGATCAGCGTCAAACCGGGGGTGTCCACCACCGATGAGCGCACCAAGGGCTTCGACGAGGAGATGAAGGCCAACCATCCGAACATCACCCTGCTGCCGGTGCTCTACGACAACGACCTGCCGGCCACCGCCGCCTCGCAGATCCAGTCCACGCTCGCCGCGCACCCCGACCTCGGCGGCGTCTTCGCGGGCAACACCAACACCGCGCAGGGCATCTCCACCGGGCTGCAGGCCGCGGGCAAGCAGGGCAAGGTCAAGGTCGCGGCGTTCGACGCCGAGCCGGACGAGGTGACCTCCCTGAAGACGGGCACCCTGGACGTGCTGGTCGCGCAGGACCCGGCGAGGATCGGCACCGAGGGCGTCGACCAGGCGCTCGCCGCCATCGACAAGAAGAAGGTGACCGCGTCCATCGGCACCGACATGGTCGCCATCACCAAGGCCAACCTGGACTCGGCGTCGGTCGGCAAGTACCTCTACAAGGACGCCTGCTGACCGGACGTCCGGTACGGCGGCGCCGTCCGGCCGGGACGTCCCCCAGCGGGGCGCCCCGGCGCGGGGGGAGCCGATCGGCCCGCGGAAGTGCCCTGTCATGATGGCGCGTCGGGCAGGAACCGCTGCCCGCGCCACCACCGCCGGCCCCGGGCCAGGGCCCGCGCGCCCGGGAGCGTCCGATGAGGAGACCCGTGAAGCGCCCGACGATGAAGGACGTGGCCCGTGCCGCCGGAGTGAGCCCGATGACGGTCTCCCGTGTCGTCTCCGGCGAGCCCGGAGTGGCGCCGTCCACCGCTGCCCGGGTCGAGCAGGCCGTCCGCAAGCTCGGCTACCAGCGCAACGACAACGCCCGCCACCTGCGGCAGAAGAACCTCGGCACCTCCACCATCGGGCTGGTCGTCGACGACCTCGCCAACCCCTTCTACGCCCTGATGGCCCGCTCGGTCGAGGACGAGGCGCACCGGCGCGGCTACGTCGTGCTCGTCGGGAGCACCAACGACGAGCCGCGCCGCGAGCGCGAGGTGATCGCCGCGTTCACCGCCCGCCAGGTCGACGGCCTCATCCTGGTGCCCACCAACGGCGGCCACGGCTTCCTCAAGCAGCCGATGGCCGCCGGCACCCGGGTGGTGTGCGTGGACCGCCCGGGCAAGGGCCTGGACGTCGACACCGTCACCGTCGACAACCGGGCCGGCGCCCAGCGCGCGGTCACCCACCTGCTGGGGCACGGCCACACCCGGATCGCCTACCTCGGCGACCGCTTCGACATATGGACCCAGGCCGAGCGGTTCAGCGGCTACCGCGACGCGCTCGCCGCCCACGGGGTGCCGGTCGACGAGGACCTGGTACGGCACGGGCTGCGCACGCGGGAGTCGGCCGGCGCGGCCATCGGCTCGCTGCGGGAGCTGCCCGACCCGCCCACCGCGCTGTTCACCAGCAACGACCTGATCACCCTCGGAGCGCTCGACGCCGCCGACCGCACGGCGCCGCTGGCCCTGGTCGGCTTCGACGACCTGCCGCTCGCCGAACGCCTCGACCCCCCGCTGACGGTGGTCAGCCAGGACCCGGTGGCGCTCGGCGGCACCGCGGCCAACGTGCTCTTCTCCCGTATCGGCGGCGACAGTTCGGCGCCCCGCTCGGTGGTGCTGCTCACCCGCTTCCTGGTCCGCGCCTCGGGCGAGAGCGGCGCGCGGGCGCCGGGACGCTGAGGCGGGGGCGTCCCGGCCGGGCGGGGCGCGGCCCCCGCCGACGACCCTGCGGCTACGGCCGCGCGGGAGCCAGCCGCAGCGTCATGATCTGGAACGGCCGCAACGCCAGCTGTACTTCGGAGCCCTCCGCCGTGCAGCTGCCGAGCTCCGCCGCCTCCCGCTCCAGCAGGTCGGTGACCGCCACGGAGGCGACGTCGAAGGACGCCGCGAGCGCGGCCCGCGCCCTGCGGCCGTGCGCCTCGTGCAGGCGCACCACCACGTCGCCCGACCGGTCGTCGGCGAGCTTGACCGCGGTCACCACCACGCCCGCGTGGTCCACGGTCACCAGCGGGGCGACGGTGGCGGAGCCCGGCACCGCGCGCTCCGGAAGGTTCATCCGGTAGCCCGCCCGGATCGCGTCGGGGACCTGCGCGCCGAGCACCAGGGCGTAGCGCAGCCGGTGCCGGCCCTGGTCCTGCTGCGGGTCGGGGAAGCGGGCCGAGCGCAGCAGCGACAGCCGGACCGTGGTCGTGGTGCCGCCGTCCGCCCGCACGTCGCGGCTGATGTCGTGGCCGTAGGTGGAGTCGTTGACCAGCGCGGCACCCCAGTCGGGCTCGCCGACGTGCAGGTAGCGGTGCGCGCACACCTCGAATTTGGCCGCGTCCCAGCTGGTATTGCCGTGGGTGGGCCGCTGGACGTGGCCGAACGGGATCTCCGCGGTGGAGTGCGCGGCCCGTACGTCCAGCGGGAAGGCCGCCTTGAGCAGCTTCTCCCGCTCGTGCCAGTCGACCACGGTGTCGATGTCGACCTGCCGGCTCCGCTCGCGCAGCGTCAGCACTTGCTCCACCCGGGAGTCGCCGAAGCTGCGGACCACCCGCACCCCGCCGCCGGTCCCGGACCCGGACCCGCCCTTCGGGTCGCCCTCGAAGGCGGTGACCGAGTCGGCCGCGGTCAGGTCGCGCACGGTGTTGCGGTAGAAGGAGTCGAGGTCCCAGGCGTCCCACCGGTTCGGGAAGTCCTGGTGCAACTGCAGCAGGTTCGCGGCGGATCCGGGCGGCAGCGCCTCGCGGTCCGCGTCGAGGTCGTACGCGGAGGTGATGAGGCCGCGGCCGTCGACGGTGATCCGCACCAGACCGTTGTCGAGGACGAAGCCGTCGTCCGACCGCACCGGCCGCACCGTACCCGCCGCGCTCCCGCGGGGTGCGCCGCCCATCGCCGGTACGCCGTCACGCGCGTGCGGCGCCGCGTTGAAGACGACCTCGCCCCCATCCGCGCCCTCGCCCGCCCCGGCCAGCGCCCGCTGCGCGGAGCCGACCAGTCCCTCCAGCTCGCGCGCCACCTCCGCGTGCGTCCGCTCCGCCTCCCGGTGCACCCACGCGATCGAGGTGCCCGGCAGGATGTCGTGGAACTGGTGCAGCAGCACCGTCTTCCACAACCGGTCCAGCGCGTCGTACGGGTAGGGCGCCCCGGTCCGCAGCGCCGCCGTCGCCGACCACAACTCGGCCTCGGCCAGCAGGTGTTCACAGCGCCGGTTGCCCTGCTTGGTGGCGAGCTGGCTGGTCAGGGTGCCGCGGTGGAACTCCAGGTACAGCTCGCCCACCCACACCGGGGCGTCGGGGTACTCCGCCAGCGCCTTCGGGAAGAACTCCGCCGGCCCCTCCACGCTCACCCGCGGCGACCCCTCCAGGCTGGCCAGCCGCGCGGCCCGGGCCAGCATCTCCCGGGTGGGACCGCCGCCGCCGTCCCCGTAGCCGAACGGCACCAGCGAGCGGTGGGTGCGCGCCTTGTCCCGGAAGTTGCGCTCCGCATGCGCGACCTCGGCCCCGGTCAGCCCGCTGTTGTACGAGTCGACCGGCGGGAAGTGGCTGAAGATCCGGGTGCCGTCGATGCCCTCCCAGAAGAACGAGTGGTGCGGGAAGGCGTTGGTGGTGTTCCAGGAGATCTTCTGGGTGAGGAACCAGCGCACCCCGGCCAGCTTCATCAGCTGGGGCAGCGCCGCGTTGTAGCCGAAGGTGTCCGGCAGCCACATGTCCTCGGTCTCGACCCCGAACTCCTCGAGGTAGAACCGCTTGCCGTGCACGAACTGCCGTACCAGCGACTCGCCGCCGGTGATGTTGGTGTCCGGCTCCACCCACAGGCTGCCGGTCGGCAGGAACTGCCCCGTCTTCGCCTTCTCCTGCGCTCGCGCGTACACCTCCGGGCGGTGCTCCTTCAGCCACGCCAGCTGCTGCGCCTGGCTCATCACGAACCGGAACTCCGGGTGCGAGTCCATCAGTTCGGTGACGTTGGAGACAGTGCGCGCGACCTTGCGCACCGTCTCGCGCAGCGGCCACAGCCAGGCCGAGTCGATGTGCGCGTGGCCGACCGCCGAGATCCGGTGCGCGCCGGTACTGGCCGGCGCGGCCAGCGCGGGGATGAGCGCCTTGCGCGCGGCGGCCGCGGTGCCGCCGACGTCCTGCAGGTCGACCAGGTCCAGTGCGTCCTCCACCGCCCGCAGGATCTGCCAGCGCCGGGTGGACTGCTCCGGCAGCTCCCGCATCAACTCCCCGAGCACGTCCAGGTCCTGGACCAGCTCGAAGACCCCCGCGTCGAACACCGCGAGGTCCAGCCGGCGCAGCCGGTACAGCGGCTCGCCGGCCGGCGTGCGGTCGGCGGCGCCCGTACCGCCACGGTCTGCGTCGTCGGCGCCGTCATGGCCACCGCCGTCGTCCAGCCAGCCGGCCCGGTCGCCCGCGGACGTGACCCCGAAGGTCAGCTGGTCCGGGCCGGTGTGCATCACCACGGGGTTCGCCGCGGCCTCGACGTAGAACCGCACCTCCTCGCCGCCGCGGGCGGGGGCGGCCACCGGCAGGTGGGTGTTGCGCGGGTTGAGCGCCTTCACCGCGGAGCCGTCCGCCCGGTAGGCCAGGCCCTCCGCCGAGAAGCCGGGCTCGGTCGTGCCGAAGCCCAGGTCCACGACCGCCTCCACCGCCAGCCCGGCCCACTCCTCCGGCACCCGGCCGCTGAGCCTGAACCAGCTCGTCGACCACGCCGGCCCCCACCGGTCACCCACCCGCGCCGGGCTGTACTCCGCTGCCAGCCCGGCACTGACCGGCACCGGTTCGCCCGCCACGTGCCAGACCTCGACGGTGAGGGGCAGCGTCCGGGCGTGGACGGCGGGGCGCAGTCGCTGGTCGAGCACGCGTTGCAGCCGCTCCTCCGTGCTGGCGGGGTCGCTGTGCATGGGGAAGGGGCCCTCCCTGTCGGTGGGCGCCCGGGGTCGACCGGGCGGGGTACGGGTTCGCGTGGGTTCGCGTGGCTGCGGGTGGGTGCGGGTGGGCAGGGACGGGCGTCAGCCCTTCAGCGCGCCGCCCAGGGCGAAGCCGCCACCCAGCCGGCGGGCGAGGATCAGGTAGAGCATCACCACGGGGATCGAGTAGAGGATCGAGAACGCGGAGAGCTGCCCGTACTGCGTCTGGTCGTGCGCGCTGAGGAAGTTGAAGACGCTCACCGAGGCGGGCAGCTTCTCCGGCGACAGCAGCAGGATGAAGGGGACGAAGAAGTTCCCCCACATGCTGATGAAGGTGAAGATCGTCACGACGATCACGCCCGGCCACATCAGCGGCAGCACGATCCGCCACAGCACCTGCATGGAGTTGGCGCCGTCGATCCGGGCCGCCTCCTCCAGCACCACGGGCACGCCGTCCATGAAGTTCTTCATCAGCCAGATCCCGAACGGCAGCGCGGACGCGGCCAGGAAGAGCGTCGTGGCCGGCATCGAGTCGATCAGGTTGACCTGCACGAACATGCTGTAGACCGGGATCATCACCGCGGTGATCGGCAGCCCGGTGGTGAACAGGATGGTGTAGAGGAACGGCCGGCGCAGCCGCGAGCGGAACCGCGAGAGCGGGTACGCGGCCAGGATCGAGCACACCACGCAGACCAGGGTGCCGCCGCCGCACAGCAGCAGGCCGTTGAGCATCGGCCGGAAGGTCGTGTCGTAGGTGAGCACGTGGTGGAAGTTGGCGGTGGTCGGGGACGGCACGTTCAGCTTGAAGGAGGCGTGCGCGTTGAACGAGGCCAGCACCATCCACAGCAGCGGCACCAGGTAGAGCACGGAGAACAGCAGCAGGACGACGTTGATGGTGCCCCGGCTGGCCCGCACCCGGCTCCGCCGGGAGCGGCCGGTGCGGTCGCGGGACGCCGCCGGCCTGGCCGCCGCCATCCGCGGACTGTCGGTCACGGCCATCAGTACTCCCTGATCATGGTCGGTCTCCTGGTCGTTCCCCGCACGGGCGGCGCGCCGCTCACGCGTCCTCCACCTTCAGCAGCCGGATGTACACCACCGAGAACAGCGCGCCGACCACCAGCAGCACGAGGGCGATCGCCGTCCCGTACCCGATCAGGCTGTTCTGGAAGGCCTGCTGGTACATGAAGATCGGCAGCGTCTCGGTCTTGTTGCCCGGGCCGCCCCGGGTCATGGTGTAGATCAGGCCGAACACCGACAGCGTCTGCAGCGTGATCAGCATCAGGTTGGTCAGGATCGACCGCCGGATCACCGGCAGCGTCACCCGCCACAGCCGCTGCCACGCGTTCGCGCCGTCGACCTCCGCCGCCTCGACCAGCTCGCGCGGCACGTCGCTGAGCGCCGCGGAGAACACCAGCATCGAAAAGGCCGTGCCGCGCCACACGTTGGCGAGGCACACCGCCAGGATCGGCAGCGTGTACAGCCAGTTCTGCTGCGGCAGGTGCAGGAAGTGCAGGATCGCGTTGAGCGAGCCCTCCTGGTAGAAGAACGCGTACATCAGGTACCCGGCGACCACTTCGGGCAGTACCCACGCGGAGATCACCACGGTGCTGGTGAGCGACCGCACCGGCTTGGACGCCTTCTCCATCAGCACGGCCAGCGCGAGCCCGAGGGTGTTCTGCCCGATCACCGCGGAGCCGACCACGAACAGCAGCGTCAGCTCGACCGCGTTGGTGAAGTCGGAGTCCCCGAACGCCCGGGTGAAGTTGTGCAGCCCGGTGAAGTGGGTGCCGGACGCGCCGGTGAGCTGCATGTCCGTGAAGGCGTAGTAGATGCAGTAGCCGATCGGCCCGGCGAGGAACACCGCCAGCAGCACCACCGCGGGCAGCAGCGGCAGGCCGCGCAGCAGGGCGGCCAGCGAGGCCGGCAGGGGTGTCCGCTCGGCCTTGCCGCCGCCGGCCCCCCTGCGGCCGGCGGCGGGAGCGACGGACGAGGTCACTGCGTGCCCTGCATCGTGTTGTCCGCACCGACGGCGGACTTGACATCGTTATCGAACGTACTTGCCGCCTTGTCGACGCTCGCCTGACCGGTCGTCACCGACTCCATGGCCTTCTGGATGGCGCTGGAGACCTGGGTGTAGGCAGGCACTCCCGGCCGGTAGTAGGTGTCGGCGACCAGCCCGCTGAAGAACTGGTTGGTGGGCAGCGCCTTGAGGTAGGTGGGGTCGGCCGCGACGTCCTGCCGGGTGGGGATGGTCGCGTTGACGTTGTTCCACTGCGCCGAGGCGGTCTCGGTCTCCAGCGACTGGAGGAACTTCCAGGCCAGGTCGGTGTTCTTCGCCTTGGCCGGGATCGACCAGGCCCAGCCGCCGGACATGCTGACCTTGCCCTTGTCCTGCCCGTTCTGGGTGGGCATCGCGGCCTCGCCCATCGTCGTCTCCCACTGGGGCCACGGCTTGGGCCCGGTGCGGATCCAGTTGTTGGGCATCCACGAGCCGTCGAGGTCGATGGCGAGCTTGCCCTGCGGGATCATCTCCGTGCCCACCTGGGCGCCGATGTTGACGCCGAGTGCCGTCTGCACCTTCGGGCCGAGGCCCTGGCTGTAGACGGTGTGCAGGAAGTTGAGCGCGTCCTTGAAGCCGGGGCTGCCCACCACCCACTTCTGCTGCGCCGCGTTGTAGAGGGAGTCGCCGCCGGCCGCCGTGCCGTACAGCAGCATCTCGAAGCCCTGCATGGAGGACTGCTCGCCGCCGGCGGTGCCGGTGTACACGTTCAGCGGGGTGACGCCGGGCACCTTGGCCTTGATCGCGTTGGCCGCCGCGAGCACGTCGGCCCAGGTCTTCGGCTGCCAGGGCAGCGCTATCCCGGCCTGCTTGAGCAGCGTCTTGTTGTACCAGATCCCGCGGGTGTCGGTATTGTCCGGAACGCCGTAGGTCTTGCCGTCCTTGGCGTACTTCATCGCGGCCTTCGACGCGGTGGCGTACCGGCTCCAGTCCTTCCACGTGGACAGGTAGCTGTCCAGTGGCTTCAAGTACCCGCTCGCCACGTCGGAGTTGATGGTCGCGGTGTCCTCGTAGACCAGGTCCGGCGCGGTCACGGGGGAGCGCATCATCAGCTGGATCTTGGTGTAGTAGTCGTTCTCGCTGGCGGTGACGGGCACGAGCTTGACGGTGGTGCCGGGGTTCGCCTTCTCGAACTCCTTGACCTGGGCGGCCAGGAAGTCCGGTTGCACCGTATTACTGCTGTTCAGCTGTTTCTGGTAGACGACCTTGATCGTCTTGCCGGAGCTTCCGGAACCGGAACCGCAACCTGACACGGTCGCGGCCAGCACGGTGGTGATGACGGCGATGCCGGTCGCGACGGTGAATCTCGTGCGCACGCTCAACCTCCGGGGGTGTACCCGACGGGGCCCGCCGCCGGGATGGACCGAGGGCAGGTCAGGTACGGGATGCGGGAACGCCAGGGCTGCCCGCGTGGGACACCCCCATGGCTGCCAGGGCGGGCGGCGCCCTGACATGTCCGGGAAGCTAAATCCAATGGATGGAGTAAGTCAACGCTTCTGACATGTAAACTTCCCGGCGGCAGGGGGGCGTGAAACGCGGGCCGGGGGCGGGCGGTTGGGCGGTAGCCGCGCGCGGCGGGCCGGCCGGCACCGGAACGCGGGAAGCAGCAGGCGCGGCGGGCGGAGGGCAACGGGAGTGCGGGCGGACCGGGTTCTCACCGCGCTGCCGTCCTGGTGACCTGACGTTCCGGCGTCCTTGCGGGGAGGGGTCGCAGGGAGCCGGGGGAGTCGGGTGACCCGGGGGCCGGGGGCTCGGGGGAGCGGCACACCGGAGACGGGCGGGGGCCCGGATCCGAGCCCGGAACGGGTCATTGGGCGGGCTGTTCCGGGCCGTGATCCGAGCATCGGGTCGGGCCCGGAGCGGAATCGCCCGCGCTCCCGGGCCGACCCGCGACGCGGCCCCCGGCGCGGGAATCCGGGCGGGCGCGGTCACGGACAGCAGACGTGACACGGTGAGGAGAGGAACGTGACACGGTGACGCAGGGTGGAACGAACCTGCCCCGGGTGGGGGGCTACAACCAGGCCGTGATCCTCGACGCGATCCGGACCGCGGGCCAGGTCAGCCGGGTCGAACTGGCCCCGCTCACCGGCCTGACCAGCCAGACCGTCTCGAACGTCGTGCGCCGGCTGCTGGCGGCCGGCCTGATCACGGAGTCCGGCCACGCCCCGTCCAGCGGCGGCAAGCGCCGCACCCTGCTCTCCCCGCGCGCCGACGGGGCCTTCGCGGTCGGGGTGCAACTCGACCCGGACGCCGCGGTGATCGTGGTGGTCGACCTGTCCGGCGAGGTGCTCGCCTCGCGCCGGGTCAGGCTCACCGACCTCGGCGACCCGGCGCGGGTGGTGGCCCGGGTCGCGGCAGCGGCACGGCGGCTCACCGCCAGGACCCGGGTGGACCCGGCCCGGCTGCTGGGCACCGGCATTGCCACGCCCGGGCCGATCGACGGCACCGCCGGCGAGGTGGTGCTCCCGCCGAACTTCCCCGGCTGGGGCCGGGTGCCGCTCCTGGAGATGTTCGGCGCCGCCACCGGCATGCCGGTGGCGATGGACAACGACGCGACCGTCGCCGCGATCGGCGAGCGATGGATCGGCGGCCGCGCCCGCGCCGGCAGCTTCCTCTTCATCTACCTCGGTACCGGCATCGGCGCCGGCATCGTGCTCAACAACACGGTCCTGCACGGCGATTCGAGCAACGCCGGAGAGTTCGGGCACATGACGGTCGAGCCCGGCGACCGGACCTGCCACTGCGGAGGCACCAACTGCCTCGGCCCGTACGTCAGTCCTGCCGCCGTACTGGCCGACCTGACGGCGCGGCACGGCCGTTCGGCCGCGGAGCGGATCGGTCTGGCCGGCACCGACGAGGCCGTGCACGCCGACTGGAAGGTGCTGTGCCGCGCCGCGCGCCGCGGCGAGCCCGCGGCGCGCGACGTCATCCGTACGGCGGCCGCCCGCATCGGCCAGGCCGCCCGGGGCGCGGTCGCGCTGCTCGACGTCGACCGGGTGGTGCTGGGCGGGGAGGCGCTGCGCGGGATCGAGGCGATCATGTGCGAGGAGGTCGACGCGGCCGTCAACACCACATCGGTGGCGCGCGCGATCCGCCGCGTCTCGGTGGAACGCAGCGTGATCGGCGAGGCGGTGGGCGCGGTCGGCGCGGCGTCGCTGATCCTGCACGGGAGGTACGCCCCGGGGTGGCGGATGCTGACGCAGCCGTCGCCGTGAGGCGGGCCCGCGGGTTCCCGACGTCCGGTCCCTGTGCCTTTGCCGGGGCGGCGTCACCCCTGCCGGGGCCGCGTCACTCCTGCCCGGCGTCCCGGGCCGCCTGCTCGAGCCGGTCGTGGTGCTTCTCCCACCACCCGGACGCCACCGGCGGGATGCTGGTGTTGTTCTCGTTCATGCCCACGGCGCCGTCGAGGAGTTCGCGGAGGATGTCGGCGTGACCGGCGTGCCGGTGGGTGTCGGCGATCACGCGGACCGCGGCATGGTGCAGGGTCACGTCGTCCCTGCCGTCGGGCCACCACGGCACCCGGCCGACCGTGTCGAGCGCCAGCGCCTCGATCGTCGCGTCGGCGTGCGCCCAGGCGCGCCGGTAGCGCGTCACGATGTGCTCGCGTGACTCGTCGGGGCCGGCCCACATGTCCGCGTTGGGCTCGGCGGTGTCGTCCCCCCACTGGGGCCGCTCGCCCGACGGCCGCCCGAAGGTGTCGCCGAGGTAGCCGAACTCCGCGCCGGCCGCGTGCTTGACCAGGCCCAGCAGGTTGGTGCCGGTCGGTGTCATCGGACGGCGGATGTCGTACTCCGACATCCCGTCCAGCTTCCACAGCAGGGCGTCACGCGCGGTCTGGAGATAGCGCCGGAGGTCGTCCTTGGCGTCGGTCGCGGTCATGGCGGCAAGTCTGTCGCGTACGCGCCCGCTGTCCACCGGATTTCGCGGGGCGCAGCTCGGGAGGGGACCGGGGGCGGTACGTACCGGGAGCGGCGGCGGGCGCGGTGCCCGCCGCCGCCCCGTGGGCGTCGCCGCCGGTCAGTGCTTGCCGGCGGTGGCGATCCGTCCGGCGTAGCGCTGCGTCCACGCGGTGTCGGTGTCGACGGTGAGGACCACGTCGTAGGAGCCGTTCTGCGTCGGCCACGTGACGACCGTCGTGCGGCCGTGGTCCACCGTCACCTCCCGGGTGCCGCCGAGGTGGTCGTGCGCGGTCAGCGTGTACCGCACCGGCCGGGTGCCGTCGTTGTGCAGGGTGAGCTTCACCTGAGCCTCGTGCGAGCCGTGACCCTCCAGCAGGTCGGCCTCCACCCGGGGGAGCCCGCCGTCCTTCTTCCCGGCGGGCACGACCTGGCCGGCGAAGGACCGGACGAAGCCGTCGTTGGAGTAGATCGAGAACGCGTACCGGCCGTCGGTGTCCGCGGTGTCCCAGCGGTACTCGCGCGGGCCGCGGGCGGTGACGGTGAACGGCGTGCTGGAGAACGGCCGGTAGGCGTCCGGGAAGACCTGGAAGCTCAGGGCCTTGCCCTTCGGGCCCCCGGTCAGCGCCATCCGTGCGGTGACCGTCCCGCTCGCCCGGTCCTCCACGAGCGTCGCGTGCGGGTGGAAGCTCAGCGGGCGCGCCTTCATGTGGTCGGCGGCGATGGACACCGGCTGCTCGGCCGCCGGGTCCGGGAAGGCGGCCGGACCGGGCTGCGGGTGGCCGAAGTCGAGCGCGCTGGTCAGGTCGCCCGCGATCGAGCGGCGCCAGTCGCTGATGTTGGGGCAGTGGAACGGCTTGCCCAGGTGCGTCGCCCAGGTCTCCAGGAACGCGATCGTCGAGGTGTGGTCGAAGACCTCCGAGGCGACGTACCCGCCGCGGGACCACGGCGAGACCAGCAGCATCGGCACCCGCGGGCCGAAGCCGAGCGGGTAGTCCCCGGCGTACTCGGCCGCGGTGCCGGGCTCGGGCCACGGCGGCAGCACGTGGTCGAACTTCCCGTCGTTCTCGTCGTAGTTGAGGATGAAGAGCGTGTGGTTCCAGATGTCGTCGTTGCTCTGCAGGATGTCGAGCACCTTCTTGACGTAGCGCTCGCCGTGCAGGGTGTCGGCGCTCGGGTGCTCCGACCAGCCGTACGGCGCGACGATCCAGGAGACGGCCGGCAGCGGGTGCTCCGCGCCGGGCACGCAGGCGTCACGCAGGTCCTTCAGGACCGCGTCGAGGTTCTGGTCGGAGTCGTCGCTCGGCGAGGTCATGCCCGCGTAGTAGGTCGCGTTGCCGCGCCAGATCAGCCCGGTGCCGGGCTGGAGCTTCGGGTCGTCGGCGCTCAGCCCGGCCGGATCGAAGCCCTTGAAGTACTTGAGCTCGTTGTCGCCGTAGTCCCCGACCCAGCTGCTGACGTAACCCTGGCGCCCGTCACCGCTGTTGTCGGAGTAGAGCCGCCAGTCGATACCGGCCTGCTGGAGTTGCTCGGCGACGGTGGTCCACGGGCGGGAGTAGTTGGACTCGTCGGTGTTGCCGGTCTCGGTGTTGGAGGTGCCGCTCCACAGGTACTTCCGGTTGGGGTCGGTCGGCCCGAACTCGGAGCAGAAGTACTGGTCGGCGATGGTGTACTGGGCGGCCACCGAGTGGTAGAAGCCCATGTAGGCGTCGCTGTGGTGGTTCATGCAGCTGGCGCCGTTGTGCTTCACCCACTGGTCCCACGTGCGGTGGGCCACGTCGCCCCAGGCCCCGTGGTCGTTCCCCCAGGCGCCGTCGTCGACCTGCGGGGTGACGACGGCGCCGTTGGCGTCCTTCTGCTGGAAGACGCCGGTGCCGTCCTGGAACCGCAGCGCCTGCTTGTCGTCGAAGCCGCGGACGCCCGGGAGCGTGCCGAAGTAGTGGTCCAGGGACCGGTTCTCCTGCATGAGGATCACGACGTGCTTCAGGTCGGAGATGTCGCCCTTGAAGCCCTTGGGGAGGACGTAGCGCGGCTTCGACGCGGCGTGCGCGGCGCCCGTCCCGGCGGTCCCGCCGAGCACCAGCGCCCCGGCGGCGGCCCCCGCGCCCTGGATGAACCGGCGCCTGCTGGTGCCGCTCGTGATCTCGGGTCCGTCCCCGAGCGGCGGCTCGGGTGTCGGGATGATCGGATCGGGGGCCATGGACGCTCCTCGCGTGGGATGGGCGGACGGTCGGGGGACGCGTGCCGCGACTCCTCATCGAAGCGAGCGCACACCAACTGCGCGTGAACGGCACCCGAGCGATGATCAGCGGGACGTCGACCGCGGGTCGCCCCCGCCCACGGATTTGCGCGGATTCGCCCCCTTCTCCCGGTCGCGCCCACCCGGCGGAGGCGGTGCCCGTCCCTTCGGGTGTCAGACGAGGCGGTGTTCCCAGCGCAGCGACGAGCTGCCCGCGATCCAGTACGTGTGGGTGCGGGCGGTGATCCGGAGCCGCACGGCGTCGATGTCCGGACGGCCCGCGGCCTGCCAGGCGAGAAGGGCCTCCTCGACGGTGTCCCAGAGCGCCGTGGGGCCGCCCTGCCGGACCTGCCAGCCACCGTCGCGGGGAGTGAACTGGGCGAAGGACTCCCGCTCCTGGTCGAAGAGAAAGAGCAGCCTCGTCCCGTCGCTCCGCGTGGCGCGTACGAGTTGGGCGCCAGGCGCCGCGAGTTGGGCGAGGAAGGCCGGCATCCAGTCGTCCAGGCAGGCAGGAGGAACCTTCGCCTCCCTCACGCTGTCCGCGTACGCGGTCCGGGCGGACAGGTCGCCGGCCACCGGCACGACGGCCTGCGCGCGCGCCTGCATGAACGACGATCGGCCGATGATCCGGCCCTCGGCGCCGTCGTCGTCCCCGACGACGACCCTGGCCAGGCCGGTTCCGTACGGCCAGGACCCGAGAGTGGCGAGCACGATGCCACCGGACCTGGTCTGCCGGACCCAGGTGTAGGGGATGCGGCGGACCGCGCAGGTGGCGATCACCCGGTCGTACGGGGCGTTCGACGGATACCCGAGAAGCCCGTCGCCGGTGACCGTCCACGCGGAGAAGCCGAGCGTCTCCAGCGCGGCGTCCGCGCGTGCCGCGACGCCCGGGTCCACCTCGACGGTGGTCACGTTGTCCGCACCGAGGAGATGACACATCAGGGCGGCGGAGTAGCCGGTTCCCGTACCGATCTCCAGGACCCGGCCGCCCGCCTCCACGTCGAGGTGCTCGATCATGCCGACCACCGTGGACGGCATGGTGGACGAGGACGTGGGCACCCCTCTGACGGGTTCGCGGACCTGTTCGGCGGTGAGGTGGCCGTCGAGTTGGGTGGTGAGGGTGTCGTACCGGTACGCGATCTCCAGCCATCCGGAAGGGCTGGTGCCGTCCGGTGTGATCGGCCGCCAGACGCCTCCTTCGTCGAGGAACACGCCCGGGTGGAGGAAGAGCTCGCGCGGTACGGCCTCGACGGCGTCGCGCAGCCGCGGGGAGGTGAGAACACCGTCGCGGGTCAGCAGTTCGACGAGGTGCCGGCGCTGCGATGCGGAGTCGTTCACGCGTCGGCCCCTTCCGTGAGCAGATCGGCGAAGGCGGCGGACATCGGGAGGCCGGTCTCGGCCTCCAACCACCCCCACTGGCCATTGGGGTTCAGCTCCAGCCACCAGTGCTTGCCCGCCCGGTCCACGGCGAGGTCGAAGCTCCCGGACACGAGCCCCAGGCGGCGCAGGTAGGAGTGAAGCGCGGCATTCACCCGGTCGGGCAGGTGCGCCACGGAGTAGTCGAGCGCAGCGTAGTCCCTGCGCCAGTCGAGCAGCTCGGACTCGATCCGCACGGCGAAGGTGCGCCGCCCGACCACCAGCACCCGCAGGTCGGCGACCTTGTCCACCCGGACCTGGAACAGATGCGGCGCCACCCGTACGCTCTCGTCGATCTCAGCGGCGGTGACCAGCTCAGCCCACCCCGTCACCGGGATGCCGTCACGCGTGTAAGGCGTCCACCGCAGAGTCTTGTGGAGCACTTGATCGTGGGCATCGATGAAGTCCCGCGCCTCGTCGGGGTCACTGGTCACAAGAGTGGGTGGCACGACGAGGCCGAGTTGCTGCGCGAGGGCGAGCTGAGCCGGTTTGTAGTCGGCGGCCGCGGCGCGCAGGGGGTGATTGACCCAGAGCGGGCAGCCGGTTGCGTAGAGGCTGCCGCCGAGGCCGTAGCGGACCTGGGCAGCCGCGAACCGGGCTTCGTCCGGCTCCAGATGAGAGAAGGAGGGCCATTCCGGGCGGCGCCAGTACACCGACCGGACGCGAGCCAGATCGGCGGTCCTCGACGGCGTGCGCAGCAGCCCGACGACGGAGGTCGAAGTGCTGCCGAACCGAGCCGAGAGGGTCAGGCCCGTGCCCATGTCCGCCGGATTGAACCTGACGACCGGCACCCTCCGCAGGTTGAGGTGGGTGATCACCATGTCCGCTGTCAGGTCGTCCGCCTCGGTGGCCACCAGGACCGGCCTTTCCTCGTTCATGGCGTCAGTCCTGCTCGGAGTCCTGGTCGTGGCCCTGATCGTTCCTGGAGTCCGAGTTCGTGGTCGTAGAGGTCTCCGTGCCCTTGCTGGTGCCGTGTGCGCCCATGGTGACCACGTGGCCGGCGGTGTCGCGGAAGACACCGAGCTGCGTCGCGGGATCGATGGTGACCGAGGCATGCGGGCGCTGCACGGTGGTCGGATAGGGGGCCAGGCGGCCGGTGCCCCACGGCGGGCCGACGAAGGGTTGTTGCACGACGGGCATGACGAGGTCTCCTCGGGTTTGACGGCGCGGCGATGAGCAGCGCGGCGCGATCCGGTCGCGGGTGAGTGAGGTCTGCCGACCGGCGGATCACGGACGCTTCTGCCCTACGGAACCGTGTCCGGGCTGAGAGCGGAACTACGAGGAAGGGCCGAGAGCATGAAAGCCATGAAAGTGCGGTCCTGGTTGTCCGCCCCGATCCTCCTAAGCGGCTGTTCCCTTGACTGCTGCCACGCGCCTTACGCGTTCCGCCAGTTCACGGACGGAGCGGGATGTGCGATGACTGCGAAGCATTCTCCGCATGCCGTCGAAGTGTTCGTCGCCACGAGAGGAGGAGACCTGCTCGTAGTCACTGAGGAAGGTCGACCACGTCGCGCATGCCGCGTCCAGGTGGCCGAGTTCCAGTTGCCGTTGTGCAAGGAGGCCGAGGGCGTGGACGCGTCCTTGCCGCTCCTGCTCGGGCTGAGCACGGAGGCAGTCCTGCATGGCCTCGACGGAGCCGGGGAGGTCGCCGAGGCTGCAGAGGACGGCGCTGGTGTGGAAGAGGAACGCGGACAGGTCGTATCCGCCCACGGCATCCTTGCGGGAGTCCGCCTTGGACAGTGCCTTCTCGGTCTCGGCGAGCCGGGTGAAGGCCGTGCCCCGGTCCCCCGTCATCGCCGCGGACGCAGCTTGTTGTCCGGCGAGGAACGCGTGCAGCCGAGGGCCTGCCTTGGGGGATGCTTCGGCGGCCGCGTCCGCCAGCCCGAGCGCCTTGCTGCCGTACCCGAGGTTGCCCGCCTGAAGACTCATCCCTCGCAGCGTCCGGCAGTACGTGACATGGTCCTCGGCCGCTCCGGCGAGGCTCAGGGCTTTGACGTAGTAGCGCTGGCCGAGGCCGTGCTCGCGCTCGTACATCGCCATCCAACCGGTCAGGTAGACCAGGTCGGAGGCAGCCGAGAGCATGTTCGCGCGGACGGCGGACGTGGCGTCTGCCCGCAGGTACGGCGAGACGGTGTTGACGAGGAACGCCGCCGCCATGGGCCGGGCGTGTCCGCCGCCGAAGATGTCGAGTATGTCGGCGATCCGCTCCGTCATCGACCGGACGACCGCCACCTCTCCGGCTCCGACGCGTGTGGTCGGGCGGGCGCTCGCCGTCCGGTCCGTGCCCGCCAGTTCCGGATATCCCGGCGCGACGAGTGCCGCGGAGTACAACGCCTTGGTCAGTACACCCCTGCGGGAAGGATCCATGTCCGCCTTTCCGAGTTCGAGGAGATCGTCAACGGACTCTCTCCGTTCGGTGCACGTGGCAGGGCCGTCGACCGCCAACCCGGCTTCCTGCAGAGTGACAGGGCGCCGGAGTTTTCGGGCGAACGCCTCCACGATGAGCGGCCGTACCTTGGCCCGCGGCATCGTGCCGCCCACCCAGTGGCTCACCGCGCTCTGGTCGTAGTGCAGTGACATGCCGGCCTCCTGACCGGCGCGGTTGACCGCGCGGGCGCACTGGGTCATCGACCAGTCCGCCTCGTGGAGCAGTGCCGCAAGACCGGCGTTGCGCGGAGTCCGGTGGGCCATCCTGGTCAACTCCCGCGAGGTCCAAGGATTTCCGAGGGTCCGGTGCTCGCCCTCCGTCTTCACGGTACCGCTCAGAGTAGCGACGTGGCCGGTGCGATGTACTGCCCCGCACGATGGTCGACGCTGAAGTGGAGCCGTGCCACCGCGGCGGACTCGAGCCGTACTTCCTCCGTGCCGAGCAGACCTCCGACCATCCTCCGGTGGCCGCGCCCCCGCCCCCGCGCGGGCGTCATGAGCGCGGCGCGTCCGGTCCACCCGGAGCGCGGCTCGGGTGCCCCGCGTGCATGCCCCCGCCCGCCGCCCGCCGCGGCGCCCCCGCCTCCTCCCCGTACCCCCCGCGTCGCCAGCGTATCTCCGGGAAAGAAGCGACCCCTGGTGCGGCTGTGAACGGAGAGCGTGGCGCGATCCCGCGCCGCCCGTACCGGCACGATCCCGGCCGGCCCGGCCCCGCACCGGCCCACCCCGTTCACCGCCTGCCCCGACGCCACCCCCGCCCCCCGGGACGGCCCCTCACCCCGAGTGATCCGACCACCCGCCCAGGTTATTGACGCGCCGTCACCCGCTGGCTAGCTTCCGATGAGAGCGCTCTCCCCCCCAGCGGCGCGCCCGGTGCGCCAGGTCAAGGTTCAGGAGCCCCCCATGCGTGCAATGAGACCCCTGCGCATCGCTGTCCTCGCGGCAGTTCTGACAACGATGTCAACCGCCGTGGCCCAAGGTGCCGCGGCGCCCTCGGCCAGCGCGGCCACCACGATCTGCAACAAGTACTGCGACACCCGCGACCCGGCCCTGAGTCCGGGGGACCGGCAGCCGGTGAGCACCACGATCTCCTCCCGCTCGATCGTGCTGCACTTCGACGACACGGACGCGATGGCGTGGGGGTCGATCGGCAACGGCGGCGCGGGCGACGAGGTGTGGCTCGACCGTTCGATGGACGGCGGCCGGACCTGGAGCGACGGCAGCAAGCTCGGCGACACCACGGTGCCGTCCGGGCAGGGCGGTTG
This sequence comes from Actinacidiphila yanglinensis, assembly GCF_900107965.1. Classification (GTDB taxonomy): domain Bacteria; phylum Actinomycetota; class Actinomycetes; order Streptomycetales; family Streptomycetaceae; genus Actinacidiphila; species Actinacidiphila yanglinensis. The sequence goes on along the minus strand of NZ_FNVU01000006.1, from coordinate 270,314 downwards.
GCGCACCCTGATGTACAACGTCGACGACTGGAACACCGAGGGTGTCGGGGCGGTGCGCGCGTGCGGGATGGCCGCCGGCTCGTCCGCCATCGCCTGCACCTCCTGGGCCCGCACCACCTGGAACGCCGGTGACAGGCGCACCGCCGCCGCGACCGCGCTGATGATGTCCTACGACCGCGGCACCAAGCTGTTCGGCGGCAACGGCTGGTGGACCAGCGCCAACGCGCTGACCGCGATCATCGACAACGCCCGCGTGTCGGGCATGGGCAGCTACAAGTACGCGATCAACGAGACGTACGACGCGAACATCAACGCGCAGGGCGGCAACTTCACCAACGGCTATCTGGACGACACCGGTTGGTGGGGCCTGGCCTGGGTGGACGCGTACGACATGACCGGTGACAGCCGCTACCTGAACACCGCCCGTGCCGACGCGGACCACATGTACGACAACTGGAACAGCACCTGCGGCGGCGGCGTGCGGTGGAGCACGGACGGCGAGTACAAGAACGCCATCACCAACGAGCTGTTCCTCTACCTGACCGCCGCGCTGCACAACCGGATCTCCGGTGACACCACCTACCTCAGCCGGGCGAACACCGAGTGGTCGTGGTTCCAGAACAGCGGGATGATCAACGGCAGCCACATGATCAACGACGGGCTCAGCGACGCCTGCGTCAACAACGGCCAGACCACATGGACGTACAACCAGGGCGTGGTGCTGGGCGGGTTGACCGAGCTGTACAAGGCGACAGGCAACTCCGGCCTGCTGGACACCGCCCGCACCCTCGCCAACGCGTCCACCAGCACGCTCCAGTCCGGCGGTGTGCTGCGCGAGCCGGGCGAGGGGGACTCCTGCACCGGCGACGGGCCCAGCTTCAAGGGCGCCTACGTACGGGGGCTGGGCAAGCTGAACACCCAGCTCTCCGACCACCCGTACGCCGCCGACCTGAGCGCGTGGGCCAACTCGGCATACACCAAGGACCGCAACTCCCTGGACCAGTACGGGCCGCACTGGGCCGGCGGTGCCGGCACCAGTGACTACGGCTGCCAGCAGAGTGTGCTCGATCTGCTCAACGCGGCTGGCTGACACGGCCGTTCGACGTCCGCACGCCCTCCCCCCACCCGTACAAGGAGCGTGGAACGAAGATGAGACGACCTCCCGCACTTCTCGCGATGGCGCTCGCCGCCGCCTTGGGCATCGCCGCGGGCGCCGCGGTGCCGGCCGCCGCCGCCGGCAGCGGCAGCGGTCACGACCGCGGGGCCGCCCCGGCCGCGACCGCCTCCAGCCTGCGCGTCATGCCGCTGGGCGACTCGATCACCTGGGGCGTCGGCAGCAGCACCGGTGACAGCTACCGGGGCGACCTGTGGAACGAACTGGCCGCCGAGGGGCACGCGTTGGACTTCGTCGGGTCCGGGCGCGACGGCACGATGTCCGACCCCGACAACGAAGGGCACTCCGGCTGGCGGATCGACCAGATCGCCGGCATCGCGGACAGCGTGCTTGCCCGCTACCGGCCGAACGTCGTCACGCTGGAGATCGGGACCAACGACCTCAACCAGAACTACGAGGTGTCCACGGCCACCGACCGGCTGCACGCGCTGATCGACCAGATCACCGCGGACGTGCCGGACGCCACGGTGCTGGTCGGTTCGCTGATCGTGTCCACCAATCCGGTGGAGGAGCCCAACCGGCCGGCCTTCAACCAGGCGGTGCCCGGCATCGTCCAGTCCGAGCAGGCCGCGGGCAAGCACGTGCGGTTCGTGGACATGAGCGCGCTGACCGCCGCGGACCTGTCCGACCAGCTCCACCCCAACGACGGCGGCTACCAGAAGATGGCCGACGCCTTCAACGCGGGCATCCAGGCCGCCGACGCCGCCGGGTGGATCACGCCGCCGGTGCCCACCGGCGGCGTGGTGTACTCCGGCATCTCCGGCAAGTGCCTGGACGACAACGGCGACAGCAGCACGAACGGCACCGCCGTGCAGCTGTGGACGTGCAACTACAGTGACGCCCAGTGGTGGACGCTCCACAGCGACAACACGCTGCGCGCCGTGGGCAAGTGCCTCGACGCCACCGGCGCGGGCACCGCCAACGGCACGAAGGTGGAGATCTGGGACTGCAACGGCGGGGCCAACCAGGTCTGGCAGCCTTACAACGGCGGCTACCGCAACCCGGTCTCCGGACGCTGCCTGGACGACCCCAGCTCCTCGACCACGGACGGCACGCAGCTCCAGCTGTGGGACTGCAACGGCACCGGCGCCCAGCAGTGGACGACCCTGCCCGCCGTCTAGTGCCGTGCCGGGCGCCGCGAAACGGTGAACCTTTCCGGCCACGGTATTGGCCGCACACGGCAAACGGCACGCGCCGGCCACGGGGCACCCTCCCGTGGCCGGCGCGTGCGCGCTTCGGACCTGCCTCAGACCCGGTCGGCCACGATCAGCAGGTACTGGAAACTGCCGTTCCGGTACGCCGTGATGAACGGCTCCTCGATCCCGGTGACCAGGTGTTCGGCGTCCTTGCGCAGCTCCCAGTACGGGAGGGCGGCCTCGGTGAGGTCCTCGACGTGCACGGGGACGAGCCGGTTGGCCGCCATCGCCCGGAAGTACGCCGACCGCGGGTGGATGTCGCAGATGTAGTGCGCGTTGATGAGGGACACCTCGCGCGACGCCTGCCCGTAGGTGTCGTTGTAGCAGCCGGTGATCACCACGTAGCGCCCGCCGCGGCGCAGCAGCCGGGCGTGCTCGGCGAAGAGCAGGTCCAACTCGACGTACATCGTGGACTCGTTGTTCCAGGAGGCCGCGTAGCCCCCGGTCGAGAAGCCGGTGTCGAGCATGTTGCGGTGGTGGTAGCGCACCTTGCCGTCGACGCCGCGGGCGCGCGCCTGCTCGTTGGCGAAGTCCGCCTGCTTGGAGGAGATCGTCACGCCGTCGGCGGAGCAGCCGTACCGCAGGTTCGCCACGACGCTGCCGCCGCCGCGCCCGCACCCGGCGTCGAAGACCCGGTCGGCGGAGGTCAGCGGGCCGAGGTGGGAGGCGAGCAGTTCGGCCTGGGCGTGCTCCAGCCGGTGCAGTTCGGCGGTGATGCGGTCCCGGCGAAGGGCGGGGTCGGTCTCGTCGAGTACCGACCAGTCGGCCTCGCCGATGCCGTAGTGGTGGTGGTAGAGGTCGTCGATCTTTCCGAGTTCGAGGTTGACCGGGTTCTCCTCGGCGTTCCAGTAGTCCGCGACACGCGTCTGGTACGTGGACTGGGTCGGTACCGGTGCGGTGCTGGTACCGGGGTGCTGAATGGTCAACGCTGACTCCTCTGGTGCTCGGGTGCTGTTCCTTGTGCCGGTGAAGCGTGGTGCGCCTACCAGTAGTTCGGCAGGTGGTAGCGGTGGGTGTTGGTCGCGTGCCACTCGTGGTTGCCGGCCACCCAGTCCGACAGGCCGCGCGCGTAGCGCCCGATGACGGGCGAGGCCGCCGACAGCGCGGCGGCCTCCTCCTCGAAGGAGTCCATGATCCGGTTGTGGATCTCGACGCTGCGCAGGTAGGCCGCCTTCAGCCCGTGCCCCTCGTTGGCGGCGACCACCTGCGGCAGGTTGAGGTGCGTGGGGTCCCCGGCCAGTTCCTTGGTGAAGGAGTACAGGTCGTTGACGATGGTCGTCGCGTTGCAGGCGAGGGCGGTGATGCGCTGGATCTCCGGGCGGGCGTGGACGGCCTCGGGCAGCTCGTAGCCGTCGACCGCGTCCACGATGGACAGGCAGGGACGGAAGTTGTTGAACTGCCGCATCACCAGGTACTCCCAGACCGTGGGCGTGTACCGGGTCTCGGCCCAGGCCGCCTCGGCGAGGTAGCCCAGGTGCAGGCGGGCGATGTCGTGCACGAAGCGCAGGGACTGGCTCGGCGTGGCGAAGCCGGCGTAGTCCGCCATCGCCCAGTGGTACGAGCGCAGCGGCCCGTCGGCCTGCATGCCGCGCCGCCACTCCTCCTCCAGCTCGGGCGTGCCGTGGTACGGGTCGATCGCGGACTGGGCCATGATCAGCGGGCCGCCCAGCCCGCGGTGCGATCCGCCCCGGTCCTCCTCCTCCTCGCAGTAGCAGGAGTCGACGAGGTTCTCGGCGAGCAGGAGTTCGCCCGCGACGGTGAGGCGTTCCAGGTCCGCGGCGGCCGGGTGCTGGAGCACCACCGCCCGGCCGAACTGGAACCCGGAGAAGTCGCCCTGCCACGCGGTGGGGAACAGGTCGAGGTCGTGCGCCCACGCCTCCAGCCGGCGGTCGACCTCCTTGACCTTCTCCGGGTCGGCGGGGGCGACGGGCCGGTACCGGAGCCCGGGGACCGCCCCGGTGCGGCGGGCGGGCGCGGGGCGGGGGATGCCCGCCGGGCCCGGCGGCACCCAGCGCGCGGGCCCGGTCCCGGCGCCCGGGTCCGGCTCTGCGGCCGCAGCCGGCTCCGTGGCGGGGTCCTGCTCCATGGCCGCAACCGGCTCCGAATCCGGAACGGTGTCCGAGGCCGTACTCGTACTCGGGGGCGCGCTCATGCCGTACTCCGCTCGGTCGCTCGGCGCGGTCACTCGACCGTCCGGCCGAGCTGGACGTTCTCCAGGATGCCGACGGCGTCGGGGACGAGGATCGCCATCGAGTAATAGGCGGTGACGAGGTAGCTGATCACCGCAGCAGTGTTGACGCCCATGAAGCGGACGTTCAGGCCGGGTTGGTGCTCGTCGGGGATGCCGGTGGCGTGCAGCCCGACGACGCCTTGGTCCGCCTCCCCGGTGCGCAGCGCGATGATGCTGCTGGTGTGCTGCGGGCCGATGGGGATCTTCCCGCAGGGGAACAGCGGGACGCCGCGCCAGGCAGGGACCTCGTGCCCGTCGACGTTCGCGGTGCCTGGCACCAGGCCGCGCTTGTTGCACTGCCGGAAGAAGGCGGCGATCGCCTTCGGGTGGGCGAGGAAGAGCCGGGTCTTGCGGCGCATCGCGAGCAGGTCGTCGAGGTCGTCCGGGGTGGGCGGGCCCGAGTAGGTGCTGATGCGCTGGCCGTAGTCGGTGTTGTGCAGCAACCCGAACTCGCGGTTGTTGACCAGCTCCCACTCCTGGCGCTCGCGGATCTCCTCGATGGTCAGCCGGAGTTGCTGCTGCGTCTGGTCCATCGGGTGGTTGTAGAGATCCGAGACCCTGCTGTGGACCTTGAGCACGGTCTGGGTGAGCGACAACTCGTACTCGCGCGGCGCCAGTTCGTAGTCCACGTAGCCGCTGGGGATGGGGGGTTCGCCCCGGTGGCCGGCCTGCAGCGGGATGTCGGCCTCGCCCCTGCGGTTCGCGGGCAGCCGCTGCTGCTCGGCGTACGCCGCCAGGTGCGCGGCCAGCGACGGCACGCGGTCGGTGAACTCCCGCAGCGCCTGCCACGGCAGTGCCAGCAGCACGCCCGCGGTGTCGGCGCGCACCGAAGTGGTCCACCGCGGCACGGCCTGGCCGACGGCCTCGTCGCCGACCTGGTCGCCGTCGGTGACGACCCCGACGAGGCCCTCCTCGCCGTACTTCCCGGTGGCGTACCGGGTGAGCCGGCCGTGCACCACCAGGTAGGTCTCGGTGACCGGTTGCCCGGCTTCGCACAGCACCTCGCCCGGGCGCACCTCGCGGAGCCGGAAGCGCGCGGCGATCTCGGTGAGGACACCGGTGTCGGAGTAGCCGCGCAGCGCCGGCAGTTCGGCCAGGGTCTCCGGGACGACCCTGACGTCGTCGGCGCCGTTCTGCTCGAACTGCACCCGGCCGCGGCCGACGCGGAGTTGGAGGCGCCGGTTGACGCGGTAGGTGCCACCGCGCACGTCCAGCCAGGGCAGCATCCTGATCAGCCAGCGGGAGCTGATGCCCTGCATCTGGGGTTCGGACTTGGTGGTGGTCGCCAGCTGGCGCGCCGCGCGGGTGCCGAGGCTGGTGGGCCGACCGCCGGCTCCCGGTCCGGCGGGTGGATCGTCGGTGGCGGCGCCGATGGTGCTTTCCGATGCGGGCACGTTCTCTCTCCCGGAAGGTGAGCTGGGCAGGCAGCGTGAGGCGACGTGAACGGGCGCGGATCGGCGTGGGCGGAGCTGAACGCAGCGGGGTGGTGGGGGTGTTGGCGGGCAGGGGGCCGAATTCCGCGCAGGACAAGCCAAACAGCCCGGGGGCGTGGCCCGGTAGCCCCGCCGGGGGGCGGCTTCGCGCCCCCGGTGGTGCAAACCCCCCAGGTGAGGCGGGTGGCGGGAGGGTGCCCGCGTGCGCCCCGCCTTCTCGCTCCCGCACTCCGGCGCGCGGGGGCGCGCGTAGGGGCGCGAGGTTCGGTTTCACGCCGGGTAGGGTCGCGGCGCCGGCGCGCTGACCAGGGCGGGGCCGGCCCGGCGAGCGCAGCGGCGGGCCCCGGTCCCGTGCGCCCTCAAACCCCGGGTGCGGCGGGTGCGTACGGTGGACGCCGCCGCACGCACACACGTGCGGCAGTTCGCCGCCTCATACCCCCGGCGCGTGGCGCCGCTCGGTCCACCGCACCGCGAAGGGCATCGCCGCGCCGGCCACGGCGAACAGGGCGGCGAGCAGCGCCCATCCCGCGAGGCCGTGGTCGAGGGCGGTCACCGTCACCAGGCCGGGGCCGAGCATCATCGCCGCCGCCGAGCCCGCGTTGAACAGCCCCTGGTAGGCGCCCATCGCCTCCTCCCGCGCCAGTGCGTAGCTCAGGGCCCAGCCGCCGGCCTGCGACAGCACCTCGCCGAGCGACTGGAGCACCGCTGCGGCCAGCAGGACGAGGCAGGCCGCCGTGGCCGCGAGCCCGTGCGCCGTCGCGGCGACCAGGCAGCAGGCCGCGACCAGCAGGGCGCCGCGCCGGAACGCGACCGCCGCCGCGCGCAGTTCGCCCGTACCGCGGGTGGCGCGGACCTGCAGCAGCACCACGAGCACCGTGTTGACGATCAGCAGCGGCGCGACCAGCACCCGCGGCGCGTGCGTCGACTGCACCAGCCACAGCGGCATCCCCACCTCGATCACGCCGAACTGGAGGGTCAGCACCGAGTTGAGCACCGTCACGACGAGGAAGGGCAGGTCGCGCAACGCACTCCGGGGCCGCGGGGGTTCACCGGCGCGCCCGGTGCCGGCGGCTACCGGGGCCGGCGCCCGTCCGGCGGCGGGCGGGATCGGGATGGAGGGCAGCATGACCGCGACGGCGGCGAAGGTGGCCGCGTCGACCAGGATCGCCGTCACGTACGCCTGGCGGCTGTCGGCCTGGAGGGCCAGCGCGGCGAGCGACGCGCCCGCGCCGATCGCGACGTTGGTGACGGCCCGCAGGTAGGCGCGGCCCTCCACCCGGGCCTGCTTCGGCAGCGCCTGCGCGTACAGGGTGTTGCGTACGGCGGACGACGCCCGGTCGACGGCCGTCACCAGGCAGGCCAGCAGCACGAAGACCGGGAAGCTGTGCACCAGGCCGTAGCAGGCCATGCCCGCACCCTCCGCGATCACCAGCGCCATCAGCACCGGCTTGGTGCCCCAGCGGTCGGCGGCCCGCCCGCCCGGCATGCTGGCCAGCACCCCGCACAGCCCGGCCAGGGTGAGCCCGAGACCGACCCCGGCGGCGCTGAAGTGCAGGGCCCGCGTGAAGAACAGCACGCCGACGGTCATGAACAGGCCGTTGCCGAAGGCGTTGACCAGCGTGAGCCAGGCGAGCCGCCGGATCACCGGGTCCGGGTGGAGCAGGCGGGAGCGCCGCGTGCCGGCGGCGGGCGGATCGGGAGGGGCCGGGGAGGGCGGGACGGGCTGCGTGGCGGCGGGCGTGGTCATGACCACAAGCTGACCGGGCGGTGGCCCCCGTGCGAACTGATTTAGCATGGGGCTCAATGATCCGCTTCCACCTGGACCTCGCCGACCTCGCGGCGACCTCCTTCGCCTGCTCCGCCCTCCACCAGGCGGTGCTGAGCCTGCGGATGTGGACCCACCCCGGCCACTACGCCGAGCAGATGCCGCTGTTCCGGCGGATGCGCCCGGACTTCGAGCGGCTGGACACCGGGATGCTGACCTCGCTGGTCGCCACGAACCGCTGGGTGCCGGACTTCCTGACGCCGCGGCCCACCACGCCCTGGCCGGACTTCCGCGCCGAGCTGGCCGCGCTGCGCGCCACCGATCCCGCGACGGTGCCGGCCGACCTGGAGCGCACGTTCCTGCCGCACGACCGGGTGCTGCCCGCCCGGCTGGCCCGCGGCACCACCGACCCGGAGGGCGTGCTGGCCGAGATCGCCGACGCGCTGGAGGAGTACTGGTGGCAGTGCCTGGCCCCGCACTGGTGGCCGCGGGCCCGCTCGGTGCTGGAGTCGGACATCGTGTACCGGGCGCGCACCCTCGCCGAGCGCGGCGCCGACGGGCTGTTCGGCGAGCTGAGCAACCGGCTGCACTGGACCGAGGGCGTCCTGACCATCAGGTGGGACCGGCCGATGATGCTGCCCGACGCGGAGGTGCACGTGGCGGGCCGGGGACTGGTGCTGGCCCCCACCTGCTTCGCGCGCGGTGCGGTCACCACGATCGACGCGAACGCCCTGCCCTGGATCAGCTATCCCGCGCGCGGCCGCGCGACGATGACCGAGAACCTGGACCCGCCGCCGTCCGGACCCGCCCTGGAGGCGCTGCTCGGCCGGCCGCGGGCCCGGCTGCTCACGCTGCTCGCCGAACCCGCCTCCACCACCGAGCTGGCGCACCGCCTCCACGTCAGCCCGAGCGCGGTCAGCCAGCACCTCGCGGTGCTGCACGCGGCCCGGCTCACCACCCGCGCGCGGCACGGCCGGATGGTGCTGTACGCCCGCAGCCCGCTCGGCGACGAGCTGTGCGAATGACCCTGTGCCGAGGGGGTGTTGACGGTCGCCGAGGCGTTCGCGGCCCCGCCGGGGCACGGCCGCTGGGCGAGTCCGGTGGGGGCGCCGGTACGGCCCGCGGACGACGACCCTGACGAGCCGTTGATCATGCGATCATCTGACGCGCGGCCGAGGGGCGCGCAGGGTCGACCGGCGGGGCCGGCCGAGGGGGACCGGGCCGGTGGCGGGCCGGCGGACGAGTGTGGGGGCGGGACAATGGACGCTGCGGCGTCGCGGGCCGTGTGGGCGGCCGGCGTGATCTTCATGGCGGGGACCCTCGGGGCGTGCGGGGGTGGGGCGGGAAGCACGCGGCCGAACCCTTCCGCCCCGGCCCCGACATCGGCCACCGCCCCGGCCTCGACTCCCGGCTCCGCCGCGGCCCCGCCGACGTCCTCGACACGAGTGCTCGGTCAGGCCGATCTGGAACGGGCCGTCGTCGGGCCGAAGGACGTTCCGGGCTGGGACACGGGCACGCTGGTCGGACGCGGCGGGGACGGTCTGCGGATCGGGCAGAGCATCCCCGACGTCTCCCGGTTCCCGAAACCCCGCCCCGCCGCGTGCGGGCCGCTCAACTCCGCGGCCGGCATGGTCGGCGACCGGCAGTACCACGCGCTCGTCGAGCAGACCGTCAGCCGGTCGTCCGCGAAGGACCCCGAGGGCGAGCAGACCGTCACCATGTCCCTGACGGCGTACTCCGCCGCCGACGCGCCCCGGGTGATGGCGGACCTGCGCACCTCCCTGCGGACCTGCACGTCGTTCCGGACGCCGCTGGAGCCCGACATGGGTTACTCCGATCCCCGTCCCCTCGCGGAACCGAAGCTGGGCGACGACGCCGTCTCGTACCGGATCACCCAGAGCAACCCGAGCGTCGACCGCTCCGGCAACGACGACGGCGGCCCGCGGGTCGACGCCCACTTCCACTACGTGGTCGTCCGCTGCGGTACGGGAATCGCGGTGTTCTCCGCCATGGCCTTTCCGCAGGACACCCGGCCTCCCCAGGTGCCGATGGACCTCGTCGCGGCCCAGGTCGACAAACTCCGGAAGGTCGTGACGGGGCGTTGAAACCGCTCCCGGCCGGTGGCCCGAGTGACCGGGCCGTTCACGATGCCGCGTGGAACGGGCCGCCGGCCCCGAACGCGAGGCGGGCGAAGTTCTCGGCGATCCGGCGGTGCCCCGCGGGGTCGGGGTGCACCCCGTCGGGCAGCGGCAGTTCGGCGTGGTCCGCCTCGCCGTACAGCTCCCGGCCGTCGAGGTAGTGCAGGTGCGGGTCGTCGGCCGCGCGCTCCTCGACGATCCGGGCGAGCGCGTCGCGCACGACCGTCAGCGTCAGGCGGCCGAAGGCGCGTTCCGCCGGGTCGCCGGTGGCCTTGAACCGCAGGGTGCCGCCGTCGAGATCGGGCGCGAGCGGGCCGGGCGTGTCCTCCTGGACCGGGCACAGGACGGAGGACACCACCAGCAGCGGCGTGGCCGGGTGCCCCTCGCGCAGGGTGTCGAGGAAGCCGTGGACGGCCGGGGTGAAGGCGCGCAGGCGCATCGTGTCGCCGTTGACGATGTTGATGCCGATCTTGACGCTGATCAGGTCCGCGGGGAGGTCCCGCATGGCGCGCGCGGTGAACGGGTCGAGCAGCGCGCCGCCGCCGAACCCCAGGTTGACCAGGTCGACGTCGCCGCGCGCGGCGGCCAGGACCGGCCAGATCGCCGTCGGGTGGGCCGCGTTGGAGCCGTGGCTGATCGAACTGCCGTGATGCAGCCACACCCGGCGCCCGCCGGCCGGCGCGGGCTCCACCGGGGCGTCGGTGCGCAGCGCGATCACCTCGGTGGTCTCGCTGTGGGGGAGCCAGATCTCGACGTCCTTGTCGCGCGCCGGAAGGCCGGTGAACCGGGCGGTGCCCGGGAGGCCCTCGCGCACGTCCACCGACCCGGTGCCCATGTCGATCGTGCGGACCCGCCCGCCGGGGACCGTGGCCTGCCCGGCGAGGTCGCCGTCGACCAGCAGGTCGTAGACGCCGTCGGCCGGCGCGGGCAGCCCGGCGTACGCCCGCTTGGTGGGCAGGGCGTCCAGCTCGACGACGGTGGCCCGGGTGCGGAAGGCCAGCCGCACTCCGGACGGCTGGGACTCGGCGACGGTCAGTTGGGCGTCGGGGATCTGCCGGCGGGCCGCGGCCGGCAGCCGGTGCGGCAGCAGGCCGTGCGCGGTGCGCTCGATGTCGACCGCGCCGCGCAGCATGCCGGCGGTGACGGGCGTCGTGGTCAGGTGGGGCTCGGTGCTCATGGTTCCCGTCCGGTGTTCAGGGGGTGCGAAAGGGCGCGAGGGGAGGGGGAGGAGGCTGACTCAGGGGTGGGGGCGGCCGCGTACGAGGAGACGGCCGGGGCGGTCAGGAGGCGGCCCGGGCGCGCAGCATCGCGTCGAGGGAGTCCACCATCCAGGACCACGACACCTGCGGGTCGACCGCGGTGTGGGCGAAGCCCCCGCCCGACTCCAGGCTGATATAGCCGTGGAAGACGCTGCCCAGCATCCGGACGGCGTGGGTCTGCTCCGGCTCCGGCAGGTCGTACCCGCGCAGCAGCGCCCGCGTCATCTGCGCGTGCCGGACACCGGCGCTGCTCGCTGCCGTCTCCGGGTCGAGCCGCAACTGGGCCGCGGCGTACCGGCCCGGGTGCTGCCGGGCGTAGTCCCGGTAGGCGTCGGCGAACGCGGCCAGCGCGTCCTTGCCGGACCGCCCGGCCAGCGCGTCGGCGACCCGGTCGGCCATCTCGGCCAGCGCGAACAGGGCGATCCGGGTCCGGAGGTCCTGCGAACCCTTCACGTGGGAGTACAGGCTCGCCACCTTGACGTCGAACCGCCGGGCGAGCGCCGACACCGTCACCTCGTCGAAGCCCACCTCGTCGGCCAGCTCGGCGCCCGCACGGGTCAGGCGCTCCGCGGTCAGTCCCACACGAACCATGACCGTCCTCCTCTTCGGCGAAACCCATTATGTTCATACCTAATGGCTTTAGGCAAATGGGTAAGCCGTGGAGGAGGACGGTCCGCGCCTCAGAAGGTGGTGGCGGGGTTGAGCTGGGAGGCGGTGATACCGGTGCCGGGCACCCCCCACTTCGCGAAGATCCGCGCGTAGGAGCCGTCGGCGATCAGCTGGTTGACCGCGTCGCTCAGCGCCTTGGCGAGGGGCGAGTTCCGCGCGGTGACGAACCCGACCGGGGTGGTGCTGATCTGGCCGAGGAACCGGGTGCCGGGGATACGGGCCGCGTCGTACTTCAGCCCGAGCGTCGGGCCGAAGAAGACGTCCACCTTGCCGTTCGCCAGGCCGAGGAAGATCGGTGCGGTGTCGGCGAAGTACTGCACCTTGTACGGCTTCTTGCCGATCTTCGCGCACTTCCCGGCGCCGTCGGTGAGGATCTGCTGGAACGTCGAGCCCGGCGTGGTGGCGATGGTCAGGCCGCAGAGATCGGTGAGCTGCTTGACGGAGGTGACCTGCACGTCCTTGGAGCCGAGGAACGCCTGGCCGTCGTTGAGGTAGGTGGCGAAGTCCACCACCTGCTCGCGGGCCTTCGTGGCACCGAAGTTGTCCTGCCCGACGTCGTAACGGCCGTTCTGCACGCCGGGGATGACCGTCGGGAAGGTGCCGTACTGCACGTTCCAGGTGATGCCGAGCACCTTGGCGACGGCGTTGCGCAGGTCGACGTCGAGGCCGACGGCGGTGCCGTTCTGCTCGCCCACGTGGGGCAGGCCCTGGACGCCGGGGGAGCGGGTGGTGCCCAGGGTCAGGGTGCCGCCACTGCGGATCTTCGCCGGCAGTTCCGCCTCCAGTTTCGGGTCGGCGGTGATCGCGGAGACCACGTCCTGGGTGGGGACCGCGGTCGCGGCCGCGGCGTCCGCGCCGGGCTTGGCGGCGCCCGCGGGGTTCGACCCGGCGTTCGTGCCGGCGGAGTCGTCGGAGGAACCGCCGCAGGCGACGAGCAGGGCCAGCCCGGCAGTGGCGGCGGCGGTCGCGACGGCCAGTCTCGGGGCGCGTCGGCGGGAACGGCTTTCGGTGGTCACGGGAGTGCCTTTCACCAGGTGGGAGCTGCGAGGAGGGCGCGCGGCGGCGCGCGCGGGCGGAGCGGGGGGCGAGGGGGGCGAAGGGAAAGGGGAGCGCCGGGGGCCGCGGCTAGAGCACCGCGGAGAGGAAGGAGCGGGCGCGTTCGTGGCGCGGCGCCGCCAGCACGTCGGCGGGAGCACCGGACTCGATGATCTTTCCGCCGTCGAGGAAGACCACCGTGTCGGCCACCTTGCGGGCGAAGCCGATCTCGTGCGTGACGACGATCATCGTCATGCCGCTGAGTGCCAGGTCCTGCATCACCGCGAGGACCTCGCCGACGAGTTCGGGGTCGAGCGCGCTGGTCGGCTCGTCGAACAGCAGCAGCCGGGGCTCCATGGCCAGCGCGCGGGCGATCGCCACCCGCTGCTGCTGGCCGCCGGACAGCTGCCGCGGGTAGGAGTCCTCCCGGCCGGCGAGACCGACCCGCGCGAGCAGTTCGCGGGCCCGCTCGGCGGCCTGCCGGCGCGGGACGCCGCGCACCGCCGCCGGCGCCTCGGTGATGTTGTCGAGCACGCTCAGGTGCGGGAAGAGGTTGAACTGCTGGAAGACCATGCCCACATGGGCCCGCTGCCGGGTGATCGCCCGGGTCCGCAGCTCGTGCAGCCGGTCGCCGTCATGGCGGTAGCCGACCAGCTCGCCGCCGATCTCGACGAACCCCGCGTCCGGTTTCTCCAGGTGGTTGACGCAGCGCAGCAGCGTGGACTTGCCCGAGCCGGACGGGCCGAGCAGGACCGTCACCTCGCCCTCGCGCACGTCGAGGTCGATGCCGTCCAGCACCAGGTGGGTGCCGAACGCCTTGCGCAGGCCCCGGATCCGTACCAGCGGCCGCTCGTCGGTGCCCGTCACAGTCCCACCGCCGCGGACCGGGCCGGACCGAACAGCGGGATGTTGGACCGGGTCACCTGCCAGAAGCCGCGCGGCGGCTTCCCGGCGCCGCGGTCGCTGCCGCGGGCGTAGAAGCGCTCGACGTAGAACTGTCCGATGGACAGCAGCGTGGTCAGGATGACGTACCAGAGGGTCGCGACCAGCAGCAGCGGCATGATCAGGAAGTTCTGGTTGTAGATCAACTGGCTGGAGTACAGCAGGTCCTGGACCGCGATGACGCTGACGATCGAGGTCGCCTTGAGCATCCCGATCAGCAGGTTGCCCGAGGAGGGGATGATCGCCGGCATCGCCTGCGGCAGGACGATCCGGCGGAAGATCCGCCCCTCGCTCAGCCCCAGCGCCCGCGCCGCCTCGCGCTGCCCGGGGTCGACGGACAGGATGCCGCCCCGGACGATCTCCGCGGAGAGCGCGGCCACGTCGAGGGTGAGCCCGACGTACGCGGCCAGGATGCCGCTGAACAGGTGCGCGGTCCGCACCCCGGCGAACTCCGGCCCGAACGGCACGCCCACCGACAACCGCGGGTACAGCGAGGCGAGTTCGTACCAGAAGAGCAGCTGGACGAGCGGCGGGACCGAGCGCACCAGCCAGACGTAGCCGAAACTCAGCGAGCGCAGCACCGGGTTGCGGGACAGCCGCATCGCGGCGACCCCGATGCCGAGCAGGTAGCCGCTGGCCATGACGGCACCGGTCAGCCACAGGGTGAGTTCGAGCCCGTGCAGGATCGAGGCGCGCAGGAAGTAGTGGCCGACGACGTGCCACTGGAACCGGGGGTTGGTCACCACCGTGTGGACGAGCATCGCGAACAGGACGAGCAGGACGGCCGCGGAGATCCACTGGCCCGGGCGGCGCAGCGGTACGAGCCTGGCGGCCAGCAACTCCTGGTCCGTGGCGCGGATGTCCAGGGGGCGCGGCCCCGGGGCGGAGCCGTCCGGCTCGGGGCGTGCGGGCGGGGGATGGCCGGGGGCGGCGGTGGCCGCCGCGGGACTGTCGTGCTGGGGCATCGTCGGTGTTCCCGTCTGGTCGGGGACCGCGGTGGCGGCACGCGGGCAGGGCGGCCCCGTGCGAGGGCCGGTCTGCCGCGGCGGACCACCGGGAGGACAGCGGAATGAGGCGTGACGGCGCACGGTCCGGCCGCGGCCGCCGGTGTCCGGCGCCGCGCCGACCGGTGTGCGGCAGGCGTCAGTCGGGGGAGGAGTGGGGAGGGCGGGAAGAGCCGGCGCGCCGGGGCCGGACGCGCGAATCCACGGGTGGAACCGCGGGGACGTCAGGCAGGCGGGCAGGTCCTCGGACGGTCGCGGACGCCGCGCACGGTCGGCGGCGCCGCGCCCAGGCGGTCAGTTCAGCGGACCGCGGGCGTTTCCGGACACAGGGCGCTGCTGACCCGGAGCAGGTCGACATGCCGCCGGACCACGCGGGTCTGCACGAGGCCGTGGGGACACAGCGCGTGGTCGCGTTCGACAGCGTCCATGCCCGTTCCCTTCGCTCGCTTCGCGGTGCCACCGGCCCGGTCGGGCCCGGCGGTCGGGTCGCTCTCGCCGGACCTGCCGGGAGGACCCTTGCCCACAGCACGTTAACCGCAGGGGGACGGTCAGACAATCCCCCTTCGTGTCCGGCGCCTTGGGAAGCGACGCAGCTCACTCCCGGCGGGAGGGGATTGTGTTCGGCCGCGCGACGGAGTTACCGTGCTTGCAGGTCATGAGCGTCAGCATGCAAGGCCCTGGCCGGCTGACCGGCAACCCTCCGACGCGGTGGGGTGCTCCAGGTGACGACCCGGCGGAGCCGATGACGGCTCGGCAAGCGCGAGCTCGAACAGGCGGCAGCCGATCGAGGCGGGGAGGTGGCGAAGTGCGCGAACACCGTGAGCAGTTGACGCCCGGCCTGGCCCGCGGCGTCGTCACGTTCTCGCGGCGGCACATCGACCTCCAGCGCGTCGCCGGGGCCCTGTGTCCGGGCACACCGAGCGCATCCGCGGCCGTGACCGGCCGTCCGGGCCACCGGACCGCCGCGCCGACGCGTACCGCCGCCTGAGCCCCCCTCTTTCTCCGCTTTTTCTTCCTCCCTTTCTCTCCCTCCGCTCGTCACGAGCCGTCCCCTCCGCCGGCCTCCCGGTGCG
This sequence comes from Actinacidiphila yanglinensis, assembly GCF_900107965.1. Classification (GTDB taxonomy): domain Bacteria; phylum Actinomycetota; class Actinomycetes; order Streptomycetales; family Streptomycetaceae; genus Actinacidiphila; species Actinacidiphila yanglinensis. The sequence continues at coordinate 254,396 of NZ_FNVU01000006.1, read as the reverse complement.
CGGGCCCGGTGCGGGCGCCCGCCGGCTGTCTCCGGCCGGACCCCTGCCGTGCCCGGCCCGTGCCTGCGCGGGTACGGCCCCGTGTCCGCGACCCGTCCGAGCAGGAAGCGGTACCGCCATGTCCCGACCTCCCGTCCCCCTCCACCTCGCCGTCGCCCTCGAAGGCGCCGGCTGGCACCCCGCGGCCTGGCGCGAGCCCGACGCCCGGCCCGCCGACCTGTTCACCGCGCGGTACTGGGCCGACCTGGTCGCCGAGGCCGAGCGCGGCCTGCTGGACCTCGTCACCCTGGAGGACTCGCTCGGCCTGCAGTCCTCCGTGCGGACCGGCCCGGACGGGCGCACCGACCAGGTGCGCGGCCGGCTGGACGCCGTCCTGACCGCCGCCCGGATCGCGCCGCTGACCCGGCACATCGGACTGGTCCCGGTCGCGGTGGTCACCCACACCGAGCCCTTCCACCTCTCCAAGGCCGTCGCCACCCTCGACCACGTGAGCAGCGGCCGGGCCGGGGTGCAGGTCCGGGTCTCGGCCACCCCGGACGAGGCCGCGCACTTCGGCCGCCGCGACGTGCCGCGGCTGCCGATCGCCGAACTCGACTCGCCGGCCGGACGCGCCCTGCTGGACGAGCTGTTCGGCGAGGCGGCCGACTACGTCGAGGTGGTGCGGCGGCTGTGGGACAGCTGGGAGGACGACGCGGAGATCCGCGACGTCGCCACCGGCCGCTTCATCGACCGCGAGAAGCTGCACTACATCGACTTCGAGGGCCGGCACTTCAAGGTCAAGGGCCCCTCGATCACCCCGCGGCCGCCGCAGGGCCAGCCCGTCGTCGCCGCCCTCGCGCACCGCACCGAGCCGTTCCGGCTGGTCGCCGGATCCGCCGACCTCGGCTTCACCACCCCGCACGACACCGCGCAGGCGGCGTCGATCGTCGCGGAGATCAGGTCGGAGCAGGAGCGGGCCGGGCGGGGCGGGGAGACCGTGCACGTCTTCGGCGACCTGGTGGTGTTCCTCGACGAGGAGCCCGGTCGGGCCGCCGAGCGCCGGGCCCGGCTCGACGCGGCACTGGCCGCGCCGCACACCGGCGACGCCCAGGTCTTCGCCGGCACCGCCGCCGAACTCGCCGACCTGCTCGCGGACTTCGCGCAGGCCGGGCTGACCGGCTTCCGGCTGCGGCCGGCCACCTTGCCCTACGACCTGGCCCGGATCACCCGGGACCTGGTGCCCGAACTCCAGCGGCGCGGGCTGTTCCGCGCGTCGTACCAGGCCGACACCCTGCGCGGGCTGCTCGGACTGCCGCGTCCGGCCAACCGCTACACCCCCGCCTGAGCGATCCCGCGCGAAGCCCCAGGAGGCAGACCCCGCATGAGCAAGCCCGTCAAGCAGATCCATCTCGCCGCGCACTTCCCCGGCGTCAACAACACCACCGTGTGGAGCGACCCGGCGGCCGGCAGCCAGATCGACTTCAGCTCCTTCGTCCACCTCGCCCGCACCGCCGAACGCGCCAAGTTCGACTTCCTCTTCCTGGCCGAGGGGCTGCGGCTGCGCGAGCAGCGGGGCCGCATCCACGACCTGGACGTCGTCGGCCGCCCGGACACCTTCACCGTGCTCGCCGCGCTGGCCGGCGTCACCGACCGGCTGGGCCTGGCCGGCACCATCAACTCCACCTTCAACGAACCGTACGAGGTGGCACGGCAGTTCGCCTCGCTCGACCACCTCTCGGACGGGCGCGCGGCATGGAACGTCGTCACCTCGTGGGACGAGTTCACCGGGGAGAACTTCCGCCGCGGCGGCTACCTCGCCCGGGAGGACCGGTACGCGCGGGCCCAGCAGTTCCTCGCCGCGGTCCGGGCGCTGCTGGACTCCTGGCACGGCGACGAGATCGTCGCGGACCGGGCGTCCGGCACCTTCCTGGACGCGCCCGGTCCCGGCCGGTTCGACCACCACGTCGACCAGTTCGACATCAGCGGCCACTTCAACGTGCCGCGCAGCCCGCAGGGCCACCCCGTCATCTTCCAGGCCGGCGACTCCGAGCAGGGGCGGGAGTTCGCGGCGTCCGCGGCCGACGCCATCTTCACCCGGCACGGCACGCTGGACGCCGGCAAGGCGTTCTACGCCGACGTCAAGGGGCGGTTGGCGAAGTACGGCCGTACCCCGGAGCAGTTGCTGATCCTGCCCGGCGTCACCTTCGTCCTCGGCGACACCGAGGCCGACGCCCGGGAGAAGGCGGACGTGATCCGGCACCAGCAGGTCAGCGGGGCGACGGCGATCACCTTCGTGGAGCGCCTGTGGAACCGCGACCTGACCGCGTACGACCCGGACGGCCCGCTGCCGGACGTGGAGCCGCTCGACGACGCCGATCCGATCGTGCGCGGCCGGGCCGACGCCAACCGCCAGGACCGGGCGGAGACCCTCGCGCAGTGGCGGGCGGTCGCCGAGGAGAAGAAGCTCTCCATCCGTGAACTCGTCATCGAGCTGACCGGACGGCAGTCCTTCATCGGCACCCCCGCGCAGGTCGCCCAGGAACTCGACGACTTCGTGCAGGCCGACGCGAGCGACGGCTTCATCCTCGCGCCCCACCTGACCCCCGGCGGCCTGGACGAGTTCGTCGACACCGTGGTGCCGCTGCTCCAGGAACGCGGCGTCTTCCGCACCGAGTACGAGGGCACGACGCTGCGCGACCACCTCGGCCTCGCGCACCCCGACCACCCCCGGACTGCGGCCGGAGCCGGCGGGGCGAGGGCCGCCTCGTGAGATTCCTCGCCATCACCCTCATCGTGCACGCCCCCCACCCGGTCACCGGCGAGCAGAAGTCCACCCGCGACCGGTTCCGCGAGGTCATCGACAACGCCCTGCTGGCCGAGGAGTTGGGCTTCGACGGCTTCGGCGTGGGGGAGCGGCACGAGCGCCCCTTCATCTCCTCCTCCCCGCCGGTGGTGCTCAGCCACCTCGCCGCCCTCACCTCCCGGATCCGGCTGTTCACCGCCGTCACCACGCTCAGCCTGCTCGACCCGGTGCGCGCCTACGAGGACTACGCCACGCTCGATCATCTGTCCGGCGGGCGACTGGAGTTGATCGTCGGCAAGGGCAACGGCACCGCCCAGCGCGAACTGTTCGACGTCACCACCGACGACCAGTGGGACCGCAACGCCGAGAGCTACGAGCTGTTCCGCACCTTGTGGCGGCAGGACCGCACCACCGCCCGTCCCAGGTTCCGTCCCGAGCTGACCGACGCGGAGGTGTGGCCCCGCCCGCTCCAGCGCCCGATCCGGGTCTGGCACGGCAGCGCCACCAGCCGGGAGTCCGTCGACCTGGCCGCCCGCTACGGCGACCCGCTCTTCTCCGCCAACGTCACCAACCCCATCGAGCCCTACGCGGAGCTGATCCGCCACTACCGCGGGCGGTGGGAGCACTACGGGCACGACCCGGCACTGGCCACCGTCGGCGCCGGCAGCGCCGGCTACTACGCGGCCCGCACCTCGCAGGAGGCCGTCGCGGCGTACCGCCCGGTCTTCGAGGGCCACCTCGCCTTCCAGCGGCGGCTGGGCGCGGAACCGGTCTTCCCGACCCTGGAGGACTTCGTCGAGCGCAGCTCCGCGCTGATCGGCAGCCCGCAGCAGATCATCGACAAGGTGCACCGCTACCACGAGCAGTTCGGGCACCGCGTGCTGCACCTGCACGCCGACGCGGGCGGCCTCACCGACGCCCAGCACCGCGCCTCCATGGAACTCTTCCAGTCCGCCGTCGCGCCCACCCTGCGCAGGGACATCCCGGACCCGCCCTGGACGTGGGGACCCGCCGGTACGGACCCGGTCGGTACGGAGCCCGCCGGTACGGACCCGGTCGGCGCCGGCCCGCATCCCGCCGGCGCCGCGAGCACCCCGGCCGAGGCGACCGCCCCGGCCTCCGCAGCCACCGCGACCTCCGCAGCCACCGCCTGACAAGGAGCACCACCGTGGCACACACCCCGCTCGCGGTCCTGGACCTCGTGCCGATCTCCTCCGGATCCACCGCCGGCCAGGCGCTGCGCAACAGCATCGACCTGGCCCGGCACGCCGAACGCCTCGGCTACGCCCGGTACTGGTTCGCCGAGCACCACCTCAACCCCGGGGTCGCCGGCACGTCCCCGGCCGTCGTCCTCGCGCTGACCGCCGCCGCCACCCGCACCATCCGGCTCGGCGCGGGCGCCGTCCAGCTCGGGCACCGCACCGCGCTGTCCACCGTCGAGGAGTTCGGGCTGCTCGACGCCCTGCACCCGGGACGGTTCGATCTCGGCCTCGGCCGCTCCGGCGGGAAGACGCCCGCGGGCGCCGACCGGCAGCCGGCGCTGACCGCCGCCACCCCGGTGGTCGACGGCCGCACCCCGAACGGGCTGCGCATACCCGCCCGGTTCTCCTTCGAGCAGGTGCTGAAGTCGCCGCGCTTCGCCCTGCACCGGCAGCTGCTCACCCAGCCCGGCGCCGAACCGCAGCCGTACGACGAGCAGATCGCCGACATCCTCGCCCTGATCGCGGGCAACTACCGCACCGCCGACGGCATCGACGCCCACATCGTCCCCGGCGAGGGCGCCGACCTCCAGATATGGATCCTCGGCAGCAGCGCCGGGATCAGCGCCCAGGTCGCCGGCGCCCGCGGCCTGCGGTTCGCGGCGAACTACCACGTCAGTCCGGCCACCGTGCTGGAGGCCGCCGAAGCCTACCGGGCCGCGTTCGTGCCTTCCGCGGAACTCGACCGCCCCTACGTCAGCGTCTCGGCCGACGTGGTGGTCGCCGAGGACGAGGCCACCGCGAAGGAACTGGCCGCCGGCTACGGGCCGTGGGTGCACAGCATCCGCAGCGGCGCCGGCGCCATCCGGTTCCCGACCCCCGACGAGGCCCGCGCGCACGCCTGGAGCGAGCAGGACCGGGCGCTGGTGGCCGACCGCGTCGAGACCCAGTTCACCGGGACACCGGCCCAGGTCGCCGACCAGCTGGAGACGCTGCGCGACGCCACCGGCGCCGACGAGCTGGTGATCACCACCATCACCCACGACCACGCCGACCGGGTCCGCTCCTACGAGCTGCTGGCCGGCGAATGGAAGCGGCGATGACCGCGACCGGGGCGCAGCGGCGCAGGGACGCCCGGTGCGCCGGACACGCGCCGCCGCCGCTGCGGCCGACGGCCACAGCGCTCCACGGCGGCAACGGCGCCGCCATGCCGGATCCCGTCCGCCCCGAGCGGCAACTGCCCGCGGAGGACGGGGCGTTCACCTCGACCGCGCTGCGCGGGGTGTTCGGCGCGTTCCCGACCGGCGTGACCGCGATCGCCGCGCTCGTCGACGGGGTCCCCGTCGGCCTGGCGGCCAGCTCCTTCACCTCGGTGTCCCTCGACCCGCCCCTGCTGTCGGTGTGCGTGGCGCACACCTCGACCACCTGGCCCACCCTCGCCCACCGCGCCCGGCTCGGCGTCACGGTGCTCGGCGCCGACCAGGACCGCGCCTGCGCCCGGCTCGCCGCCCGCGACGGCGACCGCTTCGAGGGCCTCGAGTGGCGGGCCACCGCCGACGGGGCGGTCCTGCTCGACGGCGGCAGCGCCTGGTTCGACTGCTCCGTCGAGCGGCACGTCCCGGCCGGGGACCACGACATCGTCCTGCTGCGGATCCACGCGCTGGACGCCGACCACGCGACCGCGCCACTCGTCTTCCACGCCGGCCGGTTCCGGCGGCTCGAAGAGGCCGCCGGCCGCCGGACCACCCCCGCCCGCGGCACGGGCGGCGCCCCTGCCGCGCGCACCATCGAACCCGAGGAGCAGTCATGACCGCACAGGCCGAAGAGACCGGCCGCACGACCTTCACCGAGGAATGGGAGCAGTGGCACGCCCGCCACGAGGAGGCGCTCGCCGACCCGCACGGCTTCCTCGCCGTCACCAGCCTGCGCTGGCTGGACGCGACCCCGACCCGCTTCCCCGACGCGCCCGGCGCCTGGTCCAGCACGGATGCGGGGGTGGTGGTGGACCTCGACGAGGGCGAGGAGCTGACCCTCGACGGCCAGGTGCTGCGCGGCCGGCACGACTTCGGGGTCGTCGCCGAGCGGGGCGGCCTGTTCCCGGCCGCCGGCGACGCGGTGATCGAGATCGCCAAGCGCGGCGGCCACGACATCCTGCGCCCCCGCCACCCGGAGAACGAACTGCGGCTCGCCTTCACCGGGACGCCCGCCTACGCCCCGGACCCGCGCTGGGCCGTCACCGGCCGCTACCTGCCCTTCGACGCACCGCGCCCGACCACGGTGGGCGCGGCGGTCGAGGGTCTCCAGCACGTCTACGACGCCCCGGGCGAGGTCGAGTTCGAGCTGGACGGGACCACCCACCGGCTGACCGCCTTCAACGGGCACGCCCCGGGCAGCCTGCTCGTGCTGTTCACCGACGCCACCTCGGGCGTGACGACGTACGCGGCCAACCGCTCGTTGTCGCTCCCCGCGCCGGACGCCGAGGGCAGCGTGCCGGTCGACTTCAACCGCGCCTCCAACCTGCCTTGCGCCTACACCGACCTGGCCACCTGCCCGCTGCCGCCGGCCGGGAACCGGCTGCCGGTCGCGATCGAGGCGGGCGAGAAGATCCCGAGCGGCCGGTAGGACCCGGGCGGGCGGTGGGACCCGGGCGTGGAAGCGGGGGAAGCCGGGGAAGCGCCGGAAAAGGGAGCCGCCCGGACCCGTCGGGCCGAGAGGCCGACGGGTCCGGGCGGAGCGAGCCGGATGAGCGGAGTGAACGGGGTGAGCGGGATGGCCGCTCACCCCGTGCGGGTCAGCCCGCGCAGGTCAACTGGGGGTTCGCCCAGTCGCCGTGGTCGTAGGCGTTGCCGTCCCCCGCGTCACCGACGACGAGGTCGAGGGTCTGCACGCCGGTGAGGTCCGCGGTGAGCTGCTGCGCCGGATCGCCGCCCTTGACGGTCTTGGTGGCGGCCAGCGTCTTGCCGTCACCGAGCACGCTGAACGTCTCCGAGCCCGAGGTGCCCGCGTCGTCGTCGTTGCCGACCGTCGTGACGAGCTTCGAGCAGTTGCCGCCGAGGTAGATCGTCACGTCACTGACCGAGTTGGTGCCGAGCCCCTTCGGGTACACGGTGCCGTCGATGGTGAGCGGACCGCCGTCACCGGCGTTGGTGCCGCCCACCGACTCGTCCCGCTCGACCGGGCCCCAGCCGTTGGTCGACGCGACGAAGTCCAGGTCGCTGACGTCCGTGACACCCGTCGGCGGCGGCGGGTTGGACACCTGGACCTGGGCGTCCTGCCGCAGGATCTGGGCCACGTCGTGCTGGGCGTAGGTGGCGGTCGCGGTGAGCGTCGCGGTCGAGGCCGCGGCGCTCGGCGCCGTCAGGGTCCAGGTCGCCACCGCGCTCTGCCCGGGCATGACGGCCCCGAACACCTGCGGCTGCGCGTCGTAGACGAACCCGCTGGGTGCGGCGAGCGTCATGTTGATGCCCTCCGCGGTGGTGCCGTGCGCCGGAACCGTGAGCGTGGTGGTGACGGTCAGGTCCTTGCCGCGCTGCACGGACTTCACCGACGGGGTCACCGCCAGCGTCGCCCCGGGTGCGGCCGCCTTCTCCTTGGTGAACGAGAGGTTGTCGAACTGGTCCAGGTCGTACGAGGTCAGGCCGAGCCCGCCCTGACCGGCGGTGTAGGAACTGTCCTGCACCGAGCCGACCTTCCGGCCGTCGACGGACGCGGTGATCACCGGGCCGCTGAAGGACAGCGCCAGCTTGTGCCAGCGGCCGGTGCCGAGCGGGGTGGTGGCCGAGCGCATCAGCGTGGTGCGGGTGCCGTTCGCGTCGCTCTTGAAGAGCGTCCACGCCCCGGTGTCGCTGATCTGGAAGAAGTAGCCCTGCTGGTGGGACTGCGGCCGGTTCTGGGTGCCCGCCCGTCCGATCAGCTCCAAGGTGCCGGGCTTGGCGAGTTCGGCGTCCGTCTGGAGCGTGTAGTCCGTCCAGGTCGGATCGCCGACGAGGGTGAAGGCGTCGCTGTCGTCCTGCCATTCGATCGGCTTGACCGGCGCCATCTGCTGGAGGCACTTGCCGGAGCGGCCGGCGGCGCACTTCTGGACCTCGAAGGAGCCCTGCATGTCCGAGAGGTAGCGGGCCTCACCGCCGATGACATCGTTGTCGAAGTTGTCGGAGTAAGGCAGCGCGAGGGCGTGGGCGGCCGGGGCGGTGGCGGTGCCCTTGCCCTGGCCGGTGGTGGTGGAGACGGTGTAGATGTAACCGGGCTGCATGGTCAGGGAGTACGTCCCGTCGGCGGCCGGGGTGATGTCCTGGGTGTGGACGAAGTCCGTTGCGGCGCCCGGGTGGTTGACGTCGGTGGCCCAGACGTGGACGGCTCCGGTGCTCAGGCCGCCCTGGACGGTGAAGGTCGCGGTCTGGGCGGCGGTGGCGGTGGTGGTCTCCAGGACGGTGGAGTAGTCCTTGCCGTTGGGTGACTTCAGCGTCACGTAACTGCCGTTGGACTCGGCTCCGTTGAGGTAGCCGGAGGCGGAGTCGATGAACGTCCAGCCGGGCTGGGCGAACTGCGTGACCTGGGCGGTGGCCCAGGTGTTCTCGCCGATGCTGTAGTTGCCCGACCAGGGGGAGCCCGCGGTGGCCAGGCCCACCGTGGAATAGGGCAGGTTCGGGTAGATCGCCGCGATGAGCGGCCAGTTGAAGTAACTGGTCATCTTCGCGTCGACGTAGCCCCGGGTGATGGAGCGGATCAGGGCCGGAGCGCCGGTGTTCATGTCCTGCGAGCCGTTCTCGCTGGCCCACAGCGGCTTGCCGTTGTCCTGCGCGGTCTGCGTGCTGGAGCAGCTCGTCGCCGGGCCGCCGTCGCCCTGGCAGGGGTAGTGCGCTCCGATGATGGACACCGCGTCGTTGAACGCCTTGTCCTTGGCCATGTCGTCGGCAACGTCCCAACCGCTGTCGTCGGCGACGATCTGCACCTTGCCGTATCCGGCCTTGTCCAGCGCGGCGCGCAACTGCACGTACCAGGCGTCGTCGTGGCCGCGCTCGTTCCAGCCGCCGAGGTACTTGATCGGCAGGCCGTGCTGCTTGGCGCAACCGAGCCAGGAGATGAGGTAGTTGATGGTGTCGGTCGACCAGAACCCGCCGTCGATCCAGCCCGGCGCCGCCCAGGCCAGGCCGTACAGCCCGATGTTCGGGTTGCGCTTGACGGCCTGCTCGGCGAGCCAGAACTCGTAGCCGGCGTTGCAGTTGACGACGCCCTTGCTGTGTTCGATGGACGGCTCGGAACCGTCGGTGGAGTTGGCGTCGCCGCCGATCTCCAGCTTCAGCAACTGGAGGTCGGCGCCGTAGCCCGGCTTGAACAGGTAGTCCAGGATCTGCGACTGCTGCTGGGGCGGATAGTCGGTCAGCAGGCGGGAGTTGCCGCCACCGCCGCTGATCGCGCCGATCCCGTCGAAGGTCCGCCCGCCCTTGCCGCCGTCCACGGTGATGGAGGTGGTAGCGGCCTGTGCGGGGGCGCTGCTGACCGCGAGTATCGCGGCCAGCAGCGCCAGTATCCACAACGGGGAGAGTCTCAGCACGCGTTGCACGTAGGGCACCCTTCGTGTCGAGGACAGCTTTGAGGGCGCCCCGGGTGCGGTCACCCCAACGGGCGCGCGAGAAGGCCGTCTTGGAAGATGGGGCACAGTGTGTCTTCGTGTGCGTTTGGTGGTCAACCCTCGCGCCAAGAGAAAACATATTCACACATTTCTGCAAACGGCCGATCCACTCCCGTATCGGCACCCGCGCACGTCACACGGCGGGGGTATCGGGCGCCCCTCAGGCGTGCTTCCGGGTCGGCGCGGCCCGGCCGCGCGGTCCGGTCGGCGTGGCCCGGGATGGCGTGCGGGTTCTGCCGCGGGCGGGCCACCGGGCTTGGTACGCCCGACCGTTGGCGCGGAGCGGTCGGCCCGCAGGCTCCCGCGGCACCGCCCCGGCGCGGCCCGGGCGGTGGCCGGAACCGTCCCGTCGAACCTGTCCCTGTCACATCTGTTGACAGCCAGACTGTGAGCGCTAACAATTCGAGCTGCTGTGATGCAGTCCACCTCGTCATCCTCTCGTCATCCCCTCGGGGCCATGCCGGCCCCTGCGCTCTGCTGCCCGCGACACCGCACTGAACTGCACATTCGTCGCCCTGGAGCGCACCAAGCGCGAGAACGGAAGGTCCTATGACCCCTCGTCACTTGCCCAGACGGAACTTCCTCAAGGTCGTCGGAGCCACCGGCATCGGCGGATCGGCGGCCGTTTTTGCGAGCGAGAACATTGCGGAGGCCGCGTCCCCGACCCCGGCGGACTCCCCGGCGGACACCTCGACGGCCGCTGTGTCGGACAGGCCGGGAGCGCCGCCCGCCGCCCTCCCGTACCCGACCCTCAGGCGGCCGTTCGCCATGCCCGGGGTCAAGGAACAGGACTGGACCGGGGCGCTGTTCGTCGGCGAGGGCGAGTCGCGCTTCGCGGTGCGCGTCGTGCTCCTCACCAAGGCGAACAAGGTCATCCGGGAGAAGATGACCAACAACCTCTGGCGGATCGGCCCGATGGCGCCGGACGGCAGTTTCAAGCAGGTCCAGATCAGCACCGACGACCGCTCGGTCATGCCGGCGCACCTGGACGCGCTGAAGGAGGTGATCGCGCACCCGGACCAGTGGTCCGCCGCCGAGGTCACGAACGCCACCACCGAACTCCCCGTGCTGCAGGCGAAGTACGACCTGGCGCAGGAGCAGCGGCGCAACCTCCTGGTCCGCTACAGCCGGACCGGGGACGGCAGTTCGCTGGTCGCCACGGTCACCGCGCTGGACGACGACACCACCGTCTTCCTGGAGGTCGGCACGCCGTGGGGCGCGGTCGCGGGCGAGACCGCGGTGTTCGCGCTGGACGGGCGCGACGTGACCGGCAGCGCGCCCGGGCTGGTGGACACCGGTGCGACCGGCCACATCCGGCTGATCCCCAGCGAGCCGCCGGACGACGCCGCGCTCTACGCCTCGGTCGCGGACATGACCGCGGCGATGACCGGTGGCACCGGCGCGCCGGGCACGGCGACCGCGGCGCTGCGCTACCAGCTCGACCAGGGCGAGAGCATCACGTTCGCGGCCGCGATCGGCTCCCGGCCGCCGAAGCTCGCGGTGCCCGAGCCGCACGAGGTGGAGCACCGGCTCGCCACCGCCCAGGGCGCGATACGCGACGCCCACCTCACCGGCTCCGGCCCGGTCGGGCAGGCCGCCGACGCGGTGCGCGACGCGCTGTCGCTGAACACCAACTACGACAGGACCTTCCACCGCAACTACGTGCTGTGGGGATGGGGCGGCGGAGGCGGCCTGTTCACCGGCTGGGACTCCTCCTTCGACTGCATCGACGCCGCCCTGGTCGACCAGAACCTCGCCACGCAGCACGAGTCGGACATCTTCGACCAGCCCGCGCCGCCCAACCAGGTGAACCTGGTGGGCCCGCGCTACGACCAGGAGAACTCCGGGCCGATGCACGCCTACGCGGTGTGGCGGCTGTACACGAAGTTCGGCGACCGCACGGTGCTGGAGAAGGCCTACCCGCACCTGGTCACCTTCCACGACCTGATGCCGGAGTGGGACGCCGACGGCGACGGGCTGCTGGAGACACCGTACTTCGGCGACCGGGTCGGCGGGCGCGGCAACCACCTCGGCCTGGACGACCTGCCGGTCTACGCGGACTACCAGCGCATCACGAAGGTCGGCGGCAGCGGCGACTCCCGCGACAACACCAACCTCACCGACGTCGCGCTGAACTCGTACTACGCGCTGTTCGCCGAGACGCTGGCGAAGATGGCCCGGGTCCTGGGGCGTTCCGCGGACGCCCGCCGGTTCGCCGATCAGCACGCCACGCTGCGGCGGCTGCTGAACGACCGGCTGTGGCACCCGGACAAGGGCATGTACCTCAGCCGCTACCTCGACGGCACCTGGAACGAGGTGGTCACGCCGACCGTCTTCTACCCGCTGTTCGCCGGCATCGCGACACCGCAGCGGGCCGCGACCCTGATGGACCACCTGCTGGATCCGGAGGTCTTCTGGGGCGACTACGTGGTGCCGAGCGTCGCGCGCAACGACCCGACGTACTGCTCCGGCGGCCCGGTGCACCCGGACTCCGAGCACTTCAGGTTCTTCGACCGCTACGGCGAGGGCACCGCCCCCGAGCAGTGGAAGGGCGCGGTGTGGCCGCCGATGAACGCCACCGTCTACGACGGCGTCAAGCGCTACGGCTTCGACGACATCGCCGGGATGTTCGCGGCGCGCAGTACCGCGATGTACCTCGACACGTGGACGAAGGACGGCTGGTTCCCCGAGTCGTTCGACCCGGAGCCGGGCCAGTCGATCATGGACGCGGCGGTCGACACCGCCTGGCGCACGTACTCCTGGTCCAACGCGATGCCGGTGCAGGGCCTGCACGAGCTGATCTCCGACAACCCGTGGGACGGTGACGCGTCGGCCCTGATGTTCGGCTCGCTGACGCTGCCCGGCACCAACAGCGTCGCCAACGTCACGATGCGCGGCCACCGTTACGACGTGTCGGCCGGGCCGGACCGCACCACGCTGTCCCGGGACGGCCGGGTGGTCTTCCGTGCCACCGGCGCTCGCGTCGCCGTGCGCAACTTCGTACTCGGCGACACCGGCGCGACCTTCGACCTCAACGCCGACGGCGCCACGCACCTCGAGGTCTTCCCCGCACACGGCCGGCCGCGCACCACCAGGGCGCCCAAGGGCCGTTCCCGCATCACGCTCTGACCCCGCCCCGACCCCGGAGCCCGAGGAGGGCACACTCATGCTCCGCACCAGGACAGAGCGGTCCGGCCGGTGGTGGGGACTGCCGCGGCGCGCCGCGTGGGCGCTCGGCAGCGTGATCACCGCCTGCGTGGCGCTGCTCGCTCCACTGCCGCCGGCCGGCGCCGCGACACCCGCGTCCGTCCAGCAGATCCAGGCCGACAGCAGCGGCACCGGCCGTACCTTCGACGGCGTCGGCGCGATCAGCGGCGGCGGCGGGACGTCCCGGCTGCTGACGGACTACCCCGAACCCGAACGCAGCCGGATCCTCGACTACCTGTTCAAGCCGGGCTACGGCGCCTCGCTGCAGATCCTCAAGGTGGAGATCGGCTCGGACACCAATTCCAGCAACGGCGCCGAGCAGAGCCACATGCGCACCGCGACCGACGTCGACTGCGACCGCGGCTACGAGTGGTGGCTGATGGAGCAGGCGCAGCAGCGCAACCCGCGGATCGAGTTCTACGGCCTGGAGTGGGGCGCGCCCGGCTGGTTCGACGGCGGTTTCTGGTCCGCCGACAACATCCGCTACCTCACCAGCTGGCTCGGTTGCGCGCGGCAGCACGGCCTGCACGTCGACTACCTCGGCGGCTGGAACGAGAAGGGCTGGGACGCCGCCTGGTACGAGCAGCTCAAGTCCACGACGGTTACGGTGCGGTGAAGGTCGTCGCCGCGGACAACGCGGGCTGGCAGGTCGCCACCGACATGAAGAACGACCCGGCCTTCGACGCCGCCACCGACGTCGTCGGCGTGCACTACCCCTGCACCGCGGTGCACTGCTCCAGCACGCCCGACGCGCTGAGCCTGGGCAAACCGCTGTTCGCCAGCGAGTCGGGCTGGAACGACTACCTGACCGGCGCGGACCGGCTCGCCGCGGAGATGAACCACGAGTACGTCGACGCGGGCATCACCGGGTTCATCAACTGGCCCGCGGCGTACGCCTGGTACCCCACCGTGCAGATGCAGGGCAGCGGGTTGCTGCGCGCGAACGAGCCGTGGAGCGGCAACTACCAGCTGGGCCCGACGTTGTGGACCGTCGCCCAGACCGCTCAGTTCACCCGCCCGGGATGGCAGTACGTCGACTCCGCCAGCGGCTACCTCGACGGCGGGGGCACGTACGTGACGCTCAAGTCACCAGGTCCGCGGCCGCAGTTCACCACGGTGTTCGAGACGACCGGCGCGACCGCCGCGCAGCAGGTGTCGCTGGCGCCGACCGGCGCGCTGCCGCGCGGACCGCTGCACCGGTGGACGACCACGCTGGACTCGACGGACCCGGCGGACTGGTTCGTGCACGGCGCCGACGTACGGCCCGGCGCGCACGGCGCCCACACCGTCACGCTGCAACCGGGCACCGTCACCACGCTCACCACGATGCCGGGCGGGAAGGGCCCGGCCGCCGACGCGGCACCCGCCTCGCGGCCGATGCCGCTGCCCTACCGGGAGGACTTCGACGGCTACCGCTCCGGGGCGACCCCGCGGTACGTCTCCGACATGGAGGGGGCGTTCCAGGTCGAGCCCTGCGCCGCCGGGCCGCGCGGTGCCGCGGGCAACGGCGGTACCGGAAAGTGCCTGCGGCAGATGATCGGGCAGCAGCCGATCCAGTGGGCCCGGGTGCCCAGCCCGCTCACCTTGGTGGGCGATGCCACCTGGGCCGACTACACGGCGTCGGTCGAGGCCCGGATCGCCCCGGGCTCCGCCTCCACGCTCCTGGGCCGGGTGAGCGGCCAGCTCAACAACGTCGGGACCGGCAGGATCACCGCGTGGGAGGGCTACTCGCTGCGACTGGCGGACTCCGGTGCCTGGTCGCTCCAGGTGCTCGACCCGGACAGGACCACCCGGGTGCTGGCCTCCGGCACGCTCGACGGGACCTTCGCCGGAAGCTGGGCGCACCTCCAACTCAGCTTCTCCGGCGCGCGGATCACCGCCCGGGTGAACGGTTCGGTGCTGGCGGAGGTGGAGGACGCCACCTACGCCCGGGGGCAGGTCGGGCTGGAGACGTCCACGTACAGCACGGCCGCGCAGTTCGACGCGCTGAGCGCGACCGCGGTCCGGCCGAGCCGGTAGCCCGCGGCCGCCCGTCCGCACGTTCTCCCGCCCCGCCCGGTGCGACCCGCGCCGGGCGGGGCGGTGGCGGGGGCGCGGCGCGGCCGGAGGTCCGGCCTGCCTCAAGGCCGGGCCCGTTTCCGCCGATGATCAGCCCAGACCGTGCGGGACCCAGGACCCTCCCGCACCCGAGGCGAAGGAGACCGGTCATGACGGCGGCATGGACGAAGGACGAGCTGTCCCGGATCGAGCAGGCCGACGAGCTCCGGATCGCCCCGCTGCGCGGCGACGGCACGTCGCGCGACGAGACGACGATCTGGGTGGTCCGCGACGGCGACGACCTCTACGTCCGCGCCTACCGCGGCCGCGAGGGGGCCTGGTACCGCGACGCGACGGACCGCCACCAGGGGCGGATCAGCTCGGGCGGCGTCACCAAGGACGTCACGCTCGCGGAGGCGGGCGACGCGGCGCTGGCCGAGCGGCTGGACGCGGCCTACCGCTCCAAGTACGGCCACTACAGCGCCACTTACGTCGACCCGATGGTCGCGGACGGCGCGCGGAACGCGACGTTGAAGCTCGTGCCGCGCTGATCGGAGCGATCATGGAGCCCTGGTACCGGACCACCGACTCCTGAAGGAGCCGCATGACCACCATCGCCATCGTCGGAGCCGGCACGGGCATCGGCGCGGCCGTCGCACGCCGCTTCGGCCGCGAGGGCTTCGACGTCGCCCTGCTCTCCCGCACCCAGGCGCACCTCGACGATCTCGCTTCCGCCCTCGGCGGCGCGGGGGTGAACGCGCGGGGGTTCGCCGCCGACGTGCTCGACCCCGCCGCCCTCACGGCCGCCCTGGACACCGCGGCCCGTGAGCTCGGCCCGATCGAGGTCCTCGAGTACAGCCCGCTGCCGCACCAGGACTTCATGAAGCACATCGGCGAGACCACCCCCGACGACCTGCGGGGCCCGCTGGACTTCTCCCTCTACGGACCGATGGCGGCCGTCCGCCAGGTCCTGCCCGGCATGCGCGCCCTGGGCCGCGGCACGCTGCTGTTCGTCAACGGCGGCAGCGCGGTGCGCCCCCATCCGGAGCGGGCCGGCACCTCCATCGCCTTCGCGGCCGAGAGTGCGTACGCCCACATGCTGTACGAATCCCTCGCGCCCGAGGGCATCCATGTCGGGCAGCTGATCATTCCGGGCGCCATCACCCCCGAGGATCCCCGTAAACACCCGGACGTACTGGCCGAGACCCTGTGGAGCATGCACCGGAGCCGCGCGGAGTTCCGCCACTTCGCCGAGCCGTTGGAGGTCTGAGCTCACCGAAGAGCGGGGTGCCCCCATGGATGGGGCACCCCGCTCGGAGGGGTCAGGTCACTGGACGGTGATCCGGGTGGTGCCCGTGACGCCGCCGGCACTGACCGAGAGGGTGGTCGTGCCGGTGCGGTGGGCGGTCAGGAGGCCGGTGGAAGCGTCCACCGAGGCGACCTTGGGATTGCTCGAGGTCCAGACGTGGGACACGGGGTCCGCGATCGGGACGGTGAGCGGTGCGATGTTGTCGCCGGCCGTCTGGTCGCCCGTCGCGGTCATGGTGACCTGCTGACCGGTGGTGACCGGCGCGGACGGCGCCTGGACCGTGATCGAGGCGAGCGCGGCCTCGACGGAGAACTGCAGGTTGCCGTCGGTGCCGATGCGGATCAGGCCGTAGTGGTAGAAGCCGCCCTGGTCGGCCGGCGCGTAGGCCGGCATCCCGAGGTCGGCGAAGGTCAGCTGCGGGATGCCGCCCTGCGCGGTGGTCACGCTCCGGCCCTCGGGGTCGAGGATCTGCTCGGAGAAGCCGCGGGCGTGACCGTAGAGCATGATCACGTGCTGCTTGGGGTGCGTCTGCTGGTAGCGCTGGACCAGGCGCAGGTACATCTGCGCCTCCCAGCGGTCGGTGAACTGGCTGTTCGCGGCCGGGTGCGGGTCGTAGGCCGGCATGTGCGTGGTGACCAGGACGTCCTTGGCGGTGGCGTCCGTCAACTGCTGGACGAGCCAGGGGTACTGCTCGCCCGTCGGGTCCTGGTACGGGTCGGAGGACTGCAGGCTGCCGTGCGAGTTGTCGGTGACGATGACGTTCGCGGCGCCCTCGGTGTACGTGTAGTGGGTGGCGCCGAAGACGTCGGAGTAGTTGCCGTTCTCCGGGGCCGCCCCCTGGGTGATCTCGTGGTTGCCCACGATGTCGCGCTCGGGGATGCCGAGCCCGTCCATCTTGGACTTGGCGTACTGCAGGTCCGCCTGCGCGCCGTCGTCGGACATGTCGCCGAGGAACTGCGCGGCGTCCGGCCTGGCCTGCGGGGTGAGGGTGGGCAGCCGCTCGGCGATGGAGTCCATCACGTTGCTGCTGACCGAGCCCGGGTCGCTCGCGAGCATGTGCGCGTCGTCACCGGTGAGCAGGGTGCTGCCGTGCTTGGCGAAGTCGGCCGAGTCCTCCTCGTACGACAGCCAGTCCGGGTTCTGCGGGACGGCCTGGTACGTGGGCGTGGTGACCGGTCGGGGCGAGTACAGCGCCTGCAGGCCGGCGAAGTTGAGCGTGCCGGTGTAGGAGCTGCTGGAGTTGATGCCGAGGAAGTCGATCCAGTTGACGGTCAGCGGGAACTTCAGGCCCGCCGGCAGCTGGGTGACGGCCAGGCGCCAGCCGTCGGAGGTGACGCCGGTCAGGTAGATCGGCGTGTTCACGCTGCCGTCGACGTTGATGTACGACTCGGCGAGCTCCAGGCTGCTGGGGCCGCCGTCCTTGACCCACATGCCGATGCCGGTGGGGACCTGGCCGTTGTTCGTGTCGGTGGCGATCTTCGTCTTGGGCGCGATCACCAGCTGCTTGACGCCCGCGCCGGCCGGCATCGTGTAACTGAGCTTCAGCGAGCCGGAGTCGGTCGAGCCCGGCGGGACGACCCCGGGGTCGTCGGAGACCGTGGCCGCGTAGCCCGTGGTGTTGTTGGACAGGTGCCAGACGTCGGTGTCGTCCATCGGGTCGATGGTCTTGGAGACCCGGCCGACGGCTATCGACGTGGTCGCCGTCGCGCCGCCGACCTTCGCCGCGACGTCGGCCAGACCGCCCTTGTCGGTGCTCGCGGTGAACAGGCCGTGCGCGTCGACGGTGCCCAGGTCGTCCGGGACGGTCCAGGTGGCCGCCTCGGCGGGGATCTCCACCGGGCCGCCGCCCTTGACCGTGCCGGACAGGGTGAGCTGCTGGGTGGCGCCGTTGTCGAGGTCGGCCTGGTCCGGCGAGACGCTCAGGCTCGCGAGCCTGTCGACGACCTGGAGCTTCTCGGAGGTGGTGACCCGTCCGTCGGTGGCGATGATCCGCCCGGTGCCGGTCCGCCGCGGCGTGAGCTGCCCGTCGGCGTAGCCGGCCAGCGACGAGGGCTCGACGCGGACCGTGACCTGGCCGGCCGCCGGGTTGGCGAACCGGTCGGTGGCGTGGACCGGCAGCGGGATGGTGCCGCCGGCGACGGTGGTGACGCTCTTGCCGCCGTTCACCACGACCTTGACGGCCGGTCCGGCCTGGGCCTCGGTGCTGTAGAAGAAGATGCCGTTGGCGACCTTGCGCTCGGTGTTTCCGGGCAGGTCGGAGGGCGTGTTGACGACCTGGGCCTGGCTGTCGCCGGGCGCCCGGCTGACCATCGTGGTGGAGCCGCCGCCGTCGAACAGCTCGGCGGTGTAGGCGCCGTGGGCGAGCATGTAGCCGGCCGCCTGGTCGGGCGTCACGCCGAAGGCCCCGGAGGCGCCCTGCTCACCGTCGATCGCGACGAGGACGGCGTGCTTGCCGTCCTTGCTGATACCGACCGCGGTCTCGGGGTGGGCGCCGGTCGGCGGGGTGCCGGTCGGGTCCTTGTACGCCTTGCCGTCCTTCACCAGGATGTCGACACCGCTGATCATCTGGGTCAGGTCGTTGTCGGGCGACAGCTCGGATGCGATGCCCACCGTGTCGCCCGCGTGCAGGTTCGCGGTCAGCCACTGGCCGCCGTCGCCGCCGCCGAGCAGCCCCAGCTGGCCGGCAAGCAGCTGCGGCACCGCGGTGACGTTCGCCTGCACGCTGTCGACGACGAAGCCGCCGGTGGCGGTGTGGCCCAGCACCAGGGTGGACTTGGCGACCGTGGCCTGGCCGAGGTCGGGGGTGACCTCGGTGACGCCCCCGGAGGCCACGTCGCTCACGGTGTTCAGCGACGTGAGCGCGCGGGAGGCGGAGCCGTCGGTGATCGTGCCGGAGAAGGTCTCCTGGCCCATCACCATGCTGCCGTCGGGCTTGACGCCCAGCTGGGAGGCGTAGTTCGGCTGCGGGCTCTTCAGCAGCCGGCCGTCGGTCATGATGCCGCCGTCGGGCACGCCGCTGGCGTTGATCGCGAAGTAGCCGCCGTTGACGCCCGCCACCGCGTTCGTGCGGTGGGCCATCGACGACGAGGTCTCGTCGGCCGGGTCGGTGAGGGTGTCACCGGCCTCGACCATGCCGACCCGCAGGTTCTTGTTGCCCAGGTCGGCGGTGAGCACCTGGATGTGCTGGCGGCCGCCGACGGTGTCGTAGGTCTCGCTGTAGTGCTGCAGGCCGCTGGTGACGGTCTCCGTCGGCGTGGTGATGCGGTCCACCACCAGGGGCCAGTTGTCGGGCGTCTTCGGCAGCCAGTCGGACGTGTCCTTGGCCCCGGCGACCGCGGCCGTTCCCGGGGAGGAGTGGTCCGCGGCGGCACCCCAGGCGGCGCCGCCGCCGACGGTGCCGGCGACCGCCAGCGCCAGTGCGGTGGCCACGGTGGTCCGGCGCGCGCCGGACCCCGCGAGTCTCATTCCGCGTAGTGTCATTGGTGCAATTCCTTATGGTTGCGCACCGATTGGTGCATGTGCGCCGCCCATTCGACACCTGCCGGGCAACGCGAAAATGACCGTGACAACAACCTTTGGCGTGTCCGCCCTGGAGAACTCACCTCGCGCACCTCGCAGCACCTGTAACCACGGGTACAGCGGCGCCCCGCCGGTCAGGGGCGGCCGGTCAGCAGCTCGGTGAGCGCCCTCGCGGTCGGCAGGGACTCCCCGTACGTGAACACCGCGTTCCGCGCGGCCGGCAGGCTGTCCGCGGTGGCGGCCCAGCCGAGGCAGACGACGACGGCATCGGGTGCGCGCTCCAACTGGAGGGCCAGCGCGGCGTCCTGCGCCGGGTCGCTGCCGGGCGTGCCGGCGAGGACGACGTCGGCCGGTTCGCCGGGAGTGACGGTCCCGCCCTGCTCGTCCGCGAGGTCCGCCCGGGTGGCGCGGCCCTCGACGGTCGCGGTGCGGGCGAAGACCGCCTCGACGGTCGACCCCGGCAGCCGCGCCAGCAGGGCGTCCGCGACCAGGTCCGACAGGCGCCCGCTCGCGACGTTCCGCCGCCTGCGCACGTCGACGATGCGGACCGGGCCGCCCAGCACGCCGGCCACCTCGCCGCGGACGCGCAGCGCCCGCGCCGCCACCGCGTCGTTCGCGGCGGTGGTGTCGGGGATGTCCTCGGCTGCCGGGGCAGGCCCGCCCTCGCGGCGGGTACGGGTCCACTCCGCGAGGGCGTGCACGCGGGACGCCGCCTCCTCGATCCGGGCGAGCGGCAGGCGGCCGGCGGCGACCGCCGCGACCACGGCGTCGACCGCCGTGCGGAACTCCTCCTCGTCCGTGGGCGCGTCACCGGTCAGCGGGATGCCCGGGTTGCCCAGGCACACCAGATCGACGCCCGCGGCCAGCGCCTGCACCACGCCCTCGGCGAAGCCGACCGTCTCGACGACGGCCAGCATGCTGACCGCGTCGGAGACGATCACCCCGTCGAATCCGAGGTCGTCGCGGAGCAGGCCGAGGACGGCGGGGCTGATCGTCGCCATCCGGGAGTCCAGCGCCGGGAAGACGATGTGCGAGGTCATCACGCACCGCACTCCCGCTTCCACCGCGGCCGCGAACGGCACCATCTCCCGCGCCCGCAGGGTCTCCAGCTCGACCTCGACCACGGGCAGGCCCACGTGCGAGTCGACCCGCGTGTCGCCGTGGCCGGGGAAGTGCTTGGCGCAGGCCGCGACTCCCTCGTCCTGCACCGCGCCGACCCACGCGGCCGCGTGCCGGCCGACCGGTTCCGGCTCCGCGCCGAAGGACCGCACCCCGATCACCGGGTTCGCCGGGTCGGAGTTGACGTCCGCCACCGGGGCGAGCGCGAGGTCGATGCCCGCGGCGCGGACGTCCCGGGCGATCCCGCGCGCGACCACCGCGGTCAGCGCCAGGTCGTCGGCCCGGCCGAGCACCGCGGCGCCGACGTGCGGCGAACCGTCCGCGACGTGCAGCCGGGTGACGCCGCCGCCCTCCTCGTCCATCGCGATGACCACCGGGCCGGCGTCGTGGATGCGCGCCGACAGTTCCGCGGTCTGCTCGGGCGACCGGAGGTTGTGCCCGAAGTAGCAGACCGAGCCGAGGCCTTCGTGCAGCGCCTCGATCAGCCACTTCGGCGCCGACGTGCCGGTGAACCCCGGCATCAGGACGGCGTGGGCCAGCCGCCGGACCGGGTCGTGCACGGGTGTCATCGCGTCCTCACTTCACCGCGCCGGCCACCAGGCCGACGGTCAGCCGTCGTTGGGCAAGCACGAAGACGACCACGACGGGGATCGTCACGAGCGTGGACGCCGCCATCAACCCGCCCCAGTCGTTGGTGTTCTGGCCGAGGAACTCGGCGAGGCCGACGCCGACGGTCATCCTGCCCTGGTCGGACAGGAAGGTCAGCGCGAAGGTGAACTCCTCCCAGGCCAGTACGAAGGCGAAGGCGCTGGTGGCGATGAGCCCGGGCACGACCAGCGGCAGCAGGATCGAGCGGAACATCCGCCACCACGAGCAGCCGTCGAGGTAGGCCGCCTCCTCCAGCTCGACCGGCACCGCGGCCACGAAGCCGCGCAGGTTCCAGATCGCGAACGGCAGCGCGAACGCGGTGTAGACGATCGCCAGCCCCAGCAGCGAGTTGAGCATCCGCAGGTCCTTCATCTGCAGGAACAGCGGGATGACCAGCGCCTCGGCGGGCAGCATCTGCACCACGAGGATGAGCACCAGCACCGTCGTGCGCAGCCGGAAGCGGAACCGCGCCATGGCGACCGCGCCGAGCAGCGCGAGCACCCCCGAGGCCACCACCACGATCACCGTGACGATCGCGGAGTTGAGCATGTAGCGGCCGAAGCCGCCGGAGGCCCCCGAGGACAGCGCCTTCGAGAAGTGCCGCATCGTGAAGTGGCTGGGGAACAGGCTGTCGGTACCCGAACCCGCCCGGCCGTTGAAGGCCGTGGAGAGCATGAAGTACACCGGGAACAGCGTGAAGAGCAGCACCAGCGCGGTGGCCGTGAACTTGCCGGCCCGGGCCCGGGCGGAGGATCTGGCGGTCATCGGATCTCATCCTCTTTGAACAGCACCCGCAGGTACACCGCGGTGATCGCCAGCAGCACGACGGTGAGCAGCACGGCGATCGCCGCGCCCAGCCCGTACTGGTTCTGGTTGATCGCCTTCATGTAGGACCACACACCGAGGTTGAGCACGTCGGGGTTGGAGCCCGCGCCACCCGGCATCAGGTAGATCTGGGTGAAGACCTTGAAGTCCCAGATCGTGGAGAGCACGGTGACCACGGCGAACACCGGCCGCAGCACCGGCACCGTGACGTTCCAGAACCGCTGCCAGGCGCTCGCGCCGTCCAGCCGGGCCGCCTCGTGCAGTTCCTGGGGCACCGTGGTCAGCCCGGCGAAGACGGTGATCGCGACGAACGGGTAGCTGTGGTGGATCACGTTCAGCTCGGCGATCCCGTAGAAGGACAGCCGGTCGGTGAACCAGTTGTAGCCGTTCGGGCCGAGCAGCCCGAGATCCTGCAGCAGCCGGCGGACCAGGCCCGAGTCGGGGTCGAAGATCCACACCCAGACGTAGGTGCCGGTGACCGCCGGCAGCGCCCACGCGACGAGCGCGGAGGCGATGACGGCGGCCCGGGACTTCGGGCCGAGGTGCTGCAGCAGCAGCGCCACCAGCGTGCCGAACACGACGGTGCCGCCGACGGCGACCAGCGCGAAGAGCACCGTGTTCGGCAGTACGGTGTGCCACAGGTACGAACCGGACAGCGCCTCACGGTAGTTGTCGAGCCCGACGTAGGTCGGGTGGCCGGAGATGATCTCCTTGAGGCCGTACCGCTGGAAGGACAGGTACGTGACGCGCCCGATCGGGTAGAGCAGCAGGGCCGCGATCACCGCGAGGGGTGCGGCGAGCAGCAGCCACGGCCTGAGCCGGACCACCAGCGGCGGCCTGCGCCGGACCGGGCGGCGCGCGTCCGCCGCCGGTGCGGGGGCGGTGCGCACGCCGCCGGTCACGGTGACGTCCTCCACGTCAGTTCTCCTGGAGCGTCTTGGTGATGGCGTCCGAGGCGGTTTTGGTGGCCTTCTGCACCGAGGTGCCGGTGAGGATCGCCTGCAGCATCTGGGTCACCGTCTGGTCGCCCTCGACCGCACCCCACTGCGGGGCGCTCGGCACGTTCTTGCCCGCGTCGAGCATCGTCCTGGCGAACGGCGCCACCAGCGGGTCGGTGCTGTTGGCGTACTGCTTGAGCTGCGTGGTGGTGCTCGGGAAGTACCCGGCCTGGTCGGCCCACTTCTTGCTCAGGTCGCCGGTGGTCATCATCTTGATGAACTTCCAGGCGAGGTCGGGGTTCTTGCTGGTCTTGAGCACCGCGAGGTTCGAGCCGCCGAGGAACGCGGGCGCGATGCCGCCGTTCTTGCCGGGGATCGGGAAGGCGCCGATCCTGCCCTTGAGCGAGGGGTCGGTGGCCACCGCGGTCTTCGGGGTCCAGTTGCCCTGGATGACCATGGCCGCCTTGCCCTTGACGAAGGAGTCGAGCAGGTCGGTCTCCTTCCAGGTCGAGGCGCCGACGCTGGACGAGCCGTCCTTCAGGGCGAGGTCGGTGTAGAACTTCAGGCCGGCCTGGGCCTGCGGCGAGTCGAGGGAGCCGGTCCACTTGCCGCCGCTGTCGGTCGCGAAGTCGCCGCCGGCACCCCAGATGAAGGGCGCGGAGGCGTAGGAGCTCTCGCCTGCGATCGGCATGGGCATCATGCCGGGCTTCTTCTGCTTGAGCGTCTTGACGGTCTGCTCCAGCTCGGCCCAGGTGGTCGGGGTCTTCAGACCGAGCTGGTCGAACACGTCCTTGCGGTAGACGATCGCCCGCACGCCGGCGTACCAGCCGACGCCGTACTGCTTGCCGTCGTAGGTCGCGGAGTCCTTCAGGGCCGGGATCAGGTCCTTGGAGATCCCCGAGGAGTTGATCTGCTGGGTGAGGTCGTCGAGGCCGCCCGCGGCGGCGAACTCCGGGGTCCAGGTGGTGCCGATCTCGGACACGTCGGGGCCGTCACCGCCGGCGAAGGCGCGGACCAGCTTGTCGTGGGCGTCGGCCCACTGGACCTCCTGGACCTTCAGGGTGGCGCCGGTCTCGGCCTTGAACTCCTTCTTCGCGGCGGCGTAGAAGGCGGTGGCGTCCGGGTTGGTGCCCTTCATGACCCACCAGGTCAGCGTCTTGCCACCGGAGGAGGAGCCCGACGAGGAGGAGGACGAGCCGTCGTTCCCGCACGCGGTGAGCAGGAAGACGGCCGCGGTGAGTCCGGCCAGACCTGTCTTGAACATCGATCTCATCGAGTGGTGTCTCCTTTGCGCGGCGGTGGCGGCGGTGTCGCACAGGGGACCTCGGCCGGCCGGCGCCGTCCCTCCCCGTACGCGCAGCTCTGCCCGATGGGCATGCGGCATGACCGGACGGCCCGCCTGTGGACCGTCTTTGAGCTGCGGCGATTCGGCAAGTATGGGGATGGCACCCTGCTGCGTCAATAACTGCCGCGAAGCTCGTTCAGGATGTTGTTTTTTAACATCGACGCTCGGCTACGCTGTCGCCAACGCCGTCAGGAGGAAGCCATGGCCAAGCGCGCACTGCCGGTCGCGCCCACCGCCGCGTCCGCGCCCAACGGAGCGGGCGGTGCGGCGTTCGCGGGTGACGTGCTGGTCCGGATCCGCGGCGCGATGCCCTCCCTCCAGCCGGCCGAACGGCGGGTGGCCGCCGCCGTGCTGAGCGACCCGGCCGCCGCGGCGCGGCTGTCGAGCACCGCGCTGGCCGTGCAGGCGGAGACCTCGGTGACGACCGTGATGCGGTTCTGCCGGACCATCGGCCTGCGCAACTACCCGCAGCTGCGGGTGACGCTGGCCGGCGCGGCGGCGCGCGAGGACGCGCAGAGCGCCGAACGGCTGCGCGCCAGCGGCGACATCAGCGAGGGGGACACCCTCGCCCAGGTCGTCGACAAGATCATCTACAACGAGGCGCGCGCGCTGGAGGAGACCGGCGCCAACCTCGACCTGGACATCCTGGAGCTCGCCGTGCGGGCGATATCCCAGGCCCGGCGGATCGACATCTTCGGTGTCGGCGCGAGCGGTTTCGTCGGCCAGGACCTGCACCAGAAGCTGCACCGCATCGGCCTCATGGCGTTCATCTGGACCGACGCCCACGCGGCACTGACCGCCGCCGCCCTGCTGGGCAAGAACGACGTGGCGGTCGGCATCTCCCACTCCGGCGCCACGGCCGACACCGTCGACCCGCTGCAGGCCGCCGCCGAGCGCGGCGCGACCACGATCGCCCTCACCAACTTCGCGGGCTCGCTGCTCACCCGGTGCGCCGACCTGGTGCTCACCACCGCGGTCCGCGAGATGCCGCTGCGATCCGGTTCGACCGCCAGCCGGATCGCCCAACTCGCCGTCGTGGACTGCCTGTTCGTCGGCATCGCGCAGAGCTCCTACGACCGGGCGACCGCCGCGCTCGCGCAGACCTACGGGGTGGTGCACCAGCGCCGGCCGCACCCGCACAGCGGGCGCCGCGCGCCGGCCGACAGCCAGTAGCGGAAGGCACGGCTCCGCCCCGCACCGGTCAACGGGTGGAGCCGTGCCGTGCCGGCGGACCCGTTGCCGGCCGGTCCGGCTCCGCCGTACCGCTCAGGCCGGCGGGAGGATGTCGAGGCGGCGCGGGCGCGGTGCCGGCTCCGGCAGCCGGAGCGGGGCGTCGCCCGGGGTGATCCGGCCCAGCACCCGTGGTGTCGCGGACCCGGTCGCGCCGGGCACCACACCGGGAATCCCGTACCAGCTCAGGAAGCCCAGCAGCGCCATCAGGTACGCCTCCTTCTCCCCGGCGGGCAGCCCGCGGTCGTCGCTGATGACGAGGGGGACCGGGTGCAGCCGCGCGCGCAGCGCCTCCATCAGCGCCGGGTTGCGCACCCCGCCGCCGGAGGCGACGACCTCGGCGAGCCCGTACGGGCGGCAGGCGTCCGCGACCGTGACGGCGCTGAGTTCGGTCAGCGTCGCCATCAGGTCCTGGTCGGTCACCGCGGGCAGCCCGGCGCAGCGGCTCTCGACGTAATCGGCGCGGAAGAGCTCGCGGCCGGTGGACTTGGGCGCCGGCAGCAGGTAGTACGGCTCCTCCAGCAGCCGGGCCAGCAGATCCCCGCGGACGGTCCCGGCCCGCGCCATCCGCCCGTCGATGTCGCTGCCGGCCCTGCCGCCGGTGAGGCGGTGGGCGGCCGCGTCGAGCAGGCAGTTGGCCGGGCCGGTGTCGAAGGCGGTGACGGGCTCGGCCGGGCCGCCGACCACCGTCACGTTGGCGATGCCGCCGAGGTTCAGGGCGGCGCGGCGGGCCGGGGCGCCGCCGCCCGGTCCGTCGCCGGCGAGCCAGAGGGCGTCCAGGGTGCTGGCGAGCGGGGCGCCTTGGCCGCCGGCCGCGATGTCGCGGGCCCTGATGTCGGAGACCACCGGCAGCCCGGTCGCCTCGGTGATCCAGGCGGGCTGGCCGAGTTGCAGGGTGCCGCGGGCCCGCCCGTCGGTGACCCAGTGGTACACGGTCTGCCCGTGCGAGGCCACCAGATCGGCCCGGCCGCCGGCGAACCGCTCGATCGCGCGCACGGCCGCGTCCGCGCTCGCCTGCCCGACCAGCGTGTCCAGCGCGCAGACCTCGGCCAGCCCGACCTCGGCCGGGGGTAGCAGCCCAAGCAGGCGCTCCCGGGTCTCCGGCGGCCAGGCGTACTCCTCGGCACCGAGCAGCCGGAGCGTCAGCACCCCCTCGGCGAGGCCGAACTCGCCGACGGCGACGTCCAGGCCGTCCATCGAGGTACCGGACATGAGGCCGACGACGATCACGTGTGTTCTCCCGGGGAGCGAGGCTGCGGTCGGCCCAGTATGGGTGGACCCGCCGCCGCGGCTCACCACGGGGGGACGCCCGCCACGCAGCCGGTGCGGCGCACGCGCGCCCCCGACGGCGTGACCGGGACCTGGCCTCAGGACAGGGCGGCGGCCCAGACGTCGTCGGTCGACAACTGCACCGCGCCGGAGACCACCGAGTCCTCGGCCAGCTCGGAGAGGGTCACCTGCGGGCACACCAGGGCGCGTTCGCCGAGGTGCTCGGCGATGGCGCGGGCCAGCACCGGGCCCGCCCGCGCCACCCCGCCGCCGATCACCAGCGCGTCCGGGGCAAGGGCCAGCACCACGGGCGCGACGGCCCGGGCGAAGGTGGCCGCGACCTCGTCGACGACGGCGAGCGCCGCGCGGTCGCGCCGGGTGGCCGCGCTGAAGACAGCGGCGGCCGGGTCGGCGCCGGCGGCGATGCGCGTGGCCAGGTCCGAGCGCGGGTGCAGCGCGGCCGCCTCGATGCCGCGCCGCCCGATCGCCTCGGAGGAAAGCCTGCTCTCCAACTCGCCGCGCCCGCCCTCGGTGACCAGCCGGGCGCCGTCGCCGATGAACCCGATCTCGCCCGCGGCGTTCCGTGCCCCCCGGTGCAGCCGGCCGTCGATGACGATCCCGGCCCCCAGGCGCTCGCCCCACTGCACGGCGAGCAGCGTCCCGTGCGGGTCGCCCTGCGCGCGGGCCAGGGCGAGCGCGGCGAGGTTGGCGTCGTTCTCCAGGCGTACCCGGCAGGGCACGACGGCCGAGACGTGCTCGACGATCGCCAGCGACGGCCAGCCCCCGACGCTCGGCGCGAGCGTCACCGTGCCCGATCCGGCGTCGATCAGGCCAGGTGAGGCGGCGGTGGCCGCGGCCACCGAATCCGGCGCGACCCTCGCCTCCTCCAGCGCGGAACGCACGGCGGCGTCCATCGCCGACAGGACGTCCTGCGCCCGAGACCGGCCGACGGCCTTGCGCACGACCGCGAGGTACCTGCCGCCGACCTCGGCGACGACGGCGGTGACCCGGTGCGGCCCCACGTCGACGCCCAGCACCGGACGGGACCGTCCGTCGAGCGCGAACCGGGTGGCCGGGCGGCCCACCGACCGGTCGTCCGGGCCCGGCACGGCCACCAGCCAGTCCTGCTCGATCAGCAGGTCGACGGCCTGGCGCACGGTGGGCCGGGCCAGCCCGGTGCGGTCGGCGATCTCGGTGATCCGCAGCGGAACCGGCGCGGCCCGCCGTACCACGTCGAGCACCGCGATGCGGTTCAGCTCGCGCAGTACGGCGGTGCCGCTGGCGCCGGCGCCGTTCGCCACTCCGTGCCCTCCCGGGTCCCGGCGCCCGCGCAGGTCCGCGGCCTCAGCCGGCGGCGGCCCGCACGGTCACCTCGCTCAGGTGAAACGTACCGTTGGCCGAGTTGGACAGGCCCACCACCCGCACGTAGCGGGCCCGGGCGTCCATTCCGTACGTGTCCCCGGCGTCGGTGGCCGGCGCGGTGCCGAGCTTACCGCCGAGGGTGAACCAGTGGGTGCCGTCGGTGCTCCCCTCCAACCGGTAGGTGTAGTACCGCTTTCCGTCGACGTAGGTGCGCACGTTCACCGACGACAGCTGCCGGTCCGAACCGAGGTCGACCTGCCACCAGGTGTTGTCGGCGCCGATCACCCCGCCCCAGTACTGCTTGTTGGTCCGGTCCCCGTCGTCGGCCGCCGACGGCGGGCTGCCCGCCTCGGAGGACAGCGCGGTCGCGGGCTGCCCGACGCTCACCACCGGGTCGCCGGTGGTGTCCCGGGGCGTGTAGGCGCCCACCGCCAGGTCGCGGAAGACGGCATACCCGCCGAGGTGGGTGTCCCGGTCGACGGCCGAGAAGTCCACGCCCGCGTCCTCGACCGCGCTCATGCCCGGTACGGTCGCCGATCCGACGACCGCCCAGTTCGTGCCGTCGATGCTGCACGCGCCGGTGATGGTGTCGCCGGTCCGGCTGAGCCGGAGGTGGGCGGGCGCGCTGAATCCGTCGTCCTCGGCGTAGTGGTCCAGCCGCCCGTCCCCGTCGGAGTCCCAGCTCAGCATGCAGCCGTGCGCCGGGGTGACCGCCAGCGTGGCGTAGCCGCCCGAACCCGGCGTGCCCAGGTCGGAGGCGATCACCAGGCCGGCCCGGGCGTAGGGCCCGCTGTCGCCCTGGGCGAGCACCTGCGTCGTCACCGACGTGCCGTCGGCGAGCAGTTGGGGCCGGTAGATCGTGCCGTACTCGTTGCTGCCCACGTACTGGTCGGCGCCGCCCCCGGCGAGCGACAGCGTCGACCCGTTCCGGGCCACCGTCACCGGCGTGGTGGAAGCGGTGCGGTACGGCGCGGACACGGTGCCGGCGACGACCGCGCCCGCCGCGGCGGTAGCCGCACCGCGGGCGCTGCCCGAGGTCCAGGTGACCCGCCCCGACAGCGGGACCACCGTGGTGGGTGCGGCGTCGCGGGGCACGGTCACGTCCCAACTCCGGCTCGCCGTCCCGTTCGGGGAGATGTCCCCGGGCGGCGGCGAGGCCACCGGAGTGACCCGGTACCCGGCCGGCGCCGTCAGCGTGAAGGACGGCTGCCGGGCGGCCCGCACCGGGTTGCGGTCGGTGAACGTCGCCGTCACCCGCACCGTGCCGCCGGGCTTCGCGCCGGGCGTCTCGGCGTTGAGCGACAGCCCGCCCGCGGGAACCGCGGCGACCTGCTCGGCGAGCGCGTGCGCGTCACCGGCCGGAGCGCTGCGGTAGCGGGTCGTCTTCGCGTCCCACTGCGTCGCGACGGCGATCCAGTCGACCGCCGGCGCCGGGGTGCCGGTGCGCAGGGCCTGGTCGAGACCGCTGAAGTACGTCTGCCAGCGCGGCAGGTAGTAGTCGCCGACCAGGCCGTTCCACTCCCGCGCGGCGTAGTCCTGGATCACGCCGGTCGCGGACCACTGGGTGAGCAGCGAGCGGGCGTCGTACTCCAGTGCCGCGGCCTCGGCCGGCGAGCCGGCCTGGGCGGCGGCCTCCGCCTGCCAGGCGCCGAACAGGAAGTTGCTGTCGCTGCCCAGCAGCCGGTCCAGCAGTTGTATCTCGCCGGTGAAGGTCCCGGTCAGCTGCTCGAACAGCGCCCGGTCGCGGGCCGCGTAGGCGGCGCGGATCTGCGGCAGCAGGGTGCGCCCGTCGTTGGCGAGCACCTGCCGGGCGAGGTCGACGACGTCGTAGCGGTACGCGGTGCTCGTCCGCAGCGAGGGACGCACCGCGAGCAGGTCGCTGAGCGCCAGGCGGAGTTGGGCCGGGTCGTAGTTCACGGTGCCGCCGGTGGCGGTCAGCGACGGCTGGAGCTCGTAGACACCGGTGACGTGCTTGGTGTCGTTGGTCGGGGGCCAGGCGTAGACGGTGTCGGCGAGGATGCGCCAGGCGGCGTCGGCGTTCGGGTCCTGCCCGCCGTACCGGGCGGTGGCGTAGTCGGTGAACCACTGGTGCACGTCCACCGCCGCCGGCTCCCAGGCCAGGCCGGCGAAGAACTCGACGGCGGCCGGATTGTTGTCGATCGCCTCGGGCATCATGGCGATCCCGTTCAGCGCCGTTCCCGGGCGCGCCAGCCACTGGTGGAACTTGGTGTTCCAAGTGGTCAGGCTGGTGCCGAGGTTGGTGTGGCCGCCGAAGTTCCAGATGGTGCCGAAGGCGTAGGGCACCCCGTCGAAGTCGTGGTCGCGGTCGGTGGTGCTCGGTTGGTCGGAGTTGCCGTCGACGACGAGCATTCTCGACTTGTCGACTGCCGTGAGAGTGGCCTGGAGCGGGTTGTTCTCCCAGCCCAGGATGGCCCAGATCGCGTCCGGGTGGGCCTTCTCCAGCGCGTCCTGCACGGCGCGGGAGGCGTCGGGGATGTTCACGTCGCCGGCCTGCCCGCCCTCGTGCAGCAGGTCCATCTTGTACATCGAGCTGGACCCGAACAGCCGGGTCTGGACCTGGTAGAACTCCGCGGCCACGGCGGCGAAGTCCTGGCCGGTGGGGTCGAGCCAGTCGGGCCGCTGCAGGTGGTTCCAGGTGCCCTGCGCGATGGTGTGCGCGCCGGGGTTCTTCTGCGCGAAGTCCGGTGGCACGGTGCCGTAGTAGCCGGGCAGTACGGGCGTCATGCCGAGCGCGCGCAGCCGCGAGGTGATCTGCCGGGCGAGCGCGACCCGGGTGTCGATCAACTGCTGGGGCACCGGACCGCCGAGGCAGCACAGGTTCTGCAGCATCCACCAGGACTGGTGGCCGGGTTGCGGGATCCAGGCGCGCATCTCGGCCGCGGTGTAGCCGAACTGCTCGAACGCCTGCTCGTACACCGCCTCCTGGCCCTCGTAGACCAGTACCTCGTTGATCCCGTCGAGCGCGAGGACGTCGATCCGGTGCTGCCACTGGCCCCAGGCCAGGTACGGCCCGCTGTACCCCTCGTTCGTGTCGTTGAGGGCGAAGCGGTGGGCCACCGCCGCGTCACCGGCGATCGGGTCCTTCGGCAGCGGGAGTACGGCCGGGAGGTGCGCCTGGTCGCCGTTCAGCGAGAAGTCCGCGTGCACGACGTCGTGCAGGTACACCCCGAAGCCGCGCAGCGCGGTGGCCGGGGTCGTGCCGCTGACGGTCAGCCGACCGTCCTCCGCCTGGACCTGGTAGCGATCCGCGCCGCCGCCGGGGAGTTGGCGCAGGTCGACCTGGCGTGCGTGGGCGGCTCCGACCAGGCGGACGAGCGCGTCGTGGGCCGGTTCCATCGCCGCGGCCGGTGCGGGGATGCCGGCGGTGGAGGTGGTGGTGGTCGCGTGGGTGGTGGGGGTCGTGGTGGTGGCGGACCGGACGGCAGGTGCGGTGCCGGCCAGGGCCGTGCCGGGCACGGCGACGAGTGCCGCGGTCGCGGCGAGCACGGACAGGGCGGCGAGCGCCCGGCGCCAGGGGCGGCGCACGCCGCCGGTCACGGTGTGTCTCTCCTTATGAAGTGTCTCTTCGTATTCATGGCGCCAGTTGAGCGGTACACGCCATTTAGCGTCAAGAGAGCGCACACAAGTGGGAGACAGGATCCGGTCAACGTGCCGTCGGCGCACCGGCGTTGCCGTGGTCGGCGCGGGGGGAGGGGAGAATTCGGACCGAATCGGTGAACGCTGCGAAATCTGTGCGCTTCTTACTCATTCGGCGCAACGCGGCGATTTATCGGAGGTATTGGGGAAGGGGCGACGTAATTTCTCCTCATGCCCAATGAATGTCATTGCGCATCAGGAACAGGAGAGATCCCTTGGCGACAACCGCTGCTCTTCGTCCCCTCCGAGCTCGCGTCATCGCCGGCGTGGGCGCGCTGACCACCGCCGCGGCCCTCGGGACCGCGCTGCTCGCCGCGGTGCCGGCCCAGGCCGCCACCCCGGCACGTCCGTACGGCACGGTCGTCGCCGGTGACGGCGTCGTCCAGCGGCAGTACCCGAGCACGGACTCCTCCGTGCGGGGTTCGCTGGCCTACCACCAGCAGGTCGGCCTGCGCTGCAAGGTCCGCGCCCAGAACATCGCGGGCAACGACATCTGGTACCTGCTCCGGGACAACTCGAACTGGGTCTCGGCGAAGTACGTGGACAACACCGGCACCGTGTCCTACTGCAAGGACGTCCTGCGCACGGGTGCCCGCACGATGCGCATGGTGCCCGGTGGCGCCAAGGGCTGACCGGTCCGCCGGCCCGCGGCCGTGAACACCCGCCGTCCCAGGAGGTGGAGGGTGCGTTACGGCCGCGGTTCGGGGCCGGCCGGCCGGTAGCCGCTCAGCGGCGACGTGCCACAGGCGGACAGCGTCCGCCGCCTCGTGGCGAGTGCCGTCGCCGCGGCGTGCGGCGCCAGTTCGACGCCGAACTCCTCGCGGGCGGTCCGGCAGACGTCGTCCGCCGTCGCCTCCTCGTCGCTGCCGAGGGCGAGGTCGGCGGCACCGAGGGCGAGCTGATGGAGCGCCCCCGGGGCCTGGGGGTTGTGGAGCGCGGACAGAACGGATCTCCAGAGTGTGGGCATCGGTTGTCGTCCCTTCCCGCTGCTGAACGGAATCCGGCGCTCGCCTGACGGTCGTTACGGCTTGATGCCCACGCCGGCCCAGAGGCTGACCGTCGCGTCGGTCAGTTCCTCGCCCTCGCGGCCGGAGTCCGGGTCCGGACGCCAGCGGTGGCCGACCGAGATCCCCGGCTCGAGCAGGTCGAGGCCGGTGAAGAACCGCTCGACGTCCACCCTGGACCGGAACTGCACGGGCGTCCCGCTGTCCACGTAGATCCTGGTGACCTTCTCCCAGGTGGCGGGGTCGAAGTCGGGGGTGCAGTGGCTGATGGCCAGGGCGCTGCCCGAGGGGAGCGCCTCCATGAGGCGGCCGACCAGCCCGTACGGATCCTGCGCGTCGGTGATGAAGTGCAGCAGCGCGTTGAGGGACAGCGCCACCGGCTGGCTGAGGTCCAGCACCTCGCTGAGTTCCGGGGCGCTCAGCAGCGCGTCCGCGTCGTTGGCGTCCGCGTGGATGTAGGTGGTGCGGCCCTCGGGCGCGCTGCGCATCAGGGTCTCGGCGTACTTCAGGACCAGCGGGTCGTTGTCGGCGTAGACCACCCTGGCCTGCGGCACGATCGCCTGGGCGACCTGGTGCAGGTTGGGCTCGGTCGGGATGCCGGTGCCGATGTCCAGCCACTGCCGGATGCCGTGCTCGCGGGCGAGCACGCGGGTGGCCCGGTGCATGAACGCCCGGTTCTCGGTGGCACACGCGAAGATCCCGGGATACGCCTCGGCCACCTTCTCCGCCGCGTGCTTGTCCACCTCGAAGTGGTCCTTGCCACCGAGGTAGTAGTCGTACATCCGGGCGGAATGCGGCTTGCTGGTGTCGATGCCCCGTGCGGCCTGGGAGCCGGTCATCGCGTCCCTCCTGTCCTGTGCGTCGTTCATGCGTCGATGTGCTGGCACTGCTCGGCGGCCGGGACCGTCCACACGGTCCCCGTGGCCTAGCGCATGCGGTTGTGCGTCTTGTCGCCGGGGCGGTTCGGCGGTCGGTTGTCGGCGGGCTGGGCCGCCGTCATGTGGTCGGCGAGGCCGTTCTTGACGCCGGCGAGGAAGGCCCCGATCTCCTCGGGGGTGTAGATGAGCGCGGGCCCGGCCGGGTCCGTCGACTGGCGGACGGCGACCCGGCCGTCGTTCAGCCGCTTCATCTCCACGCACTGCCCACCGCTGGTCCCGCTCCAGGGGCGTTCCCAGCCCCACTCGCCGAGTTCGGAGGCCGGCATCCCGTTGTAGATGCCGCCTTCGGTGGTGGTCATGCGTACTCCTTCCGCATGCGGTTCAAGAGCGCCTTGCTGTCACTGGTCGACGCCAGAAGGGACATCCGGTTGTGCGCTTCCAGGTGGGCGACCACGTCGGGCCGCTGATCGAAGTAGACCGATCCCGAGAGGAGTTCGGTGTAGACGACGTCGGGCAGTTCCGGTGCGTCGAACCGGAAGTAGGTGAAGGGGGCGAAGGCGCCCACGTGGGCGCCCACCGAGAACGGCACGACGTCGATGGTGACGGTGGGCAGCTCGGACGCCTCCAGCAGCCGGTCGATCTGCTCGCGCATCACCTCCGGGCCGCCGATGACGCGGTGCAGCACCGCCTCCTCCATCACGACCCACAGGGTGGGGGTGTCCGGCCGGTCCAGCAGGCTCTGCCGGCGCAGCCTCAGGTCCACCCGCCGTTCGAGGTCCTCGTCGCTCTCGTTGGGGAACCCCGCCCGCAGGACGCCGAGGGCGTAGCCGTGCGTCTGCAACAGCCCCGTGACGTAGTGCGGTTCATAGGTGCGCAGGGTCCGGGCGTCGCTCTCCAGGCTCACGTAGGCGGTGAACCAGCCGGGCAGCACATCGCGGTAGCTGTGCCACCAGCCCGGTCGGCCGGCCTGCTCGGCCAGGTCGAGGAATTCGGCGGTCTCCTGCGCGTCGGCGCCGTACGTCTGGAGGAGCTTCTCCACGTACGGCACCTTCAGGCCGACCTCGGCCTTCTCCATCCGGCGGATCGTCAGGGGCGCCACACGCAGCGCCCTCGCCGCGTCCTCCAGCGAGACCCCCACGCTCTCCCGCAGGTCCTTCAGCCGCCGGCCGAGGATCATGCGTAGCACGGTGGGAGCGCTCGTGCCGCCGCCGGGACGGGCTTCGCTCACGACCAACCTCCTGAGTGACTGTCACTGACACGGAACCCTACGGGAGTTGACCGAAGACGACAGTCGGAATTCAACGAGTTGAAAGTATCAGAGAGATGGTTGCGGCATGAAGGTGTCAACGAGCATAGTGTCAGGATGATCGGCTCCGGCGGCCACGCGTGTCCTTGCCCCCACCGCGCAACTCCTCCCGGAATTGGGGATATTGCGCGACCGGGTCAGTCGGCGGCCCATTCCGGGCCCCGTGCTCCGCACGCCCGCCCGTCGACGGAAGGCGACCCCGTGCCCCTTGCCACGTCCTATCCCTCCCCCCAACTCCTCGGCGGAGCAGCGCCCGACAGAGTCCACTGGCCCGAACTACCCCTCGGACTACCGGGTGTTGCCGCCGCGCGCTCGGCGACCGCCGCGTGGTTACGCGGGCAGGGGCTGGCCGGGGACGGCTGCGACGACGCGATCCTGGTGCTGTCCGAACTGGCCACCAACGCCCTCCTGCACACCGGGGAGGAGCGCTTCATGTGCTGTGTCGGGCTCACCGAGGACCGGTCGATCCACCTGGAGGTCCACGACCACGGCACCGCCGCGCGCCCGACCCCCGGACGTCCGGGGCTGGACGACGAGGGCGGGCGCGGGCTGGTGCTCATCCAGCTCGTCGCGAAGCGCTGGGGGGTGGAGCAGTCCGTCTTCACCAGCGGGAACGCGGTGTGGGCGAGGGTCGCCACCTGCTGATGCGCCGGACCCGGTGGACGGGGTCTCCACCGGGTCCGGGCGCCCGCGCGGGCATGGGGGTCCCGCGCGGGCGGGCCGCCGGGCCGGCCCACGGGGGAGCCGGCCGGGGGGCCGGCCGGGCCGGTCCGGCGTGCGAACCACCGGGCCGGCCCCGACGGGCGGCCGGGTCGGCCGGTACCGGCCGGGGGAAGTGCCGCCGCGTCAGCCGGTGAAGCTGTAGTGGGGTGTGGTGATCTGGCTGGTCTGCCGGTCTGCTGCCCGGTGTCGACGGTGATCACTTCGGGTGCGGCGGCGGCCGCGGACGCGGCGGGCGCCGACCGCGGCGGGGCGGGCGACCAGCCGAGCGCCGGCGCGGCGCAGGCCGCGACGCCCGCGGCACGGAACAGGGCACGCACGGCACCTCCTCTGCCGTCGGCCGTCCCTCGCCGTGCGCGCGGCTGCGGACGGGGGAACGCGTGGGGGCGTGCGGGCACGCGGGCGCGGCGGGAGGGACGTGCGGGTGGGGGGACGGAGGTGCGGGAACGGCTCGACCGCGCGGTCCTCGGGGGCCGGGCGGTGTTCCGTCACCGGTATGAATCCACGCCGGGCGAAGGGCCGTCACGACGGAAGGACGGCGTGAAGAGGTGCGGCCACCGGCCCGGCCGACCGCCCGCCGATGCCGTCACGCCTGCTCAACGCCGCGAAATCCGAGGGAAACCGCCGCGCACCCGGCGCCGTGCCGCGCCCCCGCGCTCCTACGCCGAGCCTGCGGCGCCGCCGCCGCCATACAGCCGCCCCCGGACAGCAGAACGTCCGGGTCGCAGTGGATCTCGACCCGGACGGGAGTGGAGCGATGATGTGTGTCCGAGGGGGGACTTGAACCCCCACGCCCGATAAAGGGCACTAGCACCTCAAGCTAGCGCGTCTGCCATTCCGCCACCCGGACGGGGTGTGTCACCACGGCGACGAGGCCGGGGCGACGAGGTAAACCATAGCAAAGATCCAGACCGGGAAATCACGGCCGCGGTCGCGGGCGGAGCAGGGCGGACGGCCGGTCCGGGCGGGGGCGGCGACGCGGGACCGGGGGCCGGCAGGGGTGGGAAGAGACGGGGTGACGAGGGAGGATGGGTGGGCATCGGTCGCGGTCGCCGCGGCGGGGAACCAGCGAGGAGACAGTGTGAGTGAGTCGGGGCCCGGAAGGGCGGAGAGCGGGAGGATCGCGGGCGAGGACGAGGTCGTCGACCTGTGCAGCGAACTGATCCGGATCGACACCAGCAACTACGGCGACCACTCCGGCCCGGGGGAGCGGGCCGCGGCGGAGTACGTCGCGGAGAAGCTCGCCGACGTGGGCCTCGCCCCGGAGATCTTCGAGTCGCACCCGGGCCGTGCGTCGACGGTGGTGCGGATCGAGGGCGAGGACCGCAGCAGGCCCGGGCTGCTCATCCACGGCCACCTGGACGTGGTCCCGGCGAACGCCGACGACTGGAGCCAGAATCCGTTCGGCGGGGAGGTGGTCGACGGCTGTGTATGGGGTCGCGGCGCGGTCGACATGAAGGACATGGACGCGATGACGCTCGCCGTGATCCGCGACCGGGTGCGCAGCGGGCGCAAGCCGCCGCGGGACGTCGTGCTGGCGTTCCTCGCCGACGAGGAGGCGGGCGGCACCTACGGCGCGCGGCACCTGGTGGACAACCACCCCGGGCTGTTCGAGGGCGTCACCGAGGCGATCGGCGAGGTGGGCGGCTTCTCCTTCACCGTCAACGAGAACCTGCGGCTGTACCTGGTGGAGACCGCAGAGAAGGGCATGCACTGGATGCGGCTCACCGTGGACGGCACGGCGGGCCACGGTTCGATGACCAACAAGGACAACGCGATCACCGAGCTGTGCGAGGCGGTCGGGCGGCTGGGCCGGCACCAGTTCCCGGTGCGGCTGACCAAGTCGGTGCGCGGCTTCCTCGACGAGTTGTCCGACGCGTTCGGGGTCGAGCTGGACCCGGAGGACATGGACGAGACGCTGGCCAGGCTCGGCGGCATCGCGCGCATGATCGGCACCACCCTGCGCAACACCGCCGCCCCGACCATGCTCGGTGCCGGCTACAAGGTGAACGTCATCCCCGGCCAGGCCACCGCGCACGTCGACGGGCGCTTCCTGCCCGGGTACGAGGAGGAGTTCCTGGCCGACCTGGACCGGGTGCTCGGCCCCCGGGTCAAGCGCGAGACGCTGCACTCCGACAAGGCGCTGGAGACCGACTTCGACGGTTCGCTGGTCGACGCGATGCGGGCCGCCCTGAAGGCGGAGGACCCGATCTCGCACACGGTGCCCTACATGCTCTCCGGCGGCACCGACGCCAAGTCCTTCTCCGACCTGGGTATCCGCTGCTTCGGGTTCGCCCCGCTGCAGCTGCCGCCCGAACTGGACTTCGCGGGGATGTTCCACGGGGTGGACGAGCGGGTGCCGGTGGACGGCCTGACGTTCGGGGTGCGCGTGCTGGACCACTTCCTCGACAACTGCTGAGCGTCACCCCCTTCGCCAGAGGTACGGCCGCGGACGTCAACTGCCCGCGGCCGTACTGCTGTCGAACGCTCGCTCGCCTGTGCCCGTGACGGTGTCCGGGATCGCCGGTACGAGTGAATGATCCGGAACATTCGTAGCTCTTTTCTCCTCCGGGCCGTTACGAGGGGTGTGGCCCGCGGCTTTGGGCCCACATTGGTCCCATTCAGGAGGAAATACATGATCAAGAAGGTCGTGGCCGCTGCGGCTGCCACCGGCGGCCTGCTGCTCGCCGGCGCGGGTCTGGCGTTCGCCGACTCCGGCGCCGAGGGTGCCGCCGTGGACTCTCCCGGCGTGGTCTCGGGCAACGTCATCGAGGTTCCGGTGCACGTGCCGGTGGACGTCTGCGGCGACACGGTGGACGTCATCGGGCTGCTCAACCCGGCCTTCGGGGACGGCTGCGCCAACGACTAAGAGCCGCCGCGGCCGTCTCTCGGCCGTGACGGCGGATCCCTCCCGCGCCCTGCCGCGGGAGAGGCCGGCCCCGGACGCCGACGGCGCTCCGGGGCCGCTCGCCATTTCCGGGGAAGGCGCGGGGCATGGGTGTTCCTGGCCGCTCTCCGGTGCACAGTCGCAACACATCTAGGGGAACGAAACTATGCGACAGGTTGCGAAGAAGAGCCTGCTCACCGTGGTGGCCGCCGGTGGAGTGCTGGCCGCCACCGGCGGTCTCGCCCATGCGGACGCGGGGGCGGCGGGGACCGCCTCCGGTTCGCCCGGCGTGGCGTCGGGCAACACCATCCAGGTCCCGCTGAACGTGCCGGTGAACGTCTGCGGCAACACCGTGGACGCGCTGGCCCTGCTGAACCCGGCGTTCGGCGACCGGTGCGGGAACGACTCGGGCCCGGGTACGCCGGTCACCACCGGCAACCCGGGCACGCCCGGGCACCCCGGAACGCCGGGTCACCCGGGCAAGCCCAGCCACCCGGGGAAGCCCAGCCACCCCGGGAAGCCGAGCCACCCGGGCAAGCCGAGCCACCCCGGGAAGCCGGGCCACCCGGGGAAGCCCGGTCACCCCGGGAAGCCCGGAAAGCCCTGTCACCCGGGCCACGGCGGCACCCCCGGCACCCCCGGCAATCCGGGCACGCCGAGCACTCCGAGTACGCCGAGCACTCCGTCCACCCCCGGATCCCCGAGCACCCCGGCCACCCCGGGAACGGGCACCACGGGCACCACCCCGAGCGGAGCCACCCCCGTCTCCCAGACGGGCACCACCGCTGACACCACCCCCACCCTCGCCCACACCGGCGCGGACGACATGGGGATGGTCGCGGGCGCGGCCGGCGCGCTGCTGCTCGGCGGCGCCCTGCTCTACCGCCGCGGGCGGGCCGCCCAGCGCTGAGCGCGGGCGGACACGGTCCCGCGGGAAGCCGGCCTGCCGGCCCCGCGGGGCACCACGCACCGCCGTGATCGCCGACGGGCCCGCAGCCGAACCGGCCGGGCCCGTCACCACGACCGCCCCGCGGCCGTGTCCCTCACCCCGTCGCGGCCGTGCCGTCAGGACACCCGCAGCGGCCCGGCGGGGCACCCGGATCGGGCAACGCGGGCCCCATCCGTCCCACCCGCAGGGTGGCCTTCCTCACCAGGTGGCCCGCATCTGGCGGATGATCCGGCGGCGCAGCCGCACCCGGCGGCTGCCGTCCGGGTACAGCCGGACCCGGTCCAGTTCCCAGTGCCTGTACTCCGCCTCGTCGGTCAGCAGGCGTGCCGCGTCCTTGCGCGAGGTTCCGCGCGGCACGTACATCTCTCTGAATTCGTATTCCGGCATCGCAATCTATTGTGCGGGCAACGCCCCTGTACGGATAGCGTCTGCTCCATGTCTGATGACGTGCAGCCCACCGTTGCCGAGGTCCGTGCCGCGGTAGAAGCGCTCAAAGCCGCGCTCGACCGCCACCTCGACGCGATCGAGAACCGTGCCGGGGACGACGACCCGTCCGTTTACACGGCCTTCGAAGCTCTGGCCTCGGCCGCCGAGTCGTACGACGAGCTGCTGTACGACAGGTACGACGAGGTGACGCCGTTCGAGGTGCCCGCGGGCGACGGGGCGCCGGAGTACGCCGGTCCCGAGGACCCCGAGGCGATCAGCGTGCTGATCCGCCGCGACTACACCGTGGTCGAGCCGGACCGGCTGTTCGCGCAGGCCAGAAGGGCCAGCGAGGGCGACGCGGAGGCCGGCGAGTCGATCAACGCGGCGGTCGCGGCGGTCTTCGGGGAGTACGAACCCGACGAGATCGCCCAACGGCACAAGGAGTTCGGCCTGGAGGAGGGCGACTCCACGCTGTGGGTCTGCGCGGCCGAGCCCACCGAGCCGGGGGAGTGGCTGGAGGCACCCTTCGACCAGGCCGACCCGCAGCTCGCGGTGTGCCGCTTCGACATGAGCGTGGTCTTCGAGGACGAGCTGAGCGCGCTCGACCCGGACTGAGCCGGCAGCGGACGGGGGACCCGACAGCGGCCGGGCGGGGGCGGGAGAGCCCGGCAGCCCCCCGCCGCCCGCCCGCGGCTACTCCGCCGCCAGCTCCCGCAGCACCGCCGCCAGCCGGGTCGTCCGCTCCTTCGCGACCGGCCCGGCCACGGCCGCGGCCAGCGCCTGGTCCGCGCCCTGGACCACCGACAGGTGCCGCTCACCGCGGCCGAAGGCGGTGTACACCCAGCCGCGGGTGAGCAGCGGGCCGGCGTCCCCCGGCACCACCACGACCGCCGCGGGCCAGCGGATGCCCGCCGCCTGGTGCCCGGTGACCGCCCAGCCGTGCCGCACCGTCCGCGCGACCTGCGCGCGGGGCACCAGGACCTGGCCGTCCTCGCCCGCCAGCCGCAGTCCGTCCGGCTCCGCGCCGACCACCGTGGCCGGATGCGTACGGCCCGGCGCCGGCACGTGCACCACCCGGTCGCCCGGGTCGAACCCGCCGAACCGGCCGGGGCCGGGGTTCAGCCGCTCCTTGAGCGCCGCGTTGAGCGCGCGGGTGCCGACCGGACCGCCGTGCGCGAGCGTGATCACCTGGGTCTGCTCCGGCGGCACCCCGAACGCCCGCGGCACCGAGTCCGCGACGAGCTGCACCGCGCGGTGCACGGCCTCGCCCGGGTCGCGGACCGGGACCACCACGACCTCCTTGCCCGGCGCGTCGACAGCAGCGAGCTCGCCGACAGCCACGCAGGAGGTCAACTCCCCGATGGGGCCCGGGTCGGGGGTGCGCGAGGTGACCCGCGGGCACGCCTTCGCGGCCAGCAGGTCGGCGAACGCGCGGCCCGGCCCGGCCGACCACAGGGTGTGCGGATCACCGCTGAGCACCAGCCGGGCGCCGTCCGGCACCGCCTCCACCAGGGTCGCGGCCTCCTCCACCGACAACTGCGGGGCGTCCAGCACCGCGAGCAGGTCGAGCGGGAGACTGCCGTCGGGGGCCCGGCCGCCCGCCAGCAGCCCCGCGACGGTCACCGCGCCCTCCTCGCCGATCCCCTCGGCCCGAGCCAGCCGGTGCCTGCCGCTGTCGGTGTACGCGGCCGCGTACGCGCGCAGGCCCGCCGCACGCGCTGCCGCGACCAGCGCGACCGGCTCCGCGCGGGCCGCCTCGCCGCCGGTGTGCAGCACCAGCCCGTTGGCGGTGGCGGCCCGGATCAGCTCGGCGGCGGACGGGGACGGCGCGGCGCCCGCGGCGGCCTCCCAGTCGGGCGAGACGTCCTCCGGGTCGCCCTCGAAGGAGCGCACCAGCCGCACGCAGCCGTCCGCCAGGCTCTCCTCGGCCAGGGCGTAGCGGTCCAGGCCGAACAGCAGCGGTACCGGCGCCTCCTCGGCGTCGGCGTCCTCGGCGTCCTCGGCCGGCTCCCGCGCCCCTTCGGGCTCCGCGCGGAAGACCAGCACCCGGCCCTCCTCGACGGCCGCGGCGAGCGCGGCGTCCGGCTCCGGGACGGCGTGGCGGGCCAGCGCCGCCCGCAGCGCGTCCCCGTCGAGCGCGGTGTGGCCCTGCTCGGCGGCCCGCTCCAGCACGTGGCCCACCAGGGCGCGCACCCGCCGCTCGTCGCCCGGCCCGACCTCCCCGCCCAGTACCGCCCGCGCGAAGGCGTCCACCTGCTCGACCGCCACCCGCACCCCGGGCAGGCCGAGCACGCCCCACGGGTCCTCCCGCACCAGGTCCGCGGCGCCCTCGCCCAGGGCCCGCACGACCGGCTCCGCGAGTTCCGCGGGCGCCCCGCCGCCGGCGAGCACCTGCCGGGCCGCCT
This sequence comes from Actinacidiphila yanglinensis, assembly GCF_900107965.1. GTDB lineage: Bacteria > Actinomycetota > Actinomycetes > Streptomycetales > Streptomycetaceae > Actinacidiphila > Actinacidiphila yanglinensis. The sequence goes on along the minus strand of NZ_FNVU01000006.1, from coordinate 211,743 downwards.
CCACGGCGGCCGCGTCGAGCGGCGCCTGCCGCGCGGCGTCCTCGCGCCCGCGCCCGGGGGCGGCGCTGCCGCCCGTCCCGGCCGGTGGACGCGGGCCGCCCGCCGCGCCGTTCGCCGCCGAGGGGGTCCGCGCCGTCCTGGGGCGCGCTTCCGGGGCGGCCGGCTCGGGAGCGGCCCCGGCCTGGTCGCCCGCCTCCTTCCCCGGGTCCTCCTGCGCGTCCTCGGAGTCGGAGCCCGAGCCGGCTGCCTGCCCGTCGGCCGCGCGTGCGGCCGCGTCCGTGTCGCTGGAGCCGTCCTCCGCGGCCGTACCGGCCTCGTCCGCGGCCGTCTCCACCTCCGCGGTGACGGGCGCCGTCCCCGCCGCCTCGGCCGCTTCCAGGGCCTGGAGGCGCGCCGCCTCCTCGGCCATCGCCTCGCGGCGCTTGCGGCGGGCCTCGGCCGCGTCCCCGCGCGGCGCGGGCGCCGCGGGGTTGTCGCCCCGCTCGATGGACCGCATCGCGGCCGCCAGGCTCGCCAGGTCCGGCTTCCCGGCCGGGGCGGGGCGGGCGGCGGGCACCGCACCGCCTTCCGCGGATGCGGCGGGCCCGGCCGGCTCGGCAGGTGCGGCGGGCGCGGTCGGGCCGTCGGACGGGGTGGGGGTGGTCACGCTGGAAGCCTCCGTGGAGCGGATCGGCCGCGACTCGCGGAACTCAGAGAGTGGTCCAGTCGTGGTCCGGGTAGCGGTGCAGCGGCGCCGAGACGTCGTCAAGGGCCAGGCAGATCTCTTCCGGCAGCGTAAGGCCCTCCACCGACAGAGCGGCGGCGAGCTGCGCGGCGTTGCGCGCGCCGAGGATGGGAGCGGTCACCCCGGGCCGGTCGCGGACCCAGGCCAGGGCGACCTGCAGCGGCGAGACGGCCAGCCCGTCGGCCGCTATGGTCAGCGCGTCCACGATCAGCGCCGCGGTCTCGTCGAGGTACGGAGCGACGAACGCGGACATCTCGGCCGAACCGCCGCGGGAGTCCGCGGGCGTGCCGTTGCGGTACTTCCCGGTGAGCACGCCGCGCCCGAGCGGCGACGACGGCAGCAGTCCCACGCCGAGGTCGATCGCCGCGGGCAGCACCTCGCGCTCCACGCCGCGCTGGAGCAGCGAGTACTCCATCTGCGTGCTGGCCAGCGGGGTGCGCCCGGACGCCGCCAGCTGCCAGGAGGCGGCCTTGGCGAGCTGCCAGCCGCAGAAGTTGGACACCCCGACGTAGCGGGCCCGGCCGCTGCTGACCGCGACGTCGAGGGCGTGCAGCGTCTCCTCCATGGGGGTGCCCGCGTCGTACGCGTGCACCTGCCACAGGTCGACGTGGTCGGTGCCGAGCCGCTGGAGCGAGGCGTCGAGCGCGGCCAGCAGGTGGCCGCGGGAGGTGTCGAAGCGCCGGTCGGGGTCGGGCACACTGCCCGCCTTCGTGGCGATCACCAGGTCGGAGCGCGGCACCAGGTCCTCGATCAGCCGCCCGAGCAGGTACTCCGCGCCGCCGTCCGCGTAGACGTCCGCGGTGTCCACCAGCGACCCGCCCGCCTCCCAGAAGGACTTGAGCTGGTCGGCGGCGTCCCGCTCGCCCGTGTCGCGCCCCCAGGTGAGCGTGCCGAGTCCGAGCCGGGACACGCGCAGGCCGGTGCGGCCGAGATGCCTGTGCTCCATGACCGCTGAGGCTAGCGCCCGGCCCCGCAAATGGGGAGCAGTGACGTACCCGACAGGCGCGTTCGCCCGGACGAGGCGCTACAGTCCGGGGGGACAACGACGTTACTCGCCAGTACAAAGGGGAGCGGTATGCGGCTCGGGATCAACCTCGGCTACTGGGGCGCCGGCATGGACGCGGACAACCTCGCCGTCGCGCAGGAGGCCGACCGGCTCGGCTACTCCGTCTGCTGGGCCGCCGAGGCGTACGGCTCGGACGCCGCGACCGTGCTGGCGTGGGTGGCCGCGAAGACCGAGCGGATCGACGTCGGTTCGGCGATCTTCCAGATCCCGGCCCGCACCCCGGCCATGACCGCGATGACCGCCGCGACCCTGGACTCCCTGACCAAGGGCCGGTTCCGGCTGGGCATCGGCGTGTCCGGCCCGCAGGTCTCCGAGGGCTGGTACGGCGTCAAGTTCGACAAGCCGCTGGCCCGCACCCGCGAGTACGTCGAGATCGTCCGCAAGGCCATGTCCCGCGAGCGGCTGTCCTACGAGGGCGAGCACTGGACGCTGCCGCTGCCCGGCGGCCCCGGCAAGCCGCTGCGGCTGACCGTGCACCCGGAACGCCCGCACATCCCGCTCTACATCGCGGCGATCGGCCCGAAGAACCTGGAGCAGACCGGGGAGATCGCCGACGGCGCGCTGCTGATCTTCCCGTCCGCCGCGCACCTGGCGGACACCGCGATCCGCCCGCTGCGGGCCGGCCGGGAGAAGGCGGGGCTGACGATGGAGGGCTTCGACGTGTGCCCGACGCTGCCGCTGGCGCTCGGCTCCACCGCGGACCTGCCGAAACTGGCCGACGCCTTCCGGCCGTACACCGCGCTGTACGTCGGCGGGATGGGCAGCCGCAAGCAGAACTTCTACAACCAGCTGGCCGGGCGGATGGGGTACGAAGCGCAGGCCGCGGACATCCAGGAGAAGTACCTCGCCGGGGACAAGGACGCGGCCGCCGCCGCGGTGCCCCAGGAACTCATCGACTCCACCAGCCTGTTGGGTCCGGTGGAGCGGATCGCGGACCGGATGGCGGAGTACGCCGCCGCCGGCGTCACCACGCTCACCCTCGCGCCCTCCGGCTTCACCCTGGAGGAGCGGGTCGCCGGACTGCGGGCGGGAGTCGAGGCGCTCACGAAGGCGGGCCTGGGCTGACACCGGGCCCCTGGGCCCCTGGGCGTGCCGGCCCTGCCGGGCCGCCGCCCCGCCGGATCAGCCGGCGGGAACGAGGCGGCCCAGCAGGCGGCCGAAGTCGATCAGACGCGCTATCTGGCCGGGTCCGCCGTCGTCGAGGGACTTGCTGAACCGGAAGGACTCGGGCTTGAACTTGGCCGAGGCCACGGGCAGCGGCGCCTCGGGATCGGCCTGGACCGCGGTGAGTTCGTGCGGCATCGCGGTGGCCAGGACGAGGTAGACCCCGCGGTCGATGCGGCGCCCGCGCTCGTCGCGCCCGACGAGCGTGCGCATGCCGACATGGCCGATCGAGTCCAGCGGCAGCACTTGCACGGAGGAGTCCAGCACGGTGCCGCCGGGAGCCTTCGCGTCGGCCAACTCCTCGCTGTGCCACAGGATCAGCCGCCGCCCGTCGCAGATCGCCGCCTCCTGCCACACCGACGCCCCGGCCTCCGTCAGGTCGACCACCCGCTCCAGCGTGAAGCCCCGCACCCGGCGGCGCCCGAGCACCCCCTCGATCGCGTCCATCGCGATGTCCGGGTGCAGGAAGTACACCCCCGCGGCGTCCTCCAGCCGGGCGTAAGGAGACCAGTCCGCTCCCGCGGCACCCGCGCCCGTCTCCGTCATCGGGCGGCTCCTCGTCGCCTTGCTGAACATCTCCACCTGCTTCACGGTCCCGGCATTACCGGGCCGTCTCGACCCGACCCCTGCTGCACCTTACCCACGGGGAGTGACAGGCAGGGACCTGACCGCGAGGACAAGCAAACCGTAAGAGACGCCCGGACGCACGACCCGTGCACGGCATGGGAGCCGGCGGGCAACTCGCCGCCAGGGACCGGCAAACCACCGGCGGCCGGGGGCAAAAAGCAGCGAAACGGCTGAGATCTCGCCACGCCGGCCCGCCATTGGTCCGGCGCCGGTCCGGCACCGGTCTGTACTGGGTCGCCTCTCGTCTCCTCGGACCCCGCCCCGATCGACCCCGACCCGCGCCGGCGGGCGTGACCCGCCACCCGCCCGCAGGCAGAAAAACAGCGGCCGTGGTGGGGGCTCGGGGGGATCCTCCCCGCCACGGCCGTCACCCAGCACAACGCGCGTTCCCGCGAGGGGTTACGGTGGCGGGCATGCCCACCGTGATCCTCGTCCGGCACGGCCGTTCGACCGCCAACACCGACGGAGTACTGGCCGGCTGGAGCCCCGGTGTCGCCCTCGACGACACCGGCCGCGCCCAGGCCACCGCCCTCGCCGCCCGGCTCGCCGCCCTCCCGCTGGCCGCCGTCGTCTGCAGCCCGCTGCAGCGCTGCCAGGAGACCGTCGGCCCGCTGCTCGCCACCCGGCCCGAACTCCCGCTGCACACCGACGAGCGGGTCGGCGAGTGCCACTACGGCGACTGGACCGGTCGGAAGATCAGCGAGCTGGCCGAGGAACCGCTGTGGGCCACGGTGCAACGGCACCCGGCCGCCGCGGTCTTCCCCGGCGCCGAGGGCGAGTCGCTGCGCGCGATGCAGGCGCGCGCGGTCGACGCGGTACGGGACTGGAACGACCGGATCGAGGCCGAGCACGGCCCGGACGCGCTCTACGTGATCTGCTCGCACGGCGACGTCATCAAGGCGCTGGCCGCCGACGCGCTCGGCATGCACCTCGACCTCTTCCAGCGGATCAGCACCGACCCCTGCTCGGTCACCGTCGTCCGCTACACCCCGCACCGCCCGTTCCTGCTGCGGCTCGGTGACACCGGCGACCTCACCGCGCTGATCCCGCCGCCGCCGTCCAAGGACGCCGACGCCGAGGCCGCCGGTCCGGCCGGAGCCGCCGACGCGGCGCGTTCGAAGGGCGGGCTGGACGCGGGGGACGCGGTGGTCGGCGGTTCGACCGGCACTCCGTGATCAGCTTCCGCAGTAGGGTGGATGACCGGCGGCCCGTGCCCTGAACACCGCCCGCGGCGCGGTCCGGCCGCGACACCAGCCCAGCAGCAGCCAAGCACCAGTTCAATCGATCGAGTCGAGCAAACGGAGCAAGACGTGCCCCGTCAGGTCTTCTTCTACGAACACCCGGAACGCTTCGTCGCCGGGACCGTCGGCCAGCCGGGCCAGCGGACGTTCTTCCTTCAGGCCACGGCCCTGGGCCGGACCACCAGCGTGGCGCTGGAGAAGACCCAGGTGGCCGCGCTCGCCGAGCGGGTCGACGAGCTCCTCGACGAGGTGGTGCGCCGGACCGGCGGGAACGCCCCGGTGCCCGCCGTCGCCCCTACCGAGCTGTTCGACACCGCCCCGCTGGAGGTGCCGGTCGAGGAGGAGTTCCGGGTCGGCACCATGGCGCTGGCCTGGGACGGCGCCCGCGAGCGGATGGTGATCGAGGCGCAGGCCCTGGTCGAGCTGGTCGGCGAGGACGAGGAGGACCTCGAGGCCGCCGAGGAGGAGCTGCTCCAGGACGACGAGAACGGCCCGCCGCTGCTGCGGGTGCTGCTGTCCGGGGCCCAGGCCCGCTCGTTCGCCAAGCGCGCGCTCGACGTGGTCTCCGCCGGTCGCCCGCCCTGCCCGCTGTGCAGCCTGCCCCTGGACCCGGAAGGACACGTATGCCCGCGCCAGAACGGGTACCGGAGGTCGGCCTGACCACCGGGACGCAGCCGGCGGCGGACCCGCGCGACATCGAGGCGCTGCTGCACGGCGAGCTGACCGTGCGCGGCCAGATCCGTGATGCGTCCAACGCCGTGCTGTACTGCGAGAGCACCCACCAGGGCCGCACCGTCACCTGCGTCTACAAGCCGGTCCGGGGCGAGCGCCCGCTGTGGGACTTCCCCGACGGCACCCTCGCCGAGCGGGAGGTCGCCGCGTACCTCGTCTCCGAGGCCACCGGCTGGGGCCTGGTGCCGCCCACCGTGCTCCGCGACGGGCCGTACGGCGAGGGCATGGTGCAGCTGTGGATCGAGTCGGCGGAGTCCGTCGAGGATGACGACGGCGATGACGCTTCCGCCGGCAACGGCGACTCCGGCGACAACGGCAACGACGACGCTGCCGGCAACGACGCCGACTCCGCCGGGGAGGGCCCGGGTGCGCTGCTCGCGCTGACCGAGGACACCGAGCCCGCGCCGGGCTGGAAGGCCGTCGTCGAGGCCCAACTCGAAGGCGGCGGCCGGGCCTTGCTCGTCCACGCCGACGACATACGCCTGCGGCGGCTCGCGGTCCTCGACGCCGTGCTGAACAACGCCGACCGCAAGGGCGGCCACTTCCTCCCCACCGCCGACGGACGGCTCTACGGCATCGACCACGGGGTGACCTTCCACACCGACGACAAGCTGCGCACGCTGCTGTGGGGGTGGGCGGGCGAGCCCCTTCCCGACGACGCCGTCGCGGTCCTCGGCAAGCTGGCCGCCGACCTGTCCGGTGCTCTCGGCGAGCAACTGGCCGGCCTGCTCACGCCGGCCGAGACGTCCGCCCTGCGGGCCCGCGTGCAGCGGCTCCTGGAGGGCGGCGTGCACCCGGCCCCCTCCGGCGACTGGCCCTCCATCCCCTGGCCCCCGGTCTGACGGGAGCCGGTCAGGAAGCCGCCCGCAGGGCCCTCGGAAGGCCCGCCCGCGCGGCCGACCCCGCCCACCGGGAGTGGGCACCCACCAGCCCGGTTACCCTCATCTCATGCATGCCTGGCCAGCTTCCGACGTCCCCGCCCTCCCGGGCACCGGACGCCCCCTCCGTCTGCACGACACGTCGACCGGTGGACCGGTGTCCATCGACCCCGGTCCGGTCGCCCGCATCTACGTCTGCGGGATCACGCCGTACGACGCCACCCACATGGGGCACGCGGCGACGTACAACGCGTTCGATCTCGTGCAGCGGGTGTGGCTCGACACCAAGCGCCAGGTCCAGTACGTGCAGAACGTGACGGACGTCGACGACCCGCTGCTGGAGCGCGCGGCGGACACCGGCGAGGACTGGACGGCGCTCGCCGAGCGCGAGACCGCCCTGTTCCGCGAGGACATGACCGCGCTGCGGCTGCTTCCGCCGGCCCACTACATCGGCGCCGTCGAGGCCATACCCGGGATCGTGCCGCTGATCGAGCGGCTGCGGGAGATGGGCGCGGCGTACGACGTCGAGGGCGACGTGTACTTCTCGGTCGAGACCGACCCGCACTTCGGCGCGGTGTCCGGGCTGGACGCGGCGGCGATGCGGCTGCTCGCCGCCGAGCGGGGCGGCGACCCGGAGCGCCCGGGCAAGAAGAACCCGCTCGACCCGATGCTGTGGCGCACCCGGCGGGAGGGGGAGCCGAGCTGGGACGGCGCGTCCCTCGGGCCCGGCCGGCCCGGCTGGCACATCGAGTGCGTCGCGATCGCCCTCGACCACCTCGGGATGGGCTTCGACGTCCAGGGCGGCGGCTCCGACCTCGCCTTCCCGCACCACGAGATGGGCGCGTCGCACGCGCAGGTGCTCACGGGGGAGTACCCGTACGCGAAGGCGTACGTCCACGCGGGGATGGTCGCGCTCGACGGCGAGAAGATGTCCAAGTCGCGGGGCAACCTGGTGTTCGTCTCCACGCTGCGGCGGGAGGGGGTCGACCCGGCGGCCATCCGGCTGGCGCTTCTCGCGCACCACTACCGGGCGGACTGGGAGTGGACCGACGCGGTGCTCTCCGAGGCGGTGGAGCGGCTCGGGCGTTGGCGCGCCGCCGTCTCGCGGCCCGACGGGCCGTCCGCGGAGGGGCTTCTCGCGGAGGTTCGGGAGGCGCTCGCGGATGATCTTGATGCGCCTCGCGCGCTTGCTGCGGTCGACGCGTGGGTGGCCTTGCAGGCGGCTGACGGGGGGACGGACACCGGTGCGCCCGGGTTGGTCTCCCGCACCGTCGACGCCCTCCTCGGCGTAGCCCTCTAGCGGGCGGCGGTCCCCTCCCCGGGGCGGGGTGCCCTCACGGGCGGAGGGTGCGCATCCCTGGGCGGGGTGCCCTTGCGGGCGGAGGGTGCGTCGCCACCGGCCGGTGGTTCGTGGACTTCGCCGCGAGGGCTGGGCGTGCGGGTCCGTGGCTGCGCCGTGCTGGTTGGCCGCGCAGTTCCCCGCGCCCCCAAGGGGGCACCCCTCAGCGGTGAGGGTGCCCTGTCCCCGGGGCGGGGTTGCCCTTGCGGGCGGAGGGTGCGCATCCCTGGGCGGGGTGCCCTTGCGTGCGACGGCACCCATCAGGGGCGCGGGGAACTGCGCGAGCAACCGGCCACCGGCCGGTCGTCCGAGCACTCGCCGCAGGGGCTGGGCCTGCGGGCCCCTGGCTGCGCCGCGAGGGCTGAGCGCGCAGTTCCCCGCGCCCCCAAGGGGGCACCCCTCAGCGGTGAGGGTGCCCTGTCCCCGGGGCGGGGTTGCCCTTGCGGGCGGAGGGTGCGCATCCCTGGGCGGGGTGCCCTTGCGTGCGACGGCACCCATCAGGGGCGCGGGGAACTGCGCGAGCAACCGGCCACCGGCCGGTCGTCCGAGCACTCGCCGCAGGGGCTGGGCCTGCGGGCCCCTGGCTGCGCCGCGAGGGCTGAGCGCGCAGTTCCCCGCGCCCCCAAGGGGGCACCC
>NZ_FNVU01000006.1:1968-203326 GCF_900107965.1 Actinacidiphila yanglinensis | reverse complement strand
CGTCCGAGCACTCGCCGCAGGGGCTGGGCCTGCGGGCCCCTGGCTGCGCCGCGAGGGCTGAGCGCGCAGTTCCCCGCGCCCCCAAGGGGGCACCCTTGAGCACGAGGGCACCCTTGTTCCCGGGGGAGGGGCGCCCTCATGGCGCCAGGGCACCCTTGCTTCCGGGGGAGGGGGCCGTCTTACGGGTCGGTGCCCTCTTCCTCGTCGTTCTCTTCCTCCCCGGAGGGGTCCTCCCGGGGAGCGGGCTTCCCGCGGAAGTGGGGTACTCCGTCGGTACCCTCGCTACTCGCGTAATCCCCGGGGTCGCGCCGCCGCAGATACCGCTCGAACTCCTTCGCGATCGCCTCCCCCGACGCCTCGGGCAGCTCCGCGGTGTCGCGCGCCTCCTCCAGCGACTGGACGTACTCCGCGACCTCGCTGTCCTCCGCGGCGAGCTGGTCGACGCCGACCTGCCACGCACGTGCGTCCTCGGGGAGCTCGCCCTGCGGAATGCGCAGGTCGAGAAGGTCCTCCAGGCGGTTGAGGAGAGCCAGCGTGGCCTTCGGGTTGGGCGGCTGCGACACGTAGTGCGGCACGGCGGCCCACAGGCTCACCGCGGGAATGCCGGCGTGCGCGCACGCCTCCTGGAGGATGCCGACGATGCCGGTGGGCCCCTCGTACCGGGACTCCTCCAGATTCATGGAGGTGGCCAGCTCCGCGTCGGAGGTGACGCCGGTGACCGGCACCGGCCGGGTGTGGGGGGTGTCGCCGAGCAGCGCGCCGAGGACCACCACCAGCTCCACGCCCAGCTCGTGGGCGAACCCCAGGATCTCGTTGCAGAACGACCGCCACCGCATGCTGGGCTCGATGCCGCGCACCAGCACCAGGTCGCGGGGTGTGGGCGACTGGATGCGGACCACGGACAGCCGCGTCGTCGGCCAGGTGATCTTCCGGGTGCCGCCGTCCATCCAGACCGTGGGCCGGTTGACCTGGAAGTCGTAGTAGTCCTCGGCGTCGAGCGCCGCGAAGACCTCCCCCTTGAACTCCCGGTCGAGATGGTCGACCGCGGTGGAGGCGGCGTCCCCGGCGTCGTTCCAGCCCTCGAAGGCGGCCACCATGACCGGGTCGATCAGCTCGGGAACTCCCTCCAACTCGATCACCCAGTTCCTCCTTCCGGCCGGCGGGGGCGGCTGTACCGTCCCCGCGCCGGCTGCCGTTCCTGGCGCATCCTCAGCGTCCCTCTGCGTCCCTCTTCGTTCTTCGCGGTACGGGAACCAGCCTACGGCGTCACGCAGGCCGCGCCGCAGCCCGCGGCGCCGCCATTACTCCTCACGGCGTGCCCCAGCCGGTCCGGTACGCGGTCCAGTCGCCCGTGCTGGCGCCGAAGTCGACGTACAGCGCCAGCCCGAAGGCGCGCCGGTCGCGGGCGGTGCGGGCCAGTGACACGCGGGCGCCGCGCACGGCGGCGCCGACGGTCTCGGCGTAGCCGTGGTGGCCCATGTCCTCGGTGTGGTAACCGGGCAGCCCGATCAGGAGGTTGGTGGTCGCGGGGGTGACGTGCAGCGCCAGGGACGTCTGCTGGGCGACGTAGCCGCCGAAGAGGGACTCGGTGGGCATCGAGGTGTCGTAGGCCATCACCGCGATCTGGTCGACGCGGGCGGCGACCTGCCCGAAGTACCGCTGGGACCACCACTTCGGGTGGGTGAAGGCCAGTTGGGAGAGCGCGTGCAGGTGCGGCAGCGGGTCGATCTGCGGTGCCGCGGCGGACAGCGGCACCCCGCGGTCCCCGGTGAGCTCGTGGACGGCCTCGAGGGTGCGCAGGTAGCCGGCGTCGCCGGACAGCACCGGCTCCAGGTCGAGGTGGACGCCCTCGAAGCCCGCGTCGAGCACCTGCTGCGCGGAGTCGCGGATCCGCTCGCGGACCGCGCGGTCGTCCAGGTGCAGCCCGGGCGTGCCGCCGTGGGCGACGGTGTCGCCGAGCCACGCCTGCACGCGGATGCCGGGAAGTTCGCGGTGCACGTCGGCGATGAACGCGGCCGCGGCGGGGTAGAGCTGGGGGTCGAGGCTGCCGTCGGCGGAGAGCGGGCCGGTGTGGACGTACAGGTCGTGGATGCCGGTGCCCCGTACCCGCGCGCGCAGCAGGGCGAGTTCGGCGGGGGTGCGGGTGCCGTCGACCCATGCGTGGCCGAGCCAGACCGCGTCGTGGCCGCGGGTGCGGCCGGCGGCGGCCGGGTTGCCCGCGTACTGCGCGCGCAGCGCGCCGGCCGCGCCGAGCACCGCCACCACCGCCAGCGCGGTGCCGCCGATCGCCGCACGTCGGAGCCACCGCAGCGCCGTCCGCCGTGTCATCAGGCGTCCCACCAGCCCCGATGCCCGGGCGCGCAGACGTTGAGACATCCGATCTGTAATCGACAAAGTTCGGGCTCCCCCCTGGACGGATGCCACCTTCCACGGCTATACATCGGATCATCGAAAAAAGATCCGATGTCTCGCGACGGGAGTGTGCATGAGTCCGACCATTACCGAGGTCGACGTGTACGACATCCGCTTTCCGACCTCGGAGCAGCTCGACGGCTCGGACGCCATGAACCCCGACCCCGACTACTCCGCCGCCTACGTGGTGCTCAGTACCGATTCGCCCACCGGCCTGGCGGGATACGGCCTGTGCTTCACGATCGGCCGCGGCAACGACGTCGTCGCCGCCGCGATCAAGACACTGCGACCCTACGTGGTCGGCCGCACCGTGGACAGCGTGACGGGTGATCTCGGCGCCTTCTACCGGCTGCTCACCCACGACTCGCAACTGCGCTGGCTGGGCCCGGAGAAGGGCGTGATGCACATGGCGGCCGGCGCGGTCGTCAACGCCGCCTGGGACCTGGCCGCCCGCCAGGCCGGCCGCCCGGTGTGGGAGCTGCTGGCCGGGATGACCCCGGAGCAACTCGTCGACCTGGTCGACTTCCGCTACCTCAGCGACGCGCTGACCCGCGACGAGGCGCTGGAGATCCTGCGCCGGGCCGAACCCGGGCGGGCCGAACGGGCCGAACTGCTGCGCCGCCGCGGCTACCCCGCCTACACCACCGAGCCCGGCTGGCTCGGTTACGAGGACGAGAAGCTGACCCGGCTGGCCAAGGAGGCGGTCACGGCCGGCTTCACCCAGATCAAGCTGAAGGTGGGTGCCGACCTCGACGACGACCTGCGCCGGATGCGGCTCGCCCGGGAGGCGGTCGGCCCGGACATCCGGATCGCGGTCGACGCCAACCAGCGGTGGGACGTCGCCGAGGCCGTCGAGTGGATGCGCGCGCTCGCACCGTTCGACCCGTACTGGATCGAGGAGCCGACCAGCCCCGACGACGTGCTCGCACACGCCGCCGTGCGGGCCGGGCAGCCGATCCGGGTCGCCACCGGCGAACACGTCGCCAACCGCGTGGTGTTCAAGCAACTGCTGCAGGCCGGCGCGGTCGACTTCGTGCAGATCGACGCGGCCCGGGTGGCGGGGGTCAACGAGAACGTGGCGATCCTGCTGCTGGCCGCCAAGTTCGGCGTGCCGGTCTGCCCGCACGCGGGCGGGGTGGGGCTGTGCGAACTCGTCCAGCACCTGTCGATGTTCGACTTCGTGGCCGTCTCCGGCACCTGGGACGACCGGGTCATCGAGTACGTCCCTCACCTGCACGAGCACTTCACCGACCCGGTGGTGATGCGCGACGGCCGCTACCAGGCGCCCGACGCCCCCGGCTTCTCCGCGCGCATGCTCCCCGCGACCCTCACCGACTACCGCTACCCGGACGGCCCGGTCTGGGTGGCCCGACAGGAGCTGACCCGATGACCTCCACCGACCCCGCTCCCTCTCAGGACCTCGCCGGACTGACCGCCCTGGTCACCGGCGGCGGCTCCGGCATCGGCGCCGCCACCGCGCGGCTGCTGACCGCCCGCGGCGCGCGGGTCGCCGTCTTGGACCGCGATCCGGCCGGCGCTCCCGAGGGCACCCTCGCGGTGCAGGCCGACGTCACCTCCGACGAGGGCGTCCGGGCCGCGGTCGCCGAGGCGGTGGGCGAGCTGGGCGGCCTGCACATCCTCGTCGGCAACGCCGGGATCGGCGCCATCGGCACCGTCGAGGACAACCCCGACGACGAGTGGCAGCGGGTCATGGACATCAACGTCCTCGGCCTGGTGCGCACCGCCCGGGCCGCGCTCCCGCACCTGCGCAAGGCCGCCGAGTCCCGGCCCGGCACCGCCTCCATCACCCACACCTGCTCCATCGCCGCGACCGCGGGCCTGCCCCAACGGGCCCTGTACAGCGCCAGCAAGGGCGCCGTACTCGCCCTCACCCTGGCGATGGCCGCCGACCACGTCCGGGAAGGCGTACGGGTCAACTGCGTCAACCCGGGCACCGCCGACACCCCGTGGGTCGGCCGCCTGCTCGGCCAGGCCGAGGACCCGGCCGCCGAGCGGGCGGCACTCAACGCCCGGCAGCCGATGGGCCGGCTGGTCAGCGCCGACGAGGTCGCCGCGGCGATCGTCTACCTGGCCAGTCCGGCGGCGGCGAGCGTCACCGGAGCCTCCCTCGCCGTCGACGGCGGCATGCAGGGGCTGCGATTGCGCCCTGCGGCCGACTAGTCCCGCACCATCCGTCCGCACCGTCCCCTCTCTCTCCACCGTCTTCACCCGCTCCACCCTTCACAGAGCCGACATCACCCCAAACCCGGAAGGGCAGGACTCGACGATGAGACTGCGCACGACGACCGTGGCCGCCTGCGCCGCTCTGCTCGCGGTCACCGCGCTGGCGGGCTGCAACAGAGGCAGCGAAAGCAAGGCCGGAGGCAACTCGGGCAAGGTGGGCATCGACCTGCCGCGCTCCGACAGCGACTTCTGGAACTCGTACAACGGCTACATCGAAAAGGACGTCAAGGCCGGCGCGGTCTCCGCGCTGCCGCGCACCAACTCGCAGAACGACATCGGCAAGCTCGTCGCCAACGTGCAGAGCTTCGCCAACGAGGGCGCCAAGGCGATCGTGATGGCCCCGCAGGACACCGGTGCCATCGCCTCCACCCTCGACCAGATGGCGAAGAAGAAGATACCCGTGATCAGCGTGGACACCCGCCCGGACAAGGGGCAGGTGTACATGGTGGTGCGCGCCGACAACCGGGCCTACGGCACCAACGCGTGCAAGTTCCTGGGCGCGCAGCTCAAGGGCAAGGGCAAGGTGGCCGAGTTCGAGGGCGACCTGTCCTCCATCAACGGCCGGGACCGCTCCGAGGCGTTCGCCTCCTGCATGAAGACCAACTTCCCCAACATCAAGGTGATCCCGCTCGTCACCAACTGGGACGGCGCAACCGCCTCGGCGAAGCTCCAGACCACGCTGGCCTCCAACCCCGACCTCAACGGCCTGTACATGCAGGCCGGTGGCGTCTTCCTGCAGCCGACCCTCGCGCTGCTCAAGCAGAAGGGCCTGCTCAAGCCGGCCGGCACCGCGGGCCACATCACCATCATCTCCAACGACGGCATTCCGGAGGAGTTCAAGGCGATCAAGGCCGGCGAGATCGACGCGACCATCTCCCAGCCCGCCGACACCTACGCCAAGTACGCGCTGTACTACGCGAAGGCGGCCATGGAGGGCAAGACCTTCAAGCCCGGCCCGACCGACCACGACTCCACCATCATCAAGATCCCGAACGGCCTGGAGGACCAGTTGCCGGCGCCCTTGGTGACCAAGGCCAACGTGGACGACCCCAGCCTGTGGGCCAACCAGCTCGGGAAGAGCTGACCCATGGGCGAGGCCGTTCCGCCCTCCGCGGTCCACGCGGAGGGCATCGTCAAGCGGTTCGGGGCCACCGTGGCCCTGGACCGGGTGGGCATCACCGTCGCGGCCGGCGACTCGCACGCGCTCGTCGGCCGCAACGGCGCCGGGAAGTCCACCCTCGTGTCCGTGCTGACCGGGCTGCAGCACCCGGACGCCGGCCAGGTCCGGTTCCAGGGCGAACCGGCGCCGGCGGCCGGGGACACCGCCGCCTGGCAGGCGAGGGTGGCGTGCGTCTACCAGAAGTCGATGGTGGTCCCGCACCTGACCGTCGCGGAGAACCTGTTCCTCAACCGTTTCGGCGGCGGGCGGATCCGGTGGTCCGCGCTGCGGGCCAGGGCCCGCGACCTGCTCGGCGAGTACGGGGTCGACGTCGACCCCAACGTGCGGGCGGGTGACCTCACCGTGGAGCAGCGCCAGTTCGTGGAGATCGCGCGGGCGCTGTCGTTCGGCGCCCGGTTCATCATCCTCGACGAGCCCACCGCGCAGCTCGACGCGGCCGGCATCGACCGGCTCTTCACCAAGCTGCGCGAACTCCAGCGGCAGGGCGTGGCGTTCCTCTTCATCTCGCACCACCTGCAGGAGGTCTACGACCTGTGCAGCACCGTCACGGTCTACCGGGACGCACGGCACGTGCTGACCGCGCCCGTCGCGGAGCTGGGCAAGGACGCGCTGGTGGAGGCCATGACCGGGGAGGCGCCCGGCGGCACGGCCGGCTGGCACGCCAAGGCGAAGGCGGCCACGGCCGCCGACGAGGACGGCGCGGTCCTGCGGGCCGAGGGCCTGGCCCTCGCGGACGCCTTCGAGCCGGTCGACTTCGCGGTCCGCCCGGGCGAGGTGCTGGGCCTGGCCGGAGCCACCGCCAGCGGCAACACCGCGCTCGGCGAGACCCTGGTCGGGCTCCGCCGGGCGACCGCCGGCCGCACCCTGGTCGGCGGCCGGCCGGTCAAGCCCGGGAGCGTGCCGCACGCGCTGGGCGCCGGCATCGGCTACGTGCCGGAGGACCGGCACCGCCAGGGCCTGGTGCTCAACCGCAGCGTCGCGGAGAACGCCACCCTGACGGTGACCGACCAGCTCGGCCCGTACGGCACCGTCCTGCCGGGCCGGACACGGGAGTTCGCCCAGCGGATGATCAACTCGCTGGACATCAAGACCTCCGGCCCTTCCCAGCCGGTGTCGGACCTGTCCGGCGGCAACCAGCAGAAGGTCGTCATCGCCCGCGCACTGGCCCGCGAGCCGCGGGTACTGGTGGCGATCCGGCCCACCGCGGGCGTGGACGTGAAGTCCAAGGACGCGCTGCTGGGCGTGGTACGAGGCGTCGCCGACCGCGGGGACGCGGCCGTGATCGTCTCCGACGAACTGGACGACCTGCGGGTCTGCGACCGGGTGATCGCGCTCTTCCACGGGCAGGTCATCGCCGAGTTCGGCAGTGGATGGAGTGACCGGGACCTGGTCTCGGCGATGGAAGGGCTGCCGGACGGCGGCCACGAGGGGACCGAGGAATGAGTGACACCAGCCAGTTGACCGCGGAAGCGGCCGCTCCAGACCAGCCGAAGCGGGCCGTCGCGCGGCTGCGCGTCGCCAACTACCGCGACCTGTCCCTGATCCCGGTGATCTTCATCGTGGGCGTGGTCGGCTTCATCGTCTCGCCGACGTTCCTGACCTCCGACAACCTGATCGGCGTGCTCCAGCAGTGCAGCGAGCTGAGCCTGCTCGTGCTCGGGGAGGCGATGATCCTCATCCTGGGCCGGATGGACCTGTCACTGGAGTCCACCATCGGTGTGGCCCCGGTGATCGCCATGTGGCTGGTGATGCCCAGGACCGGCTCGGCCACCTACCACGGCATCGGCCTGCTGCCCGGCTGGACCTCGATACCGATCTGCCTGCTGGTCGGCCTGATCGTCGGCAGCTTCAACGGCTTCCTGATCCTGAAACTGAGAGTCAACGGCTTCATCGCCACGCTGGGCATGCTCACCATGCTGCGCGGCCTCCAGGTCGGCATCTCCCAGGGCAAGTCCATCGTCGAGGTGCCCAAGTCCTTCTCCTACCTCGGCGGCGCCTCCTGGATCGGCGCCCCGGCGGCGATCTGGATCTGCCTGGTGCTGTTCGTGGTCGGCGGCCTCGCCCTGGGCTACCTGCGGCACGGCCGCGCGCTGTACGCCATCGGCGGGAACAAGGAGGCGGCCCGCGCGGCCGGCATCCGGGTCGACCTGATCACCTGGACCGTCCTGGCCATCGCGTCCCTGCTCGCCGCGTTCTCCGGTGTGCTCTACGTCGGCCACTACGGCGCGATCTCCTCCACCCAGGGCCAGAACTGGATCTTCCAGGTCTTCGCGGCCACTGTCATCGGCGGGATCAGCCTCAACGGCGGGCGCGGCACCCTGTTCGGCGCCCTCACCGGTGTGGTCGCCCTCCAGCTCGTGGTGAACGTGATGACACTCGGCGGTGTGCCGCCGCTGTGGAACCAGTTCCTCTACGGTGCGATCATCATCGTCGCGCTGATCATCTCCCGGTTCGCCAGCGGGGAGCAGGAGGACTAGTCCCGGCCACGGCGGGCCGGCCGCCGTATCACGGGCCGGGTGACGGGAGCGCCGCGCGTTCCCCGCACCCGGCCCCGGCACGGCCCCGCACCGACGCACACCCCAAGGAGAGCCCACCCCATGCCCGTACCGGCACTGCCCCGGCTCGGCCTCGGCTGCGCACCGCTGGCCAACCTCTACACCGCGATCACCGACGAGCAGGCCGAGGCGACCGTGGCCGCCGCGTTCGAGACCTCCGGCGGGGACGTGGCCTATCTCGACACCGCCCCGCACTACGGAGTGGGCCGCTCGGAGGAACGGCTCGGGCGGGCGCTGGCCGGGCGCGACCGCGGGTCGTACCTGCTGTCCACCAAGGTCGGCCGCCGGCTGCGCGACCTCGGCCCCGGCGAGGCGCCGGACGGCCAGGGCTTCGAGGAGAGCCCCGCCCGGGCCCGGGTCTGGGACTTCAGCGCGGACGGCATCCAGGCCACCCTGGAGGGCTCGCTGAGCCGCCTCGGCGTGGACAGCGTCGACATCGTCTACCTGCACGACGTCGAGGACCACCTGCGTGAGGTGTACGCCACCGGCTTCCCGGCGCTCGCCGCCCTGCGCGACCAGGGCATGGTCAAGGCGATCGGCTTCGGCATGAACTACAGCGGGGTGATGGCCCGCCTCGTCGCCGACCTCGACGTCGACGTGGTGCTGTGCGCCGGCCGCTGGACGCTGCTGGAGCGCACCGCCTACGACGACCTGCTGCCGGTCTGCGAGCGGCGCGGCACCCGGGTGGTCGTGGGCGGCGTCTACAACTCCGGGCTGCTCGCCGACCCGAGCCCCGGCGCCCACTACAACTACGCCGCCGCGCCGGTCGACCTGCTCGCCCGCGCCCAGGACATCCAGCGGGTCTGCGCCCGGTTCGGGGTGCCGCTGCGGGCGGCCGCCCTGCGCTACCCCTTCGCCCACCCGTCGGTGGTCTGCGCGCTGGTCGGCGCGGCGAGCGAGGCGGAGGTCCGCGACAACGCCGCGATGTTCGGGTACGAGATCCCCGACGCCCTCTGGCACGCCCTGGTCGACGAGGGTCTGCTCGACGCCGACGTACCGCTGCCGCTGACGGGGAAGTGATCCGGACGATGAGAATCGACGCGCACCACCACCTGTGGGACCTCGACCGGCGCCGCCAGCCCTGGCTGCGCGGCGACGCCCTCGCACCCATCAGCCGCACCTTCACGCTGCCCGAGCTGGAGCCGCTGCTCGACGCGCACGGCATCGAGGCCACCATCGCGGTCCAGTCCAGCTCCTCGCTCGACGAGACCCGCGAACTGCTGGCCCTCGCCCGCGGCTCGCACGGCCGGATCGCGGGGGTGGTCGGCTGGGCCGACCTCACCGACCCCCGCTCCCTGCCCGGCGTGCTCGCCGAACTGGCCGAGGCCGGCCCGCTGGTCGGCATCCGCCACCAGGTCCAGGACGAGGTCGACCCGCTCTGGCTGGACCGGCCCGATGTCCGCGCCGGACTGCACGCGGTGGGCGCCGCCGGCCTCGCCTTCGACCTGCTCGTCACGCTGCGGGAACTGCCGGCCGCCCTCGGGGTGGTCGAGGAACTGCCCGAGGTGCGGTTCGTCCTGGACCACGCGGGCAAGCCGCAGATCGCCGCGGGGGAGTGGGAGCCCTGGGCCGAGCTGATCTCCGGGCTCGCCGACCACCCGAACGTGACGTGCAAGCTGTCCGGGCTGGTCACCGAGGCGGACTGGGAGTCCTGGCGCCCCCAGGACGTCCTGCCCTACGCCCGCCACGTCCTCGCGTCCTTCGGCTCCGACCGGGTCCTGTTCGGCTCCGACTGGCCGGTCTGCACGCTGGCGGGGCGCTACTCCGATGTGTTCGCTCTCGCGGAGCAGGCGATCGCGTCCCTCGACCCCGATGAGCGGGATGCGGTGCTCGGGGGGAACGCGGTCCGCGCCTACGGGTTGGGCGGACCCGCCGGGGTGCCCCGCTAGGCCGTTCGAGGGACCACGTGCCGGTGGGGGGTTGTTCGCGCAGTTCCCCGCGCCCCTGGGTATGTGCGACTCCTTCCGCGAAAGGAGGGCCACCAACCAAGGGGCGCGGGGAACTGCGCGACAAGCCACCGCGGACCGCAAGGTCCCGTCGATACAGGACGGGGCACCCCGGAGGGTCAGGGCACCCTCCTAGAGGGTGGACCTCAGCCATTGCTCGACGCTGGCGACGTGAACCGTGGCCCAGGAACGCGCGGCCTCCGCATCCCGATCACGAAGCGCAGCCAGAATCGCGCGGTGCTCGTGCAGCGTGCGGCTGACCGCGTCCTCCTGGGTGAGCCCGCGCCAGACGCGCGCCCGGGTGGTCGGGCCGGAGAGCCCGTCCAGCAGCGAGCAGAGCACGGAGTTGCCGGAGCCCTGGACGATGCCGCGGTGGAACTCCAGGTCGGAGGCGACCAGTTCCTCCACGGACGGGGTCGGCCCGAGCGCGTCGAGCTTGCCCTCCAGCGTGTCGAGGTCCTCCGGGGTGATCCGCACCGCCGCCATCGCGGTGGCGGCCGGCTCGAGGATGCGCCGCACCGCCAGGAACTCCAGCACCGTGTCGTCCCGGTGGAAGTCCACCACGAAGCTCAAGGCTTCCAGCAGGAGTTGGGGGTCGAGGCTGGTGACGTAGGTGCCGTCGCCCTGGCGCACGTCGAGGATGCGGATCAGCGACAGCGCGCGCACCGCCTCGCGCAGGGAGTTGCGGGAGAGTCCCAGCTCAGCCGCGAGTTCGCTCTCCTTGGGCAGCCGGTCGCCCGGCCGCAGCGCCCCCGAGACGATCATCTCTTTGATCTTCTCGATCGCCTCATCCGTGACCGCCATCCGGGCCCTCCCCAGTTCCACATCTCCCGGCACCACGATGTGCCAGACCTCCGATGTATCTCCATTATGAGCCACAACCCGTCCTGGTCCTAACGGTCGCCCGAACCGGTCCCGCGGATCATCCGGCGGCGTAGTGCGTGGGCGGCACCCCGGTGGCGGCGGTGAAGTCCCGGATGAAGTGCGACTGGTCCGCGTAACCGAGCTCGGCGGCGAGCCGGGGCCAGTCGGGCCGGGTGCCCTCGTCCGCGCGCGCGGCGGCCTCGTGCAGCCGGGCCCGGCGCAGCACCCACTTCGGCGACGCTCCGACGTATTCCGCGAACAGCCGCTGCAACCGGCGCACCGGCATGCCCAGTTCCCGGGCGAGCGCGTCGACCCGCGGCGTGCCGGGCCCCGCGGTCAGCCGGTCCACCAGCGCCCCCACCTCGGCCACCCGCGGGTCGGGCTCGGCCGGCAGCACGCCCAGCAGGAACCGGTCGACCGCCGCGGCCATCGCCTCCAGGTCGTCCCGCGCCAGCACCTCCCGGCGCAGCGCGGTCACCCCGGCGCCGAAGTACTCCGCGGCCGGCACCGCGCGGTCCACCAGTTCGGCCACCGGCCCGCCGGCGAACGGCCGGAACGCCCCGGCCCGGAACCGCACCCCGAACGCCTGCCCGCGCCCGGACAGCACCCGGCGGTACACCGCGCGCTGCACCCCGTAGACCAGGGCGCCCGACTCCTCCAGGACCAGGTGCACGTTGGGGTGCGCGAGGACGTCCTGCACGTGGTCGGGGCGGCCGCGCAGGTCCCAGCGCGGGTTCCAGTAGTACTCCACGTACCCGGCGAGCGCGTCCGCCGGCGGGTGCACCCGCAGTTCGAGGTGCCGTGCCGCCTCCTGCGGCCGCAGCACCCCGCGTCGCATCCCGTGCCCGCTCATGGGCCCAGCCTAGGAAGGACCGGACGGCCTGTCGCGTTTCTTCAAGACCGGCCCGGTTCGGCGGCCCTAACGTCGGGCCCATGGACACCATCCACCCCCAGATGACCAGCGCCGCCGCCGAAGCCGTCCGGATCACCGCGGCCGTCGACCCCGGACGGTTCGCCGCCGTGACGCCCTGCCCCGCGTACGACACCCGCGCGCTGACCAACCACCTCGTCGCGTACACCGGCGTCGGCATGGAGCTGCGGGCCCGGCGCGAGCCGCATCCCGACGATCTGGCCACCCGCGACTTCACCGCCGCGCCGGACTGGGCCGCGGCCTACGCCCTGGACCTGGACCGCGCGCTGGCCGCCTGGGCCGAACCGGCCGCGTGGGAGGGCGAGGTCCCGATGGGCGACGCGGCGATGCCGGCCGGTGCCGTGGCCCGGATGCTCTTCCTCGAACTCACCCTGCACGCCTGGGACCTGGCGAAGGCCACCGGCCAGGAGTACCGCGCGGACGAGGGGACCGCGCAGCTCATGCTCGACACGGTCGAGGAGTTCGCCGCGATGTACCGCCAGTACGAGGGCTTCGCCGAGCCGGTCCCGGCCCGCTCCGGGGCGTCCGTGCTGGAAACCGCTGTCGCCCGTTCCGGCCGGGACCCATACTGGCGCGCGTGATCCAGTACGAACTGATCGACCGGGTCCGGGCGCTGTGCCGGGACGACGAGAGCATCCGCGCGGCCCTGATGTACGGCTCGTTCGCGGCGGGGGAGGGCGACGCGCACAGCGACGTCGAGTTCTGGCTGTTCCTGGACCCGAAGGCGCGGGCCGTCCTCGATCCGGAGCGGTGGTGCGCCGAGGTCGCTCCGGTGCACCTGGTGCTGCGCAACGAGTTCGGCACCCACGTGGCCCTCTTCCCGGGCCCGGTCCGCGGCGAGTTCCACTTCGCCACCACCGAGGACATCGCGTCGGTGGCGCAGTGGCCGGCCCGGGGCGCGGCCGTCGACGCGATGGTCGTGGTGGACCGCGACGGCGCGCTCACCCCGGTGCTGGCCGCGCTGCCCGAGCAGGCGGTGCTGCCCGCCACCCCGGACGAGATCGCCGACCTGTGCGGCCGGTTCGCGAACTGGATGGTGCTCGCGGCGCACGTCACCGCCCGCGGCGAGCGGCTGCGCGCGCAGGATGCCCTCGCGCACGCCGCCCGCCACCTGCTGTGGATGGCCCGCCTCGCCGAGGACAGCACCGCGCACTGGCTGACCCCGTCCCGCGCCGCGGAGGCCGAACTGCCGCGGCGTACCGTCGAGTCGGTCGCCGCCGGCACGCTCGCCGGCCTGTGGCGCGAGGGCCGGGAACGCTGGCTGGTCCTGCTGGACCGGATCGGCCGCCGGCACCCCGACGCGCTCCTGGCGGAGCTCGACGCGCTGCTGGCCCCCGTGTCGTAGCCGGGCACGGAACCCGGGCACGAACCGGCCCCCGAAGCCCGGGGAAGCGGGCTCCGGGGGCCGGCCCGGTATACGGCGGAGCGCCTCAGTCCCGGCGCGCCTCCAGGATGCGGGCCACGCCCGCGCGCACCTCGGGGGTGTCCAGGCCGCGGATCGTCAGCGTGGTCCGCCGCCGCAGCACGTCGTCCACGTCGTACGCCCACTCGTGGTCGCGGGCGTAGACCACCTGGGCCCAGATCTCCGGCGCGTCCGGGTGCACCCGCTCCGCCAGCGCCGGGTCCTCGTTGGCGAGGCGGGCGATGTCGAAGGCGAGCGAGCCGTAGTGCCGGGCGAGGTGCCCGGCGGTGTCGCCGGCCATCCGCGGGCCGGGCGCGGTCCCGTCGACGACCAGGCGGTGCGCGACCGCGCCGGGGCTGGAGAACCCGGGCAGCGGGGCGTGCCGCGGCAGCCGGGACAGCGGCTCCATGTCGTCGGCGAGCGGGTGACCGGGCAGTTCCGCGAGCTTGGCGAGCACCGTGCGGCCGATGTGCCGGAAGGTCGTCCACTTGCCGCCCGCGACCGACAGCATGCCGCCGCGGCCCTCGGTGACCACCGTCTCCCGCTTGGCCTTCGCGGTGTCACCCGGGCCGCCGGGCAGCACCCGCAGGCCCGCGAAGGAGTACGTGATCAGGTCCCGGGTGAGCTGCTGGTCCCGGACGGACAACGACGCCTCGTCGAGGATCTGGCGGATGTCGGTGTCGGTGACCGCCACGTCGCGCGGGTCGCCCTCGTACGCCTCGTCGGTCGTGCCGAGCAGCAGCATGTCCTCCCACGGCAGGGCGAAGGTGATCCGGTACTTGTCGATCGGCGTGGCCAGCGCGGCCCGCCACGGCGAGGTCCGCTTCAGCACCAGATGGGCGCCCTTGGACAGCCGGATCGACGGGTCCGCGGCCGGGTCCTCCATCCGCCGCAGGTGGTCCACCCACGGGCCGGTCGCGTTGAGCACCAGGCGCGCGTCGACGCCGAACTCGGTGCCGTCGGTGCGGTCGCGCAGATCGGCACCGGTGACCCGGCCGCGGGTGAAGCGCAGCCCGGTGACCTCGGCGTGGTTGAGCACGGTCGCCCCCGCGCCGACCGCCGCCCGGACCGTCATCAGCGCCATCCGGGCGTCGTTCATCTGCCCGTCCTCGTAGACCGCGACCGCGCGCAGGTTGTCGGTGCGCAGCTCCGGCACGTCGCGCGCGGCCCGGGCCGGGGTGATGACGTGGCCGACCCCGTCGCGGAACGCCGACAGCGCGGAGTACGCGAACACGCCCGCGCCGAGCTTGGCCGCGCCGTGCGGGCCGCCCTTGTACACCGGCAGGTAGAAGGTGAGCGGGTTGGCCAGGTGCGGCGCGACGTCGCGGGAGACGGCGCGCCGCTCGAGGTGGTTCTCGGCGACCAGCCGCACCGCTCCGGTCTGGAGGTAGCGCAGGCCGCCGTGCAGCAGCTTGGAGGAGGCCGAGGAGGTGGCGCCGGCGAAGTCGCCGGCGTCCACCATCGCCACCCGCAGTCCCGACTGCGCGGCGTGCCAGGCGGTGGTGATGCCGAGGATGCCGCCGCCGATCACCAGCAGGTCGTACGTGGCGTGCCCGAGCAGGTCGCGGGTCTGGGCCCGCCCGGGGGTCGCACCGGCGGTCGGGTGCGTCCCCAGTGCGGGGACGCGTTGCAGGGTGGTCATGGTTTTCCTCAGTGCTCCTCTTCTTCGATCCAGCCCATGGTCCGCGTCACGGCCTTGCGCCAGTTGTGGTACTCGCGGTCCCGGTCCGCCCCGTCCATCCGGGGCGTCCACTCCGCCGCGCGCTTCCAGTTGGCGCGCAGCGCGTCGGTGTCCGGCCAGAAGCCGACGGCGAGGCCGGCGGCGTAGGCCGCGCCCAGGCAGGTGGTCTCGGCGACCATCGGGCGCACCACGGGTGCGTCCAGCACGTCGGCGAGGGTCTGCATGAGCAGGTTGTTGGAGGTCATGCCGCCGTCGACCTTCAGCGCGGCCAGTTCGACCCCGGAGTCCTTGGTCATCGCGTCGGCGATCTCCCGGGTCTGCCAGGCGGTCGCCTCCAGCACGGCGCGGGCGATGTGCGCCTTGGTGACGTAGCGGGTCAGTCCGGCGATCACCCCGCGGGCGTCGTCCTGCCAGTAGGGCGCGAACAGCCCGGAGAAGGCGGGCACGAAGTACGCGCCGCCGTTGTCCTCGACCGTCAGCGCCAGCGTCTCGATCTCGGCGGCGGTGCTGATCAGCCCCATCTGGTCGCGCATCCACTGCACCAGCGCACCGGTGACCGCGATGGAGCCCTCCAGCGCGTACACGGGGGCGTCGTCGCCGATCCGGTAGCCGACGGTGGTGATCAGGCCGTTGCGGGAGTCGACCGGGGTGCTGCCGGTGTTCAGCAGCATGAAGGTGCCGGTGCCGTAGGTGGACTTGGCCTCGCCCTGCGAGAAGCAGGTCTGGCCGAACAGCGCGGCCTGCTGGTCGCCGAGCGCGGAGGCCACCGGCACGTCCTCCAGCCCGCCGATGGTCGCGGTGCCGTACACCTCGGAGGAGGAGCGGATCTGCGGCAGGACCGCCGCCGGGACGCCGATCGCGTCGAGGATGTCCTGGTCCCAGTCCAGGCTGCGCAGGTCCATCAGCAGGGTGCGGGAGGCGTTGGTGACGTCGGTGACGTGCACGCCGCCGTTCACCCCGCCGGTGAGGTTCCAGATCACCCAGGAGTCCATGGTGCCGAAGAGGATGTCGCCCGCCTCGGCGCGCTCGCGCAGGCCGTCCACGTGGTCCAGCAGCCAGCGGATCTTCGGCCCGGCGAAGTACGACGCCAGCGGCAGGCCGGTCGTCGCGCGGAACCGGTCCTGGCCGACGTCCCGGCCCAGTTCCCGGCAGAGCGTGTCGGTGCGGGTGTCCTGCCAGACCAGGGCGTTGTGCACCGGCTCACCGGTGTGCCGGTCCCACAGCAGCGTCGTCTCGCGCTGGTTGGTGATGCCGATCGCCTTCACGTCGGCGGGGGTGAAGCCGGGGATGTCCTGGGCGGCCTTGCGGATCGCGCCGGCCACCACTTCCTGGACGTTGGTCCAGATCTCGGCGGCGTCGTGCTCGACCCACCCCGGCTTGGGGAAGATCTGCTCGTGCTCCTTCTGGTCGACGGCGACGATCCGGCCGTCCCGGTCGAAGACGATGCAGCGGCTGGACGTGGTGCCCTGGTCGATGGCGGCGATGAACGGGCCGGAGCCGTGCGAGGAGCCGGAGTCGGCGGAGTCGGCGGCGGTGCCGTTCGGGGTGTCGGTCACGATGTGCTCCTGCGGTGATCTGGTGTCGGGCGGGCGGTGGACGGTGGGCGCCGTCGGACGGGTGGTGCGGTCCGGTCCGGGCTGCCCACCCGGTGGCTGCTGCGTCGGGCTGTGCGGGTCACATGAAGGCCAGCCTGTACAGCCCGCCGGCGATCGCGGCGCCGACAAGCGGGCCGACCACCGGAATCCACGCGTAGCCCCAGTCCGAGCCGCCCTTGTTGGGCAGCGGCAGCAGCGCGTGCACGATCCGCGGTCCGAGGTCGCGGGCCGGGTTGATCGCGTAGCCGGTCGGGCCGCCGAGCGACAGGCCGATGCCGACCACCAGCAGCGCGGTGAGCAGGATGCCCAGGCCGTTGAGGGCCAGGCCCTTGGTCATGCCCTGGGTGAGGATGAACAGCACCAGCACCGCGGTGGCGATGATCTCGGTGAGCAGGTTCTGCACCGGGTTGCGGATCTCCGGGCCGGTCGAGAAGATGCCGAGCACCGGTCCGCCGGGCTGCGCCGGGTTGCCGGTGCTGGGTCCGGCCGGGTCCGCCTTCGGCGCGGCCTCGGCGCCGGGCGCGCCCTCCGCGGTCCGCTCGGCGCGGCCGTCCGGCCCGCCCACCACCTCGGGGTCGGTGAGGTGCGCCTGGAACTGGCCGAGGTAGGCCAGCCAGACCAGCACCGCGCCGATGATCGCCCCGCCGAACTCGCCGATCAGGTAGTAGGGCATCGTGCTCCACTCGCCGGTCTTGATGGCGATGCCCAAGGTGACGGCCGGGTTCAGCTGGCCACCGGAGTAGCCGTTGGCGATGTAGGCGCCGGCCAGCACCGCGAGGCCCCAGCCGAAGGAGATCGCCACCCAGCCGGCGTCCAGGGCCTTGGATCGTTTGAGCGTCACCGCGGCACACACTCCGCCGCCGAGCAGGATCAGAACGGCGGTTCCGAAGAGTTCACCGATGACTATGTGGCCGTTGGACACATCGACTCCTTTGTCTCAGTCCCTGAGCCGCGGCCGGCCAGCCGTCCGTTGTTCGACATTGTCGACCGCAGGTCGAAAGTCTCGCCCCCCACGATGACCAGGTCAATAGCCATGTGACCGAGCAGACTCACCGTCCACGCGGGCGGGCGGCCCGCCGCCGCTCCCGTGCCCTCTCCGCGCCCCGCCGGAACCGCCCGGGGCGGCGCTCAGAACCGGCCCGCGCCCAGGTCGCGGGAGACCGCCCGCGCGCAGTCCCGCACCGCCGCCACCAGTCGCGGCCTGATCGCGCCGTCGTCGTCGCAGACCCGCTCCACCGCGCCGCTGATGCCCACCGCCCCGACCGGCATCCGGCGCCGGTCGTACACGGGCGCGGCGATCGACGCCACGCCCTCCCAGGTCTCCTCCAGGTCGGCGGCCCAGCCCCGGGCCCGGGTCAGGTCGAGCAGCGCCTCGAAGTCCGCGGCCGAGGTCACCGTCCGCCCGGTCAGCGCGGCCCGCTCGCCCTCGGCGGCCTCGCTGTGCGCCACCGGGTCGTACGCCGCCAGCACCTTGCCGAGCGCGGTGCTGTGCAGCGGCTGCATCGCGCCCACCTCCAGCACCTGCCGGCTGTCGTCCGGCCGGAAGACGTGGTGCACGATCAGCACGCCCTGCTGGTGCAGCACGCCCAGGTACGCCGACTCGCCGCTGGACCTGGCCAGGTCGTCGGTCCACACCAGGGCGCGGGCCCGCAGCTCGTGCACGTCGAGGAAACTGTTGCCCAGCCGCAGCAGCTCCGCGCCGAGCTGGTACTTCCCCGACACCGGGTCCTGCTCGACGAAGCCCTCCTGCTGGAGGGTGCGCAGGATGCCGTGCGCGGTGCCCTTGGCCAGTCCGAGTGAGGACGCCACGTCCGACAGCCCGAGCCGGCGCTCGCCGCCGGCCAGCAGCCGCAGGATCGCCGCGGCGCGTTCCAGTGACTGGATGGGACCTGGCATGGCGGACGCTCCAAGAGGTACGGGACGGTGCGGGTCGGTGGCGGGCACGGATCGACGGGTCGTGCGGGTGTCGGCGGTACGGTCGGAGGGAAGCAGGGACGCGGTCGACAATGTCGACCTTCATCCTCCTTCATCATGGCAGAGCCGAGCCAGACCCCCACCGCCGCCACCTGCCAGAACAGCGCCGCCCGGGTGGCACCACCCGTCCGCCCCTCGGAAACGTCCGGGCCCCGCGTGTCCACGCCCGCTACCCTGGCGGGGTGCGTGCCACGCCTGCGGGCGTGGCAGCGCATAGCCGACAGCCGTCGCACCCCAGGGAGCAGTCCATGGCATCGCCGTCCCCCTCGTCCAGTCACGCCCCGTCCGCGCACGACGCGGCCCGGGTCACCGCGCTACGGGAGGCCCTCGCCTCGCGGATCGTCGTCGCCGACGGCGCGATGGGCACCATGCTCCAGGCCCAGGACCCCACGCTCGACGACTTCCAGCAGCTCGAGGGCTGCAACGAGATCCTGAACGTCACCCGTCCGGACATCGTGCGCTCGGTCCACGAGGCGTACTTCCAGGCGGGCGTCGACTGCGTCGAGACCAACACCTTCGGCGCCAACCACTCGGCGATGACCGAGTACGACATCCCCGAGCGGATCGAGGAGCTCTCCGAGGCCGGTGCCCGGCTGGCCCGCGAGGTCGCCGACGGCTTCGCCGCCGACGGCCGCCGCCGCTTCGTGCTCGGCTCGATCGGCCCCGGCACCAAGCTGCCCACCCTCGGCCACACCGACTACGCGACCCTGCGCGACGGCTACCAGGCCAACGCGGCCGGCCTGATCGCCGGCGGCGCCGACGCCCTGGTCGTGGAGACCATGCAGGACCTGCTCCAGGTCAAGGCGGCGCTGGTCGGCTCGCGCCGCGCGATGGCCGCCGTCGGAGCGAACCTCCCGCTGATCTGCTCCGTCGCCGTGGAGACCACCGGCACGATGCTGCTCGGCTCGGAGATCGGCGCCGCGCTGACCGCGCTCGAACCGCTCGGCATCGACCTGATCGGCCTGAACTGCTCCACCGGCCCGGCCGAGATGAGCGAGCACCTGCGCTACCTCGCCCGCCACTCCCGCATCCCGCTGACCTGCATGCCCAATGCGGGCCTGCCGGTCCTCACCAAGGACGGCGCGCACTACCCGCTGTCGCCGTCCGAACTCGCCGACGCGCACGAGACGTTCGCCCAGGAGTACGGCCTGTCCCTGGTCGGCGGCTGCTGCGGCACCACCCCGGAGCACCTGCGCCAGCTGGTGGACCGGATCGGCGGCCACGACATCAGGCCGCGCGACCCGCGTCCCGAGCCCGGCGCCGCCTCGCTGTACCAGACCGTGCCGTTCCGGCAGGACACCTCGTACCTGGCCATCGGCGAGCGCACCAACGCCAACGGCTCGAAGAAGTTCCGCGAGGCGATGCTGGAGGGCCGCTGGGAGGACTGCGTGGAGATGGCCCGCGACCAGATCCGCGAGGGCGCCCACCTGCTCGACCTGTGCGTGGACTACGTCGGCCGGGACGGCGTCGCCGACATGGCCGAGATCGCCGGCCGGTTCGCCACCGCCTCCACCCTGCCGATCGTGCTGGACTCCACCGAGGTGGACGTGCTGCGGGCCGGCCTGGAGAAGCTCGGCGGCCGCGCGGTGCTCAACTCGGTCAACTACGAGGACGGCGACGGCCCCGAGTCCCGCTTCGCCCGGGTCACCGCGCTGGCGGCCGAGCACGGCGCCGCGCTGATCGCGCTGACCATCGACGAGGAGGGACAGGCGCGTACCGTCGAGAAGAAGGTGGAGATCGCCGAGCGGCTGATCGCCGACCTCACCGGCAACTGGGGCATCCGCGAGTCCGACATCCTCATCGACTGCCTGACCTTCACCATCTGCACCGGCCAGGAGGAGTCCCGCAAGGACGGCATCGCCACCATCGAGGCGATCCGCGAACTCAAGCGCCGCCACCCCGACGTGCAGACCACGCTGGGCCTGTCCAACATCTCCTTCGGCCTGAATCCGGCCGCCCGCACCGCCCTCAACTCGGTGTTCCTCGACGAGTGCGTCAAGGCCGGCCTCGACTCCGCGATCGTGCACGCCGCGAAGATCCTGCCGATCGCGCGCATCCCCGAGGAGCAGCGGCAGGCCGCCCACGACCTGGTCTACGACCGCCGCAGCGAGGGCTACGACCCGCTGCAGAAGCTGATGGAGCTCTTCGAGGGCGTCGACTCCAAGTCGCTGAAGGCGGGCCGCGCCGAGGAGCTGATGGCGCTGCCGCTGGAGGAGCGCCTGCAGCGCCGGATCATCGACGGCGAGAAGAACGGCCTGACCGCCGACCTGGACGAGGCACTGGCCGAGCGCCCGGCCCTCGACATCGTCAACGACACGCTGCTGTCCGGCATGAAGGTGGTCGGCGAGTTGTTCGGCTCCGGCCAGATGCAGCTGCCGTTCGTGCTCCAGTCGGCCGAGGTGATGAAGACCGCCGTGGCCTACCTCGAACCGCACATGGAGAAGAGCGACGACGGCGGCGGCAAGGGCACCATCGTGCTGGCCACCGTCCGCGGCGACGTGCACGACATCGGCAAGAACCTGGTCGACATCATCCTGTCGAACAACGGCTACAACGTGGTCAACCTCGGCATCAAGCAGCCGGTGTCCGCGATCCTGGACGCCGCCCAGGAGCACCGCGCCGACGTGATCGGGATGTCCGGCCTGCTGGTGAAGTCCACGGTGATCATGAAGGAGAACCTGGAGGAGCTCAACCAGCGCGGCATGTCCACCGACTACCCGGTGATCCTGGGCGGCGCCGCCCTCACCCGCGCCTACGTCGAGCAGGACCTGCACGAGATCTACGCCGGCGAGGTCCGCTACGCCCGCGACGCCTTCGAGGGGCTGCGGCTGATGGACGCCCTGATCGGCGTCAAGCGCGGTGTGCCCGGCGCGGAGCTGCCGGCGCTCAAGACCCGCCGGGTGCCGCGCCGCGAGCAGCCGGAGGAGCCGGAGCAGCCCAACCTGGGCCAGGTCCGCTCCGACGTCGCCGTCGACAACCCGGTGCCCACCCCGCCGTTCTGGGGCAGCCGGGTGGTCAAGGGCATCCAGCTCGCCGACTACGCCTCCTGGCTGGACGAGGGCGCGCTGTTCAAGGGCCAGTGGGGCCTGAAGCAGTCCCGCGCCGACGGGCCCGGCTACGAGGAGCTGGTGGAGTCGGAGGGGCGGCCCCGGCTGCGCGGCCTGATGACCAAGCTCCAGTCCGAGCACCTGCTGGAAGCGGCCGTCACCTACGGTTACTTCCCCTGCGTGTCCAAGGGCGACGACCTGATCGTGCTGCACGAGGACGGCACCGAGCGCACCCGCTTCACCTTCCCGCGCCAGCGGCGCGGCCGGCGGCTGTGCCTGGCCGACTTCTTCCGCCCCGAGGACTCCGGCGAGACCGACGTGGTCGGCTTCCAGGTGGTCACCGTCGGCAACCGGGTCTCCGAGGCGGCCAACGAGCTGTTCGCCGCCGACTCGTACCGCGACTACCTGGAGCTGCACGGCCTGTCCGTCCAGCTCGCCGAGGCGCTCGCCGAGTACTGGCACGCCCGGGTCAGGTCCGAGCTCGGCTTCGCCGGCGAGGACCCCTCCGCCATGACCGACATGTTCGACCTGAAGTACCGCGGTGCCCGCTTCTCGCTCGGCTACGGGGCGTGCCCCGAGCTGGAGGACCGGGCCAAGATCGCCGCACTGCTGGAGCCGGAGCGGATCGGCGTCAAGCTGTCGGAGGAGTTCCAGCTGCACCCCGAGCAGTCCACCGACGCGATCGTGATCCACCACCCGGAGGCCAAGTACTTCAACGCCCGCTGACCGGCGGTCCACCCGTCGTTCAGCGGTCCGCAACAGCCCGACGTAGACTTGTCGGTCCGGCAGAGGCCGGTTGCCTCCCCGTGTTCCACGGGGCGTGGCGACCGGCCTCTGTGTCCCCCAGAGCTGAGGAGTGGGGCCTATGACCAGCAGCATCCCCGTCGCCGACACCCGTGTGGCGCAGGGGCCCGGTGGGCCCTGGGCCGTGCTCCTGGACCTGGACGGGACCCTGGTGGACACCGAGGGCCTGTGGTGGGCGGCGGAGTCCGAGGTATTCGCGGACCTCGGGCACGTGCTGGACGAGGCACACCGCTCGGTGGTGGTCGGCGGGCCGATGGCCCGCAGCGTGGGCCACCTGATCGCCGTCACGGGCGCCACCGCGCCCCAGGACGAGCTGATGGCCGCCATCAACAGCCGTTTCGAGCACCTGGTCGCCCAGGGCGCCCCGCTGATGCCCGGCGCCCGCCGGCTGCTCACCGAGCTGTCCGCGCACTCCGTGCCCACCGCGCTGGTGTCCGCCTCGCACCGCCGGACCATCGACGTCATGCTGCGCTCGCTCGGCCCCGAGCACTTCGCGTTCACCCTGGCCGGCGACGAGATCGGCCGCACCAAGCCGCACCCGGACCCGTATCTGGCCGCCGCCGCGCGGCTCGGCACGGACCCGGCGCACTGCGTGGTGGTCGAGGACACCCTCACCGGCGTGGCGTCCGCCGAGGCGGCCGGCTGCCGGGTCGTGGCCGTGCCCTCGGTGGTGCCGATCCCGCCCGCGCCCGGGCGGACCGTCGTCGCGTCCCTGGAGGAGGTCAGCGTGCCGTTCCTGCGCGCCCTGCGCACGCGCATTCACTGAGCGTGCCGTCACAGCAGTTCCTTTCGCCCCAGCCGTGAACTTTGGCCACCCATTGGTGCTGATCACCGGCAATCTCGGTATCGTCGCCCGAGCGTGCCCCGCGCTGCCTCCAGCCCGTACTCCCGCAACCCGGGTGCGCGGGCGGCCCTGTTCGGCCTTATGGGCGCGTCACGAGCCCCCGGCACATGCGCAAGAGGAGAACGACCAACGATGAACCGCAAGCTTCTGGTGGTGCCGGCCCTGCTCGGCGCGTTGTCACCCGTGATCACCGGGTGCGGCAGTTCCGGCGGAGGCAGCGGCGGCAGTGGCAAGCCCATCGTCGTCGGCACCACGGACACCATCGAGCTGACGAAGGACAACCCGGCTCCGCTCGACCCGGCCACGTCGTACGACAGCGCGACCTGGAACGTCTTCTACAACACCTTCCAGATGCTGCTGACCTACCAGCGCGGCAGCACCACGCCGACGCCGGACGCGGCCAAGGAGTGCCACTACCAGGGCACTTCCGGACTGACATACACCTGCACGATGCGCTCGGGCGAGAAGTTCTCCACCGGCCGGGACCTGACCTCCACCGACGTCAAGTTCTCCATCGACCGGATGCAGAAGATCCACTGGGCCGACGGCCCGTCGTCGCTGATATCCGACGTCAAGACCGTGGACGCGCCCGACCCGCAGACCGTGGTGTTCCACCTCAAGCAGCCCGACGCGACGTTCCCGGCGAAGCTGGCCACGCCCGCGGCCGCGATCGTCGACAGCACGGTGTACCCGGCGACGAAGCCCTACACCGGCTGGCGGCTGGTCGGTTCGGGCCCGTACAAGCTGGACTCCTGGACCGCCGGCAAGCAGGCGGTGTTCTCCAAGAACTCGCACTACGCCGGCACGCTGAAGATGCACAACAGCGCCGTCACGCTCAAGATGTACGTCAAGTCCGACACGATGGAGGACGCCCTCAAGGCCGGCAGCCTGGACGTGATGACCCGGACGCTCGCGCCGGACCAGATCCAGGAGCTGGAGGCCCACCCGGACCCGGACTTCAAGCTCACCCAGTCCTCCGGCGGCGAGGCGCGCTACCTGTTCCTCAACACCGACGCGTCCTCGCTGAAGAAGGTCGCCGTCCGCCAGGCGATGGCCCAGGTCGTCGACCGCCAGGCGATCACCCGCGACGTGTACCAGCGCACCGCGGTGCCGCTGTACTCGGTGGTTCCGCAGGGCATCACCACCCACGTCAACTCGTTCTACGACACCTACGGCGAGCCGAGCGTCAAGAACGCCAAGGCGACGCTCCACAAGGCGGGCATCACCGCCAAGGTGCCGCTGACCATCAACTTCCGCCGCGACACGGGCGGCACGATGAACCAGGCCGAGGCCGAGGCGCTGGCGAAGCAGCTGGACGCCTCCGGGCTGTTCGACGTCAGCGTGAAGAGCGAGCAGTGGAACGCGTTCCTCAAGGCGGCCGGCGAGGGGAAGTACCAGGTCTTCGCGCTGAACTGGCTGCCCGACTTCC
Organism: Actinacidiphila yanglinensis; assembly: GCF_900107965.1. Classification (GTDB taxonomy): domain Bacteria; phylum Actinomycetota; class Actinomycetes; order Streptomycetales; family Streptomycetaceae; genus Actinacidiphila; species Actinacidiphila yanglinensis. The sequence goes on along the minus strand of NZ_FNVU01000006.1, from coordinate 178,418 downwards.
CGGACCCGGACAACTACATCGCGCCGTTCTTCGACAAGGAAACGTTCCTGCCCCTGCCGTTCAACCTGCCGGAGATCCGGGACACGATCCTGCCGGAGACCCGCCGCCAGGCCGAGCGCAGCGCCACCACCGACGCCTTCGGCGAGGCGCAGAAGCTCGTCGCCGAGCAGGTGCCGATGCTGCCGCTGTGGCAGGCCAACCAGTACATCGCCGCCCGCAACGACATCACCGGCGCGGAGTGGGCGCTCAACTCCTCGACCACCACGCAGTTCTGGGAGCTGGGCCGCGGCGCCTCCGGCTGACCGCGGCGCGCCCGGCCGCCCCGGCGGCCGGGCCGCACTCCCGGACCGGGTACGCACCTCCGGACCGGAACGCCCCCGCGAGGGCCCGTCAGGGCCGCGCGGGGGCGTACGCGTTCACCAGGGAGCCCAGCCGACGGTCTCCGGGGGTACGGGCCGGGTCAGTTCGCGCCGGGGCGCACCAGGCCGCTCTCGTACGCGTACACCGCCGCCTGTACCCGGTCGCGCAGCGCCAGCTTGGTCAGCACATGGCCGACGTGGGTCTTCACGGTCGTCTCGCTGACGAACAGCTCCGCGGCGATCTCCGCGTTCGACAGGCCGCGGGCGACCAGCTTCAGCACCTCGACCTCCCGCTCGGTCAGCGCGTGCAGCGGCTGCGGCACCGACTCCTCGCCCGAGGGGAGCCGGCCCGCGTACTTGTCCAGCAGCCGCCGGGTGATGCTCGGCGCGAGCATCGCCTCGCCGGCCGCCACCACCCGGATCGCCTGCACGAGTTCCGCGGCCGGCGCGTCCTTCAGCAGGAAGCCGCTGGCCCCGGCCCGCAGGGCCTCCACCACGTACTCGTCGAGGTCGAAGGTGGTCAGCACCAGGACCTTCGCCGGTCCCGACCGGTCGGGACCGGTGATCTGCCGGGTCGCCTCGACACCGTCCATCCGGGGCATCCGGATGTCCATCAGCACCACGTCGGGCTGCAGCGCCCGTACCTGGTCCAGCGCCTGCTGGCCGTCACCCGCCTCGCCGACCACGGCCAGGTCCGGCTCGGCCTCCAGGATCATCCGGAAGCCGGTGCGCAACAGGGGCTGATCGTCCACCAGCAGGACGCGGATCGCCACGGGTACTCCTTCGCTAGACCGGACCATTCTCGCCCACGACCGGCCCGGTTCCGGCGATTCGCGCCAGCGGCAGCGGGTACGGCGGGGGAGTGCCGCCGAACTCCGGGCACAGTGCCTGGTGGTCGCACCAGCCGCACAGCGGGGTCCGGCGCGGCCGCCAGTCCCCGCTGGTCGTCGCCTCCTTGATCGCCTCCCACAGCGCCAGCAGCCGCCGCTCGGTGCGCAGCAGGTCCTCCTGCGACGGGTCGTAGGTCCGCACGTCGCCGCTGCCGAGGTAGACCAGCTGGAGCCGGCGCGGCACCACCCCGCGCAGCCGCCACAGCACCAGGGCGTAGAAGCGCATCTGGAAGAGCGGCTCGTCGGCGTACTCCGGGCGGGGCGCCTTGCCGGTCTTGTAGTCCACCACCCGCAGGTCGCCGGTGGCCGGTGCCACGTCGAGCCGGTCGACGTAGCCGCGCAGGGTGAGGCCGGACTCCAGCACCGTCTCCACGTACAGCTCGCGCTCGGCGGGCTCCAGGCGGGTCGGGTCCTCCAGGGTGAACCAGCGCTCCACCAGCCGCCCGGCGCTCTCCAGCCAGGCGGCCAGCGCCTCCGCGTCCAGCGCGCCCTCCGCCGCGGCGAACAGCCCGGCCAGCTCCGGGCGGGCCGCCAGCAGCCGCTCCCACTCCCCGGGCACCATCGCCCTGGCCCGCTCGGGAGTGCGCTCCGCCGCGGGCGAGTCGAAGAGCCGCTCCAGCACCGCGTGCACCACGGTGCCGCGGGTCGCGGCCTCGCTCGGCTTCTCCGGCAGCCGGTCGATCACCCGCAGCCGGTACAGCAGCGGGCAGCGCATGAAGTCCGCGGCCCGCGACGGCGACAGCGACGCCGGCGGGCGCGGCGGCGCGCCCCCGTGCGGCCCACCCGCGGGCGCGGTCCGCCCGGAGGCCCGCCCGGCCTCCGGTGAGGTCCGGCCGGCCGGCACCAGACCCGGCGCGGCGGGGTCCGGGGGTGCGCCACCGGGCGGGACGGGGGCGGGTGACGCGTGGTCGGGTCGGGTGCTGTCGGCGGGGGTCCCCATGGCAGACGACCTTACGGCCTGGCACCGACACGGCCGTGCCGCCACCGGCAACGGCCATGCCCCGGTGTGCCCCGCTCTGCGGGGCCATACCATGGGACCGATGTCCCTCGTGCCGCATGATCGGTGCGAGGGTCTGTTTCAGAAGGGGAACCATTGAGCGAGAGCGGCCGTCCGCCGTCCCAGAACACCAACCCCCCGGGTCCAGGTGGCGGCGACGGCACCGAAAAGGCCGCGCGGGAGCCGGGCGGCGGCATCCTGATGGGCCGCTTCCTCGGGGTGCCCATCTACGTCGCCCCGAGCTGGTTCCTGGTCGCCGCGCTGATCACCTGGGTCTTCGGCGGGCAGCTCGACACCGTCCTGCCCGAGCTCGGCGGGATCCGCTACCTCGTCTCGCTCTTCTTCGCGGTCGCCTTCTACGCCTCCGTGCTCGTCCACGAACTCGCCCACACCGTCGCCGCGATCCGCTTCGACCTGCCGGTGCGCCGGATCCAACTCCAGTTCTTCGGCGGCGTCTCGGAGATCGAGAAGGACTCCGACACCCCAGGCCGCGAGTTCGTCCTCGCCTTCGTCGGCCCGCTGCTGTCCCTGGTGCTCGCCGCGGCCTTCTTCGGCGGGATGCAGTTCGTGGAGCGCGGCACCGTCCCCGGGGTGCTGCTCGCCGGGCTGATGGTCAGCAACCTGATCGTGGCGATCTTCAACTTCCTGCCCGGGCTGCCGCTGGACGGCGGCCGGATGCTGCGGGCGGTGGTCTGGAAGTTCAGCGGCGACGCCATGAAGGGCACCGTGGCGGCGGCCTGGGCCGGCCGGGTGCTCGCGCTCGCCGTCCTGATCGGGCTGCCGATGCTGTCGTACGCCCACGGCAACGGCGAGAGCGGCGCGGACTCCCTCACCGACGCGCTGCTCGCCGCGGTCCTGGCCGCGATCATGTGGACCGGGGCGGGCAACGGGCTGCGGATGGCGCGGCTGCGCGAGCGCCTGCCGGACCTGCGGGCCCGCACGCTCACCCGGCGGGCCGTCCCGGTCTCCTCCGACACCCCGCTGTCCGAGGCGCTGCGCCGCGCCAACGAGGCGGGCGCCCGCGCGCTGGTCGTCGTCGACGGCAGGGGCGACCCGACCGCGCTGGTCCGCGAGTCCGCGATCATCTCGGTGCCGGAGCACCGGCGCCCCTGGGTCGCCGTCAGCGGCCTCGCCCACGACCTCCGGCCGGGGATGCGGGTCTCCGCGGACCTCACCGGCGAGGAACTCCTCGACACCCTGCGTGCCACGCCCTCCACCGAGTACCTCGTCGTCGAGCCCACCGGGGAGATCTACGGCGTGCTCTCCACCGCCGACGTGGAGCGCGCCTTCGTCGCCGCCATGTCCCGGACTGCCTGATTTCCGGCTCGGTTCGCCTCCGGCTCCCCCAGAGCTTCGCCTGAGGCGCCCCCAGATCCACTGTCGACGGTGCGCGGCCGCTCGTAGCTCACGGCCTCCGCGCTCTCTCTTTCGACAGCGGCGCGACCTTTGGCTCACTCGCTCCCGGGTGCAGCGGGAGGCGGCGCGTCCTGAGGCGTTCCGCGCAGCCGATAAGGTGGTCCTATGTCCGAACCGACCGGTGCCGCGCGCAGGCGCGGGCCATTCAGAGTCGGGGACCAGGTCCAGCTCACCGACCCCAAGGGACGCCACTACACGTTCACGCTCGAAGCCGGAAAGCAGTTCCACACCCACAAGGGCGCTTTCCCGCACGACGAGCTGATCGGTGCCCCTGAGGGCAGTGTGGTGCGGACCACGGGAAACGTCGCCTATCTCGCGCTGCGCCCCCTGCTCCCCGACTACGTCCTGTCCATGCCCCGCGGCGCCGCCGTGGTCTACCCCAAGGACGCGGGGCAGATCCTGGCCATGGCCGACATCTTCCCCGGGGCGCGGGTGGTCGAGGCGGGCGTTGGCTCCGGCTCGCTGAGCAGCTTCCTGCTGCGCGCGATCGGCGACCACGGGATGCTGCACAGCTACGAGCGCCGCGCGGACTTCGCCGAGATCGCCACCCAGAACGTGGAGCGCTACTTCGGCGGCCCGCACCCGGCCTGGCAGCTCACCGTCGGTGACCTCCAGGACCACCTCTCCGACACCGACGTCGACCGGGTCATCCTGGACATGCTCGCTCCCTGGGAGTGCCTGGAGCCGGTCGCCAAGGCACTGGTGCCCGGCGGCATCCTGTGCGCCTACGTCGCCACCACCACCCAGCTCGCCCGCACCGTGGAGGCGATCCGCGAGCACGGCACCTTCAACGAGCCGGCCGCCTGGGAGACGATGGTGCGCACCTGGCACGTCGAGGGACTCGCGGTCCGGCCCGATCACCGGATGATCGGCCACACCGGCTTCCTGCTCACCGCGCGCCGCCTCGCCGACGGCGTGGAGCCGCCGCTGCGCCGCCGTCGCCCCGCCAAGGGCGCCTACGGCGAGGACTACACCGGGCCGGGCAGCGGAAGCGGCGGAGCCGAATCCGACGGGTAGCGTCAGGTAGCGACACGTAGCGACATACAGGGCCCTTTTCGGCCAACTTCACCGCGCCGCCGCTGGTTTGTCCGTCCGGACGCCGGCGGCGGCGCGCTGTGCGGCGGGGCCCCGCCGTTCCGCGCCGGTGTGACGTGTGGCACCATGCTGGCCACCCCCGCAGACCAGAACCCCCAGGAGTCAGGCGAGTGCAGCCCTCCGCAGGTCCGGCCCTCCCGCACGCACGCAGCGGCGCGATGCACTGGATCACCACCGCCGCGGCCGTGGGCGCCCTGGTCGGCGCCGTGGCGCTCGTGCAGCCCGCCGACGCCAGCCCGAAGGCCGGCGGCAGGCCCGCCACGCCGTCCGGGCCGCCGGTCGCCGCCCCGGACCCCCACGCGGTCACCTATCCGCTCACCTGCGCCCCCGGCGCCACCGTCGACGTGATCTCGCACGTCTCCGCCGACCTGGACGGCGACGGGCGGCCCGAGACGATCGCGGTGGTGCGCTGCCACTCCGACACCGGGACCCCGCCCAGCGGCGTCTACGTGCTGTCCGCGCCCGCTCACGCCGGCGGCCTGCCGAAGATCGCGGTGACCCTGGTGAACCCCAAGGACGACCGGCAGATCTCGGATTTCCGGCTCGCCGGCCGCAGCGTCAAGGCGACCGTGCTGGGATTCTCCAGCGACGACACCCCGCGCTGCTGCCCGGACCTGCGGCGGACCTACACCTGGGAGTGGCGCGACGGTCGCTACGTGGCCCTCCCCGGTCCGGCGAACACCATCTGAGCAGGCCCTGGGGCCCGCTCCGGGCCCCTCGGCGCCCTCAGGAGGCCCTCAGTCGGCGGCCGGGCCGTACACCTCGACCCGGTCCGCGGCCCGGCGTACGTGGATGCACTCGCCCGGGCACTCCTTCACCGAGTCCACGATGTCCGTGAGCAGCGGCAGCGGTACCGGTACGGTGGCGCCAGGGGACTGGCGCAGCTCGTCGTCCGAGCCCTTCACGTAGGCCAGGCCGTCGATGTCCAACTCGAACACCTCCGGCGCGTACTGGGCGCAGATGCCGTCGCCGGTACACAGGTCCTGGTCGATCCAGACCTCAAGCGCCTCGCCGGCACCCTGGCTCTCGCTCACGGAACCCATCCCTGCCGTTCGTCGTTCGGGAAGTACATCGGGAAGTCCCCGGGAAGCAACAGCCCTCGGCGGCTGTTGACCGAAACGACGATACAACCGGCGGCTTCCGGATGGAGATCGGCGGGTATCCCAGTGGCGAGGGGACGTGCGCAAGGGTGAAGATCAGACACACCGCGATCGTCTTTGTGATCTAGGGGTTTCAACCCCTACCGGCCCAGGTAGGGTCTGGGAACGTCCAGCTCCCTTTGGAGGAGGTGAGGACCGTGGCGGCCCACGACGACGAATTCAACCGTGGCGGCCGACCCGCTCGTGGTTCGGAAGACCCCATGAGCCAGGTCGCCTTTCTTGAGCAGGAGATCGCCGTCCTGCGACGCAAGCTCGCCGACTCTCCGCGGCACACGAGGATTCTCGAGGAGAGGATCGTCGAGTTGCAGACCAACCTGGCGGGTGTCTCCGCACAGAACGAACGGCTTGCGAACACGCTCCGCGAGGCCCGCGACCAGATCGTGGCCCTCAAGGAGGAGGTCGACCGGCTCGCGCAGCCGCCGGCCGGCTTCGGAGTGTTCCTCCAGGCCAACGAGGACGGCACCGCCGACATCTTCACCGGCGGCCGCAAACTGCGGGTCAACGTCAGCCCGTCCGTCGAACTCGACGACGTCAAGCGCGGCCAGGAGCTGATGCTCAACGAGGCGCTCAACGTGGTCGAGGCGATGGAGTTCGAGCTGGTCGGCGACATCGTCACCCTCAAGGAGATCCTGGAGGACGGCGAGCGCGCCCTGGTGATCGGGCACACCGACGAGGAGCGGGTGGTCCGGCTCGCCGAGCCGCTGCTCGACGGCACCCTGCGCACCGGCGACGCCCTGCTGCTCGAACCCCGCTCCGGATACGTCTACGAACGCGTGCCCAAGAGCGAGGTCGAGGAGCTGGTCCTCGAAGAGGTCCCCGACATCGACTACCGGCAGATCGGCGGCCTCGGCAACCAGATCGAGCAGATCCGCGACGCGGTCGAACTGCCCTACCTGCACGCCGACCTCTTCAAGGAGTACGAACTGCGCCCGCCCAAGGGCGTGCTGCTCTACGGCCCGCCCGGCTGCGGCAAGACGCTCATCGCCAAGGCCGTCGCCAACTCGCTGGCCAAGAAGGTCGCCGAGGTCACCGGCCAGCCCCAGGGCAAGAGCTACTTCCTGAACATCAAGGGCCCCGAACTGCTCAACAAGTACGTGGGCGAGACCGAGCGGCAGATCCGGCTGGTCTTCCAGCGGGCCCGGGAGAAGGCGTCCGAGGGCACCCCCGTCATCGTCTTCTTCGACGAGATGGAGTCCCTCTTCCGCACCCGCGGCTCCGGCGTCAGCTCCGACGTGGAGAACACCATCGTCCCCCAGCTCCTCGCCGAGATCGACGGCGTCGAGGGCCTGGAGAACGTCATCGTGATCGGTGCCTCCAACCGCGAGGACATGATCGACCCGGCCATCCTGCGGCCGGGCCGGCTGGACGTGAAGATCAAGATCGAGCGTCCGGACGCCGAGGCGGCCAAGGACATCTTCTCCAAGTACCTGGTGGACACGCTTCCGCTGCACTCCGACGACCTGGTCGAGCACGGCCAGTCCCCGGCGGGCACCGTGGACGCCATGATCCAGTCGGTCGTCGAGCGGATGTACTCCGAGAGCGAGGAGAACCGCTTCCTGGAGGTCACCTACGCCAACGGTGACAAGGAGGTCCTGTACTTCAAGGACTTCAACTCCGGAGCGATGATCCAGAACATCGTGGACCGGGCCAAGAAGATGGCGATCAAGGACTTCCTGGACCACGACCAGCGCGGGCTCCGCGTCTCCCATCTGCTCGCCGCCTGCGTCGACGAGTTCAAGGAGAACGAGGACCTGCCGAACACCACCAACCCCGACGACTGGGCGCGGATCTCCGGGAAGAAGGGCGAGCGGATCGTGTTCATCCGCACCCTGGTGACCGGAAAGCAGGGGGCGGACACCGGACGCTCCATCGACACCGTGGCGAACACCGGACAGTATCTGTAGGCACAACCCTCCGGCTGCGGGTCCCGACCAGCGGGTCCCGCAGCCGGTGTGTTTTCGGCTCGGACGAGCCGGAGCAGGGCAAGGAGGGCCGCATGACCGTACGGCGAGTAATGGGCATCGAGACGGAGTACGGCATCTCCGTCCCCGGGCACCCCAACGCCAATGCCATGCTCACCTCGTCCCAGATCGTCAACGCCTACGCGGCGGCGATGCACCGGGCGCGCCGCGCCCGCTGGGACTTCGAGGAGGAGAACCCGCTGCGGGACGCCCGCGGCTTCGACCTCGCCCGGGAGGCGGCTGACTCCACCCAGCTCACGGACGAGGACATCGGCCTCGCCAACGTGATCCTCACCAACGGGGCCCGGCTGTACGTCGACCACGCCCATCCGGAGTACTCCTCGCCGGAGATCACCAACCCGCGCGACGCGGTGCTGTGGGACAAGGCCGGCGAGCGGATCATGGCCGAGGCCGCGGTGCGCGCCGCCCAGCTGCCCGGTGCCCAGCCGATCCACCTGTACAAGAACAACACCGACAACAAGGGCGCCTCGTACGGCACCCACGAGAACTACCTGATGCGCCGGGAGACCGCGTTCTCGGACATCGTGCGGCACCTGACGCCCTTCTTCGTCTCGCGGCAGGTCGTCACCGGCGCGGGCCGGGTCGGCATCGGCCAGGACGGCCACGACGACGGCTTCCAGCTGAGCCAGCGGGCCGACTACTTCGAGGTCGAGGTCGGCCTGGAGACCACCCTCAAGCGCCCCATCATCAACACCCGCGACGAGCCGCACTCCGACGCGGAGAAGTACCGCCGGCTGCACGTCATCATCGGCGACGCCAACCTCTCGGAGATCTCCACCTACCTCAAGCTGGGCACCACCTCCCTGGTGCTGTCCATGATCGAGGAGGGCTTCATCAAGGTCGACCTCGCCGTCGACCAGCCGGTGCGGACCCTGCACGAGGTCTCCCACGACCCCGGTCTGAAGCAGCTCGTCACGCTCCGCAACGGCAGGAAGTTGACCGCTGTACAACTTCAGATGGAGTACTTCGACCTCGCCCGCAAATACGTCGAGGAGCGGTACGGCGGCGACGCCGACGAGCAGACCAGGGACGTGCTGGCTCGCTGGGAGGACGTCCTGGGCCGCCTGGAGAGCGACCCGATGAGCCTGGCCGGCGAGCTGGACTGGGTGGCGAAACTGGAGCTGCTGGAGGGCTACCGGCGCCGCGACAACCTGGACTGGGACGCCGCCCGCCTGCACCTGGTCGACCTGCAGTACGCCGACGTACGGCCCGACAAGGGCCTCTACAACCGTCTGGCGGCCCGGGGGCGGATCAAGCGCCTGCTGACCGAGGAGGACGTCCTGCGGGCCGTACAGCAGCCTCCGGAGGACACCAGGGCCTACTTCCGCGGCCGCTGCCTGGAGCAGTACGCCGACGACGTGGCCGCCGCCTCCTGGGACTCGGTGATCTTCGACCTGCCCGGCCGGGACTCCCTCCAGCGCGTGCCCACCCTGGAGCCGCTGCGCGGTACCCGCAACCACGTGAAAGAGCTGCTGGACCGGTGCCGTACGGCCGAGGAACTGGTCCGGATCCTGTCCGGCGGCTGATCCACGGCTGAAACGGGCCAGAACCGGGAATCAAGTCGGTAGCACTCGGACGTTGTCGTATTCGAGGGCCGGAGACGGACCCTCCTTGTAGGGTCTGATCTTGTAGGCACGCAACCGAGCGGGGTGAGGGACATGGCCACCAAGGACACCGACGGCGGACAGCAGCGGGCTACGCGTTCCACGGACGAGGTCGAGGAGGTCCAGGAGGACGCCAAGACCGCCGACGAGCTCAAGGAGCGCCACGAGAAGCTTTCGGACGACGTGGACTCGGTTCTGGACGAGATCGACGACGTCCTGGAGGAGAACGCCGAGGACTTCGTGCGCTCCTTCGTCCAGAAGGGCGGCGAGTGATCGCTCGCCCCTCCATCCGCCCCGCGCCCACCGGACCGCGGGGCGGATGGATGTCGGGCCCATGGGTAGGGTCCGTACCAAACACCATGATCGTGTGGAAGGAATCGCGTGGAAGCCAACACTCGTAAGCCCGGGCATCTGCCGGCTGCCTTCCTGACGCCCGGCTCGTCGTCCTTCCTGGACTTCCTCGGTGAGCACTCGCCCGAGCTGCTGCCGGGCAACCGGACCCTGCCCGCGGTCAAGGGTGCGATCGAGCTGCCGCACGGCACCACCATCGTCGCCGCCGTCTTCGACTCCGGTGTCGTACTGGCCGGCGACCGCCGCGCCACGATGGGCAACGTGATCGCCCAGCGCGACATCGAGAAGGTCTTCCCGGCCGACGAGTTCTCCGCGGTCGGCATCGCCGGCACCGCGGGCCTGGCGGTCGAGATGGTCAAGCTCTTCCAGCTGGAGCTGGAGCACTACGAGAAGATCGAGGGCGCCACCCTCTCGCTGGAGGGCAAGGCCAACCGGCTGTCCACGATGATCCGCGGCAACCTCGGGATGGCCCTGCAGGGCCTCGCCGTCGTCCCGCTGTTCGCGGGGTACGACACGGATCGCGCCAGGGGCCGGATCTTCTCCTACGACGTCACCGGCGGCCGCAGCGAGGAGCTCGGCTTCGCCTCCACCGGCTCCGGCTCGGTCTTCGCCCGCGGCGCGCTGAAGAAGCTCTACCGCAAGGACCTGACCGAGCAGCAGACCGTCACCGCCGTCGTCCAGGCGCTGTACGACGCGGCGGACGACGACTCCGCCACCGGCGGCCCCGACATGACCCGGCGGATCTTCCCGGTGGTGACCGTCATCACCGAGGACGGCTACCGCAGGTACGCCGACTCCGACGTCGCCTCCATCGCCCGCTCGGTGCTCGACGGCCGGCTCGAGTTCCCCGACGGACCGCGGGCCGAGGTGCTGTGACCGGCGTCCGACCGGTCGGCCGGGCCCCCTCGGCCCGGCCCGGCCACCCGCTGACCCCTGGTCACCCACCGCGTTCCTCGGGCCCTTTGACCCACCCAGCGCCGACGACAGCAGAAAGGCACGGTTGAGCCGGTGTCCACGCCGTTTTACGTTTCGCCCCAGCAGGCCATGGCGGACCGCGCGGAGTACGCCCGCAAGGGCATCGCACGCGGTCGCAGCGTCGTCGTCCTCCAGTACACCGACGGCATCGTCTTCGTCGCCGAGAACCCCTCCCGCGCGCTGCACAAGGTCAGCGAGATCTACGACCGGATCGCCTTCGCCGCCGTCGGCAAGTACAACGAGTTCGAGAACCTGCGGATCGGCGGCGTCCGTTACGCCGACCTGCGCGGGTACACGTACGACCGCGACGACGTCACCGCCCGCGGGCTGGCCAACGTGTACGCGCAGACCCTCGGCACCATCTTCTCCAGCGTCGGCGAGAAGCCGTACGAAGTGGAGCTGATCGTCGCCGAGGTCGGCGCCGCTCCCGAGGACGACCAGATCTACCGGCTTCCGCACGACGGCTCGATCGTGGACGAGCACGGGGCGGTCGCCGTCGGCGGCAACTCCGACCAGATCGGCAGCTACCTCGACCAGCGGCACCGGGACGGGATGACCCTCGCGGAGGCGCTGGCGCTGGCCGTCGAGTCGCTCGCGCGGGACAGCAACGGGAACAGCGAGCGGCAGCTCACCGCCGAGCAGCTCGAGGTCGCGGTGCTGGACCGCACCCGGCCGCAGCAGCGGAAGTTCAAGCGGATCCTGGGTCGCCAGCTGTCGCGGTTGCTGGAGACGGAGAGTGCGGCGACCACGAAGACGGATGAGCCTTCGGACGACGACGAGGAGTAGGGGCCCCTGACCCCCCGGGGTGGGTGGTGCTGTCGGTTGAGGGACCACCTGTCGGTGGGGGTTGCTCGCGCGGTTCTCCCCCAGAGCTTCGCCTGGGAGGTGCCGCCACGCGCCACTGAAGTGAACCCCTGCGGGTCAGTCCGTGGGTGGGGGGGAGGTGGAGGCGCGGGGGATGAGGTGGACGGGGAGTTCGGTCGGGGGGGTCGGGGCGCCGTCGAGGAGGGCGAGGAGGGCTGACATGCCCCGGGCACCCACGTCCTCGGCGGGGAGCCGGACCGTGGTCAGTTCGGGGTCGAGCGCGGTCGCCAGCGAGAGATCGTCGAAGCCGGAGACCGACACGTCGTCAGGCACCCTGAGACCGAGGCCGCGTGCGGCCTTGCAGGCACCCGCGGCCAGGACGTCGCCGTCGCACAGCAGGGCGGTGGGGCGGCGGCCGGGGGCGGTGAGGGCGCGCACGGCCGCCGCCCGGGCCGGCCCGACGTCCAGTTCGCACCGCTCGGTGGCGAGTTCCGCCCCCGCCACCCCGGCCAGTTCCTCGCGGACCGTCTGCGCGCGGACCCGGAAGGTCCAGGTGTCCACGTCCGCGGCGAGGTGGGTGATCCGGCGGTGGCCGAGTCCCACCAGGTGCCGGACGACCTGGCGGATGCCGTCCGCGACGGCGAGATCCACGGTCGGGGGGCCGCCGGCCGCGCCGGGGCCGCTGTCCAGCATCACCAACGGCAGCCCGCCGTCGGCGATCCCGCTGAGCGCGTCCGCCGCCATCGACGAGGCGATCACCCCGTCGATCGCCGCCCGCGCGGAGCCGAACGGGTCGCGGGCCGGACCGGTCCCCTCGGGCGAGGGGTAGAGCACCACCCCGAAGTCGTGCTCGTCGGCCACCCGGGCCGCCCCGGTGTACACCCGGGCGAAGTACTCGTGGGTGAGCGCGGGCACCACCAGCAGCGCGGTCCTGGTCCGGCCCAGCCGCAGGCTGCGCGCGGCCAGGTTCGGCCGGTACTCCAACTCGCCCGCCGCCCGGCGCACCGCGTCCGCGGTCCGCTCGGAGACCCGCCCGCGCCACTTCCCGCCGAGCACCAGCGACACCGTCGCCTGCGACACGCCGGCCGCCCGCGCCACATCCCGCGAGGTGGGTCGATCGCTCCCGGCCAACGCAGCCCGCCGCCTTCCGAAACCTGTCCCACGGCTGGACCCGTGAGTTGCCGACATGGTACGTATGACCCGGACGTTATACGTAACACGTGAGGGGGGAGCGGCCATGGCGAGCAGCTACGGCGACCTGCTGCGCACCCGGCACGCCGTGCGACTGCTCGGCGGCACCCTGCTGGGGCGGCTGCCCAACGGGATGTCCGCGCTGGCGATCGTGCTGTTCCTGCGGGCGCACGGGGCCGGGTACGGGCTGGCCGGCGGCCTGTCGGCGCTGTACGGGCTGGCGATGGCGCTCGGGCAGCCGCTGCTGGGCCGCGCGGTGGACCGGCGCGGGCAGCCGCGGGTGATGACGGCGGCGGCGCTGCTGGCCGCGGCGGGCTTCTGCCTGCTCGCCGCGACCGGCCCGCGGCCGCTGCCCGTGGCGATCGCCGCGGTGCTGCTCGCCGGGGTCGCCACGCCGCCGCTGGAGGGCGGCCTGCGGGCGCTGTGGCCGGTGGTGCTGGAGCGCGAGGAGCAGGTGCAGCGGGCGTACGCGCTGGACGCGGCGGCCCAGGAGGTGCTCTTCACGCTCGGGCCGCTGCTGGTCACCGCCGCGGTCGCGGTCGCCTCCGAGGCCGCGGCGCTGGTGCTGGCCGGGCTGCTCGGCGTGGCGGGCACCCTGGTGGTGGTCAGCTCCGGGCCGTCGCGGAACTGGCGCGCCCAGGCCCGCGAGCCGCACTGGCTGGGCGCCCTGCGCTCGCCCGGGCTGCTGGTGCTGCTGGGCGCCTGCTTCTTCGTCGGCAACGCGCTGGGCGCCTTCTCGCTGGCCGCCGTCGCCTACGCGGACGCGCACGGTGGCGGCTCGGCCGCGGCCTACGTGCTGGCCGCCAACGGCGCCGGCGCGCTGATCGGCGGGATCGTCTACGGCGGCCGCTCCTTCGCCGGCCCCCCGGAGCGACGGCTGCGGCTGCTCGCGGTGGGCCTGGCCGCCTGCTACCCGCTGCTGATGCTCGCCCCGGCGCTGGGCTGGATGCTGCTGCTCTCCGCCCTGGCCGGGCTCTTCCTGGCGCCGACCCTGGCGTGCGGCTTCCTGGTGGTGGACCGGCACGCCCCGCGGGGCACCGTGACGGAGGCGTTCTCCTGGGTGGTCACCGCGATGGGAGTCGGCGCGGCGCTGGGAACGGCGGTCGCCGGAGTGGCCGCGCAACATGGTGGAACCGCCGCAGGATTCGGTGTTTGCGCGGTGTCCGGTGCCGTGGCGCTGGGCGTACTGCTGTCCACCGGGCGAATCCTGACGGTGCGGGACGTCGAAACCGATCGGGTCGTCGCAGAAAAAGATCCAAACCGTGCCCCCGATCCCCGTTTCAGCACGTCGCATCAGGCGTAATGTTCAGACATGGACCGCCGCATTTTCGGGCTGGAGAACGAGTACGGCGTCACATGCACGTTCAGGGGACAGCGGCGTCTGTCCCCTGACGAGGTGGCGCGGTACCTCTTCCGCCGTGTCGTGTCATGGGGCCGCAGCAGCAATGTTTTCCTCCGCAATGGGGCCCGCCTCTATCTCGACGTCGGCTCGCACCCGGAGTACGCCACTCCCGAGTGCGACAACGTCACCGAACTCGTCACGCACGACAAAGCCGGTGAGCGCATCCTCGAGGGCCTTCTGGTGGACGCCGAACGGCGGCTGCACGAGGAGGGCATCGCGGGTGATGTCTACCTGTTCAAGAACAACACCGACTCGGCCGGCAACTCCTACGGTTGCCATGAGAATTACCTGGTCGCCAGGCACGGCGAATTCTCCCGGCTGGCGGACATCCTCATTCCGTTCCTCGTCACCCGGCAGTTGCTGTGCGGCGCGGGCAAGGTGCTGCAGACCCCGCGCGGTGCCGTCTTCTGCGTGAGCCAGCGCGCGGAGCACATCTGGGAGGGCGTCAGCTCGGCGACCACCCGGTCCCGGCCGATCATCAACACCCGCGACGAGCCGCATGCCGACGCCGAGCGCTACCGCAGGCTGCACGTCATCGTCGGCGACTCCAACATGTCGGAGACGACGATGCTGCTCAAGGTCGGCGCCACCGACCTGGTGCTGCGGATGATCGAGGCCGGCACCGTGATGCGCGACCTGACCCTGGAGAACCCGATCCGGGCCATCCGCGAGGTCAGCCACGACATCACCGGCCGCCGCAAGGTCCGGCTCGCCTCCGGCCGGGAGGCGTCCGCGCTCGACATCCAGCAGGAGTACTACTCCAAGGCCGTGGAGTTCTGCGAGCGCCGCGGCATCCGCAGCGGGGTCATCGACCAGGTGCTCGAACTGTGGGGCCGCGCTCTGGAGTCGATCGGCAGCGGTGACCTGTCGAAGATCGGCTCCGAGATCGACTGGGTGATGAAGTACCAGCTCATCGAGCGCTACCGGAACCGCGACAACCTCACCATGTCCCACCCGCGGGTCGCGCAGATAGACCTCGCGTACCACGACATCCACCGTCGCCGCGGGTTGTACTACCTGCTGGAGCGCAAGGGCCAGGCCAAGCGGATCTGCAGTGACCTGAAGATCTTCGAGGCCAAGTCGGTGCCCCCGCAGACCACCCGGGCCCGGCTGCGTGGCGACTTCATCCGCCGCGCCCAGGAGCAGCGGCGCGACTTCACCGTCGACTGGGTCCACCTGAAGCTGAACGACCAGGCGCAGCGCACCGTGCTGTGCAAGGACCCGTTCCGTTCGGTGGACGACCGGGTGGAGAAACTGATCGCCGGAATGTGACCGCGGGGCGTGACCCCGAGGAATTCCGGCGGAACACCCGCCCCAGTGTGAACACAGGCCCCGTGCGGATCTCGTACGGGGCCTGTCGCACGCCGTAGGGTGTGGGGCTGTACTTGTGTTCCCCCCACGTGACACACCGAACGCACCCCCCCACCCCGACGACACTAACGAGGAACTCCGTGCGCCGACGCTCCGTACTGCTCGCCGTCCCCGCGCTCATGCTCACCGCCGCCGGCTGCGGCGACGACAGCAAGAGCGGCTCGGCGACGCCCAGTTCGACGCCACCCTCGACGACTCCGTCGAGCGCTTCACCGTCCGCCTCGGCGACCCCGAAGACCGAGATCGTGTCCGGCCCGGTGCCGACGATCACCGCGGGCAAGGGCTTCAACCAGAAGCCGACCATCGCCAAGGGCAGCGGCACCCCCTCCTCCAAGCTCGCCGTCAAGACGGTGATCAAGGGCGACGGGCCGAAGATCGCCGGCGGCGACTACGTCCAGGTGAACTACCTGGGCCAGATCTGGGACACGGCCAAGGTCTTCGACACCTCCTTCGGCCGCGGCCCGTACACGAACGTGATCGGGCAGGGGAAGGTCATCCCCGGCTGGGACGAGGGACTGCTCGGCCAGCAGGTGAACAGCCGGGTCGAGATGGCGATCCCGCCGTCGCTCGGCTACGGCAGCAGCGGCGAGCCGCAGGCCGGGATCAAGGGCACGGACACGCTGGTGTTCGTCATCGACGTGCTGAACCGCTTCAACGGCAAGAGTTCGTCGACCGGGAAGGTGGTCCCGCAGACCAACGCCGACCTGCCGAAGTCCGGTACCAACACCGACGGCAAGATCCCGTCGCTGACCATCCCGAAGGGCGCCAAGGCGCCCACCAAGCTGGTCTCGGAGTACATCCTGGAAGGCGACGGGCCGGTGATCAAGTCCACCGACTCCGTGCTGGCGCAGTACCAGGGCAAGGTGTGGACCACCGGCAAGGAGTTCGACTCCAGCTACAGCCGGGGCGAGCTGGCCGGGTTCGAGCTGAGCCAGCTCATCAAGGGCTGGCAGGAGGGCCTGGTCGGCAAGAAGGCCGGCAGCCGGATCCTGCTGGTGACGCCCGGATCGCTCGCCTACGGGGCCAACCCGCCGTCGGGCAGCGGCATCCCGAAGAACGCGACGCTGGTCTTCACCCTGGACGTGCTGGCCATCCTGTGAGGTCTGCAAGACTGTCCGGGTTGCCCGCAACAGCACAAGGAGCATCGCAGTGAGCATCGACAAGCCCGAGATCGACTTCCCGGGCGGCGAGCCGCCGGCCGACCTGGAGATCAAGGACATCTGGGAGGGCGACGGCCCGGCCGCGAAGGCCGGCGACACCGTCTCCGTCCACTACGTCGGCGTCGCCTTCTCCACCGGCGAGGAGTTCGACGCGAGCTGGAACCGCGGCACGCCGCTCCAGTTCCAGCTCGGCGTCGGCCAGGTCATCGCCGGCTGGGACCAGGGCGTGCAGGGCATGAAGGTCGGCGGCCGCCGGCAGCTGACCATCCCCGCGCACCTCGCCTACGGCGACCGCGGCGCCGGCAGCGCGATCGCCCCCGGCGAGACGCTGATCTTCGTCTGCGACCTGATGGGCGTCTGACGAGGCAGGTCCGCGCGAGACACCCGACGGCCCCCCGCCCTCCGGCGGGGGGCCGCGGTTTCGGCTCCACGCGCAGGAGCGGTACGGTTCAGCGTGGCCGTGCTCGACGGTTCGCCAGGTGAGCGGCCCGGCAGGCGGGTCCGCGCGCCCGGAGCCCGAGAGCGCGAAAGAGGGGGCGTGGGATGGCGATTGCCAAGGCCGAGCGATTGATGAACCTCGCGCTGTGCCTGATGAACACCCGGCGCCCGGTCAGCAAGCGTGAGCTGCGCGCGTCGATCGAGGCGTACCACGAGGTCACCTCGGACGAGGCGTTCAACCGCATGTTCGAGCGGGACAAGGACGACCTGCGCGAGCTCGGGCTGGTCATCGACACCGTCGAGAGCATCGACGGCGAGTTCGGCTACCTCGCCCGCAGCGACCGCAACCGGCTGCCGGACATCGCGCTGGACCCCGAGGAGGCCGCCGCGCTGGCCCTGGCCGCGAAGGTCTGGCAGCAGGCGCGGCTCGCCGAGGCGGCCAGCGGCGCGCTGCAGAAGCTGCGCGCGGCCGGCGTGCCGTACGAGGACGCCACCAGCGCGCTGGAGCCGCGTATCCCCGCCCCCGAGCCCGCCTTCGAGGCGCTGATGCTCGCCACGCGGGAGCGCAAGGCGGTCGCCTTCGACTACCGCAAGGGGAACGCGGTGCGTCCCGAGCCGCGGCTGGTCGAGCCCTGGGCGCTGGAGTGCTGGCGCGGCCACTGGTACCTGGCCGGCCACGACCGCGACCGCGGCGAGGTGCGGGTGTTCCGGCTGTCGCGGATCTCCGGCCGGGTCAAGGTGCGCGGCGCCTTCACCGCGGAGGTACCCGACCACATCGACGTCCGCGAGACGGTGGCCCGCTGGGCCGGCGAGGGCGTCACCGCCGCGACCGCCCGGATCAGGCTGCGCCACCGCAGCGGCTACCCGCTGCGCGCGCGTGCGGTCACCACCACGCCGATCGACCCGGAGTGGGACGAGCTGGAGATCCCGTACGGGCACGGCCTGGACGCCTGGCTCGCCGAGTTCGGCCCGGACGTGGTCGTGATGGCGCCCGACGAACTGCGCGCGGAACTGCTGGACCGGCTGCGCGCCGTGGCGAAGGGCTGAACGACCTGTGAGCCGGTACAGCCAGTGCAGTGCGTGCGAGCCGTGGGGGCGCGACCGATGAGCAACGCGATCGACCAGACCCGCAGGATGCTGTCCCTGGTGACGTATCTGCGCGAGCGGCCCGGTGCGCGGGTCAGCGAGGTGGCGCGGGCGTTCGGGGTGAGCGAGGCCGAGCTGATCGGCGACCTGAACGTGCTGCCGCTGTGCGGCACCAGCTTCCGCGGCGGCGACCTGCTGGACATCGACACCGACGGCGAGCGGATCTGGTGGCACAACCCGGGCACCGCCGACGACGTGGCGCAGCCCCTGCGGCTGGCCGCCGACGAGGCGACGGCGCTGCTGGTGGCCGCCCGGGCGGTGGCGAACCTGCCCGGGCTGCGCGAGGGCGACCGGCAGGCGTTGCAGCGCGCCGCGGCGAAGCTGGAGACGGCGGCCGGTGAGGCGGCCGGGGCCAGCGGGCGGCTGTCGGTGACATTCGAGTCCGAGGGCAGCGTGTTCGCGACCGTGGACCGGGCGCTGACCGAGCGCCGCCGGCTGTGGATGCGCTACTACTCGCCCGCCCGCGACACCCTCACCGACCGCGAGGTCGACCCGATCCGGCTGTTCGCGGTCGGCCACACCTACGTGGAGGGGTGGTGCCGGCTGTCGGAGGACCGCCGCACCTTCCGGCTCGACCGGGTCGCCGAGATCCGGCTGCTGGACGAGCCGTCCGAACCGCCCCGGATCGAGCCGCGCGACCTGTCGCAGGGCCTGGTGCAGCCGGCCGGCGACGACCCCGAGGTCGTGGTCGAGGTCGGCCCCGGCGGCCGCTGGGTCGCGGAGTACTACCCGCACGACAGCGCCGACGAACTGCCGGACGGCGGGCTGCGGATCACCCTGCGCACGCCCGACCCGGGCTCGCTGCGGCGGCTCGCGCTGCGGTTGGGCCGCGATGGCCGGATCGTGTCCCCGCCCGACCTCGCCGACGGCGCCCGCGACGCCGCGGTGCGCGCCCTGGCCGCCTACGGTGAGTGACGGCACGGGCGGCGGCACCGCCCCGGCGGAGTGCCCGCCGCAGACCGGCCTGCGGGCGGCGCCGGAGCCGGAGTCGACGGAGGCGCCGGCATCGGAGGAGTCCCCGCAGTCCGCGGTGCTCTTCCGCGCCAACTGCCCGCACTGCCGCAGCAGTTTCGAGCTGGACGCCGCGGCGCTGCGGCTGGCCGTCGGCGGCTCGTCCCGCACCACCTTCTACTCCTTCACCTGCCCCTCCTGCGACGAGGCGGTACGCAAACCCGCGGGGGAGCGGATCGTCGAGCTGCTGACCGGCGGCGGGGTGCCCACGATGCGGCTCACCGGGCGCTGATCCGCCCGGCCGCGGCAGGACCGCCGCGCCTGACGGGCCGGGGTACCGGGCGCCGTCGCGGGGCCGGCCGAGGCGATAGGCTCGCGGGCCATGTGGTGGCTATTTCTCTACGTCGGCCTGTCGACCGCCGGACTGCTGGTGCTGGGCGCGCTCGCGGTACGCGTCTTCGCGGCCGTCCAGGCGCTGGCCCGTCAGGTCGCCGCGAGTACCGAGGCGCTGACGGCGGCGAGCGACCGGCTCCAGCGTGCCGCGCGGCCGCTGGCGGAGCGGGCCGGGGACATCTCCAGGCCCTGAGCCTGCCGTTATTCCGGAAGGTGCGGGTACGCTGGCCCGGGCGGCCCGCGAACGAAGCGCGGCTCGGGTCGCGAGTCAGGTGGACACCGGCGCACTCACCGTTGTTCACCGCCGCACGCTACGATCACAGCGCGGCACGGCTTCGGGCACCCGCCCGGCACCGCACCGCGGACGCACGTACCACGCCGCCAAGGTGAGAAGGTAGACCTCTTATGCTCGGCAACCTCAAGCCCCTGGAAATCCTCCTCATCGTCGCCGTCATCGTCGTCCTCTTCGGCGCGAAGAAGCTTCCGGACCTGGCGCGTTCTGTCGGTAAGTCCGCCCGCATCCTCAAGAGCGAGGCCAAGGCGATGAAGAACGACCACGGCACGACGGCCGAGGAGCCCGCCGCGCAGCAGACCGCCGCCCGCACCATCCAGTCGGCCCCCGGCGACACCGCCGGCGCGCGCCCGGTGAGCGAGCCGGAGCGCACCACCAGCCAGAGCTGATCCGAGACCGACTACCGCGCCCCGTCGCCTCCTGGGAGTTCCCTGGGACGACCGGCGACAGGTGAAGGACCAAGCCGTGGCCCGGCCCGCGCCGGTGGCGGCTGCCGCACGAGACGAGGACGTGGGTGCTCAAGACTGCTGCCCGCAAGCAGACCAAGGATCCCGAGGGGCGCATGCCGCTCGCGGATCACTTGCGTGAGCTGCGTAACAGGCTGTTCAAGTCGGTGCTGGCCATCCTCGTGGTCACCATCGTGGCGGCGTTCTTCTACAAGCACATCATCGAGCTGCTGCAGCACCGGATCCCGGACAACGTGCAGTGCCAGAACGGCCATGTGCACCCCGGCGAGAAGATCAGGACCGGCGCCTGCGCCCAGATGACCGTCAGCGGTCTGCTCGGCGGTTTCTCGATCGCGCTGAAGGTCTCCCTGATGGCCGGTGTGGTGGTCTCCTCGCCGGTCTGGCTCTACCAGCTGTGGGCGTTCCTGGCCCCCGGCCTGCACAAGAGCGAGAAGCGCTACACCCTCGGCTTCGTCGGTGCCGGTGTGCCGCTCTTCCTGGCCGGCGCCGTCCTGGCCTACGAGATCCTGCCGCAGACCGCGCGGATCATGATCGGCTTCGTGCCGAACGACACCACCAACCTGCTGCCCCTGGACGACTTCCTGGACCTGGTGGCCCGGATGATCGTCGTCTTCGGTCTGGCCTTCGAGCTACCGCTCGTGCTGGTGCTGCTGAACTTCACCGGGCTGGTGACCGGCCGCCGCATGCTGGGCTGGTGGCGCGGCATGGTGATAGGCATCACCGTCTTCGCCGCGGTCGCCACGCCCACCGGTGACCCGCTCACGATGTCGCTGCTCGCCGCCCCGATCGTGCTGCTGTACTTCCTCGCGATGGGCGTCTGCTTCTTCAACGACCGGCGCCGTGAGCGCCGCCGCGCGGCCGACCCCGACCACGCCCTGGACCCGGACGAAGCGTCCAGCCTGGACTACGTGCCCGAGCAGGTCGACGCCCAGTCCTTCGACGCCGAGGCCGAGCGCCGCCGCGCCGACGACGACTTCGACGACGCGACCTGAGCAGGGGCCCGGGCCGGCCTGATCCGGCCCGAGCCGGCCGGCGGGGCCGCCGATCTTCCCGTCCCGCCGGTACCGGGATAGCGTCACGCCGGTGACCAGCGAGATCACTCTCCTCGTGAACCCCTCCGCCGGCCGCGGCAGGGGTGCCCGCGCCGCCGAGCCGGCCGTCCGCGTGCTGCGGGCGGCCGGCCTCGACGTCCGGACGGTGGTCGGCGCCGACGCGGACGACGCGCTCGCCCGGGCCCGGGCGGCGGTGGCCACCGGCACCCGTGCCGTGGTGGCGCTGGGCGGTGACGGCATGGTCTCGCTGGCGCTCCAGGCGGTGGCCGGCACCGGCACCCCGCTCGGCGTCGTCGCGGTCGGCACCGGCAACGACTTCGCCCGGGTCAACGGCCTGCCCGTCCGGGACCCCGCCGCGGCGGCCTCGGTCGTGGCCCAGGCGCTCGGCGAGGACCGTACGCGGCTGCTCGACCTCGGCCGGGTGGGGCCGGGACCGGACGGGGACCGCTGGTTCGGCACCGTGCTGGCCTCCGGCTTCGACTCGCGGGTCAACGACCGCGGCAACCGGATGCGGTTCCCCGGCGGCCGGTTCCGCTACGACGTGGCGATGCTCGCCGAACTGGCCGCGCTGCGCCCCATCCCGTACCGGGTGTCCTTCGACGACGCCGCCGAGCGGGAGATGGAGGTGACCCTGATCGCCGTCGGCAACGGGTCCTCCTACGGCGGCGGGATGCGGATCTGCGCGGACGCGGTGATGGACGACGGACTGTTCGACGTGTGCGTGGTCGGCCCGTGCAGCCGCACCACGCTGCTGCGGGTCTTCCCGCTGGTCTACAGCGGCACGCACCCCAGCCACCCGGTGGTGACCGTGCACCGCGCCGCCCGGGTCCGGCTGACCGCCGCCGGGGTGACCGGCTACGCCGACGGCGAGCCGATCGGGCCGCTGCCGCTGACCGCGCGGACCGTGCCGGGCGCGCTGCGGCTGCTGGTCTGAGCCGGGTGTCGCGCGCGTGCCCCAAGGACCTGGCGGCCGGCCCGTGACAGGGGTCGGCGGGCCGCTGAGGGGCAGCCGACCGGTAGCCGACCGGTAAAGGTCACGCACGGTGTCGGCACCCCCGGGTAGGCTCGTGGACGAGATGACCGATGAGATGTCGCCAGCCGAGCGCTACGCCGCCAGCCGTCGCCGCGCCGAAGAGAACGCCACCGCACTCGCGCAGTTCCGCGAGCTGTACGAGTTCGGCCTCGACCCGTTCCAGATAGACGCCTGCCGGGCACTGGAGGCCGGCAGCGGCGTCCTCGTCGCCGCCCCCACCGGCTCGGGCAAGACCGTCGTCGGCGAGTTCGCCGTCCACCTGGCCCTGGCCGAGGGCCGCAAGTGCTTCTACACCACGCCCATCAAGGCCCTGTCCAACCAGAAGTACAACGACCTGGCGAAACGCTACGGCGCCGACCGGGTCGGCCTGCTGACCGGGGACAACAGCGTCAACGGCGACGCTCCCGTGATCGTCATGACCACCGAAGTCCTGCGCAACATGCTCTACGCGGGCTCCCCCGCCCTCGACGGCCTCGGCTACGTGGTGATGGACGAGGTGCACTACCTCTCCGACCGCTTCCGCGGGGCGGTCTGGGAAGAGGTGATCATCCACCTGCCGCAGTCCGTGACCCTGGTCTCGCTGTCCGCGACCGTCTCCAACGCCGAGGAGTTCGGTGACTGGCTGGACACGGTCCGCGGTGACACCCAGGTGATCGTCTCCGAGCACCGGCCGGTGCCGCTGTGGCAGCACGTCCTCGCCGGGCGGCGGATGTACGACCTGTTCGAGGAGAAGTCCGGGCCGGTCGACCCCGGCGGGCGGCGCGAGGTCAACACCGACCTCGAACGCCTGGCCCGGATGGAGAACCAGCGCACCTACCCCCGCGGCCGGCGCGGCCGCGAGGCCGACCGGGAGCGGGAGCGCCGCTCCCGCAGCCGGATCTGGACGCCCAGCCGCGCCGAGGTGATCGACCGGCTGGACACCGAGGGGCTGCTGCCCGCGATCACCTTCATCTTCAGCCGGGCCGGCTGCGAGGCCGCCGTGCAGCAGTGCCTGTACGCGGGCCTGCGGCTGAACGACGACGAGGCCCGGGCCCGGGTCCGGTCCATCGTCGAGGAGCGCACCCGCGCCATCCCCGACGAGGACCTGCACGTGCTGGGCTACTTCGAATGGCTCGAGGGCCTGGAGCGGGGCATCGCCGCCCACCACGCCGGCATGCTGCCCACCTTCAAGGAGGTGGTCGAGGAGCTGTTCGTCAAGGGTCTGGTCAAGGCGGTGTTCGCCACCGAGACGCTGGCGCTCGGCATCAACATGCCGGCCCGCTCGGTGGTGCTGGAGAAGCTGGTGAAGTGGAACGGCGAGACCCACGCCGACATCACCCCCGGCGAGTACACCCAGCTCACCGGCCGCGCCGGACGGCGCGGCATCGACGTCGAGGGCCACGCGGTGGTGCTGTGGCAGCGCGGCTTCGACCCGACGGCCGTCGCCGGCCTGGCCGGCACCCGTACCTACCCGCTGCGTTCGTCCTTCAAGCCGTCGTACAACATGGCGGTCAACCTGGTCGGCCAGTTCGGGCGGCACCGCTCCCGGGAACTGCTGGAGACGTCGTTCGCGCAGTTCCAGGCGGACCGCTCGGTGGTCGGCATCTCCCGCCAGGTGCAGCGCAACGAGGAGGGGCTCGACGGCTACCGGGAGTCGATGACCTGTCACCTCGGCGACTTCGACGCCTACATGCGGCTGCGCCGCGACCTGAAGGACCGCGAGGCCGACCTCTCCCGGCAGGGTGCCGCGCAGCGCCGGGCGGCCGCCTCGGACGCCCTGGAGAAGCTGAAGCCCGGCGACATCATCCACGTGCCGGCCGGCAAGTACGCCGGTCTCGCGCTGGTGCTGGAGCCGGGGGTGCCCGCTGGGCGGGCCGCGGTCCACCGCCGGGGCGAGGAGTACCACGACGGGCCGCGCCCGCTGGTGCTCACCGCCGAGCGGCAGGTCAAGCGGCTGGCGCAGATGGACTTCCCGGTGCCCGTCGAGGCGCTGGACCGGATGCGCATCCCCAAGTCGTTCAACCCGCGCAGCCCGCAGTCCCGGCGCGACCTCGCCTCCGCGATGCGCAGCAAGGCCGGCACCGCCGGCTGGGTCGCGCCCGCCCGGCACCGCAAGGAGCGTTCGGCCGCGGCCGACGACACCGAGATCGCCCGGCTGCGCGCCGAGATCCGCACGCACCCCTGCCACGGGTGCGCCGACCGCGAGGACCACGCCCGCTGGGCCGAGCGGTACCACCGGCTGCACCGCGACACCCAGCAGCTGGAGCGGCGGATCGAGGGCCGCACCAACACCATCGCGCGCACCTTCGACCGGGTGTGCGCGGTGCTCGACGAGTTGGACTACCTCAAGGGCGACACCGTCACCCCGGAGGGGCGCCGGCTGGCCCGGCTCTACGGCGAACTCGACCTGCTGGCCAGCGAATGCCTGCGCGACGGGGTGTGGGACGGGCTCGGCCCGGCCGAACTCGCCGCGTGCGCCTCGGCGCTGGTCTACGAGTCCCGGCAGTCCGACGACGCGACGATGCCGAAGCTGCCGACCGGCAACGCCAAGGCGGCACTCGGCGAGATGGTGCGGATCTGGGGCCGGTTGGACGCGCTGGAGGAGGACCACCGGATCAACCAGACCGAGGGCGTCGGCCAGCGCGAGCCCGATCTGGGCTTCGCCTGGCCCGCGTACCGCTGGGCGTCCGGCCACGGCCTCGACGCGGTGCTCTCCGACGCGGACATGCCGGCCGGGGACTTCGTGCGCTGGTGCAAGCAGCTCATCGACGTACTCGGCCAGATCGGCAACGCGGCGCCGGAGGGCAGCCCGGTGCGACGCAACTCACACAAGGCGGTGGACGGGTTGCTGCGGGGCGTGGTGGCCTACTCCTCCGTCGGGTGAACTCCGCCACGCGGAGTTGACGGTCGCGGCGGCCCGTCCGGCGCGGCCCGGCGGCCGTGACCGGCGGCCCGCCGCCCGCCCGCCGTTCGCCAACTCCCCTGGGCCCCGCCGCGCATGGCGCGCGGCGGGGCTTTTCGACACCTGCTCGTCACCTTCCACTTGGCCCGCACCGACCGCTCTGAGCTGTGCGAATCCTGTGCAGGTTGACCTCCGCTTTATGGTGCGTTTACCCGAGCGCTGCTTGGCTGCGGTGAATGCATTTGCCATCAAACAGCGAGAGCAGGGAAGCGGTACCTGCGTGAGCAGTCGACCCCCCACCAGCACGCGGCACGAAACCAGCGAACGAGAGGCGGTGCGGAAAGTGCCCGAAGTCGAGGGATTCCCCTCGGCGGTCCGGGTACCCGGCAAGCGGGTTGATGGCATCGACGGGCTGCGCACCGTCGCGGTGATGACGGTCATCTTCTACCACTTCCACGAGGACGCGCTGCCGGGCGGCTCCATCGGTGTGGACGTCTTCTACACCATCAGCGGGTTCGTGATCACCCGGCTGCTCGTCGCGGAGTTCGCCAGGACCGGCGACATCGGACTGTGGCAGTTCTACCGGCGCCGCTGGCTGCGGCTGGTGCCCGCCCTCCTCGTGGTCTGCGCGCTGACCGCGCTGCTGAGCCTCGCCCCGGTGCCGACCTTCAAGCACGGCGTGTCCGCGGCACTGCTGGCGGCCTTCTCCCTGGTCAACCTGGTGCGTGCCGCCCAGTCCGGCGGTTACACGGGTGTCACCGCCCCGCTCGGCCATACCTGGTCGCTCGGCGTGGAGGAGCAGTTCTACCTGGTGTGGCCCCCGGTGCTGCTCGCGCTGCTGCGCCGGCTCAAGGCGCGTACGGTGCTGAGCGCGGCCGTCGTGCTGACGCTGCTGCCCGTGCTGTGGCGGTACCACCTGTGGAATTCCACCGCCGCACACCGCATCTACAACGGGCCCGACACCCGGGCCGACCAGCTGCTCGCCGGCGCGGTGCTGGCGATCGTGCTGGCCCGGCTCGCCCCGGACGACCCGTGGCGGGAGACGATGCGCACCTGGGCCGCCCGGCTGTGGCTGCCCGCGCTGACCCTGCTGGCGCTGATGGTCTGGCAGGTCCAGATCACCGGCAGGAGTGCCTGGAACGGGCCGGAGTACACGGTCGGCTTCCTCGTCACCGCGCTGCTCGCGGTCGTCGTGCTGACCTCGCTCGAACTCCTCCCGCGCTCGCCGCTGACCCGGCTGCTCTCCCTCGCGCCGCTGGCGTGGATCGGCCGCAATCTCAGCTACGGGCTCTACCTCTGGCACTACCCGCTGATGCATCTGCTCGGCGACCTCGGGGTCAAGCGGATGCTCTTCCCCTCCACCCTGCTGGCCACCTTCATCATGGCGCTGGCCTCGTACTTCCTGGTGGAGGAGCCGTGCCGGCGGCTGAAGCAGCGGGGACGCGGCAAGCCGGAGGGCCCGGGCGGGCGCGGCTCGCACGCTCCGGCGACCGTGCTTCCCACGGCCGTGGGCGCTCCGGGCCGGGCCCGGTAGCGGGGTCCCGTCCGCCGGGCAGGGGCCCGAGCGGGAGCCCGGCCGGTGACGGTCCCGCGCCCGGCGGACGGGAGCCCGGCCGGCGGCGGCCCCCGCCCGACGGCTCCGGCCTCCCTCCGGTACAACCGATCGGCGAGCCGGAACCACGGCACGGGCTCCGTGGCCCAGGGACGTTGCCACCACCCCGGCACAGGAACACCCATAGGTTGTGTCCCTAGGGTGTCGCCATGGACCTCGACACCGTCCGGACCTTCGTCGCCGCCGCCGACGCGGGACAGTTCCAGGAAGCGGCCGCCGACCTCGCGGTGACCCAGCAGGCCGTCTCCAAGCGCGTCGCCGCGCTGGAACGCAGCCTCGGCGTGCGGCTGTTCGCCCGCACCCCGCGCGGTGTCGAACTCACCATCGACGGGCAGGCGTTCCTGCCGCACGCGCGCGAACTGCTGCGCGTCGCCGAGCGGGCGATCGGGTCCGTGCGGGCCGACCGCCGGCCGTTGCGCGTCGACGTGATCGCCTCGCGCGGAGCGGCGTCGGGTCTGCTGCGCGCGTTCCACCGCGCGCACCCCGACATCGAGTTGGCGGTGGTGATGCTGTTCGACATCGACACCGCCGTCGCCGCCATCCGGTCCGGCACGATCGACGCGTCCTTCCGCGCCGTCGCCGTGCCCGGCCGGCCGCTGCCCGAGGACATCGCGTCGGTCCGGGTGATCGACGAGCCGCTCCAGCTCCTCACCGGCCCGGCCCATGCGCTGGCGGGCGCCCGGTCGGTGACCGTCGACCGGCTGGCCGGGCACCGGATCTGGATGCCCGGCATCGTGGCCGGCACCGAGTGGGCCGCCTACTACGAGGACCTCGTCGCCGCGTTCGGCCTCACCATCGAGGCGACCGGCCCCAACTTCGGCTCCGACGCGCTCCTCGACACCATCGCCGACACCCCGGCCCTGGCCACCTTCATGGGCGGCCGGTCCCGCCTGGTCTGGCCCGACGGCCACGGCCTGCGCCGCATCCCGGTGACCGACCCGATGCCGGTCTACCCGCACTCACTGCTGTGGCACCGGGACAACCCCCACCCGGCGCTGGCCGCCCTGCGGGCCCACCTCGCCGCCACGGCGGAGGGCCACGACGCGGCCGGAACCTGGAGGCCGGCCTGGGTCAGGCCGCACTGAGAGGGGCGCGGGTCCGCCGGGCCCGCATGACCGCGCCGCGGTACGCCCTGCTCGCTCGAAATTCGCGATACATCGCGGTTGTCGCGTCACGTCAAACGCGATATGTTCGTGCACGGATATACGACGGCGAGCGAACGAGGAGGCGTGGACCGATGCCGAAGCGCCGGAAGCTGGGCAACCCGCTGGCCCTGGCGGTGATGGTGACCCTCGGCGAGCGCCCGATGCACCCGTACGAGATCGCGCGGCTGCTGCGGCAGCGCGGCAAGGAAAGCAGCATCAAGATCAACTTCGGCTCGCTCTACACCGTGGTGCAGAACCTCGAGAAGCACGGCTTCGTGGAGGTCGCGGGAGTCCAGCGGGACGGGAACCGCCCCGAGCGGACCGTCTACGGCCTCACCGACGCCGGCCGGACCGAGATGCACGACTGGCTCGCCGACCTGGTCGCCGTGCCCGCGCGGGAGTACCCGCTCTTCGAGACCGCGCTCTCGCTGATCGGCGCCCTGCACCCGGACGAGGCGGCCGAACTCCTCCGGGAACGGCTGCGCGCCCTGGAGGTCCACGCCGCGGGGCTGCGCGGGGTCCTCGACCAGCTCGACGGCGAACTCCCGCGGATGTTCGTCATCGAGAACGAGTACCAGCTGCACATGGTCCGGGCGCAGGCGGAGTGGGTGCGCGCGCTGCACCGGGAGCTGGCCGACGACACGCTCGACGGGATCGACGGCTGGCGCGGGTGGCACGAGACCGGTGACACCCCCGAGGAATGGGCGCATCTGGAGGAGAAGTTCCAGGACTTCGACCCGGCCGAGGCGACCGGGGAGCGGGGGGAGGACGGCTGAGCCCTGACCGGCGGCCCGCCCGCCGGTACCACCCGACCCGTACGACTCCGGCGCCCGCTGCGGCAACAGCGGACGCCGGAACACCAACCACGACCGTCCCCAGAGCCCTCTGGGGGCATACCGCGCATGAGCGGATGCCTGGTGATCGAGGTGCGGCACACCCACGATAGCCCGGCTCCTCCCGCAGGCCGCTCATGCCTCCGCCGGCCGGCGGCGCCTCCGCGCGCCCCGGCCACCCTTCCCACGGAGGAAGCCATCATGAGCACGCACCCGCCCGCAGTGGCGGCCCGTGACCTGGTCAAGACCTATCCCGGCGAGATCAAGGCCCTGGACGGCATGTCCGTCACGGTCGCCCCCGGCACCGTCTTCGGCCTGCTCGGTCCCAACGGCGCCGGCAAGTCCACCACCGTCAAGATCCTCACCACGCTGGCCCGTCCGGACTCCGGCAGCGCCCTGGTCGCCGGGCACGATGCCCTGCGCCACCCCGACCGGGTGCGCCGCGCCATCGGCGTTGTCGCCCAGCGGTCCGGTGCCGACCCGGTCGCCACCGGCCGGGAGAACCTGCTGCTGCAAGGGCACCTGTACGGGATGCGCGGAGCGGCGCTCACCCGCCGGGTCGACGAACTGCTGGACCGCTTCGCCCTGTCCGACGCCGGACGGCGCAAGGTCAGCACCTACTCCGGCGGCATGCAGCGCCGCCTCGACGTCGCGCTCGGCCTGGTGCACCGGCCCGACGTGCTCTTCCTCGACGAGCCCACCACCGGGCTCGATCCGGAGGCGCGCACCGCGATGTGGGCCGAGATCGCCCGGCTGGCCGGCGACGACGGCCTGACCATCCTGCTCACCACGCACTACCTCGACGAGGCGGACCGGCTCGCCGGGCGGATCGCCATCGTCGACCGCGGCCGGGTCGTCGCCGAGGGCACCCCGGAGGCGCTGAAGGGCGAACTGCACGGTGACGCGGTCCACGTGGAGCTGCGCGACGCGCCCGACCCGGTCGACGCCCAACTGCTGCGGGCCGCGGTCGAGACGTTCGCCGGGGTCCGCGAGGTGGAGGTCGACGGCCGCCGGATCAGCGCCCGGGCCGACGACGGGCCGGCCGCGGTCCCGCACGTGCTGGCCGCGCTGGAGCGGGAGGGCGCCGCGGTGGCGGCCGTGACCGTCGCGCGCCCCTCGCTGGACGACGTCTATCTGCGGTACGCCGGGCGCCGGTTCGCGGAGGCCGACGGTGGGGCCGAGGCGGGCCGGGGCGGGGGAGCGGACCCGGAACCACGCCAGGACGCGGACGCCCGCTCAGCCGCCGAGGCGGCCACCGGCTCCGCCGCATCCCGCACGTCCGCCGCCGCGACCCCTGGAGACGCCCGATGAACACCGCGACCCTGCACCCCGGTTCGTCCCCCGCGTCCGCGTCCGCGGCCGCGCCTGGCCGGCGCGGCGAACTGCTCTCCCAGACCTGGTACATGACGCAACGTCAACTCGTCGCGATCGTCCGCCAGCCGGTGGTGGTCGTCATCACCCTCGTCCAACCGGTCATCTGGCTCTTCCTGTTCGGCTCCCTGTTCCGCAAGGTCGTCGAACTGCCCGGCTTCGGGGCCGGCTCCTACCTCGACTACCTCGTGCCCGGCGTCGTGGTGATGAGCGCGGTGTCCAGCAACATGTGGGCGGGCATGGGCGTACTGGAGGAGATCGAGCGCGGCACCCTCAACCGCTTCCTGATCACCCCGGTCAGCCGGGCCGCGTTGATGAACGCGAGCGTGGTCCAGCAAGGCCTCAGCACCGCGCTCCAGTCGGTGGTCATCATCCTGCTCGGCAAGGCGGGCGGGGCGCACTACCCGGGCGGGCCCGGCGGGTTGGTCCTGCTCGTCGTCGGGTCCGTCCTGCTCGGCACGGTCTTCGGTGCCTTCTCCACCGCGCTGGGCATGCTGGTGCGGCAGCGGGAGAGCATCATCGGCATCAACACCTTCCTGCTGCTGCCGCTGACCTTCCTGTCCTCGGCGTTCATGGCCCGCGATCTGATGCCCTCGTGGATGCGGCACGTCGCCGACTTCAACCCCGTCAACTGGGCGCTGGTCGCCGGGCGTTCGGCGATGTCCGCGGACCCCGACGGCTCCCTGGTGCTCACCCGGGGCGGCGCGCTGCTGGCCCTGGCCCTCGCGGCGGTGTGGCTGTCCACCCGCACGCTGGGCTCCTACCAGAAAGCGGTCTGAGGAGTCGGGCGCGCGTCACGCTCCCCCGGGCGGCCCGCCCGGGGGAGCGGTGCGCGGTCGCGCACCCGAAGGGGTCAGGAGGTCGCGGGGGCGCCCTCCTGCTCGCGCTCCACCTCGGCGTTCCACTCGCGCTTGGAGGACTGCCAGCCGTCCTCGTCCTTGCCGCGGCGCCAGTAGCCCGAGATCGACAGGTCCTCGCGCGGGACGCCCCGCTCCAGGCGCAGGTGGCGGCGCAGTTCGCGGACGAACGTGGCCTCGCCGTGCACGAAGGCGTGCAGCCGGCCGGCTGGGAAGTCGAGCGCCTCGACGGCGCCGACCAGGGCCGTGCCGACCGGGCCGGCCCCGCGGTGCAGCCACACCACGTCGGTGCCGGGGGCGGCGGCGAGCTTCTGCTCCTCCTCGGGCCCGGAGACCTCGATCAGGACCGTGGCCCGTGCATCCGCCGGCAGGCGGTCCAGGGCCGCGCCGATCGCGGGCAGCGCGCTCTCGTCGCCGGCCAGCAGGTGCCAGTCCGCGTCGGGATCGGGGGCGTACCCGCCGCCCGGGCCCATGAAGTACAGCGCCTCGCCAGGACGCGCCCGCGCCGCCCACGGCCCGGCGAGCCCCTCGTCGCCGTGCACGACGAAGTCCACCGCCATCTCGCGGGTGCCCGCGTCGTAGGACCGCACCGTGTACGTGCGGGTCCGCGGCCACCGCTCCCGCGGCAGGTCGCGTCGCAGCGCCTCGACGTCCGGCGGCTCGGCGAACGTGCCGCCCTCGGCCGGGAAGAGGATCTTGACGTAGTGGTCGGTGTACTCCCCGACGTCCAGGGCGGCGGCCGGGTCCACGGCCAGCACCACCCGGACCATGTGCGGGGTCAGCCGCTCGGTGCGCACCACGGTGGCGCGCTTCGGGGTGGGGGTCCTGCGTTGGGGTCGGTCCGCCATACGATGCGCCCGCTTCCTCGCGCCGTCTCGCGCGCTGTGCCGTCGTCCTGCCCGATACCCGCGCTCGGCGCGCGGGTTGCCGATTACTTAGGCAAGCCTAACCCACGGTGCCGCCGGGGCTCCTGCCGTTTTTCCGGCGGTCGGTGGTCGGTGGTCGGCGGTCATCGGCGGCCGGTGGTCAGCGGCCGGCGGGGTCGCGGTGGGCGTCGTCGAGGGCGCGGAGGCGTTCGAGGGCGGGAACGGCCGCGGCCAGGGCGGCGGCCTCGTCCGGGGGCAGCAGCTCGATCAGCGCGGAGAAGACCTCGACGCTGGAGCGGCGGCGGGTGTGGATGTAGTCGGCGCCCGCGTCGGTGAGGGCGACCAGGACGACCCGCCGGTCGGCGGGGTCGCTGCGGCGCTCGACGAGCCCGGCCCGTTCGAGGTTGGTGACGAGCGTGGTGACCGAGGGCTGGGTGACCCCCTCCACCGCGGCGAGGTCGGTGATCCGGCGCGGTCCGGTGCGCGAGAGGGTCGACAGCGTCGCGAGCGAGGTGAGGCTGAGGTCGCGCGAGGAGTGTCGGAGGAGCGTCGCCAGCAGGCCGTACACCGCCCCGGCCGAGCGCAGCACCCCCTCCTTCGCGCCGGCCGGCTCCCCTGTGGAGGGCTGCTCGGCGTCGCGCCGGTCGGTACGGGGCTCCCCGGCGTCCGGCTGCTCGTCGGGCGGCACGGGAAGGCTGCTCATGCTCATGGACAGAAGCATAGCCGCGTCTATATGCATGACTCGATGAATGTGCATTGACGATCTATATAAAGCGTCAATATGCTGCTCGGGTGAGACGGCGGAACCGCCGGCCGGGAGGAGACCCGTGACACACCGCACCGTGCAGCCGGCAGGAACTGGACCGGCCGAGCCACCCAGCCCGTTCCGCCAGCCCAAGGCGGTCTGGGCGGTGGCCTTCGCCTGCGTGATCTCGTTCATGGGCATCGGCCTGGTCGACCCGATCCTGCCGTCGCTGGCGAGCAAGCTGAAGGCCAGCCCGAGCCAGGTGGAACTGCTGTTCACCAGCTACCTGGTCGTCACCGCCGTGGCCATGCTGGTGACCGGCTGGGTGTCCAGCCGGATCGGCGCGAAACGCACCCTGATCATCGGCCTCGTGCTGATCGTCGTCTTCTCCGCGACCGCCGGCACCAGCGACACGATCGGCCAGATCGTCGGCTTCCGCGCGGGTTGGGGCCTGGGCAACGCCCTGTTCATCGCCACCTCGCTCGCCGTCATCGTCGGCTCGGCCAGCGGTGGGTTCGGCGGCGCGATCGTGCTCTACGAGACGGCGCTGGGCGTCGGCATCGCCTGCGGGCCGCTGCTGGGCGGGTTGTTGGGCAACATCAGCTGGCGCGGGCCGTTCTTCGGCGTCTCGGTGCTGATGCTGATCGCGCTCGTCGCCACCATCACGCTGGTGCCGCCCACCCCGCGCCCGGCGCAGCCGTCGTCCCTCTCCGAGCCGATCAAGGCGCTGCGCCACCGCAGCCTCGCCACCACCAGCGTCACCGGACTGCTCTACAACTGGGGCTTCTTCACCATCCTCGGGTACGCGCCCTTCCTGATGGACCTCTCCCCGCTCCGGCTCGGCGCGGTGTTCTGCGGGTGGGGCGTCCTCGTCGCGATCTTCGCGGTGTTCGGGGCGCCCTGGCTCAAGGCGCGGTTCGGGACCGCCCCCACGCTCTACGGGAGCCTGGTGCTGATGGCGCTGGACACCCTGGCGATCGGGCTCTACCCCGACCACCGGGTGGTGGTCATCGTCGCCACCATCGTGTCCGGGGTCTTCATCGGCACCAACAACACGCTGGTCACCACGGCCGTCATGAGCATCGCCCCCGTGCCGCGGCCGGTCGCGTCGGCCACGTACGGCTTCGTACGGTTCATCGGCGGCGGGCTGGCCCCGTTCGTGGCCGGGAAGCTGGTCGAGCACTACAACACGCATGTGCCGTTCGTCCTGGGCGCGGTGACCGTCGCCGCGGCGGCGGTGGTGCTCGGCACGGTGCACCGGGCCCTGGAAGACGCCGACCGCCGGCCCGACGCCCATGCCGCCGAGCGGGACGAGGAGGCGGCGCGGGAGGCACCGGGGCTGCCCGAGGAGGCGGTGGCGGCCGAGGAGGCGCTGCGGAAGGGCGGGCCGGGCCGGCCGGGCGAGCTGACGGAGGGGCCCCGGCCGAGCGCCTGACGGCCCGTCCGCTCCGGAGCGGTGGTCCGCCGTCCGTTCCGGTCGGTGGTCCGCCCGGCCTCAGGTCGCCCCGGTCGCGCCGGGCACGCCCGTTGATCCGGCGGGCCCGGAACCGGCCGTGTCCGCCGCGACCCGCGCGCGGACGTGGGCGACGACCGGCGAGCGGGTGAAGGCGTCGGTGACCTGGAGCAGCCAGGCGGCCTCGGCGTCGACGGTGCCCGACACCACGTGCGGCGGCGGGGCGGGTTCGGCGCCCGCGTCGTGGCACCGGCCGCACCGCCGGTTCGCCAGGGCCGCCGCGATGGCCGCGGCCTCGACCACCGCGTCGTGCGGGTCCGGGTCCGCGGCCTCGGCCACCCAGGCCGGCACGGCGGGATGGAAGTACGCGCGCAGCGCGAGGTGGCCGTCGCGGATCTCGATGATCCGTCGGTAGAGGGCGAACTCCGCGTGCCGCAGGGCCGGTCGCTGGCGCGGGGGCGCGCCGGCGGTGAGCGCGATCTCCGGCAGTTCGCTGTGCAGGGCCGACCACAGCGGGTCGAGCGCGAGCCAGCGGCGGCGGGCACGTAACCAGCGCAGCCGCGCGGACAGCGGGCCGCCCCACAAGGTGACGGTCGCGCCGCCGGTGGCGAAGGCCGCCGTGACGGCACCGAGGGAGTTGGCCGTCAGGTCCTCCTCCATCGCCTGCCGGCCGTGCGCGAGGTTGTCCGCGACGTCGTCGAAGGTCCACAGCGTCCACAGCACGCCGACCACGGTGGCCAGCATCATCAGCCGCAGTCCGGTGCGCAGCAGGCCGGGGTCCGTGCGGGTCGCGTGGCGGGCCAGCTCGCGCCCCAGGACGAGCAGGCACCAGGCGCCGTAGACCGCGAACAGGGTGTTGTACCCGGCGAGTTGCCAGCCGTGGCCGTCCGCCGTCACCACGCTGCCGTCGCGCACCCCCACGCCGGCGGCAAGGAAGAGCGCCACCGAGCCGACCTGGACCGCGACCGCGAGCGCGATCTGCCGGCGCAGCGGGGCGCGGGGCACGGCGGGCACCCGTAACGCCAGCGCCACCAGGA
Organism: Actinacidiphila yanglinensis; assembly: GCF_900107965.1. Classification (GTDB taxonomy): domain Bacteria; phylum Actinomycetota; class Actinomycetes; order Streptomycetales; family Streptomycetaceae; genus Actinacidiphila; species Actinacidiphila yanglinensis. Next base: position 143,089 of record NZ_FNVU01000006.1, on the reverse strand, counting down.
CGAGGAAGCTCAGCCCGCCCGTCTTGAGCGCGTGGGCCAGCAGGCCGGACTCGACGAGTTGCGGCGCGGGCCGCCCGACCAGGGCCTCCGTGCTGGGGGCGTTGAGCAGCATCCCCGGCGTCATGCACAGCGCGAACGCCGAGACGTAGCGCTGCGCGGGATCGGCCCCCGCGGTACGGGTCACGGCGAGCCGGTGCGCGCCGAAGACGAGGAAGACGGCGGCGGCGACGTAGGCGGTGAGGTCAGTCATGCCGTGGACCCCGGCCCCCGGGCGCGCCGAACACCGACTCCACGGGGGAACGGGGAGCGCCGGGCGGGGGCGGCGGCGCGGTGGTGCCCGCGGCCGTCCGGTACAGGATGAGCGAGGCCACGAGTTCGGCCTCCTGCTCCTGCGGCTCGGTGTAGACGGTCCGGCCCAGCACCCGCCGGATCAGCGACGGGGGCAGATGTAACAGCAGCACCCGGGCGGCGTCCGAGACGGCCGGGGCGGTCTGGTGGTGGCCGCAGATGAGGTGCGCCACCTCGTGCAGGAGGATGTGCTGCTGGTGCAGGGGGGTGGTGTCGGTGGAGTAGGCGATGTAGTCGGCCCGGTCGGTGGTCACCAGCAACCCGCAGGGCGTGTTGGGGCGGGCGGTGAGCGGGATCAGCTCGATCGGCCGGCCGCGCCCGCGGGCGAGCATCCCGATGAAGGTCACGACGTCGAACGGGTCGGGCAGGTCGAGCGTCGCCACGGTGCTCCGACATCGTTCCCACAGCCGGCCGGAGGACTCGGCCCCCTCGGTGCCATCCCTGTTCACGCTGCGAGGCCTCTCCCGTTCCGCCGGGGCCGGTGGTCGCGCCGCACGCGTCAGTCGCCGTCACGCACGTGGCCGGCGCCGCGCTCCCGGCGGGCGATCACGTCGATCATGTCGCTGATGGTGCCGACTCCCTCGGCGGACAGGTTGACCGCCCGCAGGGCCACGCTGCGCACCCCCGCGTCGCGCAGGGCGCCGAGCAGCTCCAGTTCCTGGGCGACGGCGGCACCCTGCTCGCCGTCGAAGAAGTAGGTGACCGGGACCTGGAAGAACCGGGCCAGGGCTTCGAGATGGCGCTTGGTCGGGTTGTCCCGCCGCCCGGTCCGCAACTGCCACAGGTAGGTGGCGGAGAAGCTCTCGCCGGTCGCGGCGCGGCATGCCCGGGCGACCTCGTCGTTGCTGTACTGCTCGCGGTCGGGACGGCGGACGACGCGGAACAGCGCGTCGATCCGGTCGGCCAGTGTCGCCCCCTCGGTCTCCGGCTCAGCCATGGTGCACCCGCCTCGCCCTCCCCGCTGCCGCCCATCTGAGCTGCGTACGTGCTCCGGCGGTTCATCATAGCTGCCGGGGCCGCCGGGGGAAGTGGCCCGCGCGGGGCTTCGAACCACCCGCTGCGGGAGGTGTGTTCAGGCGTAAGGGTCGACCGCGTCGTAGGGCACGTACGGCGACGCGAAGACGAAGTCCGGTTCGTGGCCCGGCTCGTGGCCGGCGTGGCGGGCGACCACGAACTGGAAGCCGAGCGGGGCGGCGCCGGTCCCGGTGGCGTCGCGCACCGTCCTGGCAACGGAGTTGCGCAGCATCCGGTAGGCGGGGGTGCCGGTCAGCTCCGCGCCGTGCAGCTTCATGACGGTGATCAGTTCGCTGCAGAGGTCGAACAGGCCCTTCTCCCGCCGCCGGCCGGGGAACCACAGCATCTGCCGCGGGGCGCGCGGGGTGATGGCCGACGCCTCGCGCCAGCCGGACGGGCCGTCGGCGGCGGTCTCGACGCGGTAGAGCACGTGGTAGTCGTGCTGGGCGGGTTCGGGGGCGAAGAACCGCCAGTTGGGTATGACGACGCCGGTCCTGTCGCGGTCCGCGATCCGGTCGAACTCCCGGCGGGGGTGCTGGCTCAGCAGGGTGACCGTGAACCAGGCGGCGAGGCCGCCCAGGGCCAGCACGGTCGCCGCGTCGCGGCCGGACTCCGCTGCCGGGAGCGGGAGTTCACCGCGGCTGAACGGCATGACGGGCCTCCTGTCCGGTCGCGCGCCGGTCCTCGCCCAGTGATCGGGTGAACTCCGCGAGCAGGTGCGCCACTTCGGTGGCCGTGGCGCGCCGGGTGAGTACGCGGTCGCGGTGCGCGTCGAGTTCGTGGGTCCGCGCGTGGGGCGCGATCTCTGCGTACTCCTGCTGCAACGCCCGCTGCTCGTCGGTCAGTCCGTCTCCGCAGACCACCAGGCACACCGGCGCCCCGAGCGGCGCCAGCGGTCCCTCGTCTGCGCCGAACCGCGCCAGCGTGCCGCGCCACTCGCGCAGCGCGGCCGTCCAGGTCGCCGGGTCCCGGTACTGGGCGAGGGCCAGTGCCCGGACGTGGCGGGGGAGTTCACCGAGCCAGTCCGGCGCCTTCAGCAGCGGCCCGAGGCACAGCCGCAGCGACACCGCGGTGTGGGCGAGGGAGTCGGTCACCCGCCGCCCGTCGGGGTCCTCGGCGGACGGGGTGCGGGCCTCCCCGGGGTGCCCGGGCGCGATCAGCGCGACGCCGGCGACCCGGCCGGGCAGCGCCCGGGCGGCCGTGGCGGCGAGATGGCCGCCGAGCGCGTGGCCGACCAGCACGACCGGGCGCTCGCCGGCCACGTGCCGGACGAGGTCGGCCAGGTCGTCGGCGGCGGTGTCGATGGAGGTGTCGATGGAGGCGGCCACGGGGTGGCCGGGAGCCGAACCGGCCCGGCCGCGGCGGCCGGACGGGCGGGTGGCGACGTACCGGCTGCGGCCGATGCCGGCCCGCTGGTAGGTGACCACGGGATGCTGCCGGGACAACTCGGCGACCAGCCACTCCGCCTGCTCCGGTGTGGAGTTGAGGGCGGTCGCCAGGACGACGAGGGGCACGGTGGCGTCGGGCGCCGAGCCGTCGGGCGCCGAGCCGTCCGCGCCGCCGGGCGGCTCGATCCGGCGGTAGGCCAGGGTGCTGCCCGAGGATGTCGTCATCGTCTGCTCGTCGCCGCGCCCGCGCAGCACCGCGGTCCGGTTGCGGACCCTGGCGGCGGCGCCCGCGGCGAGGGCGGTGGCCAGCACCCCGCCGACGACGGCGGGGAAGGCGTCGTGCCGTCGCTCCACCCGGCCGTCCGCCCAGGTCCTGACCTGCGGCCCGGCGATGTAGAGCACCGCCGGGTGCAGGGAGCCGAAGGAGGTCAGGAAGCGGCCCAGGCCCATCACGCCCGCGTTGGCGAGGTGGAAGCCGTCGACCGCGGCGACCATCGGGCGGGCGGCGCGCCCCTTGCCGACCAGGACCAGCGGGAAGGCGCACTCCAGGGCGAGCACGGCGGTGCTCAGGGCGTGCCCGGCGCGCGGGTGCGCGGCCACCAGCCGCCAGGTGTGCGCCTCGCCGTAGGACCGGGTCCGCATCACCCCGGGCAGGGCCCGGCCGCTGCGCCAGGTCGGGCTGGTGACCTTGGTCCAGCCGGACGTCGCGTAGGACAGGACCGACTGGAGCCCGGCGTACCACAGGCAGGCGTCCACCACGGGCGGCCGGTGCTCGGCCGCCCGCGCCACCGCCGCCGTGGTCTGCACGAGGAACCCGACCTGGTCGGAGCCGTCGGTGCCGTAGCGGTTGCGCGGGTAGAGGGCCATCGACGTGGCGGCCAGCACCGTGTCGGCGGCGAGCCGCCCACGGCGGGGCAGCGGCGCGAGCAGGGCCGCCGCGGCCGCCACCCGCACGCCGTGCAGCGCGCGGGTGCCGCGCCGGCCCGACACGAGGTCCAGCGCCCGGCGCGCGGGCGCCGGCCAGCCGGCGTAGTGCCGGCGGCTCACCTGCCAGTCGTTGAGGCCGCCGCGCTCGCGGTCCCGTCCCGAGACGAGGTACTCCAGGCTCGACACGAGATGGGTCGTCGCGCTGATCCGCTCCATGGCCGTCAGCGCGGACGCGCGGCTGATGACCGGTGGGGACACGGCGGTGCGCAGCAGGCTCGGCAGTCTCGCCATGACAGGTCGTCCCTTCCTCGGCTCCGCTGGTCGAACTGGAGTGGATCGCTCTGCGAGCGCAATTCATCTCAGCTGATCGGTGATCGTGGCCCGTCGCCGACCGGGTGTCAAGGCCGCACATCCTGGGCCTGGTTGGCCGGACAGAGACGACAACTGATGTGAATGGCAGGGAAATTATTCTTCACCTCAGTTGACGCCGGGGCCGGCGCGCTGGAGGATCCCGGCGTGCTCGACGCACCCCGTGAGCGGCCGTCCGGCGCTCCCGGGCCGCCCCACCACCACGGAGGACCCATGTCCGATCTGCTCGAACGGGCGAACGCCAACGGCGCTCTCGCCGCGATCCCCCTGCACGCCCCCGAGGTGCAGCTGATGTCCCATCCCGATCTCGCGCCGATCCTGTGCGTGCACCTGGTGACGAGCAGCGTCTGCATCAGCGTCTGCGTGAACACCGGCCAGTGATCCGGCGCCGGGTGGTTCGGGCCGCCGGTACCCCGCACAGGTGCCCGTTCGAGCTGCGGATATACCGGTCCGCAACCGCCCGGCAGCCCGGCATCCGCAGACTCGGGGCGATCCGCACGCTCGGGGCTCCTGGTCCGGGGAGCCGGACGCGCCGGTGAGCCGGAGGCCGTCGCCCCGGCGCCGGTGCCGGCCCCCTGACCGGGGGCGGCGGCGAGAACCGGCACCGGGCGCCGGCCGCAGAAGGGACCAGCCAGGATGCGCCTTGCCGAGATGATGACGCTGCGTCAGACCATCGGCGCCGGGCTCCTGGTGACCCTCACCGAGCGCTGTCCACTGCACTGCGCGCACTGCTCCTCTGCCTCGACCGCGCGCGGCCGGCGGCTCGACGCGGGCGCGCTGTTGCGCTTCCTGGGCACCTTCCGGCCCGAACTGCGGCCCGACGTGATGATGCTCACCGGCGGCGAGCCGCTGACCCGGCCCGGCCTGGTCGTGGCCGCGGCCGAGGCTGCGGGTGCGCGCGGCACCCGGACCGCAGTGCTCTCCGGGGCCTCCTTCGCCCGCGGCGGCGGCCGGTTGCCCGACTCCGTACGCCAAGTGGCCCGCGCGGTCGATCACTTCTCCCTCAGCCTGGACGCCCACCACGAGCGGGAAGTGGCCCGCGAGGACGTCTTCGCCGCGCTGCGGGCCCTGCTGCGGATCGGCGTGGCCACCAGCCTGCACCTGGTCGGCGAGGGCGAGGACGACCCGTATCTGGCGCAGGTGACCGCCCAGGTCCGCGAACGCTTCGGCACCGAGGTACCCATGCTGGTGAGCGCGGTACGCCCGGTGGGCCGGGCGGCGGCATGGGCGCGGCCGCTGCCGGCTCCCGACGCCTCGGTGGCGGCGGGCTGCGGCATGGCGGCCTGGCCGGTGGTCGCCGTGGACGGCGCGGTCACCGCGTGCTGCAACCAGGACGTGGTCGACGGCCGGGCCCGGCCCGCGCACCTGGTACTGGGAGACCTGTCGTCGACGGCGTGGCCCGAGGTGGTGGAAAGGGCGCGGCGCGGTCCGGTGCTGCGCATGGTCCGCACCGTCGGGCCGGTGCACATCGCGGCCCGCGGCGGGGAGCAGCCGTCCTGCGGCGGGGGCGGCTACTGCGACACGTGCCATCGCCTGGACGACCTGACGGGGGCGCGGCGCTGGGCCGAGCGGGCGGGCGCCGGGGCCGCCGGCGAACTGCTGCAGGAGGCGGCGCTGCGGGCGGGCCGCGGGGGCGGCCCCGCCACGCTGCTGCGCCGGCACGGGGCCGGGCGGTACGGCGAGCTGGTCGGCGCGGTCCGCCCGGAGGGCGGGTCAACTCATGGGGCAGGAAAGCCCGTGCGTACGGGGGGCGAGACAACTCCGCCGGAGGATCGATCTGTTCACCCCGGTGGCGAGTCGACCGGAGCGGGAGCCGGACCGGTTCGTCCGGACGGCCCGCACCGTGGCGGCACGGGGGAGGCCGGGGCGTGAGCGCGGCTCCCGGCCGGGCGACCGGCTCCGTGGACGCGGGTACGGCGGCGCCTGATGCGGACGTGGGTACGGCGGCGCGTGCTGCCGAGGCGGATACGGCCTCGCACCCGGGCATCGCGGCACCGGGACACGGCGGCGCGGGACGCGAACTCCGCGCGACGCTCGACCTGGTGGAACCCGCGCTGCGGCGCGGCGCGGCGCGGTTGTGGCGGCCGGCCGGCCTGCGCGGGCGCTACCTGCGCTACCTCGTCGCCATGCACGCCGTCATCCGTGCCTCGGTCCCGCTGATGGTGCTGGCCGCCGCGCAGTGCGAGCGGGCCGGCCCCGGCGACGCGGCGGCGCGCCGCCTGGCCGACGGACTCGCCCGGCACATCGTGCGGGAGCAGCACCACGACGACTGGCTGCTGGCGGACATGGCGGCGGCCGGACTGCCGTACGACCAGGCCCTGTCGGGGGCGGGTTCGCCGGCGGTGGCCCGTCTGGTGGGGCCGCAGTACTACTGGATCCAGCACAGCCATCCGGCCTGCCTGCTCGGTTACATCGCGGTGCTCGAAGGCAACGCGCCCGATCCCCGGCTGGCCGCCCTGCTGGCATCGCGCACCGGCCTGCCGGGCGCGGCGTTCCGCACCCTGCGGCACCACGCCGACGCGGACCCCGGGCACAGCGCCGAGGTCCACGCGCTGCTGGACGGGCTCGGCCTGGACCCGGCGCGGCGGCGCGCGGTGCGGGTGAGCGCGCTGCACACCGTCCGTGCGCTGCTGGACCTGTACGACGGCCTGGCGGACGATCCGGGTCGACCCGGCGCCGATGACACGGACCTCACGGAGGACACCGCGGGACCGGCGCGCGCCGCCGGCCCCCCGCGGGCCCCGCACGCCACCGAACTCACGGGAGGGGAACCGGCATGACCGCCGAACGCACCACGCACCACGAGGACAACCTGCGCGCCCTGCGCGACGCCGGCTTCCCGGTGGACACCTTCACCGCCGACCAGTGCGCGGTCTTCGCCGCCCTGTCCGCGCACGAACTGGAGCTGGTGCTGGACATCAAGGCCCGCCTGGACGCGGTCGAGCCGGAGGTCCAGGCGCACGCGGCCGTCGCGGGAGCGGCGCTGTTCTGAGCGGGGCCGGCGGTATCCGGGCATCGGCGGGCGAACGGGGTGGGCACGGGATGTACGAGCAACGCAAGGTCGTCACCGCGCTGTTCTGCGACCTGGTCGGCTCCACCGAACTGTCCGGGGTGCTGGAGCCGGAGGCCCTGCGGATGGTGGTGCTGCGCTACTTCGACGCGATGCGGGAGCAGGTCGAGGCGTGCGGCGGCACCGTGGAGAAGTTCGTCGGCGACGCCGTGATGGCGGTGTTCGGGGTGCCGGCGGTCCATGAGGACGACGCCCACCGGGCGGCGAGCGCCGCGCTCGGCATGATGGCCGCGCTGGACCGGCTCAACGCCGAGCTGGCGGACGGCCTCGGCTGCCGGCTGGCGGTGCGGATCGGCCTGAACACCGGGGAGGTGGTGGCCGAAGCGGGGGACACCCGGCGGGACACGATGGTCTCGGGCGAGGTGGTCAACGTCGCCGCGCGGCTGGAGCAGCACGCGGCGCCGGGCGGGATCCTGCTCGGCCCGACCACCCGCGCGCTGCTCGGGGCGGCGGCCCGGGTGGAGCCGGTCGGCCCGCTGGAGCTGAAGGGCAAGCGCGAGCCGGTCACCGCCTACCGGCTGCTCGCGCTGCCCGGCCGGCAGCCGCAGCAGGCCCGGCGGTTCGACTCGCCCTTCGTCGGCCGGGAACGGGAGTCGGCCGCGCTGGCCGGGCTGTGGGCGCACGTGTGCCGGGGGGACGGCAGCCGGTCGATCCTGGTCAGCGGGGAGGCGGGGGTCGGCAAGACCCGGCTGCTGCGGCGCCACCTCGCCGCGCTCCCCGCGGGCGCCCTGATCGGGACCGGCAGCTGCCACCCGTACCGGGACGAGGCCAGCCTCGCGCCGCTCGGCGCGGCCGTCCGCGGGCTGCGCGCGCGGGCGGAGCGGGACGGCCTGGCGCCCGATGACGGCCCGGCCGCCCCCGCGTGGCAGGTGCTGCGGGCCGGGCTGCTGTCCGGCGGCACCCCGTACCCGTCGGTGGAGGGCACCCGGTCGGCCCTGGCCACCGCGCTGGCCGACCTCGCCCGCGCGCGTCCCGTGGTGCTGGTGCTGGACGACCTCCAGTGGGCCCGGCCGCTGCTGCACGAGACCCTGGCCGGGCTCACCGCCGCGCTCGCGAGGGAGCGGATGCTGCTGGTGGGCGCGGCACGCGCGGAGACCGGCGGCGCGGTGCCCGCGGGCGCGCCCGTACCCGTACCCGTGCCTCCGGGCCGCACCGCCGGTCCCTCCCGGTCGGAGGTCAAACACCCGCCCGCCGCACGGGAGACGGAGCCGTCCGAGCCGCCGGGGCCGGGGTGGCGCCCGGCCCCGGCCACCGACGGGGAGCGGGCCGCCGCCTCGCCGTACCACCTCGCCCTGCCGCTGGCGCCGCTCTCCCCGGCGGACGCCGGCCGGCTGGCCGCCGCCCTCACGGCCGACCGGCCCGTGGACCCGGCGCGGCGGGCGGCGGTGGTCGAGCGCGCCGAGGGGAACCCGCTCTACCTGGAGCAGTTGCTCGCCATGATCCGTGAGGGGACCGCCACCGGCGCGGGGCCCGGTACCGCGGCCGACCCCGGGGAACTGCCGGCGACGGTCACCGCGGTGCTGACCGCGCGGATCGACGCGCTCGGTGCCGACGAGCGCACCGTGCTGGACGCCTGCGCCGTGCTGGGCCGGCAGTTCGCGGTGGAGGGCATCCGGTCGCTGCTGGACGGCGGGCCGGACGCCGCGGGCACGGCCGGGCCGGGCGCGGTCGCCGCACTGCTGCGTGACGGGCTGCTGGAACGCGTCGCGGGGCCACCGGCGGGCTACCGGTTCCGCAGCGGGCTGGTGCGCGAGGTGGCGTACCAGGCCATCAGCAAGCGGCGCCGCTCCACGTGGCACGAGCGGGTGGCGCGGGACCCGGGCACCCCGGTGGCGGGCGCCGCCCATCACTTCGAGCAGGCCTACCGGCACCGCGGCGGGCTCGGCTTCCGCGACGAGCACACCGAACGCCTGCGCCGGGACGCGGCCCGCGCGCTGACCGATGCCGGGCGGGCCGCGCTGTCCCGGGCGGACCTGCACTGGTCGCAGGAACTGCACACCCGCGCGCTCGACTGCTCCACGGCGGACGACCCGTGGTGGACCACCACCGCGCAGGGGCTGGGCGAGACGCTGCTCGGCCTCGGCCGGCCCGCTGAGGGCGGCGACCTGCTCCAAGAGGTGCTGGCCGCGGCGGAGTCGGCGGGCGACGTGCGGGCCCGCGCGCACGCGCGGCTCCAACTGGCCCTGCTGGGGGCCGACAGCGGGCTGGGCGCGGTCGCGGTGGCGGCCCGCGAGGGGCTGCCCGTCTTCGAGGCGGCGGGCGACCGCCTGGGGCTGGCCCGCGCCCATGTCCGCCTGGGCCAGTGGCAGCAGGTACGCGGCCGGTACCGCGCGGCCGACGCCCTGCTGGACGCCGCTCTCCGGCACGCGGTGGCCGCCGGGGCGGCACCCGAACTGGCCCAGGCGCTGGGGGCCCTCGCGGTCTCGCTGTGGCAGGGACCGGCGCCGGCCGCGGAGGCGGTGGCACGCTGCCGCACCCTGCTGGAGGCGTACGGCGCGGAGCACGCGGCGGCGATGGTCACCGTGACGTACCCGCTGGCCAACCTGCACGCGCTGCGAGGCGACTTCGAGCGGGCCAGGAGCTGCCTGGCGACCGCCGACCGGTTCGCGGCGGGTCTCGGCTACGCGGAGGCCGACGGCTTCGCGCCGCTGTTCCGCGCGGGCGTGGAGGTACTCGCGGGGCGGCGGCAGGAGGCGCACGCGCTGCTGGAGGAGGCTGTCCTGCGCTGCCGCGAGGTCGGGCATCCGGGGCTGCTGGCCGCCGCGTCCCGCGAACTGGCCCGGGTACGGCTCGACCTGGGCCTGCCGCAGGAGCCGGATCCGGCCGGGATCGACGAGGCGTCCTCGCCCGGGGACGTGGCCGATCTGATGGGGGTGCGCGCCCTGGCGGAGGCGGCGGCGGGACGGCACCTAGCCGCCCTGCGGCTGGCCCACCGGGCGGTCACGGCCGCCGCCGGGACCGACTCGCCGCTCACCCGCGCGACCGCGGAACTGGACCTGGCCCGGGTCTGCCGGTCGGCCGGCCGGCCGGACCTGGCCGCAGCGGCGGCCGGCCGCGCGGGGGAGTGGTTCCGGCGCAAGGGGCACGTGGTCGGGGTGCGGACGGCGCGGGCGCTGGCCGGCGCCGCTCCGGCTCCGGTGCGTCCGCCGCTGGAAGGGAAGTTGGAGCTGCGGGAGGCCGAGCGGGAGCGGGAGCGCGGGCCTCAGGAGCGGGGGGAGCCATGGACAGCACGCTGAGCTGGGGGCTGCGCGATCGGCGGCCGGAGGACATCCAGGTCGCCGCGGCGGGGCTGGACCGGGTCACCCCCCAGTGGGCATGGGGCGGATCGACCGGGGCCGGTGCGCGGGTCTGCGTGGTGGACAGCGGGGTCCAGCCCGACCACCCGATGGTGGCGCCGCTGGCGGCCTCGCACGCGGTGGTGCGCGGACCGGACGGCCCGCGGGTGGAGCCGATCGAGGGCGCGGACCTCTTCGGCCACGGCACGGCGTGCGCGGGGATCATCCGCGAGGTGGCACCCGACTGCGAGCTGCACAGCGTGCGGGTGCTGGGCGACGGCGCCAGCGGCACCGCGGACTTCCTGCTCACGGGGCTGGAATGGGCTGTCGAGCAGGGCTTCGACGTGATCAACATGAGCCTGTCGACCACGAAGGCGCAGTGTGCCCAGCGGCTGCACGAGCTGGCCGACGAGGCGTACTTCCGGCGCACGGCCATCGTCGCCTCGGCGCACAACTCGCCCGTGGTCAGCTTCCCTTGGCGGTTCAGTTCGGTGGTGTCGGTGGGCAGCCACCAGGAGGACGACCCGGACCTGCACCTGTACAACCCGCGCCCGCCGGTGGAGTTCTTCGCGAAGGGCCAGGACGTGCGGGTGGCCTGGCGCGACCACAGCGTCACCCGCACCACCGGGAACAGCTTCGCCACCCCGCGGATCGCCGGGCTGTGCGCGCTGATCCTGGCCAAGCATCCGCGGCTGACGGTCTTCGAGTTGAAGACCGTGCTGTATCTGACCGCCGCCAACGTCCGTTCAGGGGAGTGAGGTTCGCCGTGCCGCTCGATACCCCCTCCGGTGAGGAACCGGCACCCGACGGAGCCGTCCGTCTCCTGCTCCAGTCCGTGGTCGATGTCGCGCGGGCCATCTTCGGTGCCGCCGCCGGCTCGGTCTTCCTGCTCGACGACTCCGACGGCGCGCTGGTGTTCCAGGCGGTGTCGGGGGCGGGCGAGGACTTCCTCGTCGGCACCCGGCTGCCGGCCGACCGCGGCATCGCTGGCTGGGTGGCGGCCTCGGGCGAGGCGATGGTCGTCGACGACCTGGCCACCACCCCCGTCTTCGACCGGGAGTTCGCCGCGGCCACCAGCTACGTGCCGCGGACCCTGATGGCGGCGCCGCTGGTCTCGCGGGGCCGGGTGCTCGGCGTGCTGGAGGTGCTGGACCCCTCGCCGCGGGCGCGGGCGGACCTCGCCGACCTCGACCTGCTCACGCTCTTCGCCCACCAGGCGGCGATCGCCCTGCGGGTGGCCGCGGACCACGCCGAGCAGGCGGCCCGCGTGGCCCGCGAGACCCCGGTGGCGGACGAGGAGACGCTGGTCGAGGAGTTCCGCCGCTTCTTGCGGCAGCGGGCGAAGTGAGCCAGGCCCGGCGGGCGGCGTGGCCACCCGGGCGGCGTGGACGGCCCGGGCGGTCCCGGGGCCGCCCGCGGGCGATCCGTCACGGGGGCGGGCCGGCCGCCGCGGTGGTGCGTTCGCGGCCGAAGCGGTACGCGAACGACGACATCCGGTAGGCGGTGCAGTGCGCGCTGACCTCGCCGTCGGGAACGTCCAGCAGGTTGCACTCGACCAGCGACTCCAGGGCGAGCTGCGCGGTGTGCGGGGAGTCGGCGAGGGCGGCGATCACCTGGCCGTGCTCGAAGGGAGGCGAGAGGGTCACCAGTCGGCGGTATGCCTCGCGCTGACGCGGCGTCAGCCCGCGGTGGAAGGTCTCGTAGCGGTCGCGGAGGGCCAGGTCCCCGACGGCCATCTCGTCCAGCAGGCGCGGCGCCCGGCACATCCGGTCGGCGTAGTCGTGCAGCCGTACGTGCCGCAGCACGTTGAGCTTGGCCCCGGCGATCCGCACCGCCAGCGGCGCGCCCTCGCAGCAGCCGACCAGCCGCCGGGCCGACTCCGGGTCGGCCATCACCCGGCCGACACCGATGATGCGGCCCAGCAGTTCGACGCCCTCGGCCTCGTCGAGCGGGGGCAGGTCCACCCGCAGGACGCCCTCGACGCCCGACAGCCTGCTGCGACTGGTCACGATGACCCCGCTGGCCCCGGTGCCCGGCAGCAGGGCGCGGATGACGTCCTCGCCGGCCGCGTCGTCGAGGATGACCAGCAGCCGGCGGGCCGAGACCCAGGCCCGCCACTGCGCGAGCGCCCGCGCGGTGGAGTACGCGCCGCGGGCGGCGGAGGCGGTCAGCCCCACCACGCCCAGCAGGTCGGCCAGCACCTCGTCGAGCGGGCGGGCGCCCAGCTCGACCACCAGGCCGCCGTCGGGGAAACGGTCGGCGAGCACGTGGGCGGAGTGCACCGCCAGCGCGGACTTGCCGGACCCGACCGGACCGGAGACCACCACCACGCCGTGGTCGGCGCCGCCGACCTGCGCGACCAGCCGGTGCACCTCTGCGGCGCGCCCGACGAAGTCGGGGATGTCCCGGGGCAGTTGGTTGCCCACCGGGCGGAAGGCGGGACCGGGCGGCGGGCCGACCGGTTCGCCGCGCAGCAGGCGGGTGTGCAGCCGGGACAGCGTCGAGCCGGGCGGCACCCCCAACTCCCGTGCGAGCGCCTGCCGGACGAAACCGAAGTGGGCCAGTGCCTCGCTGGGCCGGCCGGCCAGTGCCAGGGCCCGCATCCACGCCGCCGCCAGCCGCTCCCGGAGGACGTAGGCGTGGACGTGGTCCTCCAGCCGGGCCAGCACCGGCGCCGGCCGGCCCGCCTCGATCGCCAGCTCCGCCCAGTCCTCCAGCGCGGACAGGTACAACTCCTGCAGCCGGTCGGCGGTGTCCGAGACGGCCGGCGTCCCGGCGAACTCCGCCAGCGGCGGGCCCTGCCACACCCCCAGCGCCCGGTCGAGCAACTCGACAGCGGTGCCGGTGCCGGTGCCGCTGCCAGTGCTGCCTTCGCGTGCCGACTGCCGCCCCGCGCGGGCGAGTTGCTCGAAGCGCAGCAGGTCCGAGGTGGCGGCGTCCAGCCGCAGCCGGTAGCCGCCGGGACTGTGCTCCAGCCGCTCCCCGAACACCTTCCGCAACCGAGAGACGTACGCCTGGAGGTTCTTGCGGGCGGTGCGCGGCGGGCGGCCGCTCCACAGCGCCTCGATCAACTCGTCCGTACGCACCGGGGAGTTGGCGTGGCACATCAGCACCGCCAGCAGTAACCGCTGCTTGGGGCCGCCGAGCACGACGGGTGCACGGCCGGCCAGCACGGTGAGTTCACCGAAGGCGCGACATTCGAGCAGGGGTGCCGGCGGGGTGGGAGTCATCGACCAACCGCTTCCGATGGGGGAGGACGGGCACGATCGGGCAGGCACCATTAATTCATATCAGCTGATGGAGGGCAAGATTCCTCTCACATGAGTTCACCTCAGTTGGTCACCCCGGCGGCTGACGCCGTGCTCAACGAAACTTCTGCGTGCGGGGGTTCGTCCTGCGATCCGCCCGGCCGCGGGTGGCCCGGCACCCGGCCCGACCGTGTCTGCGGCGGCACGTCCCGCTGCGGTGACGCGCCGGCCAGCAGGCGCAGGGTGCGGCCGCGGTCGGCGCCGGTGAGCTCGTAGGGGACCAGCATGACCTCGTCCGCGCCCAGGTCGGCGGCCAGGGCCGCCAGCCGGGCCGACACCGCGGCGGGCGCTCCGTGCACCACCTGCTCCTCCGCGACGAGCTCGCGGGCGAGCGCGTCCTCGCGGGCCGGGTCGAGCGGCGCGTCCGCGGCGGCAGCCGCCCGGCGGCGGACCGCGTACGCGGCGGCGCGCACCGCCCGCAGCTCGGCCTCCTCATCGGTCGGCGCGCACACCGTGTTGACCGCGACGATCACCCGGGGGGCGGCGCCTGTCGCCCCCGGCGTCCAGGCCGCGCGGTAGTGGTCCACCGCGTCCGGGCGGCACTTGGAGCGCCCGAGGTGGTGACCATGGACGAACGGGAGCGAGCGCTCGGCGGCGAGCCGGGCGCCGTTCCCGCTCGCGCCGAGGATGTGCACCTCGGGCGGGCCGGCCGGGTGCGGTGCCAGGTCGAGGGCATGGAAGCGGTGCGCGGGCGGCCCGGCGTGGTGCAGGAAGCCCAGCAACTCGTCGACCAGCGCGGGGAACTCCGCCGCGGCGTCCGGGCCGCGCCGCAGCGCCGCCATCAGCAGGTCGTGGGTGGCCGCGGTGCCCCCGGAGAAGCGGCCCAGGCCCAGGTCGATCCGGCCCGGATGGAGGGCCTGGAGCGTGGCGAACTGCTCGGCCACGGTCAGGGGCGCGTGGTTGGGCAGCATCACCCCGCCCGAGCCGACCCGGATGTGGCGGGTGCGCGCGGCGATGGTGGCGATCAGCACCGCGGGGGAACTGCTCGCGGTGACGGGCGAGGCGTGGTGCTCGGCGACCCAGAAGCGGTGGTAGCCGCACGCGTCGGCGGTCCGCGCGGTCTCCACGATGTCCAGGACCGCCTGCTCGGCCGGGGCGCCCGGGAGGTGGGCGCCGAGGTCCAGGACGGACAGCGGCACCGGTGGCGGCGCGGGGCGGTCGGCGGGCCCGGACGCGAAAGCGGGCGCGGGCGCGGAGCCGGTCGGGGAGGGGGCGGGGGCGGGGGCCGGTCCCGGCCGTTCGGCGGGCGAGGCTCCTGGGGAAGGCGTCATGGGTCACTCCGGGTCGGTGGCGGGCCCGGGCCGGGTGGCGGCCGGGCCGGTGGTGGCGGCGTCGGCCGGTCGCGGGGCCGCCCGCTGCGCCGGTGCCGGCAGGGTGAGCGCGGCGACGGCCAGCAGCCCGAACGCCGCCGCGAGGACGGCGTCCGCGGTGGTGCCCGAGCAGCGCGCGAGCAGCAGCCCGCACGCCAACGGACCGAGTGGTTGCAGCAGTTGGGCGGTGAAGTTGTTGGCGGTGATCACCCTCCCGTAGACCTCCTCGGGAACCGAGGTCGCCATCACGGTGCCGATGACCGCGCCCACGACGGGGGTGAGCAGGCACAGCGCGGAGAACCCGGCCGCGAGCGCGACGGGACTGCCGGTGAGCGCGGCGCAGAGCAGCAGGGCGGCGGCGAGCGCGGGGCCCGCGGTGAGGATCACCGGCAGCGGCACGCGGCGCCGCACCTGGGGGACGGCCAGCGACCCGAGCAGCCCCGCGACCGCCGCGGTGCTCATCGCCCAGCCCGCGGCGGCGGCCCCGCCCGGCTGCCGGCCCAGCCCGATCAGCAGGAGGTAACCGAGCGTGGCGTAGGCGAGGTTGACACAGCCGAAGTAGACGGACGACCGGCGCAGGAAGCGGTCGCGGGCGAGATACCGCCAGCCCAGGGTGAGTTGGCGCCACAACCGGTCCTCTGGGTCGCGGGGCGCCCCTTTCCGCGCGGCGCCGGCCGGGCCGGACCGGCCCGCAGCGGACGGCGCGCGGCCGACCGCCGCGGCCACGCACAGCGCGGACACCGCGAAGGTGAGCGTGTCCACGGCGAAGGGCAGCGCCCGTCCCACACCCAGCAGCAGCCCGGCCACGGCGGGCGCGACGATCCCGGCGGCGTAGGCCCTGGCCTGGTTCAGCGACAGCGCCGTGGCGATCTGCTCGCGGCCGACGATCCGCCGGACCACCTTCTGCTGGGCGGGCTGGAACACCTCGGAGGCGGCGGCCGACACCGCCACCGCGCCGACGGCCAGCGGCAGCGGCACGGCGCGCGCCAGCACGCACAGCGTCACCGCCCCGATCGCCAGCAGGCGCACCAGGTCGCAGCCGAGCATGAGGCGGCGCTGCCCGTAGCGGTCGCCCGCGTACCCGGCGGGCACCCGGGCCACCATCCCCGCCACCAGCGAGGCGCTGCCGACCACCGACACGGTCGTGGCGGAACGCCCCAGGGACAGCAGCACCAGCGGCAGCGCCACGAAGGACATCTCGGAGCCGAAGCCGGACAGCGCCTGGCCGATCCACAGCAGCCGGAACCCGCGGTTGTGGCCCAGCCGCGGCTGTCCGGCCACGGTGGGCCGCGTCGCGGTGGTCACGTGCCGCCGCCCGGGCGGTCCGCGGGCCCGGCCGCCAAGACGGCCCCCGCAGCGGCCCCCGTGGTGGCCCCCGCATCGGCGTCCGCCGGCCCGCCGCCGGTCCCGCCGGATGACCCGCGGTCGGAGCTGCGGCCGGCCCGCCCGCCGAGCAGGCGGTCGGGGAGGTCCCGGAGCAGGTCGTCCAGCAGGAAGTTGGCGTTGGTGCGTGCGCCCGGCGCGGTCCGCTCCAGCCGCAGCAGGAACAGGGCGATGCCCGCCGACCCGGTGGCCAGGTCGGCACTCTCCCGCAGTGTCTGCTCACCGGGGAAGACCACGCCCTCAGGGCGGCGCACGGCGCTGCACAGCACCGCCTCCGCGGCCCGCTCGGCGTCGCCCAGCAGCTCGGGATCGCCGAGGAACTCGTAGGCGTCCAGCAGGGCGTTGGCGATGCCGCTGATCCCGTGGAAGAGCTGCGGGAACGCGGTGTACTTGCGGCGCACGTCCGGCAGCAGGCGGTCGACCTGCTTGCGCAGCTGCTCGTCACCGGTCACCGCGGCGTAGCGCAGCAGGGTGGTGAGGACCCCCGCGGTGCCCTCGTCCCAGTAGTGGCGCAGGACGGAGGCCGGCCCCTCCTTCCCGGCGGAGGCGGGGAAGCAGAGCAGCCCGTGCGGGGAGTACTCGGCGCACGACAGGTCGAACTCCAGGGCGGCCCGGCCGAGTTCGAGGGGTTCGGGCGCACCGGTGGCCGCGTGCAGGGCGAGCAGGAACATCGCCACCCCCGAGGCCCCGTCGCCGTACCCCACCGGTATCCGCCCGTCCGCGGCACGCCAGTGCGCGTGCACGCCGTCGCGCTCGGCGGTCTCGGCCAGCCGGGCGCCGATGGCGCGGGCCCGGTCCAGGAACTCGGGCAGCCCGCTGTCCCGCCACAGCCGCAGGCAGGCCATGCCGTGCCCGGCCATCCCGCCGGTCACACCCGGTTCGGCCTCCAGCAGCGGGTGGCCGGCCGCGTCCCGCAGCAGCGCCACCGCCTGCTCGCGGTGGCCCAGCGCGGACAGCGCCCACGCCGCGCCCGCCGAGCCGTAGTACAGCCCGGGCGGCAGCGTCTCGTGGCCGGTGTCGCGGCGCAGCGCCCAGCCCAGCAACTCGTCGGGGACCCGGCCCCGCACCAGGTGCAGCGCGTACAGGCAGCCGTAGGCGCCGTAGGCGAGCGAGAGCGGGTTGGTCTCGAAGACCAGCAGGTCGGCCGGGAAGAGGCGGTCCTCGCGGGTGGGGTCGGCGGCGCCGACGAGGAAGTCGGCCACGCCGTCGAGGACGTCACGGACCCGGCGGCGCAGGTCGGCGCCGCGCTCCGGGTCGGACGGCGCGGGGCGGGCCAGCGGCGGCGGCTGCCGCCAGGCGCGGCCGAACGGCAACGCGGCGATCCGGGCGCGCAGTTCGGCCGGGTCGGGGAGCGCCGCCTCCTCGTCGTAGAGGTCGGTGATCAGCTCCACCAGTTCGGCGGGCAGGGCGAGGTCGGCGGCCACCTCCGCGAGCAGCCGCAAGGGGATGGCGTGGTCGACCACGTCGCTCTGCTGGCAGGCCAGCACGCAGCTCAGCAGCAGGCCGCCCAGCGCGTAGTAGTCGGTGCGCCGGTCGCCGCAGCCGGCCGCGCGGGCCCGCAGGGTGACCAGGCCCGGGGTGCTGAGGCCGGCGCCGCGGTCGACGCCCTCGTGGAAGGCCGACTCCAGGTCGATGATGCGGATCCGGTCGTCCTCGGTCACCATGATGTTGGTCGCCGACAGGTCGCCGAGCACGATGCCCCGCTCGTGGCACGCCGCGATGGCGTCCGCGATCTGCAGCCACAGGCCCTGCAGCCGCTGGTAGTACGCCGCCAGCCGCTCCGGGGTCATGTCGAGCCCGTACAGCGGGTTCTGACTGGTGCTCAGCCTGCCGATGTGGTCGCCGTCGACGAACTCCTCGACCAGGAAGGCGTGTTCCCACTGGGTGAAGTACGCCACCGGCCGGACGAAGAACCCGGTGCCGGCCAGCTCGGTGAGCAGGTTGTACTCGTGCCGGAGCAACGGCACCGCGTCGATCCGCTGCGGACCGACCTCCACGCCCGGGCGCGCCTCGCGCAGCACCACCTCGGCGCCGGTCCGGATGTCGGTGCCGCGGTAGATCCCGCCCCGGTTGCTGAACAGCAGCGCCTTGTCCGCGCGGAACCGGCCGTCGAGCAGGGGCGCCGGGTCGGGCTCCCCGGCCGGTGCGGCCTGCTCCGGCTCCGTGGCCGGGTCCGCAGCAGGATCGGCCACCGTACTCGTCGCCGGGGGCACCGCGGGGGACCGTACGGCGTGCGCGAAGGGATCGCCCGCCCAGTGCGGGGCGCTCCAGTACGGGGTGCGCTCGTCCGCGACCAGGCTTCCGTCCGGCGCCTCGATCAGCAGGTCCCGCAGTCCGGTCGGCAGCAGCTCGAAGCGGCTGGTGAACCCGCCGTACCGGTAGTGGACGACCCGTGAGCCCGGGTAGCGGCGGTCGGAGAGGACGTACGGCCCGTCGAGGCCGTCCGTCGCCTCGGTCAACGCCTTCGCGACCGCGTGGAACCGGGGCAGATCCTCGGGGTAGACGGCGATGAACTTGCCGCTGGACGCCCGCGCGTAGGTCTTGCCGTTGGCCTCGTTCACCGCGGCCGGGTCCATCAGGAACTTGAACCGCACCCCGGCCTCGCGCAGCACCGGAAGGCAGCGGCGCAGCGTCTCGGCGCTGGTCCGCGAGGTGGCCGACACGTGCAGCTTCCAGCCCTGGCCGATCTCCGGCATGCCCGGCGGATCCGCGATCAGCCAGTAGCCGTGCCGACGCAGCCGCCAGTCGCCGGGCATCGCGGCGCGGTACTCCCGCAGATGCGCACTGCCCGGCTGGCGCCGGGTGACGTTCTCGAACCAGCGCGGATGGTGCGCCAGGTACGGCAGCACCACTTCCCACGGCATCTGCATGCCGGCTCTCCCCTCTCGTGGTCATGGCCCGGCGGCCGGATCCACGCGTCGGCCGGGCCGGTCGGTGCACGGCCGGCCCGGCCGACGCGGTTCCCCGCGGAAATCAGCAGATGGAGCCGACGCAGGAACTGCAGCTCATGGCGACGAGCCCGGCCCGCGCCTCCTCGTCGATGCTGATCTTCTGCAGGCCCAGCACCTCTTCGGCGGCGTGCGCCTCGACCTCGGGGTTCTCGGGCTCGGGCGCGGTGTTCTGCTCGGTCACAGTGCTCTCCTCTCGTTCCTGGTGTCCGCCGGGGCAACCGCTGCACCCGACACCAGGAACGCTAGGAACCGCCGCCGCACGCCCGGTATGCACGCGGTGAAAGCGCAGGTGGCAGCGGTCTACGCGCGCCAACTCCCGGGCCCCCGCGGCATCCGTCGAGCCCGGAGCAGCCTCCGGGCCTGGGCGTATACCGCACGGCAGCCGTCCGTCGGCGACACGGCCGCGCGGCGGCGGCAGGACAGCAGGGCCGTCTCCGGGGGCGGTTGGCGGGGTCCGGCGTCAACTCCCGTCGGCGTCCGACGGGTTGTCCGGGATCAGGACGGCGGCACCGTTGACCCGGTCCGCGGCCAGGTCGGCCAGCGCCCGGTCGGCCTGGTCGAGGGGGTAGCGGGTGACGGTGGCGCGGATGCCGGCGCGCTGCGCGGTCGCGAGGAAGTCCCGCCCGTCCGCGCGGGTGTTGGAGGTGACGCTGCGCAGGTCGCGCTCCTGGAACAGGGACCGCTCGTAGTTCAGCGCGGGGATGTCGGACAGGTGGATGCCGGCGATGGCGAGGGTGCCGCCGCGGTCCAGGGCGGCCAGGCCCACCGGCACCAGGTCGCCGACCGGCGCGAACAGGATCGCCGAGTCCAGCGGCTGGGGCGGTGCGTCGTAGGCGTCGCGGGCGGACGACGCGCCCAGTTCCAGGGCCAGTTCGCGAGCCCGCGCGGACCGGGTCAGCACGTGCACGGTCGCGCCCTCCGCGAGGGCGACCTGCGCGGCGAGGTGCGCGGAGGCGCCGAAACCGTACAGTCCCAGCCGGCCGCCGGGCGGGAGCGCGCTGCGCCGCAGCGCGCGGAAGCCGATGATGCCCGCGCACAGCAGCGGCGCCAGCTGCGCCGGGTCGGCGTCGCCGGGCAGCGGGTACGCGAACGCCTCGGGCAGCACCGTGGCCTCGGCGAAGCCGCCGTCGGCGTCCCAGCCGGTGTAGACCGACGACGGGCAGAGGTTCTCGTGTCCGGCGCGGCAGTAGCGGCAGACCCCGCAGGTGCCGCGCAGCCAGGCCCCGCCCACCCGGTCGCCGGGGGCGAAACGGCTCGCCCCCGGCCCGGTGGCGGTGACCCGGCCGACGATCTCGTGGCCGGGGACGGTCAGCGGCCGGTGCGGCGGCAGGTCGCCCTCGGCCAGGTGCAGGTCCGTACGGCAGACGCCGCACGCCTCGATCCGCACCCCCACCTCGCCGGGCCCGGGCGCCGGTACCTCCCGGCGGATCCGGCGCAGCGGTTCCGTGGCGATCGGGCCCGGCTCGCTCACCGCCCAACCGCTCGGGTCCCCCGCGCGGGCGGCCTCGAACGCCATGCCTCCAGGATGCGCCCGCCCGAGGGCCCCGGCAATCGGGGATGCGGCCCCCGGAAAACGGGCCGCGCACCCTCCGGCGATCGGGGGCGCGCACCCCGGTGATCGGGCCGTGCGCACCCCCGCACGCGTCCGCTGTGGCCGGCTCAGGCGTTCGGATCGAAGGGGATTCCCGACGGCATGGAGTGGGCGAGCGCGTAGTCGAAGTTGGCGTCGTTGATCTTGATGGTGGCCTCGCCGAAGTCCGCGTTCATCAGCTTGTCGCGGAATCCGGGCGGGTAGCCCTCCCAGCCGACCAGCCGCGGGTAGAACCAGCCGCCGGTGGCGTTCTCCGGGGGCTCGTCGTTGGTGTTGGCGAAGCGGAAGTCGTGCGTCGAGACGCCGTCCTTGTTGTAGACGACCTTCGGGTGGGTCCCGTCGAAGCGCACCGAGGAACTGGCGGCCACCTGGTAACCGCTGTGCTGCGAGACCGACACGTACTGGACCTGGTTGTCGGCGATCCACACCACGACGTGCTCCCAGTCGTGGGTGTGGCCGATGGCGGCCGGGCCGAGCGTGGCCTGGTCCTTCTCGAAGTAGCTGGCGTACACCACCGCGCACCAGCCGTTGTTGCACTTCTCGCGCGAGTAGGTGTTGGCGTTCGTCAGCTGGGCCATGTCGTGGCAGTGGCCGTTGACGTCCCCGCCCAGCGGCAGGCCCGGGTTGAGGGTGCCGTCGGCGCCGATCGCGGCGGTGGCGTAGCAGCCGTCCGTGTCGTAGTCGTAGGCCGGGGAGAAGCTCTGTTCGAGGCCGTCGGCGTTCTGCGGCAGCAGGGTCAGCACGTCGGCGTTCGCGCTGGTGGGCAGGGCCATCACCAGGGCCACCGCGCCGAGGGCGGCGGCGAGCGCGGGCAGCCGCATCCGCCGTGCCCGCCGCGCGGGCCGCCCGTTCGCTGCGTGCTCCACGTGCTCCATGTGCTCCGCGTTCCGCTCGGTGTCCGTCTTCGACGACATCAGGCTGCGCACACCAGTACCTTGACCTTCGCTGTGGGGGAAGCAGGGGACCTGGCCCGGATCTCCCCGCGGCGACCGCGGCGTGCGGAGTCCGGGGGCTGAACATTGCCGCACCGTTGCCCGAACAGCGGACGACGGCCCCACCGGGCGGTTCCGGGCCCGCGAGGCAGCGTGCCCGGCCTCCGCCGGACCCGTGCCTGACCTGTGCCGAAGCCGCGCCGAACGGAGTCCGCCGTTCCGCGAGAGCAGTCAACTCGACTGTCAGTGGGGCGTGTTCCAATCTTCACGCGCTCACCTCAGAGCGCTCATCACTCCTTTTCACGACAGGAGTCCCATGAGTTACAAGCGCATCTCCCAGGCCGCGGCGACGGTGCTGGCAGCCGGGCTCGCCTCGGCCGTACTCCCGGCCGCCACGGCAGGAGCCGCGTCCGGCGCGGTGCCGCTGCCGATGGCGCACTACGCGCACATGCTCGTCGACCCGGCCCACCAGCACGTCTTCTTCAGCGGCGGCGCCGGATCCACCGGAATCCTCGTGACGGACTACTCCGGCAGCACCGTCGCCACCGTCCCGGGCGAGACCGGCGCCGACGGCCTCGCGCTGTCGCCCGACGGCAGCACGGTGTACGCCGCGCTCGGCAGCACCGACGCCGTGTCCGCGATCAGCACCAGCACGCTCACCGAGACCGACCGGTACGCCACCGGTACCGGCACCGACCCGCAGTCGGTGGCATGGAGCGCCGGCAAGGTGTGGTTCGGCTACACCGGTACCGCCCCCTTCGGCGGGATCGGCTCCATCGACCCGGCCGCGACCCCGGCCGCGGTCACCCTCAAGGCGACCGGCGACAACTGGTACGGCGCCCCGATCCTCGCAGCCACCCCCGGCGGCGAGCTGGTGGCGGGCGAACCCGGCCAGAGCCCGGCCGAGTTGGCCAGCTACGACGTGTCCGGCAGCAGCGTCAGCCTGCACGCGCGCCGGCTGCTGATCGACGGCAGCTCGGTCAGCAGCAACCTGGGCGACCTGGCGATCACCCCGGACGGGAAGGACATCCTGACCGCCTGCGGCGCCCCCTACCAGCACCAGTTGTTCACGACCGCCGACCTCACCCCCGACGGGGCGTACGACTCGACCAACTACCCCGACGCCGTCGCGGTCGGTGCCGACGGCACCGTGTTCGCCGGGTCGGACTCCTACTACGGCGACTCCGTGTACGTCTTCGCGCCCGGCAACCCCAGCGCGCTCGCGTCCTACTCCGTCGGCCCCGACACCGACCTCGCCCCGGCCGGCGTCGCCGTCACGCCGGACGACGCCACGCTGTTCGCCGTGAGCACCGACGTCTATGGCGACAACCCGACCCTGCACATCCTCCAGAACCCGGCGCAGACCGCCGCCACCCTGACCGTCACCGGCCCGGCCACCGTGCACCGCCACGGCACGGTCACCCTGACCGGCTCCCTCGGCGGCACCGCCCCCTACGCGGGCGGCCAGACCCTGCACGTGACCCGGACCGGCGGGGGCACCGCCGCCACCGCCCTGCCCGACGTCACCACGGCCCCTGACGGCTCGTTCACCGTCACCGACAGCCCGCGCGGCTCCGGGACGTTCACCTACCAGGTGTCCTACGACGGCAGCGCGCACCTGGCGGCGTCCACCGGGAGCGCGACCGTCCTGATCAAGTAACCACTACCACGTAGTCCACCCGGCGGCACCCTGCGCGCCGGACTCCCGCCGCCCCGCCCGCAGCGCGTCCCGCGGGCGGGGCGGCCTTCACGCGGGGCCGGCGGTGGCCGCGCGGACCGCCGCCGCGAACGCCTCCGGGTACTCCCGCGGCGCGAAGTGGCCCGCGCCGTCGACGAGTTGCAGCGTGGCATCGGCGAAGAAGTCGTCCACGCGGTCCGACCAGGCCCTCGGGAACAGCGGGTCGAACTCGGGCCACAGCACGGTCGTCGGGACGGCGATCCGGTCCCCGGGCGCCGGTGCCGC
This sequence comes from Actinacidiphila yanglinensis, assembly GCF_900107965.1. GTDB lineage: Bacteria > Actinomycetota > Actinomycetes > Streptomycetales > Streptomycetaceae > Actinacidiphila > Actinacidiphila yanglinensis. The sequence goes on along the minus strand of NZ_FNVU01000006.1, from coordinate 119,260 downwards.
CTCGCGGACCGAGGTGGCCACCGAACCGGCCCCCGCCCGGTACCAGTTGAGGGACGCGGTGAACGCGCCCGGGGTGCCGTAGACCGACACGAGGTGGGCCAGGGTCTCCTCGTCGGGCGTGAACGAGGGGCCCGACCAGTGCGACCAGAAGTGGAGCAAGTACGCGCGCAGCGCCGCCGGGTTCCCGTCGATCACCGCCTCGGCCAGGTCCAGCCGGTGGAACGCCTGGTACCAGAACTCCTGCTGCGCGTCCGGATCCAGGATGCGGCGGCCGATCCCGGGCAGCGGAGGCGCGACGACCAGCGCGCGCACCAGGTCGGGATGCCGGCCGGCCACCGACTGCGCGACGCGGCTGCCGACGTCGTAGCCGGCCAGCACCGGTCGGTCCAGGCCGAGTTCGGCGACCAGCGCGACCACGCTCCGGGCCTGGGCCGCCGCGTCGTACTGCCCGGCCGGATCGGCCGGGTGCTTGTCGGACCCGCCGAAGCCGCGCAGGTCGGGGACGACCAGGTCGCAGGTGTCCGCGAGCCGTGGCACCATCGCGCGGTAGTCGGTCCGGTCGCCGGGCCAGCCGTGCAGCAGCACGACCGGGTGCCCCGACCCGATGCGGTCGAAGGCGAGCCGGAAACCGTCAACCGGTGCGCTGCGCGGCACGGGCGCCTCCCCACGGGGTCGATCGCGGACCCGTCCATCCTCCCGTCCGTGGCGGCGTCCCGCACCCCCCGACGCGCCGGACGCGCCGCGCGCACGGGACGACCCGGCCACGTCGCGCGCCCGGCAGCGGGACCTGGCAGAATCGGCGCAGCCGTCGGGGGACGAGGAAGGAGTCACGTGCCGTCGAGTGCGCAGCCGCTGGCCAAGCTGGGGTTCCTGACGATCGGGCTGTTCGACGAGCAGGACCCCGCCCGAGGGCACGAGTCGACGCTGGAGGTCATCGAGCTCGGCGAGCGGCTCGGCTTCGACAGCGCCTGGGTGCGCCACCGCCACCTGCAGTACGGGATCTCCTCGCCGGTCGCGGTGCTGGCCGCGGCCTCACAACGCACCAGCCGGATCGAGCTCGGCACCGCGGTGATCCCGCTCGGGTGGGAGAACCCGCTGCGGCTGGCCGAGGACCTCGCGACCGTCGACGTGCTGTCCGGCGGGCGCCTCAACCCGGGTGTCAGCGTGGGCCCGCCGATGCACTACGACCAGGTCAAGGACGTGCTGTACCCCGACACCGCCGACACCGAGGACTTCAGCCACGCCCGGGTGCGGCGGCTGCTGGACCACGTCCGCGGGGAGCGGGCCACCGGGTTCCGCGGCGCGGAGGGCTTCGAGGTCTTCTCCGACCGGGTCCAGCCGCACTCGCCCGGGCTGGGCGGCCGCATGTGGTACGGCGGCGCGAGCCTGCGGTCCGCCCGGTGGGCCGGCGAGAACGGCATGAACTTCCTGACCAGCAGCGTGGTGAAAGCCGAGGGGCCGCCGGCCGGAACGGAGCACGAGGCGGGCGTGGTCCACGACTTCGCCGCGATCCAGCTCTCCCACATCCAGGCCTTCCGCGCCCACCACCCCGACGGCGCCCGCGCCCGTGTCTCCCAGGGGCTCGTCGTGGTGCCGACCGACAGCGCCTCGCCCGGACAGCGCGCGAAGTACGAGGAGTTCGCGCGTGCCAGGCTGCCGCGCACCGCGACCCCGCAGGGGCCCGCGGGCCTGCTGTTCGCGCCCGACCTCGTCGGCACGTCCGCGCAGATCGCCGAGCAACTGCACGCCCACGCCGCCTTCCAGGAGATCGACGAGGTCGCGTTCGCGCTGCCGTTCACCTTCGAGCACGACGACTACGTGCAGATCCTCACCGACATCGCGACCCGGCTGGGCCCCGCCCTCGGCTGGCGGCCGAAGAGCTGAGCCGCCGCGGCGCGCGACGGCCACGGGCCGGCTCGCCGCCGGCCCGTGGCCGCTCCGCCCCAGCGCCTAGGCGTCCTTGAGTTCCGGCATGCCGCCCTCGGTCGTCTTCATGTCGATGACCGTGAAGTTCGCGCCCTGCGGGTCGGTGAGCGCCGCGAAGCGCCCGAACGGGCTGGTCATCGGGCCGAAACGGAGCTGCGCGCCGCGGTCGCCGGCCTTCTTCACCGCCACGTCGCAGTCGTCGACGGCGAAGTACACGTTGACGTACGCCGGGACCGTCGGCGGGAACTCGTCGCCCATCCTCATCCGCCCGAGGACCGGGTTGGAGGTGCCGTCGATGCTGAACACCTTGAAGTCGACGTGCTCGTCGGCCATCTGCTGCGCCCGGTACGGGAACGCCTCCTTGAGGAACCCGTCCGTGCTCGCGGTGTCGCGGGTGAAGAACTCCGCCCACGCGTAGGCGCCCGGCTCCCCGCGCTTCTCGAACCCCCTGTGCTGACCTGCCTGCCAGACGCCGAAGACGGCGCCGCCGGGCTCCTTCGCCAGCAGCATCGTTCCGAACTCGCCCACCTGCATGGGCTCCATCAGCAGTTCCCCACCGGCGGCCTTGACCTTGTCCGCCGTGGCCGCCGCGTCGGGAGAGGCCAGGTACAGGCACCACGCCGACTGACCCTCGGACCCGGGCATCGGCGGGACGACGGCCGCGACCGCCTTCCCGTCGGAGTACGCCTGCGTGTAGTTGCCGTACTCGCCGGCGGCCTCGCCGAACGTCCAGCCCAGCACGTCACCGTAGAAGCTCTTGGCACCCTCCAGGTCGGAGAACATCGCGTCCGCCCAACACGGCGTGCCTTCCGGGAAATCGGTCATGATCCAGACTCCGTTTGCTCGATCTCGCGTGGTTTCGGGGTGGCGTGGCGGTCGCCGCGCCCGCCGGTGGGCGGGTGCGGCGACCCGGACGTCTCAGGCCCGCGGCGCGGGCTCGATGTTCTGGTTGGCGCGGAAGAAGTTGTCGGGGTCGTAGGTGCGCTTGACCGAGGCGAGGCGGTCGTAGCGGTCCCGGTAGGTGGCCCGGACCCGGTCCTGGCCCTCCTCGGTGCCCATGAAGTTCACGTAGCCGCCGCCCATGGAGTGCGGGTGCAGCTCCTGCCAGTAGTCCGCGCACCACTGCCTGATCGCATCGGCGTTGGCCGGGTCCGGATCGATGCCGGCCACGACACCGGACCAGAAGGCGTCGCGGTAGGCCCAGGCGGCGTCCGGGTGGGCCCCGTGGGCGGCGCCGTCGACCGGGTACATGTGCATGGTCGACAGCCCGGTCGGGATGGCCGCGGCGTACTTGGCGTGCACCGCGATCGCCTCGTCGGTGATGCGGTCGAAGAAGTCGCCGCGCCAGTACCACTGCAGGCCCGGCGGCATCAGGCCGTCGAACATCGTCTGCACCGCCGGGTAGGGCATCGGCGCGGTGAAGTGGAAGGCCGGCGGGGCGGCCGTGCCCGCCACCGACAGCGCGTCCTCGGCGTGGTCCAGGTCCCCGGTCCAGCACCACACGATGCCGCACATGGCCTGCCCGTGGAGGGACTCCGGGAACGGCGGCGCGGGCGGGACGACGAGTTCGGCGAAGAAGCCGGTGAGCTCCTCGGGTGCCTGCGGCAGGAAGTCCCGGTACCAGCGCAGGACGTCGGGGAGCCGCTCCAGCGGCCACAGCGTGATGCCGAGGCCCACGGTGTCCACCGGGTGCAGCCGGAAGGTGAAGGAGGTGACGACGCCGAAGTTCCCGCCGCCGCCGCGCAGCGCCCACAGCAGGTCCGGGTGCTCCTCCTCGGTCGCGGTCACGAACGTGCCGTCGGCGAGCACGACGTCCGCCGCGAGCAGGCTGTCGATGGTCAGCCCGTACCGGCGGGTGAGGTGGCCGTGCCCGCCGCCGAGGGTCAGGCCGCCGACGCCGGTGGTCGACACGATGCCGGCGGGTACACCCAGGCCGAAGGCGTGGGCGGCGTGGTCGAGATCGCCCAGCAGGCTGCCGCCCGCCACTTCCGCGATCCTCGCGGCCGGGTCGACGCGCACCCCCCGCATCGGCGAGAGGTCGGCGGTGACGCCGCCGTCCACCACGCACAGCCCCGGCCCGCTGTGACCGCCGCCGCGTACCGCGAACGGAAGCCCCTCGTCGCGGACCGCGCGCACCGCGTCCCGCACGTCGCCGGCGTCCCGGCAGGGCACGACCGCGGCCGGCCGCCGGTCGATCATCGCGTTGTAGATGCGCCGGGACTCGTCGTACTCGGGGTCCTCGGGGCTGACGACCGGACCGCGCAACTCGGTCCGCAACGCCTCGACAGTAGGCGTGGCGTTCATCGTGACTCTCTCCTCGCGGAGTCCCGGTACGGTCCGTGACCCGTCCGGGCCGTCCCTGCGGTACGCCGGTGGTCAGCTGCATGCCGGTGCGGCAGCACCCGTCACGGGCGGCACTGCAACCGGGCGCCACAGGGCTGATACCTCCAGCGTCTCGCTTCCGCACGCTGATCGCATCCCGGCGGGGGAGGGGCCCCCGATCCGGCCCCGACCCGCGACGCACGAGCGGGCCGGCGGGTCCGAGGACCCGCCGGCCCGCCCGTCGGCGCGCCGCCCCGGTGGTGCGCCCGGGTGCGGTCAGGAGGCGGTGCAGGTCGGCGTGGGAACGGTGAACGCGCCGGAGGACGTGCCCTGCAGGCCGAAGGTGGTGGAGCCGGAATCCGCGAGGGCGCCGTTGTAGGAGAGGTTCCTGGCGGTCACGGTGCTGCCGCTCTGGCTGACGTCCGCGCTCCAGGCGCTGGTCTCCTGCTGGCCGCCGGGCCACGCCCACGACACCGTCCAGCCGGTGGTGGCGGTGCTGCCCGCGGTCACCGTGACGGTCGCGGTGAAGCCGGCGTCCCACTGGTTGTCGAGGTGGATGGAGGCGGTGCAACCTCCGCCCGTGGTCCCGCCGGTGGTCCCGCTGGAGGTGCCGGACGAGGTTCCGGACGTGGTGCCGCTGGACGTTCCGCTCGACGTGCCCGAGGAGGCGCCGGACGTGGTCCCGCTGGAGGTCCCGCTCGACGTGCCCGAGGAGGTACCGCCCGTGGTGCCGGTGCCGCCGAAGCCCGGCGCCTTGATCGAGGCGAGGTAGCCGTCCTTGACGGTGTCGACGGTCTGCCAGTCGTCCTTGAGGATGCCGCCGGTGTCCCCCGAGTCGGGGTTCCACGACCAGAAGGTCCAGCTGAAGCTGTCACCCCCGTAGGTGGCGGTCGGGCGCATGTAGTCCACCAGCGCCTTCAGCCACGTCTGGTCGGTGGTGGACTGCAGCGTGGTGCCGAACTCGCCGACCCAGACCGGGGCGATGTTCTGCTTGAAGAGGTAGCCCCAGTACTTGTCCCATATGCCGGGCATGTTCGCCGGGAAGGTCGGGTCGGTGAACCAGGTCTGCTGGGCGACGCTGGTGGCGTAGTCGTGCGCGGAGTACACCACGCGGTTCGCCACGTTCAGTTCGACCGGGTACTGCCCGGCGCCCATGAGGTTGCCGCCCCACCAGCCGGAGACGCCGTTGTAGGTCTGGATGCCCTCGACGAAGATCAGCAGGTTCGGGTTGACGCCGAGGACGGCGTCGCCGGCCCGCTCGGCGGCCAGCCGCCAGTCGATGCTGGTGTCGCCGCAGCCCCAGCAGGCCGGGTCGTGGGGCTCGTTGTGCAGGTCGATGCCGACCACGGCGGTGTTGCCCTGGTAGCGGGTGGCCAGTGCCTTGAGGTCGGTGATCCAGGTGCTCTCCGGGACCGACGCGGTGTACCAGAGCGCCGACTGGCCGCCGGCGTCGGGCCGGTGGCGGTCGAGGATGACGCGCAGTCCGATGGACCCCGCGTAGTCGACGATCCTGTCCATCACCTGAAGGGACGTCAGGCCCTCCAGATCCTGGTTCATGTTGTAGAAGTTGATGCTGTTCGGCGTCGTGCCCGGCTTGAAGATGTCGTCGCTGTAGGGCAGCCGGATGGTGTTGTACCCCAGCGACTTCATCTGGTCCATCATGCTCTTGTAGTCGCGCGACCAGAGCCCGTGCGGCGTGTAGTTGGCGGTCTCGAAGCCGAACCAGTTGACGCCCGCGATGCGTACGGGCTGGTTGTCCGCGTCGAGGATCTGGCGGCCGCTGGTGTGCCAGTAGCCGCTGCCGGCGGCGGCGGGCGCGGCGGCGGCGCGGGTGGACGCGGCGGCCGCCGTGGCGGGCGACTGGCCCAGGAGTGCGAGGGCCGCCATGAGGGCCGCCGCGAGGGCGGCGGCCAGTACCGCCCGCAGCAGGCGGGTCGATCGGTGGGGGCTCGTCGATGAGCCCGGGTGGGGGACCACGATGGCGATTCCTCTCGGTGGGGGGACGGAACGCTGTCGTGCGTGGCGATGGTGACGGGTACGCGAATGGGAGCGCTCCCATTCGCATGTAAGCGACGTCGACGGTGGGGCGTCAAGGGTCCGGACGGCTTCAAGTAGTGAAGCCGTGAGCGCCGTTGGGCCCGCGGTCGGCGCCGCGCGGGCCGGTGGCGGGGGGTGCCCGGGAGGCGGCTCCGCGGTCGCGGGGGATCGGCTCGTGCCTACCCCCTAGGCATACCGACCGGTCGGTACTACCCTCACCGGAACCTCGGCCGCGACCTCGCACATGCCCGGGTCCCGCACCCCCCTGGAGGAGCCGTATGTCCGCCACCCCGACCTCGTTCGAAGCCGACAGACCCGGCCCCGGCGCGCCCGGCGCCGGCCGCCGCGGCGTACTCACCCGGCTCTACCGGCGTGACCTGGTCGGCTATCCGCCCACCGCGCAGCGGATCGGCTGCCTCGCGATCGTGGTGCTCACCACGATCGTGCTCTACTACATGCTCTACGTGCAGTACGCGGTGGCGACGTCGATCATCACCCACTTCGGGATGACCTACCGCTACTTCGTGTGGGTGTCGGTGATCGGCAACGCCATCGGCGCCTTCGCGTCGCTGCTGGCCGGGCTGGCCGACCGCTGGGGCCGGGCGAACATGGTGGTCTACGGGCTGCTGGTCGCCTCGGTGCTGGTCTTCTTCGGACTGCCGAACGCGGGCGGCAAGGCCACCTATCTGGTGTTGTTCGCCCTGGTCAGCTTTGTCGAGGGGATCGTGCTGGTGGCCACGCCGGCGCTGATCAGGGACTTCTCCCCGCAGCTCGGACGGGCCACGGCGATGGGCTACTGGACGATGGGCCCGGTGATCGGCAGCCTCGTCGTCACGATGGTCACCAGCCACACCCTGGACAGCGCCGGCTGGCAGGACGAGGTGCGCTACTCGGGCATCGCGGGGTTCATCGTCTTCGTGGTCGCCATCGTGGCGCTGCGCGAACTCGCCCCGGCCGTCCGCGACCAGATCATGGTGAGCCTGCGCGACCGCGCCCTGGTCGAGGCCCGGGCGAAGGGCATCGACCCGGCCGCGTCCCGGCGCGGCGAGTGGCGGCAGATGCTGCGGCTGGACGTGGCCGGCTCGGCGCTGGCGATCGCGCTGTTCCTGCTGCTGTACTACGCCGCCGTCGGCAACTTCGTGGTCTACTTCGCCACCACCTTCGGCTACAGCGAGCAGCGCGCGAACGCGCTGGCCAACTGGTACTGGGCGGCGAACGCCATCGCCCTGGTGGTCGTCGGACTGCTCTCGGACCGGCTGAAGGTCCGCAAGCCGTTCATGGTGGTCGGCGCGGTCGGCTCGATCGTGGTCACCGCGCTGTTCGCCGCCCGCGCCACCCACCCGACCACCGACTACTACACCTTCGCCTGGCTGTTCATCGGGATCGGCGTCTTCAGCGGTGTCGCGTACGGGCCGTGGATGGCGGGGTTCACCGAGACCGTCGAGAAGCACAACCCGGCGGCGACCGCGGCGGGTCTCGCGGTGTGGGGCTGGACGGTGCGGATCGTGGTCGCGGTCTCCACGGCCTTCCTCCCGGTCCTGGTCACCTCGGTGACGCCGCTGGTCGACCACGGCGCGCAGGTCACCGCGGCCAACCAGCAGGCCGGGCCCGCGCTGGCGATCGTCAAGCAGCATCCGCAGCTGTTCGCGGAACTCGGCAAGTACCCGGCGGGCAAGGCGCCGGCGGCCCTGACCGCGCAGGCCGTCCAGCAGGTGGGGCCGGCCGACCTGGCCGTCGTGCAGAAGGCCCAGCCGCAGCTCGCGGTGCTCAACGCGTACGGCGCGAAGGTGCAGAAGGCGTCCGAGCACGGCCCCGGGCAGTGGCGGGACTGGTGGTGGATCTGCGTCGGCGGGCAGGTGCTGTTCGTGCCGTTCGTCTTCCTGATGGCCGGGCGGTGGAGCCCGAAGCGGGCCCGTGAGGACGCCGAGGAGCACGAGCAGCTGGTGGCCAGGGAGTTGGCCGCGCTGTCGGCCGAGCGGGGGTGAACGCGGGGGCCGCGGCGCGCCGTTCGGTGCGCCGCGGCCCTGTCCGGGCGGCCGGCCCTCGGTGGCCCGGCGGTCGCTCGCCGATGGCTCGGCAGTTGCCGGTTGGTCGGGGCCCGATCCGCGAAAGCCGCCGTTCGACGCGGGAGCGGCGACTACAGTTCACGATCATGACCGAACGCCCGTTTGAGGCACTGGGGTTGAGTGCCGACGCGGACCGGGCCTATCCGCTGCTGGTGGCGACCCGGGGACTCGCGGTCGCCGAACTGGCCCGCCAGTCCGGGCTGCCGGCGGAGGCGGCCCGCGCCGCCTGCCGGGAACTGGCGGCGCGCGGCCTGGCCCGGCGCGGCCTGGACGACCGCTGGTACCCGCTGCCGCCGCACGAGGGGCTGCTGCCGCTGCTGTCCCGCGCGCAGGAGCAACTGGTGCGCGGCCGGGAGCTGCTGGACCGGCTCGGCGTGGAGTACCAGCGGGTGCACGAGGGCCACCGGGTCGAGGAGGTGGTCCAGGCGGTGCAGGGCGCCTCCGCGGTGCGGGCGCGGCTGGACCGGGTGCGCCGGCATGCCCGGGAGGAGTTACTGGTCTTCGCCCGGGGCGGGGGTGAGGAACCGGGGCCGGACGCGCCCGGCGAGCCGCCGGGCGGCAGCGGTACGGGCGCCGCGGGCGGGTCCGCCGTCCGCTACCGGGTGGTGGTGGAGCGCGCCGACGTGGAGAAGGACCCCGACGGCGCCGACGGCGCCCTCGACGGGGTGCCGCCCGGCGCGCAGGTGCGTGTGGTCGACCGGCTGCCGGTCCGGCTGTGCGTCGCGGACCGGGCGGTGGCACTGGTCCCGCTCGCCGCCGACACCCCGCCGCCCGACCCCGTGATGCTGGTGATCGGCGCGAGCGGGCTGCTGGACGCACTGGTGATGCTCTTCGAGAGCGTGTGGTCCGGCGGGGTGCCGCTCGCCCGTTCCGGTTCCGGCCACGCGGCGCTCCAGGAACGGATTCTCGGGATGCTCGTCATGGGCAGCACGGACGCGGCCATGGCCCGCTCGCTCGGGGTCGCGGTCCGCACCGTCCAGCGCCGGATCGCGGCGATGCAGCACGCGGCGGGCGTCGACAACCGGATCCAGCTCGTCTGGCACGCGGCCCGCAGCGGCTGGCTGGACTGATCGGGCAAGGCACCCACGTCAAGGGCCTGTTGGTGTGGGTCCGGTGCCGGTCGGTGACGGGTGTGGTGAGGGTGCCGTGTGGGCACGGCGAGCCGGGTGGCGCGAAAGCGACCGCCCGTGGCACGGCAACGATGTCAGGTATCCGTCAATACGTAAAGGATTCCCATGGGGTGAGTGATGCACAGGTATACGCCAGCGGTTCGATCGGGCCGCAGCCGGCGTACGCCCGGCATCAGGACACGCCCAAGGGAGACCCACCTTGCGCATACCCTTTATCAGACGCGGCGTGGTCGCCGCCCTCGCCACCACCGCACTCGCGGCCCTCGGGCTGCAAGTACCGCTGGCGGCGACGGCGTCGGCCGCACCTCCGGCCGCATCCTCGGCCAAGTCACAGACCAGCGCGGTCCGTACCTGCGGCACCGCGAAGCCCGGACAGTTCTCCTGCTTCGCGTTGCGGCGCACGGACATCCCCGCCAAGAAGGGGGTGCAGCCGGACGCCACCATCCCGGACGGCTTCGGCCCCGGCGACCTCCAGAGCGCGTACGCGCTTCCGGCGGACGGCGGCGCGGGCGAGACCGTCGCCATCGTCGACGCCTACGACGACCCGAACGCCGCCGCCGACCTCGCCGTCTACCGGGACCAGTTCGGGCTGCCCGCGTGCACCGAGGACAGCGGCTGCTTCCAGAAGGTCAGCCAGCGCGGCGGCACGGACGACCTGCCCTCGCCCGACCCCGGCTGGGCCGGCGAGATCTCCCTCGACGTCGACATGGTCTCGGCCGTCGCCCCGAACGCCCACATCCTGCTGGTCGAGGCGGACTCGGCCAACTTCGAGGACCTGGGCGCCGCGGTGGACGAGGCGGTCGCGCTCGGCGCGAAGTACGTCTCCAACTCCTACGGCACCGGCTACGACTCGACCCCGGGCAGCGGTGAGGACCCCTCCGAGCTGACCTCGATGGACCCGTACTACGACCACCCGGGCGTCGCGGTGGTCGCGTCGTCGGGTGACGGCGACTACGGGGTGAGCTACCCGGCCGCCTCGCAGTACGTCACCTCCGTCGGCGGTACCGCGCTCGCCAGGGACACCGGCGCCAGCCGCGGCTGGTCGGAGTCGGTGTGGAACAACGCCTACGGCGGCCCGGGTTCGGGCTGCTCGCTCTACGAGCCCAAGCCCGGCTTCCAGACCGACACGGCCTGCGACAAGCGCGCGGTCGCCGACGTCTCGGCAGTCGCCGACCCGGAGACCGGCGTCTCGGTCTACCAGACCTTCGGCGGCGGCGGCTGGGCGGTGTACGGCGGCACCAGCGCCTCGTCGCCGATCATCGCGGGCGTCTACGCGTCGGCGGGCACGCCCGGCACCGGCACCTACCCCAACGCCTACCCGTACGCCCAGAGCGGCGCGCTCAACGACGTGACCACCGGGAACAACGGCACCTGCGACCCGGACGCGCTGTGCACCGCGGGTGCCGGCTGGGACGGCCCGACCGGCCTGGGCACGCCCAACGGCCTGGCCGCCTTCCGCAGCGGCCCGCACGGCGTGATCACCGGCAAGGTCACCGACCACGCCACCGGCGACCCGATCGCCGGAGCGACCGTCAAGGCCGGTGACCACAGCGCCACGTCGTCAGCCGACGGCACCTACAAGCTGGACATCCCGCCCGGCAGCTACGACCTGACCGCGTCGGCCTACGGCTACGCGAACGGCACCGTCAGCGGTGTGCAGCTCGATGACGGGGCCACCGTCACCGAGGCGTTCGCCCTGGACGCGGTGCCGAAGCAGACCGTCTCCGGCAAGGTCACCGACGGCTCCGGCCACGGCTGGCCGCTCTACGCGAAGATCACCGCGACCGGCGTGCCCGGCGGGCCGGTCTTCACCGACCCGACCACCGGCGCCTTCTCGCTGTCGCTGCCCCAGAACAGCTCCTACACGCTGCACGTGACCGCCGACTACCCCGGCTACCAGGCCGTGGACAAGACGGTCACCGTCGGCACCTCCGACCAGACGGCGAACGTCTCGGTGCCGGTCGACCCGGCCTCCACCGACGCGCCCGGCTACTCCGTCTCGTTGAGCGGCCCGACCGAGCCCTTCACCTCCACCACGGCCGCACCCGACGGCTGGACCGTCAGCAACGCCGACGGCACCACCGGCGGTTGGACCTTCGACGACCCCGGTAACCGGGGCAACCTCACCGGCGGCGACGGCGGTTTCGCCATCGTCGACAGCGACCACACCGGCCAGGGCCTGAACCAGGACAGCTCGCTGGTCTCGCCGTCCTTCGACCTGAGCGGCGACAGCAGCCCGGAGATCGGCTTCGACACCGACTACAAGTCGTTCTCCAACTCCACCGCCGACGTCGACATCTCGGCCGACGGCGGCACCACCTGGACCACCGTGTGGGAGCAGGGCAGCACGGCCGCCAACGGCCATGTCGACCTGCCGCTGACCGACTACGCGGGCAAGAGCGACGTCAAGGTGCGCTTCCACTACACGGGCAGCTGGGCCTACTGGTGGGAGCTGGACAACGTCTTCGTCGGGCAGCGCAGTTACGACCCGGTGACCGGCGGCCTGGTGGTCGGCAACGTCACCGACGCCAACACCGGCAACGGCGTCAACGGCTCCACCCTCACCAGCACCGACGCGCCCGGCGACCACACCACCACCGTGGCCACCCCGGACGACCCGAACGTCGGTGACGGCTTCTACTGGCTGTTCTCGCACAAGACCGGGAAGCACGCGCTGACCGCGGCGGCCTCGCACTACACCACCGCGACCGCCAACCCGACCATCTCGGCGGACGGCACCGTGAACGCCGATCTCAGCCTGAAGGCCGGGCAGTTGACGGTCACTCCGGCCTCGGTCGCCAAGACCGTCGCGTGGGGCGCGAGCGCCACGCAGAAGGTCACGGTGAAGAACACCGGGACCGCTCCGGCCACCCTCACCGTCGGTGAGACGCCGGGCGGGGTCACCGTGCAGGACAAGGGCGCGCCGCTGAACCTGATCAAGGGCAGCTACTCGCCGCTGTCGGACGCCGCGCACGCCGCCGCGAAGGGCGCCAAGCCCGCCGCGGGCAAGGCGGGGGCGACGGCCGACGCGGTGACCGCTGCGCAGGGTGCGGCCGGTGACGCCTGGCAGTCGGTCCCCGACCTGCCGGTCGCGACCGGCGACAACACGGTCGACAGCTGGCAGGGCACCGTCTACTCGGCGTTCGGCTTCACCGGCGTCAGTGACACCAGCGACCTGTACGCGTACAGCGCGGACTCCGGCGCGTGGACGAAGCTGGCCTCGGCCGCCGACACCCGCGAGTCGCCCGCGCACGGGGTCATCGACGGCAAGCTCTACGCCGCCGGCGGCTGGGGCCCCAGCGGCTCTCCCGACTCCAAGCTGGAGATCTACGACATCGCGTCCAATACCTGGACGACCGGTGCCGCCTCGCCCAAGCCGTACGCCGGTTCGGGCACCGCGGTGCTGGACGGCAAGCTGTACTCGGTCGGCGGCTGCACCGCGAACGCCTGCGGTACCACCGACGTGACCGCGTACGACCCGGCCAGCGACTCGTGGTCGACGCTCGCCGCCTACCCGGAGTCGGTGGCGTGGGAGTCCTGCGGCGCGATCGCGGGCAAGCTGTACTGCTCCGGTGGCACCACCGACGCCGGCAGCATCAGCCACGCCTACGTCTACGACCCGGCGGCGGACTCCTGGTCGCCGATCGCCGACCAGCCCACCGACGCGTGGGGCTCGTCCTACGCGGCGGCGAACGGCCTGCTGCTGGTCAAGGGCGGCGCCATCAACAACAGCGCCGCGCTGACCAACCAGACCTGGGCGTACGACCCGACCGCCAACTCCTGGAGCGCGCTGCCCAACGCGAACTCCTCGCTCTACCGGGGCGGCGGCTCGGTCGGCTTCTACGCGGTCGGCGGCCTGGTCGGCAGCGCGCCGGACGGCACCGCCGAGGTGCTGCCCGGCTACGACCAGACCGGCTCCTCGGACGTCACCTGGCTCTCGGAGAGCGCCGACACGGTGACGGTCCAGCCCGGCCAGAGCGCCACCTTCACCGCCACCCTGGACGCGTCGGTGCCCGAGATCACCCAACCCGGCACGTACACCGCCTCGTTGAGCCTCGGCAGTGACACGCCCTACCGGATCACGCCGATCGGCGTCTCGCTCACCGTGAAGCCCCCGGCCACCTGGGGGAAGATCACGGGCACGGTGACCGCCTCCGGCGGCGCCCCCCTCGCGGGGGCGACCGTCCAGATCGACACCTGGGCCACCCACTACACCCTCAAGACCGGCACCGACGGGAGCTACGGGCTCTGGCTCGACGTCCGTAACAACCCGCTCCAGCTGATCGTGGCGAAGGACGGCTACCAGCCGACCGTGGCCACCGTGAAGATCAAGAAGGGGGCCACCACGACGTCGAGCTTCGTGCTGCTCAAGGACTGAGGACCTGACGGTCCCGGTCGCCCCCGCCCCGCCCTCGATCCCGAGGGCGGGGCGGGGGCCCGCGCGGTCACGGCCCGGGGAGGCCGGTGACCCGCAGGGTCAGGTTCAGCCGGCCGGACGCGAGCCCGGTCGCCGGATCGCCGGTGCCGGGCCGCACCCGGGGCACGCCGTGGAAGGCGTAGCGGGACGGCCCGCCGAAGACGAAGAGATCCCCGGACTCCAACTCCACGTCGGTGTAGGGCCTGGTGCGGGTCTCGGTGTTGCCGAAGCGGAACACGCAGGTGTCGCCGATGCTGAGCGACACCACGGGGTCCCCGGAGCGCTCGTCCTTGTCCTGGTGCATGCCCATCGTGGCGGCGCCGTCGTAGAAGTTGACGAGTGCGGTGTCGGGCGCGTACGCGGCTGCGGCGGCCGGGTCCTGGTACGCCTCGGCGACGGCCGCACGGCCCAACTCGCCCAGCCAGCCGGGGAACTCCGCCACCCGGGCGCCGTTCACGTCGGACGCGTCGCGCGAGTAGGCGTACGGACGCCAGTGCCAGCCCACGCAGACCGTCTGCACCGACATCACGCCGCCGCGCGGGAGGCGGGTGTGCCGCATCGGCACCGGACCCCTCGCCCACTCCCGGCAGGCCGCCACCAGCTCGCGCTGACGGTCCGGGTCGAGCCAGCCCGGCACGTGCACCGCGCCCGGCGCGGGGCTGCTACGGGGCCTCGGCAGCAAGGAGTTCACGACGGGTCCCGCTCCTCCTGAACCTGCCGATCCCTCAGATGTTCCTGGGTGGCGGAGAGTTCGGCCAGCAGCACGCGGGCGGCCGGGTCGGGCTCGCCCGCGGCGATCGCCTCCACCAGCGCGGTGTGCGCGGCCTCGCCGTGCTCCTCGTCGTGCGCGCGCACGTCGATCAGGTCCAGCAGCGCCAGCAGGTTCTCCCGCAGCGCCGGCGCGAACTCCGCGAACAGGTCGGTGAGTACGGGGTTGTGCGCGGCGGCGACCACCGCGGTGTGCAGCGCGATGTCCGCGTCGATGAAGGCCGCGCCGCTCGCCCCGTAGGTGCCGTGCGCACCCTCGCCGTCGGCCGTCGCGTCCCCGCCGGCCCCCGCGTCCTCCTCGCCGGCCCCGCCCGCGGAACCGGCCGCCGCCTGCTCCGGGCCCGAAGCGGTGCGCGCCCCGGCCGCCGTGCGCAGGGCCAGGGCCGCCCGCAGCGCCTCCACGTCCTCGGGGGTGCGGCGCACCGCCGCGAGCCGGGCGGCCTGCACCTCCAGCATCGCCCGCACCTCGTAGACGTCGACCAGGGCAGCGCGCCGCAGCCGGGCCGGCCAGTCCTCGACCGGACGGGTGGCGATCACGAAGACCCCCGCGCCCTGCCGGGTCCGCACCATCCCGGCGCCGGCCAGCGCGCGCAGCGCCTCGCGCACGGTGGAACGGCCCACGCCGAGCAGGGTGGCCAGCGTGGTCTCGCCGGGCAGTTTCGTGCCCACCGGCCACTGCCCGCCGGTGATCTGCTCCCGCAGCCGCTCCGCCGCCTGCTCCACCAGCGGGCTGGGCCGCAGCGAACCGAGCGCCATCGCTGCCTCACCTCTCCGTTCCACCCCTCGGAGCCCTGACTCTATCGGTTCCGCCGACCTCTCAGCTTGTCTGAGGACCTGAGGGGTGACTAGGCTGTCCGCCATGACGCAGCGGAGCCTTCTTCTCGGCCGCCGCGGCGGGGCCTGATCCGACCGGCACCCCGCCGCGGGGTTTCGTGACGCCGGTCGACCACCGGCAACCACGAACGGAACGGCCCAGGATGACCACGCACACCGCAGACCACCCGACCGGCGGCGCCCGCCCGGGCGACCCGCACCCCTCCCCGCCGCGCGGCACCGGCAGCGGACCCGCCGCCACCGCGCTCCCGGCGCTGCGCACCCCGTCCGGGCCCGTACCCGACGGCGCGCCCTGGTGGAACCCGCAGCGGGGCAGCGCGATGCCCTCCCACCGCTACCGCCCCGCGCGGGAGCGGGTGGAGGTACGGACCGAGGGCGGACGCCACTGGCCCTCCCGGCGGATCGAGCACGCGCCGCTGTGGGTCCCGGTGGACCTGCGGGACGGCAACCAGGCGCTCGCCGAGCCGATGGACCCCGCGCGCAAGCGCCGGATGTTCGACGTCCAGGTCGCGATGGGCTTCAAGGAGATCGAGGTCGGCTACCCGTCCGCGAGCCGGGCCGACTTCGACTTCGTCCGGCACCTGGCGACCTCCGGCGCGGTGCCCGACGACGTCACCGTGGTCGTGTTCACCGCCGCCCGGGCCGACCTGATCGAGCGGACCTTCGCCGCGACCGAGGGGATGCCGCGCGCGGTGGTGCACCTGTACACCGCGACCGCGCCGGTCTGGCGCGAGGTCGTCATCGGCCGCGGCCGGGCCGAACTGCGCGCGCTGATCGAGGAGTCGGCCACCCTGATGGCCAGGCTCGCCGACCGCCGGCCCGGCGTGCGCTTCGAGTTCTCACCCGAGGTGTTCAACCTCACCGAGCCCGACTACGTCCTGGAGGTGTGCAACGGCCTGACCGCGCTGTGGGACGCGGCACCGGACCGGCCGGTGATCCACAACCTGCCGGCCACCGTGGAGATCGCCACGCCCAACGTCTACGCCGACCAGATCGAGTACATGCACCGCCACCTCGACCGCAGGGACGCGGTGATCCTCTCGGTGCACCCGCACAACGACCGCGGCACCGGTGTGGCCTGCGCCGAACTCGCCCTGCTCGCCGGGGCGCAGCGCGTCGAGGGCTGCCTGTTCGGCAACGGCGAGCGCACCGGCAACGTCGACCTGGCCACCCTTGCGCTGAACCTGCACACCCAAGGCGTCGACCCGATGCTGGACTTCTCCGACATCGACGGGATCCGCGCAACCGTCGAGTACTGCAACCGCCTGCCGGTGCACGGCCGTCACCCCTACGTCGGGGACCTGGTGCACACCGCCTACTCCGGCACGCACCAGGACGCCATCAAGAAGGGCTTCGAGCACCACGCCCGCCGGGCCGCCGAGTCGGGCCTGCCGCCGGCTCAGGCGCCGTGGGAGGTGCCGTACCTGCCGATCGACCCCGCCGACCTCGGGCGCGACTACGAAGCGGTGATCCGCGTCAACAGCCAGTCGGGCAAGGGCGGGATCGCCTACCTGCTCAAGGACCGCCACGGGCTGGACCTGCCGCCCGCGCTGCGCGCCGACTTCTCCCGGATCGTGCAGGCCGCCGCCGACGACAGCGGCGAGGAGGTCACCGCGAAGGAGTTGGGGGACCTCTTCCACGCCGCCTACCTCGCCCCCGCCGAGCACGGGCCACTCACCCTGGCGGACTGGCAGGCGGTCGAAGTCGCCCCGGGGCGGCACGAGTTCACCGGCACGCTGGACGGTGGAGCGGGCGGCCGCACGCTGCACGGCACCGGCAACGGTCCGCTCTCCGCCCTCGCCGACGGGCTGGCGCGCGCGGGTGTCCCGGTGCACATCGAGCACTACGCCGAGCACGCCACCGGGCCCGGCCCGCACAGTGCGGCCGTCGCCTACGTCCGGATCAGGGCGGGGGAGAGCGCCTGGTGGGGAGCGGGCCGGGACACCTCGGTGCTCACCGCCTCGGTCCGCTCGGTGCTGGCAGCCGTCAACAGGTCGCTGGCCGACGGTTCCTGACGGGATGTCATCTTCGTCGCCGGGGGACGGGGGGGCTCGCTCAGCGGTGCCGTACCGGCGTCAGCGACTCGCGGGTGACCGGATCGCCGCAGTGCGCGCAGACCAGATCGGCGTCCGCCACCTGCCCGCAGTCGTGCCGCAGGTCCACCGCGGGGGTGTCCACCGCCCACCGGTCGCCCCACCGCAGCAGGGAGAACATCAGCGGGAAGAGCTCCCGGCCGGCCCGGGTCAGGTGGTATTCGTACCGCGGCGGGTGCTCGCTGTAGCGGCGCCGCTCCACCACGCCCGCCTCCTCCAGCTTGCGCAGGCGGTCGGCCAGGATGTCGCGCGACGCCCCGGTGTAGCCCGCGATCCGGGCGAACCGGTGGACGCCGTACGCCATCTCGCGCAGGGCCAGCAGCGACCACCGCTCGCCGAGGATCTCCAGCGCCGCCGCGATCGAGCACGGCCGTACGGCCATGGGTGCCGCGGCCATGTCCAGCGCCCGGAGCTCCCCGGCCGCGCCGCCGGCACCGCCGACCGCCACGCCGGTCGCCTCCGCCGCCGTCACCGGGTCCGCACCGTCCGCCCGGTCCGCACCGTCCGTCGGGTCCGCCCCGGCCGCCGAAGCCACCGCTTCCGCCGCCGGGGCGTCGGGCGTGCCCTCGCGCGCCGCGGCGCCCTTCACGGCCGGCGGGGTCTCGTCTGCTCGCCTGTCCATGCTCCCAGCGTAGACCGGTCGGTTGTCCTTTCCTACCGACCACTGCTAGCGTCGGGTGGAGTCGGTAGGAAATCACAACACACTCCCGGCATCCACCGCGCCCGCCCCATCGCTCTCCCTGACGAGGCTTGCCATGACCACGCCCGAGACCGCCGCCGAGCCCGAGCCCGAGACCGATCCCGCCGAGCCCGGGACCGGGACGGGGCCCACGACCGGGAGGGAGCCCGGGACCGGGACCGGGAGTCCGGGCGATCCCGCGCAGCCCCCGCCGCCGTCCCCGGCCGAGCGGCGGCACGCGCTGCGGGTCCTGGCGCTGGGCAGCTTCGGCGTCTTCGTGGTGTTCCTCGACACCACGATCGTGAACGTCGGCTTCGAGACGATCAGCCGCAGCTTCCACACGACGACCGTGCACCTCGCCTGGGTGCTCAACGCGTACAGCCTCGTGTTCGCGGCGATGCTGATACCGGCCGGCCGGGTGGCCGACCGCTACGGCCGCAAGCGGGTGTTCCTGGCCGGCCTGATCGGATTCGCCGCGATGAGCGCGCTGTGCGGTGCGGCGCCCGACCCGGGCGTGCTCATCGCCGGCCGCGCCCTGCAGGCGGTCTTCGCCGCGCTCATCGTGCCGACCTCCCTCGCGCTGGTGCTGCCCGAGTTCCCGCCCGCGATGCGGAACGTCGCCGTCGGCACCTGGGGCGCGATGAGCGCCGTCGCGGCCGCGCTCGGCCCGACGCTCGGCGCCCTGCTGACGCAGTACGCCTCCTGGCGGTGGATCTTCCTGGTCAACGTGCCGATCTGCGCGCTCATCGTGGTGTTCGGCCGGCGGATGCTGCACGAGGCACGTGACCCGCAGGCGCACGGCATCCCGGACCCGGTGGGCGTGCTCCTGGTCGCCGCGGTGCCCGCGCTGCTCAGCCTGGGCATCATCGAGGGATCGTCCTGGGGATGGTCCGACGCCCGGGTGGTCGGCTCGTTCGTCCTCGGGGCCGCCCTGCTGCCGGTCTTCCTGCGGCGCACCGCGCGGGCCGCGCAGCCCGTCATGGACCTCTCGCTCTTCAAGGTGCGGCAGTTCAGCCTCACCAACGCGGCGTCCCTGCTGTTCGCCACCGCGTTCTACGCCATGCTGCTCGCCAACATCCTCTTCCTGCAGACCGCGTGGCACTACTCGGTGCTGCGGGCCGCCCTGGCCAGCGCGCCGGGACCGCTCGTCGTCGCGTTCGTCGCCCGCCACTCCACCCGGCTGGCCGGGCGGATCGGACCGCGCCCGGTCCTGCTGGCCGGTTCGGTCGTGTGGATCGTCAGCCTCGGGGCGCTCGCGCTCGCGGTCGGCGGGGGACCGCACTGGGCCACCCACTGGCTGCCCGCGTCCCTGGGCACCGGGCTGGCGATCGGGCTCAGCCTGCCCGTGCAGTCCGCCGCCGCGGTCGAGGGGCTGCCGCCCGCCCGCTTCGCGGTGGGCTCGGCGATCAACTCCAGCTTCCGGCAACTCGGGGCGGTACTCGGGGTCAGCGTGTTCGTCGCCATCCTCGGCACGCCGGCGGCCTCCACCCTGGTCACCACCTACCACCACATCTGGTGGACCCTGGCGGCCGTCGGCTTCGCCGCGGGCGTGCTCCCCTACGCGGTGCCGGTCCGGTCCCGGACGTAGGGACGCGACCGGCCGGGCCGGGTGCCCCGCCCGCCCGGGAGCCTCAGGCCAGCGCGGCGAGCAGGCGGGACAGCGGGCTGCCCAGCCCCCACCGCTCGGCGAGGTCCGACAGGACCCGGGGATGGGCCGGCCGGGAGGGCAGGACGGGGTCGAGGCCGGCGGGCAGCGGGACGTCGGTCGCGACCCGCACCACCCGCGGGGCGACGTCGAGGTACGCCGAGGCGGCCGTGATGTTCCGGCGCCGGGCCGGGGTCAGCTTGGAGAACGGCTCGGCCGCCGCGGCCCGGACGGCCGTGAGGTCGCCGTACTGGGTGATCAGCTCCGCCGCGGTCTTCTCGCCGATGCCCTTGACCCCGGGCAGGCCGTCGCTCGGGTCGCCGCGCAGGGCGGCGAAGTCGGCGTACTGGCTCGCCCGCACTCCGTAGCGCGCCTCGATGGCCCCCGCGTCGATCACGTCGCAGTCGCCGACGCCCTTGCGCGGGTACAGCACCCGCACCCGCCGTGCGTCGTCCACGAGTTGGAACAGGTCGCGGTCGCCGGTGACGATCGCCACCGGCGAGGCCGCGGCGGTGGCGAGGGTGCCGATCACGTCGTCCGCCTCGTAGCCGGGCACGCCGACCCGGGCGATGCCGACCGCGTCGAGCACCGCCTCGATCACCGGGACCTGCGGGGAGAGCGTGTCGGGCACCTCCTCGGTACCGGCCGCGGGGTCGGCGACCCGGTGCGCTTTGTAGGAGGGGATGAGGTCCACCCGCCACTGGGGCCGCCAGTCCGCGTCCATGCAGGCCACCAGCGAGGCGGGGGAGTGGTCGGTGACGAGCCGGGCGATGAAGTCGATCAGGCCGCGCACCGCGTTGACCGGGGTGCCGTCGGGCGCCCGCACCGACTCCGGGACCCCGAAGTACGCGCGGAAGTAGAGGCTGGCGGTGTCGAGCAGCAGCAGGTCACCGCCGGTGCGGTTGCCGCCGTCGGGCTTCTCGTTCGTCACGCGGCCAGCATGGCACGCCGCACCGACAGCCCGCCGTACCGTGGGACGGTGACCGAGCAGACCCCGATCCGCCCGGCGGTGCGCCGCGTGGTGTCCCTGGTGCCGTCCCTGACCGAGGCCGTGGCCGTCACCGCGCCCGGCCTGCTCGTCGGCGCCACCGACTGGTGCACCCACCCGGCGGGCCTGGACGTCGCGCGGATCGGCGGCACGAAGAACCCCGATGTGGCCGCGATCACCGCCCTCGCCCCCGATCTGGTGATCGCCAACGAGGAGGAGAACCGCCCGCCGGACCTCGACGCCCTGCGCGCGGCCGGCCTGCGGGTCCTGGTCACCGAGGTGCGCTCGCTGCCGCAGGCCCTCACCGAACTGCGCCGGGTGCTCGTCGACGGGTGCGGGCTGCGCCGGCCGGACTGGCTCGACGCGGCCGAGGCGGCGTGGCGCGACCTGCCCCCGGCGCGCCCGTACGCGGTCGGCGGCGCCGACCCCGGTGCACGCAGCCGCGCGATCGTCCCCGTCTGGCGGCGCCCCTGGATGGCGCTCGGCCGTGACACCTTCGCCGGGGACCTGCTCGCCCGCCTCGGGGTCGACCACGTGCTGGCCGGCCACACCGAGCGCTACCCGCGCTTCGATCCGGCCGATCTGCCCGCC
The DNA here is from genome assembly GCF_900107965.1 of Actinacidiphila yanglinensis. GTDB lineage: Bacteria > Actinomycetota > Actinomycetes > Streptomycetales > Streptomycetaceae > Actinacidiphila > Actinacidiphila yanglinensis. Next base: position 97,764 of record NZ_FNVU01000006.1, on the reverse strand, counting down.
ACCGACCTCGTCGTGCTGCCGGACGAGCCCTACCGGTTCACCGCCGAGGACGGCCCCGAGGCGTTCCCGGCGCTGCCCGCCGCGCTGGTCAGCGGACGGCACCTGACCTGGTACGGCCTCTCGCTGGCCGAGGCGCCCGCCGTCCTCGGCGCGGCCCTGCGCGCGGCGCGTGCGGCGCACCCGGGGCAGCGGCCGTGAGCGGCGCCGTCGCGCGGAAAGCCGGCCGGGTCGCGGTGTGACCTGGATGTGACCCCCGTGCTTACGGGATTCTCATGCTGGGGTCATAAGGTGACGCCGTGACGACGACGACCCCGCCCGGCTGGTACCCAGAGCCCGGGCACACAGGCAACGGCCCCGCCCTGGAACGCTGGTGGGACGGGAACACGTGGACGGAGTACACCAGGACGGCACCCGTGCCGGCCGGCGTCCCCGCGAACGGGCAGCAGCCCTTCGGCGGCCAGCCCTCGTACCCGCCGTATCCCTCGGGTGACGTCATAGGCTCGCCCGGCGGCGGCCCCAGGCGCCCGCGCACCGTGGCGATCGCCATCGTGGTCGCGCTCGTCGTCATCGGCGGCATCGTCGCCGCGGTCGTCGCGGTGGGCAACAACGGCGACGACTCGGCGGACAAGAAGAGCAGCCCGAGCGTGACGCTGCCCGGTCGCAGCGGCCAGCCGCAGAACCCGCAGAACCCGCAGTCGCAGAACCCGGACGACCCGAGCAACCCCGGCGGCCCGGCCGGCCCCTCCGACGGGCCGGCGGTCGACATCGTCGACGGCATCAGCCTGCCCCTGCTGGACGGCTGGACCGGCGGCACCGCGCAGGACGGCAGCGCCAGCATCTCCACCGGCTCCTACACCTGCCCGAACGACACGAGCGGCGACCAGGAGTGCTCGCTCGGCGGCGCGTACTCCGAGCCCGCCAAGGCGCTGAAGCTCACCGCGACCACGGCCGAGGGCGTCGCCAAGGAGGACATCAAGGGCAACGCGTCCAGTTCCTACGGCGCGAGCACCTACGGCGCGACCACCTCGCACCAGGAGGTGGAGTCCAAGGCGGTCACGGTTGCCGGGCAGAAGGGCTACCTGGTCCGCTGGAAGGTCAGCACCAAGTCCGGCACGGACGGGTACGTCGAGTCGCTGGCCTTCCCGTCGCCGAGCGTCAGCAACCAGATCGTCGTGGTCCGCTTCGGTTTCGACATCTCCGGCAAGGCGCCCAAGCCCGCGGTCATCGACCAGATCACCCAGGGCATCAAGGCCGACTCCACCGGCGGGAGTTCCGGCAGCGGTTCCGGCGGTACCGGGGTCTGAGCCGGCGCACCCGCACGGCCGCCCCACCCGAGCAAGCGCACGCCTGAGCGGCCGACGGCCCGGGCATCTGACAGCCCGGGCCGCTCAAGTCGGCCTTACGGTGGCGGTTCCCCGGCCGGACGGGGAACCGCCACCGTGCCGTTCACAGGAGGCCGCTCACAGGAACGTCCGGCCCTCGCCGCGGTACGTCGGCACCTCCGAGGCCACCCGGTCCCCCTCGACGAGATGCAACCGGGCGAAGCGCTCGCAGAGCTCGCCCGCCTTCGCGTGCCGGAACCACACCGTGTCACCGATCAGCAGGTCGTCGGCGGCCGAGCCGAGCAGCGGCGTCTGCACCTCGCCGGGACCCTCCTGCGCGTCGTAGCGCAGCCCCTCCGGCAGGTACGGCACCGGCAGCCGGTCCGGGCCCGGCGCGCCCGAGGCGGGATAGCCGCCGCCGAGCACCGTGACCACGCCGACGCCGGGGCGGCGCACCACGGGCAGCCCGAACAGCGCCGCCGGGCGGCCCTGGAAGGCGGAGTAGTTGTCGAACAGCCGCGGCTGGTAGAGGCCGGAGCCGGCCGCGATCTCGGTGACCGCGTTCTCCGCCGCGGTGCTCTGCACGCTGCCGGTGCCGCCGCCGTTGACGAACTCCAGGTCGGGCACGACCGCCCGCACCGCCCGCACCGCCTCCGCGCGGCGGGCCGCCAGCTCCCGGCGGGCGGTGGACTGCATCAGCCGTATGGCCAGCGACCGCGCCGGGCGGCCCCTGACCGAGTCGCCGACGCCCGCGATGTGCCCTTCGTAGGCCATGATCCCGACCACCCGGAACCCCGGCCTGGCCTGCACCGCGCGGGCGGTCTCGGCCATCCGCTCCGGCGAGTGCAGCGGCGAGCGCAGCGCGCCGATCCGCACCCGGCCGCCCAACTTCCGCAGGCTGGTGTCGAGTTCCAGGCAGACCCGGACCGTCTCGGTGCCGCCCGCGCCGCGCGCCGCGTCGATCAGGTCGAGTTGCGCGGCGTCGTCGACCATCACCGAGACCGTCCGCGCCAGTTTCGGGTCGGCGGTCAGCTCGGCGAAGCTCTCGCGGTCGGCGGACGGGTACGCCGTGAGGATGTCGGTGAACCCGGTGCGGGCCAGCCACAGCGACTCGGCGAGGGTGAAGGACATGATGCCCTCGAAACCGTCGCGGGCCAGGACGCGTTCGAGCAGCGCGCGGCAGCGCACCGACTTCGAGGCGACCCGGATCGGTTTCCCGGACGCCCGCCGGACCAGGTCCGCGGCATTCGCGTCGAAAGCGTCCAGGTCGACGATCGCCAGCGGGGCCTCCAGATGCGCGGTGGCCCGGTCGAACCGGGCCCGATCACCAGTGCGTTGGGCCATGTACGCAGCCTGCCAGACGGACATACCGCGCGGTAGCCCCCTCGCTCCCGCCCCGTGGCCACCGCACGACGCGCCGACCCCGTAGAGTGACGCGCACATTGAACGGGAACGGTCACGAGGGAGCGCCGGTGAGCACCGGAGTGGACAACGGAAGCACCCCGCCCGCTTCCTTCCCCACCCTCCATCCGCATGCCGGGCGCCCGGCCGAACCCCCGCTGCCGCCCGGCCGGTCCGGCCGGCCCGCGCAGGGGACCCCGGTCACGCCTCCGCCGCCCGCCGCGCCGCCGCGGCCCCCCGTGCAGCCCCTGCCTCCGGAGGCGCCGCGCACCGCCCCGACGATCGGGGCCCCGCCCCCGCCCGCCGGACCGCCTTCCGTCCCCGCACCGGCCGCGCCGCCGAACGCCGCCGCGAGCTCGGCGATGCCGCCGGCCCCGGCGCGCCCGGCCTTCGTGCCGCCCGCACCGCCCGTGCCCCCGGCGCCTGTTGCCCGCCCGTTCCCGGAAGCGCCGGCCGCGCCGGTCGCCCCGCCCCGGGCCCCGGCCGTACCCCCGTCCGTTCGCCGGCCCGCTCCACGCGGCCGGCTGGTGCTGGCCGCCGCATGCCTGGTGGTCGGGCTCGGCCTGGTCGGCGGCGCCGTCGCGGGCGCCGTCATCACGCACGGCCCGAGCCGCCCGGCGCCGGTGGCCGACGGCAGCCCCCAGGCGTTCGCGCAGGCCCGCGACGTCTGGCGCAACACCCCGGTGGACAAGCTCTTCCCGCCCACCCTCACCGCGAAGGACGGCGGGCCCGGCGGCGCCGACCGCTCCTGGACCCGGCTCGGCGTCGCCGCGCCCGCGGGCTGCACGGGCGCCTTCGACCCGCTGCTGCAGCAGGTGTTGGCGCCGGCCGGCTGCGCCCGGCTGCTGCGCGCCACGTACGTCGACAGCACGTCGACCACCGTCACCACGGTCGGCCTGGTCGTCGCCTCCGGCCAGGCCCCGGCGATGAGCGCGCTCAACAAGCGGTGGAGCGCGCAGAAACTCGGCGAGCGCATCGACCTGATGCCCAGGCCGGTGGCCTTCCCCGGCACCCCGTCCGCGCACTTCGGTACGCACCAGCGCGGCAGTTGGGACGTCCAGGTCTCCGCGGACCTGCCGTTCGTCGTCTACGCGGTCAGCGGCTTCGCCGACGGCCGCACCGTCCCCCAGCCGCAGCCCGCGGACAAGGCCGACGCCCCGGGCGCCACCACCGCACCGGCACAGGCCGGTCTCGGGTTCGACTCCAGCGGCCTCGCCTCCGCCGTCGACGACCGCGTGCACGCGGCCGTCACCGCCCTCCTCCACCCGCCGACCACCGGCTCGGAGCACCACGGATGACCCCCGCCCGCGAACCCGCCCCCGTGCCCGCACCGCGCTCCGCCACGCCCGCCGCGGCGAACCGTCGCCGCCGGCGCGGTACCGGCCCCGCCGTCCGCGCCCTCGCCGCGCTCGCGGTCGCGGGCACGACGGTCGCGCTGTCCGCCGCGCCCGCTGCCGCGGACAGTGCGCGCGCCTCCGACTGGGCGCTGTCCGCGCTGCACGCCCAGCAGGCGTGGCGGACCACGAAAGGCGCGGGCGTCACCGTCGCGGTCCTCGACACCGGGGTCGACCCGACCCACCCCGACCTCACCGGCCAGGTGCTCCAGGGCAAGGACGAGGTCGGCTTCGGCGCCAAGCCCGGCGACTCGGTGTGGGCCAAGCACGGCACCGGGATGGCCGCGATCATCGCCGGTCACGGGCACGGCCCCGGCGACGGCGACGGCGTGCTCGGCATCGCCCCGCAGGCCCGCATCCTGCCGGTCCGGGTGATCCTCGAGGACAAGGACCCGCAGCGGCAGCGGGCCAGGACCAAGCGCGGCGACGCCCTGCCGGCCGGCATCCGCTGGGCGGTCGACCACGGCGCCGATGTCATCAACCTCTCGCTCGGCGACGACAGCGCCACCGCGGCCCCGGTCGCCGCCGAGGACGACGCGATCCGCTACGCGCTGAGCAAGGGCGTCGTGGTCGTCGCCTCCGCGGGCAACGGCGGTGACGCCGCCGACCGCTCCTCCTATCCCGCCGCCTACCCCGGGGTGATCGCCGTCGCTGCGGTCGACCAGCGCGGGGAGCATGCCTCCTTCTCCACGCACCGCTGGTACGCCTCCGTGTCCGCGCCCGGCGTCGAGGTGGTCATCGCCGACCCGGACCGGACCTACTACAGCGGGTGGGGGACCAGCGCGGCGTCCGCGTACGCCTCCGGGGCGGTCGCGCTCATCCGGTCCGCGTACCCCAAGCTCAGCCCGCTCCAGGTCAAGCAGGTGCTGGAGGACACCACGCGGGACAAGCCGAAGGGCGGGCGCAACGACGAGGTCGGCACCGGCCTGATCGACCCGGCGGCCGCGCTCGCGGCGGCCGGGAAGCTCAAGCCGGCACCGGTCCAGCCCGTCCCGGCGGCCTACCCGCACGCCTACTTCGCCCCCGGTCCGACCACCCCGGTCGCCCCGTCCTCCTCCCAGCTCCTCGCCAACGGCGCGGCCACCACCTTCGCCGCGATCGGCGCCGCCCTGATCGCCGTGGCGGCCCTGCTCTACTTCCGGGTCCGCCGCACCCGCTGATCGGGGCGCTGCCGGCAGGGGACCGCCCCGCGGGCGCCCGGCCGGAGCCGGGCAGTCGGCGCCGGATAGGGTGCCGTGGTGGCAGCGAAGAGCATTCCGGACCCCGGTTTCGCGGAGGACGACGGGTCGGCGGACGCGGCACTGACCGAAGCCCTGGCGGCGTACGCGGTGGGCGAGGCGTCGGACGCCGACGTGGTCGCCGCGCTGCACGGCGCGCGATTGCTCGTCCCGGTCGTCGCGGTGCTCGGCGAGGCCGAGACCGGGCCCGACGGCCTGGCCCGCGAGAAGAGCAGCGACATGGCGGTGCCCACCATCCAGGCGCCGGACGGCCGCAAGGCGCTGCCCGCCTTCACCTCGACCACGGCGCTGGCGCAGTGGCGCGCGGACGCCCGCCCCGTGGCCGTACCGCTGCACCAGGCACTCCAGGCCCTCGTGCACGAGAAGGCGGACACGCTGCTGATCGACCTGGCCGGACCGGTGGCCTACGAGCTGACCGGTGCCGCCCTGCGCGCCGCCGCGGCCGGCCCGGCCCGTACGCAGCCGCTGGCCGACCCGGAGGTGCGGGCCGCGCTGGCCGCCGCGGTCGCCGCCGAGCCGGGTATCGCCCGCGCCCACCTCACTCCCGGCGGCCCGGGCAGCGACGGCACCCTGACCCTGGTGCTGGCCGAGGGCGCGGACGCGTCGGCCGCCGCCAACCGCGTGGCCACGGCCCTGGCCTCGGACGAGACGCTGCGCGCGGCTCTGCTGCAGGGCCTCGACCTGGCGCTGCTCCCGCCGCGGGCGACCCCGCCCGGGGAGTCCCTCTTCGTCCGCTGACCGCCGGAGCGGCCCGCCCTCTCACCGCCTTCGCACGGCCGCCGTACGGCCGCCGTACGGCCGGCCCGCGATCCCGTTCCGGCGTCGTATATGTCCCGAGATGTGCGAATCACCCGTTGAGCCCACAATGCAAGGGCAAGGGTTGATCATTTCGAGGAGGCCCGATGGACCGGCGAACAATCACCGCGGCGGACCTGAAGAACTACCGCCCCACGGACACGCGCGTCCTCATCTGCGAGTTCCTCGGCACGCTCGTGCTCGTCTTCTTCGCGGTCGGCGCCGCGGTCCTGTCCGGCGCGTACCTGGGCACCCTCGGCATCTCGCTGACCTTCGGCTTCGTCCTGCTCGTCGTCGCGTATGCGATCGGGCCGATCTCCGGCAGCCACGTCAACCCGGCCGTGACGCTCGGCATGCTGCTGGCGCGGCGGATGGAGCTGCGCGCCGCGATCGAGTACTGGGTCGCGCAGTTCCTCGGCGCGATCGTGGGCGCCGCGCTCCTGCTGCTGGTCTCCGAGCAGGTCCCGGGCTTCCACCGGCACGGCGCCTTCGGCACCAACGGCTACGGGACCCGCTCGGCGGTCGGCATCAACATCTTCGGCGCGTTCGTCACCGAGCTGATCCTGACCTTCCTGGTGGTCTTCGTCATGCTCGCGGTGACACAGAAGATCGCGGTGGTCGGCTTCGACGGCCTGGCGATCGGCCTGTCGCTGGCCGTGGTCAACCTGATCGGCATCCCGCTCACCGGCACCGGCGTCAACCCGGCCCGCAGTCTCGCCCCGGCGCTGTTCGCGGGCAGTCCCGCCCTGACCCAGGTCTGGCTCTTCCTGGTGGCCCCGCTGGTCGGCGCCGCGGTGGCGGCGCTGGTCTACCAGGCGACCCACCCGGCGATGGCGGCGGCGAAGGCCGCCCGCGCCGCCGCGGTCGACGCCGAGAGCGCCGCCCGCACGAAGGAGGGCGACGCCTGACGGGCCGGCGCGCTCGTCAGCGGGAAACCCCGCGCTCGTCAGCGGCAGACGGAGCCTAGCCGTAGACCGGGCCGGTGAACTTCTCGCCCGGGCCCTGGCCGGGCTCGTCCGGGACCAGGGACGCCTCGCGGAAGGCGAGCTGCAGCGACTTGAGACCGTCCCGCAGCGGCGCCGCGTGGAAGGAGCTGATCTCGGTCGCGCTCGCCGAGACCAGCCCGGCCAGCGCCTGGATGAGCTTGCGGGCCTCGTCGAGGTCCTTGTGCTGGTCGCCCTCCTCGGCCAGGCCCAGGTTCACCGCGGCGGCGCTCATCAGGTGGACGGCGACCGTGGTGATCACCTCCACCGCCGGGACGTCCGCGATGTCGCGGGTCATGTCGTCGAAGTCGGGGCCCGGGGTGGGGGAGGAGGCGGGAGTGGGGACCGGTGCGTCGCTCATGGCCGCAACGATATGCCCCGTCCGGCCGATTACGGCCCCAGGGTCCGCACTGCTATGCTTAGTGAACGACCGGTCGGACATTCGCGTGCCCGGCCATCAAGTGGAGGCTCCGATCTCCCACCTGTTCGGCCCCTGGCCGACGGGTCCCGGTCAGACGGCTCCGGCCGGCGCGTCAGCGCCCGGCTTCCGCCGTCCGATGCGCCCCGCGGAATAACGCGGCGGTGCTCCCGGTTGTGAGGAGCCCGCCTGTGTGCCGTACGGGGCGTTTTTTGTCGCTCGGAACCGACGCACAGGGTAGTACGAGAGAGACGACCCAGAGCGCGGCTGTCGGCCAGTCAGTCGCGTGGTGCAACCGAGGAGGCCCCATCAGCGCCGAGCCCCGCATCAACGACCGGATTCGCGTTCCCGAGGTGCGACTTGTCGGTCCCAGTGGCGAGCAGGTCGGCATCGTGCCGCTTGCCAAGGCCCTGGAACTCGCGCAGGAATACGACCTCGACCTGGTCGAGGTCGCGGCGAACGCCCGTCCGCCCGTGTGCAAGCTCATGGACTACGGGAAGTTCAAGTACGAGTCGGCCATGAAGGCCCGTGAGGCGCGCAAGAACCAGGCGCACACGGTCATCAAGGAGATGAAGCTCCGGCCGAAGATCGACCCGCACGACTACGACACCAAAAAGGGTCACGTCGTCCGGTTCCTCAAGCAGGGCGACAAGGTCAAGATCACGATCATGTTCCGCGGCCGTGAGCAGTCCCGTCCGGAGCTGGGTTACCGCCTGCTCCAGCGGCTCGCGGAGGACGTCCAGGACCTCGGGTTCATCGAGTCGAACCCGAAGCAGGACGGCCGCAACATGATCATGGTCCTCGGTCCGCACAAGAAGAAGACCGAGGCCATGGCCGAGGCCCGCGAGGCCCAGGCAGCTCGCAAGGCGGGCCGCCAGGGCGACGCCGCGGACGACGATGACACCGCCGACGGCGACACCGCCGACGCGGAGGAGTCGTTCGAGGCCCCGGCCGACGCCGGCTGACGCCGCAGCCCGAGAAGTACCCCGAAACCGCCGCAGAACCGGGCGGCTTCGGGTGGTAATAGCAGGACTGACGCTCCCCGTACGCCCTCACCGGGCGCCCGGGAGGGCCAGCGACGAGGAGACCACGGCGCCATGCCGAAGAACAAGACCCACAGTGGTGCGAGCAAGCGCTTCAAGATCACCGGCTCCGGCAAGGTGCTCCGCGAGCGCGCGGGCAAGCGCCACCTGCTGGAGCACAAGCCGTCCAGCAAGACGCGCGCCCTGACCGGCACCGTCGAGGTGGCCCCGGCCGACGCCAAGAAGATCAAGAAGCTTCTCGGCAAGTGACCTGCGCGCCCCCGACCGGGGCGCGCGGTCCGATCCGGGACCCCCATCGCTTTCGGACCGCGTGACCAGCACCGCGGTCCCCTAGAAGGAGTTATCAAGTGGCACGCGTCAAGCGGGCAGTCAACGCCCAGAAGAAGCGCCGGGCGATTCTTGAGCAGGCCAGCGGTTACCGCGGTCAGCGTTCGCGCCTGTACCGCAAGGCCAAGGAGCAGGTCACCCACTCCCTGGTCTACAACTACAACGACCGCAAGAAGCGCAAGGGCGACTTCCGTCAGCTCTGGATCCAGCGGATCAACGCCGCTGCCCGTGCGAACGGCATCACCTACAACCGCTTCATCCAGGGTCTGAAGGCCGCGAACGTCGAGGTCGACCGGAAGATCCTGGCCGAGCTCGCGGTCACCGACGCGCCCGCGTTCGCCGCGCTCGTCGAGGTCGCGCAGAAGGCACTGCCCTCCGACGTCAACGCGCCGAAGGCCGCGTGACGCTGCGCTGGGCTCAGCCGTGTACGTGGGTCTGCGGGCGGGGTGCCCGCGGGCCCACGTATGTGTTTGCCCCTCGGGGCGGGGCGTTCGGTGCGTGACGGGACCTTGCGGTCCGCGGTGGCTTGTCGCGCGGTTCCCCGCGCCCCTTCGGGGCTCGTCCTCCGCGGTGGCCCGCGGGGCTTCTCGCGCAGTGCCTCGCAGCCCTTTGTCACTGACCTTTTTTGCGGAAGTAGCGTAGTCGCGTGAGTAGCGCATCCATGGATCTGACGTCGGTGCGTTCCGCGCGGGTGACCGCGGCCCGCAGGCTCGCCAAGCGCTCGTTCCGGGGGAAGGAGCGGCGCTTCCTCGCGGAGGGGCCGCAGGCGGTGCGGGAGGCGGTGGCGCACGCCGGGGGAGAGGCGGGGCGGACGCTGGTGGAGCTGTACGCCACGCCCGAGGCCGCCGAGCGGCACGCGGACGTGGTGGCGGCGGCCCGTGCGGTCGGCGCGCCCGTCCTGACCGCCACTCCCGAGGTGATCGCGGAGATGTCCGACACCGTGACCCCGCAGGGCCTGATCGGGGTCTGCCGGTTCGTCGACTCCCCCTTCGAGCAGGTGCTGGCCGCCGCGCCCCGGCTGGTCGCGGTCCTGGCGCACGTACGCGACCCGGGCAACGCCGGCACCGTGCTGCGCTGCGCGGACGCGGCCGGCGCGGACGCGGTGGTGCTCACCGACGCGTCGGTCGACCCGTACAACCCGAAGGCCGTACGCGCCTCCGCGGGCAGCCTCTTCCACCTGCCGGTCGCGGTGGGCGTACCGGTCGAGGAGGCCGTGGCGGGGCTGCGGGCGCAGGGCGTACGGGTGCTGGCCGCGGACGGCGCGGGGGAGCGGGACCTGGACGCCGAGCTCGACGCGGGCCGGATGCTCGGGCCGACCGCCTGGGTGTTCGGCAACGAGGCGTGGGGGCTGCCCGAGGAGACCCGGGCGCTGGCTGATGAGGTGGTGCGGGTGCCCATCCACGGCCGGGCGGAGAGCCTGAACCTCGCGACCGCCGCCGCGGTGTGCCTGTACGCATCCGCGCGGGCGCAGCGCGCACCCGCGGGGTGCCGCGGCATCACTCCGAGCTAGTAGGGTTGACCGCCCTGGGGGCCCTGAGAGGGGGGTGGCGGGCTTGGACGTGATGCCGCAGAACGGCATGCGCGGGACATCGGCGGACTGGGCCGCCTCCGTGCCTCCGCCCGGCCACGAGCCGCCCGCACCGCCGTCGCCGGACGGCGCGCTGGGCGCACTGGGCATCGACGCCGACGACCTGCCCGACGGGTTGGTGGTCGCCGACGAGCACGGCCGGGTGATCTGCTTCAACGCCGCGGCCGCCCGGATCACCGCCCTGTGCCCGAGCGACGTGCTCGGCCGCCCGGTGGACCAGGCGCTGCCCCTGGAGGACCTGGACGGCCGCCGCTGGTGGCAGCTGACCGACCCGTACGGGGGACTGGCGATCCGGGTCGCGCAGCCCGAGCGCAACCTGCTGCTGCCCGGCGGCCGCGAGGTGCTGGTGTCGGCCCGGTACGTGCGCCTTCAGCCCGGCGGGCCGGTGCGCCGGCTGGTGGTCACGCTGCGCGGGACCGAGGCGCGGCGCCGTACCGAGCGCTCGCACGCCGAGCTGATCGCAACCGTCGCGCACGAGCTGCGCTCCCCGCTCACCTCGGTCAAGGGGTTCACCGCGACGCTGCTGGCGAAGTGGGAGCGCTTCACCGAGGACCAGAAGAAGCTGATGCTGGAGACCGTCGACGCCGACGCCAACCGGGTCACCCGGCTGATCGCCGAGCTCCTCGACATCTCCCGGATCGACTCCGGCCGTCTGGAGGTCCGCCGCCAGCCGGTGGACATCGTCGCGGCCGTGCGCCACCACGTCGACGGCCACGTCGCGGCCGGGCAGAGCGCCGAGCGGTTCGCGGTGCGGGTGTGCGGGCCGCTGCCGGCGCTGTGGGCCGACCCGGACAAGGTCGACCAGATCCTGGGCAACCTGCTGGAAAACGCGGTGCGGCACGGCGACGGGACTGTCACCATCGAGGTGACCCGCGCCGCCGGCACCGGCGGCGACGACGATCGTACGACGGAGGGCACGGCAGTCACCGTGAGCGACGAAGGCCCCGGCATCCCCGAGGAGTCGATGGGCCGCGTCTTCACCCGCTTCTGGCGGGGGAGCAAGCGCGGCGGCACCGGCCTGGGCCTGTACATCGTCAAGGGCATCGTCGAGGCCCACGGCGGCACCATCAGCGTCGGGCGCGCGCCCGACGGCGGAGCCGAGTTCCGATTTATCCTGCCCGTCGGGGCCCCCGCGTATCTGGCCTGAGGGCCACCGGCCGTCATCCGGCCGGGCAGACCGCGGTCGAGCCGCCCCGGCGGGCGCCACCGCCTGTACCCGAGCGGGTGTGCCATGGCCGATAGACTCGGTCCTCGGCATGGGTCCGGTCGGGCAGATCCTCCCCCGGAGGCACCGCCTCGGGGTCACCGCCATGAGCACCGAATTCGGAACGGGAAGAGATGTCGGCACCGAACAAGTCGTACGACCCTGTGGAGGTCGAGGCGTTGCAGCCGCAACAGATCGAGCAGATGCGCGACGAGGCGCTGGCCGCGATCGCGGCCGCCACCGATCTGGACGCGCTCGCCCACGTCAAGACCGCCCACGCCGGCGGCGGCTCGCCGCTGGCGCTGGCCAACCGGGAGATCGGCGCGCTGCCGCCGCAGGCCAAGGCCGAGGCGGGCAAGCGGGTCGGCCAGGCGCGCGGCGCGGTCAACAAGGCGCTCGCCGCCCGCCAGGGCGAGCTGGAGGCCGAGCGCGACGCCCGGGTGCTGGTCGAGGAGGCGGTCGATGTCACGCTGCCCTACGGCCGGGCCACGGCCGGCGCCCGGCACCCGCTGGCCACCCTCAGCGACCGTATCGAGGACATCTTCGTCGCCATGGGCTACGAGGTCGCCGAGGGCCCCGAGGTCGAGGCGGAGTGGTTCAACTTCGACGCGCTGAACATCTCGGTGGACAACCCCGTCCGCAGCGAGCAGGACACCTTCTTCGTGGCCGCCGCCGACGGGTCCGAGGACAGCGGCATGGTGCTGCGCACCCACACCTCCGGCGTGCAGATCCGCTCGCTGCTGGAGCGCGAGCTGCCGGTCTACGTGATCGCGCCCGGCCGCGTCTACCGCTCGGACGAACTGGACGCCACCCACACCCCGGTATTCCGGCAGGTGGAACTGCTGGCGGTGGACGAGGGCCTGACCATGGCCGACCTGAAGGGCACGCTGGACCACATGGTGGTCTCGCTCTTCGGCGAGGGTATGACGACCCGGCTGCGGCCGAACCACTTCCCCTTCACCGAGCCGTCCGCCGAGATGGACATGCTCTGCTACGTCTGCCGGGGCGAGTCCGTCGGCAACCCCGACCGCCCCTGCCGCACCTGCTCCTCCGAGGGCTGGATCGAGCTGGGCGGCTGCGGCATCGTCAACCCGAAGGTGCTCATCGCCTGCGGGGTCGACCCCCAGAAGTACAGCGGCTTCGCGTTCGGCTTCGGCATCGAGCGGATGCTGATGTTCCGCCACAACGTCGAGGACATGCGAGACATCGTCGAGGGTGACGTGCGCTTCACCCTTCCGTTCGGGATGGAGATCTGATGCGGGTCCCGCTTTCTTGGCTGCGGGAGTACGTCGACCTGCCGGCCGGCACCGCCGGCCGCGACGTCCAGGCCAAGCTCATTTCCGCCGGTCTTGAGGTCGAGACCGTGGAGCAGGTGGGCGAAGGGTTGCAAGGACCGCTGGTGGTCGGCCAGGTGCTGACCATCGAGGAACTGGAGGGCTTCAAGAAGCCGATCCGGTTCTGCACGGTGGACGTCGGCAAGGCCAACGGGACGGGCGAGCCGCAGGAGATCGTCTGCGGCGCCCGCAACTTCGCGGTCGGCGACAAGGTCGTGGTGATCCTGCCCGGCGGCGTGCTGCCCGGCGACTTCCGGATCTCCGCCCGCAAGACCTACGGCAGGGTCTCGCACGGGATGATCTGCTCGGCCCGCGAGCTCGGCATGGGCGACGACCACGACGGCATCGTGGTGCTCCCGCCCGAGCACGAGGTCGGCACCGACGCGATCGGCCTGCTCGAACTCGTCGACGAGGTCCTCGACATCGCCGTCACCCCCGACCGGGGCTACTGCCTGTCGCTGCGCGGGGTGGCCCGTGAGACCGCGACCGCCTTCGGGCTGCCGCTGAGCGACCCGGCCCTCATCGACGTGCCCGGGCCCAAGGCCGGCGGGTACCCGGTGCAGGTCACCGACGAGGCCGGCTGCGACCGCTTCACCGCCCGCACCGTCACCGGCATCAACCACGAGGCGCGCTCGCCGATCTGGCTCCAGCGCCGGCTGCAGAAGGTCGGCATGCGGCCGATCTCGCTCGCCGTGGACATCACCAACTACGTGATGTTCGAGGTCGGGCAGCCGCTGCACGCCTACGACCGGACCCGGCTGAACGGCATGATCGGGGTGCGCCGCGCGGCGCCCGGCGAGAAGCTGACCACCCTCGACGGCGTCGAGCGGGTGCTGGACGGCGAGGATCTGGTCATCACCGACGAGTCCGGGCCGATCGGCCTGGCCGGCGTGATGGGCGGCGCGCACACCGAGATTGCCGACGCGGGCGTTCCCGGCGCCGACGGGAGCCCGGAGGCCGGCGCGGGCACCACCGAGATCGTCATCGAGGCCGCGCACTTCGACCCGGTGTCGATCGCGCGCACCGCCCGCCGGCACAAGCTCGGCTCCGAGGCGTCCCGCCGCTTCGAGCGCGGCACCGACCCGCAGGCCACCTCCGCCGCTGCGCAGCGCGCCGTGGATCTGCTGGTCCTGCTCGCCGGCGGCACCGCCGAGCCCGGCGTCACCGAGATCGCGGTGCCCGCCGAGCCGCGCACCGTCGCGATGGCCGCCGACCACCCCGACCGCGTCGCCGGCACCCGCTACGGCCGCGAGACCGTGGTGCGCCGCCTCCAGCAGATCGGCTGCTACGTCACCGGCTCGGACGACCTGATCGTCACCGTTCCGAGCTGGCGGCCCGACCTGTCCTTCCCCAACGACCTCGCCGAAGAGGTCATCCGGCTCGAGGGCTACGAGAACCTGCCCTCCACCCTGCCGCGGCCGCCGGCCGGCCGCGGCCTGACCGACTCGCAGCGGCTGCGCCGCCGGATCGGCCGCGCGCTGGCGGGCGCCGGCTACGTGGAGGCGCCGGCCTACCCGTTCGTCGGCACCGAGGCCCTGGATGCGCTGGGCCTGGACGCGGACGACCCGCGGCGCCGCGTCGTCACCCTCGCCAACCCGCTGTCCGACAACGAGCCGGCGCTGCGCACCACCCTGCTGACCGGGCTGCTCGCGACCCTGCGCCGCAACGACGGGAGGGGCAGTCACGACCTCGCGCTCTTCGAGACCGGCCTGGTCTTCCACCCCCGCGAGGGCGCCGGCACGCCGCCGCGCCCCCCGGTGGACCGCCGGCCCACCGACGAGGAGATCGCCGCGCTCAAGGCGGCGCTGCCCGACCAGCCGCGGCACGCCGCCGTGGTCCTCACCGGTGCCCGCGAGCCGGCCGGCTGGTGGGGCGCCGGCCGCCCCGCCGGATGGGCCGACGCGATCGAGGCGGCCCGTACGGTCGCGCGCGAGGCCGGGGTCGAGCTGATCCTGCGTCAGGACCAGCACGCGCCCTACCACCCGGGCCGGTGCGCCGCGTTCTACGCGGTCGCCGGTGACGGCACCGAGGTGCGGGTCGGGCACGGCGGCGAGCTGCACCCGCGGGTCACCAAGGCGCTCGGCGTGCCCGAGCGGACCGCCGCGATGGAGGTCGACCTCGACGTGATCGAGTTCGCCGGGGCGGGCCACCGTCCCAGCGGGCCGCGCGTGTCCACGTTCCCCGTGGCCACGCAGGACGTCGCGCTCGTGGTCGCCGCCGATGTCCCCGCCGCCGAGGTCGAGGCGGCGTTGCGCGAGGGGGCGGGCGAACTCCTGGAGTCGCTGCGGCTCTTCGACGTCTTCACCGGGCCGCAGATCGGTGAGGGGCGTAAGTCGCTGGCGTACGCGCTGCGCTTCCGGGCGCCGGACCGCACGCTCACCGCCGAGGACGCCTCGGCGGCTCGCGACGCGGCGATCGCCCGCGCCGCGGAGCGCACGGACGCCACCCTGCGCGGGTAGGAGTGCGGGCCGCCCGCCCGGTTCTCCCGGTGCGGGCGGCCCTGCCCAGGGCGGACCGGCTCCGGAGCGGCCCGGGTGGGGGCCGGCCCCCGTGCCCGGCGGCGGGACGGGTTCGTAATGTCCGGATTGGGTAGGTGTCGGGCTCACGGTCCCCGCGTCGCAGCGATCGGAGCGCCCTCATGGTGACGACCCCGCATCTCCACTCCCGCCCGAACCCTTCCGCGAAGGCGCCCCCGAACCCGCACCTGGCGGACGAGGGCCTGAGCGTTCCGGAGGACGCCATCCAGCGCCCCGGGCAGATGCCGCCGGCGGAGTCAGGTGTCTCCGACCTGGACGGACCCGAGCGCGAACCGCTCAGCCGGGGGTGGGCCGCGGCGCCGATCACCCTCATCATGATCGTGGTGGCGCTGTTCGTCGCGGGATTCCTCGGGTGGGCGATCGAGCTGATGGTCTGAGCGCCCGCGACTGCCGGTGACCGCCCGCGTGCACGCCGCGAGCCCGGGGCTCAGGAGTGGCTCGGGTCGCGCAGGTAGCGCAGGACCGCGAGCACGCGCCGGTTGTCGTCGGGGGCGGTCGGCAGGTCGAGCTTGGTGAAGATGCTGTTGATGTGCTTGCTCACCGCGTTCTCGGTGATCACCAGGGCGGCGCCGATCCCGGCGTTGGAGCGGCCCTCGGCCATGAGGGAGAGGACCTCGCGCTCGCGGGGGGTGAGCCGGGCGAGCGGCTCGTGGCCGCCGAGCCGGGTGACCATCGCGGCCACCACCTTGGGGTCCAGGATCGTCGCCCCGCCGGCCACCTGCCGTACGGTCTCCACGAAATCGGGCACGTTGCCCACCCGGTCCTTGAGCAGGTAGCCGATCGCGCCCTCGCCGGATCGCAGCAACTCGCGGGCGTAGAGCTGCTCGACGTACTGGCTCAGCACGACCACCGGCAACCCGGGGCGCTTCTCCCGGGCCTGGAGAGCGGCGACCAGTCCCTCGTTGGTGAAGGTGGGTGGCATCCGGACGTCGACGATCGCGACGTCGACCTCCTCGCGGTCCAGCACCCCCGCCAGAGCCTCCGGGTCGCCCACCGCGCCGGCGACGTCGAAGCCGTGCGCGCTCAGCAGCCGGGTCAGGCCGTCCCGGAGGAGGGCGAGGTCTTCGGCGATGACAACGCGCACGGTACCTCCATCGTCACCCGGGTCGGGCCCCCGGGCGGGCTGTCCACTGAGACGGTGCCGTCGAACACTTCCAGCCGGCGGGCCACCCCGCGCAGCCCCGTACCGGTACCGGGTGCGGCGCCGCCGGCGCCGTCGTCCCCGACGACGACGGTCAGGGTACCGGCACGGTGCACCAGGTCGACCCACGCGCGGGCGGCCCGGGCGTGCTTGACCACGTTGGCCAGGCACTCGGTGGTCGCGAAGTAGACCGCCGACTCGACCGGGGCCGCCAGGCGGCCGGGCACGTCGGCGGTCACCTCCACCGGCAGCGCCAGGTCCAGGGCGACCGCTTCGACCGCGCCGACGAGGCCGCGGTCGGCGAGCACCGGCGGCTGGATGCCCTCCATGACGGTGCGCAGCTCCTCCAGTGCGGTCAGGGTGGTGCCGCGGGCCTCCACGAGGAGTTCCGCCACGGCGTCCGGGTCGCGCGACAGCAGCTCGCTCGCCAGCCCGAGGTTCATCGCCAGCGACACCATCCGGGCCTGCGCACCGTCGTGCAGATCCCGCTCGATCCGCTTGAGTTCGGCGGCCTGCACGTCCAGCGCGCCGCTGCGGGTACGGCGCAGAGCGGCCACCCGCTCGGTCAGCTCCCGCTCCCGGGCCGGCGGCATCCGCTGCAGCCACCAGGCGTGCGCGAGCAGGGCCAGCGCCACCGCCGAGGTGGTGAACACCGGCCAGAAGAAGCCCCGTCCGGACAGCGCCCACACCGTCACGTCCAGCGCGACGTACACCGCGCTCAGCGCGGCCTGCACGGTGAACGCCCTGCCCCGGCCGGGGCGCGGCGGCCGGGCCAGCGCCCAGCGCAGGGCGTACTGCGTGGCGAGGACGACGCCCAGCCCGAACCACACCCAGCGCGGCCAGAAGTACGCCGGCCGGGTCGCCGTCCACGCGAAGGTGGCGGCGAGCCCGACCAGGACCGCGGCGGCGTCCTGCCACAGCAGCAGCGTGCCCCAGCCGGGCAGGCGGCGCGGCCGCCCGCCCGGCCGCAGGCCGCCCTGCTCGGCGGTCACGACGCCACCGCTCCGCGCAGCACCCCGACGGCGGGGGCCCGGGTGGATCGCCGGGCCGCGCCCAGCCCGGCGGCGAGGGTCAGGACCGCGACCCCGGCCACCACGGCCGGGCAGATCGCGAAGGAGGCGTCGGGCAGGGCCTTGTCGGTCACGGCCAGACTGTAGGGCACGATCGACATGAGTGAGGCGAGCAGGCCGAACAGCAGCCCGGTGACCAGCGTCAGTACGGTCTCCGCGGTGACCAGCCGGAGCACCTGCCGCGGGGTCGCGCCGGTCAGCCGCAGTTGCGCGAACTCCCGCCGCCGGGCGGTGGTTTCGGCCACGACCAGGTTCACCAGCATCACCGCGGCGAACACCGCGATCATGCCGACCACCACGTAGTTGAGCGTCGCGGTGCCCTTGTCGTCGGCGTTCATCACCGGATGCGCGGAGTTCCAGGTCGCCTGCATGGACAGGGTGCCGGCGGAGATCGCCGTGCACACCACGATCGGCATCATCGGGGTCGCCGCCCGCTGGAACCGCCGGCGCACCCCCAGCACGCCGAGCTCTCCGGGAGCGCCCAGGGCGCGAAGTACCGGGCCCAGCACGGCGGTTGATGCCCGAAGGAGTACCGGCGCCAGCAGCGCGAAGCCGATCGAGGACAGGATCGCGCCCTCGCCCGCGACGGACTGCGTCTGGAGCTTCCCGCCGTCCATCACGGTGGCGGTCAGTACCGCGCAGTTCGCGCCGGCCAGCACCAGCAGCACCCCGGCGACCAGCCGGAACCGGCTGATCCGGCGCCCGCCGGTGGCCGCGGCGAGCTGCGCGTCCCGCACCCGGCGGCGCGCGCCGCGCCGCGCGGTGACCCAGGCCGCGGTCAGCGCGGCGAGCAGGCAGCCGCCCGCCCCGACCGCGAGCGCCGCCGCGCCGAAGCGGTAGCCGACGCCGTGGTGCACCTGCCCGGTGTCCTGGAGGATGCGCAGCAGCGTGCAGCCGCCGCCGTAGCCGAACGGGATCGCGGCCAGCACTCCCGCGACGCCGACCAGCGCCACCTCGCCGACCACCAGCCGGACCGCCTGTCCCGGAGTGGCGCCCAGGCTGCGCAGCAGCGCGAGTTCGGAGGCGCGCTGCCGGGCGGCCACCGCCAAGGTGGTGCCGACCGCGGACGCCACCACGATCGCCCCCCAGCCGCCGACCACCATGGCCATGATGGTCAACGTGGTCCGGTCGGTGCCGTGCACGCCCGGGCCGCCCGCGGTGTCGAGCATCGACGCGAACGCCATCAGGATCGCCGCGCCGAGGAAGACCGACAGGAAGCCGGCGGTGCAGCCGCCCTGCCGGTGCCGTACGGAGGCGCGTGCCAGTCCGGTCGCCATCACGCCACCGCCTGCGAACCGACGTGCACCGCTTCGGCGTTGCCGTCCGAGCCCGAGCCCGAGCCCGTGCCCGCCGCCCCTGCGTCCAGCCGCGCCATCCGCCGGGCCACCTCGGCCGCGTCGGGGTCGGGCAGCTCGTCGACCAGGGCGCCGTCGGCCAGGAAGAGGACCCGACCCGCGTACGCGGCGGCGACCGGGTCGTGGGTGACCATGACCACCGTCTGCCCGAACTGCTCGACGCTCTCGCGCAGCAGGGCGAGCACCTGCCGGCCACTCGCGGTGTCCAGCGCGCCGGTCGGTTCGTCGGCGAAGAGCACCGCGGGCCGGCTGACCAGCGCCCGGGCGATCGCCACCCGCTGCTGCTGGCCGCCGGACAGCTCGGCCGGCTGCCGCCCGGCCAGCTCGCCGATGCCGAGCCGGTCCAGCACCGCCGCCACGTCGCCGCGCCGCGACCGCCGCCCCGCCAACCGCTGCGGTAGTGCCACGTTCTGGGCCACCGTCAGATACGGCACCAGGTTGTAGTCCTGGAACACGAAGCCGATCCGGGACCGGCGGAACCGGGTCAGTTCCGCCTCGCCGCCGCCCGGCAGTTCGTCGCCGCCCACCAGCACCCGCCCCGCGGTCGGCCGGTCGAGCCCGGCCGCGCACTGGAGCAGGGTGCTCTTGCCCGAGCCCGACGGACCCATCACCGAGGTGAACGTACCCGTCGCCAGGGACAGCGAGACGCCGTCCAGCGCGGTCACCGGCTGCCCCGCGCCCTCGTACACCTTCGTCACCGCCGAGAGCCGCAGCGCCTCGCGCCCGCTCCCTCCCGCACCGGCCGTACCGGCCGTCCGCGGACCGACCCCGTTGCCACGCATGGTTTCCGACCTCTCCTCGAAGTCCGTGTTCCCGTCGCGTCCGACGCTACGGACCGGGCACGCGCGGCGACATGAAGCCAGCATCCCGCTTCGGTGCTACAGAAAACCCCACCCTTCGCCGTCCCGCCGGTCTGCTTGCTGGAACGGAAGGGGGGAATGAGGTGATATGTGCGTAGCGGAAGGGTACGGACCTCGGCGAGGAGCATGGACGTGGCGGACGAGCAGACCGAGCAGGGAGACGGCGGGGGCGGCCCCGCGCAGCCGCCGCCCCGCACCGCGGCGCCCCGCCCGGACCCGCCGGCCGGTCCGGACGGGAGCGGGTCGACGCGGCGGGTCGAGGCGCTGGAGCGCGCGGAGGCCGCGGCCGACCGGGCGGAGATCGCCGCCGCGGTGCCGACCGACCTCGCGAAGGGGGAGGAGGCGGCCCGGCAGCCGGAGCGGGCCGCGCAGGCGGCGCGGCCGGCCGTGCCGACCGTCGTCGTGGACGACCTGCACGTGGTCTACCGCATCCACACCGCGGGTTCGGGGCACAGCAACGCCGCCACGGCGCTGGCCCGAATGGTGCTGCGCCGCGGCTCGCCCAACCTCCACCTCGTGCACGCCGTGCGCGGGGTGTCGTTCACCGCGTACCGCGGCGAGGCCATCGGCATCATCGGGTCGAACGGCTCGGGCAAGTCCACGCTGCTCAAGGCCATCGCCGGACTGCTGCCGGCCGAGCAAGGCCGCGTCTACACCGAGGGCCAGCCGTCGCTGCTGGGCGTCAACGCCGCGCTGATGAACGACCTGACCGGCGGGGTGAACGTGATCCTCGGCGGCCTGGCGATGGGCATGACGCAGGAGGAGGTCCAGGCCCGCTACCAGCAGATCGTCGACTTCTCCGGCATCAACGACAAGGGCGATTTCATCACGCTGCCGATGCGTACGTACTCCTCCGGCATGTCCGCCCGGCTGCGCTTCTCGATCGCGGCCGCGAAGAACCACGACGTGCTGATGATCGACGAGGCGCTGGCGACCGGCGACCGCGCGTTCCAGAAGCGCTCGGAGGAGCGGATCCGCGAGCTGCGCGCGGAGGCCGGCACCGTCTTCCTCGTCTCGCACAACAACAAGTCCATCCGCGAGACCTGCGACCGTGTCCTCTGGATCGAGAAGGGCGAACTTTTGATGGACGGTCCGACGGACGAGGTGGTCGATGCGTACGAGGAGAGCTGACGCATGAGCTCCCGTAGTGGCCGGTCGGGCGGTGGTTGAGCTCTTGGGTTGTTCTGTGGGATTCGGTGGGGTGGGGGTGGCCGGCCGCGGAGGGAGTGAGCAGGAAGATCGGCGGGGGAGGGGTGAGCTGACGCACGAGCTCCCGTAGTGGCCGGCCTTTTGGTGGGGTGGGGGTGGTCGGCGGCGGAGGGAGTGAGCAGGAAGATCGGCGGGGGAGGGGAGAGCTGACGCACGAGCTCCCGTACGCGCCGGTCGGCGGGGTCAGAGGTCGATCAGGGCGGGGAGTTCCGTCAGGGAGTCGACGCGGAAGTCCGCCGCCGCGATCAGCAGGGGGTCGTCGGCCCAGTAGTGGCCCCAGGGGCCGCGTCGCAGGTGGGCGGTGAGCAGGCCCGCCTCCTTGGCCGGGTGGATGTCCTCGGCCGGGTGGTCGCCGACGTAGAGGGTCTCGGCGGCGGGGGTGCGGGTCGCCTCCAGCAGGTGGGCGAAGAACGCCGGGTCGGGCTTGGCCGGCCCCCACTCGCCCGAGGTGGCGACGGCGTCCGCGGGCAGGTCGAGCGCGCGCAGCAACTGTGCGGTGCGCGCGGTCTGGTTGCCGGCCACCACCACCCGCACCCCCGCCTGCCGCAGCGCGGCGAGCGAGGGCCGGACGTCCGGGTAGAGGTCCGTCTCGTCCAGGTGATCGCCCCGACCGGATGCCTCCCGGGCCGCGTTGGCAGCGTCCATGTCGAGACCGGGCCGCAACAGCCGTATGGCGTCCGTGTGGTCCTCGCCGCGCGACACCACCGCTCCCACCAGCGCGGAGACGGTGTGCCGGGGGACGCCGAGCCAGTCGGCCCAACCGGCCCAGAAACGGGTGTCGGACACGAGGGTCTCGCCGATGTCGAGGGCGACGGCTTTGATCACGCAACCCACCCTAGATGCATACGGTCCGTGGCCGTCGAAGACCCGCGCCGCTCCGGGCGGCCGGCTGGAGCCGTTCGCCCCGCCCGGAATGCGGTGTTGACCGTTCAACTAAGGTATGCCTAACCTAAGTCGCCCGGTACGGGCGATCCACTGCCATCCCTCCTCCTCCTCCCAAGGACGACTTCGTCATGGCCTCATCCGGTCCGTTCCCCCCTGCCTCGCTCCTCGCCGGGCAGCAACCCTCCACCCCCCTCGGCCCGTTCGTGGACAGCGCGGTGGCCTGGACGACGTGGGTCACCCTCATGGGGTTCGTGGGCGTGACCGCCCTGGCGCTG
The DNA here is from genome assembly GCF_900107965.1 of Actinacidiphila yanglinensis. Lineage (GTDB taxonomy): Bacteria > Actinomycetota > Actinomycetes > Streptomycetales > Streptomycetaceae > Actinacidiphila > Actinacidiphila yanglinensis. The sequence goes on along the minus strand of NZ_FNVU01000006.1, from coordinate 75,385 downwards.
CTGGCGGTCGGTCCGCCGGCCCGGCGGATCGGCGCGGACACGCTGGCCGCGGTGACCGCCCGGCTGGCCAGAACCGCGGTCGTCCTGGGCCTGCTCGCGGTGCCCGCCGTCCTCACCGACCTCGCCCACGGCGCGTCGCCGGACGGCGGCGCGGACTACGGCGCGGCGTGGAACCTGCTGTACGACGGCAGCAACGCGGGCCGGCTGTCGGGTCTCGAGGTCACCCTCGTCCTGGCGGGCGCCGTCCTGCTGGCCCCGCTGACGGTGCGCCGGGTGGCCGCGGGCCCGCTGCGCGGGTGGCTGCTGGGCGCCGGACTGGGCGCCGGCGCGGTCGCGTTGGGAACCACCAAGTTCCCCGACGCGGTGCCCGACGACTGGGGCCGCACCTCCTTCGAGACGGTCATGTGGATGCTGCACCTGCTCGGCGGCGGGATCTGGCTCGGCGGGCTGGCCGGCCTCGCGCTGCTCACCGTGCCCGGTGCGATATCCCCGGCGGACCGCGGCGCGTTCTGGTCCCCGGCGATCCGCCGCTTCTCCGCCGCCGCGATGAGCTGCGTCACTGCCATCGCCCTGTCCGGCCTGTTCCTGTACTGGGAGCATGTCGACGGCCTGTCCCAGCTGTTCAGCACGATGTACGGCCGGGTGCTGGGCGTGAAGATCCTCCTCTTCGGCAGCCTGCTGCTGCTCGGCGTCTTCAACCAGTTCTGGCTGCACCCGCGGGTCGACGCGCTGCGGGCCGGCGGTGACGAGCGCCCGCTGCGTACCCTTCTGGTCCGGGAGTTCCCCGTCGTGGTCACCCTGGAAGCGCTGCTCGGGATGACGCTGCTGTTCGTGGCTCCGTTCCTGCACGGCTCGGCCCGCAACCAGGCGTTCCAGGCGGACGCCGCCAAGCACTCCTCCGTGCCGGTGGACGCGCTGCCGAAGATCTCCGACAAGGCGGTCAGCGCGTCGACCTGGGTGTGGGGCAGCGCGGAGACCGTCCTGGTCGTCGCGGTCATGGTCGCCGGCTACCTCGCCTCCGGCGCGCTCGCCCGCCGCCGGGCGGCCCGCACGGCCGTCGCCGACACCACCCCGGGTGACCTCGTCGACGCCTGACCGGCGCGGACGGGGCGAGCCCCGCCCCGTGCAGCCTCACGTCCGGACGTGTCGCGCGGCCGTGGCGAGCCCCCTCAACGACGCGGTGCGGCAGGCTCTAAGGTTCACCGCAGAGCTTCGCCGCATCGCCCGGCGAGAAACGGGGGAACGCATGTCGGTGCCATGGAGCGGCCAGGGGCTGCCGCCCGCGGCTGCGGAGCGGATCGCCTCGGCCGAGGGGAGCGGGAGCTGGACCTCCGCGCTGTCCACCGGTGAGTTCGCGGCCGTCCGCTCGGCCGGATTCGAGCCGGTCGGCCAGGTGATGGGCTCCGCGGTCTTCCACATCGGGCGCAGCGGCAGGTTCTGGGGCTACTACGACTGCGAGTTCCGCAACGCCCGCTACGGCTTCCAGTTCGGCGACCAGGGCGCGGCCCCGATCGCGCTGTCCGGCGCCGGCAGTCCGACGCAGGCGCTGGTCGGCGTCTTCGAGCAGGCCAGGAGCACCGCGCTCGGACGCATGTCGGCGGAGTGCCGTGCGCTCGGCGGGGACGGCGTGGTCGCCGCCGAGCTGACCATGGCCCCGTTCGGCGGGCAGCCGAACTGCTTCGAGTTCAAGGTGATCGGCACGGCGGTCCGCGCCCGCGGCACCCAGCACGTCAAGCGGCCGTTCACCTCGCACCTGGACGGGCAGGGCTTCGCGAAACTGCTCAGCGCCGGGTGGGCGCCGGTGGAGCTCATCGTCGGCATGTCGATCGGGGTCCGGCACGACGACTACCGGACCGCGGCCCAGTCGTACTCCTGGGGGAACGTCGAGATGAGCGGGTGGAGCAAGCTGGTGCACGCGGTCCGGTCCGACGCGCGGGAGCAGCTCCTCCGGCAGAGCGACGTCCGGGGCGCCGACGGCATCGTGATGGCCGACAGCGAGCTGCGGGTGTGGGAGGAGGCCTGCCAGCGGGCCGGCAACTCCGAGCGGACCGACCACGTGGCGGAGGCGACGATGGTCGGCACCAGCATCGCGCGGTTCCGGGTCCGGCAGGAGCGGCCGCGGACGCTGTCGGTGATGCCCCTGGGCGACCGCGGGGCCAGGCTGCGCAGGCGGCTGGCGGCGGTGGAGTCCCGTCCCTACGGGGACAGCGCGGAGTACCGGCGGCTGGTCGAGGAGATCAGCGAGCTGGACGACTGACCCGGCCCGGTCGCCGGTGGCCCACGGCCCGGCGCGACCGATCCGATGACTGCTTCGAATCGCACGGTTGACGAGGGGTACGCACATGACGAACGAAGAGCCGAGCGCCGAGGGCGTTCCCGCCGACGCGATGCGCCGGCTGTCGGAACTGGCGCCCGGCCGGGCCGGGTCGATCTTCACCAGCGACCTGTCGGTGAACGAGTTCCTGCTCGTCCGCGAGGCGGGCTTCAAGCCGATCGGCCTGGTGCTCGGCAGCTCCATCTACCACGTCGGCATCCAGCTCGGCCGCTGGGGCAAGAACCAGGAGCTGGACACCCTGAGCCAGGCGATGTACCACGCCCGGGAGTTGGCCATGACCCGGATGGAGGCCGAGGCCGCCACCCTGGGCGCGGACGGCATCGTCGGGGTCCGGCTGACCGTGGAGGCGCGGGAGTTCGGCAAGGACGTCGCGGAGTTCATCGCGATCGGCACCGCCGTCAAGGGCGACGCCGCCCCTCCCGGCGGCGGCACCTGGCGCAACAACAAGGGCCAGCCGTTCACCTCGGACCTGTCCGGGCAGGACTTCTGGACGCTGATCCGCGCCGGCTACGCGCCGCTCGGCATGGTGATGGGCACCTGCGTCTACCACATCGCGCACCAGCGGCTGGGCGCGGTGATGTCCAACATGGGCAGGAACGTCGAGATCGAGCAGTTCACCCAGGCGCTGTACGACGCCCGCGAGCTGGCCATGGCCCGGATGCAGGCGGAGGCGGAGGCGCTGCACGCGGAGGGTGTGGTCGGGGTGCAGCTCAACGCGCACAACCACCGCTGGGGCGGCCACACCACGGAGTTCTTCTCGATCGGCACGGCTGTCCGGCCGCTGCGGCCCGACCACGAGATCGAACGGCCCACCATGGTGCTCAGCCTCGACGGATGACAGGCTCGGCGTCCGACGGCCGGACCGACCTCCCCACCTCGGGGACCAGACCGACTTCTCAACCATGGGGAACACGATGAGCGAGCACGATCCGTCCTCGGGGCCCGGCGACGACGCCGCGGACCCGGCGCCCGACGCCTCGATCGACGCGCTGGCCGCCGCGTTGCGCCGGGACGCGGCGGACCTGGAGATCTACGCGAAGGTGCTGACGGAGTCGCTGGCCGACGCCCTGCCGCCCGGCGCGGTGACGTCCGAGCGCAAGCGCAGTGTGGGCGACCGCCTCGCGGGGCGCGCGGGCCGGCTGGAGAGAATCGAAGTGGCCCTGGACGACCGGCGGTTGGTGCTGTCCTGGGCGCAGGGACGGCCGCAGGGCGAGGTGGTCACCGTCGTCCGCGGGGTGGTGCTGTCGCGCACGCCGGTCGCGCTGGACGCCTGGGCGGCCGAACTGGCCGTGGCCGTTGCCGCGCGGGCCCGGTCGGACGCCCGGGCCCGTGCGGCACTGGAGAAGCTGGTCCTGGGCGACTGACCGCGCCGACGGCCCCGGTCCCGTGTGTGCGTCGGGCCGGCCCGTCGAGGTGACGGGCCGGCCCGATCATGCGGTGCCGGACCCCGCGCCCGTCGGACGCGGGGCCGGCGCCGGACTCAGCGCAGGCGCGCCGCCTGCGAGGTGGGCAGCGCCGCCGCCGGTCCGCGGCCGTGGCCGGTGGCGCCGGCCGTGCCGCCCGCCGGGTGGTGGCCGCCGCCGGCCCCGTGCAGCGCGTGCGCCAGGGCCGGGAGGCCGCCGACGAGCGGCAGGTCGGCGCTGGAGCGGGACAGGTCGATGCTGATCGACGGCTTGGTGTCAGGGGCGACGATCAGCCCGTTGTCGGTGCCGGCCACGATCAGCGCGAGCCGGTGCCCGGCCGGGACGACGTGGTCGCTGGAGGCCAGCTGGACGGTGATCGTGTACGGCTTGCCCGGGGTGAGCGGCACGCCGTGCAGCGACGGGTCGTAGTGCCCGAGGTCGGCCCAGCCGCGGCTGAAGACCGTCTGCTGGACGTTCTCGGTGTCCGCCGCGGTGTCGAGGTAGCAGGCGCTGTCCCCGGACGTGCTCTCACCCCAGCAGGACCGGGTGGTCAGCGTGGTGATGCCCTCCTCCGCGGCCTCGTAGTCCCGGATGGTGGCCGGGCCGAGGTCGACCAGGACCGCGGACAGGTGGGCGCTGGTCGTGGACGCGCTCGCGGTGAGTGTGACGCTGCCGCCGCCCGACAGCCGCAGGTCGGAGGAGAGCACGCCGGTGGTGAAGGCCACCTTGTCGGAAGTCGCCTGGTCCGCCTGCGCGGCCCAGTCGTCCTCGCTCTGCGCCGGGTTGTCGGTGTAGGTCTCGGTGCCGCTTGCCGGCGGGGGCGCGGCGCTCAGCGTGCCGAGGCCGTTCGCGCTGCCCGGCGCGAGGCCGACCCGGGTGGCGGTGGTGCCCGCCGGAGGCCAGGCCGCGTCGGTGGTCCAGTGGTCGGGGGTGCGCTCGATGTCGGCCATCGGCTGGTTCTGGACGCCGTTGTCGACGCCCTTCAGGTAGTGGTCGAACCACTGGTGCAGGGTGTCGACCCAGGCGGACCGCCGGTAGTCGAACGGGTCGACGTGACTGGTCTGGGACAGCCAGATCTTGCGCTGGACCCCGTTCGCGGCGAGCGCGTCCCACCACTGGCCGAAGTTCTTGGTGCGCACGTTGAGGTCCTGCATCCCCTGCGCGACGAAGACGCTGGCCTTCACCTTGGCCGCGTCGGCGTAGTAGTCGCGCTGCTGCCAGGCGCTGGTCCAGTCGCCGTTGCGTGGCGCGCCGTCGCGCAGCGCCTGCTCCTCGGCGGAGCAGTGCGACTGGGCGCCGGAACTCTCCACCTCGGAGGCGAGCTCGTCGGGACCGCCGTCGTAGAGGGCGGCGCCCTGCGCGAAGTAGTAGTCGTACCAGGAGCTGATGCCGCTGATGTCGACGATGGTCTTCAGGCCCGCGACGCCGGTGGCCGCGACGCCGTTGGCGATGGTGCCGTCCCAGCTCTTGCCGATCATCCCGACCGACCCGTTGGACCAGCTCGCCGTCGCGGTGGTGCTTCCGGTGCGGGTGCTGTAGGCCGTGGCTCTGCCGTTCAGCCAGTCGATCACGGCCTTGGCCGACGTGATGTCGGAGGGGCCGCCGACGTCGATGCAGCCGTCGGAGCGGTCGGTGCCCGCGAGGTCGACGAGCACCACGGCGTAGCCGCGCGGCACGAAGTAGTTGTCGTAGTAGAGCGGGAAGCCCACCGGGTTCCCGCTCTTGTCGTACGTCTTGATCTGGCTCTCGTTGCCGCGGCCGCAGCAGGAGTAGTACGGGCTGGCGTCCATGATCACCGGGACCCGCTGGCCCGCCGCGGCGGGCTCCGAGGGCCGGATGATGTCCGCGGCGACCCGGTCGTGCTTTCCGTCGTGGTCGCTGTCGAGGCCGGTGTCGACCCAGACGGACTGGCGGATGGCGTGCGCGTAGGAGTCGACCGGCTGCGTGCCGGTGTCCCTCGGGCCCGGGCCGGCGTGTGCGGCGGCCGGGGCCAGGAGGGCGAGCATGAGGGCGGCGAGGACCGTCGCCACGACGGACAGCGGGTGGGTGCGGGATCTCCGCGGGTGTGACAGCACCCCGGGACGCTACCTCCTGACGCTGCCATGTCAACAGGTCGCATTCGAGCCAGCGGGTCGATTACCGGACAGCCGGCCGACGGATCTCCTGATCTCCCCGACGCTGTGTCGAGGTGTGGATGCCGCCTCGCCGTGAGAGGTTGCTCTGAGTCGTCGGACCGGGCCGGGGCGCGCACGGCGGACCGCCGCCCACCCGGCGGTCCTGCCGGTCGACGCCGTTCGACGCCGCTCGGAAGGTCCGGAACCGACGCCCATGGGATGCCTGCGATGAACGACCCCGGAGAAGTGGTGTTCGGCCTGGGCGCCGCGCCGGGCGCGCACCCCGGCACCGCGGTGGCCGTGCTCGACGCCGCGGGGAGGGTGACGGGCTGGACGCCCGAGGCCCGGCGGCTCCTCGGCCACGGCCCCGCACAGGTGACGGGACGGCCCGCCGCCGAGCTGCTGGCGGAGGGCGAGGGGAGCGCCCGCGAGGTGCTGGCCGCGGCGGTGGGCTCGCGCCGCACCCGGTCAGCGCGGGTCCGGGTCCGTCACCGGGACGGCCGGGTGATCCCGCTCGACGTCCGGATCAGCCCGCTGTCGGGGCGGGGCGCCGACGGGGCCGCCTGGCTGGTGCGGGCGGACGAGCCGGACGAGACCGCCCGCTCGCGGTGGAACGCGGCCGTGCTGGAGGCGATCCTGGTCCGCTCACCGGTCGCCGCGGTCGTCTGGGACCCGCAGCTGCGCTACCTGTGGGTGAACGAGACCCTCGCGCGTGAGAACGGGATTCCGAGCGGGCTGTGGCCGGGGCGCCGGATCGACGACGTGCTGCCCGGCATCGTGGACACGCCGCCGTTCGAGGCGGTGCTGCGCGAGGTGCTCGCCAGCGGCGTCCCGGTCCTCGGCTACGAGTACAACCGGCAGACCGCGGGGGACAGCCCGCACCACAAGCACACCTACTCCATCTCCTTCTTCCGGATCGACGACGCCGACGGCGTCCCGATGGCGCTGGCCGGCATGCGCGCGGACGTCACCGCCACCCGCCGGGCGCGGGCCCGCCTGGACCTGCTCAGCGAGGCCAGCACCCGCATCGGCACCACCCTGGACGTGCTGCGGACCGCCCAGGAACTGGCCGACTACGCCGTCCCGTTGCTGGCCGACTTCGTCACGGTCGACCTGTCCGAGGCGGTGCCGATCGGGGACGAGCCGCTGGCCCGGCTCGGCTCCGAGGCCGGCCGGACCGCCGTCTTCCGGCGCGGCGCCGTCGCCTCGACCCACCACGGGGCGGAGTCCCGCTGGGCGACGGGCGAGGCGATCTACGTCCCGCCCTCCTCGCCCTTCATCGAGGCGCTGGTCACCGGCCGGTCCGTGCTGCAGCCGGTGCTGGACCTCTCTCCGGGCAACTGGCTCGACGAGGACCCGGCACGCGCCGAGGTCATCCGTGCCACCGGCATGCACAGCCTGATGATCACGCCGATCCGGGCCCGCGGGGAGACCCTCGGTGTCGCCGCCTTCATCCGCCACGACACCCCGGCACCGTTCGAGGAGGACGACCTGCTGCTGGCGGAGGAACTGGTCGCCCGCGCCGCGCTGTGCCTGGACAACGCCCGCCGGTACGCGAGCGAGCGGACCGCCGCGCTGGCCCTGCAGCGCAACCTGCTCCCGCGCCACCTCGAAGGCGGCGGCACCCTGGAGGTGCGGTCGCGCTACCTGCCCGCGGACGTGGCCCACGGCGTCGGCGGCGACTGGTACGACGTGATCCCGCTGAGCGGCGCCAGGACCGCCCTGGTCGTCGGTGACGTGGTCGGGCACGGCATCAACGCGGCCGCCGCGATGGGGCGGTTGCGCACGGCCGTGCGGACCCTCGCGGAGCTCGACCCGGCTCCCGACGAGCTCCTGACGCTCCTGGACCGCACCGTCGCGCAGCTCAACGAGGAGGACCCCGACGCCGATCCCGGCTCGACCCTGGGCGGCACCTGCCTCTACGCGGTCTACGACCCGGTCCTGCGCACCCTGGACGTGGCCAGGGCCGGGCACCCCCCGCCCCTGCTGCTCGACCCCACGGTCGGGGTGAGCTTCCCCGATGTTCCGGCCGGCCTGCCGCTGGGCCTGGGGCCGGCGGTCTTCGAGACCTCGCGGATCGAGCTGTCCGAGGGGAGCACCGTGGTCCTCTACACCGACGGGCTGATCGAGACCCGGGACCACGACATCGACTTCGGCATCGCGCGGGTGGCCGGCGCCCTGACACCCCCGGACGGCCCGCTCGACGACCTGTGCTCGGCCGTGTGCGACACCTTCTCCACCCGCGGGCCGCTCGCCGACGACGCCACCCTGCTCATGGCCCGCCCGCGCTTCCTGACCCCCGACCAGGTCGCCACCTGGGACGTGCCCGCCGATCCGGCCGCGGTCGGCGCCGCCCGGGCGTCGGCGGCCGGCCGGCTGGCGGCCTGGGGGCTGCCGGAGCTGGTACCGGCCACCGAGCTGATCGTCGGCGAACTGCTCGCCAACGCCGTCCTGCACGGCGCCGCCCCCATCCGCCTGCGGCTGATCCGGCACACGGCCCTGGTCTGCGAGGTGTCCGACGCCGGACCCGGCCAGCCGCGCCCGCGTCTGGCCGAACCCGAGGACGAGGACGGCCGCGGTCTGACGCTCGTCGCGCGGTCGAGCCGGCGCTGGGGCATCCGCAGGACGTCCGAGGGCAAGACCGTCTGGAGCGAGCAGGCGCTTCCGGGTTCCTAGGGCCTGTCGTTCGGATCTCCGCGGCGTCGCGGCGCCCGGTCGCGCACCCCTGGTCCCCGAGCCGGCCGGGGGAGCGGCGGCCTCATGCGGCGAGCGTCACCTCGGTCCCCTCGGCGGGCTCGTGGTAGCGCGCCCAGATGCCGTTCAACTCCTGCTGGTAGTACAGCACGTGAAGGCTGAAGAGGCAGGCGAGGACCAGCCCGATCAGCGGGTTGCACGTCGGCTCCGCCCCGGCCGACCGCTGCATCCTCGCGATGCGCAGGCCGGTGTTGTAGACGGAGACGAACGGCGGCACGATCACCACCCAGCCGATCGTGATCGCCAGGACCGACAGGACCGGGTCGACCTCGATCCGGTCGTCGAAGTCCCTCGCCTCGCGGTTCACCTTGTAGTACCAGACCAGGTGGTAGATCCCCAGCGTCACCAACGGCCATACCAACCAGGCCATGAAGATGTTGCGGGTCTTGCCTGCACGACCGGTCATCGGACATCGCTCCCCGGATCCTGCGTGTGCGTGTGCGTCGTCAGGAGCGTGCCCCCGCCTCCGTGGATCCCGGGGGAGCCAGGGGCGCGGTCCTCTCCCTCCAGTCCAGCACCATCGGCCGGCGTCCGCGCGTCGAGGGCCGGCCGCCATGAGCCCCTGCCGGCGTCCGTCGCGGTTCGACACCGCGCGTCAGCGGGTGGCGGCCGGACTCCAGGAGTGGTGGAAGGGGTCGTCGGGGGTGATCGAGCCGCGCGGGACGGGTTGCCCGGTGCGGGCGGACTTGTAGAGGGCGGTGACGAACTCGGTGGTGCGGCGGGCGTCGGCGGTGGTGTGCTCGGGGGGCTCGCCGCGCCGCATCCGGGCGACCAGGTCCGCGAGTTGGGGTGCCTGATGGGCGGGGACGTCGGGGCCGATGGTGTCCCAGTCCGGCGCGGTCGGCGGGTGGTCCGGGGCGGGGGTGAAGGTCCAGTGCTCGTTGCGGTAGGCGTAGAGGTGCCGCAGTTCCACGCTGGCGCGGGCGCAGTCCAGCCGCAGGTACGACTCCTGGTGCGAGGACACGACGCTGTTGACGATCGAGGCCAGCGCGCCGCCGGAGAAGGCGACATGGGCGAGCGAGACGTCCTCGGTCTCGATGTCCCGGTCGACCGTGGCGACGCGCGCGCTGACCTCGGTCCAGTCGGGCATGAGCCACAGCAGCAGGTCCATGGCGTGGATGCCCTGCGTGACGGTCGCCCCGCCCAGCTCGGTCGCGCGCCTCCCGCGCCAGGGCGCGGCGTAGTAGTCGGCGCCCCGGTACCAGGTGGTCTGGCACAGCGCCAGCAGCGGTGGTCCGGCCGCGCCGCCGTGCAGGAGGTCGCGCACGTGCGCGGCGCCGGAGCCGGCCCGCCACTGGAAGACCGGCGCGCAGTACCGGCCGGTGGCCCGCTCGGCGGCCAGGATGCGGTCGTGGTCGGCGAGCGAGCCGCACAGCGGCTTCTCGCAGAAGACCCACGCACCCGCCTCCAGCGCGGCGACCGTCAGGTCGGCGTGGGTGAAGGAGGGCGTGCAGACGACCACCAGGTCCGGCCGCTCGGTGGCGAGCAGCTCCCGCGGGTCGCGGTAGCCGCGCGGGATCGCGTGCGTCGCGGCGAACCGCTCGGCCCGGCGCGCGTCGGCGTCGGCGACCGCCACCAGGTCGAGGTGCCCCGCCGACTCCAGCGCCCGGATCGCGGGCACGTGGGCGTCCCCGGCGATGCTGCCGGCACCGATGATCGCCGTACGGTACGGCCGCGACGCCGGTGGCACGGGTGACACCCTCTCCCCGGGACCGTCCTGCGTCCCGGCCCCGGGGCGGTGCACGGCGGTGTCCCGCGCGACCTCGCGCACGCGGTGGACGTTCCTCACGAAACTCCCTGCCTCCTCGTCCTGTTGGTGTCGCCGCCGTGCCGGATGCCGTACCGGCTACGGCGTCCAGCGGTAGAGCAGCACCTTGTTGTAGAGGTCGTCCTCGACCTGGACCAGGTAGTCGCCGTCGGCGCGCTTGGTCGCGGAGATGCCGTACGGCACGTCGACCCACCCCGAACGGTCCGTCGTGCCGATGATGGAACCGGCCTCCCAGGTGCCCACCGGGGAGCCGTCGGCGGCCTTCCACACCCAGACCTGGCCGCGGGTCTCGATGCCGGCCGCGAAGATGTAGTCGCCCGCGAAGGCCAGGCTCACCATCGTCACCACGATGGTCGCGTCGGTGTCCCAGGGCAGCAGCAGGGTCCAGGTCGGCGTGGTGTTGCCGGTGCTCCACTTGTCGTAGCGCACCAGGACCTTGCCGCACTCCTTCCAGTGCGCGTTGTCGAACAGCTGGTCAGGGGTGTAGCCGACCATGTACATCACGTCGGCGGCCACGTCGTAGTGCAGTCGCCGGACGACGTTGAACGGTGCGGGGAGCGCGATCGTCACCAGGCTCTCGTAGGTGTAGATCGGGTTGCCCTGGGCGTCGAAGCCCTGCAGCGGGTAGTGCCGCAGGTTGCGGTCGCCGCCCTCCCAGATGTCGCCGCGGTCGTCGACGTACCAGACCCAGCAGTTGCTGGGGGAGCTGGTGCCGTCGCCCGGCTGGAAGTACTCGCCGGCCTCGAAGGCGCCGTTGCCGCTCAGGTCGCGCCAGATCCACTGGCCCGTCGCCGGCTGGTTCGGCGGCCAGGTCGGGTCGTCGCCGTTCCAGCGCGCCTTGAAGATCGCGCCGGACGGCTTGGCGATCTCCCCCTGCATGCGGTAGATCAGCAGGTGCCCGCAGTACATGCCGGTGACGTACATGTACAGCGAGCCGTTCAGGCGTTTGAGGAACGGCGAGGTGGCGGAGTGGGTGTGGCCGGTCAGGAACAGCCGGGCGTCCTGCGGATAGGCGACGGAGTCCAGGGTGTAGCTGCGGAAGGTCGCGTTGCTGCCCGGCGCCTTGGTGTGGTCGACGGTGTAGTGGCACTGCTTGGTGTAGACCTCCACGCCGTCGGACGCCGGGTCGAAGTCGGCGGCGTCCACGAACGCGCTGCCCTGCAGCTGCCAGACCACCGCGCCCGCGGGCGTGAACTTCCGTATCCAGACGCCGAACTCGAACATCGCCACGTAGACGTTGCCGGCCGAGTCGCCGCCGACCCCGACGATGCCGAAGAACTTGTCCGCCGTGACCCGGCCGGGCGTCCCGGCCCCGATGCCGCCGGCCTGGCCGAGGCTGCGGGCCAGCGCGGGCGTTCCGGACAGGCCGGTGTACGTGTGCACCTGGCGCAGCGGGCCGTTGTCGCCGACCAGCAGGTCCCCGTTGACGTCGACCGCCAGTGAGGTGGGTATCCACGCGGCGGACGGTCCGCTGATCGTGCCGCCCAGCGCGGCGCCGGTGCCGGAGAAGTGCAGGATCTGCGCCGGCTTGGCCTGGTCGACGTGCCAGAAGTGCCCGTCGTTGGTGTCGCGGGTGATGTTCGCGACGACCCAGATGTCGCCGCCCGCGCCGATCGCCACCGAGCCGGGCTGGTTGACGCTCCAGGAGTGCTGCAGCGCGCCGGTGGTGGCGTCGAAGACCTTGACCAGGTTGTTCGTCCGGTCGGTGGCCACCACCTGGGTGTCCGAGGCCGCCGCCGCGGCCGGCGGGCTGCCGACGGCGAACGTCTGCGTGCTGATGGTGCCGTCCAGGCCGAAACGGGTCAGGCCGTTGCCCACGCTGAGGTAGACCGAGGTGCTGTTGACCGCCACCGCGTCGCCGTTCGCGCCGTGGCAGTTGCCGATGAGGTGGCCGTCCTTGTAGATGCCGGCGTAGTCCCCGGCCTCGTCCCAGAAGCTGACGGTGTAGACGGTGCCGTCGGCCGCGACGGCGATGTTGAAGACGAAGTCCTGCACCCACTCGGTGGCACCGGAGAAGGTGTTCCCCGTCCAGGACGTCACGACGTCGGTGAGGGTGGTGTCCAGGGCGGCGGCCGGCTGCGGGGCAGCGGCGGGACCCGCGGACCCACCGGCGGGCGCGGCGGCGGACGCCGCGGCGGCGGCGGTGGCCGGGATCGCCAGGGCCGTGCCCGCGACGATCGCGGCGTTGCGGCCGTAGGCCAGCAGTTGGCGGCGGCTGACGGCACCGGTGCGCGGTGCGGCTGGAGGCTGTGCGGGTTCCTGCTCGCTCATGGAAAGGGGTCCTTCGTCGTGGGGGGCGGCGCTTTTCGGGCCGGCCGGGTGTCGATCGAGTGACCGTTCACTTGACGCGACGCAAAGCTAGGTCCCGCCGCATGCGACGTCAATGGCTCCGTCCTCTTCCACTCTGCCGAGTGGGCGCCTAGGATGCGTCACACTGTCATGTGAACGGTCACTGAGAATCGAGGTCCCGCGTGTCCGACCGGCCGACCCTGCGGACCGTCGCGGCCGAGGCAGGCGTCTCCCACCAGACGGTGTCCCGGGTGATCAACGCCGACCCCACCGTCACCGAGGCGGTCCGGGACCGGGTGCTGTCCGCGATGCGCCTGCTCGACTACCGGCCCAGCGCCGGGGCCCGCGCCCTGGCCAGCGGCCGTACCGAGGTCGTCGGCCTCGTCCTCCCGCACAACCCCGGCTTCGCCTTCTCCAACGACCACCTGATCCGCCTGGTGCAGGGCGCCGACCAGGAACTGACCACGCGCGGCTACGGGTTGCTGCTGTCCACCCGCGAGGTGCCGGACGATCCGTCCTCGGCCTACCGGCGCTTCGTGCAGCGCCGCCAGGTCGACGGCCTGCTGGTGGAGGCCGGGGCCGGCGGCGAGTCGCTGACCGTCCTGCGCTCCGCCGGCTACCCGACGGTGGTGATCGGCTACACCGCCGAGGACCTCGTCAGCGTGCACCCCGACGACGAGGGCGGCGCCTACGCGGTGACCCAGCACCTGCTGGCCCTCGGGCACCGCCGGATCGCGGTGGTCAACGGCCCGCGGGAGAACGGGCTCGCGATGGCCGCGCGGCTGCGCGGGCTGCACCGCGCCTTCGCCGACGCCCACCGCGACGTCCCCGACGACCTCATGGAGCACGGCGACTTCACCGCCGGCTCCGGCTACGCCGCGGCGGAGCGCCTGATGGCCCGGGCCGACCCGCCCACGGCGATCTTCGCCTTCAACGACGGCATGGCGCTGGGCGCGCTGCGCCTGCTGCGCGCACACCGGCACGCCCTGCCCGCGGACGTGTCGGTGGCCGGCTTCGACGACACCGAGGCGGCGGACCTCGTCGACCCGTCGCTGACCAGCGTCAGCCTGCACAGCGTGGACGTCGGCCGGCGGGCCGCGCGCATCCTGCTCGACCTGCTCGACGGGCGGGCCCCGGCGCAGCGCGAGCACGTCATGCCCAGCACCCTCAAGGTCCGCGCGTCGACGGCGCCGCCGGGGGCCGCCCGCTGAACCGGCCCCCACCTGTACGCCCGAGCCCGAGCGCGAGCCCGTACGCCTGCGACTGCCCACCCCGACCCCGCACCGTGATCCCCGTACCGCGCCCGCCCGTCCGCACGGGCAGCACCCCTCCGCCCCGGAAAGGACCGCCGCACCGATGGACCATGCCCAGAGCCGGAGCCGTCCGGACTCCTGCGCCTACGTCGAGGACGTCTCGCCCGGCAACGGCCGGCTGCGGCCCCGCGCGTCGTTCGGTTCCGACGCATCCGCGCTCGACCTGGACGGCCGGTGGAGCTTCCGGCTCGCCGCCGGGCCGTACGACCTCACCACCGGGTTCGAGGACCCCTCCTTCGCACCCTCCGACGCCGGCGGCTGGACCCGCATCGCGGTGCCGTCGAGCTGGCAGATGGACGGCGTCCCCGGCCCCGGCCGCTTCGGCGCGCCCGCCTACACCAACGTCACCTTCCCGATCCCCGTCGACCCGCCGCGGGTGCCCGACGAGAACCCGACCGGGGAGTACCGCCGCACGTTCGAGGTCGAGGAGGGATTCGGCGGGGGAGCGGCCGTCCTGAGGTTCGAGGGGGTGGACTCCTGCTTCGCCGTCTGGCTCAACGGGCGACCGCTGGGCGACGGGAAGGGCAGCCGGCTGCCCACCGAGTTCGACGTCACCGACGTGCTGCGCCCCGGGCGCAACGTGCTGGCGGTCCGGGTGCACCAGTGGTCCGCCGGCACGTACCTGGAGGACCAGGACATGTGGTGGCTGTCGGGGATCTTCCGCTCGGTGCGGCTGCTGGCCCGGCCCGCCGGCGGGATCACCGACTTCTTCGTGCACGCCGACTACGACCACCGCTCCGGGGCCGGCACCCTGCGGATCGACGTCGAGGGCGAGGCCCGCCTCAGCATGCCCGAACTCGGCATCACGGACGCCGATCCGGCCGGGCCGTACACCCTGCCGGGCATCACGCCCTGGAGCGCCGAGCAGCCGCGGCTGTACGCCGGCGAGCTCGTGGCGGCGGGCGAACGGGTCCCGCTGCGCCTCGGGTTCCGCCGCATCGCGGTCGAGGACGGCGTGCTGACGGCCAACGGCGCTCCCCTGCTGCTGAACGGGGTCAACCGGCACGAGTGGGACCCGGTCAGCGGGCGGACGCTCACCCCCGAGACGATGCTCGCGGACGTGCTGCTGATGAAGCGCCACCACGTCAACGCCGTGCGGACCAGCCACTACCCGCCGGAGACGGCCTTCCTCGACCTCTGCGACGAGTACGGCCTGTGGGTGGTCGACGAGTGCGACCTGGAGACCCACGGCTTCTCCGAGAACGGCTGGCGCGGCAACCCCGCCGCCACTCCCGCATGGCGCCCCGCGCTGCTCGACCGCGCCGAGCGCATGGTCGAGCGGGACAAGAACCACCCCAGCGTGGTGATCTGGTCGCTCGGCAACGAGTCGGGCGTGGGCGAGAACCTGACCGCGATGGCCGCGTGGATACGCGCGCGCGACCCGGACCGGCTCATCCACTACGAGGGCGAGTGGGACGACTGCGCCTCCACCGACCTGTACTCGGCCATGTACGCCGACTACCCGGTGGTGGCCGCGATCGGCGTCGGGCAGGAGCCGCGCACCGGCGACCCCGCCAACGACGCCCGCCGCCGCGCGATGCCGTTCCTGCTCTGCGAGTACGCCCACGCGATGGGCAACGGCCCCGGCGGGCTGCGCCAGTACCAGGAGCTCTTCGAGCTGCACCCGCGGCTGGCCGGCGGCTTCGTCTGGGAGTGGATCGACCACGGCATCGCCCGGCGCGGCCCCGACGGCACCCTCCACCACGCCTACGGCGGCGACTTCGGGGAGCCGGTGCACGACGGCAACTTCGTCGCCGACGGCCTGCTGTTCCCCGACCGCACCCCGTCGCCGGGACTGCTGGAGTACGCGAAGGTCATCGAGCCGGTCCGGATCACCGCCCGCGTGGACGGCGGCGGCATCGACGTGCGCAACCTGCACCACACCCGCGACACCGGCTACCTGCGGTGGACCTGGCTGCTCGAAGTGGACGGCGAGCACGCGGGCGAGGGCGGGTGGGAGGTCACCGCGACCAGGGCCGGCGGGAGCGGCCGGGCGGACTGGCCCGAGACCCTGCTCAAGGCACTGGACACGGCAGGACCCGGGGAGCGTTGGCTGACCGTGACCGCGCGGCTCGACGCGGACGAGCCGTGGGCCGCGGCCGGACACACCGTCGCCTGGGCGCAGTTCACCCCGGACGCCGGCAGCACCCGTCGCACCGGGCAGCCCGGCGGCGAAGTCCCTTCCCCCACACCAGGGTCGGCGGCCCCGGCGGCCACCCCGCCGGCAGCGACCGCACCCGTCGTCCGGCGCCGCGGCAGCACCGTCACGCTGGGCGCCGGCGCGTTCGACACCGTGACCGGCACCCTGGTCCGCCTCGGCGGCCTGGTCCTGGACGGGCCGCGCGTCGACCTGTGGCGGGCCCCGATCGACAACGACCGCCGCTCGCCCCTGCTGGAGGCGTGGCGGCGGGCCGGCCTGCACCGGCTGCGGCACAAGGTCCTGGATATCGCGGCCGGCGAGGCGGGCCTGACGGTCCGCACGAGGATCACGCCGGCCGGCCTGGACCTGGCGCTGCTCGCGGACTACCACTGGAGCACCGCGGCCGGTAACCGGCTGGTGCTCACCGTGGACACCGCGCCGGCCGCGCCCTGGCCGGTCCCGCTGCCCCGGCTCGGCGTGGCGATGAGCCTGCCCGCCGCGCTCGACCGGGTGAGCTGGTTCGGCCTCGGACCCGGCGAGTCCTACCGGGACAGCCAGGAGGCCGTGCGCGTGGGGCGGTTCGCGAGCACTGTCGCCGCGATGCAGACCCCGTACGTGTATCCGCAGGAGAACGGCAACCGGCGCCATGTGCGGTGGGCCCGGATCACGGGTGCCGGTCCCGCCGGGGAGAACGGCCCGGGACTGGAGATCACCGGCAGCCCGTGGTTCGACCTCACCGCGAAGCCCTGGTCCACCGGGGAGTTGGCGGCCGCCCGGCACCCCTCCGACCTGCGGCCCGACGGCCGCACGCACCTCAACCTGGACCTCGAACACCACGGCCTGGGCAGTGCCTCGTGCGGCCCGCCCCTCCAGCCGCGGCATGAACTGGCCGCCGTTCCGGCCCGCTTCACGCTCGGCTTCGGCACGGTCGGGACGGAGGTGGACCACGGCATAGCGTGACACCCCCGATCCCGGCGGATGTATGATCGGGCCGACGAGACAACGTTGGCCGAACTCTCGGCGCCATGTTGCCGAGGGGACCATCACGTGAGCACATCCAGCCAGGACCAGGACCGGAGCGCGACCGCCCCGCGGCGGCCGACGATGACCGACGTCGCCCGCGAGGCCGACGTCAGCCTCAAGACCGTCTCGCGGGTGGTCAACGGCGTGTCCACCGTCGATCCGGAGATGGCCGCCCGGGTGCGCGCGGCGGTGGCGCGGCTGGGCTTCCGGCGCAACAGCATGGCCCGTGACCTGCGCACCCGCAGTACCTCCGCCACCGTCGGCCTGCTCATCGAGGACCTGGCCAACCCGTTCTACGCGGGCATCGCCGCGGCCGCGGCGCAGTGCGCCCTGGAGAACGACACCCTGCTGATCACCGCGAGTTCGGAGGAGGACGCCGACCGGGAGCGCAGGCTCCTGCTGCAGATGTGCGAGCGGCGCGTCGACGGGCTGCTGGTGGTCCCCGCCGGCAGCACCGCCGACCACGTCTACCTGCGCACCGAGATCGAGATGGGCACGCCCGCGGTGTTCCTGGACCGGCCGCCCACCAACGTGCGGGCGGACACGGTGCTGATCGACAACGCGGCGGGCGCGCGCTCCGCGATCGAGCACCTGACGGCCCGCGGGCACGAGCGGATCGGCGTGCTGTCGGACTGGCTGAGCATCCACCCGATGTCCGAGCGGCTGTCGGCGGCCGAGGCGGCGCTGGAGCGGGCCGGGGCGCCGTACCGGCCCGACCTGATCCGGTTCGGCCTGCACCATGTGCCCGACACCGAGGCCGCGGTCGAGGAGATGCTCACCGGGCCGCAGCCGCCGACCGCGCTGTTCGCGCTCAACAACCGCCTGACGCTGGGCGTGTTGAGCGCGCTGAACCGGCTCGGGCGGGACGTCGCCGTGGTCGGCTTCGACGACTTCGAGACCGCCGGACTGATGGCGTACCCGCTGACCGTGGTGTCCTACGACGCGCGCGCCATGGGCAGGATCGGCGCCGAGCTGCTCTTCGAGCGGATCGGCGGCGACGCGTCGCGGCCCCGGACGGTGGTCATCCCCACCACCCTGGTCGAGCACAGCGGCGCGGTCCGCCCGGCGCCGCCCGCCCCGGCACGGGACTGAGCCGGCCCGCGGCCGGCCGCGGGGACCCGCCCTGGCTGCGGACTCATCCCGCGAACGTGCCCGCCGGCACCCCGCGAAAGGCCGTGCACGGCAGGGCGAACACCGACCCCGCGAGCGGCTCCGTCCCAGGTCGCAGGCCCTCCGACGCCGAGGTGACGTAGAGCGTGCCGTCCGGCCCGAACGCGCAGGACGACGGCTGCGAGACGGGCAGCCGCAGGACGGCCAGGCACGTGCCCCGCGGGTCGTAGCGGCGGACCTCGCCCGCGCCCCAGACCGCGATCCACAGGCAGCCGTCCTGGTCGACGCACAGGCCGTCCGGCATGCCGTCGGCGCTGTCCCAGCGCAGCAGTTCGCGCACCGGTCCGAGCCGTCCGTCCGCCGGGTCGAAGGGTGCGGTGAGCACCACCCGCCGCACGCTGTCGGCCAGGTAGAACCGGCTGCCGTCCGGGCTCCAGCCCAGACCGTTGGGCAGGGTGAGACCGCGCAGCGCGGTGCGTACCCCGCCGGACGGGTCCCAGCAGTGCAGCGCGCCGCCGCCGTCGGCGAACGCGAGGGTGGTGCTGCCGGCCCAGAAGCGGCCGGCCGGGTCGCACTTCGCGTCGTTCATCCGCAGGTCGGGCGCGGGCAGCACCGGGTGGACGACGGTCAGCGCGAGCGACCCGCCGCCCGCGTCCGTGCCCGCGCCCGGACCCGTCCCGCCTGCCGTGCCGGGCGGGCCGATCACCCCCAACCCCGCGCCCACGGCGGCGACATACCCGCCCCGGTCGCGCACCGCGACCGCGCCCAGGCTCATGCCGACGCGGGCCGCGACCGACGGGGAGCCGGGGGCGCCGAGCGGGCTGCGGACCAGCACGCCGGCCGGGATGTCGACCCAGACCAGCTCGCCGGTGCGGTGGTCGACCACGGGACCCTCGCCGACCGCGGCGCGCCCGCGGGCGAAGAGTTCCGGGGCGGGGAGCGAACTCGCTGGTGACACGGGCGTCCTCCGGTCCTCACGAAGAGATTTCTCTGTGACTCGGGTGAAAACTCTAGGCAACGTTGTCTCGCGTGGCTAGGGTTCAGCACGACCGCCCGAGGAGGACGGCCGGGCCGGTGCGCTGGCCCGAATCCTCCTGCCATCGTGCGCGGTTGACGATCCGACAGGTGCCATGGCGCTTCTGACCAGGCACGAAGTCCTCAACTGCTGGTCAGGCCATGGTGTGTGCCCTGGCATGCCTGTCGTTCTCCGGAGAAGGCCCGTGCGGTTCCTGCTGTCCGGGTCGCTGGCCAACGTTGTCTCGCGGGACCGGGGTTGTCCCCGCACCGCGGAAAGGAGTGGTGATGGCCGAGTTCGCCGACCCGGCACGGCTGTGGGTCGCCCGTGACGCGCTGCACGTGCAGGGTGCCAGGGTCAGCCTGCTGACGGACGGCGCGCGGCTGAGCGTCGAGCCCGCCGGCGAGGGGGCGGACGCGGGGGCCGCGGCGGACGCCGGCCCGTTCCCGGTGCTGCACGTACAAGCCGGCGGCGCCGCAACGACCGTGCTGCGCCTGGACGTTCCGCTCGGCGACGCCGCCGGCTACTGGCACCCGGGGGCGGGCTGGGACCGCCACCTGGTGGCGGACTGGGCGAACCCGTGGCGCACGGTCGGCCTGGTCGACTCCGCGCCGCTGGGCTGCCTCTACGACACGGCGGGCCGGACACTGCTGGCCTTCGGGTCCGACCGGCTCGCGGCCACCACCCGGCTGCGGTTCGGCGTCGGCGAGGACTCGGGCCGCTTCGGCGTCTGGCTCGCGATGGACCTGCGCGCGGGGGAGTCCTGCCGGATCCGCCTCCAACCGCCCGGCCGCCCCTGGGCCGACGCCGTACGCGCGCTGACCCGCGGGCTGCCGGACGGCGGCGCCCTGCCCACCCCCGACGCGGCCCGCACCCCGGCGTACTCCACCTGGTACGCGATGCACCGCGACGTGACCGCCGAAGGGGTCGAGGCGGAGGCCGAACGCGCCGCGGCGGCCGGCTGCGGGGTGCTGCTGCTGGACGACGGCTGGCAGCGGCACGCGCAGGGCGCCGGCTACTCCGGCAGCGGCGACTGGACACCGGACCCGGTGAAGTTCCCGGACTTCGCCGCGCACGTGAAGGCCGTGCAGGGCATGGGACTGCGCTACGTGGCGTGGATCGCCCCGCTGCTGGTCGGCGAACGCACCGCGGCGCACCGGGAGATGGCCGCGTTCGCGCCGCACGCCATCGACCGGCTCGGTTGCCGGGTGCTGGACCCGCGCCGGCCGGAGGCGCGGCGGTTCGCCGTCGACTCCTGCGTCGAGCTGGTGCGCCGCTACGGGCTCGACGGGCTGAAGATCGACTTCCTGGACTTCGCGACGGCGTACGCGGACCGGGCGGGCGAGGGGGCCGGCAGCGATGACGGCGCCGGTGCCGGCGGTGGTGCCTCCACGGACGCCGGCACCGACGTCGCCACCGGTGCCGGCACCGTTCCGGAAGCGGCCGCCGGCGCCGGACCCGGGACCGTGTCCGGTGCCGGGCCCGGGGCCGATGTCGGCCTGGCCGTGCGGGAGTTGCTGACCGAGCTGCGGGACCGGCTGCGCGAGCTGCGCGGCGACGAGCTGCTGGTGGAACTGCGGCAGCCCTACACCGGCCCCGGCATGCACGGCTTCGGCAACCTGCTGCGGGCCGCCGACTGCCCGGCCGACGCCACGGCCAACCGGGTGCGCACCCTGGACGTCGGCGTGCTCGCCGGGACCGCCGCGGTCCACTCGGACATGCTCATGTGGGACCCCGGGGCCCCGGCGCAGGCGGCGGCCCGGCAACTGCACTCCGCCCTGTTCGCGACCCCGCAGATCTCGGTCGAGCTGGCCCGACTGCCCGCCGAGCAGCACGCGATGACGGTGTTCTGGCTCGACTTCTGGCGCACCCACCGCGACGTCCTGACCCGCGGCGAGCTGTGGACCGGTCGTCCCGACCTGCTCCACCAGACGGTGACCGCGAGCCTGGGACCGCGCGCCGTCATCGCCTACTACGCCGAGCACCGCATCGCCCCGATCCGCCTGGCGGGCCGTACCGAGGTGGCCCTGGTCAACTCCACGGCCGCCGCCGAGGTGGCGCTGGACGTTGAAGGACCGGGCGTCCGCGTCCGGTGCGAGGCCTTCGACGCCTGCGGCCGGCCCGCGGGTTCGGACCCGCGGACGCTGGGCCCCGGACTCACCCGGATCGCCGTTCCCCCCTCCGGCCTGTGCGTCCTCAGGCCGGAGTCCCCCGACGCATCACCGCGCTGAAGAGCCGACGACGGAAGAGGACCGACCGTGACCGACAGCCCCGCCAGATCCGACCGTTCCACCCCGGCAGCGCCGGCCCCCGCAGAGATCTCCCGCCGCAAGGTCATGGGCTACGGCGCCGCCACCATGGCCGCCGCCGCGGCCGCCGGCGCCCTGGACTGGGGTGTCGCGCCGGCCGCCGAGGCCGCCGCACCCGCGGGCGCCGCGGCACCGGCCGCCGCGGTGCCCGTGGTCGCCGCCGGGTTCTCCGACCCGACCGGGCTCTACCCGGTCGGGGGCGACGCCCCGGCGACCCCCGCCCTGCTGGTCGTGTTCAACCCCACGACGCCGCTGAGCGGTTCGGTGACCTGGTCGGTGTCCGCCCGCCTCGGCGCCGCGATCCGCGGCGGGACCACCGCGTTCACCGCCGCCGCGGGAACCGCGAGCACCACCACCATCGCGCTCGGCTCCCTCGACCCCGACTTCTACGCCGTCAAGGTCACCGTCACCGGCAGCGACCCGGCCGCCGCCCCGCTGCTCGACCAGACCCTCGGGCTCGGCGTGATCCGCCCGACGATCGCGGACCGGCGGCCGGACTCGTCGTTCGGGATGGGCATCCGGTCGGAGTCGTCGCCGGTCATCACCAAGCAGATCGCCCAGCGCATCGGCGTGAAGTGGACGCGCGGCATCGTCGCCGTCGAACCGGACACCGTCTCGCCCGCGCCGGGCGTGTTCTGGCAGCAGCCCGCGATCGACGCCGCCCGCGCCGAGGTCCAGGAGTGGAACAGCTACGGCATCGAGGCCCTCGGCAGCATCAACTACAACATGTCCTGGAACGTCGAGCCCGGCCCGGACGGCAAGCCGGTGCTGCTCTACCAGAACCGGCCCAAGGACCTGGCCGCGCACGCCGACATGGTCTACCACTCCATCGCGCCGCTGCAGGACCTGGTGCAGAACTGGGAGCTGTGGAACGAGCCGTGGGTGCACGGCTGGACCTGGATGACCGGCGACGCGCAGGACTACCGCGACATGTGCAAGCTCATCTGGGACCGGGTCAAGCCGGACTTCCCCGACGTCAATCTGATCGGCGGCGGATCGGTCACCTACAACCGCGACATCGTGTACGCCCAGGGGTCGAAGGACACCGGCTACATCGACGGCTCGGTGAACCACGCCTACGGCTACCCCGACCCGACGCAGTACGCGATGACCAAGACCCAGATCAAATTGGACCGGCAGTCGTCGCGCAGCAAGGGCCGCGGCGGCCAGTGGCAGACCGAACTGGGCAACGCCGAGTTCAACTTCACCGACGTGCCGGCCGGCCAGGCCCCCTACGGCGTGGCCCGCACGGTCGCCCCGACGTACCTGCTGCACATGCTCGCCGGCGTCGAGGAGGGCTCCCCGGTCCGGGCCTTCTGGTTCTCGCTGTCCTACGACAAGGCGTACTCCGGCGACGACTTCGACATCTACGACTACACCACGAGGACCCCGAAGCCCGCGGTCGTCGCCTACGCCACCATGACCGGCCTGCTGGAGGACTCCCGGATGGAGGGCGAGCTCTACCCGGACGCCAAGTCCACCTGGGGCTTCCTCTTCCGCGGCACCGACGGCAAGGGCCGCGCCGCCGTCTACTCCGACCAGCTCTACGACGGCACCGAGCAGCACCAGGCGGCCGGCTACTCCGGCACACTCACCCTGGACGGCGCGCGCGGCATCCGCGTCTACGACTACCTCGGACGCCGGCTCGCCGACGGCCGCTCCGCTCGGGTCACCCTCCCGCTGAACCCGTGGGAGGTCCTGTACTTCGACAGCGACCTGAGCCCCGCCGCGCTCAAGGCGGTGCTGACCAAGGGTGCGAGTTTCGACTACAGCACCCCGGTGAAGGTCAGCCTGCTGTCCTTCACCAAACCGCTGGATACCACCACCACCATCGAGGCCCGGGTGGAGAACGTCTCGCCGCAGCGGCTGGGCGCGCAACTGCGGATCACCCCGCCGTCCGGCTGGCAGGTGGCGCCGACGGTGTCGCCGGTGGTGGACCTCGCCCCCGGGGAGTCGAGGACGCTCAGCTTCCCGGTCAGGGCCTGCACGGCGGTCGACGAGAACCGCTACCCCGTCGGCTACGCGGTCACGGTGCCGGGACGGCCGGACCTGCAGCAGACCGGGACACAGGACGTCCAGGTCGCCTACCTGCCCTTCCGCTCGATCACCGTCGGCGGCAGCGCCAGCCAGTGGAACGACGTCGTCCCGGTGACGATGACCAGCACCACCGCGGCCGGTGACACCAGGTCCTACGCGTTCCAGGCCGCCTGGGACCACGCCTTCCTGTACGTCCGGGCGGTGGTCGAGGACGACGTCCAGCTGTCCCACGTGCCCTTCACCAGCAACGCGTACCTCTTCCCGTTCCAGGCGGACAGCGTCCAGCTGGCCTTCGACGCGCTGGCCGACAAGACCGAGGACCTGCTCGCGGGCGACGCGCACTACGAGAAGTGCCTGCGGTCGATCTCCCACCTGTACGTGGCGACCCTGGCCACCGGCGGCGTCTCCGAACTGCACCGGCAACTCGCGCCCGGCACCAACTACCAGACCTTCTACCCGACCAACGCGGTGCTCCCCACCCCGCTCGGCCCGCTCGACGCGAAGCCGGACAGCGGCACCGAGGGCCGCGTGCTGGTCTCCCGGGACGACACCGGCAAGCAGACCCGGTACGAGATCGCGCTCGCCTGGAGCCAGTTGCCCGAGCTGGCCGCCGCGGTACGGGCCGCCCGCCCCGGCACCGTCACCCCGGCGACGTTCGCCGTCCAGGTGACGGACGCCGGCACCGGCGGCCACGGCGCCACCTACTCGACCACCACCGCGGAGCCCCCGACCTCGGGCTGCTACAACTTCGCGCCGTTCTGGGGCACCGGCGCCCAGTTCGCCGGCGGGCGCGTGGACACCCGCTGGGGCATCGGCCGCTGAGCCGCACCCGGCGCGGGAACCCCCGCGCGCCTGACCCGCCCGACCCGCCTGACCCGCCCGACCCGTCCGGTCCGTCCCAGAACCAGGAGCCCCTCCCGTGAGCGACCCCGCAGCCGATGCCGGCGCACCGCCGCCGGCGCCCGAGCCCGTCGAGCCGCCGTGGGCGCAGCCGTCCGGCGTCCGCATCACCGGCGTACGGACCATCCTGACCGCGCCGGCCGGCACCACGCTCGTCGTGGTGCGGGTGGACACCAGCGAGCCCGGGCTCTACGGGCTCGGCTGCGCCACCTTCACCCAGCGCGCGGCGGCGGTCGCCACCGCGGTCGACGAGTACCTGGCGCCGCAGCTCGTCGGGCGCGACCCGGCCGACATCACCGACATCGTGTCGACCCTGCACGTGAGCGGCTACTGGCGCTCGGGCCCGGTGCTCAACAACGCCCTGTCCGGCGTGGACATGGCGCTGTGGGACATCAAGGGCAAGCAGGCCGGGCTGCCGGTGTGGCAACTGCTCGGCGGGCGCTGCCGCACCGCGGTGCCGCTGTACGCGCACGCCGCGGGGCGGGACCCCGAGGAGGTCACCGACGAGGTGCTGGCCCTGATGGCCGAGGGCTACCGGCACGTGCGCTGCCAGGTCGCCGTGCCGGGGGCGGGCACCTACGGGGCGCCGGCCGCCGCTGCCGCGGTCGGCGCCCACCGGCCGCTGACCGCCGACGCCTGGGACCCGGCGGCCTACCGGCGCGCGGTCCGCGGGCTGTTCGCGCACCTGCGCGAGCACGCGGGCCCCGAGGTCGAGCTGATCCACGACGTGCACGAGCGGGTGCACCCCACCGACGCCGTGCGGATCGCGGCGGACCTGGAACCGTACGACCTGTTCTACCTGGAGGACCCGGTCGCGCCGGAGGACATCGAGTGGCTGCGGGTGCTGCGCGGCCGCACCTCGACGCCGATCGCGATCGGCGAGCTGTTCACCAACCCCGCGGAGTACCGCCCGGTCGTCCAGGAGCGGCTGTGCGACTTCATCCGCGTGCACGTCTCCGCCATCGGCGGCATCACCCCCGCCTGGCGGCTGGCCCACACCTGCGAGCTGTTCGGCGTGCGCACCGCCTGGCACGGCCCGGGCGACGTCTCGCCGATCGGCCACGCCGCCAACCTCGCCCTCGACATGGCCGCGCCCAACTTCGGCATCCAGGAGCAGCACCTGTTCGGCCCGGCCGCGCAGGAGGTGTTCCCCGGGTGCCCCGAGATCCGCGACGGCCACCTGTGGCCGAGCGACCGCCCCGGACTCGGCGTCGACCTCGACGAGCACCTCGCGCACAAGTACCCGCCCCGGCCCGCGGCGCTGCCCGGTCAGGCATGGAAACCGCCCCGGCGGGCCGACGGCGCCCTCCAGCGCCCCTGACCCGAAGCCCCGCTCGGCCCGGCACCCCGCCTCCCCCTCTTCCCGCCGCCTCACCCAAGGAGCAACCCGCATGAGATCCCGTACATCCGTCACCCTGCTGGCCGCGGCCGCGTGCCTGTCGCTCGGCCTCACCGGCTGCAGTTCCTCCTCGTCCGGCGGCGGTGGCGCGACCACCACCCTCACGGTCGCGGAGTGGACCAACCCCGGCGCCATCCAGTTCACCGAGCAGCTCGACGCCAAGTTCGAGAAGGCCCACCCCGGGGTGAAGGTCAAGATCCAGCAGGCGCCCACCTCCAACGGCGCCTGGGGGACGCTGTGGAACAGCCTGCTGCAGTCCAAGTCCGTCGACGTGCTGGGCCTGGCCGCGCCCACCCAGGCGGGCTTCGCCCCCAGCTACACCAGCCTCAAGCCCGCCGGGGCCGCCGCCCTGATCCAGGCCGGGCAGCTGGTGGACCTCAAGAACGAACCGTTCATGAAGAACTACGACGCGACCGAGCAGGCCGCCGCGGTCGGGCACGGCGGCGGGGTGTACGGCGTGATGGCCGCGCAGTACGCCGCCGCGGGGGCGATCTGGTACAAGAAGGACCTCCTCGCCAAGTACCACTTGAGCGTACCGACCACGTTCCAGGAGTTCGTCGACGACTGCGCGCAGCTCAAGAAGGCCGGCGTCACCCCGATCTTTGTGTCCGGCAAGGACGGGATGCAGGGCGGCGTGTGGCAGGGCGTCGAGAACCAGGCGCTCATGGCGGGCAAGCCCGCCGCCGACTCGGTCAAGGTGTCCGACGACCGGGCCGACGCGTTCTGGAAGGGCACCCAGTCCTGGACCGACCCGGTCTACCAGGACGCGTCCGCGCGCTACGAGCAGGTCATGAAGTACATCGAGCCGAACGCGGCGGGCGTCGCCCAGCTGACCGCGCCCGGCGTCTGGGCGGCACGCGCCAATGACTACCCGTTCCTGCTGGACGGTTCGTGGGACGGGGCGGTCATCCAGAAGGCCAACCCCGGCCTCAAGCTCGGCTTCTTCACCATGCCGGGCACCGACACCGCCTCGGCCAACCGCGTCTCGCTGCGCCCGGACCTCACCTGGATGGTGCCGACCAGCGCGAAGCACCGGCAACTGGCGATGGACTGGCTGTCGATGTTCTCCCAGCCGGAGAACTACCAGCAGTGGCTGAAGCTGACCGGCTCGGTCTCCACCCAGCCCGCGGTGCAGAACACCGGCCTGGACTGGATGGACTGGCTCAACGGCCACATGGACGGCGCCTTCCAGCAGCTCGCCAACCCCTGGGTGCCCGCGGGCGCGCCCCTGGACGCGGCCGGGCCCGACTTCTACAAGCTGAAGCCGATCGGCGGTGACAGCGTCGACACCATCCTCAACCGCTCGGCCACCGCGTACCGCAAGTCGGTCAAGGGCTGACCCCCGCCGCCCCACCACGAATCAGGAAGGAGGCACGGCGTGGCACGCTGTCCCTTCGGAACCCAACGGACGCGGCGGTTCATCCCCTGGGCCAGCATCGCGATACCGGGAGCCGGCTGGCTGATGTTCGGGCTCTACCCGTCCCTGGCCACCATCCTCTACTCGTTCACCAGGTACTCCGGACTCCCCGGCACGCCACTGAACTACTGCGGCATGTGCAACTACCACACGGCCTTCACCTCCCTGCTGCCGCAGCTGTGGAGCGCGGTACGGGTCACGCTGATCTACGTGGTCGGCGTGACCGTGCTGCAGAACGCCATCGGCCTCGGGCTCGCCCTGCTGCTCAACCGGAGCGGCCGCTCCTACACCTTCTACCGGGCGCTGATCTTCATGCCGCAGATCTTCTCCGTCACGGTGGTCGGCGCGGTCTTCTCCCTGATGCTCGACCCCTACTCCGGACCGGCGGAGAAGGTCGTGCACAGCCTGTTCGGCATCAACTCCGCCTTTCTCGGGTCGAGTTCACTGGCCCTGCTGCTGGTGATGATGGTGAACGTCTGGATGTTCTCCGGCTACTCGATGCTCCTCTACATCGCCGGGCTGCGGAACATCCCGCGCTCGGTCTACGAGGCCGCGGCCATGGACGGCGCCGGGCGGCTGCGGGTGTTCCGGCACGTGACCTGGCCGCTGCTGGCCTCGGCCACCACCGTGAACGTCTTCCTCACCACCATGGCCACGCTCGGCGAGTACGCCCTGGTGCTGGTGCTGACCGGCGGCAACTTCGGCACCAAGACCCTGGGGCTCTACATGTTCCAAGCCGCGTTCGGCAGCGACAGCCAGCTCGGCTACGGCTCGATGCTGGCGATGCTCCAGTTCGTGCTGACGATCGTGATCGGCGGCGGCCTGCTGTACGTGCTGCGCCGGCGGGAGGTGGCACTGTGACGACGTTCCAGATGACCAAGGCGCCGAAGGCCCCGGAGGCGCCGCAGGCCACGGCCCCGATGCTGCGCCGGCTGGTGAGCGGCGCGCGGACCAGGGCGGCCGGGGTGAACCTGCTCTGCTTCGCCATCGCCGCCGGCCTGTTCGCCCTGCCGCTGGTCTACGTGCTGCTCCAGGCGTTCAAGACGTACACCGGCTTCCTGCAGGACCCCACCGGCACACCCCACCCGTGGACCACCGAGAGCTTCTCGGCGGCCTGGCAGCAGGGGCACTTCGGCCGGGAGATGGTCAACAGCCTGATCTACGCGGCCGTCCCCGACGCCATCACGCTCGTCCTCGGCGTCTTCCTCGCCTTCCCCATCTCCCGGGGCTACTTCAAGTACTCCAACGGGCTCTACACGTTCTTCATCTTCTCCGGCTTCCTGCCCGGCGGCCTGATCCCGCTGTTCATCGAGGCCCGCACCCTCCACCTGTACAACAGCCTGATCGGGTACCTGATCATGACCAGCCTGTCCGGCGCCGGGTTCTTCTTCTTCGTCGGCTACATCAAGGGCATCCCGCGCGAGATCGACGAGGCGGCGGCGCTGGACGGCTGCGGGTACATCCGGTTCATCTTCACGATCGTCATGCCGCAGATGAAACCGGCGCTGGCCACCTTCGGGATCTTCGGCTTCGTGCACGGCTGGAACAACCTGATCCTGCCGCTGGTGATGCTCTCCGACTCCGCGCTGTGGCCGGTCACCCGCGGGCTCTACTCGTTCTTCGGCCAGTACTCGCAGAACTGGCCGCTGATCGCGGCCGGCACCTTCATCGTGGCCGCGCCGATCATGGTGCTGTTCATCCTGCTCCAGCGCTACCTGGTCGAAGGCGTCGCGGGCGGCGCGTCCTTCGGCACCCAGGGCGTCGCGCCCGGCGCGTCCGGTGCCGGCGGCGCCGAGACGGGAGGGGGCGCGTGACGGCCCGCGTCACCGAGTGGCCGGCCGGCGGCGAGGAGGTGCGGTTCCTGCTCCGGGACCCGCTCGCCCATCCCGAGTTCTCCTGGCCCAGGACCCTGTTGCACTACCCGGTGCGGTGGGCGGCGCCCGCGGTGCGTGCGGAGCAGCTCCGGCTGCTGGACGGGACGGGCGCGCCGGTGCCGTTCCAACTCGCGCGGGTGGTGCGGTTCCCGGGGGAACCCGACGCGGGGGGCGGGGCCGAGGCAGGGGACGCTGCCGGGGCCGGGGAGCACCTGGCCGCGGCCACCGTCTGCTTCTTCGCCGACCTCCCCCCGGGCGGGCAGCACGCGTTCACGCTGCGCGCGGACCCGGCGCTGCCCCTGGCCGCGCCCGACCCGCCCGTCACCGTCACCCACGAAGGGGACGGCGCGGACATCGTGGTGGACGGCGGCCCGCTGCGGGTCCGGCTGCCGTCCCCTCGCCGCTCCACGACCGCGGACGTGCCCGGCCCGATCCGCCGACTCGACCGCGGGCGGGGCTGGGTGGGACGGTCGGTGCTGCGCGCCGGAGCCGAGCGCCTCCAGCGTCTCGACGTCCAACGGGTCGAGGACGGACCGCTGTTCGTCACGCACCGGCTGGACTACCGCTTCACCGGCGGCGCGCGGTACACCGCGACCGTACGCGTCCTCCAGGGCTGCGACTTCGTCGAACTGGCCGAGGAGGCAACCAGGTTCGACGCGGCGGGCGCCGCCTGGGAGCTGAACTGGGAGGGCTGCGCGCCCACCCACCGGTTCTCCTCCGCCTGGCCCTTCTCGCAGGACGCCGCCGACCACGCCGCCCCCGGCTCGCCGGAGCGCTACCACTGGCTCGGCATCGACGAGCCGATCGTCGTCGGCGACAGCGGCGAGGACCCGTCGTTCTCCGGACCCGGCGGCCGGGAGCGGCCGCGGGAGCGGATGGCCTTCACCGTCGGCCCCTACGCCCCGAGTTACGCCTGGGGCGTCAGGCCGCACGCGGCGTTCTGGGACAGGGACGGCGGCGACGCCATGGGCGTGTTCATCCGCGACCACGCCGGCTGGGACGACCATGAGTACGCCGGCTGGGCCTCCGCCGACACCCTCCAGATCCGGTTCCGGCACGACGGCGTCCTGCACTGGACCTGGCCGCTGCGCACCGGCACGCGCAGCACCGGCATCGCCTTCCACGACCACGCCCGCGACCTGGAGGTGCTGCGCGACCAGCGGGGGATCGCCCACCAGTCCACGTACGTACGCCACCTGCACCACTGGCAGGGCACGCTCAGCCTCGACCGGGTCAAGGACTGGCGCCTGACCTACAGCGGCAAGCGCCCCGAACCGCTCTGCCAGGAGGGTGAGTTCGCCGGCCCGGAGGAGTTCGTGGACGCGCTGCTGCACGGCCCCGAGGGCCCGCGGCTGATCGCGAACGGCGTGAACGACCTCGCCGGCTACCTCAACATCGGCCAGCGCCCGCTCTACGACCGGCTGCTGGACGGCTACGACCGGTTCGCCGACCGCCTCGACGCCCGGCAGCGCGAGCGCGTCGACGCCCTGCTGCTGCTCACCGGGTACGTCTCGGCGGGCGAGGAGATCGGCCCGTTGCGGCGCATGCTCGGCGGGCACCCCAACTTCCTGGCCGACGGCAAGGCCGCGCTGGCCTGCCTGGCCTGGCTCTTCCCCGAGCACGAGGCCGCGGGGGAGTGGCTGGACCGGTTCGAGAAGTTCTGCGAGCTGTCCGGGGTCTTCCACACCCGCCCGGCGCTGCCCTCCCGCCGCGCCCGGCCCGGCCGCTGGACCGAGAGCCTGTCCACCTACGTCTGGGCCTACCTGCGGCCCGCCGCCCAGGGCAACTTCCTGGGACGGCAGGCCGACGGGCGCAACCGCATGGCCACGCCGGAGATGGCGGCCCTCGGCGACTGGCTGGTCAACGCGCTGACCGCGCCCGTGGACGTCACCGGCACCGGCGAGCTGCGCCGGCTGCATCCCGCGCAGGGCGCGCACGCGTTCTGGCCGCGGCGCCCGCCCGTCGAGATGCGGCTGCTCGCCGAGGCGCTGCACCGCTTCCGCCCGCTGGTCGCCGAGCACCTGATGTGGGGCAGCGACCCCACCGCCCGGCGGCTGGACAGCCCGCCGGACGCGCCCGACCCCTGGCACGTCACGGTGCGCTCCGAAGGCAACCGCGGCACCAACCCCCGGCTGCGCAGCGCGAAGTACACCGGTTACGGCGTCACCCTGCGCGCCGACGTCGACCGGCCGAGCGAGGTCGCGGTCTTCCTCCAGCAGGTCGACCCCGGCCCCAACTACCGCTGGGGGATCGCCGACGGCAACGGCAACGGCCACCTCTACTACTACGCCGGCGGCCGCTCCTACAGCGGCCACGGCCCCGAGGACGCCGGCGACCGCCGGGTGCCCGACGCGACCTTCGCCACCTCCTGCGCGGTGTGGAAGGACGGTGCCTTCCGCGGCATCGGCGGCCACACCCTCGACCGGCCGATGTACGACCTGGGCGGGGCGCAGTACGCCGAGATCGTTCCCGACCCGGACGGCCCGGTCGGCGCGCTCCACCTCGGCCGCAGCGTCCTGCTCGTCGGCAGCGACTACCTCGTCACGTACGACGCCGTCGCGCCCGGCCAGCGGATGGTGTGGACGTGGTCGGTGCTGACCGAGGCGACCGGCCACGACGCCAACAGCTACGGCCACCTCCCCGAGGAGATGCCGTTCATCCATGTGGTGCGCGGCGTGCGGGAGGACGGCGCGCTCGACGGCACGTTCGCCACCGGTATCACCCGCGGCGTGCGGCTGGAGGGCAGCGCCGACGGCTCGGGGGGCAGCACGCTGGCCGTCGTCAGCCACCGCGACGACCTGGGCGTCGCCCCCGCGAGCAGCACCCCGTGGGGCGTCACGGTCCGCACCCCGCACAGCCTCGACCACGTCTTCCGCCACCAGGCGGCGACGCACTACGAGCCGAGGCAGGTGGAGTTCGCCGGAGACGACGGGCTGCGCTTCACCGGCACGGCCGGGGCGATCCGGCTGTTCGACGACGGGAGGCGCGAGTTGACGCTCTTCCACGGCAGCGCCGTGGGCACCGCGGACGTCCTGCTGACCACCGAGGACCCGGACCTGGGCATCAGCCTCGGCTACCGCGACCCGGGCGCGATCAGCGGTGTGTACGACGCGCCCGGTGACAGCGCGGTCACCCTGCACCTGCCCGGCGGGCTCGGCGACGGGGCCCGCTTCCACATCGACGGGGCCGCGCCGCCCCCGCTCGCCGCCTCGCACGACACGCTGCGGATGGCACTGCCGCGCGGCCGGCACCGCTGGGAGGTGACCGCGGGCCGGCCGGAGCCGATGCCCCCTCAGGTGGTGCGCACCGAGACCGTGCCCGGCGGCGCGGTGGTGCACTTCATCCCCGTCGCCGCCGCCGACGGCTACCTGCTCGAACTCAGCGCGGACGGCGGCCTGACGTGGACGGCGGCGGGGGAGACCACCGGCGGACCCGGCCGGCTCGACGGGCTGGCCGACGGCGCCACGTACCACGTGCGGGTCAGCGCCTGGAACGCCGACCGGCGCGGCGCCCCGGGCGCCGACTACCCGGTCCACGCCACCAGCCGCGCCCCCGACCCGCCGGACGGACTGCGGCTCCGGCTCGGCGCCGGCACCGTGACCGCCACCTGGGGCGAGGTGCTCGGGGCGGCCCGCTACCGGCTGTACCGGCGGCGCAGGGGCGACGCCGGATACGAGGAGGTCTTCGCGGGCACGGCCTTCGAGTTCGTGGACCAGGTGCCCGGGACCGTGCCCGCCCCCGGCGATCCCGGCGAGGCCGTCCCCGCGCGGGCGCCGGTGCACGAGTACGCGGTGGCGGCCGAGAACGGCAACGGCCTCGGTCCGCTGTCGCCCGCCACGGACACCGATCCCGGCAGCTGGCGGCACTGGTACCCGCCGGTGGAGCTCGCCTTCCGGCGCCACCACACCTACAACCAGCCGCCGTACGCGGCCGCCTCGGCGACCCCGCCGCCGTACGACGAGCAGCAGGCGCCGGCCCGGCTGCCGGACCACACCGGAGGACGGGAGCGGGCATGGTGACCCGCGAGCGCGTCCTGGTCACCGGCGCGGCCGGCCGCATCGGCCGGGCCCTGCGCCCCCGGCTGGCCCGACCCGGGCGCGTCCTGCGGCTGCTGGACGTCGCGGAGATCGCGCCGCCCGGGGAGGGCGAGGACGTGGAGGTGGTCCGGGCCTCCTTCACCGACCCGGACGCGATCGACGCCGCGTGCCGGGCCGTCGACGCGGTGGTCCACCTCGGCGGCCTCGCCGGGGAGGAGTCCTGGGAGCGGATCACGGAGGTCAACATCGACGGCACGCAACGGGTGCTGGAGGCGGCGTGCCGTCACCGGGTGCCGCGGGTGGTGCTCGCCTCCAGCATCCACGCCGCCGGGTTCCGCACCCGCGACGACGCGGCCGGCGCCGATGAGGTCCGTGACGCCACGGCCCGCGCCGACCCGCGCGCCGACCTGCCCGCCGACACCGCGCCGCGCCCCGACACGTACTACGGCGTCGGGAAGGCCGCGATGGAGGCGCTCGGGTCGCTGCACCACAGCCGGTTCGGCATCGACGTGTCGTGCTTGCGGATCGGCGCGTTCCGGCCGCTGCCGCGCGCGCCGGAGGACCTGGCCGCGTGGCTGTCGCCCGACGACGCGGGCCGGCTGGTGGAGGCGTGCCTGCGGGCGGAGCCGGCCGGCTTTCGGGTGCTGTGGGGGATTTCCCGCAACACCCGCCGCTGGTGGTCGCTGGCGGAGGGCGAGGCGATCGGCTACCACCCCCGGGACGACGCCGAGGACCACCGGGCGGCCCTCCTCGACTCCGGTGCGTTCGACGCGGCGGAGTTCGACCCGGCCGCCGCACGCAACGTCCGGGTCGGTGGCAACTTCTGCACCATGCCGCTCGGTTGAGGGCAGCAGATCCGTCGTGGGGGTGTACGGGCCGCCCGGCGGCGCACAACGTTGTCATCGGGGTCTCGGGGTCATCGGGTACGTGGCCGGAATCGGATCGGGAGAGGGAATGCATGGGTGAGGAACATGCCGGCCGTGTCGCGCTGGTGACCGGCGGATCGAGCGGGATCGGCCGGGCCGCCGCGGAACTGCTGGCCGCCTCCGGCGCGGCGGTCGCGGTCAGCGCGCTGGACGCGGCGGGCACCTACGAGACCGTCGCCGCGATCACGGCGGCCGGCGGGCGCGCGGTGCCGGTGGTCGCCGACGTCTCCGACCCGGCCGCGGTGGCCGGCGCGGTGGAGCGGGCCGTCCGGGAATTCGGCGGCCTGGACACGCTGGTGACCTCGGCGGGCATCCAGCGCTACGGCACCGTGGCCGACACCGACGAGAAGACCTGGGACGAGGTGTTCGCCGTCAACGTCAAGGGGGTGTTCCTGGCCGCCCGCGCCGCCGTGCCGCACCTGCGGCGCAGCCCGACGGGCGGCTCGGTGGTCGTGGTCTCCTCGGTGCAGGCACGCGCCACGCAGTCCAACGTGGCCGCGTACACCGCGGCCAAGGGCGCGCTGAACGCGCTGGTGCGCTCGATGGCGGTGGACGAGGCACCGTACGGCGTGCGGGTCAACGCGGTCTGCCCCGGCTCCGTCGACACGCCGATGCTGCGGCGCTCGGCGGAACTCTTCACCGACGGCAGCGAGGGCGCGGTGCGCGGCCTGCTGGACGACTGGGGCCGCGACCACCCGCTCGGGCGGATCGCGCAGCCGCGGGAGGTCGCCGAGGTGATCGCCTTCCTGGCCGGCACCCGCGCCGCGTTCGTCACCGGCGTGGACGTGTCCGTGGACGGCGGACTGCTGGCCTCGCTCGCCGTCGCGCTGCCGAGCGCCGCCCCCGAACCCCCGCTGGGAGGCTGACCGCCATGGCGATGCGCATCGCCCTCGGGCACATCGACGCCTACGACGACCGGATCGGCACATTCGCCCGCCAACTGGGCCTCAGCGGCCTCCAGTTCCACTCGCCGAGGGACCTGCCCGGCACCGGCGGCTGCTGGAGCACCGCCGAACTCGCGGCGCTGCGGCGCCGTTGCGAGGAGGCGGGCCTGCGGATCGAGGGGCTGGAGAACGTCCCCGCCGCGCACTTCTTCAGGATCCAGCGCGGGCTGCCGGGCCGGGACGAGCAGATCGACGGCTTCTGCCGGACGCTGCGCAACATGGCCGCGACCGGCTACGACCTGCTCGGCTACAACTGGCTGCCGACCTACGTGTGGCGCACCACGATGGACGCCCCCGGCCGGGGCGGCGCCGCCGTGACCGGCTTCGACCTCGACCGGGCGGCGGCGGGCAACGCCCTGGCGGGGTACAAGCTCACCCCCGACGAGCCGATCACCGAGCCGATCACCGCCGAGCAGTCCTGGGCGCACCACCAGTACTTCCTCGACGCCGTGCTGCCGGTCGCCGAGGCCGAGGGCGTCCGGCTGGCCCTGCACCCCGACGACCCGCCGGTCGAGGAGCCGCTGGGCGGGGCGACCCGCATCTTCACCTCGCCCGCGGCGCTCGCCGAGGCGTGGCGGCGCAGCGGCGGCAGCCCCGCGTGGGGGCTGGACCTCTGCCTCGGCACCGTCTCGGAGATGGCCGGCCAGGCCGCCGCCGAGGAGATCATCCGCACCCTGGGCCCGGCGGGCAAGATCTTCTACGTGCACTTCCGCGACGTGAAGGGCACCGTCCCCCGCTTCGCCGAGTGCTTCCTCGGCGAGGGCAACCTGGACGTCCCCGGCGTCGTCGATCTGCTGGACGCCGTCGGGTTCGACGGGTTCGTGATCGACGACCACGTGCCGGCCCTGGTGGGCGACGCCGGGACCTGGTCGGACACCTCCGCCGAGGCATACATCAGCCGCGGCAGGTCGTATGCGATCGGCTACCTCCAGGGGGTGCTCGATGCCCGCGGGCGCTGACGCCGCCGGACGCGCCGTGCGCGATCCGGCAGGACCCGCCCCGTACGGTCCGGGCGGCCGCGACCCGCACGCCGTGCCGCTGCGGCTGCACCACGACCCGGCCGCCGGGGTCCTGGTCGTCACGGCCGGCCGCACCGCCGTGGCCCGGTACGTCTACCGGCCCGACACACCCGCCGAGGAGTCGCCCAAGCCCTACTTCCACCCGCTGCGCACTCTGTCCGGCGCGCCGTTGGGGGTCCACCGGCCCTGGGACCACCGCTGGCACACGGGCCTGCAGTTCACCTGGTCGCACCTGTCGGGCGACAACTTCTGGGGCGGGCCCACCTTCGACCCGGCCGCCCCCGGCGACGGGTACGTGTGGCGGCGCAACCACGGCCGCCAGGTGCACCGCGGATTCGAGCGGTGCGACACCGCCGGCGCCGGCGTCGGCTTCCGGGAGCGCCTGGACTGGATCGCGGCGCGGGGGGAGCGGTGGATCGACGAGTCCCGCACGGTGCGCTGCCACGGCGTGGACGCTCACCGCGGCCTGTGGGTCCTGGACTTCGGCACCGCGCTGACGAACGTCCGCGGCGCGCCGCTGCACTTCGGAAGCCCCACCACCCGGGGGCGGCCCGGCGCCGGGTACACCGGGCTGTTCTGGCGGGGGCCGCGCGCATGGACCGGCGCGCCCGTGGTCGCCGCCGACGGCAGCGCCGGTGACGCGGTCATGGGCAGCCAGGCGCCGTGGGCCGCGGTCAGCGGCGAGCACGACGCCCTGGACGGCGGCGCGACCGTGCTGGCCTACGCGGGCACCTCATCCGCGCCCGCGCCGATCCGCTGGTTCGCACGCAGCGCCGAGTACGCCGCCCTCAACCCGTCCCCGGCCTTCGACACCGAGATCGTGCTGGCGGCCGGCGGCACGCTGCGGCTGGCCCACCGCTTCGTCTTCGTCGACAAGCGGACCGAACCGGCCGAACTCGCGGTGCTCGCCGCGGAGTTCGCGCCTCCGCCCGGCCTCTGAAGCGGACGCCCGGATCAGCGGTCGGCGAGCCACTCCACACCCGCGACCGTCGCCGGCACGGGCCTCCCGTCCCGGTCGACCAGGCGGGCCGCGGCGACCTTGACCGGTTCGGGCAACCTCGCGAGGTTCCAGGTGCCGCAGGGCAGCAGCGGCAGCCGCAGCGCGCCGCGCCACGGGGCGCCCGCGGAGTCCCGCACCTCGACGGTGGCGCCGCGCAGTTGCTCCAGGCGGGCGAGCGAGTCGCCCGCCCACAGGCCGCCGGTGTCGTAGGGCGGCACCCAGCCGCTGTCGGGGGGTTGGGGGCGGAAGCGCACGCCGGCCAGCGCGACGGGAACGGCGAAGTCCACCTCCGGACCGCGGCCGGCGACCCGGGTGGCGCCGGGCCCGCCGCCCAGCGGCGTGGGCCCGATCTCGTCCACCAGGTCGAGGAAGGCGTCGACGCCGTCCTGCCGCGCGCCGCCCCACAGCCGGTCGGCGAGCACCTGCCGGGTCCGCAGCGAGTACCACTCGAAGTACGCGTCGTCCACGTCCCCGGTCATGTCCGCCCACACGCAGTACTGGTAGCCGAGCAGCAGCGGGTGCCGCCGGGGCTCCCACTGCTCGTACAGCCAGCGCGGGTCGACCGAGCGTGCCCGGCGGTCGTCACCGGCGTAGCCGGGATAGGCGAGCGGGGTGATGTAGTGGCTGTCGAACGGCGTCGAGATGACGCGGTATCCCGAGTGCAGGAACCAGTCGATCTCGTTCTCCGAGTCGGACCAGGCGACGATGATCATGTCCCGTGAGGGGCTGGTGGTGCGCGGGCTGGTGCCCTCCCACCAGCTCCAGATCTCGGTCTCGCGGCCGTCGGCCGCCAGGAGCTTGCGCACCTCGTCGAGGTACTCGAGCAGCCCGTCGACCGCGTGGTAGGCGGGGTCGAGCTGGCGGGCGTGCTCCAGCAGCGTCGGCGAGCCCTCCAGCACCTCGCCGTCCTGCCACTCGTCCCCGCCGATGTGCACGCTGGGGCAGTCGAGGCCGTCGGCGACGGCCTTGACGAATCCGTTCAGCCAGCGGCGGTTGCTGGCCCGGGTGATGTCGACGGTCCACCCCTCGCCGGCCGGCGACTCGCCGAACTCGGAGGAGTTCATGGCGTGTTCGCCGGCCGGGAAGGCCAGTGCCGGACGGGCGCGGACGAACGCCGTGGCGTGCGAGGGCAGGTCGATCTCCGGCACCACCTCGATGTGGTGGGTGCGCCCCAGCCTGACGATCTCCTGGAGGTCGGCCATGCCGTAGGACTCCTCGGCGGCGATCCCGCGGTAGTCGGCGGCGTCCACCCGCACGCGCACCGCGTTCCAGTCCGTCAGGTGCAGGTGCAGCCGGTTGTACCGGCGCCATTCGAGGTCGTCGAGCAGGTCGCGGAGGTAGCCGGTGGACCAGTACCGGCGTCCCAGGTCCAGCATCGCCCCCCGCACCCGCTGCGCGGGGTAGTCGAGGGTGTGGCCCTTGGGGAGGTCGCGCGAACGCCGCAGCAACTGGATCAGCGTCTGCAACCCGTAGGCGACCCCGGCGCGGTCGCCGCCGGCGATGTCGATGCCGTCACTGATGCGGAACAGGTAGCCCTCCGACGGGAGTTGCGGCTCGATGCGTACGGAGAGGTGGCCCGGTGCGGGTTCCGCGCTGCCGGCCGACACCGTGAGTCGCGCGCCGGTGAGCCGGAGCAGTTCGGGCCGGTAGCGGGCCACCTCGTCGGCGGTCTCCGCGGTGACCTCGATACGGGCGTCGGCGGCGAGCGCCAGTACCCCTTCCTGGGCGATCCACTGCCGCAGCGCCGGTACCACCAAGGGGGCGTTCTCGTCCGGGACGGTGCCGATGGTCATGATGCCGCTCCTTCACGCCGTACGGGTTGCTGCCTGTGGTGTCCTCGACGTCCGCGCGCCTTTCCGTACGCCGTCGCCCCGCGCCGGCTCTCCCCGCGCTTCTGCTCCCGGCGCCCGATCCGTTGCTGACGCACCGTCACAACCGGTCGGCCGGTACGGCGTCGGGGCGGGAGGGGCGCAGCAGCCGGCGGGTGGTGGCCAGTCCCCAGTCGTCGAGTTCCGTGACGGCGTCGCTCGACGTGCGCAGCCCGGCCGAGCGCTCGACCCAGCGCGCCCACTGCTCCCGCTCCTCCATCGCCGGGGTGGCCAGCAGGCAGTCCGGGTCGTTGATCCAGAAGCGGCCGTGCTGCCACTCGCGCGCCCGGCCGGTCACGCGGGCGTTGCGCGAGGACGGCAGGGAGCTGTCCCCCGAGGGGTGGTCGAGCCGGAGGGCGGTGTCCGGGCTGACCCGCATCACGTCGACGAGGCCGAGGCTGGGAAGGATCGGCGCGCCGCATCCGAGGAGGTGCGCGTCGGGCCCGACGGCGTCGCGGATCGTGCGCAGGCCGCGGCGGTACACCTCGATCGGAGGCGCGGGTTCCGCGTGCGGACCGGGCAGCGCCCCGGCGTAGAGGAAGTCGAGCTTGTAGAAGGAGAAGCCCATGGCGCGGAACCGGCGGAAGACCGTCGTGAGGTGGTCGAGCGCGCCCGGGTGGGTCAGGTCGAGGGCGGCAAGGTCCTGTTCCCACCCGTGCCCGGCGTCGACGCCGGCCAGGAACCAGTCCGGGTGGTCGCGCCACAGCCGGCTGCCGTGCCCGGCGAGGAACGGGGCGGTCCACACGCCGGCCCGGCGGCCGGACGCGGTGATGTGCCCGGCCAGTGCGCCGAGGTCGCCGAAGCCGGGACGCGGGTCGAGCCAGTCGCCGATCCCGGCCTGGTAGCCGTCGTCGATCTGCACGATCCCCACGTCGAGGCCGGCGGGTTCGAAGCCCCTGAGCTCGTCGAGCACCTGCCGGTCGGTGACCGTGTCCCAGTAGCGGTACCAGCTGCACCACATGCTCCCGACGGGACGCGGCCGGGGCAGCGCGAGCCGCGCGACCAGGTCGTCGGCCCAGCGCGCGAGGGCTCCCGGGATGCCGTGGGAGCCGCTGTCGACCGAGGTCCGGACCGGGCCGTTCGCGGTGACGCGCAGGCCGCCGGCGGTGGCGGCGACCCGGATCGAGGCGACGTGGCGCCGCGGGTCCGGCGAGGAGACCACCGTCACCTCCGCCCCGGGCGCGGGCTGGACGGCGACCAGTCCCTCGCCCTGGAAGCCGGTCGCCGGCGGCGGCGTCTCGGCGGCACGCCAGTTGGTGATGTCCGCCTTCTCGAAGACCGGACGCGGGGACGTCGCGGTGCCGGGGTAGGTGTCCGTCGGGCTCCACGACTGCCAGCCGTGCTCGTAGACACGCGCCGCGTCCGGGTCGCACGCGATCTCGGCGACGAGCCGGAACCCCGCCGGTTCGCACGCGCCGGCCGCCCTCGTCATCGGCCCACTCCCACGGTCAGTCCCGACACGATCCGCCGTCCGAGCCATACGTAGGTGACGAGCACCGGGAGCACCATGATGCAGACGCCCGCGAACAGCCCGCCCCAGTTGGACGTGTACTGCATCGACGCGTAGAGCGTCAGCACGGACAGGCCCAGCGGGTCCCTGGCGTCGTCGGAGATGAACACCAGGGACAGGAAGGTCTCGCTCCACAGGCCCACGGCCGTCAGCAGGCCGGCCGTGATCACGCCCGGCTGCGCCAGCGGCAGCATGACCTGCGTGAACGTCCGCACCCGGCCGGCGCCGTCGATGGTGGCCGCCTCCTCGAGCTCGCTGGGCAGCGTCGAGAAGAACCCCGTGAGCAGGAAGATCGCGAAGGGCAGCGAACCGGCGACGTAGAGCAGCCCGAGGCTGGGCAGGCTGTCGACCAGGCTCAGGTGCGACATCCCGATGTAGGCGGGCACCACGATCGTCTGGGCCGGAATCCCCATCCCCATCACGAAGTACAGGGTCATCACCCGCGAGCCGAAGAAGACGAACCGGCTCAGCGCGTACGCCGCGGGGCAGGCCAGCACGAGGACGACCAGCGTGGAACCCCCGACCAGCAGGATCGAGTTGACGAACGCGCGGGCCAGGTCGGAGGCGTTCCACACGTTGCCGTAGTTCGACCACTCCGGATGGGTGGGCGGCTGCCACGGCGAGTCGAAGACCTGGCCGCTGTTCTTGAGCGACGCGAAGACCATCCAGAGGAACACGGCCAGGTTGAAGAGCACCCAGGCCCAGGTGATCAGGCGGCCGAGCAGGGAGACCGGGCCCAGCCGGTCGCCGCGGCGGCGGATGGGCCGCCGCCGTCCGGGCCGCGAGGAGGGTGCCAGGGCCGGGGCGGAGCCGGCCGGCGCTGCGGTCGTCATCAGAACTCGATCCTCTCGCGCCGCATGAGCCGCTGGATGAGCAGGACCAGGACACCGATGATCACCAGCATGATCACCGCCATCGCGCACGCCCGGCCGAGTTCCGGCTGACCGGAACCGGCGAAGCCGGTGTAGTAGACGTAGAGCGCGGCGGTCCAGTTGGTGGCGGACGGCGGGGTGCCGACGCCGGTGAAGGCGTAGATGAACTCGAAGGTCTTCATGGCGTTGATCACCCACAGCACCGCCATGATGCCGACCACGTCCCACGACAGCGGCAGCGTGATCAGGCGGAACTTCTGCCAGCGCGTGGCACCGGCGAGGTCGGCGCTCTCGTAGTAGTAGGGCGGGATGCGGTCCACCCCGGCCAGCAGGATGGTCACGAAGAACCCGGTGAACATCC
This sequence comes from Actinacidiphila yanglinensis, assembly GCF_900107965.1. Classification (GTDB taxonomy): domain Bacteria; phylum Actinomycetota; class Actinomycetes; order Streptomycetales; family Streptomycetaceae; genus Actinacidiphila; species Actinacidiphila yanglinensis. The sequence goes on along the minus strand of NZ_FNVU01000006.1, from coordinate 33,648 downwards.
ACCCCATGCCCGTCATCATCATGGGGAAGATCAGCTCGGGCCCGAGCCAGACCTGGGTCAGGCCGCCGAGCCCGGCCTGGCGCAGCGAGGTGTTCACCAGGCCGCGCGTCGGGTCGAGCATGAAGCCCCAGACGATCGCGATGATCACCGGGCTGACCAGGTAGGGGAAGAACAGGACCGCGCGGACGAAGCCCCGGGCGCGCATCTCACGCATCGTCATGGTGAGCACGAAACTCGCCACGAACACCGCGATGCCCACGAAGAACAGCACCTTGAAGGTGTTCTCGAAGGACGAGCGGAACGCCGCGTCGTGCACCGCCTCCCGGAAGTTGCGGAGCCCGATCCAGGTCGGCCTGTCGCCGGTGCCGCTGTAGCGGAAGAGGCTCAGCACCACCGACGCGATCGCGGGAGCCACGTAGACCCCGGTGTAGACGACGAAGGCCGGCAGCAGGAACAGGAGGACGGCCCGGCGGCTGCCCGCTTTCCGGGCAGGCGCCGCGGCCTTCGCCTCGCCACCCGCCAGCACGGAGGCGCGTCTGATGCTGATGGTCACGGCTCAACTCCAGGGGTCAGCTGTGGGAGGCCCAGTAGCTTCGGCTCGCCGAGACGAGCCGGTCGACGAAACCGGCCGGGGTGGTCTCGCCGAAGAAGAGCTTGTCGTCGTTGACGTCGAAGACGTTCGTCCAGTAGCCGGCGTGCTCCGAGGCCGCGCCGCCGAGGTACCGGGCGATCGCCGGTGCGGCGGCCAGCTGCTTCTGCACGCTCGTGAGGACCGCCGGAGCCTTGATGTCCGGGCGTGAGGTGATGTTGTTCGCCTGCGTCGAGATCCCGGACAGCCGGCTCTTGTTCATGAAGTACGCGATGAACTTCGCCGCGCCGGTGGGGTTCTTGGCCTTCGCGAGGATGCCGAAGCCCAGCGACTGGTCGTCGACCGACATCTGCCCGCCCGGTACGGAGGGAAAGGTCACCGAGTCGTACTGGAAACCGGATGCCGCGTAGGGCTTGGTGTCGGCGGGTGCCCAGCTGCCCATCAGCAGGTACAGCGCCTTGTTCTTCGCCCACTCCTGCTGGCCCGCGGGCAGCTTGCTGCCCTGGTAGCCGGAGAGCATGAAGCCCTTGCCCTTGACCAGGCGCTGCAGGTCCGTCGCGGCCGCGAGGAACCCGGGGTCCTTCCACATCTGACCGGTTCTGTCGCCCGTCGCCTTGAGCAGCCAGTCGGGCCCGAGATGGCGCATGGTGAGTTCCGACAGCCAGTACGCGTTGTAGTCGGGGATCGTGCCGTCGTCGGCCGCGCACGCGATGCCGTGGGCCACGGCCTTCTGACAGGTGCTCAGCAGCTGGTCGAAGGTCGTGGGCGGGGTGGCGCCGATCTTCCGCATCATGGCGTCGTTGAACCACAGCGAGGTGACCAGGGTCTCGTAGGGGACCAGCGCGTACTGGCCGGCCTTGTCCTTGAGCGACGCGGTCGAGGAGGCGGGCAGCACCTGCGCGATCGTGCGGCCCTCCCCGGGAACGGTCTGCGCGTAGACGGAGTCCAACCCGCGCAGGACGCCGGAGTCGGCGGCGGCGATCAGGTTCTCCGACGAGTCGTCGACCAGGTCCGGGACGTTCGAGGTGTTGTTCGCCGTCTGGACCTTCTTCATCACCTGGCGTCCGGCGAACTGCACTCTGACCTTGATGCCGGTGTCCTTGGTGAAGGAGTCGACGGCCTGCTGGAGGATCTTCTGCTGGGGCTCTCCCTTGTTCCAGGTCGACCAGTAGGTGATCGTGTGGGCGTCCTCGGTTCCCAAGGTTCCGCTGGAGCCGCACGCCGTCAGCGCGCCGGCCAGCAGCATCGCGGCCGAACAGACGGCAGAGAATCGTGCACAACGTCGGATTCGCACTGGTACCCGCCTACTTCCCTGTCACGCACGCTGACCTGATGGCGCGCGGGACGAGGGGGGCCCGGTGCCGTGACGTCACGATCGGGCTCGCGGTCCGCGCGTTCGCGTCGCCGGCCGGGCGACCCCGGCCGACGGTGAATGCAGCGTCGACTGTGAATGCAGCGTTGACTGTGAAGCGCTCACCGCTGCGAGCTCGGACAGCGGACGGCTTGTTCTCCGCACTATGCCCGGGAGGCTAGACTCGTGTCCATAAGAAATCGTATTTTATTTTTATCGGCAGTACGGGGTCGCCAGGTCCACCGTTCGCTGCCGTACGACATGGAGGCCCTATGACCGCGCCGCTGCCGCGTGGCCTGCACGGTCAGGTGGTCAACGAACTCGGCATCCGCATCATGTCCGGCCGGCTGCCCCCGGGCGCGACCCTCGATCTGGCGGGTCTGGAGGCGGAGTTCGGCATCAGCCGGACCGTGCTGCGCGAGTCGCTGAAGGTCCTCACGGCCAAGGGCCTGGTCGCCGCCCGCCAGAAGCGCGGCACCTACGTGACCGACCCGGCGCGGTGGAACACCCTCGACGCCGACGTGCTGCGCTGGCGGCTCTCCCAGCAGCCCACCGACGCGCTGCTCGACCAGCTCACCGAGATCCGGCTGGTGATCGAACCGGGCCTGGCCGCACTGGCCGCCCTGCGCCGCGACGAGCACGACCTCGCCGCTATGGACGCCGCCCTCGCCGCCATGCGCCAGGACGAGGACGAGCCGTCGCAGGTCGTCGAGCACGATGTCGTCTTCCACCGGGCGGTGCTGCGGGCCACCCACAACGATCTGGCGACCAGTCTCGACACCGTCATCGACCAGGGCATCCGGCAGGGCTACCGGCTCGCGGACGACCCCGGTCCCGAAGGCGGTCCGCTGCCCACGCGCCGGCGACTGCTCGACGCGATCCGCGACCGCGACGCGACGGCCGCCGAGCGGGCGATGCAGCGGTTGATCACCGGCGACCGCAGCAGTCCCATGACGCGCCGTCAGGGCGTGGGCGGCTTCCGCGGTTCGGGCGGCTCGGGTGACTCCGGCGGCCCCAGCCGCTCGCGTGACTCCGGCGACTCCCGCGACGACCCGCCGAGCGGCGACTGAGGAAGCGAGGGGAGGCGGCGGGGCCATGTGGACGCAGATACCGGAAGCGGACCTGCTGAGCGCCGGCCGGTTCGAGGAGCACCGGAGCCATACCGTCCACCGCGCGCACGGCGCGCGGAACTGGATGGTCAGCCTCACCGTCTCCGGGGCCGCCGAGTACCTCGCCGGCGTCCGCCGCCTCACCACCGGCCCCGGCGACCTGGTCCTCATCACCCCGGGCACGCCCCAGCACTACCGGGCCCGCGGGGACGACCCGTGGGGCTACTGGTGGACCCACTTCCAGCCCCGCCCCAGCTGGTTCGACTGGCTGCGGATGCCCGAGTTCGCCCCCGGGCTCAGCGTCGCCCGGCTCGGGACCGGGGAGGGGCTGTGCCGCGCGGACGCCGCCTTCGCCCGCGTGCACCGCAACGCGATGTACGCCACCGTCGACGCCCCGCAGGGCCGCGTGCCCGTCGCCCGCGGACCGCGGCACGGCGGCTACGCCACCGAACTCGCCCTGAACGGCATCGAGGAACTGCTGCTGATGGCGGCCGTGGAGCACGCGTCGCGCGCCACCGCGGTGCCGGACCCGCGCGTGCGGCGGGTGCTCGACCTCATTACCGCGGACCCCGCGGCGCCGCTCCGCGTCGACCGGCTGGCGCGCGAGGTCGCCCTCTCCTCCTCCCGGCTCGCGCACCTCTTCCGCGCCGAGACCGGCGACTCCATCGGCAACGTGGTGCTGGCCGCGCGGCTGCGGCGCGCCGCGACCCTGCTGGAGACCACCGGGCTGCCGGTCGGGCGGATCGCCGCCGAGGTCGGCTTCGCCTCTCCCTACTACTTCAGCCGCCAGTTCCGGCACCGCTTCGGGATGCCGCCGACGACCTACCGCTCCGCCCGCGGGCGCGCCTGACGCCTCGGGTGACCGGGCCGGAACGGCCGGCCGACGTGGCAGCGAACAGTGCGCGGCGCCTGCTCGACTCCCGCTCCACGGCAGCAGGTTCCGGCAAATCCGCGACCGATCGCTGCATGGCCGCCCCGGACGGCGGCTGCAGAGCATCGGCGGCACCGCCTCACCGCCCCGCCGCCTCGCCGACCCTCGGGGAGACCCAGTGCATCCGTCCGACCGCCCCGTCCCGCGCGGTTCCCTCGCGCGTGCCTCCGTTCCGCGCCGCTCGGTCCTCGCCGCCGGGGTGGCCGCGGCCGCCGCCGTCGGCACCGCCGCCCGCGCCACCCCCGCCGCCGCCGACCCGCTCTCGACCCATGGCTACGTCGACGTCCAACTCGTCAACATCACCGACCTGCACGGCTACATCGCCCCGCCCGCCGCGAGCGAGGGCGGCACCATCCCCGACCCGCTCGGCGGCCCGCCGATCGTCACCGGGGGAGCCGCGTACCTCGCCACCCACCTCAAGCGGATCCGGGAGAGCCACGCCAACTCGCTGTTCTTCTCCGCCGGCGACAACTTCTCCGGATGGGCCTCCTACGCCGACACCCAGAACAACGAGCCCACCATCGAGGTCCTGAACGCCATGGGCCTGCAGTTCTCCTCGCTGGGCAACCACGAGCTGGACAAGGGCATGGACTTCACCATGAACCACATGGTGCGCGGCGGGCACTACCCCTACGACGCGCCCTACGAGAGCTTCCCGCTCTCGACCGGCCGCCGCTTCCAGGGCGCCGACTGGACGTACCACAGCGGCAACGTGGTGCGCCGCGCCGACGGCAGCCGGCTGCTGCCGTCCTGGAACATCGCGTACGTGCGCGGGCCCGGCGGGCGCCGGCTGCCGGTCGGCTTCATCCACATGACGGTCGAGGGCTGCGTCGAGGGACCCGGCTTCAACTGCTCCTACCAGCCCACCCTCCGGACCACCGACCTCGTCGAGAGCGCCGACCGGTCCGCCGCCGAGCTCAAGGCGCGCGGCGTCAACGCGCTGGTCGTCGTCATGCACGAGGGCGGCTACGCGGGCGACGACTACAACTCCGGCAGCAACCCCACCGGGCCCGCCTTCGACCTCGCGGCCAGGGCCGATCCCGACATCGGGGTGATCGTCACCGGCCACTGGCACTGCCGCTTCAACATGATGGTCAACGACCCGAACGGGATGCCCCGCCCGGTCGTCGAGGCCGGCTACTACGGCCAGCTGATCAACGAGATCAACCTCAAGCTGGACGCGCGCACCGGCAGGATCGTCCGCGAGCTGACGACGTCCACCAACCACGCCGTCACCCGCGACGTCCCGCAGGACGCCGAGATCGCCGACATCGTGGCGTACTGGACCGCCCGTTCGGCCACGCAGGACGCCACCCCGCTCGCCCGCCAGACCGGCGACCTGACCCGCACCGCGAACGCTTCGGGCGAGTCCACGCTCGGCAACCTGGTCGCCGACTTCCTGGTCTGGGAGTCCACCCAGTACGCCGAGAAGGGCGCCGCCCGCGCGCCCCGCCCCGCCGACCTCGCCGTCCTCCCGAGCAAGCCCCCCAAGGCACGCTCCGCCCTCGGCGCCGACCTGCCGTACGCCAAGAGCACGACCGCGGGCGACGAGGACGGCGTGATCACCTTCGGCGAGGCCTGGAAGGCGTACGGTTTCGACAGCCCCAACATGTCGGCGACGTACACCGGTTCGGCCATCCACGAGGCGCTCGAGGAGCAGTGGCAGACCGCCGCCGACGGCAGCGTGGGCTTCTACCCGCTGGCTGTCTCCAGCGAGGTCCGGTACGTCTACGACACCTCGAAGCCGGTGGGCTCCCGGGTGGACCCGGCGAGGGTCACCATCAAGGGGAAGCCGCTCGACCTCGACGGCAGCTACCGGCTGGCGACCAACGCCTACACGATGCTCGCCTACGACGGCTACGACGCGCTGACCACGTACACGGACCCGGTCCGGCACAGCCTCGACCACGAGGGCTTCGTCCGCTACCTGCGCACGAAGAGGACCGTCACCCCGCCGCCGCTGGGCAGGGCCGCACCCGCGTAGACCCCGCCACGGCCGCGGCCTCATCCCGGCCGCGGCCACCGACCCCCGGGGACCGCTCGCCTCCCGGTGGGTCATCTCCCGGCGAGGAGGTCGCCGGGCAGGCCGAGGTGCCGGTGCAGCGCCTGCCGGCCGGCGGGCGTGACGGCGACGGCGCGCGTGCTGCCGACGCGGGTGATCCAGCCCGCGTCGAACGCGTGCCGGCACAGCGCCGCGCCGACGGCGCCGGCCAGGTGCGGGCGGCGTTCGGTCCAGTCCAGGCACGGCCGCACCGAGGGCCGGCGGGTGCCGGGCGGGACGCCGATGCCGAGATCGGCGAGCCAGGCCGCCCCGGCGCCGGTGAGCCCGAGCCCGTGCGCGGGATCCAGCAGCCCCCGCCCGATCATCGCGTCGGTGACGGCGACCCCGACGGCACCGGCGAGGTGGTCGTAGCAGGTGCGGGCGTGCGCCAGGGCCCGGCGGCGCCCGTCCGCGGACAGGGAGCGGGGAGCCGGCCGGTGCTCGGGCGCCAGCGAGGCGAGGCTCTCGACGAGTTCGGCGACCTGCGGCCCGGCCAGGCGCACGTAGCGGTGCCGGCCCTGCCGCTCCTCGGTCAGCAGGTGCCCGCGGACGAGCGCGTGCAGGTGCTCGGTCGCGGTCGAGGGCGCCACCCCGGCATGACGGGCCAGCTCCGTCGCCGTCCACGCCCGGCCGTCCAGCAGGGCCAGGCAGAAGGCCGCCCGGGTGCCGTCCGCCAGCAGCCTGGCCACCGCGGCCAGGTCGGGGCCGGCGCCGCGCGTGCGTCGCGTGTCCATGCGGTCCATTGTCGGCCCGGGACACTTCGGCGCCCGCCGAAACGTCCCGACCCCAGACTCCCCGTCATGGACACTGCACCTTCCGGCACCCGCCCGGCGGCGGCCCCCGCTGCCCACGTGGAGATCGCGCCCAGCATCCTGTACTTCGGGACGCCGGTGGTGCTCCTGTCGACGGAGAACGAGGACGGCTCCTTCAACCTCGCCCCGATCTCCTCGGCGTGGGCCCTCGGGCGGACGGTCGTCCTCGGCCTCGGCCGCGACGGTCAGACCGCGCACAACCTCCGCGCCAGGCCCGACCTGGTGATCAGCCTGCCGGCTCCCGGGCAGTGGCGGGCCGTGGAGCGGCTGGCGCCGCTGACCGGCCGGAACCCGGTGCCCGCCACCAAGGCGGAGGGCTGCCGCTTCGAACCGGAGAAGTTCGCTGCGGCCGGCCTGACCGGCGTGCCCTCCCGCCACGTCCGGCCGCCGCGCGTCGCCGAGTGCCCCCTCCAGCTGGAGGCCCGCGCCGAACGGGTCCGGCCCGGCGCCTCCGGGGACTTCGTCGTCGTCGAGGCCGCGGTCCGCACGGTCCACGCCGACCCCCGCGTCGTCGTCCCCGGCACCGACCACATCGACCCCGCCGCCTGGAGCCCCCTCGTCTACAACTTCCGCCACTACTTCGGCCTCGGCCCCGAACTCGGCCACTCCTACCGCACGCAGACACCCCGAACCCCGGGAATCCCGGCTGCCCCCCGGTGACGCGGAATGCTGCCCCGGACATCAGCGTTTGCCTTCGAATGACCGATTCGTACGAGAACGGGGCCGGCGCCGCGGCAGACGGCGGGACGGCCCGCGAGCGCCTGCTGCGGGCGCGTGCCGCCGCCGACGAGCAGATCGCGGCTCTGAGCCGGGACTACGAGGGCATCGTCGCGTCGAACGCCCTGGCGGCGGTCGACGACGAGCACGACCCGGAGGGTTCGAGCACCGCGTTCGAGCGCGCCCACGTCGCGTCCCTGCTCGCCCAGGCCCGCGAGCACCTCGCCGCCATGGACCGGGCCATGGAGCGGCTCGGCCGGGGAGAGTACGGCCGCTGCGAGGTCTGCGGCGAGCCGATCCCGGCCGAGCGCCTCGAGGTGCTTCCGGCGACGTCCACCTGCACCCGCTGCGCCGCGGCCCGCACCCGCTGACCCCGCCACCACCGGGCGCAGGGTCTCCGGGAGGTCCCGGAGCCTCAGAGCGCCCCGGTGCCCGGCGGGATGCGGCGGCGGGCGAGCTGGTTGCCCAGGCCGGTGGCCGCGGCGCGGACCGCGTCGACGTGGCCCTCGGGCCGGAACCGGGTGGTGGGCCCGGACACGCTGATCGCCAGGCTCGTGCGGCCCTCCGGGGCGGGAACCGGCGCGGCCACGCAGAGCAGTCCCGCGGTGGACTCCTCGTGCTCGAAGGCGACCCCCGTCTCGAGGGCGGTTTCGAGCTGGCGCCGCAGCATCCCCGCGGCCACGACCGTGTGGGGCGTGCGCCGTTCGAGGGGGCCGCCGAGCACCTGCCGCCGCACCTCGGGGCCGGCGTGCGCGAGCAGGACCTTGCCGATGGCGGTGCAGTACAGCGGCATCCGCCCGCCGGTGCGCGAGGGGCTGGCGGCCTGGCGGTGGCCGCCGATCTTGGCGAGGTAGACGACGTCGGTGCCGTCGCGGACGCCGAGGTGCACCGTCTCGTGGGTGCGCTCGTAGAGGTCCTGGAGGAAGGGCATCGCCAGTTCCAGCAGGGTGCGCTCGGTGGAGGCGCGCAGGCCGAGCTCGAACAGCCCTCCCGACAGGCGGTAGCCGTACGGGTCGCGGTCGAGGAGGCGGTGCCGCACGAGCGCGTTGGCGATGCGGTGGGCGGTGGTCTTGGGCAGTCCGGTGCGGCGCGCGAGTTCGGCGAGGCCGAGGACGTGGTCGTCGCTTCCGAACGCACGAAGGAGGGCGACGGCTCTGCCCAGGACCGTGTCCTGCTCCTCTTCCACGGGAGGAGGGTATCCCCGCGACCCGGGCGTCCCGGTGGGCGGACCGACGGGAAGGTGCGTTCCGCTCAGTGGAACGCCGTGCTGGTGGCGGGCACCGGGCCGCTGCGACCGTGGCCCGCATGAGCCCTCCACCCGTGACCGCCGACGCCGTCGCCACCGCGGCCGAGCGGCTCCTTTCCGCCCGGTCCTGCGGCGTCCCGTGCGCGCCCGTGCGGGACCTGATCGGCCGCGACGACGTGCGCGCGGCGTACGCGGTCCAGCAGCTCCTGACGGGGGCGCGGGTGGCCGGCGGCGGCCGCGTGGTGGGACGCAAGATCGGCCTGACCTCGGCGGCGGTCCAGGCCCAACTGGGCGTGTCCCAGCCGGATTTCGGCGTCCTCTTCGACGACATGCGGTTCCCCGACGGCGCCCTGGTGCCGGCCGGTTCGGTCCTGCAGCCCCGCGCCGAGGCGGAGATCGCCTTCGTACTGAAGGAGGACCTCGTCGAGGGCGACCTGTCGCCGGCGCAGGTCCGGGGCGCGATCGACCACGCCGTCGCGGCGATCGAGATCTGCGGCAGCCGCATCGAGGACTGGGACATCAGCTTCGCCGACACGGTCGCCGACAACGCCTCGGGCGGCGCGTTCGTACTCGGCCAGGACCGGATGGACCTCGGCGGGTTCGCACCGCGCGACGCGGTGATGTCACTCCGGATCGACGGCGCCGAGGTGTCCACCGGCACGGGGGCGGACTGCATGGGAGATCCACTGGCGGCCGTGCGGTGGCTGGCCCGCCAGGCACGCGAATGGGGGGAGCCCCTGCGCGCCGGCCAGGTGATCCTGTCCGGCGCGCTCGGCCCCATGCGGCCGGTCCGGCCCGGGAACACCGTCCAGGCCACCGTGGCCCCGCTCGGCACGGTCACCTTCACGCTCGGCACCGCCGCCACGCCCGGCACCCCCGGCGGGGCGGCGCGATGACGGCCCGGACGAAGGTCGCCGTCATCGGCTCCGGCAACATCGGCACCGACCTGATGATCAAGGTGATGCGCGCGTCGCAGCACCTCGAAATGGCGGCGATGGCCGGGATCGACCCCGCCTCCGACGGGCTCGCGCGCGCCCGCCGGTTCGGCGTCGCGACCACCGCGGAGGGCGTCGACGGCCTGATCGAGCTGCCCGGGTTCGACGACATCGGGATCGTCTTCGACGCCACCTCCGCGAAGGCCCACGCGTACAACGCCGGCAGGCTGCGGCCCCTCGGCAAGCGGCTGATCGACCTCACACCCGCCGCCCTCGGGCCGTACGTCGTCCCGGCGGTCAACCTCGACGCGCACCTCGACGCGCCGGACGTCAACATGGTCACCTGCGGCGGCCAGGCCACCATCCCGGTCGTGGCCGCGATCTCCCGTGTCGTGCCCGTGCCCTACGCCGAGATCGTCGCGTCGATCGCCAGCAGGTCGGCCGGCCCCGGGACGCGCGCGAACATCGACGAGTTCACCGAGACCACCTCGGCCGCGATCGTCCGGGTCGGCGGCGCCCGGCGCGGCAAGGCGATCATCGTCCTCAACCCGGCCGAGCCGCCGCTGATGATGCGGGACACCGTCTTCGCACTCGTCGACGCCCCGAGCCCCGCGCTGCACGAGGAGATCCGGCGGAGCGTCGGGGAGATGACCGGCGACGTGGCCGCGTACGTACCCGGCTACCGCCTCAAGCAGCAGGTCCAGATCACGCCGATCGCCGGGGATCAGCCGGTGCACACGCTGCTCCCCGCGGGCGTCCCCCGCCCCACCCACCAGGTGTCGGTGTTCCTTGAGGTCGAGGGTGCCGCGCACTACCTTCCGGCCTACGCGGGGAACCTCGACATCATGACCTCCGCCGGTCTCCAGGTCGCGGAGCGCATCGCAGCCCGGAGGGCCCAACCGTGAGTACGCCGATCTTCGTCCAGGACGTCACCCTGCGGGACGGCATGCACGCCGTACGCCACCGCATCGGCCCCGAGGACGTCCGGCGGATCGTCGCGGCGCTGGACGACGCGGGTGTCGACGCCATCGAGGTGGCCCACGGCGACGGCCTCGCCGGCGGCTCGGTCACCTACGGGCCCGGCTCCCACAGCGACTGGGAGTGGATCGAGGCCGCCGCGTCGGTGATCAGGAACGCGCGGCTGACCACCCTGCTGCTGCCCGGCGTGGGCACCGTGAACGATCTGAGGCGGGCCCACGACCTCGGCGTCCGCTCGGTCCGCGTGGCCACCCACTGCACCGAGGCCGACGTCGCGGCCCAGCACATCGCCGCGGCCCGCGAGATCGGCATGGACGTCTCCGGCTTCCTGATGCTCTCCCACATGGCGCCGCCCGAGGAACTGGCGGAGCAGGCACGGCTCATGGAGTCCTACGGCGCCCACTGCGTCTACGTCACCGACTCCGGCGGCCGGCTGACCATGAAGGACGTCGCGGCCCGGGTCCGCGCCTACCGCGACGTGCTCGACCCGTCGACCGAGATCGGCATCCACGCCCACGAGAACCTCTCGCTGTCGGTGGCCAACTCCGTGGTCGCCGTGGAGAACGGCGTCCGCCGCGTCGACGCCTCGCTCGCCGGCCACGGCGCCGGCGCCGGCAACTGCCCCATCGAGGCGTTCGTCGCGGTCGCGGACCTCTCGGACCTCACGCACGGCTGCGACCTCTTCAAGCTCCAGGACGCCGCCGACGACCTCGTCCGCCCTCTCCAGGACCGCCCCGTCCGCGTCGACCGCGAGACCCTCACCCTGGGATACGCCGGGGTCTACTCGTCGTTCCTCCGCCACGCGGAGAACGCCTCCGCCCGCTACGGCGTCGACGTCCGCGCCATCCTCATGGAGTGCGGCCGCCGCCACCTCGTCGGCGGCCAGGAGGACATGATCATCGACATCGCCCTCACCCTCGCGGCCCAGCAGGCCGCCTGACCGCCCCGCGCCCTCCGCCCGCCCACGGAGGGCGGTTTCGGGGCGGCGCCCTGCGGAGGCGCGGCCGGGTCGAGCGGGATCGGCCGGAACATCTCCGGCTCCTCGCCCGGGAAGAGGGCCGTCGGGCCGTAGAGCCGGTCCACGCACGCGTAGTCGTCGGTGCCGCGGGCCCCCAGCAGCGCGTTGCGCCGCAGGCGCGCCGGGCCGTCGAGGTGCCACAGCCTGTCCCACGCCCGCGAGGTGGTCACCACCCGGCGGCAGTGCTCGGGGCGGACGGCCTGGTAGGCATCGAGGGCGGCGGCCCAGTCGACCGCGCCGCCGGCGCCGCGGTTGCGGGCGGCGTGCTCCGCCAGCAGCCAGCCGTCCTCGATCGCCATGATCGCGCCCTGCGCGAGGTACCGCAGCGGCGGGTGGGCCGCGTCCCCGAGCAGGGCGATGCTCCCGCTCACCCACGTCGTGATCGGGTCGCGGTCGTACATCCGCCACCACTTGTCGCGCCACAGGTCGGCCAGTCCGTCCCGCACGACACCCCCGACCTACGCCGTCGCCAGCGTCGACCACGCCCTGCGGCCGGCCACGATGCTCCCGCTCGAAGGCACGCTGAGAGCGGCCGACGCGGCCGAACGGCTCGGCGTCGCGCAGTCGACCGGGCACCGGCTGCTCCAGATGCTCGTCCACCGCGACTTCGCGATGCCGGACGAGACGCGCACCTACCACGCCGGCCCGGTCCTCGAACTCGCCGCGCACTCCCTCTCGCGGACCGCGCTGCTGCGCGCCGCCGCGCTCCCGCACATGCACACGCTCGTCGACGCCGCGCGGGAGTCGTCGAACCTGGCCCTCCGCAACCGCGCGACGGCACGCTTCATCGCGTCGGTCGAGTGCGACCAGATCCTCAAGGCGGCTCGCGCGAGGGCATGGTCTTCCCGGCCCACCGCACCACCGGCGGACTGCTGCTGGCGGAGCTGACCCCCGCCGAGCTGGAGGAGACCTACGGCAACGCCACGGCCGAGGAGGCCGAGCGCCCGCGCCTCGCGGAACCGCGGACCGAACCGGCCCGCATCCACAAGCAGGGCTTCGCGGTCAACCAGGGCCGCTCGGAGCGCGGACTGGTCGCGGTCGGCGTGCCCGTGCGCGACCCCGGCGGCACCGCCGTCGCCGGTCTCTCCCTGTCGATGCCCTCCGTCCGGTACGAGCGGGCCCGTCTCCCCGCCCTGGTCGCCACCCTGAGCCGCAGCGCGGCCGCGATCAAAGCGGGACTCGCGCCCGCCCAGTGATGAGTGCCCCTGCGGCGGTGTGTGCCCGGCGATGAGCGGCGCTCCGCCCGCACCTCACCAGACCGGGCGCAACGGCGGGAGCGCGTCACCGGCCAACGTCCGGATGATGGCGGCGAGTTCGGCGCGCGGGACCTGCCCGCCCGCTTCCTGGAGCCGCCGGGTCAGTTGCGCCTCCAGGTCGTGCAGGACCCGCCCGGCCACCGCGAGGTGCTCCAGCGCCTTGTCGGTCAGGACGACGAGCTTGCGCCGGCCGCCGGCCGGATGCGGCCGGCGTGCGACGTAGCCCCGCTTCTCCAGGTCGTCGATGATCTGGCCGGCGGCCTGCTTGGTGACGCCGAGTTCCTCGGCCAGCTCGCTGCTGGTCGCGCCGGAACCCCGCAGCACCTGGAAGACCATCCCGTGGACGGGGCGCAGTTCGGCGTAGCCCGCCGCGTCGAGTCGGCCCACGAACTCGCCGAGGACCAGCTGGAAGGCCATCCCCAGCAGGAAGGTGAGTTCGGTCCGCTCGAGCGGGTCGCGGGTCTCCATCGGTCCATCTTGACACATCTGTGTAAAGCCACTTTACTCCCTCACGAGTAAAGCCACTTTACACAGGAGTCCTCATGAACGTGATCAGCGAGAGCGAGCAGCGCACCACCACGACCCCGGCCGGTTCGATGTTCGGCCTGGCCGGACCCAGCCAGGGGAGCAGCGAGGTCAGCACGTGGCGGGTGGAGTTGGGGGCGAACGCGGGTACGCCGGTGCACATCATCGACCGCGAGCAGGTGTGGATGCTGGTGTCGGGCGAGATGGCGGTCGAGCTGGAGGGGGAGACCGGCTCGGTCAGGGCCGGTCAGGCGATCGTCGTGCCCGCCGGCGCCGTGCGGCGGCTGGCGTCCGTGGGCGGCCCGGCGCAGGCGCTGGTCGCCATGCCCGTCGGCGGCAAGGCGATGCTGCCCGGCGGCGAGGAGAGGATCCCGATTCCGTGGGCCGAGTGAGATCCCGGGCATCAACGGGACCGCTCCGCAGCGGTGTCGGGGGTAGCCGGCGGTGGATGCGGTGCCCGCCGCCGAAACCCGGTTGCCGGGCGGGAGTTCCGGCTGCTGGACTGGGGCGGTGGGCGCTGCGATCACTGATGACATGAGGGCGACGTTTCGCCGGCAGGGCTACCTCGTGGTGCCGGACGTGCTGACTCCGGGGGAGGTCGCCGCCGGGCGCAAGGAGGTCGCGGCCATGCTGGCGAAGCAGCCTCCCGCCGAGGGGCACGTGGGGCCGCACTTCGTCTTCCGGAACTTCGGCGACCGGGGCCATCCGCTGCTCGACTTCTTCCTCCGCACCGGAATGGGGGAACTGGCGGGGCAGTTGCTCCGGGAGGGCCTCGCGATCCAGCCGCCGGAGGGCGTGCAGGTGGCCACCACGATCCCGCCGTGGCCGTACCGGCCGGGCGGGCCCCATGTCGACGGGCTGTCACCGACGGAACCCGACGGCCGGCCGGGCACGTTCAGCCTGCTCGCGGGTGCGTGGCTCACCGATCACACGACACCCGGGCGGGGCAACCTGTGGGTGTGGCCGGGCACCCATCTCCGGTTCGGCGCCTACCTCGCCGAGCGGGGAGCGGACGCGTTGCGACGGGTCGACGACATGGCCCCGGGGCCGTATCCGAGGATCGAACTCGGCGATCCGGTGCAGGTGGTCGGTCCGGCCGGCAGCGTCCTGCTCGCCCACTACCTGCTCGCGCACAACATCGGCGACCACGACGGCCCGGCCGACGACGAGCGCCGGGAGACCCTGTACTACCGGTTGCACGCCGAAGGCCACCGCGACCGGTGGCGCGAGGTGGTCACGGCGCCCTTGAGCGAGTTCGGCTGAACCGGGCGGGGAGGCTACGAAGGCCCCCGGGGGCCGGTGCCCCGGGGGCCGGCCGGCAGTGCCGGAGGTCCGGGGGGAAACGGCCGAAGCCCGGGGGCCTTGGCGGAGGGGGTGCCGAGGTGGCTACGCGGTGCGGGGGACCGCGACCGCCTCGTCCGTGTCGCGTTCCGGCAGCTGCTGCACGGTCAAGCTGATGGTGACATCGTGCAGGGGGCGTCCGCTCGCGTGCCAGACGGACAGCGTGTAGGGGCTGAAGGGGTAGTGCGCACGGAACTCGGGTACCTCGACACGGCCGTGCACGAGGCCGTCGGCCGAGGAGGCCAGCCCGGACTGGGCCGGCACGTCGCCGTACGACCGCAGTACCTCGTACATCGGCGCGGGAACGGCGATGTCCTGCTGCTCCGCCTTGTGGGTGAGCCCGGCCCGGAACACCGCGGCCGCGGCCATGTCCAGTTCGGTCACCCTGTCGAGTTCGGCGCGGTCCGGGAGCGGACGTCCCTGCTCGGTGAGCGCCTCGTACAGGAAGTCCACGGCGTCGCGCGCATGCCGGGCGGCGCGGTCCTTGTCGCTCACCATCCGGCGCAGTATCGCCTGGTAGTGGATCTCCTCCTGGATCATCGACCGCCCGGCGTGGCCGTAGATCGTCTTGGAGTCGAAGTTGTCCGGGTCGCGCCACGCGCGCTCGTAGTCGGCCATCAGCCAGGCCACGACCGGGTCCTCGACCTTCTCGCGCAGGAAGGTCTCGAGCAGTTGGAGCAGATCGACTGTGCGCGCCCCCGAGGTTTCGGCGAGCACCCGCAGCGTGCAGCGCAGCAGGCACTTGTGGAAGAGCGTCAGCGGCAGCCGATGGACGATCCCGGTGAGCCAGTCCTCGAACGGCATCCGCGCGTGCTCGGTCACCACATCGGAGAAGAGGTCCGTGCTGCCCGGGTCGCAGGGCATGTGCGTGGTCTTCAGACCGTGCTCGTCGCGGAACCGCTCGTGGGTGTAGTCGGTGTTGTTCAGCAGGAACAGCGGGTAGACGACGGGTGAGCCGCCGGAGGCTATCGCTTCCTCTATGCCCTCGAGGAGCGATACGAGGGTCTCACCGGGCAGGCCCCAGATGAGGTCGGTGTAGGTCGGGATGTCCAGGGCGCGGAACTGGGTCTGCATGCGGCGGTAGTGCGACACCCGGATGTTCTTCCGGTTCGCGATCTGCAGCACCTCGGTGTTGAAGGACTGCGCGGACAGCGTGATGGCTCCGGTCAGCCCCGCCTTGTACAGGATGCCGGCGATCTCCACGACGCGGCCGTTGGTGTTCTTCGCCCAGTTGGTCATCACCAGCAGCCGCTTGTTGTAGCGCCGGCACATCTCCACCACGTGGTTGGCGATCTCGACGTCGCGGGCGAGCATGCCGAAGTTGGCGTCGGCGATGAACATCCGGGTGTTGTCGGCGCAGACCCGGATGATCCGCTCCAGCTCCATCTTGATGCGTTCCATCGAGAACTGGCGGACCCGGGAGTTGGTCGCCCCGGTTCCCCAGTAGCAGAAGGAACAGGAGTACGGGCAGCCGCGGTTGGTCTCGTACACCAGCATCTGGGACTGCGCGATGTCCTCGTCGGACCAGACGTCACCCTCGAACGGCGAGGGCAGTTCGTCGAAGTCCGCGATGCGTTCGGCCTCGGCGGTGGTCTCCACCTCGCCGTCGCTGCGCAGGAAGCTGATGCCTGGGACCTCGGCCAATTCCTTCTCGGCGGCGGCCCGTTCCTCGTGGCGCAGGAAGACGGTCAGCAGGTCGCGGAAGCGGATCTCGCCTTCGCCGTGGACGAGGACGTCCACCCAGGGCGCTTCGGCGAACACGGCGTCCTGCTGGTGCGACACGTCGTTGCCGCCGAGCACGATGCGGCAGTTCGGCCAGCGCTCCTTGACCCTGCGGGCCAACTCCGTTGAGCTGGCACGGTTCCAGTAGTACACGGTGAAGGCGACGGCCAGGGGGTTGTCCAGGGCGTCCAGCACCTTGGCGCAGGCGCCCTCGAAGGCGTCCCCGGCCTTCATGTAGACGTGCTTGGTGAAGGAGCAGCTCGCGGCGATCTCCGGGACGGCCTGGGCGGCTGCCTGGATGTAGCCGAGTACGGCGCTGTAGCGGACGCTTGGCATCACGGTCAGGTCGACCAGATGCACTTGGCGCCGCTCGTCGAGGGCAGGGGCCGAGGCGAGCCCGGTCGACAGGTCGGCTGACGTCATTTCATATTCCACTCGGTAGTCGGGTGCGTGGCCGATTGGGGGTAGAACCCGCCGGCCGGCCGTGCGGGCGGGCCATGCGGCGCCCCACCGTTCCCCTGCCTGACAGCCGGCCGCCGGCCGGTGGACCCGGAGTCTGGCGATCAGGCGCGGATTCATCAAGGAGCGCAGCAGCAACAGTAGTTGGTGAGGCCGCTCGGAAAGCCGCGACACCCGCTCTTGGGCGCACCAGACACCGGATCCTCAAATCCGTTGTGGCGTATGGGAGTTGATGTCCTTGTTGCCCAGTCGGCAGGGGTGAGCGGGCCGGCTGTCGCTGGGTGATCAGGCGGCAGTCGAGCGTGAGGAGGCTTGATGGGGTGTCGGCTCTGCGTTCCCCGCGGATGCGCGGTCGCTTGATGCCGTGGGGCCAGGCCGTGCCGTGGCGGAACGCCCTTGCGCCGCCGGCGATGCCGGCGGCGTGAGGGTGCGGGTGACTCGGCGACGTTCCCGAGGTCGCGCGGGTCAGGCTGCGGGCTTCGCCACTTCCGCTTCGGCGGCACGGGCGAGGCGCTCGACCCAGTCCTGGTGGTAGCGGTACAGCGCTCCGGGGTGCTTGCGCCCGAGTTCCTCGACGAAGAAGGGGCCCTGCTGCGTTTCCTCGGTCAGTACGTGACAGCCGTCGTCCGTGGGTGTGATGACCCAGCCGTGGTACGCGCTCGAACCCGTTTCGTCGCCGTCGACCGTCGTCTCCCACGCGAGCCTGGTGAACGGCTCGTACTCCGTCACGTGGAGAGCCATGGGAAATCCCACCGTCACCCGGCTGAACCTGGTCCCCAGAACCAGTTCCGAATCGCCGGCCAGTATCCTGACGCGGTCCTCGGGGGGGAAGTAGCTCGACCAGTTCTCGGCGTCGACGAGCAGCTGCCAGACCACTTCGGGTGGTGCCTTCACGTCGATGTCATTGAGCGCGTAGAGAGCCGACGTTCTCGGGTCGTACCGGTCGGGCCATATCACCTTGTCGTACATCGTCCGCCTTTCCTTTCCGGCTGTTCCGCTGAGAGCACTTGGATGCGCCTGGCGAGTCAACCGGCTTGATTCTCACGCTCGGTCGCCACCTTGGCGAGCGCCGCGAGAAGGTTCTCGTGCGTGCGCCAAAAGACTTCGGGGTCCTGCTTCGCCAGTTCGATCCAGAGCGGACCCCGCATCGTCTCCTCGGTCCAGAGATGGCTTCCCTTCGGCGTGGGTGTGATGATCCAGGCGTGGTAAGCCCTGGATTCTTCGGACGCCTTGGGGTAACCGCCCCAGGCGATACGCGTCGTGGGCTGGAATTCCTGTACGGAGGCAAAGACGTCCTGGCCGGCCAGGTTGGTCTCGAATCGCGTTCCGAGGCGGAGCGAGTCATGGCCGTCAAGCAGCGCGACATCCCCGACGCCCGGGTAGAAAGTGGGCCAGGTGCGAGGGTCCACGAGCAGGGACCATATCGTTTCCGGAGAGGCGTCGACCTCCAGCTCGTTGGTGAAATGGATGGGGGAGCGACTGGGAGTCATGGCCTGCGGCCAGTTGATCGCCTCGAACATGAAGATCTCCGAACGTTGGACCGCTCCCTGGCGGTCATGGATGCATGACGATGGATACGCATCGCCGGTATGTCATCGAGTGGAAAAGTCGCAGTCCGGCGTCTTCGACGTCGCGGTCTGCCTCGTCGTCGACGTACGAGCGTCATCGGCGTACGAGCTGCTCCGCCGCGCTCGCTGCTCGTGCGCTTCGCCGTACCAGGCGGGCCAGAACAGTGGCGCGCGCCGGTTGAGGGTGGAGGGGGCTTCAGGCGCGGCCGGCGGCAACGGAGTTCCGCACAGCGTCCAGGCCGGCGGCATGGTCAACGATGGGCTGGTATCCGAGCTCGGTCACGGCCTTGTCCGTGCGCAGGGTGCACTCCTGCCCGAGGAACCATCGCGCCGGGACGGGGACCTGGCCGGCGGCGGTCTCGGCGTCCATGTCGGGGATCGCGACATCGACGCCGTAGATCTCGAACTGGGTCCCCAGGAACTCGCGGAGGGTGACACGGTGCCGGTCGGTGACGAAGTAGGCCTGACCCGGCCGGCCGCGCTGCCATCCGAGCACGAGTCCCTCGACGGCGTTCTCCACGAACGTGACGTCGGTCGTGTGCCGGCCTCCGTCGATCCAGGCGAACTGTCCCGCCTTCGCAGCCGCGGCCAGGCCCTCGACGAGGAAGCTGTCGGGGCCCCACACGAACCGCGGGCGAATCGACACCGTGGCGAAGCCCGGGGCGTTCGCGTCGAGCACGATCTTCTCTGCCACGGCCTTCGTGGCACTGTAGGCGGCCTGCGAGTCGGGCCGTAGCGGCGCGGTCTCGTCGATGTCCACGAGCGGCGCGCCGGCCAGAAGCGCGGCTTCGCTGCCGCAGTGGACGAAACGCGCGACGCGAGCGTGGCGAGCAGCGTCGACGGCTGCCTGGGTGCCGCGAACCGTCACCAGTTCGTGGCGTTCACGATCAGCGGTGACATCCGTCTCGGCGGCGAGGTGGAAGACCACATCGCTGCCCGCCACGTCGTTCCGCCACGTGAGCGGCTCGGTCAACTCGCCCCTCACGGGCTCCGCGCCCAGCGCCGAGATCTTCGCGGCCGATGCCTCACTTCGCACCAGAACACCTACCGAGTGCCCCGCGCCGAGGAGCCGACGTACCAGTACCTGGCCGATGAACCCGGAACCGCCGGTAACGAACACATGCGCCATGGGCCTCTCCTTCGCTCTGTGTGAGCCCCTCGCCGGACCCGACGAAACGGTCTCGTGGGTGAGAGCAACCAGGGGCTCGGATGGCTTCCCTCGATCACCGTCATGCTTCGAAGGCTTGCGATAAGATTTATGGATGGCTTCTCTGCGGGCGTTGGAATGCCTTGTGGCCGTCGCGGACTCCGGATCGATCACGCAGGCCGCGCTGCTGCTGCATTCGTCGCAACCGGCTGTCTCCCATCAGCTCGCTTCGTTGGAACGCGAGACCCGAACGGTCCTGCTGCGCCGCGAGCCTCGGGGGGTCAAGCTCACTTCCGCGGGGCGTGCCGCCGTCGCGGATGCCAGACGGGCGATCGAAGCGGCCGCATCCGCGGTTCGGTCGGCACGTGCGGCGGGTCAAGCGGCCGGGGGCGTCCTGCGGCTGGTCTGCGCGCAGAGTCTCACGGTGCCGCTGCTCGCTGCGGTCATCCGCCAGTGGCATCGCCGCTACCCGGAGGTCGCGATCACGCTGCGCGAGTCCACGGCGATGGACGAGGCACTCGGCCTCGTCGACTCCGACGAGGTCGACGCGGCAGTGCTGACGGCTCCCTCGGCCGGCCGCTTCACGATCACCGCCGTGGCGGAGGAGGAGATCGTGGTGGCGACACCCGCCGACCATCCGCTGGCCGGGCGGCCGGCCGTACGCCTTGAGGATCTCGAAGGCGTGCCGCTCGTCCACTTCGCCCCGGACAACGGCCTCAGCGCCTGGCTCGACCAGTCCTTCGCCCGCGCGGGAGTCCACCCGGAGACGGTGATGCGGACGTCGGTGACCGCGACGGCACCGCAACTCGCGGCCGCCGGACTGGGCGTCGCCGTGTGTCCCGTGAGCGCGGTCAGCCACGGCTTTCCGGGAGCGGTGCGATCCTTCTCCCCGCGGTGGGTCAGGCAGCTGGTGGCGGTGACGTCCACGGAACCGGACCCGCTCGTCGCACGTTTCGTCGGCGATCTGCGCCGCCACGGCATGAGTGTGCCGCGCGATGTGCGGGATCAGCTCGCCCGGGGCGGCCTTCCGGACGAGGCACCACCCACCCCCGCCGGGGCGGCCCGTCCTGGAGCAGATCAGGAGCCGGCCTGAACCACAGCGGCGGGTCGGCTCCCTGCCCGTGCGGGTGGACGTGTCCGGCCGAACCCCGTCCCTCGTCCACTGCCCGCTTGAGAGAACACCCTCGTCGGGTCAGGATCCGCTGTCGCAGGGGGACTTGGGTTCGGCATTCCTGAGCCGGACCAGTCCGTCGTGATCCTCCGAGCCGGGCACGGCGTGGTAGATCACCAGCCGCAGTGCGTCGGGGCCGTCGATGGCCAGGTTGTCCCGGGTCAGGGTGAGCTCACCGACCAGGGGATGGGCGAACCGGACCGGAGGCCGATCCACCATGTTGACGACGGCGTGGCCTTCCCACCGTTCGCGAAAGCGGGTGTCGCGCGCCGACAACGCGTCGACCAGTTCGCTCGTGCGCTGATCGCCCGCACCGGCGGCGATCGAGGTGCGGAACGAGGCGACCAGGTGATCGGCGACCAGCTCCCAGTCGGCGAACAGCGCACGCTCGTCCGGATCGAGGAACACCGACAACAGGCGGTTCCGGCCGGGCCGCAACGCCGGCGAGAGCGCGCGGGCCACGGCATTCGACGCGAGGACGTCGAGATGCGCGTCCTGCACGAAGGCCGGCAGGTCCAGCGTCTCCACCAGCCGTCCGACGCTGGCCGGGACGGCCACCAGCCGGGCGTCGTCCACGTGGCTGGTCGGCGGCCGACCCAGTGCGCGCAGGTGTGCCGTCTCGGTCGGGCCCAGCCGCAGTGCACGCGCGAGGGACTCCAGCACCTGCTCGGACGGATGCCGGTCCCGGCCCTGTTCCAGGCGCAGATAGTAGTTCGCGCTGATGCCGGCGAGCAGTGCGACCTCTTCGCGACGCAACCCGGCCACGCGACGCGGTCCGAGTCCCTCCAGCCCGACAGCGTCCGGCGAGACTCGTCCGCGGCACGTGCGCAGGTACGCCCCGAGCAGGTTGTTTCGGTGCACGCCACGCATCCTAAGCGTGGGTGACCCTGTCACTCCCAGGGAGAGCAGGGGTCAGCATGCCTCTCGGGCATCTCCGTAGCGTCTGGTGGAGAACGGGCACACCACACTGCTGGAGAAGGGAAACGTGCGATGCCGGACACCGAAGGCCCACGCGTCATCGCGGTCGAGGAGCACTTCGCGACCGCTCGGTTCTGGGAGCGGACGGCGGACCAGCCGGCGTTTCCCGGCGAGGATGCCGAGCGTGTGTACTCCCGCAGTTTCATCGCCAACGAGTTCATCAGCCGGCGGCTGACGGATCTGCGGACCCGCCTGGAGGAGATGGACAGGACAGGCGTCGACGTGTCGGTCCTCAGCCTCAATCCTCCCGGTGTCCAACTCTGGTCCGACACGGCGATGGCGACGTCGCTGGCGCGGGAGATGAACGATGCGCTCGCCGACATCGTCGCCTGCAACCCGACCCGGTTCGCCGCGCTCGCCGCCGTCGCGCCCCAGGATCCCGAGGCGGCGGCCGAGGAGATCCGGCGCGCCACCGGGACGCTGGGGTTCGGTGGCGTGCTGATCGGCTCGCACACCGGTGGGCGATATCTGGACGAGCCGGAGTCCGAGCCGATTCTGGCCGCCATCGAGGAGACCGGCAGCACGCTGTACCTGCATCCGCGGATGCCGAGCCCGCAGATGCTGGCCCCCTTCCATCCCTACGGCCTGCAACAGGCGATCTGGGGCTTTCAGGCCGAGGCCGCCACGCACGCGATGCGCCTGATCCTCAGTGGCGCCTTTGACCGGCACCCCGACCTGCGCCTGGTCCTCGGCCATCTCGGCGAGGGCATCCCGTACTGGCTCTGGCGTACCGACAATCTCCACGCGAAGACGTACGCCTGGGCGCGCGACGTGCTCGACATGGTCAGGCTCGAACTCAGGCCCAGCGAGTACTTCCAGCGCAACATCTGGATCACCACCAGCGGCATGTTCGACCACGACGCCCTGGACTACTGCCTGGCCAAGGTCGGTGCCGAGCGGGTGTTGTTCGCGATCGACTACCCGTACGAGGACAGCGACGTCGCCACCCGGTTCCTGGCCGAGGCGAACCTCGACGACGACCAGCGGGCGGCCATCAGCCACCGCAATGCCGAGCGACTGTTCCGCGTGCCGCCGGCCGCATGACAGCGCCGCTGCCGGACGTGCCCGACAGCGGCCGGTCGAGGTCCGGTTCCGGTACGGGTACCGTGCCGTGACCGTGGTGGTTCCGTTGCCGTCCGCCGAGCAGGGTCCCCGGCCCTGGGCTAGTGCGGCGCGACCGCGAGTGCCTCGGCCAGGGTCATCGGCGGGCGGCCGATCAGGCGGCGCAAGTCGCCGGAATCGGTGTACATCTCGCCGCGGCTCATGCCGAGGTCGGCGTCGGCGAGGACCTCCGCCAGCTCGGCGGGCACGCCCGCGCCTGCCAGTACCCGGGCGAACTCGGCCACCGGGAGGTCGGCGTAGGCGACCTGTTTCCCGGCTGCGGCGGAGATCGCGGCGGCGAGCTCGGTCAGCGTGAAGGATGCGTCGCCGCCGAGCTCGTACACGGCGCCGGTGTGGCCTTCGGCAGTGAGGACGACCGCCGCGGCCTCGGCGTAGTCGGCGCGGGACGCGGCGCTGATCCGCCCCGAGCCCGCGGCGCCGACCACGGCGTTGTTCCGCAGGATCCGGGGCAGTTGGCCGGTGTAGTTCTCCAGGTACCAGCCGTTGCGCAGCAGCACACTCGGGATCCCGCGGTCCCGCAGGGACTGCTCGGTCTCGCGGTGCGTGGCGCCGATGACGGTGGTGGCCGTGTCCGCGTGCGTGGTGCTCGTGTACGCCACCAGCGCCACGCCCGCGGCCAGCGCGGCGTCCATCACCCGGCGGTGGTGGGCGACCCGTTCGCCCACGGGGACCGAGGCCGAGATCAGCAGCAGTCTGTCCGCCCCCGC
The DNA here is from genome assembly GCF_900107965.1 of Actinacidiphila yanglinensis. Taxonomy (GTDB): domain Bacteria; phylum Actinomycetota; class Actinomycetes; order Streptomycetales; family Streptomycetaceae; genus Actinacidiphila; species Actinacidiphila yanglinensis. Next base: position 9,925 of record NZ_FNVU01000006.1, on the reverse strand, counting down.
GAAGGCCTCGGACAGGCTGTCGGCGTCCGCGAAATCGGCGCGGCGCACCGTGACGCCTCGGTCGGACAGGTCCTTGATCCTGGCGATGTCCCGGCCGGTCGCGATGATGTCCGCGGCCGGGACCTCGCGCCGCAGCAGCGCCTCGACAGTGAGCCTGCCCAACTGGCCGGTGGCTCCGGTGACGACGATCGACATGAGGGTCATTCCTTCCTTCCGCGCGTGCCTCGCGCGCCCGTCGCGGTGTGTCCGCGGCGGGATGGAATCCAGGCTGACCTGCACACTCTCCGTTGGGAAGTAGCCACTTTTTGGTACGGTACTGACCCGAACGAAAGCATCGAGGTGAGCCGTGTGGAGGCTGTCGAGAACGCGACCGGGCCGATGGCGTCCTTCGATCCGTACGAGCGCGGTTGCCCGTCGCGGGACCTGCTCGACCGGATCGGCAGCAAGTGGGCGGTCCTCGTGCTGGGCGAGCTCGGCCGGAACGGGGCCTCCCGATTCGGCCGGCTCCGGCAGGCGCTGGCGGGCGTGAGCGAGAAGATGCTCACCCAGACGCTGCGCACCCTCGAACGCGACGGGCTGGTCAGCCGGACCGTCCACCCCGAGGTGCCGCCGCACGTGGAGTACGAACTGACCTCCCTCGGCCAGACGTTGCGGGAACCGCTGAAGGCACTCACGGAGTGGTCGGTGCGGTACATCGAGGACGTCATCACCGCCCGCGGGGAGTACGACACCCGCACCGGCCGCCCCCGGTAAGCAGCGGCGGCCGGAGGCGGCCTCGCCGGACACCGGCACCGCCCACAGCCGGATCGGCAACAGCCCGCAGAACGGCGCCGGCGCCGCCGCCGGTCCGACCGTCAATGCGGCCCACGCCTACGGCGACATCAGGGTCCGCAGCCCGTGACGGCCGGCGAACCGCCGTTGGACGGTGTGGTGTGCGAGGTGTTCGTGTCGTATCGGAAGGTCGCGGCACGAAGGGAATGGGGGCGCGGGGAATGCGTATTCCGATTTCTGCGTGTACCAACCTTAAGGCGCCGCGTTCGCTCCCGGGCGCTCCGCCATACGGCTGACGTCACCCCGAACCGCTTGATGGCGAGACCGCTCAGATGGGTTAATCCGGGCATCTGCTTCTTTGGGCGGTGATCCACGGAGCATACGAAAAACCCCTCGATCGGGAGCAGTTGAATCCCCGTCGGGAGTCACGTCCGATGTCCTCGCGCGTGACGGTTCATGCGGGACCGCATCACAATCCGCGCACGTCACGAGGCCATCGAACGAACCACCTGCCAGTGGTTGTTGTGACGTCGGTGTGCACCTTTTCGGGATGTCCGCGGATCTGAACGCCCCTGTCACTGCTCGGAACAGTACCGCATTCCGAGCGAGGAGGAACAGCTCATGCCAATTACCCCCAACCAGGGCCCGAGTGGCGGAGGAACTCTCGTCACCATCACGGGCACCAATTTGAGCGGCACCACCGCCGTTCACTTCGGCACCCGTTCGGCGACCTCCGTCACCAACGTCTCGCCCACCCAGGTCACCGCCGTCTCGCCCGCGGGCAACGGAGCGGTCGGCGTCACCGTGACCACGCCCGGCGGAACGAGCAACCCGGTCTCGTTCTTCTACGTCGGCGCGCCCTTCAAGCAGTCGCTCAGCCCGGCCACGGGCACGACCGCGGGCGGCCAGACGGTCACCATCAACGGCACCGGCCTGGCCACGGCCTCCAGCGTGGCCTTCGGCGCCAACAGCGCGACGCCGACGGTCGTCTCGGACAGCCAGATCACCGTCACGGCGCCGGCCGGGACCGCCGGTTCCGTCGGTGTCACCGTCACCACCGCGGGCGGGAGCAACAACGGCCTCACGTACACGTACGTGGCCGACCCGACGCTGACCGCGATCGCCCCGACGTCGGGACCGGCCTCGGGCGGCACCTCGGTGATCCTCACCGGCACCAGCCTGACCTCCACCACGGGGGTCACCTTCGGCGGCACCCCCGCGTCCTTCGGCGTCCTGTCCGACACCTCGGTGGCGGTCGTCACGCCTGCGGGGGCGGCGGGCGCCGTCGACGTCGTGCTGACCAACGAAGCCGGCAGCGACACGCTGGACGAGGGCTACACCTACCTGGCAGGCCCGGACATCTGACGGACCATCAAGGGCGCGGTGTCCCTCTCCCCGCCGTGCGGGGAGGGGCCCGACCCCACCAGGACACCGCGCCCGCTTCCCCGCGGCCCCCGGCCCGCCCCCTGGGCCGGGGGCCGTCCACCCGCCTCGCCGTCGGCCGTGCGCAGGAGACGGCCCGGCCGGTTCCCGCACGCCACACGCCACATGCCTGCGCAGGGATCACGGCGAGTGCCTGGGTTGCCGCTTTCGGCCCCGGCCCGACCGGGCCGACCACACCCCTTGGAGTCACCGTGGCCCCTCCCGTCCTCACCTCGGTCGTACCCAACACGGGTCCGGCGGCGGGCACCAATCCCGTGACCTTGAACGGCAGTCAGTTCACCGGCGCCACCGCCGTCACCTTCGGATCGGCGGCCGCCCTGTCGTACACGGTCACCAGCCCCTCGGCGATCTCCGCGACGGTCCCGCCCGGCACCGGCGCGGTCAACGTGACCGTGCGCACGCCCTCCGGACTCAGCAACGCGGTCACCTACACCTACGCGCCGGCGCCGACCCTCACCTCGATCGCGCCGTCCCAGGGCCCGGCGTCCGGCGGGACCACGGTCGTCCTCACCGGCACCGGTCTGACGGGGGCCACCGCGGTCACCTTCGGCGGCACCCCCGCGACGTCCTTCACGGTCAACTCGGCCACCCAGATCACCGCGGTCACCCCGGCCGGCACCGGCGCGGTACCCGTCACCGCCACCACCGTCGGCGGCACCACGGGAGCGGTGTTCTTCTACTACCTCAACGCCCCCTCGCTGCTGTCCCTCGCGCCGTCCCAGGGCCGGGCGTCCGGCGGGACCACGGTCGTCCTCACCGGCGCCGGTCTGACGGGGGCCACCGCGGTCACCTTCGGCGGCACCCCCGCGACGTCCTTCACGGTCAACTCGGCCACCCAGATCACCGCGGTCACCCCGGCCGGCACCGGAACGGTGGCCTGCACCGTCATTGGACCCGGCGGCACCAGCAACACCGTCTTCTACACCTACCTGGCAGCGCCGGTGCTCACGGCGCTCTCGCCTGCGCAGGGCCCGAACGGAGCCGGCGCCAGCGTGACCCTGACCGGCACCGGGCTGACCACGACCACCGCCGTCCTGTTCGGTTCCACGACGGCGGCGTTCACCGTGGTCTCGGACACGACGGTGGTCGTGCTCGCCCCCGCGGGCGCCGCCGGATCGGTGGCGGTGGGGGTGACGACGGCCGCCGGCGCGAGCAACACGCTCAGCTATCTGCGAGTGGCGCCTCCCGTGATCTAGCCCGAACCCGCAGCCCCCTGCCTGCAGATGGGCGCACGGCGCTGTTTCCGGACCGGCCCATTCGAGCGAGCCGATCGCCCAGGAGGGTCTGGTCGGGGCCACACCTCCCCGAAATGCTGTGAAAAGCGAATTAATGTCACGCTTCGAACAGTCAGGACAAAACTACTTGACGGTCCTATCGAGGAGGCTCACCCGTGATTCCCTGGCGCGAACGACGTGTACGACGTGCACGACGCGAGCACAAAGCCGCCTTCCTGGTCGCCGCGGCGGCCGCCGCCGCTGTGGTCGCCCTCGCCCCGTCGGCGGCCGCTGTCGATACGTCGTCAACCACGGTGGAGGCGTCACCCTCGTCGGCGACGACCGGGCGCCTGGTGGTGCTGGACGCAACGGTGACGTGCACTTCCGACCCGAGCACCGGACTCGGCGTGTCGTTCTTCGACGGCGACAACCTCCTTGCCACCGCGCCCGTCTCGACCGACGGGCAGTCCTTCCTGACCACCGGCTTCACCACCACCGGCACACACATCATCACCGCCACCTTCAACGGCGACGCCGGCTGTGGAGCGTCGCACGCCACCACCGACGTCACCGTGTCCCGGGCCGCCGCACCTCCGTCGAACAACCCGGGCTGCCTGCTGTGCGGCCTGATCGACTACCACGTCGGAGACATCCACAACGAGATCAACATCAACAGCCACAACACAACGAACATCGGTATGCCCAGCGCCCGTTGGTAGACGCACACATCGGCAGACGCACAAAGGGGGCGCCACGGACCCGGGGCGCCCCCTCGCCCGCCGCGACCGGCGGGTTGCACCTGCTGACCGGCGGACGCTCGCCTTCGGTCTCGGGCAGAACCGATTATTTGTCCGTTCCCCTGAGTGCCTGGGGCGAGGTGGTGAATCTCCGCCAGACCGGGGCGCGGTAGTCGACGCCGAGGAAGTTCTGGAAGTCCCAGTAGACGCCTCCTTCAAGCCGGCCGTACCCATCGCTCGGACGGACGGGACTGTTGAGAGGGTCGTGCTCGTTCTCCCAATCGATGTCCTCGTACCCGGGGTCGTCGATGCTGTAGTGGGTCAGATAGCCCCGGGCATGCTCGATATCCAGATCCAGAGCAGGGAATTGGGCCAGCAGGAGGTCGGGGCGCCCCTGGCACGGAAGATCGCCGAAAAACGAGCCAATGATGCCAGTCTCCTGCTGGAACTGGTCGATCGCTCTGCCGTGGTGGAACAGCTCGCAGCCCCAGAAGTCGTCGTCGTAGATGAAGACCAGCAGCCCCGGGCAGTCGTAGGCGCGTGAAACGCGAAGCTGGGCGCGTCGGCGCAGGTCCCACTCCCAACCCCGGGTCCATTGCAGCACGGTCCAGTCGCCGCGCCGCTCGTGCAGGGCGTACGAGTCGAGGTTGACGTCGTGAACGTCCTCCCGTTTGAGCGTGTGCTCCTCCTGGAGCCAGAACTCCTCCAACGCGGCGTACACCTGCTCGTGATCGACGCCGTAGAACAGATTGACGCGCTCGAATGTCCCCATGTGTGCCCCCCGAGGCATGTGGTCGGCGCCGACGGCTGGCGCTCTCGCCTGGCAGTGTCGCAGCCGCCCGGCTGGAGCCGGTGACCGGTCCGCTGGCGACGTCGGCCGATGCTGCGGATGCCGAGACCCGCCACGCACCCATGAACTGCACACACGCGCCTGCCCAGAACGCCCGGATAACCAGCGCAGCTACTCCCTCCGCGGCAGCGAAACGGACATCACCTCACATCCCGCCCTCTGAGAGGTGGTCATCGGCACAACGCCGCTGCACTCAGGCGGGAACCGTCTCCAGCAGTGCGCGAGTCTCGGCGACCACCCGGGCGTTGAACGCCGGGTCGTGCACCTGTGCCGAGCCCCGCATCGGACGTCCTTTCTCGTCGTAGTAGATGCCGGTGGCGTCCGACGTGTTGGTGAGTACCCGGGCGATCATGCGAGCAGCGGTGCGCGGGTTGGTCCAGTACTTGATGAGCGGGGCCAGTGGTGAGAGCACGTATTTCGACAGCAGACGCAGGAACCGGTTGGCATCCCGGCCGAGATTCGTGCCGGGGGCGAAGCCGGGCTCGATGGCGTTGAACCGCAGCCGGGGTGTCTCGCGGGCGAAGGCGAGCACCGTTGCCAGGTTGCACTGCTTGGACGTGGCGTAGGCGTCCGCGCCCGCCAGTTTCGAGCCGCCGGGCTGCCACTCGCCCCGGGCGCTCGCCTCAGCGGAGATGTACCGGGCGCCGCGGAAGCCGGCCATGGTGGCGGGCTTGCGCTCCGGATCCTCCACGGCCGAGACGACGAACACCACCTGCGTGCCGTCTGCGAGATGGGGCACGAGCGTTTCGGTGAACACGAAGGGCCCGAGATGGTTGGTCGCGTAGGCGATGTCCCAGCCGAGGGCGTTCCTGCCGGGCCGGTTGGGGAAGATGCCGGCGTTGTTGAGCACGCCGGCGATCGGGAGGCCGAGTTCGATGATCCGAGCGGCGGCGTGCCTCACGCTGGTCAGGTCCGAGAGATCGCAGACGACCGGCACGGCCTTTCCGCCTCTTGCCTCGATGCCCTTGCGCGCGGCGTCGAGCTTGGCGGCATCGCGCCCGACGAGCACGACGGTTCCGTGCCGGGCGAGTTCGCGGGCGGTACGGCGGCCGAAGCCGGAGGTCGGGCCGGTGATGACGTAGGCCTTGTCGGGCATGGCGCTCCTTTGCCGTCTGACTGGTCAGTCATTAATGGTCGTGCGTGGGTGGCAGGTGTTCCGCACGGGCGGGTCAGCCGATCATGCGCCAGAGCGCGTCGAAACCGGCCTGCTTGTGCGCGTCGGCGTGATCCGGGTCGCCGATGATGTAGTCGATGGTGGCCTCCGCGAGGGCATTGCACAGCGTGAAGACCAGAGCCGCTGGGGCGTCGCGCATCGGGCCGTTCGCCCGGCTGCGCTCCAGGATCCCCCCGATGCCCGTCATGGCATGGCTCGCGGACTCGTGGGTGGACGCCGTGATCTGGTCGGAGACCTGGAGTTGTGCCAGTGTGCGGCGCTTCTGGGGATTGGCCGTCGCCCAGTCCATCCATCGCGACCACATGTGCAGCATCTGGGCGCGCTCGTCGGTGGCGCGCAGGCCGCCGAGTGCGGCTGCTCCCATCTCGCCCTTCAGCTCCAGGTAGAGCTGGTTGAGCAGATCGGCCTTGGTGTCGAAGTAGGTGAAGAGCGACCCGTTCGAGACGCCGGCCTCCTTCGCGATCGCCGCCGTCGCCGCCCCGAGTCCCTGGGCGGCGATGATCCGCGTGGCGGCGGCCATGATCGCCGCGCGTTTGTCGTCGCTCCTCGGCCTGGGCATGAGGACAGTGTGTAGGAGAGTGGCCAGTCAGTCAAATGACGGGAGTCGCTCGCCTCGCCGTGCGGAGACGTCCCGGCTCATGGTGCTCACGGCATCCCGGCGAGCTACCGGGCGAACGGCTCGACCAGGCGGTGACGGACCGGCTGCGGACACATCAATGGCGGCATCGATGCATCCGATGCCGCCGGCGGTGACTGGACACCGTCCGCGTATCCGCCCATGACGCGAACGCCGACTGATGCGACGAGCGGAGCCGGGCGGAGACCCGCGTGCTTACGGACGGTCGTCGCGCTTGAGGGATTCCATCGCGTGGTCGTCCTCCTCGATGAAGCGCTCGTCGTTCCGGTCCTTTGTCTCGTCGGCCTCGTGAGCGCCCCGCTCCGTCTCGCGGCGGTCCGACTGGGCAGCCTTTCGTGCCTTGTTCTCCTCGTCCTTGGACTTGCGCATATCGCTCACCCTCCCGGTGAATGCGTATCCGTCCAGCCTATGACGGGGATTCCCCGGCCGCGCGCCAGGTCCGGCGGGACGACATCACCGGCGCGGTCCGTCCTCGGAAGGGACGCTGGTGTTGCGGGTGGATCCGCTGGGGTAAGCGGGGTCAATGAGGCGGCCGATATGGCGCGTCCGGGCCCGGCGTGAGGGTGCGACGCGGTCCGCGGCGCCCTGCCGGGGTGACGGTGGAGGGAGGGTGGTGCGATGCGGGTCGACGAGGTCTTCATGGGCGATCCGGGAGACATTGCCGCGGCGCGGCGTGCGGCGGCGGAATGGGTCGGACGCATGAATGTCGGCGGGGCGCTCATGGATGGCCGGGTCGCTGATGACGTCCAACTGGTGGTGAGCGAGCTGGTGACCAACGCGGTGAAGCATGCCGGTGGACCGTGCGGCCTTGAACTGCGTGCCGTCGACGGCACGGTGGAGATCACGGTGTGGGACACGTCCGCGCTCGGCGTGACCGTGAGGGACCCGGATCCGCTGCGGGTCGGCCAGCACGGGCTGGAGATCGTGCGGAAGCTCTGCCACGACTTCGTGGTGGCGGTCACGCCTTCGGGGAAGCGGATCACCGCGCGGATGGCGGTGCGGCCGAGCGCCGTGTGAGCAACTGCCCCGGGCCGTTGGCCCGTCGGCTCGCGGCGGGGCGGGCCCGATCCGGACGTCTACTTCTCGGTGAGCATTCCGGAGCGGAGGTTTCCCAGCAGGCGGGTGAGCAGG
>NZ_FNVU01000006.1:0-1958 GCF_900107965.1 Actinacidiphila yanglinensis | reverse complement strand
GGTTGGTATCGGCACATCACCCTCGCCATGCTCGCGCATGCCTTCCTCGCCGTCATGGCCGGCCAGGAACGGGAAAGGGGGGTACAGGGCGGGACACACCCGACCTCGTGGACCTCACGCCGGCCGAGATTCGACGGCTGCTGGCAACTGGACCCCGCCAGCGTGCTCCGGACAGCGACCACGCGATGACGTGGTCTCACTGGCGACGCCGCCACCAAGCACACGCCCGCCGCTGCCACTACAAAAGACGCGGTCACACCTTCGTGGGACGGCCCAGACAAGACCGCCCCACCACCACGCGAAACCGCTAAACTCCCCAACCCAAGCCGTTGACCAGCACTGATGGAGAAGTCCGGCTGGAGTACTAACTAGGGCCTGTCCTGCTGAAGTCCCGGGCGTTGACGCTCCTTGAAGCGGATGACCTGGGTGACGCTGTCCACCGCGTCTTGGACATCTTCGCAGAGGCCGCGGTAGTCGACCGCGGGCGCGTCCGGCGTTGGGCCCAGTTCCATGCCGTTCAGGCTGCGTTCTGGGGTTGCCGTCATGGAGTTCGTATCGGCTGCAGTGGACCACGGCTGGTCTGGCTCATCAAGTTCGCCGACCGCCTGGCGGAGTTGCTCACCGAACGCTCGTAGGGCGGGTCCGGTGGGTCGACGAGTACGGCCACCGTTGATCATCGTGAGCTGTGTGTGCTGACGATGAGATGGTGGCCGCAGGTCACAGCATAGATGTCGCCCGGTGGCGGGAGGTGTTCGCGCTCCAAGCCATTCGACTACCTGTGCGGCGCGACCACTTGTCCGGGCCGCCCGGCCGCCGCAGCAGGTTGACCCAATCGCAGCCATTGCCATCGGCGGGCTGGAAATGCAATGATGATCAACACGCGATGACATGTACACGGAATGGGGCCCTCCGCATGAAGAGATACAACGCGCTTGTTTCCGTCGCTGCGTTTGCAACTGCGGCAACGCTCGGAATGTCGGCGGCCCCCGCTTCGGCGGCCTCACCGGATACCATCTGGAACACCAACACCACGCTGTGCGCCGTGCCCTACGGGGGCAGTGACTCCGATGGAGCCTTCATTGTCCAGTACAAGTGCAACACAGACCCGACGATGCTCTGGTACACATCTCACGACAGTAACGGCTTTTCCACGATCGTAAACAATTCAACTCACAAGTGCCTCACCGTCTATGGCGGGTCAACGGATCCGGGAACCTACGTCACACAGTACAAGTGCAACAACTCGGACGCGCAGAAGTGGGACGTCAATGTAGGCGGTGCTGGAGATATCTGGCTTGATGATGGGTACGACGACGCTTGCCTCACCGTGACCGGCGGAAGCGGCGAGAACAATGCCAAGCTGAGCATCTGGAACTGCAACGGCCTCAACGCGTTCGAAAATTGGGAGTTCTACGGCTAATAACCGGGCGAACGAACCTCCACGCGAGGCACCGCCGCGCGGACGCGCCGACAGACATCGCGCCCGTGAGTACCCCCTCCCGTGTCGTCGAACGATCAGTTGCCCATGGACAAGGGGCGGGGGAGCCTTAGGTCAATGGGTCGACGGAGGGCGGCGCGATGCGGGTCGACGAGGTCTTCAAGGGCGATCCGGGAGACATCGCCGCGGCGCGGCATGTGGCGAGGGAATGGGTCGGACGCATGGGCACCAACGGGGTGCGCATGCTTGCCACAGTCGCCGCTGACTTCGTGCTGGTGGTGAGTGAGCTGGTGACCAACGCGGTGAAGCATGCCGGTGGACCGTGCGGCCTTGAACTGCGGGCTGTCGAGGGCACGGTGGAGATAACGGTGTGGGACATGTCGGCCCATGGCGTCAAGGTGACGGACCCCGATTCTCTGCGCGTGGGCCAGCACGGGCTGGAGATCGTGCGGAAGCTCTGCCACGACTTCGTGGTGGCCGTCACGCCCTCGGGGAAGCGGATCACCGCGCGGATGGCGGT
>NZ_FNVU01000019.1 GCF_900107965.1 Actinacidiphila yanglinensis | reverse complement strand
GAGATGAGGGCTCCCACCCACTTGATGGGGTAAGGCTCCCAGTAGACGACTGGGTTGATAGGCCGGATGTGGAAGCCTCGTGAGGGGTGGAGCTGACCGGTACTAATAGGCCGAGGGCTTGTCCATATTTGTTCGCGTCCACTGTGTAGTTCTGAAGCAACCAGCGTGTTGTTTCGTAGTGTTTCGGTGGTCATAGCGTTAGGGAAACGCCCGGTTACATTCCGAACCCGGAAGCTAAGCCTTTCAGCGCCGATGGTACTGCAGGGGGGACCCTGTGGGAGAGTAGGACACCGCCGAACAATTCTTGAGCCCGGGTCCTCCGATAATTCGGAGGACCCGGGCTTTTTTGCGTTGTACGGTCGGCCCATGGACTACGAGATCCGGCCGGTACTGCCGGCCGAGTGGCGGCGGAGCAGACAACTGCGGCTGACCGCGCTTCAGGACCCCGTTGCTCCGGTGGCCTTCGCCCGGACCTACGCCGAGGAGTCGGCGATGAGCGAGGACGACTGGCGGCGGCGCGCTTCCGGGGAGGGGGCGCAGCAGTTCGTCGCCGTCTCCCGTGAGAACGGCGGGATCGGCGAGCACGGTGATCACGGTGAGAGCTGGGTGGGGCTGACCGTCGCGGTGATCGAGCGCCCCGAGTACATCAGCGTCAATGCCGTGTACCTGGTGCCGGAGGCCCGCGGGTCCGGGCTGGCCGACCGGTTGTTCGCCGCCGTGCAGGACTGGGCCTGGCAGCGGACCGATCGGCTCCACCTGTGGGTGCACGAGAAGAACCCGCGGGCCGAGGCGTTCTATCGGCGGATGGGCTTCCGGCGGACCGGGGAGTGGATGGCGTCGCCTCTGGACGCGTCCTTCACCGAGTACGAGATGGCGCTCGATCGTCCGTGATCCGGTCGTCCCCGCCGGCGGATCGGACCGAACTCCCCTCGCCCGCATTTCCCTTGGCCTCCCCTCCCGCGGTGGCGGCGCGCGGCCGGGGCGCGATCGCGGTGGCGGCGACGGCCCCGGCCAGGGACAGCGCGCCGGCGACGACCAGGGCCGTGCGCAGGCCGTCGGAGAAGTCGGACGCGGAGGCATAGGACCCGGAGGCGGTGAAGGCGGCGGAGAGGATGGCGACGCCGAAGGCACCGCCGAGCTGCCGCATGGTGGAGTACGCGCCGGACGCCTTGCCGATGTCCTCGGGTGCGTTGGTGTTGACGGCGGACTTGGTCACCGCGGGGATCGCGAGGGCGGCACCGAGGCCGGCGAGGAGGATGGGCGCGACCACGGCGAGGTAGGAGGCCGAGGCGGTGGCGGAGCCGGCCAGCCAGAACATGCTGGCCGCTTCGAGAACCATTCCGGCCGCGATGAGGGGGCGTTCGCCGATGCGGTCGGCGAGGGCGCCGGTTCTGGGGGCGAGCAGGAAGGGGGCGACGCCCCAGGGAAGGGTGCGCAGTCCCGCGTCCAAGGGTCCCTGGCCGAGGGCGACTTGCTGGTACTGGGTGAGGAAGAAGATCGCCCCGGTCATCGTGGCGTTCAGCAGGAAGATGATGAGGTTTCCCGCGGAGAAGGAGCGGGAGCGGAAGAGCCGCAGCGGCAGCATGGGGGTGCGGGCGCGGGCCTGCCGGCGGACGAACGCCACGCTGAGTACGGCGCCGGCGACGAGCGCGCCGGTGACCTCGGGGCTGCCCCAGCCGGCCGCGTCGGCCCGGACCAGGCCCCAGACCAGGCCCACCGCGGCGGCGGTGAAGACCACCAGCCCGGGAACGTCGATCGCCGCGGACCGGTTCGCGGGTCCTTCGTGCAGCCGGCGCAGGACGAAGGGGATCGCGGCGAGCCCGATCGGCACGTTGAGCCAGAAGATCCACTGCCAGGCGAGACCCTGGGTGAGGGCGCCGCCCAGGACAGGGCCGGACAGGATGGCGAGGCTGGTGACGCTGCCGTAGATGCCGATCGCCCAGCCGCGGCGGGCCGGCGGGAAGGCGGAGTTGAGCAGGCCCAGGGCGAGCGGCATGATCGTGGCCGCGCCGACCCCCTGGACGGTGCGGGCGGCGACGAGGACGCCGACGTTCGGGGCGAGCGCGCAGCCCGCCGAGGCGAGCGCGAAGACGGCGAGTCCCACCGCGAACAGCCGGCGCCGCCCGAAGCGGTCGCCGAGCGAGGCGCTGGTCATCAGCAGGACGGCGAAGCTGAGGGTGTAGGCGTTGACGGTCCACTCGAGGTCGGCGATCGAGGCGTGCAGGTCGCGCTGGATCGCTGTCAGTGCGGTGGCCACCACGAGCATGTCGAGGATGACCATGAAGGACGCGATGGAGGCGAGGCCGAGTGCCCACCACTGGGCCGGGGTGACCGGGGGCCGTCCCTCGCCCCCGTTTCCTCCGGACGGTGCGGGCCTGCCGGGCAGGGCCCCCGCTGTACTGCTCTCTGTGCTGCTCACGTGTCGTCTCCTGCTGTCACGGTCGTGATGTCGCTGGTACCGACACCGGGCGGCGGGCGAACCTGTCGTGGAGCGGCGACGACTTTCCGGTGGCGCCGGTGTCTGCACAGAGGAGAACCGGTACGGGACCGGACCCCGGGCTGCGGCGGAAGGCGGCGGGCATGGCGATGACGAGCAGGGACGTGGGAGATGCGGTCCCCGCCCCGGTCACGGACGCGGATCGGGGCGCGGGTCCGCCGCTGGACCAGGACGCCGCGGTACTCGCGCGCGCCCGGGCCGGCGACGGCGAGGCGTTCCGGCAGCTCACCGACCCGTACCGGCGGGAGTTGCAGGTGCACTGCTACCGCATGCTCGGCTCGCTCCAGGACGCGGAGGACCTGCTGCAGGAGACGCTGCTGTCCGCGTGGCGCGGCCTGAGCGGTTTCGAGGGGCGCTCGTCGGTGCGGACATGGCTGTACCGGATCGCGACCAACCGCTGCCTGAACGCCCTGCGGGCCGGGACCCGGCACCCTCGGCTGCTGGAGCCGATCCCCTTGGAGCGACCGTTGCCCGAGCCGACCGCCCGCGCGTCGGAACCGGTCTGGATGGAGCCGTACCCGGACGTGCTCCTCGCCGGTCTGCCCGATCACGCGCCGGGACCCGAGGCGCGCTACGAGACCAGGGAGGCGGTGTCCCTGGCGTTCCTGGTGGCCTTGCAGCATCTTCCGCCGCGCCAGCGGGCCGTGCTGGTGCTGCGCGACGTGCTCGGCTACCGGGCGGCCGAGGTCGCGGCGATGATGGTGACCACCGAGAACGCGGTGCACAGCGCCTTGAGCCGGGCCCGGGCCGCGCTGGCGTCGAGGGAACGGCTCGCGGCTGACCGGGAGTCGGCGCCGCTGCCGGACTCGTGGCGCGAGCGGCAGGTCGTGGCGGACTTCGCCCGCGCCTTCGAGAGCGGTGACGTGGACGCGGTGCTGGCGCTGCTGACCGACGACGCGTGGCTGACGATGCCCCCGCTGGCGCTGGAGTACCAAGGGCTCGCCGCCATCGGGAACTTCCTCGGCACCATCGCGTTCCGCGGCCGCCGCAGCTACGCGCTCGTACCGACCCGGGCGAACGGCCAGCCGGCCTTCGGCATCTATCTCCGGCTGCCGGGCAACCCGTTCCTGCACGCGCACGGGGTGCTGCTGATGACGCTGGAGGGGGACCGGGTCTCGGCGATCACGCGCTTCATGGACGGTGGACTGCTGCCGCTCTTCGGGCTGCCGCGCTCGCTGCGGGAGTAGCGCCGGGGGCATTGCCGGGGACGGGAGGGTGCGGAAAAGTGGCCGTGCGGCCGGTGCCGTTGGGGACACCGGTGCCAGAGGGAACGCGTCCTCGACGCGTCGACGAAGGGAAGCCGCGCATGGCCACAGACGAGTCGTCCCGTACGTCGCCGGCGGGCGGGACCCGGCCGCCGCAGACCGAACTCCCCGATCCCGGTGGGGCGCGGCAGCCCATCCGCAGGCGCACCGGCGGGCGCGCGCTGCGCCGGGCGTCGATCCTCACCGTGGCCTCCGTGGTGGGCGTCCTGCACCTGACCGGAGGCGCGCTCGCCGATCCGTCCGGCGCCGACGGCGGATCCCGGTCGAGTGCGTACGGCAGCGACAGCAGCGGTCAGGCCGGGCGCGGCGGCACCGGCGGCGGCGACCAGTCCGGGTCGATCGGCCTGGGCGCGACCTACGGCAACAGCTCGCACGGCGCCCCCGCGGCGGCGGGCACCAGCATCGGCGACGGGAAGACCGGCGCCGGGGCCTCGGCGTACGGCAACGGGACGAACTCGGCCGGCGCGGGCGCCTCCAAGGCCGGACCCGGCGGCGGATTGTCCGTCGGCGACGCCACCGCGACCGGCAGCGGGTCCGGCGCGGAGTCCAACGCGTCCACGAGCAAGGGGACGTCCTCCGCGGAGGCGTCCGGCGGTGCGCGGAGCGCGAGTTCGACGAGCGGCTCCAGCCAGGCGGGTGCCGCGGCCTCGGCGAGCACCGCCGGCGGCGGGTTCTCCGGTGCCAATGCCGACTCCGGGGCGAACGCCTCCTCCGCGGCGGCCTCCAGCCCCGGCGGCGACACCTCCGCGAGCGCGGCCTCCGGACCCCTCGGGAGCGCCGGCAAGGCCGGGATCGGTGCGACGGGAGCGTCCGCGAGCACCTCTGCGGCCGGTACGTCGGCGGCCGGCAGCGAGGCCGGCGGCAGCAGCGCGCAGGCGTCCGCGACCAGCTCCTCCGGGCCGACGTCCGCGACCTCCATGGGGGCCGGCAGCCCGCTCGGCGGTGTCTCCTCCGCGACGGCCTCCGCGCCCAACGGCGGCACCGCCACCGCCCAGGCGCCCGGCGCCGCCCCCGCGAGCGTCTCCGGCCCGCCCGGCACGAGCGTCTCCGCGAGTGCGTACAGCGGGGCGATCGCCGGAACTCCCGGGGCGATGCTCGGGTCCCCCTGGGGCGCGACCACCACGAGCTCGTCCCCAGCGGCCCCCGCCGCTCCCGCCGCACCTGCGGCCCCGGCGGCTGCACCGGCTGCTCCTGCTGGCGACGCAGTTGACGCCTCCGCACCCGCTCCGGCCGCACCCGCTGCCCCGGCCGACGCGGCTCCGGCTGCTCCCGCTGCTCCGGCCGCACCCGCGGGGGACGCAACTGACGCCTCCGCGCCCGGTGATGACGCAGCCTCATCCGACGCTTCGGCCTCCGGGGACGACGGGAGTTACGGGGGCTCCGATTCCGGTGACTCCGGTGACTCCGGTGCTTCGTCCGATGGCAGCTACGGCGGCGGTGACTCCGGGGACAACGGGGGATCCTCCGACGGCGGTGACGGCGGTGGTGACGGCGGCTCCGGTGGCTCCGGTGGGTACGGCGGCGGCAGCGGGGACGGGGGTTCCGGCTCCGGCGGTGGCGGGGACGGTGGGGGTGGCGAGTAACCCCGCCCCCGGGGTGCCCCGTCCTGTCGCCGCGGCACAGTCGGCGCGTCAGCGCCTGGTGAGTCGCGCAGTTCCCCGCACCTCCTCGGGGGCGCGGGGAACTGCGCGAGCAACCACCGCGCACCCGCAGCCAACGACGAGCGAGCAACCACCCCCAGGGGCGCGGGAAATGCGCGACGAGCCAGGACGGACCGCAAGGTCCCGGGACGTACGGGACGGGGCAGCCGGGAGGGTCAGGGCATCCTCGTCCTCAAGCGATCCTCGCCAAGTCCTCGACCCGCACCGCCCCCAGCAGCGGCTCCCCCTTTGCCCATCGCTCCACCTCGTCGACGGCGTACCCACCGAGCCGTCGCACCTCGGTGCCCTGGCAACCAGCGATATGCGGGGTGACGAGCACGTTCCGCATCAGCAGCAGCGGGTGCCCGTCGGGCAGCGGCTCCGGCTCCGTGACATCGAGATACGCGTCGATCCGCCCGGTCCCGCACTCCCGCGTCAGCGCCTCCGTGTCGATGAGCCGCCCCCGCGCGCTGTTGATGACCGCCGCGCCGTCCCGTAGCAGCGCGAGCCGTTCCGTGTTGAGGAGGTGGTGGGTCTCGGGCAGGTCCGGAGCGTGCACGGTGACGATGTCGCTGCGCCGGCACAGGTCGTCGAGGTCGACGAGGGTGACACCGAGGGCCTCCGCCTCGGCCGCGGAGACGTAGGGGTCGGCGAGGAGCACCCGGAAGCCCGCGGCGGCGCCGAGCAGGCGGGAGATGACGCCGCGGCCGATGCGGGACGCGCCGATGACGCCGATGGTCGCGCCGTCGGCGCCCTGCCTGGTGTCGAATTCGGGCTGGCGCCCGGCGACGTACTGCGCGGCGGTGTTGAGCGCGCGATGGGACGCCAGCCAGACGGTGGCCATCGTGTATTCCACGACCGGCGCCGCGTTCGCGTCGGCCGCGGAGGAGACGGCGATCCCGCGGGCCCAGACCTCGGGGGTGGCGTGGGCGCGGACGCTGCCGGCCGCGTGGATGGCGGCGGCCAGGAGCGGGGCGCGGTCGAGCGTCTCGGCGTCGAGGACCGGGCAGCCCCAGCCGGTCAGCAGCAGCCGGGCGCCGGCGAGTGCCTCGGCCGCGCCGGGGCCGGCCGGGTCGGTGACGACGACGGGATGGACGTCAGCGAGCGCGTCGAGCCGGGCGCGCACCGGTGCGGGCAGGACCAGGTCCACGATGTCCGGTCGCATCGCCAGCACCAGCTTCGGCCGCTCCGCCATGTCTGCCCCTCACGTGTCGTCGTTCGCGTTCGTCCGTGCCGCCGGGTCCGCCGCTTCGGGGCGGGCCGGTCGGGCCCATCGTGTCATCGGGTGGCCGGGGGTCTGTCTCCGGCCGTGTAATCGGTTACTTTTCCACGGTCAAAGCCTAGGGTCGCGCCCCGACGCCGTCAACGCGAGACCTCCGGGTCGGGCTGTCGCTTTGCCCGAATGGCTGGTGATGCGAGGGATGTTCGACCGGGCGAGGCCCGCCAATTGCCAGGTTCCTCCGTGCGAGAGGGGTTGACCCCGTCGTAGTAACCGGTTTAGTTTCCGTGCCACCTTAAGCGTCGAGGAGGACGCGATGGCGATTGCCGAACGGGACGCCACCGGCCGCACGGGTGCGGCGGACGCGTCCGGTACCGCAGGAACCGGGGGTCGCGCGGCCCGCGGCGCCCGGCGTAAACGGTTGCGGCGGGACCTCGTCCTGCTGCTGCTGATGGGGCCCGGGCTGCTCTACTTCCTGGTCTTCCAGTACGGCGCGATGGCCGGGAACGTCATCGCGTTCAAGGACTACGTGCCCTTCGACGGGCTGTGGGCCAGCGAGTGGGTGGGGGTGTCCAACTTCCACGCGATCCTGGTCGACACGGCGTTCTGGCACGCGGTCGTCAACACCCTGTGGATAGCGCTGCTCCAGCTCGCGTTCTACTTCCCCGTGCCGATCGCGCTGGCAATGCTGCTGCACAGCCTGACCCGCGACTCGCTGCGGCGTGTGGTGCAGTCGGTGATGTACCTGCCGCACTTCCTGTCCTGGGTGATCGTGGTGGCGATCTTCCAGCAGGTGCTCGGCGAGACCGGCCTGCTCAACAACCTGCTCGGCGACGCCCACCTGCACACGGTGGACATCATCGGCAACCCGGCCGCGTTCAAGCCGCTGGTGGTCGCCCAGGTGATCTGGAAGGACTGCGGCTGGGGCACGATCATCTTCCTCGCCGCGCTCGCCCAGGTCGACGAGCAGCAGTACGAGGCCGCCGCGATCGACGGCGCCGGCCCGTGGCGGCGGTTCTGGCACGTCACGCTGCCCGCGATCCGGCCGGTCATCGTGCTGCTGCTGATCATGCGGGTCGGCGACATCCTGTCGGTCGGCTTCGAGCAGATGCTGCTCCAGCGCGCGTCGGTCGGCCCGGACGCCGCCGAGGTGATCGACACCCTCGTGTGGCAGCGCGGCCTGGTCGAGGGCGACTACGGATACGCGGCCGCGGCCGGCCTGTTCAAGGGCGTGGTGGGCGCGGTGCTCGTCTACGCCGCGAACAAGGTCGCCCACCGCCTCGGAGAGCAGGGGGTCTACCAGTGAGCACGCTCGCCCCGCACGGCACCCGCACCGCCGGCCCGCGCGGGACGGCCGGACCGCGGCGCCGCAGGCCCGCGCGGACGGCGCGCCCCGCGTGGATGGAGCGGCCGAAGCCGCTCACCCGGGCGGCGAAGGCGGTCGCGCTGGCCACCGTGGTGCTGCTGGTGGTGGTGCCGTTCCTGATCATCGTGTCCACCTCCCTGGCGAGCAACAAGGACGTGGTGGCGAACGGCGGGTGGGTGCTCTGGCCCGAGCACCCGACGCTGCGCGCCTACCGGGAGATCTTCGAGGGCGGCATCGTCGGCCACGCGCTCGCGGTGAGCGCGGGCGTCACGCTGGTCGGCACCGCGGTCAGCCTGGCCTGCACGATCGGCCTGGCCTACGGGCTCAGCCGCCCCGACCTGTTCGGCGGCCGGCCGCTGCTGCTGGTCATCCTGTTCACGTTCCTCTTCCCGCCCGGCATGATCCCCAGCTTCCTGCTGGTCAAGAGCCTCCACATGCTCAACAGCTACGACTCGCTGATCGCCCCGGTGGTGATCAACGTCTTCAACCTCGTGGTCCTGCGCGGCTTCTTCCAGTCGGTGCCGGCCGAACTCCACGAGGCGGCGCGGCTGGACGGCGCCGGCGAGTGGATGGTGCTGCGCCGGATCGTGCTGCCGCTGTCCAAGGCGGCGCTCGCGGTGGTCGGGCTGTTCTACGCGGTCTCCTACTGGAATGCCTGGTTCTACGCATCGATCTACCTCGACTCCGGCCACTGGCCGCTGCAACAGGTACTGCGCACCTACGTGGTGGGGGGTGCGCAGCTCGCCGACACGGGAGCGGGCGACGCCGGCCAGGTCGCCGCGCCGCAGACGATCCAGATGGCGGTGCTGGTGGTGGCCGTGGTGCCGATCCTCGCCGTCTACCCCTTCCTCCAGAAGTACTTCACCAAGGGCGTGCTCACCGGCGCCATCAAGAGCTGACCCCAGCCCACGAGTCGACCCCGGCTCGCCGAGCAGATCCCCTCCGAAAGGACCACCGTGAGTACCTCGTCGTTCTCGCGGCGTACCCTGCTGCGCTCGATCGCCGCAGGCGGAGCCGCCATCGCCGCCCCGTCCGTGCTCGCCGCCTGCTCCACCTCCGCCTCCCGGCACGACGTCAGCAACGTCGGCAAGAAGCTGACCCCGTGGCCGGCGTACGTGCCCTTCGACGGCCCGGCGCCGGACCTGCCGGGCACCGCGGACGGCATCCAGCCCGGGTACCTGACCTACCCCGCCAAGCTGGTGAACGCGGTGCAGGAGAAGCCCGGCAGCGGGCAGACGATCAAGGTGATGACCATCACCTACGGCACCCCGCCCAAGCCGGCGTCGGCCAACCGCTTCTGGGCGGCGGTCAACAAGGCGCTCGGCGTGAACATCGAGTTCACGGTGGTGCCCGACTCCGACTACATGACGAAGATGGCCACCATGACGGCCGGCAACGACCTGCCGGACGTGATCAACTTCGGCGGCGGCCACACCCTGCCGCGCGAGGCCGAGTTCGTCACCGCCGAGTGCACCGACCTGTCGTCGTACCTGACCGGGGACGCGATCAAGGAGTACCCGAACCTCGCCAACCTGCCCACGTACGTCTGGCAGAACATGGGCCGGATCGGCGGGCGGATCTATGGCGTGCCCATCCAGCGCTCCGCCCCCGGCAACTGCCTGTGGATCAACGCCGACGCCTTCTCCGCCGCCGGGATGAAGGACGGCTGGAGCTCCGACGACTTCATGGCCGTCGCCAAGGCCGCGACCCACGGCAGGAAGTACGGCCTGGGCTCCTCGTCGCCGCTGCTGTTCGGCGCCGACGTGCACACCATGGCGTTCGGGTCGCCGCAGGAGTGGAAGCGGGAGGCGGGCGGCACCTTCGTCAGCGCGTACACGACCGACGAGTACCGGGCCGGCCTGGAGTACATGGCGAAGCTGCGCAAGGCCGACGTGTTCGAACCGAACGTGCTGGGCACCTCGACGGTGGACTGCAAGACCTTCTTCTACAACGGCACGGTCGCCTCCATGCCCGACGGGTTCGGGGCGCTGTCCACCTCGATCCCCAGCATCGACGGCGCCTTCACGCTCGACGCGGCCGTGCCGTACTCCCCGGCCGGCGGCGCGAAGCCGGGCATGCAGCGGGCGCAGGGCGCGTGGGGCTACACCGTGCTGAAGAAGACCACCCCGGACCGGGTGAAGCTGATCCTCCGGGTGCTGAACTACCTGGCCTCGCCCTTCGGCACCAAGGAGTACGAGCTGACCCACTTCGGCGTGGAGGGCGTGCACTTCACCCGCAACGCGACCGGCGACCCGATCCCCACCCGGCTCGGTCTGGTCGAATCCAACGTCAACCTGCCCTTCAAGTACGTGTGCGACGCCCCCCAGGTGCTCTACCTCCCCGGGCACCCGGACGCGGTCCGGCGCAACCACGCCTGGCAGACGAAGGTCGCGCCGATGCTGGTGGCCAACCCGCGCTGGGGCCTTCAGTCCGAGACCAGGACCCGGTCGGGGGCGGCCATCGACCAGCTCAGGACCGACACCATCGGCGCGGTGGTGGCCGGGCGCAAGCCCATGAGCGCCTGGGACGACACCGTGAAGAAGATGCGCGGCCAGGGGCTGGACCGGATGGCGGAGGAGTACGCCAAGGACTACGCGGCCAACCACTGAGCGCCCGCCGCCCGGCCCGGCACCAGTACGCTGGGCGGCGGCGCGCCGGCGCGGGGACGCGGCGTGGCCGCGACGGACTTCGGATGGCGGGAATGGCGGAGATTTCACCAGGGCCGGGCGCGGCGGGCCGCGGCAGCGGCAGGCGCACCATCCGTGACGTCGCCGACCGCGCGGGCGTGTCCGTGGCCACCGTCTCGCGGGTGCTGGCCGGCAACTACCCGACGTCCGCCGCGGCCCGCGCGAAGGTGCTGCGGGCCGTGAAGGACCTCGACTACGTCATCGACGGCCGGGCCCGGGCGCTGGCCGGCACCGGCCCGAAGACGATCGCGGTGATCGTCTCCTCGGTGGACAGCGCGTTCTACGCCAGCGTCGCGCAGGGCGTGGAGCAGGAGGCCGCCGCCCGCGGCCGGCTGTGCATGGTGTGCAGCCATGGCGGTGACGAGGCGCGCGAGCTGGCGCTGGTGCAGATGATGCGCGAGCAGCGCGCCGAGTTCGTGGTGCTGGTCGGCGGGGCCGTCGAGGACGACCGCTACCGGGCGCGGCTCACCGAGTACGCGCACGGCCTGGCCGCCGCCGACTCCCGGCTGGTGCTGTGCGGGCGGCCCGCGCCCAGCCCCGACATGCCGGTGCTGGTCGTCGAGTACGACAACGAGGCCGGCGCGTACGCGGTCGTCGGCCACCTGCTGGCGGCCGGGCACCGGGACATCCTCTACCTCGGCGTGATGCCCGGCCACAGCACCGTGGAGCCGCGGATCGCCGGCTACCGCCGGGCGCTGGCCGACCACGGCCTGGGCCCGGCGGCCGTGCGTATCGAGGGGACCGGCCTGGGCCGGACGCACGGCTACGCGGACATGCGGCAGATCCTCGCCGACTGCGGCGGCCGCCCGGACTTCACCGCGGTCTTCGCCGGCGACGACCAGGTCGCGGCGGGCGCGATGGCGGCCATGCGCGAGCACGGCCTGCGCACCCCGCAGGACATCTCCGTCGTCGGCTACAACAACGACGGCCTGGCACAGGACCTCAACCCCCCGCTGACCACGGTCAACATCCCCGCCTACGAGATGGGCCGGGAGTCGGTCCGGCTGGCGCTCGCGGAGAAGGCCGCCCGCGGCGAGGGCGGCGGCACCCGTGCCCTGGCGCAGAGCCGGCACCTGCTCGGCACGCACACGGTGCTGCGCGAGTCGGTGGCCAGGCCCCGGCCGCGGGACTGAACCGGCGCGCGGCTGAACGCGCGGGCGTCCTGGCACGTACGGGTCTTACGGATCGGTGAACGGCTGCCCCGGTGGCGGCCCCGGGTGCTCCGGCGGTATTAGCGTGAAGGGCCGGGACCCGCCCGCAGGGGCACCGGCGGTATCCGGAGGTCATCGTGGTCACGCTCGTGCTCATCGGTCTGGTGGGCGGTTTCATCACGGGGATCTCGCCGTGCGTCCTGCCGGTGCTGCCCGTGGTCTTCCTGACCGCGGGCGCCCCGGCGCAGCAGCCCGCGGCGGGCCGGGCCGGCTCAGCGGTGTGGGCCGGGGGCACGCCGTACCGGGGCCGATCCGGAACCGGCCGCCGCCCGTACCTGGTGGTGGCCGGACTCGCGCTGAGCTTCAGCGTCTTCACGCTGCTGGGCACCCTCGTGCTCAGCGTGCTGCCGCTGCCCGCCGACAGCATCCGCTGGGCGGGCCTGGCGGTGCTGACCGTGCTCGGCGTGGCGATGATGTTCCCGCGGGTGCAGGACCTGCTGGAGCGGCCGTTCGCCTATGTCGGGCGGCGCCAGGTCAGCCGGGAGCGGGGCGGGTTCGTGCTGGGCCTGGCGCTCGGCGCGGTGTACGTGCCGTGCGCGGGGCCGGTGCTCGCCGCGATCACCGTGGCCGGCGCGACCCACCGGATCGGCGCGCAGACCGTCGCGCTCACCCTCGCCTTCGCCGTGGGCACCGCGGCCCCGCTGCTGTTCTTCGCGCTCGCCGGGCGCGGCGTCGCCGAGCGGGTGCGGGCCTTCCGGGAGCGGCAGCGGGCGGTGCGCTTCGCGGCCGGCCTGGTCGTGATCGCGCTGGCCGTCGCGCTGACCTTCAACGTCACCGACGCCATCCAGCGCGCCGTGCCGGACTACACCGCGAGCCTCAACAAGGCGCTGGACGGCACCAAGGCGGCCCGGCAGCTCGGGCCCCAGCAGGCCATGGCCCTGCAGCAGTGCGCGCAGGACCCCCAGGAGGACCTGGGCGACTGCGGGAAGGCGCCCACCGTCTCCGGCATCCAGAAGTGGCTCAACACCCCCGGCGGGAAGCCGCTGACGGCGGCCGACCTCAAGGGCAAGGTGGTGCTCGTCGACTTCTGGGCGTACTCCTGCATCAACTGCCAGCGGGCCATCCCGCACGTCAACGCCTGGTACCAGGACTACAAGGCGGACGGCCTGGTGGTGATCGGGGTGCACACCCCCGAGTACGCCTTCGAGCACGTGCCCTCCAACGTCGCTGCCGGCACCAAGCGGCTGCACATCACCTACCCGGTCGCGCTCGACAACGACTACACGACGTGGAACGCCTTCGGGAACGACTCCTGGCCGGCGCAGTACCTGATCGACTCCACCGGCGAGGTACGGCACGTCGCGATCGGCGAGGGCGGGTACACCGGCGACGAGAAGCTGATCCGGCAGCTGCTGACCGCGGCGCACCCGGGCGTGGAACTCCCCGAGGCGACCGACGTGCCCGACCGCACCCCGACGGATGACCAGAACCCGGAGACGTACCTCGGCTCCCAGCGGGCGCAGGAGTACGCGGACGGCCCGCTGGCCAACGGCACCCGCACGTTCACCGCGCAGGGTCCCCCCGGCCAGTACGAGTTCGCGCTGTCGGGACGCTGGAAGGTCGGCGACGAGGCGCTGACCTCGGTGCACGCGGCCGCGTTGCAGCTGAACGTCGGTGCGGACGACGTCTATCTGGACGTCGGCGGCACCGGCACTCTCACCGCGACGTTCCGCGGGAAGACCCGGACGTTCCACGTGTCGGGAGCACCCGACATCTACCCGGTGGTGTCCGGCGACAGCCCGCAGAACGGGATGCTCACGCTGCAGTTCACCCCGGGGCTGAGCGCCTACTCCTTCACCTTCGGGTGAGGCGCCTTCGGGTGGGCAGCCTCGGGTGAGGCGCCTTCGGACGGGGCCGCCTTCGGGCGAGGCGGCCCGGGCTCAGCGGATGCGGACCGCGTCGGGAACGGCCGGCGGCAGCGCGTCCGCGGTCGCGTCGCCGAGCGCGAGCCGCATGTCGGCCTGCTGCCACAACGGGGACTGCCAGCGGGCGGTGCCCTGCTCGGGCGAGCGCAGCACGGCGAGCGTCGGCAGCCCGGCGGCATGCCCCTCGGCCAGCAGCGCGGGCAGGTCGGGGACGGGGGCGAGCGCGGCGATGTCGTCGAGGACGAACGTCAGTGGTGGGTCGAGCCGACCGGCGGGTGACCCTGCGGCCATGCGCCGGCCGTGCTCGACCACGCTGGAGACGAGTGCGGTCAGCAGGGGCATCGCACCCAGGTGGGAACGCGGGTCCTCGATCCGTTCGCCCACCACATAGAGCGTTCCCCGTTCGGCGGCGAATGACTCCATGTCGAGGCCGCCGGACTTGGCGGGCGTGCACGCGTCGCGGATGTGCACGGAGTTCAGCGGTTCGAGGATGTGCCGGATCAACGCCTGTGCGGCGTCGCGGCGTTCGGGGTGGGCGTGCAGCACCGACTCCAGCTCGCCGCTCCAGCCCGACGCGGCGTCCCGGTCGGTGCGCAGCACGCGCACCGCGTCCCCGGCGGCGGCCCCGCCCGCCGCCCAGCGCTGCACCTGCCGGAACGGCCGCCCGTCCACGGCGGCCGCGTGCAGCCAGCAGCGCAGCAGCGTCACCGCCGTGTCGTGCACGATGGCCTCGTCGGCGCGCGCGGTCCGCAGCGGTGCCAGCAGGGCTGCGGCCCGTATCCGCGCGGTCCCCGGCCGGTCGCAGCCGTCGTGCGGCGCCCACCGCAACCGCCCGGGCACATCCAGCAGGTGCGCCGGGTCGTAGACATGCACCGGCCCGAGCTTCGCCCGGTTCCCGGCCGTCTGGTGGTACGTCTCCGGATCCGCGGTGGTCACCACCACCGGCCCCGCCGCGGCCAGCACGGCCGGCTGCACCACCCGCTTCGCCTGGTCCCCGCGCGGCGCCGCGAACAGCGCGTAGGTACGGGTGACTTCGCCGTCGGCGAGCGCGGCCAGCGGGGCGGCCGGGCCCGGCGGGGGAGCCAGATGCCCGGCGGGCACCGCGCTCCCGGCGGGCACCGGGGGGAACTCCGTCGTGGGGGCGTCCACCGGTTCGGGGGTGCCCGCCGGCCCGGGCGGCACCGCGCGCGGCACCGTGCGGAACCAGGCGTCCAGGCTCTCCTCGCCGGCGGCGGAGGAGGCCCGGGGGCCGGCGTGGCGGCGCGGCTCGGGCACGCCGGCCGGGGCGCCGCCGTCCGGGTCCGCCTCGTCCGGGTCCGCGTCCGTCGCGAGCGCCGGGTCCGCCTCGTCCCCCTCGTCCGTGAACGCCTCGACGTCCCCGGCCGGTTCGGGGCCCCGCTTGGCGGCGGCCGCGGTGCGGGCTGCGCGGCGCGGCGCCCGGCTGCGCGGCGGGCGCTTGCCGCGCAGCCGCGCCACCGCGTTCAGCACCCACACGGCAAAGGCGACCAGCGCCGCGATCTGGCCGACGAACACCCACCAGAACAGCTCCGCGCCCGACAGCTGCCCCCGGGGCGTCTTCGGCCACGCGGCGGCCATGTCGTGCGGCTGGGCGACCAGGTAGCGCATCGCCCGCGGGGTGCGGGTGAAGTGCACGCCCTGCGGCCAGCCGCCGTGCGCGAGCACCGCGGAGATCCCGGTCGCCGTCCACACCAGCAGGGTCACCCCGAGCAGGACGCCGATGATCCCGACGATCAGGCCGTCCGGCAGGCCCCCCGAGGTCTCCTTCGCGCGCGCCGCCATGCCTTCACGCCACCGCGTCGTCTGCCATGTGCTTGGCGAGCGCGACCTGGGCCGCGTGCGCCTCCGCCCGCGCCTCGGCCTCGGCCTCCGCCTCGGCCTCGATGCCGGCCAGGTGCTCCTGCGAGGACTCGGTCATCGCCCGGTCGGTGAAGACCAGTGGGCGTTCCGCCTCGGTGATCAGGTGCTTGACCACCTGCACGTTGCCGTTGACGTCCCACACGGCGATGCCAGGGGTGAGGGTCGGGATGATCTCCACCGCCCAGCGCGGCAGACCCAGCACCCGGCCGGTGGCTCTCGCCTCGTCGGCCTTCTGCGCGTAGATCGTCCGGGTCGAGGCCATCTTCAGGATCGCGGCGGCCTCCTTGGCGGCCGCGCCGTCCACCACGTCGGACAGGTGGTGCACCACCGCGACGAACGACAGGCCGAGCCGCCGACCGAACTTCAGCAGCCGCTGGAACAGCTGTGCCACGAAAGGCGAGTTGATGATGTGCCAGGCCTCCTCGACCAGGAAGATGCGTTTCTTCCGGTCCGGCCTGATCCAGGTGTGCTCCAGCCACACCCCCACGATGGCCATCAGGATCGGCATCGCGATCGAGTTGCGGTCGATGTGGGAGAGGTCGAAGACGATCAGCGGCGAGTCCAGGTCGATGCCGGCGCTCGTCGGCCCGTCGAACATCCCGCGCAGGTCGCCGTCGACCAGCCGGTCGAGCACCAGGGCGACGTCCAGGCCCCAGGCGCGGACGTCGTCGAGGTCGACGTTCATCGCCTCGGCGGACTCCTGCACCGGGTGCCGCAGCCGCTCCACGATGTCGGTGAGGATCGGCTGGCGGTCCGTCACCGTCTCGGCGACGTAGCTGTGCGCGACCTTCAGCGCGAAGCCGGACCGCTCGTCCAGGCCGCGCCCCAGCGCCACCTCGATGATGGTGCGCAGCAGCGCGAGCTGCCCGGTGACGGTGATCGCCGGGTCCAGCGGGTTGAGTTTGATCCCGCCGTCCAGCGCCGCCATCGGGTCCAGCCGGATCGGGGTCAGGCCGAGCGCCTGCGCGATGAGGTTCCACTCGCCGACGCCGTCCTCGCCCTGCGCGTCGAGCACCACGACCTGCCGGTCCTTGAAGCGCAACTGCCGCATCACGTAGGTCTTCTCCAGCGCGGACTTGCCGTTGCCGGACTCGCCCAGCACCAGCCAGTGCGGGGCGGGCAGTTGCTGGCCGTAGAGCTGGAACGGGTCGTAGATGTAGCCCTTTCCGGAGTACACCTCGCGTCCGATGATCACACCGGAGTCGCCGAGGCCGGGCGCGGCGGTCGGCAGGTACACCGCCTGCGCCTGGCCGGTCGAGGTGCGGACGGGCAGCCGGGTGGTCTCCACCCGGCCGAACAGGAAGCTGGTGAACGCGTCCGTGATCGCAGCCAGAGGGTCCAGCATGGGCATCGGTGGCCTCCTCCTCCGGGCGGACTACCGGCGGATGCCGGTAGCGAACGGCAACGTGTTCACGAATGCCCGGTGATGCTCACGATCGCACCACTCGAGCTTCAAATACGACTTACCGGCGGAAGCGCGGATAGTGCGCTTGTCGCGCGCCAGCGCTTCCGGGGAGCGCGAGGACACCGTGATGTAGCCGACCAGGTTCACCCCGGCCGCGCCGCTGGCCAGATCCTCGCCGCGCTGGTCGATCCGGCCGTGGTGGGCCACGTCCCGGGGGTCGACCACGCGGTTCATCTTCGCCGCCCGGCTCGCCTCGGCGTCGTCGTTGGTCTTCTCCGTCAGCATCCGCTCGATCGCCACGTCGGTGGGCTCCAGGTCCATGCAGACCGCGACGGTGCGGATCACGTCGGGAGTGTGCACCAGCAGCGGCGCCAGGAAGTTGACGCCCACCGGTGTCATCGGCCACTCCTTCACCCACGCCGTCGCGTGCAGCCACGGGGCGCGCGTGCTCGACTCACGGGTCTTCGCCTGGAGGAACGTCGGCTCGGTCGCGTCGAGTTCGGCCGGCCACGCGTTGCGGCGGGTCATCGCCTGGATGTGGTCGATCGGGTGGTCCGGGTCGTACATCGAGTGCACCAGCGACGACAGCCGGGCCTGGCCCAGCGGTTGCCTGACCCGGATGTCCGCCTCGGCGAGCCGCGCGCAGATGTCGTTCAGCTCGCGGGCCATCACCGCCGCCAGCCCGCCGTCCTTGTCCACCTTGGTGCCGCGGGCCGCGGTCGCGCGGGCCATCGCGTTGCCCTCGGCGGCCAGTTCACGGGTGAAGTGCATGCACGCCACCAGGTAGGCGCGGTGCTGCTCGGAGGACGTCGACACCATCGACTGGAGCTGGTCGTAGGAGTCCTGCAGCCAGCGCGGCGCGTCCGGCTCGCCGCGCTGCGCCACGTCCTTGGCGTGCGCGTCGGGGTCGGCCGGCAGCGTGCGGGCCAGCATCTGCAGGCGCGTCACGAAGCCGTCGCCGTTGGCCACGTGCTTCAGCAGCGTGCCGAAGCGTTCCACCAGGGCTTCCTGGTCCTCGCTGTCGCGCAGGCCCACGCCCGGGCCCTCGATCTCGATGGCCGCGGTGACGGTGCGCCGGTCCACGTGCAGCAGCACCGCGATCTCGTCCGGCCCGAACGGCGCCGCCAGCCAGGTGATCCGCCCGATCCCCGGCGGCGGCCCGACCTCGACCTCCAGGCCGTCCATCCTGGTGCCCGCCTCCTGCGCCGCCGAGCGGTACGAGGGTGCGACCCGCAGCATCCGCCGGTAGGCCCGGTTGATCTCGAACCAGCGGTAGAACGTCCGCCGCCGGTAGGGCATGTACACCGCGGCCAGCGCCAGCACCGGCCAGCCGACCAGGCCGACGATCCGCAGCAGCAGCACCGGGATCAGCAAGCCGGACATCATGCCCAGCGCCGCGCCGACGATGATCAGCGCGATCTCGCCGGTCTCCCGGTTCTTGCCGACGATCGCGTTCGGCCGCGCCTTTCCGATCAGATACGTGCGGCGCGGCTGGGTGAAGGGCTGGGTCGTCACCGGCGCTCACCTCCCTGGGAAGAGCCGTTGTTCGAACCCGAGCCCGGTCCCCGGCCGGAGCCGGACCGGTACGGGGAGCCGCTGAGCGGGCCGCTGCCGCCCCCGGAGCCGCCGCTGGGGCCACTGCTCCCGGAGCCGCCGCCCGAGCCGCCGGAACCCCCGCTGCGGGTGCTGTGCGCGGCCATGCCGCCGGCCACCGGGTTGGCGGGCTGGCCGCCGCCCTGGGCCTGCTCCTGCGGGCCGCCGCGGGCGCTGTGCGTGGTGATGCCCTGGCGGACCAGCGCGGCCGGGGAGGAGATCACCGCGGCCGCGGACGACTGGCCGCTGGCCTTGCGGCCGTTGCGCAGGTTCACCACGTCGTCGCCGAAGCCGGGCACGAAGCGGTAGATCATGGCGCTGGCGAAGATCGCCAGCAGGATGATCGCCAGGCCCGAGACGACGGCGGAGAAGGAGTCCGGGCCGTTCTTCGACGACGACAGCGCGCCCGCCAGGCCCAGCACGATCACGATCACGGGCTTCACCAGGATCACCGCGATCATGATGCCGGCCCAGCGCCTGACGTGGTGCCACATGTTCTTGTCCACCAGGCCCGCGTAGACCGCGGTGCCCAGCAGCGCGCCGACGTACAGCAGCGCCGCGCGGATCACCAGTTCCAGCCACAGCACGCCCGCGGCCAGCACCGACACCAGCGACACCACGATCAGCATCACCGGGCCGCCGCCGATGTCGGTGCCCTTCTTCAGGGCACCGGAGAACGAGCCGAAGAACACGTCGGTGTTCGACTTGGTGCCCGAGGAGATCACGTCGGTGACCGCGTCCGTCGCCGAGACCACGGTGTACAGCACCAGCGGGGTGAAGGCCGAGGCGAGCACGGTCAGCCACAGGAAGCCGACCGCCTCGCTGATCGCCTCCGTCATCGGCACCCCGCGCACCGCCCGCTTGGCCACCGCGAGCAGCCACAGGATCAGCGTCAGGATCGTGGAGGCGGCGAACACCACGGCGTACTGCCGCAGGAAGTCGGTGTTCGTGAAGTCCACCTCGGTGGTGTTCGTCACCGCCGAGGAGAGCTTGTCGATCGTCCAGGAGGCGGCTTCGGCGCAGCCCTTGCCGAGGGAGGTGAGGGGGTCGAGGGTGCTGGTGATGCCCCCGCTGCCTCCTCCTCCGCTGCTGCCGGTCTTGTTGTTGCTCTCGCAGACGTCCTTGGCCGATCCGATGAGCGCGCGACAGGGGTCGCTCCCGCCGGAGGTCGCCGAGGGCGTCGGCGTGGCCGTCGGATCCGCCATCGCCCGCGACGCGAAAACCCACAGCGCGGTCTGGAGCGCCACCACGGCGCCCGTCAGGGGAAGGAGTCGAGAGCGGCTGCTACCTCGCATAGGTGAACCCTCCGTACTGCTGTACGGCACCCGCGATCTGGTCCGCCGTGGCGACCTGCTGGTCCCCGCCGACGGGCGCGGGCCCCTCCTTCTGGCTGGACGACGCGATCTTCCAGTCCCCGCCGCCCGACGTGCCCGAGGCGTCCCACACCAGCTTCTCGGTGATGGTGAACCACGAGGTGGTGACGGGCTTGGTGGAGCCCTGGCCGGCCAGGCCGGCGAGCGCGGTGCACCACACCTGGACCGTGGCCGCGTCGGCGGTGCCCGCCGTGGTCTTCGTGCCGACCGGGATCGTCCGCGAGACGAGGGTCAGCCCGGCCGGCGCGGTGCCGTCCGGGTCGAGGCCCAGGGACTTTATCGCGGTGGTGGAGTACGCCTGGTCGAGCGAGCCCTGGAGCTGTGTGGATGCGGACGGTGCGTACACATCCGCCACGATCCGGTGCCGGGACGCGGTGTTGAACATGTCGACGCCGCCCAGGGCCACCGCGTAGTTGGCCGCCGCGGACTGGGCGCCCTGCGCGGTGTGGGCGAAGCCCGCCGGGATACCCGCGGACTTGCCGGTGACCGGGCGCTCGCCGGTGGGTGCGGTCGTGCTCGCCGACCCCTTCGCCGCGGAACCGCCTCCGCTGCTTCCGCCGGACCCGGCGTCGTCGGAGGACGACGACCCGCCGCCGCGGGTGGCGAAGGCCAGCGCCGCGACGAGGATGACGACCACACCGACCACCGTCATCAGCGCACGCCTGGGCTGCGGGCGCCGCCCCGCCGGGCCGTGCGCGCCGTGGCCCTCCGGCATCCGGGTCCGGGTCGGGGGACCGTCCTGGCCGAGGCTCATCGCGCGGTCGCCCCCCCGGGCGCCGCGGGCACGGCGCGCGGGCGCGTGTCGCGGCGGAGCGTGTCGCGGAGGACGACAGCGCTGCTTGGTTGAGTGGGCATCAGCACGCAGCCTTGGTCGGGACGGTGGAGCCTGGGACGGGCTCCGGAAGGGGAACGGTGGTGCCCGCGGGCACCCGGGGATGGTCCGGCCGCGCCGGCCGGACCGGGGCTAGATCGCCATCCCGTAGACGATGGTGAACAGCGTGCCCAGGGAACCGATGATGAACACGCCGGTCAGCCCGGCGATGATCAATCCCTTGCCCTGCTCCGCGCTGAAGGTGTCGCGCAGCGCGGTGGCACCGATCCGCTGCTTGGCCGCACCCCAGATCGCCAGGGCCAGGCACAGCAGGATCGCCACCGCCATGATCACCTCGACCAGGACACGTGCTTCGTTGCCGAGGGAACCGAACGGTCCCCAGTCCGGGGCGATGCCACCGATGATGGTGTTGATGTCGCCCTTCGCCGCTGCCTGAAACATGTAACTCACCACCCCGCTCGATCAGTTGGCTCCCTCGCCGGGGCGCAAGGGGCCATCATCTATCTTGACGGAGGAATCCGCTGTTGCATGTCGACTGAGCGACTTTCTCGGCGGATCGTCCGTGTGATCCGGCCCGCAGCAGCCAGACTGGTGAACGGACCGGTGTTCGAGGGACACAGACGACTACTGTGTGTATCACGAGCATCACCGTAGGGCAACGAAGAGAGCGGGATCGTACGAGGATCGGAAGGGGTGGGGACCGCGTGCGCCGCATCTGGCTCGTCGTCATCATCGCGCTGGGCCTGTGCTTTTCGTTCCTCGCGCTGCTCGTGGTGGGGACCTTCTCGGCCGCGGCCGGGCTGACGGACGGCGAGAACGGACAGGCCGTCACACTGGCCAAGGGCTCGGTGCCGGCCGAGTACCAGCCGATCGTGCTGAAGTGGGGCAATCTGTGCCCCGCCCTCAACCCGGCGCTGCTGGCCGCGCAGCTCTACCAGGAGAGCGGGTGGAACGCGCACGCGCAGAGCGGGGCCGAGGCGCAGGGCATCGCGCAGTTCATCCCTGGCACCTGGGCGACGCACGGCATCGACGGCAACGGGGACGGCAAGGCCGACGTCTGGGACCCGCAGGACGCGATCCCCTCCGCGGCCACCTACGACTGCCAGCTCGCCGACTACGTGAAGAACGTGCCGGGCGACAACACCGACAACATGCTCGCCTCCTACAACGCGGGCGCGTACGCGGTGATCAAGGCCGGCGGCATCCCGCCATACGCCGAGACGCAGCACTACGTGACGATCATCCGCACCCTCGCGCAGAGCTTCGCCGCGCCGGTCGCGCGGCTGGAGCCCACCGAGCAGGCCGCGGGCGCGATCAACTACGCGCAGTCGAAGCTCGGCACGAAGTACCTGTGGGGCGGGGAGGGGACGCCGGCGCAGGGCGGGCGGTTCGACTGCTCGGGGCTGACGCAGGCGTCGTACCACGCGGTCGGGGTGAGCCTGCCCCGGGTCGCCAACGATCAGTGGAACGCCGGGCCGCACCCGACCAGGGCCGAGCTGCTCCCGGGCGACCTCGTCTTCTTCGCCTACGACCTCAGCGACCCGCGGTCGATCCACCACGTGGGGATCTACGTCGGCGGCGGCTACATGATCGACGCGCCGCACACGGGTGCGGTCATCCGGTTCGACAAGATCGACTCGCCCGACTACATCGGGGCGACCCGGGTCACCGAGAGCGGGGCGCAGGCGCTGCCCACCGCGTCGCCGACGAGCTGACGCGTATTGGCTGACGCCGGCGGGCCGACTCCGGCGCGTTCGCGTCCGTGTGTTCGGGTCCGTGCGCCCGCGTGTCCGTACGTACGTGCCTTCGCGCGTTCGCGCGCCCCTGCCTCCATGCGCCCGCGCGTCCGCCGGGAGCGGGTGGGGGCGGGGCCGGGTGCGCCGGGACGGATGTGACGGGTGCGCACCGTGAGGCTCTGCCCCGAGGGTTGGGCGGATCGGGCGCGTAATCGTTCCTCCTGGTCACCCTTCCATAACGTCCTGGTGATCATCTGGCGAAGACCGGAACGCTACGTAGTGTGCCGGCCGTTGTACGGGGGAGAATGGCGCGAGACGCAAGCGACGGGGGTTGCGCACGAGCCGACCGATGGCACACGTTCAGTTGCGTTGACGGAAGAGTGGTGGTCCGCGATGGCGAAGGTCGCAGGCGACAGCGCGAACCCTGACGTCAGCCTGCTGCGCGGGGTCAACGGGCTGTCCGGGCACGCCCCGCGCGGGGTCGACCGGGCGGTGGAGTGGGCCGGCGGGTACGGCCTGGTCGCCCTCGCGCTCGTGCTGGTCGTCCTTTGCTGGTGGCGGGTGGCCCGGCGGGCCGAGGACGCGCCGGCGGCGGTCGCCGGCGTGCTGTGGTCGGCGCTGGCCGCGGGGATCGCCCTGCTGCTGGACCTGCCGATCCGGGCGCTCGTCCAGCGCCCCCGCCCGTACCTCGACCACGACGGCCTCCATGTGCTGGTGCACGAGGGCGGCTACTCCTTCGTCAGCGTGCGCAGCGCGGTGATCGCCGCGGTCGCCGTCGGGCTGTTCACGGTCAGCCGCAGGTTCGGCGCCGTCGCCCTGCTCGCCGCGCTCGCCGAGGGGTTCTGCGACATCTACGTCGGCACGCACTACCCGACCGACGTGATCGGCGGGTTCGCGCTCGGCACGGCCACCGCTCTGCTGCTCACCGCGCCCGCCGTCGCCCTGCTCACCGCGCTCACCACCCGGCTGGCGCGCGGCCGCGCCTCCGCCCTGGTCCGCTCGCCGCGCACCGTCCCCGCCGCCGGGCGGATCGGCCCCCGCGAGGTCCGGCACAGCGCCACCGACAAGGACCTGGCGGCCTGATCCCGCCCGCCAGGCGCGGCGGATGCGTGGGCCGGGGAGATCCTGTGCGCGTCGGTGGCGCGGGCGCGACGCGCTGGTAGCGTCGGGCCGCAGACTCCGTCTGTGACGTCTCTGTGGGGGGGGACTTCCATGGTTCGCGCACGCCTGCCCGCGGTGGCCGCGTTGCGGTTCGCGGCCGGCCCGTCGTACTGCCGACTGCCGTACCGCGGGCCATCACGTGGTGCCGACGGCACGCCGCACCCCCTCGCCCGCGCTGAGTGCCCCGCCAGCACGTCCACCACGGACCCGAGGGAAACCACGATGACCCGTTCCACCACACTCGGCGTTGCGGCGCTCTGCGCGGCCGGCGCCTTCCTGCTCTCCGGGTGCGGAGGCGGGGGCGGCGCCGACGACGGCGCGCACCCGTCCGGCTCCGGCTCCGCGTCGTCCTCGGCGACCAACCCGACCCCGTCCGCCACGGCTTCGGCGACCGCGCCCGCCCTCTCCGGGGCACCGAAGTTCGACCTGCCGCCCGACGTGACCGTGAGGTTCGACGGATTCGACGGCGGTTCCGCCACGCACGCGGCGCTGCTGCGCGACACCTCCTACGCGGCCACCGCGGTGCTGGAGTTCGAGGCGCACGGCTATCCCACGGAGCCGTCGAACTTCGCCCGCTACTGGGCCGGCGGCACCGGCGCCGAGTACGCCGACTCGATCATCTCCCAGGAGAAGGACGGCACCGTCATCACCGGCGCCTACCACTACTACCGCCCGGTGGTGAAGTCCCTCCCCGACTCGGGAGGCAACATGTCGGTCACCTACTGCGAGGACCAGCGCAAGGCGTACTCCAAGGTCGCGAAGACCGGCAAGGTCCTGACCACCCAGCCCTCGCTGTCCGACTTCCGCCAGTGGACCCTCCTGATGACCAAGGGCCCCCACGGCGACTGGCAGGCCTTCAACCACACCTGGACCAAGGGCGCGAAGCAGTGCGAGATCTCCTGACCCCCGGGCCGCACCCGGTACGAGTTGCTCCTGTTCCGGGATACGGCCGACGGCGTGTGGCAGGCGTCGCGGATCACCGTCGTGCAGAGCGCGAGTTGTCGGGCGTGAGCTCTGCCGAGAGGCGAAACGTGGGGAGTTGACGGGGGGAGGGGGAGGAAAGGCCGGGGGGCAGTGGGGTTGTGCGGTCTGTGTGCCGGACCGGTCACAGATGGGGCGGAACCCTTCCTGCCGCCACGAGCCCGCGGGTAGCGTCGACCTGCCAGCTTTTCTCGCATGTTCGGCTATCTCAGGTATCTCACGGGGGATGTCATCGTGACCCGCTCTTTCCTGCCCACCGTGTCGGCTGTCTCGGCGGTGGCCGCAGCCGCCCTGCTCCTGACCGGTTGCGGCGGCGGTTCGGGCGGCTCGGACAAGATCGACCAGTCCGACGCCACGACGACGTCCGCGGCGGCCCCGACGACGACGGCCAGTGCGACGCCGTCCGACACGGTCAAGCGGCCCTCGACAGTGCTGCCCAAGGACCTGACGATGACGTTCGACTGGCCGAAGACCGGGGACACGACGAAGGACGCGGTGCTCAACGACGCGGAGCAGTACATCCGCGGCTACAACCGTGCGGCGGCCGCCCACAACCTCAAGGACCCGGCGTACCAGTTCTATTCGCGGGACCAGGGTCTGACGTACGCGCAGGCGCAGATCAAGGCGAACATCAGCGGCAACTGGGCGCCGATGGGTGATGACCGGTACTACGGCGACAAGCTCAAGGTGGTGGGCTCCGGTTCCGTCACGTTGAGCTACTGCCGCAACCAGACCAAGGCGTACAGCAAGAACTTCACCTCCGGGAAAGTCAACATCACCACACCGAGCGACAGCGACTACGTGCTGTACAACGTGCTGTTCACGAAGGACGCCGTCTCCAACGGCGTGTGGCAGGCGTCGCACGTCGTCGTCGTGGAGAGGGCCACCCAGTGCAAGCAGTGAGAACGCGGAAGACGCTCGTCGTGCTCGCGGTGGCCGGACTGACGCTGCTCGCGACCGGTGGACCGGCCCGCGCCGGCGACGCACCGGCCCCGGGAGTCGGTGCCGGCAGCGGCGACGGGAACATCAGCGCTTCGGCGGCGGCCTACCAGGTCACGTACACCCCCGCCGAGCCCCCGAAGGGACACCCGCTCACCGCGAACACCGGGTGGACCCCGCCCGCTTGCTGGCAGGCGCCGGTCGCCACACCGAAGGAGCTCAAGGCGGAGCGGGAGAGCGTGTGGGGGGAGGACTCCACCGGGTACGAGTGGGACTCCACGCAGCGCGACTACTACGTGAACGGCCACCCGCACAAGGACTTCGAGATCCCCAACACCGGCAAGGGCATGTGGTGGAACGGGCAGGCGAACCCGAACCGGATCGGCGACCCGGGCGCGCTGTCGTGCTTCAAGGAGTACGACGACTGGGTGCTCAACGGTGACACGCCGCCGGCTCCGAAGGGCCCGATCGTGACCCCGGAGATCCTCGCGGAGTCGGCCTACGACCGGATCCGCATCCCGGAGAACCCGATCACCCTCTCCCCGTCCGCCAACGACGTCCAGACCGTGAACCTCAACACGTGGGCCTGGCTGGACAAGGGCGACGTCGCACCGGTGTCGGTGACGGCGCGGCTGGCCTCGCTGAACCTGTGGGCCACCACGACCGCCACACCGGAGGGGCTCCATCTGAGGGCGGGCACGCCGGACGCGGACCTCTACCCGGCGTCCGGGGACTGCCCGCTCAACGCGGACGGGTCGATCGGCGAGAAGTACGTGAAGGCCGACGGCAACAAGGTCCCGCCCTGCGGGCTGACCTACCGCCGCTCCTCCGACGGCGGCACCTTCCCGCTCAGCGCGACCATCAGCTGGAAGGTGAGCTGGACCGGCAGCGGCGGTACGGGCGGGGATCTGGCCGGCGGCAGCTTCGAGTTCGACCAGGACGTCCAGGTCCAGGAGATCCAGTCCGTCAACCACTAGCCCAACCGCCCGATCCCGAGCACCGAGCACCGATTCGGGACGCCGATGCCGGGGCGGCACCCCGGCATCGGCGGTGGCCGGGGCGGCGGTCAGAGCGCCTGCGGGAAGTCGAAGAGGCGGTTCGGGTCGAGTTGCTTCTTCAGGGCGGTGAGGCGGGCCGCGTTCTGGCCGTAGTACGCGGTGCGCCAGTCCGTCAGGGACGGGTCGGTGTAGTTCTGGTAGGCACCGCCGGAGGCGTAGCGGCGCAGGGCGGAGTGGGTCGTGTCCAGCCAGTTGGTGCCGGTCAGGGCGTGCGAGGCGAGGTACTGCGCGAGGAAGCGTGAGCCGCGGTGGGAGAAGGCGGTGGCCGTGGGGGAGACACGGTTGACCGCGCCGCCGAGGGCGGTGAGGGCGATGCTGCCGGAGCCGCTGCCGGACTGGCTCGCGAGCCGCTGCATCTGGGCGACGAGCGTCTCGATGCCGCCGGCGGGCAGGTTGGTGTCGTAGAAGTCGGAGCACGCGGTGTACGTGTCGCGTTCGAGGCTGCCGGCCGGGGCGAGATGGCACTGGGCGGCGCTGCGGCCCTCGCAGCCGGCGTAGGAGAACATCGCGTCGACGTAGGTGTGCGGTCGCAGCGACACCGAGGTGGCCGGGGAGCCGACGGCGCTCGCCAGCCGGTCCGCGGCGGCGGCGAGGTCGGTGCGGGAGCCGGTGGAGGTCATCGCGACCGCGATGGTGGGGGTCTGGCCGACCGTGCAGTTCAGGTCCAGGGCCGACCAGATGTGGTCGGGCAGGTCGGGACCCCAGGACTGCCAGCCGCGGACCAGGTCGGCCGCCCGGTTCCACGGCCAGGTCAGGTACCCGGTCACCACGTCGGGCACCGGGTGGGTGCTGAAGGTCAGCGACGTCACCACTCCGAAGTTGCCGTTGCCCGCGCCGCGCAGCGCCCAGAAGAGGTCGGGCTCGGCGTCGGCGGAGACCGTGTGGCTGCGGCCGTCCGCCGTGATCAGCGTCGCCCCGGCGAGGTTGTCGCAGGTCAGTCCCATCGAACGGCTCATCACGCCGTGGCCGCCGCCGAGCGCCAGCCCCGAGATGCCCACCGACGGGCAGGAGCCGCCCGGCACCGTCCTGCCGGACTGCGCAAGGGTGTTGTAGACGTCGATGAGCTTCGCGCCCGCGCCTATCGTGGCGGTCGTGCCGTCCACCCGGATCGAGTTGAGCTTCGAGACGTCCACGATCAGCCTGCCGTTGCCGCTCGACCAGCCCGCGTAGGAGTGGCCGCCGCTGCGGATCGCCGGCACGGTGCCGGTGCGGCGGGCGAAGTCCAGGCAGGTGCGGATGTCGTCGGCGCCGGTGACGTAGGCGACGGCCGCCGGGCGCAGCGTGTCGAAGCGGGTGTTGTAGAGGCGGTGGTCCAGGTCGTACCCGCTGTCCTGCGGGCGCACCAGGCTGCCGTCCAGCGACTTCGCGAGTGCGGTCCAGTCCGGCTTCACCAGCGTCGGGGACGGTGAGGAGGTCGGGGCCGCCGGCGACGTCGTGCCCGAACCGGACACCGGCGAGGGGGCCTTCGCGTCGTCGCCGCCCGCGTTGTCGCACCCGCTCAGCAGCGCGCCGGCCAGTACGCCACCGCCCGCCGTCAGCGCTTTCCGCCGCTTCACCCGTCCACCGCCGCATCCGCCCCACCGGGGCCTCTGAACTCGGTGCGTCGGTCACTCCCGCACCTTCAGAATCCCTAGACGCCGGACCCCCCCTCCCGGTTGCCACGAATTTTCCCCGCGGGGACCGGTCGGGGGAAGTACGGCGACGTGTCCCCGAACGGGAGGGCGGTGGACGGTCCGCCGGGGAAGACGGAGGAGGGGTTCAGCCGGGCCGGTGGCGTGCCGCGTCTCTGCGCGCGCTGTCCCGCGCGCGCCGGGCGGGCCCCTTCCATCCGCACGAGCAGCGGGCCACGGCGAACGACCCCCGCTCGACGACGGCGAGGTCGTGGTGGTCGCCGTCGCTCGACGGGCGGGCCGGTTCCGGGTCCTCGGCGGAGGCGGACGCGGAACCACTTCCGGCATCAGGCACGCCTCCACCGTAACGGGCGTGACGGCCCGCTCAAGAGCGTCGTTATCCGGGTGAGACCCAGCCGGCCGGGCGGGTGCAGGGACGGACAGGCGATGGTGGCAGCGGTGACCCCAGCGGCGGGCGCGACGAAGAGCGAGACGGCGGGCGCAACGACGGACGGTACGGCGACGGGTGCCCGCCGAACAGGCCGGGCAGGCGGGCGGATCCGGCCGGACCGGGCCGGCCGGGTGGACCGGAGGGACCGGGCGGGCCTCGGGGCACGCGGTCGCGTGACCGTACGCCGGACCGCCGGCGCCGCGGGCCTGGCCTGCGCGGCCGTGCTGGCCTCGGGCTGCGGCGGCCCGGCCGCGGGCACCTCCGCGGGTGCGGCTCCCGCCGACGCGGCGCAGGTCCGCGCGGTCACCAACGCCGCGGACACGCTCGGCAAGGCGGGCAGCGCCAAGGTGAGCAGCGCGCTGCGGACGGCCAGCGGCGGCACCTGGGTCACCATCACCGGCACCGGCGGCTTCGACTTCGCCCGCCGGCAGGGCGAACTGGTGCTGCTGCTGCCCAAGGACGCGGTCGGCAAGGAGGAGCACAAGCCGATCACCGAGCTGATGACGCCCGGCGCGCTCTACATGAAGAACCGCGGCGCGGGCGTCCCCGCGGGCAAGTGGGTCCGGGTGGACACCACCCGCATCCCCGACGGGAACCTGGTGACCGGCGGCGCCACCGAGCCGCTGGCGGCGGCCGAACTGCTGCGCGGCGCCGAGGACGTGACCTACGCCGGGACCGTGCGGATGCAAGGCGTCCAGGTGCGGCACTTCCGGGGCACGACCGACATCGCCCGGGCCGCCCGCACCGCCTCGCCCGCCGTGCGCGGCCCGCTGGCCGCCGCGGCGAGGGGCTTCACGGTGACCCGGGTGCCCTTCGACGCCTGGCTGGACCCGCAGGGCCGGCTGCGCAAGCTCTCCGAGCAGTTCACGATGACGGTGTCCGGCAGCGGGACCGCTGCGGCGAAGGACGGCACGGGCGCAAAGGACACGAAGGACGCGCAGGGCGCCGCGCGGAATGTGATGGTTGTCTCCACGACGACCTACGACGCCTTCGGCACCCCGGTCGCGGTGACCATGCCGGGCAACAGCGACATCTGGACCGGAAAGATCGTTTCTGCTCAGCCGTGAACACGGCTCGGCCGGATGGAGGCCCGCTCGGAAAATGGTCCATCCGTGCCATGCGCCGGGTCGCGTATGGTCCCTACGCTTGATGACGGCCGTTCGCAGGCGTACGGGGATGCGTAGAGGAGGTGGTGCGGGTATGGCACTGTCGCTCATGACATCGGTGCAGGACGATCCGGTGGCGCTGGCCGAGATCGATCTGTGCGGCGAGCTGATGATCGCCGCTTCCGCCGCCGTCGAGGAGCGGTTGAGCGTCGACCGGATCGACGAGGTGCTGGAGGTCGCCCGGGTCCGGGTGGCCCAGGCGAGCTAGTCCCGGACGGCTCGCCGCCCGGCCGCGACCTGCCGCCGCGCCCCGGTTTCCCGGCCGTAGCGGCACCCTGGTCAGGTGCGCAGCAGCCGCGCTATCGCCGCCGTCGCCTCGGCCACCTTCTCGTCGATCTCCGGGCCGCCGCCGACCGCGGCCGCGGCCACGCAGTGCCGCAGGTGCTCCTCCAGGAGCTGGAGGGCGAAGGACTGCAGCCCCTTGGTGCTTGCCGAGACCTGGGTGAGGATGTCGATGCAGTAGACGTCCTCCTCGACCATCCGCTGCAGCCCGCGCAGCTGGCCCTCGATCCTGCGCAGCCGTTTCAGGTGGGACTCTTTGTCATGGCTGTAGCCATGCGGCCCGTGCGGCTTCACAATCTCCCCCGCAACGCTTTCCGTGGCCATCCGCCTGTCCGCCCTTCTGTCCCGTTATACCCCCGATGGGTATACCTTACCGAATCGATACCCTGTGCGAGGCATCCCCTGTCAGGGGGACTTCGTCCGATGGGCGACACTGGTGGACGCCGGTCAGCCGCGGCCGGATGATGCACCTAGCATCAACGAGACCGAAACTCATGCACCCCGAGGACCTCACGTGCGCTTTCGTCTGACCCCCAGGGAGACGAGCTTCTATGACATGTTCGCCGCATCCGCGGACAACATCGTCACCGGTTCGAAGCTACTGATGGAACTGCTCGGGGCCGATTCGCCGACCCGGACCGAGATCGCAGAACGCATGAGGGCGGCCGAGCACGCCGGGGACGACGCGACCCACGCGATCTTCCACCAGCTGAACTCCTCCTTCATCACGCCCTTCGACCGGGAGGACATCTACACCCTCGCCGGCTCGCTGGACGACATCATGGACTTCATGGAGGAGGCCGTCGACCTGGTCGTCCTCTACAACGTCGAGGAACTCCCCAAGGGCGTCGAGCAGCAGATCGAGGTGCTGGCCCGGGCCGCCGAGCTGACCGCCGAGGCGATGCCGAACCTGCGCACCATGGCGAACCTGACCGAGTACTGGATCGAGGTCAACCGGCTGGAGAACCAGGCCGACCAGATCCACCGCAAGTTGCTCGCGCACCTGTTCAACGGCAAGTACGACGCCATCGAGGTGCTCAAGCTCAAGCAGATCGTCGACGTGCTCGAAGAGGCCGCCGACGCGTTCGAGCACGTTGCCAACACGGTGGAGACCATCGCCGTCAAGGAGTCCTGACCTTCGTGGACACCTTCGTTCTGGTGGTGACCATCGCGGTCGCGCTCTTCTTCACCTATACCAACGGCTTCCACGACTCGGCGAACGCCATCGCCACCTCGGTCTCCACCCGCGCGCTCACCCCCAAGGCCGCGCTGGCGATGGCCGCGGTGATGAACCTGCTCGGCGCCTTCCTCGGCTCGAAGGTGGCCGCCACGGTCAGCAAGGGCCTGATCGCGACGCCCTCGGGCCGCAGCGGCATGGGCATCCTGTTCGCGGCACTCGCCGGGGCGATCGTATGGAACCTGGCGACCTGGTACTTCGGGCTGCCGTCGAGTTCCAGCCACGCGTTGTTCGGCGGGCTGGTCGGCGCGGCGCTGGCCGGCGGCACCGCGGTGCACTGGAACGGCGTGGTCGACAAGGTCATCGTGCCGATGTTCCTGTCCCCGGTGGTCGGCCTGGTCGTCGGCTACCTGGTGATGCTGGCCATCCTGTGGTTCTTCCGCCGCTCCAACCCGCACAAGGCGAAGCGCGGCTTCCGGATAGCGCAGACCGTCTCGGCCGCGGCGATGGCGCTCGGCCACGGCCTCCAGGACGCCCAGAAGACGATGGGCGTCGTGGTGCTGGCGCTGGTCATCCACGATCCCGGCCGCGGCTTCGGCATCCCGATCTGGGTGAAGTTCGTCTGCGCGGCGATGATGTCGCTGGGCACCTACGCGGGCGGCTGGCGGATCATGCGGACCCTCGGCCGCCGGATCATCGACCTGGACCCGCCGCAGGGTTTCGCCGCCGAGACCACCTCGGCCGCGATCCTCTACACCACGTCGTACGTGTTCGCCGCGCCGGTCTCCACCACGCACGTCATCACCTCCGCGATCATGGGCGTCGGCGCGACCAAGCGGGTCAAGGCGGTGCGGTGGGGCGTGGCGAAGAACATCGTCGGCGGCTGGTTCATCACGATGCCGGCCGCGGCGCTGGTGGCCGCCGCCTGCTACTACCTGGTCCGGCTCGTCTTCGGCTGACCCTCCGGCCTTCTGGGCTTCCGGGCTCACCGGCCTCCAGGCCATCCGGCCCCGGCGACACAAAAGTGCCCCGGCTCCCTTGGGGGGAGCCGGGGCTTTTCGCGCCCTGCGGTGGCACCGCCATGCAGCACCGCACGGCGGTCTGGGGTCAGCCGAAACGGCCGGAGATGTAGTCCTCGGTGGCCTGGACCGACGGGTTGGCGAAGATCCGCTCGGTGTCGTCGATCTCGATCAGCTTGCCGGGCTGGCCGACCGCGGCGAGGTTGAAGAACGCGGTGCGCTCCGAGACCCGCGCGGCCTGCTGCATGTTGTGGGTGACGATCACGATGGTGAAACGCTCCTTCAGCTCACCGATCAGGTCCTCGATGGCGAGGGTGGAGATCGGGTCGAGCGCGGAGCAGGGCTCGTCCATCAGCAGCACCTCCGGCTCGACCGCGATGGCGCGGGCGATGCACAGTCGCTGCTGCTGGCCGCCGGACAGGCCCGAACCGGGCTTGTTCAGCCGGTCCTTGACCTCGTTCCAGAGGTTGGCGCCCTTCAGGGACTTCTCGACGATGGTGTCGAGCTCGCCCTTCCTCCGGATGCCGTTGAGCCGCAGGCCCGCCGCCACGTTGTCGTAGATCGACATGGTGGGGAACGGGTTGGGGCGCTGGAAGACCATGCCGACGGTGCGCCGCACGGTCACCGGGTCGACCCCGCTGCCGTACAGGTTCTCGTCGTCCAGCATCACCTTGCCCTCGACGCGGCCGCCGGGGGTGACCTCGTGCATGCGGTTCAGGGTGCGCAGGAAGGTGGACTTGCCGCAGCCGGACGGGCCGATGAAGGCGGTCACGGAGCCGGGCTCGACGGTCATCGAGATGTCGTCGATCGCCTTGTGGCTGCCGTAGTAGGCGGACAGGCCGCTGACGTCGAT
This sequence comes from Actinacidiphila yanglinensis, assembly GCF_900107965.1. Classification (GTDB taxonomy): domain Bacteria; phylum Actinomycetota; class Actinomycetes; order Streptomycetales; family Streptomycetaceae; genus Actinacidiphila; species Actinacidiphila yanglinensis. Next base: position 155,240 of record NZ_FNVU01000019.1, on the reverse strand, counting down.
TCGCTTGGCCATGGTGGGGATCACTTCATTTCTGCTAGGTCTGCTGATGGCCGCGTCAGCGACCTGAGTGCTGCGGCGCCTTCCAGCGCGCGATGAGACGGGCGACGAGGTTCAGGATCATCACGAAGGCGATCAGGACCAGGGCCGCGCCCCAGGCACGGGCGTAGCTCGCGGGGTTGCCGTCCACGTACTGCTGGTAGATGTAGTACGGCAGCGATTCCTGCGGGCCCTTGAAGGGGTTGTTGTTGATGTACTGGGCGCCGTAGATCAGCAGGGCGACCGGGGCGCTCTCGCCCGCGATGCGGGCCAGGGCGAGCATGACGCCGGTGGTGATGCCGCCGATCGCGGTGGGGACGACGACCTTGGTGATCGTGCGCCACTTCGGCACGCCCAGCGCGAAGGACGCCTCGCGCAGCTCGTTGGGCACGAGCTTGAGCATCTCCTCGGTGGAGCGGACCACGATCGGGGTCATCAGGATCGCCAGCGCCAGCGAGCCGGCGAAACCGGACTGCGGTGCCTTGTCCAGCAGGATGAACCACAGCGACAGGATGAACAGGCCGGCCACGATCGACGGGATGCCGGTCATCACGTCGACGAAGAACGTCACGACCTTGGCGAGCCAGCCCCGGCCGTACTCGACCAGGTAGACCGCGGTGAGGATGCCGATCGGGGTGGCGATCGCCGCCGCGATGGCGACCTGCTCGATGGTGCCGATGATGGCGTGGTAGATACCGCCGCCGGGCTCGATGGTCAGCACGTTCTTCATCGAGTGGGTCAGGAAGGTGCCGTTGATCACGCCGGCGCCCTGCTTGATCGTCGTCTCGATCAGCGAGTACAGCGGCAGGACGGCCAGGATGAACGCCGACCAGATCAGGCTGGTGGCGACGCGGTCCTTCGCCTGGCGGCGGCCCTCGACCCGCGCGGTGATCGCGTAGGAGCCGCCCACGAAGAGCAGCAGGGCGATCAGGCCCCACTGGATGTGGCTGTGCAGGTCCGCACCGGCGCCGATGGCGACGGCGACCACGATCGACCCGCCCGCGACGGCGGCGGGGGTCCAGCGCGGCAGCCGGCGGGTCGCCAGCCGCGGGGAGGCGGGGCGGGCGGCGGACGCGGTGGCGTCCACGGCGGTGTTCGTCATGCGTTGGCCCCCGAGTACTCCTTGCGCCGGGCGATGATCAGCCGGGCGGCTCCGTTGACCAGCAGCGTGATGACGAACAGCACCAGGCCGGACGCGATCAGGGCGTCCCGGCCGAAGTTGGTGGCCTCACCGAACTTGGCGACGATGTTCTGCGAGAAGGTGCCGCCGCCCGGGTCCAGCAGGTGCGCGGACAGCGTCGAGTCGGCGGACAGCACGGTGGCCACCGCCATGGTCTCGCCGAGCGCGCGGCCCAGGCCGAGCATCGAGGCGGAGATGATGCCGGAGCGCGCGAAGGGGAGCACCGACATGCGGATGACCTCCCAGCGGGTCGCGCCGAGCGCGAGCGCCGCCTCCTCGTGCATCTTCGGCACCTGGCGGATCACTTCGCGGCTGACGTTGGTGATGATCGGCAGGATCATGATCGCCAGCAGGATGCCCACGGTGAACAGCGAGCGCGGGGTGGAGTTCGGGTCGCTCTTGTGGAAGATGACCGTCCAGCCCAGGTAGTGGTTGAGCCAGAGGTTCAGGCCCTGCAGGTGCGGCACCAGGAAGAGCGCGCCCCACAGGCCGTAGATGATGCTGGGCACCGCGGCGAGCAGGTCGATGACGTAGGCGATCACGTCGCCGAGCCGGCGCGGCGCGTAGTGCGTGATGAACAGCGCGATGCCGACCGCGATGGGCACGGCGATGGCCATGGCGATCACCGCGCTGACGATGGTGCCGTAGGCGAGGACCGCGATGCCGAACTGCGGCGGGGTGAGCGCCGCGTTCCACTCGAAGGTGGTGAAGAAGTTCGCGTGGTCCTTGGAGATGGCGCTGACCGCGCGGATGGTCAGGAAGAGCGCGATGGCGCCCATGATCACGAGGACGAAGATGCCCGAGCCGCGGGAGAGGCCGGAGAAGATCCGGTCGCCCGGTCGGGTCACGGTCTTCGCCTTGTGCGGCGGGGGCGCGGTGGGGGGCGGTGCGGTGGTTGTCATGGGAACTCCGGTCTGGGGTGGGGGAGGGGTGTCCCCCGGCGGCGGTGCACCGGATGTGCGGCGGGCCCCGCGGTGGTCGGACGATCCGACCGCGGGGCCCGCCACATGGGTCAGGAAAGGGCGGAGATGGTGGAGCGGACCTTCGTGGCGATCGCGTCCGGCAGCGGGGCGTAGCCGGAGCTCGCGAGCTGGCCCTGGCCGTCAGTGCTGGCGATGTAGTTCAGGAAGGACTTCGTCAGCGGCAGGGTGTCGGACTTGTTGCCCTTGTCGCAGGCGATCTCGTACGTCACCAGGACGATCGGGTAGGCGTTGTCCGCCTTGGTGGTGTACGCGGCGCTGAGGTCCAGCGCCAGGTCGGAGCCGGTGCCGACGATCTTGGCCTGGGCGATGCCCTGGGAGGCGTTGGCGCTGGAGGCCTCGACCGGCGCCGAGGCACCGGTGTTGATCTTGACGGTGGGGATCTGGTCGGCGGTCGCGTAGGACAGCTCGAAGTAGCCGATGGCGCCCTCGGTCTGCTTGACCTGCGAGGCCACACCGGAGGACTGGGCGACGGCCTGGCCGCCCTTGCCCGCCCACGCCTTGGCGTGCGGGTACGGCCAGTCGGCCTTGTCCGCGCCACCGAGGTACTTGGTGAGGTTGTCCGTGGTGCCGGAGTCGTCCTGGCGGTGGAAGCTCTGGATCTTGGTGCTCGGCAGGTTCACACCCGGGTTGAGCGCCTTGATCGCGGGGTCGTTCCAGGTGGTGATCTTCGAGTTGAAGATCTTCGCCAGGGTCTTCGCGTCCAGCACCAGGTTGCTCACGCCGGGCAGGTTGTAACCGATGGCGATCGGGCCGCCGACCATCGGGATGCTGATGCCCTCGCCGCCCGAGCAGACCTTCTTGGAGGAGGCGGTCTCGTCGGGGGCGAGCGGGGAGTCGGAACCGGCGAAGGCGTCCGTGCCCTGGTTGAAGTCGATGATGCCCTGACCGGACGACGACGGCTTGTAGTTGATCGTCGCGCCGGAGCAGGCCTGCTGGTAGTTCTTGACCCAGGCCTCGATCGCGTTCTGCTGGGCGGTCGAACCCGAGGACAGGATCTGTCCCTTGGCGCAGGAGATCGACGACGCGTTGGAGCTGGTGCTGGCCGAACCGCTGGGCGACGAGGAGGTCTTGTCGCTGCTGTCGTTGTTGTCCGAACCGCAGGCGGTCAGGACCAGCGCGCCGGTAATCGCGACCGCGCCGACGGTCAGGGCCCGCATTCCGCTCTTACGCTGAAGCTTCACCTTCGTGTGTTCCTTCCAAAAGCCCGCCGGTGGACGGCGAAGCAGAGGGTTTGGTTTTCTGCATCCACCCGGCGCAGTACTGCTCACCGGTAAGGCCGAAATTAGGCAGATCAGGTGAAGCGGTCGGCGGAAGAGGGTGAACGCGAGGTGAACCTCGTCCGTCGGTGTGGTGGCCCCGTGTTCGAAGGTCGCTCGTATGAGCTTCCTGGGGTGCACGGGGAGCACGTGACCAGGGCATGAGCGCGCGCGGCGGCCCCACGGGCGGCAGCGCGCGCGGGACGGCGGCCGGTGGCCGGCGGGACGGGAGGCGGGTACGGGAGTGGCTGCGGCCGCGGTCCGCGGGCGCGTGCCGGTGGGGCGGAGCGGGGTCAGCCCGCCAGGGTGCGCAGCAGCGCGGCGATCAGCTCGCGGTCCCGGTCGTGGGTGAGGCGGCGCCGGGCCTCGACCGGCCCGAGCCAGGCCAGCCGGTCGACCTCGTCGTTGGGGGAGAAGGGCGCGAGGGCGGCGGGCGCTTCGGCGGCCCAGTAGCGGACCTCCTTGGGGCGCCCGGAGGTCCAGTAGTACGACGCCGGCAGCGGGGTACCGAGCACGCACTCCACGCCGGTCTCCTCGCGGGTCTCGCGCACCGCGGCCGCCGCGGGCTCCTCGCCCCGCTTCAACTTGCCCTTGGGCAGGCTCCAGTCGTCGTACCGCGGCCGGTGGATGAGCGCGATCTCGATCCCGGCGCCGTACGTGGCGCGTCGCCACAGCACGGTGCCCGCCGCCCTGACCGTGGTGCTCATGCCTGCCACAACCGGGAGAAGGCGAACCGGGCGGCCTCCACCTCGTGCCGCTGGTCGGCGTGCAGCACTCCCAGCGCGTAGGCGGTGGCCGGCGCGATCCGGGGGGTACGGGCGGCCGCGGACACCGCCGCGGCGGACTCGGCCGCCTCGTGGTGCCGCTGGAGGACCAGCGCGGCCTCGGCCAGCCGCGGGTCGCCGTGGCCGCCGGCACCGGGCACCTCCGCGGCGTACCGGCTCAGCCGCAGCAGGATGCGCACCTGGTGCCAGGGCGCGTCCTGGAGGTCGGCGGTGAGGTCGGCGCCGAGCGACGCCTGCACCGCCTCGGCGTTGTACGGGTGTGCGGCCCGGCGCAGCGGCAGGGTGCCCGCGGCCTCGGCGAGCCGGGCGTGTGCCTGCGCGGCCAGTGGCGGCAGTACGGCGGTGGCGGGCCCGGCGGCCCGCGCGGTCAGCGGCACCTCGGAAGCGAGCACCGCGATGGAGTCGGCGAGCGCGTGGAAGCGGGCGGAGCCCATCGCCTGCAGCGTCGCCGAGTGCGCCCGGGTCCGGGCCAGGGTGAGCTGCCGCTCCAGCAGGGCGGCCGCCCGCGCCGCTCCGACCGCCAGCGCGCCGGCCGGGGCTCCGCCCCCGCCGCGAGTGGCGACCGCGGCGCCCGCCGCGGCCGGTCGCGAGGTGGCCGTCCGGCCGGGCCCGCCGGCCGCCGCTGCGAAGCCGCTCCCGGCCGTCCGGTCGGCGCCGCGCGCCGCAGCCGAGCCGGTGGCGTCGCCGCCGGCCGGGCCGGTCGGCGCGCCCGGCGCCGTACCCTTCATCGAATCCGGGCCCGGGCCGGGCTCGGGGATGCGCAGCGTGTCCCGGCCGGCGGCCTCGGCCGCTCCGCCCGCCGGGGACGGGAACGCCGCCGCGGGCGCCGGGTCCTCCGGCGGGGTGAGTTCCGAGAGGCGGCGCAGGGCGTCCAGCAGGCGGCCGAGCCGGACCGTGTACTGCGGCTCGCGGCCGAGGGTGGCGCCGAGCCAGCCCAGTTCGGCCCGCATCGGCTCGGCCCAGCCGGCGTCGGTGAGCTCGCCGTAGGTGTGCAGCACGCCGGCGATCCGCCGGGCGCTGCCGCGCAGCAGCGAGTCCGCCACCGTCTCGTCCTCGCCGCGCAGGCCGATGCCGCGCAGGAACGCGGTCGCCTGCGTGCGCAGGTAGTTCGACAGCGCCGCGCCGGCGCTCCCGCCGTCGGCCCCCGTGCTGGCGTCCACCGCAATGCTCCCCGTGTGATTACCGTCGCCCGGCAGACCGGGGATCTCCTGCGCGAGCAGGTCGCTATGTTGCTGCTGACGGGCCACGCCGGCGCCTCCGGGCGTCGATGAGCATTTCCTGGACGTTGCGCAGCGGATGGCCGTCGGAGTCGGTGCTGTGCCGGCTCCAGTCGCCGTCGGCCGCCAGGTGCCAGGACGACGTGGCGTCCGACATCCCGGTCTCCAGCAGGCCGTTGAGGGTGGCGCGGTGGCCCGGGTCGACGACCCGTACCAGCGCCTCGATCCGGCGGTCGAGGTTGCGGTGCATCATGTCGGCACTGCCCAGCCACACCTCGGGCTCGCCGCCGTTGCCGAAGATGAAGACCCGGGAGTGCTCGAGGAACCGGCCGAGCACGCTGCGCACCCGGATGTTCTCCGACAGGCCCTCCACACCGGGTCTGACCGCGCATATCCCGCGCACCCAGATGTCGACCGGCACGCCGGCCTGGGAGGCGCGGTAGAGCGCGTCGATCACCACCTCGTCGACGATCGAGTTGAGCTTCATCCGCACGTAGGCGGGACGCCCGGCGCGGTGGTGGCCGATCTCGGCGAGGATGCGCTGGATCAGCCCGTCGCGCAGGCTGCGGGGGGCGACCAGCAGCCGGTTGTAGGTCTCGCGGCGCGAGTAGCCGGACAGCCGGTTGAACAGGTGCGAGAGGTCAGCGCCGACCTTCGGGTCGGCGGTGAGCAGGCCCAGGTCCTCGTAGAGCCGGGCCGTCTTGGGGTGGTAGTTGCCGGTGCCGACGTGGCTGTAGCGGCGCAGGGTGTCGCCCTCCTGCCGCACCACCAGCGACAGCTTGCAGTGCGTCTTGAGGCCGACCAGGCCGTAGACGACGTGGCAGCCGGCCTCCTCCAACTTGCGGGCCCACTTGATGTTGGCCTGCTCGTCGAAGCGCGCCTTGATCTCGACCAGCACCAGCACCTGCTTGCCGGCCTCGGCCGCGTCGATCAGCGCGTCCACGATCGGCGAGTCGCCGGAGGTGCGGTAGAGGGTCTGCTTGATGGCCAGGACGTCGGGGTCGGCGGCGGCCTGGTCGAGGAAGGACTGCACGGAGGTGGAGAACGAGTCGTACGGGTGGTGCAGCAGGACGTCCCGCTCGCGCATCGCCGCGAAGATGTCCGGCGGCGAGGCGGACTCGACCTCGGCCAGGTCGCGGTGGGTGCCGGCGACGTAGGGCGGGAACTTCAGCTCCTCGCGGTCCAGCGCGGCGATGGCGAACAGCCCGGTGAGGTCGAGCGGTCCGGGCAGCGGGTAGACCTCGGTGTGCTTCATCTTCAGCTCGTGGACGAGCAGGTCGAGCACGCGGGGCGCGATCGACTCCTCGACCTCCAGCCGCACCGGCGGGCCGAAGCGGCGCCGCATCAGCTCCTTCTCCAGGGCCTGGAGCAGGTTCTCCGCGTCGTCCTCCTCGACTTCGAGGTCCTCGTTGCGGGTGACCCGGAACATGTGGTGGTCCAGCACCTCCATGCCCGGGAACAGCTCGTCGAGGTGGGCGGCGATCACGTCCTCCAGCGGGACGTACCGCTGCGGGCTCGCCTCCAGCAGCCGGGACAGGATCGGCGGCACCTTCACCCGGGCGAAGTGCTCGTGCCCGGAGACCGGGTTGCGGACCACCACCGCGAGGTTCAGTGACAGGCCGGAGATGTACGGGAAGGGGTGCGCCGGGTCGACCGCCAGCGGCGTCAGCACCGGGAAGATCTGCTTGCGGAAGAGGGTGGCCAGCCGGGCCTGCTCCTGGCCGGTGAGGTCGCCCCAGCGGATGACGTGGATGCCCTCGTCGGCCAGCTGCGGGCCGACGTCGTTCTGGAAGCAGGCGGCGTGCCGGGCCATGAGCTCGCGGGAACGGGTGAGGATCAGGTCCAGCACGTCGCGCGGCTGCAGGCCGGAGGCGGAGCGGGTGGCGACACCGGTGGCCATCCGGCGCTTCAGGCCGGCCACCCGGACCATGAAGAACTCGTCGAGGTTGCTCGCGAATATCGCCAGGAAGTTCGCCCGCTCCAGCAGCGGGGTGGAGGGGTCCTCGGCGAGTTCCAGGACCCGCTCGTTGAACGCCAGCCAGCTGCGCTCGCGGTCCAGGAAGCGGCCCTGCGGCAGTTCCTCGCCGAACTCCTCGCCGGCCTCCGCCAGGCCGGGCGGTTCGGGATCGAGGTCGGGCACGACGCGCGGCCGGAAGGTGCCGTCGGGGGAGCTGAAGGTGCCGTTCGCGGTGGGCCCGCCCGAGCTCGCCCCGGCCTGCGCCGCCTGGGAGACCTGCGCGGGTACATTCGGGTGATTTGTCTGGGCCATGGGTTTCGAGCCCTCCTCCGGTTCCGGCACATCCGCCCCAGGGGCGGCCCCCGTACGGCGGCCGACGGCCGCCGCTCCATTGTCCCGTGTACCTGTGGGTTTCGGCAGGTCGGGCGGGGGTGTGGGGGGGCGAAGCAGCGGGCTGCACCCCGCGATGTTCGCAAGCGCGGTTGAATGACCGGTAAAGAGAGCGTTGCCGTCAGGCAAGCGGGATGCTTCCAGCCGGGTGCCCCTGACTCCCCAGGGTGCCCCTTTCTGCCCGGTTGAGGGACCACCTGCCGGTGGTGGGTTGCCCGCGCGGTTCCCCGCGCCCCTGAGTACGTGCGGGTCCTCCCGGGGCACGCCGGAGGGGAGCCGTTGTTACGCAGGGGTGCGCTCAGCTCTCGGTGCGGTACATCAGGTCGGTCTCGTGGGTGGTGAAGCCGAGGCGTTCGTAGACGGTGACCGCGGGGACGTTGTCGGCGTCGACGTAGAGCATCGCCGTGGGCAGGCCGCGGTCGCGCGCGAGGTGGCGGAGGCCGATGGAGGTGAGGGCGCGGCCGAGCCCGCCGCCCTGCTCCCCGGGGGAGACGCCGACGACGTAGACCTCGCCGAGCCGCTCCGCCGCGTGCACCTTGGTCCAGTGGAAGCCGGCCGGGGTGGACCCGCGGAAGGCGAGGAAGAAGCCGGCCGGGTCGAACCAGGGCTCGGCCATGCGGTCGTCGAGGTCGCCGCGGGTGAGGCTGCCCTGCTCGGGGTGATGGGCGAAGGCAGCCGCGTTGAGCCCCAGCCAGGCGTCCTCGTCCTGGCCGGGCACGAAGGTGCGGACCGTGATCCCGTCGGGCAGCCGCGGCTCGGGGAGCCCGGTCGGCTCCGGGTCGAGCGGGCGGCGCATCTGCCGCAGCTCCCGGAAGAGCTTGAGGCCGAGCCGCTCGGACAGGTGCCGGGCCGGGGGGTGGCCGCCGTGTGCCCAGACCCGCAGCCGCTGGCCGGTGGCGTCGAGCAGGGCCCGGCCCAGCGCCTCCCCGTGGCCGCGCGAGCGGCGGCCCGGGTGCACCAGGAACTCCGCGGCCGGCGCCTCCACCGGGTCGGTGCCGTCGATCTGCCCGTAGCCGGTCAGCTCCTCGGCCGCGGAGCCGTCCGGTCCCGGCGTCCACAGCAGCAGGTGCCGTACGCCGGCCCGCCCGGACCTGCGGACGTGCAGCCTGCCCTGCTCCGAAACGGCTGCTTGCCCGTCCTCCTCGGCGGCCGTCCCGATCAGGTCGAGGACGGCCCGTGCGGCATCGGCGGGCAGGTCGGTCAGCGTTTCGATGCGGCGGTCGGTCATGCCCTGATCGTACGACCCGGCTCCCTGCCGTCCGGCGCCGCCACCGGCCGCCGTACCGGAATGATCGCGGCCGAGACGCAGGCGATCGCCGCGGCCAGCACGAAGCCCGGCCAGTAGGCGGTCGCCGAGATCAGCGCGGCCATCGCCGGGGGCACCACGGCGGCCGTCAGGTTCTGCCCGGTGTTGTGCACGCCCAGGGCGCGGCCGGACCAGGCCGGGCCGGCGCGCTCCGCGGTGGAGGTGAAGGACAGCCCGTTGGTGCTGGCCGAGATCGCGATCGCGACGACCAGCAGGACCGGCGTCAGCGGCGAGGGGAAGGCGGTGGCCAGCGCGGTCGCGCCGATCACCGCGGCGGTGACCGCGGCGAGCTGCCGCATCGGGCGCAGCCGCTCGCCGACCGCGTCCGACCAGCGTCCGACCAGGATGCGGGCGACCGCGCCCAGGCCCTGGGCGACGGCGATGAGCTGCCCGGCGTGCACCGACGACCAGCCGCGCACGTCCACCAGCAGGACCAGCGCGAACGCCCCCGCGGTGAACTGCGGGACCACCAGCAGCGCCGCGGACCCGTGGATCCGCCACAGCACGCGGGAGCCGCGGTACGGGTTCGGCGCGGGCTCCGCCGCCGCCTTCGCGGTCCGGGCCGGGTCGGCCGCGAACAGCGCGATCAGCACGGCGATCACCCCGCAGGCCGCCGCGAGGAAGCCGATCGCGCCGGGCAGGCCGTGCGCGTCCGACAGCGGCGGCATCGCCAGCGCGGCCACGCCCATGCCCAGCGGGGTCGACGTCTGCCGGATGCCCATCGCCAGGCCGCGCTCGTGGGCGGCGAACCATCCCATCACCAGCCGGCCGCTGGCGGAGTACACCGAGGCGCCGGCGGCGCCGGCCACGACCAGCAGCAACCCCAGGGCGAGCATGCCGTGCGCGAACCATGCGGCCAGCGCGAGGGCGCCCGCCGCCAGCCCCAGGCCGCAGGCGATCACCACCCGCTCGCCCCAGCGGTCGGCGGCCGCGCCCCACAGGTAGAGGGCGAGCACCAGTCCGGTGGTGGGCGCCGCGACGAGCAGGCCGACCTGGGTCAGCGACAGGTGCTCCTGCCTGCGCAGGGTGTCGGCGAGGTACGGGATGCCGTAGACGAACGCGCAGGCGGCCGTCTGGGCCGCGGTTCCCAGGGCCAGCATCAGCCAGCGGCGCATGGGTGCACCTCCTTGGTAGGTGGTGCACCCAACTATGTCGGCTCGCCGAGGAGTGAGACGGAAGATTTCGTATGGTGAGACGGATTGCTGGGATCGCCCAGGCCGGCGCCGATGGCCCGCCGCCTCGGTCGACCGCCGCCTCAGGCGGCCGGCGGCGGCGGTGCGGTGGGCGGCATGTCGGGGGGCGTCTCCGGCGGGGCCGTCGCCGCGCCCGGCAGCCGCAGCGCCGCCAGGGTGCCGCCGCCCGGGGCCGGGGAGAGCGAGACCTCGCCGCCGGCCTGCTGAGCGGTACGGGCCACGATCGCCAGCCCGAGCCCGCTGCCCGGCAGCGACCGCGCGGACGGCGAGCGCCAGAACCGCTCGAAGACGTGCGGCAGATCCTCCTCCGGGATGCCCGGTCCGTGGTCCCGCACGGTGAGCAGCCCCCCGCGCAGCCGGACCTCGATCTCGCCGCCGGGAGGGGAGAACTTCACCGCGTTGTCCATCAGGTTCACGATCGCCCGCTCCAGGCCCGCCGCCTCCGAGCGGACGTACCACGGCGCCACGTGGGCGCTGATCTCCAGGTCGGGGCCGCGCAGCCGGGCCCGGCGCAGCGCGGTCTCCGTCACCTCGTGCAGCGCCACCACCTGGAGCGCCGGGCCGGTGTCCGGCCGGGACAGCTCCTGGAGGTCCCCGATCAGCGCCGCGAGCTCGGTCATCTGCGCCTTCACCGACGCCAGCAGCGCCCGGCGGTCGTCCGGCGGGATCGCCCGCCCGGTCGCCTCGCTGCGCTCCAGCAGCTCGATGTTCGTCCGCAGGCTGGTCAGCGGCGTGCGCAGCTCGTGCCCCGCGTCCGCGATGAGCTGCTGCTGCCGGTCCCGGGAGGACGCCAGCGCGGCGGTCATCGAGTTGAACGACGCGGACAGCCGGGCGATCTCGTCCTGCCCCTCGACCGGAATGCGCACGTTCAGGTCCTCGGTGCGCGCGATGTGCTCGACGGTCTGGGTGAGGGTGTCCACCGGCCGCAGCCCGGCCTGCGCGATGAGCAGGCCCGCGCTGGCCGCGCCGATGGCGCCGATCCCGGTGACCGCGAGCAGGACCCAGGCGAGGGTGGTGAGCGGGTCGGTGACGACGCTCAGCGGGCGCGCGACGGACAGCGCGATCGGCTGGGTCTGCCCCCCGATGCTGATGGTGGCGTCAGGGTTCACCGTGTAGACCCGCAGCGTCGTGCCGTTGCTGTGTACGGTGTGCGTCACGGAGTGCTGCCGCGGATCGGTCGCGACCTCGCGGTCCGCCTGGGTCGTCGTGAACGTCTTGGTACCGGTGATCAGGCAGGTCCTGCCGTCGGGCAGGACGATCTGCGCGGACACGTTCGACGGGTTGATGTTGTACTGGCCGTTGTCCAGCGCTTGCGACTCGCAGGAGAAGCCCGGGAGCCGGCTGGCCCGCTGGAGCTGCTGCTTCGCGTCCGCCAGGCCCTGGCTGAGGGACTTGTCCAGCTGCGAGTTCAGTTCGTTCCGCGTGATCAGCCAGCACGCCAGCGCGGCCAGCGCCACCGCGACCAGCACCGCGGCCGCCGTGAGGATGGTGAGCCGGGAGCGCAGGGGAAGGCGGTTCACGCGCGCCCGCCGTCGGGGGCGCGCAGCACGTAGCCGACGCCGCGCACGGTGTGCACCACGCGCGGCATGCCGCCCGCCTCGGTCTTGCGCCGCAGGTACATCACGTACACGTCGAGCGAGTTGGAGGAGGGCTCGAAGTCGAAGCCCCACACGGACTTGAGGATCTGTTCCCGGGTGAGCACCTGGCGCGGGTGGGTCAGGAACAGCTCCAGCAGCGTGTACTCGGTGCGGGTCAGTTCCACCGGCCGGCCGGCCCGGGTGACCTCGCGGGTGGTGGTGTCCATCCGCAGGTCGGCGAAGGTCAGGGCGCGCGCCGCCTCGTCGTCGGCCTGGCCGTGCGCGGTCGCGTAGGAACTGCGGCGCAGCAGGGCGCGCAGCCGGGCGAGCAACTCGTCCAGCTCGAACGGTTTGACGAGGTAGTCGTCGGCGCCGGCGTCCAGGCCGGTGACCCGGTCGCCCACGGTGTCCCGCGCGGTCAGCATCAGGATCGGCGTGGTGACGCCGGTGGACCGCAGCCGCCGCGCCGTGGTCAGGCCGTCCATCCGCGGCATCAGCACGTCCAGCACGATCGCGTCCGGCCGGTAGCTCTCCGTCTGCTCCAGGGCGGCCAGGCCGTCGGCCGCGAGCGCGGTGTCGTACCCCTCGAACGCGAGGGTGCGCCGCAGCGCCTCCCGCACGGCCGGCTCGTCGTCCACGATCAGAACTCGTGCGGGCGCCTCGCCGCTGTCCCCGTTGCTCATGCGTTTCCTACCTCGCAGACCCTTCCGTGACGTGTCCAGCCTCGCACGTCCCCCCGGAAGGACGGCACGCCGTCGCCGTCCTTCCGTGAAGGGAGCCGCACTTCTTCTCCGGGGGCGGCCACCCCCTACTTCTGGTCCCCACCGGACTGCAGGTAGGACAGGTCGGACTTGACCGTGTTGATCGGGATGGCGAAGCCGAGGCCCACGCTGCCCGCGTCGGAGCTGGAGCTGCTGTCGGAGGAGCCGGAGTACATCGCCGAGTTGATGCCGACGATCTGCCCGCTCATGTTGATCAGCGCGCCGCCGGAGTTGCCCGGGTTGAGCGAGGCGTCGGTCTGGATCGCCTTGTACGTGGTGGTGGAGCTGCCGGTGCTCCCGTTGTACTGGTTGCCGCCGAAGGAGAACGGCCACTGGTCGCTGCCACCGCTGCCGCTGCCGCCACCGAGGCCGCCGCTGCCGCCGCCGAAGCCCTGCCCGCCCTGATCCTGGCTCTGCTGCTGCTCCTCCTCGACCGGCACGGTCACGTCGCGGTTGAGCGCGGAGACGATGCCGCTGGTCACGGTGTCGCTGAGGCCCTCGGGCGAGCCGATCGCGACGACCTGGTCGCCGACCGCGAGCCCGGAGGAGTCGCCGAGGACCGCCGCGGGCAGCCCGCTCGCGCCGTTCACCTTGATCAGCGCGAGGTCCTTCTTGGCGTCGGTGCCGACCACCGACGCGGACGCCTTCTTGCCGCTGCTGTAGGTGACGGAGACGCTCTGGGCGCCCGAGATCACGTGGTTGTTCGTGACGATCTGGCCGTTGGAGGTGATGATGATGCCGGCGCCGGTCGAGGTGCCGTCGCTCAGCGTCGCGGTGATCTCCACGACGCTGGGGTTGACCGCCTTGTACACGCCGGCCACGCTGCCGTCGACGGCCGAGGCGTTGACCGCGGCTGCCGCCGTCACGCTGTTGCTCGAGTGGTCGGTCGCGTGCCCGATCAGGGCGCCCGCGCCGCCGCCGATCACGCCCGCGGCCAGCGCCACCGCCGCGGCGAGGGCGAACGGACGGCTCATCCTGCGCCGCCGGTGCGGTGCGGGCGAGGCGCCCGCGGCCGCGTAACCGGCCTGGTAGGGGGGCGGCGGCGGGTAGCCGCCGCCGGTCGCCGTCTCGGGCGGGGCGGGGACCACCGAACCCTGGATCACCGTGTGCCCGGGCTCGCCGACCGCGTACGGGTCCTGGTGGGCGCCCGGGTACGGGTACGGCTGCGGGTCGGGCCGGAGCGGGGACTGCTGCTCGTGCGGAGACTGCCGCTCGTGCGGAGACTGGGGTTCGCCGCCGGGGGTTGCCTCCCAGGCGGAGTTCTGGGGGAGGTTGCTCTCGCTGGTCATGTCTATGACTGTGGGCTCGGTTCATGAGAGCTTCCTGAGTGCACGCTGAGAAGCCCGACAGAAGTGGGTATGCCCGAAATAAGGAAGATCGGTGCCGGCCGGGCGCGCGCTTTATCCGGCCCGAACGCCGTTACCCCGTACGGCGGTTCAGCCGCAGCCGCACGAAGCCCGGACGACCAGCCGGGACGGGAACTGCCGCACCCGCTCGCGGCGCGAACCGGGCACCCGCAGCGAGTCGTCGAGCACCGCGTCCACCGCGGCCCGCGCCATCGCCTGCCGGTCGGAGGCCACCGTGGTCAGCGGCGGGTCGGCGAGCGCGGCCTCCTTGACGTCGTCGAAGCCGGCCACCGCCAGTTTGCCGGGGACGTCGATCCGCAGCTCGCGGGCTGCCCGCAGCACGCCGATCGCCTGGTCGTCGGTCGCGCAGAAGATGGCCGGCGGCCGGTCCGGACCGGCGAGCAGGTCGAGCGCGACGGTGTAGGCGTCGTACCGGTTGTACGGGGCCTGGAACAGCCGGCCCTCGGTGGACTTTCCGGCCTCCTGCATGGCCCGCCGCCAGCCGACCACGTGGTCGGTGACGGGGTCGCCCACCTCGGGGGTGACCTCGGTGCCGCCGAGGCACGCGACGTAGTCGTAGCCGTGCTCCAGCAGGTGCCGGGTGGCGAGCTGGGCGCCGCCGATGTCGTCGGTGACCACCGCGATGTCGTCGATCGCCTCGGGCCGCTCGTGCAGCAGCACCACCCGGGCGTCCCAGGCGTCGATCTCTATGGCCGCGTTCTCGCTCGGGCCCTGGCTGATCAGGATGAGGCCCGACACCCGCATGCCGAGGAAGGCCCGCAGGTAGTGCACCTCGCGGTCGTCGAGGTAGTCGGAGTTCCCGACCAGCACCATCTTGCCGCGCTCGGACGCGGCCTGTTCGACGGCGTGTGCCATCTCCGCGAAGAACGGCTGGCGCGCGTCCGGCACGATCAGGCCGATCAGGTCCGTGCGGCGGCTGGCCATCGCCTGGGCCACACGGTCCGGGCGGTAGCCGAGCTGCTTGATGGCCGCGAGCACGCGCTCGCGGGTGGCCGGTGCGACCGGCCGGGGTCCGTTGTTGATGACGTAGCTGACGACCGCGGTCGAGGTCCCTGCCAGCCTGGCCACATCGTCACGCGTCACCTTGGGCACGACGCGCAGTCTACGCGTGTCCAACCTGCCGTCATATAAAAGTTCAGACGGTCTGCTCGGCTGACCTGCGGCCGTCCGCATACCGGTCGGTGGAGTGCTCCGAGGGATACCGGCCGCTGCCGGCGCGATCGGCCTCCGTGTCGGCGGGCTCGTCCGTGCCGGCCGGCTCGGTCCGCCCGCCCTTGGCGGCGCCCTCCGGCTTCTCCGGCTTCTCCGGGGTGACGAACCGGTAGCCGACGTTGCGCACGGTGCCGATCAGCGACTCGTGCTCCACGCCGAGCTTCGCCCGCAGCCGCCTGACGTGCACGTCCACGGTGCGGGTGCCGCCGAAGTAGTCGTACCCCCACACCTCCTGGAGGAGCTGGGCGCGGGTGAAGACCCGGCCGGGGTGCTGCGCGAGGTACTTCAGCAGCTCGAACTCCTTGAAGGTCAGGTCGAGCACCCGCCCCTTGAGCTTCGCGCTGTACGTGGCCTCGTCGACCGAGAGGTCGCCGTTGCGGATCTCCATCGGGCTGTCGTCGCCAGTGATCTGCTGCCGGCCCATGGCCAGCCGCAGCCGCGCCTCGACCTCGGCCGGGCCGGCCGTGTCGAGCAGCACGTCGTCGATGCCCCAGTCCGCGGTGACCGCGGCCAGGCCCCCCTCGGTGACCACCAGCATCAGCGGGCAGCCGGGGCCGGTGGAACGCAGCAGCTGGCACAGGCTGCGCACCTGCGGCAGGTCCCGCCGGCCGTCGATGAGGATCACGTCCGCACCGGGGGTGTCGACGAGGGCCGGGCCCTCGGCCGGTGCCACGCGCACGCTGTGCAGCAGGAGACCGAGGGCGGGCAGCACCTCGGTGGAGGGTTGGAGGGCGTTGGTCAGCAGCAGGAGAGAACTCACCGGGTGCTCCCGTAGGTCGTCGTCCGGCCGCGGTACACCTGCGGGGACGGGAGCGGCGAGGTCAGGACGCGTCTGCCGACCTGTCTCAAAACCGATCCCTCCTCGATCCCGTGCGAGGCGCTGCGCGTGCCGGAAAGCACGAAAGGACCCGGGGGCGACATTGCCCAGGTCCTCTTCCAGGGAACAATAGCCCACATGGAAAGCCCTGCCGAGACCACTGACAGCCATTCGCGTGTTTCGGTGATCACTTCGGGTGTTCGGCGCACGGTCCTGTTGACCTCCGACCAGGTGCCCGTGGAGGCCGAGCACGCTCCCGGGCCGTCCGGTTCCGGCCGACTCGCGATCGTCGTCGCGCACGGCTTCACCGGCGCCCTGGAGCGGCCCGCGCTGCGCCGCGCCGCGGGGCGGCTGGCGGCCTACGGCGGCGTGGTCACCTTCTCCTTCCGCGGCCACGGCGGTTCCGGTGGCCGCTCCACGGTCGGCGACCGCGAGGTGCTCGACCTGGAGGCCGCGGTGGGGTGGGCGCGGCGGCTGGGATACGAGAAGGTCGCCACGGTCGGCTTCTCGATGGGCGGGTCGGTGGTGCTGCGGCACGCCGCGCTGGTCGGCGTGGACGCCGTCGTCTCGGTCAGCTCGCCCGCCCGCTGGTACTACCGCGGCACCCCGCCGATGCGGCGGCTGCACTGGGTGGTGACCAGGCCCGTGGGGCGGCTGGTCTCCCGCTACGGGCTGCACACCCGCATCCACACCCGGGGCTGGGACCCGGTGCCGCTCTCCCCGGTGCAGGCGGTGCCGCTGATCCCGCCGACGCCGCTGCTGGTGGTGCACGGCGACCGCGACGCGTTCTTCCCCCTGGACCATCCGCGTTCGCTGGCCGAGGCGGCCGGGCCGGGCGGCGCCGAGCTGTGGATCGAGCCAGGCTTCGGCCACGCGGAGAACGCCGCGGAGCCGGAGTTGCTGGACCGGATCGGCGCGTGGCTGACCGCCCGCTTTCCCGCGAGCTGACGCGGACGGGCCATGATGGACCCGCACGACGTACTGACATGAGGACGGGAGCGATGGCAGCACCTGAGACGGCGGTGGCGCCCGCGGCGGGCACCATCCGCTACTGGGCCGCCGCGAAGGCCGCCGCGGGCACGGCGGAGGAGCCGTACCGCGCGGCCACCCTCGCCGACGCCCTGGCCGCGGCCCGCGAACGGCACGCACGCGAACCGGAGTTCGCCCGGGTGCTGCGGCGCTGCTCCTTCCTGGTCGACGGCACGCCCGTCGGCACCCGCGACCACTCCGCGGTCCCCCTGCCAGACGGCGGCACGGTGGAGGTCCTTCCGCCGTTCGCCGGAGGATGAGATGAACGATTTCCCCACGTCCGACGGGCCCTACGGCGGCCCCCACCCGGACCACCCGCACGGCGCCCCCGGCACTCCCGGTGCCCAGGGCGCCGACGGCTTCCCGGTCGAGGGCCACCCCGGTCCGGCGGCCGACGGCCACGGCTCGTCGTACGGCTACCCGCCGCCCGCGCCCGGCGGCTGGGGCGGCGCCCCGGCACCCGACCCCGCTCCCGGCGGCTACCCGCAGGAGGGCTACCGGCAGGCCGGAGCCGCCGACGGGTATGACGGGTACGCCGGGTACGCCCCGCAAGGCGGCCACGCCCAGGGCGGCTACGACCAGCACGGCTACCCGCAGCCCGGCCAGGACCAGGGCGGATTCCAGGGCGGGTACGACCACGGGGCATACGTCCAGGGCGGATACGCACAGGACGGCTTCGCGCAGCCGCAGCAGCCCGATCCCTCGGCCCACGCCGCGAGCGCCGATGCGTACGGCGGCACGCAGCAGGCGTACGGCCACGGCTCCGCCGACGGGACCACGTACGTCCCCGAGCCGCTCACCACGCACCTGCCCTCCGACGTCGATCCCGGCACCGGGTTCGGGGCGTCCGCGGGCGGCGGCACCTGGGGCGGGCAGGACCCCGCGCGGCAGCCGCACGGCGCCGCGCCGGCCACCGACTCCTGGGCGGCGGCGCCGGCTCCCGCCCCGGCCTGGGGCACCACGCCCGGCGGCGCGCCCGGATACGCACCGGGCCAGGACGCCGGCGTCGGCTCCGGCTACGGACGCCAGCCGTCGCCCGCACCCCGGCACGCCCCGGGACAGGTTCCCGGCGGCCACGCGCCCGGCCCCGCGTACTCCGGCCCCGAGCCGGAGACCGTGCTCGAGCGGACCGCCGCGCTTCCGGTGGTCGAGCTGGAGGAGGAAGCGGCCGGCGCGGCGCACCGGACCGGCTCGCCGATCATCCCGCCCGGCATCCAGCCCGCCGGGCTGACCGCGGCGCTCGGCCTGCTCCTCGCGGGCGGGGCGGCGGTCGGCCGACCCGGCCTGGCGGTGGTGCTGGTGCTGCTCCAGGCGGTGACCGCGGCCGGCTGGTTCCGGCTGAACGGCATGTGGCCCGCCCGGCAGGGCATCGTGCTGGCCTTCCTGTCCGGCGTCACCGCCGACATCGCGGTGCTCGCGGTCAGCGGTGGCCACGGCCCGGTCGCACTGCTCGGCACCCTGGGGGTGTGGCTGCTGCTCGTCCTGGTGCTCCAGCTGCGCCACCACGGCTCGGCCGACGAGCGCCTCGCGTCGCTCACCGCCACCTCCGCGTCGACGCTGCTCACCGTGGTGGCGACCGGCTACCTCGTCACGGCGACCTCGCACGCGGGGACCGACCCGGTCGTCGTCGGCACGATCGCGGTGGCCGCCGCGACGCTGGTACGGGCGGTGCGGCTGCCCGGAGGGGAGCCGGTCTCGCTGGTCGCCGCGCTCGTCGTCGCCGCCGTGACCGGGGCCCTCACCGGCCCGGCCACCGGCTTCGGCAGCGGCCACGCGGTGCTACTCGCCGCCGCCGCGGGGGCCTGCGCGCTGATCGGCCTGCGGGTGGCCAGCTACGACTGGCCGTCCCGGTTCGTGCACTTCACCGCCGGCGTCGCGCTGCCGCTGACGGCGGCGGCCCCGGTCGTCTATGCCCTGGGCGTCGCGCTGACCTGATCATCACCGTGAGATAAATGATCCGCCCGGCGGGAACCGTTCGGGCCCCGCCGTCCGTCAGGCGTTGCGGACGAGTCGAACGGTAGAACGGTCAACAGCCGGGGGAGAAACCTATGCGAGCGGCACGAATAACCCTGATCGTGGTGCTGGTGCTCGGCGCTCTCTTCGTCGGCCTCGACCGGCTCGGCGTGTACGTCGCGCAGAACAAGGCCGCCGACCAGGCCCAGACGTCGGAGGGTCTGACCGACAAGCCCAAGGTGTCGATCAAGGGCTTCCCGTTCCTCACCCAGGCCGTCTCCCGCAAGCTGGACCATGTCTCGATCAACGCGGACGGCGTCTCGGCGTCCAGCGGCGGCCAGACCGTCCAGGTCGAGGACTTCCACGCCGACCTGTACGACGTGAAGCTCTCCAACGGCTACAGCCAGGCCAAGGCCGCCCGCGCCACCGGCACCGCGAAGATCAGCTACGCGGAGCTGACGAAGGCCGCGCCCCAGGGGATCACCGTGTCCTACCCCGGCGGGGGCGCCAAGGACACCGTCCGCATCACCGGCTCCTACCTGGGCACTCACCTCAGCGTGCTCAGCAAGGTCACCGTCGCGGACCCCAAGGACGGCAGCCCCCGGAACACGATCCAGCTGCACGCCGACGGGCTGCCGAAGGCGTTCACCGCGCTCGGCCTGGAGGCCAAGCTCCGCAATCAGATCGACTTCACCCCCCAGCTCACCCACCTGCCCCAGGGCCTGGGCCTGACCGACGTGGTGACCGGCCCGGACGGCATCACCATCACCTTCGGCGGGACCGGCGTGGTTCTCGCGGGCTGAGACACCGCAGTCCACCGCGGTCGGTCCTCGACCGCTCCCGGTACCCCGCCCGCGGCGCTCGAACGCACGCGCGAGGGGTCACGAGGGGTGCCGCGCGGCCCCTCTCGAGCGTTGTCCCGGCATGCGGACAATACGGTCTCACTATTCGACACGCCGGTGACACTTCGCGCGGTATTTCCCTACGATCGGTACTCATGAAGCGACAGGCGGACCTCACAAAGCGGCGGGCAGTGGACCTGTGCCGCGTGGCCGCCATGCTCTGTCGACTTTCCTGAAGGGCGCCCGCCTGCTGTGCCGCAGTAGCCGCACAGCCGCCGCGCAGCCGGCCTGCCCGCCTCCCACCTGCCGCAAGGCACTCCCGACGCGCCTTCGCGCTTCGACGCAAGCAACCGCGCCACCGCGCATTCCGTACTGCCCCGGAGGAGAACAGCATGAGCCGCAGTGAAGTCCTGGTGGACGCCGACTGGGTCGAGGCCCACATCGACGACCCCACCGTGGTCATCGTGGAGGTGGACGAGGACACCTCCGCCTACGAGAAGAACCACATCAAGAACGCGGTCCGCATCGACTGGAAGACCGACCTCCAGGACCCGGTGCGCCGTGACTTCGTCGACCAGGCCGGGTTCGAGGCGCTGCTGTCGGCCAAGGGCATCGCCAACGACAACACCGTGGTGCTGTACGGCGGCAACAACAACTGGTTCGCGTCGTACGCCTACTGGTACTTCAAGCTCTACGGCCACGACGCGGTGAAGCTGCTCGACGGCGGCCGCAAGAAGTGGGAGCTGGACGCCCGCGAGCTGGTCGACGAGGTGCCGGTGCGCGCCACGACCTCGTACCACGCCAAGGCCCAGGACGCCTCGATCCGCGCCTTCCGCGACGACGTGGTGGCCGCGATCGGCGCGCAGAACCTGGTCGACGTGCGCTCGCCCGACGAGTTCTCCGGGAAGCTGCTCGCCCCGGCGCACCTGCCGCAGGAGCAGTCGCAGCGTCCCGGCCACGTGCCGAGCGCCCGCAACATCCCGTGGTCGAAGAACGCCAACGACGACGGCACCTTCAAGTCGGACGACGAGCTGAAGGAGCTCTACGCCGACGAGCAGGTCGACCTCGCCAAGGACACCATCGCGTACTGCCGGATCGGCGAGCGCTCCGCGCTCACCTGGTTCGTGCTGCACGAGCTGCTGGGCGTGCACAACGTCAAGAACTACGACGGTTCGTGGACCGAGTACGGGTCCCTCGTCGGCGTGCCGATCGAGCTCGGCACGAACTGAAACCGGGCACGACCAAGACGAGGCGAGGACTGATCCTTATGTGTGGAGCGAAGACCGGCGGCCCTGACCTGGCAGGAGTTGACGTGGCGAAAGAGACGATCATCCAGGGGTCGGTGACCCGCGACGGCGAGCCGGTCAGCGGTTACGTGCGGTTGCTGGACGGTGGCGGCGAGTTCACCGCCGAGGTGCCGACCTCGGCCACCGGCCAGTTCCGCTTCTTCGCGGCTCCCGGTACCTGGACGCTGCGTGCCCTCGTCCCGGGCGCCACGGTCGACCGCACGGTGGTGGCCCAGCAGGGCGCCGCCGCCGAGGTCGCCATCGCCGTCTGAGCCGGCACCGAGGACCCGGACGGGCCGCACCCCGCGCAAGGGGGTGCGGCCCGTCCGTGCTTCCCGCCGGGCTGCGGCGGCATCACCCTGTCGGGTGCCATTCCCGGTGGGCCGACCTACCCTTGAAGTGTGTACGCGCGTCGTCGTCACTGGTACTTCGCCATGATGGGCACTTGCGTAGTGTTCTTCGTCCTGGCGTGGTCTGTCGTGCGCCTGTGGTCGGTGCCGGCAGCGATCGGGATGTGCCTGTTCGCGATGGTCATCCCGCCGTTCGCGGCGATCGTGGCGAACCGGAAGGGCCCGGAGGACCGGTGGTGGGACGAGAAGGACCCGGGTTCGGGAGAGGCTGAACGCAAGGCCGAGGAGGCCGCACCGGAGCCGGACAAGCGGGCGAAGGGCAGCTGCGGCGATCCGCAGTCCGACGCCTGGTGGGCGGAACTCGACCAGGGCCACCGCAGGAACCGCCGCGACTGACCGACCTTCCGCGCCTCCTTGCTGCGTGCCGCCTTCTCCCTGCCGCTCAGCGCCGGCACCCAGGCGTCCGGACGGCCGGGCACGGACGGCCACGCGTCGCCACGGGCGGCAACCGGCCGCGTGCGACGGTCAGTAGACGAGCGCCTGCACACCGTCCTTGGTGATCTCACTGACGAACACCTGCGCGCCCGCGATCCGTACGCCATCGATGACGTCGTGCTCGGTGATGTCGCGGCGGGCCGCGCACTGCGTGCACAGGGTGACGCCGCCGCCGGCCAGCACCGCGTCGAGCAGCTCGGGCAGCGGTGCGGAGTGCGGGAGTTCGAACTCCGCGGCCCGCCCGGGCAGCGCGAACCACGCGGACTCACCGGTCAGCCACAAGGACACGTCCACGCCGCTGGCCACAGCGATCGCGGCGACGGTGAACGCCTGCGAGCACCGCTCCGGCGCGTCCGCCCCCGCCGTCACCTTGATCACGAGTTTATTCGTCATACGAACACCCTAAGCGGTGATATAAAGCAGGTCCGCGCGGATCGATCGCGTGTACACAGGTTGTGCCCGGGGGGGCTGGAAGTGGGAGACGTGGACGGCGGACGCCGTCGTGGGGGACTTGCCGTCGCCGTGACCGGACTGGTCGCGCTGGCGGCGCTGGCAGCCGGCGCGGTGATCGCGTTCGGCTCGCCCTCGGGTGGCGCGGACGCCGCCGCGACGCCGTCGGCCACGGCGCCGGCCCCGCGTTCGGACGCGCCGACCGCAACCGCCGAACCGTCCGGGCCGGGGTCCGCCGCGTCCCCGTCCCCGGCGGCCGGGAAGGCCGCCGGCCGGGTCGCGCACGGTGTGCACACCGGCGATCTGCGGTACTTCCTGATCCCTCCGCCCGAGCAGGCCGACGTCTACGGCGACCCGGCCGGCAGCGCGGACACCGCCGCCGACGTGGCCGCGGGTTCCGCCGACGAGAGCCAGGCCCAACGGGCCCTGACCACGTACGGCTTCCGATCGGCGGCCTCGCGTACCTACCTGACGGCCGACGGCGTGTCCGAGGTGACCGTCGAACTGGTCCGCCTGCACGGGCCGAGCCAGGCGGCCGCGTACTACTCCGCCTCCTCCTACCAGGCCACCACCCTTCCGCTGCAGGGGAGTTACCCGGCCCGCGGCTACGACCTGTCGTCGGGCTCCGCGGAGTCCTCGGACACGCTGCTGGCGATCTCCTACCAGGGCGACGTGCAGATCACGGTCTCCGTGACCGGCGGGCGGACGCCCTCCCACACGCTGCTGCAACACCTGCTCGACGCGCAGTACCAGAGGCTGAAGACGGGTCACTGACCCGCGCTCGCCGACCCGTTCACCTTCCTTGGAGTGAGTGACCCCTTGTCCGAAGACACCCCTGCCCGGAGACCGGACCCGGTTCCGGAACCGGATGACGTTCAGGAACCGGATGCCGTTCCGGTACCTGAACCCGAGCCGGAACGGGAGACCGAGCCGGAGTTGGCAGCCGAGCCCGAACCGCAACCCGCACCGGCAGCGGACGCCGTACCCGAACCCGCGCCGTACCGGCCGCGGCGCCGGGGCAGGACCACGCTGCTGATCGCCGCCGCCGCGGTGCTCGGCGTGCTCGCCGGCGGCGGCCTCGGCTACCACATCCAGCAGCAGCGCAGGCCGACGCCGCTGCCGCCGCTCACCGGACCGGTGCTGGCCCAGCCGAAGGGAGCCGGCCCGGCGGCACCGAAGCTGACGGCCGATCAGGACGGCGGGGTGGTCTTCCGGAGCGACCTGCTCAAGCTGCTCGTCCCGACGCCCAAGGGCGACAAGGAGGAGGAGCGGGACTGGAACTCGCTGCTGGACTACGCCGAGGAGTACACCCAGCCCGCCGGGATCTTCACCGACCTGGCCGGCGACTCCTTCCAGCGCAGCGTCGAAGCGGCCTGGACGGACAAGCACCACACCTACTACCAGGTCGCCCTGACCCAGTTCCGCGACGACACCTACGCCAACGCGAAGCAGTTCTTCGAGGACGAGCGGAACGCCGACAACGACGTGCAGGGGATCGGCCACCGGCACGACCTCACCGACGTGACGCACGGCACGGTCTGGGGTTCGACCCGACCGCACACGGAGGCGGGCTACCTGCCCGATTACCAGGGCCGCGGTATCGCGCAGGTCGGCAACATCTACGTCGAGGTCTACGTGGACTCCCTGCACCCGGTGAAGGCCGGGACGGCCCAGGCGATCCTCGAGAAGCAACTGGAGCGGCTGTGACCGACGAGACCCCCCGGCCGGCCGCGTCGGGCCCGCCCGCCGAGCCGGACGTCGCGCCGCCGCTCCCGCCCGCCCCGCCCGCCCCGCCGGCCCTCCCGGTCGACGCGCACGGCGCGGGCACGGAGCACCCTGCGTACCCCGCCTACCCGGGCTTCCCGGGCTTCCCGGCGGAGCCGGCCCCGCCGGTTGCCCCGCGGTCCCGGCGCGGCCTCGCGCTCGGCCTGGCCGCCGCGCTGGTCGCCGTCGTCGCCGGCGGCGGCGTCGGCTACGCGGTGCTGCACGACAAGGACGGCGGGACGGACGCGAAGCCCGCTGCCGCCCCGTGGACCTCGCCGACGCCGACCGCCACCAAGGCGTTCGGCGCGAAGTCCGGCGGCAGTCACTACGGCAGCCTGCGGCTGATGCTGCTGCCGATCCCCACCGGGTACTCACCCGGCCCCGACGTGGACCAGTACGGCAACGACGTCACGCTGGACGCCGAGCAGGCGCGGGCGCTGGTGCTGGGCGACGAGAAGGGCATGTCCGCCAAGGAGCGCAAGACGGTGGGCGCGGCCGTGGACGACCTCCACATCGAGGGCGCGGGCATGCGCACGTACACCGAGGCTGCCGGGGAGCTCGTGGTCCAGATCCGGATCGTGCAGATGAAGAACAAGGAGGCGGCGCGGGCCCAGACCGACTACTTCAGCGCCTTCACCAAGGCGATGGGCGTCTTCCGCACCGGTCCGAAGGTCAAGGGCTACCCGAAGGCCACCTGCGTGCTGCCGCCCGCCGAGCCGGGCGACAAGCTCGACACGATGACCTGCCAGGCCACCGAGGGCGACCTGATGGTGACGATGACGGTCGAAGGCACCCGGCCTCTGGACAAGACCACGGCGGCGGGGCTGCTGAGCAGGCAGCTCGACCGGATCAAGGACCCCGGAGAGGCAGTCTGATGACCGACACGACACCCCAGGCGCCCGCAGATCCGGTTCCACCCGTGGATCCCGTCCGGCCCGCCCCCGCGGCGCCTCCCGCCCCGCCCCTTCCCGCCGCCCCGCTCGCGGAGCCGGCGGACTGGCACGTGCCGGGACCCGAGGCGTACCCCGGCGGTATTCCGGTGGCGCAGCTGGACGCGCCGCCACCGCCCCGGCCGGCCCGGCGCAGGCTGCGCGCCGCCGCCCGCTGGACCGCCGCCGTGCTGGTGTTCGCCGTGCTCGGCGGCGCGGCGACGTACGCCGTGACACGGCCGGAGCGGACGAGGATCCCCGGGCTGAAGACCCCCGCTGACGGCCGGTGGGCGTACCCGCCGCTCGCGCTGCCCAAGCTGCCCGCGGGCGAGCCGCGCCCGCTGGCCACGGCCAACACGGCCGGCGTGCACTACGCCGACCTGCGGTCGCTGCTGCTCCCGCTGCCGGAGCAGGCGGTGTCGGACCACTCGTTCCCCGGCCCGACGGGATGGCTGCCGTACGCGACCTACCTGAAGCGGTACGACTTCGGCCTCCCCGACCTCGCGAAGAACGCCGGCCTGGCCGGCCGGGACGACGGGCTGCGGCACATCGCCGCCCGTGCCTGGACCATGCCCGACGGCACCAGGACCGAGGTCTACCTGGCCCAGTTCCTCACCGCGCCCTACCGCGCCGCCTTCTTCGACGACATGTCGAGCGCCGCGATCAGCGGCGCCCTCGACGTCGTCAGCGACCCCACGGTGGAGTCCACGGTGATCCCGGCGGACATCAACGCGCTGGCCATGAAGGAGACGAAGCCCTACGGGGCCACCGCCGCCCGGTACGCGTACCTCTCCTCGGGCGACACCCTGGCCCTGGTGGTGCAGACCCGGAAGGGCTCGGTGGCCGAGGTGCCGTTCGACCAGACGGTGCGGCTGCAGGCCCAGCTGCTGGGCTGAGCCGCACGGCGGACGGCCTGGTCGCGACCGCGGCGGGGCCGCGCACTAGACTTCGGTACGGCCCGTGCCGTACCCGTGCGCGGTCCCGCACCGTCTGCCGCCCGAGGAGCCCGTCCGTGGAAATCCAGTACTACTTCGACGCCCTGCTCGTCCTGGTCTGCCTGGGCGTCGCGGCGTTCGCGCTCTACGCGGTCAAGAAGCTGTACCAGGGTCAGCGCTGACATGATCGAGATCCCCTCCGACCTGCACCCCGACCTGGTGCCCCTGGCGTTCCTGCTCGGTCGCTGGACGGGCGCGGGCGTGCACGACTTCCCGGGCGCCGAGAAGTGCAACTTCGGCCAGGAGGTCTCCTTCACCCACGACGGCCGGCCGTTCCTGGAGTACACCTCGCACACCTGGGTGCTGGACGAGGAAGGCCGCAAGGTCCGGCCGCTGGAGTCGGAGACCGGCTACTGGCGGATCGACGCCGAGCGCAAGGTCGACGTGACCACCACCCGCGACGAGGGCGTGGTGGAGATCTGGACCGGCGAGCTGGCCGAGGGCAAGCCGCAGATCGACCTGGTCACGGACGCGGTGGCGCGGCTGCCGGTCGCCCCCGAGTACAGCGGCGGCAAGCGGCTGTACGGGTACGTCAACAGCGACCTGATGTGGGTCGGCGAGAAGGCCACCCCCGAGGTGCCGCTGCGCGCGTACATGTCCGCGCACCTGAAGAAGGTGGTGGACCCCAAGGAGTGGGCCGCCGATCTGAAGGACCTCCCGGACGACGGGATCGCCTTCTTCAAGTAGGCGTCCCTACACTGGGCGAGTGGCGAGCACCGACTGGAAGAGCGATCTGCGGCAGCGCGGGTACCGGCTGACACCGCAGCGCGAGCTGGTCCTGGAAGCCGTCGACACCCTCGACCACGCGACGCCCGAGGGCATCCTGTGCGAGGTGCGCAAGACCGCCTCCGGGATCAACATCTCCACGGTCTACCGGACCCTGGAGCTGCTGGAGGAACTCGGCCTGGTCAACCACGCCCACCTCGGGCACGGCGCGCCCAGTTACCACCTCGCCGACCGCTACGACCACATGCACCTGGTCTGCCGCGACTGCGAGCGGGTCACCGAGGCCGACGTCGCCCTGGCCGGCCCGCTCAAGGACGAGCTGCGGGCGAAGTTCGGCTTCGAGACGGACATGAAGCACTTCGCGATCTTCGGTCGCTGCCGGGAGTGCACCCGCAAGGACGCCTCCGACGGGTAGGGCCCGTCGTGGGGCCGTCGCCCGCAAGGACGCGTCCGACGGCCGGCGCCGTACGCTTGCTGACATGAACAAGAGCCCTTTGCTGTCGCTGCCCGGCGCCGTCCCCGCAGAAGGCCCTGACGAAGGCGTCGCCGCCCATTACGGCGACCTGTTCCGCGAGCAGCGCGCGCTCGCGGACGGATCCGGTTTCGTGGACCTGTCGCACCGCGGAGTCGTGACCGTCAGCGGGGCGGACCGGCTGTCCTGGCTGCACCTGCTGCTCACCCAGCACGTCGAGCAGCTCCCGCCGCGCCAGGCCACCGAGGCGCTGATCCTCTCCGCGCACGGCCACATCGAGCACGCCCTGTACCTGGTCGACGACGGCTCCAGCACGTGGATACACGTCGAGCCGGGCACCCAGGACGCGCTGCTGGCCTACCTGGAGAGCATGAAGTTCTTCTACCGGGTGGAGGCCGCCGACGCGACCGACCAGTACGCGGTCGTGCACCTGCCCGCCGGGTCGATCACCCAGGTCCCCGTCGAGTGGGCGGTGCGCGAGACCTCCTACGGCCGCGACGTGTTCGTGCCGCGCGACCAGCTGGAGGGCTTCACAGCCGGCGCCGGGCCCGCGGCGGGCGTGCTCGCCCACGAGGCACTGCGGATCGAGGCGCACCGGCCGCGGCTCGGCCTGGAGACCGACCACCGGACGATCCCGCACGAGCTGGGCTGGCTGGAGAGCGCGGTGCACCTGCACAAGGGGTGCTACCGCGGCCAGGAGACGGTGGCCCGCGTGCACAACCTCGGACGGCCGCCGCGCCGCCTCGTCTTCCTCCACCTCGACGGCAGCGAGGTGCGGCTGCCGGCCCACGGCGCCCCCGTCCGCGTCGCCGCGGAGGGCGGCGACAGTGCCGAGGGCCGCGCGGTCGGGTTCATCACCTCGTCGGCCCGCCACTGGGAACTCGGCCCCATCGCCCTCGCCCTGGTGAAGCGGAACACCCCGGAGAACGCGACGCTGATCGCCGACGAGTCGACGGCGGCGGCACAGGAGACCGTGGTCGCGCCGTAGCCGTAGCCGTAGCCGTAGCCCGCGCGGGCGTGGGCCCGGCGGTCACAGGTCCAGGACGACCGTGAAGGGACCGTCGTTCGTCAGGGACAGCTTCATGTCGGCGCCGAAGACGCCGGTGGCGACGGTCGCCCCGAGCCCGCGGAGCTGACCGACCACCTCGTCGACGAGGGGCTCGGCGACCGGGCCGGGGGCGGCCGCGTTCCAGGTGGGGCGGCGGCCCTTGCGCGCGTCACCGTAAAGCGTGAACTGGCTCACCACGAGCAGGGGCGCGTCGATGTCGGAGCAGGACCGCTCCTCGGGCAGGACGCGCAGGCTCCACAGCTTGCGGGCGAGCGCGGCCGCCTTCTCCTTGGTGTCGTCGTGCGTCACACCGACCAGGACGCACAGCCCCGGTCCCTGGATGGCGCCGACGGTCTCCCCGTCGACGACGACCTTCGCTTCGCTCACCCGCTGGGCCACTGCTCGCATGCCGTTCATTGTGGCGGGTCGCGGCGGGCGTCCCTCACACGGGTGACAGCGTGCGGCGGACGGCCGCCGTGCGCCCGGTCGGCGGGCTCGCACAACTGTTGCGACGGCCGTTCGGGTGCAGACTCGATGCGGTGTGCCAGAGGCAGATGGCAGCATCGAAGCCGGGAGGGGCGTGCGGCACGCCCGAAAGGGACGACAGGTATGAACAGATCCGGCGCTGGAGAGAGATCCGGCACCGTGCAACCGCGGGTTCCCGCGGCGCCCGGCACCACCGTACCGAGGGCCGCCGCTTCGTCGGCGCACAGCAGGAAGGGCCAACTCATGCTGAAGGCCGACTCCACGGGCCCGTTGCGGCCGCCGGCGCCACGCGGTCCGCTCGCCGACCCGCCCGCTCCCGACCTGCGCACGACGGACCTGGCGGCGCTGCGCGCGCTGCGCCGCGACGCGCAGCGCGAGGAGGCCGACCTGTCGTACCTGCGGCGGATGCTGCACGGGCGGATCGACATCCTCCGGGCCGAGCTGGCCCGGCGGGACGGCTCCGAGGAGCCGTCGGCGCCCGCGCGGCAGGGCGAGGCCGGGGACGCCGGCGGCGCGGCCGGCCCGGACGCGGCCGTGGTCGACCGGCTCTCGGAGATCCTGGCCGACGGGCCGTCGCGGGTGCGGTCCTCGGCCCGGCACGTCACGCTCGGCACCCCGCTGACCGAGCGGGTGCGGCTGCTCGCCGAGGAGATGCTCTCGGAGGTGGAGCTGTCCGACCTCGACGCCCGCACCGACCCCGAACTGCACGCGGCGATGGCCCGGCTGGCGCGGCACGAGCAGCAGGTGTCCCGCCGCCGCCACGCGCTGCAGCAGACCGTCGACGGCTGCTCGGCTGAGATCACCCGCCGCTACCGGGCCGGCGAGGCACACGTGGAGGATCTGCTGACGGAGGGGTGAGCTGCCTCCTCCCGGGCGGGCCGACCGCGGTCGTACGTCGCCCCCTGCCCCTGCCGCCCGGGGCGTTCGGCGGTCACGCGAAGGCGGCCCGGGCCGCGGAGACCTGCTTCCGCATCCCGTGCCGCCCTTGGTGCCGGAGGTCCGTCGATGTCGGCTCCGACGCCGGCCCGTAACGTCCTGGCGACGTCACTGGGCCAGCAGCAGCGCCAGCGCGGTCAGCCCCAGGGCCGTGCAGGCGGTGCTCTTGACCTTGTGCCCGATCGTGACGAGTCCGACGGACACCATCCCGACCGCGCCGTACCTCCACTGCACCAGTTCCTCGAAAGCGAAGGCACACAAGCTGAGTGCGAGCATGGACGACACCTCCCACCTCCTGATCGAGGTTGGATCATTCAACTTGCCAACTTGGGTGGATCTACTGGTAGTTGAATGAGCTTTCTTGTTCCTGGATGTGCCCGGAAGAGTGAGATCGGTAAACTAGGTTCAGCCAAGTACTCCGACGAGACAGGAAGTTGTAACGTTGCTCCGTGGCTGACGAACCGGTCTCACCCGCCGACTCCCGACCGCCGTACCTGCACATCGCGGATGTGCTGCGCGGCGAGATCGACGACGGCCGCTACCGGGTCGGTGAACGCATCCCGTCCCAGGCCGAGTTGGAAGAGCGCTTCGACGTGTCCCGGCCGACCGTGCAGCGCGCGCTGAAGGAGCTGCGCCGCGAGGGCTACATCGACAACCAGCGCGGCCGGGCCGCCGAGGTGCAGGCCCGCCACGCACGCGGCCGCGCCGCCGGCACGGAGGAGCCGGAGCGCGCCTTCGCCGCGCTCGACGCCCACGTGGCCGCCGCGTTCGAGCAGCGCGACGTGGTGATCGACACCTTCTCGCTGACCACCGAGACGCTCAACAGCGCGCTGTCGCAGCAGTTGCAGCGGGTCCGGCTCGGCGAACTGCGCCCGTCCTCCATCACGTTGCGGGTCCTGCTGCCCAGCACCGACGCGGCCCTGGCCTTCCCGCGCATGGTGGCCGACGCCGACGACCCGCGCCCGCTGCGACGCCTGCGACTGCTCATCAACGCCCATGTCACGGCGCTGCGCAGCACGTTCAACGGCCTGTCGGTGATCAACCCGGATCTGCGCTCGAGCATCGAGTTCCGGTCGCTGCCGATCACCCCGCTCTTCAAGCTCTACCTGCTCAACCACGACACCGCGTTGCACGGTCTGTACCGGGTGGTGCCCCGCGTGGTCTCCTTCGACGACGACGGCGGGGCGCCGGTCGGCGAGGGGGAGATCTACGACGTGCTCGGCATCAGCGCCACCCTCTTCCCCTACCGCCGCGACCCGGACGAGCCGAAGTCACGCGACACCAGGTTCGTCCAGGAGTCCCAGGACTGGTTCGACTCCGTGTGGACGACGATCGCCGGGCCGCTCATCCTGGGCGACTAGGGAGGGATATCGTGGTCGCTTTCAAGTGACCGTTGATCCACACCAGCGGCGAGGAGTGCCTTGACGACGACGGCGGCCACGCGGGGCGTCACCGATCAGGTGGACGCGGTGGGGGCGAGCCGGGTGGAGGGGCCCCTCAAGGGCTACCACCACCAGGCCTTCGCCGTGCGCCTCGACCAGGGCTCGCCGCTCGCCAAGGACTTCCGCTGGCTGAAACTGCGCGAGCCCCGGAGCGGTGTCCTGTGGTACGACATGCGCTGGTTCCGCTCCGAGGACGAGCTGCTCCAGCTGCTGCACACGCGCTACGGCGGGATGCTGCCGCGCGTCCCCCAGGTGGGTGAACAGCTGCTGCAGGGGCAGAAATTCACCTTTCTGGCCTTCATCGAGGGCGTCACCCTCGACCGGGTGCGCGGCGGGCGCGCCGGCCGGGTGCCCGCCCACTACCTCGACCAGATCGAGGAGCTCTTCCGGGCCCTCGCCCTCGTCGACGCCGAGGGCCTCGTGGCGCATGGCGGCCCGTCGCCCGGCACGGACTGCGGCCGCTACGACCTGGGCACGTACCCCGAGCGCGGCGGCGCCACCGGATTCCTGCGCGCCCTCACCCACTTCACCGTCGCCCACGCCTACCAGGACCAGCAGAAGGAGATGGACGAGCTGCTGGACGGGCTCGGGGTGGCGTCCGCCATGCTGGACGCCTTCGAGCGGCGCGCGTACCGCCTCACCGACCGCCCGCGCACCCTGCTCCACGGCGACCTGCACCGCAAGAACTTCGTGGTCGACCGGGTCGGCGACCTGTGGACGATCGACTGGGAACTCGCCCTGGTCGGGGACCCGTTGTACGACCTCGCCACCCACCTGCACCTGATGGGCTACCAGGCCGACCAGGAGCGGGAGATGGTCGCGCGCTGGCAGCGCGCGGTCGGGCCGCACCGGTCGGCGGGCGCCGCCGAGGACCTCCCGCACTATCTCGCCTACAAGCGCGTCCAGTCGCTGTGCACCGACCTGGTCAGGACCGCCTCCCGGCTCAGGGACCTGCCGGAAGGGGACGGTGCCGCGGCCGACCGGGTCCGGCTGCGCGGCGCGGCCATCCTCGTACGGCGGGCACTGGTCGCCGCCCGCGAGCCGCTGGGGCTGCCGTCCGTGCCGCCAATGGATCAGGTCGAGTCGGTATTCGCCGACTGGTGGTACCGGAACCGGCCGTCGCACTGAATCGGTCTGGTTTTCGGCCGCCCGGCCACTGACACTCTTCGAGTGACCTCTCCGCACCACGACCGCCGCCCCGCCCGCTCCGTCCCCGAACTGCTCGCACGCGCGCGCTGCCTGCTGCTCGACTTCGACGGCCCCGTGTGCCACCTGTTCCACACCCGCTCGGCGATGAGCATCGCCACGCTGCTGCGCACCCGGCTCGCCGAGCGCGGGGCGCCCGTGACGGACCCCGGCCTGCTGCGCGGCTCCGACCCGCACGCGATCCTGCGGGCGGCGCCCTGGCCGGAGTTGGCGGCGGAGCTGGAGATTCTGCTCGCCGAGGAGGAGGAATTGGCCGCGCTCGGCGCCGAAGGCACCGAGTACGCCGAGGAGTTCATCCAGGCCGTGGCCGACAGCGGGAGGCTGCTCGCGATGACCACGAACAACGCGCCGGGCGCGGTGCGGACCTACCTCAAGGAGCGCCGCCTCGACGGCTGCTTCGGCGAGCGGATCTTCGGGCGGGACCCGGTGCACCCGGCGCTGATGAAGCCGGACCCGCACTGCCTGCGCACCGCCTACACCTCGCTCGGCATACCCCCGCAGGACTGCCTGATGATCGGGGACTCCGCGGCGGACGAGCGGGCCGCCGACGCGGCCGGGGTGCCCTTCCTCGGCTACCTGCGCGTTGGCGACGAGGCGCACCGGTTCGGTGCCGGCTACCGCGGTCCGCTGGTGCACGGGATGAAGCAACTGGAGGCGGCCGCAAGGGCGTTGCGGCCGCTGTGAGTCACTGCAGGCTCAGGGCCATCCACTTCGACGGTTCCGTCAGCGGCTCGAACCCGAACTTCGCGTAGACGCCGTGCGCGTCGGCGGTGGCGAGCAGGACGCGGCGCAGGCCGTACGGCGCGAGGTGGTCGCGGACGGCCGCGACCAGGGAGGTGCCGAGGCCGGCGCCTCGGGTGGCCGAGTCGACGTACACGTCGCACAGCCAGGCGAACGTCGCCAGGTCCGTGACGACGCGGGCGTACGCGCGCTGCTCACCGGTGTCGGGGTCGTACGCCCCGAAGTTGAGGGAGTTGGCTATCGCGGCCTGCTGCTTGTCGAGGGGGCGCCCCAGGGCCCAGTACGCGTCGGTGGACAGCCACTTGTGGACGCGGGCGACGTCGATCCGAGCCGGGTCGGTGGAGATCTCGTACATGCCCGGAAGCGTAGGACCGCTTAAGAGTTCCGTGCACGACATTTAACTGGACCTTGTCCTTCCCGGCGGCGCACACTCGCAGGCATGATCCACGTACCGCTGATCACGCCGTTCGGTCCGGCCGGGGATGTCGACGTCACCGCGCTGGAGCGGCTCGGGCGCGAGCTGCTCGACGCCGGGGCCGGGGGACTGGTCGCCCTCGGCACCACGGCGGAGGCGGCCGCGCTGGAACCGGAGGAGCGGGCCGCCGTCGCCGCCGCGGTCGGCCGGGTCTGCCGGGCTCACGGCGCCCGCTTCACCGTCGGGGTCGGCGGCGCCGGGTCCACCCGGCGGGCCGCCCGGGAGGTGGCCGCCCTCGCCGAGCTGCCCGACCGGCCCGACGCGGCCCTCGTCACCGTCCCGTCCTTCACCCGGCCGGGTGAAGCGGGGGTGCTCGCGCACTTCCGCGAGGTCGCCGCGGCGAGCCCCGTCCCCGTGCTGATCTACCACGTCCCCTACCGCACCGGGCAGCCGCTCTCCGCCGCCGCGCTCACCGCCCTCGCCGGGATCCCGGGGATCGCGGGCGTGAAGTACGCCGCGGGCGGCATCACGGCCGAGACGGTGGACCTGCTCGCTTCGGCACCCCCCGGGTTCGAGGTCCTGGCCGGGGACGACGTCGTCGCGCCCGCACTGCTGGCCCTGGGCGCGCACGGCGCCGTCCTCGCGTCGGCACACCTGGCGACCGGGCGGTGGGCGGCCCTCGCGGCGCGGGACGGGGGCTTCGGCGGCGCCCTGGACGGGGGCTCCCACGGGCGGGCGGAGCCGGACGGCCCGGCGGTCCGGGCGGGCCGGGAGCTGTCCGCGCTGGCCGCCGCCCTCTTCCGCGAGCCGAACCCGGCGGTGGTCAAGGCGGTCCTGCACGCCCAGGGCCGTATCCCCACCCCGGACGTGCGGCTCCCCCTGCTCCCGGCGAGCCCCCATGCCCTGGCAGCCGCCCTCACAGCCCTCGCGGCCCTTACCGCCCTCGGCGCGCCGGCGGCGGTGGAGGCGGCCGCGGGCCCGGGGCGTCTCGCCCCGTGAAATCCCGCCACGTCCTTCGCCCGGGCGGGGGGATACTCGAAACGGACGGGCACCCCATACAGGCACTGATCGGAGAGAGAGCGTCATGAGGATCGGAATCGTCGGAGCGACCGGGCAGGTCGGCGGGGTCGTCCGCAAGGTGCTGGCCGAGCGGAAGTTCCCGGTCACGCAGCTGCGCCTGTTCGCCTCGGCCCGTTCGGCCGGGCGCACCCTCCCCTGGGAAGGCGGCCCGGGCGGGACCGGGAGCATCACCGTCGAGGACGCGGCCACGGCCGACTACACCGGCCTGGACATCGTGATCTTCTCCGCCGGCGGCGGTACCTCCCGCGCCCTCGCGGAGAAGGTCGCCGGCCAGGGCGCGGTCGTGATCGACAACTCCTCCGCGTGGCGGCGCGACCCCGACGTCCCGCTGGTCGTCGCCGAGGTGAACCCGCACGCGCTCGCGGACCGCCCGAAGGGCATCATCGCCAACCCGAACTGCACCACGATGGCCGCCATGCCGGTGCTGCGCCCGCTGCGCGACGAGGCCGGCCTGGTCGCCCTCGTCGTGGCCACCTACCAGGCCGTCTCCGGTTCCGGCCTGTCGGGCGTGGCCGAGCTGCACGGCCAGGCGACGAAGGTCACCGAGCAGGCCGACCGCCTCACCTTCGACGGGTCCTCCGTCGACTTCCCCGAGCCGGCCGTCTACCAGCGGCCCATCGCGTACAACGTGGTGCCGTTCGCCGGGAACCTCGTCGACGACGGCAGCTTCGAGACCGACGAGGAGCAGAAGCTGCGCAACGAGTCGCGCAAGATCCTGGAGATCCCCGAGCTGAAGGTCTCCGGCACCTGCGTCCGCGTCCCGGTCTTCTCCGGCCACTCCCTCCAGATCAACGCCCGTTTCGCCCGCCCGCTGAGCGTCGCGCGCGCGTACGAGCTGCTCGCCGCCGCGCCCGGGGTGGAGGTCTCGGAGATCCCCACCCCGCTGCAGGCCGCCGGCACCGACCCCTGCTACGTGGGGCGGATCCGGGAGGACGAGACGGTCGAGAACGGCCTCTCGCTGTTCGTCTCCAACGACAACCTGCGCAAGGGCGCCGCGCTCAACGCGGTGCAGATCGCGGAGCTGGTGGCGGCGGAGATCGGGGCGGTCACGGCCTGACGCTCGTCGGTCACCGAGGCCGACCCGGTCGAACGGGGCCCATGGGTGGCCGGGCGCGCGGGGGTCTGCGGGCCCCTCCGGACGCGCCGGGTCGGGCCGTTCCTCACGGGTCGGCGTGAATCCGGGTCGGGCTGGCTCCGGGTCGGGCGTGCCTCGGGGCCTCGGGTCGGCCGGGCCCGCCCGCTCCTCCGGGTGGCCCGCGCTCTCACCCCTCGCCCATGGCCAGCCGGAAGGCCGCCAGCACCGCCTCCGACTGGACCCGCACCTGCTCGTCCACCGGTACCCACACCGGGTCGTGCCCGGCGGTCAGCTCGTCGGCCCATTCCACCAGCTGCCGTTCGCACGCCGCCTTGACCTCGGTGGTGGCCGGGTCGGGCCGGCCGTCGAGCAGCCCGAGCAGCGTGCCCGCGGCCCGCAGCGGGATACGGCGGGCCGCTATGTCGAGGGCCGCGAGGTGCGCGGCGGTCAGCGGCACCGCGTCCGGGGGCAGCCGCTCCCACTCCGCCGCGACCTGCGGGCAGACCGCGGCCATCTCCGCGACCACCCGCAGCAGGTGGGCGCGGTCCGGGGCGGCGGCCGGCAGCGCCTCCCGCACCTCGGCGAGGAGAACCTCGACCCGGCGCGCCTGGCTGCGCAACAACGCGCCGAGCCGGGCGAGTTCGCGCGACGGGTCCGGATGCGGCGCCGGGTCGGCCACCGTCCGGGCGGCCCACATCGGCACCTCGAACAGCGCCGTCATCCCGCCGTGCCGATGCGGCCGGGTCCAGGTCGAGCGGTCGACGTCCGCCGGAAGCCGGTCCGACCGTGCCCGCGCGCCGGGTTCGGGCAGCACGTACACGCCGGGGCCCGAGACCGTCCACCGCAGCGCGTCGTAGGTGCCGATCTGCACCGGCACGTCGTGCTCGGCCGCCAACTTGCCCAGCGGCTCGGCGAGTCCGGGAACGTCGCGGGTCAGCTGGATCCAGCAGCCGCCGAGGTCGTTGCCGTGCAGCGAGCACTGCAGGGCCGGGCGCAGCTCGTCGATGAGGTCCAGCAGCGCCTGGGACTCGGGGAGTTGGCCGTCGGGCGGGCGGATCGACGGCGCCCACTCCGGCTGTTCGTCGGCCGGTGGGCGGTACGCGTGCCGGAAGTGCGCGGCAGGGGTGCGCCGGACCGGCGGTCCGCTCTCGTGGCGCACCGTGCCGTCGGGGTCCAGGCAGAGCAGCAGGTGCCACGAGGTGTCCGCGCCCGCGTGCAGCAACGGGTCGTGCGCGACGCGTTCGGCCAGCCGCAGCGCCGTCGCCGCGCCGACCCGCTCGTCCGAGTGCGGTCCCGCCACCACCAGCACGTTGCGCCGGCCGTGCCCCACGGTCAGCAGGTGCAGGGGCCGTCCCGCCCTGGACCGGCCCACCACGCTCAACTCGCAGAGACCGGGATGGAATCGGGCGAAGGCAGCCGCCGTCGCCACCACTCCGGCGACACTCGGATACGCGTCGGCCATCGCCGAGCTCACGCTCCGCAGGTCGTCGTCGCCACGGGTTCTCCTCGCAGTCCAAGTCGACGGCCACACGGCGAAGTTGACGGGTAATCGCCGATTTGCCCGATGCCCCGCCAAGGTTCCGGCCCCCCGGCCCGCCTGTCAAGACCGCACCGGCCGGTAGCCTGCGGCGGTCCGGGACCGGCTCCGCGGGCGGGTGCCCCCGGGCGTCCTGGCGGGAGGGCCGCGGTTCAGTCGAGCCCGGCGACGGCGGCCAGTACGGTGCGCGCCTGCAACTCCATCTGTTCGGCGATCGGCACCCACGCCGCGTCCATCGCCGCGATCAGATCCCCGGACCCGGCGTCGAGGCGCCGCTCCAGCCGGGCCCGCAGCCGCGCGGGCGTGCTGTTCGGGTCCTCGTCCAGCCGCGCCTCGTCGAGCAGGCGCAGCAGCATCCCCGAGGCGCGCAGCGGTGCCCGCCGCGCGGCGATGTCGAACGCGGCGACGTGCGCCATGGTCAGCGGCACGGGCGCGCTGCGTCCGATCGCGTCGAAGTCCGCGGCGAGCCGCTCCCACGCGGTGACCGCGTGCCGCACGGCCCGCAGCAGCGGCCCCTCGCACGATCCCCCGAGCAGCGCCAGCGCCTGCGTGAACGTGTCCTGCCCGGTGGCCCCCTCGTTCCGCAGCCGCGCCGCCAGCACGGCCAGGACGTACTCCGGGTCGGGGTGGGGTTCGGCGTAGGCCACCCGCCGGGTCGCCCACATCGGCACCTCGACCCGCAGTTCCGGCCCGCCGCCGCGCACCGGGGCGGCCGGCCGGACGAAGACCCCAGGCCCCGCGCCGTACGAGTCCAGGGCCTCGTACGTACCGGTCTGCACGGGGATGTCGAGCTCCGCCGCGCTCTTCCCGAACGGCTCGGCCAGACCCGGCAGTTCGCCGGTCAGCCGGACCCAGGCGCCGCCCACGTCCGTGCCGTGCAGCGAGCAGTGC
Source organism: Actinacidiphila yanglinensis (assembly GCF_900107965.1). Lineage (GTDB taxonomy): Bacteria > Actinomycetota > Actinomycetes > Streptomycetales > Streptomycetaceae > Actinacidiphila > Actinacidiphila yanglinensis. The sequence continues at coordinate 117,055 of NZ_FNVU01000019.1, read as the reverse complement.
AGCACGGGCCGCAACTCGTCCAGAAGCGCGGACAGTGCCAGTGCCTCGGGGAGTTGGTCCGCGGCCGGCAGCAACGAGCCCGCGGCCTCGGGCTGTTCGGCGGCGGCGGGGCGGTAGGTGTGCCGGAAGTGCACGGCGGGCGGGCGGGGGCCGGCTGGCCCCGCCTCGTTGAGCACCGCGCCGTCGGGGTCGAGGCAGAGCAGGAAGTCCCAGGTCAGACCGGCTTCCTTGAGGCGCTGCCGGTCGTGCACGGCCTGCTCGGCCAGCCACATCACGGTGCCGCCGCCCGCCTGCTCGTCGCCGTTCGCGCCGGCCACCACCAGCACGCGCCTGCCACCGCGTCGCGGATGGCCGACGGACAGCAGCCACAACGGGCGCCCGGACCGGGACTCGCCCGCGAGTCGCATCCGGCACAGGTCGGGGTGGCGCAGCGTGAGCACCCGGGCCGCCGCGGCGACACCCGCCACCGTCGGAAACGCGTCTGCCCCGCGCATGACCGCTCCTTCGCTGCCGTTGGCCCGCCGTGCAAGGGAAAGGGAGTGACGGCGCGGCTTCGGTCCGTGGTGGCGCGCCCAGGCCCAGCGTCGGCGGGTGGCCCGCGGGTGTCAAGGGCGCACGGTGGTGACTCCAGCGGCGTGCGATCGGGCGATGTCCGGCCCGCGGTACATGTCCTCGGGGATGCTCGCCAGCCTGGACTCCCGCAGCCGGCCGCCGAGTCCGTACAACTCCTGGAAGCTCATCACCAGCGGCCGCCAGCGGTCGGGGTCGATCCGGTCGCGGGTGCCGGGCATCCGTATCGCGTCATGCACCAGCACCCGCTGCACCCGCACCTCGAACACCACGATGCCGCCGCGCTGTTCGGGGTCGTCGTCGGCGAGCGGGTGGGTCGCCTCGACCACCGCCTCCATCGCCACCGGGCACTGCCCGGCACGCGGCGGCCGTACGGTCAGCGACGGGACCGCGGTGAGCCCGGCCCGCGCGAACTTGTCCTTGTGGAAGCGGTATCCGCGCTTCCACTTGCCGTCGGGTACGGGGTCGCGGCCGGTGGTCAGGGCGAGGGCGTCCACGGCCGCGGCGAGCGAGTCGTCGGGCAGGTTGAGCACGCACTCGCCGGTCCGCAGCAGGTTCCGCGCGGTCTGCGACCTCGCGCCGAGCCCGAGCATCGCCCGCCAGCCGAGCCAGAAGGCGGACGACATCGGCGCGAGGTTCGCGCTGCCGTCCTCGTTCTCGGTGGAGAGCAGCACCACGGGGGTGCCGAAGTAGAGGATGCCGGGCTCGATCGGGGTGTGGGCGGGGGCGGTGCCGGGGGTCCCGCCGTTCGTGCCGTTCGTGGTGTTCTGCGTGGTCATGCGGCAAGTCTTGTCGCCGGTACACGGGCGCGCTGGCGGGAATCGGACGTCGCGAGGTGCGGCCGCGCGAGACCGGTCGGGCCCGCCGATCGGCCCGCTCAGCGCGGGTCGTCCGGCCCGTCCACCGTCCACCCGGTGCTCGCGGCCCAGCGTTCGGCGCCGGCCATCAGCACCTGGGTCGCATGCGCCTTGATCCGGCCGTAGTCGAAGAGGTCGGGCACGCTCGCGGCGAGCCGCTGCTTGAAGGCGCCCCAGCCGTCGCGGGCGGCCCCGTCCGCTCGCAGGTAGTCCCGGAAGAGCAGCGCGAAGCGGGAGTTGGGCCCGTCGGCCCGCCGGAGGTGCACGTTGCAGGAGCGCGCGCCGGGCGGCGGCGCGAAGACGAGCTTGCGGCACTCCCGCCCGCCCGACACCTCGACGCGGTTCCAGGGCTCGGGGCGGCAGCGGAACCCGATCGCCGCGAGCAGCGGCTCCTGCCGTGCCCGGTCCACCGCGCGCACCCGCACCTGGACGTCGACGCAGTCCTTGGCGGCCAGTCCCGGCACGGACGTCGACCCGACGTGGTCCACCGCGACCGCCTCGGCGCCGAGCGCATCCCGCAGCCGCCCCGCCAGCTCCGCGAAGTCCGCGGGCCACCCGTCCCGGTACGGCACGACGGCGACCGGCCTCATCTCGTCCTCGAACGGCATGGGTCGGGACGCTACCAACCCGGGTGGTGCCCGCGCGCCTTCTTCACGGCGCCCGGGTGGTGCCCGCGCGCTGTCTTCACGGCCCTGTCGTGGCAGGCACGCACCCGCCCCGCCGCACGCGGGTGGACGTCCGCCGCCCGCCCGGCGTCATTCCGGCGCGGGGGAGCCGGCACCCTCCTCCGCCGGCCGCCTGGCGAGGAAGAACGCCTGCCGTCCCTGCGTCGCCCGCTCGGAGTCGTCCGGTTCGCGGACGAGGCGGGCGTCCACGGTGAACCCGGCGCCTGCCAGCGTCTCGGCGACCAGGTCGGGGTCCGTCCAGTACACGTCGAGTGCGAGGCCGTCGTGGCCGTAGGCGCTGGTCAGGTGGCGCAGCCGGTCGCCCACCTTGAACGCCAGCAGCAGGTGACCGCCCGGGGCGAGCACCCGGTGGAACTCGGCGAACACCCTGGGCAGCAGCTCCCGCGGGGTGTGCACGATCGAGTACCAGGAAAGGACGCCGCGCAACGACCGCTCCGGCAGGTCGAGTTCGAGCATCGAGCCGACCTCGAAGCGCAGCTCGGGATGCGCCCGCCGGGCGACCTCCACCATCCCCGGCGACAGGTCCACCCCGAACACGTCGGCCACGCCGAGACGGTGCAGGTGGGCCGTCACCCGGCCCGGCCCGCAGCCGAGTTCGGCGACCGGCCCGGCAGCGGCGCCGTCGGCACCCACCAACTCGGCGAAGGCGCCCAGCATCGCCCGATCGAGCGGTTTCGTATCGAGTTCCGACGTGAGGATGCGGGCGTAGTCGGCGGCCACGGTGTCGTAGGCCGTGCGAGTGCTGTGGAGGTACGTCGCTTCGCTCATGGCGGTGGACCCTAGTGGCCGCCTCCGACATCCGGCGCCGGACCGATGCCGTAGCATCCTCATCCGCCGTCGGAGGGAGCGCGCGATGTTCACGGTCGAGGAGCGCGACCGGCTGCGGGAGCGCCTGGTCGCGCGCGCCGAGACGGACGGCGCCGTGGTGGGCGCCGCCTTCACCGGTTCGTACGCCGCCGGCGCGGGCGACCGCTGGTCGGACACCGACCTGGTGCTGGCCGTACGCGGCGACCTCGCGGCTGTGCTGGCGCGCTGGACGGACTGGCTGCACGGCGAACTCGGCGCCCTGCACCACTGGGACCTGCCGGTCGGCGCCGGCACCGTGCGGGTGTTCCTGCTGCCCGGCTGGCTGGAGGCCGACATCACCTTCGCGCCCGAGGCCGAGTTCGGCCCGCGCGGCCCCAACTGGCGCTTGCTCTTCGGCCGTTCGCAGCCGCTGCGGCCCTACGGGGAACCCGATCCGCGCACCCTCACCGGGCTGCTGTGGCACCACGCCCTGCACGTGCGCGTCTGCCTGGCCCGCGGCCACCTCTGGCAGGCCGAGCACTGGATCGGCGCCATGCGCGAGCACATCCTCACCCTTGCCTGCCTGCGCCTCGGGCTGCCCACCGCCCACGCCAAGGGGGCCCATCTCCTCCCCGGCGACCTGACCGCCCCGCTCGCCGCCACCCTCGTCCGTGACCTCGCCCCCGCCGAACTCCGGCGCGCCCTTGACGCCACCCTCGAAGCCGCCACCGCGGAGATCGCGCACGCCGACCCCGCCACCGCTGCCCGACTCGCCCCGCTGCTGGCGGAGTTGGCGGACGGCGACTGAGCCGTCGCTCTCGGGGCGTCCCGGCCGCGGTGCCGTCAGGACGTCCCCGCCGCGGCGCCGTCGACGAGGAGCGTGCCTCCCGCCGCCACCGCGAGATCGGGACCGAAGAGCGCGCCGGGGGTGTACGCCCCGGGCCGCCCCTCGGACCGGGCGAGCCGGGCGGCGACCTCCGCGGCCGCCGAGGCGGTGAAGTCCAGCGCCTCACCCGCCCGCAGCCAGCCCTCCCGGACACCACCGTCGGCGTCCTCCACCCGGGCACGCGCCCAGGAGAACTCCCTGCTCCGCTCGCCCGCCGTGACGCGGACCCGGGCCAGACGGCGCTTCACGGCGTTGCCGAACGGGCGCCAGGCCAGCAGGACCGCGGTTGCGGGGAGCACGGCGCGGACCGCGCGCCCGGCCGGCATCGCGCCGGACGCCGCGACGACCCAGGGTGCCCCGCTCGCCCGGTGGGCCGCCTCCAGCTCGCCGGACGGGCCGCTCGCGCTGTGCGCGGTCGAGTCGTCGGGCAGCGCGAACCGCTCGAAGTCGCCGGCCAGCCGGGCGCGGACGAGCCGGCCCCGCTCGTAGCGCCGCCCGCCGACCGCGACGGCGTCGACGATGCTCGCCGCGAGCGCCGTGCCGAGCCGACCGGGCTTGTTCGCGACCGCCGCGAGCGCGTCGACCCGTACCCGCGCCGGCGCCGGCCGGCCCGCGCACAGCGCCAGCACGACACTCTCGGTCGCCAGCACCCCGAAGCCCGCGCCGGTCACCAGGCAGCGGCCGTCGGCGACGGCCTCGTCGTGCATTCCGAGCAGGCCGGTGACCGCGGGGAGTTCGTTGGCGAGGTCGACGTAGTGGGTGCCCGGCGGGCAGGCGCGGGCGATTACCGGTGCCGTCTCCGTGAAGGGGCCGATCGTGTTGACCACGACGGCGGGCCGCTCGGCCGCGATCCGCGCGGCGAACCCGGCGACGGCACGCCGGGCGGCCCCCGCACCACCCGCACCACCCGCGCGGGCCCGCGCGGCGCCGGCCGGGTCCAGCACGATGGTGCGCGGCGCGCCGCCGAGCGTTCCGGCCAGCTCGTCCAGGCCGGCGGAGTCACGTCCCACCAGGGTCAGCGGGACGTTCGCCAGCGCCAGCCGGGTGGCGATCGCCCGGCCGGACCGGCCGGTCGCCCCCAGGATCCAGATCTCGTCCATCGCTCCGCTCGTTCACTCGTTCGGCCTCTCGGGACGCTGCCGGGCCCCGCGCTGCCACCTTGCGCGAGCCCGGCCCGGCCGGTCCGGTGATTGTTTCGGGAGTCGCATACCGATTCCCGCATCACCCCAGCTCATGGCGTGCATCGACAGCCAGCCGGGTGCCGTTCGGGCGCTACGCTGAAGTCATGACGACGGACCGGCCGGCGCCGCGCGAGGACCTCGACCTGCGGCTCGTACGCTCCTTCACGGCCGTCGCCGAGCACCGGCACTTCGGGCGGGCCGCCGCCGCGCTGCACCTCACCCAGTCGTCGCTGAGCCGGCAGATCGGCCGGCTGGAGGAGCAGGTCGGGGCCCGGCTGCTGGACCGCACCCCGCAGGGCAGCCGGCTGACCGCCGCCGGCGAGGTCTTCCTCCCGCTCGCGACGGCGCTGCTGCGCTCCGGCTCGGAGGCCGCCGCGCGGGCCCGCTCCGCCGCCGAGCCCAGCCGCGTCACCGTCGGCTACATCACGAACATCATCGTCACCCCCGCGGTGCGCGAGCTGCGCCGCAAGCACCCCGACGCCGACGTGCACACCCTCCATCTGCCCTGGAACGACGCCCGCGCGGCCCTGCTCGACCACCGGGTCGACGCGGTGGTGACCCGGCTGCCGTTCGCGACCGCCGGGCTGCACGTGACGGTGCTCCACGACGAGCCCCGCGTCCTGCTGCTGCCGCACGACCACCGCCTGGCCGGGCGCGCGTCCGCGACCCTCGACGACATCGCCGGAGAGCCCATGCCGCGCGCCACCGACCCGGCCTGGAACGCCTTCTGGCGCGTCGACCCCCGGCCCGACGGCAGCCCGGCCCCCGGCGGTCCCCTCGTCGACGGCGTCGAGGACAAGATCGAATTCATCGCGGCGGGGCAGGCGGTGGCGATCGTGCCGGTCGGCTCCGGCACGATCGGCCTGCGCCCCGACCTCACCACGGTGCCGCTCGAAGGCGTCGAGCCGAGCCAGGTGGTGCTGGCCACCCGCGCCGGCGACCGCGGCCGCCTGGTCACCGCCTTCCGCAGGTACGCCGAGGCACTCCTCACCGGACCGGGCCCGGCCCCTGCCCGGGAGACCCGGCCTTCGGGCTGACAGCGGCCCGGATGCCCGGGTTAGCCTGAGAACGTGACGCTTGAGGACCTCGTGCGGCTGCGCCGCGCCCGGGACGCGATGGACCGCGACTACGCGCGGCCTCTCGACGTCCCGGCGCTGGCCCGTATCGCCCTCATGTCACCCGGGCACTTCTCGCGCAGCTTCCGCGCCGCCTTCGGGGAGACCCCGTACAGCTACCTGATGACCCGGCGGATCGAACGGGCCAAGGCGCTGCTGCGGCGCGGCGACCTGAGCGTGACGGACGTCTGCTTCGCGGTCGGCTGCACCTCGCTGGGGTCGTTCAGCTCGCGCTTCACCGAGCTGGTCGGCGAGAGCCCGAGCGCGTACCGGGCCCGCCCGCACGACCCGGAGGCGGCGATTCCGGCCTGTCTGGACAAGATCCGCACGCGGCCGTTGAGGAACGGACCGGCCGCCGGACCCGCCACCGGATCGGCCGCCGGACCCGCCGACGGGGCAACCGGAGCCGGACCGGCCGCCGGCGCGGAAGCGGACGGGCCGAAGAAGGACGCGGAAGCCGCCACCCGCCGTTGAGACCCGGGCCGCCGCCTCGAACGCGGCGGGACTGTCACACCCGCCCGCCCGTCGGTGTCTTCATGCCGCACACGTACACACCTACGAGGAGGACACCATGTCCGTACGCGTCCAGCAGGCGGAAGTCACCGACACCGAGCTCAGGAAGATGATGATCGAGCAGTTCGGCGTCGTGCCCGACAACGTGGCGGTGCTGTGGAACAGCCCCGCGGTCGCGCTGTCCAACCTGGAGTTCGGAGGCAAGGTGGGCGGGTGGGACGCGGTCGACGAGAGCCTCAAGTCCTTCGCGCACATGGCCGTCGCGGCGCAGGTCGGCTGCAGCTGGTGCCTGGACTACGGCTTCTTCCACGCGCAGAACCAGAACCTGGACATGGCCAAGGCCGTCGAGGTGCCGCGCTGGCGGGAGTCGGACGTCTTCGCACCGCTGGAGCGGGACGTGCTGGAGTACGCCGAGGCCATGACGAGCACGCCGCCGACCGTCACCGACGAGCTGTCCGCGAGGCTGCTCGACCGGCTCGGTCCGGCGGCGCTGGTCGAGCTCACCGCGTTCGTCTCCTTCGCCAACATGGCCACTCGGGCCAACACGGCGCTCGGCATCGAGTCGCAGGGCTTCTCCGCCGCGTGCGCGGTCCCGGCCCCCGGCGTCGGGAACTCCGGCGTGGCGTCGGCCGTATGACCGCGGATCCGTTCGTCGCCCACCGCAGCCTGCTGTTCACGGTCGCCTACGAGATGCTCGGCTCCGCGGCCGACGCGGAGGACGTGCTGCAGGAGTCCTGGCTGCGGTGGGACGGCGTCGACCGCGCGCAGGTGCGCGACCCCCGCGCGTACCTCGTGCGGATCGTCACCCGGCAGGCCCTCAACCGGCTGCGCACGCTGTCCCGCAGCCGCGAGGAGTACGTGGGGGAGTGGCTGCCCGAACCGCTGCTGACCAGCCCCGACATCGCCGAGGACGTCGAACTCGCGGAGAGCGTCTCGATCGCGATGCTGACCGTGCTGGAGACGCTCGGGCCCACGGAGCGGGCGGTGTTCGTGCTGCGCGAGGTCTTCGAGATGCCGTACGGGGAGATCGCCGCGACCGTCGGCAAGTCCCCGGCCGCCGCACGGCAGATCGCCCGCCGGGCGCGCGAGCACGTCGCGGCCCGGCGGCCGCGGGTGCGGGTGAGCCGGTCGGAGCAGCAGGAAGTGGTGGGGCGGTTCCTGGCCGCGCTGCGGACCGGGCACCTGCAGGAGCTGATGGAGGTGATGGCGCCGGACGTGGTCATGATCGCCGACGGCGGCGGGGTGGTGGCCGCCGCGCTGGCCCCGGTCCTGGGTGCCGCGCTCGTCGTGCCGTTGCTCGCGCGGGCGAGCCAGGTGGTGGCCGGGTTCGACACGACGGGCGTCTGGCTCAACGGGGAGCCCGCCGGCCGGCTCGAGTTCGACGGCGAGCCGTCGGCGGTGAGCGTTGTGGTGGAGGACGGGCTGATCACGCGGATCTACGTGGTCAGGAACCCGAGCAAGCTGACGCGGCTGGACGACCCCGCCGAGCTCGCCCGGTAGGCGGGCCGCCACGGCGCCTCCGGCCGGGGACCCTTACCGGCCGGACGCCGCGGCCGGCTCTGCGGCGGCGACCGGTCCCGCGGGGGCGGGAACGACGTCGGCGACCACGCAGCTGACGTTGTCCGGGCCGCCGGACCCGTTCGCCAGGGCGATGAGGTCGCGGACGGCCTGCGCGGGTTGTTCGACCTCGCTCAGCACCCGGCGGATCTCCGCCGGGGGCACCACGGTGGACAGGCCGTCGGAGCAGAGCAGGTACCGGTCCCCGGGCAGGGCGTCCTGCAGCCGGAGTTCGGGTGTGCTGTCGGCGCCGCCGCCCAAGGCGCGGACCAGCAGCGAGCGTTGCGGGTGGGAGGCGGCCTCCTCCGGGCTGAGGCGTCCCTCGTCGACCATCGCCTGCACCATGGTGTGGTCGTGGGTGATCTGGAACAACTCCCCGTCGCGCAGCAGGTGGACGCGGGAGTCGCCGATGTGGACGAGGGCCAGGTGGGAGCCGGTCCACAGCATCGCGGTGAGCGTGGTGCCGGCCTCGGGCGACGATCCTGCGTCGGCGGCGCCGTGCACGGCGTGCCCGGCCAGCTCGACGGCGTCCTCCAGCAGATCCAGGAGGTTCCCCGCCGGGACGTCGCCGCTTTCGAGGTGCTTCAGCGCTTCGACGGCGGCGGCGCTCGCGGGAGCGCCCGCGCCGCCGTAGCCGTCGGCCACGGCGAGCAGCCGGGAGCCGGCGTAGGCGGTGTCCTGGTTGCTCGCGCGGACCAGGCCCCGGTCGGAGAGGGCGGAGTAGCGGATGGCCAGCGGGCCGGTGGTCGAGGACATGGCGGGGTCCTTCCTGGAGAGGTGGTCGACGAGGAAGGTGGCCAGGTCCCGCCGTGCGGCGGTGTCGGCCTCGACCTGGGCCCAGTACGCGCGGATCTCCCGGCCGGCCGCGCCCGCGTCGAGCGCGCAGACGAGCTGGATCCGGGCCAGGGGCATCCCCAGCCGCCGGAGCCAGGCGACCAGCCGGGCCTGTTCCAGTTGTTCCGGTGCGTAGTGGCGGTAGCCGGTCACCGGGTCGACCCGGGCCGGCGCCAGCAGGCCCAGCTCGTCGTAGAGACGCAGCGCCTTCGGCGAGAGCCGGGAGGCCCTCGCGAACGCCCCGATGGTCAGCAACCCCATGCCGTTCCCTCCTCGTACCGGGCCCGTCGCCCGGCCCCACCGATGCTGTGGCTTCCCCCAAGGTGAAGGTCAAGCACCCTGTTCCGCCCTCCCGCCGGTCCCCGCCCGACCCGCAGCCCGCGCCCCATGCTGGCATCCCCACGTGGGGGCCGGGAGGGAGAGAATCCCGGTGCCGTCGGCCAGGACGCCTGCCTGGCGTGTGGTGCATGACCCCCTCGGACGGCCACATCGACGACGACTCAGGCGTGTTCCTCCGCTGCCAGGACAACCCGTCGGTCGGTGTGCGGTTCTGCGACCGGTTCAGCTTCGACCAGGACTCCGTGCACGATGCCGTCGAGGCATGGGCTCCCGGGCTGACCGCTCGCGTCGGCGAAGTGGTGACCTGGTCCTGGGACCGTGACCTCGCGACATTTCTGGACGAGCTGGTCGCGGATTTTCGGGGGTGGAAGGGCGAGCGGACCTGGCAGACCGATGACCGGGACCTGGCTGTCTCAGCCAGGTTCGGCTCCGGCGGCCACATCGGCCTGACCTGGACCCTGCGCCCCTGGCCGGATGCGGCCGGCGGCTGGAACGCCTCGGTGACCACCTGGTTGGAGGCGGGGGAGCAACTGGCGTCCCTCGCGGCCGACATCCGGCACTTCCTCGCGGAATGAGCGGCCGCTACCCGGCCTTCCTCCGCAGAGCTGTTCCGGGACCGGCGAGGCCGAGGGTCATGCCGTGCCGGGGTCGGTGCCGATCGCACCGGCCGAGCGAAGCGAACGCCCGAGGTCTCCGGTGAGGATGCGGGGGTGTCGCCGCCACCACCACAGGCCGGGGTCGGACCGGCTGTGGAACCGGTCGAGTGCTTGGCCGTCGTCGTCGACGGTCGCGGCCTCGAACCGGTCGTCCAGAGCTTTGATCCGCGGGGTCCAGAGCTGCACGAGGTGCTCGTCCAGCAGGAGCCATGCCTCGTACAGCCAGTTCCGGCAGTACAGATCGTTGATGTACTCGTAGATGTCGTCGCCGTAGCCACGCTCGATGACGCTCACCAGGGCGGCCCACGCGTTCACCCTGTCGGCGACCGTGAATGCCGTCCGCCAGCCGCGCCGGCGCAACAGCTCTCCCACCTCGGTTTCTGTAGCCACGACGGGAGGCTCTCACGCCGTACCGGTCCCCTCCTGCCGGTCCTGGGCCTCTGCACCTACGCCATACGTATCGCGCCCAGCCGATGCGGCGCGGCAGTCCCGGGGGAAACAGTTGCAAGCAAGGTGCTTGCAAAAGTTAGCGGGGCGGGGCAGAGTGGGGGGATGGGTGCGTTGAAGGTGGGTGAGCTCGGGGAGTTCCTGCGGGAGCAGCGGCGCAGTGCGCAGTTGAGCCTGCGGCAGCTCGCCGATGCCGCGGGGGTCTCGAACCCGTATCTGAGCCAGATCGAGCGCGGGCTGCGGAAGCCCAGCGCGGAGATCCTGCAGCAGCTGGCCAAGGCGCTGCGGATATCCGCCGAGACCCTCTACGTGCAGGCCGGAATGCTCGATGCGCGGGAGCGCGACGAGTTGGAGGTGCCCGCGGCGATTCTGGCCGACCCGTCGATCAACGAGCGGCAGAAGCAGGTGCTGATCCAGATCTACGAGTCCTTCCGCAAGGAGAACGCCTCGGCGCAGGCCGGAGAGGACCGCTCGGACACGGCAGGGGAGGCGGACCGCGACGAGGCGGCCGCTTCGGTCGTGGCGGGCCGGGCCGCGAAGGCGGCCGGCGACGAGACCTAGCGGGACCGTGGAGCGACAGGACGGGCAAGAGTCATGAGCAAGGAAAACGAAGGAAGAAGAGGACCAATGGCGATCACCGACGACATCGTGAAGGGCCTGCGCAACCCGACCCCGCTGTATGCGGTCGCGGGCACCGCGGACCTGGCTGCCGAGAAGCTGCGGGAGGTGCCGGGGCTGCTGGACAAGCTGCGCGAGCAGGCGCCGGAGCGCTTCGAGAAGCTGCGGGCGACGGACCCGAAGGACGTGCAGCAGCGCGTCACCACGGGGGCGAAGGACGCCCAGAGCAAGCTCAACGAGACGTTCTCCGAGCTGGACCTCAAGGAGCTGCGGGACTTCCGCAAGCTCGGCGAGTCCGTGCAGGGCTTCGCGCTCCAGGGCGTGGGCCGCGCCGCCGAGTACGCGGTGCGCACCCGCGAGACGTATGACGAGCTCGCCGAGCGCGGCAAGGGCGCCATGGCGAAGTGGCGTGGCGATTCGGCCGACGAGATCGTCGGGATCGCCGCGGCCGTGGAGCCGACGACGAAGCCGAAGCCGCAGTCCGCGAAGGCCGAGGAGGACGGTCCGGCCGCGCAGAAGAAGCCGGCCGCCCCGCGCCGTACCACCCCGAAGAAGCCGTCCGACGGGCCCGGCGTGTGACCGGAAGACCGATCGACGGACCGGGCACCGTTGGTGCGCCCGGTCCGTTCGGTGGGTAGGACCGGTACGGTGGCAACGACCTGACAGTGACTGAGGCGGTGGACGACTTGCTGATCACAGCGTTCTTTTCGGTGTTCGGCCTGATCTCGTTGGCGCTCTTCCTCTTCGCGCTCTTCGCGTTCGTGGACGCGGCGATCCGTCGTGAGGACGCCTATCGAGCAGCGGACAAGAACACCAAGGCGTTCTGGCTGATCATCCTCGGCATCGCCGCCGTGGTGATGAAGCTGTTCAGCATCATGTCGTTCCTGCCGCTCATCGGCCTGATCGCGGTGATCGTGTACATGGTCGACGTACGCCCGGCGGTCCGCGGTGTCAGTGGCCGCGGCGGGCGCGGCGGCGGTCGTGGCTTCGGTCGCCGCGGCGGCAGCGGGGGTGGCGGGGGCAGCAGCAGCGACGGCCCGTACGGCCCGTACAACGGCCGGCGCTGACCCGGGCCCGCTCAGGAACCGTCCAGCCGTACAGCGGGGTCCCACCTCTGCGACGGAGCAGCCCGCGTCCTACGGCTGCCGCTCCAGCAGCACCACCGCCACGTCGTCGGTCAGCTCACCACCGTTGAGTTCGCGCACCTTCGCCATCGCCGCGTCCAGCAGTTCCTCGCCGCCGAGCCCGGCGGCCATCAGCTCGCCCGCGAGGGCGACCATGCCCTCCTGGCCGAGCCGCCGCGTGCCCTTGCCGATCCGGCCCTCGATCAGGCCGTCGGTGTAGAGCATCAGGCACCACTCACCGTCGAGCCGCACGCCTATCCGGGTCCAGGACGCGTCCGGCAGCAGCCCGAGCGCCGGTCCGCCCTCCTCGTACGGCAGCAGCGCCGGCGGGGCACCGGGCGCGGCGAGCATCGGCGCCGGGTGCCCGGCGAGGTGAAGCTCGGCCGAGTGGCCGTCCGGCGCGATGTCGACCGTGCACAGCGTGGCGAAGATCTCCTCGTCGGCGCGCTCGTGCACCAGCACGTCCTGCATGGTGCGCAGCAGTTCCTCCCCGGCCACTCCGGCGAAGGTCAGCGCGCGCCAGGCGATGCGCAGTTCCACGCCGAGCGCGGCCGCGTCCGGGCCGTGCCCGCACACGTCGCCGATCATCGCGTGCACCGTGCCGTCGGGGGTGCGCACCGTGTCGTAGAAGTCGCCGCCGAGCAGCGCCCGGCTCCGGCCGGGCCGGTAGCGCGCGGCGAACCGCAGCCCGGTGGCGCCCTCCAGCAGCGGGGTGGGCAGCAGCCCGCGCTCCAGCCGCCGGTTCTCCTGGGCGAGTAGCCGGGTCTCGGTGAGCTGGCGCTGTGCGAGATCGGCCCGCTTGCGTTCCACCGCGTACCGCACCGCGCGGGTGACGTTGCCGCCGTCCACGTCGTCCCGCAGGAGGTGGTCCTGCGCGCCGACCCGTACGGCCTCGGCAGCCGCCTCACCGTCGTCGGTCCCGTCGGTGAGGACCAGCACCGCGGTGCCCGGCGCCAGCCGCGTCACCTGCCGGAGGCTGACCAGCACGTCCGGCAGGTCGAGCAGGATGCAGTGCACGTCGTCGCTGAGCAGCCGCCCGGCCGCGGTCAGGTTGCGGGCCCGCAGCACGCGGATGCGCGGGCCGCCCGGCTCGTGGAAGTACGGCGCGGTGAACGCGCCCGCCGGGTCGTCGCCGATCACCAGCAGGGTCAGGACGAGCGGGTCGGGGACGGTGTCCTGGCGCTGCCGGGGGAGCGCGACGGACGGGGCCGGATCGCCGCGGTCCGGAGCCGCGCCGGGCGCCCCGCCGGGCGCTCCGCCGGGTCCTCCGACCGGCGCACCGCCGGGTGCCGCGTTCGGTTGCGTCGAGGCGTCCGCGGGCACGCCTTCGCGACCCTCGGCACCGTGATCGGTGACTGAGGGCCGTTCGGTGCCGCGCCTGGCAGCGGACATCACTCGGCTCCTTCCCTCCCCAGGGGGGCTCGGTCTGGTGACCCTAGTGGCTCAAGAGGGCGTGACGGGAGGGCCAAAAGTGAAGAGCGAGTGTCATATGCCATGATCGGCGGGCGTTTTGGGCAGCAATGCGGGCATCCGCGCATGACCAAGGTCACCCGTGAGAGGTGCAACCATGTGGCGCACGCGACCCTCTTCCGGGTCCACGCCGCGGACGCGGGTGCGGCGTGAGGGTCGCGCCGCCATCCCCTCACCAGCCCCTCACGATCTCCTCACGGCGCGACGGACGACCACGCGAGCGTGATCTCGCCCTGCCGCCAGCGGGTGGGACCGTCGAGGACCGGCCAGCCCTGGGCGCGCAGGTCGCGGACGGCGGCGATCCAGCGCTGGCGGGCGCCGAGGGAGGACAGCGGCGCGGCGGAGGCCCAGGCGCGGTCGAAGGCCGTGAGGAAGGCGTGCACCGGTTCGCCCGGGACGTTGCGGTGGATGAGCGCCTTGGGCAGGCGTTCGGCCAGGTCGGAGGGGCGGTGGAGGGAGCCGAGCCGGGTCGCGAAGGTGACGCTGCGCGGGCCCTCGGGGCCGACCGCGATCCAGACGTGGCGTCGCCCGATCTCGTCGCAGGTTCCTTCGACGAGGAGGCCGCCGGGCGCCAGCCGGGCCCGGAGCGCCGCCCAGACGCCGGCGACCTCGGCCTCGTCGTACTGGCGCAGGACGTTCGCCGCCCGGATCAGCAGGGGACGGCGCCCGCCCGGCAGCGGGAGCTCGAAACCGCCGTGCACGAAGGTCAGCCCGTCGCGGGTACAGGGGAGCGCCGCGGCCACCCGGGCGGGGTCGATCTCGACGCCGACCACCTCCACGTCCGGGCGGACCCGGCGCAGCCGCGCCAGCAGCTCGACGGCGGTCCAGGGCGCGGCGCCGTACCCGAGGTCGACGGCAAGCGGGTCGGCGGCGCCGCGCAGTTCCCCTGCGAGGGTGGCGGCCGTCCAGCGGTCCATCCGGCGCAGGCGGTTCGGGTTGGTGGTGCCCCTGGTCACCGTGCCCACCGTCCGCCCGCCGTTCATGGGACGAGGGTAGACGAGCGTGAGGGGGCCGACCCGGGGCATCCGCATGGCTGGGGCACCCGCGAACACCCGCACCCGCGAACACCCGCACCCGTGAGGACCCGCACCCGCGGTGCCGCGAGTACCCGCACCCCTGAGGACCCGCACCCGCGGTGCCCGTGCCGCGCTCGCGGCTCCCACATCCCCGTACCCCTGCACCCCCGGACCGCCCGCGCACCGTAACGACCCGACATCGGTTCCCCGGATCGGAAATGGAATCGCACATTCCGATGTTGAGCGAGGTTGACGACGGGGGTACGGCTGCCGGAAGGATCGCATGGTGACCACGTACACGTCCCGGCTCGGCGCTCGCCGCGGAGCCCCGCACAAGCGGTGGACGGTCGGGCGCCGGGTACGGAGGGTGGCGATGCTGAGCGTGCACACCTCCCCCCTGCACCAGCCGGGTACCGGTGACGCCGGCGGTATGAACGTGTACATCGTGGAACTGGCCAAGCGGCTGGCCGAGCGGGACATCGAGGTGGAGATCTTCACCCGGGCCACCACCGGCGGGGCGCCCCCCACCGTGGAGCTGACCCCCGGCGTGCTGGTCCGGCACGTGGACGCGGGCCCGTACGAGGGGCTCGCGAAGGAGGAGCTGCCCGCGCAGCTGTGTGCCTTCACCCACGGGGTCATGCAGGCGTGGGCCGGGCACCGCCCGGGCCACTACGACCTGGTGCACTCGCACTACTGGCTGTCCGGCCATGTCGGCTGGCTGGCCGCCGAGCGCTGGGGCGTGCCGCTGGTGCACGCCATGCACACCATGGCCAAGGTGAAGAACGCCGCGCTGGCCGCCGACGACTGCCCCGAGCCGACCGCCCGGGTGATCGGCGAGACGCAGGTGGTCGCGGCCGCGGACCGGCTGATCGCGAACACCGACGAGGAGGCCGCCGAGCTGGTGCGGCACTACGACGCGGCGCCCGGGAAGGTCGCCGTCGTCCACCCCGGGGTCAACCTCGACCGCTTCCGGCCCGACCACGACGGCAGGGCGGCCGCCCGGGCCCGGCTCGGCCTGCCGCGGGACGCGGTCATCCCGCTGTTCGCCGGCCGGATACAGCCGCTGAAGGCGCCCGACGTGCTGGTCCGCGCCGTGGCGGTGCTGCTGGAGCGCGACCCCGCGCTGCGCGAGCGGCTGGTCGTGCCGATCGTCGGCGGGCCGAGCGGCAGCGGCCTGGCCAAGCCCGAGGCGCTGCACAAGCTGGCCGCGCGGCTGGGCGTGTGCGACGTCATCCGGTTCCAGCCGCCGGTGGACCAGGCGCGGCTCGCGGACTGGTACCGCGCGGCGACGGTGCTGGTCATGCCCTCCTACAGCGAGTCCTTCGGCCTGGTCGCGATCGAGGCGCAGGCCTGCGGCACCCCGGTGGTCGCCGCCGCGGTCGGCGGGCTGCCGGTCGCGGTCGCCGACGGGCGCACCGGCTTCCTCGTCCCCGGCCACGACCCGCGCGACTACGCCGAGGTGCTGCGCCGTTTCGTCGACCACCCGGATCTCGCGGACCGGCTCGGCGGGGCCGCGGCCCGGCACGCCCGCGGCTTCGGCTGGGACACCGCGGCGGCGGACACGGCCGAGGTGTACGCGGCAGCGCAGCACGAGCACCGTCGTCACCTACGATCGGCCCATGGCTGACGCTTCCCCCGTGCCCCCGGACGACAGCACCCCCTCCTCGCCCGCCGCCCGTGCCCGGGCGGCGGTCGAGCAGGCACTCCGCGAGGCCGAACTCCCCTGGGAGTCACCCCGCCCGGGCACCTACGTCACCCAACTCCCGGGCACCCGGAAGCTGTCCACGACCACCCAGCTCATCGTCGGCGAGCACACCCTCTCCCTCAACGCCTTCGTGATCCGCCATCCCGACGAGAACCACGAGGCGTTCCACCGCTGGCTGCTCGAACGCAACCTGCGGACGTACGGCGTCGGTTACGCGATCGACCGGCTCGGCGACGTCTACCTCACCGGCCGGCTGCCGCTCGCCGCGGTCACCCCGCCCGAGGTGGACCGCCTGCTCGGCGCGGTGCTGGAGAACGCGGACGGCTCCTTCAACGTCCTGCTCGAACTCGGCTTCGCGGCGGCGATCCGCAAGGAGTACGCCTGGCGGGTGGCCCGCGGGGAGTCCACCCGCAACCTGGACGCGTTCACCCACCTGACCGAACCGACCGTCGGGGGCTGATCCGTCGGTCCTGCCGCGTATGATCCGCGCAGGCTGTGCGGGGGCGCAGCGGCACCGGATGGACCTGGGGTGGGGGCAACATGGGGTTTCGACGGCGTTTTTCCGTGCTCGTGGCGGTGGTGATCGGGGCCGCCGGACTGGTCCCGCTGTCCGCGGCGGCGGACGAGCCGGTGCCGGACCTGTACGTCGACACGGCGAACTGCAGCGATGCGGGGGCGGGTACGCAGGCGACGCCGTTCTGCACGGTCCAGCGGGCCGCGGACGTGGTGGAGCCGGGCCAGACCGTGCACGTCCTGCACGCCGACCACGACGGGACCACGGTCACCCTCGCTCGGTCCGGCACCGCCGACGCGCCGATCTCCTTCGTGGGAGTCCCGGCCGCGCGCGCCGACAAGGACACGTCGCAGCTGTTCGTGAACGCGGCGGGGAAGGCCGCACTCGTGCTCTCCGGCGTGCACCACGTCCGCATCTCCGACCTGTCCGTTCGCAGCGCGCAGGGCGACGGCATCGAGGTGCGCGGTTCCAGCGACCTCACGTTCGACACGGTGTCGATCACCGGCGTGAGCGACGGGGAGTCGGCGGCGTTCTCCGTCGACGGGTCGTCCTCGGACGTATCGCTGACCCGTGACTTGACGGCGCCCTATCGGGCGACCGGCGGGACCTCCACGGGCGGGACCGGTGGAGGTCCCGCCGTCGTCATCGCCGCCGGGGCGCAGAACGTCACCATGGCGAGCAGCGTGTTCGCCACCATCCGGGCCGGTGGGGTGTACGCCGATGGTGTCCACGGGCTCACGCTCACCGGGAACACCTTCGGGGGTGTCCCGTGCGCCGCCGGGCTCACGCTCGGCGGGGGAACCAGCGGCACGATCGAGAACAACGTGCTGCAGTCGGCCGCGCCGATCGGCGATCCACCGTGCGCCGCAGCCCCGCTGGTGAGCGTCGCGGCCGACACCACTGGCACCGTGAGCCTGGACTACAACGCCTTCAATGCCACCGCCCCCCGGTTCGCGTACTCCTGGGGCGGCACGGACTATCAGACGGCCGCCGACTTGGCGGCCGCGGCGCCCGGCCAGGCCCAGCACGACATCGCCTTCACCGGCTCGGCGAACTCCGCGCCCGCGGACGACTCACCGCTGACCGACTCCGGCGACGCGCACGCACCCGGCATCACGGCACGGGACTTCCTGGGCGAGCCGCGGTCGACGGACGACCCGAACACGCCGGACACCGCCAGCGGCACCGTCGACCGGGGCGCGTACGAGGCACAGAGCGTGCTGGACCCGGGGGCGACCTACAGCCGCGCATCCGGTCTGGCGCCCGTCGACTTCACCGTCACCGCCGCACCGATCGACAGTTGGGGCGAGGCGGTCAGCACGACGGTGGACTTCGGGGAAGGGGCCGGACCCGAACCGGCCGTGGACGGCACGGCCTCGCACGTCTTCACCGCCACCGGAGTGCACACGGTGACCACGACGGTCACCAACAGCGACGGGCAGACGGCCAGCACCACCACGACGGTGAAGGTGGCGACGCCCACCGCACCGAAGGTGACCCTGACGGAGTCCGCCGGGCCGAACGACGGCAGCGACGTCTACCCGGACACCGCCGCCATCGCGATCGACACGGGTGGCGACAACTGGGAGATCCCCGACGCGCAACTGGGGTTCGGCAACGGCATCGACCAGGACGTCGCCGACCGGAGCGGGTGGCAGTACTCCTACACCAAGTCGGGGGTGTACACCGCCACGTACCTGGGTCTCGACATCGCCGGCCGTCACCTCAGTGCGTCCGTCACCTTCGCCGTCGGTGACCTCGTGCTTCCGCTGCCCCCTCAGCGCGTCTACGACACCCGCACCAGCGGGCACCACAAGATCGCCGCGCACAGTACCCTCACGCTCCCGTGGACCCAGCTCGGTGCCGGCGGCTACCCGAGCCCGCATGGCGTCTACCTGAACGCGACGGTGACGGGCGCGACCGCGAGCGGCTACCTGACCGTGTACCCGGACAGCACCTCCCGGCCGGCCTCCTCCACGCTCAACTTCGGCGCCGGGAAGACTGTCGCCAACAGCGTGCTGGCCCACACCGGCCAGGAGTGGGAGGTCGAGTTCTACAACGGCAGCAGCGAGAGTATCGACCTGGTCCTCGATCGGGTCGGCCTGGAGGTCGCCCCGAATTCGGAGAACGGCCCGCAGGGCGGCACGTACTCGCCTGTCGGCCCGACGCGTCTGCTCGACACGCGCAACGCGACGGGAGCGCGCCAGGGTGCTGTGGCCGGCAAGAGCGAGTTGACGTTCACCGCGGCGGGGGTGCAGGGGGTGCCGGCCGACGCCACCGCCGTGGTGCTGAACGTCGCGGCCACCGACACCAAGGCGAGCGGATACCTCGGTGTCTACGGGCACGGGACCACCTTCCCGGGCAACTCCGACGCCAACTGGTCCGCCGGGCAGACCGTCTCCGACCTGGCCCTGGTGTCGCTCACCGACGGCAAGGCCGTGGTGCACAACGGCAGTAGCGGCAGCGCGGACTTCGTCGCCGACGTGGTCGGCTACTACCAGGACCGCGGCCACGCCTCCGTCGAGGTGTCCACCCCGCAGACCCGCGTGCTGGACACCCGCGACGGTACCGGCCGGCAGGGCCTCGCCGGCGAGGTCGGTGCGCGCGCGACCGTCAAGCTCAAGGTCACGGGGGTGAACGGAGTGCTGCCCACCGGTGTCACGGCCGCAGAGCTGAACCTCACCGTGCAGCACCAGACGAAGAACGGCTACATCACCGCCTATCCCGACGGCACCACCCGTCCGACCGCGGCCAGTGTCAACTTCAGGGCCGGCACGACCGTCGCCAACGCCGCTGTGCTGCCGGTCGGGAAGGACGGCGAGATCGACTTCTACAACGGCAGCGACGCGCCGGTGGATCTGATCGTGGACCAGTCGGGCTTCTACTGCACCTACTCTGCCTGACCGCCCGCGTCTTCCCGCCGGGCGTCCCCGTGCGTATCGTGACGCGGGATGTGGCTGGACTTGTGGGTGAACCTTGTTCTGATACGTGAACAGGTGGAGGGTGGGCGCCATGGCGGAGGACCCGGGCGGGCTGTGGGCGGAGTTCGCGGCGAATCCGTACGCGCACCCGCAGATCCCGTACGTGGCGCAGGCGGGCTGCGCGGACGGGGCGACGGACTTCCCGCGGCATGAGGCGCGGCTGGTGCGGGTCGAGGAGTACGGCGCCCGGGCGGACGGCTCGGCGGACGCCGCACCCGCGATCAACCGGGCGCTGCGGGAGGTGGGGGAGTCCGGCGGGGGCACGGTCCTGCTCGGCCCGGGCACCTACCGGATCGACGACGTGGTCCAGGTGGGCTGGAGCGACACCACGCTGCGGGGCGCGGGCAGCGGGCGGACCAGGCTCTCCGCCACCCGCCCGCTGGAGGAGATCGTCGGCCAATACGGCAGCAGGTACGGCGGCGACAAATCCAGCTGGTCGTGGGCCGGCGGCCTGGTCTGGATGTGCCCGGCGGACCGCTACCGCGAGCTGACCGGCGCGATACGCGCGCGCGACTGGCCGTTCGAGGGCTGGACCGGCAACCGGCGTACGCACTGCGCACCGCTCGCCCGGGTCATCGCCGAGTCCCGCCAGGGCGGTTGGAGCGTGCGGGTGGACGACCCGGCGTCGCTGCGGCCCGGCGACCGCGTCCTGCTCCGCTACGCCGACGACCCCTCCCACGGCCTGCTGCGGCACATGGCCGGGGACACGGAGGGCGCGGCGTCGTACGACTGGTCGGACCGGACGAAGCTGCTGTCGTACGTGCCGTACGAGTGGCCCGCGCGGATCGCATCCGTCAGCGGGCACGAGGTGCGGTTCGACCGGCCGCTGCCGCTGGACACCCGGCCGCAGTGGCAGCCGACCCTGACCGTGTGCGTGCCGCCGCTGACCGGCTCCGGGGTGGAGGGCCTGACGATCGCCACGGCGGCCGGCGCGCAGGGGCCGCACCTGCTGGACCGGGGCTGGAACGGCCTTGCGGCGCAGTGCACTTGGGACTGCTGGGTGGACGACGTGCACGCGGTCGACGTGGACAACGGCTTCCTCATGGTTGCCGCGAAGGCCACCACCTTCCGGCGGACCCGCGTGTCCGGCCGCGGCTGCCACCATGCCTACGCCTGCCGCGAGGGATCGCACGACAACCTCGTGACCGACTTCGCCGTCGACCGGCGCACCGCCCCGGCCCCGCCCGGCACCCAGACGCACGGCATCAACGTGGAGGGCCTGTCCTCCTACAACGTCTGGGCCGGCGGCCGGATGGAGATGGGGACGTTCGACACGCACCGCGGGCTGCCGTTCGCCTGCGTCCGCACCGACATCACCTGCGAGAACGACGGGCAGCACGGCGGCGACCTCAGCGCCGGCCCGCTGTACGGCGCCCGTTTCACCCACTGGAACATCACCGTCACCAACGGCCGCGCGGGCTGCGTCCGCATCGACGGGATCGCCCCCTTCAGCGCCACGGTCGCTGTCTCGGCGGTCGAGGAGTTCGGCCAGACCGACACCCCCGACTTCGAGGGCCCCCTGCACACCCGCCTCCAGTCCTACGGGACCCCCGGGCCGGCCGCGGACGTCCCCTCCGACCTGTACCGGGCCCAGCGCGAACTGCTGCGCTGAGGTGGGCGGTTGGCGCGGTCTCCCCCCCGGGTCGGCGCGGCGCCCCCGGGTCGGCGCGGCCGGTCAGCGCGGCGTGCCGCGGCGGAGCGCGGCCGTCGCGCGATCGAGCAGGTCGCACAGCGCGGTGCGCTCCGCGGGGCTGAACGCGGCGGCCAACTCCTTCTCCAAGGCGTCCACTTCGCCGTACACCCGGTCGAGCAGCGCGCGGCCGTCGGGCGTGAGCGAGGTGAGCTGGACCTTGGCGTGCGCGGGGGAGGGGGCGCGGCTGATCAGCCCCTTGCCGCCGAGGTTGGTCAGCACCCCGGCCATGCTCTGCTGGGTGACCCCGCACGCGCGGGCGAGTTGGGCGCCGGACCGGCCGTCCTCACGGGAGAGCGCGAGCAGGACGGCGTACTGCGTCATCGCCAGGCCGTAGCGGCGCAGCACCGCCTCGTGGTGGGCGGTCAGCGCCTGCTCGGTCTGTCGAATCCGCGTGCACAGGTACTCCTCCTCGGGGACCTCGGTCGTGGCTCCCATCGGCGCTCACCCTTTCACAGCTTCCTGCGTTGGCTCAGCTTCTTGACTCAGCTTCCTGATACTGCTTGGATTCGAGCCGCGTGAGTATCAGGATACTGAGACAACCCAGGAGGTTGTGACGGATGAAGAGCGTCGAACTCACCGCGGCAGGCGCCTACCGGCTCGTCGAGGCCGAGCAGCCCCGTCCCGGCCCGGGCGAGGTCGCGGTCCGCGTCGCGTGGGCCGGGATCCAGTACGGCGATGTGCTCGTGCGCGACGGCCACTTCCCGGTGCCGCGGCCGTTCGTGCCGGGCTTCGAGGTGGCGGGGCACATCACCGCGGTCGGCGCCGGAGTCGACCCGGCACGTGCCGGCGAGGCGGTGCTCGCGCTGCCGCCCGCGGGCGGGTACGCCGAGGTCGCGGTCGCCCCCGCGGCCCTTGCCGTGCCCGTCGGCGCGGTGTCGTTGCGCGACGCCGCCGGCCTGGGCTGGGGCGGTCCCACCGCGTACGACCTGGTGTACGGCGCGGCCCGGATCCGGCCCGGCGACCGCGTTCTCGTGCACGCCGCCGCCGGCGGGGTCGGCATCCTCGCCGGGCAACTCGCGCGTGCCGCCGGTGCCGCGTCCGTGACCGGGGTCGCCGGTACGCCCGCGCGGGCGGCCCACGCGGCCGGGTTCGGGTACGGACGGACCCTGACCCGGGCGGAGTTCGCCGCCGGAGCCCTCGCCGCGGAGCGCTTCGACGCCGTCCTCGACCCGGTCGGCGGCGCGACCCGCGAGGCGAGTCTCGCGCTGCTCGCCGACCACGGGCGGCTGGTCGCCTACGGCAGCATCGCGACGTCCGAGCCGGTCCGCGTGGCGTCCGACGAGTTGCTCGCCCGCGGCCTCTCCCTGCTCACCCACAACGGCAACCTGCTCGGCCGCACCCACCCCGAGCGGCTGGCCGCGTCGATGCGTGCCGCGCTGGACCTCGTGGCGGCGGGCGACCTCCGGGTCGGCATCAGTGCCGCGTACGAGCTCGCCGACCTGGCCACCGCGGTCCACCGGCTGGGCGCGGGGGTGACGCTCGGCAAGAGCGTGGTGCGGGTGGCGCCGCCCGCTCCGGACGGGTCCGCGACGGCCGACCGTAAGAGCTGATCACCGGGTGTCCGGCCGGTGCCGGGGCGGTCGAGGGGCGCGGAGGTCATTCCATTACGCTCGGAGGTATGGCTGCTGCTGCGTACAAGCTGATCCTGCTCCGCCACGGCGAGAGCGAGTGGAACGCGAAGAACCTCTTCACCGGCTGGGTGGACGTCAACCTCAACGACAAGGGTGAGAAGGAGGCGGTCCGGGGCGGCGAGCTGCTCAAGGACGCCGGGCTGCTCCCCGACGTGCTGCACACCTCGGTGCTCCGGCGCGCGATCCGCACCTCCCAGCTCGCGCTGGAGGCGGCCGACCGGCTGTGGATCCCGGTCAAGCGCTCCTGGCGGCTGAACGAGCGGCACTACGGCGCCCTCCAGGGCAAGGACAAGGCGCAGACCCTCGCGGAGTTCGGCGAGGAGCAGTTCATGCTGTGGCGCCGCTCCTACGACACCCCGCCGCCGCCGCTCGCCGACGGTACGGAGTTCTCCCAGTCCGACGACCCGCGCTACGCCGTCCTCCCGCCGGAGCTGCGCCCCCGCACCGAGTGCCTCAAGGACGTGGTGCACCGGATGCTGCCCTACTGGTACGACGGCATCGTCCCCGACCTGCTCGCCGGCCGCACGGTCCTCGTCGCCGCCCACGGCAACTCCCTGCGGGCGCTGGTCAAGCACCTCGACAACGTCTCCGACGCCGACATCGCGGGCCTCAACATCCCGACCGGCATCCCCCTCGCCTACGACCTGGACGCCGACTTCCACCCGATCACCCCGGGCGGCACCTACCTCGACCCGGACGCGGCCGCCGCGTCGATCGAGGCGGTCAAGAACCAGGGCAAGAAGTAGCCCTTCAAGCCGACCATGCCCCCGACCTGCGGGTTCTTCCGCGGGGAGGGGGCATGTGTGTGGGGGGCCGTCCACGGCAGTGGCTCGCGGCTGGGAGAACGGCCACCAGATCCTGGGCCGGCGGTACGCGCTAGGGGAGACTGCGCTCGATGAGCGTCCCGTCGGGCCCCATCGAGTAGAAGCGCGGTGGTCCCATGGCTTCCGTGAGCCTTCGCTGCGCCGCTTCTTTCTCGGCCCGAGTCGGACCGCTCGGGTCCCGCACGGTGAAGCCATGAAGCGGGATGCTCTCCGCGTCGATGTCGCCAGGTTCGGGACAGCCCTCCCGTACGAATCCGCAGAGCGCGCGCAGTGCCTCTTCCCCGAGGTCGAGGGGGTGGAAGGCCAGCGGATAGGGCTCGTCGTCCTCCTCGTCCGGCCACGGGAACGACGTCAGCCGGACGGTCCCCGGCCCAGTAGGGCAGTTCGAAGGGGAGCGGATCGCCGATGTTCTCCATGATCCCGCTGTCCGGCGACAGGCTCAGGGAGCGGATGAGCCGTCCGTCCTCCCAGACGGCGAACGCCAGCCAGTCGACCACGCTGTGCATGGCATGCAGGACCAGCCGCCGCCCACGACTCGCCGCGACGAGAGGCTCTCGAAGCTGTGACGGGACATCGATGATCACACCCTGGTCGCAGACGATCTCCACGCCGGACCATCTCGCGGCGTAGACGGTTCCCTCAGGTGGATACACGCCGTCCCCAAGGGTGGAGCCCTGGCCTTCGGTGATCTCCCAGCCCGGGTAGAGACGCCGCATCAGCGCGAACGCCGGTTCTGCCGGAGCTGCTTCCACCTGCCGCAGCAGCTCCGGGACATCCCGTCCGCGTACACGAGCAGGCCGGTCTTGGCCCCCACGGTTCCTCCCCAACAGGCAACGTTCATGCGGTTCGAGACCGTGTCCACCCAGGAGTTGCACGGAGGATGCGGCAGGAACCCCGACGCTCGGCATGCTGGATCCGGGCGCTGACAGCCGCCGCGTGGTGCCGGATCAGACCCTGACGCGGCCGCGGTCCGGGCCGGCATGGACGGGAGAACGGTGACCGTCGGATCGTCGACGCCGCCCATCGGTTGTCGGAGTGGGCCAGTACCGTCGGCCGCGGTCACGCAGCAACCGGGAAGAGGGGCTGGCCATGGGCGCGAGCGGGTGGGACTACGTCACTCCGTACAGGGGAAGTGTCGAGGCGACGCTTGAAGCGTTGCACGAAGAGGTCTTCCAGGAGCGATACGGCGACGGCGAGGAGTACGCGAGCCGTGAGGAACTCTACGAGGACGAGGAGTTCATGGGTGAGGAGGGAACTCATTCGATTCTGGACGTGCGCTGGACAACCGGGTCGACCGTGCCTGACCAGGAGGCGGACTACTTCACAGTCCGCCCGCTGACCAACGCCCGGCTCGTCCATCACTTCGGCACGGATCGCCCGACGGTGGAGCAGTACCAGGACGCGATGGCTCGGGCACACGAGGCCATGAGGACCAGAAATCCCATGGAAGAGGACACGACGTTGCTGGGAGAAGACCGGATGCGCTGGACCGGTGTCTACGTCGTCCTCCACACCGAAGGTCAACCCAGCCACGTCGGATTCTTCGGCTCCTCCGGCGACTGAGCTCCGCGATCGGTCGTCCGCCGGCCGGATGGGAGACCGCGCCGTGAGCCGCCCCTGACGCAACGCCGGCGGCCGATTGGAGAGCGCTGTCGGGCGGGTAGCGGGTCTGGGACAACAGGGAACGGCGTTGGTGGGATGACCTCTACGCGTTGTGCCCAGACGATCTGCTGGTCGAGCTGAACGGTGTGGCGTGGAGCGAGCCGATCACCGCCCTGCTCAAGCGGTACAGGGCCCAGACGCAGTGCCGGGTGCCCCGTGGCCTCGCAGCAGCGGAGCTACGGCAACCGCTTGACGCCCGCGGCACGCCGGTGAACGGGACGACGCTGCTCGGCGCCCGGCGCAAATGTGCCCGGGTGGAAATGAGGGACCGGGCAGCCCTCGTCAGCCCCGCTCGGAACGCACTTTCGTGTTCCCGGTGGAGACCCGGACCCTACCGTAGGCGAAACGCGAAGGCCAGTGCGGGAATGTGATCGATGTAACCGCTCCCCAATTCCGCTGGGTCAATCTGCTTCCGACGGCCGTGGAGAACAGCACGCAGCACCGCCGAAATCAACTTCCGCACCGAACCGCGAGGGCCTGGAGTTTTCGGTTGATACGGGACTTTTTCCGGTCGCCGCACACGGTGTGACGGGCCCCGGATGGACCAGAACTGACGGGGCGTTACCATGTGGCGCCCCGAAACCGTGCGCGCATCCGGCGGTTGACGCGTGAAGGTTTTGTATTAGGGTGAGCGCGTTCCTGCCGCCCGTCCCCGTGCGGCACGGTGCCCCAGGGAGGCTCCCCGCCGATGCCGGATCCAACATCGCGCATGACTGCACGTCAGCTCGACGTTCTTCCGTTGCGCGCCGATCGCCCCACCCAGTCGGCGCGGCACTCCGAGCAGGTGTCGGACGTGCCCGGATTTCACACCACACGGGTGGAGAAAATGCCGTCATTTTCCTGATTCCGGCGGCCGCGAACCGATTTTTCAGCGCTCACGGCAGCCACCGGACCCCACCGTTCTGACAATGGCTTTCCCTTATGCTGATGACGATTTCACGTGTACCGGGTGATGCCCGGTGAAATTCTCCCCACGTTCTTCGCGGGGCGCTGACAAGCGCCGGGGGGAGGCTGGAACCGATCCGTCCGTACCGGCATCAGGGCCGGAAAACGCGGCGGATCCACCCGCTCCCGCGCCGCCCCCTCCCCCATCGATCCCACTCCCCGAGCTCGTTCCGCTGACGCCCGACGAAATCGCGTTGATGCGCGCCAGCGTGGCCGTGGTCGGCCCGTTCGCGGGCGAGATGACGGTGTACTTCTACGCCATCCTTTTCACCCGGTACCCCCAGGTGCGCGGGCTGTTCCCGGACAACCTGGACGTCCAGCGCGACCGCCTGCTGCGCGGGCTGCTCCACATCGTCGACCTGGTCGACGATGCGGAGAACCTGGTGCGCTTCTGCAGCCGGCTGGGCAAGGACCACCGCAAGTTCGGCGCCCTGCACGGGCACTACCCCGCGGTGGGTGAGTGCCTCCTCGCCGCGCTCGCCCGCTACGCCGGCCCGGCGTGGAGCCCGGAACTGGCCGCCGCGTGGACCCACGGCTACGGCGTCGTCGCCCAGGTGATGATGCACGCCGCCGACGAGGACGCCCTCAACAGGCCCGCGATCTGGCAGGCGGAGGTCGTCCACCACCTGCATCGCGGCCACGGGATCGCCGAGATCACCGTGCGCCCCGACGGCCCCTACCCGTACACCGCGGGCCAGTACGCGAGCATGGAGACGCCCTGGCAGCCCAAGGCCTGGCGCTACTACTCGCCCGCGCACGCCCCGCGCTCCGACAACACCCTCACCTTCCACGTGCGCGCGGTGCGCCAGGGCCAGGTCAGCCGGGCCCTGGTGTACAACGCGCGGCCGGGCGACGTGGTCCGACTGGGGCCCACGCAGGGCGAGATGACGCTCGATCCGGGCAGCGACCGCGATCTGGTGTGTGTCGCCGGGGGGACGGGCGTCGCGCCGATCCGCGCCCTGGTCGAGCAGGCCGCCCGCAACGGGATCAAGCGCTACGTGGACGTCTTCGTCGGCGCCCGCACCGCCGAGGAGCTCTACGGACTCGACGACATGCTCCGCATGTCCCAGCGCCACCACTGGCTCTCGGTACGGGCCGCCGTCTCGCACGAGCGCATCGCCGGGCTGGAGGGCACCCTGCCGCGCGTGCTGGGGGAGTTCGGGCCCTGGTACGAGCACGAGGCCTTCCTGTCCGGCCCGGTCGACATGGTCACCGAGGCCACCGCCATCCTCGCCCGGCAGGGCGTCCCCCAGGAGCGCATCCACTTCGACCCCTTCGACGTCCCCGCGCTGGAGGCCTCGCTGCGGTCCCGGCAGATGACGGATCCGGCGGCGGAGTGAGCAGCCCGGCCGCGTACGGCGGGCGTCGCGCGCACGAACCCCCGATCAGGAAAGACCCACCTGTGTACTCCTCCGGTCCATCCGCTGCTCCCCGGCGCCGCCCGCCCGGGCACGACGACGTCCTGGACGCCGCCGCGACCTTCATCCGCCAGTTCGCCACGGAGAACCCGGGTGCCACCGACCCGCGGCGCAGGATCGCCGAGGTCGCCGCGGAGGTGAACCTGCACGGCACCTACGTGCACACGCCCGAGGAGCTGGCCTTCGGCGCGCGGGCGGCCTGGCGCAACTCGGCGCGCTGCATCGGCCGCCTGTACTGGAACAACCTGACCGTGCGGGACCTGCGGCACGTCGAGGACCCGGACGACATCGCCGAGCACTGCTTCGAGCACCTCCGCCTCGCCACCAACGGCGGCCGCATCCGCCCGGTGATCAGCGTTTTCGCCCCGGACCGCCCGGGCCGGCCGGCGTCCACCCTGCTGGGCGAGCAGCTGGTGCGCTACGCCGACGACCCGCGCAGCACGCATCGGGTGGCGCTGGCCAAGGAGTTGGGCTGGAAGGGCGGCGAATCCCCCTTCGAGGTACTGCCGTTGATGGTGCAGCCCGGCTCCGGCCGCCCCCCGGAGTTCTACGAGATACCCGAGGACGCCGTGCTGGAGGTGCCGTTGACGCATCCGCACCACCCGGGGTTCGCCGCCATGGGCCTGCGCTGGTACGCGGTGCCGGCCGTCAGCGACATGTCCCTGGAGATCGGCGGGGTGATCTACCCGGCGGCGCCCTTCAACGGCTGGTACATGGGCACGGAGATAGGTTCGCGGAACCTGGGCGACACCGACCGCTACGACTGCCTGCCCGCCGTCGCCGCCCTGTTCGGCCTCGACACCGGCAACGACCGCACCCTGTGGCGGGACCGGGCACTGGTCGAACTCAACCTGGCCGTACTGCACTCCTACGAGCAGGCGGGGGTGACCATCGCCGACCACCACAGTGAGTCCACCCGCTTCCTCGCCCACGTGGAGCGCGAGGGCAGGCGCGGACGCCCCGTCCCCACCGACTGGAGCTGGATCGTCCCGCCGCTGTCGGGCTCGGCCACCGCCGTCTTCCACCGCTACTACGATCCGCCGGACCCGGAGCTGCGCCCCGCCTTCGTCCACCGCGCTCCCGCGGCGCAGGCGGCCACCTGCCCCTGGGGCTGATCCGCCGAGCCCCCGGCCCGCGCCGCGACCCTCCTCACGGCCTGCCGCACGAGCCGCGCCACGACATGACGAAGGGCTCCGCCCGGCGGAAGCCGGGGGAGCCCTTCGTCACGCGCTGAGGCGCGAGTGGATCAGGCGCGAGTGGATCAGACGCGGGCGAATCGGAGACGCGGGCGGATCAGTGGGAGCAGCCGCTGCACTGGCAGGGGCCGCCGGACTGGCAGCCGCAGCCGCAGCCCGAGCCGCAACCGCAGGCGGACACCAGAGGGAGCGGGGTGCGCAGCGGCGGCGCCGTCTCGGACGCTGAGCGGTCGCGAACGGGTGGTGGGGTGGGGGACTGCGGCATCGGTGACACCCTCCTCATGCTGGCGTGACCACCAGTGAACCCGGCGCGTTCCGGTGTTTCAAGGGCGCACGAGGGCATCCCGGGCATCCACCCCCGTCGCGCGCGCCCCCTCCGCACGGGCGCGCGCGGCCACCCGGGCTCCCGCGCCTCCTGGCTCCCGCGCCCTCGCGCTACGCGCCCTCGGTGGGCGACGGCGCCGGGCTCATCTCGTCCGCGTGCTCGCCGGTCACCAGGTAGACGACGCGCTTGGCGACGGAGACCGCGTGGTCGGCGAAGCGCTCGTAGTAGCGGCCGACCAGCGTCACGTCGACCGCGGTCTCGATGCCGTGCTTCCAGCGGTCGTCCAGCAGGTGCTGAAAGAGGGTGCGGTGCAGCTCGTCCATGCGGTCGTCGTCCGCCTCCAGCTGGAGCGCGTCGTCGACGTCCTTGGTGATGATCACCTCGGCGGCCTTCGCCATCAGCCGCTGCGCGAGCTGGCCCATCTCCAGGATGGTGCTGTGCAGGTCACGCGGTACGGCCGACTCCGGGAAGCGCAGCCGGGCGAGCTTGGCCACGTGCCGCGCGAGGTCGCCGGAACGCTCCAGGTCCGCGCTCATCCGCAGGCTCGTCACCACGATCCGCAGATCGGTGGCGACCGGCTGCTGGCGGGCGAGCAGGGTGATCGCGCGGGTCTCCAGCTCGCGCTGGAGGTCGTCGACCTTCTCGTCCGCCGCGATCACGCTCTCGGCGACCTTCAGGTCGGCGTCCAGCATCGCGGTGGTGGCCCTGCCTATCGCGGACCCGACCAGGCGGGCCATCTCGACCAGCCCGTCGCCGATCGAGTCGAGCTCCTCGTGGTATGCGTCCCGCATCGCTTTCCTTCCGTACAGGCCGAGGGCACCGCGTTCCGCGGCCGTGGCCGAAACGTGTGCACAGAGGCTTCTCCTCCAGCTCACACGCTGATGGGTGTACGCGTCCCGGCCGCGCCTCGCAGGTGAATCCAGACCTTCCTCAAGGTGAACTCTTGGCAACGTACATCCGAGAGCTCGCTCGCGGGGTTGTAAAGCAATTGAGCAGGCCACCTAACCTGTAGCTGTGGACGTGAACGCGGCAGTGGCCGCAGCCAGCGCGATAGCCGGTCTTCTGACCGGCGCCAGCGCCGTACTCGCGTTCCGGTGGAGCGAGCGGGAACAGGCCCGCCCTACCCGCAAAGCGCTACGGACCGACAACATGACCGCTGTACTTCCGCCCGGGGTGGACACCGTCCTCTCCGTGCTCCGTTCCTCGGCCGTCGTCCTCGACGAGGGCGACACCGTGGTGAAGGCCAGCTCGGCGGCGTACGCCCTCGGGCTGGTGCGCGGCGGCCGGCTGGCCGTCGACCAGATGCTCCAGATGGCCCGCGAGACCCGCAGGGACGGTGAGATACGGCAGGTCGAGCTGGACCTGCCGCGCCGGGGCGCGGGCCGGGGGGAGGGGCAGGCGGTTTCGGCCAGAGTCGCGCCCCTGGGATCGCGGCTGGTGCTGCTACTGGTGGAGGACCTCACCGAGGCCCGCCGGATCGAGGCGGTGCGCCGCGATTTCGTGGCGAACGTCAGCCACGAGCTGAAGACCCCGGTCGGCGCCCTCTCGCTGCTCTCCGAAGCCGTGATGGACGCGGCCGAGGACCCCGAGGCGGTGAACCGCTTCGCGGGCCGGATGCAGATCGAGGCCACCCGGCTGACCAGCCTGGTCCAGGAGATCATCGACCTGTCCCGGGTCCAGGACGACGACGCCCTCGTCGACGCCGAGCCGGTCGCCGTGGACGACCTCGTCGCGGAGGCGGTCGACCGCTGCCGCCAGCCGGCCAACTCCAAGCAGATCATCATGGCCACCGGCACCACCCCCGACCTCTTCATCTGGGGCAACCGCGGCCAGCTCGCCGCCGCCCTGGGCAACCTCGTCGAGAACGCCGTCAACTACAGCCCCGCCCGTACCCGGGTCGGCATCGCCGGCCGCCGGATCAGCGCGGCAGGCGGCGACCTGATAGAGATCTCCGTCACGGACCAGGGCATCGGCATCTCCGAGCGGGACCGCGAGCGGGTCTTCGAGCGCTTCTACCGGGTCGACCCGGCGCGCTCGCGGGCCACCGGCGGTACCGGACTCGGCCTGTCCATCGTCAAGCACGTGGCCGCCTCGCACGGCGGGGAGGTCACGGTGTGGAGCGCCGAGGGACAGGGCTCCACCTTCACCCTGCGACTGCCCGAGGCAGGCCGCGGCCGACCCGCCGAACCGGAGACCGGGTCCGACCGACCCGATCGATCCGTCCCGTCCGGCCGATCCGATCAGGACGAGCCGTACGACGACCTTGTCGACGAAGAGCCCACGGACGACAAGCTCTTCCAGACCCTCCCCGAACACATCCCCGCCCCGGAGGTCCTCCCGTGACCCGCGTACTCGTCGTAGAGGACGAAGAGTCCTTCAGCGACGCGCTGTCCTACATGCTCCGCAAGGAGGGCTTCGAGGTCGCGATCTCCGCGACCGGGCCCGACGCGCTGGACGAGTTCGAGCGCAACGGCGCCGACCTGGTACTGCTCGACCTGATGCTGCCGGGCCTGCCCGGCACCGAGGTCTGCCGCCAGCTGAGGCTCAAGTCCAATGTCCCGGTGATCATGGTGACCGCCAAGGACAGCGAGATCGACAAGGTGGTCGGCCTGGAGATAGGTGCCGACGACTACGTGACCAAGCCCTTCTCCTCCCGGGAACTGGTTGCCCGCATCCGCGCGGTGCTGCGGCGCCGGGGCGAGCCGGAGGAGATCTCCCCGGCAGCCCTGGAGGCCGGGCCGGTGCGGATGGACGTGGACCGCCATGTCGTCACCGTCGGTGGCGGCAAGGTCGACCTGCCCCTGAAGGAGTTCGACCTGCTGGAGATGCTGCTGCGCAACGCCGGGCGCGTACTGACCCGGATGCAGCTCATCGACCGGGTGTGGGGCGCGGACTACGTCGGCGACACCAAGACCCTCGACGTCCACGTCAAGCGGCTGCGGGCGAAGATCGAGCCGGACCCGGGGGCGCCGCGCTACCTGGTGACGGTCCGCGGCCTCGGCTACAAGTTCGAGCCGTAAACCGCTCGACCGCCTGCCGTACGGGACGGAGCGGTAAGGGGCTCGACACCCGGTGTCGAGCCCCTTACCGACGCATGCCTAACGGCGCGCTGCCCCGTCAGCCCTCACAACTGCCCTCACGCCCCCGCGGTCGCGGTGGAGGTCGGCGTCGCGGTGCCCGACGGCTTGCCGGTGGGGGTGGAGGTGCTGCCCGGATTCGTGCTCGTGGACGGGCTCGCCGGCGTGCTCGGCGTGGTCGGCGCGGCCGTCGTCGGCAGCGCCCCCGGCCCGTACGGCGCGAAGTAGCGGGTCGCCGGCGTCACGTTGACCTGCATCTTCACCGCACCGGCCGCGCTGAAGGAGAAGACCGCCTCCTGGACGTCGCCGTCGCGCAGCGACTCGTTCCTGCCCGGCAGGACCGCGGCGGGGTTGCCCTTGCCGCCGAGCAGCACGCTGCTGTGTGCCGGCACCGTGATCGTCGGTCCGCCGTCGGTGCCCTTGAGCTGGGCCGTGGTGGTGCCGGCGATCTGCACGGACTGGAGGCTCTGCGCGGAGGAGCCGTTGTTGAACAGGCGGGCGGTGATGGTCGCCGGCCCGCTCGGATCGGTGAGCACGAAGGCGTTCTGCACCTTGACGTTGCCCGTCGACCCCGAGTCGCTGTCCGGGTGAACGCCCAGTGTCGCGGCGTCGTTGCCGGCCGAGCAGGCAGCGGCGAGAGGCGCGAGCGAGAGCGCGAGTACGGCGGCGACAGCGCCGCGACGGATGCTGCGGACCACGGCGGCGGCATCTCCTTGGGCAGGTAACGGAAGATCTTCCAGCGCGCTTACATTACCGACGCCACCGCCCCGGGCTTGCACCGGCCCCGCCTTTAGGGCGCGTTGATTACCCGGGCGCCCCAAGATCGGCGGCGGCCTTTTCCATGATCGGGCAAAAACTGATCTTCGGACGGCCGGTAAGGGCCCCACCGGCCCGAACGGCGTAGCGAGGATGCACTCCTGCGAGAGTGACAAATACGGACGTATCGCCCCCTGTTCGGGGGTGTTCGGGGCCGTAACGGGTACGTTTCGGTCGTGGTTCATACCCGCTCCGACCTGCGAAGACCCCCTCGAAGTCGCCCCCTCCAGCACGTTCCGGGGGCGCTTGTCAAGCCCCGAGATATGCCCTGACCTGCGGAAACGCCATTCAGAAGACGCCGTTCCCGTGTTACCCTGGATAGCCACGGAAGGGGTACCTGTCACATGACGTTCAAGGTTGGCGACACCGTGGTCTATCCCCATCACGGGGCCGCGCTGATCGAAGCGATCGAAATTCGCCAGATCAAAGGCGTGGACAAGACCTACTTGGTGCTCAAGGTCGCCCAGGGCGACTTGACGGTGCGCGTGCCCGCGGACAATGCGGAGTTCGTCGGCGTGCGCGACGTGGTCGGTCAGGACGGTTTGGACCGGGTCTTCGAGGTGCTGCGGGCGCCGTACACCGAGGAGCCCACCAACTGGTCCCGCCGCTACAAGGCAAATCTGGAGAAGCTCGCCTCTGGCGACGTCATCAAGGTCGCGGAGGTTGTGCGCGACCTGTGGCGGCGCGAGCGTGAGCGCGGCCTGTCGGCGGGCGAGAAGCGCATGCTCGCCAAGGCGCGTCAGATCCTGGTCAGCGAACTCGCACTGGCCGAGAACACCAACGAGGACAAGGCCGAGACTCTGCTCGACGAGGTCCTCGCGTCGTAAGACCGTCCTCGGACGTTCTCGTGTCGCGTACCTGACGGTGTGAGACCCCACGCCGCCCCATGTGACGTACCGACTTACGCAGACGCACCCCCGGCCACCACTGGGGGACACTGCCGCGGCACCCGGTCGAGCAACAAGGCCGGGTGCTGCGGCATGCTTATGCCACGGCATGCCTCGCGTGCCGTACGAGCGGGGCTCCTCCGGAGGTCACGGAAGGGATCCGGAGGAACACCGCGCCAGGCACTCTGAGTGCGATACCCATCTGACACAAGGACACAAACCTGCGTACCGCCGCTGTCATTCCCGCCGCCGGACGTGGTGTCCGGCTCGGCCCCGGCGCGCCCAAGGCGCTGCGCACCCTGGGCGGGGTGCCGATCCTCGTCCACGCGG
Organism: Actinacidiphila yanglinensis; assembly: GCF_900107965.1. Taxonomy (GTDB): domain Bacteria; phylum Actinomycetota; class Actinomycetes; order Streptomycetales; family Streptomycetaceae; genus Actinacidiphila; species Actinacidiphila yanglinensis. The sequence goes on along the minus strand of NZ_FNVU01000019.1, from coordinate 82,396 downwards.
TGCGCGCGATGGCCGCGGCCCGGGCCGTGCAGGTCATCGTCGTGGTCGCCCCGCCCGAGGGAGCCGCCGAGGTCAGGGCGCTGCTCGACGCCCACGAACTGCCCGAGTCCACCGCCGTCACCGTGGTGCCGGGCGGCGATTCCCGGCAGGACTCGGTACGGCTGGGCCTGGCGGCCCTGCCCGACGACGTCGACGTGGTCCTCGTCCACGACGCGGCCCGCCCGCTGGTCCCCGTCGAGACCGTCGAGGGCGTCGTCGAGGCGGTGCGCTCCGGCGTGCCCGCCGTCGTCCCCGGCCTTCCCCTGGCCGACACCGTCAAGAGCGTCGACCCCGACACCGGAGCGGTGACCGGCACCCCGCAGCGCTCCCTGCTGCGCGCCGTGCAGACCCCGCAGGGCTTCGATCGGGCGCTGCTGGCCAAGGCGCATGCCACCGTCTCCGAGGACGTCACCGACGACGCGAGCATGGTCGAGCGGCTCGGCGTGACGGTCCGGGTGGTGCCCGGCCATGAGGAGGCGTTCAAGGTGACCCGCCCGCTGGACCTCGTGCTGGCCGAGGCCGTACTCGCCCGCAGGAGGGCCCATGGCCACTGACGCGCACCCCGCCGAGTCGTACCCGGCGGGCCTGCCGGCGCTGCCGCAGGTCGGCATCGGTACCGACATCCACGCCTTCGAGGAGGGCCGCGAGCTGTGGTGCGCGGGCCTGAAGTGGGAGGGCGAGGGAACCGGCCTGGCCGGGCACTCCGACGCGGACGTCGTCGCGCACGCCGCCTGCAACGCGCTGTTCTCCGCGGCCGGCCTCGGCGACCTCGGCGCGCACTTCGGCACCGGGCGGCCCGAGTGGGCCGGCGCGTCCGGGCTGACGCTGCTGGCGGAGGCCGCCCGGATCGTCCGCGCCGCGGGCTTCGTGATCGGGAACGTGGCCATCCAGGTGGTCGGGCAGCGACCCAAGATCGGGAAGCGGCGCGAAGAGGCGCAGCGAGTGCTGGGCGCCGCCGTCGGGGCGCCGGTCGCGGTCAGCGCCGCCACCACGGATGGGCTCGGCTTCACCGGGCGCGGCGAGGGGCTCGCGGCGATCGCCACGGCGCTGGTCGTGCGGTCCGGCGGCCCCGACGCGTCCTGACGGTCACCGGCCCCCGCGGTCCGCGGGGGCCGGTAACCGCGCGGTACGGGAAAGTCCGGACGGACCGTTGCACGGCCCCGCGCCCACTACCCTGGTGGCGTGACTATTCGCCTGTACGACACCAACGCGCGCCAGGTTCGTGATTTCGTCCCGCTCACGCCGGGCTGTGTCTCGATCTACCTGTGTGGCGCCACCGTGCAGGCGGCTCCGCACATCGGCCACATCAGGTCCGGCCTGAACTTCGACATCATGCGGCGCTGGTTCCGCTACCGCGGCTACGACGTGACCTTCGTGCGCAATGTGACGGACATCGACGACAAGATCATCAAGAAGGCGGCCGAGCAGGACCGCCCGTGGTGGTCGATCGGGTACGAGAACGAGCGCGCCTTCACCCACGGCTACGACGTGCTGGGCTGCCTCCCGCCGTCGTACGAACCGCGGGCCACCGGCCACGTGCCCGAGATGATCGAGATGATGCGCGGCCTGATCGAGCGCGGCCACGCCTACGAGGCCGACGGGAACGTCTACTTCGACGTGCGCTCGTTCCCCGACTATCTGGAGCTGTCCAACCAGGAGTTGGACAACCTGCGGCAGCCGGAGGGCGAGGGCGAGACCGGCAAGCGCGACCCGCGCGACTTCGCGATGTGGAAGGCAGCCAAGCCCGGCGAGCCGTCCTGGGAGACCCCGTGGGGCCGCGGCCGGCCCGGCTGGCACCTGGAGTGCTCGGCGATGGCCCACAAGTACCTGGGCACCGTCTTCGACATCCACGGCGGCGGCATCGACCTGATCTTCCCGCACCATGAGAACGAGATCGCCCAGGCCAAGGCGTACGGCGACGAGTTCGCCCGCTACTGGGTGCACAACGCGTGGGTCACTATCGCCGGCGAGAAGATGGCCAAGTCGCTCGGCAACTCGGTGCTGGTCTCGGAGATGGTCCGGCGCTGGCGGCCGATCGTGCTGCGCTACTACCTCGGCACCCCGCACTACCGGTCGATGATCGAGTACAGCGAGGAGGCCCTGCGCGAGGCCGAGTCGGGTTTCGCGCGGATCGAGGGCTTCGCGCAGCGGGTCGTGGAGATGGCCGGTCCGGTCGAGCCGGCCGCCGAGGTGCCGCCGGCCTTCGCCGAGGCGATGGACGACGACATGGGCGTCCCGCAGGCGCTGGCCGTCGTGCACACCACGGTCCGGCAGGGCAACAGCGCGCTGACCGCCGACGACAAGGAGATGGCGGTCGCGCGGCTGGCCGAGGTCCGTGCGATGCTCGGAGTACTGGGCCTCGACCCCCTCGATCCGCACTGGAGCGCCTCCGAGGGCGGCGACGACCTGCACGGCGTCGTCGACTCGCTGGTCCGGCTGGTGCTGGAGCAGCGGCAGTCCGCGCGGTCCCGCAAGGACTACGCGACCGCCGACGCGATCCGCGACCAGCTCGTCCAGTCCGGTCTGGAGATCGAGGACACCCCGACCGGCTCCCGCTGGACCCTCAGGGGCTGACCCTCCGGACCGGCTGCCGAAGCCGGGCTCCCGAGGCGGCCGCACACGCGGCGGCTCCGGGGGACCGGCCCACGGGGGCCCAAAGATCTTTGCAGCGTTTGACCGAAGAAGTGAGAGTGCCCCATGGCCGGCAACAGCCAGCGCAAGAACCGCCGTACGTCCAACAAGAAGGGCGCCACGGTCGGCAGCGGCGGCCAGCGCCGCAAGGGCCTTGAGGGCAAGGGCCCGACGCCGCCGGCCGAGGCGCGCAAGGGCCACAAGAAGAACCGGGTCGCCGGCGCCCAGGCCCGCCGGGCCGTGTCGGGGCAGTCCCGCCGTCCCTCGGGCCGCGGGGCCAAGTCGACCGCGGAGATGGTGGTCGGCCGCAATCCGGTGGTCGAGGCGCTGCGCGCCGACATCCCCGCCACGGCCGTCTACATCCAGCAGTACATCGAGAACGACGACCGGGTGCGCGAGGCGGTGAAGCTCGCCACCGACCGCGGCGTGCCGCTGCTGGAGGCGCCCCGGCCGGAACTCGACCGGATCACCGCGGGCCTGAACCACCAGGGCCTGGTGCTCCAGATCCCGCCCTACGAGTACGCCCACCCCGACGACCTGGCCGCCGCCGCGGCCGAGCGCGGGGAGGACCCGCTGATCGTGGCGCTCGACGGCGTCACCGACCCGCGCAACCTGGGCGCCGTGGTGCGCTCGGTCGCCGCCTTCGGCGGGCACGGCGTTGTGGTGCCCGAGCGGCGCGCGGCGGGCATGACCGCGGGCGCGTGGAAGACCTCCGCGGGCACCGCCGCCCGGGTCCCGGTGGCCCGCGCGACGAACCTCACCCGCACGCTGGAGGCCTACCAGAAGGCCGGGCTGACGGTCGTCGGGCTGGCCGCCGATGGGGAGATGGAGCTCCACGAGCTGGAACTGCTGGGCGGCCCGGTGGTCGTGGTGGCCGGCAGCGAGGGCAAGGGCCTGTCCCGGCTGGTCGGCGAGACCTGCGACGTGCGGGTGCGGATTCCCATGCCGGGCGGCGCGGAGTCGCTCAACGCGGGCGTCGCGGCGGGCGTGGTGCTGTACGAGGCGTCGCGCCGCCGCGCCTGAGCGGGTTCGGCGTTCGAGCACGGCTTCGGGTGAGCACGGGCTTCGGGTGAGCACGGGCTGAGCGCGGGTTTCGGGTGAGCGCGGGGCGGGGCCGGCCGCGAGGGCCGGCCCGCCGCCTGCGGGACGTTGCGGACACCCCTAACAGGGGTACTCCCACTTCCGGGTGATCGCGCGCAGCGGCTCCGGGACCTCCTCGGGGCTCGGCATCGCGCGTGCCACCTGGACCTTGCCGGACTTGATCTTGTCGCTCCAGTCGCCCATCCGGACCTGGAACGGGCCGTGGTCCTGGCGCCCGTACCGCAGCATTTTCGGGGTGAACTCGACGCCCAGGAAGGCGCAGAGCCGGCGACACTCCGCCTCGGGGTCGGCGGTCAGGTCCTCGTAGCGCACGGTGAGGCCGTCGAGCGTGCTGCGGGCGGCGTCGACCTGCTCGACGTAGCGCCGGATGTGGCGCACCGTCCAGTCCATGCCCTTGTCGGGGCGGGAGTCCATCTGGGAGGCGACCACCGAGGCGGGGTGGCGCAGCAGGAAGATGAACCGGCCCCGGGGCCACGCCTCGTGCAGCCGCTGCCACTGGTCGGCGTTGCCCGGGGTCTTGTCGACGATCACCTTCTTCTCGCTGCGCACCAGCTCGCGGTGGAGCACCCGGTCCCACAGCAGATGCTCCAACTCCCGGTGGTCCAGGTCGAGCAGCTCCATCGCCCGCTCGGTGTAGGACTCGCCGTAGCTGAGCTTGAGCGTGCGCAGGTGCATCTCGTGCGGGGCGCGGATGTCGGGGTGGGTGTTGAGCAGCACCCGCAGCAGCGTGGAGCCCGAGCGGATCGAGGAGATGACGAACACCGGGTCCTGCACCAGGCGGGTGGCCTCGGGGCCGAGGACCGGCGGTGGCGCGGTGATCACCCGCCGGGCCTTGAGGCGGACACGCCGGGCGAGCCGGCGTACTCGGGGGTCGTGCAGGATCATCGCACCGCTCCTGGACCGGGACTTGGCTTGCCACCGCATCCTGGTGGGCCTTTCTTGGTGTCGTCTTGGTGACGCCATGGTAGACGGATGAGATTTCCGTGAGATTCGCCGGAATCCTGTGAAGGAGGGAACGCGGCGGGTCGTTTTCCCGTCCGGGGTCGGCGTTCCCGCCGGCGCCGCCTGCGTGACCGCTCGGACACCCAGCGTCCTGACGGGGGACCGTCAGGCAGTGTCCTAAACGTCCGTCACTCGGTTAGATGAGCGTGGACACCAGAACACCCCGCACTTCGACGGGGGGAGGAGCACCCGGGTTCGACGAGCGCGTGCTGACCATGGCACGGGTGCCGAGCGATCCCGCCCAGGTCATCGTCAACCACGCGAGCTTCCGCGTGCAGCTCGGCCCGGCCTCCTCCCGCGCCCTCGGCGTCGATGAGACGGTACGGATGCCGGCCGTCCGGCGCGGCCGGCCGGTGGTGTGGTCGGGCCACACCTCGCCCGAGTTGACGCAGGCGGTGCGCAGGCAGGTCGACGCCGCGGCCGCCGTTTCGGGGAGTGCGGGTGCCGCGACGCAGGTACTGCCGCGGATCGACGAGACGTCCGTTCTGCCACCCGCCGTCCCCACGGTGGTCGGCCAGCGGGCGCCGTACGACACCCCGTTGATCGGCACCAGCGGTCGCGGTTACAGCGACGACGAGGACGACGGGTACGACGACGGCTACGGGAACGGGCCCGATGCCGGTGACCGGGACGGCGACGGGCGTGACGGCGCGCACCGCCCGCGCGGGCGCCGCGACTCCGTCAAGCACGCCTACTACCCGCACCGCCGGATGAACCTCGGCATCGTGCTGCTGCCGCTGCGGGTCTTCCTCGGCTTCGTGTCGATCTACGCGGGCATGGGCAAGCTGTGCGACCGGGTCTACTTCGACGGCGGCAGCCGCGGCTCGATGGTCAAGTGGCTCTCGTCGCTGCACCCGTGGGCCGCGGCGGAGCCGTTGCGCGACGCGGCGCTCAACCACCCGGTGGGCGCGGGCCTGTCCATCGCCTTCCTCCAGGTCGTGGTGGGCGTGCTCACCGTGTTCGGACTGTGGCAGCGGGTCGCCGCGTTCTTCGGCGCCATCCTGTCGATCGCCCTGCTGGTCACCGTGAGCTGGCGGACCGTCCCGGTGTACGACGCCCCCGACTTCATCTACCTCGCCGCCTGGAGCCCGCTGGTGATCGCCGGTGCTCCGGTGTACTCGATCGACGGCCACCTCGCGGGCGACGCCTGGCGGCGGCTCGGCCCCCGCGTCACCCTGTGGGACCTGCGCCGCCGCGTGCTGCGCAGAGGCGCGGTCCTCGCCACGGTCACCATCGGCCTGACGCTGCTGGTCGGTTCGGTGCTCGGCGCCGCGGTCCGCGCCAGCACCACCGAGCACGGCCACGCGGGGCCCGGCGGCACGCCCGTGAACAACCTGCCCGGGTCCCCGCTGCCCGAGGTCTCCGGCGGCGACAGCTCCGGCGCGACCACGGGTGCCACCGCCGACCCGACGCGTTCGGCGGCTTCCGCCGGCAGCGGGAAGAACGGCACCAAGGGCGCGAAGTCCGGCTCCACGCCCAGTGCTTCGCAGACTCCGAGCGGCGGCGGCAGCACGCCGCACAGCACCCACACCACCATCGGCACCGGCGGCGGCTCCACCGGGTCCGAGTCCGAGGGTTCCTCCGGCGGCAGCAGTGGGGGCTCCCCGGTGACGCAGGCGCCGCCGCCCGCCGAGACCCAGGCCCCGCCGCCGTCCGCGCCGCCGGCCACGAAGCCCTCGCAGGGGGCGATCGGCGGACTGCTGGGCAGCGGGCCGCTGTTGGGCCTGGCGAACCACGAGGGGCCTTCGGCGGGCCCACAGAACACGGCCTGACCGCCTGACGGCCTGCCCGGCCCGACTGTTCGACGGGGCGCCCCCTTTGGAGGGGGCGCCCCGTCGCGTTGATGCGCATGGGTGGGCCGGGCAACGGAGTTGGGCAGCGGGGCGAGGCGGCGGCGCGGAGTCGGGCTGAGCGGGATGGGCCGGCGCGGGACTTGGGTGCCGTGGGTTCGGCCGTCGCGCGGTCGGGTGCCCGCTACTTCTCCTGCGCGCCCAGTTCCTTGGCCGCCTCGTTGAGGTCCTTCGCCGTGTCGATGGCCCGCCAGTACGCGCCGTGCGGGATCGGGAACCCGGCGAGCCGGCGTTCGCGGGCCAGCCGCGGGAAGGTGGTCCGCTCGTGGTCGCCGAGGTCGGGCAGCATCGCGGTGAACTCGGGGGCGAAGACGTACACGCCGGCGTTGATGAGGTACGGCGAGGGCGGCGACTCGATGAAGTCCAGTACCTGCCCGAACTCGTTGGTCTCCACGGCGCCCCAGGGGATGCGCGGGCGGGCCAGCGCGAGCGTCGCGACGGCGTCGCGCTCGTGGTGGAACTCGGCCATCTCGCGCAGCGGGAAGCGGGTCCAGATGTCGCCGTTGGTGGCGTACCAGGGCTCGTCGGGGCGGGGCAGCGAGCCGGCCGCGAACTTCAGGCCGCCGCCGCGGCCCAGCGGTTCGTGCTCGATGACGGCGGTGACGCTGAGAGGGAGCGGCGTCACGTCCAGCCACTCCTGGAGCACTTCGGCGAGATGGCCGCAGGAGATCACCGCGTCGGTGACGCCTTCGGCGGCCAGCCAGGCCAGTTGGTGGCCGATGATCGGCGTGCCGGTGCCGGGGATCTCCACCATCGGCTTGGGCCGGTCGTCGGTGTACGGCCGCAGCCGCGAACCCTGGCCGCCGGCGAGGAGGACCGCCTGGGTGACCGGGGTGGGCGCCCCGCCGCTCGCGTCCTGGGCGACGGGGCGCGGGGCCGCCGCACGCGAGGAGGCGGGCGAGGCGGGCGGGGCGGAGGCGGGCGAGGCGGTGTCGTGCTGGGGTCGTCGGTCGGCGCGCGTCATGCAGCGCACCCTATGCGACGAGGGGCGTACGGCCCGTGCGGTGCGGGCCGTACGCCGGTGCGCGTCCGGGCGCTGAGTGCGCCCGCTCGTCCCTTCAGCCGACGGATGCCACACCCGTCGCGAACGCGGTGTCGCACACCGGCCGGGACCATGCCTGCGCGCGGTGGGCGGCGCCGTCGTACTTGGCGACGGCCGCGCGGCCCAGCGAGCGGGCGATGGAGGCGCAGTAACGGGCGAGGGAGGGCTGCTTGGCCATGGCCACCTGGAGGTCGGTCAGGGCGACGCCCGGGTCCTTCTCCTGGAGTTCGGCCAGCAGCTTCTGGCGCAGCGCTTCCTGGGGCGCGAGGGACGCCTGCTTCTTCGTCGACGCCGCCGTGAGCACCGATCCGTCCGAGGACGAGGCTGCCCACGGAACGCGGGTGACGGCGAGCGTCCCCGAGAGCACGAGGACGACCGGAAGAACGAGCGCGAATGTCTTGCCGAGACGGCGAGCTACCTGGTTCACGCATCGGATCGTAGCGACTGGTGATGATTTGGCGACATTTAGTCACTCTGACGAGCGAGGTGAAACGGGGCAGCCGCAGTCACCGTGTTGACGAACCCACCCGAAAGGCCGGATTTGCGGATTTTTGTGGGGGTGTTGGCGGGGGCCTCGCGGGGGTGGTGGCACGTGGGCGTCGTCGCCGTGGTCCCGGGTGCGGCGGCGGGCGTCGTGTCGTACGTCGGCGGGCGCCTTGCCGCGCGGGCCGCATACGACGGCGGGCCGGTACGTCCGTGGTGGACGTACCGGCCCGCCGGCCTACCGCTCGGTGGTGCCGTGCGCGCGCCGTCAGTCGCTGAGGCGCTCGCCGGTGGAGGTGGCGAACACGTGGGTCTCGCCCGAACGCGGCACGACGTGCAGCACGGCGCCCTTCTCCGGGATCTCGCGGCCGCCGACCCGGAGCACCAGGTCCTTGTGCTCGCCGTTGACCTCGGCGGAGCCGTACACGTAGCCGTCGGCGCCGAGTTCCTCGACGACGTTGACGGTCACGGCCAGGCCCTCGGGGCCCTCCTTCGACAGGCCGCTCGCGCCGCTGCCGGAGGTGATGTCGAAGTGCTCGGGGCGGACGCCGACGGTGACCGTCTTGTCACCCTTGTCAGCCGCGGCCTGCACCGCGTCGCGCGCCACGTTCACCACGCTGTTGCCGAACTTCACGCCGCCGTCGGTGATCGGCACCTCGACCAGGTTCATCGCCGGGGAGCCGATGAAGCCCGCGACGAAGAGGTTGGCCGGACGGTCGTACATGTTGCGGGGGCTGTCGACCTGCTGCAGCAGACCGTCCTTGAGCACCGCCACGCGGTCGCCCATCGTCATGGCCTCGACCTGGTCGTGGGTGACGTAGACGGTGGTGACGCCCAGCCGGCGCTGCAGGCTGGCGATCTGGGTACGGGTCTGCACGCGCAGCTTCGCGTCGAGGTTCGACAGCGGCTCGTCCATGAGGAAGACCTGCGGCTCACGGACGATCGCGCGGCCCATCGCGACACGCTGCCGCTGGCCACCGGAGAGGGCCTTCGGCTTGCGCGCGAGGTAGTCGGTGAGGTCGAGGATCTTCGCGGCCTCTTCGACGCGCTTGCGGATGTCGGCCTTGTTGACGCCGGCGATCTTCAGGGCGAAGCCCATGTTGTCCGCGACGGTCATGTGCGGGTAGAGCGCGTAGTTCTGGAACACCATCGCGATGTCCCGGTCCTTCGGCGGCAGGTGCGTGACGTCGCGCTCACCGATGCGGATGGCGCCGGCGTTGACGTCCTCCAGCCCCGCGAGCATGCGGAGCGAGGTCGACTTGCCGCAGCCGGACGGGCCGACCAGCACCAGGAACTCGCCGTCCCCGACCTCGATGTCGAGCCCGTCGACCGCGGGCTTGTCGCCGCCCGGGTAGATCCGGGTCGCCTTGTCGAACGTGACAGTTGCCATGACTGTATACAGTCCCTTCACCGGCAGGAACGTGCCGGACGATCCGAGTAAAGGAAGCTTCCGGAGCAGCTCCGGAGGTGTTCCGCGAAACCGAGCAGCCCGCCTCGACAGCGGGTTCTCCGTGACGCTACCTGCCGATTCCCCCCTTGTCACCAGGCCCAGGGGCAAGATTTTCCGCACACCCCGCTCACCCCCGCCGGTACACTGACCCTCACGCCTCCTTAGCTCAGTTGGCCAGAGCGACGCTCTTGTAAAGCGTAGGTCGTCGGTTCGAACCCGACAGGGGGCTCCCGACAAGGCCAGGTCACACAGTCCGTGACCTGGCCTTTCCGCATCCTCTGGGGTCGATGGAGCGCAGAGGTCCCGAAACCGGTGCTACGCCCCGGTGCGGACCTGAATGAGACCGTACGTGCCGCTGGTGCGCCATTCCTCCTCCGTCGCGTCCAGCCCGGCGACCACCGGTTCGTCGAGGCCGACGATGACGTCCGACTTCAACGTGCGCAGGGCCGCCACGGGGGACGGGAAGTGGCCGACCCGCTCCGCGAAGGGTGAGGTGGGCGCCCAGAGGCGGTCGCCGACGAGACGGCGGTAGTTGAGGTCGCCCTTGACGATCGTCATGGCCGCGCCGGAGAGCTCGGCCCGGAGGTCGGCGGGCAGGTCGGAGAAGGGCAGCGGCGCGCAGAGGAACGGATGGGTGCGGATCGCGAGGGTGCCGTCGTTCATCGCCTGCCAGAGCCTGCCACCGATCCGTCCCGCCTCCCGGCCCGCTTCGGCGCGGAGGCGGTCGAGCGTCGCCAGGACGTCGGCGGTGGTCGCGTCCGACACGTAGTAGGGGGCGGGTTTGACGTACAGGGCGACCTCGGTGGCCTGTCCGGCTGTGAGGAGGTGGTCGATCAGGACGAGGTCGGGGAGCAGCTCGCGCCCGGCGTTGTCCGCGAGGAGACAGACCCGCGGACTACCGGACGCGGCGAGCGTGGACCACAGGAGCGGGCTGTCGTCCGCGAGCAGGGCGGGGCGGGCGTCCCCGGCCGGGCCGGTGAGCCGGAGGGCGAGGTCCGCGCGGTTGCCCCACAGCGCCGAGGCGAGCAGCACGTCGGACCGCTTCTTGGCCGGCAGGGACGGCAGGTCGTCGAGGGCCGCCAGCTCGTCTACGACCGCGGGGCCGGCCAGTTCGGCGTTCTTGAACGGTGCGAAGGGGTCGATGCCGTGCCAGGCCCCGGGCCGGAAGTAGCCGGTGGCTTCGAGTAGCCGGCGGTAGAAGTAGCTCTCGGCCCACAGGAACGGCGCCTCGTCCCACGGCTTCCCGAACAGGTCCGCGCCCCACTCCCGCCACTGCCGGTGGTCGTGGGCGCTCGTGCCGAGCGGCTGCAGCACACCGCCGGTGCTCTCGACGAGGAGTTCCTCGACCGCCGCCCGCTCGGCCGGCCCGTACGGCAGCGCGTCGAGCACCTGCCGGACGAGCTTCGGGTGCCGCTCGTGGAAGACGCCCCAGGCGAAGGAGCCGGGGACATCGCTCAGGATCGTGGGTGCGGTGGGCATGTTCGGGCTCATCCCTCTCCTCTTCGGTCGCGCGGTGCCTGGCGAGAGGAGCTATACCAGCGCGGCCGGGGTCGGCAACGCGTCCGGCGTGTCGAGGCGGAGGGGCGTCTCAACATGGGGAGCGCGTCGGCTCGCGCGGGAGGCGCCGCACCATCGATCCGCAGGACTTCGCACTCCTCGAAGAGGCCCGCAGGAGCCTGCCGGACGGGTTCAAGGTCGAGCTCTCCGGCGACATCATCGTGATGACGGTCGGCGCCTCCGGCATCCACCAGCGCAACCTGCTGGTGGTCAGGCGCCAGTCGCTCTTCAGCCGCCCCGACGGGGGGGAAGTACCACCGCCGTGAGGACGCCGACTTCGGGGAGAGCCTGAACATCCCCGAGCCGTTCGGATTCGACCTGGGGACGGCGACGTTGCTGCCGTACGCCTGAGCGGGCCCGATCGCGTGACGGACGTCGGGGGTGTCGCGTAAGTTGCTGCCCGGTGGGGGCGGGGCGTGGCCTCGGCTCCATCGGGCATCCGTCGCTGGGCGGGTGGACGGGGTCCGCAGGCGCAGGGACCGGGCCGAAAGTGGCCGCGGGTACGGGGGGAAGAACATGTTCAGCGTGTACGGACGGATGACCGCGCTGCCGGGTCGGGGTGAGGAACTGGTCGCCGTGCTCCTCGAGGGATTCCGGGTGTGCGTCGCGGGCGGGGGACTGCTCGGCTACACCGTCAACACGGCTATGGACGAACCGGACACGGTCTGGCTCACCCAGCTGTGGAGCGGCAAGGACGCGCACGATGCGACGACCCGCTCCGAGCCGGTCGTGGCCGTGACCTCCCGGGTGCCCGCGCTACTCGCCGGGCAACCCGAGGGCTGCTACGGGAACGCCGTCCACGTGCACGGCCTGACCGACGCGGCCTGACCGCCCTCGCCCGCACGGCTGACGACTACCACGCCTCCTTGTCATGCACGGCTTCTGGACGACCCTCTACCAGGTCGTCGAGGACTGACGCCCGACCCCGTCGTCCCCGCCGGGACCGTGACACCCTCGGCGGGGACCCGGCCCGACTCCCGTGCGGGAACGGGCCGTTCGCGGAACCGGCGGAAGACCGGGATCGGCGGGAGACCGGAACCGGCGGAAGACCTCAGCCCCCCTCGCGGGGAATCCAGTCGGTGTTGCCGATCGGGTAGTCGTAGCCGGGGCGGTCGACGTCCGCGCTGGTACGGAACGTGGTGCCCTCGTCGTTGATGAGGACGGTGCCGTGGCGGTCGCCGCTGGTCCAGTCGAGGGAGAGCTGCCAGCGGACGTCGTGCGCCGCGGTGTGGGCGATGACGTAGAAGACCTCCGGGTCGGACTCGCTGACCTTGTACGGGAAGTCGCGCTGGCCGTTCTTGGCGACGGCCGTGGGGCTGCCCTTGTCCAGGTCGACGTCGAAGGACTTGGTCCCCACCCCGCCGCCGCAGCCGACGCCCATCGAGTAGTCGTTCCACGCCAGCGGCGCGTCCTTGGACTCGACGCTGACGTGCAGCGCCTCCAGGACCACGGTGTCCGAGCCGGTGCCCTGGATGGTGAGGGCCACGTCCTGCTCGCCCGAGGAGACCGCGCCGTAGACGGCGGCCCAGTGCGTCGCCTCGTCCTCGCTCGCGGGCGGCCCGACCCGCGCGGGTGGGTTGTTGACGAGGAAGTGCTGGCTGCACGGGTCCTCGTAGGCGTAGGGGCGGGTGTGGACGGTGAGGGGGACGGCGTTGCCGGCGCCGGTGGGCCAGGCTCCCGCGGTCGTCCCGGGGTCGTGCGAGGCGCCGGTTCCGGCGGTGGCGGATTTCGAGGTGGACGGGGAGGTGGACGGAGTGCGGCTCGGCCCGCTCGTGGACGGGGTGGCGGACCGCCCCTCGGAGTCGGCGGCGCCGGTGCTCGCGGCGGGGCCGAGCGCCTGCCGGTCCTTCGTGTCGTCCCCGCCGCCGCCCCACGGCGGATGCACGGTGAGCAGCGCGGCTATGAGGACGGCGGCCATCCCGGCGGAGGCGATCAGCGCGGTACGGCGTCGGCGCGGCCTCGGCGGCTCCTCGTCCACGCGGACGACCAGCGGCTCGTCCGTACCACCGTCTCCCTGCCCCTGCCCGTCCCCGCCCGCCTGCGCGAAGTCGCCCGGTGCGCCGGGCCCGGTGGGGGTCGCCGCGGCAAATCCGTTGGCGGGTACGGCGGGTGAGGCGGTCGGGCCTTCGGCCGCCTCACCCGGACCCTCGCTGCTCGGACCCGTGTCCTCGTCCCGCGCCGCCGCCGCGCCCTCCCCCCTGAATCTGCGCGCCGCATCCGCCAGGACATAGCCCCGGTGCAACTCCACGAGCTCCTGCGGCGTCGCCCGGCACACCCGCGCGAGGCGCTCCACCGGCGCGTACTCGCTCGGGAGCGCCGTGCCGTTGCAGTAGCGGTGCAGCGTCGACGTGCTCATGTGCAGCCGCTTCGCCAGCGCCCCGTAGCTCAGCCCCGAGCGGTTCTTGAGTTCGCTGAGCAACCTCGCGAACTCCTCGGTCTCCCTTGCCCCTGCCACCTGCTCCTCCATCCGCAGCGTCCCGCGCGCCCATTCCAGGGGTACTGGATTCCGCCTGATCAGAGCGGGTCTCGGTGTTCCAGCGTCCCCAACTGCCTGCCATACGTGGCGGTTGGGACATGCCACCCCACAAGCTCCTCACATCCAAGCACCACCCGCCCCACAACTGCGAAAGAGGCGCGGCCGCATGTTCAGGATGTTCAGGATTCGCTGGTCCGCCACCCGTCTCGCGGGCGCCGCGGCGACCACGGTTCTCGCCGCGCTCTGCCTGACCGCATGCGACGACGGGACCGGCGTCCGGGACGAGGGCACCGCGAGCGACACCGCCACCCTCGGGTCGCCCACGGCAGGCGGTCCCAAGCCGGCACCCTCCACCGCGGCCCCCTCCGTTTCCTCCGCTCCTCCGGCCTCCTCTGCCCCCTCCTCCCAATCTTCGAAGGCTCCGAACTCCGACGTCGCGGCCGGCACCTGCGAGAGCACCGGCACCAAGTTGGTCGCGGCTCCGCTGAGTCGACCGGTGGACCACCTCCTGCTGACGGTCACCAACACCGGCAGCAGGACCTGTTACCTGTACGGGTATCCGGCGCTGCGGTTCACTGGTGCGCAGGCGCTGCCGCCGGTGATCGAGGACTCGCACCCGCAGGCGGTGACCACGCTGGGGCCCGGCCAGTCGGGTTACGCCTCGGTGATCCTGTCCGCGGCCGACGGGAGGGGCACGAACGGCCGGACCGCCAGGACCCTGACGGTCTGGCTCGTCGGTCCGACGGGCACCGGGAGCGCCGGCGCGGCGGACCACCCGTCGCTGCCCGCGCAGGGCGTCCACATCGACGACACCCTCACGACGACCTACTGGGAGCAGTCGATGGACGCGGCCCTGACCTGGTGAGGTCAGGGCGGGGCGACGGCGACGCGATGGGGGACTCCGCCATGATCCGTCCGAGGCGTGCGGATTGAGGGGGCATTGTACTGATGGAGTGTCAGAATTTCATGTACCAGGGACACTTGCCATCCGCGTGTCGGATCTTGGTGGTACGATCGCCCCGCTTGCCAGGCTAGCCAAAGCGTGCAGAACAGACGGCGATCGGGTCGAGGATTCACCACTCCGAGGAGCACCATGCCGCAGTCGGGCATGGACCTCGTGAGTGCCGACGCGTCTGAGCTGTCGCCGGCAAGGCGCGTGCGACGCCCTGGGGCGTGCGAGTGCCGTACAGCACTGTCCCGCACCAGCATGTCCCGGACGCAGAGACGCAGCCCCCCTCCAGTCCCTGGTGGTCGTCTAGTCGCTTGAAGAGAGTCTCATGACGCATTACATACAGGATCCCGCGCTCTGGGCTCTGGTCGCCGGCGTGCCGCTGGCTGCCACCGTCATACTCCGCGACAGAAAAGCGCGAGCCAGACTGCGCAAGGAGAAGGCCGAGCTGGAGAGCCGCTACACCGACCTCGAGGGCAGCTACTCCGAGTCGGTGCAGGAGGCCCGGGTCCGCGCGGAGGATGCCACCAAGAGCGCGCTCAAGTCGGCCATGCGGACCCTCCAGGGCCTGGCCAACGAGCAGCAGCTGGCGATCTCCAAGGCGCAGGACAAGTTCGGCGAGCACCACGTCCTCCAGGACCTCCTGGAGATCGACCACATGAACTCGCAGTTCGGGCGGCGTGCCCAGTCCATCGCCGTGCTCTGCGACGGCTGGCTGGGCCGGCAGCGGGTGGCCGCGTCGGTCTACGACGTGGTCCGCAGCGCGAAGGGCCGGATCCGCCACTACACCCGGGTCGAGATCCGCTCCCAGACCAACTTCGCCCTCACCGGCCGTGCCGTCGAGCCGGTGGCCCTGGCGCTCGCCGAACTGCTGGACAACGCGACCAGCTACTCGGCCCCCGACACCCCGATCGACATCACCACCCGCACCGTGCCCAAGGGTGTCTGCATCATCATCGACGATGCCGGTGTCGGTATGAACGAGGAGGAGAAGGCGCGCGCCGACCAGCTGCTCTCGGCCCAGGGGCCGAAGGGCGTGGCGGGACTCGGCAACCCGCCGCAGTTCGGCTTCGCGGTCATCGGTGTGCTCGCCCAGCGCTACGGCTTCAACGTGTCGGTCGACTCCTCGTCTCCCTACGGCGGTGTCCGCGCGGTGGTGCTTCTTCCCGAGGAGCTTCTGACCAACATGCCCGAGCCGAAAGAGCCGCCGATGCCCCGTACGCCCGCGGCGTCGGGGGCTTCCGCGGCACCTGCGGCGTCCGGCACCGCCGGGCCGGCGGACGGCCCGCCCGCGTCCACCGCCGGTGGACTGCCGAGACGGAGCCGGAAGGGCTCGATCTCCATCGTGCCGCGCGCGGACGCCCCCACCGCGGCGCCCACCCGGTCGAATGAGGAAGCCGCCTCGATCATGGGCGCCTTCCAGCTCGGGACGCAGTCCGGGCGCTCCGCAAACAGGGAAGGGCACGATCCGCAGTGAACAACGACCTGTCATGGATGCTTGAGAGCGCCCTGGAGGTTCCCGGGGCACGTCACGCGATCCTGATCTCGGCGGACGGCCTGCTGATGGCCCGTTCCCAGGGGGTCAGAAAGGACGAGGCCGACACCGTCGCGGCGGCCATGAGCGGCATCCAGTCGCTGAGCCGCACGATGGGGGCCTTCTGCGGCAGCCCGGAGATGGTCTGGCGCCAGACGCTGGTGGAGTTCGACGGCGGCTGGGTCTTCCTCATCTCGGCCGGTGCGGGCGCCTACCTCGCGGTCTCCTCCGCTCCCGACGTCGACATGGCGGCCATCACCTTCCGGATGCAGCAGCTGGTCAGCCAGCTCGGCAAGGTGCTGACCGCTCCGCCTCGTGAAAACTCGAGTACCCAGGTATG
The DNA here is from genome assembly GCF_900107965.1 of Actinacidiphila yanglinensis. GTDB lineage: Bacteria > Actinomycetota > Actinomycetes > Streptomycetales > Streptomycetaceae > Actinacidiphila > Actinacidiphila yanglinensis. Next base: position 65,942 of record NZ_FNVU01000019.1, on the reverse strand, counting down.
AACGAACCGGATGAACCCATAGTGGAGTCCCCGGAATTAGTGCGTCCGTACGTCATCACCAACGGACGGGGACTGCCGGAGGACGGCCAGTTCAACCTGATCACCCTGGTCACGGCGTCCGACCAGCCGCGTCCCGCGCACCTCGACCCGGAGAAGCACAGGGTCCTCGACCTGTGCGCGGGGGGCATGCTGTCGGTCGCGGAGATCGCGGGTCACATGAAGCTGCCGATCGGCATCGTCAAGGTCGTGCTCTCCGACCTCTCGTCGGAGGGCTACCTGGTCGTGCGCCCGCCGGTGCCTCGCGCCCAGCTCGCCGACGTATCGCTCCTGCAGGAGGTGCTGGATGGGCTCCACGCCCGGTTCGGCTGATGCCGTCTACCTGGACGGCGGCGTGAAGACCGCGGCCAAGATTCTGGTCGTGGGGCACTTCGCGGTCGGAAAGACGACGTTCATCGGCACCATGTCCGAGATCCCGCCGCTGCGCACCGAGGAGCGGATGACGCAGGCGGGCGCCCAGGTCGACGACCTCATGGGCGTCCGGGGGAAGACCACGACCACCGTGGCGATGGACTTCGGCCGCATCACGCTGAGCGAGAAACTCGTCCTCTACCTCTTCGGAACGCCCGGGCAGGAACGCTTCGTCCAGGTGTGGGAGGACATGACCAAGGGTGCTCTCGGAGCGCTGATCCTGGTCGACCCGGAACGGCTCAAGGAGTCCTTTGCCGTGATCGACCTGGTGGAGCAGTACGGGCTTCCCTACGCGATCTCCGTCAACCACTTCGACGACACGGCGATCCGCTCCGACGACGAGTTGCGCGAAGCCCTCGATCTCCTGCCCGAAACCCCCATCGTCACCTGCGACGCCCGCGACCAGAAATCATCCGCCGACGCTTTGATCGCCCTGGTCCGGTATCTGCAGACGCGTACTGCTAGGAGCATGACGTGAGCACCGAATCAGGCTTCCCCTCCCCTCCGCCGGGCTGCCCCGCCCATGGTCGAGTGCCCCTGCACGGAGCCGAGTTCCAGGCCGACCCGGATTCGTACTACGCCTGGATGCGCAACTTCGGGCCCACCGCGCCCGTCGAGTTGGCGCCCGGGGTCGAGGCCACGCTCGTCACGGACTACACCGCGGCGCTGCAACTCCTCCAGGACCCGGACACCTTCAGGAAGGACTCGCGCCGCTGGCGCGCGTTCAACGAGGGGAAGATCAGCCCGAACAGCCCGGTCGTGCCGCTGCTCGCCTACCGTCCGAACTGCATGTTCACCGACGGCGCGGACCACCTGCGGCTGCGTCAGGCGGTGACCGACACCATGGCCCGGGTGGACAGCCACCAGCTGAAGCGGAATGTCGACCGCATTTCCCGTTACCTCATCGAGCAGTTCAACTCGCGCGGTTCGGTCGATCTGCTCAACGACTACGCCAAGCTGCTGCCGCTTTTCGTCTTCAGCGAACTCTTCGGCTGCCCCGCAGACATCGGCGACCGGGTCATCTTCGGTATCAACGGCATTTTCGACGGAATCAACGCCGAAAAGGCGAACGCGGTTCTCGCGCAGAGCGTTGCCGAACTCGTCGCACTCCGGCGGTCAAAGCCGGGCGACGATGTCACGTCGTGGCTCATGCAGCACCCGGCACAGCTCAACGACGAGGAAATGGCGCACCAGCTCGTCCTGCTGCTGGGCGCGGGCGCGGAGCCGTTGCGGAATCTCATCGGCAACGGGCTGTGCCTCATTCTCTCCGACGACCGCTACTCCGGTGGCGGCCTGCTGGTCGAGGACGCCATCGACGAAGTCCTGTGGAACAACCCGCCGATGTCCAACTACGCGCCCCACTACCCGGTGGCCGACACCGAGTTCGCCGGGCGCCACCTGAACGCCGGTGAACTCGTCCTGGTCAGCTTCGCGGCGGCCAACACCGACCCGGCGCTGTCCGGCTCGCGCCAACTGCTCAGCAAGCGCGCCCACCTGGCCTGGAGCACCGGCCCGCACGGCTGCCCCGCGAAGGACCCGGCGCAGCTGATCACCGTCGCGGCCATCGAGAACCTGCTCAACGAGCTGCCGGACATCGAGCTCGCGGTGCCCGTGGACAGCCTCACCTGGCGCCCCGGACCCTTCAACCGCGCCCTGGCCGCGCTCCCGGCCCGGTTCGAGCCGATACGCCAGGCCCCAAACCCCGCGACTGCGGCCCAGAAGGGGCAAGCGGGGACAAGCGGAACCCAGGGTCGACCGCAGGGGAAGGCGGAAAAGGGCGGCTTGTGGAGTTCGTTCCTGGCCTGGTGGAAGGTGTGACCCAGGTAACAACGTGCATATGCCTGGGCCTTACATGATCATTCGCCGGGACGGGTAGTCACCAAGGCGAAAATCGTTGGCCAGGACCTAAGGAGCAGCCGTGCCTGCCGCCGTCGACCCCCCCGTCCATCGGCGTACCGCAGTCTCGCCGATATCCCGGCTACCAGACAACCACTCCGGTATATCGAACATCCGTTCCTCCTACAAGAGGAAACACCCCACAGCCGAGGTCCCGCCCGTAGAACCCGCCCTCCGGGGCGGGTATCTTTTCGCCCTCGGCGGGAATGTCCCGGCATTTCCGTCCACAACCGGAGGGGACCGGTGACCGCCCGCTGTGCGTCGATGCACGGCTCGGCCGGCACCGGTCTTCCCCCGTCGGACCCGGGTCGGCTGGGTGATCTCGTCACCGCCCAACTCGGCCGGCTGTGCGAGGTCGCGCAGTTCGACCGTGCGGACGCGCAGACGTACGCCCGGGTCCTGACCGACGGTCTCGGTCCGGTGGCAGTACGGTCGTTGGCGCTGCCGCCGCCTTCGAACAGCTTCCTGTCCGACGACCACACGCCGGTGGAGTTCTCCCTCGCCTTCCAGCCGGGCGCGACCCCGGCACTGCGGGTGCTGCTGGAACCGGGTGCCGGCACCGAGGATCTGGCGGCCAACGGCCGCACCGGCCTGCGGGTGATCCGCGAGATGGCCGAGCGCTGGAAGTTCTCCACCGCCCGGCTGGACCAGCTCGAGGACCTGTTCTTCCCCGCCTCGCCCGAAGGCCCGCTCGCCCTGTGGTGCGCGCTGGACCTGCGGCCCGGTGGCGTCCCGGGGGTGAAGGTCTACCTCAACCCGGCCGCCAACGGATACGACCGCACCGAGGAGACGGTGCGGGAGGCCCTCGCCAGACTGGGGTACCGGGACGCCTTCGACACGCTGCCGAGCGGGGACGGCTTACCCTTCGTCGCCCTCGACCTCGGAGCGTGGAAGGCGCCGCGGGTGAAGGTGTACGTCACCCACGAGCAACTCGTTGCGGAACAGGCCGCCGAGATTCCCCGGGGGGCGTCCGACCGGGAGCGGGACGAGGCGCGGAGCTTCTTCCGCACCATCGCCGGCGGATCGGAAGAGGGCGGTGACGATGGCGAAGGACCGCTCATCCGGCGCGCCCTGACCTGCCACTCCTTCACCGAGACCGCGACCGGTCTGCCCAGTGGCTACACCCTGCACATGCCCGTCCGCGGCTACGTCCGCGACGACGGGCAGGCCCGCGGGCGCGCGGTGGCCGTACTGCGCCGCCTCGGCATGGACAGCGCGGCCCTCGACCGGGCACTGTCCGCCGCGACCTCGCGCCCGCTGGACGACGGGGTGGGCCTGCTCGCCTACGTGGCGCTGGTCCACCAGCGCGGCCAGGCCCCGCGGGTGACCGTCTACGTCTCCTCGGAGGCGTACGAGGTCCAACCGCCCCGCCAAGCGCTCCGGACCGGGCGCTGAACGCACCTCCGCACGACCGAAAGACAGGAGTAGTGGTCTGCATGGAGCCGTACCGCATCAAGGTTGTAGAACCCATCCCTTTCACGACACGGCAGCAGCGTGAGGAAGCGCTGCAGCGCGTGCACTACAACCTGTTCGACCTGCGTGCCGAGGAGGTGACCATCGACCTGCTGACCGACTCCGGCACCGGCGCGCTGTCCGCGGCGCAGCTGGCGGCCGGCATGGCCGGCGATGAGTCCTACTCGGGTTCGCGCTCCTTCTACCGGTTCCACGAGACGGTGACGGAGCTGACCGGGTACTCCCACATCCTGCCGGCCCACCAGGGGCGCGCGGCCGAACGCGTCCTGTTCAGCACGTTGTTGGAGCCGGGCCGGCTCGCCCTGTCCAACACGCACTTCGACACGACCCGGGCCAACGTCGAGCTGGCCGGCGCGGAAGCGCGCGACCTGCCGTGTCCCGAGGCACGGAACCTGGACGACCCGGCACCCTTCAAGGGAAACATCGACCTGGAGGAGCTGCGCCGCACGCTCGCCGGGCCGGAGGGCTCCCGGGTGGCGATGGTCGTGATCACCATCACCAACAACGGTGGCGGGGGGCAGCCCGTCTCCATGGAGAACCTCAAGCAGACCTCCGCGCTGTGCCGGCAGCACGGCGTGCCCTTCTTCCTGGACGCGGCCCGGTTCGCCGAGAACGCCTGGTTGGTCACCCGGCACGAGGACGGCTACCGCGACCGCACCCCGCGGCAGGTCGCGGAGGAGGCGTTCCGTCTCGCCGACGGCTGCGTCATGAGCGCCAAGAAGGACGGCATCGTCCACATCGGCGGCTTCATCGGGCTCAACGACGGGGAGCTCGCGCAGCGTTGCGAGCTGCTGCTCATCGCCACCGAGGGGTTCGCGACGTACGGCGGCCTGGCCGGGCGCGACCTCGACATGATGGCGCAGGGGCTCAAGGAGGTGACCGAGCCGTCCTACCTTGCGGAGCGGGCCGACATCGCCTCGCACCTCGCCCACCGGGTGCGCTCGGCGGGCGTGGACCTCCTCGAACCGCCCGGCCTGCACGCGCTCTACCTCAACGCGGGGCGGCTGTTCCCGCACATACCGTCCCACCAGTACCCCGGCCACGCCTTGGCCTGCCAGCTCTATCTCGAAGGGGGCATCCGCTCGGCCGAGTTGGGCTCCCTCTACCTCGGCGAGGAGGACGAGGACGGCAACCCGGTGAAGAGCGCGCCCTACGAGCTGGTCCGGCTCGCGCTGCCGCGCCGCGTCTACACCCGCAGCCACTACGACCACGTCGGCGAGACCCTGGCCCGGATCGCCAAGAACGCGGACAGCGTCCACGGTTACCGGATCGTCGACCAGTCCCCGATCCTGCGCCACTTCCGCGCGACGCTCGTCCCGGTCCCGGCCGGCGGCTGACCGGAGCGGGGCAAGCGGGGCCGCGGGCCGGGTCGGGCACCTTCCGACCCGGCCCGCGGTGCGTGCCGACGCGACGGCGCCGCGAGCGGGAGGAGCGCACTGTGCGCCCTCCGCGGCGGGGGCGCAAACGCACGCGTGACGGGCCCGGAACGGGGCAACTCCCGCCGTGTGGCCGACTTGTCGGTGTTGGCGTGTAATGGGAGCTATGCGACCGCCATCACGTGGGTCGCTCTGACCGTGCCAGGCGAACAGCCCCCCAGGGAGTCCTCGTGAGGCATCACGCCAGAGCCTTCATCGCCGTCGCCGGAGCCGTTTTCGTCGCCACCGCGGCGACGGCCTATACCGACGGTAATAGCCACGCTCCGTCCGCTGCCGCCACCTCGTCCTCCTCGTCGACGGTGTCCGCCAAGTCGGGTTCACTGGGCAAGATCCTCGTCAACGGCAAGGGGCAGACCCTCTACCTCTTCCAGGCCGACAAGACCAGCAAGTCCACCTGCAACGGATCGTGCGCCAAGACCTGGCCGCCCTACACGGTGAGCGGCAAGCCGACGGCGAAGAACGGCGTGCAGAGCGGCAAGCTCTCCACCAGCACCCGCAGTGACGGCTCGAAGCAGGTCACGTACAACGGCCACCCGCTCTACACGTTCTCCGGCGACAAGAAGGCCGGGCAGACCAACGGGCAGGGCCTGAAGGTCTTCGGTGCGAAGTGGTACGTCGTCGGCACCAACGGCAAGCAGATCACCAAGACCACCTCCACCTCCACCCCCTCGGTGGGCGGCTACTGACCCTTCCGCCCCCCGGATGCGCCGATCGAAGCCCCGGCTCCGACCGGCGCATTCCGGTGCCCGGCGCCCTATACGGACAACGGTGCCCCCTCCCCGGCGCGTGGGTGCCCTGACGGGCGACGGTGCCCCCTCCCCGGCGCGGGGGTGCCCTGACGGGTGAGGGTGCCCCTCCCCGGGGCGTGGGTGCCCTGGCGGGCGAGGGCCCCTCCCAAGGGGCGCGAGGAACTGCGCGAGCAACCGGCCACCGGCCGGTGGTCCGGCATCCCCGCCGTGGGGGCTGGGCGTGCGGGCCCCCGGCTGCGCCGTCGTGGCTGGCCGCGCAGTTCCCCGCGCCCCTGCAAAGCGCCCTTCGCCCGCAAGGGGAGCCCCGGCCCGGGGCATGGGCCGCGTGCGGGGCGACGGCAACCTTCAAGGGGCGCGGGGAACTGCGCGAGCAACCGGCCGCCGGCCGGTGGTCCGGCATCCCCGCCGTGGGGGCTGGGCGTGCGGGCCCCCGGCTACGCCCTCCCGGGGGCCAGGGTGCCCCGACGGGAGACGTCCACCACCGGCCGGTGGTCCGCGCACTCGCCGCGGGGTTCGGCCCGCAGACCCCCGGCCGCGCCGTACTCACCCCCGAGCCAAAGAGCCGTACTCACCCCCGAGCCAAAGAAAAGACATCGGAGGACGCCCCACCGCACCCCCACCACATCCGTGAAGCTTCCCCCGCCGAACCCACATTGATCCGACCCCTTACTCACTCCATTGACGTGTTCCTGCCGAGTAGCTAACTTCGCCAGAGAGCGCTCTCCCCTCGTCGGCGTCGCCAGACGCCCTGAGTCCCGGAGTCCCCCCATGTGCGCACTCGAACCAGCAGGCGCCCCATCTCCGTACGGTGCGACAACGTTGTCAGTTCTCGTTGGTCACTCCGGAGCCGCGCTCTTCCCGTGCAGTCGGACAACGTTGTCACACTCACGAGCAGAGGAGAAGTACCCGCGATGACACGACTGTCGAGACCACCCGGAGCTGCCGTGATCGGCGTGCTCGCGGCCGCGGCACTGGCCGTGGCCGGGATGTGCACTCCCGCGTCGGCGGCCGGGAAGGCCGCGCTCGTCACCTCGCCGTCCACGCTGGTCAACCCGTTCATCGGGACGTCCAACCAGGCCGACGACTTCCCGGGCGCCGACGTGCCCTTCGGCATGGTCCAGTGGAGCCCGGACACGCCGTCCCGCCCGTCCGGCGGCGGCTACGAGTACAACGACTCGACCATCACCGGTTTCAGCCTCACCCACATCGCCGGGCCCGGTTGCGGCGCGGCCGGCGACGTGCCGGTGCTGCCCACGGTGGGCGCGGTCAACACGGGTGCGACGGACGCGTTCTCGCACGCCAACGAGTCGGCGTCCGCCGGGTCGTACAAGGTCGCGCTGAACAACGGGGTGACCACGGAGCTGACGACGACGACCCGCAGCGGCATGGCGCGGTTCACCTTCCCGTCGTCCACCCAGTCCAACCTGATCTTCAAGCTGACCGGCAGCCAGAACGGCGCCTCCAACACCCAGTTCACCAAGGTGTCGAGCACCGAGGTCAGCGGGCAGGTCACCAGCGGCCACTTCTGCGGTGCGGGCAACACCTACACCGTCTACTTCGACATGGTCTTCGACCAGCCGTTCACCACCCAGGGCAGCTCGGCGGCGAAGGCCTCGACGCTCAAGCCGTCGACCTCCGGCACCGCGTCCAAGAACGCCGCGGAGAAGCCCAACGCGCCGATGCTGCACGGCACGACGCCGAAGGCCACCACCTCGAAGGCCGCGAAGGGCACCGTCTCCCCGGACGCCGCCGCGTCGAACGGCTACGTCACCTTCAACACCACCTCCAACCCGGTGGTGCAGGCGAAGGTGGGCGTGTCCTACGTGTCGGTCGCCAACGCGGTCGCCAACCGTACGGCGGAGAACTCCGGTTGGGACTTCAACGGGACCCGCACGGCCGCGCAGAACTCCTGGAACAGCGTGCTCGGCAAGGCGCAGATCGCCGGCGGTACGGCCGCGCAGCAGCAGAGCTTCTACACCGCGCTCTACCACTCGCTGCTGCACCCGAACGTGATCAGCGACACCAATGGCCAGTACTACGGCTTCGACGGCAAGACGCACACCGTGGACTCCGGCCACAGCGCGGCGTACGCCAACTACTCGGGCTGGGACATCTACCGCTCCCAGGCCCAACTCGAAGCGCTGATAGCCCCGCAGGCGGCCTCGGACACGGCGCAGTCGATGGTCGACGACTACACGCAGACCGGCCAGTTCCCCAAGTGGTCGGAGAACAACGGTGAGTCGTACGTCATGGTCGGCGACCCCGCGGACGCCATCCTCGCGGACTACCACGCGTTCGGCGCCACCAGCTTCGACACCTCCACCGCGCTGACCGACATGGTGGCCGAGGCGAGCAAGACCAACAACAACCGGCCGGGCCTGAACTACCTGAGCTCGCCCGGGTACATGCCGCACGACGGCAGCTACGGCTGCTGCAACTTCTACGGTCCGGTGGCCACGACGCTGGAGTACAACACCGCCGACTTCGCGCTCTCCGCGATGGCCGGGCGGCTCGGTGACAGCGCCGACCAGAAGACGTACGCCAACCGCGCGCAGGACTGGCGCAACGTGCTCAACCCGGCGTCCGGCTTCGTCGAGCCGCGCAACGCCAACGGCTCGTGGACCGGCGGCTTCGATCCCACCAGCGGCACCGACATGGTCGAGGCCGACTCCTGGATCTACACCGGGATGGTGCCGTTCGACGTCGGCGGCCTGGCCAAGGCCAAGGGCGGCAACGCGGCGATGAACGACTACCTGGACACCACGCTGCGCAGCTTCACCGGCGCCAACGGCTACGCCTGGGTCGGCAACGAGCCGAGCATCGAACTTCCCTGGGAGTACGACTACACCGGCGCGCCCTACAAGACGCAGGGCACGGTGCGCGCGATCCAGGACCAGATCTGGGCGAACACCCCCGGCGGGCTGGCCGACGGCAACGACGACCTGGGGGCGATGAGCGCCTGGTACGTCTGGTCCGCGCTCGGCATGTACCCCGAGACCCCGGGCACCTCCGATCTCGCCCTCGGCTCACCGCTGTTCACCCAGGCCGTGGTCACCCTGCCGTCGGGCAAGACACTGACGATCAACGGCAATGGCGCCGCGGACAACGCTCCTTACGTGCAGTCGGCGACGTGGAACGGCGCGGCCTGGAACAACGCCTACGCTCCCACCACGGCGATCACCGCGGGCGGCACGCTGAACTACACGCTCGGCACCACCGCCAACACCTCCTGGGCGACGGCGGCGTCCGCGGCCCCGCCCTCCTACGCCGGTGACACCACGGCGCCGGCCTCGCCGCGGATCGGCGCGATCGGTGCCGGGGTGGGCTCGAACCTGTGCATCGACGATGCGAACTCCTCCACCACCGACGGGAGCCACGTCCAGATCTGGGGCTGCGACAGCACCTACGCCCAGGACTGGATCATCGCCGGCGACGGAACGGTCCGCACCCTCGGCAAGTGCCTGGACGCCGACCACAGCGGGACCACCAACGGCACGCTGATCCAGCTGTGGACCTGTAACGGCAGCGGGGCCCAGCAGTGGACCGCCGGTGCCAACGGCTCGCTGGTCAACCCCGAGTCGAACCTGTGCCTGGACGACCCGAACTCCGCCACGACGAACGGCGCCCAGCTCCAGCTCTACACCTGCAACGCTTCGGGCGCGCAGCACTGGACGCTGCCCAGCTGATTCCACCGGCCGGACAGCACTCACCACGCCCTCGTGGACCCCGTTCGAAGGGACGGAGCCCACGGGGGCGTTCGGCTGCCGGGCGGCTGCCCGACGGCTTTGCCTGCTCCTCGGGCGGTCAGGCGCCGCCGGGGATCGGGGCGCCCTTGGGCAGTCCCGCCGCGACGTACGCGTCGTAGCGGCGCCGCCAGGTGGAGGGCCGCCCGGCGGGGGGATCGGCGGGGGCGTCGTCGTGTGCCCCAGCGGCGGGCGGGGCGGCCGATCCGCCGGCCGCGCGGGCGTCGAGGGCGGCCAGGCACAGGTCCCAGCCGGCCGCGTTGCGCGCCGCGGCGTCGGCGCTGTCCAGGAAGTCGGTGAGGGTGAGCCGGGTGCGGGCCGCGTCGAGCCGGGTCAGCTCGAACCGCAAGGCGTCGCCGCCCCACGTGAAGGCGAGCAGGTGCGGCGGCTCGAACGCCGTCACCTCACCGGTCACCACCACCTCCGGCATGTTGCTGTCGCCGGAGAAGGTGATCTCCCCGCCCACCACCGGCTCCATGGCGACCTCGGGGAACGGGAACCAGTACGCGAGTTCGGCCGGCTCGCTCACCAGCGCCCACACCCGGTCGATCGGGTGGTCGTAGACCCGCTCGAAGCGGACGGCGGGCCGGCCGCCCTCCAGTTCGAGGTAGCTGCCCGGGTCGATGACGGTCATGTCCGCTCCCTGCCTCTCGGTCGTGGCGGCCGGCCGGGCTTCCCGCGCTCCGGGCCGGCGGGCTCCTAGGGATCCGCCGGGCCGGTACGGGCGGCGGCGGTCTCGTCCAAGCGGCGGCCCAGGGCGTCCAGGCCGCGGTTCCACAGCCGCCGGTACGGAGCCAGCCACGCGTCCAGGTCGGCCATCGGCGCGGGCTCCAGGGCGTACAACCGGCGCTGCGCGTCGGCCTGCACGCGGACCAGCCCGGCCTCGCGCAGCACCCGCAGGTGTTTGGACATGCTGGGCTGGCTCAACCCGCACCGCTCGGCCAGCTCGCCGACGGGCTGCGGGCCGGTCAGCAGCGTGCCGAGTATCGTCCGCCGGTTCTCGTCGGCGAGCGCGCTCCATACGGCGGTGTCCATGGCGTCCAGTATGCGCAGGCGGGAATATAACCGTCAAGGCATACACGCGCGCACCGCCTCGCCGCGGCGCTACGGCGCCGTGCAGTACCCGGTGTCGGTGTGGCCGTTCTTGCCCGGGGTGACCGCCGTGGCGGTCAGCACCCTGCCCTTCCGCGGGAGCCCGCTGCCGGCGACCCGGAGCACGTGGCCGGGCCCGGACCAGTGACGGCCGCTGACCGGGTCCAGCAGGGTGACGGAGGTCGCGGTGGTGGGGCCGACCACGGTCAGCCCGCCCCCGCCCGTGACGCAGCCGACGGTGACCTGGCGGCCGCCGCCACTGGTGTCGCCGAGGTCGCTGTCCGGGCCCAGTTCGGTGTAGGAGTCCTTGTCGACGCCGGCCTCGACCAGCTGGCCCTGCCCGTCCTCCGGACCGTAGATCCCGCCCAGGGGGTAGTCGACGTCCTGCCGGATCACGGCCACCTCGCCGCCGCCGGGGGAGGGGGCGCCACGCCACTCCTGCGTCCAGACCACCCTGGAGGCGGCCGGGCTGAAGTCGTCCGTGCCGGACTCCCCGCACAGCAGCGCTCCGGCCATCCGCCGGATGTACGCCTGGTCGAAGGGCGCGGGCCGGTAGCCGCCGGACTGCTGGGCGTCAGAGGGCGCGTAGTCGACGGCCACGGCGTACGGCCAGCCCGGACGGTAGACGAAGGTGGCCTTGCGGTGCTCGCCACCGGAGTTGTCGTCGGCCTGGATCAGCGCCCCCACGCCGCAGTCGCCCTGCGCGTCGACGATGTTCAGGTCGTCCAGAGCGGTCGAGCGGTACGCGAACTCCGGGACGGGCGCGCTGAGCCCGTCGGTGACCTTGAGCGGCCGCCACCCGACGTCCTTCCCGTCGATGCCCTCGACCTGGACGTTCGTCAGCCACGGCGGGATGGCCAGCGGGAACGGCCTGTCCGACCGCCTGTCCCAGTTGAGCGCGATCGGCGGGCCGGTGATCGGGGCGTCGTCCCAGGGGGCGGGTGCGCGGTACACGGTCTTCCCCGACCCGGCGCCCGGCCCGTCGGCGTACTGCAGCACCTCACCGCCGGTCGACACCAGGGTGACCCGGGACAGGCCCGGCACCGTGCCGGAGAACATGATCTCCCCGGTCGGGGTGTGGTCGTCGTAGTACGGGACGCTGTCGGACCGGGGGACCGTGTTGACGGGGACCACCCAGGACCCGGGGCCGTAGCCGCCGGAGAGCATGATCTCCATGGCCGCGTGGCCCGCACCCCGGTCGCCCGCGCGGTTGCCGAGCGTCGGCCAGCCGGTGCGGGCCGTGCTGTGCGCCTGTTCGGCGCTCACCGTGATCGGCTGCGAGGCGGGCACCTGCGGGGTGTACGTGTGGTCCGGGGGCGCCGCGAACCATCCGCCGGTGAAGCCGGCGGCCAGCACCGCGGCCACCGCCACCGCGCCGCTCCACCGCGGGTGCCGCCGCCACCACGCGGAACCGGGCGTCCGCGTACCGGAGTTCGCCGCATCGGGGTTCGCCGTACCGGAGGCCGCGGAACCGGAGGGTGCCGGTCCCGCCGCGTCCGCCGCCTGTCCCGCGCCGTCCGCCGTGACCGGCGCGTTCGCCCCGGTCGCCGGGTCCGGTGCCTGGTCCGCCGACTCGCTCATCCGCTTCCCCTCCCCCTGGGGCCGCGATGTCGCCGCGGTCTCCAGCGATGAGTGACGACGTCGCCGGGCCCGGTGGTTCCCATTCGCCGCCCGAGCGCGCGCCGGCGGCCGTCGCGTACCGCCGCCGCGGCTTTGGCTGTCCATATTGGTACGTGTCGCTTTTTGGACAAGGGCCGCCGCGGAAGGGCGAATTCCCAGGTGGGCGGCGGGTACAGGACGCACCTCGCGGCGGGTGGCGGGAGAAAGGCGCTAGGCACCGCGCGCGGTGGTCGGATATCTATTTCTCACGGCACTTCGTGGCGTGACTCCCCGTCAATCGGAGTCGCCGAGGCACCCTGCGGGTGCCGCCGGCCCCAGCATCCCCGTATTGCTGTGGCCGGGTGCCGCCGAGGGCACAACCGGTCTGCTCGCCCGGTTGCCCGGGGGGGAATCCTCGGCGGACGCATCGGGGGGCCGACCGGCCCAACGGTCCCCCGCCGCCCGTTCCCGCGCGTCGACCGCGCGGGGACGGGCGGTTGCCGTGACGGGTGCCGGCTTCCGCGGGACACGTACCGGAGTCCGGGCGGCCCGGAGTCCGCGCCGCAGGTCAGTTCGCGGGCACCGCCGGACGGTTGCGGCTCGGCGGCAGCACCCGTGCCAGGTCGCGGTCCTGCGCGAGCTTGAGGCCCGCCTCGAACCGGCTGCTCGCGTGCAGCCGGTCCATCAGCTTGGCGATCGCGCGCTGCACGGTGCGGCGGTGCACGCCCATCTTGCGCGCGATCTGGTCGTCGCTCAGGCCGGTGGCCATCAGCCGGATGATCACCCGCTCCTGCGGGGTGAGTTCGGCCTCGTGGTCCGATGAGGAGACCGCGTCCTCCAGCGGGGTGGCGCGCAGCCAGTAGTCGTCGAAGATCGCCGAGAGCGTCCAGACCAGCTCGATGCTCCGGATCAGCAGCATCGGTTTGCTGGCCGGCTGCACCGGGTCGAGCGGCAGGCAGGCGAGCTCCTCGTCCTGCAGCACGATGTCGCAGGGCGCGTGGTCGATCAGCCGGACGCGCACCCCCAGGTCGGACAGCTCCTGGAGATAGCGGAGGTACTTGGTGGTCTGCAGCGCGGACTCCGGATAGATCGCGCGCACCCGCACCCCCCGCTTGACCATCTGGGCGTCCAGCGCCAACGAGCCCTCCAGCACCTCCATCGCCGGCATCGGTCCCGGGTGGAGCGAGTCGGCGCTGTGCTGGGCGGTGGTGTTCAGCGCGGCGAGCGTCCGGCGCTTGGACGCCGCGCCGCGTACGTACTCCACCTGGACCTTGGAGGCCACCCGCCCCACCGCGGGCCGGTAGACGTAGAGCAGGGCCTGGGTGTTCCGGTGCAGCGCCTCGGCGCGCAGCGCCTGGTCCTTGGTCGCCCCGTGGTAGGCGTCCATGGTGCGCACCAGCGCGGTGTCCGGCTCGACCGGCTCCGTCTGCCCGCCGGAACCGATCTGGACCAGGCCGATCTCGGTCAGCCGCCGCAGCGCCGCCTCGGTCTGCGCCTGGTCGAGGCCGGCGGCACCGCCCACCTCGCGCTGGTCCGCCCCGCCGAGCCGGCGCAGCGCCTGGTACACCGCCAGCGCGTGGTCCTCGCGATCCGACATCTGCCGGCTCCCCTCCGTCAGAGATCGAACTCCGCGGGGTTGAGGCCCACCGCGAAGCACGCTTCGCGCACCACGCCCTGCTCGGACTTGTCGAACACGCCGTCGGCACCGCCGATGACGATACCGATCTGGATGACCGCACGCGCCTCGGTGGGCTTCTTCTGCACCTTGGCGATCTCCTGCAGGACGGCGACCTTGCCGAAGTCGAAGTCCGCCGTCAGCCGGTCGAGGTAGCCGTCGAAACGGGTCTGGAGGTCGGCGGCCGGGAAGTTCTGCAGCACGTCGTTGGTCCCGATCAGGGACGCCACCCGGCGGCGCTCCTCGGGCGCGACGCTGCCGTCGGCCGCGGCCACCAGCGCGCACATCGCCATGCTGGCGTCGCGGAAGGCGCCGCTCTTCAGGTCGTTCTTCTTCGCGGTGAGCTGGGTCTGCATGCCCTGGGCGGATTCCTTGAAGCGGTCCCACAGTGCCATGGCGGTCTCTCCTGAGCGTGTTCGGTACGGGGCCGCGGCGCGGTCGTACGGCTAACCGGTGTTCCGTGCTGAGAACTCACCGGGAGCGTAAAGGAGTTCCCAAGCCGGTGCGCCGATCGGGCGATTGTCCGGCCGGAAGATCCGGGACATACCGGGCTGTTCGCTGCGAGCGAACAGGCGAGAGGCGAACATGCGGACGGCTCCCACCGCACCGGCCGTGCCGGGCAGGGGAGCCGTCCGGGTCCGCCGAGCCGTCCGGCTCGGTCAGAGGTTGACCCCGAAGTCGCTGGCGATGCCGGCCAGGCCGGAGGCGTACCCCTGGCCGACCGCGCGGAACTTCCACTCCGCGCCGTTGCGGTACAGCTCGCCGAAGACCATGGCGGTCTCGGTGGCGGCGTCCTCGCTCAGGTCGTAGCGCGCGATCTCGGCGCCGCCGGCCTGGTTGATGATGCGGATGTACGCGTTGCGGACCTGGCCGAAGTTCTGGCTGCGGGCCTCGGCGTCGTAGATCGAGACCGGGAAGACGACCTTGTCGACGTCGGCCGGCAGGGCCGCGAGGTTCACGTTGATCTGCTCGTCGTCGCCCTCGCCCTGGCCGGTGACGTTGTCACCGGTGTGCACGATGGTCTGGTCCGGGCTCTGCTTGTTGTTGAAGAAGACGAAGTGCCCGTCCGAGTAGACCTTGCCGGTCGGGTTCACGGCGATGGCACTCGCGTCGA
Source organism: Actinacidiphila yanglinensis (assembly GCF_900107965.1). Lineage (GTDB taxonomy): Bacteria > Actinomycetota > Actinomycetes > Streptomycetales > Streptomycetaceae > Actinacidiphila > Actinacidiphila yanglinensis. Next base: position 50,697 of record NZ_FNVU01000019.1, on the reverse strand, counting down.
GGTCGAAGTCCGTACCGGTGGTGGTGCGGACGTCCCAGCCGAGGCCTACGGTGACGGCCGTCAGACCGGGCGCCTCCTTCGTCAACGAGACGTTGCCGCCCTTGGTCAGGCTTACCGCCATGGGAAGTCCCCTTTGTGTGGTCGTAGGTGTTCCGGACGAAACTACCGTCATCCCTCTGAACGCGAGGAGGGGTTCGTACGGTTCCGTCCCCCGCGGGAAATCCCCGTGACGCCGAGGGGGCGGCGCGAGACCATGGAGTCATGTCAGGGCCACTGCTCATCCGCGGCTCGGTCTCCGTGCCGGAGGCCGAGCTGATGTGGCGTTTCTCGCGGTCGTCAGGGCCCGGCGGCCAGCACGTGAACACCAGCGACAGCCAGGTGGAGTTGCGGTTCGACCTCGCGGCCACCGAGGTGCTGCCGCCGGTGTGGAAGCAGCGGGCGCTGGAGCGGCTGTCGGGGCGCCTGGTGGGCGGGGTGCTGACCGTCCGCGCGTCCGAGCACCGCTCGCAGTGGCGCAACCGCGAGACGGCTTCGGCCCGGCTCGCCGCGCTCCTCGCCGAGGCGACCGCCCCGCCGCCCAAGGCGCGCCGCCCCACCCGCATCCCCCGGGGGATCAACGAGAAGCGGCTGCGCGAGAAGAAGCAGCGCTCGCAGACGAAGAAGGGCCGCGGCGGCGGCTGGGACTGAGCCGAACCGCGCCGCGGCGGCCCGGTCCCGCTATCCCAGGTACCGGTAGCGGCCTCGGAAGTACGTGAGCGGACCGCCCTCGGCGCTCGGGGTGCGGGCGGTGAGGACGCGGCCGACGACCAGGACGTGGTCGCCCGCCAGGACGTGCTGGTCGGTCTCGCACTCGAGTATCGCCAGGGCGCCGCCGAGGATCGGGGCGCCGGAGGCCTCGCCCCGGTAGTAGGACACGTCCTCGAAGAGCAGCCGGTCGCTGATCCGCCCGCGCATCGCGAACCGCCCGGCGATGTGCCGCTGGCTCTCGCTGAGCACCGACACCGCCCACCGCGGCTGCCGGTCGAGCAGGTCCTCCATCCGCGACCCGACCCGCACGCTGGCGAGCACCAGCGGCGGCTCCAGGGACACGGACATGAACGCGGTCGCGGTCATGCCCACGTCCTCGCCGCGCGGCCCGTCCTCGGGGTCGTGCGCGGTGATGAGGACGACGCCGGCGGACAGGCGTGTCATGGCGGCGCGGAAGTCGTCGGTGTTGACGGTCTGACCCATGGTGGTCCCAGGATGCCGTCCAGGCGGAGTCTCAAGCACGTTTCCTTACGTTACGGGCCGGTAGGAACCGCTGGCATCGGGCTTCCGTCCCATCCCCGACGGGCAGTGGGTCCTAGGACCCGGCTTATACGTTCCGTGTTCAACTGCTTACCTGTAGATGTGACTTGAGTCACAAGAGGCGGGAATTGTTGACCCTGTGTACCGACTGCACAGCTCGCTGTGATTCAGTTGCGTTGTAATTGGAAGACTGTGAATTACGACGCGGTCGCTACGGCGGCCGGGGCATGGGAAACCACGCTGGAGTGACCACCGGGATCCGTGGGGAGGGCACCAAGGGCATGGACACCGAGTCGGAGCCGTACGTCCGCCTCGCGACCCTGCGTCAGCTCCACCAGGTGGTCGCGGACCTCAACACCGCCCGGAGTCTCGCCGACGCGCTCCAGACCGTCGCCGACGGCGTGGTCCGCGGCCTGGGGTACGAACTCGCCGCCGTGAACCTGGTCCGGCCCGACGGCGACCTCGTCGTCGCCGCGTTCGCCGGCAGCGCGGCGGGGGAGGCGCTGCTGTCCGGGCGGATCGGCTCGCGCAGCTCCTGGGACCGCCGGCTGGCGATGGGCGAGCAGTGGGGCACCCTGCGCTTCATCCCGCACACCGAGGGCTGGGTCCTCATCGACGACGACGTGCCGCAGTGGCACACCGAGGGCCCGCTGCCGCGCTTCCCGGACGAGTGGCACCCCGGCGACCGGCTCTACGCCCCCATGTACGCCTCCCAGACGGTCGGCAGCGAGCTGATCGGGGTGATATCCGTCGACCGGCCCACCAGCGGCCGCCACCCCGGTCCCTGGGGCTGTGAGGCCCTCCAGATGTACGCCTTCCAGTCCGGCATCGCGATCAGCAACGCGCGGCTGCGTGCGAACATGCAGCGCGCCCTGGTCCGCCTGGAGCGCGACCAGCAGGCGCTGCGGGCCAGCGAGGAGAGCTTCCGGCAGGCCTTCGAGTACGCGCCCAGCGGCATGGCCATCGCCGAGATGGGCGGCGACCAGCACGGCAAGCTGCTGCGGGCCAACGACGCGCTGTGCCGGCTGCTGGGGCGCCAGGCGTCCGTGATGCGGCGCTACTCCTTCTCCGACCTGGTGCACCCCGAGGACGTCGGCCTGCTGCTGCGCACGTCGGCGGAAGGCGGCCGGGCCGAACTCCGTCTCGCCCGCCGTGACGGCAGCTACGTGTGGGTGAGCCTGCGCAACTCCGTCGTCGCCGACACCGCCGACGGGCCGCGCTTCCTGCTCACCCACGTCGAGGACATCGAGGAACGCAAGAGCCGCGAGCTCCAGCTCGCGCACCGCGCCAGCCACGACTCGCTGACCGGCCTGCCCAACAGCGCGGAGCTGCGGTCCCGGCTGTCCGCGCGCCTGTGCTCGCACCCGCAGGAGCGGGATCCGGCCGACACCTCCGGGCTGTCCGCCGAGCCCGAGGGCGCCGACGGCTTCGCCTTCAGCTACGGGTACGGGCCCGACGAGCTGGCCGCGCCCCTCGGCTTCGACTCCCACGTCCACACGGTCGCGCCCGACGAGGGGGACGAGGAGGGGGCCGGCAAGGGGCTCGCGGTGCTCTTCTGCGACCTCGACGGGTTCAAGTCCATCAACGACAGGTTCGGGCACCACACCGGGGATGCCGTTCTCATCGAGGTGGCGCGGCGCCTGACCGGGGCGGTGCGGGACGGGGACACCGTCGCAAGGCTCGGCGGTGACGAGTTCGTCGTCCTCGCGGACGGGCTGGCGCCGGCGGACGCGGCCGATCTCACGGTGCGGCTGCGCAACGCGATCATTCCGCCGATCCGCGTGGACGGGCGCGCGGTGCGGGTCGGCGCGTCCTTCGGTATCGGCTGGGCCGGGTGCGGCATGACCGCGGAGGAGGTTCTTCATTCCGCGGATCAGCGGATGTACGTGGAGAAGCGCTCCCGCTCGACGTCACGCCCCAACCACCGCCGAGCGGGCTGACCCGAGGGCACCCCCGCCCCGGCTCGCCCTGCGTCCCTGGGGTGCCCTACTTCCCCGTGCCGGGGGTGCCCTTGCGGGCTGAGGGTGCTTTGCAGGGGCACGGGGAACTGCGCGGCCAGCCACGGTGGCGTGGTCGGGGGCCTGGGGGCCCAGCCCCTGCGGCGATGTCACCGGACCACCGGCCGGTGGTGGGTTGCCCGCGCCGTTCTCCCCCAGCCTGGCGGCTGGGAGGTGCCCCCACGCGCCCCCTTGGCGGTTGCCGCTTCCCGCAGGGATGCCCCTGCCCCCGTCCGGGGGTGGACGTTTCCCCGTCAGGGTTCCCCTTCCCCCGGGGCCGGGGTGCCCTTGCGGGCTGAGGGTGCTTTGAAGGGGCGCGGGGAACTGCGCGGCCAGCCGCGGTGGCGTGGTCGGGGGCCCGCGGGCCCAGCCCCTGCGGCGATGTCACCGGACCACCGGCCGGTGGTGGGTTGCTCGCGCCGTTCTCCCCCAGCCTGGCGGCTGGGAGCTGCCCCCACGCGCCCGTTGGTGGGTGCCGCTTCCCGCAGGGGTGCCCCTTCCCCCGGGGCCGGGGTGCCCTGCGGGCGGAGGGCACCCGGGGGCGGGGTACCGGACCGGAGGTCCACCTTGGGGAGTAGCGGGGATCGCTCTGGCGGGTGACCCCGTGACGGGATGCCGTGCCTACGCTGGGTTATGTGCAGCGCGTCTACGACTTCTTCCGCCGACACCCGACGTGGGTCGACAGCTTCTGGGCTGTCGTCCTCCTGGTCGCGTGCGCGCTGTGGATCGCCGTGGACGGCAGCGTCTCGACGATGGAGCGCCTCGCCGCGATCCCGCTCTCCATCGCCCTCGCCTTCGTCGTCGCGCTGCGCCGCAGAGCCCCGGAGCGGCTGCTCCTGGTCGCCCTGGCCGTCGGCCTGCTCCAACTCGCGGCGGGCGTCAGGACCAACCCGGGCGACGCCGCCTTCCTGGTGATCATCTACACCTGCGCGTCGAACGGAAAGCGCTGGTCCTCCCGGCTCGCCCTGACCGCCGGCCTGGCCGCCGCCCCGCTGTCGATGCTCCGCTGGCCGCCGCACAGCGAGTATTCGACGATCTGGACCACCCTGCTCCAGACCTTCTTCCTCACCGTGATCTTCGCGCTGTCCTGGGTGGTCGGCGACCGCCTCCGCACCCGGCGGGCGTACTACGCCGAGCTGGAGGAGCGGGCCGCGCGGTTGCACCGGGAGCGGGAGGCCCAGTCGAAGGCCGCGGTGGCCGCCGAGCGGGCCCGTATCGCCCGGGAGCTGCACGACGTGGTGGCGCACAACGTCTCGGTCATGGTCGTCCAGGCCGACGGCGCCGCCTACGTCCTGGACGCCGCGCCCGACCAGGCCAAACAGGCGCTGACCACGATCTCGACCACCGGGCGGCAGGCGCTCGCGGAGATGCGGCGGCTGCTCGGGCTGCTGCGCGCCGGGGACGACGCGGGCGGCGAGTACGTCCCGCAGCCCGGCGTCGACCAGCTCGCCGACCTGATCGACCAGGTGCGCGGGGCCGGCCTGCCGGTGCGCTTCGAGGTGGCGGGGCAGGCCCGGCCGCTGTCCAGCGGAGTGGAGCTGACCGCGTACCGCATCGTGCAGGAGGCGCTGACCAACGTCCGCAAGCACGGCGGCGACGGGGCCAGCGCCAGCGTGCTGCTCGGCTTCGGCGACGCCAAGCTCGACCTGCTCATCGAGGACGACGGGCGCGGAGCGCGGCGCGAGCTGTACGCGCAGGGCGGCCCGGACGGCCTCGGCCACGGGCTGATCGGCATGCGCGAACGCATCGGCATGGTCGGCGGCACCCTGGACGCGGGACCGCGCCCCGGCGGCGGTTTCCGGATCAGCGCGGTGCTGCCGTTGCGCGGCGCCGGTTGACCGTGCCGGACCGCCGCGCCTCTCAGCCCGACCCACCCGTCACACTCGCCCCACACAACGACCCGAACCCCCGAAGGGACCCCGACCGATGGCCATCCGCGTCATGCTCGTCGACGACCAGGTGCTGCTGCGCACCGGCTTCCGGATGGTGCTCGCCGCCCAGCCGGACATGGAGGTCGTGGCCGAGGCGGGCGACGGCGCCGAGGCGATGGAGGTGCTCCGGCACACCCGGGTCGACGTGGTGCTGATGGACGTGCGCATGCCCCGCATGGACGGCGTGGAGGCCACCCGCCGGATCTGCGGCGGCGACCGCCGGGCCGACCGCGGCGCGGCGCGGGACGTCTCCCACGGCGGGCAGGAGGGGCACGACGGCCCCCGCGTGCTGATCCTGACCACCTTCGACCTCGACGAGTACGCCTTCACCGCGCTCAAGGCCGGCGCGAGCGGCTTCATGCTCAAGGACGTGCCGCCGGACGAACTGCTCACCGCGATCCGGGCGGTGCACAGCGGGGACGCGGTGGTCGCCCCGAGCACCACCCGCCGCCTGCTGGACCGTTTCACCCCGATGCTGCCCAGCTCGGCGGAGACCGAGGAGCACACCGGGATCGAGCGGCTCACCGAGCGCGAGCGCGAGGTGCTGCTGCTGGTCGCCCAGGGCCTGTCCAACGGCGAGATCGCCACGAAGCTGGTGCTGTCCGAGGCGACGGTCAAGACACATGTCGGCCGGATTCTCACCAAGCTCGAACTGCGCGACCGGGTACAGGCGGTGGTGCTCGCCTACGAGTCGGGCCTGGTCCGGGCGGGGGGCCGGCCCGCTCAGTGATCTTTCCGGTGAAAGTCGGGAACAACCCGGCTGTGCACGGGAGTTTCCAGGGAAGAATGCAGAGCGGTCAACAGGCACAGCAGCAACACCCGAACCAGGTAAGGACCGACCGCCGGCCGCCCGAAGGACCTCCGCGCGGTGGCCGAGCAGCTAGGGGGAGCACCACATGCGCGCCATCGTCATCAAGGAGTTCGGCGGACCCGAGGCACTGACCCTCGACGAACTCCCCGCCCCACGACCGGGTCCCGGCCAGGTCACCATCGACGTCGCCTACGCCGGCGTCAACTTCGCGGACATCCTGGCCCGTTCCCAGGGCTACCGGGTGGGTGAGCTTCCCTTCCAGCCGGGCCTGGAGGTCTCCGGCCTGATCCGCGAAGTCGGCGAGGACGCAGGGGACTTCACCCCGGGCCAGGAGGTCGCCGCCTTCCTCGACGGCGGTGGGTACGCCGATGTCGTGCTCGCCTCGGCCGCCAGGGTCTTCCCGGTCCCCGGCGGTGTCGACCTGCGCACCGCCGCGACGCTGCCGAGCGTCCTGCCGACCGCGTACGGCCTGCTGTACGAAGTGGCCAGGCTGCGCGAGGGCGACACCGTCCTGGTGCAGGGTGCGGCCGGCGGGGTCGGCACCGTGGCGGGCCAGCTCGCCCGGGCCGGCGGCGCCAGCGCGGTCTTCGGGGTCGTCTCCAGCCTGGACAAGGCGGAGCACGCCCTCAAGTCCGGTTACGACCAGGTCTTCGTCACCGACACCTTCGACCAGGAGGTGCTGGAAGCGACCGGCGGGCGGGGCGTGGACATCGCCCTGGACTCGGTCGGCGGCGAGACGTTCCGCCGCACGAAGGCGGTGGTCGCGCGCTTCGGGCGGCTGATCTCCTTCGGCAACGCGGGCGGCGGCGAGCCGTGGCAGGTCGGCCCCGCGGACGTGTCGCCGACGGCCCTGACGGTGGGCGGCTTCTCCATCCTCGGCCTGGCCGCCGCCGACCCGGCACTGCTGCGCGTGATAGCCGACCGCGCGTTCCACACCGTCACCGAGGGCGGCGTCGAACTCCCGGTCAGCGCGGAGTTCAGCCTGGAGGACGCGGCGCAGGCGCACATCCTGGTCGAGTCGCGGACCAGCACCGGCAAGTTGCTGATCCGCGTGGCCGGGTGATCCGCGGGGGCACCGCGCCGGACCGTACGGACATGGGGGTCGTACGGCCCGGGCGCCGGGCTCAGCCCAGGTAGCCGGCGAACGCGGCCGCGGCCGCCCGGATGTCGGACTCCGTCCATGCGAGGGCGGGCTCGTCCACGGTGACCTCGATCATCGACAGCCCGGGCGGCCCCGGTTCGACGAAGCGGCGCAGGCCGAAGAGGCTGACCCGGTCCTCCTCGGCCAGCCGCAGCCCCGCGGCGTCCAACTCCTCAGCGGGGTACGGCAGCCACAGCTGGAACTGGTGGGTGGACGGCTCCGCCGGGTGCACGCGCGGCACCGCGCCGCCCGCCTCCGCCAGGCCCTCGCGCAGGGCCCGCGCCACCGTCTTGGCGTGCGCGACGTACGCGGGCAACCGGGGCAGTACCTTGTCCAGACCGGCCAGCGCGGACAGCGCCGCCGGGAACTGGCGGAAGACCAGGCCGCCGTAGCGGTGCCGCCACGCTTTGCTCTCCGCCACGAAGTCCGCGGTGCCGGCCAGCGCGGCGCCCGACATCCCGCCGAGCGACTTGTAGAAGCTCACGTAGACGCTGTCGGCGAGTCCCGCGATCTCCGCGAGCGAGCGGCCGAAGTGGGGTGTGCACTCCCAGAGTCGGGCGCCGTCGAAGTGCACCACCGCGTCGCGGTCGCGGGCGGCGGCCACGGTCGCCGTCAGCTCCTCCCAGGACGGCAGCACGAACCCGGCGTCGCGCAGCGGGAGTTCGAGCATCAGGGTGCCGAACGGCTCGTCGAAGTCACGTATCTCGGCCGCGTCCGGCAGCCGTGGGGCCCGGGTCGGGTGCACCGTGCGCAGCCCGCTCACCGTGTGCAGCGCGTCCCGCTCGTGGACCTCCGGGTGGGCGAGCGGGTGCAGGGCGACCGTGGGGTTGCCGGTCCGGCCCGCCCACGCCCGCAGGGCGACCTGCTGGGCCATCGTGCCGGTCGGGAAGAAGGCGGCCGCCTCCGTCCCGAGCAGTTCGGCCACCTTCGACTCGAGCTGTTCCACCACCCCGTTCCCGTACATGTCCGCGGGGGCGTCCAGGTCCACGAGGGTCGCGTCCGCGGTGGCTTCGGCGGTGAGGTGCGTGAGCCAGTCGCGCAGGGTCCGGTCCGAGCCGCTCGTCAGTACCCGGGTGCAGTTGCCTACGGCGGTTTTTCGGCGTGCCCGTGCTTGTTCCTGATCCATTCCCCGATTCTGCGGCAACCCGGCCCCCTGGGGGTGGGTGGGTCGGTGGGTTGTGGGACCACCCGCCGGTGGGTGGCAAGCCACGGCGGACCGCATGGTCCCGTGACGGCAGGCGCACCCACCCCCGGAGGGACGTGCGCGGGGTCACTACGCATCGCGGGGTCGAGCGAAGCGAGTTCGCGTAGGATTGACGAGAAGGGGGTCCCTAGGTTGGGAGGCGTGTGGTGGAGGAGAAGCCGGCGAGGCTTTCCGTGGGCGTCGTGGGCGCCGGGCGGGTCGGCCCGGTGCTGGCCGCCGCGCTGAAGCTGGCCGGGCACCACCCGGTGGCCGTGAGCGCCGTCTCGGACGTGTCCCGCCGCCGCGCGGAGTCGCTGCTGCCCGGTGTCCCGCTGATGGAGCCCGCCGCGGTGCTGGCCCACGCGGACCTGGTGCTGCTGACCGTGCCCGACGACGCCCTGCCCGGGCTCGTCAGCGGCCTGGCCGAGACCGGCGCCGTACGCCCCGGTCAGCTCCTGGTGCACGCGTCGGGGCGGTACGGCACCTCCGTGCTGGATCCCGCGCTGCGGGCCGGGGCGCTGCCGCTGGCGCTGCACCCCGCGATGACCTTCAGCGGCGCCCCCGTCGACGTGCAGCGCCTGGCCGGCTGCTGCTTCGGCGTCACCGCGCCGGGCGAGCTGCGGACGGCCGCGGAGGCGCTGGTCATCGAGATGGGCGGCGAGCCCGAGTGGATCGAGGAGGCCGCCCGCCCGCTCTACCACGCGGCCCTCGCGATCGGCGCCAACCACATGGTCACGCTGGTCGCGCAGGCCATGGACCTGCTGCGGCAGGCGGGCGTGCAGGAACCGGGCCGCATGCTCGGCCCGCTGCTGGGCGCCGCCCTCGACAACGCGCTGCGCTCCGGCGACGCCGCCCTCACCGGCCCGGTGGCCCGGGGTGACGCGGGCACCGTCGCCGCCCACCTGGCCGAACTGCGCAGCCACGCCCCGGACACCGTCGCCTCGTACGTGGCGATGGCCCGCGCGACAGCGGACCGCGCGCTGGCCAACGGAATGCTCAAGGCCGAATACGCGGAGGCGCTGCTCGGCGCCCTCGCCGACGGGGGGACCCGATGACCGCACTCGTCCACCATGCCCGTGACCTGGCCCCCGCCGCGGGTGTGGTCATGACCATGGGAGCGCTCCACGAGGGGCACGCCGCCCTGATCCGCGCCGCCCGCGCGCACGCCGGCAGCGGGTCCGTCACCGTCACCGTCTTCGTCAACCCCCTCCAGTTCGGGCCGACCGAGGATCTGGACCGCTACCCGCGCACCCTGGGCGCCGATGTGAAGCTCGCCGAGGCCGCGGGCGCCGACGTCGTCTTCGCCCCGGACGCCGACGAGGTCTACCCGGGCGGCGCGCCGCAGGTGCGGATCGCGGCCGGCCCGATGGGGGAGCGGTTCGAGGGCGCGTCCCGGCCCGGCCACTTCGACGGGATGCTCACCGTCGTCGCCAAGCTGCTCCACCTCACCGTCGGGCAGGGCCTCGCGCCGGGCAGCCGCACGGCGGCGTTCTTCGGGCAGAAGGACGCCCAGCAACTCGCGCTGGTCCGCCGGATGGTGACCGACCTGAACTTCCCGGTCGACATCGTCGCCGTGCCCACCGTCCGGGAGGACGACGGCGTCGCGCTGTCCAGCCGCAACCGCTACCTGTCCGAGCCCGAGCGGGTCTCGGCGCGGGCGCTGTCGCAGGCGCTGTTCGCCGGCCGCGCGGCAGCCCCGCGCGGCCCGCGGGCCGTGGTGGGCGCCGCCCGCGCGATCCTCGACGCCGCCGCGACGGCCGAACCGCCGGTCGGCCTGGACTACCTCGCGCTGATCGACCCCGCCACCTTCACCGAGGCCGCGCCGGACCACACCGGCCCCGCGGTGCTGGCCGTCGCCGCCAAGCTCGGCAGCACCCGCCTGATCGACAATCTCCCCCTGGAGTTCGGAGCCCCCGAATGACCACCACCCCTGCCGGTTCACCCGGATCCGGCGCCGCCACCGGCATACGCCTGCACGCCCCTGCCCCCGGCTGGGCGATCGACTCCGACGTGGTCGTGGTCGGCTCCGGCGTGGCCGGGCTGACCGTGGCGCTGCGCTGCGCCGCGGCCGGTGCGAAGGTCATCGTGGTGACCAAGGCGCACCTGGACGACGGCTCCACCCGCTGGGCGCAGGGCGGCATCGCGGCCGCCCTCGGCGACGGCGACACCCCGGCCCAGCACCTGGAGGACACACTCGTCGCGGGCGCCGGGCTGTGCGACGAGGACGCGGTCCGTGCCCTGGTGACCGAGGGCCCGGACGCGGTCCGCCGGCTGATCGCGACCGGCGCCCACTTCGACACCGACGCGGCCGGCGCCATCCTGCTCACCCGCGAGGGCGGCCACCACCGCCGCCGGATCGCCCACGCGGGCGGCGACGCGACCGGTGCCGAGGTCTCCCGCGCCCTGATCGCGGCGGTGGTCAGCGCGGCCCCCGCGCACGACGACCAGGGTTCCGCCGCGACCGATGCCCGGGAAGCCGCCGCCCTTCCCCACCCCGAGGGCGAGGGGACCATCGACTTCGTCGAGAACGCCCTCGCGCTCGACCTGCTCACCGACGCCGAGGGCCGCACGGCCGGGGTGACCCTGCACGTGATGGGCGCCGGCGCCCGCGACGGCGTGGGCGCGGTGCGGGCCCGCGCGGTCGTGCTCGCCACCGGCGGGATGGGCCAGGTCTTCTCCGCGACCACCAACCCCGGGGTGTCCACCGGCGACGGCGTGGCGCTGGCGCTGCGGGCCGGGGCCGAGGTCAGCGACCTGGAGTTCGTGCAGTTCCACCCGACCGTGCTCTGGCTGGGCCCGGACGCCGAGGGCCAGCAGCCGCTGGTGTCCGAGGCGGTCCGCGGCGAGGGCGCGCACCTGGTCGACGCCGACGGCGTGCGCTTCATGGTCGGGCAGCACGAACTGGCCGAGCTGGCGCCACGCGACATCGTCGCCAAGGGCATCATGCGCCGCATGCAGGAGACCGGCGCCGCGCACATGTACCTGGACGCCCGCCACTTCGGCGCCCGGATGTGGGCCGAGCGCTTCCCGACCATTCTGGCCGCGTGCCGCGCGCACGGCATCGACCCGGTCACCGAGCCGATCCCGGTCGCGCCCGCCGCGCACTACGCCTCCGGCGGGGTGCGCACCGACCTGCGGGGCCGGACCACCGTGCCGGGCCTGTACGCCTGCGGCGAGGTGGCCTGCACCGGCGTGCACGGCGCGAACCGGCTCGCCTCCAACTCCCTGCTCGAAGGGCTGGTCTTCGCCGAGCGGATCGCCGCGGACGTGACGGCGGGCCGGGAGCCCGCTCCCGGCGAGCCGGTGCCGCCCGCCCCCGCGGGCCGGCCGCTGCTGGCCTCCGAGGCGCGCTACGAGGTGCAGCGGATCATGAGCGCGGGCGCCGGCGTGCTGCGCAGCGCGGAGAGCCTGACGACGGCCGCGGGCGCGCTGGAGCGGCTGCACACCGCGGCCGTGGAGGCGTACGACCGGGACGGCAAGACCGCCGAGCCGTGCGTGGAGACGTGGGAGGCGACCAACCTGGGCCTGGTGGCGCGGGTGCTGGTGGCCGCCGCCCGGCGCCGCGAGGAGACCCGCGGCTGCCACTGGCGCGAGGACCGGCCGGACCGCGACGACCACGCGTGGCAGCGCCACCTGGTGGTCCGGCTCACTCCGCACGGCACCCTGGACGTGCGGACCACCGAGGGACCGGCCCTGCCCGCCACCCGCCCGCAGGCACCGCCGTACGCGGTCACCGCGGGCGCCGGGATCGGGGATGATGGGGCCGTCGCATCGCGGTACTCACCCGCGGAGCCGGTCGCCCAGCGGCACACCACGCCGTAAGAAGCGGCAGTGGACGAGGCAAGCCCAGCACCAGGCAAGCAGCAGCACACGAAGGAGTTTCCGTGACACCCCCCGCCGGACCCGTCGGCCCCGACCGGCCCCAGCCCGTCACCCTCCCGCTGCCGACCTTCGGCCCGCCCGTCGAGTCCGCGGCCGGCACCGGCGGCTGCGGTGACGGCTGCGGCTGCGGCGACGCCCACGACGCGTACGAACTCGACCCGCTGGAGTGCGGTCTCGACCCGGACCTCGCCGCGCTGATCCTCGACGCCGGGCTGGACCCGGTCCAGGTCGAGGACATCGCGCACATGGCGATCGAGGAGGACCTCGACCAGGGCGTGGACGTCACGACGCTGGCGACCGTGCCGGAGGAGGCGTTCTCCACCGGGGACTTCACCGCCCGCGAGGCCGGCACCGTGGCGGGGCTGCGGGTGGCCGAGGCGGTGCTCTCGGTGGTGTGCACCGACGAGTTCGAGGTGGAGCGGCACGTCGAGGACGGCGACCGGGTCGCCGCCGGGCAGAAGCTGCTGACGGTCCGCACCCGCACCCGCGACCTGCTCACCGCCGAGCGCAGCGCGCTGAACCTGCTGTGCCGGCTGTCCGGCATCGCGACCGCCACCCGCGCCTGGGCCGACGCCCTGGAGGGCACCCGGACCCAGGTGCGCGACACCCGCAAGACCACGCCGGGCCTGCGCGCGCTGGAGAAGTACGCGGTGCGCTGCGGCGGGGGCACCAACCACCGGATGTCGCTGTCGGACGCGGCCCTGGTCAAGGACAACCACGTGGTCGCCGCGGGCGGCGTGGCGGCGGCCTTCAACCGGGTGCGCGAGGAGTTCCCCGACGTGCCCATCGAGGTCGAGGTGGACACCCTGCACCAGGTGCGCGAGGTGATCGAGGCCGGCGCGGACCTGATCCTGCTGGACAACTTCACGCCCGCCGAGACCGCCGAGGCGGTCGCCGTCGTCGGCGGCCGGGCGCTGCTGGAGTCCTCCGGCCGACTCACGGTGGGCAACGCGCGCGCGTACGCCGACACGGGGGTCAACTTCCTGGCGGTCGGGGCGCTCACCCACTCCTCCCCGATCCTCGACATCGGCCTCGACCTGCGAGCGGAAGCGTAGAGCCGGATGCTGCTCACCATCGACGTCGGCAACACCCACACCGTGCTCGGGCTCTTCGACGGCGAGGAGATCGTCGAGCACTGGCGGATCTCCACCGATCCGCGGCGCACTGCCGACGAGCTGGCGGTCCTGCTCCAGGGCCTGATGGGCATGCATCCGCTGCTCGGCGACCTCGGTGACGGCATCGACGGCATCGCGATCTGCTCCACGGTGCCGTCGGTCCTGCACGAGCTGCGCGAGGTGACCCGTCGGTACTACGGCGACGTGCCCGCGATCCTCGTGGAGCCCGGCGTCAAGACCGGCGTGCCGATCCTGGTCGACCACCCCAAGGAGGTCGGCTCCGACCGGATCATCAACTCGCTCGCCGCCGTCCACCTCTACGGCGGCCCGTGCATCGTGGTGGACTTCGGCACCGCCACCACCTTCGACGCCGTCTCCGCGCGCGGCGAGTACGTGGGCGGCGCGATCGCTCCCGGCATCGAGATCTCCGTCGACGCGCTCGGCATGCGCGGCGCGCAGCTGCGCAAGATCGAGCTGGCCCGGCCGCGCAGCGTCATCGGCAAGAACACCATCGAGGCCATGCAGTCCGGCATCCTCTACGGCTTCGCGGGGCAGGCCGACGGGATCGCCGAGCGGATGGCCCGCGAACTGGCCGACGACCCCGACGACGTGACCGTGATCGCCACCGGCGGCCTCGCCCCCCTCGTCCTGGGCGAGGCGTCCCTCATCGACGCCCACGAGCCGTGGCTCACCCTCATCGGGCTGCGCCTGGTCTACGCACGCAACGCCCCGTCGACCGCCTGACGCCGCTTCCCCGCGAGTCGCGCGGCGATACGTGAGGTTTGTCCGTTTAACGATTAATGTCCATGCATGCCAACGCCACATGGAAACCGAGGGGGAATGGCGTTCAGCGCGGACGAGGTGCGCGTGCTGCGGCGCGCGCTCACGGAGGTGCTGGGCCCGCACAGGAAGGCCGGGGTGCCCACCTTGGTGGTCGCACCACGCCCCGCGGAGTACGTACAGGACTGCCTGCGGCTCGCGAACGGCCTGGAGGACGCGGTACAGGAGGCGGGCCGGATGCGCTCCTTCCTGCTGGCCGAGCTGTACCGCTACCGCGAGGCGCTGCCCGGCGCGGCGACCGGATATCTGGACCGCCTCACCGCCGCGCTCGCCGGCGGCTACCTGCCCGGTCCCGACGACCTCGCCGCCCTGCGCCGGCTGCGCGCCCTGCCCAGCGGAACCCCGGAGCACCACCGCCGCACCGCCCTGCTGCGCCGCTGCGAAACCCTCGCGGAGAACGACGTACGCCAGCGTCTGGAGGCCCACATGCCCGCCCCGCGCCGCCTGCTGACCCTGCCCCTGCCGGCCACCGCCCTCGCGGTCGCGGCCGGCGACGCCGACAAGCCGAAGCCCCGGCCGGTGCCGGCCGCCAAGCCCAAGCCGGGTACTCCGCCGCCGCCCGCGGAGCCCCGCGACCCGGGCCGCCGCACCCCCACTCCCGCCGAGATCTGGCCGCCGAACCGCCGGGACCGCAAACCGGACGAGGCCCGCTCCGCCTAGCCGGAAAGGGGGTGGCTACGCTGGGCGGCATGGACTACATCTCGGCCATCGTGCCGCCGCTGGTGATGGCGGTGCTCTTCACGTTCCTGATCGTCACCATCGTCAAGAACCAGGGCGGCGCCAACAAGGCCAAGGAGGACGCGGCCGTGGACGCCGCCTTCGCCGCGGCCGAGGCCGCCCGGGCCGCCCGGGCCGCCACCCCCGAAGAGCACTGACCGGTCGGGTGCGCCGCGGCCCGGCGCACCCGGCCCCCTGCTCGCTTTCCCCCGCTCTTCCCCCACCGCTCCGCCGCCCCCGCCGCCGTGCGGACGTCGCGAGGAGTCCGCGAAGAGTGGTAATTACGACATTCGTCGCGTTCCGCCCGTATTATTTCCGGTGTGCCCCGACCACTCGGAGATCTCGAAGACGCCGTGATGACCCGGGTGTGGGAGTGGAACCGCGCGGTCACGGTTCGTGAGGTTCTGGAGGACCTCTCACGGGACCGTTCCATCGCCTACACGACGGTGATGACCGTAATGGACAACCTTCGCCAGAAGGGCTGGCTGCGCCGCGAGGCGGAAGGCCGCGCATATCGCTATGAGGCGGTATCGACGCGGGCCGCATACTCGGCCGCACTGATGAACGAAGCCTGGGCGGCGAGCGACAACCCCGCCGAGGCGCTCGTCCACTTCTTCGGCATGATGTCCCCGGAACAGCGCGAAGCCGTACGGGACGCATTGCGCATCATCCAGTCCGTCGACCCCTCCGGTCCGACGGATCACGAAGGACGATAGCGTCCGGGCATGCCCCTGATGTCGAATGACGTGACCATCCGCCGCGCCCGTACCGGCGATGTCCCCGCTCTGCGGCTCCTGCTGGACTCCTATGCCAGGGACGGCATCCTCCTGGACAAGGCCACCGTGACCCTTTATGAGGACATCCAGGAGTTCTGGGTCGCCGAACGCGACGAGGACGCGGATGTGGTCGCCTGCGGCGCGCTGCACGTCATGTGGGAGGACCTGGCCGAGGTCAGGACGCTCGCCGTGCACCGTTCACTGCGCGGGGCCGGCGTCGGGCACCAGTTGCTGGCGAAGTTGCTGCACACCGCGGGCTGGCTCGGCGTCAGGCGTATTTTCTGCCTCACCTTCGAAGTCGACTTCTTCGCCCGGCACGGGTTCGTGGAGATCGGCGAGACCCCGGTGGACGGCGATGTCTTCGGCGAGCTGCTGCGTTCCAATGACGAGGGCGTCGCCGAGTTCCTCGACCTGGAGCGCGTGAAACCCAACACCTTGGGTAACAGTCGGATGCTGCTGCAACTTTGAGGACCGGTATGTCCGGATCGCGCGGGCATCGGGGGTGCCACTTCGCGCAAGGGGTTTGTGTTTTCCGGTGAAAGGCGCTTTGCTTTTACCGTTAATCCGTTTTCGATGAAAGGGAAGCCGGTGGCACAGAAGGTTCAGGTCCTTCTTGTGGACGACCTCGACGGTGGCGAGGCCGACGAGACCGTGACGTTCGCACTCGACGGAGTGACGTACGAGATCGACCTCACGACGGAGAATGCCGACAAGCTGCGCGGGCTGCTCAACCCGTACACGGACAGTGGCCGCCGCACCGGTGGTCGTGCCGGACGCGGGCGCACCAAGGCCGTGCGGGCTGCCGGCGGCTCCGGTCAGGACACCGCCAAGATCCGCGCGTGGGCCAAGGAGAAGGGCTACGAGGTCAACGACCGCGGCCGTGTCCCCGCGACCATCCGCGAGGCGTACGAGAAGGCCCACGGCTGATCGGGGCAGCGCGCCCGCAGCGTGACGCGGTGGCAGGCGGTCGCCAGTGCCGCCACCAGCGTGGTGAGGCCCACGGTGCCCTGGGGCCCGTCGGTCTCCGGCGTGATGCGCAGCGCGGGCACGGTCGACTCCACGTCGATCCCCGGCCGAGGGGGCCGCAGCCACACCGGTGCGGATCGGTCGTACGCGGCCTCCCTGCGGCCCCACTCGGGGTGCGCGGGGGCCCGCAGGCTCTGCCCGGTGCCCAGCGCGGCGAGGTCCAGCCCGATCCCGTCCCACTCCAGCCACTCCAGCAGCCCGGGCAGCTCCTCCGCCGTCCCGGCGGCGACCAGCAGCCGGACGCGGTGACCGTCCAGCGCGACCGGCCCGAGCTGCCCCGGGCGGCAGAAGCGGCTCAGCATCGCGAAGCCCGCCTCCGCCGGCACATCGAGCGCGTCGAACCGCACCCCCGTGACCAGTGCCGGGGGCGGACCGCCGGCCAGCGGCCACTCCAGCTCGTGCTCGTACCAGCCCATGCCGTGTCAACGCCGGCGCCGTATCGTGGTTACGTGCCGTCCGGTGGCACGTACGCGCGGTGATCAGGGCGGGGGCGGTTCCGGACCGGCCGGCGGGGCGGAAGCGCCGGGACGACGCGCGCGGGTGTTCGCCCGTAGCGCACAGCCGGGTGCCCGCATCGGGTGGATTAACGGCCACCGAGGGTAAGAAGTACCTAGTGAGAAGGGCTGGTGTTCGAGCAGGCGGGGCGGGCGTTCGCCACGGGCGTACTGATTAAGGGGGCATTCGCCTGGCCTGCGGGAACATCGTCTCGCACCATCGAGGTTGTGGGAGTGACGTCAGCCGGTTGCGCGGCTTTCCTCGCGAGAGCGGGGGTGATTCGTGAGCGGCGCCGCTGTGCGGGACTAGCATGCGGAAGGACAGGGAGGGGACCGACCCCTCACTGCCCGACCGCTCTGAGGAGCGATTAACGATGTTCGAGAGGTTCACCGACCGCGCGCGGCGGGTTGTCGTCCTGGCTCAGGAAGAAGCCCGGATGCTCAACCACAACTACATCGGCACCGAGCACATCCTCCTGGGCCTGATCCACGAGGGTGAGGGTGTCGCCGCTAAGGCCCTGGAGAGCCTCGGGATTTCTCTTGAGGCGGTCCGCCAGCAGGTGGAGGAGATCATCGGTCAGGGGCAGCAGGCCCCGTCCGGCCACATCCCCTTCACTCCTCGTGCCAAGAAGGTGCTGGAGCTGTCGCTCCGCGAGGCCCTTCAGCTCGGCCACAACTACATCGGCACCGAGCACATCCTGCTCGGCCTGATCCGCGAGGGCGAGGGCGTGGCCGCCCAGGTCCTGGTGAAGCTGGGTGCCGACCTCAACCGGGTCAGGCAGCAGGTCATCCAGCTGCTGTCCGGTTACTCCGGCAGCAAGGAGTCGGCCA
The DNA here is from genome assembly GCF_900107965.1 of Actinacidiphila yanglinensis. Taxonomy (GTDB): domain Bacteria; phylum Actinomycetota; class Actinomycetes; order Streptomycetales; family Streptomycetaceae; genus Actinacidiphila; species Actinacidiphila yanglinensis. The sequence continues at coordinate 32,666 of NZ_FNVU01000019.1, read as the reverse complement.
CGGCCGGCGGGCCCGCCGAGGGCACCCCCTCGACCTCGCTCGTCCTGGACCAGTTCGGCCGCAACCTCACGCAGGCCGCTCGTGAGACCAAGCTCGACCCGGTGATCGGGCGCGAGAAGGAGATCGAGCGGGTCATGCAGGTGCTGTCCCGCCGGACCAAGAACAACCCGGTGCTCATCGGCGAGCCCGGTGTCGGCAAGACCGCCGTCGTGGAGGGTCTGGCCCAGGCGATCGTCAAGGGCGAGGTGCCCGAGACGCTGAAGGACAAGCAGCTCTACACGCTGGACCTCGGCGCCCTGGTGGCCGGCTCGCGGTACCGCGGTGACTTCGAGGAGCGCCTGAAGAAGGTGCTCAAGGAGATCCGCACCCGCGGCGACATCATCCTGTTCATCGACGAGCTGCACACGCTGGTGGGCGCCGGCGCGGCCGAGGGCGCGATCGACGCGGCCTCGATCCTGAAGCCGATGCTGGCCCGCGGCGAGCTGCAGACCATCGGTGCCACCACGCTGGACGAGTACCGCAAGTACCTGGAGAAGGACGCCGCCCTCGAGCGCCGCTTCCAGCCCATCCAGGTCGCGGAGCCGTCGCTGCCGCACACCATCGAGATCCTCAAGGGCCTGCGGGACCGGTACGAAGCCCACCACCGCGTCTCCATCACCGACGAGGCCCTGGTGCAGGCGGCCACGCTGGCCGACCGCTACATCTCGGACCGGTTCCTGCCGGACAAGGCGATCGACCTGATCGACGAGGCGGGCTCGCGGATGCGCATCCGCCGGATGACCGCGCCGCCGGACCTGCGCGAGTTCGACGAGAAGATCGCCGAGGTGCGCCGGGAGAAGGAGTCCGCGATCGACTCGCAGGACTTCGAGAAGGCCGCGTCCCTGCGGGACAACGAGAAGCAGCTCCTCGCCGCGAAGTCCAAGCGCGAGAAGGAGTGGAAGGCCGGCGACATGGACGTCGTCGCGGAGGTCGACGGCGAGCTGATCGCCGAGGTCCTGGCCACCGCCACCGGCATCCCGGTCTTCAAGCTGACCGAGGAGGAGTCCACCCGGCTGCTGCACATGGAGGACGAGCTCCACAAGCGGATCATCGGGCAGGTGGACGCGGTCAAGGCGCTGTCGAAGGCGATCCGCCGTACCCGTGCCGGCCTGAAGGACCCCAAGCGTCCCGGTGGCTCGTTCATCTTCGCCGGCCCGTCCGGCGTCGGTAAGACCGAGCTGTCCAAGGCGCTGGCGGAGTTCCTCTTCGGCGACGAGGACGCGCTGATCTCGCTCGACATGTCCGAGTTCAGCGAGAAGCACACCGTCTCGCGGCTGTTCGGCTCCCCGCCCGGCTACGTCGGGTACGAGGAGGGCGGCCAGCTCACCGAGAAGGTGCGGCGCAAGCCGTTCTCGGTCGTGCTCTTCGACGAGGTCGAGAAGGCCCACCCGGACATCTTCAACAGCCTGTTGCAGATCCTGGAGGACGGTCGGCTGACCGACTCCCAGGGCCGCGTGGTGGACTTCAAGAACACCGTCATCATCATGACCACCAACCTCGGTACCCGGGACATCTCCAAGGGCTTCAACCTGGGCTTCGCCGCCCAGGGCGACACCAAGTCCGGGTACGAGCGGATGAAGAACAAGGTCAGCGACGAGCTCAAGCAGCACTTCCGCCCCGAGTTCCTCAACCGTGTGGACGACGTGATCGTCTTCCCGCAGCTCAGCCAGGAGGACATCCTCCAGATCGTCGACCTGATGATCGGCGCGGTGGACGAGCGGCTGCGCGACCGCGACATGGGGATCGAGCTGAGCATGGAGGCGAAGGAACTCCTCTCCAAGCACGGCTACGACCCGGTGATGGGCGCGCGCCCGCTGCGCCGCACCATCCAGCGCGAGATCGAGGACTCGCTCTCCGAGAAGATCCTCTTCGGCGAGCTGCGCCCGGGCCACATCGTCGTCGTGGACGTCGAGGGCGAGGGCGAGAACGCGAAGTTCACCTTCCGCGGCGAGGAGAAGGTCACCGTGGCCGACGCCCCGCCCGTGGAGGCGGCCGGCGGCGCGCCGAACCTCTCCAAGGAGTAGCGCTGCGCTCGGCCTGAGCGGAGCCCACCCGGCCCCGGCCCCCGTAAGGGGAGCCGGGGCCGGGTCTTTTCGTGCGCGAGGTCATGTCCGGCGGCGGGGGCGAATGTCGACGGTGACGCGGGACGCGAGGGCATCGGCGTTCTGGACATCCGCGGCCTGCCTGCCACTGGTCACCGGTTCGGTGAGGCGAGTGAGTGCCGCGAATGGGGCCGGATCGAGCGACCGGATCGGCTGGTGCACGCTGCCAGGCGACTCAAGCCGCAGGGCGGGGCCCGGCGGCAGGGGAGGGGGAGGAAGGCTGCGGGGAGGCGGCGGGCACGGCGCGGTCAGCCCTCGTAGCGCACGCTCGAGTCATCTCCGCGGGGGGCGCCGATCAGGAGGTGGCCACCGGTCGCGGTCCTGGGCTGAAGGGTCAGGGAGACGGTGTGGGTCGTGCTGGTGGCGCGGGAGGCCTCCGCGCCGGCCTCGACGACCCACGCCTTGACGCCGCCGCGGCCGGTCCTGGTGCGCTGCAACTCCACGGTGAACTCCATGTGGATCTCGCCGACCTCGAAGCGGACCTCGGCGCCGGTGCCGCGTACCGCGCCCTCCATGAGCCCGGCCCGGACCGCCTCGACGGCGTCGGCCAGTTCCATGCCGGTCACTGCCTGCACGGGTTCGTCCTGTGCGGTCATGGTTCCGCCCCCCTTTTCGGCCCGGGCCGGCGGGCCCGGGAAGCACTCGCAGAAAGCCGTCCCCACGGTAGTGCCGGTGAGGTGTCCCACGTGACGTGGACCACTTACTAACGGAAATAGTGGGCGGCCCGCGGGGGTGGGCGCCCGGGTATGCAGGTTCGGGCAATTCGGACAGAACATACTTTTCCACCTACGAATGATCGTAGTAACGGGGGTCCTTGTCAGCGTCCGGAATGTCGGGTTACCAAGGATTCGCGACGAACCGCTGCCGGATTCGCCGCTCCCCCATCCAGTGAGGTCATTTCTTCATGCGCAAGAACTCCACGACGCAGAACCGCACCCCGAAGACCGTCACCCGCGGCCGGGTCGCCGTAGTGGGCGCCGGTCTGGTGGCGGCGCTCGCCCTGGGCTCTACGGCGGCGTTCGCCGCCACGTCGCACTCCTCCTCCCAGGACGCCGCGGGCTTCATGTCGGCCCGGACGGTCGCCAGCGTCTCCGACGCCGTGCACGCGCAGGCGGTCGGCCAGCAGACCGCCGCGGCCAAGGCCGAGGCGAAGGCCGCGGCCGACGCGAAGGCCAAGGCGGCCAAGGCGAAGGCCGAGGCGGCCGCGAAGAAGAAGGCGAAGGCCAAGGCCGCCGCCCACCGCAAGGCGCTCCACGCGTCGTGGGTCACCCCCACCACCGGCTACAAGCTGGGCGCGGGATACGCGCAGGCCGGCCCGCACTGGATCCACAAGCACTCCGGCCAGGACTTCGTCGTCAACAGCGGCACCACCGTCCGCGCCGCGCACGGCGGCACCGTCGTGACGGCCGGCTGGGGTGGCGCCTACGGCAACAACATCGTGATCAAGAACGGCTCGCACCTGTACACGCAGTACGGGCACCTGTCGCACATAGGCGTGCACGTCGGCGAGCACGTGAACACCGCCGAGAAGATCGGCCTGTCCGGCTCCACCGGCAACTCGACCGGCCCGCACCTGCACTTCGAGGTCCGGACCACGCCGTACTACGGCTCCTCGGTCGAGCCGCTGCACTTCCTGCGCGCCCACGGCGTCAACCCGTAAGGCGGCGACGACACCCGATCAAGGGACCCGGCCATCGGGTCCCGCCCCGGCGGCCGGCCTCAGTTCGTGACGAGGTCGGCGTCCGCCTGGGCGAGCAGGTCCAGGGCGACCTCGAGGACGGCTGCGCGCTTCTCCTCGGGGTCGCCCTCGACGTTCTGGGTGGCGTGCATGCCCGCGTGCATCGCGAAGAGCGCGGTCAGCGAGCGCACCTGCGCGGTCATCGAGGAGTCCGGTTCCTTCAGCAGCTCGCTGAGCGCGGTGATCCGCTCCCGGAAGGACTCGCCGATGGCCAGGTCGCGCACCGTGGCCTGGTTCTCCTGGAAGAACCGGAACAGGTCGGTGGCGCCCCACAGCGCGTCGCTGTACCGGCGCAGCACCTCCTGCTTGGTGGCCAGCGTGCGCGGCTGGCCCTGGGCCCAGGCGATCAGCTCGTCGACCGGGGCCGAGAGGTCCTCGGAGATGCTGAGGAGCAGGTCCTCCTTGGTCTTGAAGTGGTAGTACAGCGCGGCCTTGGTGACATCGAGGCGTTCGGCGATCTCGCGCAGCGACGTCTTCTCGTACCCCTGCTCCGCGAAGAGCTTGAGTGCGACGTCCTGGATGCGGCTGCGCGTGTCGCTGCGCCGTGCGTGGTGCGGTGTGGCCATGGCGGGTCGCTCTCCTGCTGCACTACGCGTGACCTCGGGTGGGCCACGGCGTGACGGGCGTACTCAAAGTACGGCCCCACCACGACTTTACGCACTTACTTGACGCCCGGCTAGTTACGGCCCTACCTTCCCTTCAGGACAACTAGCCGGGCGGCAAGTAAGCTCCTGCGAGCCGTGCCGCCCCTCCTTCGGGGGAAGGACCGCCAGCCATGGCACAGACCGGGACGGCCCGCAGCGAGACACCTCCCGCTGCCGCGGAACCGCGCCAGCGCAGCGTGCGGGTGGTGATGGCCGGCCTGCTGCTGGCCATGCTGCTGGCGATGCTCGACAACATGATCGTGGGCACCGCGATGCCCACCATCGTCGGCGAGCTGGGCGGCCTGAACCACCTGTCGTGGGTGGTCACCGCCTACACCCTGGCCACCGCCGCCTCCACCCCCATCTGGGGCAAGCTCGGCGACATGTACGGCCGCAAGGGAGTCTTCCTCACCTCGATCGTGCTGTTCCTGGCCGGCTCGGCGCTGTCCGGCATGTCCCGGTCGATGGACCAGCTCATCACCTTCCGGGCCGTACAGGGCCTGGGCGCCGGCGGCCTGATGGTCGGCGTGATGGCGATCATCGGCGAGCTGATCCCGCCCCGCGAGCGCGGCAAGTACCAGGGCATGATCGCCGGCGTGATGGCCGTGGCCATGATCGGCGGCCCGCTGGTCGGCGGGACGATCACCGACAACTGGGGCTGGCGCTGGAGCTTCTACATCAACCTGCCGATCGGCGCGGTCGCGCTGGCGGTGATCACGGTCGTGCTGCACCTGCCGAAGAAGAAGCCCGACGGGGCGACCCGGATCGACTACTACGGCGCGGGGCTGCTCACCGTCGCCATCACCTCGCTGGTGCTGCTCACCACCTGGGGCGGCACGCAGTACGCCTGGGGCTCCGTGCAGATCATCGGCCTGCTGCTGCTCGGCCTGGCCGCGCTGGCCGGCTTCGTGCTCGTCGAGACCCGCGTCGCCGAGCCGGTGCTGCCGCTGCGCATCTTCCGCAGCCGGAACTTCTCGCTGATCTCGGTGGTCGGCTTCCTGGTCGGCTTCACCATGTTCGGCGCGATCACCTTCCTGCCGCTGTACCAGCAGAGCGTGCAGGGTGCCTCCGCGACCAACTCCGGGCTGCTCCTGCTGCCGATGCTCCTCGCGATGATGATCGTGTCGATGGTCGCGGGGCGCCTCACCACCAGCACCGGCCGCTACAAGGTCTTCCCGATCGTCGGCGGGGTGCTGATCACCATCGGGCTCTTCCTGCTGTCGATGATGGACGTGCACACCTCCCGCACCACCTCCGGCCTCTACATGGCCGTGCTCGGCGCCGGGATGGGCTTCATCATGCAGATCACCATGCTGGTCGCGCAGAACAGCGTGGAGATGCGGGACATCGGTGTCGGCTCCTCCTCCGCGACGCTCTTCCGCACGATCGGCGGGTCCTTCGGGGTCTCCCTCTTCGGCGCCCTCTTCTCGCACCGCGTGCAGCACGAGATGGCCGCACGCCTCGGCGCGAAGGGCTCCGCCGCGATCGGCACCGGCGCCCAGCTCGACCCGAAGACGATCGCGCACCTGCCGGCGCCGGTGAAGGACGCGTACTTCCACGCGGTGGCCGCCGGTACCCACCAGGTCTTCCTCTGGGGCGCCGCGGTCAGCATCCTCGGCTTCCTCGCGGCCCTCTTCGTCATCGAAACGCCCCTCCGCGGCGCAACCCCCGAGCCCGAGGACGCCACCCCCCTCCCCGAATCCATCTGACCGCCCCCACCCGCCCCGAAAGGCCCCCGCACAGCCTTGGTCCCTCACCCGGAGAACCGGGCACCCGGGCGGGTCAGCGCGGCAACAGGAGCTGAGCGATCGCCCCGCCCCCGTCAGCCGTAGCCGCGTTGCGGAACGTGAGGCGTGCGCCGAGCACGCGGGTCTGGCCCACCGCGATGGTGAGACCCAGCCCGTGCCCGCCGCCGGAACGGTCCGTGCGGCCGGTCCGGAACCGGCTGGGCCCCTCCCGGAGGATGTCCGCCGGGAACCCCGGACCGTGGTCGCGGACCCGTACGAACGCGCCGTCGACCAGTACCTCGACCTCGGGGGCGCCGTGCCGCAGCGCGTTCGCCAGCAGATTCCCGAGCACCCGCTCCAGCCGGCGCGGGTCGGTCTGGATGACGGCGTCCTCGGCGACGAGCACCCTGGCGCCGGGCGCGAGCACGGGCACCCGGCGGCGGACGAACTCGCCGAGCGCGATCTCCTGGAGTTCGGGATGCTCGGCCGCGCCGTCCAGCCGGGCCACTTCGAGCACGTCCTCGACCAGGGTGCGCAGCGCGTGCACGCGGTCCCGGACGAGTTCGGCGGGGCGGCCGGGCGGCAGCAGTTCCGCGGCGGTGACCAGACCGGTGACCGGCGTCCGCAGTTCGTGGGCGATGTCCGCGGTGACCCGGCGCTCCGCCTCCAGCCTGAGCTGGAGCGCGTCGGCCATGCCGTCGACCGCGCGGGCGAGTTCGTCGGTCTCGTCGCGGACCCGGCGCCCGCCGATCGCCTCGCGCACCCGCACCTGGGTGTCACCGTCGGCGACCTTGCGCGCCGCCACGGCCGCCTGGCGCAGCCGGCGCGACATCCGGCCGCCGATCAGCACGCCGATCGCGGTGCCGCCGACCACCACCGCGAGGGAACCGGCGATCAGCGCCTGGTCGAGGTCGACCAGCACCGAATAGCGGTCGCTGAACGCGCTCTTGAGCGACATCACATGGTGCCCGCCGGCGGGTGTCTCGGCCCAGACCGTGGGCGCGCCACGGTGGTCGTCGTCGACGTACGTGGCGCGCTGCCCCTTGGCGGCGTAGCTCTTGAGCGCCGGGGGCAGGCCGGGGTCGTCGAGCCGGGCGTAGAACACCAGCCGGCCGGTGGTCTCGTAGATCCGCAGCGCCGACTGGATGCGCTCGTCCTGCACGTCCCGGGTGGAGTTGATCATGCTGACCCGGGCGGCGTTGTGCACGACGAGGCTGAGCGCGAGGACGACGAGGGCGGAGACCGCGGCGATGGCCGCGCTGATCTTCCAGCGCAGACCGCGGCGCAGGAGCAGCCGGCGCAGCAGCGGGTGGCGCAGGAGGGTGCGGCGGGCCCGCCGCACCGGGCGGGCGCACAGGCGGCTCAGCCCGGCGGGGACGAGGACGCGGCGCACCGGCGGGCGGGCCGTGCGGACCGGGGCGCTCCTCGGCGGTTCGCCGGCCGCTTCGTCGCCACGGACCCGGACCGGCTCGCGCGCGGACACCTCAGGCCCTCAGCTTGTAGCCGAAGCCGCGGACGGTCTCCAGCCGGTCCTGGCCGATCTTCGTCCGCAGCCGCTGCACGTGGACGTCCACGACGCGGGTGTCGCCGCCCCAGGCGTAGTCCCAGACCCTGGCGAGCAGCCGGTCGCGGGACAGTACGGTGCCGGGGGCCGCGGCGAACTCCAGCAGCAGCCGCATCTCCGTCGGGGTCAGCGCCAGCCGCCGGCCGTCCCGGGTGACCTCCATGCCCTCGGGGTCGATCGCGATGTCGCCGAAGGACAACACGGCGCCGCCGTCGTCCTTCTCGCGGGGGGAGGCGGTGCGGAAGCGGCGCAGCACCGCGCGGATCCGGGCGACCAGCACCGCGCCGTCGAAGGGCTTGGTGACGTAGTCGTCGGCCCCCGCCTCCAGGCCGAGCACGACGTCGATCGCGTCGGCCCGGGCCGAGACCATGATCACCGGCACGGTGGACTCGTCGCGGATGCGGCGGCACAGGCTCACCCCGTCCAGGCCCGGCACCATCACGTCGAGCAGGGCGAGGTCCGGCTGCCGGGAGCGGAAGGAGTCCAGCCCGGAGACGCCGTCGGGGGCGGCGGTGACCTGGAAGCCGTCGCGCTCCAGGGCGAGCGTCGTCGCCTCGCGGATGACGTCGTCGTCCTCGACGAAGAGCACGTGGGTGGCGGCCATGCGCCTATCGTCCTCCACCCGCGGCACCGCCCGACGCGGTGGCCGTCGGGGAGGGGGCGTGCGGGGTGGTCGCGGGGGTCTTCGGGGGTTCGGCCGGGGACGTGGCCGGGTCGGAGCCGGGCGCGTTCGTCGGCAGCTCGGGGTCGAGCAGCTCGGACTTCGGCAGGGGCGCGGGCTCGGTGGAGGTCGGCTCGGGCCGCGCGGTCGGCTGCTTCGCGCCGAAGTCGAAGTAGGAACGGGCGACCTGGAGGAAGTGGGCGCCGCGCCACGCGTAGGTGACCGACTCCTCGCCGGCCGGGTAGGCCACCGCGTCGTCGGTCCGGTAGACCTCGTGGACGACCTGGAGCCGGCCGTCGATCACGCTGCCGTAGACCGGGGAGCGCTCGTCGGCGAACACGCACCGGTACTTGCTGCCGGTCATCCGGTAGACGTAGGAGGCGATGCCGATGCCGTCGCCGCAGGTGGTGACGTTGACCACCAGGTCCGGGCCGTCGCCCGAGGTGAGGTCGCCCGAGTCGGTGTCCAGCGGGTAGGTCGCGTCCGGCTCGTCGGCCCGCGCGGACGCGGCGGACCCCGCCGTGGAGCAGGGCTCGAGGTCCTCGCGCACGTCGGGGCTGACGCTGGTGTCCCGGCGCACCATCCCGGCGAGCGCCGCCGGGTCGGCGGCGAGCGCGGGGGCCGAGGTGGCGGGCGCCTTGACCGTCGCGGTCGGCGCCGGGCCCTCCCGGCGCGCCCCGGTCACCGTCGTACCGCAGCCCGCTGCCGCGACACAGGCGAAGGCACCCGCGGCGGCGGTCAGCGCTATGCGGCGCACCGGCCCTCCCCTCGCGTGTACCCGTACCTGCCGTGCTCCAGCTCGTGCCGCAGCCGGGCCAGCGCCCGGTGCAGCGTGCTCTTCACCGTACCCGCCGACATTCCCAGCGCACGGGCCGTCTCCTCGGTGCTGAGCTGGCCGTAGTGCCGCATGATCACCACCTGGCGCTGCTGCGGTGCCAGCACCCGCATCACGTCCCGCAGCATCTCCCGGTCGGCGCGCTGCTCGGCGCCGTCGTCGACGCTCGCCTCCGGCAGGTCGCCGGTCGGCACCTCCTCCAGCCGGCGGCTGCGCCACCACTCGGTGCGGGTGTTGATCATCACCCGTCGCATGTAGGCGTCCGCGAGCCGCTTGTCGGCGATGCCCTCCCAGCGCGGATACGTGCGCACCAGCGCGGTCTGCACCAGGTCCTGGGCGTCGACCAGTTCCGGCACCAGCCGGCGGGCGCTGCGCAACAGGGCGTCCTGCCGGGTCCGCACGTACTCCTCGAACTCCAGAACCCCGCTGCTCGCCGCCATCTGTGCCGCCTCCACCCCGCCGATACCGCGCTACCGGTCCACGGCCGACGAGAACGCCTCCCGCCGCCTGATCCGACGCTACGAAGCGGATGTTGGGCTTTGACGACCACCACCGCACGGCGAACGCACAGCAACCCATCGGTTGTGTAACAGCGCCCGGCGCGGGCGCGGGAGCCAGCCGCGACGGATAGGCGTCCCGGCGGTCAACGTCCAGGCAGACAGGGGCGTCAGGGCGGTGCCCCCGCGTCTGCCGCGGCGTTGGCTTCGGCTGCGGCGAGAGCCGGAATTCGCTCGCGGGTTCGGGTGGACGACGCTGGCGTGCCCGAGGTGACACCAGGGTGCGGGCTGTGGCAGAGCGGCCCATCGCGCCGGCCGTGCGGAGGTACCCCCGCGCGGCCGGTTGAGGGGGAGCGGCGGGATCTGCCGTGACACCCTCCGGGGGTTCGAATCCCTCCGGCCCGCACCTGTCCCCCCGTGCCCGTCCCGGCCCTGTTCCGCTCCGCCCGGGAGGCGGGCGTCAGGCCGGGAGCCGGAAGCTGTCGTCGGGCAGCTGCTCGACCAGACCGTCCGTGATCAGGCCGTCGAGGGCGCGGCTGCGTTGCTCGTCCTCGGCCCATGCCGTGTCCAGGACCGCGCGCGCCACGGGGGTGTGGCTGGCCCGGAGGATGGCCAGCAGCCGGCCGCGGACCTGGCGATCGGTGCCCGCGTACGTCTGGCCGCGGCGCGGCGGGCCTTGGTGCGCGGGTGAACCGGCCAGCCGCCAGGCGCAGCGCGCGGCCAGCGGGCAGCTCCCGCACTGCGGGGAGCGCGCGGTGCACACCAGGGCGCCCAACTCCATGGTGGCGGCGGCCCATCGCGCGGCGGTGTCCTCGTCGCCGGGCAGCAGCGCGAGGGCGACCCGGCGTTCGGCGGCGGTCGTGGCGTTCGGCGGGTACTCCACCCCCGTGACCAGTCGCGCGAAGACCCGCCGGACGTTCGTGTCCAGCACGATGTGCCGCCGGCCGTAGGCGAACGACACGACCGCTGCCGCGGTGTACTCCCCGATACCCGGAAGGGCCAGCAACTCGGTGTGCTCCCGGGGTACTTCGCCGCCGTGCTGCTGCGCTATGGCGGTGGCCGCGGCGTGCAGCCGCAACGCGCGCCGCGGATAGCCGAGCCGGCCCCATGCCCGCACCGCCTCACCCGGGGACTCCTTGGCGAGGTCGGCCGGCCGCGGCCAGCGCTCCAGCCACTCGGCGTGCACCGGCAGCACCCGGTTGACGGGGGTCTGCTGCAGCATGAACTCGCTCACCATGACCGACCAGGCACCCGCGTCCGGGCGCCGCCAGGGCAGGTCCCGCGCATGTTCGTCGAACCAGTCGATCACCGCCCCGTGCAGCGCGCCCGTGGCGGGCAGCGTGACGGGCGCGGGTGCCGAGGGCGCGCGCCGGGAGATGTCGCCGGGGGCCGCGGAGGCCGTGTCCGCGACCGTCGCGGCGGATGACGGCGCGGACAGCTGGGTGGGGGGAAGGTGAGTGCTCATCGCACGACGAGTCTGGCATACGCCAGAGACATTGACACGGAGGGCGACGGAGTGCCCACGATCGCGTGACGACCGTGTCGCGAAGCGCGGGAATACGGCGAGTTGGGGGCGGAACGGGGTCAACCCGCGGGCTACGTAAACGTGATGATCGGCAAAGAGCGGACGTCTGGCGGCGGGTGGTGCGACGCCGCGGCACCGATCTCCCCTAGAGTGCGTCTGTGGGCTCTGTGCGCAATCCCGTCGGACCTCTGCCATCGTCTATCTACTGGCGGCGGCGCGTAGTTGTGCTCTGCCTGCTCGCGCTGGTGGCCGCACTCGTGCTGTGGGCGGTCACCTCCCGCGGTGGCGGCGGGGGCCACGGGTCGAGTGCTCCCACGAGCTCGCACACCCCCGCGGCGACGATCACGCCCGGTCCCACCCCCTCGGGCCCGCACAACGGCGGGGAGCCCGGCGGCCGGGACACCGCACCGAGCGACTCCTCCGGCGCGACGAACGGCGGCAGCGGCAACGGCGGTACCGGTGGCGGCTCTTCGAGCGGCGACGACACCGGCGGCGCGGGCTCCGGCGGAGGGTCGACCGCGGGCTCGGACACCGCCGGTTCGGGCGGCGGAAGTGCGGGTGGCGGCACCGGCGGGGCGCCCGCTCCCGGCCAGCAGGTCCCGGTCGGCTCCACGCTCGCGACCTGCGCGCCCGGTGCGGTCTCGCTCTCACTCAGCAGCGTGCACAACTCCTACCAGCCCGGCCAGGACCCGGAGTTCCGGCTGGTCGCCGCCAACTCCAGCGCGGTCAGCTGCAAGATCGACGTCGGGCCGAAGAGCGCGGTGTTCACCGTCACGGGAGCGCCGGGCGGCAGCCACGTGTGGGCATCCGACGACTGCCCGACCACCGGGTCGCACCTGCTCCAGGTACCCGCGCGCTCCTCGATGTCGTACACGCTGCGCTGGAACGGCAGGAACAGCTCGCCGCAGTGCGCGAAGCCGAAGGGCGAGCAGTCCGCACCCGGCACCTACCTGGTGCAGCTCCGCAAGTCCGGGTACGGCACGCAGCAGGCGTCCTTCCAGCTCTCGGACGACTGAGGGCCCCGGCCGGGCGGGCCGGGCCCGCCGCCCGGCTAGACGTACCGTTCGAGGATCGAGGACTCGGCCAGCCGGGACAGTCCCTCGCGGACCGAGCGGGCGCGGGCCTCGCCGACGCCCTCGACCGCCTGAAGGTCGTCCACGCTGGCGGCGAGCAGCTTCTGCAGGCCGCCGAAATGCTCGACCAGCCGCTCGATGACGGTGTTCGGCAGTCGCGGCACCTTCGCCAGCAGCCGGTAACCACGCGGCGAGACCGCGGAGTCGAGCGACTCGGGCGAGCCGGTGTACCCCAGCGCACGGGCCACCGTGGTGAGTTCGATCAGTTCGTTCTGCGGGAGCGCGTCCAGCTCGGCCATCGCCTCGACCACGGTACGGCTGCGCTTGGCGGTCGGCTCGGGGACGTAGTCGTGCGCGACGAGCTCCCGCTCGGGCTCCACGCCGGCGATCAACTCGTCGAGCTGGAGTGCGAGGAGGCGGCCGTCGGTGCCCAACTCGACGACGTACTCGGCGATTTCGGTGGCGATGCGGCGGACCATCTCCAACCGCTGGGCGACGGCGGTGACATCGCGCACCGTCACCAGGTCCTCGATCTCCAGCGCGGACAGGGTGCCGGCCACCTCGTCGAGCCGGAGCTTGTAGCGCTCCAGGGTGGCCAGCGCCTGGTTGGCGCGGGACAGGATCGCCGCGGAGTCCTCCAGCACGCGCCGCTGCCCGTCGACGTACAGCGCGATCAGCCGCATCGACTGGCTGACCGAGACCACCGGGAAGTTGACCTGCCGGCTGACCCGGTCGGCGGTGCGGTGCCGGGTGCCGGTCTCCTCCGTCGGGATGGTCGGGTCCGGTACCAGCTGCACGCCGGCCCGCAGGATCTTGGTGATGTCCTTGTCGAGGATCAGCGCGCCGTCGAGCTTGCACAGCTCGCGGAGCCGCGTCGCGGTGAACTCCACGTCCAGCACGAAGCCGCCCGTGCAGAGCGATTCGACGGTCTTGTCCATGCCCAGCACGATCAGGCCGCCGGTGTTGCCCCGGACGATCCGCTCCAGGCCGTCGCGCAGGCCGGTGCCCGGGGCGACCGCGCTCAGCGAGGCGCGCATCAGGCCGCCGTCGCTGCCGATGCCGGTGCCGGCGCGCCCGGAGGAGTCGCCCGCTGCCCTACGAGCCGGGGCGGTGCCCCCTGCCCGGTCGTTGGCTGCCACTGTGCTCCTCACGGTCGCTGCGTTTGGGCAAAGTTTACGACTCCCTGCGGGGGGCTCGGGCGGACCGGCGCGGGTGGGGTGGGGGTGGGGGTCCGCGGACCTTGCGGTTCCCTCCGGGGATGCGCCCCGTGCGGTGGTTTTTTGGCTTTCGCCCGGTGGTGGGTTGCTCGCGCAGTTCTCCCCCAGCCGACCACCGGGGGATGGTCCCGGGACGGACAGGACGGTCAGGCCCGGCGCGGCAATGCGCGAAGCGCGTCGGTGACGTCGGCCACCTCGGTGACCCTCATCCCCGAAGGGACCTTCCCCGGGTCCGGGGGGACGAGAGCGTGCGTGAAGCCGAGCCGGTGCGCCTCGGAGAGCCGCCGCTGGACCCCGGTGACGCGCCGCACCTCCCCGGCGAGCCCGACCTCCCCGATGGCCACGAGATTCTTCGGCAGGGGCGTGTCGATCGCCGCACTCGCCAGCGCCAGCGCGACCGCGAGATCCGCGGCGGGCTCGGTGAGCTTCACCCCGCCGACCGTCGCGGTGTAGATGTCCTGCTTGCCGATGGACTTGATCCGGCCGCGCTGCTCCAGGACCGCCAGCATCATGGACACCCGGGAGTTCTCCAGGCCTGAGGTGGTGCGGCGCGGCGACGGGATCTGGGTGTCGACGGTGAGCGCCTGGACCTCGGCGACCAGGGGCCGCCGCCCTTCGAGGGTGACCGTCAGGCAGGTGCCGGGCACGGGCTCGTCACGGCGGGTGAGGAAGAGCCCGGACGGGTCCGCGAGGCCGGTGATCCCCTCGTCGTGGAGCTCGAAGCAGCCGACCTCCTCGGTGGCGCCGTAGCGGTTCTTCACCCCGCGGATCAGTCGCAGCCGGGCGTGCCGGTCGCCCTCGAAGCTGAGCACGACGTCGACCAGGTGCTCCAGCAGCCGCGGCCCGGCGATCGCGCCGTCCTTGGTGACGTGGCCGACCAGCAGGGTCGACATGCCGCGCTCCTTGGACGCGCGGATGAGCGCGCCGGCGACCTCGCGGACCTGGGCCATGCCGCCGGGCGCGCCGTCGATCTCCGGTGAGGCGACGGTCTGCACGGAGTCCAGGACGAGCAGCGACGGCTTGACGTCGTCGAGGTGGCCGAGGACCGCGGACAGGTCGGTCTCGGCGGCGAGGTAGAGGTGGTCGGCGAGCGCGCCGATCCGGTCGGCGCGCAACCGCACCTGGGAGGCGGACTCCTCACCGGTGACGTAGAGCGTCGGGTTCTGCGGCCCCGATGCCTTCGCCGCGACGTCGAGCAGCAGCGTGGACTTGCCGACGCCGGGCTCGCCGGCCAGCAGGACGACGGCGCCGGGCACCAGGCCGCCGCCGAGCACCCGGTCCAGCTCGGGCACGCCGGTGGAGCGGGCGGTGGCCTGCGTGCCGTCGACCTGGGCGATCGGGCGCGCGGCGGTCGTCACCCGGCCGGGGGCGGTGGTGCGGACGGCGGGCGCGCCGCCGAACTCCTCGACGGTGCCCCATGCCTGGCACTCACCGCAGCGGCCGAGCCACTTCACGGTGGTCCAGCCGCACTCGGTGCAGCGGTAGGAGGGGCGGTCCTTCGTGGCGGGCTTGCGGGTGGCCATGCGGTTCACCGTAGCGGGCGGGGGCGACAACCGCGTTCACTCGTACGTGTGGCCGCCCTGTCCCCTTTTTGTGGCGGATCATTACCCATATGGGTTAAAGAACGCGGGGAGTGCTGAAGCGGGAGGTGTCGCGGGCCTACCGTCACTCGGTGATGAGCAGGCAGGGAACCCCCAATCCGACGCAGAGCACCGGAGCCCACCGCAAACACCGCGCTCCGGCCGGACGGCCGTATGCCGACGCCGAGCCGGCGCGGGCCGGCCGGGGGCAGGGCGGCCGGCGTGAGGCCGGTGCCGGGCGACCCCAGGGCACGCTGCCCATGCAGCCACCGGCGCACTACGAGCCGTATCTCGACGGCCTGTTCACCTACTGCCTGTCCATCCTGTGCGAGCACGACGCGGCGGCCGGCGCACTCGGCGAGGTGCTGGCGCTCGCCGAGCGGCAGCGGGTGAGGCTGCGCGACCCGGGACTGCGCAGGCCCTGGCTGTACGCGCTCGCCCGGTGGGTGTGCCTGCGCCGGCTCGCGGCGGGCCGGCCGGCCGCCCCGCGTACGTCGGACCAGGTGGCCGAGCAGCGCCGGGCCCAACTCGCCTCGCTGGCCTGGCCGGAGGCGGCCGGCACCAGCCCCGAGCAGCGCGAGGCACTGGAGTTGGCGGTGCGCCACCAGCTCGCGCCGCGCGAGGTCGCCCTCGTGGTCGGGCTCGAGGCGGACGCGGCCAGGAGCCGGCTGGCCCGGGCCGCCTGCGAGGTGGAGCGGACCCGTACGGCGGTCGCGGTGGTCGACACCGGGCGCTGCCCCGAGGTGGCGCAACTGGCCGGGGACAAGCAGATCGTGCTCGGCTCCGCGCTGCGCGCCGAGCTGGTCCGGCACGTGGACGACTGCCCGGTGTGCCGGCGGGCCGCCGAGCGGGTCGTCGCGGACGGGCCCTGGCCGGGCGCCGCCGACGCCGCCGCGGTGCTGCCGCTGGTGGAGGCGCCGCGGTCGGCGGCGTACGCGGCGCTGCTGCACGCCATGGACGCCGGGTTCGGGCGGGCCCGGGAGTCCACACCGCGCTTCGATCGGCGCGGCTTCCCGGTCGACCTCGGGGACCGGGCGGCCCGACGCGCGGTGCTGCGGCACCGCGCGGTGACGACGACGGTGGTGGCGGCGGTGGTCGCCGCGCCCGTGCTCGCGGTCTGGGCCGCGTACCAGGCGACCCCGCTCGGCGAGGGCTCCCACGACGGTCGGCGCACGTCGTCGTCCGACGGGATCGACGGGATGCCCTACGAGAAGGCGGGCCACGCCGGCCCCTCGCCCAAGGGGCAGGCCGTGCCGAGCGGTTCGGGGGCGCCGTCGCCCTCGGTCGCGTCGCAGGACGCCACCGTGGCGGTCAGCGGGGGCACGGCGCCGCCGGCGTCCTCCGTGTCCAAGGGCGCGGGGTGGCTGCAGGTGACGGCGCGGCCGGGGCGCGGGCGTACGTACATCACGCTCACCGCGGGGGGCGCGGCGCCGGTGAAGTGGGCGGCCGCGACCTCCGCGTACTGGCTGGAGTTCTCCGCGCGTTCGGGCACCCTGTCGCCCGGGGAAACGGTCACCCTGGTGATCCGGGTGGACCGCTCGATGGAACCCTCGGGGACGTGGTCGGCGCAGATCCGCTTCACCCCGGGCGACGCGACGGTCACCCTGCGCGGGTCGTCCCGGCGGTCCGTGCCGCCGCCCGTCTCGTCCTCGCCCACCGACGGGACCACCCCGCCCACCACTCCGCCGACCTCGCCCACCACCCCGCCGCCGAGCAGCTCTCCCCCCACGCAGTCCCCGACGCCCACGGACAGCCCGACGCCCTCCGCGTCCTCGACCCCCTCGGGGTGATCCGCCCTCCCCGGGCCGGCGATCCGCGGGTACGGGGGGGCGCGGGCGCTGCCCGGAGGAGCGCGCGGCTACGCCCCCGGGGGCACCGGGTCGGCCGGATGCGGGGCCACCAGCGGGAGCTGTGAGGCCAGCCGCCTCTCGCACAGCGCGGCCAGCTCCGCGTATCCGGCCTCGCCCATCAGCTCCGTGAGCTCGGGCCGGTAGGAGACGTAGACCGGGTCACCCGTGCCATGCGCGGAGGTCGCCGAGGTGCACCACCAGTGCAGGTCGTGGCCCCCGGGCCCCCACCCGCGCCGGTCGTACTCGCCGATCGACACGATCAGCACCCGGCTGTCGTCGGGCCGGTCGACCCAGTCGAAGGTGCGGCGGATGGGCAGCTGCCAGCACACGTCCGGCTTGGTCTCCAGCGGTTCGCGCCCCTCGCGCAGCGCCAGCGCGTGCAGCGCGCAGCCCTGGCCACCGGAGAAGCCGGGCCGGTTGGAGAAGATGCAGGCGCCGTCCACGACGCGGGTCTGCCGCTCGCCGTCCTCGTTCTCCTCGGCCCAGAACCCGTCGGAGCCGGTGCCGATGGTGTGGAACTGCCAGTCGTCGGCGGTGAGCCTGGCCACATGCCCGGCGACGCGCTTCTCGTCGTCGTCGTCCGAGAAGTGGGCGCCCAGCGAGCAGCACCCGTCGGCGGCGCGGCCGGCCACGATGCCCTGGCACCCGCTGCCGAAGACACACGCCCAGCGCGAGGTGAGCCAGGTCAGGTCGCACCGGAAGACCTGCTCCTCGTCGGCGGGGTCGACGAACTCCACCCATGCCCGGGGGAAGTCCAGCCCCGCCTCGTCGGGAACGGCGCCCTTGGTCGGCGCGGTCGTCCCGGTGCTCTTCTTCGCGCCCTTGCGGGCCTTCACCTTCGCCACGGGCCCAAGCGTAAGACCGTAATGGGCCGAATCGGGTCACGCGGGTCCGCGCGCACCGGCGCGACCCCCGAACCCGCCCCCATACCCCGCCCCCGCACACGCCCCCGGACCCGCCCGCCGGGACCCCCCGCGCCCTTCCCCGGCGCGCCCCTCCGCGCGTTCCCGCCGGAACCTGAGCGGACGCGCCGCGGTGCGCCCTCCGCGGCCCGCACCGCGGGGGAGCGGTGCTGGCTACAGTTCTGCCCATGCGACTGGGAGTGCTCGACGTGGGTTCCAACACCGTTCACCTGTTGGTGGTGGACGCGCACCCGGGCGCGCGCCCGCTTCCGGCGTACTCGCACAAGGCCGAACTGCGGCTGGCCGAGCTTCTCGACGTCAACGGCGCCATCGGCGCCAGCGGCGTGGACCAGCTGGTCGGCACCGTCCAGGACGCGATGCGGGTGGCGGAGGACAAGGGCGTCG
Organism: Actinacidiphila yanglinensis; assembly: GCF_900107965.1. Lineage (GTDB taxonomy): Bacteria > Actinomycetota > Actinomycetes > Streptomycetales > Streptomycetaceae > Actinacidiphila > Actinacidiphila yanglinensis. Next base: position 14,307 of record NZ_FNVU01000019.1, on the reverse strand, counting down.
AGGACGTCCTGCCGTTCGCGACCTCCGCGATCCGCGAGGCGGCCAACGGCGAGGAGGTGCTGGACCGGGTCGAGCGCGAGACCGGCGTGCGGCTGACCGTGCTGTCGGGCGCCGACGAGGCCCGGCTCACGTTCCTCGCGGTCCGCCGCTGGTTCGGCTGGTCCGCGGGCCGGCTGCTGGTGCTGGACATCGGCGGCGGCTCGCTGGAGGTCGCGCTCGGCATGGACGAGTACCCGGACGCCGCCGTCTCCCTGCCGCTCGGCGCCGGCCGGCTGACCGGGACCTGGCTGCCCGGCGACCCGCCCGACGCCGCCGACGTCCGCGCGCTGCGCAAGCACGCCCGGGCCGAGATAGCACGCACGGTGCCGGACTTCGCCCGACTCGGCCGCGCCGACCACGCCGTCGGCACCTCCAAGACGTTCCGGCAGCTCGCCCGGATCGGCGGCGCCGCCCGCAGCGGGGACGGCCTGTACGTGCAGCGCACGCTGCGGCGCTCGGTGCTGGAGGAGTGGGTGCCGCGGCTGGCCGGGATGACCGCGGCCCGGCGCGCGGCGCTGCCCGGTGTCTCCGAGGCCCGCGCCCGGCAGCTGCTGGCCGGTGCGCTGGTCGCCGAGGGCGCGATGGACCTGTTCGAGGTCGACGAGCTGGAGATCTGCCCCTGGGCCCTGCGCGAGGGGGTGATCCTGCGCAAGCTGGACGTGATGGCCGGCGAGGTGGCCGAGGCCGCGCGGAACCAGGCGGGCGGGATCGGGAGCGGCGCCGCGGCGGGACCGGGTGCGTCCGCCGCCCCGGCGCCGGAGGGCTTCCCCTCCTCGTCGGTGGCCCGCCGTCCCGCCTGAGCCGGCGCCCCTCCGGCCGCCGGCGGGCGCGCTCGTGCGGGTGATCGCGGGTGATCGTGACGCGGTGGGTACGGGCCCGGCCCGGCGCCGCGTACGGGCCCGCCACCCGGCCGATCCGCGCGCGGTGCCGCGGGCGGCGGTGACGTCCCGCTCGCCGGCCGCCGTACGCTGGCCCCTGTGCCTGAACCCGCGGACCGTCCCGAGGCGTGCGACGCCGGCCGGGACCCCGCGTCCGCGATGTCCGATATCTCGGGTATGCGCAGTGTGTCCGGTGTGAAGGTCGCGCTGTCCACCGCGTCGGTGTACCCGGAGTCCACCGCGACCGCCTTCGAGGTCGCCGCGCGGCTCGGCTACGACGGCGTCGAGGTCATGGTGTGGACCGACCCGGTCAGCCAGGACGTCGAGGCGCTGCGCCGCCTGTCGGACTACCACCAGGTGCCGATCCTGGCGGTGCACGCCCCCTGCCTGCTGATCACGCAGCGGGTGTGGTCCACCGACCCCTGGACCAAGCTCCAGCGGGCCCGCGCCGCGGCGCAACGGCTCGGGGCCTCCACGGTCGTGGTGCACCCGCCCTTCCGCTGGCAGCGCGGATACGCCCGCGACTTCGTGCGCGGGGTGTGGCGGATGGCCGACGAGACGGACGTGCGGTTCGCGGTCGAGAACATGTACCCCTGGCGGTACCGCGACCGCGAGATGCTGGCGTACGCCCCCGACTGGGACGTCACCAAGGAGGACTACCGGCACTTCACGGTCGACCTCTCGCACGCGGCCACGTCGCGCAGCGCGGCGCTGGAGATGGCGGCGCGGATGGGCGACCGGCTGGCCCACGTGCACATGGCCGACGGCAACGGCTCGGCGAAGGACGAGCACCTCGTGCCCGGACGCGGCTCCCAGCCCTGCGCGGAGCTGCTCGGCGCGCTGGCGGCGGGCGGCTTCGGCGGGCACGTGGTGATCGAGGTCAACACCCGCCGGGCGATGTCCTCGGCCGAGCGCGAGGAGGACCTCGCGGAAGCGCTGGCCTTCACCCGGCTACACCTGGCCGCCCCCGCGCACCGCCTCGGCGCCCGCGCGGGCCACCGATGACCCCATCGGCCGCGTCCGGCGCCGCCGGCCCCCGCCGCCGCGGGCGCCCGGCCGGCCCGCGGTCCGGCGAGGCGCGCGACCGCATCCTCGCCGCCGCGCGCGCGGAGTTCGCCGCGCGCGGCTACGACAGCACCTCGGTGCGCTCGATCGGCAAGGCGGCCGGGGTGGACGCGGCGCTGGTCCACCACTACTTCGGCACGAAGGAACAGGTCTTCGCCGCCGCGATCGAGCTGAGCTTCGCGCCCACCCGGGAGCTTCCGGACGCGCTGGCCGGCGGCGGTGCGGGCACGCGGGGGGAGCAGGTCGTCCGCTTCTTCCTGCGGATCTGGGAGGACCCCGACGCCCGCGGGCCGCTGCTCGCGATCGTCCGCTCGGCGGTGAGCAACGAGACGGCCGCGGGGGTCCTCCGGCACATGGTCGGTCGTACGGTGATCGCCCGGGTGGCCGGCGAGCTCGACGCACCGGACGCCGAGTTCCGCGTCCAGCTGGCCGCCGCACAGCTCGTCGGCATGGTGATGCTGCGCTACGTCCTCCAGGTCGAGCCACTGGCGTCCGCGAACACGGAAACCCTCGTCCGCAACCTCGCCCCGACCGTCCAGCGCTATCTCACCGATCCCGGGGTGGGCCCCTGACCCTCCGGGGTGCCCCTGTCGGCCGGTTGAGGGACCACCTGCCGGTGGGGGGTTCGCCGCGCAGTTCCCCGCGCCCCTGTGTATGTGCGGCTCCTCCGCGAAAGAGGGCAACCACTCAGGGGCGCGTGGGGGCGCCCCCACGCCACAGCCGGACCGCAAGGTCCCGCAACCCACAGGACGGGGCACCCCAGAGGGTCAGGGGTGCCGTACCACACTGCGGACCTCGTGTCCGAATTCTGAGCGGCAGGCGTACCCTCGACGTTCAGGCAGTCGCGAGTCCCGGCAGCGCAGACTCGTACGAGCGAAGTGGGCCCCGGCGGCGAGCCCGGGCCCAAGAAGGAGGGGAAACCGTGCCCGAGCTGAGGTCACGTACGGTCACCCACGGCCGCAACATGGCAGGCGCCCGCGCTCTGATGCGCGCCTCCGGCGTCGCCAACTCCGACATCGGCAAGCCGATCGTCGCGGTCGCCAACAGCTTCACCGAGTTCGTACCGGGTCACACCCACCTCCAGCCGGTCGGCCGGATCGTCTCGGAGGCGATCCTCGCGGCGGGCGCGGTGCCGCGGGAGTTCAACACGATCGCCGTGGACGACGGCATCGCCATGGGCCACGGCGGCATGCTCTACTCGCTGCCCTCCCGCGACCTGATCGCGGACTCCGTGGAGTACATGGTCGAGGCGCACTGCGCGGACGCGCTGATCTGCATCTCCAACTGCGACAAGATCACCCCCGGCATGCTGATGGCCGCGCTGCGCCTCAACATCCCCACGGTGTTCGTCTCCGGCGGCCCGATGGAGGCCGGCCGGGCCACCCTCGTGGACGGCACGGTCCGCAAGCTCGACCTGATCAACGCGATCTCCGACGCGGTCAACGAGAATGTCTCCGACGAGGACATCCTCCGCATCGAGGAGAACGCCTGCCCCACCTGCGGCTCGTGTTCCGGCATGTTCACCGCCAACTCGATGAACTGCCTCACCGAGGCGATCGGCCTGTCCCTGCCCGGCAACGGCTCGGTGCTCGCCACCCACACCGCCCGCCGCGCCCTGTACGAGAAGGCCGGCACCACCGTGGTGGAACTGGCCAAGCGGTACTACGAGCAGGACGACGCGTCGGTGCTGCCGCGCTCCATCGCCACGCCCGCCGCGTTCGAGAACGCGATGGCGCTGGACATCTCGATGGGCGGCTCCACCAACACGATCCTGCACCTGCTGGCCGCGGCCCAGGAGGCCGAGGTCCCCTACGGGCTCAGCGAGATGGACGAGATCTCCCGCCGGGTGCCGTGCCTGGCCAAGGTCGCGCCCAACGTCGCACCCGGCGGCACGTACTACATGGAGGACGTGCACCGGGCCGGCGGCATCCCCGCCATCCTCGGCGAGCTCTACCGCGGCGGCCTGCTCAACGAGGACGTGCACACCGTGCACTCGCCCTCGATCAAGCAGTGGCTGGACACCTGGGACGTGCGCGGCGGCTCCCCGTCGCCCGAGGCGGTCGAGCTGTGGCACGCGGCCCCCGGCTGCGTGCGCTCCGCCGAGGCGTTCTCCCAGTCCGAGCGGTGGGACACCCTCGACACCGACGCGGCCGGCGGGTGCATCCGCGACGTCGGCCACGCCTACTCCCAGGACGGCGGCCTCGCGGTGCTGCGCGGCAACCTCGCCGTGGACGGCGCCGTGGTGAAGACCGCGGGCGTCGACGAGTCGATCTGGACCTTCGAGGGCCCCGCGGTCGTCTGCGAGTCGCAGGAGGAGGCCGTCGAGAAGATCCTCGCCAAGCAGGTCACCCCCGGCGACGTGGTGGTCATCCGCTACGAGGGCCCGCGCGGCGGCCCGGGCATGCAGGAGATGCTCTACCCGACGTCCTTCCTCAAGGGCCGCGGCCTGGGCAAGTCCTGCGCGCTGGTCACCGACGGCCGCTTCTCCGGCGGCACTTCGGGCCTGTCCATCGGCCACGCCTCGCCCGAGGCGGCATCCGGCGGCACCATCGCGCTGGTCGAGGACGGCGACCGGATCAGGATCGACATCCCGAACCGCACGATGGAACTGCTCGTGTCCGAGGAGGAGTTGGCCACCCGCCGGGAGGCCCTGAACGGCGTGTACGCGCCGCGCGCGCGGACCCGGCACGTCTCCACCGCGCTGCGCGCGTACGCGGCGATGGCCACCAGCGCGGACAAGGGCGCGGTGCGCGACATCAGCCTGCTGGAGCGCTGAGTCCCGCCCCTCCCCGACGCCACCACGCGGCCGCCCTCCGTTCAGGAGGGCGGCCGCAGCAGTTCCGCCACCACGGGGATCGGCGACCCGCGGCAGGGGGTACACCTCGGGTGGGAGGGACGTCATGGAGTTCACCATCGGCAGGAGGCTGCGGCGGCGCGGGCGGGGCTTCCTGGCGTCGGGCGTGGCGGGGATGCTGGCCATCGGGGGCTGGCTGGCGGCCGACGGCATGCCCGACGACCACACCGAGCCCTTCCTCGGCCTCGCCTTCTTCGCGCTGTGCGGATCGCTGGGCGGGCGCGAACTCCAGCGCGCCCGCCGCCCGTTCCGGCTGTGCATCGACGCCTTCGGGCTGACCACGCACGACATGGAGCTGAGCTGGGAGCAGATCGACACCGTCGCGCTGCGCTACCCGCCGGACCTCGGCGACGGCGAGGGCACCCCGTCCAAACCGCTGCTGGTGATGCGGCCGGCCGCGGGCACCGCGGTGCCGCGCACCCCCGACCGCAGGTTCCTGGGCCACTCGCCCCGCTACACCCTGGTCAACACCGAGGACCTGGACCAGAGCGTCGCTGAACTCGGCGCCGTCCTGGCCGCGTTCGCGGGCGCGCACTTCGAGACCGCGCCCCGCGCGGTGCGCGCGCCGGTCCCGGTCACCGTGGCCGGCCCGGAGTCGCGCGTCCCCGGGGGCGAGCGGGTCTTCCTCGACCGCGGGCGGTACCGCCCTTGGACGCTGGTGTGGGTCGTCGCGGCCCTGGGGTGCAGCGCGCCGGTGGTCGTGGTCCTCGCCGGCGTGGGGCGGCGCGACTGCGTGGCCTGCTTCGCGGTGTGCTTCGTCGCGGCGCTCGCCACCTGGTGGGCGGCCGGGCACTGCGCCAGGCGCTGGCACCGGCCGCTGCGGCTGCGGGTCGGCCCGGCCGGTCTCGGCATGCGCGACTACGGGGGCGCCGAACTCCTGCTGCCCTGGGCCGAGATCGCCGCGGTCACCGTCGGCCCGCTGCCGGACTCCGCCGGCCCGACCCGCTGGCTCGTCGTGTGGCCGCTGCCCGGCAGCGCGCTGGCGTCCTCCCGTACCCACGTCTTCGACGGCCACCAGGCGTACGCCCTGGTGCGCCTCGACCGGTTGCCCGGTGGCGAGGCGGCCGTCGCGCCGGTGGTGCGGTCGTACGCCGGCGAGCGCTTCAGCGGCGCCCGGCAGGAGTGACGCGCGGAGGGGACGCCGGGACGTTGGCCGGGACGGCCGGTCAGATCAGCGGCGGCCGGCCGAGCCTGGTCATCCGCCACGCGGTGGACCACCGCATCGGCCGGCGTGGCGGGCAGGGGGTGCGCACGCCCTCCGCGAAGCCGGCGAACCACGCCTTCAGCCCGGCTCCGGACCGGGTGCGGGCCACGGTCAGCGCGGTCCACACCCCCAGGTACGCGGGCACCAGCAGCACCGGCAGGCGGCGCTTGGCCAGCCAGACCCGGTTGCGGGCGAGGTTGCGGTAGTAGACGGCGTGCCGGGTCGGCGAGGTCCAGGGGTGCCGCAGCACCAACTCCGGTGCGTACCGCACGTTCCAGCGGGCGTCCAGGGCCCGCCAGGCCAGGTCGGTCTCCTCGTGGGCGTAGAAGAACTCGTCCGGCCAGCCGCCGATCTCGTCGAGCATCCTCATCGACAGGCCGTGCCCGCCGCCCAGGAAGGTGGTCACCAGCCCGCCGCGCATCGGATCGGACGCGCGCAGCCGGGGCACGTGCCGGCGCGCGGTGCGCCCGCGCTCGTCCGCGATCCTGAACCCCACCACGCCGAGCCGGTCGTCCGCCTCGTACAGCGAGCACAGCCGGGTGAAGACGTCCGTGTCCACCAGCAGCCCGTCGTCGTCGAGATCGACCACGACGTCCACGTCGCCGAACTCGCGTAGTGCTTCGATCGCCACGTTGCGGCCGCCGGGAATCCCGAGGTTCTCGCTCAGCTCGACCGTGGCGACCTCCTTCGGCAGATCCGGCAGCGGTGAACCGTTCCCCACCACCACGATCCGGGTCGCCGGAGTGTCCTGCACGGCCACGGAGTCCAGCAGCGCGAGGAGTTCCGCAGGTCGGGTGCCCATCGTCAGGATGGCAACACCTACACGAGGGTGGCGCACGGGTGAACTCTCCGTTCCTCGGGTCCGACCCGGAGATGCTAACGCCACGACCTACGTTTCCCGGCCACGCATCCACGTCCTTTAACGGCTCTGGGGGTACTCCTGACACGCGCGCCCCCGCACCGGGGTGCCTCGGGCGAGGTCAGCGGGCCGATCCCGCATAATCAGGGGGATGAGCGAGTCCCACGCACCCGGCCCCGACCGGGACATCCCCGCAGGGGAGCCGCAGCCGGAGCCGATCCGGTTCTTCGGCACGTCCTGGGTGCGCCACGACGGCGGATACGCGCTGCGCCGGGCGGGCGTGGCGGCCGGGGCGCTGGCCGGCGCGGTGGTCGGCGCGCTGGTGCTCGTCTTCGGCTTCCAGGGCCTGACGACCGCGGACGTCGGCGTGTTCGTCAACGTCCTGGCGATCGCCGGTTTCGCCGTGTGCAGCGTGCTGATGTTCGCCCGCACCTGGCGGGGCTACGCGGGGCGCCGCGGCCCGGCCGCGGAGGGCGCCGGCGCCGACTCCGGCACCTCGATGCAGGGCCTGTACGTGATCGGCTTCGTGGGCGCGCTGCTGGCCTACTTCGTGCGGAGCCTGTACGAGGCACCGGGGGAGAAGCTGCTCCGCGCGGAGTACGAGCAGGCGCGCGAGCGGTACGAGCGCCGGCGGGCGCAGCGCACCGGCAACCCGGCCGGTCGCGGGGCGGGGAGCGGTACGCCCCGGCGCCGCCGCCGCTGAGCGCGTCCCGCGGCCGCTCCCCGAACCACCCCCTCGCTTCCTGCTCCCCCCGCTGTCTCCCCGCCCACCCGGACCGGGTGTCGTCGTGCCGGCGCGGTCACGCCACCGTGAACCCGCCGTCCACCGGGAGGATCGAGCCGGTCACGTAGTCCGCGCCGATGACGTAGCGGATCGCACCGGCGACGTCCTCGGCCGTGCCGACCCGCCCGGTCGGCAGGGACTGCGCGGCGGCGGCGAACTGGGCCGCGCGCTTCTCCTCGGGCATGAAGGCCCACCAGTCGGTGGCGATGACGCCCGGCGAGACCGCGTTGACCCGGACCGGGGCGAGGTCCGCGGCGAGCGGGGAGACGATCCGCTCGATGGCGCCGTTGACCGCCGCGAGGCCGACCAGGCCCGGCAGCCCGGAGCGGGCGGACGCCGCCGAGACCATCGTCACCGTGCCGGTGACCTGGGCGTGCTGCACCGCGAACAGGTACGCGAAGAGCTTGCCCTCGAACGCGGCGCGTATGTCGGTGAGTTTTGTGTCCTTGACCGGGCCGAGGCCGACGGCGCCCGAGCTGAAGGCGAGCACCAGGTGCTCGAAGCCGCCGGTCCGCTCGAAGAACGCGGCGACCGCGTCCTCGTCCGTCCCGTCGAGGCGTTCGGCGGTCAGTCCCTCGGCGGCCGCCGCGGCCAGCCGCTCCTCGTTCCGGCCGGTGACGACCACCTCGGCGCCGTCCGCCCGCAGCGCGCGGGCCGTGGCGAGTCCGATGCCTGCGGTGCCACCCATGATCACAACGCGCATGTCAGCGCTCTCCCTTTGTTTCGGAACGTGTCGTCTCGTTTTTATATCGAGACATGCCGTCTTGTAAAGTAGGGTGAGCGCATGACGGGTGACCGGCGGCCGGGGCGGCCACGTAGTGAGGCCGCGCGCCAGGCGATCCTGGCCGCGACCATGAGCGAGTTGAGGGAGCGCGGGTACGCCGCGCTGACCGTCGACGGCATCGCCGCGCGCGCGGGCGTCGGCAAGCAGACGATCTACCGCTGGTGGTCGTCGAAGGCGGACGTCGCGCTGACCGCGCTGCTCGACCTGTCGGAGACGACGATCGCGGTGCCGGACGAGGGCTCGCTGCCCGCCGACCTGATGGGCTTCCTCGCCGAGACCTTCCGGCAGCGCGGGCAGCGGCCGGTCCTGGTCGGCCTGATGGCGCAGGCGCTGCTCGACCCGGTCTTCGCGGCGGCCTTCCGGGAGAACTTCCTCTTCCGGCGGCGGGCCGTGCTCCGGGAGATCCTCGACCGGGCGGTGGTCCGGGGCGAGATCGCGCCGGACCTCGACCCGGAACTGCTGATCGACGTGGTCTACGGGGTGCTGTGGTACCGGCTGCTCGTCGACCACGCGCCCCTGGACGACGAGGCCGGCCGCCGGCTCGCCGACCTGGTGCTGCGGGCGGTCCGCTGAGGCGCGCGGCGCCCGCCCGTCATCGGAAGCCGCCCGGGGAACGGGCGGCGGCTACGCCCGTGAGCGGCTGAACGTCCCGGCCACGCCGACCACCGCCGCCACCACGGCGCCGTGCCACAGCCCGGTCCACACCGAACCGAAGAAGCCCTGGCTGGTGAGCGCCTGGCGCACCACGAGGTCGGTCAGGAACATCATCCCGGCCGGCACGGTGGCGACCTGCCACGGGTGCGAGCGCGCCCAGCGCCTGATGCGCCGGTCGCGTCCCGCGCCGCGCGAGGAGTAGCCGAGCACGGCGCCCGCCCCGCCCACGCAGAAGAAGAGCAGCGCGGCCACCGACAGCGCGCTGCTGAGGATGCCGAGCCCGAAGTGCCCGCCCACGAGGTGCAGGGCGAGCGAGACCCCGCCGCCGAGCGCGCCGACGACGGCGGCGGGCCGCCAGGGTCCGAGGGTCGCCGAAGCCACGGCCAAGTGCCGCTTCTCCGCGCCCGATACAGCGATTTCACGGGATGAACGACTCATACCGCAACGGTCCCTCGCGCCGCCCCCGCGCGCCATAGGGGATGACCCTGACCCGCCCCGGACAGGTCCCCGGTGCGGATCGCCCCGGGCGCGGCCCGCCCCTGACGCCCCGACGGGCGCGGCCCCGGCCGCCCTGCCCGTACCCGCACGTACGCGGCCCCCGTGCCCGGGCCACGCCCCGCGCTTCCCCCCGCACCCGTACCCCGAACTCCTTGACGCAGAGCGGGAAGCGGGTGTTTATTCATCACATGATGAATAAACATGGCCCCGCGATCGAGGCAACCGCCCTCAGCGTGCGACGCGGCAGCCGCACCGTCCTGGACGACCTGCGCTTCGCCGTCCCGCCCGGCCGCATCACCGGACTGCTCGGCCCGAGCGGCTGCGGCAAGTCCACCCTGATGCGGGCGATCGTCGGCTCCCAGGCCAGGGTCGCCGGCACCCTCGACGTCCTCGGCCGCCCCGCCGGCCACCGCGACCTGCGCGCACGCGTCGGCTACGTCACGCAGGCCCCCTCCGTCTACACCGACCTCACCGCCCGCCAGAACCTCGACTACTACGCCGCCGTCCTCGGCATCCCCCGCCGCGAGCGCGCCACCCACGTCCAGGAGGCGCTGCACGACGTCGACCTCACCGGCCACGCCGACGCCCTGGCCGGGAACCTCTCCGGCGGCCAGCGCGGCCGCGTCTCGCTGGCCGTCGCGCTGCTCGGCGCCCCCGAACTCCTCGTGCTCGACGAGCCGACCGTCGGGCTCGATCCCGTCCTGCGCCGCGACCTGTGGCAGCTCTTCCACCGCCTCGCCGCCGACCGTGGCACCACCCTGCTCGTCTCCTCCCACGTCATGGACGAGGCCGAGCGCTGCCACCGGCTCCTGCTGCTCCGCGAGGGCAGGCTGCTCGCCGACGACACCCCCGAGGCACTGCGCGAGCGCACCGGCGCCACCACCGTCGAGGACGCCTTCCTCCACCTCGTGGACGAGGCCGACCGGGGCGCCGCCGCGCACGCCCCCGCCGGATCGCCCGCCCCGCCCACGGTCCGGAAGGCCGCGTCGTGAACACCACCCGCACCCTCGCCACCGCCCGCCGCGTCCTGCGCCAGCTCGGCCACGACCCGCGCACCATCGCCCTGATGCTCGTCGTGCCCTGCGTGCTGCTGACCCTGCTCAAGTACGTCTTCGACGACGCCCTGCGCACCTTCGACTCCGCGGGCGCCGCCCTGCTCGGCATCTTCCCGCTCGTCACGATGTTCCTGGTCACGTCCATCGCCACGCTGCGCGAACGCACCTCCGGCACGCTGGAACGCCTGCTGTCCATGCCGCTGGGCAAGGCCGACCTGCTCGCCGGCTACGCCCTCGCGTTCGGTGCCGTCGCCGTCGTGCAGGCCGCGCTCGCCACCGGCCTGACCGTCCTCGCGCTCGGCCTCGACGTCAGCGGCTCCTCCTGGCTGCTGCTCCTGGTCGCCCTCGCCGACGCGTTCCTCGGCATCGCGCTCGGGCTGTTCGTCAGCGCCTTCGCGGCAAGCGAGTTCCAGGCGGTGCAGTTCATGCCCGCCGTGCTCCTCCCGCAGATCCTGCTGTGCGGCCTGTTCGTCCCCCGCGGCGCCATGCAGCCCGCCCTCACCGGCCTGTCCGACGTGCTGCCCATGTCGTACGCCGTGGACGGGATGTCCGAAGTCGTCCACCACGCAGGCGTCACCGGGGACTTCGTCCGCGACCTCGCCGTCGTCGCCGGCTGTGCCCTGCTCGCCCTCGCGCTCGGCGCCGCCACCCTCCGCCGCCGCACCGCGTGAGGGCGTCCGCGCCGCGTACGACCCGCCGACCGGGACCGCGAGCGCGAGCGGGACGGGACGACGGCGCGCGGGCCCGGCCGCCCGGAGTACCGACTGCCCTTGGTCCCGACTGCCCGAGGAATGGACGTTGCCGCCGTCGCCCCCTCGCCCCTGCCACGATGGCCGGACAGGCAGACCCGTACGGCTTGAGGTGAAGCGCCATGACCGCCACGACCCCCACCACCGGCACGACGCAGACGGTCGCCGTCCTCGGCACCGGGAAGATCGGCGAGGCACTGCTCTCCGGGATGATCAGGGCCGGCTGGGCACCCGACGACCTGCTCGTCACGGCCCGCCGCCCCGAACGCGCCGAGGAACTGCACGCTCGCTACGGCGTCCGGGCCGTCGACAACGCGTACGCCGCCAAGGCCGCCGACATCCTCATCCTCGCGGTCAAACCCCAGGACATGGCCGCCCTGCTCGCCGAACTCGCCCCGCACACCGGCGCCGACAAGCTCGTCATCAGCGCCGCCGCGGGCATTCCCGCCGCCTTCGTCGAGGAACGCCTCGCCGAAGGCATCGCGGTCGTCCGGGTCATGCCCAACACCCCCGTCCTCGTGGACGAGGGCATGTCCGTGATCTCCGCCGGCCGGCACGCGGGCGAGGACCACCTCGCACGCACCGAGGCCATCTTCCAGCCGGTCGGCAAGACCCTGCGCGTGCCCGAGAAGCAGCAGGACGCGGCCACCGCGCTCTCCGGCTCCGGCCCGGCCTACTTCTACTACCTCGTCGAAGCCATGACCGACGCCGGAATCCTGCTGGGCCTGCCCCGCGCGCAGGCCCACGACCTCATCGTCCAGTCCGCGATCGGCGCGGCGGTCATGCTGCGCGACAGCGGCGAACACCCGGTCAAGCTCCGCGAAGCCGTCACCTCCCCGGCCGGCACCACCATCAGCGCCATCCGCGAGCTGGAGAACCACGGCGTCCGCGCGGCCCTGATCGCCGCGCTGGAGGCCGCCCGCGACCGCAGCCGCGAGCTGGCCACCGGCGCGTAGCCGGCCGCGTTCGCGTGCCGGGCCACCTCCACGGGTGACCCGGCACACCCTGCGACCCGTGTCGCCGGCGCCTCACACGGGCCGGAGCAGGCCGATCGCCTCGTAGGCCGCGTCCACCGTCGGCCGGCCCAGCGCCCGCGCCCGCTCCGCACCCTCCCGCAGCACCCCGTCGACGTACGACGGATCCGCGCTGATCTCCGCGTGCCGCGCCTGCAGCGGACGCAGCAGCTCGACGACCGCGTCGGCCGTGTCCGCCTTCAGCGACCCGATCCCGTCGTACCGCTCCGCCAGCACGGCGGGCTCCTCACCGGTGCACGAGGACAGGATCTCCAGCAGGTTCGCCACCCCCGGCCGTTCCTCGCGGTCGTACGACACCCCCGGCTCGCTGTCGGTCACCGCCCGCCGCACCTTCTTCGCGACCACCGCCGGCTCGTCCAGGAGGTAGACGATCCCGGACGTCGCGGCATGGGACTTGCCCATCTTCACCGAGGGGTCCTGGAGGTCCATCACGCGCGCCGCCACCTCCGGGACGGTCGCCTTGGGGACGACGAAGGTGTGTCCGTAGCGCTGGTTGAACCGGACCGCGAGATCCCGGGTCAGCTCCACGTGCTGCCGCTGGTCCTCGCCCACCGGCACCTCGGTCGCGCCGTACACGAGGATGTCGGCCGCCATCAGCGCCGGATACGTCAGCAGGGACAGCCGCACGCTCTGCCCGGAGTCCCGGGCCCGGACCGACTTCTCCTTGTACTGGATCATCCGCCGCATCTCGCCGTCGGCGGCCACGCACTCCAGCAGGAACATCAGCCGGGTGTGCTCGTCCACATGGCTCTGGGCGAACACCGTGCACACGGCGGGGTCCAGCCCCGCGGCGAGCAGCAGCCCCGCCGTCTGCCGGCTCAGCCGCCGCACCCGCGCCGGGTCGTGCTCGACGGTCAGCGCGTGCAGATCCACCACGCAGAACAGCGACTCCGCCCGGTGCTGGTCCGTCACGACCCACCGGCGCATCGCGCCCAGGTAGTTCCCCAGGGTCAGATGACCGGTGGGTTTGATCCCGCTGAAGATACGGGCGCCCCGCGCCCGCGCCGGCCGCTCGGTTCTCGCGTCCGCGGCCCGCGTCGCGTCGTGCGACCCCGGTGTTCCCTGCGTTTCCTGCGTCGTCGCCGTCATCGCCGTCGTCTCCCGTGTCCGTGTGACAGATCGGAGACCGCCGCCCGGTGCGGCCGAGGGCACAACGCGAACGGCCGCCGAAGCGGCGGCCGTTGGATGCATACGTCAGTCCTGGGCCGCCCTAGGCGGCCCACCACTGGGTGCTGTGCGTATGCGAGGTCATGCCCACCAGACTAGCGCCCACCCACCCCTCGCCCACCAGACTTGACACGCCGTGGGTGCATGCGTAGTGTCCTCCGGGTTGCCTGTCGTGAGCGCCAGCCTCGGCTGGTCCCCGGGCAACCATTCCGTAGTAACCATTCGAGCCGACCGCGGCGTGCCGTGTTCGTCTTCTTGTGCGCTTTCGGAATGCCCGGTGGAACGCGAAGCGGCCGATTTGAATCGGCCGATGAACGTCCGCTAAAGTCTCACTCGTCGGAACGGCCGAAGGGCCGGAAAGACAAGCCCCGCTGACTGGGGGTCAGGCACTGGAAAGCGTCTGATAGAGTCGGAACACAACGAAGGGAAAGCCCGGAGGGGCCCGGAAGGGCAGCCGATGGCAGCTTCCGTTTCTTGAGAACTCAACAGCGTGCCAAAAGTCAACGCCAGATATGTTGATACCCCGTCCGGATCGGTTTTCCGATCGGGATGTGGTTCCTTTGAAAAAGTCCTTTCCTGCCCGTTGGGGTGGGGGAGGCGACACAGCGAGGACGCTGTGCACCCGGGGATTATTCCTCCTCGTGGTGCCGCTCTTGCGTGTGTTTTCTTTCGAGAAAGCATTC
>NZ_FNVU01000017.1 GCF_900107965.1 Actinacidiphila yanglinensis | reverse complement strand
GGGGGCCCGCGGGCCCAGCCCCCGCGGCGTCGTTGCCGGACCGCCGGCCGGTGGTGGGTTGCTCGCGCCGTTCCCCGCGCCCCTGATTGGCACCCTCTGCCCGCAAGGGCACCCCGTGCCCGTTGAGGGTTGCCGCTTCCCGCGAGGGCACCCCGCGCCCCTGATTGGCACCCTCTTCCCGTGGGGCACCCCATGCCGTGAGGGCAACCCCGCCCGGGGGAGGGGGTATCGCCGCTTGCGAGGGCGCCCCGTCCCTACGGGGAGTGGGCACCCTTGCGGGAGGAGGGCACCCTTCGCGGGGAACTGGGGGACGAGGCACATCCGCGGGGTGGTCCCGGGACGGGCAGGACGGGGGAGCCCGGGGGGTCAGGGGCGGGAATAGAACTCGCGGAGGGCGAGGTGCGCGGAGCGCGGCGCCGAGGTGTGGTCGAGGCCGAGGAGAGCCGCTCCGAGAACCGGCGGTGCCGTGACGACGTGCGGGCGGGCCTTGGGCGCGATCAGGGCGAGCCCCGCCGAAATCCCCGCCATGAGCCGGGGGTTGTTCGCGGCCATCACCCCTCCCCCCAGCACCACATCGACCTCCTCGTCGAGAAGGTCGAGCCGCCGCATCGCCACCGTGGCAAGCGCCACGATCTCCTCGGCCTGGCGGTCGACGACGGAGCAGGCGACCGCGTCCCCCGCGTCCGCCGTGCGGAAAAGCACCGGGGTGAGCTCGTACCGCCGGGCGTACGGGAGGTGTTCGAGGTGGATCGCCTCGATCAGCTCGTACATGGTGCGCAGCCCGAAGTGCCCGGGCAGCGTGGTGGCGAGCGCGGTGGGCTCGCCGCGGCCGTCCTCCGCGCGTGCGGCGAACCACAGCGCCTCCTCGACCAGCCCCGAACCCCCGCCCCAGTCCCCGGAGATCTTGCCGATCGCGGGGAAGCGCGCGGTGCGCCCGTCGGGCAGCATGCCGACGCAGTTGATCCCGGCGCCGCACACCACCGCGACCCCGCGCGGCTCCTCGACGCCCGCCCGCAGGATCGCGAACGTGTCGTTGGCGACCTTCGTGCTGCGCGCCCAGCCGCGGGCGTGCACCGCGTCCTGCAACTGCCGCTCCTCGACCGGCAGATCGGCGTTGGCCAGGCACGCGGAGGTGTACTCGACCAGCGGCCGGCCGCCGCGGTCGCCGGCCGCGGGCAGCCCCGCGGCCGCGGCCACGCGCTCCACCGCCTCGGCGACGACCGAGACGGCCGGGTCGATCCCGACGAGGGGCGGCTGGAAGCCGCCGCCGCGAGTGCCGCCCAGCACCCGTCCGTCGGCGGCGACCAGCGCCACGTCGGTCTTGCTGTTGCCCGCGTCGATGGCGAGGACGCCACCGGGGACGAGCGGCTCGGAGGTCACGCCCACGCGAAGTGCTCCCGGTTGTGCGCGATCAGACGGTCCGTCAGACCTTCGGCGTACTCGTACTGCCCGATCAGCGGGTGGGCCAGCAGGGCGGCGAAGACCCGGTCCCGGCCGCCGCGCAGCGCCGCTTCGAGCGCCAGGTCCTCGTACGCGGTGACGTTCGCGACCAGGCCGGCGAAGAGCGGCTCCAGCGGGGGGACGGGCAGGGGCGTGGCCCCGGTGGCGTCGACGGTGGCGGGCACCTCGATGACGGCGTCGTCGGCGAGGAAGGGCAGGGTGCCGTTGTTGTAGGTGTTGACCACCTGCACGTCACCGGTGTTGCGCAGCAGCGAGGAGGCGAGCGCGACGGCCGCCTCGGAGTAGAACGCGCCGCCCCGCTTGGCCAGCAGCGCCGGCTTCTCGTCGAGGGCCGGGTCGCCGTACATCTCCAGGAGTTCCTTCTCCATCGCGGCGACCTGGGCGGCCCGCGAGGGCTTGGTGCCCAGCTCGCGCACCACCTCGTCGTGCGCGTAGAAGTACCGCAGGTAGTACGACGGGACGACGCCGAGCCGGTCCACGATCTGGCGCGGCATGTGCAGGTCGTCGGCGATGGAATCGCCGTGCTCGGCCAGCAGCTTGGGCAGCAGGTCCTCGCCGTTCGGGCCGCCCAGCCGGACCCCGCGCTCCCAGGTGAGGTGGTTGAGCCCCACGTGGTCGAGGTGCACCTGCTCGGGCAGCACGTCCAGCAGTTGCGCGAACTTCCGCTGGAAGCCGATGGCCACGTTGCACAGCCCGACCGCGCGGTGCCCGGCCTGCAGCAGCGCCCGGGTGACGATGCCGACCGGGTTGGTGAAGTCGATGATCCAGGCGTCCGGCGCGCTCCTGCGCACCTGCTCGGCGATGTCCAGCACCACCGGCACGGTGCGCATGGCCTTGGCGAGGCCGCCCGCGCCGGTCGTCTCCTGGCCGACGCAGCCGCACTCCAGCGGCCACGTCTCGTCCTGGTTGCGGGCCGCCTGCCCGCCGACGCGCAGCTGGAGCAGCACCGCGTCGGCGCCCTCCACCCCGGCCGCCACGTCGTCGGTGGTGACGATCCGCCCGGGGTGGCCCTGCTTGGCGAAGATCCGCCGCGCCAGCCCCCCGACCAGTTCCAGCCGCTCCGCTGCCGGGTCGACCAGCACCAACTCCTCCACCGGCAGGGTGTCGCGCAACCGCGCGAACCCGTCGACGAGTTCGGGTGTGTACGTGGACCCGCCGCCCACGACTGCCAGTTTCATCCCTTGACTCCTGTCAGGGTCACGCCTTCGATGAAGGCCTTTTGTGCGAAGAAGAAGACCACGATCACCGGGGCCATTACGAGAACGGTCGCCGCCATGGTCAGATTCCAGTTGGTGTGGTGAGCGCCCTTGAAGGACTCCAGTCCGTAGCTGAGGGTCCACGCCGCCGGGTTGGAACTGGCGTAGATCTGCGGCCCGAAGTAGTCGTTCCAGCAGTAGAAGAACTGGAACAGCGCGACCGCGGCGAGCGCCGGCCGGATCATCGGGACGATCACGGTGAGCAGGGTGCGCAGTTCGCCGCAGCCGTCGACCCTGGCCGCCTCGGTGTACTCCTTGGGGATGGTCAGCAGGAACTGCCGCAGCAGGAAGATGGTGAAGGCGTCACCGAAGGCCATCGGGATGATCAGCGGCCACAGGGTGCCGTCCATGTGCAGCTGCTTCGTCCAGAACAGGTACATCGGGATGATGATCACCTGGGGCGGCAGCATCATGGTGGAGATCACCAGCACCATGATCAGGTTGCGGCCGCGGAAGCGGAACTTGGCCAGCGCGTAGGCCACGGGCAGCGACGAGACGACGGTCAGCACCGTGCCGGAGACCGCGTAGACCAGGGTGTTGCGCCACCAGGTCAGGAAGCCCGGGGTGTCCCAGACGGTACGGAAGTTGGACCACTCGAAGGGGTGCGGCCACAGCGACCGGGTCAGTGCCTGGTTGTCGCTCATCAGTGCGGTGAGCACCACGAAGACGAACGGCAGCACGAAGAACGCGGCCGCGGCGATGCCCAGCGAGTGCACGCCGATCCAGTGCAGGGTGCGCCGGCGCCGGGCGGCCTTGAGGGCGCGCGGGTCGGGGGAGCGGTCGATGCGCGGCAGCGACGTGCCGGAGGGGAGCGTGGTGTCGGTCATGTGCGTCATCTCGGGTCAGTCCTCCGCCGCCAGGAAGCCGTTGCGGCGCCGCATCAGCAGGGCCGTGAAGACCATCGCCAGCACGAACAGCACCAGCGCGACCACGCACGCGGAGCCGTAGTCGAAGCGCTGGAAGCCCAGGTTGTAGACGAGCTGCGGCAGGGTCAGGGTCGACTTGTCGGGGTATCCGGGCTCGAACTGCTGGCCGGAGTTGCCGATGATGCCGGAGGCGACCTTCCCGGCGACCAGGGGCTGCGTGTAGTACTGCATGGTCTGGATGACCCCGGTGACCACCGCGAACATCACGATCGGCGAGATGTTCGGCAGCGTGACGTAGCGGAACCGCGACCACGCGCCTGCGCCGTCCAGTTCGGCCGCCTCGTACTGCTCCTTGGGGACGTCGAGCAGCGCGGCCATGAAGATGACCATCAGGTCCCCGATGCCCCACAGCGCCAGCGTGGTCAGCGCGGGCTTGGACCAGTGCGGGTCGGTGAACCAGCCCGGGGTGGGCAGCCCGATCCCGCCGAGGATGTTGTTCACCGGACCGGTGCCGGGGTTGAGCAGGAAGACGAACGCCATCGTGGCGGCCACCGGGGGCGCCAGGTACGGCAGGTAGAAGGCGGTACGGAACAGGCCGGCGCCCGTCCTGATCTTCGTGATGAGCATCCCGATGCCCAGCCCGAAGATCACCCGCAGCGTCACCATCACCACGACCAGCCACAGGGTGTTGCGCAGCGCGGGCCAGAACAGCGGGTACTGCGTGAAGATGTACGACCAGTTCTTCCCGCCGGTCCACGTCGGCGCGTTGAAGCCGTTGTAGTGCATGAACGAGAAGTAGACGGTGGACAGCAGCGGGTAGACGAAGAAGACCGAGAACCCGATGATCCACGGCGAGAGGAACGCGAGGTTCCGCAGGGCGGCTTTCCTGCGCTTGGCGCGCAGCAGGGGGTGGACGGCGCTCATCACTTCGCCTGCGCGATGTCCTTGTCGACCTGCGCGTCGACGCCCTGGAGCCCGGACTTGAGGTTCTTCGCCTTGCCGGACTCGTAGTCGTAGCCGAAGTCCTGCAGGGTCACCTGGTAGGCGCCGCCGTTGACGCTGGCGGGGGTGGTGGTGCTGTTCGGGTTCTCGGCGATGTCGATAAAGGTCCTGAACGCCGGGTCCTGGTCCAGCTTGGGGGACTTGAGGGCGGCCAGCGTGGAGGGCACGTTGTGGATCGCGTTGGAGAAGGAGACCACCGCGTCGGTGTCGGTGGTCATGAACTTCACCAGTTCCCAGGCGGCGTTCTTCTTGGTGCTGGTGTTGGCGATGCCGACGATGGTGCCGGTGACGTAGCCCTTGCCGTAGGTGGACGCCTGGTCGTCCGGGACCGGGAAGGGCGCCACGCCCAGGTCGTTCATCCCGGCGTCGCGGGCCATGCCCAGCCGCCACTCGCCGTCGATGCCCATCGCGACCTGGCCGGTCTGCAGCGGGTTCTTCGCCCCGAACTCGTCACCGAAGGTGTTGCGGTACTTCTCCAGCTTGCTGAACCCGCCGAGCGCCTTCACCATCTCCTGCTGCCAGGTGAACATCGCGGTGAAGCCGGGGTCCTTGGCGGTCTGCGACGTGCCGTTGGCGTCGAAGTACTTCACGCCCCACTGCGCGGCCAGGTGGCCGGGGGTGGACTCGTAGCCGTGGAAGTCCGGCATGAAGCCGAGCTGGGAGTACGAACTGCCGGTGGACTTCGTCAGCTTGACCGCGTCGGCCTTCAGCTCCGACATGGTCTTCGGCGGCGCGGAGATGCCGGCGGCGGCGAACTCCTTCTTGTTGTAGTACAGCCCGTAGGCGTCGCCGAGCAGCGGCAGCGAGCAGCGGGTGCCCTGGTACTGGGTGTACTCCAGCATCGTCTTCGGGAACGTGGCCGCGGGATCGATGTCCGACTTCTTCAGGAACGGCGTCAGGTCGGCGAAGGCACCCGAGGAGCAGAACTGGCCGACGTTGTCGGTGGTGAAGGACGACACCACGTCGGGGGCCTTGCTGCCGCCGGCCCGCAGCGCCTGGTTGATCTTGTCGTCGGTGATGTTGCCCTGCACCTTGACGTGGATGTTCGGGTGCAGCTTCTCGAAGCGGGCGACGTTGTCGTTGATCGCCTTCAACTCGTTGGGCGCGGACCAGCCGTGCCAGAAGTTGATGGTCACGTCCTTGCCGGCGTCGTCGGTGGCGCCGGAGGAGTTCTGGCCGGTACACGCGGTCGCGAGCAGGGATATCGCTGCGGCGGCGGCGACGGCCGCGGCCTTCGTCAGGCGGGACACTGCGCTTTGCCTCCGGGAGGTCGGGGGTGGGGCCGGGGTGGTGCGGGCCGTTGCGGTGCGGGGGACTCGGTGCGGGAGTCCGGTGGCGGATCGGTGGGGGCGGATGCGGTGCGGGCGGTCGAGGGTGCGGGGTGCCGACGGGACGGCGGGGAGCTGCCGTTCCGGTGGTGCGGGTGGGGCCTGGTGGGGTGGTGGTCGAGGGTCAGCGCGAGGTGTCGAACACCTCGTCGCGGGTGGTGGCGAGCGCGCTTTCCAGGGCGCCGCTGAGGACGGGGTGCAACGCGACCGTGCCGAGCACCAACCGGGGCCGGGGTACGGCGAGTTCGGCCAGCTCGGCCTGGATCATCGAGCGCAGCGGCTCGCCGCCGGCCGTCGTGACGTTCCCGGCCAGCACGATCAGTTCGGGGTCGAGCACGGCCACGATCGAGGCGAGGCCGACGGCGTGGCCGGTCGCGCAGCGGGCGAGCAGGTCGGCGTAGGGGCCGGTGGGCTCCTCCTGACCGGACTGCTCGTGGAACTCCGCCGCCCTGCAGAGGAGTTCGGTCGCCGCGTCCTGCAGGCTGCCCTCGGGGACGTCGAGTCCCAGCTCGGCGGCGATCCGCAGTACCGCGTTGCACCCGGCCAGCTCCTGGAAGCCGCCGTTGTTGGCCTTGGCGACGTTGCGGACCAGGGGCGTGCCGGGCACCGGCAGGAAGCCGACCTCGCCGGCGCCGCCGGTCCAGCCGCGGTGCAGCCGGCCGCCGATCACGAAGGCGGCGCCGATGCCCTCCTCGTTCCACAGCAGCGCGAAGTCGCCGTGCCCGCGGGCGGCGCCGAGCCGCTGCTCGGCGATCGCGGCGAGGTTCACGTCGTTGTCGTACTCCAGCGGCATCGGCAGCGCGACGGCCAGCTCGTCCAGCAGGGTCGGCGAGTGCCAGCCGGGCAGGTGGCTGGCGTAGCGCAGACGTCCGGTGCTCGGGTCGAACGCACCGGGCGTGCCGATCACCACCCGGTGCAGATCGGCGCGGCTCAGCCCGGCGGCCTTGACCGCCCCCTCCAGCGCCTGCACCACCTGCTCGACGGTGGTGCCGGTGCGGTGGTGCGGGGTGGGCAGCCGGTAGGCGCCCACGGTGCGGCCGGTGATGTCGGCGACCGCGGCCCTGATCCGCTCGGTGTTCACGTCGAGGCCGGCGACGTGGGCGGCCGCGGGGTTCACCGAGTACAGCTGGGCGTTGGGCCCCGGGCGGCCCGCGGTGGTGCCGGTGGCCAGCACCAGTCCGGCCGCCTCCAGCCGCGCGAGCAGTTGCGACGCGGTGGGCTTGGACAGCCCGGTGAGCTTGCCGATCCTGGTCCGCGACAGCGTCCCGTGCTCCAGGAGGAGGTCGAGCGCGGCGCGGTCGTTCATGGCGCGCAGGACGCGCGGCGTTCCGGGGGTGCCAGCCATGCGCGCCATCCTCCCTCAGTTCACTGTTAGGAAACTTTCCTATTGGCGAATGTCAAGGTAGGCCCGCTGTCGGCGGAGGTCAAGAGGGCTCGTCGCAGCCTCGTCCAAGTCGTTACCCAAGCGGCGGGCGGGGCGCGGTGCGAGGCGCGCGGCGGGGCGATGCCCGGGGCATGCCGCGGGGCGCCGTGTGCGGTACGCCGCGGGGCGGCCGTGCGGGTCGTCGCGTGGGTCAGCGCGCGCGGGTCGTGGTGAGGCCGAGCGCCTGGCGGACGGCCTGCTCCTGGGGCTCGGCGTTCCGGCCGCGGAGGGTGCCGGTCGTGCGCTTGATGGCGGCCGGGGACGCCTGCTGCGAGGCCGCACGCCACTGCGGGACGAGCGCGTCGACGCGCTGCAGCAGCGCCTCGACCGGGCCCTGGGCGGCGACCGGCCAGGTGCGCGCCCGGAGCAGCTGCTCCTCGGTGGTGAGCGAATCGGCCACCCCCGCCGACCAGTTCTGGTACGACGACAGGTCCGTCTCCCCCTGCGACGCCGGGTCGGTGGCCAGGGCGGACTCCGGCCGGTCCACGGCGTCCAGGTAGGCGTACTGGGCGGCGGTCGACGTGGTCCTGTCGTGGCGCAGCCGGGTCGTCGTCGGGGGGTCGCGCGGGGTCCAATAGCAGATGCCGTCGTGGTCGCCGGCCGCCCACTGCGTCCGTGTCGGCAGGAGGGCGCGGGCCAGTTCCGCGGTCGCGGAGAGGGTCCAGCTGTCCATGTCGTAGCGCGGGACGAGATCGGCGCAGTCCGACGTGGCGATGATACGGAGCTGGGCCGCCGGGTAGCCTCCCTCCACGTAGGTGAACCGGCCGTACACCTCGGCATCGTGGGTGCCCGTGCACGGCACGATGTGCACGGGCCCGGCCGGCTGCGTCCCGCCGGTGAGGGTCAGGCCGCGATCGGCGTCGAAGCAGTCGCCGAGGGCCAGATGGCGCGGATCGGGGTCGGCGGTGTGCGGGTTCGCCGTGGGCGTGGCGGACGTGGGCGCGGGCGCCGGCCGGTCGTGGTGGGCCGGGCCGCCGCAGCCGGCGGAAGCGGCCAGCGCGAGCGGCACGAGTACCGCGGCCGCGACAGCCCTGGGCGTACGACGTGACTTTGCCATGCTGATCCCCCCGGATCCCCCGCGCCCGGATCCCCCCGCGGCGCCCCTCGACGACCGTAGTCTGCCGCACGCCGACGGCGCCGCGGGCCGTCCTCGCGGGCTCAGGCCCCGCGGCGCCGCTGCCGCGTGCCGTAACTGCGCACGGCGCGCAGGAAGTCCAGCTCGCGGAAGGCCGGCCAGTACGCCTCGCAGAAGTACAGCTCCGCGTAGGCGCTCTGCCACAGCAGGAAGTTCGACAGGCGCTGCTCGCCGCTGGTGCGGATGACCAGGTCGGGGTCGGGCTGCCCGGCGGTGTACAGGTGCCGGGACACGTCGTCGACGCCCAGAACCGCGGCGAGTTCTTCGAGGGTCCGGCCGGACTCCGCCTCCTCGTGGAGGAGTTCGCGCAGCGCGTCGACCACCTCCTGGCGGCCCCCGTAGCCGATGGCGAGCGTGACGTGCGATCCGGTCGCGCAGTCGCGGGTGGCCTCCTCGGCCTCCTTGAGCACGCGGGCGGTACGGTCCGGCAGCGAGTCCGGCGACCCCGCGATGTGCATCCGGCGGCGCGCCCCGGGGCCGGCCAGGTGCCGGCTCACCACCTCCTCGATCAAACCCATGAGGAAGGCGACTTCGCCCTCGTCGCGCCGGGCGAGGTTCTCCGTGGAGCACACGAAGACGGTCACGTGCGGGACACCGAGCCGGTCGCACCACGACAGCACGTCCTCGACGTGCTCGCCGCCGGCCTTGTGTCCCAGGCTCGGGTTCGCGATGCCCATCTGCCGGGCCCAGCGCCGGTTTCCGTCCATGATCAGCCCGATGTGCCGTGGCAGCGCGCCGGATTCCGTCACCTGGCGGCGCAACCGCCGCGTGTAGAGGGCGTAGAGAGGGTCGGTCAATCGCATGCGGACGGGTCCCTTCGGGGCGCTCCGGGAGTGTCGGCGGGTACCCATCCTACGGAACGATGACACGCGGCGCGTGCTACAACGGGACGCGGACCGGAGGTCTTTCGGTGCGGCCGCCTCCGAACGGCGCACCGGAACCGTCCTTCCGCTGCCTTTTCGCCGTTTCTCCCCCGCCCCCCGAACCCAGGAGCCGCCGACCATGCGGACGAACGACGCCCAGATGCTGGTGCTCTGCGCGCTGGCCGACGGACCGCTGCACGGGTACGCCGTGAACAGCGCCGTCGAGCGGATGACCGGGGCCCGGCTCGGCCGCGGCAGCCTGTCCGGGGCGCTGGCCCGGCTGGAGGCGAAGCGGCTCGTCGAGTACCTGGACGAGCGGCCGGGGCAGCGGCAGCGGCCGCTCCGGCTCACCCCCGAGGGACGGGAACTGCTCGCCCTGGAGGTCCGGACCCTGGCCCGTACCGCCGACGCCGTGTTCGAGGCGGTGGTGCCCGACCGGATCGGCTACCAGGACCGGCTCGCCGCCACCCACATCGCCCGCTCCTACAAGCGGTCCGCACTGGAGGCACTCGCGATCCGCCCGGGCGACACGGTCGCCGACCTCGGCTGCGGCCCGGGGACGGATCTGGCCGCGCTCGCCGGTGCGGCCACGCCCGCCGGCACCGTGCTCGGCCTCGACCACAGCCCCGAAATGGCCGCCCGAGCACGCGAACGGGCGGCCGAACTCCCCGCCACCCACGTCCATCTGGCCGACCTGCACGCCCTGCCCTACGGCACGGCGACCGTCGACCGGGCCCACACCGACCGCGTCCTCCAGCACGTCGCCGACCCGGCCCGCGCGCTCGCCGAGGCCCACCGCGTGCTGCGCCCCGGCGGCCGCCTCGTGATGGCCGAACCCGACTGGGAGTCCCTGTCCGTCGACCACCCCGATCCGGCGGTCTCCCGGGCCTTCACCCGGCACCTGGCCGACCGCGTCGTCCGCAACGGCGCCATCGGCCGCCAGCTCCCGCGCCTCGCGACCGCCGCGGGCTTCACCGTGCCCTCGGTACTGCCGGCCACCACCGTCCTGCGCGAGGTGCGCGCCGCCGACCGCATCCTCGGCTTCCGGCGCAACGCCGAACGCGCGGTGGCGGCCGGGTACTTCACTCCGGAGACGGCCGAGGACTTCCTCGCCCACCTCGCCCGGGAGCCCTTCTTCGCGGCGGTCACCCTCTACCTCGTGACCGCCGAGGTCCCCGGCAACGGGGCGTAGCGAGCCGCGCCGCCCGGGGGTTCGCCGATGAGGGTGCACCGGTCGCTCGACGAAAAACGGTGCCCGGCCGTCCGCCGGCGATCCGCCCGGCTCAGCGCAGCTCGCGGAAGAACTCCGTGAGGTCCGCCGCCAGGAGTTCCGGTTCCTCGTGCGCGGCGAAGTGGCCGCCGCGCGGCATCGGGGTGTAGCGGGTGACGTGGTAGGTGCGCTCGGCCCAACTGCGCGGCGGCCGGACGAGGTCGGCGGGGAACACCGCGACCGCGGTGGGCACGTCGACCCGTTCCAGGCGTCGGGACCGGCCGCGGCCGTGCTCGTAGTAGGGCCGGAAGGACGTCGAGATGGTGCGGGTGAACCAGTAGAGGGACGCCTGCGTCAGGACGAAGTCGTCGCTGAAGCGGCTGGACAGGTCGCCGCCGCAGTCGCTCCAGGCGCGGTACTTCTCCACGATCCAGGCGAGCAGTCCGGCCGGCGAGTCGGCGAGTCCGTAGCTCAGGGTCAGCGGCCGGGTCTGCTGCTGGTGCAGGTAACCGCCCTCCTCGGCGGACCAGGCGGCGACGGAGTCGAGGTACGCCTGCTCCTCGGGCGTGACGGTCGACGGGTCGTAGGCGCGGGGGTCGGCGACCGCGAGCAGGTGGATGCCGGCGACGGCCTCGGGGTGGGCGGCGGCCAGCCGCGAGGTGATGCCCGCGCCGAGGTCCCCGCCGTGTGCGGCGTAGCGCGTGAAGCCGAGGTGGTCGTGCATGAGCCGGTGCCACAGTTCCTGCGTCGGGGGGCCGTCCGGCCCGGGCCGCTGCGGGGACAGGCCGAAGCCCGGCAGCGACGGGACGATGACGGTGAACGCGTCCTCGTCGGCGCCTCCGTGGCGCGCCGGGTCCGCCAACCTGCGGGCGAGCCCGACCAGTTCGACGAAGGAGCTGGGCCAGCCGTGCGTCAGCACGATCGGCAGGTCGTCGCGACGCGGCGCGTCGAAGCGCAGGTAGTGGACGGGGGTGCCGTCGAGGTCGGCGAGGTGGGAGGGCAGGGCGTTGACGGCGGCCTCGTGGGCGCGCCAGTCGTAGCCGTCGGCCCAGTGGGCGACCAGCCGCCGCAGCTCGCCGGGCTCGGTGCCGGCGGCCCACCCGTCGAGCGGCCAGGCGGTGGGCCACCGGGTGCCGCGCAGGCGGGCGCGCAGCTCGTCCAGTTCGGCGTCGGGGACGGCGAGCAGGGGCGGGTGGTCGGTCATGCGGTGCTCCGGGAGGTGAAGGGGTCGTCCACCGGGCCGAGGGCCTGGTCGATCATCGCCCGCGTCCGCTCCCGCGGCTCGGGCGTGGTGGAGAGCAGGGCGTGCAGGATCGCGCCTTCGAGGAGGGCGTCCACGCGAGCGGCGTGCTCGGGGCCGGTGAAGGCGGCGAGGACCGCGCGGCTCTCGCGGGTCCACCGCTCGGTGAGCGCGCGCAGGGCGGGGTCGCGCAGCGCGGCCAGGTGGAGTTCGAAGCCGAGTACCGCGCTCCGGTGCCGGGCGGGCCCCTGCTGCACCAGGTCGGTCAGCACCTCGACCAGCTGTTCGCGGGTCTCCACGCCGGTGAACAGCGCGCTGAAGGCCGCGGACCTGGTCGCGACGTACCGCGTGAACGCCGCCGCCCTGAGCTCGCCCAGGCCGGCGAAGTGGTAGGTGACGGAGCCGAGGGGGACGTCGGCGCGGGCGGCGATCCGCCGGTGGGTGGTCCCGGCCACGCCGTGCTCCGCGAGGACGTCGAGCGCCGCGTCGAGCACGCGTTCCTTGCGGTCGGGGTCCTTCCGGCGCGGCCGGGGGCGCGGGCGCGGCTCGTCCTGTTCCATGCGTACAAATGTACACTCGCTGCGGAACGGATGTACGCAAGCCCGCGACCGGTGGTGCGGCGGGGCTCGTTTCCGTGGCCGGGGCGAGCCTGCGCCTACGCTGGTGTCCGTGCCCCCCTCCCGCCTGCATCGCGTCGCCGTCCTCGTGCTCGAAGGGGCGAAACCACTCGACGTCGGGATCCCCGCGCAGGTGTTCTCGACCCGGGCGAGCATGCCGTACGAAGTGCGGGTGTGCGGCGCGGCACCCGGCCTGGTGACCGGCGGCGACGGGCTGTCGTACCACGTCGCGGACGGCCTCGACGCCCTGGCGTGGGCCGAGATCGTGTTCATCCCCGGGTACCGGTTCCCCGACCGGGAGGATCCGCCGGCCGCCGTCGCCGACGCGCTGGTCGCGGCGCACGCACGGGGCGCGCGGCTGGCCGCGATCTCCACGGGCGCCTTCGCGCTGGCCGCCACGGGCCTGCTGGACGGCAAGCGGGCCACGACGCACTGGCACTACACGCGGGCGCTCGCGGCGAAGCACCCGCTCGTGCGGGTCGACGAGAACGTCCTGTTCGTCGACGAGGGCAGCGTGCTGACCTCGGCCGGGGCCGCGTCGGGCATCGACCTGTGCCTGCACGTGCTGCGCCGCGACCTGGGCGTGGCCGCGTCGAACCACGCGGCCCGGCGGCTGGTCGCGGCGCCCTACCGCAGTGGCGGCCAGGCGCAGTACGTGCCGCGCAGCGTGCCGGAGCCGCTGGGCGAACGCTTCGCCGCCACCCGGGAGTGGGCGCTGCACCGGCTCGGCGAACCGCTCACCCTCGACGTGCTCGCCCGGCACGCGGCGGTCTCACCCCGGACGTTCTCGCGCCGCTTCACCGACGACACCGGGTACACGCCGATGCAGTGGGTGATGCGCGCCCGCGTCGACCTGGCCCGCGAACTGCTGGAGCGCTCGGGCCGGAGCATCGAGCAGATCGCCGCGGACGTCGGCCTCGGCACCGGGGCGAACCTGCGGATGCACTTCCAGCGCACCCTCGGCACCACGCCGAGCGAGTACCGGCGCACCTTCACCCGCGGCGAGTGACCCGTACGCGCGGTCCCGCCGCCCGGCGGTGCCGTGCCGACCTGGCGCGATCCTTGCGAACCATGGCGCTCAGGCCGCCGCCACGGGCCGCGGCCGCGAGCGAACCTGGTGGACGAACCGGAAGGGGACACCACTCATGACTCGCATCGCCATCAACGGATTCGGCCGCATCGGGCGCAACGTGCTGCGCGCCCTGCTCGAACGTGACAGCGACCTGGAGGTCGTGGCCGTCAACGACCTCACCGAACCCACCGCCCTCGCCCGCCTGCTCGCCTTCGACTCCACCTCCGGCCGGCTCGGCCGCCCGGTGACCGTCGACGGTGACGTCATCGTCGTCGACGGCCGCCGGATCAAGGTGCTGGCCGAGCGCGAGCCGGCCCGACTGCCGTGGGCCGCGCTGGGCGTCGACGTCGTGCTGGAGGCGACCGGCCGCTTCACCTCGGCCAAGGCGGCCCGCGCCCACCTCGACGCGGGCGCGAAGAAGGTCCTGGTCAGCGCGCCGTCGGACGGCGCCGACGTGACTCTCGCCTTCGGGGTGAACTCCAAGGTGTACGACCCGGCCCTGCACACGATCGTCTCGAACGCGTCGTGCACGACCAACGCGCTCGCCCCGCTGGCCGCCGTCCTGCACGAACTCGCCGGTATCGAGCACGGGTTCATGACCACGGTGCACGCCTACACGCAGGAGCAGAACCTCCAGGACGGCCCGCACCGTGACCCCCGCCGGGCGCGTGCCGCGGGCGTCAACATCGTGCCCACCACGACGGGTGCCGCGAAGGCGATCGGCCTGGTGCTCCCGGAGCTGGAGGGCAAGCTGTCGGGCGACTCGATCCGGGTGCCGGTCCCGGTCGGCTCGATCGTCGAGCTCAACACGACCGTCGCCCGCGACGTGACGCGCGACGACGTGCTCGCGGCCTACCGCGCGGCGGCGGAGGGCCCGCTCGCCGGCATCCTCGAGTACTCCGAGGACCCGCTGGTGTCCTCCGACATCACCGGCAACCCGGCGTCCGCGATCTTCGACTCGGCCCTGACCCGCGTCGACGGCCGCCACGTCAAGGTGGTCGCCTGGTACGACAACGAGTGGGGCTTCTCGAACCGCGTGATCGACACGCTGGAACTCCTCGCCGGCAACTGAGGGGTTCCGCGGGCGGGTTGTCCGGCGGACCGGAGCGCGGGTGCGGGCCCGGGCCGGTGGACGTGCGGCCGGCCCGCCGGCCGGGGGCGTGATGGTGGCGCGGGTGGGCCCATCGGGCGTCGGCCGCCTCGCCCCGCGGAGCGAGCCGCCACCCGGACGTCCTGCACGCCGTCCCGCCCGCCCGTCCGTCCCATCGCAAGAAACCGCTGATCAGGCCCCTGGACGCTTCCCATGCGACCAGGGGCTTCTCGCGGCCAAAAAATATGGGTTAAACTCCCATTTATGACTGCAACCCAAAAAGTAGGACGTCCCGAAATTAGCGGAGCGGGACGCGGCGCGGGTGGCTCCGCCCGCTGGTGGGCGCTGGCCGCCCTCGCCCTCTCGGGCCTCACGATCGGCCTGGACGCGACCGTGCTGAACGTCGCGCTCCCCGAGGTGTCCACCGCGCTGCACGCCACGACCGGGCAACTCCAGTGGTTCGGCACCGCGTACACGCTGGTGGTGGGCGTGGCGATGCTCCCGGCGGCCAACCTCGGCGACCGCTACGGCCGGAAGCGGCTCCTGGTCGGATCGCTGGTGCTGTTCGCCGCGGCCTCGGCGTGGTGCGCGGTGGCGGGATCGCCCGGCGAGCTGATCGCCGCCCGCGCCGTACTCGGCCTGGCCGGTGCGGCGTTGATGCCGCTCGGATTCGCCATGCTGCCCGCGCTGTTCGAGGAGCGGGACGCGCGGGCGAAGGCCGTCACCATATGGACCGCGGCCAGCGCCGCCGGCCTGCCGCTGGGACCGATCGTCGGCGGCTGGCTGCTGGACCACTACTGGTGGGGCTCGGTGTTCCTGCTCAACATCCCGCTGGCGCTGGCCGGCGCCGCCGCCCTGGTCGTCCTCCTGCCCGAGTCGCGCAGCGCCCGCCCGATCCCGCTCGACGTGCCGGGCGCGCTGCTGTCCTCGGCCGGGCTGGCCGGAGTGATCTACGGCTTCATCAACGCCGGCCAGAGCGGCTGGACGGCCGCGACCACGTGGGGGCCCGCCCTGGCCGGCCTGGTGATGCTGGCCGCCTTCGCCGCCTGGGAGCGGCGCAGTACCCACCCGCTGATCGAGCTGTCCCTGTTCGGTGACGCCCGTTTCACCTGGGGGGCCGTGCACGCCACGATCGCCAACTTCGCCCTGTTCGGGCTGCTGTTCGCGGTGCCGCAGTACTTCCAGAGCGTCGGCGGGGCCACCCCGCTCGGCACCGGGCTGCGCCTGCTGCCGATGATCGGCGGCCTCCTGATCGGCACCCAGGGCGGCGGCAAGGTCGCCGCGCGCTTCGGTCCGCGGCTGGTGATCGCGGCCGGCTTCCTGCTGTCCGGGGCCTCGCTCCTCGCGGCGGCGACCACCCGGGTGGACACCGGCTACGGCTTCACGGCGGCGTGGATCGCGGTGCTGGGCGCCGGCGTCGGCCTCGCGCTCCCCGCCGCCATGACGGCCGCCCTCAGCGTGCTGTCCGCGGAGCGGGCCGGTGCCGGGTCGGGCCTGCTCCAGGCGCTGCGCCAGGTCGGCGGGACCATCGGCGTGGCCGTGCTCGGCACCGTGCTGAGCTCCGGGTACCACAGCCGGGTCCGCTCGCACACCGGCCACCTTCCGGGCGGGTCGGCCGGCACGGTGCACGACAGCGTGGCCGCCGGCGTCGAGGTGGCCGGCCGGCTGCACGACGACGTCCTCGGCCGCGCGGTCCGGGTCGCCTTCGTGCACGGCATGGACCTGACGCTGATCGTCTCCGGCGGTCTCGTGCTGGCCGGGGCTATCCTGGCGGTGCTCTTCCTGCCCCGCCAGGAGTCGCCGGACCCCGGTGGACGAGCGGACGGATGATCCGTCCGGCCGGGTCCGGGGCGGCGCACCAGCCGGGCCCGGTGACCGGACCGGCGGGGCGTCGAGCAGCAAGCCGAGGAGCGAGCCGACCCGTCGGCCCACGAGCGAGGACCATCCCATGAGCGTGCCCGGTGACCACCCCCTCGGCCTGCGGGAACGCAAGAAGATCAAGCTGCGTCGCACGATCCAGGCCGAGGCCATGCGGCTGTTCCGTTCGGAGGGGTACGACCGGACGACGGTCGAGCAGATCGTGGCGGCGGCCGAGACCTCCACGACCACCTTCTACCGTTACTTCCCGACCAAGGAGGACGTCGTGCTCTCCGACGAGTACGACCCGCTGTTCGAGCGGATCGTCGGGGAGCGGCCCGCGGGGGAGCCGCTGCACGCCAGCGTCCTGGCGGGCACGACCGCCGTGGTGGCCGCGGCGACCGCGGACGCCGAGGGCCGGGCGTACACCCTCGCCCGCCTCCGCCTGGCGGCGGACGTGCCCGCGATCCAGGCCCGCCAGGCGGTCGAGGACCGGAAGACCTACGCCGCCGTCGCCCGCGTCCTCGCCGCCCGCTCCGGCCGGCCGGTCGACGACTACCGGCTACGGCTCACCGCGACGGCCCTCACCGCCGTCCAGTTCGAGGCCGCCCGCTACTGGGCCGAGCGCGGGGGAGTGGACGACCTCGCCGACCTCGTCGCGCAGGCGATCACCGGGCTCGCGCCGCTGCTCGACGCCCTGGGGACGGGATCGGACTGAGCGCCTCCCGAAGCCGGTTGCCCGCGGGAGGATCACGGTGCGGGCGGGCCTGTTACCCCGGCGGCTCCCGCCGCGTCACAGGCGTGAGGCGCCGGAGCGGGACAGGTCGGAACGGCGCGAGGAGGGTGAGGGGATGACCACCGGAACAGGGCCGCAGGACGCGCTGGCGGGCGCCTTCGAGGAGCAGCGCGGACGCCTCGTGGCGGTCGCCCACCGGATGCTCGGCTCGCGCGCGGACGCCGAGGACGCGGTGCAGGAGGCCTGGTTGAGGCTGGCGCGCCAGGACCCGGCCGGGATCGACAACCTGGGCGGCTGGCTGACCACCGTGGTCGGCCGGGTCTGCCTCGACGTGCTGCGGGCGCGCAGGATCCGGCCCGAGGCGCCGTACGACGACCGGCTGCCGGAACTCGTGGTGAGCCAGGACGAGGAGGGCGCGCCCGAGGACGGCGCGCTGCTGGCCGAATCGGTCGGGCTGGCGCTGCTGGTGGTGCTGGACACGCTGCGCCCCACCGAGCGGCTGGCGTTCGTGCTGCACGACATGTTCGCGGTGCCGTTCGAGGACATCGGGCGCATCCTCGGACGGTCCCCGGACGCGGCCAAGATGCTCGCCAGCCGGGCCCGCAGGAAGGTGCAGGGCGGCAGTCCCCGTCCCGCCGCGGAGCGGCAGCGGCAGCGCGCGGTGGTCGACGCGTTCCTCGCGGCGGCGCGCGCGGGGGACTTCGAGGGGCTGATGCGGGTGCTGGACCCGGACGTGACGTGGCGCTCCTTCTCCGGGCGCGGCGAGGTCGTCCGGGTGGGGGCTGCCGAGGTCGCGGTCAGGGCCCAGCGCGGCGCACGCGCCGCGGTCACCACGCGCTCCGCCCTGATCGACGGCGAGCCCGGGATCGTGGTGTGGGGCCCGAGCGGCCGGGTGATGGGGGTGATGGCGTGCACGGTGGCCGACGGCCGCATCGTGGAGGTGCTGTCCGTCAGCGACCCCGAGCGCCTGGCGGCCATGGACCTGCCGGCACATCCCGGCCCTGATCCGTCCGGTCACTGAGCTGTGGGCGGACGCCGGGATGCGCCGGACACGTCCTAGCGCAGATCCGCGCCGAACGCGGCGCCGGTCGCGGGGGCGTTGATGCCTTTCGGTCCGACGATGAGCGCCGCGGCCGGCACGAGTCCCTTCGCGTCGCCCGGTACCGACCACACGGCGCCGTTGCCGCCGTCCTCGCCGGGGGCGGCGCCCGCGACGTCGGCACGGCCGTCCCCGTTGACGTCGCTGAGTGCGACCCGGCCGCCGAAGTGGTCGCCCGCCTCGGCGACACCGGGGACTCCCGCGGTGTCCTGGCTGAAGGCCTGGGCGCCGGTGCCGCTGAGGCCGTCCGGACCGCCGCGCAGCAGGACGACGACCCCCGCGCCGAGCTTGTCGCCGGCGGTCCCCAGCGCCTCGTTCGGCACCCCCACCGCCACGTCGCTGAACCCGTCCCCGTCGACGTCGCCGACCGCGACCGACGCGCCGAACAGGTCGCCGAACTCGTTGCCGCCCGGGACGCCCGGGCTGTTCTGGTCGATGGCCGGCCACTGGTCCTCGGGCCCGGGACCGGTGGCCGTTCCGTAGCCGACCAGCACCTGCCCCGCGCCGCGCCCCGCGTTGCCGACGATCAGGTCGCCGTAGCCGTCGGCGTTCACGTCCCCGATGGCCAGCGAGGTGGACGGGTACGCGCCGGCCGGCACCGTGGCCTCGTCGAGCCCGGACGGGCCCGCGGTGAACAGGGCGGTGCCGTAGCCGTCGTCGCCGATGAACTCCAGTACCGCCAGGTCGTCGCGGCCGTCGCCGTTGACGTCGCCCGCCGCGACCGCGCGGATGTCGACGATCCGTTCCCGCGCGCCGAAGTCGTACGAGGAGGCCGGCACGCCTGCGCGCGAGATGGGGCCCCGCCACACCACCGCCGTGGTGCCGAGCGGCTCGTCGCCGCTGGCCGTGCCGGTGTCGAAGAGCGCGACGTCCACCGCGCCGTCGCCGTCGAAGTCGCCGGCGGCCGCGATCGAGCCGGGCACCGTGCTCGCCCCCGACAGCCCGTTCGCGCCGCCCCAGAGGATCACCGACCGGGTGTCCGGCCCGATCGCATTGCCCACCACGAGGTCGGTGTAGCCGTCGTCGTCGAGGTCCGCCGAGGTGACCGCGTACCCGAACTCCTCGTAGGGCGTCGGACTGCCGGGCACGCCCGCCGTGTTGCGGCTGACCACCGCACGGTGGGTGAGCGAGAGACCGTCGACCGACCCGTACATGACGGCGACGTACCCGGCGCGCGCCGCGCCGGCCACGGCGGCTCCCGGCGCGCCGACGACCAGGTCCGGGTAGCCGTCCCCGTTGAAGTCGGGCTGCGTCGCGTTGAACGGCACGGCGGGCCGGTCCGCCGGCCCCGCGGCTGCCGCGGTCGCGGAAGGGGCGGCGCCCAGACCGCAGAGGAGCAGCGCGCCCGCCAGGAACCGCGCGCTCGGACGGATGACACGTGGAGGGGAACGGAACATCGGATTCCTCCCGGAAGGGATTTCACGGTCACCTGTCAGACTCGCCGCCCGGCCGGACAGTTGTCCTCCGCGCCGTGCCGGCGCGACGCCCTTCTCCCGCCGCGGTGTTACGTCTTCGCGGTCCTCCTCGTCCCAGAGGTGAAGCTCACCGACCACGACGAAGGAGCACCTCATGGCAGCCCGGCTCAACCCCCTCGGTACCGCTGTCGGACCGAAGCTCGTCAAGTACCTCGTCTCGGCGGACAAGGTCCTCGCCGGCTCGACGCTGTCGGCCGCGACGCAGGAACTCGTGAAGATCCGCGCCAGCCAGATCAACGGCTGCGGGGGATGCCTCGACATGCACACCAAGGAGGCCCTGCACGCGGGGGAGACACCGCTGCGGCTGAACCTGGTCGCGGCCTGGCGGGAGACGACGGTCTTCTCCGACCCTGAGCGGGCCGCGCTGGAACTCACCGAGCAGGGCACCCGCCTCGCCGACGGCGCCGGCATCAGCGACGAGGTCTGGGCGAACGCCGCCAAGCACTACGACGACGAGCAACTCATGGCCCTGGCCGCGCTGATCGCGCTCATCAACACCTTCAACCGGCTCAACGTCATCACCCGGCAGCCGGGTGGCGGCTACCTGGTCGGGCAGCACGTGTAGGGACCCCGAGGAGAGAGGGGTGAGAGGGAGAGACCGAGAGAGGGAGAGATTCCATGAACATCACGCTGTGGACCGTCACTTGGCTGCTGACCGCGGTCTTCCTGATCGCCGGAGGCAACAAGCTGTTCATCCCCCGGGAGAAGCTGGCCAGGGCTCCCGGCGGCGGCTGGGCCCTGGACTTCAGCGCCGGGTTCATCAAGCAGCTCGGGGCGGTCGAGGTGCTGGGCGCGGCCGGGCTGGTCCTGCCCGCGCTGCTCGCGAGGGCGCAACTCCTGGTGCCGCTGGCCGCCGTCGGCCTGGGCCTCGTGATGGGCGGCGCGGCCGTCGTGGAGTACCGCCGGCGCGAGCCCGGCCACGCGCTGCTGAACCTCTTCTACCTCGCCCTGATCGTCTTCGTGGCGGTGGGCCGCTTCGGCCCCGAGTCCCTCACGGGATGACGGTACGGCTCCGCACGGGCTCACCGGAGCCGGAGCTGCGGCGCCCCGCTCGCGCCACCCGCATCCCCGACCCGGTCACCGGCGGCCTCCGGGCCCGCCCGTCCGTCGCGCAGCCGGAAGTCGGCCAGAGTTCACCGACTCGTCACCCGCCCCCAGGACAACCAGGACCCGGCCCGCACGGTCATCTCAGTCGGGGAATTCCGCTCCGGGCCGGCGCAACGACCAGGCCCCGGTTTCCCTCCTGAGAAGTAGTCGTGTGCGCCCGATGCCGCGCCGCCGGACCACCGGCGGGGGCAGGGCCGACGGAGGGGAAACGGTCGGCATGGAAGGACGCTCGTACCCGGGCGGCGGAACGGTGGCCCCGCGCCCGCCTGAAGCGGCAGCGCCGGTGCGACCCGAGCAGGTGGGGGCCGCGGGCACGGCGCCCGGGGGAGTGGGGACGGGCGCGGAGCCCGGGGGCGCCGCGCCGACCCAGTGGCACCGCGGGATGACGGTGATCGCCACGGTCAGCCTGTTCATCGGGACCCGAGGCAGCTGGACCAACGCGATGGCGGTCCACCCGTGGATCGCCGGGATCATCTCGGTCTGCTACGCCGCGATACTCGTCGCCGGCGTGCTGGCCTGCACCGTCCGCGGCCGCCGCGCGCTGACCCGGGTCGACGCCGGCGTCTTGGCCACCGCCCTGCTCCTGATGGCCTGCCGCTACGCGCTGCACCACGCCGGCGTCGACGAGGGGGTGCTCACCGCCCAGGCCGCCACGGCGATCGACCACGGCCGCCCGATCTACGACCAGCCGTGGCCGTGGCTGTTCCACGGGACCGGCATCGGCATCACCAAGACCATGGGCGGCGGCGCCGACTACACCTACGGCTACCCGCCGCTGGCCCCGCTGCTCACCGCTCCCGTCCACCTGCTGGTGCACAGCACCGCCGCCGCCACGATGGTGAGCACCGGCGCGCTGGCCGCCGGCACCGTCCTGCTGTGGCTGCTGCTGCCCGCCCCGTGGCGGTCCGCGGCCACCGCCGTGTGCCTCGGCTTCGACCTGCTGCCGCAGTACGCCCGCGAGGGCTACCCCGCCATGCTCGCCTTCGCCCTGCTCGTCCCGGTGGTGGTCCGCTGGACGGACACCGGCGCCGGAGGCCGGCTCGGCCGGTACGGCGTGCTGCGCGCGGTGTGCCTGGGCGCGGCGTGCGCCTCGCAGCAACTCGCCTGGTTCTTCACGCCGTTCCTGCTCGTCGCGCTCTACGCGGTGCGGCGCGGCGAACTCGGGGCACGCGGCCCTCGCGGCGCCCTCGCGGTGACGGCCCGCTACACCGGCATCGCGCTGGCGTCCTGGGGCGTGCTCAACGCGTACTTCGCCGCCCAGGACCCGCGCGGCTGGCTGCACGGCATCCTGCTGCCACTGACGCAGAAGGCGATCATGCACGGGCAGGGCGTCGTGGACATCTCGAACTACTTCACCGACGGCAGCAGCCGGCTCGACTTCTACTCGTACGGCAGCAGCCTGCTCCTGCTGGGTCTGCTCGCCGCGACCTGCCTGTTCGTGCGGCGGCTCGGCCCGGCGATCACCATCCTGCCCTGGGCCTCGTTCTACTTCGCGACCCGCTCCCAGGACGGTTACTTCCTGATGCTCACCCCGCTGTGGCTGGCCGCCCTGGCCACGGTGCCCGGCTCGGCCTTCGCGCGCGCCTGGCAGCCGCGGCTGCCGGCCCGGCTGCGCGGGCGCCGCGCCAAGGCGGCGGTGGCGGCGGGGCTGCTGGCCCCGGCGGTGCTGTGCGTGAGCGTGGCCGCCGCGAGCTCGCCGCCGCTGACCATGAAGGTCACGCCGAAGATGGCGCTGGCGCACCACGGGTTCGTGTCCGTGACGGTCCGGGTGACCAACAACGCCTCCACCGCGCTGACCCCGCACTTCGCGTCACGCAACGGCCAGGGCTCGTCCGACTGGTGGACCATCGAGTCCGGGGCGCGCACCCTGCGCCCCCACGCCTCCGCCACGTACCGCCTCACGCCCCCGGGCGGTTACCGGGAGTTCCCGCCGCACTCCCCGCTGTACCTGACCGCGTTCACCGACAATCCGATGACGATCACGTCGAGCCTGATCTCGTCCAAGGGGGCGCCGCCCCGGGGTGCCCAGCCGGGCCCACCGGAGGACGGCGGCGCCTCCCCGCAGGCGAGGTCGAACCCGTAGGGCCTGTTCCGTCAGGCAGGCCGCGCCACCTCGTAAGGCCCGTGCTTCTGGAAGGCGGTCCTTACGAGGTGGCGCTGTCGCTTCCGTCCACGCCGCCGGACTGCGGCGGGATCGCCCCGCCCGCGGGACCCCCGGTGATCTCGATCCCCTCCCGGGCGAACGCCTGCTTGATCCGCAGCCGCAGCTCGCGGGAGACGCCCGCTGCCTCGCCCGGCATCGTGCGGGCCTGGGCCTGGACGACCACCGACTCCACGCCGACCGACTCCAGACCGAGCACCTTCACCGGCTCCCACAGCCGCTCGTCCCAGGGAGCCTCCTTGGCCATCGCGTCCGCCGTCTCCGCGATCACCGTGCGGGCCCGGTCCAGGTCCTCGCCCGCGCCGACCTGCACGTCGACCAGGGCGGTCGCCCAGCCCTGGCTGAGGTTGCCGATCCGCTTCACCTCACCGTTGCGGATGTACCAGATCTCGCCGCCGTCGCCGCGCAGTTTCGTCACGCGCAGCCCGACCTCCACGACCGTGCCGGACGCGATCCCGGCGTCGATGACGTCGCCGACGCCGTACTGGTCCTCCAGGATCATGAAGACGCCGGAGAGGAAGTCCGTGACCAGGTTCCGGGCGCCGAAGCCGATCGCGACCCCGGCCACACCCGCGCTGGCCAGCAGCGGCGCCAGGTCGATCTTCAGCACCGACAGCACGCTCAGCGCCGCGGTGCCCAGGATCAGGAACGACGCCACGCTGCGCAGCACCGAGCCGATCGCCTCGCTGCGCTGCCGCCGCCGCTCCGCGTTGACCAGCAGCCCGCCGAGAGCGGTGTTCGCGGCGGCCTCGGCACCCCTGTTCATGCGTTCGATCAGGCGGCTGATGGTCTTGCGGACCACCGAACGGAGTACTACCGCGATGGCGACGATCAGCAGGATGCGCAGGCCCGAACTGAGCCAGCCGGCCCAGTTGTCGTCGACCCAGCTACTGGCCTGTGCCGCCGAACGCGGCACGTCCGCGAAGGGTGCGGTGGTCTGGGGCTGCGGCGTCGCGCTGGACACGTACGGGAACCTCCGTCGGGGGTACTGAAGGCTCCCAATCTAGCCGGGCGAACGATGCCGTCTCGTTGCACGTTCAGAGGAGCGAAGGCCCCCTGAGCGGGGGATGTATGGAGGGTGGTGCGGTGTTGCCGCCCTGGAGGGACGGAGAGGGAGGAGCAGAAGTGTGGTCCAAAACACCTTCGGTCCGTTACCCGGGCATGGTGGCGCGGTGCACCGCATTCCGGAGACACTGAGGCCAGATCGTCCCGGCGCGAGCCACGCGCCGCCGGCGCCAAAGGAGGCATCCGTGCCGCATGTCCTGGTACTGAACGCGTCGTACGAGCCGCTCGGCGTCGTACCGCTCCGCCGCGCGCTCATCCTCGTGCTCAACAACAAGGCCGTGTGCCTGGAGGAATCCGGCGCCTACCTGCACAGCGAGACCCAGGCGCTGCCCGCGCCGAGTGTCGTGAAACTCACCAAGTTCGTACGCGTCCCCTTCCGGGGCACGGTGCCACTGACCCGTCGGGCGCTGTTCGCCCGCGACGGCGGCAAGTGCGCGTACTGCGGGGCCGCCGCCACCAGCGTCGACCACGTCATCCCGCGCAGCCGGGGCGGCCAGCACGCCTGGGACAACGTGGTCGCGGCGTGCAGACGCTGCAACCACGTCAAGGCGGACCGCCATGTCGCGGAACTCGGGTGGCGGCTGCGCCATCAACCGGCCCCGCCGTCGGGGCTCGCCTGGCGGATCATCGGGACCGGACATCGGGACCCGAGGTGGCTGCCATATCTGCAACCCTTCGGCGCGGATGACGCCCTGGCCCGGATCGACGGCATATCAGCCTGAGGTCCGGGCTCAGCTATTTCCGCGGCCGCGACCCCGGCTCGCACGCTGTGCGGGCCCGGGGGCGGCCGCGGGTGCGGCGTGCCCGGGAGCGTGCTCGGGATCCGATCGGGGGTGGCCCGGAAGCAGGCCCGGGGCTTTCCGCATTCCGGTCCCGAACCGATCAGGATTCGAGAAGCGCGGGTCCAGGGACCCCGCATAGCGTCGTCGTATGGCTTCCATCGAATCCGTCACCCTGGACGCGGCCGATCCCACCGCCGCGCGCACCTTCTACACCTCCGCCTTCGGCCTGGACACCCAGGTGCACGTGCGGGAGGCACCGCCCGCCGACACCGGTTTCCGGGGGTTCACGCTCTCCCTGGTCGTGTCCCAGCCGTCCACCGTCAAGTCCCTCGTGGACGCCGCCCTCGACGCGGGCGCCACGGCGGTCAAGCCGGTCACGAAGTCGCTGTGGGGGTGGGGCGGCGTCGTCCGCACCCCCGACGGCGCGCTGTGGAAGGTCGCGACCTCGGCCCGCAAGGACAAGGGCCCGGCCACCCGGGAGGTCGACGAGGTGGTGCTCCTGCTCGGGGTCGAGGACGTGCTGGCGAGCAAGGCGTTCTACGTCGAGCACGGCCTCGCGGTCGGGAAGAGCTTCGGCCGCAAGTACGTCGAGTTCGCCACCCCGGGCAGCCCCCTCAAACTCGCTCTCTACGGCCGCAAGGCCCTCGCCAAGGACGCGGGCGTCCCCCCGGAGGGCACCGGCCCGCACGGCCTCACGATCACCACCGACGCCACCCCCTTCACCGACCCGGACGGCTTCACCTGGGGGGCACCCGGGCAGTGACGTCCGGCACCGGGGCGGACGGGGCCGGTGGGGTCAGTCGGCGGTTGCGTATGCCTCGATCGCGTAGAGGGAGTAGCCGTACTTGGTGGCGCGGCGGACTCCCTGCATGCGCAGGTAGCGGGTCGGGGTGGGGGAGTCGAGCCAGACGCCCTCGGTGCCGCCGGAACCGTCGGTGACCGTGGCGGCGGTGTGCCAGGTGACGCCGTCGGTGGAGGTCTGGATGCGGTAGGCGGCCGCGTAGGCGTCCTCCCAGTGCAGGACCACCTTGCCGACCCGTGCCGGGGCGGGCAGGCGCACCTGCACCCAGGAGGCGGCGTCCACGGGGGAGGACCACCGGGTGGAGGGGTTGCCGTCGGCCACGTAGGAGGGCGGGAAGTCGGGGGTCTCGTTCGCCGAGGAGGTGGCCGTGGAGCCGGGTACCAGGTCGGGTCCGGTGGTGCGCGGGTGCGTGCGGACGGTCAGGGTGCGTTCGACGGTGCGGCCGGACACGGTGAAGCGCACCGGCACGGCGTAGGAGCCCGGGGCGGTGCCCGCGGGGACGCTCAGCCGCAGGGGCACCGCGGTGGTGGAGCCGCGCCGCAGCGGCGTGGATCGTGCCGCGCTGAGGACCACCGGGGACTTGCCGCCGCTGCTCCGGACGACGGCCAGCGTGGTGTCCCGGGGCAGGCCGGAGGAGACCTCGGCCGTCACGGTGACAGCCGGCCCGCCCGCCTCCGCATCGGCCGTCGGCCGGTCGATCGCCACCTTGGGCGCCCCCGCGAACCACGGCACGACCTCGCGCACACCGTTGCCGTCGGACAGGCGCACGGCGTCGGCGAGCACCCCGGCGGGCAGTTCGGCCCACCCGCCCTGCCGTACCGAGCCGATCGTCCGCCACGCGCCCCCCGGCTGCCGTACCTGCACGGAGACCTGTGCCGGCTTCGGCTTCGGCCGCGGGTCCGGGGCGACGGTCGCCCATCCGGAGTCGGGCGGCCCCGGCGGCGGCTCCACCGGCGCCGCGGGTGCGGCGGGCGGTCCCGTCACCACCGTGACGGTGTCCAGCAGCCGCGCCCCGCCGAGGTCGACGGTCAGCGGGCCGGGCCCGGCCCCCGTCGTCAGGTCGCCGTCCAGCACGGCCGCCGCATGCGGGCCGCCCGTCGCAGTGGGCGCCGGCTGCCCGGTCCCCGCCACGTCGAACTCGCGCACGGTCACCGCGCCGGTCTGGGGCGCCGTCGCACGCAGCCGCACCTGCCGGGCCCGGGTGCCGGGCGGCAACGTCGCGGTGATCACCGGCTGGTCGTGGTACGTGCCGATCTTCCGCCAGCCGGAGCCGGAGCCGGAGCCGGAGCCGGAGCCCGGGCCGGAACCGGGGTCGGAACCGTCGGAGACCTCCAGCACCGCGTCGTGCAGGAAATCGTCCGAGCCGCTGCCGTCACCCATCGTGATCCGCACCGCGCCGATCGGCATCGACCCGCCCAGGTCCACCCCGACCGCGTCGTCCGGTTGCGGCGCGGCGGCACTCGACCAGGACGTGCCGTCCTTCCCGTCGACCATCGCCGACGGGTCGCTGCCGCGCCCGGAGGCCATGGTGGTGGTAGCGGTCCGGCCGTCCGCCCGCAGCCCGGTCCAGGCGTCCGCCCGGTCCACCGCCTGGTCGAGGAACGCGTCGACGGTCTGCCCGGCCACCTTCACGGTGCCCTGGTCGAGCGCGGCCAGCTCCCCGTCCAGTTCCTGCCGGGACCGCCAGGCCGCGGCGCCGTCGCCCCGGGCCTGCGCCAGCAGCATGTCGACCGCGGCCTGGCCCGCGGCGCCGTACGCCGCCATCCGGTCCAGCCAGGGCCGTACCTCGTCGCCGAACGTGCCGCCGGCCAGGCCGTCCAGGGTCTGCGGGGCGGTGCGCAGGACGCCGAACGCGGCACGCAGTCCCGCCGCTGCGGCGTCGAGGGCGGCGCCGTTGCCGGGCGGGCCGTCCAGCGCCGTCCAGAACGCCTTCACCAGCGGGTCGAGGTAGGCGCCGTCGGTGCCGCCGAGCGCGGAGGACTCCTCGTCCGACGCCAGGGCGGTCAGCGCCGCCTCTGCCTTCTGGTCGCCGCCCGCCAGGTCGTCGATGCCGGCCTGCCACGACGTCCGGGGGTCGTAACCCCCCGGATTCCAGGCGAAGTCCGCCGCCGTGAACAGCGGGATGCGGGACGCGGCCGGCTGCTGCATGCCGCTGGTCAGCAGCCCGGCGGAGACGGTGGCCAGTGCCGGCTGGCGGCCGGTGTACGGGCCGAGGAACAGCCGCTTGGGCGCGAAGTCGTTGACCGGGTAGTTGTCGACGGTCAGCAGCGGGTGGCGCAGCGCGCTCTTCGCCTTGGCCACCTGGGCGCCGGTGATCTGCTGCGGCAGT
The DNA here is from genome assembly GCF_900107965.1 of Actinacidiphila yanglinensis. Classification (GTDB taxonomy): domain Bacteria; phylum Actinomycetota; class Actinomycetes; order Streptomycetales; family Streptomycetaceae; genus Actinacidiphila; species Actinacidiphila yanglinensis. The sequence goes on along the minus strand of NZ_FNVU01000017.1, from coordinate 166,600 downwards.
ACCCCCACGCCGGTCCAGGCGACCTCGACGTCCGGGTCGAGTGCCGCCGCCAGAGCGGTGCGGTACGGGGTCGCGCCGTCCTGGTAGTACTCGGTCGGCAGCAGCGACACCTCCGGGCCGCCCCGCGCCGTCGTTCCGTGGCGGGACCACAGGTAGGCCGCCACCGTGTTGGTCAGCTGGGCCTGCGCGCGGGCCGCCGCGTCCGGGCCCGACCCGAACCTCGCCGTGTCGGCGGCGCAGTGCCACTCGCTGTAGCTGACGTCCTGGAACTGCAGCTGGAAGGCCCGGAAGCCAAGCGCCCACATCGCGTCCAGCTTCTTCTCCAGTGCCCGTTGGTCGTCCGGGGAGGAGAAGCACATGGCCTGCCCGGGCGCCACCGCCCACTGGAGCATCACGTGATCCTGGGCCGCGCGCCGCGCCAGCGCCCTGAAGTCGGCGCGCTGCGCCGCCGGGTAGGGCTCCTTCCACTGCGCCTGCCGGTACGGGTCGTCGCCCGGCGCGTAGAGGTAGCGGTTCTGCTTGGTGCGGGCGAGGAAGTCCAGTTGGTCGAGGCGCTGCGCCTGCGTCCAGGGCACCCCGTAGTAGCTCTCCGCCACGCCGCGCACCGGGGCGTTCGGCCAGTCGCGCACCACCACCCCGGCGAAGCCGCGCGTGCCGCCCCGTGTCACCGTCAACTGGCGGAGCGTCTGGGCCGCGTGGAAGAGTCCGTCGTCGCCGACGCCCGCCATCGCGACGGTACGTCCGCCGACCGCCAGCCGGTAGCCGCCGCTGGGCAGGTCCGCGGCGGCCGGCGCCCTGAGGCGGGCGAGCGGGGCGCTCGCGGCATCGGTCCCGACGTACACCGTCAGGCCGTTCGTGCCGGTGCCGCCGGGTGAGGCGGCCTCACCGCCTCCGGGGCCGGGCGCCGCCGCCCGCACGATCCTCGCCGCTCCGGCCGCCGTGAGCGCGTCCTCGACGACGTCCAGCGCGTACGGGTCCGCGCCGGGGTCGGAGACGAGCGTGACGTGCTGCCCGCCGACCGGGGCGAATTCACCCGCAGCGGTGATCGACTGCGGCTTCGGCCACACCGCCGGGACGGCCGTGCCCTGACGGCTGCCGGTGTCCGCGCTCGCACTGGCGGGGCCGGCCGGCCCGGTCGCGGGGCTCGCCGGGGCGTCGGCCCACGCCGGCACCGGACCCAGTAATCCGCCCACCACCGTGGCCACGACCGCGACGGCCGAACCCCTTCGCACGACTTCCTCCAGCGCACCCGATGCCGAGGCCGCGGCCGATGCCTTGGCCGCAGCCGCTGCCGAAGCTGAAACGCGACCCCACCACTTCGCCGCCACGCCTGTCAACGCCCTTGTGGGGAACGCCGATCGGATATTGGGATGAACGCCCCACCGGCCGTTTGGCACCATCGGACGCGTGTCGACGCATCCGTACGAAACGCACATCACTGTCGCCTGCCAGGACGCCCGCGAGCTGGACCGTCTGACCGCCTGGGCGGCCGGGAACGCCGCCAAGCTGACGCACATCGTGCTGGCCCGCGGCCGGATGCCGTCGCAGCCGATGCTGACCCTCGGATCATCCGGCACCGGGCTGCGCGAGCACCAGGACGCCGCCTTCGCACTGGAACGGCGGGCCAGGGAGGCGGGGTTCCGGCCGGTGCGGGTGAAGACCGAGACGGTTCCCTGGGCCCCGGAGGCGCCGCAGGAGGACGAGGCGGCCGCGGAAGCCGGCGCCGGCACGTACTTCGAGCACCATGTGAAGCTCGCACTGCCCGCGGACTTCGACCGCGAGCGGCTGCTCGCGACGGCGGTCCCGCACGGCGCGCACCTGTCGTGGAACGCCCGCAGGCTCCGGGACCCGCTCACCGGACGGCACGAACGCTTCGTCACCCAGCGCTGCCACGCGGTGGGCGCGTGGACGGCCGGCGGCCGGCTGGCCGCGCTGCTCGCGGACATCGACGCGGACGGTGACGAGGTCCTCGCCGTGGAGCGGGAGTTCGTCCTTCTCGACAGCGATCTCTCGGTGGACGACGGGTGGATGGCGGCGCCGGCGTCCGGCCCGGCGCCGGAGGAGGCCCGCGGGGCGGGCGATGGCGGCATCAAGGAGGCGTCGTGGACGACGGGGTGAACGGCGGGGTGGGCGACGAAGTGAACGGCGGGGCGGGCAACGAGGCGAACGACGGGTGGTACACGAAACCGTGGGAGGAGTTCCCCGGTGGCGGCCCGGGCAGCAGGAGCGAACCCCCGGAGGAGGCCCGGCGGCGCGGGACCGAGCTGCCCCGTACGTTCCTGGCCGCGTACGCTGCGGTCGGCCCGGGACAGGTGGGGCTTCCGCGGCTCGGCCCGGGCCAAGGCACCGGCACCGGCACTGCCACAGGCACCGGCATCGGCGGCGGTCCGGCGGGCGGAGCGCCCGTGACGCGGGCGGAACCCGCCTTCGACCCGGCCCTGCTCCACTTCTCCCTGGCCTTCCGCGTCTCGGACCCGCGGTTCGGGGATCCCGCTCTCGCCGACCGCTGGCGGACGGCCCGGCGTGCCGCGCTGGACGCCGTGCTCGTCGCGATCGAGCGCGGCGGGTGGGCCGACTCCCTGGTGCTGCGCGGCAGCGCGCTGCTGTCCGGCTGGCTCGGCCGGGACGCGCGCGAGCCGGGCGACCTGGACTTCGTGGTGACGCCGGTCGACTGGCGGATCGACGACGCGCGGACGGAGCCGATGCTGCTCGGCATCGCGGCGGACGCGCAGCGGGTGGCGGGGGAGCGGCCCGGCGGGCCGGTGATCCTGGCCGACCGGGCGGACTCCGAGTACATCTGGGCCTACGATCGCGTGCCGGGGCGCCGGATGGTGCTGCCCTGGTCGGTACCGGCGTCGCCGGGACTTCCCGAACTGCCGGGCGGGCTGGTCCAGCTCGACTTCGTCTTCGGCGAGGAACTGCCCGAGCGGCCCCGGCGGATCCGGGTCGCCCTCTCCGCCGGCTCGCCGGGCGCCCTGCTCCGGGCGGCGAGCCCCGAGGTCTCCTTCGCCTGGAAACTGGTCTGGCTCCTCTGCGACATGCACCCGCAGGGCAAGGACCTCTACGACGCGGTGCTGCTCGGCGAGCGCCACCGGCCGCCGTACGAGGTGATCCAGGAGACGTACCGGGTGAGCCACGACAGCGCCCATCCGATCACCTTCGACCAGGTCGTGGAGGCCACCGAGGGACCGGGCTGGGAGCACTTCCGCCGGGAGTACCCGCACCTCGCGCGCGACCAGGCGCACTACGCCGAGCGGCTGCTGGCGGTGCTGCGGCCGGTCTTCGCGGACCGCTGAGGCGTGTCAGGACCCGTCCGGGGCAGAGTCGCAGGGGAGCCGGGACGGTTCCGGGACGGGGTCGGGCGAGGGCCGGGAGCCCGCCCCGGGCGGGCGGAAAACCGTACCGGGAGTTATCCACAGGGGCTCCGCTGGTGAACGCCGGGGCATGCAAGGATGGGCGTGCCACCGGGGAAGATCCGGTGAGCGGGACACGGGTATGCGATATCCGGATCGATCCGGTCCGGTCGACGAGTTCGGTAGCGAAGGAGAGGGCCGTCGTGGCTGGTACGAACCTCACGCGTGTGGAGGCGCAGGAGCGTGCGCGCCTGCTCGCCGTGGACGCGTACGACATCGAGCTGGACCTGCGCGGCGCCCAGGACGGAGGGACGTTCCGTTCGGTGACCACCGTGCGGTTCGAGGCGAGGGAGGCGGGCTCGACCTTCATCGACCTGGTCGCCCCCGAGGTCCACGAGGTGGTGCTCAACGGAGCGCCGCTCGACCCGGCACAGGTCTTCGCCGACTCCCGGATCGCGCTCGACGCGCTGCCGGCCGGCCCCAGCGAGCTGCGGGTGGTCGCCGACTGCGCCTACACCAACACCGGTGAGGGCCTGCACCGCTTCGTCGACCCGGTCGACAAGCAGGCATATCTGTACACGCAGTTCGAGGTCCCCGACGCGCGCCGGGTCTTCGCCAGCTTCGAGCAGCCCGACCTCAAGGCCACCTTCGCCTTCACCGTGAAGGCGCCGGCCGGCTGGACCGTCGTGTCCAACTCCCCGACCCCCGAGCCGCCCGCCGACGGCGTGTGGGTCCTGGAGCCCACCCCCCGCATCTCGTCGTACGTCACGGCGCTCATCGTGGGTCCGTACGCCTCGGTGCACAGCACCTGGGAGGGCGAGGGCGGCCGCAGCGTGCCGCTCGGCGTCTACTGCCGGCCCTCGCTCGTGGAGCACCTGGACGCCGACGAGATCTTCGCGGTCACCCGGCAGGGCTTCGACTGGTTCGAGGAGAAGTTCGCCCACCCGTACCCGTTCGCCAAGTACGACCAGCTCTTCGTCCCGGAGTTCAACGCGGGCGCGATGGAGAACGCCGGGGCGGTCACCATCCGCGACCAGTACGTCTTCCGTTCCAAGGTCACCGACTCGGCCTACGAGCTGCGCGCCGAGACGATCCTGCACGAGCTGGCGCACATGTGGTTCGGCGACCTGGTCACCATGGAGTGGTGGAACGACCTGTGGCTCAACGAGTCGTTCGCCACCTACACCTCCATCGCCTGCCAGGCCCACGCCCCCGGCTCGAAGTGGCCGCACTCGTGGACCACCTTCGCCAACAGCATGAAGACCTGGGCCTACCGGCAGGACCAGCTGCCCTCCACCCACCCGATCATGGCGGAGATCAACGACCTGGAAGACGTCCTGGTCAACTTCGACGGCATCACGTACGCCAAGGGTGCCTCGGTCCTCAAGCAGCTCGTCGCCTACGTCGGCATGGACGAGTTCTTCGCCGGCGTGCAGCAGTACTTCAAGCGCCACGCGTGGGGCAACACCCGGCTGGCCGACCTGCTCGGCGCGCTGGAGGAGACCTCCGGGCGTGACCTGAAGTCCTGGTCCAAGGCGTGGCTGGAGACCGCGGGGATCAACGTGCTGCGGCCGGAGATCGAGGTCGGCGCCGACGGCACCGTCACCGCCTTCGCGGTCCGCCAGGAGGCGCCGGAGCTGCCCCAGGGCGCCAAGGGCGTGCCGGTGCTGCGCCCGCACCGCATCGCCATCGGCGCCTACGACCTCAAGGACGGCGTCCTGGTCCGCACCCGCCGGATCGAGCTCGACGTCGACGGCGCGCTCACCGACGTGCCCGAACTGGTCGGCCAGGCCCGCCCCGACGTCGTGCTGCTCAACGACGACGACCTGTCGTACGCCAAGATCAGGCTCGACGAGCAGTCCCTCGCCGTGGTCCGCGACCACCTCGGCGACTTCACCGAGTCGCTGCCCCGCGCGCTGGTGTGGGCCTCCTCCTGGGACATGACCCGGGACGGCGAGCTGCCCGCCCGCGACTACCTGGAGCTGGTGCTGCACGGCATCGGCAAGGAGAGCGACATCGGCGTGGTGCAGTCCCTGCACCGCCAGGTCAAGCTGGCCCTGGACGCCTACGCCGCGCCGGCCTGGCGCGAGACCGGTGTGGCCCGCTGGACGCAGGCGACCCTCGACCACCTCGTGGCGGCCGCGCCCGGCAGCGACCACCAGCTGGCCTGGGCCCGCGCGTTCGCGTCCACGGCCCGCACCCCCGAGCAGCTCGACATCCTCCAGGGCCTGCTCGACGGCAGCCACGGCTACGAGGGCCTGGCCGTCGACACCGATCTGCGCTGGGCGCTGCTGACCCGGCTGGCCGCGACCGGCCGGGCCGGCGACGACGCGATCGACGCCGAGCTGGTCCGCGACCCCACCTCCGCCGGCGAGCAGCACGCCGCCGCGGCCCGCGCCGCCCGCCCCGACGCGGCGAACAAGGCCGCGGTGTGGGCGTCGGTGGTGGACGACGACAAGCTGCCCAACGCGGTGCAGGAGGCCGTCATCGGCGGCTTCGTCCAGAGCGACCAGCGCGAACTGCTCGCGCCCTACACGGAGAAGTACTTCGCCTCGGTGAAGGGCGTGTGGGACTCGCGCAGTTACGAGATGGCCCAGCAGGTCGTGGTCGGCCTCTACCCGGCCCTCCAGATCTCGCAGGACACCCTGGACGCCACCGACGCCTGGCTGGCGTCGGCGGAGCCGGTGCCGGCGCTGCGCCGTCTCGTGGTGGAGGCCCGCGCGGGCGTCGAGCGGGCCCTGAAGGCGCGCGCCGCCGACGAGGCCGCGCAGCGGGCGGCCGACGCCTCGTAAGGCGGCTGCCACCTCGCGCCCGGCGCAATCCGACAGTGGTGCCCCGGTCCTCACGGACCGGGGCACCGCTGCGTTCGCGGGGAAGTGACGCGGTGTCAGGCGCGGCCGTGCGGGGCGACCCGGGCGGTGGGGGCGGCCGGCGCGGTCCGGGTGCGCGGTTCCGGCGGGTTCGGCCGGCTGGGCTGCCCGGCGGTCCGGCCCGTCCGCGTGGCGGGTCGCTGGCCCAGCAGGGTGCCGGCCACGGCGACGGCCATGCCCGCCAGTTGCAGCGCACCGAGGGCCTGGCCGAGCGCGAGCCACCCGATGACCGCGGCCGACAGCGTGCTCAGGAAGGCCAGCACGCTCACCGAGGTGACCGGCATACGTGCGATGCCGCGGAACCACAGGGCGTACGCCAGCGCGGTGTTGACCAGGGCGAGGTAGCCGTAGCCGAGCACGTTGGGGGTGTCGAGGGCGGGCGGCGGGCCCTCGACGAGCAGGGCGACCGGCGCGATGAGCAGGCCGCCGGCGCTGAGCTGCCAGCCGGTGAGGACCAGCGGTCCCACGCCGTCGGGGCGGCCCCAGCGCTTGGTGAGCACCGTCCCCGCCGCCATCGCCGCGGCCCCACCGAGCCCGGCCAGTACCCCGGTGGCGTCCAGACCCGCGCCCGGCCCCAGGACCACCAGGCTCACCCCGAACGCGCCGAGCAGCGCGGCCGCGACCGCCCGCCGGCCGGGCCGTTCCCGCAGCAGCCCCGCCGACAGGCCCGCCACCAACAGCGGCCCCACCGCGCCCACCACGGCCGCGACCCCGCCCGGCAGCCGGTAGGCCGCGAGGAACAGCAGCGGGAAGAACGCACCGATGTTCAGCGCGCCCAGCACGAACGCCTTCCCCCACCACGCGCCGTGCGGCAGCTTCCTTCCGGCGGCGACCAGCAGCAGCCCCGCGGGCAGCGCCCGCATCAGCCCGGCGAACAGCGGCCGGTCCGGCGGCAGCCACTGCGTGGTGACCAGGTAGGTGGACCCCCAGGAGATCGGGGCGAGCGCGGTCAGTGCCGTGGTGCCGAGGTGGTCGAAGTGCGCGGTGCGGGTCATCGGCGTTCTCCTCGCATGGAGTTGGCGGACCTTGCGGAGTCGGCGGAGTTGGCGGAGCTGACGGAGCCGGCGGAGTTGCGGAGTGCGCGGCGCGGGCCGCGGACCGGGGCGCTCAGGCGGTCCGGGCCGGCGTGCCCACGGGAGCCCCCTCGCGATCCGTGGGGCCCGGCGCCTGCGCGGAGGAGGCCGGCGCCGGCGTGAGCACCGCCGAAGGGACCGACGCCGCCACCGGGGCGGGGGAGGTGAGCCGTACCGCGTCGGCGGGGAGCCGCTTCTCCAGCCGCACCAGCAGCGCCGCGGCCGACAGCGCGGTACCGGTCAGCAGCAGCCACGGCAGTCGCGGGTCGGCGGCGTTCAGCGCGGTGAAGAGCGAGGGCGCGAGCGTGCTCGCCAGCGACCAGGACAGCTGGTAGGTGGCCATGTAGCGGCCGCGCAGGGCGCTCGGCGCGGCGGCCACCGCGAGCGTGCCGGACGACGGGCTGTGCACGGTCTCGCCCAGCGTGTAGAGGACGACCAGCGCGAACAGCCCCACCGGCAGCACCCATCCGGCGTGCGGCCGGACCGTGCCGAGCAGCGCCAGCCCGGCGAACGCGGACGCGAAGAGCACCGCGCCCAGCGCCGCCGCCCGGGTCCGCCGGGCACCGCGGCGCCGTACGATCCCGGCCACCGCCACCCCGCCCACCGCGCACAGCACCGTGTTCAGCGTGAACGCCGCCCCGGTCAGCGCCTGCGGCAGTCCCAGCCGCCCGACGATGAAGAGCGGGAACATCACCGGCAGTGCCGAATACCCCAGCGCGGTCAGCAGGTTGGCGCCGGTCAGGCCGAGGAAGGCCCGGTCGCGCAGCACCGTCCGGTAGCCGCTTGCCGCCTGCTGGGCAGCGCCGCGGCACCCGCGCGCCGCGCTCCGGCCCGCGACCCCGCCCGGCGCCCGCCCGCTCTGCGCCTGCCCGCCCTGCGCCTGCCCGGACGCCGACTTCCCGGCGCCCGTCGCCGACCCGTTCACCGCACCCGCCGGTCGGATCCCCCGTACGAGGAGCGCGGCCAGCCCGAAACTCGCCGCGTTCAGCCACGCGGCGATCGTGAAGCCGCTGCCGCCCGCCAGCGAGATGGCCAGTGAGGCGAGCAGCGCGCCCGCGCCGAGCCCGCCGTTGCGCAGCGCGCGCGAGGCGGCCTGGAGCCGGTCCCGGTCGACGCCGGCGGCCACCTCGCCGATCCACGACTGTTGCACCGCGGGGAACGCGCGGTCGCCGAACGCGGTGAAGAGGGCGACGGCGGCGAAGGCGGGCAGCGTGGTCGCGAACGGGTAGAGCGCGAAGCCGGTGCCGCGCACGCCGTAGAGGAGGAGCTGGACCCGGCGGGCGCCGTAGCGGTCGACGGCGGTGCCGGCGAGCGGCAGCGCGGCCATCCCCACCAGCCCGACCGCCGTGAGGACCGCGCCGACCACGGTGAACGACAGCCCGGTGATGTGGTGGAAGAAGACCAGGCTGAAGGGGACGTACATCCCGGAGCCGACCGCGTCGACGCCCATCGCGGTGAGCATCGCGCGCTCGCCGGGTATGCCCCGCCCGCCACGGGCCTGCCGCCCCCGCCGTGCTGCGTCCGTCGGTGTGCTGCTGCGCTGCATCGGAACCCCCCGCAAGTAGGTCGTTGGAAAGTAGCTTAGCAGCAAGCTAATCAGAGTCAAGCGACTTACCTTCAAGCTACTTTCTTGCCTTCGACCGACCCCGCGGCCGATACTCGGATCATGGGAAGCGACGCTGTCGACGCGATCACCGGCCAGTGGAACCGCGAGCGCCCGGAGCTGGACACGCGGGCGATGGCCGTGTTCGGCCGGATCTACCGGCTGGCCCGGGTGATGGGCGACCGGATGGAGAAGGAGTACCGCCGGTTCGGCATCGGCCGCGGCGAGTTCGACGTGCTCTCCACGCTGCGGCGCTCGGGGGAGCCGTACACCCTCTCGCCCCGGCAGCTGTCCGCGACGCTGATGCTGACCACCGGCGGGATGACCGGGCGGCTGGACAAGCTGGAGCAGGCCGGGCTGCTGGAGAGGGCCCCCGACCCGGGTGACCGCAGGGGCCTTCGGGTGACGCTCACCCCGCGCGGCCTCGCGGTCATCGACGAGGCCCTCGTGGCCGGAGTGGCGGTGCAACAGGCCGCGCTCGAGGGCATGGACGCGGACCAGGCGGACCTGCTGGCGGACCTGCTGCGGCAGTTGCTCGCGTCGACGGAGTCCGAACAGGCGGGCGGCCCGGGGCCGTCACGCGGCGCCGCCGGAGGTCCGGGCCGGCGCTGACCCGCGCGCCCGGTGTGCCCGAGGGCCGGTACGGAGCCCGGCCGGTACGGATCCCGGCCAGGACAGTGCCCCTTCGGACGGAGCCGTGCCCCCGCTCCGGGCCGCGCTTCAGCCCCCTCCGGGCAGCACTGAGCCCCCGGACGCGCCTGGCGCGGGCGGGGGCTGCACGGCGGGGACGGCCGAAGCCGCCCGGCTCAGTGTTCCTGCTGCTTGCGGGACTTGTCCGTCACGATGACCAGGCCGGCGATGACGCCGAACAGCACCAGCGGGATGGCCACGAACAGGCCGAGCGTCTGGAGCACGCTGAGACCCGATCCCGGGTCGTCACCGTCATTGCGCTGCAGCGCGAAGGCGGGAGACGACATCAGCAGCAGCAGCGTCGTACCGGTGGTGACGACCCCGGCACGCACGACCTTCTTGGTGAGCTTGTTGTCCACACGCTCAATGTAGTGACCACGTCTTCGGGCCGCGCGCCCGGGGTGCCCTACGGGCGCGTCGGACGCGTCGCCAGCGCCCGGCGGACCTCGTCGGCCAGCGCGTGCAGCCGCGACGACGCGGCCAGTTGCTCCAGCGTGAGCGGCCGGCCGTCCGCTCCGGCGACCGGCAACCGCCAGTTCGGGTACTCCGTCGACGTGCCGGGCAGGTTCTGCGGGCGCCGGTCGCCGACCGCGTCCGGCAGCCAGATCCCGATCATCCGCGCAGGGGTCGCCGCCAGGAACCGGTGCACGGCCTTGACCACCGCCTCCTCGTCCGCCGCGCCCTCCGGCAGCATCCCGAGCCGGCTGAGCAGCGCGATCCACTCCGCGACCTCCGCCGCGTCCTCCGCCTGCTCCTGCACCAGCGGCCGGGTCAGCAGCCGCAGCCGGTGCCGCAGCACCACGTGCTCGCCGGTCAGCCGGGCCGCGGTGCTCGGCAGGTCGTGCGTGGTCGCCGTCGCCAGGCAGGCCTCCCGCCACGCCGACGGCGGCAGCGGCCGGCGGTCCGGATCGGCCCCGGAGTAGTCCCGCTCGAACCACAGCACCGAGGTGCCCAGCACCCCGCGGTCGGCCATCTCCTCCCGCACGCCTGCCTCGACGGTGCCGAGGTCCTCGCCGATCACCACCGCGCCCGCCTCGTACGCCTCCAGCGCCAGCAGGCCGAGCATCGCGTCCGCGTCGTACCTGACGTACGTGCCGTCCGTCGGCGGGCGGCCCTGCGGCACCCACCACAGCCGGAACAGGCCCATCACGTGATCGATCCGCAGCCCGCCGGCGTGCCGCAGCATCCGCGCGATCAGGTCGCGGTACGGCGCGTAGCCGGTCGCCGCGAGCGCGTCCGGCCGCCAGGGCGGCAGACCCCAGTCCTGGCCACGGGAGTTGAAGGCGTCCGGCGGCGCCCCCACCGAGATGCCCGCGGCCAGCACGTCCTGCATCGACCAGGCGTCCGAGCCGGCCGGGTGCACGCCCACCGCCAGGTCGTGCACCACGCCGACCGGCATCCCCGCGTCCCGCGCGGCCTGCTGCGCCGCCCCGAGCTGGCTGTCGGTCAGCCAGGTCAGCCACGAGTGGAAGTCCACCCGCTCCATCAGGTCGCTACGCGCCCGTGCCACCTGCGGCGAGCGCGGGTCGCGCAGGCCCGCCGGCCAGGCGTGCCAGTCCGGTCCGTGCAGCTCGGCCAGCGCCGACCAGGTGGCGTGGTCGTCCAGCGCCTGGCCCTGCTCGGCGAGGAAGTCGGCGTACGCGGCGCGCCGGCCCGGGCTCAGCCGCACCGTGCGCAGCATTTCCAGCGCCTTCGACTTCAGGTCCCACACCGCGTCCCGGTCGATCAACGCGTCCTTCAGCAGCACCTCGTCGCGCAGCGCGGCGGCCCCGCGCAGCAGCCGCGCGGCCTGCTCGCGCAGGTCCGCCGGCAGGTAGGCGTACTCCGGGATCTCCTCCACCCGCAGGTAGACCGGGTCCGGGAAGCGCCGCGAGGACGGGCGGTACGGCGAGGGGTCGGTGGGGCGGCCGGGCACGGCCGCGTGCAGCGGGTTGATCTGCACGAAGCCCGCACCCAGGGTGCGGCCCGACCAGGCGGCGAGGTCGGCGAGGTCGGCGAGGTCGCCCATGCCCCAGGAACGCGACGAGAGCGTCGAGTACAGCTGTGCCATGAAGCCGAAGGTGCGTTCCGGCGGGCCCGGCAGCCGCGCCGGCGCCACGACCAGGTCGCCGCTCGCGGTGCGCCCGTCGGGCGTGACGGCCCGCAGCACGTAGCGGCCGGGCTCACCCGGGGCGGTGGTCAGCGGCTCGCCGGAGCGGGTCGACACGGTCAGCCGGGTGTCCCGCGGCAGCCGGGCCCGCAGCGCGTCGAGGGTGCCGTGGCCGGCCCGCAGCACCGTGCACGGGTCCAGCAGCCGGTGCGCCGCGCGCTGGTCGTACGCCGCCAGCGCGTCCTTGACCGAGCGCGGCGTGCTCGCGTCCACCCCGAGCGCGGCCAGCACGGCCACGATCGTCTCCTCCGGGACGGGCACCTCCGTATCCGCGGTCGGGCGGTACGTCACGTCCACGCCGTACAACCCGGCCAGCCGAACCCGGTCCATCGGGCCTCCGTCCTCACAGTGGGTGCACACACCCCTACCCCGGGGTGCCCTGCTCCTACCCCCTCCCGGCCCGCGCACCCGGCGGGGACCGGCGCCCTCCGGTGCCGGGGGTGCGCACCGCACGGGCCGGAACCGGGTGGGGACAACCCCACCAAGGGGACGCCGGGGAGCGCCATGGTTCGCGCGGCCCGCGATTCCTAACGTCGAACCGTGGACGAACACGGAGCGAGCCCGATGACGAGCACGGCCCCCGCAGTCGAACTGCGCGGCGTGCGACGGACCTACGGCCGGGGCGACGCGGCGGTGCACGCGCTGCGCGGCATCGACCTGGCGTTGCCGCGCGGCACCTTCACCGCGGTCATGGGGCCCTCCGGCTCCGGCAAGAGCACGTTCCTGCAGTGTGCGGCGGGCCTGGACCGGCCGTCCGGCGGCTCCGTGCTGCTGGGCGGCGAGGAGATCACCGGACTGAGCGAGAACCGGCTGACCCGGCTGCGCCGCAGCCGGATCGGCTTCGTCTTCCAGTCGTTCAACCTGCTGCCGTCGCTGACCGTCCAGCAGAACGTCCTGCTGCCGCAGCGCCTGGCCGGGCAGCGCCCGGACCGGCGCCGGGCGGCGGCGATGCTGGCGCGGGTCGGCCTGGAGGGCTACGGCAGGCGCCGGCCCGGGCAACTGTCCGGCGGCCAGCAGCAGCGGGTGGCGATCGCCCGCGCGCTGGTGACCGGCCCGGAGGTGATCTTCGCGGACGAGCCGACCGGCGCGCTCGACACCGGCACCGCCCGGGACGTCCTGGCGATGCTGCGGGAGGCCGTCGACCGCGGTGGGGCGGACGGTTTCGGCCCGGCGGCGACCGTGGTGATGGTGACCCATGATCCGGTCGCCGCCTCGTACGCCGACCGGGTGCTCTTCCTCGCCGACGGGAACCTCGCCGGTGAGCTGGTCGCCCCCGACCCGGCGGCCGTCGCCGACCGGATGGTGGCCCTCGCGCGCCGCACCTCCGAGGGACCGGCCGCGCGTACCGCGGCGGTCCGGGAGGGGCGGGCGGCATGAACGGCCTGGCCCGTGCCTCCGTGCGCTTCAGGCCCGCGTCCTTCGTGGGTACGTTCGTCGCGCTGCTCTTCGCGGCCGCCGTGGTCACCGCGTGCGGCACGCTGCTCCAGACCGGCCTGACCGCACACGTGCCGCCGGCGCGCTACGCGCACGTGCCGGTCGTGGTCGCGGCCGATCCGCAGGCCCACATCACCACCGGGCACGGCGACGACCGCGACACCGAGTCCGAACCGCTCACCGACCAGCCCCGGCTCGCCACCGCCCTCGCCGCCCGGATCGCGGCCCGGCCCGGCGTGGCCGCGGCGGTGCCCGACATCGCCTTCCCGGTGGGGGCCGCGCACCTGCCGCAGCTCACCGGCCGCGACTGGTCCGCCCACCTGATCGCCCAGCCGCCCGGCGGCCACGCCACCGGCGCACCCGCCGCGCCCCGCGCCGGCGAGGTCGTGCTCGACGCGGGCACCGCCCGCGCGGCGCACGTCGCCGTCGGGGACACCCTCACCCTCACCGCGCCCGGGCGGACCGGCGCGTACCGGGTCTCCGGCCTGGTCCCCGCCGGTTCCGCCGCCGGGCCGACCGCGTATTTCGCCGACGCCGCCGCGGGCGCGCTGTCGGGCCACCCCGGGCGCGCCGACGCCATCGCGGTCTTCCCGGCACCGGGCACCGGCACGGACGCGCTGGCGGACCAGGCGCGCCTCGCGGTGGGCGGCCACGCGAAGGTCCGCACCGGCGACGGCCGCGGCGAGGCGGAGCAGCCCCGACTCGCCGCGGCCAAGGAGACGCTGGTCGCGCTCGGCGGCTCCTTCGGCGGGATCGCCGCGGCCACCGCGGTGTTCGTGGTGATGGGCACCGTCGCCCTCGCCGTCGGCCAGCGGGCGCGGGAGATCGCGCTGCTGCGCGCGGTCGGCGCCACCCCCCGGCAGATCCGCAGGACCGTCGCCACCGAGGCGCTGCTGGTCGCCCCGCTCGCCGGCGCCGCCGGTATCTGGCCCGGCATCGAACTCGCCCGCTGGTGGCTGCGCCAGCTCGTGCACAAGGGCGCGGTACCGCACGGCGTGACGGCCGCCGTCGGCTGGATCCCGATGGCCGCGGCGGTCGGCGCGGGCCTGCTCGGGTCGCTGCTGGCCGGCTACCTCGCCGCCCGGCGCCCGTCCAAGGCCCGGCCCAGCGAGGCGATGGGCGAGGCCGCCGTGGAACGCCGCAGGCCCGGCGTGGTGCGTACGGTGCTGGGCGTCGCCGCGGTCGCCGGCGGCTGCGTGCTGGCCGAGGTCGCCGCACACGCCACCGGCGACGAGGCCGCCTCGGTCGCGCTCGGCGTCGTGTTCAGCCTGATGGCCGGAGTGGCCTTCCTCGGCCCGGTGGTGGCATGGCTCGCCTCGGCGGTGCTGGGGCTGCCGCTGCGGGCGTCGGGGAGCGTCTCGGGGATGCTGGCCGCCGCCAACACCCGTGCCGCCGCACGCCGGTTGGCGGCCGCGATCACCCCGATCGCGCTGGTCACCGCTTTCTGCGGCACCCTGCTGTGCATGCAGGGCTCGATCACGCACACCTCGTCCCGGCAGATCCGCGAGGGCGTCGTCGCCGATCAGGTGGTCGGCTCCGACGGCGCCGGGCTGCCCGCCTCCGCCACCGGCCGCGCCGCCGCCCTGCACGGCGTGGACACCGCGGTCGGCGTGCTGCGCACCGGAGCCCTCTTCCGTGCGAGCGGCTCGCTGGAATCCGCGAACCTCATCGGCGTCTCGGGCGACGCCGCTGCCTTGCCCCAGGTGCTCCGACTCGGCGTGCGGAGCGGGTCGTTGGCCGGCCTCACCCATGACGGCCGTACGGTCGCCGTCGACACGCTGCTGGCCGCGACCGCCCACGTGAAGGTCGGCGGCCACCTGTCGCTCTGGCTCGGCGACGGCACGCAGGTACGTTCCAAGGTCGTCGCCGTGTATCAACGCGGCCTGGGCCTGGGTCAGTTGCTCATGCCGCGTGACGCGGTCGCCGCCCACGCGGGAACGGCGTACGACGCGCAGGTACTCGTGCGCGACGCACCTGGCGCCGACCGGTCCGCCGTGCAAAGGGAGTTGGCCGGCCTCGGAGTGCCCGGGCAGACGGTCACCGACCGTGCCGGTTACCGCGTGCAGGCGGACAAGGACCTGGAACTCAACGCGTGGGCGAACCGGGTGATGGCCGCCGTGCTCGGCGGGTTCGCGGCCGTCGCCGCCGCCAACACCCTGGTCATGACGGTCCTCGACCGCCGCCGCGAGGTCGCGCTGCTCCGGCTGGCCGGCACGACGCGGCGGCAGGTGCGGGGGATGCTCCGCTGGGAGGCCCTGGTCGTCGCGGTGAGCGGGCTGCTCATCGGCGGGGGCATCGCCTGGATCACCCTGGTCCCCATCGCCCGCGGCCTCACCGGCTCCGCGCCCTATGTCCCCCCAGCCACCTTCTTCGGCATCGCCGGCGGCGCGCTGCTCCTGACCCTGACCGCCACGGCCCTCCCCACCCGCGCCCTCCTCCGCGCCCCGGTGGCAACGGCCCCACCCGAGTAGCCCCGCGCCCCCTTCCGCGGAAGCACCCGCACCACCGGGGGCGCGGGGAACTGCGCGCGCAGCACTCCACCGGTGGGAGGCCGGGGTACGACCGGAACCGTAACGGCGAGCCGTACCCGGCGGGAGGCCTGGCAACGACCGGAACCGTAACGGCGCGTAGCCGCAAGTGTCCGCCGGATGGCCATCGCGGAAACGGACATTCACGCCCGGAGATGGGCATTCCGCGTTCGTGCCGCGTTACGGCGTACGTCACTTCGGCTGCCAACCATCCCCGTGGGTGCCCCACGCCCGGGGCCGCTCGTACGCCTCAGCCTCCCCACGGGGGAACGTCATGCCCGCACCCGAGCCCGCCCGGATCCCCTCCCCTCTCGACCGCCGTACCCTGCTGATCGCCTCCGGAGCCGGCCTCGCGGCGGCGGGAGGCGCCACCGCATGGGTGTTCGGCCCCGGCTCCGACCGGGCCAGCGCCCGGCCGACCACGGCGCCGTCCGTACCCGCGCCGCGCACCGCGACCAGCGCGCCCGCCACCACGACGCCTCCGGCACCGGCCGTTCCGACCACCGTCGGCACCACCCTGCACTCGGTGGCGACGCCGACCGGCAAGGGCCCCTTCCGGCGGCTGACGGACGGCCCGGGCTGGAAGCGCGTGGTCCGCGCCGACCTGGCCCCCGCGCACCCGGGCCGCGCCGACCGCCGCACCGTGGTCGCCGCGTTCGTCCAGCTCACCGACCTGCACGTGATGGACGTGCAGTCGCCGCTGCGGATGGAGTGGATGCGCGAGCACGGCCCGCACGACTGGCGCCCGCACGAGGCGCTGTCCGTGCTGAGCACGCTCTCGCTGATCGACCGGGTGAACAGCCTGCGCGGCGGCCCGGTCACCGGTCACCCGCTCTCCTTCGCGATCACCACCGGCGACAACACCGACAACAACTCGACCGTGGAACTCGACTGGTTCCTCACCGCGATGAGCGGCGGCCGGATCGACCCCAACACCGGTGACCCGCAGGCGTTCGAGGGCATCCAGAACTCCGGGCTGCCGCTGTTCTGGCAGCCGGAGAGCGCCCGTACCGACGCCGACAAGAAGCTCGGCTTCCCGCACCTGCCCGGCTACCTGTCCGCGGCGATGCGCCCGCTCACCGCGCCGGGCCTGACCATCCCCTGGTACTCCACGGTCGGCAACCACGACGCCCTGTTCAGCGGCGCCTACCGGTCGGGCCCGCACGGCTCGTTCGCCGCGCAGACCGCCGTCGGCGACCGCAAGCTGGAGCAGGTCCCGCACGCCGACATGATGCGCGTGTACAAGGCGGTGTCCGCGCAGCAGGACCCGGACGGCACGCTGGTCCGCGGCGTCCTCCAGCGCTACGCCCGCACCGCGCGCACCGTCACCCCCGACGCCCGCCGGGCACCCTTCACCCCGCAGGAGTACCTGGCCGCGCACCTCGACCCGCGCCGTACGGGGGCCGGCCCGGTCGGCCACGGGTACGCCGCCGAGGGCGTGGACGCCGATCACATGTACTACAGCTTCCCGGTCGCCGAGGGCGTGCTCGGCATCAGCCTGGACACCACCGACCGGGGCGGCGCGTTCCTCGGCTCGATCGGCTCCGAGCAACTCGCCTGGCTGGGACGCACCCTGGACGCCCACAGTGACCAGCACATCCTCGTCTTCAGCCACCACCCCAGCCACAGCATGACCAACCTGCGTGCGGACCCGGCCCGCCCGAAGGAGAAGCGGCACAGCGGCGACGAGTTGACCGCGCTGCTGAAGAAGCACCCGAACGTGCTGGCCTGGATCAACGGGCACAGCCACCACAACCGGATCGACCCGCGCGGCACCTTCTGGGAGGTCAACACCGCCTCCCACGTGGACTATCCGCAGCTCGCCCGGGTCATCGAGATCGTGGACAACCACGACGGGACGCTGTCACTGATCACCACGCTGATCGAGTCCGCCGCCCCGCACCGGACCGACTATCACGACCTGTCCACCACCGGACTGGCCTCCCTCTACCGGGAGTTGGCCTTCAACGCGCCCGGGGCCGACATCTCCTCGACCACCGGCAAGGCGGACGACCGCAACGCGGAACTGCTGCTGAGGAAGCGGTGAGTACGCGGTCGGCTCAGCGCGGGGTGACCACCAGGTAGGCGGCCGGCTCCCGGTCGCAGGACGCGATCAGCGCCGTCCTGATCACCGCCGCCTGCTGCTCCATCGCGTCCCGCAGCTTCACGGGGGACACGAACACCACCGTCACGCCCAGCGCTTCCAGGTGCTCGCGCTGCCGGGCGCAGTGCGGCCACAGCGCGTCGTCGGCCGGGTCGAGGCAGACGGCGACGCCGTGCTCCGGCCAGAACGCGTCGACCCCGCCCAACGGCGGCCCGCCCGGCAGCCGGAGGTCGACGTTCCAGACGGGGTCGGGCAGTTGGTGGCAGTGCACCATCACGTACAGGCGCTGCTCGGCCATCGCGCGGTCCTCCGCGCGCAGCACGTCCACCGCGCGCCGCACCTGCGGGCGGTCCAGCAGTCCGGCCCGGGACAGCTCGCGCAGCACCGCCGCACCCTCGCAGTGCCCGGACCGTACGGCCTCGGTCAGCAGCGCGCGTACGGCGTCGGTGTCCCCGAGTTCGGCGACCGCGTCGGCGACCGCGCGCGGCACCGGCGCGCAGGGCAGCCCCGAGACGTTCCGCGCCAGGGGGAGTTCGCGGGCGCGGTGCACCCGCACCTCGCCGGCGTCGCGCAGCCTGCGCTGCCAGGGCACCAGGACGTCGATCGCCGGCAGGCCGATCAGCGGGGGGACGGCGGAGAAGCGGTACAGCGCGAGTGCGGCCAGGCCGGTCACCATCGCCTCGCGGCCGCCGCCGACCGGGCCGTGCGCGTCCGGTTCCCGCCCGGCGTACAGCAGCGCGGCGCGCACCCGCTCCTCGCTGCTGGGGGGTCCGGAGTGCAGCAGGCACACCTGCGGGAGGATCTGCTGCCAGTTGCCGCCGGGGCGGCACCGCGCGGCGATTTCCGCGGCGCTCAGGCCGAGTTCGCGCAGGCGGCGGACGGTCAGGACCGTCTCGTCGCAGTCGTCGATGTGGTCCGGGGCGTGGGGGGTGAGGTCGTTCGCGTTCATGGCCGAGTGTTTCCCGTGGGGAGGGTGGTCACTAACCGTTGTTACGCGTCCGTCGACAAACCCGGACAACGCCGGGCTAAAGTCCCACCCCCACCCTGCCGAGAATCGGTCCCCGTCAAGCCGCCCCGGGGTGCCCTTGCGGCTGTCCCCGCCCCCTCCCCGCCACCGCGGTGCCCTTGCGGGCGGACGGTGCCCCTTCCCCGTGGCGGGGTGCCCTGGTGGGCGACGGTTCGCCTCTTCCCGGGGCCGGGTTGCCCTTGCGGGCAGAGGGTGCCCCTTCCCCGTGGCGGGGTGCCCTGGTGGGCGACGGTTCGGCCCTTCCCGGGGCCGGGGTGCCCTTGCGGGTGGAGGGTGCCAATCAGGGGCGCGGGGAACTGCGCGAGCAACCGGCCACCGGCCGGTGGTCCGGCGACACCGCCGCGGGGGCTGGGCCCGCGGGCCCCCGGCTGCGCCGCGCCGGCTGAGCGCGCAGTTCCCCGCGCCCCTCGGTGGTTGCCGTCGCCCGCGAGGGCACCCCGCCCCCAGGGGAGGGCGCACCCTAACCCGTGAGGGCACCCCGCTCCGGGGAGGTGGTGCCGCTTGCCCGAAAGGGCACCCTGGGACGGGGAAAGGGTGCCGCTCGCCCGCGAGGGCGCCCCCGGACGGGGGAGGGTGCGGCTCGGCCGCGAGGGTGCGCTGGTAAGCGGGAAGGGGCGCCGTCGCCCGCGAGGGCACCCCCCGCCCCGGGGGAGGGGCGCCGCTGCTCGCGAGGGCACCGTGGGCAGCGGGGAGAAGGGTGCCCTTCTCTCGGCGGGGCCTAGCGCAGCGCGTCGCGTTGTTGGGCCCGCACCGCCCGCGCAAGGTCGTCGCGACCCTCGAGCACGAGCCGCCGCAACGCAGGTGCCGCACCTGCCCGCTCGGAGAGCCACTCATCGGTCGCCGCCAGCGCCATCGCCCCCTCCTGGAGCGCCGGATACAGCCCCCGCACCACATTCATCGCGATCTCGATGGACCGCGCCGCCCACACCCCCTCGATCGCGGCGAAGTACGGCGCCACGTACGCCTCGCCCAACTCCCGCTGCCCCGGCTGCGCGAAGCCCGCGATCGTCGCCTCCGTCAGCGCGTTGGACAGCGCGTCGGACTCGACCACGGCCGCCCACGCGGCCGCCTTCACCGCCGGGTCCGGCCGCGCCGCCAGGCAGCGCACCTCGTGCCGGTTGCCGGACGCCGTGTCGTCCCGGGCCCGTTCGGCCCTGACCACGTCCTCCCCGGCCACGCCCTCGGCCGCGAGCGTCTCCAGGAACGCCCAGCGCAGCTCCTGGTCGACGTCCAGCCCGTCGATCTTCGCGGAGCCGTCCAGCAGCCCCTGCAGCAGTTGCAGATCCGCCGCCGACGACGCGACCGTGGCGAAGAACCGTGCCCACGCCAGCTGGTGGCCGCTGTCCGGCTCGGCCCGGCGCAGCTCGTGCAGCGCGCCCTCGGCCAGCGCGGTGCCGGCCTCGTCCCGCGCCTCGGGGGCCACGTAGTGCACCAGCGCGGTGCGCGCCTGGAGGTGCAGCGACTGCAGGACGCCGATGTCGCTCTCCTGCCCGGCGAAGCGCAGCATCAGGTCCAGGTAGTCGCGGGCCGGCATCAGCGCGTCCCGGGTCAGGTTCCACACCGCCGACCAGGCCAGCGCCCGCGCCAGCGGATCGGCCAGCTCGCCCAGCCGCTCGCGCAACGTGGCCAGCGACACCTCGTCGAAGCGGGTCTTGGCGTACGTCAGGTCGTCGTCGTTGACCAGCACCAGGTCCGGCCGCGGCTGCCCGGCCAGTTCCGCCACCACCGTCGACGGCCCCGCCACGTCGGTCTCGGCCCGCGCGTACCGCTCCAGCGTGCCCTCGGTGGTGCGCCGGTACAGTCCCACCGCGACCCGGTGCGGCCGCAGCCGCGGGTGCGACTCGTCCGCGGTCTGCGCCACCGACAGCTCGGTGATCCGGTCCTGCGCGTCACACATCACCTGCGGCGTCAGCGAGTTGACGCCCGCCGTCTCCAACCACGCCGCGGACCATGCGGCCATGTCCCGGCCGGAGGTCTCCGCCAGCACCGTCAGCAGGTCCGCGAGCGTGGTGTTGCCGTACGCGTTGCGCTTGAAGTACCGCCGGGCGGCCTCAAGGAACGCCTCCCGGCCCACGTACGCCACGAGTTGCTTGAGCACCGAGGCGCCCTTGGAGTACGTGATCCCGTCGAAGTTGAGCTTCGCCGCCTCCAGGTCCGGGATGTCCGCCACCACCGGGTGGGTGGAGGGCAGTTGGTCGGCCCGGTAGGCCCACGACTTGCGGCGGTTGGCGAAGGTGATCCACCCCTCGGTGAACTGCGTCGCCTCCACCTGCGCGAAGGCGCCCATGAAGTCCGCGAAGGACTCCTTCAGCCACAGGTCGTCCCACCAGCGCATCGTCACGAGGTCGCCGAACCACATGTGGGCCATCTCGTGCAGGATGACGTTCGCCCGGCGCTCGTACGACGTCCGCGTCACCTTGCCGCGGAAGACGAACTCCTCCTGGAACGTGACCAATCCGGGGTTCTCCATCGCGCCCAGGTTGTACTCGGGCACGAACGCCTGGTCGTACTTCCCGAACGGGTACGGGTAGTCGAAGCTCTCGTGGAAGAAGTCCAGCCCGCGCTTGGTCACGTCGAAGATCGCGTCGGCGTCGAAGTGCCGGGCCAGCGAGCGGCGGCACAGCGCGGACAGCGGGATGTCCAGCACCGCGCCGTCCGGGTGGGTGCGCGCGTAGTGGTCGTGCTCCACGTGGTACGGGCCCGCGACGACCGCCGTGATGTACGTCGAGATCGGCTGGGTCGGCACGAACGCGACCGTGGCGCCGCCTCCTTCGGCCGGTACCGGCTCACCGTCCGCCGCGCCGTTGCTCAGTACCGTCCAGCCCTCGGGCGCGGTCACCCGGAAGGAGAAGGGCGCCTTCAGGTCCGGCTGCTCGAAGTTCGCGAACACCCGGCGCGCGTCAGCCGGTTCGTACTGCGTGTAGAGGTAGACCTCGCCGTCCTCGGGGTCCTCGAAGCGGTGCAGGCCCTCGCCGGTTCGGCTGAAGGCGCACCGCGAGTCCACCACCAGGGTGTTGCGCTCGGCCAGCCCGTCCAGTGCGATCCGGGAGCCGTCGAAGACCGCCGCCGGGTCCAGCTCCCGGCCGTTGAGCCGTACCGAGGTCACCGCCGGCGCGATCAGGTCCGCGAAGGTCGACGCGCCCGGCCGCGTGCAGCGGAAGTCGATCACCGTGGTCGACCGGAAGGTGCGCGGCTCGCCCGCGGTGGCGGGCCCGAGGGCGGAACGGACGTCCAGCGCCACGTCGTACCGCTCCACGGACAGGATCGCGGCCCGCTCGCGGGCCTCCTCACGGCTCAGGTTCTCGCCGGGCACGGGCGGCTCCTCTGTCTTGGCATGATGCCTGGTGGGCGCGCCGGATCGCGGCGCCCTGGCATCCTCCCACGGGCCCTTCCGGGCGGCAGCGGGGAATGCTCCGGGGTGCGCCGGGCGTTCCCCGTCACGGTGCGGTGGGCCACCGGCCGACCGCCCGTCCCTGACACGATGTTGTGAACGAGGAGCCCGCAGTGACCGCGACCGTCCCCGAGAACGCCACCTCCGTCACCCCGTCGGAGGCGACCCCCGCCGACTTCTGGTTCGACCCGCTGTGCCCCTGGGCGTGGATGACCTCCCGCTGGATGCTGGAGGTCGAGAAGGTCCGCCCGGTCCAGGTGCGGTGGCACGTGATGAGCCTCGCCGTGCTCAATGAGGACAAGCTCGACACCCTCCCGGAGCAGTACGCCACCTTCCTGCGCGACGCGTGGGGCCCGGTCCGGGTCGTCATCGCCGCCCAGGAACTGCACGGCGACGAGGTCGTCGGCCCGCTGTACACCGCCCTCGGCACCCGCTTCCACAACCAGGCCAAGCCGAAGACCCGCGAGACCATCGTCGAGGCGCTGGAGGAGGTCGGCCTGCCCGCCGACCTCGCCGACCTCGCCGACTCCGACCGGTACGACACGCAGTTGCGCGCCTCCCACAAGGAGGGCATCGACAAGGTCGGCCAGGAGGTCGGCACCCCCGTCATCGCCGTCCCCGGCGCCGACGGCTCGCAGATCGCCTTCTTCGGCCCGGTCGTCACCCCCGCCCCCAAGGGCGAGGAGGCCGCGAAGCTGTGGGACGGCACCCTGATGGTCGCCTCGATCCCCGGCTTCTACGAGATCAAGCGCACCCGTACCCAGGGCCCCATCTTCGACTAGCCGACGAGCAGAGCAGACCAGGAGTGACGGTCCCGCCATGCCCCATCTCGCCCTGACCGCCCTCGTCGTACGCGACTACGACGAGGCCGTCGACTTCTACACCCGCGCGCTCGGCTTCGAGTTGCGCGAGGACAGCCCGCGCGGTGACGGCACCCGCTGGGTGGTCGTCGCGCCGCCGGGCGCCCGGGAGTCGGCGCTGCTGCTGGCCCGCGCCGCGAACCCCGGGCAGGCCGCGCGGATCGGCGACCAGACCGGCGGCCGGGTCGGGTTCTTCCTGTCCACCGACGACTTCGCCCGCGACCACGCCCGGATGACCGCGGAGGGAGTCGAGTTCGAGGAGCCGCCGCGGCACGAGCCGTACGGCACGGTGGCGGTCTTCCGCGACCTGTACGGCAACCGGTGGGACCTGCTCCAGTCCGCGTGAGCGGGCGGGCCCTTGGTGGAACCTGACAGCTCGGCGTGCGGACGGGGCGGCCTGGTACAGGTCGCCCCGTCCGCGCACCCGCCGCTTCCCCTGGCGTGAGATGTCTCACGCGAGCTGCCGAAACGCCGTACGGGGCACGGGTGGTGGGGGAGTGGCGCCGTTCCCGGGCCGCGGGTAAAGCCTCCAAGGCGGGCCGCCGCGCTTTGTCGAGGTCCGACGATGAGCGGGCTGCGGGGGCTGCGCTAGCGTCGCCGTGTCCCGACCGCCCTCGCACCCTTCGCGGAGTCACCCATGAGCACCGCCGCTCCCTCGGCCCCCGGCACCGTACTCGCCGATCTGCTGCCCGCCTCCTCCGTCCACCGGGTCCGGCTGCGGGACGCCTCGCTCGTCGTCGGCGGCGCGGTGCTCACGGGTCTGGCAGCCCAGCTCTCGGTGCCGGTGCCCGGCTCGCCCGTGCCCGTCACCGGGCAGACCTTCGCGGCGCTGCTGGTCGGCACCGCGCTCGGGGCACGGCGCGGGTTCGCCTCCCTCGGGCTGTACGCGGCGGCGGGCGCGGCCGGGCTGCCATGTTTCGCCGGGGGGTCCTCCGGGTGGTCGATGCCGACGTTCGGCTACATCCTCGGGATGCTGCTCGCCGCGACGGTCGTCGGCTCCCTCGCGCGGCGCGGTGGCGATCGTACGGTGCTGCGTACCGCGGGCGTGATGGTGCTCGGATCGGCGCTCGTCTACGCCGTCGGTGTGCCCTACCTCGCGTACTCCGCGCACCTTTCCGCCGCGGACGCGGTTCGGGTCGGCCTGCGGCCCTACCTGCTCGGCGACGCGATCAAGGCGGCCTTCGCGATGACGGCTCTCCCCACGGCCTGGCGCCACCTCACCCACTAACCCGCCCCCCGGGGGGGTGCCCTTGCGGGCTGAGGGTGCTTTGCAGGGGGCGCGGGGAACTGCGCGGCCAACCACGACGGCGTAGCCGGGGGCCCGCGGGCCCAGCCCCCGCGGCGGTGTCGCCGGACCACCGGCCGGTGGCCGGTTGCTCGCGCCGTTCCCCGCGCCCCTTGGTGGTGGACGTTTCCCCGTCGGTGTGCCCCCCGCCCGGGGCTGGGGTGCCCTCACGCACGAGGGTGCCCCACAGGGGCGCGGGGAACTGCGCGGCCAACCACGACGGCGTAGCCGGGGGCCCGTGGACCCAGCCCCTGCGGCGGTGTCGCCGGACCACCGGCCGGTGGCCGGTTGCTCGCGCCGTTCCCCGCGCCCCTGATGGTTGCCCCTTCCCGCAAGGGCACCCCCGCCCGGGGGGTGGGCGGCCCCCTTCCCGCAAGGGCACCCCCGCCCGGGGGATGGGCACCCCCTTCCCGCAAGGGAGCCCCCGGGACGGGGATGGGGCGCCGCTGCTCGCGAGGGCACCGCGGACGCGAGGGTGCCCCCGGCGGGGACCCGCTGGGTCGTGAGGTGGGCGGGGGGAGGGGGTGGAAGAATGAACGTATGCGCGTCTACCTCGGCTCGGACCATGCGGGCTTCGAACTCAAGAACCGCCTCGTCGAATGGCTCGCGGCGAACGGCCACGAGGCCGTCGACTGCGGCCCGCACATCTACGACGCGGTCGACGACTACCCCCCCTTCTGCCTGCGCGCGGCGACCCGCACGGTCGCCGACCCCGGCACCCTCGGCATCGTGATCGGCGGCTCCGGCAACGGCGAGCAGATCGCCGCGAACAAGGTCAAGGGCGTCCGCGCCGCACTCGCCTGGAGCGAGGAGACCGCCACCCTCGCCCGCCAGCACAACAACGCCAACGTGCTGAGCATCGGCGCCCGGATGCACACCGCCGACGAAGCCCTCAAGTTCGCCGAGGTCTTCCTCGCGACGCCGTACTCGCAGGAGGAGCGCCACCAGCGCCGTATCGACATGCTGGACGCGTACGAGGCGACCGGCGACCTCCCGCCGATCCCCGCCCACCACCCGCACCAGGACTGACCCCGCAGCCGATGCCCGAAGGCCACACGATCCACCGGCTGGCCCAGGACTGCCGTGAGCGTTTCGCCGGACGGCCGACCCGGGCCGCCAGCCCGCAGGGCAAGTTCGCCGACAGCGCGGCGCTGCTGGACGGCGCCGTGCTCGACACCGTGGACGCGCACGGCAAGCACCTGTTCCTCGGCTTCGGGGAACTCGGCTGGGTGCACGTCCACCTCGGGCTGATAGGGAAGGTCGGCTTCGACGACCCGGTGACCGACACCGTCCGGCTGCGCCTGGTCGGCGGCCGGCACGGCGAGCACGCCATGAACCTGCGCGGCCCGGCCGCCTGCCAGCTGATCACCGGCGGTGAGAAGCAGGCGATCCATGACCGGCTCGGCCCGGACCCGCTGCGGGCCGGCGACGACCCCGACCGCGCCTACGCCCGGATCTCCCGTTCCCGGATCTCCGTCGCGGCGCTGCTGATGGACCAGAAGGTGCTCGCCGGCGTCGGCAACGTGTACCGCGCGGAGGTCCTCTTCCGGCACGGGGTCGACCCGTTCCTGCCCGGCAGGGAACTGCCTCGCAGGGTGTGGGACGCGATCTGGGCCGACCTGGTGGCGCTCATGCGCGAGGGGGTGCGCACCAACCGGATCGACACGGTGCGCCCCGAGCACGAGCCGGAGGCGATGGGCCGCCCGCCGCGCCGCGACGACCACGGCGGCGAGGTCTACGTGTACCGCCGGACCGGGCAGCCCTGCCTGGTCTGCGGCACGCAGGTCCGCACCCGGCCGCTGGCGAACCGCAACCTGTTCTGGTGCCCGGGCTGCCAGCCGCCGGTTCCCGCCGCCGCGGGCTGAACCTCTCCCCGTACGGGCCCCGTACCTCCCGGGTGGCGGGTCAGTCGACGGGGATGCCCTGCGGCGACTTGATCCGCTTCATGATCATCTGCGAGTTCACGTCGGAGACCCCGGGCAGCGCGATCAGCTTGTCGGTCCAGAACCGCTCGTAGGCGTCGGAGTCGGCCACCGCGATGCGCAGCAGGCAGCCGGGCGCCCCGTAGAGCCGGTAGGCCTCCACCACGTCGGGCGTCGACTGCACCTCGGCCTCGAACGCGGCGACCGAGTCGCGGTCGCGGTGCACCTCGACCGAGGCGAACACCTCGAAGCCCCGGCCGACCGCGGCCGGTTCGACCACCGCGCGGTAGGTCTGGATCACCCCGTCGTCCTCCAGTTGCCGCACCCGGCGCAGGCAGGGCGAGGGGGTCAGGCCCACCCGCTGGGCCAGTTCCTGGTTGGTCAGCCGGCCGTCGGCCTGCAGCTCGCGCAAGATGCTTCTGTCGATGGCGTCCATGAGGGGGATTCCTACCACGAAACGACGGAACGCTGATCGGTATTAGCAATCATATGGCAGGTCTACGCGCATATCATTGTGCTGGGGAATGCCGTGCGCCCGGGGAGGCGCGACTTCAGTACCAGGGAGGCTGCGCATCGTGCGTCACGTCGTGGTCATCAGCACCGGGGGAACCATCGCCAGCCGCTGGCAGGGCGACGGATACGCGGCCGAGGCCGCGGGACAGGAAGTGCTCGCCGCGGGCGCGGTACCCGAAGGGGTGGACGTGAGCGTGGTGGACCTGTTCACCGTCAACAGCTCGCGGCTCACCACGGCGCACCAGCTGCAGCTGCTGCGGGCCGTGCACGAGGCGCTGGCCGACCCCGACGTGGTCGGCGTCGTGGTCACCCACGGCACCGACACCCTGGAGGAGACGGCGTTCTTCCTCGACCTCTTCCACGACGACCGCCGCCCGGTCGTCCTCACCGGCGCGCAGAAGCCACTCGACGCCGAGGACGGCGACGCGGCCGGCAACCTCTACGACGCGCTGCTGACCGCCGCCTCCGGCCGCGACATCGGCGCCGTGATCGTCTTCGGCGGCCAGGTGTACGCAGCCCGCGGCACCGTCAAGAAGCACACCGTGGACGCCCACGCCTTCGGCGACCCGGACGGACTGCCGCTCGGCCGCCTGGAGTTCGGCCGGGTGAGCTGGGGCCGCCGGCGCCCGCGCCCGGTCCCGCTGCCGATGCCGCCGGCCGACGCGGTCGGCCCCCGGGTGGACATCCTGGCCCACCACAGCGACGGCGATGCGGTGTTGCTGAACGCCGCCCTCGCGGCCGGCGCCCGCGGCCTCGTGGTGGCCGGCACCGGCGCGGGCAACGCGAACCCCGAAGTCGCCGACGCCGTACGGGAAGCCGTCGCCGACGGTGTCCTGGTACTGATCAGCACCCGCGTCGCCGCGGGTGCCGTGGCGCCCCTCTACACGGGCGGCGGAGCGGTCGACCTGGCCGCCGCGGGAGCCCGTCTGGCGGGCACCCTGCGCCCCTCCCAGGCCCGGATCGCGCTGCTCGCCTCGCTGCTGGCCACCCCCGAGGGCGAGGACGCCGGGCAGACCCTGGACAGGGTCCTGCGGGCCGCCCCGCAGGCACTGCGCGCGTCAGAGCTTTATCTGGTTGATGGTGTCGGCCACTGAGTTGAGGAAACGGTTGATGTCCGGGGCCATGTTCGTCGATGCCAGGAAGAAGCCGAACAGCGCGGCCACGATCGCCGGACCGACCTTTATGGTCTTCGAACGGATCATCACGACCAGCACGATCGCGAGCAGCAGTGCGGCAGACAGGGAGATAACCACGGTGGATCACTTCCTCTTTCGGTAAGCCCTTGCCGGTCCGGGGACCGCGCCGCCGCCCCCGCCTCGCCCGTTCCCATGGTGCCATCGCCCACGGACACGGGAGACGTGTCGGACCCATAGTCCCATTCCCGGGGGCTAGTCCCTGCACACCACCAGCAACGCCCGGTCGTCGTTGACGTCTTTGGCCACCGCCTCGATCAACCGCCAGGCGGAGCCGCGGAATCCGCCGGCCACCAGCCGGTCCGCCTCGCCGATCAGGCGGTCCATACCCTCGGCGATCTCCCGGTCCGGGGTCTCCACCAGGCCGTCGGTGAAGAGCATCAGCACATCACCGGAGTTCAACGTGCCCTTCACGCCGTGGAACTCGGCACCGTCGTACACCCCCAGCAGGGGCCCTTCGGCCGCCATCTCCTCCCAACGGCCCGTACCCGCGTGCAGTTGGACCCCGGGCAGGTGCCCCGCCGACAGCAACTCGTAGTCGCCGCTCTCCAGATCGAGCACCAGGTGCACCGACGTGGCGAAGCCCTCCTCCCAGTTCTGCCGCAGGAGGTAGCCGTTCGCGGCGCCGAGGAAGGCGTGCGACGGCAGCGAGCCGAGCAGCCCGCCGAACGCCCCCGACAGCAGCAGCGAGCGGGACGCCGCGTCCATGCCCTTGCCCGACACGTCGGTGAGCACCGCTTCCAGCATCCGGCCGTCCGAACTGCGGGTGGCCACCACGAAGTCGCCGGAGAAGGACTGCCCGCCGGCCGGCCGCAGCGCCATCTCCGCGTGCCAGCCGCCCGGCAGCCGCGGCAGCCTGCTCTGCACCCGGATCCGCTCGCGCAGGTCGAAGAGCATGCTGTGGCCACGCCGCCAGGGCACCCCGACCCGGGCTCTGAACTGCGCGATGATCAGCCCGACCAGGGCGACCGCGGTGACCAGCAGCACCGTGCCCGGCGTCACCCGGCCCGCGCCCCCGCGGTACGGCCCGAGCACCGCCGACTCCACCACCAGCGCCATCGCCGAGCCCGCGTACAGCAGCAGCAGGCTCGCCGGGCGCAGCAGCAGCCCGCCCGCCAGGATCGGCAGCACCAGCGCCTCCGGCGGGCACCACACCGGCACGTTCACCGAGGCGTACGCGACCGCCGGGATCGCCACCGCCACCGCCGCCAGTCCGGCCCACTCCGAGGCGTCGCCCCTGAAGTAGTCGACCGCGGAACGGCGCACGGTCAACCGGGCCCGGTGCAGCCTTCTGCGCCACCGGAGCCCGAGCTCTCCCTTTGCCGTCTCGTTAACCATGTCCCGGCGACCCTACCCACCGATTGCCGTGCCGTGCAGGCCGGATGGCCTGTGAGCTTGTGCGGGGCGCGCGCCCGGCGCGCGGGTTGCCGCCCTGACGAGCGGCGGGCGCCGGACCGCGGAAATGTGTTCGCCGCGCCCGGTGCCTGCCTGGTAGGCAGGGGGCATGACCATCGAACTGCGCGGCATCGGTCCGGATCAGTGGGACCCGTTCTTCGACATGGTGATACGCGCCTTCCACTCCAACGGCGAGGCCGTCGAGGAGCGCGCCATGTGGCGCGGCGTGATCGAGTTCGACCGCATCACCTCGGCCTGGGACGGCGACGAGCTGGTCGGCTCCGCCGGGCTCCACTCGTTCCGGATGACGGTCCCCGGCGGCGACCTGCTCCCCGTGGCCGGCGTGACGATGGTCACCGTCCAACCCACCCACACCCGCCGCGGCATCCTGACCTCGATGATGCGGCGCCAGCTCGACAGCCTGCACGAGGGCGGCGAGTCCGTCGCGGTCCTCACCGCCTCGGAGCCGGCGATCTACGGCCGCTTCGGATACGGCGTCGCCACCCAGGAGATGCACGGCAGGGTCGACTCCGCGAGGGCCGGCTTCACCGTCCCCGACGGCGCCGACGGGATCCGGCTGCGGCTGGTGGACGTCGCCGACCCCGACGTGCTCGCCGCCTGCGAGGCCGTCTACGCCCGCCTGGTGCCGGGCCGGGCGGGGATGCTCGCGCGGCAGCCCGGTTGGGAGAAGGGGCCGATCCTGGACGCGCCCGCCACGCGGGGCGGCTCCGGGCCGCTGCTGTGCGTGCTGGCCGAGACCGGCGGGGAGGTACGCGGCTACGCCCGCTACGCCGTCGCCCGCACGTCCGGCCCGGGCGGGCCCGCCAGCACCGTCAACCTGAGGAACATCGGGGCCCTCGACCCGGTGACGTACGCGGCGCTGTGGCGCTACCTCGCCTCGATCGACCTCACCGCCGCCGTGGCCTTCGACAACCTCGCGATCGACGATCCGCTGCTGCACCTCGTCGCCGACCAGCGGCGCTGCGAACTCGGCTTCCTCGACGGCCTCCACCTGCGCCTGGTCGACGTCGGCCCGGCGCTGGCGGCCCGCGCGTACTCCGTTCCGGTCGATGTGGTCCTCGACGTCGCCGACGCGTTCTGCCCCTGGAACGCGGGGCGTTGGCGGCTGACCGGCGACGCGAAGGGCGCGACCTGCGAGCGCACCGACGACCCGGCCGATCTCGCCTTGGACGTCAAGGAGTTGGGCGCCGCCTACCTCGGCGGCCCCACCCTGCGCGCGATGGCCGGCGCCGGCCTGGTCCGCGAACTGCGCCCGGGCGCCCTGGCCGAGACCTGCGACGCCTTCCGCACCGCCCCCGCCCCCTGGCTCCCGCACGGCTTCTGAGCCACCCTGCGCCCGTCTAGGCCCGCGGCCGCCAGCGCCTCGCCGCGCGGGCGGCCCGGGCACGGCGGCCGAAGCGGGTGTACGGCCCGGCGGCGACGTAGAGCACCAGGCCCAGGCCCAGCAGCGCGAAGGCGGCCACGAAGGCGGCGTCGGGGCCATGGGCCAAGCCGGCCGCCCCGCTGCCCGCGATCCCCACCCCGGCGGCCACCCCGGCCCACCGCCCGCACCGCGGCCGCCGGTACGACCGCGCGAGCCCCTGCCCCGAACTCAGCGCCGCCCCGCCGGCCATCCCGACCCCCACCAACAGCCCCGCCACGTCATGCCACATCCGGCCCGCCCCCTCGTCCCCCACGCCATCCCCGGCACCGTACTCCCCCTCCAGGGCACGCAGACGGCGCACGGAGGCACGCGATGCGCGGCTCGCCGGTCCGACCCGGTGCGGGTGGTGCGAAGCGCCGCCCGTCAGCGGTACACGGTGCCCGGGAAGCGGCGCTGCCGGCCGCCGGGGGACTCGATCACGAGAGCGTCGGGCTCGGTCCAGAAACGGCACCCGCCGGGATGAGGACGGGCCGGTCCAGCGCGAACCACCCCAGGCTCTCGGCGAGCAGCAGGCGCGGGGCGACGGGACGGGATCCTTCGCATTCCACCTGGGCATGGTGCCGGAACCGCCGTCCCGATCGGGAGCGATTTCGGACCCCGGGGCATCGGGCACGCGGCGGGTACGGACGACCGGACCAGGGCCGGAAACGACCGCGGCCCGGGGTGCGGGGGAGGTCCGCCACCTGGGCCGTGGGTACACGCAGAGCGGGCGACGGGAATCGAACCCGCGTAGCTAGTTTGGAAGACTAGGGCTCTACCATTGAGCTACGCCCGCGACGCCAAGATTCTGGCACACCGCATGGTAGTCGGTCGAACCGGCTCGGTGGCGGGCGCAATACCGGCTGCCCGCGCGTACGGGGGCATGTACTCTACGTGTCGCACCAGCGGGGTGTGGCGCAGCTTGGTAGCGCGTCCGCTTTGGGAGCGGAAGGCCGTCGGTTCGAATCCGGCCACCCCGACCAGCAGTTACGTGGCGACAGCGCGGCAGCGCGGCGAGAGGGCCGCGATGTCGCGGCGGATCGGATCGACCCCGTCCGGGGCGTTTGGCACTACCGGTAGGATGGGCGGTCGGCGACCCGACGCGCGGCACCGCCCGCGCGCAAGTGAGTGGCCCCCATCAACGTAAAGCCCCCAAGGAGACCCAACCGTGAAGAGCGCCGTCGAGACTCTGAACCCGACCCGGGTTCGACTCACTGTCGAGGTGCCCTTCGAGGAGCTCAAGCCCAGCCTCGACGCGGCGTACAAGAAGATCAACCAGCAGGTCACGGTGCCGGGCTTCCGCAAGGGCAAGATCCCTGCGCGCGTCATCGACCAGCGGTTCGGCCGTGGCGCGGTCCTCGAAGAGGCGATCAATGAGGCGCTGCCGAAGTTCTACACGGAGGCGGTCACCGAGGGTGAACTCTCCGACAGCGTGCTCGGCCAGCCCGACGTGGACATCACCGAGTTCAATGACGGTGACGAACTGAAGTTCACCGCCGAGGTCGAGATCCGGCCGACCATCGAGATCCCGGACTACTCCGGCATCGAGGTCACCGTGGACGCCATCGAGGTGCCCGAGGAGGACGTCGACACCTCGCTGGAGCAGCTGCGCGACCGCTTCGCGACCACCACCCCGGTCGAGCGTGCCGCCGCCGAGGGCGACGTGGTCGTGGTCGACCTCCAGGCGTCGGTCGACGGCAAGGTGCTGGAGGACGGCGTCGCCACCGGCGTCAGCTACACCATCGGCTCGGGCCAGCTCCTCGACGGCATCGACGAGGCCGTCACCGGCCTGGAGAAGGGCGGCACCGCCACCTTCACCTCCTCGCTCAGCGGTGGCACCGGCGCCGGCGAGGAGGCCGAGGTCAAGGTCGACGTCACCGACGTCCAGGCCCGCGAACTGCCCGAGCTGGACGACGAGTTCGCGCAGCTCGCCTCCGAGTTCGACACCCTGGAGGAGCTGCGGGCCGACTCCCGCAAGCGCCTTGAGCGGATCAAGACCTACGACCAGGCCACCCAGGCCCAGGAGAAGGTCCTCGACGCCCTCATCGAGCTGACCGAGGTGCCGATCCCGGAGAAGCTGCTCGAGAGCGAGATCGAGACCCGCACCCACAACCTGGAGCACCACCAGTTCCCGGCGCTGGGCCTGACCTGGGACACCTACCTGGAGCGCGAGGGCAAGACCCGCGAGGAGTACGACGCGGAGGTCTCGGCCCAGGCGACCAAGGGCATCAAGACCCAGTTCATCCTGGACGAGCTGGTCAAGAGCGAGAAGCTCTCGGTCAACCAGGAGGAGCTCACCGAGCACCTCATGCGCCGCGCCCAGAGCTCGGGCATGTCGCCCGACCAGTTCGCGCAGGCCGTCGTCGAGAACAACCAGGTGCAGGTGCTGGTCGGCGAGGTCGCCCGCGGCAAGGCGCTGGCCGTCGTCGTCGAGGCCGTCAAGGTCACCGACAGCAACGGCGAGGAGGTCGACCTGTCCGACGAGGAGGACGAGGACGCCGAGACCGTCGAGGCGGCCTCCGACGCCGATGCCGGCACGGACGCCGATGACGCGGCGGACGAGACCCCGGAGAGCACCGAGCAGTCCGACAAGGCCTGACCGGAGCGCCCCGAAGGGGCGCGGGGAACCCCGCGCGCGACCGGCTCCGGCCGGTGGTGCCCCGAGCACGACCGCAGCCGCCCTCCGGGGCGGTGGCGGGGTCCCGTGCCCTGGTGGCCGCGCGCGCCGTTCCCCGCGCCCCTTTCGCGCTTCCGCGCCCCCGATCCGGGTGGCCGCGGCCCCTGGCGGCCACGCCGGCCCAGGCCGGGCCGACCCAAACGCTCCCCGGCCGTCATGCGCTCACAGCGAACAGTCCCGCGTAGGGGATTGCTGGGCCCCACCTGCGCGTTAGGGTCCACAAGTAGGAGGGCAGGGGTGGCGGCTCGAGTCAGCGCCGCTCCCGCCCGGACGAAGACCGTGACGGCCACTTCGACCGTCTGACAACGAGCAGGTGGATACGTGACGACTCCGATGCCTACCGCCGCCGGCGAGCCGAGCCCGGGCGGTCTCGGCGACCAGGTCTACAACCGACTGCTCGGCGAGCGGATCATCTTCCTCGGCCAGGCGGTCGACGACGACATCGCCAACAGGATCACCGCGCAGCTTCTTCTCCTCGCGGCTGAGCCCGACAAGGACATCTTCCTTTACATCAACAGCCCCGGCGGCTCCGTGACCGCCGGCATGGCGATCTACGACACGATGCAGTTCATCAAGAACGACGTGGTCACCATCGCGATGGGCATGGCCGCCTCGATGGGCCAGTTCCTGCTCACCGCGGGCACCCCCGGCAAGCGGTTCGCGCTGCCGAACACCCGCATCCTGATGCACCAGCCCTCCGCGGGCCTCGGCGGCTCGGCCACCGACATCAAGATCCAGGCCGAGCAGCTGCTGCACACCAAGCGCCGGATGGCCGAGCTGATCGCCGAGCACTCCGGGCAGAGCTTCGAGCAGATCACCAAGGACTCCGACCGCGACCGCTGGTTCTCCGCAGAGGAGGCGCGGGAGTACGGCCTGGTGGACGGCGTGATGCTCTCCGCCGCGCACGTCCCCGGCGGCGGCGGCACCGGCGCGGCGCCCGCCTCCTGAGGCAGGCCGCACCGGTGGCATCGGCCGCGCCCGCCCGGCAGGGCCGGCGCACCGGCCGCGCCCGCCCGGCCCCCGACATCTCGACGCACCTCATCACCTGGAGAGGGTGGACGTGAACCCCTTGAACTTCCCCGGCAGCGGCCTCTACGAGCGCACCGCGGCCGAGCGGCCCGGCCTGTTCGGCGCGGAGGCCCGCTATGTCATCCCGCGCTTCGTCGAGCGCACCTCGCAGGGCGTGCGCGAGTACGACCCGTACGCGAAGCTCTTCGAGGAGCGCGTGATCTTCCTCGGCGTGCAGATCGACGACGCCTCCGCCAACGACGTCATGGCGCAGCTGCTGTGCCTGGAGTCGATGGACCCCGACCGGGACATCTCGGTCTACATCAACAGCCCCGGCGGCTCCTTCACGGCGCTGACCGCGATCTACGACACGATGCAGTTCGTGAAGCCCGACATCCAGACGGTCTGCATGGGCCAGGCGGCCTCCGCGGCGGCCGTGCTGCTCGCGGCCGGCAGCCCCGGCAAGCGGATGGCGCTGCCCAACGCGCGGGTGCTCATCCACCAGCCGTACAGCGAGACCGGCCGCGGCCAGGTCTCCGACCTGGAGATCGCGGCCAACGAGATCATCCGGATGCGCCAGCAGCTGGAGGAGATGCTCGCCAAGCACTCCACCACGCCGATCGAGCAGATCCGCGACGACATCGAGCGCGACAAGATCCTCACCGCGGAGGAGTCGCTGGCCTACGGGCTGGTCGACCAGATCGTGTCCACCCGCAAGACGTCCGTGGGCGTCTGAAGGACGGGTAAGCTGCGCTCTCCGTGCGGGACCCGGCGGGTACTCGGATCGCGAGTACGTCCAGGGGGGCCCACACGGAGGGCGCGGCAAGGTACCGTCGATGAGAGAAGCACCAGGCCCCGTTGAAGGTCGGCGGAGCCCAGGCGAAGGGGAAAGACCTCGTGGCACGCATCGGTGACGGCGGAGACCTGCTGAAGTGCTCGTTCTGCGGAAAGAGCCAGAAGCAGGTGAAGAAGCTCATCGCAGGTCCCGGTGTCTACATCTGCGACGAGTGCATCGACCTCTGCAACGAGATCATCGAGGAGGAGCTCGCCGAGTCCTCCGAGGTGCGCTGGGAGGACCTGCCCAAGCCGCGGGAGATCTACGAGTTCCTGGAGAGCTACGTCGTCGGGCAGGCGCCGGCCAAGAAGGCCCTGTCGGTCGCGGTGTACAACCACTACAAGCGGGTCCAGGCCGGTGAGAGCGGTCGTCCCGGCCACGACGACGCCATCGAGCTGGCGAAGTCCAACATCCTGCTGCTCGGCCCGACCGGCTCCGGCAAGACGCTGCTCGCGCAGACCCTCGCTCGCATGCTGAACGTGCCGTTCGCCATCGCCGACGCCACCGCCCTTACCGAGGCGGGATACGTCGGCGAGGACGTCGAGAACATCCTGCTGAAGCTGATCCAGGCGGCGGACTACGACGTCAAGAAGGCCGAGACCGGCATCATCTACATCGACGAGATCGACAAGGTCGCCCGCAAGAGCGAGAACCCGTCGATCACCCGCGACGTCTCCGGCGAGGGCGTCCAGCAGGCGCTGCTGAAGATCCTGGAGGGCACCACCGCCTCCGTGCCGCCGCAGGGCGGCCGCAAGCACCCGCACCAGGAGTTCATCCAGATCGACACCACGAACGTGCTGTTCATCGTGGGCGGCGCCTTCGCTGGTCTGGAGAAGATCATCGAGGCCCGGGCGGGCGCCAAGGGCATCGGCTTCGGCGCGACCATCCGCTCCAAGCGCGAGCTGAACATGGCCGACCAGTTCTCCGAGATCATGCCGGAGGACCTGGTGAAGTTCGGCATGATCCCCGAGTTCATCGGCCGCCTGCCGGTGATCACCAACGTGCACAACCTCGACCGCGAGGCGCTGCTCCAGATCCTCGTCGAGCCGCGCAACGCCCTGGTCAAGCAGTACCAGAAGCTCTTTGAACTCGACGGCGTGGAGCTGGAGTTCGAGCGCGGCGCGCTGGAGGCCATCGCCGACCAGGCGATCCTGCGGCAGACCGGCGCCCGCGGCCTGCGCGCCATCATGGAGGAGGTGCTGATGTCGGTGATGTACGAGGTGCCGTCCCGTCAGGACGTCGCCCGCGTCGTCGTCACCGCCGACGTCGTGCACTCCAACGTCAACCCGACCCTCGTGCCGCGCGACCCGCGCATCGCGGGCCAGGGCGAGCAGAAGAGCGCGTAACAACCGCCGGCCCCGCGGGGTTGGCGACGCGGCACACGAAGGGGGCACCCCGGTTCTTCGACCGGGGTGCCCCCCTTCGTGGTGTGCGCGTCGCAGGTGCGGCTAGGAGGCCTCCACCTCGACGTCGTTGCGGACCTTGCTCGTCAGGTCGGCCGCGTCGCTGATGGACGGGGCGCTGCCGCCGCCGGCGACGGCAGCGGCGGTGTCGACGGGCAGGATGTAGGCGACCGTGCTGTAGTCGGCCCACACGCAGACCGTCGTGTTGATGGTGACGGTCTGGCCGGAATCCTGGCCGGTCTCCTTGATCGTCTGGCACTTCATGATCGCGTCGCTCTTCATGCCTGCGGGCTTGACGGACTGCGGGCTGCCCGAGGTCTCGACCTTCGTGCCGTCCTTCTTGTCCTCCTCGGTGCCCTGCTTCAGCATCGCGAACATGCCGTCGACGACCTTGTTGGGGTCCTTGACGGTGCCGTAGACACCGGAGAACTCCAGCAGCTGGCTGGCCAGGGCCGAACTGCCCTTCGTGTAGGCGGCGCTGACCTGCGTCGGGTCGCTGACGCCCAGCGCCTTGATCTTCGTGAGGTCGTCGTCGTCGAAGCCGTCGCTGCCCGAGTCGTTGCTCTTGGTGTAGCTGCCGGCGACGGTGTCGGGGGTGGTGAGCGTGTACTTCTTGCCGTCGTCGTGCAGCGACGACGAGCTGCTGCCGCCGCCCTTGGTGGCGAAGAAGACGCCTGCGCCGACCGCGACCAGGGCCACGACCACGCCGATGATGAGGCCGTTCCGCTTGCCGTTCCCGCCCTGCGGCGGCTGCGGGTAGCCGTAGCCCTGCTGCTGGGGCACCTGGCCGTAGGGCGGTTGCTGGCCGTAGCCGGGCTGCTGGCCGTACGCGGGCTGTTGAGGTGCCTGGCCGCCGTACGGCGGGGCGGGGGGCGGGGCCTGCTGGGGGTAGCCGTAGCCGGGCTGGGCCTGCGGCTGGCCGTAACCGCCTTGCTGCGGTTGCCCGTAGCCGCCCTGCTGCGGGGGCTGGCCGTAGCCGCCCTGCGGCGGCGGGCCGGGCTGCGGTTGGCCGTAGCCGCCACCCTGGGGTTGGTTGCCGTACGGGTTCGGCGGCGGCTGGTTGTAGCTCATGGTTCGTCCCCTCCGTTAACGAGTCCGCCCATCCTCCCGGATGGCGTGCCCCTTCCCGACCCCGGGGGCGCAACCGATCCGTAACAGGTGTCGTCATGACGGCCTGGTTCAGGACCGGTTGCGCCCCCGGCGGGTGGTGGCGGAGCGCTCTGGGCGGGGACCTCGACTCAGGCGGGGACCTCGACGTCGTTGCGCACCTTGGCCGTCAGGTTCGCGGCGTCGTTCAGGGCCGGGGCCGTGCCGCCGCCACTGATCGCCGAGGCGAGGTCGATCGGGATGATGTACCCGACGGTGCTGTAGTCCGCCCACACGCACACGGTGGTGTGGATGGTGATGGTCTGACCGGAGTCCACCTCGGTCTCGTTGACCCGCTGGCACTTCATCAGGGCGTCGGTCTTCATCCCGGTCGGGTGTACCGTCTGGGGGCTGCCGACGACCTCGACCTTGGTGCCCTTCTCGGCGTCCTCCTGGGTGCCCTTGTCGAGCATCTCGAAGGTCCCGTCGAGCGCCTTGGCCGGGTCCTTGACGGTGCCGTGGACACCGCCGAAGTCCAGCACGTTCCCGCTGCTCTCGTCGCCCTTGAGGTATCCGGCGCCGGCCTGCTTCGGGCTGCTGACGCCGAGCGCCTCCAGCTTGGTGATGTTGTCGTCCTCGAAGGCCGAGTCGTCGGAGAAGTCGTCGTTCTTCTGGTACTCGCCCGCGACGGTGTCGGGGGTGGTGAGCGTGTACTTCTTGCCGTCGTCGTGCAGGGAGGAGGAGTTGCCGCTGCCGCCGCTGGTGGCGAAGTAGACGCCGGCGCCGACCGCGATCACCGCGACGACGATGCCGATGATGAGGCCGTTGCGCTTGCCGTTCCCGCCTTGCGGGGGCTGCGGGTAGCCGTAGCCGGGCTGCTGCGGTATCTGGCCGTAGGGCGGTTGCTGGCCGTAGCCGGGCTGCTGGCCGTACGCGGGCTGCTGGGGTGCCTGGCCGCCGTACGGCGGGGTGGGCGGCGGGGCCTGCTGGGGGTAGCCGTAGCCGGGCTGCGCCTGGGGCTGGCCGTAACCGCCCTGCTGCGGGGGCTGCCCGTAGCCGCCCTGCTGCGGCGGGCCGGGCTGGGGCTGGCCGTAGCCGCCACCCTGGGGTTGGTTGCCGTACGGGTTCGGCGGCGGCTCGTTGTAGCTCATGGTTCGTCCCCTCCGTTGACGATTGCGCTCATCCTCCCGCACCCCGCGTTCGCGCGGCCCCTGGCGCCCGCGACCGATTCGGTACGAAGTCCGCGGACCGCCCCGGACCGCCCTGTGGAGGCCCTGTGGATAAGCAGTCGGGAGCAAAGCCGCGGGCCCACTAGAATCGGCATCGTGACCGACAACACTCATCCGCGCCCCGACAGCGGGCAGCACAGCGACCCCCATCTGCCGACCCAGTACACGCCGGCCGAGGTAGAGGGGCCGCTGTACGAGCGGTGGGTGGAGCGCGGCTACTTCGAGGCCGACGCCAAGAGCGACAAGCCGCCGTACACCATCGTCATCCCGCCGCCGAACGTCACGGGAACCCTCCACCTCGGCCACGCCTTCCAGCACACGCTGATGGACGCCCTCACCCGCCGCAAGCGCATGCAGGGGTACGAAGCGCTGTGGCTGCCCGGCATGGACCACGCGGGCATCGCCACGCAGAACAAGGTGGAGCAGCAGCTCGCCGAGGAGGGCAAGTCCCGGCAGGACGTGGGCCGCGAGGAGTTCGTCGCGCGCACCTGGCGGTGGAAGGAGGAGTACGGCGGCCGCATCCTCGGTCAGATGCGCCGGCTCGGCGACGGCGTCGACTGGTCCCGCGAGCGCTTCACCATGGACGAGGGCCTGTCCAAGGCCGTCCAGACCATCTTCAAGAAGCTCTACGACGACGAGTTGATCTACCGCGCCGAGCGGATCATCAACTGGTGCCCGCGCTGCATGACCGCCATCTCCGACATCGAGGTGGACTACCAGGACGACGACGGCGAGCTGGTCTCCCTGCGCTACGGCGAGGGCGACGACACCGTCGTGGTCGCCACCACCCGGGTCGAGACGATGCTCGGCGACACCGCGGTCGCGGTCCACCCCGACGACGCGCGGTACGCCCATCTGGTCGGCCGGCGGATCAAGCTGCCGCTCACCGACCGGACCATCCCGGTGGTCGCCGACGAGCACGTCGACCCCGAGTTCGGCACCGGCGCGGTCAAGGTCACCCCGGCCCACGATCCGAACGACTTCGCGATCGGCCGCCGGCACAACCTCGAGTCGCTGACCGTCATGGACGAGCGCGCGGTGATCACCGCCCCGGGCCCGTTCCAGGGTCTGGACCGCTTCGAGGCGCGGTCGGCGATCGTCGAGGCGCTGCGCGAGCAGGGCCGGATCGTGGCCGAGAAGCGTCCCTACGTCCACTCCGTCGGCCACTGCTCGCGCTGCAAGACCACCATCGAGCCGCGGCTGTCGCTCCAGTGGTGGGTCAAGGTCGAGCCGCTGGCCCGCGCGGCCGGCGACGCGGTTCGCGACGGCCGGGTCCGCATCCACCCGCAGGAGATGGAGAAGCGGTACTTCGACTGGGTCGACAACATGCACGACTGGTGCATCTCGCGGCAGCTGTGGTGGGGCCACCGCATCCCGGTCTGGTACGGGCCGAACGGCGAGCAGGTCTGCGTCGGTCCCGACGAGCAGCCGCCCCCGGCCGCCGAGGGCTGGACCCAGGACTCCGACGTCCTGGACACCTGGTTCTCCTCCGGCCTGTGGCCCTTCTCCACCCTGGGCTGGCCCGAGCAGACCCCGGACCTGGCGAAGTTCTACCCGACCGACGTCCTGCTCACCGGCCACGACATCATCTTCTTCTGGGTCGCCCGGATGATGATGTTCGGCCTCTACGCGATGGACGGCGTCGCGCCGTTCCACACCATCGCGCTGACCGGCCTGGTCCGCGACGAGTTCGGCAAGAAGATGTCCAAGTCCAACCCCAACTCGGTGGACCCGCTGGACTGGATGAACGCCTACGGCTCGGACGCGGTCCGCTTCACCCTGGCCCGCGGCGCCAACCCCGGCGCGGACGTGCCGATCGGCGAGGACTGGGTCCAGGCCTCCCGCAACTTCGCCAACAAGGTGTGGAACGCGACGCGGTTCGCCCTGATGAACGGCGCCACCGTCGAGGGTCCGCTGCCGGCACCCGAGGAGATGTCCGCGACCGACCGCTGGGTGCTGTCCCGGCTGAACACGGTCGTCGCGGAGGTCGACGCGTTCTACGACGACTACCAGTTCGCGAAACTCTCCGACGGGCTCTACCACTTCGCGTGGGACGAGGTCTTCGACTGGTACGTCGAGCTGTCCAAGACCACCTTCCTCAAGGGCGGTGATCCGGCCAGGGTCTCCGGGCGGGTGCTCGGTGAGGTGCTGGACGTCACGCTGCGGCTGCTGCACCCGATCGTGCCGTTCGTCACCGAGACGCTGTGGACCACCCTCACCGGCAAGGAGACCGTGGTCACCGCGGACTGGCCGCGCGACAGCGGCTTCCGGGACGCCGCCGCGGAGGCGGAGATCGCCGAGGTCCAGCGGCTCGTCACCGAGGTCCGCCGGTTCCGCAACGACCAGGGACTGCAGCCCGGCCAGCGGGTCCCGGCCGAGCTGACCCTGGCCGGCACCCTGCTGCCGCCGCACGAGGACGCCATCCGGCAGCTCCTGCGGCTCCAGCCGGCCGGCGAGGGCTTCCACGCCACCGCGACGCTCCCGGTGGGCAGCGCGCGGGT
This sequence comes from Actinacidiphila yanglinensis, assembly GCF_900107965.1. Taxonomy (GTDB): domain Bacteria; phylum Actinomycetota; class Actinomycetes; order Streptomycetales; family Streptomycetaceae; genus Actinacidiphila; species Actinacidiphila yanglinensis. Next base: position 125,048 of record NZ_FNVU01000017.1, on the reverse strand, counting down.
CGCCCTGGACCTGTCCGGCGCGATCGACGTGGCCGCCGAGCGCAAGCGGCTCGCCAAGGACCTCGCCGCCGCGGAGAAGGAGAAGCAGCAGGCCGAGCGCAAGCTGGGGAACGACTCGTTCCTCGGCAAGGCCCCCGAGAAGGTGGTCGAGGGCATCCGCACCCGGCTGGCCGCCGCCGACGAGGACATCGCCCGGATCACCGCCCAGCTGGCCGCGCTGCCGGCCGGCTGACCCCGCGCGACCCGCCGCCTGCCGCGGCACGGGCCCGGGCCGAGAGGCCCGGGCCCGTTCCGTAGACTGGACGCCGTGAGCGAGCACCGGCAGGACGACGACTTCCCGGACGACGGCTTCGCCGGCGACGCCGTCGACGGGGACACCTCCGACGGCGACGACAGGTTCGACGACAGCGGGGACGGCGACGGGCCGCGCGAGGCGGACATGGCGGTCATCGAGGCCGGCAGCCGTACGCTGCGCGCCCAGGTCACCCCGCCCGCCCCCGAGGACGACGTGCCGTCCCGGCCGGAAGACCCCGAACTGGACCAGCGGCTGCGCGAGGTCGAGGACGAGCTGATGGGCCGCTGGCCCGAGACGAAGCTCGACCCCTCCTTGGAGCGCATGGCCGCACTGATGGACGTGCTCGGCCAGCCGCAGCGCTCCTACCCGGCGATCCACATCACCGGCACCAACGGGAAGACCTCCACCGCGCGGATGATCGAGCGGCTGCTGCTCGCCTTCGAACTGCGCACCGGCCGCTACACCAGCCCGCATGTGCAGTCGGTGACCGAGCGGATCAGCCTGGACGGGACCCCGATCCCCGCCGAGCGCTTCATCGAGATCTACCGCGACATCCTGCCGTACATCGGCATGATCGACGACAGCCAGCCGCACCGGATGTCCTTCTTCGAGGTGCTCACGGGCATGGCGTACGCCGCCTTCGCGGACGCGCCCGTCGACGTGGCGGTGGTCGAGGTCGGGATGGGCGGCAGTTGGGACGCCACCAACGTGGTGGACGGCTCCGTCGCCGTGGTCACCCCGATCGCGCTGGACCACACCGACCGGCTCGGCTCCACCCCGGGCGAGATCGCCGTGGAGAAGGGCGGCATCATCAAGAAGGGCGCCACCGCGGTCCTCGCCCAGCAGCCGCCGGACGCGGCGCGGGAACTGCTGCGCCGCGCGGTGGAGGTGGAGGCGACCGTCGCCCGCGAGGGCGCCGAGTTCGGCGTGCTGCACCGCGAAGTGGCCGTCGGCGGGCAGATGCTGACCCTGCGCGGCCTCGGCGGCGAGTACGACCAGGTCTTCCTCCCGCTGCACGGCGAGCACCAGGCGCGCAACGCGTCCCTCGCGCTGGCCGCGGTGGAGGCGTTCTTCGGCGTCGGCAGCGTGCACCAGCGCACCCTCGATCTGGACACCGTGCGCGGCGCGTTCGCGGCGGTCACCTCGCCCGGCCGGCTGGAGGTGGTGCGCCGCAGCCCGACCGTCGTGCTGGACGCGGCGCACAACCCGGCCGGCGCGCAGGTCACCGCGGCCGCGATCAGCGAGGTGTTCGGCTTCAGCCACCTGGTCGGCGTGGTCGGCCCGAGCGGCGACAAGGACGTGCGCGGCCTGCTGGAGGCGTTCGAGCCGGTCTTCGCGGAGATCGTGGTCACCCGCAACTCCACCTCGCGGGCGATGGACGTCGACGCGCTGGCGGCCCTGGCCGTCGAGGTGTTCGGCGAGGACCGGGTGCAGGTCGAGCCGCGGCTCGACGACGCGCTGGAGGCGGCGGTCACCCTCGCGGAGGAGGAGGGCGAGTACTCCGGCGCCGGGGTGCTGGTCACCGGTTCGGTCATCACCGTCGGGCAGGCCCGGCTGCTGCTGGCCCGCAGGTAGGCGGGCGGCGGGATGCGAGCGGGGATGCGGACGTACACGAGAGCGAGAGGGAAGGGGGCCCGGGCATGCGGACCCTGTGTTCGAGCACGCTGATCGGCGAGTTCTTCGTCATCGGCTTCGCCGGGCTGGTCGCGATGAAGCATCCCGACCTGTCGATGGGCACCGTGTGGACGGTGTGCGGTATCGCGATGGCGCTGTGCATCCTGCTGTGCGGGGTGCTCAGCCGCCCGGGCGCGGTCGTCATCGGCTGGGCGCTGCAGGTCGGGCTGATCGCCAGCGGCTTCGTGGTCGGTACGATGTTCGTGCTCGGCGTGATCTTCGCCGCCCTGTGGTGGGCGTCGATCCACTTCGGTCGCAAGGTCGACGAGATCAGAGCCCGGCATGCCGCGCAAGCCGCCTGACAACCGACCCGCACGCGCCTTGTAGGCTCGTCGTCACATTCGCTTGTCATACGCATCAGGAGTCGCCCCGTGTCCCAGCGCACCCTTGTCCTCCTCAAGCCGGACGCCGTACGCCGCGGCCTGGTCGGCGAGATCCTGGGCCGGATCGAGCGCAAGGCCGGTTGGACCATCAGCGCACTGGAGTTGCGCACGCTGGACCGCGCCATCCTGGAGCAGCACTATGCCGAGCACGTCGGACGGCCGTTCTACGAGGCGCTGGTGGAGTTCATGGCGTCCGGCCCGGCCGTCGCCCTGGTCGTCGAGGGCGAGCGGGTGATCGAGGGAGTGCGCGCACTGGCCGGCCCGACCGACCCGATCGCGGCCGCACCCGGCTCCATCCGGGGGGACTTCGGCACCATCACGCGTGAGAACCTGGTGCACGCCTCGGACTCCGAGGAGTCCGCGCAGCGCGAGATCAAGCTCTTCTTCCCCTCCTTGGCGTAACGCCGCGGCGGCGCGTAAGGTCCCGGGGGTCGGTGCGGACACGGTCCGACCGCCGCTCCGGCCTTGCCCGTTCCGGCAGGTACCGGGGCCGAACGGGAACCAAACACTCCGACACGGCGTCACCATTACTGAGGTCCGCTGTGTGTTCTGATGACAATGGCGTCGGAACCCCGACACCGCGCCCAGCCCGGCGCGACTACGATGGAACCTCCGCCCACGCTCGGGAAGGCCAGACGTATCCACATGGCGAACAACATGTCGTTCATCGGCCGTGACATGGCTGTCGACCTCGGGACCGCCAACACGCTGGTGTACGTCAGGGGCCGCGGGATCGTCCTGAACGAGCCGTCGGTCGTCGCGGTCAACACCAACACCGGTGGCATCCTGGCGGTCGGCGCCGAGGCGAAGAAGATGATCGGCCGCACCCCCGGCAACATCGTCGCGGTGCGACCCCTGAAGGACGGCGTCATCGCCGACTTCGAGATCACCGAGCGCATGCTCCGCTACTTCATCCTCAAGATCCACCGCCGCCGCTACATGGTCCGCCCGCGGGTCGTGGTGTGCGTGCCGTCCGGTATCACCGGCGTGGAGCGCCGCGCCGTGATCGAGGCCGCCACCCAGGCCGGTGCCCGTACCGTGCACATCATCGAGGAGCCGATGGCGGCCGCGATCGGCGCCGGGCTGCCGGTGCACGAGGCCACCGGCAACATGGTGGTCGACATCGGCGGCGGCACCACCGAGGTCGCGGTGATCAGCCTCGGCGGCATCGTCACCGCCCAGTCCATCCGGGTGGCCGGCGACGAGCTGGACAACGCGATCATCCAGCACATCAAGAAGGAGTACAGCCTGCTGCTCGGTGAGCGCACCGCCGAGCAGATCAAGCTGACCATCGGCTCCGCGTTCGCCGCGGAGAAGGACGACGAGCACACCGAGATCCGCGGCCGCGACCTGGTGAGCGGGCTCCCCAAGACCGTGGTGATCTCCGCGGCCGAGGTCCGCAAGGCCATCGAGGAACCGGTGAACGCGATCGTCGACGCGGTGAAGACCACGCTCGACAAGTGCCCGCCCGAACTGTCGGGCGACATCATGGACCGCGGCATCGTGCTGGCCGGTGGCGGCGCGCTGCTGCGCGGCCTGGACGAGCGGCTGCGCCACGAGACGGGCATGCCGATCCACATCGCCGAGTCCCCGCTGGACTGCGTGGCGCTCGGCGCGGGCAAGTGCGTGGAGGAGTTCGAGGCGCTGCAGCAGGTCCTCGACGCGGCCCCCCGCAGATGACGCAGAGTTGAACCGCCCCCAGCGCCGGAGGCGCGGTATCCACCGCGGCCACGGATGCGGGCGCAATCCAGCACAGTAGTTCTGACCGGCCGCGGCCCCGGCGGCGGCGGGTCCGATGAGGAAGGCACGGACTGGCGGCCGTGAGGGACACAAAGGAGAGCCGGCTGCTGCTGGTACTGCTGGTGGTGGTGGCGCTCGCGCTCATCACCGTCGACATCCGCGGCGGCGAGAACTCACCGCTCGACCGGCCGCGACAGGCGGCCCAGTCCGCCTTCGGTCCGGTGGAGAACGCGGTGTCCGGTGTCGTCGACCCGGTCGGCAACGCCGTCGACGCGGTCCGGGACTCCGGCCACGACAGCAGCACCATCAAGCGGCTGCAACGCGAGAACGCCGCTCTCAAGCAGCAACTCGGCAGCAACGACACCACCCGCACCCGCGCCAAGGAGCTGGACAAGCTCCTCAAGGTCGCCGGCGCGGGGCAGTACACCGTCAAGGGCGCCCAGGTCATCGCGATAGGAGCCGCCCAGGGCTTCTCCTGGACGGTCACCATCGACGCCGGCAGCGGTGACGGCCTCAAGCGCGACATGACCGTCATCAACGGCGACGGGCTCGTCGGCCGGGTCACCACCGTCGGCCGCTCCACCTCCACGGTGCTGCTGGCCAACGACCCGGACTTCACCGTCGGCACCCGGCTGGAGAAGACCCAGGAGATCGGCTTCGCCACCGGCCAGGGCAACCGGCCGATGCGGGTCCAACTCCTCGACGGCAAGGCCGACGTGCACAAGGGCGACCGGGTGGTCACCTTCGGCTCGGAGGCGGACAAGCCGTTCGTGCCAGGTGTCCCGGTCGGCAAGGTGGTCAGCGTCGAACCGTCGGCGGGCAACCTCACCAAGACCGTCGAGGTGCAGCCCTACGTCGGCTTCACCCGGCTGGACGTGGTGGGCGTGGTCGTGGTCGGGCCGCGCACCGATCCGCGCGACAGCGTGCTGCCGCCGCGGCCCACCACCCCGCCGCCCCCGACGAAGCCCAAGCCGACGAACACCCCGTCGCCGGGCGACACCCCCGGGTCCGACACCAGCACCGGCACCGCGCTCCCTCCGGGCACCGAGCAGCCCAACCCGACCTACACCAGCGGGGGCTGAGCCCATGCGCCTGAACCGGATCGTGCTCTCCACCGTCCTGGTGGTGGTCGCCCTGGTCGCCCAGGTCAGCGTGCTGGCCCGGCTGCACCTGCCCGGCGCGGTCCCCGACCTGCTGCTGCTGACGGTGCTCGGCCTGGCCCTCACCTACGGCCACGTCGGCGGCTGCCTGATCGGCTTCTTCGCCGGACTGCTCGCCGACCTCGCGCCCCCCGCCGACCACGCGGTCGGCCGCTACGCCCTGGTGCTGTGCGTGATCGGCTACGCAGCCGGCCTCGCCAAGCCCGACAGCGGCCAACTGCGCACCGCCGCGGGCCCGATGCTGGTGGTCATCGGCGCCGCTATCGCCACCACGCTGCTGTACGCGGGCGTCGGCAGCCTGGTCGGCGACACCGCCGGGGCCCATGTCGGCCTGGCCAAGCTGGTGTTCACCGCGACGCTCTACGACCTGCTGCTGGCACCCTTCGTGGTTCCGCTCGTCATGGCGCTGGCCCGACGGTTCGACCGCGACCCGCTCGCCGACGACGCCGCGGGCGGGTTCGGTGGCGGCTTCGGCGGCGGGCGGTCCGGTGGCGGCCGGTCGGGCGGTCGGTTCCGGCCGCGCGGCAGGACCCGTCCCAAGGCGGGCGTGGGCGGTGGCATCACCCCGCAGCGCGGCCTGTTCGGCCGGGCCAAGTTCAGCGGCGTGCTGGCCAGGGGGGCGCGGCGATGACGGCGCGCGGCGCACACCAGGCCCCCGGGCCGCAGACGACGACGAAGCGCGCGGCTCCGGGCCGGGCGCGCGGAGATGGGGGCGCCCCCATGCCGCAGGCGATGCGGGAGAGCGAATAGATGAGCAACATCCCTGAAACCGGGCGGACCAGCCGGGTCACCATCCGGCTGGTCATCCTCCAGGTGCTGGTCTTCTCGCTGCTGCTGACCCTCGGCGGCCGGCTGTGGTACCTCCAGATCCGCAACGGCCAGGAGTACGACGCCAAGGCGAACAGCAACCACATCCAGCAGGTCGTCACCCCGGCCGTGCGCGGCTCGATCCTCGACGACCGGGGCGTGCCGATCGCCGACAACGAGACCCTGCTGGTGGTCTCCGCCAGCCGCACCGACCTCCTCCAGCAGTCGGACGGCGGCACCGCCGTCCTCACCCGGCTGGCCGCGGTCCTCGGCATGAAGCCGCAGGACGTGATGGACAAGGTGCGCCTCTGCGACGCGCACACGCCGCGCCCGTGCTGGAACGGTTCGCCGTACCAGCCGATCCCGATCACGGACAAGGCCACCACCCAGCAGGCGCTGCAGATCATGGAGCGCCGCGAGGACTTCCCGGGTATCACCGCCGAACCCACCGCGGTGCGCACCTACCCCAGCCCGGACAAGGCCAACGCCGCCCAGGTGCTCGGCTACCTCTCCCCGGTCACCGACAAGGAGGTCGCCGCCTCCGAGAAGACCAGCAACCCGCTGCTGCGCTCCGACCAGGTCGGCCGGTCCGGTCTGGAGGCCACCTACGACGATGAGTTGCGTGGCAAGGCCGGCGTCACCACGTACCAGGTCGACAACCTCGGCCGGGTGATCGGCAAGGCCGGCGACACCCCGGCCACCCCCGGCGACAACCTCGTCACCAGCATCGACTCCAAGGTGCAGGCGGTGACCGAGAAGGAACTCGACGCGGCGATGAAGGCCGCCCGCACGACGTACGACCCGGTCACGCACGAGAACTTCAAGGCGGACTCCGGCGCCGCGGTGGTGATGGACAACCACACGGGTCAGATAGTCGCCATGGCGAGCGAGCCCACCTATGACCCGAACGAGTGGGTCGGCGGCATCTCCGCGAAGGACTACAAGGCACTCACCGACGCGAAGTCCAACTACCCGCTGCTCAACCGCGCCATCCAGGGCGAGTCGGCGCCGGGCTCCACCTTCAAGGTGGTCTCCACCTCCGCCGCGATCCGGGCCGGCTACACCGAGGACGGCCCGTACGACTGCTCCTCGTCGTTCAACATCGGCTCCCAGGTCTTCCACAACGACGAGAACGAGAGCTACGGCCCCATCTCGCTGGCCCGCGCCCTGGAGGTCTCCTGCGACACCGTCTTCTACGGGATCTCCTACGACCAGTGGAAGAAGGACGGCGGGACCGACCCCAAGCACCCCAAGGACTGGTTCTACACGACCGCCCACGACTTCGGCCTCGGCGCGAAGACCGGGATCGACATCCCCGGTGAGGTCACCGGCCGGGTCCCGGACCGCCAGTGGAAGAAGGACTTCTGGGAGGAGAACAAGGACGACTGGTGCGCGACGGCCAAGAAGCACAAGAACGACAAGAACCCGTCGCTGGCGGTAGCCATCGCGATCGAGAACTGCCCCGACGGCTACGTGCTGCGCGCCGGTGACTCGGTCAACTACGCGATCGGCCAGGGCGACACGCTCGTCACCCCGGTGCAGATGGCGCGGATCTACGCGGCCCTCGGCAACGGCGGCACGCTGTACCAGCCGACCATCGCCAAGGCCGTGATAAGCCCCGACGGCAAGACGGTCACGCCGATCAAGCCGAAGGCGGTCGGCAAGCTGCCCGACAGCAAGTCCACGCTGAAGTACATCAACCAGGCACTGGCCGGCGTGGTCACCGAGGGCACCGCCGACTGGAAGTTCCAGGGCTGGCCGCAGGACACGATCCCGCTGCACGCCAAGACCGGTACGGCCGAGGTCTCCGGCAAGCAGTCCACGTCCTGGTTCGACACGTACACCAAGGACTACACGATCGTCATGACGATCTCCCAGGGCGGTACCGGTTCCGGCGGTTCCGGTGAGGCGGTCCGCCGGATCTACGAGGCGATGTACGGCATCCAGAAGGACGGCCAGAAGATCGACCCCAAGAAGGGCATCATGCCCAAGCCGGTCACCGCGCTGCCGAAGTTCTCCGCGGACGGCGCGGCGGTCAGTGCCCAGCAGGCGGCCTTCGTGACCAGCGCCACCGACCAGTTCGCGAACAGCCCGGCCGGACCGCAGGGCGGCGCCCCCGTCCCCGAACTGGCCGCGCTCACCCCGACCCGCACCGAGAAGCTGCTGTACGGCAGGAAGTACACGTGATGAGCGCGAACACCTACTCGGTCCGGCGCTTCACCCCGGAACGCTCCGCCCTGGGCAAGCTCTTCGCCCGGGACTCCGTGGTGCGCCGGATGGACTGGCTGCTGTTCTTCGCCACGCTGCTGCTGTGCTTCATCGGCTCGCTGCTGGTCTACTCGGCGACCCGCAACCGTACCGGCCTCACCCACGGCGACCAGTACTACTTCCTGATCCGCCATGTGATGAACGCCGGGATCGGGCTGGCGCTGTGCATCGGTGCGATGGCCATAGGGCACCACCGGATGCGCACCATCGTGCCGTTCTTCTACGCGCTGTCGATCCTCGGCATCCTCGCGGTGCTCAGCCCGCTCGGCTCGACCGTCAACGGTGCGCACTCCTGGATCATCATCGGCGGCGGGTTCTCGGTGCAGCCGTCGGAGTTCGTGAAGATCTCCATCATCATCGGCATGGCGATGGTGCTGTCCGCCCGGGTGGACGCCGGGGATCAGGTGCATCCCGACCACCGCCGGGTGACGCAGTCGCTCGCGCTGGCCGCGCTGCCGGTGGTGATCATCCTGCTGATGCCGGACCTCGGCTCGGTGATGGTGCTCGGCGCGATCGTGCTCGGGGTGCTGCTCGCCTCGGGTGCGTCCAGCCGCTGGGTGTTCGGGCTGATCGGCACCGGGATCGTCGGCTCCATCCTGGTCTGGCAGCTCGGCATCCTCGACAAGTACCAGATCGACCGGTTCGCGGCGTTCGCCAACCCCGCGCTGGACCCCTCCGGGGTCGGTTACAACACCAGCCAGGCGCGGATCGCGATCGGCTCCGGCGGGCTGCTCGGCAAGGGCCTGTTCCACGGCAGCCAGACCACCGGTCAGTTCGTGCCCGAGCAGCAGACGGACTTCGTCTTCTCCGTGGCGGGCGAGGAACTCGGGTTCGTCGGCGCGGCGTTCATCGTCGCCCTGATCGGGCTGATCCTCTGGCGAGCCTGCACGATCGCCCGCAACGCCACGGATCTGTACGGCACGATCGTGGCGGCGGGGGTCGTCGCGTGGTTCGCCTTCCAGTCGTTCGAGAACATCGGGATGACGCTGGGGATCATGCCGGTGACGGGGATTCCCTTGCCCTTTGTCTCTTACGGGGGATCGTCGATGTTCGCGAATTTCGTGGCCATAGGGATGCTGCAGTCCGTGAAGATGCAGCGCCCCATGTCCGCGTGACGCTCCGCTGGGCTCAGCCGCCCCCAGGGTGCCCTCGCGCCCCCCGGCGCCCCTCCCCGTGCGGGGGTACCCACTCCCCGGTGCGCGGGCTCCCCTTGCCGGTTGGGTGCCCGCTCCCCGTGCGCGGGCTCCCCTTGCCGGTTGGGTGCCCGCTCCCCGTGTGGGGGGCTCCCCTTGCCGGTTGGGTGCGCCGCCACCGTGGCTTGTCGCGCAGTTCCCCGCGCCCCTGAGGGGGCCCTCCTGCCGTGAGGGCGCCCCACTCCCCGTGCCGGGGTGCCCTGACGGGCAGAGGGTGCCCCTTCCCCGGCCTCGGGTTGCCCTTGCGGGCGGAGGGTGCCAATCAGGGGCGCGGGGAACTGCGCGAGCAACCGGCCACCGGCCGGTGGTCCGGCGACATCGCCGCGGGGGCTGGGCCTGCGGGTCCCCGGCTGCGCCGCGCCGGCTGAGCGCGCAGTTCCCCGCGCCCCTGGGGGTTGCCGTCGCCCGCAAGGGCAACCCCGGCACGGGGAGTGGGCATCCTTTGCCCGTGAGGGCCCCCGGGGGCGGGGGAAGGGGCCGTGGCTCGTGAGGGCACCCCTCCACCGGGGGGAGTGGGCACCCTCTGCCCGTGAGGGGACCCCTTCACCGGGGGGTGGGCACCCTTGCGCGTGGGGGTGCCGTGGGGGCGGCTGGGCCCCCGGAGGGGATAGCCAGGGGGCCTGGACGGGCATACCGTCCTTGTATGGGCCGAACCTCCGCGGAGACGGAACGCACGTACGAGACAGGCCCCCGCCACGACCTGCCCGACCTCACCGGGCTGACCGCCGGCACCCGGGCCCTGGCCCCGCTGCGGCTGAACGCGGTCTACTACGACACCTCCCACCTCACCCTCGCGGCCCACCGCATCACGCTGCGCCGCCGCGAAGGCGGCGACGACGACGGCTGGCACCTGAAACTCCCCACCGACCGCCCCGACACCCGCACCGAGATCCACGCCCCGCTCGCCGCCCCCGGCACACCCCCGGAGGACCTCCGCGCGGAGGTCGCCGCGCTGGTCCGCGGCCGCATCCTCACCCCGATCGTCCGGCTGCGCACCACCCGCCGCCGGGTGCTGCTGCTGGACGACGCGGGCCGCACCCTCGCCGAGGTCGCCTACGACGAGGTCAGGGCGAAGCCCGGCCCCTCCTGGTCCGAGATCGAGGTCGAGCTGTACGCCGGGGACGAAGCCCTGCTGGACGCGGTCGAGCAGCGGCTGCGCGACGCGGGCGTGACGCGCTCCGACGCCCCCTCCAAGCTCGCCCGCGCGCTCGGCAGCCGCCGCCCCGCACCCGTCAGCGACCACCCGGAACCGCCGGGCCCGGACGCCACCGCGGGTGACGCCGCCACCGCGTACCTGCGCGCCCAGCTCACCGCGATCGTCGCCCTCGACCCGCCGGTCCGGCGCGCCGAGGAGGACGCGGTGCACCGGATGCGCGTCGCCACCCGCCGGGCCCGCTCCGCGCTGAAGAGCTTCGGGCACGTCGTGGACCGCGGCGTCACCGACCCGCTCGGCGGCGAGCTGAAGTGGCTCGCCGAGATCCTCGGCGCCGAGCGCGACCGCGAGGTACTTGCCGCCCGCCTCGACCGGCGCCTGGCCGACCTCGAACCGGGCCCAGGCGTGGACGCGCTGCGCCGCCGGGTGCACACCGAACTGCCGGTGGGAGCCGACCCGCACGCGGGCACCGCGCACGCCGCCGTCGTCCGCGCCCTCGACAGCGCCCGCTACTTCGCGCTGCTGGACGCCTTCGACCTGCTGCTGGCCGAGCCGCCGTACCTGCCGGGCGCCGCCGACCCCGCGGCCGAGGCGGTCGCCGCCACCGTCCGGCGGAACCGGAAACGGCTGGGCGGGGCAGTACGCGCCGCGCTCGCGCTGCCGCCCGGCCGGGAGCGGGACGTCGCGCTGCACGAGGCGCGCAAGGACGCCAAGCGGGCCCGTTACTCCGGCGAGGCGGCCCAGCCGGTGCTCGGCGCGCCGGCGGCCGCGTACACCGCGCGGATGAAGGCGGTGCAGCAGCTGCTGGGCGAGCACCAGGACAGCGTGATGTGCCGGGCCGCGGTCGCCCGGCTGCGCGGCCGGGCCGAGGCGGCGGGGGAGGACCCGGCACCGTACGAGGCGGTCGTGCGGGCCGAACGGGAGATCGCCGCGGAGACGGAGGCCCGGCTGCCCGAGGCGTGGGCCGCGGCGGAACGCGAGGGCTGACGGCGGGAGTCCGCACCCCGCGCGCGTGGGCACAGCTGCCCGAGGCGGGGCGGCCGGGCGCCCTCCGCACCTCGGGTACTGTTGAGGGTCACCTTCCCCCCGGACGGCCGTGCCGCCGGGGCGCCCGCAAGATCAGGACACACGAAAGTCGCCGAGATGCCTGTCGAGTCGGTCTTCCCGCGCCTGGAAGCGCTGCTCCCGCACGTACAGAAGCCGATCCAGTACGTCGGCGGTGAGCTGAACTCCACCGTCAAGGACTGGGACGCCGCCGAGGTGCGGTGGGCGCTGATGTATCCGGACGCGTACGAGGTCGGCCTGCCCAACCAGGGCGTCATGATCCTCTACGAGGTGCTCAACGAGCGCGACGGCGTGCTCGCCGAGCGCACCTACAGCGTCTGGCCGGACCTGGAAGCGCTGATGCGCGAGCACGGCGTGCCGCAGTTCACCGTCGACGGCCACCGCCCGGTACGCGCGTTCGACGTCTTCGGCCTCAGCTTCTCCACGGAGCTGGGCTACACGAACATGCTGGCCGCGCTCGATCTCGCCGGCATTCCGCTGGACGCCGCCGAGCGCACCCTGGACGACCCGATCGTGCTGGCCGGCGGGCACGCCGCCTTCAACCCCGAGCCGATCGCCGACTTCATCGACGCGGCGGTGATCGGCGACGGCGAGCAGGCGGTGCTGACCGTCACCGAGCTGATCCGGGCGTGGAAGGCCGAGGGCCGGCCCGGCGGGCGGGACGAGATCCTGCTGCGGCTGGCCCGGACCGGCGGGGTGTACGTCCCGCGCTTCTACGACGTGGAGTACCTGCCCGACGGCCGGATCTCCCGGATCGTGCCGAACCGTTCGGGCGTGCCGTGGCGGGTGTCGAAGCACACCGTGATGGACCTCGACGAGTGGCCGTACCCGAAGCAGCCGCTGGTCCCGCTCGCCGAGACCGTGCACGAGCGGATGTCGGTGGAGATCTTCCGCGGCTGCACGCGCGGTTGCCGCTTCTGCCAGGCGGGGATGATCACCCGCCCGGTGCGCGAGCGGTCCATCACCGGCATCGGCGAGATGGTCGAGAAGGGCCTGAAGGCGACCGGCTTCGAGGAGGTCGGCCTGCTGTCGCTGTCCTCCGCCGACCACACCGAGATCGCCGACATCGCCAAGGGCCTCGCCGACCGCTACGAGGACGACAAGATCGGGCTGTCGCTGCCCTCCACCCGGGTCGACGCGTTCAACATCGACCTCGCCAACGAGCTGACCCGCAACGGGCGCCGCTCGGGCCTCACCTTCGCTCCCGAGGGCGGCTCCGAGCGCATCCGCAAGGTGATCAACAAGATGGTCTCCGAGGAGGACCTGATCCGCACCGTCGCCACCGCCTACGGCAACGGCTGGCGCCAGGTGAAGCTCTACTTCATGTGCGGGCTGCCCACCGAGACCGACGAGGACGTCCTCCAGATCGCGGACATGGCGCGCAAGGTGATCGCCAAGGGCCGCGAGGTCACCGGGCAGAACGACATCCGCTGCACGGTCTCCATCGGCGGGTTCGTGCCCAAGCCGCACACCCCGTTCCAGTGGGCGCCGCAACTCGGTGTCGACGAGACCGACGCCCGCCTGGAGAAGCTCCGCGACGCGATCCGCGCCGACAAGAAGTACGGCCGCAACATCGGGTTCCGGTACCACGACGGCAAGCCCGGCATCATCGAGGGCCTGCTCTCGCGCGGCGACCGCCGGGTCGGCGCCGTCATCCGCGCGGTCTACGCCGACGGCGGCCGCTTCGACGGCTGGCGCGAGCACTTCTCGTACGACCGCTGGCTGCGGGCCTGCGAGGCCGCGCTGCCCGCGTACGACCTCGACCTCGCCTGGTACACCACCCGGGAGCGCACCGCTGAGGAGGTCCTGCCCTGGGACCACCTCGACTCAGGGCTGGACAAGGACTGGCTGTGGGAGGACTGGCAGGACGCCCTCGACGAGACCGAGGTCGACGACTGCCGCTGGACCCCCTGCTTCGACTGCGGGGTCTGCCCGCAGCTGGACCTGGACATCCAGATCGGCCCGACCGGCCGCAAGCTCCTGCCCCTGACGGTCACCAACTCCGCGGGCGGCGGGGCCGGCACGTCATGAGCCCCGCGGGGCGGGCCGTCGCCGCGGCCCGCTGACCCCTCGTCGGACCGTGATGCGGCCCCGGACACCGTCCGGGGCCGCATCACGTGTGTCGGGGTCCGCCGCGGCCCCTGCGGGACGGGTCAGCCGCGCTGCGCGAAGACCACGTCCCGCGCGGTGTCGAGCGCGGTCGCGACCGCGCCGAGCACCACCGCGTCCTCGCCGAGCGCGCTGGCCGCGACCCTCGGGCGCAGCGGGGTGAGCCGGCGCAGCGTGTCGCCGACGGTGGTGAGCAGCAGGTCGGCGCTGTGGCCGACGCCGCCGCCGAGCACGACGAGTTCGGGGTCCAGGACGGCGGCGACGGCGGCGACGGTGTGCGCGAGCCGCTCGCCCTCCTGGCGGACCGCGGCGACCGCCGCGGGGTGGCCGGAACGGGCGGCGGCGAACACGGACTTGGCGGTGAGCGTGCCGGTCATGCCGAGGGCGCGGGCGGCGCGGACCACGGCGTCGGCGGAGACGGTGTCCTCCAGGGTGCCGGGTTCGCGCCCGGGCCAGGGCAGGAAGCCGATCTCCCCGGCGGCGCCGCTCGCCCCGGTGAAGGGCCGGCCGTCGGCGACGATCCCCATCCCGAGCCCGGTGCCGATCATCACGTAGACGAACAGCCGGCTGCCGGCGCCGACACCGAAGGAGTGCTCGCCGACGGCGGCGAGGTTGGCGTCGTTGTGGACGGCGAGCGGGACGCCGAGTTCGTCCCGCATCCGGTCGAAGAGCCCGGCGCGGCCCCAGCCGGGCAGGTGCTGGGCGTAGCGCACCCGCCGGGCGGCCGGGTCGTAGACCCCGGGGGTGCCGACCACGGCGTGCACCACCTTGGCCGCGGGCACCGCCGAGCCGGCGACCACCTGGTGCGCGGTGGCCACCACCAGGTCGGCCATCGCGGCGGAGGAGCGGGCCCGGTTGCGGACGTCGCCGCGCGCGACCACCACGCCGTCGAGGTCGGCGAGCGCCACCCGCAGCCAGGTGCGGCCGATGTCGATGCCGAGGGCGTAACCGGCCGACGGGTCGGGGGAGTAGAGCACGGCGGCGCGACCGCGCTCGGGGATATGGTGGCCCGCCTCGCGGACCAGCCCGGCCGTCTCCAGGGCGGCCAGCGCGCTGGAGACGGTGGGCTTGGACAGGCCGGTGGCGCGGGCGAGTTGGGCGCGCGAGGCGGGGGCGGCCCGCAACCGCTCCAGCAGCAGGCGTTCGTTGGAGCTGCGCAGCCGCTGCTGGTTCCAGGGCTGTTCGCCACCTCCGTCGCTGCTGCTCATGGTCCGCATTGTCGCCCATGGCGCGGGCAGGCGGCCGGAAGCCCGGGTCGCGCACCCCCTTGACGCTATTAGTAAAGGAACTTAACTTGAACGCGCCCCAGCCACGCCTGTGATCCGACCAGTTCAGGGAGCCCCCATGTCCGGCAGCCCCCCGTCCGCCGCCGGCGGCTTCGTCCGCCGCATCGGCCCCTTCCAGGCCACCGCGATCAACATGAGCCAGATGTGCGGCATCGGGCCGTTCGTCACGATCCCGCTGATGGTCGGCGCGTTCGGCGGTCCGCAGGCGGTGATCGGCTTCGTGGCCGGCGCCGTGCTCGCGCTCGCCGACGGCCTGGTGTGGGCGGAGCTGGGCGCGTCGATGCCGGGCTCCGGCGGCAGTTACGTCTACCTGCGGCAGGCGTTCCAGTACCGCAGCGGCAGGCTGATGCCGTTCCTGTTCGTGTGGACGGCGATGCTCTTCATCCCGCTGATCATGTCGACCGGCGTGGTCGGCTTCGTGCAGTACCTCGGGTACCTCGCGCCGCACATGGGGAAGACCACCGGCGACCTGATCGGGCTCGCGATGATCGTGCTGGTGATCGGCCTGCTGTGGCGCGGCATCGAGCACATCGCCAGGATCACCGCCGTGATGTGGGCGGTGATGATCGTGTCGGTGCTGCTGGTGATCGTCGCCGCGGCCACGGACTTCTCCGGGCACCTGGCCTTCACCTATCCCGCGCACGCCTTCGCGCTGACCACCGGCCACTTCTGGACCGGCTTCGCCGGCGGCCTGACCATCGGCATCTACGACTACCTCGGCTACAACACGACCGCCTACATGGGCGCCGAGATCAGGAAGCCGGGCCGGGTGCTGCCGCGCTCCATCATCTTCTCGATCGTCGGCATCATGGCGATCTACCTCCTGCTCCAGATCGGCACCCTCGGGGTCATCGACTGGCACCGGATGACCGACCCGCACGACATCGCCTCCACCTCGGTCGCCTCCGCGGTGCTGGAGAAGACCTGGGGCAAGGGTGCGGCCGACACCGTCACCGTGCTCATCCTGATCACGGCCTTCGCCTCGGTCTTCACCGGCCTGCTCGGCGGCTCCCGGGTGCCGTACGACGCCGCGCGCGAGCGGGTGTTCTTCCGGCCCTACGGCCGGCTGCACGAGCGGCACCGCTTTCCGGTGTGGGGGCTGGCCACCATGGGCGTGGTCACCGCGGGCGGTTTCCTGATCGGCCGGCACACCGACCTCCAGACGCTGATCCAGTTGCTCACCACGGTGATGGTGATCGTCCAGGCGCTCGCCCAGATCCTCGCGGTCGGCGTCCTGCGCCGCCGCCAGCCCGGCCTGCGCCGCCCGTACCGGATCTGGCTCTACCCGGTCCCGGCGATCGTCGCGCTGGTCGGCTGGCTGGTCATCTACGGGTACGCGGACAAGAACTCGCCCGGACGCCATCCCATCGAGTGGTCGCTGGCGTGGGTGGCGCTCGGGCTCGTCGCGTTCGCGCTGTGGTCCCGCTACGAGAAGGTCTGGCCGTTCGGGCCGAAGGAGATCTCGGAGGAGTACCTGTCGGGTGCCGACCCGGACGCGGGACCGGACGCGGACACGGCGGCCGGCGCCGCGCCGGTCGGGGTCTGACCAGCGGCTGCCGGGCCCGCCCCTGACGGCGGACCCGGCAGCCGCGCCGGGCGTACGGTCAGCCGCGCCGGGTGGACCCGGTGGCCCCGTCGACCGGCGGAACGAGCACCTCCGGCAGCGCCGCGGCGATCCGCTCCGGATCCGCGGGTCGGCCCCTGTCGGGCGGTCCGGGCCGCCCGGGCTCCGGCGGACCCTGGGTCCCGCCGGACCCCCCGGACTGCCGGGAGGGCTCCTGGCCGGACTCCGGACCGGACCCGTCGACCTGCCCGGACCCGTCGGTGAACCGCTCGAAGAACCGGAGCAGTTCGACCGGGAACGGCATCACGAGGGTGCTGTTCTTCTCGGCGGAGACGTCCACCACGGTCTGCAGCAGCCGCAGTTGGAGGGCGCCGGGGGTGTCGGCCATGGTGGAGGCCGCGTCGGCGAGGCGCTGGGACGCCTGGAACTCGCCGTCGGCGGCGATGACGCGGGCGCGCCGCTCACGTTCCGCCTCGGCCTGCTTGGACATCGAGCGCATCATCGACTCCGGCAGCGCGATGTCCTTGATCTCCACCCGCTCGATGCGCAGCCCCCACGGTCCCTCGGTGGGGGCGTCCATGACCTTCTTCAGCTCCGCGTTCACGTGGTCGCGGTCGGACAGCAGCGTGTCGAGGTCGGCGCGGCCGATCACCGAACGCAGCGAGGTCTGGGCGATCTGCGAGACCGCGGCGGGGTAGTTGTGCACGTTGACGAGCGCCTTGACCGGGTCGATCACCCGGAAGTAGACGACCGCGTCGACGGTCAGCGTCACGTTGTCGGCGGTGATGGCGCCCTGCGGCGACACCCCGAGCACCTCGGTCTGGATCGACACCTTCCGCATCCGGTCGCCGACCGGGCGGATCAGCCGCAGGCCGGGACTGCGGATGTCCGGCAGCAGCCGGCCGAACCGGAACACCACGCCCTTCTCGTACTGCTGGACGTTGCGCACGCTCATCGCGAGCAGGATCAGCGCGATGACGACGACGGCCACCAGGGCCGTGATCAAGGCGACCATGTCGGTCACTTCCTCGGCTGGTGCGAGTGCCGGGGTCGGCACGAACGAGGGTGGCTGGAACGCGGGGGAATACGGGAGAAAGCGGACGAAAAACCCTCGTTTCTCCCGACCTTACTCCTCGGTCCGGCGCCTCGACGGGGCCGCGGGAGGGCGTGAACCGGCGCGGTTCGCGGCCATCGGACGGCGGGCATCGGCGGGGTCCGCTTCCGGGGGGACGACCCGCAGGTCGCAGCGCCCGACACCGTAGGAGAGCAGGCGGATCGTCCCGCGGTCGCGGGCGGCCGGGGAGCGGGTGACGCGCACGGTGCGGCCGTCGGGCATCAGCAGGGAGTCCGGCCAGGGACCCCACGCCGAGCGGTCCACGGTGACGCGGGTGACGCCGGGCCAGCGCTCCTCCAGGGCGGCCAGCAGGCCGGGCAGGGATGTGCCGAGGTCGTGCGAACGCGGCCACCAGACGCCGTCGATCAGGCGGGGTCCGCTGCCCGGCGGGCTCAGCGCCAGCCGCACCGGCGCCTCCTCCGCCGCGGCGGAGCGCGTCCGCCCGGTGGGCGGCACGCCGACGCCGCCGGAGGCCCTGCTCACGCCTGGCGTTCCTGCTCCGGCGCGGCGTGCACGGGGGTGGCGGGCACCACGTCCGGGTCGGCGGAGTGGGGCAGGTCGTGGCTCCGCAGGCCGTCGTCGCCCGGGCGGTCCAGGGGGTCGTCACGCCAGGGGCGGTCGGGTGCGGGGTGCGGGGCGTCGCGGTCCTCCGCGCTGGGCGGCGGGCCGTCCTCGACCAGCGGCCTCGGCTCGCCCTCCCGCTGCTCGGAGGCCTGCTTGCGCAGCAGCCACACGCCGCCGACGGCCACCACGGCGATCACGGCGAGGGCTATCACGATGGTCATGATCGGGTCACCTCGCCGGTGCGGCGGCCGTGCGGCAGTGCCCGACCGCTGTCGTACGGCCGGGGATTCCGACGGCGGTGGGGACGGGGGCATGTGGGCCGACTCCTGATATCTGCACATTTCACCCCATACCCGGCGTGGCCTCGGCGAACCCTGGCCGCGGCGCCGGGACACGGCCCGCCCGTCCACAGGGCGCATCGCGCGCGGCGCGTGGCTCCCGGCGCTCGGCGTAACCTTGGTGGGGTAAAACGTCCGGGTGCTTCCGAGAGGCACGCGGGCGAGCGGCACCACATGCGACATGAAGGACTGAGCGACACTGGGCAAGCGACAGCCCGAGGGCCCGCCGCCGGCACCGGCGGTGCAGCGCATCCGCCTGCGGTACACCAAGCGCGGCCGCCTCCGGTTCACCAGCCACCGAGACTTCCAGCGCGCCTTTGAGCGGGCGCTTCGCCGCGCCGACGTGCCGATGGCGTACTCCGCCGGGTTCACCCCGCATCCCAAGGTGTCGTACGCGAACGCCGCGCCCACGGGCGTCGGCAGCGAGGCGGAGTACCTGGAGATCGCGCTCGCCGCGCCGCGCGACCCCGAGCAGCTGAGGCTGCTGCTGGACGCGTCCCTGCCCACCGGTCTCGACGTGATCGAGGCGGTCGACGCCCGTACCTCGGGCCTGGCCGACCGGCTGGAGGCGTCGGTGTGGCAGATCCGGCTCGACGGGGTCGAACCGGAGGAGGCCCGCCGGGCCGTCGCCGCGTTCCTCGCCGCCGAGACCGTGGAAGTACAGCGCGGCACCAAGAACGGCGTCCGTACCTTCGACTGCCGGGCCGCCGTCGCGCGGTTCGACGTCGTCCCCGCCGCTGACGCGGTGGGCGGCGCGACGGACACGGGCGCGGCAGAAAAGGGTGCAGGCGCGCCGGATGGCGATGCCTGTGCGATACTGCGGCTGGTTGTGCGACACCTGACACCTGCCGTGCGACCCGACGACGTACTGTCCGGCCTCCACGCGACGGCCGACCTCGCGCCGCCGGTCCCCGCAGCGGTGACCAGGCTGGCGCAGGGGCCGCTCGACGAGGAGTCCGGCACGGTCACCGACCCGCTCGCGCCAGATCGCGACGCCGTGGCGGTACCTGCCGGTTCCGCCTAGGTACGGCGTCGACGCGTTGCCGACGCACCAGGGAGCCACCCGGGTCCGGCGACGCTGACCACACGAGACTTTCGTCGGCCCCCCGCAGGGGCGGGCCGATGAGCGACACAGCAGCCCCCGTGCGGCGCCCACGCCCCCGGAGGCCGGCCACCGCGATCCAAGCGGCCCGCCGGCCCCGGAACCACCGGCGCGGCGCCCGGGGGCACGACGGGAGCAATGCCCGAATGCCCGACAACGACGAGACCACCCCGGGTTCGAACCCGGACACCACATCCGGCGCCGCGGCCGACGAGAGCGCGGCACCCCGCCGCCGCCGTCGCGCCGCGTCCCGCCCGGCGGGCCCGCCCGCCGCGGACACCGGCAGCACTGACACCGGGGACGCCGCAGGCACCTCCGCCACCGAGGACGCGGCCCCGGCCGCCCCCCGGCGGCGTGCCACCCGCAAGACCGCGGCCGCCGCCCCGGCAGCCGAGACCCCGGCCGCCGAGGCCGCCCCCGCCGCGGAGGAGGAGGCACCGGCGCGTCCGCGTCGCCGGGCCACCCGTAAGGCGACGGCTCCTGCCGGTTCGCCCGCGCCTGCCGCCGAGACTCCGGCCGCGGCAGAGCCCGCGCCCGCCGCGGAGGAGGAGGCACCGGCGCGCCCGCGCCGTCGTGCGACCCGTAAGGCGACGGCTCCTGCCGGTTCGCCCGCGGCTGCCGAAGAGGCGGCTCCGGCTGCCGAGGCCGCGCCTGCCGCTGAGGAGGCGGCTCCGGCTGCGGAGGAGGCGCCTGCGCGCACCCGTCGCCGGGCCACCCGTAAGACTGCCGCGCCGGCACCGGCCGAGGAGCCGGCCGCGCCTGCCGCCGAGACTCCGGCCGCGGAAGAGCCCGCGCCCGCCGCGGAGGAGGCACCCGCGCGTACCCGGCGCCGTGCGACCCGTAAGGCGACGGCTCCTGCCGGTTCGCCCGCGGCTGCCGAAGAGGCGGCTCCGGTCGCCGAGGCCGCGCCTGCCGCTGAGGAGGCGGCTCCGGCTGCGGAGGAGGCGCCTGCGCGTACCCGTCGCCGGGCCACCCGTAAGACTGCCGCCCCCGCCCCGGCCGAGGAGCCGGCCGCGCCTGCCGCCGAGACACCGGCTGCTGAAGCCGCGCGGGCCCCCGCCGCCGAGGAGCCGCAGAGCGGCCGTTCGCGCCGCCGGGGCCGCAAGGGCGCCGCCGTACCGACCTTCTCCGCGGGTGACGGCCTGCGCCGGCTGAAGCCGGGCGCGCTCGCGCCCCGGGAGGACGCGTCCGGCCACCACCCGTACACCGGCCGCGCGTTGCGCGACGGCGACGGCTGGGGCGTCGAGATCGACGACGCCTACGAGATCCGCGGCTACGGCGAGACCGTGGCCGACGCGACCGCGGAGGCCGCCGAAGCCCTCGCCGCCGCCTTCGGCATCCCCGTCGACTCCATCGCGATCGAGGTGCGTACCGAGGAGGCCGAGCCGGCCGCCGCGCAGGAGCCCGCGGCGGACGAGCCCGCGCCCACCCGCGGCCGCCGCCGTGCCACCCGCCCGGCCGTGGCGGTCTTCCAGCCGCCTGTGTTCCAGGCACCCGACGCCGCCGAGCAGGCACCGGCCGAGGCCGAGGCCCCCGCCGCCGAGGCGGAGGCGGACACCGAGGCCGACGAGGACCACACCCCGCGCCGTCGCCGCCGTCGCCGCGGCAGCGCCCCCGAGCAGTCGCCGGCCGTCGCCGCCGACGAGCCCGAGGTCGAGTCCGCGCAGGACACCGACGAGGGCGCCGACGAAGGCGACGAGGCGGAGGACCACGACGGGGCCGAGTCGGAGCACGACGAGGACCGCCCGTCCCGCCGTCGCCGCCGTGGCGGCCGCCGCCGTCGCCGGGGCGAGTCCGGTGACCAGGACCACGAGGACGGCGGCTCCGACGAGGAGTCCGACGAGTCCGCCGAGGGCCACGACGAGGACGAGGGCGCCGCGGGCGAGGACGACCACGAGCACGACGAGGGGCAGGGCGGCTCGTCGTCCAGCAGCCGTCGTCGCCGCCGTCGTCGCCGCCGCGGCTCGGACGGTGGCGACGACACCGCCGCCGGGTCCGACGACCCCGAGCGCACCGTCACCAAGGTCCGCGAGCCGCGCTCCCGTTACGAGGGCGGCACCGGTTCCGACGAGGTGCAGTCCATCAAGGGCTCCACCCGCCTGGAGGCGAAGAAGCAGCGCCGCCGCGAGGGCCGCGAGCAGGGCCGGCGCCGGGTGCCGATCATCACCGAGGCCGAGTTCCTGGCCCGCCGCGAGGCGGTCGAGCGCGTCATGGTGGTCCGGCAGAACGGCGAGCGCACCCAGATCGGCGTGCTGGAGGACAACGTCCTCGTCGAGCACTACGTGAACAAGGAGCAGTCGACCTCCTACGTCGGCAACGTGTACCTCGGCAAGGTGCAGAACGTGCTGCCGTCGATGGAGGCCGCCTTCGTCGACATCGGCAAGGGCCGCAACGCGGTGCTGTACGCGGGCGAGGTCAACTTCGAGGCGCTGGGCATGTCCGGCGGCCCGCGCCGGATCGAGTCCGCGCTCAAGTCCGGCCAGCCGGTGCTCGTGCAGGTCACCAAGGACCCGATCGGCCACAAGGGCGCCCGCCTGACCAGCCAGGTCTCGCTGCCCGGCCGGTACCTGGTCTACGTGCCCGAGGGCTCGATGACCGGCATCAGCCGCAAGCTGCCCGACACCGAGCGGGCCCGGCTGAAGTCCATCCTGAAGAAGGTCGTCCCGGAGGACGCGGGCGTGATCGTCCGCACCGCCGCCGAGGGCGCCAGCGAGGACGAGCTGCGCCGCGACGTGGAGCGGCTCCAGTCGCAGTGGGAGGACATCCGCCGCAAGTCCAAGACCGGCAACGCGCCCACGCTGCTGTACGGCGAGCCGGACATGACCGTGCGCGTGGTCCGCGACATCTTCAACGAGGACTTCTCGAAGGTCATCGTCAGCGGCGACGAGGCGTGGTCCACCGTGCACGAGTACGTCTCGCACGTGGCGCCCGACCTGGTCGACCGGCTGTCGCGGTGGACGCCGGAGGTCGACGTCTTCGCCAACTACCGGATCGACGAGCAGCTGTTGAAGGCGCTGGACCGCAAGGTGTGGCTGCCGTCCGGCGGTTCGCTGGTGATCGACAAGACCGAGGCGATGGTCGTGGTCGACGTCAACACCGGCAAGTTCACCGGGCAGGGCGGCAACCTCGAGGAGACCGTCACCCGCAACAACCTGGAGGCGGCCGAGGAGATCGTCCGCCAGCTGCGGCTGCGCGACCTCGGCGGCATCGTCGTGGTCGACTTCATCGACATGGTGCTGGAGTCCAACCGCGACCTGGTGATGCGGCGGTTGCTGGAGTGCCTGGGCCGGGACCGGACCAAGCACCAGGTGGCCGAGGTCACCTCGCTGGGCCTGGTGCAGATGACCCGCAAGAGGGTCGGACAGGGGCTGCTGGAGTCCTTCTCCGAGACGTGCGTGCACTGCAACGGCCGGGGCGTCATCGTCCACATGGACCAGGCCACCACCACCGGTGGCGGCGGCAAGCGCAAGCGGCGCCGCGGCGCCGCGGGTGCGGGCGAGCACGACCACGAGCACGAGGTGGCCGTGGAGACCGAGGCCCAGGGCGAGGAGGCCGAGCTCCCGGAGCTGGAGCCGATCGAGGTCGGCGAGTCGGACCTGGTGCCCGCGGTCGGCGACCCCGAGGAGGAGTGGTTCGGCAGCGCCGCCGAGGCGGAGGCCGCCGCGAACGGCTCCCGTGGCCGCGGCCGGCGCCGCGGTGCCCGCAAGGCCACCGCGCCCGCGGGTGCCCCGGCCGCCGCCGACCACGAGCCCGAGCCGGCCGTCGTGGTCGTGCCGGTCAGCGAGCCCGACGTCGAGACGCCGGTCGAGCCGGAGCCGGTCGTGTCGACCGAGCCGCCGGCGCGTACCCGTCGCCGTGCCACGCGGAAGGCGACCGCCCCAGCGGGCGCTCCCGCCGCGGCCGAGGAGGCGGCGGTGGTCGTGGTCAGCGCGGAGTCCGCGCCGGCCGAGGCCGCGGCCGAGCCGGAGCCGGAGCCGGTCGTGTCGACCGAGCCGCCGGCGCGTACCCGTCGCCGTGCGACCCGGAAGGCGACCGCCCCGGCGGGCGCTCCCGCCGCGGCCGAGGAGGCGGCGGTGGTGGTCGTACCGGCCGCCGAGCCCGCGTCCTCGACCACCGAGACGGAGGCGGCCGAGGCCGAGGCGGAGCCCAAGAAGCGGGCGACCCGCAAGGCGCCGGCGAAGAAGGCCGCGGCCAAGAAGACGGCCAAGAAGACCGTCACGAAGAAGGCGGCGGCCAAGAAGACGACCACGAAGGCGACGGCGAAGAAGGCCGCCACCAAGAAGGCGGCCAGCTCCGCGGAGTAGCGGAGACGTCGCGCGGGACGTCGTGTGCGGCTCCTTCCTCGGAAGGGGCCGCACCCATGAGCGGGAGGGTGTGGCGTGCGGAACGGTGTACGGGGCCACTTAGCGGACGGCGTACGAAGCGGTGTCCGGCATCACGTGCGGAACGGCGTACGGATCGGCGCGCCGCGGGAGGGGCCGGGACAGCGGGTCCCCGGCCCGGGGGGAGAGAGCTGATGCCCTACGTCCTGGTCGCGTGCGCCATCGTGTCCGAGGTGACGGCGACCCTCTCGCTGCGCGGCTCGCACGGGTTCACCCGGCCGCTGCCCTCCGTGGTGGTGGCCGTCGGCTACGTCGCCGCCTTCGTGCTGCTCGCCCTGGCGCTCAAGAGCCTCGACGTCGGCCCGGTCTACGCGATCTGGTCCGGCCTCGGCACGGTGGGCGCGCTCGCGGGCGGGGCGGTGATCTACGGCGAGCGGATCACGCCCACCACGGCCCTGGGCGCCGCGCTGATCATCATCGGGGTGGCGGTGCTGTACCTCGGCGGCGGCAACGCGCACGGCTGACCGCGCGGCACCGGTCCGGGCCGGCCCGGACCGGATTTGACCAGGGACGGGTGGACTCCGTAGCCTGGATCCTCGGCGTTTCTGCGCCTTCCACTGAGCACATTCCTCCCGGATCCACTTCGGGAGAGGCCCCCCGCCGCAGGACTGGGGTGCTGGCATCAGGGGTTCGAAATCGAGCGAGAGAGTGAGTTCCGCGTGTACGCGATCGTGCGTAGTGGTGGCCGCCAGCACAAGGTGGCCGTCGGCGACATCGTCGAGGTTGACAGGATTCCCACCGGCAAGGTCGGCGACGCGGTCGAGCTCTCGACGCTGCTCGTCGTCGACGGCGAGGCCGTCACCAGCGACCCGTGGGTGCTCGCCGGGATCAAGGTCGAGGCCGAGATCGTGGACCACCACAAGGGCCAGAAGATCGACATCCTGCGCTACAAGAACAAGACCGGTTACCGCCGTCGCCAGGGTCACCGCCAGCAGTACACGGCGCTGAAGATCACTGGCATCCCCGCTGCGGCTGCGAAGTAAGGGACTGAGGAGAGATGGCACACAAGAAGGGCGCATCGTCCACCCGGAACGGTCGCGACTCCAACGCTCAGCGGCTCGGCGTCAAGCGCTTCGGCGGCGAGGTCGTCAACGCCGGTGAGATCATCATCCGCCAGCGTGGCACCCACTTCCACCCCGGCTCCGGCGTCGGCATCGGCAAGGACGACACGCTCTTCGCGCTGTCGGCCGGTGCGGTCGAGTTCGGCGTGAAGCGCGGTCGCCGCGTGATCAACATCGTCCCGGCCGCCTGAGGCAGGCCGCGACAACCTTCGAGGGCGGACCCGCTTCCCCGGACTCCGGGAAGCGGGGCCGCCCTCGGCGCGTTCAAGCCCGGTGAGAGCCGGACACACCCGTACGTTCTGGAGGAAGCACCCATGACCACCTTCGTGGACCGCGTCGAACTGCACGTCGCCGCGGGTAACGGGGGCCACGGCTGCGCCTCCGTGCACCGGGAGAAGTTCAAGCCGCTGGGCGGGCCCGACGGCGGCAACGGCGGCCGGGGCGGGGACGTGATCCTCGTCGTCGACCAGGACGTGACCACCCTGCTCGACTACCACCACAGCCCGCACCGCAAGGCGACCAACGGCAAGCCGGGCGAGGGCGGCAACCGCTCCGGCAAGGACGGCGTCGACCTGGTGCTGCCGGTGCCCGACGGCACCGTGGTCCAGGACAGGCACGGGAACGTGCTGGCCGACCTGGTGGGCCAGGGCACGCAGTACATCGCCGGGCAGGGCGGGCGCGGCGGCCTCGGCAACGCGGCGCTGGCCTCGGCCCGGCGCAAGGCGCCCGGGTTCGCGCTGCTCGGGGTGCCCGGGCAGGCCCGGGACATCGTGCTGGAGCTCAAGACCGTCGCCGACGTGGCGCTGGTCGGCTACCCGAGTGCGGGGAAGTCGTCGCTGATCTCGGTGCTGTCCGCGGCCAAGCCGAAGATCGCCGACTACCCGTTCACCACACTGGTGCCGAACCTGGGCGTGGTCCACGCGGGGTCGACCGTCTACACGATCGCCGACGTGCCCGGGCTGATCCCCGGGGCGAGCCAGGGCCGCGGCCTGGGCCTGGAGTTCCTGCGGCACGTCGAGCGCTGCTCGGTGCTGGTGCACGTGCTGGACACCGCGACCCTGGAGTCCGACCGCGACCCGGTGACCGACCTCGACGTCATCGAGGCGGAGCTGCGGGCGTACGGCGGCGGGCTGGAGGACCGGCCCCGGCTGGTCGTGCTCAACAAGATCGACGTGCCCGACGGGCAGGACCTCGCGGAGATGATCAGGCCCGAGCTGGAGGCGCGCGGCTACCAGGTCTTCGAGGTGTCCGCGGTCTCGCACGCCGGGCTCAAGGAGCTGTCGTTCGCGCTGGCCGGGATCGTGGCCGAGACGCGGGCGGCGCGCCCGGCCGAGGAGTCCACCCGCGTGGTGATCCGGCCGCAGGCGGTCGACGATGCCGGGTTCACCGTCGAGTACGACGGCGAGCTGTACCGGGTGCGCGGCGAGAAGCCCGAGCGCTGGGTGCGGCAGACCGACTTCACCAACGACGAGGCCGTCGGCTACCTCGCGGACCGGCTCAACCGGCTCGGCGTCGAGGACGAGCTCGTCAAGGCCGGTGCGAAGGCGGGGGACGGCGTCGCCATCGGCCCCGAGGACGAGGCAGTGGTCTTCGACTGGGAGCCGTCGCTGGCCGCGGGCGCGGAGATGCTGGGCCGGCGCGGCGAGGACCATCGCTTCGACGCCCCGCGTCCGGCCGCCTCGCGCCGCCGCGACCGCCAGGCCGAGCACGACGAGGCGGCGGAGGCCTACGACGAGTTCCACCCCTTCGGGGGGTGACGGGGCTCGCCCGAGCCGCTCGTCCGCGTGGCCGCCGGACTTTCCGCCGGTGACCTGCTGCGGGGGCGCCTTCCGGGCGAAGCTCCGCAGAGCAGTTCCCCGCGCCCCTGGTGTGCGCGGCTCCTTCCGCGAGAAGAAGCCGCGCACGCCAGGGGCGTCGTCGCAAGGGCACCACGGTGAACCCCGCCTTGCGAGACGGTTACCGGGGGTGAGACGATCCCCGTAATCTCTTGTTGCCGCTAGGTAGGTTTCACGTGTCCCAGCACCTTGCCCAGACCCGTACCACCGCCGTCGTGCTCGCCGGCGGCACCGGACAGCGGGTCGGGTTGTCGATTCCCAAGCAACTGCTGAAGATCGCCGGCAAGGCGGTGATCGAGCACACGCTCGCCATCTTCGAGCAGTCCGAAGCGATCGACGACATCATCGTGCTGATGGCACCGGGCTACGTCCCGGACGTCGAGAAGATCGTCACCAAGGCCGGCCTGAAGAAGGTCAGCCAGGTGATCGAGGGCGGCGCGACGCGCAACGAGACCACCGAGCGGGCCATCGCCGCGCTGAGCGAGGACCTGGAGCCCGGCCAGGACCGCAACGTGCTGTTCCACGACGCGGTCCGCCCGCTGATCTCCCAGCGGGTGATCGCCGACTGCGTGGCGGCCCTGGAGCGGTACGAAGCGGTGGACGTGGCGATCCCGTCCGCGGACACCATCATCGTCACCCGCACCCACGGCGGCGACGGCGAGTTCATCACCGAGGTGCCGGACCGTTCCCGGCTGCGCCGCGGACAGACCCCGCAGGCGTTCCGGCTGTCCACCATCCGCCGTGCCTACGAGATCGCCGGCGGCGACCCGAACTTCCAGGCGACCGACGACTGCTCGGTGGTGCTGCGCTACCTGCCGGACGTGCCGATCTACGTGGTCCCGGGTGACGAGCACAACATGAAGGTGACCACCCCGGTGGACGTCTTCATCGCCGACAAGCTCTTCCAGCTCGCCTCCACCGCGGCCCCCGGCCAGTCCGACGAGGCCGCCTACCGCGAGCTGCTCGCCGACAAGACCCTGGTGGTCTTCGGCGGCTCCTACGGCATCGGCGCCGACATCGCGGCGATGGCCGAGGGATACGGGGCGAAGGTCTTCGCGCTGGGCCGCTCCACCACCGGCACCCACGTCGAGGACCCCGAGCACGTGGACGACGCGCTGTCGCGGGCCTACGCGGAGACCGGACGGGTCGACTACGTGGTGAACACCGCGGGCGTGCTGCGGATCGGCCGACTCGCCGAGACCGACAACGCCACCATCGAGGAGGCGCTGCGGGTCAACTACCTGGCCCCGGTGCAGATCGCCCGCGCCTCCCACAAGTACCTCGCCGAGACCCGCGGCCAGCTCCTGCTCTACACCTCCAGCAGTTACACCCGGGGCCGGGCCGAGTACAGCCTGTACTCCTCCACCAAGGCCGCCATGGTGAATCTCACCCAGGCACTGGCCGACGAGTGGGCCGGCGACGGCATCCGGGTCAACTGCGTCAACCCCGAGCGGACCGCCACCCCGATGCGCACCAAGGCGTTCGGCCAGGAACCGGCCGGCTCCCTGCTCTCCTCGGAGGCGGTCGCCCGCACCTCGCTCGACGTCCTGCTGTCCACCCTCACCGGGCACGTCATCGACGTCCGCCAGCAGGATCCGATGCACGGCCTGTCCGGTGCCTCGGGAATCGAGCGCGCGCTGGCACACGTCCTCGCCCAGGGGGAGGACGAGCAGTAACCGTGGCACGATCGGATCGACAGTCCTTGGGCCCGCGTGACACGGTGCGCCCAGGGACTTCGTCCGTTGTGGAGGGACCCCGGCGCCCGGCGACCGGCCCCTCCCGGCGAGGACTCTCCGCCCCTCGCATTCACATTCGACGTCTCACTCGACATCGCACTGGAGCAGTCACCCCGTGATCTCAAAAGCCATTCGCATGGCCCGTGTGGCGTCCGGCGGCGAACTCGCCGCGGCGCTGCTCATGCTCCTCAGCTATCCGTGCCTGGTGATCGCCGCACTGCTGCCGAGCCTGTGGTTCTTCGTGGCGGTCGCCGTGGTCAGCTACGTGGCGGACTGGTTCCTGCACCAGCGCCGCTCGTACCTGATCAACCGGCTCGGCAAGGCCCGCGCCGGGCTGTCGCTGCGCTTCCTGCTGCGCGAGCTGACCCTGGTGCTGCTGATGGCCCAGCTGAACCTCGCCAACAACCGCGCGTTCTCCGCGGCCATCGTCTGCTTCCTGGTCTTCTACGGCATGCAGGCGCCGCACTCGGCCCTGGTCACGCTGATCCGCAACCGCCGGAAGCTGCCGTTCGGCACCCGCAACATCGACCTGGGCGGCCTGCGCATCACCAGCGCCCCGCCGTCCGTGCTGACCTCGCGGTCCGCGGAGAAGATGCTGCACCTCGACGTGTTCGCGATGGCCGGATTCCTGGTCTACGCGAAGGCCGGGCACATGGCGTTCGTCTACCTCGGCGCCGCGCTGACCCTCGGCCTGGGCATCGTCTACACGCTGGCCCTGGCGCCGTACCTCACCCGCCGCAGGCTGCCGGCGCAGACCGACGACGCGCTGGCGTTCATGGACACCTGGCTGCGGGCCTACCGGCCGACGACGGTGCTGTACTTCTCCGGCTCCGCCGACTCCGCGTACCAGGTCAACATGTGGCTGGACACGATGGCGGACCTGAAGGGCGACGAGCGGCCGCTGGTGATCCTGCGCGAGCGGGCGATCCTGCTGCAGCTCGCCGACACCGCGGTGCCGGTGCTGTGCGTGCCCGGCGCGGTGCACCTGATGAACATGGACCTGTCGACCGTGCGGGTGGCGCTGTACCCGGCGAACGTCGGCAAGAACATCCACCTGCTGCGGGTGCCGAGCATGAAGCACGTCTTCGTCGGCCACGGCGACAGCGACAAGGTCGCCAGCATCAACCCGTTCAGCAAGGCGTACGACGAGGTGTGGACGGCCGGCAAGGCGGGTCGCGACCGGTACGCGCTGGCCGACGTCGGCGTGCGCGACGAGGACGTGGTCGAGGTGGGCCGTCCGCAGCTCGCCGGGATCGCCGCCTGGGACGGCGCGGCCGCCAGCGGCGTCCCGACCGTGCTGTACGCGCCGACCTGGGAGGGCTGGACCGACGAGCCCGGCAACACCTCGCTGATGCTGGCCGGCGCGAACATCGTGCGCGGCCTGGTGAAGTCCGCGACCCCGGTCCGGGTGCTGTACAAGCCGCACCCCTTCACCGGCACCGTGAACCCGAAGGCGAAGAAGGCCCACGACAAGGTCGTCGCCGTGCTGGTCAAGGCGAACGCCGAGCGCGCCGCGGACCCGGCGTGGTCCGCGCGGATCGCCGAGGGCAAGGCGGCGCAGGCCGCCGCGCGTACCGAACTCGCCGCTATCCAGGCCGAGTTGGACTCGCTGGTTTCCGAGGCGACCTCCACCGAGGGGGACATGGCGATAATGTCCCGCGACTCGATCACCGACCCGGAGCTGACCGCGCGGCTGGCCGCGCTGCGCGCCCGGTGGAACGCCGCGTACTGGAAGTCGCTGAGCTCGTGGGAGCACAAGGTCGTCACCGGCCCGATGCCGCACCTGTACGAGTGCTTCAACGAGTCCGACGCGATGGTCTCGGACATCTCCAGCGTCGTCTCGGACTTCGTGGCGACCGGCAAGCCGTACGCCATCACCGATTCGGCCGAGCTGGGCGAGGAGGAGTTCAAGCGGCAGAACACCGCCGCCCGCGCCGCCCTCGTCCTGGGCAACTCGGCAAGCCGGGTCGGCGAGCTGGTGGCGGCCGTGGTCGCCCCCGAGCGCGACCCGCTGACCGGCCCGCGCCGGGAGATCAAGCAGTACCTGCTCGGTCCCGACCACCCCAGCTCCATCGAGCGGTTCTCGCAGGCCGTGCGGGAACTCGCGCACAAGGCGGACGTCCGGCTCATCCAGCAGGCCGCGTTGGGCCAGTCGGGTGAGATCGACCCGTTGCAGGAGACGAGCGCCCAGGCACGGGCTGAAATGGAGCAGGCGGCTCCGGAACGGCGCGCCGAGGACGAGCTGGCCGCGGATGTCCAGGAGAGAAACGCGGGGTGAAGCCCGGGTATGCTCCAAGCCGGGGGCGCGGGTCGCGGCCCGCAGTGACCGCCCCCTGAATCCATCTGCATGGGACACGTAACGTGAAAGCACTTGTGCTCTCCGGAGGGGCGGGAACCCGCCTCCGACCGATCACCCACACCTCGGCCAAGCAGCTCGTGCCGGTGGCCAACAAGCCGGTGCTCTTCTACGGGCTGGAGGCCATCGCCGACGCCGGCATCACCGAGGTGGGCATCATCGTCGGCGACACCGCCGGGGAGATCAAGGAGGCGGTCGGCGACGGCTCCGCCCTCGGCATCAACGTCACGTACATCCCGCAGGAGGCGCCCCTCGGGCTGGCGCACGCGGTGCTGATCGCGCGCGAATTCCTCGGCGAGGACGACTTCGTGATGTACCTCGGCGACAACTTCATCGTCGGCGGCATCACCGGCCTCGTCGAGGAGTTCCGCGCGCAGCGCCCCGAGGCGCAGATCCTGCTCACGAAGGTGCCGAACCCGACCTCCTTCGGCGTCGCCGAACTCGACGCGCAGGGCCGGGTGAAGAACCTGGAGGAGAAGCCGAAACAGCCCAAGAGCGACCTGGCGCTGGTCGGTGTCTACCTCTTCACGCCGGCCGTCCACGAGGCGGTGCGCTCCATCAAGCCGTCCTGGCGCGGCGAGTTGGAGATCACCCACGCCCTCCAGTGGCTGATCGACGAGAAGCGCGACGTGCGCTCCACCACGATCTCCGGCTACTGGAAGGACACCGGCAACGTCACCGACATGCTGGAGGTCAACCGGTCGGTGCTCGACACGCTGGAGCCGGTCGTCCTCGGCGAGGTCGACGCG
Organism: Actinacidiphila yanglinensis; assembly: GCF_900107965.1. Classification (GTDB taxonomy): domain Bacteria; phylum Actinomycetota; class Actinomycetes; order Streptomycetales; family Streptomycetaceae; genus Actinacidiphila; species Actinacidiphila yanglinensis. The sequence goes on along the minus strand of NZ_FNVU01000017.1, from coordinate 93,114 downwards.
GAGAGCGAGATCATCGGCCGGGTGAGGATCGAGGCCGGCGCGCGGGTGACCGGCAGCCGGATCGTCGGCCCGGTCATCATCGGCAAGGACGCGGTGGTGGGCGACTCCTACGTCGGCCCGTACACCTCCGTGTCGGAGAACTGCCGGATCGAGGACAGCGAGATCGAGTACTCGATAGTGCTGCGCGACTCCTCGCTGACCGGCGTCCGCCGGGTCGAGGCGTCCCTCATCGGGCGCAACGTCGAGGTGACCCCGGCCCCCCGTAACCCTGCCGCGCACCGGCTGGTGCTCGGCGATCACAGCAAGGTGCAGATCTCGTCATGACCGACCGCATACTGGTGACCGGCGGGGCCGGCTTCATCGGCTCCCACTACGTCCGTACCCTGCTCGGCCCGACCGGGCCCGGCGATGTCGAGATCACCGTCCTGGACAAGCTCACCTACGCGGGCAACCCGGCCAACCTCGACGAGGTCCGGCAGCACCCGGGCTTCCGCTTCGTGCAGGGCGACATCTGCGACGCGGCAGTGGTCGACAAGCTGCTCGCCGAGCACGACCAGGTGGTGCACTTCGCCGCCGAGTCGCACGTCGACCGCTCGATCCTGGGCGCCACCGAGTTCATCACCACCAACGTGGCCGGCACCCAGACCCTGCTGGATGGCGCGCTGCGCAACGACGTGAAGACGTTCGTGCACATCTCCACCGACGAGGTGTACGGCTCGATCTCCGAGGGCTCCTGGCCCGAGACCGACCCGCTGCAGCCGAACTCGCCGTACTCCGCGGCCAAGGCGTCCAGCGACCTGATCGCGCTCGCCTACCACCGCACCCACGGCCTCGACGTGCGGGTGACCCGCTGCTCCAACAACTACGGGCACCACCACTTCCCGGAGAAGGTCATCCCGCTGTTCATCACCAACCTGCTGGACGGCGGCAAGGTCCCGCTCTACGGCGACGGCGGCAACGTCCGGGACTGGCTGCACATCGACGACCACGTCCAGGGAATCGACCTGGTACGGAACCTCGGCCGCCCCGGAGAGGTCTACAACATCGGTGGGGGCACCGAGCTGTCCAACAAGGAGCTGACCGGCCTGCTGCTGGAGGCCTGCGGCGCCGGCTGGGACAGCGTGGCGTACGTCGAGGACCGCAAGGGCCACGACCGCCGCTACTCGGTGGACTGCAGCAAGATCCGTACCGAGCTGGGCTACGAGCCGCGCAAGGACTTCGCGACCGGCCTGGCCGAGACCGTCGCCTGGTACCGGGACAACCGGGCCTGGTGGGAGCCGCTGAAGGAGCGCGCCGCACTGTGAAACCGCCGAACGCGACCTGGCTGGTGACCGGCGCCGCCGGGATGCTGGGCCAGGACCTGCTGGTCCGGCTGCGCACCGAGCCGGACACGGCGGTGGTGGCCCTGGGCAGTACGGCCCTGGACATCACCGACCCCGAGGCGGTCGCCGCCGCCGTCGCCGAGCACCAGCCGGTCCTGGTCGTCAACTGCGCGGCCTGGACCGGGGTCGACGACGCGGAGAGCCGCGAGGCCGACGCCGCGCGGATCAACGGCGACGGGCCGCGGTACCTCGCCGAGGCGTGTGCGAAGGCCGGCGCGAAGATGATCCAGGTCTCCACGGACTACGTCTTCGCCGGCGACGCGGGCAGTCCGTACGCCGAGGACGCGCCCACCGGCCCGCGCGGCGCCTACGGGCGCACCAAGCTGGCCGGCGAGCGGGCGGTGCTCGACATCCTCCCCGACGACGGCTACGTGGTGCGTACCGCGTGGCTGTACGGAGCGGCGCGCGGCAACTTCGTCCGCACGATGATCCGGCTGGAGGGCGTCAAGGACACCCTCGACGTGGTGGACGACCAGCGCGGGCAGCCCACCTGGACCGCGGACCTCGCCGACCGGCTGGTCCGGCTCGGTGTGGCCGCGCTCGCCGGGGACGCGCCGGCCGGCGTCTACCACGGCACCAGCGCGGGCGAGACGACCTGGTTCGACTTCACCCGGGAGATCTTCCGGCTGCTCGGCGCCGACCCGGAGCGGGTCCGGCCCACCACCAGCGCGGCGTTCGCGCGGCCCGCGCCGCGCCCTTCGTACAGCGTGCTGGGCCATGACCGGTGGCGGTCGGCCGGTATCGAGCCGATCCGCGACTGGCAGTCGGCGCTGGCAGATGCGTTCCCCGCCCTGGTGGCAGCCGAGCGTGGCTGAGGCCGCGGCCGGCAACGGGGGCGAGGCCGACAGCGAAGGCGGGGGAGGGGCCGAGGGTCCGGGTGCGGAGGACGACCGCGACCCGCCCGCAGGAAGGTCCCGGACGGATGCCGGCGCGGGCGCCGGTACCGGCAGCCGCCGCGCGCCCGCTGCGGGCGCGGGCGGCGGCGAGGGCACCGGCCCGGGCGGCGGGCGCCGGCGGCTGAGCCGCCGACTGCTCGCGGTGCTGCCGCCGGGCACCGCGCTGGTCGGCGCGGGCACCGCGGTGCTGGGCCTGGCCAGCTACATCCAACTCGCCGCCGCCGGCCGCTCCCTGCCGTCCGACCGGATGGCGGGCGTGTCGGTGCTGTGGACGCTGGTCTTCTCGGTCGGGCTCGGCCTGTTCTTCCCGATCGAGCAGGAGATGACCCGGCTGGTCGCCGCCCGGGTGGTGGCGGAGGAGGGCACCGGCCCGGTGCTGCGCCGGGGCGCGGCCACCTCGCTGGGGTTGCTGGCCGCGGTGTGCGTGCCGGTGGCGGTGTTCGCGCACCCGATCGCGAACCGGCTGTTCGACGGCGACACCTCGCTGGTCGGCGCGCTGTGCGCGGCCTTCGGTGCGCTGTCGGTCGCCTACGTGACCCGCGGCATGCTGGCCGGCACCGGCCGGTTCCTCGCCTATGGCACCCAGTTGGCGCTCGACGGGGTGCTGCGGGTGGTCTTCTCGGTGGTGCTGGCCCTGGCCGGCTCGCACTCGCCGCTGGCGTTCTCCGCGGTGCTCACGGTGCCGACGCTGCTGTCGGTGGTGGCGACGCTGCCGTGGGTGCGGCGGGCGGCGCGTGACGGCGCGGCGGACCCGGGGCGCGGGGCCGACCCGGGGCGCCCGGCGGACGCCCGTCGCCGGCCGTCGCCGCCGCTGCCGTGGCGGGCGCTGTGGTCCGGGCTGATCGCGCTGATCCCCTCCACGCTGCTGGCCCAACTCCTGGTGAACATCTCCGTGATCAGCGTGAAGCTGCTCGCCCCGGACGACACCGACTTCATCACCGCACTGCTCTCCGCGGTGGTGCTGGCCCGGGTGCCGCTGTTCGTCTTCGGCTCACTGCAGGCGTCGCTGCTGCGCGGGCTGTCCGCGGCCGTGGCGGCCGGCGATCGCGCGGCGTACCGCCAGTTGCTGCTGCGGACGGCCTCGTTCACCGTGCTGCTGGGCGGCACCGGCGGGGTGGTGGCGGTGGCGCTGGGGCCGTGGCTGGTGCCGCGGCTGTTCGGCTCGCCGGACCTGCTGGGCTGGACCGACTTCGCGTGGCTGTCGGCCGGCACCCTCTGCTACATGCTCGCCTCGGTGCTCGGCCAGGCGCTGCAGACCACCGGCGGCCACGGCCGGCAGCTGCTGTCGTGGGCCGTCGGCACCGCGGCACTGCTCGGGGTGACGTTCAGTCCGTTGCCGATCCGTGACCGGGTCGAAATCGCCTACGCCGTCGGCGCGGCGCTCACCGCGATCCTGCTCTCCATCCGGGTGACTTATGCCATCCGGAAGCAACCTCAGCGTCACTTCGACCGTCAAGCTGGGTGGACGGATGCCGTACAGGGGACCAACTTCCCGGATTCCGCGGAGCGTCCGCAATCGGTTGAATAGCTGACGAAAGGGTGCGCTACCCCATGGTGAACTCGGGCGCGCCGTACCTGGCCAGGAACCGCAGCTTCAGCGACGTCTGGCTGATCATCCCGGTCTACAACGAAGCACCCGTGGTCGCCGGTGTGGTGACCGAGGCACTGCGCACCTTTCCCAACGTGGTGTGCGTCGACGACGGCAGCCGGGACGGCTCCGCCGAGTCGGTCGCGAGCACCCGCGCCCACCTGGTCCGGCACCCCGTCAACCTCGGCCAGGGCGCGGCGATCCAGACCGGGCTGCGCTACGCGCTGAGCCAGCCCGGCGCCGAACGGTTCGTCACCTTCGACGCCGACGGCCAGCACCGGGTGGAGGACGTCGTCACCATGCTGGCGGTCGCCCGGGCCCGCAACGCCGACGTGGTGCTCGGCTCCCGCTTCCTGCGTCCGGGCGGCGAACGCCTCGACGTGCCCTGGACCAAGCGCCTGGTGCTGCGCACCGCGGCCGCGCTGAGCCCCACCGCACGCCGGCTCAGACTGTCCGACGCGCACAACGGGCTGCGGCTGTTCAACCGGGCAGCCGCCGCGCGGGTGAACATCACCATGAACGGCATGGCGCACGCCTCGGAGATCACCGGTTTCCTGGCGCGCTCCGACCTGAGGGTCATCGAGTCCCCGGTGTCGATCCGCTACACCGACTACTCGCGGGCCAAGGGTCAGTCGTTGATGAACGGCGTGAACATCCTCTTCGACCTGTCCATGAACCGCGAGAAGGGCTGACCGGTGCTCATCCAGTTCATCCTGATCTCCGCCGTCGTGGTGCTGCTCGCCGTGTTCATGCGGAGTTGGAACACCACCAGGACCCGGGCGTGGAAGCGGATCGCCTTCCTCGGCTTCTGCTTCGTCAACGCCTATGCCGTCCTGCGGCCCGGCGACACCACCAGGGCCGCCCACCTCCTCGGCGTGGGGCGCGGCACCGACCTGGTGCTCTACCTCCTGGTGGTCGGCGTGACCGCTCTCGCGCTCAACACCTACCTGCGCTTCCGTGCCATGGAGCGCCGGCTGACCGAACTGGCCCGCGACGCCGCCCTGCGCACGGCCCACCGCCCCGAGCCCGAGCGGCCGCTGGCCGCCGTGGAAGGCGAACGCTCCCAGTGACCGACACGCTCGACATCATGCTTCCCTACTACGGAGACCCCGCGCTGATGCGCGACGCGGTGCGCAGCGTCCTCGCGCAGACCGACCCCGACTGGCGGCTCACCGTCGTGGACGACGACACCAGACCCGGCGTGCCCGAGTGGTTCGCCGGCCTCGGCGACCCCCGGGTGCGCTACTTCCGCAACCCGCGCAACCTCGGCGTCACCGGCAACTTCCGCCGCTGCACCGAACTCGTGGACTTCCCCTACACGGTGATGATGGGCTGCGACGACCTGATGCGCCCCGGCTACGTCGCCACGGTCCGCGCGGCCCGCGCCGAGATGCCGGGCGCCGCGATGTACCAGCCGGGTGTCCGGGTCATCGACGGCGAGGGCCGCCCGGTGCGGACCCTGGTCGACACCGCCAAGCGACGGCTGTACTCGGCGGCTCCCGACCGGCGCGCCCGGATGCGCGGCGAAGCGCTCGCGGTCAGCCTGCTGCGCGGCAACTGGCTCTACTTCCCGGCCATGTGCTGGCGCTCCGACGTGCTCAAGGAGGTCGGCTTCCGCACCGACCTCACGGTCGTGCAGGACCTCGCGATGACCGTGGAACTCCTGCTGCGGGGCGAGGAACTGGTCACCGACCCGGCCGTCTGCTTCGACTACCGGCGGCACCGGGCCAGCGAGTCCTCGGCGCAGGCCGTCAGCGGCTCCCGGTTCGAGGAGACCCGCCGGCTGCTGATCGAGCTCGCCGCCGACTTCGACGCGCTCGGGTGGCACCGTGCCGCCCGGACGGCCCGCCGCCACCTGTCCACCCGGCTGCACGCGCTGCTGATGGTGCCGGGCGCGCTGCGCCACCGCCGGCTCGGCACCGCCCGCGAGCTGGCCGGGCACGCCTTCGCCCGGGTGCCACGCCCGGCCCGGCCGGCCGACCCGGTGGTGGGCCGGTGAGCGAGGCGTCGCAGCCACCCGAGCCGCACCCCTTCGAAGGGCTGCCGTCCGGCCCGCCCGCACCCCAGCCGGCCGGCGCCGGCGGCGCCCCGCCCGCGGCGCGCCGCTGGTCGCCGTCCCGGCTGCCCGTCCACTGGCGGCTGCCGCTCGCGGCGTACGCGGCCTGCCAGGTGCTGCTGTTCGGCTGGTGGGCCGCCTTCCGCCCCGGCCTGATCTCGGGCGACAGCCTCACCTACCTCTACGAGGTCAGCACCTCCCACTGGCGCTCGGACCACTCCGTGGCCTACGACGCGCTGCTGTGGATCTCGCTCCAACTCACCGGCGGCATCGCGGCCCTGACGTTCGCGCAGACCATCGCGATGGCCGCTGCGCTGGCGTACGTGAGCGTGGCGCTGCGGGACCTGGGCGTGCGCGGGCGCTGGGGCCTGCTCGCGGTCGTGGTGGTGGCCGCGGCGTCGATGACCGGCTCGTTCACGGTGTACGTCTGGAAGGACGTCGCCTTCACCATCTCCGCGATCGTCGCGTTCGGCGCGGTCATGCAGCTCACCGCGCGCCGGCTGCGCGGCGACCAGGGCGACCACGGCCGGGCGTTCCGGCGCGAGATGCTGGTGCTGGCCGCGGGCTGCCTGGGCATCGGGCTGTTCCGCAACAACGGCTTCCCGGTCCTCATCGCCGCCGGAGTGCTGCTGGTGGCGCTGCTGCCGGGCATGCGCCGCTGGATGGCCGCCGCGGTCGCGGTGCCGCTGGTGGTGACCCTGCTGATGAACAACGTGCTCTACCCGGCGCTCGGCGTCCAGAAGCCCCGCCCCGACGAGGTCTACGCCTTCAACTACGCCGACATCGGGGTGGCCTACTCCAAGCAGCCAGGCATCTTCACCGCCTCCGACCTGAAGCTGCTCGAAGGCATCGCGCCGCTGTCGCACTGGCGCGGCCCGGGCGGCAACTGCCACGTCGCGGACCCGATCATGCGCAAGCCGATGAACCGGATCAAGGCCGGCCAGGAGAACGGGAAGCTGCTCGCGCTGTGGGCGCGCATCCTGGAGCACCATCCGGGGCTCATCATCGGCGCGAGGCTGTGCCGCGCCGACATCGCCTGGGCCTTCACCGGCCACACCGGCAAGTACGCACCGTCCAACACGTCGGTGGTGACCCGCTGGAGCGGGTTCGGCCTGTCCTCGGTCAAGGAGCTGCCGTACCACTCCTCGCTGCCCGACAACCCGCTGTCGTACAAGCTCCACCACGCCGCGGCCAGGGCCTTCAACTGGACGCAGACCCCGCACCGCGCGCCCTTCCTGTGGCGCGGGGTGAACTGGACCTACCTCGGCTACCTGGTGGTGGCACTGGTCGCGTTGCGCCGCCGCCGGTACGAGCTGCTCGCCCTCGCGGTGCTGCCGCTCGCGCTCCAGCTCACGGTCCTGGCGGCCAACCCCTCACCGCTGTGGCGCTACATGTGCGCCTCGCTCTTCCTGGGGATGCTCACCGTGCCCGTACTGGCGCTGCTCGGTGGTCGCGGCGGGCCGCCCCGGCGCCCGTGGCGCGCGTCGCACACCCCTGGGGCCGCGGCCCGGCCGCCCGCTGAGGGCGACCAGGACGCGGCGCCGGTGACGGGACGTGGGGCGTGAGCTCAGCTCACGGCCTCGATCTGCCGGCGGATCGAGCCGAACGAGGAGCGGCCGCGGTGCAGGTTGCGGGCGCGGACCAGCGACGGCCAGAAAGGGGCGCGCAGCAGGGTCTCGGCGTTGACCGCGTTCTTGCGGACCAGGATCTCCTGCGGGATGTCCTGCGGGTCCTCGGTGACGAACTCCTCGAGGATCTTGTCGTAGTTGTCCTGCAGCACCGTGTTGGTCGGGTCGGCGCCGAAGATCGCGGTGACACCGGTCTTCACGGTGTCCACGTCGACGACCGTCAGGTCGGGGCGGTAGCGGCGCAGCACCTGGGCGACCTTGTAGACGTCGCCGGCCCAGTCGCCGGTGTGGCGGTTGCGGGCGGCCTCGTCGACGTTCCGCGGCAGCATGTCGTCGAAGACGATCACGCTGGACCAGCGGGAGTGCTTCTCCACGTTCATGAAGTCACGCAGCGCGAACTCGAAGAGGTGCATGCCGTCGATGAAGGCGAGCTCGAGGCTCGGGTCGCCGACCAGGGCGAGCGGGTCCCGGCGGCCCAGCGCACGGAACGGGTTGCGGCCCGGGCGCAGGTGCAGCAGCGGGTCCTTGCGGCCGAAGAACGCGTCGCTGGTGTCCCGCACGAGGTGCACGTCGCAGCTGATCGACTGGGTGACCTTGAAGGCCGGGTCGATGGCGACGGACGGCACCCGGGACAGTGCCAGGCTCTTTCCGTCGTTGACGCCGATCTCCAGGTAGTTGCGCGGCTTGTAGACCTTGTGCAGCCTGCGCAGGAACTCGTGACGGTGCACTGAATAACCCTTCGCTGTGAAAGATGGCGGGAAAGTGATGGAGCGACGCTAGCGCTTGCATGGCCGTACGGACATCGTTCAGCGGAAGTTTGTCTGAACCTCACACGCTTCGGGCACGAAGTTCCGCCGCGAAGCGCCTGCAGTCCTCGTAGGCGGGCAGCAGACCCTGCGCGCGTGCCTCGGCGAGGCCGGGCGCCTGGGCGTCCTTCTCCGACAGCAGCGGCTCGACGTCCTCGGGCCAGGCGATGCCCAGCTCCGGGTCGAGCGGGTTGATGCCGTGCTCGCGGCCGGGCGCGTACCCGGTCGAGCAGAGGTAGACGACGGTCGCGTCGTCGGTGAGCGCCATGAAGGCGTGGCCCAGGCCCTCCGACAGGTACACCGCGTGGTGCTGCTCGTCGTCGAGCCGGACCGCCTCCCAGCGGCCGAACGTCGGCGAGCCGACCCGGATGTCGACGATCACGTCGAGGACCGCGCCGCGCACGCACTTGACGTATTTCGCCTGGCTGGGCGGCACGTCCGCGAAGTGCACGCCGCGCAGGGTGCCGCGACGGGAGACCGAGCAGTTCGCCTGCGCCAGGTCGAGCCGGTGGCCGAGGGACTCCTGGAAGTCCCCGGCCTTGAACCACTCGTGGAAGCTGCCCCGGTCGTCGGGGAAGACCTTCGGTTCGTGCACGAAGGCGCCTTCGATGTCCAGTGGCCGCATGGGTGTCGTTTCCTTCGCTCGCTCTGCCGCTGACGGGCCGGGCCGAGCCGGGGGGCGGACGTGCGGCCCCGGTCGGACCCGATCGGGTGTCATCCGTTCGACTCCGCCGTGACAGCGGGAATTCTCCTGGATGCCACTCTTCGAGAGGCTACCGCGCGTCCGGCCGGTGCTACGCCCCCAGCTTCCCCGCCCACCGCCGGGCCCGCTTGCGTCCGGCCGGTCCCATCCGCCGTACCAGCGGCCCACCGACCTGCCGCAGCACCGCCCGCAAGGCGGCCCTGCGGCGCTGCCGGCGCGCGTCACGCGCGGTTGACGGTGCCACCACGGCGAGGCCGTCCGACAGCCGGATCCGCCCGTGCCGGTCCACCTGCACCGGCCCGATCTCCAGCTCGGGGGCCTTGGCGCCGTCCAGGCAGGCCGACAGCGTCCAGGTGCCCGCACCCACCGTGGCCTGCGCCGCGGCGTCCAGCCGTCCGTCGGCCCGCAGGTGCACCCGGCCGCCCACCGGCAGCAGCGTGGCGGGCAGCTCGGCGGCGACGTCACCGCCGCTCTCCGCCCGCAGCCGGAGCGTCGCGTCGGCCGGCGCGGTGCCCGGGTGGGTGATCGCGCTCAGCTCGACCTCCAGACGGTGCGTGCCCGGCATCCGCAGCACCTGGCGGCCGGCCAGGGCGACACCGAGCTTCTTGCCGCGCCGGTCGACGTCGAGGGTGAGGTTGCCGTGCGGGTTGGTGAAGTACGGCACGGCGATCCGGGCGGGTGTGCCCAGCAGCGCCGGCAGGCAGTGGCCGTCGACCGAGGGGGAGCGGTCGGCGCCGAGCCGGGCCTTGCGGACCAGGCCGAGACCGCGTACCGGCACCCACACGTCCCACATCCCGCGGGTCAGCGCCGGACGCGTCCTGACCTTCTTCGGGTCGAGGTAGGCGACACCCTTTATCACCACGTGGCAACGGGTTCCGGCGGGGCGGGCGGTCCTGTCGTCCTGGCCGTCCGAGGCGCCCGGGGTGTCCGGGGTGTCCGGGGTGTCCGCGGCGGCCGCGACGTCGTCGTTGTCGTCGTTGTCCTCGGTGTCGCTGACGTCCTCGACGTGCATCTCGAACTCCGCCGGGCAGGACCACTCCACCGCGGTCTCCCGGTTGCGCAGTTGCACCTCCGCGCGGAAGGCGTCCATCTCGCCGGTGACGTCCGCCTCCTCCCCGTCGTCCAGGAGGCCCTGGTGGAAATCGGGGTGCAGGAAGTAGCGGCCGTCCCGGCGCAGCAGGGTGACCGGCCGCCCGTCCTCGTGGCGCAGCCGGGCGGTGACGGTGATCGCGGCGCGGCCGTTCACCCAGCGGAAGTCCTCCAGCCGGGCGTGGCCCTTGACCGCCGAGGCGCGGCGGGCGGTCTCCAGCAGCGCGGCGGTGTCCTCGCGGCGCAGCATCGTGGAGCGGATCCGCGGCAGCGCGCCGAGCCCGTCGTGCACGCCGTCGCCCATGTAGCCCTTGGCCAGGCCGTGCACGGCCACCACCATCTGGTCCAGGTAGTCGGGCTCGTACGTCAGCACCGACGGCTCGCTGAGCCGGCCGAGCATCTCCACCCGGTAGAAGCGGCGCAGCACCCGGTCCCGGAACTCGCCGGGCTCGGTGTTGGCCATCACCACGTCGAGGACCTCGCGAAGGTTGTCGTAGTACTGCGCGGGCACGATCCGCGCCGAGCCGGCGTTCTTGCCGTCGTCGCGCTTGCTGTAGTGGTAGCAGGTGTAGTCGCCGAGGATGGAGACCGCCCGCGCGGCGAAGTACGCCTGCATCATGTAGAGCTGGTCCTCCAACCGCCGCTTGCCCTCGGGGTACTTGATCCCGTTGTCGCGCAGGAAGGCGGTGCGGAACATCTTGTGCGGGGTGAGGCTGTCGTACAGCGGGGCGTCGTGGATCGTGCACGTGTCCCGGTTGAGCCGGAAGACGCCGTGCGGGACCCCGCGGAAGTTGCTGGCGACCTTGCCGATCACCACGTCCGAGCCGTTGCGGTGGCCGAGTTCGTACAGCCGGCGCAGCGCGTCCTCGCCCATGTGGTCGTCCTGGTCGACGAACTGCACGTACTCCCCGCGGGCCTCGGTGACGCCGATGTTGCGGGGCTTGCCCGGCCAGCCGGAGTTGGGGATGTGAATCACCCGTACGTGGGAGTGCTCGGCGGCCAGCGCGTCGAGCATCGCGGGGGTGTCGTCGGTCGAGCCGTCGTCGACGAGGAGCAGCTCCCACTCCTCGGCGGGCAGCGTCTGGCCCAGCAGCGAGGCCAGGCACGGCTCGATGTACTTGCCCGGGTTGTAGACCGGGACGATGACGCTGACCTTGACCGCCATGCGGGAGTACGCCTCTTTCTGTTCTGTCCGGGTTCTTCGTGCTGTCGTCACGGCGGCGCCGGGGTGACCGCCGCATCACGCAGGCACAAGGGCAGGCCAAACAGCACCCAAGCGCCGCAAAATGGATCGAGGGGCTACGGTCCCGGAGTCTAGGACGGTGACCTGTGCCCGTTGTGTGGGTCGCGAGCGGGTCCCGCGTGGCGACTCCGGCAGGCGGGCGACGGCGCTGGTGGCGCGGCCGGCCGTGGCGGGCGGCCCTGAGTCGAATCACCCGGACGAGGGACCCCGCAAGTGCCGGTCCGGCACCGGACCGGCGCTTGTTAGGGTGGGCCGATGTTGCTGATCACTGGCGGTGCGGGGTACATCGGCTCACATGTGGTGCGGGCACTGGCCGCCGCCGGTGAGGACACCGTGGTACTGGACGACCTGAGCACCGGCGATCCGGCCCGGCTGCCCGCCGGAGTGCCGCTGGAGCGCGGCTCGGTGCTCGACCGCCCGCTGCTCGACCGGGTGCTGGGCCGGTACGCGGTCGACGGCATCGTGCACGTCGCGGGCCGCAAGCAGGTCGCCGAGTCCGTCGAACGCCCGCTGTACTACTACCAGGAGAACGTCGAGGGTCTGCGCACCGTCCTGGACGCGGCCGTCGGCGCCGGGGTGCGCCGCATCGTCTTCTCCTCCTCCGCGGCCGTCTACGGACCCACCGACGCCGACCTGGTCACGGAGGACCTGCCCTGCGCCCCGATGAGCCCCTACGGCGAGACCAAGCTCGCCGGCGAGTGGCTGCTCGCGGCGGCCGGCCGGGCGCACGGCCTCGCCACCGCCTCGCTGCGCTACTTCAACGTGGCCGGCGCCGCCACCCCCGAGCTCGCCGACACCGGTGTCTCGAACATCGTCCCCATGGTCTTCCGCCGGCTCGGCGAGGGCCTGCCGCCGCGGATCTTCGGTGACGACTACCCGACCCCCGACGGCACCTGCGTGCGGGACTACGTCCACGTCGAGGACATCGCGTCCGCGCACGTCGCCGCCGCCCGCCGGCTGGCCCGCGACCCGGAGGCGTCCCTGGTGCTGAACATCGGCACCGGCCGCGGCGTCTCGGTGGCCGAGATGGTTGCGGTGATCGCCGAGGAAACCGGCCACACTGGCCTCACGCCCGAGATCGGCCCGCGCCGCCCGGGCGACCCGGCCCGCGTCATCGCCTCGGCCGAGGCGATCACCCGCGAGCTGGACTGGCGGGCACGGTACGACGTCCGGCAGATGGTGGGTTCGGCATGGGCGGGCTGGCGGCTGCACCACCCGGCATGACGGCGGCGCACGGCGCGGCGGCCGGTGCGGCAGGCTCGCGCCGGGCGGCAGGCCCGTGCCGGGCGGCGGGGGCGCTGGGGGCACCTCCCAGCCGCCAGGCTGGGGAGGAACAGCGGACAGAGGGACGGGGCACGTGACAGCGGCGGCACGGCAGGAAGTGGTCCAGGCCCGCAGGGTCGTGGTCAAGGTCGGCTCCTCGTCGCTGACCACGGCCGCCGGCGGGCTGGACGCGGACCGGGTGGACGCCCTCGTCGACGTCCTCGCCAAGACCCGCGAGGACCGCGAGGTGGTCCTCGTCTCCTCCGGCGCCATCGCCGCCGGGCTCGCCCCGCTGGGCCTGCCGCGCCGCCCCCGCGACCTGGCCCGGCAGCAGGCGGCCGCGAGCGTCGGCCAGGGACTGCTCGTCGCCCGCTACACCGCCTCCTTCGCCCGGCACGGCATCCGCGTCGGCCAGGTGCTGCTCACCTCCGACGACGTCAGCCGCCGCAGCCACTACCGCAACGCCTACCGCACGCTGGACCAGTTGCTCGCCATGGGCGCGCTGCCGATCGTCAACGAGAACGACACCGTCGCCACCGACGAGATCCGCTTCGGCGACAACGACCGGCTCGCCGCCCTCGTCGCCCACCTGGTCCGGGCCGACCTGCTCGTGCTGCTCTCCGACGTCGACGGCCTGTACGACGGCGACCCGCGCACCCCTGGCACCAGGCTGGTCGGCGAGGTCACGGGCCCCGGCGACCTGGCCGGCATCACCATCGGCAGCGCGGGCCGCGCCGGTGTCGGCACCGGCGGCATGGTCACCAAGGTCGAGGCCGCCGCGATCGCCACCGGCGCGGGGGTGCCGGTCGTCCTCACCTCCGCCGCGCACGCCGCCGACGCGCTGGCCGGCCGCGCCACCGGCACGTACTTCCACCGCACCGGGAAACGCTCCGCCGACCGGCTGCTGTGGCTCGCGCACGCCTCCGCGCCGCGCGGCTCGCTGCGCCTGGACGCGGGCGCGGTCCGGGCCGTCACCGAGCGGCACAGCTCGCTGCTGCCGGCCGGACTCACCGCGGTCGAGGGCGACTTCACCGCCGGCGACCCGGTCGACCTGCTCGACGAGTCCGGCCGCGCGGTCGCCCGGGGCCTGGTCAACTTCGACGCCCGCGAGCTCCCCCGGCTGCTCGGCCGCTCCACCCACGACCTGGCCAGGGAACTCGGCCCGGCGTACGAACGCGAGGTGGTCCACCGCGACGACCTCGTCCTGCTCCGTCGCAATCAGTGACCGAAGGCACCCTCCGCTCCTCGGCCAATCTCCGGGAAAACGCCCCGCCCGGCCGCGGAGCCTGGTCAACTGTGATGCGGAGGAGTCGTCTGCGGGCAGTGTGCGGGCGGCACTCGGTCACGTCACCCACAGGGAGGCCACCGGTGAAACGAGGGCGCCCAGGGCAGTCGTCCAAGGGGGCGTCGGGACGTGCGCTGGTCAGCGTGAACAGCGGGCACGACGCCGGAACGGCCGTCGGCGGCACCGGCAGCAGCGCTGACGACGCGGCCACCCGTCACGAGGAACGGCCGCTCTCCCGGTTGTGGCATGTCACCCTCAGCGTCTCCGGGCCGCGGGCGCCCCTCGCCGAGGTCAGACGCGGGCTCGAACAGCTCGCCCACGACCATCCCTTCCTCCTCACCAGCCGCTACGCCACGGACCACGCGGAGATCCGCTACTGGGAGGAGGCGCGGGACCTCCACGACGCGGCGGCGCTCGCGCTGCGCCTGTGGGGGGAGCACCGCTCCACCGCGGGGTTGCCCCCCTGGGAGACGGTCGGGCTCGAAGTCATCGACCGCACCACCTACCACCAGCGCCTGGCCGAGGGCTACGGCCCACCCCCCGCGATCCCCCTCGGCGTCCACCCCTACTAGCTCCCTGACCCGCCCGGCTGCCCCGCGCTGCGAGTTGCGGGACCTCGCGGTCCGCGGTGGCTTGTCGCGCAGTTCCCCGCGCCCCTGGCTATGCGCGGCTCCCTCCGCGAATAGAAGCTCGCCCCACCGTGACGCGCCCCGAAGGGGCGCGGGGAACGGCGCGGGCAACCGGTCACCGTGGCGAGGTCGGCACGCATCGGCGCGGGCAACGGCGTATCCCCGAGGGGCGCGGGGAACGGCGCGAGCAACCGGCCACCGGCAGGTGGTCCCTCGACAAACAGACGCGGGCAGCCCCGGGGGTCAGGGGTACCCTGCACCGCATGGACCTGTCCTCGCCGCTCCCCAAAAGCCCCGTACTCCTCGCGGCCTACCGCGCCCGTGCGGCCGCTGCGGACCTCGCGCCGCTGGCCCGCGCGGCGAAGGACGACGCGCTGCTCGCCATCGCGGACGCGCTGATCGTCCGCACCCAGGAGATCGTCGCGGCCAACGCCGAGGACGTGGCGCGGGCCAAGGCCGCCGGCACCAGCGAGTCCATCATCGACCGGCTCACCCTGACCCGGGAGCGGGTCGCCGCGATCGCCGCCGACGTGCGGCACGTCGCCTCGCTGCCCGACCCCGTCGGCGAGGTGCTGCGCGGCTCCACCCTCCCCAACGGCCTCGACCTGCGGCAGGTCCGGGTCCCGCTCGGCGTCGTCGGCATCATCTACGAGGCCCGGCCGAACGTCACGGTGGACGCCGCCGCGCTGTGCCTGAAGTCCGGCAACGCGGTCCTGCTGCGCGGCTCCTCCTCGGCGTACGCCTCGAACACCGCCCTGGTCACCGTGGTGCGCGACGCGATCGGCGGGGCCGGGCTGCCCGCCGACGCGGTCCAGCTCGTCCCCGGCGAGAGCCGCGACTCCGTCCAGGAGCTGATGCGCGCCCGCGGCCAGGTCGACGTGCTGATCCCGCGCGGCGGCGCCGCACTGATCCGGGCCGTCGTCGAGGGCTCCACCGTGCCGGTGATCGAGACCGGCACCGGCAACTGCCACGTGTACGTCGACGCCGACGCCGACCTGGACACCGCCGTCCGCATCCTGGTGAACTCCAAGGCCCAGCGGCCCAGCGTCTGCAACTCCGCCGAGACCCTCCTCGTGCACCGCGCCATCGCCGACCGCTTCCTGCCGCGCGCGCTGGACGCGCTCGCGGAGGCCGGTGTCACCGTGCACGGCGACCAGCACGTGCAGGCCGCGGCGCGGGCGTACGACAGCAAGGCCACCGTGGTCGCGGCCACCGCCGAGGACTGGGAGACGGAGTACCTGTCGTACGACATCGCGGCCAGCGTGGTGGACTCGCTGGACGCGGCCGTCGCCCACATCCGGCTGTGGTCCTCCGGGCACACCGAGGCCATCGTCACCTCCTCGCAGGCCGCCGCCCGCCGCTTCACCCGGCTGGTCGACGCCGCGGCGGTGATGGTGAACGCCTCCACCCGGTTCACCGACGGCGGCCAGTTCGGCTTCGGCGCCGAGATCGGCATCTCGACCCAGAAACTGCACGCGCGCGGGCCGATGGGCCTGCCGGAGCTGACCTCCACCAAGTACGTCGTCACCGGCGACGGCCACATCCGCTGACCCGGGCCCCACGGCTGCACCGCCGTCCCAGCCGCCCCGGGACGGCAGCCTTATCACAGCCGGATGGCCGCCGCACGGTCTCCGCACAGTGGGCCAGGAATCCCCTGCCCAAAAGGGCCCCATCCGGATTACCCTGAACAGATGCCGGACGATGACGAGTTCGCCTCCGTAGTCCTCGACGAAGATTTCGTACGGTCCGCCCTGTTCCATGAGCCCACGGCCACGGAACGGATGCTCGCCGTCGCCGAGGGCCCTGCGCTGCCGCCCGGACGCCCCGGACGGCACGCGAGCCGGGCCGCGGCCATACCCGAGGCGGACGCCGAGTCCGTCCTGGAACCCGACGACCTGTACTCGGCCGGCCACCCGTACCGCGGCAGCAGCACCCGCTGGCACCGGCCGGTCGCCTGGGCGCTCGCGGTGGTGATGGGCATCGGCGTGGTCGCCCTGACCTTCGCCGCGGTCTATCGCGGTGCCGGCAGCGGGCGCTCGTCCACCCCGCCGCCGACCCACCCGCCGATCGGCTCGCAGGCCGTCTCGCCGCCGGTCTTCTCGGCCCGGCCCTGATTCTCCGTCAACGTGACCGTCACCGGAGCGTTTACTCATGTCCCCGCGGACTTAACCTTGTGATATGAGCGGGCACGAGGACCCTCCCGAGGGCACGCCCGACGGCGTACCGGCCGGGGGAGACGACGAGTACGAGTACCGATCCGTCGTGTTCGACGAGTCGTTCGTCAAGGCTGCCCGCATCCAGGAGTACTCCGCGCGGGAGCGGCTCGACGACGCGACGCACGCGGTGCACATCCGGCACGCGATGCCGCGCGGCATCGCCCGCCAGGCACTGGCGATGTTCCTGCTGATCATGGTCGCGTTCGGCTTCGCGGTCTACATGGGGGTGCGGCACCCGTACCGCACCCACGCCCCCGCGGTCAGCGAGCAGATCCGGGTGAACCTGATACCGCTGGTACCGAAGGGCACGGTGCCCGAGGTGTCCGCGAGCACGCCGTTCGCCGGCACCGGCGCGGAGGGCTACCAGCGCACCGTCATCCTGCCGAGCGACGCGGCCCGGCGGATCGGCGGCTACGCGCAGAGCGAGGTCCAGGAGGCGCTGGACACCGCCAAGGAGTACCTCACTGACACCTCCCTCGACCCCGGCACGGTGATCGACGGCGACCTGGAGCCGGTACGCGACCTGCTGAGCCCGAGCCAGCTCGACCAGTTCGACGACACCCTCTCGCAGCCCAGCGACGACGGCCGGCACGCGGCCACCGGCTGGCTGGTGCGCTTCGACCCGACCGCGGGGATCGCCCTGGTCGGCGCGGGCAAGGGGGTCCGGGTGAACGAAGGGAAGGTGCGGACCGCCGCGGCCGGGAACGCGCTGGAGATCGTCTCCGACTACACCTTCGTCTACGCCCTGCACGGCACTCCGAACACCGGGGTGTCGCTGTTCACGGTGCGGCGCCAGCTGACCTTCCACTTCGACCACTCCGACCTGCGGCAGCACCACATCGAGCTGGTCGACGCCGATGTCCAGGCCGGACCGCTGGGCTGCACCGACAGCGTGGGCAGCTATTTCCGGCCGATACTGGCCGGCGGCAGCGGCGGCGCCGTCAACGGCACCGACCCGTACCACCCCGACGGCACGGCCGGCTCGGTCTGCACCACCCTGGACACCGCCGGCGCCGGCCCGACCGGCAGCGCGACGGCCGGCGCCACGGCGCCCGCCGCCACCGTCACCGGCCCGACCGCAGCCGCGCCCGGGACCACGGCTGCGACGACCACCGCGTCCATCGCCTCTTCTGCGTCCGCAGCGTCCAGTGCGCCGGCCGCGATCCCGCTCGCGCGGACCGCGGTCGACGTCCGCTACGCGCCCTCGGGCGTGGCGCCCGACGTGTCCGGACCCGGGTCGCCCTTCGCTCCTGAACCGGTGAACTTGTCGCGCAACTTGCCGCCGATGTCCCCTGCGCCGTTGCCGAAGTCGCGGATCAGACCGACCAGCGGGTCCTTGCTCTGCTTGGCCCGATCGGCGTAGTGGTTGGCCGACTCCTTGAAGGAGTCGTAGACGGACGCGTCCTTGTCCTCGGTGCGCCGCGGGTAGTGGCCGTCCATCAGCCGCTGGTAGTCGCGGCTGGCCGCCCACTTGCGCAGCTCGCCCGCGCGCACGGCGGCGAAGGGGTGGCTGCGCGGCAGCACGTTGAGGATCTTCAGGACGGAGTCGCGCAGGTCGCCGGCGGCTTCGTACTCGTCGGCCTGCTTGAGGAATGCGTCGACGTTCATCTCGTGCAGGTGGTTGCCGCCGGCCAGCTTCATCAGGCCGCGCATCGACGCCTGGAGGTCCTGGCCGACCAGCAGGCCGGCCCGGTCCGCGGAGAGTTCGGACTTGCGGAACCACTCGCGCAGCGCGGTGACGATGGCCAGCACCGCGAGGTTCCCCAGCGGGATCCAGGCCACCCGCAGCGCCAGGTTGGTCAGGAACAGCAGTATCGTCCGGTAGACGGAGTGGCCGGACAGCGCGTGGCCCACCTCGTGGCCGACGACCGCGCGCATCTCCTCCTCGTCCAGCAGCTCCACCAGACCGGTGGTGACCACGATGATCGGCTCGTCCATGCCGATGCACATCGCGTTCGGCTGCGGGTCCTGGGAGACGTAGAACGCCGGGATCTTCTCCAGGTCCAGGATGTAACAGGCGTCCCGCAGCATCGCGTTGAGGTGGGGGAACTGCTCGTCGCTGACCCGCACCGAGTCGGACAGGAACAGCAGCCGCAGGCTGCGCTCCGGCACCAGGCCGCTCAACGCCTTGAAGACGGTGTCGAATCCGGTCAGCTTCCGCAGCGCCACCAGCGCCGACTTGTCGGCCGGGTGTTCGTACGCCCGCGACGAGATGTCGGGGAAGCGGCGACGGGTGCGGCTGGGCAGTTTCTCGCCCGAACCACCGCCCGAACCCTTCCCTGCCGAGCCCTTTCCGCCGGGCCCGTCCTTCTTCGGTTTCTTCGACTGGGACGATTCGGACACGTGGGCCAACCCCCTGCTCGCCAACCGTTACACAGTGCTGGACGCGCGGAGCCTGCGCGAAGTTCCCCGGGCGCCGCCCGTACCATGTGGCGTGAGTCTTCCCGTCCGTCCCCGAGAACGCAAAGGGTCAGCCGAATGTCGAGCCCCGCAGTCACCACCCTGACCACTCTCGCCGAGGGCGGCAACCACCCCAGCCTGAGCCCGTACCTGACCGGTTTCGGCGCGCTGGGTGCCCTGCTGCTCCTGCTGTGGGTCGTCACCCGCTTCAACCGGGACTAACGGTCCGTATGTCAGAGAAGAAGCGCATCGGTGTGATGGGCGGTACCTTCGACCCCATCCACCACGGGCACCTGGTGGCCGCGAGCGAGGTGGTGAGCCTCTTCCACCTCGACGAGGTCGTCTTCGTGCCCACCGGTCAGCCCTGGCAGAAGGAAGACCGCAAGGTCTCGGCCGCCGAGGACCGCTACCTGATGACGGTGATCGCCACCGCGTCCAACCCGCAGTTCTCGGTGAGCCGCAGCGACATCGACCGCGGGGGCCTGACCTACACCATCGACACCCTGCGGGACTTGCGGGCCGAGCATCCCGATGCTGAGCTGTTCTTCATCACCGGGGCCGACGCGCTCTCGCAGATCCTGTCCTGGCGGCACGCCGAGGAACTCTTCGCGCTCGCGCACTTCATCGGCGTGACACGTCCAGGGCATACGCTGTCGGACCCGGGGCTCCCCGAAGGCGGTGTGTCGCTGGTGGAGGTCCCGGCGCTGGCGATCTCGTCCACCGACTGCCGCCAGCGGGTGGCCAAGGGGGATCCGGTCTGGTACTTGGTTCCGGACGGTGTGGTGCGCTACATCGACAAGCGCGCGCTCTACCGGCACGAGACCGGGTAGCGGCGTACAGCAAACAAGAAGGGGTTCCTCGTGAACGACGCAAACCCCCGCAGGCACTATGCCGAGGGCGGTCAGGACAACGAGAGAGACCCTTACCCGCAGGACCCCTACTACCAGCAGCAGCGCTACGACTACGACGAGTACGGCCGCCCGGTGCCGCCGCCGCCCGCGCCACCGCAGCAGGGTTACGCCCAACCGCCGTACCAGGACCCGTCGTCGACCTACGGCGGCGGCCGGCCGCAGGGCTACGACATCCCCCAGCAGGCCGCGCCGCCGTACTACGAGCAGTTCGACACCGGCCAGCACCCGGTCCACCCCCCGCAGGGCTACCAGCAGGACTACGGGACCGGCCAGCAGCCCGTGTACCGGACCGGCCAGATCCCGACGTACGAGACCGGCCAGATTCCGACGTACGAGACCGGCCAGATCCCGACGTACGAGACCGGCCAGATTCCGACGTACGAGACCGGCCAGATCCCGACGTACGAGACCGGCCAGATCCCGACGTACGACACCGGCCAGCAGGCGGCGTACCAGACCGGGCAGATGCCCGCGTACGACACCGGGCAGCAGCCGGCGTACGAGACCGGCCAGCAGCCCGTGTACCAGGGCGAGCAGCCCCCGGCGGCCGAGCAGCAGACGGCGCGGGACGACGGGACCGATCAGTTCGCCTTCGTCGACGAGGAGTCGGAGGAGTCCGAAGAGGTCATCGACTGGCTGAAGTTCTCCGAGTCGCGCACCGAGCGCAGGGAGGAGGCCAAGCGGCGCGGACGCAAACGCACGTCCGGGCTGGTGGTCATACTCGTGCTCGCGCTGCTCGGCGGCGCCGGCTACCTCTGGCAGGCGGGCAAGATCCCCGGCCTGAAGAAGAACTCCACGGCGGCGGCCGCGACCGGGGGCGACCAGCGGCGCGACGTGATCGTGGTGCACATGCTGCCCGTCAACGGCGGCGCCAGCTCCACCGCGCTGCTGGTGGACAACACGACGAAGAAGCACGGCACCACCGTGCTCATACCGGGGAGCGTGCAGCTCACCGACGACGACGGCTCCGCGACCACCCTGGACAAGTCGGTCGCGAACGGCGTCGGGCCCACCCGGGACTCCCTCAACACCCTGCTCGGCACCGACATCAAGGGCAGCTGGCGGCTCGACTCCCCGTACCTGGAGCTGCTGGTCGACTCCCTCGGCGACGTCTTCGTCGACACGAACACCGAGATCAAGGGCACCGGCAAGGACAAGGACAAGGTGCTCGTCCCCAAGGGCGAGCAGCAGGACCTGAACGGTCAGGCCGCCGTGACCTACGCCACCTACAAGGGGCCCGGCGAGTCGCAGACCGACCAGCTCGCCCGCTTCGGCCAGGTCATGCAGGCCGTGCTGAAGAAGATGCCGAGCGACGCGCCGGACGCGACCAAGACCGTGCAGGCGCTCGCCCAGATCCTCGACCCGTCGCTCACCGAGAAGCAGCTCGGGGCCTCGCTCGCCGAACTCGCCGACCTCGCCAAGACCGGCCAGTACTCCACCACCATGCTGCCGGTGCAGAAGGACGGGACGCTCGACACGAAGGCCACCGACAGCATCGTGAAGGACGTGCTCGGCGGCAGCGTGAAGCAGAGCACCGGCTCCTCCGCGGCGGCCAGGGTCTCGGTCAAGGACGCCAGC
The DNA here is from genome assembly GCF_900107965.1 of Actinacidiphila yanglinensis. Lineage (GTDB taxonomy): Bacteria > Actinomycetota > Actinomycetes > Streptomycetales > Streptomycetaceae > Actinacidiphila > Actinacidiphila yanglinensis. The sequence continues at coordinate 71,441 of NZ_FNVU01000017.1, read as the reverse complement.
GGCAACTCCAAGTCCGCGACCATGGCGCAGGCCGCGATCGTCAACGGCGGCACCTACACCTACGTGGCGGGCGGCAAGTCCACCACGACCCAGGCGGTGTCCCAGGTGCTCTACACCGACCCGGCCCGGGCGGCGGCGGCCAAGGACGTGGCGGCCACGCTGGGCCTGCCGACGAGCGCGGTGAAGAAGGGCACGGTCCCGTCCAACGCGGACATCTCGGTCGTGCTCGGCAAGGACTACAAGCCGAGCACCTCCGGCGACTGACCGGCGAACCGGGCGGCGCCGCAGGTCAGCGGCGCCGCCCGATTTCCGGTCGGGGTCTGTCCGAGGGTCGTGAGACCCTTGAGGTGACAGTCCCCGACCGGAAAGCCGCATCCGTGACCGCCACTGACCGTTCCCTTGAGCTGACCCGCGCCGCCGCACAGGCGGCCGCCGACAAGCTCGCGCACGACATCATCGCCTACGACGTCAGCGATGTGCTCTCCATCACCGACGCCTTCCTGGTCGCCTCGGCGCCCAACGACCGGCAGGTCAAGGCGATCGTCGACGCAATCGAGGAACACCTGCTCCAGGAGCTGGACACCAAGCCGGTGCGGCGGGAGGGCGAGCGGGACGGCCGCTGGGTGCTGCTGGACTACGTCGACATCGTGGTGCACGTCCAGCACTCCGAGGAGCGGGTCTTCTACGCGCTGGAGCGGCTGTGGAAGGACTGCCCGGAGATCGAGCTGCCCGCGGACGCCGTGGCCACCCGGGGCAAGGGCGCGGCCCACGCCGAGGCGGCGGAGGCGGCCGCCGTCGCCGCCGAGCGCGAGGACGCGTGAGCGCAGGGTGACCGGGACCGACCGCCACCGCCGTATCGTCCTGTGGCGCCACGGCCAGACCGCCTGGAACATCGAGCAGCGCTTCCAGGGCGACACGGACATCCCGCTCACCGAGACCGGCGTGGCCCAGGCCCGCCGCGCCGCCCGGCTGCTCGCCGCGTTGCGCCCGGACGCGATCATCGCCTCCGACCTGCGCCGCGCCGCCGACACCGCGGCCGAGCTGGCCACCCTCACCGGCCTGCCCGTCACGCACTACGAGGGCCTGCGGGAGACCTACGCGGGCGAGTGGCAGGGCCTGACGCACACCGAGATCCTGGCCCGCTTCGGCGAGCAGTACACGGCGTGGAAGCGCGGCGAGCCGGTGCGGCGCGGCGGCGGCGAGCTGGAGACCGAGGTCGCCGACCGCGCCGCGCCGCTGGTGCTGGCCGCCGCCGACAAGCTCGACGACCGGGGCGTGCTCGTCGTGGTCAGTCACGGCGGTGCCATCCGCACCACCATCGGCCGCCTGCTCGACCTCGACCCGGTGAGCTGGGAGTCGCTGGGCGGGCTGTCGAACTGCTGCTGGTCGGTGCTGGGCGAGGGCGCCCGCGGCTGGCGGCTGATGGAGCACAACGCCGGCACCCTGCCGGAACCCGTGCTCGGCGACGACGTGTGACGGCATCCCGGGCTTCCCGGCGGGCCGTGCGGCCGATTTCGTTTCCGGCCCGTCCACCGGCTATGCTTCTTCTCGTCGCCGGCGCTGCCGGGTCGGACGCGGGGCTGTAGCTCAGTTGGTAGAGCGCTTGCATGGCATGCAAGAGGTCCGGGGTTCAATTCCCCGTAGCTCCACGCGTAGGTGAGCGGGATTCGTCCGAGAGAAATGCGGACGGGTCCCGCTCGCTGCTTTTCCGGCCGCGCCCCTCCCGGGGAGCGGCGGCCGCACGGCGGCGCCTGTCCTCAGGCGCCCGGTCAATCCGTGGGGCGGCGCGCGTCGTTCGCCTCCCGGACGACCGCCCAGGCGTCCGCCACCGGACCCACGTGCCCGAGCTTGTCCGGGTTGAGCACCGAGCGGATCGTCTGGATCCGGCCCTCGTAGATGTCGAGCGTCAGCGTGTTGACGACCCGGCCGTCCCGGTCGCGGAAGATCGCGCCCGGCTGCCCGTTCATCTCGTGCGGCTGGACCACGCCGCCGATCCGGTCGAAGGGCGCGGCCATCGCGGCGAGCACCCGGGCGACGTTGCCGTCGCCGAAGACGCCCCGGCCCCACAGCGGGGCCTTGCCGCCGGCGTCGGCGACCATCGCCACGTCGGAGGCCAGCAGGTCCCGCAGCCCGTCGACGTCCCCCTCCCGGAAGGCGTCGAAGAAGCGCTCGGCGAGTTCCCTGCGCTCCTTGCGATCGGCCTCGAAGCGCGGCCGGCCCTCGTCCATGTGGCGCCGTGCCCGCACCGCGAGTTGGCGGCAGGCCGGCTCCGACCGCCGCACCGCCGACGCGATCTCGGGGAACCCGAACCCGAAGACCTCGCGCAGCACGAACACCGCCCGCTCCAGCGGGCTCAACCGCTCCAGGAGCAGCAGGGCGGCCATCGACACCGAGTCGGCCAGCTCGGTGGAGCGCGCCGGGTCCTGGTAGGGGTCGGCCAGCAGCGGCTCGGGGAACCACTCCCCGACGTACTGCTCCCGGCGGACCCGGGCCGAGCGCAGGACGTCGATCGAGATCCGGGTGACCACCGCCGACAGGAACGCCTTGGTGGAGGCGGGCCGGGTCGCGGCACCCTCGTAGCGCAGCCAGGTCTCCTGGACGGCGTCCTCCGCCTCGCTCACGCTGCCCAGGATGCGGTAGGCGATCGAGAACAGCAGCGGCCGCAGCTCCTGGAACTCCTCGGCCGGCGTCACCGCGGCCCCTCCGCATCGCGTGCCGCGCCGCCGCCGGTCCCACCCGCCACCCGTTGCCGCATGGCCCTCACCCTTCCCGCCTCCGGAGTCCGTCTCCCTACACGACGGGACAGCCCGGCGTTCTGTGACATGCGGCGGGTACGGGCGGGGCCGTTCGCGTGCGCGGCTGTTTCCGGCTCGGCGGGGTTCCGGGGGTGCGCCCGCCTCAGGTCGCGGTGGCGCGCTGCTCCTGACCTGCGCGGGCCGCGTCGGCGCGGGCGGCCAGGGACACCGACAGGCGGCGGGCGTGCCGCGCGCAGCCGATGATCGGGTCGTCGATCGCCCGCAGCCGCTCGATCTGGAGCTGATCCTCCTCCTCGACCGGGGTGTAGACCACGATCCGGTGCTCGGCCATGCCGTCGATGCTCAGCGACATCGAGGTCATGTTGATGATGCCGACCTCCGCGTGCCGGAAGACCTTGACGCGGCGGCCCGGCGCCGCGACGTTGCCGCTCGCCCACAGCTGCGCGAACGTCGGGCTCTCCTCGATCAGCAGCTGGACGAAGTTCTCCCACGCCGGCTCGCCCATGTGCCGCGCGTAGCTGCGCCGCAACTGGGCCACCATCCACGGCAGTTCGTCGGCGCTGTTGACGAAGGTCGAGCAGCACTCGGGCACCGTGAACAGCTTGTACAGGACGTTCCGCTCCCAGCGCTCGACGAGCGCGGTCATCGGCCACAGCACGCGGTAGGTCTCGTTGGAGGCCTGCACGTCGTAGCGCGCGTTGTAGACCGCGGCCGGCAGCGGGTCCAGCGAGCCGAGCACGCCCAGCAGTTCCTCACCGACCACCTCCGCGTCGGAGACCGGCTCGCGGACGAAGGGGATGCCGGCCAGCCGGTAGAGGTGGTCGCGCTCGGTCACGTCCAGCTGGAGCACCCGGGACACCGCGTCCAGGACCTGGACGCTGGCGTTGATCGGGCGGCCCTGCTCCAGCCACGTGTACCAGGTGACGCCGACCCCGGCGAGCTGCGCGACCTCCTCGCGGCGCAGGCCGGGGGTGCGGCGGCGCAGCCCCGGCGGCATGCCGACGTCCTCCGGGCCGATCCGGGCCCTGCGGCTGCGCAGGAAGGCCGCGAGCTCGCTGCGGCGCTGCGGGCTCTGCTTCCGGCTGTCGGGCTGGGCTTCTGGCGATGCCATGCTTCCATCCTGGACGGGCGGCGCCGCGGGTGCCAGGTGGTGTCAGTACCAGGATCACTGGGCTCTCGTTACCGGTACCGCGCGGGCCGCACGATCGGTGCATGACCAACGAGACGCTGGCGGGAGCCAGCCCCGCGACCGCTTCCCCGACGACCTCCGCCACGGATTCCACCGTGCCCGGATCGGGCCGGCACGTCGACCATCCCGGCACGGGACGCCCGGGCCGGGCCGGGCCACGGCCGGGGATGCTGCTGGCGATCATCCTCACCGGCCAGTTCATGGCCCTGCTCGACGTCTTCATCGTCAACGTGGCGGCGCCCACCATCCGGACCGACCTGCACGCCTCGGGCGCGGGCCTGCAACTGGTGATAGCCGGCTACACCATCGCCTACGCGGTCCTCCTCATCACCGGTGCCCGGCTCGGTGACCTGCTCGGCCACCGGCGGCTGTTCGTCGCCGGACTCGCCCTGTTCACGGCCGCCTCGCTGGCCTGCGGTCTCGCGCAGAGCACGGGCGAGCTGATCGGTTTCCGCTTCGTGCAGGGCGCCGGTTCCGCGCTGATGATCCCCCAGGTGCTGAGCCTGCTCCAGCTGAACTTCCGCGGCGAGGCCCGCACCCGCGCGATGAGCGTGTACGCGGCCGTGCTCTCCTCGGGCGCGGCGCTCGGCCAGTCGCTGGGCGGGGTGCTGGTCAGCGCGGACCTGTTCGGCAGCGGCTGGCGGCCGGTGTTCCTGGTGAACGTGCCGATCGGCGCGGTGATGCTGGTGGTGGCGCCGAAGGTGCTGCCCAAGGACCGGCCCACCGACCCCGAGCGGCGGCGCGGCCTGGACCTCCCGGGCCTGGTCGTGCTGGGCGCGGCCGTCACCCTCTTCACGGTGCCGCTGGTGCTCGGGCAGGAGGAGGGCTGGCCGGTGTGGGGCTGGTGCTGCCTGGCGCTGAGCGTGCTGCTGTTCGGCGCGTTCGTCGTGATCGAGTCGCGGCTGGCCCGGCGCGGCGGCGCCCCGCTGGTGTCCGGCCGGGTGCTGCGGGCGCCGGGGATGACCCGTTCGGTGACCGTGCTGATGCTCACCATGGCGGTGAACGCGGGCTTCCTGTTCGCGGTGGCGCTGCACCTCCAGACCGGGCTCGGCTTCAGCGCGCTGCGCACCGGGCTGACCTTCGCGGCCACCGCGGTGGCCTTCGGCGGCGCCGGGCTGTACTGGCGGCGGCTGCCGCGCGCGTGGTGGCCCCGGCTGGCCTCGGTGGGCATGGCGCTGTCGGCGGTCGCCCTGGCGGGCATCGGCCTGGCCCTGCACGGCGGCGGGCACGGCGGCGCGCTGATCTACGTCGGCCTGGTGCTCCTCGGTGCGGGCCTGGGCCTGTCGTTCAGCCCGACCTTCACCCTCGCGCTGGCCAAGGTCGACCCGCAGGACGCGGCGGACGCCAGCGGGCTGCTCGCCACGGTGACGCAGCTCGGCCAGCTGATCGGCGTGGCCACCCTCGGCACGCTGTTCCTCAACCGGCTCGGCTCGGGCGGGCTGCACGCCTCGGCCCACGCGTTCACCGTCACCTCGGTGGCGCTGACCGCGGTCGCGGCGGGAGGAGCGCTCGTCGCCCTGGCCCGCAGGCGCGACTGAGGCGGAGGCGCGGCGCGGTACGGACGAGGGGCTCCGGGTCCACCCGGGGCCCCTCCCGGCGGGTGCGGGCCTGCTCCGGCCGGTGCGGGCGTCGGTACGGGCGCGCATGCGGGCGTCCGTACGAGGGCGCTACTGCTCCTCGGTGGCGGGCAGCGCCGGATAGTCGGTGTAGCCGCGGTCGTCGCCGCCGTAGTACGTCTCCCGCTGGGGGGAGTTGTACGGGCCGCCGAGGCGCAGCCGGCGCGGCAGGTCGGGGTTGGCGAGGAAGAGGGCGCCGAAGGAGAGCATGTCGGCGGTGCCGTCCTCGATCAGGGAGAGCTGCTCCGGGCCCGAATGTCCCTGCTCGGCGCGGGCGTTGAGGAGGAAGGCGCCGCCGAACCGCTTGCGCAGCTCCAGGGTCAGCGCCCGGTCCCGCCCCTCGACCAGGTGCAGGTAGGCCGGGCCGATCGGTTCGAGTGCGCGGACCAGTTCGAGGTAGGTGGCATCCGGTTCCGGCTCGTCGATGTCGCCGAGCGGCTTGCCGGGGGAGATCCGCAGGCCCGTGCGCTCCGGGCCGATGGCGCTCGCGACCGCCCGCACCAGCTCGGCGGCGAACCGGGCCCGGCGCCGGTCGTCGCCGCCCCAGTGGTCGGTGCGGGTGTTGGAGTTCGGCGCGAGGAACTGGTGGGTCAGGTAGCCGTTGGCGGCGTGCACCTCCACCCCGTCGAACCCGGCGGCCATGGCGTTGCGGGCCGCGGCGGCGTGGTCCTCGATGGTCTGCCAGATCCCGTCCTCGGTCAGCTCGCGCGGCACCACGAACGGCTTCGGCCCGTTCGCGGTGTAGACCGATCCCTTCGCGGCCACCGCGGACGGCCCCACCGGGTGCAGGCCCTCCGGCAGCAGCGAGGGGTGGCCGATCCGGCCGGTGTGCATCAGCTGGGCGAAGATCCGGCCGCCCGCGGTACGCACCGCCGCGGTCACCTCCCGCCAGGCGGCGACCTGCTCCGCGCTGTGCAGCCCGGGGGTGTCCGGGTAGCCCTGCCCGACGGGTGAGGGCTGCGTCCCCTCGGTCACGATCAGCCCGGCCGAGGCCCGCTGGGCGTAATACGCCGCCGTGGACGCGGTGGGAGCGAGACCGGGGGCGTACGCCCGGCTGCGGGTCATCGGCGCCATGGCGATCCGGTTGTGCAGGCGGATCCCGCCCAGGTCGATCGGGTCGAACGCGGTGGTCACAGGTGCCTCCAGCCTCTCGTCCGCACGGCCTGTTCCACCGTAGCCCGCCAACCCCGCACCGATTATTGAGACTTCGTGAACACCGTGCGGGCCCGCCCGGAGGCCGCCGGAGCGCCCGCCGCCCCGACAATCGATTTGCGGCGCCACCACCACCGCCGTGTAAAGTAACCCCAGGTCGCCGGGGTCCCCCGGGACCCGTGCGGGGCTGTAGCTCAGTTGGTAGAGCGCTTGCATGGCATGCAAGAGGTCCGGGGTTCAATTCCCCGTAGCTCCACAGAGATGTTCGACGCCGCACACCGCACGAGGTGTGCGGCGTTCTCGTTCCGGCGCCGCCATCCGCGCTTCCACCTGGTGTCCGCGTCCGGTGGTTCCATCGCGTCACGGTACGGGCGTGGTCCCGGCCGTGCGACATCGAGGCCGCCATGGCGCGGCCGTTCCCGGGGGGGATTGATGGACCAGATCGACATGTCGACTCCAGAACTCAGCAGATCAGCGGTCAAGGCGCTGCGGAGGTCATGGATTCCGTTCGTGGGAATGATCATCGGGCGCCTGGCGCTCAAGGACATCCGCTGGACCGGGCAGGGCGGCCGGCACGAGGCGCTGTGGGCGATCAGGATCAACGCCGCGGTGACGGCCGTCTTCGTGGGGGGCCTGGTGGCCATCTCGTTGCCGGGCGGCTCCGACCAGGTGGCGGTCACCGACCTCAAGGCCCACCAGTGCTACGTGCTCACCCACGAGCACGAGATCGACCCGCACAACGGTATCGGCACGCTGGACAAGGTCCGGCGGGTCGGCTGCGGAAGCGAGCACGACGGGGAGGTGGTCGGTGTGTGGGACGCCGGCCGCGCGTGGTCGGACTACCCCGACGACCAGGAAACGCTCGAGAGCAGAGCGTCACAGGAGTGCGACCGGCTCACCCACGGCTACGCGAGGGACTTCTGGCGGATTCCGGACGGCAGCACCGAACGCTACTTCGCCCCGACCCGGAGCGGATGGCGGTACAGCGGCATCCACCAGGTCGTCTGCAGCGTGGAGTCCAACGGCGCCAAGGGGACGCTCTACCAGGACCCCGCGGTGCTCGGACCGCACCGGACGGCGTACCTCGACGCCGAGAACGCCCTGGACATCGTCCGCGCCCAGGTCCCGGACAGCCCGACGGCCGACGGCGCCATGTCCGAATGGACCGTGTACGCCGTGCACATGGCCTCGGCCGAGGAGGCCATGGTGCGGGCACTGAAGGCCCACCAGTGGCCCTCGGACGCCGCAGGCCCGATCGCCCAGGTGGAAGCGTCGGCGCAGCGGGCCGCCGCGGCCTGGACCAAGGCGGACGGGGACCGCGAGCCGAACGCCGTGGACCGCGACGCGAAGGCGGCCGAGGCGATCGATGCGGCCACGCCGTACGACGCGGCGCGCGGCAGCCTCCACCTGACCGTCTCCGACCCGGCGCCGGTGCGGAGGGTCTGAACCGGCCCGCGGGGTTGGTCGCCGCCCCCGCGGGTCGGCCCTCCTCGAATCGGCGCAAGGACCTCGCGGCTAGCCGGACTTGACCTCGCTGCGCAGGACCCGCAGCACCCCGGGGACGGCCGGGAGCACCACCCAGATCAGGGTGGCGCTGAGCATCTGCAGCCAGCCGTGCGGGGTGGTGTCGTGGCTGTAGAGGGAGCTCGTGGAGGTGTTGAGGTCGAACCACTTCTCGTCGGCCTTCAGCCCGGGCGCGGTGTTGAAGACGACGCTGGAGACGTTGGGCAGCACGAAGTACGTCACGATCGCAGCGGCGCTGACCAGCAGCAGCATCCCGAAGGCCAGGCCCTGGGCCAGCCCGATGAGCAGCACGAGCACGATGTCGCGGAAGCCGCCCGCGCCGAACGACCAGCTGCCGTCGCCGCCGCGCAGTGGCCCGCCGAGCGCGTTGCCGGCGGCCGCGGCGACGAAGGCGAGCACGATGACCAGCAGACCGGCCAGCAGCGCCGCGGCGGCCTTGGCGCACAGCACCCGGCCGCGGTTCGGGGCGAGGGTGAAGGTCACCAGGCCGGTGCGCTGGCTCCACTCGCTGGTGACGGTCAGGATGCCGAGCACCGGCAGCAGGTACTTCTGCGGGGCCTGGGTGAAGTCGACGAACTTCTCGTAGGTCAGGTCGTGCGGCTTCACCGCCACCAGCATGACCACGACGATGACCGGGGTGAGCGCCGCGATGCCCGCGAGCAGCCAGCGGCTGGCCCGGGTGTCGACGAGCTTGCGCAGCTCGACGCGGACGAGGCGGCCGAAGGGCACGCCGGCCGGGCCGGCGAGCGGCGCGGGTTCGAGCGCCGGGGGAAGGGTGAGCGTGGTCATCGTCGCACCGTTTCGCGGGAGTCGTCGGCGGTGAGCTGGAGGAAGAGGCTTTCCAGCCGGTCGGTGCCGGCCGGGCGCAGTTCGAGGACGACCACGCCGCCGGCCGCGGCGGCCCGGGCGACCTGCTCGGGTTCGGCCTGCGCGAGGAACGCGTCGCCGGTACGGGTGGCGGCGATGCCCGCGGCGGCCAGCGCGGCCGCGAGCGTGCCGGCGTCGCTGCCGCGCACCACGGTGCCGCCCGCGGCCAGCAACTCCTGCTTGGCGCCCTGGGCGACGACCCTGCCGCGGCCGATGACGATCAGGAGATCGGCGATCACCTCGACCTCGCGCAGCAGGTGCGAGGACAGCAGCACGCACCCCCCGCGGTCGGCGAACTCCCGCAGCAGCGTGCGCAGCCAGTGGATGCCGCCGGGGTCGAGCCCGTTGGCCGGCTCGTCCAGCACCAGCACGCGCGGGTCGCCGAGCAGCGCGTGCGCGATGCCCAGCCGCTGCCGCATCCCCAGGGAGTACGTGCCGGTGCGGCGCCGGGCCTCGTCGGCGTCCAGCCCGACGACCTCCAGCAGCTCGTCGGCCCGCCGCGGCGGCAGGCCCATCGCCATCGCGCCCAGCGCGAGCACCTCGCGGCCGGTGCGACCGGAGTGCTGCGCGGACGCGTCGAGCAGCACCCCGACGTGCCGGCCGGGGTTGGGCAGCGCGCGGTAGTCCGACCCCAGGACGCGGGCCTGCCCGGAGTCGGGCGTGGTGAGCCCGACGAGCATCCGCAGCGTGGTCGACTTCCCCGCACCGTTGGGGCCGAGGAATCCGGTCACCGCGCCGTGCCGCACCTGGAAGGAGACGTCCCGCACCGCGGTGTGGGAACCGTAGGACCTGCGCAGGCCCGAGACCTCGATCGCGTGGGACGCGCTCATGCCGGCACCTCGTTCCGCGGCGGGGGCGCGCACCGGTCGCGGCCGCGGTCCTGCGGGGCCGGTGGCGAGGAGAAACACAAGGTCACGACTACTCCCGTACGGTCGACGCGGCTCTGGGCCCTCCAGGTCCGCTCGCTCGGTGCCACCCTCCGCGTTACGCGTGGCCGTGTCGTCGCACCGCGGGCGACATCCGAGGCTGCGCCCGCGGCCGTACGCCGCGGCGGGCCGGGCCGGTCGGTGGAGTAGGCGGGGGTACGCCGAGGGAGGTACGAGCCGCGCGGCGAGGATCCGCGCCGGGCGGCCCACCGAACCCCGCGAGAGAGAGGGCCACTTCACGAACCGACCCGCCAAGTCGCCTCACGGGCACGGATGTTGAGATCGTCTACGCACGGTGCGTCAGGCACCCCTCCGGCGAGGTGACGAGGCGCAGGTAGCACGGGGTGTGCCGGAGATCACGCCGCCCTTTCGGGTGAGGCCCGCCGCTGCTAGCGTCTGATCGTTCCGGCGCCGGTGCCTACCGTTCCTTGACCTTCTCTTGGGAAAACCATATCCCTGGCATGAACTGATCAGCGAAAGAGTGTCGCTCTGCGGTGCCCCGCGCACGCATAGCGGCGACACCGCCTCAGATGCGACAACCATTCGCTTCGCATGGGGGTTTCATGAGATTTGACCGCAAGAGAACGCGCGCGGGACTCGCGGTCGCGGCGGCGCTGCCGCTGGTCGCCGGCGCTCTCGCCCTCGGCGCACAGAGCGCGACGGCCGAACAGCCCAGCGCACGCCAGCTCCTGAGCGGTACGAAGCCGACGTGGGCCACCGCCCACGCGGACAAGGGAGCGGCCTCCGACAGCGGCAAGGTGACCCTCCGGGTGTACCTGGCCGGCAAGGACGCCAAGGGTCTGGCCGCCTACGCCAGAGCCGTTTCCGACCCGAACTCCAGCCAGTACGCCCACTACTTGACGGCCGCTCAGGCCACGTCGCGGTTCGGCGCCACCTCGGCCCAGACGGCCGCGGTCAAGGCGTGGCTGACCTCCTCCGGCCTGAAGGTGACCGGCGCCAACGCGCACTACCTGACGGTGACCGGCGAAGTGAAGGCCGCCGAGAAGGCGTTCGGCACGCAGCTGCACAACTACACCAAGAGCGGGCACACTTACCACGCCCCTAACGCCAACGCCTCGGCCCCCGCCTCGCTCGACGGCGCCGTCCTGACCGTCACCGGCCTGGACAACGCCCCCAAGCGGGCCACCCACGACGACACGCTGCCCGGTCCCGAGGCCGCCTTCGTCAACTCCGGCCCGTTCTCGACCTATTACGGGTCGAACACGAACACCAAGCTTCCCTCCGCGTACGGCGGCAAGGCCCCTTACACGATCAAGGGCTACGACGGCGACCAGCTGCGCGCCGCCTACGGAGCGGGTTCGTACACCGGCAAGGGCGTCACCGTCGCGATCACCGACGCGTACGCCTCGCCGAACATCGTCGGCGACAGCGCCCAGTTGGCGAAGGACACCGGCGGTCAGAAGTACCGCAAGGGCCAGCTCACCCAGGTCACCCCGGGCCCCGACGGCTACAACAGCGTGGCCGACTGCGACGCGTCCGGCTGGTACGGCGAGGAGTCCCTCGACGTCGAGTCCGTGCACGCCGTCGCCCCGGACGCGAACATCGTCTACGTGGGCGCCGCCTCCTGCGGCGACGACGACCTGCTCGACGCGCTGAGCACCGTCGTCGACGGCCGCCTCGCCACCATCGTCACCAACTCGTGGGGCGACGTCGAGGCCGACGAGACCCCCGACGTCCAGGCCGCCTACGACCAGGTCTTCGAGCAGGGCGTGGTCGAGGGCATCGGCTTCTACTTCTCCTCCGGTGACGACGGCGACAACGTCATCGACGGCGCCGAGGACGTCAGCACCCCCTCCGACTCGGAGTGGGCCACGTCGGTCGGCGGCACCTCGCTGGCCGTCGGCAAGAACGACAAGTACGAGTGGGAGACCGGCTGGGGCACCGAGCGCGCCCCGCTGTCGGCCGACGGCAAGAGCTGGGACGGCTTCCCCGGCCCGTTCACCTCGGGTGCGGGCGGCGGCGCCAGCAAGCTCGTCGCGCAGCCCTTCTACCAGAAGGGCGTCGTCCCCGACTCGCTCGCGCTGGCGAACGGCGGCACCACCAAGATGCGGGTCCAGCCCGACATCGCGGCCGTCGCCGACCCGAACACCGGCTTCCTCGTCGGTGAGACGATGACCTTCCCGAACGGGAAGGCGAAGTACAACGAGTACCGCCTCGGCGGCACCTCGCTGGCCTCGCCGGTCATCGCCGGTGTCCAGGCGCTCGCTGAGCAGGCCCGTGGCGGCGTCCCGATCGGCTTCGCCAACCCGCTGATCTACGACCGGTACGGCACCTCCGCGTACCACGACGTGACCGACCACCCGCTCGGCCAGGGTCAGGGGATCGCCAACGTCCGCGTCGACTTCGCGAACAGCACCGACGCCTCGGACGGCCTGATCACCTCGCTGCGCACCTTCGGCGCGGACAGCTCGCTGCACGCCACGGTGGGCTACGACGACGTCACCGGCGTCGGCTCCCCGGCCAAGGGCTACGTCCAGTCGTACAAGCCCGCGAAGGCGGGCAAGAAGCACTGACGAGGCGACCGTCCTCGCACGTCGGCGGGCCCGCACCGGCATCCTCGGTGCGGGCCCGCCGCCCGCTGCGGTATCCTGCTGCCATGCGAGCCGCGAGCCTCCTGCTTAGCCCGCCGCGCTGACCACGAAGGACGTCAGTGCGGCACCCCTCCTGCGTGAGGGGTTTTTTTGTTCCCGCTTCCGGGTCCGCTCCCGAGGTGCTCCGTGGTCTCCGGGTTCTTCCCGGGGCTTCCGGCGGTCTCCCGGGTCTTCCCGACCGGCTCACGGCGGCGCCGCCGTCACGACATCGATGGAGTACCGAGGACGATGAGCGACACCACCCCGGCCGCCGAGACGGCTGCACCCCATCGCTACACCGCGGAGCTGGCCGCGCGGATCGAGCGCCGCTGGCAGGACCACTGGGACGAGCACGGCACCTTCGCGGCCGCGAACCCCGACGGCGACCTGGACGGTCAGCCGGATCTGGCCGCCCGGCCGAAGAAGTTCATCATGGACATGTTCCCCTACCCCTCCGGCGTGGGCCTGCACGTCGGACACCCGCTGGGCTACATCGCCACCGACGTCTTCGCCCGGCACCAGCGGATGACCGGCCACAATGTCCTGCACACCCTGGGCTTCGACGCGTTCGGCCTGCCCGCCGAGCAGTACGCCGTGCAGACCGGCACCCACCCCCGGGTCAGCACCGAGGCCAACATGGCCAACATGAAGGCGCAGCTGCGCCGGCTGGGCCTGGGCCACGACCGCCGCCGCTCCTTCGCCACCATCGACCCGGAGTACTACCGCTGGACCCAGTGGATCTTCCTGCAGATCTACCACTCCTGGTACGACCCCGACGCCGACCGGGCCCGCCCGATCGACACCCTGGTCGCCGGGTTCGAGGACGGCAGTCGCCCGGTGCCCGGTGGCCGGCCGTGGGCCGAACTGACCGGCCCGGAGCGCGCCGAGATCCTGAGCGGCTACCGGCTGGCCTACGTCGCCCAGTCGCCGGTGAACTGGTGCCCCGGCCTGGGCACGGTGCTGTCCAACGAGGAAGTGACCTCCGAAGGGCGCTCCGAGCGCGGCAACTTCCCCGTCTTCAAGGCCAACCTGCGCCAGTGGATGATGCGGATCACCGCGTACGCCGACCGGCTGGCCGGCGACCTGGACGTGCTGGACTGGCCCGAGGCGATCAAGCTGCAGCAGCGCAACTGGATCGGCCGCAGCGAGGGCGCCCGGGTGGACTTCTCCGTCCAGGGCCGCGACGACGCCGCGATCACCATCTTCACCACCCGCCAGGACACCCTGTTCGGCGCCACCTACATGGTGCTGGCGCCCGAGCACGAACTGGTCGAGTCGATCGTGCCCGCGGCCTGGCCGGCCGGCACCCACGACGCCTGGACCGGCGGCCACGCCACGCCCGCCGAGGCCGTCGCCGCCTACCGCAAGCAGGCCGCCGCCAAGTCCGACGTCGAGCGGCAGGCCGAGGCGAAGGACAAGACCGGCGTCTTCACCGGCGCCTACGCGGTCAATCCGGTCAGCGGCGAGCCGGTCCCGGTCTTCATCGCCGACTACGTCCTGATGGGCTACGGCACCGGCGCGATCATGGCCGTGCCCGCCCACGACAGCCGTGACTTCGCCTTCGCCCGCGCCTTCGAGCTGCCGATGCGCTGCGTCGTCGAGCCGGGCGACGGCCGCGGCACCGACCCGCACACCTGGGACGACGCCTTCGTGTCGTACGACGCGACGATCGTCAACTCCGCGTCGGACACCATCAGTCTGGACGGCCTGGGTGTCGTCGACGCCAAGGCCGCCGTCACCACCTGGCTGGCCGAGCGCGGCATCGGCGAGGGAACCGTCAACTACCGCCTGCGCGACTGGCTGTTCAGCCGCCAGCGGTACTGGGGCGAGCCGTTCCCGATCGTCTACGACGAGGAGGGCACCGCGCACGCCGTCCCCGACTCGATGCTGCCCGTCGAGCTGCCCGAGGTCGACGACTACAGCCCGCGCACCTTCGACCCCGACGACGCGGACACCTCCCCGGAGCCCCCGCTGGCGCGCAACGAGGACTGGGTGAACGTCCAGCTGGACCTGGGCGACGGCAACGGCACCCGCAGCTACCGCCGCGAGACCAACACCATGCCCAACTGGGCGGGTTCCTGCTGGTACGAACTGCGCTACCTGGATCCGCGCAACAGCGACAAGCTGGTCTCCGCCGAGGCCGAGGCGTACTGGATGGGCCCGCGCGAGGGTGAACCGGCCGGCGGCGTCGACCTGTACGTCGGCGGCGCCGAGCACGCCGTCCTGCACCTGCTGTACGCCCGCTTCTGGCACAAGGTGCTGTACGACCTGGGGCACATCTCGTCCTTCGAGCCGTTCCACAAGCTGTACAACCAGGGCATGATCCAGGCGTTCGTCTACCGCGACGCGCGCGGCATCGCGGTGCCCGCGACGGAGGTCGAGGAGCGCGACGGCGCGTACTACCACGACGGCGAGCCGGTCTCCCGGCTGCTGGGCAAGATGGGCAAGTCGCTGAAGAACGCGGTCACGCCCGACGAGATCTGCGCGGAGTACGGCGCCGACACCCTGCGGCTGTACGAGATGGCGATGGGCCCACTGGACGTCTCCCGGCCCTGGGACACCCGGGCTGTCGTCGGGCAGTACCGCCTGCTGCAGCGCCTGTGGCGCAACGTCGTCGACGAGTCCACCGGCGCGGTCACCGTCGTGGACACCGAGCCCGACGAGGCGACCCTGCGCGCCCTGCACAAGGCGATCGACGGTGTCTCGGCGGACATGGCGCACCTGCGCTTCAACACGGCCATCGCCAAGATCACCGAGCTGAACAACACGCTGACCCGTACGTCCTCCGGCGGTGTGCCGCGGGCCGTGGTCGAGCCGCTGGTGCTGCTGATCGCGCCGCTGGCCCCGCACTTCGCCGAGGAGCTGTGGGACAGGCTGGGGCACACCCGCTCGCTGGCCCACGAGCCGTTCCCGGTCGCCGATCCCGCGCTGGTCCAGGACGAGGCCGTCACCTGCGTCGTCCAGGTCAAGGGCAAGGTCAAGGCCCGTCTGGAGGTGCCCCCGGCCATCACCGACGCCGACCTGGAGGTCCTGGCGCTGGCCGCCCCCGCGGTCGTCGACGCGGTCGGCGGCGCCACGGTGCGGAAGGTGATCGTCCGCGCGCCGAAGCTGGTCAACATCGTGGTGTGAGGGGGCGTGCGGTGCGGTGCGGTGGCATGGCGGCGTGAGGCGGCCGCGCCCCGGAGGGGGTGCGGATGCGGTACCGCGGCGGCGTGAGGCGGCCGCGCGCCGTGACGTGAGGGCGCCGTGTACCCGGGCACGGCGCCGGCTCCCCTAGGGGGAGAGCCCGGGCGGGCTGGGGGGCCGGACCGGCCCCCCAGCCCGCCGCCAGGCATTACCGTGGAAGCAGGCCCTGAACGGGCCGGTGGCCCGCGATCGGAGGCGCTGCCCGTGGAGACCGTCGGCATCATCGCGCTGCTGTTCTTCCTGATCTTCGCGACGCTCGCCACCGTGGCGATCGTGAAGACCACCCGCGCCGTGAAGCACGGAGTCGAGCGGCGCACCGCCCACGCCCGCCGGGTCATCGAGGACCAGCGGCTGCGGGCCCGCCGGTTCGCGCAGCCCGGCGACATCGGCGCCCTCACCCAGCTCCGCCTCGACCTGCGCACCTCCATCGACAGCACCTTCGAGGCGATGGACCGCGCCGACCTCCCCGAGGCCGCAAAACTCCTCGACCGCCTCAACGACCACGCGCGCACCCTCGACGGCGAACTCAAGCTCCTGGAGCGCGAGCCGGACCGGGCCCGCGTCGCGGCGCAGCTCCCCGCCCTCACCGAACGCACCCACCGCATCACCCACTCCGCCGACGCCCTCCGCTGGGCCGCGCAGGACCGCGTCCACCACGCCACCGGCGACGATCTCGCCTCCCTCACCCGGGACATCGACATCGAGGCGACCGCGCTCCGGCACTGGGAGCCGCTCCCTCCGCCCGGCGGGAAGAAGGCCCTGCCCGACCAGTGACGTCGCACTTCCGGCGGGGGCGGCCGGGCCCGTCCACGGCGTCGTCAACCGCGTCCTCCATCGCGCCGGGCGGCGTGCCCGGCCAGGTCCCGACGTGCCTCTTCCCGCTCCACCCCGGTAACCTCCGGGCATGCCCCCGCACGTCGCCATCGTCACGGACTCCACGGCCTACCTGAGCCCGCAGGCCCTGAACCGCCACGCCATAAGCCTGGTACCCCTCACCGTGGTGATCGACGACGAGGCCTTCGAGGAGGGCACCGACATCTCGGCGCCGGCGGTGGCCCGCGCCCTCCAGCGCCGCCGCCCGGTCACGACCTCCCGGCCGAGTCCGGCCGAGTTCACCGCGGCGTACGAGGCGGCAGCGGCGGGGGGCGCCGACGCGATCGTCTCGCTGCACCTGTCCGCGGACTTCTCCGGGACGTACGACGCCGCGACCGTCGCCGCGAAGGAGGCACCGGTCCCGGTCCGGGTCGTCGACACCGGCATGGTCGCGATGGCGCTCGGCTTCACCGTCCTGGCCGCCGCCGAGGCCGCGGAGGCCGGCGGCAGCATGGACGACGTCGTGGCGGCCGCGGAGCGCCGTGCCGCCCGCACCTCCGCCTTCTTCTACGTGGACACGTTGGACTACCTGCGCCGCGGCGGCCGGATCGGCGCCGCCCAGGCCCTCTTCGGCTCCGCGCTCGCGGTGAAGCCGCTGCTGCGGCTGTCGGACGGGCGGATCGAGCTGCTGGAGAAGGTGCGGACGGCGTCCAGGGCGATCATCCGGCTCGAGGAGATCGTGGTGGAGTGCGCGGGGGCGGCGGTGGGTGGTCCGACGGGTGTTCCTGCGGGTGTGGTCGCTTCCGCGGGGGCGGGTGTCCCGGCCGGAGCGGGTACGGGCGTCGCGGGTACGGGCGTTGGGGGTGTGGGCTCGGTGGGTTCAGGTGCCGTCGGTTCGGGGGCCGCGGGTTCGGCTGCCGCCGAGGGTGCGGCGGGGGTGGGACGGGTGGACCTCGCGGTGCACCACCTGGGTGCGGCCGACCGTGCCGCGGCTCTCGCGGAGCGGCTGCGGCCGCGCGTGCCCGGGCTGGGGGAGCTGGTGGTGAGCGAGGTGGGCGCGGTGATCGGGGCGCATGCCGGGCCGGGGTTGCTCGGGGTCGTGGTGTCGCCGCGCTGAGCCGGCGAGGACGCGCGGGGCGCGCGTCACCCACACGTGTGGCGAAGTTATCCACAGCCGGTGAGTTGTCCACAGATCGGGACCAAGATCGTTCCGGGGGGTGGCGCCGGGCCAGCATCGAGTCATGGACCTCTTGGACTCGCTGGATTCGCTCAACTCCCTGGACCGGCCGGAAGCGTCGGAAGCACCGGGGCCTTCTTCGTCGGGGCGCGACGCGCGTGGCCGTGCCGGCGGCTCGGCCGGTGCGGCGGGTCCGATCCGCTCGGGTGGTGCGCAGGCCGGTGCGGCCGCGGCGCGTGAGCGCGCCGCGGCGATCTTCGGCACGGCGCGGGAAGGGCCACCGGGTGCGGCGCGGGCGGACGCGCCACGGCTCGCCCCGCCGGTCGCGGGGGCGCCCGTCTTCGGCACCGGCCCGCTCGGCCGGATGCGCGCGTGGCTCTTCGTGCGGTGCGGGCTGGAGCTGAAAACGGTGCTGGCGCTCGGCGTCGTCCTTGTCGTCGCGGCCGGGCTCGCCGTCCAGCACTACTGGGCGGGCCGGCCCCGCAGCGTCCGAGTGCCCCCGCCGCCGGCGATCGCTGCCGCACCTCCCTCCGCCTCGCCGCCGCCTCCTCCCGAACTCACCGTCGACATCGCGGGCAAGGTCGCCCGGCCCGGGTTGCGCCACCTCCGCAAGGGCGCCCGGGTCGCCGACGCCCTCACCGCCGCCGGCGGCCCCCTGCCCGGCACCGACACCACCGCCCTCAACCTGGCCCGCCCCCTCGCGGACGGCGAGCAGATCCTCGTCGGCATCGCCCCGCCCCCGTCCACCGCGGACGCGGGTACGGGCACCTCCGCCGGTGCCGCCGCCTCCGGTGGCAGCCCCGCATCGCCGCTCCACCTCAACACCGCCACCGAGCCCCAACTCGACGCCCTCCCCGGTGTCGGCCCCGTCACCGCGCAGCGCATCCTCACCTACCGCACCCAGCACGGGGCGTTCACCTCTCCCGGGCAGCTCCAGCAGATCCCGGGCATCGGGCCCCGCCGGTTCGCCACCCTCCAGCCCCTGGTCGCGCCATGACCCCGCCGCGGCGGCCAGGGGGACCGGCCGCCCCCGTGCCGCTGCCGCGACGGCGCCCCACCGGGGTGACCCGCGCGATCGGGACCGGCGGTGCCGGACCGCCGTCGGCGGGCGGCGTAGAGACGGGCGGGCCGGAGGACATGCTGCGGCCGGACCACCCTGGCGGCGCCGCAGGGACGGGCTCTGGCGGTGACCGAGCGGCGGTGCACGCGGCCGCCGCCTCCCGGCTCGGCGCGGCCAACCCTCGGCAGGAGGGCCCGCCCGATCTCCGGCTGGTGGGACCGGCGTTGGCCGCGTGGGGCGCCGCGGCGGCGGTGCCGGCGGTGGGGGCGGCCCCGGTGGTCGCGTCGTCGGTGGCGTTGGGTGCGGCCGTCACCGGAGCGGCCGTGGTGGCGTCGTTCCGTGGCCGCAGATGGGCCGGCCTGCTGCCTGCCGCGCTCGCGATGACGCTGTGCGCGGCGGTCGCCGCGATGGCCGCCGGCCTGGAGCGCGCCGACCTGACCCGCGGCCCGGTGGCGTCCCTCGCCCGTCACCGGGCGACCGCGAGCGTGGTGCTGAGGGTGACGGGCGACCCGTCCGAGGCGGAGCCAGGAGCGCCCCACTCGGTGGTGGTCGTGCCGGCCACGATCGAGCGGGTGGGCCTGACCCGGCTGCGTACGCCGGTGGTGGTGATGGCGACGGGCGCCGCCGACCGCTGGCTGCTCCTGGTCCCGTCGACCCGGCTGACCGCCACCGCACGCTTCGTGCCGGACGACCGGGGACAGACCGCCGCGCTGCTGCGGGTGCGCGGCGCTCCGCGGATCACCGGCCCGCCGACGGGCCCGCAGCGTCTGGCCGCGGGGCTGCGTGCCGGGCTGCGCAAGGCGGCGGAGCCGCTGCCCGAGGACGCCCGCGCCCTGCTCCCCGGCCTGGTCGTGGGGGACACGGCAGGGCTGCCGGAGGACCTGGCGGAGGCGTTCAAAGCCACCGACCTCGCCCACCTGACCGCCGTGTCCGGCGCCAACCTGACGATCGTGCTGATCCTGCTGATCGGCCCGCCGGGTCTGGCCACGCGCGTGGAGCGGCGTGGCCTGGCCGCCCGGCTCGGCCTGCCGCTGCGCTGGACCGCACTGCTCGGCGCCTCGCTCACCGCCGCCTTCGTCCTGGTCTGCCGGCCGAGCCCGAGCGTGCTGCGGGCAGCGGCGTGCGGTCTGATCACCCTGCTGGCGGTCGGCACGGGCCGGCGCCGGTCGCTGCTTCCCGCACTGGCCGCGGCGGTGCTGCTCCTGGTGCTGTACGAACCGGAGTTGGCCTGTTCCTACGGGTTCGCGCTGTCGGTGCTCGCCACCGGTTCGCTGCTGACGCTGGCGCCGCCCTGGGCCGCGGCCCTCCGGCGGCACGGCCTGCCGCCGCGCCTGGCGGAGGCGCTGGCCGCGGCGGCTGCCGCGCAGGCGGCCTGCGGACCGGTGATCGCGTTGCTCTCGGCGCGGCTGAGCCTGGTCGCGGTGCCCTGCAACCTGCTGGCCGAGCCGGCCGTCGGTCCCGCCACGGTGCTGGGGTTCGGTGCGCTAGTCACGGCCCCGCCGGCACCGGCGGTGGCCCGCGCCCTGGCCTGGCTGGCGGGCTGGCCGGCGCGCTGGATCGCCTCCGTGGCGCGGCATGGCGCGGCCCTTCCGGGTGCCGAGATCGCCTGGCCGGGCGGCTGGCCGGGAGCGGCCCTGCTCGCGCTGGTCACGGCCGCGGCGGCGGTCTGCGGGCGGAGCCTGGCCCGCCGTCCGTGGGTGTGCGCGGGCGCCGCGGTCGCGTTGCTGCTCGCTCTGGTCCGCCCGGTGCCGCTGCCGCGGATCACGGCGGCCTGGCCGCCCGGGGACTGGCGTTTCGCGATGTGCGACGTCGGTCAGGGGGACGCGCTGGCGCTGTCCACCGGCCCGGGATCCGCGGTCGTGGTGGACACCGGCCCCGACCCGGCCCCGGTCGACCGCTGTCTGCGCGACCTGCGGGTGACCTCGATCCCGCTGCTGATCCTGACCCACTTCCACGCCGATCATGTCGACGGTCTGCCCGGGGCGCTGCGCGGCCGCCGGGTGGGCGCGATCGAGACGACCCTGCTGGACGACCCACCCGGCCAGGTCGCCCGGGTCCGGCGGGAGGCCGCGAGTGCCGGGGTGCCGATCCGGCGGGTGGTGCCGGGGGAGGAGCGTGCGGTGGGCCCGCTGTCCTGGCGCACCCTGTGGCCCGCACCGGGCCCGACCGCCGAGGCCGGGGCGGCCCTGCCGGCCGGGGAGCCCAACGACGCGAGCATCGCGCTGCTGGTCAGGGACGCGGGCCTGACCCTGCTGCTGATGGGCGACCTGGAGCCCGACGTGCAGGCCCAAGTGCTGGCGGAGGAGCCCGGGTTGCCGCGGGTGGACGTGCTGAAGGTGGCGCACCACGGTTCGGCGTACCAGGAACCCGCGCTGCTCGCCCGGGTCCATCCGCGCCTCGCGCTGATCAGCGTCGGTGCGGGCAACCCCTACGGCCATCCCGCGCTGCGTACGGTCGCCGCGCTGCGCGCGCTCGGCGCCGTGGTCCTGCGCACCGACCTGGACGGGCCGATCGCGGTCAGCGGGGACACCCCGGCGGAGTTGCGGACCTCGTTCGTCCCGCGGCACGCGGACCCCGCCGGGCGGCCTCCGCCCAGGTCCCCGAACATATAAAGAGTTGTTTAGCAAGGAACCCTTGTATGCGCTTCTTTCTAAAGATACCTTTACATACATGCCGGAGAAGCCGATGCAGTCCAAGGTCCAGCTCACCGATCCCCGCGCGCTGCGGGCGTACGCGCATCCGACGCGGATGGCGCTGTCCGGCCTGCTGCGGCGGGAGGGGCCGCTGACGGCGACCCGGGCGGCGGAGCTGACGGGGGAGTCCGTCGCCAGTTGCTCGTACCACCTGCGGATACTCGCCAAGTACGGCCTGGTGGAGGAGGCCGATCCGGCGGGGCCGGGCCGGGAGAAGCCGTGGCGGGCGACGGCCCAGTTCACCGACTGGCCGACCTACTCGGAGGATCCGGCGGTCGCAGCCGCGGCAGAGGCGCTGACCCTGGCCGTGGCGGAGAACTACTTCCACCGGATGACCAGGGCACTGGAGACGCGCGGGGAACTGCCGCGGGAGTGGAAGGAGGTCGAGCAGTTCTCCGACCGGACGCTCTACCTCACTCCGGACGAGCTGAAGATGCTGAGCGAGCGGATGACCGCGCTGGTCGCGGAGTTCGACGACCGCGGTGCCGATCCGTCCCGTCGCCCGGAGGGGGCCCGCCGGGTCCCGATCCTCCAGGTCGCCTACGTCGCCCCGGAGGCGGAGCCGCCGGTGGGCGGCGACGGACGGCCGGAGCCCGGGGAGGAGGAGTCGTGAGCGCCGCCTCGGCCGTGCGGGCGGTCGCCGCGCGGGCGCCGGAGCTGCTGCGGGAGCGGTCCTTCCGCCGCTACTGGACCGGCCAGACCGTCTCCCAACTCGGGGACCAGGTCACCTTCCTGGTCCTGCCGCTCTCCGAGGTGCTCATCCTGCACGCCGACGCGGCCCAGATGGGCTGGCTCTCGATGGCCGCCGTGCTGCCGGCGCTGCTGTTCTCGCTGGTCGCCGGCGCGTGGGTGGACGGCCGGGGCCGGCGCCGGCAGGTGATGATCGCCGCCGACCTGGCCCGGGCCGTCCTGATGGCGTCGGTGCCGCTCGCCTACGCGTTCGGCCGGCTGACCATGGTCCAGCTCTACGCGGTGGCGTTCGCCGTCGGCACCCTCGGCGTCGTCTTCGCGGTCAGCAACGCCGCCCTCTTCGTGTCGCTGGTCGCACCCGAGCAGTACGTGGAGGGCAAGTCGCTGACGAACGGGAGCAGCGCCTTCTCGTTCATGGCCGGCCCCAGCGTGGGCGGGCTGCTGGTGCAGGTGCTCGCCGCGCCGTTCGCGCTGCTCGTGGACGCGGTGTCGTACGTGGTCTCGGCGCTGCTGCTGGGCCGGATCACGCCCGCGGAGCCCCCGGCGGCGCGCCGGGGCAAGGGGCAGCTCCTGGTGGGGCTGCGCTACCTCGCCCGCTCCCGGTCGCTGCGCGCCCTGCTGCTGGCGGCGGCCACGGTGAACTTCTTCAACTACATCTTCCACGCCCTGGTCCTGCTCTACGCGGTGCGGCAACTCGGCCTGAACGCGGGCACGCTGGGTGTGGTGCTCGGAGCCGGGGCGATCGGCGGCGTGCTCGGCGCGGTCTTCGCCGGCCGGCTGGTACGCGTGCTCGGCGTCGGCCGTACCGTCCTGCTCGGCTACTTCGGATTTCCCGCGCCGCTCGTCCTGGTGCCGTTGGCGGGCGGACCGAAGGTGGTGATCCTCGCGGCGTTCTTCGCCGCGGAGTTCCTCTCCGGTGTCGGCGTGATGCTGCTGGACATAGCCAGCGGGTCGCTGCAGGCCGCCCTGACGCCCAACGCGCTGCGCTCCCGGATCAGCGGGGCGTGGCAGACGGTCAACTACGGCATGCGCCCGCTCGGTGCGCTGACCGGCGGCCTCCTGGGCAGCACCCTCGGGCTGCGGCCCACCCTGTGGCTGGCCACCGTCGGCGGCGTGCTCTGCGTGCTGTGGCTGCTGCCCTCGCCCGTCCCGCGGATGCACGCCCTCCCGCCGAAGGCCCAGGACCCGGTCACCGACCCGGACCCGTCGCCGGCCCCCGCCGCGGTGCCGGCCGGGCCGTAGGACGCGGGTCGGAGGTGGTGGCGCTGATGCCGAACCTCCGGGCCGGGACGGCCTGTTCGGGCTACGGTTCGCTGAATGGGGGATCTCCACGTCAGGCCCGCCACGGCCGCGCATCGCGAGGCGATCGCCGACCTGCTCACCTCGTCCTGGGGCGGGACGACGATCGTGGTTCACGCGACGGCCCACGACGCTTCAAGGCTTCCGGCCCTGCTGGCCGAGCAGGACGGGCGGATCGTCGGCCTGCTCACCTACGCCGTCTCGGACGAGGAACTGGAGATCGTGTCGCTGGACGCGGTCGTGCGGCGCAGGGGCGTCGGCAGTTCCCTGCTGGCCGCTGCCACCGGGGTCGCCCGGCAGGCCGGCGTGCGACGCATCCGGCTGGTCACCACGAACGACAACCTGGACGCGCTGCGGTTCTACCAGCGCCGTGGGCTGCGGATCGTCGATGTCGCCCCCGGGGCGGTGGACGAGGCGCGAGCGGTGAAGCCGTCCATCCCGCTGAGCGGCGAGTACGGCATCCCCCTGCACGACGAGCTGACCCTGGAGCGGCTGCTCCGACCGGCCCCTCCGACCGGCCCTCCGACCGGTTCTGCGGAACGCCCGCGGCTACTGCTCCTCCAGCCAGCCGCCGAGCCGTCCGGCCATCTCGTCCAGTGCGGCCGGGTCGAGCAGGTCGCCGGCGTCCTCGACGACCACCAGCCACTGCGCGTCCTCGGCGTCGTCCTCCCCGGCCAGCGCGTCCCGCAGGACGCGTGGCTCGCCGGGAAGGTCGAAGCGGTCGGAGAGGAGTTCGGCGACCTCCTCGGCCGCGTCGCGCTCGGGCAGCACCAGGACATGTCGTACGTCGCTCACCCCGGCATTGTGCCCGAGCGCCCGCAGCGGGCCGCATCCGGCCCGGCCCGCCCACTCGGCCCCCGCCCGGCGTCGCCGGAGGGGATGCGGACCGGGCTGTCGGTGGCGCGTGGGATGCTGGTCGGCAATGGCCAGGAAGACCGCTTCAGACGACGTACTCGCCCCGCTGACCCTCGCCGTGGGCCAGGAGGACCTGCTGCTGGACCGCGCGGTGCGCGAGGTGGTGACCGCGGCCAGGGCCACCGACCCCGACACCGACGTGCGGGACCTGCCGCCCGAGGCGGTGCAGCCGGGCACGCTCGCGGAGCTGACCAGCCCGTCGCTGTTCGCCGAGCGCAAGGTGATCGTGGTGCGCAACGCGCAGGACGTCTCGGCGGACAGCGTCAAGGACATCAAGGCGTATCTGGCCGCGCCCGCCGAGGAGATCATCCTGGTGCTCCTGCATGCCGGCGGGGCCAAGGGCAAGGCGCTGCTGGAAGCCGCCCGCAAGGCCGGGGCGCGCGAGGTGGCCTGCCCGAAGATGACCAAGCCGGCCGACCGGCTCGGGTTCGTGCGGCAGGAGTTCCGCACGCTCGGCCGCTCCGCGACACCGGAGGCGGCCCAGGCGCTGGTCGACTCCATCGGCAGCGATCTGCGGGAACTCGCCAGCGCCTGCGCCCAGTTGACCGCCGACGTGGACGGCACCATCGATGTCGACGTGGTCGCCCGCTACTACACCGGGCGGGCTGAGGCGACCGGTTTCGAGGTGGCCGACCTCGCGGTCACCGGGCGGGCCGCCGAAGCGCTGGAGCGGCTGCGCTGGGCGCTGTCGGTCGGCCAGCCGCTGCCCGGCATCACCTTCGCGCTGGCCTCGGGGGTGCGGTCGATCGGCAAGCTCGCGTCCGCGCCCCGGGGCGCCAACCCGGGCCAGCTCGCCCGCGACCTCGGCATGCCGCCGTGGAAGATCGACCGGGTCAGGCAGCAGATGCGCGGCTGGTCCGCGGACGGCGTCTCGGTGGCCCTGCGCGCGGTCGCCGACGCCGACGCCGCGGTCAAGGGCGGCGCCGCCGACCCCGCCTACGCCCTGGAGCGGGCCGTGGTCACCATCGCCCGAGCCGCCCGCTCGCGCGCCTGATCCGGCTCCCGCCCGACCCCCTCCGGTCCCGCTACTTCAGCTTCGGCAGCGTCGCCTTCGTCGCCTGGAGCACCCACTGCTTCGCCTCGTCGGCCGAGGGGATGTCCGAGTCCGAGGAGCTGCTGCCGAACGCGCTCCACTGCATGGTGTAGGTCATCCAGCCGTCGCGGACCGCGAGCGTCACGTACGGGCTGGTGGAGGTGTCGTCGGTGACGAGGTACGCCTCGTCGCCGTAGCCCTTGACCGGGGTCACCTTGTAGTCGCTGTCATGCTGGGTGTAGCCGCGCCAGCTGTCGGCGAACTCGCCGGACGGGTCGGTCTTCTTGTGCAGGTCCACCTGCACGTAGAGGTAGGCGTCGGAGTAGGTCGAGTCGTCCTTCTCCAGGCCCTCGTCGCAGTACATCTCGTCCAGCGTCGGGGTCTTGGCGGCGTACTTCGTCGGGTCGTCGTCGTCCTTCGGATAGGTGGACTTGAACGCCGAGAGGTCCGCGGTCTCGCAGAGGTTGTCCTTGACCGTGTAGCCGCGCAGGTCGGGCTTGTCCGAGGAGCTCTTGCCGAGCAGCAGCACCCCGCCGCCCCACAGCGCGGACGCCACCACGGCGCCCACCACCGCCCACAGCACCGCCCGCCCGGCCCCGCCGGACGTCCCCGGCGTCCCCGGCATCCCCGGCATCCCCGGCTGCGCGTAGTACCCCGGCGCCGGCGGCTGCCCCGGCTGTCCCATCCCCGGCTGCCCGGCACCCGGCTGCCCGTACGGCCCGCCCTGGGCGTAGGGATTGTGCTGCGCCGGCACCGGCGTGCCGTACCCGCCGATCTGCGTCGGCTGCTGCGATATCGGGACCGGGTTCTGGCCGGGGGCGGGCTGCTGGTAGGGGTTGGGGTTCGGCTGCTCGGGCGGCGTCGACATGCGGCGAGAATATCGGCAGCCGTACCCCCGCGGCCACGGGCGGTCACCGAACGCGTACGGACCCGTGACGGCCCCGGGACCGGACGCACGAGAGCCCGCCCGGGCGGACCAGGGCGGGCTCTCGGAGTACGTCGGGCGCCGCAGGCACGTGGCGAACGTCCGCGTGCGGCGCACTGGGTCGGGGCCGTGCCGGTCCGGGCGGTAGAGGGGCCGCTGGGTCCGGTTGCCGGCGATGCCGCGATCCGTGACGCGGGTCGTACCGTCGGGCCGCTCCGATGCGGAGCGGGTCGGGTGACGACCGTGGAACAGGGTGGTGCGGGTGATCAGCCCTCGAGCGCGGAGACCGACTGGGCCAGCGCCGACTTCTTGTTGGCGGCCTGGTTCTTGTGGATGACGCCCTTGCTGACGGCCTTGTCGAGCTTCTTGGCGGCGGCGCGCGCGGCGGCGTCGGCCTTCGCGCTGTCACCGGCCGCGACGGCCTCGCGGGTGCGGCGGATCGCGGTCTTCAGCTCGGACTTGACGGCCTTGTTGCGCAGGCGCGCCTTCTCGTTGGTCTTGTTGCGCTTGATCTGGGACTTGATGTTCGCCACGAAAGAGCCTTCTCAGGTTCGTCTGGCCGCCGGCTTGTACCGGTGGCGTGTCTACCAGGGTGCGCGCCTCGGGTAGAGGGCACGAGACGCAGCGGTCCAGACTACCAGCAGCGCACGGGCGCTCCCAAACCGTGGCCGGGCCGGGGTCGTGGGATTATGGAGGACACCGTGGCCGGTCAGCAGCCGGCCCGACCGCACGTCACGCCCGACCGCAAGCACCGCCAGCCCGCCCGTCCCGCACCAGCCAGCCACGCAACGCGCCCTCGATCACGTTCCCACGATCCTCACGTTCTCAAGAAACTGGACCCCGCGTGCCCGCGACCCCTTCCCCTCTGCCGCACGACGTGCCGGCGCCGAGCCGTACCGACCCGGCGCTGATCAGGAACTTCTGCATCATCGCCCACATCGACCACGGCAAGTCGACGCTGGCCGACCGGATGCTCCAGCTCACCGGTGTCGTCGACCAGCGGCAGATGCGCGCCCAGTACCTCGACCGGATGGACATCGAGCGCGAGCGCGGCATCACCATCAAGTCGCAGGCCGTCCGGCTGCCGTGGGCGCCGACCACCGGCGACGGCCAGGGCCGCACCCACATCCTGAACATGATCGACACCCCCGGCCACGTCGACTTCACCTACGAGGTGTCGCGCTCGCTGGCCGCCTGCGAGGGCACCGTCCTGCTGGTCGACGCGGCCCAGGGGATCGAGGCGCAGACCCTCGCCAACCTCTACCTCGCGATGGAGAACGACCTCACCATCGTCCCGGTGCTCAACAAGATCGACCTGCCCGCCGCGCAGCCGGAGAAGTTCGCCGACGAGCTGGCCAACCTGATCGGCTGCGACCCCGCCGACGTGCTGCGGGTCTCGGCCAAGACCGGCGTCGGCGTGGACGCGCTGCTGGACCGGGTGGTGCGGGACGTGCCCGCCCCGGTCGGCGTCGCCGACGCCCCCGCCCGCGCGATGATCTTCGACTCCGTCTACGACTCCTACCGCGGCGTGGTCACCTACGTCCGGGTGATCGACGGGCAGCTCACCAAGCGCGAGCGGATCCGGATGATGTCCACCGGCGCGGTCCACGAGCTGCTGGAGATCGGCACCAACTCCCCGGAGATGCTTCCCGCGGACGGCCTGGCGGTCGGCGAGGTCGGCTACCTGATCACCGGGGTGAAGGACGTCCGGCAGTCCAAGGTCGGTGACACGATCACCACCCAGTCCGCCGGGGCCACCGAGGCGCTGGGCGGCTACAAGGACCCCAAGCCGATGGTGTTCTCCGGCCTGTACCCGCTGGACGGCTCCGACTACCCCGAGCTGCGCGAGGCCCTGGACAAGCTGCAGCTCAACGACGCGGCGCTGGTCTACGAGCCCGAGACCTCCGCGGCCCTGGGCTTCGGCTTCCGGGTCGGCTTCCTCGGGCTGCTGCACCTGGACGTGATCCGGGAGCGGCTGGAGCGCGAGTTCGGCCTCGACCTGATCGCCACCGCGCCCAACGTGGTCTACCGCGTGACGATGGAGGACGGCGCCGAGCACATCGTCACCAACCCCAGCGAGTTCCCCGAGGGCAAGATCGCCGAGGTGCACGAGCCGGTGGTGCGCGCCACCGTGCTCGCCCCCACCGAGTTCATCGGCGCGATCATGGAGCTGTGCCAGAACCGGCGCGGCTCGCTGCTCGGCATGGACTACCTCTCCGAGGACCGGGTGGAGATCCGCTACACCCTGCCGCTCGCCGAGATCGTCTTCGACTTCTTCGACCAGCTCAAGTCCAAGACCCGCGGCTACGCGTCGCTGGACTACGAGCCCACCGGCGAGCAGAGCGCCGACCTGGTCAAGGTCGACATCCTGCTGCACGGCGACAAGGTCGACGCGTTCTCCGCGATCACCCACAAGGAGAAGGCGTACGCCTACGGGGTGCGGCTGGTCGGGAAGCTGCGCGCGCTCATCCCGCGGCAGAACTTCGAGGTGCCCATCCAGGCCGCGATCGGTGCGCGGGTGATCGCCCGCGAGACGGTGCGCGCGATCCGCAAGGATGTCCTCGCGAAGTGCTACGGCGGCGACATCTCCCGCAAGCGCAAGCTGCTGGAGAAGCAGAAGGAGGGCAAGAAGCGGATGAAGATGGTCGGCAACGTGGAGGTGCCCCAGGAGGCCTTCATCGCGGTGCTGTCCACCGACTCCGAGGGTGAGGCCAAGGCGAAGAAGTAGTCCGTCCGGGCCGGGCGGCGGGTTTACGCGCGGCGGGTCACGGTTTTCGACCCGCCGCCCGTTCCCCCTTACGTGCCGGGCGCTGGGCCTCTACCCTGATCGCGGATAGGTTACTGGTGAGTTAAGAACGCCGCTCGGGCCCGGAGGTTGTCGTGACCGACACACAGACGTTGATCGAGAATCGGCCGCCTTCCGTGGCCACGCTCTTCCTGGAGCGGGTCGACGCGACACCGGATGCCGAGGCGTACCGCATGCCGGTACCTCCCGCGTCCGGCTCGGGCCCCGACGGCTGGCGCTCGCTCACCTGGGGGCAGGCCGCGACCCGGGTGTACGCCATCGCCGCCGGTCTGATGGACCTCGGGGTGCGCCCCGAGGAGCGGGTGGCCATCGCCGCGAACACCTCGGTCGACTGGATCCTGTCGGACCTCGGCGTGCTGTGCGCGGGCGCGGCCACCACGACCGTGTACCCGTCGACCAACGCCGACGAGACCGCGTTCATCCTGGCCGACTCCGGCAGCCGGGTGCTGATCGCCGAGGACGCCGGCCAGCTGGCCAAGGCCCGCGAGCGCCGCGCCGAGCTGCCGGAACTCGCGCACGTCGTGGTGATCGACCCGGCGGGCGCGGTCGACGCCGGCGGCGACGGATGGGTGCTGTCCCTCGCCGACCTGGAGAAGCGCGGCGCCGCCTACCTGGAGCAGCACCCGGCGGCCGTCACCGACGCCGTCGCCGCGCTGACCCGCGACCAGCTCGCCACGCTCATCTACACCTCCGGCACCACCGGCCGCCCCAAGGGCGTGCGCCTGCCGCACGACGCGTGGGCGTACATGGCCCGCGCCATCGACGCGGTCGGCCTGCTCGACGAGAACGACGTGCAGTACCTGTGGCTGCCGCTGGCGCACGTCTTCGGCAAGGTGCTCACCGCCGGTCACATCACCGTCGGGCACGTCACCGCCGTGGACGGCCGGGTCGACAAGATCATCGAGAACCTGCCGGTGGTGCAGCCCACCTACATGGCCGCGGTGCCGCGGATCTTCGAGAAGGTCTACAACGGGGTCGCCGCCAAGGCCCGCGAGGGCGGCGGCGCGAAGTACAAGATCTTCCAGTGGGCCGCGCAGGTCGCCCGCGAGTACGCCAAGGCGTCGCAGAACAGCATGCGGCTGACCGGCGCCCCCACGGTGCCGGTGTCGCTGCGGACCAAGCACGCGGTCGCCGACCGGCTGGTCTACTCCAAGCTGCGGGAGGCGTTCGGCGGCCGGCTGCGCGCCTGCGTGTCCGGTTCGGCGGCGCTCGCTCCCGACATCGGCTACTTCTTCGCCGGCGCCGGCATCCACATCCTGGAGGGCTACGGCCTCACCGAGTCCAGCGCGGCCAGCTTCGTCAACCCCGGCGAGTCCTATCGCACCGGCACCGTCGGCAAGGCGCTGCCCGGCCTGGAGGTCCGGATCGGCGAGGACGGCGAGATCCTGCTGCGCGGCCCCGGCATCATGCAGGGCTACCACGGCCTGCCGGAGCAGACCGCGGAGGTGCTGGAGCCCGACGGGTGGTTCCACACCGGTGACATCGGCGAGCTGTCGCCCGACGGCTTCCTGAAGATCACCGACCGCAAGAAGGACCTGATCAAGACCTCGGGCGGCAAGTACATCTCGCCCGCCGAGGTCGAGGGGCAGTTCAAGGCGGTGTGCCCGTTCATCAGCAACGTCCTGGTGATCGGCGGCGGGCGCAACTTCTGTACGGCGCTGCTCGCCCTCGACGAGCCGACGATCCTCGGCTGGGCGGAGGAGAACGGCCTGGGCGGCAAGAGCTACGCCGAGGTCGTCGCCACCGAGCAGGTCCGCGAGCTCATCGACGGATTCGTCAGCGAGGTCAACGCGGGCCTGCAGCGCTGGCAGCAGATCCGCCGGTTCCGGGTCCTCCCGCGCGACCTGGACATCGAGCACGGCGACCTGACCCCCAGCCTCAAACTCAAGCGGCCGGTCGTCGAGCGGGCCTTCGCGCCTCTCATCGAGGAGATGTACGCGGGCTCCCGCGAGGCATAACGGCTCCGCCCGGGGCTCCCGCGGCGAGGAACCCGCGCCCCTGGTGGTGCCGGTGCTCCCGTCCCGGTAGCCGCCTAGGTGGGTGGGCACCGAACGGTCGCGGGCGCGGGATACTGGGGGGATGCCTTCCGTACTCCCCGAGGGGGAACCCGTACCCGCGGACGGTGCGCTGCCGCCCTCCGCGTTCGAGGGCGCCGCCGCCCGCCCCCTCGGGTTCTACCTGCACGTGCCGTACTGCGCCACGCGGTGCGGGTACTGCGACTTCAACACGTACACCGCGAGCGAGCTGAGAAGTTCGGGCGGGGTGCTGGCGTCGCGGGAGAACTACGCGGAGGCGCTGGCGGAGGAGGTGCGGCTGGCGCGGAAGGTGCTGGGTGACGACCCCCGGCAGGTCAGCACCGTGTTCGTCGGCGGCGGAACCCCCACGCTGCTGCCGGCCGCCGACCTCGGCCGGATGCTCGCCGCGGTCCGGTCGGAGTTCGGGCTCGCCCCGGACGCCGAGGTGACCACGGAGGCGAACCCGGAGTCCGTCGACCCGGCCTACCTCGCCGAGCTGCGGGCCGCGGGCTTCAACCGGATGTCCTTCGGCATGCAGAGCGCCCGGCAGCACGTCCTCCAGGTGCTGGACCGCACCCACACCCCCGGGCGCCCCGAGGCGTGCGTCGCCGAGGCCCGCGCCGCCGGGTTCGACCACGTGAACCTCGACCTGATCTACGGCACCCCCGGGGAGAGCGACCAGGACTGGCACGCGTCGCTGGACGCGGCGATCGGCGCCGGGCCCGACCACGTCTCGGCGTACGCGCTGATCGTGGAGGAGGGCACCGGGCTGGCCCGCCGGATCAGGCGCGGCGAGGTGCCGATGACCGACGACGACGTGCACGCCGACCGCTACCTGATCGCCGAGGAGCGGCTGTCGGCCGCCGGCTTCTCCTGGTACGAGGTCTCGAACTGGGCCACCGACCCCGCCGCGCGCTGCCGCCACAACGAGCTGTACTGGACCGGCGCGGACTGGTGGGGCGCCGGGCCGGGCGCGCACAGCCACGTCGGCGGGGTGCGCTGGTGGAACGCCAAGCACCCGGGCGCCTACGCGCAGGCCCTCGCCGAGGGGCGCACCCCCGGAGTGGGCCGGGAGGTGCTGGGCGCCGAGGACCGCCGGGTGGAGCGCGTCCTGCTGGAACTGCGGCTCGCCGACGGCTGCCCGCTGGACATCCTCGCGGAGGCGGGCGCGAAGGCCGCCGCGCGGGCGGTAAGGGACGGTCTCCTGGAGCCCGTCCCTTACGCTGAGGGCCGCGCGGTCCTCACCCTGCGCGGCCGGCTGCTGGCCGACGCGGTGGTCAGGGACCTGGTCGACTGACGGACCCGGTCCCGTTCCGGCGCACCGCCGCTACGGTGCGGTGACGAAGTCGATCAGGTGCTCCACGGCTCCCAGCAGCTCCGGTTCGAGATCCTTGTACGACGCCACCGACGCCAGGATGCGCTGCCACGCCTCACCGGTGCTCATCGCCGACCAGCCCAGCGCCCGGCACACGCCGGTCTTCCAGTCCTCCCCGCGCGGCACCCGGGGCCAGCCGGGAATGCCGACCGACGACGGCTTCACCGCCTCCCACACGTCGATGTACGGGTGCCCGACGACCAGGACGTCGTCCCCGCTCACCGACGCCGCGATACGGGACTCCTTCGACCCCGGCACCAGGTGGTCGACCAGCACCCCGAGGCGGGCGTCCGGGCCGGGTTGGAACGCCGAGACGATGGCGGGCAGGTCGTCGACGCCCTCCAGGTACTCCACGACCACGCCCTCGACCCGCAGGTCGTGGCCCCACACCCGCTCCACCAGTTCCGCGTCGTGGCGGCCCTCGACGTAGATCCGCCCGGCGCGGGCGACCCGCGCCTTCGCGCCCTGCACTGCGATGGAGCCCGAGGCGGACAGCAGCGGGCCGCGCGGCGCCGGGGCGGCGGCGCGCGGGCGGACGAGGGTGACGGTCCTGCCGTCGATCATGAAACCGCGCGGTGCCATCGGGAAGACCCGCAGTTTTCCGTGCCGGTCCTCCAGGGTCACGGTCAGGCCCTCGGCGGTCTTCTCCACCCGGACCACGGCTCCGCAGAACCCCGTGCTCACCTCTTCCACCACGAGGTCCCGGTCCGCGGCCACCTCGGGCACCGGGCCCGACTTCTTCCACGGCGGCGTCAGGTCAGGGTCGTAACTCCGGCTGCGCATGCGGATGATCGTAGGGCCTGACCCCCCGAAGTGGGTGGACCTCCCGCCCGAGGGACCACCCGTCCGCCGTGGCTCGTCGCGCCGTCCCCCGCGCCCCTTCGAGGCGCCGCCCCGGCTGGGGTGCGTGTGCGCCCGCGCCCCGGTGGTCTGCTGAGCGCGCAGTTCCCCGCGCCCCTGGGTATGTGCGGTTCCTCCGCGGGAAGAGGGTCACCCCCAAGGGGCGCGGGGAACTGCGCGACAAGCCACCCACCGGCGGGTGGTCCCTCGACCGGCGGGACGGGGCAGCCTAGGGGGTCAACTGGTCGCGCTGCGCGCGAACGTAGCGGGCGTCGACCACCGCACCGTGCCCGGGGACGTAGCGGGCCGTCTCCCCGCCGAGCGCGAGCACCACCTCGAGGGTGGCGGGCCAGGCCGCGGGAAAGGCGTCGTGGCCCGCCTGGGGCTCCCCCGACTCCTCGACCAGGTCCCCGCAGAAGACGACCCCGGGATCACTCGCGGTGGCCCCGGGGACGTGCACGACGAGATCGTGGCCGGTGTGCCCGGGGCCGGGATGGACGAGGAGCACCGGCCGCCCCCCGAGGTCGAGGGCGAGCCGCTCGGCGACGAGCCGGTCCGGGTACCGGAGAGCCGCGGCCGCCCCGGCCGCCTCCTCGGGGTCGGTCCCGTGCGCGACCGCGTCCGCACGCAGCGCGTCCCCCTCGCGCCGCAGATGGCCCGCCAGCCCGCGGTGCCCGTACACCGTCGCCTCCGGGAAGGCCGCCGCGCCGAAGACGTGGTCGAAGTGCCCGTGGGTGAGCACGACATGGGTGACCCCGCGGCCGGTGAGCGCCTCGACCCGGGCGCGCAGCCGCGCCCCTTCGCGCAGCGTGGACCCGGTGTCGACGAGCAGGACCCCCTCCGCGCCGACCACGAGCCCGATCGTCACGTCGAGGTGCGGCAGCCGGCACCGGGCGACCCCCGGCGCGAGCTGTTCCCATACCGACCGGTCGTCCTCCGCATCGCCCACGGGACGACGCTATCGCCGCGCCCGCCGTCCCGCGTGCCGGACCCCGCGGGCCGAACCACCGCGCGCAACACCGTACGTACCGCGCGTATCGCTCGTACCGCCCGCCGCATGACGCCGTATCGCTGTCACTCTTGCCGAGCCCTTGCCGCAGCGCCGTACACTGGCTGCGGGAGCGCTGGCACTCGAAACTGACGAGTGCCAGGCCAGAGGGCCTGGACCGGGTTGGAGGTGCGCGATGCTGAGCGAACGCCGGCTGGAAGTGCTGCGTGCCATCGTTCAGGATTACGTCGGCACCGAGGAGCCCGTCGGGTCGAAGGCGCTGACCGAGCGGCACTCGCTGGGGGTCTCCCCGGCCACCGTGCGCAACGACATGGCGGTGCTGGAGGAGGAGGGCTACATCGCGCAGCCCCACACCAGCGCCGGCCGCATCCCCACCGACAAGGGCTACCGGCTCTTCGTGGACAAGCTCGCCGGCGTCAAGCCGCTGTCGGGCGCCGAGCGCCGCGCGATCCAGAACTTCCTCGAGGGCGCCGTCGACCTCGACGACGTGGTGGCCCGCACCGTCCGGCTGCTGGCGCAGGTCACCCGGCAGGTCGCCGTCGTGCAGTACCCGTCGCTGACCCGTTCCTCGGTGCGGCACGTGGAGCTGCTGTCGCTGGCGCCGGCCCGGGTGATGCTGGTGCTGATCACCGACACCGGCCGGGTCGAGCAGCGCATCATCGACTGCCCGGGTCCGGTCGGCGAGACGGTCCTCGCGGACCTGCGCGCCCGGCTCAACAGCCGGGTCACCGGCAGCCGTTTCTCCGAGGTGGCGCCGAGGGTGCAGGACATGGCGGACGGCTTCGACCCCGACGACCGCCCGTCGGTCGGCACGGTGCTCGCCACCCTCCTGGAAACCCTCGTCGAGGAGAAGGAGGAGCGGATCATGCTCGGCGGCGCGGCCAACCTGACCCGCTTCCACCACGACTTCCCGCTCACGATCCGGCCGGTGCTCGAAGCGCTCGAGGAGCAGATGGTGCTCCTCAAGCTCCTCGGGGAGACCGCCGACGGCACCATGACCGTCCGGATCGGGCATGAGAATTTTCACGAGGGCCTCAATTCCACCTCCGTGGTGGCGGTCGGCTACGGTTCGGGCGACGAGGCAGTCGCCAAGCTAGGCGTGGTCGGACCGACCCGCATGGACTACCCCGGAACGATGGGAGCGGTACGCGCAGTGGCACGTTACGTCGGACAGATCCTGGCGGAGTCGTAGGTGGCCACGGACTACTACGCCGTACTCGGCGTACGCCGCGACGCGGGCCCGGACGAGATCAAGAAGGCCTTCCGCCGCCTCGCTCGCGAACTGCACCCGGACGTCAACCCGGACCCGAAGACGCAGGAGCGGTTCAAGGAGATCAACGCGGCCTACGAGGTCCTCTCCGATCCGCAGAAGAAGCAGGTCTACGACCTCGGTGGCGATCCGCTGTCGGCCGCGGGCGGAGGTGGCGGCGCGGGCGGCTTCGGCGCGGGCTTCGGCAACTTCAGCGACATCATGGACGCCTTCTTCGGGCAGTCCTCGCAGCGCGGCCCGCGCTCGCGCACCCGGCGCGGCCAGGACGCGATGATCCGGCTGGAGATCGAGCTGGACGAAGCCGCGTTCGGCACCACCAAGGACATCCAGGTGGACACCGCGGTCACCTGCGGCACCTGCAACGGCGAGGGGGCCGCGCCCGGCACCTCCGCGCAGACCTGCGACATGTGCCGCGGCCGCGGCGAGGTCTCCCAGGTCACCCGGTCCTTCCTCGGCCAGGTCATGACCTCGCGGCCGTGCCCGCAGTGCCAGGGCTTCGGCACCGTGGTGCCCACCCCGTGCCCGGAGTGCGCGGGCGACGGCCGGGTGCGCTCGCGGCGCACCCTGACGGTGAAGATCCCGGCCGGCGTCGACAACGGCACCAGGATCCAGCTGGCGGGCGAGGGCGAGGTCGGCCCCGGCGGCGGCCCGGCCGGCGACCTGTACGTGGAGATCCGCGAGCTGCCGCACGCCGTCTTCCAGCGCCGCGGTGACGACCTGCACTGCACCGTGACCATCCCGATGACCGCGGCCGCGCTCGGCACCAAGTGCCCGCTGGAGACGCTCGACGGCCTGGAGGAGGTCGACGTGCGGCCCGGCACCCAGTCCGGCCAGTCGATCCCGCTGCACCAGCGCGGCATCACCCACCTGCGCGGTGGCGGGCGCGGCGACCTCATCGTGCACGTCGAGGTGGTCACCCCGCACAAGCTCGACGCCGACCAGGAGGATCTCCTGCGGCGGCTGGCGAAGCTGCGCGGCGAGGAGCGTCCCACCGGGCAGTTCGCGCCCGGGCAGCAGGGGCTGTTCTCCCGGCTGAAGGACGCGTTCAACGGGCGGTAGGCCAGGGCCGCGGTCCGGGGTGGCCGGGTGGTCCGGGTCGCGCCGGTCCGGGCGGTCCGGGTGCCCCGCGGTGGTCCACCACGCGCCGCCGGGGCGGACCGCTCTGCCGCTGCGTGCCCGGCGGGGCGCGGGCGGCCCGCCGCCGGGGGCGGTGTCCCGCCCCCGCGCACCCCGCGTCGCAGGTCGCCGCACCCTACGTGACACGATGACGCCATGTCCGCGTTGACCGATCTCTCCTCCTTCTCGACGTACCCGATCGTGCAGGCTCCGATGGCCGGCGGCGCGTCCAACCCGCGGTTGGCGGCGGCCGTGGCGGGCGCGGGCGGCCTCGGCTTCCTGGCCGCCGGGTACAAGACGTCCGAGGCGATGTACCAGGAGATCCGGCAACTGCGGGACCACACCTCGCAGCCGTTCGGGGTGAACCTCTTCATGCCGCAGCCCGGCACCGTCGACCCGTCCGCGGTCGAGGTCTACGCGGAGCAGCTGTCCGGCGAGGCCGCCTGGTACGCGACGGCGCTCGGTGACCCGGAGGCCGGCTCCGACGACGGGTACGAGGCCAAGGTGGCGATCCTGCTGGAGGACCCGGTGCCGATGGTGAGCTTCACCTTCGGCTGCCCCGAGCGGGCCGTGCTGGAGGCGTTCACGAAGGCCGGCACGTACACCGTCGTCACCGTCACCACACCCGCCGAGGCGCTGGCCGCGCAGTGGGCCGGGGCGGACGCCGTGTGCGTGCAGGGCGTCGAGGCCGGCGGGCATCAGGGCAGCCACCGCGACGACCCGCAGCTCGACGGCGCCGGGATCGGGCTGCTGTCGCTGATCACGCAGGTCCGCGAGGTGGTGCGGCTGCCGATCATCGCCGCCGGCGGGCTGATGCGCGGCGAGCAGATCACCGCGGTGCTCGCCGCGGGCGCCGGCGCGGCCGCGCTCGGCACCGCGTTCCTGGTCTGCCCGGAGTCCGGCGCGCCCGCCCTGCACAAGCAGGCGCTCACCGACCCGGTGTACGCGCGCACCGAGTTGACCCGCGCCTTCACCGGTCGCCCCGCGCGCGGCCTGGTCAACCGCTTCATCCGTGAACACGGCCGCTACGCCCCGGCGGGGTATCCGCAACTGCACCACCTCACCCTGCCGGTCCGCCGGGCGGCCGCCGATCTCGGCGACCCGCAGGCGATGGCGCTGTGGGCCGGGCAGGGCCACCGGCTGGCCCGGGAGTTGTCGGCCGGCGCGCTGGTGGAGACCCTGGTCGCCGAGATGCACGCCGCCGAGGAGGCCCGCGCATGACCGCGCCGGTCTTCCTGGTCGGGCCGCAGGCGCTCGACGGCTCCCCGGCCCGGGTGCGGCTCGACGGCGCCGAGGGGCGGCACGCGGTCGCGGTGCGGCGGCTCCAGGCCGGCGAGGAGATCGTGCTCACCGACGGCGCCGGGCGCGGCGCGATCGGGGTGGTGGGCGAGGTCACGGGCAAGGACGCGCTGACCGTCGAGGTCCGCGAGCTGCGGACCGAGCCGGAGCCGGCCGTGACGGTCACCGTCGTCCAGGCGCTGCCGAAGGGCGACCGCGGCGAGCTGGCCGTGGAGACCATGACCGAGGCCGGGGTGGACGCCGTCGTGCCGTGGGCGGCGGCCCGCTGCGTCACCCAGTGGCGCGGCGAGCGCGGCGCCAAGTCGCTGGCGAAGTGGCGTTCCACGGCCCGGGAGGCGGCCAAGCAGGCGCGGCGGCTGCGGTTCCCGCCGGTCGCCGAGCAGGTGACGACGCGTCAGCTCTGCGCGCTGCTGGCCGAGGCGGACTTCGCGGCGGTGCTGCACGAGGAGGGAAGCGCCCCGCTGGCCGGCGCCGAACTGCCCGCGACCGGCTCGGTGGTGCTGGTGGTCGGTCCCGAAGGGGGCGTCGCGCCGGAGGAGTTGGCGCTGTTCGCGGAGGCGGGCGCGGCGTCCTACCGGCTCGGGCCGACGGTGCTGCGCACCTCGACGGCGGGCGTGGCGGCGGTCTCCGTGTTGATGGCCCGGACGTGCCGGTGGGGGTAAGGGACGGCGCGTCCGGGCCGGGCAGGGGCCGTAGGGCCCGTGGTCATGCGGGGGAGCGGGTCGAGCAGGTGGCGCGGCCGGAACGGCTGGAGCGGGTCGAGCGGGAAGGGCCGCCGGGCAGGTGAGGCCGACCCGGCGGCCCCGCCGTCAGGACTGCTTCCAGACCTGGTTGGCGCCGCCCGTGCAGTCCCAGATCTGCACCTGGGTGCCCGGGGTGGTGGACTGGTCGGTGTCGTCCAGGCACCTGCCCGAGGACGGGTTGCGCAGCGATCCGTCGGACTGCGGCTGCCAGACCTGTGCGCCGGTGCCGTTGCAGGTGTAGAGCTGCACCTTCGTGCCGTTGGCCGTTCCCGCCGCGGTGACGTCCAGGCACTTGCCGAGCGCGCGCACGGTGCTGTCGGCGCCGACGGTCCACTGCTGCGCGGTGGTGCCGTTGCAGGTGTAGACGTCGACCTTGGTGCCGTCGGCGGAGTTGGCGCCGCTCACGTCGAGGCACAGGCCCTGGTAGCCGACGATCGGGCCGGCCTGCGCCGCGTTGGCGGGCACCACCGTCCACAGGAAGGTGGTCGCGGCGCCGGCGCCTGCCCCGTCGTGGGCCGTGACGGTGACCGTGCTGGTACCGGCCTGCGTCGGGGTGCCGGTGACGGCGCCCGACGACGAGATCGACGTGCCGGCCGGCAGCCCGGTCGCGGTGAACGTCGGGGTCTGGCCGCTGGTGGTGTCGTGCGCGGCGACCTGCAAGGACACCGCGGAGCCGGTCAGGCCCTCCTGGGCGCCGGGAGCGGTGACCGTCAGCGGGGTGCCGAGCTGGGCCGAGGTGACGTTCAGAGTGCCGGTCAGCGGCAGGTTGCCGTCGGAGTCGCCGACCGAGATGCCGTAGGCGCCGGTCGCGGTGGTCCATGCGTCGCCGGACGCGCTGTAGGACCGCAGGTTCTGCTGGCCGACCGGGAAGCTGACGGTCTGGCTGGCGCCCGGCTGGAGGCTCACCCGGGCGAAGCCCTGCAGTTGCCGGGGCGGTTCGCCGTTGCCGGCCGGCTGGCCGACGTACAGCTGGGCGACGTCCGCGCCGGCCCGGGAGCCGGTGTTGGTGACGGTCGCGGTCACCGTGGCCGTGCCGCCCGCCGCCAGGGTGCCCACGTGCAGGTTGCTGAAGGAGAAGCTGGTGTACGACAGGCCGAAGCCGAACGGGAAGAGCGGCGTGAGGTTGTTGGCGTCGTAGTAGCGGTAGCCGACGTCGACGCCCTCGGAGTACTGCACCTGCCCGTTGGTGCCCGGCCACTGCGCGGTGGTGTGCGCGGGGACCTGGGAGAGGGAGGCGGGGAAGGTCACCGGGAGGTGGCCGGAGGGGTTGGTGTCGCCGAAGAGCAGCGAGGCGATCGCG
Organism: Actinacidiphila yanglinensis; assembly: GCF_900107965.1. Lineage (GTDB taxonomy): Bacteria > Actinomycetota > Actinomycetes > Streptomycetales > Streptomycetaceae > Actinacidiphila > Actinacidiphila yanglinensis. The sequence goes on along the minus strand of NZ_FNVU01000017.1, from coordinate 31,256 downwards.
GTGCCGTCGTTCTGGCCCGGGTACCACGCCTCCAGGACGCCCTTCACCGAGTTCAGCCACGGCATGGTCACCGCGGAACCGGTGTTGAGCACCACCACCGTGTTCGGGTTGGCGGCGGCGACCGCGGAGATCAGGCTGTTCTCCGAGGACGGCAGGTCGATGCCGCCCAGGTCGCTGCCCTCGGACTCGAAGTCGCTGGCGAAGACCACCGCGACGGACGAGGACGCGGCGAGCGAGGCGGCCGAGCTGGTGCTGGAGCCGCTGTCGTACTTCACGCTGATCCCGCTGCCGGCCCGGGAGGTGATGCCCTGGAGCGGGGTGACGGTGCCGCTGGAGCTGACCGCCGCGCTGCCGCCGCCGGCGGTCTGCGGGCTGGTGGAGGCGTCCGCGCCGATCACCGCGATGGAGCTGGTGCCCGAGCCGAACGGCAGGACGTTGCCGCTGTTCTTCAGCAGGACGGTGCCCTCGGCGGAGAGCTGCGTCGCGGCGTTCTTGTTCGCGGTGCTGGTGGCGGTCTGCCCGGGCGAGCCGGTGGGCGCCTTGTCGAACAGCCCGAAGGAGAACATCTCGGTGAGGATCCGGCTCGTCATCGTGTCGAGCGTCGCCTGGCTGACCGCGCCGGAGCCGACCGCGGTGGTCAGCGCGCTGCCGTAGTAGCCGTCGTTGCCCGGCATGTCCTGGTCCAGGCCGGAGTTGGCCGACGGCGCCGTGGAATGCGTGGCGCCCCAGTCCGAGGTCACGAAGCCCTGGAAGCCGAACTGCTGGCGCAGCGTGGTGTTCAGCAGGTAGGGGTTCTGGCAGGCGTAGGTGCCGTTGACCGTGCTGTAGGAGCACATCACGGAGGAGGCGGCGCCCTGCTGCACCGCGTCCTGGAAGGCGGGCAGGTAGATCTCCTGCATCGCCTTGTTGCTGATCACCGCGTTGTCCGACGGGGTGTTGCGGTTGGTCTCCTGGTTGTAGACGGCCAGGTGCTTGACCTGCGCCATCACCCCGGTGGACTGCACGCCCCGGATGTCCGCGGCGCCCAACTGGCCGTTGAGGTAGGGGTCCTCGCCGATGGACTCGAAGGCACGGCCCCAGCGCGGGTCCCGGTCGATGTTGATGGTCGGGCCGAGGTCGACGGTGGTGCCCTTGGCGGCCTGCTCGTTGCCGATCACCTGGCCGTAGGTCTGCTCGGCGGCGGTGTCCCAGGTGGAGGCGACGCTGACCGGCGCGGGCAGCTGCGTGACGTTGCCCATCCCGTCGGCGACGCCGGCCGGCCCGTCCTCGAAGTTCATCGCCGGGATGCACAGCGCGGGGATCGCCGGGGTGAAGCCGACGTAGCTGGAGCCACCGGATCCGGTGGCCAGCGACACCTTCTGGGCGGTGGTCATCTGCGCCAGTACCTGGGCGACCCGCTGCGGGATCGGCGCGGTGGAGTGCACCCAGGGACAGGCCGCGGCCGAGGCGGTGGGGGCGGCCTGCGCGGTGGGCGCGGTGACGGCACCGAGGACGCCGGTGCCGCCGGCCACCAGGGCCAGGACGGCCAGATACGGCGTTCGCCGTCTCGCCGATGTGCGGAACGTGTGCACGATGCCTCCAAGCATCTGCCGAGGGGGGTGTTCCGGTCGGGGTCGGGAGGATGGGGGCACCGGGGAATCGGAGCCCGGAGGACGTGGGGGTCCGGGGGATCGGGTGGGATCGGGTCAGCGGGTCCCGGCGTGCGGGGGTACGCCGTGGGGGTGGGCCCGGGGCCGCGACGGTGGCGCGGGTGCCGCGGGTTTCCCGGATCGCGTGCGGCTCGCGCGGCTGGTGCGACTCGTTCGGCTCAACAGGCTTCGGAACATGGACACATGCCCTTCGGTGACCGTGTGCCGCCGCGGCTGCGGGAGGGCGTGCTCCGTCCCGCGGCCGGGCCGCGGGTGGAGCGCTCCCAGGGTGCGCGTCCACGCACCCTTCCGTGCCGGACGGGAGAGCGGGAGTGCTGTTCGCCGAGCGGTGGACCTGCGGCCCGCCCCGGAGGGCCGGTCGTGTGCCCATGGTGCGGGTGTGATTGAACTCGCCTCCCGGTGCCGGGTCAAGGTCCGGGACCGCCTTTGCGACCGGCCCTTGACCCGCCGTCAGCACCCGCCCGGCTGCTTTCAAGGGGTGAATCCAGCCCCCGGGCACATCGGCCGAGAAAACGGTTCTTGCTTCAAGGAGATGAACACACAGGTCAGCCACATGGACGGCACCCGAACCCGGCAGGGTGGGGCGCCGCGCGGCCGGATCAGGACGGTCGGAAGCGGCCGGGAAGGGCGCGGTCCGGGGCGGTGGGCGGGGTCCGTTGCCGGTGTGTTTCAGGCGCCGGCCGCGCGCAGGGCGGCGACCGCCCGGGCGGCGGCGGTGCCGATCGCCGCGTTCACGGCGGCGTCGTCCGCGCCGGGACGGGAGCGGGTGAAGACGGCGGCGGCGTAGCGGCGGCCGTCGGGATGGGTGATCACCCCGATCTCGTTGCGGACCACGCCGAGCAGGCTGCCGCTCTTGGCGGCCACCGCGACGGGCCGGCGGAAGCCGGCGGCGAGGCGGTGCCGGGTGAGCTGGCGCGCCATCACCGCGCGGACCCGGGCGCAGGCTTCGGGCGGCCCGGCCTGGTCGGTCCAGATCAGCCGGAGCAGGCGGGCCATGTCGTACGGCGTGGTGCGGGTACCGGTCGTCGGGCTCAGGGTGGGCGAGGCGACCAGCAGCGCGTCGGCCCGGGCGTGGTCCTCGGCGGAGGCGGTCGCCGCCCACGTGTCGAGGTCGTTCCAGTCGGCCCGGCCGAGGTCGCGGGCGACCGCGTCCACCAGCGTCGCGAGGTCGGAGGTGACCACGGTGCCGGTCAGTCCGAGCCGGGCGGCGGTGGCGTTGACCGCGCCGGTGCCGACCCGGCGCAGCAGGGCGTCGGTGCTGGGGTTGTCGCTGATGGTGAGCATCAGCGTCACCATGTCCCGCAGGGACAGCGTGGCCTCGTCCGCGAACAGCGAGAGCCCGACCGGGCCGGGGGTGCGGCCCTCGGCCGGGAGCGCCACCTGCTCGCGCGGGTCCAGCCGCCCTTCCGCGAACCAGGTCTCCGCCTCCAGCGCGACCTGCACCTTCATCGTGGATCCGGGGGTGACCTGCCGGTCGGCGGCGAGGGTGAACTCGGCCGCGCCGTCCAGCGCTTGCACGCACAGCGCGATCTCGCAGCCGAGCCGGTCGAAGAGCTCGGCGAGGGTGCCGTCGTCGTCCGTCATGGGCCCGACCCTGCCAGACGCGGCCCGTCGCGCGGTGCGCGGGGTCCGGGGAACCAGACGGGGCCCCACCGCGAACGGCGGGGCCCCGTGCGGGAGTTCGGCGCTCAGCGCTTGGCGGCCGGGGAGAGGAAGGACTGCAGGTAGCCGGCGGCCGGCGAGCCGACGCCCGTCACCTCGTCGTATCCGGTGCCGGCGACCAGCGACGAGTCGTGGCCGAGGCTCTGGAGGGTGGTGTAGGTGCCCGCCGAGGTGTCCACGCCGTTGCGGTAGTCGACCCGCACCGCGGCCAGCTGCGTGCTGCCCAGCGGGTGGTCCGTGACGTCGTGGAAGGCGGCGGTGTCCATGCGGGCGTAGAGGGCCGGGTTGGCGAAGCCGATCGCGAAGCCCTGCGCCTGCTGCGCGAGCGCCTGGATGCCGGCGATCACCGGCGCGGCCAGGCTGGTGCCGCCGATCCTGAACTCGCCGTACTTCGTGGTGCCGTCGGGCCAGGTCTGGGTCTGGCCGATGAGGAAGCCGGTGGTGGGGTCGGCGACCGCGGAGATGTCCGGGACGGTCCGCATCGCGGGCCCGCCGCCGGCCTGCGCGAGCGCGGTCGGCACGGCGCCGCGCTGGTACGACGGCTGGACCGCCCGCGCGCTCACCCCGCCGCCGGCGCCGTCGTCGAAGGTGCCCGGCAGTGCCGTGCTCCACCGGGTGCCCGCGGCGTTCAGCCGCGAACTGGCGGTGCCCCAGCCGGTCTCCCACTGGTAGCCGTCGTCCGCGCCCACCGCGAGGGAGGTCCCGCCGACCGCGGTCACCCCCGGCCGCGACGCGGGCGTCTCGCTCTGCTTGACGCCGGTGGCCGCCTGGTCGTCGCCGTCGTCACCGCTGGAGAAGTAGAAGCCGATGCCCTCCAGCGCGCCCGTGGCGAAGGTCTGGTCGAAGGCCGGGTCCATCGCCGGGTCGGCGGTGTTCTCCGGCTCGCCCCAGGAGTTGCTGACGATGTCCGCGAGGTGGCGGTCCACGATGGTGTTCAGCGCCGACAGCAGATCCGAGTCCTGGCAGGAGGCCGCGCCGACGTACGCGATGTCGGCGTCCTGCGCCATCGCGTGCACCGCCTCCACGTCGAGCGACTGCTCGCCGTACCAGCCGGCCGCGCCGCACTCGTCGGTGTCGGTCCACTTCGCCGCGTCCACCGAGCTCAACTGGCCGCTGCGGTAGGCCGCGTCACCGTTGCGCCCGGCGTACGTCGTCGCGTCGGCGGCCAGCGTGGGGGAGTGGTACGCGTCCACGACGGCGACCTTCACGCCGCTCCCGCTCAGCCCGGAGCCGGTCACGCCGTACGCGCTGCGCAGCTGCTTCCCGGTGTAGCCCTTCACGGCGTACGGCTGCACGGCTCCGTACGCCTGCGGCACGTCGGTCGCGGGGTGGTCGCCCCAAGCCGTCGAGAACGGCGGGGCGTTGACGAACGCGGCAGTGGGCGGCGGCAGTTGGTCCTGCGGCCCGCCGGAGGGGGCGGCGGCGGAGGGCGTGGCGGCGGGGCCGCCGGTGTGCACGCCGCCCCGGTCGGCCTTGGGCGTCGCCAGGTGCGGGGTGTCCTCCAGGCCGGTCACCGTCAGCACCGCGTCACCCAGGTCCTCCGGGACCGACGCGGCCGCGACCGGGGCGGTGTAGAGGTGGTCGTCCTTCCGGTACTGGTGCAGCGTGGTGCCGAACGCGGTGTCGACGGCCGACGGGCTGCCCTGCACGGTGATCTGGTGGGCGTCGGCGCCGGTCACCCGGAAGCCCGCGCCGGTCAGCCAGTCGCGTACGGCCGCCTGCTGCTCGGGCGTGGCGCCGTAACGCGCCCTGACCTGCTGCGGGGTGAGGTACCGGCCGTACTGCGGCGAGGCCGGGTCGGAGACCGCGCGGGCGGCCGCCGCCAGTCCGGCGGGGTCCTTCCCGGCGAGGTACACGTGCGCGGTGACCGTCGTGCCGGTGGGTGCCTGGCCCTGGTCGGCGTCCGCGGTGGCCCAGGACGGCAGGGAGTCCGGCAGTCCGATCCGGCCGGCGGGCACGGTGGGTGCGGCGGCGGACGCGGCGGACGTGGCGGCGGGCAGGCCCGCCACCGCCAGACCCGCGCACACTAGTGATGCGGTACGTGCGAGGAGCCTTCGGCGCATGGACGGTCACCTCTCGTTGCGGAGATCACGGGGATCGGGGGGATGTGGGTCATGCATGACCGCCCGTGCGGGTCCGGCAACCCGCGTGCCTGCCGTTTGCCGCGGTCCGTACCTGAAACTTCATCAGTTCGGGTGGGGTCGCCGCGTGCCGCGACCTCCGGGACGCTTCGGGCGGCGGACCGCGCCCGCGCGGCGGCGCGCGCCGTGTCGACGGCCGTCCGCCAACTGGCCTACGGGGAGGCTCCGGAGGGGCGGACGGGTACGCCCCCGTACGCTTCCGGCATGGACATGCACCGGGGCATCCGCACCGTGGACGACGTACTCCGGCTGCTCGACGGGCTGTTCGCACCGGGGGCAGACCGGTGGACGGCGGACGGCGCCGGGTGGTGGGACGGCTTCTACGCCGACCGCGACCGGCCGGTGCCCTTCTTCGTCGACAAGCCGGACGAGAACCTCGCCGACTACCTCGACCGCGGCCTGGTCGCCCCCGGCCGCGCCCTCGACCTCGGCTGCGGCCCTGGCCGCAACGCGCTGTACCTCGCCGCCGCGGGGTTCGACGTGGACGCCGTCGACCTCTCGCCGGCCGCGATCGCCTGGGCCGAGGCCCGCGCGCGGGAGAGCGGCGCCGCCGTCCGCTTCCACCGGGGCGACGCCTTCGACCCGGCCGCCGTGCCGCTCACCGGCCGGTACGACCTGATCGTCGACTCCGGCTGCTTCCACCACCTGCCGCCGCACCGCCGGATCAGCTACCTGGACCTCCTGGACCGGCACCTCGCGCCCGGCGGGCACCTCGCGCTGGCCTGCTTCGCGCACGGCGCGATGGGGTCGGAGCTGCCCGACGCCGCCTTCTACGGCGAAGCCGCCCTGCACGGCGGGCTCGCCTACCGGCCCGAGGACCTGCGCCGGATCTTCGGCCACCTCGACGAGATCGAGCTGCGCCCCATGCGGGACGAGCCGCCCGGCTCGCCGCGGTTCGGCGAACCCTTCCTCCACACGGCCCTGTTCCGCCGGGACGAGGACGGCCCGGCGCGGGGCGAGGGCCCTCCCGCCCGGGACCGACTCCCGGCGCCCGCGCCCCCGGGACCGTTGCTCGGGGGCGCGGGCGGGACGGGCTAGCCCAGTTCCGGCAGCGGCGGGGCCGACTTCGCCGGGTTCGCCGCCAGCGCCTCCAGGGCCAGCGCGATGGCCCGGTCGAGCTGGGGGTCGCGGCCGGCGGCGTGGTCCTGCGGGGTGACGACCACCTCGACGTCGGGGTCGACCCCGTGGTTCTCCACGGACCAGCCGAACCCCTCGAACCACAGGGCGTACTTCGGCTGCGTCACCGAGGTGCCGTCGACCAGGTGGTAGCGGCTGTCGATGCCGATCACGCCGCCCCACGTCCGGGTGCCGACCACCGGGCCGATCCCGAGGGTGCGGATCGCCGCGTTGACGATGTCGCCGTCGGACCCGGAGAACTCGTTGGCGACGGCCACCACCGGCCCGCGCGGGGCGTCCTGCGGGTAGCTGAAGGGACGGCCGTGCCGCGGCAGGTCCCAGCCGATGACCCGGCGGGCCAGCTTCTCCACCACCAGCTGCGAGGTGTGCCCGCCGCGGTTCTCGCGGACGTCGACCACCAGCCCCTCCCGGGCCACCTCCACCCGCAGGTCGCGGTGGATCTCGGCCCAGCCGTTGCTGACCATGTCGGGCACGTGCAGGTAGCCGAGCCGCCCGCCGGACGCCGCGTGCACGTAGGCGCGCCGGTCGGCGACCCAGTCGTGGTAGCGCAGCGCCTCCTCGTCGGCGAGCGGGACCACGACCACGTGCCGGAGCGGGCCGCCCGCGGCGGGCGCGACGGTCAGCTCGACCGGCTTGCCCGCGGTGCCCACCAGCAGCGGCGCGGGGCCGGTCAGCGGGTCGACGGGCAGCGCGTCGACCGCGACGAGCGTGTCCCCGGCCCGGACCGCCACACCCGGCGCGGCCAGCGGTGAGCGCGCTCTCGGGTCGGAGGACTCCCCGGGCAGCACCCGGTCCACCCGCCAACCGCCGTCCTCCGCACGGGAGATGTCCGCACCGAGCAGGCCCTGGCGGCGGCGCGGGTCGCCCGAGCCGCCGGCCGCGGAGACGTACGCGTGCGACGTGCGCAGCTCGCCGTGCAGCTCCCACAGCAGGTCGACCAGGTCGTCGTGGGTGGCGACCCGGTCCAGCAGGGCGCGGTAGCGCGCGCCGATCGCGTCCCAGTCCAGGCCGCCCATGTCGGCCCGCCAGAAGTGGTCGCGGGCCAGCCGGTGCGTCTCGTCGAACATCTGCCGCCACTCGTCGGCGGGTTGGACGGTGACCCGGACCCGGGTCAGGTCGATGCTCACCGAACTGTCCGAGTCGTCGTCGGACTTGCTGTCCGCCGGTCCGACCCGCAGCCGCGACCCGCTGCTGACGAGTACCTTCGCGCCGTCGCCGGACACCGCGAAGTCGTCGACGTCGGAGGCGATCTCCTCGGTCTTCAACTGCCGCAGGTCGTAGCGCTCCAGGACGGTCTCGGGCGGGTCCGCGTCGGGTGTGGCCAGCGCCGACCCGAGAGTGCCGACGAGCGGGTGCCGCAGCCACAGCACCCCGCCCTTGGCGGACCGCAGCCCCGAGTAGTGCCCGGCCTCGACGGGGAACGGCACGATCCGGTCGGCGATGCCCTCCGCGTCGACCCGCGTGGCGCGCGGGCGGTCGCGCCGGCCCCGCCGGCCCGAACCGGCTTCCTCGGCACCGCCGTTGTCGCCGTCCGCACCGGAGTCGTCCGCATCGGAGGCGGCGTCCGGGTCGGCGTCGGAGCCGGTTTCGCCGGCGTCGTCCGGGTCGGTGCCGGGTCCCGGCTCCGGCCCCGTCGAGCCCGCGCTCGCACTCGCGCCGCTGTCGTGCCCGTGCTCGCCGTCGCCGTCCTCCTCGTCGTCGTACGGCCGCCCCTGCCGCTGCGGGCCGAACGGCGAGGGCGTGGTCGCGGCGAGCGTGATCAGGTACGGGCGGCAGGCGTTGGGGAAGGAGAGGTCGAAGACGTGCGCGTCGTAGACCGGGTCGAAGGCCCGCTCGGACAGGAACGCCAGATGCCGGCCGTCGGCGGTGAAGGCGGGCGCGAAGTCGGTGAAGCGCAGCGGGGTCGCGTCGACCACGGCGAGGTCGGCGGTCGAGGCGAGCTTGACCTGGCGCAGCGCGCCGGGGCCCGGCTGGGACCAGGCCAGCCAGCCGGAGTCGGGGGAGAAGGCCAGGTCGCTGGCGTCGCCGGCGTTCCCGGCCGGGTCGGGCGTCGGCGCCGGGTCGGCGTCCCCCTCGGGCGAGCCGCCGGTCGGCACCTCGCGGACCTCCCCGGTCTGCGTGTCGACCAGCAGCACCCGCCCGTCGTGCGAGGCCACGGCGATCCGGTGGCCGTCCGGCGACACCTCGATCTCGTGCACCCGGCCCAGCCGGCCCGCGGCCAGCCGGCGCGGCGTGGCGCCGGCGGGCAGCCCGGTGGCCGGGGCGATCTCCAGCGCGTCGTCCCCGTCGGCGTCGGTCACCCACACCACGTGCTGGTCCTCGCCCTGCGCGAACACCCGCGGATGGCGGGTGCGGACACCGGGCTGCGCCGCGAGCACCCGGGCCGGGCCGCCCCGGTGGGTGACCCAGTGCGTGGTGCCGCGCACCTCCACCGCGCTGCCGCGGCCGGTACGGTCCGGGCGCGCCTCGCCCAGGAACGCGGACGTGCGCACCGGGTGGGGCTGCAGGTCCGCGCGCTGGCCGCCGAGCGCGAGCTCCAGCGGCCGCGGGCGCGCGTCCGCGTCGAGGCTGTCCAGCAGGTGGAGAGTGCCCCCGGAGACGTAGACGATCCGGCTGCCGTCGGTGCCGGCCTGCCGGGCGTAGAAGCCGCCGAGCGGGGTGTGGCGGCGCAGGTCGCCGCCGTCGGGCAGGCTGGAGTACACCGCGCCCTGGCCCTCGTGGTCGGAGAGGAACGCGATCCTGCCGCCGACCCACATCGGGCACTCGATGTTGCCGTCGAGCCCTTCGTGCACCCGGCGGAAGTCGCCGCCGCCGGTGGGGTCGAGCCACAACTTGCCCGCTGTGCCGCCCCGGTAGCCCTTCCAGTACGCCGCCTCGCGCCCCATCGTCACCGACTGGAGCAGCACCGCGCCGTCCGGGCCGTAGGCGAGGTCGCCGAGCGGGCCGAGCGGCAACTTCCGTGCGGGGCCGCCGTCCAGCGGCAGCAGGTGCGCCCAGGTGCGGCGGATCGACGCCTCGCCGGCGGTGGTCACCACCACCAGCTCGCCGTCCGGTGTCCAGGTGCGCACGCCTGTCAGGGCGTTGCCCCAGTACGTGAGGCGGCGCGCGGGTCCGCCCGCCAGCGCCGCGACGTGCACCTCGGGCGCGCCGTCACGGGTGGAGGTCCACGCCACCGACGTGCCGTCCGGGGAGATCCGGGGCCGGCGGACCGGCATGTTGTCCGCACTGACCCGCCAGGCCCGGCCGCCGTCCAGGGGCGCCACCCACACGTCGTCCTCGGCGGTGAAGACGACCAGGTCGCCGTGCGGATGCGGGTACCTCGGATACGAGGGCTGTGCGGGGCCCGGAGGGCGCGCGGAGAGCGAGGACTGCGTCACCACGCCAGCCTAACCACGATCAACTGCCCTGAGCAGTGGCCCTCAACAGTTGCCGAGGCCGTGTACGTCGAACACGGTGCGGCCGTCCACCGCGCCGGTCAGGTGGCCCTGGACGCATTTGAGGTCCGACTGCCGGGTCACGTCCCCCTTCACGGTGATCTTCTTCTGGTCGTTCGTCCGTCCGACGCAGTCGACCTTCGGGTCCTTCGTGTCCTCGCTCGCGCTGCACGACAGCCACTGCACCTTGACGTGGTCTTGCTTCAGCGCCTTGGTGGCCAACTGATCAGTGGTCACGGAGACGTTGGAGCTGTTCAGCCCGTCCACCGGATCGCAGGCCGCGACCGCCGCGATCACCAGGACGGCGCCCGCCGCCCCCACTCCCCAGTCCTTCGCGAAGCGTCCCATCCCCCCACGATGCTCCTCTCCCTCGCTGCCGGGCATCCCCCACACGGTGGACGTCGGCCCTTACGGGGCCGGGGCCGTCCGGGCCGCTACGATGCCCGGGTGGCCGGTCGGCGGTGGCGCCGGGCGGCACGACGAGCCGGAAGACGAAGGGGTGCCGCGGTGGCGGGAGAAGCGCAGCCGGACTGCCTGTTCTGCAAGATCGTGGCCGGGGAGATCCCGGCGACGGTGGTCCGGGAGACCGACACCACCGTGGCCTTCCGGGACATCAACCCGCAGGCGCCGACCCACGTGCTGGTGATCCCGCGGGTGCACTACGCGAACGCGGCCGAGCTGGCCGCGGGCGACCCGGCGGCGGTCGTGGACGTGCTGCGCGAGGCCGGAGAGGTGGCCGCGAAGGAGAAGGTGGTGGACTCCGGCTACCGGATCGTGTTCAACACCGGTCCGGGCGCGGGCCAGACCGTCTTCCACGCGCACGCCCACGTGCTGGGCGGCCGCGACCTCCAGCGGCTGGTCTGAGCCGGGCGGCGGGCGGGGGGCCGTACCGGCACCCGCCCCTTCCGGCCCGCGACCGACGACCGTAAGGGCAGCGGCACCCGCACCATGTCACCGCGCGAACTCGTCGTCCTCGGCACCGCCAGCCAGGTGCCGACCCGGCAACGCAACCACAACGGCTACCTGTTGCGCTGGGACCGTGAGGGCATCCTCTTCGACCCCGGCGAGGGCACCCAGCGGCAGATGACGCACGCCGGGGTGACCTCCCACGACCTGACCCGGATCTGCGTCACGCACTTCCACGGCGACCACAGTCTGGGCGTGGCCGGGGTGGTGCAGCGGATCAACCTGGACCGGGTGCCGCATCCGATCACCGCGCACTACCCGGCGAGCGGGCAGCGGTACTTCGACCGGCTGCGGCACGCGACCGCGTACTACGAGAGCGTGGAGCTGCGCGAGCAGCCGGTCGACGCGGACGGCCCGATCGCCACCGGCGCCGGCTTCACGCTGTCGGCCAGGCGGCTGTCGCACCCGGTGGAGGCGTTCGGCTACCGGCTGGACGAGCCGGACGGGCGGCGGATGCTCCAGGAGCGGCTGGCCGAGCACGGCATCGCGGGACCCGACATCGGCCGGCTGCAACGCGAGGGCGCGCTGCGCGGGGTGGCGCTGGACGAGGTCAGCGAGGTCCGCCCGGGGCAGTCGTTCGCGTTCGTGATGGACACCCGGATGTGCCCGGCGGTGCCCGAACTCGCCGCCGGCTGCGACCTCCTGGCGATCGAGTCGACCTTCCTCGACGAGGACGCCGGGATCGCGGAGGAGTACGGCCACCTGACGGCGGGCCAGGCCGGCCGGGTGGCCGCGGAAGCGGGTGTGCGCCACTTGGTGCTCACCCACTTCTCGCAGCGCTACCCCGACCCCGAGGACTTCGGGCGGCAGGCCCGCGCGGCGGGCTTCACCGGCGAACTCACCGTGGCCCACGACCTGATGCGCGTCCAGGTGCCCCGCCGCCGCGCAGAGGACGGCTGAGGACCCGCCGGAAGGCGAGGGCGAACGGCCCTACGGCAGGTAGTACATCGGGTTCGGCAGCTTGAACGACCGGTCCGCGTGACCGCCCGACAGGTCGCTGTACTGGTCACCGAAGTTGCCGACGATGTCGTAGCCCAGCGACTCGATGTGCGCGCGGGTACCGGACTTGTACTCGATGGTGGTGCAGGTCGCGCCGCACGGCAGGTACGACGGCGGCGTGGCGGTGTTCTTCAGGTACAGGTGCGCGGTGTCGGCCGCCGGCTGGAAGCCCGACGCGGTCAGGTTGCGCACGGTGTCCGCCCGCTGCGACTCCGGCCGGCCGGTGATCCAGAAGACCGTGATCCCCTTGGCGGCGGCCCAGTTGGTGAGCGTGTCGATGCCGAACACCGCCGGCATGTTCTTGGTGTCCAGGTACGCCTGGTTGCTCGCCGGGGTGTAGTTGAAGCCGACCTCCAGCTCGTAGTTGTACGTGAGCAGGCTGGTGTCGTCGACGTCGAGCACGATCGCCGGCTTCCCGCCCTTGCCGTGGCCCTTGTCGTGGCCGGCGCCCGCCTCCGCGTGCGCCAGGTACGCCTTCGCCTTCGCCTCGATCCCGGCGACCTGCTTGGCGTAGTTGCTGGTCGCGGACGCCTGGTGCTCGCCCGACGTGTCGACGGTGTCGCCGTAGTACGCCTTGATCTGGTTGACGACGTCGGTCAGGTTGGGGATCTGCTGGTCGCTGCGCGGCACGGAGTTGTCGGCGGTGGCGACCCCGACACCGTAGAACGTGGCGCCGAGCGTGGCCGCGGCGGCGGCGACGGCGAGCGCGCGGGTGCGCAGGGACAGACGGGCACGGGGCATGGCGGTGCTCCTTCAGAGCTCGTTGGTGCGGCGGAATGTAGACCCCGGCATCCGAGCAGGTCAAGGAGTATCTACGCGCGTGGCGGTCCGTGCGGGGGCAGTTGGCGGTTTCGCCTGCGTTAACCCGCAGTTCAGGCGTGGTGCGGTGGTGCGTTCACCATCCTGCGGCGGTGAGGACGCGGCTCGCCGCCGCCGCGGAGTCGACCAGCGGATGGTGGACCAGCGCGCGCAGCGCCGCCGCTCGCGAACCGGTGGCCGCCGCCTCGATCGCCGCGCGCTCCACCGACTTCAGCGCGAGCATCAGCCCGGCCTGGTGCTCGTCCGGCGCGGCCACCGGCAGCGGCCGGGCCCCGAACGCGCCGACCTCGCACGGCACTTCGACGACCGCGTCCGGGTCGAGCAGCGAAACCGCGCCGCCGCCGGGCACGTTGAGGATCAGCACGGTGCGCTCGTCGCGGGCGACGGCCCGCATCAGGGCGAGCGCCACCTTGTCGTAGCCGCCGCCGTCCAGGTCGTGCGGGTCGCGCTGCCAGCCGCCGGTGGCCGCGCGGTTCTCGGCCATGTAGGTCTCCTCGCGCTCCCGCCGGGTGCGTTCCCACAGGTCGAAGGGCGTCGGTCCGCCGCCGGCCCGGTCCGCGCGGTCGGCCGCGGCGAAGAAGTCCGACTGCTGGCGGTGCAGGAACTCCCCCCGGGTGGCCTCGGCCGTGCGCACCGCCGCCAGGGCCTCCCGGCGGAAGTAGTAGTAGTGCAGGTACTCGTTGGGCAGCGAGCCGAGGGCCCGCAGCCACTCCGGGCCGAACAGCCGGCCCTCCTCGAACGTGCCGAGCGCCGCCGGGTCCGCGAGCAGACCGGGCAGCAGGTCCCGGCCGTCCGCGGTGAGCCGGCGCAGCCAGCCGAGGTGGTTCAGGCCCACGTAGTCGTAGGAGAAGCCCGGGGCGTCCGGGTCCGCGCCCGCCGCGCGGGCGGCGCGGCGCACCAGTCCCACCGGGGAGTCGCAGATGCCGATGACGCGGGGGCCGAGCACGCGTGCCATCGCCTCCGTCACCATCCCCGCGGGATTGGTGAAGTTGATCAGCCAGGCGGCCGGGGCGAGGGCGCGGACGCGTTCCGCGATGGTCATGGCGACCGGGAGGGTGCGAAGGCCGTAGAGCACGCCGCCCGCGCCGACGGTCTCCTGGCCGAGGAGGCCCTCCGCGAGGGGGAGCTGCTCGTCCTGGACCCGGCCCCGGGTGCCGCCGACGCGGATGGCCGAGAACACGAAGTCCGCTCCGCGCAGGGCGTCGTCCAGGTGCGGCTCGATGCGTACGTGGGGGCCTTTTCGGGCTGCGCCCGTTTCTGCTTGCGCCTGTGCGGCGAGGACTTTCGCGATCACTCCCAGGCGGGTGCGGTCCGTGTCGTACAGGACCAGTTCCGTGATCGTGGGGTCGCCCAGGAGGGCCCTGTGTACCAGGGGGACCCGGAATCCGCCGCCACCCAGAATTGTCAGCCGCACCCGGGTGAGCCTAGCGGGTTCGCCCGCCCAGCCCGTCCGCCCAGCCCCTTGAGCCCGTCCCCGGACCTTGCGGTCCGTTCTGGCTTGTCGCGCAGTTCCCCGCGCCCCTGGATATGTGCGCGTCCTCCCGCGAAAGAGCGTCACCCCGCGACGGGTGGTCCCGCGACGCACAGGACGGGGAAACCCGGGGGGACGGGGGCGGCGTGCGATCGTTGCTGGTATGGACGATCACCCCGTTCTCGACCCCCTGGAAGGACTGCGCGCGCCGGGCGACCCCGGCACGGACGTCTACCTGACGGGCACGGTCTTCCTGGACATCATCTTCACCGGGCTGGACACCGCCCCGGTGCGCGGCACGGAGTCGTGGGCCCGCGGCATGGGCTCCAGCCCCGGCGGGGTCGCCAACATGGCGACCGCCCTGGCCCGCCTCGGGCTGCGCACGACGCTCGCCGCGGCCTTCGGCGACGACATGTACGGCGACTACTGCTGGGAGTCCCTCCGGGAGGGCGAAGGCATCGACCTCGGCCCGTCCCGCCGCATCCCCGGCTGGCACTCCCCGGTGACCGTCTCGATGGCGTACGAGGGCGAGCGGACCATGGTCAGCCACGGCCACCAGGCGCCGCCGCCCGAGGAGGCGGTGCCGGCCTGCCCGCCGCCGGCCCGCGCCGCGGTCGCCTCGCTCGGGGGCGACAGCGCCGGCCAGGGCGGGCAGGGCGGAGCGGAGCGGTACGACTGGATCGCCGGGGCAGCCGCGTCCGGCACCCAGGTCTTCGCGGACGTCGGCTGGGACGACACCGGCCGCTGGGATCCGGCCGACCTCGCGGGCCTGCGGCACTGCGCCGCGTTCCTGCCGAACGCCGAGGAGGCGGTCCGCTACACCCGCGCCGACGGCCCCCGGGAGGCGGCCCGCCGGCTCGCCGAGCTCGTCCCGCTCGCCGTGGTCACCCTCGGTGAGCAGGGCGCCTTCGCGGTGGACTCGGCGAACGGCGAGACCGCCGAGGTGCCCGCGCTGGCGGTCGAGGCGCTGGACCCGACCGGCGCGGGGGACGTCTTCGTGGCGGGTTTCGTCACCGGCACCCTGGCGAAGTGGCCGCTGGCCGACCGGCTGGCCTTCGCCTCGCTGTGCGCCGCGCTGTCGGTGCAGGAGTTCGGCGGGTCGCTGTCCGCGCCCGGCTGGATCGAGATCGCCGGGTGGTGGGCGCAGGCCAAGGCGTACGCGGGCCAGGCCCCGGGCGACCGGGAGGCGCTCTACCGGTACGGCTTCCTGGAGGAGCTGCTGCCCGCGGCCACCCGCCCGTGGCCGCTGCGGCGCGCGGTCCCCACCATCGGCTTCCGCCCGGCGGACGAGCAGCCGGGGAGGCCGGCCCGCAACGGGGAGCCGTAATCCCCTCTGCCTGCGGCGTTCCGCGTCGTAGGCTTGGTACTCCAAGGCCCCGTCGGGCCCCTCGACCAGCAGAAGGCGGGATGAGCAGGCCCTAGCGCCGGCCCATGACTCAGACACCGACCCAGCAGCCGCAGCAGCCGCAGCCGCAGCAGGCGCGCGCCCACTTCGTCGTCCCGGCCAAGCACCCCATGGTGACCGTCCTGGGCTCCGGTGACGCCCTTCTCAGGGTGATCGAGCAGGCGTTCCCGGCCGTCGACATCCACGTCCGGGGCAACGAGATCAGCGCGGTCGGCGACGCCGCCGACGTGGCACTGGTCCAGCGGCTGTTCGACGAGATGATGCTGGTGCTGCGCACCGGCCAGCCCATGACGGAGGACGCCGTCGAGCGCTCCATCGCGATGCTCCGGGCCAACGGGAAGTCGGCTGACGGCGAGGCGGAGACGCCCGCTCAGGTCCTCACCCAGAACATCCTCTCCAGCCGCGGCCGCACCATCCGTCCCAAGACGGTCAACCAGAAGCGGTACGTCGACGCGATCGACCGGCACACCATCGTCTTCGGCATCGGCCCGGCCGGTACCGGCAAGACCTACCTGGCCATGGCGAAGGCCGTGCAGGCCCTCCAGTCCAAGCAGGTCAACCGGATCATCCTGACCCGTCCCGCGGTCGAGGCCGGCGAGCGGCTGGGCTTCCTGCCCGGCACCCTCTACGAGAAGATCGACCCGTACCTGCGCCCGCTCTACGACGCGCTGCACGACATGCTCGACCCCGACTCGATCCCCCGCCTGATGGCGGCCGGCACCATCGAGGTCGCCCCGCTGGCGTACATGCGCGGCCGCACGCTCAACGACGCGTTCATCATCCTGGACGAGGCGCAGAACACCAGCGCCGAGCAGATGAAGATGTTCCTGACCCGGCTCGGCTTCGACTCGAAGATCGTGATCACCGGCGACATCACCCAGATCGACCTGCCCGGTGGCACCAAGAGTGGCCTGCGCCAGGTGCAGGACATCCTCTTCGACGTGGACGACGTGCACTTCTCCCGGCTCACCAGCACCGACGTGGTCCGCCATAAGCTGGTCGGGCGCATCGTGGACGCCTACGAGCGCTACGACAACGCCCAGGCCGAGGAGGAGCCCGCGCGCGGCCACGACGCCGGGCGCGCCCGCGCCAACGCCCCAGGGTCGAAGAGAAGGTAAGCACCCCACCACCATGGCGATCGACGTCAACAACGAGTCCGGCTGGGACATCGACGACGAGGCGGTTCTCGACGCCGCGCGTTACGCCCTGCACCGGATGCGCATCCACCCGCTGTCCGAACTCTCGGTGATCGTGGTGGACGCCCCCGCGATGGAGCAGCTCCACCTTCAGTGGATGAACCTCCCGGGCCCCACCGATGTCATGTCCTTCCCGATGGACGAGCTGCGGCCCGGCAAGGAGGACGACGAACCCGAGCAGGGCCTGCTCGGGGACATCGTGCTCTGTCCGGAGGTGGCGAAGAAGCAGGGTGAGGAGGCGCCGACGAAGCACTCCATGGACGAGGAGCTGCAGCTGCTCACCGTGCACGGCGTCCTCCACCTGCTCGGGTACGACCACGAGGAGCCGGAGGAGAAGGCCGAGATGTTCGGCCTCCAGAAGGCGATCCTGGACGGCTGGCGGGCCGAGCGCGGTGTCGAGGGCCCCTCGCCCGCGCCCACCACCCGCTGACGGCCGCGGCAGCACCGTCATGATCGTCTTCGCTGTCCTGCTCGTCATCGTCGCCTGGCTCGCGGCGTGCGCCGAGGCGGGGCTGGCCCGCGTCTCCCGGTTCCGCGCCGAGGACGCGCTGCGCTCGGGCCGGCGCGGCGCGGCGAACCTGCTCGCCGTCGCGTCCGACCCCACCCGCTACCTCAACGTGGCGCTGCTGCTGCGGGTCGCCTGCGAGACCGCGGCGGCCGTGCTCATCACGGTTGTCGCGGACCGGCACTTCGACCGCACCTGGCAGGTGCTGTGCGTCGCGATCGGCGTGATGGTGCTGGTGTCGTACGTGGCGGTCGGCGTCTCGCCGCGCACCATCGGCCGCCAGCACCCGATGAACACCGCGACCGCCGCGTCGTACGTCCTGCTGCCGCTGGCCCGGGTGATGGGTCCGGTGCCGGGGCTGCTGATCCTGCTCGGCAACGCGCTCACCCCCGGGCGGGGCTTCAAGCGCGGGCCGTTCGCGAGCGAGGCGGAACTGCGCGCGGCCGTCGACCTCGCCGAGTCCGAGTCGCTGATCGAGGACGAGGAGCGCCGGATGGTGCACTCGGTCTTCGAGCTGGGCGACACGATCGTGCGCGAGGTGATGGTGCCGCGGACCGAACTCGTCATGATCGAGCGGTTCAAGACGGTCCGTCAGGCGATGACGCTGGCGCTCCGCAGCGGCTTCTCCCGGATCCCGGTGACCGGGGAGAGCGAGGACGACGTGGTCGGCTTCGTCTACCTCAAGGACCTGGCGCGGCGGGTGCACATCAACCGCGAGGCCGAGTCGGACCAGGTCTCCTCGCTGATCCGGCCGGCGTCCTTCGTGCCGGACACCAAGAACGCGGGGGATCTGCTGCGGGAGATGCAGCAGCAGCGCAACCACGTCGCGGTGGTCGTGGACGAGTACGGCGGCACCGCCGGCATCGTGACGATCGAGGACATCCTGGAGGAGATCGTCGGGGAGATCACCGACGAGTACGACCGGGAGACGCCGCCGGTGGAGCGGCTGGGCGGTGGCCGGTTCCGGGTCACCGCGCGGCTGGACATCGGGGATCTGGGGGAGTTGTACGGGGTACCGCTGGACGACGACGACGTGGAGACGGTCGGCGGCCTGCTGGCGAAGTCGCTGGGGCGGGTGCCGATTCCGGGGGCGGTCACGGTGGTGCCGCTGCCGGTGGATCCCTCGGTGGTCGGTCCGGACGGGGCGGTTGCCTTGCGGCTCACCGCGGAGACCCAGGCGGGGCGGCGGAACCGGATCGGTACGGTGCTGGTGGAGCCGGTCAGCGCGGCTGAGGGCGCCTGACCCTCCAGGGTGCCCCGGTCCGCCGGTTGAGGGACCACCTGCCGGTGGTGGGTTCCCGCGCAGTTCTCCCCCAGCCTGGCGGCTGGGAGGTGCCCCCACGCGCCCCTTGGGGGTTGGCCTCTTTTCGCGGAGGGAGCCGCACATACCCAGGGGCGCGGGGAACTGCGCGACAAGCCACCCACGGACCGCAAGGTCCCGTAGTCCACAGGACGGGGCAGCCTGGGGGGTCAGGGGCACCCCGCTACTGCTTGCGGGGGAGGCCGGCCGCGACGAGCAGGGCTACCGCGCAGACGGCCGCCGCGTCCACCCCGAGGGCGAGGTGAGCTCCGCTCAGGAAATCGGCTCGGCCGGCAGCGAGGGCGGACAGGAGGGGAATCCCGACCGTGAGCCCCACCTGCTGCGAGCTGGTGACGAGCCCGGTCGCGAGCCCCTGCTCATGATCGGGCACCCCCGACGTCGCGGTGATCCCGTAGGAGACGACGACCAGCAGGTGACCGACGCACGCGAGCGAGATCGCCGCCATGGCCAGCCACGTCCCGGAGGAACCGGAACCGATCAGCACCAGCGGCAGCGTGAGCAGGGCCTGGACGGCGAGCCCGGTCAGGACGGTCGCGCGGGCCCCGATCCGCCCGATCACCCTCGCCGCGGTCATCCCGGTCACCGCGGCGAACACGCCCTGCACGCCGAAGACCAGCCCGGCCCGGAACGCGGACAGCCCCCGCACGTCCTGGAGATAGAGCGTGATCAGGAAGACCACCGAACTCATCATCGCGAAGGTGGTCAGCCCGGCGAGGTTGCCGAAGGCCACGCTGCGGCGGCCCAGCATCGCCAGCGAGACCATCGGCTCCGCGGTCCGCGACTCGATCACCGCGAACGCGCCCAGCAGCACCGGGCCGAGCACGAGCGTCGCGATCACCGCGGGGTCCCCGAAACCGCGCTGCGCCGCGGTCGACAGCGCGTAGATCAGCGCGAGCAGCCCGCCGGTGACCGTCACCGCGCCGGGCACGTCGATCCGCGGCCGGGACGGGTGCCGGGACTCGGTGAGCAGGCCGGGCGCCCCGGCCAGCACCAGCACGGCGACGCCCGCGAGCAGCCCCATGGTGGAGCGCCAGCCGAACGCGTCGGTGAGGGTGCCGCCCAGCACCACCCCGATGGTGAAGCCCAGCGACAGCAAGGTGCCGCTGATGCCCAACGCCCGCTCGCGCTGCGGGCCTTCGGGGAAGGTCGTGGTCAGCAGGGACATGCCGGTGGGCACGATCATCGCCGCGCCGAGCCCTTGCAGCGAGCGCGCGGCCAGGAACGCCGCCGGGTTCCACGCCAGCGTGGCCAGCAGGGAGGCGACGGCGAACAGCGCGAGGCCGGTGAGGAAGAGCCGGCGCCGCCCGTAGAGGTCCGCGATCCGCCCGAAGAGCAGCAGGAAGCCGCCCGACGGCAGCGCGAACGCGGTCACCGCCCACTGGAGGTTGGCCTGGCTCATGCCGAGGTCGGCGCCGAGCACGGGCAGCGACACGTTCAGGATGGAGAAGTCGAGCGCGACCACGAACTGGGCCGCGCACAGCACGAAGAGGATCAACCGGGCGCGGGTGCCGAGCCGTTGCGCCTCGGGTCCGGCCGGGGGGCGGGGCGACCTCGTGGTCGCCGTGGTGTCGGTTGCCATGCGGCCACCATCCGGCGGACGGGCCGGCGTTGGGGAGCCGCAGCTTATGCTGGTGGTCGGACCACCAGCCGGGCCGACGGCCGAGGGGGAGCCAGTGGCGGGGACAGGGGCAGCGGCGGATCAGCGGCGCCGGCAGGAGTTGCGCGAGTTCCTGAAGGGCCGGCGCGCACGCGTGTCGCCCGCCGAGGCGGGACTGCCCGCGGGCGGTCCCCGGCGGCGGACGCCGGGGCTGCGCCGCGAGGAGGTCGCGGTGCTCGCCGGGGTCGGCGCGTCCTGGTACCAGTGGCTGGAGCAGGGCCGCGACATCACCGTCTCGCCGCAGGTGCTCGACGCCGTCGCGCGGGTGCTGCGGCTCAACGGGCCCGAGCGGCGCCACCTTTACGTGCTCGCCGGGCTCAACCCGCCGCTGCCGGAGGCCACTCCGGAGATCGACGTGTGCGCGGGGCTGTACCGGCTGCTCGACGGGTGGATGCCGTACCCGGCGCACATCATGGACGCCTACTGGAACATCGTGGCGTACAACGACGCGGCCGGGCGCGCCTTCGGCTTCACCGACGACACCGGCAACTGCCTGGTCTCCTTCTTCACCAGTCCGGTCTTCCGCTCGATGGTCGAGGACGTCGACTCGGTGGCGGCCACCGTGGTGGCGCAGTACCGCGCGGCGGCCTCGGAGTTCCCCGGCGACGAGGGCTTCCACCGGATCGTCGCCGATGTCTCCGCGCTCAGCCCCGAGTTCGCCGGGCTGTGGGCGCGCGGGGACATCCAGCCGAGTGGCCAGCTGGAGAAGCGGATCACCCACCCGGTGGTGGGCACCCTGCACTTCGAGAGCACCCAACTGCGGCTGGCCGCACGCCCGGACCTGGTGATCGTGGTGCACAGCCCGCTCGGCGCGGAGACCGCGGGCAAGTTGGAGCGGCTGGCCGGGCGGGAGGGCCGGCGGGGTGCGCTGGTCCCGCTGCGGGACGAGCGCGCGAGCTGACCGCCGGGCCACCGAACGCCGGGCCACCGAACGCCGGGTCATTGACCGCCGGGCCGAGGCCCGTTGACCCGCTGACCCGCCGACCGCCGGGAGAGGCGGGCCGCGCTCAGAAGCCGATCTGCCCGATCATGCCGAGCATGTTGGCGCTGGCGGAGTGGATGGATGTGGCCAGGCTGGTGTCGGCCAGGTAGAAGCCGAAGGCACCGCAGGCCAGTGCGTGGGTCACCTTGAGTTCGGCCTTGCGGCTCAGGAAGAACGTGGCCGCGGCGAGTGCGATGACGAGGGGCATGTGCAGCAGCATCGTGGAATCACCCACATCTCCTCAGAAGAGGGCATTGCTCCTGAAGAGGTTAGGCGGCGGTCGCCGCGTGCGCATCTTTGGTGACGAAGAGTGACGGCGCCTCGGGTCGGCCTGTGCGGTGAACGTCCTATGATCGCGCGTATGACCGAGCCGCAGACGCAGCCGCCCGCCGCCCCCGAGAACCCCGAGGACCGCAAGCTCCTCACCCTCGCCAGGTCCGCCCGGGCCCGCAACGGTGTGCCGGAGGGCGCCGCCGTCCGCGACGAGACCGGGCGTACCTACGTGGCCGGCACGGTGGACCTCCCGTCCCTGCCGCTGACGGCGCTGCAGACCGCGGTCGCGATGGCCGTGGCCAGCGGTGCGAAGTCGCTGGAGGCGGCCGCGGTGGTCACCGCGGCCGAGGCCCCGGCGGACGCCGACCGTGCCGCCGTCCGCGACCTGGGCGGCCCGGACACGCCGCTGCTGCTCGCCGGCCCGGACGGCACCCTGCGGCTCACCGTCACCGCCGGCTGAGCCGGGCCCCGGGTCCCGGGGCAGTCCCTCGCGCCGTGGAGGCGGTGGGCGCGGGAGCGTCCGCTACAGGGCGTCCGGGCCGCGCTCCCCGGTCCGCACCCGCACCGCCGTGTCCACCGTCACGGCCCACACCTTGCCGTCGCCGATCTTCCCGGTCCTGGCCGCCGCCACCAGCGCGTCGATCACCGCGTCCACCTCGGCGTCCTCGACCAGCACCTCGATCCGCGCCTTCGGCACCAGGTCCACCCGGTACTCCGCGCCCCGGTACACCTCGGTGTGCCCGCGCTGCCGCCCGTAGCCGCTGGCCTCGGTCACGGTCAGGCCCTGCACGCCCCGCTCCTGCAACGCCGTCTTCACGTCATCCAGCTTGTACGGCTTGATGACGGCGGTGACCAGCTTCATGCCAGTGGGCTCCTGTCCTTCGGGGCCGGGAGCAGGTGCCCGGCGCCGCCCGGGAACGGTGCCCCGCCCGCCATCCCGTGGGTGAGTACGCCGTGATCGTAGGCGGTTTCGGCGTGCACGGTCAGGTCCAGACCGGTACGTTCCTCCTCCTCACTCGCGCGGAAGCCCATCAGCCGGTCGATCACCCGGCCGATGCCGTACGTCACCGTGAACGCGTACGCGCCGACGGCGGCCACCGCGACCGCCTGCCGGCCGAGCTGGCCGAGGCCGCCGCCGTAGAACAGGCCCCGCGGGCCGTGGGTCAGGGTGGCGGAGGCGAACAGGCCGATCAGCAGGGTGCCGACGACGCCGCCCATCAGGTGCACGCCCACCACGTCCAGCGAGTCGTCCACGCCCCAGCGGAACTTCCAGCTCACCGCGTACGAGCAGAGCACGCCGGCGGCCAGACCCACCACGACCGCGCCGAGCAGGTCCACGCTGCCGCAGGCCGGGGTGATCGCGACCAGGCCGGCGACCGAGCCGGACGCGGCGCCGAGCGTGGTGGCGTGGCCGTCCCTGCGCTTCTCCACCACCAGCCAGCCGAGCAGCCCGGCGCACCCGGCCGCCTGGGTGTTGAGGAACGCCGAGGCGGCCAGCCCGTTGGCGCCCAGCGCGGAACCGGCGTTGAAGCCGAACCAGCCGAACCACAGCAGCCCGGCGCCCAGCAGCACCAGCGGCAGGTTGTGCGGGCGCATGGCATCCCTGCGGAATCCCAGCCGCGGCCCGAGCACCATCGCCAGGGCCAGCCCTGACGCGCCGGAGCAGACCTCGACCACGGTGCCGCCCGCGAAGTCCAGCGCGTGCAGCCGGTCCACCACCCAGCCGCCGGACGCGAACACCCAGTGCGCCACCGGGACGTATACGGCCAGCGTCCACACCGGGACGAACACCACCCACGCGCTGAACCGGGCCCGGTCGGCGATCGCCCCGCTGATCAGCGCGGCGGTGATGATCGCGAAGGACAGCTCGAACGCGGCGAACAGCGGCGTCGGCACGTGCTTGGTGACGTCGTCCGGGCCGACGCCGTGCATGCCGAGGTGGCTGAGGTTCCCGATCAGGCCCAGCCCGCCCGCGTCCGGCCCGAAGGCGAGGGTGTAGCCGGCCACCAGCCAGACCAGCGTGACCAGCGCGATCGAGACGAAGCTCATCATCAGCATGTTGAGCACGCTCTTGCTGCGGACCATCCCGCCGTAGAAGAGCGCCAGGCCCGGGGTCATCAGCAGCACCAGCGCGGTCGCGGCCAGCAGCCAGGCGGTGTCCCCGGCACTGATGACCGGGTGGTGGGCGGCGGGGGCGGCGAGCGGAGCGAGGGGCACGCGGGAGGGGCTGAGGGAGGGGGCGTGGCCGGCGGACAGGAGCAGCACGGAGGGGTCCCTTCGGTCGGCGGCTAGCACGAGCGTCGGGCGTACGCGTTACCGGACGTGGGCGTACGTGTTTCCGCGGTGTTTCGTGTTGCCGCCGCGTTTCCGGCTCCTCACGTCCCGCCGGGGCCCGGGCCGGGGCCGGGGCCGCTCGATCGAGCGGTGTCCGTACACCTCTGCGGTATCGGGGAGAATGGGGGCCATGAGCGCTCGTACCCCCTCCGCCGGAACCGCCGGGCCCGCCGGCATGTCGCCGCACCGGTCCGGCTTCGCCTGCTTCGTCGGCCGCCCCAACGCCGGCAAGTCCACCCTCACGAACGCTCTGGTCGGCCAGAAGGTGGCCATCACCTCCAACCGGCCGCAGACCACCCGGCACACCGTGCGCGGGATCGTGCACCGGCCCGACGCGCAGCTGATCCTGGTGGACACCCCCGGGCTGCACAAGCCGCGCACCCTGCTCGGCGAGCGGCTCAACGACGTGGTCCGCACCACGTGGGCGGAGGTCGACGTGATCGGCTTCTGCCTGCCCGCCGACCAGAAGCTCGGCCCGGGCGACACCTTCATCGCGCGCGAGCTGGCCGGGATCAGGAAGACCCCGAAGGTGGCGATCGTCACCAAGACCGACCTGGTCGACGCCGACCAGCTCGCCCGGCAGCTCATCGCGGTCGACCGGCTCGGCCAGGAGATCGGGCTCGAATGGGCCGAGATCGTGCCGGTCTCGGCGGTCGGCGACACCCAGGTCGGCCTGCTCGCCGACCTGCTCGTCCCGCTCCTGCCGGAGGGCCCCCAGCTCTACGCGGAGGGGGACCTCACCGACGAGCCCGAGCAGGTGATGGTCGCCGAGCTGATCCGCGAGGCCGCGCTCGAAGGGGTACGGGACGAACTCCCGCACTCCATCGCGGTGGTGGTCGAGGAGATGATCCCGCGCGAGGGGCGGCCCGCGGACCGGCCGCTGCTCGACATCCACGCGAACCTCTACATCGAGCGGCCCAGCCAGAAGGGGATCATCATCGGCCCCAAGGGCGCCCGCCTCAAGGAGGTCGGGATGAAGTCCCGCCACCAGATCGAGGGGTTGCTGGGTACGCCGGTGTTCCTCGATCTTCATGTCAAGGTGGCGAAGGACTGGCAGCGCGACCCCAAGCAGCTCCGCAAGCTCGGCTTCTGACCCTCCCGGGTGCCCCTGACCCACCCGGCTGCCCCGTCCTGCCGGTTGAGGGACCACCTGCCGGTGGTGGGTTGCTCGCGCAGTTCCCCGCGCCCCTGGGTTTGTGCGGGTCCCTCCGCGAAAAGAGGGTCACCGACCAGGGGGCGCGGGTAGGCGCGGCCTGAACTGTTGCGGCGGGAGGGCTCAGAGGGGGAAGGGGCCCGCGCCCTTGAGGAGACGGTGGATCGGCGCCGTCTCGGTCCGGCGCAAACCGGGCAACGCTGCGATGGGGCCGGTGAGATACCGGTACAGCGCCTCCGGATCCTTGCAGGTGAGCGACGCGTACACATTCGCGTTCCCGGTGATCGCCGCCGCGAAGGCGATCTGGTGGTGCCCGGCCAGCGCCGCCCCCACCTCCGCCAGGCACGCCGGATCGACCTCCAGCCAGAGCCCGGTGCGCAGTTCGGGAAAGAGCCGGCCGCCGCCGAAGTCCAGGTCGTAGTAGAGCGCCCCGCACGACCGCAGCTCCGACAGCCGGCGCCGTACGGTGGTCTGCGACCAGCCCGTGGCGGTCGCGAGGTCGGCCGCCGAGGTGCGCCCGTCGATCGCCAGAACCTCCAGCATCCGGTGGTCGGCGGGGCCGAGCCGGACCGGCTCGGAGGTGTCCGGCGGCCGGGCGGGGGCGTCCGGCGCGGTCAGCGCGCGGATCTCGTCGGGCCCGAGCGGGCCGGTGCGGCTGACGGGGCTGTGGTCCCCGCCGAAGAAGACGTGCAGCAGTGCGTGCGCGGCGACCCCCACCACCCGTGGCGTGCGCGGCAGTTTCTGCAGCAGCAGCGCGTCGGCCTCCCCGGCCCGCGCGGCGTGGGTGACGCAGAAGATCTCGGTGCCGCCGGAGGTCAGGCTCACCCAGCGGGTGTCGGTGCGCCGGGCCAGCGCCTCGCCGATCGAGGCGGCCGCGTCGGGCGTGCAGCGCACCCGGACCAGCCAGGGGGTCAGGCCGAGCCGGAGCGGGTCGGTCAGCCCGAGCACCCGCACCGCGCCCTCGCGCCGCAGCCGGGCGTACCGGCGGGCGACGGTCTGGTCCGAGACGCCCAGCACCTGCGCGAGCCGGTTGAAGGGCGCCCGGCCGTCGACCTGCAGCGCGTGCACGATCTGCCGGTCGAGGGCGTCGAGGGCGGCCAGGGGGCTCCAGGCCGCGTCCGGGTCGGTGTCAGAGCCGGGGTTGCCGCCGGAGGAGACGTCGGATTCCACCGCTCCAGGCTAGGCGATGTCGGAATACGCCGCCAAGGCCGCCGTGGCTGGGGTTCGCCGCGAGCCGTGGGCATCGTGAAGCGGTCACCACCGGTGCACTCCCGTGCACCTCTCGCCGCACCACCCCGAACCACCCCGGAAACCGGAACGGAGTCCCACCCATGCGCAAGTGGCTGCCCCTCGTGGCGATCTGCCTGGGCGCCTTCATCCTGCTGGTCGACGTCACCATCGTGAACGTCGCGCTGCCGAGCATGGCGTCCGACCTCAACGCGTCCTTCTCCTCCCTGCAATGGGTGATGGACATGTACGCCCTGGCGCTGGCCGCGCTGCTGCTCGCCGCCGGGTCGCTCGCCGACCTCTTCGGACACCGCAGGCTCTACGTGGTGGGCCTGGTGATCTTCGCGCTGGCCTCGCTGGCGGCGGCGCTCTCGCCGAACGCCGCGACGCTGATCACCGCGCGGGCGGTGCAGGGCGTCGGCGGCGCGGCGATGTTCGCCACCTCGGCCGCGCTGGTCGCCACGACATACCACGGCCGCGACCGCGGCACCGCCTTCGGCGTGTGGGGCGCGGTCAACGGCGCCGCGGCCGCGCTCGGACCGGTGCTCGGCGGGCTGCTCACGGAGGGCTTCGGCTGGCAGGCGATCTTCCTGGTCAACCTGCCGATCGCGGTCGTCGCCGTGGTCCTGACCCTGCGCGTGCTGCCCGAGGGCCGCCGCGGCGCCGGCCGGCTGGACGTGCCGGGCGCCGTCACCTTCACGCTGGCCGCCGCGGCGCTCACCTACGCGCTGATGCGGGGCGGCGACCACGGCTGGACCGACGGTCCGACCCTCACGTCCTTCGTGGTGGCCGCCGTGGCCACCGTCGCCTTCGTGGTGGCCGAACTGCGCTCCGCCCACCCGATGCTGGACCTGTCGCTTCTGCGCCGGCCCACCTTCTCCGGGCTGCTCGGGGCCTCCCTGCTCTACCAGGCCGCCGCGTTCAGCGGGCTGGTCTACGTCTCGCTGTGGCTCCAGAACGTGCTCGGCCTCAGCCCGATCCGCGGCGGCCTGGCGCTGATGCCGCTGGCCGGCGCCTCCTTCGTGGTCGCCGCCGTGGCCGGGAAGCACGCCCACCGCTTCGCGCCCGCGGTGCCGATCGGCGGCGGGCTGGTGCTGGTCGCCGCGGGTTCGGCCCTGCTGTGGCAGTCGGTGTCGGCCGGGTCGCACGCGGCCTCGCTGTACGCCGGGCTCGCCGTGGTCGGTGTCGGGGTCGGGCTGTCGATGCCGGTGCTGGTCTCCACCGCGGTCGACGCGGTCCCGCTGAACCGCTCGGGGATGGCGGGCGGCGCCGTCAACACCTTCCGGCAGCTGGGCATGAGCCTGGGCATCGCGCTGTTCGGCTCGATGTTCAGCTCCAGGCTCCGCCACGTCACCGCCCATGGCGGTGACCTCCACGCGGCCTACGCCTCCGGGCTCGACCGGATCTTCCTGGCCTCCGCGCTGGCCGCCCTCGCCGGCGGGGCCGTGGTCTTCGCGACGGTCCGCCGCGCCCCGGACGACCGGGCCGCCCACGGTGACCGGGCTCCCCAGGACGCCCCGGCCGGCGGTGCGAAGGACCTCGCGGTGAACGGCGGCGCGGCGCTCGGCACGTCGCCCCAGTAGGTCAACGGGCGGTAGAAGAAACGCGGGTGAGGCCGGGCGCGAGCCGTTGTACTGTGGGCGTCAGCGCGGCCGGGGCCGCGTCTGGTCCGCAGATCGGGCGACACGCCCACCCCGGGGCGTGCTCGGCCTTCTTCCGTCACCACCCTCCTGTGCTCGACCTGACGCGGACCCGTCGAGGCACCAGGAAGGTGGTCGACCGTGACCTCTGCTCTGCCTGCCCGTCCTGATCTGGAGCATCTCCGGCGCGACGCCAAGCTGTTGCTGCGGCAACTGCGGGCCGACCGGCCGGAGGCGCTCGCCCGCCTCGCCACCCACGCGCCCGGTCTGACCCGGTCGCTGGCCGCCGCCCAGCTCGTCGTCGCCCGCGAGCACGGCTTCGCGTCGTGGGCGCAGCTGAAGACCCTGGTGACGGCGATGTCCTCCGGGGGCGTGCGCTACGACACGATCGGCCGCGGCTACGCCGCCTACCGGCGGGCCGACCCGCGCATCGAGGCCGCCGTGCACGCCGCGCTCGGCGACGCCCGGACGGTGGTCAACGTCGGCGCCGGCACCGGGTCCTACGAGCCCACGGACCGCCCGGTGATCCCCGTCGAGCCGTCGACGGCGATGACCCTGCAACGTGATCCGGCGCTGCCCCCGGCCGTCCTCGGGGTCGCGGAGAGCCTGCCGCTGGCCGACGGCACCGCGGACGCGGCCATGGCCGTGCTGACGATGCACCACTGGGCGGACGTGGACCGCGGCCTCGCCGAACTGGTCCGGGTCGCGCGCCGGCGGATCGTGCTGCTGACGATCGACGTCGACGTCGAGTCGGACATGTGGCTGCTCCGGGACTACGTCCCCGAGGTGGTCGCGCGCGACCGGCACGAGTTCCCGTCGATCGCCCGCCTGGTCAGGGAACTGAAGGCGCCGACGCGGGTGGTCACCGTGCCGATTCCCGCGGACTGCACCGACGGGTTCATCCTCTCGTTCTGGAACCGTCCCGAGGCGGTGCTCGACCCCGGCGCCCGCGCGGCCACCAGCGGCTTCGCCCGTATGGACGCCGCACGCGTGGCGGAGGTGGTGGCCCGGCTCGCCCGCGACCTGGAGACGGGGAGCTGGGACCGGGAGCACGGGCACCTGCGGGAGGAGCCGCACCTCGACGTCGGGCTGCGGCTGCTGGTCGCCGAGGTCGGCTGAGGCCGGCCGGAATCGGTGATCCGAAACGCCCTGAACGGCCGGGGGCATTCGCGGCGGTTTGCGGGATCGTGGGGGAGGGCGCCGGGAGCGGCGTGCCGAGGAGCGAAGGGAATCCGACCAATGACGGTGAAGATCCTTCTGGTGACCGGGGATGCCGCCGAGTCCCTCGAAGTCATGTACCCCTACCAGCGGCTGCTGGAGGAGGGCTACGCGGTCGACATCGCGGCGCCCACGAAGAAGAAGCTCCAGTTCGTGGTGCACGACTTCGTCGACGACTTCGACACGTACACCGAGAAGCCCGGCTACACCTGGCCCGCCGACCTCGGCTTCGACGAGGTCGACCCGGCCGGGTACGCCGCCCTGGTCATCCCGGGCGGACGCGCGCCCGAGTACCTGCGCAACGACCCGCGGCTGCGGCGGATCGTGGAGCACTTCTTCGCCGAGGGCAAGCCGGTCGCCCAGATCTGCCACGGCCCGCTGATCTCCGCTGCCGCGGGCGCCCTGTCCGGCCGCCGCACGGCCGCCTACCCCGCACTCGAACCCGACATCGGCTACGCCGGCGCGGAGTACGAGGACGGCGAGGCCGTGGTCAACGGCAACCTGGTCTCGGCCCGCGCCTGGCCGGACCACCCGGCCTGGATGCGGGCGTTCCTGGAGGTGCTGCGCAAGGCCGCCCCCGCGGGTTAGCGGAGGTGGGGCCCGGACGACGCGGGGCGTCCGGCCGGGGGATCGGCCGGACGCCTGCCGGTCGGGCAGCCCTCGGTAGGGTGGGTCGGCACGGGCGGCCGCCGTCGCCCCACGGCAGATCGGCCGGAACTCGATGTCGCGGGATGCGGTGTGGGAATAGTCAGCGACTACGTGTTCGTCATGCCCGGGGTGATCGCCGCCGGGTGGATCGTGTCGTGGTGGGGCCCGCGGTGGATCCGGTGGAGCCTGCTGTCCGCCGCGGGCGTGGTCTCCGTGTTCTGCGCCGTCATCGGGCTCGGCATGAAGAGCCCGCCGGTCACTCCGCAGGACCCCGGCTGCTCACCGCTGTTCGCCTGCACGGACTGGCGTCCGGTCGAGTGGATCGCGACCGGGCTGCTCGGTTTCGGGTGCTCCGTGGTGCTGGTCCTGGTGACGGCCCTGGTCGACGTGGTCCGTTTCTACGCGCGCGCGGCGGCGTAGGCCACGAAGGCGACCCAGGCGTCGGCGGGGAAGGCGAGGGCGGGGCCCTTGGGGTCCTTGGAGTCCCGCACGTGGACGGTGTGCGGGCAGGCCGCGACCTCGACGCATTCCCCGCCCTCGCTGCCGCTGTGGCTGGACTTGCGCCAGTCCAGGGCGACTTCGACGCAGGCGCCGCCCGCGCTTCCGCTGTAGCTGCTCTTGAACCAGCTGAGCTCGGAGGTCATAGCTCTCCTGCCATCTGCTCGATCACCTTCGCGGACTCCCTCACACTAAGCGCCTGCGAACGGACCATCCCATAGCGCTGGTTGAGTTCACTGACTTTGTCGCAATCTTCGACCAGGAAGCTGTGGCCCTGTGCCTCCAGGTAGGCCAGCAGGCGCCGCTCCGGAGTCTCCAGCACCGTCATGGAGCCGTCGTACCCAGCGTGCGAACCGTATGTCAACGGGAGTACCTGGACCGTCACGTAGCGCATGGCACCGACCGTCAGCTTGTTCTTTATCTACCAAGATCTTCCGGGCTTGCCGATGGCTTTGAGGGTGTCGGGGCGTTTGACGGTTTTGCCGACGTCGTAGCGGGGTGCCCGGTGCTTGTTCTTGGCGCCGGGTGGCCGTCCAGGACCGGCCCCTCGGGGTTTGGGAACACGGGCCGGGCAGGCGAGATGAGCGCGGATGTTCCTGAACCCCCGGCGGACCCGGGCCGGGGTGAGCCGGCCGGAGGCGGCGGGTTTCTCCCAGGGCTGGCGGAGGTCCGCGGCGAGGGGCCGGGCGAGCCGGAGCTGGGTGTGAGCGACGATCAGGATCCAGGTCCAGCGGTCCGCGGCCTCGGGGGTGCGGAGTTTCGGGGTGGTCCATCCGAGGGTCTGCTTCGCGAAGCGGAAGGTGTGCTCCAGGTCGAAGCGGCGGAGGAATGCCTGCCAGAAGCGGTTCACATCGTCGGGGGTGGCACCGGTCTTGGAGGACCATAACCACAGTGGTGGAGCGTCCCGTTCCTTCGACAGGT
>NZ_FNVU01000012.1 GCF_900107965.1 Actinacidiphila yanglinensis | reverse complement strand
CCTCCCGCGCAAACCACTCCCGCACATGCCCCGCACCATGCTTCCCCGCCTCCATGTTCACACTCACCGCCCGCCCACCGTTCTGCACCTGCATCCGATACGCCCCCGCATTCACCACCCCCGACACCGGATCCGTCGTGAACACCGCACACCCCGTCCCCACATACCGCCCCCCATCCCCCTCATGCCACTTCGGCACCGGAAACGCCAGCAGATCCACCTCCCCACCCGCCACCACATGCTCAACCACCGGACCCGAATCCACCACATTCATCGGAAACTTCCCCGCAGCCTCCACCCACTCCCCCGGACGCGTCCGCAACGCCTCCACCAGACCCCGATCATCCAGATCCGTCCCCAACCGCAACGTCATCCCCAACCGGCGCGCATTCGCCATACTCGCCGTCAACACCCGCAACCCCGACCGATACCCCACAATGTCATCGAACAACAACGCCGGCGGCGACGCCCGCTTGTAATTCACCTCCGACGCCGCACCGATCTCCCGATCCCAATGCGCACCCGCGATCGACGTCACCTCACCCATCTCACCCGCCAACTCCAACCACCCACGCAGATCGTTGACGTCCTCCAAGGAACCCACGCCACATGCCTCCGGTCCTGTTGTGTCGTTTGTCATCGGTACAGCGATGCGATAAAGCCCGACGCGCTCAGCCGGTCCACGAAGGAGTTGTCGACGAACTTCGCCGTGTCCGCCGGCTTCCTGCCCAGCCCCTGGTCGGCGGTCACGGTGAACGCCTGGTCGACGAGGGCCGGACTGACGCTGGGCGTCTTCGCCCACAGCGGGTCGAAGAAGTCGTACGAGTAGGTGGCGAGCGCCTTGTTGCTGTTGCCGCTGTGCTTCTCGATGCTCGCGATGGCCGCGGCCTTGTCGGTGTGCAGGATCGCCAGGCACTGGGCCTCGGACTTCACGAACGCCTGCACCGCCGGTTCGTTCTTCTTCACGTAGTCCGTCTTCACCGTGTACGCGTTGGCGGCGGCCGGGTAGCCGGTGAAGTCCATGACCTTCCTGAACCCCTGGGAGCGGGTCTGGGTGCCCGTCGGCGGCTGGGTGACGATGGCGTCGACGGCGCCGTTCTTGAGCGCGGCGACCTCGGCCGGGCTGCTCTTGAGGAAGACCTTGGTGACGTCCTTGGGCGACCAGCCCTTGGCCTTGATCATGGCGTCCAGCGCCGCGTCACCGAGCGATCCGGGCGAACTCAGCCCGATCTTGTGCCCCTTGACGGCGTCCGGCGAGCCGATCGACGGCTTGCCCCACATCTCCAGGTAGTAGCGGGAGATGGGCAGCGCGATGTAGCGCAGGTCCACGTGCTTGAGGTTCATGGCGCCGGCCGCGGTGGAGGTGGTGGCGCCCGCGCCGATCTGCACGCTGTTGCTGACCAGTGCGGCGACCAGTTGCGAGGAGCTGTTGAGCAGGGTGAGCTTCACGTCGAGGCCGTTCTTCCGGAACACCCCCTGGTCCTGGCACACGTACAGGTCCGAGTAGGCGGCGCCGATGGCGGTGTAGCCGACGGTCATCTTCATGCTGGAGGTGGGCAGGGAGGCCGCGCAGCCCGAGACGGACGCCGCGAGGGCGAGGCCCAGCGGGAAGGGGAGGATCCTGGCGATGCGCACGAGCGGCCTCATTCAGTCCGTCCCTGACCAGAAGGTGAAGCGCCCTTCGAGGTAGGCGACCCCGCGGGTGAGCACGATGGCGACCACCGCGATCACCGCGATCGATGACATCGCGTCGTCCATCTGGAAGTTGGAGGTCTTGAGCTGGACGACGTAGCCGAGGCCCGCGGAACCCATGAACAGCTCGGCCACGATGGCGCCGATCAGCGCGCGGCCGACCGCCTGGCGCACCCCGGCGAGGATGTAGGGCAGGGTGGCGGGGAAGGCCACGGCCCGCAGCGTCAGCAGCCGGGAGGCGCAGTAGACGCGGGAGACCTGGAGATGGCTGGGGTCGAGGTTGCGGGCGCCGGCGATGACGTTGATCAGGAGCGGGAAGAGCGCGCTCCACACGACGATCACGATCCGGGCGTTCTCCCCGATGCCGAACCAGAAGATGAGCATCGGCAGGAAGACCACGTAGGGCACCGAGTACATGATGCTGATCAGCGGGTCGGTCAGCCCGTAGAGCACCCGGTTGCGGCCGATGAGCAGGCCGAGCGGGATGCCCGCCACGATCGAGATGCCCATGCCCCAGGCGACGATCGACAGCGTCGAGCCGAGCGGCGACCACACGTCGCCGGTCCTGAAGGAGTCGACCAGCGCGCGGAAGGCGCCCGACGGCGAACTGCTGAAGTTGGAGTCGACGACGCCGGTCGAGGCGCAGATCTGCCAGGCGGCGAGCACGACCACGAGGCCGACGGTGCCGAGCACGAGGTTGAGGTAGCGGTCCAGCAGCCTGCGGCGGCGCGCGCTCCGGGTGCGGGTCGCGGTCCGCACCCTAGGAGGCGACAGATGCGTTGCGGTCATGGTCTTCCGCCTTCCGACCGGAGTGGTTCTGGCTCATCACGAGGCCGAGGATGTAGTCGCTGATCCGCTGGAACCCGGGAGACCGCTTGACCTCCGCGTCGCGTGGGCGGGGCAGGTCCACGTCGACGACCTCGACGAGGTGGGCGGGCCCGCTGGAGAAGACCACGACCCGGTCGGCGAGGAAGACCGCCTCCGGCACGTCGTGGGTGACGAACACCGCGGTCTTGCCGCTGCCGGCCGCGTCCGCCTGCCACACGCGGGTGAGCTCCTCCTGCATCAGCTCGCGGGTCTGGGCGTCCAGCGCGGAGAACGGCTCGTCGAGCAGGAGGAGGTCCGGGTCGGTGGCCAGCGCCCGGGCGAGGTTGACCCGCTGGCTCATGCCGCCGGACAGCTCGCGCGGGTACGCGTCCTCCTTCCCGGCGAGGCCGACCAGGTCGACGAGTTCGGCGACACGGGCGCTGCCGCGGGCGTCGAGGCGCCCCTGCGCCTTGAGGCCGAACTCGATGTTGGCCACCACGTTGCGCCAGGGGAACAGGGACGCCTGCTGGAAGACGAGCGAGCGGTCGGGCGCGGGACCCGTGATCTGCTCGCCGTTGAGCGCGAGCCGGCCGGACTCCACCGGCGTCAGTCCCGCCAGTGCGGTCAGGAACGTGGTCTTGCCGCAGCCGCTCGGTCCCACGATGGCGACGAACTCGTTCTCCGCGACGTCGAAGCTCAGCCCGTCGCAGGCGAGGGCGAACGCGCC
Source organism: Actinacidiphila yanglinensis (assembly GCF_900107965.1). Lineage (GTDB taxonomy): Bacteria > Actinomycetota > Actinomycetes > Streptomycetales > Streptomycetaceae > Actinacidiphila > Actinacidiphila yanglinensis. Next base: position 260,909 of record NZ_FNVU01000012.1, on the reverse strand, counting down.
GCTCCGCCGCGACCAGTGTCCGAGCCGCAGGTCTTCGACGACCAGTTTCGGGCGCGATGGGTCCACGGGTACCTCCTCCTCGAGGTCGGGCCGATCACCGCGCCGCCGCGCAAAGTGTCGACACCTCGGAAGTCAAACAGCGACCCATCTCGAAGTCCAGAGGTATGACCGCGAAGATTCTCCCATGACTGTCGACACTTGAAGCGGGGTAAGCCCACCGCATGCCATCAAGTACCGCCTCGCGCCCGGCCGTCGGCGCCCGGCGGCCCGCTCCCCGGCGAACGGCGCCCGCGCCGGGGAGCTCCGGACGAAGTCAGGAAGCGTCAGGGCCGGCTCGGGGCGGCCAGCGTCCGCAGCGCCTTCATCAGCCGCGCCGCGTCCTCCTCGCCGAGCGGAGCGAGGAACGCGCGTTCCGCCCGCTCGCGGGCCTCCTCCGCGTCGGCCCGCACCCGCCCGCCACGCTCCGTCAACTCCACGACGTTGCGGCGGCGGTCCTCCGCACTGCGGCGGCGTTCCACCAGCCCCTTGCCCTCCAGCGCGTCGACGAGCGCGACCATCGTGGTGCGGTCGACGCCCAGCCGCCGCGCGGCCTCCAGCTGCGACAGCGGGCGGCCCGCCGCCAGCACCGCGAGGACCGCCAACTCCCGTGCGTCCAGGCCGAACCCGGACAGCGCGGGCCCGGCCCGCTCGGCCAGCCGCAACTGCGCGTGCTTGAGCAGGTATCCCAGCCGCGCGCCGAGCAACTCCTCGACCGCGGCCGCCTCGTCACCGCTCTCCGCCATTCCCGCCGCCCCTGCCGTTCCCGCCGGTCCCGCCGTCTCCGCCGCCATTCCCGCATCCTATTCGGTCAACTGATCGTCAGCGGCGCTGACGATCAACTAGGGTGACGATCATGTCCTCGCACACACCCCTGGGCCGGCTGCGCTTCGGCGTCAAGACGACACCCATGCATCTGACATACGACGAGATCCTCCGCGTCTGGGAGGAAGCCGACGAGTTGCCCGAACTCGACGACGCCTGGCTGTGGGACCACTTGATGCCGCTGGCCGGCCCGCCCGCCGGCGCCGTCCTGGAGGGCTGGACCCTGCTCGCCGCGCTGGCCGCCCGCACCACCCGGCTGAACCTCGGCCTGCTCGTCACCAGCAACCGGCTGCGCGCCCCCGCCCACCTCGGCAAGATCGCCACCACCGTGGACGTGATATCCCGGGGGCGCCTGATCATGGGCCTCGGCGTCGGCGGCACCCGGCAGCCGGAAGGCCCCAACCCGGCCGTCGCCGAGTACGCCGCCTACGGCCTCCCGCTCCCGGGTCCGGGCGAGGGCCTGACCCGCCTGACCGAGACGATCACCATCCTGCGCCGGATGTGGACCGAGGAGGTCTTCGACCACGACGGCCCGTTCACCACCCTGCGCGGCACCCGCAACGGCCCCGGCCCGGTCCGGCCCGGCGGCCCGCCGCTGCTGCTCGGCGGCTGGGGCGACCGCATGCTGCGCGTCGTCGCCGAGCACGCCGACATCTGGAACGTCCCCGGCCCGCCCCACCACGACGCCGGCTGGGTCGCGGCGCGCGCCCGCGTCCTGGACGCGCACTGCGAGGCGATCGGCCGCGACCCCGCCGCGATCACCCGCTCCGCGCAGGTCATCGTCGACCGCGCCGACCCGGCCGGGACCCGCGCCCACGTGCACGCCCTCGCCGCCGCGGGCATCGGGCACGTCGTGCTCGCGCTGCCCCGCCCCTACACCGGCAACGCCGCGCGCTGGCTCGTCGACGAGATCGTCACCCCCGTACGGGAGAGCGGCGACTGAGCCGGGGCGGGCACCGGGCGGGCCGACGTACGGGCAGCGCGGGGGGTGGCGGGAACACGGGCTATGCTCGCGGATCATCCGCCAAGGAGGGGGACATCCATGGCTGACGCGGAGAGCCCGTTGCTGCACGCGCTGCGCCAAGCGGTGCGTTCCGCGCCGGAGCAGGCCGAGTTCCGGCTCGCGCTCGCCGAAGCGCTCATCGACGCGGGCGACGCTCAGGGCGCGATCGTCGAGCTCGGTGAGGCGCTCCATCTCGAACCGGATTCCGTGCCGGCCAGGACTCTGATGCTCAGGGCGCTGGGTGGCGGGGCGCCGCGGGGCGTGCCGGCCGCGTCCCCGGAGGCCGGTGCGGCTGCGGCTGCGGCTGCGGCTGCGGCTGCGGCTGCGGGGACTTCGGCTTCGGACGCTTCGGGGGACGCCGCTTCGACGGGGTCCGCTTCGACCGGCGCGGGAGCATCGGGTACGACCGGTGCCGGCTCCACGGATTCCGGCTCCAGCTCCGGCTCGGCCGACTCCCCCGGGAAGCGGGACGGCGGCTTCGACTGGTCCTCGGCGGAGGCCGAGCTGGGGGACATCGCGCCGCCGCCCCGTTTCACCGCCAGCTCCCCCACCGCCGCGGCCGATGACGCGGACGAGGACCCGCAGGGCGTCCCGGCGCACGAGGTCGAGCGGCCGGTGCTGACCCTCGCGGACGTCGGCGGGCTGTCCGAGGTCAAGGACCGGCTGCAGGCCGCGTTCCTCGCCCCGCTGCGCAACCCCGAACTGCGCAGGCTCTACGGCAAGTCGCTGCGCGGCGGCCTGCTGCTCTACGGCCCGCCCGGCTGCGGCAAGACCTTCATCGCGCGCGCCGTCGCGGGCGAGCTCGGCGCGTCGTTCGTCTCCGTCGGCATCTCCGAGGTGCTCGACGTGTGGATCGGGGCGTCGGAGAAGAACCTGAGCGAGCTGTTCCAGCTGGCGCGCCGTCAGGCGCCGTGCGTGCTCTTCTTCGACGAGGTGGACGCGCTCGGCCAGCGCCGCAGCCAGACCCGCAACTCCACGATGCGCACCACCGTCAACCAGTTCCTGGCCGAGCTGGACTCGGTGGGGTCGGACAACGAGGGGGTGTTCGTCCTCGGCGCGACCAACGCCCCCTGGGACGTGGACCCGGCGCTGCGCCGTCCCGGCCGCTTCGACCGGACCGTCCTCGTGCTGCCGCCGGACGCCGCGGCCCGCGAGGAGATCCTGCGCTACCACCTGCGGGACCGGCCGATCGCGGGTGTCGACCTGGGGTCCCTGGTGGAGCGCACGGACTCCTTCTCCGGCGCCGATCTCGCGCACCTCTGCGAGTCGGCCGCCGAGATCGCCCTGATGGACGCGGTCCGCAGCGGTGAGGTGCGGCTGATGGGCATGGCCGACTTCGACGCCGCGCTGGCGGACCTGCACCCCTCGACCGGACCGTGGTTCGACGCCGCCCGCTCGGTCGCGCTGTTCGCCAACGAGGGCGGCGCGTACGATGACCTCGCGGCGTACTTCAAGCGCCGCAAGGGCGCGAAGTGACGGCGGACGAGGGGGCGTTGCAGGTCGCGGTCGAACGCGCCGTCGCGCTGGCCCGCCTCGGGCGGTACACCGAGGCGGAGCCGATCCTGCGCAAGGTGCTGGCGGCCGACCCCGAGCACTACGGGGCGCTGGCAAACCTGGCCTGGCTGCTCGACCTGGCCGACCGGCGGGACGAGGCCGTGGAGACCGCCCGCCTGGTGATCGCGCGCTGGCCGCAGAACACCGAGGGCTTCTACCGGGCGGCGCTGTGCCTGAAGAAGGAGAAGGAGGCGGCCGAGGCGCTGCCGCTGATCCGGCGGGCGGTGGAGATCGCGCCGGACGAGGGCCGGGTGCTGCGCCTGTACGCGCAGGTGCTCTCCGACATCCCGGAACTGCTTCCCGAGGCGCTGCCGGTCGCCGACCGGGCCGTCGAGCTCGAACCGCTGGACGGCGAGAGCTTCCAGACCCGGGCGATGGTGCTGGTCGGCCTGCGGCGCTGGCGCGACGCGGACACCGCCATGGAACAGGCCCTGAACCTGGATCCGACCGACGCGGGCTACCTGATCCAGGCCGGCATCGTGAAGCTGCGGCTGGGGATGATCGGCGCGGCCCGGGACGCGTTCACCGCGGCGCTGCGCCTGAAGCCCAGCCCGAACCGGGTCCGCGAGGTGCTGGGCACCCTGGAGACGCAGGGGCTGCCCGCACCGCTGCTCGACGTCTACACCCTCGGCTGCGAGGCCCTGGACATCCCGGACCTCGGCTCCCCGGGCACCGCGGGGAGCGACCCGGAACTGCTGCGCGCGCAGGCCCGCATCGCGCGGTCCATGTGGACGGCCGCCACCTACAACCACCCCTGGTCCAAGGACTCCCGGGACCGCTGCCGGGCCCTGGTGGCGGCGATGCTGGCGGCTGACCCGGCGCTGGTCCCCGCGCGCCTGCTGGCCGCCGAGATCGCCGGCGACGACGATCGGTACGACGACCTCATCGCGCTCGCCGAGCCGCTGATCGCCGAGGGCGAGGCGACCCGCCAGCTCTTCAGGACCACCGTGCTCGGCCTGGAACACCTCGACCGGCTGGACCGCGCGCTCGAACTCGCCGCCCTGGCCCGGCAGCGCTTCCCGCGGTCCAGCGAGACCGCGAGCCTGCACGGCAGGGTGCTGGCCGAACTGGACCGCCACGACGAGGCGGTGGAGGCGGCGGCTGTCGCGCGCGACCTCGCGGGCGACAACCCGCGCGCCCTGACCTCCGTGGCGAACATCTACAAGCGGCTGGGCCTGAAGGACGAGGCCAAGGCGGCGTACAAGGCGATCCTGCGCCGGTCGGAGACCGAGACGACGGCGCTGTTCGAACTCGGGTCGCTCTACATGATCGAGTACCAGGACAACCGGGCGGCCGAGCGGCTGATCGAGCGGATCGAGCTCCCGGACGTCGGCGGCGACCGTACCGCCGTGCTGGGCCAGATCCGCTTCCAGCTCGGCAAGTGGGAGCAGGCGGCGGCCGACTTCGACGCCGCGATCGCCGCCCCGATGCGCGCACCGAGCACCGTCCCGGGCATCATCGTCGGCCTGCAGCTGTTCGGCCCGCCCGCACGCTTCCAGCCGCTGCTGGACCGGTGCGTGGAGATCCGCGGCGACGGCGAGCCGGCCGAGCCGGTGACCATCGACAAGCTGCGGCTGGCCGCGTTCATGATGCTCAAGCACGGCGCGCTGCCGGAGGCGGCGGAGGTGCTGCGGCAGATCCTGACGATGGATCCGGAGAACTACGAGGCGACGGTGATGGCGAAGGTCGTCGCCGATCCCGGGGTGCCCGACCACGCCGAGGCCATCGCCGTCGTCTTCGCACCGGACACGCACGACGACGAGCTCTGAGGCCACGCCGGCCGGGAGTCTCCCGCCCGGGCCGGCGGATGCGAGGGGCGGCCGGAGGTCTCGCGGTACAGGCCCGCGGACCCGGACGACGGCCGGCCGTTCCCCCGCCGCGCACCCGAGAGCCCCCACAGCGGCGTGGGCACGAGGCGTTCGGCCGCCCGAACCGCACCGGCCACGGCACGCCCGCCGCACCGGGCAACAGCCATGGAAACCGGGGCCCGTCGGCGGGACCCGCCGGGTGGGCATGCTCGCGGCTTTGCCATTCCTTTACAGCAAGGACCCGCAGCGGGTCGTCTCTCCGTCTGGTTCCACACCGCAAGGAGCCCGGCGCCCCGCCCAAGGGAACCGCCGGGCCGATCGACAGGAGACTCCACATGCGTGCACGCTCATTCGCGGCCGCCCTGGCCTGCGCTGCGGCGCTGGTCGCGGCCGGGGCCGGGACGGCCCTCGCCGACGGCGGGGGCACCCCCACCCCGACGCCGACCGCCGCCGCGGGCAGCAGCGGCTCGGGTGCCACGCCGACCCCCGCGCCCACGGCCAGCACCTCCACCGGTGCCACGCCGGTCCCCTCGGCCACGGTCGACGGCAACCAGGTCGGCACCGTGCCCTCCGGCGCGCCCGACACCGGCGTGCCGCCCCAGGCGTCCGGCTCCGACACGACGCAGACGGGCGTGGCCGCCGCGGCCGGCGTCCTCGTGATCGGCGCGGGCGCGGTCGTGTTGCGCCGCAAGCTCCAGAGCAGGGGCTGACGTTGCGGGCGTCCCGGCCGGCCGCGGTGCCGTCCGTCGTTGCCGCCACCTGCCTCGCGGCCGTGCTGGTCGCGGGGTGCGGGGCCACGCCCGCGGCGCCGGCGCCGGCCGGGCCGCCCTCCAGCGCCTCCCCCGCCGCCACCGCCGCGCCCGCCGGTTCCGCCGGTTCCGCGGCGCCGCGGCCGATCGCCCGATCGGTCCCCGTACGCCTGCGGATCCCGGCCATCGGGGTCGACACCCCGCTCATGGGGCTCGGCCTGGCGGCGGACGGTACGGTCGAGGTTCCCCCGGTGCGGGCGCACTCCCCCGCCGGCTGGTACCGCGGCTCGCCCGCCCCCGGGCAGCTGGGACCGTCGGTGATCCTCGGCCATGTGACTGTCGGCCGCTACGGCGACGGGGTCTTCCTGCACCTGGCGCGGCTCCGGCCCGGGGCCCGCGTCGAGGTCGAGTTGCAGGACGGGAGGTCCACCACGTTCACCGTGCACGAGGTGCGCACCGTCGCCAAGGACCGCTTCCCGACCCGGCAGGTCTACGGGAACACCGACCGACCCGAACTGCGCCTGATCACGTGCGGCGGCCCGCGGACCGGCAGCGGCTACCTCGACAACGTGGTCGTCTTCGCGGCACTTTCCGCGGTGACGCCCGCCGGGTAGACCGGCCGGCCCCTTCCGCACCCGCCACCGCCCCTTCACCTGGAGTACGTTGAGCCCGTCCAAGGACCGGGAAGCAGCCGAACTGTTCGCCGTCCTCTACCCCGGCCTCGCCGGTTGGTGCCGTCGGCTGGTGGACGACGACGGCACGGCCCACGAGGTCGCCTCCGAGGCGTTCGCCCGGCTGTGGTTGCGCTGGAGCAGCGTCGAGGAGCCCCGCGGCTTCCTCTACGTCACGGCCGCCAACCTGGTGCGCGACCACTGGCGCAGGACGGACCGCGAACGGCGGGCGCTGCGGCGGGCGGGCACCGAGGCGGCGCTGGCCCGGCAGCAGGAGGGCGCGGAGACGGCGGTCCCGGTGCGGCTGGTCGTGCAGTCGATGCCGGAACGCCTGCGCACCGTGGTCCTCCTCTACAACTTCGCCGACCTGCCGGTCCGGGACATCGCCTCCCTGACGAAGCGGAAGGAAGGCACGATCAGGGGCGACCTGCACGCCGCCCGGGAGTATCTGCGCGCCGTACTGGGAGAACGCTGTGATCACACCCGCTGAGCACTGGGAGGAGCCCGGTGACGAGGAGCTGGCCGCGCTCCTCCTCACGGGGCCCGGGCGACTGGCGCCGCCGCCGGGCGCGTTCGAGCGGATCCGCCGCCGCACCAACCGGACCCGCCGGCTGCGGACCGCCGCCGCGGGCGGGGCGGCGGCCGCCGTGATCGCCACCCTGACGGTGCTGCTGTGGCCCGCGGCCGGCCCGCCCACCGAGGTCCCCGCGCCGCCCCTCGCCCCGCCGGCCGCGCCCTCCACCCACGGCCCCACCACCCTTTCGCCCACGCCCACGCCCTCGTCGCCGGGCGACGACGGCAGCGCCGGCACCACGGCGAGCGCGAGCACCTCGGACGCGCCCAGCGCCATCCCCTGACGCCCCGCTCCGCGCCGACGGGCCCCACCGGGTGGGCCGGACCGGAATCGCGCGGCGCCCGACCGCGACCGGCCCGCACCGACGGGAAGCAGGCGGTTCGGTTCGGGCCGGGCAGGACCCGGACCGGGCCCGAACCGGCGGGGAGGCGGGGACACTTGGGCCCTCGCGGTCGCCTCCGCCGCCGGACGGCGGCCCGCGCCACCAGCACCGACGCGACCCCTGCGTGATCACCGGGCGCCCCGGCGAAGTAGCGTGCAGGAGGGGGTGAGCGGGGGCACGCCGGTCGTCTCGGCGGGTGGCAGGCGCCCCGGGCCGCCCCGCACCGCCGACCAGAGCGAAGGACGCACACATGAGAATCCGCACCGCCGACGTGATCGTCACCAGCCCGGGCCGCAACTTCGTGACCCTGAAGATCACCACGGACGACGGGTTGTCCGGGCTGGGCGACGCCACGCTCAACGGGCGTGAACTGGCCGTCGCCTCCTACCTGTCCGACCATCTCGTGCCCCTGCTGCTGGGCCGCGACGCGGACCGCATCGAGGACACCTGGCAGTACCTGTACCGCGGCGGCTACTGGCGGCGCGGACCGGTGACCATGGCGGCGATCGCCGCGGTGGACACCGCGCTGTGGGACATCAAGGCCAAGGCGGCCGGGATGCCGCTGTACCAGCTGCTGGGCGGCCGCTCCCGCGAGGGTGCCCTGGCCTACGGGCACGCCTCGGGGCGCGACATACCCGAGTTGCTGGACTCCGTGCGGTCCCATCTGGCGGAGGGCTTCCGCGCGGTGCGCGTGCAGACCGGCGTACCGGGACTGGGCGCGGTCTACGGGGTGGCCTCCTCCGCCGCCGGAACCCGCTACGACTACGAGCCCGCGCGCCGGGCGGGCGGCGGCGCGACGCCGGCGCCGGCCGAGGAGACCTGGGACACCCGCGCCTACCTGCGGCACGTGCCGAGCGTCTTCGAGGCGGTCCGGCAGGAGTTCGGCCCGGAGTTGCCGCTGCTGCACGACGGCCACCACCGCATGACGCCGATCCAGGCGGCCCGGCTGGGCAAGGACCTGGAGCCGTACGACCTGTTCTGGCTGGAGGACGCCACCCCCGGCGAGGACCAGGCCGCCCTCCGCCTGATCCGCTCGCACACCACCACCCCGCTGGCCATCGGGGAGGTCTTCAACTCGATCCACGACTACACCACGTTGCTGACCGAGCGGCTGATCGACTACGTCCGCTCGGCCGTGACCCACACCGGCGGCATCACGCCGATGCGGCGGCTGCTGGACCTGGCCGGGCTGTACGGCGCGAAGTCGGGGATGCACGGTCCCACCGACATCTCCCCCGTGGGCATGGCCGCCCAGCTCCATCTGGACCTGGCCGTGCACAACTTCGGCATCCAGGAGTACATGCGGCAGTCCCCGCTCACGCTGGAGGTCTTCCGCACCTCCGCCACCTTCCAGGACGGGCTCCTGCACCCGGGCGAGAACCCCGGCCTCGGCGTGGAGATCGACGAGGAGGCCGCCGCCCGCTTCCCGTACGAGGCGGCCTACCTGCCGGTGAACCGGCTGGTGGACGGCACGGTCCACGACTGGTAGCGCGTCGGGGACCCGGCACGTGCTCCGGTGCGGCACGGGCGCGGCCGTGCCGGTGCCGCACCGGAGCACCTGCCGGTGCGGACACCCATGCGGACTCCGATCCGGGCGCCGGAGAACGCGGTTGATCGGGCCGGTGCGCCGGGATAGGAATGCCGGGTGATCCATGGCCAGAAGATCGGGCTGCGCGCCCGGCACGAGGACGACGTCCCGATCCTCCACGGGGTGCTCTACAACGACGTGTTGACCCGGTCCCGCCAGGACCCGCGGCCCTGGCAGCCGATACCGCCGGGCTCGGACCGCTCCCCCTATGCGGAAGGCGACCCGTCGGACGCGCGGGCCTCCTTCTCGGTGGTGGAGCTCGGCACGCGGGAACTGGCCGGGGCCGCCGGGGTCTGGGGCATCGACCGGCACAACAGGTCGGGCCACCTGGGACTTTCCCTGCTCCCCGGCTTCCGCGGTCGCGGGTTCGGCACGGACATCGTGCGCACGCTGTGCGAGTACGGCTTCGCGGTGCTCGGACTGCAGCGGCTGCAGGTGGAGACCCTCGCCGACAACGCGGCCATGATCGCGTCGGCGAAGCGGGCGGGGTTCACCGTCGAGGGCACCCTGCGGTCCTCGGCCTGGGTGTACGGCGAACGCCTCGACGAGGTCGTCCTCGGCCTGCTCGCCCACGAGTGGGCGCCGACCTGGCGGCCGGAGCCGGCGAAGGAGATCTAGTGCCGTGGCCGGAAGGTTTGCCTGGTTCGCGGTGTCCGGTCCGGTGCATCGCAGGGCGGTGGGGGGTACCGCCCGGCCGCCGGGCCAGGGGGAGAGGTGCCGTGCCGGGCGCCGCGAACCCGTGAACCTTTCCGGTCGCGGCACCAGGGCCCGTCGGCCTCCGTGCTCACCCCACCGCGGGGGCGAGCACGATGTCGAAGCGGGTTCGGGACCAGGTGCGGTCGTCCGCCAGATCCCGCCCGTCGGGGGTCGGCGCCCCGGCCGGCTGGGCGCGGAACACCCTGACGAGCGAGCCCTTCACGCCGAACACGGCGTCGCGGTCCAGGAGTTCGTCGCCCTCGACGAAGATGTGCGTCACCAGCGTGCGAAGGCCCGGAGCGCTGACCATGAAGTGCAGGTGCGAGGCCCGCATGGGCGAGCGGCCGGTCCTCGCCAGTAGCTCGCCCACCGGCCCGTCGTGCGGGATGGGGTACGGGGTGGGGGTCAGGCCCCAGAAGGCGTAGCGGCCGTCGGGGCCGGTGAACAGGTGGGCGCGGGCCGCGGTGCGCTCGTCGCCGTACTGCGTGTCGTAGAAGCCGTCCTCGTCGGCCTGCCAGACCTCGATGCGGGCTCCGGGTACCGGGGCGCCGGCGGTGTCGGTGACGGTGCCCTCCACCCAGCAGGGTTCGCCCGCGGCGCCGAAGGAGATGTCGCCGCCGGGTTCCACCTCGGGGCTGCCGTCGACGAAGAAGGGTCCGAACACCGTCGCCTCGGTGGCGTCGCCGTACGCCTCGTTGTTGACCGCCACCGTCTGCATGGAGAGGCCCAGCACGTCCGACAGCAGGATGAACTCCTGGCGGCGGTCGTCGGTGATGTGCCCGGCCTCGGTGAGGAAATCGACGGCCCGGCTCCACTCCGCCTCCGTCAGGCGCACGTCCCGGACGAAGGCGTGCAGGTGGTGGACCAGGGACCGCATGACCTCGCCGAGCCGGGGGTCGGTGCAGCCGGCGAAGGAGCGCAGCACCTGGGCGGTGATCTCCTCCTCCCGCTGCCGCTGCTGGGGCGGCACCGCGGGAGTCGGGACGACGGGGACGGCCGGTGCGGTCTGGGCGGCTTGAGCGGCTTGAGCGGCTTGAGCGGTGCCACTGCCGGTGCGGGTGTCGCTCATTGCGGTTCGGCTCCTTCCCAGGCGGCGCGGGGCAGCCGCGAGACGTCCGGGCGGTGACCGGGCGTGGGGTGCCGGCGTCGTAGGCGAACCGGACCCGCCCGGCAGCATCTCACGAGCGGAGCGCGGGGTGTCGGGCCCTTCCCCGGACGGCGGTTCGGCGGCGCGTCAGGACCGCGCGGGGTCGGCGCGCCGGCGCGACGCCTCGATCTCCGCGTACGCCGCGTCGCGGCCCTCCCAGTGGGAGCCCTCGACGGACTTGCCGGGTTCGAGGTCCTTGTAGACCTCGAAGAAGTGGGTGATCTCCAGGACGTCGAAATCCGGCACGTCGGTGATGTCCTGCAGGTTGGCGTAGCGCGGGTCGTGGGACGGCACGCACAGCACCTTCTCGTCCGGCCCCTTCTCGTCGCTCATGACGAACATGCCGACCGCCCGGCAGTTGATCACCACGCCCGGGTAGGTGGGGTCCCCGACGAGGACGAGCGCGTCCAGCGGATCCCCGTCGCGCCCGAGGGTGCCGTCGATGTAGCCGTAGTCGGCCGGGTACCGGGTCGCGGTGAACAGCATGCGGTCCAGCCGGATGCGGTGCAGCTCGTGGTCCATCTCGTACTTGTTCCGCGAGCCCTGCGGGATCTCGACGGTCACCTCGAACTCCATGATGTCCTCCTCGTGCGCGGCGCCGCCGGCGGCGACTCCTCCGCATAGTGCCCGAAATCACCGCCTTCGCCGGGCAGCAACCCGCCGCGCACCTGCCCCGCGACACGCCCGCTCCCGGCATGCGGACGGCCCGCGGACGGCGACGGCGCAGGCGCCGGCACCCTGCATATGCCCGCGATGTCACGATCTGCCGGTGTCCTGGCCGTGTGTGCCCGTCCGCGTGCCTTCTCCCGCTCCTAGCCTCGGGACCGACGGAGCGGGCGGTCCGCGGCACCGCGGACCGCCCCGTCCCGGCCCGAGGCGGCCGCCCGACGCACGGCGCGGCCGTCGACGGTGCCGGTGTCCCCCGACGAAAGAAGGCGTCATCCGCCGTGGCTTCACCCTCAGGCAGCGCACCCTCCGACGGGCGCGTCGCGGAATCCGGCAGCGAATCCGTCAGTGTGCTCGGCAGCGCGCTCGGCACGGAGTTCGGCATCAACGAGTGGCTCGTCGACGAGTTCCGGCAGCGGTACCGGGACGATCCCGACTCCGTCGACCTGGTGTGGCGGGACTACTTCCGGGCGGCGCCGCCCGCCGGGGCCGTCGCCCGCCCGCCGCTGGGGGCGGCGAGCGACCCGCGGGATGACGACCTTGCGGCCAAGGCGGTCCGGGTCGCCGCGCTGATCCACGCCTACCGGGTCCGCGGGCACCTGCTGGCCGCCACCGACCCGCTCGCGGCCGGGCGTGCCGGCGGCCACCGGGACCTGGACCCCTCCGGTCACGGTCTGGAGGCCGCGGACGGCCCGCGCGTCTTCGCCGTCGACGGGTTCGCCGGCCGGCAGGAGATGTCGCTCGACGACGTGCTGACCCGGCTGCGCACCGCGTACTGCGGGACCACCGGCATCGAGTACATGCACATCCAGGACCCGCTGGAACGGCGCTGGATCCAGCAGCGCGCGGAGGGGCCGCAACGCCCCTTCGATCGCGCCGAGCAGCTGGGCATCCTGCACCGGCTGGGCTCCGCGGAGGCGTTCGAGACGTTCCTGCACACCAAGTACGTCGGGCACAAGCGGTACTCGCTGGAGGGCGGCGAGGCCACGATCGTGCTGCTGGACACGCTGCTGGAGAGCGCGGCGCGGGTGGGCACGCGGGAGGTCGTCCTCGGGATGGCGCACCGCGGCAGGCTCAACGTCCTCGCCAACATCGTGGGCAAGCCCTTGGCGCGGATCTTCGGCGAGTTCGAGGACACCCCCGACATCACCTCCGCGCACGGCTCGGGCGACGTGAAGTACCACTTGGGCGCCGAGGGGACGTTCCACGCCTCCGACGGCCACGAGGTCGCGGTCCGCGTGGTGGCCAACCCCTCGCACCTGGAGATCGTGGGGCCGGTCGCGGAGGGCATCGTGCGGGGCCGGCAGGACCTGGCCGACGGCAGCCACGGCGACTTCCGCGTGCTGCCCGTCGTCGTCCACGGTGACGCGGCGCTGGCCGGCCAGGGCGTGGTGGCCGAGACCCTCAACATGTCGCAGCTGCCCGGCTACCGCACCGGCGGCACGGTGCACGTGGTCATCGACAACCAGCTGGGGTTCACCACCGCCGCCGACCGGGCGCGGTCGGGGACCTACGCCACCGACGTCGCCCGGACGGTCGCGGCCCCGGTGCTGCACGTCAACGGGGACGACCCGGAAGCCGTCGTGCGGGCCGCGCGGACCGCCTTCGACTACCGGCAGGCGTTCGGCAAGGACGTCGTCATCGACCTCGTCTGCTACCGGCGCCATGGCCACAGCGAGGTCGACGACCCGTCGATCACGCAGCCGGCGATGTACGACCGGATCGCCGAACGGCCGTCCGTGCGCCGGCTCTACGCGCGGGAACTGCTGCGCACCGGCGCCATCGACGCCCAGGAGGAGGAGCGTTCCCGGCGGCGGCACCGGGAGGAACTGGACCGGGCCTTCACCGAGACCGCGGCGGCCACCGGACCCGGCCGCGCCACGCCGCCCATCCCGCCCACGCGGGGCAGCGGCGAGGCGGATGTCCGGCCGCGGACCGCGGCCGGCGAGGCGACGCTGCGGCGCGTCCTGAACACCCAGACCGACCTGCCGCCCGGCTTCACCGCGCACCCGCGCGTCCTGCCCCAACTGCGGCGCAGGGCCGCCATGCTCGACGCCGGGAACGTCGACTGGGCGACCGCCGAGGCGCTCGCGTTCGGCTCCCTGCTGCTGGAGGGGGTGCCGGTGCGGCTGGCCGGGGAGGACTCCCGGCGCGGCACGTTCGGCCAGCGGCACGCGGTCCTCACCGACCGCCGTACCGGGCGCGAGCACATCCCACTCAACACCCTCGGCCCGGACGCGGCGCGCTTCACGCCGTACGACTCGCTGCTGTCCGAACTCGCCGTGCTGGCCTTCGAGTACGGCTACGCGCTGGCCCGGCCGGACGCGCTGGTGCTGTGGGAGGCGCAGTTCGGGGACTTCGTCAACGGCGCCCAGACCGTCGTCGACGAGTACATCGCCTCCTCCGAGCAGAAGTGGGGCGAGCGGTCGGGGGTGACGCTCCTGCTGCCGCACGGCCTGGAGGGGCAGGGCCCGGACCACTCCTCGGCGCGCGTGGAGCGGTTCCTGCAGCTGTGCGCGGACGACAACATCACCGTTGCCGCGCCCTCGCTGCCCGCCAACTACTTCCACCTGCTCCGGCAGCAGGGGCTGGACCCGCGGCGGCGCCCGCTGGTGGTGTTCACCCCCAAGTCGATGCTGCGGCTCAAGGCCGCGACGTCCCGCCTGGAGGACTTCACCGGGGGCTCGTTCCGCCCGGTGCTGCCGGACACCGTGCCGGATCCGGGCCGGGTCGAGCGGGTGCTGCTGTGCTCGGGCAAGGTCGCCCACGACCTGGACGCCCACCGGCGCGCGACCGGCGACACCAGGACGGCCGTCGTCCGGCTGGAGTGCCTCTACCCGTTCCCGTCCGCCGAACTGCGGGCGGAACTGGGCAGGTTCCCGGCGGCGACCGAGGTGCGCTGGGTCCAGGAGGAGCCCGCCAACCAGGGGGCATGGACGTTCGCCGCCCCCCGGATCGCCCCGCTGCTGCGCTGCTTCCTGTCCTGCGTCAGCCGGCCCGCGGCGTCCGCACCCGCGGTCGGGTCGGCCCGGTTGCACACCGCGGAGCAGCAGGACCTCGTCCGGCGCGCCTTCGCCTGACGCGCGTGGCGCGGGCGGCAGGTCCTCAGGTGTGGGCCGGTGCTTCCGGCACCACGGGCGGCAGGAAGGTCCGCCGCGCCAGCGCGAGCACGGTGCGTCCGGCCAGCGCGACCCAGCCGGCCGTGGCCACCGCGACGAGGACGTACGTGAGCGGCTTCCGGTCGCCCACGTGCTCGACCGCGAGCCACGACACCGCGTTGGTGAACACGGCGGCGTAGGAGAAGGAGAAGGCCCAGTAGCCGGGGCCGAAGGGCGCCTTGCGGTAGGTGGAGAACATGGAGACCTGGACCAGGACCATCAACACGGCGTACCCGCCGAGCAGTTCGGCTCCCAGGTCCAGGCGCCCGCCGTTGATCGCGAACCAGGCGTTGCCGGCGACGACGGGCGGGGCGACCTCGATGGCGATCGTGGGCAGCAGGGGCGGCGGCAGCATGGGCTGGGTGAACAGCCGTACCAGGATGATCGACCCGAGGACCAGCCAGGAGACGACTCCGTACCCGAGCAGGACGCGGGCCGCGGTGGCCCAGCCGAGCGTGGCGCTGCCGTTGGCCGCGATGAGGCCACCCGCGGCCGTGGGCAGGAAGTACGCGGGATGCCAGCGTGCCAGCTGGACGTCCTCGCGGATCCACACGCCGGTGAGCCAGCTCCCCACCAGCACGGTGAGGACCAGTCCGAGGAGGAACACCGCCTCGCCGGCACTCCGGGCGTGCCCGGCCAGCGCCACACCCAGCGGCATGAGCGTGATCGCGGCCAGCGAGGTGAACGGGCCCATGGTGGGGTCCGGCAGCTCCGTCCGGAGCCGGCCCTGGGTCACGACGCCGTGCAGGTAGGCGGGAGCGATCACCAGCCACAGGAGCGCCGCCGTCACCCAGAACACGTTCGCCGGCCATTCCGGCAGCCCCACCGTCTCCGCGGCGACACCCCAGCACTGCGCCAGGCCGGCCGTGCCGAAGGCGACCCCGAACACGTTCGGCGTCAACCGGTGGGCCGAACCCGCGGTCCTGCTCATGCTCCCGACACCTCTTCCGCCGCGACGCGGGCCATCGCCACGCTCCGTAACGGTCCGATCGTAGGGAAGGCGCCCGCTCCGGCCGGGAACGGCACACGGGGCGCGGCCGAAGAACGCCCGACGGCACCAAGCGCCGAGGCGCGGGCGGGCCCGGGCCTCGGGCCCGGTGCGGGTCAGAGGGCCGGCGGGTCCGCCTCGGCGATCGGCAGCTCGGCCCAGATGGTCTTGCCGGTCTCGGTGTTCCGGCAGCCCCAGCGGTTCGTCATCTGGGCGACGATCAGGAGGCCGCGGCCGCCTTCGTCGTACGCCCGCGCGCGGCGCAGGTGGGGGGTGGTGCTGCTGCCGTCGGTCACCTCGAAGATGAGCGTGTCGTTGCGGATCAGCCGCAGCCGGATGGGCGGTTGGCCGTAGCGGACGGCATTGGTGACGAGCTCGCTCACCACGAGTTCGGCGATGAAGCCGATGTCGCCCAGCCCCCATTCCTCCAGCCGGTCACGGGTCAGTTCGCGGGCGTGGGCGACCGTCTCGGGTTCGGCGGTCAGCTCCCAGGAGGCGACGTGGTCCTCGCTGAGGGTGCGGCTGCGCACGAGCAGCAGCGCCGCGTCGTCGGTGTGCAGATCGGGCCGCAGGGCCTCCAGCAAGCTCTCGCAGGCATCGTCCAGGGTGCGGTGCGGCCGCCCGAGGACCTCCCGCAGCACCCGCTGCCCGGTGCCCACGTCGCGGTCCTTCCGCTCGACGAGGCCGTCGGTGTAGAGCGCCAGGACGCTGCCCTCGGGCAGTTCGTACTCCGCCACCTCGAACGGCAGGCCGCCCAGCCCCAGGGGCGGGCCGGCCGGAGGTTCCAGGGTCTTCACCACGCCGTCCGGGGTGGCGAGCACCGGCGCGGGGTGGCCGGCGCGGGCCATCGCGCAACGCCGCGTGACCGGGTCGTACACCGCGTAGAGGCAGGTCGCCCCGACCTCGCTGCTCAGGTCGGCCACGGCATCGGCCGCCGCGGCACCGGCCACCTCGCCGCCCGCCATTTCGCCGCCGGCCATCTCGCCGCCGCGCTCCTCGCCGGCCATACGCAGCACGAGGTCGTCGAGCTGGGTCAGCAGTTCGTCGGGGGCCAGGTCCACGTCCGCGAGCGTCCGCACCGCCGTGCACAGCCGGCCCATGGTCGCGGACGCCTGGATCCCGTGGCCCACCACGTCCCCGACGACGAGGCCGACCCGCGCCCCGGACAGCGGGATGACGTCGAACCAGTCGCCCCCGACGCCGATGCTCGGATCGGCGGGCAGGTAGCGGTGCGCGATGTCGACGGCGACCTGGTCCCGGGCGCGCCCGGGCAGCAGGCTGCCCTGCAGGGTGAGCGCGACGCGGCGTTCACGGGTGTAGCGGCGCGCGTTGTCGATGGAGACCGCCGCGCGGGCGGCGAGGTCCTCCGCCAGCAGCAGGTCCTCCTCGTCGAACGGCTCCGGGGTGCGGTGGCGGCAGAAGATCGCGAGCCCGAGCGTGATGCCCCGCGCGCGCAGCGGGACCGTCATCAGGTCGTGGATGCCGTGGTCGGACAGCGACCGGCCGCGCGCCGGATCGGTGGACGACCACCACCGCAGGGCCTCCGCGTCGATGTGGTAGATCCCGCCCTGACCGTCGCGTACGGCGCGGGCCACCGCGGACACCGGCTTGTAGGTGTACGTGGCGCCGACCGGATGGATCGCCTCGGGAACGCCGGGCTTCACGGACCGCTGGGCGACCCGGCGGAACAGCGCGGCGGGGTCGGCTGCCACCTTGTCCGTGTCGTCGCCGACCAGGCTGACGTCCAGGAGGTCGACGGCGACGAAGTCGGCGAAGTGGTCGGTGCCCACGACCGCGAGCTCGTCGGCGGTCCGGGACAGGTCGAGGGTCGTGCCGATCCGCAGGCCGGCCTCGTTCAGGATGCTCAGCCGCTGGCGGGCGCGGACCTGCTCCGTGATGTCCACCGACGCCAGCGAGACCGCGCAGATCCGCCCCGAGGGGTCCAGGACGGGCGAGAAGAGCAGCAGCAGGGCGCTGGCGCGCGGGTCACCGGCGCGGCGGAAGTGCATCTCCTTGCGCACCGTCTCCCCGCTGGACCACACCTGGTCGACCACCTTGCCGAGCCACTTCTGCTCCTTCAGCGGGCTGTCCCGGCCGTAGTCGCCGATGCGGACGCCGAGCAGATCCCGCTCGGGCATGCCGAGGGAGCGGACGCTGGCGTCGTTGAGCGCGAGCCGCGCTCCCCTGCGGTCGTAGAGCGCGAAAGGCAGGGGCAGCTGCTCCAGCGCCCACTGCTTGGTCACCGCGGTGTCCTGCTCGGGAGGCCCGCCGCGCTGCTCGGCCGCGCACTGCAGTCGCATGGTCGCGGTGAGGTACCAGTGCGGGTTCCCGCCCGCGTCCAGCAGGGGGCGCGCGGCAACCCGCACCCGGACGTCGCCGCCGTCACGGTGCCGGAGCGAGAGAGGGCCGCTCCACGGCTCCCCGGCGTCCCAGGAACGCCGGATGCCGGCCGGAACCGGCTCCGCGAGCAGGCGGGACGCGCTCCCGCCGACCGTCTCCGCGGCCTCGTAGCCGAGCAGTTCGCGTGCCCGCGCGCTCCAGCCGGTCACCATGCCCCGGCCGTCCAGCGAGGCCGCCGCCTCCACGGAGGGGGAGGCAGAGCCGGGGGCGGGCGTTGCCGCGTTCCGTTCCATCGGCGCCCTTTCACCGTGCCGGGCTTGCAGATCCAGACCCGCGCGCTCCACCCCCTCCAGTCTGCGCTCCCGCCCTGCTCTCCTCAAATCTCCTCGAAGACGGCGTTCCGCGCATGGTGGACGGCCCCCTGACGCCGGTCGCGAACCCGCGGATGGCCGGTGCCGCGGCCGCGTGGCGGCGGTCCGAGTTGTGCGCGACGCTGGGTGGACGGGGACGGCCACGGGGTGAGGACACGCGCCCGCCCCGCAGGCGGCCGTCGCGTTCCCCCGATGCCGCCACGGCACGGGCCGTCCCGCGCGGTGACCTCCTGGCACGGCTCCCGGCCCGAGGCGAGCCGGCGGAGAGAGCCCGAGGGGAGCCCACGAGAGAGGAGAGGGCGTGGAAGGGAACGTCGGTCCTGAGACGCACGCCTCCGATCCGGGCCTGCTCTGGCGCCGTATCACCGACCGTATCCGCCAACTGGGCCTGACCGAGGAGGCCGTGGCGCAGCAGGCGGGCATGTCCACCCGCTATCTGCGGCAACTGGCCGCGGTGGGGACGGACTTCGACCCGCAGGCGCTGTACCGCGTCGCGGCGGCGCTGGGCACGACCACGCAGGAGCTGCTCGAAGGACGGGCCGACCCGCCGCCGGGGCAGGCGGGCGGGGCGCCGCGGCCGGTGCTCACCCGGCTGACCGAGGCGGAGTGCTGGGACCGGCTGGGACCGCAGGGCGTGGGCCGGGTGATCCTCCCGGCCGAGCCGGCACCGGTGGCGTTCCCCGTCAACTACGCCGTGGACGCCAAGACCGTGGTGTACCGCACCGCGCTGCAAGGTGCCGCGGCCCCGGAGGGCGGCACGGTGGTCTCCTTCGAGGTGGACCGGATCGACGACCGCACCCATGGCGGCTGGAGCGTCCTCGTGGCCGGCGCGGCGGAACGCATCGAGGACGCCGAGGAGGTCCGCCGCCTCGCCCGGGAGTGCATCGTCGAGCCCTGGGCCGGCGGCGACCGCCCGGCGTGGATCCGGGTCCGGCCCGACAGTGTCAGCGGGCGCCGTATCGGAGCGCTGTGAGCCCGCCGCGCCACCCCGACCCGCGCGCCTCGCCCCCGCCCCGCACCCCGGTCACGGAGCGCACCCCGGCGCAGGCCGGCTGGAGCTGGGCCTACGAGGGGTACGACCCGTCCCGGGAGCGGCTGCGGGAGGCCCTGTGCACCCTGGGCAACGGCTACTTCGCGACCCGGGGGGCCGCCGCCGAGGCGGTCGCGGACCGGGTCCACCACCCCGGCACCTACGTCGCGGGCTGCTACGACCGGCTGGTCTCCGAGGTGGACGGCCACGAGGTCGAGAACGAGGACATGGTCAACCTCCCGAACTGGCTGCCGCTGCGGGTACGCGCCGCGGACGGGGCCTGGTTCTCGCCCGACACCTGTTCCGTCCTCGGCCACGAGCAGGTCCTGGACCTGCGCCGGGGGACGCTCCGGCGCAGGATGCGGCTGCGTGACGCTGCGGGCCGCCAGGTCGCCCTGGAGGAGACCCGCCTCGTGCACATGGGCGACCCGCACCTCGCGGCCCAGCGCCTGCGCATCGCCGCCGAGGGCTGGGCGGGCGAGGTGCGGATCGAGTCCGGTCCGGACGGCCGCGTGCGCAACGACGGCGTCGAGCGCTACCGCGACCTGAACGGACGTCATCTGACCGGTCTCGAGGCCGGTTTCCACCCGCCGGACACGGTGTCGCTGAGCTGCCGCACCGCCTCCTCCGACATCCGCGTCGCCCTCGCCTGCCGTACCCGGGTCACGAGCGGCCGGCCGCGCGAGGTCGCGCACGCCGGGGACGAGGAGCGCCCGGTGCTGTGCCTGACGGTCCCGGTCGGCCCCGGCCGGCCGGTGACCGTGGAGAAGGTGGTCGCGCTGCACACCTCGCGGGACACCGCCATCGGCAACCCGCTGGACGCGGCGCTGTCGCGCGCCGCGCGGGCCGGCGGCTTCGGCGCCCTGCTCGGCGCGCACACGGCGGCGTGGCACCGGCTGTGGCGGCGCGCCGGATCGGACGTGCCCGGCCGGGCCGGGCACGTGCTGCGGCTGCACCAGTTCCACGTGCTCCAGACGCTCTCCTCGCACACGGCGGGCCTGGACGTCGGCGTCCCGGCCCGGGGCCTGCACGGGGAGGCGTACCGCGGGCACGTCTTCTGGGACGAGCTGTTCGTCCTGCCCTACCTCGACCTGCACCTTCCCGAGGTCTCGCGCGCGCTCCTGATGTACCGGTACCGCAGGCTCGGCGCCGCCTGCCGCGCCGCCGCCGACGCGGGCCGGGTGGGCGCCATGTACCCCTGGCAGAGCGGCAGCGACGGGCGCGAGGAGACCCAGCGCCTGCACCTGAACCCCCGCTCCGGGCGCTGGCTGCCGGACCGTTCCCGGCTCCAGCACCACGTCGGCTCGGCGGTGGCGTACAACGTCTGGCACTACTACCAGGCCAGCGGCGACACGGCCTTCCTGCACGCGCAGGGCGCCGAGATGCTGTTCCGGATCGCGCGGTTCTGGGCGCACACCGCGCGGTGGGACGCCGCGTACGGCAGGTACCGCATCACCGGAATCGTCGGCCCCGACGAGTACCACGACGCCTATCCGGGCGCGGCCGGACCCGGCATCGACGACAACGCCTACACCAACGTCACCGCCGCGTGGGTGCTGTGCCGGGCGCGGGAGGTGGCCGGCATGCTTCCCGCGCCGCGCCGGGACGAGCTGTTCGAGCGCACCGCCGTGGACAGCGCGGAGCTGGAGCGCTGGGAGGACGTCTCCCGGCGCCTGCGGGTGCCCTTCCACCAGGGCGTCATCAGCCAGTTCGAGGGCTACGGCGAGCTGGCCGAGCTGGACTGGGCGGCCTACCGCGCCCGGTACGGCGACATCCGCCGCCTCGATCGCATCCTGGAGGCCGAGGGGGACAGCACCAACCGCTATCAGGCGTCCAAACAGGCCGACGTCCTGATGCTCGGCTACCTGTTCCCGAGGACCGAACTGGCCGCGCTCATGGCCCGCTTGGGCCACCGGCTCGACGAGGAGACCTGGACCGCCACCGTCGACCACTACCTGGCCCGCACCAGCCACGGCTCCACGCTCAGCGAGCTGGTCCACGGATGGGTGCTGGCACGCTGCCGCCGGGCCGAGGCATGGAGCTACGTGCAGGAGTCGCTGCTCAGCGACGTGGCCGACCTCCAGGGCGGCACCACCGGCGAGGGCATCCACCTGGGCGCCATGGGCGGCACCCTCGACCTGGTCCAGCGCGGCCTGACCGGTCTCGAACCACGCGGCGGCGCCCTGCTGCTGGACCCCGCACCGCTGCCCGAGATGACTGGCATGTCACCGTGTCATCTCTCGCTGCGCTACCAGGGCCACTGGGACGTGGAGCTCTCCCTGCACTCCGGTCACCTGCGCGTACGGGTTCCGGACTCCGACCAGGGCCCGGTCCGCCTCGTGATGGGCGGACGGACGCACCTGGTCCGCCCCGGGACGGAGGCCACGATCCCCCTTCCCCCCACGGCGCGCCGTGGCCCCGCCTGATCTAGGTCCGCGGCCCGGGCGGGGCCTTCGCCGCGAGCGTCGCGGACGCCGTCAGGAGGGCAACGCCGGCGAACCACAGCACGGCGGGCCGGTCCCGCACCCAGCCGAGGGTGAGGTGCAGGCGCAGGACGGCCACCATGACCAGCGCCAGCGGCATGGTGGTGCCCAGCACGCTGACCCGGGCGTACCCGAACCACATCAGCAGCGGCAGCTGGACGGCGATGTTGACGGCGAACAGCAGCCAGGACACCGTCAGGATCGTCGCCAGGGTGCGACCGCCGTAGGACACGTCCTCGATCCGCGCGAGCACCTCCGCCAGCACGGTGCCCGTGGCGGCGGTGGCGACGAAGCACGCCAGCGACCAGGCGTAGTGCCCGAGCACCAGCGCGCGGCGCGAGACCGGCAGGACGGCGTACAGGGTCTCCAGGCGTGCCTTGTCGGCGACCACGAAGGGATGGACGGCGATCAGCGGGGCGAGCAGCAGCGCCAGCGAGGGCACGACACCGGCGGGATTGCGGGCGAGCACCAGGAACAGCATGCCGCACACCAGCAGGCCCTGGGTCCGGTACGGCGCGACGGTGCGCAGGTGCAGCACGGCCACGCGGGCGACGGCGGTCACGCGATCGCCCCGCTCCGGCCGCCGCGTCGTCCCACGGGTCCGCTCGGCTCCGATCCGATGTGGAGGGCGATCTCCTCCAGCGTCGGCCGCTCGACGAGGAGCCCGGCGTCGAGGAGGTCCGCCTCCTCGGCGCGGACGAGTGCCTGCGCCCCGGCCGGTGTCCGCCGGAGGCCGATCAGTTCGACGCCGACGAGGGTGGCCGCGCCGTCGGTGCCCCCCAGGTCGTCCGGCCCGCCGCGCACCACCCGGTAGGAGTCCAGCACCTCGTCCTTGGGGCCGGTCCGCACGACGCGCCCGCGGTGCACGAGCGTCACGTAGTCGCCGATGCGGTCCAGGTCGGCGGTGATGTGGGTGGAGAACAGCACGCTGTGCTCCTCGTCGAGCAGGAAGTCCCCGATGATGCCGGCGAGTTCGTCCCGGGCCACGGGGTCCAGGCCGCTGGTCGGCTCGTCGAGGACGAGCAGCCGCGCGTGGTGCGACAGGGCCACCGCGATCACGAGTTTCATGGCCATGCCGCGGGACAGGTCCCTGACCCTCGCACGCGGGTCCAGGCCGAACTCGTCGAGGAAGTGCCGGTACCGCGCGCCGTCCCACCGGTCGTAGAAGGGCCGCAGCGTCCGTTCCACCTCGGTCAGCCGCCAGTCGCCCACCAGGGCGGTGTGGTCGAGGACCACCCCGATGTCCTGGCGCAGCTCGACCGGCCCGGGAACGCGCCGGCCGAGCAGTTCTGCCTCGCCGGTCTCGATGGCGCGCATGCCCAGCAGGCAGCGGATCATCGTCGTCTTGCCGGCGCCGTTCGCGCCGATCAGGCCCATGACGTAACCGGTGGGCAGTTCGAAGCTGACGTCCCGGAGCGCGAAGCCGCCGCCGACCGCGCAGCCGACGGAGCGCAGGGCGAAGGCCAGGTCACTCGTCACGGGCCGGCCCTCCCGGGGTGCGGTCGGGCTCGGACTGCATCAACCCGTCGAGGATCTCGAGGAGTTGGCCTCGGTCCAGGCCGGCCTGCCGCCCGGCGTCCAGCGCGGTCTGCAGTCCTTCCTCGACCTGGCGCAGGAGTTGCTCGCGGACGAGCGCGGAGTCCAGCGGCAGGACGTACGCGCCCTTGCCGGGCACGGTGCCGATGAACCCCTCGGCGGCCAGCTCGGTGTAGGCGCGGTTGGTGGTGATGATGCTGATCCGCAGATCGCGGGCGAGGGCCCGGACGGAGGGAAGGGTGGCGCCTTCCGCGAGGTCCCCCGCCAGGACGGCCGCGCCGATCTGCTCCTTGATCTGCCGGTAGAGCGGCACGCCGCTGCTGTTGGACAACACGACACGCATGACAGTCCTCCGTTCCTCCCCAACTGTACTTACGCACTATATACAGTTGGCACGGTACGGACAGTCGGCGCCCGCCCACGGGCGCCCGCATCCGTCAGCGCCGGTCGGCCCGGCCCCACACCCGCAGGGCGAGGTAGGCGAACAGGGCGCCGAAGACGCCGCTGCCCAGGCGGGCGGTCGTGGCCGCCCCGCCGAGGAACGCCCCTACGATGCCGCCGACCGCCAGGAACGCCAGCGCAATGCCGAGCCAGAGACGCACGGTGCGCTTCACGGCTTCCCCCTCTCGTCGCGATGTGCTCGCCATCCTGCCGCGCCGCACCCCCGGGCGCCGGAATTCGGCGCAACGAACACCGCGACGGGTCCGGGCGGGCGGATCGCCCGCCCTCCGCTACCGCTATCGCCGTGCCGCGAGTAGCGATACCCATTTCCTGGGCAATTCTCGGATATTTGACAGTAGCAATTCCCTGGCCGAGACTGGGAGAGCGAGGTTACCGTCCAGTAGGAACCGCCTCGCGCCCACCGGGCGATCTTTCGTTTCGCCCACCATGGAACCGAGTTGCCCCGACCCGCGCGTTGAAGCGCTGCCTCATTCCGCTGGAAAAGTGCTCCTTCCACTCGCCGCCGGTGCGATTCCGCACGAGGAGAATTTCCTTGACGCCGATCACCGTTCTTCCCGACCGCCGCCACCGGCGCGCGGGCGACCGCGACGACAGGACCGCCGCTCACGCCGCGGGCGCCGGGCAGATCCGCACCCTCCGCCCCCGCCCGGGCGGGCACCGGTGACCGGCACCGTCCTGGAACTGCTGCGCGACCGCCGGCGCCAGGGCAGTTCCCCCGGGCATCGCCGCGACGACGCGCGCCTGGTCCTGCTGATCGAGGGCGGGAGTTCCCGCGGCGCCTATTCGAGCGGCATGACGGTCGCCGTCGAACAACTGGGACTGCTGCCGATGTTCGACGCCGTCTACGGGAGTTCGGCCGGCGCGCTGAGCGCCGCGTGGCTGCTGTGCGGGCGCGCCGAGAGCACCATGCACGCCTGGTGGGATCCGACCATCATGCGGGCGACGATCGATCCGCGGCGCGCGCTGCGCGGCAGACCGGTCGTCGACACCCGCTTCCTCGTCCACACCCTCTACACCGAGATCGTCCCGATGGGTTTCCAGGAGATCCTCGACAGCGCCGTCGAATTCCACCCCGTCGCCACCGACGCCCTCACCGGTCAGGCCGTCGATCTGCACGGGGGGATCAGCGACCGGGCGGACGTCCAGGCCGCGCTCCGCGCGTCGACCGCGATGCCGCTGCTCGCGGGTGGCCCGATCGGGATCGACGGGCGGACCTTCGTCGACGCCGGGCTGAGCGAGGCGGTCCCCGTCCGCACCGCGCTCGCCCAGCAGGCCACACACATCGTCGCGCTGCGCACCCGGCGTACGGACGAGACGGCGTCGGCCCCCTCGCGCGGCGAACGCCTGCTGCTGTCCCGGTGGTTCACCCGGCACGCGCCGGGGGCGGCCGAGCCGTGGCTGCACCGCGTGGCGGTCCGGGCGGAGGAGGAACGGCTGCTGGCCTCGCACCCCGCGGCGCTGCAGATCCGCCCGCCGGTCGGCAGCGTGCGGATCGGCCGGACCGAGCGGCGGCCGGGCCCGCTGCGCGCGGCCGTCGACACCGGCCGGCAGGCGGCGTGGAACGCGCTGGCCGGTTGCGTCGAGGCGCCCCTGGTCACGGATTGAGGCCGGCCCGCGGCGGGTTCGCCCCGGACGCGCTGGAAATCCCCTACGCGGGGACGCCGTTGGCGGCGCACGCCTCGGCGATACGTCGGACGCCCTGGGTGATCTCGTCGGTGCCGGCGGTGTCGGCGTAGCTGATCCGGAGGTAGGGGGCCGGCGCCTCGGCCGCGAAGAAGGGGCGGCCCGGGGAGACGGCGACGCCGGCCCGCAGGCAGGCGGCGGTCAGCGCCGTCTCGTCGGTGCCGTCGGGGAGCCGGATCCACAGGTGGTAGCCGCCGACCGGGGCCCGGACGCCGGGCGCGAGGCGGGGCAGGTCGCGGTGGAGCGCGGCGAGCACGGCGTCGCGGCGCTCGCGCAGGCCGGTGGTGATGGCCCGCAGATGCCGCGGCCAGGCCGGGGTTCCGACCAGCTCCAGGGTGGCCTCCTGGAGCGGGCGGGGCACGAAGAAGCTGTCGACGACCTGGATCGCACGCAGCCGCTCCAGGACCGGGCCGCGGGCGACGAGCGCGCCGACCCGCAGGCTGGGCGACGTGGGTTTGGTCAGCGAGCTGACGTGGACGACGCTGCCGAACGGGTCGTCCACCACCAGCGGTTGCGGGAGCCGCCCGCCGTGGCCGAGGCGGCGGGCGAAGTCGTCCTCGACGATGAACGCGCCGGCCGCGTGCGCGATCTCGGCGATCCGGCGGCGGCGCCCGGCGGACAGCACCACGCCGGTCGGGTTGTGGAAGAGCGGCTGGCAGTAGAAGACCCGGGCGCCGGTGGCACCGAAGGCGTCGGCGAGCAGGTCGGGGCGGACCCCGTCGTCGTCCACGGGCACCGGCACCGGGCGCAGCCCGCCGGCCCTGGCGGCGGCCAGCACACCGGGATAGGTCGGGGACTCCACCAGGACCGGGGATCCCGGCGGCGCGAGGGCGCGCAGCGCGGTGGTGAGCGCCGCCTGACCGCCCGCGGTGACGAGCACCTGCGCGGGGGTGATGCCCCCGGCGGGTCCGCCCACGTCGCGGGCGAACCAGGCGCGCAGCTCGGTCAGCCCCTCGAACGGCGGCCGCCCCCACGCACCGGGGCGGCGGGCGGCACGGGCGAACGCGGCGGACAGGGCCTGCTCGGGCTGCATCGAGGGGTGCAGGTAGCCGCCGTTGAAGGCGATCACCCCGGGGGGCGGGACCTCCAGGGCCGCGACGATCCCGGAGGCGTCGACGGTCCGGGGAGCGGGCTCGGCGTGCTGCTGGTCCTCGGCGGTCAGCGCGATCTGCTGCCAGGAGGTGTCGACCGCCCTGGTGCCGCCGGCGCTGGGCTGCGCACGGAAGGCGCCGGCGCCGGGCCGGGTGACCACCAGTCCCTCCGCGGCGAGTTGGGCCACGGCCCGCGAGACGGTGGCCGGGCTCACCCCGAAGCGCTCCCTCAGGTCCCGGCTGGACGGCAGCTTCTCCCCCGGCGCGTAGCGCTGCAGCTCGCCGCGCAGGTTGCCGGCGAGGACGTCCGCACTGCTACCGTCGTTCACGAGGATTCAGGGTAGCACTACCAGGGCACGTGGGCGCGGCGGCATGACCGCATCATGGCGGGCTGTTCATCCCGCGGCCACCCTCATATTGACGGTACAGCAACAAGCGGGTGTGTCATGGGGAGCGCCCGCGCTCCCCCTTCGTGCCCTTGGAGAACCGATGCGCCTCGGTCCGCGTTTCGCCCTCCCGTTCGCCGCCGCCCTCGCGGCGGCCGGTCTGGTCACCGCCACCCTGTACCCGCACAGCGACAGCAAGCCGGTCCAGACGGTGGCCAGTTCGATCCCCACTCCCTCGCACGTCGTGGTCGTGATGGAGGAGAACCACTCCTACGCCGACATCATCGGCAACACCTCCAGCGCTCCGTACATGAACCAGCTGGCCTCGCAAGGCGCCCTGCTCACCGGGTCGTTCGGCGTGACCCACCCCAGCGAGCCGAACTACATGGCGCTGTTCGCCGGCAGCACGTACGGGCTGAGCGCCGACACCTGCCCGGTCAACGAGGGCGCCCAGGCCAACCTCGGCTCCGAACTCCTCGCCTCCGGGAAGACGTTCAAGGGCTACTCCGAGGGCCTGCCGAGCACCGGCTCGACGACCTGCAGCTCCGGCAGCTACGCCCGCAAGCACTCGCCGTGGATCAACTTCAGCAACGTACCGACCGCCGACTCGGTGCCGTTCACCTCCTTCCCGACCGACTACAGCACGCTGCCGACCGTCTCGTTCGTCATCCCGAACCTCAAGGACGACATGCACGACGGCACCATCACGCAGGCCGACACCTGGCTGAAGAGCAAGATGTCGGCCTACGCGACCTGGGCGAAGGCCAACAACAGCCTGCTGATCGTCACCTGGGACGAGGACGACTACACCGAGAACAACCAGATCCCGACGCTGTTCGTCGGCGCGGGCGTGAAGACCGGCCACTACAGCGAGTCCGTCAGCCACTACAACGTGCTGTCCACGCTGGAGCAGTTCTACGGCCTGGCCAAGGTCGGTTCCAGCGCGAGCGCGGCGCCGGTCACCGACATCTGGAACTGACCTGGCGCCGTTCACCCGGCATCCCCCGCTGCCCCACCGGTAACCCGCCCGGCCCGCACGCCCGTCGCGTGCGGGCCGGGCATCCTCGCCCCCGATCCCCCCCGGTGCGCCGCCCGGCCGCCCGTTCCCGGAGAGGAAGCGCCCCACTCCATGGGCGAAGCCACGCCGAACCCGCCGTCCACCGCCGCGGACCCCCAACGCCGCCCCCCGCCGCGGCTGCGGCTCCGGGCGCGGGCAGGGGTGCTCGCCCTCGTCCTGGCCGCGACCGCGGCGGGCGCCGGACCTGCCGTCGCGGGCCACCGCGTGCCCGGCGGCCGGATCGGCGTCGACGCCGCCGGCTGCGGCAGCCCGCCCGCGCGCGGGCCCGCCGGCCCGGTCTCCTTCCGCGTGACCGACCGCGCCCCGAACTTCGTCGCCGTCTACCTGACCGACCCGAGCGGCCGGAAGGTGTACGCCGAGATCCCCTGGATCGCGCCGGCCGGCACGCAGCCGCTGTCCACCACGCTGGCGGCCGGCCGCTACACGCTGCGCTGCGTCTTCTCCGACGGAGCGGTGCGCGTCTCGCACCCCATGGCGCTGTCCGGCCGCACGACCGGCGCCGTCGCCGGCTACCGGCCACTGCCGGACCTCGCGATGACCGCGCCGGTCACCGCCTACCGCGCCTGGCTGAAGGCGGCGCTGCCCCGGCTGGCGGAGGGGGCCCGCGCCCTCGACGCCGACGTCGCCCGCGGCGACCTGGCCGCGGCCCGGCGGGACTGGCTGCCGGCGCATCTGGACTACGAGCGTCTGGGCGCGGCCTACAACTCCTTCGGCGACTTCGACGCGGCCCTCGACGGCACCGCCGACGGCCTGCCCGGCGCGGTGCACGACCCGGACTGGACCGGGTTCCACGCCATCGAGTACGGCCTGTGGCACGGCCGCACCGCCGGCGCGCTGCGGCCGCTGACGCGGCGGCTGGTCGACGACGTCCGCAAGCTGACCGCGGACTTCCCCAGCGAGGAGATCGACCCCGGCGACCTTCCCCTGCGGGCCCACGAGATCCTGGAGAACGCCTTGCAGTTCCAGCTGACCGGTGCCGCCGACTACGGCAGCGGCACCACCCTGGCCACCCTCGGCGCCAACGTCGAGGGGACCGCCGAGGTGGTCTCCGTCCTCGCGCCGCTGATCGCGCCGCGCGACCCGGCGCTGCTGCGGGCGATCCGCGGCGGGCTGGCACAGGTGACCGCGGACCTGCGGCCGCCGCGGCCGGACGCCGCCCGGCGGGCCCGCCTCGACGGCGATCTCGGGGCGCTGCTGGAGCAGTTGTCCTCGGTGCCCGACCTGCTCGCCCCGCGGACGTCCGCGTGAACCCCGGGCCGCTCGGCCGCCGCGGCTTCCTGCGCGGCGCCACGGTCGGGGCCGCGGGCGCGGCCGCGTTCGGCGGGTTCCGGCTGGCGGACGCCGCCGGCCAGGACGGGAGCGCGTCCGGGCGCGTCGTCCCCTTCGAGGGAGTCCACCAGGCGGGCATCGTCACCCCGCAGCAGGCTGCCGCCACCTTCGTGTCGTTCCAGGTCGTCGCGCCGGACCGGGAGGCGCTGCGGGAGCTGTTCGGCACGCTGACCGAGCGGGTGCGCCTGCTGACCTCGGGCGGGCCGGTCCCGGCCACGGACGTCGCCTCCGTGCCGACCGACAGCGGCACGCTCGGCCCGGCGCTGCCGCCCGACGGGCTGACGGTCACCGTCGGCGTGGGCGCGTCGCTATTCGACGACCGCTACGGGCTCGCCGCCCGCCGGCCGGCCCGGCTCACGAAGATGCCGGTCTTCCCCGACGACCACCTCGCGGGCTCCACGGAGGTGCACGGCGACCTGTCGCTGCAGATCTGCGCCGACTCGCGGGACACGGTGATGCACGCGCTGCGGGACATCACCCGGCACACCCGCGCCGCGATACGGCCGCTGTGGAAGGCCGACGGCTTCCACGCCGAGCCCCGCCCGGCCGGCACCGCGCGCAACCAGCTCGGCTTCATGGACGGCACCGGCAACCCGGACGTGGCCCGGCCGGACGTCGCCGACGCCCTGGTGTGGACCCGCGGCGGCGCGGGCGGCGAGCCGGCCTGGACCGAGGGCGGCTCGTACCAGGTCGTCCGGATCATCCGGATGCTGGTCGAGTTCTGGGACCGGGTGTCGCTGCGGGAGCAGGAGACGATGATCGGGCGGCGGCGCGACTCGGGCGCGCCCCTCGACGGGGCGCGGGAGTCCGACACGCCCGACTACCCGGCCGACCCGCAGGGCCACGTGATCCCGCTCGACGCGCACATCCGGCTTGCCAACCCGCGCGACAGGGCCACCGCGGACCAGCGGATGCTGCGCCGCGGCTACAACTACGACCGCGGCCTGGACGCGGTCGGCGACCTCGACGTCGGCCTCATCTTCTGCTGCTACCAGCAGGACGTGGCGCGGCAGTTCCGGGCGGTCCAGGACCGGCTGGCCGGGGAGCCGCTGGTGGATTACATCCAGCCGACGGGCGGCGGCTACTTCTTCGCGCTGCCGGGCGTGCGGGGCGCCTCCGACCGGCTCGGCTCGGGCCTGCTCGCCTGACGGGAGCGGTCCGCCCGCGCGGGGTGGGAGCCGTGTCGCGGGGGGGCGGCGCGGTCGAGCGGGCCCCGCGAGGGCCTGCGCCGCCGTGCGTCCGCCGACCTCCACCCCGGCGGGACCGCGCCGCACAAGCGGGATCCCGCCGGTGGGCGGATGATGAAAGGTGAGGTGGGTCCCCCGCGGAGGTCGCACCGCTGGCCCTGTGTGCCTCGGCGCGGCGCGACGGCACTCCCACCCCGGCCGGAGGGGCGGCCACCCGCGTCCCGGCCGGTGTGGTGGGGCCGCCGGTACGCGCGCCGTCGTCCGCACCACCGCGGCGCCACCCGTGCAGGGGCCCTGAGAAGAAGCGGGGACCACGGCCCGGCAACCCGTGCCCCCGCACGCACGGCAATCGGAAGGCGGACATCGCCATGACCCAGGAGAAGGCGGCCGCGGAAGGCCGCACCAGGACATGGACCCTGCAGATGGACATCGTCGAGGAGGACCAGGACGCCACCGAGGTGCGCGCGACCCTCGACACGGGTGACCGCAAGCTGGTCAGCCGGACCACCGCGCACCGCAACCCGCACGACCCGCCGGCCCCCGAGATCGGGGACGAGTACGCCGCCGGGCGCGCCCTGCTCGACCTGGGCAAGCGGCTGCTGGGAGCGGGTGCCACCGACGCGGCCGAGAACGCGCAGCGCGAGCTGCGCTGACCCGCCGCGGCCCCAACACCCGCCGGGGCGCCCCGCCGACGAGGAACGGGACGCCCCGGGCGGCGGGTGGGAGCCTGCGCGACGATCGGCCCGGAGACCGCACGCACGGTAGTCGTCACCGGCGGCAGCGCCGGGGTCGGCCCCGGCCCGGCCAGCCGGTACCAGCTTGGCTCCCCGGCCTGGAGACCGATCCCCGGAGCTGCGAGGAACCGGCCGCGCATATGAGGCAGGCCGCGCCGCACCTCGACGTTCTGATCAGCAACGCCGGGATCGAGCGGCGGTGACGGAGGGCGCGACGATCGGCCCGGGAGACCGCACGCACCGCACACGTCACCGGCGGCAGCGCCGGAACCGGCCCCGGCCCGGCCACCCGGTACCAGCTTGGCTGCCCGGCCCGGAGACCCTCGCCCATGACATCGCCGATCCCCGGAGCCGCGAGGAACCGGCCGCGCACCTGCGGCAGGCCGCGCCGCACCTCGACGTTCTGATCAGCAACGCCGGGATCGAGCGGCAGGTGGGGATCACGGTGGACGACGCCCCGCGGGACGCGGCGGAGACCGCTGCGGGCGGCCCAAGACGCAGGTCCACGGCGGGAGTTGCCGAACCGCATCCCGCCCTGCGGTGGCGTGCGAAAATCGTGCGGCCGTGGCCGGCCCTGCCCGGACGGTGCCGGACCTGCCGGACGCGCGCGGCCGCTCGGCTTCGCCCTGCTTCCGATCGTCGTCCCAGGAGGATGCTGATGTGGTCCAGCGTCATTGCGGTCGCCGGCACGCTGCTCGGTGGTGCGCTCACCGGGTTCCTGCAGAGCCGCAGCGAGCGTGCCTCACGGCGGGCCGCCCGCGCGGAGCAGCGGGCGCAGTCCCTGCGGGCGGCGCTGGGCGAGCTGGTGGCCGCGCTCGGTGACCACCGGAGGGCGATGTGGCACCGCGAGGTGCTGCGCCTCGACGGCGCGCCCGCGGAAGCGTTCGAGGCGGCGCGGGCGGTCTCCCGGACCACGCGGTCCGCGGTGACCGCTCCGCTGGTCGCGGTGTCCGTCATCGAACCCGCCCTCGCGCAGGCCGCACGAGCCGCGGCCCAGGCCGCCTTCGACCTGCGCCAGGCCGCCGACCGGACCGTGCTGGCCGCCCGGCGCGAGGCCGCCATCGAGGCCACCGACGCCCTGGTCGACACCGCCGGCCGCGCCCTGGCCTGAACGAACCACCGCCGCACCGCACTTCACGCCCGCGACCGGCTCAGGGCGCGTCGCCCTCCCACGCCCATATCCCGGGCCGGGCCGGCCGCGGACCGTACAACGTCCGGCCACCGGGGCCGAATCGACCGATCTCGGTGACGAGCACGGCGCCGCTGGGGCGCTCGGCCGGGGGGATGCCGGTGACGTCCAGCAGCAGGCCGTCGAGCGGGCCGCCGGCCAGCTCGACGTACTCGTGGCCCTCCCGCGGGCCGGGGTGGGGGTCCTCGTGGTCGGCGCCGTACACGCGCCGCTGCAGCCACCTCATATCCATGCCCGCCAGCCTGCCATCCGCCACCGACAACGCCCGCCCGAGCAGCGGCTACGCCACCGCCGCGAGCCAGGAGAGCAGCAACCGGTCGACCTCCGCGGGGCGCTCCTGCTGGAGCCAGTGGCCGCAGCCGTCCACGAGGTGGGAGGAGACCAGCCCGGGGAGCGTCGTCGGGAAGGCGTCGATCGCCTCGGACATCCAGGTGGTGGAGGCGTCCACGGCGCCGCCGACGAACAGCGACGGCTGGGTCAGGGGCGAGCCGTTGAGCTCGGCGAGCTCCTCCCAGTCCCGGTCCATGTTCCGGTAGCGGTTGAGCGCTCCGGTCAGGCCGGTACGTTCGAACTCCCCGGCGTAGTGGTCGAGATCGGCGTCGGTGAGCCAGGAGGGGCGCCGGCCGGCGGGGAACCGTTCGCGCATCGTCCCACCGCTGCTGACGAAGTGCGGGTCGGGCTCCCCCGGCGCCGGCATCGTGTCGCCGGACAGGGCCGCGTAGAGGCCCGCCAGCCAGCCCCGGACGTCGGGCTCGATCTCCGCCTCGGCCCGGCCCGGCTCCTGGAAGTAGGAGACGTAGAACTCCTGGTCCCCGCCCATGCGCGCGAAGACGTCGCTGGGGCGGGGGCCGCCGGGCGGGGCGTAGGGGACGCTCAGCAGGCCCACCGCACGGAACACCCCGGGGTGCAGCAGCCCGGAGGCGGCGGCGATGTTGGCGCCCCAGTCGTGCCCGACGATCACCGCGGTCTCCTCGCCCAGCGCGCGCACCAGGGCGAGGTTGTCCTCGACGAGGGCGCGCATCCGGTAGTCCCGCGTGGCCTCCGGCTTGGAGGAACGGCCGTAGCCGCGCACGTCGGGTGCGACCGCCCGGTAGCCCGCCGCCGCGAGGGCCGGGAGCTGGTGACGCCAGGAGTACCAGGACTCGGGAAAGCCGTGGACGAGCAGGACCAGCGGCCCGGTGCCCTGCTCGACCAGGTGCAGGCGTCCGGCGGGTGCCTCGACGGTGCGGTGGCGGGGGTCGGCGGACGGTGCGGGCTGCTGCATGGCTTCTCCTCGGGGTTCCCGGTGGCCGCGGTGCCCCTCGATCATGCGGGGCGGCGGCCGGGGACGCGACGAGCCTTGCCGCTTTGGCAACGGGCGAGGTCAGGGCACATTCCGGGATGCGAGCGCCACGTCGCAGGGGTGCGTTCGAGCCGGCGCGGCGCCACCCAGGGCCTGCCACGCTCGACCGCCCCGCCGCGCACCTGCTCGATCCGGAGGACGCCGTGACCTCCGCGGCGACTCGGCCCGGCGCCGGGACCGGCGAGAGGTCCGCCGTGAGCGGGCGAGCTCGCTCGGCGTCCGCGCCGACCGGGCGACCTCGGTTCCGGGCCGGACGACCTCGGGCAGGGGCACCCCTGTCGCCCGCCGTTGCCGAAGGAGTGCACAATTTCCGGCATGACAGCGATGACGACGAGGCTGACGACCCCTGACGGCCGGCTGCTCGACATGGCGGTGTCCGGGCCCGAGGGCGGGACACCGCTGGTCTTCCACCACGGCACGCCCGGGTCGGTGCCGCCCTTCCGCGCGGTGGAGCGGGCCGCCCACCGGCACGGGCTGCGGCTCGTGACGTTCTCCCGCGCGGGGTACGGCGCGTCCACCCGGGCACCGGGGCGGGCCGTCGTGGACGTGGCGGCGGACGTACGGACCGTGCTCGACCACCTCGGCGCCGCGCGCTGCCTGGTCGCCGGCTGGTCCGGCGGCGGCCCGCACGCCCTGGCCACGGCGGCGCGGCTGCCCGACCGGGTGGCCGGCGTGCTGGTCATCGCCGGAGTCGCGCCCTACGGCCTGCCGGACGTGGACTTCCTGGCGGGAATGGGCGAGGGCAACATCGAGGAGTTCGGGGCGGCGCTTCGGGGAGAGGCCGCGCTGCGACCGTTCCTGGAGAAGGAGGCGGTCCAGCTGCGCGACACCGACGCGGCGGGACTGATCACGGGCATGGAGACCCTGCTGCCCCCGGTCGACCGGGCGGTCCTGACCGCGGAGTTCGGCGCGGACATGGCCGCGAGCTTCGCGGAGGCGCTGCGGCTGAGCGTGGACGGCTGGCTGGACGACGACCTCGCCTTCACCCGGCCGTGGGGCTTCTCCCTGGACGAGATCACGGTGCCGGCCTTCGTCTGGCAGGGCAGCGACGACCTGATGGTGCCGTTCGCGCACGGCCGGTGGCTCGCCGCGCATGTCCCCAGGGCCGTCGCCCACCTCGAACAGGGTGAGGGGCACCTCTCGGTGGCCGTGGGAGCGATCGACCGCATGCTGGAGGAACTGGTCGGGACCCTCCCGGACGACCCCGCCGGCGCCTGACGCCCGCTGGGGCGACGGGAGTTCCGGCACGGGCCCGGCCCGCTGCCGGACGCACCCGGACCTGCCGGCGGCCCGGGTGCTGCCCGCCCGGGTCCGCCCGGCCGGGGCGGACGGCTCACGGTGTCGTCGCCTACCTGACGGCCGCGGGCATCGCCGGCACGCACCGCAAGGCGATGCCCGCGGCCGTCAGATACGCGAGGGCACCGATGGCCATGCTGGTGCGCAGCCCGGTGCCGTAGTCGCCGGCGGTGGCGAGCAGGCTGCCGCCGAGTGCGACACCGGTGGCGCTGCCGATCTGGCGGGTGGTGTTGAACAGCGCGGAGGCGGCGCCCGAGTACGCCGAGGGCGCCGCACCCATCACGGTGGCCGTCGAGCCGGTGAGGGCGAAGGACGTACCGAAGCCCGCGGCCATCATCGGCGCCACCAGCAGCGGATAGGCCGGCTCGGCTCCCAGCGCGGCCCAGCCGGCCAGTCCCAGGGCGGCCAGGAGCATGCCGGAGACGACGAGCGGACGATCGCCGGTGCGGCCGGTCAGCCGCCCGGACAGGACCGACGCGAACATGGTCACCACCACCGCGGGCAGCAGCGCCAGCCCGGTGCGGAGCGCGCTGAAGCCGCGCTGGTGCTGGAACTCCAGGCTGGCGGTGAACACCATGCCGTAGAAGCCGAAGTTGAAGAGCATGCCGATCACGGCGCCCCCGCTCATCGCGCGCGAGCGCAGCAGGCTGGGCGGGAGGACGGGGGCGCGGGCCAGCCGCTCGCGCACCGCGAAGGCCGCGGCGGCCAGTACGGCCAGGGCCAGCCCGGCGAGCACGGCGAGGTCGGACCAGCCGCGCCGCCCGGCCTCGTTGAGCGCCGCGGTCAGCAGCGCCACCGCCGCGACGACCGCGCACTGCGCCGGCCAGTCCAGTGCCCGGGCGGCGCGCCGCGGCGAGCGGGCGACGCAGCGCGTCGTCAGCGCCAGGCAGGCCGCACCGACGGGCAGGTTGATGAGGAACACCCAGCGCCACCCCACCGTGGACACGAGCAGCCCGCCCAGCAGCGGGCCGGCCGAAGCCGCGATACCGGCCATCGAGCCCCACAGCCCGAAGGCCCGCGCGCGGGCGGCCGGCGCGGGGTAGGCCTGCTGGAGGAGGGCGAGGGAGCCGGGCACGATCAGCGCCGCGCCGAGCCCCTCCACCAGCCGTGCAGCGACGAGGAAGGACGCGCTCGGCGCGGACGCGCACGCCGCCGAGGCGAGGGTGAACACCGCCACGCCCGCGCAGAAGACCCGCCGGTTGCCGAGCCGGTCGCCGAGCGCGCCCCCGGTCAGCAGGAACCCGGCGAAGACCAGGGTGTAGCCGTCGGTGATCCACTGGATGCCGGTGAGCGAGGCGGACAGCCTCCGGCCGATCACCGGTACGGCCACGTTGATGACCGTCACGTCCAGGATGACCATGAAGTACCCGGCGCACACCGCCAGGAGCGGCGCCCAGGAGCGCCGCCCGGGCCCCGGGTCCGGTCCCGCAGGAGGCGGCCCGCCGGGTGGCGGCGCGGTGGGAGGCGGATCGCCGGGAGGCCGATCGTCGGAGGACGGCCCGTCCGGGCGCGCGGGCTCCTCGTCGCCGGCCGACGCCGCGAACGCCAGGGTCCCCACTCCATCCCTCCGTGGACGGCCGACACGAAAAGTCCCGCTGGGGGACGTATATCGCGCGGGACGACCGTTTGCCGCCCGCACGCGTACGGCGTCGGCAGGATGCCCCGGAGGACGCAGTAATCGGACCGGCGCGGGCCCTCGGGGTGGGCCGGCGGCGCGGCGCCCGTGAAGTCCCCCGGCGCGGCCGGGAGTTCGCGAGCGGACTTCGCGCGCAGCCCCCTCCCCCTCCGCCCGCGCGGGGCGGAGGTGGTGCCCTGCGTCCGGGCCGGCGCGGCGCGCCGACCGTGGTCGCGAGGGCCGCGGCTACCGGGTCCGGCGCTGCTCCGTCTCGTGCTCGACGACGGAGTCGGGACCCGGCGCGACGATCGCCTCGTGCCCGTCGTCGTACCTGACGCGGTACGGCGGCTCGCCGGCCTCACCCAGGACTTCCTCGACCTCGGCGAGCCGGTCGCCGTGGCCCACGGTCCGGCCGTGCACGCGCAGCCGGTCGCCCTTGTTCGCCTGCATCTGGGTTCCTCCTGTTCCGGTGCGGACGGCGCCTGCCACGCCCGCCCTGTCCGACCCGACCCGTGGCTCGCACCACGCCCCCTCCTGACCACCGTAGATCCGCCGTACCGAGGGCGCCCCCGCACGCCGCCCCCGCCCGCCGCCGGTGCTCCCGCCCCCGTGCACGGACACGTCTCCGCTCCGCATCCCGCGGGCGCACTCCATAAGATGGAAAGGGGCGTATCCGCGCATACCGGAAACGTACACACTCCCCTCGCGGACTCCTGGCGGGCGGAACCCGCGCCGGGCTCCGGGAGGCAGAGGAGGCGGAATCATGGCACGTGCAGTGGGAATCGACCTCGGCACGACGAACTCGGTGGTCTGCGTGCTGGAGGGCGGGGAGCCCACGGTGATCACCAACACGGAGGGCACGCGGACCACACCCTCGGTGGTCGCCTTCGCCAAGAGCGGCGAGGTGCTGGTCGGCGAGATCGCCAAGCGCCAGGCGGTCACCAACGTGGACCGCACCGTGCGGTCCGTGAAGCGGCACATGGGCGAGGCGCAATGGCGGTTCCCGGAGACCGGGGACATCGACGGCAGGCGGTACACCGCGCAGGAGATCTCCGCGCGGGTGCTCCAGAAGCTCAAGCGGGACGCGGAGGCGTACCTCGGCGAGGACGTCGCGGACGCGGTGGTCACCGTCCCCGCGTACTTCAACGACTCCCAGCGCACCGCGACCAAGGAGGCCGGCGAGATCGCCGGCCTGAACGTGCTGCGGATCATCAACGAGCCGACCGCCGCCGCGCTGGCGTACGGCCTGGACAAGGAGAAGGAGAGCGAGCAGACGGTCCTGGTCTTCGACCTCGGCGGCGGCACCTTCGACGTGTCGCTGCTCGACATCGGCGACGGCGTGGTGGAGGTCAAGGCCACCAACGGCGACACCCACCTGGGCGGCGACGACTGGGACCAGCGGGTCGTGGACCACCTGGTCCAGCAGTTCCGGAACGGCTACGGCATCGACCTGTCCAAGGACAGGATGGCCGTGCAGCGGCTGCGCGAGGCGGCGGAGCGGGCGAAGATCGAGCTGTCCTCGTCCACCGAGACGACGATCAACCTGCCCTACATCACGGCGTCCGCCGAGGGCCCGCTGCACCTGGACGAGAAGCTCACCCGGGCGCAGTTCCAGCAGCTCACCGCCGACCTGCTGGAGCGCTGCAAGGAGCCCTTCCACAACGCCATCAAGGACGCCGGCATCGAGCTGTCGCAGATCGACCACGTCATCCTGGTCGGCGGTTCGACGCGGATGCCCGCCGTGACCGATCTGGTGCGGGAGCTGACCGGCAAGGACCCGCACAAGGGTGTCAACCCCGACGAGGTCGTCGCCATCGGCGCCTCGCTCCAGGCCGGTGTCCTGAAGGGCGAGGTCAAGGACGTCCTGCTGCTCGACGTCACCCCGCTGTCCCTCGGTATCGAGACCAAGGGCGGCATCATGACCAAGCTGATCGAGCGGAACACGACGATCCCCACGAAGCGTTCGGAGATCTTCACCACCGCGGACGACAACCAGCCCTCGGTGCAGATCCAGGCGTTCCAGGGCGAGCGCGAGATCGCGGCGTACAACAAGAAGCTCGGGATGTTC
The DNA here is from genome assembly GCF_900107965.1 of Actinacidiphila yanglinensis. Classification (GTDB taxonomy): domain Bacteria; phylum Actinomycetota; class Actinomycetes; order Streptomycetales; family Streptomycetaceae; genus Actinacidiphila; species Actinacidiphila yanglinensis. The sequence continues at coordinate 221,844 of NZ_FNVU01000012.1, read as the reverse complement.
GAGCTGACCGGCCTGCCCCCGGCCCCGCGCGGGATGCCCCAGATCGAGGTCACCTTCGACATCGACGCCAACGGCATCATGCACGTCGGCGCGAAGGATCTGGGCACCGGCAAGGAGCAGCGGATGACCGTCACCGGCGGCTCCTCGCTGCCCAAGGACGACATCGACCGCATGATGCGCGAGGCCGAGCAGTACGCGGACGAGGACCACAAGCGCCGCGAGGCCGCCGAGACCCGCAACCACGCCGAGCAGGTCGCCTACCAGACGGACCAGCTCCTCGCCGAGAACGCCGACAAGGTGCCCGAGGACGTCAGGGCCGAGGTCGAGTCGGCACTCGCGGAGCTCAAGCAGGAGCTGTCGGCCGAGGGGGACGGCGCGGAGCGGACCGCCGCCCTGCGGCAGGCCGCCGACAAGGTCACCGCCGCGGCGCAGAAGGTGGGTGCCGCCATCTACGCGCAGGCCCAGGGCCGCCCGGCGGACGCCAACGGGACCGCCGGTCCGGGCGCGGCGGAGGGCGACGGGGCCGCCGGCGCCGGCCCCGGTTCGGCCGGGAAGGACGAGGACATCGTCGACGCCGAGATCGTCGACGACGACAAGCCGCAGGAGGGCGCCGGATGACCCGCCCGAACGGCACCGGACGGCCCGCCCCGCGCCCGCTGTCGGTCCTCCGGGACGACCGGGGACCGGGGAGCGGCACCGGGACGGGGATCGAGCCGCACCGTCGCGGCGACGTCGAACCGTTCCCGCGCGGGGGTGTCCCCGCCGGCGAGGTCGACGCGCTGCGGGCGCGGCTGGGCGAGCGCACGGCGGACCTGCGGCGGCTGCGGTCCGAGTTCGACGGCTACCGGCGGCGGACGCACCGCGACCGCCGCGCGGTGGGCGAGATCGCGGTGGCCAACGTGCTCACCGGCCTCCTCCCGGTCCTCGACGCCATCGAGCAGGCACACCGGTACGGCGAGGTCACCGGCGGCTTCCGGCACGTGGCCGGCGTGCTGGAGGCCGAACTCGCCGCCCTGGGACTGCGGTCGTACGGCGCGCCGGGCGATCCCTTCGACCCGGCCGTGCACGAGGCCGTCACCTGCGTCCGCTCCGGCGGGGTCGAACGCCCCACCTGCACGCGGATCCTGTGCTCCGGGTACCGGGTGGGCGACCGGCTGCTGCGGCCGGCCCGGGTGGAGGTCACCGCGCCGGTGCCGGAAGGACCCCGGGACGGCCGTTGACCAGGCGCCGCGCCCGTCCCGCGCGGAACCGAGCCGCAGTACGCCCCGCGCCGAAGTTCGCCCAGCCCGGGAGGTGGAGAGGCCGTGGTCACCGTGTTCCTCGGCGGGGACGTGATGCTCGGCAGGGGCGTGGACCAGCTTCTCCCGCACCCCGGTGACCCCGAGCTGCGCGAGATGTCGGTGCGCGACGCCCGCACCTACGTCGAGCTGGCCGAGGCGGCCAACGGCCCGGTCCCCCGGCCGGTCGGCCCCCGCATGCCATGGGGCGAGGCGCTGCCGGTCCTGGACGACGCGGCCCCCGACGCGCGGGTGGTCAACCTGGAGACCGCGGTCACCGCGGACGGGGACTTCGCCCCCGGCAAGGCCGTGCACTACCGGATGCACCCGGCCAACCTGCCGTGCCTGGCGGCGGTCCGCCCGGACGTCTGCGCGCTGGCCAACAACCATGTGCTGGACTTCGGCCCGCGCGGCCTGCTGGAGACGCTCGGCGCCCTGGAACGCGCGGGGGTGCAGACCGCGGGCGCGGGCACGGACGCGGCGCGGGCGCGCCGGCCGGCCGTGGTGCCGCTGGAGGACGGCGGGCGGGTGCTCGTGTTCTCCTTCGGGATGCCGTCGAGCGGCATCCCCGAGAGCTGGGCCGCCACCGGGCAGCGGGCCGGCGTCGACCTGGTCGAGGCGCCCACGTCGGTCGCCGCCGCGGCGTTCGCCGAGCGCCTGCAGGCGGTGCGGCGGCCGGGGGACGTCACGGTCGCCTCGATCCACTGGGGCCCCAACTGGGGCTACGACGTGTCCCCCGACGAGATCGGCTTCGCCCACGCGCTCGTCGACGCGGGCGTGGACATCGTGCACGGCCACTCCTCGCACCACCCGCGCCCGCTGGAGGTGTACGGCGGCAGGCTCGTGCTGTACGGCTGCGGGGACCTCGTCGACGACTACGAGGGCATCGACGGCTACGAGGCCTACCGTGACGACCTGCGCGTGCTGTACCTGGTGACGGTGGAGCCGGACACCGGCCGGCTCGCCGAGGCGCGGCTGGTGCCCCTGCGGGCGCGCAGGATGCGGCTGGAGCACGCCCCGCCCGAGGACGCCGGGTGGCTGGGCGCCACCCTCGACCGGTACAGCCGGGAGTTCGGCACGCGGATCGGCGCCGGGCCCGACGGCGCCCTCACCGTGCGCTGACCGTGCCCGCGGCGTAGCGCTTGCGAGGTGCGGCTGCCCCCGGCGGCGGTCCCATGGTTGGACGTGCGGCTCGGCGGGCAGCGAGGATGGCGCGGGCGCGGCGCTCCGCCGGCCCGCGAGCGCGCTGCCGCCCGCAGCCGAGTCCGAGGAGTCCTCCCATGCCCGTCACGCCCGCACGTCCCGCGGTCCATCTGGCCGTACCCGTGGACGACCTGGCCGCCGCGCGCCGGTTCTACGCCGGCACCCTGGGCCTGGAGGAGGGCCGCTCCACCGACCACTGGATCGACTGGAACCTGCGCGGCCACCAGTTCGTCACCCACCTCGTCACCGGCGGCCCCGCGGCGCCCGGGACCGGCTCCGTCGACGGGCACGCGGTACCGGTCCCGCACTTCGGGCTGCTGCTGGCCACCGAGGAGTTCCACGAACTGGCTGCCCGGCTGCGCGCGGCGGGCACCGACTTCGTCATCGAGCCCTACTGCCGTTTCCCCGGCGAACCGGCCGAGCAGTGGACCATGTTCCTGCGCGACCCGGCCGGCAACGCGCTGGAGTTCAAGGCGTTCCGCGACGAGTCGAAGGTGTTCGCGCGATGAGGCAGGTCCTGGTCACCGGGGCGTCCCGGGGTATCGGGCGGGCGGTGGCCCTGGCCTTCGCCGAACACGGCGATCGGGTGGCGGTGCACTACGCGACCCGCCGCGACGACGCCGAGGAGACCCTGGCGCGGCTGCCCGGGACCGGCCACGTCCTGGTCGCCGGCGACCTGAGCGAGCCGCAGGAGGCGCAGCGCATCGTCGAGGACACCGCGGCGGGGCTGGGCGGGATCGACGTCCTGGTCAACAACGCGGCCGTCGCCCCGTCCGCCGGGACCCGGCACTCGGTGGCCGACGTGTCCTACGCCGACTGGCAGCGGATCTGGCACCGCATGATCGACCTCAACCTGCTCGGTGCGGCGAACCTGACGTACGGCGTCGCGCGGCACCTGATCGGGCGCGGCGCGCCAGGCAGCATCGTCAACATCGGTTCGCGCGGTGCCTTCCGCGGTGAACCCGAGTTCCCCGCGTACGGCGCGAGCAAGGCCGCCCTGCACGCCTTCGGGCAGTCGATGGCCGTCGCGCTGGCGCCGCACGGGATCGCCGTGGCGTCCGTGGCTCCGGGTTTCGTCGCGACCGAGCGGCAGGCCGCCGCGATGACCGGTGAGAGCGGCGAGGCGCTGCGCGGCCAGAGCCCGTTCGGACGGGTCGGGACGCCCGAGGAGGTGGCGGCCGCCGTCCTCTACCTGGCCTCGCCGGACGCCGCGTGGTCCTCCGGCACGGTGCTCGACCTCAACGGCGCGTCCTACCTGCGGACCTGAGCCGACTGCGCTCCGCCGATCGGCGGAGCGCAGTCGGCGCGCCCGCGGTGCGGGAGGGACGGTGGAGGGGAGCGGGGGGCTCGACACCGACCGCGCTCCCCGGCGGAGCGCCCACGAGGAGGCCATGATGACCCGGATCCCGACGGCGGCGGCGTCGTGAGCGGCGCGCAGGCGGGCACGCCCCGTTCCCGGGCCGTCCGCTTCGACCGGTACGGCGACCTGGACGTCCTCTACCTCGCGGAGGTCGAGGTGCCGGTACCGGCCGAGGGCGAGGTCGTGGTCCGGATGCGGGCGGCGTCCGTCAACCCCGGCGAGACCGCGATCCGGGTCGGCGCGCTGGCGGACGTCTTCCCCACCACCTTCCCCTCCGGGGAGGGCAGCGACCTGGCCGGCGTGGTCGACGCGGTCGGCCCCGGGGTGACGGAGTTCGCCGCCGGCGACGAGGTGCTGGGCTGGTCCCACAGTCGCTCCAGCCACGCCGACCACGTCGTGGTCGGCGCCGACCAGCTGATCCGCAAGCCGGAGGCGATGAGCTGGGAGGTGGCGGGCTCGCTCTACGTCGCCGGCTGCACCGCCTACGCAGCCGTCCGGGCGGTGGGCGCGGGCGACGGCGACATCGTCGCGGTGTCCGCGGCGGCGGGCGGCGTCGGCACCGTGGCGGTCCAACTGCTGCGGCTCAAGGGCGCGACCGTGCTCGGTATCGGCTCGGCCGGCAGCGCCGACGACCTCACGTCCCTGGGCGCCACCCCGGTCGCGTACGGCGACGGGCTGGCGGAGAGGCTGCGCGCCGCCGCGCCCGACGGGATCGACGCGTTCATCGACCTGTTCGGGCCGGAGTACGTCGAGCTCGCGGTCGAGCTCGGGGTCGCGCCGGAGCGGATCGACACCGTCATCGCCCCCGACGCCGCCCGGAAGTACGGCGCCAGGACCGAGGGCAGCATGGCCGCCACCTCCACCGAGGTGCTGGCGGAGCTGGCCGACCTGGCCGCCTCCGGCCGCCTGACGATCCCGATCGCGGCCACGTACCCGCTGGAGCGGGTCAAGGACGCCTACGAGGAGCTGGCCCGCCGCCACACCCACGGCAAGATCGTCCTCGTCCCCTGAGCACCGTCCGGCCCGTCCCGGCCCGGCCGCACCCCGCGGCCGGGCCGGAAGACCGCACCGGTGTCAGGCGATCACGCGGAAGTGCGTGACCAGCCGGCGCTCGTCGTCCAGCACGTGGAAGGCGATCATCGGCGGCAGGTCGAGGTCGATCTCGGGCCGCCCCTCCAGCGGCAGCGGAACGGTCGAGACGATGCCGGGGCCGACCAGCAGCGGGCGGCCCGCGAAGATCGTCGCGGCGCCGGTGTGCGCGTGGCCGCACAGCACCGCGACCACCTGCGGGTGGCGCTCCAGGACCGCCGCGAGCCGCTCGCCGCCCGACTGCCGGATCCGGTCGACGTACGGCAGGTGCAGGCGCACCGGCGGATGGTGGAAGCACACGAAGACCGGCAGGTCGCGGCCCGCCTCGGCGACCGTGGTGTCCAGCCACGCCAGGGTCCGGTCGGTGAGCACCCCGTCGTCCCGGCCGGGGAGGGTGGAGTCGCACAGGACGTAGACGGCGCCCTCGGTGCGCACGACCCGGTTGATCTCGTCGCCGGCGCCGTCCGCCGCTGCCGGCTCGCCGAGCAGGTGCGCGCGGAACGCAGGGCGGCGGTCGTGGTTGCCGGGCAGTGAGAGCACGGGGTACGGCAGGTCCAGCAGTTTGGCCGCCTCGTCGTACTCCGCGGCCGCGCCGTGGTCCGCGACGTCGCCGGTGAGCAGCACCGCGTCGACCGGTCCCGGCATGGCCCGCAGGGCCGCCACGACCCGCGCCGCCCGTTCGGCGGCCCGCGGCCCTCCGTCCAGATGCGGGTCGCTGATGTGCGCGATGGTGAGCACCGATGTTCCTCCCGGCTCGTGGCGGGGCGGCGGCCCCGTGACGGCTGTTCCCGCGCGCGAGCGCGCTCCCCCACGAGTGTGCCCGAGCCCCCGCATCCCGTGGCAGGCGGGCGAACGGAGTTCGTCACGGGCGGCACCAAGTCCGTTCGCCCCGTGGCCCGTTCCCCCATTGTTGGCCACACCCACACTCGTGTTATCGTTCATGCACCGAACATTGGCCGAGCAAACATTTGCTTGGCCAACATTCATGCCACCATTGACGCACGTGGAGTGGAGACCGTGATCAAGCCCTTCCGCATCGACATCCCCCAGGCGGACCTCGACGACCTGAACGACCGGCTCGCCCGCACCCGTTGGCCCGACGAGGTCGCCGACGCCGGGTGGGACTACGGGTTCCCGCTGGCCCGGCTGAGGGAACTGGCCGAGCACTGGCGCACCGGCTACGACTGGCGCGCGCACGAGGCCGAACTCAACGAACTCCCGCACTTCACCACCGAGATCGACGGCCAGAACATCCACTTCGTCCATGTCCGCTCCGCGCGGCCGGACGCGCTCGCGCTGATCCTCACCCACGGCTGGCCCGGTTCGTTCCTGGAGTTCCTCGACGTGATCGGGCCGCTGTCACGCGACTTCCACCTGGTGATCCCGTCCATCCCCGGGTACGGCTTCTCCGGTCCGACCCACGAGCGCGGCTGGGACATCACCCGCGTCGCGCGGGCCTGGGCCGAACTCATGCGGCGGCTCGGGTACACGCGTTACGGCGCCCAGGGAGGCGACTTCGGCTCGGGCATCTCGACGGCGCTGGGCGCGGTGGCCCCCGAGCGGGTCGTCGGAGTGCACGTCAACTACCTGCCGACCCGGCCGCTCCCGGACGGCACCCTCGAACTGTCCGCCGCCGACGAGGCCCGGCTGGACCGGATCCGGCAGGTGATGGCGCACCGCCCGCCGTACCAGACCCTGCAGGCCACCACCCCGCAGACCATCGGCTACGCGCTCACCGACTCGCCGGTCGCCCAACTGGTCTGGATCGCCGAGCGCTTCGCCCAGTGGACCGACCCCCGCGCGCCCGTCAGCGACGAGCGGATACTCACCGGCGTCTCGCTGTACTGGCTGACCGCCACGGCGGCATCTTCGGCGCGGCTGCACCACGACACCCCGCGGCGGATCGAGCCGTGCCCGGTGCCGGTCGGCGTGGCGGTCTTCCCGCACGACATCACCCTGCCGGTGCGGCCGCTGGCCGAGCGGCTCTACGACATCAGGCACTGGTCGGAGTTCACGCGCGGCGGCCACTTCGCCGCGATGGAGGTGCCCGACCTCCTCGCCGGCGACGTGCGGGACTTCTTCCTCGCCCGCGTCAAGGAGGCCGACGGCGACGGGCCGGCCACCACGGCACCTGCTGCGACCCGGGGCGCGTAACGCCGGCGGTGCGCCGCACCTATGAGTGGGTGAAGGCCGGCAAGGAGGTTCAGTACTCCGCGATGCCGGAGCGCCAGGTGGTGGATCGCGCAGGCGTCGCGCCCGGAAGGACCGACCGCCGAGAAGCGGGGTGGGCGATTCCCCTGCCCACCCCGCTCCATGAGCGCCGCACGGGTCCTGGGACGCTGGGCCTCACACCGCGACCGCGGCCTCCACCGTGGCGATCTCCTCCTCCCGCTCGTGGCGGCCGCCGAGCAGCGCGACGGTGACCGCCGCGCAGGCGAGGGCGGCGATCCCGCAGACCGTGAAGCCGATCGAGTAGCCGTGGTCCAGCGCCCGCACGGCCAGCGGGGCGGCCTTGCTGAACGGGACGTCCGGCGGCACCGAGTTGGTCACGACCGGGCCGGCCCCGGTGGCCGCTCCCTTGACGTCCGCGGGCAACTGCGCCCCCGCCAGGGCGTGGTGGAAGTGGGTGGCGGCCTTGCTCAGGGCCACCGCCCCGATGAGCGCGGGGCCCATGGCGAAGCCGAAGTCGCGCACCATGCTGGTGGTCGCCGCGGCCATGCCGGAGAACTGCGGTGGCACCGTGTTCACCACCGTGGCGGTCACGGAGGAGACGGCGAAGGAGAAGCCGACGCCGACCAGGCCCATGGGCACGATCAGCGACGGCAACGTCCTGTCGGTGATGGCCACATGGGAGGCGAGGAACTGGCCGAGCGCCATCAGCAGGAAGCCGCCGCCCAGGATCCAGCGCGGCTGGTAGCGGGCCATCATGAAGGACGTCAGCGGCAGCAGGAAGATCGTCAGGCCGCTGAGCAGGATGAACGCGAAGGCGGTGCGCATCGCGCTCTGGTGCTGGATGACCTCCATGCGGATGCTGATGGAGTACGCGGTGCCGAGGAAGGAGAACATGCCGAGCACCGTGACCGCCGAGGCCAGCGCGAAGGCCCGGTTGCGGAACAGGTCCATGCGCAACAGCGGGTTCTCCACCCGCAGTTCGATGACCACGAAGGCGACGAGCAGCGCCGCGGCGACGACGAAGGACCCGACGATGATGCCGCTGCCCCACCCGGCCGTGGGGCCCTCGATGACCCCGTAGAGCAGGGCGAACAGCGCGAGGCCGATCGCGCTCTGCCCGGCGATGTCCAGCGAACGCCCCTCGGGGGAGCGGGAGTCGGTGGCGAAGGAGTAGCTGAACACGGCGTCCGCGGCAGCGAGTCCCGCGATGATCCAGAAGGCCGTGCGCCAGCTCCCGTAGGTGGCGGTGAGGCCGCCGAGCATCGGGGCGATGAAGTTGCCGGTGGACAGCAGCGCCGCCCACAGGGCGATCATGCGCGCGCGGGAGGCGTGGGTACGGCTGCCGGAGGCGATGATCGCCAGCGTCGTCGGGAACAGGGTGGCGGAGCCGAGCCCGGCGATGATCTGGCCGACGTACATCTGGGCGATGCCGGTGGTGGTGCCGGAGATGATCTCGCCGACGAGGAGCAGGCGGGCGCCGCCGACGAGCAGCTTCTTGCGGCCGAAGAGGTCGCCGAGGACGCCGAAGGTGAGCTCCAGCGCCGCGATCGGCAGCAGGGTGCAGTCGGATATCCAGTCCAACTGCGAGGCCCCCGTGGGGTGCAGGACCGTCTGGAAGGTCCCGTTCAGCGTCGCGGGGACGGCCAGGCCGATCTGGGCCAGGCAGACCGCGAACCCCACGGCGACGATGGTCGCCGTGTCGAGGCTGGTGACGCGTGCGGGGGCGGCGGGCGGCGCGACCGCTCCGGAGTCGGGCATGGGGCTTCCTTCCCAGTGCTCTGTCGTGCGGGTGAGGAGGTGGCGCCGCGAGGTCCGCACGGATCGAGGGCGGCCCGCACACCGGATGTTCGCCTGGCGAATAAATCTTCGATAACTTTCAGGCGTGGGAATGTACTCGGGGCCGCACCCTCCGGCAAGGGTTTGCACCGAAGCCACAGCAGAGTCCTCGCAACCGCCGTCCGCGACGCGGGAAACGGCCGGGGCAGCGGGGATCGTGGCACGTCGGCGGGGGGCCGGCCGCTCCCGCTCCCCTGCCGCGCGGCGATGCGCACGGCGGGTGCCGCGACTCCTTGACGCCCCGTTCGGCGCGGAGGAGACTTCCGCCGACCCGGACAAAAGTTCACTGTGTGAACAACCTCTGCGCGCACCGCAAGGAGCCCACCCATGCCTCTGCATCGCGAGCTTCTCATCGGCGGCAAGGACGTCCCGGCCACCTCGGGCCGCCGGACGGAGGACCTCGACCCCTCCCGCGGTGAGCCCTTCGCCACCGTGGCCGCGGCCGGTCCCGAGGACGTCATCGCCGCCGTCGACGCCGCCGAGGCCGCTTTCGAGGGCTGGGCGGCGCAAAGTCCGTCCGCCCGGCGGAAGATCTTCCTGGCCGCCGCCGACCTGCTGGAAGCGCGCGCCGAGCAGGTGGTGGAGCTGATGGCGGGCGAGGTCGGTGCGACCCGGCCCTGGGCGCTGTTCAACGTGGGCCTGGCGGCCGGGATCCTGCGGGAGGCGGCGGCCGCGGTCAGCGCCCCGCGCGGCGAGGTGCTGGCCGCCGAGCAGCCGGGCGCGCTGGGGCTGGCCGTGCGCGAACCGCTCGGCGTGGTCGCCGCGTTCTCGCCCTGGAACGCGCCGATCATCCTCGGGGTCCGCGCGGTGGCCGCCGCGCTGGCGGCGGGCAACACCGTGGTGCTGAAGGCCAGCGAGGACGCGCCGCTGTCCTGCGGGCTGTTCGTCGCCGACCTGCTGCGCGACGCCGGGCTCCCCAGCGGCGTGCTGAACGTGATCACCAACGACCGGTCCGACGCGGCCGCGGTCGCCGAGTCCCTGATCGCCGACCCGCGGGTGCGCGCGGTCAACTTCACCGGCTCGACCGGCGTGGGACGCGAGATCGGCACCCTGGCCGCCCAGCACCTCAAGCCCGCCGTGCTGGAACTCGGCGGCAAGAACGCGCTGCTGGTCCTGGAGGACGCGGACGTCGACCACGCCGTCGACGCGGCCGCCTTCGCCGCGTTCCTGAACTCCGGCCAGATCTGCATGTGTGCCGACCGCATCCTGGTGCACGACACGCTCGCCGAGGAGTTCACCCGCAGGTTCGCTGCCAAGGTCGCGGCCCTGCCGTGCGGGGACCCCGGCGAGCCCACCACGGTGATCGGCCCCCTGATCAGCCCCGGCTCGGCCCAGCGGCTGGCCGGCCTGGTCGAGGACGCGGTGGCCGCCGGCGCCCGGGTGCTCACCGGCGGCGGCCGCCCACAGGGCGGGCTGCACCCCGGGACGGTGCTCACCGGCCTGCCGCGGGACGCCGCGCTGCACCGCGCCGAAGCCTTCGGCCCGGTCGTCGCCGTCAGCACCTTCGCGGACGACGACGAGGCCGTCGCGCTGGCCAACGACACCGAGCACGGCCTCAGTTGCGGCATCATCACCGAGAACGGCAGCCACGGGCTGAAGCTCGCCCGGCGCATCCGCACCGGCATCGTGCACGTCAACGACCAGTCCGTCGCGGACGAACCGCAGGCGCCCTTCGGCGGGTTCGGCGCCTCCGGCTACGGGCGGTTCGGCGGCCGCTGGGGCATCGAGGCGTTCAGCAACACCCGGTGGGTGACCCTCGCCACCGAGCAGCCGCACTTCCCGTTCTGAGCGTTTCCCGGCCTCTCCGGTCCGCGCGACCCCCGCCCCGTTGCGCCGGTCCGCGCCCGATGTGCCGGTCCGCGCGCGATGTGCCGCCGCGCGCCTCCGCGGTCAGGCCACCGAGGACGGGAGCCCGGGGGCGCCCAGCGAGCGGGAGATGCCGCGGGCGGCGACCTGCACGAGCGGGGCGAGGGCGCGCGGGTCGGCGGTGGCGGCGTGCGCGACGACGGACACCGCCGCCACCACGGTGCCCTCGGGACCGTGGATGGGCGCGGCGATCGACACGGCGTCCATCGTCACCTGCCGGTCGCTGACGGCCACCCCGGTGCGGCGCACCTCGGCCAGGACCCGGCGCACCTCCTCGGGGCTGCACAGGGTCTTCTCGGTGTGCCGGACCAGCGGCTGGGCGAGGGCCCGCTCCTGGACGTCCGCGGGCGCGCAGGCGAGCAGGACCAGGCCGACCCCGGTCGGGGTGAGGGCGAACCGGCCGCCGACCCGGGTGAGCACGGGTACGGCGCCGCGTCCCGCGAGCCGCTCCACGTAGACGACGGACAGGTCCTCGCGCACGGCGAGCTGGACGTTCTCCCGGGTGATCCGGCCGAGGTCGGAGAGGTAGGGCAGGGCCGCCTCCCGCAGGCCGAGTCCGCGCGGGGCGAGCGACGCGATCTCCCACAGCCGCAGCCCGATGCGGTAGTCGCCGCCCGGTTCGCGTTCCAGGGCGCCCCACGCGGCCAGTTCCCCGACCAGGCGGTGCGTGGTGGTGAGCGGCAGGCCGGAGTGGCGGGAGATCTCGGCGAGCCGCAGCACCGGGCGCTCCGGGGTGAACGCCTCCAGGACGCGCAGCGCCCGGGCCGTCACCGAAGCTCCGGCGTGCGGGACCTCGCCTCGCCGCATGCGGACCTCCCGACCGGTGTGCGGGACCGCTCCCCGTCGAGCGGCGCGCCCCTCGAACGGTAGGCACGCGGCGCAACACCGTCAACGGTCCGCCGGACATCGCCGGAGGGCGGTCCGGCGGCTCCCCCGCGGCGGGCCCCGCCGGGTCAGAGGTCCAGCACCAGCCGGGGACCCGCGGCGCGCGAGACGCAGATCATCATGGTGTCGTGGGCCGCGCGCTCGGCCGGGGTGAGCAGCGCGTCCCGGTGGTCCACGGTCCCCTCCAGCACCGCGGTCTCGCAGGTGCCGCAGGTGCCCTCCCGGCAGGAGGACAGGACCTGCACCCCGGCCTCCTCCACCGCCCGGAGGATCGACGTGTCCGGCGCCACCATCACCGTGGTCCCGCTGCGGGCCAACTCCACCTCGAAGTCCCCACGCAGCAGGGGGGCGCCGGTCGGCGCGGGCGCGAACCGCTCGGTGTGCAGGGCTTCTTGCGGCCGGCGGGCGCAGCGCTCCCGTACGGCGTCCATCAGGGGATCCGGGCCGCAGCAGTAGACGAGCCGGTCAGGGCGCGGCGTGCCGAGGAGCCCGTCGAGGTCCAGCAGTCCGTACGACTCCTCCGGGCGCAGCAGCACCCGCGGCCCGTACCGGTCCACCAGGCGCGCCGCGAAGGCCATCGACGCGGCGGTCCGCCCGCCGTAGACCAGTCGCCAGTCGGCGCCGTGCCGCTCCGCCTCCGCCAGCATCGGCAGGACCGGGGTGATGCCGATACCGCCGGCAACGAAGAGGTAGGAGCCGGCCGGCCGGAGCGGGAAGTGGTTGCGCGGCCCGCGGGTCCGGACGGTGTCCCCCTCGGCCAGCACGTCGTGGATGTGGCGCGAGCCGCCGCGGCCGTTCGCCTCCCGCAGTACGGCGAGCCGCCACGCCGAGCGGTCCCCGGGGTCCGAGCACAGGGAGTACTGCCGGACCCGGTCCCCACCCGGCAGCGGGAGCCGGAGGTCGATGTGGGCGCCGGGCTGCCAGGCGGGCAGGTCCGCGCCGTCGGGGCGGCGGAGTTCGAGCCCGACGACCCCGACGGCCTCGGTGGTCCGGCGGGCCACCACGAGGTCGAGGTCGGCCTCGGCGCCGGGCCCGGTGCTGCTGCTGGTCATCGGAAGTCCTCGGGCGGTGTGCGGATCAGACGCCTGCGGTCCGGGGCGCGGCGGGGCTGGTGGCGGGCAGGTCGGAGAGGCCACCGGGGTGCCTGCCGAGCGGGCCGCCGGAGTGCGGGCCGGGGTGGGTGCCGGGGTGCGCGAGCAGCGATTCCCACAGCTCGACGGGGTCGTCCGACTCCCGCTCGGCGCCGCACCAGCACCAGCCGCGCAGCCGGTCGGTACCCGGGACCCAGACGACGCGGAACACCGTGCCCGGCGCGGGCCCGGACGTCACCGGGTCACCGCCGTGCCCGCGGCGCCGGCACCCTCGGCGCTCCCGGCCCCCTCGGTGGCGAGGCGGGCCAGGATGCGGCGGGCGGCGAGCCCACCGGTGTCGATGTTGATGCTCAACTCCTGGGTGCCCGGCGGCTCGGACGCGACCACCTGCTCCAACTGGTCGAGCGCGACGACGTCCTGGAGGACGACGGTGCGGTTGTTGTCCGCCAGGAAGGTACTGACCTGCTGGTCGTCGAGGGCGAAGTCGCGTGCCACGGCCCAGAAGTCGTGGGTGGAGTGCTCGGTCTCGGGGGTGATGGCGTAGACGACCTCGACGTGGAAGGCGCCGGGGTCGGTGCCGTCGGCGCGCGGTTCCGGGGCTCCGACGGGTGCGATCCGGGAGTGCAGCAGGTACAGGCACGGCGCGTGGTACTCGATGTCCTGCCAGCGGGTGATCCGGCCCTCGATTCCGGTGGACCGCGCGTAGAAGGGCGGGCAGGCCGCGTCGTCCATGTGCCGGCTGACCCGGACGATGCCGGACGTCTCGTCGGCCTCGGTCGTGATCGGGGTCTCCGCGACCTCCGGGGTACCGATGTAACCGCCGTGCAGGTAGGTCTCGTGGGAGAGGTCGAGCAGGTTGTCGACCAGCAACCCGTAGCGCGCGGCGAGGGGTTCCATGCCGCGGACGGTGGTGTATTCCGGCGAGTCCAGCCAGGGCGCACGGGGGATCGGCGTCCCCTCCGCCCGGTCGCGCTCCCCGATCCACACCCAGACGAACGCGTCCTGTTCCCTGACCGGGTAGGACGCCAGCCGGGCGGTGCGCGGGACGCGCCGCTGGCCGGGGACGCTGACGCAGACGCCGTCCGGGCCGTAGGTGAAGCCGTGGTAGCCGCAGACCACGCGGTCGCCGTCGAGCCGGCTCGGGCTCCGGGACAGCGGGAAGCGCCGGTGCACGCAGTGCTCGGCCATGGCGGTGACCTCCCCGGCCTCGGTACGCCAGAACAGGATCGGCTCGCCGCAGACGGTCCGGCCGAACAGCTCGTGCCCGATCTCACTGCCGTAGGCGGCGACGTACCACTGGTTGCGCACGAATGACGTCATCGTCGACTCCCTTGCGTCTCCCGCACATGGGCTGCGGTGCGAGCGGGGTGGGAACGCCTCCCAGGGTGCTGCGGCCACGCGGCCGCTGCCAGGGGCGTTTCCGCTCAGCGGAAGGCGGAAGGCGGAAGGCGCCGGGCGGAAGGGGCCGGGCGGGGACGCGGGCTACTCGATGACCGACCCGGTGTAGTTCGCGGCCAGTTCGGCGGCCGCGTGCGGGGAGGAGGCGATCCGGTCCAGCTGGCTGATCTGCAGGCGGGTCGCGAAGTCGCCCTGCTCCGGGTCGACGTGCAGGGTCGTGGTCATGAAGTACGAGAAGTGCTCGGCCCGCCACACGCGCCGCAGGCAGGTGTCCGAGTAGGCGTCGAGCAGCGCGGAGGAGCCCGTGGACGCCAGGTGCGCGAAGGCCCGCGCGAGCACCACCACGTCGGAGACCGCCAGGTTGAGCCCCTTGGCCCCGGTCGGAGGGACGATGTGCGCGGCGTCCCCGGCCAGCAGGACCCGGCCCCAGCGCATCGGCTCGGTGACCGAACTGCGCATCGGCAGCACGGCCTTGGAGGTGATCGGGCCGCGCTCCAGCCGCCAGTCGCCGTCGACGGCGAAGCGGGCGTCCAGCTCGTCCCAGATCCGCTCGTCCGTCCAGCCGGCCGGGTCGGTGCCGTTGGGCACCTGGAGGTACAGCCGGCTGACGGTGGTCGACCGCATGCTGTGCAGGGCGAAACCGCGCGGCGAGTGGGCGTAGATCAGCTCGTCGCAGGAGGGCGGGACGTCGGCGAGGATCCCGAACCAGGAGTAGGGGTAGACGCGTTCGACGGTGCGGCGGGCGCCGCTCGGTATCGCCGTGCGGGCGACGCCGTGGAATCCGTCGCAGCCCACGACGTAGTCGCAGCTCAGCTTCCGGTCGCTGCCCTGGTGGGTGTAGTGGACGACCGGCCGGTCGGTGTCGGCGCCGGTGACCGCGGTGACCTCGGCCTCGAACAGCAGGGGCGCGCCGCCGGCGGTCTGGAGGGCGATCAGGTCCTTGACCATCTCGGTCTGCGCGTACACCCACACCCGGCGGCCGCCGGTGAGCGCCGGGAAGTCGATCCGCTGGGCGCGGCGGTTCCAGCGCAGCTCGATCCCGTCGTGGACCAGGCCCTCGCGCTCCAGCCGCGCGGCGGCGCCGCTCTCGCGCAGCACGTCGACGGTGCTCTGCTCCAGGACGCCGGCGCGCTGGCGCTGCTCGACGTAGGCGCGGTCGCGGCTCTCCAGCACGACGCAGTCGATGCCCGAGGCGTGCAGCAGCCGGGCGAGCAGCAGCCCCGCGGGGCCGCCGCCGATGACGCCGACGGTGGTGTGGTCCATGGCGGTCTATTCTCTTCGGCGTTCGCACAGTGAATTTACGTTCACCAACGCGGCGATTCTCATCCCCGGCGACCCGCACTGTCAACGCCCCGGGGCGGCCTCCTGAGCGCCCCCGGGGCCGCTCCCGGCGGTGACACCGTCGAGCGCGGCCAGGAAGTCGTCGAACGCCCGGTCGGCGCGCGCCACTTCCCCGGTGGCCTCGATGTCCATGATGAGACCGCGGACCACCGCGAGGACGAGCGTGCCGAGTTCGGGACGGCCGAGGCTGCGCATGCCCTCCTCGAAGGGGTGCAGCCAGTCCGTGGTGGCCTCGCGCCGGAAGCCCGGCCACAGTTGCTGCTCGGCGTCCTCGCGCAGCCTGCCGAACATGCTGAGGTAGGGCCGGCCGACCGGGCCGGTCATGACCCGCCAGGCGCGTCGCAGGGTGTCCGGGTAGGGCTCGTCCGGCCGGGGGGCGACGAGCGCGCCGAAGACCTCGCGCTGGCGCCGCCGCGCCCGCCCCAGGATCTCCCGCAGCAGCGCGTCCCGGGTCCCGAAGTGGTAGATCAGCATGCGGGTCGAGGTGCCCGACGCCACCGCGAGCGGCTCGAGCCGGGCGGGCAGCCCGTGCGCGAGCGCGTGGTCCACGCAGGCATCGAGGATGCGGTCGCGGATCTCGGGTTGCCGGTGCCGTCCCATCACGGCACTTTTTCACGTAATGGACGGTACGTCTACCGTGGATCGGAAGGAGCAGGGCAGCCGGATCAAGGAGGAAGAGATGCGTGTCGTCTTCGTGCACGGGGCGTGCGTGCGGGACGGATCGTGGTGGTGGCACCCGACTGCGGCGGTCCTGCGGGAGCAGGGCATCGGCAGCGCCGCCCCCGCGCTGCCGAGCTGCGGCGAGGGCGACCGGCCGGCCGGACCGCGGGGGCCCGGGCTGGCCGAGGACGTCGCCTCGGTGCGCGCCGTCCTGGCCGGGACGGACGAGCCGACCGTGGTGGTGGCGCACAGCTACGGCGGGATCGTCACCGCCGAGGCGGCGCTGGGCGTCGGGGCGGTGCGCCACCTGGTGCTGGTGTCGAGCTACCTGCCCGAGCCCGGCGAGTCGCTGTCGACGTTCGGCGCCCCGGAGCCGCCGCCGTTCCTGGACTTCGACCCGGACGGCGGCACGTTCGGCGCCCGGCCCGAGCTGTTCGCCGAGACCTTCGCCCAGGACTGCCCGCCGGACGTCGTCCGCGACGCGGCGGCCCATCTGGTCCGGCAGACGCTGGCCGTGACCGTGCAGCCCGTGCGCGCGGCGGCGTGGCACGACCTGCCGACCACCTACGTGGTCTGCGCCGAGGACCGGGGCACGCCGGCGGCGGCGCAACGCGGGTTCGCCCGCCGCGCGGACCGCGTCGTCGAGCTCGCGACGGGCCACCACCCGTTCCTGTCGCGGCCACGGGACGTGGCCGGCATCATCACCGGGCTGGGGTGAGCGGAACCCCCGCCGCCGGACGCAGCCGGTCGAGGAGGAGGTCCCAGGCGGCCCGGCCCAGCCGGGCGTCGCCGTCGGCCGTGCCGCCGTAGCGGAACTCCGCCGAGGGCGCGGCGCGGCCCTCACCGGGGAACCGCGGCCGGTGCCCCGCGTCCTCCCGGGTCACCACCTCCACCGGGACACCCGCCGCGTGCCGTCGCGCGGCCAACTCCCGTGCGTAGCGCAGGGACGGCCACATCGCGTCGTCGGCGCCGGCGCCGGCGACCAGCAGGATGTCGGCGCGGGCCTTCTCCACCGCGATCGCGGCGGCGTCCAGGCGCGCGGCGAAGGTCCGCTCGCTGCGCTCGTACCAGCCGCGGATCGCCACCGGCCCGCCGTCCTGCTCGGCGGGCTGCCAGGTGTCGTCGCCGGGGACGAAGGGCAGCGGGCGCCCGCGCCAGGTCCACGACGACCGGTGCGGACGGTCCCGCCCGTCCGCACCCGGCCCGACGTTGCTCCAGACCCGCGACGTCGGGGACAGGGCGGCCACCAGGTCCACCCGTGGCTCGTGCACGGCGGTCAGCAGCGCCGCCTCGGCGCCCTTGGACACGCCGAGCATGCCGATGCGCGCGGCTCCGTGCGCGCGCAGCAGGTCCACGGCCGCGACGAAGGTCTCCAGCGGCACCTCGCAGATCCCCGGCGGCTGCCCCGGCCCCCCGAACCAGCGGATGGCCAGCGCCAGGAAGCCCTGCTCGGCGAAGAGACGCGCGCGCTGCCGCTCCACCCGGCCGCTCGACCCGGACAGCACGACCACGCCCGCGCCGGGACTCTCGGCCGGCTCCAGCAGTACCCCTTCCCAGGGCGCCGTCACCGCGTGCTCGACGATCTCCATCGCCCACCCCTCCACCACGCCGGGAACCTCCGTCCACCCTACGGCGCGCCCTCGTGCCCCCAACACTGCGGCAGCGGACGGACGTCACGCCGGGCCCGGTGGACGGCGGCGCCGGTCCCGATCCGCCGCCGCGCCGGTCCCGTTCGGCTCAGAGTGCGAACTCCGCCGCCAGCGGCTCCAGTTCGTTTCGGTCCAGGATCCGGTCGGCGAACACGAAGCGGTGCGACAGGTCGAGGGACGCCCCCGGTTCCAGATCGACGGGAGCGTCGAAGGCCGGTGAGGGGTTGAGGCACGCGTAGGCCGTGCTGCGCACGAACCAGCTGATCGGACCGGGCGCGGAGGAGTGCCCGGCGAACGCGAGGACGGTGGCACCCCCGTCACGCTCGTCGTGCGGACCGGCGACGGCCACCCACGCGGCCCGCTCCCCCATGACCGCCTCGCCGTGCCGGCCGCCCGCCGCGACGACCGCCGCTCCCGTCCAGGCTCTCGGGCCCCTCCAGAACAGGCCTGTGTAGCCGGCGTTCGGGCGCCCCTGGGTGGTGGGGCTGCCGAGGACCAGCGGGGCCCCACGGGTGTTGGACAGCGTGGTGCGGAAGTCCATCGCCCACAGGCCGCGTGCGGCGTCCGCACCGTGGAAGCGGAGCGTGCGGGCCTCGTCGAGCCAGGCCGCACCCGTGGACGCGATCCAGCGCAGCCGCTGGTGCACCGTCACGTCGGGCGCCGCGCTCCCCCACGCCTCGAAGGCGACGTGCTCCTGCCGGCCGTGGTTCCGCCGCCACACGTAGCCGTCGCCGGCGGCGCCCCGCTCGAAGGTCGGGCCGCCCCAGAAGTTCTCCCCGGACACGTACGACCAGGTCATCTGCAGGCCCTTGTGCCAGCGGTGGTCCCAGGGCCGGTAGCCGCCGAGCGGGGCTCCGGACAGCGTGGCGAGCGGGAAGACGTACGGCTTGGGGGCTTCCTCGACGCGTGTGTCGGGCCGGTACACGTAGCAGGCGACATCGGTGCCGGCGGCCGTGACGGTGAGCCGCGTGTGCGCGGGGTCGTCGCGGATCGCGAACGGCAGGTCGGCCATGGGGCGTTCCTCCTCGGGGTGCGGGTTGAGGGGCGTCCGGAGCCGGGTCGGTCAGTGGGCCTCGAAGGCGCCGAGGTCCGGGGCCTTCCCCCCGTACGGGAGACCGACGTCGGTGCCCCGGTCGATCAGGTCGCTGTGCGCGGCGGGGCGCAGGTACGGCAGGTCGGGCAGGCTGCCGTCCGGACGCCTCGGCGCGTCCCAGCCGGTGGTCGACACGCTCCGGAACTGGGCGTCCGAGAGCGGCACGCCGAGGTCCCACGAGTTGAAGGCGGCATCGGTGCCGGTCATGTTGGAGGTCAGGGTGCCGGTGTACGCGACGTCGTTGCGCAGGGTGCCCAGACCCGTCGCGGTGCCGTCGGGCGCGACGCCCAGCATGTTGAAGTCGGGGTGGTTGCCGTAGCCGGTGTCGTTGAAGAAGTCGTCGGCCACGGTGTGGTGGTTGGCGTAGAAGCCCGCTGCCTTGTTGTCGAAGGCGACGGACTGGCGCACCGTGTGCGTGACGCCGCCGGTGACGTACTTCCCGCCGTAGCCGCCCGCCTTGAACCCGTTGCCGTCGCCCGCCCCGGTCGTGGTGCCGGGGACGTAGCCGTTGGACCAGGCCCACGACGACTCGATGGTCACCGGGGAGAGGGCGTTGATGAGGTCGAACCCGTCGTCGGAGTTGTTCCAGGAGCGGTCCCCGCGGAACACGTCGCCGTCGTTGCCCGCGGGGATGTGGGCGCCGAAGCCGTCCGCGTTGGTGCCCGGGCCACTGGAGCTGTTCGCGTCGTAGTTGTCGTGCGAGTCGGAGTCGACGACGAGGTTGCCGCCGCCGGTGTTGAGGAACACTCCCGGGCCCATGATGTCGTGGACGTCGAGCTGTTCGAAGGTGTTGTCGCTGCCGGAGTTCCAGACGCCCCAGGACTCGTGGTTGAGGGTGTTGTTCTGCGGCACCCCGGTGATCTCCAGGCCCTTGAGGTGGATCCAGCTGCCGGTGACGTCGAAGCCCTTGATCCGGCAGTCGTCGGTCATACCGGAGAAGTCGAAGACCGGTTTCTCCCCCGGATAGGCCCAGTAGCGGATCGGGCTGCCGGAGGTTCCGCTCTTGTCCAGGGTGACGGCGTCGACCCGCGCGGTCTCGCCGGCGCAGGTGCTGTTCGCGTGCGTGTAGGTGTAGGTGCCGCCGCGGAAGTAGACGGTGTCGCCGGGCCGGGCCACCGCCTCGGCGTGGGCGATGGACGCCCACGGGGCGTCGCGCGTGCCGGCCGCGGTGTCGTCGCCGGCCGGCGCGACGTAGTGGACGGTGCCCGCCGCCGGGTACCGCGCGCCGCTCGCCGCGACGCCGGCCGCCGCCGGATCGGCGACGAGCGCGAGGACGCTCACCAGCACCGTCGAACCCAGCAGCGTGCGGGTCGCAGTTCGTGATGGTCTCATTCGGTCACTCCGCATCATCGAGTCCCGCCGATCGGGTCCTGCTGGGGGGAGGCGGGTGCGCAGGCCCAGGGAATGCCGAGCGCACCGAAGGTGGACAGTCGCTCCGCCGCGTCCTTCACCGCGGCCTCGACGCCGGGGACGCAGACCGTGCCGGCGTCGCCGTCGCCGACGTGCCGGAGCCACGCGGCGGGGATCGGGCGCGGGTCCGGAGCCGTGCGGACGGCGTCGAGCACCCGCGTGAACGCCCCGCAGGAGTCGAGGTCCGACTGCAGGGCGACACCCGGATCGTCGAGGTGGGCCAGCAGGTTGGCCAGCGGTGAGGTCCGCCCGTGGTGCTCGCGCCGGTTGCCGACGGACAGCACGTCCCGCGTGTAGGAGAGCGTGGCGTGGCCGTAGCTGCCCTGCACCACGAGCACCGGGTCGGAGGTGGTCGCGGCGCACAGCGTCACGGCCGCCGTGACGACGGTTCCGCGCGCCGTGCGCAGCCGCAGGCACGAGGTGTCGTCGGCCTGGATGTCGCGGGCGCGCAGCAGTTCGAGCTCGATGGCGTCGACGTCGTCCCAGCCGGTGCTCCCGTCCAGGCGCAGGGCGGTGGCGATCATGTGGGCGAAGGGGTTGGTGAGAGCGCCGTCGACCACGGGCGTGCCGTCGATCTCGCGCCGCCCCGCCCACGGGGCCCTGCGGTAGTAGCCGTTCGTCCGGGACCAGGCGCCGTGGCCGCCGATGCCGCGGATGCGTCCGAACCGGCCCTCGGCCATCAGCTGCGCGAGCCGGGCGACGGCGTGCGAGCCGAGGCTCTGGAACCCGGTCTGGCAGACGCGGCCGGACTCCCGCGCGAGCCGGACGAGTGCACGCCAGTCGTCCGCGGTGGGCAGCGGCGGCTTCTCCAGGAGGAGGTGGGCTCCCACGGCGAGCACCTGGCGGGCCAGCGGCAGGTGGGTGTGGATGGGCGTGGCCACGATCCCGATGTCCGGCCGGGTCCGGTCGAGGAGACTGCCGAGGTCGGTGTCGAACGGCCGGTCCCCCGCCAGTGCCCGCCCCTCGGGGTCCAGGGGGCACACGTCGCAGACGCCCGCCAGCCGGACCGCTCCCGCGGCCTCCAGCGTGGCGATCTCCCGCAGGTACGTGCGTCCGTAGCCCGAGGCGCCGACGAGCACCACGGTCCGGGTCATCGCTTCTCCTCTCTGCCGGCCGGGCGGGCTCCGGGGCCGCCGGCGCGACCTGACGTGCCGTCACTCACCGGATGCGGCCGGGCGGTCGCGGAGGAATCCGGCGGCGGGCAGGTGCGCACCGGCGATCTCCCGGGCCACCAGGCCGGCGATGGTGGTGGCGCCGCCCTCGTTGAAGTGCGTCTGGCTGCGGCCGGCGGGCAGGTCGGCGTAGAGCGGGAAGGAGGCGTCGGGGCCGAGTCGCTCCATCAGCGCCTCGCTGTCGGCCGTGAGGTCCAGCAGCGGCAGGCGGTCCTGCCGGGCGATGTCCCGCATGACCGCGGGCAGGTCCACGCCGAGGCCGTTGACGATGCGCCCGGTCGCGGTGATCTTCCCGTCGGTGCCGAAGAGGTGCCGCACCGGCGGGGTGACCAGGACCGGCTTGGCGCCCTGCGCGCGGACACCGTCGATGAGGGCGGCGTAGTTGGCGCGGTAGTCGGCCTCGGTCGTGTCCTTGTCGTTGTGGGCGAGCTGGATGAAGACCTCGTCACCCGGGCGGAGTTGCGGTGCGAGGGTGGCGAAGAGCCTCGGGTTGCCCAGCCAGGACCCGCTGCTCGAACCGGAGACGGCCCAGTTGGCCACGTCGATGCCGCCCCGGAAGTACTGCGGCAGTTCCTGGGCCCAGCCGCGCTGGACGGTGTTGAGCCAGTCGCTGGCGGTGGAGTCGCTGATCACGAAGAGCCTCGGGCCGTCGGGGCGCGGCACGACCGTGACCGCGGCGAGCGCGGGTGCCGTGCCGGTGAGCCGGAGCTGGAGTCCCGGGGTGCCGTCGCCCTCCTGGCCGTCGGGCATGCTCTCCGGGGTGCGCACGTCGATCGTCAGGGTGCGGTGGTCGAGGTGTCCGGCGCGGGTGGCGACGGGCGCCAGGACGGTCCGGTTGGCCTCGGCGTCGATTCCGGTGTCGGCCGCGGCGGTGCGGCTGCCGAGCGTGACCCGCACGTCGTAGGCGCCGGGCGGCACGTCGAACGAGCAGGTCGGCCCGGTGCCGTCGGGTCCGGGGGCGCAGTGCTCGGCGACGCTGCCGGCCGGTGCAGGTCCGGCGGCGGCGACGGCGGTGCCGGGCAGGACGGCGGCGGTCGCCGCGGCGACCACGGCGGCGGCCGCGAGCCGGGTGCGTCGGGTGGATCGGGTGGATCGGTGCATGCTTCCTCCTCGGGGCGAAACGGTCCGGACGAGCGGAAGGCGTCGTTACGGGGCCTGGTTCGGGGCGACGGCGAGCAGCGCGATGATCGCGAGGTTGTCCTGCGCGACCCCGTTGGTGCTGAAGTCCGCCTGCGGCATCTCGTCGACCTTCGTGAAGGCCGCGGATCCGTCCACGTGCACCGGGGCGGGCCAGGGCGCGTCACCGCTCTCGTTCAGGAACGCGTCCCAGCCGCGCTGCTGGACGGCCGGCTCGCCGGTCTGCTCGCCGGCCCAGGCGGTCATCCGCGAGTAGAAGACCCCGGGGGCACTGGTGGTGAACTTGAAGCCGAAGTGCTCGGTGATCTCCGCCGCGGGTGCCTGCACGTAGCGGCAGAACTCGACCAGCTTGGCGCGGAATTCGGGGACGTCGACCAGGTCGGTGGTCTCCCACATGATCTGCTCGCCGCAGAAGACCATCGACAGATTCACCTTGCCCCAGTCGCCGCCGAGCCCGAGGTCGCTGATCTGACCGGTGGCGGGGTCGTAGCCGACGGCGCCGCCCTGCTCGCCGGTGAACAGCCCGGCCGGCAGCTTCGCGATGTCTTTCATGCCGGTGGCGATGCGGTCGCGCCACTTGGTGTCTCCGGTGCGTTCCCACTCGGTGAGCCAGTTGCTGACCAGCGCATACCAGTCGGGGCCGATCCGGATCACCGTGGGCACGCCGGCGGGAGGGTCGAGGTAGTCGCGCAGCGGCGGGTACGTCAGGAGGGTGGTGTCCAGCTGCAACGGCACCCGCAGGGCGTCCCCGACGAACTCGTCCGCGGTCAGGTAGTACATGAACCGCTTGGTGTAGGCCTCCGAGACGCGCGGCTCCTTGCCGCCGTCGGCGAAGTGCTGCACGTCGTGGCGCGAACCGAGTCCGGCGAACGGTCCGGTGCGGATCATGTCCGTCTCGGTGACGTGCCGGGTCATCGCCCGGGCGAGGTGGAAGGTCTGCGGGTCCCCCGTCCTGAGGAACTGGTACCAGAACCCTGCGTCCGAGCCGAGTTCCGCGTTGTCCCAGGCGTAACCGCCGATGTCGTAGCGCCAGGTGTGCCGGTCGCTGTCGTAGGTGTGCATGATGTCGCCGTAGTCCCAGAAGCCGTACCACCGGCGCTGCTCCACCTCGCCGGCGTAGAACGCGACGCTGCCGGCGACGCGGTCCTCCAGGTGGGCGCGGGCCGGGGTGCTGCGGTCGGGCAGGCTCCACCGGCCGAACACGCCCGCGCCGTGGTACGTCGTCGGGTCGGTGACCAGTTGCGCGCGGGAGGCGAGCGCGCCGGCCATGACGGCCACGTCGTCCCGGGCCGGGGTGCTCTCCAGCGCCCACAGCTGCATGTCGGTGGACCGGGCCATGCCGGTGGAGAGCCCGTAGCCGTAGCGGTCGTCCTCGTAGGCCAGGTCGAGGCCGTGGCCGGCCGCGTCGTAGGCCCGCAGGTCCATCACCTCGCCGTGCGGCGACCAGGACCACAGGGTGACCGCCGCGGTGTCGCCGGCCGCGCCGGTGACGTCCAGGGCGCGGGGGAACTGCTGCCAGAAGTCCCGCACCCCGAACCCGAGCCCGCCGCTGATGCCTCCGGCGTACCCGAAACCGGGCGCGCGGTCGGCGAAGCCGGCGTGCTTCAGCCAGGCGGCCTTGTCCGAGGTGCGCTTCCACACCGCGCACTGCGCCGCCGAGTGCTGCACCAGGGAGAAGTCGCCCCACTGAGGGAGGTCCTGCCATTCGGCCTGCACAGTGGTGTCCCAGGTGGAGACCGGGGGTGTCGCGGTGCCGGCGACCTGGGCGGCGCGCACCGCCGCCCCGGTGTCGCGACGCAGGCCGGTCAGCCCGACGACGGACTCGCCCCAGACCCCCTTGTCCGGGCCGGCGAAGCGGATGTGCCGGTCGTAGGGCCGGTCGCTCATCGGCACGTCCAGCCGCAGTCCCAGGCCCCTGACGAAGTCCTTGGACGGGTCGCCGTCCCAGACAAACTGGTGCATGACGCGCAGCGACTCCTCGCCGGCGCCGACGTACACGCGCATCGTCCAGGGCAGGATCGCGCGGCGGCCGGCGCCGTACTTCTTCGACGTGTCCTGCCGGTAGCGGCCGGTGAGCCTGACCACGGCGCGGACCGGACCCGACTGCTCGATCTCGGCGCTCTCCACGACCCCGCTCCACGCGGTGCGCCGCGGGCCGTCCCCGTCGTCGGGCCGGTCCTGCAGCAGGAGCACCAGGCGGCCGCCGGTGGCGGTGGTGTGGCCGGCCCGGCGGATCGAGCGGATGGCGACCGGGCCGCTGCCCGCGATGCGGATGTCCAGCACGCCGTTGGCCAGCCGGATCTCGTCGCCCTTGCGCGTCGCGGTCACCGCCTGCTCCGGGGCGGCCGGCGCGCCCGGGGCGAGGTGGTAGCCGTCGGCGAGCGTGGCGGCGGTCACCGCGTGCCCCGTCCACTTCAGCGTGCCGTCGGGCCAGTAGGCCAGCGGCCAGGACTGCACGGGCACCTGGTCGCCGCCGCTGTCGCGCAGCGCGAACCCGGAACCGGCGGCGACCTGGCCCTTCGGCCAGGGGACGCCCCACGCGGTGCCGGTCGTGGCGGCGGGCCGGCCGTCCACCCAGTGCATGTCCACCCCCTGCGCGGGACCCGGCGCACCGGCGGGCGCGCCGTCCGGCGGCGGGCCGGCCGCGGCCGCCGCCCTGCCGTTGGAGCCGAGGGCGAGAGCCGCCGCGGCGACGGATGCGCCGCCGAGAAACGTACGTCGGTTGAGCGGGGACCCCTCAGGCATGGGCAGCCTCCAGTCAGGTCAGAACTGCGCGGGTGAAGCGGGTGAAAGGGCGCGGGAGCGATGCGCGACGGGCCGGAGAGCCGGCGACGTGCCGCGGTGGACGGCAGCGGGCCCTCCACGGCGGAGAGCGGAGCGGGCCTGCGTCCGACAGAGCCCGGTCGATGAATCGTTCTAAAGCCCGCGCGGAACCGTGTCAAGGGATCGCGCAGAGTCCGCGAATCCGCCACGACATATGGCCCGCACGGACGCACTGCTCTCACGGAGTCCCTGAACTGCGCTTATTCCGCGTCCAGTTGGCGCGGAGGGACGATGGATCCGGATCCGGACACACAGGCGGCGCCGGCCGCTCCTCGCCTCCGACCCGCTGCGGGCGGTGATTCTCGGCCGCGTGACCGCATCGAGGTGAACCGATTCATCGTCAAACCAGCAGAATCCCGGCGCATCGCACCCCAACTCACGCTTCGCGATGCCGAGTTGCGTCGGATCCGTTGACTCACGGCGTGGAAACGTTTTAACTACCGCTCACCCAGCACCCGATGGTGAGGAGGCGCCGTGGCGGCGCTGATGCGGGAGATCCCTGGAGAGACGCCGGTAGCGGACCGTCGCGGCCGACGTCCAGGGCCTCCGAGCAGAAGAAAAGGTTTTCATCGACGGCGCAGTTGGACGCTGTTCCTGCTGATGGTGCCGGGCCTGGCCTACTTCCTGGTCTTCCAGTACGGCGCGCTGATCGTCAACGTCGTCGCGTTCAAGGACTACGTGCCGTTCGCCGGCCTGTGGGGCAGCCCGTGGACCGGACTCGGCAACTTCCAGCAGCTCTTCCAGGACAGCGCGTTCTGGCACGCGGCGTTCAACACCGCCTGGATCGCACTGCTCCAGCTGGTCTTCTACTTCCCGGTCCCGCTGGCCCTCGCGCTGCTGCTGCACAGCCTGACGTGGAGCACGGTGCGGCGGTTCGTGCAGTCGGTGGTCTACCTGCCGCACTTCATCTCGTGGGTCATCGTGGTGGCGATGTTCCAGCAGGTACTGGGCGGCACCGGCATGCTCAACGGGTACCTCGGCGACGCCGGCCTGCACACGGTCGACATCATCGGGAACCCCGACGCGTTCAAGCCGCTCCTCATCGCCCAGGTGATCTGGAAGGACACCGGCTGGGGCACCATCATCTTCCTCGCCGCGCTGTCCCAGGTCGACGAGCAGCAGTACGAGGCCGCCGCGATCGACGGGGCCGGGCCCTGGCGGCGCTTCTGGCACGTCACGCTGCCGGCCATCCGCCCGGTGGTCGTCCTGCTGCTCATCATGCGCCTGGGCGACATCCTCTCCGTGGGCTTCGAGCAGATGCTGCTTCAGCGCGACGCGGTCGGCCCGCAGGCCGCGGAGGTCATCGACACGTTCGTCTACTACAAGGGCATCGTCGGGGGCGACTACGGACTGGCCGTCGCCGCGGGCCTGTTCAAGGGCGTGGTCGGCGCGGTGCTCGTCTACACCGCCAACAAGATCGCGCACCGGCTCGGCGAGCAGGGGGTGTACCGGTGAGCGCCTCCGTACGGCCCGGCTGGATGGAGAAGCCGAAGCCCGTCACCCAGTCCGCCAAGGCCGTGGCCCTGGTCACCGTCGTCGCGCTGGTGTGCGTGCCCTTCCTCGTCGTCGTGTCCACCTCGCTGGCCTCGCAGCGGGAGGTGGTGGCGAACGGCGGCTGGGTGCTGTGGCCGCAGCACCCCACGCTGCGGGCCTACCACGACATCCTCCAGGGCGGCATCGTCACCCACGCCCTCGGCGTCAGTCTCGGCGTCACCCTGGTGGGGACCCTGCTGAGCCTGCTCTGCACGGTGACGCTCGCCTACGCGCTGGCCCGCCCGCGGGTGGCCGGTGGCAGGCCGGTGCTGCTGCTGATCCTGTTCACCTTCCTCTTCCCGCCCGGCATGATCCCCAGCTTCCTGCTGGTCAAGAACCTGGGCCTGCTCAACAGTTACTCCTCGCTGATCCTCCCGCTGCTGGTCAACGTCTTCAACCTGATCGTGCTGCGCGGCTTCTTCCAGGGGATTCCGGAGGAACTGTACGAGGCGGCGCGGCTCGACGGCGCCGGCGACCTGCGGGTGCTGTGGTCGATCGTGCTGCCGCTGTCCAAGGCAGCCCTGGCCGTGGTCGGCCTGTTCTACGCGGTGTCGTACTGGAACTCCTGGTTCTACGCCTCGCTCTACCTCAACAGCGACCACTGGCCGCTGCAACAGGTGCTGCGCACCTACGTCGTGGCCGGCACCGGCCTGACCGACACCACGCTGGGCGACGGCGCTGTGAACGCGCCGCAGACGATCCAGATGGCCGTCGTGGTCCTCGCCACGGTGCCGATCCTGCTCGCTTACCCCTTCCTCCAGAAGTACTTCACCAAGGGCGTACTCACCGGCGCCATCAAGAGCTGACGCCCCTGTCCCGGCCGCACTCCCTCGAAAGGCCATCCGCTCATGTCCAGAATGTCCCGGCGCACACTGCTGCGCTCCCTCGCCGCGACCGGTGCCGCGGCCTCCGTTCCCGGGCTGCTCTCTGCCTGCACCTCCTCCTCGGCGGCCGGCGGCAACGTGTCCAACGCGGGGAAGAAGCTCGCTCCCTGGCCCACCTACCACGCTGCCTCCGGACCGGCTCCGGATCTGGCGCCGACCGGCGCGGGCGTGCAGGCCGGCTTCACCTCCTACCCCTCGCACCTCGTCGGCTCGGTCTCCCACACCCCGGGCGACGGCAGCACGATCAAGGTCATGTCCGTCACCTTCGGCACGCCGCCGAAGCCCGAGGCGGGCAACCAGTACTGGAAGGCCGTCGAGAAGGCCCTCGGCGTCAAGATCGAGTACACCGTCATCCCGACCGACGACTACCAGACGAAGATGGCCACGGTCATGGCCGGCGACCCCGGTTCGCTCCCGGACGTCATCAACATGTTCTCCGGCTTCGTCCTGCCGCGCGAGGCGCAGTTCGTCCAGGTCAGGGCGCAGGACCTGACCCCGTACCTGTCCGGCGCCGCCGTCGCGGACTATCCGAACCTGGCCGGCATCCCCACCCAGGCGTGGCAGGACATGGGCCGCATCGGCGGCCGGATCCACGGCATCCCGCTGGAGCGGCCGATCCCGGGTTCGACGCTGTGGCTCAACCAGGGCGACTTCACCGCCGCCGGCATGCACGACGGCTGGACCGCGCAGGACTTCACCGCCGTCGCGAGGAAGGCGACCCACGGCAAGAAGTACGCACTCGGGTCCGCGAAGGGCTCCGACTTCAACAACAACGTGCACTCCGCGGCGCACAACGCGCCGCAGGGCTGGGCCGTGGACGGCAAGGGCGCCTTCCACCCCGGCTACACCGACGAGCGCTTCAAGGCGGCGGTCGCCTACCAGGCGCAGCTGCGCAAGGCCGGTTACTACCACCCCGACTCCACGTCGCTGTCCACCGCGGACGCCTACACGCTGCTGCTGAACGGGACGATCGGCTCGCTGCAGAACGGCTTCGGCAACTACACGGCCCTGTACCCCGATTCCAAGGGCCTGCTGACGCCGGCGCCCGCGCTGCCGTACGCGGTCGACGGGACGCCCGGCGGCGTCGTCGCGGCCCGCAGGTCCTTCGGGTACACGATCCTCAAGAAGGCCCCCAAGGAGCGCATCCAGTTGCTGCTGCGCGTCCTGGACTACCTGGCCGCGCCGTTCGGCACCAAGGAGTACGAGCTGACCCACTTCGGCGTGGAGGGCGTGCACTTCACCCGCGGGACGGACGGCTCGCCGCAGACCACCGAGCTCGGGCAGGTCGAGAACATCACCAACCTGCCCTTCCGCTACCTGGCCGAGGGCCCCCAGGTGCTCTTCGTCCCGGGCTTCCCCGAGGCGACGCGGACCCTGCACGCCTGGCAGCAGAAGGTGGTGCCGGTCGCCATCCGCGACGCCTCGTTCGGGCTGCAGTCCGCCACCTTCAACGCCCAGGGCACCACCCTCAAGGCCGACATGGACGACACCATCACCTCCGTCATCGCCGGGCGCGCGTCGCTGTCCGCGCTGGACGGCGCCATCAGCAAGTGGCGCTCCGGCGGCGGCGACAGAATGGCCGAGGAGTACGCCAAGGAACACGCCGCGAACACGTGAGGCGGTGATGGCGTACACGGCAACGGGGCTGGAGAACAGGAGCGACATGGCGGCGAATCGGCGGGTCACCATCCGGGACGTGGCGGAGCGGGCGGGTGTGTCCGTGGCCACCGCGTCCCGGGTGCTCAGCGGCAACTACGCGGTGCCGCAGGCGACCCGGACGCGAGTGCTGCGTGCCGCGCAGGCCCTCGACTACGTGGCGAACGCCCACGCCCGCGCGCTGGTCGGCGGCGGCCGCAAGATGGTCGCCGTCCTGGTGCGCCAGGTCACCAGCCCCTTCTACGCGCACGTCGCCGAGGGGGTGGAGGCGGAGGCCGCCGCCCACGGCTGGCTGTGCCTGGTCGGCACGACCGGCGGCGAGCCGCAGCGCGAGCTGGAGTTCGTCCAGCTCATGCGGGAGGAGGGCGCCCGCCTGGTGATCCTGGTCGGCGGTGTCGTCGAGGACGACACCTACCGCGGGCGCGTCGCGCAGTACGCGCAGGCCCTGAACGCCTCCGGCGCCCGGCTCGTGCTGTGCGGGCGTCCGGCGCCCGGCCCCGACATCCCCGCCCTGGTGGTCGAGTTCGACAACGAGGCGGGCGCCCGCGCCATCACCGGCCACCTGCTGTCCGCCGGCCACCGGAGGATCGTCTTCCTCGGCGGCCTCCCGGGCAACACCGCCCTGGACGCCCGGGTCGCCGGCTACCGGGCCGCGCTGGCCGAGCACCGGCTGCCCCCCGAGGCCGCGCACGTCATCGACTCCGGCCTGGGCCGGGAGGGCGGCGAGCGCGCGATGGCCGAACTCCTCAAGCGCCGACGGGACTTCACCGCCGTGTTCGCCGGGGACGACATGGTCGCCGCCGGCGCCCTGCGCGCCATCGCCGACGCGGGCCTGCGCGTCCCGGACGACATCTCCGTCGTCGGCTACAACGACATCCCCCTGGCGGCGGACTTCAACCCGCCGCTGACCACGGTCCGCACCCCCGCGGAGGAGCTGGGCCGTGAGGCCGTGCGCATCGCCCTGCGCACGCCGCAGGACTCCCCGAGCAGCCGTCACGTGCTCGGCACTCACATCGTCGTACGCGAAAGCGTCGCCGCGCCCCCACCGGAGCGCACCCCATGAAAGGGCCCGAACCGGCATGACCGCGCCGAACCTCCTGGCCGATTCCCCGCAGCAACCCCCCGACGACCCCGAGTTGTCGCCGTACACCGGCTACACCCGGGCCCACTGGGAGGCCGCCGCCGACCGCATGCTGGACGCGCTGCTGCCCTACGCCTCACCCGGCAGGGCCCAGTACCGGCTGCCGGGGCGGACCAGCCACTCCGGCCACCGGTCGGACGGACTCGAGGGCTACGCCCGGTCCTTCACGCTGGCCGCCTGCCGCATCGCCGGGGCCCGCGGCCGGGACGAACCCGGCAGCACCCGCATCCGCGACCTCGTCGACCGCTACGCCGCCGGGCTCGCCGCGGGAACCGACCCCGCCGACCCCGAGCACTGGCCCCCCATCACCGACCGCGCGCAGTCCATGGTCGAGGCCGCGGCCATCGCCATCGCCCTGCACGAGACGCGGCCGTGGCTCTGGGACACCCTCCCCGACCCGGTGCGCCAGCGCGTCGCCGGCTGGCTCGGCGGTTTCGTGGGCGCCCGGCCCAACGACTCCAACTGGCGCCTGTTCCAGGTCGTCACCGAGGAGTTCCTGGCCTCGATCGGCGCACCGCACCGCCGCGAGGAGATCGACGCGGGCCTGTCCCGGCTGGACGACTGGTATCGCGGGGACGGCTGGTACACCGACGGCGACGGGCAGAAGTTCGACTACTACAACGCCTGGACCCTGCACCTCTATCCGGTGCTGTGGGCCCGCATCGCCGGGCCCCGCGCGGACGGCATGCTGGTGGCCACCCATCGCGAGCGGCTGCGGCGCTTCCTGTCCACGCACCAGTACTTCTTCGGCGCCGACGGCGCGCCCATCCACCAGGGCCGCTCCCTCACCTACCGTTTCGCGGCGGCCGCCCCGCTGTGGGCGGGTGTCCTCGCGGACGCCACCCCGCTGCCGCCGGGCCGGACCCGCCGGCTGGCGTCGGGCACCCTCCGGCACTTCGCCGAGCGCGGCGTGCCCGACGACGAGGGACTGCTACGGCTGGGCTGGTATCGGCCCTACCTGCCGGTCACCCAGGCGTACTCCGGGCCCGCGTCGCCCTACTGGGCCAACAAGGCGTTCCTCGGCCTGCTGCTGCCCCCCGACCACCCGGTGTGGACCGCGCGGGAGGAGCCCAGCCCGGTCGACACCGCGGACCGCCACCTGGCGCTGCCCGGGCCGGGTTGGCTGCTGCACTCCACGGCGTCGGACGGCATCGTCCGCCTGGTCAACCACGGCAGCGACCACCAGTCGCCCACCTCCCCCGCCCTGGACGACCCGCACTACACCCGCTTCGCCTACTCCACCGCCACCGCGCCGGAGACACCGCCCGGCGGCGAACTCCCGGGCCCGGACAACCAGATCGCGCTGCTCGACGTGCCCGGCCCCTCGGTCCGCGGCCGCATCCACCGCCTCTTCGCGGAGGGCCGGCGCGCCGCGTCCTGGCACACCCGCCCGGCCACGGGAGGGGGCGGGTACGCGCGGATCACGACCGCCAGCGTCGCCCACGGCCCCTGGGAGGTGCGCATCCACCGGGTCGAGGCACCCGCGGGCGCCCGGGTCCGCGAAGGCGGGTGGGCGGTGGCCGACGACCGCGCCGTCCCCGTCGCGGAGAGCGGCACCGGATGGGCCGTCGCGCACCGCCAGGACGGCCTGACCAGCGCCCTGGTGGCGCTGCTCGGCTGGGAGGAGGCCGACGCCTCCTGCCGCAGCGCGGTGGCCTCGGCCCGCGGCCACAACGCCTACGGCCAGCACTCGGCGACCCCGCTGCTCACCGCCCGCCACCCCGGCGGGATCCGGATCCTGGCGAGCCTCGTCGTCCTGACCGCCGACCCGTCGGTGGCACGGGACCGCGCGGCCCTGCGTACGGGCACGCGCGCCACCCTCACCGCCGACGGCGCCGTCCGGGTCGTCTTCCCCGACGGCACCGCCGAGGAGATCCGGGTGACCGGGGGGTCGCCCATGTGACGGCCGGCCCCGTCGCGCCGGCCGGTCCGCCACCCCGCTCCCGGTGGAGCGCCCGACCCCTTCACTGGGGTCGGGCGCTCCACCGGGAGTTCTGCCGTGCGGTCAGGACCGGTGGTCCTTGCCGGCCGGCCGGTAGCCCGGGGACGCGACGTCCTCCACCGGGGTGCCGCCGGCGGCGGCGCCGAGGAGGGTGAGCGCCGGCAGCGCCGGGCCGGCCGGTCCGCTGCCGTCGCTGAGCACCGCCAGCGCCAGGGTGTTCGCGCCCCGGGTGCGCAGGATGCCGTTGGGCAGGACGAAGGTGTGCTGCGGGCCGACGTCGTTGGCGTACTGGCCGATGTTCCAGCCGTTGAGGAAGATCTGCACGCGGTACGCCCGGGCGGGGTCGTCGGTGAACGTCAGGCCGATCGAGGCGTCGGTCCCCGGGTCGACGGCGAGGGTGAACCCGCTGCGGTACCAGGCCACGCCCTGCCGGGTGTCGGTGTACGGCAGCGTGACCGCGGCCCAGTCGCGGTCGGGGAAGCCCGGCAGGTGCCAGCCCGCGCGCTCCCCGTACAGGCCGCCGGTGTTGAGCGGACCGCGCGCGGTGTCGTCCCCGGTGGCGCCCTGGATGCGCCAGGTCAGCGGCGCGCCGTCCAGCGTCGCGGCGGTCAGGCCCCGGGCGGACTTGAAGCCGTCGTTGGCGCCGCCGTCCTCGTCGTGCGCCATGCGGCGGACGAGCAGGGCCAGGGTGTGCGGCCCGTCGCCGCGCAGATCCTCCGGCACGCCGAACTGCGCGGTGGCGGACCAGGTTCCGGTCGTCGCCTGCGCAAGGGTGGGGACCGGCATGCGGTGGGTGCCCAGGGGGCGGCCGTCCCACCAGGCCATCAGCAGCCCGAGGGTACCGGTCTGGTAGGACAGGACGATGTCCTCGGCCGTCGCGGCGTCGGCCACCTCGGCCCGGTACCACACGTCGCCGTAGTGGAAGCCGTAGTCGTCCGCGAACAGGACGGCCGGCTGCCCGGCCGGGAGCGCGGTGGTGCTGTGACTGGTCGTCAGGTCGCAGGTGCGCCAGGCGCTGTCGTCGAACCGCGGGTCCGATTCCGGGTTCTCCGCGGCGTACCGCCAGCCCTTCAGGACCGGGAGCGGCACGGCGCCGGGCCCGGGCAGCGGCTTGCGGGCCAGGAGGCTGCCGTCGCGCGTCGCGGACACCGCGACGCCCTTGCCGTTCCACTCCACCGCGGCGATGGGCCCGTCCGACCACACCCGCAGGTCGCTCGGCGCGGTGGTGTCGCCGGTGAGGTGCACGCTGCGGCCGGTGACGCGGACGCCGCGCACCAGGGCGGGGCCGCTGACGAGCACGGAGCCGGCGTCGGTGTCGCGCGGCCACAGCGTGGCCGCGGCGGCGTCGTCGGCGAGGACGACCACGAGGGGGGTCGCGTAGCCGCCGCCGTCGAGCCGGACCACCGTGAGCCCGTCGAGCACGGCGTTGATCCGCAGGGTGCCGGCGGCCGTGTCGTACGCCGTGTCGGCGGCGCCGGACGTGACGCTGACGCGGGGCGCGGACTGGCTGAGCAGCACGATCTCCACCGGGTCACCGGGCCGGCCGGTGAACACCGCGATGTCCTGGGCGTCGCCGGAGGCCCGCCACATCGGCTGCGCGGTCGCGTAGAGCAGCGCCCGTCTCCCCAGCGAGAGGTTGGTGGCGAGCATGGTGCCGTCCTTGGCGCTCACCTTGAGCCCGCCGGCCGCGGCCGGGACGGTGAGCGGGCCGGCCGCCGTGTCGACCGGCAGCGTGCAGAAGGCGTCCTTCGTGGTGTCGTTGCGCAGCAGGTACAGGTGCGAGCCGCGGTCGGAGTTGGACAGGTGGTAGACGTGCACCGACGTGCTGCTCGCGGCCGTGTCCGCCGCCCGGTCGAGTTCGGCGAGGTCGGGGAACGCCGAGAGCAGCGACCCGATCTGCTTCATCGGGGTGACCTTGTCGGTCAGGTTGCGGGCCTCGTCGATCGCCGCCCCGTAGTCGTAGGAGGTGTAGACGACGGGGGCGGGCAGCCAGCCCCACGAGGTGCCGCCGAACGTCATGTAGACGTTGTGGATCCTGATGCCGTTGGCGAGGTTCGTCAGGTAGAACCGCCGCTCGTAGGCCGCGTTGCGGGCGGCCCGGGAGCCGGCGTACCCCTGGCCGGCGAACTCCGCGCCGCCCCAGCAGTCGAACCAGCCGCCGCCGAACTCCGCCATGAAACCGGGGGTGTCGGGGCTGGCGGTGGAGCCGCCCGTGGCGCCGCCGGTGCCGAAGACGCCCCAGTCCGGCGGGTTCCCGCTGGCCGAGGGGTAGCCGTCGAACGCGTACAGGTACCGGCCGGTCTCCCCGCCGGTGTCGAAACTGCCCGGGACCCAGTAGCCGTTGCGGCCCTTGTCGTTGTGGAACAGCGGCACCTCGATGCCGTCCGACCGCACCTTCGCGTACAGGTGCGCCATGTAGTCCTTGCCCGTCGCGCTGGTGACGAACGAGGCGTACTCGTTCTCCAGCTGGTAGAGCACGACGGTGCCGCCGCCCCCGCTGTACTGGCGCGGGGCGACCTCCGCGTTCAGCGCGGTGAGCCACTCGTCGGCGTACCCCAGGTAGGTGGGGTCGTTGGTGCGGGCGCGGCCGGTGGTCGCCGTCAGCCAGCCCGGGTAACCGCCCGCGTCCGTCTCGCCGTTGATGTACGGCCCCGGCCGTACGATCACGTACAGCCCCTCCTCGGCGGCCATGTCCAGGAAGCGCCCGATGTCGCGCACGCCGGTGAAGTCGTAGGTGCCCGGCGCGGGCGAGTGGTAGTTCCAACTGGCGTAGATCGACACCGCGTTGTAGCCGCTCGCGGCCAGCTTCTGCAGGATGTCCCGCCACAGCGACGGGCTCGGCAGCCGGAACGGGTGGACCTCACCGGACCACAGGGGCACCCGCTCACCGTCGACGATCAGGGAGTACCGGTCGAAGGTGACGGTGTGGGTCGCGCCGGACGGCCCGGCCTGCGGGCGGACGGCCGGGGACACGGCGGAGCCGGGGGTGGCGGCTCCGGCACTGTGCGGCAGGGCCAGCGAGGCGGTCGCCGCCCCGGTGAGCGCCGCGAACGTACGGCGGGACAGGGACACAGGCTCTCCTTGGTGGATAGCTGGGAGTGGCTGATGCGTGACCCGGGCGGACCGGTGCGCGGCGATGCCGCGGGCGCTCGGGAGTTCGCGCCGCCGAACCATTGGAAAGGTTTTCACGCATGCGTCTCCCCTCCCGGGATCGTCACGTATCGGACTGCTTCAGGGATGCACGGACCTCCGACGGACGGACTTCCGGTCCGTGGGCGAGGGAGGGCCGTGGCAACACGGTTCAACGGAGTGGCAACTGAACAGAAATCAGCAAACAAGAACGTGAACGAACGCCAGGGCGCCGCAATCCCGAAAGAAATCACACACCGATTGCCTCGTCAATACTCCTCGCAGGCCCGCAGCCAACTCCACAGGATCGGAACCGGGTTGAACGGTTCATCGGGTGGAGGTCTCCGAAGGTGGGCCCTGCGCCGAAGGGCCGCCACCAGGGAGTTCACGATCCCGTCCTTGGTTGAATCGTTTTGGCCAACCGGGCGTCGATCAGGGGACCCGAGACGGAAACGGCGCGCGGACGGGGGCGCGGGGACTCCATACTCGACCGTGTTCAACAGGGGTTCGCAGGGTTCGCAGGTTTCCAGTGGTACGGAGGAGGTCGGACATGGCCGGCAGCGCGCTGCTCGTGATGGACGTCCAGCGGGACGTCGTGGACATCGTCGGCGTCGCCGACAGCGCCGGCAGCGGGGCGGGCTACCTCCCGCGGCTGCGGCGAGCGATCGACGGCGCCCGCGCGGCGGGGGTTCCGGTGATCTACGTGGTGATGCGGTTGCCGGCGGGCGACCCGCGGGCCAGTGCCCGCAGCAAGGTCATGGCCACCGTGGTGCGGGCCGGCCTGTTCGCCGAGGGGGCGCCCGGCACCGAGATCCACCCCGACGTCGCGCCGGAGCCCGGCGAGGTGGTGGTGGCTAAGCGCAGGGCGAGCGCGTTCTCGGGCAGTGACCTCGACCTGGTGCTCAGGGCGCGCGACATCGACCACCTCGTGCTCGCCGGCATCGCCACCAGCGCGGTGGTGCTGTCCACCGCGTGCCGCGCGATCGACCTCGACCTCGGGCTCACCGTCCTCGCGGACGCGTGCCTCGACACCGACCCGGAACTCCACCGGGTGGTCACCGAGAACCTCTTCCCGCTGTGGGGGGACGTGCTCTCCGTCGACGCGTGGCTCGCCGCGATCGGCTCCCGGTAGCGCCCCGCTTCGGCAGCTGCGCCCGCCGGCCCTGCCCCGCCCTGCCCCGGCCTCGCTTCGAGCGCCGGGGCCGGGACGGGACCCGGGGTGCCGTGCGGGTCAGCGTTCGTAGACGCCGGTCAGCCGGCCGCGGGCGAGAACGGGTGCGGTGACGGCGGGCAGGAGGGTGCGCGGCCGCGCCCGGTCCACCGGTACCGTGCCGGCTGCTTCATCCAACGGCGCCCCGAGCGCGAACAGTTGGAAGACGTAGCGGTGCGGCCCGTGACCCTTGATCGGCCCGGGACCGTGGTAGCCGCGGCCGATGGTGGCGCGCAGCACCCGCACCCCGGCGGCGGGCCGCCGCGCGGCGAGGGCGCCTGCGCCGAGCTCGCCGGCGGCCGGGTCGATGAGGGCGACGCAGTGCACGGCGGGCTTGGCCATGGGGACGTCGATGTCCTCGACGACCAGCAGGAGTTGGACGGTGCCGGAGGGCGGCGCGGTCCAGGACAGCTGGGGCGAGAGGTTGTCGCCGCCGATGTTCTTCGCACCGGTCTCCCGCGGCATCGTCTCGCCATCGCCGAAGTGCGCGCTGGTGACGGCGAGTTGTTCGGGGCCCTGGAGGTTGGGCAGGTTCCAGGCCAGGTGGGTCGCGCCCGACCTGCGGTTGCGGAGGAGGCGGCCGAGCAGCGTCATCGGGTCGCCTCCACCATCGCGGCGACGTCGGCGGAGGTGGCGGTCTCGCCGAGCTTGGGGAAGACGTGCTCGACGCTGTGCCGGTGGGCGGCGGCGTCGGGATCGTCCATGGCGTCGGTGGCCAGCACCACGTGGTAGCCGTGGTCGGAGGCCGAGCGCGCGGTCGACTCGACGCCCGAGCTGGTGGAGATGCCGGCGAGCACGACCTGGGTGGCGCCCAGATCCCGCAGCAGGGTGTCGAGACCGGTGTCGTGGAACGCGCTGCGCCGCCGCTTGGTGATCAGGTGGTCGCCCGGCCGGACGTCGAGTTCGTCGACGAGGTCGGCCCAGCCGTCCGGCGGGATCGCTGCGCCACGGGACCGTACGGTCTCGGTGCGCCCGGGCGCGCGCCCGGTCACGTTGACCAGGATCACCGGCAGTTCGTGCCGCCGGAATTCGGCGGCCAGCCGGCTCGCCCGCGTGACGGCGCCGGCGAACGGGCCGCCGCCGTCCCCGGGTTGGACGATGCCCTTCTGCAGGTCGATGACGACCAGCGCGGGGGTGGGGTCGATCGCGGTCAGTGCCATGGTGGTGGTCTCTCCTGAGGTTGCCGGCCGGGTGCCGGCCGTACGGTGGGGTGGCCCGGCCGGCGGTGCACCCGTCCGGCCGCGCGTGGGGGTCAGCGACGGTCAGCGGCGGTGGCGGCCTCCCGCGGCGCCGCGGCCTTGGCGGCGGGCCGGGCCCCGCGCAGCAGGGACGCGATCGCGGCGAGGACCGCGAGGCTCGCGCCGAAGCCGAACACGATGACCAGGCCGGAGTGGAAGGGGCCGGCGATCAGGGACGGGAAGAACTCCCGCCCGGTCAGGGTCCGTTGCTGGGCGGCGGTCAGGTGGGCCAGCGCGCCGCTGGGCTGGAGCAGGTGCCGGACCGGGTTCACCCCCAACTGGGCGGCGAACAGCGACGAGACCGGGGGCAGGCCGCCGACCTGGGTGGCGACGTGGGCGGGTACGCCCTGCTGCCGCAGCCCTGCCGTGAGCGTGTGCGGGAGGCTGCCGGCCAGCCCGGCGATCATGAGGGAGAAGAACACCCCGATGGAGACCGCGGTGCCGGAGTTCTGGAAGGTGGCGCGCATGCCGGAGGCCACACCGCGCAGGGGCGCGGGCACGCTGCCCATGATCGACGAGGAGTTGGGCGACGCGAACATGCCGCTGGCGATGCCGTTGAGCGCGATCAGCACCGCGAAGATCCAGTAGCTGAAGTCGATCGGCAGCAGCATCAGCCCCACGAAGCTGGCGCCGAACAGCAGCGCGCCGCCGGTGGCCAGGCCCCGGGAGCCGAGCCGGTCGGACAGGTAGCCGGAGACCGGGCCGGCGGCGAGGAAGCCGGCGGTCAGCGGCAGCATGAAGATGCTGGCCCACAACGGGGTGTCGCTGTAGTCGTAGCCGTGCAGCGGGAGCCAGATGCCCTGCAGCCAGATGATGAGCACGAACTGCATCCCGCCCCGGCCGATCGAGATGGCCAGGCCCGCCAGGTTGCCGAAAGTGAAGGCCCGCAGGCGGAAGAGACCCAGCTGGATCATCGGCGCGGAGACCCGTCGCTCGATGGCGACGAACGCCGCCAGCAGGACGAGCCCGCCGGATATCAGCCCGTCGACCAGCGGATCGGTCCAGCCCATGGTGTGCCCGTGGTACGGCTGCAGGCCGAAGGTCACCGCGATCAGGACCGCGCTGAGGCCCACCGCGAAGGTGATGTTGCCCCACCAGTCGATCCGGCCGCCGCCGCGCTTCCCGGTCTCGCGCAGGGTGCGGTAGGCCCACAGCGTGAAGAACACGCCGACGGGGACGTTCACCCAGAACACCGCGCGCCAGTCCCAGGCGGACAGCAGTCCGCCGGCGACCAGGCCGATGAACATCCCGGCCAGCCCGGCGACCTGGTTGATGCCCAGAGCGAAGCCGCGCTGCTCCTCGGGGAAGGCGTCGGTCAGGATGGCGGCCGAGTTGGCGGTGAGCATCGAGCCGCCGACGGCCTGCACCACGCGCCAGGCGATCAGCCACATCGCTCCGTGGCCGCCGTCGAAGGGGTCGAAGGACAGCAGGATCGAGGCGAAGGTGAAGACCGCGAACCCGGAGTTGTAGATCCGGACCCGGCCGTACATGTCGCCCAGCCGGCCCACGGTGACCACCAGGACGGCCTGGACCAGCCGGTAGCCCATGATCATCCACAGCAGGTAGGCGATGTTGCCCGGGGCCAGCGGGTCCAGGTGCACGCCGCGGAAGACCGCCGGCAGGGCGATCAGCACGATGGAGCCGTCCAGCGCGGACATGAAGACCGCGGCGGTCGTGTTCGTCAGTGCCGTCCACTTGTAGCGGTCGGCGGGCGAGCGCCGCTCGGCGCGCACCTTCGGAGGGTCGGTCATCGGCTTGCTTCCCCCAGCGTTCGGTCGGTGTCAGATGTGCTGTGCCAGTCGCTCCAGCAGCGCGGCGGCCGCCGCGAGTTGCTCCAGCTCCTCCGGACTGAACGCGCCGCTGGTCAGGGCCTGGGCGACGAGTTCGACCCGCGCGTTGCGCTTGTCCTTCAGCGCCTGCCGCCCGGCGTCGGTCACCGTGAGCACCACGCGCCTGCGGTCGTCCGGGTCGGGGCGGCGGTCGACCAGGCCGCGGGAGCGCAGCGCGCCGAGGGTCGCCCCCATGGCCTGCGCGGTGATCTGCACCTCCCGGGCCAGCGCCGAGGAGGTGGTGGGACCCGAACGTTCCAGCTGCGACAGCGCGGTCCGCTCGGGCATCGTCAGCCCGCCGTCGACCGGTACGTGGCGCACCCGTCGCAGCAGCACGCTGAGGCTTGCCAGCAGGGCGGCGGAGACGGCACCGGGGTCGAGGTCATCGCTCATAATGATAAGGCTACTTTATCAAGCAGCCTTAGTACATTCCGGGGTCGGTGGTCCGCGGTCGGGGCGGCGCCATCGAGGGGCGACCGGGGCAGGCGGGAGTGGGGTGCGGCGGCGTGGGTGTGGGTACGGAGCCGCGGGGTCGGGGTGCGCGAGCCGCGGTGGAGACCGGGCGCGGAAGGGGCCGGGCGCAGGTGAAGCCGGGCGCAGGTGAAGCCGGGGACTCGCTCGATACGGATCCACCCGGGCGCGCACGGCACGGGATCACCCGGGAGCGCACACGGCACGGGATCACCCGGGAGCGCGCTCGGCACCGGATGACCCGGGGCGGCCGCGGACCCGATCGCGCCGCAGGATCACAGCCGGGTGGCCGTGCGGACCAGTTCCGCGAGGGCGAGGGAACGGCTGTGCGCGGGCCAGGCGATGTGGGTGACGACGGGCGGCGCGTCGCTCAGGGGCACGGCGGCGTGCTCGGCCCACAGCCAGGCGCGGGCGGACTCGGGGAAGACGGCCGCGGTACGGCCGAGGGCGATCAACTGGGCCAGCTGCCTCTGGTCGTGGATCTCGGGACCCGGACCGGGCGGGTAGGCGCCGTCGCGGGACCAGCGGGCGAGCGGAAGACCGGGGACGGCGCCGACCTCGGCCAGGGTCAGGGTCGCGCGCGCCGCCAGGGGATGCCCGGCGGGCAGGACGGCGATCTGCCCCTCCGTCATCAGCTCCTCGCCGTCGAACCCGGCCAGGGAGTTGAACGGCGCGTGCATCAGCGCCACGTCGGCGCGGCCGTCGCGCAGCATCTCCCCCTGCTCGCACGTGCCGCTCGGCAGCACCTCGACCTCGGCGGCGCCGGGCTCGGCCGCGTAGGCGTCGAGGAGTTTCTGCAGCAGCTCGTGGGAGGAGGCGGCCTTCACCGCGAGCACCAGCCGGTTGCGGGGGCGACCCGAACCGTCGGCGCCGCCGGCCCGGCGGGTGCGGCGGGCGGCGGCGGTCGTCGCGTCGAGGGCGGCGCGGCCCTCGTGCAGCAGCGTCTCCCCGGCGCCGGTCAGCGCGACACCGCGGCGGTTGCGCTCCAGCAGGCGAACGCCGAGCCGCCGTTCGAGCTGCTGGATCGCCCGGGACAGCGGCGGCTGCGCCATGCCGAGGCGTTCGGCGGCCCGGCCGAAGTGCAGTTCCTCGGCCACGGCGACGAAGTACCTCAGCTCGCGGGACTCCAACGTGTCCATGACCCGAGCGTACCTCGGTGATACCCACCGGGTATGACAGGGCACCGAGTCGGTGTTGGAGCGCCGCACGTCCGCGAGCGAGCATCGACGGCATGAACGACATGAACGCACCCGCACTGCCCGGCGGCACCTGGAACCTGGGCGACCTGACCGTCACCCGCTTCGGTTACGGCGCCATGCAACTCGCCGGCCCCGGCGTCATGGGCCCGCCCGCCGACCACGACGGCGCGCTCGCCGTCCTGCGCGAGGCGGCCGCCCTCGGTATCACCCACATCGACACCGCCGGCGCGTACGGTCCCCGCGTCACCAACCGGCTGATCCGCGAGGCGCTGCACCCCTATCCCGCCTCGCTGCACCTCGTGACCAAGGTCGGCGCGGTCCGCGACGCGCAGGGCGGCTGGCCCCCCGCCCGGCGACCCGAGGACCTGCGCCGCGCCGTCCAGGAGAACCTGGCGGACCTCGGCCTCGACACGCTCGACCTGGTCAACCTCCGGCTGGGCGACGCCCTGGGCCCCAGGCCCGGCTCGCTCGCCGAACCCTTCGAGACCCTCGCCGAACTCCAGCGGCAGGGCCTGATCCGGCACCTCGGCGTGAGCAACGCGACGGAGGAGCAGGTCGCCGAGGCGCAGGCGATCGCACCGATCGTGTGCGTGCAGAACATGTACAACCTCGCGCACCGCCGCGACGACGAGCTGATCGACGACCTCGCCGGCCAGGGCATCGCCTACGTGCCCTTCTTCCCGCTCGGCGGGTTCACCCCGCTGCAGTCCGCGGAGCTGTCCGCCGTGGCCGTCCGGCTGGACGCGACACCGATGGCGGTCGCCCTGGCCTGGCTGCTGCGGCGCTCGCCGAACATCCTGCTCATCCCCGGCACTTCCTCGGTGGCGCACCTGCGCGACAACGTCACGGGCGCGGGACTCCGCCTCGGCGACGAGGAACTCGCCGAGCTGGACCGGATCGGCCGCTGAGCGTCGCGTGCGGCTCGACGTGCCGACCGGGTGAAGCCTGCGCCCGCCGTCCATCAGCCCGCCGCCCTGCGCGTACGGCGGGGCGGCGGGGGGCCTTCACCGGTCACGAGCGGAGCGGTCGCGCCGTGATCAGAAGTACTCGGGCAGCTCGGTCGCCAGCGCGCGCCGGATCCGCTGCCGCACCGGGGTCTCGGCATCCGGTGCCTCGAACGCGAGACCGGTGACCCGCTCGAACAGGTCGACGTAACGGAGAGGGACTGTCGGGCGATGCGTTCCTGTACACCCGAGCCGCGGTCGTCGCGGCTGGCCGTGAGGAGTACGAGAACGTACGTCAGGACCCCGTACGTTTCATGCCGTTCGTCAGCGACCTCGTCTGGGCCGAGGCACTGCTCTGTGTACCCGACAGAGCCTACGAGTACCTCACCGGCGACGAGTGGGAGCGCAGCACCCAATACAGCTACGAGTCGTTCTCGAACAAAGCCGGCTGGTCAGATGTACAGCCGCCGACAGCACCACTGCCTCACCATGGGAAAAGACGTCTCAATATCTGACGCGCGAAGGCACAGCGGTGCCCGACCCGGCATCACGCTGCTACGGGGACGGACCGCGGCCGCTCCCGCCGGATCAGTCCTCGACCTCCTCACCCGCGAACCAGTGGGTCTCGGAGAAGCGGGCCATCGAGTACCGGTGGTGCGGGTCGACCAGGACGCGGCAGACGAACGCGGCGGCGCCGTAGGGGAAAGAGGTGTCGACGTTGTCGAAGGAGCGGACCACGACGGGCCAGCGGTCCGGATCGTCGCCGTCCAAGCGCCAGCCGTACAGGTCCTCGTGCTCCGTGCTCGCCCAGATCAGCAGGCCGTCCTCCCGCAGAGAGGTCCACGGCTCCGCGTTCAGGTCCAGCCAGCCGTCGAAGGCACCCCGGCCGAACGTTCCGACCATCCGCTTGTAGTCGTCCGGCAGCGGGGTGCCCAGGCGCGTCTCGATCTCCGCCCAGTCCGGGTCCGGCCGCCGCTCGGGGCGCTCCCACCCGGTGACCCGCACGAGCCGGGCCATCCAGTCGACGTCCTCCGGGGCCTGCCCCGGAGCGACCGCCAGGACCTCCGGGAGTGCCCTGGGGGTGGCCGTCAGTACCGCCCGCTCCACCCCCTCACCGTCCAGCGCCGAGCCCGCACCGATCCACCGGGCGCCGTCCGCCCAGGCCCGTATCGTCACGGCCCGTCCGGCGAAGGGGGCGAGAAGCGCGGCACCCTTGGAGTCGTCCACCGTCGGATCGGTGGCGCCGTTCAGGACGAGGGTCCGGGGCGCTCCGTACCTCCCGGCGAGCAGTTCGGTCAGCTCATGCCGGCCCACCTCGCCGGGCAGATACACCGGTGCGTCCCCCGGACCGAGGTGCGCGAGCAGGTCGTCGAGGGCCGCCTGGGTGAGTTCCATGGCCGCCAGTGAAGCGCACCGCACCGACAACCGCCTTGGCGTCGCGCCCGGTGAGAGCGGCGGCCGGCCCACTTTCCTTGCGGGGCAAGGACGTTGGCGTCCGAAGATGGCGAGCGGATTTCCGATCGGTGGCGTCACGCCTCTTGTGAGCGGGCTGTGGGGTGTGCCAGCCTCGAATGCGGCAACGGTCCCGCGTTCGGGCGTTGCCTGTCCCCGGAATCGCGCGCGTCATCTTACGGCGCAGATTGTGAGCGCTAACAAAACAGCCTCGGCATCACCCCCCACATCTGCCAGGAGCACCTCGTGCCAGTCGTCGAATCGTGCGTGCGGCGGGCCCCTCCCCACCACGCCCCCCGCTCCGTATAAC
The DNA here is from genome assembly GCF_900107965.1 of Actinacidiphila yanglinensis. GTDB lineage: Bacteria > Actinomycetota > Actinomycetes > Streptomycetales > Streptomycetaceae > Actinacidiphila > Actinacidiphila yanglinensis. The sequence goes on along the minus strand of NZ_FNVU01000012.1, from coordinate 177,444 downwards.
CGGCGGTCCTCGCCCGGTCCGCTGGTGGCGCCCGCCCTGACCGCTCTGCCCGCTCGCGCCGCCGGGCCGGGCCCACGCTGCGAGTTGCGCACCCACCTGCCGCGCGCCCCGATGTGAGCGCTATCAAGAAGCCGAGGCGTCCTCACGCGTCTGGTGGCTTCCGCACGCCCTCCCCCCCACGGCCGCGGCTTCGACGCCAACGGCCCCTCCCCGACCGGCCGGGCGCCGCTCGGCACCACCCCCCACCCAAGGAGGACCCATGTCCCCATCCGCAGCACCCCCGCTCCGCCGCCGGCTCAGGAGGTGGGCGCTCTCCACCGCCGGTGCGGCCGTCCTCGTCGCCGGGGCGACGATCGGCGGCGCGCAGAGTTCGCAGGCGGCCGGCTCCCTGCCCTGCGACCTGTACGCCTCCGGCGGGACCCCGTGCGTGGCCGCGCACAGCACCACCCGCGCGCTGTACTCCTCCTACACCGGGTCGCTCTACCAGGTCCGCCGCTCGTCGGACAACACGTACCTGAGCATCCACCCGGTCGCCGCCGGCGGCTACGCCAACGCCGCGGCGCAGGACTCGTTCTGCGCCGGCACCACGTGCGTCATCACCCGGATCTACGACCAGTCCGGGCGGGGCAACGACCTGGTCCAGGCCCCGGCTGGGGGCGCCGCCGGCGGTCCGGACAACCTCGCGAACGCCACCGCGGCCCCCACCACCCTGGCCGGCCACAAGGTCTACGGCGTCTACGTGGCACCCGGCACCGGATACCGCGACGACAGCACCTCCGGCATCGCGACCGGCGACAACGCCGAGGGTATGTACGCCGTCCTGGACGGCACCCACTACAACGGCGGTTGCTGCTTCGACTACGGCAACGCCGAGACCAGCAACAACGACACCGGCAACGGCCACATGGAAGCCATCTACTTCGGCAACATCAAGGTGTGGGGCTACGGTTCGGGCAGCGGCCCCTGGATCATGGCGGATCTGGAGAACGGCCTGTTCTCCGGGGTCAACCAGCACCTGAACTCCGGTGACCCGAGCATCAGTTACCGGTACACCACCGCCGTCGTGAAGGGCCAGCCCAACCACTGGGCGATCCGCGGCGGCAACGCCCAGTCCGGCGGCCTGTCCACCTTCTACAACGGCGTGCGGCCCAACGTCTCCGGCTACAACCCGATGCACAAGGAGGGCGCGATCATCCTCGGCATCGGCGGCGACAACAGCAAGGGGGCCCAAGGCACCTTCTACGAGGGCGTGATGACCTCCGGCTACCCCTCGGACGCCACGGAGAACGCCGTCCAGAGCAACATCACCGCCACCGGCTACGGCAAGTAGCCCCACGCGGTCGGGAGCCCCACTCCCGGGCACCCGGTCGGTGCGCCGCGCTCGTCCGGCGCGCACCGACCGGGGAGCGTCCCGCCGCAACCCGGCCGTGCGGTCACCGGGGGTTCACCGGTGCGCGCGGGAGCGATGACTTCGGGCGGCGATTCCGGTCTGCCCCGGCATGACTCGAATCATCGCGGACATCTCCGTCTCCCTGGACGGCTTCGTCACCGGGCCCGGCGCGGGCCCCGACAGCGGGCTGGGCGCCGGCGGCGAGGCGCTGCACACCTGGGCGTTCTCCGACGACCCCGACGACCGCCGGATCCTGCGCGAGGCGACCGCCCGCTCGGGCGCCGTCGTCCTCGGCCGGCATCTGTTCGACGTCGTCGACGGGCCGCACGGCTGGGACGACGCGACCGGCTACGGCGCCCGGGAGGTGGGCAGGCCCGCGTTCGTCGTCGTCACGAGTGCGCCGCCGGAGTCGATGCGGCTCACCGGCCTGGACTGGACCTTCGTCACCACCGGGCTGCCCGACGCCGTCGCCGCCGCGCGCGCACGCGCCGAGGCGGCGTCCTCCGCCGGCGGCAAGGATCTCGACGTGGTGCTCATGGGCGGCGGGGCCACGATCGGCACCGCACTCGACGCCGGCCTGGTGGACGAGTTGTCGCTGCACCTCGCACCCGTCGTCCTCGGCTCCGGCACACCGCTGTTCACCGGCGGCGTCCGGCGCACCCTGGTGCAGCGGACGGTCGTCCCGACCTCGACCGCGACCCACCTGACCTACGACGTCCGCTGATCGGCAGTGCCCTCCCCCGGCCCCGTTCCCGCCGGGCAGCGCCGGCCGGCGGCACCGTTTCCGCACGCCGAGCGGCGACGACGGACCGTTCGGGCGACGCGCCTTCGGGCTGGTTGACTGGGCAGGTGCAAACAGACGCGATCGTGTTCGACTTCGACGGCCTGCTCATGGACACCGAGACCACGCTCCTGGAGTGCTGGCGGTACGAGTGGCGGCAGCACGGGCTCGAACTCGATCCGGCCACGTTCTTCGCGGATCACGGCGGCGACGTGACCGCCGAGCACTACCGGCGGCTCGCGGCGGCCGTCGGCCCCGGGTTCGACCGGGACGCCAGCCACGCCCGCCGACTGGCCTACCGCGAAACGCTCCACACCGGCCTGGGACTTCGCGACGGCATCGACGCGTGGCTGGCGCAGGCGGCGAGCGCCGGCCTGCGCTGCGCGGTGGCCAGCAGTTCCGCCGAGGAGTGGGTGACCGGCATGCTGGCGCGCGTCGACCGCCTCGACGCGTTCGCGGTCCTCGCCTTCGGGAACGAGGTGCGCTCCCCCAAGCCCGCTCCCGATGTCTACCGGCTCGCACTCGAACGGCTCGGGCTCGAACCGGCACGGGCGGTCGCGGTCGAGGACACACCGCACGGCGTGGCCGCCGCGCAGGCCGCGGGGCTCGCGTGCATCGCCGTCCCGAACCCCTTCGCCGACCCCGCGCGCTTCGCCTCGGCGGACCTCGTCCTCGGCAGCGCCGCCGACCTCACCCTGCGGGCCGCCCTCGCCGCGGTCGGTGCCACCGCGGTGGGCACGGTCTGACGCCTTCGCCGCCGCGGCCTGCCACGAAATCCCAGGTCACAGTTGCTTCGGGTGGCGGTCCGACGCACGAGGCGCACCACCTGGGCGTGACCCGCCGGTCATAGGATCGCCGGGTGACTGCTGAGGACTCCGCCTTCGAGACGCTGGGTGTGCTGGCCGACCCCGTACGCCGCCGGCTGTACCGGCATGTCGCCGCCGCCCCGGACGAGGTGGGGCGCGACGCGGCCGCGGAGGCGGCCGGCGTCTCCCGGTCGCTGGCGGCCTTCCACCTGGACAAGCTGGTCGAGGCGGGGCTGCTGGCGGTGTCCTTCCGGCGGCTGTCCGGGCGCACCGGCCCGGGCGCGGGACGCCCGGCGAAGCTGTACCGGCGCGCGGAGGGCGAGCACGCGGTGTCCGTCCCGCCGCGCAGCTACGACACGGCGGGGCGGCTGCTCGCCGAGGTGGTGGAGAACGCGGGCCTGGACCGGGAGTTGCAGGCGGCGGCGCGGGCCGCGGGGGCGGCGGATCCGGACGCCGCCGCCGGCGACCTGGTCGAGGTGCTGCGGACCCGCGGCTACGAGCCCTTCTGGGACGGGGAGACGCTGCGGCTGCGCAACTGCCCGTTCCACGCGCTGGCCGGGGAGTTCTCCGCCCTGGTCTGCGGGATGAACCTCGCGCTGCTGGAGGGCCTGGCGGCCGGGCCGTGGTCCGCGGCGATGGACGCACGGCCCGGCTGGTGCTGCGTGGCACTTTCTAAAGGCAAAAGTGATTGACTATAGAAACGCGGCCGGGCCATGCTGACCCCATGACGGACTTCATGACGGGCCATCACCTCGCGCAGGTCAACGTCGGCCGCATCGTCGCCCCGCTGGACAGCCCCGAGTTGGCCGACTTCATGGCCCAACTCCCCGAGATCAACGCGCTCGCCGAGGCGAGCCCCGGATTCGTCTGGCGGATGGTCGACGACGCGGGTGAGGACGCGACCGGTTTCCGGCCCGACGGGGCCGACGACATGCTCCTGATCAACTGCTCGGTCTGGGAGTCGGTCGAGGCCCTGCGGGACTTCACCTACCACTCCGACCACCTGCGGGTCCTGAGCCGCCGCCGCGAGTGGTTCCACCGCGTGGCCGAGGCGTACCAGGCCCTGTGGTGGATCCCCGCCGGCCACCTGCCGAGCGTCGCCGAGGCGATGGAGCGGGTCGCGATGATCCGCGAACAGGGCCCCGGCCCCCTCGCGTTCACCTTCCGCTCCCCCTTCCCCGCCCCGTCCGGCGCCGCGCGCCCGGACGACCGGCTCCAAGGGGCCGGCGAACCCGGGCAGTGAGTGCGCGCGGGACGGCCTTTCCGGGCGGCGCCGTTGGGCCCCGTGGAAGCGATCAGCCGGAGGCGACCGCGGTGTTCTGGCAGGCGGTCAGCAACCAGCGGCCGTCGTCCTGCTTGGACATCACGTACAGCGGGCTCCCCTCGCTCGTGTCGCCCGGGGCCAGGTAGAGCTGACGGACCTTGACCGCCGCGACATCGGGACGGATGAGGAGCACGTGGACCACCTCGTAGCTGACCTTGACGTCCCAGTCGTCCGCGGGAAGGACCTCGCGGGTGAAGTCGGAGATCGCACCGAGCCCGACCAGGACCTTGCCCCCACTCGTCGTCCAGACCGCGTCCTGGTGGAAGAGGGCGAGGAACTCGTCGGGGTCCTTGTGCTGCTGAGAGTGCTCGACGGTGGCCACCACCCGGTGGATCGCCTCGATGTCCGCGGCGTGCGCAGGGGAATGCGTGTTCATGCCCACCACGGTGCTCCTTCAAGCGCGGTTGAGGTCAAGGGAGCGGCTGCCGGCCCCTCGACGTCGGTCACCCTGGTCCGCGCGTCGACTTCACCGCGCGGTGCAACGAATGGGCGAGCGCCCCGGCCACGGCGAGCGGCGGCAGCCACCACGCGTTCACACCGGCGGCGGCCAGTCCCGCGGTCGCGCCGAGGGCCGGCACCACCCAGCAGGCGATCCGCCAGTCGTCGCCGATCACGAAGTCGTACCAGAACCGCCCGAACGCCCGGAGCCGCCTCACCGCGGGCCCACCCACGCGCCGCGGCGCAGGACCCACGCGTACGCCAGGGCGAGCAGCGCGACCCCTGGGACCAGCACCAGCAGCGCCGCGTCCGAACCCGGCCAGTCCACCTGGACGCCCTCGGCCGACCAGAACAGGCCGAACGCCGTCAGCAGCGTGCCGACCACGAACTTCACCGCGTTCTCCGGCACCCGGGACAGCGGTGCCCGGATCGCGAAACCCGCGGCGCCGACCACCACCGCGGCCGCCACGGCGCCCAGCACCGCCACGGGCACGTCGTGCTGGTTCCCGCCGAAGGTCGCGACGATGAAAGCGACTTCGAGCCCTTCGAGCGCGACCCCCTTGAAGGCCACGGTGAAGGCGTACCAGTCCGCGACCTTGCCGCGCCGCTCGGCCGGTACCTGCTCCGCCGCCGCGACGCCCCGGGCGAAGGCCGCGGCCTCGTCACGCCGCGCCTTCCAACCCGACGCCCGCAGCACGGACTTGCGCAGCCACTGCAGGCCGAACAGCAGCAGGAGGGTGCCGACCACGGCCCGCAGCACGCCGATCGGGAGGTGTGTCACCGCCGAGCCGAGCGCCCCGACCACCACGGCCAGCGCGACCAGCGCCGCCCCCGCGCCCTGCAGGGCGGACGGCCAGTGCCGGCCCGTCCCGGCGGCCAGCACCACCGTCAGCGCCTCGACGGCCTCCACCGCGCAGGCGAGGAACACCGTGAGGAACAGGGCAGTCGGGCTCACCGGGCGCCTCCCCACCGCGCTCGCCGATCTTCTCGCCGCCCCGCTGATCGTCCCGTAGAGTGCGATGGCGGCTTGCGGACACGCGAGGGCACCGCGGAATCGAGGTCGGCAGTCCGATGCGGGTAGCGTCCGATCCCCCCGGCAGGTCCCGCGAGGCGCGCCTCACCGCCTACAGCAGCGCCGCCACCTCCCTCGCGCTGTGCAGCGACGACCGGCTGGGCGCGCTCGTGGACGCCGCCGCACCGCTCGGCACCGGGATCGGCGGAAGGTCCGCGCTGCTGGAGGTCGACGGCACCCAGGTCTTCGTGAAGCAGCTGCCGCTCACGGACACCGAGCGGCTGCCGCGGCATGTCCGGTCCACGGCCAACCTGTCCGGGATTCCCGACCTCTGCCACTACGGCGTCGGCGGCCCCGGCTTTGGGGCGTGGCGCGAGCTCGCCGTCCAGACCATGACGACGAACTGGGTGCTCGCCGGGCAGTACGAGGGATTCCCGCTGATGTACCACTGGCGTGTGCTGCCCGGCACACCGGCCGAGCTTCCGGCGGAACTCGCGGACGTGGCGGGGATGGTCGCCTACTGGGGCGGCAGCCAGGAGGTGGGCCGTCGTATCGAGGAGATCCGGGGGGCCACCGCGAGAATGGTGCTCTTCCTGGAGTACATCCCCCAGACGGTCCACGTGTGGCTCGCCGACCGGATACGGGAGGGTGCGGAGTCCGCCGACCGGGCCTGCTCCCTGGTGGAAAGGGAGTTGGCGGCCGGCACGTCCTTCATGAATGCCCGCGGGCTCCTGCATTTCGACGCCCATTTCCAGAACATCCTGGCCGACGGCCGGCGCCTCTACTTCACCGATTACGGCCTCGCCCTGTCGTCGCAATTCGATCTGTCCCCGTCCGAGGCCGGATTCTTCGCCCTGCACCACCGCACCTACGATCCCTGCTACACCCGCAGTTGGCTGGTGAACCGGATGATCACGGAGCTCTACGGCTACGAGCGGAAGGAACGCGAGGCACTCATCCGCGCCTGCGCGCAAGGCGAGGAACCGCCGGACGGTCCGCCCGGGGCCAGGGCGATCCTCATCCGCCACGCACCGATCGCCGCGATGATGACGGACTTCTACGGCAGGGTCCTGGACGAGAGCCGGGAGATCCCCTACCCGTCGGAGGAGCTGCTCCGGGCGCTGCGCGAGGACCGGTCCCGGCACGGCTGAACCGATCCCGTCAGTGCCGAGCGGGCACCCGCATTGCCGCCGCCGCGGATCAGTTGGAGGCGAACTTCTTCAGCCCGGCCTGGACGTCGTCGAGATTCATCACCGGCAGGAGGGTCACCTTCGCCCCGAGTTCCTGGAAGAACGGCTCGGCCACGGTCGGGATGTCCGACGCGTCCTTGAGGTCGAACACGATGAACCCGGTGCGCATGCCCTCCTTGGCGCCGAAGTACGCGGCCTCCGGCCGGATCCGGTCGAACACCGACTTCAGGGTCCGGGCCAGCGAGTCCTCCGTGATCGCCTTGTTCGCCTTCTCCGTGTCCATCTGGGCCATCAGCAGCACTCTCATGGTCGTTCCGCCCTTTCTCGGCGCGCGTCGGTCTGTCCGTGCCACCAGCGTGGGCGCGGCCCGGTGAGCCTGCAGCCGGACCCGGGCATCGGAGTGAGGTGGAGGGACGGCACCGCGAAGGGACGCCCAAGGGGGCGCCGCGAGGAGAACCGGCCGGGTCGCCGGCGGAGCGACGCCTACCGGCGTGGTGCGTCGTCGCCCTCCGGGCCGGTGCGGGGCGCGGTGATGCGGCGTACAGCCTCGATCAGTGCGGCGCGGTGCTCGGCCAGCCGCTCCGCCGACCGCGGGTCGGTGCCGGTCAGTGCCTGCAGGGCGGGCGGCGCGTCCAGCCAGCTCTCGGTGATCCGCAGCACCATCGCGAACAGGTCGATCGCCGGGAGCGAGGCGTCCGTACGGCCCTCGCGCTGGGCTGCGGCCACCGCGTCGACCTTGACGCGGTAGCTGTCGATCTCGGCGTCGGTGTGCCGGTCGCGCTCGAAGCGCCGCCAGGCGGCCAGCCGGGCCGTGTCGGGGTGGGCGAGCATGTAGTCGAAGCGGTTGCCCGCGAAGGCGACGAGATCGCCTCCGGCCAGCGACGCCTCCTCGAACAGCCGGCCGATCTCGTGCTGGAGCACCGCCTCGAAGAGCTGGTCCTTGTCCCCGAAGTACACGTAGAGCAGCCGCTTGTTGGCGCCCGCCCGCTCCGCGATGCGGTCGATCCGGGCGCCGGCCAGGCCGTACTGCGCGAACTCCGCGGTGGCGGCGGCGAGCAGGAGTTCCTTGGTGGCGCGGGAGTTCCGCGGGCGCGCGGCCTTGCGGTCCGCGTCGTTCGGTCCCGTCGTCATGCCCCCACCGTAGCGCAGGTAACTAACTTTTGACTTACCCGGGGATCGAGCCCACTATATATCTATCCAGTTAGATAGAACATCCGATATCCCCCGGAAAGGACCTCCCCGTGACCCCCACCGGCTCCCCGCTCCAGACCCTCGCCCTCGCCGACGACCTCACGATCACCCGCATGGGATACGGCGCGATGCAACTGGCCGGACCGGGCGTCTTCGGACCTCCCACGGACCGCGACCAGGCGATCGCCGTGCTCCGCGAGGCGGTCGCGCTCGGCCTCACCCACATCGACACCAGCGACTTCTACGGCCCCGCCGTCGTCAACGAGCTGATCAAGGAGGCGCTGCACCCCTACCCCGCCGACCTGCACATCGTCACCAAGGTCGGCGCCCGCCGCGACGACAAGGGCGGCTGGATCCCCTCTCAGGAGCCCGCCGACCTCAAGGCGCAGGTGCACGAGAACCTGCGGCACCTCGGCCTGGAGGCCCTGGACGTGGTCAACCTGCGCACGGCCGCGCACGAGGGCGGCAGCGACGACTCCGTCGCCGAGCAGTTCGGCGCCCTGGCCGAGCTGCGCGAGCAGGGCCTGATCCGCCACCTCGGCCTGAGCGGGGTCACGGGCGCCCAGCTCACCGAGGCGCAGGCGATCGCCCCCGTGGTCACCGTGCAGAACATGTACAACCTCGCCCAGCGATCCGACGACGACCTGGTCGACCGCTGCGCCGCGGAGAACATCGCCTATGCGGCCTTCTTCCCGCTGGGCGGCTTCACCCCGCTGCAGTCACAGGAGCTGAGCGAGGTCGCCGACGGCCTCGGCACCTCCCGCCAGCAGGTCGCCCTCGCCTGGCTGCTGCAGCGCTCGCCGGCCATGGTCCTCATCCCCGGCACCTCGTCCGTGGAGCACCTGCGGGCCAACGTGGCCGCTGCCCAACTGGCCCTGCCCGCCGAGGCGATCGCCGTGCTGGACGGCATCGCCGGCTGAGCCGCCGCCCTCCCGGTGAACGCGTTCCGAACGGCATGAGGCCGCTGTCCGTCCGGGCTGTTACCTTTCCTGTTTCGGCCCGGGCGCTGCCCGGGCCGGAGGCAACGTACGAGCAGGGGAGGGGCTTTGCAGGATCACATGCAAGGAAAACAGCACGAACGGGGCCGGCCACGGCGGCGCGCAAAGCGCGGAACGGCGGTGGCGGCGGCGCTGACCGCCGCCGCGCTGTGCTGGGCCACGGCGGCACAGGCGGCGCCCGGGGGGCGCGTCGCCGACGGCGGGCAGACCACCACGAAGGCGAGCACGTCGGGCGCGCTGCAGCGGGACTTCGCCGCCGCGGCCGCGGAGTACCACGTGCCGGCGGGCGTGTTGATGGCCGTCGCGTACCACCAGTCGTTGTGGGACTCCCACGACGGCCTGCCGAGCACCACCGGCAACTACAACGTGATGGGCCTGACCCACGTGGACACCGCGACGCTGCGGGCCGCGCAGGGCGCCCAGGAGACGTCGCAGCGCGGCGAGGGCGGCCCGGCGGCGACGGGCGGCAGCGGTAAGGCCGCCCCGGCCGGCACCACCTCCGTCGCGCCCTACCGCACCCTCGACGCGGCGTCGGCGCTGACCGGCATCTCCGCGGCGGGGCTGCGCACCGACCCGGCGCAGAGCGTGCGCGGCGGAGCCGCCCTGCTCGCGCACTACGAGGGGCAGTTGGCGCACACGCTGCCCGCGGACCCGGGCGCGTGGTACGGCGCGGTCGCCCGCTTCAGCCAGTCCTCCGACACCCAGGGCGCGAGCCAGTACGCCGACCGCGTCTACGCCACCTTGAAGGCCGGCGTCTCCCGTACCACCGACGCCGGCCAGGCGGTGTCGCTGGCCGCGGAACCGGACGTGGTGCCGCAGACCTCGGCGGTCAAGCGCCTGGGGCTGGTCTCCGCCACGGCCGAGGCCCGCAGCGAGACGACCGGCGCGAGCGGCGCCGCCACGCCGGCCGCGAACCCGACGCCCGAGTGCCCGTCCGGCCTGACCTGCAACTACGTCCCGGCGGCGTACAAGCAGAACAGCAGCACCGACAAGTCGAAGTACGGCAACTACGACCTGGCGAACCGGCCGGCCGACGGCGACAAGATCCAGTACATCGTCATCCACGACACCGAGGGCAGCTACAGCAGCGCGCTGGGGGTCTTCCAGAACTCCACGAAGCTCGCCACCCCGCACTACATCGTGCGGTCCTCGGACGGTCTGGTGACGCAGGTCGTGCAGACCAAGAACGTCGCCTGGCACGCAGGCAACTACTACGTCAACATGCACTCGGTCGGCATCGAGCACGAGGGCTTCGCGATCTCCGGCGCGTCCTGGTACAGCGAGTCGCTCTACGAGTCCTCCGCCGCCCTGGTCCGCTACCTCGCGAACCGCTTCGGCGTCCCGCTGGACCGCGAGCACATCCTCGGCCATGACGACGTGTCGTCCCCGCAGGTCGCCCAACTGGCCGACATGCACTGGGACCCGGGACCGTACTGGAACTGGTCGCACTACATGGACCTGCTCGGCGCCTCGCTCGGCGGGGGCGGCACCCCGGTGGTCGGCGGCGAGATCACCATCCGCCCGCCCTTCACCTCCGCCAACGAGCCCACCGTCACCGGGTGCAGCACCGACCCGTGCAAGGCGCAGCCGACCAGCTTCGTCTACCTGCGCAGTTCGCCCTCGTCGTCGGCCGCGCTGATCAAGGACTCCGTGATGGCCGGCCAGGGGGTGGCCAACGGCAGCACCAACGCGGCGGACGTCACCGACAAGGCGGTGGCCGGCCAGACCTTCGTGGTGGCCGGCGTGCAGGGCGACTGGACCGCGATCTGGTTCGGCGGCCAGAAAGCGTGGTTCTCCAACCCGGGCGGCACCTTCGCGGTGGCCAACGGGAACACCGCCCGGCACGTGGTGACCCCGGCCGGCACCAGCGCGATCCCGGTGTACGGCCGTGCGTACCCGGAGGCGTCCGCGTACCCGTCGGTGATCGCCGACGTGGCGACGGAGTCCACCCAGATCGTGGCGCCGCTCGGCTACACCATCCCCGCCGGGCAGTCCTACGTCGCCGACGACCCGGTGGCCTCCGACTACTACTACGCGAAGAACATCGACCAGTCCGCGCCCGGCGACCAGACGCGGGTGGTCGGCAGCACGGAGTACTACCCGATCCGCTTCAATCACCGGCTGGGCTTCGTCAAGGCGAGCGACGTCACCGCGGGCGCGGCGGTGACGCCGCCGTCCGGGACCTTCACGCCGGTCGGGCCGACCCGGATCATGGACACCCGCAACGGCACCGGCGTGGCCAAGGGCGCGCTGGGCGCGGGCAAGTCCGTCGCGCTCCAGGTCGACGGGGTCGGCGGGGTGCCGGCGAGCGGCGTGACCGGGGTGGTCATGAACGTCACCGCGGTCCAGCCGACCACGTCCGGCTACGTGATGGTCTACCCGGACGGCTCGGCCCGGCCGGCCACGTCGAACCTCAACTTCCCCGCCGGCCGCACCATCGCCAACCTGGTGGTGGTCCCGGTGGTGAACGGCAAGGTCGACTTCTACAACAACGCCGGCAGCGTGCAGATCGCCGCCGACGTCACCGGCTACTACACCTCCTCGGACAGCGGTTCGCGCTTCACCCCGCTGACCCCGACCCGGCTGATGGACACCCGCAACGGCACCGGCGGCACCACCGGGCCGATCCCGGCCGGTGCGACCGTTCCGCTCCAGGTCGAAGGGGTCGGCGGCGTCCCGGACTCCGGGGTCACCGCGGTGGTCGTGAACGTCACCGCGGTCCGCCCGACCGCGGGCGGCTACCTGACCGTCTTCCCGGACGGCGCGACCCGGCCGGCCACGTCGAACCTCAACTTCCCCGCCGGACAGACCATCCCCAACCTGGTGGTCGTCCCGGTCGTGGACGGCAAGGTCGACTTCTTCCACAACGTCGGTGACCTGGACATCGTCGCCGACGTGACCGGCTGGTTCTCGTCGACCGGTTCGGTCTTCCACTCCACCGGGCCGACCCGGCTGCTGGACACCCGCAACGGCACCGGCGGCGTCAAGGGCGCGGTGGCCGGCGGCAAGACGATCACGCTGGGGCTGACCGGCCACGGCGGCCTGCCCGCGAGCGGGGTGACCGCGGTGGTGCTCAACGTCACCGCCGTCGGGCCGACCGCGAACAGCTACGTGAGCGTCTTCCCGGACGGCGCGACCCGGCCGGCCACGTCGAACCTCAACTTCCCCGCCGGACAGACCATGCCGAACCTGGTGGTCGTCCCGGTGGTGAACGGCAAGGTCGACTTCTACAACAACTCGGGCAGCGTCAACCTGCTCGCCGACATCACGGGCTTCTACACGGCCTGACCGAGCCGCGCAGCGCCCGGGCGGCCCGCCGGCCGTCCGGGCGCTGCGCGCGTTCCGGGCGGTACGGGGGCCGCCCCGACCCGTCCCCGCCCAGGCGGGGGCCGCCCGGGATTTACTTGCGCACCCCAAGCACTTGTGTTACACAAGTAATAAGCGAACCGAGGTGATCGACGATGAACAAGACAGGCACCGTGCCGGTTACCGGGCGAGCCGCCCAGGGCTGCCGCGCCGACGGGGACGAACCCGCGGCCGGAGTGGCCTCGGTCGCGAACGCCGTGGTCGAGCTGCTGCGGACGGTGCGGCGCTCCAAGGCCCGGCTGCTCGCCGCGGCGAGCGACGACGTCGACTCCGCCACGCAGATCCTGCTGCGCACCGCCGCGCTGGAGGGCCCCACCCGGGCGAGCACGCTGGCCGCCTGCGTCCAGTCCGACCTGTCGACGGTCAGCCGCCAGGTCACCGTGCTGGTGACCCGCGGGCTGCTGGAGCGGCAGGCCGACCCCGAGGACGGCCGGGCCAGCCTGCTGGTGGTCACCGCCGCCGGCCGGGCCGTGGTCGCCGAGCACGAGCAGGCCCGCATGGCCTTCTTCGAGCAGGTGGTGAGCGACTGGTCGCCGCAGGAGCGGGACCAGTTCGCCCACCTGCTGGAGCGGTTCACCGCTGCCTACGACACGACACACATCCATTGGATGACCGACGCGGCGCGGCAGACCGCCACCCGCTCCGGCAACCCGGAAGAAAGCGACCCTGCATGACCGCCACCGCAACCCGGCCGACGGACACGCCGCCGGACGGCGCGCTCTCCCACCGCCAGATCCTGACGATCCTGTCCGGCCTCGTCCTGGGCATGTTCCTCGCGGCGCTGGACCAGACGATCGTCTCGACCGCGATCAAGACGATCGGCAACGACCTCAACGACCTGTCCGCGCAGGCATGGGTCACCACCGCGTTCCTGATCACGTCGACGATCGCCGCGCCGCTGTTCGGCAAGCTGTCGGACATCTACGGGCGCAAGCGGCTGTTCATGCTCGCGATCGTGATCTTCGTGATCGGCTCGGCCCTGTGCGGTCTGGCCCAGTCGATGTACGAGCTGGCCGCCTTCCGCGCCTTCCAGGGCATCGGCGCCGGCGGCATAATGCCGCTCGCGCTGGCGGTGATCGGCGACATCATCCCGCCGCGCGAGCGTGCCCGCTACCAGGGCTACATGATGGCGGTCTTCGCCAGCGCCTCCGTGCTGGGCCCGGTGCTGGGCGGTCTGCTCTCCGGCACCGACAGCTTCCTGGGCGCCGCCGGCTGGCGCTGGATCTTCTACATCAACGTCCCCATCGCGGCCTTCGCGCTGGTGGTCATCGCCAAGGTCCTGCACCTCGACCACGTCCGCCGCGAACGGCGGATCGACTGGTGGGGTTCGGTCCTGCTCGCGGTCGGCCTGGTGCCGCTGCTGGTCGTCGCCGAGCAGGGGCAGAGCTGGGGCTGGGCCTCGGCCGGCTCGTTCGCCTGCTACTTCACCGGCGCGGCCGGGATCGCCCTGTTCATCTGGGTCCAGCACCGGATGGGCGACGACGCGCTGCTCCCGCTGCGGCTCTTCCGCAGCAGCACCTTCTCGGTCGCCTCGGCCCAGGTCACGATCATCGGTATGGCGATGTTCGGCGGGCTGTCGGTGATCCCGCTCTACCTGCAGATCGTCAAGGGCGCCTCGCCCACGAAGTCCGGCCTGCTGCTGCTCCCCCTGGTCGCCGGGCTGATGCTCGCCTCCCTCGCCTCGGGCCAGCTCGTCGCCCGCACCGGCCGGTACAAGATCTTCCCGGTCGTCGGTTCGGTGCTCATGGTCATCGGCATGGGGCTGCTGATCCTGATCGGCGCGGACACGCCGCTGTGGCAGACCGACATCTACATGGCGGTCTTCGGCATCGGCCTCGGGCTCAACATGCAGAGCCTGGTGCTGGCGATGCAGAACGCCGTGCCCGCCAAGGACATGGGCGTCGCCTCGGCCTCGTCGACGTTCTTCCGCTCCATCGGCGGCACGCTGGGCACCGCGATCTTCCTGTCCGTGCTGTTCTCGCTGGCCGGCACCAAGATCAGCCACGAGTACACGAAGGCGGCCAGCGACCCGTCCTTCCTCGCCGCGGCCAAGGCGCACCCGGACCAGCTGACGGCGCTGCACCAGCACCTGGGCGCCGGCCTGGACGACACCTCGTTCCTGAACGGGCTGGCCAAGCCGCTCAGCCACCCCTTCTTCGCCGGGTTCTCCGCGGCCGGGGACGTGGTGTTCGCGATCGTGGCCATCCTGCTGCTGGGCGCGATCGTGCTCTCGACCCGCCTGAAGGAGGTGCCGCTGCGGATGGTCTCGGGCAACCAGGCCCGCTCCGAGGCGGAGACCGCCGCCGCGGCGGCCTCGAACGCCCCCCGGCCGGCGGCAGACGCCGCCGGTGCGGGCCAGGACGCAGCGGCCGGCCCGGCCACGGACGACACCGCTCCGCGCGCCGGCTCCGGGAGTGACCAGGCGCGCGGCTGACGCACCCGCCAGGGGCCGCTCGCCCCGCGCCACCGCCCCGCTGCCCGATCCGGGCAGCGGGGCGGTGGCATGTCACCCGGCGGCACCGGCCCGCAGGGCCGGAATATTACTGCCTTATGCCCGTTTCCACACCTTGTGCAATAGTTTGTTCTCTTTGCAAGGAAAAGAAATACTTTACGGCTGAATTTCCTCCGCACTTTCCGGGACCGCACCCTTACACCGTGTTCGCCCTCCCGGCCCCTCGGGGTGATGCACAGCATAGGACGTAGGTCACCTACGAAGCAGGTTAGTAGATTTCCAGGATTGCCCTTCCCGCGCATTTCTCGCCGAAATCCGGCGTTCGGGAACGCGGACCGCAAAAGCGGCTACTAAGCGGCTTAGCACGTGAGGGAATTGTGCAGCCATTTATCGGCTGCTAACAATGTGCTCGCCGCAGCGCTCGCTAAACGAAATGCGGGTCTGAATGACGAGGGGGGGCCCTGTCACTGCGGACAAGCAATCCTGGAAGAGGTCCGCACCATGCCCAAGCAGTCCCACAACCGCCTGGCAAAGAAGCGCCTGGTCTCCGTCGGCGGAGCCGTTGTCGTCGGGACCGTCGCCGCACTGGCCTGTGGCGCCCTGACCGGTACCGCTCAGGCTGCCGAGCCCTCCGCCGCCAAGAGCGCGCCGCACACCGCCGACAGCCGGCACCATGCCGCGTTCACGAAGTACACGGTCAAGAAGGGCGACTACCTGATCGCCATCGCCCGCGCCCACAAGAACCCGGGCGGCTGGCACGCCCTCGCATGGGCCAACAAGATCCACAGCCCGTACATCATCCACCCGGGCCAGGTCCTCAAGGTCCCCACCAAGTGGGCCCACGTGACGAAGCCCGCCGAGGCCGAGAAGACCGCGTCGACCTCTTCGACGGCATCCACCACGTCCACCACGTCGACCGCGTCCACCGAGAAGGCGGCCCCGGCCGCCGCGTCGACCACGGCGACGTCCACCACGACCGCCGCGACCGCGACGTACGCGGACAACCTGGACGGCTGGATCAACCACTCGCTGGCGATCATGAAGGCCGACGGCATCCCCGGCAGCTACGACGGCATCTACCGCAACATCATCCGCGAGTCGTCGGGCAACCCGAACGCCATCAACCTGTGGGACTCCAACGCGGCCGCCGGCACCCCGTCGATCGGCCTGCTGCAGGTCATCCAGCCGACGTTCGACGCCTACCACGTGGCCGGCACCTCGACCAACATCTACGACCCGGTCGCGAACATCACCGCCGCGTGCAACTACGCGTACCACGTGTACGGCTCGATCGACAACGTCAACGGCCCCTACTAGACCGACCCGTAGGGCACCGCATCCCCAACACCCGCCCCGCCGCCCCTCCTCACCGGGGCCGCGGGGCGGGCCCCGTTCCGGCGACGTTTCGGGTTCGTTACGGGCGCCGCACCGGGGAGCCCACACCGGCGGCAACCGGACAGAACGAGCCGCATTCGCGGCATGTCTGACGACTGTTCACCTGGAAGCCGCCATTTCGACAGAAGTGGTCCGCGCGGCGTCCGTTGCCCTGCACATGATTGGGCCCATGATCCCCAATCTGAAGGTCCGCTGGAGACCCGTGGCGGCGATCGCCGTCGCCCTGACCGTGCTCGGTCTCGCGGCGGCCTACGCCATCGGCGGGAGCGCCACCGCGGCCACCACCGGCCAGAAGTACTCCGTCGCCTGCCCGGCCGCGGACCAGGTCGCCCCCGCCCTGAACGCCAACCTGATCGCCAACCCCGGCGCCGAGGACCACACCGCGGTCACCTCGCTCGGCGCGCCGGACGGCGACACCCAGGACGTGCCCGACTGCTGGGTGGCGTCCTCCCCCATGGACGCGCCGGGCGCCGTCCTGGAGTCGCTGTCGTCGTCGGTTCCCGGCCAGACCGGGAGCCGCACCTTCTACGGCGGCTACGACTACGACTCGCCGCAACTGTCCATCGTGGGCATCAGCACCACCGCCGCCCAGACGATCGACGTCAGCTCGCTGGACGCGGGCGGCAAGGCGTTCACGCTGACCGGAGCGATCGGCGGCTACACGACGCAGGCCGACTACGCCACCGTCACCGCCGCGTTCGAGGACGCCAAGGGCACCACCCTCGGCTCGGCGGTCATCGGTCCGGTCGACGCCGCCCAGCGCGGCAACGTCACCAGCCTCGTGCCGGAGGCCGCGGCGGGCACCGTCCCGGCCGGCACCGCGCAGGTCGTCGTCACCGTGGCCTCGACCGGAGTCAGCGCCGGCTACGGCATCGACGGCCGCGCCGACAACCTGAACCTGACGATCACCGCGAGCGGAACGGGCCAGAACTACACCGCGCCCTGCCCCGCCGCCGACCAGGTCACCCCGGCGCTGAACGCCAACCTGATCGCCAACCCCGGCGCCGAGGACTCCACCGCGGCCACCACGCTGGGCGCGCCCGCGGGCGACGACCAGACGATCGCGGACTGCTGGACCAGCACCTCCCCGCTCAACGCCCCTGACGGCACCCAGGAGTCGGTGGCGTCGAGCGATCCCGGGTCGACCGGCAGCCGGGTGTTCTCCGGCGGCACGAGTCCCGCCACCACCCAGGTCGCCGGCGTGGTCACCAGCGGCAGCCAGGTCATCGACATCAGCCAACTGAAGGCGGACGGGCAGCCGTTCAAGTTCACCGGCGACGTGGGCGGCACCGCGGCGCAGGGCGACTTCGCGCAGGTCGTCGCCACGTTCCAGAACGCGTCGGGCGCGAGCCTCGGCACGGCCGGCATCGGCCCGGCCGGCGCGGCCCAGCGCGGCAACGCCACCAAGCTGCTCTCCGACGGCACGTACGGCACCATCCCGGCGGGCACCCAGAAGATCCTCGTCACGATCCTCACGGTGGCCGTCGACAACGACCACAGCAGCGACGGCACGGCGGACGACCTGAACCTGACGATCGGTCAGAAGTCGACCGGCCAGACCTACACCGCGAGCTGCCCGGCCGCCGACCAGGTCACCCCGGCGCTGAACGCCAACCTGATCGCCAACCCCGGCGCCGAGGACTACACCGCGGCGACCGCGCTCGGCGCGCCCCTGGGCGACGACCAGACCATCGCGGACTGCTGGACCAGCAACTCCCCGCTGAACCCTCCGGACGGCACCCAGGAGTCGCGCACGTCGACGTACCCGGGCGTGACCGGAAGCCGGGTCTTCTACGGCGGGACGAACCCCAGCACCGTCTCGATCCCGGGCGTCACCACCACCGACACCCAGTCGATCGACGTGAGTGCGCTCGGCACCGGCAACCAGCCGTTCAAGCTGTCCGGTGACCTCGGCGGCTACGCGACGCAGGGCGACTATGCGACCGTCACGGCCGCGTTCCAGGACGCCAAGGGCACCTCGCTCGGCTCGGGCGTGATCGGCCCGGTGACGGCGATCCAGCGCAACAACATCTCCAGCCTGATCCACCAGGCCTGGTACGGCACGGTTCCCGACGGCACCGCGAAGATCGTCATCACGGTGGCCACGGTCGGCGTCAGCAGCGGCGCCAACAGCGACGGCACGGCCGACAACCTGAGCCTGACCGTCGGGTCGGACGCGGTCCCGTCGGGTCCGATCCTGCAGACGATGCCGTACTCCTCGGTGGGCGACGCTCCCGGCACGCACGTGGACCCGGGCACCGGCGCGGTCGTCCCCAACGTCACCCCCGGTTCCCTGTACCGCCCGGTGGGCCTGTCCGTCGGCATCGGCTCGGCGCACGCGGCGAACACCAAGGCCACCGTGCGCACGGAGCTCCAGGAGGTCGACGGCGGCTCCCTCTACGTGTCGAACACCGGTGACAACGTGGTGGCCCAGCTGCGGAACGGCGACACCTCGATCCTTGCCGGCTCCCTGGAGGACTACGGCGACAAGGGCGACCACGGCAAGGCCGACAAGGCCACGCTGTACCAGCCCGCCGGCACCGCGGCGGACGCCGACGGCGACCTCTTCATCGCCGACAGCGGCAACAACGTGGTGCGCGAGGTCACGTCGGACGGCACGATCCACCGGTTCGCGGGAACCGGCACCGCCGGCAGCAACGGGTCCTCCAAGGCATTGGACCACCGGCTCAACGGGCCGGCGGCGGTGGCCGTCGACGCGTCGAAGAACGTCTGGATCTCCGACACCCGCAACAACCAGGTGATCGAGGTGTCCTCGAAGGGCACCGTCGTCCGCGTGGTCGGCGACGGCCGGGCCGGATACGCCGGCGACGGGAAGTCCGCCTCGCACGCCCGGCTGAACCAGCCCACCGGGCTGGCGCTGGACTCCGACGGCAACCTGTACATCGCGGACTCCGCGAACAACCTGATCCGCCGGGTGGACGCGAAGAGCGGGACCATCACCACGGTGGCCGGCAACTACACGGCGGACCAGGCATCCGACGGCCTCGGCGGGTTCGCCGGCGACGGCGGCGCGGCGACCTCGGCCCGGCTCAACGACCCGCAGGGCGTGACCGTCGACAGCGCCGGCGACCTGTTCGTCGCCGACACCTTCAACAACGCGATCCGCATGATCACCCCGGACGGGACCATCAGCACCGTGGTCAACTCCTCGGCAGTGGCGGGCGGCGAGAGCAGCGGCGCGGCGCCTTCCGCGTCGAAGCTGCACACGCCGTCGGCGATCACGGTCGACCCGTCGACGCACCTGCTGTACATCGCCGACACGCACAACAACGCCATCGCCCAGGTGCTCGGCGTCGCCCGGTCCGGCGACGCGCCGGGCCCGGTGGCCTCCGCGACGTCCTGACCCGGCCCCTGACACGAAGAAGAGAGATGATGAGCAGCACTCCCTCCCCCCGTGCGGGGATGTCCCGCCGCCGGTTCATCACCAGCGCGGCGACCCTGGCCGGCGCCGCCGGCGCGGCCGGCTTCCTGCCCGAGAACCTCGCCAGAGCCGCGGCCGCCAGCCCGGCCAAGGGCAGCCTGTCCCAGGTCAAGCACGTCGTGTACGTGATGATGGAGAACCGGTCGTTCGACCACTACTTCGGCACCTTCCCCGGCGTCCGCGGGTTCAGCGACCCGAAGGCGATGCGGCTGCCGAACGGCAACTCGGTCTTCCAGCAGCCCGATCCGGCCAACCCGGACGGGTACCTGGAGCCGTTCCACATGTCGACCCTCAGCACGGGCGCCGCCGCGGTCCCGTCGCTGTCCCACGACTGGCGCGACCAGCACGCCTCGTGGAACCAGGGCGCGATGGACGGCTGGATGACCACCCACCTCGCCTCGGACGGCGATGTCAACGGCTCCTTCACGATGGGGTACTTCACCCGTGAGGACATACCGTTCCACTGGGCGCTGGCCGAGTCGTTCACCCTGCTGGACAACTACCACTGCTCGATCCTGGGCCCGACGGACCCGAACCGGCTGGTGTGGATGTCCGGCACCAACGACCCGCAGGGCAAGTACGGCGGCCCGGTGCTGGAGACCGTGACGCCGAACCCGCTGACCTACCCGTCGGCGGCGGAGGTCCTGTACGACGCGGGGTACAGCGTCAAGACGTACTTCTCCGGGGCGACCAGCGGATTCAACGTCTTCGCCTGGTTCGCCAACTTCCAGAACCGGACCAGCCTGCCGCCCGAGCTCTACAACTCGGTCATGACCGGCGGCACGCTGTACGGCGACGGCACGCCCGGCCGGTCCGGCAACCCCGCCATCCCCACCCCGGCGACGGACCCGACGCTCGGCTTCGAGGAGGACTGCGCCAACGGGGTGCTCGCGGACGTGTCCTGGCTGTACATGCCGAGCGAGGCCGACGAGCACCCGCCGAACCTCCCGGCGGCCGGCGCGCAGTACCTCGCGTCGAAGCTGGAGGCGCTCGCCGCCAACGAGGACCTGTGGAACTCGACGGTGTTCGTGCTCAACTACGACGAGAACGACGGGTTCTTCGACCACGTCCCGCCGCCGATCCCGAACCGCGGCCAGTACCCCGAGGAGTACGTCGACATGCCCTCGCCGAAGGGCACCCCCGGCGGCGGGCTGCCGGTGGGCGCGGGCTTCCGGGTGCCGTGCATCATCGTCTCCCCGTGGACGGTGGGCGGCCGGGTGTTCTCCGAGGTCTCCGACCACACCTCCGGCCTGCAGTTCATCGAGACCGTCACCGCCGCGGGCGGGCTGTCCGGCAACGGGCCGGTGACCTTCTCCCCGATCAGCAAGTGGCGGCGCCGGACGTTCGGTGACTTCTCCGGCGCCCTGCGCCTGCACGACCGCAAACCGGCCCCGAGCAACCCGCAGTTCGAGCCCGGCACCACCGCGGCCAACCTCGCCGCGCAGACCACGGCCTCGACGCAGCCCATGCCGTCCCGCCCGGGTGCCACCCAGAGCATCCCGAAGCAGACGCACGGCCACGGGGGTGGGAACTGACCCCGGGAGCCACCGGATTCTGAGCGCGGGGGCCCCACCCGGGACCTCGCACCGGCGCAGGCCGTCCGCCACGAGCGGGCGGCCTGCGCCGCGCTCGCCCCCCGGCAACGACGCGCGCCGACACAGCGGTTGAGCTGCCGCGACGGCAAAAGTATCCGGAAGCATTGCCTCCTGAGCGCCTCCTATCTGATCATTGGGGCCCCGGAGCGACCGAAGGAGGCGCGGAGCGGATGGACGCGTTCACGCCCGCGTACGGCCTGCTGGACGCCCGCGCCGCGAGCGAGCCGGACCGGTGCGCGCTGGAGGTCGAAGGCGGCGGGTCGCTGACCTTCGCCCGGTGGCGTGACGGCGCGCGGCGGGTGGCCGGGGCGCTCCTGGCCCGCGGGGTCCGCCCCGGCGACCGGGTGGCGCTGGCGTTCGGCGAGGACCGCTGGGACGGCTTCGCCGTCGCGTACGTCGGGGTGCTGGCCGCCGGCGGCGTCGCGGTGCCGCTGCCCGGCGGGATGTCGGCCGGGACCACCGCGCGGGCGCTGGAGCATTGCGGGGCGGTCGGTGCCGTGCACGGCGGCCAGCCGCCGCCGGCCCCCTGGACCGCGGCACTGGACGACCTGGTCGAGGGCGGGCCGGTGGCCGATCCGGTGCCGGTGGCGCCGGGCGACCCGGCGCAGATCCTCTTCACCTCGGGCACCACCGGCACGCCCAAGGCGGTGCTCGCCTGCCACGCGAACCTCGGCCACGGATGGGCGGCGCGCCCGCGGCACCGGCCGCTGGCCCATTCCCGGCACTTCCTGCACAGCTTCCCGCTCGGCACCAACGCCGCGCAGACGATGCTGTTCAACGCGCTGGGGGCGGCACCGACCGCCGTGATGGTGCCGCGGTTCCGGCCCGACGCGTTCCTCGGCGCGGTCGCGCGCTACGCGGCGGGCACCGTCTTCCTCGTCCCGGCGATGGCCGCCGCACTGGCGGCCCGGGCAACCGAGGCGCCCGAGGCGTGCATGCCGGCAGCTCCCGGTGTGCTGCTGGTCGGCTGCACCGGGGCGGCCCTGCCGCCGCCGGTGGCCGACGCGCTCACCACGCTGTTCCCCCGCGCCGCGGTGGTCAACTACTACACCTCGACCGAGGCCGCGCCCGCCCAGACCACGATGGTCTACGACCCGGCCCGGCCCTCCTCCGTGGGGCGGCCCAGCGCCGGGCGGATCGAGGTCCGGGACGCCGCGGGGCGGGCGCTGCCGCCCGGGGAGGCGGGCGACGTGTGGCTCGCGTCCCCCACCGCGACCCGCACGTACCTCGGCGCGGCCGGTGAGGGCGCGCCCGTGTTCCGGGACGGCTGGACGCGGATGGGCGACGTCGGCCGGCTCGACGCGGACGGGTACCTGCACCTGCTGGACCGGGAGACCGACATGGTGCAGGTCGGCGGCTTCAAGGTGGCCACGATCGGGGTGGAGGCGGCGCTGTTCGCCCACCCGGACGTCACCGACGCGGCGGTGGTGGGCGTCCCCGACCCGGTGCTGGGCACGGTGGTGGCCGCGGCGGTGGTGGCGCTCCCCGGTGCCCGCCTGGACACCGGGGAACTACGTGCCTTCGTCCGGGCCCGGCTGACCGAGGCCGAGGTGCCCGCGCGCGTCGTGGTGGTGGAGGCGCTGCCGCGCAACGACGGCGGAAAGGTCGTCAAGCGGGACCTGGTGGGCCTGTTCGACACGCCCGTGGCACCACGCGTCACGAACGCCCGGACGCTGGCCGCGGTCTGGGAACAGGTGCTGGCGGTACGGGAGATAGCGGCGGACGCGAACTTCTTCGCGCTCGGCGGCGACTCCTTCCGTGCCGCGCAGCTGGCCGCGGCGGTCGCCGAGGAGTTCGGCGTCGAGGTGCCCACCACGTTCGCCTTCGATGTTCCCGAGCTGGCCGGACAGGCGGCCCGGCTCGACGAGATACGCGGCGGGGGATCAGCCAGGTGACACCGGCGACTTGGGCACAGCAGGGTATGTGGTTCGCGCAGCGGACGTGGGGGCTCGGCGCGGCCTACCACATGCCGCTGGCGGTGCACCTCGACGGCGCCGTGGACGTCCCGGCGCTGCGCGCCGCCGTCGCCGCGGTGCTGGTCCGGCATCCGGTGCTGGGCCGGGCGGTGGTGGAGCGCGACGGGGAACCGTACCTGGTCCCCGCCCCGGTCCCGCCGTCCCTGGCCGAGGCGGACGGGGACCCCGACGACGTCCTGCGCGCGGAGTCGCTGCGGCCGTTCGACCTCGCGGCGGGCCCGCTCGCCCGGTTCACGCTCGTCCGGCGGCCGGGCGGGGTCTCGCTGATCGTCGTCGCGCACCACGTCGTGTTCGACGGCACGTCGAAGGATGTGCTGGTGCACGACCTGGCCGCCGCGTACCGGGGCGCCCTCGACACCGAGTCGCTGCCGCTCGCGGCCGGGCCGGACGACCGCGCCGCGTCGGAGCTGAGCGCGGCACGGGAGTTCTGGGCCGGGCACCGGCACGGCCGCACCGAGCCGGTCCTGCCCGGTCTGCGCCCCGGCGTCGACGACCCGGCGGCCGGCACCGTGGCCGTCGGCCTCCCCGGCGGGCTCCCGGACGCCGCGGCGGCCCTCGGCGTCACGACGTTCGAACTGCTGCTGGCCGGCTGGTTCGCGCTGCTGCACCGCTACGGCGACGGCGCGCCGGTGGTCGGCGTCGACCTCGGCACGCGCACCGGCGCGACCCGGTCCGCGGTCGGGCCGTTCGTGAACGAACTCCCGGTCGGTGTCGGGCGGCATGCCACGTTCCGGGAGACCGCCGCGGCGACGCGGGCCCGGCTCCGGGCGACCTACCCGTTCCGCGCGGTGCCGCTCGGCCGGGCCGTGCCGGGACTCGCGCCGCGGCCGTCCGTGGCACCCACGTCGGTGAGCTACCGCAAGCGCGCGGGCGATCCGGTCTTCGACGGGCTGGCCTCGACCGTCGACTGGGCGC
The DNA here is from genome assembly GCF_900107965.1 of Actinacidiphila yanglinensis. Lineage (GTDB taxonomy): Bacteria > Actinomycetota > Actinomycetes > Streptomycetales > Streptomycetaceae > Actinacidiphila > Actinacidiphila yanglinensis. The sequence continues at coordinate 153,173 of NZ_FNVU01000012.1, read as the reverse complement.
TGCCCCCGCACGCGGTGCGCGCCCTCGTGCACCTCCAGGTGGTCGACGGCCCCGGCGGGCCGGTCGCCCGACTCCACTACCGGACCGCGAGGTTCGGCGCCGCCGAGGCCACGCGGATCGCGGCGGACCTCGCGGCGCTGCTGGCGGAGGTCCACGGCCGCCCCGACGCGCCGCTGGGCGGGACCGGCACCGCCGGGGCGCTCCGGGGGCCGGTCCGGCCGGTGCCGGACGTCACCGTGCCGGACCTGGTCGCGGCCCGCGCGGCGAAGGCGCCCGACGCGGTCGCGGTGGTGGGGCCGGACGGCACGCGGCTGAGCTACGCGGAACTCGACGCGTGGGCCGGGCGGATCGCCGCCGGGCTGCGCGGCGCCGGTGTGGCCCCGGGCGCCCTGGTCGCACTGAGCCTGCGGCGCGGTCCCGCGCTGGTGGCCGCGGTGCTGGGCGCATGGCGGGCCGGAGCCGCGTACGTGCCGCTCGACCCCGAACACCCGCTGGAGCGGCGGTCGTTCGTGGTGCGGGACAGCGGGGCGGTGCTCGTGGTGACCGAGGGCGAGGACGGCGGCGAGGACGGGGACGGGCCGGGGGCCGGCGACCGGGTGCCGGTGTGGCACGTCGAGGACGCGTGGTCGCAGGCACCCGAGCCCGCCTCGCGTGCCACCCCCGACGGGCTCGCCTACGTCATCCACACGTCCGGCTCCACCGGTCGGCCCAAGGGCGTCGCGGTGCCCCACCGCGCGCTCGTCAACGTCGTGGGCGCCGTCGGAGACGTGGTCGGCTCGTCCGCCGAGGACCGCTGGCTGGCGCTGACCCCGCTGTCGTTCGACATCGCCGGGCTGGAGCTGTTCCTCCCGCTGGTGAACGGGGGCCGGGTGGTGCTGGCCGGCGACGGCGCGGGGCGGGACGGCGCGGCGGTGGCCGCTCAGGTCGCCCGCGAGGGCGTGACCCACGTGCAGGCGACCCCCACCGGGTGGCGGCTGCTGCTGGCCGCGGACGTGCGGTGGCCGGGGGTGACGGCGCTGACCGGCGGAGAGACGCTGACGCCGGCGCTCGCGCGGGAACTGCGCCCGCGGCTGGGCCGGTTGGTCAACATGTACGGGCCGACCGAGACCACGATCTGGTCCACCTGCTGGGAGGTACCCGCGGGCCCGCCCGCGGATGAACCGTCCACGGACGAAGGTTCCCCCGCCGAACCGTCCACGGAAGAACGGTCCGCGGCAGAACCCGCCGCCACCGCACCGTTCACCGTCCCCATCGGCCGGCCGCTCGCCAACACCACCGTCTCGGTGCACGCCGAGGACGGCTCGCCCGTACCCGAGGGCGTGGTCGGCGAGTTGTGGATCGGCGGCCTCGGTCTGGCCACCGGCTACCTCGGCGACGACGACCTCACCGCGCGCCGGTTCCCCACCGGCCAGGGCGGGCGACGCTACCGGACCGGTGACCTGGTGCGCCTGCGGGACGGGGAGTTGGAGTTCGTCGGGCGGACCGACACCCAGGTGAAGGTGCGCGGGCACCGCGTCGAGCTGGGCGAGGTCGAAGCACGGCTGGCCGAACTCCCGGACGTGCGGGCCGCCGCGGTGGTGTTGCGCGGCGACGTGCTCGTCGGCTACGTCGAGGGCACGGCTGACCCCGCCGACCTGCGCGGGCAGTTGGCGCGGACGCTGCCCGCACCCATGCTCCCGGCCCGGTTCGTGGCCGTGTCGGAATGGCCGACCACGCCCAACGGCAAGCTCGACCGGGATGCGCTGCCGGAGCCGCCGCCGCTGCACCCGGCGGCGGACACACCCGCCCCCTCGGCAGGAACCTCGGCCGGAACTTCGACCGACACACCCGGGGACCCGGAGGACGGCGCCGGCACGACGCTCACCCGCATCGGCGACATCTGGTGCGAGGTCCTGCGGGTGGAGGCCGTCGGGCCCGACGACGACCTGTTCGACCTCGGCGGCCACTCCCTGGTGATCGCGCAGATCGCCGCCCGCATCCGGGACCGGCTCGGCGTCGACGTGCCGCTGGACCACTTCTACGACGCGCCGACCCTCGCCGAGATCGCCGCGGTGGTGGAGAAGCTGGGCGGGTCCGCGGCGTGCTGACCCCCGCCGACGCGCGCGTGGCGGCCTCGCCTGCACAGCGCCGCATGTGGTTCCTCGACCAGCTGACCCCGGGCGACCCCGCCTACCACATGTTCCTGGTCGACCGGTTGCGCGGGCCGCTGGACGCCGCTGCCCTGGGCGCGGCCGTCGACGCGGTGGTGGCCCGGCACGAGATCCTGCGCACCCGCTTCCCCGCGCCCGACGGGCAGCCGTGCCAGGAGGTACTGCCGCCCGCGCCGGTGCCGATCGACCGCGTCGACCTGACCGGTGCGCCGCCCGAAACCCGCGAGGAACACGCCCGCGAGGCGGTCGCCGTGCGGACGAACGCGCCGTTCGACCTGGCCGCCGCGCCGCCGCTGCGGGTGGCGCTGATCCGGCTGGGCGACGAGGACCACGTCCTGTGCCTGGTGCTGCACCACATGGTCGCCGACGGCTGGTCGCTGTACGTGTGGCGGCGTGAACTCGCCGCACACTATGCGGCCCGGCTTCGCGGCGAGCCGCCGGAGCTGCCCGAACTCCCGTTGCAGTACGCCGAGGTGGCGCACGCGACCGCCGCCACCGAGCACCTGGCGTACTGGACGGAGCAGCTCGACGGGGTGCCCGCGCTGGACCTGCCCACCGACCGGCCCCGCCCGGCCGCGGCGGACAGCGCGGCCGGCGTGCACGCCTTCCGCCTCGATCAGCAGGCGGCGGCCGGGATCAAGGCGCTGGCGCGGCAGTGCCGGGCGACGCCGTTCATGGTGCTGTTCGCGGTGTGCCACACGCTGCTCAACCACCTCGGCGGGCAGCCGGACTTCTGCCTCGGATCGCCGGTCGCCGCCCGTGACCGGGTGGAACTCGAGCCGATGATCGGGCCGCTGGCCGGCATCCTGGTGCTGCGGCCGGAGCCGGGCGGGGACCCCGCCTTCTCCGAACTGGTCCGCCGGGTACGGAAGGTGGCGCTGGGCGCCTTCACCCACGGCCCGGCGCCGCTGGAACACCTCGTCGACGCCCTGGACCTGCCGCGCGACCTGAGCCGGAACCCGCTCTACCAGGCGGTGTTCGCGCTGCACACCACCGCGGGCGGCTACGGCGACGACGTCGGCCTGGCCGGTACGGTGGCGACGCCCTTCCCGCACGGATGCCACCGCGCCAAGGTGGACCTGTCGCTGGAGATGTGGCCGCAGCCGGACGGGTACCACTGCGAACTGACCTATCGCACCGACCTGTTCGACGCCGGCACGGCCGAGCACCTGGCCCGGTGGTTCACCCGTCTGCTCGCCGCGGTGGTCGCCGACCCGCAGGCCCGGCTGTCGGCGCTGTGGCCGTCCCCGGCGAGCACCCCCGAGGTGGCGGCGGAGCCGGGGGCGGCGTCGGTGACCGTGCCGGACGCCACCGTCGCCGACCTCGTACGGCGGCAGGCGCGGCGGCGGCCGGACGCGATCGCGGTGGAGTGCGGGGACACCCGGATCAGCTACGCCGGGCTGGTCGCGCTCGCCGAGCGGGTGGCGGCGGGGCTGCTGGCCGAGGGCGTCGGCACCGGCGACGTGGTCGCGGTCCGGCTGAGCCGGTCCGCGCAGGCGGTGGGCGCCCTGCTGGGGGTGATGCTGGCCGGCGCGGCGTACCTGCCGATCGACCCCGACTACCCGGACGCGCGGATCACCTACGTGCGGGAGGACTCCGGCGCCCGCGCCGAGCTCACCGACGACTGGCTGCGGCGGCTGGGCGGGAGCCGGGGTTCCGCGGACGCCGGGGACGCCGGGGACGCCGGGGACGCCGCCTACCTCATCTACACCTCCGGCTCCTCCGGCCGGCCCAAGGGGGTGGTGGTCCCGCACCGCGCGCTGTCCCATCTGCTGGCCGCGCTGGGCGGGTTGCTGGACACCGGTCCGCGGGACGTGTGGCTCGCCGCGACGTCGCTGTCGTTCGACATCTCGGCGCTGGAGCTGTTCCTGCCGCTGGTCAACGGCGGCCGGGTGGTGGTGGCCGACGGCGCGACCGTCCGCGACGGCGGCGCACTCGCCCGGCTGGTGGCCGCGCGCGGGGTCACCCACGTGCAGGCGACCCCGTCCGGATGGCGCAATCTGCTGGACGGCGGCGTCGAGGCGGCCGCGCTCACCGCGCTCGCCGGCGGCGAGGCCCTCCCGCTGGCGCTGGCCACGGAGTTGCGCGCCCGGGTCGCCCGCCTGCTCAACGTGTACGGGCCGACGGAGACCACGATCTGGTCCACCGCGTGGGAGGTGCCGCACGACCCCGTGCACGTCTCCCTCGGCCGGCCGCTGCTCGACACGCGGCTGACCGTCGTGGACGGCGAGTTGCTGATCGGCGGCGCCGGCCTGGCGAACGGCTACCACGCCCGGCCCGAGCTGACCGCGGAGCGGTTCGTCCGCGACGCCGACGGCACCCGCTGGTACCGCACCGGCGACCGCGTCCGGCGGCGTCCCGACGGCGAGCTGGAGTACCTCGGCCGCCTCGACGATCAGGTCAAGGTGCGCGGCCACCGGGTGGAGCCCGGGGAGATCGAGGCCGCGCTGGAGGCGCTGCCCTCCGTCCGCCGCGCCGTGGTGGCGGTGCGCGAGGAGCGGCTGGTCGCCTACGTCGTGGGATCCGCGGACGGCGTGCTCGCCCGCCTGTCGACGGTGCTGCCCGGCTACCTCGTGCCGGACACCGTGCGCGAGCTGGACGCGTTGCCGCTCACCCCCAACGGCAAGGTGGACCGCAGGGCCCTGCCGGCCCCCGGGCGGGTGCGCTCGCGCGGCGGACCGCCGCGCACCGATGCCGAACGGCGGGTCGCGGCGGTGTTCGCGGAGGTCCTGGACCTGGAGGCGGTGGGCGCGGACGACGACTTCTTCGCGCTCGGCGGCCACTCGCTGCTCGCCACCCGGGTCGCCGCCCGGCTCGGCGCGATCCCGGTGCGCACCCTGTTCACGCATCCGACGGTGTCCGCGCTCGCCTCCGCGCTCGGCGGGCACACCGACGACGCCGGGGGGCCGCGGCCGCGGGGGGACCGTCCGCCGCCGCTCTCCCCCGCCCAGGAGCGGCTGTGGTTCCTGCACCGCCTCGACCCGGACGACGCGTCGTACACGATGTACCTGGTCCGGCGGTTGCTCGGCCCGCTGGACACCACCGCCTTGACGAACGCCTGCACTGGGCTGGTGTCCCGGCACGAGGCGCTGCGCACCCGCTTCCCCGACGACGACGGGCGCCCGGTCGCCGTCGTGGAGCCCCCGTCGCCGGTGCGGGTGGAACACCTGGTGGCGGCCGGTACGGAAGAGGCGCGGCAACTGGTCGCGGAGCGGGTGAACGCCGCGCTCGACCTGGCCGGCGCGCCGCCGGTGCGGTTCACCCTGATCCGCACCGGCGCGCAGGAGCACGTGCTGTGCGTGGTGCTCGACCACATCGTCGCCGACGGCTGGTCGCTGACCACCCTGCTGGCCGAGCTGTCCGCCCTCTACCGCGGTGACCTGCTGCCGCCGCTGCCCGTGCAGCACGGCGACATCGCGCTGTGGCAGCGCGAGCGCGACAACGGCGCGGCGCTGGCGTACTGGAGGGAGCAGCTCGCCGACCCGCCCGAGCTCGACCTGCCCCGCGACGGCGGCACGGGCTCGGGCTCCGGCCCGGGCCCCCGCGGCGAGGAATCCGGCTCCGGCCCCCGCGGCGGGAACTCCGGCCCGGACCTGCCCGGCGCGTTCCAGACCCGGCAGGTCCCCGCCGACCTCGCCGACGCGCTCGACCGGGTGTCCCGGGACGCGGGCGTCACCCCGTTCATGACGCTGCTGGCGGCCTACCAGCTGCTCCTGGCCCGGCACACCGGCCAACGCGACCTCCTGGTCGGCTCGGCGACGGCGGGCCGCGACCGGGTCGAGGCCGAGCCGGTCATCGGCTACCTCAGCAACACCGTGGTGCTGCGCGCGACCCTGCGCGCCGGGGACACCTTCACCGATCTCCTGCACCGCACCCGCGACACCGTGCTGGAGGCCATGGCCCATCAGCAGTTGCCGTTCGAGGAGTTGCTGACGGAGCTGGGCGTGCGGCGGGACGTCGGGCGGACCCCGCTCTTCCGGACGATGGCCATCCTGCACAGCCAGGACGACACCGACCAGGCCACCTTCGGTGACCTGCGCCTGGAACCGTTCGACTCCGGCTACCGGCAGGCGAAGTTCGACCTGCTCCTCGAGGCCTGGCGCCGTCCGGAGGGGCTGCTGCTCGCGTTCGCCCACGACACCGGCCGGATCTCCGACCGCAGCGCGGCGGCGCTCGCCGACCGGTTCGTGACGCTGCTGGCCGGGATCGCCGCGACGCCCTCGGCCGCACTGGCGGCACTGCCGGTGCTCACCGCGGGCGACCACACCCACCTGGCCGCGCTCGCCGGCACCGGCGGGCCCGCGCCGGCCACCACGGTCCCCGCCCTGATCGCCGCGTCGGTGCACGCCCACCCGGACGCGACCGCGCTGATCTGCGGCGGCACGGAGATCAGCTACGCCGAACTCGACCGCCGCGCAGGAATGTTGGCCGCCGCGCTGCGCCGCGGCGGGGTGCGCCGCGGCAGCGTCGTCGGCGTCTGCCTGCCCAGGTCCGTCGACGCGGTCGTGGCGCTGCTCGCGGTGTGGCGGGCCGGGGCCGCCTACCTGCCCCTCGACCCGGAACTCCCGCCGGCCCGCAGGGCGCACCTCGTCGCGGACAGTGCGGCCGCGCTCGTGGTGGACGAGCGCTACCGGCCGGCCGACGGCCCCGCTCCGGCGGTCGAGGTCACGCCGGGCGACGCCGCCTACGTCATCTACACCTCCGGCTCGACGGGCACCCCGAAGGGCGTGGTGGTCGAGCACGGCAGCCTCGCCGCGCGGGTGGTGTGGATGCGGGACGCCTACGAACTCACCGGCGCCGACCGGGTGGTGCAGTTCGCGTCGGTGAGCTTCGACACGCACGCCGAGGAGATCTACCCGGCCCTCGCGGCCGGCGCCGCCGTGGTGCTGCTGCCCGGCGGCGGAACGCGGCTGCCCGAACTGCTCGCGGCACGGCGGGACATCACCGTCCTCGACCTGCCGACGGCGTACTTCCACCGGCTCGCCGACATGGCCGACGAGGTGCCGTGGCCGGACGGGCTGCGGCTGGTGGTGATCGGCGGCGAGCAGGTGCGGGCCGCCGCGGTGGCCGGTTGGCGCGCGCACTTCGGCGGCGCGGTCCGGCTGCTGAACACCTACGGCCCGACGGAGACCACGATCGTGGCCACCGCGGGCGAGTTGCACGACGACGTGCACATCGGCCGGCCGATCGCCGCGACGACGGCGTGGGTGCTGGACGAGGACGGCGGGCTCGCGCCGCCCGGCGCGCCCGGTGAACTCGCGGTCGGCGGCGCGGGAGTGGCGCGCGGCTACCTCGGGCGCCCTGAGCTGACCGCCGGTCGGTTCACCGCGGACCCGTGGGGTCCGCCGGGCGCCCGCCTGTACCGCACGGGCGACCGGGTGCGGTGGCGCCCCGACGGGCGGCTGGAGTTCCTCGGCCGGGTCGACGACCAGTTCAAGGTGCGCGGGTTCCGGGTCGAGCCCGGCGAGGTCGAGGCGGCGCTGCTCACCCACCCGGCCGTGACCGCGGCGACGGTCACCACCGACGGGGAGTCCCTCGCCGCCTACGTGGTGGCAGCCGGCGACCCGCCCGGCCCGGCCGAACTGCGGTCTCACGTCGCGGAGTTGCTGCCCGCCCACCTGGTCCCCACCGCAGTGGTGCACCTGGCCGAGCTGCCGCTCACCGTCAGCGGCAAGGTGGACCGCTCCCGCCTGCCGGCCCCGCAGCCGGTCCGGTCCGGGCCCGGCACGCCGCCGCGCACCGACACCGAACGGGCCATCGCCGCCGTGTGGGCCGAGCTGCTCGACGCCGAACAGCTGGGCGTGGACGACGACTTCTTCGACCTGGGCGGGCACTCCCTGCTCGCGGTGCGGGCGGCGACCCGTACCGGCCGGGCGCTGGGCCGGCCGGTCGCGGTCATGGACCTCTTCCAGCACCCGACGGTGCGCTGGCTGGCCGCGTTCACCGCCGGCCCGGCGGTCGCCGAGCGCGGGCTGCTGCACCGCCTCACCCCGCCGCGCGCGGTCGCCACCAGCTTCGTCTGCGTGCCCTACGGCGGCGCCGGCGCCATCGTGTACCAGCCGCTGGCGGACGCCCTGCCCGCGGACTGTGCGCTGTGGTCGGTGGCGATCCCGGGCCACGACGCCGGACTCGCCGAGGAGCGGCAGCCGTTCGCGGAGGTCGCCGCCCGGTGCACCGCCGAGATCCTGGCGACGGTACGGGGCCCGCTGGTGCTGTACGGCCACTCCGGTATCGGGACGGCGCTGGCGGTGGAGATCGCCCGCCTGCTGGAGGCGGCCGGAAGGACCGTCGACGCCGTCCACCTCGGTGCGGCCTTCCCCTTCGGGCGGCCCGGTGGCCGCCGGTTCGCCCGCCTGCCGCGGCTGGACGCGCTGCGCGGCGACCGCACCTACGCCAACTGGCTGACCTCGATGGGCGTCGACCTGCACGACATCGGGCCCGAGCAGGCCCGGCGGATCGTCCGCACCATGCGGCTGGACACCGAGGCGGCCGAGGAGTACTTCACCGCCCTGTTCGACGATCCCGGCCCGCGGTTGCGCGCCCCGGTCGTCGCGGTGGCCGGCGACCGCGACCCGGCGACCGAGTACTACCAGGAGCGCTTCCGCGAGTGGCATCTGCTGTCCGACAGCGCCGGCGTCGTCGTGCTGGACGAGGCGGGCCACTTCTTCCCGCGGCACCGCGCCGAGGAGCTGGCCGCCGTCCTCACCCGCGTGCACCCGGCGGTCCTCGCGCGCACGCGGCCGGCCGCCGCCGCGGACGGACCAGCTCCGTCCGGCGAGCACTGGCGGCTGCATGCCACCTCCCGGTCGGCGACGCCCGTCGCGCCCCCAGGTCCCCGGCCGAGCATGCGGCGCTTCCTCGCGGTCGCCGGGGGGCAGTTGGTCTCGCTCACCGGGTCGGTGCTGACCCAGTTCGCGCTGCCGCTGTGGATCTACCGGACCACCGGGTCCCTCGCCCAGTTCGCCCTCTTCGCGGTGGTCGGCCTGGTGCCGGGCCTGCTCGTCGCGCCGCTGGCCGGCGCCGTCGTGGACCGCTCGTCGCGGCGGGCGGTGATGCTGTGGGGCGACGGCGCCGCTGGATGCGTGCAGTTGCTGCTCGGGGTGCTGCTGTGGACCGGCCACCTGGCGGTCTGGCACCTCTATCCCGCGCTGGCGCTGCTGTCCGCCGCGCTCACCTTCCAGCGGGTCGCGTACACCTCCGCCGTGCCGCAACTCGTGCCGAAGCGCTTCCTGGGCCACGCCAACGGGATCGTCCAACTCGCCGGTGGCAGCGCGCAATTGGCCGGCCCGCTGGCCGCCGCCGGCCTGATGGCGGCGATCGGGCTCCGGGGTGTCCTCGCGATCGACGTCGCCACGTACGCGTGCGCCGTCCTGGTGACGCTGGCGGTGCGGTTCCCCCGGACGATGGCCTGGCGGCGCCGAGAGCCGGTCCTCACCGAGATCCGGGCCGGGTTCGCGTACTCCTGGCGGCATCCGGGCTTCCGCCGGATGCTGGTGTTCTTCGCCTGCCTCAACGTGTTCCTGTCGCCGCTGTTCCTGATGACGCAGCCGCTGGTGCTGGCCTTCGGCACGATCGGCGACCTGGGCGTGATGTCGTTCGTCGGCGGGCTCGGGGTGGTGCTGGGTGCCACCGTAATGGTCGCCTGGGGCGGGCCCCGGCGCCGCCGCATGCGGGCGGTGCTCCTGTGCGCGCTCGCGCTGGCGGTGTGCGCCGAGGCGACCGGGGTGCGGCCGAGCCTGCCGGTGATCGGCGCGGGCGTCTTCGGGATGGGGCTGTGTCTCACCCTGCTCAACGGCATCTACAACACCATCGTGCAGGTCAAGGTGCCGCAGCGGTTCCATGGCCGGGTCCTGGCGCTCAACACGCTGGTCGCGTGGTCCACGCTGCCGATCGGCTTCGGGCTCGTCGCGCCGTACGGCGGCCGGCTGCTGGAACCGCTGCTGCGGCACGGCGGCGCCCTGGCACCCACGGTCGGCCGGCTGATCGGCACCGGCCCGGGCCGCGGCATCGGCTTCCTCTACCTGCTCCTCGGCGCCGCCATCGTGGCGGTGGCGGCCGTCGCCCTCCGCAGCCGGCTGGCGGGCTTCGACGAGGAGGTGCCGGACGCGGCACCGGACGACCTGGTCGGCCTGGAAGCCCTCGCGAGGTCCTCCGACCCGCCTCACTGAGCCGCGCGGTCGGCGACGGAGTGGCCCGGCGGCGGGAGGGCGGGGGGCGGAGCCATGTGGCCTCGGAGGTGTGCAGCCGAGTACGGCCTGCGTCGTGGCGAGGGTGACCGGTTCGACGTCGCTCAGGAAGGGCGTCATGCCGACTGGCGGGCGTCATTGGAGCCGGGTCGCGTACTCCTTCGGCATGTCGTCGGTCGTCGCACAGAGTGCCGTCGCGAGGGTGTCCACGTCATTCGCCGCAATACGATCCTGGACACCCTGTTCCTGTCTCGGCAGGCGCCCCTTGGACCTCGCCACCAGGAGGAACCGGTGTCATCCCCGCACCTGCTCACCCCCGAGGAAAAACTCGCCGACGCCAAGAAGCTGCTGAGCCTCCCGCGCATCGTCGTGATCTGCGGCCCCACCCGCTTCATGACCGAGATGAACGAGGCCGATCTGCGCGAGACCACAGCCGGAAGGATCGTCGTCAAACCGGGCTGTGACCTGAAGTCGCCACACGAGCTGTGGTCCGATCCTGGCGAGGCCGAGGCACTGAAGGTGCGACTCGACGCTCTGCACCGGGCGAAGATCCGGCTCGCTGATGACGTGCTCGTGGTGAATGTGCGCCCGAGTTCCCCCGCACACGGTGCCCGTGGGCACCTCCCCAGTGGCCCTGCGTTGTGCATCGATGGGTCCCTGTCACCTCTACGGGTGAAGAGTGAGGGAACCTCGGAATTTGTGAGCCTTCTTCTAGCAGCCTGAGATTCCTTATGGTTTCAGGGAGTTGAGGGGGCGGATGTCGCTCGCAGTCGTTGCACCGATCCGGCCTCGACCGCTGCTGCAGTCACCGCAGGACGTCACGGACTTCGAGCAGGACCTGCTGTCGGAGTTCGTGCTCGCACGGGCGGCGGCCGGACTCGCCGACGAGACGATCTCCGGCGACGTGGATGCCCTGATGGAGGTCCGAGGTTGGTTCGGCGGACCGCTTTGGGAGCTGGTTCCCACCGACCTCGACCGGTTCGTCGGCGAGCACCAGCGCCGACTGGCCACGCTGACGAAGGTGCGCAAGGCGCAGCCGCCGGCCGCGGACGTCGACCGACTCTTCGCTGACCGGCGCGACGACCTGCACACGGCTCGGAAGTACGCGCCGACCGTCCGCAACTACACCGCATGTCGCCTGGCCGGCCTCATCGGCCCGCGGCGCCAGCGCTGGCCACATACCCGCAACCCTCAGGTGTTCATCGGCTCGCAGACCGCGCACACCCGGGCCCCGGTCACAACCGGCTGGATGCAGCCTCTGCTGCGCGGCCTCCCGGTCACCGCCCAGCAACTTCGCGAGGACCGAATCCTCGAAGAGGCCGCCGTCACCGGCGGCGACCCGCAGCACCTGTGCGCGGTGTTCAACATCACTCCGGAGACCGGGCTCCACTACACCCGCTTCTTCCACCCCGACCCCACGGACAGCGACGAAGTATCCGGCTGCACCATGGAGACATCGTGACCGACCACCACGCTCACCTACGCGCCGCCATCGTCGAGCTCGGCGGTGAGCTGGAGCTCCCAGCTACCCGTAACGGGCGCTTCAGGGGCGCGGTCATCCCAGAAGGCTGCGCGGTCAGCGCCGGCCGCCGCCGATGCGGCGGTCGTCGGCCAGTGCGGTAAGCGGGCCGAACTCGCGGGCAAGCTCGTTCCACGTCAGAACCTCGCCACAGCGGGCCGGGAACTCCTTCGGGTTGAACTCGGGCATGGTCCAGGTGCCAGCGCCCCGGTCCCGCAGCCACAGGTCCCCGTCACCGTCGACCACGGTCGGCGGGACCGGTACGGGCTCGGCCTGATCGGTGGGCTCCCAGGTGACCCGGCCCGGGTGGGAAACGCGGCGCAGCTCGGTGGTGGCCAGCCGCGCGGCCAAGTCACGGGTGGACTCTTCGGCGTCCTTGACCGACGCGAGTCGGAATGCGTCGTCGAGTACGGGCAGGGCTGGATTCTTGCTGCGCTTTGAACTCATACGCTGACTACCTCCGGTGGGGGGCGTCACATCCGTTATGGCACCCCGTAGAGGAACACGGTATCCGAGGCGGGAGCCGGGCCGGCTCCGACCACTGTCCAGGTGGAGGCGCTGGCACACCGGGCGGTAGGGCTAGGTGTGAGCTGGTCCTGGACGTGGCGCGTGGTAATAGCGCTCAGATATGGCGGTCCGGGTCTGAGAAGGTGAGGCCGCCGGGGGCGAGCGGACGTCGGGCCGGGGCGGGTGCGGGCTCGGTCTCGCCGGGCGGCTGGCGGAAGTCGGCGCCCTGCTCGACCGGCATCAGCCGGCGCCCACCCGCCTGGGCGGGTACGGGAGCGTCGGAAGCGGGCTCGGAGAAGGCGGGCGGCGAGAGGCGAGAGCGGTCGACGGTCGGTCATGATCCCTGGTCTCCCAGGTCCGGCCCTGCGGGTAGGGCCAGGCCGCTATCAGCGGTGATAGTGCTCTGGCCCCGGCCAGCAGGGCCAGGCTGGTTGTTTCAGCTCACCAGAACAGAGCGGTCAAGCCACTGCTACCGCCGGTGAACCGGCCGGACCGCCGAGGCCGGGCGGCACACTGCGCGGGTGACCACGACCCCCGCCTGAACCGGGTTCAGAAACCTCCACCTCGGATCCCGACGCCAGCGCGTGCGCCCAAACCCTCCCGACCTGGCCCCGGCCGCCCACTCGGTTCAAGAAACAGCCGTTCGGGAACCGTCACGACGTGGGACGGGTCCTCGCCCGGCGAGGCGTACACCGGACCCGCCCATCACAAGAAGGGCACCAAGCCCCGCCGACGGGATAAATGACAAGCCAATGGCACTGGACCCGCGATGGCCGCGACATGTGCCCCGCCTGCTGGATGAAAGAACGTCGATGATCGCCAACCGACACGCGACGAACGCCCAGGTTCGGGGCGCCGAGTGCTCAGTATTCGCGAACTCAGGCGCTTTGGTCGGCGGCTACATCGGAGACAGCACCCGGGCCGAAATCGCCTACGCCCGGTCACTGGGCAGGCCGGTGCGGTTCACGCACCCCGAGGTCGACCCTGACGCCTGACCGCCCGCTGCCACCTCGACCACCAGGGCCGGCACCCCGCCGCCCGACCATCTCGCGGTGGCTCCCGAAACACGCGCTCTCCGGCCCGACTCCCCGCCCCGGCAGGGCTGTTCGTCACGGCCGTATCCGTTGCGCCCGGGACGGTACGTTCACGGCCCGCCGGGGCCGGCCGGCGTGACGGCGGTCTCCGCCGCCGTCAGGATCGCCTGCTCCATGCGGCGCAGGAACGCCGGGATGCGCTCGCGGGAGAGGGCGGTGCCGTTGGCCAGGAGGGAGAGGACCACGGCGTCCCCGTCGTCGGCGAGCGCGAGGTAGCGGGTCAGGCCGGGCAGCCGGAAGGGCTCGCCCCAGCGGAAGGTGCTCGCGGCGGGGTGCGCCGGGGCCGGTGGACGCGGCCCCGCCCGCAGGTCGTTGACCAGGACGGACAGGTCGGGGCGTGTGCCGCGTTCGGCGGCCGCCTCCGCGACGAGCGGCCGTACGGCGGCCGGGTCGTAGCGGCTGTGGCGGGCCGCCTCGACGTAGGCCGCCCAGGTACGGGCCACCACCGCCTCCAGCGTCCCGCCCGTCGCGTCGACCGGCACGAACAGGTCGAGGGCGAACGGCGCCACGCACGTCGTCTCGGCCGGGCTCACCCGGTTGTGGGTGATCGACTTCAGCACGTGCGGCCCGTCGCCCAGCGCCGTTCCCGCGGCGGCCAGGTACACGACCGCGGCGGTGGTACGGCAGCGCGCCGCCACCTCCCGGGCGGCGGGGTCGACCGCCGTCGAGCGCAACTCGCCCAGGTGCCAGGCGTCGGGGTCGGCGCCCGCGTCATCGGGCTCGGCGGGTGCGGCCAGCAGCACCTGCCGCAGATGGGCCAGCGCGTCCGCGCGCCGCGCGACGTTCTCCGGTTCCGCCTCGATCGCGGCCTGGTCCACCGGCTGCAGGACGGGCTTCGGCTCAGGCCCCGCGGCCGGCCCCGCTCCCGCCCCAGGGGTCGCACCGCCCCGCGCCGATCCGCGCAGCAGCGCCGCCAGTTCGTCGGCCACCAGGTTGGCCGCCCAGGCGTCCACCGCCAGGTGGGACAGGCACAGCACCACCGCACGCGGCCGGTCCCGCCGGGAGACGATCGCGACCCGTATCCCCCACTCGGCCGCGATGTCGAAGGGCTGCGCTGCCAGTTCGGCGCGCGCCCGCGCGACACCGTCCGCCGACCGCACCGCGAGGGACCCGTCGCCGTCGACGACCTGCTCCCCCGCCCCCGCGGGGAACCGCGTCCGCAGCGACTCGTGCCGGCGCACCAGCGCGTGCACCGCGGCGTACACGGCGGCCGGCTCCGTGCCGGGCGGGACCTGCACCACCCGGTCGATGTTGTAGGTGTAGTCGGCGTCGGCGCTGCGCTGGGCGAGGCTCTCGCGCACGATCCGCTGCCCGAGGGTCAGCGGGCCCCGTACGGAGCGCATGCCGTCGAAGGCCAGCACGGTCATGGCAGCACCACCGGGACCGGCGCGTACGCCGGCCGCGCCGAGGGCTCCGGAACACGGGTCCCGACCGCCGGGAGGACGGTCACCGGAGGATGTCCCGCAGCGAGGAACGGTCCCGGCGCAGCGTCCCGTCCTCGACGACGTCGGCCTCGATCCACCCGCCGCCGCGCACCGGGCCGGCGAGCACGATCCGTTCGGGGACGCCGCCGATCACCGCGACGCGCTCCTCGCCGTCGTCCGCCACCATCCGTACGACGAGACCGAGTTCGGCATCGGTGTGCGCGTCCGCCACCCGGTCCGGGTCCCACCCGGCCTCGGCGAGCAGCCGCCGCCGGTCCGCGCTCACCTGGGCCGGCGGCAGTCCCTCGGTGAACGCCGGACCGATCCGCTGCAGGATCGCCAGCTTCGCCGCGCGGCGGTGGACCGGGCTGTCGCACTCGTCGAGGAAGCGGCGGAGCACCTCGGTCTGCGCGACGTCCTTGTCGAACAGGCTGGAGTAGCTGGACACGCGGACCCGGTAGACGTAGCTCGGGTCGTCCGGCTTGGACACCTCCGCGCCGGCCGCCACCAGCCGCACCCACAGGTCCCAGTCCTCGCCGAAACGGGTCGGCCGGTAGCCGCCGATCCGCTCGTACAGCCGCCGGGGGTACATCGCGCCGACCAGGACGTAGTTGGTGACCAGGAGCTGGGCGAGCTGGTCGCCGGGCAGCGGGAAGCGCGCCTTGGTGTAATCGGCGGGCCGCCAGGGCCCCCGCCCGGTCCAGGTGAGGGGGCGCGGGCTGATCAGCCCGGGGCGTGCGGCGTAGGCGTCGCGCATCACCTCGACATGGTGGGGCGCGAACATGTCGTCGGCGTCGAGTTGCATCACCAGGTCCGTGCCGAGGGCGGCGAGCCCGGCGCGCCGGCCGCCCCAGATGCCCGTCCGCTGCCCGGTGCTGAGCACCTTCAGCGGCAGGACGGACGTCCAGCGGCGCGCGTGCGCCTCGGTGTCGTCGTCGGAGCAGTCGTCGACCACCACGATCTCGTCGACCGGCACGGTCTGGGCGGCGACGGACCCGAGCGCCTGGTCGAGGAACTCGAGGGAGTTCATCGCCGGGACCACCACCCCGATACTGGCGGTCACCGGCCGACCGCCCCGCCGGACGCGCCGCCGACCGGCGCCTCCGGTACGACCGGCGTGACCGGCACGTAGCGGTCGAGCACGTCCCGGAAGTACCCCGGCCCGAAGCCGAATCCGGCCGTCTCGGGCACCAGCTCCCGCAGCCGGTCGACGCTGATCCCGGACTCCGGCGGTGTCTCGACGATCCGCTTCCGCGGCCGCACGCCCAGGCGTTCGGCGATGTGGTCGACGATCCGCTCGGCGGGAACCGCGGTCCCGGAGGCCACGTTGACCACCTCGCCGGCGACGCCCGCGATGAGCAGGGCGTCGACGATCGCGGTGAAGTGGGCGACGTCGAGGAGGTCGCGCCGCGCGCCGCGCAGGATCGTGACCTGCCCGGCGCGCACCTGGGCGGTCAGCGCGGGCACGACCTGGTGGGCCGGCTGGAACGGGCCGACGGGGTAGGCGAGTCGCAGGATCAGGTGGTCCGGCCCGCTCGCCCGGACGACGCCCTCCATGGCGAGTTTGTGCCGCCCGTACGCGGAACACGGGTACACCGGCCCCGACTCGACCAGGCGCGGGCCCGGCCGGCCGTACAACCCGACGGACGAGGTCGACACGTAGACCAGCCGGCTGCCGTCGGTGCGGCATTCCGCCAGCGCCGCGCAGAGGCGTTCCGCGTCGCGGGCGAAGGCGCCGGCGTCGTCGGCGGACCCGCCGGACGGGCCGGCGGCGTAGACCACGACGCCGGGGTGCCGGTCCGCCCGAGCGGCCAAGTTCCGGGCCAGGAAGCCCGAACCGATGATCCTCATCGGGGAAAGATATCCATCCGATAATGTACGAACAAGGGTCCGGTCCCCATCGCACCACGGGGCGCGGCGAGTTGGCGCACCGCCCCCGCCCGGCCCGGCGCCGGGTGGGCCAGCCGCCGGGCACCCCAGGTGAAACGCCCCCACTCCCCCCGCGGCACGCGGACCCGGAAGCCGCGCCCACCCCCGCAGCACCCGCCGTTGGGGCGGACGGGCGGACAGGGCGGGCCGTAAGGGGGGCGTCGCTGGCGTGTCGGGTGGCGCGCGCGGCCCCGCCCCGGAGGATCGGTGGCCACAGCGGGTCCGCCGAGCGGACCCGGCCCGCCCGGCGACGCCTTCACCGACCGAGGAGTGCCATGTCCCAGCAGGACAACATCGCCGCCCAGACCGCCTTCGGCGAGGCGGTCAACAGCGGGAACCTCGCCGCCCTCGCGGACGTGGTCGCCCCCGGCTCGGTCGACCACGACGCCGCCCCCGGGCAGGGCCCCGGGCCGGAGGGGTACCAGGCCATGTTCCAGGTGCTCAGGAACGCCTTCCCCGACCTGCACGTCGAGGTCGAGCACCTGCTGGCGACCGAGGACGAGCTGGCCTTCGCCTACACCATCACCGGCACCCACCGCGGCGAGCTCCTGGGGCACGCGCCGACCGGCAGGTCCGTGCGCTTCCGCGGCATGCAGATCAGCCGTTTCGAGGGCGGCAAGCTCGTGGAGCGCTGGGGCAGCAGCGACGAGCTCGGCATGATGCGGCAACTCGGCCTCGTTTGAAGCGGCCTGACCGGTCCGGCACTCGCCGCCTCGCCCCCACCCCGCCCGGCCGACGTCCGGGGGCCCACGCCCTCACCCCGCTTCGCCGAGCCCGGCCCGGCCCGGCCCTCCCCAGTCCGGCCCCACCCCTCTCACTCCAGAACTTCCCGCTCCACCACGCTCACCAGCCCGCCCCCTTCGAGCGGTTGCCCGCACGCCGCGCAGACCACCCGCGTCACGACGTCGGCGCCGCAGGTGTGGACGAACCGCGGCGCGGGCGGCGGGTCCGCGAGGTGGCGCAGGCCCCACTCCCGCAGGCCGATCAGGACCGGCTCCAGGGCCTGCCCCGCGGGCGTCAGGTGGTACTCGAAGCGGGGCGGGCGCTCCAGGTAGCGGCGGCGCTCCAGCACGCCGCCGGCCTCCAGGGACCTCAGCCGCTTGGTGAGCACGTCACGCGGCGCCCCCGTGTTGGCCTGGATGTCGGCGAAGCGCCGCACCCCCATGAACACCTCGCGCAGGGCCAAGAGCGCCCAGCGCTCTCCGACGAGGTCGAGGGTTCCGGCGATGGGGCACGCACGCGGCTGGACATCGGGCATGCGACCAGGGTAGTCGGTTTGGTTTGCAAACTCACCTCGGATAGCATGGATGACCGCACCGCCACCCGGTCCGGAGGATCCGATGAACCGCAGCCAGGCCGCAACCGGCCCCCTCCAGGTGACCGTCCTCGTCTTCCCCGGCGTGCGCCTTCTGGACGTGACCGGCCCGATCGAGGTGTTCAGCTCGGCGAACGACTTCGGCGGCCGGTACCGGGTGCGGGTGGTCTCGTCCGACGGCCTTGAGGTGACGACCGCCTCGGGCACCCGTCTCGGCGTCGACATGTCGGTCGACCGGGCAACCGGGACGAGCGACGTGCTGGTGGTACCCGGCGGCCCCGAGTGGGACCGGCTGATCAAGGACGACGCGCTGCTGGACCAGGTGCGCGCCCTGCACGCGCGCTCCCGGCGCACCGCGTCCATCTGCACCGGCGCCTTCCTGCTGGCCGCCGCCGGCCTCCTGGACGGCCGGCGCGCGACCACCCACTGGCGCAACGCCCGCGAACTCGCCCTGCGCTTCCCCGCCGTCACGGTCGACCCCGACGCGATCTTCGTCCGGGACGGCACGGTGGTGACCTCGGCCGGGGTCAGCGCCGGCATCGACCTGTCGCTGGCCCTGGTGGAGGAGCACTTCGGGGGCGAGGTGGCCCGGTCCGTGGCCAAGGACATGGTCGTCTTCATGCAACGCCCCGGCGGGCAGTCGCAGTTCAGCGCGCGTGCCCGCACCCCGCACACGCGCCAGGACGCGCTGCGCCGGGTGCTGGACGCGGTCGCGCAGGACCCCGGCGCCGATCACACCCTGTCGGCGATGGCCCGCCGGGCCAGCCTCAGCGCGCGGCACGTGACCCGGCTCTTCTGCGACGAGGTGGGCGTCAGTCCGGCCCGCTACGTCGAGCAGGTCCGGCTGGAGGCGGCGCAGGCCCTGCTGGAGAGCGGCGACGACCCGCAGGCCGCGATCGCCCGGCGCACCGGCTTCGGCTCCCCCGAGTCCCTCCGCCGGGCCTTCGTCCGGCACTTGGGGGTCACCCCCGGCGCCTACCGGGCCGGTTTCCGCACCACCGGAGCGGCGCACCCGGCCGGCTGACCGCCGCCCGGCCCGCCCGGCACCGTCCGCGCCGTCACCACCGTGCCGTCCCCGCGGCGACCCGCGTCCTGACGAGTGCGACGCCCCGCAGGCAGGCAGGCGTGGACGGTTCCGGCGAGGATCAGCGCGCAGCCGGCCCACGCCGCGGGGGTGAGGTGCTCGTGCAGGAGGAGCGACCCGATCACGGCCGCCGCGAGGGGTTCGGCGAGGCTGAGCGTCCCGGCCGTGGTCGCCCGTACGTGGCGGAGGCCCGCGGTGAACAGCCGGTACGCGACGGCGGTCGTGGCCACGCCCAGCCAGGCGATCAGGGCCAGGGTCGTGCCGTGGCGCACCGCGGCGGCGTCCGTGACCACCGAGGGCAGGAGGGGGAGGGAGCCCGCCAGCAGGGAGAGCGCGGAGAGCGCCGGCAACCGGTCGGCGGGTGCGGCAGCGGCGAGCTTCTTCGCGAAGACGGTGTAGAGGCCGTAGCAGGTGCCCGCGGTCACGGCCAGCAGCAGGCCGAGCGGGTCCACGCGGGAATTGCCCGGCGCCATCAGGAGGGCGCAGCCGGCGACGGCGGCGGCGGTGCTGACCAGCCAGGCGGAGCCGACGCGTTCACCGGTCGCCCACCGGGCGCACAGGCCGGTGGCCGCCGGGGCCGTACCGAGGGCGATCACCGTGGCCAGGGCGGCGCCGGTCCGCTCCACCGAGGACAGGAAGGCCGCCTGATAGATGCCGGTCGACAGCGCGCAGACCACCAAGGGGAGCAGAACCGTGCGCCCGGCGAGGGCCCGCACCCGGGCCGGGCGCACCGTGAACGCCCCGAGGACCAGGCCGCCGACGAGCAGCCGCCAGCCCCCGAGGGCAGCCGGTGTCATGGGGCTGGAGGCCAGCACCTGGGCGGGGCCGACGGTGCCCCACAGCACCGCCGCGGCCAGCACCGAACCGGCGCCGTGGGCCGGACCGTTCTTTCGTACGTCCATGGGCGGAGACCATAGGCAGAAGTCCACGACCTCTCAGCGTCTGCCGCACGTCGTTCGGCGTACGGTCGATGTCATGGAACTTGATGCGCTCGACCGTGCCCTGCTGCGCGAGTTGCAGAACGATGCACGGCAGACCAACCGTGAGCTCGCGGCCAGGACCGGGGTCGCGCCGTCGACCTCGCTGGAGCGGGTGCGGCTGCTCCGCGAGCGGGGCGTGATCACCGGCTACCACGCGGCCCTGGACCTGGATGTGGCCGGCCGCCCGGTCCAGGCCCTGATCTCGGTACGGGTGCGGCCGCCGGCCCGCCCGGTCATCGAGGGGTTCCGCGAATGGGCGGCGCGACTGCCCGAGGTGATCGGCCTGTTCGTCACCTCCGGCCCCCACGACTTCCTGATCCACGTGGCCGTCCCCGACGTGGACGGCGTCTACGCCTTCGTCATCGACCGCCTCACCGAACGCCGGGAGATCGCCGACGTGCAGACGACGATGGTCTACGAGCACGTCCGGTCCCCCCGCATCGAGCCCGCCGCCCCGGATCGCCCCCGCACCGCGCGCAGGTCCCGCTGACCGGGCTCCCCGCCGGGTCCTCGCGGGCGGCGCGCGCCTCCTGGGAGGTGGCCGTCCCGAAGTGAGGGGGTCGTGGCGCGTTCGCCCCTGCGGCCGGGGCCGGGCGCCGCTCTACGGTCGGAACGCCGCCGGGCCGGGCGGCCCTGCGCCGGCCGGGCGCCGACCGCTCCCCGGAACACGAAAGAAGCGTCCCCTCCCGTGACACCCCAGCTCAGCAGCGATCCCGCCGGCCCGATCGCGGACGACGTGGCGCCCGGCGGCTCCGCGTCCGGCCGCCCGCGCCCGCCCACGACGACGGACACCGGACGCCGGTCGCTCGGTCCCGGCTGGTTCGCGGCCGTCATGGGCACCGGCATCGTCGCCAACGCCGCGGTCACCCTGCCGCGCGGCTTCACCGGGCTGCGGACGGCCGCGACGGTGGTGTGGGGTGCGGCCGCGGTGCTGCTGCTGGTGCTCGCCGCCGGTTACCTCCGGCAGCGGGCGCTGCGGGCGCACGCCGCCGACCCGGCGGCGGCGCAGTTCCTCGGCGCACCGCCGATGGCGCTGCTCACGGTGGGCGCCGGGACGGTCCTGCTCGGCGGGAGAGTCGTCGGGACGCGGGCCGCGCTGGACATCGGCTGGTCGCTGTGGTCGCTCGGCACCGTCGGCGGGCTGGTCGCCGTCTGCGCCGTGCCGTACCTGATGGTCACCCGGCACCGCTTCGCGCCCGACGCGGCGTTCGGCGGCTGGCTGCTGCCGGTGGTGCCGCCGCTGGTCTCCGCCGCGACAGGGGCGCTGCTGGTCCCGCACGCGGCCGCCGGCCAGCCGCGGCAGACCCTGCTGCTCGGCTGCTACGCGCTGCTCGGGCTGGGCCTGGTCGCCGTGTTCCTCGTGCTCGCCATGCTCTACAGCCGCCTCATCCACCACGACGCCCCCGCGGGCGCGGTCGTGCCGACGGTGTGGATCGGCCTGGGGGCGCTGGGCCAGGCGGTCACGGCGCTGGGAGCGCTGGCGGTGGCCGCCCGCGGGGTGCTGCCGGCCCCTTCCGCGCAGGGCGCGGCCGACCTCGCGCTGCTGGCCGGGGTGGGGCTGTGGGGCTTCGCCGTGCTGTGGCTGGCCCTCGCGGTCGCGCTGACCCTGCGGGAGTTCCGCGCGGGGCTGCCGTTCGCGCCGACCTGGTGGTCGTTCATCTTCCCGCTCGGCGCCTGCGTGACCGGCACCAGCGCGCTGGCCGCCAGGAGCGGGTCGCCGCTGTTCGTCTGGGGCGGGGTGGGGCTGTACGCCGTGCTCGTCGCCGCGTGGGCGGCGGTCGCCGGGTACTCGCTCGTCCATGCCGCCGGGCACGCCCGCCGGGGCGCGGCACGTGCGGCGCGCGCCTGACGCCGGGGCGCGCCCCGACCCGTCCACCGCCGGGTCGGCGCGCGCCGGAATCGCGACCCGTCAGCGCCCGGGCATCGACCGCACCCATCCGGCGCGCCAGGCGGGCGGATCGAAGGGGTCCGCGAAGTACTGCGTCTCGTGGGCCACCTTGCCGTCCCGGAACTCCATGATGCTGATGGTCGACGTCGGCTTCCCGTCGTAGGCGAGCACGTACTCGGTGATCCAGAGGTCCCCGCCGCCGAGGATGCGGCGGACGGTGAAGCCGAGTCGCGCCGGGTGGTGCGAGCGCAGCGCCTGCAGATCCCGCCGGCCGACGATGCGCTCGCCCGACTGCGGGTAGTCGGTGACGACGTCGTCGTGGTAGATGGCGTGCTCGGCGTCCTGGTCCCCCGCGGCGGAGGCCGCCCAGTGCCGCTCCAGCGCCGCCCGCGTCTCCTGGTCGCCCATCGCGATCCCTCCATCCGTCCGCCGGGAGTGCCGGGAGTGCCCCCCTGGCCCGCCTACTTTCCCGGGTCGGCGGAGCGCGTGTCCCAGCCGTGGAAGAGCGAGTGGTCCCCGCCGTCCCACGCCTCGCGCAGGCCGGGCGTGCTCAGGTCCCAGTCCGGGCGGATCTCCCGGGTGACGTCGCGCAGATCGTGCCACAGGTCGTACGCCGACGGGCGCCCCCAGAACCAGTAGCCGTTGTAGACGGTGTGCACGACCAGGCCGGGTTTGAGCACGAGGGTGTACGGGATCATCGGGTCGTGATCGGGGTCGGTGTACTCCTGGATGTCGAGTTGCCGCTGGACGATCCGCTCCGGGTCGGACAGGAAGGTCCACTGGGCGCCCACCG
This sequence comes from Actinacidiphila yanglinensis, assembly GCF_900107965.1. Classification (GTDB taxonomy): domain Bacteria; phylum Actinomycetota; class Actinomycetes; order Streptomycetales; family Streptomycetaceae; genus Actinacidiphila; species Actinacidiphila yanglinensis. The sequence continues at coordinate 130,304 of NZ_FNVU01000012.1, read as the reverse complement.
ACAGCCGGAACTCCTGCAGCGTGTGGTGGTCGTCGGTGGAGATCGTCGCGATCTGGGTGTAGGCCACCGCGGCCTTCGGCTGGAGTACGGTCGCCATCTCCCGGTGCTGGTGGTGCTCCTTGGGGCAGTAGTGCCCGCGCATCAGGGTGAGGACCAGCGGATCACGGCCCTGCAGCTCGCTGAGCGTGCGGACCGTGCCCGTCTGGTCGGGCAGTGCGAAGTCCGGCAGGACGCCGCCGGGAACGATGTCGGGGTGCATGGGCCACGCCACTTCCTCCGGCCGGTCGCAGAGGCGACATGTCGATGTTCTCCGCCACGCCGTGCGTTCCGGCGAGCCGCTCCCCTGCGCGGGGGTGCCTGCCCACCGTGGCGGGGGCGGCGGCGCGCTGCACCCGGCTGGTGTGAGGTACTCGCTCTCCCCAGCGTAAGGACGCCGTGGGCCGGGCGCGCGCCGGACCGCCGCCGGACCGCCCGGGTTCAGCCGCAGCAGGCGGCACCGCCGTGAGGACGGTGGCGGACGCTCGCTGCGGGGCGCGTCGAGGGCGCGCACGGCCGCCCCGAACAGGGGACGGCCGTAAACCCGTTGCCGGCGGACGCGCGCGGCGGATAGCGTCGCCCGGCCGCCCCGCGAGGAGGGCGCCGTCGAGGAGGAGGTGTGCAGCACATGCGCAGGAGCCGTTCGTGCCGGACCCCGTGGCCTGCCCCAACCCGCTTCCTCATGACGGAGACACCTTGTCCTTCCGCATCACCGCACTGACCGACCCCGACGGCGGTTCCTCCGGCCACCGCCTGGCGTGGCTGGCCTCCCTGCCCGACGGCTCGCCCGCCGGCTCGGCCTTCCTGCGCGTCCGCACGGCGGCCGGCCAGGACCACCTGGCCGAACTCGAACTCGCCGTCCACCCGGCCGAGCGGCGAAACGGCGCCGGCTCGCAGCTTCTGGCGGCGGCCGTGGCCGCCGCAGGCGACGCCGGCCGGCGCTGCGTCACCGCCCAGGCGGAGGCGGACTCGCCGGGCGACCGGTTCCTCGCCGCCCGCGGCTTCCGCACGGTCCTCAGGCTGAGGTACACCCGGCTCCCACTGGCCCGGGCGGACCTGCCCGCACTCACCGAGGCCGCCCGGCAGCCGCATCCCGGCTACCGCCTGACCTCCTGGGCCGGCACCGTCCCGGACCCGCTCGCCGCGACCTTCGCGGCCTCGCGCCGGGCCATGGACGACATGCCGATGGACGACGCCGACTGCGGCACCCAGGTCTGGGACGTGGACCGCGTCCGGGCGGCGGCCCTGGCCGTCGAGAAGCGCGGCGACCTGCTGTACACGGTCGCCGCCGTCAGCGAACAGGACGGCACGATCGTCGGGTTCACCGAGCTGGTCGTCCCCGGTGACGGCCGCGGCGAGGGCCAGCACTACGGCACCGCGGTCCTCCCCGAGCACCGCGGCCACGGCCTCGGCCGGTGGATGAAGGCCGAGGCGATCAGGCAGGCCGCCGCGCGCCACCCGGAGCTCGACGGCCTGGCGACGGACACCGCCGAGAGCAACCGGGCCATGCGCGCCGTCAACGACGCGCTCGGCTACCTCCCGACAAGCACCTCGCTGCTGTACCAGCTCGACCTGTAGTCCGGGTCACCCGCCCGGGGCAGCCCGCCCGGCCGTGCGGCCCAACCAGGCCGCCCCGGGCGGGCATGTCGGGCTTTCGCGCCTCACGGGATTCTGCGCGCCCGGCCCTTACCGTCGGGGCATGAGCAGCCCTCAGCAGTTCCGGGTGGACGAGGTGACCCCCTCCTACTGGAGAGTGACCTTCACCAACGGGGAGGTCAACCTGCTCGACGTCGACAGCGTCGAGCAGCTCGCAGATCTGGTGACCCGCATCGAGCAGGCCCCGGAGCTCACCGTCGTGGTGTTCCGCAGCGACAACCCCGACTTCTTCATCGCGCACTGGGACGTGCGCTCCGACCAGGCCCGGGTGGCTGCCATGCGGCCCGGCCCGACCGGACTGCACCCCTACGCCGACAACTTCATCCGGCTCAGCCGGGTGCCGGCGGTGACCATCACCGAGATCAACGGGCGGGCCCGCGGCGCGGGCAGCGAGTTCGCGCTCGCCACCGACATCCGCTTCGCCGGGCCCCGCGCCGTCCTCGGGCAGTTCGAGGTCGGCATGGGCTCCGTGCCCGGCGGCAACCCGATGGGCCGGCTGGTCCGGCTGATCGGCCGGGGCCGCGCGATGGAGGTCGTCCTGGGCGCCGACGACTTCCCGGCGGACCTCGCGGCCGCGTACGGCTACGTCAACCGGGTGCTGCCGGAGGGCGAACTGGAGGGCTTCGTCGACACCTTCGCCCGGCGGATCGCCGGCTTCGACAAGGTGGCGGTGTCCGACGCGAAGGCGCTCGTCGACGCCGCCGCCCATGTCCCCGACGAGGAGTCCGCGGCCAGCCTGAACACGTTCTTCCGCACCTCGGGCCGCCCGGAGAACGCCGACCGGGTGCGCCGCCTCTTCGAGCTCGGGCTCCAGCAGCCGGACGGAGTGGAGCTCGAACTGGGGCGTCAGGTCGGCCGGTTGCGCTGAGCGTCCGGTCCCGCGAGGCTCGGGCGGACCGGCTCCGCCCGGGAGAGCCGCGCGGGCGGAGGAGCGGCCGGCCCGCGGTCAGACGGCGTCGAGGTCGACCCGTACCGTCAGCGGGTCCGTGGCCGCCGCCGCGGACGCGCCCGCGCACAGGCGCCGCGCGACGCCGCCCTCGCCGATCAGCCGCTGCCGCTCGCGCGGATCGTCGTCCTCAAGGACGCGTGCCGTTCCGGTCCGCCAGCGGATCCCGGACGCCGTCCGCACCTTGACCCGCACCCGCGGGTTCGCCCGGATGTTGCGGACCCAGTCGGAGCGGTGGCCGCGCTGCGCGACCAGCCAGAAGACCTCGCCGGCCAGCCCGTCGCAGACCGGTGTGCGACGCGGCAGTCCGGTGCGCCGGCCGATCGTCTCCAGCAGGGCGTCACCGGGTGGCGGGAAGCCCAGGTCGTGGGCGAACATCACCACGGGGTTGACCGCGTGCTTCTGCACCAGGCGCAACGCGCGCTCCTTGGCAGCCGTTCCGTCCATCCGGCGCTGCTCCCTTCCGGGGGTCACCGAGCCCGCCCCCGGAGGCGCCCGACCGTCGGCGCACCCCTCTCGTCCTCATAACGTACGTCCGGCCCCCGGGGCGCGCCATCCGGTCGGATGGCCGTCGACCGGAACAGCGGCGGCACGCCGCACTAGGCTGGCCGGACATCGGACGAAGGGGAGACGCGCACCGATGACCCGACCCCCGCTGCCCGTCGCCACCGAACGGCTCACGCTGCGCCGGTTCACCGTGGACGACCTCGACGACCTGCACGCCTACCAGGCCCTCCCCGAGGTGGCCCGCTACCTCTACCGGCCGCCGCTCACCCGCGAGCAGTGCGCGCAGGCCCTCACGCGGCGTGCGGACGAGGGGAGTTGGGCCGCGGACGGCGACGACCTGGTCCTCGCCGTCTGCCCGCCGGGCGAGGAGCGGGTGCTCGGCGAGGTGGTCCTGAAGCTGGCGAGCGCCGAGGCCGGCCAGGCCGAGATCGGCTGGGTCTTCCACCCCGCCCACGGCGGGCGGGGTTACGCGACCGAGGCGGCGTCGGCGGCGGCCGCGCTGGCGTTCGCGCACCTCGGCGTGCACCGGCTCTTCGCCCGGCTGGACGTGCTCAACAGGAGCTCGGTGGGCGTGTGCGAGCGGCTCGGGATGCGCCGCGAGGCCCACCTCGTCGAGAACGACCGCGACGGTGACCGCTGGGGCAGCGAGTACGTCTACGCGGTGCTCGCCCGCGAGTGGCGGAACGCCCGGGCCGGGAGCGCGCCCGCCGGAGCGGGCGGCGCCGCGGTCACGGACCGTTCTTGACTCGGCCACCTGCCGGTTCTAGCGTGCCGGGGACCGATGATGATCGTCCGCGTCCGCCCGGCCGGCACCGCGCAGGGGGGCGCCACCGAGCCGTGAGGAGACCGCGACGATGACCGACCGTCCGCCGCTGCCGCCGTTCGACCGCGAGTCCGCGCTGCGGAAGGTCCAGGCGGCCGAGGACGCCTGGAACACGCGGGACCCCGAGCGGGTCGCGGGCGCGTACACGCCCGATTCCGTCTGGCGCAACCGGGACACCTTCGTCACCGGTCGCGCCGCGATCGTCGCCTTCCTGACCGCCAAGTGGCAGCGGGAGCTGGACTACGCGCTGCGGAAGAACCTGTGGGCTTTCGACGGCGACCGCATCGCGGTGCGATTCCAGTACGAGAGCCACGACGCGGCCGGCCAGTGGTACCGCTCCTACGGCAACGAGCTGTGGGAGTTCGACGCGCACGGCCTGATGCGGCGGCGCGAGGCGAGCATCAACGACGTGGCCATCGCCGTGTCCGAGCGCCGCATCTTCGGGCCGCGCCCGCAGGAGGAGCACGGCACCGAGTTCCCCCTCGCCTGACGCGCGCGGGTCCCCGCCGCTCACAGGTCCAGGACGACCTCGGTGACCGGAGTGCTGCAGCAGATGAGCGCGCTGCCGGCCTCGGGCGGTTCGAGCGGTGGGGTGGTGTAGGTGAGGTCGCCCTCCACGAGAGGGGTGACGCAAGTGTGGCAGACCCCGGTACGGCAGGACCAGCGGGTGGGGACGTCGCAGGCCTCGGCGAGTTCGAGGAGGGACGCGTGCGCGGGCGACCACGGCGTGGAGATGCCGCTGCGGGCGAAGGTGATGCGGGGGCCGGTGCCCTCGGGACCGGGCGGTTGGTGCGGGCGGGCCGCCGTGCCCGAGGTGACGCCCGGGTTGATCGCGGACAGGGCGCTGAACTGCTCGGTGTGGATGCGCTCAGCGGCCAGGCCGTGGTCGCGCAGCAGCCCGCCGAGTGCGTCCATGAAGGCGGTCGGCCCGCAGAGGTAGGCGTCCGCGTCAGTGTCGATGCCCAGGGCCGCCAGTGATCGGGCGGTCGGGCGGCCACGGGTGGCGTGCTCCTCTCCGCCACGCGGGTCCTCGGAGGTGTAGTAGACGTGCGCGCGGGCATGCGGGAGCCGCTCCAGCAGGGCACGGCTCTCCCCCGCGAACACATGGTGGGCGCGGTCGTGGGTCGTGTGGATCCACCAGACCGGGCGCGGGTCCCGGCGGTCGGCGAGCCGGTGGAGCATGGCGAGCACCGGGGTGGCGCCGATCCCCGCGGACAGCAGCACGACCGGCCGGGTGCCCTCCTGGAGGACGAACGTCCCGCGGGGGCTGGCGACGTCCACCAGGTCCCCGGTCCGGAGGGTGGCGTGGATGTAGCCGCTGACCTTGCCGTGCGGCTCGTGCTTGACGCTGATGCGGTAGGTGCCTGCCCCGGGCGCGGACGACAGGGAGTAGCTGCGCACCGAGGGCGCGGCGTCACCGACCGGGAGGCGGAGCGAGAGGTACTGGCCGGCGCGGGCCTCGGACAGCGGTGAGCCGTCGGCCGTGTCGAGGTAGACCGAGGAGATGGTGGGCGTCTCGGGCACGATGCGCGCCACCCGCATGCTCTTGAAGCCGGGCCAGCCCGCGGCCTCCCCGGTCTGCCGGCAGCCGGCGCGTTCGCCCGGCCATCCCGGCTCCTGCTGGGGCTGCTGGGCGTCGACCAGCTCGCGGAAGGACTGCTGCCAGCCGGGGCTGAGCGCGGGGATGTCCAGTGCCCTGCGCAGCTTGTCCGGGTCGCGGTCGGGCAGGTAGAGCAGCGCGTCGGTCTCGGCGACGCTGAGTTCCTGCGGGCCCCGGCGGGTGAGGGTGATCTCGTCTCCCGCCTGGACCTGCCCCTCGGTGAGGACGCGCAGGTAGAAGCCGGGGCGGTGGTGGGCGACCAGGAGGGAGGCCATGGTGGGCTCGCCCAGCCGCATGCCGACCCGGTAGCAGGTGACGCGGGGCTGGGTGACCTCGAACTCGGCATCCCCGATGCGGTACCGGTCGCCGATGCACACCTCGTCGTCGGGCAGGCCGTCGACGGTGAAGTTCTCCCCGAAGATCCCGAAGGACAGGTCGTCGCGGCCGAGCTGCTTCTCCCAGTAGCGGTGGGACTGCGCCTGGTAGACGAGGACCGCGCGGATCTCGCCGCCGTGGCCGGCCAGGTCGCCCTGGCCGTCTCCCTCGACGTTCAGCCTCCGGACCATGCGGGGCCCCTCGACGGGCGCCTTCCAGGCTCCGGTGCGGACGGTCCTCCCCTGCCAGGAGACGTCCTTCGGCATTCCTACGTTGACGGACAGCAGGGTCGCCATTGCTGACCTCCTGCGGTGGCCGAGCGGGCAACTGTCGTGGCGCGGCAATCGGCGCACTACGACGAGGGTAGGCCGGGCGCGGCGCCTCCGCGATTCCGGTGCGGTGGCCGGCGGCCGCCGGCGGACGGAGCCTGGAGGAGGAAGCCCGCACCTCCCACCGGAAGGAGCCCGCCATGGGACTGTCCTGGCAGCAAGGCCCGCTCGCGCCCGGCGCGATCGGGCACTTCCTCACCCCGGAGCCGCTGCCCGAGCGGCTCCTGTTCGCCGAGCGGCTGCGCCGCCGCCTGCGCGTGCGGTGCGCGGGCGACTGGATCGCCGACAGCGAGGACGCGCTCCTGCTGCACGAGCCGGGCCGCTACCCGGTCGCCTACTTCCCCCGCGAGGACATCGTCGAAGGGACGCTGGTGCCGAGCGGCAAGGTCACTCACCACAAGGACCTCGGCGACACCGCCTGGTACGCGGTGCGCGCCGGCGACCGCACTGCCGAACGCGCCGCCTGGGAGTTCACCGCGCTGCCCGGGCACGCCGCCGAGCTGGGCGGGCGGATCGCCTTCGCCTGGCGCGCGATGGACGCCTTCTTCGAGGAGGACGAGCGCATCCTCGGGCACGCCGCGGACCAGTACCACCGGATCGACATCCGCTCCACCTCCCGCGTCCTGGAGGTCCGCCGGGGCGACAGCGTGATCGCCCGCTCCGAGCACCCCCTGGTGCTCTTCGAGTCCGGGTTCGCGCCGCGCTGGTACGTCCCGCGCGCCGACGTCGACGAATCCCGGCTGCTTCCGGTCGAGGGCCGGACGTTCTGCCCCTACAAGGGCCTGTGCGACTACTACGACGTCGGCGAGGCGCGCCGCGCCGCCTGGTCGTACCAGGACGCCTACCGGGAGGTGGACCGGATCGGCGGCATGGTGTCCTTCGAGGCCGACCTGGTCGAGGTGCGTCTCGACGGGGAGCGGCTGCGTCCGGAGTCCGGCCAGCAGGTGATCCCGCACGGCGTCGACCGCGGGCTGGACGTCGACGAGGCCGGGAGGCGGTGACCGCCGCCCCGCGGCACCGCACCACCCCGACCCGCGGCAAAAACTTTCATCACGGCCCTGTTCTCCGGGGGTTGAGTGGCAGTAAGTTTCAACTCCAGTCGCCGCGACGGATGTTGACACTCCCCCACCCCACACGGAGAGCCACATGCCGAACCGAGAGCACTCCCCGATGCCGCGCCGCCGCTTCCTCGCCTCGGCCGCCGGTGTCGGTATCGGGGCCGGAGCCGTGATCATCGGCTCCACGCCCGCGCAGGCAGCGGTACCCGAGCCCAACATCTTCGACTGCACGGCATGGGACGCCAGGCCGCCCTCCTCCCCGGTCAGCCTGGCCGGGAACAACCCGAACAAGATCATCGTGCACCACACCGCGTTCGCCAACACCGCGGACGCGGGCACCTCCGGCTCGTTCGCCATCGCGCACGAGATCCAGGACCTGCACATGGACACCAACGGCTGGATCGACTCCGGCCAGCACTTCACCATCAGCCGCTCCGGCATCATCATGGAGGGCCGCCACCGGAGCATGGAACGCCTGCTGGCCGGCTCCGACATGGTGGTCGGCGCCCACACGGTCGGCCAGAACACCCAGGGCATCGGCATCGAGAACAACGGCACCTACACCAGCGTCACCCCGCCATCGATCCTCTACGCCAGCCTGGTCAGCCTGTGCTCGTACATCTGCTACAAGTACGGCCTGAGCCCCACCGAGATCTACGGCCACCGGGACTTCAACGACACCGAGTGCCCGGGCGACAAGCTCTACGCGATGCTGCCGCAACTGCGCAGCGACACCGCCTCCCGCATGTGAGCGACCGGTGGCCCCCCGGCCACGCGACGGGGGGCCACCGCCCGCGCTCCGCGCCCGTCTACGGCTCACCGAGGGCCGGCAGCGAGCGCGGCAGGCCGAAGGCGGCGAGCATGCCGCTCTCGAAACGGCTCAGGGAGCGGATCCGGTCCCCGGCGAGGGCGAGGGCGAACAGGCCGGTCCCGTGCCGGACGCCGGTGGGCGCCCACAGGTAGGCGCCGAAGGCCGGTTGGCCGTTGGCGCGGGTCGGCACCAGACTGAACCTGCGGCCCGCACCGAACAGGGTCGCGCAGAAGGCCGCCACGGCGTCGGGCCCCTCGTACTCCAGGGGCAGCGGGGGCATGGACATGAAGACGTCGTCGGTCAGCAGGGCCACCAGCGCCTCGATGTCCGCGGACTCGTAGGCGCGGACGAACCGCGCGACGACCGCCTCCTCCGCGGGGGACCCGGCGGCGGGCGGCGGTTCGCGGTCCTCGTCCGCCGTCCGGAGGTGCCGGAGGCCGGCGCGCGCCCGCTTCAGGGCGCTCTTGACCGACTCCACGCTCGTGTCCAGCATCGCGGCCACCTCGCTGGCAGGGAATCCGAGGGCATCGCGCAGGATCAGCACCGCGATCTGACGGGGCGGCAGGAGCTGGAGCGCCGTCACGAAGGCCAGGGAGACGGACTCGGACCGCTCGTAGCGGGCCTCCGGGCCGAGCGGCACCCGGGCGGCGTCCTCGAGCAGGGCGTCGGGACAGGGCTCCAGCCAGACGACCTCGCCGAGCCCGGTCGGCTCGGGCGGTTCCACTCCGGGGATGTTCCACTCCCTGGCCGGCCGCCGGGCGGCCGAACGCAGCGTGCTCAGGCACCGGTTGGTCGCGATCCGGTAGAGCCAGGTGCGGACCGAGGCGCGGCCCTCGAACCCGGCCAGACCGCGCCACGCGGCCAGCAGCGTGTCCTGGAGGGCGTCCTCGGCGTCCTGGAACGACCCGAGCATCCGGTAGCAGTGGACGTGCAGTTCGCGGCGGTACGGCTCGGTCAGCGCCCGGAACGCCTCGTCGTCCCCGGCCCGGGCCCTGCCGATCAGGTCGGCTCCCGCCTGCCGCGTCCCCACCCGTGCACCTCCCGCTCGCACTCCCCCACCGTCCACTCCCGCCGCCTTTCTCCCGCGCTCCCGCGCCGTGTACTGCTTCCTTCCCGTACGGACGCCTTCCGAGCCGGAAAGGGGGCGGTCGTCCGGCGCCCCCTTCGGCGGATCCACGGCGTCGGCACCAGTGACAGCCGAACCGACGAAGGAGAACCGGCATGGGAAAGATCGTCATCAGCTCGAACCTCTCGCTCGACGGGGTCGTCCAGCTCCCGACCGCCGCGGGCGACGCCCTGGGCCGCGGCGACTGGTCCACCCGGCTCGCGGGCAGGGACCGCGAGGAGTGGGCCCGGCACGAGTACGAGGAGGCCGTCGGGGCCGGCGCGCTGCTGATGGGGCGGCGCACCTACGCGTGGTTCGTCGAGCGCGGCTGGGCCACCCGCACCGGCGCCTGGGCGGACCGCCTGCGGGACCTGCCCAAGTACGTCGTCTCCTCCGCCGCGCTCGCCGAACCCGCGTGGGCGGGCTGCACGGTCCTCGGCGGCGACGTGCCGAAGGAAGTCGCCGCTCTGCGGGGGCGGGTGGAGGGCGACATCGTCGTCTACGGCAGCGGGCGCCTCGTGCACACCCTGATCGAGCACGACCTCGTCGACGAGCTGCGCCTGATGGCCTACCCGCTCGTGATCGGCGCCGGGGACCGGCTGTTCGGCGCGACGGGCGCGGTGAAGTCCCTGCGCCTGACCGGCACCCGCACGGTCGGCGACGGCCTCGCCCTGCTGACCTACCGGTCCGTCCGGGACACCGGGGAGGAGTGACCGGCGCGACCGGCCGGGACCCGCGCCGGCGGGTCCCGGCCGGCCTCCTGTCCCGCCCCCGCCGGCGCGGGCTCAGTCCCCGTGGCGGGCAGCGAACTCCTCGACGACCCGGGCGACCGCCGCGGGGTCCTCCAGCGGAGCGGCGTGGCTGAGGCCCGGGAGCGGACGGATCTCGGAGTCGGGCAGCCATGCGGCGAGTTGGGCGGCGCGCGCCCGGTAGGCCGTGCCCAGGCGCTCCCCCTCCCCGCCGACGGCCAGCAGCACCGGGGCGGTGACCGCCGCCGCCTGCGGGGCGCCGAAGGGCCAGGCACGCAGGGCGGGGCCCTCGGTGGTGAAGAAGTACCGGCTGCCCTCGACGGCCTCCCGCAGCCCGTCCTCGCCGAGCTCGCGCACGAACACCTCACGGAAGCCCGGCCCGCCCACGCCGCCGAGGAAGAGGTCGAAGGCCCGCGCGTAGTCCCCATCGGCCGCCGCCTGGAGGGCATGTGGCATCGCCGGGTGCGCCGGCTCGTCCGGCGCGTAGGGGAACGCGGCGTCCAGCAGGACGAGCGAGCGCGCCATGTCGGGGCGGGTGGCGGCGAGTTCGAGCGCGACGGCGGCGCCGGAGGAGTGCCCGACCAGGGCGGCGCGCCGCACGCCCGCCGCCTCCAGCACCGCCACGGCGTGGCCGGCGTGCGCCGCCACCGACGCGCTGCCCGCCAGGTCCTGGCTGCGGCCGTATCCGGCGCGCTGCACGTTCAGCACCCGGCGGCCGTCCGCGACGAGGCGCCGGCCCACCGGGGTGAGCCAGTGCGCGGTGAACGACCCGTGCAGCAGCAGCACGGGATCCCGTCCCCCGCTTCCCTGCCGCCCTCCGCCTTCGTCCGAGTAGACGATCCGCGCGTCGCCGACGTCCAGCGTGCTCGCCACGGGCTGCCCCTCTCTCTCGCGTCCGCGCCCGGCCCGCCGGCCCGGATGCCGGACGGGGCGCTGTGACACTCAACGAGCGAGCGGCCGCCGAACACCGCACGTCACCCGATCGGCCCGGCCCCCGCCGGCCGCCACGATCCGCCATCGGTCAGCCGCGTGCGCGCAGCGCGCGGAAGAACCTCCGGACGTCGCCGACGAGGGCGTCCGGCTGCTCCATCGCGGCGAAGTGCCCGCCCCGGTCGTACTGCGTCCACTGCACGATGGTGTTGGTGCGCTCCGCGATGTGCCGCAGCGGGACGAAGTTGTCGCGCGGGAAGACCGCCAGCGCGGTCGGCGTCGTCGAGGGCTCGGGAGGGCTGCCCCAGTACTCCGCGTGCGCGCGCTCGTAGTAGATCCGGGCGGACGAACCGGCGGTGCCGGTCAGCCAGTACAGCATCACGTTGGTGAGCAGCCGATCCCGGTCGATGACCTCGCCCGTCACGCCCTCGGAGTCGGACCACTCCGTGAACTTCTCGGCGATCCAGGCGAGTTGGCCCACCGGCGAGTCGGTCAGACCGTAGGCCAGCGTCTGCGGCCGGGTGGCCTGGATGTCGGCGTAGCCCTGGCGGTCGCGGCTCCACGCCTGGATGCGCTCCCAGGAGGCGAGGGCGCGTTCCCGCTCGGCCGGGGCGAGCGCGGCCAGCTCCTCCGGGCCGGGTTCCTCGGCCTGGTAGGAGTCCGGCAGCAGGTTCAGGTGGACCCCGACGACCTGCTCGGGCCGGCTGCGACCCAGCTCGCGGGAGATGGCCGCCCCCCAGTCGCCGCCCTGCACCCCGTAGCGCCGGTAGCCGAGGCGCCCCATCAGCGTGCCGAAGGCGGCGGCCACCCGCCGGAACTCCCAGCCCGGCTGCGTGGTCGGTCCGGAGAAGCCGAACCCGGGGATGCCGGGGAGCACGAGGTGGAAGGCGTCGCGCGGGTCGGCGCCGTGCGCGCGGGGGTCGGTGAGCGGGCCGGCCACGTCGGCGAACTCGACGATCGAGCCGGGCCAGCCGTGCATCATGAGCAGCGGGGTCGCGTCCGGCTCGGGCGAGCGGATGTGCGCGAAGTGGACGTTCGCGCCGTCGATCGTGGTGGTGAACTGCGGCCACCGGTTCAGCTCGGCCTCCGCGGCCCGCCAGTCGTAGCCGTGCCGCCAGTAGTGCGCGAGGTCGGTGAGGTAGCCGCGCGGAACGCCGTAGGACCAGCCCACGCCCGGCAGTTCGTCGGGCCAGCGGGTGCGGTCGAGCCGCGCGTGGAGGTCGTCCAGGTCGCTTTGGGGTACGGCGATGCGGAACGGGTGGAGGGGCTCGTCGGCCGAGGTCGTCATCACGCGGATGCTACGTCCGCGGGCGCGCCGCACGCCTCCCCTTATCGCGGTCACTCTGCGTGATGCCCGTCGCGGTCACCGCTGGTGGGCCGACCGGCCGGCGACCCCGACCGGGACCTTCGGCGGGGTTGATCGGCGGCCGGACGGGTAGCCGATCGGACGCGAACCCACGGAGGTGAACGCATATGGCCGCCACCACCCGACGCGACGTGATGGCCGCGGTCCTCGACGGGTACGGCCGCACCTACGCCGACGAGGCGGGTATCCGCCTCAGGGACGCGCCGGAGCCCCTCTACCGCCTGCTCGTGCTGGCCTGCCTGCTCAGCGCGCGCATCCGGGCGGGGGTCGCCGTCGCCACCTCGAAGGAGCTGAGCGCCGCCGGGATGCGCAGCGCCGCCCGCACCGCCGAGGCGACGTGGCAGCAGCGGGTCGACGCGCTGGGCCGCGGCGGGTACCGCCGGTACGACGAGCGGACCGCCACCCAGCTCGGCGACGGGGCCCATCTGGCGATCCGGCGCTACGGCGGGGACCTGCGGCGGCTGCGGCGGCAGGCGGACGGCGACGTGGCACGCATCGAGCGCCTGCTGCAGGACTTCCCGGGGCTGGGGCCCGCGGGCGCGGAGATCTTCGTCCGCGAGGTGCAGGCCGTCTGGCCGGAGGCGGCGCCCTTCTTCGGCGCCAAGGCGCTGGACGGCGCACACGCCGTGGGCCTGCCCACCGCGCCGGGGTCCCTCCTGCGGCTGGCGGGCGACACTCCCCCGGAGGTGCTCGCCGCCGCGCTGGTCCGGGTCTCCCTGGACAAGGCAGCCCCGGAGGCCGTCCAGCTGGCGGCGCACGCCTGAGCGTCCCCTCCGCTCCGGGAGAGGCCGCCCGCGGTTGCCCCTCCCTCCGCGGCAGGTGGTCCCTCAACCGGCAGGACGGGCCGGCCCGGGGGGTCAGGGTCCGCCTACGGCTCGAAGCGGTAGCCCAGCCCCGGCTCGTTGAGCAGGTGGCGCGGGCTGGCCGGGTCGGCCTCCAACTTGCGGCGCAGGCCCGCGAAGTAGACGCGCAGGTAGTTCGTCTTGCTCTCGTGCTCCCGCCCCCAGACCTGGCGCAGGATCTCCTGGCTGGTGACCAGGATGCCCGGGCGGCGCAGCAGCACGTCGAGGATGCGCCACTCGGTCGGGGTGAGCCGCGGCGGGTCGGTGTCGGCGCGGTCCGCGGCGGCGCCGGAGCGGTTCACCGTCGCGCCCGCCAGGTCGATCGTCCACGGGCCGATGTGCGCCTCGGGGTGCGGCACCTCCTCCGTGCCCTCGGGCCGGCGCAGCACCGCCCGCAGCCGGGCCAGGAGTTCCTTCATCGCGAAGGGCTTGGTGACGTAGTCGTCGGCGCCCGCGTCGAAGGCGGCGACCTTCTCGTCCACGTCGTACCGCCCGGACAGGATGATGACGGGGACCTGGCTCCACGCGCGCAGGGCCTGCAGCACGTGGTGGCCGTCGATCTGCGGCAGCCCGAGGTCGAGGATCACCGCGTCGGGCGGGTTCTGCATGGCTTCCAGGAGCGCTCCCCGGCCGTCCGACGCGGTCTCCACCGTGTAGTGGCGGGCCCGCAGGTCGACCTGGAGGGCCTTGAGCAGGAGCGGTTCGTCGTCGACGACCAGGATGCGGGTCATGGTGCGGTGTCCTTTGACTGCGGGCTCCGGGGCGGGCCCGCGGAGAGTGGGGGACCCTGACCGCCCGGCAGCAGCCCTGCCGGGCGGTGACGCGGGGTCAGCCGGCCGCCGGCGCGGGCGGGACGGCGAGCCGGTAGCCGACGGAGGGGTCGTTCTGGAGGAACTGGCCGGCCTCGTCGTGCAGCTTCTTGCGGATGCGGTAGGCGTAGACCTTCAGGTAGTGCGTCTCGTTGGCGTACGCCGCTCCCCAGACGCTCTCCAGGATCATGCGCCGGGTGCAGACCTTGCCGGCGTGCCGGGCGAGGTAGGCCAGGACGTCGAACTCCTTCAGGGTGAGGTCGAGCGGCCGGCCCTGGTAGGTGGCCTGGTAGTGGACCAGGTCGAGGTGGAGCGGGCCGGCGGTGAGCTCGGTGACGTGGCCGATGTCGTCGGCGGCGTGGTGGCGCAGCGCGACCCGCAGGCGCGCGTCGAGTTCGCGCATGCCGAACGGCTTGGTCATGTAGTCGTCGGCGCCGTTGTCGAGGGCCTCGACCTTGCGGTCCTCGGAGCTGTCCGCGGACAGGATGATGATGGGCAGATCGGTCCAGGTGCGGATGCGGGTGCAGACGTCGAGTCCGTCGAGGTCGGGCAGTCCGAGGTCGAGCACGATGACGTCGGGGCCGTGGACGGCGGCTTCGGCGAGGCCCGCCTGGCCGGTTTCGACGGTGCGGACCCGGTGTCCCAGGGTTTCGAGGCCGACCCGGCAGGCGGCGAGCAGCGCGATGTCGTCGTCGACGATGAGGACCGTGGCCACGGTGTGTTCTCCTCGGACAGGCCGGCCGCGACCGGCAGGGTGAAGGTGAAGCGGGCGCCGCCGCCGGGGTTGGTGTCGGCCCAGATCCGCTGGCCGTGCGCTTCGACGAAGATCTTGGCGATGGCCAGCCCGAGGCCGGTTCCACTGTCCGCCTCGCGGCGGAAGAAGAAGCCGAAGACCTCGTCGCGCCGGCCCGCCGGTATGCCGGGCCCCTGGTCGGCGACCGAGATGCGCACCGTGTCCGGGCCGGTCCCGGCGGCCCCGGTGTCCCGGTCCGCGGTGACGGTGACGGTGATGGCGGTGCCAGGCGGGGCGTAGCGGGCCGCGTTGTCGAGCAGGTTGGTCAGCACCCGGCCGATGAGCACCGGGTCGACGTCGAGCAGCGGCAGGTCCGGGGCGATCTCGGTGCAGATCTGCCGTGGCGCCGGGCGGGGCAGGTCCCGCAGGACGCCACCGACCAGGTCGCCCGCGCTGGTCACGCCGGTCCGCGGCCGCAGCACGCCGGCCTGGACCCGGCTCATGTCGAGCAGGTTGGTGACCAGGGCCGCGAGCCGGTCGGTCTGGGTGTCGACGAGCCGGGCGAGTTCGGTGCGGTCCGCCTCGCTCAGGGCCGGCGCGAGCTGGGCGTCGGCGAGCACCGAGGAGGACGCCTTGATCGAGGCCAACGGGCTGCGCAGGTCGTGCGAGACGGCGGCGACCAGGGTGCGCGCCAGGTGCTCGACCTCCTGCGTGAGGCGGGCGTGCAGCGCCTCGTCGCGCAGCTGGGCCCGCTCGACGGCCAGGGCGATCTGGTGCGCGAACAGCAGCAGCGGCTCGCGCTGCTGCTCGGTGATGGTCGCGTCGCTGATCGCCAGCATGCCGACCGGCCGCCCGGCGGCCACCAGCGCCAGCCGCACCGGCTCGCCGCGCTGCCCGGGGCCGGCGGGCGCGGCGACCAGGTCGAGGTTGGTGACCTGCCCCGGCTCCGGCTGCAGGCGCCGCAGCTCCGCCGGGTCGAGGTCGTCGCCGGCGGTGGCCGCGACGCGGAGCCGGCCGTCGGCGTCGGGCAGCAGCAGCGCGACGTGGCCGGCGTCCAGGACGTCGGCCAGGGTCGTCACGATGATGCCGAGCAGTTCGGGCAGCGGCCGGTCCTGGACGAGCTGGGTGGACAGGTCGAACAGCCGCCGCAGCTGCAGGCCGCGCTGTCCCGCCTCGGCCTGGGCGAGGTTCATCCCGGCCACCACCCGGGCGACCGGCAGCATGATCACCGCGTAGATGCCCAGCGCGGTCCAGTTCTCGCTCGCCCCGACGTCCAGGGTCAGGTAGGGCGGGATGAAGAAGAAGTCGTAGACGAGGAATCCCCCGGCGATGCTGAGCACCCCGGCGAGGAAGCCGCCGTGGGTGACGCCGGCGACGACCGGCACCACCAGCACCAGTGCGGTGGTGGCGACGCTCAGGTGGGTCCGGATCGGCAGCATCGCGGCGGTGAGCACGGCGATGCACGCCAGGGCCACCAGCGACCCGACCAGGTTGCGGTGCACCGTGTCGACGGCCGGCCTGACCCTCGGCTTCCGGAAAGGAATGCCGTTCATCCTCATGTCCCTCCAGGTCGTCCGCACCGGCTCGCCCGGCCGGGACGGGCGGGTCCGCGAGGGACCCGGCCGCGGGCCGGGCCTGTTCAGCGTAGGTGGCACGGGGTGCCGCCGAGGTCGTGGGGGCGGGCGGTGATGTGCACGTCCACGCCGGCCCGCCCGGCCAGCCGGGTGAGGCGGTGGACGGTGGAGCCGCCGGCGAGCAGGTGCTGCCAGCGGCTGCGCCGGCTGGAGCCGAGCACGATCCGGGTGGCGTGGTGCTCGGCGGCCGCCTGCATGATCGCCCGCGCCGGGTCGCCGTCCTCGATCTCGATCCAGTCGCCGCCGAGGTCGTCGGCGAGTTGCCGGATCTCCCGCAGCCGCTCCGCCCGCCGCGCCGACCGCCGGTTCCGGTGCGCCTCGCCCGGGTGGACGTGCACGACGTACAGGTCGGCGGCCAGGCGGGCGGCGAGGCGGCCGGCGCGGCGCAGCAGCGTCTCGGTGCCGGGCGCGTCGCTCACCGCGACCAGCACGCGTTCGGCCCTGCCGCCCGCCCGGCCCGGCGGGCTGCGGCGCAGCCGGGCGAGCAGGTCCTCGTCGGCCTCGCCGGCCAGGAACCGCTCGGTCAGCTCGCGCAGCACCGTGAGGTTCTCGGTCCGGAAGAACCCGGTGAGCGCCAGGTGGATGCGGTCGGCGGGGTAGATGTCGCCGCGCAGCATCCGCCGGCGCAGTTCCTCCGGTGAGGAGTCGACCAGTTCGATGTGGTCGGCCCGGGCCAGCACCGCGTCGGGGACGCGCTCGCGGACCCGGGTGCCGGTGATCTCCTCGACGGTGCCGGCCAGGCTCTCGATGTGCTGGCTGTTGAGGGTGCTCATCACGCTGATGCCGGCGTCCAGCAGTTCCAGGACGTCCTGCCAGCGCTTCTCGTGCCGGCCGGAGCCAGGCACGTTGGTGTGGGCGATCTCGTCGACCAGCACCAGTTCGGGCCGGCGGGCCAGGATCGCGTCCAGGTCCAACTCGGCGAAGAGCGCGCCGCGGTGGACCACCGGTTTCGGCGGGACGACGGCCAGGCCGTGCAGCCGCGCCGCCGTGGCCGGGCGGCCGTGGGTCTCCACGAACCCGACCACGACGTCGGTGCCACGGGCGGCCCGGCGGGTCGCCTCCTGGAGCATCGCGTAGGTCTTGCCGACCCCGAACGCCATCCCCAGATAGACGCGGAAGCGTCCGGCGGAGCTTTCCGAAGACGTCACCTCGCGGCCCTTCGCGGGCGCTCTACCGCAGCCCCGCCAGCGCCTCGTTGAGCTCGAGGACGTTGACGTGGGAGGCGCCGAGGAACCCGAGCTGGGGGCCCTGGACGTGCGCGGCGACCAGGGTCCGTACCGTGCCGGCCGGCAGGTGGCGGGCCGCGGCGACCGAGGCGACCTGCGTGTAGGCGGCGGCCGGGCTGATGTCGGGGTCGATCCCGCTGCCGGAGGCGGCGACCAGGTCGGGGGACGGCGTGATGCCCTGCTTCTTCAGCGCGGCGATCCGCTTCTTGTAGGTGTCCACGAGTTCCTTCGAGCGGGGACCGAGGTTGGACCCCCCGGTCGCGGTCGGGTCGTCACCGTCGGGGCGGCCCTGGAACCACTGCGGTCCCTTCCACTGCTGCCCGACCAGCTTCGATCCGTTGGTGCCCAGCGAGCCGCTGGCCCGGTGGCCGAAGAGGGCCTGGCCGATCCCCGTCTCAGCCAGCGGGTAGGCCAGTCCGAGCAGGACGAAGAAGATGACCGAGACGATCAGGCCCCGCCGCAAGTTCACCCACAGCATGACAACTCCATGGCGGCTCTCCGCCGGTGTTCGTGGTGGTGGTCGAGTTCGTAGCTTCCGGGCCGGCCGTGGTGGCCGTGCCGGTCGTGCGTCGGCATGCCGCTCCTAGTAGGCGTGCAGGGCGGTGAGGATCAGGTCGATGACCTTGATGCCGGCGAACGGGACGACCAGCCCTCCGACGCCGTAGACGAGGACGTTGCGGCGCAGGATCGCCGTCGCGCTGGAGGGCCGGAACCGCACCCCGCGCAGCGCCAGCGGGATCAGTGCCACGATCACCAGCGCGTTGAAGATGACCGCGGACAGCACCGCCGAGGTCGGGCTGTGCAGGTGCATGACGTTGTAGGAGCGCAGCTGCGGGAACGTCGTCAGGAACAGCGCCGGGATGATCGCGAAGTACTTCGCGACGTCGTTGGCTATCGAGAAGGTCGTCAGGGCGCCACGGGTGATCAGCAACTGCTTGCCGATCTCCACGATCTCGATCAGCTTGGTCGGGTTGGAGTCGAGGTCGACCATGTTGCCGGCCTCTTTCGCGGCCGTGGTGCCGGTGTTCATCGCCACGCCGACGTCGGCCTGCGCGAGGGCGGGCGCGTCGTTGGTGCCGTCGCCGGTCATCGCGACCAGCTTCCCGCCGTCCTGCTCGGCCTTGATCAGCTCCATCTTCCGGTCCGGGGTCGCCTCGGCCAGGTAGTCGTCGACTCCCGCCTCCTGCGCGATGGCCGCGGCGGTGAGCGGGTTGTCACCGGTGATCATCACCGTCCGGATGCCGATGGCCCGCAGCTCCGCGAACCGCTCGGCGATGCCCTGCTTGACCACGTCCTTGAGCTCGATGACGCCCAGCACGGTCGGCCCGTCGGCGACCACCAGCGGGGTGGCGCCGGCCATGGCGACCCGCTCGACGATCGGGTCCAGGTCGGGCGGCAGCGTGCCGCCCTGCTCGACGACCCAGCGCTTGACCGCCTCCGCGGCGCCCTTGCGGATGCGCCGGTCGGCGGTGTCCAGACCGGACATCCGGGTGATCGCGGTGAACGGGACGAAGGTGTGGGACGTGCCCAGGTCCCGCTCGCGCAGCCCGCAGCGCTCCTTGGCCAGCACGACGACGGAGCGTCCCTCCGGTGTCTCGTCGGCCAGCGAGGCGAGTTGGGCCGCCGCGGCCAGGTCGGTCTCAGCGTGCTCGCCGACCGGGTGGAACGCGGCCGCCATCCGGTTGCCGAGGGTGATGGTGCCGGTCTTGTCCAGCAGCAGCGTCTGCACGTCGCCGGCGGCCTCGACCGCGCGGCCGCTCATCGCGAGCACGTTGCGCTGCACCAGCCGGTCCATGCCCGCGATGCCGATCGCGGACAGCAGCGCGCCGATCGTGGTCGGGATCAGGCAGACCAGCAGGGCGACGAGGATGACCACCGACAGCTGGGTGCCGAAGAAGCTCGCCATCGGCTGGAGGGTGACCACGACCGGGACGAAGATGATCGTGAGCGCGGCGAGCAGGATCGCCAGTGCGATCTCGTTCGGCGTCTTCTGCCGCTTGGCGCCCTCGACCAGGCGGATCATCCGGTCCAGGAACGTCTGCCCCGGCTCGGCGGTGATGCGCACCACGATCCGGTCCGACAGCACCCGGGTGCCGCCGGTGACCGCCGAGCGGTCGCCGCCGGACTCGCGGACCACGGGCGCGGATTCACCCGTGATCGCGGACTCGTCGACCGACGCGGCGCCCTCGACGATCTCGCCGTCGGAGGGGATCACGTCGCCGGCCTCGCACACCACCACGTCGCCGGTGTTCAGGTCACCGGCCGCGACCGGCCGCTCGGTGCCGTCGTCCGCCAGCAGGCGGGCGCCGGTCTCGGTGCGGGTGCGGCGCAGGGTGTCGGCCTGCGCCTTGCCGCGTCCCTCGGCCATCGCCTCGGCGAAGTTGGCGAACATCACCGTCAGTGCCAGCCACACGGTCACCAGCCAGGCGAACACGCTGGGGTGCGCGATCGACTCGATCAGGGTGACGGCGGTGCCGATCAGCACCACGAACATGACCGGGTTCCTGATCTGCACCCGCGGGTCCAGCTTGCGGACCGAGTCCACGGCCGCCTGCCGCAGGATCTGCGGGTCGAACAGTTTGCGGCGGTTCACCACACCGCGTGGCCCGTCGGGTGCACCTGGCCCCGCGGCCGGCGAGTCCAGGACATGAACGTCCGACATCACTGCATTCCTTTCCACACGCGCATTGACCGCGGTGACAGGGGGGTTGACGCATTCGGCACGCACCGGATGCGCATGCTCAGAAGAGCCCGTGGCTGACCTGCTCGACCAGCGGCCCGAGGGCCAGGGCCGGGAAGAACGTCAGCGCGCCCACGATGAGGACCACGGCGATCAGCAGGCCGACGAACATCGGCTTGTCGGTGCGGAAGGTGCCGAGACCCGCGGCGACCGGCTTCTTCGCGGCCAGGCTGCCGGCCAGCGCCAGCACCGGGATGATCATGCCGAACCTGCCCAGCAGCAGGCCGATCGTGCCGGTGATGTTGTAGAAGGGGGTGTTGGCGCTGAGCCCGCCGAACCCGGAGCCGTTGTTGTTGGTCTGGGAGGTGTAGGCGTAGAGGATCTCGGAGAACCCGTGCGGGCCGGAGTTGAGGGGTCCCGCCCGGCCGGCGCCGATGGCGGCGGCCACCGCGGTCAGCACCAGCACCGTGACCGGCATGACCAGCACCCCGAGCGCGGCGAGTTTCACCTCTCTGCCCTGGATCTTCTTGCCCAGGTACTCCGGTGTTCGCCCGACCATCAACCCGCCGATGAACACCGTGATCACCGCGAACAGCAGGATGCCGTACAGGCCGGTGCCGACGCCGCCCGGGCTCACCTCGCCGAGCATCATCCCGGTCAGCATCGCGAACCCGCCGAGCGGCGTGTACGAGTCGGCCGCGGAGTCCACCGATCCGGTCGAGGTCTGCGTCGAGGTCACGTTGTACAGCGCCGAGGACGGCACCCCGAAGCGGGTCTCCTTGCCCTCCAGGTTCCCGGTGCCGGAGTCGCTGACGCCGGCCGTCGCCATCGCCGGGCTGCCCTGGTGCTCGGCGACCGTCGCCATCGTCACCCAGCCGGCGAACAGCGCGGTCATCACCGCGAGGATCGCCACGCCCTGCCGGACGCTGAAGACCATCTTGCCGAACACGTAGGTGAAGGCGACCGGGATGCACAGGATCAGCAGCACCGACAGCAGGTTCGTCAGGCCGGTCGGGTTCTCGAGCGGGTTGGCGCCGTTGGCGTTGAAGAACCCGCCGCCGTTCGTGCCGAGTTGCTTGATGACTTCCTGCGAGGCCATCGGGCCGCGGCCCAGCACCTGGTCGACCCCGTTGAGCGAGTCGTGGATCGACGCGGCGCCGGCCATCGTCTGGACGGTGCCCTGCGCCATGAACACGATCGCGGCCACGAACGCGATGGGCAGCAGCACGTAGATCGTGCCGCGTACGAAGTCCACCCAGAAGTTGCCGATCGTCGGCGACCCCTTGCGGGCGAACCCGCGCACCAGCGCGATCGCCACCGCCATGCCGACCGAGGCGGACAGGAAGTTCTGCACCGCCAGCGCGCCCATCTGCGACAGATAGGACATGGTCGTCTCGCCGGAGTACGACTGCCAGTTCGTGTTGGTCACGAACGACACCGAGGTGTTCCACGCCGTGTCCGGCCGCACCGCACCGAAGTGCTGCGGGTTGAACGGCAGGGACTTCTGCAGCCGGAAGATCCCGTAACTCAGCAGCAGCGCCACCGCGGTGAAGCCGACCACCGAGGCGGCGTACCGCTGCCAGGTCTGCTCCGACTCCGGCGACACCCGCAGCGAGCGGTAGATCGGCCGTTCCATCCACCTCAACCAGCGGGACCGGCCCTCGTACACCGCGACCATGTACGAGCCGAGGTATCTCCAGCACAGTCCCAGCACCACGACCATCACGACGATGGTCCATGTGAACGCCATCAGAAACGCTCCGCCTTGAACAGCGCCACGCCCAGATAGACGAACATGACGATCGACAGAATCAGCAGCAACACGTCAGTCACGCTCACACCCGCTCCAAGCACCAGATCAGGCCCAACATCGCGGCCACGAACCCGACAATCCCGAGGACAACCCATGCATCAGCCACGCCCGCAGCTTCGCGCCGCGGCCGGTGGCGCCGTGGTGAACGCGGTGGCCAGCGGGGTGGAGAAACGGTGAACGGGCCCGCCGGGCACGGAGGTGGCGGCGCCCCGGGGCGGGCACCGGGTAATTGACTGGTCCGCCGTCCGTCGCGGTTCCTAGAGTGGCCGGTGCCCAACCGTCTCGGGGGAAGCCGGCCGACCATGCGCACGCACTACCCACGCACGCCCCACCTGCCCTGGTCACCGGGAGTGGCGTCCGATGACGTACGGGCCGCCGACCTGGCCGGGCTGCGGGGCCGGGAGGTCGTGGTCACCGAGAAGCTGGACGGCGAGAACACCACGCTCTACGCCGACGGGCTGCACGCGCGATCGCTGGACTCGGCGCACCACCCGTCCCGGACCTGGGTCAAGGCGCTCCAGGGGCGGATCGGCCCGGGGATCCCGGCGGGATGGCGGGTGTGCGGGGAGAACGTCCTCGCCCGCCACTCGCTCCCGTACGAGGACCTGGAGAGCTGGTTCTACGGCTTCTCGGTCTGGGACGGCGCCGGGCGCTGCCTGGACTGGGACCGCACGGTGCGCTTCCTCCGGCGGCTGGGGGTGCCCGTCCCCCCGGTGCTGTGGCGCGGCACTTTCGACGAACGCGCGGTGCGGGCGCTGCGGTTGGACACCTCGCGGCAGGAGGGCTACGTCGTACGGACCGCCGAGGGTTTCGGGCCGGCGGAGTTCGGGGCGCGGGTCGCCAAGTGGGTGCGCCCGGGCCACGTGCAGACCGGCACGCACTGGATGCACGCTCCGGTGGTGCCGAACGGGCTGGGCCCGGGCGCGGCGCTGTGGGCGGTGCGTTCCGGCGCCGACCCGGAGGTGCCCGCGTTGCTCGCCGCCCTCGGCTTGGAGGGGCCCGGCCCGGACGGGACCGGGGGTGGGGACGGCGGTGCCGCGGACCCGCCCTCCGCCGAAGCCGCATTGGCCGTCGCTGACGCCGCCGTCGCCGACGCCGCCGCGCGGCTCGACGTGCTGGGGCGGACCGGGGACGCGCGGCTGGCCGGCGTGCTGGCCGCGCTGCTGCACCGCGGCCGCCGCGGGCCGCTCCTCCCCCGGCTCGCGGCGCGGCTCGGCATGCCGCAGGCCCGCCGGATCGGGGACCTGGTCGGGCTGCACGCCGGCCTGCACCGGCCCTTCCCCGACGAGGAGCGCCGGGGCGGGCTGATCCGGATGACCGCGGCCGCCGACCTCGGGGTGCTGCACGCGGTGGCCGGTGCGGTGCTGGCCGGACGCACCGGCGACGAGGCCGCCGACGCGCGCCGGGAGGTCGAGTGGTCGGCGCTGCACGCGGAGGGCGCCGGGCTGCTCGGCGCCGCGCCGATGGAGCCGCTGCGCGCGGGACTGCGCGAGGCGCTGGCCGGCCCCGGTGCCGGGTCCGCGGATTCGGCCGAGGCCGCCGACCGGTGCTGGGCGCAGGCACGGGAGATGTGTGCGAGGGGCAGGATCGTGACCGTCGAGGAGGCGCTGGCGGCGACCTGGCGGTGGCGCTCCGGCGACTTCCCCCGGCTGGTCCAGCTCGTCGGTGTGTCCGGCAGCGGCAAGAGCACCTTCGCCGCGGGCCTGCCCGGCGTCGACGCGCGCGTCAGCCTCGACGACCTGCGCCTGGCGCGCGGTTCCCGGGCGGACCAGAGCGCCAACGCGGAGATCCTGCGGGAGGGGCTGGACCGGCTGGACGCGGCACTGGCCCGCGGCGGTAGCGTGGTGTGGGACGCCACCTCCCTCACCCGGCAGCAGCGCTCCCTGGTGCAGGCCGCGGCGCGACGCCGCGACGCCCTGGTCACCCACGCGGTCGTGCTCACCGGCGAGGAGGAGCTGGCCCGGCGCAACAGCGGGCGCCCGCACCCGGTACCGCCGGACGTACTCGCCGCTCAGGTCCGCCGGTTCGACCCGCCCTACCCGGGCCAGGCCCACCGCACCTGGTACGTCGGCGCGAGCGGCGCGGTCGAGGACGCCGCGGGCACCCTGGCCGCCACGCCGGACGAGGAGGACCGGTGATGCGCACCAGCGAGGAGATCTACCACCGCGTCCGCTGGGACGCCCGGTTCGACCCGGCCCGGTTCGTGCTGGGGGTCCACCAGCGCGGCGCTGCCGCCAAGCGCGTGCCGCTGCCCGCGTTCACCCCCGGTGGCGAAGTCCCCTGGCACCGCGTGCTGTTCATCGAGGCGGACGGCGAGGTCGTCTGGGACCGCGCCACCGGCACGGACCGCCTCGACTCCTGCGAGGCCGGGCGGGTGCGCGAACCCCGGCGGCTGCGGGCGCCGTTCTTCACGGCGCGCACCCCGCACGCCTGGGACCCGGTCGCGGCGGCCTGGCGGGCGGCGCCCGCCCAGCCCGCCACGGGTACGGCCGGCCCCGCCGATGTCCGGGTGCTCACCTGGAACACGCTGTGGGACCGCTACGACCACGACCGGATCGACACCGCGCGCCGCCGCCCCCTGCTGCTCGCCGCCCTGCGGGACGCCGACGCCGACGTCATCGCGCTCCAGGAGGTCGAGGCCGGGCTGCTGACCATGCTGCTGGCCGCGCCATGGGTGCGCGCCCGCTACACCCTGGACACCGACCCCGCGGGCAGGGACGTCGACGACTGCGGGCTGCTGCTGCTCACCCGGGTGCCCGTGCGGGAGGCGGCGCGGCACGCGCTCGGACCGCACAAGGCGGTCACCGCCCTCAGCGTGGACACCGCCCACGGCCCGCTGACCGTGGCCGCCACCCATCTCAGCAGCGACCACTCCACCGATGGACCCGCCCGGCGCCGAGCCGAACTGGCCGCGCTGGCCGATGGGTTGGCGGGTCTGGACGGCGATGTGGTGCTGCTCGGCGACTTCAACGACGGCGCCGACGGGGCGCAGGGACCGGCGGGGGCGCTGCGCGTGCGGGACGCCTGGACCGAGGCGCACGGCGTCGCCGACCACACCCCCACCTTCGACCCGGCCGCCAACCCCCTTGCCGCGGTCTCCTCGCTGACCGGCCGGGCCTCCCGCCTCGACCGGGTGCTGCTGCGTGCCGAGGGCGCCCTCGTACGGCGGGCGGCACTGCGGGGGAACTCCCCCACCGCCGACGGCCTGTTCCCCTCCGACCACTACGGGGTGGAGGCCGACCTGCGCCTCGGCGACGTCCCGGGTGACCTACCGGGCGACATCCCGGGCAGTGGACCCGCCGCCCAGGCCCGCGACGCGCTCCTCGACGTGGGGCCGACCCCGCGTACGGCGGTGGCGTGGATACCGCCGGACGCGCTGTGGCCGCCGATCCAGGAGGTGCGCCGCACGCACGACCCGCAGATCCGCCGCTGGCCCCCGCACGTCAACCTGCTCTTCGGCTTCGTGCCCGAGTCCGACTTCGAGCGGGCCGCGCCGCTGCTGGCCGCCGCCGCGGCGCGGGTGCCCGCCTTCACCGCACGGCTGGAGGGCGTCCACACTTTCGGGCACCGGGAGGACGCCACGCTCTGGCTGGACCCGGCGGCGGGCGGCGCGGCACCCTGGGAGGCGCTGTACCGCGCGCTTCGGGAGCGATTCCCCCGGTGCGGCGCCCGCGCGGAGGGCTTCACCCCGCATCTGTCGCTCGGCCGCAGCCGCGACCCGCAGCGCGCGGCGGCCGGCCTTGCGGCCCGGCTGGACGGGATGACCGCGCCCGTCGGCGAGTTGGCGCTGCTGTCCCGCCGCGGTGACGAGCCGATGCGGGTTCGGGCGACGGTCGCCCTCGGCACGGGCGAGGTGCGCTGGCTGCCGCCGGCGGAGTCAGGACCGGCCGGGGCGGCGGGTTCCGGACCGGCCGGGGCGGCGGGCGGACCCGGACGGGACCATCTGCCCTTCGCGGCAGGGCTGTTCGCCGAGGAGGAGTCGGCGGCGGAGCGGGCACGGCGGGTCGCGGAGCGCATTGCCGCGGTGCTGGGCGAGGGCGCCGTGCACGTCGTCGGGTCGCGGCGGATGGGCTGCCAACTGCCCGGCGCGGACCTGGACCTGGTGGCCGCCTTGCCGGGCTCCGCGGACAGCGGGGAGGTGGCCGCGCGGATGGCGGCCGCACTGCCGGAGGCCACCCGGCTGCGGCAGGTGCGCGGCGCCAGGGTCCCGGGGCTGCGGCTCACCGTGGGCGGTCTGGACGTCGACGTGGTGCTGGTCGGCGCGGGGGAACTGCCGCCCGCCCAGGCGGTGGCGCGGCGGGCGGAGTTGGGCGAGGCCGCCGCGGTCGCCCTGAGCGCGGTCGGCGACGCCGACGCGGTCCTCGACGCAGTCGGCGACCAGCATGCGGCGTTCGCCCGGCTGGCCCGGCAGGTGAAGGCATGGGCCAGGGCCCGCGGTCTGGACGCGGCGCCCTTCGGCGGGCTTCCGGGCCTGGCCTGGACGGTGTTGGCGGCGCGCACGGCACGCGAGGCGGTCCACCTGCCGGCCGACGCGCTGCTGGGCCGCTTCTTCGGTACCTGGGCGGCCTGGGACTGGCGGGAACCCGTGGGGCTCGCGGCCGATGCCGCCGCCGACGGGGCGCCGCACGCCGCGGTGACGGTGCTGACTCCGAGCGCCCCGGTCCGCTCGTGCACCGAACAGGTCACCGGCGGCATGCGGGACCTGCTGACCCAGGAGCTCTACCAGGCGTGGGAGACCGTCGACGCCGCGGCGCGGGCCGGCACCGACCCCTGGCCCGAGCTGCTGTCCCCTCCGCCGCTGCACCACCGCCACGCGGCATGGGCGGTGATGAACGTGGGCCCGTCCGGGGACGGCGACTTCGAGGCGGCACTCGGCCGATTCCGCGGCCGCGTACGGTCGTTGGTCGCCGCCCTCGAGGAGGACGGCACGACCGACGCGCACGCCTGGCCCCGTCCCTTCGCCGCGGGCCCGGGCACGGGTCGGTACGCGATCGGCCTCGGCCATCACCCGCCCGGGCCGGAGCACCTCGACCGCGTCACCCGCCCCTGGAGCAGGAGCGTGCCCGGGGTCGAGGTGACGTGGGCGGAGTGCGGGGCGGTGCCCACCCCGGACGCGCCACCGGCGGAATGAGGCGGGGCCGGAACCTGCCGGCCCCGGCCGATGTCGTGGCGTGGGCGCCCAGCGCCGCCGGCCTGGTCGTCCGGCCCGGGCAGGAGTCCGGCGCGTTCGACGCGCGCGCCGCACCCCTGTCCGGCCGGTCCCGGTCAGTTCGAGTAGACCTCGGCGCGGTCGATCGAGACGAAGGCCGCACCCGACGAGGCGTCCTTGGTCCCGGTGACCCGCACCCGCAACGTGTGCGTGCCGTAGGGGAGTTCGGGGCTCACGTAGTTCAGCTGCTCGCCCATGCGGATCGCGCCGTAGTAGTCGCGGGTCGTCTCCGCGCCGCCGTCGACGGAGAACGCGGCGATGCCGTTGCCGGTGTCCCGCACGGACAGCAGGGCGATCTTGGTGCCGGTGAAGGTCCAGGTGGCGGTGGCGCCGGACTCCGCGCTCCAGTGGTCGTCGCTCCAGAAGCACTGCACGCCGCAGCCGCTGCCGGAGTTCCAGTCGCCGGTGTAGGCCACCGAACCCGAACCGCTGCTGGTGTTCGTGTCGTTGATCCAGTACGAACCGCCGCCCGGGTCACCGGAGGGCAGGTCCTGGGTGGCTCCCGCGGCGAGCGGCGAGCCGAAGTCCGGCGTGCCGTCCGCCTTCCAGCTGATCTTCTGCGCGCGGGTGGTCCGGCCGTCGTAGGTGTACGACGAGGTGTTCTTGCCGTGGTAGACGATCCAGTCCTGGGTGCCGTCCGGGCTCTTGAAGAAGCCGTTCGACCCGGGGCCCCACACGCCGGTCGCGTCGTTGCGGGAGAAGACGGCGCCCGCGTGCTGGGTCCAGTTGCCCGGCTGCAGCGGATCGGCCCCCGAGGGAAGGGACTTCATCCACAACTGGTAGTCGGGCAGTCCGGTGTCGCAGGTGGAGTACACCAGATACGTGGTGCCGTTGTGCTGGAGGATCGAGGGTGCCTCGCGGATGGTGGAGCAGCCGCCGTCGGTGGGCAGATAGACGCGGTTGCCGGAGACGGTCCAGGGGTTGGACATCGGGGCGATGTAGATCAGGTTGTGGCCCTCGGTGCCGGCGCCGGACCACAACAGGTAGAGGCTGTTGTCGCTCTGCCGGAGCAGGACCGGGTCGATGGCCCACTCGTCGGGGGCGTTCGGCGCCTGCAGCTCCGCCTTGAAGTGGTACGGCCCGAGCGGGTCGGTGCCCTCGGACTCGACCACGTACAGGCGGTGGTTGTCGTCCACTCCGTTGTCGGCGGTGTAGTAGATGTACCAGTGACCGTCGATCAGGTAGAACGACGGTGCCCACACCTGCTGGTTGCGCGAGGCGTCGGTGTCCTGCCAGACGGTGACGCGCGGCGCGGTGAGCATGTCGCCGAGGGTGGGGGCTACGGCGATGCGCACGGCGTCGCCCTCGGTGGCGGCCAGGTAGTAGTTGCCCTGGTAGTACGTCATGGACGGATCGGGGCTGGTGCCCAACGGGTTGCGGAAGGTACCGGCCGCCGCGTGCGCGGTGGCGGGCTTGAGGCCCATGCAGCACAGCACGGTGAGCAGGAGGACGAGGGCGACGTTCCCCAGGGACCTCAGCGGAGGGCTGGACGCGTTGCGGTGCATGACCGCCTCCTTGATAGACGGTGGGGGGTGAACACGTCTGATCACGTTCGAGCCGAGCCGAGATTACAACGTTGCACACCGCCCGCGACAGCGGCCGGACACGCCTGGATCGCAGGGGCCCGCTTCGGACCTCGATCGCGTGGGGCCGCTTCAGACCTCGGCGATCAGGCCGGGTCCGTCGTTCCTGACGCTGTTGACGGTCGGCGGGACCGCCCGCAGGTCGAGGTCGCCGTCGGCCGGGAGCGCCAGCAGCTCCCGCAGGTCGTGCACGTTCCGGTTGCCGGGGTCCAGCCACTCCTCGTAGTGCTCGGGGGCGATCGTCAGCGGCATCCGCGGGTGCACGCGACCGGAGGAGTCGGTCGCGTCGGTGGTGATGATCGTGCAGGAGACGACCCACTCCCGCTCGTCCGGCGGCAGCTCCGGATCGCGCCAGAACTCGTACAGGCCCGCCATCGCGAGGACCGAGCCGTCCGCCGGGTGGAGGTAGTACGGCTTCTTAGCCGCCTTGCCGTGCTCGCCCGCCGGCACGGACTCCCACTCGTAGTAGCCGTCGGCCGGGAGCAGGCAGCGCCGGCTGGTGAAGGCCTTCCGGAAGGCCGGCTTCTCGTGCACCGTCTCGGCCCGCGCGTTGATCATCCGCGCCCCCTCACGGAGCGACTTCGCCCACGAGGGCACCAGCCCCCAGCGCAGCGGGCGAAGCTGCCGGACCGGCGGCGCGCCCTCCTCGGGCGCGCGTTCCACCACGCCCCACACCTGGTCGGTGGGGGCCACGTTCCAGCTCGGGGGCAGCTCCTGCTCGCCCGCCCGGAGCGGGGCGTCGAACGCGGCCGCGAGGTCCTCCGCGCTACGGGCCGCGACATACCTTCCGCACATGGCTCCACCGTGCCACGGACCGCCGCTCCCGCATCCCGGCGAGCGGCGGCCCCGGACCCGCCCCCGCCCCCGGCGCTACGGGCGGGTGAAGGTCACGTGCGTGACGCCGCCGGGCGTCGTGACGGACTCGACCCGGAAGCGCTGCTCGATGCCTTCGAGGCCGTCCCACAGGCGGACACCGCGGCCCAGGACGATCGGCACGACGACGAGGTGCAGGTGGTCGACCAGGTCCGCTTCCAGGAACGCGCGGACGATGGCCGGCCCGCCGCCGATCCGCACGTCGAGGTCGCCCGCGGCCTCGCGGGCCCGGCGCAGCACCTCCTGCGGCGTGGCGTCGACGAAGTGGAAGATGGTGCCCCCTTCCATCTCCACCGACGGACGCGGGTGGCGGGTCATGACGAACACCGGCGTGTGGAACGGGGGGTTGGGCCCCCACCAGCCCTTCCACTCGTGGTCCTCCCACGGCCCGCGCTGCGGGCCGAACTTGTTGCGGCCCATGATCTCCGCCCCGATGCCGGTGTTCCACTCCCCGGCCACGGCGTCGTCGACCCCCGTGCCGCCACCCGGCTGACCGGTCATCGCGCGGAAGGTCCGGGTCTCGAAGAACCACTCGTGGAGTCGCTGGCCCGCGTGGCCGAACGGCTCCTCCGCGCTCTGGCCCTCCCCCGTGCCGAAGCCGTCGAGCGAGATCGAGAAGTTGTGCACCCTGACGCGGGACATCCTGGCCTCCTGGCCTTCCGGAAGGATCTGCGGTCCACTCCCGCCCGCCGGGGGTGGCCGGCGACCGGTCCTCGCGCCCCGCGGCTGCCGGGCCGGGCGCGGCAGGTGCCTCTCCGGCCCGGTCCGACGGGCGCGGCCGCACGGTCCACGGCTCCCACCCGGACCGCCGGCACGCCGACAGTACCCGCCGGCCCGCCCCCGGACGTGCTCCCCGCGCGTGAAGTGCCGCCTTCTGGGCACTCGCCCTGGCGTCGCGGGTGGCCCGCGACAGGCGCTCCCTACGGGTGGCCCGGCGGCGGCACCGGGAATGACCGGTTCCGACCGATCGCGGGCGCTTCAGGCCCGGGGGACGGGGCACAACCGTCAGCGGAGGGAGTGGTCACCATGAGGGCACGGCACGGGGTTGCGGCAGCGGGGGTGGCCGGGGCGCTCGCACTGGCCGCCGCGTGTACGGGATCGGGCGGCGGGGCCGGCCCCTCCCCCTCGACGGCCACCACCCCTCCGCCGGGATCACCCTCCGTCCTCACCGGCAAGCCGGGAGCGGCGGGCAAGGTCCTCGCGGTGAAGATCGACAACGTCGGCCCGGCCCGCCCCGCGACCGGCCTGAACGACGCGGACCTCGTCTACGGCATCGAGGTCGAGGGCGGCCTGTCCCGGCTCATGGCGGTCTTCGACACCAACCACCTGCCGGCCGCCGTCGGGCCGGTGCGCAGCGCCCGCGAGACGGACCTGCAACTGCTCGCCCAGTACAACAGGCCGGCCCTGGCGTTCTCCGGCGCGCAGAGCCAGTTGCTGCCCGTGATCAAGGCGGACAAGAGCATCGTGCCGGTGACCGGCACGGGCGCGTTCTTCCGCAACCCGGACCGCAGGGCCCCGCACAACGAGTTCCTGCACACCAAGGGCGCGGCGGACGGGGCGGGCATCGCCAAGGACATCGGGCTGCGCTTCTCCGCGAAAGCGCCCGCCGGCGGCGCCGCCGGCACCTCCGCCACGGCCGCCATGCCGTCCGCCCGCTTCTCCTTCACCTGGAACGGCACGCGGTACCGGGTCGCCATGGACGGGTCCGCCTCGCCCTGGACGACGGACAACGTGATCATCCAGCACGTCCAGGTCAAGGAGTCCCGCTTCCACAGCCGCACCGGCTTCGTGCCCTTCTCCCAGACGGTCGGTTCGGGCGCGGCCACGGTGCTGCGCGACGGGAAGGCCTACCGCGCGCACTGGAACCGCCCGTCGGAGTCCGCCGGCACCTCCTACACCCTGGACGGCGGGGCGGCGGCGACGCTGCATCCGGGCCGTACCTGGATCATCCTGGAGCCGTAGCGCCCCTCCCGGGGGCGTGGCGGCACCGGGCCGGACCGGGCAGCACGCACCGGCGCGGTGGGGCACGCTTTCCAACGTGGGAAGAGCCCAGGCACGCGCGCCGCCGCCGCAGGGCGCCCGCCACTCCGGGCCCCTCGCGCGCACCGTCCCCGTGGTCACGGGCACACGCCCGATCCGGCCAATCCCTGCCAATGCTATGGACATGTCAATCACCCCGTGCTGTCATGCCGTTCGAGAGCGCTCTCTTTCCATCGTTGGAAGGCGACCGCCCGACGACGGGTCGGACCGGAACGGCCGATCGGGGCCGGACAGCAAGGAGGCGTCATGCGGGCGGCGTTGAGGATGCGGGCGACCCTGTGGCCGCTGCTGCTGGCCCTGTTGTTGTCGGGCGCGGCCCTGCTGCCGGGAGCCTCCTCCCGGGCCGGCGCGGCCACCGCGGCGGACTCCACTCAGGTGTGCGCGCTGTACTGCGACACCCGCGACCCCTCGCAGGCCGCGCAGGAGACCTTCCCGGTGCCCGACGCCACGTTCAACGGGCGGGTGGTGCGGCTGCACGTGGACGACACCGACGGCATGGCGTGGGCGAGCATCGACGACGGGCAGCTCAACGACTCGGTATGGCTGGACCGTTCCTGGGACGGCGGCTCCACCTGGGACGGCCTGCTCGGCAAGGCGTCGATCCCCTCGACGTGGACCGGCACCCGGACGCTGATGTACAACCTCGACGACCCGACCGGCCACCGCCGCGCGGTGCTGCGCGCCTGCGGCGACGCCCAGGGCGTGACCTGTACCTCCTGGGCGCACCTGGACGTCTGCGCGACCGCCTGCGACGGGACGGGCAGCGCGGCCGGCGACACCCAGCCGGTCCCGGCCACGACGCTGAACGGCCGCACCATCGCGCTGCACATGGACAGCACCGGCATGGCGTGGGGCACCATCGCCGGCGGCACCGCGGGCGACGAGATCTGGCTCGACCGCTCGTGGAACGAGGGTGCGAGCTGGCCGGACGGCTCCTCCAAGGGCCGCACCAGCACGCCATCGGGCGCCACCGGCACGAAGACCGCCCGCTACAACACCAGTGACCCGCTGGGCCGGTTGTACGGCGGGGCGGTGCGCGCGTGCGGCCGCGCCGTGGAGGGCCAGAACGGCAGCTGCACCGCCTGGGCCCGGCCCGCGCAGTCCCGCAGCGCCGCCGCCGCGAACACGCTGATGTACGCCTACGACCCGAATACCGCGTACTGGCCGTCCAGTTGGTGGAACTCCGCGGTCGCGCTCGCCACAGTGATCGACTACATGCGGCAGACCGGTGACACCACGTACGAGTGGATCGTGGACCGCACCTTCGAGGTCGACAAGGCGTCCTTCCCGGCCGGGGCGCGCAGCTCCGACCCGATCGACGGCGACTTCATCAGCCGCGCCACCGACGACACCGAGTGGTGGGCGCTGGCCTGGATCGACGCCTACGACCTCACCGGCGACCAGAAGTACCTCGACGAGGCGGTCACCATCGCCGACTACGTCAACGGCTACTGGGACACGAGCAGTTGCGGCGGCGGCGTGTGGTGGGACCGCGAGCGCACCTACAAGAACGCGGTGACCAACGGCCTCTACGTCCGGCTCACCGCCGAACTGCACGACCGCATCCCCGGGGACACCGCGTGGCTGTCCCGCGCCACCACCTCGTGGCAGTGGTTCCGGTCCAGCGGGCTGATCAACTCCTCCGGGCTGGTCAACGACGGCCTCACCGGATCCTGCGCGAACAACGGCCAGACCGTGTGGTCGTACAACCAGGGCCTGGCGGTCGGGGCGGCGGTGGAGATGTACCGCGCCACGGGTGACGCGTCCGACCTCGCCACCGCCCGCCGGCTGGCCGACGCCGCCGTCGCCTCGCCCTCGCTGGTGGCCAACGGTGTCCTCACCGAGTCCTGCGACGCCTCCACGCCGTCCTGCGACGACAACGCCAAGCAGTTCAAGGGGGTCTTCATGCGCTACCTCCAGGACCTCGACTCCGTCACCGGCGGCGCCTACCGCTCCTTCGCCACCACGCAGGCCAACTCCCTGTGGTCCACCGCCCGCGACGGGCTGGACCGCATCACCGAGGACTGGTCCGGCGGCGGCACCGCCGACTGGCGCACCGAGGCGTCCGCACTGAGCGCCCTGCTCGCGGCGGGCTGACGCCGGGGGCGCAGTGCCTCCCAACCACCAAGCGGGGACGGGGAAGTGGTGCCCGCAGCCCAAAGACGCCGGAGTGCGGTCCTCCTAGCATCGAACGCATGACGGTTCTGCCCGACGACGGGGTCTCGATGGGTGCCGGGTTCCCGGACGCCACCCACGAGCAGTGGCAGCAATTGGTGGCGGGTGTGCTGCGCAGGAGCGGCCGGGAACTCTCCGGCCCGGAGGCGGAGCAGGCGCTGTCCACCGCGCTGGACGACGGCCTCACCGTACGTCCGCTCTACGGTCCCGACACACCGGTCCCCGACGCCGGCCTGCCCGGCTTCCCGCCGTACGTGCGCGGCGGCCGCCCGGTCGGCGGCTGGGGCATCCGCCAGTGGCACCGCTCCCCCGACCCCGAGCGCGGCAACGAGGAGGTGCTCGCCGACCTGGAGTGCGGCGTCGACTCCCTGTGGCTGTCCGTGGGGGCCGGCGCGCTGCCGGTGGCGGGCCTGGCGCGTGCGCTGCGGGGCGTCCGTCTCGACCTGGCGCCGATCGTGCTCGACGCGGGCGCGCAGGCGGCCGCGGCGGCCGACGAACTGCTGCGGCTGTACGACCGGCAGGGTGTGCCCGCCGACGCGGCCCGCGGCAACCTCGGCGCCGACCCGCTGGGCCACTTCGCCCGCACCGGCCGGGCGGTGGCCTTCGACGACGCCGTGGCGCTGGCCCGGCGGGTGTACGCGCGGTACCCGGGCGTGCGGGCCCTGACCGTGGACGCGCTGCCCTACCACGACGCAGGTGCCACCGCCGCCCAGGAGCTGGGGTGCTCGATGGCCACCGGGGTCGCCTACCTGCGACTGCTGGCCGGGGCCGGGCTTGACGTCGAACACGCCTGCCGCCAGCTGGAGTTCCGCTACGCGGCGACCGCGGACCAGTTCCTCACCATCGCCAAGCTGCGGGCGGCGCGCCGCCTTTGGGCGCGGATCGCCCAGGTGGGCGGGGCGGCGGTCCCCGTACCCCAGGTGCAGCACGCGGTGACCTCGACGGTGATGATGACCCGTCGCGACCCGTACGTGAACATGCTGCGCACCACCCTCGCCGGCCTGGGCGCGGGGGTCGGCGGCGCCGACAGCGTGACCGTGCTCCCCTTCGACCACGCGCTGGGGCTGCCCGACGCGTTCGCCCGGCGGATCGCCCGCAACACCTCGTCGATCCTGCTGGCGGAGTCGCATCTCGGCCAGGTCGCCGATCCCGCCGGCGGGTCCTGGTACGTGGAGCGGCTGACGGACGAACTCGCCCATACCGCATGGGAGTTCTTCCAGCAGCTGGAGCAGGCCGGCGGGCAGGAGCGGGCGCTGCGCTCGGGCCTGGTCGAGGAGTGCCTCGCCGCCGCCTGGCAGGATCGCAGCCGGGCGCTGGCCACCCGACGCGAACCGATCACCGGGGTCAGCGAGTTCCCGCATCTCGCCGAGCAACCGGTGGAGCGCCCCGCGGCTCCTGCCCACCCCGGCGGCGGCCTGCCCCGGGTGCGCCGGGACGAGGCGTACGAAGCACTGCGCTCCCGTTCCGACGCGCACCTGGCCGCCACCGGGGCGCGCCCGGCGGTCTTCCTGGCAGCGCTCGGCCCGGAGTCGGCGCACGCCGCGCGGGTCTCGTTCGCCTCCCACCTGTTCCAGGCCGGTGGCGTGCGGCCGGTGCAGGAGCCGCGGACGGTGGACGCGGACTCGGTCGCGGCGGCGTTCGCCGCGAGCGGGGCCGCCGTCGCCTGCCTGTGCTCCACGGACGAGCTCTACGAGGAGCAGGCCGAGCCGGTGGCGCGGGCGCTGCGGGCGGCCGGGGCACGCTGGATCCTGCTCGCGGGGCGGCCGGGGGCGCGTCCCGACATCGACGGCCACGTCTTCATGGGCTGTGACGCGGTCGCCGTCCTGACCTCCGTTCTCGACCGCTCGGGAGTGACGGCATGACGCAGATCCCGGACTTCTCGCAGGTCCCGCTGGACGCGGGCCCGACCGTCGGCGCCACGGAGGAGCAGTGGCGCCAGGCGGTCAAGGAGACCACCGGCAGCAGCGAGGGCGACCTCGCCTGGGAGACCCCCGAGGGCATCGCGGTCAAGCCGCTCTACACCGCGCGCGACCTGGAAGGGCTGGACTTCCTCGGCACGTACCCGGGGATGGCGCCGTATCTGCGCGGCCCCTACCCGACGATGTACGTCAACCAGCCGTGGACGATCCGCCAGTACGCGGGCTTCTCCACCGCCGAGGAGTCCAACGCCTTCTACCGCCGCAACCTCGCGGCCGGCCAGAAGGGCCTGTCGGTCGCCTTCGACCTGCCCACGCACCGCGGCTACGACAGCGACCACCCGCGAGTGACCGGCGACGTCGGCATGGCAGGTGTGGCCATCGACTCGATCCACGACATGCGCCGGCTCTTCGACGGCATCCCGCTGGACCGGATGACGGTGTCGATGACGATGAACGGCGCGGTGCTGCCGGTGCTGGCGCTCTACATCGTGGCCGCGGAGGAGCAGGGGGTGCCGCCGGAGAAGCTGGCCGGGACCATCCAGAACGACATCCTCAAGGAGTTCATGGTCCGCAACACCTACATCTACCCGCCGGGCCCCTCCATGCGGATCATCTCCGACATCTTCGCCTACACCTCGCGGAGGATGCCGCGGTACAACTCGATCTCCATCTCCGGCTACCACATCCAGGAGGCGGGGGCCACGGCCGACCTGGAGCTGGCCTACACGCTCGCCGACGGTGTGGAGTACCTGCGGGCCGGGCGGGCCGCCGGGCTGGACGTCGACGCCTTCGCCCCCCGGCTGTCGTTCTTCTGGGGCATCGGCATGAACTTCTTCATGGAGATAGCCAAGTTGCGCGCGGCCCGGCTGCTGTGGACGGAGCTGGTACGGCAGTTCGCGCCGAAGAACCCCAAGTCGCTGTCGCTGCGGGCCCATTCGCAGACCTCCGGCTGGTCGCTGACCGCGCAGGACGTCTTCAACAACGTCACCCGCACCTGCGTGGAGGCGATGGCCGCGACCCAGGGCCACACCCAGTCGCTGCACACCAACGCGCTCGACGAGGCGCTGGCGCTGCCCACCGACTTCTCCGCCCGGATCGCCCGCAACACGCAGTTGCTGATCCAGCAGGAGTCGGGCACCTGCCGGGTGATCGACCCGTGGGGCGGCAGCGCGTACGTCGAGCGCCTCACCGCCGACCTGGCCGGGCGGGCCCGCCGGCACATCGAGGAGGTCGAGGCGGCGGGCGGCATGGCGCGGGCCATCGACGCCGGCATCCCCAAGCTCCGGATCGAGGAGGCGGCGGCGCGCACCCAGGCCCGGATCGACTCGGGCCGGCAGCCGGTGATCGGGGTCAACACCTACCGGGTCGCGTCCGACGAGCAGATCGAGGTGCTCAAGGTCGACAACTCGGCGGTGCGGGCCCAGCAGATCGCCAAGCTGCGCCGGCTGCGTGAGGAGCGGGACGAGGCCGCCTGCCAGGGCGCGCTGCGGGCACTGACCGAGGCCGCCGGGCGGGAGCCGGGACCGGACCTGGAGGGCAACCTGCTCGGGCTGGCCGTCGCGGCCGCCCGGGCCATGGCGACGGTCGGCGAGATCTCGGAGGCGCTGGAGAAGGTGTACGGAAGGCACACGGGGCAGATCCGGACGATCTCCGGGGTGTACCGCCAGGAGGCGGGCCGGTCCTCGGCCGTCGCCCGCACCCGCGCGCTGGTGGAGCGGTTCGAACGGGCCGAGGGCCGCCGGCCGCGGATCCTCGTCGCGAAGATGGGCCAGGACGGGCACGACCGGGGGCAGAAGGTGATCGCGACGGCGTTCGCCGACCTCGGCTTCGACGTGGACGTCGGCCCCCTGTTCCAGACGCCGGCCGAGGTGGCCCGGCAGGCGGTCGAGGCCGACGTACACGTGGTCGGGGTGTCGTCGCTGGCGGCCGGGCACCTCACGCTGGTGCCCGCGCTGCGCGAGGAGCTGGCCGCCGAGGGACGGGCGGACATCATGATCGTGGTGGGCGGCGTCATTCCCCCGCAGGACGTCCCCGCCCTGCACGAGGCGGGCGCCACTGCGGTCTTCCCGCCCGGCACGGTGATCCCCGACGCGGCGCACGACCTGGTCGAACGCCTCGCCGCGGCGCTGGGCCACGGCGAGGGGTGACCCGGGGATGCCCATCGACGTCGACGCCCACGTCCAGGGCGTCCTCGACGGCAGGCGGGCCCTCGTCGCCCGGACCATCACGCTGGTCGAGTCCACCCGCCCGGACCACCGGGAGCCGGCCCAGCGGCTGCTGACCGCGCTGCTGCCGCACAGCGGCGGCGCCCGGCGGATCGGGATCAGCGGGGTGCCCGGAGTGGGCAAGTCGACCTTCATCGACGCCTTCGGCACCATGCTCACCGCGCGCGGGCACCGCGTCGCCGTCCTCGCGGTCGACCCGTCCTCCACCCGGACCGGCGGCTCCGTCCTCGGGGACAAGACGCGGATGGAGCGGCTCGCGGTGGACCCGGCGGCGTTCGTACGGCCCTCCCCCTCCGCGGGCACGCTGGGCGGCGTGGCGAAGGCGACGAGGGAGTCCATGATCGTCATGGAGGCGGCCGGCTACGACGTGGTGCTGGTGGAGACGGTGGGCGTCGGCCAGTCCGAGACCGAGGTCGCGCGGATGGTCGACTCCTTCCTGCTGCTCACGCTCGCGCGCACCGGGGACCAGCTCCAGGGCATCAAGAAGGGCGTACTGGAACTGGCGGACGTGATCGCCGTGAACAAGGCGGACGGCCCGCACGAGCGCGACGCGCGGTCCGCGGCCCGCGAACTGGCCGGCGCGCTGCGGCTGATGCATCCCGCCGACGCCGCATGGACACCGCCGGTGCTCAGTTGCAGCGCGCGTGAGCCGGCGGGCCTGGACACCGTGTGGGAACGGCTGGAGCAGCACCGCGCCGTGCTCGACTCCGGCGGCGGGCTCGGCGCCAAACGCCGCGACCAGCAGGTCGACTGGGCCTGGACCATGGTGCGCGAGGAACTGCTCGGCCGCCTCGACGGCCACCCGGCCGTGCGCGCCCAGGCACCGGAGTGGGAACGGCAGCTGCGCGACGGGGAGTTGACCGCCGCGCTGGCCGCCCGGCGGATCCTCGGAGCGTTCGACGCCGCGCGGAGCTGATCCCGGCCGGCCACCCGGGGCGCCGGAACACTACGCAAGGCCGGGCGGATCGCGAGGGACCCGCCCGGCCTTGGTGCCGCAGGACCGGATCAGACGGTGCCGGTGCCGTCGGCGTAGGACTTCATGTTGTACACGCCGAAGCCGTTCTGGACGGGGTCACCGGTGTCGTTGATGCAGTGCAGGATGCCGCCGCCGCCCGCCCCGTTGAGGCAGACCGTCATCAGGGAGGTGAAGACGACGCCGGGGGTGTCGGGGACCTCGTACGCGCGGTCGGTGTAGATGTCCGCGTTGAGGTCGAAGAAGCAGTAACTGCCCAGCCCCCAGGCGTGGTGCTGGGTGACGTGGTCGCCGACCTTGTACGCGGCGTACCCGTTGGTGCTGCCGTGCTTCCACGCGGACTGCGTCGGGACGTCGTACGGGTGCTCGTTCTGGAAGAAGTAGGTACGGCCCTGGTTGCCGTTCCAGAGCACCTCGTAGTTCTGGTGGTGCTCGACGAACAGGCCGTAGGCGGTGACCCGGTCGCCGTTGACGAGGAAGCCAGTGCCGGCGGGGTTCACCGACCAGCCGACCGTGCCGTCCAGACCGTGGTCGGCCCGCCAGGCCCAGACATGGTCGACGATCACGTCGTGGCTGTCGATGCGGATGCTGACGTCGGTGCCGCCGGGCACGGCGCCGCCGATCCGCGGGAAGATGTCGAACAGCGCGGTGGGCCGCTCGGCGTGGCTGCGCCGGAACAGGCTGTCGCCGACCCGCAGCAGGACCGGCGAACTGGCGGAGCCGGCCTCCAGGATGACGCCCGCGACGGTGACGTCGTCCACGTCGGCGACCTCGATCAGCGCGTTGTTGTGCACGGCCTGGAGCGTGGCCAGGCCCAGGCCGAGGACGACGGTTCCCGGCCTGAGGACCAGCAGCGGCGCGGACAGCGGGTAGATGCCGGGCGTGAACAGCAGGTGCTTGCCGAGGGCGAGCGCGAGGTTGATGGCGGCCGCGGACTCGCCGGGCCGGGCCACGTGGAAGTCCGACAGCGGGATGCCGCGGCCCTTCGCCGGCCCCTTGGACCAGGAGGTGCCGGTGCTGTCGCGGCGCAGCGCGGGCACGAACACCTGGTAGGCGCCGTGCCGGTCGACGGTCAGGAACGGCTTCTCCCGCACCACCGGGGTCCGGTCGACGGTGGTGTAGGGAGGTGTCGGGAAGGACGTCGCCGGAGCGCCCTCGACACCGACGAAGACCATGTTCCAGTTGGAGCCGGTCCAGCTGCCGATGGTGTCGTTGCGTGACAGCCACTGCTGCTGCGAGCCGGAGTCGATCTGGCCGTCCACCACGCTGTCGGCCAGGAAGCCGCCGCTGGACCAGCCGTTGCCGGGCGGGCTCGGCATGAGGATCATGTTGCCCTTGACGTGGACCCGGCGCATCGGGCCGGCCTGGGCGACCGCCCACCGCTCCAGCCCGTCGGGCGGCACGATGGTCAGGTTCTCCGCGGACCGCCAGAAGTCCTGGGTGCCGTTCCCGTCGAACCACTGGGCGTCGACCGTGACATGGCCGTTGATGACGACGTCCTCGGGGCTGTCGCCGAGCCCCAGCACGTGGGTGTAGAAGCCCACGTTGACGTCGACGTTGTAGGTGCCCGGCTTGAAGGCCAGGGCGTACCGCTCGGTGCCGAACTGGTTGGACTGCTGGACGGCGAACACCGCGTCGACCTGCTCCTGGATCGCCGCGTCCCCCATGGACGGGTCGAACACCAGGACGTTCGGACCGAGGTCGGCGCCGCCGTGACCGTGCGTGGACGCGGCGGACGCGGGCCCGGAGGCGAAAGCTGATCCTGCGGAGATGCCGCCGACCAGCGGTACCGCGGCGGCGACGGCCGCTCCGCGGAGCATGGCACGGCGAGTGGGAATCACGGACACGGCTCTCCCTGAACGAGTGGACGACGGGGTGAACGACGGGCCGCGGCTGGGCCCCAACCGCGAGAGAGCGCTCTCAGGCACGAAGTGAATCACCGCGGCTTTGCAGCGTCAATAAGCGTGCAGCGGCAATAAGAGGGCATCCCCACCTGCTGAGTTGGGCGACGGCCCGGAACCGGGTCCGGGCAGGTCAGGGCAGTTCGGGGCGGGTGCGGTGCGCTCCGCGCGGGGTACGGCAGGTGGGTGGGGGAAGGGTGGACGGGTTCCGTAAGCGTGCTCGGAGCCGGGGAGTTGGGTTGCGCGGGGGTGGGGCGTTCGCCGGGGACCCGGCGCGGTGGTCCGCGGCGCGGGGTGGGCCGGGGAGCCCTGCCCTCCGGACGGGTAGACCCTTGCGGTCTGCGCGGCCCGACGGCGGCCGGCGGCTCGGGCGGGGTCGGGTCGGGGGTCTCGCCCTGCGGCGGCGGTGGGGTCAACGAGCCCGGCGGGTCTGCCGGTTAGGCCATGCCGTAGCGCGCGGCCCTATGTCGTCTCCCGCAGCTCGGACAGGTTCCGTTCGGCTGTCCTGCCCCCACAGCGGCGGTGGGCCAACGAGCCCGGCATCCCTGCCGGTTAGGCCATGCCATAGCGCGCGGCCCGACGGCATCCGGCGGCTCGGGCGAGGTCGGATCGGCCGTCTTGACCCATCGCGGCGGTTTGCCAACGAGCCCGGCATCCCTGCCGGTTGGGCCTAGCCACCCTCCGGGCGGATGGGGGTCGGCGGATAAGGAGGGGTCGGATCGGGTGTCCTTGCCTATAGTCGGGCCCATGCCCGAGATCGAGTTGCTCCGCTTGGACCATGCCGCCGCGCTGCTCGCCTTCGAACAGGAGAACCGGGCCTACTTCGCCGCGACCATCCCCGACCGGGGCGACGCGTTCTTCGCCCGCTTCGACGAGGTGCTGCGCGATCGGCTGGCCGAACAGGGCACCGGCGCCTGCTACTTCCACGTGGTGGTCGGCGACGGCGGGGACGTGCTGGGGCGGTTCAACCTCGTGGACGTGGCGGACGGCGGCGCCGACCTCGGGTACCGCGTCGCGGAACTTGCCGCGGGCCGGGGCCTCGCCACCTGGGCGGTGCACGAGTTGTGCGGGATCGCCGCCGCCCGCTACCGGCTGACCGTCCTGCGGGCCGCCACCACGCTGGACAACCTCGCCTCGCAGGCGGTGCTGGCCCGCTCGGGCTTCGCCGTCGTCGGCGAGACCCGCCTCTCCGGCCGCCCCGGCCTGACCTACACCCGCAGCCTGACCGACGCCGCCCCCGCCCCGGGCACGGGTGCCGCCGGCTGAGCCGTTACTCCTGGCTCACTTGTCAGGTCGTGCGCCAATCGCCATAGGGAAGCGTGATGTTCGATCGCTTGGAGATCACGGTGTTGCCGCCGGGGCCACGCTTCCCAGCCCAGCTGCGCGTGTGGGTCAATGGCGAGGACGTGGTCGAGCACGCGGTCGGCCCGGGCGGTCGTGGGCCCCTGGCAGCGGAGGCGTTGCCGGTCGGGCTCCCCGGTCCGCTTCGGGCGACGTCCGAACCGCGACGTGTCCGATTGGGCGAGCCGGAGTGCACCGGGGGATGCTGCGGCTTCCTCTCGGTCGTCGTGCAACGCGTGGGGAATGTCGTCCAGTGGTCGGGCTGGGAGGGTCCCCGCCCTGAGGATCGACCGGTCGAGTTCGACTTCGGCGCCGAAGAGTACGACGCCGAGGTGGCCCGCGCCGAGGCAGATCACGGGTGGCGCTTCCCGGCTTAGCGGGTGTTCGGATGCACGATGTGGGTCGGCCCCGCCGAAGGCCGTTCCCACCCCACCACGCGTCACGGTGCCCGAGGGCTCTCGACACTTCGAGACGCCGCCGACCCTTCTTCCGGCCGAGCCGGCCCCGACCTACGGCGGGCGACCGCCACCCGAAGCGGCCGGGCAGGAGAGGGCCGTCCGACCGGACCGTCCGGAGTCGGGAAGGCGGAGGTCAGCGGCGCGCGAGGGCGGAGTGTGCAGGTGATATGTTCCGCCGATTGTTCGTGAACATCCAGGGAGGGGACGGATATGACGAGGGACCGAGCGCGCTTGTCGACCGGCACGCGGTCACCGCTGAAGGCGATGCTGCGGCGGTTGGGGTTGCGCGGGCGCACGCCGGAGAAGGACATCGCGGATCTCGACGCGGGGCAGACGTTCAAGGTGATGTCGCTCTCGAAGTCCATCACCGGCGGGCGGCTCACCCCGGGGGGCCGCACGGGGAAGGTCGTCACTTCCAGGAGCGGGACCTTGTACCTGACTGCCGGCCGCCCACCGGCATGGGAGGAGCGGACCGCCCCGAAGCGCCGCGTGGAGCTGGCGGGCCCGCTGGAGTTGAGGGGAGAGGGCGAGCCTGTGCCACCGCTGCGCAGGTGGCGACGGTACGAACTGGTCGCGGCGGGAACGACCCATGACCTGATCCTCCCGGTCGAGGATGTCGCCCTGGTGCGCCACGCCCTGTCCACGGTGGCGGCGGAACCGGCTGCACGCTGACCACGGCCGCCCCGCGGTCCTCGCGCCCAGGGGGCGGCGCGGGACCGCGGGGGATCGGTTCGCGAAGCCCGTGAAGTGCGCGGGCTACGTCAGGACATTTTGCGCACCTGCGGAGCCGTCACGACCGTGATCGCTGCCAGGGGCACGCTGCCACCGTTTATGCCCTCGGCCACGAAGTACGCGACGACATCCCCGCGGCGGACCAGCCAGACGTCGTTCGAGTCGCGCGAACCGTCCACGGTGTCCGTCAGGACCACACCGGTGGATTGCTGCCCACCGCCGGCCCGTGTGTCGGGTGCGACGGTAAACCGGGTCCGGGTGCCGTTGAGGGCTGCCGTGAAGCCCGCAGCACATGCCTTGACGGCGGTCTGGACGCCGTCGATCGCCAACACAGCGTCAGGGTCCCGGTAGGCGACGAGGGCAGTCCGGACCGAAATGGCTCCGTCACCCGCACCCGTCGCGATCACCACCTGGTTCACGGTGGCCGCGGGCGAGCCAGCGGACGTGGAAGTGAACAGCAGTGCATTCGCCAGTGGCTGGCAGGCGGCGTCGTCCGCGGTCACTTTCCCGCGTGGAGAGGTGTTCTGAGAGGACACAAGAGATCCTGCCGGCAGATCCGACTCCGAGATGAGCATGTCGGTCAACTGCGTACGGGTGGGCACCTTGGAGGAGCCGCCGGTGACCGGTCCGTGAGCCGATGTCGGCGCCGACGCGTGCCGCATACCGTGCCCGACGTCATCTCCGGAGCTGGAGCAAGCCGCGGAGCTCACCACCGCGGACGCTGCAATGAGCACCCTCATCCACCGAACCCTGAACACCGCACCCCGCCCTGACCCCGAAACCTGAGGGAGCGCCCAACCCGCGCTCGCCCCTGGACATCCTTGCAGGTCGAACCCGGCCGCGAACAACGATTTTCGGCAGCGGGTCCGTCTCGTCTGCGACGGCAGCCACGCTGCGAGGAAGGGTCATCTGCGCATACGTCCAGCCTCAGGCCTTCTGCGAATCGTGCAGGGTGCGAATGCTGCCCCTCCGCAAGTCGACTGGACCGAAACCCGCCCCACCCGGGTGGAGTTGGAGTACCTGCGCGACGTCCGCTCCGGCACCAGCCAAGCGTGCCGTCGCACGAACCTGACGCCCT
The DNA here is from genome assembly GCF_900107965.1 of Actinacidiphila yanglinensis. Lineage (GTDB taxonomy): Bacteria > Actinomycetota > Actinomycetes > Streptomycetales > Streptomycetaceae > Actinacidiphila > Actinacidiphila yanglinensis. The sequence goes on along the minus strand of NZ_FNVU01000012.1, from coordinate 85,769 downwards.
GAACAACGAACCGGGTGCGCGCCCCGCCTCGACAGCCAGCACGCAACCCCACACCCACCAAGGCGAGTACCCCCATGCACCTCATCCGGCGCGCCGCCGACCACACCACCACCACCGCCGAACCTCCCGCGCCCTCCCCCACCCAAGCAGCAGTTCTCCCGCAGCAGGCCGTCCCCACCACCCGCGCGGACGCGATCAACGTCAGCGATATCGCCCGCAAACCGCGCGCGGTCGCCAACGCCCTGCAGAAGCTCTACGGCATCTGATCCACGACACTCACCAGGCCCCGGGCCGCGGCCCCTTGGTCCCGGACCGGTGCGCCTCTTCGCGTTCAACCAGGCGATACCGCCAGCGCAGGTCGTCGGCGGCAGATGCCGCCAGGCACAGCCGCTGGTCAGCACGTACGCCACTGCGGTGAACAGGGCCCGCTCGTCACGCGGAGCGGTCCCACCACCTTGTGGTCGAGCCGCGAACGACGGCAGAAACGGGCGACCCGCTCTCAGAGTTCATCCGGAACCAGACGCTTCGACAGATCAGCATTCACGTCCGGCATCATGCCGCTCGAACATCACGTCACGTGGGACAGCCTTCTATGCCTTGACTGATGCGGCCGATCTGGCGGCCTGCTCGATCTTCGCGCAGTATGCGGTGCGGGCGTCCTCATCGATCTGCATCTCGTGTTCGGGGCGCATCCCGGTTCGGCCGTCGACGCCTTCGCGCAGGATGTCGGCGTGCCCGGCATGCCGGTTGGTCTCGCCGAGGACGTGGACCAGGATGGCGAACAGGTTCGTGTTGGGATAGGACTCCGGCCACCACGGCACATGGCCGGTGGCATCGAGGGCAAGCTCGTCGATCGTCGCGTCCGAGTGCTCCCACGTGCGCCGGTAGGACTCGATGATCTGATCGCGCGCCTCGTCCTCAGCCGCCCACAGATCGCTGCCGTCGTGGTCCTGCCAGCGAGGCAGCGGTTCCGGGGACGGCCGTCCGAAGACCTCGCCAAAGTACCTGGCCTCGACGCCGGCCACGTGTTTGACCAGGCCGAGGAGGTTGGTCCCGGTCACCGTCAAAGGTCGGCGGGCGTCGTACTCGGACAGGCCGTCGAGTTTCCAGAGCAGCGCCTTGCGATCCCGCCGCAGTCTCCCATGCAGGCTGTTCTTCGCGAATTCATCGATCATGCGGCACGAGCCTGCCATGGGCTGCTCGTGGCCTCAAGAACCAGTACGTGGACCGCAACGACCGGCAGAGCCGTGGTCAGCCATGGTCGCCGCCCCGACCTGCCGCAAGGAGCTCGGGAACGTGCCCACATGAGACAACCTCCAAGGCTTTCGTCAGCGTCACTCCTCCCATCAAGTGCGCCAGCAGCAGCGCTGCCAAAATCTGCCGCGTGAAGGCGAACACCGACTTTTCGATGACAGTCGCCGACGTGACCGCGGTTGTGTTGTTCACGCTCGGCGCCGAGGCCCGCAACTTCGATCGGCGAACACGCACCTACCCTGTCAGTTCCTGGTCGAATGCACCGGGGCCGTTTCGCGTGCGGGGCCGAGCCTCCGCCCTGCGGACATGTGGGAGAAGTGGCGTCATCCGCCCCTGGGCCACGCGCGCGACTTCCCACACACGGCTCAGCCGCCCTCGGAAGGTCGTTGACGGTGGCGGTAGCGGCCGGGGGTCTCGCCGACGAGTGCGGCGAACGCCTCGATGAAGCTGGTCGGATTGGCCCAGCCGCAGGCGAGCGCGGTGTCGGTGACGGACTTTCCCGCGGCGAGCCGGGTGAGCGCGTGGTGGACGCGGAGTTGGGTGCGCCACTGGTGAAAGCTCATCCGGAGTTCCGCCGCGAAGAGCCGGCTGAGCGTACGCTCGCTCGCCCCGACGCGCGCGCCGAGTTCGGCGAGGGTCTGCTGGTTGGCCGGGTCCGCGTAGAGGATGCCGGTCAGCGCCCGGAGCCGGTCGTCGGTCGGCTCGGGCAGATGCAGCGGCTGCTCGGGCGCCGCGGTGAGCTCGTCGACGACGACCGCGTGCAGCCGGTCGACCGCCTCCGGCGCCCGCCCGCCGGTGTCCGCCTCCTCGGCCGTGAGGGCGAGCAGGGCTTCACGGGCGAGCCCGGAGACGGTGAGCACGGCGGGATGCGCGGGCAGCCGGGCCGCGAGTGCGTCGACCAGGAACAGAACCCGCATGTCCGCGTTGCCGTGCGCGGTGTGGTGGTGCTCGAAGGCCGCGGGAGTCCACGCCACCCGGGTCGGCGGAGCGATCCAGGTGCCCGCGGCGGTGGTCACGGACAGCACGCCGGTGGCCGGATAGACCAGGTGACCGCGGTCGTGGGCATGGGTGGGCAGCCGCTGCCCGTGCGCCAGGACGATGCGGCCGCGTTCCACGAGATCAAGATGGCGGGTTTCCCTCATGGATTGGCATCCTATCGGTGGCCCGCCGTCCCGGCTCCGCCGGAGAGTGGACGGCATGAACAGCCCAGTGACCCATCAGACCCCAGCGGCCCGCCCGTCGGCGTCCCGGCAGCCGCCCCTTCCCGGACCGGCCGGGGCGCGCACGGTACAAGCCGCTTTCGCGTTCAGCCTGGCCGCGCTGAACCTGCGGATCGCCGTCGCGTCCCTGTCGCCCGTCCTCACGGAGGTCGAGCACGACGAGCACCTCTCCTCGTTCGGCGGCGGAGCCCTCTCGACGGTGCCGGTCCTCTGCTTCGGGGCGTTCGCGTTCCTCGCGCCCCGGCTCACTCGCCGCTTCGGGCCCCACCACCTGCTGTGGTACGCGCTGCTGGCGCTGACCGGCGGCATCGTGCTGCGCTCGGTCCCGGGAGTGCTCGCCCTGTTCGGCGGCACCCTGATCGCCGGTGCGGCAATCGCGGTCGGCAACGTCCTCATGCCGCAGCTCATCAAGCACGACTTCGCCGGCCGCGCCGGGCTGATGCTCGGCTGCTACTCCCTGGCCCTGTCCGGCGGAGCCGCGCTCGCCGCGGGCGTGGTCGTCCCGCTGGAGTCGGCCACCGGCTGGGGCTGGCGACAGGTGCTCGTGCTGTGTGCGATCCCGTCCCTCGCCGCCGCCCTCGCCTGGCTTCCCGAACTGCTCGTGCCGGACCGGCGTTCCCCGAACCGCCGGCGACAGGCGCCGGTGAAGCAAGGAGCAGCCGATACCGCCGCCCCCGCACTCGGGGCGATGTGGCGCGACCGGACCGCCTGGGCGGTGACCCTCTACATGGGTCTGCAGTCCCTCGGCTACTACGCGATCCTCTCCTGGCTGCCGACGCTTCTGCAGGACCACGGCATGAGCGACAGCCGGGCCGGATGGATGCTCTCCTTCTCCAGCTTCCCGGGCATGGCCGCGTCCTTCGCGGCACCCTGGCTGCAGCAGCGTCTGCGCCCGGCATGCGTCGCGCCCCTTGCGGCCGCCCTGCTGTGCGCGACCGGCTTCGCCGGCCTGCTCACGTCCCCCGTCTCGGGCACCTACCTCTGGATGACCGCCCTCGGACTGGGCCAGGGCCTCGCCATCGGTCTCGCCCTCGGCTACATCGTCGCCCGCTCGCCCGACGCGCACCACACCGGCCGGCTCTCGACGATGGCCCAGGGGATCGGCTACCTCATCGCCTGCCTCGGCCCGCTCGGTCTCGGCCTGCTGCACTCCGCGAGCGGGGGATGGTCCCTGCCGGTCGTCGTACTGCTCGCCGTACTCGTCGCGCAGACCGTCGCCGCCTTCGGCGCGAGCCGCGACCGCCATGTCCTGGCGTCCCCCTGAAGGGCCGCGGGCCCGCGAGCTCGGCAGGATCCCGTACGGCACGCCCCGGCACCCAACGAGCGGTCCGGCCAGGCCCGTTGGGTGCCGGGTCCGCATGCGGGGAGGCGTCACCAGTGCAGCCGCGACACCTCCCCCCGCTCGTCCGGCAGGTCGGCCGGGTCGTCCTTCGGCACGTACCCCGACTCGTCCATCGTGCGGGCGGCGTCCCAGTGCCGAGGAGTGGGGGCGGACACCCCGACGTACACGCCGAAACCGACCTCGGCGGCCGGCGCCGCGACGACGAGCCGGCCGGCGTCGTCGTCGGACAGCCACAGCAGGGCGTGCACCGGCCCGGTCAGCGGGAAACCCGTCGGACCGAGCCGCAGGCAGACGACGGACGAGTCGTGCGTGTCGGGGTGCAGCCACGCCAGGGACTCCGCGACGACATGGACGGTGTCGGCGGCCGTTCGGGACAGCTGCTCCGGGCCGGCAACGCCGATGACCGGCGCGACCCGGAGTGATACGGGAACGCGACACTCTCCGCGAGCGGACGCCTCCCGCCCACCCGCACCCGGCCCGGGAGTCACCCCGCTCCCGGGCCGGACCTGCACGTCGTGGCCGGCGGCGACCGGTACCGGCTCGGGGTGGAGGACGTGCCCCGCCGCGCGCGCTGAACGGTACGGCCTCCCCGCTCGAACATCGTCCGCATGATGAGACCAGCGTCTTGTTCCGTGAGAAGAGCGGCTAGGGTCGGACCCGCCCGGACCCTGCACGCGAGCGGAAGTACGCCATGCCCAAGACGGTCGTTCACGTGTTCCACGACGACGATGACTCGCTGGCCATCGGGACGCGGGTGGCACAGCGCATCCAGGAGATCGCCCCGGAGCAAGGGGTCTCCGTCGAGGTGTTCTGCTTCGGGCCGGCCCAGCGCCGCCTCGGCGGCGCGGGCGGCTCGGCGGCGGTCGCGACCTTCAACCGGCAGATCGACGAGCTGATCGCGGGCGGCGTCCGGGTGGGCGCCTGCGTCAACGCCGCCCGGGCGGAGGGAACCGAGGACAAGCTCACCGCGCGCGGGCTCGAACTGAGCGTCGCCCGCGACGAGTTCCTGCGCTTCACCCTCGAACAGGCCACCGTCGTCACCTTCTGACCCCGAAGGGTGAATCCTCGCGCACATGTGCTGGTGGGGGCGGCGGCGCGGCGCGACCTACAGTGAGAAGGAGTCGGCCGCCCCGCGGGGCGGCCGCCGCGGTGTGTGGTCGGATTCGGGTCGAGGGAGGCCGCTCATGGCCAGCGCGTTTCAGGAGCGCAAGCTCAAGGGGATGTTCGCGGCATTCGACGCGGACGGCGACGGCTACCTGCGCGAGGACGACTTCCGGGCGCTCGTGGAGCGCTGGAGCCGGCTGCCCGGAGTGGGACCCGGTACGGAGCTGCGCGCCCGGGTGGAGACGCTGCTCATGGGCTGGTGGGCGGTGCTGCTGGAGACGGGGGACGCGAACGGGGACGGCGCGGTCGACATGGGCGAACTGCTCGCGCTCGTCGACAGGTTGCCCGCCATGACCGCGGATGTCGTGGCGACCGCCGACACCGTCTTCGACGCCGTGGACACCAACGGCGACGGCCGGATCTCCCCGGAGGAGCACGGCCGGCTGGTGGAGACCTGGAACGGGCAGCCGGCCGACATGGCGGGCGTCTTCGAACGGCTCGACCTCAACGGCGACGGCCACCTCAGCCGCGAGGAATTCGCCCTGCTGTGGCGCCAGTTCTGGATCAGCGACGACCCGGCTGACCCCGGCAACTGGCTCTGCGGCCGCTTCCCCGCAGAACCGGCAGCGGTCGACGGCTGACGACTGACGACTGACCGCTGACCGCTGACCGCTGACGGAGCGTCAGGCGTCGTACCCGGCGAGCGCGAGGACCCGCCGCGCGGTCCCCGCCGGATCGACGATCTGGTGCAGGTGCGCGCCGGGCAGGTGCTCCACCCGCCAGCCGCGCGCGCCGGCGAGCGCCGCGCAGTCGTCGTAGGGCGGCCCGAACAGCAGGTAGGAGCAGGGGTGATCGTCCCATCCCGCGGGGACCGGGACCTCCTGCTCGTAGTACGACAGCGGCAGTTCGGGCTGCTCGGCGACCACCTTCTCGCGCACCGCCGGATCGGGGAACATCGGCGCGACGTCGTCCTCGTCCCACCAGTCCGTCCATCGGGGCAGCACACCGTCCACCGCCTTGGGGCGGAGGAAGTCCAGGAGTTCGGGCGGCGCCAGCGCGGTCGCACCGGTGCGCGCCGGGAGCGCGGCGTCGACGAAGACCGACGCGGCCACCGGACGGTCCAGGGCCGCGCGGATCGTCGGCACGAACAGCCCCGCGTTGCTGTGCGCCACCAGGACCAGCGGGCGGTCCGCCGGGACCTCCGTGAGGTCGTCGCGGACCGCGTCCGCGATCCGCGGCCAGAACGGCGGTGCGCCGGCGGTCACTTGCAGCAAGGACGGCATCCGCACCCGGTGGCCCCACGCGGTCAGCAGATCGGCCACCGGCTGCCAGGTGGAGGGCCCCACCGACGGGCTGTGCACGAGAACGAAGATCGGCTCCATACGGGCATCATGCCGCCGGTCCGGCAGCGGTGGCGTTCTTCTCGGCTGAGGGCGAAACCGCGCGGCGGTCGCAGCCAGCAACCGGCGGGCGACAGAGGGCGGACGGCGGGCGGCGCACCGCAGGTGGCGGACCTCCGACCCCGGGTATGTCGATATCAAGTATCTTGACATCAACATAATACTCGGGGCAGGCTGCCTCCCGGCGCGGGCAGCCGCGCCGTGGTGACGTCGATGCGAACGGGGGCCGCCGGTGCGGCGTGGCAGGCGGGACGGGGAGGGGCGGCCGGGCCCGGAGGGCCTGTGGGCGCAGTTGCGGCATCCGCCGGGCGGGCGGGACGCGCGCACCATGCTGGCCTCGCTGTTCGTGGACCGCACCGGGTCGGGGGTGTGGGGCGCGTCCTCGGTGCTGTTCTTCACCTTCTCCGCCGGTCTCGACGCCCGCCGGCTGGGGCTGCTGCTGGGCACCGCGGGGGTCGCGGGCATCCTGGCCTCTCCGCTCGCCGGGCGGCTCGCGGGCCGTTACCCGGTGCGACCGCTGCTGGTCGGCTGCCACCTGCTGCGCCTGGTGATGCTCTGCCTGCTGCTGGTCTGCCACGGGTTCGCGGCGCTGCTGCCCGTGGTGGCGGCGATCTCCGTGGGCGACCGCGGCGCGAAGATGCTGGAGATGCTGTTCGCCACGCGCGTCGCGGGGGAACGCCGCTCCGCCTACCAGGCGCTGTCGCGCAGCGCGACGAACGCGGGATACGCCGTCGGCGCCGGCATCGCGGCGGTCGGCCTGGCGGTGGGACCGCACGGCGGCTACGACCTGCTGATCCTCTGCGACGCCCTGTCCTTCGCCGCCGCGGCCGTCCTCGTCCGGCGCACCCGCGAACCGCGGGCCGAGCACCGATCGCAGCCGGCCGCCGCGGTGACCGTTCCCGCGGAGGCGACCGTCCCTGCGCCGGCGGGCGGGCCGCACGGTCCGCGCCCGCCCGCTCCGCGCGGTCCCTGGCGCGACCCGGGCTACCTCCTGTTCGTCCTCCTGGACATCGCCATGAACCTCGACGACTCGGTGCTCAACGTCGGCCTGCCGCTGTGGCTGGTGCACCGCACGGCCGCCCCGCACGCCCTCATCCCGGCGTTCCTCGGCATCAACACCGTGACGGTGGTGCTCCTCCAGGTGCGGGTGTCCGCCAGGGCGGAGGGTGCGCTGCGGGCCGCGGGCGCGGTGGCCCTGTACGGGCTGACCATGCTCGCCACCTGCGCGATCCTGGCCGCGGCCGGCGGCGCCGGTGCCTGGCCGGCGTCGGCCGCGATGATCGCGGCGGCCCTGGCGGTCACCTTCGCCGAGCTGATCCGCTCCATCAGCTCCTGGGAGCTGGCCGTCTCGATGGCGCCGCGCCCGGCGCGGGCGGCGTACCTCGGCGTGGCCGGGATGGCGCAGTCCATCCAGAAGTCCACCGGGCCGCTCCTGCTCACCGGGGCCGTGATGGTCGCGGGGCCGGCCGGCTGGCTGGCGCTGGGCGCGTCCGTGACCGGGCTCGCGCTCGTCCAACGCCGTTGGTGCCTCAGGCGGTTGGCGCGGTTCGGTACGTACACGGCCTCGGCGCCGGCGTCTCCCGCCGCCGCTCCGGCCGTCCGCTGAGCCATGCCCACAGGTCCCGTACCGGCGGACGGGCCTGCCATGATCCTCCTCCGGGCACGACGCCATCACGCCGACCGACGGGAGCACACCCGGCCATGTCACCCTTCGAGGTCACACCGATAGGCACGGTCCACAACGACCGTACGGACGTCCAGCACACGGACCACTGGGGCGCCGTCCGCAGCACCATCACCGTCGACGAACGCTTCGGCGACGCCTGCCTGCAGGGGCTGGAGGGCTTCTCCCACGTGGAGGTGCTCTTCGTCTTCGACCGGCTCCCGGAACGCGACGACTACCGCGAACCCCGCCCCTACCGCGGCCGCTCCGACCTGCCGCCCGTCGGTGTCTTCGCCGACCGCGGCCCGCGGCGGCCGAACCGCATCGGGGTGACGTGCTGCGCCATCGAGTCGGTCCGCGGGCGCGAACTCACCGTGGTGGGCCTCGACGCGGTGGCGGGCACCCCGGTCGTCGACCTCAAGCCGGTGATGGTCGAGTTCCAGGTCACGGGCGTCAAGCAGCCGGAATGGGTCGGCGACCTGATGTCGGAGTACTTCCGGCCATGAACGACCCCGGAGATCCCGGCACCCACCGGTCGGCGCGCACCGGGGAGGACCCCGACCTGTCCGGCCGCGTTCGCCCTCGGGGACGCCGATCAGAGAGGGGGTGGGTCCGTCGAGGAGTCCCGTCCCGCGCAGGGGGCGCCTCGCCCGTGAACGCCCTGTCCGGGCACGCCGGGACGCGTACCGGCACGGCTCACGCGGCGAAGGCGTCGACGGCGGCGGCGAGGTCGTCGCCGGTGAACGGCCGCTGCACGTCGCTGAGCAGTGCGGCCAGGCCCGGGAGCGCGTCCTGCTCGGCGGCGAGCGCGACGCACACCAGCTCCGCGTCGGGAACCAGCAGCAGCGCCGAACGGTAGCCCGGCAGGCGGCCGTTGAGGTACATCTGCCCCGACGGGCCGAGCGCCCAGCCGAGGCCGTAGCGCATCGGGTCGTCCGGCCGGGTGCGCGACCGGCGCATCTCCGCGAGCAGCGCCCGGTCGGCGAGCAGGCCCTCGCCCAGGGCCAGCAGGTCCGGCACCCGCGACCACAGCCCACCGCTGGGCCGGCGCGGGCGCGGGTAGCTCGCCGGGGCCAGCGGAGCGGCACCGATGTGCCCGGCGACCGCGCCGTCCGGCAGGTCGAAACCGGTGCCCGACAGCCCCCAGGGTGCGAGCAGTTCGCGCTGCAGGGCCGTCTCGTACGGGACGCCGGCGAGCGCTGCGAGCAGCGCGCCGGCCAGGAAGTAGTTGCCGTTGTCGTAGGCCCAGCGATCCCCGGGTTCCCGTTCGTTCCCGCCGCGCACCACGAGCCGGGCCGCCTCGTGGAGCGCCTCGGGCCCCTCTCCCAGCCCCGCCGCCGTGGCCGCGTTCACGCTCGGGCGCAACCCCGATACCTGGCCGAGGAGTTGCTCGACGGTCAGGGTCCGGTCCGCCCGCCACTCGGGAGCGAGGTCGGCCAGCAACTCGACGGCGGGGGTGTCCGTCGGGATGCCGTCCGCCCGCAGCCTCAGGAGCAGCGCGGTGCAGGTGAACACCTTCGTCAGCGAGGCGATGCGGAAGGGGGTGTCCGGGGCGAGCGCGTCCGCGCCGCGCACGGCGGTGCTGCGCGTGCCCGCCACGGATATGCCCGCGACTGCCGCGGGGACGTCGAGGAGGCCGCGCGCGGCGTGCCCGTCGAGCAGGTTCTGAAGATCCACACCTGATTGTCCCGCACGTCCCGGCGACGCCTCATCGCAGGTCGGGGGGAGGAGCCCGGTCCGCCCGCGGTCGCACCCGCCCCGGCGGCGGGGCCGGAGCGGGCGGGCCGGGGGTGGAACGGGCGGGGAGGCGTCCGGCGTCAGCGGCCGAGCGCCTTGCTGAGCTCGGCCTTGGTCATGTCCGAGCGGCCCTTGATGTTCCGCTGCCGTGCCTCGTTGTAGAGCTGGTCCCTCGTCGGGCCCTGGGCACCGGTGTGCGACCGCTGCCCGCCGCGCCTCGACGAGGCCATGTCCCGGGTGGAGGTGCGGCTGGCGGTCCGGCTCTCACCGGACCGCGCCCGCTCCTTGTTCACGGTGCGGGCGGCGATCTCCTCCGCGCGCCCGGGCGACATGCCGCGCCGGCGCGCGCTGTCCTTGATGTGCTCGTACTGCCGCTCCCGCTTCGCGTCCGAACCTCGGGGCATGACACTCACCTTCCGTTGCCTTGCGTGATGGGTCTCCCGCGCGTGCCGATCGGCGGCGATGTGCGCTCTCCCGGCGACGCGGGGAGGCTCGGTTTCCGTTCCAGTGTGCGGATCAGGTGCCCGCCGCAGCCGTTCTGCTACGGCCGTCCGGGTGGGTGCCGCGCCGGGTCCGGGCCACTCCCGCGGATCAGGTTCCGGGCGCCCCGGCGGATCGGGGGCCGGCGCCCCCGCGGATCAGGACGCGCCGGGGGCCGGCGCGATCAGGTCCAGCAGCGTGGGGAAGCCCCCACCCGACATCGCCAGGCGCTGCCGGACCGCGCCGGTGCCGCCGTCCAGCAGCCGCTCCAGTCCCTCGCCGACCCGCTCCGCGTCGTCGTGCTCGTCGAGCGCGGGCGTCGCGTACTCCAGCAGCGCGCCGACCACGTCCCGCGCGGGCGCGGGCCTGCCGCGCGTGGGGTCGACCAGGTCGCCGGACAGGCCGTACCGCGCCGCGTGCCAGCCCGCCGCCTGCAGGACGCTGCCCGGCGGGTCCAGCACCGGCGCCCCGCGCGCGGCCTCCCGCAGTCCCGTCGCGACCAGCCCGCGCACCAGGCCCGCCAGGGTCACCGCGCTGTCGACGTCGAGCTGCACGTCGGTCGCGCGCACCTCCAGCGTCGGGTAGCGGTCGGACAGCCGGGCATGCCAGTAGATCTGCCGCCGGTCGCGGATCACGCCGCTCTCCACCAGCGCGCCGACCCGTTCCTCGTATGTCGCCGCGTCCGCGGTGTACGGCGGCGAACCGCTGACCGGCCAGCGCCCGAAGACGACCGTCCGCCAGCTCGCGAACCCGGTGTCGCGGCCATCCCAGTACGGGGAGTTGGCGCCGAGGGCGACCAGCACCGGCAGCCAGGGACGGAGCCGGCCGAGGGCGGCGGCGCCCGCCTCCTGGTCGGGGACCGCGACATGGATGTGCATGCCGTTGATGAGCTGCTCGTCGACGAGGCGGGCCGCGTTCGTGCGCATGTCGCGGTACCGCTGCTTCTCCGTCACCGGCATCGCGTCGCCGGACGACAGCGGCGCGCCCCCGGTCGCGGCCAGCCGGCACCCCACGCGCAGCGCGGCGCCGCCGACCGCCTGCCGGAAGCGCGCCAACTGCCCGCCCACGTCCGCCAGTTCCGAGCAGATCGGGGTGGCCACCTCGACCTGCGCCTGGAGCAGCTCGTTGTCGACCTCGTCCGTGTCCAGGACCGGCTCCAGATCGGCGGCGGCCTGCACCCGGGAGGCCCGCGACGAGGGCAGACCGGTCCCCGCGTCGAGCAGCAGGTACTCCTCCTCGACGCCCAGGGTGATGCCGGAGGGCCCCATGCGGGGGACCTACCCCCGATCCGGCGACCTACTGCCCCCGCCCCCATCGCGCCTTGACAGCGGTGGTGGGCGCCGTGAGGATTCCCGCACACACCGGTTCGACCACGCTCGGGAGCTTCTGATTCTGGCGCCGCTCGGCATCCCGCCCGAACAGGAGCGGCTGTACGTCCTGCTGATCGCGCGGCCGGGCAGTTCCGCCGCGGACATGGCCGCGCAGGCCGGGATCACCGTCGACCAGGCGGTGGCCCGGCTGGAGGAGATGGCCGCCCACGGCCTCGTGGTCGGCGAGCAGCCGCCGCCGTTCGGCGACGGCGATCCGCGGGGCGCGGCCGCGCGCACCTACCGGGCCAGCTCCCCGTCGGTGGCGCTCACCCCGCTGCTGGTGCAGCGGCGCACCTCGCTCGACCAGGCAGGAGCCGCGGTCACCGCGCTCGCCGAACAGTTCCGCAGCGCCGCCTCGCGCGCGGCGGGCGGGGTGGTGGAGGTGGTCTCCGGACCGGTCGCGATCCGCCACCGGCTCGGGCAACTGCTGGGCGGGGCCCGATGGGAGGTGCTGACCTTCCTCGCCGAGTCGGTGATCGCGGTGGAGCGTGACAGCGTGCACGCGATGGAGTACGAGGCGCTGCTGCGCGGCGTGGACTTCCGTGCCGTGCTGACCCGCGGGCACCTGGAGGTGCCCGGCATGTGGGACGACGTGCGGGAGGTCACCGGGCTCGGCATGAAGATGCGGGTGGCCGAGGAGATCCCGATGCGCCTGATCGTCTCCGACCGCGCCAACGCGATGGTCCCGCTGTCGGTCGCCGAGGAGCCCGGGCACGCCGACACCCTCGTCGTGCACGGCACCGGCCTCGTGCACGCCTTGGTGCTGCTCTTCGAGCAGTACTGGGAGCGGGCCCGGCCGTTGCCGCTGGCCGGCACCAAGGAAGCGCAGCCCGGCGGGCAGGGCCTGCCGGCGCGCTCGTCCGGGGGTCAGGACGGCCCCGAGCCCAGCGAGCAGGACCGGCAGATCCTCGCGCTGCTCGCCCTCGACGTCGCCGACCGGACCATCGCCGCCCAGCTGGACCTGTCGCTGCGCACCGTCGAGCGGAAGATCCGCGCCCTGATGGGCCTCGCGTCGGTCGGTTCGCGCTTCCAGCTCGGCGCCGAGGCCGTGGCCAGGGGATGGCTTCCCGCCGATCGGCCCACCCGCTGAGCGGGACACCCACGCGCCGCGCCGCCTGACCAACTCGCCCTCCCCCGCACCTCGTCGGACCTCGCGCGCCCCCATCCAGCCCCCTCGGCCCCGGATATGACGTTCCGTCAGCTTCGGCAGGTTTCCGTCATGGCGGCGAACCGTCATCCGAAAGCATTCAACGGCGCCGCCCGCCCCCAAAGAATGTGCTGCGTTCCGTATCCCACGCACCATACGGAGGGCACGACTTGAGATCCCCCACCCGGCGACGGCGGGCCCTGACCGCCGTCGGCACCGTACTCGCGGCGACAGCGGCCACCCCGTCCCTCGCGCAGGCCGCCACCGCGACGCCGGCGGCCGCTCCCGCACCGGCGTCCACCACCGCCTCCGCCGCAGGGTCCTCCGGGGCCACCACGAGCACCGTCACCCTCGTCACCGGCGACCGCGTCACCGTCACCACCCTGGCCGGCGGGCACGCGACCGCCACCGTCGCCCGCCCGGCGAACCTCACCGGCGGCGTGCAGACCCGGACCGTCGGCAAGGACCTGTACGTCTACCCGGCCGAGGTGCTGCCCTACGTCGCCGCGGGCGTGCTCGACCGGCGGCTGTTCGACGTCACGGACCTGATCGCCGACGGCTACGACGACGCCCGCACCGGCGCGCTGCCGCTGATCGTGCAGTACGCCGGCACGAAGGCGCGCACCGCAACCGCCACCCCCGACGGCCTGACCGACCGGCGCGACCTGCCGTCCCTCCAGGGCCAAGCGGTCACCGAGGAACGCGCCAAGGCGGCCGCCTTCTGGCAGGACGTGACGCCGCCCGCCGCGCTGGGGCGGGCCACGGCGCGCGCCGCGCGGCAGCAGGCCGCGGGCGACGACCCGGCGCGGGCGAGGAGCGTGAACGACGGGACGGCCGTCTTCGGCGCCGGGATCAGCCACATCTGGCTCGACGGCAAGGTCAGGTCGACCCTCGCCGACAGCACCGCGCAGATCGGCGCGCCCGACGTGTGGCAGTCCGGCACCGACGGCAAAGGCGTGGACGTCGCGATCCTCGACAGCGGCATCGACGCCGCGCACCCCGACCTGGTCGGGCAGGTGGACTCCGCGCAGAGCTTCGTGCCCGGCGAGGACACCACCGACCGCAACGGCCACGGCACCCACACCGCCTCCACCATCGCCGGCACCGGCGCCGCCTCCGACGGCAAGGAGAAGGGTGTCGCCCCCGGCTCGCACCTGCTGGTCGGCAAGGTGCTCGGCGACGACGGCTACGGCGACGAGTCCTGGATCATCGCCGGCATGCAGTGGGCGGCGCAGACCCAGCACGCCCGGGTGGTCAGCATGAGCCTCGGCTCGACCGAACCGAGCGACGGCACCGACCCGATGAGCCAGGCCGTCGACGATCTCAGCGCCTCCACCGGCGCCCTGTTCGTCATCGCCGCCGGCAACTCCGGTGCCGGCGGCATCGGCTCCCCCGGCGCGGCCACCGCGGCGCTGACCGTCGGCGCCGTCGACTCCGCCGACCAGCTCGCCGACTTCTCCAGTCAGGGCCCGCGCTACCTCGACGGCGGCCTCAAGCCCGAGATCACCGCGCCCGGCGTGGACATCCTCGCCGCCCGCTCGCAGTACTCCACCGAGGGCTCGGGGCCGTACGTCACGATGAGCGGCACCTCCATGGCCACCCCGCACGTCGCCGGCGCCGCCGCGCTCGTCGCCGAGAAGCACCCGGACTGGACCGGGCAGCAGATCAAGGACACGCTGGTCAGCACCGCGCACGCGACCCCCGGCATACCCGTCACCGAGGGCGGCAGCGGCCGCCTGGACGCCAAGGCCGCGGTGCTGGGCACCGTGCACGCCTCGGCGACCGCCTGGGCCGGCTTCTACCCGTGGCCGCACACCGCCGACCAGCCGACAGCGAGGGCCGTCACCTACACCAACACCGGCGGCTCCGACGTCACGCTGCACCTGAGGGCCACCGCGAGCGGCGCCGACGGCAGCGACACGTCGGGGGCGTTCACGCTGTCCGCGCCGACCGTCACCGTGCCGGCCGGCGGCAGCGCGTCGGTGACCGTCACCGCCGATCCGGCCAGGGCCCCGTACGGCGCCACCGACGGGCAGGTGGAGGCGGCCACCGCGGACGGCACCGTCGTCGCGCACACCCTGATCGGGGTGGACCGGGAGGACGAGCGCTACAACCTCACCCTGACCACCGCCGACCGCGGCGGCGCCCCGATCGCGGGCACCGCGGTGATCTACCGCACCGGCGACGCCGACCCCTCCCAGGTGGAGGTGCCCGCCGACGGCAAGCTGACCCTGCGCCTGCCCAAGGGCGAGTACTCGGTACTCATGTACGCCGACCTGCCGGGCGCGGCCGGCCCCGACGACCTCGGGCTCGGCGTGCTGTCGGCGCCCCAGGTGCAACTGGACCGCGACCGCACGGCCGCCCTCGACGCCCGCCGGGCGCACCGGGTCTCCTCCGTCACCCCGCGCAGGACCGACGACCGGATGACCCGCGTCGAGTGGAACCGGGTGGCCGGCGGCAGCTCCTTCAACGAGAACTACCTGCTGCCGTCCGCCTACACCAGCGTGTGGGCGCAGTCCACCGCCGAGGTGACCAGCGGCAGCTTCGCGTTCGACACCCGCTGGCGCAAGAGCGCCCCGCCGCTGACCGCCACTGCCTCCCGTCCCGGCCTCCCGGAACCGGACCTGGCCGTCCAGGCCGGCTCCACCCCCCTGCCGGCCGGCCGCAGCAAGCTCCCGGTCGTGTACGCCGGCCACGGCACCGCCGCCGAGTACGCCGGGCTGAACGTCGAGGGCAAGGCGGTGGTGGTCGGCTACGACCGGCAGGCCGACCCGGCAGACCAGCCTGCGGCGGACACCGCGCAGGCCGCGGCCGCGGTCGCCGCCGGGGCCCGCCTGCTGCTGGTCGTCAACGACACCGCCGGCCGCCTGTCCGGCTGGTACGGCGACGACGACTACACGACGCCGAGCCCCATCGAGGTGGCCGGCCTGCAGGCCGGCGCGGGCGCCGCGCTGATCTCGGCGGCCACCCGCGGCGGCCTGGTGCTCGACCTGACCTCGACGCCCACCTCGCCGTACGTCTACGACCTCGTCGAGCGGCACGACGGCGCCATCCCCGACCGCGACCTGACCTACGCCCCGAAGGCCGCCGACCTGGCCCGGATCGACTCCCGCTTCGCCGGCAAGGCCGCCGACGCGGGGGACAACGGGCGCTATGACATGCAGGACTTCGACCGGTACGGCGTCGGCTACCAGACCGTCCAGACCCTCGGCGCCACCCGTACCGACTGGGTCACTCCCGGCGGCACGAAGTTCGGCTGGTACGAGGAGTCCGACGACCCGGTGGTCCAGGAGCGCTCCCTGATCACCCACCCGGTGAAGGGCTCCACCACGCCGAGCGACTGGTTCCTGCCCGTCTACCACCCGCGGATGAACGACAGCCAGTCGCTGCCCGACCGGCAGGGCGACTTCCTCGTCCTGAACGTCCCCGGCTGGGGCGACTCCGGCAGCGGCCACGACGGCTTCGACTCCAACCTGTGGGGCGAGGGCGACAACCTGCACGAGACGGTTACCCTCTACCAGGGCGACACCGAACTCGGCTCCACGATCTACCAGCAGCTCGCCGTGGACGCGCCCAGCAGCGACCCGCTGCCCTACCGGCTGGTCGCCGAGACCGACCAGAGCGGCGTGCTGCCCTTCTCGCCGTCCACCCGGACCGAGTGGGACTTCACCTCCGGCAACGGCTACGCGCTCCTGCCGCTGATCCAGCTCGACTACGGCGTCGCCACCGACCTGTCCGGCAGGGCGCACCGCACCGCGCCGCTGTCCCTGACCGCCTCCCACCTGCCGGGCGTCACCGGGGCCGGCACGCTCACCGCGGCCACCCTCCAGGTGTCCTTCGACGACGGCTCGCACTGGGCGCCGCTGACCCTGCGGCGGCGGGCGGGCGGCAGCTGGACGTCCACGGTGAAGGCGCCGAAGCAGGCCCGGTACGTCTCGCTGCGCGCCACCGCCGAGGACGACGCGGGCAACACCGTCACCCAGACGGTGCTGCGCGCCTACGGGCTCGCATGAGGCCGTGACCCACCGGCGGGGGCGGCGCACCGCTCCCCCGCCGGCACCCCTCCGACCCGGGGCCCGGACGCCGTACGGCGTCCGGGCCCCGGGCGTCTTTCCCGCACGGAACGGGTCCGGACCCCAACTCCCCTGTGTCCGGGCCGAGTCGTGGCCCGCCGGCCTGTCGAGTCGCTGACCTGGGAAAACCGCGTTATGGTTATCGAACGAATGTACGAGACGAGCGCGGTCGTGGGGACGTGGAGGGGTGGAGTGAGGGAGGTGCGCGGTGGTGGGCTTCGCCCATCTGCACGTCGCGTCCGGTTACTCGCCCCGGTACGGCGCCTCGCATCCGGAGGATCTGGTGGCACGGGCGGCCGAGCGCGGCATGGACACCCTCGCGCTCACCGACCGGGACACCGTGACCGGTGCCGTGCGGTTCGCCCAGGCCTGCGCGGCGGCCGGGGTGCGCCCGGTGTTCGGGGTCGACGTGGCCGTCGAGCCACTCGTGCCGCCGGCCCCGGGCCGGCGCCCGCGGACACCGGTGCGCGGCGGCGCGCACGTGGTGGAGCCGCCGCTGCGGGTGGTGCTGCTCGCGCAGGACCGGATCGGGTGGGCGCGGCTGTGCCGGCTGGTGTCGGCCGGGCACGCCGGCGTGGCGCGGGGCGCGAGCCCGGTGGTGCCGTGGGAGGCGCTGCGCGCGTACGGCGGGCCGGGCCTGGTCGTGCTGCTGGGCCCGCTCTCGGAGCCGGTGCGCGCCCTGTCGGCGGGCCGGGAGGACGCCGCGGTCCGGCTGCTGGAGCCGTGGCGGGAGGTGTTCGGGACCGGAGGGGTGCGCATGGAGACGGTCTGGCACGGCCAGGACGGCACCGGGCCGGGGTCGCTGCGGCTGGCCGCCCGTACCCTGGCGCTCGCCGACCGCACCGGGACCCCCGCCGTCCTGACCAACGCCGTCCGCTACGCCGATCCCGGGCAGCACCGGCTCGCCGATGTCCTGGACGCCGCACGGCTGTTGCGCCCGATCGACCGGCGCCGGCTGGATCCGGGCCGGCGGTGGCTGAAGGACCCGGCCGCGATGTCCGACGCCGCGCAGCGGATCGCGGAGGGCGCGGGCGCCGACGAGCGGCGGGCGCGGCGGCTGCTGGCCGACACGGACGCGACCGCGCGGTCCTGCCGGATCGACCCGGCGGCGGACCTCGGCCTGGGCGTGCCGCACTTCCCCGAGGCGCGGGTCGTGGGCGCCGCGGCGGGGCCACGGGGCGCCGCGCGGACGCTGCGGGAGCGGTGCGAGGCCGGGCTCGCCGACCGCGGCCTGGGCCGTGACCGGCCGGCGCGGGACCGGTTGGAGCAGGAACTCGGGGTGATCGGCAAGCTGGGCTACGACGCGTACTTCCTCGCGGTCGGCCAGGCCGTCGCCGACATCCGCGCGCTGGGCATCCGGGTCGCGGCCCGCGGTTCGGGCGCCGGTTCGATGGTCTGCCACGCGCTGCGGATCGCCACCGCGAACCCGCTCGAGCACCGGCTGCTGTTCGAGCGGTTCCTGTCGGTGCGGCGGGCCGGGCTGCCGGACATCGACATCGACGTGGAGAGCGCGCGGCGGCTGGAGGCATACGACGCGATCATCGAGCGGTTCGGGACCGAGCGGGTCGCGGTGACCGCGATGCCCGAGACCTACCGGGCCCGGCACGCCCTGCGGGACACCGGGCTCGCGCTGGGCATCGAGCCCGCCGAGGTGGACCGGATCGCCAAGTCGTTCCCGCACCTGCGGGCCGGCGACATCGGCGGCGCGCTGGCCGAACTGCCGGAGCTGCGGCCGCTGGCGGCCGAGGCGGCGACCGGCCGGTTCGGGCCGCTGTTCGAGCTGGCCGGAGGGCTGGACGCGCTGGTGCGGGGGATGGCGATGCACCCGTGCGGGGTCATCATCAGCGACGCCACCCTGCTGGACCGGCTGCCGGTGCAGCCCACCCCGGCCGACCGGTACCCGATGGTGCAGGCCGCCAAGGAGGAGGTGGAGGCGCTGGGGCTGATCAAGCTGGACGTGCTGGGCGTGCGGATGCAGTCCGCGATGGCGCACGCCGTCGAGGAGGTGGCCCGCGCCACCGGCGAGCGGATCGACCTCGACGACGGCACGCAGGTCCCGCTGGACGACTTCTTCGCGTTCCGGATGATCCAGGCGTCCGACACCGTCGGCATGTTCCAGCTGGAGTCACCCGGGCAGCAGGACCTGCTGTCCCGCCTGCAGCCCCGCGACCCGCAGGACGTCATCGCCGACATCTCGCTCTTCCGTCCCGGCCCGGTGGCCGGCGGCATGCCCGAGCGGTACATCGCCGCCCGGCACGGCGCCGACCCCGCGTACGCCCACCGCGACCTCGGTCCGGTCCTGGCCGACACCTACGGGGTGACGATCTGGCACGAGCAGATCATCATGACGCTCTCGGTGCTGACCGGTTGCGACTACGCCCTGGCCGAGACGGCCCGCCGCGCCCTGGGCGACCGGGAGCGGCTGCCCGGCATCAAGGCGTGGTTCCACCAGCAGGCCGCCGCCCGCGGTTACGACCAGGGCGTCCGCGACAAGGTCTGGGAGACCGTGGAGGCGTTCGGCGCCTACGGGTTCTGCCGCGCGCACGCGGTCGCCTTCGCGGTGCCCGCCCTGCAGTCGGCGTGGCTGAAGGCCCACCACCCGGCCGCGCTCTACGCGGGCCTGCTCGAACACGACCCGGGCATGTGGCCCAAGCGCGTCATCGTCGCCGACGCCCGCCGGCACGACGTGCCCGTCCTGCCCGTCGACGTCAACCGCTCCCGGGTGCGGCACACCGTCGAACCCGTCGAACCCGTCGAACCCGTCGACCCCGTCGAACCCGGTGCGCCGGGTGCACCCGGTGCGCCGGGCGGGTCCGGCAGGCCCGGCCGGTTCGGGGTGCGGCTCGCGCTGGCCGCGGTGCGCGGCATCACCGAGGCGGAGTCCGAGCGGATCGCCGCGGGGCAGCCGTACTCCTCGCTGTCCGACTTCTGGCAGCGCGCCCGGCCGTCCCGGCCGCTGGCCGAACACCTCGCCGGTATCGGCGCGTTGGACGAGCTGCACGATGAACGGTCGACCCGCCGGGACCTGCTGCTGCAGATCGCCGAACTGCACCGGCAGACCCGCAACCGCACCGCCGGCGCCGGCCAGGTCCCGCTCACCGCGGACCCGATCGGCGGCGCCGAGCCCAGCGGGCTGCGGGAGATGACCGGGCGTGAGGCGCTCGGCGCGGAACTCCACGTCCTGGGCATCGACGTCTCCCAGCACCTGATGGAGCACCACCACCGGCTGCTGCGCGAGATCGGCGCCGTCGACGCCGCGCACCTGGCCCGGGTGCAGCCCGGCCGTCAGGTGCTGGTCGCCGGGGTGAAGGCATCCACGCAGACGCCGCCCATTGCCTCGGGCAAGCGCGTCATCTTCGTCACCCTCGAGGACGGCTCCGGCCTGGTGGACCTGGCGTTCTTCGAGGACTCCCACGAGGCCTGCGCACACACCGTCTTCCACTCCGGGCTGCTGCTGGTCCGCGGCACAGTCCAGGTCCGCGGCGGGCGCCGCACCATCGTGGGCACCATGGCCTGGGACCTGGACCGGCTCGCCGCCACCCGCCGCGACCACGGTCCGCAGGCCGCCCTCGACCTCCTCGGCGCCGGCCCGCACTCCGCGCCGACCCCGCCCGGCGAACCCGCGGGGACGGGCGAGCCGGCCGGCGGCCGGACCCTGACGAACGGGACCGCCGGAGCGCGCCTGCACCCCTACGCCGACCTGCAGCCGGCCGGCACCCGCTCCGCCGACCTGCGCCGGCTCGGCCACCGCAGCCCCGGGAGCGCCGGATGACCCCGACGACACCGATGACACGGACGCCCCCGGCGGCACCGCCACTCCCGACGGCTCCAACGGCCCCGGCAGTCGCGGCGACACCGGCACCGCGGCCCACCTTCATCGCCCACCTGCACCTGCACGCCACCCTCAGCGACGACCAGTACGCCGAGATCCTGGAGGCCCTGGCCGACATCACCCCCCGCCTCCAGCCGTTCCCGCCCGACGCCGTCCAGCTCGACATCAGCGGAGCGCTGCGCTACTTCGACCTCGCCCCCGACCACATCGTCCGGATGGCCAACATGCGCCTGGCCGCCCGGTTCGGCATCCGCACCAGCGCCGGTCTCGCCCCCAACCGCATGCTCGCCGCCATGGCCGCCGCCGCCACCCCGCCCGGGCACACCACCCACATCCCCCACGACCCCCGGGCCATCAGCAACTGGCTGCACCCCCGCCCCGTCACCGCCCTGCCCGGCATCGGCCGCAGCACCGCCGACACTCTCCACCACTACGGCCTCACCACCGTCGGCGATGTCGCCGGCCTGCCCACCGCCACCCTCCAGCGCATCCTCGGCGCCGCCCCCGCCCGCCTGCTCGCCGAGCGCGCCCACGGCCACGACCCCCGCCCGGTCACGCCCCAGCCCACCGCCCTGCACCTGACCGCCCATCACACCGCCGACCACGACACCCTCGACCCCGTCGACCACCACCGCGCCGTCCTCCGCCTCGCCGAACAGCTGGGCACCAGCCTGCGCGACACCGACCAGGCCACCGGCCGCCTCACCCTCACCCTCCGCTACGCCGACCGCTCCACCACCACCCGGACCCGCACCCTGCCCGAATCCACCGCCCACACCCCGGACCTCGCCGGCGCCGCCCTCGGCCTGCTCCACTCCCTCGCCCTCCAGCGCGCCCGCGTCCGCGGCTACACCCTGCGCGCCGACCGGCTCCGTCCCGCCGCCGACGCCCACCACCAGCTCTCCCTCGACCCCGTCGACCACCAGGCCCGCGCCGCCGAGCAGGCCGCCGACCGGGCCCGCCGTCGCTTCGGCCCGCACGCCGTCCGGCCCGCCACCCTCGCCGGTCCGGTGCCACCTGCCTTCCCCAACTGATTTAGGTAAGGCTAACCTAAGCCGCGTGAGAGTCGAGGAAGAACCGAACGGCGGCCCGCCGCGGCCCCAACCGCCGCCACCGCAACCGCCACCGCACCACGGCCACGAACTGTCGGCCGATCAGATGACCGTGGCGTACGACGGCGTCGACGTCGTCCACGGGGCCGCGCTCACCCTGCGGCCCGCCGAGGTGACAGCGCTGGTCGGCCCGAACGGCAGCGGGAAGTCGACGCTGCTGCGTACCCTCGCCCGCCTGCAGCAGCCGCGGACCGGCACCCTCACGCTCGACCGCGGCACCGAGGCGGCCGTGGACGGCACCGCGCTGTCCACCCGCGCGTTCGCCCGGCGGGTCGCCCTCCTGACGCAGGGCCGGCCCACACCGAGCGGGCTCAGCGTCCGCGACGTGGTCGAGTTCGGCCGCTACCCGTACCGGGGCCGCTGGGGCCGGCCGGACCCCGGGGGCACCGCCGCCGTGGACCGGGCGCTCGGCCTGACCGGGCTGGAGGAACTGGCCGGACGCGGTGTCGACCACCTGTCCGGCGGGCAGCTCCAGCGGGTGTGGCTGGCCGGCTGCCTCGCCCAGGAGACCGGCGTGCTGCTGCTCGACGAGCCCACGACCTACCTCGACCTGCGCTACCAGGTCGAACTCCTCGACCTGATCCGGGACCTCGCCGACGACCACGGGATCGCGGTCGGCGTGGTCCTGCACGACCTCGACCAGGCGGCGGCCGTCGCCGACCGGGTCGCCCTGCTCCACCAGGGGCGGATCGTCGCCGACGGCACGCCCGAGGACGTCCTGACGCCGCATCGGCTGACGGAGGTCTACGGCATCCGGATCGACGTGGACACCGACCCCGTCACCGGCCGGCCGCGCACCCGCGCGATCGGCCGCCATCAAGCACGAAACGAAAGGCACCGCACTTCCCGATGAGACTCCTCCCCGTCGCCGCGGCCGCTGCCGCGGCACTCGTCCTGGCCGGTTGCGGCACCACCGAGCACTCCTCCGCCGACTCCGCGCCGTCCGGCTCCGCCACCGGTTCGGCCACGGCCGCCGGGCCCGTCACGCTCACCGACGCCGACGGCACCTCCGTGCACCTGGACCATCCCGCCACCCGGGTCGTCGGCACCGAGTGGAACGTCGTGGAGGACCTGGTCACGCTCGGCGTCGCCCCGGTCGGCGTCGCGGACGTCAAGGGCTACCGGAACTGGGACACCGCCGCCCCGTTGACGAACACGCCGAAGGACATCGGCACCCGCGGCGAGCCGAGCACCGATACCATCGCGGCCCTCCAGCCGGACCTCGTCGTGGCGACGACCGACCTGTCCGCGGCGGTGGTCAAGCAGTTGCGCAAGGTCGCCCCGGTCCTCGTGGTGCGGTCCGCCGACGCCTCCGACCAGCTCGGCCTGATGACCCGCGACCTCGACCTGATCGCCCAGGCCACCGGGACGACGGCGAAGGCGGGCACCGTGCGGCAGGCGTTCGACGCGAAGCTCACCGCGGGCCGGAAGGCCCTGGCCGACGCCGGCCTGACGGGCGACAAGGTCGCCTTCGCCGACAGCTACGTGGTCTCCGACCAGGTGTCGATCCGCCCCTACACCAGCGGCTCCCTCGTCGGCGCAGTCAACGAGAAGCTGGGGCTGAAGAACGCCTGGACGGTCAAGGGCGACAAGGACTACGGCCTGGCCACCACCGATGTCGAAGGGCTCACCGGCCTGGGGAACGTGCAGTTCGCCTACATAGAGAACGGCAACGACGGCGGCGACCCGTTCACCGCCCACCTCGGCGGCAACGCCGTCTGGAAGTCGCTGCCGTTCGTGAAGTCCGGCCAGGTGCACCGGCTGCCGGACGGCATCTGGATGTTCGGCGGCCCCGCGTCGATGGAGGCGTACGTCGACGCCCTCGTCGCCGCCCTGGCGAAGTAGCGCCGTGGCCGGCACCGGGACGACCGCGCCGCGCCGCGGGCCCGCGACCGCGCCCGCGTTCACCTCCGGGCCCGCGCCGTCCATCGGGGCGGTCGCGGCGGTGGCCGCGGCCGTGCTCCTCGTCGCCGCCCTCGCCGTCGTCGACATCACCCAGGGCACGGCCGCGGTGGGCGCGAGCGAGGTCGGCAAGGCGCTCATCGGGCACGCCGACCCCGGCGACGCCTCGGTCCTCGTCGCCTCGCGGCTGCCGAGGATGGTCGCCGGCCTCCTGGTCGGCGCCGCGCTCGGCGGCGCGGGGGCCGCGCTGCAGGCGGTGAGCCGCAACGTGCTCGCCGCCCCGGACACCCTGGCGGTGAACGCCGGCGCGTACCTCGCCCTCGGGGTGCTCACCGTCACCGGCGCGTCGATCCCGCTGCTGGCCTCGTCCGGCGTCGCGTTCGCCGGCGGGCTGGCGGCCGCGGCCGTCGTGCTGGGGCTGTCCGGCCTCGGCGCCGGCACGGTCCGGCTGGTCCTGGCCGGCAGCGCCCTCGCGCTCGGACTCGGCTCGGTCACCGACGCGCTGCTCCTGCTCTTCCCCGAACGCACCGGCGGGCTCTACCAGTGGAGCCAGGGCAGCATCACCCAGAACGGGTTCGGCGGCGTCGACCGGATGGCACCGGTCGTCGCGGCCGGCCTGATCGGCCTGCTGCTGGTCGCCCGTCGCGTCGACGCCCTCGCCCTGGGCGACGACGCGGCCCGCGGCCTCGGCGTGCCGGTGCGCGGCACCCGGATCACCGTCGTCGTGCTCACCGCGCTGCTGTCCGCCGCGGCGGTGACCCTCACCGGGCCGATCGGGTTCGTCGGGCTGTGCGCGCCGGCGCTGGTCCGGCCGCTCGCCCGCCGCTGCCGGCCGCTGCTGCGGGCGAGGGCGGCGGTACCGGTGGCCGGACTGGTCGGGGCGGCGCTCGTGCTCGGGTCGGACGTGCTGCTGCGCGCGCTGGTGGGCGCGCAGTCCGCGGTGGCCGTGCCCACCGGGGTCGTCACGAGCCTGGTCGGCGCGGTGTTCCTGGTCGCGATGGCCTTCCGCGCCCGGGAGTCCGGCGCCGCCGCAGAGGACGACCGGATCCGGATCCGTAGCCGGGCGGCGTTCCTGGTCACCCTCGTCGTGCTGGTGGCCCTGCTGGTGGCCGTGGCGATCGCGGGGGCACTCCTCGGCGACACCAAGCTGCTGCTCGGCGATCTCTCCAACTGGGCGCTGGGCCGGGCCGGTCGGGGGGTGACGTTCGTCCTGGACACGCGGGTGCCCCGGGTGCTCGCCGCGCTCCTCGCGGGGGCGGCGCTCGCCCTGTCGGGCACGCTCGTGCAGGCCGTGACCCGCAACCCGCTCGCCGAGCCCGGCGTGCTGGGCGTCTCGGGCGGGGCCGGCTTCGGCGCGGTGCTGCTGGTCACCACGGTGCCGGCCGCGGGCACGTGGAGCATCGCGGGTGCCGCCTTCGCGGGCGCCGCGGCCGCCGCGGCGATCGTCTTCGGGCTCGCCGCGCGCGGCGGGTTCCGGCAGAACCGGCTGGTCCTGGTCGGCGTCGGGGTGTCGGCGGCCGCAACGGCCCTGATCAGCCTGACCATCGTGCTCAGCGACCCGTTCGACGCCACCAAGGCGCTGACGTGGCTGTCCGGTTCGACCTACGGGCGGACCGCGCCCGATCTGGCGCCGGTCGCGTGCGTGCTCGCCGCGGGCACGGTGCTGGCGGTCTGCCGGCGCCGCGAACTCGACCTGGTGGCGCTCGACGAGGACACGCCCCGGCTGCTCGGCCTGCAACTCGCCCGCTCGCGGCCGGCCTTCCTCGCGGTCGCGGTGCTGCTGAGCGCCACGGCGACCGCGGCCGCGGGCACGATCGGCTTCGTCGGGCTGGTCGCTCCGCACGCGGCCCGGGCGCTCGTCGGCCGCCGCCACGTGCGGGTGCTGCCGGTCGCCATGCTGCTGGGCGCGATCCTCGTCTGCGCGGCGGACCTGCTGGGCCGCACCGTGATCGCCCCGGCCCAGCTGGGCGCCGGCCTCATGACGGCGGTCATCGGCACCCCGTACTTCGTCCGCCTGCTGATGCGGACGCGGCGGTAGGGGGCCGACCCGACACCGCCTGACCGCGCCCGTGCCCTCCCCGCTCGTCGAGCGGGGAGGGCACGGGCGTTCCCGGATCGGGAGCGGTCAGGACACGAAACCGCGGGTGATGTGGGTGCCGGAACCGTCGTCGACGGCCTGGTAGCCGGACTGGCCCACGCAATCGCTGTACTCGTAGTCGGCGCGGGCGGTGCCTCCCAGGCCGCCCGCGTCGGTGGTGGTGGGACCGCCGAAGACGGCGTCGGTCCTCGGCATCTGCGCGCAGCTGGGGATGCCGGCGTAGTACTCGACGAAGCCGCCCTGCGAGCCCTGGAGGTTCCCGCTTCCCGCCGGGAGGGTGTACGTGCCGATGTGGGTCGACACGCCGGTGACCGTGTCCTTCGCCGTCCCGGTCCAGGTGTCGGAACCGGACTTGACCACGGTGAGGGCGTACGTGTGGCCGTAGACGCCGTCGAACTCGGCCGCGCAGCTGACGCCGGCCCCGCCGTCGGCTCCGTCGCTGCAGTTCGGGTCGGACGTGGTCGAACCCGCGACGAAGCTGGAGAACACGCCGTGCAACCGCTCGTGGCCACCGCTGTCCGGCCGCGGCTGGAGGCCGGTGTAGCCGACGTCGGAGGCGCCGGTGAAGCCGAACTGCTGGGCGAAGTACGTACCGGACTGATGGGCCGTCGCCGGGTTGACCGTGAAGGGGAAGGTGATGTTGGTCAGTCCGGCCGACGGGGTGCCGGGGATCGACCAGCTCACCGCGACGTTCCCGCCGCCGACCGAGGCGGACGCGGTCGGGGAGGCCGCCAGCACCATCGCCGACGCCGCGCCGGCGAGGGCGGACAGGCGGATCGCTTTCCGTACGGATGCCATGTCGGATCTCGTTTCGTGGGGGGTGGGTGGGGGGCGCGCGGACGTGAGGCGTGGAGCGTCAGGGCCGGACCCGACCGCCGGGGATCAGCGTCAGGGTCTGCTCGGCGGCGGTCCTGGCGCCGCCGACGGCGTTTCCGGTGCGGTCGGTCCAGGCCCGCACGGGTGTGGTCTCCGCCCGCCGCTTGGCGTCGGTGGAGATGCCGAGGACCAGCCCGCTGTAGCGGTTGACCAGCCGGTACCCGCCGGTCCTGGCGCCGCCGGGGGTGGTGGCGGGGATCAGGAACCACTGCTGGCCGACGGTCGGCCCGGCGGAACCCAGCGGCGTCACGGTCGGCTTGGTCCCCCAGGCCCGGGTGCGGGTCGAGCCGGAGTCGACGCCCAGGGCCCGGCCGGTGGCAACGCTGGTGATCCGGTAGGAGCCGTCGCCGTCGGACGTGAACACCCAGCCCTGCGCGGCCGATCGGGCCGCGGCGGGCAGCGAGGTGGTCCCCGCGCCGCGGCCGGCCTCGGCGAGCACCCGGCCGGCGCCGCTCGCGATCGTGTAGGTGCGGTGCGGGTCGACCGGGGACGCGGCGGGCGCGGACGCGTCGATGGTGACGTTGGCGTACTGGCCGTCGGCGTTGCCCGCGCAGGCGATCGAGCAGTAGGCGCGGAAGCTCTTGCCGACGATGGTGGAGCTGGTCTTGTTGGCGCTGTCGAGGAGCCAGCGGTACCAGGACGCGGTGGTGTAACCGCCGGTGTCGCCGATCAGGGTCCACTTCTGCGTGGCCAGGTCGGAGGTGGCGTAGAACTGCTGCGGTGCGTTGCCGCTCTGGTCGACCGCCTGCGGCTCGCCGATGTACAGCCCGAGGTAGGCGTCGTAGGAGATGTCCATCGCGAACAGCGGCGAGGTGGCGGGGGCGGTGCCGGCCGCGACCTGCTGGCTGACGGTGCCGGTGCCGGCCGGGTCGTACTCGGCCGACGGGGGCGTGTAGCCGGTGGTGCTGGTGGAGGTCACCGGCACGATGTTGCTCTCCTTGCCGCCCGTGCCGGGCTGCGACCAGGAGCCGTCGTACCACTTCTGCCAGGAGCCCGGCGCCATCTTGCCCGAGAGGGGGGCGCGGGCCACGTGCTCGTAGAACGCCTTCCAGCTGCCGTTCTTGTCCACCGCGCGCGAGCCGTAGTAGACGTAGAAGTACCCGGAGGCGGTGTCGACGAAGAGCCGCTGGTCACCGTCGCCGTAGTAGTAGGTCTGCTGGGGGAAGGCCGCGTTGTCGCCCCGCTTCGTGCTGTACGGCGAGGTGAGCGCGTGGCCCTTGATGGTCCATGTCCGGCCCTGGTCGGTGGACTCGGCGTAGTCGATCGCGTCGTAGTGGATGCCGTCGCCGAAGGGCTGCGGGGTGAACTCGTTGTGCACCAGGCCGTACCAGTTGCCGGTGTCCGGGTCGACCCAGGTGCCGAGCAGGTCGCAGAAGTTCTTCTGGGTGTAGCCGGAGCCGGCGGGCGCGGGGGTCGCGGTGAGCCCGGTCGGGCTGTTGTCGCACCGCCACGTGGTGTCGTCGTTCCGGTCCTGCGGGTTGGCGGGGTTGACCGCGTCGCTGATCGCGGTGGAGCGGGTCGCGGTCTCCAGGTTCGTGCCGCTGAAGAAGTCCCAGTACCGGGGGCCCTCCGGGCCGTACTCCCCGTCGGACTGCTGGAAGTAGTACGTGCCGTCCTTGTCGACGAAGGAGCTGGCCGGGGTGTCGGTGGGATGGGCATAGGTGCCCGTCGTCCCCACCGAGACCGTGTACCCGGTGGCTTCGGCCGGAGCCGCGGACGCCGACGACGCGGCCGACGCGCCGGCGCCCACCAGGGCGACGGCCAGCAGAGCCGCGGCCAGTCTTTTTCGGGGATGTGACATGCCAGTCCTTCGTCTCGGTGCCAGGCGCGGTCGGGTGAAGTTGCCGGGAACCTTAGCCCGTTGGCATCGATAACACTAGAGCTGCCGCGACGTGGAACCCCGGCGGACGCCGCACTTCGGCATGACGCCAGCGGGGCATGACTGGCCGAAACGGTACAAGTCCCGGTGTCGTCAAAGGTATCGCGCGAGGCCGTCGACCGGGTGTCGGACTCCACTCGGGGCCCCGAACAGGGGGCGGGTGTGGCATCGATAACACCGATGGCGTCAACTGCCCGTCGCCGCACCGGCGGGGACAGCACGAAGCGCACCGCCTTCCGGCGATGCGCCTGCTCGGCGGGCCCGCGCCCGCCCGCCCCTATCCGTCCGCGGCCTCAAGCGGCGGGCGGCCGGCGGCCGCCCGCGCGGGGCTACTCGTCCCGCTCGAAGTCCGCTTCCCACGTCTCCTTGTGGAGTGCCCGCTGGGCCGCGAAGTACAGGTCGTGGACGTAGGTCCTGGCCTTCTCGGGCGACAGGGCGGGCGCCTCCTCGCGGAGCCGCTCGGACCACTCGGAGATGTTCTTGTCGTCGTTGTTCATGTCGCCATTTCCTCCTCGGTGGCCGGTGTGGGCCGCCGCCCCTCGGCCGCCGCCCTCAACTGCCGTCCTTCACCCGCGGTCGCGGCTCCCGCCCGGTCCGGACCGCCCGCGCCGCCCGGACCGCCGGCCGGACGCCGGCCGGTCCGCGGGCAGGCCCGCGTCGCTCCGGTCCTCCTCGGTGAGCTCCACGAGCTCGTCCTCGTCCGGGCGTTGCGGCATCCCGCGCCCGTGTCCGGAGTCCGGGTTTCCCTCGACGGCCTTGTTCGACTTGTGGTGATGCGCCATCGTTCCTCCGCCCACCTTCACCATGCGTCGTCGGCTCCTTCGCAGGAGGGGCACCCATTCACTCAAACGCGATACCGCGCGGGTCGCAAGCCGGGCACGGGCGGCGTCCGGACAGGGCCGTCAGGGCCCGGCTCCGGTCGCCCGCAGCACGGAATCCGGCCAGGTCGCAGCGGCAGCGGGCGCGGCGTAGCGTGGAGAGGAGGAACGGACGGAAAGCCGCGGAGAGGCTTCCCGGACGTGAGGAGCTGAGGGCATGGGCAAGAGGACCCCGGCCGGTGGACAGCACGGCCTGGCGGCGCGCGGGCAGGGGAAGTTGCTCTACTTCCACACCCAGATCGCCCATGCGGTGCGGCACTCCAAGGAGCAGCTGCCCCGCGGGGACCACCGTCCGCACGACCACCGCCGGCCCGACGGCCACTGGGCTCCCTGACCGGTCGCGTCCGGTGACGACTGCGAGGTCGAAGGTGTACACGTCTGACCTGACCCGCGAGGTGCTGGCCGATCTGCGCGCCCCCCGGACGTATCCCGCGATCACGCTGGCGATGCCGACCGATCCGCACGCTCCCTTCGGGGAAAGCGACCGGATCCTGCTGGGCGACCTCCTCACGCAGGCCAGGCGGCGGTTGGCGGACGATCCGGACGTGGCACGGGACACGCGGCTGGAGTTGCGGGACCGCAAGCTGGTGCCCGAGGTGATCGAGGACGCGGGCGGCCCCTTCCACCCGGGCGACGCGCTGGTGGTGTACGCGGCCGCGGGAGAGCCGGTCCAGGTCTGGCAGTTGACGTCGCCGCCGGTCGCGCCGCGGGTGGAGTTCGGCACGTCGTTCCTGACCCGGTATCAGGTCGCCGCCGAGCAGCGCGCCCAGCCGTACCTGGTGCTCGTCCTCGACCAGGAGATGTGCCGCCTCCACCTCGGATCGGCCGGGGCACTGACGGAGATCCGGGGGCACGGTTTCCCGGACGCGCCGCAGATCCCGTCGCCCGAGGACTCGTTGCCCGGGCCCATCCCCCACGCGGCGCCCTACGAGGACCACGGGGAGCGGATCCGGCAGTACCTGAAGACGGTGGACGCGCGCCTGGACGAGGTGCTCAGGGACCACGCGGGCCGGCCGGTGTTCGTGATCGGCAGCGGGAAGATGCTGTCGGCGTTCACCGACCTGACCCGTCACGGCGACGTGATCGCCGGGACGTTGCCGCTGACCGGCATGGACACCCGTCCACCGGCGGATCTGGCGGACCGGCTGGAGCCGCTGCTCGTCGGCTTCCGCGCGCGCCAGGTCGGCGGGGCCGTCGCCGACCTGGACGCCGCCCGCGCCCGCGGCACGTACGCGGGCGGGGCGCCCGAGGTGTGGACCGCGGTCGCCGACCAGCGGGTACGGCGGCTGGTGGTGGAGGACGATCTCGTCGTCGCGGGCCGGGTCGGCGCGGACGGCCGGGACCTGGACGTCGTGCCGTTCCCGCAGCCCGTGACGCTGCCCGCGCCGGGGTGGGACCAGGGGCCGTCGCCCCGGGCGGCCGGGGTGGCCACCGACATCGTCGAGCAGCTGGTGGAGAACGCGATCCTGGCGGACTCCCGGGTGCAGTTCGTGCCGGAGGGAACGCTGCCGGACTGCGGCGCGGGGGCGGTGCTGCGGTACTGACAGCGGTACGCACGGGGACGCACGGGGGACGCACCGACGCCGTACCGCGCCACGGAAGGGGCTGCGCGATGACCGACCCGGTATGGAAGAAGGACCCCGAGGAGCACGACTTCCCGGCGGCCGTGGACTACCTCGAACTGCTGATGCCCGCCGAGCAGGCGCAGGAGGCGGTGCAGCGCCTCAAGGGGGCGCCGACCACCGCCAAGAAGGCCAAGGACATCCTGCGCGCCTCGGGCCTGGAGCTGCTGCCGGCGGAGAACCCGCACGTCGCGCACGACATCAAGAAGGCCGTCACGGGCCAGAAGCTGTCCCCGATCCTGCTGCTGCGCGGGCAGCCACTGGTGATCGCGGACGGCTACCACCGCGTCTGCGCCATCCACTACCTCTCGGAGGACCTGGACGTCCCCTGCCGCCTGGTCTGACCAGGGCCGGGGCGGGAGCCGGAGCCGGGGACAGGGCCGAGCCCCGGGCCCGGACCGGCCGGGACCGTCAGCGTCGTGTCAGGGCGGCGGCCTCCGGCGTCAAGCATGCGTCAGTGCGGGACGGCCCTCCGCGCCTGCGGGAATAGCGTCGATGAGGCATCCACGGCGTCCAGCCGGGATGCGGTCGATGTTCTGTACCTGGAGGAACACTGTGACTGTCACCTGTCACGCGGAGGATCCCGAGCCTGCCGAACGCTTCCCGGCCGGACCCTTGTTCGTCCCCGTCCGGCCGGGACCCGGGGGCTGTTCCGCGCGGTTCTTCCGCACTCCGCTGGGAGCCCGTACGGCGGTCGGTTTCACCTCCCGGGAGCGGCTGTCGGCCGCCCTGGGCGCCGAGCAGGCGTGGATCCGGCTCTCCGAGCCGGCGCTGCGCGCGCTCGCCGAGCCGCTGGGGGTCGGGCTCCTCACCGTCGACCCGCAACTCTCCGCGCCCGCCGCCGTCGCCGTGCCCGCGGACCCCGCGGCCGGCTGGCACGACTGGGATCCGCGGCACCTGGGTGTCGCGCGGGCGATCGGCTGAAAGGCGCTGACATGTACGTTTCCTCTCCTGCTTCTCCCACCTCCCCGACCTCTCCGGGTGCGCCGTCCTCACCCGCCTCCCGGCCGGCCCCGGCAACCGGGACGTCCCGGACCTCACGGGTCCCGCGGACCTCCGCGGCCCACCCGACCGCCCCGGTCCTGCCGGTCCCGGCACCCGCCCAAGCCCCGGCGGGCGAGCCGGCGCCGGGCCTCGACGACTCCGGCCGGCTGCCCGTGTGGCCGGCCTCCACGCGACTCTCCGAGGGCGGCGGGAGCAAGGGCGACGGTGACGTCACCGTCGGCGGCGTCTCCCTCGTCGAGGCCGCGGACCGGTTCGGCACCCCGCTGTACGTGCTGGACGAGGCCGAGGTCCGCGCCCGCTGCCGCGCCTACCGCGCCGCCTTCCCCGACGCGGAGATCCTCTACGCCGCGAAGGCGTACCTGTGCCGCGCCGTCGCCCGGTGGGTGACGGAGGAGGGCCTGGGGCTCGACGTGTGCTCGGCCGGCGAGCTGGGCCTGGCCTTCGCGGCAGGCGTACCGCCCGAGCGGATCGTGCTGCACGGCAACGCCAAGAGCCCGGAGGACCTGCACACCGCGGTCCGGCTCGGCGTGGGGCGGATCGTCCTCGACAGCATGTCGGAGATCGCCCGGCTGGCCGCGATCGTCCCGCACTCCGACCGCCAGCAGGTCATGGTGCGGGTCGTGCCGGGCGTCTCCGCGGGCGGCCACACCGGTATCCGCACCGGCACGGAGGACCAGAAGTTCGGCCTGTCCATCACCGACGGCTCCGCGCAGCACGCGGTGGAGCGGATCCTCGGCCAGCACCACCTGGAACTCGTCGGCCTGCACTGCCACATCGGCTCGCAGATCGACTCGGTCGCGCCGTACGTCGCCGCGGTCCGCCGGATGGTCGGGCTGATGGCGCGGATGCGCAGCCAGCACGGCGTGGAGTTCCGGCAGCTGGACATCGGCGGCGGCCACGGCATCGCCTACCGCCCCGAGGAGAAGCCGCTCGACCTCGCGGCCCTCTCCGAACGCGTGCGGGCCGAACTCGCCGACGGCTGCGCGCGGGCGAAGCTGCCCGTGCCCCGCCTGACCCTGGAACCGGGGCGCGCCGTCATCGGGCCGGCCGGGGTGGCCCTGTACCGGGTGCTCTCGGTCAAGCGGACCTCGGGGCACACGTTCGTCGCCGTCGACGGCGGCATGGGCGACAACCCCAGGCCGGCGCTGTACGGGGTGCGGTACGAGCCGCGGCTCATCGGGCGCCGCTCCACGGCCGCCCCGGCCCCCGCCACGGTGGTGGGCCGGCATTGCGAGGCGGGCGACATCCTGGCCGACGGGGTGCCGCTGCCCGGCGACGTGCACCCCGGCGACCTGATCGCGGTGCCCGCCGCCGGCGCCTACCAGCTGTCCATGGCCTCGGACTACAACCTCGTCGGCCGCCCGCCGGTGGTCGCGGTCAAGGACGGGTCCGCCCGGGTCCTGGTGCGCCGCGAGTCGCTGGACGACATGAGCCGCCGGGACGTCGGCCTGTAGCGGGTCGCCCGCGGGACGACCCGGTCGGCACCGCCCGCGGGCCGGCCGCGGTCGAAGATGTGCGTGCTCCGGGCGCCACAACGCCCGGAGCACGCCAGGTCTTTGACCGGGCCGGCGCACCGGCCCACAGTGGTGCTCATGCATCATGCGAAACACCGGACACGCGCGTCCGCGAGCACCCTGCTGGCACTCGCCGCGCTCCTGGCCGCGTGCGGAGGTGGCGGCGGGAGCGGCGGCGGCAGCTCTTCCGGGGCGGCCCATGCCGCGCCGTCGGCCGGCGCGGCCACCTCCGACCCGGCCACCTCGGCACCGGCCTCCTCCGCCCCGGACGGCGCGAGCCGTTCCCTCGCGGCGCTCGAATCGCGTTTCCACGCCCACGTCGGCTTGTTCGCGCTCGACACCGGGTCGGGCCGCACCGTCGCCTACCAGGCCGACCGGCGCTTCGCGCACTGCTCGACGGTCAAGGTGCTCGCCGCCGCCGTGCTGCTGAAGCGGGAGAGCGACGCGGGGCTCGACCGCGTCATCACCTACCCGTCGTCGGACCTGGTGACGTACTCCCCCGTCACGTCGAAGCACGCCGGAACGGTCACGGGCAAGGGCATGCCGCTGCGGGACGTCATCGACGCCGCGCTGCGGTACAGCGACAACACCGCCGAGAACCTGATGCTTGATCAGCTCGGCGGCCCGCCCGGGCTGCAGAAGGCCGTGCACGCCCTCGGGGACACCACAACCCGCGTGGACCGGCCGGAACCTGCGCTCAACGACGCCACGCCCGGGGACGTCCGTGACACGAGCACCGCCGGCGCGCTCGGCGCCGACCTGCGCCGTCTGCTGCTCGGCGACGTCCTTCCCGCCGAACGCCGGTCGCTGCTGGTCGACTTGATGGTGCGCAACACCACGGGAGGCCCGTACGTGCGGGCCGGCGTCCCCGCGGGATGGAAGGTCGCCGACAAGACCGGCAGCGGCGGGTACGGCACCCGCAACGACATCGCGGTGGCGTGGCCGCCGCACGGCTCGCCCGTGGTCATCAGCGTGCTGACCGACCGCGGCGCGACCGACGCGGCGTCCGCCGACGCGCTCGTCGCGGACGCCACGAAGGCGGCGCTCACGGAACTGGGGAGCTGACCGCACCCGGCACCGCGATCCGGCGGCCCGCCCGGTTCAGCCGGTGCCGGTCAGCGCCGGGGCGAGCTCCTCCAGCCGGTCCACGCCCGCCGCGAAGTCCACACCGGGTTGCAGCAGCAGCACCACGTGATCGGCGCCCGCGGCCAGGTGGGCGCGGGCGCCGGCGGCGATGGCGTCGGGGCCGCCGTGGGCGACGACCGCGTCCACCAGCCGGTCGCTCACCCCGCCGGTGCCGGACGCCGGGAAGCCGAGCCGGGCGACGCCCGCCGCGTACGCGGGCCGGGCGAGTGCGGCCGCCACCCGCTCGCGCGCGGCCTCCCGCGCCCGGCCGTGGTCGGCGTCCGGGATCACCTGCATCCCCACCACCAGCAGCCGGTCCGGGCCGAGCACCTGCCTGGCCCGGGCAGTGAACTGCGGGGGCAGCCCGGCGGGAAGCGCCCCGTCGGCGATCTCCCCCGCCAACTCCAGCATCCTCGGCCCGTTCGCGGCGACGATCCGGAGGTGGTCCGCGTCGGGCGCGGCCGGCCGGGTGGGGGCGTCCATCCGCTCCAGGTAGCCGCGCATCGTGGCCAGGGGGCTGCCGAACTCCCGGCCGACGGCGGCCGCCTGCTCCGGGTAACCGCCGCCGATCCCGAGCACGAACCGCCCCGGGTATGCCTCGGCCAGCTGCGCGGCCGCGGCGTGCAGCGTCTGCGGTGGCCGCGCCCAGAGGTTGGCGATGGCTGTGCCCCACACCATGCGCCGGGTGGCCGCGAGCAGCAGCGCGGACTGGACGAGGGCGTCCTTGCCGCCGACCACCTCGTTGGTCCAGGCGGCGCGGTAGCCGGCGCGTTCCAGCCGGACCGCGGCGGCCACCTGCGCGGTGACGGGCGGCAGCGCGGTGAACGACACCGGCAGCACCGCGCCGACCGGTCCGAGCGCGCGGCGCGCGGCGGCGACCACGCCGGCCCGGACGGGGTCGAGGGGCTGGACGGTCTGCACGGTTCCCATGGCGGGCCTCCTCGGAGCGGGCCGGCGGGCGGCGTACCGGCCGGCGACCTCCACCCTGCGGACACCCCGCCCCGGGCGTCCAATGAATGTTTCGCACCACGCGACCCGGTCCGCGCAACACCGCAGGTGGCGACGCCGAGGAGCCGCCACCTGCCGCCCGCGCGCCGCGCACCTTCGACCAGTGGGCGCGGCGGCACGACGCGAACTTCCGGGCGTGGCGGCCACCCCATTCCGGGCCCGCGGGCAAGGCCCTTTTCCGGGTCCCGGCGGGCCCGGAAAAGGGCCCGAAAACCGGGACCCTCCGCAATTCCGCGCCTACACCGGGTGACAGCCGAGAGGGTGCTCTGTGATCCCCTCGATATAACCCACGTCACAAACTAATCGCCTTAGTAGCCCTTCCACCCCGCCCGCCGCCTTGCCATGCGGATGCACAGGACCCCTTTTCCTCTTCCGGCCCCACCTACGGGAATGTCCGTAGATGGGGCTTTTGACCGTTGAATCCGGAACCTCTAACAATTCACAGGTCCCCAACGGAAGAGGTAAACCCGCAATGCAGTTCTCCACGGTCACCAAGAAGCTCCCCGGCGTCTCCTCGTTCAACCGGCTGTCCAAGAAGCACAAGGTCACCGCTGCCGGCTCCACCGCCGCAGCCGCGGTCCTGCTGGCAGTCGTGGGCGTGGAAGCGACCGCCGGGGCTGGATCGGCGACCGCGGCGAGCGACGCCACCACCGGGTTCAGCGTCTCCGCCGGCAAGCCGGTACAGCAGATCAGCGCGCAGTCCAGCCTGGCCCCCACCAAGGCCGTCAAGGACGCCGCTCAGCACAAGGCCGACCTGGCCGCCGCCGCCAAGCAGCGCGTGGCCGAGGCCGCCCACAAGGCAGCGGTGAAGAAGGCCGCGGCCGAGCACAAGGCGGCCGCCCACAACGCGGCCGTGCACGAGGCAGCGGTGAAGAAGGCCGCTGCCGCCAAGAAGGCCGCGGCGGCGAAGAAGGCGGCCGCGACCAAGGCCGCCGCCAAGAAGCACGCCGCGGCGAAGAAGGCCGCAGCCGTGAAGGCGAAGCCCGCCGCGAAGCACTACGCCAACAACCTGGACGGCTGGATCCGCCAGTCGCTGGCCATCATGCACGCGAAGCACATCCCCGGCAGCTACGAGGGGATCCACCGCAACATCATGCGCGAGTCCAGCGGTAACCCGAAGGCGATCAACCTGTGGGACATCAACGCCCGCAACGGCATCCCCTCGAAGGGTCTGCTCCAGGTGATCAACCCGACGTTCTCCACCTACCACGTGTCCGGCACGTCCTGGAACATCTACAACCCGGTCGCCAACATCACGGCCGCCTGCAACTACGCGGCGGACCGGTACGGCTCCATGGACAACGTGAACTCCGCGTACTGATCCGACCACGGTCCGGCAGTCACGCATGAACGCGCCGAAGGGCGGCGACCCCACCGGGTCGCCGCCCTTCGGGCTGTCCGGGGCGCGCTCACCCGCGGGCGGGCCGCTCCGGTCCGCCCGCGCCGACCGGGGGCCGGACCACCGTCACAGCGCCAGCTTGAACCCGTGGTGGCTGCGCACGAAGCCGAGCGACTCGTAGAAGCGGTGCGCGTCGGCGCGGCGGGTGTGGCTGGTCAGCTGGACCAGGCCGCAGCCGCGGTCGCGGGCCCGCTCGACCGCCCAGGCCACCATCTCGCGGCCGAGGCCGCCGCCGCGCCGGTCGGCCCGTATCCGCACCGCCTCGATCAGCGCGCGCTCCTGGCCGAGCCGGGGCAGCCCGGGGATGTAGGTGAGCTGGAGGCAGCCGAGGAGCGCGCCGCCGGGCCCTTCCAGGACGATGATCTCGTTGCGGTCGTCCGCCGCGATCGCGGCGAACGCGCGCTCGTGGGCGTCATCGATCTCGACGCTCCCGGGGTCCACGACGTCCTCGTCGCCCTCCAGGAGTGCCAGGACGTCGGGCAGGTCACGCCGGGTCGCGGTGCGGTAGGTCATGGGGCCGAGCATGCCAGCACGGGCTTCCCTGCGAACAGCGGGTTTCCCGGGTGCCGCGGGCCGTGCGCGGGGCGCGTCAGTCGTGCGGGACCACCGCGACCGGGACCACGGCGTGGTGCAGCACCGAGTGCGACGTCGAGCCGAGGTGGGCCGAGATCCGGGTGCCGCGCGGGCGGCGGCCGATGACGAGCAGGGCCGCTTCCGCGGAGGCGCCCAGCAGGTGCCGGTCGGCGTCCCCGACGATGGTCTCGCCGACGACGTGGGTGTGCGGGTACTTCTCCCGCCAGGGCGCCAGCGCTTCGGCGAGCGCGCCGGTCTCGTGGGCCTGGAGTTCCTCCCGCGCCTCGGGGTCGGCGCTCGCCGGGCCGAGACCGTACGGCAGCGGCGCGTTCCATCCGTGCACGACGCGGAGGGTGGCCAGGCGGCGGGCGGCGGCGTCGAAGGCGAACCCGACGACGCTGTCGCTGGGCCGGTCCAGGTCCAGGCCGAGCACCACCTCCGTGCCGGCGCCCGAGCCGCTGGGCGCCCCGGCCCCGGCCGGCCCTCCGGCCCTGACCAGCACCACGGGCACCGGCGCCTGCCCGACGACGGTGAGCGGGACCGAGCCGAGCAGGAACCCGGCGGCGGCACCGGCGCCCCGGGAGCCCAGCACCAGCAGTTCGGCCTCGTCGGCCGCCGCGAACAGCACCGGCAGCGGCTGCCCGACCACCTGGTCGACGTCGATCCGCGCGCCGGGGTGGGCCCGGCGCAGGTCCTCGGCGAGGGCGTGCGGGGACCACGCGTCGTCGTCCGGGGGGCGCCGCGGGTCGGTGGAGGTCAGCCCCGGCGGCGGGGCGGCGGCGTTCACCAGGCGCAGCGGCGCCTGCCGCCGTACCGCCTCGCGCGCCGCCCAGTCCGCAGCGGCCAGACTTGCCGGGGAACCGTCGACTCCGACGGCGACCGTACGGCGCATGGTGCCCGCCTCCTTCCGCGCGGCCCTTCGCCTGTCGCCTACCCGGCCCGGCGCCGGGCATGGGCGCCGGGGGGCGAGGCGGCGAGCGGCCCCACCACGGGGGCAGCCGGCTTGGCGACGGTTGCGGGGCGGTGCCGTCGTAGGGCGGTCACAACAGGCCGATCCGCCGCCCGCTGACGTGGTCCGGGCAGATCCGCACCCACAGGGGCACGTCGTCGCCGGTCCACGGCCCCGTGTCGTGGTGCTCGGTGAGGCGGTGCGCCACCGCGGGGTCGTCGATGTGCTCGGCGACTCCGGTGACCAGGACGCTCCAGCCCTGGCTGACGTGGTCGTCCACCCGGTCCACCTCGAAGGAGACCGCCGCGCCGGCCTCGGGGGCGGCCTCGCTGTCGCGGGCCGTGCGGTACACGATCGACTGCGTGTCGGACGGTTCCACGTCGACCGCGTAGTTGACCGGGATGACGGCCGGGCTGGGCTCGACCGGCAGCGCGACCCGGCCGACGCCCCGCGAGCCGAGCCGGTCCCAGCACTCGGGCACCGTGAGGTGGTGCAGGGCGGGGTGCTCGACCGGGTCGCCCTGGCCGGGGGGCAGGGTGATGCGGCCCTCGATCAGGTCCTCGTAGGACAGATGGAGGGCGGCCGCGATCCGGACGAAGCCGCCTGGATCGAAGTCGACACCCGCGCCGAGCAGGTGCTGGAGGTAGCGCGGCGCCATGCCCGCCTGGGTCGCGAGAGCGCCCTCGCTCAGGCCGAGCTGGAGCCGGCGCTCGGCGACCCGGCGGGCGAGGACCCGCGGATCGGGTGGCCGCGTGATGGGTTCGGCGTTGCTGTACATGCCGGTCCTCCCTCCTGCCGGACGGCGCGGGGCCCGGGGCGGCCGCACCCGCGACGCATCCCCCGGACCTTCACTGCTGCTCCGGAGCGTATTTCCAGCGTGCGCCAAGTGTTCGAGTTGCGCCATACGGGGGAATCTGAGCGGCTTGACCTTGACGTGCGGGTCAGGGGTTAGCGTTCCGGCGCGCGCCCGGGCGGAGGGCGGGTCGCCCGGTGATTCCGGGCCCCCGTGCCGCGCCCGGCGCGGCACGGACGAGGGCCCGCCTCGGTTGGCGGGACACGGAACGCAGGCATGGACGACGGGAGCCGGGCGATGGGTGTGGCAGTGGGCGGCAGTGGGCGCGAGGTACGGCTGGTCGAGGTGCCCGAGGGGCTGCCGGAGGAACGGCACCTCACGGTGGCGGAGGTGCCGGTGCCGGTGCCCGGCCCGGGCGAGGTGCTGGTGCGCAACCGCCACTTCATGGTCTTCGCCGCGCTGCGCACGCTGATGGGCGGAACCGTGCGGGACGCCCCGCTGCCGCCGCTGCTGGCCGGCGACACGCTCTTCGGCCCGGCGATCGGCGAGGTGGTGGCGGCCTCCGACGCCGAGGGCCCGCAGCCGGGCGAGCAGGTGCTGCACATGCTCGGCTGGCGGGAGTACGCCGTGGTGGCGCGGGAGGCGTGCGTGCGGCTGGACGGCACCCTGCCCGACCCGGTGGCGCACCTCAACCAGGGCACGGCGGCCTACGGGGCGCTGACCCGGCTGGCCGCGATCCGGCCGGGCGACACCGTGCTGGTCACCGGGGCGGCCGGCGCGGTGGGAAGCCTCGCCGGCCAGATCGCGCGGCTGCTGGGCGCGGGACGGGTGATCGGCACGACCGGCTCGGCGCGGAAGGGCGAGCGGCTGGTGGCCGAGGTGGGCTACGACGCGGCGGTGCTGCGCGGCGGCGACGGGCCCGGGTCCTTCGCCGAGCGGCTGGCCGGGGCGGCGCCGGACGGGGTGGACGTCCTGCTGGACAACGTGGGCGGCGAGCAGCTCGCCGCGGCCGTCGGCGCCGCCCGGCAGGGGGCGCGCTTCGCGCTGGTCGGAGCGCTGTCGGGCCAGCTGGCGGCGGGGGGCGGGGGCGGTGCGCCGGTCGCCGTCGACAGCTACCGGCTGATCCTCAAGGGCGTGTCGCTGCGCGGCTACGCCGGCACGGACCACCCGGAGATGGGCCAGGAGTGGACCGCCCGGTTCGGTGAGTGGCTGCGCTCCGGCGCGATCCGCTTCCCCCACACCCGGATCGCGGGCATCGACGAGGCTCCTCGGGCGTTCACCGACATGGTGCGCGGCCGGCACTTCGGCACGGTGATCGTCGACGTGTAGACGTCCGGTGGTACGCCCGCCCGGACCCGGGCGGGCTTCGCACGCAGCGCACCACCGCGACCACAGGAGGTCAGGCATGCACGCCGGGCAGATCGCCGTCCCGTCGCACCCGGGTACCGCCGAGCCGGGCCGAACCGCGGAGGCACGCGCCGCCGCCGCTGCCCGCCGCCCCAGGCACCGGGCGGCGGCGCCCACCGCCCCGGACCCGGCCGCGCCCACCGTCCCGGAGGGCACCGGCACCGGATCGGCGGTCTCCCCGCGGCCGGCCGAGGCACCCGGCGCAGCCGCCGCCCGGCGCGATGACACCGCGGCCCTCCGGATCGGCGACGCCGCCGCCGCGGCCGGCACCACCCCGCGCGCGCTGCGCTTCTATGAGCAGCGCGGGCTGCTGGCGGCGCCGGAGCGCACGGCGTCGGGGCAGCGCCGGTACAGCCCGGCCGACATCGCGCGCGTGCGGCTGATCCGCGACCTGCTGGCGGCCGGCTTCACCGTGGCGGACCTGCGAGGTCTCGCGCCCCGGCTGCAGCGGCTCGTGGACGCGCCCGCGCCGCGCTGCGTGCCCGAGCCCGGCGGCGTGGTCGCCCGCAGGCTCGCCGCCCTGGACGCGGAGATCGACCGCCTCGTCCTGCTCCGCGAGCGCCTGACCCGGCGGTTGGCCGGGGACGCCGGCGCCGCGGACGCTGACGCCTGACACGCCGGGCCCGCCTCCCCCGGGCCCGGCCGGGACGGCCTCCCGCACTCCAACTCCCCGCGCCCGCGCACCCGTACGGGCCCGCGCGCCCGCCCGCGCGGCCGCGCCCGCCAAGTGGTCCTGTTCGCGGGCCCGCTTTCGTGTGACAGCCCGGCGGGGGCGTGCGGGCGACGCGGCGGGAGCCGCGCAGGATCACCGGTGACGCGTCCGGCGCCCGTGTCGGGTCGTGGTCCGAGGAGGACCTGTGCGCACCTCGCCACCGGTCGCCGAGGGCTCCGGCGCGGCCACCGGAATGGCCGCGCTCGACCTCCCGCGGCTCGCCGGCACGCCGCAAGGTGGTGTCTGACATGCGATGTTCCGTCCCGTACCTCCCTCTGGAGGGAGCCCCATGAGCGCACCGTCGCCGGCCTCCGCCGGCACCTCGCAGGACAGCGACGCGGCCGGCGACGAGTCGCCGATCCACGTCCTGTGGATCAACGCCGGCCTGAGCTGCGACGGCGACTCGGTCTCGCTGACCGCCGCCACCCAGCCGAGCATCGAGGAGATCGCCCTCAGCGTGCTGCCCGGCCTGCCCAAGATCCAGGTGCACTGGCCCCTGATCGACTACGAGTGCGGCCCGGTGGGCGGCGCCGACACCTTCATCGAGTGGTTCTTCAAGGGCGAGCGCGGCGAGATCGACCCGTTCGTCCTGGTCGTCGAGGGCTCCATCCCCAACGAGTCGATCAAGGCCGAGGGTTACTGGTGCGGATTCGGCGACGACCCGGCGACGGGCCAGCCGATCACCACCAGCGAGTGGATCGACCGGCTCGCCCCGAAGGCACTCGCGGTGGTGGCGATCGGCACCTGCGCGACGTACGGCGGCATCCACGCGATGGCCGGCAACCCGACCGGCGCCATGGGCGTGCCGGACTACCTCGGCTGGGACTGGAAATCGCACGCGGGGATCCCGATCGTGTGCGTGCCGGGCTGCCCGATCCAGCCGGACAACTTCTCCGAGACCCTGGTGTACCTGCTGCACCAGGCGACCGGCGCCGCCCCGATGATCCCGCTCGACGACCAGCTGCGCCCCGCCTGGCTGTTCGGCGCGACCGTGCACGAGGGCTGCGACCGGGCCGGCTACTACGAGCAGGGCCAGTTCGCGTCGACCTACGACTCCCCCCAGTGCCTGGTGAAGCTGGGCTGCTGGGGTCCGGTGGTCAAGTGCAACGTGCCCAAGCGCGGCTGGATGAACGGCATCGGCGGCTGCCCGAACGTCGGCGGCATCTGCATCGCCTGCACCATGCCGGGCTTCCCGGACAAGTTCATGCCCTTCATGGACGAGCCGCCCGGCGGCAAGGTCTCCAGCACCCTCAGCGGCGTGTACGGGTCGGTGATCCGCAGGCTGCGCTCGGTGACCCTGAACACCGTCGACCAGGAGCCGAAGTGGCGCAACCGCGAGCCCGAGCTGACCACCGGCTACCGGCCGCCCTGGTGACGGGCGCCGCACCCGCACGCCCCCGCTGACGGCGCCCACCGACCGCGGCGCACTCCCTCCCCCCCACGACACGTACGACGAAGGGCACGGCAGACACGATGAGTTCACCGACGACGAAGGCGGCCGGCGACGGCAGCGGTCTGGTGGAGATGGCCTGGGACCCGATCACCCGGATCGTGGGCAGCCTCGGCATCCACACGAAGATCGACTTCAAGCAGAAGAAGGTCGCCGAGTGCTACAGCACCTCGTCGGTCTTCCGTGGCTACAGCGTGTTCATGCGCGGCAAGGACCCGCGCGACGCCCACTTCATCACCAGCCGGATCTGCGGGATCTGCGGCGACAACCACGCGACCTGCTCGGTGTACGCGCAGAACATGGCGTACGGCGTGAAGCCGCCGCACCTGGCCGAGTGGATCATCAACCTCGGCGAGTCAGCCGAGTACATGTTCGACCACAACATCTTCCAGGAGAACCTGGTGGGGGTCGACTACTGCGAGCGGATGGTCCGCGAGACCAACCCCGGCGTGCTGGAGCTGGCCGAGCGCACCGAGGCGCCGCACGCCGGCGAGCACGGCTACCGGACCATCGCGGACATCATGCGCTCGCTCAACCCGATCGAGGGCGAGTTCTACCGCGAGGCGCTCCAGGTCAGCCGCTACACGCGGGAGATGTTCTGCCTGATGGAGGGGCGCCACGTGCACCCCTCCACGCTCTACCCGGGCGGCGTGGGCACCGTCGCGTCGGTGCAGCTGTTCACGGACTACCTCAGCCGCCTGATGCGCTACGTCGAGTTCATGAAGCGCGTGGTGCCGCTGCACGACGACCTGTTCGACTTCTTCTACGAGGCGCTGCCCGGCTACGAGGAGGTCGGCCGGCGGCGGGTGCTGCTCGGCTGCTGGGGCGCGCTCAACGACCCGGAGCACTGCGACTTCACCTACCGCAACATGACCGACTGGGGCCGGCGGATGTTCGTCACCCCGGGCGTGATCGTGGACGGCAAGCTGGTCACCAACGACCTCACCGAGATCAACCTCGGCATCCGCATCCTGCTGGGCAGTTCGTACTACGAGGACTGGGCCGGCAAGGAGCAGTTCGTCACCCACGACCCGCTCGGCAACCCGGTCGACCCGCGGCACCCGTGGAACCAGCACACCATCCCGGCCCCGCAGAAGCGGAACTTCGACGACAAGTACAGCTGGGTGATGTCGCCGCGCTGGTTCGACGGCAAGGACCACCTGGCGCTGGACACCGGCGGCGGTCCGATCGCGC
The DNA here is from genome assembly GCF_900107965.1 of Actinacidiphila yanglinensis. Classification (GTDB taxonomy): domain Bacteria; phylum Actinomycetota; class Actinomycetes; order Streptomycetales; family Streptomycetaceae; genus Actinacidiphila; species Actinacidiphila yanglinensis. The sequence continues at coordinate 41,651 of NZ_FNVU01000012.1, read as the reverse complement.
GGCTGTGGTCCACGGCGCTGTCCGGCCTGGTCGACATCGGCTACGTCAAGGCGACCGGCAGCAGCGTGCAGATCAACCTGCCGCGGACCATGACGAAGCCGGAGACCAGCTTCGAGTGGAAGATCCCGAAGTGGTCCAACGCCCTGGAGCGCAACCGGGCCCGCACCTACTTCCAGGCCTACGCCGCCGCGGTGGCGCTGCACTTCGCCGAGAAGGGGCTGGCCGAGGTACGCGCCGGGCGCAGCCAGACCTGGGAGAAGTTCGAGGTGCCCGACGAGGGCCTGGGCTGCGGCTTCACCGAGGCGGTGCGCGGGGTGCTGTCCCACCACATGGTGATCCGCGACGGCAAGATCGCCAACTACCACCCCTACCCGCCGACCCCGTGGAACGCCAGCACCCGCGACTCGTTCGGCACGCCGGGCCCGTACGAGGACGCGGTGCAGAACACGCCGATCTTCGAGGAGAACCCGCCGGAGAACTTCAAGGGCATCGACATCATGCGGGCGGTGCGCAGCTTCGACCCGTGCCTGCCGTGCGGGGTGCACATGTACGTCGGCGGTGGGAAGACCGTCGAGAAGATGCACGTGCCGACCGGCCTCAGCGGGATGGGCGGATGAGCGCGGCGGTGGCGCCGCCCGACGCCGAACGGGCCGGGCGGCGGGTGGAGGAGGTGCTGGACCGGCTGGCCTCCTCCGGCGACCGGGCGGCGTGCGCCGCGGCCGAGGAACTGGTGCGGGTGCTGATGGACTTCTACGGCGCCGGCCTCGCCCGGGTGGTGGCGCTGCTCGGGCAGACCGAGCCGAAGGCGCTGGAGCGGCTGCTGCGGGACGAGCCGGTGTCGGCGATGCTCGTCCTGCACGACCTGCACCCGGAGCCGCTGGAGCAGCGGATCGGCCGCGCGCTGGCGGGCCTGCCCGGCACGCCGGTGGAGCTGGTCGCGCTCGACCAGGAGCGCGGTGTGCTGCGGGTCCGGGCCAAGGCCGCGGGCGGTTGCGGCTGCGGTGGCGGCGGCGCCGACGACGAGCTGCGCGCGTCGGTCGAGGACGCGCTGGCGTGCTTCGCGACCGAGGTGCGGGCGGTGGAGCTGGAGCCGGCCGGCGACGCCGAGCCGGTGCTGCTGCAGATCACCCGGCGGCCGCAAACGGCGGGCGCCTCATGACCGCGCCGGCCCACCCGGCACCGCACGGCGGTACGTCCACGGGCGCGGCCGCCGGTCCGGCGCCCGCGCCCACCGGGCTGCGGCGGTTCGCGGCCGCCGCCCGGGCCGCGCGCGAGGCACCCGAGCGCTGCGAGCTGTGCGGCGTGGAGGTGGCGCCCGGCGCCCACCGGCACCTGGTCGACACCGAGAAGCGGGCGCTGGCCTGCGCGTGCGTGCCGTGCGCGCTGCTCTTCGAGAGCAGGGGCGCGGCCGGCGGCCGGTTCCGGACCGTCCCCGACCGGTACCTCACCGACCCCGAGCACGTGTGGGACGACGGCGTGTGGGAGCGGCTCCAGATCCCGGTCGGCGTGGCGTTCTTCTTCCGGAACGCGGCGCTGGACCGGCTGGTCGCGCAGTACCCGAGCCCGGCCGGCGCGACCGAGAGCGAGCTGGACCCGGAGACGTGGCAGGGCGTGCTGGGCGGCAGCCGGCTGGCGCAGGTCCTCGAACCCGACGTCGAGGCGCTGCTGGTGCGCCGGGTGGACGGCCGGTGCGTGTGCTTCCTGGTGCCGATCGACGTCTGCTACGAGCTGGTCGGGCGGATGCGGCTGCACTGGCAGGGCTTCGACGGGGGCGCGCAGGCACGCGAGGACCTGGACCGGTTCTTCGCGGAGGTCGCCCGGCGGGCCCGCCCGGTTCCGGAGGACGCGCGGCCCGAACCCGAGGACGTGGCGGCCGCGGCCGAGGACGCGGTGGCCGGACCCGGGGGCGTGCGGCCGTGACCGAGTTCTCGTTCTCGTGCGAAGGGGTGCGCGCGGACCCGTACGCGGCCGGGCCGACCCTGGTCTTCCGGCTGCGGATCGTGGCGACGCCGGGCGTGCGGGTGCACGCGGTGGCGCTGCGCTGCCAGCTCCGGATCGAGCCCGCCCGCCGCGGCTACCAGGACGCGGAGGCGGAGGGCCTGTCCGACCTGTTCGGGGAGCGCGCCCGGTGGGGCAGCACCCTGCTGCCGGTGCAGTTCGCGCAGGTCTCGCTGATGGTGCCCGGCTTCACCGGCGAGGTCGAGGTGGACCTGCCCGTACCGTGCACCTACGACCTGGACATCGCCTCGACCCGCTACCTGCACGCCCTGGCGGAGGGCGAGGTGCCGCTGCTCATGCTGTTCTCGGGCACCGCCTTCACCGGGCCGGGCGGGTTCCGGGTGGAGCCGGTGCCGTGGGACCGCGAGGCGTCCTTCCGGATGCCGGTGCACGTGTGGCGGGAGATGGTCGAGCAGCACTTCCCCGGCTGCGGCTGGCTGCGGCTGCCCCGCGACACCATGGACGCGCTGCTCGCCTACCGCTCCGAGCAGGCACTTCCCTCCTGGGACGCGACGGTGCGGGCCCTGCTCGACGCCGCCCGCCCCGGTGCCGCGGCCCGGCCGGAGGTCCCCCGCCCGTCCCCGTTCACCTCGGCCCCGGCCGCACCGCTCACCCCCGACAGGACCGCCCCGTGACCACGCCCGTTCCCCCGGCCGACTTCGACAGCCGGTTCGCCGCGGCCCGCAAGGTCGCCGACGCCGTCCTCTTCGAGGGCTACGTCCTGTACCCGTACCGCGCCTCGGCGGCGAAGAACCGGCTGCGCTGGCAGTTCGGGGTGCTGGTGCCGCCCGCCTGGGGCGCGGACAGCGGCGAGCACTCGTTCCAGCGCACCCAGTGCCTGATGGAACCCAGGAGCGGGGCTCTGCTGCTGGTGGAGCTGCGGTTCCTGCACGCCCGGCGCCGGGTGGTGCAGGAACTCCGTCCCGACGGCGGGTACATGGCGGTCCCCCGGCTCGAACTGCCCGACCGGGTGCTCACGCCCTGGGACGAAGGCGTCGAGGAGCGGCTCCGGTTCAGCATGCCGGTCAGCGAACTCCACCACGGAGCCAAGGAGTTCCCGTTCTCCTGCGCCGCGGGCGAGGAGACCGAGGAGGTACGCGACGACGCCGGGCGGCTGGTCGGACGGCTGCTGCGGCGCACCGAGGAGGTGCACGGCGTGGTGCGGCTGTCCGCCTCGGACCTGCCCGGGCCCTACGCGGTGCGGCGGCTGACGGCGGTGGTGGAGAACACCGGCGGCTGGGCGCCCGGGCAGGACGGCGCCGACCGGGAGGCGGCGCTGCCGCACTCGCTGGTCTCCGCGCACCTGATGCTCGGCCTGAACGCGGGGACGTTCCTGTCGATGACGGACCCGCCGCAGTGGGCGAAGGAGGCCGGCGCGCAGTGCGCGAACCTGCACACCTGGCCGGTACTGGCCGGCGCCGACGGCGGCCGTGACGTGGTGCTGTCGTCCCCGATCATCCTGGAGGACCACCCGGCCATCGCCCCGGAGAGCCCCGGCGCGCTCTACGACGCGCTGGAGATCGACGAGATCCTCGCGCTGCGCACCTCGGCGCTGACCGAGCAGGAGAAGCGGGAGGCGCGCGGTACCGACGCCCGCGCCGCCGAGGTGATCGACCTCGCCGACACGATGCCGCCGGAGGTGCTGGACCGGCTGCACGGCGCGGTGCGGTCGCTGCGGGAGGTCACCGGGCCGGTGGCGGCGCCGGACCGGACCGGGGTGGCGGACCGGACCGGGGTGCCGCCCGCCTCCATGCCGTCCGACCTGGACATCTCGCCCGACTCGCTGGACGCGCTGATGGACCCGGGCCGGCCGTGGTGGGACCCGGAGAGCGACCGCGGTGTCGATCCGGCCACCGACCGGGTCGTCATCGACGGCAGGGACGTGGGCGCGGGCAGCCGGGTCCGGCTGCGCCCGGGCCTGCGCCGGTCCGACGCCCAGGACCTCTTCCTGAAGGACTGCGACGCCCTGGTCGAGGCGGTGCTGCACGACGTCGACGGCGGCGTGCACCTGGCGGTCACCGTCGAGGGCGACCCGGGGGCCGACATCCGGCGCGAGCAGGGCCGGTTCCTGTACTTCCAGCCCGACGAGGTCACCCCGCTGGAGGACGCGTGAACGCCGCCGCCGCACCGCGCACCCTGGTCGCCGGGGTCGGGAACGTCTTCCTCGGCGACGACGGCTTCGGCGTGGAGACGGTACGCCGGCTTGCCGCCGAGGCACCGCTGCCCCCGCACGTCGAGGCCGTCGACATCGGGGTGCGCGGGGTGCACCTGGCCTACCAACTCCTCGACGGGTACGACACGTTCGTGCTGGTCGACGCGACGGCCAGGGGCGGTCGACCCGGCACGCTCTACCTGATCGAGGCGGACGTCCCCGGCATGGACGGCGATCGGGGAGGCGGCGCCCCGGTGGAGACCGGGCAGGCGCTCCTCGACGGGCACCGGATGTCCCCGGACTCGGTGCTCGCGCTGCTCGGGACGCTGTGCGCGGGTACCGGCGGCATCCCGCCGCGCCGCGTCCTCGTGGTCGGCTGCGAGCCCGCGAACGTCGAGGAGGGCATCGGGCTCAGCCGTCCCGTCGAGGCCGCCGTTCCCGAAGCGGTACGGCTGGTGCGCGACCTGCTCGACGGGAGCGGGGACCGACCGCTGCCCGGGCACACGCCGTCCGGGCACGCCTCGCACGACCGGCCGGCGGCCGGTCCGCCGGTGCGTGACCGGGTGCACGACCAGGGGGCCAACCAGGAGAGGAACACCTCGCCATGCTGAAGAAGATCACCCTCACCACCTCCGCGGTCGCCTTCGGGGCGCTGCTCGCGGTGAACCTGCCCGACCTCCGCCGCTACCTGCGGATCCGCGCCATGTGAACCGGCGTTGACGGCACCTTCCACCGAACGAGTCACGGCCGGGCGGCCCGGCGGCGCGCCGATACCGCGCCGCCGGGCCGCCGCCGTGTAATGAACGCGGCGTCGCACCGCGGGCCGCACGCCGCACGCGGCCGGTCGTACGCCGTAAGTCGTCGGCCGCGCAAGGCCGGACGGGAAGAGGACGATGCACGAGATGTCCATCGCGCTGGCGGTCGTCGGCCAGGTCGAGGAGGCCGCGCACGCCGCGGGCGCCACGGCGGTGCGGACCGTGCGGCTGCAGGTGGGCGAACTCGCCGGAGTCGTGCCGGACTCGCTCGCCTTCTGCTTCGAACTGGCCTGTGCCGGCACCGTCCTTGACGGCGCGCGGCTGGAGACCGAACCGGTGGCCGCCCGGGCCCGCTGCGCGCCGTGCGCCTCCGAGTGGCCGGTCGGCATGCCGCCCGACCTGTGCTGCCCGGCCTGCGGCAGCGCGGCCGCGGAGATGACGGCCGGCCGCGAGTTGCGGGTCACCGCGGTCCGCTGGGACGAGCCGACCGCACCCGCGGCGGGCGCCGGCTCGACCGACCCCACCGCGGAGACCGCCACCGAAGCCGTCACCGTCGCCACCACCGGCCGTTCGCGCCGGACCGATCCCGAGGAGCGCTGAACCATGTGCCGTGTGATCGACCTCCAGCAGGCGGTGCTCGCCAAGAACGACGGTTGCGCGCAGAGGTTGCGCGCCGACCTCGCGGCCCGCGGCACCACCGTGGTCAACCTGCTCTCCAGCCCCGGCAGCGGCAAGACCGCCCTGCTGGAGGCCGAGTTGGCGCTGGCCGCGCAGCGGGCCGTGCCGGTCGCCGCCCTCACCGCGGACCTCGCCACGGAGAACGACGCGGTGCGGCTGGCGCGTTCGGGGATGCCGGTCAAGCAGGTGCTCACCGACGGGCTGTGCCACCTGGAGGCGCGGATGCTCGGCGGCCACCTCGACGGCTGGCTGCCCGACGGCACCCGGCTGCTGTTCGTGGAGAACGTCGGCAACCTGGTCTGCCCCGCGTCCTACGACCTCGGCGAGACGCTGCGGGTGGTGCTCGCCTCCGTCACCGAGGGCGAGGACAAGCCGCTGAAGTACCCGACGGCGTTCGGTCTCGCGCACCTGGTGGTGGTGACCAAGACCGACATCGCCGGCGCGGTCGGCTTCGACGAGGCCGCGTTCCGGGCGAACGTCGCCCAGGTCAACCCCGGTGTCGAGGTGGCGCTCACCGCCGCACGCACCGGCGCCGGGGTCGGGCTCCTGCTCGACCGCGCGCTGGCGGCGGCCGACGGCGGGCCGGTGCACGCACCGGTCATGGCGTCCCAGCCGCTGACGGGCCATCACCACCACGACGAGGAGGCGGCGCCGGAGCCGCACGAGCACACCCACGCGCCCGAGGACCCGCACGACGGCCACGGCCACGCACACGGGCACGAACACGCGCACGGCGGCCTCGCCTCCGCGCAGCACGCGGGCGGGCCCCGGTCATGACCCTCCCCACGGCGGGCGGGATCGTCGCACCGGGCGGAACCGGCGACGTACCCGCTCCGGCCGCCGGGCCCGAGGCGGCCGAACCCGTGGTGCGCCGCCGGGTCCTGGTGCGCGGGGTCGTCCAGGGGGTCGGCTTCCGCCCCTTCGTGTACGCCCTCGCGGGGGAACTGGAGTTGGCCGGGCACGTCACGAACACCGGTGAAGGCGTCGTCGCCGAGGTGGAGGGCCCGCCCGCGGCCGTCGCGTCCTTCTGCGCCCGGATCGCGGACGAGGCGCCGCCGCTGGCCGCGGTGGAGACCGTCGAGAGTCGCGCGGTGCCCCCGACCGGCCGGCCCGGCTTCGCCATCACCGCCTCCCGCGACGGCGGCGCGGCCCGCACCCTGGTCTCGCCGGACATCGCGACGTGCGCGGACTGCCTGGCCGAACTGGCCGACCCCGCCGACCGCAGGTACCGCCACCCGTTCATCGTCTGCACCAACTGCGGCCCCCGCTTCACGGTGGTCACCGGCCTGCCCTACGACCGCGCGCACACCACCATGGCGGGCTTTCCGATGTGCGCGGCGTGCCGGGCGCAGTACGCCGACCCGGCCGACCGGCGGTTCCACGCCCAGCCGGTGGCCTGCCCGGACTGCGGCCCCCGGCTCCGGCTGATCCGGCCGACGGGACGGCGGCCCGGGGAGGACCCGGTGGCCGCGGCCCGTGAACTGCTCGCCGACGGCGCCGTCCTGGCCGTGAAGGGCCTGGGCGGCTACCACCTCGCCTGCGACGCGTCGAACGCCGGCGCGGTCGCGCGGCTGCGGGAGCGCAAAGCGCGTGGCCGCAAGCCGTTCGCGGTGATGGCCCGCGACCTGGCGGACGTCGAACCGCTCGCCCGCGTGGGGCCGTTGGAGGCCGAACTGCTCAGCGGGCCGCAAAGGCCGGTGGTGCTGCTGCGGCGCCGGCCGGGTGCGCGGATCTGCGACGACGTGGCGCCCGGCAGCCCCGACCTGGGCGTCATGCTCCCCTACACGCCGCTGCACCATCTGCTGCTGGGGCTGCCCGGCGACCCGCCGGGGCCGCGGCTGCTGGTGATGACCAGCGGCAACCTGTCCGGCGAGCCGATCGTCACCGGCGACGCCGAGGCCCGCGAGCGGCTGGCGGGCATCGCCGACGCGTGGCTGGCGCACGACCGGCCGATCCACGTGCCCTGCGACGACTCGGTGGTGCGGGTCTGCGACGGGGAGCCGACGATGCTGAGGCGCTCGCGCGGCTACGCGCCGCTGCCGGTCGCGCTGCCGCTGCCGGTGCGGCCGGCGCTGGCGGTCGGCGGGGATCTCAAGAACGCCTTCTGCCTCGGCGAGGACCGCAAGGCATGGATGTCCGCCCACATCGGGGACATGGACGACCTGGCCACGCAGCGCGCCTTCGAACGGGCCGAGCGGCAGCTGGAGTCGATCACCTCGGTCCGGCCCGAGCACCTGGCCGCCGACCGGCACCCGCGCTACCGCTCCTCCCACTGGGCCGAACGCAGCGCCGGCGCCCGTCCGTTGGCGCGGGTGCAGCACCATCACGCGCACGTCGCCGCCGCCATGGCCGAGCACGGGCTGGACGGCACGCGGCAGGTGATCGGGGTCGCCTTCGACGGCACCGGGTACGGCGACGACGGCGCCGTGTGGGGCGGGGAGGTGCTGCTCGCCGACTACGACGGCCACCGCCGGTTCGGGCGGCTCGGCTACGTCCCGCTGCCGGGCGGCGACGCGGCCGTACGCCGCCCGTACCGGATGGCACTGGCCCATCTGCGGGCCGCCGGCCTGCCCTGGGACGCCGACCTGCCCTGCACCGCTGCCTGCCCGCCGGACGAACTCCACCTTCTCGACCGGCAGTTGGACCTCGGGTTGAACTGCGTGCCGACCTCCAGCATGGGGCGGCTGTTCGACGCCGTCGCGTCCCTGGCCGGGGTGTGCCACCTGGCGGAGTACGAGGCACAGGCGGCCATGGAGTGGGAGGCCGCAGCCATGTGCGCACCCGAGGGTGACGACGGGCCGGGGTACGCGTTCGCGCTGCGGGCCGAGCACGACTCCCGGGCCGGCGCCGAACTCGTCGCGGACCCCGGGCCGGTGCTGGCCGCGGTGGCCGCCGACGTGCGCGCAGGCACCGCCCCCGCACTCGTCGCGGCCCGCTTCCACCGGGCGGTGGCCGCGCTGGTGGGCGCCTGGTGCACGGCCGCACGCGAGCGGCATGGCCTGACCACCGTCGCCCTGACCGGCGGGGTGTTCGCGAACGCGCTGCTGTCCTCGGCGTGCGCCGCCTCGCTGCGCGCGGACGGCTTCACGGTGCTGCGGCACCGCCATGTACCGCCCAACGACGGGGGGTTGGCCCTCGGCCAGCTGATGGTCGCCGCGCGGGCGGCGACCGCCACGACGCGACCCGCCGGCTGAGCGCGCCGGCCCCGCGCACTGCGCACTCCCGCGCCCCCGGGCGCGACGACCCCCGAGACCACCGAACACCCCGCGGATCACACCCCTTTCGAGCGAGGAGAGCCCCATGTGCCTGGCGGTGCCCGGCAGAGTGCTGGAGATCGAGGACCGGGACGGCACCCGGATGGCCAGCGTCGACTTCGGCGGCGTGATCAAGGAGGTGTGCCTGGAGTACCTGCCGGACCTCCAGGTCGGCGAGTACGCGATCGTGCATGTGGGCTTCGCGCTGCAGCGCCTGGACGAGGAGTCCGCGCGGCAGACCCTGGAGCTGTTCGCCACGCTCGGGCTGCTCCAGGAGGAGTTCGGCGACCCCTGGGAGGCGGCAGCCGCGGGTGCGGACCACCCGTGGGCCGGCGAGGACGAGGCGCGGAACGCAGACGGGCCGGACGGAGCGCACCGCGCGGACGGCGCGGACGGGTCGCGGGGCGGGGACCGGACCCGGGACGAGGACAGCGCGGCCGGTCCCGCGGAGGGCCGGCCGGTACCGCAGGAGGTTCGGCAGTGAAGTACATCGACGAGTTCCAGGACCCCGAGCTGGCCCGCCGGCTGCTCGACGACATCGCGGCCACCGTGACCCGGCCCTGGTCGCTGATGGAGGTGTGCGGCGGCCAGACGCACACCATCATCCGGCACGGCATCGACCAACTGCTGCCCGACAAGGTCGAGTTGATCCACGGCCCGGGCTGCCCGGTGTGCGTCACCCCGCTGGAGGTGATCGACAAGGCACTGGAGATCGCGTCGCGGCCCGGGGTGATCTTCTGCTCCTTCGGCGACATGCTGCGGGTGCCCGGCACCGACCGGGACCTGTTCCGGGTGCGCGGCGAGGGCGGCGACGTGCGGGTGGTGTACTCGCCGCTGGACGCGCTGCGGATCGCCCAGCAGAACCCGCGCCAGGAAGTGGTCTTCTTCGGCATCGGCTTCGAGACCACCGCACCGCCCAACGCGATGACGGTGTACCAGGCCCGCAGGCTCGGCATCCGCAACTTCAGCATGCTGGTCTCGCACGTCCGGGTCCCCCCGGCGATCGAGGCGATCATGCGCTCGCCGGACTGCCGGGTGCAGGGCTTCCTCGCCGCGGGGCACGTGTGCAGCGTGATGGGCACCGGCGAGTACCCGTCCCTCGCCGAGCGGCACCGGGTGCCCATCGTGGTCACCGGATTCGAGCCCCTGGACATCCTGGAGGGCGTCCGCCGCACCGTCGCGCAGCTCGAACGCGGGGAGCACCGGGTCGAGAACGCCTACCCGCGCGCGGTGCGGGACGAGGGCAACCCCGCCGCGCAGGCGATGCTCGCCGACGTCTTCGAGGTCGGCGACCGGGCGTGGCGCGGGATCGGCGTGATCCCGGACAGCGGGTGGCGACTGTCGTCGCGCTACCGGGAGTTCGACGCGGAGCACCGTTTCGCGGTGACCGGCATCCACACCCTGGAGCCGGCGGCCTGCCGGGCCGGCGAGGTGCTCCAGGGGCTGATCAAGCCGCACGAGTGCGCGGCCTTCGGCACCACCTGCACGCCGCGCAACCCGCTGGGCGCCACGATGGTCTCCAGCGAGGGCGCGTGCGCCGCGTACTACCTCTACCGGCGGCTCGACACCGCCCCCGCCCGCAAGGAGGCGAGCCCCGTTGGCTGAGACGACCCGCGCACGCGAGACCCGGGAGGACCGGCCGAACTCCCCGGACCCGGCGGCACCGTCCGTACCCGAGCCGCACGCACCGGCACCCTCCGTACCCGAACCCGCCGTCCCAGGACCGGGCGTCCCCGGACCGGGCGTCCCCGGACCGGGCGCACCGGCGCCCTCCGTGCCGGAGCCGTCCGCTCCCGCGCCCGGCGCTCCCGGCGGCCCGGTGACCCCCATCGTCCCGGGAACTCCCGCCGGGCCCGTCCCGGACCTGATGGCGTGGAGCTGTCCGGCGCCGCTGCGCGACCAGCCGCGGGTGGTGATGGGGCACGGCGGGGGCGGCGCGATGTCGGCGGAACTGGTCGAGCACGTCTTCGCGCCCGCCTTCGGCGGCGAGGTGCTGCGGCAGCTCGGCGACGCGGCGGCGGTGACCCTCGGCGGCGCGCGGCTGGCGTTCTCCACCGACTCCTTCGTGGTGCGGCCGCTGTTCTTCCCCGGCGGCAGCATCGGCGACCTCGCGGTGAACGGCACCGTCAACGACCTCGCGATGAGCGGCGCGCGGGCCGCCTACCTGTCCTGCGGGTTCATCCTGGAGGAGGGGGTCGAGATGCCCGTCGTCGCGCGGGTCGCGCGGGCGATGGGCGCGGCCGCACGCGCCGCGGGCGTCGAGATCGCCACCGGGGACACGAAGGTGGTCGAGGCCGGCCACGGCGACGGCGTCTACATCAACACCGCGGGAATCGGCCTCATCCCGCCCGGGGTGGACCTGCGCCCGGACCGGGTGGTGCCCGGCGACGTGGTGATCGTCAGCGGTCCGCTCGGCGTGCACGGCGTGGCGATCATGAGCGTGCGCGAGGGCCTGGAGTTCGGCGTCGAGATCGAGAGCGACTGCGCGCCGCTCGGCGGCCTGGTCGACGCCATGCTCGCGGTCACGCCCGATCTGCACGTCCTGCGCGACCCCACCCGCGGCGGGCTGGCGGCGTCCCTCAACGAGATCGCGGCAGCGAGCGGCGCGGGGGTGGTGGTCCGGGAGCGCGCGGTCCCCGTGCCGCCGGAGGTCGCCAACGCGTGCGCGATCCTCGGCCTGGACCCCTGGTATGTCGCAAACGAGGGCAAACTGGTCGCTTTTGTGCCGCGCGAGCACGCCGACGCGGTACTCGCGGCGATGCGGGCGCACCCGCTGGGCACGCAGGCCTGCGTGATCGGCGAGGCGGTGCCCGACCACCCGGGGATGGTCGTCGCGCGGACCGGCCTGGGCGGCACCCGGGTCGTCGACCTGCCCATCGGCGAGCAACTGCCCCGCATCTGCTGAGCCGTGCGCGAGGCGGTCCGACGCAGGTCGCGCGGCGGTGCGCGGCGCGCGGACGACCGCCTCGCCGTGACGCGGGGTGACGCCGTACGGCATAGTTGCCGCATGGCAACAATTCCGGAAGCGTGCGACAACCCCGACCGCATGCCGTCGGAGAACGGTGTGGCCGCCTCCTACCCCCTGGGCGGCGTCTGGGTGCTGGTGCTGCGCGGCGAGATCGACCTCGACGGCATCACGCCGGTGCGGCACCAGGTGGCCGAGGCGCTCCGGCACGGCGGGACGCCGGTGCTCTTCGACATGAGCCAGGTGTCGTTCTGCGACTCCAGCACGCTGAACCTGCTGATGCGGACCCGGCGGGAGACCGCCGTGGCAGTGGTGCGGCCCACCGCGTGGGTGGAGCGCCTGCTGCACGTCGCGGGCATCCGCGACCTGTTGCCGGTCTTCGACACCGTCGAGGAGGCCGCGACGGCGCTCCTTCCCCGCCGGACCGGGTGCGCCTCCCTGCACCGCGACGGCGGCTCGCAGGCATGGCGGGCCGGCGACGGGGCACACGGTGGCCGAGAGCGTCTCCGCCGTTTCCGGAGGTGATCTCCCGGGAGCGGTCCGCTGCGACAGCACCCGCCCGTACGTCAGGTCCGTTCGGCCGGAAGGCGCCGACGCTATCGAGGCCAGGAGGCAGCCGGATGGTGATCCTTCGTCCCGCGCTCGCCACGCGGCCGCGGACCGGACCGTCACCGACCCGGCTACGCGGTCTCCACCGCTCCGCTCTGCGGCGGGCCGTCCTCGCGGGGGGCCAGGTCGGCCATCGCGGAACGGAAACCGTTCAGGCCCGCCACCAGGGCGACCCGCTCGGCGGGCGGCATGGCGGAGATGATCTGCAGCAAGGACGCCTCGCGGCGGGCGCGCAGCTCCGCGAGGTAGCTCTCCCCGCGCACCGACAGGCGCAGTTCCAGCTCGCGGCGGCTGGCGGAGCTGAGCGAGCGCTCGATGAAGCCCACCGCGTGCAGCCGGTCGCACATCCGGCTGACCGACGACGGCGCCGAACCCAGCAACTCGCCGAGCGTGCGCAGATTGATCCCCCGGTCGCGGTCCAGCACGTAGAGCACCTTCAACTGCGACGCGGACACCGGGGCCGTCGAGGTCAGGTCCCGGTCCTGGGTCCACAGCACTTCGAGTAGCTCGATCACCTCGCGGGCCGCGTGGGCGGCGGCGTCGCGGTCTCCGCTGGAGGAGATCCCGGAACGCATGCCCTCAACTGTGGCACTTCCCAACTGCCTTGTCAGTCGCCGGGGCACAGATGTCCCTCCTCCTTCTTTTCGGCTTCCCTACTCTCGAACAGGCGGTAACCGACCGGTGGACAGATTCACGGCTGCGGAGCGCGAACTGCGCGGCGCCGCACCCCACGCACTTCTCGCGGCGGCCCGGGGCGCGCTCGTCACGTACTACGCGGCCGTCGACGTCGACCTGCTCATGGCCGACTACGCCCTGACCATACTGCAACCTGTGCGAGCGGCTCCGACCTCCACCGACCCGCTGCCGATCCACTCCAGCCCGGCCGGCCGCGCCTTCGGCGCCCAGCGCGTGCACACCGAGACCGACCGGCGCACCGGAGTGCTCACCGCGTACCTGCCGATCAGCGTGCGCGGCGACCGGGTCGGCGTGCTGTCGGTGCGGTTCCCCGAGGAGGCGTACGACCTGGCCGCCGAGCCGGAACTGGCCGAGCTGGCCGAGGTGCTGGGGCACGAGATCTTCGTCGCCGAGCGGGACACCGACCTGTACCGCCAGGCACGCCGGGCGGAGCGGCTCACCCTCGCCGCCGAGATGCAGTGGGAGCTGCTCCCCGCCCGCTCCTGCTCCCGGCCGGAGTACGACATCGGCGGCGGCCTGGAGCCGGCGTACGCCATCCACGGCGACAACTTCGACTGGACGGCGTCCGGGAACCACCTGACGCTCACCGTCACCAACGGCATGGGCGAGGGCGTCGAGGCGGCGCTGCTCACCAGCCTCGCGGTGCACGCGCTGCGCAACGCCCGGCGCGCCGACCTGTCCCTTGCCGACCAGGCGTTCCTCGGCGACCAGGCCGTGTACGGGCACTACTCCGGCCGGGCGCACCTCGCCGCGCTGCTGCTGCGGTTCGAACTGGCCACCGGGGAGGTCGAGGTCATCGACGCCGGCTCGCCCAAGGTGTGGCGGCTGCGCGCCCGGAAGGTCGAGCCGATCCCGCTGGAGGCCCAGCTCCCGCTCGGCATGTTCGAGGACACCGTCTACACCACGCAGCACCTGCGGCTGGAGAGCGGCGACCGGCTGCTCTTCGTCAGCGACGGCGTGTACGACGTGCTGTCGCCGGCCGGCGAGCGCTACAGCGACCGCGCGCTCGCCCGCGCGATCACCAGCACCCGGCTGCTGCCTCCCGCCCAGGTGCCCCGCGCCGTCCTGCGCGAGCTCACCACGCACCGCGGCTCCCCCGAACCCGAGGACGACGCGATGGTGGTCTGCCTCGACTGGCACGGACGCGAGCCGCACCAGTCACCCGAGGAGGTAGCAGACCGCCCCTGACGGCCTGCCGACCCGGGGGCGCGCCGGCCGCCCCCGCCCCGCTCGGGCTACCCCCGCGGATGCCGGCTCCGCCACCCGCCGCGCACCAGCGGCACGATCTCCGCCACGGTCACGGCACTCCACAGGCAGCCGACGCCCAGGACCACCACCGAACCGGCCCCGCCGCTGCCCGCCGCCAGCAGGAAGGCGGCGGCGATCCCCGCGAGCCGCAGCGCGAGCACCGCACGCAGGACCGGGGCCAGCGCCTCCGCGATGATCTCCGTGCCCGACACGCCGCGGCGGGAGAGCCGGACCAGGTGGACGAAAAAGACCCGGACGGCGAGGTCGCAGAGGAGCGCGACCCCGAAGAGGCCCCACAGGATCCACATCCCACCCACCCCCGTGTCGTGGCTTCTGCGATCGTCCTCCTCGCGCGGCAGCGGGGCCTGAGTACGGGTACTCAGGCCGCGGCATCCGCCGGGGCCGGGGCCGCCGCGGCGGACCGGGCGCCGCGGAACCGCAGGGACGGGGCGAGGCAGAGGGTGACGGCGACGGACGCGGCGGCCATCACGGACATCGCGGCGGCCGGGGACAGCCACTGGGCGACGCCCCCGGCGAGGGCGGCGCCCACCCCCTGCATGGTGAGCATCCCCGAGGAGTGCAGCCCCAGCGCGTGCCCGCCCAGTTCCTCGGGGGTGAGGTCCATCAGGCGCTCCTGGAGGAGCAGTCCGGCGGAGTAGCCGACCGAGGCGAGGACGACCGCGGCCAGCGCGAGCGGGAGCACGGGGTGGACGGCGAACACGAGGTAGGGCGCGGCCAGCAGCAACCGCAGTGGCGCGCCGAGCCGTTCCCGCACCCGGCGCGGCACGAAGCGGCCGGTGAGGGTGTCGCCCGCGAGCATCCCGAGGGCGGCGCAGGCGAAGAGCAGTCCGGCGTGGTCGGGTGCGTAGGGGACGTAGAGCGACTCGCAGCCGACGATCAGGCCGTTGGGGACCCACAGCGCGAGGTAGACCGCCCGGCGGGGCCGGGAGGACCAGAGCAGCGCGTTCGTCCGCAGGGTACGGCCGAGGGAGGCCCGGTCGGCGGCGCGCGGCGGGCGCGGGCCGAGGCCGTACCGGGCGACGGCCGCGGCGGCGAGGTAGAGGGCGGCGGACACCAGGAGGGTGCCGCGCGCGGAGAGCACGGCGACCAGCGCGCCGCCCGCGGCGAACCCGACGATCTGCAGGGCGCCGACGGACATGTTGAGCACCGAGCGGCCCAGCAGGTAACCGTCGCGGGGCAGGATCTCGTTGAGCAGCCCGTAGCGGACACCGCCGCCGAGCGAGCCGACCAGCCCCTCGGCGAGCAGGATCGCGAAGGCCGCCCCGACCGGCAGGCCCGGCACCGCCTGGGCGGCGGTGGCGACCGCGAAGACCAGGGCAAGCCCGGCCGTCGCCGCGCGCGGCGGCAACCGGTCCGCCGCCGACAGCAGCGTGGCCGCGCCGGCCACCTGGGCCAGGCAGGGGCCGAACATGGCGAGCGCGGCCAGCAGCGGGCTGCCGGTGCTGCCGTAGACCAGGATGCTGAGGGCCAGCCCGCTGACCGTCTGGGCGGCCACCTGTACCGAGGAGGTCGCGAAGAGCGGGGCGAACTCCGGGGTCGCGAAGAGCTGTCGGTAGGAGCGCATGACCGAAGCGTCGGGGCGGACCCGGGCCCGGGGTTAATCTTTCGCGGGGAGGAGAAACCATGGGCTGGTGGGAGGTCAGCGCGGACACCCTGGCGGGCAGCCGCTTCGTGGTGTCGCCGCTCGCCGAGACCACCGCCTGCCTGATCTCGCTGGCCGCCGAGAGCGCCGCACACCCGGTCGAGCGCGCCTGGCTGCACACCCATCTGCCCGCCTACCGCGCGCGGTTGGCCGCCGACCCGATCACCGCGCTGCTGGTGCGCGCCGCCCTGGGCCCGCGCTGGATCGCCGACTACCTCATTCCGGCACCGGGGGACGACGACGCCGGGGCGGACCGCGACGGGGGCGGGGCGGCCGGGGACGCCCTCTTCCGGCGCGAGCTGGCGCAGGTGCGCGAGGTCCCGGCCGCGCGCGTCCGTACGGACCTCGCGGTGACGCTGGACGGGCCGCTGCCCGGCGCGCTGGCCGACCGCACCGACCTGGCCGGCCGGAGCGCCGACCTGCTGGAGTGGCTCTGGCGGGAGGCGGTACGCCCGGACTGGGCGCGCAGGCGGCGCGTCATCGAGGCCGACATGGTGGCGCGCACCGGGCAGTTGGGCCGGGGCGGCTGGGCCGCGGCCGTCGCCGACATGCGGCCCGGCATGCGCTGGCTCGGCGGGAACCGGCTGCAGATCAACGCGTACGACCGGCCGCCGCGCGAACTGTCCGGCGCGCGGATGGTGTTCGTGCCGGTCACCCAGGCACGCGGCTGGGTCAGCTGGAACCTGCCCGGCGGCCAGGTGCCGGGCCCGGAGGCGAACGAGGACACGGATCAGCCGGACCAGCCCGACCAGTCGGATCAGCCTGATCAGGACGCGCTCAGCGAGCGGGGCCACCACCCCGCGCCCGGCGGCCGTGCCTGCTACGCCGTGGTGTACCCGTGCTCCGGCGCCCTGCTCGACACAGGTGTGCGGTCCGCGCCCGAAGCGCTGGGCGCGCTGCTCGGGCCGGTCCGGGCGGCGGTGCTGACGCTGCTGGACAGCCCGAAGAGCACCACCCAGCTCGTCGCCCTCACCGGCCAGGGGCTCGGCTCGGTGGGCCGCCACCTGAAGATCCTGCTCGCCGCGCGGCTGGTCGAACGCCGCCGCGCGGGGCGGTCGGTGCTCTACTACCGCACCCCCGCGGGCGAGACGCTGATCCGCGCGCAGCGTAGGTGACGGTCAGTCGGCCGCGTGACAGCGCCTCCCTCATGCGTGTGATTCAGACCACATCTCATTGACGATCAACGAAACATCCGCGCAACATGTCGGAAACCACTCCCCGAGAGGGGCTTGTCAGGAGCGAACTGTAAACGTTTACAGTTCGGTTGCCGGTTCAGCAGAAAGGACGATCATGACGACTTCGGCCGCCGGACCGCCGACCGTCGAGACCATCGCCGCCAGGGCCGGGGTCTCGATCGCGTCGGTGTCGAGGGTGCTGAACGGGCACGGCGCCCGCCCCAACACGGTCCGGCGGGTCGAACAGGCCGCCGCGGAACTCGGCTACGTGCCCAACGGCGTGGCCAGGTCACTCAAGGGCGGCCGCACCCGGCAGCTCACCTTCGCGATGCCCGACGTGGGGAACCCCGTCTACGTCTCGATGGTCCGCCAGATACAGGCGACCGCGAAGCCGCTGGGCTACCGTCTGCTGCTGCACTCCACCGACGCCGTCGCCGAGGACGAGCTGGACGTCGTGCGCAGCCTGGCCGACCGCACCAGCGACGGGCTGATCCTGGTGCCGATCCGGGTGACCGGCGAGCACCTGGACGTCATGGCCGCCGCGGCGCGGCCGGTGGTGGTGATCGGGTCGCTGCCCGACGAGGCACCGGTGGACAGCGTGCGCGCCGACTCGGTGTCCGGCACGCTGCTCGCGATGCGGCACCTGCTGGCGAGCGGGCGGCGCCGGACCGCCTTCATCAACGGCCCGGCGGACACCGTGCCGGGACGCAACCGCAGCCTCGGCTACCGCACCGCGCTGGCCGAGGCCGGCCTGGAGCACGACCCGGCGCTCACCGTCACCACCGAGTTCGACATCAGCGCGGGCGCCGCGGCGATGCACCGGCTGCTGGACGCCGCCCCCGGCATCGACAGCGTCTTCTGCGCCAACGACCAGCTCGCGCTGGGCGCGGTGCACGCCGCCCACGACCGGGGCCTGCGGATACCCGAGGATCTGGCGGTGGCGGGCATGGACAACAGCGAGCTGGCCCGGGCCAGCCACCCCGCGCTGACCAGCGTGGACCTCGGCTCGGCCGAACGCGGCCGGATCGCCGCCGAGATGCTGCTGTCCCGGCTGGACGGCGAGGACCACGACGTGCGGTGCGAGACCGTCGCGGCCCGGCTGGTCGTACGCGGCTCCACTGCGTACGACCAGCCGGACTACGACCACGACCGCGACCGCGCTTCCGATCCCCGGGCCCATCCCGATCCCGATCCGGGGCGCCGTCGCGGCGCCGGCTCAGGAACTACCGCCACGTCCGCATCCGCATCGGTGAGTGCGTCGTGAGCGCCGGGGCGACGCTGCGGCTGCGGCGCGGCACCGGGCGGGGCGCGGGCACTCCCCCGCCGCGTTCGACCGCCGCGCGGCGCAAGGTGCTCGGTCTGGACAAGGACGGCTGGTTCCTGCTGCTGCCGGCGCTGATCCCGGTGCTGGTGCTGAGCGTGGGCCCGCTGCTGTACGGGATCGCGCTCGCCTTCACCGACGCCCAGTCCGGCGTCACCCACGCCACGTCCTTCAACGGCATCGCCAACTTCAAGGACCTCAGGCTCGACTCGCTGTTCTGGCAGTCGTTCCGGATCGGCCTGCTGTGGGCGGTGTGCGTCACCGTGCTCCAGTTCCTGATGTCGCTGGGCCTGGCGCTGCTGCTCAACCAGAACCTGCGGCTGCGCTGGCTGGCCCGGACGCTGGCCCTGGTGCCCTGGGCGATGCCCGAGGTGGTGGTCGGCATCATGTGGCGGCTGGTCTACAACCCGGACGCCGGCATCCTCAACAACACGCTGCACCACCTGCATCTGACCGACGGCACCACCGACTGGCTGTCGAGCCTGTCGCTCGCGCTGCCCGCGGTGATCGTGGTGGGCGTGTGGGCGGGCATGCCGCAGACCACCGTGGTGCTGCTGGCCGGCCTGCAGAACGTCCCGCTGGAACTGCACGAGGCCGCGAGCCTGGACGGCGCCGGGCTGTGGCGCCGGTTCACCACCGTGACCTGGCCGACCCTCAAGCCGGTGGTGCTGTCCATCACCGCGCTGAACTTCATCTGGAACTTCAACTCCTTCGGCCTGGTCTACGTGCTGACCAGTGGCGGACCCGGCGGCAAGACCGAGCTGCCGATGCTCTTCGCCTATGACGAGGCCTTCCGCTACGGCCAGTTCGGCTACGCGGCGGCCATGGGCCTGGTGATGGTCGCGGTGATCGCCGTGCTGCTGGCCGTGTTCCTGCGCAACCGCCTGAAGGAGGACGAGTCATGAGCGCGACCGACGCGGCCGGCGTGACCGCCGCACCCGCTCCCCCGGCGTCCGCGGGCGCCGGACGTCGCAAGGCCCGCCGCCGGGCCGGGCGCGCGGGGCAGTACCTCGCGCTGCTCTGCTACGTGGTCTTCCTCGCCTTCCCGCTGCTGTGGCTGGTGTCGACCGCCTTCAAGTCCCCGCAGGAACTCGGCTCGGTGCACCCGACCTGGCTGCCCAAGCACCCGACGCTGGACAACTTCCGCACCGCGTTCGACGAGCAGCCGCTGCTGCACGCGGCCCTCAACAGCCTGATGGTGGCCGGGATCTCCGCGGTCGTGTCGGTGGCGATCGCGGTGCCCGCGGCGTACGTGATGGTGCGCTTCCGGTCGCTGGTCAGCCGGGCCGGCACCGGCTGGATCCTGGTCAGCCAGATGTTCCCGCTGGTGCTGATCATCATCCCGCTGTTCATGGTGCTGAAGAACCTGCACCTGGTCGACTCCCGGCTCGGCCTCGGCCTGGTCTACGTGGTGTGGACGCTGCCGTTCGCTCTGTGGATGCTCCAGGGCTACGTCAAGGCGGTGCCGGTCTCGCTGGAGGAGGCCGCCGCGATCGACGGGTGCAGCCGCGCCCGCACGCTGCGCAGCGTGGTGCTGCCGCTGCTGACCCCGGGCCTGGTGGCCACGCTGATGTTCTCCTTCGTCACCGCGTGGAACGAGTTCTTCTTCGGCCTGGTCCTGCTCAAGTCCCCGGAGAAGCAGACGATGTCCGTGATCCTGACCCACTTCCTGGGCGCCGAGGGCGCCGCGGACCTCGGCCCGCTCGCCGCCGCGTCGGTGCTGGCCACCCTGCCCAGCCTGCTGTTCTTCGCGCTGCTGCAGCGCCGCCTGGTCGGCGGCATGATGACCGGGGCGGTGAAGGGCTGATGCGCCGCCGTACCTTTCTGACCGGCGCCGCGGCCACCGCCGCGGTGGCCGGCTCCGGGTCGCTGCTGTCGGCCTGCGGCTCCTCCGCCGGCTCGGGCGTGCCGCGGCTGGACTTCCTGTCGCTGGCCTGGCAGACGGAGTCGGTGAAGGCGAACAAGGCCCTGGTCGCGCAGTGGAACCAGCGACACCCCGAGGTGCAGGTCCGCTACGTCCAGGGCAGCTGGGACGACGTCCACGACCAGTTGCTGACCTCCTTCGAGGGCGGGGCCGCGCCGGACATCATCCACGACGAGGGGATCGACCTCACCGACTTCGGGTTCGGCGGCTACCTCGCCGACCTGACGGACCTGCTGCCCGCCGGCCTGAAGAGCCGCATCCCGCAGGCCACCTGGGACACCGCGCGGTTCAACGGCGGGGTGTACGGCGTGCCGTTCCTCCAGGAGCCGCGGGTGCTGATCGCCAACCGGACGCTGCTGGTCAAGGCGGGCGTACGGCTGCCGGACGACACGCACCCGTGGACCTGGCAGGAGTTCGAGGACATCTGCCGGGAGCTGTCCCACCACGGCGGCGGCTCCGCCGAGCGGTACGGCACGGCCTGGCCGATGAGTTCGCCGGTGTCCGTGACGCTGAACCTGTCGCTGACCACCGGCGGCCGCATCCTCTACAAGGACGAGGGCAGCGGCCACACCGAGGTGCGGTTCGGCACCGCCGACTCGGCCTTCGCCGAGATGGTCCGCCGGCAGGTGAGGACCGACCGGTCCGCGCCGTCCAGCGCGCTGGCGCTCGGCGGCGGCGACGTCCTGCCCGGCTTCTTCGCCGGGCGGTACGCCATGCTGCCGCTGGACTTCTCCTACCGGCAGCAGATCCAGCAGCAGGCTCCCAAGAACTTCGACTGGGTCACCCTGCCGCTGCCGGTCGGCACGCACGCGCCCGACGGCGGGCGGGCCCAGGGGGTCAGCCCGCAGACCCTGTCGGTGGCGAAGTCCTGCAAGCACCAGCAGGCAGCGGTGGAGTTCATCGACTTCATGACGCAGACCCCGCACCTGGTGCAGCTCGCGCAGGGCGACTGGATGCCGCCGACCGGCACCGCCGCGCTCCGCGACCCGTCGCTGACCACCACCAAGCTCGGGTGGAGCACCGGCATGGCGCTGGCCAGCCATCTGACCGCGTCACCCGCGCTCGGCTCGCGCGGGTACCCCGAGTGGTCGGACAAGATCGCCACGCCGGCGCTCCAGCAGTACTACAGCGGCGCGATAGGGCTCGACTCGCTGCGCGGAAAGCTGGTCCGCGACGGCAACCGGGTCTTCGAGCGCTACCGGGAATGACGCCGCGGGGCGCGCCCGTACGCCGGGCGCGCCCCTCCGGCCCCCGCCCCACGACCCGTATCCGCTCCCTCTCCGGATCCGTATCCACACCCGAGGAGTCCGCACACCGTGTTCCGCAGAGCGCTCCGGCCGCCGCGCCCGCCGCCCGGGGCCCGCATCCGCAGGGCACCCAACCCACGCTCCACGCAGCAGTACTCACCAGGAAATGGCACGGCATGAGCACAACTCCCGCCTCACCCAGCGCCTCTGACGCAAGCGGTCCCTCCGGTGCACCCACCGCACCGGGCGCCACCGGCACCGCCCTCGCCCCTCCACCGGGCGGCACCGGCCGCCCGCGTCCCGTCCCCGGCAGCTCCCGTGACCACGCGCGCGGCGCGCTCACCGGGCTGGCCGTCGGCGACGCCCTCGGGGCGCCGGCCGAGAACATGAAGCCGTCGCAGATCCGCCGGCGCTGGGGCCGTATCGAGGACTTCGTCAGCGAGGACCCGGCGGGCACCGACGACACCGAGTACGCCATCCTCTCCGGGCTGCTGCTCGCCCGCTACGGCGCCGCGCTCACCACCGGCGACGTCGAGGCGGCCTGGCACGTGTGGATCGCCGACCGCGACGAAGGGGCGTTCCGCGGCGCCGGGTTCAGCGAGCGCGGCACCCTGGAGAACCTGCGCCGAGGCCTGGCCTCACCCATCACCGCCCAGCACCGGCACGCGTGGAGCGACGGTCTGGCGATGCGCGCGGCGCCCTACGGCGTGTTCGCCGCGGGCCGCCCCGCCGAGGCCGCCCGGCTGGTGGCGATCGACGGGACCGTCAGCCATGAGGGCGAGGGGATCTACGGCGGCCAGGCGGTCGCGGCCGGAGTGGCCGCGGCGATGACCGGCGGGGACTGCACCGCCGTGATCACCGCCGCGCTGTCCGTGGTGCCCGAGGACTCCTGGACCGCCCGCTCGCTGCGGCGCGCGGTGACCGTGGCCCGCCGGGTGCGGCTCGACCCGACGCTGAGCGTGCTGGACCGCGAGCGCGCGCTGCGCTCGGCCGTCGTCATCGGCGGCTACCCCTGGACCGACCTCGCACCCGAGGCGGTCGGCCTCGCCTTCGGCGCGTTCGCCCTGGCCGGCGGCGACTTCACCGGCTCAGTGCTCACCGCGGTCAACATGGGCCGCGACGCCGACACCACCGCCGCCGTCGCGGGCGCGCTCGCCGGCACCCTCGGCGGCCTGGGCGCGATCCCCGCGCGCTGGTCGGACGCGATCAAGCCGGTCACCGGAAGCTGCCTGCCGTCGATGGCGGGCTACCACGTCCGCGACATCGCCGACCTGCTCGCCCCCGAGGAGCCGGTCGCCGGCGCGGCCCACCAGGTGGCGTCATGACCCCCCGTACCGGGCAGGAGGCGGTCCCCGCGCAGGCCCCGCACGGCGCGCAGGCCCTGACACAGGCACAGGCGCAGACCCGGACGCAGGCGCGGACGCCCTCGGACTGCGTGGCGCGCGACCGCGTCGAAGGGCTGCTGCTCGGCCTCGCCGCGGGCGACGCCGCCGGCTGGCCGGCGGCGCGGCACCGGGCCGCGCGAATGCCGGAGTGGACCCGGCGACTGACCCGCGAGCTGGACACCTTCGCCGAGCAGAACGCGACCACCACCCTGCCGGTGCCGATCGCGCTGAACCAGCCGCCCGAGCCGCTGCGGCTGGGGCCGTCGGACGACGCCGAATGGGCGGCGTTCACCGCCGAGTCGGTGCTGTCCGCGCGCGGTGCGCAGCTGAGCGACCTGAGCCGTGACCGCCGGGTGCGGGCCGCGGTGGACCTGGCCTGGATGTCGCTGGCCGCGGAGATCTCCACCGCGGCGGCCCGGGCGTCGGAGGTGGAGTCCGCGGTGATCCCGCTGCGCGCCCGCATCTCCGTGCGCGCCGGGCTCGGCAACCTGGCGACGGGGCTGCGCCCGCCCGCCACCGGTCACGACAACCCGCACTTCTTCGACGACGCCGCCTGCGGGCGCGCCTGCGTGCTGGCCGTGGTGCACCCGGGCGACCCGGCCGCCGCCGCCGACCTCGCGGAGTACGACGCCCGCTACACGCAGGACGAGGACGGGGTGCACGGCGCCCGGGCGATGGCCGCGGCGGTCTCGCTCGCGCTGGCCGGTGCTCCCGCGGCCGACTGCGTCCGGGCCGCGCTGCGCGAGTTGCCGGCCGGCTCGGAGATCTCCCGCAACGCCGAGCACGCGGTCGCGCTTGCCAGGGCCGCGCGCGCCGCCGAACCCGGCGGCCACGCCCAGGCGTTCGGCCTGGTCCCGCTGCTGGAGCACCAGATCGTGGACCACGTCTACAGCTACGGCATCGCCGCCGCGGAGACGGTGCCGGTGGCGCTCGCCCTGGTACTGGCCGCCGACGGCGCGGTCGAGGAGGCGGTGCCGTCCGCGGCCTGCCTGTCCCGGGTGGCGGACTCCGCGCCCGCCCTGGCCGGCGCGCTCGCCGGCGCCCTGGCCGGCGCCGCGAAGCTGCCCGCCTCGTGGCGGGAGACCTGCCGGACGCTGGCCGGTTGCGCGCTGCCGCGGCTGGCCGGAACCGACCTCGTGGACCTCGCCGGGCGCCTGGCCGGGGTCGAACCCGACGCCGATCCGTACGCCCCGCCCGCCGCCGCGCGGGGCGCCTCCCCCGCCGTCCCGCCCACCCCGCCCACCCCGGCGCCTCTGGCACCGACCGCCCCCGCCACGCCCGTCACGGAAGGACCCGGAAGCAAATGAAACTCACGCTGGAGGACCGCATCACCGGCTGCCTCGTCGGTGCCGCTGTCGGCGACGCCCTCGGCGGCCCGGTCGAGGGCTGGACGCCCGAGCAGATCACCGAGCGGCACGGCGGCCGGGTGCGCGGCATCGTCGGCCCGTTCCACGAGGAGTGGCGCACCGCGCGCCCGATCGCGCCCTACCACAAGGGTGACGGGCACGTCACCGACGACACCCTCATGACGCACGCGCTGGTGCGGGTCTACACCACGGTCCGCGACCACCTCGACGCGTACAGCGTGGCCGACCACCTCGTGCCCGACCTGATCGGCACACCCCGGTGGATTCCGGAACTGGAGGCCGAGGCACTTCCACTCCAGCGGATCTTCCTGGCCGAGAAGTGGATCGTGGCGCGGCTGCACTACGGCCACGTCGACCCGCGCGAGGCGGGCGTCGGCAACATCGTCAACTGCGGTGCCGCGATGTACATGGCGCCGGTCGGCGTGGTCAACGCCGGGAACCCCGCGGCCGCCTACGCCGAGGCGCTGGAGGTGGCCGCGCCGCACCAGTCCTCCTACGGGCGGGAGGCCGCCGGGGTGTTCGCCGCCGCGGTCGCCGCGGCGTTCACGCCGGGCGCGACGGCCACCTCCGTGGTCGAGGCGGCGCTGGCGCTCGCCAAGGACGGCACCCGCGCCGCGATCGAGGCGGTGTGCGAGCGCGCCACCGGCTTCGACGACTGGGAGGAGGCGCTGGTGCCGCTGCGCGAGGCAGTCGCCCCGTTCGACACGGTCGGGCCCCGCTACCGCGAGCCGTCGCTCGGCGCGCGGCGTCCGTCCCGGCTGCACTCCATCGAGGAACTGCCGGTCTCACTGGGCATGTTGCTGGTGGCGGGCGGCTCGTTCGAGCCGGCCGTCCTCGGATCGGTGAACTACGGGCGGGACTGCGACTCGATCGCCACGATGAGCGGCGCCATCGCCGGCGCGCTCGGCGGCACCGGCGCGGTGCCCGCCGGCTGGAGCGACGAGGTGGCGCGTGCCAGCCGCCTCGACCTGCACACGCCGGCCGCCGAACTCGCCGCCGTCACCCGTGAGGTGTTCGGCCGCGACACCGCCCGCCGCCGCGCCCACGAAGCCGCGTTCACCGCGCTGGCGGACGTCCGATGAGTGGCCGCTCCGCGGAGGGTCCGCCGCCCGTCCCGCACCCGGGCGCCGCGCCCGCCGGTGCATCCGGGCCCTCCGCCCGACCGGCACCGGGTACCGGCCCCGCCCACCGGGACAGCAACACCCGCCCTGCGGAGGGAGGTTCCGCAGCGGGCGGGCCGCGCCCCGGGTCGGCGAGCACGGCGGCCAACGGCAACGAGCGCCCGGCGATGACCGGTTCCGAGGGGGATGAGGCGCGCCCCGGGTCGGCTCGCACCGCCGCGAACGGCAACGAACGCCCGACAGCGGCCCGTTCCACCCCCGGCAACCCGAAATCCGGGACCGGCCGGGAGGACGGCGGCGCCGCGGCTTCCCCGCAGAACCGCTTCGGCGAAGAGCTGCGGCTGACCTGGGTGCAGCCGGAGGACCTCGTGGGCCACGAGTTGCGGCAGGCCGGGGAGGACGGGCGGGACGCGAGCGCGGTGCAGGCACGGTGGCTGGCCGCCGGCGGGCACCTGGCACCGGAGCGGGCCGGGGCCTCGCCGGGGCCCGGGGACTCCCGGCTGCGGGCGCTGGCGGACACGCTGCTGGACGAACTGGCCGCGCAGGACTCGCCGTTGGCGGAGCAGGAGCCGACCGGCCTGGCCGGCGTCCACGCCGCCGCGGGCCCGCCGGCCACCGTGCGCCCGGTGGACCGGCCGCGGGAGCTGGCCGAGCGGCTGGAGGCGGGCTGGCTGGGCCGCGCGGTCGGATGCGTGCTGGGCAAGCCGGTGGAGAAGCTGCCACTGGAGGGCATCCGGGCGATCGCCGCGTCGACCGGGAACTGGCCGGTGCACGGCTACTTCACCGAGATCGGCCTCGACCCGGAGATCGCCGCCCGCTACCCGTGGAACCGCCGCAGCCGCCCCACCTCGCTCGCCGAGAACATCGACGGGATGCCCGAGGACGACGACCTCAACTACCCACTGCTGGGCCTGATGCTGCTGGAAGCGCACGGCCACGGCTTCACCACGCGGGACGTGGCGGCCCTGTGGCTGGACGAACTGCCCGCGGGCCGCACGTTCACCGCCGAGCGGATCGCGTACCGGAACCTGCTGGCGGGTCTCGAACCGCCGCGCACGGCCACCTGGCGCAACCCGTTCCGGGAGTGGATCGGGGCCCTGATCCGCGCGGACGTCTTCGGCTGGACCCGGCCGGCTGACCCGGCCGCGGCGGCGGACGAGGCATGGCGCGACGCCGTGCTCAGCCACACCGCGAACGGCGTGTACGGGGCGATGTTCGCCGCCGCGGCGGTCGCGCGCGCGGCCGGCGGCGGCGCGGACGTGCACGCGTGCCTGGCGGCGGGCCTCCAGGTGGTGCCGCGCCGGTCAAGGCTGTCCGCGGCGGTCCGGTCCGGCATCGAGCTGGCCCGGGCCGAGCCGACCGGCACCCCGGAGGGCTTCGCCTCCGTCGTGGACGAGCTGCACCGCCGCTACCGCGACCACCACTGGGTGCACGTGCTGCCCAACGCGGCGCTGCTCGCGGCGGCCCTCACTCACGCCGAGGGCGACTTCGCCGGCTCCATCTGCCGTGTGGTGTCCGGGGGTTGGGACACCGACTCGAACGGCGCGACGGCCGGCTCCCTCACCGGGCTGCTGGCGGGTTCGCCCGCCGCGCTGCCCGGGGAGTGGACCGGGCCGCTGAAGAACCGGCTGGCCAGCACGGTCGGCGGGTTCGACGGCATCGGCTTCGACGCCCTCGCCCGCCGCACGGCAGCGCTGGCCGTCCTGCCGCCCGGGCAGGACCGGCCCACGCAGGACCCGCACCGGCAGGACCGTCCCGGGCACGACACCCCCACCGGCCGCACCTCCCCCCTGGGAACCCCCGAGGAAGGCATCCGATGAGCACCGATCCGACCGCCGCCACCGGCCAGGGCGCGGGCGCCACGGGCGCGACCGGCACCCCACGGGCCGCCGGACGACCCGGCCACGCGGGCCGGAGCCACACCTCCGAAGCCCCGCCCCGCGCCCGGATCGTGGTCCTGGGCAGCGCCAACATGGACCTGGCCGCCTACACCCGGGTGGCGCCCGCACGCGGCGAGACCGTCACCGGCGAGTCCTTCCGCACCGTCGCCGGAGGGAAGGGCGCCAACCAGGCGATCGCCGCGGCACGGGCGGGCGGGTCGGTGTGCTTCGTCGGCGCCGTCGGCGAGGACGACTTCGGCCCGCGGCTGCGTGCCGCACTCGACGGCGCCGGTGTCGGCACCGGCCCGCTGCGTACGGTGCCGGGCCCGAGCGGCATCGCGCACATCGTGGTCGACGGCGAGGGCCACAACGCGATCGTGGTGGTGCCGGGCGCCAACGGCACCGTGACCGGGCTCGCCGACGGCGACGAGGACGTCATCGCGGCGGCCGGCGCGCTGCTGCTCCAGCTCGAACTGCCGCTGGACGGCGTGCTGGCGGGCGCGCGGGCCGCGCACCGGCACGGCGTGCGGACCGTGCTGACCCCGGCTCCGGCCCGCCCGCTGCCGGACGGACTCCTCGCGGTGACCGACCTGCTGGTGCCCAACGAGCACGAGGCCGCCGCGCTCAGCGGGCGGTCGGATCCGCGCGCCGCGGCCCGCGTCCTGCTGGAGGCGGTGCCCGAGGTGGTGGTGACGCTCGGTGCGGCCGGCTGCCTGTACGCCGCCCGGGGCCGCGAACCGCTGGCCGTGCCGGCGCTCCCGGCGAAGGCGGTGGACACCACCGCGGCCGGCGACACGTTCGTGGGCGCCCTCGCGGTCGCGCTCGGCGAGGGCCGGCCGACGGCACGTGCGCTGGAGTGGGCGACGGCCGCCTCCGCCCTGTCGGTGGAACGCGAGGGCGCGTCGTCCTCGATGCCGGTCCGCGCGGAGATCGACGCGCGGGCTGCCGCGGGTGCCCGCGGCCGCGCCAACGAGGCCGGCCCGCCCGCTGCCACCTGACCAGGCCGCCGCGCCCGCCCCGCCGGCGGCCCGGCACATCCGCCAGAAGCCGAAGCCACAGCCGAAGCCACAGCACCAGCCGAAGCCGAAGAACCAGAGGTAGCTTCCATGCACCACCCCCGTACGCGTCCGGGCCCGGAGGACGGGTCCCGCGTTCCCACCCCGCCGTCCGACGCCCCCACCCACGCCCCCGCGGCCCCGGCCGTGCCCGGCCCGGCCGTGCCGGTGCCGCGGACCGAGCCCGCCGCGGCGGTGCCGGGTCCGGCGCCCGCCGGCGGGCCGCTGGAAGGGATGCGGGTCCTGGACCTGGCCACGCTGTTCGCCGGCCCGAGCGCGGCGACGCTCCTCGGCGACTTCGGCGCCGACGTCGTCAAGGTCGAGCACCCGCACAAGCCCGACCCCTCCCGCGGCCACGGCCCGAGCAAGGACGGCGTGGGCCTGTGGTGGAAGCACCTGGGCCGCAACAAGCGCACGATCACGCTCGACCTCTCGACGCCCGGCGGGCGGGAGGTCCTGCTGAAGCTCGCCGCGTCCGCCGACGTCATCATCGAGAACTTCCGGCCGGGCACGCTGGAGCGCTGGGGGTTGGGCTGGGAGGAGCTCTCGGCGGCCAACCCCCGGCTGGTGCTGGCGCGGGTGACGGCGTTCGGGCAGTTCGGTCCGTACTCCGCGCGCCCCGGCTTCGGCACGCTCGCCGAGGCGATGAGCGGGTTCGCGTCGGCGACCGGCGAGCCCGACGGGCCGCCGACGCTGCCGCCGTTCGGCCTCGCCGACTCCGTGGCCGCGCTCGCCACCGCGTACGCCGTGATGGCCGCGCTCGCCGGCCGCGACCGTACCGGCGCCGGGCAGGTGGTGGACATGGCGATCATCGAGCCGATGCTCGCCGTGCTCGGCCCGCAGCTCATCTGGTACGACCAACTCGGCTACGTCCAGCCCCGGATGGGCAACCGCTCCACCAACAACGCGCCGCGCAACACCTATCGCACGGCCGACGGGGCCTGGCTGGCGGTGTCCTCCTCCGCGCAGTCCGTCGCCGAGCGGGTGATGCGGCTGGTCGGCCGACCGGACTTCGTCGACGAGCCGTGGTTCGCCACCGGCACCGGGCGGGCCGCGCACGCCGAGGAGATCGACACGGCCGTCGGCGCCTGGATCGCCGGGCACGACCGGGCCGAGGTGATCGCCGCCTTCGAGAAGGCGCAGGCCGCGGTCGCGCCGATCTACGACGTGCGGGACGTCATGACCGACCCGCAGTACGGCGCGCTGGGCACGGTGGCGTCCGTGGAGGACGCCGAGTTGGGGCCGATGCGGATGCAGAACGTGCTGTTCCGGCTGTCGGGTACGCCCGGTGCGATCCGCTGGACCGGGCGCCCGCACGGCGCGGACACCGACGCCGTCCTCACCGAACTCGGCCTGGACGGTGCGCGGATCGACGCGCTGCGGCAGGAGGGCGCCCTGTGAGCACCGACCTCGAACGCGCCGGGACCGACCGGATCGGCACTCCCCTGACCTGGTTGTACGCCCCCGGTGACCGCCCCGACGTGGTCGCGAAGGCGCTGGTCTCGGGCGCCGACGTGGTGCTGGTCGACCTGGAGGACGCGGTCCCCCCGGCCCGCAAGGAGTACGCGCGGGCCGCCACGGCCGAGTTGCTGGCGGCACCGGTGCCCGGCCCGGTGGCGGTGCACGTACGGATCAACGCGCTGGACGGACCGCTGTTCGCGGCGGACCTGGCGGCGCTGGCCGGGCTGCCGGGCCTGGGCGGGCTGCGGCTGCCCAAGGTCGCGGGGCCGGGCGACGTGGCGGCGGTGCTCGCGGCCTACCGCCGGGCGGCCGGGCCGGACGCGGCCGCGCCCGGGCTGTACGCGCTGCTGGAGTCGGCACTGGGCGTGGAGAACGCCTTCGCCATCGCCACGGCGGATCCGGCGGTCCGCGGGCTGGCGCTGGGCGAGGCCGACCTGCGGGCCGACCTCGGCATCACCGACGAGGAGGGCCTGGCCTGGCCCCGGGTGCGCGCGGTGGTGGCGGCCCGGGCGGCTGGGCTGGCCCCGCCCGCCCAGTCCGTCTACCCGGACGTGCGCGACCTCGACGGCCTGGGCGCCTCCTGCCGGCGCGGCCGCGCGCTCGGCTTCCTGGGCCGCGCGGCGATCCACCCGCGCCAGCTGCCGGTCATCGCCCGCGCGTACCTCCCCTCCCCCCGCGAGGTGGACGCCGCCCGCGAGACCGTCGAGGCGGCCGCCGCCACCCCCGGCGCGCTCGCCCTCCCCGACGGCCGCTTCGTGGACCCCGCGGTGGTGGCGGGCGCCCGGCGCATCCTGGCGCTGGCCTCCCGCGCGGAGGCGTACCGCTAAGCGGGGTCCGGCGGCGGTTCCCCGCTGTCCGGCGGCGCGGCGCAGGACGCGAGGCGGTCGGCGAACGCGCGCACGAGGTCGCGCAGTTCCGCCGGGCGTTCGACGACGAACGGCCGGTCGAGGGAGGCGAGCACCGGCGGCAGCCAGTCGAGGTGCTCCGCCCGCAGCTCGACGCGCCGCCAGCGCTGGGCCGCCGGGTCCGCGGCTGCCGACGGCGCGGCCCCGTCCATGCCGTCCATGCCGTCCATGCTGTCCATGCTGTCGACGCCGTCCACGCTCGCGACACCGGCGGGGAGCCGGGCGCGGATCTGCGCGACCGTCCCGTGGATCCGCAGGGTCACCTGATGCCGGTACGCGGCCGTCGCGAACCCGGACAGCACGCGCTCGGCCGGATCGGGGCCCGCGGGCACCTCGAACGAGCCGGGCAGGGTCCGCGCGCCCTCGATGCGGTCGAGCCGGAAGGTCCGGTCCGCGCCGATCCCGGGGTCCGTGCCCGGGACGTACCACCGGCCCGCGTGGGCGACGATCCCGTACGGGTGCAGCGTGCGTGCGCCGCGCCGGCCGTCGCGGTCGGTGTACGTGAGGGCGACCGGCCGGCGATGGCGGACCGCGTCGGCGAGGGTGAGCAGCACCTCGACGTCGGGGGTGGCGAACGCGCCGGGGGCATCCGTGAAGGCGAGGGATTCCAGGAGGGCGTCGAGCCGGCGGGCGACGCGCTCGGGCAGCACCCTGCGGATCTTGGCCGCCGCCGTCTCGCCCGCCGTGTCCGCTGCCGTCATCAGGCCCGCCCGGCGCCCGGCGACCAGGCCGAGCAGCACCGCCAGCGCCTCGTCGTCGCCGAGCATGAGCGGGGGCAGGCGGTAGCCGGCGCCGAGCCGGTAGCCGCCGTATCGGCCGCGTACCGCCTCGACGGGCACGTCGAGGTCGATCAGGTGGTCCACGTAGCGCCGCACGGTGCGGCCGTCGACGCCGAGCCGGTCGGCCAGTTCGGCAACCGTCCGGACGCCGCCGGACTGCAGCAACTCCAGGAGGGTGAGCACGCGGCCGGTGGGTCGGGACATGCTCCGAGCCTAGCCGCAATACCGGACCGATTCTGTCCGGTATTGCGGCTAGCGTGCGCAGGCAACAGCTCGACCCGTCCGGCTCCCGGGCCGCCCGACACTTACGGAGAACACCATGGACCTCGTCTCGCTCCGCATCATCACCGGCGACATCGCACGCCTCGTCGCGTTCTACGAGAAGGCCACGGGGGTGCAAGCGGTCTGGTCCACCGAGGACTTCGCCGAGCTCACCACCCCCGGCGCCACCCTGGCCATCGGCAGCACCCGCACGGTGCCGCTGTTCGCACCCGGTTCCGCCCGCCCGGCCGACAACCACAGCGTGATCATCGAGTTCCTCGTCGACGACGTGGACCGCGTCCACCGGAACCTCACCGGCGTCGTCGCCGACTTCGTCAACGAGCCCACCACGATGCCCTGGGGCAACCGGTCGCTGCTGTTCCGCGACCCCGACGGCAACCTGGTCAACTTCTTCAGCCCGGTCACCCCTGCGGCTCTCGCGAAGTTCGGTCGGTGACGCCGGCGCCGGCCACCCGCGGGCCGGACGCGCGCCGCGGGCTCACCAGCGGTTCAGCGCGGCCCGGGTCACCGCGATGGCGTCGCCGCCGCGCGCGAGGGCGTCCGTGGCCTGGCGCAGCAGCGCCGCGGTGAGGGTGAACGCCGCCTCGCTGGAGGCGAGGGGGTCGAAGGCCGCGCGGTCCACCCGCAGGATTCCCGGCGGCAGTGGCGGGTCCGCGGGCGTGCCCGCCAGGGCGTCGAGCACCGCGGTGGCGAAGTCCGAGGGCAGCCCGGCGACCAGCGGCGTGCCGAGCTCGCTGCGACAGGTTCCGGACTCGCCGGGTTCCCAGGGGGTGCCGTGCCGGACCTCGAACACGGTGCCGGTGCCGGGCGCGCCGGGCACGAAGGCGCCGCCGAGCAGGGCCCGCATCGTCATCCCGCCGTACGACCGGCGCACCTCCAGGACGGTACGGGCCGGCCGGCCGCGCCGGCCGGAGCCGGGCCGCTCGCGGCGCGCGGTGTGCGGGCCGGCGAAGACGGCCGAGTTCTCCTCGGGGCGGATCGCGGCACGCCGCCCGCCCAGCCTGCTGACGATCATCGCGGGTCCATCCCCCAGGCGCGGCGCCAGGCGTTGTTGAACAGCTCGGGGAACCGGTCGATCACCTCGGGGCTGTAGTTGCGGGCCGCCGGGTGGCTGCGCAGCGCGGCCTCGTACGCGTCCTCGGCGCTCGCGCCGCCGTCCATCAGCGCGCTCTCGGTGAGCTGGTGGCGCAGGAAGTTGACCTCGCCCTCGCCCAGCGGGCGCCCGGCGGTCAGGGCCTGGCGGATACCGGTGACCATCGCGTCGTTGGGCCCGAAGCGGTCGAGTTCGGGGCGGGCCAGGTGGCGGACGACCCGCGCGAGGTGGTCGAGGGTGAAGTGCCCGGCGGCGGGCAGCGGCTCCGGGCCGGGTGCCGCCGGTTTCGCCGTGCCCGGCGGCACCTTCACGGCGCCGTCCGGGCGGGCGGCGTGCACGGCGCTCACCGGCCGCGACACGACCCGCGACGGCTCCGCGCCGCGCCCCGGCGCCGGTCCCGGCCCGGAGCTGCGGGCCTTCTCGCGCGGCCTCGCCCACGGCCGCGTGCGGGTGCGGTCGCGGGGTCGATGGGAGGTGCGGCCGGCCCGGCGGAACCGCCCGCCGCGGCCAGACGGCCCGGCGGCGGCGAGCCGGCGGCGCCGCCAGAAGACCACCACCAGGACGAGCAGGGCCAGTTCGGGGAGCAGCCGGATCACCGGGACGAAGGAGCGGGCGGAGATGCCGTGGTGCGCGGTGGCCGCCGCGACCTGCTTGGGGGTGGGCGCGCCGAGCCACACCGTGCTTGAAGCGGTGTCCGTGGCGGGCTGGTCGAGCGACTGGCCCACGCTCTTGGGCAGGTGGGCGTACTGCTTCTTGAAGCTGCTGTCGCTCACCTTCTGGAAGGGGACCTTGGTCAGGTCGACCCCGCCGTACACGTAGGTACGGGTGGAGACCGTGTCGCCCTCGGTGGTCTTGCGGGTGACGTTGAACTCGCCCTTGGTGTAGGAGTCGACGTAGGCGTGGAAGGTGTCGGTGGGCTTCCAGCTCGTCGCGGTGGTCCAGTCGTCGATGTCCCCCTTGTCGACGAGGTCGCCGTACGCCGTGTGCTTGCTCGCGCTCAGGTCGCGATACCACTCGGCGGCGACCCGGGCGAGGTAGACGCGGCGCAGATCGGCGTACTCGGGCGCGGTGTTGATCTCGTTCTTCAGCTCGGGCAGCACCAGGCTGCGGAAGAGCTGCTCGTTGTGCGTCTCGGTGGCCTTGTCCTGCTTCGGGCACGACGCGGCGGCGGCCGTGCCCTTCACCTTGAGGTACTGCGTCTCCATCTCGACGTTGAGGGGGGCGTCGAGGATGTAGAGCTTGTCGCCGTCCTGGTGCACCTTCGCCGGTTCGGGCACGATCCACGTGCGGTAGGACATGCAGGTGCCCGCCATCCGGCCCCAGAACTGCCGGCCCAGCGCGGAGTCGGGGTGGATCAGCTTGCCGATGCTCTTCTTCATCCCCAGGTCGGCCTGGAGCATGATCCGCCCGGCGTCGGTACGGCCCAGCTTGCTGTCGACGATCCGGTCCGGCTCGGTGGGGTTGAGGTTGACCCAGAACGCGGAGGGGTTCAGCTCCAGCCACGTGAAGAACGCGTCGGAGCTCAGGCTCGCCGCCGAGGCGCCGGTGGTCCGGCGGTTGTCGCCGTGCATCGGATCGAGGCCGGCGCTGAAGGAGTACTGCAGGCCGCTGCCGTCCCCGGGGTCGGCGAGGTAGCGCAGTTCCAGCGTGGAGAAGTCGATGCCGCCGTTGGCCAGGTCCTGCTGGGTGAGGGCCGGGCCGAGGCCGGTGGAGTTCGCGGCGCCCGCGGACTCGTCGTCCTCCCCGTCGCAGGGCCCGGCGGCCCGGATCGTGGCCGCCGCGAGGACGAGGTCCGGCGAGCCCCCGCCGCCCCCGCCCCCGGACTGCGGCAGGGCACCGGCCTTCTGGCAGGGGGACTGCGACGGAGTGGCGAAGAGCCGCTTCACCTTGCCGGGCTGGCTCTCCAGCTTCTTCCGCGCCTCGCTGACGTCGGTCGACAACTTTTCCAGAGCCTTGCCGTTGCGGGTGTCACGCTTCTGGTCGAACACTTTCTCGACGCGCTCCTGCGCGACCTTCTCGGACGCCCCCTTGGCCGCGGCCTGCTGGCGTGCGACAGCGATCAGCTGCTTCTCCTGCGCGATATCCGCCGCGCTGAGGCCGTACGCGCGTCCGAAGACCAGCGGCGTCTCCGGGTGGTAGAGCGGGGCGCACTGGCCGCACTGCTGGCGCTCGGAACCGGCCAGGGCTATCGCCTGCCAGGGGATGTCGAGCTCGTCGAGCAGTCCTTGGAGCGTCGGCTCGGAGTGCACCCCCTTGGCAGCGTCCTCCCCTTTGGATTTCGTCGGGGTGTTCAGCGCGGAGAGGGTGTACAGGTGCGGGTAGCCCGCCTTCTCCAACTGGTCGACGACGTCAGGTGACAGGTATTCCTTCAGCGGATCGAGCAGCGCGACGGAAACGGCCCAGGCGGCGGTGTGGCCGTAGTTCGGCACGTAGGAGTTCAGTTTGTCGCGTTGCCCGGGCGTGAGCAGCAAGGGATTGAGGAAGACGACGGCACCGTTGCGCGCGTGGTTGAAGGCCGATTCCCTGTCGTCCGTGAGGTTCTCGTACAGGGCCATTCTCAGGTTCTCGACGGGCAGGAGCGCGGGACTCAGCAGGGGGTTGGTGGAGGTCTTGGACAGATCGGTGCCCTCTGCGCTGGGAGAGCGCGGCTTCTTCGTGGCCGGCTTCTTCGCCGTCGCCGTGGCCTTCGGGGACGCCTTCCCCCCGGCCACGCCCTGCGGTGCCATGCCGACGGTCAAGAACAGGGTCAGCAGCAGAACTCCGCACGCGTGCAGCCAGGCCCGGGCGCCCGGGCGCCCTACCGTCCGCTCCCGCCGCCACCGGTCCGCCCGTAACCGATTCGCGTTCACCACGACCCCGTCCCCCGTGTCGATGGCCCGCACCGTTCGCCCCACCGCCACCAGGCCCGTGCGCGACGGCGCCGGTCGCCCGCGTCGTCGCCGGCTCGCCGCGCCCAGCGTCCCACTCGCGCAACGCCCCCCACAACCCGCGCGGCGCGCCGCCCGCGCGCCCCCGGCGTGAAATGATTCATCGCGCTCCCCCTGGATCCGCCCGGGAGCGGTCGCCCGACGGCACCGAACACCCTGCCGTAGAGGCCGATTCCACCAGCCGTGGATCGGTCGGCGGATGTCTTGACAGCGCTGCGGCAGACACTTATGTTCAAGCCGTGAATCGATTCATTTCAAGGTCTCCCCGGAAGGCCCCGCATGCCTGAGCTGCGGGCGGTCAAGACGGCGCTGAAGTCCCAGGTGATCGAGACCCCGTCGTGGGGGTACGGCAACTCGGGCACCCGGTTCAAGGTCTTCGCGGAGCCGGGCGTGCCCCGGGACCCGTTCGAGAAGGTGGACGACGCCGCGCAGGTGCACGCAGTGACCGGGGTCGCCCCGGTGGTCTCGCTGCACATCCCGTGGGACCGCGTCGAGGACTACACGGCCCTCGCGCGGCACGCGAAGGAACGCGGCGTGCGGCTGGGCGCGATCAACGCGAACACCTTCCAGGACGACGTGTACCGGCTCGGATCGGTGGCCCATCCCGACCCGAAGGTGCGCCGCAAGGCCGTCGACCACCTGCTGGAGTGCGTCGACATCATGGACACCACCGGCTCGCGGGACCTCAAGCTGTGGTTCGCCGACGGCACCAACTACCCCGGCCAGGACGACATCACCGCCCGCCAGGACCGCCTGGCCGAGGCACTCGCCGAGGTGTACGCACGGCTCGGCGCGGAGCAGCGGATGCTGCTGGAGTACAAGCTGTTCGAGCCGTCGTTCTACACCACGGACGTACCGGACTGGGGCACCTCCTACGCGCACTGCCTTGCCCTGGGCGAGCGGGCGCAGGTCGTGGTGGACACCGGGC
The DNA here is from genome assembly GCF_900107965.1 of Actinacidiphila yanglinensis. Lineage (GTDB taxonomy): Bacteria > Actinomycetota > Actinomycetes > Streptomycetales > Streptomycetaceae > Actinacidiphila > Actinacidiphila yanglinensis. Next base: position 4,783 of record NZ_FNVU01000012.1, on the reverse strand, counting down.
ACCACGCGCCGGGCACCAACATCGAGTTCATCGTGGCGTTCCTGCTGCGTCAGAAGAAGCTCGGCGGCTTCGACTTCAACTCCCGCTTCTACGCCGACGACGACCTGATGGCGGGCGCGGCCGACCCGTTCCAGCTGTTCCGGATCCTGCACGAGGTCGCCAAGAACGGCGGCTTCGCGCCCGAGACCGGGGTGGCGTTCCTGCTCGACCAGTGCCACAACATCGAGGGCAAGATCCCCGCGGTGATCCGCTCGGTGATGAACGTCCAGGAGGCCACCGCCAAGGCGCTGCTGGTCGATCTCGACGCGCTGCGCGCCGCGCAGGCGGCCGGCGACGTGCTGGGCGGCAACGCGGTACTGATGGACGCGTACAACACCGACGTCCGGCCGCTGCTCGCCGAGGTCCGCGCCGAACAGGGCCTCGACCCGGACCCGTTGGCGGCCTACCGTGCTTCCGGCCACCAGCAGCGGATCGTCGCCGACCGGGTCGGCGGCACCCAGGCCGGCTGGGGCGCGTGACCCCGGCCGGCGCCGCACCGGCCGGCCCCGGCCCGGACCCGCTCGCCCCACGACCCGGAACTCCACACGGAACCCGACCCGGAACCCCACACGGACCCGAAGGAAGACGACCGTCATGACCCTCTCCCCCGAGGCAGCCGACCTGCTCGCGCGCTCCAACCGGCTGGGCGCCGACCCGCGCAACACCAACTACGCGGGAGGCAACACCTCCGCGAAGGGCACCGCGCCCGACCCGGTCACCGGCGCCGACACCGAGCTGATGTGGGTCAAGGGCTCCGGCGGCGACCTCGGCACGCTGCGCGAGGCGGGCCTGGCGGTCCTGCGGCTGGACCGGCTGCGTGCGCTCACCGAGGTCTACCCGGGCGTGGAGCGCGAGGACGAGATGGTCGCCGCGTTCGACTACTGCCTGCACGGCAAGGGCGGCGCCGCGCCCTCGATCGACACCGCGATGCACGGCCTGGTCGACGCCGCCTACGTCGACCACCTGCACCCCGACTCGGGGATCGCGCTGGCCTGCGCGGCCGACGGCGAGGCGCTCACCAAGGAGTGCTTCGGCGACAGCGTGGTGTGGGTGCCGTGGCGGCGGCCGGGCTTCCAACTCGGCCTGGACATCGCCGCGGTCAAGAAGGACCACCCGAAGGCGATCGGCTGCGTGCTGGGCGGCCACGGCATCACGGCGTGGGGCGCGACCAGCGAGGAGTGCGAGCGCAACTCGCTGCACATCATCCGCACCGCCGAGACCTTCCTCCAGCAGCGCGGCAAGGCCGAGCCGTTCGGCCCGACGCGCGACGGCTTCGCGCCGCTGCCGGCCGGCGAGCGGCGGGCGCGGGCCGCCGCGCTGGCCCCGCTGCTGCGCGGTCTGGCCTCCGCCGACCGCCCGCAGGTCGGCCACTTCACCGACAGCGACGAGGTGCTGGACTTCCTCTCCCGCGCCGAGCACCCCCGGCTGGCCGCGCTCGGCACCTCCTGCCCGGACCACTTCCTGCGCACCAAGGTCCGCCCGCTGGTGCTGGACCTGCCGCCCACCACACCGCTGGAGGAGGCCAAGGCCCGGCTGCGGGAGCTGCACGCGGAGTACCGCACGGAGTACGCCGCCTACTACCAGCGGCACGCCGCACCCGACTCCCCCGCGATGCGCGGCGCCGACCCGGCGATCGTGCTCATCCCGGGCGTCGGCATGTTCAGCTACGGCAAGGACAAGCAGACCGCCCGGGTGGCCGGCGAGTTCTACGTCAACGCGATCAACGTGATGCGCGGCGCCGAGGCGGTCTCGACGTACCGGCCGATCGAGGAGTCGGAGAAGTTCCGGATCGAGTACTGGGAGCTGGAGGAGGCCAAGCTGCGCCGCATGCCGGCTCCCAAGCCGCTGGCCACCCGGATCGCGCTGGTCACCGGGGCCGGCTCCGGCATCGGCAAGGCCATCGCGCACCGGCTGGTGGCCGAGGGGGCCTGCGTGGTCGTCGCCGACCTCGACGCGGCGAACGCCCGCACGGTCGCGGAGGAGTTGGGCGGTCCGGACAAGGCCGTCGCGGTGACCGTGGACGTCACCTCGGAGGAGCAGATCGCGGCCTCCTTCGAGGAGGCGCTGCTCGCCTTCGGCGGGGTGGACCTGGTGGTCAACAACGCCGGCATCTCCATCTCCAAGCCGCTGCTGGAGACCACCGCCAGGGACTGGGACCTCCAGCACGGCATCATGGCCCGCGGCTCGTTCCTGGTCTCCCGCGAGGCGGCCCAGGTGATGACGGAGCAGGAGATGGGCGGCGACATCGTCTACATCGCGTCGAAGAACGCGGTCTTCGCCGGCCCCAACAACATCGCGTACTCCGCGACCAAGGCCGACCAGGCGCACCAGGTCCGGCTGCTCGCGGCGGAGTTGGGCGGGCACGGCATCCGCGTCAACGGTGTCAACCCCGACGGCGTGGTCCGCGGCTCCGGCATCTTCGCCGGCGGCTGGGGCGCCCAGCGCGCGGCGGTCTACGGTGTCGAGGAGTCCGAGCTCGGCGAGTTCTACGCCCAGCGCACCCTGCTCAAGCGGGAGGTGCTGCCCGAGCACGTGGCGAACGCGGTGTTCGCGCTGACCGGCGGCGACCTCACCCACACCACGGGCCTGCACATCCCCGTGGACGCGGGCGTCGCGGCGGCGTTCCTGCGCTGACCGTTCGCACGGCGCGCGTACGGCACCGTCCGTACGCGCGCCGCGCGGTCGTACCGCCGACCGCCGCATCGTTCACCGCTGTTCCGTCCACCGCCGTACCGCCCGCGACACCGCTCCCCGCCGCCCCGCTCGGCGCCGTACCGAGCCACCCCGAACCGCTCCGAACCGCACCCGAGGTAACCACCGTGCCCCCCAGCCCCTCCTCCGCCTTCCCGTCCGCGTTCGCCGCCGCCGATCTCGGCGCCACCAGCGGCCGCGTCATGGTCGGCCGGGTCGGCCCGGCGAACCTCGACCTCAGCGAGGCGCACCGCTTCGCCAACCGCCCGGTCCAGGTCGGCGGCAGCCTGCACTGGGACGTCCTGGGCCTGTACCAGGGGGTGCTGGACGGGCTGCGGGAAGCGGCCCGCTCCGGCGGCGTCGCGTCGGTGGGGGTCGACTCCTGGGCGGTGGACTACGGGCTGCTCGACACCGACGGCAGGCTGCTCGGCAACCCCCACCACTACCGCGACACCCGGACCCAGGACACGGCGCCGCGGGTGTGGGACACGGTGCCGGCCGAGGAGCTGTACCGCGTGACGGGGCTGCAGCACCTGCCGTTCAACACCGTCTTCCAGCTCGCCGCCGCCCGCGGCAGCGCCCAACTCGGCGCCGCCCGCACCCTGCTGCTCATCCCCGACCTGCTGGTGCACTGGCTGACCGGCACCGTCGGCGCGGAGCTGACCAACGCGTCGACCACCGCCCTGCTCGACGCCGGGACCGGGACCTGGTCGGGCGACCTGATCGGACGGCTCGGCCTCGACCCGCGGCTGTTCCCGCCGATCCGGCACCCCGGCGAGCTCGCCGGCCCGTTGCTGCCGGAGGTGGCGCGGGCGACCGGCCTGGCCGAGGGCACCCCCGTGGTGACCGTGGCCTCCCACGACACCGCCTCCGCGGTCGCCGCGGTACCGGCCGACCGGCCCGGTTTCGGCTACATCTCCTGCGGCACCTGGTCGCTGGCCGGCCTCGAACTGGACGACCCGGTGGTGACGGAGGCGTCCAGGGCGGCGAACTTCACCAACGAGCGCGGCATCGACGGCACCTTCCGGTTCCTGCGCAACATCATGGGACTGTGGCTGCTGTCGGAGACGCTGCGCACCTGGCAGGCCGAAGGACTGCCGACCGACCTCGCACCGCTGCTGGCCCGCGCCGCCGAAGCGCCGCGGTTCGCCGCGCTGATCGACCCGGACGCGCCGGAGTTCATGGCGCCCGGCGACATGCCGGCCCGGATCGCGGCCTACTGCGAGCGCACCGGACAGCGTGCGCCCGCCGACCAGGCCGCCATGGTGCGCTGCATCCTGGAGAGCCTGGCGCTGGCGCACCGCGCGACGCTGCGCGCGGCAGCGGAGCTCTCCGGCCGCGACCTCGACGTCGTGCACCTGGTCGGCGGGGGCAGCCGCAACGACCTGCTGTGCCAGTTCACCGCCGACGCCCTCGGGCTGCCGGTGGTGGCCGGACCGACCGAGGCCACCGCCCTCGGCAACATCCTCGTGCAGGCCCGCGCCCACGGCCTCGTCGACGACCGCGCCGCCATGCGCCGGCTGGTGGCCGGCACCCAGCACCTGCGGCACTACCGGCCCGGCGGCGACCAGCGCGCCTGGGCCGCCGCCGGCGCCCGCGTCGGCCTCGCCTGAGACCGCCGCGCGCCCCCGACCGCAGCCGTCCCGTACCCCGAAGGAGCCGCATGCGCGTCGCCCTCTTCCTCACCTGCGTCAACGACGCGCTGTACCCGAGCACCGGATGGGCCACCGTCCGGCTCCTGGAGCGGTTGGGGGTGGAGGTGGATTTCCCGCCCGCCCAGACCTGTTGCGGACAGCCCCAGTTCAACACCGGCTACCGCCACGAGACCGAACCCCTCGTCCGCCGGATGGCCCACGCCTTCCACGGCTACGACTACATCGTCACCCCCTCCGGCTCCTGCGCCGCGATGATCCGCGACAACTACCCCCGCATCGGCGCCAAAGCCCACGCAGAAGGCCGCGGCACCCAACTCGCCGACGCCGCCGCCTCCCTGACCCCCCGCACCTACGAACTCACCGAATTCCTCATCGACATCCTCGGCGTCACCGACGTC
>NZ_FNVU01000021.1 GCF_900107965.1 Actinacidiphila yanglinensis | reverse complement strand
CCCTTCGTTGTGTTCCAACCTTAGCAGATGCTTTCCGGTCGGAATTACCAACCCCTTTTCGAAACACACGTTTCCGCAGGTCTCGTCGAGGCGGTCGGGCCAACCTACTGGATGCCTCCGCGCGGAGCAAATCGGGGGCGGCCGCCCGGTGGGGACCCGGAGGAACCGCGAGGCGCGCCCTGGAGGGAGGAATCCGTACTTGGCATGACTTACTCTGCTGTAGCCGTCAACCGTCCGGTGACAGGCAGTGACGGCGCCCTGATCACCGCGCTGAGGAGTGCTTCCCATGACGACCGTCTCGTCGCCCCTGGCCGGTCGGGCCATCCCGCTCGACGCCGTACCCGACCCTGTGTTCTCCGGTGCGATGGTCGGTCCCGGTACCGCCGTGGATCCGGTGCGCGCCCCCGGTGAGGTGGTGTCGCCGGTGGACGGCGTCATCGTCTCACTGCACCCGCACGCCTTCGTCGTGGTGGACGACGAAGGCCACGGGGTGCTGACACACCTGGGTATCGACACCGTGCAGCTCAACGGGGAGGGCTTCGAACTGCTCGTCGCCAAGGGCGACACGGTTCGCCGTGGGCAGCCGGTCGTGGGGTGGGACCCGGCGGCGGTGGAGGCCGGCGGCAAGTCCCCGATCTGCCCGGTGATCGCCCTGGAGGCCACCGCCGACGCACTCGGCGAGGTGGCGCAGGATGGTGAGGTCGCGGCCGGCGACACCCTCTTCAACTGGAAGTAGTGAGATGGAGACAACGCTGCGAGGCGTCGGCGTCAGCCACGGGGTGGCGATCGGCGAGGTACGGCACATGGGCACCACGGTGCTGGAGCCGCCGGCGAAGCAGACCAGGGCCGAGGACGCGTCCCGGGAACAGGGGCGGGCCCGGCAGGCGGTCGAGGCGGTCGCCGCCGATCTCAACGCGCGCGGGCAGCTCGCCGGCGGCGAGGCGCAGGCCGTGCTCGAGGCCCAGGCGATGATGGCGCAGGACCCGGAGTTGATGGCCGACATCGAACGGCGGGTCGCGGTGGGGAGCACCGCGGAGCGGGCGGCGTACGACGCGTTCGCGTCCTACCGGGCGCTGCTGGCGGGCGCGGGTGAGTACCTCGCGGGCCGGGTGGCGGACCTGGACGACGTGCGGAACCGGATCGTGGCGCGGCTGCTGGGCGTGCCGATGCCGGGGGTTCCGGACAGCGACGAGCCGTACGTGCTGATCGCGCGGGATCTCGCGCCGGCGGACACGGCGTTGCTGGACCCCTCGCTGGTGCTGGGTTTCGTGACCGAGGAGGGCGGGCCGACCAGCCACAGCGCGATTCTGGCCCGGGCACTGGGGGTGCCGGCGGTGGTGGCGCTGGCCGGCGCGTGTGAGCTGGCCGAGGGCACCGTGGTCGCGGTGGACGGGAGCACCGGGGAGGTGTTCGTCGAGCCGAGCGGGGAAAAGCGGGCCGCCCTGACGGCCGCGGCCGCGGAGCGGAAGGCCGCGCTGGCGGCGTCGTCCGGGCCCGGGGCGACCTCGGACGGTCATCGGGTGCCGTTGCTGGCGAACGTCGGCGGGCCCGGTGATGTGGCGGCTGCCGTGGAGGCGGGTGCGGAGGGCGTGGGGCTGTTCCGCACCGAGTTCCTGTTCCTGGACGACTCCGCGGTGGCTCCGTCGGAGGACAAGCAGGTCGCGGCGTACCGGCAGGTGCTGGAGGCGTTCCCCGAGGGGCGGGTGGTGGTGCGGGTCCTGGACGCGGGCGCGGACAAGCCGCTGGACTTCCTGACCCCCGCGGACGAGCCGAACCCCGCGCTCGGTGTCCGGGGGCTGCGGTCCCTGCTCGATCACCCCGACGTCCTGCGCACGCAGTTGCGGGCCCTGGCCCGGGCCGCGGAGGGGCTTCCGGTGCACCTGGAGGTGATGGCCCCGATGGTGGCGGACCGGCAGGACGCCAAGGCGTTCGCGGACGCGTGCCGTGCGGCGGGGCTGCCGGCGAAGTTCGGCGCGATGGTCGAGATCCCCTCGGCGGCGCTGCGGGCGCGGTCGGTGCTGAAGGAGGTGGAGTTCCTCTCGCTGGGGACGAACGATCTCGCGCAGTACACCTTCGCGGCGGACCGGCAGGTGGGAGCCGTGGCGCGGTGGCAGGACCCGTGGCAGCCGGCGCTGCTCGACCTGGTCGCATCGGCGGCCGAGGCGGCGCGCGCGGAGGGGAAGAGCTGCGGGGTGTGCGGTGAGGCCGCGGCCGATCCGCTGCTGGCGTGCGTGCTGACGGGTTTGGGGGTGACCAGCCTTTCGATGGGGGCGGCGTCGATCCCTTACGTGCGGGCGACGTTGGGGAAGTACACGCTGGCGCAGTGCGAGCGGGCCGCGGCGGCGGCCCGGGCGACGGACAGTGCGGAGGCGGCCCGGGGGGCCGCGCAGGGGGTGCTCTCCGGCGAGTAGCCGGACCCGCTCGGCCGGCCCGAGCCCGGCGGAAGGTGCCATGCCTTCCGCCGGCGCGGGCCGGCCGAGCGCATGCCGGAGCCGGAACCCGCCGTGCGGCCGGGGGCGCTTCAGGGGAGCGGGATGCCGGGGGCGTAGTGGACGCCGGGTTCCGGGGGGATGGGGGTGCCGGTGATGGGGTCGGTGCAGTAGGCGTCGAAGACGGCGGCTTCGCTGAGGGGGTGCGTTTCGCCGCCGTGGAGTTCCCAGCCGCGGACGGTGTCGCCGTCGGGGTCGAGGGTGCGGACGACGATTCCCGCGGTGCGGTCGGTGACCATGGCGGCGGCGAGGACCGTGCCCAGGACGAGGGCGTCGGCCTCGGAGAAGTGGAGGTCGCCGTCGGGTGAGGTGTGGGCGTGGAGGGCGGCGGCGAGGGGCGGGCCGTCGTCGGCCGGGAGGCTGCACACGACGTGGTGCGCGCCGGGACCGACGGCTTCGAGGAGACGCAGCAGGGTGTCGGAGGCGTCGTCGAAGGCGCAGTGGGCGAGGTCCTGGCCGCAGTCGGGGCAGGGACCGGAGTCCATGAGGATGTCGGTGGCGCGCTCCCAGACGGTGCGGCGGTCGACCTCGCGGGTGAGCAGGGCGCGGAGTTCGGCGACGGGCTGGCGGGCGTAGTGGACGCCGGGTCCGGTGGTGGTGGCCTCGGCGACGTAATGGGTGCGGGTGGTGGGGGTGTCGGGCGGTCGGCGGGTGCCGCGGCAGTAGCTGGCGTAATCGTCGGGGTCGAAGTGGGTGACGGTGACGTGGGTGCCCTGGGCGTGCAGGCTGCGGAGGAGTCCGTCGAGGTGGTGCAGGTACTGTCCGTAGTCGTCGAAGGGGAAGCTCGGGTGGCGGGTCATGGCGGTGAAGTCGCCCTCGTCGAGGAGCATGGCGATGACGGTGGGGGCTTCCCGGCGCAGCGCCCGGCGATGTCGGGTGCGTCCTGCCGGACGCCTCCTGCGGCCGGTGCGTGAGGGGCTACCGGTGGTGGCTTGCTGGTCAGGACGGTCGGGTCCGGTGCGGGGGCGCGATCGGTCGCCGCTGCGGGTGCGGGCGTGGTCCTGCTCGGGTCGGCCGGTGTCGTCGGCGGTGGGGGGCATGGAAGCTCCTGGGGTCGGTACGGTGCGTGCGGGCGGCGCCGGATGCGGCATCGCCCGCTCTTGATTACTCACCGTAGTCGGACCCTCTGACAACGCCGCCTCGCGCGGCGGCGCCGGGGCTATGACGGGCTGCCGCCGCCGGCGCGTTCCGCGGCGAGCCGCTCGTAGAAGCGCAGCACCTCCAGGTCGTCCACGGAGCCCGGGTTGACGGCCTTGTCGAGCGCGGTGCCCTGGAGCAGCCGCTTGACCGGGACCTCGATGCGCTTGCCGGTGAGGGTGTGGGGCACCCCGGGGACCTCGATCACCTCGTCGGGGACGTGGCGCGGGGAGAGGTGGGCGCGGATCGCGGTGCGGATGCGGTCGCGCAGCGCGTCGTCGAGGGTGGCGCCGGCGGCGAGGCGGACGAAGAGCGGCATCCAGTAGCCGCCGTCGGGCTGTTCGACGCCGATGACGAGGGACTCGGCGATCTCCGGGAGGCGTTCGACGACCTCGTAGATGTCGGAGGAGCCCATCCGGACGCCCTGGCGGTTCAGGGTGGAGTCCGAGCGGCCGTGGATGACGACGGTGCCGCGCGAGGTGAGGGTGATCCAGTCGCCGTGCCGCCACACGCCGGGGAACATCTCGAAGTAGCTCTCGCGGTAGCGGGTGTCGCCCGGGTCGTTCCAGAACCGGATCGGCATCGAGGGCATCGGGTTGGTGACGACCAGCTCCCCCACCTCGTCGACCACCGGGCGGCCTTGGGCGTCCCATGCCTGCAAGTCCGTTCCCAGGCAGGGTGCCTGGAGTTCGCCGATGTGGACGGGCAGCGTCGGCACGCCGCCGGCGAAGCAGCTGCACACGTCGGTGCCGCCGCTGACCGAGGCGATCCACAGGTCGGCGGCGACCTCGTCGTGCAGCCAGCGGAACCCGTCGGGAGGCAGCGGTGATCCGGTGGTGGCCACGCATCCGACCGCCGAGAGGTCGAAGTCGCGGCCGGGGTGGACGCCCGCCTTGCGGCAGGCGATGACATAGGCGGCGGACGTGCCGAAGACGGTGGTGCCGGTCTGCTCGGCGACCCGCCACTGGGCCGCGGTGTCGGGGTGGCCGGGGGCGCCGTCGTAGAGCACGATCGTGGCGCCCGCCAGGAGGCCGGAGACGAGGAAGTTCCACATCATCCAGCCGGTGGAGGTGTACCAGAAGAACCGGTCGCCGGGGCCGAGGTCGAGGTGGAGGCCGGTCTGCTTGAGGTGTTCGAGCAGGATGCCGCCCTGGGACTGGACGATGGCCTTCGGCAGCCCGGTCGTGCCGGAGGAGTAGAGCACCCACAGCGGGTGGTCGAACTCCACCTGCTCGTACTCGGGTTCGGTGTCCGCGGACGTCAAGGTGTCCCAGTGCAGGGTGCCTTCGGGCGCGTCGGTGCCGAGCAGCGGGATGTGCACGGTGGCGCGCAGGGTGGGCAGTCCGGCCCGCAGTTCGGCGACGGTTCCGGCGCGCTCGTGGGTCTTGCCGCCGTAGCGGTAGCCGTCGACCGCGAACAGCACGACGGGCTCGACCTGTTGGAAGCGGTCCAGAACGCTGCGGGCGCCGAAGTCGGGGGCGCACGAGGTCCACACACCGCCGACCGCCGCGGTGGCGAGCAGGGCGACGACGGCGTGCGCGGTGTTGGGCAGGTATCCGCTGACGCGGTCGCCGGGGGTGACGCCGAGGCGGCGCAGTTCGGCGGCGAGCGAGGCGACCTGGCGGCTGAGTTCGGCCCAGCTGACGGTGACCGGTTCGTGGCGCTCGTCGACGTGAAGGAGCGCGGGCTCGCGTGCACGCTCGGGATCGCGGGCGGAGCGCAGGGCGTGCTCGGCGTAGTTCAGCCGGGCGCCGGGGAACCAGCGGGCGCCGGGCATCGCGGCGTCCGCGAGCACCGTCTCGGCGGGGGTGGAGAAGCGGACGTCGAACCACTCGGTGATCGCGCGCCAGAACGCCTCCGGAGCGCGCACGGACCAGGCGTGCAGGGCCGCGTAGTCGGCCGCGGGGTCGGCGCCGGCGCGGGCGGGCGTGCCGTGACGCTGCGCGGCCCAGTCGTGGAAACGGGTCAGCCGTGCCTCCGCGACCCGGTCGGGGCTCGGAGTCCACAGCGGCTCGGGCGTGCTGGCGGCGGGCACGGAGGTGGTGCTCATGGGGCGGCTCCCGGACGGTACGCGTCGTTGCGTCGGCGGCTCGGTACCCGGGACGGGCGTCCGTCGCCCGGGGACTGGGCAGGACGATGCCATGTGATCGTCTTCGACGCCAGGGCGGGGCGCGCGGTGTGGGGCGGGTCGCATCGTACGGCGGCACGCGGCGGTGGCTGCGGGACCGCGGCCGGGCATGATCGTCAAGGTGAACAGCGGCTGAACGAGCGGCGCGGGTGTTCGGGCCGATGGGAGGGTGGGGGCATGGACGGTGCGTATCTGCTGGGCGCGGTGGTGGGGGAGGTCGTCGGCGGGGTGCGGGACCTCCGGGCGGCGCTGCGACGGCAGCGGGCGGGCAGCGCCGATCTGGTGCGGGCGGCGCGGATGCTGGGCTCGGCGCGGGGGCGCCTCGCGGTGCGCACGGCGGTGCGCCGGCGGTCGGTGGACGCCCGGGACCTGCCGGCGGCGGGGCCGGACCGGGCGCGCACGCCCGGGCTCGTGGTGGGGGCGGAGCCGGAGCCGGGCGGGGGCGTGGTGCGGTTCTCCCGGGCGGAGTTGCGGGTGCGGGTGGCGGCCGGCGGGGCGGTGTTCTGCGGCTGGGACGGGGCGGTGCCGCTGCCGTCGTACGCGCTGGCCGGCGACTGCCCGGAGGCGGACCCCCGCGCGCAGCTGGAGCCGGACGGCGCGGGCTGGCGGGTGGTGTCGGAGCGGATCACGGTACGAATCTCGGCGCAGGGGGCGGTGGAGTTCCGCACCCCCGGCGGGCTGCTGCTGCGGACGGAGGGCCCGCCGACGTGGCGGGACGCGGCGTCGCCGGCGGAGGGCCGGGCGCCCGGCTGGGAGCAGCGGGCGCGGCTGCCGGCCGACGCGCGGGTGTTCGGGCTGGGCGGGCGCGCCTCAGGGCCGGCGCTGCGCACCGGCCGGTACCGGCTGTGGAACACCGACCCGGGCGGGGCTTTCCGGCCGGGCGACGATCCGCTGTCCCTCACGATGCCCGTGCAGCTCGTCGTCGCGGACGCGGGCTGCCACCTGGCCTTCCAGGACAACACCTGGGACGGCGAGGTCGCGCTGTGGGAGGGCCGTGAGGGCGCCGGGTCCGGCCCCGACCAGCCGGGGATCTGCCGGCTGCGGATGGAGGGCGGCCCGCTGCGCTACTGGGTGATCGCCGGGACCCCGGCGCGGGTGCTGTCGGGGTGGACGGCGCTGACCGGCCGGCCGGCGCTGCCGCCGCGGTGGGCCCTGGGCCACCATCACTCGCGGTGGGGCTTCGGCAGCCAGCAGGAAGTGCGGCGGGTCGCGGCCGGCTACCGGGAGCACGGGCTGCCGCTGTCGGTGCTGCACCTGGACATCGACCACTTCGACGGGCATCGGGTGTTCACCGCGGACCCGCGGACCTTCCCCGATCTGCCGGGCCTGGCCGAGGAGTTGGCGGGACACGGGGTGCGGCTGGTGTCGATCGTGGACCCGGCGGTGAAGGCGGAGCCGGGCCTGGCGACCTACGACGGCGGTGCGGCGGCGCGGGCGTTCGTGCGGGACGCGAGGGGACGGGAGATACGGGGGGCGGTGTGGCCGGGCGAGTGCGTCTTCCCCGACTTCACCGACCCCGCGGCGCGCGCCTGGTGGGGCGCGCAGTACCGGGAACGGCTGGACAGGGGCTTCGCCGGGTTCTGGCACGACATGAACGAGCCGGTGTCCTTCGCGGCGTTCGGCGATCCGACGCTGCCCCTGTCGGCCCGGCACGCGCTGGAGGGCCGCGGCGGTGACCACCGCGAGGCGCACAACGTGTACGCGCTGGAGATGGCCCGGGCCGGCTACCAGGGTCTGCGCGAACTGCGCCCGCAGCAGCGGCCGTTCCTGTTCTCCCGCTCGGGCTGGGCGGGGATGCAGCGGTACGGCGGCACGTGGTCGGGCGACGTGGCGACCGGGTGGGAGGGGCTGCGGGCGTCGCTGGCGCTGGTGCTGGGGATGGGACTGTGCGGGGTGCCGTACTCCGGTCCCGACGTGGGCGGTTTCAGCGGCGTGCCGTCGCCGGAGTTGTACCTGCGGTGGTTCCAACTCGGCGCGTACCTGCCGCTGTTCCGTACCCACTCGGCGATCGGCGCGGGGCGGCGTGAGCCGTGGGAGTTCGGGCCGGAGGTGCTGGGGCACGCGCGGGCGGCCCTGGAGGAGCGGATGCGGCTGCTGCCGTACCTGGAGACGCTGGCGCATGTCGCGCATCGCACCGGCGCCCCGTACGTGCGGCCGCTGTGGTGGAAGTCGCCGGGTGACCGGGCGCTGCGGGAGTGCGCCGACGCGTTCCTGCTCGGGGACGCGCTGCTGGTGGCGCCGGTCCTGGAGGAGGGCGCCACGAGCCGGCAGGTGCGGCTGCCGCGGGGGAAGTGGCACGACACGGCCACCGGCAGGGCCTACCCGGGGCGTACCACGGTGCGGTTGGACGCGCCGCTGGGCCGGATCCCGGTGCTGGCCAGGGCCGGCGCGGTGCTGCCGGTGACCGGGGCCGACGGCCGCGTGGAACTGGAGGCGTGGGCGCCGCGCACCGGGCGGGGCGGGGGCGGCGAGGTCGTCGTCGGGGACCCGGAGGGCTGGACGGCGCCGCGCCGGGAGCGGTTCGTGTCGCGCTGGGAGAAGGGCCGGGTCGTGGTGGAGCGGGAGGGCGGCGGCGAGGTCGGCTACGAGGTGCGCGTGCGCGCGGCGGAGGCGTAGCCGCCGTCGAACCAGCGGCGCATCGCGAGGGTGTGCAACGGAAAGCCCAACTCCTCTGGTACGTGCAGGAGTTGGTGGCCCTCGGTCTCGTCGGTCGGGGCGGAGGGAGGCAGTTCGGCAGCCGGGCGGGGCGGGAGCAGGCCGAACAGCAGGAGGTAGCCGCCCTCGGTGTCGGTCATGGCGTCGGCGAGCACCACGTCCCCTGCCTCGGCGGCGATGCCGGTCTCCTCCGCCAGTTCCCTGACGATGGCCTGCTCCCAGGTCTCGCCGAAGTCGATGAAGCCGCCGGGCAGGGCGAGCCGTCCCCGCGCCGGGGGGATGCTGCGGCGGATGACGACCAGTGCGGTGCCGTCGGCGTCGTGGACGGGCAGCAGGCACACCGCGACCGGCAGCGGGTTGCGGTAGGCGGTGTGGCCGCAGTTGGGGCAGGTGCGGGGCCACGCCCCGGTGTCGGGGTAGGGGGTTCCGCAGGTCGAGCAGTGCGCGTCGGTGGCCACCCGCGGACCCTATCCGACCGCGGCACCGGTGAGCATCTGCTGGGCGGGGCCGTGCGACTCCACCACCACGGGCGCGCCGAGCAACGCGCTGATCGCTGACGGCCAGTGCTGCGGGGTGGACCACACCGCGGGCCGGGCGCCGAGCAGTCGGCGGGTGAGCGCGGCCTGCCGCTCCAGATCGCCGGGCGGCCCGACCGGCAGCCGTTCCACCAACCGGCCCTCGACCGCGTAGCCGTGGCAGATCCGCAGCCCCGGGCAGCGCTGCGGGGCGTCGAGGTGGGTGACGGCCAGGGCGTCCACTCCCCCGCACACCTCGACGGCGTAGGCGTGCGCGACCGCGTCGAAGTGCCCGATGCGGAAGGCGCCTTGCCAGCGGCCGGGGCCGTTGTGCGGTTCGGGCAACGCGGCGGCCAGTTCCGTGTCCTGCGTGACGTGCGGTCCCGGCCCGTGCCGGACGGTGTAGGTGCGCACCACGCCCAGCCGCCGCGGCCGGTCCGGCACGCCGGCCTCCGCCAGCAGCGTCTCGGCGTTCGCGAAGGTGGTGGTCGACCAGGTGGTGTACGGGTGGAAGCCGTGCCACTCGTCGAGCAGGACCCCTTGCGCGCCTTCGAGGACGAGCCGGCCGCCGCGGGCCAGCCGGTGCAGGTACGCGCCGTCGGTGAGGGTGACCGCGCGGGCGAACGCCGCGAACGCGGTCACGCACGCCTCGACCGGCGGGGCGTCCAGCGGCCCGAGTTCGTCGCTGAAGCGGTCCCGCAGCAGCCGCAGCAGGCGCAGCAGGCGGGGCCGGGAGGCGCAGTCGCCGGCGGTCGGTGCGTCGTCCGGGTGAGCGAGGGCGTATCGGGCGGTTTCCCCCACGCCCATGCCGCACGAGCCGTGCCGCCCGTTCCCGCGGGCCTGCTCCCGCAGCCGGTTGGCGGCGGCGTGGTAGGGGGTGACGAGCCGCGCCGTGCGATCGACGGTGAGCAGGTCGTAGGGGGACGGGACGCCCAGGGCGCGGAGGTGGTCGGCCTCCGCCGCCAGGGCGAGCGGGTCGACGGACATGAAGCGGGACAGGTGGGTCGGGGTGCCGTGGAGGGTGCCGGAGCCGAATTGCGCGAAGGTGTGGTGGCGTCCGTCGGGAGTCACCACATTGTGGGCGGCCTGCGGCCCGCCGTTGAACCGGACGACGGCGGCGACGTCGGGTTCCCGGCTGAGCCGCGCGACCACCGCTCCCTTCCCCGCGTCGCCGTAGCCGAGGTCCACGACCGTGGTGTGCATGTGCGGCTCCTGGTGGTTGGGCGAGGCGGGGGGCGGGACACGGGCCTGCCGGAGGGTCACCGGCGGGTGGGTGACGGGTCGGCGGCCCCGGGTCAGCGGCGGGTCAGCGGGGTCAGCGCCCGCTCCACCGAGGAGGCCGCCGTGGAGCCCACCTCGGCGAGGTCGGCGAGACCCGCGGCGAGGTCGATGGCCTCCTCACCCAGGCCGACGGTGAGCGCGATGGTCTCGCAGACCGCGTCGAGGTCGTCGAGCTCGATGACGTTCTGGCCCAGCAGGCGGCGCCAGAGGGTGAGGACGTCGGAGTTCCCGGCGTGCGAGGCGCCGGCCGGGAGGATGTAGAAGACGTGGAACCTGCGCCGGAGTTCGGCGAGGATCACCGGCAGCGGGATGTCCTCCTGCAGGTGGTCGCCGAGGACGGCACGGACCTCGCGGGCCTTCACCTTGCCGTAGGGCATCTCGTCGCCGATGAGGAAGAGGTAGCCGCGCCGGCCGCGCTTCTCGTGGCAGTCGAGGGAGGTGTGCCGGGCCATCGCGTAGAGGGCGAGTTCGTAGGACTCGGTCATCTGGCCGCCGCCCCCGCCTTCGAGGAGGATGTTGCCGAGTTGCTCGTCCATGCGGTTGTCGGACTCGAACTGACCGAGCTGGAGCGGGACGCGGTCGCAGGTGGCGTCGCCCACGCCGCCGAAGAGGATCTGCGGGTGCTCGGTGTAGCCCTTGCGCAGCAGCAGGCCGAACAGCTCGGGGAGCTTGGTCTGCAGGACGCGCGGGACGGCGCCCATGGAGCCGGTGACGTCGAAGAGGACGGAGATGGCGAGCGAGGTGGGGTGCTCGGCGGAGTCGCGGCTCTCACGCGTGCTGAGGCCGCGCGGGTCGAGCGAGGGGTGCGCGGTCCACGTCGACCGCGGCGAGCTGTACCTGACGCGGTCGCTGTAGGCGAAGGCGCCGGCGCCGCGGGCCGAACGGTAGCGCTCGGCGGCGTCGTAGACGTTGGTGGACCAGCTTCCGCTCCCCATGGTGTTCCCCCTTGGTGGTGGTGTGGAGTGCTGCCGCCGTGTCGAACGGCAGGCCCTAGCCGGCCGGCGGCATGGCGAACGGGCGGAAGGTGCGCGGCCCGTACAGCCGGTCGAGCAGGTCGTCGAGTTCGGCCAGCAGCCACCAGGCGTCCTGCGGGCGGGAGTTCGGGCCCGGCAGGGTGCAGCCGCGCAGGAACGCGCGCAGCGGGCCGGGCGCGCGGGCGCCGAGCAGGCGGCGCACGCAGAGCGAGGCGAGGTGGATGTCGGTGGCCGGGCCGGCGGGTTCGTGCCGCCTCGCCTCGGGCGGGTAGTCGGCGGCGTGGTGGTGGATGAGCACGGGGACGTCGGTGCCGACGGCGGTGGCGTAGCACCAGTCGACCAGCACCACGCCGTGCAGGCCGGGGTGGATGAGGACGTGTTCGGGGAAGACCGCGCCGTGCACGAGGCCGGCGCGGTGGACCCAGCCGAGGGCCGTCAGCAGCCGGCGCCACATCCAGGCGGCGTCGCGCGGGTCGAGTCCGCTCGGGTGCGCGGCGGCCACGGCGGCCAGGGTGTGGAAGCCGGTGAGCGGCGCGAGCACGTTGATCCTGCGCTCCTTGCCGTCGCCCGTGCGGTGCCGGAAGCTCTCCACGAGGGTGGGCGCGTAGGCGCGGTGACGGGTCTCGGCGACGGTGTCGAGGCGGGTCAGGACGTCGGCCTCGTGCTCCGCGAGGTCGTTGTCGCGCGGCTGCCGGGGGATCTTCAGGACGGCGGTACGGACGTCGCCGTCGTCGTCGTAACGTGCGGCGCGCAGGTCGGTGAGGTCGCCGGTGGCCAGGACCGGGCCGAGGACGTAGCGGTGCCGGGGGCTGGTGAGGACCTCGCGGTCGTGCTCGCGCCATGCGGCGCTGAGCCGGGCGAAGGCGCCGGCGGCCTGCGCGGCGCGGCCGGGGGGCGCGGTGTCGGGGTGCAACAGCCGGGCCAGTAGCCGGAATCGGCGCGCAGCCAGGACCGGGTCGGCGGGAAAGGCGGGGAAGGCGGGTTCCGGGCCGAGGAGCGCCAGGGCCTCGTCGAAGGTGCGCGGGACATCCGGGCGCGGGACGTTGCGCGGGACATCCGGGGCCTGGACGTCGGGGCGCGGGACGGAGGGGGTGGCCGGGTGGGCGGCGGTCATCGTATGTCCGCCTCCCGGTCCGGGCGCAGGAGCGCCGGGTGCAGCAGCCTCGCGTCGCCGGCGCGGTAGAGCCGGGCCCGGGGGCCGCCACGGCTGCCGGGCCGGGCGTCGGTCTGCCCGGTGGACTCCACGAAACCGGGCACGGACAGCACCTTGCGGTGAAAGTTGCCGGCGTGCAGCGGAGCGCCCCAGACCGTCTCGTAGACCGCGCGCAACTCGGTGATGGTGAAGGTCTCGGCGAGGAACGCGGTCGCCAGCGGGGTGTACTCGATCTTCCCGCGGGCCCGCTCCAGGGCGTCGGCGAGGATGCGGGCGTGGTCGAAGGCGAGGACGGCCTCGCCGGGCACCGAAGGAAGGGGCCGGCGGCCGGTACCACCCCCGTGGGTTCCGGTCCGCCGACCCTGCTCGAAGGGACGCGGAGCTGCCGTTTCTGGTTGCCAGGCTCCCGCGACCGCCTCGACCGGGAGCCAGGCGGCGCCCGCCGCGTCCCCGCCCGGCCGCGCGTCGGGCAGGCCGGGCGCGAAGGCGAGGTAGGCGACGGAGACGACATGCATGCGCGGGTCGCGGTCGGGGCGGCCGTACGAGCCGAGCTGTTCGAGGTGCACCCGGCCCAGTGCCGCCGCGTCCAGGCCGGTCTCCTCGGCGAGTTCGCGGGCCGCGGCGGCGTCGAGCGACTCCCGCCCGGCACGCACGAACCCGCCCGGCAGGGCCCATGCGCCGGCGAACGGCGGCCCGCCGCGCTCCACCGCGAGGACGTGCAACCGACCCTGACGCAGCGTCAGGACCACCACGTCGACAGTGACGGCCATCGGGTCGAAGGCGCGCGGGTCATAGCCCGCGAGGAACTCCCGCTCCTCCTGCGCGTCCCCCGCGCCCGCGACCTCGCGGTCGCCCCGGTCCGGCTGCGCTGCGTCCACGACGGCCCCCTCGTCGATCCCCCGGTGCTCGACCGCGCCCACGCGCGGCGCGGGACCGGTCCCCGTTCTTCTCAATCTGAGTACTTCTCGATCTGAGAAGAACCTAGCACGGACGGCTGACACGGTCCAGGCCCGGCGCTACTGTGCGGTAATGGCGAAGCAGACCTTTGACTCCTTCGAGGAGTTCTGGCCCTACTACGTGGCGATGCACTCCAAAGCGGCCACCCGCTGGGTGCACCTGGCGGGCACGCTGACCGGGCTCGCGGTCACCGGCTACGGCCTGGCCCGCGGGCGCGCGCGGTACGCCGCCGCGCTCCCGCTGATCGGCTACGGGACCGCGTGGCCCGCGCACTTCCTGATCGAGAAGAACAACCCGGCGACCTTCGGCCACCCGGCGTGGTCACTGCGCGGCGACGTCAAGATGATCACCACGATGCTCGCGGGACGGGACGCCGAACTTGCCGAGACCGCGGCGAAGTGGCGTGCGGACAACGGGAGTCAGGACGCGGCGGCCGAGGACGTGTAGCACCCCTGGGACAGGGTGTCCGCCCGGGCGCCGCCCGGTCCGAGGGCCCGCCGGGTTCGCCCGCGGCGCGAACGGCGGCGCCGCGCAGGCGGCGGCCGGTCGGTGACGGCGGGCGGGCGGCTCGGGCCGCCCCGGGTCACCGTGCTAGACGGTGCGCCGCCCCGCCGCCACCTTCGCGGCGTGCTCGACCACGCTGATCAGCACGTTCTTCGCCGAGTCGCGCTCCCGCGCGTCGCACAGCACCACCGGGACGCCCGAGTCGATGTCCAGCGCCTCGCGGACGTGCTGCGGGTCGTGGAGTTCGGCGCCCTCGAAGCAGTTGACGGCCACCGCGAAGGGGATACCGCGCTGCTCGAAGTAGTCCACG
Organism: Actinacidiphila yanglinensis; assembly: GCF_900107965.1. Classification (GTDB taxonomy): domain Bacteria; phylum Actinomycetota; class Actinomycetes; order Streptomycetales; family Streptomycetaceae; genus Actinacidiphila; species Actinacidiphila yanglinensis. The sequence goes on along the minus strand of NZ_FNVU01000021.1, from coordinate 153,338 downwards.
GCCGCGAAGCAGTCGGCCAGCCGGCGGGTGTCGGCGAGGACCACCGCGCCCAGCGCGCCCTGCGCCAACTCGTCCCACAGGAACCAGAAGCGGTCCTGCCCGGGCGTGCCGAACAGATAGAGCACCAGGTTCTCGCGCAGCGTGATCCGCCCGAAGTCCATGGCGACCGTGGTGGTCCGCTTGCCCTCGACCCCGACAGTGCTGTCCACCGGGCGGCCGGCCTCGCTCAGCGACTCCTCGGTGCGCAGCGGACGGATCTCGCTGACCGCGCCGACCAGCGTGGTCTTGCCCGCGCCGAACCCGCCCGCCACCAGCAGCTTGAGCGCCACCGGCTCCTTGGCGGACAGCTCGGGACGGAGTTCGGTGCGCGCGACGGCCATGGTCTCTTCTCTACTTCCCTACCGGGGCGGGCGACGGGACGTCCGCGGGCGACGAACTCACAACTCGATTGCTGCATACGTTACTTGCCACGGCCCCGGCGCAGGCGGCCCTGCGCGGACCCGGACGCGGGCAGGTGCTACAGGGCGCGCAGGCCATTGATCACCTCGCGCAGGATGCTCACGTCGGGCAACTCGGCCGGGGGCACCGGCTTGTGGAGGCGCACATGCGCGCCCTCGACCAGATCGCCGACCAGCACGCGGACCACGCCCACCGGAAGGTCGAGGTCGGCCGCCAACTCGGCCACGGAGATGGCCTGGTACTGGCACCGCTCGATGATGTCGAGGTGTTCCGGCGACAGCGTGTGGTCGTCGAGCGGGTCCCCGTCCCCGGGGGCCCGCTCGGCGATCACCAGGGCGATCAGGTCGATCTTCGTGTCGGCGCCATGGCTGGTGCGGCCCCGCGTCATCGCGTAGGGACGGACCACCGGACCGGCCGCGTCGTCGTACCACCGCTCCGACTCCGAGGGGTCGGAGTTTCCCGACGACTCAGCACTCATGACCTGTCACCCCGTAGATTCAACGCCTCGCGGTCAGCCGCTGAGGGCGGTACCGCCGCCGTGCCGCGGCGCGCTGCTGAGATGCGCGCCCACCCGCTTGACCAGCAGGGCCATCTCGTACGCGACCTGGCCGACGTCGGAGTCCGCGTCGGCGAGCACCGCGAGGCAACTGCCGTCGCCGGCGGCCGTGACGAAGAGGAACGCCTCGTCGAGTTCCACGATGGTCTGCCGGACCCGGCCGGCCTCGAAGTGCCGGCCCACGCCCTTGGCCAGGCTGTGGAAGCCGGAGGCGACGGCCGCGAGGTGCTCGGAGTCCTCACGGGTGAGCCCGTCGGAGGCGCCGATCGAGAGGCCGTCCCCGGAGAGCACCAGGGCCTTGCGGATGCTGGCCACACGGGCGACCAGATCGTCAAGGAGCCAGCTCAGCTCACGTGTCGGGCTGGATGGTGCCGTCATCGGCCGTACTCCTCAGGTGTCGTTCGCGTTACTGGTGTCGAAGTGTCGTCATCGGCGCCGGGGTCCGGATCCGCGTCCGGGTCGACGGCTCGTCCGCGCTGCCAGCCCCGCTGGAGCGAGGCCATCCGGTCGCGCACCTCGTCCGCGGAGCGCTCCCGTCCGCCGGTCTCCGCCTCGCGGGCGGCCGGCGGCGGTTCCACCCGCAACTGCGGTGCCAGGTTGGCCTGCCGGACCCGGCGCGGAAGGGCGGTGCCGGTAGCGGGGTCGGGGACGGAGCCGGTGGGCCGGTCCCGTTCCGGTGCAGGTGCGGCCGGCGCGGGCGCAGCGGCCGCGGCAGGCTTCGGGGCCGTCGCGGCGGGAGGGTTCGCCGCGGGCAGGTCCTCCGGCCGGGCGCCGGGCGGTTCGTCGGTGGCCTCGGCAGGTTCGGTCCTGACCGGCTCGGCCTGGGCCGGCTCCTCGCGGGTGCCGCGCTGCGGCCGCTCGCCGACCGGACGGCCGCGGTCGGAGACCAGGACCGGTGTGGTGCGGCGGCGGCGCGGCAGCCCGCCGGGGCCGGCCGGCTCGGGTGCCGCGGCGGGAGCCGGCGCCGGCGCGGGCTCCTCCGCATGGGCGGCGTGCTCCTTGTGCTGCTCGCCGCCGATACCGTCCAGGCCCCACTGGCGGAAGGTGTGCTCGGGGTCGCCGTCGGCCGGCTTCGGCTCCTCCGCGGGGACCTCCAGGCGGGTCGAGCCGGTGTCCTCGTCGGTCTCGGTGAGCAGCGCCGCCGGTACCAGCACCACGGCGGTCGTGCCGCCGTACGGGGACTGCCGCAACGAGACGCGCACGCTGTGCCGTTGCGCGAGCCGGCTGACCACGAACAGGCCGAGCCGGTCGGTGTCGGACAGCTCGAACTCGGGGGTCTCGGCGAGCCGCAGGTTCGCCTCCAGCAGGGCGTCCGGGGTCAGGCCCAGGCCGCGGTCGTCGATCTCCAGCACGAAGCCGTTGGCGACGTACTCGCCGTGCAGCCGCACCGGGGTGTGCGGGGGCGAGAACACCGCGGCGTTCTCGATGAGTTCGGCGAGCAGGTGGGTGAGGTCGGCGACCGCGGCGCCGGCCACGGCCAGCCGCGGCAGGCGGCGCACCTCGACCCGCTCGTAGTCCTCGACCTCGGCGACGGCCGCCCGGACCACGTCCATGAGCTGCACGGGCTTGCGCCACTGCCGCGAAGGGGCCGCGCCGGAGAGGATGACCAGGCCCTCGGCGTGCCGCCGCATACGGGTGGTCATGTGGTCCAGGCGGAACAGGTCGGAGAGCTCCTCCGGCTGTTCGGTGCGCCGCTCCATCGCGTCCAGCAGCGTGAGTTGGCGGTGCAGCAGGACCTGGCTGCGGCGGGCGAGGTTCACGAAGACGTCCGAGACGCCCTTGCGCATGTCGGCCTGCCGGACCGTCGCCTCGACCGCCGCGCGCTGGAGCGTGTTGAGGGCCTGGCCGACCTGGCCCATCTCGTCGTCCGCGTACTGCAACCGCGGCACCTCGGTCTCGATGTCGACCTGCTCGCCGGAGGCCAACCGGCGCATGACGCGCGGCAGTCGGGTGCCGGACAGCTCCTGCGCCTCGCGGCGCAGCCCGGTCAGGTCGCGGATCAGGCCGCGGCCGACCCGGACCGACACGAACAGCGAGGCGACCACCGCGATCAGGCCGAGGCCGCCCGCCAGCGCCGCCTCCACCACGAGGGAGGTGGGCACCGGTGCGGCACGGTCGGTGAAGTTCCCGACCACCTTGGTGTCGAGCTTGTCGAGATCGGTCTCGGCGGTGCCGGCCACCGTGGGCCAGGACTGGTGCGCGGCCACGATCGGCGCGTCGGCCGGGGACGCGGCGGTCACTGCGTCCTGGGCGGAACGCAGTGCCTTGCCGCCCGGGCTCTGCCAGTATTCGTCGAGTTCGGCGCGGTACGCACTCGTCAGCAGCGGCTCGCTGTCGTCGTAGTAGCCGCGTTCCAGGGCGACCGCGGAGACGAAGGCGTTCAACTCCTGGCGGCTCATGTGGCCGGTACTGATCGCGGCGCCCATCAGGGCGTCCTCGCGGGTGATCTGCTCCTCGGCGCGGACCAGGCCGATCACTCCGGCGCGCTGCGAGTCGAGGTCCGCGTTGTCGACCAGGTACAGGCTGTCGCACAGCGAGAAGGCGGGCGCCTGGAAGGAGTTGTAGCCGGCGTAGGTGTCCTCGCGGGTGATCCGCTGGTTGTCGACCCGCTGCCGCAGCGCGGACAGGCCGCCCACGGCGCTGTAGAAGTCGTCGAGGTAGCCGCGCGCCTGGCTGTTGAGGTCGCTGCGCATGTGGGCGCCGCTGATTTGGGTGCGCAGCCGGCCAATGGCCGAATCCGTTGCCTGTTGCTGCTTCTCGTAGGCGATCCTCGCCTGGGAGTCGCGGGTGTTGGCGATGTAGAGGAGAGCCGCCTTACGCTCCTGCTGGATGCCGCCCAACGCGTCTTCCAGGGGATAGACCACGTTGTTCGCTATTCGCTGGGCGTCGGGGCGACCGAACACCGCGCGGCTCGTGATCGTTGCGGCAAAGACCCAGATGACGGTGAGGGACACCAGCGGGATCAGCAGCAGCGCCACGATCTTCCGGCGGATCGTCGTACCGCGAAAGCGCATGGCCTCCCCAACGTATCGCCCCGAAACGGGGATCGGTCTGTGGCGTGCAAACGGCGTGAGCCTACTCCTGTGACAGTGGTAACTCGAAAGTCGGCCTTGGCGTTGAGGGCGTCTGGCCGGAAAGCGCCGCCCGGGCAGGTCGCGGACCGCGCCGGAATGCACGCGGACGATTCGGGGCAGGGACCCCTTATGGAGTTCGAGCGTCGAACCATGTGGGAGGAACAGCCCGTACCGACCCCGCGGATGCCCGATCCGGTGCGTACCGCGGCGGTGCGCGCGGCCCTGATATCCGCGGTCGCCCTCACGGAGGCGGTGGCCACGGTGGTGCTGGCGGCCGGGCAGTCCTGGCTGAGCGCGCCGATGACCCTCGCCAGCGTGCTCACCAGTGTCGCCGCGAGCTGGGCGGTACTCGACGTGTGGGTCACCCGCCAGGTCTGGAACCAGCGCAACGGGGTGGTGTCCAGCCCGAGCAGCGCGGCGCGGGCCCTGCGGCGGGAGCGCCGCCGCGCCCGCCGGGCGGCGCGGGCCACCGGGCGGGGCGAGGGCGACACGGGCGGCCAGGCGCGGATACGCGACCGGCGGATGCGGGGTGACGTGCCCCGGGCACACGGCGCGTGAGGGTGTACAGCCGGTGAACGTCCTGCTGCCGCCCGCGGGTACCCCCTGCCTCAGGCCTCCGCGGGGCGGCGGAACATCCGGGTGGCGGTGATCTCGCCGTGCACCTGCTCGCCGCGCGGGTCGGGGACCGGCAGGCCGGGCCGCAGGTGCTCCTCCACGCTGATGTACTTCAGTCCCGCCCGCAGGTCCGCGTCGTTGCGCAACCGCACCACCAGGGGGAACTCCGCGAGCGCGGTCGTGTCGAACAGGCCGGTGGTGTAGAGCAGTTGGACGCCGAGCGCGTCCGCCACGGCCCGCTGGAGCTCCAGCAGGTAGGTCGCGTTGGCGCGACCGATGGGGTTGTCCAGGAAGAGGGTGCCCGCGTGCCGCTGCCGGTCCCGGCCGCGGTCGTTGCTGCGCAGGGCGGCCATGGTGCAGTACAGCGCGATGGCCGCGGTCAGCAGCTGACCGCCGGAGAAGACGTCTCCCATCTGGCCGACCGGCACCCGCTCGGCGCGCAGCACGGCGTCCGGCTTGAGGATCTCCACGGCGATCCCGCGCGGTTCGAGTGCGGCGCCGACCCCGCGCAGCAGCAGCGTCATGCCGTCGCGGCGCAGGTCGGAGTTCTTCCGTACGGCGGCGCGGGTGGCCTCGTCGATGACCTCGCCGAGGCGGTCGGTGAGCACCGCGTGGTCGGGGTCGTCGAAGCGGATGCGCAGGAACTCCTGGCCCGACCACTCGCCGAGCCCCTCCGGCAGCCGGGACAGCCGCTGCGCCGAGCGCAGGGTGGCCAGCGAGGACTCCACCAGGCCGCGAAGCCGGTCCACGATGCTGTCGCGGTTGCGCTCCAACTGGTCCAGCTCGTCGGTCAGGACGCGCAGGCGGGGGGCGAACGCGGCGGCCCAGGAGGCGGCGTGCTCGGGCAGCGCGGCGGCGGGCAGCTCACGGATCTGCTGGCGCGCCGGTGTGCGGACCTGCTCGTAGCGGACCGCGTTGGCGTGCCGCACCAGGACGTCGCAGGCGTCCCGCAGGTGCGTGTCGGCCGCGGACAGGTCGGCCGCGCAGCCGCGCAGGCTGCGGCGGGCCTCGGCGGCGGCCTGCCGCGCCTCCTCCAGGCCGCCGGGGTACGGCTCGGGCTCCTCGTCGTCCGCCGGGGCCTGCGGGCCGTCGCGCAGCAGGTCGCGCAGGAGCCCTGCGGTGTCGTCGAATCCGCCGACGGCGTCCTCGGCGGCGCGGTGGGAGCGCACCACGTCGGCGTGCGCGGCCCGGGCCTGGTCCAGTTCCTCGGTGTGGGTGGCGAGTTCGGCGTTCGCGGCGCGCAGCAGCTGCTGGGCGTGGTCGGCGTCGCGCGGGGTGAGGGAGTCGGGCAGCGTCGCGTGGGCGTCTCCCTCGGCGGGCGCGAGGCGCTCGGTCTCGGCCCGCAGCCGGCCCAACTGCTCGCTGGCGGTGGACTGGCGTGACTCCAGGGTCTGCACGAGCTGCTCGGCCCGGCCGGCCGCGGCCTGCCGCGAGGGTCCGTCGGAGCCGTCGGGTCCTTCGAGGAGCTGGGCGGCGCGGCTGCGCACCTTGTTGCTGAGGCGCTCGAGTTCGGCGAGGGCGGCGTTCTCGGTGCTCTCCGCGCGCGCCTGTTCGGCGCGCAGGTCGGCGCCGACGCCCACCTGCTCGTAGACCTGGGAGGCCGCGCGGTACGCCTCCCGCAGCGCGGGCAGCGAGGAGGCGGACGGTTCGTGCGCGTCCGGCTCGGGACCGTCGTCGGGGGCGCCGGCGATCTCGGCGCGCTCCGCCCGCAGCACCCTGGCGGTGCGGCGGGCGTCGTCGGAGGCGCGCTGCGCGGCCCTGCGGTCCTCGTCGGCGGCCCGGGCGCGGTCGAGGCAGGTCTCCGCGCGGGCCTCCGCCTCGGACGCGTCGGCGGCCAGTTCGCGGGCCCGGCGCTGCCAGTTGGCCCGCTCGCGCAGCCGGTGGGCGAGCCCGGCGAGTACGTCGGCCCGGCGGCGGGCCTGCTCGGCGGCCGACCGCCGGGAGTCGTTGTCCGCACCGGCCTCGGCGGCGGCCGCGTCGGCCTCCGCGCGCTCCTCCCGCGCCGCGGCGAGCTCCGCCCGGGCCCGCTGGGCGGCGTCCTGCGCGGCGCCGACCTCCGCGGCGAGTTCCGCGAGATGTCCGGGCGGGCAGGACGCCCGCCACGACGCGAGCCGGGCGGCGAGGGTGCGGTCGTGGGCCAGCCGGGCGGCGAGCACCCGGATCTCCTCCTCGCGGGCGGCGGCGCGCCCGCGCAGCTCACGGCGTTCGCCGTCGGCGGCCATCTCGTCGTGCATCGCCGGGTTCGGCGGGACCAGGAACACGTCGGAGGCATGGTCGGCCGGGGGCGTCGGGGCGAGGAGCGCGGCGGCGGTGCCCACGGCCACGGTGGACCTGGGCAGCAACGCGGCCTGGGCCAGCGCCTCGCGTGCGCGCGCGTAGGAGTCGGGGTCGGTCACCACGACGCCGTCGACCAGCTCCGGGCGGGCCGCCAGCACGGCGGAGTGGTCGGCCGGGGCGACGGCCTGGGCGAGGTAGCGCCACCCGGGCAGGGCGGGGATGCCGTGCTCGGCGAGGTATTCCACGGTGGCCAGGACGTCGGGGCCCGGCGGCAGCAGGCCGCCGTCGCCGAGCGCGCCCAGGATCCGGGCGTCGTCCGCGGCGGCGGTACGCAGCTCGAACATCTGCCGTTCGGCGGCGGCCACACCCTCCTCGACCATCTCCCGCAGCGGCTCGGCGAAGCGGTCCAACTCCGCGGCGTCCAGCGGCCCTTCGCGCAGGCCCGTGACCGTGGCAGAGCCGTCCGGGTCCGCGGACTCCACGGTCCGGCCCGTGGGATCGGCGCCGGGAGATGCCGCGCCGTCGGACCCGCCGGAGGCCGAGCCGCCCGGACCTCCGGCGGCCGTATCCCCATCGGCCGCTCCCGCGTCGGCTGAGGTCCCGGGCAGGGAGGAAGAAGGGGCCCCGGAGACGCTGGAGGACGCCTCGCCCAGGCCGAGCAGGGCGAGCGCGCGCGGGTCGGTGGTCAGGGGCGTGGTGGCGGCGAGCGCAGCGCGGTGCGCGGTGGTGGCGGCGGTGAGCGCGTCGGCGGCGCGGGCGGCGGCGAGTTCGGCGCGGGCCTCGGCGCCGGCGGCCTCGCGGGCCCGGTCGCCGGCGGTGGAGGCGGTGTCGGCGGCGGCCCGGGCCAGCGCCTCGGCGGCGCGCTCGGCGTCGGCGGCGGCCAGCGCGGCGCGGGCCGGATCGGCGTCGGGCGCGGTGTCGTCGAGCCAGCCGGCGCGCACCGCCTCGGCGGTCTCCTGCTCGACCTCGGTGAGGCGCTGCCCGAGGTGGCCGTTCTCGCTGCGGGCGCGCTGCGCTTCGGTGGCCGCGGCGGTCGCGTCGCGGTGGGCGCTCTCGGCGAGGCTCTGGAGCGTCGCGGACCGCTCCTCCTCGTCGTCGGCCTGGCGTTCGGCGCGGGCGGCGGCGCCGTGCAGCGCGCGCACCAGTTCGGTGGCGGCCAGGGTACGGGCGGCGAGCGCGGGCGCGGCGTCGCGCTCGGCGGCACGGATCGCCTCGGTCACCCTGGCCAGCCGGTCTCCTGCCGCGCGGTGCCGCAGGACGGTCTCGGCGGTCTGCCAGGCGGAGTGCAGCGTGCGCGCGTCGGTGAGCTCGCGGCGCAGCGCGGCGGCCCCCTTCTCGGCGGCGGCCAGGGCCAGCGAGGCGTGGCGGTAGGCGAGTTCGGCGGCGATCCGGGCGCTGCCGGCCCGGGCCTGCTCGGTGTCGGTGACGGTGTGCGCGGCGCCCGCCATGTCCTGGGCGAGGTCGGCGGCCCGCTCCCGCTCCTGGCGGGCGCGGGCGGTCAGCCGCCGGGTGAGGACGCGGGCGCGCCGCTCGGACTGGGCGTGCACGCCGCGGGCCTGGTCGCGGACGGCGGAGGCGTCGACGATCCGGTCCAGCAGGTCGAGCGACCCGGCGGTGAAGTCGCGCTCCGCGGTGAGTTCGGCCCGGCGACCGAGCTTGCCGGCGAAGCCGTGCACGAGGTCGGCGAGGCCGTCGGTGTCACGGGTGTCGGTGACCGCGCGCAGCAGCAGGTCGGTGAAGTCGGAGTCCTTCTTGACCGCGAACAGGCCGGCGGCCTCGCCCTCGTCGGCGTTCATCTCCCGCTGGTAGCGGAAGAGTTCGGGGTCGAGGCCGATGTCGCCCAGGTGTTCGTTCCAGCGGTCGTGGATCTCCTCCCAGACGACCTCCAGGTGCGGGTACGTCTTGCTCGCCTCGGTGAGGGCGTCGCGGAAGCCCTTCATCGTGCGGCGGCGGCCGCGGGCGCCGGAGGTGCCCTCGGCCGGCGGCCGTACGGACGTCGCCTCGGCGACCGGCAGCGAGTCCAGGCCGAGCCCGGGGCCCGGGCGGAAGGAGTACCACGCCTCGGAGAACTTGCGGGGGTCGGAGGAGACCTGACGGCCGCGCCACTCGCTGACCTTGCCGACCACGACGAGCTCGCCGGTGAGGGTGTGCTGCCACTCCAGGGCGACGTGCCCGCAGTCCTCGGCGAGCAGGAACTTGCGCAGCACGCCGGAGCTGGCGCCGCCCAGGGTGTTGCGGTGGCCAGGCAGCATCACCGAGAAGATCAGCTTGAGCAGGACGGACTTGCCGCCGCCGTTCTCCAGGAAGAGCACGCCGGCCGGGGCGGGCCGGCGGGGCGGCCCGGTCGGCTCGTCGGCGAAGAAGTCGCCCTGGGCGGGGGCGGGCTGCGGCACGGGCTCGCCGACTCCGCGCAGGTCCAGCACGGTGTCGGCGTAGCGCGCGCCGGCCGGCCCGATGGAGTAGAGGCGCAGTCGGGAGAGCTCGTACATGCGGGGGGCTTTCGTCCTCAGGGGCTGGCTGGCTGGTGGGCTGCGGCGGTTGCGGGGAGGGGGCGGGCCCGGGAGGGCCGGCCGCGGGAGGTGCGGGCTGGCGGGAATCGGGGTCAGGTGCCGGTGTGGAAGGGCAGGCCGGCACCCGCGGCGAGGTCCGCGGCCTCCCCGTCGGCGGCGGGGACGAGGGTGGCGGTGCCGTCGCCGACCGGTACGACGCCCAGGTCGAGGAGTTCGGCCATGGCGGCGCTGCCGGCCATGTCCCGGACCTGGAGCTGGTAGCGGGCGGTGGTGCGGTAGGTGCCGCCGGACTCGTCGCCGGTGCGCTGCAGGAAGCCGGAGTCGACGAGGAAGGCGACGGCCTTGCCGATGATGCCGGTGGTCGAACTCGCGAGCCGCCGGGCGTCCTTGGTGGCGCCGGTGGCACTGCGCCGGGTGTAGACCCGCCAGGCCGCCTCCAGGCCGGGGGCGTCGCTGGCCGGGTCGGTGTTCTCGCCGCTCTCCTCCGCGCGCTCCTCCAGTCGCCGGCATGCCTGCCGGACGAAGGCGTCCACGCCGTGCACGGTGATCCGGCCGATGTAGCCGTCGTCGGCCAGGTCCTCCGGGCGGGGGAAGGCGAGGGCCGCGGCGGCGAGGTGGGCCAGGCCGTGCAGGAAGCGGTCGCCCGCGTCGGAGGCGGCACGGCGGGCGTAGTCGCCCATCCGGACCGCGAACACCGAGTCCTCCGCGGCGGCCACGGCCATGCCCGCCCGTTGCGACACCTCCAGCACGATCAGGCCGAGCCCGGCGGCGACGGCGTCCGCGAGCCGCGCGAACGCCGGGTCCTCGCGGTGCCGGCGGACCAGCTCGGCGTACTCCGTGTCCCGGGCCGGGACCAGCTTGGGCTGCAACCCGAAGCCCACCAGGCGGGCGGCGTCGGCGACGTCAGCGGGCACGATGGGGGGCGGCGGGGCCTCCGCCTCACCGGGTTCCCGCGCGTCCTGCCGGTCGGTGATCACGTCGCTCGTTCCTCTGGGTGGTCGGGGAAATGGGTACATCGGTACATGGGTACGCGGTCGGGCCGCGCGGTCGACTGCTCGGCGGGCCGGGGCTCGGGCGGGTGCCCGACGCCGCGGGCGCGGGAACGCGGACCGGGGAGACCGGTCGCCCGCCGGTGCGGGGTCGCAGAGCGGTCACCCGTCGGGATCGGCTCCCGACGTCAGCAGGGCGGTCCCGAGGATCAGGTCGGCGCCGCCGAACTCGTGGTCGTCCAGCTCGGTGCCGTCGTCGACGGCGAACAGCAGGTGCGGCTCGCCCTGCCGGTGCGCGGTACCGACCGGCGGGGACGCGGCGTGGACGGCGAGCAGCGCGACGAGGTAGGGCAGGTCGGGGTCCTGCCGGCGGGCCTCGGCGAGCAGCCCGGAGAGCCGGCGCGGTGCGTCGTGCGGCAGGTCGAGGAGGGCGAGCGCGGACTCCAGTTGCTCGTCGCTGAAGCGGGAGTCGTCGGGGGTGGCGACGAGGTCGGGCTCGGGCATCTCGGCGCCGAGGTGGTCGCGCTCGGCCGGCGGGGTGAGCAGGAGGTCGACCAGGTCGGTGACGCGGACGGCGCCCGGGGTGCGCAGGCCGGTGCCGCGGGCGAAGAACGCGTCGGTGACGCGCGATGCCTGCTCGACGGGCAGCGGCAGCAGGGGCGCGACCAGTTGGCCGTACAGGTCGAGGCCGGCGCGGGCGGGGGGCGCGGCGAAGGACTGGCGGTCCTGTTCTGCGCGGAAGAGCGGGCCCGCCTCCAGCAGCCGGGACTGGAGTTGGGTGTGGCGGCGGATGCAGTCCTTGACGATGTCCACGAGTTCGGCGGCGCGCCGCTTGTGCTCGGGCTCCTCCGCTTCGTCGCGCGCCTTGCGGATGTTGGTGAGGATCGCGTTCTCGTGGCGGTAGCGGTCGGCCACGTGGTCGAGGGCCTCGGCGATCATGTCGGGCACCTGGCGCAGCCAGTCGACCGCCCGGACGTTGCGCCGGGTGGCCTCCAGGGTGCGGCGCAGCGTCTCGGCGTACTGCACGGTCCGGTAGCGGGCCTGCTCGGCGGCGAGTTGGGCATCCGCGAGGCGGCCCCGGCTGATCAGCACCTCGAGTTTGACCTCGGCGGCGATCTGCGCGCTGGTGACGTCGGTGTCGAGGGCGCCGACCAGGACGTTGACCGCCTCGTCGGTGGTGCGCAGGTAGACGCTGCCGCCGGGGCCGGCGACCTCCTCGATCAGCTTGAAGTCGTAGTCCCGCCGGATGTACAGGCCGTCGGGGCCGAACGTGCCGTAGACGGCGCGGAATCCGCGGTCGGCACTGCCGACGTTGATGAGGTTCTCCAGCACCCAGCGGGCCACCCGCTCGTGCTCGCTGTGGGAGCGGGAAGGGGCCTGGGCGGCGACGCGGGGCAGCAGCCTGGCCACTATCTGGTCGTGGTCCGCGCCGGTGTCGAAGTCCATGTTGAGGGTGACCAGGTCGATCGCGGCGAGCGCGACCTCGGCCATGGCGTACACCGAGTACTCGCCGGCGAGGTTCGCCTTGCGGGTGTCGAGGTCGTGCAGCGGCGCGGTGCAGGCCAGCGCGCGCAGCCGGCGGGCCAGCCCCTCGTCGGCCGCCGGGCCCGGCGCGGGGCGCGGCGCGCCCGGCAGCGGCTGCGGCGGCTGCCGCGACTGCTGCGGCAGGTGCGGGACGGTCGTGGTCACGCCCCCCACATTAGGCGGTGCCACCGACAGGACACGAAACGGCACGGATGCGTACGGGGCGGGCACCACCGGGTGGAACCGGGGTGGAACTGCCATGATCGTGGCACGGGCATCGGCGGGCCGATGCGAGGCGACGGACCCGGGCGGATCATCATGACGCAGTCGGCGGTGGCGCGAGCGCGGATCGATCTCAACGCCGATCTCGGCGAGGGGTTCGGCCGCTGGCGGCTGACCGACGACGAGGCGCTGCTGGCGGTCGTGACCAGTGCGAACGTGGCGTGCGGCTTCCACGCGGGCGATCCGGCGACGATGCGGCGGGTGTGCGACCTGGCCGCCGAGCGCGGGGTCGTGATCGGCGCGCAGGTCTCCTACCGCGACCTGGCCGGCTTCGGGCGGCGCACGATGGACGTGCCGCCGGATGAGCTGGCCGCCGAAGTGGCCTACCAGATCGGCGCGTTGGAGGTGTTCGCGCGGGCGGCGGGCGCGGCGGTGGCGTACGTGAAGCCGCACGGCGCGCTGTACAACCGGGCGGTGCAGGACGCGGAGCAGGCCGAAGCGGTGGTGGCGGGCGTACGCATGGCGGGGGGGCTGCCGGTGCTCGGGCTGCCGGGTTCGCGGCTGCTGGCGGCGGCGGAGCGGGCCGGGCTCGCGGCGGTGCCCGAGGCGTTCGCGGACCGCGCGTACACCGCGGCCGGCACCCTGGTGTCGCGGCGCGAACCGGGCGCGGTGGTCGACGACGCGGACGCGGTGGTGGCGCGTGCGGTCGCGCTGGCCCGCGACGGCCGGGTGACCGCGTCGACCGGGGAGGAGGTCGCGGTCGCGGCCCGGTCGTTGTGCGTGCACGGCGACACCCCGGGGGCGGCCCTCCTGGCGGCTCGGGTGCGCCGGGAACTGGAGGACGCTGGCCTGAGGGTGGAGGCGTTCGCGTGAGGTTGCGGGTGATGGCCGCCGGTCCGGCCGCGGTGCTGGTCGAGGCGGAGGACGGCGAGCAGGCGCAGGCGCTGCACGCGGAGGTCGTACGGCGCCGGGCGGCGGGCGAGTTGGGCGAGGTCGCGGAGGTCGTGCCCGCGGCCCGTACGGTGCTGGTCGCCGGGCTGGCCGACCCGCGGGCGTTCGCGGCGGACGTGCTGCGCTGGGAGGTGCCGCCGCTGGTGCGTGCCGCGGCGGGGACGGTGGAGTTGGAGGTGCGGTTCGACGGTCCGGACCTGGCGGACGTGGCGGCCCTGTGGCGGATGTCGACGGAGGAGGTCGCCGCGACGGTCACGGGTACCGCCTTCCGGGTGGCGTTCTGCGGGTTCGCCCCCGGGTTCGGCTATCTGACCGGGCTGCCGCCGGAGTTGGCGGTGCCGCGCCGGGCCAGCCCGCGCACCTCCGTGCCGCCCGGCTCGGTCGGCCTCGCCGGGCCGTACGCCGGGGTCTACCCGCGCGCGTCGCCGGGCGGCTGGCAGGTCGTCGGGACGACGGACGCGCCGCTGTGGGACCCCGACCGCGACCCCGCGGCCCTGCTCACGCCCGGCACCGACGTCCGCTTCACGGCGGCCCGATGAGCGCGCCCGACGCACCCGCCGTGCTGCTGACCGTCATCCGCTCCGGCGCGCTGACCACCGTGCAGGACCTGGGCCGGGCCGGGCACGCCCACCTCGGGGTGCCGCACTCGGGCGCCCTGGACCGGCCCGCGCACCTGCTGGCGAACGCGCTGGTCGGCAACGCGCCCTCGGCGGCCGGACTGGAGACGACCGTGAACGGCTGCGCGGTGCGGGCGTCGGGCCCGATGGTCGCCGCGGTGACGGGTGCGGCCTGCGCCGTGCGGGTGGACGGCCGCCCGGTGGCGTGGGGCGCTCCGGTACGGGTGCCCGCGGGGGCGGTCCTCGACGTGGGGGCGGCGCGCCGGGGGCTGCGCTCCTACCTGGCGTTCGCGGGCGGCCTCGATGTGCCGCCGGTGCTGGGCAGCCGCGCGACCGACCTGCTGTCCGGGCTCGGCCCCGCGCCCCTGGCCGACGGCCGTGAACTGCGGCTGGGCGGGGAGCGGTCGGGCCCGCCGCGCGCGGCCGACGTCCACCCGTACGCCGGGCTCGGGCCGGAGTTGGTGCTGCCGCTGGTGCCCGGCCCGCGCGACGACTGGTTCGCGGCGGACGCACCCCGCGTGCTGGCCCGCGGCCGCTACGAGGTCTCCCCCGCCTCGAACCGGATCGGGCTGCGCACCGCCGGCCCCGCGCTCGACCGGGTCCGGCACGACGAACTGCCCAGCGAGGGCATGGTGCTGGGCGCCGTACAGGTGCCGCCGGACGGGCGGCCGGTGGTCTTCCTCGCCGACCATCCGACCACCGGGGGCTATCCCGTCATCGGTGTCGTCCCCGAAGCGGCCCTCTGGGCCGCGGCCCAGGCAGCGCCGGGCACACCCGTGCGCTTCGTCCCGGCCGGGGGCACGCGGTAGCGGCCACCATCCCGCCGGCCAACGACCCCCGGATGCGGGGCCGTTGGTGCACTGCCGCGCCCAGGTCGCGCCGCCGGGCCGGCGGGTGCCTCCTCAGGCGTGATACACGGGCGTTGCCGGTGACCCCGAACTCCGCCTCCTCCAGCGGACCGTGGCCGTACTCCCGCCTCCGCGCACGAACGACACCCCGCTCGTCCAGCACCCCCGTACCGGCACGCCCAACGCCGCACGGCGTTCCCCGCGCGACCGCTCCCGCCGTACCGCCGCCTCCCTCCTCCCGCCTCCCTGCGGGTCCCGCTCACCCCGCCGTCGGCAGCACGGTCTCGACCCGCCCGCCGGGCACCCGCAAGGGCGCGGGGAGCAGCGTCGCCAGCGCGCGCTCGGTCGCGTCGCGGGCCGCGCGGTCCAGCAGCGGTACCGTGCCGCGGACCTCGTGGCGGTACTCCTCCGCGGCCAGTCGCAGCAGGTCCGGCAGCAGGTCACGGCTGCGGTCGGCGATCCAGCGGGTGCCGCGCGTGGCCATCCACCAGGTGGAGGCACCGCGCCCGGGGGGCGGCCGGTCGGGGTCGAGCGGGGGCGGCAGGCCGGCCGCGAGGCCCCGCGCCACGAGCAGCGCGTGGAAGTCGCGGGCGAGCAGCCGGTGGCCCTTCTCGCTGGGGTGCAGCCGGTCGGCGCTGAGGGTGCCCGGCGCGGTGGACCAGGAACGGTCGGCGGCGTGCAGGTGCAGCGCGCCGTGGTGCGCGGACAGGGCGTGCACCACCGTGTTGAGCGCCGCCATCCGGCGCCCCAGGGGGCGGGCGAGCGGCCAGGGCAGGCGCAGTACGGCGCCGGGGTCGGGCAGGCACGCCGTGAGGACGTCCGCGTCGGCCGCCCGCAGCGCCCCGATCGCGGCGTGCAGGTCGGCCGCGACCTGGTCGATCGCGAACCCGCCGCGCAGCGTGTCGTTGCCGCCGACGAGCACGGACGCGAGGGTCGGGCGGCAGGCGAGGGCCACGGCGAGCTGGCGTCCGGCCACGTCCCCCGAACGCGCGCCGCTGCGGGCGGTGTTGACGACGTCGACCGTGCCGGGACCGGCCCCGACGCCCTCCGCGAGCAGCGCGCCCCAGCCGCGCCAGCCGCCCCCGGGCAGCGGGTCGCCGACGCCCTCGCTCAGCGAGTCGCCCAGTACCGCGAACCGCACCGCCGCCTCCCGGCGCGGCCGCGCGAACAGCTCGGCGGTCATGGGCGGGCGTCCCCTGCGGCAGCGGCCGGGCGCACGGCCGGGGCGTCGTGGGCGGCGAGGAACGCGGCGACGGCGGCCGGCCACGGGTGGAGTTCGGCGCGGGCGCGAGCGGTCGCACGCCGGGTCTCGGCGGGCACCGCGAGCAGCCGCCGGACGGCGTGGGCGTACTGCGCGGGTGTCGCGGCGGCGGCGCCCGCCGGCCCGATGAGCGCGGGCAGGGCGGAGCGGGAGCTGGCCACCACCGGGGTGCCGCAGGCCAGCGCCTCCAGCGCGGCGAGGCCGAACGTCTCCACGGGTCCGGGCGCCAGCGCCACGTCCGCCGTCGCCAGCAGCGCGGCGAGCTCGGGGCGCCGCGCCACGTGGCCGAGGAAGGTCACCGGCAGCCGCGCCGCCGCCGCCCGCGCGGTCAGCCGGGCGCGCAGCGGCCCGTCCCCGGCCACCACGAGCACCGCGGCCACTCCCTGCCCGCGCAGGTGGGCCAGCGCGTCCAGGGCGTCGTCCGGCCGCTTCTCCGGGGACAGCCGGGAGCAGAGCACGAGCAGCGCCTCGTCCTCGCGCGCGTAGCGGGCCCGCACCTCGGGGTCGTGGTGGCCGCCGTGCCAGGCGGCGAGGTCGACGCCGAGCGGGGCGCGGACGACGTTGCGCGCGCCGATCCGGTCGAACTCGGCGGCCGCCCAGGCGGTGGTGCACACGATCCGCGTGTAGGCGTACGCGGACCGGCGGTTGAGGGCGTCGCCGAAGCGGCGGGCGAGGGGGGTGGGGACGCCCCAGGTGCCGAGCACGCCGTCGGCGCTCTCGTGCGAGACCATCACCGCCGGGACCCGGTGGCGCCGCGCCCACTCCCCCGTCCAGCGCAGGGTGGTGCGGTCGGAGACCTCCAGGCGGTCGGGTGCCAGGCGGGCGAGCAGCGCCTCGACCGGGGCGCGGCGGGCGAGCACCCGGTACCCGCCGGTGCCGGGGATCTCGGGGCCGGGCACGGTGATCACCCGCCCCTGCGAGGTCAGCTCGTCGGACCGCTCCGGACCCGGTACGACCAGGACGGGCTCGTGCCCGGCCGCCGCGTACCCCTCGCCGAGGTGCCGCAGCGCGGTGCGCAGGCCGCCGGACACGGGGGTGACGAAGTTGGCGACCCGCACGATCCGCAGCGGGCGGGAACCTCCGGTGCCGCCGGATGCGGCGCCGCGCGTCGTGCCGTCGACGGTGCCGTTCATGCCACGGCCGCCTGGTGCCGGGCGAGGACGTCGTCGTAGTGGTCGATGAGCTGGTCGCCGACCGCCTCCCAGGTGCGGGCGGCGACCGCGCGGCGGGCCTCGGCGCCGAAGCGGGCGCGCCGCTCCGGGTCGGCGTGCAGCCCGCGGACGGCGTCGGCGGTGGCGTCGGCGTCCAGCGGCGGGACGAGCAGGCCGGTGCGGCCGTGGGCGACCAGGTCCAGCGGGCCGCCGGCCGCGGGGGCGACCACGGGCAGGCCGCTGGCCATCGCCTCCTGGACGGTCTGGCAGAACGTCTCGAACGGGCCGGTGTGGCAGAAGACGTCGAGGGAGGCGTAGATGCGGGCCAGGTCGTCGCCGGTCCTGCGGCCGAGGAAGACCGCGCCGGGCAGGGCCGCGCGCAGCCCGCCGGTGCTGGGGCCGTCCCCGACGACGACCACCCGCACGCCCGGCAGCGCGCAGGTCGCGGAGAGCTGCTCCACGTGCTTCTCGGCGGCGAGCCGGCCGACGTATCCGACGATCA
Organism: Actinacidiphila yanglinensis; assembly: GCF_900107965.1. Classification (GTDB taxonomy): domain Bacteria; phylum Actinomycetota; class Actinomycetes; order Streptomycetales; family Streptomycetaceae; genus Actinacidiphila; species Actinacidiphila yanglinensis. The sequence goes on along the minus strand of NZ_FNVU01000021.1, from coordinate 135,782 downwards.
GCTCGCCGTGGGGGGCGAGTTCGCGGCGCAGGTCGTCGTGGCGGTGGTCCGGGTGGAAGCGCCGGGAGTCCACGCCCCGCGCCCACAGGTGCACGCGCGGCACGCCCTGGCGGACGAGCGCGTCCACCGAGGCGGTGGAGGGGGCGAGCGTGCGGGCGGCGGCGCTGTGCACCGCGCGGATCCGGCGCCAGGCGGCGGCCTCGCCCGTGCTGAGGTACGTCTTCGCGTAGCCGGCGAGGTCGGTCTGGTAGACGGCGACCGCGGGCACGCCCAGCCGTGTGGCGGCGGCCATCCCGCGCACGCCGAGGACGAAGGGGCTGGCCAGGTGGACCAGGTCCGCGCGGTGCGCGGCCACGGCGGCGGCGGTCCGGCGGCCGGGCAGCGCGACGCGCACCTGCGGGTAGCCGGGCAGCGGCAGCGACGGCACCCGGACGACGGGGCAGGGGTCCTGGCCGGGCTCGGGGGCGAGGGGTCCGGCGGGGGCCACGACCATCGGGTCGTGGCCGCGCCTGACGAGGTGCTCGGCCGTGCGCAGCGCGCAGTGGGCCACTCCGTTGACGTCGGGGGGGAAGGACTCCGTGACGATGGCGACTCTCATACGGTGGTTGTCGCCGGACCGGGAGTTGTCAGGGCCACGAGGATCTTTCCCGAAGGGGAACGCCCCATGAGCGTTGGGCTCGCAGGTCATACGGGGGTGGGCGCGGGATGCGGGTGGTGCGGACGGGGGCGGGGCCGGGAGGAAGGAGCGCCGCGGTGCGGGGGAGCTCCGCGGTCGGGCCGGGCGGGTCCGCCTGTGCGAGGGAGCACCGTGGTCGGGCCGGCGGTCGGCGGTCGTCGGGACCGAACGGGTCGGCGGGGCCGGCGGCCGGAGGCGGGCGAGGTGGAGCGACAGCGACGGGCGGGAGTCGGTAGGCTTCCGGCGCCCGTCCCCATGGGAGTCCACTCGATCGCCAGGCATGAAAGCCCGGTGGCCGGTAAGGATGCCGGACGGCGTTTCACGCCTGGCCACGGAAATCCCGTTGCCATGAGATCCCCCGCACCGGATGCTGACCTCATGTTCGACCCAGACATAGCGCCCAGTGGCACCCTTCTCGGCCTCCTCCAGCGAGGACGCGGGGACGGGCCCCTCCATGCCCTGGCGACCGAGCGGGCGGAGGCCCTCGCCGCCCTGGAGCAGTGCGTGCTGCGCGACCCCCGCCTGGACTGGCGGATCGAGTCGCGCTCGCTGTACTACGCCCGCCTCTACTCCGACCTGGAAGGCCCGCTCGACGGGATCGAACAGCACCTCTTCCATCCCGACGACCTCCTCGCCGGCGACGAGCACCGCTGCGGGCTGGCGCTGTCCGTCCTCGGCCACCTCGCCGGGTACGGCCGCCGGGACGCGCTGCGGCTGCTGCGCCGCTACGCCGCCTCCGGCGGCTCCTGGGCGTGGGCACTGGACGAACTCGCCCTGCGCGACGACGACGCCGGCCTGCGCTCGCTCGGGGCCGCCGTCGTCGCCCGCTTCCCGCAGACCCCCGAGGGCGACGCCGAGCTGGCCCGGGCCGTCCGCGAGGCGTACGAACCGAGGCCGTGGCAGCTGTGGGCCGAGGACGCCGCCCGGCCGGAGACCGCGGCCCGCGTCCGCAAGGCCGGCGAGCAGGTGTCCTTCGACCGCTGGCAGCGGCAGATGCGCCCCGCCGGACCGACTCCGGGGTGGAGCGTCACGGCCGTGCTGGAGTGGGCCGAGCAGGGGCTCGCGCAGTATCCCGTGATCGAGCGCGACCAGCCCGCCGCCCGCTGCCTGGCCTCGGTGGCCGGGCCCGAGGACCGGCCCGCGCTGCTGGACGCCGCGCTGCACGGTGCGTCGGCCGCCCGCGCCGCCGCGCTGCGCCACCTCGTCGACCGGCGCGACCCCAAGGCGTTCGCCCTCGTCGAGGCCGCCGCAGCCGCCGGGGACGAGCGCGTGCTGCGGGCCGCCGTCGAGTCGTTCGAGCGGCGCCGGGACGAGGAGGCGCTGGCGCAGGCGCGGCAGTGGGCCGAGCACCCCGACGCCCTCGGCTGCGCCGCCGCCCGGATCCTCGCGCGGCACGGCGGGCCGCGAGACGCCGAACTCGTCCTGGCCGCGTTGCGCCGGACCGTGCAGGTCGGCGGAGCCGACGCCGACGGGCTGGACGCGCTCGTCGAGGGGGCCGGGCGGCTCGCCGCGTGCCGGGCCGCACCGGTGCTGCGGCACCTGTACCGGGAGACGTCGTCGTCGCAGTTGCGCGGGGTCGCCGCGCACGCCTTGGCCGCCACCGATCCCGGGTTCGCCGCGGGGTTCGCGGTGGAGTGCCTGTGGGACTGCGAGGAGAGCACGCGGGAGTTGGCGGCGCGGAAGGCCGCGTCCGGGGATGTGCGGGTGCTGACGCAGTTGCGCCGGCTGGCCGCGGATCCGGCGGAGGAGGCGGAGGTCCAGACGGCGGTGCGGGGCCGGCTCCGCGCGGGATAGGGCTCCCGCGCCCGGCCGCAACTGCCGTACGGGTTCGCCCGGGAGCACCCGGATCACCCGCTCGTGAGGCCGGCCCGCTGCCACCGCATGCACACGAATGGGCGACCCCGGACCGCCCGAGGAGCTCCCGGGCGGGACCCGCTGGCGGCTGCACCGCCATGCCGTCGCGCCCGAGCGGGGCGGCCGGCTCCTCATTCGTGCCCGCTTCGCGGTGACTTGGGAGCCAACGGGCGTCAGGCATATGCCGGAAGCACCACCGGATCGGGTATCGCGGAAACCCTTACGGGCGATCGCTCGCTGTGCAACAGTCGTTACTGTTCCCCCTGTCCCACCGTCCGCCACGGCCGCAGCAGCGGCTGCCCGCAGACAGCCCTCGGAGTGCGTCATGCCGTCCCCCGCGCACGCGGATACCCCCGCAGCACAGCCACCGGGTCCCGGGGCCGTGGATGCCCTGATCAGCCAGGCACGCCAGTTGCGCAGCCGGGTCGACGAGGTGCTCGGCGAGAGCGCGTCGGCCGCCGAGGACCCGCGACTGAGATGGCAGCGTGCGCTGTGCGACCTCGCCGTGCACCAACTCGACGACCTCGGCACGCACTTGGGCCAGCTGCGCGAGGGCTTCGCGCCGGAGTCGCCGGACGGGGCGACGGCATCGGAGCAGGGATGGGGACCGGCCGCCGGGACGGGCGCGTCGGAACTGCCCGCGCCCGGGGCGGTGGGGGCGCTCGGCCGCGCGGGCAGCGCCGAGTGGAACCTGCTCACCGACGAGGTGAAGTGGTCGGACGAGCTGTTCCGGATCTTCGGGCGCTCCCCGCAGGACGGCCCGCTGACGTTGGACGAGCTGCCGTCGTGGCTGTTCTCGGAGGACCAGCAACTGCTCACCGAGATGGTGACCGGCTGCCTGGTCGACGGGCGGCCGATCGACGGCGAGTTCCGGATCGTGCGCGCCGACGGAACGGTGCGCACCGTGCACATGGTCGGCGAGCCGGTGCTCGACGCCGAGGGCGGAACCGTCGCGATGTGGTCGGTGATCCGCGACGTCAGCGACCTGCGGCGCAGCCAGCGCATGCTCCGCGAGACCCGGGACTCCCTGGACCGGCAGCGGCAGATCGCGCAGACCGAGCGCCGGCTCGCGGTGGAGTTGCAGGAGGCGGTGCTGCCACCGCGGCGCGGCGGCCTGCGCTTCCCGCAGGAGGGCGGAACCGCCGCGATGGACCTCGCCGCGCGCTACCTGCCGTCGTCGACCAGCGCCCTGATCGGCGGCGACTGGTACGACGCGATGCAACTGCCCGACGGCTCCACCCTCCTGTCCGCCGGCGACCTCACCGGACACGGCGTGACCGCCACTTCGGGCATGGCGATGCTGCTCGGCGCGCTGCGCGGGATGGCCGTGGCCGGCCTGGAGCCCGGCGTGCTGATGGCCTCGCTCAACGAACTCCTCGACACCGCCCCGCAGCCCGCCCTCGGCAGCGTCGTGTGCTGCCGCTACGAGCCCGTCGAGCGGGTGCTGCACTGGGCCCAGGCCGGGCACCCCGCCCCGCTGCTGTTCCGCAACGGGACGGGGCGCGTCCTCGACCCGCCCGACGGCATCCTGCTGGGTGCCGCATCCGGCACGCGCTACGCCCAGGCCCGCGAGCAACTCGCCTCCGGTGACATCCTGCTGCTGCACACCGACGGCCTCGCGCCCCGCCGCACACCCGATTCCACGGCGGGCGGCGGCAGCACCGAACGCCTGCTCACCATGGCGCCGCTGTTCGAGGCCGCCCGCTCCGCGCAGGACTGCCTGCGCCTGGTGGCCGAGGAGTTCGACGTTCCCGACCGTGCGGACGACGCCTGCGTGCTGATCGCCAGGATCTCCTGACCTGCCCGCTGCCGGATCTCCCGCCGTGGGAGGGCCGATGGCCGGCTGACCTGCCGCGTCACGTACGGCGATCTCACACGGAACGGGTGTGGGGCGCCTGCGCGTTCGGACCCTTGGCTCCCTTGGCCGCCCTCGGCTTCGGCAGCGCCGCCTCGATCTCCCGGCGCAGCTGCCGGATGTCGTCCTGCCCGGAGTAGCGCGCGGTGAGCCGGTGCATCTGGCGCAGCCGGTCCCAGGTGCGGAGCGAGGAGGTCTGGCCGATGCTCGCCAGCGCGATCCGGGCGTAGCGGTCGGCCTGTTCGGGGTCGTCGGCGATGAAGCAGGCCGAGGCGAGCGACAGGTAGTCGAAGATCATCGACCGTTCGTGACCGCCGCCGCGCAGGTCGATCGCCTGTCTGGCGTGCCGCTGGGCGTGGACGGCCGCCGCCGACTCGTGCTCGGCGAGGGTGCGGTAGGCCAGCGCCTCCATGCCGTGCAGGTCGGCCTCGTCGAAGTTCTGCATCCAGCTGGGCTGTTGCAGGTCGTCGCGGTCGGAGGCGAAGAGTTCCTCGGCCTCGCCCAGGGTGCGGCGCATCTCCTGGCCGCGTCCCATGGACGCCTGGGCCCACGCCTCGATGGTGCGCAGCATCGCCTGGGTGCGGGGCAGGGTCTCCTCGCCGGAACCGGACGTGGCCAGGTTCATCAGGTCGATCGCCTCGTCGGGGCGCTGCAGGTGCACCATCTGGCGGGCGGCGCGGGACAGGGCCTCGCCGGCCCGCGGCCGGTCACCGCCCTCCCGGGCCGCGTGCGCGGCGATCACGAAGTACTTCTGGGCGGTGGGCTCCAGGCCCACGTCGTGCGACATCCACCCGGCGAGCACCGCGAGGTTGGCGGCGACGCCCCACAACCTTCTTTGCAGGTGCGGGGGATGGCGGTAGGAGAGCATCCCGCCGACCTCGTTGAGCTGGCCCACCACCGCCTTGCGCTGGAGGCCCCCGCCCCGGGAGGCGTCCCAGGCCCGGAACACCTCGACCGAGCGCTCCAGCGACTCGATCTCCTGGTAGCCGATCGGGGCGGCTTCGTAGACGTCGTGGGCGGCAGGGTCCGCGGCGAGCGGATAGTCGAGGACCGGTGCATCGGCCGCGAGGGCCGGGTCGGTGTGCAGCCAGTCGTACATGGCGGTGCTGAGTACGGTGCCTGAGGCGAGCGCGGCACCCGCGCCCACCAGTCCGCGTCGGTTGAGCATGAGGTCCATTCCCGTGAATTCGGTGAGGACCGCGACAGTTCGTTCCGGCGGCCACGGCAGGCCGTCCCCGGCTTTCCTTCTCCCCGCCTGCCGGCGCCGGTCGAACCCGAGATCCTCGATGGTCACGACACGGCCGAGACGCTCGGTGAACAACGCGGCCAGCACCCTCGGCACGGGTTCGCGCGGCGACTCCCCGGTGTCGATCCAGCGGCGCACCCGCGAGGTGTCGGTCGCCAGCTGCTGGTGGCCCATGGCCGCCGCGTGCCGGTTGACCAGCCGCGCGAGTTCGCCCTTGGACCAGCCGGTGAGGCCGAACAGGTCCGCGAGTCGGGTGTTGGCTTCGTTGCCCACGTCAAGCCCCCAGGTTTCCTCGGCACGTTGACACTAATCCCGGTGACATTCGCCCCGCGACTATTCGCCAGGGTTCGCCAGGGTCCGCCAGATGGTCTGCCACCCGCGCCCGGGTGTCAGGTAGGAACGCGCCACCCCGGCCCGGTGCTCCATTCCCCAGGGTGCGGCACCGGACCGGGACGGCGCGCCCTTTGAACCCGTAGGCACACGAAGGGATCTGCTTCCACTCATGTATTCGGCATCGTCCTCCGTGTCCGCCCCACCCCGGCTCGCGTACCCGTCCGCCACGGACCCGGTGCTGCGCCCGCGTCCGGCCGCCGTACGGCGGACCGTGACCGGCGGATCCCATCCGCTCGGCGGGAGACTCGACTTGACCGGCCCGCAGGGGTCCCAGCTGCGTACCGCCGTGGCCGCCGTGCAGCGGATCTGCCCCGAGTTCACCCCCCTGCAGCTGCTGCGGCGCGGCGGCCGCACGGCGCTGCTGATCGGCACCTCCGGCCGGTCGCCGGCGGTCGCCAAGTGCCTGCTGGACCACTCCCATGCCTGGGCGGAACGTTTCCGCCACGAGATAGCGGCCTACCGCACGTTCGTCCGGCAACGCCCGCCGGTGCGGGCCCCGCGGCTGATCGCGGCGGACCCGGAGAGCTGCGTCCTGGTGATGGAGCGGATGCCCGGCAGGGTGATCACCCCGCAGCGGCACCCCGTGCAGGCGCCGACCCGCGCCGACGTGCGGGCCGCGCTGTCGGCGTACTCGCGGATCAACGCGTGGCGGCCGGCGGCCGGGTCCTTCGACGCGCCGATCGACTACCCGACCCGGATCGGGCGTTACCACGATCTGGGGCTGCTCACCGACCGGGACATGGGCGACCTGCAGAAGCTGCTGCGCGGACTGTCGCGCACGCCGGGGCAGTTCTGCCACGGCGACGCGCTGCTGTCCAACGTGCTGCTGTCCCCGGCCGGGCCGTCGCTGGTCGACTGGGAGCACGCGGGGTGGTATCTGCCCGGGTACGACCTGGCGGTGCTGTGGTCGGTGCTCGGCGACGATCCCGCGGCGCGGCGCCAGATCAGCCAGCAGGCACAGGCGCTGGGCCCGGAGGCCCGGGACGGCTTCCTGGTCAATCTGATGCTGGTGCTGACCCGGGAGATCCGCACCTACGAGACCGCGGTGCAGCGGACGATGCGGGCCACGGCGCCTGCCGCGCCCGGCGCGGCCGAGGCGGGCGAGGAGCAGCGGCTGCTGCTGCGGCGGCTGCACGACGACTGCGGCATGGCCCGGCGGGCCGTGCGCGCGGCGGTCGGCACGCAGTGACGGTGCCGGCCGGGGCCGCCCGCCGCCGAGCGGCCCGGTGGTCGGCGGTGAGGGCCCGCGCGACGGCCCGGGTCCGCGGCGGGCAGGGGCAGGCGGGCGCCCGTGGGGGGTTGGGGCCCGCACGGCACCGCGCCGCGTCACCGGCACCTCGCGGGTGGTCACCCTGATCGCTACCATCGGCACGTGCGTCAGCCGATGCGCGCGCGGGCGGAACGGTCAGTGAGGTGCGCGGGACGATGACAGGCCGGCAGGAGGACATGGCGGTCACGCTGCCGTGGATGGACGAGGGCACCGACCTGTTCCTGTCCGCCGTCGCGGGGCTGACCGACGCCGAACTCGACGCCCCTTCGGCCCTTCCCGGCTGGACGCGGCGCCACGTCGTCGCCCACGTCGCCCGCAACGCCGAGGCTTTGGACCGGCTGCTGGAGTGGGCGCAGACCGGCGTCGAGACCCCGATGTACGGCAGTCCCGCGCAGCGCGGCGACGACATCGAACGCTCCCACGGCTTCCCCGCGGAGCGGCTGCGCCACGAGGCGGCCGAGACCGCCGCGGCGCTGCGGGCGCATGTCGACCGGCTGGCGCCCGGCGAGTGGGACGCGCCCGTGCGCAGCGCCAAGGGGCGCGCCATCGCGGCCCGGGAAGTGCCGTGGATGCGCTCGCGCGAGGTCTGGCTGCACACCCTCGACCTCGGCTGCGGGGCGGCGGCCGACGCGCTGCCGCCCGCCTTCTGCGAGGTGCTGATCGCCGACGTCCTCGGCTCGTTCGGCGCCGGGGCGCCCGCGCTGGAACTGGTCGCGTCCGCCTCGGGCACCCGCTGGCGGTGCGGCGACGGGGCCGACGCCCAGCAGGTGACCGGAACCGCGGCCGCCCTGGCGGCCTGGCTCACCGGCCGCGCCGCGGGCACCGCACTGCGCTCGGCGGCCCCCCTGCCGGCGCTGCCGGCATGGCTGTGACCGACCGCAGCCGCCGCCGGCCGGGGCGTTCGGCCCGAGGCCGCCGCGGACCGGAGCGTTCGGTCAGTCTGCCTGGAACATCTCCGCGGGCAGCGGCTTGAGCAGCTGGTAGAGGTCCTCGGTGATCGGGCGGTCCCAGGTGGCGATGGTGACCTGCACCCCGTCGCTGCGGTCGAACTGGGCGCAGGCGACCCGGGACTCGGAGATCTTGATCCGGCGGACGATCAGGGGCCCGTCGGCCAGCATCACCGGGGTGCCCTCGATCTCGGTCACCTCGGCGGGCTCCTCGTTGCCGAGCGCGGCGAGCAGCTGCGCCACCTCGAAGGGCACCTGGCCCTCCTCCAGCTCGCGGGCCGGGGAGCCCTCGGGGAGGTTGCCGATCAGCATGGCGGGACCGCGGCCGCCGAACAGGTCGTACCGCAGGTAGATGCCCTGGCAGCTCCCGTCGGGGCCGGGCAGCAGCCCGGCGCCCAGGTCGCCGGGCCAGTCCCCCGGGTCCATCGCGAGGACGTCGAAGTCCGGCCCGGTGGGCGTGGCCGCGCTGCGGCGGCGGAGGAAGGACATGCCGCCATCGTACGTGGTGACACGCGCCTGGTGGGAGCCTGTCTTTCAGCGCTGGCGCGGCGCTGTGGCGGGTGCGGCCGCGGGCGCGGCGAGCGGTTCCGGCAGCCGGGCCAGCTCGGCTGCGGCGAGGTCGGCCAGGCCGTCCGCGCCGCAGCCCACCGCGCCGTCCAGGCCGCGCCGCAGGGCAGTGGACGCAGGGCCGGGACGCCCCGCCGCGCGCAGCGCGCGGCCCTGGGCGACCAGCGCCGCGGCGAGCTGGTGGGTGGCGGGTGAGGCCTCCAGGCAGGTGACCGCCTCGGCGAGCAGGTCGAGGCCGCGCGGTCCGCCGATCACCTCCGCGGCGACCCGCAGCGCGCCGCCGACCGCGGACGGCGCGCCGAACTGCCGGGCCCGGGCGACGGCGTCCAGCGCGGTGCCGGCCGCGCGCTCCGGCGCGTCGTGCGCCTCGGCGAGGGCGAGGTGGAGCTGCCACGGGCACCAGCCCGGGTTGCGCATGCCGCGCGGGTCGAGCCGCCGCCCGACCGCGGCGAGTTCGGTGGCCGCCTCCTGGTGGCGGCCGAGGGCGAGCAGGAGCTCGCCGTGCACGGCCTGCGCGTCCGGGAAGGTGACCGCGGCCGGGAAGGGCTCGGCGAAGTCGTAGTCGGCGGCGAGCGCGGCGGCCTCCTCGGCCCTGCCGCGGGCGATCAGCACCCCGGCGAGCACCGCGACGGCGTACCACTGCACGGGGGTGCCGCGGCCGACCCGCTCGGCCAGCCGCAGCCCGTCGCGGGCGAGTTCCTCCGCCTCGGCCAGCCGCCCGCAGCGGTAGCGGACGTAGCCGAGCAGGACGTACCCGAAGGAGAGGTGCGCGCCACGCCAGCCGTGGCGTTCGAAGTCGGCGATGCCCTCGGCGAACAGTTCCTCGGCGCGCTCGGGCCGGTCGGCGTACAGGTAGGTCATCGCGACCAGTGCCGGCACCTCGAAACCGCGGCCCTCGTCGGCCCAGGGCAGGCCGCCGTGGAGGGCGCGTGCGGCGTGCCGCAGCACGGTGCCGGTCGGCTCGCCGCGCAGGGTGGCATCCCAGGCGCGCAGCCCGATGATGTAGCGCTCGGTGAGGTCGCGGCCGGTGAGGCGGTCGGCGAGCCGGGCCAGCCGGCGCGATCTGCTGGGCGAGTCGGGTTCGTCCGAGCGGAAGGCGTCCCACATGAACTGCTCGGCCTGCATGCGCAGCCGGGTGCGGGCCGAGGTGGCCGTGCGGGCGGCGCGGCCGACGACGTCGGCGGCCTCGCTGAGCCGGTCGCTGTGGGCGAGGGACTGCGAGAGCAGGAAGAGGATGCCGTCGCGCAGTTCGGGGTCGTCGATCGGCTCCTCGAGGGCGGCGCGCAGATGGTTGACGGTGGTGGACGGCTCCAGGAGCTGCGTGGCGCAGCCGAGTTCGTAGAGCACGCCGGCCCGCTCCTCGGGCGGCGGCGGCTCGCGCAGCGCCCGGGCCAGGCAGCTGCGGGCCGCCTCGGGCGCGCCGGCCCGCAGGGTCTCGCGGGCGGCGGCGCGCAACTGGTGCACCACCCACGGGTCCTCCTCGGGGTGGGTCTCCAGCAGGTGGCGCGCGGCAGCGGTGGGCCCGAGCCCGGCGTCGACCACCGACCAGGCGGCCTTGCCGTGCAGGGCGACGCGGACGGCGTCGGGGATCGCCCGGTACACCGCGGTGGCGATCAGCGGGTGGACGAACTCCAGGGTGCGGCTGCCGGTGAGGATGCGCGCGTCCCGCAGCCGGTCGGCGCAGTCGGCGGCCTCCTGGCTGCCGAGTCCGGCCACGGAGGCGGCCAGCGCGGGCTGGATCTCGGTGCCGAGCACGGCGGCGGCCCAGGCGAGGCGGACGGTGGAGGGGCCGAGGCGTTCGAGCCGGGCGATCAGCCCGCTGCCCTTGACCGCGGCGACCAGGTCGCGCAGCAGGGGGGCGCCGGCGGCGTCGGGACGGAGCCCCCGGTCGAGCACCTTGGCGGTCAACTCGACCGCCTCGAACGGGTTTCCCGCGGTGACCGCCCAGCACTCCCGGCAGAACTCCTCGTCGGCGTGCGCGCCCAGCTGGGCCCGCACCAGCAGCCCGATCGCGTCGGCGGTGAGCGGCTCCAGGCCGATCGGACGGTGCCCGGCACGGCCGGGCAGGCCGCGGAACGCCTCGGCGGACGGCGGCAGTTCGTCGGGACGGTAGGCGACGACGACCAGGAGCGCGAGGTCGTCGGTGCGGGGCGCGAACGCGGCCAGCCAGTTCAGGGACTGCGGGTCGGCCCAGTGCGCGTCGTCCAGCACCAGCACCACCGGCGCGTGCTGGACCACGACGTGGGTGAGCACCCAGTCCAGCCCGTCCCGCAGACCCTGCGGGTCCGGCGCGGCGCCCTGCGGGGTGCACAGCCCGAGGGCGGGGCCGACGATGCCGTACCAACTCCCCAGCGCCGCCCGCAGTTCGGCCTCGCTCGACCCGGCCAGCAGCGGCTGGAGCAGCTGCCGGGCGACGTGGAAGGCGACCTGCTGCTCCTGGTCGCCGCCGCGTGCCGACAGCACGGTGCAGCCCCGCTCGGCGGCACGGGCGCGCACCTCGGCGAGCAGGGTGGTCTTGCCCAGTCCGGCGGGCCCGGCGAAGGCCAGCAGCCCGCCGCGCCGCCGGTCCCGGCCGCCCGGCTGCGCCGGCACGGCGCCTGGCCCCGGGCCTGTCAGGGCGGACAACGCTGCGTCGACGGCGGCGAGTTCGGCGTCACGCTCGAGCAGTACGCGCGTGGCGCCAGACGGCCGTCCAGCCATGTTCCTCTCCCCCTGCCGACCGGCGGGGCGCGCGCCGGGCGCACTCCGTTCGATGGGACCACAGGGTACGCCGTCGGCTGCGCTGTGTGAGGAGGAACGACCGTGCCGGTACGCCACTGGCAGGAGACGTACCGGCACGGAGGAGCCCGCGGCTCCGTAGGAGGCGGATGCCTTCCCGGCCGGCCCGCCGCGACTTTCCCACGGCCGTCGCGGCCGGCACCACTCCCCACTGGCCCCACTCCCCGGCAGAGCTCCCATGCGCCCCGCGTGCGCCCCCGTTACCTCACGTAACCACCACGGCGCCGGGCCGGGATCCGGATGCGGCGATCCGGACTCTGGGGTCAACCGGCCACCGGGGCGGGCGCGTTCGAGCCCTCGGGTCAACCGGCCGTCGCGGCAGGTGGGTTCGAGCCCTCGGCGGACGGCGTGCGGTGGCGGGCGTGGTGCCGGGCCACCCTTGCGCGGTTGCCGCAGGAGGGCTTGCACCACTCCTGGCGCGCGTGCGCCTGGACGAAGTAGCGGACGCAGCGCGGGGCCGGGCAGGCCCGCAGCCGCGCGCTGTCCGGCCCGGCGAGGAAGGCGATGCCGGCCCGGGCGAGCGCGGCGGCGAGCAGGTCGGCCGCGGGGTGGCGGCCGGTCGCGGCGCAGTCGGCGACGGGGCGGGCGTCAGCCGGCCAGGCGAGCCGGGGGGTGACCGGCACCCGGGCCGCCGCCGCGTTCAGCCGCTCCAGCGCGGCACCGGCGTCGGGCAGCCGTCCGGCGTCGGCCTTGCTGGGCGCCCCCGGCAGCACGGCCCGGGCGAACAGCGCCCGCAGCGCGGTCCGCACCTCGACGGCGGCGTCGAGCGCGGCGCGGTCGGCCCGGAAGAGCACCTGACGGTCCGGGCCGCCCCGACCGTCCTCCCCCGCCACCGAGAACCCGAACTCCTCCAGCGCCGGACCCTGCCCGCGCACCCACGCGGTCAACCCCGCCGGCTCGGCGAGGTCGTCGGCGACCCCGCCGTTCCCGTCGTGGCGGACGGTGACGGCGAGCGCGAGGGCGAGATGATCAACCTGCATGGGCTAATGGTATCGTCACTGTGAACCATTAACGCAGAGGGGGTATTCGTGTCCGACCTGCGCGAAGTGCTGCGCGAGATCGACGTGTTCGCAGGAGAGCTGCCGGACTTCGACGTCTCGGGAGCGCCCGGCGACCCGCACGAGCTGTTCACGGAATGGCTGCTGGACGCCCTCAGAAGCGGGGTGCGCGAGCCGCACGCCATGACCGTGTCCACCACCGGCCTCGACGGGAATCCGTCGGCGCGGGTGCTGATCTGCAAGAACGTCACGCCCGACGGCTGGCAGTTCGCCGCGGACGCCGGCAGCCGCAAGGGCCGCGAGCTGACCGGCAGCGGTGCCGCCGCGCTCACCTTCTACTGGTCGCCGCTCGCCCGCCAGGTGCGGGTGCGCGGGACGGTGGTCGCCGGGTCCCCCGAGGAGTCGGCGGCCGACTTCCTCGCCCGCTCGCCCGGCGCGCGGGCCGAGGCGCTGCTCGGCCGGCAGAGCACCCCGCTGTCCGACCTCGCCGCGCGCGACACGGACGTACGCGCCGCGGCCGAGCGGATCGCCGCCGACCCCGGGCTGGTCGCGCCCGGCTGGACGCTCTACACCCTGCGCGCCGAAGAGGTGGAGTTCTGGCAGGGCGACAAGGAGCGCCGCCACACCCGCCTCGACTACCGCCGTACGGACGCCGGTTGGGAGCGGGGTCTGCTGTGGCCGTGACCGACACGACGCCGGTCGACCTCCAGGAGGCGCTTGCCGCGGGGCAGTTGCGCCTGCGCTCCCTGCTGCCGGGGCTGACCGACGAGGCGCTGCGTGCGCCGAGCGTGCTGCCCGGCTGGAGCCGCGGCCATGTGCTCACCCACCTCGAAGGGGTCGGCCTGGCATTGGCCCGGCAGGCCCGCTACGCGCTGCGCGGCACGCTCATCGACGTCTACGACGGGGGCCGGGCGGCCCGCGACGCCGCCATCGAGGCGGGGCACCGCCGGCCGGTCCAGCAACTCGCGCCCGCGCTCGCGGACGCGCTGGACGAGGTCGAGGCGTCCTGGTCCCCGGTCGGACCCGACGACTGGGAGCGCCCGGTCCGCTACCGCGACGGGGTGCTGCGCGACGCCGCGCTGGCCTGGTGGCGGGAGCTGGAGATCCACACCGCCGACGCCGGCCTCGGCTACGGCACGCAGGACTGGCCGGTGCCGCTCTGCACCCACCTCGTCGGCTTCCTCGCGCCCCGGATTCCCGAGGGGTTCCGGGTGACGCTCACCGCCACCGACACCGGGTTCGCCTTCTCGCACGGCGCGGGTGAGCCCCTGCCCGTCGAGGGCCGCCTGACCGACATCGCCGCGTGGCTGGCCGGGCGGGTTCCCTCGCGGCCGCTCATCGGGGCTCCGCTGCCCGTACTGGGGAACTGGCCCTGATCCTCCGGGGCGGGTGGTGCCGCCGGCAGGCGGGACCACCCGCCGGTGGGGCGAGGTGCCCCGGGGGTCAGGTGAGGTCGAACTCGCCGTCCCGCGCGCCCAGGACGAAGGCCCGCCACTCGGCGGGGGTGAAGATCAGCGCGGGACCCTCGGGGTTCCGCCCGTCCCGCATCGCGATGTACCCCTCGACGAAGGCGATCTGCACGTCCCCGGTGCCCTGGCTGCTGGACAGCCACTCCGCACCGGTCAGGTCCACCTGCGGCTTCTTCCCGTTGGCCAACGGCTGTCCGATGGTGCTCTCAGCCACGTCCCGGCTCCTCCCACATCCACACCACGTCCACATCGACGTCCGCTTCCAGCCTATCGGTGTCGGGCCCACCCGGCAGAAGAAGGCGGAAGCCGCACATGGCGGCCCGCGATGCGCTACGGCATCCTCGCGCCGGGCCGGTTCCGCACCTGTCTCCGGCTCAACCACGCCTGGGCAAAGGGGTATTGGTTCCGCCGCGCGAAACCGACCCGGCGGGTAGGGTCCGATCATGACCGCACATGATCATCATCGGCACGCGGCCGGCGATGCCCGCGACTCCCCGCTCGCGCCGGGACTCGACCCGGCCCGCACCGCGCTCGTGATCGTCGACCTGATGGACCGGATCGTCGCGCTGCCGCTGGCCCCGTACCCGGGGCCGGAGGTGGTCGCCGCGGCGGTGGAGCTGGCCACGGCGTTCCGTGCGGCGGGCGCGCCGGTGGTGGCGGTGCGGGCGTGCCGTTCCGGCGCCGCCGAGCAGCCGCCCGGCAGCGACCTGGTCCCCGAGGTCGCCGCGGCGGCCGACGCGGTGGTGGTCAAGCGCACGGTGGGCGCCTTCCACGACACCGAACTGGACGCGTACCTGAGGAAGTGGGGCATCACCACCCTGGTGCTGGCCGGGATCGCCACGAACATGGGTCTGGAGTCCACCGCGCGGGCGGCCGCGGATCTCGGCTACCAGCTGGTGTTCGCACGGGACGCGATGTCCGGGCTGACCGCGGCGGAGCACGACGCGGCGGTGACGCTGGACTTCCCCCGCTTCGGGACGGTGGTCGCGGGGGCAGAGGTGTACTTCGCCTGACCGGTGCCTCCGGTCCGGTCGGCGGCGGGTCGGGCCCGCCGCCGCTTTTCCGGGTTGGTTTTGTACCTACTAGTATGTACGCTGCTCGCATGGACACCGCGGAACGCCTGATCGAAAGCGCGCAGCAGCTGCTCTGGGAGCGCGGCTACGTCGGCACCAGTCCGAAGGCCATCCAGGAGCTGGCCGGCGCCGGCCAGGGCAGCATGTACCACCACTTCAAGGGCAAGCCCGACCTCGCGGCGACCGCGATGCGGCGCAGCGCCGCGGAGTTGCGCGCGCAGGCCGACGCGCTGCTCGACGAGGGCGACACCGCGCTGGCGAGGGTCGGCACGTACCTGCTGCGCGAGCGCGACCCGCTGCGCGGCTGCCGGGTCGGCCGGATGGCGATGGACCCGGACGTGATCGCCAGCGGCACCTTGCGCGAGCCGGTCCGGGACACCTTCGCGTGGCTGCGTGAGCGGCTCGCCGGGATCGTCGCCGACGGCGTCGCGAGCGGCGAACTGCGGCCCGGGATCGACCCGCGGGACACGGCGGCCGCGCTGGCCGCGGTCGTCCAGGGCGGGTACGTGCTGGCCCGCGCGGCGGGCGACCGCGAGCCCTTCGACCAGGCGGTGCGCGGCGCGCTCGGCCTGCTCGAGGCGGCATCGACCGGGCACGCCGCCCCGGCGGCGCCCGCCGGCCAGGACGGCTGACCCAGCCGGGCGGACGCGACGGGGCGTCCGCCCGCGACGGACACCGGCGACGGACCCCCACACGAGGACGCTGACGTACGCGCGCGACGCGCCGCGTACCGGACGAGGGAGCATCCACCCGTGCACGGCATGAACTACCGCATTCCCCTGCCCGCCGACTACGACATGGGCATCATCCGGCACCGGGTGGCGACCCGGGGGCACCTGCTCGACGAGTTCCCCGGGCTGGGGCAGAAGGCCTACCTGATCCGGGAGCGCGGCACCGACGGTTCGCCGGTGAACGAGTACGCGCCCTTCTACCTGTGGAACACCCCGCAGGGCATGAACGGTTTCCTGTGGGGCCCCGGATTCCGGGGCCTGGTCGAGGACTTCGGCCGCCCGACGGTCGAGCACTGGACCGTGCTCGGCTTCGAGCGCGGCCCGGCCGTGGCGTCCCCGCCGTCGGCCGCCGTGCGCGCGGCGCGGCGACTCGGCGCGGACGAGGACCCGGCAGCGGCGTTCGCGCGCGAACTGGACGGGCTGCGCGAGACCGCCGCCCACGCCGACCTGCACTCCGCCGCCCTGCTGGTCGATCCGCGGCACTGGGAGGTGCTGCGCTTCACGCTCTGGCGGGGCGCCGCGCCCGACGAGCCGGACGGCGAACGCTTCCAGGTGCTGCACCTGTCGCGGCCCGAACTGGACTCCCTCCCGACCGGGCGGCAGTGGTGAAGCGGGCGGCCCTCGACCGCGAGGCGGGGTACCGGCTGCTCGGCGAACTCGCCGGCCCGCGCACCGTGGAGGGCACCCTGGCCGGGCTGGACAGGCTGGCCCCCGGGTTCGCCGACTGGATCGTCACCGCGCTGTTCGGCGGCACCTACCAGCGCGACGGCCTGGCGCTGCGCGACCGCCAGATCGCCACTCTTGCCGCGCTCACCGCGCTCGGCGGCGTCGAGCCCCAACTCGACGACCACGTGCGCAACTCGCTGCGGATCGGCGTCGAGCCGGCGGAGATCGTGGAGGTGATGGTGCACCTGGCGCCCTACGTCGGGGTGCCCAAGGCGCTCGCCGGACTGCGGGTCGCGGCGGCGGCGTTCGACGAGCTCGGGGTCGGCCCGGCGGAAACCGACGGAGCGAGTCCAGGGACGGGTTCGGGCCCGGGCACCGCCGAGGACGGCGGCCGGGAAGGCGGTGCCGCATGATGCGCGTACGCACCGTGCTCGGTGACATCGACCCCGCCGCGCTGGGCGTGACCGACTCCCACGACCACCTGTTCTTCGCCGCCCCCGCCCTCGCCGGGCAGGAGTTGGACGATCCGGCCGCCGCCGAGGCCGAGTTGGGCGCGTTCCGGGGGCTGGGCGGCGCGGCGGTGGCACAGTGGACGCCCTTCGGGCTGGGCCGGATGGCGGGCGAGCTGCCCGCGCTGTCGCGGGCCGCCGGGATGCATCTGGTGGCCGCGACCGGCCTGCACCAGGCCGCGCACTACGCCCCCGAACTGCTGGAGCGGCTGCGGTCGGACGGCCTCGCGGAGTTCTTCACGGCCGAGCTGGCCGAGGGCATGCTCGTCGGCGACGACCCGGACGGGCCGCGCGGCACCGCGAGGGCGGGCATGATCAAGGTGGCCGGGATGTTCCACGGCCTGGACGGGCACGCCCGCGAGGTGATGGCCGCTGCGGCGCGGGCGCATCACGCCACGGGCGCACCGATCGGCATCCACCACGAGATGGGCACCGCGGCCGTCGACGTACTCACCCTGTTGCACGGCGAGTTGGAGGTGCCGGTGACCAGCATCCTGCTCGGCCACCTCAACCGGTTCCCGGACCCGGGCCTCCATCGCGAACTGGCCGCGTCCGGCGCGTTCCTCGCCTTCGACGGCCCTTCCCGCGCCCACCACGCCACCGACTGGCGGCTGTTGGACTGCCTCGCCGACCTCGCCTCGGCCGGGTACGGCGGCCAGATCCTCATCGGCGGCGACAACGTCGTCGCCTCCTCGCGCGCGTCGACCGGCGGCGGGCCGGGCCTCCCCTACCTGCTGCGGGTGCTGCGTCCTCGGATCGCCGCGGCGCTCGGGGAGGCCGCAGCGGACGCGTTCTTCGTCGCGAACCCCTCCCGCGCGTTCGCCGCCGACTGGCGCTGACCGCGCGGAACCCGGGTGCCCGTGCTGGTCCGGCGGGCACCCGGGCCCGACGGGCCCGGCGCGGTCTACGCGCCGCTCAGCTTCAACGCGGGGTCCGGCAGCGCGAGTTCCGCCCGAACAGCGGCGTGGTCGGACGGCCACACACCGGCCACCCGGCGATCTCCGGAGCGGCGCGCGGTACGGATCCAGCCGCGGCTGTCCGGTCCCGGCAGACCGACCAGGATGTAGTCGATGCAGCTGGGCCGCATGCCGAAGTTCACCGCCTCCTCGTGCGCGATGTCCCACGTTCCCTGCGGCAGCGCGGGATCGGCGAACCGCCAGGCGTCGAGGAGGACCAGTCCGGGGACCGCCGGAGCCGTCTTGTAGCCGCAGATCAGCCGCACCTCGTCGAAGTCCGACTCCGCGTTGAAGTCCCCGGTGACGACCGGCGGGTACGGCCCGTGGGCATGCTCGGCGACGAACGCGGCCAGCTCGCGGACCTGCGCGCACCGCACGGCCGACTCGGCGATGCCGGAGTTGAGGTGGGTGGTGAAGAAGGGCAGCGGCCCGCCGGGGACGTCGAGGAGGGCGTGCAACGCGGTCTTGCCGTCGTCGCGGTGGCCGGGCAGCGTCGGCAGCCGGCGTTCGGCGGTCTCCAGGATCGGGTGGCGGCTGAGCACGGCCACCCCGACGTCGACGGTGGTGTCACCGCCGTTGCGGCTGTGCCAGCGGTCCTGGACCACGGCCGGGGACCAGGTCCAGTGCATGTCCAGGCGCTCGGCGAGCCACCGCGCGAGGTTCTCCCCGCCGGGACCGTTGTCCGCCCAGACCTCCTGGAGGCCCAGGATGTCGGGCCGCTCGGCCTCAAGGGTGCGCAGGATCGCCTCCCGCCGCTCCCGCCACCCGCCGAAGCGCCACCAGAGGTTCCAGGTCATGACGCTCAGCGCGCCCGAGTCGCGCGCGGTGCCCGCGGTGGCATCACCGTCCGCGCCGCCCGCGCTGCTCGCGGCGACGCCATCGTCCGCGCCGCTCTCGCCGGTCTCGCCGCTCCCGCCGGAAACCACTGGCCTTCCCCTCTCGTCCCGCCTACGGTGGCGCAGTGCCCACCCAGGTGATCATTCTGAACGGCGGCTCCAGCTCGGGGAAGAGCAGCCTCGCCCGCGCGCTGCAGGACGCGCTGCCCGGTCCGCCCTGGCTGACCTTCGGCACGGACACCCTCGTCGAGGCGCTGCCCGCCCGGATGCGCGGCGGGGACGCGGGCGACGGCATCGCGTTCGGGCCGGACGGCGAGGTGGTGCCCGGCGCGGACTTCCGCAGGCTGGACGACGCCTGGGCGCTGGGCATGGCCGCGGCCGCCCGCGCGGGCGCGCACCTGGTCATCGACGAGGTCTTCCTCGGGGGCGCCGCCTCCCAGACCCGCTGGCGCGACGCGCTGAGCGGGATGGACGTGCTGTGGGTGGGGGTGCGCTGCGATCCGGAAGTGGCCGCCGCCCGGGAGGCGGCCAGGGGCGACCGCACCCCCGGCATGGCGGCACGGCAGGCCGCCCTGGTCCACGAAGGTGTCTCCTACGACCTGGAGGTGGACACCAGCCGCAGCGATCCGGCGTCCTGCGCCCGGACGATCGCGGCACGCGTCACGGGGGACTGAGCCGCCCGGCCGTCGCCGGCGCGGCGCCGAGGAAGCCGCGCAGCGCCTCGATGAACTCGCCGGGCCGCTCGTCGTGCACCATGTGCCCGGCGTCGATGGTCAGCAGCCGGGAGTCCGGGATACGGGCGGCGGCCAGCGCGAGCTGGTCCTGCGGAAGGTGGCTGCGCGGGCCGCCGGCGACCACGAGGGTGGGAGCCGTGATCTCGGCCAGCCCGTCCCAGTGCCGGGCCGGGGGTGCGTTGCGCTGCACCGCGATGTCCCGCACCGCCCGCCAGTCGTAGCGGGTGGGGCCGTCGGGGCCGTCGGGCACGGGGCGGCGCGGCTCGGCGGGGAAGGGCAGCGGGCCCTCCTCCAGCACCAGCCGGTCCACGGTCCGCGGCCGGTCCATCGCCACCAGCGAGGCGGGCACGGTGCCCATGGAGTGGGCGACGAGCACCACCCGCTCCTGCCCGAGCAGGTCGATCAGGCCCAGCAGGTCGTCGCGCATCGCCTCGTACGCGTATGCGCCCGGGTGGGAACTGTCGCCGTGGCCGCGCAGGTCGATGCTCCAGGCCCGCCGGCCGTCCGCCGCGAGTGCCGCCGACACCGCCCGCCACGAGCCGCGGTCCTCCCCCAGCCCGTGCAGCAGCAGGACCACCGGCCCGCCGGCCGGGCCTTCCCCCTCGCCGACCAACCGCACCCCGTTGACCTCGTACGTCACCACGTCGCCCATCCGGGGAGGCTAGCGCGGGGCGGGGCGGAACAGCGGTGCTGTTCGCTGCGGGCGTTCCTCGGGCGGGAGGCGTCCGGAATCCGGGTGTCCCCGGGAGCCGGAGTCGTTCGGAGGGGGAGCCGAAGGCGTGCGGGGCCTAAAGGCGTTCGGGGCCGTCCTGGCGGTGGCGGGAGACGCGCCGGTAGAGCTCCTGCGCCTCCTCGCTCCTGCCGAGGTGTTCCAGGCAGCGGGCCTGGTCGTTGCGGCTGGTGAGGGTGTCGGGGTCGTCCGCGCCGAGTAGTTCCTCGCGCGCGTCGGCGACCTCGCGGTAGACGGTGAGCGCGTCGCTCCAGCGGCCGAGCCAGCCGAGGCAGACCGCGATCTCCCGCTTGCTGACGAGCGTGTCGGGGTGGTCGCCGCCCAGCACGCGCTGGCGGACGGCCGCCACGTCGCGGGCCTCGGCCAGCGCGCGGTCCCAATGGCCGAGCCGGCCGAGGTTGACGCCGAGGGCCTGGCGGGCGCGCAGCGTCTCCTCATCGGAGGAGCCACTGGCGCGGGTGAGGGCGGCGACCAGGTCCTCGTAGAGGGTCAGGGCGTCGGCGGTGCAGCCGAGCCGGGTCAGGCAGATCCCGGTCTCGTAGCGGACGGCGAGCGTGTCGGGGTGGTCGGCGCCGAGCACGCGGGCCCGGGCCTCGCCCACCTCCCTGTAGACCTCCAGCGCCTCCGCCCAGCGGCCGGCCTGGCCGAGGGTGAAGCCGACCTCGAAACGGGTGCCGAGCGTCTCGGTGTGCTCCGGGCCGAGGACCCGCGACCGGGCGTCGGCCACCTCCACGGCCGTCGTGTACGCCTCCTGCGCCCGCCCCAACTGGCCCAGGTTGAACGCCAGGTTGTGCTTGCAGCGCAGCGTGTCCGGGTGCTCGGGGCCCAGGACGCGCTCGCGCGCGGCGAGCACCGCGGAGAACTCCTGGTGGGCCTCCAGGTGCCGGCCGAGCGCACCGAGCGCGTACGCCGCCTCGTGCCGCGCGGCGAGGGTGTCGGGGTCGTCGGGTCCGAGCACGCGGCGGCGCACCTCCGCCACGTACGCGTAGAGCCGCAGCGCCTCCTCGGCGCGGCCGAGCCGGGTCAGGCAGTACGCCGCCTCGTGCCGGCTGGCCAGGGTGTCGGGGTGCTCGGTGCCCTGGGCGCGGTCGCGGCTGGTGGCGACCGTGGTGTGCAGGTCGTACGCCTGATGCCAGTTGCCGATCCGGCCGAGGTCGTCGGCCTCGGCCTGGCGGGCGGCGAGTTCGGCGAGCGCGGCCGGGTCGGCGGACGCGGTGACGGTGCGGGTGGACCAGGCGCCGGTGAGCTCGTGGTGCGCGGGCTCGACCGGCGGGTGGACGCGGGTGGAGCGGGCCACCGGTCCGGTGCTCAGCGCCCGCGCCCAGCCGGGTACGGCGGTGCCGGCCGGGACGGCGACCTTGGCGCCCGCGCGGATCGCCTTGAGCCGGCCGGCGACGTCGGCGGCGTTCTGCGGCCGGTCCTCGGGGTCCTTGGCGAGCAGGTCGAGGATGAGGCCTTCCAGGTCGGCGGGAAGTTCGGGGCGCTCGGCGCGCGGCGGCTCCGGAATGTTGTCGCGGTGCCCGACCAGGATCGACCAGGCGTCGCCGAGGTCGAACGGCGGGTGTCCGGTGGCGAGTTCGTACAGCACGCAGCCCAGCGAGTAGAGGTCGCTGCGCTGGTCGACACCGGAGTTGCTGATCTGCTCGGGAGACATGTAGTGCGGGGTGCCCATGGCGACGCCGGTGCCGGTGAGGCGGGAGGTGAAGCCGATGTCGTGGCCGAGCCGGGCGATGCCGAAGTCGCAGATCTTCACGCCGCCGTCGGCCAGCCGGATGATGTTGGCCGGTTTCAGGTCACGGTGCACGACGCCCTGGGCGTGCGTGTACGCGAGGGCGTCGGCGACCTGTTCGGCGATGTCGGTGAGGTCGGGGACCGGCAGCGGGTGCCGCCGGGCGTCGTCGAGGACCTGGAGCAGGTTGCGCCCGTCCAGGAGTTCCATCACCAGGAAGAGCACTCCGTCGTGCTCGCCGAAGTCGTGCACGACGGTGATCCCGCGATGCTGGAGCGCCGCCGCCACACGTGCCTCGCGCCGGAAGCGCTCCTGGAGGATCCGGTTGAAGCCGGCATCACCGGACTGCCCCATGGGCTTGAGGCACTTCACGGCCACCTTGCGACCCAGCGACTCGTCCAGCGCGCGCCACACCTCGCCCATGCCGCCGCGGCCGATGAGTTCGTGCAGCCGGTAGCGGCCCTGTATCAGCGTGCTGTCGCTCCCGGTGCCGCCGGCCCCCGCCGGTGCACCCTTGCCCGGGGCCCGTCCCGCCCCTGCCCCCGTGTCCGTGCCGGCCCCCTTGCCGCGCCCGGCGGGCGGTGCGCCGCCGGGTCCGTCCTGTTCGTCATGGTGTCCAGCCGCCATCAGCGCCGTGCCCCCGTGCTCATCGGTGCTCTTCGGTGCTTCCCCGCACCCAGTATGGCCGGGTCGGTGCTCGGAGGGGGACAGCGCATCAGGGCACTTCGGGCTCGTACGGGGGCAGGCGCCGGACCGACGGGCGGGTGCCGGGGCCGAGCCGGGCGACCGCCTTGAGGATGTGGCCCGGCGGCAACTGCCAGCGCACCGTGGCCGGGATGGCCCGCAGCACCCGCCCCACCGCCCGCAGCCGGCGGTCCGCGGCGGCCGGCGAGGGCGCGGTCCGCCCGTACAACGCGTGCGCGTACGGCGGCAGTGCGGCGAACGCGGTCGTCGCGACGATGCGCCACAGCGCGAGCCGCGCCGGCAGCAGCAGGGCGGGCACCGGCGGCGCCTTCAGGAACCGGACGACGTCGAACGCCTCGGGTGTCGCGGCCAGTTCGGGCCGGACCGAGATGAAGTAGCGGGCGAGCTGCGCGGTGTCCGCGGGCACCGTGGCGGGATCGAGGCCCACGAGCCGGGCGGCCTCGCGCTGCTCGTCGACGTACGCGTCCGCCTGGGCGCCGGTGAGCGGGAAGCCCGAGCGCCGGGCGACGCCCAGATAGGAGTCGATCTCCGCGCAGTGCACCCACAGCAGCAGGTCGGGGTCGTCGACGCCGTACCGCTCCCCCGTGCCGGGGTCGACCGCCGAGAGCCTGCGGTGGATACCGCGGATCCGGGCCCCGGCCTGCTCGGCGGCGGGCGTGGTCCCGTAGGTGATCCCGCCGACGAACGACGCGGTGCGCAGCAGGCGGCCCCACGCGTCGCGGCGGAAGTCGGAGTTCTGCGCGACGCCGCGCACCGCGCGCGGGTGCAGCGCCTGGAGGTAGAGCGCGCGGACACCGGCAACCCACATGATCGGGTCGCCGTGCAGCTGCCAGGTCACCGAGTCGGGCCCGAACAGGCCCGGATCGGGCGGGGAGTCGGGCGCCGGCACCGGATCGGGCCCGGGCGCCGTACCGGGGTCGGCCGCGGCGGAGGCACCGGGCACGGGCGGATCGGCGCGCAGTGCCGTACCGGGGTCCGGGTCCTCTTCCCGCATGGCCGCCTCCCTGCTCCCGGCGTTCGCGAGGCGCCCGCGCGGCCCCGGTCCTGCCCACCGCCCGCGCCCGCCCAGCGTGCCGCCCCACCCGTCCTGCTGTCCCGTCCACCGTAATCGGCGGGAAGCGGCACGCGAAGGGCGCCCTCCACCCGGGTACGACACCCGACCGTACGGAACGTGGATTCGCGGGCACCGTGCGTAATACTGCAACTGCGCTGGTGGGCGGCGGGCCGGCCGGTGCGCGGACGAGGGACGCGAGGACGAGCACAGCCATGGCCGAGGGGCAGGAGCAGCGCGGGACGGCCGGCGGTCCCCGGCGGCGGCCGGTACGCGGCGAGCGGGTGTGGGAGCCGCGCCCGCCGCTGCCGTCCGCCGTCCGCCGCCGCTCCGGGCTGCTGCGCTGGCTGAGCGCCGGGCTGTCGGCGGCGGTACTGCTGTCGGCGGGCGCGGGCGCCCTGCTGTACCTGCGGCTGAACGGCAACATCCGGGACATGCCGCTGTTCGGCGGCATCGGCGGGGACGCCGGCCACGAACGGCCGGACGCCTTCGGCCGGACGCCGGTGAACGTCCTGGTGATCGGCTCCGACAGCCGCGCGGACCCGGCGGACTGCAAGCTCGGCGGCGACTGCGGCCCGGGCCGGAACGCGGACGTGGCGATGGTGCTGCACGTCTCCGCCGACCGCGGCCACGCCACGGTGCTGAGCATCCCCCGCGACACCGTCACCGACCTGCCCGCCTGCCGTACTCCGAAGGGCGGGACCGCCGCCGCGCGCCGCGGCCCGGTCAACTCCACGCTGCAGTACGGCCCCGGCTGCACCGTCGCGGCCGTACACTCCCTCACCCGTATCCCCATCGACCACTTCGTGATGGTCGACTTCGCGGGCGTGGTCCGGATGTCCGACGCGGTCGGCGGGGTGCCGGTGTGCGTGGACCGCGACCTGTACGACCCGTACTCGCATCTGAAACTGGCCCGCGGCCGCCACGACCTGCGCGGCCGGGCGGCCTTGGAGTACCTGCGCACCCGGCACGCCTTCGGCGACGGCAGCGACCTGGGGCGTACGGCCGCACAGCACCTCTTCCTGAGCGCGCTGGGGCGCCGACTGCGGCAGAGCGGTTCGCTCACCGACCCCGCCGGGATGCTGTCCCTGGCCGACGCCGCCACCAAGGCGCTCACCGTCGATCCGGGCCTGGCCGCCGTCCCCCGGCTGGTCGGCCTCGCGGAGGACGTGCGCAAAGTGCCTTCCCCCCGGGTCTCCTTCACCACGATGCCGGTCGCCGCCGACCCGGACAACGCCGCCCGGCTGGTTCCCGCGCCCGGCGCCCGGCGGGTCTTCGCCGCGATCGCGGCGGACACGCCGCCGCGCGCCACGCCCGCCCGCGGGGCGTCCCGCGTCGACGAGTCCTTCGACGGCCCGGCCGCCTCCGCCGCCGCCCGCGGGGCCACGCGCCAACCGTCCGGCCCGGCCTGCGCGAAGGTCGCCACCGCCGCCACGGTCACGGTGCGGGGCAGGGCGATGAACCCCACCGCCGCGTACGCCGCCACGCCGCGGATCCGGGTGTCGGCGCGCTGACGGCCCGGGCGGGACGGCCACCGGCCCGCCGCGCGCCCGGAGGCGTCAGCCCCAGAACGCCTCGGCCAGTGCGAACCCGAGGGACGCGGCGCCCAGTCCGGCGGTGATGCTGCCGACGACGTTCGCGGCCGCGTAGAAACGGGCGCGGTTCTCCGCCAGTCGCAACGTCTCGTAGGAGAACGTCGAGTACGTGGTCAAGGCGCCGCAGAACCCGGTACCGAGCAGGAGTTGCAGGTGGGCGGAGGCGGCGCCCTCGGCCGCGGCGCCGGCGACCAGGCCGAGGACCGCGCACCCGCCGACGTTGACCGCGAAGGTGCCCCAGGGGAACGCCGTGTCGTGCTTGGCCTGCACGGCGCGGTCGGTGAGGTAGCGCAACGGGGCGCCCACCATCGCGCCGAGGATGACGAGCAGCCAGTTCACCGGACCTCCCTGCCGGTCGTCGCGGCCACCACCCGGCGGGTGGCGTTCGCCCCCGCCCACACCGCGGCCAGGGCGACCGCGGCGGTCAGCGCCAAGTACCCGAGCGCCGGGCGCGGATGCCCGTGGTCGACCAGGCCCCGCACATCACTGGCGTACGTGGAGAAGGTGGTGAAGCCGCCGAGCACTCCGGTGCCGAAGAACGGCCGCACCAGCGGGTGCGCCGTCCACACGTCGGTGATCAGCACCATGAAGACCCCGATGACCGCGCAGCCCACGGCGTTGACGCCGAACGTGGTCCACGGGAAGGCGTCCGTGGCCGTCGGCCACAGCAGCGCGGCGCCGTAGCGGGCGCAGGCCCCGATCGCGCCGCCGACCGCGATGACGGCCAGCACCGTGGCCGGATGCGTGCTCAGTTCGGCGCGCTGGCCGGGGACGTGCAGGTCGACGTCGGAGTCGACCGGTTCCTCGAAGAGGGGCGGGCGCGGGTCTGCCACGTGAGTCTCCTACTCGCATCAGGACGGCACGCCACCGCTCACGCCTGTGCGGCGCGAGGCGAAGGTGCGCTTCGCAAGCAGGGACCGTTGGCGGCGTCCTCGCCGCGGTTCGGGTACGGCGGGCCCCACCGCCGCGCGGCGTCCTCGGACGCCACGGCGCCAGTCTATCCATCCGGCCCGGCACACAGGCCACCGCGCCCACCCGAGCGTCCGCACAGGCCGCGCCATTGCCGGGTCCCACCGGTTCGTGCCGGGCGCCCGCGAACTCCGGTCCCTCACACGGGCGGGCGACCCGGGACGCTCAGTTCCCTGACCAGTGCCGCCGCCCCGCGGATCGCGGCGACCTCGGCCGCGCTCATGGTCGGGTTGCCGGTGCGCATACGGACGGCTTCCTGGAGCGCCGGGCCGTCCGGGTCCGCCAGGACCGCGAGCGGGGCGCCGCCGCCCAGGAGCGCGGTCAGCGCGGCGCGCGCCGCGGCGGCCACGGGCCCGCCGAGCACCGCGGCCTGCGCGAGGATCAGCGCGCTCATCGCCCAGTCCCACGCGGCGGGCCCCTCGCGGGAGTTGCACCAGTCGATGACCACGGGCCCGTCGGAGGTGAGCATCACGTTGTCCGGATGGAGGTCGAGGTGGAGCACCCGGTGCGCGGGGTCGGCGGCGATCCGGGCCGGGACCGCGTGCAGCCGGTGCAGCAGGCTCGCGAGCAGGGCTCCGCCCGCCGCCGGGCCGACGTTGCCGTCCTGGACGGCCGCGAGCAGGGTCGGCCCGGACAGCCGCCGCATCACCAGGTCGGTGGGCGGCAGCGGGCTGGGGCCCGGCGGCCGGAGCCGGGGCACGGGATAACCGTGCGCGGAGAGGTGGTTCATCACGTCCGCCTCGGATGCGGCGTCGACCGGGATGCGGTAGCGGCGCAGTACCCAGCCGCCACCGGCCTCGTAGACGTCGGCGCTACGCCCCGAGCCGATCAGGGGGCCCGGTGGTGGCGCCGGTTCCGGCCGTACCGGTGGTTGGCTCTGTTCCCCGCCCATGGGCGAAACCTACCGGCTGCGCCTCGCGCCGCCGCTGCCCGGCCCGGGCGACGAGCATCGTGAACACCCCGGCGAGCAGGCCCCAGAAGGCGGAGCCGACACCGAGCAGGGTGACCCCGGAGGCGGTGGCGAGGAAGGTGACGACGGCGGCCTCGCGGTCGCGGTCGTCGGCCAGCGCGCCGTGCAGGGAACCGCCGATGGTGCCGAGCAGCCCCACCCCGGCGGTGCCGAGCACCAGCGCCCGCGGCATCGCGGTCAGCAGCGAGCCGATGGTGCCGCCGAACAGCGCGACGCACAGGTAGAACACGCCGGCCCAGACGGCCGCGAGGTAGCGGCGCTCGCGGTCCGGGTGGGCCTCGGGGCCGGTGCAGATGGCCGCGGAGATCGCGGCGAGGTTCAACGCGAAGGCGCCGAACGGGGCGAGGACGGCGTTGGCCGCGCCGGTCCAGCCGAGCAGCGGTGAGACCGGGACGTCGTAGCCGTCGTTGCGCAGCACCGCGACGCCCGGAAGGTTCTGCGAGGCCATGGTCACCACGTAGAGCGGCAGGCCCGCGCCCACCAGGGTCTGCCAGTCGAACCGCGGCGCGGTGAAGACGGGCGCGGCCGGGGTGAACCGGATGTGGCCCGCGGCGCCGCCCCACCCGCCGGTCGCCGTCGTCGCCGCGATGCCGACGAGGAGGGCGACGAGCACGGCGTAGCGCGGCCGCACCCGCCGGGCGACCAGATACCCGGCGAACATCGTGAAGGTGACGGCGAAGTCGCCGTGCATCGCGCGGAAGAGCCCGGTGCCGAACTCCATCAGCACCCCGGCCAGCAGCGCCGCCGCGAGTGACACCGGGATCGACGCCATCGCGCGGGCGAACCAGCCGGTGACCCCGCTGATCAGGATGAGCACCGCGGACAGGAGGAAGGCGCCGACGGCCTCGCCCATGGACGCGCCGGTGAGGCCGGTGGCCAGCAGGGCCGCGCCGGGGGTGGACCAGGCGGTGACGACCGGCACCCGGAAACGCAGCGAGAGGCCGATGGTGGTGGCGCCCAGACCCACGCCCAACGCGAGCATCCAGGAGGCGAGTTCGGCCGGGCCGGCACCCGCGGCCCGGGCGGCGCTGAGCACGACGGCCGCCGAGCTGGTGACGCCGACCAGCACCGTGACGAGGCCGGCCGCGACCGCGGAGGGCGGTGCGGCCGCGCGTATGAGTGCGGCCGGGCCGCGGGGCGAGGAGGGGGTCATCGCTACTTCCGGAGAGGAGGACGCGCGCAGTCGAGCCAGGGAGGCGTTCCGTCTATGGAACGTTCCGTCCGCGGAACGCTAGGGTGGGCCACGGGCACCCGTCAATCGCTTTCGGCCCGTCGGCCGCTTGCCGGTCGCGCGTACGTCCTGGAGAAAGGCCGATGCAACTCAACGAGCAGGTGGGCCGGCGCCTGCGGGCCCTGCGCGAGGAGCGGCGGCTGTCGCTGTCCGAACTCGCCCGGCGCTCCGGCCTCGGCAAGGCCACGCTCTCGGAACTGGAGGGCGGCCGCCGCAACCCGACCCTGGAAACGCTGTACGCCCTCACCACCGCGCTCGGCGTCCCGCTCAGCACGGCGCTCGCCGATCAGGCCGGCTCCGCCCCGCCGGTTCCCGAGGCGCGCGCCCGCGCCAGCGGCGACGCCGTCACCGCCCTGCTCACCGAGCGGCACGAAGGCGCGGGCGCCGTCACCGAGGTGTTCCGGGTGCGGATCCGCGCCGGCGCCGTCCAGCGCTCCGGCCCCCACCTGACCGGCACCCGCGAGCACCTCTACGTGCTCAGCGGCACCGCCCTCGTCGGCGATCCCGCCGCGCCCACCACCGCCGGCCCCGGCGAGCACGCGCACTGGCGGGCCGACGGGACGCACGTCTACAGCGCTCCGCACGGCGACGTCGAGGCGGTGCTCTTCGTCCGCTATCCGCTGGCCGCGGGCCCCTACCGCACCATGGCCGGCCCGCCCACCGACCACTCCGCCGTACCCGGCGCCGCGCCTGGCACGGGACCCTCCACCGACGCCGCCGCACCCCCGGCCGGTCCGCCCTCCGATGACGGGAGCACCCGTGCATGACCTCCGCGGCGGCCACCCCCCGCCGGTGCCCCCGCTTCCGCCGCTGCCCCCGCCGTACCGTGCGCGGCCGGCCACGCCCGCGGACGCCGGCGCGATCCACCGGCTCGTCGCCGACTGCGAGCGCGAGGTGCTCGGCCGCGCGGAGACCGGCCTCGACGCCGTCACCGCGCACCTGACACTGCCCGCCCTGGACCCGGCACTCGACACCCTGCTCGTCCACCGGCCGGGTCGGGAACGCGGTGCGGAACCGGAGTTGGTGGGCCGGGCGTGGGTGCACGGCGGCCGCCGCAGCGAGGTGGACGTCCATCCCGCCCACCGCGGGCGGGGGTTGGGCCGCCTGTTGCTGGACTGGGCCGAGGAGCGGGCCCGTTCGGTCGGCAGCGTGCGGCTGGCGCAGCCGGCCGAGGACGCCGACGCGGCCACGGTCGCGCTGCTGCGCTCGCGCGGGTACGAGCCGTTCGTCACGCAGTGGCTGCTGGGGATCGCGCTGCCCGAGGAGCCGGAGGTGCCCGAGCCGCCCGCGGGGGTCGACGTGCGGCCGTTCCGCTCCGGGGACGAGAAGGCGGCGCACGAACTCTTCGAGGACGCCTTCAGCCTGTGGCAGAAGAGGCGCCTGCCCTACGACGAGTGGGCGCGGCTGACCGTGGAGCGCGCCGCCTTCGCCCCGGAGGTGTCGCCCGTGGCGTTCGCCGGCACCGAGATGGTCGGCGCCGCGCTCGCGTTCGACGTCCCGGGCTCCCGGGAGGGGTACGTCGACCGGCTCGCGGTCCGCGCCGACCACCGGGGCCGCGGCATCGCGGGCGTGCTGCTGCGCGAGGTGTTCCGGGCCTTCCACCGGCGCGGCCGCACCGGCTGCACCCTGTGGACGCACTCCGAGACCGGCGCCCTGTCCCTCTACGAGCACGTCGGCATGACGGTCCGCCGCAGCTCCTCGGTCTACGCCCGCGCCCTCACGCCCGGCTGACACCGCCTCACGCGACGGCCGCCGCGCGCAGGCGCTTTGCCGTGCGGGTCGTTACCGGGCCGACATGCGGACGTGGCCCCGCGTGGGCAGGCTGGGGGCATGGACGCAGAGCACGGAACCCAGGTGATCGTGGAGCCGCCGGGACCTGGCGGGCGACGGATACGGGTGGGCCGGGAGACGCTCGGGCTGGCCCGCGGGCCGGCCGACCTGCTGGAGTTCCTGCGCCGGGCGGGCCTCGACCCGGACAGCGTCAGCCTGGACGACCCCGCGTTGTTCGTCTGGCACGGCGGCGGACCGGACGTGTGGACGGCCCCGGACGACGCCTCGGGCGGCTCCTGACCGGGTACGACGCGGAGCCGGACGGGCGGCCGGCGCGGAATACGCTGTGCGGGTGAGCGATCAGGGGACCCACGAGACCCGGGCCAGTACCGCCGGCTACGCCGAAGCCGCCGGGCAACTCGTCGACCAGTACGAGAGCGTGGCGTTCGCCGACGTCCACCACGACGTGCTGCACCTGTTCCCGGCCCGGGCCGGCACGGTGCTGGACATCGGCGCGGGCAGCGGGCGCGACGCGGCGGCACTGGCCGCGCTGGGGCACCGGGTCGTCGCCGTCGAGCCGACCGCGGAACTGCGCGCGCGGGGCCGGGCGATCCACGCCGGCGCGGGGGTGGAGTGGGTCGACGACGCGCTGCCGGACCTGCCCGTGCTGCGGGGCCTCGGGCACGGAGACGGGCAGGGGCATCGGGCAGACGACACCGACACCGGCACCGGCACCGGCACCGTCCGCCGCACCGACACCGACCTCAGCAGCTACCGGCGCTTCGACCTCATCCTGCTGACGGCGGTGTGGATGCACCTCGACGCCGCGGAGCGGACGGCCGCGATGGGCGCGCTCGCCGGCCTGCTCGCCGACGAGGGTCGGATCGTGCTGTCCCTGCGGCACGGCCCGGTCCCGCCGGGCCGGCGGATGTTCGACGTCACCGCCGACGAGACCGTCCGGCTCGCCCGCACGCACGGCCTGCACCCGGTCCACCGCAGCGAGCGGGCCGACCCGCACGGCCGACCCGGCGTCCGGTGGAGCCACCTGGGGCTGCGCGGGGAACCGGCGGGCATCTGACGCGGGCCGGGCCCGCCGTCACACCCGGGCCCCTGGCGCGTACCCGGAGCGCGGGTCAGTGCGCGGGGGTGTTCGCGCGCATCGGCACCCCGCGGAACGTCTGCACCAGCACCGTCAGCGCGCCGAGCGTCACGCACTGGTCACCGAGGTTGAAGATGCCGGAGTGGCCGACCTGGATGAAGTCCAGCACCGCGCCGCGGCCGAACCCGGGCGTACGGAAGAGCCGGTCCGCGAGGTTGCCGCCCGCACCGGCGAAGAGCAGGCCGAGCCCGACGCCCCAGCCGACCGACCGCACGGACGACGACGCCCACGCGATGAAGGTGAGCACGCCGACCGCCAGCACCGTGAAGACGAGGGTCGCGTGCGGGGCGAACGACCCGGCGGCGCCGGAGTTGCGGAACGCGGTGAAGGTCACCGCCCCGCCCAGCGCGTGCACCGGCTGCTTGCCCTCCACGGTCACCGCGGCGATCGCCTTCGTCACCTGGTCGACCGCGAGCCCGGCCGCGGCCGTGATCCACAACGCCCGCTGCGGTGCTCCCACGCTGCCCACCATCGGCCGCCTCCCGCGCTTCCATGCCCACGCAATGACTGAGCGTTCACCCATTCCAGCAGCCTACGCCCGCGTGCCTCGCCCCCGGCCCCGCACCGCCCTGCGGGCTCCCCGACCCGGATGGCCCGCCCCGGACGGGATCGGCCCGGACCGGATCGACCCGGACCGGATCGCCCGGGCGAATACGCCCCAACGGACAGCCCGCGCGCATTGCCTGACTAGAGTCAGAGGATGGACAGGGCACAGATCGACCAGGTACGGCGGTTCAACCGCACCGTCACCGAACGCGTGGGCGTGCTCCACGACCACTACCTCGGCAGCGACCGGCCCATCGGCGCGGCACGCCTGCTGTGGCAGATCGGCGAGGAGGGCCAGGACGTGCGCCGGCTGCGCGAGCGGCTCGGGCTCGACTCCGGCTACGCCAGCCGGCTGCTGCGCTCCCTGGAGGCCGACGGCCTGGTGACGGTCGAGCCGCAGCCCAGCGACCGCCGCGTGCGCACCGTACGGCTCACCGCCGCGGGGCGGGCCGAGCGCGCCGCCATCGACGGCCGCAGCGACGAGCTGGCCGGATCCCTGCTGGAACCGCTCAACACCGCCCAGCGCGCCCGGCTGGTCGCGGCGATGGCCGACGTCGAACGGCTGCTGACCGCCGCGACCGTGACGCTGGAGGCCGTCGACCCGGGCCGGCCCGACGCCGAGCACTGCCTGCGGGCGTACGCCGCCGAGCTGGGCGAGCGCTTCCAGGACGGCTTCGACCCGGCGCGGAGCCTGCTGCCCGACCCGGGGGAGCTCCGGCCGCCGCGCGG
Organism: Actinacidiphila yanglinensis; assembly: GCF_900107965.1. Taxonomy (GTDB): domain Bacteria; phylum Actinomycetota; class Actinomycetes; order Streptomycetales; family Streptomycetaceae; genus Actinacidiphila; species Actinacidiphila yanglinensis. Next base: position 103,040 of record NZ_FNVU01000021.1, on the reverse strand, counting down.
CGAGTTCCTGGTCGCCCGGCTGCACGGCGAACCGGTCGGCTGCGCCGGCCTGAAGCTGCCGCCCGGGGCGCCCGCCGAGGTCAAGCGGATGTGGGTGGCCCCGCAGGCGCGCCGGCTGGGCCTGGGCCGCCGGTTCCTGGCGGAGCTGGAGGCGCGCGCGGCGGGGCACGGCCGCACCCTCTTGCGGCTGGACACGAACAAGGCACTGGACGCGGCGATCCGGCTCTACCACTCCTGCGGATTCCAGGAGGTCCCCGCCTTCAACGACGAGCCCTACGCCGATCACTGGTTCGAGAAGCGCCTCTGCTCTCCGCGCAGCCCCAGGAGTTAACACGGGCACCATTGGTCGTCAATAGCCACGTGCCTGCGGAACGGTGTCATCACGGCCACGATCCGATCACGATGAATCGGTCTTTATATCCCGTCATAAACGGACAAAAATTCCGTCCGCGCGCCATCTTGTTTGGCCCGCGCATGGCGCGGGGTAGGCGGCGACCCGGACCCGGAGGTCGGTGTGCCGTTGGCGATTTCCGCCGCCGGGACACTCGGGGTCGCCGCCGGATAGTTTCGCTATGAACCCATTGGGCGCGGTATGCGACCGCCTCCGGTTCTGATCGGTCCTGTCCCCGGCCCCGAAAGGCAAACGTGTCCCAGCTCGTCATCGAGCACGTGTTCAAGATCTTCGGTCGCAAACCGAAGGAAGGCATTCGCCGGCTTCAGGAAGGGGCCGGCCGCGCGGAACTGCGGGAGGAGGGTACGACCGCGGCGGTGATCGACGCCTCCTTCAACGTGGAGCCGGGCGAGATCTTCGTCGTCATGGGCCTGTCCGGCTCGGGCAAGTCCACCCTGCTGCGCATGCTCAACGGTCTGCTGGAGCCCACCTCGGGCAGGGTGCTGTTCGACGGCCAGGACCTCACGGGCCTGTCCGCGAAGGCCCTGCGCGACCTGCGCTCCCGCAAGATCAGCATGGTCTTCCAGCACTTCGCGCTGTTCCCGCACCGCAGCGTGCTGGAGAACGCGGCCTACGGGCTGGAGGTCCAGGGCAGGCCGGCCAGGGAGCGCGCGGAGAAGGCGGCCGAGGCGCTGGCACTGGTCGGCCTGGACGGCTGGGAGAACTCCTGGCCGGACGAGCTGTCCGGCGGCATGCAGCAGCGGGTCGGCCTGGCCCGCGCACTCGCCACCGACGCGGACCTGCTGCTGATGGACGAGTCGTTCTCGGCGCTGGACCCGCTGATCCGCCGCGACATGCAGGACCAGTTGCTGGAACTCCAGCAGCGGCTGCACAAGACGATCGTCTTCATCACCCACGACCTCAACGAGGCCATGCGGCTGGGCGACCGTATCGCCGTGATGCGCGACGGCCGGATCGTCCAGATCGGCACCGCGGAGGACATCCTCACCGACCCGGCCAACGACTACGTGGCCAGCTTCGTGCAGGACGTCGACCGCTCCCGGGTGCTGACCGCGGCCTCGATCATGGAGGAGCCGCGGGTGATGGTCAGCCCCAACGACGGCCCGCGTGCCGCGATGCGCGCGCTGCGCACCGACCAGGCGTCCGCCGCCTTCGTGGTCGAGCGCGGCCGCAGGCTGGTCGGCACCGTCACCGAGGGGCGCGTCACCGAGGCGCTGCGGAGGACCGAGGGCACCGTCCGCGACCTGATGGACACCCACTGCCTCACCACGCACGCCGACGCGCCGCTGTCCGAACTGCTCACCCCCGCCTCGCAGACGAAGCTGCCGCTGGCGGTCGTGGACGGCGACGGCCGGCTGACCGGCGTGATCCCGCGCGTGACCCTGCTGGCCGCACTCGGCGAGAACGTCGAGGACACCGGCAGCCACCGGCTGCCGGACGCCGCCGCACTGGACGGCGGGGGGCCGCGGGACGGCGTCCCGGAGGGTGGCGGTAACGGCGACGACGGTGACATCGAGGGCAAGGAGGCCGCCCGTGCCTAGGATTCACCTCGGCAATTGGGCCGAAGACGTCGTCCGCTGGCTGACCAACCACTTCTCCTGGCTGTTCGACTTCCTGAGCACGGTCGTCAACGGCATGTACAACGGCGTCGAGTGGCTGCTCGGCGGACCGTCGCCGCTGCTGATGGCGGCCATCCTCGCGGTCATCGCGCTGTGGATGCGGGGGCTGCCCGCGGGCGTGCTTGCGTTCCTCGGCTTCGCGCTCATCGACTCGGTCGCGCAGTGGGACGAGGCGATGAAGTCGCTGTCCCTGGTGATCGTCTCCGCCGTGATCGCGCTGGTGCTCGCGGTGCCGCTGGGCATCTGGGCCGCCGGACGGCGCTCGGCGAGCGCGGTGATCCGGCCGGTGCTGGACGTGATGCAGACGCTGCCCGCGTTCGTGTACCTGATCCCCGCGATCATCTTCTTCAGCCTCGGGACGGTGCCCGCCGTCATCGCCACGATCGTCTTCGCGATGCCGGTCGGGGTCCGCATGACCGAGCTGGGCATCCGGCAGGTCGACCCCGAACTGGTCGAGGCGGCCGAGGCGTTCGGCACGCCGCCGGGACGCACGCTGCTGCGCGTGCAGCTCCCGCTGGCGCTGCCGACGATCATGGCGGGCGTCAACCAGGTCATCATGCTGGCGCTGTCGATGGTCGTCATCGGCGGCATGGTCGGCGCGGAGGGGCTCGGCTCCACCGTCTTCGGCGCGATCAGCCAGGTCGACATCGGCCTCGGCTTCGAAGGCGGCATCTCGGTGGTCATCCTGGCCATCTACCTGGACCGGATCACCGGCGCGCTGGGCGACCAGGTCTCACCGCTCGGGCGCCGCGCACTGGCGATGGCCCGATCGCGCGTCTCGACGCACGGCTTCGCGGTGCTCCGCTACCGGCCGCGCCCGGCCGTCGGCCTGTCCGCGGTGGTCATCCTCGCGCTGGTCGCGGGCGGCATCGGGGCGTTCTCCGGCAACGGCGACTCGACCGCGCCGACGACCGCGTCCACGAACGTGGGGCACGGCAAGGCGGTGAAGATCGGCTCCTTCAACTGGGACGAGTCGATCGCCTCGGCGAACCTGTGGAAGGAGGTCCTGGACGAACGCGGCTACAAGGCACAGGTCAACACCTACGACCCCGGCGCCGCGTTCACCGGCCTGGCCAGCGGCAACTTCGACTACCTCACCGACGCCTGGCTCCCCACCACCCACGCCTCCTACATGAAGCAATACGGCAAGAACTACACCGACCTCGGCACCTGGTACGACAAAACCTCCCTCGAAGTCTCCGTGCCCTCCTACGTCAAGGGCATCAAGACCATGGCCGACCTCAAGGGCAAAGCCTCCGAATTCGACGGAAAGATCATCGGCATCGAACCCGGCGCCGGCGAGATGAAACTCCTCAACAGCACCGTCCTGCCCGGCTACGGACTCGACAAGGAATACAAACTCGTCGCCAGCTCCACCGCCGGCATGCTCGCCGAACTCAAACGCGACTACGCCCAGCACAAACCCGTCGCCGTCGTCCTCTGGTCCCCCCACTGGGCCTACAGCACCTACCAGATGACCAAACTCACCGACCCCAAGGGCCTGTGGGGCCCCGGCGACTCCATCCACAACATCGCCAACAAAACCAGCGCCACCCAACTCCCCCAGGTCAGCACCTGGATGAAGAACTCCCACATGACCGAACCCCAACTCAGCTCCCTCGAAGCCGACATCCAAGCCGCCGGACAAGGCAACACCACAGCCGGCGTCAAGAAGTGGATGAAGGCCAACCCGGGCACGGTCGACAAGATGGCGCCGGTCGCCAGCTGACACCACCGGGCCGCCGCGCACGGAAGGGCGAGGGGCAGGGGACACGCGCAGGCGTGTCCCCTGCCCCTCGCCCGTTCACGCTCCGCACATCCATGGCCAAGGCCGAGCCCGGGTCGCCCTTCCCGATGCGCCCCGCGCCGCTACGACAAGTCGTCCGGAGCGTGCGGCCTTAAAATGGTGCCTATGCGCACAAAGGACGCGTAGCGGACCAGGTCGGGCGTTCTGCCGTCCCCGGGTCCCCGCCTCCTTCCCGTAGTCGTCGAGCGCAAAGGACCCACCATGCCCTTCACCACCGCGAAGGACGGCAACCCGATCTTCTACAAGGACTGGGGATCGGGTCAGCCCGTCGTCTTCAGCCACGGCTGGCCGCTGACCGCCGATGCCTGGGACCCCCAACTCCAACTGGTCGCGGACCACGGCTTCCGCGCCATCGCCCACGACCGGCGCGGCGGCGGGCGCTCCGGGCAGACCTGGGACGGCAACGACCTGGACACCTACGCCGACGACCTGGCCGCGCTGATCGAGGCCCTCGACCTGCGGGACGTGGTCCTGGTCGGCCACTCGACGGGCGGCGGCGAAGTGGCCCGCTACATCGGCCGCCACGGCACGGACCGGGTCGCCAAGGCGGTGCTCCAGAGCGCGATCCCGCCGCTGATGCTCAAGACGGAGGCGAACCCCAAGGGCCTGCCGCTGGAGGTGTTCGACCAGATCCGGGCCGGTGTCGCCGCCGACCGCTCGCAGTTCTACCAGGACCTGAGCGAGGCCTTCTACGGCGCCAACCGCCCCGGCAACAAGGTCTCCGAGGGCATCCGCGACGCGTTCTGGCTGTGGAGCATGACGGTGGGGATCAAGGGCGCCTACGACTGCGTGAAGGCCTTCTCGGAGACCGACACCACCGAGGACCTGCGGCGGTTCGACATCCCGACGTTGATCGTGCACGGCGACGACGACCAGATCGTGCCGATCGTGGCGGCCGCCGAGAATTCCGCCAAGATCGTCAAGGACGCCACCCTGAAGGTCTATCCGGGAGCCCCGCACGGCCTCGCGATGGTCGCCCCGTACAACGAGACCTTCAACAAGGACCTGCTCGACTTCCTCCGGTCCTGAGCCCCCGGCCGCCCGTGACAGGTCGCCGACGACGCGATGGCGATTCCCGATCACTGGCGGATACTGGGAGACATGCGCCGGCTTCAGGTGGCACCGAGGAGGGTCCGGGATCCCGGCGGGACCCGGACCTGCCACCGCAGCCCGCACCGAGCCGGCGACGTCACCGCCCGAGGCCGGTACGGCCCGCCGAGGGCCTCCGAGATCACACCCCAGATACGGGCCCTGACCTGCGGATGAGCAGGCAGTGCCCTGGCCGCTAGCCTGGCGAGGAGATTCCCGTGAAGATGCTGATCAACGTACCGGAGAACGTGGTCCCGGACGCACTGCGGGGGTTCGCGGCGGTGCACACCGATCTGACCGTCGACGTCGAGCGCCGGGTGATCGTACGCCGCGGGGCGCCGTACGACGGGCAGGTCGGACTGGTCTCGGGCGGCGGCTCGGGGCACGAGCCGCTGCACGGCGGCTTCGTCGGGCGCGGCATGCTGACGGCGGCCTGCCCGGGCGAGGTCTTCACCTCGCCAGTGCCCGATCAGATGGTGCGGGCCGCGGCGGCGGTGGACAGCGGCGCGGGCGTGCTGTTCATCGTGAAGAACTACACCGGTGACGTGCTGAACTTCGACATGGCCGCCGAACTCGCCGAGGACGAGGGCGTGCAGGTGGCCAAGGTGCTCGTGAACGACGACGTGGCGGTGACCGACAGTCTGTACACCGCCGGCCGGCGCGGCACCGGGGCGACCCTCTTCGTCGAGAAGCTGGCCGGTGCGGCGGCCGACGAGGGCGCTCCCCTGGACCGGGTGGCCGGCATCGCCCGCCGGGTCAACGAGGCGTCCCGGAGCTTCGGGGTGGCGCTGAGCGCGTGCAGCACCCCGGCCAAGGGCGGGCCGACGTTCGACCTGCCAGAGGGCGAGTTGGAGCTGGGCGTGGGCATCCACGGCGAGCCGGGCCGGGAGCGCCGCGCGATGATGACCTCGGGCGAGATCGCCGACGTGTCCGTGGACGCGGTCGTGGACGACCTGCAGCCCGACGCGCCGGTGCTGCTGCTGGTCAACGGGATGGGCGCGACCCCCCTGTTGGAGTTGTACGGCTTCGCGGCAGAGGTGCACCGGGCGATGGGCGCCCGGAAGGTCTCGGTGGCCCGTACCCTCGTCGGCAACTACGTGACCTCGCTCGACATGGCGGGCGCCTCGGTGACGATCTGCCAGGCCGACGAGGAGCTGCTGCGGCTGTGGGACGCGCCCGTGTCGACCCCGGCGCTGCGCTGGGGCTGCTGACCGCGGCGACCGGCCGCCGCCCGGATCGCGGGCGCACCCACCGCGTACGGTGGCGCTTCGACCAACCGTGGAAAGGCACCGCATGAACGCCGTCCCCGACCTGCCCGCCGACATAGACGCGGCCCTGCTGCTCCGATGGCTCGACGCGGTGACGTCCGTGATCGAGCAAGAGGCGGACCATCTCACCCAGTTGGACTCCCCCATCGGCGACGCCGACCACGGCGCCAACATGCGGCGCGGCTTCCGCGCGGCGCGCACCGCCCTGGAGCAGGAACCGCCGGACACGCCCGGCGCGGTGCTGGTCGCGATCGGCCGCCAGCTCATCAGCACGGTCGGCGGCGCGTCCGGCCCGCTGTACGGCACGCTGCTGCGGCGGGCCGGCAAGGCGCTCGGCGACGCGCCGGCGGTGACGGCGGCGGAACTGCGCGACGGGCTCAGGGCCGGGGTCGACGGCTTGGTGCAACTCGGCGGCGCCAAGCTCGAGGACAAGACGATGGTGGACGCGCTGCTGCCCGCGCTCGACGCCTTCACGGCGGCCCTGGACGCGGGCGGCGGCACCGAGCAGGCCGTCACGGCGGCGGCGTCGGCCGCGGAGGAGGGCGCCACCGCGACGACCCCGCTGCGGGCCCGCAAGGGCCGGGCCAGTTATCTGGGCGACCGGAGCATCGGCCACCAGGACCCGGGCGCGACCTCGTCGGCTCTGCTGCTCACCACGCTCGCCGACACCGTACGGAAGGCGTCCTCCTCATGACCGCGCCCGCGCAGGGCACCGGCGGCGACGACGCCGAGCGGCTGGTCGGGATCGTGCTGGTCTCGCACAGCGCCGCGGCCGCGAACGCCGTCGCCGACCTCGCTGCCTCGCTGAGCGGCAGCGCCAAGGTGCCGCTGGAGCCCGCCGGCGGCGGCCCCGACGGTGGGCTGGGCACCAGCTCCGACCTGATCGCCTCGGCCGCGCGGACCGTCGACCGCGGCGCGGGGATAGCGGTCCTCGCCGACATCGGCAGCGCGGTGCTGACGGTGAAGGCCCTGCTCGCCGACGACGAACTCCCGGCCGGCGCACGGCTGATCGACGCGCCGTTCCTGGAGGGCGCGGTCGCCGCCGTCGTCACCGCGTCCACCGGCGCCGACATCGACGCGGTGGCGGCTGCCGCCGGTGAGGCGTACATCTACCGCAAGGTGTGAGCGGCCCCGTCCCTCGCGCCCCCGGGAGAAGGGCGCGAGGGACAGGCACGCGGTGCTCAGGCTCAGGGCTCAGGGGCACCCTCGCAGCAGGTTGCGGACCATCCGGCAGGTGAGGTCGGACGGCGGGTGCACCCCTATCCGCTCGGCGGTGCGGCGGATCCGTCCGTTCCCGGCCTGGGCCGGCTCGTAGCACCCCGAGTCGAGCAGGGCGATGGTCAGCCGCATGCTCTTCAGGCGGCGGTTGTGGGAGACGTACCACTCGCGGGGCAACCCCGCGGGCAGCGGCTTCTTCGGCAGTGCGACCACGGGCACGGATGCGTTTCGGCGTGTTTTCAGGGGCAGTACGGCAGCGGCCATCGGCTTCCTCCTGAGGCGTCGGCCAACCCTCTCGAACACTCTCGATTTTACCGCCAAGCACTGACAAAGAGCCCTGGCCAGACGGCTGTTCGGGGCGGATCCGCGAACGATCCGACGGTCCGTCAGCAGTCACCCCGCCCTGCCGTGCGCGCGCCGGCAGCGGCACCGGCGCGCGCCCGATGTCAGCCCTGCGCGGGCGCTGCCGCCGCCGCCCCGTCCGCCGCCGCGCCCGCCCCGTCCGCCTCCGCCGCCTCGACCTCCTCCTGGCTCAGCGGCACGCCGTGCGGGTTCGCCGACTCCCCCTCGAACCTCCGCACGAACAGGCAGGAGAGCGCGCCCAGCGCCAGCACGCCGGCCGCCACCAGCAACGTCGGCCGCATCGCGTCGATGAAGGCGTGCCCGAAGACCGCGTCGGCCGTCTCCTGGAGGCGGTGCGCCTGGGCGGCCGGGACGCCGGCCGGAAGCTTCGTCCCGGAGGAGCCGCCGGCCACGTCGAGGTGCTTGCCCGCCTGGTCGAAGCCCTGCTCGAAGCGGTCGCGGAAGGCGGGCGGCACCGCACCGGCCCTCCGATGCGCCTGGTCCTCGAGCGAGGAGGCGAGCCGGCCCTGCAGCACCGCGCCGATGACCGCCGCCCCCAGCACCGAACCGACCTGCCGCAGCGCGTTGTTGACGCCCGACGCGGCACCGGTGAGCCGGGGCGGCACGTTGCGCATCACCTCGTTCGCCATCGGGGTGAAGGTGCAGCCCGCGCCCATGCCCATGACGACCAGCGGCACCGCCACGGGCAGCCAGCCCCCGCCGACCTTCGCCACCGCGGCGATCCACACCAGGCCGCCGCCGAACAGCACCAGACCGGTGAACAGGATCCACCTGCCGCCGAGCCGGGCGGTGAGCACGCTGGCCGGGCCCGCCGTCGCGAACGTCCCGATCGACAGCGCGATCAGCACCACGCCGGCCTTCAGGGCGCTGAAGCCCAGCACGGACTGGAGGTAGACGGTGATCGGCAGGAACAGGCCGACCAGGCCGAAGGAGATGGCGATGCCGACCACGTTCATCAGGCTGAAGTTGCGGTCCGCGAAGAGCGAGAACGGCACCAGCGGCTCCCCGGCCTGACGGCCGCGCTGGTGCAGCAGGAAGACCGCGCCGACCGCGGCGGAGCCGCCGATCATGGCCCAGATCCAGCCGTTCCACGCGTACTTCTGACCCTCGATCAGGCCGAAGGAGAGCAGGAACAGCGCGACCGTGGACAGCAGCACCCCGGTCGCGTCGAAACGGTGCGCGACAGTACGCCTGGGCGCCGGGACCAGCACGATCGCCCCCACCACGGCGAGAACGCCCAGCGGCACGTTCACGAAGAAGATCCACCGCCAGTCCAGCCGGGTGACCAGCAGCCCGCCGACCGAGGGACCCGCGGCGCCGGACACGCCCGCGACCACGCCCCAGATGCCGAGCGCCGCCCCCCGCTTCCCGGCCGGGAAGACGTCCACCACCAGCGACAGGGTCTGCGGCAGCAGCATCGCCGCGCCGAGGCCCTGCACGGCGCGGAACGTGATCAGCTCGGTCGGGTTCTGCGAGAGCCCGCAGGCGAGGCTGGCGAGCGTGAAGAGCGCCACCCCGTAGATGAAGAGGTTCTTCTTGCCGCGCAGGTCGCCGAGCCGCCCCGCGGTGATCATCAGCACCGCCAGCGCCAGGGTGTAGGCGTTGGTGATCCACAGGATCTGGTCGAGCGAGGCGCCCAGGTGGTCCACCATGTCCGGGATCGCGATGTTCACGATCGTCAGGTCGAGCAGGGTCATGAAGAACCCGATGGACAGCACCATCAGGATCGCCCACGGGTTGCCCCGCAACTTGTTCACGTTCGTCTCCTCCTTGCCGCGTTCCGATGCCCCTGAGAGGGCGAAGCGCGGGAAGGTGTGACACGTGCGGAGCGGGGGGCCGGTGCAGGTGCTGGGTCAGGTGCGGAGGCTACGGCGCCTGGTAGCCCTCGTCGCCGAGGCCGGGCGGGGTCGCGGGCGCGAACCACGTCGGGTCGTCCCGCAGTGCCGACTCGATCCGGCCGCGGGCGATCGGCCCGAGCGGCGGCAGCTCGTCCAGGGCGAACCAGCGCACGTCCAGCGACTCGTCGTCGTTGACCCGGGCCTCGCCGCCGAGCGCCCGGCAGCGCAGCACGATGTCGATGTACTGCGCGTGGTCGCCGTTGTCGTAGGTCACGGGCTCGTTGGTGAAGACGCTGAGCACCCGCTGCACCACCGCGGACACCCCGGTCTCCTCGTGGATCTCCCGCACGGCCGCCTCGGCCGGCTGCTCACCCGGGTCGGGGATGCCGCTGATCAGTGCCCACCGCCCGGTGTCCGTGCGGCGGTTGAGGAGCACCCGGCCGCGGTCGTCGAAGACCACCATGACCACACCGGGCATCAGGAGCAGGGTGTCGCCGGCCTTCGCGCGGATGTCCTGGATGAACTTGGGAGTCGCCATGCCCCGAGCCTACGAGAAGAAAGGTGAACGCCACATCAGCACCAGACTTCACAAGCTGGAACGGCTTCCTGTGTGACGTATCCCCAGGGCGGCCGCCAGCGGTTACCGTGATCCGAACAGCAGCGCCCACGCGGGGAACGCGGGCCCGGCGGCACCCCGTCGTGTCCGGGGTGGCGGCAGGGGGTACCGGGGCATGGACACGACGGCCGGCGGCGCGCCCGAAGCGGCGCGAACCGCCCGCGCGGCGGCAGGGGGCGGTACGCCGGGCGGCGACGGGGACGACGGGCGCGACGGACCCGACGACGGTGGTACGGACGGCGCGGGGCGGCGGGACGCGGGTCCGCGCAGCGTGCGTCTGGGCAGCGTGGGCCTCGCAGCTGCGGATCTCGGGGGTCCCGGCGGCTGGGATCTCGCGGGTCCCGGCGGTGCGGACGGAAGCGTCGACGGCGAGCGGTCCGCGCCGCCGTCGCGACCGCCGTCCGGCGGCGGTGCGGTGGACGTGGCCGGGATGGTGGTGCTGGCCTGCTGCGCGGTGTGGGTGATGGTCTGCGCCGCGGGGCGCGAGGCCAGGCCCGAGGGGATGATGCTGGCGCTGCTGGCGATCACCGCCGGGTACGCGGCGGGGCGGATCCTGGGCGCGCTGCTGCCCACGGTGACCCTCGCGGCAGGCGCGGTGACGGTCCTGGCGCTGGTGCTGGGCCCGGGGCACCGGCTGTCGGGCGTCAGGGCCGCACCACCGCTGGGCTACCCGAACGCGGACGCCGCGCTGCTCGTCCTTGCCGCCGGTGCGGCGTGCTGCGCGGCGTGGGGCGTGACCCGGGCGGTGTGGGGCCTCCCGCCCGCGGTGTGGCGGGCACTGCTGCGGCTGCTGGCGACGGCGGCCGCGGTGACCGCTCTGGCCCTCGGCTCGGCGGCAGCCTTCGCCGCGGGGGTGGCGGTCGTGCTGTGCTCGCTGGCCGCCGGGCGCATGCCGCACCGGCTGCTCGGGCTGCTCGGTTTCGCGCTGGCGGCGGCGCTGGCGGTCGGCGGGAGCTACGCGGTCGCGGCCGACAGCCTCCCCGGCGGGCTGTCGGAGTCCCTGACCGGGCAGCTCACCCAGCCGCGGGTCGCGCTCTGGCACCAGGCTCTGGACCTCGCCGAACGCCATCCGCTGCGCGGGGTGGGCCCGGACCGCTTCTCCGAGGAGGGCCCCCCGCTGCCCACCGACACCCCCACCGCCGAGACCCCGCAGTCCGCGCCCTTCCAGCTCGCGGCGGAGCAGGGCGCGCCGGGCGTGGCGCTGCTCGGCGGCGCGTACGTGTGGACGCTGTGCGCGCTGTGGCGCTCCCCGCGCTCGACGCCGGCGGTACTGACCGCGGGCGCGGCCCTGACCGGGCTCGGGCTGCTGGCCACCGTCGACCACGTGCTCAGCTACACGGCGGTCACGGCTGCCGCGGGGCTGCTGGCGGGACTGGTCACGTCGCGTCCTCTTCCGGCGCAGGTGCCTGCTCCCGCGCCGCACCAACGCGCCGGGCAGGGGTCGGGCCGCTGACCGGCCGCAGAGCCGGCGGTCAGCGCGGGCCGGGGCCGTTCTGGTCGCGCGGTGCCGCCTTGAGGCCGAGCAGTTCGCGGATGGTGCGCACGGCGCCCTCCGCGTCGTCGACGGTGACCGTGAACCACCGGCCGCCGCCGAGGTCGATGACGATGCCGGGGCCGCGGCGCACCACGACGGCCGTACCCTTCTCCGGCAGCCAGCGGTAGCCCCAGCCGCCCCAGGAGCGCGGGCTGATCAACGGGGCCAGGCGGGCGCCGCTGACCTCCTCCATGGGGATCCGGCGGCGGGGCACCCCGATGTGGCCGCAGCGCACCTGGACCGCCTCGCGGTCGACGCGCACGTGCACATGCGTGAAGGCCACGGTGCCGAACAGCACGAGCAGCCCGACCGCGAGGCACCCGACCACGGACATCACCAGCGGGGCCAGGCTCACGGCGGGACCGGGGCCCTCCACCGCGAGCGAGATGCCGAGCGCCAGGCAGGCGGCGCCCACGGCAGCGAGTACCCACTGCATACGGTTGCTGGCCCGGCCCGTCCACACCTGGGACGCGCCGGCCTCCGGCCGGGGGGCGTGCGTCATGGTGGCAGCGTACTCATCCGCGGAGCCCGTGGCACCGTACCGGCATCAAGCCGTGGCGGGTGTCACGGCGAGGCCCGCGCCCTCCGGGTAGGCGAGGGCGGCGGCCGGAAGGGACTCGGACCGGCCGCTGAGGAGGACCGCGAGGGTGCCGCCACCCGGGGTCGCGGGCACCCTGCGCAGGGCCTGCGCGGCCACGGCGTCGGCGGAGCAGAGGAGTTCGGCGCCGGGTACGGCGGCGGAGATGCGGTCGACGACGAGTTCGTAATGGGTGCATCCCAGGACGACGGCACTGACATCCGCCGGCGTGCGGGTCGCGGCGACGGCGATCGCGGCGGCGATGGCGTCCGGGTCGGCGTGCTGCACCGCGTCGGCCAGCCCGGGGCAGGCGACCTCCGTGATCCCGGCGCCGTTGCCGAACTCGGCGATCAGGCCGCGCTGGTAGCTGCTGCCGGTCGTCGCCGGGGTGGCCCAGATCGCCACCTTGCGGTGGGCCGCGGCGGCGGGCTTGATCGCCGGTACGGTGCCCACGATCGGCAGCCCCGGCTCGAACGCGGCCCGAAGCGCCGGCAGCGCGTGCACCGACGCGGTGTTGCACGCCACGATCAGCCCGTCCAGCCCGTGCGCGGCGGCGGCGCGGGTGCACTCCAGCGCTCGGCGCGTCACGTCCTCGGCCGATCTCGGGCCCCACGGCATGCCGTCCGGGTCCGACGAGAGCACCAGGTCCGCGTCCGGGCGCAGCCGCCGCACGGCGGCCGCCGCCGCCAGCAGCCCGATCCCCGAGTCCATCAGCCCGATCTTCACGGCACCACTCTAAGCGGTCCCCCGAGGGGCGCCCTCGGCCGCGACACGGCCGCAACACGCCGGTCGGCGCGGTGGCGGGCGGCGGTGGGGGCGGGCGGGAGCGTGTCGGGCAGACTGCGGGGGTGAGCGTGATGACTGGGGTCGCAGGGGTGTCACTGGTGGCGTGGGTGTGGCTGCTGGCGGGCCAGGGGGGGTTCTGGCGGACGGACGTACGGCTGCCGCGCACCGGCGGGGGCGAGGCCGTGGACGCCTGGCCGGACGTCGCCGTGGTGGTGCCGGCGCGGGACGAGGCGGAGGTGATCGGGCGCAGCCTCGCCTCGCTGCTGGCGCAGGAGTACCCCGGCCGCGCGGAGATCTTCCTCGTCGACGACGGGAGCACCGACGGGACGGGCGAGCTGGCACGGGAGTTGGGGGCGCGGCCGGGGTCGCTGCCGCTGACCGTGACCTCGCCGGGCGAGCCGCCCCAGGGGTGGACGGGCAAGCTGTGGGCGGTCCGGCACGGGATGGCGCTGGCCCGGGAGCGGACGGGCGCGGAGTACTTCCTGCTGACCGACGCGGACATCGCGCACCGCGAGGGCAGTCTGCGGGCGCTGGTGGAGGCCGCGGTCGGGAACGACCTGGACATGGTCTCGCAGATGGCCCGGCTGCGGGTGGAGACCGGCTGGGAGCGGCTGATCGTCCCCGCGTTCGTGTACTTCTTCGCGCAGCTCTACCCCTTCCGCTGGATCAACCGGCCCCGCGGCCGGACGGCGGCCGCGGCCGGGGGCTGCGTCCTGCTGCGCGCGTCCGCGGCGAAGGCCGCCGACGTCCCGGACGCGATCCGGCAGTCGGTGATCGACGACGTGGCACTCGCGCGGGCGGTGAAGCGCTCGGGCGGCCGGATCTGGCTGGGCCTGGCCGAGCGGGTGGACAGCGTGCGCCCGTACCCGGACCTGGCCGAGCTGTGGCGGATGGTGGCGCGCAGCGCGTACGCCCAGCTGCGGCACAACCCGCTGGTGCTGGCCGGCACGGTGCTGGGGCTGGCCCTGATCTACCTGGTGCCGCCGGTCGCGGCGATCGGCGGGGCGGTCGCGGGGGCGTGGCCGCTGTGCGTTCTGGGCGCGGCGGCGTGGGCGCTGATGGCGGGCACCTACCTGCCGATGCTGCGGTACTACGGGCAGCCGTGGGCGCTGGCGCCGCTGCTGCCGTACACCGCGGCGCTGTACCTGCTGATGACGGTGGACTCGGCGATCGAGCACTACCGCGGGCGGGGCGCGGCGTGGAAGGGCCGGACGTACGCGAAGCCGGACGCGTCGGTGTGACCCGTATCGGCCGCCGGCCCGGGTCCGGCGGCCGGTACGGGGTCCATCGTGCGGGCGGTGTCCCTCTCCGCCGTGCTGACGCCGGGCCGTACCGCGCCGGCCGGCGGGCGGGGTGACGGGGTCCGCGGCCCCCGCACCCTCCCCTGCGCGCAGCGTCATCGGCGGCCCCTCGCGCTCCCCTGCCCCGCGCACCCGGACCGCCGGTAACCCCCGGCGGCGCACGGCTTTTACCTGATCAGATCATGAGTTGCTGACCGATTTTCGCGGATTCGCTCATATTGGGGAACGGAGGTCACTCACTGCACGCAAAACAACCATCCAATCGGACTCCCCAACGACCACATCGTGGGCTTAACTTATGGCTCATGACCACCCCCCGCGGTTCGTACGGTGGCGGCTACGGCAGCTACTACCCTTCGTCTGCGTCCTTCCCGGACACCCCGATCTACGACAGCCTCGTGGCCGAGCGAGGCACCCCGCAGATCGCCCCCATCCGCGTGCCCGCGCCGTACCCCTCGTACGACTCCGGCGGCTACAACTCCTTTGGCGGCGGCGGGAATCTGCCCGCGCTGCCCGCCGCCCTCCCCGCCCTGCCGGCCGGCCCTTCGGCCCAGCCGATGAGCCCGGTGGGACAGATGGGACAGGTCGGGCAGATGGGGCAGCAGCACCCCCAGCCGATGCAGAACGGCTACCCGGCAGCCGGGTACCCGCAGCAGCCCGCGGCGTACACGCCCCAGCAGGCCGCCGCGCAGCGCCCGGCGTACACCAACGGCTACGGCAACGGCAACGGCAACGGCGGGGGCTACCCCGCGCAGCCGCAGCAGCAGTCGCCGAACGGCTACCAGACGGCCCGCCCGGCGCCGCCGCGCCCGATGGCTCCGCGCCAGGGGCCCGCCGGGCACCCGGAGGAGAACTACCAGCGCCGCAACCTCGGCCTCGGGGTGCCGCCGGCGCAGCAGGGCGGCGGGTACTACCAGGGCTGACCTGCGGGCGGCGCCCGGCACGATGGCACGATGGCGGAGTGACGACATCGATCCTCCCTGCCCTGCCGACCGTCGGCGCGCTGCACGTCTATCCGGTCAAGTCGCTGCGTGCGACCAGCACGCCGACGGCGGTCGTGGAGCCGTGGGGGCTCGCGGGGGACCGCCGCTGGATGCTGGTCGACGCCGCCACCGGCAAGGCGGTCACGCAACGCGAGGACCCGCGGCTGGCACTGCTGCACACCGCGCTGACCGGCGGCGGCGGGCTGCGCGTGACCGCGCCCGGCCGTGACCCGCTCGACGTGGCGGTGCCGGCGCACGCACCGCTGGAGACCGCCCGGATCTTCTCCGGGCAGGTCGAGGTGCGGCCCGCGGACGAGCCGGCCTGCGCGTGGTTCAGCGATCACCTCGGCAGCCCGGTGCGGCTGGTCCACCTGGACCGGCCGGAACTGCGCCGGCCGATCGACCCCGACTACGCCGGGCCCGGCGAGACCGTCAGCTTCGCCGACGGCTTCCCGCTGCTGGTCACCACCACCGCGTCGCTGGACGCCCTCAACCATCTGATCGCCGGGGGCGATCGGCCGCACGAGGGCCCGCTGCCGATGGACCGGTTCCGCCCCAACGCGGTGATCGACGGCACCGCGCCCTGGGCCGAGGACGGCTGGCGGCGGATACGCATCGGCGAGGTCGTCTTCCGGGTGCCCAAGGACTGCGCGCGCTGCGTGGTCACCACCACGGACCAGGCCACCGGCAGGCGCGGCCAGGAGCCGCTGCGCACCCTCGCCCGGCACCGCAACTTCGGCGCCCGGCTGGTTTTCGGCCAGAATCTCGTACCCGAGACCTCAGGAACCCTGCACGTCGGCGATCCGTTGACCGTGATGGAGTGATGATTCCGCTCACCCGTCCGCGCCCCCCGCGGGCGGGCCGTGCATGAATCGCACCGGTTGCGGTAGTTGATGGGTGTGAAGGGGGTGGCCGTCGATGAGGGGTCGCAAGAGGCTCACGAGGCGCGGCTGGCGGTGGCGGCGCAATCCGCTGCGCCGGCGCACCGACGTGGTCGAGTCGTGGCTGGCACTGGTGACCGCCGCCCTGTTCTGCGCGCTGCCGCTGCTCGGCTGGTGGGCGGAGCGGTCGGTGGACCGCACCCTGCGGCACGAAGTGGCCACCGAGCACGCCCAGCGCACCCTGGTGTCGGCGACCCTCGCCCATCCCAAGGACTCCGGCTCGGCGACCCGCCCCGCCGAGGTGCTGCGCTGGACCGCGCCCGACCACAGCGTGCACACCGCCACGGTCTCCTCCGACCTCGAGGTCTGGCAGCGCGGCCGGATCAGCCTCTGGACGGACCACAAGGGCACCCTGGTGCCGCCGCCGCTCGACACCGTCACCGCCACCACCCACGCGGTCCTGGCCGGTGTCGCGGTCGGATCGGCCGCGGCCGGACTGCTGGTGATATCCCGCCAGTTGCTGATGTGGCGTCTGATGCTGCGTCGGATGGACTCCTGGGAGCGCGAGTGGGCCCGGGTGGACCAGGATTGGGGCCGCGCCGGCGCCGGGGGTTGACCGTCCGGCGCTTTCCCGGGTCCACGGCAGCCCGCCACGCGTCACCAGCATGCCTCCGCGCACGCTACGGTTGATCCCCGGTCGGCCGACGCAAGAGGTGGGGGCTGAGCAGCCCGATGGCACATGGCGTGGTGCAGGTGACCAACCCGAGCAGTTCTCGGTGGCGCCGCCGCACAGGTGAGTACGAGACACTCGCCGCCGCGCTGGAAGCGGCGAGTGACGGTGACGTGCTCTCGGTGAGTCCCGGCACCTACCGGGAGAACCTGCTGATCGACCGCGCCGTGACGGTGCGGTGTGCGGACGGGCCCGGCACCGTGCGGCTCGCACCCGCCTCGGGGGTCGCCCTGACCCTGCGGGGCGCGGCGACGGTGCACGACGTGCTGATCGAGTGCCAGGACGTCACCTCGGCCGCGCTGCTGGTGGAGGAGGGCACCCCCGAGCTGTCGGGCGTGCGGATCAACACCCGCTCGGCGGTGGGCCTGGAGGTGCGCGACGGCGCCCGCCCGACGGTGCGCCGCTGCACCGTGGACAACCCCGCCGGCATGGGCGTGAGCGTCCTGGACGGCGCGGGCGGCCTGTTCGAGGAGTGCGAGGTCGTCGCCGCGGGGCAGAGCGGCTTCGCGGTGCGCGGCGGCGCCGGGCCCCGGCTGGAGCGCTGCCGGATCCACCACACCTCCGGTGCCGGGATGTCGGTCACCGGTGAGGGCAGCTCGCTGGAGGCGGTCAGCTGCGAGGTGTTCGAGGTGCGCGGCACCGGCGTGCAGCTGTCCGCCCGCGGCACCGGGCAGTTCACCGACTGCCAGGTGCACCGCACCACCGGCGACGGCATCACCCTGGACACCGACGCGGTGCTCGCCATGGCCGACTGCGACATCCACGACATCCCGGAGAACGCCGTCGACCTGCGGGCCCGTTCGGTGCTGACGCTCACCCGCTGCTCGGTGCGCGGCTTCGGCCGCAACGGGCTGTCCGTCTGGGACCCCGGCACCCGCGCGGACGCCAACCAGTGCGAGATACATGACAGCACCGGCGACTACCCGGCGGTGTGGGTGAGCGACGGCGCGGTCGCCATACTGGACTCCTGCCGCGTGCACGACGTGCCGGACGCGCTGTTCGTCCTGGACCGCGGCTCCCGCGCGGACGTGGTCGACAGCGACTTCGCGCAGATCCGCAACACCGCGGTCTCGGTGAGCGACGGCGCCAGCGTGCAGCTCGACGACTGCCGGATCAAGGACGCCGCCACCGGTGCGTGGTTCCGCGACCACGGCAGCGGCGGCACCCTCGCCCAGGTCACCATCGACGACGCGGCGACCGGGGTGATCGTCACCAAGGGCGCCGACCCGGCGCTGGAGCGCTGCACCGTGACCAACCCGGGCGAGGCGGGCGTGTACGTGTCCGCGGGCGGGCGCGGCGCGTTCACCGGGTGCCGGGTGATCGGCAGCCGGGGCTTCGGCTTCCACGTCATCGACGGCTGCCGCTCCACCCTGACCCGCTGCCGTACCGAGCGCTGCGCCCGCGGCGGCTACGAGTTCGCCGAGCCGGGCCCGATCACCGAGGACTGCACCAGCGACCGGGCGGCCACCGAGGACATGCCCGAACCGGTACCGGCCGGCCCCCTCGCGGGCGCGTCGGGTACGGCGGGCGCCACGGGGGCGGAGACCACGCCGGCCCGGCAGCAGAGCGCCGCCGCGCAGTCGTTCGGCCTGCTGGGCGGCGTCCCCGCGCAGCGGCCCGCCGACCAGCCGCAGGAGGCGCAGGTCCGCGTGACCGCCCGGGAGAGCGACGCCGTGCTCGGGGACCTGGACTCGCTGGTCGGCCTGGACGGCGTCAAGCGCGAGGTGCGGACCCTGATCGACCTCATCTCGGTGGGCCGGCGGCGGGAGAAGGCCGGGCTCAAGGCGCCCTCGCCGCGCCGCCACCTCGTCTTCACCGGCTCCCCCGGTACCGGCAAGACCACCGTGGCGCGGCTGTACGGCGAGATCCTGGCCTCCCTCGGCGTGCTGGAGCGCGGGCACCTGGTGGAGGTCGCGCGCGTGGACCTGGTCGGCGAGCACATCGGATCGACCGCGATCCGCACGCAGGAGGCGTTCGACCGGGCACGCGGCGGGGTGCTGTTCATCGACGAGGCGTACGCCCTCGCGCCGGAGGACGCCGGCCGCGACTTCGGGCGCGAGGCGATCGACACCCTGGTGAAGCTCATGGAGGACCACCGCGAGGCCGTCGTGGTGATCGTGGCCGGCTACACCGCCGAGATGGAGCGATTCCTCGCCTCCAACCCTGGTGTGGCGTCCCGCTTCTCCCGCACCATCACCTTCGGCGACTACACGCCGGACGAGCTGCTGCGGATCGTGGAGGCACAGACCACCGAGCACGAGTACCAGCTCGGCGACGACACCGCCGAGGCGCTGCTGAAGTACTTCACCGCGATCCCGAAGGGGCCCGCGTTCGGCAACGGGCGCACCGCGCGGCAGACCTTCGAGGGGATGGTGGAGCGGCACGCCGTACGCATGGCCCACGTCGACGAGCCGACCCACGACGAGCTGCAACTCCTCTACCCGGAGGACCTGCCCAACCTGACGTAGCGGTGCGGCGGGCGGCGCGCCGCCCGCCCGCGACCGTGCGGGCGGGCCGCCTGCCGGGTCAGGGGCGCCGCAGCCGCGCCAGCAACTCCGCGCGCTGCTCGGCGAACGCCGGATCCGCCTGGAAGTGGGAGTGCCCCAGGACGGGTTCGGGCAGCGGGTGGCGCGCGTCGCGACCGTACGCCGCGGGGTCGAGCAGCGGGCCGACGTCGACGGGGGCGCCCGGGGACACACCGACCGGGCCGCCGATGGGGTCGGTCCGGCGCCACAGGTTGCACCAGGTCCGCATGTCGCCGTGCAGGTCGCGCAGCCTGGTGGGCGCGAAGTGCGCCGGGAACCAGCGGCCGTAGAGCCGGGCGAGCGGGCAGCCGTAGGTGAGCAGGGCGACGCGGGAGCGGGTGGCGGGTTCGAGCTGCCACACCGCGGCTGCCGACAGCACGCTGCCCTGCGAGTGCCCGGACAGCACGATCCGCCCGCCGGTGGCCCGCGTCCAGGTGGCCATCCGCCAGGTCAGGTCCGGCACCGCACGCTCGGCGTAGCAGGGCGGCGCGAAGGGGTGCGCGGCGCGCGGCCAGAACGTGCCGACGTCCCACAGGATGCCGACGGTGCGGCGGGCGGAGGTGTCCCGGTAGGCGCGGCGGCCGACCGTGACGAGCGCGACGAAGCCGGCGCCCACCAGCCACGAGCCCAGCGACTGCGCGGTGTCGGCGAGCGCGGACACCGCGGCCGGCGCGTGCCGCGCCGCCTCGCCCGGGGTGCCGGCGCCCGCCCAGGCCCCGGCGACCGCGCCCGCGCCGAGCGCGAACGCCGCCGCACCCACCACCGCGACCAGCGCCGGGGCGCTGTCGGTGAGCCCGGCCCGGGCGATCACCCCGGCGATCCGCCGGGTCCGGGAGCGGTCGTGCCGCTTGCCGGGGTACATCGCGTCGACCTCGGCGCACAGCCCGGCCTGCCGCCGGCGCAACCGCCAGAGGGCGCCCGCGGCCACCATCAGGATCAGCAGCAGGGCGGCCGGGATCACCGACGCCTCCCAGCTCAGCACCGCCGGCGGCCCGGTCAGCGGGCTGCCGGACCGGCCCGGGGTGCCGCCGCGGTCCAGCCAGTCGGCGGTGCGCTGGGCGACGCCGCCGCTCATCACCCCGCCGAGCACGCAGCCGAGCAGCGCGACGGCGGGGCCGGCCAGGCCGTGCATCGCGACGGGGGCACCGGCGAACTCCGGCGGGCGGCGCCTCTGCAGCAGCACCGCGGCGACGGCCAGGACCGCGATCAGCGCGCCCTGCCCCACGGTGATCGCGGAGAACGCCTGGGTGGACGGCAGCCGGCCGTGGGAGGCCCAACCAGGGCGGCTCCAGGCGCCGTAGAGCACGGCGGCGACCGGCAGCGCGGTGGAACCGGCCAGCAGCACGCGGGCGACCGCCGGGCCGGACGTGTCGTCGAGCCCGCTCTCGCTGCGGTCCGCGCGGGCCACCACGACGCATGCGGTGACGGCGAACACCGCGAGCACGCCGGCCAGCGTCCAGCCCAGCACCGGCAGCAGCAGCCCGGGACGGCCGGTGTCGTAGCGCAGCGCGGGCACGGTGAGGGCGGCGCAGACGGTGAGCAGCCCGGCCGAGGTGTGGGCCGCGCGCAGCACGGCGACCGACCTGCGCCCGTACCAGAACCCGGGCAGCGCCATCGCGGGCGTGCCCGGCGCCGGCTGCGCGGGGGCCGGGGTGCTCGGGACGTCCGGGCGCTGCGACTCGTAGGCGTACCAGGTGCGGTGGGACAGCCACCACAGCAGAGCGGTGAGCGCGAACGGCACCGACGCCGCCAGTGCCAGGCGCCGGCCGGGCTGGCTCCACCAGCCGTGCCGGGTGGCGGCGGCGAAGCCGAGCCAGGACTTGCCGCGGCTGCATCCGGCGTGGCCCGCGCACTGCCAGGCCACTATGTCGAGCGCGACCTCGCACGCGGCGGCGACCAGCAGCACCGTGAGGGTCAGGGCGAGGATCCGGACGGTGACCTCGTAGCCGCGCGCCAGCCGGGTGCGGGCCGAGGGCGGGCGCATCCAGTGCGCGAGGTTGGCGACCATGAACGGCAGGAGCAGCAGCCACAGGGCGCGGGAGGAGTCCCCGGAGGTGAGGTTGGACCAGCAGTACGCCTCGGGCACGGGGGCGTCGCGGTAGCGCTCGGGGTGGCGCTCGGCGTCGGCGTCCCGCGCGCGCCGGTGGATGCCGGCGGTGTCGTCGCCGGCCACGCAGACCGTTCTGGGGTCGTCGAGCATCTGCTCGGGAGTGGCGCCGCCGACGCCGTGCACGAGCAGTTCCAGGGCGATCTGCGGTGAGGCGTCGGGGACGGCCTGGGCGGGTACGGGCGCGGTCGCCGGCGCGGGTCGGGGTTTCACGGCCACGGGAGCCCCCGTTCCTTGTGCTGTCCGCGGTGCGTGGGGTGGTGCCCGCCCCGGGGACGCGTCAGACATCGGTGCACCGGCCGTGCCGCAATCGTGACCGTCAGCGGTCGCCGTGATCTCCGGGGGCGGTCCTTCGTATCCGCGGCGGTGTCCCACGTGGAAGGATGACCGCAGCACTTCGACGGTCGGCGTACTGGACAACGACACGGACGGGATGGGGTCACGGGTGAGCGACAACCAGAACCTCCTCGCGGAACAGCGACGGGCCCTGATCCTGGACGAGGTCCGGCGGCGCGGCGGGGTGCGGGTCAACGAGTTGACCCGGCGGCTGAACGTCTCCGACATGACGGTCCGCCGCGACCTGGACGCGCTCGCGCGGCAGGGCGTGGTGGAGAAGGTGCACGGCGGTGCGGTGCCGGTGGTCGAACCGAGCAGCCACGAGCCGGGGTTCGAGGCCAAGTCGGGTCTCGAACTGGGCGCCAAGGAGGCGATCGCGCGCGCGGCGGCGGCGCTGGTCCCGCCGGGGGCCGCGATCGCTCTGGCGGGCGGCACCACCGCGTACGCCCTGGCCCAGCAGTTGCTCGAAGTCCCGGACCTGACCGTGGTGACCAACTCCGTCCGCGTCGCGGACGTCTTCCAGTCGGGTCAGCGGCTGGCCGGCGGCAACCACGGCTCGGCCGCCGCCACCGTGGTGATCACCGGCGGGATGCGCACGCTCTCCGAGACGCTGGTCGGCCCGGTCGCCGACCGCGCGATCCAGTCACTCCACTTCGACCTGCTCTTCCTGGGCGTGCACGGCATCTCGGTCGAGGCGGGCCTGTCCACGCCGAACCTCGCGGAGGCCGAGACCAACCGGCAGTTCGTACGCTCGGCGCGGCGGGTGGTGGTGATCGCCGACCACACCAAGTGGGGCACGGTGGGGCTGAGTTCCTTCGCCACCCTGGAGGACGTCGACACGCTGGTCACCGATGCGGGAATACCGGAAGTGCTGCGCGAGGAGATCGCCGAGCACCTGTCGGACCTGATCGTGGCGGGCGAGCCCGCGCCGCCCGCCGGCGGCTGAACGGCGCGCAACGCCCCGCTGCGGCAGGCCCGTTCGGGCCCGGGCTGCCTGCTGGACGGCGCCGGGCGGCGGTGCCGCGCGACCGGGGCCGGTCGGGGTCGGTGGTGCGGGGGCCGGTCGTGCGGGGTCAGCCGTTCCCGGTGACCAGCGACCACGCGTGGCTGGGCGACAGCACGATCAGCAGGACCACCACGAGCACCACGACCGCGACCATCCCGCGCACCCTGCTGCGGCGCAGCGTCCGCCGGTCGCCCTCGTCGGTGCGGCCGGTGCGCCAGGCGGTGTCGTGCGCCGCCGGTGCGGCCGGGGCGGGTGCGGAGCCGCGCCGGCCCCAGCGCCGCCTGGCGCCCGGCGCCGCGGCGCGCTCCTCCTGCTCCCGCAGCCGGCGGGCGACGATCCGGGCGCGGGCGGACGGCTCCTTGGGCGCGGAGGCCCGGATGTCGCGCTCGTTGTCGGTGAGGAACTGCTGCCACACCTCGTCCGGAATGGACGAATCCCCTTCCGGGGTGGGCGCGGAGTCTGTGGTCATCGGGCGGGCTCTCATCTCGTCCAGGACGGCCGGGGGAAAAGAGATCGCGCTCGGTGCCCCCCCAGGCGGTACGGCTTCGATCAACCAATATACGTTCGCCGGGCGCCCGGCGGCGCGACTCCCCCATTCCGCGCCCGTGACGGCGGGGCGGGCGGGTGCGGGCGGCCCGGGTCCCGCGCCGGACGAGCGGTCCGCGCCTCGCTTCAGGGCTCGGCCGTCACTGGTACTCCGCCAGCCGCGGCCGGATCGCCAGCAGCACCAGCAGCCCGGCGGCGCCCAGCGCCCCCGCGGGCACGGCGGGCCAGCCGCCGAGGTCGCCGCGGGCGTCGGCGGTGTGCCCCGCGAAGTCGTCGAGCTGCTGCCCGGCGAGATCGTCCAGCGTCGTCGCGAAGTCCCAGAAGTCGAAGGCGATGTCGCCGCGGCCGACCGTGGTGAGCAGCACCGCGGCCTCGTCGGTCTTCCCCGCGTCCTTCAGCCGGCGCAGCGCGGTGTCGTCGGCACGGAAGCGGTGGTAGCGGGTCAGCACATCCTCGTAGGCGGGGCGTTCGGCGGGAGTCGCGTACCCGTCGGGGGACAGCAGGGTGTCCAGGCGCTTGGTGAGGGTGGTGAACAGGATCGCGTCGCCCTTGCCGAGGTCGTCGCCCTGCACGAACCAGCGGCTCTCGGCGGCCGCGGCCTGCGTGGCGACGGCGCTCGCCTCGGCCAGCCGCGACCAGGGCCGCAGCCCCTGGTGGTCGGCGGCGTCGACGGCGCTCGCGCAGGAGGTGAGGGCGAACACGCCGGCCAGGCACACCGCGAGCACCGCGGCGGTGGCGGCGGCCAGCGGCGGGCTGAGCAACCGCCGGTAGTCGCGGGCCAGTTCGCGCTGCCACCACAGGACGAACAGCAGCGCGACCAGTCCGAGCAGGCCCACCACGAGCGCCCAACGATGGGTGTCCGTACGCATCTTGGTGGCCTCGTCGTCGGCCTGCCGCTGGTAGTCGGAGGCCAACCGATCGGCGGTCGGCAGCAGTTCCTGCGTCATCACGGCGCCGGCCTGCGCGTTCAAGGCCACTGTGACCGCCGGGGGATGCCCGGCCAGGCGGTCGGGCGCCTGCTCGTCCACGTAGGAGGCACGGCCGCTGAGGTCGTCGTAGTGGCCGAGGCCGTCGAGGAGTGCGCGGACCTGATCGCTGTGGGCCTCGTCGCCGCTCAACCGCCGCAGCGCGTCACTGACCTGGGCGCGCCGCTGCTGGGCGGTGATCAGGGCTTCGAGCTGGTTGCCGACGACCGCACCGCCGCCGTCGGCCGACATGCCGGGGGCGAGGGTGTCCGCGTGCTGGGCGTCGAGGTCGGCCAGCGCGAACCTCAACTGGGTGGCCACGGCGGCGCGGTCGGAGACGGTGGTGCGCAGCCGCGAGGTGTCGCCGCGCACGGTGACCGCGCCGATCACCGCGGTGGCGCACAGCGCGGCGAGCAGCAGCACCGCCAGGACGGCGCGCGCGCCCAGCCGGCGCGCCCCGGTCAGCCGCGGCCGTCCCCGGCTCGGCGGACGGTGGGACTCGGGCTGGGGGGCGGGCGGCGTGGACCCGCCCTCGGACCCGGCCGGTACGGCGCTGTTCCGGCTCGCCAGCTGCGACGTGGTCATACGGTGACGCTAGGTGCGGGCGGCGAAACCCCGGTGGCCTTCGGGCGACGGTGCGGTGTCCTCGCTGTAACGGAACCGAACGGCCGGTCAGCGTAAGGCCATTGGGGCCCCGGCCGCAGGCGGCGGCCGGGTCAGCGGATGCCCGCGTCGTCGGGACCTCCGGAGGCGGGGGGCGCGTCGGGGGCGGAGGGCGCCTCGGACCGCGGAGCGGACCTGGCGCGGGTGGACGTCCGCGGGGCAGGCGCCTCGATCCGCCACAGCGGGTGCTCGCGGCGGGCCCACCAGTGCGAGACGCGGCCGGTGCGCAGACCGCGGCGGGCCTCCGGGTCGCTGGCGGCCAGCCACACGTGCCCGCCGATGACGGCGGCGATCAGCAGTGCGAGCCAGTCGTGGACGAAGGTCGCGCCGGTTCGCCAGACCAGCGGGCTCAGCCGGGGGAACCACATGATCAGGCCGGTGCCGATCATGATCAGGATCGCGCCGACGGCGAACGCGGCGTAGAGCTTCTGCCCGGCGTTGAACTTGCCCGCGTACCGCGAGTCGCGGCGCCGCCGGCGGACGGCGATGCGCAACCACGTCCAGTCGTGCGGGAAGAACCGGCCCAGCCGGCTGGTGTCGGCGCGGTAGGCGCGGGAGACGAGGCCGAGCACCAGCGGCACGGGCAGCAGGATGCCGGACCACTCGTGCACCGTCACCACCAGCCGGCGACGTCCGACGATCTCCGCGAGCGGGGGCAGGTACAGGGCGGCCGCGGTGAAGGCGCAGACGCCCATGAGCCAGGCGAGGCTGCGGTGCACCCAGGTCTCGGCCCGGGTGAACCGGCGCACGGTCCCGGCCGGCGCCGGGCGGTCACGACGTCGGGGCGTCATGGCGGCCGTTGGACTTTCCGACCCATCCGTCGACGTCATAGCCGTAGTTCTCCCAGTAGCCGCGTTCGACCTTCTTGGTGACGGTGATGCCGGACAGCCACTTCGCGGACTTGTAGAAGTACATCGGTGCCGCGTAGAGCCGGACCGGTCCGCCGTGCGCCGAGGTGACCGGCTTGTCGTTCATGGTGAGCGCCACCAGCATGTCGGTGCGGCGGGCCTGGGCCAGCGTGAGGCTCTCGGTGTAGACGCCGTCGAAACAGGTGAAGTGCACGGCGGTGCCGGGGTCCTTGACGCCGGCCGCGTCGAGCAGGGTGGACAGCCGCACCCCGGAGAACGCCGTCTTCGGCACCCGCCAGCCGGTGACGCACTGCACGTCGCGCACCAGCCGCGTCTGGGGCAGCGCCCGCAGGTCGGAGAGCCGGTAGGACGCGGGCTTGTCGACGAGACCGCCGACGGTCAGCCGGTAGTCGCTCTCGCTGCGGTGCGGGATCGAGTCGGAGACCGAGTAGAACCGGAAGCCCCCGCCGCCGGGCAGCAGCCCGGTCACCCCGGTCGGGTCCTTGGCGCTGACCGCGGCGAGGACCGAGTCGAGCCGTCCCTGGAGCGCGCCACCGACCCCGACCCCGACGGCACCGAGGCCGAGCATGCCCAGCACGACCCGCCGCCCCACCGGTGATCCGCGGCCCTCCTCGTTGTCCTGCTCGGGCTCACGCCCGGGCCTGCTCCCGGGGCCCGCGTCGCCGCCCGGCGCGGCGGCGGGCGGATCGGCCGTGTGGTTGTCCATGCAACGATTCGAGCACGTGGGGCCGCGCAGGACCAGGCCCGGGGGCCGATGTCAGAGTTTCGTCACATCTCAGGGCTTGCGCCGGGCACCGCGGGCCGGGCAAGGGCGGCCCTCGGGGAGCCCGGGACCGGGGGCCGGGTACGGGCCCGGGTCCGGGTCCGGGGGCGGCTCAGGACGCGGTCGCCGAGGCGGGACGGGAGCCGGGTCCCGTCGCGGTGCCCTCGGCTGCTTCCGGCACGGCCGCCAGCAGGTCGGCGAGGGCCGCGTTGAACGCGTCCGGCCGCTCCAGGTTGGGCATGTGCCCCGCGCCCTCCACGATCACGAGCCGCGATCCCGCGACGCGCTCGTGCAGGAACCGCGCGTCCGCGACGGGCGTGAAGACGTCGTCCCGCCCGACCACCACCAGCGTCGGTACCGCGATCCGCGCCAACGTCGGGGTGTAGTCGGGGCGTTCGGCCCGGCCGCGCAGCGCGGCGGCGGCGCCGGCCGGCGGCGCCGCGCGCATCATTCCCAGGACGTGCGCGGCGACCTCGGGCCGGTCCCGGACGGTGGCGGGGGCGACCATCGAGTCCAGCACCGCGTGCGCGTACCCGTCCATGCCGTCGCGCTCCAGCTCCTCGGCCCGGGCGTAGCGCTCCCTGCGCCCCTGCGGGGTCTCGCCCTGCGCGAAGGTGTCGGCGAGTACGAGCCCCGCGACGCGCTCGGCGAACAGCCGGTGGAACTCCAGCACGATCTGGCCGCCCATCGACAGCCCGCACACCACGACCCGATCGACGCCGAGGGTGTCGAGCAGGCCGGCGAGGTCCCGGGCGAACACGTCGAGCCCGGTGCTGCCCTGCCGCACGGAGGTCCGGCCGTAGCCGCGCAGGTCGGGTGCGATCACCCGGCGCCCGGCACCGAACGCGGCGGTCTGGGGGCACCACATGGTCCGGTCGAAGGGGTGGCCGTGGACGAGGAGCAGCGGGGTGGGCCGGGGGTCCGCGCCAGGGGTGGCGGACGAGGCGGTACGGCCGGGCGAGGCCGTCCGGATGCTCGGGGTCGTCGGCATGCTCGGGGCGGTACGGCTGCTCGGGACGCCTTCGCCCTCGCCGTTCCCCCGGTCCTCGCTGTCGTCGTAACCGATCGTGATCCCGTTGACGAGTGCGCTGCTCACCTGGTGTTTCTCCTCTGCTCCGGCGATGCCTCGATGCTAGGGAGCGGGCAATGGCGAGGGCAATACGGCGCATTGATCTCGGTGCAATAAGCTGCCGTCGGCGCCGGGACGCGCGCCGGGTCAGGGCGCGGCGGCCAAGGAGGCAGGGCGGCCCCGGGCGGACGATCAGGAGGACGCGGTGCGGGACTTCCGGCGGGTGGCGGACGCGGTGGCCGCGCAGATCGCGGCGGGGCGGCTGCGGGCCGGGGACCGCCTGCCGACGCAGCGGGCCTTCGCCCGGCGGCACGGCATCGCGGACTCCACGGCCGGCCGGGTCTACGCCGAACTGGTACGGCGCGGGCTGGTGGTCGGCGAGGTGGGGCGCGGGACGTTCGTCCGCGCGGCCGCCCCCGTGGAGGGGCCGGCGCTCGCGGAGCCCGCACGGCAGCGGGTGGACCTGGAGCTCAACTACCCGGAGGTGCCGGGCCAGTCGGAACTGCTCGCCGCGGGGCTGGCCCGGATGTCGCGGCCCGATGTGCTCGCGGCGGCACTGGGCCCGGCGGGCGCGCGGGGCACCGGCGCCGCGCGGGACGCCGTCGCGACCTTGCTCGCCGACCCGCGGTGGCGGCCGGCCGCGGACGACGTGCTGTTCGCCGGGAGCGGCCGCCAGGTCATCGCGGGCGCGCTGGCCGCGCTCGTCCCCGTCGGCGGCCGGCTCGGCGTCGAGGAGTTCACGTATCCCGTGGTCAAGGCGCTCGCGGCCCGCCTGGGCCGCACCGCGGTGCCACTGGCCTGCGACGAGGAAGGGCTGCGGCCCGGCGCGCTGCTCGCCGCGCACCGCGAGGGGCCGCTGCACGCGGTGTACGTCCAGCCCACGCTGCACAACCCGCTGTCCCTCACGATGTCCGACCGGCGCCGGGCCGACCTCGCCGAGGCCCTGCGCCGGACGGGAACCGTGGCCGTGGAGGACGCGATCTGGGCCTTCCTGCGGCCGGACGCGCCCCCGCCGCTGGCCGCCTACGCGCCGGAACGGGTGGTGCTGGCCGACAGCCTCTCCAAGCGGCTGGCGCCCGGCCTGACCGCGGGCTTCGCGATCGCTCCCGCCGGGCTCGCCGAGCCGGTCGCGACGGCGCTGCGCTCGGGAGGGTGGGGGGTGACCGGCTACGCCCTGGAAGCGATGACCGGCTGGGTCGGCGACGGCACCGTCGCCCGGCTGTGCGCGGCCAAGCGGGAGGAGGCCGCCCTGCGCCAGGCGCTCGCGGCGGAGGTGCTGCGCGGGTTCGCCCTCCGTACGGACCCGCACTCCTGCTTCTGCTGGTGGGACCTGCCGGAGCCGTGGCGGGCCGACACGTTCGTGGCCGCGGCGGGGCGCCGGGGGATCGCCGTCACCCCCGCGGCGTCGTTCGCCGCGGGGTCGCGACGCGCACCGGACGCGGTCCGCATCGGCCTCGCCTCTCCCCCGCGGGACGTCCTGCGCGGCGCCCTCGCCACGCTCGCGGCGCTCGCCCGCACGCTCCCCGACGACACGGGACCGGAGTAGCGGCGCCGGCGCGGAACCCTCGGCGCGGGGCCGCACACGGGCCCGCGCCGAGGGCGGAATCGAAACCGAGAGGGATACCAGGAACGGGATAAATGACCCGTAAGACCCCGAGTTGCGGCAACCCCCGCAACGGGTGAACCTGATTACGCATCACGGAGTACTGCCGCAGTCACTCTACGCATTCCCGCTCAAGTGTTCCCATCGGAGCGGTGAAGCCCGGCCCCGCTTGCGGGTCACCGGCCCCACCGCGGAGGGAGTCGCAGCCGTGATCATGCAATCCGACCAGACCGACCCAGCCATGCGCGAGTGTGCGCTCGAACTCGAGGCGCACCCGTACCGCATCCAGCAGATCCGTCGCATCGTGTCCGCCCAGCTCCGCTACTGGCGGGTCGAGTCGCTCGTCGACGCGGCCTCCACCGGAATCAGCGAGCTGCTGGCGAACGTGCACCGGCACGCGAAGCCCGACAAGCAGTGCGCGGTGAAGATGACCCTGGTGCCGGACCGCCTCACGGTGGCCGTCGCCGACCACGACACGCGGCTGCCGCACCTCCAGCCGATGGAGCCGACCGCGACCACCGGGCGCGGACTGGCGATGGTCGAGGCGATGTGCGACGGCTGGGGCACGGACCTGCTGCCCGACGAGACCGGCAAGGTGGTGTGGTTCGTGCTGCGCACGCCCACCCAGAAGCCGAAGCTGGTCCCGCTGCGGACCGCCGCCGTGCCGCTGGAGAAGACCGCGGCTCCGGAGCGCATCGCCGTCGCGGCCTCGGTCGCCTGACCGCGAGCCCGCCCGGCACCACGAGCCCGTCGGCACCACGTGAAGGACGGACCCGGGCGCCGCGCCTGACGCGGACCGCGCCCCCCGCGCGCCGACCGCAGGCGTACGCCGTGCATGTGAGCGCCGGACCGGCCGCCCACCTCCCCTGACGGGGAAGGGGGCGGCCGGTCCGGCGTTGCGGCCGTCACCGGGCCGGCGCGCGTCGGAACCGCGTGGGGCGCGCGGTCCGCGGGCTACGCCGCGCCGCCCTTGCCGCCGCCCGGACCGCCGCGCGGATCCCTGGCGAAGTGCTCCTCCAGCACCGACATCCGGCGCCAGTACTCCTCCTCGTCGATCTCCCCCGAGGCGAACCGGCGCCCCAGCACCGCCATCGGCGAGTTCTCACCCATGGCGCCGGGCCACCGCTGGTTCTGCCACGGCCCGCCACGGCCCCGTCCGCGCCATCCGGTCCGCCGCAGCGTGGTGACCACCACGGCCACCACGGCGGCCCAGACCAGCGGGAAGAACAGGATCCACGGGCCGGGCCCGCCGTCGTGCCAAGCCAACGTGTCCATCGTTCGACCTCTTCTCGATCAGCCCCGGGCGCCCTCCTCGGCTCCCGCGTCGCCGGACTCCTCCGACACCACCGAGCCTCGCCCGCACCCACCCCCGGCGTCGTCGTCCCACCAGCGACACCTCCCCTGCTCCCGCCGCAGTACGAAGCAGCCCCGGGCCTGCTCCCCGCCCGCGCCGGGCCGGACCGTACGGCTGTCGGTGGCACGCCCTACGGTGGACGCCATGTGGCGGTGTACGGGAATGCGCTGGCGGGAGGAGGGGGCCCGCTGGATGTGGGCGCACCCCTCGCGCGGGGTGCGGGCGAGCCCGGTCCGCCTCGGGGCGCCGCTCCACCTCGCCGTGGCCGGTGACGCGGTCCGACGGTGCGCGGGCGTGTGGCGGCGGGGCCGCGGCATCCCGTGCCCGGACAGCACCGAAGTCGCCCCCGGCGCCCGGCGCGACCAGTGCGAGACGTGTGCGGCGTTGGACCGCGCGTCCTCGGTCGCCGCGGACACCGTGCCGGACGACCGGCAGCCGTACGCCGTGTACCTGGCGTACTTCGGCCCCGGCCTGCTCAAGGTCGGCATCACCGCGGTCGCCCGCGGGCGGCTGCGCCTGCTGGAGCAGGCCGCGGTGTGCTTCACCTTCCTGGGCGAGGGCCCGCTGATGGCCGCCCGCCGCACGGAATCGGTGCTCGGCTCCGCCCTCGACGTCCCGGACCGGGTGCTCGACCCGGCCAAGCGGGAGGCCCGGCACCGCCTGCCGGGGCCCGCGGCCCGCGCCGCGGAAGTCGCCGCCCTGCACGCGCGGGTGACGGCCCTTCACGACAAGCTGCCGGAGTCGCTGCGGCGGGCCCCGCTGCGCTGCGTGGACCACGCCGAGGAGTTCGGACTCGACACGGACCCACCGCCCCCTCCCCCGGCGGCCGAGGTCACCGCGCTGCCGCCCGGCTCCGCCGTGACGGGCACGGTCCGCGCGATCGCGGGCCACGACCTGCACCTGGACACCGCCGAGGGCCCTTTGCTCCTCGACGCCCGGCTGGCCGCGGGCTGGCCGCTCAGCCGCCCCGACGGCCAGACACTCCCCGCACCGACCGCCCCGCTACGCCCCAGGACGCCGGACCCCGACCCCCTGTTCTGACCGGAACCCCCGACCGGTACGAGCGATGAAACGGCTCAACGTCCGCCACCTGGGCGAGCGCCAGCCCCGTCCCCTTGTCACGGAACCTTTCGGTCAACGGTGGCGTGGGAGTACCCACGCGAAGCTCTCGGGGAGCGCAGTTCCGCTCATCCCTTGGTGGCGACCCTCTTTTCGCGAAGGAACCCGCACGTACCAGGGGCGCGTGGGGGCACCTCCCAGCCGCCAGGCCGGGGGAGAACTGCGCGGGCAACCCACCACCGCCAAGCGATCCCCCAACCGGCAGAACGGGGCAGCCCCGGAGGCACCTCGACCCTCACGCCACCCCCCGTTCGCGGCCGAGCCGCAGAACCACCGCCGCGCCGACCACGCAGATCCCCGCGGCAGCGACAAACCCGTGGTTCGCGCCGGCCGCAAGCGCAACCGCCGGGGTCGGCCCGTGCGCGGCCGACGCCACGGACACGGTCAGGGCGAGCCCGAGCGCGGAACCGACGTACCGCGCGGTGTTGTTCGCGCCGGAGCCCATCGCGCTGCGATCAGCGGCCACGCTGGACACGGCGAGGCGGGCGAGGGCCGCGTTGAGGACGCCGCCGCCGACCCCGGCGACGGCGAGCCCCGGCACGAGGTGCCCCCAGGAACCGCCGGCCCGCATCCCGTAGAGCCCGGCCTGGCCCGCGCCGGACAGCAGCAGGCCGGCGGCGACCTGGGTGGCGGCGCCGATCCGGCCGGCGAGGTGGCGGGCGAAGAGGGCGGTGGCCGCCGACACCCCGGCCCAGACGATGAACAGCAGGCTCGCGGCGAGCGGGGTCATGCCGAGGACGAGTTCGAGTTCGGTCGGCAGGTAGCTGAACAGCCCCACGACGGCCAGCCCCGTGGCGAACGCGCCGGCGCTCGCGGCAAGGAAGGCGGGGCTGCGCCACAGCGCGGGATCGAGCATGGGCTCGCGCACCCGCCGTTCGACGCCGCCGAACAGGACCAGGAGTGCGAGCCCGGCGACGAGCGGTGCTACGACCGCGGTCCGCACCCAGCCGCTGCGGCCCTCGCCGAACGCGGCGACGAGGCAGGCGATCCCGGCGCCGAGCACCAGCGCGCCCGTCAGGTCGAGGGTGCGGGCCCGGCCGGCCCGCGACTCGGGTACCGCGGCGGTCAGCATCGCGGCCACCGCGGCGAGGGCGGCCAGTCCCCAGTACAGCGAGCGCCAGCCCCAGACCTGGGTGAGCGACGCGGCATAGCAGGGGCCGAGCGCGATCCCCGCGCCGAGGACGGCCCCGAACCACCCGAGCGCGCGCACCCGGTGCGGTCCGGCGGGGTGGGTGTGGGCGATCAGGCCGAGCCCGGCGGCGAGTACCGCGGCGCTCCCGGCGCCTTGGAGGATCCGGCCGGTGAGGAACAACGCCGTGTCGGGCGCCGCGGCCGACAGCACGCTGGCCAGGACGAGCAGCACGGCGCCCGCCCGGAACACCCGCCGCCGGCCGCGGGCGTCGGCGGTCGAGCCCATGATGAGCAGCAGCGCGGCGAGCCCCACCGGGGTGCCGGTGAACATCCAGGTCTGGGCGACCGGGCCCGCGTGCAGGCCGCCGGCGGTCGCGGCGAGCGTGGTGGCGGGTGCGGTGAAGGCCATGAGCGTCACCAGGGTGCCGATCCCGACGGCCAGCAACGTGGCACGCGCGCCGGGCCCGGGCCCCGGATCGGCATCCGGATCGGGACCACCCCTCGACTCCGGAGGAGGGTTCAGGGGCGGCGTCCCGGAACCTCGCGCGGCCTGGACATCCATACAGGGCTCCTCCGTCGAGGCGTCGGACCCTCCGCGACGCGCTGGTGGTTCCGGCGCGACCGGCGGGTCCGACGAGGCTGGTGAAGAGAGTCCGATCCATCGAGTCTGGTGAATGAACTCTCAAGGTCGACGGCAGCCTAACATCGAGAGTTCATTCACTGAACCGAGCAGTACTCTTTCCCGTATGGCACTCGGCACCGACTACGCCCAGCAGGACTGCTCCCTGGCCCGCGCCCTCGAGGTCGTCGGCGAGCGCTGGAGCCTGCTGATCCTTCGGGACGCCTTCTACGGCGTGCGCAGGTTCAACGACTTCCTGGTCCACCTCGACATCCCGCGCGCCGTGCTCACCACCCGCCTCACCGCCTTCACGGAGGCGGGCGTGCTGCGCAAGGCGGCCTACCAGCAGTCCCCGCCGCGGTACGACTACCTGCTGACCGACGCGGGCCTCGAACTGTGGCCGGTGGTGCACGGCCTGGCGCTGTGGGGCGGCCGGCACGCCACCCCGGGCGGCCCGTTGCGGACCTTCCATCACGAGCGGTGCGGCACCCGGCTGGACGCCGCCGGCGGCTGCGGGCGCTGCGGGGTGCACCAGGTGCCGCCCGCCGACGTGGAGATGCGCTCGCACTACGGCCCGCAGGGTCCCGAGCGGGACGACCCGATCTCCGCGGTGCTCGCCGAACGCCGGCTGCTGCTGCGCCCCGTACGTGCCACCACGTGACCGGGTGCGTTTGCCGGGGTCGATGATCCGGGCAATTCGTAGGGGTCTACGGAGAAGGGGGCACCGTGATCATCTGGGTGAACGGTGCGTTCGGCGCTGGCAAGTCCAGTGCGGCGCGCGAAATGCTGGACCTGGTACCGGAGAGCACCCTGTACGACCCGGAGGCGCTCGGCGGCTGCCTGCGCCAACTACTGCCGGAGAAGCGGCTCGACGAGGTCACCGACTACCAGGAACTGGCGATCTGGCGGCGGTTGGTGGTGGAGACCGCCGCCGCACTGCTCGCCGAGGTGGGGGGCGTGCTGGTCACACCGATGACGCTGCTGTGCCAGGAGCACCGGGACGAGATATTCGGCGGGCTGGCGGCCCGGGGCATCGAGGTCCGACATGTGCTGCTTGACCCCGGAGAAACGATCCTGCGTTCCCGGATCACCGCCAGGACGGATTTTCCGGACAATCCCGCGGCCGACGACACCGCCCGGCGCTGGGCGCTGGACCGCATCGCGGACTACACCGCGGCGTTGCCCTGGCTGACCGGCGACGCGTACGTGATCGGCACCGCCGGGCTCAGCCCGCGGCAGACCGCGGTGGCGGTCACCGAGGCGGTCGGCCGCGGCGAGGGCGTCTGCGGGATCATCCAGACGCCCGAGCCGCGCGCCGAGACGGTGGCCGCCGGGGTGCTGCTCTTCGACGACGCCGACCGGGTGCTGCTGGTGGACCCGACCTACAAGCCGGGCTGGGAGTTCCCCGGCGGCATCGTGGAGCGCGGCGAGTCGCCCGTCCGCGCAGGCCATCGCGAGGTGGCCGAGGAACTGGGCATCGAGCTGAACAGGGGGCTGGAACTGCTCGTCGTGGACTGGGAACCGCCGCACCCGCCCGGCCACGGCGGCCTGCGACTGCTCTTCGACGGTGGCCGGATGCCCTCCGCCGACATCGGCCGGTTGCTGCTGCCCGACGCCGAGTTGCGCGGCTGGCGGTTCGTCACCGAGGACGAGGCCGCCGGTCTGCTGCCCCCGGTCCGGCTGGACCGGCTGCGCTGGGCACTGCGGGCACGGGAACAGGGCCGCGCCCTCAACCTGGAGGCCGGGCACCCCGCCACACGCTGACCGGGGCCCAGGGGCGTCGGATCCACGCCGACCGACGCCCCGCGCCACGCAACGAACCGTCAGGCGCTCTGCTCGGCCGAGCGCGCCGCCGCATAGCGGTTCAGGAAGAGCGCCTCGGTCAGCGCCATCCGCTCCAACTCCTGCGGCGACACGCTCTCGTTGACCGCGTGGATCTGCGCCTCGGGCTCGCTCAGCCCGATCAGCAGGATCTCGGCCTCCGGGTAGAGGGTGGCCAGGGTGTTGCACAGCGGGATGGAACCGCCCTGGCCCACCACCGCCATCTCCTCGCCGTACGCCTCGCGCATCGCCTCCGCCATCGAGGCATAAGCGGGGCTGGCGGTGTCCGCGGCGAACGGCTGCCCGCTCCCGCGCTGCGCCACCTCGACCTTCGCGCCCCAGGGCGCCGCCGCCCGCAGGTGGGCCTCCAGCGCCTCGGCGCTCCGCTCGGCGGTGAAGCCCGGGGGCACCCGGATGCTCACCAGGGCACCGGCCTCGGCCTGCACCGACGGGGTGGCACCGACCACCGGCGGCGCGTCGATGCCGAGCACGGTGACCGCGGGCCGGGCCCACAGCCGATCGGCGATCGCGCCGCCGCCGACCAGGTCCACTCCGTCCAGCACCTTGGCGTCGCGGCGGAAGTCGGCCTCGTCATAGGCCAGTCCGGTCCACTCGCCGGAGCCGTCCAGGCCGTCGACGGTGGTCGCGCCGGACGCGTCGCGCAGGCTGGCGAGCATCTGGATCAGGGCGGCCAGGGCGTCGGGGGCCGCACCGCCGAACTGCCCGGAGTGCAGGTTCCCCCCGAGGGTCGCCACCCGGACCTCCATCAGCACCATGCCGCGCAACGACGAGGTGACCGTCGGCAGGCCGACCCGGAAGTTGCCGGTGTCGCCGATCACGATGGCGTCGGCGGTCAGCAGGTCGGGGTGCGCCTCGGCGTACCGCTCCAGGCCGCCGGTGCCCTGCTCCTCGGAACCCTCGACGATCACCTTCACGTTGAGCGGGACGCCGCCGTGCTCGGCGAGCGCGCGCAGCGCGGTGAGGTGCATCACCAGACCGCCCTTGCAGTCGGCCGCACCGCGTCCGTACCACCGGCCGTCCCGCTCGGTCAGCTCGAACGGCGGGGAAAGCCACGCCGATTCGTCCAGCGGCGGCTGGACGTCGTAGTGCGCGTACAGCAGCACCGTCGGCGCGTCGGCCGGGCCCGGCAGCCGGCCGTAGACCGACTGGGTGCCGTCGGGCGTGTCGAGCAGGGCCAGCTCGTCGAAGCCCTCCTGCCGCAGCGCGTCCACGATCCACGCCGCGGCCTTGTGCGACTCGCTGCGGGGGAACTGCCGCTCGTCGGCCACCGAGGCGAACGACACCAGCTCGGCCAGCTCGGTCCTGGCACGGGGGATCAGCGACGCGACGGTCTCGGACAGCGGGACTGACGACATGAGTTCTCCTGGTAGAGGGTGGACGGGGCCGACACGACGGCAACGAAAGAGTGACAAACGACGACAGACACCGGCGCACCGGGCCCCCACCTGGACCGGCGGGCCGCTGCCGATGGTGCCACAGCGAGCCCTTGGCCACGGGCGCAATAGGATGCTTGCGAAGAGCGCTGAACAGCGAGGACGGCCGAGCGTGGCGAGCGGGAGCGAAAACGACGTGAGCGGTGAGCAGGCGGCGCAGGGCAGCGGCGCGGAGGACGACCAGACCCAGACGGTCTGGGACGTCGTGGTGATCGGCGCGGGCCCGGCGGGCGCGTCGGCCGCCCACGCGGCAGCCGTGACCGGCCGGCGGGTCCTGCTGCTGGAGAAGGCCGAACTTCCCCGCTACAAGACCTGCGGCGGCGGCATCATCGGGCCGTCCCGGGACGCGCTGCCGCCCGGCTACGAACTCCCGCTGCGCGACCGGGTGCACGCGGTGACCTTCAGCCTCAACGGCCGGCTCACCCGCACCAAGCGCTCCCGGCAGATGCTCTTCGGCCTCATCAACCGCCCCGAGTTCGACAACGGGCTGGTCGAGGCCGCCCGTGAGGCCGGCGCCGAGGTCCGCACCGGAGTCACCGTCACCCGGGTCGAACAGCACGGCCCCGGCGTGCCCGACCGCCGGACCGTCGCGGTCGTCGTCACCAACGGCGGCATCGCCGGCAAGCGCGCCGCGGAGGAGATCGTCTACGCCCGCGCGGTGGTCGGCGCCGACGGCAGCGCCAGCCGCATAGGAGCCCATGTCGGGGTGAAGCTCGACCAGGTCGACCTCGGGCTGGAGTCCGAGATCCCGGTGCCCGCCTCGGTGGCGGAGGACTGGACCGGCCGGGTCCACATCGACTGGGGCCCGCTGCCGGGCAGTTACGGCTGGGTCTTCCCCAAGGGCGACTCCCTCACGGTGGGTGTGATCTCCGCGCGCGGCGACGGGGGCGCCACCAAGCGCTATCTGGACGACTTCATCGCCCGGCTCGGCCTGTCCGGATTCGAGCCCAGCGTCTCCTCCGGGCACCTGACCCGCTGCCGCTCCGACGACTCCCCGCTCTCCCGCGGCCGCGTGCTGGTCTGCGGCGACGCGGCCGGGCTGCTGGAGCCCTGGACCCGCGAGGGCATCTCCTACGCCCTGCGCTCCGGCCGGCTGGCCGGCGAGTGGGCGGTGCGCATCGCTGAGGCCCACGACGCGGTGGACGCCCGCCGCCAGGCCCTCAACTACGCCTTCGCGGTCAAAGCCGGGCTCGGTGTCGAGATGGGCGTGGGGCGGCGGATGCTGGCGCTCTTCGAGCGTCGCCCCGGACTGCTCCACGCGGTACTGACCAGTTTCCCGCCGGCCTGGCGCGCCTTCGCCGGGATCACCCGGGGCAAGCGCTCGCTGGCCGACCTGGTGCGCACCCACCCGATCGCCCGTCGCGCGCTGGACGCGGTCGACCGCACCTGACCGCCCCCGCGGCGGTCGCTGCGGCGACCGCCGCCCGGGCGCGACCGGGCCCCCGCCTCACCGCTTGCCCGGGGCCCGGTCGATCCGGAAGACCGGGTGCTTGGGCGCTATCGCGCGCAGCTCCTGCTCCGAGGAATCCGGCCCCACCCCGTCGAAGAACACGCCCACTTCGGCCTTCCAGCGCTTGAGGTAGGCGCGCAGCACGGCGGGCTTGTCGTCGTCCCCGACCTCGGTGGCGGTGAACTCCTCCACCCGCTTGCCGAGCAGGAGCCGGCCCCCGCCCGCGACCCGCATGTTGTACGTCCACTGGACGTGGCCGCGCGGCGCGACGAGGTAGCGCTCGTCGTCGAGGGTCAGCACGTTGACCGGGGTACGGCGCCACTCACCGCTCTTGCGGCCGCGGACGGCCAGCACCCGGGAGCCCCAGACGCTCAGCCCGCGGTCGGTCAGCCAGGCGATGCTGCGGTTGAGGACGTTGACAGTGAACCAGCCCGGCTTCTTGACGTGCGGGGCGGCTGCGGCCTGCTCGGACATGATGGCTCCCTCATGGGATATGTGGACACCCGCCCACTTGTGTGAGCGGTGCTCTCGCTTGAGAACAGTGTGCACGACCTTCGCCCGAAAAAGCAAGAGCACTGCTCTCGTTCGTGGACGGCGATCTCTTTCCGTGGCACACTGAGGTCATGAGCGTGATCAAAGGGGCCAGGGAACGGGCCAGGGACGAAATCACCGCGGCCATCAAGGACGAGGCCCGCCGGCAGCTCGCCGACGAGGGCGCGGCGCGGCTGTCCCTGCGGGCGGTGGCCCGCGAACTCGGCATGGCCTCCTCCGCCCTGTACCGCTACTACCCCAGTCGCGACGACCTGCTCACCGCCCTCATCATCGACGCGTACGACGAGGTCGGCTCGGCCGCCGAGGAGGCGCTGGCCGCCGCGCTGCGCGCCGAGCCGCTCGACCGCTGGACCGCGGTCTGCCGCGCCTCCCGCGACTGGGCGGTCGCCCACCCGCATGAGTACGCCCTGATCTACGGCTCCCCCGTGCCCGGTTACGCCGCGCCGCAGGACACCGTCGTGCCCGCCTCGCGGGTCGGCCTCGCGCTGATAGAGGTGGCGAAGGACGCCCACGCGGAGGGCAGGCTCGGCGACCCCGCGGGCGGTCCGCTGGCGCAGCCGGTCCGGGCCGACGCCGTCCGGCTGGCCGAGGAGCTTGCCCCGGAGCTGCCCGCTCCGGTGATCGCCGCGCTCGTCGCCGCCTGGGCCCAGGTCTTCGGCATCGTCAGCTTCGAGGTGTTCGGCCAGTTCAACCAGGTGGTCGAGGCCCGCGGCCCCTTCTTCGACCAGGCCGCCGCCGCGCTCGGCCTCCAGGTCGGGCTGCCCCCGCAGGACCGGATACCCGATACAGCGGATCGGCCGGACCCGCTCGCCGCACCCGACACGCCTGCCGCAAGCGGTACGGACGGCGCCGGGATGGACGACGACGCCCCGGGCGACCGGCGGAAGCACGCGAACCAGCGGGCGTAGCCTCCCCGGAGCCGGTCCGCGGAACCGCCGACCCCTCTCCGCGGACAGCCGCGGTGGAGCCGTCCCGTGGCCGACAGCGGATGCCGCGCACCTCCGAGTACTTCGGACGAAGTAGTCGCGTCGCCGACCGGCGGTGGACGCCAAGCCGGTGACGGGCGGTCTAGCGTGGGACGCGTGACGTACGAGAACCCGCAGCGACCCCATCACCGCGGGCTTCTGCGCGCTCGGTCCGTATGGGTGCCGGTGATCGTGCTGACGCTCATCCAGGTGGGCGGCACCAGGGTGGCCGGGCGGCACCAGCCGGACCGTACCGACCTGGACGCGCTGGGATACGTCCTGTTGCTCGCCGGGCCGGCGATGCTGCTGTTCCGTCGCCGGCAACCGGTCGCCGTCGCGGCCGGCACCGCCGCCGTCACGCTGCTCTACATCGTGCTCGGCTATCCGTACGGACCGGTGTTCCTCGCGATGGTGGTCGCGTTCTTCAGCGCGGTCGCGTCCGGCCACCGCAGGGCCGTGCTGATCATCGCGGCGCTGACCTACGCCGCCCACATCCTGGTCGGCACCTGGCTCTACCAGTGGCTGCCGCCGTCCGGCGACCGGCGGGTGTCCTGGACGGAAGTGTCGGGCGTCGGCGCGTGGTTGCTGGCGGTGCTCGCCGCGGCCGAGCTGTTCCGGGTCCGGCGGGAGCAGATCGCCCGCGACCGGCGGGAGCGGGCGGAGGCCGAGCGCCGGAAGGTCGACGAGGAACGGCTGCGGATCGCCCGCGAGTTGCACGACGTCCTCGCCCACAGCATCTCGGTGATCAACGTGCAGGCCGGCGTGGCGCTCGCCCTGATGGACAAGCGCCCGGAGCAGGCCAGGACCGCGCTGACCACGATCAAAGCGGCCAGCAAGGAGGCGCTCGGCGAGGTCCGCCAGGTGCTCGGCACCCTGCGTGCGCCCGGGGAGGCCCCGCGCTCCCCTGCCCCGGGTCTTGACCGGCTGCCCGAACTCGTCGAGCAGGCCACCGTCGCGGGGCTCGCCGCCGACGTCGCGATCGAGGGCGACCGCGTGCCGCTGTCGCCCGGTACCGACCTGGCCGCCTTCCGGATCGTCCAGGAGGCGCTCACGAACATCATGCGGCACTCCGGGTCCCGCACCGCGCGGATCCGGCTGACGTACCGGCCCGACGCCGTCGAGGTACTGGTCGACGACGACGGCCCGGCGGTCGCGGGCGGCGAGACAGGCGGCGGCAACGGCCTGGTCGGGATGCGGGAACGGGCCGGTGCGCTCGGCGGTAACGTGAGCGCCGGGCCCCGCGGCGACGGCGGCTTCCGGGTCCGGGCGGTGCTCCCACTGGCCGCGCGCGCGGAGGACGGCGACCCCGGTACCACCGACCAGAGCTGCGCCTGGGGACCCATGCAGCAGCCCGGTCCGCAAGGCCCGCACGACCCGCCCCGCCCCCCCGGTCCACCCGGCTCATCCCTCCGCACCGGCCTGTCCTCCGCCAAGGAGCGCCCATGATCCGCGTATTGCTGGCCGACGACCAACTCCTGGTCCGCGCGGGGTTCCGGGCGCTGCTGGACGCGCAGGAGGACATCGAGGTGGTCGGCGAGGCGGCCGACGGCGCGCAGGCCGTCCGTTTGGTGCGCGAACTGACCCCGGACGCGGTGCTGATGGACATCCGGATGCCGCTGATGGACGGCCTGGCCGCCACCCGTACGATCACCGCGGACCCGGCGCTCGCGGAGGTGCGGGTGGTGGTGCTCACCACCTTCGAACTCGACGAGTACGTCTTCGAGGCCATCCGGGCGGGCGCGTCCGGGTTCCTGGTGAAGGACACCGAGCCGGCCGAACTCCTGCGCGCGGTCAGGGCGGTGGTCGGAGGCGACGCCCTGCTCTCCCCCGGCGTCACCCGGCGGCTGATCGCCGAGTTCGCCGCCCGTTCCAAGGAGCCGGCGGCAGCGGCGGACCTCGACCAGCTCACCGACCGGGAGCGCGAGGTGATGGCACTGGTCGGCATCGGCCTGTCCAACGAGGAGATCGCCCGGCGGCTGGTGGTCAGCCCGCTCACCGCGAAGACGCACGTCAGCCGGGCCATGGTGAAGCTCGGCGCCCGCGACCGGGCCCAACTCGTCGTGCACGCCTACGAGTCCGGGCTGGTCCGGCCCGGCTGGCTCGGCTGATCCCTTCGCGGCGCCGCAGCAATCCCAGCCGGACACGCCCCGACCGTCCCGCCCCCTACTGACGCACCCTCGCTGACCCGCCCTCAGCCGACGCGACCTCAGCCGTCGTGGCCACCCGACCCGCCGGTCCCGCCGCTTCGACCACTCCCCGCGCTCTCCTCCCGCTTCCCCCCGCTGCTCGCGGCGCGCCGCACCACCCGCCGCGGCCGGTGCCGCGCCACCGGCGGGAGCCCCGCATCGCCCGCGTCGCCGTACGTCTCCGGGACGGGTACCGCATCCCACGGGTACCAGGGGTCCTTCCGCCGCTGCCGGGCGCGGCGTTCGAACCGCAGGAGCGTCAGCACGATCCGGCCGAAGAACAGCACGGCTGCCACGAGCATCGCCGCGGTGACGCAGCCGGAACGCGCCCTGCCGTGCACGACGCCCGCCATCACGGGCGCGGTCACGACGAGGAAACCGACCGCGCCGAGGACGGCGGCGGTCGCCACCGCGTACATCGTCTCCACGGTGGCGGCCTCACGCTCCGCCTGGGTCCGCCGCCCGACCGTGCCCCGGTCTCCCCTGGCCGCACCGTTCATGTCCACCGCCTCGCCCTTCTCCGTACCACGGGTTCATAGACGGCGTACAGTACCGCCGCGTTCCCCGACACCCCGCCCCCGCACATCCGCGGGCACGCCCGTCCCCAGGGTGAACACGCGGGCCGGCCCCGCGCGTTCCCTCCTCGCGCGGGGCCGGCCGGTCGGTCGGGTCCTACGGGTTCGGCTTCACCTTCAAGTCCGGCTCCGGTCCCGGTCCCCGTCCGGCTCAGTCGCGCACCACCGTCCGTCCTTCGTGCCCGGTCGTCCCGGCGGCGTCCACGCCGGCACCGCCGACCGCGGCCGTCTCGACGGCACCGTCAGCGGCGTCTACGTCGATGCGTGCCGGCTCCGTCTCGGAGGAGGCGACGAGGATGCCGTAGGAAGGACGGCGGCGGCGCAGCCCGGACAGGGTGAGCAGCAGGCCGGCGAAGCCGATCCCGGTCACCACCCACAGGCCGGGGCGGTAGCTGTCGAGGGTGCCCTGCGGGGTGGCGGGGTGGCTTCCGGCGCTGGAGGTGACCACCGCGGTGACCACGGCGAGGAAGATCGCGCCGCCCACCTGGAAGGACGTGTTGAGCAGCCCCGAGACCATGCCCTGCTCGTCGTCGCGGACGCCGTTGGTGGCCTGGATGTTCAGGGACGGGAAGGCGGTCGCGAAGGCACCGCCGAGCAGCAGCATCGAGGGCAGGATGACCGCCGCGTAGTTCGGGTGGAGGCCGATCCGCAGGAAGAGCACGTAGCCGACGACCAGCGAGGTGAAGCCGGCGGCGATCACCCGCGGGGTGCCGAAGCGGTCGACGACCGGGCCCATCCGGGTGGACAGGATCGCGACGAGCGAGCCCGCGGGCAGGAAGGCGAGCGCGGTCTGCATGGCGCTGTAGCCCAGGACGTTCTGGAGGTACTGCGTGACGAGGAACTGGAAGGCGACGTACGACCCGAAGAAGGTGGCGGCGCCGAGGTTGGCGCGGACCTGGCTGGAGTTGCGGAGCACCCCGAGCCGGACCAGCGGGTAGGACGAGCGCTGCTCGATGACGGTGAACAGGGCCAGCAGGACCGCGACCGCGGCGAAGGAGCCGAGCGTGCGGGCCGAGGCCCATCCGACGCTGGACGCCGAGACCACGGTGAACACCAGCAGCAGCATGGAGCCCGCACCGGTGACGGCACCAGGCAGGTC
Source organism: Actinacidiphila yanglinensis (assembly GCF_900107965.1). Classification (GTDB taxonomy): domain Bacteria; phylum Actinomycetota; class Actinomycetes; order Streptomycetales; family Streptomycetaceae; genus Actinacidiphila; species Actinacidiphila yanglinensis. The sequence goes on along the minus strand of NZ_FNVU01000021.1, from coordinate 59,241 downwards.
GAAGCCGCGGCCGTCTGCCTTGTCACGCGGGATCTTCGGGATCAGCTTCAGACCGGCGATCAGGGCGATGACCGCGACAGGCGCGGGCAGCAGCATCGTCCAGCGCCAGCCGGCCTCGGTGAGGAAGCCGGAGAGCACCAGGCCCATCGAGAAGCCGGTGGCACCGCAACTGGAGTAGATGGTCAGCGCCTTGTTGCGGACCGGGCCCTCGGGGAAGGTCGTGGTGATGATGGACAGGCCCGCGGGAGCGGTGAACGCGGCGCTGAGGCCCTTCACGAAGCGGGTGGCGATCAGCAGGTCGCCGGAGTCGACCAGGCCGCCCAGCAGCGAGGCCACCGCGAAGACGCCGAGCGCGATCAGGAAGACGCGGCGTCTGCCGAGCAGGTCGGCCGCGCGGCCGCCGAGGAGCAGCAGGCCGCCGTAGCCGAGGATGTAGCCGCTGACGACCCATTGCAGCGAGGACGTGGACAGGTGCAGGTCGCTGCCGATCGAGGGCAGGGCCACACCGACCATGGAGACGTCGAGCGCGTCGAGGAACAGCGCGGCGCACAGCACGAGGAGGGTGCCCCACTGGAGGGCACTCCATCGCTCGCCGGAGCGGGAGACGGGGGAGGACGGGACTGACGGAGAGGTCATGGCGAACAGATTACATGCATGCGCATCCAATGCAAGCGCATTTAATGCCCGTGCATACGGGTCCGTTTTCTGCTACCGTGGCGGCATGACAGGCGACAAGGGTGAGCGCGCGCTCGTGCAGGAATGGCGGGACATCCTGGCCGTTCACGCCCGCACTGCCTGCGAGATCGATCGCGAGCTGCACCAGTACGGACTGGGCGCCAGCGACTTCGAGGTCCTCGACGTGCTGGTCGGCGAGGACGCGGAGGACGGCTGCACCTTCCGCGTGCAGGAGCTGGCCGATCGCGTGCACCTCAGCCAGAGCGCGCTGTCCCGGCTGGTGGCCCGCCTGGAGAAGGAGGGCCTGGTCGACCGCGGCATCTGCAGCGAGGACCGGCGCGGAGTCCGCGTCGCGATCACGGAGGCCGGCCGCAAGCGCCATGAGCAGGCCCGCCCGTGCCACCGCGCCGTGCTGGAGCGCATGCTCGTCAAGTCCTGACGGATCAGGTTCCTCCGGCATCGACGTCCCCGAAGCCCCCGAACCCTGGGGTACGGCGTCCCCGTCCAGCGCGTCGGTCTTCAGCGTGACGTGAGCGCGCGGCGGCGGGCGGTGCGGACCGCCCAGCCGATCAGCAGCGCATCCAGGGCGGCGGAGACAGCCGCCGCGACCAGGGTCAGCGTCCATCCGCTCCAACCATCGGCCGCCGCCTGAACGTCCAGCCCGCCCGCGGCCACGAACAGCCGCCAGAGCACCGGCGTCCACGGCAGCGTGGCGAGTTCGAGCAGCACGCCCGGGAACGACACCGCGGGGTCGCCCGCGACCGCCGTCTCCACCAGCGTCAGCACCAGGCACACCGCGACCGCGGCGAGGTAGATCCGGGAGGACCGCTCCCTGACCACGGCACGGGCCGTACGGACGGCCCAGGGCTGCATGTGCATCGGCTCCTCCTGCGTTCGTGGCCGCGGCGACCGGACGCACCGGGGTTCCGCGCGCACCCGGGTACGCGTCCACGGAGGGGTCTTCCGCCCGGGCGGACGTCACATCGGTGTGCGGCGCCGCGCTGTCGGACGTCCGGGTGCCCAACAGGATGCCGCCTCGGCGCCGTTTCCGCGCCGGTGAGGTACGTCAAACCGTGCGGGGCGGCGCCGTGTGCCGTACCGACCAGGCGATCAGCGCGGCCAGAGCGGCGAGGGCGGAGACCGTGGTGAGGGCCGTGGGCAGGCCGACCGCGTCGGTGAGGAAGCCGATGGAGGGCGGGCCGAGCAGCATCCCGCCGTAGCCGACGGTGGACGCGGCGGCCACCCCGCTGGGACCGGTCAGCTCGCCCGCGCGCGCGATGGCGGTCGGGAAGAGGTTCGCCAGTCCGAGGCCGGTCAGCGCGAAGCCGACCATCACCAGCGCGGTGTACGGCGCGAGCGCGCCCACCAGCATCCCGGCGCACGCGGTCAGCCCGCCGAGCACCAGCGCGCGACTCTGCCCGAGCCGGGTGATCAGGGCCGCGCCCGTCAGCCTCCCGATGGTCATCGCCGAAGTGACGCACGCGTATCCGGCCGCGGCGATGCCGGGGCCGTTGTGCAGGTCCTGCTGGATGTGCAGCGCACCCCACTCGGCGAGCGCGCCCTCGCCGTAGGCCGAGCAGCCGGCGATCAGGCCGAACACCGCGACCAGCAGGGCCGTCCGGCGGCCTCGTCCGCGCCCGGCCGTGACATCGGGTCCGGGCCGATCGGGGACCGCGGCCCCGCCCCCGCCGGCAGCCGCGTTCCCGCCCGGGGCCGCGCCCTCCCCCGTGCCGTCGACCGCGGCCTCGGGCGCCGTGCCCGCCTCGGTGGCCGCGCGCGCCGCGGGAGTACGTCCGCCGTGGCTGAGCGGATGGGCCAGCAGCACCCGCCCCGCGAACACCACGGTCAGCAGCCCGATCGGGGTGAGCAGCAACAGGTGGGTGGCGGGCGACAGATGCGGGGCCAGCACGCCGCCGATGCCCGCGCCGAGCAGGCCGCCCATGCTGTAGGCGGCGTGGAACCCCGACATCACCGGGCGGCGGAGAGCGGCCACGAGGTCGACCGCGACGCTGTTCATCGCGACGTTGAGACCGCCGTAGGACATGCCGAACAGGAGCAGGACCAGTCCCAGCGCCAGGGCGGAATGGGTACGCGGTGGCAGGGCCACGCTGATCGCCAGCATCGCGGCGGTCACGGCGGTCACCCGCTCGTTGCCGAACACGCGGCACAATCGCCCGGTGATCACCATCGTGGCGACCGCACCGACCGACACGCCGAGCAGCGCCAGCCCCAACTGCCCCGCGGACGCGCCGACCTGGGCCTTGATCGCCGGGATGCGCACCACCCACCCGGCGAACAGGAAACCGTCCACCCCGAAGAAGACCGTCAGCGCGACGCGCAGCGCGCGGAGGGATGGGTCGGTGGTGGATGTGTGGTGGGATCGGGACAGCGCCGTCCCTATTTTGTTCAGCGTCGGCACAAAGTGAGAATAGAGTGGTGACACAGATTCGGACAAGGCTTGAGCGTGGCCGAGGCGCGCTCGGACCCGCGCTCGGCCTGGTACACACCGGCCGCGCGGCCACCCGCGCCCTGCTCACGGCGGAACTCGGTGTGACCAGGGCCACGGCGGGGGCGGTGGCGGCCGAACTCGAAGCGCTCGGCCTGATCAGGGTGGACACCCGGCCGACCGGTCCGTCCGGTGCGCAGGGCCGGCCCTCCCACCGGCTGGAGGTGGCCGCCGACGGGCCGGTCGTACTCGCGGCGCAGGTGCACGCGGACGGCTTCCGGGCCGCGCTGGTCGGCCTCGGCGGCGAGACCGTGGCCACCGCGCCCGGGTGCATGACGGTGCCGGCCGATCCCGCGCATGTCCTCGGCGAGGTCGTCGCGGCCGGGCTGCAGCTGCTGCGCACGCACGGGCGGACCTGCGTGGGCGCCGGGCTCGCCGTGCCGTCCGCGGTCGCCGAACCCGAGGGCACCGCCCTCAACCCGCTGCACCTCGCCTGGCCGGCCGGTGCGCCCGTGCTGCGCATCTTCACCGAGCAGATCGCCAAGGCGGGCATCACCGGGCCCGGCGGGCGGCCGGTGCCCTGCTTCGTCGGCAACGACGTCAACGTGGCGGCGCTCGCCGAACACCGCCACGGAGCCGGGCGCGACGCCCAGCACCTGCTGGTGGTCGCCTCCGGCCACCGCGGCGTGGGTGGCGCCCTCGTCCTCGACGGGCACCTGCACACCGGGAGTTCGGGCCTCGCCCTGGAGGTCGGCCATCTCACCGTCCGGCCCGACGGGCGCCCCTGCCACTGCGGCTCCCGCGGCTGCCTCGACGTCGAGGCCGACCCGCTGGCCTTCATCGAGGCCGCCGGGCGCCCGGCGGGGCCCGAGATCTCGCTGCTGGAGCAGTCCCGCGACCTGCTGAGCACGGAGTACGACGATCCGGCGGTGCGCGGCGCCGCCCACACCCTCATCGACCGGCTCGGTACCGGCCTGGCCGGGCTGGTCAACGTGCTCAACCCGGACCGCATCCTGCTCGGCGGCCTGCACCGGCACCTGCTGGACGCCGACCCCGAGCGGCTGCGGGCGGTGGTCGCCGACCGCAGCCTGTGGGGGCGCAGCGGGAGCGTGCCGCTGCTGGCCTGCGCGCTCGACCACAACAGCCTCGTCGGCGCCGCCGAACTCGCCTGGCAGCCCGTGCTGGACGACCCGCTCGCGGTACTCGGCGGCTGACGGCCGCGGGGCGCCCCGGCCGGGAGGAGGCTACGAGCTGCGGCCGGCGGGAGCCTGCGAGGGTACCGGCGCGGATGGCGCGGACGGGGAGGACGGCGCGGAGGAGGAGACCGGGGACGCCGGGGACGGTTGCCGCGGCTGGAACAGCTGCGGCCGTTCCGGGACGTCGCTCGCGCCGCCCATGGTGCGGGCCAGCTTCATCCCGGCCTCGAACCTGCTGCCGGCGTTGAGCCGTTCCATGAGCCTGGCGACGGTCCGCTGCACCGTCCGGCGGTGCACGCCCAGTTTGCGCGCGATCTGGTCGTCGCTGAGGCCGCCCGACATCAGCCGGACCACCGCCCGCTCCTGTGCGGGAAGCGCCGTCCGCTCGGAGTCGGCGAGCGCCTTCGGGTACGGCACCGCGCGCAGCCAGCAGTCCTCGTAGAGCGCGATCTGGGCGTTGATCAGGGCCGCGCCGCGGAACAGCACCACCGACGGCGAGGTGGTGCCCGGTGCGGCCGGGATCCAGGCGATCGTGCGGTCCAGGAGGAGCAGATCGTAGGCCGCGTGCTCGATGAGCCGCACCTCGACGCCGATCTGGACGAGTTCGTGCAGATAGCGCGCGTGCTTGGGGGTCTGGAGCAGTCCCTGCCGGTAGATGGCGCGGCAGTGCACGCCCCGCTCGACGAGTCGCGCGTCCTCGGCGAGCGACCTGGTCAGCACGTCCATCGGCGGCATCCCGCCGGGATGCAGCGAGTCGCAGGTCAGCTTGACCTCCGCGTTGAGGTCGCGCAGCCTGCGGTCCTTGGTCCGCCGGTCGCTGACGAACTCCACCTCGAACTGCGATGCTTCGTCCGCGACGGCGGGCCGGTACCGGGTCAGCAGCGCGTGGGTGAGCTGCTCCAGTTCGGTGGCGCTCGCCGCGTGCGCGGCGGCCGTGGACCGGTGGGCGCCCATCTTGCCGAGCAGCGCGGCGTCGGGTTCGACCGGCTCGAGCACGCCGCCCGTCTCGCGGACCAGACCGAGCCGGCGCAGCCGCCGCAGGCCCCGCTCGACCTGCTCGCCGCCGAGTCCGGTCGCCGTGGACAGGCCGGCCGCCTCTGCCTCGCCGCTGGCGCGCAATGCCTGGTACAGGGACAGTGCGTACGCCTCGTCGTCCTCCATCGGCCCCCTCCGTGTGCCGCGCGGTGTGCCCGCGGCCGGCTCGCCGCGGGGCATCACAGTATGTCGGGAGCGGCGACGGTACCGAAGGTTCCGGCGGAGGGACCGGGCTCGGCCGCGGGTCACCCGGGGCGCCCGCGGGCGGCACCGGTACGCACCCGGCCCCGCCCAGCGGAGCGGCGTTGCCGCCGCAGGGACGTCCAACGCGGTGCGGGCGGGCGGCCGTTCGCGCGGCGCTGTGCGCGAGGTCGCCGTCGTACGGGGACGGCGAAACCGCCGATGATCCGAGGATCCACCGGTAGCTTTGCGGGCGGTCCGGCGAACACTCCGAGGAGCCCGCATGGTTGTCCACCTGCCTGTCGAACCGACCGCGTCCGCACCCGCGTTGAGGCTGCGCCCGTGGCAGCCGCAGGACGCCGGGGCGCTGGCGCTGGCCCACCAGGACCCGCTGCTGCGGCGCCGGTTGATGACCTTCCTCGAGGACGAGGCCGCCGCCCGGCGCTGGATCGACGCCCAGGCGGCGGGCTGGGCCGCCGGCATCCGCTTCGCGTTCGCCGTCGAGGAACCGGCCGCGACCGAGGAGCACACCGACACCGTCGACACCGCCGTGAACGTCCTCAGCGGTCCAACGACCCCCTTGCTCGGGCACATCGTCGTACGCGAGGGCACCGGCCCGGCCGAGGGCGCCGCGGAGGTCGGTTACTGGACGGCCGCCGGAGCCCGGGGCCGCGGCATCGCGCCGCGCGCCCTGGACACCGTCTCCCGCTGGGCGTTGGGCCCCCAGTGCCCGCTGCCGCTCACCTGGATCGCCCTGCTGCACTCCAGGAGCAACGAGGCGTCCTGCCGGGTGGCGGAGAAGGGCGGGTACGAGCTGCGCACCGTACTGCCGCCGTATCCGCCGCAGTTCCCCGAGGAGGGCCACCTGCACGTGCGCTCGGCGTAGGCCGGGCCGCTCGGAGGACCGGCAGCGGGCCGCCGACGCGCGGGCGGCCGTACCGACATGACGCGCCGCCCCTGCGCTCAGGGTCCCTGGAGCCGCGGCAGCACCCGTACGAAGAACTCCCGGTCGCCGGGGAAGACCGGGTCGAGGGCGAGGAACTCCGCCGCGGTGACCCAGCGGCTCGCGGCGACCTCACGCGGGTCCGGAACGACCTCGCCGTGCTCGGCGCGGGCGGTCCACCAGTGCAGCAGGGACACCCCGTCCGCGCTGCGCGACCGCCAGACCTCCGCCGACGGCACGGCGGTGAGGCCGACCTCCTCCCGCACCTCCCGCACCAGCGCGTCCTGCCGGCTCTCCCCCGCCTCGACGACGCCGCTCGGCGGCGCCCAATAGCCGGGCATCCGCGCGCCGGGCCCACGCCGGATCACCAGGAACCGGTCGGCCCGCAGCAGCACCGCCACGACCACGTCGCGCTCGCTCCCGACCACCGCACCGGCCTCCTCACCGCCCCGCGCCGCCGCGGCGCGAGCCCGGGCCGGAGCCTACGCGGTGGTGGGGAACAGTTGCAGTGCCTGGGCGGCGGCCGCCGCGGCGCCGACCAGACCGGCGTCGGTGCCGAGCTTCGCGGGCACCACGTCGACACCCGCCGCGAAGGACAACGTGGCGTAGTGGGACAGGTGTTCGCGCAACGGGTCGAACAGCAGCGGGCCGGCCGCCGAGACCCCGCCGCCGATCACGGCGACGTGGATCTCCACGAGCGTGGCGGTCGCCGCGATGCCCGCGGCCAGCGCCTGGGCGGCGCGGTCGAAGGAGGCCAGCGCGACGGGGTCGCCCGCGCGGGCGGACGCGGCCACGGCCGCCGCGGTCGGCTCCGTGCCGGCCGCCGGCCGCCAGCCCTGCTCGACGGCGCGCCGGGCGATGTTGGGGCCGCTGGCGATCCGCTCCACGCAGCCGCGCGAACCGCACGGGCACGGGTCGCCGTCGAGGTCGACGCTGATGTGCCCGATGTGCCCGGCGTTGCCGGTCGGCCCGGGCAGGAGAGCGCCGCCGAGGACCAGCCCGCCGCCGACGCCGGTGGACACCACCATGCACAGCGCGTTGTCGTAGCCGCGCGCCGCGCCCTGCCAGTGCTCGGCCGCGGTCATGGCGACGCCGTCTCCGGTCAGGATCACGGGCAGGCCGCCGGCCGCCGCCGAGACCCGCGGGACCAGCGGGAACTCGCGCCAGCCGGGCACGTTGACGGGGCTGACGGTGCCCTGCGCCGCGTCCACCGGCCCGGCGCTGCCGATGCCGACCGCGACGACGGCGGGCCAGTACTGTGCGGCGCGCAGTTCGGCGAGCACCTCGTCGACCGCGCCCATCACCCGGTCGCCGTCCGGGCCGGCGGGTGTCGGGCGCAGCGCGCGCGCCACCAGGCGCCCCTCGGAGTCGACGAGGGCTCCGGCGATCTTGGTACCGCCGATGTCCAGTGCGGCCACGAGTGGACCGGTCGCGCTGTCAGGGTGCATCGCTGCGGCGTCTCCTTGTGCGTTGTGCGTGCGGGGTGGGGATGGTGGGCGGTGCCTGGTGCTTCGTTGTCGGTACATGAGGTGTGGGGGTGGTACGGAGGTGGTCTGCGGCGGGGCCGGCGGGTCGGATTCTCGCGCCGGTGCCGTCCGGTGGGTTCTGGACGCGCACGGCGCGTGGGTTATCGGTCGCTTTGCGTTCGTATGAGACTCGTTCGGTGGGGGTTCTCGGCAAGGGGTGGCGACGAGGGTAGTCTCGCCTGTTCGTGACAACGTTGTCCATCTCTTGCCGCAGGGAATACTACGACCGTGACCCAAACACCAGGACGCACACCCCGGCCCACGATGAAGGATGTCGCCGCGCGGGCGGGCGTCGGCCTCAAGACGGTGTCGCGGGTGGTGAACGAGGAACCCGGCGTGACACCGGACACCGCCGCGCGCGTGCAGGCCGCCATCGACGCGCTGGGCTTCCGCCGCAACGACAGCGCGCGGCTGCTGCGCACCCGGCGGACCGCGAGCGTCGGGCTGGTGCTGGAGGACCTGGCGGACCCGTTCTACGCGGCGCTCAGCCGCGCGGTGGAGGACGTGGCCCGCTCGCACGGCGCGCTGCTCTTCACCGGGTCGAGCGCGGAGGACCCGCGCCGGGAGCAGGAGTTGGTGCTGGCGTTCTGCGCGCGGCGGGTGGACGGGCTGGTCGTGGTGCCGGCCGGTGAGGACCACCGGTACCTCCTGCCGGAGATCGCGGCCGGGGTCGCGACGGTCTTCGTGGACCGGCCGGCCGGGCGGCTGGACGCGGATGTCGTGCTCACCGACAACGCGGGCGGTACGCGGGAGGGCGTCGCGCACCTCATCGCGCACGGCCACCGCAGGATCGGCTTCATCGGCGACCAGCCCGGCATCCACACCGCGGGTGAGCGCCTGCGCGGCTACCGCGAGGCGATGGCCGCGGCGGGGCTCGCGGTGCGGCCCGAGTGGTACGCCATGGGTCCGACCACCCCCGAGCGGGTCGAGGCGGCGCTGGACGCGATGCTGAACGGGACGGAGCCGGTGACGGCGCTGTTCGCGGGGAACAACCGCGTGACCGTGACGGCGGTGCGGGTCCTCGCGGCCCGGCCGGACCCGGTCGCGCTGGTCGGGTTCGACGACTTCGAGCTGGCGGACGTGCTGGATCCGGCGATCACGGTGGTGGCGCAGGACGCCCCGGGGATCGGGCGGGTGGCGGCGCAGCAGTTGTTCAGGCGGCTGGACGGGATCGCGGCGGAGGAGGCGACCCGGACGGAGTTGCCGGTGCGGTTGATCGAGCGGGGGTCCGGGGAGATTCCGCCCGCGAGGTGAGGGGGCCGTCCACGGGTGGGGGGTGCCGGTTGTTCCCGGACCACCTGCCGGTGGGGGTCCCTCCGGGGTGGGGGGTGCCGGTTGTTCCCAGACCACCTGCCGGTGGGGGCTGGTCGCGCAGTTCTCCCCCAGAGCTTCGCCTGGGAGGTGCCCCCACGCGCCCCTGGAGTGGTACGGGCAGTTTGTTGAGTGCCCGTCCGATGTGGGGCTGGTCGCGCAGTTCTCGCCCAGAGCTTCGCCTGGGGGGGTGCGGGGCGGTTTGGTGGGTGCCCGTCCGATGAGGTTGCTCGCGCAGTTCCTCGCGGCCCTCTGGCGGGTCAGCGGGTGGCGAGGGTGGTCAAGGTGGGGGTGGGGAGGGGGAGTTCGGTGGGGGTGAGGGCGCCGCAGTCGAGGCCGCGGAGGAGGTGGGTGGCGAGGGCGCGGGCGGTGGCGGGTTCGTCGAGGACGGCGGGGGTGGGCGCGCCGGAGGGAGTGGTGTAGGCGGCGAGGCGGGCCGTGGTGGCGGCCAGGCCCTCCCGGTAGAAGGCGTAGGTGGCGGCGTAGCGGGTCGGGAGGTGGGCAGGGTGCATGTCCCACCCCTGGTAGTACGCGCGGGCCAGAGAGCGGCGTACGAGGCCGTAGTGGAGCCGCCAGGCGGAGTGGACGTCGGTGGTCGAGCCGACCGGGAGGACGTTGGTGGAGCCGTCGCTGAGGCGTACTCCGGTGCCGGCCGCGGCGACCTGCATGACGGCCTTGGCGTGGTCGGCGGCCGGATGGTCCGGGGACTGGTGGGCGGCGCTGACCCCGCAGGCCGCGCTGTAGTCGAAGGTGCCGTAGTGGAGTGCGGTGGCGCGACCGCGGGCGGCGTCGATGAGGGCGGGCACGGTGGCGGCGCCGTCGGGTCCCAGGATGGCCTGGGTGGTCTCGATCTGGATCTCGAAGCCGAGCCGCCCTTCGGGCAGATCCGCCGCCCGCTCGAACGCCTCGCACAGGTCGGCCATCGCGGCGACCTGCGCGGGGAAGGTGACCTTGGGCAGGGTCAGGACGAGCCCGGTGGGCAGCGCTCCCCCGTCGAGCAGTGCGGTGAGGAACAGGTCGAGCGTGCGGATGCCGCGTTCGCGCACGGCGGCCTCCATGCACTTCATGCGGATGCCGACGAAGGGCGGTGCGGTGCCGTCGGCGACGGCGGCGGTGACGGTCCGGGCGGCTGTAACGGCCGCGGCGTCCTCCTCGGCGTCCGGGCGCGGACCGTAGCCGTCCTCGAAGTCGATCCGCAGGTCCTCGACGGGCTCGTCGCGCAGTTTGGCGCGGACCCGGTCGTACACGTCGGCGGCGAGCGCGCCGTCCAGGCCGAGTACGGCGCCCAGCGCGGCGGGGTCGGGGGCGTGGGCGTCGAGTGCGGCCAGTGCCTGGTCGCCCCAGGCGCGGACGGTGCCGGCGTGGAAGGCGTCGGCGGGCACGTAGACGGTGTGCACGGGCTGGCGGGTGGCGGGCTCGCCGGGATAGCGGCGGGCCAGTTCGGCGTCGGTGGCGGCCAGCGCGGCGCCGATCCGGGCGCCCACGGCGTCTGCGAGTGTCGTCACGGCCGGCATCTGCACCCTCCCCGAATTCAACAAATCGTTGAAGTGCAAGCTAGCGGGGCCGTGCGGACCGGTCAACAGCCCCGCGAGCGCGGGCGTTCGCGGACACGGGTCGGCCCCCGCACGCCGGGGGCGTCCGGGGGCCGGTGCGGTCCGGGAGCTCAGCCCTTGCGGGCCTTGACCTCTTCGGTCAGCTGCGGGACGACGTTGAACAGGTCGCCGACCACGCCGTAGTCGACGAGGTCGAAGATCGGCGCCTCGGCGTCCTTGTTGACCGCGACGATGGTCTTCGAGGTCTGCATGCCGGCACGGTGCTGGATCGCACCGGAGATGCCGTTGGCGATGTAGAGCTGCGGCGAGACCGACTTGCCGGTCTGGCCGACCTGGTTGCTGTGCGGGTACCAGCCGGCGTCGACCGCGGCGCGGGAGGCGCCCACCGCGGCGCCCAGCGAGTCGGCGAGCGCCTCGATCACCGAGAAGTTCTCGGCGCCGTTGACCCCGCGGCCGCCCGAGACCACGATGGCGGCCTCGGTCAGCTCCGGGCGGCCGGTGGACTGGCGCGGGGTGCGCGAGACGACCTTGGTGCCGGTGGCCAGCTCGCCGAAGGAGACCTCCAGCGGCTCGACGGCGCCGGCGGCCGGCGCGGCCTCGACCGGGGCGGCGTTCGGCTTGACGGTGATCACCGGAGCGCCCTTGCGCACCGTGGACCTGGTGCTGAAGGCGGCGGCGAACGCCGATTGCGTGGCGACCGGGCCGTCCGCGCCCGCCTCGACGTCGACGGCGTCGGTGATGATGCCCGAGCCCAGGCGCAGCGCCAGGCGGGCGGCGATCTCCTTGCCCTCCGCGGAGGACGGCACCAGCACGGCGGCCGGGCCGACGGCCTTGGCCGCGGCCTCCAGCGCGTCGACCTTGGGGACGACGAGGTAGTCGGCGAACTCCGGTGCGTCGGCGGCCAGTACGCGGGTCGCGCCGTGCTCGCCGAGCACCTTGGCGGCGGCCTCGGCACCCGGGCCGAGGTGGACCGCGACGGGCTCGCCGATCCGGCGGGCGATCGTGAGCAGTTCGAGGGTCGGCTTGCGGACGGCACCGTCCACGTGGTCGACGTAGACGAGGACTTCAGCCATGGGAATCGTTCTCCTGCGGGTTCGGGAAGGGGCGGCGGGCCGTCACAGGGGCGGCGGAGCGGTCGCGGCGGTGGCGCCCGGAGGGGCTGCCGCGGCCGGGGTCGCTCAGATGAACTTCTGCGCGGCCAGGAACTCGGCGAGCTGCTTGCCGCCCTCGCCCTCGTCCTTGACGATCGTGCCCGCGGTGCGCGCGGGGCGCGCGGTGGCGTCCTGCACCGCGCTCCAGGCGCCGTCCAGGCCCACCTCGGCGGCGTCCACCCCGAGGTCGGACAGGTCCAGCGTCTCCAGCGGCTTCTTCTTCGCGCCCATGATGCCCTTGAAGGACGGGTAACGGGCCTCGCCGGACTGGTCGGTGACCGACACCAGCGCCGGCAGCGCCGCCTCCAGCTGCTCGCTCGCCACGTCGCCGTCGCGGCGGCCGGTGACCTTCCCGTCGGCGACCGCGACCTCCGACAGCAGCGTCACCTGCGGGATGCCCAGGCGCTCCGCCAGCAGCGCCGGGACCACGCCGGCGGTGCCGTCGGTGGAGGCCATGCCGGTCACGACCAGGTCGTAGCCGATGTGCTCGATGGCCTTGGCCAGCACCAGCGAGGTGCCGATGATGTCGGTGCCGTGCAGGGCGTCGTCCTCGACGTGGACGCCCTTGGCCGCGCCCATCTGCAGCGCCTTCAGCACCGCGCCGCGCGCGTCCTCCGGGCCGATCGTGACCGCGGTGACCTCCGCGTCGTCGGCGGCCTCGGCGATCTGGAGCGCCTGCTCCACGGCGTACTCGTCCAGCTCCGACAGCAGGCCGTCGACCGCGTCGCGGTCGGTGGTCAGGTCCTCGGCGAAGTGACGGTCGCCCGTGGCGTCGGGCACATACTTCACTGCGACTACGATCCTCAAGCTCACGCCTGCTCTCCTACTGCTTCCGTCCTGCACGTCTTCGTGAACTGCCCAGGTTAGGCGCCTTCTGTGGCGGCTCCCTGCCAAGGCACGGTATCTTCCCCGCCGAATATATTACTCGTCAGTACACAGAGGCACTTACCCATCCGCAAGACCTCTGCACTGTGACGTGGCCGACGTCCCGGGAGGTGCCCGCCGAACGCGGCGCGGGTCGGCCGTGGTTCAGCCCGGCAGCCGGTGGAAGCCGCCGCGGTGGTGGACGAGCGGCCCGCCGGGGCCGTCGGGGTCGCCGGCGACCGCCTGGGCCACCACGATCCGGTGGTCGCCGGCCGTCACCATGCCCGCCACCCGGCCGACCAGCCACGCCTGCACGCCGCCGAGCAGCGGCACTCCGTGCGGGCCGAGGGACCAGGATGTCGGCGGCCCGAACCGGTCGGCCCCGGACTTGGCGAAGACGGCGGCGAGTTCCTGCTGGTGGTCGCCGAGTATGTGGACGCCGACGTGCTCGGCGGTGGAGACCGTGGGCCAGCAGGAGGAGCCGACGCTGATGCCGAAGGACAGCAGCGGGGGTTCGGCGGCCACCGAGGTGAGGGAGGTGGCGGTGAAACCGACCGGGCCGTGGTCGCCCTGCGCGGTGACCACGGCGACGCCGGCGGCGTGGCGGCGGAAGACCGAGCGGAAGACGGCCGGGTCGAGGTCGGGGGTGTCCGGGCGGGCCGAGGCGAGGTCGCGCGTTGCGGTCACGGGTGGGTGCGTCCTTCTGCTGCGGGCGTGGCGGCCGTTCGGTGGAGCCGTGCGCGGGGCGGAGGGGCGTCGGCGCTCAGTGACCCGGACAGCGCGCGCCGGGACGGCGGCCGTGGTCGGCGTCGGCGCGTGCGCTCGGCTGCGGGTCTCGGCACATAACGTCAGAGTGACGATGCAGGGCGCCAACCGTCAAGAGTGCTCGGGCAGATGGAAGGACCGTCACACCGGACAGGCCCCCGCGGCGACCGCTGCCCCGGTGGCTCGACTGCTCGCACGACGGCTCAGACCGCCGCGCCCACCGCGGCGATCACGTCGACCGTCCGCGGCTGCCCGGTGGCCCTGCGCACGACGGCGCCGTCGGCGTCGAGGACGAGCACCGTTGGGGTCTTCAGCACGTCCAGCCGCCGCACCAGTTCCAGGTGCGCCTCGGCGTCGATCTCGACGTGGCGCACGCCCTCCACCATGCCGGCGACCTCGTCGAGCACCCGCCGGGTGGCACGGCACGGCGCGCAGAACGCGCTGGAGAACTGCACCAGGGTGGCCCGCTCCCCCAGCGGCGCCCCGAGGTCGTCGGCCGTCAGCCGCTGCCCGCCGTCCTTGGCCCGCACCCTGATCCTCCCGTCCCTGCGCCGGTGCACGACGCCGAAGACGCTTGCGGCGGCGAGCACGGCCAGGCACACGATCAGTCCGGTCACGCCGTCCCGCCTCCCTCGTCGTCCTGCCGTACACCCTGCCTGCCGAGGCGGGCGCCGAGAACGCCCACCAGTCCGTCGAAGGCAGCGTTCACGCGATCGCAATGATTCCCGCGGGTGCGCGGCGGCCTTCCTGGGTGATGATCCCAGCCATGGAGATCGACGTACGCGGCCCCCGTTTCGGCGCCGCGCTGACCACGGTGGTACTCGCGGTCGTGCTGGTCACCGGCAGCGGTCCGCTGCTGGCCGCGCAGGCGGTCGTCTTCGCGGTCGGCGCGGCGGCCGGGGTGGCGAGGTCGCCGTACGGGTGGGTGTTCCGCACCCTGGTCCGGCCGCGTCTGGGGCCGCCGCCCGGGACGGAGGACGCGGCGCCGCCGCGCTTCGCCCAGGCGGTGGGGCTGTTCTTCGCGGTGGTGGGCTCGGTCGGCTACCTCGCGGGGCCGCAGTGGCTGGGGACGGCGGCCGCCGCGTGCGCGCTGGCCGCCGCCTTCCTCAACGCGGCGTTCGCCTACTGCCTGGGCTGCGAGATGTACCTGCTGCTGAAGCGCGTCACGAGCGCCTGAGCGGCCGAGGGCCGCGGGGGGCGTCAGTCCAGCGCTTCCGGCAGCCGCGCGGCCAGTTCCTGGCGGTCGGCGGAGCCGCGGAGCACGTCGAGCACCGAGGCGGGCGGGGCCGCGTACAGCGTCGGGTAGTCGCGTTCGCCGAGTTCGGGCCGTACAGGGAAGGCCAGGCGCTCCTCGTCGAGGGAGAACCGCGCGTCGACACCCGGTTTGTTGCCGCGCGCGTCCTGCCGGGCCCACCGCGAGGTGCCGGGCAGCAGCAGGGCGACCAGGCCGTGCACGACCGGGTCGCTGCCGTCGTCCTCGGTGAGCCGCTGGTAGCACAGCCCCGCCGGGATGCCCTCGGCGCGCAGCAGCGCCACCAGGGCGTGGGACTTGGCGTGGCAGATCCCGTTGCGGGTGCTCAGCACGTCGGAGGCGCGCCAGACGACGCGGTCGTCGCCGCTGTCGAAGGAGTGCGGCACCCTGTCGCGCACGTGGGTGTAGGCGGCCTTTGCATACTCATACGGCGTCGGCGCGCCGTTCCGCAGTTGCGCGGCGGTCTGCCGGACCTGGGGGTGATCGTGGTCGATGACCGCGTCGGCCGCCAGGTACGCGGAGAGGTCGGTGGTTTCCGGGATCGGCTCCATAGCGCGGAGCCTAGGGACCCACCGACCTCTCGATCAATCAATTTACCGATCTGCGCATACTCATGCAGTACGCCTCAGGCGTCGCGCATCTCCTCGGCGACCGCGGCGGCGAAACCGTCCACGTCCTCCTCGGTGGTGTCGAACGCGCACATCCAGCGCACTTCGCCGGTCGCCTCGTTCCAGAAGTAGAACCGGTAGCGCTTCTGCAGCCGCTCGCTGACCTCGCGCGGCAGCAGCGCGAACACCGCGTTGGACTGCACCCGCTGGGTCACCGTGACCCCGTCGATCCCGCGGACCGCCTGCTCCAGCCTGCGGGCCATGGCGTTGGCGTGCGAGGCGCTGCGCAGCCAGAGGTCCCCGGCGAGCAGCGCCTCGAACTGCACCGACACGAACCGCATCTTGGACGCCAGCTGCATGGACAGTTTGCGCAGATGCTTGAGCGCGCGGACCCGCTCCGGGCTGAGCACGACCACGCACTCGCCGAGCAGCAGGCCGTTCTTGGTACCACCGAAGGACAGGATGTCCACGCCCGCTTCGGTGGTGAAACGGGCCAGCGGCTCGCCGAGGCTCGCCGCCGCGTTGGCGATGCGGGCGCCGTCCAGGTGCACGGCCATGCCCAGCGCGTGGGCGTGGTCGCAGATCGCCCGGATCTCCTCCGGCGTGTACAGGGTGCCCAGTTCGGTGGTCTGGGTGATCGACACGACCTGCGGCTGCGCGCGGTGCTCGTCGTCGAAGCCGTACGCCTGCCGGTCGATCAGCTCGGGCGTCAGCTTGCCGTCCTCGGTGGGCACGGTGAGCAGCTTCAGGCCGCCGACCCGCTCGGGCGCCCCGCACTCGTCGACCTGGATGTGCGCGGACTCGGCACAGATCACCGCGCCCCAGCGCTCGGTGATCGCCTGCAGCGCGGTGACGTTGGCACCGGTGCCGTTGAACACCGGGAAGACCTCCGCGGTGGGGCCGAAGTGCCCGCGGAAGATCTCCTGGAGGTGGTCGGTGTAGGCGTCGTCCCCGTACGACACCTGGTGGCCGCCGTTGGCCAGCGCCAGGGCGGCCAGCACCTCGGGGTGGACGCCGGCGTAGTTGTCGCTGGCGAAACCCCGGACCTGCGGGTCGTGGCGCCGTACGGCGTCGGTGGAGCCGGTCGGCGCCGTCGCGCCGGGGGTGGTGTTGTCGATGGAGTCGGTCACGGTCGGGGCGTCAGCCACTGTCGGGTCCCGTTCACTTCCTGGGGGCTTGCGTTCCACACGTCCGCGATGGCCTCGGCGAGGTCGCGCACGTCGGTGAAGCCGGCGAATTTGGCGTTCGGGCGCTGGGCCCGCATCTCATCGTGCACCAGTGCCTTGATCACGAGCACAGTGGCTGCCGCGGTGAGGTCGTCGCCGCCGAGCTTGCGGAACGAGTCGGCCATGGCCAGCGTCCACGCCTCGGCCGCGGCCTTCGCGGCGGCGTAGGCCGCGTTGCCCGCCGTGGGGGCGCTGGCGCCGGCCGCGCTGATCAGCACGAAGCGACCGCCGGGGCTGCGCATCAGGCCGTCGTGGAAGGCGAGCGTGGTGTGCTGCGCGGTGCGGATCAGCAGGTTGTGCAGCACGTCCCAGTCGGCGAGTTCGGTCTCGGGGAAGGACGCCGAGCCGCGCCAGCCGCCGACCACGTGCACCAGGCCGTCGACCCTGCCGTGGTCCTTCTCGACCCGGGCGGCCCAGTTCTCGGTCGCCTCCAGGTCCAGCAGGTCCACCACCTCGCCGGTGATGTCCGCGCCGCCCGCGTCGTAACGCGCGGCGTCGACCGCCTGCGCCAGCCGCTCGGGGTCCGCGTCCGCGGCGACCACGTGGCCGCCGGCCCTGGCCAGCCGCTGGAGCACGGCCCGCCCGGCCGGTCCCGCCGCACCCGCGACCGCGATCACCGCACCGTCGAGCCCGCCCGCGTACGTGTCGGTCGTCATCTCCGCCTCCTCGCCGGCACCGGTCATGCGGCGCCTCGCAGCGCGCTGTCGCCGGTGATGCCCTTGGTCGAGGCGATCACCTCGCGGAGCTTCTTCGCAAGGGCCTCGTAGAACATGCTGAGCGGAAACTCGTCCGGCAGCACGTCGTCCACCAGCTTGCGCGGCGGGAGCGTCAGGTCCAGGGCGTCCGCGCCCTTGGCCCAGACCGAGCCGGGGTGCGGGGAGAGGTAGGTCGCAACCAGTTCGTAGGCGGCCAGCCAGTGCACGAGCTTGGGCCGGTCGATGCCGTCGCGGTACAGCGTCTCGATCTCGGCGCACAGCTGCGTGGTGACCTGGGGTGCGCGCTCCCAGTCGATGTGCAGGGTGTTGTCCGTCCAGCGTACGGCGTCGTGCTTGTGGAGGTAGGCGAACAGCAGCTGGCCGCCGAGGCCGTCGTAGTTGCGCACGCGCTCGCCGGTGACCGGGAAGCGGAAGAGCCGGTCGAAGAGGATCGCGTACTGGACGCCCAGGCCCATGGGGTGGCCCTCGGCCTGGAGCTTGACCGCCTCCTTGAAGGTGGTCAGGTCGCAGCGCAGCTCCTCCAGGCCGTACATCCAGAAGGGGGCGCGCTGCTTGATCATGAACGGGTCGAACGGCAGGTCGCCGTGGCTGTGGGTGCGGTCGTGGATCATGTCCCACAACACGTAGGTCTGCTGGGCGAGCTCCTGGTCGTCGACCAGGCGGGCCGCGTCCTCGGGCAGGTCGAGGCCGAGGGTGTCCACGGCGGCGGAGGTCACCGCGCGGAAGCGGGCGGCCTCGCGGTCGCAGAAGATCGCGCCCCAGGTCCAGCGGTCGGGCGCCTTGCGCACCGCGACGGTCTCCGGGAAGAGCACCGCGGAGTTGGTGTCGTACCCCGGGGTGAAGTCCTCGAAGGTGATCGGGACGAACTGCGGGTTGTCGTAGCGGGTGCGCTCCAGCTCGGCGAGCCACTCGGGCCACACCACGCGGAGGACGACGGCTTCCAGGTTGCGGTCCGGGTTGCCGTTCTGCGTGTACATCGGGAAGACGACGAGGTGCTGGAGGCCGTCACGGCGGTCGGCGGAGGGCTGGAAGGCCAGCAGCGAGTCGAGGAAGTCGGGTACCGCGAACCCCCCTTCGGACCAGCGGCGCAGGTCCGTGGCGAGCGCCTGGTGGTACGCCTCGTCGTGCGGCAGCAGGGGCGCCAGCTGTTCGAGCGCGTCCACGACGCGGCCGAGGGTGCGGCTCGCGTCGTCGCGGGTCGGCGCGTCCTCCGCCTCGAAGTCGATCGAACCGTCCTTTCGCTGCCAGGGCCGGATCGCCTCGACGGCCTGCTTCAGCACCGGCCACTGAGGGTGCCCCAGGACGCCTTCACCGGATATCCCGCCTCCGGCTGCCACCTTCGACGAAAGAACTTCGCCCATGACCCCTCCTTCGCAAAAGAAACTGTCGTCGGACCAGCGTATCCATGGGCGGCCTCCGCGTACAAGGTCACTTCCTTGAGATCGTCCTGCCGGAGGGGCCAAGAGCCGTTGTTTTTACGGCCGGTCGCCTGGATGTGGCGCCAAAAGTTGCGGCATCGCCAGGGATGTGCGGGGTGCCCGCCGCCACCGGAGCACACCACCACGCGGCGGGCCACCGGAGCACGACCGCCGGCGTACGCGGCCGGCGCCAGGGGTGGCGGCAGGGGCGGGGGGCGGGGCACACCCGCTCGTCACGGCGTGTTCGGACGATGGTCGCCTCGGCCGGACGGGGCGTGGTTAGGGTGCCCCCATGAGCTTCCTCACCGTCGGCCACCGCGGCGTCATGGGCGTCGAGCCGGAGAACACCCTGCGGTCCTTCCGGCGCGCGGAGCGCGAGGGCGTGGACCAGATCGAGCTGGACCTGCACCTGAGCAAGGACGGCGCCCTGGTCGTCATGCACGACGGCTCGGTCGACCGCACCACCGACGGCAAGGGCCAGATCCGCGACCTCACCCTCGCCGAGGTCCGCGGCCTGGACGCGGGGCTGGGCGAGCGAGTGCCGGTCTTCGAGGAGGTCCTGGACGCGGTGGCCCGCCCGATCCAGGCCGAGATCAAGGACACCGCCGCCGCCCGGGTGCTCGCCGCGACCCTGCGCGAGCGCGGCGAGACGAGCAGGGTCAGCGTGCTGTCCTTCCACGACGAGGCGCTCGCCGAGATCCACACCCTGCTGCCCGGGGTCGCCACCGTGCTGGTGGCCGGCGCGTCCGGCCCCGACGTCGTGCCGCGCGCGCAGGCGGTCGGCGCCCGCCTGGTCAGTCTCGACCTCACGCGGCTCACCCTCGACACGGTGCGCCGCTGCCATGCCGCCGGTATCGCCGTCATGGCGTGGACCGTCAACACCCCGCAGGACTGGGCGCTGGCCCGCGCGCTCGGCCTGGACGGCGCGGCGACCGACCTGCCGCCCGCGCAGGGCCGGGACCTTCCGGTGCCGCCGCGCGCCTGACCGACCGTCCGCCGCCACGGATCGGAAACACCTCGGACACAAAGGTCCGGCATCCGGACAGCGGGCCGAATGGCGTGGACAGATCCGCCCGCCGGGTGCCAAGGTCCCGCCATGCGACCCGCGACACCTCCGTCCCGTCACCGCGCGGCCCTCGCCTCGGCCGCCCTGCTCACCCTGGCCCTGGCCGCCTGTTCACCGCAGGACGACGGCAACGCGTCGGCCTCGTCCTCGCCTTCCGGCGGATCGGCCGCCAACTCCTCCTCCCCGGCCGGCTCCTGCACCGCCGCGTCACTCGCCACACACACCGCCGGCAAATTCACCGTCGGCACCGACAACCCGGCGTACGACCCGTGGTTCGCCGACAACAAGCCGTCCAACGGCAAGGGTTACGAGTCGGCGGTCGCCTACGCGGTGGCCAAGCAACTCGGTTACACCAGCGACCAGGTGGTCTGGCAGAAGGTGCCGTTCAACAGCGCCTTCGCGCCCGGTGCCAAGGACTTCGACATCGACATCAACCAGGTCTCCATCACCGCCGCCCGCGAGAAGACGGTGGACTTCTCCCCCGGCTACTACGACGTGCGCCAGGCGGTCGTCGTCCCCAAGGGCTCGAAGATCGCCGGGGCGCGCTCGCTGGCCGACCTGAAGAACGCCAAGCTGGGCGCCCAGGTGGGGACCACGAGCCTGGACGTCATCGACGACCTGGTGAAGCCCGCCAAGCAGCCCGCGGTCTTCCAGCGCAACGACCTCGCGGTCGCCGCCCTCAAGAACGGCCAGGTCGACGGGATCGTGGTCGACCTGCCGACCGCGTTCTACATCACCGGCGCCGAGGTCACCGACGCCAAGGTGATCGGGCAGTTCGACGCGGCGGGCGGCACACCGGAGCAGTTCGGGCTGGTGCTCGACAAGGGCAGCAGGCTCACGCCCTGCGTCTCGCAGGCCGTCACCACGCTGCGCAAGGACGGCACGCTCGCCGCGCTGGAGAAGAAGTGGCTGTCCGACGCGGTGAACGCCCCGGTGCTCAAGTGACCGTCCGGGACGGGCAGGAGCGCGGCGGCGAGGACGTCGCACCGCCGCCGTTCCCTCCCGCCGGACCCGGTCCCGCCGGACCCGGTCCCGCCGGCGGGAAGGGCGGCGACGACGGGTACCGCCCCTCGGCGCGGCGGATCGCCAGGGAGCGCTACCGGCGCACCCGCACCCGGCGCGCCTTCGCCGTCGCCTCGGCCAGCACCCTGCTGACGGCAGGGGCGTTGTACGCACTGATCGTCAACTCGCCCGGCTGGCAACGCACCCGGCAGACGTTCTTCGACGCCCACTACGCCCGGATCTCCCTCCACCCGATCCTGCACGGCCTGTGGCTGAACCTGCGGCTGCTGGCGGTGTGCGGCGCGATCGTCCTGGTCGCCGGGCTCCTGATGGCCCTGCTGCGCACCCTGCGCGGCCCGGTGTTCTTCCCGGTACGCGCCCTGGCGACCGCCTACGTGGACTTCTTCCGCGGGCTGCCGCTGATCATCTGCATCCTGCTGTGCGTCTTCGGCATCCCGGCACTGCGGCTGACCGGGGTGACCAACAACCCGGTGCTGCTCGGCGCGTTCGCGCTGTGCCTGACCTACACCGCCTACGTCGCCGAGGTGTTCCGCGCGGGCATCGAGAGCGTGCACCCCAGCCAGCGCGCGGCGGCCCGTTCGCTCGGACTCAGCAACGCCCAGGCGATGCGCTACGTGGTGCTGCCGCAGGCCGTCCGCCGGGTGGTGCCGCCGCTCCTCAACGACCTGGTGTCCCTGCAGAAGGACACCGGCCTGGTCTCCATCGGCGGCGCGGTGGACGCCGTCTACGCCGCGCAGATCATCGCCAGCCGCGACTTCAACTACACGCCCTACGTGATCGCGGGTCTGATCTTCGTGGCGATCACCATCCCCATGACGCGCTTCACCGACTGGGTGGCCGCGCGGATGAACCGGCGGCAGTCGCAGGGAGGCGCGGTATGAGCGCGATCGGCCCGAAGTCCGGTACGGCGGACGGACCCGAGCCGGCGCTGCGCGCGGAGCCGGTCCTGCGGATGGAGGCGGTCCGCAAGACGTACGGCGGCACCGTGGTGCTGCGCGACATCGCGCTGGAGGTGCCCGCGCACACCGTCACCGCGCTCATCGGCGCGTCCGGCTCGGGCAAGTCCACGCTGCTGCGCTGCGCGAACCTGCTGGAGGACGTCGACGACGGCGCGATCCTCCTCGACGGCCAGGACATCACCGACCCCCGCACGGACGTCGACGAGGTGCGGCGCCGGATCGGCGTCGTCTTCCAGGCGTACAACCTCTTCCCGCACATGACGGTGCTGGACAACATCACCCTCGCGCCCCGGCGCGTCCACAAGGAGCCGCGCGAGCAGGCCGAGGGCAGGGCCCGGGAACTGCTGGAGCGGCTCGGCCTGGCCGACCGGGCGCACGAGTACCCGGACCGGCTCAGCGGCGGCCAGCAGCAGCGGGTCGCCCTGCTGCGCGCGGTGGCGACCCGGCCGCGCCTGCTGCTCCTCGACGAGATCACCGCCGCGCTGGACCCGGAACTGGTCGGCGAGGTGCTGGCGGTGGTGCGCGACCTGAAGGAGGAGGGCATGACCATGGTGATCGCCACCCACGAGATGGCGTTCGCCCGCGAGGTCGCCGACCAGGTCTGCTTCCTCGACGGCGGGATCGTCCTGGAGCGCGGAACCCCCGCCGAGGTCTTCGGCGCCCCGAGCCGGCAGCGCACCCAAGAGTTCCTGCGGCGCATCACGGAGGCGGGCCGGCTCTGAGCGGGCCGGCTCTGAGCGGGCCGACTCCGAACGGTCAGCGGTCAGCCGAGGCTCTTCGTCAGCAGCTCGAACCGGAGGTCGTCGCGGACGGGCCGGCCGAACCGCTCCTCGCCGTAAGGGAAGGGGGACATCTCGCCGGTGCGGGTGTAGCCGCGCCGCACGTACCAGGCGATCAGGTCCTCCCGCGCGCTGATCACTGTCATGTGCATCTCGGCGACGCCCCACTCCTTGGCGGCGAGGCGCTCCGCCTCGGCGATGATCGCCTTGCCGAGCCCGGCGCCCTGCAGTGACGGACGGACCGCGAACATGCCGAAGTAGGCGTGCACGCCACGGTGTTCGAGCTGGCAGCAGGCCACCAGCTCGCCGTCGCGCTCGACGGCCACCATCATGCTGTCCGGCTTCTCCACCACGTCCAGCACGCCCTGGGGGTCGGTCCGCTGCCCCTCGATGAGGTCGGCCTCGGTGGTCCACCCGGCCCGGCTCGCGTCGCCGCGGTACGCGGACTCGACCAGGGTCACGAGCGCGGGCACGTCCGCCGGCGTGGCGGGGCGGAAGGTGAGGGATGCGGTGTCCATGCCCGTCAGGCTACCGAAGCGGCCGTCCGCCGCCGAGGGCTGTCCCCGGCGGATCCGGGCCCGTCCCCGTCATGCGCCGTCGCGGTGCAACGGCGGAGCAGGGGGGCGCGCGCCGCTCGAACGCACTCCCCCGGGCAATCCTGTGCGCTTGCCTGCGCGCCCGCAGGGACGGGTAGGACCCAAGCGGCGTGCGGGGACCGACCCGCGGCCGGCCCTGGGGAGAGCCGACGGGAAGGGGCGATCGGTGATGCACGGACCATCGCTGGTCGCGTGGCTTCTGGTGGCGCTCAGCGCGGCGGCGGCCGTCGCGTGCCTGGTGCGCGCCGAGGACCGGGACGAAGCCGTGATGGGCGCCGGCATGACGCTGATGGCGCTGCCGGTCTCGGTGCTCGACCCCCGGCCCTGGTGCGCCCCCGCCTTCGCGGTGGTCTACACGGCGGCCGCACTGCGCGCCGTCCTCCCGGGCGCCCACTCCCCCGGCCACCGGGTGCACCACGTGGTGTGCTCGGCCGCGATGGTCTACATGGCGGTGGCCATGGCCGGGTCCGGGCCGTCCCACCCGGGCGGCGGCATGGCCATGGGAGGCGCGGGCAGCGCTGTCGCGACCGGGCTCTTCCTCCTCTACTTCGCGGTCTACGTGCTGCGTACGGGCGCCCGGCTCGCATCGGCGGCGGTCACGGTGCCGGTCCCAGCCCCGGCGCCGGCGGCCGGCGGGCTGATACCGGGCGCGGCGGTCGCCGGCCCCGCGCCGGCTCCCGCGCCCACGCCCACGCCCACACCGATGTCCTTACCGCTGCGCCACGCCCCCGAGGTGGCCGTCGCCTGCCGGGTGTCGATGGCGCTGGGCATGGTGGTCATGCTGCTCGCCATGTGAGAACCCCGTCCCACGGCGCCTCGCACGCCCCGGGCGAAGGCCGCACGTCGCCCATGTGAGTCGTGCGTCACATCGGTGCGGTGCCGCATCACACGGTGCGAGCCGACTCCTAGGGTGATCAGCATGACGGTCCCGTTCGTGCTGCTGGTGCTCGGCGCACTTGCGGCGGCGACGGCGCCGCGTCTGCTCGCCCGTGCCGAATGGCCCGAGCGCGAGCCGGTACTCGCCCTGTGGGTGTGGCAGTGCGTGGTCGCCGCGGTGCTGCTGTGCTGCGTGTCCGCGATGGCGCTCACCGCCTCGGCCGCGTGGACGGCCGTCCGCGGCCATGTCTTCGCGTTCGCTCCGCACGGCGTCGAGGACGCTTACGGGCTGCAGGGCCACGGCCGGTGGGCCGGCGCGCTCGCGGTGCTGCTCGCCCTCGGCGGTGTGTGGACCGCGGCGATGCTCACCCGCGAGGTGCGCGCCGCGCGGGGCAGGCGGCGCACGCGCCGGGCCGAACTCCGGGTGCGCGCGCCCCGGCTGCCCGGCGAGTCGGTGTGGGCCGGGGAGCGGCTGGTGGTGCTGGAGGACACCCGCTCCGACGCGTGGTGGCTGTCCGGCGCCGAGCCGCGGCTCGTCATCACCACCGCCGCGCTGGTCCGGCTCAAGGGCCGCCAGCTGGACGCCGTCCTCGCCCACGAGCAGGGCCACGTCCGGGCCCGGCACGACCTGCTGCTGCACTGCGCGGGCGCGCTCGCCGGCGGTTTCCCGCAGGTCCCGGTCTTCGCCGCCTTCCGCGACCAGGTCCACCTCCTGATCGAACTCGCCGCCGACGACACCGCCTCGCGCCGCTTCGGCCGCCTCACCACCGCTCTCGCGCTGGTCGAACTCAACGAGCCGCGCGGCGTCTTCGGCCCGTCCCCCGCGCCGCTCGCCGAACTCCCGGGCCGGGTCAACCGGCTGCTCTCACCGGCGCCCCGCCTTCCGGTCGCCCACCGGCTGCGGCTGACCCTGCTGTCGCTGCTGGTCCCGGCCGTCCCCTTGATCATCACCTTCGGCCCCGGCCTGCATGCCCTGAGCTGAACGCCCCCTGGCGTCAAGGCGCCCAGCTCCCCATCGACCGGTCCCACCGCACTCCGCCAGGCAGCGGGAACGCCCGCCCGGAGCACCCCGAAGGCCGCCGGATCGCGTCTGGGATGCTGGAAGCGAGCGGCCACTACCCGGGGAGGCACCATCAAGGCGGTCATGTTCGATTTCTCGGGCACCCTGTTCCGGATCGAGCCCTGCGAGCGGTGGCTCGCGGGCGCGCTCGCGGCCGAGGGCTTCGAGGCGGATGACGTCGACATCGCGAAGTACGCAGGGGAGTTGGAGCGGGTCGGCGCCCAGCCCGGAGGCGTGATGCCGGACGCACCCCCCGCGGACCTCGCGGAGCTGTGGGAGTCGCGGGACCTGACCGCCGAGCGGCACCGGGCGGCGTACACCGCCCTGTCGCGGTCGGCTGGTCTGCCGTGGGACGTGCACGACGCGCTGTACGAGCGGCACCGGACACCGGCCGCCTGGCAGCCGTACCCCGACACCGCGCAGGTGCTGGCGCGGCTGCACGAACGCGGGGTGCCGGTGGCCGTGGTGAGCAACATCGGGTGGGACCTGCGGCCGATCTTCCGGGTGCACGGGGTGGCGGACCACGTCGACGCTTTCGTGCTCAGCTACGAGCACGAGGTGCAGAAGCCGGACCCGCGGCTGTTCCGGGTGGCGCTCGACGCGCTCGGCATCACGGGCGCGGACGTGCGGGAGGCCGTGATGGTCGGGGACAGTCCGGCCGCCGACGGCGGCGCGGCTGCGCTCGGCTGCCGGGTGCTGCTGGTGGACCCGCTGCCTGTGGAGCGGCGCCCCGACGCGCTCCTGCCCGTGCTCGACCTGCCCGGCGGCAAGGAGGGGGCGCACTGATGACAGGCGAACGGCACGGACCGTAGGGCGACGTCATCGGGCGCCGGTTCCGGCGATCCCCTGTTCCGCCGGAACCGGCGCCCGATCCCCGTACACCCGCCATCAATCTGGCCCGGCGAGTCGCGTTGAGTATATTGGCTCGCAGCCAGCCAACGCAGGAGTTCATCATGTCCCCTCGCAGCGCGTCGGTCAACGAGGCGATGCGTCAGCGTTCCCGCGACCGGCTCCTGCAGGCCACCGTCGAACTGGTCGAGGAGCGCGGCTACGAGGCCACGACGCTCGCCGACATCACGCGGCGGGCGGGTTCGGCACGCGGCCTGGTGTCGTACTACTACTCGGGCAAGCGCGCGCTGGTGCAGTCCGCGGTGCACCGCCTGATGAACCGGGAGCTGGCCGCGGCGCTCGACGCGGAGCCGCCGGCGGAGGACGGCGAGGAGGTGCTGGCGCGGGCGATCGACGCGATCCTC
Organism: Actinacidiphila yanglinensis; assembly: GCF_900107965.1. Taxonomy (GTDB): domain Bacteria; phylum Actinomycetota; class Actinomycetes; order Streptomycetales; family Streptomycetaceae; genus Actinacidiphila; species Actinacidiphila yanglinensis. The sequence continues at coordinate 32,764 of NZ_FNVU01000021.1, read as the reverse complement.
GGGCTGACGGTCACGCACACCAAGCTGATGCGCACCCACATGTCCCTGATCCTGGCCGACGAGGGGTTCATCCGGTGTCCCGAGCAGCAGCGGCTCGCGGCCCTGCTGCGGGAATCGGTGGCGCGGTGGGGCGCGCAGTCCCCGGAGGAGGAGTACCCGCTGCTGCGGGCGCTGTTGATGGGCGCGACGGTGGCCCTGCTGCTGCCGGGCGCCCCGATGCCGGTGGCCCGGCTGCGCGCCGAGCTCTTCCAGCGCTACGGCCTGGACTGGTGGGCCGGTTCACCCCCCGGCCCGCAGGAGCACCGCCCGGAGGCGGCGCGGCTGGGGCCGGGCGGCGAGCCCGCCCGCGAGCCGGCCCGCGGCGAGCATCGCGACCGCGGCGAACGCGACGACCACGACGGCGGTTGACGGCGGACACCGCGCGCGTCGCCCGTGGTCCGGGCGCCCGGATCGCGGATGCCCGTACGCGGCACCGCTGTTGAGCCAGTAGAGTGACGGACCGTGACTGCGCGACCATTGCACGAAATCGTCGAGGCGGGCTGGGCGAAGGCGCTCGAACCCGTGGCGGACCGGATCGCGGTGATGGGGGACTTCCTCCGTGCCGAGATCGCCGCGGGCCGCACCTACCTGCCGTCGGGGGCGAACGTGCTGCGCGCGTTCCAGCAGCCCTTCGACGACGTGAAGGTGCTGATCGTGGGCCAGGACCCGTACCCGACGCCCGGGCACGCGGTGGGCCTGAGCTTCTCGGTGGCACCGGATGTTCGGCCGCTGCCGGGCAGCCTGGAGAACATCTTCCGCGAGATGCACGGCGACCTCGGCACGCCCCGGCCGTCCAACGGCGACCTGACGCCCTGGACGCAGCAGGGCGTGCTCCTGCTCAACAGGGCGCTGACCACCGCGCCGCGCTCCCCGGCCGCGCACCGCAACAAGGGCTGGGAGCAGGTGACCGAGCAGGCGATCCGAGCGCTGGCCGCCCGCGGCCGCCCGCTGGTGTCGATCCTGTGGGGCCGGGACGCCCGCAACGCGCGGCCGCTGCTGGGCGACCTGCCGGCGATCGAGTCGGCGCACCCCTCGCCGATGTCGGCGGACCGCGGCTTCTTCGGCTCGCGCCCCTTCAGCCGCGCCAATGACCTGCTGTCCCAGCAGGGCGCCCAGCCGGTGCATTGGCAGCTCCCCTGAGCGGGCGCCCACGGTAGTCTTCCCGGGTGACGACGCACTCCAACACCCCGGCCGGCTGGTACGCCGACCCGCAGGGCACTCCGAACCTGCTCCGGTACTGGGACGGCTCCCAGTGGACCGAGCACACCAACCCCGGTCAGGTCCCGGGCCAGCAGGGCCCCAAGCAGGAGGGCGGCAACGCCTGGGAGCTGAACGTCAGCCGCACACCCGACCCCGGGAAGATCCAGCACCAGGTGCAGGGTCAGGCCGGCGTCATGTCGCCCGGATACGGCGGCGGCACCCTGTTCACCGAGCCCGTGCTCGTGGTGAACCAGAAGGCCAAGCTGATCGAGCTGGTCAACGAGTACAGCGTCTTCGACCAGAACGGCCGCACCCTCGGCTCGGTGGTGGAGATCGGCCAGAGCACCGCCAAGAAGGTGCTCCGATTCGTCTCCAGCGTGGACCAGTTCCTCACCCACAAGCTCGAGGTGCGGGACGCGCAGGGTCAGCCGCAGCTGGTGCTCACCCGGCCGGCGAAGTTCATCAAGTCCAAGGTGCTGGTGCACCGGGCGAACGGCGAGCCGCTGGGCGAGATCGTCCAGCAGAACGCCTTCGGCAAGATCAAGTTCGGTTTCATGTACAACGGCCAGCAGATAGGCGCGATCAAGGCCGAGAACTGGCGGGCCTGGAACTTCGCCATCGTGGACCACACCGAGACCGAGATCGCCCGGATCACCAAGACCTGGGAGGGCCTGGCCAAGACGATGTTCACCACCGCCGACAACTACGTCCTCCAGATCCACCGGCAGCTCGCCGACCCGCTGCTGAGCATGGTCGTGGCGTCCGCGCTCACCGTGGACACCGCCCTCAAGCAGGACTCCCGCGGGCTCGGCTGACGCGTGCCCCCCTCCTCTGCCGCGACCGGGTCCGCGCCGGACGACGGCGTCGGCGCAGGTGCCGGTCATGACGCGTGGGCGCTGGGCATCGACTCCGGCGGCTCCGGCGTCCGGGTGGCCCTCGTGCCCGCCGGCGACCGCGCCGCAGCGACGGGGGCCGGCGCGGCGGTGGCCGCCGCGGACCGCCCCGCGGTCACCGGCGAGCGCGGTATCGACGCGGGGAGCCTGCTGGCACTGCTCCGGCCGCTCGCCGAGGGGCTGATGGCGGCCGCGGGAGCCCGGACGATCTCCGCGGCGTGCGTCGGCGCGGCCGGGATGGCCTCGCTCGGCGACGACCTGCGGGCCCGGCTCCCGGACGCGCTCCACGACACCTTCGGCGTACGCCGCCTCGCGTTGGCGGGCGACGCGGTGACGGCGTACGCGGGCGCGCTGGGGCTGCGGCCCGGCGTGGTGGTGGCCGCCGGTACCGGCATGATCGCGCTCGGCACCGCGGCCGACGGCGACCAGGACAACGTGGGCCAGGACGGCGGCAGCACGGGGGACGGGCCGCACGGAACCGGCGGCGGCCACGGCTGGCGCCGTGCGGACGGCTGGGGCCACCTGCTGGGCGACGCGGGCGGCGGCGCCTGGATCGGCCGGGCCGGCCTCGACGCGGCCATGCGCGCCCACGACGGGCGGGCCGGCGGCTCGGCGGCACTGCTGACCGCGGCCCAGAAGCGCTTCGGGTCGCTCGCGACGCTGCCGGGGCAGCTCTACCCGCGGCCCGACCGGGCGGCCGTGCTGGCCTCGTTCGCGCCGGAGGTCGGCCAGTGTGCGCGGGAGGACCCGGTGGCCGCCGGCATCCTGCGGCAGGCCGCGGCACACATCCTGGAGTCGGCCGCCGCCGTACGGCCCGGCGCGGGCCCGGTGGACGTGGCGCTCGCGGGCGGCCTGTTCAAGATGGGCGAACCGCTGCTCGGCCCGCTGCGCGCGCAGGCCGCATCGCTGCTGCCCGGCGCCACCCTGCTGCCTGCCGCGGGCGACCCGCTGGACGGCGCGGTCCTGATCGCGGGCGCCCTGCACCGCGGCGGGCTGCCCCTGCCGGTCGACCCGGGGCTTCTCACCGTGACAGAGCGGCCGAGCGCGCCCTGACGCCCCGGTCCTGGCACGCCATGACACCGGTCCGCACCGGCCGGACACGCGTGCGGACCGGAGCCGAGCTGCGAACCGGACACTTGCGGACAGGTCCGACCTCCTTCGCACCCGCGCGAACAAGCAGGTGGCGCAAGGCGTTAACATGCGACGCCATGAGCAATGCCACAGGGCCGGCCTCCGGCCTCCCCGTTCGAATGCCGCGTCCGCGCCAGCCGGGACGCCACCGCCGCCCCGAGGCGCTGGCCGCGCCCGAGGGCTCTCCGGCGCTGGTTCTCGCCGTCCCGGGCACCCCGACCCCCGCGGCGCTCAGCCTCGCCGAGGAGGTGGTGAGCATCGCGCGGTCGGAGCTGTCCGGTCTCGACCCGCGGATCGCCTTTGTGGACGGCGACGAGGGCGACCTGGGCGAGTTCCCGTCGCTGCGGGGCGTGCTGGACCAGGTGGCGGTCGAACGGCCCGGAGAGGACACCTCGGCGGTCGTGGTGCCGCTGCTGGCCGGCCCCGAGGCGGCCGCGCTGCGCCGGATCCGGCAGGCCGTGGTCGACAGCAAGGCGCACGTGGAACTGACCGACGTGCTCGGCCCGCACCCGCTGCTCGCCGAGGCGCTGCACGTGCGGCTGTCGGAGGCGGGCCTGGCCCGCGCCGACCGGGCCCGGCTGTTCACCGTCGCGACGGCGGCCGACGGCATCATCCTGGCCACCGTGGGCGGCGAGGAGGCGGCGCAGGCCGCAGGGGTGACCGGGCTGCTGCTGGCCGCGCGGCTGGCCGTGCCGGTGCTGGCCGCCGCTCTGGACGTGGACGGCGCGATCGCCGGTACCGCCGAGCAGTTGCGCGCCTCCGGCTCCACCACGCTGGCGCTGGCGCCGTGCCTGATCGGTCCGGAGATCGCCCCGCAGCTCCTGCACACCGCGGCCGCGGAGGCGGACTGCTCGGGCGCCGACGCGCTCGGCCCCTACCCGGCGGTCGGCAAGCTCGTGGTGACGCAGTACGCGACGGCGCTGGGCATCGCGCTCCAGCCGGTGCACCAGGGCGGCGCCCAGCAGGAGTAGCAGCACGCACGGCCGGCCCGCGAGGGCTCCGGCCGCTCACGTCCGTCGGGCGCCCCCTCGCCAAGGAGGGGGCGCCCGACGCGCGTTCAGACGAACAGCACGCAGGACACCGCGGGCAGCGCCAGCGCACCGGCCTGCTTCGGGATGCCGGTCGCCGCGTCGACGTCGAACCAGCTCACGTCGCCGGAGTGCTCGTTGGCCGCGTAGAGGCGGCTGCCGGACGGGTCGAGGGTGAGGTGCCGGGGCCAGGAGCCACCGCAGCTGACGGTGTCGAGGAGTTCGAGCCGCTCGCCGCTCTCGTCGATGCCGAGCACCGCGATGCTGTCGTGGCCCCGGTTGGCGGCCCACGCGAACCGGCCGTCGGCCGAGACGACCAGCTCCGAGGGGAAGTTGTCGCCCTGGGTGCCCTCGGGCAGCACCCGCGCCTCCGCGAGCGGCCGGAGGCTGCCCTTGCCGGCGTCCCAACGGCACACCGTCACCACGGAGTCGAGCTCGTTCATGACGTACGCGTGCTCGCCGCCGGGGTGGAAGGCGAGGTGGCGCGGGCCGATCCCGGAGCGCAGCCCCAGCTCGCGCTCGACCTCCAGTTCGCCGGAGGCCGGGTCGAGCTCGCAGACCCGCACGGAGTCCGTGCCGAGGTCGACGCTGAGCAGCCAGTGACCGGTGGGGTCGGGCAGCACCGCGTGGGCGTGCGGGGCCTCCTGGCGCTCCTGGTTCGGTCCGTCGCCCTCGTGCTCCAGCACCCAGCGAACCGCGCCGAGGGCGCCGCCGTCCTCGACGGCCACCACGCTGACGCTGCCGGGCGCGGAGTAGTTCGCGGTCACCAGGTGACCCCGGTGCAGCGCCAGGTGCGTGGGGGCGCCGCCACGCACCTTGACGGGGGCGCCGAGCAGCTTGGGCGCGGCCGGGTCGGCCAGGGAGAAGGCGGCGGCGCTGCCCTCCGGATCGGTCTCGCCGACCGCGTAGAGCGTGCGCCCGTCCGCGGAGGCGGTGAGGAAGGAGGGGTTGGGCACCTCGGCGTTGTGGCCGAGCGCGGTCAGCGCGCCCGTGCCCGGGTCGAACCCGGCGGCGGTGAGCCCGTGCCCGCCCGCTGACGTGAACGACCCGATGTATGCATGTGCGGCCACTTGCCGTACCTCTTCCGACTGACACCCTTTACGGCGGCTGAGAGTAGTACCTGCCGTGGCCCGGCGTCGCCCCAGGGGGTGCACGGCGGCGGGCCCGGGGCCGCGGACCGTGCGGTCACGCGGGCACCCGGGCCCGGGGCGTGCTGCCGACCGGTGGTCAGAAACTGCCGTAGGACGAGACGGTATAGGCGCAGTCGGTGTAGTAACTGCCCGAGCTCAGCGTCTCGGAGTCGGCGTGCGCGGTGGCGGTGGAGCCGCCCGAGGGCTTGTGCAGGATGTAGATGGTGCCGGTCGGGAGGTACACGGTCTTCTTCGGGTAGTGCTTGCCACTGGCCTGGCAGGCGCTGCCGCCGGCGGTGATCTCGCTGGAGTAGTCGGAGCAACTGCCGCACGCCGGGAGGGTGAAGCTGCCGGTGACCTTGCCGGTGTAGAGGATCTCCACCGGGTCGGGGCTGTCGTTGCTGACGATCAGTTTGATGCTGCCGCCGGAGGCCATCGTCGGCACGTGCTTGCCGGCGGCGGCCTCCTCCTTGGCGATCTCGGCGGCGATGGAGAACTTCTTGGCCAGGGCGTGGTTCTTGTCGTGCGGGTAGGTGCTGGCGAAGTCGTTCATCGTGGTGAGCGCCGTGTCGAAGTCACCGGACTTGTACTCGTGGACGCCGCACGCGTAGGTACCGGACTCCACGTGGCCGTTGGCCCGCGTCGAGTCCTTGGTGAGGGCGCTCGCGGCACTGCCGTTCGCCTTGCCGGACAGGGTGGAGGCGAAGGAGCCCAGGCCGCGCACCTTGTCGGTGGCGCCGCACGGGTCGCTGCCGGTGATCGCCTTCGCCGCCTTGTCGATGGTGGAGCCGACCGCGGGCTCGACCTTGGCCGCCTGCGCGGACTGCGGGAAGGTGGTGAGGAGTTCGCCCAGGTCGTTCTCGTCGCCGCCGCTCGCCGCGGACTCGTCGGTGCTCTCCAGGTCGGCCGCACCGCACTCGTACAGGGACGTCGCCAGCCGGTCGTCGGGCCAGGTGGCCAGCGAGCCGAGGCCGTCCTTGCCGAACGAGCCGGGCACGGTGCGCAGGTACTTCAGCGGAGGCACCGCGTCGCAGTACTGCTTCTGGTCGTAGGGGGCGGCGACCGTCGAGTAGAAGGTGCGCATCCGGTCCGGCACCAGGTGGGCGGCCTTGGACCCGGAGTGGTGGTCCTTGAGGTCGCGGTAGGAGGCCAGGGCCGACTTGTACTGGGACTGCGCGGACGCGAAGTCCTTGCCCTTGGCGGCGGCCACCTTGGTGTCTGCCGCGGCGAGGCGGTCCAGCAGCATCTTCTGCGTGGCGTTGTCGCGGGCGTTGTCGTAAAGCACCACGCCGCCGGCGGGCACGGCCAGCAGCACCACGCCGAGGACGATGGCGACCGGTGCGAGGGGCGGCCACGACAGGCGGGTGCGCAGCCCGCGCCAGGCACCGTGCGCGGCGGCCAGCACCAGGAAGACCAGGTAGGCGACGAGGGCGCCGCCGGACACGCCGTCCGGCTTGGCGGGCAGCGCGACCACCAGCAGGATGCCGCTGGCGATCAGGCAGATCGCGAAGCCGAGCCAGCGCCGCATGAAGGCGTAACCGAGGCCCAGCCCGCTGAGGTTGAGCAGCGCGACACCGACGGCTCGCAGCGCGTCGGCCGGCGGTCTGGGCGGGGCGGGCGGCGGGGGCGGCAGGAACCCGCCGGGGCTGCCGGGCGGGCCGAACACGCCGCCCGGGGCGCCGTACGCGCTGCCCGGCGCTCCGTAACCGCCGCCGGCGGGGGGAGCCGGCGGTGCGGGCGGGACCGGCGGCGGCGCGCCGTAGCCGCCGGGACTTCCGTAACCGCCGCTTCCCGCGGGGTTGTCGGGGGCGCCGGGCCCTCCCGCGCCGCCGGGCGGCGGAGGGCCGTACCCGCCTCCGCCGCTGCCGTTCTGCCCATCCCAAGACACCGCGAACTCCCCCCACCCTCGGACATGATCACTGTCGCCGCACACCGGGGCGTGCGTGATCGCACCCGGTGTGGCCGGAGCCTATGCGCACGGCCCGCTTCCTTGCCCGTGAATAGGAAGATTCCGCCGATGACCCGTTGGTTCCCTTCCGGTACGGGTTTTTCCGCCCGGCCGTCGACGGTGGCTCGAAATGATCGTTGGGCGATCACCCGTCGGTACCGTGAATATGCCAAAAACACTGCCGTGAGGGGACCACCGGCCCATGCCCGTCGACGCCTTGGACGCTCGTATCCTGCGGTTGCTCCTGGAGCAGCCGCGCACCAGCGTCCGCGAGTACGCCCGCATCCTGGGCGTCGCCCGTGGCACCCTCCAGGCCCGGCTGGACCGGCTGGAGCGCGACGGGGTGATCACCGCGGCCGGCCCGCGGGTGTCCCCCGCGGCGCTCGGCCATCCGGTGCTGGCCTTCGTGCGGATCGAGGTCTCGCAGGGCCACCTCGACGCGATAGGCGCGCAGTTGGCGGCGGTGCCCGAGATCATCGAGGCGTACTCGGTCACCGGCGGCGGTGACCTGCTCACGCGCGTCGTGGCCCGGGACAACCCGCACCTGGAGGACATCATCCAGCGGCTGATCCAGCTGCCGGGGGTGGTCAGGACCCGCACCGAGATCGCCCTGCGGGAACGCGTGGCCGAACGGTTCCTGCCGCTGGTGGAGTCGGTGGAGCGCGGGGCGGAGCAGCTGCGGGCCCCCGAGCCGCAGCCTCAACCCGGGCCGGGGGCGGGCGAGTCGGTACCGGCCCCGGCTCCGGTGCCCGCGCCGGCGGCGGTCCGGGCGCCCGCCCCTGCGCCCGTCTCCCCCGCGCCCGTCGCCCCTCCCGCTCCGCCGGTGCCCCCGGTGCCTCCCGTGCCCGATGTTCCGGCCGCGCACCGCCCGCAGGGCGGCAGGGGCCACGACGCCGCCCACCGCGAGCGCTCGGCTCAGCGCGCCGTCAGGTAGTCCTTCGCGTCCTGGGACGCCTTGGACAGCGAGCCGGAGTCGAACGGCGGCTGCGGGTCGTACTCGATGGCGAGTTGGAACGCCTCGGCCGCGACCCGGCCCGCGAGGAGCTCGGCGAGCCGCAGCGCCATGTCGATCCCGGAGGAGACCCCCGCCGAGGTGATGATCCCCCCGGGCTGCCGCACGACGCGCTCCTCGGTGTAGGTGGCGCCGTAGGACTCGAGCGTCTTCACCGCGCTCCAGTGCGTGGTGGCCTCCAGCCCGTCCAGCAGACCGGCGGCGCCGAGCAGCAGCGAGCCGGTACACACCGAGGTGGTCCACGTGCTGGTGGCGTGGATCCGGCGGATCCACCCGAGCAGTGCCTCGTTGCCGAGGTTGCGCCGGGCGCCGGGTCCGCCTGGCACCACCAGCACATCGGCGGAGGTCGTCGCGGCCAGCGTCGCGGACGGGGTCACGGTCAGCCGGCCGGCGTCGTCGGTGACCGGGGCGGTGTCCTCGGCGGCGAACACCACCTCGGCGCCGGGCAGCATCCGCAGCACCTCGTAGGGGCCGACGGCGTCGAGCGAGGTGAACCCGTCGAAGATCGGGAAGACGATGCGCATGGTCGGGGCCTTTCCAGGAGTGATCGTTTTCGGGCGTGTTCGGCACCGGTTCGGGCGCCGTCGGCCCAGGGCGGATCGCCTTACGGGCACGTCGGTTTGTCGACCCGCGAGGCGGTCGAGCGGTCGGAGGACGGAGTCGGCCCGGACGGTCCGGGTTCCGGTTACCGCGGGGCGGGGGCGGCCGGTCGAGGCGGCGCGACCGTGGCGAAGTGCCGCCGGTACTCCCCGGGGGTGACCCGGACCCGGCGTTTGAAGCTGCGGTGCAGGGTCTCCACGGTGCCGAAGCCGCAGGTACGGGCGACGGCGTCGAGCGTGGTGCCGGTGCACTCCAGCAGGCGGCGCGCGGCCTCGATGCGGGCGCCTTCCACGTATGCGGCCGGGGTGCGGCCGGTCTCCGCGCGGAAGACCCGGGTGAAGTTGCGCTCGCTCATCCCTGCCCGCGCGGCCAGCACCGGGACGGTGAGGTCGTCGCGGAGGTGGTCGGCGATCCAGTCCAGCACCTCCCGCAACGGGGACCGGTCCGGCCGCTGGGCGGCGAGCTGGGTGCTGAACTGGGCCTGTCCGCCGGGACGTTGCACGAACATCACCAGGTGGCGGGCGATCGTCCGGGCCATCTCGGGGCCGTGGTCCGCCTCGACCATGGCCAGGGCGAGGTCGATGCCGGCGGTGACCCCGGCCGACGTCCACACGTCGCCGTCGCGGACGAAGATCGGGTCGGGGTCGACGGTGACGGCCGGGTAGCGCTCGGCCAGCAGCGCGCACACCGACCAGTGGGTGACGACCCGCCGCCCGTCGAGCAGCCCCGCCTCGGCGAGCAGGAACGCGCCGCTGCACACCGACGCGGTACGCCGGGCGGCAGCCGCGGTGGCGGCGAACCAGTCGACGAACTCCCGGTCCCGGCACGCCCGCTGGACGCCCGGGCCGCCGACGGCGACGAGCGTGTCCACCGGTCCGGCGGCCTGCGCGACGGTCAGCGTCGGGGCCACCGCCAGGCCGCCACTGGACTCGATCGGCCCGGGCCCCGCGGCGACGACCTCGATCACGGTCGGCGCCGCGCCCGTCCCCGCACCCGTCTCCGTGCCCGCCCCCGCGACAGCGGCCAGCCGGCCGGCGTTCGTGAACACCTCGTGCGGCCCGGTGAGATCCAGGATCTGGAAACCCGGGTAGACGGCGAAGACGATACGTCGACTGGTCACGCGACCATCGTCGGCTCGGCGCCGGTTTGGCGGCAAGGACAAGGGAGTGACGATTCCGGCCATCCGCGGCGGTCCGGCGGCGATCCACCACCGTCGGCCCTCTGGCGGACGCGCGTAGAAACGCGCATCATGGCCGTGCCCCACTGCACTGCCGGCTCATCCTTCCCACCCGGAACAGCCGGCGCCGCCCGCTCCCGGGCCCCGTTCGCGCGCGGCGCCGCTCGGCATGCGGGTCCACGAGGCTCCACGGGCACGTCGCACGCCGGACCGGGCACCTCGCACGTCGCAACGCCGCGCATCGCACGTCGCCTCTCGTACCGAGCAGGCCGTACCCCGTACCGCCGTACCGCCCCCGTACCGCCGTACTTCGTACGCAGCACCCCGCACCGGGCAACGCCGCACCGCCGCACACCCCCATCCGCACCGCGTCACGGTGGCGGCTCCCCCGGCGGTTCGAGTTGTCATGCACAGATCACTCACGATCGACGAAGGGAACCCGACATGGCTTGCGGATCGACCAGTCTCTGGGCAGGTGAGACCACCTGGTTCTGCTGCGGCAGCTCCTGGGGGCCGTGCGGCAGCGCCGGCACCGGCGCCTGCGGCACCTGCCAGTCCAGCGCCCACCAGGCCGCCTGGCCCAACACCACCCAGGCGTGCTTCAACATCACCCGTCCCGACGTGTGCGGCGAGGGCATCCCCCGGCGCGGCTGCGGCTCGGTGATGAACGTCAAGCACCAGTGCTCCGGCGCCGAGGTCTGCGTCACGGTCGCGGACTGCGGCCCGCGCACGCAGAGCTTCTGCGGCGAGGCCACCTGCTGCAACGGCGCCTGCCGCACCAACCGCGTGATCGACCTGACCCCGGCGGCCTTCTCGGCGATCGGGAACCTCGACTCCGGCAAGCTGCCGGTCTACATCTACGAGTGAGCCGACCGGCAGGAGGAGCACCGACATGAGCAACCGCCAGGACCCCGGGCCCCGTTCCGGCTTCGACCGCAGGCGTTTCCTGACCACGGCCGCGCTCGGCGGCGCCACCATCGTGGGCGCCTCGGCGCTCGGCGGGATCGACGCGGATGCCGCGTTCGCCGCGCCGATGCCGTCCCTCGACCCCGCGATCGCCAAGTCCACCTTCGCCGAGGGCCGGATCACCGCGATCAACGGCAGCGTGCTCGAAGTGGCCGGCTCGTACGGCGAGCAGCACCTGATCCAGCTCACCCACGCCACCAGCGTCTGGAAGCTGCGTGCCACCACCGCCGACGCCATCGAGGCCGGGGACGGCCTGTACGCGCGGGGCGTCGACATGCCCGACGGCACGATCGCCGCGGACGCCGTGTGGGTCAACATCGTGAACCTGTTCTGCACGGTCCGGGGCATCGCCAAGGACCGTCTGCACCTCACGCACGGCGACGGCAACCACGCCGTGGTCGGCCGGATCGTGCCCGAGACCACCACCGCCTCCTACCTGGGCGGGTCGCTGACCCCGGACCTGTCCCGGGTGCGGATCGGCCAGTCGGCGCAGGTGCTCGGCGCGTGGCGGCCCGCGGACGACTCGGTGGACATCGCCCGCGTCACCGTCGGGCATTGAGGGGCGGCGTGATGATCCTCGACCTCGCTCCCCTGGTGTGCGGTGTACTGCTCGCGGTGAGCGGCGCGGCCAAGCTGCTCGGCCGGCGCACCGCCCAGGTCGCGGCGAACACCGTGCTGGTCCGCGTGCTCGGCAACGGCCACCGGGCGGCCTTCGCGCTGCGCGCGGTGGGAGCTGTCGAACTCGCCGTCGCCGCCGGGCTGCTGGCGGCACCGGCCACGGTCGTACCCGGTGCCGCCACGGCGGTGCTCGGCGCGGGCTTCGTGGGCTACCTCGGCTACGCGAAGGCGACGGCGCCGCAGTCCTCCTGCGGATGCAGCGCCCGCGACGAGGGTCCAATCGGTGTCCGTTCCTTCGCGCGGGCCGGGGCGGTGCTGCTCTGCGGGGTCGCCGCGGCCTTCGCGGGCACCGCCTGGTGGTCGCGGGTGGCCCGGGATCCGGGCTGGTCGGTGCTGGTGGTCGCGGTGGCCGCGGCGGGCCTGCTCGCCCTGTCCACCGACCTGGACCGGGTGTGGCTGCCGCTGCGCCGGCTGCGGTTGCGGGTGTTCGGCACCCCGCTGCCGGCGGACCCGGGCGGCCGCGTACCCGTAGAGGCAACCGTCGAGCTGCTGGAGCGCTCGCTCGCATGGCAGGCGTCGGCGCCGATCGTGCGGTCGGCGCTGCTGGACGCCTGGGACGACGACGGCTGGCGGGTGCTGCGGTTCGCGGGCGTGCACGAGGACGCCCGCGGCGCACGACCGGTCAACGTGCTGTTCGCCCTGGACGAGAACGCGACCGCCGACGCCAACCCGAGCCCCGCGGTGCGGGTTTCGGTGATCGACGACCGCACCCAGGAGGTCGTGCCGGTGGATCTGCTGGCGCTCTCCGGGCTGCGCAGGCCACTGCGGATGGTCTGACCCGGCAAGATACGGAGCCCGGGGTGGCGGCTCCCGCGAGGAGCGGCCACCCCGGGCCACGGCACGCGCCCTACTGCGGCGGGTAGCCCACCGGCGGGTCGGCGTACGACCCGTAGACCCGCATCTCGGCGGCCGCCGCGAACGGCAGGCCGTTGAGCGCGTCCAGCCCGGTGAAGCGGACATAGGAGGCCCGGACCGGTGTGAAGTCGATCTGCTGGGTCTGCGGCGAGTCCGCGAGGGTGCCGTGGGTGACGGTCGTCCAGGTGGTGCCGTCGTCGGAGACCGCGATCTCGTAGTCGCCGATCCGGCCGTTGGGGCCGCCGCTCTGGCGGTCGAGGTAGCCGAAGCCGTCGATGTCGGCGGGCCCGGACAGCTTCAGGGTGACCCAGTGCGGATAGGGGGCCTCCGTGTCGGTGTAGTCGGTGTGCCAGATGGTGCCCGGGTCGCCGTCGAGGACGTTGGCGACCGGGCCCTCGGCGGCGCCGGACGAGCGGTTCTCGGAGTCGGCGGTCGCGGTCATCGAGCCGGGCGGGAGCAGTGCCCGCGAGGCGACCGTCGCCTTGGCGTCGGCGGTGACGGTCTTGGTGTCGCCGCCGTTGGTGTAAGTGGCGGTGGCCTTCCACTGCGCGGTCGTACCCGCCGCGCCGGCCGGTGCGGTGAGCAGCCAGGTGGTGGTCGCGGTGGCGCCGGGCGCGACGGACGCGAAGGCGTTGCCACCCTTCTGCTCCACCGCTGCGGTCCACCCGGCGGGCAACCCGTCGAGCGTGGTGCGGACGCCGGTGGCCGCGCCGGCCTCGTTGTTGGTGAAGGTGGTGGTGTACTCGCTCGGCGTGCCCGGGCTCAGCTCGGCGGTGGGCGGCACCGTCACGCTCGCGCAGGCCGGCCCGGTCGCCGAGGGGCCGAGGTCGGTGACGGTGAAGTCGTCCAGCACGAAGTCGGTGCCGGCCGCGCCGCCGAGCTTGCGCAGGCCCACCCAGGTGTCGCCGCACCCGGCCACGATGTCCTTGCTGTAGGTGGCGGTGTCCAGCGCCGGGGCGAGGGTGTCGCGGGTGAGGTCCTTGCTGGTGACCTCGCCGCCGCCGACGGTGTCGGCGCCCGTCACCCAGGCCCACTGCCCGTCCACGTCGGTCTGGTAGCGGAACGACACCCGGTACGCGTGGCCGGCGACGAAGGGCACGGTGGCCGGGACGGTCCGGTAGACCAGTCCGGTGTTCTCCTCATGGGACTTCAGCGAGTGGTCGCCGCCGATGACGTCGTCCACCGCCTGGCCCTTGAGTGTGCCCGTGTCGTAAGGCGAGTAGGTGTTCTTCCACGCCTTCTGGCTGTAGGGCGCGTGCAGGTCGCTGATGCTGGTGCGCGGGTCGGTGATCCCGCCGGCGTCGCCCTTCACGAAGGGGCCCCAACCGGGCTGGTTCCCCTCGAAGTCCTCGGCGGCCACGACCGTGCCGCCGCCGGCCCTGGTCCCCGCCTTCAGGACGGGCACGCTGGTGTCGGCCATCAGGCGCACGTCGTCCAGGGTGACCGCGGCCGCCCCCGGGGACGCGGCGATGCCGACCGTCACCCGGCCGCCGGGCGGCGCGGTGAAGGTGACCGAGGCGCGCTGGGCGTAGGTGCCCTCCTTGGCGTCGGCCGCGACCTCGTTGGGCGCGGGTGTGGTGTCGAAGGAGTTCACGGCAGGTCTCGCCGTGCCGCCGACGGTGACGTCGACGGTGCGCCGCTGTCCCTTGGCGATCTCGACGTCGGCGCCGAGGGTGTAGGTCTTCCCGGGCTTGAGGCCCTTCACCTGCTGGGAGATGCCGGACGCGGCGCCGGTGCCCAGGCGGGCGACGTTGTCGCCGTCGGCGGTGCGCGCGACGGCCGCGCCGCCGGTCGGGTGCCAGGCGGTCAGGTTCCCGGCGTTGAAGCCCGGGTCGGACAGGCCGGTGCCCTGGCCGTAGTCGACGCTCGTGTGCGGGGCCCTGCCGCCGGCGGGCACCAGCACGTACGGCTGGTTCGCGGCGGTGGTCAGGGTCACCCGGCCGTCGACCGGGGTGACGTCGGCTGCCTTCACCCGGCCGGTGTCGGTGAGCTTGTAGAGGGTGAAGTGCCGGCTCCCGGCGAACTGGGCGGTCAGGTCGAAGGTGTGGGCGCCGCCGGAGGCGCTGAAGGCGTACATCTTGTCGGCGTCGCTCGGTGAGGAGACGCCGTCACCGCCCTTGGCCTCACCCCAGGGCAGCAGGTAGCTGTCGCCCTTCAGGACGAGGGCGCCGCCCATGGTGATCTGCCGGACCCCGTCGTCCATGGCGACGCGGACCCCGCCGGTCAGCTCGGCGCTCTTCCCGAAGTCCCAGTCGGTGACCTGGTAGTGCTGGAGGAACTTGGTGGGGAGGTTCTGGCTGAAGATGTTGTCGTAGAACGCGTTCCAGTCGTCCTGGCCGGTCCAGCCCTCGAACTCCTTGATGTCGGAGCCGCCGAGCAGCGGGTCGACGTTCCACACGTCGCGGTCGGAGTTGCCGATGAAGCGGATGATGTCGGAGTTGATGCCCTTGTTGGTCGCGTCGCCGTAGTTCTTGTCGCTGGCCCAGTGCGACCAGATCGACTCGCCCTCGAACTTGTAGGCCCACTCGCTGGCCACCTCGAAGCCCATCGTGTGCAGCTGGGTGGCGAGTTCGTCGGCGAGCCAGCCGCTGGAGTAGTAGGCGTCGATGTAGACGGTCTTGATGCCGGGCGCCTGCTTGCGCAGTTCCGCGAACCGGTCGAGGATCGCGCCGGTGCCCAGGTCGGTGCGCTGGTCGATGTGGTACGACTGGTTGAGCCAGTCCCAGCCGTTGACCTGGCCCTGGACCAGGCCGGAGCTGAAGTTCTTCGCCTGCGGGTACGCCTCGGTGACGTTGACGTGCACGGCCAGGTCGGCGTTGTACTTCTCGCCCTGCGCGGCGAGTTCGTCGAGGTCGCCCAGGCCGCCCGCGCGGACGTTGTAGTCGCCCCCGTAGTCCGGGTGCCCGGAGTCGTGGCCCTCGTTGGCGTAGCCCTTCTCCAGCACCCATTGACCGAGGTCGTCGGTGGCCAGCGAGATCCGCTTGACGTTGTCGAGCGTCTTCAGGAACGGGTTGGTCGCCTCGCTGGCGAAGTTGAACGGGATGTGCTGCACCACGCGTTCCGGCACCCGGTCCGCGCCCAGCGGGTGCGTCATCGCGTCCCGGTAGGCGATCGCCCCGTCCTCCCAGGTCACCTCGCCGTCACCGTTGGCGTCCCCGGCCAGCACCACCGTGGTCCTGGGCAGTGTGTACGTCGAGACCCGCGGGTCGGTGGCGCCCTTGGGCGCGTAGGTGTAGTTCCCGACGGACAGTTCGGCGCGGCGGGCGCCGCCCCCGGCGTCGACGATCCGCGACTGGAGGCGGGAGTTGCCGTTGTCGTTGTCGTCCTGCGCGGCGTCGTCGGTCGCGTCGGTGAGCAGCCCCGCGGACAGCCGGGAGTTGCCGACGAAGCCGTAGGGAGTGCCGACGGGTGCGGGGTCGGGCGTGGTGGCGCCGTTGACCGCGGTGAACTGGTCCGCGGTGGTGGTGGAGTCCGTGGAGATCCTGGTGCGCGCCAGGTTCGCGTGCGGGTCGGAGGTGTCGACCGACACCAGCGACTGGTCGGGGATGGACAGTTCGTCCACCGTGCGCGCCGCGCTGCCGGCGATCTTCTTCACCTCGAACACCACGGTCCTCTTCGCGGTCACGGTGATCGCCGAGGTGATGGTGACGTTCGGCAGGCCGGCGAAGGTGGAGGTGTAGGTCGCGGTGTCGCCGCTCGCGCGCATCGCGGTGGTCGCGGTGTACGCCTTCCCGTTGATGTCGAAGGTGTCCAGCACGGACGCCTGCCCGCCGAGCGTGCCGCCGTCCATCGCGTACGACACGACCTGCGGGAACTCCTTCGCGACCTGCACCGTGAGCCCCCCGCGGGACAGCGGCACCGGGGTGGCGGGGTGGGCCGGGGGCGGCGGGGTCACGGGCGCGGGCGTGGTGTCCCCGATCGCGCGCACCCGCAGCTCCGACGCGGACGCGTTGTCGCTGCCGTTGACGGCACTGTCGGCCTCGAACCTGACGTAGCGGCCCTTGACCGGCTTGTCGAAGACGACCGTCTGCACGTCGGTGTCGGCGGCCGGCTGGTGGAACGACCCGGTGGCCGCCGGCGCTCCCCAGTCCCCGTTCGGGTCCTTCGCGGTCGCCGCGTCGTCGGTGACGTAGACCTTGAAGTCCTTGACCGGGCCGTTGTCCTGCTTCTTCACGGAGTAGTCGAGGCCGGTGAGGGTGAACGAGCCACCCACGTCGAGCGTCAGCCAGTGCGGCATCGGCGTCTTGGCGACCCCGGTCCCGTTCACGACGTCGTAGGCCACCGTCCACTGCGTGCCGGTGTCGTTGTCGAACGCCGCGAGCGCGGTGCCGTCCAGCGCGGGCGGCGCGGGGTAGGCCGGCGACTGGGAGTCGGCGCCGACCAGGCTGTACTGGGCCGGGTCGATGGGCGTGCCGGGGTCGGCGGCGGCCGTCTGCGCGGGCGGGGCCGCGGCGAGCGCGGGCGTGGCGCCGAGGGAGAGCAGCGCGAGGGAGGCGAGCAGCGCGGTGACGCTCGCAAGGCGTCGTCCGGGTCTGCGGCGCGGTGATCGGGGCGGGCGCGAGGTCATTCCAACTACCACCTAGGGCCGGGGAAAGCCGAGAGTGGTGCAGACTGTAGCGGCGATGGCATCGATAACACCAGAGTCTGTGAGGCGTGGAAGGAAGGGTGATAGCGCCCAGCAATCAGCGGGCGCTGCCGGTTCCGGGCGGGGCGGCTTGGGCGGGCCCCGTTCAGGCGGCGCCCCGCGCGCGGCTCAGGCGGTGCGGACCGGCGCCGTGCTGGCGCGGACGATCAACTCCGGCTCGACGGAGGCGGGTTCGGGCTCGGCGCCGGGTTCGGCGATCGCGCGGACCAGATGGGCCACCGCGAGCGCGCCCATCTCGGCGAACGGCTGCGCGACCGTGGTGAGCGACGGCGAGCAGTACTCGGCGAGCGCGATGTCGTCGACGCCCACGACGGAGATGTCCTCCGGCACCCTGCGCCCCAGCTCGTGCAGCGCCCGGATCACGCCGAACGCCATCTCGTCGCTGGCCACGAACACCGCGGTGACGTCGGGGATGCGGGCCAGGATCAGGCCGTTGCGGTACCCGGACGCGGGCGACCAGTCCCCCGCCAGCTCCGGCGGGACGGTGCGCCCGGCGGACTCCAGCTCGGCCCGCCAGCCGGCGGAGCGGCTCGCCGCGTCCAGCCACTGGCCGGGCCCGGACACGTGCCACACCGTCTCGTGGCCCAGGTCGAGCAGGTGCCTGGTGGCCAGCCGGGCGGCGAGCGACTGGTCGACGGCGACCACCTCGGTGGCGGACGTGCGCGAACCGTCGATGGTGATGGTGGGCACCGCGCCGGTCAACTGCTCGATCTGCCGGCTCACATGGATCAGCGGCACCGCGAGGATCACGCCCTCCACGTGCTGGTCGGCCAGCCGCAGCAGCGCCCCCTCGATCGCCGAGGTGTCCAGGGATGCGGTGGTCGCGGTGCTCACGGCGTACCCGGCGGCCTGCGCGGCGTGCTCGATGCCCGAGGTGAGCGCGGTGCGCGAGTAGAAGCTGGTCTGGAGGGTGACCACGCCGATGGTGCGGCTGCGGCCCGAGGAGAGCATGCGGGCCGCGTTGTTGCGGCGGTAGCCCAGCTGCTCCACCGCGGCGAGCACCTTCGCGCGGGTCTTCTCCTGCACGTTCGGGTGGCCGGCCAGGGCCCGCGAGACCGTCTGCGCGGACACGCCCGCGACCCGCGCGACGTCCGTCATCCCGGGCGGCCGTACGGCCTCGCGCCCGCTCTGCTTCTCCATGGGCCCCTTCCGCTCCTCCCCGATGATAACGGTCCCATGGCCGCGCAACCGGCCACCGCCCGGAGCTCCGGGAACCCCCCGCGGGGGCTGGGCCTGCGGGCCCCCGGCCGCACCGTCGTGGCTGGGGGCACCTCCCAGGCGAAGCTCTGGGGGAGCGCAGTTCGGCGCGCCCCTGAAAAGCACCCCCAGCCCCTGGCGTGGGCATCCCGACGGGGAAACGTCCACCACCAGGGGCGCGAGGAACTGCGCGAGGAACCGGCCACCGGCCGGTGGTCCGGGGGAACCCCCCGCGGGGCTTGGGCCTGCGGGCCCCCGGCCGCGCCGCGCTGGCTGGCCGCGCAGTTCCCCGCGCCCCTGGAGGGCACCCTCTCGGGCAGCGGCCGCGCGCCACCGGGAAAGGGGAGCACCGCCAGCCGTAAAGGGGACGCCCACCTGCGAGAAGGGGCACCCTCTCGGGCAGCGGCCCCGCCCCACCGGGAAGGGGGAGCACCGCCAGCCCGTAAAGGGGACGCCCACCTGCGAGAAGGGGCACCGTCTGGGGCAGCAGCCCCCGCTCCCGGGAAAAGGGGGGCGCCGCCACACGCAACGGGGAGGCCCACCGGGCAGAAGGACACCGCGGTCCGAGGGGGCGCCCGATCACTCGTCGGAGGGGAGGGCCGTGCGGAAGACCGGCCAGCACACCTCGGTCCGCCAGAGAGCACTGTCCGGAGTGTGCCGCCTGCTCAAGACGTAATACTCGCGGATCGGCCCGTCGACGGCGAGCGCGTGGCGGGCCACGTACGCGGCGAGCACGCCGTAAGCGCGGTCGACCTCCGACGGGGGCCCGCAGTGCTCGATCACCGCGAGCTCCGCCGGCGGCACCCGCAGCGGCTCGACCCGGCCGACCGGCCGGACCGCGCCGTCGCAGGGCACGAAGACGGTGGCCTGCCCGCGGTGGAGGGTGAACAGCTCGTCCGCGTACACGCCGCCGGCATGCCCGGTCTCCCGTAGGTCCTGGCTCGCCACCGTCGCGAACAGTTCGCCGAGAGCGCCCTGGAACCAGTCCCCCACGTCCTGGACGGCGACCGTCGCCGTGATCGCCGCGGCCTGGACCGGGCCGACGCTGCGCAGTTCGATCGGCGGGTCCTCGGCGGCGGGGGGCGCGAGGAGGTCGCGCAGGGCCGCCACCGCGCGCCGGGTCCGTCCGAGTTCCTCTTCGAGCCGCTGCAGGTGGGCGCCGATGTGCCGGTTGCGGGTGGCGACGTCGGAGGTGGCCAGGACGGCGCGGATCTCCTCCAGGGGCATCCCGAGGTCGCGCAGCCGGCGGACCACCTGGGCGGTGGGGATCTGCTCGGGCGTGTAACGCCGGTAGCCGGTCAGCGGATCGACGGCGGCCGGTTCCAGCAACTCCTTCTCGTGGTAATGCCGCAGGGTCTTGACGGTCATGTGCGTGGCACGGGAGAAGTCGCCGATCGACAGGTAGCTCGTCACGCATCGAGTGTGCGGCCTCCCGTAGGGGGAGAGTCCGGCGCGCAGGCCGCCCTTGACCCTCCCGCGGCGGCGGCCGGGACCTTGGTTCCCGCGGCCGGCTTCCGGCCGCCCCTCATCCGCCCAGCAAGGGAGCTGACTCGTCATGTCGCAGACCACCGCCGTCGACGTCGACCGGATCGTCGCGGACTACGTCGCCGTCTGGAGCGAGCCGGACACCGCCGCACGCGAGCGTGCGGTTGCCGCGCTCTGGGCCCCGGACGGCGTCGAGTTCGTCGAAGGCACCCGGTTCCGCGACCACACCGGACTGGTGGACCGGGTGGCGGAGGCGCACGGGCTGTTCGTCGCCTCCGGGGAGTACCACGTCACCAAGGACGACCAGGTCACGGTGCACGACGACATCGTCGTGCTCACCCTCCGGCTGACCCGGGCCAAGGGCCCCGGAGCGGGCGAAGTGGCCTGGGCCGCCCGGGCGTTCCTGCTCCTCGACGACGCGGGCCGGATCGTCGAGGACTACCACCTCACCGTCCAGCCGCTGGCCCAGGACTAGTTCCCGTGGCCGGGCGGTCGGTGCGGCCGGTCCTCCCGTCCGCAGGGCGATCGCCCGGCCCCGGAGTTGGCATCGATATCATCTTGTGCGACAGTTCCACCCAGGTTGCTCCACCGGCGAGCACTGCAACTTGGGAGCGATCATGGGGAACCCGGCGGTGGACCGCACGGTATCGGTATCATTCCGGGGGGTCGCGGTCGGCGTGGGCGCGCAGGCGGGGCCCCGGGGCCGGCTCAAGGTCGCCGCGCCCGTGCAGAGCCCGGGCCGGCCGCCCGCCCCGATCCTGTCCCACCCCGAGGGCGAACTGCTGCGGGACGGCGAGCCCCATCGGATCCTCGCCGGCTCGCTGCACTACTTCCGGGTGCACCCGGAGCAGTGGCAGGACCGGCTGGCGAAGCTCGCCGCGCTGGGCCTCAACACCGTGGACACGTACGTGCCGTGGAACTTCCACCAGCCGCGCCGGACCGCGCCCCGCTTCGACGGCCCGCGCGACCTCGAACGCTTCCTCGGCCTGGCCCAGGACACCGGTCTGGACGTGATCGTCCGCCCGGGCCCGTACATCTGCGCCGAGTGGGACAACGGCGGGCTGCCGTCCTGGCTGACGGGGCTGCCCGGGATGCGCCCGCGCACGTCCCACCCGGCGTTCCTCGACGAGGTGGCGCGCTGGTTCGACGTCCTGGTGCCCAAGCTCGCGGCCGCGCAGGCGGCGTACGACGGGCCGGTCGTCGCGGTGCAGGTGGAGAACGAGTACGGCAGCTACGGCGACGACGCCGCGTACCTGGAGTGGCTGCGCGACGCGCTGGTGGCGCGCGGGATCAGCGAGTTGCTGTGCACCGCCGACGGCCCGACCGAGCTGATGCAGGACGGCGGTTCGCTGCCAGGGGTGCTGGCCACCGCGACGTTCGGATCGCGGGCGGGGCAGGCGGCCCGGCTGCTGCGAGAACGCCGGGCGGACGAGCCGTTCGTCTGCGCGGAGTTCTGGAACGGCTGGTTCGACCACTGGGGCGACCCGCACCACGTCCGCTCGGCCGGCAGCGCCCGGGACGCACTCGGGGAGATCCTCGACGAGGACGGCTCGGTGAGCCTGTACATGGCGCACGGCGGCACCAACTTCGGCCTGTGGGCGGGCGCCAACCACGACGGCACCCGCTTCCAGCCGACCGTCACCAGCTACGACTCCGACGCGCCCATCCCCGAACACGGCGTGCCCGGCGCCAAGTTCTTCGCGCTGCGGGAGCGGCTGCGGGAGACACGCGCCAGGGACGCCGGAGCGGCGGCGGGCCCGGAGCGGGACCGGCCGCTGCCCCCGCCGGCCGCGCTGCTGGCCCCGCGCACCCTGCGGGTGCGCCCGGGCGCGGGGCTGCTCGACGGTCTCCTGGCGATGTCGACGGCCGTGCGGTCGCCGTACCCGCTGAGCTTCGAGGAGTTGGGACAGCCGTCCGGGCTGGTGCTCTACCGGGCGTGGCCGCGGGTGCCGAACGGCAGCCACGAGGTGACGGTGACCGGGCTGCACGACCGGGCCCAGGTCTTCGCCGACGGGGTGCTCGTGGGCGTGCTGGACCAGGAGACGGGCTCGTTCGCCGTCGAGGGCACCGGTGCCCGGGTCCGGCTGGAGCTGCTGGTGGAGAACCAGGGCCGGATCAACTACGGGCCGCTGCTGGGCCAGGGCAAGGGCATTCTCGACGGGGTCCGGATCGAGCGGCGGCTCGTGCACGGATGGGAGATGCGCGAGCTCCCGCTGGACGAGTGGTCGCCGGACGAC
This sequence comes from Actinacidiphila yanglinensis, assembly GCF_900107965.1. Lineage (GTDB taxonomy): Bacteria > Actinomycetota > Actinomycetes > Streptomycetales > Streptomycetaceae > Actinacidiphila > Actinacidiphila yanglinensis. The sequence goes on along the minus strand of NZ_FNVU01000021.1, from coordinate 10,543 downwards.
GTGCGGCTCGCGCCGAGCACGGCCGCGCCCGCGGGCGGTGCGGGATTCGCCACCGCGTCGCTCACCCTCTCCGAACCGGCCGACACCTTCCTCGCCCTCCCGGGCTTCGGCAAGGGCTTCGCCTGGGTGAACGGCACGCTGCTGGGCCGCTATTGGGAGATCGGCCCGCAGGTCACCCTCTACGTGCCCGCGCCGCTGCTGACCTCCGGGGCCAACACCGTGACGGTGCTGGAACTGGAGCGGCTCGGCGACCGGATCGAGCTGCGCGACCGCCCGGAACTGGGCCCTCCCGAGGAGTTCGTGGAGACGTTCGACTGAGGCACCCGACGTGACCCGGGCCGAGGTGCCTCCTGGCCCGGGTCACCGCCCGGCCGTACCCGACGTGACGGACGTCCCCGGCGTGACGGACGTCCCCGCCGCTACTGCTCGGGGGCCTTCTTCGCCCGGCTCGGCTGCACCCGCTTCGGCTCGCCGGCCATCTTCGGGTGGTCCGGCGGGTAGGGCAGGTCGCCCAGGCCGTGCTCGGCCTCGTCGCGCGCGGCGAGCTCCAGGGCCGCGTCGAGCCGGAACGCGTGTTCCTCCATGTCGGCGTGCAGGTCGCCGACCTCCGCGTACCGCGCGGGCATGGTGGCCAGGTCGAAGTCGGCCGGCACCGCGCTGTCCAGCTCCTCCCAGCGGAGCGGCGCGGAGACGGGGGCGTGCGGGCGGGGGCGTACCGAGTAGGCACTGGCGATGGTGCGGTCACGGGCGGTCTGGTTGTAGTCGACGAAGATCTTCGCGCCGCGCTCCTCCTTCCACCACGCGGTGGTGATGTGGCCGGGGTCGCGCCGCTCCAGCTCGCGGGCGACCGCGATCGCCGAGCGGCGGACCTGCACGAAGGTCCACTCGGGGGCGATCGGCACGAAGACGTGCAGGCCGCGGCCGCCGGAGGTCTTGGGCCAGCCGGTCAGGCCCAGGCCGTCCAGCACCTCGCGCAGCCGGTGGGCGGCGCGCACCGCGTCGCCGAAGTCGGTGCCGGGCTGCGGATCGAGGTCGATGCGCAGCTCGTCGGGGTGCTCGGTGTCGCCACGGCGCACCGGCCAGGGGTGGAAGGTCAGGCAGCCGAGGTTGGCCGCCCAGGCGATGGCGGCGGTCTCGGTGGGGCAGATCTCGTCGGCGTGCCGGCCGCTGGGGAAGGAGATCCGGCCGGTCGGGATCCAGTCGGGCAGGTTCTTCGGCGCGCGCTTCTGGAAGAACGACTCGCCGCCGACGCCGTCGGGGTACCGCTCCAGGGTGGTGGGCCGGTCCCGCAGCACGCGCAGGATGCCGTCCCCGACGCTCAGGTAGTAGCGGACCACGTCGGCCTTGGTGAACCCGCGCTCCGGGAAGTACACCTTGTTCGGGTTGGACACGCGGACCGTGCGCTCGCCGACCGTCAGTTCCAGCGCCTCTGCCATGCCCCTCACGCTAAGCCGCATCCGCGGGGCACGCCCGCCGGCGGAGGCGGCGTGTTCCCGCCCGCCCCGCACCACCGCGCCGCCCCGCACCGCGGCTCCCCGCGCGCACGGCCCGGACCTTCCGTTCGGCGGGCGCCCGGCGTCCGGACGGCGGAGAATCCGGGCATGGACCTTCCCGTGATGCCGCCGGTGCGGCCGATGCTGGCGAAGTCCGCGGCGGCGGTGCCGCCGGGCATGCTGTACGAGCCGAAGTGGGACGGCTTCCGGGCGATCGTCTTCCGCGACGGCGACGAGGTGGAGCTGGGCAGCCGCTCGGGCAAGCCGCTGACCCGCTACTTCCCCGAGCTGGTCGCGGCGCTGCGGGCGCAGGTGCCGCCACGCTGCGTGCTGGACGGGGAGATCGTGATCGCCGGAGGCGGGCGGCTGGACTTCGACGCGCTGCTGGAACGGATCCACCCGGCCGACTCGCGGGTCCGCCATCTGGCGGAGGTGACACCGGCCAGCTTCGTGGCGTTCGACCTGCTGGCACTGGACGACGCCTCGCTGCTGGAGGTGCCCCAGCACGAACGCCGGGAGTCGCTGGTGGTGGCGCTGCGCGACGCGGCCGCCCCGGTGCACGTCACGCCGGCCACCGACGATCTGGCCGTGGCGCGCCGGTGGTTCGAGCAGTTCGAGGGCGCGGGCCTGGACGGCGTCGTCGCCAAGCCGCGCGAGCTGCCGTACCAGCCAGGGGCGCGGGCCATGGTGAAGGTGAAGCACGAGCGGACCGCGGACTGCGTGGTGGCCGGGCTGCGGCCGCACAAGAGCGGGCCGGTGGTCGGCTCCCTGCTGCTCGGCCTGTACGACGGGGACGGCCGGCTCCAGCACGTCGGGGTCTGCGCGTCCTTCCCGATGGCCCGGCGCAAGGCGCTCATGGAGGAACTCGCGCCACTGCGGATGGAGTCCGCCGAGGGTCACCCGTGGCAGGAGTGGGCCAGCGAGGAGGCCCAGGCCGCCGACCGGCTGCCGGGCGGGCCGAGCCGCTGGACCGGCAAGAAGGACCTCTCGTGGGTGCCGCTGCGCCCCGAGCGCGTCGTGGAGGTCGCCTACGACCACATGCAGGGCAACCGGTTCCGCCACACCGCCCAGTTCCGCCGCTGGCGCCCGGACCGCGAGCCGGACCAGTGCACGTACGCGCAACTGGAGGAGCCGGTGGGCTACGACCTGGACGAGGTGCTCGGCACCTAGGGTCTGCCGTCGGTGTGCGCCCGGCCGACGGTGTGTCGACCGGGCGCACACCGTCGCGGCTAGAGGGTGCGCTCCAGGCGGTCGGCCACGGCCCGGACGAACCGTGACGGGTCGTCGAGGGCCCCGCCCTCGGCGAGCAGCGCCAGGTCGTAGAGGAGTTCGGCGACCTCGGCCGCTCCTCCGTCGGCACCGTTCTGCCCGTCCGCTCCGCTCGCGCCGTTGGCTGCGTTGGTTGCGTTGGCTGCGTGCACCTTGTTCAGGCCGGTGACCAGCGGGTGCCCGGGGTTGAGTTCGAGGATGCGCTTGACGTGCGGCACCTCCTGGCCCATGGCCCGGTACAGGTTCTCCAGCGCGGGCGTCACGGCGTCGGTGTCCGAGACGACGCAGGCCGGTGAGACGGTGAGCCGGGAGGACAGCCGCACCTCCTTGACGCTCTCGCTCAGCCGCTCCGTCATCCACTCCAGCAGCCCGGCGAACTCGTCCCGCTGCTGCTCGCGCCGGGTCTCGGTCTCCTTGCGGTCCTCCTCGGAGTCGAGGTCGACCTCGCCCTTGGCCACGGACCGCAGCGCCTTGCCGTCGAACTCGGGGACCGCCTCGACCCACACCTCGTCGACCGGGTCGGTCAGCAGCAGCACCTCCACACCCTTGGCCTTGAAGGCCTCGATGTGCGGCGAGTTCTCGATGGTCTGCCGGGAGTCCCCGGTCATGTAGTAGATGTGCTCCTGGCCCTCGCCCATCCGCTCCGCGTACTGCCGCAGCGTGGTGGGTTCGGAGGGGTCGTGCGTCGAGGCGAACGAGGAGATGCCGAGGATCGCCTCGGAGTTGTCCCGGTCGCTCAGCAGCCCCTCCTTGATGACGCGGCCGAACTCCCGCCAGAGCGTGGCGTACCGCTCCGGGGATCCGGTCATCATCTCGCGGATGGTCGACAGCACCTTCTTGGCCAGCCGCCGGTGCATGAGCTGGATCTGCCGGTCCTGCTGGAGGATCTCGCGGGACACGTTGAGCGAGAGGTCCTGGGCGTCCACCACGCCCTTGACGAAGCGCAGGTACGACGGGAGCAGCGCCTCGCAGTCGCCCATGATGAAGACACGCTTCACGTAGAGCTGGAGGCCGTTGACGTACCCCTGGGTGTAGAGGTCCTGGGGTGCGCGGGAGGGGACGAAGAGCAGCGCCTGGTACTCGAAGGTGCCCTCCGCCTGGAGCAGGATCGTCTCCAGCGGGTCGACCCAGTCGTGGCTGATGCGCTTGTACAGCTCGTGGTACTCCTCGTCGGAGACCTCGGCCCGCGGGCGCGCCCACAGCGCCTTCATCGAGTTGAGCGTCTCGGGCGCGGGGGTGGGGGCGTCGCCGTCCGTGCCTGCCTCGGTGTCCGTGTCGTCCCCGCCTGCCGGGAGCGGCACCGCCGCCATCCTGATCGGCCACGAGATGAAGTCGGAGTACCGCTTGACGATCTCCCTGAGCTTGTACCGGGACGTGTAGTCGTAGAGCTTGTCGTCGACGTCCTCGGGCTTGAGCCGCAGCGTGACCGAGGTGCCCTGGGGGGCGTCGTCCACGGCCTCGATCGTGTAGGTGCCCGCGCCGTCGGACGCCCACCGGGAGCCCTGGGTCTCGCCCGCCCGCCGGGTCAGCAGGGTGACCTCGTCGGCCACCATGAAGCTGGAATAGAAGCCGACGCCGAACTGGCCGATGAGATTCTCCGCGGCCGAGGACCGCGCGGGGTCGTCGCTCTCCTTGAGATCCCGCAGGAACTTCGCGGTCCCGGAGTCCGCGATCGTCCCGATCAGCTTGACGACCTCGTCGTAGGACATGCCGATGCCGGTGTCCCGGACCGTCAGCGTGCGCGCCTTCTCGTCGACTTCGAGCTCGATATGGAGATCGGACACGTCGGCGCCGAGCGAGTCGTCCCGGAGTGCCTCCAGCCGCAACTTGTCGAGCGAGTCGGAGGCGTTGGAGATGAGTTCCCGCAGGAACACGTCCTTGTTCGAATAGATCGAGTGGATCATCATCTGCAGGAGCTGACGTGCTTCCACCTGGAATTCGAACGTCTCCACCGGCATGATGCACCCTTCCTTTCTTGCGCACGATTCGACAACCGAATGACGACGGCGAACAACGGCAATTGACAGCGAACGACCGGGACCGGTCGGGACATTCTCAGGGGTCCGCGCGGCAGCGGGACCGGGAACGGATGGACGCCCGCCCAACGGCCGTGCGTGCGGGCTCCGTCGGCAGAGGCCGGAACGGGCCACCGGTACGCGCGGCGGTCACCGGCGAGGCCGGCCCGGTCAGCCCTGAACCCACCCGCGCCGGCGGGCGACCTCCACGACGGCCGACCGGATCCGGAGGATCTGCTGGGCCGTCAACTGGGCGTCGGCCGCCATCAGCGCCTCGGTGAGCTCCTGTTGGTACGCCCCGACGCCGGGCGCTCCGGGCGCTGCGGGCGCTGCGGGGCCCGTACGTGAAAGGCCGCCCACCGCCGGCCCCGCGTCGGAGAACCCGGCGTGGACCTGGCCCTCGCCGGGCTGATGGACGAGGCGCACCCCGGTGGCCTTCGGCCCGCGGTCGCCGTTCTCCACCTCGAATTCCACCACCGAGCCCACCTGCAGGAGATGCTTGCCTCCGGGGAAATCGTTGACATGGAGAAAAACGTCCTCCGTGCCCGTTTCCGGCGAGATGAACCCGTACCCCTTGACCGCGTCAAAACTTATTACCGTGCCCGCTGCCACGACCAGCTACCCCCGCGTCACACCGCCCTTTTGAACTCCGCTGGGATACTACCCCCAGACAGTCACCCGATCCAGCGGCCCGCCCTCAATGCCGCCGTGCCGGAGCCGGTGCATTACCGCCCTCTCACCCGGCCGCCATGAAGGTCAACCGGACCTGGCGGCGCGGGTTGTCGACGTTGGTGTCGACCAGGACCACCGACTGCCAGGTGCCCAGTTCGAGCCGCCCGCCGAGCACCGGCAGCGTGGCGTGCGGGGGGACGAGCGCGGGCAGCACGTGGTCGCGCCCGTGCCCGGGGCTGCCGTGCCGGTGCCGCCAGCGGTCGTCGGCGGGCAGCAGGTCGCGCAGCAGGGCGAGCAGGTCGTCGTCACTGCCCGCGCCGGTCTCGATGACGGCCACTCCGGCGGTGGCGTGCGGCACGAAGACGTTGAACAGCCCGTCCCGCCCCTGCGCCGCCTCCCGCAGGAACTCCTCGCAGGCGCCCGTCAGATCGTGCACGGCCTCCTGCCTGCCGGTATGGATGTCGATGACGCGGGTTCCAAATCGTTCGGCCATGTCCCCATGGTGGCCCACGCACCTCCGGGAGCCGCGCACACGACCGCCACCGGGGCGTCGCCGCGCGCGGCCACCCGCGCCGGACCTCGGTACGCGTGCGGTGCCGCGGCGGGCGGAGGGGGACGCGGAGCCGGACACGTTGCCCCGGCCGCATATTGGTCTGTACCATTCGGGGGATCGCCGACTGCCGCGCCCCGAAGGGGGACCCGTACGTGAACACGCTGCACCGGCTCGCGGTACTGGTCGACTCGTGCCTGCTGCCGTCCGTGCGGGGCGGCGCCCCGGAGTTGCCGGAGTGGATCCTGCGCGGGCTGGAGAGAGGCACCCCGGGCGTCGCGGTGCACGCGGACGGGACCGCCGCCCGGGCCGCCTCGGACGCGGTGCGGGCCGCCGTGCCGGACGCGCTCACCGGTCACCCCGGGCCGCGGGGCGGAACGCAGAACGGGACGCAGAACGGAAGCGCCGCCGCCGCGGAACTGATGGCGGTGGGGGCGAACTTGCACCTCGGCGTGGGACCGGACCCGCGGGCGGACGGAACCCGCGACTTCGTGTCCGACCTCCAGGCCCACGGTGTGGCCGCGGCGTTGGGACCCTTCACCGGCTCCGGGAACCTGCGGCCCTTCGCGGAGGCGGCGGCCGCGGGCGTCCGCGCGATCTCCGCCGGCGTCCCTGCCACGGTGAGCGGCCACACGATCAGCGGGGTGCTGCGCGGCGAACTCGGCTACAGCGGCGTCGTGCTGAGCGCCCCCCTCGACGAACCGACCATCGTCGACGGCTGGGGCGCGCCCGGTGCCGCCGTCCTCGCCTGGATCGCCGGGGCGGACCTCATCCGGCTGGGCCCGGGCAGCGGGCCGGGGGTACGCGACGCGATCCACGCCGCCACCGCGCGGGCCGTCGGCGACGGCGACCTCCCCGTCGCCCGTCTCGAGGAGGCCGCCGCGCGCGTGTCCCGCCTGCGGCGATGGGCCTCGGAGCCGTGCCTGGTCCCCTCCTCCGCCGGGAGCCCGCTCGATCGCCCCAGGGCAGCGGACGAGCACCGGCCCGCGGCTCGCTGAATCCACGCGTCCGCGGCCGACCTCGCCTTTCGCCGGGCCCGGGCGGCGCCCGGTCGCCTTCCGGCAGCCGCCGCGCGGGAAGCAATCGCCGCCGGCACCGGTTGGCAGAGGCATGGACGATCTGGGTACGGAGCGCCGCCTCGCGGAACAGGGCGGCCCGGCCGCGGAGGGCGGTCCCGTGGCGACCCCGGCCCCTGCGGAGATCGACGTGGCCGTGGTCGGCGCGGGGCAGGCCGGGCTGTCCGCGGGCTACTTCCTGACCCGCGCGGGCCTGCGCAGCGGCACGGACTTCGTGGTGTTCGACCACTCCCCCGGGCCGGGTGGCGCCTGGCAGTTCCGCTGGCCCTCGCTGACCTACGGCAAGGCGCACCGGGTGCACGCGCTGCCGGGCATGGAATGGGCGGGCGGCGACCCGGACCTGCCGTCGTCCCAGGTGGTCGGGGAGTACTTCCGGCGGTACGAGGAGGCGTTCGACCTGCGGGTGCTGCGCCCCGCCGACGTGATCGCGGTGCGCGAGGGCACCGGCGGGCGGATGCGGGTGGAGACGGACCGCGGCACCTGGTCGGCGCGGGCGCTGCTGAACGCGACCGGCACGTGGGACCGGCCGTTCCTGCCGTACTACCCGGGCCAGGAGGGTTTTCTCGGGCGGCAGCTGCACACCGCGGGGTACCGCAGCGCGGCGGAGTTCGCCGGGCTGCACGTCGTCGTGGTGGGCGGCGGCACCTCGGCCGTGCAGCTGCTGATGGAGCTGAACGAGCCGGGCGGCGCGGCCCGCACCACCTGGGTGACGAGGCGGCCGCCGGTCTTCCGGGACATGGCGTTCGACGAGGAGTGGGGCCGCTCGGTGGTGGCCCGGGTGGACGACCGGGTCCGGGCGGGGCTGCCGCCGCAGAGCGTGGTGAGCGTGACCGGGCTGGCGGCGACCGAGGCGGTGCTCGCGGCGCAGGCGCGGGGCGTCCTGCGCCGCGAGCCCATGTTCGACCGGATCACGCCGCACGGCGTGGCCTGGGACGGCGGCCGGACGCTGGACGCGGACGTCATCCTGTGGGCGACCGGTTTCCGCGCGGCGCTGGACCACCTCGCGCCGCTGCGGCTGCGCGAGGCGGGCGGAGGCGTCCGGCTGGACGGCACCCGCGTGGTGAAGGATCCGCGAGTGCACCTGCTGGGCTACGGGCCCTCGGCGAGCACGATCGGGGCCAACCGGGCGGGGCGCGGCGCGGTGCGCGAGATCCGAACTCTGCTGGCGGGTGGAGGCGGGGGCACGGGCGCCGCGCCCGGGCGGTCCGTCCCGGCGGCGGTGCCGTTGCCTGCCCGCTGAGCGCTCCGGCGGCCCCGTTCCGGCGGCGATCGGGTGGTGGCCCGTGATCCGGTGGCGGCCCGACGGTGGTCCAGCGGCGCCGTTCAGCCTGCGTTCGGCGGAGCTCCCGCCGGAGTCCACCCGCTCTCACGGGCCGACCCCACCGATAGACATCGGATGTATCCTTCCCCTGGTGCGCGGGGCTGGGGCAGGATGAGCGCATGCGTGATCGAGAACCGAGCGGCGGCGCGGCGCGCCAAGAAGGCCCCCTGCGCGTGGCCCTCTTCGTGACCTGCGTCAACGACCTCCTCTACCCGGACACCGGGCGGGCCGTGGTGACCCTGCTGGAGCGGTTGGGGGTGGAGGTGGATTTCCCGCCCGCCCAGACCTGTTGCGGACAACCCCAGTTCAACACCGGCTACCGCCACGAGACCGAACCCCTCGTCCGCCGGATGGCCCACGCCTTCCACGGCTACGACTACATCGTCACCCCCTCCGGCTCCTGCGCCGCGATGATCCGCGACAACTACCCCCGCATCGGCGCCAAAGCCCACGCAGAAGGCCGCGGCACCCAACTCGCCGACGCCGCCGCCTCCCTGACCCCCCGCACCTACGAACTCACCGAATTCCTCATCGACATCCTCGGCGTCACCGACGTCGGCGCCTACTTCCCCCACACCGTCACCTACCACCCCTCCTGCCACGGCCTGCGCATGCTCGGCCTCGGCCACCGCCCCCGCACCCTCCTCCAAGCCGTCCGCGGCCTCGACCTACGCGAACTCGACGCCGCCGACGAATGCTGCGGCTTCGGCGGCACCTTCGCCATCAAAAACCCCGACGTCTCCCTCGCCATGGGCCACGACAAAATCCGCCACGCCCTCAACACCGGCGCCACCACCCTCGCCGGCGCCGACAACTCCTGCCTCATGCACCTCAACGGCATCCTCAACCACACCCACACCCCCCACCACACCCTCCACACCCTCCACCTCGCCGAAATCCTCGCCTCCACCGAACAACACCCCTACACACCCCCGACACCCACAGGAGCCCCCCAATGAACCCCACCGACCTGGGCATGCCCACCTTCCCCCAGGCCGCCCACACCTCCACCCACAACACCCAACTCCGCGCCAACCTCACCCACGCCACCCACACCATCCGCACCAAACGCGCCACCGCCATCGCCGAACTCCCCGACTGGCCCCAACTCCGCACCGCCGGCGCCACCATCAAAGACCACACCCTCCACCACCTCGACCACTACCTCCTCCAACTCGAACAAGCCGTCACCACCGCCGGCGGCACCGTCCACTGGGCCACAAACGCCGACGAAGCCAACCACATCGCCACCACCCTCATCCACGCCACCGGCGAAACCGAAGTCCTCAAAGTCAAATCCATGACCACCCAAGAAACCGGCCTCAACCACGCCCTCGAACAAGCCGGCATCCACCCCGTCGAAACCGACCTCGCCGAACTCATCGTCCAACTCGACAACGACACCCCCTCCCACATCCTCGTCCCCGCCATCCACAAAAACCGCACCGAAATCCGCGACATCTTCACCCACCACATGGCCGACCACGGCCGACCCGCCCCACCCCACCTCACCGACACCCCCACCGACCTCGCCGAAGCCGCCCGCCTCCACCTCCGCGAAAAATTCCTCACCACCAAAATCGCCATCTCCGGCGCCAACTTCATGATCGCCGAAACCGGCACCCTCGTCGTCGTCGAATCAGAAGGCAACGGCAGAATGTGCCTCACCCTCCCCGACACCCTCATCTCCATCGTCGGCATCGAAAAAATCATCCCCACCTTCCAAGACCTCGAAATCTTCCTCCAAACCCTCCCCCGCTCCTCCACCGCCGAACGCATGAACCCCTACACCACCATGTGGACCGGCACCACCCACAACGACGGCCCCACCACCTTCCACCTCATCCTCCTCGACAACGGACGCACCGACACCCTCGCCGACACCACCGGCCGCCAAGCCCTCCGCTGCATCCGCTGCTCCGCCTGCCTCAACGTCTGCCCCGTCTACGAACGCGCCGGCGGACACGCCTACAACTCCCCCTACCCCGGCCCCATCGGCGCCATCCTCACCCCCCAACTCCACGGCACCACCACCCCCCACACCGCCTCCCTCCCCTACGCCTCCACCCTCTGCGGCGCCTGCTACGACGTCTGCCCCGTCGCCATCAACATCCCCGAAATCCTCGTCCACCTCCGCGAACGCGTCG
>NZ_FNVU01000002.1 GCF_900107965.1 Actinacidiphila yanglinensis | reverse complement strand
TCCTGCTCGACCGCCACGATGCACGGCACACCACGACCCTCCTCGTACTGCCGGCGCACCAGGTGACCCGGACCCTTCGGCGCGACCATGCACACGTCCACACCCGCCGGCGGCTTGATGAAGCCGAAGCGGATGTTCAGGCCGTGACCGAAGAAGATCGCGTCACCGTCCTTCAGGTTGTCCTTGATGGACTCCTCGTACACACGCGCCTGGATCGGGTCCGGCACCAGGATCATGATGACGTCGGCCTCGGACGCGGCCTCGGCCACCGTCACCACCCGCAGACCCTGCTCCTCGGCCTGCGCCTTGGACTTGGAACCCTCATGCAGACCGACGCGCACATCGACACCGGAGTCACGCAGCGACAGCGCGTGGGCATGGCCCTGACTGCCATAGCCGATGACCGCGACCTTGCGGCCCTGGATGATGGACAGGTCGGCATCGTCGTCGTAGAACAGCTCGGCCACTTCTGGTCTCTCCTTGGATCGGTTGGTACGGCCCACCGTACGACGGGTGGGCGGAGGGGGGATGCGGGGTCTCGCCATGCGGATCGCTGCGGGCACCGCGGTTCAGGGGTGGGTCACGCGGGTCGCGCGGGACGGTCCGCCGGTGGGATCACGCGGAGCGGTCCAGCGCGCGCAGGCTGCGGTCGGTGATGGACCGGGCGCCGCGGCCGACCGCGATGGTGCCGGACTGGACCAGCTCCTTGATGCCGAACGGCTCCAGCATCTTGAGCATGGCCTCCAGCTTGTCGGCGCCGCCGGTGGCCTCGACCGTGACGGCCTCCGGGGAGACGTCGACGGTCTTGGCGCGGAAGAGCTGCACGATCTCCACGATCTGCGAGCGGGTCTCGTTGTCGGCCCGCACCTTCACCAGGACCAGCTCGCGGGCGATCGCCGCGGCCGGGTCGAGCTCGACGATCTTCAGCACGTTGACCAGCTTGTTGAGCTGCTTGGTGACCTGTTCGAGCGGCAACTGATCGACCACGTTGACGACGATGGTGATCCGCGAGATCTCCGGGTGCTCGGTGGTGCCGACCGCGAGCGAGTCGATGTTGAAGCCCCGGCGGGAGAACAGTGCGGTGATCCGGGCCAGGACGCCCGGCTTGTTCTCCACCAGGACGGAGAGGGTGTGCTTGGACATGGATTCAGGTTCCTTCGTCGGGCGTCAGGTCTGCCGGTTCTCGGGTCGGACCTCCTGCTCACTCCGTCCGCGGGCCGCCTCGTTTCGTCGGCCGCCCACTACGGGAGCTCGTGCGTCAGTCCTCCATGCCGTCGCCGAAGTCCGGGCGGACGTCGCGGGCCGCCATGATCTCGTCGTTGGACGTGCCGGCCGCCACCATCGGCCAGACCATGGCGTCCTCGTGCACGATGAAGTCCACCACGACGGGGCGGTCGTTGATCTCGTTCGCCTTGGCGATGACGGCGTCGAGCTCGGCGGCGGACTCGCAGCGCAGGCCCACGCAGCCCATCGCCTCGGAGAGCTTGACGAAGTCCGGCACCCGGGTGCCGTGGTTCCGGATGGAGCCGACGCCCTGGGTGGAGCCGGGCACTCTCTCGGCGCCGGAGTGCAGCACCGTGTTGGAGAACCGCTCACCGTAGAAGAGGTTCTGCCACTGGCGGACCATGCCGAGGGCGCCGTTGTTGATGATGGCGACCTTGATCGGGATGTTGTTCAGCGCGCAGGTGACCAGTTCCTGGTTGGTCATCTGGAAGCAGCCGTCGCCGTCGATCGCCCAGACCGTGGCGTCGGGCCGGCCGGCCTTCGCGCCCATCGCGGCGGGCACCGCGTAGCCCATGGTGCCGGCGCCACCGGAGTTGAACCAGGTGCCGGGCTGCTCGTACTTGATGAACTGGGCCGCCCACATCTGGTGCTGGCCGACGCCGGCCGCGAACAGGGTGCCCTCGGGGGCGAGTTCACCGATCCGCTCGATGACCTGCTGCGGGGAGAGGCTGCCGTCGTCGGGCACCTCGTAGCCGAGCGGGTAGGTGTTGCGCCAGAAGGACAGCTGCCGCCACCAGTCGGTGTAGTCGCCGCGGTGGCCGGCCTCGTGGTCGGCCTGGACGGCGACGATCAGGTCGGCGAGCACCTCGCGGGCGTCCCCCACGATCGGCACGTCGGCGACCCGGTTCTTGGAGATCTCCGCCGGGTCGATGTCGGCGTGCACGATCTTCGCGTGCGGCGCGAAGGTGTCCAGCCGGCCGGTGACGCGGTCGTCGAAGCGGGCACCGAGCGCGATGATCAGGTCCGACTTCTGCAGTGCGGTGACCGCGGAGACGTCGCCGTGCATGCCGGGCATGCCGACGTGCTGCGGGTGGCTGTCGGGGAACGCGCCCAGCGCCATCAGGGTGGTGGTGACGGGGGCGCCGGTCAGCTCGGCGAGGATACGCAGTTCCGCGGTGGCGCGGGCCTTGAGCACGCCGCCGCCGACGTAGAGCACCGGGCGGCGGGCCTCGTTGATCAGCCGCGCGGCCTCCCGGATCTGCTTGGCGTGCGGCTTGGTCACCGGGCGGTAGCCGGGCAGGTCCTGCTGCGGCGGCCAGCTGAAGCTGGTCTGGTTCTGCAGGGCGTCCTTGGCGATGTCGACCAGCACCGGGCCGGGGCGGCCGGTGCCCGCGATGTGGAACGCCTCGGCGATGGTGCGCGGGATCTCGTCCGGGTCGGTGACCAGGAAGTTGTGCTTGGTGATCGGCAGGGTGATGCCGCAGATGTCCGCTTCCTGGAACGCGTCGGTGCCGATGGACTTCGAGGCGACCTGGCCGGTGATCGCGACGATCGGCACGGAGTCCATGTGCGCGTCGGCGATCGGGGTGACCAGGTTGGTCGCGCCGGGGCCCGAGGTGGCCATGCACACCCCCACCTTGCCGGTGGCCTGCGCGTAACCGGTGGCGGCGTGCCCGGCACCCTGCTCGTGGCGGACCAGCACGTGGCGGACCTTCGACGAGTCCATCAGCGGGTCGTACGCCGGCAGGATCGCCCCGCCGGGGATGCCGAATACCGTGTCGGCGCCGACGGCCTCGAGGGAGCGGATGAGGGCCTGTGCACCAGTCATGCGCTCCGCGGGGGCGGCGGGCACCGCGCTGCGGTTCCGCTGCGGGTGGTGGGACCCGGTGGCCTGCTCGGTCATCTGCGTTCTCTTCTCTCGAAGATGAGGGTTTGCTGTGGAACCGGTGCCGGACAACAAAAAACCCCTCGTGCCGTGAGGCAAGCGAGGGGAGCGCGCCGGTGCGGTGCGAGGCGGAGGATGCCTCGGTCAGCCGGCGCGCTGTCCAAGTACGAGAATTCGGGTGCGCATGGCCCTGACCTTCCTCCCGTCCCCATCCGGGTGTCAAGCCGGTGGGACGGGCGTCTCAGCATTCGAACATACCGGGTAGCCGCCGCGGGTCAGCGAGCCGCGCAGGTGGTGCTCGTCGAGCGGGCCGGAGAAGGCCATCCCCACGCCGTGCGCGCAGCCCATCTCGCGCAGCGCCTGGACCTGCTCGGGGCGGTCGATGCCGTCGGCGACGGTGCGGATGCCGAGGTCGGCGGCGATGCCGAGCAGGCCCCGGGTGATCTTGTGCAGCCGGGTGGACTCGACGACGCCGTCGGTGAAGGCGCGGTCGAGTTTGATCACGTCGACCGGCAGGGTGCGCAGGGCGCCCAGCGAGCCGTATCCCGCGGCGAAGCCGCCGAGCGCGATCCGCACCCCGAGCCGGCGCAGGCAGGTCAGCCGGCGCTCCAGCTCCTCCGGGGCGATCCGCGGGTCGTCGCCGGCCAGCTCGACCACCAGGCCGCTGGGCGGCAGCTCGTGCCGGGCGAGCAGGTGCTCGATGCCGGTGGCGGGCGGGTCGCGGTGCAGCAGGCGGCGAGCCGACAGCCGTACGGTCACCGGGACACGATGGCCGGCGCCGTACCGGAGCGCGGCCTGTTCGACGGCCTGGTCGAGCAGGTGGTCGAACAGCCGCGCGGTCTCTAAGTCGCGCTCGGCGCCGTCACCGGGGTACAGGAACTCCGCTGGGGTGAAGAGTATGCCCTGCGGGGTGCGCCAGCGGGCGCGCGCCTCGACGCCGGTGATCCGGCCGCCGGACAGCTCCACGACGGGCTGGTGGAGCAGGGTGAAGTCGCCGTTGTCCAGGGCGGTCCTGACCCGGCCGGCCAGCTCGGTCCGGCGCACGGCCTCGGCCTGCAGCCGCGGCGCGTACAGCTCCACCCGGCCCTTGCCGGACTGCTTGGCCCGGTACATCGCCAGGTCGGCGTGGCGCATCACCTCGCCGGGGGCGGCGCCGGGCTCGGCGAACGCGATGCCGATGCTGGCGCCGACCCGGACCTCGATGCCGTCGACCCGATAGGGCTCGGACAGCGCGGTGCGCAGCCGGTCGGCGATGTCGCGGATCCGCTCCTCGACGGTGGGCCGCGGGCCCGGTTTCGGCGGGTCCGCGGTGGCCGTGCGGGGCGCGGGGATCGGGCCGTGCGCGCCGAACACGAAGCGGTCGGCGGGGTGGCCGGGGTGCCCGGGGTGGGGGTGCGCCGGGTACGGGGCCGGGGAGGCGGCGGTGGCGCCTTCCGGGCCGGAGATGAGCGCGGCGAACTCGTCGCCGCCGAGTCGGGCCGCGACGTCGCTGGAGCGCAGGGTCGCGCGCAGCCGCCGCGCGGCCTGCACGAGCAGGTCGTCGCCGGCCTGGTGGCCGACGGTGTCGTTGACCGCCTTGAACCCGTCGAGGTCGACGTACAGCACGGCGGTCCGGGCGTCGCCGGCGCGGCGGCCGCCGACGGCCCGGCCGAGCCGCTCCAGGAACAGGGCGCGGTTGGGCAGGTCGGTGAGCGGGTCGTGCGACGCGTTGTGCTGCAACTGGGCCTGCAGCCGGACGCGTTCGGTGATGTCGCGGCTGTTGAAGATCAGGCCGCCCTGGTAGCGGGTGACGCTGGACTCGATGTCCAGCCAGCCGTGCCGGACACCGGGACGGTCGGGCCGGTCGGGACGGTCAGGGCGCTCGATGCGGTCGGCACGGATCCGGCACTCGATGCGGGTGGACGGTTCGTCGCCGGGCGGGGCGGCCAGGAAGCGGCGCACCTCGTGCAGGACCCGGCCCAGGTCGTCCGGGTGGATGTGGGCGGCAAGTTCGGTGCCGACCATCTCCTCCGGGTCCCGGCCGTAGACCCCCTGGGCGGCGGGGCTGACGTACCGCAGCACGCCGGTGGGCGCGGCGATCATGATGACGTCGCTCGACCCCTGCACCAGGGAGCGGAAGTGGTTCTCCTTCTGGGCCAGTTCCTGGGTCAGCGCGATGTTGTCGAGCAGCATGATGCCCTGCCGGACCACCAGGGCCATCACCACGGTGCAGCCGGTGAGCAGGACCACGCGGTCGCACTTCTGCCCGTTGATCACGTTGTAGAGGATGCCGAGGGTGCAGACCGCGGCGGCCAGGTACGGGGTGAGGGCCGTCAGGGAGGTGGCGACCTTGCGGGTGGCGGCCCCGGCCCGGCGCGGCGGGTGGGGGTGCGGGGAGGCGGACATCCGGGCACCGACCCAGGGGGCGTAGGCCAGCAGCAGGCTGCCGGCGAACCAGCCCGCGTCGAGCACCTGGCCCGAGCGGTAGTGCTCCCGCAGCAGCGGGGAGGTGAACAGCGCGTCGCACAGCACGGTGAGCGCGAGGGCGGCGATCGCGGTGTTGACCGCGGCGCGGTTGACCCCGGCGCGCCGGAAGTGCAGCGCGAGCACCATGCTCACCAGCACGATGTCCAGCAGCGGGTAGGCCAGCGACAGGGCCATTCGGGCGGTGCTGGGCCCGTCGATCGTGGCGGTGCGGGCCAGCGCCAGGCTCCATGACAAGGTGAGCAGCGAGCCGCCGATCAGCCAGGTGTCGAGTGCCAGACACACCCAACCTGCCCTGGTCACCGGGCGTTTGGCGAGCACCAGGAGTCCGATGATCGCGGGTGGGGCGAACATCAGGAAACAGAAGTCCGCGGCGGAGGTCTGCGGCACGGGGCGGCGCAGCACCACTTCGTACCACCCCCAGATGCCGTTGCCGAGCGCGGTCATCGCCGAGGAGCACGAGAACAGCAGCCAGGCCGGGCGGTGCGGGCCGGCCGCGCGGCGTGCGTACAGCAGCGAGGAGACGCTGGCCGCGGCGGCGGCCGCGGCGAGCCCGAAGTCGCCCATGACCAGGGCGATTTCATGACGGCCCCAGCCGAGGGTGGCGCCTGTGGTGTAGCCGGCGCAGACCAGGGCGAGCAGCAGTTGCGGGAGCAGGCCGACGGCCTGGCCGTCGTCCTCGGCGGTGGTCGGCGGTGCGGTGAGCACGGCTTCTCCGGCGCTCACGGCGCGGTCCGGTGTGCCGCGGTGCGCCGGCGCCGCGTGATCGGCTCGCGCCTCGGGTCCTGCATCGCCCGCCCCCCTCATCCAGTCGTCGTTCGCAGCGTCGCGCCCATGGCCGTTCGGTCACGACGTGCCCCCGTATGCCGACGATACACCAGATTGGTCACTCTGGGATAGGGACGTCCTACTGTGCGTAACCGTCAGGGGTCGGCCGGAGCGTACTCCCGTCCCGCCGCTGCCCGGCCGCCGTCCGGCGCGTTCAGCTCTCGGCGACCACGTTCTCCAGCGGCGTTCCGGCCGCGAACCGCCGCAACTGGCCGACGACCAGCCGCTTCGCACGGGGCAGGAACGCGGAGGTGCTGCCGCCCACGTGCGGGCTGATCAGCACGCCCGGCGCGTGCCAGAGCGGGTGGCCGGCCGGCAGCGGCTCGGGGTCGGTGACATCGAGTGCCGCCGTCAGCCGGCCCGACTCCGTCTCCGCGAGCAGGGCCTTGGTGTCCACCACGGGCCCGCGCGCGACGTTCACCAGCAGCGCGCCGTCCTTCATCGCGGCCAGGAACGGGGCGTTGGCCAGGCCCCGGGTCTGCTCGGTCAGCGGGGTGGTGAGCACCACCACGTCCGCGGACGGCAGCAGGCCGGGCAGCTCGTCCATGGCGTGCACCGGGCCGCGCGGCGAGGGGCGCGCGCTGCGGGCGACCCGCTCGACCGTGCACTCGAAGGGCACCAGCCGGTCCTCGACGGCCGCGCCGATCGATCCGTAGCCGACGATCAGTACGCGGCGGTCGGCGAGCGCCGGGTAGAAGCCCGCGTACCACTTCTCGTTGTCCTGGCCGCGCACGAAGCGGGGGACGCCGCGCAGCGAGGACAGGATGAGGGTGAGGGTGAGCTCGGCGGTGCTGGCCTCGTGCACCCCGCGGGCGTTGCACAGCCGGACGCCGGGCGGCAGTTGCCCCAGGTGGGGGGCGATGTGGTCGACGCCGGCGCTGAGCGTCTGCACCACCTTGACGTTGCGCATCGCGGCGAGCGGCCGCGCGCCGGCGACCGGCCCCTTCATGTAGGGGACGACGTAGAAGGAGGCGTCGGCAGGATCGGCGGGGAAGTCGTCCTCTCCGTCCCAGTGGACGTAGTCGAAGGCGTCGGGCAGTCCCTCGATCTCGTCCGGCGGCAGGGACAGCCACACCGTGGGTCGGGCGGCGGACGGGTCCTGGCCTGGGGTGCGGTCGGTTCGGGTGGTGTCGGTCATGGTCAGGAGGCTATGGCACAGTGGGGCGGCGCGAGGAGGTTGGGACGGGTGGAGCGCAGGAAGGTCGGGGCCACGGCGCTCGACGTGGGCGCGGTCGGCCTCGGTTGCATGCCGATGAGTTGGGCGTACGGCACGTCGCGCGCGGGCGGCGGCGTGCCGCGCAGCGGGGAGGCCTCGCTGCGGACGGTGCACACCGCGCTCGACGCGGGGGTGACGCTGCTGGACACCGCCGACATGTACGGCCCGTTCACCAACGAGCTGCTGCTCGGGCGGGTGTTGCGGGAGCGGCGGGCGGACGCGTTCGTCTCCACCAAGTGCGGGCTGCTGGTCGGCGAGCAGCACCTCGTCGCCAACGGCCGCCCGTCGTACGTCCGCAGGGCGTGCGACGCGTCGCTGCGCCGGCTCCAGACCGACACGATCGACCTCTACCAGCTGCACCGGGTCGACCCCGAGGTGCCGGTCGAGGAGACCTGGGGGGCGATGGCCGAGCTGGTCGCCGCGGGCAAGGTGCGCACGCTGGGCCTGTGCGCCGTGGGCGCGCGCGGCGGGCGGGTCAGGGGCGGTCGCGGCGGCGACCGGCTGCACGACGAGACGATCCGCCACCTGGCCCGGGCCCAGCAGGTCTTCCCGGTCGGCTGCGTGCAGGCGGAACTGTCGGTGTGGGCGCCGGAGGCGCTGGCCGAGCTGCTGCCGTGGTGCGCGGCGCGCGGGGTCGGCTTCCTGGCCGCGATGCCGCTCGGCAACGGCTTCCTGACCGGCACCCTCACCCCCGGTGAGGGCTTCGAACGCGAGGACCTGCGGGCCAGGCATCCCCGGTTCACCGCGGAGATGATGGCCGCGAACCAGCCGATCGTGGCCGGCCTGCGCCGGGTGGCCGCGCGGCATGACGCGACGGCGGCCCAGGTCGCGCTCGCCTGGGTGCTCGCGCAGGGACCCTTCGTGGTGCCGGTGCCCGGCACGAAGACGGCCCGCTGGGCGGCGGAGAACGCGGCCGCGGCCGATCTCGCGCTGACCGCGGCGGACCTGGCGGAGATCGCGGAGTTGCCCGCAGCCCAGGAGTCGTGGGACTGACCCCGCGGCCGGCCGGCCCGTCCCGGGGAGGCGCGTCCCCGAGGCCGCGGGCCACCCGGCTGGAGGGGGCGGATCGCCCACCGGCCGGGCCGCCTGCCCCGGTTGATCGCGAACGCGCGCGACACCGGCGCGGGGTGTGGTGTGCTTGCCTGGACGAAGGTGAGACGAAGGTGACGAGGACGCGGGGACTCCGGGCACGGCAGGGCTGCCCGGTCGACGGTTGCGGGAGCTGACGGTGATGGCTTGCGGCAGGTCCGTACGGACGCCGGCACGCGGCGGGGCGTGGGTCGCGGCGCTGCTGGCGGCGCTGCTGGTCGGCGGGTGCTCCTCCTCGGCGTCGCCCAACCTGGCGCGCCCCTCCGCATCCGCCACGTCCGGCCGGACGCCCGCGAGCGGCGGCGCCGGGCCCTCCGGGTCCGCCTCCCCCTCCGCCGCGACGTCCACGCCGCCGGCGAAGGGCACCGTGAAGGTCACCGGTACCGTCGCGACCGGGCTCAGCGCGCCCTGGGGGCTGGTCCAGCTCCCCGACGGCACCCTGCTGGTCGGCGCGCGCGACACCGGCCGGATCTCGCGGGTCGACCCCAAGACGCACAGCGTCACCCAGATCGGCCTGGTGCCCGGCGTCACCCACACCAAGGGCGGCGAGAACGGCCTGCTCGGGCTGGCGATCTCCCCCGACTACGGCTCCGACCACCTGGTGTACGCGTACTTCTCCACCGAGTCCGACAACCGCATCGCCAGCTTCCTGTACGACCCGTCCCGGCCCAAGGGCGAGCAACTGGGCGCGCCGGACACGATCCTGCGCGGCATCCCCACCGGCACCCTCCACAACGGCGGCCGGATCGCCTTCGGCCCCGACGGCGACCTCTACGCGGGGACCGGCGAGACCGGCCAGCGCGCGCTGGCCCAGAACATGTCCTCGCTCGGCGGGAAGATCCTGCGGATGACGCCCGACGGCCAGGTGCCGTCCGACAACCCCACCCCCGGCTCGCTCGTCTACTCCCCCGGCCACCGCAACGTCCAGGGCCTGGCCTGGGACGCGCAAGGGCGGCTGTGGGCCTCGGAGTTCGGCCAGGACACCTGGGACGAGCTGAACCTGATCCGGCCGGGCGCGAACTACGGCTGGCCCACGGTCGAGGGGATCGCGCACCACCCGGGGTTCGTGGATCCGGTCGAGCAGTGGCACACCGACGTCGCGTCGCCGAGCGGGGTCGCCTACGCCGCAGGCTGCATCTGGATGGCCTCCCTCAAGGGCGAGCGGCTGTGGCGCATCCCGCTGGCCGGTGCCAAGCCGTCCGCCGCGCCCCAGTCCTTCCTGAACGGGAAGTACGGCCGGCTGCGCACGGTGGTCGCCCTCGACGACCACACCCTGCTGCTCACCACCAGCAACACCGACGACCGCGGCACCCCGCACCCCGGCGACGACCGCATCCTCCAACTCACCGTCTCTTAGGGCGCGTTCGGGTCACCGAGTTCGGGTCACCGCGCCTTCGGCAGGAGTTGGAGGCGATGGGTGAGGGCGGCGGCCTCGGTGCGGGTGGAGACGGCGAGCTTGGCCAGGATGTTGGAGACGTGGACGCTCGCGGTCTTCGGGGAGATGAACAACTCCTCGGCGATCTGCCGGTTGGTGCGGCCGTCGGCCACCAGGCGCAGCACGTCGCGCTCCCGGGCGGTGAGACCGAAGGTCTCGGCGGGGTCCTCGGGGGTGGTGCGCAGCCGGGCGCGCTGGGCGAGCGCGGCGATCCGCGCGCCGAGCGGCGCGGCGCCGGCTTCGGCGGCCATGCCGTCGGCGAGGCCGAGCAGGCGGCCGGCCTCGTCCCGCGCGCCGGGGCCGCCCGCCGCGAGCAGGGCCTCGGCGCGCCGCAGCCGGATGCCGGCCAGTTCCAGCGGCCGCTCCTCGGCGGCGAACGCCTCCTCGGCGGCGGCCCACAACGCGGGCTCCCCGCCGTCGAGTTCGGCCGCGAGCAGCAGCGCGTACGCCTCGCACAGGGGGGTGGGCCGGGGCAGTTCCGCCGCGCCGGCGCGTACCGTCTCCGGGTCGAGCGCCGCACCGGCCACCATCATCGGCCAGGAGAACCGGGTCGAGCCGGGCGGGAAGCCGTGCCGGACCGCCCGCGCGAGTTCCTCGCGGGCGTCGGCGGTCCTGCCCTGGGCGAGGGCGACCTGCATGCCCAGCTTCAGCAGCGGGAGCTGGTGCTGCGGCTGGGTGTCGCGGCGAAGCCCTTCGGCCGCTGCCGCGTGGTGCGTGACGGCGGCATCGATGTCGCCGGTGGTGAGGGCGACGTGGCCGAGCAGCAGTTCGCCGCCGGCCTTCAGATAGGCGGTCTGCACCAGCCGGTTGGCCTCGGCGAGCCGGGGTACGGCCTCGGTGAGGCGGCCGAGCGAGATCAGCGACTCGCCCTCGTCCAGCAGCAGCCAGGCCCGGGTCGGCCCGGAGATCCGGGAGTCCACGAGGGTCTGCCCGGCGCGTGCCACCCGCACCGCCTCGCCGGAGCGTCCGGCGCCTTCGAGGACGGAGGCGAGGTTGCCGTACGCGCGCGCGGTGATGCTCGGCAGCGGCAGCTTCGCGAGCTGCTTCAGCACGTCCTCGATCTCGGCCAGGCCCCCGTCGACGTCGCCGCAGTCGGCCTGGAGGATGCCGAGGGTGATCCGCGCCTGGAACTCGGTGTCCCGCACGCCGGTTCGCCGGGCGAGGTCGACGGCCTGCTCGGCGGCGGCGATGCCCGCCTCACTGGGGTTGTGGATCATGATCCAGCCGGCGGTGTGCGAGAGGACCTCGGCGTGCGCGGCCGACGCCGGCAGGCCGCGGACCAGTTCCTGGGCCCGGCCCAGCTCCTCCCAGCCGTCACCGCGGCCCAGGTCCTCGATCAGCCGGGAGCGCTGGGACCAGAACCAGGCGGCGCGCAACGGCTCCTGGTCGCCGTCGAGTTCGATCAGCCGCAGGGCGCGCTTCGTCATCGTGTAGGCGCGTTCGCGCTCGCCGCCGAGCCGGGCGGCGACGGTGACCTCGGCGAGCAGGTCGAGGAAGCGGAAGGGCCGGTCGGGGTCGCCGGTCCCGGCCGCCGACGTGTACTCCGCGGGGCTGAGCGGGGCGTACGCCTCGGCGAAGTCGACGAGCCGCAGCGCGTCGCGGACCTCCGCGGGCGCGGCGTCCCACAGTTCCAACGCGCGTTCCAGCAGCCGGTACTGCTCGGCGTAGGCGTGCCGGTCACGGGCTTCCACGGCGGCGCGCAGCACGGCGGGCAGCGCCTTGGCCGGGTCGTGCGCGGCGTACCAGAAACTGGCCAGCCGGGCGGCGCGCTCGTCGGCGCGGACCAGCGACGGGTCGGCCTCGATCGCCTCGGCGTAGCGGCGGTTGATCCGGCTGCGCTCGCCGGGCAGCAGGTCGTCGCCGACCGCCTCACGGACCAGGGAGTGGCGGAAGCGGTAGCCGTCCCCGTCGGCGGAGGGCAGCAGGATGTTGGCGCTCACCGCGCTGCGCAGCGCGTCGAGCAGGTCGTCCTCGCCGATCCCGGTGATGGCCGCCAGCACCCGGTACTCGACGGCGTTGCCGCCCTCCGCGACGAACTTCGCGACCCGCTGGGCGGACTCGCTCAGCTGCTCGACCCGGACCAGCAGCAGGTCGCGCAGCGAGTCGCTGATGCCGGTGAAGCAGTCGCCGCGGATGCTGCAGGCCAGTTCCTCGACGAAGAACGGGTTGCCGTCGGAGCGGGCGAACACGTCGTCGACCACGGCGTCGACGGGGCTCTCGGCGAGGATCGCGGTGAGCTGGCGCCTGACCTCGTCACGGCTGAAGCGGCTCAGCTCGATGCGCTCGACGGTACGCAGCCGGTCGGTCTCGGCGAGGAAGGGTCGCAGCGGGTGCCGGCGGTGGATGTCGTCGCTGCGGTAGGTGGCGGCGATCAGCACCCGGGAGTGCTGCACCGACCGGAAGAGGTAGGCGAGCAGCTCGCGGGTGGAGCGGTCGGCCCAGTGCAGGTCCTCGACGATCACGACGAGGGTGCGCTCGGCGCCCAGCCGCTCCAGCAGGCGGGCGGTGAGCTCGAAGAGCCGGACCCGGCCCTCCTCGTCGTGCGGGTCACGGCGGCCGGCGCCGCTGTCGCCCAACTCGGGCAGCAACCGGGCGAGTTCGGCTTCCTGTCCGGCGACGGCCTGGGTCAGCTCGGCGCCGAGCAGGTGGTAGAGGTGGCGCAACGCGGTGGAGACCGGCGCGAAGGGCAGCCCCTCCGCGCCGATCTCCACGCAGCCGCCTATCGCGGTGACGGCGCCCGCGGCGCCGGCCGCCGCCATGAACTCCTCGGTGAGCCGGGTCTTGCCGACCCCCGCCTCGCCGCCGATGAGCACCGCCTGCGGCGCGCCGCCGTCGGCGGCTGCCAGTACGGCGGCGAGCCGGGTCAGCTCGGTGTCGCGGCCGATGAACTCGGGGCTGAGGGACTGGGTCTGCACCTTGCCGAGCATGGCATGCCCGGCGCCCGCCGCGACACCGATTAGCTGACCGGTCATACCGTGCTGTGCGGGTGCATCATCTGGTGCACACGGCCGAGGGGGCCCGCGCCGGAGCGATCGGAGGAAGGCACCCCCTCGGCGTCCTGGCGTACCGCGGAGTGCGCCTGGACGCGGCGCGCCTGGGTGCGGGTACGGCGCTGGGCGGTGCGGGCGGCCTTGGCGGCCTGGACGAGCCGCCACTCCTCGGCGCGGCGGCGGAGTTCGGCGTTGCGGGCCTGCTGCAGTTCGTGAGCGAACATCGTGGCTTCTCCTTGGAAGTGCTTCTCTCTTTGTGCCTCCTATCTTCGTCTCCAAGGGGGTTGGGCCACATCGGGCAGCTTCCCGAAGTTCAGGTCGGGTCATCGACCTTCGAATGCTTAGGTGACGGCATCACCGTGCCGAGGAACGCCTTAGAGGGTGCCTTATCCGGCCGCGGGGGTCCTTAGACGCGGCGGAAACACCTCAGGCGGGCGCAGCGGCCTAAGGCACATGGGCCTTGACGGTCACGCGCGACCCGGACGGCTCCGCGGGGCGGGGCTCGCCCGGCGCGGCCAGGGCTCCCGCGGGCAGCGGGACGGTCGGCGCGGCGACCGGTGGCCGCGTGTCCGGCACCGTCTCGATGTCGAGCCGCGGCAGCCGCCGTTCCAGCCAGCCGGGCAGCCACCAGTTGGCCGGGCCGAGCAGGTGCATCAGCGCCGGGACGAGCAGGGTGCGCAGCACGAAGGCGTCGAGGGCCACCGCGGCGGCCAGGCCGATGCCGAACATCGCGATCACCCGGTCCCCGCTGAGCACGAACGCGAGGAAGACCGCGACCATGATGACGGCGGCGGAGTTGATCACCCGGCTGGTCTCGGCCAGCCCGACGCGCACCGCCCGGCGGTTGTTCCCGGTCCGGCGCCACTCCTCGTACATCCGGCTGACCAGGAAGACCTGGTAGTCCATCGAGAGCCCGAACAGCACCGGGACCAGGATCACCGGCAGGAACGGCTCGATCGGGCCGGCCCGGCCCAGGCCGAGCCACTCGCTGCCCCAGCCCCACTGGAAGATCGCGGTGACCACGCCGAAGGAGGAGGCCACGGCCGCGATGTTCATCACCGCGGCCTTGAGGGGGACGCCGAGCGAGCGGAAGGCGACCAGCAGCAGGAGGCAGCCCAGTCCCACCACGCAGCCCACGAACAGCGGCAGCTTCCCGATCACCACGGCGGCGAAGTCGTCGTAACTGGCCGTGGATCCGCCCACGTCGACCTTCAGGTCGGTGCCCTTCTCCGCGGCCGGCAGCACGTCGTGGCGCAACTCGTCCACCAGGTGCGAGGTGGCGGCGGACTGCGGGGAACTGTCGGGCACCACCGTGATGACGCCGACGCGGCCGGCGCCGTCGAGGTCGGGGCCGGTGACCGAGGAGACCCCGGGGGTGTGCCGCAGGGTCTGCGGGAGGTGGTCCAGGGCGACGAGCGCACCCGCGCTGTCGGTGGTGGCCACCAGCGTCAGCGGCCCGTTGGTGCCGGGGCCGAACCCGTCGGCGATCAGGTCGTACGCCTTGCGGGTGGTGGATGTGGAGGGGTCGAGACCCTGGTCGGAGGTGCCCAGGTGCAGCGAGAAGGCGGGCAGCGCGAGCACCACCATGACGGCTGCGGCGAGCGCGCCGAGCAGGCGTGGATGGCGGGCGACGAACCCGGACCAGCGGGCCGCGACACCGGTGGGCGGTGCGGCGGGCGCGTCGGCACCGCGGCAACCGGTGTGCTCCTCGGCCCGCCGGTGCTGCTCGGCCGGGCAGCCGCCGCCGTGCGCCAGCACGCGCCGCTCCCGCCGGCTGAGTGCCCGGTGACCGATCAGCCCGAGCAGCGCGGGGAGCAGGGTCACGGACGCGGCCACGGTGAGCAGCACCGTGAGCGAGGCGGCGACGGCGACACCGTTGAGGAAGTTCAGCCGGAGCAGGAGCATGCCGAGTACGGCCACGCACACGGTGCCGCCGGCGAAGACCACGGCCTTGCCGGTGGTGGCGACGGCTTCCTCGGCGGCCCGGGCGACGGGCAGGCCGCGTTTGAGGCCCTTGCGGTGCCGGGTGACGATGAACAGCGCGTAGTCGATGCCGACGCCGAGCCCGATCAGCATGCCGAGCATGGGGGCGAAGTCGGCGACGGTCATGGCGTGGCCGAGCAGCACGGTGCCCATGTAGGCGGTGCCGCAGCCGACCAGCGCGGTGGCGATGGGCAGCAGCATCGCCGCGAAGGATCCGAAGGCGATCAGCAGCACCACGGCGGCCACCGCCACTCCCACCACCTCGCTGAGGTGGGCGCTGGCGGCCTCGGTGTTGCCGATCGCCTGGCCGCCGAGTTCGACCTCCAGGCCCGGCCCCTGGCCGGCCTTGGCGGTGTCCACCAGGGCCTGGGCCTGGGCCCGGCTTATGCTGTCGGCGTCCTTGCCGTAGTCGACGGCCGCGTAGGCGGTGTGCGCGTCGCGGCTGATCTGGCCGGCGCCCGAGGAGCCGTAGGGGCTGGTCACCGAGGTGACACCGGGCAGCGAACGGGCCTGGTCGAGCACCTTGGTCATGGTCTGCTCGACGTCGCCGGCGCGCACGGTGCCGTGGTCGGTGTGCCAGACGATGGTGTCGGAGTCGCCGGCCTGCCCGGGGAACGCCTCGCGCAGCAGGGTCGCGGCGTGGCTGGACTCGGTGTTCGGGGCGTCGTACTGCTGCGAGTACGCGGAGCCCGCGACGGACGCGGCGACGGTGAGCCCGACGAGGGCGGTGAGCCACAGCAGCACGACGGTGAGTCGGCGACTGAGGCACCACCGGGCGAGTACGGCCATGGGCTGCTGTCCCCTTGCGGGTGCGGAATGCGTGGTCGGTACGCCCGTGCGAGTCCCGTGGCGATACGTTCCGCCCACTGTGCCAGGAGAAAGTGATCCTTTGCGGCTTTCGTGCTCCTCCTCACAAGTGTCCGTAAAAGATAAGTCCGGGCCGTTCGCCCGCTCCGGCGGTCAGCCGAAGGACCGCCGGTAGGCGTGCGGGCTGACCCCGGTGGTGCGCTTGAAGCGGTCCCGGAACGCGGTGGCCGAACCGAAACCGACCTGCGCGCCGATGCGTTCGACCGGGTGCCGGGTGGTCTCCAGCAGGTGCTGGGCCTGGCGCACCCGGGCCCGGTGCAGCCACTGCAGCGGGGTGACACCGGTCTGCTCGCGGAAGCGCCGGATCAGCGTGCGGGTGCTGACCCCGGCCCGGTCCGCGATGTCCGCGAGCGTCAA
This sequence comes from Actinacidiphila yanglinensis, assembly GCF_900107965.1. Lineage (GTDB taxonomy): Bacteria > Actinomycetota > Actinomycetes > Streptomycetales > Streptomycetaceae > Actinacidiphila > Actinacidiphila yanglinensis. The sequence goes on along the minus strand of NZ_FNVU01000002.1, from coordinate 718,844 downwards.
CGCGCTGGCAAGATTGCCCCGAAGCCAGTCGAGCAGCGGGTCCATCTGCGCACCCTGCGGGGCGGGCGTGTGATCGTGGACGATGAACTGCGCCTGGCCGCCCTCGCGTTCCAGCGGCACCACGGACAGCCGGGCGGCATCGGCGGCGACCGCCGAGCCGTAGTCGGCGCGGATCATGTGCAGGCACAGGTCCAGGCCGGCGGCCGCGCCGGCCGAGGTGAGGATCTGCCCGTTGTCCACGTAGAGGACGTCCGGGTCGACCTCGACCTGCGGATGGGCGGCGGCCAGCGCACCGGCGGCGAGCCAGTGGGTGGTGGCGCGCAGTCCGTCGAGCAGCCCGGTGGCGGCGAGCGGAAAGGCGCCGGTGCAGATGGAGGCGAGACGGGTGCCGGCCGCCGCGGCGTCGAGCAGCGCCGCCCGCACGGCCGGGGCCAGCGGCGCCTCCGGGAGGGCGGTGCCGGGCACGATCACCGTGTCCGCGCCGACCAGCCCCTCCAGGCCCCAGCGGGCCCGCAGGGTGAAGGCGCCCGCGTCGACCTCGGGCCCCTCGCCGCACACCCGGACCTGGTAGCCGGGGCGGCCGTCGGGGAGGCGGGTGCGCGCGAAGACCTCGATCGGGGTGGACAGGTCGAACGGGATCACCTGGTCCAGGGCGAGGACGGCCACGGTGTGCATGGCGAGAACGTACCCCATCGCCGGGAAACGGACGGAGGCGCGGGGTGCCGGACGCGTGCAGCCGAGGGTCGATGTGCCTGATCGGCCGCCCATGTCCTGCCGCGCCCCACCCCGATCAGCGCGCTGGCGATATCCCGTGGAAACCTGTCACAACTGCCACTGGGAGTACGCGGGGAGCCCGCATAGCGTCGGGTCGGGCCGGCACGGTGCCGGTGCCACCCGCACCCGAAGGAAGTCCCCCATGCACGCCCCCACCGCCCGGCCCGAGGGCCGCCGGTCATGACGAAGGTCCTGCTCAGCCTGCACGTCCTGGCGGCCGTGCTGGCGATCGGGCCGGTCGCCGTGGCCGCCAGCATGTTCCCCGCGGCCCTGCGCCGGATCGACGGCGCCGCCGCGGGAGGCGGTGACCCCGCCGGCCCCGGTGACCCCGCCGGCCCCGGCGCGCTCGCCGGCCTGCGGCAGTTGCACCGCGTCTGCCGCGTCTACGCCGGCATCGGGGTGGCCGTCCCCGTCTTCGGCTTCGCCACGGCCGGCAGCCTCGGCGTCCTCGGTAGCGGGTGGCTGATCGCCTCGATCCTGCTGACCGCGGTCGCCGCCGGGCTACTCGCGCTGCTGATCCTGCCCGCCCAGGACGGCGCGCTCGCCGCCGCCTCCGGCGGGGCGCCGGGCACCGTCACCGGCCTCGCCGCTTCGGCCCGGCGACTGGCCATGCTCGCCGGCGTCTTCAACCTGCTGTGGGCCACGGTCACCGTCCTGATGATCGTCCGCCCCGGCTCCACCACGGGGGTGTGAACGTGGACCTCCGCAGCCTGCGCATCGCCGCGCACGCCGAACTCCTCTCGCTGACCGCGCTGTTCGCCAACCTCGCGACCGTCGACGACAGGACCGTCGCCGCGCTGGTGGGTCCCGCCCACGGCTGCGTCTACCTCTTCGTCGTGGTGGCGGTCCTGCGGGCCGGGCCCGCCGGGCGCGCCACCAGGGCCACGGCCCTCATTCCTGGCGTCGGCGGCCTGCTCGCGGTGCGCCGGCTGCGCCGCGCCGCCCCTGCGACCGCCGTCGCGGCGGACGGCAAGGAAGCTGTCCGCACCTGAAGAGGGCGCTCGCGCGGGGCAGCGGGCGCGAGCCCCGGGTACGACGAAGGCGGCACCCCACTCGGAGGTGCCGCCTTCGCCGTGCCGTGGGCTGTCGCCGGTTCAGCCCTGGAGCTTCTCCAGCACCAGCTCGCGCACCCGCTTGGCGTCCGCCTGGCCGCGGGTCAGCTTCATGACGGCGCCGATCAGGGCGCCGGCCGCCGCGAGGTTGCCGCCGCGGATCTTCTCGGCGACCGCCGCGTTGTCCGCGATGGCCTGGTCGACGGCCGCGCCGAGCGCGCTGTCGTCCGAGACGACCTTCAGGCCGCGCTTCTCGACCACCTGGTCCGGGTCGCCCTCGCCGGCCAGCACGCCCTCGATGACCTGCCGGGCCAGCTTGTCGTTGAGGTCGCCGGCCGCCACCAGTGCGGCGACCCTGGCCACCTGCGCCGGGGTGATCGCCAGCTCGGCCAGCTCCGCGCCGGTCTCGTTGGCGTGCCGGGCCAGCTCGCCCATCCACCACTTGCGGGCCGAGGCCGCGTCCGCGCCCTCGTCGATGGTCGCCGTGATGAGGTCGATCGCACCGGCGTTCAGCGCGGACTGCATCTCGAAGTCGGAGATGCCCCACTCCTGCTTGAGCCGCTTGCGGCGGGCCAGCGGCAGCTCCGGCAGCCCGGCACGCAGCTGCTCGACCCACTCCGGGGCCGGCGCGACCGGCACCAGGTCCGGCTCGGGGAAGTAGCGGTAGTCCTCCGCCTCCTCCTTGATCCGGCCGGAGGTGGTGGAGCCGTCCTCCTCGTGGAAGTGCCGGGTCTCCTGCACGATGGTGCCGCCCGAGGAGAGCACCGCCGCGTGCCGCTGGATCTCGAAGCGGGCCGACCGCTCCACGCTGCGCAGCGAGTTGACGTTCTTGGTCTCGCTGCGGGTGCCGAACTTCTCGCGGCCGTGCGGGCGCAGCGACAGGTTGACGTCGCAGCGCATCTGGCCCATCTCCATGCGGGCCTCGGACACCCCCAGCGCCTTGATCAGCTCGCGCAGTTCGGCGACGTAGGCGCGGGCCACCTCGGGCGCGCGGGCTCCGGCGCCCTCGATCGGCTTGGTGACGATCTCGATCAGCGGGATGCCGGCCCGGTTGTAGTCCAGCAGGGAGTGCGAGGCGCCGTGGATACGGCCGGTCGCACCGCCGATGTGGGTGGACTTCCCGGTGTCCTCCTCCATGTGGGCGCGCTCGATCTGCACCCGGAAGACCTCGCCGTCCTCCAGCTGGACGTCCAGGTAGCCGTTGAAGGCGATCGGCTCGTCGTACTGGGAGGTCTGGAAGTTCTTCGGCATGTCCGGGTAGAAGTAGTTCTTCCGGGCGAACCGGCACCAGGTGGCGATCTCGCAGTTCAGCGCGAGTCCGATCTTGACGGCGGACTCGATGCCGATCTCGTTGACCACCGGCAGCGCACCGGGCAGGCCCAGACAGGTCGGGCAGACCTGCGAGTTGGGCTCCGCGCCGAGCTCGGTGGAGCAGCCGCAGAACATCTTCGTCCGCGTGCCCAGCTCGACGTGGACCTCGAGACCCATCACCGGGTCGTACGACGCGAGTGCGTCCTCGTAGGACAGCAGGTCCGTGACGGTCACTGTTCGTGTACCTCTTTTTCCGTCGGTCCGTCAGTCCGCGAGGACGTCTTCATCGCTCAGCCGGCGCAGCTCGCGGACGAGCAGCACGATGCCGGTGGTCACCGCGGCGGCCCGCAGCACGGCGTCGATCAGCTGGAGGTTGTCCTCCTCGCTGCGGGCGGTCCGCACCTTCTTCACCGCGGTGAAGGCGCTGAACAGCGAGGTGCCGATGGACAGGTAGGTGCCCTTCTTGCCCTTGCCGCCCTTGGCCGACGCGTCGGCCGACCCGGCCTTCTTTCCGCCGGTGCTCTTCGCCGCGGACTTCGTCTGGGTGCTCACAGCTGCGGTGCCTCCTCAAGTAGCGGGTGGCCCCACTTCGACACGAAGGCGGCCTCGACGGCGGCGCCGACCCGGTAGAGCCGGTCGTCCTTGAGCGCGGGCGCGATGATCTGCAGACCCACCGGGAGACCATCCTCCGGGGCCAGCCCGCACGGCAGCGACATCGCCGCGTTGCCCGCCAGGTTGACCGGGATGGTGCACAGGTCGGCCAGGTACATCGCCAGCGGGTCGTCGGCACGCTCGCCGATCGGGAACGCCGTGGTGGGAGTGGTGGGCGAGACGATGACGTCGACCTGCTCGAAGGCCCGCTCGAAGTCGCGGGTGATCAGGGTGCGCACCTTCTGCGCCGAGCCGTAGTACGCGTCGTAGTAGCCGGAGCTCAGCGCGTACGTGCCCAGGATGACGCGGCGCTTGACCTCGGCCCCGAAGCCGGCCTCGCGGGTCAGCGCGGTGACCTCCTCCGCGGACCGGGTGCCGTCGTCGCCGACCCGCAGGCCGTAGCGCATCGCGTCGAAGCGGGCCAGGTTGCTGGAGCACTCCGACGGCGCGATCAGGTAGTACGCCGCCAGCCCGTACGCGAACGACGGGCAGGACAGCTCGACGATCTCCGCGCCGAGGCCGCGCAGCAGCTCGACCGACTCCTCGAAGCGCTGGACCACGCCGGCCTGGTAGCCCTCGCCGCCGAACTCCTGGATGACGCCGACCCGCAGGCCACTGACGTCACCGCTGCGGGCCGCCTCCACCACCGGCGGCACGGGGACGTCCACGGAGGTGGAGTCCATCGGGTCGTGCCCGGCGATCACCTCGTGCAGCAGCGCCGCGTCCAGCACGGTGCGCGCACACGGCCCGCCCTGGTCGAGCGACGAGGAGAAGGCGACCATGCCGTAGCGGGAGACCCCGCCGTAGGTCGGCTTGACCCCGACGGTGGCGGTCAGCGCGGCGGGCTGCCGGATCGAGCCGCCGGTGTCGGTGCCGATCGCCAGCGGCGCCTGGTACGAGGCGAGCGCGGCGGCCGAGCCGCCGCCGGAGCCGCCCGGCACGCGGGTCAGATCCCACGGGTTGCCGGTCGGGCCGTAGGCGCTGTTCTCGGTGGAGGAGCCCATCGCGAACTCGTCCATGTTGGTCTTGCCGAGGATCACCACGTCGGCGGCCTTCAGCTTCCGGGTGACCGTCGCGTCGTAGGGCGGGATCCAGCCGTCGAGGATCTTGGAGCCGACGGTGGTCGGCACGCCCTCGGTGGTGAAGATGTCCTTCAGCGCGAGCGGGACCCCGGCGAGCGGGCCCAGCTCCTGCCCGGCGGCGCGCTTGGCGTCCACCGCGCGGGCCTGGGCGAGCGCGCCCTCCCGGTCCACGTGCAGGTACGCGTGCACCTTCTCGTCCACGGCCTCGATCCGGGCCAGGTGCGCCTCGGTCACCTCGACCGCGGTCAGCTCGCCGGACGCGATCCTGCGCGCCGTCTCGGCGGCGGTGAGCCTGATGATGTCCGTCACGGCGGTCAGTCCTCCCCCAGGATCTGCGGGACCTTGAAGCGCTGCTGCTCCTGCGCGGGCGCACCCGACAGCGCCTGCTGCGGGGTCAGCGACGGCCGGACGGTGTCCGGGCGCATCACGTTGGTCAGGGGCAGCGGGTGGGAGGTCGGCGGGACGTCCTCGCCGGCCACCTCGGATACGCGGGCTACGGCGCCGATGATGTCGTCGAGCTGTCCGGCGAAGTGGTCCAACTCTTCGCGTGACAGCTCCATCCGCGCCAGCCGGCCGAGGTGGGCGACCTCCTCGGGGGTGATGCCAGGCATGCAGCGGTCCTCTGCGGGGTGAGATGTCTTTGGGGCCCCAATCCTACGGCCCTCCCCGCCCCCACCCGCACCCCGCTTTCCCCTGCGGGGTGCCTCCACGGATAGAGGGTGCCCCTCCCCCGGGGGCGGGGTGCCCTCACGGATGAAGGGTGTCCCCTTCTCCCCGGGACGGGGGTGCCCTTGCGGATAGAGGGTGTCCCCTCCCCCGGGGGCGGGGGCGCCCTTGCGGGCGACGGCAACCACCAGGGGCGCGGGGAACTGCGCGCTCAGCCGGCGCGGCGCAGCCGGGGACCCACACGCCCAGCCCCCACGGCGAAGTCCCCGGACCACCGGCCGGTGGCCGGTTCCTCGCGCAGTTCCCCGCGCCCCTGTAAGGCACCCTCTGCCCGCAAGGGCACCCCGAGGCCGGGGAAGGGGCACCCTCGCGGCAGGACCGCACCCTCCAGGGGCGCGAGGAACTGCGCGCTCAGCCAGCACGGCGCAGCCGGGGACCCACACGCCCAGCCCCCACGGCGAAGCCCCCGGACCACCGGCCGGTGGCCGGTTGCCCGCGCAGTTCCCCGCGCCCCTGCAAAGCACCCTCAGCCCGCAAGGGCCCCCGGCACGGGCAGTGGGGCACCCTCGCGGCAGGACCGCACCCTCCAGGGGCGCGAGGAACTGCGCGCTCAGCCAGCACGGCGCAGCCGGGGACCCACACGCCCAGCCCCCACGGCGAAGCCCCCGGACCACCGGCCGGTGGCCGGTTCCTCGCGCAGTTCCCCGCGCCCCTGCAAAGCACCCTCAGCCCGCAAGGGCACCCCGGCCCCGGGGAAGGGACACCTTCAGCCGCAAGGGCACCCCGCACGGGGGCGCCGTCGATCGCGACGGCACCCCGCACGGGAAAAGCACCGTCGACCGGGAGGGCACCCCTCTTCGGGAGGGGGGCAGGGCGATCCGGGAGGTCGGGCTACGCCCGCTTCGCGGGGAGGGCGGCGGCCGGACGCTGCCACCCCCGGTCCCCCCGCGCCTGCAACCAGTGCGTCGCCTCCTGCGCAGGCATAGCGGCAGCGACCAACCACCCCTGCACCGCATCACACCGCAGATCCCGCAGCCGCTCCCACGTCTCGTCGTCCTCGACGCCCTCGGCGACCACCATCAACCCGAGGGAATGGGCGAGGTCGATCGTGCAGCGCACGATCTCCGCGTCCTCGGCGTCGACGATCAGCCGGGCCACGAAGGAACGGTCGATCTTGAGCTCGCTGACCGGCAGCCGCCGCAGATGCACCAGCGAGGAGTACCCGGTGCCGAAGTCGTCGAGGGACATCTTCACGCCGTGCCCGGTCAGCCCGTTGAGCGTGTCGGCGGCGCGCTGCGGGTCCTCCAGCAGGACGTGCTCGGTGATCTCCAACTGGAGCGAGCCGGGCGGCACCTGGTGCCGGGCCAGCCGCGCGGCGACCGCCCCGGCGAACCCGGGACTGTGCACATCGCGCGGCGAGACGTTGACGGCGACCGGGACGTTCAGCCCCAGCGCACGCCATTTCGCGATCTGGGCGAGCGCGGTGTCCAGGACGTACTCGGTGAGCTTCGGCATCAACCCGGAGGTCTCCGCCATCGCGATGAACTCCTCCGGGTTGACCCGGCCCCGCTCCGGATGCACCCAGCGGACGAGCGCCTCGAGCCCCACCACCTGCCCGTCGAACCGCACCTTCGGCTGGTAGTGGAGTTCGACGTCGCCCGCGTCCAGCGCCCTGCGCAGATCGCCGAGCAGGCCGAGCCGGTCGGGGGTGTTGGCGTCGCGGGTGGCCTCGTAGACCTCCGCGCCGCTGCGGTCCCGCTTGGCCTGGTACATCGCCACGTCCGCGCGGCGCAGCAGCCCCTCCGCGTCGAGCGCGTGCTCGGGGAAGATGCTGACGCCCGCGCTGGCCTCCAGCACCAGCGTCAGGCCGTCCAGGCTGAGCGGGGAACCGAGCGCGGCGACCAGGGTGCGCGCGACGCGCTGGGCGCGGGTGGCGGAGTCGCAGGCGGGCAGCAGCACCGCGAACTCGTCGCCGCCGAGCCGGGCCGCCTCGGCGCCGCGCGGCAGGGCCAGCTGGAGCCGGTCGGCGACCTGGAGCAGCAACCGGTCGCCGGCCAGGTGCCCGAGGGTGTCGTTGACCGAGCGGAACTTGTCGAGGTCGATGAGGATCAGTCCGACCCGGCCGCGGCCCCGGGCGCCGGGGGTGTCCGACTCCGCCCCGCCGAGCGTCTGCGCGGCGTCGATCGCGGACCAGGTGCGCTCCAGCAGCCACTGGCGGTTGGGCAGTCCGGTCAGCGGATCGCGCAGCTGCTCCTCGGCGCGGGCCCGGGCGATCCACAGCGTCGAGTCGAGGGCGATCAGCGGCACCGCGAACAGCGGCAGCAGTGTGGGTTCGGCGGAGCCGACGACGAGGATCAGCGGGGATATGCCGAGCAGCGCCGCGCCCACCAGTCCCTGCCGGACCAGTGCGGTGCGGGCCACGGTGGGCAGTCCGCCGCGGGGGGCGAAGGCCGCCCACAGCAGCACCCGGGTCGCGGCCAGATAGGCCAGGGCGGTGACGACGACGCTGGGCAGCGCCGACCAGCTCCAGTCCTCCGGCGCCCACGCATGCTCCACCGAGGGGTGCACGTCGAGCAGGTCGAGCGCCAGCGAGCCCGCGCCGATGCCGAGGATGTCGATCGCGCCGTGCAGCCCGGCCTGCCGCCAGCGGTGCCGGCGGGCACCGCCGACCAGCACCACCACGGCGAGGCTGACCAGCACCGCAGGCACCCAGCCGAACATCAGCAGCACCGCCAGCACGAGGGCGGCACCGGATCCGGTGCCGCCCCACCAGCGGTCGCGTCCCATCGCGACGAGATGGCCGACGATGATGCCCGTCAGGACGGCCAGCGCCCAGCCGACCCGGCCGCCCGGGAACAGCGCGTCGCCGCGGTCCAGCAGCCGGCCGATGCCGATGGCGAGCGCGGCCGCCGCGGCGACCGGCACGGTCCACCGTACGAAGGCCGCCGGGCTCGACGGGAGGACGGGCGCGGCCGCGCTGCTTCGGGGCAGCCGCACCGCTCCGACGCTCTCCGTGGGTTCCATACCCGTGTCACTCTCCCGGCCCGTGTTGCAAGCAGGTGCGCCGGCGCCGGGTGACGGAGGCCGACCGTTGGGCCACCGCGATACCGCGTCCCGACGGGAGCGCTCCTCAACAGTAGGCCGCCGCGCGCCGCCGCGGGCACCGATCGGCTGCCAATGCTTCCGTGCACCCCCACCGGTTCGCGCCCGAACTCCCCTCTCTGATATAGGCCGATCGGGTGACATGTGCCGCTAGGTCAGTCTGATTCGCCGTCGGATTCCGCTTCCGGATCGCTCACCGGTTCGGTTGCCGGCTCCGCGCCCGACTTCGAGTTCGACGCCGACTTCGCCGCGGACTTCGACTTCGACGCCGGCGTCGACTCGGTCCCCGGCTCCGGCTCGGGCTCCGGCGGGTTGACGGCCATCGCGCGGGCCGCGTCGGCCCCCTGTTCGAGGAGGACGCCGAACCCCTCCTCGTCGAGGATCGGGACCTTCAGCTGGACCGCCTTGTCGTACTTGGAACCGGGGTTGTCGCCGACCACCACGAAGTGCGTCTTCTTCGACACCGCGCTGGTGACCTTCGCACCGCGGCTGCCGAGCGCGTCCTTGGCGCCGTCGCGGGTGTGGCCGGTGAGGGTGCCCGTCACCACCACGGTCAGCCCCTCCAACGGCCTCGGCCCCTCGTCGGAGCCCTCCTCGGTGAACTTCACCCCCGCGGCACGCCACTTCTCGATGATCTCCCGGTGCCAGTCCACCGCGAACCACTGCGTCAGCGAGGCGGCGATGGTCGGGCCGACCCCGTCGACCGCGGCGAGTTCGGCCTCCGCCGCGTCCTTGATCCGGTCCAGGTCGCGGAACTCGCGGGCCAGCGCCTCGGCGGCGACCGGGCCGACATGGCGGATGGACAGCCCGGTGATCACCCGGGACAGCGGCCGGTCCTTGGCCGCCGCGATGTTCTCCAGCATGGCCAGCGCGTTCTTCTTCGGCTCGCCCTTCTGGTTGGCGAAGAAGGTGACGACCTTCTCCTCGCCCGTCTCCGGGTCGCGCTTGGGCAGCCCGGTGTCCTGGTCCAGGACGTACGAGCGGATCGGCAGCAGGCGCTCGATGTCGAGGTCGAACAGGTCGCCCTCGTCGGCCATCGGCGGCTGGTCGGGGGCGAGCGGCTGGGTGAGGGCGGTGGCCGCCACGTATCCGAGCGCTTCGATGTCCAGGCAGCGGCGGCCGGCGAGGTAGAAGATCCGCTCGCGCAACTGGGCCGGACAGCGCCGCGCGTTGGGGCAGCGCAGGTCGATGTCGCCCTCCTTCATGGGCTGGAGGGCGGTGCCGCACTCGGGGCACTCGGCGGGCATCACGAACTCCCGCTCGCTGCCGTCCCGCAGGTCGGCCACCGGGCCCAGGATCTCCGGGATGACGTCGCCCGCCTTGCGCAGCACCACGGTGTCGCCGATCAGGACGCCCTTCTTCTTCACCACCTCCTGGTTGTGCAGGGTGGCGAACTCGACCTCGGAGCCGGCCACGGTGACCGGTTCCACCACCGCGTAGGGCGTCACCCGGCCGGTGCGGCCGACCCCGACCCGGATGTCCACCAGCTTGGTGTTGACCTCCTCCGGGGCGTACTTCCAGGCGATGGCCCAGCGCGGGGCGCGGGAGGTGGAGCCGAGCCGGCCCTGGAGCGGGATCTCGTCGACCTTGACGACGACACCGTCGATCTCGTGCTCGACGTCGTGCCGGTGCTCGCCGTAGTACGCGATGAACTCGCGGACGGCGGCCAGCGAGTCGACCACCTTGTTGTAGCGGGCGGTGGGCAGGCCCCAGTCGCGCAGGAGCGCGTAGCCGTGCGACTGGCAGTCGATGTCGAAGCCGTCGCGGGCGCCGATGCCGTGCACCACCATGCGCAGCGGGCGGGTGGCGGTGACCCTCGGGTCCTTCTGGCGCAGCGAACCGGCCGCGGCGTTGCGCGGGTTGGCGAACGGCTTGTCGCCGCCCTCGACCAGCCGGGCGTTGAGCTCGTCGAACTTCTCGCCGGGGAAGTAGACCTCGCCGCGGATCTCCACCAGGGCGGGCACCTGGTCGCCGGCGAGCCGGTCGGGGATGTCCGCGATGGTACGGATGTTGGGCGTGATGTCCTCACCGGTGCGGCCGTCGCCGCGGGTGGCGGCGCGGGTGAGCCGGCCGTCCTCGTACGTCAGGTTGACCGCCAGGCCGTCGACCTTCAGCTCGCACAGGAAGTGGTACGGGCTGCGGGTGTTGTCGGGCGGGCCGAGCTCGGCCGCGACCCGCTCGGCCCACGTCGCCAACTCCTCGTCGGTGAAGGCGTTGTCCAGCGAGAGCAGGCGCTCGCGGTGCTGGACGGAGGTGAATTCCGTCTCGTAGGCCACCGCGACCTTCTGGGTGGGCGAGTCCGGGGTGCGCAGCGCCGGGTGCTCCCCCTCGATCGCCTCCAGGCGGCGCAGCAGCCGGTCGAACTCGGCGTCGCTGACGACCGGCGCGTCGTTGACGTAGTAACGGAAGCGGTGCTCCTCGACCTGCTCGGCCAGGCGTGCGTGCTCGTCGCGGGCCTCGGCGGGGATGTCCGCCCGGCCGGCCTCCTGCTCGGCTGCCACGTCCGTGTCCCTCCTACCACTCGGGCCGCAAGCGGCCGCACTCCGGCGTCACTCTGGGTTGTCGACGAGCGAGCGTGCCGCCCTCGCGCAGTGCACGAGCGCGGCACGGGCGTAGGCCGGTGAGGCCCCCGCCAGACCGCAGGACGGGGTGATGGCGACGGAGGACCCCAACGCCCCCGGTGCCAGTCCCAACCTGCGCCACAGCGCCCGAACACCACTGACGCTACCCGGTGGGTCCGACAACGGGGCATCCTTGCCGGGCACGACACCGGCGAAGAGCGCGGTGCCTCCCTCCACGGCCTCACCGAAGGCGTCCCAGTCACGCTCGGTGAGAAGATCGAAGTCGAAGGAGATGCCCGCGACCCCGGAGCGGCGCAGCAGCGCGAACGGCACATCGGGTGCGCAGGAGTGCACGGTGACGGCGGCGCCCGCCGTCGCGGCCGCGCCGATCAGGTCGCGCAGCACGCCCTCGACCACCACGCGGTCCACCGCGCGGTGGGTGCGGTAGCCGCTCGCCGTCCTGACCTGGCCGCGCAGCACCGAGGTGAGGCTCGGCTCGTCCAGTTGCAGCACCAGGCGGGCGCCGGGCACCCGGCGCCGGACGTCGGCGAGATGCGCGGTCAGCCCCTCGGCGAGCGACGCGGTCAGGTCGCGGACCGCGCCCGGGTCGCGCAGGGCGGCCTCGCCGTTGTGGAGTTCCACGGCGGCCGCGAGCGTCCACGGGCCGACCGCCTGCACCTTCAGCGGGCCCTGGTGGCCTTGCGTGAACTCCTCCAGCGCGTCCAGGTCCTCGCCCATCCAGGACCGGGCCCGCTTGGTGTCCCGTCCCGGGTGGTCCCCGAACCGCCAGCCGCTCGGCTCCACCCGCGCGTACAGCTCGACCAGCAGGCCCAGCGTGCGGCCGATCATGTCCGCGCCCGGGCCGCGGGCCGGCAGCTCGGGCAGGTACGGCAGCGTGTCCACGGCTTCCACCGCGACCCTCGCCGCCTCCCGGGCGTCGCCTCCCGGCATCGATCCGACACCTGTCGCGGTGCCCGGCGCCAGCTCCAGCGCCGTCGTGGTGCCGTCGGCCGCGTCCCTGCCCGTGCCCATGCCCATGCCCTCCTCGGTGCTCATCTGCGCAGCGTAGACGGCCGGGTGGCCCGGCGGTGCCGCGCGGGCCGGGACCCCGCTCGGGCGGCGGTCGCCAGGAGGCGTCGGACCAGGGCCTGTCCGGCGGATCCTGCCGGTCGAGCTCGCGGCGTCCGGTGCCGAGCATCGCAAGGCGGAGAATCATCCTCGTACCGGGTCGTCCATGGATGATTCGACAACGCTGGGAGGTGCGGTGCCGGGCGCCGCGGGCCCGGCAGGATCCGCCGGACAGGTCCTAGGTGCCCGGGCGGATGGCGAGGTCGGCGATGTTCGCGTCGCGCGGGATGTCCAGCGCGGTGAGCACCACGGTGGCGACGGACTCGGGATCGATCCAGCGCTCGGGGTCGTAGGGCTTGCCCTCCTGCCGGTGCACCCGTTCCTGCATGGGCGTGGCGGTGCGGCCCGGGTACACGGTGGTGACCCGCACGCCGGCGGACCGCTCCTCGGCGCGGAGGGAGTCCGCGAGCGCCTTGAGGCCGTGCTTGCTCGCGGCGTACGCGCTCCACTCGGGGCTCGCCTGGAGTCCGGCGCCGGAGTTGACGAAGACCACGGTGCCCCGGGCGACGCGGAGTTGGGGCAGCAGCAGGCGGGTGAGCTCGGCCGGCCCGACGAGGTTCACCGCGAGGGTGTGGTCCCAGACCTTCGGGGTGAGGTCGCCGACCGGTCCGAGGTCGACGGTGCCGGCGATGTGCAGCAGGGAGTCGAGCCGGTCCGGCAGCGCCTGCTGCTCCAGCGCCCATGACAGCCGGGCCGGCGCGGCGAGGTCGCCGACCAGGGTGTGCGCGCCGGGGAACTCGACGGCGAACTGGCGGGCCCGTCCGGCATCCCGGGCCAGCAGCCACAGTTCGTCGCCGCGGTCCAGCAGCCGGCGGGCGGACGCGGCGCCGATCCCCGACCCGGCGCCGGTGACGAGGTGGACGCTCATGCGTGCTCCTGGATGAGGGCGAGGGCGGCGGCGCCGTCGGCGGCGAAGTGCACCAGGTCGGACAGCGGCAGGGGCAGGAAGCCCTCCCGGTCCATCCGCTGGAGTTGTTCGGCCAGGCCGTCGTAGAAGCCGGCGCTGTTGAGCAGGACCACCGGCTTGGTGTGCAGCCCGTGCTTCTTCAGCTCCAGGATCTCCGTGGCCTCGTCGAGCGTGCCGGTGCCGCCGACCATCACCACGATCGCGTCGCTGCGGCGCAGCAGTTCGGCCTTGCGGGTCGCGAGGTCCGGGGTGACCACCATCTCGTCGGCGTCGGCGCGGGCCTTGGCGCGCAGGAACTCCACGGAGACGCCGACCAGCCGGCCGCCCGCCTCCCGCACGCCGTCGGCCACCACCTTCATCAGGCCGGACTCCGAGCCGCCCCACACCAGGGTGTGGCCGCCCTTGCCGAGCAGTTCGGCGAACTCCCGGGCGGGCGCGGTGTAGTGCTCCGGCAGGTCGGCGGCGGACAGGAACACGCACACGTTCAGCCGCCGGGTCGGGCCCTGGGGGGCCGCACCGGTCACGGGGTCGGTCGTCGGATCGCTCATGCGGTCCGCCCCGCGGCAGCCGGGGCGGAGGAGCGCCGTTCGTACCCGCCGGCACGGTCGGTGGTGGCGATCGTCGCCGAGCCGACGACGCGGGTGCCGTCGTAGAGCACCACCGCCTGGCCGGGGGCGATGCCGCGCAACGGCCGGGCGAAGGCGACGTGCAGCGTGCCGTCGACCAGCTCCGCGGTGGCGGTGACGTCCTCGCCGTGGGCGCGCAGCTGGGCGGTGTAGGCGGCCGGGCCGGCCGGCGGGGTGCCGCACCAGCGCGGGCGGATCGCGGTGAGCGAGGTCACGTCGAGCGCGTCGGCGGGGCCGACGGTGACGGTGTTGTCGACCGGCGAGATGTCCAGCACGTAGCGGGGCTTGCCGTCGTCGGCGGGGACGCCGAGCCGCAGGCCCTTGCGCTGGCCGACGGTGAAGCCGTACGCGCCGGTGTGGCTGCCGACCACCGCTCCGCTCTCGTCGAGGATCGCGCCCTCGCGGGTGCCGAGCCGCTGGGCGAGGAAGCCCTGGGTGTCGCCGTCGGCGATGAAGCAGATGTCATGGCTGTCGGGCTTGCGGGCCACCGCGAGGCCGCGCCGCTCCGCCTCGGCCCGGATCTCGTCCTTGGTGGCGGCGGTGTCGCCGAGCGGGAACATCGCGTGGGCGAGCTGGCGCTGGTCGAGGACGCCGAGCACGTAGCTCTGGTCCTTGGCCGCGTCGCCGGAGCGGTGCAGTTCGCGGCTGCCGTCGGGGCCGGTGCGCACGGCCGCGTAGTGGCCGGTGCAGACCGCGTCGAAGCCGAGGGCCAGCGCCTTGTCCAGCAGCGCGGCGAACTTGATCTTCTCGTTGCAGCGCAGGCAGGGGTTCGGGGTCCGGCCGGCGGCGTATTCGGCGACGAAGTCGTCCACCACGTCCTCGCGGAAGCGGTCGGCCAGGTCCCACACGTAGAAGGGGATGCCGATCACGTCGGCGGCGCGCCGGGCGTCCCGGGAGTCCTCCAGCGTGCAGCAGCCGCGGGCACCGGTACGGAAGCTCTGCGGGTTCGCGGACAGGGCGAGGTGCACCCCGGTCACGTCGTGGCCCGCCTCGGAGGCGCGGGCGGCGGCGACCGCGGAGTCGACGCCGCCGCTCATCGCCGCGAGCACGCGGAGCCGTCGCGGGGGCTCAGTCGGGAAATCGGTCACCCGTCCAGGGTAACGGCCGCTCCTTCGCCGCCCGCGCGGCCTTTCTCCGGCCCGGTCGGTCCGTCGACCGCCGGTCACTAAGCGCTCGCTCAGTTTTTGCCCGGGAGGGCTGGACAAAAGGACTTTACCGATGGGTAACCTGTCGGCATGGCAGAGGGAACGGCCCCAGCGGCCCTTGGTGACAGCGAGTTCGACCGGGACACGGCGGTCGCGGCGCGGGCGGCGGAACCGGGGGCGTACGACACCGGGCTGTCCCGCGGCTGGACGATCATGGGGGCGGTGAACGGGGGCTACCTGCTCGCGGTGGCCGCCCGCGCGCTGCGGGACGCGCTGCCGCACCCCGACCCGTTCAGCATCACCGCGCACTACCTCACCCCGTCGCAGCCCGGCCCCGCGGTGGTCCGGACCCAGCAGGTGCGGGCGGGCCGCACCATGTCGACCGGGCAGGCGTCGCTCTTCCAGCGCGACGAGCAGGGCAACGAGGTGGAGCGGCTGCGGGTGCTGGCGGCCTACGGCGAGCTCGACGCGCTGCCCGACGACGTGCGGACCTCGGCGAAGCCGCCGGTCATGCCCGGGTACGGCGACTGCGTAGGCAGCGAGAGCGCGCCCGGGGGGCGGCCGGTGGCCGGGGACACGGCGATCCTGGATCGGCTGGACCTGCGGCTCGATCCGGCGACCGCCGGGTGGGCGGTCGGGGCTCCTTCCGGGGTCGGCGCGATTCGCGGGTGGCTCGGGCTGGCGGATGGGCGCGACCACGATCCGCTGTCCCTTCTGCTGGCGGTCGACGCGCTTCCGCCGACCGCGTTCGACCTCGGGCTCAAGGGGTGGACGCCCACGCTGGAGCTCACCGCGCACGTACGGTGCCGGCCCGCGCCCGGGCCGGTACGGGTTTCCCTCACCACGCGGAACCTCGCCGGGGGGCTACTCGAGGAGGATGCGGAGGTCTGGGACGCGGAGGATCGGCTTGTCGCCCAGTCCCGCCAACTCGCCCGCGTGCCGCGGGGCTAGTCCGACCGGACCCCCCGGGCTGCCCCGTCCCCTTGACACGGGACCTTGCGGTCCAGGGTGGCTCGTCGCGCAGTTCCCCGCGCCCCTGGTTGGTGCGGGTCCCTCCGCGAAAAGACTGGGTTGGTGCGGTCCCTCCGCGAAAAGAGGGTCACCACCGAGGGGCGCGGGGAACTGCGCGAACAGCCACCGCGGACCGCGAGGTCCCGTGGCGACAGGACGGGGCACCCTGGGGGGTCAGGGGCACCCTAGAATCGGACGCATCATGGCCTACCTCGATCACGCCGCCACGACGCCGATGCTCCCGGAGGCGGTCCGGACGATGACCGCGCACCTCACGGTGACCGGCAACGCCTCCGCACTGCACGCCGCCGGCCGCCGGGCCCGCCGTACCGTGGAGGAGTCCCGGGAGGCGCTGGCCGCGGCCCTCGGCGCGCGCCCGAGCGAAGTGGTCTTCACCGCCGGCGGCACGGAATCGGACAACCTCGCGGTGAAGGGCCTGTTCTGGTCCCGCCGCGCGGAGGACCCGCGGCGGGTGCGGGTGCTGTCCAGCCCGGTGGAGCACCACGCGGTGCTGGACGCGGTGTACTGGCTGGCCGACCACGAGGGCGCCGTCGTGGAGTGGCTGGCGGTCGACGGGGACGGCCGGGTGCGGCCGGAGGCGCTGCGGGCCGCGCTGGAGCGGGGCGCCGGCCCCGACGACGTGGCGCTGATCACCACCATGTGGGCGAACAACGAGGTCGGCACCCTGCTTCCGGTGCCCGAACTCGCCTCGATCGCCCGGGAGTTCGGCGTGCCGATGCACTCGGACGCGGTGCAGGCGTTCGGCCAGGTCGATCTCGACTTCGCGGCGAGCGGCCTGGCCGCGATGACCGTCACCGGGCACAAGGTGGGCGGGCCGTACGGCGTCGGCGCGCTGCTTCTGCGGCGCGAGGACACGCCCGTGCCGCTGCTGCACGGCGGCGCGCAGGAGCGCAGCCGCTCGGGCACCCTCGACGTGCCCGCGATCGCCGCGTTCGCCACGGCGGGCACCCTCGCGGCCGAGCACCGCGAGGAATTCGTCCGCCATGTCGGCGCGCTGCGGGACGAGTTGGTGCGCGGGGTGCGGGCCGCCGTCCCCGACGCGGTACTCAACGGCGACCCCTCCCCCGAGGGACGGCTGGCCGGCACCGCGCACTTCACCTTCCCCGGCTGCGAGGGGGACGCGCTGCTGCTCCTGCTCGACGCGCAGGGCATCGCCTGCTCCACCGGTTCGGCCTGCACCGCGGGCGTGGCCCAGCCGAGCCATGTGCTGCTCGCGATGGGCCGCTCCGACGCGGACGCCCGCAGCACGCTGCGCTTCTCCCTCGGGCACACCTCCACGGCCGACGAGGTGGCCGCGCTCACCGGGGCGATCGGCGGCGCGGTGGAACGCGCCCGCGCCGCCGGCCGCACCTGAACCTGCGCGCCCGCCCCTAACCGCCGTGCAGCATCTCCGCATTGAGCTCCCCGCGCGGCTCCGGCACCAACGTCCCCACCCCTGCGGCCCCCGCCTTCGGACGGCGCCGGCCGCGGCGTTCCAGTGCCTCGGCGAGCTGGGACAGCACCGCGTTGACGACGACGTAGATCACGGTGACCGTGAGGTAGCTCTGCAGGAAGTCGTGCGTGTAGGAGCCCAGCACCTTGCCCTCGTTGAGGAGCTCGCCGTAGCTGACCACGTAGCCGAGGGTGGTGTCCTTGAGCAGGCTGACCAGCTGGGAGACCAGGGTGGGCACCACGAGGCGGACCGCCTGCGGCAGCACCACCAGCCACATCACCTGGCGGCGCCGGAGGCCCAGGGCCTGGCCGGCCTCGGACTGGCCGCGGTCCAGGGCGAGGACGCCGGCCCGGAAGATCTCCGCGAACAGCGCGGACGTGCACAGCACGATCGGGATGACCAGTTCCCAGAAGACCGGAAAGGTGTAGCCGGCCCGCGGGATGCCCATCAGGAAGACGTACAGCACCAGCAGCAGCGGCACCGAGCGGAAGAGTTCGACGAACCCGCCGGCCGCCACCCGCAGCACCCGGTGCGGCGAGAGCCGGCCGAGGGCGAGCAGCGCGCCGGACGGCAGCGCGAGGAGCGCGGCCATCCCGGCGGCCTTGAGCGTCTTCACCAGGCCCCGCAGCAGGAAGCGCTGGTAGGGCCACTGCTCGAACGGCTGCCAGCGGGCGTGGTCGAGCTGCCCGTGCCGCGCGAACTGGTGCACGCCCAGGGCGATCAGGCCGGCGATGACCAGCACGGACAGCGCGGTGGCGATCCTGATCCGGCGCCGCGCCCTGGGCCCGGGCGCGTCGAACAGCACGCGGTCGGAGGCGCTCACCGGCGCACCGCCATGCGCTTCTGGACCCGCCCGGCGAGCAGCGCGACCGCCAGGGTGACCAGCACGTAGCCGGCTGCGGCGAGCAGGAACGTCGGCACCGGCTCGTCGTACTGCAGGTCGAGCCACTGGGTGCGGCCGATCAGCTCGCTGACGCCGACCGCCGCGCCCAGCGACGAGGAGAGCACCACGCCGATGAAGACGTTGGCGAGCGGCTGCACCATGGTGCGGAAGGCCTGCGGCAGGATGACGGTGCCCAGCGACTGGCCGAAGGTCATGCCGATCGCGCGGGCCGCCTCGGCCTGGCCGACCGGGACCGCGTTGATGCCGGCGCGCACCGCCTCGCAGACGTACGTCGCGAAGTACAGCGCCAGGCAGACCGCTTCGGAGGTGAACAGCGAGCAGGTGATGCCGGCGTCGGGCAGCCCGAAGACGAACAGCACCAGGAACGCCAGCAGCGGCACGTTCCGGAACACCTCGACGTAGAGGGTGCCGACCACCCGCAGCGGGACGATCGGGCACACCCGCATGACGGTCAGCAGCGTGCCGAGGACGAAGGCGCCGGCGAAACCGAGCAGGGACAGCTCCAGGGTGGTGCCCAGTCCGGCCGCGAGGTAACCGAGATGGTGGACGACCTCATGCATGGCGGCGCGTCAGGATCCGTCGGCGGAGCCGATGGTGGGCGGCGCGGGTGGCGCACCGGCGACCTTGGTGCCGATGGTGGCCTTCCACAGCTTGGCCCACTCGCCGTCGGCGAAGATCGTCTTGAGCCACGCGTCGACGAACACCTTGGCCGCGGGGTCGTTCTTCGGCAGCCCGATGCCGTACGGCTCCTGGGTGAACGGCTGCCCGACGACTTTGAGTTGGGGGTCGCTGACCACGTCGCCGAGCAGGATGCCCTGGTCCAGGACGTACGCGTCGGCGCGGCCCTGCTTGACCGCGGCCACGCACTCGCCGTCCTCCTGGAACAGCAGTGTCTTGGCCTTCGGGGCGAACTTCTTCAGGTCCAGCGCGGCGGTGGAGTTGCCCTCGGTGGCGACCGTCCTGCCGTCGAGGTCGGCCGGTTCGGTGATGTCCTTGGTGCTCGCCTTGACCAGGATCGCGTCGCCCGACTCGTAGTAGGGGCCGGCGAAGGCCACCTTCTGGGCGCGCTGCGGGGTGATCGTGTAGGTGGCGAAGACGGCGTCGACGGTGCCGTTCTGGATCATCGTCTCGCGGGTGTCCACGGTGACGAGGGACAGCTTGGTCGACGGCTTGCCGATGACGTACTTCGCGAGCATCTGCTCCAGGCCCGCGTCGAAGCCCTCCAACTGGCCGCTGACCGGGTTGCGCTGGGAGAACATCGCGCTGGAGTCGGTGCCGCCGACCAGCAGGGTGCCGCGCTTCCTGACCTTGTCCATCCAGGAGCCGGCGGTGATCGCGGACGCGGGGGCCACCGGGGCCGCCGCGACCACCTGGGCCTGCGTGTACGCCGACGGCTTGCCCGCGCCCGACTTCCCGCCGGGGGTCGGCAGCGCCGAACTCCCGCCCCCGCCGCACGCGGTGAGCACGCCCGCCAGCGCGGTCACCGCGCCCGCCACCGCCCATCGGCGCCTGCGGCGGCGCGTGCCGCGGGCTCCGGTCCCGCCGCCGATCCCGAGGTCCGACCGGCTGCCGTTCTTCAAGGGAATCATGGATCTCCTTCGGTACGGTGGGTGGTCCTGGCGGTGGGGCGCTCCGGCGCCGGCCGTCGCCCGGTCAGTGCCGGGGGTGTCCGGTCAGTGCCGGAGGATCGTGGAGAGGAAGTCGCGGGCCCGCTCGGTGCGCGGCGCGGTGAAGAACGCGTCGGGTTCGCCGGTCTCGACGATCCGGCCGTGGTCCATGAACACCACCCGGTCCGCGGCCCGGCGGGCGAAGCCCATCTCGTGGGTGACGGCGACCATCGTCATGCCGTCGCGGGCGAGGCCGACCATCACGTCCAGCACCTCCCGGATCATCTCCGGGTCGAGCGCCGACGTCGGCTCGTCGAAGAGCATCAGCTTGGGGTGCATGGCCAGCGCCCGGGCGATCGCGACCCGTTGCTGCTGGCCGCCGGACAGCTCCGCGGGGTACCGGGACTCCTTGTCCCGCACGCCCACCCGGTCCAGCAGGGCCCTGGCCTCCTCGACCGCCTCGGCCCTGGGCACCTTGCGCACCCGGGTGGGGCCGAGCACCACGTTCTCCAGCACGGTCTTGTGCGCGAACAGGTTGAACGACTGGAAGACCATCCCGACGTCGGCCCGCAGCGCGGCCAGCGCGGCGCCCTCCTGCGGCAGGTCGCGCCCGTCGAAGACGATCCGGCCGGAGTCGACGGTCTCCAGCCGGTTGACGCAGCGGCACAGCGTCGACTTCCCCGACCCGGAGGCGCCGAGGACGACCACGACCTCGCCCTCATGCACGTCCAGGTCGACCTCGCTCAGGGCGACGAGGTCACCGAACCGCTTGCTCACCGACTCGATGCTCAGCAGCACCCGCCCGGAGGGGACGGTCCCGTTGCCCGCCGTGTCGTCCGCCGTTCGGTCCGCCGTCGTGCCCGCGTCATCGACCATGGCAACGAAGGATAGGCCGCGGCACCGCGGAAGACAGCCCCGCCGGACAAGTCCGCACCGTACTGGTGAGGCGCGTGGGGTGTCAGCGACGTCTCCCGGAGGCACGAAAACGGCGGAGCCGCCGGGCCTCTCGGGCCGGCGGCGCCGCCGTGCGGTACGGGCTGGACCGGCTATCCGACGCCGAGCGCCTTCTCCGGCTCGGGGCGCTGGTCGGCCGCGTTCTCCGGGTGGTGGCAGGCGACCTGGTGCCCGGGGGCCAGCTCCACCAGGGGCGGCTGGTCGGTCCGGCACACCTCGGTCGCCTTCCAGCACCGGGTGTGGAAGCGGCAGCCGGGCGGCGGCGCGATCGGCGACGGCACGTCGCCGGTGAGCAGGATGCGGCCGTTGCTGCTGACCGGGGCGGCCCCGGTCCGGTCCCGCACGTCCTCGCCGGAACCGGCGGCCCCCTCGGCGGCTCCCGTCTCGGCACCGTCGGCGCCCTCGGCAGCCACCGGCTGCGCCGCGGGCCGGTTGCGCCGCTTCGGGTCCGGCACCGGCACCGCCGACAGGAGCGCGGTGGTGTACGGGTGGAAGGGCGTGCTGTACAGCGTCTCGCGGTCGGCCAGCTCGACCACCTTGCCCAGGTACATCACCGCGATCCGGTCCGAGACGTGCCGGATCACCGACAGGTCGTGCGCGATGATCACGTAGGTCAGGCCGAGTTCGGACTGGAGGTCGTCGAGCAGGTTGACCACCTGCGCCTGGATGGAGACGTCCAGCGCGGACACCGGCTCGTCGGCCACCACCAGCTTCGGGCGCAGCGCCAGCGCCCGGGCGATCCCGATCCGCTGCCGCTGCCCGCCGGAGAACTCGTGCGGGTAGCGGTTGTAGTGCTCGGGGTTGAGGCCGACCAGCTCCAGCAGCCCCTGCACCTCCTTCTTCACCCCGCCCTCGGTGGCGACGTTCTGCAGCCGGAACGGCGCCCCCACGATGGTGCCGATGGTGTGCCGCGGGTTCAGCGACGAGTACGGGTCCTGGAAGATCATCTGCACGTCGCGGCGCAGCGGTCGCATCGCCCCGGTGCTCAGGTGGGTGATGTCGCGGCCGTCGAACTCGATCTGCCCGGCGGTCGGTTCCAGCAGCCGGGTGATCAGCCGGCCCATGGTGGACTTGCCGCAGCCGGACTCGCCGACCACGCCCAGCGTCTCGCCGGCGTTGACCTGGAAGTCGATGCCGTCGACCGCCTGGACCGCTCCGACCTGGCGGCGCAGCAGGCCCTTGGTGATCGGGAAGTGCTTGACCAGCCCGGTGACCTTCAGCAGCGGCTCCCCGACCGGCTTGCGGGGCGCGGGGGTACGCGGCTGCGGCTCGGTTCCGGCCGCCGGAGCGTCCTTGTCCAGCGAGAGCTTGTCCGCCACGGTTTCGTCCCGGCCCTTCACGGCTTCCTCGTTCTGGTCCTTCACAGCTTCGGCTCGATCTCTTCGGTCCAGATCCTGGCGCGGTCCTCGTCGGCGAGGTGGCAGGCGGCCAGGTGCCCCTCGGCGACCTCGCGCAGTTCGGGCACGACGGTCTCGGAGGAGCCGCCGGTCAGTTCGGCGTACGGGCAGCGCGGGTGGAAGGCGCAGCCGGTCGGCACGTTGATCAGGCTGGGCGGGGAGCCCTTCACCGGGTTGAGCCGGTCGGTGCGCTCCCGGTCCAGCCGCGGCATCGAGCCCAGCAGGCCCCAGGTGTAGGGGTGCTGGGGCTCGTCGAAGAGCTTCTCCGCGGTGCCGCGCTCGATCACCCGGCCCGCGTACATCACCAGGAGGTCGTCGGCGACCTCGGCGACCACGCCGAGGTCGTGGGTGATCATGATGACCGCCGAGCCGAACTCCTGCTGGAGGTCGCGGATCAGGTCGAGGATCTGGGCCTGCACGGTGACGTCGAGCGCGGTGGTCGGCTCGTCGGCGATGAGCAGTTCGGGGTTGTTCACCAGCGCCATCGCGATCATCGCGCGCTGGCGCATGCCGCCGGAGAACTGGTGCGGGTAGTCCCGGAACCGCTTGCGCGGCTCGGGGATGCCGACCCGGTCCAGCATCTCCATGGCCCGCTCGGCCGCGACCCGCTTGGTCACCGGGTGGTGCACCCGGTACGCCTCCACGATCTGGCTGCCGATCGAGTAGTACGGGTGCATCGCGGACAGCGGGTCCTGGAAGATCATCGCCATCTTGCGCCCGCGCAGCCGCCGTACGGTGTCGGGCGCGGCGCCGATCAGCTCCTCGCCGTCGAGCCACACCTCGCCGGAGATCTTCGCCCGCGCGGTGCGGTGCAGGCCCATGATGCCCAGCGAGGTGACGGACTTGCCCGACCCGGACTCGCCCACGATGCCGAGGGTGCGGCCGCGTTCGAGGTCGAAGCTGAGGCCGTCGACCGACTTCACGATGCCGTCGTCGGTGTCGAAGTGGATGCGCAGGTCGCGTACGGACAGGTACGCGTCCTGGGCGGTGGCCGGTTCGGCGGCGGCTTTCAGCAGCCTGTCGGCGGAGCTCACGAGTACCTCACCCGGGGGTCGAGAACGGCGTAGGCGAGGTCCACCAGCAGGTTGCAGACCACGACGAAGAAGGCGACCACGAGCGTCACGGCCATCACGATGGGCAGGTCGTTGGCGGTCACGCCCTGGATGGCGTAGGCGCCCATGCCCGGCAGCGAGAAGACCTGCTCGGTGATGACCGCGCCGCCCACCAGCAGCCCGAAGTCCATGCCGAAGATGGTCACGATCGGGGTGAGCGTGGAGCGCAGCGCGTGCTTGACCACCACGTCCCGCTCGCGCAGGCCCTTGGCGCGGGCGGTGCGGATGTAGTCCTCGCCCATGGTCTCCAGCATGCCCGCCCGGGTCAGCCGGGCGTAGAGCGCGGAGTACAGGAAGGCCAGGCTGCACCAGGGCACCAGCAGGTTCCACGCCCAGTCGGCCGGGTTGTGGGTGAACGACACGTAGTTCATGCCGTTGCTCCACAGCGGCCACTGCACGGTGAACACGCTCAGCGCGAGGATGCCGGTGAAGAAGATCGGCAGCGACACGCCCATCAGGGCCACGCCCATCGACAGCCGGTCGATGATGCTGCCGCGCCGCAGCGCGGAGACCACGCCGACCGCGACGCCGGTGACCACCCAGATCACCGCGGCCCCGATCGCCAGCGAGAAGGTCACCGGGATACGGGACTTGAGCTGCGGCCACACCTCGACGTGGCTCTTGAACGAGTACCCGAAGCAGGGCGCGTGGCAGTGCACCGGATCGGGCCCGTAGTGGTAGTTGGCACCGGCGACCAGCGCCTTGAGGAAGTGCCAGTACTGCTCGTACAGCGGCAGGTCGAAACCGAGGTTCTTCTTGATCGCTGCGACGGCCGCCGGGTTGGCGTCCTTGCCCACGTACTGCGTGGCGAGCTGGGTGGTGGTCTGGCCGCCGATACGGGGGACCAGGAAGAAGATCGCGAAGGTGATCATGCTGACCACGAGGAGCAGCACGATCGCGGCGAACACGCGTCGAATGAAGTAAGCGATCACGGCCGTTCCGGCTGGCGCCCGCCGGCCCGGGGCTGGAACCCGGGCCGGCGGACGCCGGAGCCTTCACCTGCCTTTCGGTGCGTACGGAGCCTTGCGGCTACTTCGAGGAACCCATCAGCAGGAAGTCGTACATGCCCAGGTACGCCTGGGTGACCGTCACGTTGGTGGCGGAGTCCGGGCGGTAGAGCAGGTTCTTGCGGTAGATCAGCGGCACCACCGAGGCGTTGGCCATCACCATCTTGTCGATGTCACCCCACGCCTTGGTGCGGGCGGCGGCGTCGGTGTTGGAGATCGCCGAGGCCAGCGCCTGGTTGATCTGCGGGTCGTTGAGCTCCATCAGGTTGTTGCCGCCCGACGGCTTGATCGCGGAGCCGTCGACGATCTGGTCCAGGAAGCCGTAGCCGGTCGGCCAGTCGGCGCCCCACGCCATCATCATCATGCCGACGTCGTGCGAGTGCACGTAGTCCGGGACGCCCGCGTAGTTCGAGAAGTACTTGTCGGACGGGAACGTCTTGATGTTGACGGTGATGCCGACCTTCTTCAGCGCCGCCTGGATGGCGGTGGCGCCGTCGACCTCGGGCTGCCGGTCACTGCGCGCGGTCAGCGTGGTGGTGAAGCCGTTGGGCTTGCCGCACGCCGCCAGCGCCGCCTTGGCCTTGGTGACGTCACCGGCGTTGCCCGCGGTCGGGTAGTCGTCGAACTTGGTGTAGCCGTTCACCGACGGCGGCAGCAGCGTGCTGGCGACGTCGCCCTTGACCGCGCCGCCCTCGGCGTCGACCACGGACTTCTTGTCGACCGCGTACTGCACGGCCTTACGGCAGTTGACGTTGTCGAACGGTGCCACGTGCAGGTTGAGCGCCATGTACGAGGTGGCGCCGGCGATGGCGTCGTCGGTGTGGTCCAGCCGGCTCTTGTTGCCGAGGATCTTCGACTGCGTCTCGGCCTCGACCCCGGTGCCCTGCAGGTCGACGGTCAGGTTGTTCGACAGCAGGTCGTTGTCGATGGTGCGCTGATTGATGTTGAACTTCAGCACGTACTTGTCCGGCAGCGCGGTGCGGATCGGGTCGGTGGCCTTGTTCCACTCCGGGTTGCGCACCAGCGTGGCGCCCTTGCCCTCGGAGTACGACGCGAACTTGTACGGGCCGGTCGACTGGATGTGCTGCACGTAGGTGGCGCCGGTGTCCTTGGACTGCTCGACCGGAGCGGTCTGCGAGAACGTCGCCAGGTAGTCGAAGTCCGCGAACGGCTTCGCCAGGTGGAAGACGATGGTCTGCGCGTCGGGCGTCTCTATGGACGCCAGGCCGTTCGCGCTCTTGTCCTTGTACGGGCCCTGGTACTTGGTGTCGTCGGCCAGGTAGGACTTGAAGTACACCGGGCCGTTGGACATCACGTCGGGCGCGAAGTTGCTGCGCTCGATCGCGTACTTGACGTCCTTGGAGGTCACCGGGGTGCCGTCCTGGAACTTCACGCCGGTGCGCAGGTGGTAGGTCCAGGTCTTCGCGTCGGGGCTTGCGGTGCCGAGCCCGGTGGCCAGGTCGGGGACCACGGTCAGGCCCGCCTTGCCGGCGGCCGGCTTGAAGGTCAGCAGCGTACGGGCGTAGAGGCGGGAGAAGTCCTGCACCCAGCCGTAGTAGGTGTTGCCCGGGTCGAGGGAGTCGGGGCCACTGGAGTGGTCCGCCGTGACCGTCCCGCCCTTCTTGGTCGACGCGTTCACGATCGAGGTGAGCGCCTGGTCCTTCTTGCCCGAACTGCTGCTACCGCCCGAGCCGCCGCAGGCGGACACGCCGAGTGCCATCGCCAAGCAGAGCGCGAGAGCGGAGGTCACCTTTCTGGTGTTCATACCGGGTTACGCCCCTCACTTCCTATTGAGTCGCCGGGTCGGCCATGGGTCGCCGCAATGGCACACGAGGTGCCACCCGGGGTCGGTGGGTCATCCCTGCGGGATCACTTGCTGCGCGGGTCCAGGGCGTCCCGCAGCCCGTCGCCGAACAGGTTGAAGGCCAG
This sequence comes from Actinacidiphila yanglinensis, assembly GCF_900107965.1. Lineage (GTDB taxonomy): Bacteria > Actinomycetota > Actinomycetes > Streptomycetales > Streptomycetaceae > Actinacidiphila > Actinacidiphila yanglinensis. Next base: position 692,465 of record NZ_FNVU01000002.1, on the reverse strand, counting down.
CACCGTGACGAAGATCGCGAGGCCGGGCACGAACATGTACTGCGGATCGGACTGGTAGACGTCGACCGCGCTGGTCAGCATGCCGCCCCAGGACGCCTGCGGCGGCGCGATGCCGACCCCGAGGAAGCTGAGCGCCGCCTCGAACAGGATGTTGGTGGGGATCAGCAGCGTGGAGTAGACCAGGATCGGTGCCACCAGGTTCGGCAGCAGCTCGCGGAAGAGGATGAACGGCCCCCGTGCGCCCATGCCGCGGGCGGCTTCGACGAACTCGCGTTCCCGCAGGCTGAGCGTCTGGCCGCGGACGATCCGGCCCATGTAGGGCCAGTTGAAGAAGCCGATCACGAAGATCAGCACGCAGATCCGCAGCGGCAGGCCGCTCAGCCCGAACGCGCCGTCCTGCAGCGATGCGGAGATGGAGATCGCGAACAGCAGCAGCGGGAAGGCGAGGAAGACATCCATCAGCCGGCTGATCAGCGCGTCCACCCAGCCGCCGTAGTAGCCGGCGATGATGCCGAGCACGGTGCCGATCACGTTGGACAGCACGGTGGCGCCGGTGGCCACCAGCATCGAGATCCAGGAACCCTCGATGATCCGGGCCAGGATGTCCCGGCCGAACTTCGGGTCGACGCCCAGCGGGTGGGCCCAGCTCATGCCGCCCCACCCGCCCTTGGGCGCCAGCAGTTCGGGGTCCACCAGGTTCTGGTGGAAGGCGTTGGGATCGAGGTTGAAGACCATCTCGATCGGTTTGGCGAGGATCGCGAGCAGCACCAGCAGGATGACCACGACACCGCCGGCCATCGCGACCTTGTCGCGTTTGAGCCGGCTCCAGGCGATCTGTCCCAGCGAGCGGCCCTCGATCATGCTTCGCCCGGCCCCGCTGAGTACGGCCTCCGGATGCGCTTCGGCCTGTCCGGAAGTGGTCTCGATAGGTGCGGTCATGGCGTTGTGCCGACCCCTCTCGCCGGTGGGTAACCGGCGCGCGCCCGCCGCTGTAGCGGCTTCCTCATCAGTTCGTGCTCTTGGTGCAGTTGGTGCGTTTGGTTGCAGATGACACGGAGGTCACCCCATGCGGTCGCCCGACGTGATCATGTGTGCGACGTGCGCTTCCACTACGCGCATTGCGGGTGGGACATGTCAACGTCCAGGTGTCTTGCCGCTGGATTCTTCTTCCCGTCGGTGATCACCCGCCAGACCTGACCGCGAACGGATGCGCAACTGTGATGTGGGTGGTTCTTTCATCGTTACCGATGCGTACGTGGGGGTACGGTCACCTGATGGACGAACGGCTGCGCGCGGTCTGCGACCTGATGATGCCCCAGGCCCGGGAGATGTCCGGCCTGCACGAATACGACGGCCGGGTGCAGGACCTGTCCCCCGCGGGTGTCCGCGCCGGCCTGGCGGCGATGGACCGCGCCCGGGGCGGCGGCGCCCTCGGGGACCCGCACGACGAAGCCCACCTGACGATCTTCGAGCAGTCCCTGCGCGTGCAGTACGGCGAACTCGAACTGCACCGACGCGACCCGTATCCCCACCTGTCCAACCTCGAACTGGCCTGCTACGACCGGGAGTACGCACCGCGTAAGGCGCGCGCCCGGGCCCGCCACGACCACCTCGCGCGGTGGCCGGACGCCGTGGCCGCCGCACTGTCCTCACTCGACCAGGTGAAAGCGCCGGTCGCCGAGGCCCTGCTCGGTTCGGTGATGGGCCTGGCCGCCGACCTCGACCCGGACGCGGGGGAGGTCGAACGCGCGGCCGTACGCGCCCACGAGCGGCTGGTCGCCCACATCCAGGACATCGCCCAGCACGGCGACCCCGACCCGCGGCTCGGCGGCCCGGCACTGGCGGCGCTGATGGGCGCGCAGGAGGGCCTGCGGGTCGACCTCACCGAACTCGCCGGCCAGGCCGACCGGGAGCGCGCCAGGCTCACCGAACTGCTCACCGACTCCTGTCACGCCCTCGACCCGCGCCGCGACGTGGACGCGCTGCTGCCCGAACTCCTCGCCGACCACCCCGCCGCGGACGGGGTCATCCCCGAGGCGGCCCGACTCACCGACGAGGCCATCGAGTTCACCCGCGAGCGGGGACTGGCCCCCTACGTCGACGGCGAGTGCCTGGTCGGCCCGGCCCCGGCCTCCCGGCGCTGGGCGATGGCCATGATGACCTGGTCCGCCCCCGCCGAGCCCGACGCGCCGTCCTGGTACCACGTGACCCCGCCCGACGCGGACTGGCCGGCCGACGAGCGCGAGGAGTGGCTGACCGTCTTCAGCCGCACCAGCCTGCCGTCGATCACCCTGCACGAGGTCGCCCCCGGGCACTTCGCCCACGGCCGCGCGTTGCGCCGCGCGCCCTCCGAGGTCCGCCGGCTCCTGCACAGCCTCTCCTTCACCGAGGGCTGGGCGCACTACGTCGAGGAGGTCTGCCTCGAGGAGGGCTTCCGCGCGCGCGACCCGCGCTTCGCGATCGGGGTCGCACTCGAAGCGCTGGTCAGAGTCACCCGGCTCACCTGCGCGATCGGATTGCACACGGGGGCGTTGTCACTGGACGAGGCGGCGGGGTACTTCGTGCGCGACGCCCACCTGTCGCCTGCGGCCGCCGCCGCGGAGGCGCGGCGCGGCACCTTCGATGCGGCCTATGGTCGGTACACCTGGGGCAAGCTCGAGATCCTCCGCGTGCGGGCCCGCGCCCGGCGTGAATGGGGTGCGAGCTTCTCCCTCCCCCGTTTCCACGGTGCACTTCTCCATTTGGGCAGCCCCCCGCTGGGTCTTCTCGACGGCGCCCTCCGCCAGGCCAGCCCCTTGCCGTAGCCCCCGGACCTCACGGTCCGCCGTGGCCTGTCGCGCAGTTCCCCGCGCCCCTGGGTATCTGCGGCTCCTTCCGCGAAAAGAGGGTCACAACCCCGGAGGGATCTGCGGCTCACTCCGCGAAAAGAAGCCCAGCAACCCTGGTGGATGTGCGGGTCCTTCCGCGAAAAGAGGGCAACAACCCTGGTGGATGTGCGGGTCCTTCACGGAAGAGGGCAACAACCAAGGGGCGCGGGGAACTGCGCGAGCAACCCCCACCGGCAGGTGGTCCCTCAACCGGCGGACAGGGGCACCCTGGAGGGTCAGGGGCACCCCGGCGGGGTCCGGGGCACCCTAGCGATCGAAGAACGGCCGCCCGAACGTCCGCATCCACAGCGCCACCGCATCGTACGGATCGGCCATCGCCACCGTGGAGACGGCCACCCCGTCCGGTACCCCGCCCACCGCCTGCTGCATCATCAACCGCACCGACTCCAGGGCCTGCCCGGCCCCCTCGTAGAGCTCCACCCCGATCGCGAGGTACGGCTCGCCGAGTACCGGCTGCACCCACGCCTGGCGCAGCGCCCGCACCGCGGGGGTACGGTGCGCCGCCTGCGCCAGCAACGCGTAGAACTGCGGCATCTGGAGCGACGGCTCCCCGATCTGGAGTGGCCCGGCGGGCAGCAGGTCGAGACCGATCGCGATCCGGCGCAGGTCCGCCCAGGGGATGCCGACGCCGCCGTCGGCCGCGTGCGGGTTGAGCCACAGCCCGGAGCGGTCCGGGTAGAGGGTCTGCGCGATGTCCTGCCCGGAGACCATCTCGTGCTCGCGGTTCCAGCCGCTGGCGGCCATCTCCCGCGGCGAGGTGAAGCACGGGGCGTAGCCGTACCCGCCGATCTCCATCGTGCCGTACTGCGCGTCGGACGACCCGGAACTGCCGTGCCACAGCAGCATCCACACCTGGCCCTCGGCGAGTGACGCGAGCAGGTTCTCGTATGCGTCGAACCGGCCGGGCGCCACCTGGAGCAGCATCTGCTCCACATGGCCGGCCGGCGCCGCACCGCCTTGCGCGCCCGCGATCACGTGGGACCGCCCCTTTCCCCTCGTTTTGCTGTTCGCACGACATCAAACCAGGTCGAGTGTCCCCAGCGGTATGCCGATCGACTCAAGCCGCACCGGCTATAGGCCCGGTATACGGCCGTTGAACGCCGGCCCGCCGGTCCGTCCGGCTCGGCGGCGCGCGGGCTCAGTCGCGGGCGAAGAACGGCTGCACCGTCTCCAGCATCCAGTCGCTCACCGGGTCCTGGGCGACGTCCAGCAGGATCAGGTGCACCGGCCAGGGCGGCGGGGCCGCGCCCATCGCCCGGCCGAGCGCGCCCATCGCCGCGGCCCGGTCGTCCTCCGTCCAGCGGTCCAGTTCCACGCCGACGAACAGCGCGGGCGGCTCCTCCTCCACCGCGGCCAGCGCGCGGCGGGCGGTGAGCACCACCGGGGTGACCGCGAACTCGCCGGCCGAGGCGGCGAGGAAGTCCACCGGCTCGGTGTCGTGGTCCGGCTCCCACAGCCGCACCCGGGCGCCGGGCGGCGCGTCGCCACCGCGGACGCCGGGGATGCCGGGGATCGCAGCCGCCCGCTCGCCCGGCACCGGGCGGCACAGTTCGGCGACCGCGGCGGGCGGCAGCGGCACGCCCACCGCCCCGCCCGGGTTGACCGCGATCCCGACCAGCGGCGGCAGCCCGCGGGCGAACTCGTGCACCGGGGCGACCGTGCACGGCATGCCGTCGGCCGCCTGCCGGAACTGCTGCTCGGAGCTGAAGACGGGCACGTAGGGCGCGCCGCCCAGCACGACGGTGGGCAGGTCGAGGCCGGCCGCGTCCGGTGCGCCGCCGTTCGGCAGCGGCACCCAGACCTTGGAGCGGCCGAGCACTTCGAGCAGCCTGGGGGTGGCCGAGGGGTTGCCGAGGCTCGCGCCCAGCACCTCTTCCAGCTCGTTGGCCGGCCATATGTACGGTGCCGGATTCTCCATGTCCACCCTTGTCCGCCCATGTACCGCGTCTGTGGCGTCTGTGCCGGGAAAACCCTAGCCGCTGCCGGGGGCCCGGGTCGCGGAGCATGCAATGATGAAGGCCACAACTTGCATACCGGCCGTTCGAGGCCGCGCGGGAGAGTTCCGGACCGGCGCACGCGACCAGCTCGCGGGCGGTGGGACGGGCGCCGAAGGAGCAAGCCCTCCCTTGAATCTCTCAGGCACAGATACCGCGCGGGCGAGGCAGATCTGAAAAGCGGCGGTCCCTCCGTACACCCACGGGTGCACGGGCCCGTCCACCCAAGGTGCAAACCGGGAGCCCGCCCGAGCGGGGTTCACGGTGAACCTCTCAGGTTCCGATGACAGATGGGGAGGCGACCCTTTGTCGTCCCTCCTTCCTCCTGACCGAGACCGAGCCTGGGAGCCTGTCACCGATGAGCGAACCCCGTCGTACCGCGCTCGACGCCCTGCACCGCGCACTCGGCGCGACCATGACCGACTTCGCCGGCTGGGACATGCCGCTGCGCTACGCCAGCGAGCGCGAGGAGCACCTGGCCGTCCGTGAGCGGGCCGGGCTCTTCGACCTGTCGCACATGGGCGAGATCACCGTGACCGGCCCGCAGGCGGGCGAGGCGCTGGACCACGCCCTGGTGGGCCACCTGTCCGCGCTGGCGGTCGGCCGGGCCCGCTACACGATGATCTGCGCGACCGACGGCGGCATCCTCGACGACCTGATCGTCTACCGGCTCGCCGAGCAGGAGTTCATGATCGTCGCCAACGCGTCCAACGCGCAGACCGTGCTGGACGCGGTCGCGCTGCGGGCCGCCGGCTACGACGCGCAGGTCCGCGACGACCGTGCGGCGTACGCGCTGCTGGCGGTCCAGGGCCCGCAGGCCCCGGCGATCATGAAGTCGGTGACCGACGCCGATCTGGACGGGCTGAAGTACTACGCCGGCCTGCCCGGCACCGTCGCCGGGGTGGACGCGCTGATCGCCCGGACCGGCTACACCGGGGAGGACGGCTTCGAGCTGTTCGTCGCGCCCGCCGACGCGGAGCGGCTGTGGCAGGCCCTGACCGACGCCGGCGAGCCCGCCGGCCTGGTGCCGTGCGGGTTGTCCTGCCGCGACACGCTGCGCCTGGAGGCGGGCATGCCGCTGTACGGGCACGAGCTGACCGCGGCCGTCACGCCCTTCGACGCGGGCCTGGGCCGGGTGGTGAAGTTCGATAAGCCGGAGGACTTCGTCGGGCGCGACGCGCTGGGCGCGGCCGCCGAGCGGGCGGCGGACGTGCCGCCGCGCACGCTGGTCGGGCTGGTGGCCCAGGGCCGCCGGGTGCCGCGGGCCGGCTACCCGGTCACGGACGCCTCGGGCGCCGTGATCGGCGAGGTCACCTCGGGCGCCCCGTCGCCCACGCTGGGCAAGCCGATCGCGATGGCCTACGTGGACGCGGCGCACGCCACGCCCGGCACGCCGGGGGTCGCGGTGGACATCCGCGGCTCGAAGGAGCCGTACGAGGTCGTGGCGCTGCCCTTCTACAAGCGCCGGCGCTGAGCCGCCGGGCGCGCCGGCCGCGCCATCCCGGCTCCGCCGGCTCTCCGTCCTGAGCCCTTACCTTTCCGTTTGCCGTGCCGCGCACGCGCGCACCCTGTCGATCCGGGAGAATTTCCGCATGAGCATCAACCCTGAGCAGCTTCGTTACAGCAAGGAGCACGAGTGGCTCTCCGCCCCCGCCGACGGCGTGGCCACGGTGGGCATCACCTCGCACGCGGCCGACGCGCTCGGTGACGTGGTCTTCGTCCAGCTCCCCGAGGTGGGCGCCACGGTGACCGCCGGGGAGACCTGCGGCGAGCTGGAGTCGACCAAGTCGGTCAGCGACCTGTACTCGCCGGTCAGCGGTGAGGTCACCGAGGCCAACCAGGACGTCGCCGACGACCCGTCGCTGGTGAACTCCGCGCCCTTCGAGGGCGGCTGGCTGTTCAAGGTGAAGGTCGCCGAGGAGCCGTCCGACCTGCTGTCCGCCACCGAGTACGACGCCTTCATCGAGAGCTGAGGGACCCGCGATGTCGTTGCTGAACCAGTCCCTGCACGACTTCGACCCGGATGTGGCCGCCGCGGTCGACGCCGAACTGCTGCGCCAGCAGTCCACGCTGGAGATGATCGCGTCCGAGAACTTCGCGCCGGTCGCCGTGCTGGAGGCGCAGGGCTCGGTCCTCACCAACAAGTACGCCGAGGGCTACCCGGGCCGCCGCTACTACGGCGGCTGCGAGCACGTCGACGTGATCGAGCAGCTCGCCATCGACCGGGTCAAGGCGCTGTTCGGCGCGGAGGCGGCCAACGTGCAGCCGCACTCGGGCGCCCAGGCCAACGCCGCCGCGATGTTCGCCCTGATCAAGCCGGGTGACACCATCCTCGGCCTGGACCTGGCGCACGGCGGGCACCTGACCCACGGCATGAAGATCAACTTCTCCGGCAAGCTGTACAAGGTCGCCGCCTACCACGTGGACGCCGAGACCAACCTGGTCGACATGGCCGAGGTGGAGCGGCTGGCCAAGGAGCACCGCCCGCAGCTGATCGTCGCGGGCTGGTCGGCCTACCCGCGGCAGCTGGACTTCGCGGAGTTCCGCCGGATCGCCGACGAGGTCGGCGCCTACCTGATGGTCGACATGGCGCACTTCGCCGGGCTGGTCGCGGCCGGACTGCACCCCTCCCCCGTGCCGTACGCCGACGTGGTCACCACCACGACCCACAAGACGCTCGGCGGCCCGCGCGGCGGGGTGATCCTGGCGAAGGCCGACCTCGCCAAGAAGATCAACTCGGCGGTCTTCCCCGGCCAGCAGGGCGGTCCGCTGGAGCACGTGATCGCCGCGAAGGCGGTCGCGTTCAAGGCCGCGGCGACGGACGAGTTCAAGGACCGCCAGTCCCGTACCCTGGAGGGCGCGAAGATCCTCGCCGACCGGCTGACCCGGCCGGACGTGGCGGAACTCGGCATCTCCGTGCTCTCCGGCGGCACCGATGTCCACTTGGTCCTGGTCGACCTGCGCAACTCCGCGCTCGACGGCCAGCAGGCCGAGGACCGGCTGCACGCGGTCGGCATCACCGTCAACCGCAACGCGGTCCCGAACGACCCCCGGCCCCCGATGGTCACCTCGGGCCTGCGGATCGGCACGCCCGCGCTGGCCACGCGGGGCTTCACCGCCGACGACTTCCGCGAGGTCGCCGACATCATCGCCGCGACGCTGACCGCGACGCCGGCGTTCCCGCCGTCGGAGAGCGGTCCCCTGCGCAAGCGGGTCACGGCACTGGCGGACAAGCACCCGCTGTACCCGGGGCTGTAGCAGGGGTACAGCACGCCCGCCCGGCCCACATCCAGGGGCCGGGTCCGGGCGCCGGGCCCACAAGGCACCCGAGCACCCTTCGCCGGACGACGGCGTCCGCGCACCCCAGGAGCAAAGAACACCGTGGCAATCTCCGTCTTCGACCTGTTCTCCATCGGAATAGGCCCCTCCAGCTCGCACACCGTCGGCCCCATGCGCGCGGCGAACATCTTCGTGCACCGCCTGAAGAACGACGCGCTGCTCACCCACACCGCCGCCGTCCGGGCCGAGCTGTTCGGCTCGCTGGGGGCGACCGGCCACGGCCACGGCACCCCGAAGGCGGTACTGCTCGGCCTGTCCGGCCACTCGCCGCGCAGCGTCGACGTGGAGACGGCCGACGACGAGGTCGCCCGGATCCGCGCCGAGAAGCGGCTGAGCCTGCTGGGTACGCACGACATCGGCTTCGACGCGGACACCGACCTGGTGCTGCACCGGCGCCGCTCGCTGCCCTACCACGCCAACGGCATGACGCTGGCGGCGTACGACGACGCGGGCGAGGTGCTGCTGGCGAAGACGTACTACTCGGTGGGCGGCGGCTTCGTGGTGGACGAGGACGCGGTCGGCGAGGACCGGATCAAGCTGGACGACACGGTGCTGCGGCACCCCTTCCGCACCGGCGACGAGCTGCTGCGGCTGTCCCGGGAGACCGGGCTGTCGATCTCCGCGCTGATGCTGGAGAACGAGAAGGCGTGGCGCAGCGAGGCGGACATCCGGGCCGGCCTGCTGGAGATCTGGCAGGTGATGCGGGCCTGCGTGGAGCGCGGCATGTCCCGGGAGGGCATCCTGCCCGGTGGCCTGAAGGTGCGGCGGCGGGCCGCGCAGTCCGCCCGCCAGTTGCGCGCCGAGGGCGACCCGGCCACCCGCGCCATGGAGTGGATCACCCTCTACGCGATGGCCGTCAACGAGGAGAACGCCGCGGGCGGCCGCGTCGTCACCGCTCCGACCAACGGCGCGGCCGGCATCATCCCCGCGGTGCTGTCCTACTACCTCGACTTCGTCTGCTCCCCCTCGACCTCGGCCGCCGACCGGGACGACGCGGTGGTCCGCTTCCTGCTGGCAGCGGGCGCGATCGGGATGCTCTTCAAGGAGAACGCCTCGATCTCCGGCGCCGAGGTCGGCTGCCAGGGCGAGGTCGGCTCCGCCTGCTCGATGGCCGCCGGCGGCCTCGCCGAGGTGCTCGGCCTCACCCCCGAGCAGGTCGAGAACGCCGCCGAGATCGGCATGGAGCACAACCTCGGCCTCACCTGCGACCCGATCGGCGGCCTGGTCCAGATCCCCTGCATCGAGCGCAACGGCATGGCGGCGGTCAAGGCGGTCACCGCCGCCCGGATGGCCATGCGCGGCGACGGCCGGCACCACGTCTCCCTGGACAAGGTCATCCGCACGATGAAGCAGACCGGCGCGGACATGAAGGTGAAGTACAAGGAGACCGCGCGGGGCGGGCTGGCCGTCAACGTGATCGAGTGCTGACGGTGGAGCCGTCGGTCCCGCCGGCGTGATCCGCCGGGCAGGGCTGCGTACCGCCCGGCACCGGACGCGTCAGGAGCTGCCGCCCGTCTCCTCGGCGGGGCCGCCACCCCCCGTCTCCTCGGCCAGCGCCGCGAGTTCGCCGAGGCGGACCGGGGCCGCGGGGGTACGGCCGGACAGTGCCCGCAGGTCCTCCGCGGTGCTGGGGCGGCCGCTCAGGCAGGACGCGATCCCCGCGGTGGCGAACCCGCAGATCCTGCCCTGGCACCACCCCATCCCCGGGCGGGCCAGCATCTTCAGGGTGCGCGGGTCGGTCGCGCCGAGGTCGGCGTGCGCGTGGCGGAGGTCCCCGTAGGTGACCTCCTCGCAGCGGCACACCACGGCCGAGTCCGGCAGCCACCGCGGCCAGCCGGCCGGGACCGGGTAGGCCCGGTGCATCGCGGCGGCGAACCGCCGGGCCCGCCGGATCCGGCGCCGGACCCTTCGGATGGCGGCCGTACCGGCCGGATCACCCGTCGAGGCGGCCAGGGCCAGCGCGCTCAGCCGGCCCTCGGCGACGGCCAGCGCGGCGCCGCCCACCCCGGTCGCCTCGCCGGCCACGTACACCCCCTCCACGCTGCTGCGCTGCAACGCGTCGACGACCACGACGAGGGAGCCGTCGAGGTCCAGCCGGGTCCGCGCGCCCAGCATCAGCGGGAGTTCGAGCGAGGGCGTGAACCCCCAGCCGAGCGCCACCAGGTCGGCGGCGATCTCCCGTTCCGGCCCGGCCGGCCGGCCGTCGCGGGCGAGCACTGCGGTCCTGACGGCCTCGACCCTGCCGTCGCCGAGGACCTCGCGGATGACGGTGCCGGTCCGGTACGGGATGCGGTGGCGGGCCATCGAGGCGGCGTAGCGGAGGGCTTCGACCCCCTTGCCGGGGGCGGAGACCGCGCCGCGCGGGTCACGGGACCAGCCGAGCGTGCCGTTGGCCTCGACGACGGCGGCGACGGCCGCCCCGGCGCGGGCGAGTCCGGTGGCGACCGGGAGGAGGAACGGCCCGGTGCCGGCCACGACCGCGCGCTTCCCGGCGAGGGTGCGGTGTCCCTTGAGCAGGGCCTGCACCCCGCCCGCCGCCATGACACCCGGCAGGTCCCAGCCGGGCACGGGCAGTTGGCGGTCGTACCCCCCGGGACAGAGGATCAGCGCCCGCGCGGTGACCGACTCGGGCGCCGACACGGGCACTGACGCGGCCGCGGACACGGGCGCGGACACCGTCGCGGTCGTCCGGAGGGTGAAGGTGCCGTCGTCGTCGCGGGTGGCCAGCCACACCTGCCGCCCCGGGAGGTAGCGGACCCGGCCGCTGCCGCTCAGCGCGCGCAGGCGGGCGCGCAGATCCGTGAAGACCGGCCCACCGGGGAGGCCCCGGGCGTCGCCGGGAGCGGCGTGCCGCTCGTCGAAGTGCCGCCAGTACTGGCCGCCGGGCTGCCCGGCGGCATCGACGAGCGCGACGTCCAGCCCCGCCTCGGCGGCCTCGACGGCGGCGGCGAGCCCGGCCGGTCCGGCACCGACCACGGCCACGTCATGCGGATGCGGCATCGCCGTCCTCCTTGCCCGGTCCGGGGCCCGCGGGGTCGTCCCCGGTGTCCGTGCCGTCGCCCAGCCGCATGCCGTCGGCGGCCGGGACCAGGCAGGCGCGCTCGCCGGGGACGCCGTCGACGGTGATCAGGCAGTCGAAGCAGATCCCGATGCCGCAGAACAGCCCGCGCGGCCGGCCCTCCTTCCGGGTGGTCCGCCAGTCGAGGATGCCGGCCGCCACCAGCGCCGCGGCGACGCTCTGCCCGGGTTCGGCGGGGACGGTGGCACCGCGGAACGTCATCCGGTACGTCACGGCCGCGCCTCCCCGGTGTCCCGCGGCCGGCCGGGAGAACTCCCGGGGGCTCCCCCGGAGAACCGCTCGGGGGCGAACGCGGCCAGGTCGAGGTCCGGCTCCCGCCCCGCCAGGGCCTGGGCGATCAGCTTGCCGGTTCCCGCGGCCAGTCCGATGCCGGCGCCCTCGTGGCCGCAGGCGTGCCACAGCCCCGGCGCCCGCGGGTCGGCGCCGATGACGGGCAGATGGTCCGGGCAGTACGGGCGGAAGCCGAGGTACGTCCGCATCAGGCGCACCTGACGCAGCATCGGGAACAGCGCGATCGCCTTGGAAGCGAGCGCGCCGAGGGCGGGCACCGACACGGTGCGGTCGAAGCCGACCCGCTCGCGCGAGGCGCCGATCAGGACGGTGCCGGCGCGGGTGCCCTCCACCACGGGCGAGGTCTGCAGTGCGGCGTCGGAGCTGGCGACGTCGCCGACGTACTCCGCCGCGTAGACCTTGTGCCGGATCGTGCGGGCCGGCAGCGGTTCGGTGACCAGGACGAAGCCGCGCCGGGGATGGACGGGGAGCGGCACCCCGGCCAGCGCGGCCACCTGGCCGGCCCACGTTCCCGCGGCGTTGAGCACCGCGCCGGCGGGCAGGTCGCCCCCGGTGGTGATGACGCCGGTGACCCGGTCGCCGTCGCGCAGGAAGCCGGTCACCTCGGTGTGCGGGCACACCGACGCCCCCAGGCCCCGGGCCAGGCGCAGCAGGTGGGCCACCGCCAGCATCGGCTGGAGCTGGGCGTCCTGGGGGTAGAACGCCCCGCCGGCGAGGTCCTCGGACAAGTGCGGCTCGTACCCCCGCAGTTCGGCGCCGGCGACCTGCACGACCTCGACACCGCAGGCGCGCTGGTGGGCGGTCAGCTCCCGCAGGGAGGCGACGCCGTCCCCCGTCGAGGCGACGACCAGACCTCCCTTGGACTCGAACTCCCACTGCCCGGCGTGCTCGGCGAGGTCCTCGCGCCAGGTCCGCTGCGAGTGGAGCGCGAGGTCGAGTTCGGGACCGGGCTCCTTGTCGGAGACCAGCAGGTTGCCCTCCCCCGCGCTGGACGTGCCGCCCCCGGGCGCGCCGCGCTCGACGACCGTCACCCGCAGGCCGGCCAGCGCGGCGAAGTAGGCGGCTGCCGCACCGACGACGCCCGCGCCGACGACCACGAGATCGGCGCTCCCGGCTGCCGCGGTCACGGCTCTTCCGTGCCGCTCGCCCACAGGCCCCGCACGTGCCCGATGTGACGCCGCATCAGTTCCTCGGCGGCGGCGGGGTCGCGGGCCTCGATCAGGTCCACGAGGTCGTGGTGCTCGGCGGCGGAGCGGTCCAGCCGGCCGCTGCGCAGCAGCGGGGCCAGGCCGAGCAGCCGGGTGCGGGTGCGCAGGTCGGAGACGACATCGACCAGGTGCCGGTTGCCGCTGTAGCCGAGCAGGGCCAGGTGGAAGACGTGGTCCGCCCGGATGTAGCCGATCAGGTCCTCGCGGTCGACCGCGTCGACGATGTCCTGCGCCAGGGCCCGCAGCGCCGGGAGGTCCCGGTCGGGGATCACGGGCACGCAGTCGCGGACCGTCGGCGGCTCGATGAGCAGCCGCACCGCGGCCAGGTTGTCGAGATCCTGCTCGGACACCTCGGTGATCCGGAAGCCCTTGTTGGGCTGGGCGACGACCAGGCCCTCCTTGACGAGGTCGAGCATGGCCTCCCGGACCGGGGTGGGCGAGACGCCGAACCGCGCGCCGAGGGTGGGCGCGGAGTAGACGGCGCCGGGCTCCAGTTCGCCGGAGATGACCGCGGCGCGCAGGGCGTCCCTGACCCGGTCGCGCAGCGTCTCCCGCTGCCCGAGGGTGCGCAGGTTCGAGGAGGTGGGTGCGCTCACAGCAGGAATCCCGCGGGGAAGGGGTCGGTCGGATCGAGGTGGAACTGCGAGGTGCCGGTGACCCAGGCGCGGCCGGTGATGGACGGCAGCACCGCCGGGTGGCCGCCGACCGTGGTCTCGCCGAGCAGGCGGCCGGTGAAACGGGTGCCGATGTAGGACTCGTTGACGAACTCGGCGCCGATCGCCAGCGCACCGCGGGCGTGCAGCTGCGCCATCCGCGCGCTGGTGCCGGTGCCGCAGGGCGAGCGGTCGAACCATCCGGGGTGGATCGCCATGGCGTGCCGGGACAGCTCCGCGGTCGAGCCCGGGGCGGTGAGGTGGACGTGGTGGCATCCGGTGATGTCCGCGCGCTCGGGGTGCACCGGCGGGGCCGCGGCGTTGACGGCGTCCATGATCGCCAGCCCGGCGGCGAGCAGGTCGCCGGCCCGGGACCGCTCGAAGGGGAGCCCGAGGTCGGCGAGTTCGACGATCGCGTAGAAGTTCCCGCCGAACGCGAGGTCGTACGCCACCTGCCCGAGGCCGGGGACCTCGACCGTGGCGTCCAGGGTGTGGGCGAACGACGGGACGTTCTCGAGGGTGACGGAGGTGGCCGCGCCGTCCTGGACCGCGACGGAGGCGACGACGAGGCCGGCGGGGGTGTCCAGCCGGATCGTCGTGACCGGCTCCTCGACCGGCACCATCCCGGTCTCGACCAGGACCGTGGCGACCCCGATGGTGCCGTGGCCGCACATCGGCAGCAGGCCGGAGACCTCGATGAACAGCACGCCGAAGTCGGCGTCGGGGCGGGTCGGCGGCTGCAGGATCGCGCCGCTCATCGCGCTGTGCCCGCGCGGCTCGTACATCAGCAGGGTGCGGACGTCGTCGCTGTGGTCGATGAACCAGCGCCTGCGCTCGGCCATGGTCGCGCCCGGCAGGGTGCCCACCCCGCCGACGACGACCCGGGTCGGCATCCCCTCGGTGTGCGAGTCGACCGCGTGGAAGGTGCGGCGGGACCTCACTTGTAGCCCTTGGCGAGCGCGGCCTCGGTGTCGGCGGTGATGCGGGCGGCCGCCTCGGGCGGGAGCGGCGAGCGCGGCGGGCGGCAGGCACCGCCCTTGCGGCCCGCGACGTCCATCGACAGCTTGATCGCCTGCACGAACTCGGTCCGGGAGTCCCAGCGCAGCAAGGGGTGCAGGTCGCGGTAGATCGGCACCGCCCGGGCCAGGTCGGCGGGATCGCCGGAGGTGGCCAGCCGGAAGAGCTCCACGGTGCTCTCCGGGATCGCGTTCGGGTAGCCGGCCACCCACCCGACGGCGCCGGCCAGGCCCAGTTCGAGCAGCACGTCGTCGGCGCCGACCAGCAGGTCGAGGCCGGGCGCGGACTCGGCGATCTGGTAGGCCCGGCGGACGTCGCCGGTGAACTCCTTCACGGCGACGATCGCGCCCTCCTGGAAGAGTTCGGCGAGCAGTTCCGGGGTGAGGTCGACCCTGGTGTCGTGCGGGTTGTTGTACGCCACGACCGGCAGACCGACCTTGGCCACCTCGCGGTAGTGGTGGAGGACCGCGGCCCGCTCCGCCCGGTAGGTGTTCGGCGGCAGCAGCAGCACGGAGGTGGCTCCGGCCTCGGCCGCCTGCTCGGCCCAGCGGCAGGACTCCAGCGCGCCGTACGCGCCCACGCCCGGCATGACGCCGAACCCGGCCGGCGCGGCCTGGACCGCCGTCTCGACGACGCGGGCCCGCTCCTGCGGTGTCAGCGTCTGGTACTCGCCCAGCGAGCCGTTGGGCACCACCCCGTCGCAGCCACCGGCGGCGAGGAAGCGGACGTGCTCGGCGTAGGCATCGTGGTCGACCGACAGGTCGGCGTGGAACGGGAGGGCGGTGGCGACGTGCACGCCCTGCCACGGTGTCGCGGAGGTGGTCATTGCTGCGGCTCCTCTGGTGAAGGCGGGCCGAGGTGGTGACGGTGAGCCGAGGCTACCAGTGCAATGTCACATGACAGAAGGCTCGTTCACCCGCGGAACGCCGGACGGCCGGGCGCGCCCGCCGTCACGCGTCGGCGAGCCCTCCCCCCGACTCGCGGACCATGTCCCTCAGCCGGGTCAGGACCCGGGCGTCGCCGACGCCGTCGTGCTCGTACTCGTTGGTGACCCAGGTGCGGACGTTGCCCACCCGGGACGCGGTGTCCAGTTGCAGGCCGGAGTCCACGTACATGTCGTCGAAGTAGACCGCGGCCGCGACCGGGACCTCGTTGCCGGCCAGCCGGTCGAGGTCGTAGAGCGGCGGCCACTCCTCGCGGGCCGCCAGCAGCTCGACCGCGCCGCGGAACGGGCGCAGTTCGGCGATCTCCTCGAACATCCAGGGGTAGATCATCTCCCCGGTGAACAGCAACGGGCGCGCGTCCTCGGCGAACTGCGGGTGCGCGGCCCGCTCGGCCTGCGCCGCCCATCCGGTGGCGCCGGGGCCGTGGCCGTAGACGCTCTCCTGCATCGCCGCGAACAGCGGGTTGTCGCCGAAGGAGGTGCGGGCCAGCACCTGGTGCAGGAACGTGGTGGACAACTCCGCCCCGGTGAACGCCTCGTCGAGCAGCCAGTGCAGGCGCTCGTGGCCCGGCTTCATGCCCAGGTCCAGGCCCAGGCTCTGCATGCGCCGGACGGTCAGCCGGTCGCCGTCGGGCAGGCGCACGTCGTGCTCGGCCAGATGGTCGGCGATCCGGGCGACCTGCGCGACCTGGTGCGGATAGCGCTGGTAGAAGGTCGCGTTCTTCGCCTCGACCCGCGGGTAGGTGCGCCGGTAGACCTCGGCCGCCGACGGGTCCAGGCCCGGCAGCCCGCCGGTGACGTAGCAGGCGCTCAGGCCCTGGGGCGCCCGCGACAGGTAGGCCAGGGTGAGGAATCCGCCGAAGGACTGGCCCAGCGTGGACCAGCGGCCGCCGCCGTAGACGGAAGTGCGCAGGTGCTCGTGGTCGGCCACGATCGCGTCGGCCCGGAAGCAGGCGAGGAAGTCCGCGGCTTCCCGCGCGGTGCCGAACGCGCCCATCCGGCGGCCGTCGATCCGGGTACTGCGGCCGGTGCCGCGCTGGTCGACCAGCACCACCCGGTGGGTCTCCAGCGCGACGCCGAGCCAGCCGCCGCGATCGAGCGGCCGCGGCCCCTTCCCGCCCGGTCCGCCCTGGAGGTAGACCAGGCAGGGCAGGTCCTCGCGGGCCCGCGCGGGGTCGACGATGTCGCGGAAGAACAGCTGGAGGGTGCCCCGGTCGGGATCGGACCAGTCCAGCGGGACGTCGGTGACGCCCTCGCGCACCCGCATGCCGGGGATCGTGTAGGTGGTGGTGCCGTTCACGGTGTTGGTGGAGGTCACGGGGGTCACGGAGAAGCCCTCTTTCTGCCTCGCCCCCGGGGCCGCTCCCGGGGCCGCGGCCGGCGGCATGCGGACGTACGGGATGCACGGACGTACAGGATGCACGGACGTACGGGGTGCGCGGGCAGGTGCGGCGCCGCCCGTCGGGACCGGTGCGACGGTCCCGCCCCTCGCCATGATCGCAACAGCCCGTGCCGCCCCGGCATCAGGGTGCACCCCCGCCGGACCGCGCGCCCGCGGCCGACTTCCTGGCTATTCTCGGGCGAATGGTGCATATCAGACCGGCGGTCGCCGGTGCCACGTTCCGGGACCCGCACCGTCGCCGGAAGCGCCGCGGAGGGATGCCCGCGGTTTTCTCCCGTCTCGGCGCGGGTGCCACCAATCCGCCAAGGTCGCGGCACCGGATTCCCTGCGTGACGGACGAGGCGAGCAACCACCGAACACCGCGCGGCCGCCCGGCCGCGCCCCGCACCGCCGTGGTCGGCAGCGGGGTGGCGGGCCTGACGGCCGCGTACGTCCTGGGGCGGGCGCACCACGTGACCCTGTACGAGGCCGACGGCCGGCTCGGCGGCCACGCCCACACCCACGACCTGGTGGCGCACGGCGGGCGCACGGACCGCGTCGACTCCGGCTTCATCGTGCACAACCGCCGTACCTACCCGCACCTCCTGCGGCTCTTCCGGGAACTGGGCGTCGCCACGCAGGAGTCGGAGATGAGCATGTCGGTGCGGTGCGAGGGCTGCGGTCTGGAGTACGCGGGCGCGCGCGGGCCGCGCGGGCTGCTCGCCCAGCCGCGCAACGCGCTGCGCAGCGCCTACCTGCGGATGCTCGCGGAGGTCCCGGTCTTCCACCGCAGGGCGCGCCGCCTGCTCGACCGGGGTGGGGAGGACGACGCGTTCACGCTCGGCGCCTTCCTCGACGAGGCGGGCTTCTCGCCCTATTTCCGGGCCCACTTCATGACCCCGCTGGTGTCCGCGGTGTGGTCCTGCGACGCGGGGGCCGCCCTGCGCCACCCGGCCTCCCACCTGTTCCGCTTCCTGGCCCACCACGGGCTGCTGTCGGTCGGCGGCTCGCCGGCGTGGCGCACCGTCACGGGCGGCTCGCGCTCCTACGTGGAGCGGATCGCGGCCTGCGTGCACGAGGTGCGCGCTGCCACCGCGGTCCGGGCCGTGCTGCGGCACGCGGACGGCGCCGACGTGGTCGCGGCGGACGGCAGCACAGCGCGCTACGACCACGTCGTCGTCGCCGTGCACCCCGACCAGGCGCTGCGGTTGCTCGGGGACGCCACCCCGCTGGAGAAGGAACTGCTGGGCGCCTTCCGCTACTCCCGCAACCCCACGCTGCTGCACACCGACACCACCCTGCTCCCGCGGGCGCGCGGGGCCCGCGCCTCCTGGAACTACCTGATGCCCTCCTGCGCGGCCGGCGCGGACCGGGTGCGGGTGAGCTACGACATGAACCGGCTGCAACGGCTCGACGCGCCGCGGACCTATGTCGTCACCCTCGGCGGCGAGGACCGCGTCGACCCCGCCCGGGTGCTGGCCCGCATGACCTACGACCACCCGGTGTACACGCCCGGGTCGGTGGCCGCCCAGCGCCGGCTGCCCGAACTGAGCACGTCCGTCACGGCGTTCGCGGGCGCCTACCACGGCTGGGGCTTCCACGAGGACGGCTGCCGCAGCGGTGTGGAGGCGGCCGCGGCCCTGGGGGTGCGATGGTGACCGCCCCTGCCGACCGGCGGCCCGTACCGGTGGTGCCCGCCCTCTACCCGTGCACGATCACGCACGTGCGCAGGGCGCCGTGGCGCTCCGTCCTGCGGCACCGCACCTACCTGTGGCTGATCGACCCCGACCGCCCGCCCGTGCTGCCGCGGCCGCTGCGGCCGCTCGCCCGCTTCCGCGCCCGCGACCACTTCACCGGCCGCGCCCCGTCGATCCGGGCCGGGCTCGACGGTTTCCTGGCCGCGCACGGCGTCGACCTGGAGGGCGGCCCGGTCCTGATGCTCGCGCACGCCCGGGTGCTCGGGTACGTCTTCAACCCGCTGACCCTGTACTGGTGCCACGGCCCCGACGGCACCCCGCGCTGCGTGGTCGCCGAGGTCCACAACACCTACGGGCAGCGCCATGCCTACCTGGTGCGTCCCGGCCCGGACGGCACCGCGCGGGTCGGCAAGGAGTTCCCCGTCTCGCCGTTCCATCCCGTCGACGGCAGCTACCGCATGCGGCTGCCGCTGCCCCGGGAGCGGCTGGACCTGACCGTGCGTCTGGACCGGCCCGGCGGCCCCCCCTTCACCGCCGCCGTCCGCGGCCGCCGGCGGGAGGCGACCCCCGCCGCACTGCTGCGCCTGGCCCTGCGCCACCCCTGGTCGACCCTCGCGGTGTCGGCCGCCATCCGCTTCCACGGCGTCCGCCTGTACCTGCGCGGCCTGCCGGTGCAGCCGCACCCGGGCCGCCGCACCCCGGAGATGCGTCATGACCACAGCTGAATCCCGTTCCGCCGCACCCCGCGGAACCGACGACCACCCGTCCGAACCGACTGAACCGGCGGAACCGGCCGCCGCTGCCCGCTGGCCCGACGTGGCCGCGGTGCCGCGGACGTCGTGGCCGGTGCGGGCGGTCGCCGCCGCGCTCGTCCGGCACGCACTGGACGGGCTGCCGCTGCGGGTCCGGTTCGCCGACGGCTCCGCCCTCGGGCGGGGCGGCCCGCTGCTGGAGGTGCGCGACGCCCGGGCGTTCCACGCCCGCCTCGGCAGCCGCGGCCTGATCGGCTTCGGCGAGTCGTACATGGCCCGGGAGTGGGAAGCCCCCGACCTGGTCGGCGTGCTCACGGTGCTCGCCGCCCACGCGGCCGAGCTCATCCCCGCCCCGCTGCAGCGGCTGCGCGGCCTGTGGGCGCACCGGCAGCCGGCAGCGCAGCGCAACACCCCGCGCGGGTCGCGTACCAACGTCGGCCGCCACTACGACCTCTCCAACGACCTGTTCGCGCTGTTCCTCGACGAGACCCTGAGCTACTCCTCCGCCGTCTTCCGCGGCTTCCCCGCCGAGCGGTCCCTGCTGGCGGCCGCCCAGCAGCGCAAGGTGGACCGGCTGCTCGACCTGGCCGGCGTCCGGGAGGGCACCCGGCTGCTGGAGATCGGCACCGGCTGGGGCGAACTCGCCCTGCGCGCCGCGGCCCGGGGCGCGCACGTCACCTCGCTGACCCTCTCCCAGGAGCAGCGCCGGCTGGCCCGGGAACGCGTGCGGGCGGCCGGGTACGCCGACCGCGTGTCGATCGAGCTGCGCGACTACCGCGAGGCCGGGGGGCGTTACGACGCGGTGGTGAGCGTGGAGATGATCGAGGCCGTCGGCGCCGAGTTCTGGCCGGTGTACTTCCGCACGATCGACGCGCGCCTGGCCCCCGGCGGCCGGGCCGCCCTGCAGACCATCACCATGCCCCACGCGCGGATGCTGGCCGCCCGCGGCACCCACACCTGGATCCAGAAGTACGTCTTCCCCGGCGGCCTGATCCCCTCGACGCGGGCGGTCGAGGAGGCCGTCCGCGACCACACCGCGCTGTCGGTGGCGGCCCGGGACGGCTTCGGGGCCCACTACGCCGAGACGCTGCGGCTGTGGCGGCAGCGGTTCGCCGAGCGCGCCGAGGACGTCGCCGCCCTCGGCTTCGATGCCACCTTCCGCCGGATGTGGACCTTCTACCTCGCCTACTCCGAGGCCGGGTTCCGCGCCGGCTACCTGGATGTCCAGCAATACCTGCTCACCAAGGAGGGCCCCGCCCGATGACCACCGCCCGCACCCTCGTCCGGCCCGGTGCGGCCCACCGGCTCGCCGCACTCGCCGAGGACGCGCTCGGCACCCCCCTCCCGGTCCGGCTGCGCGCCTGGGACGGCAGCGAGACCGGCCCGGACGGCGCACCCACGGTGGTGGTCCGGTCCCGGCGCGCGCTGCGCCGCCTGCTGTGGCGGTCCGGCGAACTCGGCCTCGCCCAGGCGTACGTCACCGGGGAACTGGACGTGGAGGGCGACCTCGCGCAGGGCCTGCGCGCCGTGTGGGGCGCCGCCCGCGCGCGGGGCCCGCACACCCCGCGGCTGTCACCGGCAGGCTGGGCACGCGTCGCCGGGTCGGCCGTCCGGCTCGGCGCCGTCGGCGCGCCACCGCCGGCTCCGGCCTCCCAGGCGCGGCTGCGCGGCGGCCTGCACAGCAAGGACCGGGACCGCGCGGCGATCAGCCACCACTACGACCTCTCCAACGACTTCTACCGGCTCCTGCTCGACGACACCATGGCCTACTCCTGCGGCTACTGGACGGCGCGGGAGCCCGCGACCGGCGACCCGGCGCGGGCCCAGCGCGCGAAGCTGGAACTGGTCTGCCGCAAGCTCGCCCTGGCCCCCGGGGCGCGCCTGCTCGACATCGGCTGCGGCTGGGGCTCGCTCACCCTGCACGCGGCCGAGCGGCACGCGGCCCGGGTCACCGCCGTCACCCTCTCCCGCGAACAGGCCGGGTACGTACGGCAGCAGGTGCGCGAGCGGGGGCTGGAGCAGCTGGTGGAGGTGGTGGGCCAGGACTACCGGGACATCACCGGCACCGGCTACGACGCCGTCGCCACCGTCGAGATGGGCGAGCACGTGGGGGACGCGGAGTACCCGGCCTTCGCCGCCGCCCTGCACCGCCGGGTCCGCCCGGGCGGACGCGTGCTCGTCCAGCAGATGTCCCGCGGCGCGAACGCACCGGGCGGCGGCGCGTTCATCGAGGCGTACATCGCCCCGGACATGCACATGCGCCCGGTCGGCGAAACCGTCGGCCTGCTGGAGGCGGCGGGGCTGGAGGTGCGGTCGGTGGAGGCGATGCGCGAGCACTACGTGCGGACCATCCGGGCGTGGCACCGCACGCTGGAGGACCGCTGGGACGCGTTCGTGCGGCTGGCCGGCGAGGAGACGGCGCGGGTGTGGCGGCTGTACCTGGTGGGCGGCGCGCTGGCCTTCGAGGAGGGCCGGATGGGCGTCGACCAGATCCTGTGCGCGCGGCCGTCCGACGACGGGGGCATCGACCCGGGGGCGGCCGAACCCGCGGACTGGTACCGGGACCTGGCCGGCCGGTGAGCGCCTTCGCCTGGGGTGCCTTCGCCATCGGACTCGGCTGGGCCGCGGCGACCGCCCTGGCCGTCCTGCTCGTCACCTTCGCGGTCGCCGTGGTCCGCGGCCTGCACCGGGTCGTCGACGTCGCCTGGGGCGCGGCCTTCGCCGCGGTGGCCGTGGTGGCCTTCGCCGCCTCGGCCGGGCACGGCGACCTCGGCAGGCGCCTGCTGGTGACCGTCCTCACCGTCGTGTGGGGGCTGCGCCTGGCGGTCCACATCGCGCGCCGGGGCAGCGGGCACGGCGAGGACCCGCGGTACGACGCGATGCTGGCCCGCGCGCCGGGGAACCGGAACCTGTACGCCCTGCGGATGGTGTACCTGCTGCAGGCGGCGCTGGTCCTGCTGGTGTCGCTGCCGGTGCAGGCCGCGCAGTACGCGCCCCGGCCGCTGTCCGCCCTGGCCTGGGCCGGGGCGGGGGTGTGGGCGGTGGGCCTGTTCTTCGAGGCCGTCGGGGACGCCCAGTTGGACAGGTTCAAGGCCGATCCGGCCCACCGCGGACGGATCATGGACCGGGGGCTGTGGAGCTGGACCCGGCACCCCAACTACTTCGGCGACTTCTGCGTCTGGTGGGGCCTGTTCCTGGTCGCCTGCGACGGGGGGCTCTCCCCCGCCGTGGTCTCGGTGGTCTCGCCGGTGGTCATGAGCCTGCTGCTGACCCAGGGCAGCGGGAAGCGGCTGACGGAACGCCGCATGGAGGGCCGGCCGGGCTGGGCCGCCTACGCCGCCCGCACCAGCGGCTTCCTGCCCCGGCCGCCGCGCCGCCCCCGGTGAGGGCGGGGGAGGTCGGGCCGCGGCACGGGCTCGCTCCCCCGCCCGCGCTCAGGTCGGCATGCCGGCGGCTGTCACGTCGGCAGGCCGAGCAGGGCGAGCGGGGGGGTGGTCGGCGCGCGGGAGCCGCCCTCCGGCTCCACCGTGATGCCGATGCCGGAAGCGCCGTCGACCTTGCCCCGCAGCAGGACGGCCTGGCTGCTCCGGTCGGGGTCCATCAGGCCGGCCGCGCGCATCTTCCCGCCGTCGGAGAACCAGAGTTCGTACACCTTGCCCCGCGGGGGCGCGGCCATGCGGGAGGCGACGAACACCGCCCGGTCCCGGCCGGCGGAGACCACGAGGGTGGCGGCGCCGTCCCCGATCCGCGCGACACGCGACTTGGCGTCGGGGGCCGCGAGCACCCCGGCGAGTTCCTCGACCTGCCGCTGGGCCCGCGCGGCCCGGTCCCCGGCGTCCTGGGCGCGCTGGTACTGCCAGACCGCGACGCCGCCGCACGCGACCGCCGCGGCCACGCAGGCGGCCAGCGCCCGGCGGCCCGCACCGCGTCCACGCCACACACTCCGCCGCGCCCGGTCCAACGACGCCGCGGCGGGCGGCAGTTGGCGTACGGTGGCCACGCGCCGCAGCACCTCCTCCCGCATGGCGGGGCGGGTGGGCACGGCCGCGGCCAGGGCCAGGCGGGCGGCGGTGGCGCTGAACTCGGCGACCTCCTGCGCGCAGGACTCGCACCCGGCGAGGTGGCGCTCGAAGGCGGCCCGCTCCTCGTCCGGGAGGGCGTGCAGCGCGTAGGCACCGGTCAGGGCGTGCGGATCGGTGGTGGTCACGCGGTCACCCCCAGGCAGTCGCGGAGCCGGATCAGCCCGTCGCGCAGCCGGGTCTTGACGGTGCCGAGCGGCAGCGCGAGCGCCTCGGCGACCTCCCGGTACGTCAGGCCGCGGTAGTAGGCCAGGGTGACCGACTGGCGCTGCAGCGCGGTCAGGGTCCGCAGGCAGCGGCGCACCTGCTCCTGCTCCAGCCGGGTCTCGACCTGCTCGGTCACCTCGTCGTAGACCGGCTGGTGCGCGAGCAGCGCGGCCTTGGTGTCCCGGGCGGCGGCGGCCTCCACCGAGCGGACCCGGTCCACCGCGCGCCGGTGAGCGAGGGTGAGGATCCAGTTGAGGGGGCTGCCGCGCTCGGGCCGGTAGCGCGGCGCGGTGCGCCACACCTCCACCAGCACCTCCTGCGCGACCTCCTCCGACTGCGCCCGGTCCCGCAGCACCGCCCGGGCGACGCCGAGCACCGGGCCGACCACCGCGTCGTAGACCGACGCGAAGGCGTCCTGGTCGCCCAGGGCCACGTCGTGCAGCAGGTCCTGCAGATCGGGTGCGGCGGACGGGCTTCCACCGATGTGTACGGGTTCCTTCACGTTGGTTCTCCCACGGGCCGGACTGGGGGGACATCCCCTGGTAATCCGGAGCCACGCGCACCGCGGATTGGTCGCACGCTAACCCGCGCGACCGCGCCCCCTCCCCGGCGGGGCGAAGTGCCCGGGGCACCTCGCCCCGCCGGGGAGTGCGGGGCCCGCCCGCGCCGCGCCGCTCAGTCGTTGCGGGGGAACCCGAGGTCGATGCCGCCGTGGCCGGTGTCGGGCCAGCGGGTGGTCACCGCCTTCTCGCGGGTGAAGAAGTGGAAGCCCTGGGTGCCGTAGGCCTTGGTGTCGCCGAAGGCCGACGCCTTCCAGCCGCCGAAGGAGTGGAAGGCGACCGGCACCGGGATGGGCACGTTGACGCCGATCATGCCGACCTGGACCTCGTGCTGGAAGCGGCGGGCGGCTCCGCCGTCGCGGGTGAAGATCGCGGTGCCGTTGCCGAAGGCGCCGGAGTTGATCAGCCGCACGCCCTCCTCGTAGGACGCCACCCGCACGACCGACAGCACCGGGCCGAAGATCTCCTCGGTGTAGACCTTCGAGGTGGTCGGGACGCGGTCGAGGAGCGTGGGGCCGAGCCAGAAGCCGCCGGGGTCCCCGTCGGGGACGACCCCGCGGCCGTCGACGACCACCGCGGCGCCGTCCTGCTCCGCCAGTTCGATGTAGGAGGCGACCTTGTCGCGGTGCTCGCGGGTGATCAGCGGGCCCATGTCGCAGCCGCGCCGGCCGTCCCCGGTGCGCAGCGCGGCCATCCGCTCGGCGGTCTTCGCGAGGAGCGCGTCGGCGACCGGCTCGACCGCCACCACCACCGAGACGGCCATGCACCGCTCACCGGCGGAGCCGAAACCGGCGTTGACCGCGGCGTCCGCGACGAGGTCGAGGTCGGCGTCGGGGAGAACGAGCATGTGGTTCTTCGCGCCGCCCAGCGCCTGGACCCGCTTCCCGGCCCGGGCGGCGGTCTCGTAGACCTTGGCGGCGATCGGGGTGGAGCCGACGAACGACACGGCCGCCACCTCGGGGTGCGTGAGCAGCGCGTCCACCGCCACCTTGTCCCCGTGCACCACGTTGAGCACCCCGTCGGGCAGGCCCGCCTCGGTGAGCAGGGCGGCCAGCCACACCGCGGCCGACGGGTCCTTCTCGCTGGGCTTGAGCACCACCGTGTTCCCGGCGGCGAGGGCCACCGGGAAGAACCACATCGGCACCATGGCCGGGAAGTTGAAGGGGCTGATGACGGCGCAGACCCCGACCGGCTCGGGGAACGAGTGGACGTCGACGCCGTTGGAGACGTTCCGGGAGAACGCGCCCTTGAGGATCTCGGGGAAGCCCAGCGCGAACTCCAGCACCTCCTGGCCGCGGGCGATCTCGCCGAGCGCGTCGGGGAGGACCTTGCCGTGCTGGCCGGTGATGATCGCCGCCAGCTCCTCCCGGCGGGCGTTGAGCAGTTCGCGGAAGCGGAACAGGATCACCTGGCGGCGGGCCATCGACAGGTCGCGCCAGGCCGGGAAGGCGCGGGCCGCCGAGGCCACGGCCCGGTCGACGTCGGCCGGCGCCGCCAGCACGACGGACGCGGTCCGCGAGCCGAGGGCGGGGTCGTGCACCGGACCCAGCCGGGCACCGTCGCCCGGGTCGACGGGTGCGCCGTCGATCCAGTGCGGGATGCGCTCGTCGGGCACGGCGGAGGCGGACTCGGGCATGGGCGGCCTTTCGGGGTGGGTCGAACGCCGGCCCGCCCGGGGCCCGGACGCGGTCGCGTCCGGCGACCGCGGCCGATCACGGACCGCTGCCCGTGATCGGCCGCGGGCCGCCGGCGTGCGGACCCGCTGCTCCGCGGTGCGGCGGCGTGATCAGCGCCAAGCCTGCACCCCGCACCGGACGGTGGACAACCACCGATCCCGCACAGCGGATCTGCGTTTGTGCACAGTCCGCTTCGCGGCGGGCCGGGGATACGGGTGGGCACCGGCGGGACCCGGCCCGGAACGCGGTCCGGGGCACGGGAGTTCACCCGGGCACCCAGGCCCCCCGCCACCCAGGCCCCCGGCACCCCGAACCCCCGGCACCGGGGTTCACCCGAGGGGCAGCAGCTCGCTCCGGTGCCGCGCCACGTGCCGGTGCAGGGCGGCCCGGATGAGGTCGACGGCCTCGGGGGCGGGGCTGTCCCTGCGGCGGCTCAGGGAGTACGCCAGGACGAACCGGACCTCGGCGGGCAGCACCCGCACCAGGTCCGGTTCCGGCTCGGCGAGGAAGGACGGCAGCAGGCCGATCCCGGCGCCGCCCCGGGTCGCCGCGACCTGGGCGTGCACGCTGGTGGAGGCGAGGCCGACGCCGGTCCCGGCGAAGCTGCGGGCCAGGTCGAGTTCGGCCACCGCCAGGTGGGAGTCGACGTAGAAGACCAGCCGGTGGTCGGCGAGGTCGGCGGTACCCCGCAGCGGGCCGTGCCGGCGCAGGTAGTCGTGCGCGACGTACAGGCCCAGCTCGTAGTGGGTGAGCAGTTCGGAGGTGAGCCAGCCCTGCCGGGGCTCCCCGATGCTGACCGACAGGTCGTACCCGGCCGCGCGCGGGCTCAGCGGCCGGGTCATGGTGACCAGCTCGACGCTGACGCCGGGGTGTTCGCGGACCACCTCGGCGATCGCCACGGGGGCCAGGGTCGCGCCGAAGCCGTCCGGGGCGGCGATGCGGACGGTGCCGCGGACGGTCCCCTCCTCGCCCCGGACCGCGGCGCGCACGTCCTGGACGATGTCCTCCAGCCGGACGGAGCGCTCCACGACGCTGCGGCCGACCTCGGTCAGCACCCAGCCGTCGGGGCCGTGCTCGATGAGCGTGACGCCCAGGCCCGATTCCAGCCGGCGCAGGCGGCGCCGGACCGTGGTGTGGTCGATACCGACGAGCGCCGCGGCCGCGACCAGCCGGCCGGTGCGCGCGAGGGCCAGGAGCAGCCGGAGGTCGTCCGTGGAGACGTCGTCGCGAGGGGGCATCCGCCCATTGTGCGAGTCGCCCGGCCCGGCCGCGGACGCGGCGGGCCGGGCGGGGCCGGTCAGCCGAACCGGCCCTGGACGTAGTCGGTGGTGCGGGGGTCCTGGGGGTGGTCGAACATCGCCTCGGTGGAGCCGTGTTCGACGATGACCCCGGGGGTGCCCTGCTCGGCGAGGAAGAAGGCGCACTGGTCGGAGACCCGCGCGGCCTGCTGCATGTTGTGGGTGACGATGACGATGGTGACCTCGGCGGACAGCTCCCCGATGGTCTGCTCGATCCGCCGGGTCGAGGTGGGGTCGAGCGCGGAGCAGGGCTCGTCCATCAGCAGTACCCGGGGCCGGACGGCCAGCGAGCGGGCGATGCAGAGTCGTTGCTGCTGCCCGCCGGACAGCGCCCCGCCCGGCTGCCGCAGCCGGTCGGCGACCTCCCGCCACAGGCCCGCCTTGCTCAGGCACTCCTCGACCAGGCCGTCGCGCTCGTCGCGGGTGGCCTTGACGCCGTTCATCTTCAGCCCGGCGAGCACGTTGTCGTAGATCGACATCGCCGGGAAGGGGTTGGGCTTCTGGAAGACCATGCCGATCTCGCGTCGGGCATGGGTGATGCGGCGGCCGCGGTCGTAGATGTCCTCGCCGTCCAGCAGCACCTGACCCGCGAGCGAGGCGCTGCCGACGAGTTCGTGCATCCGGTTGAGGATGCGCAGGAAGGTGGACTTGCCGCAGCCGGACGGGCCGATCAGGGCGGTGACGTGCCGCGCGGGCATGGTGAGCGAGACGCGGTCCAGGACCTTGTGGTCGCCGAACCAGGCGGAGACCTCGCGGGCGTCCAGGGTGGCCGGGTGCGCGCCGGGGGCGGACGAGCCGGGGACCGCGGACGGACCGGGGGCTGCGGACGGACCGGGAGCGGACGGCCGCACGGGCACGGGCGGCAGTTCCACGGTCTTGTCGGTGGCTGGCATGGCGGGCGATCCCCTCGGGGCGGGTGTGGGTGGGTGGGTCACATCAGGTTGGGCAGCAGCGCCGTGGCCGCTCCGGACAGGGCGATCACCAGCGCGGTGAGCACCGGCAGTCCAGCGATCCAGGTCTGCCAGCGGCCCCAGCGGCGGTACGCCCAGCTGACGGCGACCGTGGCCACCAGCAGCGCCTGGAGCCACAGCAGCACCGGCAGCCATGCCGACTGGTCGCCCGCCAGCGGCAGTTCGGCCGCCGGGACGGCGCCGCCGGCCGCCGGCGCGGGCTGCGCCTGGCCGACGAGCCGCGCGTCGACCCGCAGCACGCCGTGCGGGGTGTAGTAGCCGCCGGTCGCGGTCACCAGGGTCAGCCGGCCCTGCCCTGCGGTCAGCGCCACGGGGTCCTGGTCGCCGGCCCGGCGGGTGCCGGTGACGGTGTAGTGCTGCTGGCCCTGGCCGGTGGTGACGGTGATGGGGTCCCCGGCGCGCAGCTGGTCGAGGTGGTTGAACGGGCTGCCGTACCCCCACTGCCGGCCGAGGATCGTGCTGGTGCCGGGCTGGCCGGGCAGCGGGGTGTTCCGCAGGTGGCCGGGACCGGACATCAGCACCTCCGAGCTGGTGCCCTGGAACACCACCTCGCGCAGACCGATCGCGGGGATGTGCAGCACCGCCACCGGGGCACCGTTCGGGACGGGCCTGCCCTGCTGGTCGCGGGGGCCCACCGGAGCGGTGCCGAGGGCGAGTTCGTCGCGCAGCCGGTCGTATCCGGTCTGCTGGGCGCGGGCGTGCTCGATGTGGCCGAGCACGGTGAGATGCGCGGCGAAGCCGAGCAGCAGCGCGGCCAGGAGGGTGAGTGCCGCACCCGGGACGGTGAACCGCGGGTCGGGGCCTTTGCGCTCCTGCGCGGGCACCGCCGGCTGCGACCCCTGCGGCGAGGACGGGTGCGAAGGCGGCGGCCCGGCCTCCGGCTGCGGCGGTGAGATGACGGCCACGGGTGGCTCCTTGGGTGCGGCGTGGGCGAGGGGTGCGGTCGGGCGGTGCACGGGTGCGTGCCGGTGCGGCGGTGCGCGCCCGGCGGGTACGGCGGTGCCGCCGTACCCGCCGGGCGGGGGCTCAGTCCTTCGGGTGCGGGCCGAAACTGAGCAACTTGCCGTCCCGGCGCACCCGGTGGACGGCGTAGCCGCCGCCCGCGGCGAGCACCAGGGCGAGCCCGGTCAGCGGGAGGACGCCGCCCGCTCCGGTGGCCGCGAGCGATCCGCCGCCGCCGGACGACCCGCCGGTGCCGGTGCTGCCGCCGGATACGTCCTCGCCCGCCGACCCGGTGGTCCCGGTGGTCCCGGTCGTGCCGGTGTCGCCCGAGGTGGTGCCCGAGTCGCCGGCGGTGTCACCGGCGGTGGTCCCCGAGTCGCCCGCGGTGTCGCCGGCGGTGGCGCCCGAGTCGTCCCCGGTGTCGCCCGACGTCGTGCCGTCGGTGCTCCCGGCCGCGGCGCCGGTGGTGAACGGGAAGTCCACCGCGATGTGGCTGGTGTGGCCGGTGAGGGTCAGCTTGTGGCTGCCGTCCGCGATCGAACCGGGCAGCGTGTACGCGAGGTTGTCGACCGCCCCGGCGCTGTCGGCGGTCGCGGTGGAGGGTGTCGCCGCGGCGCCGTCCAGGGTGAGGTCCACCGTCTCGCTGGTGCTGCCGGAGACCGCCGGGAGGAAGCCCGCCGCCGTCAGCGAGAGCTTCTGGCCGCCCGCCAGGTTCGGCGTGTCGCTCAGGGCGTTGCCGGTGTCGTCCAGCGCCGTGAGGGACGGCTCGTCGACGATCGAGTAGCTCGCCGTCGTGGAGCTCTGGGTGTACTTGGTGCTGTCGTCCGGGACGAAGGTCGCCCCGAGCGGTACCACCAGCGGGTTGGCCACCGCCGGGAGTTGGGCGGTCGCCGTGCCGTTGGTCACGGTGGCCTCGGCGATCTGCGAGGTGCCGTCCCGCAGGAACCGCACCTTCCCCGCCGCGTCGGCCGGCTGGACCTTCGCGGTGAGGGTGACCGTGTTGTTGACCACCGCGTGGCCCACCGGATCGGTGGTGAGGGTGACGCTGGTCTGCGTGGCCGGCGCGGCCTGCTTGATCGCCCAGTTCTGCCCGGTGATCTCGAGGGACGTGGTGTACGTCCGCAGGGCCTGGTCGGTGGCCGGTGTGGTGGTGCCGCACTCGACGGTGAGCGGGTAGGTGCCGTCGGCGACGGTCCGCAGCGCGGTGGTGATGGAGTTGTAGAGCTCGCCGCTCGGCGCGGTGGCCGGCAGCGCCACCTCGGCCGGGACGGAGGTGTACGGGGCGCCGTCGCGGACGAGCAGCAGGATCTTCGACGTGCCGTCCGTCGCGACCAGCGAGACCCGCAGCCCGTCCTGGTAGGGCGCCGGGCACCCCGCCGACAGCGACAGCCCGGTGACGAAGGGCTTGTCGGTGACGGTGCCGCTCGCCGGCGTGAGGGTCACGGTGCCGTCGATCTCCGCTCGCGCGGTCCCCGATGTGGTGAACACCAGTGCACCGGTGCCCAGGATCAGCGCCGGCACGCTCAGCAGTGCGGCGCGCATTCTTCGTTTCATCTCTCCTCGTCCCCTCGGGGATGCGGTCGGTGGTGCGGTGCCGTCCTCACGGCGGCAGCCGGGCACCTGTGGGTGCCCGGCCGGTGGCGCGATGGTGCTGGTCAGCCCGTCATGACGGCCACTTCGTGGTGAAGGTGAAGGTGACCGAGACATGGCTGGTCCGACCCCTGAGGGTCAGCGTGTGGGTGCCGTCGGCGATCACGTACGGCACGTGGAGGTCGTAGCCGGTCACCGCGCCGGCGGCGTCGGTGGTGACCGCGGGGAAGAAGCCGAGCGCGCCGCTGACGGAGGCCGTGACCTCTTCCTCGGAAGCGGGCAGGAAGCCCTGCGCGGAGACCTCGACGTGCTGACCGGGCGTCAGCCGCGGGGTGTCCCCGAGCGCGTTGCCGGCCGCGTCGGTGACCTGGATGCCCGGCGCCGCGGTGAACGCGTACGAGAAGACCGCCACGTCCTGCGCGTAGCCGATCGGGTCGGACGGCACGAAGGTGGCGACGTAGCGGCGCACGCCCGGGTTGGCGTTGGCCGGCGCGGTGACCTGCGCCGTGCCGTTCACCACCGGGACGGGGCTGCCGATCGGGTTGGTGTTGTCGGTGGTGAAGCGGACCGTGCCGCTCGCCGCCGCGCTGACCCTGGCGGTCAGCGTGAAGGTGTTGCCGGCCTGCACGTGGGTGGCCGGGTCGGCGGACAGCCGCAGCGTGGTCTCGACCGGGGCGGGCAGGTCGGCGACGGTGAAGGTGCTCCCGCTGACCTGGACGAAGCCGGTGGCCGTCGGCCGGTCCGGGAAGTCGGCGTGGTCGGCGTTGCCGCAGACGACGTGGATCGGGTACACCCCGTCGGCGACCGGCACGTGCACGATCTGGAAGGCGGACGCGAGCGACCGCACCAGGACGCCGGTTGCCGGCTGGGCGGGCGGCCGCGTGGTGACGGTGTCCGCGCTGTAGGGGGCGCCGTCGGTGAGGTTGAGGGCCAGCGCGGACTCGCGGCCGTCGGGCACGACGAGGTACACGCCGAGGTTGTCCTGGTAGCCGGCCGGGCAGGCACGGGCGACCGAGACGAGGCTGAACGGCGAGCTGTCGGTGAGGCTGTCGCTGCGGGCGGTGAGCGTGACCTTCGGTCCCGCCGGGTCGTGGCGGGTCGCGGTCTGCGCACTGGCGGTGCCGGTCGCGCCGAGCGCGGCACCTGCGCCCATGAGCAAGGTCAACGCGCCGACCAGCGCGCCGTACAGTCTTCGGTTCATCGGTGGTGTCTCCTGGGAGCTCGGAGGGTCGATCGGGTCCGGCCGCCCGGCGGCCGGACCACGGGGGGTACGGCCGGACACCTCCGTGGAGGTGCCCGGCCCCGGCGGTCGGACCGCCCGTCGGTGCGTGCTCAGCGGTACTGAGGTGGTGTCAGAGCTGGAGCGCGCCGGTCAGGCTGACGTCGCCGCAGTCGCTGATGGTGCCGAAGCCGAACTCCTTGATGACGTCGGAGTTGGCGCACACGTCCGAGGTCGAGCCGACGAAGGCCTGCGCGATGTCGGGCTCGGTCAGCCGGGAGGTCTGGAAGACGTTGTAGACGTTGCGGTGGACCGGGAACTGGTCGTTGAGCGCGCCGCTGATGATGGGGGCGGCGTTGTTGATGGAGCGCAGCTGCGCGCCGTGGCGCCGGTCGCGCACCCCGGTCTGCGCGCTGTTGGTCTGCGCGATGTACTGGGCGATGGAGAACGGCGCGATGTCCTCGGAGCCGTTGGCGGCGACGGTGCGCTTCAGCGAGCCGCCGTCGTGCTCCTCGACCGCGACGCCGTCCTTGTCCGTGTCCTTGACGCAGGAGGGCAGGGTGGTGGCGTTGAAGCCGAGGGTGGAGGCCCAGAACTTCCGGGTGCCGGAGCCGGCCTGCGGCACCAGCGGGTGGACGGTCACGCCGCCGATCACCGGGAACTGGCCGGACGGCAGCGCGTTGCCGGTCGCCGGGTCCTGGCAGTTGTAGGCGCGGGTGAGGTCCTGGAGCGAGAAGTTGGCCGGCAGGGTGCTGGTGCCGGAGACCGCCACCGTGACCGCGTCGAGGGCGAAGGGGACCCAGGTGCCGCTGATGCCGGAGGAGGCCGGCAGCGTGGGCTTGGAGGAGGAGCGGGCGAAGTCGAAGTTGTTGGCGCCGGAGTTGATGTCGGCGGCCAGCGCGTTGACGCCCTCGGCCGAACCGTTCGGGCGCTGCACGGCGGCGTGGCCGGCCCGGGTCGTGATGGTGCCGTGCACCGCACCGGTGCTGGGGTCGACCGCGTCGTAGGAGCCGATCAGCAGCGACGCCGGGTCGGCGTCGGGGTCCTGGACCACGGCGCCCAGACCGTTCATCACGTCCTGGGTGGTGTCGGAGCCGACACCGACCAGCTCGCGGAAGTTGCTGCCGGTGACGGGGTCACTGCCCGGGTCGGCCTGCGCGGCGGGCATGGCCAGCCCGAAGCTCAGTGCGGCGACACCTGCGGCGACAGCCGCGCGCTTGGCGAGTTTCACGTTCACTTGCTTCCTCCGAATAAGGCGGATGGAATTTCAGGTGCGACGTGCCGGGGAAAACTGATTCCCCGGTTTTCTGCGGAGAACATCCGGCGCTGCCGGACACCGGTCAGTCTGCCGACCGCACCACCGGGCGGCAACCAAAAGAAAAGCTCCGGTAAAGTGAACAAAGGGACGGTGAAAATCATCTGGATTTTCCTTCCACGGGGCGCGCAAGTCCCCGCCGGGGCAGGAATTCCCGCTGCCCGGTCATGCCGTCCTCCGCCGGAAACGCGGGGGGATCAGTGACCGGCCGGCGCCGCGTATCCCGCCCGCGCGGATCAGCAGCGGTCCGCCGAGCGACCCGGCGATGCCCGCGATCAGCACGATGAGCAGCACCCAGCGCACCGCGCCGAGGAAGGCGCCGGGCGTGGTGCCGCGCGCGTCGGCCGCGGGCTTGCTGCCCGAGGTGCCGTTCGACCCTCCGGTCAGCGCCGCCTTCGACGCGGAGGACGACGGCGAGGCTCCCCCGGCGGCGCTCGCGCCGCCGGTCGCCGACCCGCCGGTGATGCCGGACGAGCCGCCGCCGGAGTCCCCGAAGGCCGTCGAGCCGCCGCCCCCGGACGAGCCGCCCGCCGTACCGCCGGACGCCGGCAGCACGCCGGTGACCAGCTGGGACGCGGCGGTTGCCGCCTGGTCCCGCAGGTGGGCGGTGAGGGGCGCGTAGCCGGGTGGGAGCAGGCCGGGGCCGATACCGGACTGCTGTCCCGGGCCGGTCGCGTAGCGGATCATGGCCGCGTAGTCCTTGCGCGCGGTGGCGTCCTGGCCGAGGGCGGCGGTCGCGTAGGTGACGGTGGTCAGCGGGTAGGCGCCGGGTGTCCTCAGCCCCGGGTCCTCGTCGAGCACCCCGGGGACCGGGCCGTCCTTCCAGCCGTTGACCGCCCTGGTCATGGAGTCGGTGGTCGGGGAGACCCACTGGCCGGCGGGGTTGAGCAGTTCCGCGACGCCGAGCCGGTAGCGGGCGGCGGTGGCCGCGTCGGTCACGCCGAAGGAGAACGCCTGGCCGGGCAGCGTCTGGCCGATCTGCAGTTTCGGCGGCTGGGCGGTGAGGTCGACACCGGTCGCGCCGGGCTGGGCCGCGGTGAGCACCCGCGTCGCGTCGTCGTGCAGCGAGGCGGTGTACGGATTGGCCGCGGTGCTGTCGATGATCAGGTTGGGATAGGCCGCCGACGGCCGATAGGTGGTCGGATCGGGTTTCGGGAATTCCGAGATGGCGGAATCAGCCGGCTTCAACTGGGAAAGGAAATAGGGGTTGATGGTCATGCCCCACGGATCCGGCTTTCCCTCCAGGAAGCTCTTCGCGTCCGGGTCGGAGCGCAGCCATCGCCACAGTTCCGCGATGAAGTCGCCCGATCCCTGCGGCATCGCGATGCCCTCGATCGCGCTGGAGCCTGCGTAGTTCCCGAGGTCGGGATTGAGTTTCAGGAACTCGGGGTCCCTGGAGAGCCCTTCGGCGTTCTCCTTCGGCAGGTTTCCGCGCGGCGGGTCGGTGCCGGGCACGTCCCACTGGTAGGAGCCGGTGAGCATCTTCGCCACCAGCCGCGCGTCGAGCCTGATCCTGGGCACCATCTTCGTCGACGCCGCGACCTCGACGTTGTAGCTGATCACCAGGCCGGACATGGACACCGGCGCGTAGACGACGGGTTTCCCCTGCGGGGGCGGCGAGATCGGTGCCTCCATGAAGGCCAGCCCCGGTGAGCCGTCGGTGGGCCGGGTGACGGCGCTGCGCCCGAGGTCGTCGGTCTCCCGCTCGTAGCCGAAGGTGATCCTGTCCTCGGTGCACAGCGTCGGCTGCCAGGAGGTGATCGCCTCCTCGGCCATCTCGGAGCCGATGGTCATCTGCTCCTTCTGGCCGATGGTGCAGTAGCCGCCGATCGGCGCGAAGTCCAGCCGGAAGACGATGCGCTGGGCCCAGTTCGTCGCGGACAGCGGCGAGGTGGACAGCCCGCCGTTGCCGAGGTCGGGGATGGTGCCGTCGGGCTCGTGGGTGCCGCGCGGGACCACCACCAGCCAGCACGGCTCGGGGGCGGCGCCGTCCTCGGCCACCGCCCCGCAGCCGAGGTAGTCCGCGTCGACGGCGGACAGCAGGTCGATGACGGCCTCGCCGGTGCCGTCGGCCGCGGTGGGGGCGAAGTCCTGCTCGTTGCTGGTCAGTGCGGTGAAGAAGGTGTTGGTGTCGGTGCTGGCCGCGCCCTTGACCGGCTGGAAGGGCAGCGTCTGCCCGCCGCCGGTGTACGTGGTCTCCTGCGGGTCGTACAGCGCGGTCGTGGCGGGGTAGCCCACCATGCGCCGGGCCGTCTGGGAGGGGGCGATGCCGCCCGGCGGCGCCCCCATCTCGCACTGCTCGCGGGTGGGACCGTCCGGCGAGTTCCCCCAGCACTCCATGATCTGGAGGAAGTCGTAGCCGAACTGGGTGCCGTTGGCCATCGTGGTCGGGGCGCCGCCGGACCAGGACACCTTCAGGCCCTGGTCGCGCAGTCCCTTCGTCTGCTCGACGGTCACCTTGAGCGAGGAGAAGTCGTCCCAGGTGCCCTTCGTGCCGGACCTGGTGACCGCCGAGCCGCTGCTGTCGGCGGCGTGCGCCGCGGTGGTGCCCGCGGGCAGCGGCAGCAGCACCAGGCCGACCGCCGCGAGCAGTGCGGACAGCAGGCCGCCCAGGCGTACCAACTGCGCCCGGCCCTCTTGGGGGTGGTTACGCACTGCCATGACGCTTTCCTGTCCTGGTGGTGAGCCGGCGGGCGATGGTGGGCGGGGCGACGACGACGGCGAGCAGCAGCAGCGCGGACAGGCCCATCAGCCAGGTGCGCAGGCCCCAGAAGGACTCGGAGCCGACGGAGACGGTGGAGGCCGCGATGTCCTGGCCGCCGTCGCCGCTGCCACCCGCGTCACCGGTGGACAGGCCGGTGTCGGGGTCCACTCCGCCGGAGGTACCGGCGGAGGTGGCGCCCGCGGTGGTGGTCCCGGAGCCGGCGCCCGAGGTGCTGCCGGAACCGGCGGTGGTCCCGGAGCCGGTGCCCGAACTCCCTGCCGTGGTACCGCTGCCGGAGCCCGCGGTGCCGGCGGAGGAACCGCCGGTGCCGCCGCCGGCCGAGGACTTCACCGGGGTCTTGACATGGCTCGCGCCACCGGTGCCGTCCGAGCACTGCGTGGGCCCCGCCTTGTCGCAGGACTTGGGGAAGGGCGCGTTCTTCGCCAGCGTGTTGGTGCCGTTGGTGGAGAAGGTCGGGTTGTCGCAGCCCTTGAGGTTGATGCTCTGGACCTGCACCCCGGGGATCCGTTTGAGCTGGTCGAAGCCCGCCTGCACCAGGTTGATCGGCAGCGGTGAGAAGCCCAGTGGCTCGGCCTGGCGTTGACCCTCGCAGAGGAAGTAGTAGCCGAACGCCCCGAGCGTGTTGCCCTTGTCGGTGGTGAAGCCCTTCTCCACCTTGGTCGGCAGGATCATGTAGCTGTAGCTGGACAGCGGATACGTGCGCGGGTCCTTGTAGTGGTAGACGTTGTCGAGGATCTGCGTCAGGTACTGCGACGAGCTCTTGTTCTGGTTGATCTGGGCCTGGGTCAGCGCCACCGCGACGTTGGAGGCGGTGGGCTCGGTGTAGTAGCCGTCGGAGTTCTCGATCTTCGCGACCGGGAAGCCGGTGGTGACCGCGTAGGAGTACTCGACGTAGGTGATGGCGCCGTTGGCGTAGTTCTGCCGCGTGTAGCCGGACACCCCGAGCGAGCCCGACTGGGAGATGAAGCCCGAACCGGGGACCACCGGGAAGTACGACGTCAGGCCGCAGGGCACCGGCTTGCCGACGCGCCGGCAGTAGTCGTTCCACACCGAGCCGTGTTCCTTGGACATCCACAGCGAGAACTGGGCGGTGGTGCCGGAGCCGTCGGAGCGGACCACCGGGATGATCTTGCGGTTCGGCAGCGTCAGCCCCGGGTTGTCGGCGGCGATCGCCTTGTCCGACCAGTTGGTGATCTTGCCGGTGAAGATCCTGCTGACGGTGTCGCCGTTCAGCCGCAGGTTGGTGACCCGCTTCCCGCCGATCTGCAGGTTGTACATGAACGCGGTGCCGCCGGCCACGATCGGCATGTAGGCGTAGCCGCGGGTGGGCGGAGGTTCGCGCACACCGAACTCGGTCATGCCGTACGGGATCTCGGACACCCCGAAGTCGACGGTGCCGTTGCGGAACTGCTGGCGGCCGTCGGAGGAGCCGGTGCCGGCGTAGTCGATCGTCATGCCGTACTGGGTGACGTTGCGCCGCCACTGGTCGATGGCGTTCTGGCTCCAGGTGGAGCCCGCGCCGCTGATCCGCGCGTAGGTGGCCGCGGAGGCGCTCGGCCCCTGCTGGCCGAGTACCAGCAGCGAGCAGATGAGCAGCCCGAGGGCTGCCGCTGCCGCCCGAATCCTTCTCACGATCCGTCAACTCCCTGTGCGGGCCCCTGGTCGGGGTGTGCGTGGTCCTGCTCGGCGGTGTCGGTACGGCCGGGGCCATCGGCAGCGATGCCGCCGGTCGTGACGGTGTCGGCGGCGGCGCTGCTGGTCGTGACGGTGTCGGCGGCGGCGCTCGCGGTGCTGCCCGTGGCGGTGGCCGCGGTGCTCGCGGCGGCGCGCCGGGCGAAGCGCTGCTGGTCCCGGCGGGAGGCGAGCACCGCGCGGTGCGTGCCGCTCCGGGTCAGCTCGCCGGGGCCCCGGCCGCCGATGACGCGGGCGACCACGAAGAGCGCGAGCACCAGCACCACCAGCACCGAGGCGGTGCCGAAGCCGCGCGCGATCATCGCGGGCTGCGGCGACTGCACGAACTCGAACGCGGCCAGCGGCAGCGACACCATCGGGTTGTGCAGCGGCTGGTAGTTGGTGACCGCGGTGAACCCCGCGGTGAGCAGCACCGGCGAGGTCTCGCCCACCCCGCGGGCGGTGCCCAGGATCACCGCGGTGGTCAGCCCGGACCGGGCGGTCGGCAGCACCACGTGCCACACGGTGCGCCAGCGCGGCGAACCGAGCGCGTACGACGCCTCCCGCAGGGTGCCGGGCACCAGCCGGATCACCACGTCCGAGGCCCGGATGATGATCGGCAGCATCATCACCGAGATCGCCAGCGACGCCGCGAGGCCGGACTTGTCCAGGCCGACCGCGAGGATGGCGGTCGCGTAGACGAACAGGCCCGCGACGATGGACGGCAGCGCGGTCATCGCCTCGACCACGGTCCGCACGAAACGCGCGTAGCGGCCGGGCACCTCGTTGAGGAACACCGCGCACAGCAGGCCGGCCGGGACGGTGAGCACCAGGCCGATGGTGATCTGGATCAGCGTGCCGATGATCGCGTGCCGGATGCCGCCGACGGTCAGCGGATCGAGCGGTCCGGCCTTCCGCATGTCCTGGGTGAGGAAGTTGAGGTGCGGCAGCGCCTTGCGCCCGGACCACAGGGTGTAGACGAGGACGAAGGTCAGGGCCACCAGCAGCAGGAGCGCCAGGCTGTGCACGATCGCCGAGGCGATCCGGTCGCGGACCGCGGGGCCGTCCTCGTCGAAGGAGACCAGCAGCGCGTAGAACGCGAGGAAGAGCAGGTACGCGCAGACGACGAAGCCGAGGCCGCCGCTGAAGGGCGCGAGGCGGGTGAAGAACAGCCAGGTGGTGGAGAGGGCCGCGGCCGCCGCGCCGACCAGGGCGAGCACGTCGGACTGCCGCGTGGTGCCGGTGGAGCGGCGCCGCTCGGGAGCGGTGCCGGTCGTCCCGGCGGTGCGCGGCAGCGTGGTGGCCGGCGGTGGGGGCGCGGGATCCCGCGGCGTTTCCGCCCCGCCCGGCCGCGGCGGCTGCGCGGCGTGCGGGCCGGGACCGGCCGCGCCGGCGGCGCTGGTGACATCCGTGGTCATGCGGGGGCATCTCCTCGATCCGCCGGTTGCTGCGCGGCTGGTGTGGGACAGGTCTCGGGCGGGCGGGCGGTGGGGGGACGATCGGGCCGGCGCGGCAGCCGGTGGGGGCGGCTACTCGGCGGTGGCACCGGAACGGCTGCGGGCGACGATCGAGGACGCGGCGAAGTTGACCACCAGCGTCATCAGGAACAGGGCGAGTCCGGCTGCCATCAGCGCGGACATGCCGAACGGGCTGGCCTCGCCGTAGCGCAGCGCGATCAGCGACGAGACCGAACTGGTGCCGGTCTGCAGGATGTGCGGCTGGATCGCGAACACCGGGGAGATCACCAGGTAGACGCCGATCGTCTCGCCCAGCGCGCGGCCGAGGCCGAGCATGGTGCCGCCGATCATGCCGCCGGTGGCGAACGGCAGGACCACCGAGCGGATCATGCCCCAGCGGGTCGCGCCCAGCGCGTACGCGCCCTCACGCTCGCCGACCGGCGCCTGGGAGAAGACCTCCCGGATGATCGAGCAGATGATCGGGGTGACCATCATCGCGACCACGATGCCGGCCACGAAGGTGGAGGCGGTGTAGACGGTGGCGGTGGCCAGCGGGTCGTGCGGGTCGGCCCCGTCCACCGTGAACAGCGGGAACCAGCCGCCGTAGGTGGACAGCCAGCGGGCCAGGCCGATCACCTTGCCCTGGAGGAAGAACAGCCCCCACAGCCCGTAGACCACCGAGGGCACCGCCGCCATCAGGTCGACCACGCTCACCAGGGTGCGGCGCAGCCGGACGGGGGCGTACTCCGCGATGTACAGCGCGGTGCCGATGGCCAGCGGCACCGAGATCACCACCGCGACGGTGGCGATCAGCACGGTGCCGGTGAGTACCGCGGCGATCCCGAAGTGGCCGGCGTCCGGGTCCCATTGGGCGGTGGTGAGGAAGCCGAGGCCGGCCTTGCGCAGCGCCTGCCAGGCCCGGTACAGCAGGAACCCGCCGACCAGCAGCATGACGGCCAGCACCAGGCCGCCGCCGCTGCGGGCCACCGCGTGGAAGAGCCGGTCGGGCAGGGCGGAGTCGGAGTACAGCCGGCGGCGCCGGTCCGCGCCGTGGTCGGGCCCGGCCGGTCGCGGCTGTGTTCGTATGCTCACCGAACGCACGATCACGGGGTGCAGTGGCCGCGCCCGCACCAGTGTGTGAACGACAGCACCCGTAGGGGCAACTTCCGTTCACCTCGCGGCGATCACCCCACACAAGCGGAGGGGGCCGCCGTTCCGTCGCGGTGCGGCGGAACGGCGGCCCCCTCCATACGGGTACCGGTACGGGTGCCGGCCCGGCTCAGTGCGCGTCGCCCCAGGGAACCGACGGCGCGGCGCCCAGGTCCAGTAACAGCACGCGGAACCGGTCGTACGC
The DNA here is from genome assembly GCF_900107965.1 of Actinacidiphila yanglinensis. GTDB lineage: Bacteria > Actinomycetota > Actinomycetes > Streptomycetales > Streptomycetaceae > Actinacidiphila > Actinacidiphila yanglinensis. Next base: position 652,159 of record NZ_FNVU01000002.1, on the reverse strand, counting down.
GGCCTGGCAGGTGGAGTGGCGTTCGTACGCCCGCGAGGACACCGCCCGGACCTCGCCGTCGGCGTCCCGTAATCGCCAGATCCACCCGTTGGACTCGGCCGCGTGCTGCACCCCGCCGAGCAGCGAGGCCGCCGCCTCGCACAGCGCCTCGAACGCGGCCCGGCAGGCCTTCTCGTCGGGATGGGTGACCGCGCCGAGCGCGATCACCCGCCCGTTGTTCGCGGTCAGCCGCCACGAGTACCAGCCGTCCTCGCCGATGTCGATCTGGCACCGGGTCCCGATCCCGCCGACCCCCAGCGCCCCGGTCTCCCGGGTCATCGCCCCACCCCACCCTTGTCGGCTCGCCCCCGGCCCCACGCCCGAGGCACGGCCGCACGCCGTGAACCCGCGCGCGGCACCGGCAATGTATTTGCGGAATCTTGCCTTGGGCATGCTTCACAGGATCGGCGCGGGATACTTCACCACGAAGTTGCCCGTCGTTCACGCAGGGTGAATCCGCCTCCGCATACCCCCGACCAGGCGTACGGCAGGGGGCGTTCAGGCGTCGCCGCGGTTCTTCCAGCGGAAGGTCAGCAGGCACAGCAGCAGGCCGCCGAGGCACCACGCGCCCAGGACCAGCGCGGTGCGGCCGCTCTCCCAGGCGCCCGCGGGTTCGAGAGCGGCGGCGGCCTGCGGGAGGAAGACGCTGCGCAGGCCCTGGCAGAGCCATTTCAGGGGGAAGAAGGAGCCGACGGTGAGCATCCAGTTCGGGATGGTGTCGATGAGGATGTAGACACCGGAGATGAACTGGAGGACCAGGAAGGGCAGGACGACCACGGAGGTGGCGCTGCGCCCGGACCTGGGCACGCTGCTGATCGCGATGCCGAGCAGCGCGCAGCCGGTGATGCCGAGCACGAACACCCAGCCGAAGGTCAGCCAGCGGCCGGCGGTGGAGGGCAGGTCCACGCCGTAGACCGTGGTGCCGAAGGCGAGCAGGACCGCGGTCTCCAGCACGCCGGTGACCAGCACCAGCCAGATCTTCCCGAGGAAGTACGCGGCCGGGGGCATCGGGGTGCCGCGCAGCCGCCGCAGCACCTTCTCGTCCCGCTCGATGGCGATGGAGATGCCCAGCGACTGGAAGCTGGTCGACATGATGCCGGACGCGATCATCGAGGTGACGTAGTACTGCGACGCGGTGGTGCCGGTGTTCTTCATGGTGTCGCTGAAGATGGAGGCGAAGAGGAAGAGGAAGACGATGGGGAAGGCGAAGGTGAACACCACCTGCTCGCGCTGGCGGAAGAACAGCCTGATCTCCATCGCGCCGCGCAGCAGCCCGAGTTGCCACGCTCCGGGCAGCCGCTCCCGGTCGCTGCCGGTCCCGCCGGCGGTGCCGGCGCCGTCGGCGCCGTCGGGTTCCGGCTGGGCCGCGGGCGGCGCGGCGTCGGCGGCGGTCATCGCGGGTCCTCCTGTCCGATGAGTCGCAGGTAGACGTCCTCCAGGGTCGGCCGGGTGACCCGCAGTCCGGGGATCTCCCCGTCGAAGCGCCGGGCGAGCGAGGTGACGGTGGCGGTCGGGGTGCCGGTCTCCTCGGACCGCTCGACGCCGTCCGGACCGGCCCAGTGCACGGTGGCCCGGGCCTCGGCCCGGCCGGCCAGCGAGCCGGGCGGTCCCTCGGCGACGACCCGGCCGGCGGCGATCACCGCGAGGCGGTCGGCGAGGGCTTCGGCCTCCTCCAGATAGTGCGTGGTGAGGATGATGGTGGTGCCCTCCGCGGCGAGGGTGCGGATCAGCTCCCAGAACTGACGCCGGGCCACCGGGTCGAAGCCGGTGGTCGGTTCGTCGAGCAGCAGCAGCCGGGGTCCGCCGATCACGCCGAGCGCCACGTCGAGCCGCCGGCGCTGCCCGCCGGACAGCTCCTTGACCCGGCTGCGGGCCTTGGCCTCCAGCCCGACCAGCGCGATGACCTCGGCCGGGTCCCGCGGCCGCGGGTAGTAGCGGGCGAAGTGCCGGACGGTCTCGCCGACGGTCATCTCGGTGACCGCCGACTCGTCCTGCCACACGATGCCAACCCGTGCCTTCCACCGGCGGTCCGGGGCGGCGGGGTCGGCGCCCAGCACGCTCACCTCGCCGCTGTCGCGGGACCGGTGGCCCTGGAGGATCTCCACCGTGGTGCTCTTGCCGGCGCCGTTGGGCCCCAGGAGCCCGAACACCTCGCCCGCCCGGATGTCCAGGTCGAGGCCGTCCAGCGCGACGACGTCGCCGTACCGCTTGCGCAGCCCCCGTACGCGTACCGCGTCCCCCTCGGCCATGCGTCAAGCCTGCCGCTCCGCGGCCGGCCGCGCGGGGGAACCCGGAAACTGCCGACCTGCCTTCGGCGCGAGGTGCGCGGGGCGCGGGGCGCGGGGCGCGGGGCGCGGGGCGCGGGGCGCGGGGCGCGGGGCGCGGGGCGCGTGAAGGAACGATTGTCCCGGTTGGGTAACGGGCGGGCGGTGCGCGGGCTTCGTCCTTAGTCTGACTGTCCCACCGGGTTTGCCAGGGGGGCGCCCGGGGTTCGATCAGGGGACATCAGGGACACCATGAACCGCTCTCGTATGCTCGCCGCCGCCGCGGTCGCCGCCGCGGCCGTCGCCGGAGCACTGCTCGCGCCCGCCCAGGCGGACGCGTCGGCCGGGTCCGTGCACCTGTACAAGATCTACTACAACAGCCCGGGCTCCGACACGCGGACCAACTCCAGCCTCAACGCGGAGTACGTGCAGATCGCCAACACCACGTCGAAGTCCGCGAGCCTGAAGGGCTGGACGCTCACCGACGCGTCGAGGCACACCTACACCTTCGGCACGTACACGCTCGGCGCGCACAAGACGGTGGCTGTCCGCACCGGCAAGGGGACGAACACCGCGGCCAACCGGTACCAGGGCCGGGCCGCCTACGTGTGGAACAACGACAAGGACACCGCCACGCTCCGGTCGTCCAAGGGCACCAAGGTCGACACCTGCTCGTACAACTCGACGCGGGTGGCGTACAAGATGTGCTGAGCGCGATCCGTGGCGCCGGTGCGGGCCGGGACGGCGGGGCGGGTGCCCGGGGCGCCCGCCGATCCACCGTCGCGAACCGCGCCGGCGGCGCGGCGTCAGACGACGCCCTCCGCGTACTCCGCCATCTCCGCCTGCCCGGCCAGGGTCGGCGCCTCGTAGTCGCGCCGGCCGGCGACCAGCCACCAGACGGTGGCGAGGATCAGCACCACCGCGAGCGCGATCGGCGCGTAGTTGAAGGAGGAGACCGTCACCAGGTGGTGCGCGGGGCGGGTCTGCGGCAGGCAGAACAGCACGGTCACGAAGACCACCCAGGTGACCGCGGTCCAGCCGATCAGCGCGCTCCAGCGGCCCAGGTGCCAGGGCCCGCGCTGGAAGCGGCGGCCGGCGCGCAGCCGCAGGTAGATCGGGATGGCGTAGGCCGGGGTGATGCCGATGACGTTGATCGCGGTCACCGCGCCGTACGCGACGGTGCTGTACAGGGCGGGCAGCGCGAGCACCGCGGCGACGGCGACGGCCAGCCACACCGCCCGGGTCGGCGTGCCGGTACGGCCGCTGACCCGGCGCCAGAGCCGCGAGCCGGGCAGCGCGCCGTCACGGGAGAACGCGAACACCATCCGGGAGCAGGCGGCGACCTCGGCGTTGCCGCAGAACAGCTGCGCGATGATCACCACCAGCAGCAGCGCCTTGGCGCCGCCCGAGCCGAGCGCGTCGAGGAAGATCTGCGCCGGCGGCACGCCGGTGCCGGTGTTCTGGGTGCCGGCGTAGTCCTGGATGGCGTAGGTGAGGCCGCAGAGCAGCACGAACCCGGCCAGCCACGACCAGCCGATCGCGTGCACGATCCCGCGCGGCGCGCTGACCTGCGCCTTGGTGGTCTCCTCCGACAGGTGCGCGGAGGCGTCGTAGCCGCAGAAGGTGTACTGGGCGAGCAGCAGGCCGATCAGGACGACGTACCAGTGCGACGACCAGCCGGTGTCGTTGACGAACGTGGTGGCCATGAAGTGCGGCGACTCGTGCCGGTCGGGAACGATCACCAGGGCCGCGACGATCGCCGCGACACCGGCCAGGTGCCACCACACCGACACCGAGTTGAGCAGGTTGACCAGGCGCACGCCGAAGAGGTTGAGGGCCGCGTGCAGCAGCAGGATCACCAGGTAGATGGCCATCGTCCGGCCCGGGGTGGGATGGAAGCCCCACTCCAGGTTGGCGAAGGCGCCGGTGAACAGGGCGGCGCCGTAGTCGATGCCGGCGATCGCGCCGAGCAGGCCGAGCAGGTTGAGCCAGCCGGTGTACCAGCCCCAGCGGGGGCCGCCGAGCCGGTTGGCCATGTCGAAGAGCGCGCCGCTGGTCGGGTACGACGAGGTGACCTCCGCGAGCGCGGCGCCCACCAGCATCACCATGGCGCCGACCACGACCCAGCCCCACAGCATCACCGCGGGGCCGCCGGTACTCAGCCCGAACCCGTACAGCGTCATGCAGCCGGAGAGGACCGAGATCACCGAGAACGAGATGGCGAAGTTGCCGAATCCGTTCATCTTCCGGCTCAGTTCGGGCTCGTAGCCCAGTTCGCGCAACAGACTGTCGTCGTCCAGCCGTGATACGGCGGGGCCGGGTTCGGCCTGTGACATGGCACAACCTCCTGGGGGATCACGGGTCGGGGGCGGATGGGTTCGGGGCCTTGTGGGCCCGAGGGGCCGGGGCGGTTCAACGCCCGGGCGCTGCCTACCCGTTCGGGGGCGCGCCGGCGATCGACAGGCACTGCCTGCGGGCCTTGAGGAACTCGTCGAGCCCGGACTGCGGGTCGGCGGGGTCGGCGGCGACCATCGTCCAGGGCTGCGCGGTGACATGGGTGCCGAGCACCCGGAAGACCTCGGCGCCCTCGTCGAAGCGGCGGCCCGCCCACAGCGCGTGCGCCAGGTGGTTCAGGTCGAGCGGCGAGGACTCGGCGGGCAGGGCGCGCCGGAACCAGCCGCGCAGCGCCCGGTCGACGTCGGCGGTGAGCGGTTCGCGGGTCCACTGCACCCGCCCGATCGGGTCGTACCTGCCGCCCTCGCGCTTGGCCCAGTAGTGCTGCGCGTAGGCGTACACCGGCAGCACCAGCAGCGGGGAGCCCGACTCCAGTTCCACCCATGTGCCCACCCAGTGGGCGAAGTTCAGCGCCTGCGCGGGTCCGCCGAGCCGCGCCTTCAGCAGGAACTGGAGCATCCGGTGGTGGGCTTCGCGGTTGTACGGGTCGCGGCGCCGCGCCTCCTGGAGCAGCCGCCAGGGACCGGGCGGCAGCATGTCCTCGGGCGCGGCCATCCGGTGCTCGGGCATGAGCTGCTCGGCGTCGAGCACGGCGAGGGCCAGCAGGCACACCCAGGGCACCGGGTCGGCGCGGGCCAGGCGGGCGGCGTCCCAGACCGTGCTCCTGGCCTGCTCGGCGAGTTGGGCCGCGTCCTCGTGGCCGGAGCGGTGGGCGCGCAGGACGCGCTCGGTGCCGACCCGGGCCCGCATCATCATCGCGTCGACGCTGCCGGGCTCCTCCGACAGCCACTCGCGCACCACGTGCGAGCGGGCCGCGGCGGACGCGAGGACCTGCGAGCGGGCGGTGCGCAGGCCCCACCGGTCCCCGGTGCGGGCCAGCAGGTCGCGCATCGCCAGCCAGCGTCCGATCCGGACCTCCTCCAGGGCGATCCGCAGTTCGGAGTCGAGCCCGACCGGATCGAAGGAAGGGTTGAAGTCGTTCCTGCCCGGCTGCCCGGCGCCCTTGCGGCCCGACGAACCGGCCCCCTTGCGCAGTGCGCTCACCAGGCGGTCCGGCCGTCCGGTACGCAGGCACGGCGACACCGTGCGGGGCCTTCGCCCGGGGAGCGGCGGTCGGGCGTGCGGTCGCGCATCAGACCCGGCGGGGCGCCGGCCGATGGCAAGGGCATCGGGTTACCTCAATGGGGGTAGGCAGCGTCGCGGCAGTTGCTCGGAGTCCATGGTCCGGTGATGCCGGAAATGGCGGCACTTCGGGATGTTCGCCCGTCGATATACGGTCATGTCGCCTCGGCCACGGTTCCTTGTCGCCACCGTAAAACCCCGTGTCCGGTCGAGCGTTCGGTGGTGGCGGGGAAAGCATCTGATCAGAATCCCGGGCACGCACATCACAGCGGTGATATCACAGGGGTAATATCCGCGATTCGGAGAAGCCGCGGCCGACGGACGGACGGGGAAGGGGCTTTCGTGGCCGAGGAGGAGGACCGCCGCTGCGTGCAGTGCGGCTGCCGATTAAGCCGGTACAACGACGCGGTGAGGTGCGGTGCGTGCGCGCGGACGCGGCCGCGCGAGGCGGTACCGGGGCCGCACGCCATACCCGCCCGCCTGTGGGACGAGCCCGAGGTGCGGGACGCACTGGGCAAGATGGACTTCGGCGGGTTGAGCCGGATCGTCCGGGAGCGCACCGGCCTGCGCCAGGAGGACGTCGCGGCACTGACCGGAATTCGGCAATCCTACCTGTCGGCACTTGAGTCCGGCGCGCGGCGGCTGACGAACCTGGAAAAGGCACTCCAGTTCGTGAACGGACTGGGCGTACCGCATTCCTTCACACTTCTCCCGGGAAAACACACGGACTCGGTACCGAATAAGGCGGCCGGTGCGCCGCGCGTCGCGGGAACCGGCTCGGGCGGGCTCGGCGGCGGGCTCGCGGGGTCGATCGGAACCGGGCTCGCGGGCCCGCTCCGCGGCGGGCTCGCCGGCACCGGAGTTCCCGAGCGCGGCGCGACCGCCGGCGCCGACCCCGACTGGGCCGACCCCGTCGCCGTCGCCGACCGCGCCCGCAGCGTCGCCGCGGTGAACGTCGACGACGGCACCCTCGTCGCCCTGCGCGGCGCGATCGACGAGATCGTCGCGCGGTACGAGGCGGACGGGCCCGGGCTGCTGGCCCCCCGTGCCGCCGGACTGCTCCGGCTCCAGCACGAGTTGCTCGGCGGTCCCCAACACCCGCGTCAACGGCACGCGTTGTACACGCTGACCGCGACGACCGCCGCGCTGCTGGCCTACATGTCGGTCAACGCGGGCCGGTTGACGGTCTCCGCGACCTATGCCGCCCACGCGCTGGGGCTGGCCGAGGAGGTCGAGGACCGCGACCTGGTCGCGTGGATCCGCGGCACCCAGTCCTTCGCGGCGTACTACGGCGGCTGCTACACCGAGGCCCACGAGCTCGCCCTCGCCGGGCTGCGCGCCGCGCCCGGCAGCCCGCAGGCCGTCCGGCTGCTCGCCAACGGCGTCGCCCGCGCGCTCGGCCGGCTCGGCGACCGGGCCGGCGTGGAGCGCGCCGCCGACCGGGCCCTCCACCTCAGCGAGGACACCGCGCTGCCGGCCGGCCTCACCCCGTGCGTCTCGCCGGCCCCCTACGGCCGGGCCCGCACCCTCGCCAACCTCGCGACCGCCCACCTCTCGCTCGGCGACACCGCGCGGGTGCTCGGCTACGCCGACGAGGTCGAGGCCCACGTCAACGGCTCCGACTCGGTGTGGAGCCGCGCCCTGGTCGCGCTCGACGTCGCCACCGCGCTGCTGGAGCGGCCCGGGCCCGACCTCGAACACGCCCTGTCGCTGGGCCGGTCGGCGCTCGAACTCACCGTGGACAGCCCGATCAGGTCGGTCGCCCAGCGCGCGCACGAGCTGCTGGCCAGGACCGCGCCGTGGCGCGCCGAGCAGGCCGTGCGGGAGTACGCCGAGACCCTGGAGCTCTGGTGCGACCGGGCTCCGGTGGCGGTGGGCGAGACGGTCGCCGGAACCGCGGCGGGCCCGCGGGGGTGAGGTCCGGTGCGGGCTACGTACGGGTCCGCGCGGGGGCGGCCGAGGACGGGGAGCCGGCGGGCGCGGAGGATGGTGCGGCGGGTGCGGACGACGGTGCGGCGGGTGGGGAAGACGCCGACGACGGCGCCGACGCAGACGCGGGCAGGAAGGGCCGCAGCATGTGCCGCAGGTCCGCCTCGTCGACGATGTGCAGCGCGCGGGCCGCGATCCGGCCCTGGGCGTCGATCACCACGGTGGCCGGCACGCTCTGCGGATTGACGCTGCCCTTGGGGAACTTGAGCACTTCGCGGCCGAACGGGTCGAACAGGCTCGGGTAAGGCAGCGCGAACCGCTTCTGGAAGGCGGCGGCGTTGGCCCGGCCGCCGTCGCGGGTGTCGATGCCGAGGAACCGCACGCCCTGCGCGCGGGTGGACGTCGCGACCGAGGCCAGCCCGGGTGCCTCGGCGCGGCAGGGACCGCAGGTGCTGGACCAGATGTTGACCACCACCACGTGGCCCTTGTAGGCGGCGAGGCTTTCCTGTCCCCCGGTCAGCGTGGAGCCGGTCAGGTCGGGTGCCGCGACGCGGTCCGCGACGGCGATCGGCGCGAGGTCGTCGGTGACGCCACCGCCGTTGCCGTGCGAGCCGCCCCCGAGGCCGCACGCGGCGAGCAGCGGGGCGAGGCCCGCCGCGACGAGCAGGGTGCGCGGGACGCGGGCCCGCCGCGTCCGGGCAGGCGGGCGCGAAGCTTCCGATCGGCGGGTCCGGATCATACGGCCCAATCTCGCACAGGCCAGGAACTCGCCTTCACCTGGGCCTGGTTGGAGCCGCGCCCTCCGCTTACGCGCCCCGCGGGGACGCACCCGCGGACGCAGGACCCGCGGGGGGCGGCTCCATCCGGCTCGGGAGGTCAGCTCGCGGCGGTCCACCGCGCGACCGTGGTCACCTCGGCCTGCCGGGGGAAGACCTTCTCGGTGAGCACCCGGTGCACCTCGGGGTCGGCGTCCGCGCAGGCGTCGGCCAGCACGACGAGCCGGTAGTCGCGGTCGGCCGCCTCCCGCAGGGTGGACAGCACCACCCCGCTGGTCGCGATGCCCCCGAGCACCAGGGTGCGGACGCCCTGCGCCCGCAGCACCACCTCCAGGTCGCTGCCGGTGAAGGCGCTCACCCGGCGCTTGACGACGACCGTCTCGCCGTCGGCCGGCGCCAGGTCCGCGTGCACCTGGGTGGCGGGGCCGCCCTCGGACAGGTCGGCGCCGCTGGTGGCGATCGCGGAGAAGGACTGGTTGGCGGGAGAGACCTCCGGGTAGCCGGGGCGGAAGCCGACCCGGACGTGGATCACCGGCACGCCCGCCGCACGGGCGGCGGCCAGCGCGTCGGCGGCCGCGGCCAGCGTCTGCGGGGTGCCGAGGCGTTCGACCACGCCGTTCTGGAAGTCCATCAGCAGCAGTGCCGCGTTCACCTGGTCGTTCACGTTCACGGTGGTTCTCTCCTCGCCGTCCGGCCCCGTTCGCGCCCGTACCTTACGGCACCGGCGGGCGGTCGCCGCGGGTGGCGGCGGCCGGCCGATCCCCGTGCGGGCGCGGGCCGTTCAGAGCAGCGTGAGCACCCGCGGGCCGGACTCGGTGACGGCGACGGTGTGCTCGATGTGGGCGGCGCGGCTGCCGTCCACGGTGCGCAGGGTCCAGCCGTCCGGGTCGGTGACGTAGGCGTCCCGCCCGCCGGACATCAGCATCGGCTCGATGGCCAGCGCGAGGCCGTGCCGCAGCGGGTAGCCGCGGCCGGGCCGGCCGCGCCCCGGCACGTGCGGGTCCTCGTGCATCCGCCGCCCGATGCCGTGCCCGCCGAAGTCCGCGGGCATGCCGCAGCCGGCCGCGCGGGCCACCTCGCCCACCGCGTGCGAGATGTCGCCGATCCGGTGGCCGACCACGGCGGCGGCGATCCCCGCGTCGAGCGCCCGCTGGGTGGCCTCGATCAGCGCGGTGTCCTCGGGGCGGGGCGTGCCGACGGTGAAGCTGGTCGCGGCGTCGCCGGTCCAGCCGTCGAGTTCGGCGCCGCAGTCGATGCTGACCAGGTCGCCGTCGCGCAGCCGGTAGTCGTTCGGGATGCCGTGCACGACGGCGTCGTTGACCGAGGCGCAGATCACCGCGGGGAACGGCACGGGGGCGAACGAGGGCCGGTAGCCGAGGAACGGCGAGCTCGCACCGGCTTTGGCGAGCACCTCGCGTGCCGCCTCGTCCAGTTCGGTGAGGCGCACGCCCACCGCGGCGGCCGCCCGCACCGCGGCCAGTGCCTGCGCCACCACCCGTCCCGCCTCGCGCATCGCGTCCAGCGCCGCGTCCGTCTTGATCTCGACCACGGGACCACGCTCCCCATTCTCATACCGGATAACTATCCCGGTATTAGTATCACGTCCATGGTGCGCAATCCTCTGACCCCCGAAGAGCGAGCCCGCGGCGAACGTCTCGGCGCGCTGCTCCGCACTGCCCGCGGCGACCGGAGCATGACCGCCGTCGCGGCCTCGGCCGGCATCTCCGCGGAGACGCTGCGCAAGATCGAGACCGGCCGGGCCCCCACCCCCGCCTTCTTCACGATCACCGCCCTCGCCGCCGCCCTCGGCCTGTCCGCCGACCGGCTCGCCGCCGAGTGCGCCGCCGCGGACGAACCCGAACCCCTGACCGCGTAAGGGCTCCCTCCTGGCCACCCGACGACCTCGCGCCGAGCCCGCGCGAGCGCGGTAGGGCGCGGGGCGCGGAAGCGTGGGACGCGGGCTCTCTCCTCAGAAGGGCGGCGCCGCGCCAAAAGGGAGTGGCCTCGTTGCACACCGGCTCGGCAGGATCGGTCCTGTGATGCGCCATGCCGATGAGGATCCCGAACTGCTCGCCCTGGTTCACCGCTACGTCACGCCCGAGCGGCGGTACATGAAGCTCGGCGGCAGCTTGCCCGGGGGCGAGGCTGGGCCCTGACATTCGTCGGTGGGATCACGTACTACCGCCGGACCAACCCTGCCATGGCCGAGCTTGGGCGACGCACCATCGCCGAAGTGCTCGCGGTGCCTGTCCCGTGAGGGCCGTCATCAGTGACGAGACGGCCAGCGACCGCCTGCATCGCACCGTCGTCGTCTCCGCCACCCGCACGGCTGAACTGCGTCGAGACAACGCGCAACGACCGTGATCGACGCACAAACCCCGCCGTCGCCGGCGGACGGAGCAGCGCACCCCGAAGAGCGGAGGTCGTCGGTAGGCTGCCGCAGCCCCACCCTGGTCCGGAGGCCGACCGTTTACTCGAGTTCGCTCATCGAGTACAGCTGCGCAAACTCGTCGGCGAGTATGCCCATGACGACGAGATCATGGTGTCGGCTGGCAAAGAACACGTGATCGCGCAGGCGCCCCTCCTCGGCGAAGCCAAGACGGCGATGCAGTGCCAGCGATGCCTCGTTGTGCGCGAAGATCCGCGCCTCGCATTTGTGATAGCGCCGTTCGGCGAACATGAACCGCAGCAGCATCACCACGGCTTCTGCCGCGTAGCCCTTACGCCGGTGCCCAGCGCCCATCGTGATGCCGTACTCGAACCGCCCCGCCCGCGGATCCGCGTAGTGGGAGCCGACAGCCCCGACGATCTGCCCCGTGTCCACGGCTTCGACGGCCAGAGCGAAGCAGTCACCGTCGGACTTCGCGACGGCCTGTTCCTTCGCCCAGGCCCGGAACCCCTCGGCGGACCGAGGCGGATGCAGGAGGCCTCCCGACCGCTCCTCATCGATGGCGAAGCCCACGAACGCCGTCCAGTCCTCGGGCTCGATACCGCGCAGACGTACCCGCTCACCAGTCCAGAACGAAGTCATCCCCTATTCGATCACGCCGTGCCATGCGACGCACAGGCCCTCTCCCACCCCTGGGCCCGAACTGCCTTGTCCTACCCGTGGAGCCGGATCACCTTCGTACGTCATGGAGCCGCGGAACGCTGCCGTGGCGGGAGCAGGGTGGGCAGGCACGCGGTAGCAGGGAGAGCACAGGCCACCGGCCCGCCCGGACCTCCGCTCCCCCGGCCCGCCCGCCCCCCGGCCCGGACCTCCGGACCGCGCACCGCCCGGCCACCCCGGCACCCGGGAACCGCGACCGCGAACACCCCCACCCCACCCCGCCGTTACTCCGTTCGCGGGGACGCGGCGCGGATATCGCCCGGACCCTGGACACCCCCGGGACGCACCGCATAGTCTCGCGTCGTTCCGCCCATATGAAACGTTTCATCCCCATGCGAGGGGTAACGCGCGACCCCCCGCGCGGCCGTCCGGCACGAAACGCCCCGACCAACCGCTTCGCGCAGAGCGCTGTCATGAGCCTGCCCAGACCACGCCAGGAGCCGACATGAATCGTTCGACCCACGAAGCGGGTGGCCCGGTGCCGCCCCGCCGCCGCACCGTACTGAAGTCGCTCGGCGCCGCGGGGGTCGCCGCCGCGGCCACCCCGCTGCTGCCCCTGAGCACCGCGCACGCGGAAGGCACCGGAGCCGCGCCGGCCATCGACTGGAACGGCCCGAGCACCGTCTCGAAGACGACCCCGACCCTCCAGGTCGTGGTCAACCCCAAGATCCGCCGCGAGTCGCCGATCCACGACGCCGTCTACAGCGCGCTGCGGAACCTGGACACCGACTACATCCGCTTCGTCCCGTGGTTCCCGTATCCGAAGCTCGGCGTGGCCGAACTCGAAGCGCCCGCCGACGGCCGTACCAGCTGGGACTTCTCGCTGATCGACCCGCTCGTGGAGGACTTCGAGAAGGCCACCCGCGGCAGATCGACGATCCTCAACTTCAGCACCACCCCGGAGTGGATGTGGCAGCCCGCCCCCTGGACGATCCAGGACGGCGCGCTGCGCGTGTACGGCGGCGACAACGGCATCGCCGCGAGCGGCACGGACTGGACGGACTACACCCTCGCCGTCGACGTGACTCCGCTGGGCACCGGCGCGCAGGACGGCGCCAGTTACGCGCAGGCGGGCTGGATGGTCCGGATGCAGGACGCCGGGAACGGCTACGCCTTCCTGCTGTCCAACTACCCCTACACGTCGCCGGCCGCGACCGGCTACCTCACCTTCGTCCGGTTCCAGAACGGCGGGGTCGCCTCCGTCCAGCCCACGGCGCTGCCCTTCGCCGTCGAGGCCGGCACGACCTACCAGGTGCGGACGACGGTCGCCGGCGCCGACCTGACCGTCAGCGTCGACGGCACCGACGTGCTGACCGTGCACGACACCACCTTCGCCGCGGGGACGGTCGGCTTCCGGGAGAACGGCTCGGAGTCGGCCACCTTCGACAACGTGCAGGTGACGGCCGCCGGTGGACAGACGCTCCTGGCCGACGACTTCTCCGGCGACCTGTCCCGGTGGGCGGCGCCCGTCGCCTACCCGGACGACCCGGACGCCCCCGCCTTCGGCTACTCCCAGGGCCAGCGGCTCGCCGTCCCCGTCTCGGTGGTGGCCGACTACTACCGGCGCCTCGTCTCCTGGTACACCGCGGGCGGCTTCACCGACGAGTACGGCACCTTCCACCGCTCGCCGCACCACTACGAACTGCCGTACTGGGAAGTGCTCAACGAGGTCGACTTCGAGCACGCCCTCAGCCCGCAGGAGTACACCGAGCTGTACGACGCGATCGTCACCGCGATCCGCGAGGTGTCGCCACGCACGAAGTTCGTCGGGCTGGCCCTCGGCAACTCGGCCGGCTTCGACTACTACCGGTACTTCCTGGACCGGGCCAACCACCAGCCGGGCGTGCCGCTGGACTTCATCAGCTACCACTTCTACGCCCAGCCGAACCCCGCCGACACCGCCGACGACTACGGGCCCGACGGCTTCGCGCAGGCGGACGGCTTCCTCTCGACCGTCCAGCAGGTCGAGGCGATCCGCAAGCAGCTCGCGCCGGACGTCCGCACCACCGTCGACGAGCTCGGCTCGATCCTCCCGGGCTCGGCCACCCAGGCCGATCCGGCGCCGATCCCGGACGCGTACTGGAACTTCTCCGGCGGCATCTACGCCTACGTGTTCGCCCGGCTGGCCCTGATGGGCATCGATGTGGTCGGCGAGAGCCAGTTGATGGGGTACCCGAGCCAGTACCCATCGGTCTCGATGCTGGACTGGAACACCGGCGCCCCCAACGCCCGTTACCGGGTACTGGAGTTGATTCTCGACGAGATCCGGACGGGAAGCCGCCTCATCGAGGTCGCCGGTCAGCCCGCCTCGGGCGCCTATGTGCTCGCGCTCGACGACCGGGGCCGCCGCAAGGTGCTGCTGATCAACCGGACCAACGCGCCGGTCACCGTGGACATCCCCGGCCTGCGGGGAGCGCACCTCCGCATCGTGGACCAGCAGTCGGGCGGCGGCGAGATCCGCGGCGAGTGGAACCACGCCGACACCTGCACCCTGGGCGGGTACGCGGTCGTGGTCGCGACCTTCGTGGAGTGACGCGGCGCGCCGCGTGGCGCGGGTGCCACTACGCTCGCCGCAGCCGACTTGGGGAGGTTCCGTGTCCGGGTACGTCACCGTGCTGACCACGACCGACAGTGCCGAGCGTGCCGAGCAACTGGCGCGAGCGGCGGTCGGGGCCCGCGCCGCGGCCTGCGCGCAGATCGACGGCCCGATCCGCTCGGTGTACTGGTGGCAGGGCGAGGTCCGCACCGACCAGGAGTGGCGGGTGCTGTTCAAGACCCCGGCCGAGCGGTACGACACCCTCGAAGCGGTCCTGAGGTCGGCCCACACCTACGACACTCCGGAGATCATCGCGCTGCCGGTCGAGCGGGGCAGCGCGGAGTACCTGGCGTGGCTGGACGCGGAGACGGCCGCGGGCTGACCCGCCGCCCGGCCACCGCCCGTCGGCCACCGCCTGACGGTCACCGCCTGACGGTCACCGCGGGAGGACCGCAACCGCCCGCCCGTACGCCCCGGTTGACCGAGGTGCGTACGGGCGGGCAGGTCTCGGGCGGGCCCGTCCGTACGGGTACGGGTAGGTGCGGGCGGGCCCGGCCCGGGCTCAGGCCGCCGCTGCCGCCTCGGCGATCTGCTCCGCGCTGGGCGCCAGCCGGGGCGACACCGCGGTGACCAGGATCGCCACCACCATGAAGGCCGCCGCGATCAGCAGCCCCCGGTGGAACCCGGCCACCAGCGCATCCGACGGCGAACTGCCGTGCGCCAGGTCGGAGGTGGACTTGGACGTGGACAGCGTGGTGACGACGGCGAGGCCGAGCGCGCCGCCGACCTGGTTGAAGGCGGTGACGACGCCGGAGGCGGCCCCGGCCTCGTGGGCGGAGACGTCGGCGACCGCGGCGATCTGTGCGGGCACCGCGACGGAGGTGATGCCCGCGCCGAACAGCAGCAGCCCGGGCAGCAGTTGGGCCGCGTAGGACCCGTCGGCGCCGGCCTTGGTGAGCAGCAGCAACCCGACCGTACTCATCACGGCGCCGCCGATCTGCACCGGGCGGGTGCCGAACCGCGTGACCAGCGGGGTGGCCGCGACCGCGCCGAAGATCGCGGTGCCGCCCATCGGCAGGAACTCGACGCCCGCGTGCAGCGCCGAGCCGTGCCGGGCCTGCTGGAGGAAGATCGCGGTCAGGAAGAACATCGACAGGAAGCCGGCCCCGTTGAGCGCCAGCGCGCCGCCGGCCGTGCTCAGCGCGCGGGAGCGCAGCAGCCGCAGCGGCACCAGCGGTGCGACCGCGCGGGACTCGACCGCGAGGAAGCCGATCAGCATGGCCACCCCGCCGACCAGGCAGCCGAGCACCTGGAAGGAGGACCAGCCGGCCGGTTCGGCCCGCACCACGCCGAAGACGACCGCGAGCAGGCCCCCGGTGCCCAGCAGCGCACCCGGCAGGTCGAAGGAGCGGGTACCGGTCCTGGCCGGGAAGTGCCGGACGAACATCGGCGTGGCGATGACCAGGCCGACCACGATCGGCACGTTGACGATGAAGACCCAGCGCCAGCTGAAGGAGTCCACCAGCACCCCGCCCGCGACCACGCCGAGGGTGCCGCCGAGACCGGCGAGACCGCCCCAGATGCCCATGGCGATGTTGCGCCGGCGGCCGTGCTCGAAGGTAACGGTGAGGATGGACAGCGCGGCCGGTGAGAGCATCGCGCCGCCCAGGCCCTGCACGGCGCGGGCCGCGATCAGCAGCCCGGGTGAGCCGGCCAGGCCGCCGGCCAGCGAGGTGACGCCGAACAGGACGAGCCCGGCGACGAAGATCCGGCGGGACCCGAGCAGGTCGGCCGCGCGGCCGCCGAGGAGCAGGAACCCGCCGAACAGGAGGGTGTAGACGCTGATCACCCATTGCAGGCCGTCGGTGCTGAAGCCCAGCGAGGACTGGATGTCGGGCAGCGCGACGTTCACGATCGTCACGTCGAGCACCACGATGAATTGAGCGAGGGCCAGCACGGTGAGCGTGGCCCAGGGACTGCGTCGCATGGTGTCTCCGCAGATAGCTGGTGACTGGTGACTGGTGGCCGGCGATCGGGCGATCGGTCGCCGGTGCTCCGGATCGGGACAGGCCGGATCCGGTGGGCATCGCCGTTGTGTACGGCGTATGCTTACGGAGTCACCATACATGAGATGTGTACAACGTATACCGGCGACCCGGAGCGGGTCGCCGGGAAACCAGGGGGGAGGACCGGCGGCACCGCCGACCGGGCTCGACGTGCGCGCACGCTGCGTACGATGTACACGACCGAGCTGATCGGAAGGCGGAGACATGGCCGCGCACAAGCGCCTCAACCGGGACGAGCTGGTCGCGACAGCCCTGGGCGTGATCGACGCGGAAGGTCTGGAGGCCGTCACCATCCGCCGGGTCGCGCAGCAGCACGACGTGACGCCCATGGCCCTCTACCGGCACTTCCCGGACAAGGACGGCCTGCTCGACGCCATCGCCGAGCGCCTGCTCGACGAGGTCGAGGTGCCGGAGGCGGACGACCGGCCCTGGCACGAGCAGTTGGAGGACCTCCTGTCCGGCGTGCTCGACTCGCTGCGCCCGCACCCGAACGCCGCCGTGCTGCTGATCAACCGGATCGTGGCGAGCGAGGCCGGCCTCGACCTCACCGAGCGCGTCCTCACCCAGCTCGAAGCCGCCGGGATGGACGTCCAGCAGGCGGCGGACAGCGCCTGCCACGTGCTCTTCTCGCTGATCACCCTGGTGATAGGCGAACCCGGGGTCGCGGCCGGATCCGCCGAGGAGCAGGACGCCGAACTCCGCGGCCGGCGGGCCTACTTGCAGTCCCTCCCGCCGCGCCGCTACCCGCACGTCGTCAACGCCGCGGACGCCCTGTCCATGTGCGCGAGCGCCGAGTTGTACTACCGGCGCGGACTCGAACTGATCGTCACCGGGCTGCGCGGACTGCAGAACGCGGCCCGTCCGGTCGCCGGCTGACCCGGCAGGAACCCCTGGCGCGGCCCGCCTCACGGGCACCCGGCTGCCCCCGCGGTGCACCCCGCCGGACCGGCGGGGCCGTCTCCGCCGCCCGCAAGCCGCCGCCGAACACGACGATCAGCACCGGGAATTAACGCAAAGTACCTTCTGCGGCCGGTCTACGCGCGTATCTTGAGCGCGGTCGCGCGCGCCTCCTCCTTCCCCGACGGGAAGCGGACGTGCCCGTGACACCGTCAGTCACCCACCGCACGAAGGAGATCCGCTCCGGTGTCGCACTCCTCTGGGGCCGCCTCGCCCCCCGCGAGACCCGGTACGTCCGGGCAGCCGTCGCAGCCCGCGCAGGCCACGTCCGCGACCGGCACGCCACACTCCGCCCGGTTGCGCAAGCGGGTCCTGCCGTTCGGCATAGCCGGCGCCGTCGTCCTGGCGGGCATCGGCGTCCACTCAGCGTTCGCCTCGCCGTCCGCCGACGCGGTGGTCGCCGAGGTGTACGGCGGCGGGGGCAACTCCGGTGCCACGTACACCAACGACTTCGTCGAGCTGGCCAACGCCGGCAACTCGGCGCTGGACCTGGGTGCCTACAGCGTCCAGTACCTGCCGGGCGCGCCGACCGCCAGCTCGAAGTGGCAGGCCACCCCGCTGACCGGATCGCTGGCGGCGGGCGGCCGCTACCTGGTCGGCGAGGCCGCGGGCACCGGCGGCAGCACCGCGCTGCCGACGCCGGACGCGAGCGGGACCATCGCGATGTCGGGCACGTCCGGCACCATCGCACTCGTGCAGGGTGCGGACCCGCTGACCTGCGTGACGGCGGCGGACTGCGCGGCGGACTCCCGGGTCAAGGACCTGGTCGGCTACGGCACGGCCGTGGTGCACGAGGGCAGTGGTCCGGCGGCCGGCGCGAGCAACACCGAGTCGGTGGCGCGCGGGACCGCGCTGACCGACACCGACGACAACGCCGCCGACTTCACCGCGGGCGACCCGACCCCGCAGAACTCCGCGGGCACCGGCGGCGGTCCGACCTCGCCGCCGACCACTCCGCCCACCACGCCGCCCCCCACCTCACCGCCGGCCGCGGTGAAGATCCACGACATCCAGGGGGACACCCGGGTGTCGCCGTACGAGGGCAAGGCGGTGACCGGCGCGACCGGCATCGTCACCGGAGTGCGCGCCTACGGCTCGTCGCAGGGTTTCTGGTTCCAGGACCCGCACCCCGACAACGACCCGCGCACCAGCGAGGGAATCTTCGTCTACACCAGCTCCTCTCCCACGGTCTCGGTCGGCGACAGCGTCTCCGTCGACGGCACGGTCTCGGACTACTACCCGGGTGGAGCCGACACGGGGGTGCAGGCGGTCACGGAGATCACCAAGCCCGCGGTGACCAAGATCTCCAGCGGCAACGCGCTGCCCGCCCCCGTCGTCCTCGATGACACGAAGGTCCCCGACTCCTTCGTGCCCAGCGCGGGCGGCGGCTCCATCGAGAACCTGCCCCTGCGCCCGTCCGAATACGCGCTCGATTTGTACGCTTCCCTCGAAGGGATGAACGTCCAGATCGGCAGCAGCCGGGTGGTCGGCGCCACCGACCCGTACTCCGAGCTGTGGGTCACGGTGAAGCCGAAGGAGAACCCGACCAAGCGCGGCGGCACCCTCTACGAGGGCTACGACGGCCCCAACTCCGGCCGCCTGATGGTCCAGTCGCTCATCCCGACCTCCACCTCGGCCTTCCCGACGGCGAACGTCGGCGACACGCTGAACGGCACCACCGCCGGCCCGCTGGACTACAACCAGTTCGGCGGCACCTACGCGATCCAGGCCCGCACCCTCGGCACCGTCAAGAGCGGCGGCATCACCCCCGAGGTCACCGCGAAGGCGAAGTCGGACCAGGCCACCATCGCCACGTACAACGTGGAGAACCTCGCGCCCGACAACCCGCAGTCGAAGTTCGACGCGCTGGCCAAGGGCCTGGTCACCAACCTGCGTTCGCCGGACGTCGTCGCGCTGGAGGAGATCCAGGACAACGACGGCGCCAAGGACGACGGCGTGGTCGCCGCCGACCAGACGCTGACGAAGCTCACCGCCGCCATCGTCGCGGCAGGCGGCCCGCACTACCAGTGGCGCGAGATCGACCCGGTCAACGACAAGGACGGCGGCGAGCCCGGCGGCAACATCCGCCAGGCCTTCCTCTTCAACCCCGACCGGGTCGGCTTCACCGACCACGCCGGTGGCGACTCGACCACCGCGGTCGGCATCACCGGCACCGGCAACTCGACCGAACTCACCGCCTCCCCCGGCCGGATCGCGCCGAACGACACGGCGTGGACCGACAGCCGCAAGCCGCTGGCGGGCGAGTTCACCTTCCGCGGCAAGAAGCTGTTCGTCATCGCGAACCACTTCGACAGCAAGGGCGGCGACCAGGGCATCGACAGCCGCTTCCAGCCTCCCGTGCGCAGCTCGGAGGTGCAGCGGGTGCGGCAGGCGATCATCGAGCACGACTTCGTGCAGCAGCTCGAGACCGCCGACCCGAAGGCCGAGGTCGTCGTTCTCGGCGACCTCAACGACTACCAGTTCTCGCCCGCGGTGACCTCCCTCACCGACAACGGCAAGACGCTGACCGACCTCGTCAACACCCTCCCGGTCGTGGAGCGCTACTCCTACGTCTACGAGGGCAACTCCCAGGTACTCGACCACATCCTGGTCAGCCCGAACCTCGACAAGCACGTGGACTACGACGTGGTCCACATCAACTCCGAGTTCGCGAACCAGACCAGCGACCACGACCCGCAGGTCATCCGGCTCAAGCCGTGACACGCTCTCGGCACTGACCCGTTGACGGTCGGCGGTGGCAACGAAAGGAGCCGCCGCCGACCGTTTTCGTGCGCCGGACGATCGGAAGCGAACAGGGTCGATCCGTAACGATCCGCATACACAGAGGCATCGCTCACGCTACGCTCATCGCACAGGGCAGATGAAACCCCTTTTGTCCGAGGAGTGTTGACCGTGAGTAATACCTATGGCCACTGGCTCAAGGCGCGGCGTCTCGCAGCGGGGCTCACCCAGGAAGAGCTGGCCCAGGCCGCCGTGATGACCCGCTCGCACATCGCGCACATCGAGGCGGGCCGCCGCCTGCCGTCCCCGGACGACGCCAAGCGACTGGACAAGGCGCTCAACACCGGCGACGTGCTGAGCAGTTTCCTGCCGGAGCGGGACGTGGCCGTCGCCGACTACTTCGAGGCGGCCCGGCAGCTCGAACAACAGGCGACGGAGATCCGCGAGTTCGCCCTGACCTTCGTACCCGGCATCCTCCAGACGGAGGCGTACGCGCGGGCGGTGTTCGACACGTGGTACCCCGCCCGCACCGAAGAGGAGCGCGACCGTTTCATCGTCACCAGGCGACAGCGGGCTGAGATCCTGAACCACCCGTCGAGCCCTGCCGTATGGGCCGTACTGGACGAGTCGGTTCTGCGGCGAGTCATCGGCAGCCCGGAGGTCATGGCTGAACAGCTCATGCACCTTGCCGACTTGGCGGAGCGTCGACGCGTCCGCCTGCACGTCCTGCCCTTCGGAGTCGGATACCAACCGATTCTGGCAGGCATGTTGACCCTGATGTGGTTCGAGGACCAGCCACCCGCCGCCTACAGCGAAGGAGCGTCCATCGGGAAGGTCCACGATTCCCCGACCGTCGTCCAGGCACTGCAAGGTCGCTACGATCTGGCTCTGGGCGATGCGATCCCCATGCGGGAGTCCATCGCTCTCCTGGTAGCGACGGCTAAGGACTATGGACACCATGACAAAGCACTCGATCGCTGATGCGTCCAGACTGACCGGCTGGCGCAAGTCCACCTACAGCAACGGCGAAGGCGGAAGCTGCGTCGAGATCATCGACCACCACCCCACCGGCGTCCCCGTACGCGACTCCAAAGACCCCCACGGCCCGGCCCTCCTCTTCGACGCCCCCGCCTGGACCGCCTTCCTCACCGCCCTCAAGAACGGTGAACTCGCCTAGCGTTCACCTCACCCCGGCATCTCCCACAGCACACCCTCCACCGCACGCACAGCCCGCTCCAACGTCGAGAAGCACGCATCGGCCTCCGCGAGCTGGTCCTTCGTGTGCGTGGTGGTCACGGCATGGACGGTGCAGCCGGCGTCGCGGCCGGCGCGGATGCCCGCCGGCGAGTCCTCGATCACCGTGCAGTGCCGCGGGTCGGCGCCGAGTCGTGCGGCCGCAGCGAGGTAGCCGTCCGGTGCGGGTTTGCCGTACGGGACGTCCTCGGCGCAGATCCGCACCTCCGGTACGGGGAGTCCGAGTCGTTCCATGCGCGGACGGGTCGCCTCGCGTCGGCTGGAGGTCACGACCGCCCAGCGGGTCCGCAAAGCGCCCAGCACACGGGCGGCGTCCGGGTAAGCGCGCAGGTGCACTTCCTCGGCGGCCATCAGCTCGTCCAGGGCGCGGTGTTCCTCCGCGATGTCAAGATCGGGGGCCACCAGACGGAGCGTGTCTAGGCGACGCCGACCTTGGGCGGCCTGCCGTACGTACGCCGGATCCAGTCGCCGGAGTCCCGCCCAGGCGGACCACACCCGGTTGTGGGCGGCCCCGGAGTCGATCAACACACCGTCCACGTCGAACAGAACAGCAGCAGGGCCCGCTCCCGTCATCATCCGCTCACCCTCGCAGCATTGACGGTCGGAGGACCATGGACAGCATGGCCCACCACACCATCCCGGACGCCTCCGCCCTGACCGGCTGGCGCAAGTCCACCTACAGCAACGGCGACGGCGGAAGCTGCGTCGAGATCATCGACCACCACCCCACCGGCGTCCCCGTACGCGACTCCAAGGACCCCCACGGCCCGGCCCTCCTCTTCGACGCCCCGGCCTGGACCGCCTTCCTCACTGCCCTCAAGAACGGCGAGCTGTCCTAGAGTTCGCCGTCCTCCCGCACGACGTCGGCGAGCGCCGCGGTCACCATCCGGCGGACCGTCGTCGGAGACGGAGGCCCGGCGTCGCGGTCCGCGAAGAGGAGGTGCCCGCCGCCCACCAGGGAGAGGGTGAGGGAGTCGATGTCGGCCTCGGCCGCGATACGGCCCGCGGCACGCTCCTCGGCCAGGTAGCCGGAGACCGCGGCCGTGAGCTCGGTGAGGATGGCGATGCCGCCTCCGGGCCTCGCCCGCCGCAACCGCGCGCGCAGCTCGTCCCGGAACGTGATGAGCGGGATGATCGCGACCGGCACCGGGCCGAACAGGGTGGTCAGCGCGCCGGTGAGGTTGCCGGCCAGGGTGCCCGTGCCGACGCACTCCCCCAACGCCTCTGCCTGTACCGCGAGTTGCGCGGCCCGGTCCTGCACGAGCTCGGCGAGGAACGCGTCGAAGTCGGCGAAGTGCCGGTGCAGGACGCCTTTGGCGCAGGACGCCTCGTCGGTGACGGCCCGGCTGGTCAGCCCGTTGGGGCCGTCCCGCAGGAGCACGCGCTCGGCCGCGTCGAACAGCTGCTGCCGCGCGTCGCGCAGGTGTACCCCGGTCGGCACGTACCGATCCTCCCGTCGTGGGATCCCTGGCATCCGTTGGAAAGTGGGCACCCGCCCACTAGAGTGAACGCATGCCCACTTTACCGCCGGAGCGGCCCGCGCCGCCGCCACTCCATGAGGCCCGGCAGACGGCCGAGTCCTTCGGCACCGATGCCCAGCGCTACGACCGGGCCCGACCGCCCTACCCCGACGACCTGGTGGCGCGGGTCCTCGCCGGAAGCCCGCCGCCGGGCACCCCGCACCCCCTCGACGTGCTCGACGTCGGCTGCGGGACGGGCATCGCGGCCCGCCAGTTCCAGACCGCCGGTTGCACCGTGACCGGTGTCGAACCCGACGTCCGCATGGCCGACTTCGCCCGATCCCGCGGCTTGCGGGTCGAGACGGCGACCTTCGAGACCTGGGAACCGGCCGGCCGGTCGTTCGACGCGGTGATCGCCGCGCAGTCGTGGCACTGGGTGGACCCGGTCGCCGGCGCCGCGAAAGCGGCCCAAGTGCTGCGCCCGCACGGGCGCCTGGCGATCTTCGGGCACGTCTTCGAGCCGCCCGCCGAGGTGGCCGAGCCGTTCGCCGCCGCTCTCCGTCGGGTGGCACCGGACTCGCCGTTCAGCGGCCGGCCCGCGCGACGCCCGCTGGACGTCTACCAGGCGGGGTACGCGACGATCGCCGACACGCTCCGGGAGAACGGGCAGTTCGAGGAGCCGGAGCAGTGGCGGTTCGACTGGGAGCGGTCCTACACCCGCGACCGGTGGCTGGACCTGCTCCCCACCACCGGCGGCCTCACCCGGCTCCGCCCCGACCAACTGGCCGAGATCCTGGGCGCGGTGGGCCAGGCCATCGACGCCCTGGGCGGCCACTTCACCATGCGCTCCACCACCCTGGCGACCACCGCGGTACGGTCCGCCGCCGGCTGACCGGGTCCGGACGCCGCCACCGGTCGTCCGCACACCACCCCCACGACACCCGGCCGCCAGGCACCGGGGCCGAGTAGTTCCGGTACAGGATTTGGCGCTGAGATCGATCACGGGCTGACCTGGGGCTGAGTTCTATCTGGCGGATCGCGACGCCGTAGGCTCCAGCCCGTGCACAAGACGCTGACGGAGCACGCCCGCTGTCTCTACGGAGATGAGTACCGCCCCACACCGGAGTGCGGCCAGGAGCACCGCGAGCACTACTTCGTCGAGGAGCTGACCTTCGCGGACGTGGACACGATCCTCTCGATGCTGCATGAGCTCTGCCCGAACGTGGTCGACGGCCGCCTCCCGGTGTGGGTCCGCAACCTCGCCTACCGGCTTGCGCTCCTGCAGCGGCCGGACGAGCCGGCTTTGCTCAGGTCGGCCGCAGAGAACCTGTGGCTGCACGGGCCGGACTGGGACGACATCGCGGCGGAACTCACTCAGCACGCTGACGCTCTGGACAGCACGTGAGTACCCGCGCCATCAGCCAAGGCAGCGGCTTTGTCGATAGCACAGGCTGCGGCGGGTTTGAGGCCGTTCAGTCAAAGACGCAACCGAGCACCTGGCCGGACAGGTGTGCGCCCTGGACGCCGGGTGGCGGCAGATGCAGGCCCGCCTGGAGGAGGCCGGCGACGACGCGAAGGTCGAGATCGTCGTCCCGCCGGACGGCGGCCGGGCACGTCGCGGCACCGCCTCGCCCGCACCATCGCCCACGGTGGGAACGGGCAGATCCGTCAGGCCTACCGCGACGGCCAAGAAGACCAGCTCGCCGCCCTCGGTCTGGTCCTGAACGCCGTGGTGCTGTGGAACACCGATACCTGGATGCCGCCCTCACCGCGCTGCGCATGGCGGGCGAAGCGGTGGCCGAGGAGGACGTCAAGCGCCTTTCCCCGCTGCAGAACCACCACATCAACTTCCACGGCCGCTACGCCTTCGAAGCCACCTCGCCGTCCCAGGGTCTGCGGCCCCTGCGGGACCGAACGGCTCCCGAGGACACCGACAGCGAGGAGTAGAGCCCTCGGGTCTTTGCGTCAGCGGCCGGTCTACTCATGGGCGACGGCCGGGCCGAGCCCGGCCGGGAGGTTGCCGACGACGAGGGACACCGCGGCGTCCGCGGTGTGGGCGAACCCGATGACCTCCGAACTTCGAGGACGGCGGACACGGAACCGCCCGTCATGCAGAGGATCGACCGACGGCGCCTGAACTGACCACGGGTAGCTCGTGAAGCTGCTGAAGTTCAGGCTGAAATGGCTGGTGAAGGGGTAGAACTGCCGCAGTCTCGGCTCCGCTCCGGCCGCCTCGATCAGGGACACGATGCCCGGGTAGGCAGTTCCCGGTTTCAAGATCTCGTGCCGCATGTGATGCCACTGCCAGACGAGCAGCAGTTGCTGCCAGCGTGCCTCCACGGTCGCCGCAGGTCCAAGCTCGCGGGCCGCGGCGAGATCGGGAAGTTGCGGCCTCGGCGGGATGTTCGGCGTCTGGCCGGGGCCGTCGGGGCTCATCGTCGCGGTGTCCTTCCCCTCTCTCAGGTGTGGATCGGGAAGGACGCCTGGAACGCCAGGCGACCGTCGGCGTCATCGCCGATGCGGGAGAGGACTTCGTCGAGAGCGATGAACTCCTCCCATGCCGCCCGGCCGGTTTCTTCGGCCAGCCGGGCAACGACGAGGTCCTCCAGGTCGGAGACGCGCTTGTTCTTCCAGATCTTGTCAGCAAGGCTCACCAGGAGGTCCTCCAAGCCGACACGGGGCTCGGCCCACGACGCGTGTGTCGCGGCGAAGCGAGCGAGCTCCGGGCTGACGCCGCGGCCGAGCAGAAGAGCCTGTCCAGCCTCCTCGTGCGCCGCTCCTGGTCCAGAGAGCTCGGAGACGTGCACCGTCTTCCCGATGTCATGTGTCGCGGCCCCGAAGAGCACCGCCTCGCGGTCGAAAAGCACGGCTGGGTGGCGCTCTTTCATTCAGCCGACCACTTGGTGCGCGACATCGTGGACGGCCCGCAGGTGAGCCGCCAGCCGCGGTGAACTCCCCAGCTCGGTCAGGAGCTCTACGACGCGATCAGGCAGCGGGCGCAGCGGCGGGTCGACGGTGCAGCCCATAGCCCTCGACAAAGCGGTGTCGGTCGTCACCGCGTCAGGGTACTGACCGCGGCCCTCTTTTATGTCCGATAGGGGAACCCCCACCGAGCAATCGCGATTTTGCCCGGTCGGAATGATCGACCTGCGCCGACGGCGTCTCATTTAGGGTGTCCGGTGATCTGTACGGTGAGCGGGGGCTTACCGTACGGTCCGGGCATGAGCGAACGCGTCGGGTACGCGAGATGCAGTCTGGACAAGCAGGACCTCACAGCCCAGCGCGAGATCCTGCTCAGCCTGGACGTCCCGGAGGACCGGATCTACCTGGACCACGGACTGACCGGAACCAATCGCGACCGGCCCGGCCTGGCCCAGGCCCTCGCGGCGGTGCGCGCCGGCGACACCCTCGTCGTCCCGAAGCTCGACCGCCTCGCACGCTCCGTCCCTGACGCCCGCGACATCGGCGACTCGCTCACCGCCCGCGGCGTCAAGCTCTCGCTCGGCGGCACCCTCTGCGCGCGTGGCTCTGCAGAGAGCTCGGAATCCTGCGTCAGGAACCGGGACCCCAAGGGCTGACTGTCCCTGAGCGTGGCGTCCGATAAGGAGATCGTCGCCGCTGTCGCCCAACTGCGGGCCGAGATTGATGCCCTCAAGCAACCCAGCGACGGTACAGACCCGCGCTGGTCGCAGATCGACTACCTGATCTTGGAGGGGCGCAGAAATTCAAGGCCTGCAGAGGATCCGTGACGAGTCCGACGGCGGCATTCACAATGCGCTCGACCTGCTGAATCACCGCTGCATCCGGCTACACCAAGACCGCCCGATTACGTAGAGCTGCTTGTCACTTCGCGGCAGCTTCGGGAGTACAGGGCCTACTACGGTGCCGAACGATCTGGCTGACGGGACGCCTGGCTGTCGGCCCGTGAGCCCGTTCGAGGCCGTTGATCAGACTCAGAGTCCGGCGCGCTCGGCGACATCCGTGTCGAAGATGACGAGCACATCGTCGGTGCACAAGTAGAACGGCCCCGGCCCGTCAGGCTCGTAAGTGGCCGAGCGGCCAGAGGCGATCCACACCTGCCCGGTGGCGGTCCGCAGGTGGATGGCTTCCGGCACCGGACGCGGGGCGCCGTGCTCCTCGCCGCACCACTGGATGCGGCACGACTCGATCGGGGCGGACACGACCCCGGCCCAGAGGGCGTGATCCGCGACCACGACGCGCGCCGACCCGCCCGGCTCGTCGATGCGGGAGAGGAAGTCGCGCATAGGCGCCAAGTGGAGCTCGACCCCGTAGTAGTCGAACGTGCTGCCCCACACAGCCGAGTAGGTGCCGCCGTCGTCCATGATCAGCTCGACGCCCATCGTGGGTTCGTGCCACGCGCCGTAGTCCCACTCGTCGGGATCGGTGCCTTCGTCTCCGACCATCAGCACGAAGTAGTCGACCGCGACGATGGTTCGTCCGCGCAGGCCGGCGACGAGTCGTTCGTAGCTATCGGAGGTCAGGAGCGGCGCGGTACTCACCGGGACATCCTGGCGGTGGGGCCCCGACCTGGGCGAGCCGATTTCGCGGGTCGGGGACGGGCAGGGACGGGCCGCCTATCGGCGGAGAGCCAGATCGTGATCCTTCTCAGCGCCAAATCCTGTACCGGAACTACTCGGCCCCGGGCACCCGCCATCGCCCAACCCGCCACGCCCGTCCCCACCCCGCGCCGCCCCCTCTCCCGCCCCCAACCCCGGCCCCGGCCCCGCCAACCTCCGCCGGACGGCGGGCCCGTGGGCGAGTCGTGGTGATGGGGATGGTGTTACGTGAGGGTTCTGTGGGGCTGGTTGACCGCGAAAACGCGGGGCACTAGACCTCTGTCTGACGAAGAGAGCGCTCTCAACGGGCGTACACAGCCTGCACGGTCCCCCACCCGGTCAGGAGAGACACGCATGTCGGCCACCCGCGGCGCAGCACTCGCGAGAGCCGGGCCTCGTGCGGCGTGAGCACGCCCGCCCGCTCATCCCCCACCCCCACCACCGCGCCGCCGTGGACCGGTCGGAGCCGCGCCGGCGCAACCCCCACATTCCGATCGGGACAGGAGATCGCATGTCCAGCGGACAGGAAGACGAGCAGGAGAACTCCGCGTACGAGCCAGGCCGTTCGGGCCCCACGGCGCACCGGGCCCGCAGGTCGAAGCTCCGGCTGGCCTTCGCCACCGTGGCCGTCGCCGCGTTGAGCCTGGCCGGGATGACGGCCGCGACGGGCACCGGAGGCGCGGCCACCCCCACGGCCGCCGACGTCCCCGTGGCCGCCGCGCCGAACGACGTGCCGGGGCCGCCCGCCGGGTTCACCACGACCTGGAGCGACGACTTCAACGGCGGGGCGAACACCGGCGTGCCGAGTTCGGACTGGAAGTACGACACCGGCCCGGGCAGCAGCTTCGGCACCGGTGAGATCGAGACCATGAGCGACAGCACCTCCAACGTCTACGAGGACGGCAACGGCCACCTCGTGCTCAAGGCCCTGCACTCCGGCTCCGATCCCAGCTCGGGCTGGACGTCGGGGCGGATCGAGACGCAGTCGTCGTCGTTCGGCGCTCCGGCCGGCGGTGTGGTCGAGATGCAGTCCTCGATCCAGCAGCCGGACCTCAACACCTCCAACGGGGCGGGTTACTGGCCCGCGTTCTGGATGCTGGGCTCGACCCTGCGTACCGGCACGACCTGGCCGACCTCGGGCGAGGTCGACATCCTGGAGGACATCAACGCCCGCAGCTCGGTGTTCGGCACGCTGCACTGCGGCACCAACCCCGGCGGCCCCTGCAACGAGTCCACCGGCATCGGCTCGGGCGAGCACGCCTGCTCCGGCTGCCAGACCGGCTACCACACCTACGCCGTGCAGATCGACCGCTCGGTCTCGCCGGAGCAGATCCGCTGGTACCTCGACGGCCAGAACTACTTCACCGTCAACTCGACACAGGTGGACGCCACCACGTGGGCGAACGCTGTCGACCACCCGTTCTTCATCATCTACGACCTGGCGATGGGCGGCGGCTTCCCTGACGCGTTCGGCGGCGGCCCCAACGCCTCCACCGTCTCCGGCGGGCAGATGAACATCGACTACGTGGCGGTCTACAACAAGGCGCCGTAGGGCCGGAGTCGCCGCTCCGCGCAGCGGTGAACGGCCCCCGACTCACCTGACGGCAACGCGGCAGGGCGGCCCGGACCCGGAGTCCGGTCCGCCCTGCCGTGCGCGCGGCGAACGGGCGGACCGGCCCCGGTCGCTCCGGCCCGGATGTGCCGCAGGCGCCTCAGGCGGCAGAGGCGTCAGACCGCCAGGACGATCTTGCCGGTCAGCCGGCCCGCCTCGCTCGCGCGCTGCGCCTCCGCCGCCTCGGCGAGCGGATAGGTGTGGTGCAGGGCGATCCTCAGCTTTCCCGCGGCGAGCAGGGAGAGCGCCTCCTCGTACCCGGGCCGGGTGCGGTCGGTGTCGCCGCCGCCCCCGGTGAACGCGATGCCGTGCTCCGCGGCGGTCGCGGCGTTGGCGACGGTGATGACGCGCTCGGTGCCGCCGGTGAGGGCGACGGAGTCGATCAGCGCCTCCGGCCGCCCGGAGAGGTCGAAGGCGGCGTCGACCCCGCCGGGCGCCAGGGCCCGGACCCGCTCGACGAGCCCGTCGCCGTACCGCACCGGGATGACGCCCAACTCCCGCAGGTAGGCGTGGTTGTCCTCCCGCGCGGTGCCGATGACGGTCAGGCCGCGGGCGACGGCGAACTGGACGGCGACGGAGCCCACCCCGCCCGCGGCGCCGTGCACGAGCAGCGTCTCGCCGGAGCGCAGGCCGAGCGGCTCCAGCGCCCGGTAGGTGGTCTCGGCGGCGACCGGCAGGGCCGCGGCGTGCGCCCAGTCCAGGGAGTCGGGCTTCACGGTGAGCAGATCCACGTCGGCGAGGGCCTGTTCGGCGTAGGAACCGGTGGCGGTCCGGCCCAGTACCGGGGTGCCGGCCTCGAAGCCGGTGACGCCGGGGCCCACCGCCTCGACCACACCGGCCACTTCGAGGCCGGGCACGTGCGGGAAGGCGACCGGGAAGAACTGCTGCATGGCGCCCGTCCTGATCTTGCTGTCGAGCGGGTTGACCCCGGCGGCCCGGACCGCGATCCGCACCTGCCCGGCTCCCGGCTCGGGCAGCTCGACGTCGACGGGGTGCAGCACGTCCGCGCTGCCGAACTCGGTGAAGGCGATGGCCTTGGTCATGGCGTGTCCCGTTCCTGGGTGTCTCGTCGGCTTGCGTGAGCGAGGGCGGCGGGCTCTCCGGAAGGTCCCCGGTCGGGCGCCGCCTCGTCCAGCATCCCTCCCGACGGCCCCGATCCGACCGGCTCTTGGGAGGGTTTCGCCTGGCCGAAAGACCAGTCCGCCCGGTCGGGTGACGCCGTACGGTGGAGCGCATGCAGACGCATGGCTGGAAACGCCCGCAGGACGCGCTGGCCCGCGCGCTGACGGTGATGTCCGCGCCGCTCCCCGACACCATGGACCGGCTGTCGGAGGCGCTGGCGGACGTCGTGCCGCATGTGGGCCTGGCCCGGCTGGCCAGCGTGTGCGCCTTCACGCCGACGCAGTTCGCCGGGAACGCCGAGCTGACCGGCCGGATCACCGCGGCCGAGCTGGGGCGGCTGGCGGAGCGGGTGACGGTGGGGACGCCGTGGCTCGGCGAGGCGGAACTCGCCGGTGGGCGGCGGCCGGTGCTCGCGGTGGCGGTGGTGGTGCCGGGCACGCACGTGCTCTCGCTGCTCGCGGTGGTGCGCGCCTCGGACGAACCGCTGGAGGAGGACGCGGCGGCGGTGACCCAGGCGCTGTGGGACGTGGTGATGACCCACACCCGGCGGCTCACCGCGGAGGCGGGACCGGTGACGACGGCCAGTTCCCGGGCGGCGGCCGGCGCGCGGGCGCGGGCCATCGCGGAGTTGACGGACACGCACGCCAGCGCGCTGTCGGCGATCCTCGGCGCCCTGCGCGCGCCGTCGCTGGACGACCGTACGGCCCGGCGGGCGGCGGTGGACCTCGCGGTGGCGGCGCTGGTGGAGACCAGGGCGGGGCTGGAGCTGGACCGCACGATGAGCGAGGAGCCGGCGGACGCGGCGTTCGGCCGGCTCACCGACGAGTTGCGGGCGCTGCTGCGCTACAGCCCGGTCGCCCTGGACCTGCGCCCGCCCGGTTCGCGGCGGACGCTGCCGGCGGACGTGGCGCACGCCGCGCGGGCCGCGGTGCGCGGCGCGGTGCTGGCGATGCTGGAGCAGGGCGAGGAGCCGGCCCGGCTGCACGTGGGCTGGGCCCTGGAGCAGGAGAGGCTGCGGGCGGTGGTGCGCGACGACGGCCCCGGGCTGCTGGGGCTGGACGCGCTGGAGTCGCACCGGGTGCCGGACCGGCTGGCCGCGCTGGACGGCGGGGTCGAGGTGGACGCGCTGCCCGGCTGGGGCACCGCGGTGACGCTGACGGTGCCGCTGGACCCGCCGGTCGCGGCGCCCGCCGGCGGGCCGCCGGGGACGAAGGACGCGCTGGCGTCGCTGCACCCCAGGGAGCGGGAAGTGCTGGAGCAACTGGCGCTCGGCCGGCGCAACCGCCACATCGCGGCGGAGCTGCACATCAGCGAGTCGACGGTGAAGTTCCACGTCGCCAACATCCTGGGCAAGCTCGGCGCGGGCTCGCGCGGGGAGGCCGCGGCCATGGCCCACGGCGCTGACCTGGCCCCGGGCCTCGGGGCGGCGATCCCGGCTCAGGCGGACGCGACGGGCCCGGTGAAGGACACCGGCTCGGGTCCGCGGCCCGGCGCGGGAAGCGGGGTGCGCAGCGCGCGGGCGGCCCGGGAGAACGGCACGGCGGCCGCCGCGGCCCGCCCGGCCCACGCGGTGCGCACCCTGCGCGCGGCCGGCGACTGAGCGCGGGGAACGCGGCGGGTGCGGGCGAAGACGTAACGCAGCAGCAGGAAGCGGGCGATCCCGGCGGCCCCGGAGGCGGCGAGGTAGACGCCCTGCCGCACCAGGGCGCCGCCGCCGGTGTGGCACGCGTCGTAGCCGATCAGCGCGCCGGTGGTGAAGAGGTACGACAGCAGGACGGTCAGCCCGCTCGCGCAGTGGTCGCTCCAACTCGCCCGGCCGCGCCGGAAGGTGAAGCGGGTGTGCAGTTCGGTGGCGAGCAGGGTGGTGACGACGGTGACGACCGCGTTGGCGGCGGCGACCGGTGCGCGATCGCCGATCAGCAGCAGCGCGCCGCTGCCCAGCAGGGTGACCCCGCCGCCGAAGACGACGAACCGGACGAAGGCCGGAACGGCGCGTGCCGCCGCGCTGCCGCCGCCTGTCGCGGTTGCTGTCATGGTGCCTGCCACGGGGTTCTCCTCATGTTGCCGACCGACCCCCCGACTCTCTCGCGGCGGCGTGGTGCGGCCCATCCGGCTCATCCCCCAACTCGTCCGGGGGCATACCCCACCCTCGTCTCAGGGTGGACCCTGACAGGATCCCACCAGTCACATAAGCATTCTCTATATGAAAAGGTAATGAGAGATTTTAGCCATCATTTACAAGGCGGTGGCACATGTCACCCTTGCATCGTCAAGTAATATGCCCGGTTTGTGGCGAGAGACACGCTTCCCGAACTTGCCCTCGCACCCCGAACCGTGCGAGAGTCGAGAGCAACGGCCGCCGAAGACCCGAGCTCGGCCGTTCCCCGGACGCCGCGGAACACCCCCCCTGCTTCGCGGCGATGTTGAAGAGGCCCTTCCGCTGTCATCCCCCCCGACGCGCGGAGGGCCTCTTCCTCTTCCGGCCCCACTTTTCCCGATCCTCCTCAGATCCGGTCGATCACCCGCAGCTCGAACCACGTGGTCTTGCCGCGCGGCTGGAGATCGACGCCCCAGCGGTCGGAGAGCTTGTCCACCAGGAAGAGCCCGCGCCCGCTGGTGTCCAGCTCCCGCACCGGCATGAGGCAGGGCAGCCCCCGCGACGGGTCGCGCACCTCCACCCGCACCCAGCCGCGCCGCCGGTGCATCCGCAGTCCGAACGTCCGCGCGCCGGTGTGCCGCACCGCGTTGCCGACCAGCTCCGAGACCAGCAGTTCCACGGTGTCGGCGAGGTGCGGCAGGCCCCACTTCCGCACCACCGACAGCGACAGCCGGCGGGCGGCGGAGGCCGACTCGGGGCGGGAGGTGAGGCGGACCTCCTCGATCGAGGGGTCGCCCAGCAGCTCCAGCGCCTTCGCCGCCGCGTCGGCTGCGTCGTCGGGGTCGTCGGCCTCACCGGGGTCGTCCGCGTCCGGGAACGAAGCCGTCCCCGCGACGTGCTCCACCTGTCGCGGCCGTTCCGCGCCACCCCGTCCCGCCATGCCTTCATCATGGCCGTAACGGGACGGCTTCGCCGGGTAACCCCGGGAATTCATCTGAACCGGCGTCACCCCGCGGGCGGGTCAGGCGAACTCCGCCTTGCCCGGGCCGTTCTCGACGAAGCTGCGCATGCCCTCCTCGCGGTCGGCGGTCGCGAACAGCCCGGCGAACAGGGTGCGTTCGAGGGTGAGTCCGCTGGTCAGGTCGGTGTCGAGGCCAGCGTCCACCGCCTCCTTCGCGGCCCGCAGCGCGTACGCCGGACCGCGGGCCAGCTGCCGGGCCCAGGCCAGCGCCTGGGCATGGACCTCCTCGGCGGGGACCACCCGGTCGACCAGGCCGAGGGTGTGCGCCTCGGCCGCGTCCACGGTCCGGCCGGTGAAGATCAGGTCCTTGGCGCGGGACGGGCCGATGAGCCGGGCCAGCCGCTGGGTGCCGCCGGCGCCCGGGATCAGCCCGAGCAGGATCTCCGGCTGGCCCAACCTGGCGTTTTCCGCGGCGATCCGGATGTCCGCGCACAGGGCCAGCTCGCAACCGCCACCCAGCGCGTACCCGTTGACGGCCGCCACCACCGGCTTGGGGATGCGGGCCACCGCGGTGAAGGCGTCCTGCAGGCCCCGCGAGCGGTCCACCATGTCCTGGTAGGACATGGCCCGCATCTCCTTGATGTCCGCACCCGCCGCGAACACCTTCGGGCCGCCCCAGACCACCACCGCCCGCACGTCCGCCCGCGCGGCGGCCTGCTCGGCCAGTTCCTTGAGCAGATCCTGCATCGCCGCGTCCAGCGCGTTCATCGGCGGCCGGTCCAGCCGGATGGTGCCGACACCGTCGTCGACATCGAGGGTCACTGCGGTCTCAGTCATGACCGGAGCGTACGACGACGGCCCGCCCCCGACGAAGGGGGACGGGCCGCGACATCAGCCGGTTCCGAGGGCCAACCACGGTGAGCGAGCCAAAGGGCGCGCCGGTGTCGAAAGGGAGAACACGCGCAAGCCCCGACGAAGGAGGGACTGAGCATGATCGACCGTCGACACCGGGTCAAAGCGCCCGGAGGCGAGCGAACACAATCAGGCAGTCCACTGGCTCCAGGGCATGTTCCAGCCGTTGAGGCCGTTCCACCACTGGACCGTCTTGTCGTGGGAGTTGGTCACCTGGACCACGTCCCCGATGATCGAGTTGTTGTAGAACCAGGCGGCCGGGGTGCTCGAGTCGCCGGCGCCGCGCACGTCGTGCAGGCCGACGCAGCCGTGACTGGTGTTGCTGTGGCCGAAGACGGAGGTCGCCGCCCAGTAGTTGCCGTGGATGAAGGTGCCGGAGTTGGTCAGCCGCATCGCGTGCGGCACGTCCGGGATGTCGTACTCCCCGCCGAAGCCGACCGTGTCACCGTTCATCCGGGTCTTGATGTACTTCTCCGAGATCACCATCTTGCCGTTGTACGTGGTGTGCGCCGGGGCGCCGGAGGAGATCGGGATGGTGCGGATCGCCTTGTTGTCGCGGTAGACGGTCATGGTGTGCTTGGCCGCGTCCACCACGCTGACCTGGCGGCGGGCCACGGTGAAGTGCACCGACTTGTCCTGCTTGCCGTAGACGCCGGGCGCGCCCTCCACCCCGTCGAGGTTCAGCTTGAGGGTGACCTTGGTGCCGGCCGCCCAGTAGTCCTGCGGGCGGAAGAACAGCTGGGTGTCGCCGTTCCAGTGGCCCGCGATCGGCACGGACGGCGACGCGGTGACGCTCAGCCCGGCCTCGACCGCCTTCTTGTCGGTGATCGGCCGGTTGAAGTTGAGGTACACCTCCATGCCGACGCCGACGGTGGAACCGTCCTCCGGCGTGAAGAACCCGATGAAGGTGTCCTTCGGCACGATGGTGGTGAAGGTCGCGTGCTTGTCGGACTCGCGGCCCGCGGAGTCCTTCGCGGCTGCGTCCACCGTGTACTCGGTGGAGGTGTTCAGATGCCCCGACGGCGCCCAGCCCAGGCCGTCGGAGGTGATGCTGCCGTCCACCGCGTGGCCCTTGTCGTCCTTCACGGTCACCGAGGACAACTTGCCACCCGTGGTCGACACCTTGAGCGCCCCGGTCGTGGCGACGTTGCTCGCCCCGTCCTTGGGCGAGATGTCGACGACGG
The DNA here is from genome assembly GCF_900107965.1 of Actinacidiphila yanglinensis. Lineage (GTDB taxonomy): Bacteria > Actinomycetota > Actinomycetes > Streptomycetales > Streptomycetaceae > Actinacidiphila > Actinacidiphila yanglinensis. The sequence continues at coordinate 616,985 of NZ_FNVU01000002.1, read as the reverse complement.
CCTTCGAGACGGTCGTGTCCGGTGCGCTGGTCGACGCACCCCCGCCCTTGCCGTCGCTGCCGGAACTCGCGGCCTTGCTGCCGCCGCCGTCGGGACCGCACGCGGTCACCGCCAGCATCATCGCCCCGAGCACCAGCGCCGCGGCCGCATGCCGTCTGGCACGCGACGCCACCCCTATCGGCTTCAACGTCCCTACTCCCCTACCGCGCGAAACACCCGAAGTCCCCCTGCCAGCGCAAGACAACCATATGGACCCCGAGCTGATGCCACGGAATTGTCACCGTTCCGTCCCAAGTGCTGTCCGGGTGTCTACCCGGAAGTCGCTTCCTCTCAACGCCCGGTTCAGCCGCGCGAGCACAGGCGGTCACCTGTACGGATCCGCCGCCGCCGGAGTGACGTTTCGACCTGCCGTACGAGGGGGCACCGCTCAGAGCGCGGAGCCCGCGGTCCACTCCGGCCAGGTCAGGTTCCACCCGCTCATCCCGTTGTCCGGGGCGACCGTGCGGTCCGGGGAGTTCACCACGTCGACGGTGTCACCGATGAGGGACTCGCCGTAGAACCACCCGGCGGGCGTGTCCGCGCCCCCGCCCTTGCGGTCCTGGAGCCCGACGCAGCCATGGCTGACGTTCTCGGTGCCGAACACCTGCGGCGGCGACCAGTAGTTGCCGTGCACGAAGGTGCCGGAGCTGGTCAGCCGCATCGCGTGCGGCACGTCCGGGATGTCGTACTCCCCGCCGAAGCCCACGGTGCTGCCGTTCATCCGGGTCACCGCGTACTTCTCGGAGATCATCATGATCCCGTTGTACGTGGTGTGCCGGGCGCTGCCCGCCGAGATCGGCAGCCGGCGCAGCAGGTGGCCGTCGCGGACCACGGTCATGATGTGGTCGGCCACGTCCACGGTGCTGCGCTGGTCGCGCCCGATGGAGAACGACACGTCCTTGGACTGGGTGCCGCGCACCCCCGGCGCGCCCCGCACCCCGCGCAGCCGCAGGTGCAGGGTGACCCGGGTGCCCGGCCGCCAGAACCGGGCCGGGCGCAGGTCGATCCGCTCGTCGCCGAACCAGTGCCCGGTCACCTCGACCGGCGGCACGCTGGTCACGCTGATCCCGCGCTCGACGGCGGCCCGGTCGGCGATCGGCCGGGTGAAGTCCAGGGAGATGATCATCCCGGTGCCGACGGTCGTCCCCCTCTCCGGGGAGAACACCCCGATGAACGTCGGCGGTGTCGTCGACGGCCCCGGACTCGCCGACATCTTCCCCTTGTCGTCGGAACCGCCGCCCGAGCCGCATCCGGCGGTCAGCACCGCCAGCGCCGCCACCGCCGCGGCGAGCACCGCGACCGGGCCCTTCGTTGCGCGCTGTGCGCGCGTCACCAGACCTGTCACGCAAGGTCAACGACCCGGCGCCGGGTTGGTGACTGCGGGGCGGCATCGGGGTGACGGGCCACCCCTGAGGGGAACACTCCTTCCAGGGACACGGTCGGCCGCCGGGCACGGGACGCCTGGCAGCGCCGGAATCCGTGCCGGAGCCGTGGGAGGCAGACACGTGTCCGAGACGCGCGAGTTCGGCGCCGCCGGGCGGGCGGAGTCCTTCCCGCGCCCGGCGCCGGGAGTCCGTGAAGTGGTGGAGCCGGGCGCCCGCGAGGTGCCGGAGCCGGCCCTACCCGACGCGCCGGCGGCCGGCCCGCCCGGCGCCCCGGCCGCACCGCCCCTCCCCCGCGGCCGCACCCGCGCCCGCGGCCGTACCGCGGCGGCCGGCGCTCCTCCGCCCCTCGCACCGGTGTGGCCCGGCTCCCCGCAGCCGCTGGGCGCCCGCTTCCACACCGGCCCGGACGGCACGCCGGGCACCAACTTCGCGCTGTGGGCGGGCGGCGCGGAGTCCGTCGAGGTGTGCCTGTTCGCCGACGACGGCACCGAGACCCGCGCCCCGCTCACCGACCTCACCCACGAGGTGTGGCACGGCTTCGTGCCCGGCGTGCGCCCCGGGCAGCGCTACGGCCTGCGGGTCGGCGGCCGGTGGGACCCGTGGACCGGCGCCCGCTGGAACCCGGCGAAGCTGCTGCTGGACCCGTACGCCCGCGCCGTGGACGGCCACTTCGGCATGGTCCCCGAGGTCTACGCGCACGCCCGCGACTGGCCCGAGCAGGACGTCGCCGACACCGTGCGCGACGACCGCGACTCCGCGCCGTACGTGCCCAAGGGCGTGGTGGTCGACGACGCCGACGACTGGGAGGACGACCACCGCCCGAAGACGCCCTGGTCGGACACGGTCATCTACGAGCTGCACGTGCGCGGCTTCACCCGGCGGCACCCCGACATCCCGCCGCAACTGCGCGGCACCTACGCCGGGCTCGCGCACCCCGCCGCGATCGACCACCTGACCCGGCTGGGCGTCACCGCGGTGGAGCTGCTGCCGGTGCACCAGTTCGCCGACGAGGAGCACCTGCTGCGCCGCGGGCTGAGCAACTACTGGGGCTACAACTCGATCGGCTACTTCGCCCCGCACGCCGCGTACAGCGCCAGCGGCAGCCGGGGCGAGCAGGTCGGCGAGTTCAAGCGGATGGTGCGGGCCCTGCATGCGGCGGGCATCGAGGTGATCCTCGACGTGGTCTACAACCACACCGCCGAGGGCGGCCAGGGCGGCCCGACGCTGTCCCTGCGCGGCATCGACAACCGCGGCTACTACCGGCTCGGCCCCGACCCGCGCGGCTACTCCGACTACACCGGCTGCGGCAACACCCTCAACGTGGTGCAGCCGCACGTGCTGCGCCTGATCACCGACAGCCTGCGCTACTGGGTCACCGAGATGGGCGTGGACGGCTTCCGCTTCGACCTGGCCGCCGCGCTGGCCCGCTCCCTGCACGACGTGGACATGCTCTCGCCGTTCCTCGCGGTGATCGCCCAGGATCCGGTGCTGCGCCGGGTGAAGCTGATCGCGGAGCCGTGGGACGTCGGCGACGGCGGCTACCAGGTGGGTTCCTTCCCGCCGTTGTGGACGGAGTGGAACGACCGGTTCCGCGACACCGTACGGGACTTCTGGCGCGGCGCGACCGGCGACCTGCGCGACCTCGGCTACCGCCTGTCCGGGTCGAGCGACCTGTACGACTGGGGCGGCCGGCGGCCGTACGCCTCCGTCAACTACGTCACCGCGCACGACGGTTTCACCCTGCGCGACCTGGTCAGCCACAACGGCAAGCACAACGACGCCAACGGCGAGGACGGCCGCGACGGCACCGACGACAACCGGTCCTGGAACTGCGGCGCCGAGGGCGCGACCGACGACCCGGACGTCCTGGCGCTGCGCCACCGCCAGGTGCGCAACCTGCTGGCGACGCTGCTGCTGTCCACCGGGGTCCCGATGCTGGTGGCCGGCGACGAGATGGGTCGCACCCAGGGCGGCAACAACAACGCCTACTGCCAGGACAACGAGACAGGTTGGGTCGACTGGTCGCTGCGCGACGACCCGGCCTGGTCGGGGCTGGTCGACCTGGTCGCGCGGCTGATCGCGCTGCGCCGGGCGCACCCGGTGCTGCGCCGCGGCGGCTTCTTCTCGGGCATGTCGCTGGCGCCCGAGGGGCTGCGGGACGTGACCTGGTTCGGCCCGGCCGGGCGGGAGATGACCGAGGCGGACTGGTTCGCGCCGTCCGCGACGCTCGGGATGCTGCTGTCCGGGCAGGACATCCCGCAGCGGGACGCGCGGGGCGAGCCGGTGGTGGACGACAGCTTCCTGCTGATCGTGCACGCCGACCACCGGCCGGTGGAGTTCACGCTGCCCGGCCCGCCGTGGGCGTCCGGGTACGACGAGGTGCTGGACACCGCGCGCGAGGATCCGCCCGGGCGGGCCCGGGCAGCAGGTGCGCCAGGGGTGCCCGCGCAAGCGGCCGGCCCCGGGCAGCCCGTGGCCTCCGGGGCCGCGGTGACGGTCGAGGCGCGCTCGGTGCGGCTGCTGCGGGTCAGACCGGCCGTGCGCGCCTGAGTGCGGGGGAAGCAGCCCGCCGGGCCGGGGCGTTACCTCCGTCTCGCAGGTCAGAACCCTGTGGACCTTCGGACTGGTCCAGTCCATATTGGCGGGGTGAGCTCTCCGCACTCCGGCCCCGAAGCCGCGCGCGCCGTTTCGGGGCCTTCGCCACGTCCGCCGGCCGGCGGGCTGTGGTCGGCCAACTTCCGGTTCTTCTTCAGCGCCCGCGCGGTCGCGATGCTCGGCGACACGATGCTGCCCGTCGCGCTGTCGGCCGGGCTGCTGGGATACGGCTACTCGGCCGGCGACATCGGCCTGGTGATGGCCGCGTCCACCGCCTGCTTCGCCGGATTCGTGGTCTTCGGCGGGGTGTTCGCCGACCGGTTCGACGCCCGCCGGCTGATGATCGGCGCCGACCTGGTCCGGGTCTGCTCGCAGTCCACCGCGGCCGTGCTGTTCACCACCCACCAGGTCCGGCTGTGGGAGATGGCCGTCATCGCGGTGGTCAACGGCACCTGTGCGGCGATGTTCCAGCCCGGGGTGGCCAGCACCATCGTGCGGGTGTCGACCGACGTGCAGGGCGCCAACGGCGCGACCCGCACCGCCGAGTCGATCGCCTCGCTGATCGGGCCCGCGCTCGCCGGTGTGCTGATCGGCTTCACCTCCACCGGCGTGGTGTTCGCCGTCCACGCGTCGACCTACCTCACCAGCGCGTTGTGCCTGATCTCGCTGCGGCTGCCGGCGCTGCCGCCGCGGCTGGCGGCGGCGGCCTCGACCTTCCGGGCCGATCTGGCCGAGGGCTGGCGGGAGTTCCTCGCCCGCACCTGGATGTGGTCGGTGATCCTGGTGTGGATGCTCTATATGGTGTGCACCATCGGGCCCTACACCCCGCTGGCCGCCGCCCAGATCATCCCGGCGCACGGCGCGGGCGCGTACGGCCTGGTCAACTCCGCGCTCGGGGCGGGCACCGCGGTCGGCGCGGTGTGCGCGATGCGGGTACGGGCGGCCCGCCCGCTGCGGGCCGGCTCGATGGCGCTGTTCGGCACCGCGCTGATGCCGACCTCGGTCGGGCTCGGCCTGCCGGTGTGGGCGATCGCCTGCTGCGTGCTGGCGGCCGGGGCGAGTTCGGCGTACTGGGGCGTCAACTGGGCCACCAGCGTGCAGACCCAGGTACCCGGTGACATCCTCAACCGCATCCACGCCTACGAGGTGGCCGGCTCCATCGCCATGGTCCCGGTCGGCCAGGCCCTGGCCGGCCCCGCGTCCACCGCGTTCGGCGCCCGCCACGTGCTGCTGGCCGGCGGTGTGGTCCCCCTGATCGTCGCCGCCACCCTGCTGTCCATCCGCCCGGTCCGCACCCTGGGGCGCGCCAAGTCGGCCACGCCGCACTGACACGAACTCGTCAAGATTTCACCAAATCACCTCGCGCGAGGGTCAGTTCGCCGCTCCCCGTGATCAGGTCTGGTGCCCAGGAGCACCATCCGTTCCGTTCAGGGGAGGACATGTGAACGTTCCGAACCGCAGGAGACGCTGGCTGACGATCTCAGCCGTCACCGCGGTGGCCGCACTGTTCGCGCTGCCGGCCAGTGCCGCGCCCGGCCACCCGACCGCCCACCCGCGGTCGTTCGACGCGAAGGTCACCGCCTCGCCCGCCGACGACGGGGACGGCGGTGGCGGTGACGACGACGGCGGCGAGGAGTCCGACGAGATCTCCGAGGGCGCGGCCCAGTTCGCCGAGGCCCGCACCTCGCCGGGCACCGTCGCGCCCGGCGCCTTCGGCTCCGCCTGGAACGACCTCACCAAGCTGACCGGCACCGGCGGCAGTTGGAAGCACCTGACCGGCCTGCCGTACGACTCCGACGACCCGCGCTACCGCGACTACGACTCCAACTCCAGCGGCGGCTCGGGCCTGGTGACCGGCCGGACCGCCGCGCTGGCCGCCGACGACGACGGCTACGTCTACGAGGGCAGCGCGGGCGGCGGTGTCTGGCGCTCGGCCACCGGGGGCGGCCACTGGACGCCGATCAGCGACCAGCTGCCCACCCAGTCCACCGGCGCCCTCGCGCTGGACGGCACGGGCCGGCTCTGGCTGGGCACCGGCGAGGCCACGACGAACGCGGACGCCTACCTCGGCAGCGGCGTGTACGTCCTGACGCACCCGCACTCCGGCACCTTCAGCGCGTACGACCGGGTCGGCGGCAGCGAGCTGGACTCCACCACCATCCACACCCTGCGGTTCGGCGGCGGCACCGTGTGGGCCGCGACCAGCGAGGGCGTGTGGAGCCACTCCACCACAGACCTGCGCGGCCCGTGGAAGCTCCAGTACGCGCCCAACCCGGCCTACCTGCCGGGCGGTCCGCTGGCGAACGACCCCGCCGCGCCCTACAAGAACATCACCAACGACGTGGCGATCGACCCGAAGAACCCCTCGAAGGTCCTGCTGGCCGTCGGATGGCGCAGCGGCGACACCTACAACGGCTTCTACGCGAAGAAGAACGGCGCCTGGACGAAGGTGGGTTCGCTGGGCGACCTGCCCACGGACCCGGAGGACGTGGGCAACGTGACCTTCGCCCGGTCCGCGGACGGCTCCCGCTACTACGCGATCAACCAGTCGCCCGAGGCGCTCAGCAGCGGCGCGGAGACCAACCTGGACGGGATCTACGTCTCCCGATCCGGTGACCCCTTCGGACCGTGGACCCGCATCGCCGACGCCGACCAGCTCGCCGACTCCGGCTCCGCGCTGGACCCGCCCGGCACGCAGACCTGGTACAACGAGTTCCTCCAGGTCGACCCGACCGACCCCGACCACGTCTACGCCGGCCTGGAGGAGGTCTTCGAGACCAAGGACGGCGGCGCCAACTGGTCCGCCGTGGGCCCGTACTGGAACTTCGGCTTCCCGTGCTGGAGCATCGACCCGTCCCGGCAGACCGGTGACTGCAACCCGACCACGCACCCCGACCAGCACGCGGTCGCGGTCGGCAGCTACCACGGCGCCCCCTTCGTCTACGTCGGCGACGACGGCGGGGTGTACAAGCGGCCGCTGAACGGCAGCCAGGACGCGGACGGCCACGCCACCGACTGGGTGTCGACCAACGACGGCACCATCGACACCCTCCAGTACTACTCCGTGGGCGTAGGCGCCGACCCGTCCGGTCACGGCCTGGCGATCAACGGCGGCCTCCAGGACAACGGCCAGTCCATTCTGCGTCCCGGCGACAAGGTGATGGGCTCCAACTTCGGCGGCGACGGCGGCGACACCCTCACCGATCCCGCCGACGGCTGCGACATCGCGCAGGAGTACGTCTACCTGGCGGTCAACGTCACCCAGAACTGCGCGGTCAACGACGGTTCGTGGGTGGACGACCCGTCCAGGATCACCAGCTACGACGTGGCCCCGCCGGACAACGCGACCGGGGCCGCCCGGTTCACCGCCCCCCTGACCACCGACACCCGCGACAGCGACACCTGGGTGGCCGGCGGCCAGCACGTGTGGGTGCAGACGCACGGCTACGCCATCCGCAGCGGGGACGAGTGGACCGACGCCTTCGACCTGGGCACCGGCCATGTGGCCACCGCCCTGGCCGCGCAGGGCGGCAAGGTCTACGCGGCCTGGTGCGGCCCGTGCGACAGCCAGGGCTTCACCCGCGGCATCGCGGTCGGCAACGCCGACGGCACCGGATGGCACCAGGTGGCGCTGCCCGCCACCGGAGCCGACGGCAGCGTGCCGAACCGCTACCTGTCCGGACTCGCCATCGACCCGGCGAACGCCAACCACGTCTACCTCGCGGTCAACGGCTTCTCCCGGCACTGGACCGACGGCCCCGGCGCCGGCACGGGCCACGTCTTCGAGTCGACCGACGGCGGCACCACCTGGAAGGACATCTCGGCGAACCTGCCGGACGTGCCCGCCGACTCCCTGCTGGCCCTGCCCGGCGGCGGACTCGCCTTGGCCACCGACCTCGGCGTGGTCTACCGGGCGCCGCACCGCACCGGGTGGCAACGCGTCGGGAAGCTCCCGGCCGTCGCCGTACTCCAGCTCAAGTCCGGGCCGGACGGGCGGATCTACGCCGCCACGCACGGCCGCGGCCTGTACTCCATCGCCCTGCCCCGCTCGTGAACGCCGGTCGTGGGCGCCGTTGTCGGAGGCCCCGCACCGGTGAGGTGGCACCGATGGGCCGCTCTGCGGCTCTGATCGGGTGACGCCGCGGGCCCGGACCGTCCTCCCACCGGACGGTCCGGGCCCCGCCGCGTCGACCGCCCTACACCAGGCTGTCCTGCCAGGCCTGGTGGAGCCCGGCGAAGTGGCCGTCGTCGGCGATGAGTTCGGCGGGCGTGCCGTCCTCGATCACCCGGCCCGCGCGCATGACCAGGACGCGGTCGGCGATCTCGACGGTGGAGAGGCGGTGCGCGATGATCACCGCGGTGCGGCCGCGCAGCACCGTGTCCATGGCGTGCTGGACGGCCTGCTCGCCCGGGACGTCGAGGGAGGAGGTCGCCTCGTCGAGGATGAGCACGGCCGGGTCGGCGAGGAGGGCGCGGGCGAACGCGACGAGCTGGCGCTGCCCGGCGGAGATCCGGCCGCCGCGCTTGCGGACGTCGGTGTCGTAGCCGTCGGGCAGGGCCGTGATGAAGTCGTGCGCGCCGATCGCCTTCGCCGCGGCCTCGACCTCCTCGCGGGTGGCGTCGGGCCGCCCGATGGTGATGTTCTCCGCGACGGTGCCGGAGAAGAGGAACGCCTCCTGGGTGACCATGACCACGCCCCGGCGCAGGTCGTCGCGGCCGAGGTCGCACAGGGTGACGCCGTCCAGCAGCACCCGGCCGTCGGTCGGGTCGTAGAAGCGCGCCAGCAGTTTCGCCAGCGTGGACTTGCCCGCGCCGGTCGCACCGACCACGGCGACGATCTGCCCGGCGGGGATGCGCAGGTCGAAGGTGGGCAGCACCTCGCCGCCGGTGCGGTAGGCGAACCGCACCTCGTCGAAGACGACCTCGCGGCCGGGCAGCACGCCCTCGCCGCGGGCGGGCAGCGGCACCGGCTGCTCGGGCTCGGGCACGGTCGGCGCCTGCGCGAGCAGCCCGGCGATCTTCTCCAGCGACGCGGCGGCGGACTGGTAGGAGTTGAGGAACATCCCGAGCCGGTCGATCGGGTCGTACAGCCGCCGCAGGTAGAGCACGAACGCGGCGAGCACGCCGAGCGCCATCCCGCCGCCGGCCACCCGGTAGGCGCCCCACAGCACGATCCCGGCGATGGTGATGTTGGCGATCAGCCGGGACCAGACCACGTAGCGGGCCATCTCCAGGATCGCGTCGCCGTTGGCGCGGTAGTGCCGGGCGTTCAGCTCGGCGAACGCCTCGTCGTTGGGCTGCTCGCGGCGGAACGCCTTGACCGGGCGGATGCCGTTCATCGTCTCGGTGAACTTCACGATGACCGCGGCGATCGCGGTGGAGCGCCGGCGGTACGCCTCGACGGCGCGCCCCTGGTAGCTGCGGATCGCGAGGTAGAGCGGGCCGTACGACACCAGCGTGAGCAGGCCGAGTTTCCAGTCCAGGAAGAGCAGCAGGGCGGTGATGTAGATGCCGGAGAGCACCACCTCGATGAGCTCGTCGAGGCCGTCGTTGAGCAGCTCGCGGATCGACTCGACGTCGGAGGTGGCGCGGGCGATCAGGCGCCCGGAGGTGTAGCGCTCGTGGAAGTCGAGGCTCAGTGTCTGCGCGTGCCGGAAGATCCGCCCGCGCAGGTCGACCAGCACGTCCTGGCTGACCCGGGCGGCGATCCTGATGAACACCCGCTGCAGCACGCCGGAGGCGATACCGCAGCCGATGTAGCCGCAGGCCACGGCGATCAGCGCGCCGTGCCGGCCGTCGCGCACCGCGGGGATGGCGTGGTCGATGGCGTACGCGACCAGCAGCGGCCCGACCTGGACCGCGGCCTGCTGCACCAGCAGGTAGATCGCGGCGGTCCACACCCGCCGCGCGTGCGGCCGCAGCAGCGAGCGCAGCAGCAGGAGTTGGGCGTTGCGCGGCGCGGGCAGGATGTCCCGGTCGAACGGGTCCACGACGGCACCCGCGCCCGTACCGGAGCCGCTGCCCGTGCCGGGGGCCGCGCCGGTGTCCGTGTCCGAGCCGGCCGGGTGGGCGTCCGCGGGGGCCGGGGAGTCCCCGGGTTCCGGGGTATCCGGGGTGTCCGGGGTCGCCCCGGTCTCGGTGGCGGCCGAGGAGGTCATCGGGCGTCGCTCCCTTCGAGCGCGGAGAGTGCGTCGTCGTCGTGCTCCGGTGTACCGCCCGACATCAGGTAGCGGTACTCGGCGCTGTCGCGCAGCAGGTCGGCGTGGCTGCCGACGGCGGCGATCCGGCCGTCGGCGAGGAGGGCGACGCGGTCGGCGAGCATGACGGTCGAGGGGCGGTGGGCGACGACGAGCGCGGTGGTGTCCCGCAGGACCTCGCGCAGCGCCGCCTCGACCAGCGCCTCGGTGTGCACGTCGAGCGCGGACAGCGGGTCGTCCAGCACGAGGAACTGCGGGCGGCCGACCACCGCCCGGGCCAGCGCGAGCCGTTGCCGCTGCCCGCCCGAGAGGCTCAGCCCCTGCTCGCCGACCTGGGTGTCGAGACCCTGCGGCAGCGCGTCGACGAAGTCGCACTGCGCGACGGCCAGCGCCCGCCGCACGTCCTCCTCGCCGGCCCCGGCCGGGCCCGCGCCCATCGCGACGTTCTCCCGCACGGAGGCGGAGAAGAGGGTCGGCTCCTCGAAGGCGACGGCCACCAGCTCGCGCAGCCGGTCGCCGCTCAGTTCGGCGGTGTCGACGCCGTCCAGGGTGATCCGGCCGCCGGTGGCGCGGTGCAGCCGGGGCAGCAGCGCGGTGAGGCTGGTCTTGCCGCAGCCGGTGGCGCCCACCAGCGCCATCGTCTCGCCGGGACGGATGTGCAGGTCGATGCCGCGCAGCAGTTCGGCAGTGTGCGGCGGGGCGTCGGGATAGCGGAAGCGCACGCCCTCCAGCCGGATGCCATCGGGGCGCGCGCCCGCGCCGGTGCCGTCGGTGTCGGACACCACCGGGGTGTCCCTGACCTCGAAGTAGCGGTCGGCGGCGGTGGCCGACTCGTTGCTCATCGCGAGCAGGAAGCCGATCGACTCCACCGGCCAGCGCAGCGCGAGCGCGGTGGACAGGAAGGCGACGAGCGTGCCCGCCGACAGCTTGTGGTCGGCGACCTGGAGCGACCCGATCACCAGGGCCGCACCGATCGCGATCTCGGGCAGCGTCATGATGACCGCCCAGATGTTGGACAGCAGCCGCGCCTTGTGGATCTCGGTGTCCCACAGCTCGCGGGTCTGCCGCCGGAAGGCGTTCGCCTGGCTGCGGTGCCGGCCGAACGCCTTGATGATCCGGATGCCGAGCACCGACTCCTCGACGAGGGTGGCCAGGTCGCCGGCCTGGTCCTGGGCCCGCCGGGCGGCCAGCGCGTAGCTGGTCTCGAAGTACGAGCAGAGGATCATCAGCGGGACGGCCGGGGCGAGCAGGACCAGCCCGAGCAGCCACGCCTGGGTGAAGAGGATCGCGAAGCCGATCAGGATCGTGGCCCCGTTGACGACCAGGAACACCAGCGGAAAGGCGAGGAACATCCGGAGGATCTGGAGGTCCATGGTGGCCCGCGAGAGCAGCTGGCCGGACGCCCACCGGTCGTGGAAGTCGACCGGCAGGCGCTGCAAGTGCTCGTAGAGGTCCTTGCGCATGGCCGCCTCGACGCCGGCCAGCGGGCGGGCCACCAGCCAGCGGCGGACCCCGAACAGGCCGGCTTCCAGCAGCCCGAGCAGCAGCACCAGCCCGCCGCCGAGCCAGACCCCGCCCGGGTCGCGGTCCTGGACCGGCCCGTCGACCATCCACTTCAGCACCAGCGGGATGAACAGCGACATGCAGGACGCGGCCACCGCGACGACCGCGGAGACCGCGAGTCTCACCCGCACCGGTCTGACATAGGGCCACAGTCTCACCAGCGAGTGGACGGTGGATCGGTGCGGGCTGTCGGGCGCGGTCGTGTCGCTGGTGGGAGAGGTCACTTGTCGACACTAGGCCCACCCTGTGACAACGCTCATCCGGTTTTCCGGCCGACTGTGGGCCCGACGCCCGCCCGGCCCCCGGCCCCGCGCCCCAGGTCAGGCGGGTCGGGCTCGTACGCGGCGACCGCCGGCCGCGGTCAGACGGTGAACCCGCCGTCGACGTGGATCGCGGCGCCGGTGGTGTAGGAGGCGGCCGGCGAGGCGAGGTGGACGACGGTGGCCGCGATCTCGGCCGGATCGGCGTAGCGGTCGAGAGCGGTCAGGCCGCGGACGGTCGGGGCGAACGGCCCGTCCGCCGGGTTGGCGTCGGTGTCCGTGGCGCCGGGGTGGACGAGGTTGACGGTGATGCCGCGCGGGCCGAGGTCGCGGGCCAGGCCCTTGGTGAGGCCGACCAGGGCGGTCTTGGTGAGCGCGTAGAGGGTCAGCCCGGGGAAGGGGGTCCGGTCGGCGACGTTGCTGCCGATGGCGATGATGCGCCCGCCGCGGGGCAGGTGGGCGAGGGCGGCACGGGCGGCCAGATAGGGACCGCGCACGTTGGCCGCGACGATCCGGTCGAACGCGTCCGCGTCGAAGTCCTCGATCGGCCCGGTCGGGTAGACCGCCGCGTTGCTGACGAGGATGTCGAGCCGGCCGAGTGCCTCGGCCGCGCGGTCGACGGCCGCGGCGGGGGCCTGCGGGTCGGCGGCGTCCGCCTGGATCGCCAGGGCGGTGCGGCCCATCCCGCGGATCCGCTCCGCGACGTCCTTGGCGGCGCCCTCGTCCGCGCGGTAGGTCAGCGCGACGTCGGCCCCGGCACCCGCGAGGGCGAGGGCGACCGCCCGCCCGATGCCGCGGCTGCCGCCGGTGACGAGGGCCGCCGTGCCCGCCAGTTGTGTGGTCTGCGTGTGCTCCATGCGCCTGATCCTGCCGAGCGCGGCCGTCCGGGTCTGGCGGTAATCCGACCCCGGATTCCCGGGCCGCAGCGGCTGCGGGGTCATCTGATTGGCCGTCAGCCGGAACGACTCTTGCCATTTTCCTCCGGTGTGGGGTGATCATCCCTCGGTGCCCGATTCCGTACAGTGCGGTTTTGGAAACCCGCACCACCCGTAGGAGATGGATATGGCAACCGGAACCGTGAAGTGGTTCAACTCGGAAAAAGGCTTCGGCTTCATCGAGCAGGACGGCGGCGGCTCCGACGTCTTCGCCCACTACTCCAACATCATGGCCACCGGCTACCGGGAGCTACTGGAGGGTCAGAAAGTGGAGTTCGACGTCACCCAGGGCAACAAGGGCCCGCAGGCGGAGAACATCCGCATGGTGAACAGCACGGTCTGAGCCCGGCCGCACCGCTTCACCCCCAGCGGCTCACCAGAGGCCCGCACCGAGAAGTTCGGTGCGGGCCTCCCCGTTGCCGGGCCACGCGTGCCCGGCGCCGCCGGGCGCCGTGAGCCGGTGAACCTTTCCGGTCACGGCACTAGCGCAGCACCCCCGCCGTCATGCCCTCGGCCTCCGGCGGGAACGTCACCAGCCCCAGCTCGGCCGAGGTGGCCAGCAGGGGATGCGCCGGCAGTACCCGCACCGTGTAGCCGAAGGGCCCGGTCCGGTCCAGGGTGAGCGGGCCCTCGTAGGTGAAGCGGCCCTCGACGTCCGTGCGCGCCACCGGCTTGAGCGGGATCGCCTCCGGCCCGCGCAGCCGGTCGGCGGTGTCCACCGGCCCGGCCAGCAACTGGACGTCCACCTCGGAGGGGTCGAGGCCGCCGAGCGCGACCTGCACCCGGAGCGTCAGGGTGGAGCCCATCTCCGCGACCCCCTCCCCGGGTCCCTCGGCGAAGTCCGTCTCCACGTGGTCGACCGCGACCCGCGGCCACTCCTGCCGCACCCGCCGCTTCCACCCGGCGAGTTCGACGGCGTCCTCACCCTGCACGGCGCGGTGCGAGCGGGCCGCGGGGGCGTAGAGCTGCCCGACGTAGTCGCGGACCATCCGCCCGGCGAGCACCTTGGGGCCGAGCGTGGTCAGGGTGTGCCGGACCATCTGGATCCAGCGCTGCGGCATGCCGTGCCTGCCCTGGTCGTAGAAGCGTGGGGCGACCTGCTGCTCCAGCAGGTCGTACAGCCCGGCGGCCTCCAGCTCGTCGCGCCGGTCCTCGTCCGCCACGCCGTCGGCGGTGGGAATCGCCCAGCCGTTCTCGCCGTCGTACCACTCGTCCCACCAGCCGTCGAGGACGGACAGGTTGAGGCAGCCGTTGAGGGCGGCCTTCATCCCGGAGGTGCCGCAGGCCTCCAGCGGGCGCAGCGGGTTGTTGAGCCAGACGTCGCAGCCGGGGTAGAGGGTGCGGGCCATCCGCATGTCGTAGTCCGGCAGGAAGACGATGCGGTGCCTGACCCGCGGGTCGTCGGTGAACCGCACCAGCTCCTGGACCAGCCGCTTGCCGCTGTCGTCGGCCGGGTGCGCCTTGCCCGCGACCACGATCTGGATCGGCCGCTCGGGATGCAGCAGCATCGCCGCCAGCCGCTCCTGGTCGCGCAGCATCAGGGTGAGCCGCTTGTAGGAGGGCACCCGGCGGGCGAAGCCGATGGTCAGGACGTCGGGGTCGAGGACGTGGTCGGTCCAGCCGAGTTCGGCGTCATTGGCACCGCGCTGCCGCCAGGAGGCCCGCAGCCGGCGACGTACGTCCTCGACCAGTTGCTCGCGCAGGGTGCGGCGCAGCTCCCACACCGCGGCGTCGGGCACGTCGGCGACCGCCGCCCAGCTCTCGGCGCCACCGATCATCAGCGCGTCCTCGGCGCGCGAGGGGCCGAACTGGCGCCCGCCCAGCCGCAGCACCTCGGGCGCCACCCAGGTCGGGGCGTGCACGCCGTTGGTGATGGAGGTGATCGGCACGTCGTCGGGGTCGAAGCCGGGCCACAGCCCGGCGAACATCTCCCGGCTGACCGCGCCGTGCAGGGTGGACACGCCGTTGGCCCGCTGGGCCAGCCGCATGCCCATGACGGCCATGTTGAAGAGGTCGGGGTCACCGCCGGGGTAGGTCTCGCGGCCGAGTTCGAGGATGCGGCCGACGTCGACGCCCGGCAGCTCGCCGCCGTCGCCGAGGTGACGGGCGACCAGATCCCGGGTGAAGCGGTCGATGCCGGCCGGGACCGGGGTGTGGGTGGTGAACACGGTGCCGGCCCGCACCGCCTCCAGGGCCGCGTCGAAGTCGAGCCCTTCGTGGGACAGTTCTCTTATCCGCTCCAGGCCGAGCAGGCCGGCGTGGCCCTCGTTGGTGTGGAAGACCTCGGGGTCGGGGTGGCCGGTGATCCGGCAGTAGGCGCGGACGGCGCGGACCCCGCCGATGCCCAGCAGCATCTCCTGGAGCAGGCGGTGCTCGCTGCCGCCGCCGTAGAGCCGGTCGGTGACGTCGCGCTCGGCGGGCTGGTTGGACTCGACGTCGGAGTCGAGCAGCAGCAGCGGCACCCGGCCGACCTGGACGCTCCAGATCCGCGCGGTCAGGGTCCGGCCGCCGGTCAGCGCGAGGGTGACCTGGGCGTGGCTGCCGTCGGGCTCGCGCAGCGGGCCGACGGGCAGCGAGTTGGGGTCGAGGACGGGGTAGTGCTCCTGCTGCCAGCCCTCGCGGGACAGGCTCTGCCGGAAGTAGCCGTGCCGGTAGAGCAGGCCGACACCGACCAGCGGCACGCCCAGGTCGCTGGCGGCCTTGAGGTGGTCACCGGCGAGGATGCCGAGGCCGCCGCTGTACTGCGGCAGCGCCGAGGTGATGCCGAACTCGGGTGAGAAGTAGGCGATGGCGGCCGGCAGGTCGCTCTGGTCCTGGTACCAGCGGGGGCCGGCGGTGTAGTCGGCGAGGTCCTCGGCGGCGGCGTTCAGCCGGCGCAGGAAGCGGCGGTCGCCGGCCAGCGCGGCCAGCCGCTCCTTGGAGACCGCGCCGAGCAGCCGGACCGGGTCGCCCTGGGCGGCCCGCCAACCCGCGGGGTCGACGCTCTGGAAGAGGTCCCTGGTCTCGTGGTGCCACGACCAGCGGAGGTTCGAAGCCAGTTCCCCCAGCGGGCGCAGAGGTTCCGGCAGGACGGTGCGCACGGTGAATCGACGGATTGCCTTCACGTATTCGACCGTAGCCCCGCGGGCCGGGGGCCGGGCACGTTGCGCGCGATCTTCGGGGCCAAACGCACCAACGGCGGCTCACCGAGGCAGACGTGCGCCCCGCCGGCGCGCGGGCGCGTTCGGCGGGGGCCGGTGCGGATCTCCGCAGCAGGTTGCGGAGGTGGGCGGGCGGGGCGGGCGGGTGCGATGCTGGTGGCTTGAACGAGACGGCGTGCGGACGGCTCTCCGGCGGCGTTCGCGTACTCGCAGGCGTACGCGGGGGCGCGTTGAGGGGCGTGAACAGGGCGCGTCGGGTGCGCGTAAGGGGTGCGGCCGGTCGGCGGAACGGTCACCACGAATGCGCGCACTCGCCGCGCGCTACCGAAACGGCGTCAG
The DNA here is from genome assembly GCF_900107965.1 of Actinacidiphila yanglinensis. Classification (GTDB taxonomy): domain Bacteria; phylum Actinomycetota; class Actinomycetes; order Streptomycetales; family Streptomycetaceae; genus Actinacidiphila; species Actinacidiphila yanglinensis. The sequence goes on along the minus strand of NZ_FNVU01000002.1, from coordinate 600,532 downwards.
AGAGTGCGTTCCCGCCCGGAAGCGTGGGCAGGCTCCGACATGTGCACCACCGCACCGGCGGCCACCCGGGTGAACCCCTCTGCGAGGGACCTCGCGGGCGAGCCGGTTCGGCCAAGAACAGTTAAAAAGTAGCGGGGGCTCCCTTTCCTCGGGGCCCTGGATACCCGCCGTGCACCGAGGCCACCCGCGCACGCGTCGCGTCAGTCCCCTACCAGCTGTCAGGTGAGGAAATGATCGGTCGTATCCCCGTCGTCGATGTCCACCCGTGCGTGGACTGCGGCCGAAGGCCCGCCAAGGCGGTGGTGGGCGAGCGCTTCCAGGTGACCGCCACCGTCTTCCGGGAAGGCCACGACGCGGTGGCCGCGAACGTGGTGCTGCGGGATGCCGCGGGCCGTTCCGGGCCGTGGACCCCGATGCGGGAGCTGGCGCAGGGCACCGACCGCTGGGGGGCGTACGTCACTCCGACGGCCGAAGGGCGCTGGACCTGCACGGTGGAGGCGTGGTCGGACCCGGTGGCGACCTGGCGGCACACCGCGGGCATCAAGATCCCGGCCGGCATCGACACCGAACTGGTGCTCGCCGAGGGTGCGCAGCTGCACGAGCGGGCCGCCGCCGGCGTGCCCAAGGGCGACGGCCGGCCGGCGGTGCTGGCCGCGGTCGACGCGCTGCGCGACGCCGCCCTCAGCCCGGCCGCCCGGCACGCCGCGGCACTGCGGCCCGAGGTGGTCGAGGCGCTGGACCGCTTCCCGCTGCGCGAACTGGTCAGCGCCTCCCGGCCGATGCCCCTGCACGTCGAGCGCGAGCGCGCCCTGTTCGGGTCCTGGTACGAGATGTTCCCGCGCTCCGAGGGCGCGACGACCGGGCCGGACGGGCGGCTGCGCTCGGGCACCTTCCGCACCGCGGCCGAGCGGCTGCCCGCGGTGGCCGCGATGGGCTTCGACGTGGTCTACCTGCCGCCGATCCACCCGATCGGCACCGCCTTCCGCAAGGGGCGCAACAACGGCCTGACCGCCGGGCCCGACGACGTCGGCTCGCCCTGGGCGATCGGCTCCCCCGAAGGCGGCCACGACGCGGTCCACCCGGACCTGGGCACCCTCGACGACTTCGACGACTTCGTGGCCCGCGCGCGCGACCTGCGGCTGGAGGTCGCGCTGGACTTCGCGCTCCAGTGCTCGCCGGACCACCCCTGGGTGGAGAAGCACCCGGAGTGGTTCGCGCACCGCGCCGACGGCAGCATCGCCTACGCCGAGAACCCGCCGAAGAAGTACCAGGACATCTACCCGATCTCCTTCGACCAGGACTTCGCCGGCATCGTGCGCGAGACGCTGCGCGTGCTGCGGCACTGGATGGCGCACGGCGTCCGGATCTTCCGGGTCGACAACCCGCACACCAAGCCGGTGGTGTTCTGGGAGAAGGTGATCGCCGACATCAACAGGACCGATCCCGACGTGATCTTCCTCGCCGAGGCGTTCACCCGCCCGGCGATGATGGGCACCCTCGGCAAGATCGGCTTCCAGCAGTCGTACACCTACTTCACCTGGCGCAACTCCCGTGCGGAGCTCACCGAGTACCTCCAGGAGCTCAGCGGGCCGACGGCCGCCTACATGCGGCCGAACTTCTTCGTGAACACCCCCGACATCCTGCATGCCTACCTGCAGCACGGCGGCCGGCCCGCGTTCGAGGCCCGCGCCGTGCTCGCCGCCACCCTCTCCCCGAGCTGGGGGGTCTACGCGGGCTACGAACTCTGCGAGGGCACCCCCGCCCACCCCGGCAGCGAGGAGTACGCCGACTCCGAGAAGTACGAGCTGCGGCCGCGCGACTGGTCCGGTGCCGAGGCCGCCGGGCGCTCGCTGGCGCCGCTGCTCACCACGCTCAACCGGCTGCGCCGCCGCCATCCGGCGCTCCGGCAGCTGCGGGACATCACGTTTCACCCGGTGGACAACGAGGCCCTGATCGCCTACTCGAAGCGGCGCGGGGACGACGTCGTACTGGTGGTCGTCAACCTGGACGCCTTCCACACCCAGGAGGCCACCGTGTCGTTGAACATGCCGGCGCTCGGGCTCTCCTGGCACGAGTCGTTCCCGGTGCGCGACGAGCTCACCGGTCGGACCTACCACTGGGGCAGGGACAACTATGTGCGCCTCGAGCCGGGCCGCGCGCCCGCGCACGTTCTGTCGCTGCGACCGTCTCCATCGATCGGAGGGTCACTCAGTTGATCGTCAACGAACCCGTTCCTGACACGTTCGAGGACACCCCCGCCAAGGACCGTGATCCCGAATGGTTCAAACGGGCGGTGTTCTACGAAGTCCTCGTCCGTTCCTTCCAGGACAGCAACGGCGACGGCGTCGGCGACCTGAAGGGGATCACCGCCAAACTCGACTACCTGCAATGGCTCGGCGTGGACTGCCTGTGGCTGCCGCCGTTCTTCGCCTCCCCCCTGCGGGACGGCGGGTACGACGTGGCCGACTACACGGCGGTGCTGCCCGAGTTCGGCGACCTCGCGGACTTCGTCGAGTTCGTGGACGCCACCCACCAGCGCGGCATGCGCGTCATCATCGACTTCGTCATGAACCACACCAGCGACCAGCACCCGTGGTTCCAGGCCTCCCGCAGCGATCCGGACGGGCCGTACGGCGACTACTACACCTGGGCGGACGACGACAAGCAGTTCTCGGACGCCCGGATCATCTTCGTGGACACCGAGACGTCGAACTGGACCTTCGACCCGGTCCGCAAGCAGTACTACTGGCACCGCTTCTTCTCCCACCAGCCGGACCTCAACTACGAGAACCCGCGGGTGCAGGAGGAGATCCTCGCCGCCCTGAAGTTCTGGCTGGACCTGGGCATCGACGGCTTCCGGCTGGACGCCGTGCCCTACCTCTACCAGGAGGAGGGCACCAACTGCGAGAACCTGCCGCGCACCCACGACTTCCTGAAGAAGGTGCGGGCCGAGATCGACGCGCAGTACCCCGACACGGTGCTGCTCGCCGAGGCGAACCAGTGGCCGGAGGACGTGGTCGACTACTTCGGCGACTTCCGGGCCGGCGGCGACGAGTGCCACATGGCGTTCCACTTCCCGGTGATGCCGCGGATCTTCATGGCGGTGCGCCGCGAGTCGCGCTACCCGGTCTCGGAGGTCCTGGCCAAGACCCCGGCCATCCCCGCGACCTGCCAGTGGGGCATCTTCCTGCGCAACCACGACGAGTTGACGCTGGAGATGGTCACCGACGAAGAGCGCGACTACATGTACGCGGAGTACGCCAAGGACCCGCGGATGCGCGCCAACATCGGCATCCGCCGCCGGCTGGCCCCGCTGCTGGACAACGACCGCAACCAGATCGAGCTGTTCACCGCGCTGCTGCTGTCCCTGCCCGGCTCGCCGATCCTCTACTACGGCGACGAGATCGGCATGGGCGACAACATCTGGCTCGGCGACCGCGACGGGGTGCGCACCCCCATGCAGTGGACCCCGGACCGCAACGCCGGGTTCTCCTCGTCCGACCCCGGCCGGCTCTACCTGCCGACCATCATGGACCCGGTCTACGGCTACCAGGTCACCAACGTCGAGGCGCAGATGAGCTCCCCCAGCTCCCTGCTGCACTGGACCCGGCGGATGATCGAGATCCGCAAGCAGAACCGGGCGTTCGGGGTCGGCTCGTTCACGGAGCTGCCGTCGAGCAACCCGGCGGTGCTCGCCTTCCTGCGGGAGGACGGCGACGACCTGGTGCTGTGCGTGAACAACTTCTCCCGCTTCGCCCAGCCCACCGAGCTGGATCTGCGGCAGTACGCGGGCCGCCACCCGGTGGAGCTGATCGGGGGGGTGCGGTTCCCGGCGATCGGCCAGTTGCCGTACCTGCTCACCCTGGCCGGGCACGGCTTCTACTGGTTCCGGCTGCGCCGCGACCCGTCCTGACGGCGGGGGCCGGGCGAACCGGCCCCCCGCTGCACCGGCCGCCCGGCGTAACGTTCCGTCACCCGGGAGGTTACGGGTGCCCTCCGCGAGGTTACGTTCACCCGCCCGAGGTGCGGGGGGCCCGCACCTTTGGGACGATCAAGCGAAACCCGCAGCAGCCCGTACGGCGGTTTCCTGTCACCCGCCCGGGGCAGGCTCCCCGTGTCGCCGGACAGCCCGAACCCGTCATCCGGGAGGCTGGCGCATCCGCCGCTGGACCCGGCGGAGGATGCGCGACTCCCCGGGGAAAGGACGTCATGTCGGACAGCTCCTGGACCCGTGTCCCCGCCGTCACCGGCCGCGATCTCGTGCCGGGGCTGCTTCGCTCCCTCGACCCCCTGCTGCGCCGATGGCTGCCGCGGCAGCGCTGGTTCGCGGGCAAGGGGTTGCCCATCGGCGACTTCCGGCTGGCGGCCGCCACCGAACTGGTTCCCCCGGGTGGCCGACTCGGCCCGCTCGGCCTGCTGCACGTCCTGGTCGACGTGGAGCAGCCCGGCCGGCCGCCGGACTGCTACCAACTCCTGCTCGGCGCCCATCCCCTGCTGCCCTCCGCGCTGGTGCGCGCCGCCCTCGGCCCGGCCGTCGGCGGCCCCTACGACGGGCTGACGCTCTACGACGCCCCGCACGACCCCCGAATGGCCGCACTGCTGCTGGAGCGGCTCAAGCTGCCGGGCACCAGCGGTGGGCTGCGCTTCACCACCGAGCCGACCGCCGAGTTCCCGCCCGGGCTGACCCCGCGGGTCTCGACCGCGGAGCAGTCCAACACCTCCGTCGTGTACGGCGACCGCTACATCCTCAAGCTCTTCCGGCGCGTCTCACCGGGCGCCAACCCGGATCTGGAGCTGTCCCGCGCGCTGGCCCGGGCCGGGTCGCAGCGGGTGGCGGAGCCGGTGGCGTGGTTCGAGGCGCTGGACACCGACGGCGATCCCGACCGCGACACCGGCGGCGCGACGACCGGGGGCCGGGAGCCGACCACCCTCGGCGTGCTCCAGCGCTTCCTGCCCGGCTCGGCCGACGGCTGGGCCCTCGCGCTGGCGTCCGTCGCGGAGGACGGCGACTTCCGCGCCGAGGCGGCCGCGCTGGGCCGGGCCACCGCCGAGGTGCACCAGGCCCTCGCCGCGGCGCTGCCGGTGCACCGGCTCGACGGCCGCGCGCTGGAACGTATCGCCGCGGCGATGACCCGCCGGCTGGAGGAGGCCGCCGCCGAGGTGCCCGCGGTGCGCCCCTTCGCCGGCGCGCTCCGCTTGGCCTTCGACGACCTCGCCAAACTCGGTGCGGGCACCGGGTCGGACGGCGTGGTCACCGCCCAGCGGGTGCACGGCGACCTGCACCTCGGCCAGACGCTGCGCGGGCCGGACGGCGCGTGGGTGCTGATCGACTTCGAGGGCGAGCCGGCCCGTCCGCTGGCCGAGCGGCGCCGCCCCGCGCCGCCGGTCCAGGACGTCGCGGGCATGCTGCGGTCCTTCGACTACGCCGCCCACCACAGCGGCAACGGCCCCTGGGCCGCCCGGCACCGCGACGCCTACTGCGCCGGATACGCCGGGGTCGCCGGCCTCGACCCGCGCGAACAGCCCGTACTGATACGGGCCTTCGAGACCGACAAGGCGGTGTACGAGGCCCGTTACGAGGCGAGGCATCGTCCCGCCTGGCTGCCCATCCCGTTGTCCGCGCTGGCCCGCCTCTCCACCACGCCCTGACGGCGCCCATACCCCGAGGAGTGCTTGCCGTGACCCCCGCCGCACAGCCCCCGCGCCAGCCGTCGCACGGTGATGGCGCTCTTCCGGAAGCCGCCGCCCGCGGCTACGACGCCGCGACCCCGCATCCCGCCGCGTCCGGCGGGCCGACTCGGGGCGGCGCCCCGAACGGCGCTCCGAAGGAGCGCGTGGGGGTACCTCCCGGGCCGGTGGTCCAGGACGAACCGAGCACCCCCACCGGGCCGGTGGTCCGGGACGAGCCGAGCAGCCCCACCGGGCCGGTGGCGGACCGCGGCGTCATCGGGGCCGGTCGCGCAGTTCCCCGCGCCCCTGGGTCTTCCGGGGGAGCCCCGGAACGCAGCGGCGCCGCGGCACACGCGGTCTGCGGGGGCGCCCCGGAAGTCAGGGGCGGGGGGACCGGGCTGGGCCCGGACGATCGGTGGCGGTTGCTGAACGGCGCGCACCACGACCCGCACGGGTTGCTCGGGGCCCACCCGGAGCCCGGCGGAGTCCGGGTGCGGGCGCTGCGCCCGTTCGCCCGCTCCGTCGCGGTCGTCGTGGACGGGGAGCGGACCGAACTCACCCCGGAGGGCGACGGCCTGTTCTCGGCGGTGCTGCCCGAGGCGGCGGACTACCGGCTCGCGGTGACGTACGACGGGGCGGAGTCGGTGGTCGACGACCCGTACCGGTTCCTGCCCTCGCTGGGCGAGTTGGACCTGCACCTGATCGGTGAGGGCCGGCACGAGCAGTTGTGGAAGGTGCTGGGCTCGGAGCCGATGACGCACGGCGGGGTCGGCGGCACCCGTTTCGCGGTGTGGGCGCCCAACGCCCGCGGGGTACGGCTGGCCGCGGACTTCAACTTCTGGGACGGCGCCGCGCTGCCGATGCGGTCGCTCGGCTCCTCGGGGGTGTGGGAGCTGTTCGTGCCGGGAGTCGGCCCCGGCACCGCCTACAAGTACGAGATCACCCGGCCCGACGGCTCGCGCGGGATGAAGGCCGACCCGATGGCCCGCGCCACCGAAGTGCCGCCGGCCACCGCCTCGATCGTCACGGAGTCGTCCTACGGCTGGCAGGACCAGGAGTGGATGGCCCACCGCGGGGACATCCCGGCGCACCGCGCACCGCTGTCCGTCTACGAGTTGCACCTGCCCTCCTGGCGGCCCGGCCTCGACTACCGGCAGCTGGCCGACCAGTTGCCCGCCTACGTACAGGAACTCGGCTTCACCCACGTGGAGTTGATGCCCGTCGCCGAGCACCCCTTCGGCGGCTCCTGGGGCTACCAGGTCACGTCCTACTACGCCCCGACCTCGCGGCTGGGCTCGCCGGACGACTTCCGGTACCTGGTGGACGCGCTGCACCGGGCCGGCATCGGCGTGATCATGGACTGGGTGCCGGCGCACTTCCCCAAGGACGACTGGGCGCTGGCCCGCTTCGACGGCGAGCCGCTCTACGAGCCGGCGGACCCGCGCCGCGCGGAGCACCCGGACTGGGGCACCCTGGAGTTCGACTTCGGGCGCACCGAGGTCCGCAACTTCCTGGTGGCCAACGCGGTGTACTGGTGCGAGGAGTTCCACATCGACGGGCTGCGGGTCGACGCGGTCGCCTCGATGCTCTACCTCGACTACTCCCGCGAGGGCGACGACTGGCTGCCCAACGTCTACGGCGGCCGGGAGAACCTCGACGCGGTGGCCTTCCTCCAGGAGATGAACGCCACGGTCTACCGGCGCTGCCCCGGCGTGGTCACCATCGCCGAGGAGTCCACCGCGTGGGACGGCGTGACCCGGCCCACCCACCAGGTCGGCCCGACCGGCTTCGGCGGCCTCGGCTTCGGCCTGAAGTGGAACATGGGCTGGATGCACGACACGCTGGAGTACATGGCGCACGAGCCGGTGCACCGCAAGTACCACCACAACGAGATGACCTTCTCGATGGTGTACGCCTACAGCGAGAACTACGTGCTGCCCATCTCGCACGACGAGGTGGTGCACGGCAAGGGCGCGCTGGTCGAGAAGATGCCCGGCGACTGGTGGCAGCGGCGCGCCAACCACCGCGCCTACCTCGGCTACATGTGGGCCCACCCGGGCAAGCAACTGCTCTTCATGGGGCAGGAGTTCGCCCAGGGCGCGGAGTGGTCGCACGACCACGGTCCGGACTGGTGGCTGGTGGACGAGACGTACTCCGCGGCCGGCGACCACCGGGGGGTGCGGGACCTGGTGCGCGACCTCAACGCCGTCTACTCCGCGACGCCCGCGCTCTGGCAGCGCGACACCGACCCGGGCGGCTTCGAGTGGATCGACGGCGGCGCCGCCGAGGACAACACGCTGTCCTTCCTGCGCCTGGACACCGCGGGACAACCGCTGATGTGCGTCAGCAACTTCTCCCCGGTGGTGCGGCACGACTACCGGGTGGGCTGCCCGGAGGGCGTCTGGACGCAGGTGCTCAACACCGACGACGAGCGCTACGGCGGCAGCGGCGTGCGGATCGACGGCCACGTCAAGAGCGAGGCGACCACCTGGAACGGCCGCCGCCACAGCATCGCGGTGACGGTCCCGCCGCTCGCCACGGTGTGGCTGCGCCCGGTGACGGAGTAGGCCCCCGGGAGCCGCTCGGCCGCGATCGGCCCCGGCGGCCGCGGGGGTGGGCCGGTGCCGTCCGGCGCCGGCCCACCCCCGCGACAGGGCTCAGCGCTTGGAGCCCGCTCCGGGCAGCACCCGCGCCCGCACCGGGCTCGGCAGCTTCCCGACCATCCCCTTGACCGACGTGCGCACCCGGTCGTCCGCGGCGAGCCGCAGTGCGATGCCCCGGCCGAGCCGTATCCGCTGGGGTGCGGCCACCAGCAGTTCGAGCTGCTCGTCCTTGCCGCCCCAATGGGCGACGACCAGCCGGCGCGGCTTGCCGACGGCGAGCTTGCGGTTGCACCGGGCGGCCTGGACCCGCGCCTTGCGGTCGGTCCGGCCGGGCAGGGTCAGCCGGGGGCGCCGGCCGATGCCGTGCACCTGGGTGTCGAGCCAGATCTCGTACCGCCCGGACTCCAGCGGCTGGCCGCCCGCGGCCTCCATCGGGTCGATGACGGCCTCGGACTCCATCACCACGTGCACCCGGTCACCGTCGAGCGGTTCGAGCCGGGGCTCGAGGTCGTTCTCCGCGAACCACCACACCAGCCGCTCGGTGTCGCGCAGCAGCACGGAGCCGCGCATGGCCAGGAACGGGTCCTTGACCTCCCACTCCGTGACGCCCGGCACGCCGTCGATGAACTCCGGGTCGAGCATCAGCTTGCCGTCGCGCCGCACCAGGGCGAGCGGCTTGCCGTCACGGCGCAGTTGCCACGCCTTGACCGGAATGTGCAGTTTGCCGCGCCGCCAGGACGTGGCGCCGACCTCGACGTGCAGCTTCATCGCCTTGGTGCGGCGGGCCAGCTCCACCAGGCCGTCGAGATTGCTCTGCTCCAGCAGGTGCGCGCGCAGCGCGTTGATCGCGGGGAAGCCGGCCCCGACACCGGGCGGGAACTCCGCCAGCACCAGGTCGCGGACGATCTTGAAGTAGCGTTCGAGCTGCTCACCGGTGCGCTGGAGTGCGCGCGGCTCGGTGACCGGGCGCAGGACCTCGACCCGGTAGCTGCGGCGCAGCATCCGGTCCTGCACCTCGCCGGGCTCGCTGTTCTCCTTGATCGCCCGGACCACGTTGCGCACGTGCGTGTAGTAGTCCTCCGGCTTCGGCGGGCGGCTGCTGTTGTTGCCGCCGTCGTCCCGGCGCCGCCAGTGGTAGGTCGGCACGTCGCCGAGGATCGAGACGTTCTTCGCCTTGGGGTAGGCGCGGGCCAGGAAGAGCTGGTCCTCCAGGCGGACCCGGCCCTCGGGGAACTCGATGCCGTTGTCCAGCAGGAACTGCCGGCGGAACATCTTGTGCGGGGTGAGCGTGTCGAACAGGTCGGCGTCGGCCACGCCGCACTTCTCCCGGGTGTGCCGGAAGATCGGCACCGGGCCCTGCATGTGGCCGCGGGTCTTGCCGAAGACGATGTCGGAGTCGTTGCGGACCGCCATGTCGTACAGGCGCTCCAGCGCGTCGCCGGCGATCTCGTCGTCCTGGTCGACGAACTGGACGTACTCGCCGCGGGCCATCCGCACCCCGACGTTGCGCGGCTTGCCGGGCCAGCCCGAGTTCTCCTGGGCGTACACCCGGACGTGCGGGTACTTCTCGGCCAGCTCGTCCAGGCGCTTGGCGGAGTCGTCCGTGGAGCCGTCGTTCACGTAGATCACTTCGTACGCGTCCGGACCCAGACTCTGCCCGACCAGCGACGGAGCGCAGCGCTCTATGTACTCCCCTGCGTTGTATATGGGAACGACGATGCTGGCCTTCAACACGATGAGCGGACCTCTCCCTGCACTCTTTCTTCTGCCACTCGTAACACCCTGAACAGACCACCCAAGGTAACGAAGAGTTGTACGAGTCCTGCCGGACATGTGGCCCGAACTTTACAGAATGCCGCTCCGGAGATGTCTCAGTAGACCGATTCGGCCTCTTCCATCCGGTCCTCGGGGACGGTCTTGAGGTGGGTGATGGCGTCCGCGAGCGGGACCATGGCGATCCGCGTGCCGTGCAGGGCGGTCATGTGGCCGAAGGAACCGGCATGCGCCGCCTCCACCGCGTGCCAGCCGAAACGGGTGGCCAGCACCCGGTCGTAGGGGGTGGGGACGCCGCCGCGCTGGATGTGGCCGAGGATGACCGGGCGGGCCTCCTTGCCCAGCCGCGCCTCCAGCTCGCGGGCGAGGGTGGTGCCGATGCCGGTGAAGCGCTCGTGGCCGAACTTGTCGATCGCGCCGACGCCGTAGTCCATCGTGTCCTTGGCCGGGTGCGCGCCCTCCGCGACGCAGACCACCGCGAACTTCTTGCCGCGGGCGAAGCGCTTCTGGACCATGTCCACCAGGTCGGCCGGGTCGAAGGGCCGCTCCGGCACGCAGATGCCGTGCGCGCCGCTGGCCATGCCGGCCTCCAGCGCGATCCAGCCTGCGTGCCGGCCCATGACCTCCACCACCATGACCCGCTGGTGCGACTCCGCGGTGGTCTGCAGCCGGTCGATCGCCTCGGAGGCGACGGTGACCGCGGTGTCGAAGCCGAAGGTGCGGTCGGTGCCGTTGATGTCGTTGTCGATCGTCTTGGGCACCCCCACCACCGGCATCCCTGCGTCGGAGAGCATCCGGGCTGCGGTCAGGGTGCCCTCGCCGCCGATCGGGATCAGTACGTCGATGCCGTACTGGGCGCAGAGCTCGTCGGCGTTGTCGGCGGCCTCGCGCAGCCGGGCCCGCTCCAGCCGGGCCGAGCCCAGGATGGTGCCGCCGCGCGCCAGGATGCCGCTGACGGAGTTGAGGTCGAGTTCGCGGAAGCGGCCCTCCAGCAGGCCGACGAAGCCGTCCTCGAAACCGATGACCTCGTCCGTGTGGCCGGTCAGCGCGCGGTGCACGACCGACCGGATGACGGCGTTGAGGCCGGGGCAGTCGCCGCCGGCGGTGAGCACTCCGATGCGCATGGGCGATCTCTCCAGGAGATACGGGTAGCGGTTCGCGTGGCGCGTGCGGGTCCGCGCCGCCCGGCGGACCGGGCGGACCGGGCCCCCGGCGTCACGGGGACTTCGGGATCAGCGTGCACTCCGTGATCCGCCCGACGAGGTAGTCGTCCACATTGCGGACGGTCGCCGCGACGATCTCCTCCACCGCGTCCACCGTGAAGTACGCCTGGTGCGAGGTGATCAGCACGTGGGTGAAGGTCATCAGCCGCGCCAGGGTGTCGTCGGTCATCACCTCCAGCGACTTGTCGTAGAAGAAGACACCGGCCTCCTCCTCGTAGACGTCGAGCCCCACCCCGCCGAGCCGGCCCTCGCGCAGCGTGTCCACCAGCGCGTCGGAGTCGATCAGCGCGCCGCGGCTCGTGTTGATCACGATCGCGTCGTCCTTGAGCTCGGCCAGCCGCCGGGCACCCAGCAGGTGGTGGGTGGAGGGCATCAGCGGCACGTGCAGGCTGACCAGGTCGGACTCGCGCAGCAGCCGGTCCAGCTCGACGTACTCCATCCCCATCTCCTCGCACTGCGGGCTGACCGCGATGTCCCAGCCGAGCAGCCGCATGCCGAAGCCGCGGGCGATGGCGGCGAACGCCGAGCCGATCCGCCCGGTGCCGATCACCCCGGCGGTACGGCCGTGGAAGTCGCGGCCGAGCAGCCCGTCCAGCCGGAAGTCGAAGTCGCGGGTCCGCGAGGAGGCCCGCACGATCCGGCGGTTGAGCGCCATCGCCAGCGTCCACGCGAACTCCGCGACCGCGTACGGGGAGTAGCCGGCCACCCGCGCCACCGTCAGGCCCAGCCGCTCGGCGTGCGCGAGGTCGATGTTGTTGTACCCGGTGGAACGCTGGGTGATCAGCCGGGTGCCGCCGCGCACCAGCGTCTCCAGGGCAGGGGCGTCCAGGACCGCGTTGACGCTGGTCGACACCGCTTCGTAGCCCGCGGCGAGCGGGAGGGTGTCGGCGGTCAGGGTGGTCTCCAGGCAGCGGACCTGGTGCCGCGGCGCGAAGGCGCGCTCCAGCAGGGGCCGCTCGTCGCGCTGCACTCCGGTGGCCAATACCTCCATGGCACCGCCCTCCATCTCCGCTCCCCCTCACCCTACGTGTACCGTCCGCCGGACCCGGGGTATCCCTCGGAGCGCGCCCACCCGGCCGGCCGAACGCCCCGATGCACCGATCGTCCTCCGACGCGCCCCCCGCATGCCCCGCCCTCGTCGGGCATTCGCCCGGTCGGGGCGTTAGCGTCGGATGTGGGTACGCACGCACGTACGCACCTTCACCCGCGGGTCGGGGCCGGCCCGCGCACGGGCACGGCAGACCCGCGGCCCGGGGACGGCAGAAACGGAGTACAGGGGTGACGCGCAGCGTCTATGTCACGGGCATCGGCCGTGGCGACGGCCGCCAGGTCGTGGAGCTCGGCATCATGGAGTTGCTCACCCGGCAGGTCGACCGGGTCGGGATCTACCGTCCGCTGGTCCACGACGCGCCCGACCGGATCTTCGAGTTGCTGCGCAGCCGCTACCGGCTCGACCAGGACCCGGCGACGGTCTTCGGCATGGGCTACCCCGAGGCGGCCGCGCTCCAGGCCGACGAGGGCCAGGCGGCGCTGACCGCGCGGCTGGTCGAGGGCTACCTGCGGGTCGCCGCGAGCTACGAGACGGTACTGATCCTCGGCTCGGACTTCGCCGAGACCAACCTGCCCGCCGAGCTGGGGGTGAACGCCCGGCTGGCCAACGAGTGCGGGGCGTCGGTGCTGGCGGTGATCGGCGGCCGCAACCAGAGCGCGGAGTCGGTGGCCGCCGAGGTCCGCAACGCCCACCACGCCTACACCAACCTCGGTTGCGACGTGATCGCGATGGTCGCCAACCGGGTGGACCCGGCGCAGCTCGACGCGGCGACCGAGCAGTTGCGGCGCAGCCTGCCGGTGCCGGTGTACGCGCTGCCGGACGAGCCCGCGCTGGCGGCCCCGACGGTCCGGCAGATCGTGGAGACCCTGGACGCGGAGGTGCTGCTCGGCGACGACGCCGGACTGGCCAGGGACGCGCTGGACTTCGTCTTCGGCGGCGCGATGCTGCCGACGTTCCTGCCGGCGCTGACCCCCGGGTGCGTGGTGGTCACCCCGGGCGACCGCGCCGACCTGATCATAGGGGCGCTGGCCGCCCACTCGGCCGGCTCGCCGTCGATCGCGGGCGTGCTGCTCACGCTGGACGAGAAGCCCGGCCCCGACATCCTGGCGCTGGCCGGGCGACTGGCGCCGGGCACGCCGGTGGTGGCGGTGCCGACCGGCTCGTTCCTCACCGCGACCGAACTCTTCGGCCTGGAGGGCAAGCTGGCGGCGGGCACTCCGCGCAAGACGGAGACCGCGCTCGGCCTGTTCGAGACGCACGTGGACACCGCCGAGCTGACCGAGCGGCTGTCGGTGGCGCGGTCCGCCCGGGTCACCCCGATGATGTTCGAGCACGCGCTGCTGGAGCGGGCCAGGTCCCGCAAGCGGCGGATCGTGCTGCCGGAGGGCGGCGAGGAACGCATCCTGCGGGCCGCGGAGGTGCTGCTGCGCCGCGGCGTGTGCGACCTGACGCTGCTCGGCGAGGAGGACGCGGTCCGCAAGAAGGCCGGCGACCTCGGCGTGGGCCTGGACGACCCGGCCCTGCAGATCATCGACCCGCACACCTCGCCGCTGCGGGATCGTTTCGCCGCCCTGTACGCCAAGCTCCGCGCGCACAAGGGCGTCAGCTACGAGCTGGCGTACGACATGGTCGCCGACGTGTCGTACTTCGGCACGATGATGGTGCAGGAGGGCCTGGCCGACGGCATGGTGTCGGGCGCGGTGCACTCCACGGCCGCCACGATCCGGCCCGCCTTCGAGATCATCAAGACCCGGCCGGGCGCGGCCATCGTCTCCTCGGTGTTCTTCATGTGCCTGGCCGACAAGGTGCTGGTCTACGGCGACTGCGCGGTGAACCCGGACCCGGACGCCGAGCAGCTCGCGGACATCGCCATCCAGGCGGCGGCCACCGCGGCGCGCTTCGACGTGCAGCCGAGGGTGGCGATGCTGTCGTACTCCACCGGCACCTCCGGCTCGGGCGCCGACGTCGACAAGGTGCGGGCCGCCACCGACCTGGTCCGCGCACACCAGCCCGACCTGCTGGTCGAGGGGCCGATCCAGTACGACGCGGCGGTCTCCCCGGTGGTCGCCGCCACCAAGCTGCCGGGGTCCGCGGTGGCCGGCCAGGCCACGGTGCTGATCTTCCCCGACCTCAACACCGGCAACAACACCTACAAGGCCGTCCAGCGCTCGGCCGGCGCGGTCGCGGTCGGCCCGGTCCTGCAGGGCCTGCGCAAGCCGGTGAACGACCTGTCCCGGGGCGCGCTCGTGCAGGACATCGTCAACACGGTCGCGATCACCGCGATCCAGGCCCAGGGGGACCTCAGGTGACCACCGCGACCCGCGTACTCGTGCTCAACTCCGGCTCCTCGTCGGTGAAGTACCAGCTGGTGGACATGGCCGACGGCACCCGGCTCGCGTCCGGCCTCGTGGAGCGGATCGGCGAGGAGGGCGGCGTCGCCGACCACGCGGAGGCGCTGCGGCAGGTCGCCCGCGACCTCACCGGCAAGGGCCTCGGCCTGGACTCGCCCGAACTGGCGGCGGTGGGGCACCGGGTGGTGCACGGCGGCACCCGGTTCACCGAGCCGACGCTGATCACCGACGAGGTGGTCGCCGAGATCGAGGAGCTGGTGCCGCTCGCCCCGCTGCACAACCCCGCGAACATCACCGGCATCAAGGTCGCCCGGGAACTGCGCCCCGACCTGCCGCAGGTGGCGGTCTTCGACACCGCCTTCCACGCCACCCTCCCGGAGGCCGCGGCCCGCTACGCGATCGACGCCGCCACCGCCGACCGGTACGGCATCCGCCGCTACGGCTTCCACGGCACCTCGCACGCGTACGTCTCCCGGGCCACCGCCGCGCTGCTCGGCAAGGAGCCCGCCGACGTCAACGTGATCGTGCTGCACCTGGGCAACGGCGCCTCGGCCTCCGCCGTCCAGGGCGGGGTGTGCGTGGACACCTCGATGGGTCTGACCCCGCTGGAGGGCCTGGTGATGGGCACCCGCTCCGGCGACATCGACCCGGGGGTGGTCTTCCACCTGGAGCGGGTCGGCGGCCTGAGCGCCGACGAGATCGACACCCTGCTCAACAAGCGCTCCGGGCTGCTGGGCCTGTGCGGCGCCAACGACATGCGGGAGATCGGCCGCCGGATGGGCGAGGGCGACGCGGATGCCCGGCTGGCGTTCGACGTGTACGTGCACCGGTTGCGCCGCTACATCGGCGCGTTCACCGCCGTGCTGGGCCGGGTGGACGCGATCGCCTTCACCGCGGGCGTCGGGGAGAACTCCGCCTCGGTGCGCGCGGCTGCCGTACGGGACCTGGAGGCGCTGGGCATCGAGCTGGACCCGGTGCACAACGCGGTGCGCGCCTCGGGCGCCCGGCTGGTCTCGGCCGCCTCCAGCCGGGTGGCGGTCGCGGTGGTCCCCACCGACGAGGAGTGGGAGATCGCCCGGGATACTTATCGGCTGGCAGGCGGTTGAGCGACTCCGTCCACCGGCACAGCCCCGTAGTCCCAGATTATTCCGGAGCGGAACAAACCGATAGGATAGCGCCCATGCGCCGAGCCAAGATCGTCTGCACCCTGGGTCCCGCCGTCGACTCGTACGACCAGCTGAAAACGCTGGTCGACGCCGGTATGAACGTGGCCCGTCTCAACTTCAGCCACGGCAGCCACGCCGAGCACGAGAGCCGCTTCCAGCGCGTGCGCAAGGTCGCCGAGGAGACCGGCCGCGCGGTCGGCATCCTCGCCGACCTCCAGGGGCCGAAGATCCGTCTGGGCAAGTTCGCCGACGGACCGGTGGAGCTGGTGGCGGGCGACGAGTTCACCATCACCACCGAGGAGGTGGCCGGGGACCGGACGATCTGCGGCACCACCTACAAGGGCCTGCCCGGCGACGTCTCGCAGGGCGACCCGATCCTGATCAACGACGGCAACGTGGCCCTGCGGGTCATCGAGGTCGAGGGCGCCCGGGTCCGCTCGCTGGTCGTCGAGGGCGGCGTGATCTCCGACCACAAGGGGATCAACCTGCCCGGCGCGTCGGTGAACGTGCCGGCACTGTCCGAGAAGGACATCGAGGACCTGCGGTTCGCGCTGCGGATGGGCGTCGACATGGTCGCGCTGTCCTTCGTCCGGGATGCCAAGGACGTGCGCGACGTGCACCGGGTGATGGACGAGGAGGGCCGCCGGGTCCCGGTCATCGCCAAGGTGGAGAAGCCGCAGGCGGTGGAGAACATGGAGGACGTCGTCATGGCGTTCGACGCCGTGATGGTCGCCCGCGGCGACCTCGCGGTGGAGTACCCGCTGGAGCGGGTGCCCGTGGTGCAGAAGCGGCTGATCGAGCTGTGCCGCCGCAACGCCAAGCCGGTGATCGTGGCGACCCAGATGATGGAGTCGATGATCACCAACTCCCGGCCGACCCGCGCCGAGGCGTCCGACGTGGCCAACGCCATCCTGGACGGCGCCGACGCGGTGATGCTCTCGGCCGAGTCCTCGGTCGGCAAGTACCCGATCGAGACGGTCAAGACGATGGCCCGGATCGTGGAGGCGGCCGAGGCGGAGCTGCTGTGCCTGGGCCTGCAGCCGCTGGCGCCGGGCAAGAAGCCCCGCACCCAGGGCGGTGCGGTGGCCCGCGCGGCGGCCGAGCTGGCCGACTTCCTCGACGCCCGCACCCTGGTGGCCTTCACCAAGTCCGGTGACACCGCCCGCCGGCTGGCCCGCTACCGGGTGCCCGAGCCGGTGGTCGCCTTCACCACCGACCCCGCCACCCGCAACCAGCTCGCGCTCACCTGGGGCGTCGAGACGTTCGTGGTCGAGCACGTCGGCAACACCGACGCGATGGTGGAGCTGGTCGACCGCGAGATGCTGAAGCTGTCGGAGTACGCCAAGGGCGACACCGTCATCATCACGGCCGGCTCCCCGCCCGGCGTCCCCGGCACCACCAACCTGGTCCGGGTGCACCACCTCGGGGACTGACGGCTCGACCGGCGCGACGACCAGCGGCCACGTACCCCTGTGGGAGGGGGTACGTGGCCGCTTCGTGTCGCCGTGCCCGCGCGGCGGTTCGCACCTCCCGCGCGGGCGGCGGTCACCAGGGCGTCTAGGGCTGGCCGGGCAGCACCTGCATGCCGGGGATGTGCAGGTTCCCGCCGAACTGGCCGGCGTTGATGACGGTGACGTTGGTGAAGAACAGCTCCGGCAGGGTCAGCGGCGGCGGGGCCTTCGGCGTGAAGGTGATCGGCACCAGGCCGAGGAGGTTGCCGCTGAGCGACTCGGTGTAGAGGGTCGTGGTGCCACCGGTGATGGTGGACGTGGAGCCCTTGGCCGCCTTGACCTCGGTGTGGCCCTTGCCGTTCGGGCCCACCACGAACTGGTCCAGGTCACCGATGTCGATGCCGGTGGTGGTGAACTTCAGGACGTCCTTGATCTCACCGCTGGCGGTCTTCACCTGGACGATGCCGTCGTACTTCAGGCCGTGCAGGGTCAGGATGCTGCTCTTCAGCGTCCAGGGCTGGTCGGGCAGGAGCGGGATACCCGGCTCCAGCTTGGCGTCGTCCAGCGCCTTGGCATCGTACGTCGGGCACGGATAGCCGTTCGCGAGATCGCCGCTGTCCGCCGTTGTGGAGGGCGACGGTGTGGCCGAGGGCTTCGGGGTCGCGGTGGCGTCCGACAGCGCCTTGGTGGCCTTCTTGACGTCGTCCGTGGCGCCCTTGACCGCGTCGCCTGCCGCCTTGCCGGCCTCCTTGACCGCCGAGTCGCCCGAACTGCTCGGCGTCGGCGTGGGCTTGGGCGAGGACGTGGTCGGCGTCGGGGTGGGGCTCGCCGAGGTGGGCGAAGGCGTCGGGGAGGAGTTGCCGCCTCCGCCGAGCAGGTCGCCCAGCAGGTTGCCGAGGCCCAGCGGGTCCAGCGGGTTGACCGACTTGGTCGGGCTGGGGGTCGGCGTCGGGGCGGTGGTGGCCGTGGACTTGGGCGCCTTGGCCGTGTCGCCCGAGGACGGGCTGGCCGACGGGTCGGGCGTGTCCTCGCCCTGCGGGCTGGCCGACGGCGTCGGCGTGTCCTTCGCGTCCTTCGTGGACGTGCTGCCCTTGTCGGTCTTCTTCTTCGCGTCCTTGTCGGCCTTCTTGGCGTCCGTCGCGCTCGGGGACGGCGTGTCGGGCTGGGCGACACACGCGCCGGGGGCCAGCGACGAGGTGTTCTTGGGCTCGTCGGCCTGCGCGAGGTGCGGGGTCAGGCCCATGCCCATCAGCACCGCGGTGGGCATGGCGGCGAGCGCCACCGCCTTCCCGGCGGGGACATGCAGCTTGGTCAGCAGCGACTTGCGCGGAGCCGCGTGGCGCGGCCCCGAGGTCGCCCTGACACGTGGCCCGTCGCTCGTGGCCGGCTGAGCGTCGTCACCCAGCACGGTGCCTCCCGTTCTCCTTGGTGGTCTCTTCGTCGGGACGGCCGCCGGCGAGCGCCGGCTCCTCGGGACGTGCCCGGTCGTCGCCCCGGTCCTGCGCCGGCAGGAACAGCCCGCCGGGGCGGGTGGCCGCCGGGGTGTCCTGGTCCTCGCCCGCCGGGGCCGGGTCGCCGTCCGGCAACTCGGCCTTCTCGCCCGGGTCGTCGGTCGCCGGGACGCCGGGCGCCCAGGACACCGCGAGCGCTCCGCCCAGCAGCGCGAGCAGGAAGCCGATCACGAAGCCGCCGACGTTGGACTTCGGCAGCGACACCAGCGCGAGCAGGATCGACGCGACACCGGCGAAGATCCGTACGGCGGCCTGGAACCACATGGTCAGGCCCAGCGTGAACAGCAGGACGCCGATGATCAGCGAGGCGGACCCGGTGGAGGTGGACATCCGCACGGTCAGCTGGCCGAGCGTGAGGTCCGCGTACGGGAAGTACGCGATGGGCACGCCGGACAGAAGAGTCAGCAATCCTGCCCAGAACGGGCGTTGCCACCTCCAGTGGCGGAACGCCAGACGTCCGTAGCGGAACCGGGCACGCAGTCCTGTCGACTCGGCGCTCATCGAAAACAGCTCCCTGGGACTGGCTTGTGCGATGGGGATCAATGCGGTGGCCGGGGCGAGCCGCGTCGGGCGCGGCTCGCCCGTGACCACTCAGGCGCGGCTTTCGCCGGGTCGCCTAGTAGCACTCGACTCCGGAGCCGGAGCCCTTCTTCACGCTCATGCTCAGGCCGGCGAGCTTGAAGGTGCCGGCGCTGGTCGCCCAAGCGGTCTGGTTGACGTTCTTCAGGACGGCCGACTTGGCCTCCTGCGCGAACGACGAGGCGCCACCGTGGTCCTCGTCCTTCGCGACCGAGGGCTCGGGCACCGCGTAGGACGGGTCCGTGTCGCCGGCCGCGACACCGATGTTGATGTCGTAGAAGGTCGCATCCGCATTGAGCTGGTTCAGGTCGATGTAGAGATTGCTCGCCTGGACCTTCTTGCCGTTGTTGCCGGCGGTGAGCCGCAGCGTCACGTCGCCGATGATCGGCGCGGGGACGACCACCGACTGGCACAGGCCGGTGATGGTGGCCGACTTGAACGCCGAGACGGCGACCGGGACGGCCCCCTTCTTGCCGTGCTGCACGTCCACGTTGCCGTACTGCACGAACCCCCTGCCGTTCAGGGTGTCGGCGTGCACCTTGAACTCCTGGCCCGACACCGCGAAGGACGCGGCCAGCGCCCCCTGAGCCAGTGCCACGCCTATCGCGGCCGTGGCCGCGACACTCGGCACCATGACGACGGCGAACCGCCGCCATCTGGTACCGCCACGAACGAGCGACTCCATACTTCCTCCTTCTCGGACGTACATCTCCGGCCGGATCGTTCGGGCCCGGCCCGGGATGGGAGAAGTGCTACGTCCTCGGAAAGGAGAGCGCCGTGGTCGGCGGGGCCGTCCCTCCCAGGGGAGTCACGGACGGCGGTGTCCGAACGTCGGCGATCACCCCCGAGCGACAACCACTGGCCACGCTCTCGCGCAACCTTGCGGAACAGGCTCCATCCGGTTCCATCCGTGGACGGAGACCCCCCTGTTCCGGGGCGACGGCGATCACCGCGCACCCCGCTCGGCGGGGACCCGTCACCCTCGCACCGGCTGGCTGCCGGGCTGGAGTTACGGGACCGAGCTTGGCCGATCGTGGTCCATTCGGAGCCGGTGCACAAGGGGCATCGTTACCAGCGGGTAACGGCAGAGAGTCACCAACATGATCGCAACAGCCAGTAATGTGACGCTGAGTCACCGTGCGCCGAGAAAGCGAATGCGGCATCGGAGGACAACACCGCGCAAAAGGGGGTGGCCTTCCTACCGGAAGTAACAGCGGCCGCGCATTGTCACGGTTTGATAAAGTGCGGCCGCCTGCCGCTAAATCACTGAGTGCGTGCGGCCCCGGTGAGGCCGGCGCGACGTCAGAAGAGCACCCGGGCCAGCGCGGTGCGCGCCGCGGCGACGCGCGGGTCGTCCGGGCCGATGACCTCGAACAGCTCCAGCAGCCGCAACCGCACCCGGTCCCGGTCGTCTCCGGCGGTGATCCGCACGGTGTCCACCAGCCGGCTGAACGCGTCCTCGACGTGGCCGCCGACCAGGTCCAGGTCGGACGCGGCGAGCTGGGCGTCGATGTCGCCGGGCGCGGCGGCCGCCGCCTGCCGCACCAACTGCGGGTCGGCACCCTCCACCCGCTCCAGCAACTCCGCCTGGGCCAGGCCGAGTTTCGCCTCGGCGTTGGCGGGCTCGTCGGACAGGACGTTCTTGTACGCCTGGATGGCGCCGCCCAGGTCGCCGGCGTCCAGCGCCTCGTGGGCGGCGCTCAGCGCGAGTTCCTGCGGGGTGGCCGGGCGGGGCGGCTGTTCGGCCGGCTCCTCGGCGACGGCTCCCGGTTCGACCTCGGCCCCGACGATGCCGAACCGCTGCTCGGCGACCGCGATCACCTGGTCGAGCACCTCGGTGATCTGGTCCTCGGGCGCCGCGCCCTGGAAGAGCGGCATCGCCTGTCCGGCCAGCACCGCGAAGACCGCGGGCACGCCCTGGACGCCGAACTGCTGGAAGAGCATCTGGTTGGCGTAGACGTCGGCCGTGGCGAGGACGAAACGCCCCCGGTACTGGGCGGCCAGCCGCTCCAGCACCGTGTTGAGCTGCTTGCTCTGCTCGGCCTGATCGGCCCAGAAGCTGATGACGACCGGGACCTCGGCGGAGCGCTCCAGGACGTCGCTCTCAAAGGTCGCCTCGGTCACCTCGATGACGAGCGGGGAGGCGGGGGCGGCGTCCGGGCCGGCCTCCTGGCGCTGGGCCCGGGCCTGCTCGGCCTTCGCCTTGGCCTCTGTGGCCGCCTTCACCGCGGCGAGGTCGACCACGCCGCTCATGGACATGTTCCGTGGCTGCATGAGGCCAATCCTCCCCCTTCGCGGAGCAAAGCGTGCACAGACCCCGGGACCCGCCGGATTGCGGGCGCGGGGAGCGGTCCCCTCGCGACGGCGGAGCGCCGCGGTACGTGCTCGGTACGGAACCCCATCCGTACGGGTGTGGTCGTCGCGTCGGCGGGCCCGTACGGGCCGCGGTTTCGCTACGAGTCGTAGCGTAACTGCCGCAGGCCGGCCGCGTCCTGGCGGTTCCTGTGACAACGATCACTCGGTCCGCGCCGGCTACTGGCCGGTATGGTCCGCCCTATGCCCCCCACCCCCCCGGCCCGTTCCCGTAGACGCACCGGACGGCCCCGAAGCGCCGAGGCGGACCGCGCGATCCTGGACGCGACCCGTGCGGCACTGGTGGAGTTGGGCTTCGCCGGCCTGACCCTCGGCGACGTGGCGGCCCGCGCCGGCGTCGCGAAGACCACGCTCTACCGCCGCTGGGCGGGCAAGAACGAGCTGGTGGTGGACACGCTGGCGGCCCTGTTCGAGGAGCAGCTCGAACTGCCCGACCGCGGCAGCCTGCACGCCGACATCGAGGGCGTGGTGCTGCGCTTCGCCGGGCTGCTCGACCGCCCCGAGACCCGGACCGCTCTGATGGCGGTGGTCGCCGAGGCCGGCCACGACGAGGCGCTGCGGGACCGGATCCGGGAGGCGATCGTCGACCGGCAGAAGCACCTGGTGCTGCTCGGCCGGGCCCGGGCGCAACGGCGCGGCGAGATGCCCGGGGACGACGGCACCGCCGATCCGGCCCGGGACGACCTGATCTTCGACGTGGTGGCGGGCACGGTGCTGCACCGGGTGATGGTCAGCTCGGAGCCGGTCGACCGGGAGTGGGCCGACCGGCTGGCACGGCTGCTGGTGGGCGGCCTGACCGCGAACCCGGGCTGCTGAGCCGGCCGCCGGCGACCGGCTCCGGTCAGCCCGCGTCCGCCTCCGTCTCCACGCCCGCGACGAAGTGGTCGAACTCGCCCGCCTTGACGCCCTTCACGAATGCCTCCCACTTCGCGGGCGTGGTCACCGCCACCACCTCCGGCCGCTCTGTCTCGCGGATGTAGATCATCCCGTCGTCACCGACGGTCGCTTCGAGGGACACGACGTTCCTTCCTCGGAGAAACCGGTTGCGTGCCTACGAGATTACGGGCGTTGCCGCCCGTCTCCTCACGTGATCAACTCGGTTCGAGGAAAGGGGTGTTGGTCTGTTGGAGTGACGAAGGGTCAGAAACGGGCCGGCTCGGTGTAGGAACCCCACTCCTCGCGCAGCACTCCGCAGACCTCACCGAGCGTGGCCTCCGCCCGGATCGCGGTCAGCATCGGCTCGATCATGTTGGACCCGTCGCGGGCGGCGGCGAGCATCGCGTCGAGGGCGGCGCGCACCGCGGCGTCGTCCCGGGCCGCCTTCCGGTCGGCCAGCACCCGCACCTGCTCGCGCTCCACCTCGTGGCTGACCCGCAGGATCTCCAGGTCACCGGTGACCGAGCCGGTGTGGCAGTTGACGCCCACCACCTTCTTCTCGCCCTTCTCCAGGGCCTGCTGGTAGCGGAACGCGGACTCGGCGGTCTCCCCGGTGAAGTAGCCGTCCTCGATGCCGCGCAGGATGCCCGAGGTGATCGGGCCGACCGGGTGCTCGCCGCTGGGCACCGCCTTCGCCCCCAGCTGCCGGATCCGCTCGAAGATCCGCTCCGCGTCCGCCTCGATCCGGTCGGTCAGCGCCTCCACGTACCAGGAACCGCCGAGCGGGTCGGCCACGTTGGCCACGCCGGTCTCCTCCATCAGCACCTGCTGCGTGCGCAGCGCGATCTCGGCGGCCTGCTCGCTGGGCAGCGCCAGCGTCTCGTCCAGCGCGTTGGTGTGCAGCGAGTTGGTGCCGCCGAGCACGGCCGACAGCGCCTCCACCGCGGTGCGCACCACGTTGTTGTACGGCTGCTGGGCGGTGAGCGAGACGCCCGCGGTCTGGGTGTGGAAGCGCAGCCACTGCGCCTTCTCCGAGGTGGCGCCGTACTCGTCGCGCAGCCAGCGGGCCCAGATCCGGCGCGCGGCGCGGAACTTGGCGATCTCCTCGAAGAAGTCCAGGTGCGCGTCGAAGAAGAAGGACAGCCCGGGCGCGAAGGTGTTGACGTCCAGGCCGCGGGACAGGCCCAGCTCCACGTAGCCGAAGCCGTCCGCGAGGGTGAACGCCAGCTCCTGCGCGGCCGTCGACCCGGCCTCGCGGATGTGGTATCCGGAGACCGACAGCGGCTTGTACGCCGGAACCGCGCTCGCGCAGTGCTCCATCAGGTCGCCGATCAGCCGCAGGTGCGGGCCGGGGGCGAACAGCCACTCCTTCTGGGCGATGTACTCCTTGAAGATGTCGGTCTGCAGCGTCCCGTTGAGCACCCCGGGGTCGACGCCCTGGCGCTCGGCGGCGACCAGGTACATGCAGAAGACCGGGACGGCCGGGCCGGAGATCGTCATGGAGGTGGTCACGTCGCCCAGCGGGATGCCGCCGAAGAGGACCTCCATGTCGGCGGCGGAGTCGATCGCCACCCCGCAGTGGCCGACCTCGCCGAGCGAGCGGGGGTCGTCGGAGTCGCGGCCCATCAGGGTCGGCATGTCGAACGCGACGGAGAGCCCGCCGCCGCCCGCCTCCAGGATCATCTTGTAGCGCTCGTTGGTCTGCTCGGCGTTGCCGAAGCCGGCGAACTGCCGGATGGTCCAGGTACGGCCCCGGTAGCCGGTCGCGTACAGGCCGCGGGTGAAGGGGTACTCACCCGGCCAGCCGATGCGCTCGAAACCGGGCACGTCCGCGCCCGGCGGCGGCCCGTACACCGGCTGCACCGGGTCGCCGGAAAGGGTGGTGAAGTCGGCGTCCCGGGTGCGCGCGGAGTCGTAGCGCGCCTGCCAGCGCCGGCGGCCTGTCTCGATCTCGTTGGCGTCCATCCCCCAAATTTACTTGGACGTCCAACTAAATGTCGATGCGACGCGGCTCACCACCCGGGTGAATCGGCCCCGCACCTCCCTGACCTGCGGCGGAGCGGCCGGGTCAGGGAAAAAATGGTCGGAATTCAGGAAGCCGTCAGACCTTGACCGGCTCGGCGGCCTTCTCGGCGCGGACCACCTTCGGGCCGAGCTCGCGGGTGACGCGGCGCTCGACGAAGAAGGCGGCGGTCGGCACGGTGCCGGCCAGCAGCACCCAGGCCATCCGGCCGAGCGGCCACTTCGCCTTGGCGCACAGGTCGAAGGCGAAGATCAGGTACACCACGTAGAGCCAGCCGTGGGCGAAGCCGACGATGCCGGTAGCGGTGCTCGCGCCGTCGAGGTGGAGCACGTACTGGGCGATGACGCACAGGGTGAGCACGATCAGCAGCACACCCGTCACGTAGGCCATCACCCGGTAGCGGGTCAACACGCTGGATTTCATGGGACGAGCGTAAACCGCCCCGAAACTCCCCCCGACCCCGGGGCAGGGGCACCCGGGGACGGCCGGGGGGCACCCCCGGGGAGAGCCGTCACTCCGGCTGGAAGTCGCCGGCCGCTATCCGCAGCGGGCGCAGCAGCGCGAAGATCTCGCCGCACTCCTCCCGGTCGTAGACGCCGAGGCCGAAGTCCATCGCCATCAGGTCGCGGGTCGCGGACTCCACGATCTCGCGGCCCTTGGCGGTGATCGAGGCCAGCGTGCCACGGCCGTCGTTGGGGTTGGGGCGCTTGTCGACGAGGCCGGCGGTGACGAGCCGGTCGACGGTGTTGGTGACGGACGTGGGGTGCACCATCAGCCGCTCGCCGATCTTGGACATCGGCAGCTCGCCCTCCTTGGAGAAGGTGAGCAGCACCAGGGCCTCGTATCTGGCGAAGGTGAGGCCGTAGGGCTTGACGACCCCGTCGACCTGGCCGAGCAGGATCTGCTGCGCGCGCATGATCGAGGTGATGGCGGCCATCGAGGGCACGCCGCCCCAGTGCCGCGTCCACAGCTCGTCGGCGCGGGAGATGGGGTCGAAGGGCAGGCTCAACGGCTTTGGCACGGCCCCGAGCCTACCCGCCGGTCACATGCCGGGCACAGGCGTCCACTTTCTGGGCGGTTGCGCGGTCACGGGGCGGCAGGGCGGCCGGCAAAGCGCCGCGCGCCCCGGCTGTACGCCCTGCTGTACACCCTGGCGGCGCGTCCTAGCGGACGCGCTCGGCCCGCAGGTGCTCGGCGACCGGCTGGAGGGCCTGCCGGTAGGCGCAGAGCGCCTCAGGGGTGAGCAGGTCGATGAAGTGCGCCCGGACCGAGGCGACATGGCGGGGGGCGACCTGGCTCATGGTCTCCCAGCCCTGGTCGGTGAGGACCGCGTACAGGCCGCGGCGGTCGGACTCGCAGTCCTCCCGGCGAACCAGGCCGGAGCTCTCCATCCGGGTGATCTGGTGGGACAGCCGGCTCTTCGACTGGAGAGTGGACTTCGCCAGGTCGCTCATCCGCATCCGGCGCTCGGGCGCCTCGGAGAGGTTGACCAGGATCTCGTAGTCGTTGTTCGTCAGGCCGAACGGCTGGAGATCGCGCTCGAGTTGGTACATCAGCAGGCGGCTGACGTCCAGGTGGATCCGCCAGGCCCGCTGTTCGTCCTCGTTGAGCCAGGTGGTGACGTCGTCCGCGGTCTCGGTCTGCATAGGTACATGCTACCGGGAGTTGCACCCCCGACGGATCGCCAAGGTAGCCGTGTGGTCACCGTGCGGAACGATCCGGCGGGCGCGAGGTCACGGCCTCCGCCGGAACCCGGGGCGTGGGGCCCGATTCGGGGCGCGGGCCCGTACGGAGGTCCTACGTACCGGGCTCCGGGCCCGCCCCGGTGGCGCGTTCGGCCAGCACCGACTCGGTGGACTGGAGCAGCACCTGCCCGGCGCCGACGAACTCGTACTGGTGCTCCTCGCCGGACGCCCCGCCTATCCCCGTCATCGCCCGGACACCGCCGAGCACGCCGCGCAGGTACGCGTGGTCGTAGTGGTGGCAGGGCGAGGGGCAGTCGGCCCAGCCGACCAGCGCCTGCGGGTCGACCCGGATCGGCGGCTCCACGAAGTGCACGGCGCCGTTGGACGCGGCCACGAACGTGCCGGTGCCGATGAGGGTGAGGAAGCCCGGGATGATCGACTGCTTCAGCGACAGGCCCGGCTCGAAGGCGAGCAGGTTGCCCGAGCGGATGGTGAGGTTGCCGTCGTCGAGCCGGTAGGAGTTGATGTCGTACGACCGGTCGGCGAGCAGCATCTTGCCGCGCCCCTGGGCGACGACCCAGTCCGCGGCGTGCATCGGCGAGTGGAAGTTCTCGGCGATGAGGTGGTCCAGCCGGCCCGCGCCGATCCCCTGGAAGTCGACCTGCCCGTAGAAGGCGATCATCTTCCCCTTCTGCAGGAACCACTGCCCGTCCAGTTCCACGCTGAAGGCGTACGGGTTGACGTTGTCGTTCGACGGCAGCGTCCACGCGTCGTGGATCACCGGACCGGCCGGCGGCGTGGGCGGCGCGGACGGTGGGGGCGGATGGCTCACAGCTTCTCCTCCGACGCCTGCACGTACACCATCCCGTTGCCGGACAGCTCCAGTTGGAACGCCTCGCCCGAACCGCGGCCGACCATCTCCCGCCAGCCGAGCGCGGTGGTGAGCTTGTTGCGGACGTCGCCGCGGTGCGCGACGTACGCCTGCGGGTCGACGTGCACCGGGCCCCGCGGGCCGATCGGGAGTTCGATCACCCCGCCGTGCGCCATGAACGCGACCGCGCCCTTGCCCGCCAGGGTGGTGGTGAACAGGCCCTGGCCGGTGGCCTGACCGCGTATCACGCCCATCACCCCGCCCTGGGAGCCCATGAACATCGTGCCCTGCCGGAGCGAGCCCTCGAAGGCGAGCAGCCGGTCGGCCTCCACGTACAGCGTCTCGCCGGTGAGGTCGACGATGTGGATGTGGTGGCCGCCGTGGCCGAACATCACCGTGCCGGACGGGGTCTGTCCGGGGCCGCCGGGCCCGGCCGGCACGTCCACGGTCATCAGCGGCGTCGCCTCGTTGGCGACGCGGCGGCCGATCATCGACATCAGCCCGCCCTGGCCGCCGGTGATGCTGGGCGTGAAGGTCACCGGGCCGCGGTAGGCCAGCATCGCCCCGCGCTGGCTGAACACCCGCTGCCCCGGCGCGATCTGCGCCTCGATCATCTTGGAGTTGATCCGGGTGAAAGGCACTAGAGCTGACCCCCGACCGTGATGCGCTCGCTGGGCTGGACGTAGACCAGGCCGTCGCCCTCGAACCGGATCTGGAAGCTCTCGCCGGAGCCCTCGCCGACCAGGGTGCGCCAGCCCACCGCGGTCTGGAGCTGCTGCCGCAGGCCGCCGGTGTGCGCGACGTACGCGCCCGGGTCGACGACCAGCGGCGTCTGCGCGGTGACCCGCAGCACGATCGCGGGGCCGTCGGACAGGATCGCGGCCTGCCCGGTGCCCTCCACGGTGGTGGTGAACAGCCCGTTGCCCTGGGAGGCGCCGCGCAGCCCGGTGAAGGTGGTGCCGGTGCGCAGCGACGTCTCGGTGACGAGCAGGTTGGAGGCCTCGACGAACAGCTTCTCGCCGTCGAGCCGGACCAGGTTG
The DNA here is from genome assembly GCF_900107965.1 of Actinacidiphila yanglinensis. GTDB lineage: Bacteria > Actinomycetota > Actinomycetes > Streptomycetales > Streptomycetaceae > Actinacidiphila > Actinacidiphila yanglinensis. Next base: position 572,286 of record NZ_FNVU01000002.1, on the reverse strand, counting down.
ATCTCGGTGGCGCGGTCGGCGAAGTAGCAGGTGCCGTGGCCCTTGACCTCCATCACGGCCATCGCCTCACCGGTGATGCGGCGGGTCATCAGGCCGCGCAGGCCCTCGCCGCCGCCGGTCATCTTCTTGAACGTCATCTCGCCGTCGTAGGCGACCATCGCGCCGTTCTTCGCCCTGACCGCGTCCCCGGCGAGGTCGACGGCGAGCACGCGGGTGCCCTGCAGCCTGAGAAACGCCATGGATCACACGGTATCGGCCGATGAGCGGCGCCGGACCGGAAGCGGGGCTTTGGTGCCGCCCTGACCACCGGCGGCGCCCGCGGCGGGAGTGTCGTCGCCGTCCGCGACGCCCGCCGCGGCCTCGACCTCCAGCAGCGACTCCCCGCGCCGCGCCGCCTCGAACGCGGCGTGGCCGCCGCGGATTCCGAACAGCCGCTTGCCGATGAGGATGTAGAGGACGGCGACGACGTTCAGCGCGAGGGTGCCGACCTTGAACGCGCTCATCTTCTCGGTCAGTTCGTAGACCTCGATGGGCAGGAACGCCGCCGTGGCCACGACCGCGAGGTACTCCGCCCAGCGCTTGCCGAACCACAGCCCGACGCCCTCGACCGTCTCGATCAGCGCGTAGCCCAGCAGGCCGCCGGCCACCACGTGCAGGGTCGACTTCTTGTAGTCGAAGGTCTTCTGGATGGTGTCGACGACCGGCGAGTGGTCCAGGTCGTAGCCGAAGTGGTTCGCGACCGGGCGGAAGACGGTGAGGTCGTCCTCGAAGAGCTTGCGCACCGCGTCCTGGGAGTTGGAGAACTTCCACACCGCCCAGGCGGCCAGGATCACCAGCACCCCGCGCAGCACCCGCTCGACGGCGAGGAAGCGCAGGATGAACAGGTCGCGCAGCGCCCGGCCGCGCGGCACCAGCGGGGCGTTGCCGGCCGGTCCCGAGCCGTGCGGCTCGCCGAGCACGAAGTCCCCGCAGCGCAGGCAGCGCCACACCGGACCGACCGCGGTGCTCGCCCGGAGCCGCTCGCGCAGCCCCGGCTCGTCGGGCGCGTAGGTGATGTGGCCCTTGCTGGCGCAGTGCCTGCGGTCCCAGTCTCTGCTCATCGCTGTCGGTCCCCGTGGGTGGTGGTGGCGCGGAATCGGAAGGTGCTGCGCCGCGGCGGCGCCGTACGCGAGCGGCGGTACGTGGAAGGGGACGTTATCCCCCGGCGGGCGGTTGCCGACCCCCGGCGCCGGTCATCGATACGGTCCGGTGATAATGGGGAGGAGTTTGTGATCGTCTTCACAAGAGGGTCGCACACGACCGCCCGACCACCGTACGACCGTTCCGACAGCGAGGTTCCCGTGGAACTCAAGACCGCCGCCGCCCTGCGCAGGCTGCGCCTGATCTCCGCCCCGGAGGCGGCCTCCTTCCTGATCCTGCTGGTGTGCGTGGTGCTGAAGAGCACCACGGACTTCAACGCGGTGCCCGTGATGGGCATGGTGCACGGCATCCTCTTCATCATCTATGTGCTCTTCTGGGCCGACGCCTGGAACCGGGCGCGCTGGCCGCTCGGCCGCTCGGTGCTGTACCTGGTGCTGTCGGTGCTGCCCACCGGCGGCTTCTTCGCGGAGCGGATGCTGGCGCGCGAGTGCGAGGCCGCGGTCGCGGCGGCACGGGCGGCCCAGGAGCAGGCCGAGAGCGGCTCCGGCGCGGACGCGCAGGCGGTGACCTCCGCATGATCGTCGCCTTCTCCGTGACCCCGCTCGGCGTCGGCGAGGACGTCGGGGAGTACGTCGCGGACGCCGTGCGGGTGGTCCGCGCGTCCGGGCTGCCGAACCGCACCGACGCGATGTTCACCTCGATCGAGGGCGAGTGGGACGAGGTGATGGACGTCGTCCGCCGCGCGGTGGCCGCCGTCGAGGCGCGCGCGCCGCGGGTCTCCCTGGTGCTCAAGGCGGACATCCGGCCGTCGGTGACGGACGGGCTGACCTCGAAGGTCGAGACGGTCGAGCGGTTCCTGGCGCCCTGAGCAGCGGCCGGCCGGGCGTACCCGCGCGGAGCCGGAGCAGTCCGCAGGATCAGAGCAGGCCGCCGGTCGCCATCGCGATGCCCAGCGGGGTGCGCTCGTAGAGGACCTGGTGGCCGTAGCGGCGGGACCTGAGCAGTCCCGCGTCGCGCAGCACCGAGAGGTGGGCGGAGATCGACGACATCGCCATCTCGTGCCGGTGGGCGAGGGCCGTGGTGGTGGTCGGCGCGTCGAGGCCGGTGAGTATCGCGGCCCGGTTGGCGCCCAGCAGCCGCACCAGCGCGGTGGACGCCGCCGGTTCCGGCCGGGCCCACAGGCCGCCAACGCCGCGGGCCGGGTAGACGACGGTCGGCTGCCACGGCGGGTCGAACGCGCTGGCCGCCCCGGGCCAGAAGAAGACGCTGGGCACCAGCACCAGCCCGCCCGGCTGCGGCACCCCCGCCTGCGGCGGGCCGCCGATCGTCAGGGCGCCCTCCGACCAGCTGAGCAGCGGGTGCAACCCGGTGAACAGCCGCTGCATGCCGCCGTCGGCGAGCCGCCGCGCGTGGTAGGCGACATCCGCCTCCAGCACCGCGCGCAACCGCGGCCAGTGCGGCGCGAGCAGCGCGGACCAGACGTGTTCGTAACTCCCGGCCAGCTGCCGCACGGTGCCGGCCGGGTCGGCGAGCATGGCCCGGCCGCGGCGGGTGTGCTCCGCGCCCGGCGTCTGGGTCAGCGCCTCGGCGATCTGCTCGCGGGCGAGCTCCGGATCGGTGCCGCGGATCGCTGCGGTCTCGTCCTCCAGCGCGGCCAACGGCACCGTCGGGGTGGGGTGGAGGAAGTCGGGGCCGTGCCCGCTCTCCGGAGCGAGCAGCCAGAACGCGGTCAGGTCCAGGCCCGCGGCGGCCGCTCGCGCCTGGCGCAGCCACTGGAGGTGATAGCCGTGCCGGTCCGGCCGGGAGAGGGTCCGGATCGCCCCTTGCGTCTCCCGGAGCGGAGAGATGGCAAAGCGGCAGCGCAGGAGTTCTTCGGCCGCAAATCGCATGCGAAACGACATCACACCCCCCAAGATTCGGCACCAGCCGAAACACTACGACGGGTGGGGCCAGTGCCACCAGTGTGATGTCATGACAACGGACAGCGAGCACCCACCTCGCAGGGAGAACGCCTCCTCGCAGGCCGGCTCGGACGATTCTCCCCGCACCCCTGGGGAGAAGACGAAGAGGGCCGGGTACGGCGCGGTGTTCGCGGTCCGTGAGTTCCGGGCGATATTCGCCGCCCATGTCCTGTCGATGCTCGGCACCGTCTTCTGCGAAGTCGCCCTGGCCGTACTGGTCTACGGCGAGACCGGCTCCGCGCTGCTGACCGCGCTGGTCTTCGCGCTCACCACCCTGCCGTACGCGCTGAGCGGGCTGTTGCTGTCCGGCATCGCCGACCACGCCCCCGCCCGGCAGGTGTTGGTCGCCTGCGACCTGCTGTCGGCGGCGTGCGTCGCCCTGATGGTGATCCCAGGCATGCCGATCGCCGCGCTCCTCGCCCTGCGGGTGTGCGTCTCCATGATCTCGCCGCTGTTCACGGGGACCCGGGGAGCGAGCCTGACGGACATCCTGGAGGGCGACCTCTACGTGCTGGGCCGCTCGCTGATCGGGATCGTCAACCAGTCCTCGCAGATCCTCGGCTTCGGCGTGGCCGGCCTGGTGGTCGCCTGGCTCACGCCGCGGGAGACCCTCTACGTCACCGTCACCACCTTCCTCTGCTCGGCGACGCTGCTGCGGTTCGGCACCGTGCACCGCCCCGCGCGGGTGACGCGGGGGGCGGCCCTGCTGCGCGAGTCACTGGCGGCGAGCGGCCGGATGATGGCGCACCCGCGGATCAGGGCGCTGCTGCTGATGTGGTGGGTGCCGCCGATGTTCTTCGGGATCGCCGAGGGGGTCGCGGTGCCGTTCGCGGCGGCGGCCGGCGCCGGATCGGTCGGCTACGGCATCTTCCTGGCCGCGATGCCCGCCGGCACCGTCGCCAGCCAGGTCGCCGCCGGATCGCTGCTCAGCCCCGAGACCAGGGACCGGATCACGCTGCCGCTGGCGGCCGTCTCGCTGCTGCCGATGGCCGCGTTCCTCGCCCACCCCTCGCTGTCCGTCTCGGTGGGCCTGCTGGTCGCCACCGGCCTGTGCGGCGGCTACGCGCTCGGCATGGACCGCTGGTTCGTGCAGGCGGTCCCGGTGGAGATGCGCGGCCGCGCCATGACGCTGCTCGGCACCGGTTTGATGACGCTTCAGGGCATCGGCATGACGGCCGGCGGCGCCGTGGCCGAGGTGGTCCCGCCGTACGTGGTCATCTGCGGCGGCGGCATGGTCGGCACCGTCAGCGTGCTCGCGGTGCTCAGGACGGTGCGCAAGACCGGTATGGCGACGGGCGCGGCCGCTCCGGAGGGCGGCCTGGCGTAGCGGGACCGCCAACCGGCGTGGGCGGCAAGTTCGTTGCGCCCTCCCCAGGCCCTCGCTCCCCCGCCCCCTCGCGCCGAGGCGTCGTCCGCTACGCCTCGGCGGTCACCCCGGCGACCAGCTCGTCCGCCGCCGCGTACGGGTCCAGCGCGCCGGCGGCGACCTTCCCGGCGAGGGCGGACAGCCGGCTGTCGCCGTGCAGGGTGCCGATCCGGCGGCGCAGCGCGGTCAGCGCGATGTTCTCGATCTCGCCCGCCGCGCGGGCGCGGCGCCGCTCCGCGAGGACACCGTGCTCCTCCATCCAGCCGCGGTGCTTGTCGAGGGCGTCGAGCAGTTCGTCGACGCCCTCGCCCCGCGCGGCGACCGTCTTGACGATCGGGGGCCGCCAGTCGCCGGCCGCGCGCGCCTCGCCGAGGCCCAGCATGTGGTTCAGCTCGCGGGCGGTGGCCTCGGCGCCGTCGCGGTCGGCCTTGTTGACCACGTAGACGTCGCCGATCTCCAGGATGCCCGCCTTCGCGGCCTGGATGCCGTCGCCCATGCCCGGGGCGAGCAGCACCACGGAGGTGTCGGCCTGCGCGGCGATCTCCACCTCGGACTGCCCGACGCCGACGGTCTCCACCAGCACCACGTCGCACCCCGCGGCGTCGAGCACCCGGATGGCCTGCGGGGCTGCCCAGGCCAGCCCGCCCAGGTGGCCGCGGGTGGCCATCGAGCGGATGTAGACGCCCGGGTCGGAGGCGTGCTCCGACATCCGGACCCGGTCGCCGAGCAGGGCCCCGCCGGAGAACGGCGAGGACGGGTCGACGGCCAGCACGCCGACCCGGCGGCCGGCCCGGCGCAGCGCCGTGACCAGCGCCGAGGTCGTGGTGGACTTGCCGACGCCGGGCGAGCCGGTCAGCCCGACGACATAGGCCCCGCCGGTCAGCGGCGCCAGCGCGGCCATCACCTCGCGCAACTGCGGGGAGGCCCCCTCCACGAGCGAGATCAGCCGCGCCACCGCGCGCGGCCGTCCTTCCCGCGCCTGCTCCACGAGCGCGCCGACGTCCAGCGCCCTGCGCGGGCCGGCTCCCCTCCGGCCCGCGGCGCCCGGTCCGGAGGTTTCCGGACCGGCCGTCGCCGACCGGTCCTGCTCGCTCGCCGTCGCCCTGCCCTCGGCGGGGGCACTCCCATCGCTCACTGCGCGTGTTCTCCCTTTCGACACCGGCCCGCCCGTCGGGCTCGCCCGCCCGCGGGCACCCTCCGCCTGATCAGTTGCCCGGCACCCGGACGATCAGGGCGTCGCCCTGGCCGCCGCCGCCGCACAGCGCGGCCGCTCCGGTACCGCCGCCGCGCCGCTTCAGCTCCAGGGCGAGGTGCAGCACGATACGGGCGCCGGACATGCCGATGGGGTGACCGAGGGCGATCGCGCCGCCGTTGACGTTCACCTTTTCCGGTGTCACGCCGAGGTCCTTCATGGACTGGACGGCGACCGCGGCGAACGCCTCGTTGATCTCGATGAGGTCGAGGTCGGCGACGGTCAGCCCGGCCTTGCGCAGCGCGTCGTTGATCGCGTTCGACGGCTGGGACTGGAGGGAGTTGTCGGGGCCGGCCACATTGCCGTGCGCGCCGATCTCGGCGATCCAGGACAGGCCCAGCTCCTCCGCCTTGGCGCGGCTCATGACGACGACCGCGGCGGCCCCGTCGGAGATCTGCGAGGAGGTGCCGGCGGTGATGGTGCCGGCGCCGGTCGCGTCGGGGAAGGCGGGCCGCAGCCGGCCCAGGGACTCCACGGTGGTGTCCGGGCGGATGCCCTCGTCCTGCGCGAAGACCACCGGGTCGCCCTTGCGCTGCGGGATCTCCACGGGGGTGATCTCGGCGTCGAACAGGCCGTTCTTGCGGGCGGCGGCGGCCCGCTGGTGCGACAGCGCGCCGAACTCGTCCTGCGGGGCGCGCTCGATGCCGAGCCGGGTGTTGTGCCGCTCGGTGGACGCGCCCATCGCGATCTCGTCGTACGCGTCGGTCAGCCCGTCGTGCGCCATGGAGTCGAGCAGCTCGATCGCGCCGTACTTGTGGCCCGCGCGGGAGTCGGGCAGCAGGTGGGGGGCGTTGGTCATCGACTCCTGGCCGCCGGCCACCACGACGTCGAACTCCCCGGCCCGGATCAGCTGGTCGGCGAGCGCGATCGCGTCGAGGCCGGACAGGCACACCTTGTTCACCGTGAGCGCCGGGACGTTCATCGGGATGCCGGCCTTGACGGCCGCCTGCCGGGCCGGGATCTGCCCGGCGCCGGCCTGGAGCACCTGCCCCATGATCACGTACTGCACCTGGTCGCCGGTGACGCCGGACCGCTCCAGCGCGGCCTTGATGGCGAAACCGCCCAGGTCGGCGCCGGAGAACGACCGCAGGCTGCCGAGCAGCCGCCCCATCGGGGTGCGGGCGCCGGCGACGATCACGGAGGTGCGGGCTTCCTGACTTGTCATGGTGCGGCCCCTTCGGCTGAAGAGAGGTTAACGAGGGTTAGCCTTCAATGTACTGACCGGTAGAGACAGGGTCACGAGGCAGAACGTGTGATGGCGCGCACGTTGCGTGATCAGCCGTCCATGCGGTGCACTGTGTACATGCTGACTCGCATCGACCACATCGGGATCGCCTGCTTCGACCTCGACGCGACCGTCGAGTTCTACCGTGCCACGTACGGCTTCGAGGTGGAGCACAGCGAGGTGAACGAGGAACAGGGCGTCCGCGAGGCCATGCTGCGGATCAGCGGCACCGACGACGGCGGCGCCTCCTACCTCCAACTGCTGGAAGCCACCCGGGAGGACTCCGCGGTGGGCAAGTGGCTGGCGAAGAACGGCGAGGGCGTGCACCACATCGCCTTCGGCACCGGCGATGTCGACACCGACTCCGCCGACATCCGGGGCAAGGGAGTGCGGGTGCTGTACGACGAGCCCCGCCGCGGCACCTCGGGCTCACGGATCACCTTCCTTCACCCGAAGGACTGCCACGGGGTGCTCACCGAGCTGGTCACCTCCGCCCCCGGCGCCCACTCCGCCGGCGAGGAGGCGTAGCTTCGCGGCGGCGGCGATCCGGCCCGGAACCGCCGAACCGGCCCGAGACCACTGACCCAACCCCGGTGCCGCCCGGTAGAGTGACCGGGGCCGACCGGGGTGGGCGGCCGGGAGCACGCTCCTGGGTACGCTCCCGCTCCGCGACGTTGATCTGACACCATTCTTCGTACAGCTCTGTTCTCTCAAACCGAGTTACGGAGAATCTCACCCGGTTGGCGGGTGAGTACGCCAGGAGACCGATGGGACCGCGGAGTGCGGGGCAACGACAGCTACCGGGCTGACGACCAGCTCTCTCGACTCGAAGCCGAGATGGACCGGCTGCGTACCGAGCGCGGCAAGGCGGTCGATCACGCCGACGACCTCGGCTACCAGGTCGAGGTGCTGCGCGCCAAGCTGCACGAGGCGCGCCGCAATCTCGCCACCCGTCCCGCCTACGACAACATCGGCCACCAGGCCGACCAGCTCCTGCGCAACGCCCAGATCCAGGCCGACCAGCTCCGCGCCGACGCCGAGCGGGAGCTGCGCGAGGCCCGCGCCCAGACCCAGCGGCTGCTCCAGGAGCAGGCCGAGCACCAGGCCAGGTTCGAGTCGGACTGGCACGCCGAGGCGATCGCCCGCCGCCGCCAGCTCGACGAGGAGCTGGCCGAGCGCCGGGCCAACGTCGAGACCCACGTCAACGAGAACGTGGCCTGGGCCGAGCAGCTGCGCGCCCGCAGCGAGTCGCAGGCCCGGCGGCTGCTGGAGGAGACCCGCACCGAGTCCGAGGCGGCGCTGGCCTCCGCCCGGGCGGAGGCGTCCCGGGTCGCCGAGCAGACCGGCCAGCGGCTGACCTCGGAGGCCGAGGCGGCCCGCACCGAGGCCGAGCAGCTGCTGCGCCGGGCCCGTGCCGACGCCGAGCGGCTGCTGACCGCCGCCTCCACGCAGGCCACCGAGGCCACCGCCGAGGCCGAGCAGCTGCGTACCTCCACCCGCACCGAGTCCGACGAGGCGCGCACCCGCGCCACCGAGCTGTCCCGGCTGGCCGACGAGCGGGCCAGGGCCGCCGAGGAGTCGCTGCGGCAGGCCCGTGCCGAGGCCGAGCGGCTGCGCGAGGAGGCCGCGGCGGGTGCCGCGAAGCGCCTGGCGGCCACCGAGACCGAGAACGAGCAGCGCACCAAGACCGCCCGCGCCGAGATCGCCCGCATGGTCGGCGAGGCCACCAAGGAGGCCGAGGCGGCCAAGGCGGAGGCCGAGCAGACCGTCGCCGACGCCCGCGCCGAGGCCGAGCGGATCAGGACCGAGGCGCAGGAGACCGCCCGCGCCAAGGCCACCGAGGACGCGGCGGCGCAGCTCGCGCAGGCCGCCAGGTCGGCCGAGGAGATCCTGACCAAGGCGTCCGAGGACGCCCGGTCCAGCACCAAGGCCGCCGCCGACGAGGCCGAGCGGATCCGGCACGAGGCCGACGCCGAGGCCGAGCGGCTGCGGGCCGAGGCGGAGGCGTCCGCGCAGGAGCTGCGCGGCGCCGCCCAGGACGACACCGAGGAGTACCGCGCCCGGACCGTCGAGCTCCAGGAGGAGGCCCGGCGGCTGCGCGGCGAGGCCGAGCAGCTGCGGGCCGACGCCGTCGCCGAGGGCGAGCGGATCCGCGGCGAGGCGCGGCGCGAGGCCGTCCAGCAGATCGAGGAGGCCGCGCACCGGGCCGAGGAGCTGCTGGCCAAGGCGAAGGCCGACGGCGACGAGGTCCGCCAGGGCGCGGGCGCCGAGGCCGAGCGGATGCGGACCGAGTCCGTGGAGCGGGCCTCCGCGCTGAACACCAAGGCCGAGGAGGCGCTGCGGCAGGCCCGCGCGGAGGCCGACGAGCTGCACGCGGAGGCCGAGCGGCAGACCGAGGCGGCCAAGGAGGCGGCCGAGCAGACCGTCGAGCAGGCGCGGACGGAGGCCGGCGAGGTCGCCGCCAGGATGCGCGACGAGGCCGAGGCGGAACTGGTCCGGCTGCGCGAGGAGGCCGAGGCGCGGGTCGCCGGCGCCGAGCAGGCGCTGCGCGAGGCCACCGCCGAGGCGGACCGGATCCGCGCCGAGGCCGGCGAGGAGTCCGAGCGGCTGCGCACCGAGACCGCCGAGCGGATCCGCACTCTCCAGGAGCAGGCCGAGGCCGAGGCGGTACGGCTGCGCGACGAGGCGGCCTCCGACGCGGCGCAGAGCCGCGCGGAGGGCGAGTCCGTCGCGGTGCGCCTGCAGGCCGAGGCAGCCGCGGACGCCGAGCAGCGCCGCACGGAGGCGCAGGAGACCGCCGACCGGCTGCGCGCGGAGGCCGCGGCCGCCGCCGAGCGGATCGGGGTGGAGGCCGCCGAGGCGCTGGGCGCCGCCCAGGAGGAGGCGACCCGCCGCCGCCGGGAGGCCGAGGAGGTGCTGGGCGCGGCCCGCACCGAGGCCGAGCAGGAGCGCACCCAGGCCCGCCGGGAGAGCGAGGAGCTGCTGGCGGCCGCCCGCAAGCGGGTGGAGGACGCCGGCGCCGAGGCGGAGCGGCTGGTCGCCGAGGCCGAGCAGCGGGCCGCGGAGATGGTGGGCGGCGCCGAGACGACCGCGCAGCAGGTGCGCGACTCGGTCGCCGGGCTGCGCCAGGAGGCCGAGGAGGAGATCACCGGCCTGCGGTCGGCCGCCGAGCACGCCGCCCAGCGGATGCGCGCCGAGGCGCAGGGCGAGGCGGACCGGCTGCACGCCGACGCCAACTCCGAGCGGGAGCGGGCCGGTGAGGACGCCTCCAGGATCCGCCGGGAGGCGGCCGAGGAGTCCGAGGCCGCCCGCGCGTTGGCCGACCGTACGGTCAGCGAGGCGATCGAGGAGTCCGACCGGCTGCGGACCGGGGCGCGCGAGGACGCGAACCGGATGCGCACCGACGCGGCGAACCAGGCCGACCAGTTGGTGGGCAAGGCCCGCGAGGAGGCCGAACGCCTGGGCGCGCAGGCCCGGGAGGCCCTCGGGGACGCCGAGCGCACCGCCGAGGAGTCGCGCGCGCAGGCGCAGCGCATCCTGGACGAGGCGCGCGAGGCGGCGAACAAGCGGCGCAGCGAAGCCGCCGAGCAGGCCGACGAGTTGATGGGCAAGGCGCAGGCGGAGGCGGTCGCGACGCAGGCCGCGGCCGAGCAGCAGGCCGACGCGATGGTGGGCGCGGCCCGGTCCGAGGCGAACCGGATCGTCGCCGAGGCGACCAACGATTCCCACACGATGGTGGAACGCGCCCGCACCGACGCCGATACGCTGCTGGTCGAGGCGCGCAGCGACGCCACCAGTACCAGGAACCGCACCGCGGAACTGCGCCGCCGGGTGGAGTCCGAGGTGGAGGAACTCCACGAGCGGGCCCGCAAGGAGGCCGCCGAGGCGATGAAGGTGGTCGGCGAGCGGGTCGACAAGCTGGTGGCCGCCGCGACCGAGCAGTTGGGGGAGGCCGAGGCGAAGGCCGCCGAGATCAAGAGCACCGCGACGTCGGAGGCGAGCAAGGTACGGATCGCCGCCGTGAAGAAGGTCGAGGGCCTGCTCAAGGAGGCCGAGCAGAAGAAGTCCGAGGCGGAGCGCGAGGCCGAGCGGGTCAAGGGGGAGGCACGGGCCGAGGCGGAGCGCATCGTCGCCGAGGGCAGAAGGGAGTTGGACGTCCTGGTGCGCCGCAGAGAGGACATCAACGCGGAGATCTCGCGCGTGCAGGACGTGTTGGAGGCGCTGGAGTCGTTCGAGGCCCCGGGCAGCGGGTCCGGCAAGAGCGCCGTGGCTGCCGGTGCGGGCGCACCAGCCACCCGGACGAGCGGCAAGCGGTCCGACGAGGCTCCACTCGATTGAGCGGACATTCTCCATACCGAATACGCAATGGCTCGGTGACACGCCGCCGTGCCCCCTAGGATTCCCCCTATCACCTCACCGGTCTGAATCATCGACAGGAACCCCATGAGCGACACTTCCTCCCCCTTCGGCTTCGAGCTCGTGCGTCGCGGATACGACCGCGGTCAGGTGGACGACCGCATCACCAAGCTCGTCGCCGACCGTGACAGCGCCCTGACCCGGATCACCGCGCTGGAGAAGCGCATCGAGGAGTTGCACCTCGAAACCCAGAACGCACAGGCCCAGGTCACCGACTCCGAGCCGTCGTACGCCGGTCTCGGTGCCCGGGTGGAGAAGATCCTCCGCCTCGCCGAGGAGGAGGCGAAGGACCTTCGCGAGGAGGCGCGCCGCGCGGCCGAGCAGCACCGCGAGCTGGCCGAGTCGGCCGCCGCACAGGTTCGCAGCGATGCCGAGTCCTACGCCTCCGACCGGAAGGCGAAGTCGGAGGACGAGGGCGCGCGGATCGTCGACAAGGCGAAGGGCGACGCGACGCAGCTGCGCGCCGACGCCCAGAAGGACGCCTCGGCCAAGCGTGAGGAGGCCGACGCGCTGTTCGAGGAGACCCGCGCCAAGGCCGCCCAGGCCGCTGCGGACTTCGAGACCAACCTCGCCAAGCGGCGCGAGCAGTCCGAGCGTGACCTGGCGTCCCGTCAGGCGAAGGCGGAGAAGCGGCTGGCGGAGATCGAGCACCGTGCGGAGCAGCTGCGCCTGGAGGCGGAGAAGCTGCGCACGGACGCCGAGCGCCGTGCCCGCCAGACCGTGGAGACCGCGCAGCGGCAGTCCGAGGACATCGTCGCGGACGCGAACGCCAAGGCCGACCGGATCCGCAGCGAGTCCGAGCGCGAGCTGGCGGCGCTCACCAACCGTCGCGACAGCATCAACGCACAGCTCACCAACGTGCGCGAGATGCTGGCCACGCTGACGGGTGCGGCCGTCGCCGCGGCGGGTTCCCCTGCCGACGACGAGCCGGTCTCGCGTGGCGTTCCGGCCCAGCAGTCCCGCTGACCACCGGTTTCACCCCGGGCGGCACCGCCGACGGCAGCTTTTTCCACAACCCCCGTCCCTCCTCGGGCGGGGGTTGTGCCGTCTGAAGTAGCCTCGGGCCCATGATTGAGTTGCAGGGGCTCACCAAGCGGTACGGGGACAAGACCGCAGTCGACCATCTGACCTTCACCGTGCGCCCCGGCGTGGTGACGGGCTTCCTCGGGCCGAACGGCGCGGGCAAGTCCACGACGATGCGGATGCTGCTGGGTCTGGACAACCCGACCAGCGGCGATGTCCGGATCGACGGCAAGCACTACGCGCAGCTCAGCGAGCCATTGAAGTACATCGGCGCGCTGCTGGACGCCAAGGCGATCCACGGCGGCCGCACCGCGTACAACCACCTGCTGTGCATGGCACAGTCCAACCGCATCCCCCGGCACCGGGTGGACGAGGTGCTGGAGACGGTGGGTCTGAGCGCGGTCGCCAAGAAGCGCTCCAAGGGCTTCTCCCTCGGCATGGGCCAGCGCCTGGGCATCGCGGGGGCGCTGCTCGGCGACCCGGAGATCCTGATGTTCGACGAGCCGGTCAACGGCCTCGACCCCGAGGGCATCCACTGGATCAGGAACCTGATGAAGGGCCTGGCCGCCCAGGGCCGGACCGTCTTCGTCTCCAGCCACCTGATGAGCGAGATGGCGCTGACCGCCGACCACCTGATCGTGATCGGCCGCGGCCGGCTGATGGCGGACACCTCGATGTCGGACTTCATCGAGAAGAACTCGCGGTCCTTCGTCCGGCTGCGCACCCCGCAGCAGGAGCGGTTCAAGGACGTGATGAGCCGCGCCGGCCACACCGTGGTGGAGACCGGCGACGGCGCGTTCGAGATCGCCGACAGCGACGCGGCCGCGCTCGGCGAACTCGCGGCACAGCATCAGCTGGTGCTGCACGAACTCAGCCCGCAGCGGGCGTCGTTGGAGGAAGCGTTCATGCAGCTCACCGCCGAGTCGGTGGAGTATCACGCGGGCGGCCAGATGGGCTCCGCGCCGGCCGGCGGGCCCGGGGCCCCCGTGCCGGCGGGAATGGGCGCGCCCGGGGCTCCCGCGGCGCCCTCCCCGTACGGAGCGTCGCCGTACGGCCCGTCGCCCTACACGCCCGGCCAGGGCGCACCGCAGGGTCAGCCGGGCTGGCAGGGGCAGGGCGCGCAGGGCTGGCCGCAGCAGCCGGGCCAGGGCGGCCAGGCGGGTGCTCCGCCCGCACCGCCCGCACCGCCCGCCGGCCAGGAGTGGGGCGCGCAGTGGCGCGACAACAGCAAGAAGAAGGGGCGCTGACATGGCCGCGACCTCTGCCGTCCTCCAGTCGGAGTGGACGAAGATCCGCTCGGTGCGCTCCACCGTGTGGACCCTCGCGCTGGCCTTCCTGGTCACTCTCGCGCTCGGCGCGATCATCTGCGCGGTCTTCAACAGCCAGTGGAGTTCGATGTCGGACTCCGACAAGGCGACCTTCGACCCGACCAACACCAGCTTCTTCGGCATGACGCTCGGCCAGCTCGCGCTGATCGTCTTCGGCGTGCTGGTGATCTCCAGCGAGTACAGCACCGGCATGATCCGCACCTCGCTGGCGGCGGTGCCGCAGCGCGGCCACTTCTATGCCTCGAAGGTCCTGGTCGCCGGGCTGCTGGCGCTGGTCGTCGGCATGGTGACCAGCTTCCTGACCTTCTTCCTCGGACAGGCGCTGCTCGGCTCGCACCACGCGTCGATCGGCGACCCCGGGGTGTTCCGCGCGGTGTTCGGCGCCGGGCTGTACATGACGCTCATCGTGCTGTTCTGCGTGGGCACCGCGGCGATGCTGCGCAGCCCGATGCTGGGCCTGGGCATCCTGATGCCGTTCTTCTTCCTGGTCTCGCCGATCCTCACCGCGGTGCCGAAGGTCAAGTCGGTGGCCCGCTACTTCCCCGACCAGGCCGGACAGAAGATCATGCAGGTGGTGCCGGACTCCGACAGCCACACGTCGTACGGCCCCTGGGGCGGCATCGGCATCATGGCGATCTGGGTGGCCGTCGTGCTCATCGGCGGCTACGCGGTGCTCAAGCGCCGCGACGCCTGAGCGGCGGCCCGCCGGGAGCCCGAGCGGCCCGGGGGCCAGGATGAGCCCACCGCGGGATCACTCGAACGAGTGAATTCTTCGGCGGGCGGGACCACCATTCGTGTCAGTACCGCGGTGCGTTACGGGACCGCTGCACCTTGCTGGTGCGGCGGTCCCTCGCGTTCCAGCAGGCGCGGTGCCAGTGCCGGCGGTCGTCCGCGCCGTCGTACTCCCGCCAGGCGACCACGTGGCCGACGCCGGGCGGGATCTCCTGGTCGCAGCCCGGGCAGCGGTAGTGCTTCGCGGAGGCGGCGCCGGCGATCGGCCGCACCACCCAGTCCTCGCCCTGCCATTCCTCGGTGCGACCGCTGCCGAAGCCCGACTCCCGCTCCTGCGCGGGTGCCGGCTTGTACGGGCGGTTACGTCGCGGCGACACGGACACCTCGCGCTCTGCCCGGCCGGAACCCGGGCTGCACTGGTTCGACAGCGGACCGGCCCGAGCCGCCGGGGCCGAACCGTCCCTCCAGATTACGCGCCCGCCCCCGCGGCACGGGACCCCGCGCGGAGCCCGCCGGCACCCTGCCGGGCCCGCCCGAAGTGCCCGCGCGCGGTCAGACGTTGGCGTAGCCGGGGATCGCGGCCTTGATGCGTTCCATCTCCGCGGGGTCGGAGACGCCCTGGAAGTCGTGACGGGGCGTGTAGGGGGCCTCCAGCCGCCGGGCCTCCTCGTCGCCGAGCTCCACGTCGAGGGAGGCCACGGCCTCGTCGATCTGCTGGATCGTCCGCGCGCCGACCAGGGGTGCGGCCACGACCGGGTTGCGGCGCAGCCAGGCCAGGGCGACCTGGGCGCGGGAAACGCCGCGGGCCTCGGCGACGGCGCCGACCTCGTCGATGATCCGGCGGTCGCTGTCGGCGTTGGCCTGGTAGAGCAGGTCGGCGTACCAGCCGTCGGTGGCCGCCCGGACGCCCGCGTTCGCCTGGTCGAAGGGGCGGGTGAGGCGGCCGCGGGCGAGCGGGCTCCAGATCATGGTCGCGATGCCCTCGTCGGCGCAGAGCGGAAGCATCTCGCGCTCCTCCTCGCGGGCGAGGAGGTTGTAGTGGTCCTGCATGGTGACGAAGCGGGCCCAGCCGTTGCGTTCCTGGAGGTGCAGCGCCTTGGCGAACTGCCAGGCGTGCATCGAGGACGCGCCGAGGTAGCGGGCCTTGCCGGCCCTCACCACGTCGTTGAGGGCCTCCAGGGTCTCCTCCAGCGGGGTCCCCGTGTCGAAGCGGTGGATCATGTAGACGTCGACGTAGTCGGTGCCGAGCCGGCGCAGGCTGGCGTCGATCTCGGTCATGATCGCCTTGCGGGACAGCCCGCCGCCGTTGGGCCGGCCCGGGCGCATGTCGTTGCGGACCTTGGTGGTGATGACCACGTCGTCGCGGTCGGCGAAGTCCTTCAGGGCCCGCCCGAGGATCTCCTCGCTGGAGCCGTAGGAGTACAGGTTGGCGGTGTCGAAGAAGTTGATTCCCGCGTCGAGGGCGTGCTTGATCAGGGGGCGGCTGGCCTCCTCGTCCAACGACCAGACCGGGTGGCCGCGGTCCGGGGTGCCGTAGGTCATGGCGCCGATGGCGATCGGGGACACGTCCAGGCCGGTGCGGCCCAGCTTGATGTACCGCATGCGGAAGCTCCCATGCTCGTATGATGGTCAGGGAACGGAGAGGTCTCCGGTTCGCTTTCGACGTTAACGGAGAGCTCTCCGGTTGGCAAACCCGAGCCACCAACCGACGCCACCGCCCGCACCACCGCTGAACACCGCCGCCGAACACCGCCGCCGAACACCGTCACCGACAATCCGGAGGAGCCCATGGCCGGCACCGCACCGCACCGCTCCGACGCGCTCAAGAACCGGGAGGCGATCCTCCAGGTCGCGCACGACGCCCTCGCCGAAGCCCCCGACGCGTCCCTCAATTCGATCGCCAAGCGTGCGGGCGTCGGCGCCGGGACCCTCTACCGGCACTTCCCGACCCGCGAGGCGCTGATCCTGGAGGTCTACCGCAACGACATCGGCCACCTGGTCGCCTCCGTGGCCGACCATCTCGCCGCCCATCCCCCGCTGGACGCGCTGCGGCACTGGTTCACCGACCTCACCGGCTACGTGCGCATCAAGCACGACCTCGGCGAGGCGCTGCACTCGGCCGCCGCGCAGGAGGTCATCAGCGAGTCGTGGCCCCCCGTCACCGCTGCTGTCCAGCAGCTCCTCGACGCCTGCGAGGAGGCCGGCGAGATCCGTCCGGGCATCGATCCTGTCGACGTCATCATGCTGCTGAGCTGCCTGTGGCGTACTCCGGCCACCCCGGCGGGCGCCACCCAGGCCCAGCGCCTGCTGGACCTCGCGATCCAGGGTTTCCGCCCCTGATCCGCCCGGCGACCCCGGGACGCCGGCGGCGCGCAGTCCGCGGCGCCACGCTCCCCACCGACCCCTCGCGTGCCACCGGCGCACTCCCCGCCGGCTGCCGAAAATCATGAAAACCACGGAAGAACCCGTGCCTTTGGCACGTGCCAGCCGTTGGACGGGGAAAGAGGGAGCACGTGATGCGCATTGGGACCTTCGTCCTCGCGGCCCAGTTCCCCGGTCAGGGCCAGGGCGAGGCGCTGAACCGGGCGATATCCACGGCCGGCGCGGTGGAAGCGGCGGGACTGGACTCGGTGTGGCTGGCCGAACACCACTTCGTCCCCTACGGAGTCTGCCCGTCGGCCGTCACGCTGGCCGGGCTCATGCTGGGCCGCACCTCGCGGATCGGCGTCGGCACCGCGGTGAGCGTGCTGCCCACCGCCCATCCGGTGGCGCTCGGCGAGCAGGCCGCCCTGCTGCATCTCGCCTCCGGCGGCCGGTTCACGCTCGGCGTGGGACGCGGCGGACCATGGGTGGACCTGGAGGTCTTCGGCGCGGGCATCGACGCGTTCGAGCGCGGCTTCCCCGAATCGCTGGACCTGCTGCTGCGGTGGCTGCGGGAGCCCGCGGTGGAGGCACGCGGCGCGCGGTACTCGTTCCGCGAGGTCGCGGTGGTGCCGCGGCCGGACGAGCTGGACGGGCGGCCGGGCCCGCCGGTGGTCGTGGCCTGCACCTCGCCCTCGACCGTGGCGGAGGCGGCCCGGCGCTGCCTGCCCATGTTGCTGGGCATGCACTGCGGCGACGAGGACAAGGCCGACATGGTTGCGATGTGGCGGCGGGCCGCGCTCGCCGCCGGGCACCCGCGCGACGCGGTCGAGACGGCCGGCCATGTCTCCGCCGGGGTGATCCAGGTGGCCGACACCCGCACCGACGCGGTGGAGACGCTGGCGAAGGCCATGCCCGGCTGGCTCCAGCAGGGACTGTCCGCCCACCGCACCTACGACGGCCGGCCGCGCACCATGCGCGACCCGCGCCAGTACACCGAACTCCTCTGCGACCTGCACCCGGTGGGGCCGCCGCAGCTGTGCGCCGACCGGCTGGCGGCCACCGCCGCCCGTACCGGGATCACCCGGTTCGCACTGCTCGCCGAGGGCTCCGGTGACCTCGACGCCACCCTGGAGAACGTGGCCCGGCTCGGCGCGGAGGTGCTTCCGGAACTGGCCTGATCCGGTGTCGGGACCCGGCAGCGGCGGCACGCCATCTTGCGCGGGCCGCCGTCTTCGGGCCCGCCGGGCCGCGGCGAGCGGGTCGGCCCGCTCGACCGCAGGCCGGCGGCCTGACGTCAGCAGTCCCGCAACTCCGGCGACTGGTTGAGGATCTGGGACCGCAACGAGGTGAACTCGTCGTAGCTGCGCTCCACCGCCGGGTCCCACGGGAACACCGCGACCCGGTGGCAGTTCTGGAAGGCGAGCCGCACTCCGAAGTGCCGTTGCAGCGCGCCGCGGATCGCGTCGCTGGCCAGCGCGCGCAGCAGCTGGCCGCGCTCCTTCTCACTCGGTGGCGGTACCTGGTTGTCGGCGAACTCCCCTCCGTCGACCTTCAGTTGGGCCACCAGCGAGCTGATCATCTCCCACGCGTAAGGAAGGGAGGTCCGGACGCAGTCGACGAACTCCTGCTCGTCGACCTCGCCTCGCTCGGCCTGTTCGAGAAGGGCCGGAGAGACGTCGAGCGACATGGGTACTCCTCTCGTGACCACGCGTCCTGCCGGACGGGGGTCTGCGGGCACCCCGCACGGCGACGAGCGCCGTGTGGGAGGACGTGTTGCCCGGAAGCCGCGCAACGTGCGGTATGTCGGCCCCGGCACGTCAACCGTAGGCGTCACCGGAGCGGCCGCACCAGGCGGCAGCGCCCACTACCGGCCAATTTTCCGGCCGGGGCCGGGGTCGGATAGCGTTGCGCACCATGCGCCTCGTGATCGCCCGCTGCTCCGTGGACTACGCCGGCCGGCTCTCCGCCCATCTTCCCTCCGCCACCCGGCTGCTGCTGATCAAGGCCGACGGCAGCCTCTCCGTGCACGCGGACGACCGTGCCTACAAGCCGCTCAACTGGATGTCGCCGCCCTGCACCCTCAAGGAGGGCGACGGCGACGTGTGGACGGTCACCAACAAGGCGGGCGAGCAGCTGATCATCTCGATAGAGGAGATCCTGCACGACTCCTCGCACGAGCTCGGGGTCGACCCGGGTCTCATCAAGGACGGCGTCGAAGCGCACTTGCAGGAGCTCCTCGCCGACCGGATGGAGGTCCTCGGCGCCGGGTGGACGTTGATCCGGCGGGAATACCCCACGCCGATCGGCCCGGTGGACATCCTCGGCCGCGACGGCAACGGGACGACAGTGGCGATCGAGATCAAGCGGCGCGGGGAGATCGACGGGGTGGAGCAGCTCACCCGGTACCTCGAACTCCTCAACCGCGACAGCCTGATTGCCCCCGTCAAGGGGGTGTTCGCGGCGCAGGAGATCAAGCCGCAGGCGCGGGTGCTGGCCACTGATCGCGGGATCGAGTGCGCGGTGCTGGATTATGACGCGTTGCGGGGGATCCAGGATGACAAGCTTCGCTTGTTCTAGCGGGGTGGGGCACCCGGGGGTCGGGTGCCCCTGACCCCCGGGTGGGGCGGTGCCCGCCGTACCCGGACCACCTGGTCGTGGAGGTTCTCGCGCAGTTCCCCCCCTCGGGCCCGGCGGCCCTGGGAGGTGTCCCCACCCGCCCCTGACGGGGCGCCCCTCGTCCGTGCCGGACCTCGCCGGGCTGACCCGCCTGGAGGCTCTCGCGCAGTTCCCCCCCTCGGGCCCGGCGGCCCTGGGAGGTGCCCCCACCCGCCCCTGAACCGCACGGGGTGGCCGGTGCCCGCCATGCCCAGACCGCCCGGCCGTGGAGGTTCTCGCGCAGTTCCCCCCCTCGGGCCCGGCGGCCCTGAGGGGCGACCGTCGTACGTCTTGGGCGGTGGTCAGGGAGTAGCCGGGCTGATGACGGGGGAGCTGGCTGTCTCCGTGTCCGACGAGCTGGGCGGGATGGTGGTCGGAGGGGGCGTCGTCGGAGGCGGCGTGGTGGGCGGCGGCGTGGTCGGGGGCGGGGTGGTGGGGGTTTTGGTGGGGGGCTTCGTCGTGGGGTGGCTGCCGCCTCCGCCGTGGTGGCCGCCGGAGGAGGTGGAGGGGGTGGTCGGCGGGGTGGTGGCCGTGCCGCCGGCGGTGGTCGCGGTGGTGCCGGAGGTGGACGGCGTGGCTGTGGTGGTCGCCGTCGTGGAGGGGGAGGTGGAGGAGGGCTTCGCCGAGGGGGAACTCGTCGTGCCGTCCTCGGACGGGGGCGCCGTGGTGTCCGGCGGGTCCTGCTGGACGGACTCGATCGGCTTGACCTGGTTGTCCGGGGTGTCGTTGCTGCCCGAGGTGGCCCCGAGGGTGACGATCGTGCCGACCACGGCGGCGATGAGGACGCCGGTGCCCGCGGCGACGAGGTTGCGGCGGGAGCCGACGACGGCCAGCCGGCGGGCGCTGGGCGCGGAGTGGGCGGGCGCGGGGGCCGGGAGGGGTACGGGCGCCCTGCTGATGAGGACCGTCTCGGGTTCGGGCAGTGCGAGCGGCCCGGGCAGCGCGAGCGGCTCCTCGGCCAGGGCCGCGGGTATGTCCGGGACTTCGGGACCTTCGAGGTCGGCGACGAGCGCGAGGGTCCGGCGGCCCACGACCGTGCCCTGGCGGTCGGCGAGCGCGGCGCGCAGCGCTATCGACGCCTCGAGGTCGGCGCGGGCCCGGTCCAGGTTGCCCGTGCACAGGGCGAGCACGCCGAGTTCGTGCAGGAAGTACGCCTCCTCGGCGACCTCCCCGGTCAGCCGGGCGGCCTCCTGGCCGATCCGCAGCGCCCGCTCCCACGCGCCCCAGTGCAGCGCCGCGGCGAACGCGGGCGCGACCGTACGGGCCAGCAGCACCGCCGCGCTGGCGTGCCCGCCGTCACGGCAGGCGGCCATCGCCGCGATGATCGCCTCGGACTCGGCGGTGGCGCGCTCCGGCGTGACCGAGGGGTGCCCGGTCCACCAGGCGTAGTGCAGCGCCGCGGTGTGCGCCTGGACGTCGGAGAGCTCACCGTCGACCGCGAGGCTCGGGGTGAGCTGCGCGACGACCCCGGCCGAGAGCCGGAAGTGCGCGGCGACCGGCACCGCGAGCCCGACGGACGTCAACTCGCCGAGGGCCGCGTCCCCGTGGGTGTCGCCGACCAGCGCGGGCAGGTGCGAGGGGTGCGGGCACTCGCCGTCGAGGGCGACCGCGAAGGCCAGCGCCTCCCGGGCGGCCTCGCTCAACCGGGAGGCGAGCAGTTCCGCGGGCGCGGCGCTCTCCCCGAGGGAGGGCAGCGGCGCCGTGGAGGTCCGGCGCCGGGACTCCGGCTGCTCGCCGCCGATCCCGCCGGCCGCACCCGGCGAACCCTTCTCCCACACCGAGTCGTCCCACCCGATGTCGGCCGCCTCGACCTCGCCGGCGGGCTCGGCCAGCGCGTCACGCTGCCGCAGCAGCGCGCCCGCCTGCACGAAGCGCAGCGGCAGCCCCTCGGACTCGAACCACAGGTCGGCCGCCCACGCGGCCTCGTCCTCGGCCAGGGGCCGCCCGGCGGCGAAGTGGAGCAGGTCCAGGCTGGCGACGCGGGTGAGGCCGGCGAGGAAGACCTCCTCGACCATGGAGTCGGCGGCGGGCGCGGGCACGTCCGGCGTCGCCGACATCAGGAAGGCGCATTCGGGGACCACGGAGAGCAGTTCCTCGAGCGCGGCGCCGCCGAACTCCAGGTCGTCCACCACAACCACGGCGCCGATCTCGCCCAGCAGTCCCGGCAGTTCGGCGCGGGAGGGGCGGTAGCCGTCACCGGCGTAGACGACGGTGTAGAGGTCCTGGAGGACGTCTGCGGCGGTGCGGTGGTAGCCGGACAGCCACAGCACCCCGTAGGGCGCCATGTCGCCGCAGGCGTTGGCCACGGACTCCAGCAGGGCGGTACGTCCGGCCCCGGACGGGCCGGTGACGCGTATGGAGCGACCGCGGGCCAGCAGCCGTATCAGCCGCTCCCGCTCCTCCTCGCGCTCCAGCAGCGGGAGTTCGGGGCCGGGCGGCCCCGGCGGCGGGGTGGGCCGGGCGGCGCCGGTCCGCGCGGCGCGTTCCTCCCCGGTGCGGCGCACCGGCACCCGCAGTTCCTCGGGCGGGCACACGGAGACCTCGGTGCCGTCGATGTGATTGACCGTCAGCAGGTAGCCGTCGGTCACCACCCGCTCGACCTTCGCGCTGGAGCCGCTGCCGCTGCCCACCTCCGGGGCGAGCGGGTCGCGCGCGGGACGGCTGATCCGGGGTACGGGCGCGGTGGCGTCGAACAGCGAGGGGGTACTGGAGGGCCGCAGTTCGGGCAGCCGGTCGTTCCCGCCGACCGCCCCGGCGGCGAACGCGTCGAAGCTGCCGCCCTGCGAGGCCCCTCCCCCGCTGCCCCCGATGCCGCCCACACTCCCCCGGCCGCCGGAGCCACCCGCACCGCTCGCCGTGCCGAAGGCGTCGAACGCGTCGAAGCCGCCGCTCGACGCGCCGCCGCTCAGGTCGCGGTCCGCGGGGGCCAGCCCGCCCGGGCCGCTGACGTCGACAGCCGGGGCATCGCCCGAACCGCCGCCGGACCCGCCCCCGAAGCCGTCGTCGAACCCGCCGTACACGGCGACGTCGCCCGCGCTCCCGCCGAACGGCACGAGGTCCGCGGCCGGGGCCGGGTCGGCCGGCGTGAAGGGGTCGACGTCCTCGCCGAGCGACGGCTCGGCCCCGTCCGCGCCGGAGCCCGCCTCCGCGCCGCCCTCGCCCGCGTCCGTCGCCTCGTCCGTCTCCTCGTCCGCGGCGCTCCCGTCGCTGCCCTGCGGGCTCCCGCCGGTCCCGAACGCGTCGAAGCTGTCCGCGCCCCTGAGCCGGGCCACGGCGCCCGCGCCGGCCGCGAGCCCGAGCCCGTCCTCGTCGCCGGCTGCGGGGTCCTGGAAGACCGCGGGCCCGGGGAAAGCGTCCTGCGCGGACGGCTCCTGGGAGTGCCGGTCGCCGCGACCGGGTGCGCCGGCCGCGAAGGCGTCGAAGGCGCCGGCCGGGCGCTGGGCCGACGAGCTGCCGGAGACGGCGCCGAACGGCGACACCCCGGAGCCGGGCAGACCCGTGCCCGTGCGCTCCTCGCCGCTACGGCTCTCGCCGTCGCGACCGTCCTCGCCCTCGACGGAGTCGAACCGCTCGGTGTGATCCATGTCGTACGCCCCCAAGGTGCGTCACTGGTTGGGGGCCGACACGGGCCGCCACGGGTCCGCGCTCACGGACCGCCGCCCGATGTCCCCTCCTGCGGCGTACGCGGTGGCACGCCTCCCGGCCATCGATGCGCAAACTCTAAAGGTTCGCAGACCATCCATGAAGTGCCGGGGTGCCTCACCGGACGTGAGCCGTCCCATACGTGCGGGTGGCTGCCACGGATTACGTTTCCGCCTCGATCGCGAGGATTCGGTGCAGCCGGGTGGCGATCAGCAGCCGCTGCATCTGCGGGGGCACGCCGCGCAGCACCAGCCGGCGGTTGGCGCGGCCGGCCCGCCGGTGCGCCCCCATGATCACGCCGAGCCCGGTCGCGTCCCACGAGTCGAGTTCGGTCAGGTCGAGCACCAGGTCGCCGTGACCGGAGTCGAGCGCGGTGTGCAGGGCCGTACGGGCGTCCGCAGCGCTGCGCACGTCGAGGCGCCCCCCGACGACCAGCTCGGCGTGGTCGCCCCTGATGTGCATAGTCACTCCCGGACGGTGCTGGCATGGACACGGTGCTCGTGGGACGCGGCGCCGGCGCGGACGCCGCCCTCACGGCGTCCCGGCCGGCACCCGTCGACCCGTCAGTCCTCACACAACTGACGGCCCGTCGTATACAGAAGTTGCCGCCTGTGAGCGAACCGATACCGAATTCACTCCTCCGAGTGACGTCGGTTAGTACGTGTAGAACCCCTGCCCGCTCTTGCGGCCCAGGTCACCCGCATCGACCATGCGCCGCATGATCTCCGGCGGGGCGAACTTCTCGTCCTGTGACTCGGTGTAGATGTTGCCGGTGGCGTGCAGCAGGATGTCCACGCCGGTGAGGTCGGTGGTGGCCAGCGGGCCCATCGCGTGGCCGAAGCCGAGCTTGCACGCGGTGTCGATGTCCTCGGCGGAGGCGACGCCCGACTCGTAGAGCTTCACCGCCTCCACGACGAGCGCGGAGATCAGCCGGGTGGTGACGAAGCCCGCGACATCGCGGTTGACGACGACACAGGTCTTGCCGGTGCTCTCCGCGAACTCCCGGGCCCGCGCCAACGTCTCGTCACTGGTCTTGTAGCCGCGGACCAGTTCGCACAGCTGCATCAGCGGCACCGGCGAGAAGAAGTGCGTGCCGACCACCCGCTCGGGCCGCTCGGTGACCGCGGCGATCTTCGTGATCGGGATCGCCGAGGTGTTCGAGGCGAGCACCGTGTCGTCGCCGACCAGCCGGTCGAGGGTGCGGAAGATCTCCTGCTTGACCTCGATCCGCTCGAAGACCGCCTCCACGACCAGGTCGGCGTCGGCGGCCGCGTCCAGGTCGGTGGTCGTGGTGATCCGGGCGAGCGCGGCCTCGGCGTCCTCGGCCGTCATCTTCCCCTTGGCCACGAACTTCTCGTAGGAGGCGGCGATTCCGCTCCGGCCGCGGGCCAGCGCCTCGTCGGTCACGTCCCGCAGCACCACCTCGTAGCCCGCCTGCGCGGACACCTGCGCGATGCCGGCGCCCATCAGTCCGGCTCCGACGACGGCGAGCTTCTTCGCCACGGCACACACCTCTCCGTTGGGGTATCTGGCCGGACCCTAACGCTCGTGTCGCACCGGGCGCAGCAGGATGTCGGCCGCGTCACCATGTGTCCTTGGTCGCACAGTTGGGGGCGCCGTGGCGGGAGGATGGCGGGCCGGACAGGCCCTACGCTCGTCGGCATGGTCAACCTCACCCGCATCTACACCCGTACCGGCGACGACGGCACGACGGCCCTGGGCGACATGAGCCGCACCGCCAAGACCGACCCGCGGATCGGCGCGTACGCCGACGCCAACGAGGCGAACGCGGTGCTCGGGGTGGCGCTCGCGCTCGGCGACCTGGCCGAGCCGGTGGCGGCCGTCGTACGCCGGGTCCAGAACGAACTCTTCGACGTGGGCGCGGATCTGGCCACCCCGGTCGTGCCGGACCCCGCATACCCGCCGTTGCGGGTGGACCAGCCCTACGTCGACCGGCTGGAGGGTGACTGCGACCGCTTCCTCGCCGACCTGGACAAGCTGCGCAGCTTCATCCTGCCCGGCGGCACCCCCGGCGCCGCGCTGCTGCACCAGGCCACCACGGTGGTCCGGCGCGCGGAGCGCTCGACGTGGGCGGCGCTGGCCGAGCACGGCGAGACGATGAACCCGCTCACCGCGACATACCTCAACCGGCTCTCGGACCTGCTCTTCATCCTCGCCCGCACGGCGAACGTGTCCCGCGGCGACATCCTGTGGGTCCCGGGCGGCGAGCGCTGAGCCGCGCCACGGCGCCCCGGGCCGGCCGCGCCACGACGACGCCTCGGACTACGCCACGTTGACGCGTTGGCCGGGCGGAGCCGCCTCCAGCCAGGCGAGGAAACCGGTCAGCGCGTCGTCGCTCATCGCCAGCTCCAGCCGGGTGCCGCGGTGGACGCAGGAGAGCACCACCGCGTCCGACAGCAGCGCGAGTTCCTCCGAACCCTGCGGCTCGCGGCGGCCGGTGACCTCGATCAGCGGGCGCTCCAGCACCCGGCGCGGCCGGATCGCGTAGGAGAAGACCCGGAACCACTCCACCCGGTCACCGCTGTAGCGGGCCACGCCGTAGACCCAGCCCTTGCCGCCGGCGGCCGGCTCGGCGTCGGCGGCGGGGGCCGGCCGCAGCGAGCAGTCGAAGGTGCCGCCGGGACGCTGGATGAGGCGGCGGCGCAGGCCGAAGAGGAAGAGACCGAGCAGCGCCGCCGCAAGGATCGCGCCGCCCACTTCGAAAGCGAGGATCACGTCCACCGACCTCCTCGCCTGGGAATGGTTGCCGCCCTTGCTGTGCCGGTGCCGCGGACCGTCCCTCCCGGGCGGTCCGCGGCACCGTGGTACTGCGGGTACTGCGTCCTGCGGTCAAACGTCGTTCAGTGTGCGCCCGACGCCGCGGCGAGCCGGACCTCCGCCCGCCGCTCGGCGCCGCTGTCGGCCTCGGTCTTGGAGCGCTGGAGCGCCCGCTCGGCCCGGTCGACGTCGATCTCGTCGGCGAGTTCGGCGATCTCCGCCAGGATGGACAGCTTGTTGTCCGCGAAGGAGATGAAGCCGCCGTGCACCGCGGCGATCACCGTGCCGCCGTCACTGGTCCGGATGGTGATCGGACCGGACTGGAGCACCCCGAGCAGCGGCTCGTGGTTGGCCATGATGCCGATGTCACCCGACTTGGTACGGGCGACGACCAGGTTGGCCTCGCCGGACCAGACGTTGCGGTCCGCGGCGACCAGCTCGACGTGAAGATCGGCCAAGACGGCTCCTCGGGTTGGCACCCACCGCCTGCGGAGGATGCATAGGACACAGAATAAGGGGTGCGACCGGAAGGCTGGTCCGAGGACCCCCGGCGGGATCCACCGGACCGCCCGCCGGTCGCGTGGGCCTGACGGCCCGGGTGGTGCGTGGGATCAGCTGACGCCCAGCTTCTTGGCGTTGGCCTTGAGGTCGTCCAGGCCACCGCACATGAAGAACGCCTGCTCCGGGAAGTGGTCGAACTCACCGTCGGCGATCGCGTTGAACGCCGTGATCGACTCGTCCAGCGACACGTCCGAGCCGTCGACACCGGTGAACTGCTTCGCCGCGTGGGTGTTCTGCGACAGGAAGCGCTCGATCCGGCGGGCGCGGTAGACGGTGAGCTTGTCCTCCTCACCGAGCTCGTCGATACCGAGGATGGAGATGATGTCCTGGAGGTCCTTGTACTTCTGCAGGATCCCCTTGACCCGCGAGGCGGTGTCGTAGTGCTCCTGCGAGATGTACCGCGGGTCCAGGATCCGCGAGGTGGAGTCCAGCGGGTCCACCGCGGGGTAGATGCCCTTCTCCGAGATCGGCCGCGAGAGCACGGTCGTCGCGTCGAGGTGGGCGAAGGTAGTCGCCGGGGCCGGGTCGGTCAGGTCGTCCGCGGGGACGTAGATCGCCTGCATCGAGGTGATCGAGTGACCACGGGTCGAGGTGATCCGCTCCTGGAGCTGGCCCATCTCGTCCGCCAGGTTCGGCTGGTAGCCCACCGCGGAGGGCATCCGGCCGA
This sequence comes from Actinacidiphila yanglinensis, assembly GCF_900107965.1. Taxonomy (GTDB): domain Bacteria; phylum Actinomycetota; class Actinomycetes; order Streptomycetales; family Streptomycetaceae; genus Actinacidiphila; species Actinacidiphila yanglinensis. The sequence continues at coordinate 545,176 of NZ_FNVU01000002.1, read as the reverse complement.
GCAGCGTGGAGACCTCGGAACCGGCCTGGGTGAACCGGAAGATGTTGTCGATGAAGAACAGCACGTCCTGGCCCTGCACATCGCGGAAGTACTCCGCCATGGTCAGGCCGGCCAGCGCGACCCGCAGCCGGGTGCCCGGCGGCTCGTCCATCTGACCGAAGACCAGCGCGGTCTGCGGCAGCACGCCGGACTCCGCCATCTCCGCGATGAGGTCGTTGCCCTCACGGGTGCGCTCGCCGACGCCGGCGAACACGGAAACGCCCTCGTGCAGCTTCGCCACACGCATGATCATTTCCTGGATGAGCACGGTCTTGCCGACGCCCGCGCCGCCGAACAGGCCGATCTTGCCGCCCTTGACGTACGGGGTGAGCAGGTCGACGACCTTCAGGCCGGTCTCGAACATCTCGGTCTTCGACTCGAGGTCGTCGAACTTCGGCGCCTTGCGGTGGATCGCCCAGCGCTCGGTGACCTCGGACTCGGCCTCCGGCTCGTTGAGGATCGCGCCGAGGGTGTTGAAGACGCGGCCCTTCGTGACGTCGCCGACCGGCACGGTGATGCCGTCGCCGGTGTCGGTCACCGGGGCCTGGCGGACCAGGCCGTCGGTGGGCTGCATGGAGATGGCGCGGACCAGGCCGTCGCCGAGGTGCTGCGCGACCTCCAGGGTCAGCGTCTTGGTGGCGCCGTCCGCGGCCGGGTCGGCGACCTCGACGTGGAGGGCGTTGTAGATCTCCGGCATGGCGTCGACGGGGAACTCCACGTCGACGACCGGGCCGATGATCCGGGCTACGCGGCCGGCGGCCACGCCGGCCGAGGGTGCCGTTTCAGCAGTGGTGGTCATAGTGGTCAGTCACTCCCCGCGCTCGCGTCGGCGAGGGCGCTGGCGCCACCGACGATCTCGCTGATTTCCTGGGTGATGTCGGCCTGTCGGGCCGCGTTGGCAAGCCGCGTGAGCGACTTGATGAGGTCTTCCGCGTTGTCCGTGGCGGACTTCATCGCCCGGCGGCGGGCCGCGTGCTCGGAAGCGGCGGCCTGCAGCAGGGCGTTGTAGATCCGGCTCTCGACGTACCGCGGCAGCAGCGCGTCGAGCACGCCTTCCGCGGACGGCTCGAACTCGAACAGCGGCAGTGCCTCGGTCTTGGCCGGAGCGGCCGCCTCACCGGCGCCTTCGCCGTCGACGGAACCGTCCCGGGTGAGCGAGAGCGGCAGCAGCCGGCGGTCGACCGGGTTCTGCGTCATCATCGACACGAACTCCGTGAAGACGATGTGCAGCTCGTCCACGCCGCCGTCGGCGGTGTCCGCCAGCACCGACTCGATCATCGGTGCCGCGGCGGCCTTGGCGTCGGCGTAGCTCGGGCTGTCGGAGAAACCGGTCCAGGACTGGGCGACCTTGCGCTCACGGAACGCGTAGTACGCCACCGCCTTGCGGCCGATCAGGTAGGAGTCGACCTCCTTGCCCTCCGCGCGCAGCCGCTCGGTGAGCCGGTCGGCCGCCTTGATCGCGTTGGAGGAGTACCCGCCGGCCAGGCCGCGGTCGCTGGTCACGACCAGCACCGCGGCGCGGCTCGGGTGCTCCGCCTCGGTGGTCAGCGGGTGCTTGGTGTGCGAGCCGGTCGCGACCGCGGTCACCGCGCGGGTCAGCTCGTCCGCGTACGGGGACGATGCCGTCACCTGGCGCTGGGCCTTGATGATCCGCGAGGCCGCGATCATCTCCATCGCCTTGGTGATCTTCTTGGTGGCGGTGACGGACCTGATCCGGCGCTTGTAGACCCGAATCTGTGCGCCCATGCGATCAGCCCTCGACCAGCAGCGCGCCCGAGGACGTCTCGAACTGCTTCTTGAAGGCGGCCACCGCGTCGGTCAGCGCGTCCACGGTCTCGTCCGGCAGCTGGCCGGTCTCGACGATCGCGGTGAGCATCGACTTGTGCTCGCGGTGCAGGTAGTCCAGCAGCTCGCGCTCGAACCGGTGGATGTCCTCGACCGGTACGTCGTCGAGCTTGCCGGTGGTGCCGGCCCAGATCGACACGACCTGGTCCTCGATCGGGAACGGTGCGTACTGGCCCTGCTTGACCAGCTCCATCATCCGCTGACCACGCTCGAGCTGCGCCTTGGAGGCCGCGTCGAGGTCGGAACCGAAGGCGGCGAACGCCTCCAGCTCGCGGTACTGGGCCAGGTCGAGCTTGAGCCGGCCGGCGACCTTGCGCATCGCCCTGATCTGCGCGGAGCCGCCGACCCGGGAGACCGAGATACCGACGTTCAGCGCGGGCCGCTGGCCGGCGTTGAACAGGTCGGACTCCAGGAAGCACTGGCCGTCGGTGATCGAGATCACGTTGGTCGGGATGAACGCCGACACGTCGTTGGCCTTGGTCTCCACGATCGGCAGGCCGGTCATGGAGCCCGCGCCCAGGTCGTCGGAGAGCTTCGCGCAACGCTCCAGCAGGCGGGAGTGCAGGTAGAAGACGTCGCCCGGGTAGGCCTCGCGGCCCGGCGGACGGCGCAGCAGCAGGGAGACCGCGCGGTAGGCGTCGGCCTGCTTCGACAGGTCGTCGAAGATGATCAGTACGTGCTTGCCCTGGTACATCCAGTGCTGGCCGATGGCCGAGCCGGTGTACGGGGCGAGGTACTTGAAGCCGGCCGGGTCGGACGCCGGGGCGGCGACGATCGTGGTGTACTCCAGTGCACCGGCCTCCTCCAGCGCGGCGCGCACGCCCGCGATGGTGGAGCCCTTCTGGCCGATCGCCACGTAGATGCAGCGGACCTGCTTCTTCGGGTCGCCGGAGCGCCAGTTGTCACGCTGGTTGATGATCGTGTCGATGGTCAGCGCGGTCTTGCCGGTCTGCCGGTCACCGATGATCAGCTGGCGCTGGCCGCGGCCGATCGGGGTCATCGCGTCGACGGCCTTCAGGCCGGTCTGCATGGGCTCGTGCACCGACTTGCGCTGCATGACGGTGGGCGCCTGGAGTTCGAGGGCACGCCGGCCCTCGGTCTCGATCTCGCCGAGGCCGTCGATCGGGTTGCCCAGCGGGTCGACGACCCGGCCGAGGTAGCCCTCACCGACCGCGACGGAGAGCACCTCGCCGGTGCGCTGCACCGGCTGGCCCTCCTCCACGCCGTCGAACTCGCCGAGGATGATCGCACCGATCTCGCGCTCCTCGAGGTTGAGGGCGAGGCCGAGGGTGCCGTCCTCGAACTTCAGCAACTCGTTCGCCATGGCCGAGGGCAGTCCCTCGACCTTCGCGATGCCGTCACCGGCAACGCTGACCGTGCCGACCTCCTCGCGCGAGGCGGCGTCCGGCTGGTACGACTGGACGAAAGTATCCAGCGCGTCCCGGATCTCCTCCGGCCGGATCGTGAGCTCCGCCATCTGGGTTCCCTGCTCTCCTTGTTGGGCCCTGTATTCCTCACGGCCCAACTAGGGCCGCCTTCATGCTTGTTGCGTTGGTGGCTGTCAGCCGGCCATGCGGCGGGCGGCTTCGTCGAGCCGGTCCGCGATGGAGCCGTTGATGACCTCGTCGCCGACGCGGACCCGGACTCCGCCGAGGACCGCGGGGTCCACGTCGAGGTTCAGGTGCACCGGGCGGCCGTAGATGCGGGACAGCGCGTCACCGAGCCGCTGCTTCTGCCGGTCACTGAGCGGAACGGCCGAGACCACTTCCGCCACTGTCCGGCCCCGGCGGGCCGCGGCCAGCTTGGACAGGGACTCGATCCCGCCCTCCAGGCTACGTCCTCGCGGCGCGTTGACCAGCCGTACGACCAGCCGTTCCGTGACCGGATTGGCCCGGCCGCCGAGCAGCGTGCCCAGCAGGGTCGCCTTGGCGTCGGGGCTCGCGGTGCGGTCGGCCAGCGCGGCCCGCAGCTCGCTGCTGCCGGCGGCGATCCGGCTGAACCGGAACAGCTCGTCCTCGACGTCGTCCAGGTCGCCACCGCGCTGGGCGGCGATCAGGTCGGCGCCGTCGGCCAGCTCCTCCAGGGAGTCCACCAGGTCGCGCGAGCGCGACCAGCGGGACCTGACCACACCGGCCACCAGGTCGAGCGTCTCGCCGCCGATCTGGTTGCCGAGCACGCGGCGGACCAGCTCCGCCTTCGCCTCACCGGACTTCGCCGGGTCGGTCAGCGCCCGCCGCAGACCGCTCTCGCGGTCGAGCAGCGTGGTGATCGCGGCCAGCTCGCCCGCGAGCGCGGCCGCGTCCACCGACGTGTTGTCGGTCAGCGCGTCCAGCCGCTCGCGCGCGGCCGCCAGTGCTTCACGGCTCGCACCGTTCATCGCGTCGCCTCAGCGGAAGAAGCCGCACTCTGCTCCAGCCCGTCCAGGAAGCGGTCGACCACGCGGGACTGCCGGGCCGAGTCCTCCAGGGACTCGCCGACGACGCGGCCGGCCAGGTCGGTGGCGATCTTGCCGACCTCCTGGCGGAGGCTGACCGTCACCTGGCGGCGGTCCGCCTCGATCTGGGCGTGACCCGCGGCGACGACGGCGTCGCGTTGCCGCGCACCCTCCTCGCGCATCTCCGCGATGATCTGCGCACCCTGCTCGCGGGCCTGCTCGGTGATCCGGGCCGCCTCGTGGCGGGCGCCGGCGAGCTGGGCCTTGTACTCCTCCAGCGTGCGATTGGCGTCGGCCTGAGCCTTCTCCGCCCGCTCCAGGCCACCCTCGATCGCGTCGTGCCGCTCTGCGAGGGTCTTCTGGATGTTCGGCAGGAGCTTCTTTCCGAGGATGCCGAAGACGATGAAGAAGCAGAGCAGGCCGACGATCAGTTCCGCGGTGTCGGGGATGAGCGGATTCTGCGACCCCTCCTCCGCAAGGAAGATCATCATGTCTGAACCTTTCGTCGAGTGGCTACTGGTCGGGAGTCCAGGTCACTTCTGGAAGATGAAGGGGACGACCAGGCCGAGCAGTGCGAGGACCTCGCAGAGCGCGAAGCCGAGGAACATGTTGGTGCGGATGACCGGCATGGCCTCGGGCTGGCGGGCCATGGCCTCGATCGAGTGGCCGAAGACCAGACCGATACCCACGCCCGGGCCGATGGCGGCGAGGCCGTAGGCGACCGCGCCCAGGCGGCCGGCAGTGGTGGCGGCGGCGAGGTTAACGAGCTCGGCAGACATTTCCCTGTCTTCCTTTGTGATGCGGTCCGCTGGGGGGCTTCCCAGCGGAAGTTTCGGTGGTGGGGTGGCTCGGCTGCGGGCTCAGTGCCCTTCTTCGAGCGCTCCCTGGATGTAGATCGAGGCGAGCAGCGTGAAGATGTACGCCTGCAGGAACTGGATCAGCAACTCGAAGGCGGTCATGAAGATCGCCAGCGCGAAGGAGCCGCCCGCCACCGCGGTGAAGGCCGAGGGGGTGAGCAGGTACCAGGTGGCGACGCTGAACATCACGATCAGCATGTGACCGGCGAACATGTTCGCCCACAGCCGCACGGCGAGGGTGAACGGCCGGGTGATCACGTTCTGGATGAACTCCAGCAGCACGATCAGCGGCACGAGCGGCTTGGGCAGGCCCGGAATCCAGACCAGGTTCTTGATGCCGCCGCGGAATCCGTGCGTCTTGAACGTCAGGTACATGTACGTGATGAAGACCAGCGCCGCCAGGCCGACCGGGAACGCGAACCGCGACGTGGCCGGGAATTGGGCGAACGGGATGATCGACATGATGTTCATGAACCACACGAAGAAGAAGATCGACGCGAGGAAGGGGACGTACTTGTCGCCCTTCTTGCCGATCACCTCGCGGGCGATGCTGCGGGCCACGAAGGTGTAACCGATCTCACCGACCAGCTGCAGCTTTCCCGGCACCATCTTGGGCTTGCTGAACGCGGCCCAGAAGAAGCCCACCACCAGCAGCATGCAGAGGATCGCGAGCAGCATCGGCTTGGTGAAGTCGAAGCTGCCGATGCTGAAGATCGGCTTGAAGTCGAACGAGTTGAGGCCAGGAGCGGGGAATGCGCAACCGTGCTGGATGTGGCATCCAGCTTCAGCGAGCAGCGTGTGGGCACTCACCCGTGACTCCTTCGTCGTGACGCATAAGTAACGGCAACCTTGTGTGTCAGCGCGGCTGGTGGGGCCGCTGTTCGGCACTGCGGGTAGGGCGTGGCGAAGCCCGCTCGGTCCGCTGAGAGCCCGCATCGTGACGCGGGCATCCGTCGTCCGTGCCGCGTGCGCGGTTCCGAATCCGAATACACCGCAGGGCGCGGGGGCTTGACCCTCTGCATGTGCGAGGGGCCCTCACGTCCGGATGCGACTTCGGACGATAGCAGACCAGGATGAAGGCCCCTTACCCTCCCCTTACGTAGCATCGCGCGACCCCGTCCCGACCGCGTCCGGCTCCTGCGTCCGGGCGGCGGGGACCGAGGGTTCGGGGTCCACGTAGAGCATCCGGCTGGTCAGCGACTGCTTGATCTGGCCGCCCACCCAGGCGAGCGCGGTGACCAGCAGAGTCAGGCCGAACGCGCGGCCGTTGAAAGCGCTGGTGTCCTTGAAGACGACGATGAAGACGCCGATCAGCAGGATCTGCACCGCGTAGACCAGCATCCCGGCGGCCATCGCCAACTGGGGCTGGTTCTGGGTGAGCCGCATCAGCGCCCACGAGCCGGCCGCGAAGAAGACGGCCACCACGGCCACGGCCACCACTCCGCCGAGCAGGCCCTTCTCGCCTGCGACGAGAGCGCTGACAACGGTGGCGATGACTCCGACAGGTCCGGCCGCGAGGGCCGAGCCCCGGAGGATCCGGGCGTCGTTGGGCTGCATGGGGCGGCTCCTCCGGCGGGAGTTGGGGCGAGCGGGTGTCGTCGGAGACGAGCGGGGGACGGAAGCAGGGTGTGCCTCTCGCCGGAAGACCGTCTCACTCAAGGTCTTTCGGCGTGTCCCCTAGCTTTCGTGAACGCTATCACAAAGTATTTGATGCGGTCTTTACCATGGAGATGTGCTGCCTGTCACACGCGCGAGGTAGCGACACGCCGTCCCATTTACCGGAGTTGTTCCTCGTACAGGAAACGACTCGGTGACGGTGCGTAGTTGGTCGACCACTCATCAGCGCGTGGTGTTCGCGGTCGGCGCGGGCTGGGTGGCCGCGGCCGAACGCTCCGGCAGCCGCGGGCGGTCGCCCACCGCCGTCGAGCCGTTCAACGCGGGCCGGTCCGGGCCGTGCATCTCCCGCTCCGCGGCGGCAGCGGCGGCTGCCAGCCGGCGCCGCCGGCGCCGGTAGCGCGGCGGCACCACGGACTCCGCCCAGCGCGGTGCGTGCGGACGGAAGGCCGGCAGCAGCAGCACCACGAGCCCGACCGCGCTGAGTGCGACGATCACCAGCACGATCCACAGGCTGGAGGAGCTCACCGAGAACGCCACCGCGGCGAAGGCGAACAGGGCCGCCCAGAAGTACATGATCAGCACCGCGCGGCTGTGCGTGTGGCCCAGCTCCAGCAGCCGGTGGTGCAGGTGGCCGCGGTCGGCGGCGAACGGCGACTGGCCGCGCCAGGTCCGGCGCACCACCGCGAGCACCAGGTCGGCGGCCGGGATCGCGATCATCGTCAGCGGCAGCAGCAGCGGCATGTAGACGGGCACCATGAAGTGCACGGTCTGGCGGGTGGACCCGGTGAAGTCGGTGATGGCGTCCGGGTCGACCTGGCCGGTGATGGAGATCGCACCGGACGCCAGCACCAGGCCGATCAACATCGACCCGGAGTCGCCCATGAAGATCCGCGCCGGGTGGATGTTGTGCGGCAGGAAGCCCAGGCACATGCCGATCAGGATCGCCGAGAAGAGCGTCGCGGGCGCGGCCTGCTCGATGCCGTAGCCGTACCACATGCGGTAGGCGTACATGAAGAACGCGATCGACGCGATGCACACCATGCCCGAGGCCAGGCCGTCCAGGCCGTCGACGAAGTTGACCGCGTTGATGGTGATCACCACCAGCGCGACGGTGAGCAGCGTGGACTGCACCGGGGTGAGGATGACCGTGCCGATGCCCGGCACCGGCAGCCACAGGATGGCCAGGCCCTGGAAGACCATCACGCCGGCGGCGATCATCTGCACGCCGAGCTTGATCAGCGCGTCCACGCCCCACTTGTCGTCGAGCACGCCCAGCAGCCAGATCAGCCCGGCGCCGGACAGCAGCGCGCGCGGCTCGCTGGAGAGCTTGAAGACCCCGGAGAGGTTGCTGAGGTGCGCGGCGACCAGCAGGCCCGCGCACAGCCCGCCGAACATGGCCATGCCGCCCAGCCGCGGGGTCGGCTCACGGTGCACGTCGCGGTCGCGGATCGGGGGCATCGCGCCGGCCGCGATCGCGAACTTCCGCACCGGGCCGGTCAGCAGGTAGGTGACGGCCGCGGAGACGCACAGGGTCAGCAGATACTCGCGCACGCGCAGCCTCCGACGTACTCGGGGGTGCGACGAGCACGCGCACACGTCCGGGGGATCTTCACAGCGTCACACCCTAGTGGTGGGCGGGCCGGGACGGCGAACACCTATCGAGACTCACAGGCGGCGCGAGGGGTTGCAGAAGGCCGGTTGCGGGCATGTAACGAGTTTGCCCTATGCCGTGGCAGGGACGAAGCCGCAGGTCAGACCGCGGCCGGAATCCCGGTGAGCGCGGTCACCACCGGGTCGAGGGCGTCGTGGATCTCCTCGCCGATGCTGCGGAAGTACGAGATGGGTGCACCGTACGGATCGTGCACCTCGTCGGCGTCGGGGCTGGGTGCCAGCAGCCAGCCGCGCAGCGCCGCCGCGGCCTGGACCAGCGCGCGGGCCCGCTCGGTGACGCTGCCGTCGGGCAGCGTGGCCGGGTCTATCGCCCGCACCAGGCGGGTGAACTCCTTGAGCGTGAAGGTACGCAGGCCCGCCGCGTGGCCCATCGAGATGACCTGGGCCCGGTGGTCGCGGGTGGCGGTGAGCACCAGGTCGGCGTCGATCACGTGGTCGTCGAGCAGCTCGCGGCCGGTGAACCCGGCCGGGTCCGCACCGTGTTCGGTGAGCACGGCGGCGGCGTGCACTTCCATCGGGGCGCCCTCGTGGCCCCAGGTGCCGGCCGACTCGACCAGGATCGCGTCGGCTCCGGCGCCCAGCCGCTGCGCCAGGCCGTGCCGCATCAGCCGCTCGGCCATCGGCGAGCGGCAGACGTTGCCGGTGCACACGTGCAGGACGCGCAGCACGTCGTGGGGGGCGTGGGTGGGGGGGCCGACTCCCCCGGTCGCGGCCGGCGAAGTGGTGAATCCCCGTATGGCACGCCCGTCGGGCGTGGTCAACGGCGCTCCTCCAAGTCGGGTACCACCTTGCGCAGTTCCTCGGCGCTGAGCGCACCGGCCCGCAGCAGCACGGGCACCTTGCCGGTCACGTCGACGATCGAGGACGGCACGGCGGCGGGCGTGGGCCCGGCGTCGAGGTAGACCGCCACGGAGTCGCCGAGCATGCCCTGGGCGGCATCGCAGTCCTGCGGGGACGGCATGCCGGTCAGGTTGGCGCTGGAGACCGCCATCGGGCCGGTCTCGGTGAGCAGTTCGATGGCGACCGGGTGCAGAGGCATGCGGACCGCGACGGTGCCGCGGGTGTCGCCCAGGTCCCAGCGCAGCGACGGCTGGTGCTTGGTGACGAGGGTCAGCGCGCCCGGCCAGAACGCGTCGACCAGTTCCCACGCCTGCTCGGAGAAGTCGGTGACGATGCCGTGCAGCGTGTTCGGGGAGCCGACCAGCACCGGTGAGGGCATGTTGCGGCCGCGGCCCTTGGCCTCCAGCAGGTCGCCGACCGCCTCCTTGTCGAAGGCGTCCGCGCCGATGCCGTAGACGGTGTCGGTGGGCAGCACCACGAGCTCGCCGCGCTTGACGGCGGAGGCGGCCTCGCGCAGGCCGGTGGCCCGGTCGGTCGTGTCCGCGCAGTCGTATCGCCGTGTCATGGAAGGACCTCCAGAAGCTCTTCTGCTGCCGTTGCGGGGTGGGCCGTTGCGGGACGTGCCGCCGGGGGGTGCGCGGCCGGGAGGTGCGGGCTGCTCACGGGGTCGCCTTGCGGGCGGAGGTGAAGCGGGGCCGCTTGTTCAGGTCCGGGTGGTCGGCGGCGTCGGCCCAGCCGGCGTCCTCCTTGAAGATCCACGGCACCTGACCGCCCTGGGAGTCGGCGTGCTCGATCACGACGACGCCGCCGGGCCGCAGCAGGCGGTGCGCGGTGCGCTCGATGCCGCGGATGGTGTCCAGGCCGTCCTCGCCCGAGAACAGGGCGAGTTCGGGGTCGTGGTCGCGCGCTTCGGGCGCGACGTACTCCCACTCGGTGAGCGGGATGTAGGGCGGGTTGGAGATCACCAGGTCGACCTGGCCGTTGAGGTCGGGGAACGCGGCGAGCGCGTCGCCGTGCCGCAGGTCGACCTTGCTGCCCGCGACGTTCTTGCGGGCCCACTCCAGGGCCTGCTCGGACAACTCCACGGCGTGCACCCGGGATCGGGGCACCTCCTGGGCCAGCGCCAGCGCGATCGCGCCGGAGCCGGTGCACAGGTCGACGATCAGCGGTTCGGCGACGTCCATCGCCCGGACCGCGTCTATGGCCCAGCCGACCACCGACTCGGTCTCCGGGCGGGGCACGAACACCCCCGGCCCGACCTGGAGTTCCAGGTAGCGGAAGAAGGCGCGGCCGGTGATGTGCTGGAGCGGCTCGCGTGCCTCGCGGCGGGCGACGGCCTCCCAGTAGCGCGCGTCGAACTCCGCGTCGGCGACGGAGTGCAGTTCGCCGCGCTTGACGCCGTGCACGTAGGCGGCCAGTTCCTCGGCGTCGAAGCGGGGCGAGGGCACCCCGGCGTCGGCCAGTCGCTGGGCGGCCTGGGCCACCTCGGCGAGCAGCAGGTTCACATCCGCCCCCTCTCTCAGCTGCCGTCGCCGGCCGCGGCCAGCTTGGCGGCCGAGTCGGCGTCCACACACGCCTGGATCATCGGGTCGAGGTCCCCGTCCAGCACCTGGTCCAGGTTGTACGCCTTGAAGCCGACCCGGTGGTCGGAGATGCGGTTCTCCGGGAAGTTGTAGGTCCGGATGCGCTCGGAGCGGTCCACGGTGCGGACCTGGCTGCGGCGGGCGTCGGACGCCTCGCGCTCGGCCTCCTCCTGGGCGGCGGCCAGCAGCCGGGAGCGCAGGATGCGCATCGCCGACTCCTTGTTCTGCAGCTGGCTCTTCTCGTTCTGGCAGGACACCACCAGACCGGAGGGCAGGTGGGTGATCCGGACCGCGGAGTCGGTGGTGTTGACCGACTGCCCGCCGGGGCCGGACGAGCGGTAGACGTCGATCCGCAGCTCGTTGGGGTTGATCTCGACCTCGACCTCCTCGGCCTCCGGCGTCACCAGGACACCGGCCGCGGAGGTGTGGATCCGGCCCTGCGACTCGGTCGCGGGCACCCGCTGCACGCGGTGCACGCCGCCCTCGTACTTCAGGCGCGCCCACACGCCCTGGCCGGGCTCGTGGCTCGCCTTGGCCTTCACGGCGACCTGGACGTCCTTGTAGCCGCCGAGGTCGGAGGCGTTGGCGTCGAGGATCTCGGTCTTCCAGCCCTCCCGCTCGGCGTACCGCAGGTACATCCGCAGCAGGTCGCCGGCGAACAGCGCGGACTCCTCGCCGCCCTCACCGGCCTTCACCTCCAGGATGACGTCCTTGTCGTCGCTGGGGTCGCGCGGCACCAGCAGCAGCCGCAACCGGTCGGTCAGTTCCTCGCGGTGCTTCTCCAGCTCCTTGACCTCGGCGGCGAACTCGGAGTCGTCGGCCGCCAGTTCACGGGCGGTGTCGACGTCGTCGCCGGTCTGCCGCCAGGAGCGGTAGGTGGCGATGATGGGGGTGAGTTCCGCGTACCGCTTGTTGAGCCGGCGGGCGTTGGCCTGGTCGGTGTGGACCGCGGGGTCGGCAAGCTGCTTTTCGAGGTCGGCATGTTCGCCGATCAGTTCCTCGACCGCCTCGAACATCATGAATTCCTGGAGGAGTAGGTACTGCCTGGGGCCGGGGCGCCGGGGACGGGGCGCCGGCGGCTGGGACGCGAGCCGGGACGACAAAGCGCCGGTCCGGTCACCCTGGGCGGGCGACCGGAGACCGGCGCTGGTCAGGTCGCTACTTCTTGGCGGACCCGGCGTTCTTGCCGAAACGGGCCTCGAAGCGGGCCACACGGCCGCCGGTGTCGAGGATCTTCTGCTTGCCCGTGTAGAACGGGTGGCACTCGGAGCACACGTCCGCGCGGATCTGGCCGCTGGTCTCGGTGCTGTGGGTGGTGAACGAGGCGCCGCAGGTGCAGGTGACCTGGGTCTCTACGTACTCGGGGTGGATCTCGCGCTTCAAGGGTGCTCCTAGGTTCGGGAGGGCGCCGGGTCGCTCACGCGGGTTTACGGGAACGTGAACCGGGGCCAGCGGACCAGTCTGCCAGCACTGGCCGCACCTTCCAAAACCAGGTCGGGCTCCGGATAATTCCCGGAGCGTCCCCGCAGGTCAGCGCCGTGTGGGCGAGGGTGACGCGGTCCCCGGGGCTGACGCGGACGGTGCCGGGCGGTCCGGCGGGGCGCCGTCGCCGCGGACCACCTTGCCCGCCTCCACGTGGTCGGCGGCCGAGCCCTGCGTCGCGGCGGCCGGGATCGGCCGGTCGGCGCGCAGCGCGGCCCACACCATGGCGGCCTTGGCGTCGATCGGCTCGACCCGGTCGGGGTTGTCGGGCGCGTAGCGTACCGGCAGGGTCACCATGTGCACGTTCCCGGAGTCCAGGTGCTGCACGCTCTCGGCGAGCCCCATCAGCTTGTTCACCGAGCCGAGGCCGGTGTCGGTGGTGATGGCCTTGGTCGCGGTGTCGGCGACCGAGAACAGCTTCGTGGGGCTGTTCATCAGCCCCAGGCCGCCGATCCGGTTCAGCAGCGCCTTCATGAACGCCTGCTGGAGCTCGATACGGCCCAGGTCGCTGCCGTCGGCGACACCGTGCCGGGTGCGGACCAGGCCGAGCGCCTGCTCGCCGTTGAGGGTGTGGGTGCCGGCCGCCAGGTTGAGATGGCTCTTGTCGTCGTGGATCGCCTGGGTCGTGGTCAGCGGCACCCCGCCGAGGGTGTTGACGAGGTTCTTGAAGCCGGTGAAGTCGACCTCGACGTAGTGGTCCATCCGCAGCCCGGTGAGCTGCTCCACCGTCTTCACCGCGCAGGCGGGGCCGCCGACCTCGTAGGCGGTGTTGAACATGACGCTGCTCTGCGCGGGCTCCACGGCCCCCTTGGCGCCCGTGCAGGCCGGGCGGTCGATCAGGGTGTCGCGCGGGATGCTGACCACGCTGGCACGCTTGTGGCCCTTGGCCAGGTGCACGATCATCGTCGTGTCCGAGCGGGCGGTGCCGCTGTCGTGGCCGTACTCGCGGTTCGCGCCGGAGCGGGAGTCCGAGCCGAGCACCAGGATGTCCATCGAGCCGTTGCCGAGCTTGGCGGGCCGGTGGGTGCCCAGCGCGCCGTCGATGTCGACGCTGTGGATGTTGGCGTTCAGCCGGTGGTAGAGGTAGCCGGCCCCGGCGGCTCCGAGCAGCACCACGGCGACCGCGGCCCAGGCGACGATGTACAGGACGCGCCGCCGGCGCCTGCGGCCCTCTCCGGCCCCGCTGGGGCTGGAGCCGGTCCGCGGCTGCTGATCGTCCAGCATGGCGGCACCTCGGCTTCCTACCTGCTCGCTGTCCGGCGCCCTGAGCGCCTTCCCGGAGCCCGGCCTCCCTGCGCCGGGAACGTCGTCACCTCAGACGAACCATCGTGCGCCCGAGGTCCGGTATGCCGCCATCCGAGCGGCGGGCACACGAACGGGAAACGCGCAACCGCCCGCGTATCCCCAGCTCAGTGGGGGTACGCGGGCGGCTGGACCGATCCCGGCGGTGACGGTCAGTCGTTGTTCTGGCCCGGGGTGGTCTTGGCGATCTGCATCAGGAACTCGGCGTTGGACTTGGTCTGCTTCATCTTGTCCAGCAGCAGCTCGATCGCCTGCTGCGAGTCGAGCGCGTGCAGCACCCGGCGCAGCTTCCAGACGATCGCCAACTCGTCGCGGTCCAGCAGGATTTCCTCCTTGCGGGTACCGGACGGGTCGACGTCCACCGCGGGGAAGATCCGCTTGTCGGCGAGCTTGCGGTCGAGCTTGAGCTCCATGTTGCCGGTGCCCTTGAACTCCTCGAAGATCACCTCGTCCATCCGCGAGCCGGTCTCGACCAGCGCGGTGGCCAGGATGGTCAGCGAGCCGCCGTCCTCGATGTTGCGCGCGGCACCGAAGAAGCGCTTCGGCGGGTAGAGCGCGGTCGAGTCGACACCACCGGACAGGATCCGGCCGGAGGCGGGCGCGGCCAGGTTGTAGGCGCGTCCCAGCCGGGTGATGGAGTCCAGCAGCACCACGACGTCGTGGCCCAGCTCCACCAGCCGCTTGGCGCGCTCGATGGCGAGCTCCGCGACGGTGGTGTGGTCCTCGGCGGGCCGGTCGAAGGTCGAGGAGATGACCTCGCCCTTCACCGAGCGCTGCATGTCGGTGACCTCTTCGGGCCGCTCGTCGACGAGGACCACCATCAGGTGGCACTCGGGGTTGTTGGTGGTGATCGCGTTGGCGACCGCCTGCATGATCATCGTCTTGCCGGTCTTCGGCGGGGCGACGATCAGGCCGCGCTGGCCCTTGCCGATCGGCGAGACCAGGTCGATGATCCGCGTGGTCAGCACGCCCGGGTCGGTCTCCAGCCGGAGCCGGTCCTGCGGGTACAGCGGGGTGAGCTTGTTGAACTCCGGGCGGCCGCGGCCGGAGTCGGCGCCCATGCCGTTCGCGGAGTCGAGACGGACCAGCGCGTTGAACTTCTCGCGCCGCTCGCCGTCCTTGGGCTGCCGCACCGCACCGGTGACGTGGTCGCCCTTGCGCAGGCCGTTCTTGCGGACCTGGGCGAGCGAGACGTACACGTCGTTCGGCCCCGGCAGGTAGCCGGAGGTGCGGATGAACGCGTAGTTGTCGAGGATGTCGAGGATGCCCGCGACGGGGATCAGCACGTCGTCGTCGGCGACCTGCGGCTCGCCGCCACCGCCGAACTCCTCACGGCCCCGGCCGCGCCCCCGGCGGTCGCGGTAGCGGCCACGGCGCCGGCCGCGGCCCTCGCCGAACTCGTCGTCGTCCTGCACGCCGCCCTGCGGGCCGCCCTGGTGCTGCGGGCCGCCCTGACCGCCCTGGCCGCCGCCACCCTGCTGCTGGCGGTCCCGGCGGTTCTGGCCGCCGCCCTGCTGGTTGTCGCCGCCGTCCTCGCCGCGGTTGCGCTGGCGGTCGCGCTGCCGCTCGCGGCGGTCACCGCGCTGGCCGCGCCGGCCGTCCTGGCGGTCGTCCCCGCCGCCTTGCTGCTTGGCGTCGCCGCCCTTGCCGTCACGGCCCTCGGCGTTGTCCGCCGCGGCGTCGGCGGTGCGCTCGCCCTGCGCCCGCTCCGGCGCGGAAGCGGCGGCCTTCGCCTTCTCGCCGGCCGGCTGGCCAGGGATCTCGATCTGCTGCGGCTGCTTCGCCTCCTGCGGCTCCTTCACCGCGGGGGCCTCCGCCGCCGGAGCCTCGGCGGTCTCGGCCGCCTGCTCGAGGCGGGCCCGCGACGTGGCGCGACGCTTGGGCTTCTCGGCCGGCGCACCGGCCGCGGGGGCGGACGCCGGGGCGCCGCCGCCGGCCTGGCGCTCCTTGATCGTCTCGATGAGCTGGCCCTTGCGCATCCGCGCAGTGCCCTTGATGCCGAGACCTGCGGCGACCTGCTGGAGTTCGGCCAGGACCATGCCCTCCAGGCCGGTCCCGGACCGGCGGCGCCGTGCGGCCGTGGCAGCACCGGTGGCAGGCGCGTCGGCTTCGGACGCGGCGACAGTGTTGTCTGCGCGCACGCCCATCAGATCGGTGGTGTCGCTCACGAAGGGTCCTTCCCTGGAGCGGACGTCGGCCTGTCTGGCTCGGCGACCGGTCGTGCTGTCCGGGTCTTTGCGTTCCCGCTGCTGAGACCCGGGGCGGTGGTCCGCCTGATGGCGGCAGAAATACATAGGTGCTCTCGGCACGGGAGAGAAACTCGTACCGAATCCGGAGCGTGCTCGACACTTCCCGGACAGGCTGCCCGGGTGAACCGGACTGGCTGCCTATTCGGTGTGGGAGGCTCCCGGAAGAAGTGCGGTCCCACGGCGGGGACACAGCCCATCGCGCCCAAAGGGCGGTGAATGCTGGCTTGAGGTTAACACTACCCGGTCCAACAGATATTCCCCCTCTCTTCGACCGGCAATCGTGTCACTGCCCACCTGAGAGTGGCAGGACACTCGCCCCGGTGGCGTCAAGTGCCAGGCGGTTGGCCGCCCAACCGTCCCCCGCGAGCCGGGAGACCTTGTCTGCGGCGCCCTCGTCGGTGAGCGCGAGCACGGTCGGCCCGGCACCCGATACGACAGCAGGGACGCCCTCCGCGCGTAGACGGTTCACCAGGGCGAGGGTTTCCGGCATCGCCGGCGCCCGGTACTCCTGGTGCAGCCGGTCCTCGGTGGCGGCCAACAGCAGCTCGGGACGCCTGGTCAGCGCCTCGACGAGCAGCGCGGCGCGGCCCGCGTTGGCGGCGGCGTCGACGTGCGGAACGGTACGGGGCAGCAGCCCGCGCGCGGTCTCGGTCAGCAGCGGCACCCCGGGCACGAAGACCACCGGAACCAGCGACTCCACCGGCTCCATCCGGACCGCCCGGGCGGCGCCGCCCTCGGTCCAGGCCACGGTGAAACCGCCCATCAGGCACGCGGCGACGTTGTCGGGGTGGCCCTCGATCTCGGTGGCCAGTTCCAGCAGGGCTGCGTCGTCCAGCCCCGCCGGGCCGCCTATCGTCACCGCGCGGGCGGCCATGATGCCCGCGCAGATGGCGGCCGACGAGGAGCCCAGGCCGCGGCCGTGCGGGATCCGGTTCGCGCAGACCACTTCCAGGCCGCGCGGCTGACCGCCGAGCAGGTCGAAGGCGGTCCGCAGCGAGCGGACCACGAGGTGCTTCTCGTCGCGCGGCAGCGTGTCGGCGCCCTCGCCCGCGATGTCGACGTGCAGGCCGGAGTCGGCGACCCGCACCACCACGTCGTCGTACAACCCCAGCGCCAGGCCGAACGCGTCGAAGCCCGGTCCGAGATTTGCGCTGGTCGCGGGGACGCGCACTCGTACTGCGGCGGCGCGAAACGCGGGACCTGCCATCGTTCGACGAATCTCCTTGGTGCGTACGCCCTGCGGGCGCGGCTCCGTTGCCATGCGGCGAGGCGGGAAATGGCGATGCCGAAGGCACCTGCCGGAACTCGGCGCGATTGTGCGCCGCTGGGGTAAGCCTATCGAAACAAGGTTCCCCCGCGACATAGGGCGCACGGACCGCGCGTGATGCGTGTCGCCTTCGCGGCGTGCGCCCCTTGCGGGGGTGGCCGCTGGGAAAGCTGGGGTGGGAGGGGCGGCTGTCCCGCCGACAGGCGCCCCGACCAGGGGAAGGGGCGCCCGCCGGGAGCGGGGTCAGGCCAGTCCCAGCCGGGTCGCGGCGGCATCCGCGTCGACGGGGACCGTGATGGGCTGGGGCGCGCCGGCCACCGCCCAGTCGGGGTCCTTCAGGCCGTTGCCGGTGACCGTGCAGACGATGCGCTGGCCCGGGTCGACCCGGCCCTCGTCGGCGGCCTTGAGCAGCCCGGCGACGGAAGCGGCGGAGGCAGGCTCGACGAAAACGCCCTCACGGCCCGCCAGCAGCCGGTAGGCGGCAAGGATCTGACGGTCCGTCACGGCTTCGATGAGGCCGCCCGACTCGTCGCGGGCCTGCTCGGCCAGCTGCCAGGACGCGGGGTTGCCAATCCGGATCGCGGTGGCGATGGTCTGCGGCTCGCGCACCGGCGCACCGTTGACGATCGGCGCGGAGCCGGCCGCCTGGAAGCCCCACATCCGGGGCGTGCGGGTGGCGAGGCCGTCGGCGGCGTACTCGCGGTACCCCTTCCAGTACGCGGTGATGTTGCCCGCGTTGCCCACCGGGAGGATGTGCACGTCGGGCGCGTCGCCGAGCGCGTCCACGATCTCGAACGCGGCGGTCTTCTGCCCCTCGATCCGCACCGGGTTCACCGAGTTGACCAGCGCGACCGGGTACTTCTCGCTCAGCCCGCGGGCCAGGTCGAGGCAGTCGTCGAAGTTGCCGTCCACCTGGAGGATGCGGCTGCCGTGCACCAGCGCCTGGCCCATCTTGCCGAGCGCGATCTTGCCCTGCGGCACCAGCACGGCGCAGACCATGCCGGCCCGCACCGCGTACGCGGCGGCGGAAGCGGAGGTGTTGCCGGTGGAGGCGCAGATGACCGCCTGGGCGCCGGCCTCCTTCGCCTTCGAGATCGCCATGGTCATGCCGCGGTCCTTGAAGGACCCGGTGGGGTTGGCCCCCTCGACCTTCAGCAGGACGTCGCACCCGGTGCGCTCGGAGAGCACCTGGGCCTGCACGAGCGGGGTGCCACCCTCCAGCAGCGAGACCACCGGGGTGTCCGCGCTGACCGGCAGCCGGTCGCGGTACTCCTCGATGATGCCGCGCCACTGGTGGGTGCCGGACATTCGGGGCTGGTCGATGGTTCCGTTCATAGCGGTGCTACTCCCCTTCCACGCGCATGATGCTGGCCACGCCGCGTACGGTGTCGAGTTCGCGCAGACTGGCGACGGTCGCCGAGAGGGCGGCGTCCGTCGCGCGGTGGGTGACCACGACGAGGGACGCCTCGCCGCCGTCGCGCTCCCCGGCACCGCTCTGCTCGACCGCGGCGTCATCGCCGCTGCCTTGGTTCCTGCCCTGCTGGCGCACCGTGCCGATCGACACATCGTGCTCGGCGAAGACCGTCGCGACCTGAGCGAGGACGCCCGGTTTGTCCGCCACGTCGAGGTTGATGTGGTAGCGGGTGACCACATCCCCCATGGGGCTGACCGGCAGTCGCGTGTACGCGGACTCGCCGGCTCCTGTCGTCGTCGCGAGCTTGTTGCGGCAGGCGGCGACCAGATCTCCGAGGACGGCGGAGGCGGTGGGTGCACCGCCGGCGCCGGGACCGTAGAACATCAGCCGCCCGGCCGCCTCCGCCTCGACGAAGACGGCGTTGTACGCCTCACGCACCGAGGCCAGCGGGTGGCTGAGCGGGATCATCGCCGGGTGCACCCGGGCGGTGACCGAACGGCCGTCGCGGCTGCGCTCGCAGATCGCGAGCATCTTGACCGTACAGCCCATCCGGCGCGCGGAGGCGATGTCGGCGGCGGTCACCTCGGTCAGGCCCTCGCGGTGCACGTCGTCGATGGTGACCCGGGTGTGGAAGGCGATGCCGGCCAGGATCGCGGCCTTCGCGGCGGCGTCGAAACCCTCCACGTCCGCGGTCGGGTCGGCCTCGGCGTAACCGAGCGCGGTGGCCTCGTCCAGCGCCTCGCTGTAGCCGGCACCGGTGGAGTCCATCTTGTCGAGGATGAAGTTCGTGGTGCCGTTGACGATGCCCAGCACGCGGTTGACCCGGTCGCCGGCCAGCGACTCGCGCAGCGGCCTGATCAGCGGGATCGCACCGGCCACCGCGGCCTCGTAGTACAGGTCGACGTTGTGCTCGAGGGCCTTGGCGTGCAGGCTCGCGCCGTCGGCGGCCAGCAGCGCCTTGTTCGCCGACACCACCGAGGCGCCGTGCTCGAACGCGGTAGTGATCAGGGTGCGGACCGGCTCGATGCCGCCGATCACCTCGACCACCACGTCGATGTCGCCGCGCTTGACCAGCGCGGTGGCGTCGGTGGTGAGCAGCTCGGCGGGAACGCCGTCGCGCACCTTGTTGGGGCGGCGGACCGCGATCCCGGCCAGCTCGATCGGGGCCCCGATCCGCGCGGCGAGGTCGTCCGCCTGCGTCGTGATGATGCGCGTGACCTCGGAGCCGACCACACCGCACCCCAGCAGCGCCACCTTCAGCGGACGCGTACGCATCATCCGACCTCGTTTCTCGTCAAACTCGTCACACCGGTGCCGCCCGGCTCTCGCACCGCCCGCCCCGCCCGGTCCGGCCCGCGGACGCGGGCGGGTGCTGCGGGGAGGCGGTCCGAGGCGGCCGGGGGCACGCACATCTCGTTGAGTGGTCCAGTCTCACGCACCGGACGGGAGAAACCACACCCTGTCCGGATCGCGAGACCGAATCGGTCATCGCCACGCGGTCGGGAAGATTTCGCGTCCGCCCGGCGATCTTGCGGCGTTTCCGGTCAGCCGACGTCCAGTCGCAGCAGATCCTCTTCCGTCTCGCGGCGGACGATCACCCGCGCGCTCCCGTCCGCGACGGCGACCACCGGCGGCCGCAGCGCGTGGTTGTAGTTGCTGGCCATCGCCCGGCAGTACGCCCCGGTGGCCGGCACCGCGAGCAGGTCGCCGGGGGCCACGTCGGCCGGCAGGAAGGCGTCCTTGACCACGATGTCGCCGCTCTCGCAGTGCTTGCCGACGACCCGGACGAGCATCGGCTCGGCGTCGCTGACCCGGGAGACCAGCGCCACGCTGTACTCGGCGTCGTAGAGCGCGGTGCGGATGTTGTCGGACATGCCGCCGTCGACACTGACGTACGTGCGCAGGCCGTCGAGCGGCTTGACGGTGCCCACCTCGTAGAGCGTGAACGCCGTCGGGCCGACGATCGCCCGCCCCGGCTCGACCGACAGCCGCGGCGGGCTCAGCCGGGCGGCCTCGCACTCCCGGGCCACGATCTCGCCCAGCGCCTTGGCGATCTCCTGCGGCTCGCGCGGGTCGTCGGCGGCGGTGTAGGCGATGCCGAGGCCGCCGCCGAGGTCGATCTCGGGCAGCTCCAGGTCGTGCTCGTCGCGGACCTCGGCGAGCAGCGACACCACGCGGCGCGCGGCCACCTCGAAGCCGGCCATGTCGAAGATCTGCGAGCCGATGTGGCTGTGGATGCCCACGAGTTCGAGGCTGTTCAGCTGCAGCACCCGCCGCACCGCCTCGGCGGCCTGCCCGTCGGCCAGCCCGATGCCGAACTTCTGGTCCTCGTGCGCGGTGGCGATGAACTCGTGGGTGTGCGCCTCCACGCCGACGGTCACCCGGATCTGCACCCGCTGGCGGCGGCCCTGCCGGGTGGCCTCGGCGGCGACCCGGGCGATCTCCTGGAAGGAGTCCAGCACGATCCGGCCGACACCCTCGCGCACCGCGCGCTCGATCTCCGCGTTGCTCTTGTTGTTGCCGTGCAGCGCGATCCGCTCCGCGGGCATCCCCGCGTCCAGCGCCACCGCGAGTTCGGTGCCCGAGCACACGTCGAGGTTCATGCCCTCCTCGTACAGCCACCGGACCACGGCGCGGGACAGGAACGCCTTCCCCGCGTAGAAGACGTCGGCGCCGTGCCCGAAGGCCGACCGCCAGGCGCGGCACCTGGCCCGGAAGTCCTCCTCGTCCAGGAAGTACGCCGGCGTGCCGAACTCGGCGGCGAGGTCGCGGACGTCCAGCCCGGCGACCTCGGCGGCGCCGTCGGCGTTGCGGGTGACGGTGCGCGACCAGATCCGCGGGTCGAGCGCGTTGAGGTCGGCCGGCGGCCCGGCGTAGTGCCCTTCGGGCAGAACGTCGGCGTGGCGGGGGCCTGCGGGGTGTGCGGAACGGCTCACTTGGGGACTTCCTCGGGCGTACGGGCGGGGTGAGGGTTCGTAGGGGGTGCGGGGGTGCGGGGGTGCGGGGGCGGTTCGGGTTCGGGATCGTTCGGTGTCGGGTGGGGGTGGTCCGGCCGGGCCCGGGAGGTCGGGCTCCGTCCGCCCGGGTCCGGGTCGGAACGGCTCGGACCCGGGCGCACCAGGGTCGGGCCGGGCCGTTCGGGGTCGTGCCGGTCCGGTCGGGGTCAGATCCGGTCGGGGGCGCTGATCCCGAGCTGGTGCAGGCCGTTCGCCAGCACGATGCCCGCCGCGTCGGTGAGGCGGAGCCGTGCCGCGTGGACGGCCGAGGGTTTCTCGTCGCCCTTCGGCAGCACGCCGCACTCGTCGTGGAAACGGGCGAACGCGTCGGCGAGCCGCTCCAGGTGGCGGGCCACCCGGTCCGGCCCGCGGCGGCGGGCGGCGCTCTCCACGACACGGGGGAAGTCGGCGATCAGGCCGAGGAGTTCGGTCTCCGCGGGGTGGTACGGAGGGGTCGGGTCGCTCGGAGCTGGGAGTGCGGGGTCGCCGCTGTCGGGGGCAGCGGTGGCGGGAGCGCGGTCCGTGGCCACCCCTTCGACCGTACACGCGTCCTGGTCGACACTGTCCGGGATGTCCAGGTCGTGGGCGTTGCGGAGCAGGGCGCGGGTGCGGGCGTGGGCATAGCGGACCCGGAAGAGGGGGTTGGCCTCGCGCTGGGTGAGGAGGGCGGCGCGGGCGTCCGGGTCGAGCCGCGGCGCGTCCTCGGCCGGCGGGCGGAGCAGCGCCCAGCGGGCGGCGTCGGAGCCGAGCGTGGATGCGAGGGCGGCGAAGGTGAGGGGGGTGGGGGCCGTGCGGGACGGCTCCGCCGGTTCGGCCACGTCGAGGCGCTCGGGCGGGGTGCCGGGGTCGACCGGGTGCGCGCCGGCGGCCCGCAGCAGGCCGTTCACCACCTCGGCGACGAGCAGGCCGCGTACGGCGCCGTCCGCGGCGGCCACGGTGAGCCGCTCGTCGCCGAGCCCCTCGCCGCGTCCGTACGCCTCTCGCTGCTCGCGCACCTGGCGTACCACCACGTCGTACGCGCGCGAGCTGAGCGTGATGTTGAGGAAGCCGGCGCCCGCGATGCGTACGCCCGCGATGCCCGGCTCCCGGGCCAGCCGGCGGCGCAGGATCTCGGCGACCTCGTGCGGGCTGCGCCCGGCCGGCCCGGCCAGCTGGAGCGCCACGTTCGTCGCGTAGTCCCCGCATCCCGCGCGCGGCGGGCGCTGCACCAGGACCTTCTCGGGCACCTCCACGGCGAGCTCGGCCGCGTCCACGGCACGGCGCACCGTGATCAGGACGGTGCGGGACAGCTCGGCGGGGGTCACGGGAAAAGCGTAGGCGAGGTGGGGGGTGGGGCGGCGAGCGGGTTTGGCCGCGGTTACGAGCAGGGGCCGGGGCCGGGGGTGGCGGCGGGCTGCCCCTCGGGGTGGGGGTGGCCGGTGGGGTGAGCCGGTGGGTGGGCGGCGGGGTGGCCCGCCGGTCGGTCCGGGTCCTGGGCCGGGGGCTGGCCCTGCCGACCGCCGGGCTGGGCGGGGGTGCGCCCGCCGCGCCGGATCAGGCGGCGCACCGTCTCCACGAGGAGCGCCGGCTCGAACGGCTTCGCGACGTACGCGTCGACGCCGCCCGGCCCGCTGACGGACTCGGGCGGGCTGCCCGCGCTGACCATCACGATCCCGACGTCCCGTGTCCGGGCGTCGGCGCGCAGCCGGGCGGCGGTGCGCACGCCGTCGAGGCGGGGCATCACGACGTCGAGGGTCACGACGTCGGGCCGCACGGAGTGGACGATCTCCAGGCACTCGGCACCATCGGCCGCGGTCACGACCTCGAAGCCCTCCAGCTCCAGGTTGACCCTGATCAGTTGCCGGATCACCCTGTTGTCATCCACAACAAGCACCCGGCCGGACGCGCCCGTCACACCCGAAATCGTAGGCGCCCCCCTCGCGATGCGTCCGCGTTTTGCCGGTTTCTTCCCCGCCACGGGTGAACCCGCCTCCCCTCGCGCCCCCTTCCCCCGGCCCCCGCGAGGGCCGGGTGGCCCCCGGAAAACCCCGTACACGTCCACCCTCCCCAACCTGCTAATGTTCTTCCCGTCGCCCCCGTAGCTCAGGGGATAGAGCAACGGCCTCCGGAGCCGTGTGCGCAGGTTCGAATCCTGCCGGGGGCACACCGAAAATGAGGCTCTGACCAGCGGAAACGCCGGTCAGAGCCTTTCTCGTCCATGCCAAAACGCACACGGTCTTCTGACCTTTGCTCTTTTCGGCGTGAGAACCCTACAAAGAAGCAGTGAGCGCCCTTGGCCCAGTCGTTCCTGCTAGTCAAGCGTCCGACCATCCGGTGGCGACTGCCTTCTTCTTCGCCGGGGGCACTCTGCGAACCACATCGGCCCGCCACCCACGTTCCGCACCAGCAGCTCTGCCACCTGCGACGACTCCCGTAAACGCAAGAGGCCACGAGGGTCGTTGCTCATTACGGACAGCGTCCGTGGGCGAGTTGATTTTGTAGCGTTGTGACAGGCGTTCGCGGTGTCGCACACGGCCCTGCGGGGGGCCTCCGGGACCGGCGCGAAGGGCTCACAGGGGGGTGAGAAGACGTGAGCCGCGATGCCACATCGCCTGACGGGGACGGCCTGCGTCGCTCTTCGTGTTCGATGGTCTGCGGCCTCTCGGCTTCGACTACGAGTGAGCCGGCGCCCGTCGGGTGCCTTCAGCGCCGCCGTCCTTCTCGTCTCGTGCTACCGGTTCCGTGCGCCGTATGCGCACTTGTGTGCGCCCCGACGCCTCCGGCTACGTTCCGCGGCAGCCAGGTCAGCGATCACCGTGGGGGGAAGCATGGCCAGGACAGCACGGCAGACCATGAACGCGCTGCGCCGCTCGACAACCCTGCACATCCACTCCACCGCCGAACTCGCCGGGCGCGTCGAGTCCGCCGGGGCGGCACTCGACAAGAAGCACCGGGAGAAAGGCCAGGAGCCTCTGCGCAGGAAGCCGGTGTTGGTTCCGATCGACACCCGTGCGAGCGAGACCGGGATCGAGCTGGCACCTTGGCAGGTTCTGCATGCACTGTCCCGCGGCTACACCTTGGCAGGCCAGGGCATGGCCCGCGGGCTCGCCGAGCACTGGCTGAGTCTGAAGTTCTGCGAAGCGCTGGACGGCAACCGGGCCGGCGCGATGGACCTCACCGACAAGGGCCGCACGCCGGAGCGCTGGTACAAGTCCATGCAGGCGCGGGAGTTGGCCGTCGGGTTCGGGCTCGCAGCGGCGGAACAGCTCGTCCAAGAGCGGTATCCGGATCACTCCGTCTCGGTCGTGGAGGCGAGCACCGTTCTGCGGGCCGGGTGGCCTTTGGCCGTCTCGCAACGCAATAAGACGGGGCGTCCCCGGCCCGACTACCTCATCGAGGCGTGGAAGCCCGGCGAGCCGTCCAAGATCACCTTCGTGGCCTGCCGGGGCAACCACCAAAAAGCCGGCAAGCGCTCCGGCCGCACCCGAAGCACCACTATCCAGCAGCTGATCAAGGGCTCCGAGTTGACCGAGGGCATGCAGATCGGCCCCTGGAACAGCGTTCCCTGCCTGGTGCTGTCCACCGAGATCCTCGGCCAGGGCGGGGTCGTCGTCAACGTCCTCCAGTCGCCAGGAGAAGCCGCTCTCCCCCTGCGTCTGCCCAACGCCCCCGGAAACGCCGACGAGGAAATCCCCGACAAGTCCGGCGTCCCCTACCCCAACGCCATCCACATGCCGGCCCGTGCGGGGAGGCGGGCCCGGAACGTCGACGGCTTCCAGATCGGCACAGGCGACCTCGCCTGGTTCGGCCAGCTTCTCGCCCGCACCGGCGCGGCCGGCCTGTCCGCGTTCTCCGGTGGAGGCCGGAACACTGCCCAGTACCTCACCGCACGCCAGGGACGCGAGCACTACGAGGCACCCGCGGCCGCCGCAACATCAAGTACCGACGACGCCGAATTCCATGTCGGAGGTGTCCGATTCGTCGGCACCGATCACGTCTTCCGCATCGACTCCGTGCGCGTCGAAGCCTTCTCCGGAATGGCCGACAGCCTGTACGAGCTGATTAGGAAGGGCAGCGTCGAGGAGTACCGGGAGGAAGCCTCCCGATTTCGCGCGACGTTGCGAGGGGCCGCCGAGTCGGCCGGCTGGAACGGCCCCCTCTCGGTGCGCCCGGACGGCACGCTCATGGCGTTGAGCATCCTGCCCGTCCGCAAGCGACGCGTTCCATGATCTTGCGCGATCCCTCCAGTCGCGGACGATCAAGGCCGAACCCCTCACACCACGGCCAGGAGCATCACCGCCATGCCCAGGGCCATCGTCCGTGGCAGCCCGCGTCCACCGCTCCTCGAAGGGCCAGCGAGTCGTCCGGCTACTGGTCGGGAGCGGGACCGGCCGGGGTGAAGCGGCCCGCGCAGAACGCCCTCGACAGCCACCAGAGCCCCAGGACGACGAAGACGAAGAGCAGCACGACACCGGTGGTACGGGCCGTTCTGTGGAGCTGCATCGCCATGCCGCCACCCGAGCCGCCCATGCTCATCCCGGGCATGTCCGCCATCGAGCCGCCAGCGGACGCGGAGGTGTGGCCGCCGCTCATCGAGTCCGGCATCGCCAGCAACATCCAGGCCATCGCGCCCATCATCACAGCGTGCAGGACCGCGTGGACGGGGGGCGGTGCTCCCCCGCCGCGCTCCAGGTCCACCGCCCGTGCAGGGCGAGGGAGACCAGGAACCACGCTGCGGCCAGGGCGAAGACGATCGCTTGCGGTGTGTCGGCACGTCCATGCCACGCGGCCAGACCATGACAGCCATCGCGATGCCCATCAGCGCATGAAGGGCGTGCGTTATCCGTTCCGACAGGGCCTGGGACCGGTCGACGCCGGGGCGAACCGCGCGGACCAGGCTGAGCGCGGTCACAGCGGCGAAAGCAGGCTGAGTATCCAACGCAGTCCATGCGAGGCGATCACCGGGCCACCCCCACGGCGGCGCATTTGCCCGGCAGTCGGCGCCACGTCATCGCCAAAGCCGTCCTCACCCTGGAGAGGCAACGCTGAAAATGCTCAGGGACTGGGACATCACCTCTCCGGCAAGGTGACTCCACCAGACCCGGGGCACATCAGAGTCTCCACCAGACCCGGAACGGTTCAGGGCGTCGAACTGGTCACGATCAAGGAACTCCTCCGCCACGCCCACATCGCCGTCACCGCCGAGGTCTACGCCCACGTCCGACTCCGCCTCCAGCACCAAGCCATCGACACCCTGAGCGGCGTTCTCGGCAATGACAATGGTCATGACGGTCCGCTCATCGCTGCGAGGGGTGTCCGCTGAACTGTGGCCGACACGCCGGAGCTCCCACGAGAACCCCGTGGGGACGTCCGATGGCGTTGCCGTCAGCGTTGCCGTCAAACACCACGGTGCCCCCGCCGAATTTTTTCATCGGCGGGGGCACCACGACTTTTCTTAGCAGAGACCCAGCGGGGATTATCTCCTTAGGTCACTGATCTAACGGCGTTTAGCAAACGTCCGAGAATTCGGTCAAGCAAGATGCGCTCTACGGAATCTCGTACGGCTCGTCATGGTCGTACACGTAAGGCCACTGACCATATGCGTCCGCCTCGCCACTCCGTCGATATACGACGCAACGACGGGTACCACCGTCAGCCACGGGGATGCCGAGGTAGCCGTAGGTGCGGACATACTCCGGTGGAAGTCCTGCGCTATCAATTTTCAGATCCTTCCATCTCCCGGCAAGCGGACCATCCCTGTATGACGCTCGAACAACTAGCACAATACAGGCCTCGCTATCCCTCGCTTACACGACGACCAGGCTGAAGCCCATGCCATCTTCCCCATGACCCCGTATCCACAATGCTGCGATTAAATTCCTCGATTAGATCGTGGGGAATTCCGATCTCGTGAACGGTTTGGCCATCGAGCTCATAGGAATCTTCATAGAAGTCCGGATGGGCGCGTGCAGCCTCCATGAATTTATTGGAGACGGTAAATCGAGTCATGTAGTTTTCGTGCGTCGTCATTTCCGGCTTGGCGAATATTTCGGCCGTCTCGCGGTTTCCACCGAACCATGCACTTCCATCATTGCCATTTTCCAGGTCAACGGGATGGTTTGATGGGTTCAGGCCATTCGCGCGCTCAGATGCCCCATTCCCCTTCTGTGCCGTTCGGTAGAGATCAGTTGTGTCGCAGTTGTGGACGAGGACGGGTGTTGCCCCGGCGAGTACATAGTACGAGTGGAGGCCGGCCACGGTGAGGTCGTAGGTGACGGCCAACGCGTGGTAGTTGCGGATGGCCGTGACGGTGGCATACGTGCCGTTGGCTTCGCGAAGGCGGGTGCCGGGGGTGAGCTGGGACGCTTCGGTCCATTGGCGGGTGGAGGCGTTCCAGAAGGGGTGGTGCCAGGTGGCGGTGAGGGTGGCCGGGGCGGGTACGGCAACCGGGCAGACCGGCCTGTGAACGAGTGGACCTGGGACTACAACCGAGCGCCGACTACCTCACCAGCGGGCTGCCGCCCGGCGTGATCGCCGAGGTCGAACGCCTCGCCACCGAACTCGCCGCGCTCGGCGACGACTCCACGAAGGTCGGCCGTCCCTTCGACCGGGAAGGCGGCCTCCGCGAGTTCGACATCCTCAACGGTCGGGTTTCATCAGCTTCCTCTCCGTCCCGCGCCACGCATGCGTCTACGTCTGCCACATCACCTTCTACGGCTGAGGCAGCTGGCCCCGAATGCCCGACCGCCAGCTTCGTTGCAATAGAGCGCGAAACGCTTTGAGGCTCAACGGGAATTCGAGCTCCAGCTGACCGAAGCGACTCGGCCGTTGCCTGCAGACGTTTCCCGGAATCCTCGGTGGTCTCAACCAGGCGCATGCTGATTTCCGCGTGCCGCCGCTCGTCCCGGAATGCGACGTCGACCAACGGCCCGTCCCGTGCTGTCTTATCAGGCCGGGATCCAGGTGGGCCACCACGGGGGGATGTTGCTGGCCGGGCAGAGTCCGGAGTCGCCGCGACAGCCGTTGAGGGTGCCCAGGAGCGGGAAGAAACTCCAGCCCAGCAGCAGCGTCGTCAGGACCACCAGCAACGTCACGGCACAGACTCGCACCGGTGCCGGCGCACTCCGTGTGAAGTACTGGGTTGCGGCGCACGTAGCGACGCCGAGGACGACACCGGCACCCGCGATCAGCGGGAGATAAAACATCCTCTCGAAGCCACCGCCGGAGTCGAACCCCGCGTCGCAGTATTTTCGTGGGCGCACCGACAGGTTCCACGTGGTGTGCTCCACCGCCGCCCCGAAGACTGCCGCGCCCACCCAGGCGATCTGCGCGCGGCGCTCCGATGAGGTGGTCACACCGATGCCGACGCCGACGTGACGCCCCACGGTTCCGGCGGCGCGAAGTGCTGGTTGCCCGCCGTCTTTCAACCCGTGAAATCATCGACAGTCCAGATAGTCTCGCCGTATGCCGCCCGACGACCTGAACATGGTGTGGAGGATCTCCGCCTTCCGCGGAGATCACTCTTTGCACAGCGAGCTTCCCATCGGTAAAGACCAGTTGGCGAAATTACGGGAGGTAGTCGCCCCCGATCCGGACGACCCCTGGTATATGTTCAGTTACCCCGTGCCACTTGATGTCTGGTCCAAGGTGAACGAGATCCTGCACTGCGGCCCGCCCGATCCCGATCTTGAGTACTTCATCAGCGGGTATGCGGCTGACCGGTGAGCTGAGCCTTCGTCTCATTCGTTACCGTCGGACGCGACAGTCAGCAGTTCGTCAACTTTCTCGGCCACTACCTGCACCACGAGCGGCCCGCTTGTCCGAGTCGTGGGCGTCACTCCGTACCGTTGCCAACTGAGGTCGGGCGATAGGTGAGAACGGGGTCCGCCCAACCGCCGAGGCGGCGGCTCAGGCCGAAACGCCGGGGTAGCCACCAACGCGTACGTACGCTTCCCCCTGCAGCGTGGGACCACTCCGGTCCGGACAGATCCTCGACGCCCCACCATGTCTTCACCGCTTTCTCCCCGTTGAGCTTCAGGAGTGGCCAGCGCGGCAGGTGCAGGCCGACGTGGAACATCGACACGTCGTCACCGCACTTGGTGGTGTAGAAGAACCGGTGGACGTCCGTATAGCTCGCGCCCAAACCGCAGTTGAGGCCCTGGGTCCCTCCCAGCCAGAGCAGTGCCAGCTTTCCGCCCGCCGGGATCGAGGGTACGGAGACCGGATTGAACCAGGTCTCGCCATCCAGTCCACGGGCCAGGCTCGTACGAAGGGTCTGCGCGACAACGACGTTCGTCGCCGGGCTCGCGCCGACGTTGGCCAGCCACCACTTCGGCTCCCCCGTCGTCCCCTGGTTGGTCTCCCACATGAACTGCAGGACCGGCATCTGAGAGCGACGATCAGAGGCGTACGCAAGGACGAGCGATCCCAGCGACACCAGCACGGCAAGAACCGAGATCAGCAGAGCCAGCATCGTCCCCCCATATGGCGATGTACCAACGGCACCACCTTCAGTCTGCCCAGTGAGAGGAGGAGAGACCTCAGGCGCGAAAGGGGACGGTCGCGCGTTGTAGAGGCGGGGGTACGCCGCCGCTACGCTGGGAGTTGATGGGGGAGGATGCCATGGCGGCATGGGTGATGGTCATTTGCGGCTGTTTCATCGCCTTCTTGGGAGTCCTGACCCTGAATGGCTGGCGGGCGGCGCAGTATCGGAGTCCGCTCGTGGCCGGTGGGGGTGGCGTCGCGGTCGGCAGCGGACTTGCCATTGACGGGCTACCGAAACTCCTCGGCTGGTCCAGCGGTGTGGGGTTCGCGTTGGCCACCGTCGGCCTGGTCCTCGTCGTACTCGGCTCAGCGGCCCAGCTCTACAACCGGCCGGGATCGAAACGGCATCGCGTGGAGAACCGCGGCTGACCACGTACACGGCGTGGTTGGCGTTGAGCCGCGCCGTACCGTGACGCCGCGGAACCTCAACAACGGTGAACGGCCAAGCCGCACGCGATACTTGGGCCATGGACAGCTACGAGGGCGCCGCGAGCCTTGACTGGTGGGCGAATCGGTCGACCTGCTTGGGCAGCTACGGAGTGCGCGTCGCGGTCCGCGTCACCGGCGACGACTGGACGTGCGAGGCGACCCTTGAGCCCCGCCTCTCCGCGGAGGACCAGGAAGGCTTCGACTTCCTGATGGAGCTCGACCCCTTCTTCACCCTCCGATTCGACGACGAGAGTACGGTCCTGGTCGATGTCGTCGCGACGGGAGAAGGCGAGCACCTCGTTCTCACCGCTTTCCGAGACGAGGCAACGGAAGCGGGTTCCAGGCGGATCCCCACGTAGCGCACCTCGCTGCGAGCTGGTCGTGCTTCCTTCACACCGGCCGCGCGCCCTCCCCAACCGCTCGGCGCCGCTGCGATCGTGGCAGGCGCATCCGTTTTCGGTGGGTGATCGGAGGAGTGACCGTGGGGCAGTTACAGCCGAGGTGCAACGCCCTGACTCAGCAGGGGACGAGTTGCCGGAATCCCGCGTTGAAGGGCTCGTCCCGTTGCCAGCACCACCAAGGCGCCTGGTCCGCGTACGAGGCGAACAAGCGTCGCGCCGCTGGGAAGAAGAGCACGAAGAAGAAGCGCTGATCCAGGTCCACGGGCCTTTCCGGGATCCCGCAACGGCAAAAATCGTTGCCGCCGCTCGGCAGGGAACACCAGACTGGCGGCATGCCTCCCAGCGTTGCGTCGGGCCTTCACGAGCAGACATCAACAGGTGCTGCCGCGCGGCAGGTGCCTTCGGGCATCGACGGGGACCGTGAGCGCCTGCTGGAGCAGTTCAACCGGGCGGTACGCCGGCCCGAGGATTTCGGTGGCCTCCCGGCGGTGGCGCGCCTCCTCGACGGGCTCGCGGCAACCGAACCGCAGGCCGGGGACCACGTGTGGATTCCCGACACGAACGCGCGCATGGCTCCCTCGTCGATGCTGAGGGAGATCCTGGCCGACCCGGACATCCACGTCGCCGCGTCCCAGTACGGGGAGGACGCCCACCGTCGGGGTTGGCTCCGCCCCGACCGTACGCTGACGCCCTCCGAGCACTGCGTCCTCGTCGACAGCGCGGCGACCTGGTCGAAGGACGACCACTCGCTCCACGAGATCACCGCCACGTTCGGATCGCCGTCCGTCACGTTCGGCTCCACGGACCCGGGAGGTCCCCGGACGCTCAGCTACGTAACTGCCGATCGCACGGCGCCCGTTGTCGCTTTCCACCTCGGTAGCGCACGCAACGGGACGAGTGCCGTTCCGAGCGACGCACCGTCGACCCGTACGGCCTTGCTCGCGGTTCGCATCAGTGACGACTTCTTCCGCGGATGGGAAGTCACGCCGCGCGGAGAGAACTACTTCTGCTGAACTGGGCTACCAAGCTGACGACCCCGACCTCCACACCGTTCTGACCACCCCGGGCGCACCCGTCACGGCTGGCTCGGGGTCTCCTCGTTGCGCTCCTGGTCAGGTGTGGCGGACCAACTCGCAAGGAGCTTCAGCGCGTCCGCGGTCGCGCTGCGCGGGGGCGCGCTGTAGACGACCACGCTCAGGCCGCTCTCGTCGGGCAGACCTAACGTCTCCTGGTCGAGTTCCAGGTCGCCGACCACGGGGTGGTTGAGGCGTTTGGTGCTGTCGCGGAAGACGTGCACGTCGTGGGAGCCCCACATCACCCGGAAGGCGTCGCTGCGGGTGGAGAGTTCGCCGATCAGGTTGGACAGTTCGCGGTCGTAGGGGCTGCGGCCCGCCTCGACCCGCAGGGCGCCCACCGCGAAGCGGGCCATGCGTTCCCAGTCGGTGTAGAACCGCCTGGCCGCGGGGTGGAAGAAGGCGAACCGGGCGACGTTCGCCCCGCAGCCCGGGTCGGCGTACATCTCCGTGTACAGGGCCCGGCCGAGCGGGTTGGCGGCGAGCGTGTCGAGGCGGTTGTTCATCACGTACGCCGCCAGTTCCGGCATTCCCTCGACGATCCGCGCCACGCTGGGCCGTACCGTCGGTGCGGCGTCCCGCCGCGGAGTACGCGCCCTGGGTGCCGGGCCCGCCGCGCGCGCGAGGTCGTTGAGGTACATGCGCTCCGTGGCGTCCAGGCGCAGTGCGCGGGCGAGCGCGTCCAGCACGCCGTCGGAGACTCCGCGGAGGTTGCCGCGCTCCAGCCGCGTGTAGTACTCGACGCTCACACCGGCGAGCGTGGCGACCTCGCCCCTGCGCAGCCCGGGCACCCGCCGCTGTCCGTACACCGGCAGACCTGCCTGCTCGGGGCTGATCCTCTCGCGTCGGGAGCGGAGGAATGCGCTGACTGCGTCCCGGTTCTCCATGAGGTCCAGGGTAGGCAGGCCGCGGGGCGCGTGGGGGTTCCTGCCAGTACCCCTCACGGCAGGGACTCCCCCGCCCCGGCGGGCTCCGGTTGCATGGTGCGTGCCCCGATCCCCCGGGGCCCGACCGGTGCAGGGGCGTACGCGCTCCGGGCCGGCCGGTCCCCCAGTCCCCCCGCGGGACGCACCCGGAAGGCACGCGAGATGAGCAACGACAACGAGACCGTGACGGAGAGCCCCGCGCAGGTCGTGCGAGGGCTGTACGACGCGCTGGGCCAGGGCGACGTGCCCGGCGTGCTGGCCAGGCTGGCCACGGACGTGGTCGTGGACGAGCCGAACGCGCTGCCGTACGGCGGCGTGCACGTAGGCCGCGAGGTGTTCGTGCAGTCCGTGCTGGGCGCGATGATGGGCTACGCGAACGTCGCCATCACCGACGCCGCGGTGTTCGAGGGGCCGGCCGGTGTCGTCGGGACGCTCACCGGAACCCTCACGGCCCACACCACCGGCGAGCAGTACCCGCTGACCATGGTCGAGATCCACCACGTCGAGGACGGCCTGGTCCGGAAGATCGACGTCTACACCAAGAACCCGGACGAGCTCGCCGCGTTCTACGCCCGCGCGGAGGCGGGCACCCGCTGAGGAAGCGGCTCCCCTCGACGAATGGCGTCGACCACGATCGACGCGACGACCACGACGAACCCGACGAACGCGACTCACTCGACGAACGCTTCGAAGTCCCCTTGCCCGGCGCGGACTTCGTGGGCGGCCCCACCTTCCGGGGCCGCCCACGTCGCGCGGACGGGCCGGGGTCAGCCGGTGATGCTGGGCTTGCCCGTCTCCAGGTGGCCGGTGAAGCGCTGCGACCACGAGGCGTCGCTGTCGGCCGTGACCGTCACGTCGTACCAGCCGTCGCTGAGCTTGACGGCGTCTGCCACCCACGTCTCCTTGCCGTGCGCGGCGAGGTGCGCCCGGTGCGGGGCGCCGGAGATGTAGTGGTTGTGGCGGACGGTGAACGTGACTGGCTGCTTGCCGTTGTTGCGCAGGGTCAGCCGCAGCTTCGGGTGACCTGCCGCCGCGCCCTCGTAGTAGGCCGCCTCGACGACGAGGTCCTTGCCGGCGGCGGTGGTGTCGCCGGTGAAGCGGCGCAGGAAGCGGTTCGGGCCGGTGACCGTCAGGTCGTACGCGGTGTCGCTCGCGCCGGAGCCGACGGGGCCGGTGCCGGTGGCCGTGCCCTTGGCGCCCACGGTGAACTGGCCCGGGAAGGCGGCCGGGTAGGCGGCCAGCGTCGGGACGGCCGTCAGGGTGTTGTCGTAGACGGCGAAGTGGGCGGCCCTGGTGGCGAACGGCGCCTCGTTGCCGAACTCCAGCTTCGCGGTGCCGGTGCCGAAGCCGGTCAGGTTGGCGTTGGGCTGGTACGGCAGCGGGCGGGCCCGCTTGGTGCCCTTCTCCTGGACCGGCATGGTGTTGTCGCCCGGCAGCGGGGTGTAGCGGGTCTCCGGGACCAGGTCGCCGGTCTCGGGCAGCTGCGGCAGGCCGTAGACGGGCGTGGAGAAGTCGAAGGCGCTGGTGAGGTCACCGCACACCTTGCGGCGCCACGCGCTGATGTTGGGGGAGACGGCGGGCTTGCCGAGCGCGGTGGTCCACTTCTCCACGAACTGGATCACCGAGGTGTGGTCGGAGACCTCGGAGGTGACCCAACCGCCGCGGGTCCAGGGCGAGATGAGGAGCAGCGGTACGCGGAAGCCGAGGCCCACCGGGAGCGGCTCGGTGACGCCGTAGTCGGTCATGGTGCCGGCCACGAACTCGTCGCCCTCGCCCGGTGCCGGGACCGGCGGCGCGACGTGGTCGAACTGGCCGTCGTTCTCGTCGTAGTTGATGATCACCAGGGTCGAGTTGAAGACCTCGGGGTCGGCGTTGAGGGCCTCCAGGACTCCGCGCAGGAAGTACGCGCCGTTGCTCGGGGCGGTGACCGGGTGCTCGGAGAAGAACTGGTTGTTGACGACCCAACTGACCTGCGGCAGCGTGCCGTTCACCACGTCGGAGCGGATCGCCGCGTTGATGTTGTCGGCGTTGCCGGCGAGGCCGGTGACCGGCTCGGGGACGTTCTTGACGCCGTTGTCGTAGTAGGGGTTGCCCGGAGCGGCCGTGCCGCCCTGCGTCGGGTCGAGCTTGGCGAAGGTGTCGAAGTACTCGACGCCGTTGTCGCCGTAGTCGTCCGCGCACTGGTAGACGCGCCAGTCGACGCCCGCCTTCTGCAGCGTCTCGGCGTAGGACTCCCACGGCAGGAACCGGCCGAGCTCGTCGCCGCCGTCGTTGGCCGTGTACGTGCCGTGCGTCTTGTCGGCGTTGATCGTGCCGCCCCACAGGTACGTGCGGTTCGGGCCGGTCGCGCTGAGCACGGCGCAGTGGTAGGCGTCGCCGACGGTGTAGGCGTCGGCGAGGGCGTAGTGGAACGGCAGGTCCTTGCGGTCCAGGTAGCCGAGGGTGGTCGGGCCGCCCTTGGCGTAGTACCAGCCGTTCATCAGGCCGCCGTACCAGGCGCCGTGCTGGTCGGTCCAACCGTGGCTGGTGCCGCCGTAGTTGGCCGCGCCGAGCTCCGCGCTCGGCGGGGTGGCGCCGCTCCAGGTCTTCGCGCCGCTCAGCCGCCACGGGAACTGCGTGTCGGCGCCCACCGCCGGCGTCTTCGGCTGCTCCCAGACCGACTTGCCGCCCGGCAGCTGGATCGTCGCGCGGTCAGCGAAGCCGCGCACGCCCTTCATCGAGCCGAAGTAGTGGTCGAAGCTGCGGTTCTCCTGCATGATCACGACGACGTGCTTGATGTCGCGGAGGTCGCCGTACCGGTGGCCGTCCTGGCCGTGCGCGGCGGGCTCGTGGCCGGTCTCGGAGGCCGCGGCGGCGACACCGGGGGTGGCGGCGCCCACGGCGGCCGCTCCGGTGACGGTGGCGGCGGCGCCGAGGAATTTTCTGCGGGAGAATGGGGACATGGTGGGTTCCTTCGCGTCGGGAGCAACCTGACCCTGCTGCCGCGTTCGGGCCATGAGGTGTCCGTGGTGCGTCCCGCACATAGCCGGAAGCCCAAGATCCGGTACTCCCGCCCGCCCCACCAACCCGCCCCACCGGCAGAAACGTCCCCCGCCGAGCCGATGTCGCCCCGGCCGCAAGGGCGTTGGGAGGGCGCGGCGTCCCGGCGGTGCGGGGTTCGGGCGGCGTGGGGTTCGGTTGGTACGGATGTTCGGGGCGACGCGGCACCGCGCCAGGCCGGCGAGGCGCGAGGACGGGCTGAACACTGCGGTCCACGCAGCAACCCGACCCCGCGCCCGCACCCGCGGGCTCAGCTCCTCACGGTCACCGCGTGCGCGCCCGGACCCGCGCGGAACGCGGCCGTGCCGGCCGGGGCGCCGGGTGTCGGGGTGACGCCCGGCGACGCGTGGACGCGGGCGCCGGGGGCGCAGGGCACCGTGAGGGTCGCGGTGGTGTTCGCCGGGACGGTGACGTCGATCGCGAAGGTGCGGCCGCTGGTGCGCCAGTCGACGGCGACCCGGCCGTACGGGGTGTCGCGGTGCGCGGAGACCGAGGTGAGGCCGCTGGGCACGTACGGGCGGATCGCGATGCTCCGGTAGCCGGGGGCGGCCGGGCGGATGCCCGCGAGGTACTTGTAGAACCAGTCGTCGATCGAGCCGAACATCGCGTGGTCGTGCGACCTCGGGGTGGCGATCCACTGCTCCCACAGGGTGGTCGCGCCCAGCGAGACCCAGTAGCCGTAGCCGGGGTAGGTGCGCTGCGCGGCGACCTGGTGGGCGAGGTCCACGTGGCCGTGCTCGGTGAGGGCGGGGAACAGCGCCATGGTGCCGACGATGCCGGTGTCGAGATGGTTGCCGTTCGCGGCGATCCGCTCGACGAGGTGGGTGACGACCGCGTCGCGCTGCGCGTCGGGCACCAGCCCGAGGAACAGCGGGTAGGCGTTGGACGATTGGCGGTACGCCGTCCCGGTGCCGGTGCGGTACACGCCCGCCGCCGTGTCCAGGAACTCCGCGTTGAACGCGTCGCCGATCTGCCCGGCCAGCGCCGCGTACGACGTCTGGTCGGCGGTCCGGCCGAGCGCGCCCGCGATCTGCGACAGCAGCACCGCGCACCGGTAGTACGAACCGGTCGACGTCAGCCGCGCGCCCTCCGGCGGCGCGACGTATCCCGGCGCGCACCAGTCGCCGTAGGTGCCGTCGAGGATCGAGCCGGTGGCCCGGCCGGTGAGGTGGTCCACGAAGCGCTTCATGCCGGCGTACCGCGTCTCGAGGATGCCGAGGTCGCCGTACTCCTGGTAGAGCGTCCACGGCAGGACCAGGCCGGCGGTGCTCCATGTCGGGTCGGCGCCCTGGCCGGGGCCCACGGCCGGTGCGAGGTCGCCGAAATTCCCGTCGGCCCCCTGGTCGTCGGCCACCACCGCGAGGAAGTTGGTCCAGAACGTCTGCGCGTCGAAGTTGTCGACGCTGGGCGCGCAGAACAGCGACGCGTCCCCGAGCCAGCCGCGCTTCTCGTACATCGGGGTGTCGGTGGGGATACCGGTGAGGTTGTTGGCGATCGTGTCGCGGCACATCGCGTGCACGGTGTCGAGCAGGTCGTCCGAGCAGTGGAAGTCGCCCGCGGACGGCAGGTCGGTGCCCAGCATGCGGGCGCTCACCGCGTCGAGCGGCGGCCGGCCCGGATAACCGTCCACCTGCACGTACTGGAAGCTGCCGTAGGAGAAGGACGGCTCCCACGTCTCCAGGCCCGACCCGGCGGCGGTGTACGTGTCGTGCTGGATCTCGCCGGGCGTGATGCCGGCGTCGCCCTGGTTGTCGACGGTGCCGTCGGCGCGGAGGATCTCGCCGTACCGCAGGTCGATCGTGGTGCCGGCGGGGGCGCGCACCCGGAGCCGGGGACGGCCGGTGACGAGCCGGGGGAAGCGGAACACGTACCCGCCCGAGGCCGTCGCGGTCATCGACGTCGCCGCGAGGGTACCGGTCACCCTGATCGGCGGCATGATCTGCGGGCGGGTGGCCGGCGGGAGTTTCGGGCCGGAACCGACCGCCACCGGCGTCCAGCCGGCCGACGGCGCCCCGGGCCGGTCCCAGCCGGCGGGCAGGGCGCGCGCGTCGAAGATGTCGCCGTTGTACACCGAGTCGCTCAGCGTCGGCCCGGGGCGCGTCTCCCAGCCGCCGTCGCTGACGACCGTGGTGGTGCTGCCGTCGGGATGGGTCGCGCGCAGGACCAGCCGGGCGGCGGGCCGGTCCGAGATCCAGGAGGCGAACTCCCAGTAGATGTTGGGGCTGTCGATCGCGTAGAAGGACCGGCCCAGGACCAGCCCGACGGTGTTGTCGCCGCGCCGCAGCAGGTCCGTCACGTCGTACGCGCTGTACAGGCCGGTCCGGTCGTACACGCTCGGCGCCGGGTCGAGTTCGCGGTCGCCGACCCGCTCGCCGTTGAGCGAGGCGACGTAGTAGCCCAGGCCGCAGACGTACAGCCGGGCCGAGGACACCGGCGCGGCGATCGGGAACCGCTTGCGCAGCAGGGGCGCCGGGGCCGAACTGTCGACCGTGACGTTGCTCCCCCACACGCCGGTGCCGTACGTGCCCTGGTCGAGCGGGGCGGCCCAGCCGGAATCGTCGAAACCGGCGTCCTGCCAGCCGGTCGGCGCGGTGGTGGAGGTCCGCCAGGACGCGTCGGTGGGGAGCGCGACCACGCTCGCCCCCGCCGTGACCCGCACCGCCGCGAGCAGACCGGCCGGGGTGGGGCCGATGTTGGTGGCGGCCACGGCGACGGTGTTCGCCCCGGTGCGCAGCAGCGGCCGCACGTCGTACACCTGGGCCCGCTGCCAGCCGTCGGTCTGCTGCGGGTGGGAGGCGACGAGGGTCCCGTTGACGTAGAGGTCGTAGAAGTCGTCCGCGGTCACCACCGCCGTCGCGTCCGTCACCGCGGAGGCGTCGGCGAGGGTGAAGTCCCGCCGGAAGTAGCGGACTTCGTCCGGGAAGGAGTCCCCGGCCGCGCCCTCGGGGTACCAGATCCAGTGCGACCCGGTCAGCGACGGCAGGTCGGCGCCGGGGGCCTGTATCCAGTCCGCGCCGTGCCAGTCGGCCTCGTCCAGCGGGCCGACCTCGAACCACGCCGGGGCGCTCCAGCCGGACACCGCGCCGTCCTCGTCCCAGGTGCGCACCGCCCAGTGGCAGCGGCTGCCCGCGCCGGGCACCGTCCCGCCGTAACCCACGTCCACGCACTGGTCGGAGCCGACCCGGCCGCTGTCCCAGAGGTCGCCGTGCCCGGCGTGCACCTGCTGCGCGTCGCGCCCGACGACGACCTGGTAGGCCGTCTGCCGGCCGGCCGCGGCGGGGTCGGCGCGCCAACTCAGCCGGGGGCGGGCGGTGTCGAGGGCGAGCGGCTGCTCGGCGTGCTCGGCGCGCAGGCCGGCCGGCGGCCCGGACGCGCCCGCGGCCTGCGCGGATGCGTAACGGGATGCCCGGGCGGGCGAGGCGGCGCCGGACGGGGCGGCGGCCGCGGTCTGCGGGTGCGCGAGCGGAGCGGCCAGCGCCGACGCACCGACCAGCCCGGACACGCCGAGGAAGCGCCGCCGCGGCCAACTAGCCGCCAGGGCACCCGGAGTGCCCGGCCGCTGGGGCGTGCGGTCCTCCGGGGCGGGCGGGTTCGAGGTGTCGGCAGGGTTGTCAGGCATCGGCATCTCCGTTACGTTTTTTTAAACGATTCATGTCCACCGAAGCCATCAGTGTGGGCGCAGCGACCACCCCTGGCAAGGAGTCGGACCGAGGCAGTTGCCGTGCCGTCGCGGGGCGATCCCGTCCGGGGGACCTAAGCGGAAGCCGACGCAGCACCCGTACGCGGACGATCGACTGACGCCTCGTCAGGATGTCGAGGCGGCCGCCCATCCGCCCTCGCGGTACGGCGCACCGCAGGCGTCCCACAGGCGTCCGACCCGGGCGGCGACCCGCCATTCGTCGCTGCTCAGCAGGGGTACGGGGGTGCGGCCACCGCCGGCTCCGGCAGCCACGCGAAAGAACGGCGCGCCGCCCAACAGCGCACCACCCGAGGGCAGCACCGCCTGATTCACCGTCATCACAGGAGGACTGATGGAGCGTTCGGTCGAGTCCGGTCTCACCCGGCGGCGCCTGCTGGGTATCGCGGGCGGCGCGGGTGCGGCGGCCGCCGCGTCGCTGGCGGCGTCCGGCCCGGTATGGGCCGCAGCTCCGGCGCCGGGTGGATCGTTCCAAGGCGAGCCGGGCCGCCCGATCGGCTCCGCGTCCTGCCCGCCACCCGCACCCGGGTGGCTGCCGTCCTACCTCGACGGCCGGCCGGTCGCCACCCGCCGCCTCGACGCCCGCGACGCCGGCCCGGTGCTGCGGCACGGCGACGGCCCGGGCCGCTGCGACGTCTACGGCGCCCGCGACGTGTGGGTCTACCAGGACGGCGGCACCTACTACATGAACTACGACGGCGCCGGCGACGACGGCTGGCTGGCGTCGCTCGCCACCAGCGGCGACGGCGTGCGGTGGACCAAGAAGGGCGCCGTCCTGCAGCTCGGCCCGCCCGGCGCGCCCGACTCCGGGTCGGCGAGCTACGGCGTCACCTACGAAGCCGCCCCCGGCGACTGGCACATGTTCTACCTCGGCACCCCGAACACCACCCCGCCGCCGGACCGCATCCCCGCCTTCCCGTACCTGACGCTGAAGGCGCACGGCGACGGCCCGGCCGGCCCCTGGACGAAGCAGCCGGACGTCGTGCCGTTCAGCCCGCAGCCCGGCACGTACTACGAGACGACCGCCAGTCCCGGGCAGGTGGTCCGGCACGGCGGCGAGTACCTCCAGTTCTTCAGCGCGTCCCGGCAGGACGACGGCGCGACCCGCCGCACGATCGGCATCGCCCGCACCCGTGACCTGGACGGGCCCTGGCAGGTCGACCCCGAACCGATCGTCCCGCTCGACGAGCAGATCGAGAACACCTCGCTGTACCACGAGCCCGCGAACGACACCTGGTTCCTGTTCACCGACCACATCGCGCTGGACGCCTTCGGCGAGTACACCGACGCGATCTGGGTGTACTGGACCCGCGACCTCGACCACTGGGACCCGCAGGACAAGGCGGTGGTGCTGGACCGCACCAACTGCGCCTGGTCGCCCTACGTCGTCGGGCTGCCGTCGGTCGTCCCGGTCGGCGGCCGGCTCGCGGTGTTCTACGACGGCCGGCCGGCCCCCGACGTCTCCCACATGGGCCGGGATGTCGGACTGGCCTGGCTGGAACTCCCGTTGAGCCCGCCCGCCGGCCCGCCCGGGCCCGACCTGGCGCGCGGCGCGCGGGTCACCGCGTCGTCCACGTACCCCGGTTACGCGGCGGAGCGCGCGGTGGACGGGCGGACCTCCACCGAGCTGGGCGGGGACTACGGCTGGAGCAACGCCGAGGGCACCGAGCTGCCGCAGTGGCTGGAGCTGGACCTCGGCGGCGACCGGACCGTGGCCCGCGTCGACCTGTACACCACGAGCGGGTACGAGCTGCGCGACTACCGCGTCCAGCGCTGGGACGGCGGCGGTTGGACGGATGTGGCCGCGGTGTCCGGCAACACCGCGGCCTACCGGGTGCACGCCTTCGCACCCGTGAGGTGCCGGCGGTTGCGGGTGCTGTGCGAGAGCGGCCCGGACCGCCAGCCCGGGTACGTGCGGATCAACGAGATCGGCATCCACCGGACGCCGGGCGGCGCCCCGGGCCCGTGCCGGACGTCGTGACGGACCGGGGCGGCCGGCCGGATCGGGTCCGGACGCTCAGGCGGATCGGGTCCGGACGGTGAGCGGGATCAGGTCCGGACGGTCAGCAGGTCGCGGAAGTCGATCCGGTCGTAGAACTCCGTACGGATCCGGTCGGCGACCTCGCTGACCACCTGGGAGCCGTCGTCGGCCGGGTCCACGGTGATCCGGAACGGGCGGTCGCCCTTCGGGGTGTCGACGGCCCGCACGACCGCGCGGGCCACCTCCGCGGGGTCGGCGTCGCGCGGCGCGATGCCCGCCAGCCGCTTGGTGACCTCCTCCGACAGGCCGTCGTACTCCTCGTCGTACGCGCGTGCGGTCTCCTGGTCCTCCGGCTGCATCGCGTGCGCGAAGTGGTTGGTGCCGGTGGTGTAGGAGCCGGGCACGACGATGACGGCGTCGATGCCGAACCGGGAGAGCTCCACCGCGTAGCACTTGGCCACGTGGTCCTCGGCCGCCTTGGAGCCGAAGTACGGGCCCAGGAACGGCGGCGTGCCGCCATAGGTGCTGCTGGAGCCCACCCACAGCAGCAGGCCGTCGTGGCGGGCGCGCATCTGCGGCAGGACCGCCCGGTTGAGCCGCTGCGTGGACAGCACGTTGGTGTCGTAGATCTGCGCCATCTGCTCCGGGGTGAACGCCTCGGTGGGGCCGATGCACATGTGGCCCGCGTTGTGGACCACCACGTCGATCGGGCCCGCGTCCGAACTCACCCTGCGCACACCCTCGTCGACGGACTCCTGGTCGGAGACGTCGAGTTCGACGGTGCGCAGGTGCACGGAGTGCTCCTCGGAGTAGGCCCGCGCGTCGGCCACGGCCTTGGCGTTGTGGCCCTGGGTGTCGCGCATGCCGGCGTAGACGACGTGGCCGGCGTCGGCGAGGGCGCGGGCCGTCATGGCGCCGAAGCCGCTGGACGCCCCGCTGATCAGGATGGTCTTGGGCATGGGGTCCTCCCGGGGTTGCTGTGAAGCCGCGGCGCCGCCCCGCGCCGCGGTCGCGGTTGGGGTCGAAGCAGGGTTCAGTCGAAGACGATGACGCTGCGCCCGTGCGCGGTGCCGGCCTTCATGGCGTCGAGGACGGACTGCGCGTCATCGAGGCCGACGGTGCTGATCTCGGGCAGGATGTTGTGCTGCGCCGAGAACTCGAGGGTGTCGCGCAGGTCGTGCGGCGACCCGGACGGATTCGCCATCACGTGCAGGCGGTTGAGGACCATCGCCGGCAGCGGCAGGGTGAACGGCTCGGTGTTGTAGCCGCACATCACGAGCGTGCCGTCGGGGGCCAGGCCGCCCACCGTGGCGGCGGCGGTGGAGTTGGAGGGTGCGGCGTTCAGGATGACGTTCGCGCCGCCGTCCCATGCCTTCAGCGCCTCGGCGGGGTCCTGGTCGTTCGTGGCGACGAACAGTTCGGCGCCGAGCGCCTTCGCGCTGTCCTCGCCGCGCCGCGACCGCGCGACGACGGCGACCCGGGCGCCCATCGCGACGGCGTAGCGGATCGCCATGGCACCGATGCCACCGGCGCCGATCACGGCGACGCGCGAGGTGGACGTGGCGCCCGCCTGCCGCAGCCCGTTGAAGGCGGTGATGCCGGCGCACATCAGCGGCCCGGCGGCGATCGGGTCGAGGCCGCTCGGCAGCGGGGTCGCGAACCCCTCGCGCAGGAGGGTGTACTCGGCGTAGCCGCCGTCCACCACGATGCCGGTGATCCGCTTGCGCGGGCAGAGGATCGGCTCGCCCCCGGCGCAGTAGTCGCAGGTGCCGTCGGAGTCGTGCAGGAACTGCCCGCCGACCGCGGTGCCCACCTCGGGCCAGGACACTCCCGCGCCGAGCGCCTCCACCACCCCGCTGATCTCGTGTCCGGGGATGACGGGGAAGGCCGCGAAGGGGTACTC
Source organism: Actinacidiphila yanglinensis (assembly GCF_900107965.1). GTDB lineage: Bacteria > Actinomycetota > Actinomycetes > Streptomycetales > Streptomycetaceae > Actinacidiphila > Actinacidiphila yanglinensis. The sequence goes on along the minus strand of NZ_FNVU01000002.1, from coordinate 501,608 downwards.
GCCCTCGAGCAGGTTGAGGTCGGAGTAGCAGATTCCGCAGGCCCTGAGCTTGACGAGGATCTCGCCGGGGCCGGGTTCGGGCACGTCACGGGTGGTGACGGAGAGCGGTTGGTCGGCTCCGGTGGCGACAGCGGCACGCATGGACCCTCCAAGGGGTGGGAAGGACGCGCCTCGTCCCGGCTCCCGTCCGCTTCCGGCGTCCGGCACGCGGAACGGCACGTCCGACGGCTCTTCGCCATGACGCGAGCACGACCGAGGTCCGCTCCGGCTCCTGCCGCGGGCCTTCTGTCCCCTTATGCGTGAACCCAACCGCTTTCAGTCTGAAACAGACCATTCGCCGGTGCAACCCTCGCGCGTGTCGGCGCCGGTCGCGCCGCGGTGGAGCCGCTCGCGCCATGGGGGGTGCGGCCGGCTGCCACGAGGGGTGCGGCCCCGGCTGCCGCGGGGGGTGCGGCCCCGGCCCCCACAGGGCACACCCCCCGCACAGACATCGGACCCCTCGGCCCGGCGAACTCGTTCCTCCCGCAGGGATCTTGCGCAGAGACGTCATGTCGATCCTGTTGACGCCCCCGGATGCAGGTGCCAGGCTGCGGCAGTCATCGGATGTCTTGATTCCCTGCGGGTGAACCCCAGGGGCGACGGTTCCCGGAGCGCTCATGAAATGGACGGCGTCGGCAGGAAGATTCCTCGGATCGGCGGTGACCCTCGTGCTGGTGGGCGCGGGGGCCTGGGGAGCGGGAGCGGGGACCGCGACGGCGAGTCCCGCGCAGGCGGCGGGCGGGGGGCAGGGCGGGGCCGCAGTGCTGTGGGCCGCGCCCGACGGCCACGGCTCGGCCTGCACCGCGCACGCACCCTGCTCGCTGGACACCGCGCAGGCCGAGGTGCGGAAGCTGGAGCAGGGCCGGAACCCGTCCGGGGTCCGGGTAGAACTCACGGACGGCACCTACCGGCTGGCCAGGACGTGGCAGTTCGGGGCGCAGGACTCGGGCACGCCGGGCCACCCCGTGGTGTGGGAGGCCGCGCCGGGCGCCCACCCGGTGATCTCCGGTGCAGGCCGGGTGACCGGCTGGCACGAAGTGGGCGGCACCGGCGTGTGGTCGGCGCGCGTCCCCGGCGGCAGCGCCACCCGCCAGCTCTACGTCGGCGGCAAGGAGGCGCCCGTCGCCCAGGCCACCCCGGCCGCCCTGCACTTCACCGGGAACTGGTCCGGCTCGGCCACCGGGTACGACCTGGCGAAGGACCCGACCGCACAGGCGTGGTTCGCCGCTCTCACCCCGGCGCAGCTGGCCCGGGTCGAGTTCGACTACCCCGCGGGCAACGGGGCCTGGACGGACTCCCGGTGCGGTGTCGCCGGGATGTCCGGCACCACCCTGACCATGGACCAGCCGTGCTGGCGGGACGTCACCGACATCGCGTCCTTCAACCAGGGCACCGGCGGCCTGCCCTCGATGTCCACCTCGCAGATGCCCGCCACCATCCAGAACGCCCCCACCCTGCTGGCCCCGGGGCAGTGGTACCTCGACTCGGGTGACAACTCCGGAACGGCAGGCGGCGGTTCGGCGGACACGCTGTACTACGCGCCGGCCGCCGGGCAGAAGATGAGCGGTCTCGACGTCGAACTGCCGCGGCTGGAGAAGCTGGTGCAGGGCGCGGGCAGTCTCGCGCACCCGCTGCACGACCTCACCTTCGCGGGCCTGCGCTTCTCCTACGCCACCTGGAACGCCCCCTCGCTGCCGACGGGCTTCGCCGACGTGCAGAGCAACCTGCACCGGACCGGCGACACCAACCAGGGCCTGTGCACCTTCTCCGACCCGGCCGGCACCTGCCCGTGGGGAGCGCTCACCCAGCCGCTGGCCAACGTCGCCTTCAGCGGGGCGAGTCGGGTGACCCTGACCGGCAACCGGTTCGTGGACCTCGGCGGCGCCGGCCTGAGCTTCATGTACGGCGGCACCCACAACGTCGTCGACGGCAACGAGTTCACCGCGATCGCGTCCACCGCGCTGTCCCTCGGCTGCACCTACGACCCGACCCCGACCCAGACGCCGGCCGCGGTGATCGAGGCGAACTGCACCCCGGACCCGGACCTGGTGCGCGGCGACACCGTCGGCGACAACGAGATCCTGGACCACACCACGGTCTCCGACAACGTGATCCACGACGTCGGCACCGACTACCGCTCGGCCTGCGGCATCACCCTGCTCTTCAGCCGGCACACCTCGATCACCCACAACGAGGTGTACGACCTGCCCTACACCGGCATCACCGCCGGGGTGATCCAGGGCCACGTCGACGAGGCCGACCACCCGCAGAACTCCACCAACGTCAACGCCGACAACACCATCAGCGACAACCTGATCTTCGACGTGATGCAGGTCCTGGACGACGGCGGCGCCATCTACATGGAGGGCCACCAGGCCCAGTACGTGAACGCGGCGGACGGCACGCTCGACCCGGTCGCGACCCTCGCCAACGGCCTGCACGTCACCGGGAACGTCGTCTACAACGACGGCTCGCGCTACGAGGCCTTCTACGACGACGCCGGCTCGGAGTGGATCGGCTTCAGCGGCAACGTCGAGTTCCACCCGCTGGCCGCGATCGGCGCGCAGGGCGGCTGCTCGTCCACCGGCCACTTCTGGGTGACCGGCAACTGGTTCTCCGACGCGCCGGGCAACTACCTCTGCAACGGGCCGGTCGACTCGCACGTCAGCGACAACACCGCCATCCCCGCCTCGCCCGCAGCCGGCGACCTCCCCGCGGACGTCCTGGCGAACGCGGGCGTCAGCGCGGCGCACCGGTCCCTGGCCGGCAGCGTCCCGCTGCGCACCAGCTACGTCTCCGCGCCCGCGCCGGCCGCCGCCGGTTCCGGCACGGACGAGGTGCTCGTCGCGGGCGCCGGGTTCTCACCCACCACCCCGGTGTACTTCGGCGGACAGCCCGCGAGCCACGTCCGGTTCGTCTCCGCCGGGTTCCTCGTCGCCACCGTGCCCGCCGGGGCGGACGGCACCGACGTCACCGTGGGTCCCTACGTGCCCAGGCCGGCGATCACCGCTCCGGCCGGCGGCAGCACCGGACTCGGCGCGTCCTTCACGGTGCGCGGGACGGGCGCGGCCGGCGACGGCGTGACCGTCGGCGACACCAGCGGCGGCGGCTGCACCGCGACGGCCGGCTCCGACGGGACCTGGAGCTGCGCGCTGAGCGGCGCGGCGGACGGACTGCACACGCTGACCGCCGTCCAGACCGACCGCGACGGCGTCGCCTCCAAGGCGTCGGCGGCCGTCCTGGTCTATGTCGGCGCCCCGCCGGCCGCGGCCCGCGTCGACGACACCGACCCGTCGATCGCCTACACCGGCTGGGACTACTCGAACGGCCGGGGCTACGGCGACCTGGGCGACGACCTCCACTACGCCACGACGAACGGCAGCAGTCTCACCTCCACCTTCATCGGCACCGGGGTGGCCGTGTTCGGCGAGGAGTACACCGACCAGGGCGACATCAGTGTCTCGATCGACGGCGGCCCGGCCACCGTGGTCGACACGGTGCCCGCGGACGGCGCACGCCACGCCGACGTCCCCGTCTACTCCAGCGGCACGCTGCCCGCCGGGGTGCACACCGTGGTTGTCACCAAGCTCTCCGGTTCCTACGCGACCTTCGACGGGATCGAGGTCGACAACGCGGCGGCCGGCTGAACCCCGGTGGACGGCTGCTGACGCGTCGTCATCGCGCGGGCCTGCGTGCGGCGGACCTCTCCGTCGCGCGCGGGCCCGCGGTGCGTCCCCCCGCGGCGGCACCGACCGGGCCGTGGCCCGCACCGAAGCGGGCGCATGCGCGATGCGGGCCCGCCCGGCGCGGAGATCGGGTAGACCGGGGGCATGGCCCTTCCCGCAGAAGTCGTCGCGCCCGTCCGGATCGAGGTCCGGGCGGGCCACCGCCTGGCGGTGCGGCGCCGGGGCGAAGGCGGCGTGCCGCTGCTGCTCGTCCACGGGTTCCCCTGCACCAGCCGGATCTGGTCGCACAACCTGCTCCCGCTGGCCGAGGCGGGGTTCGACGTGGTCGCGCCGGACCTGCGCGGCTACGGCGACTCCGACTTCGCACCGGACGGCCACTACGACCTCAACGCCTTCAACGCCGACCTGACGGGCCTGTTCGACGCGCTCGGCTGGGACCGTGCGGTCGTCGCGGGGCACGACCTGGGCGCGATGGTCGCCGTCGACATGGCCAACCGGTACCCCGGCCGGGTGGACCGCCTGGTGATCCTGGACGACTCGATGCCCGACCTGGGCGAGGCGTTCACCGCGGCGGGCATACCGCCGGGCCGGCCCCGATCCGCGATCCACGACTACCAGCTCCGCCAGGGGCACCACGCCGACGAGCTCGTCGCGGAGCTGAACACCCCCGAGCGGCGGCGGCGTTACGTGAGCGAGTTCTACGGGCACCGCATGTGGTGCCCGCCCGACGCCTTCGACAGCGAGGACCTGGACTTCCTCACCGAGCCGTACGGCGACGCGGCCCGGCTGCGTGCCGCCTTCGCCGACTACGAGGTGGTGATGGGCACCCGGGGGCTGTCGGCGCCCGAGATGATCGACCGGCCCGTGCGCCAGCGGGCCCTGCTGCTGATCGGCGAGGACCAGGTGACGCTCGGCGACCACGTCGAGCAGCGGTGCGCGCTCGCCCTCCCCGAAGCGGTGGGCCCCTTCTGGGTCAAGGGCGCCGGCCACTTCATGCCGTGGGAGCGGCCTGTCCTGGTCAACCGCGCCATCCGTTCCTTCTGCGGCGACCTGCTGGCCCGCTGAGCCCCGGGCACGGCTACGGCTACGGCTACGGCTACGGCTACGGCTACGGCTACGGCTACGGCTACGGCTACGGCTACGGCTACGGCGAGAGGGTGCCGCCGGGAGGGGCCTCGCCCGTCGTCGGGAGGCGGGAGGCGAGCAGTTCGGCGAGGTGGACGCCCTCGCGGTCGGCGAGCTGGTCGAGTTGGGTGCGGCAGGAGAACCCGTCGGCGAGCACCACCGCGTCCGGGCCCGCCGCGCGCACGGCGGGCAGCAGCGCGGTCTCGGCCACGGCCACCGAGACGTCGTAATGGCCCTTCTCCACGCCGAAGTTGCCCGCCAGTCCGCAGCAGCCGCCGACCGCGCGCACCTCCGCGCCCGCGGCCCGCAGCAACGCGGCGTCGGGCGCCCAGCCGAGGACCGCGTGCTGGTGGCAGTGCGGCTGGGCGACCGCCCGCACGTCGCCGAGGTCCGGAGGCGTCCAGCCGGGGGTGGCCGTGAGGAGCTCGGCGAGGGTGCGGGTGGCCGCGGCCGCACGCGCGGCGCGCGGGTCGTCCGGGAGCAGCTCGGTCAACTCGCCCCGGAGCACAGCGGTGCAGGAGGGCTCGAGACCGACGATCGGCCAGCCGCCGTCGAGCGCCGGACCGAGCGCGTCCAGCGTGCGGGTCAACTGACGCTTCGCGCCGTCGAGTTGGCCGGTCGAGATCCAGGTCAGCCCGCAGCACACCGCGCGCCCGGTGAGCCGGACGTCGTATCCGGCGTCCTCCAGGACGCGCACCGCGGCCCGGCCGACGGCCGGGGTGAAGTGGTCGGTGAAGGTGTCGGCCCACAGCAGCACCGGAGTTCCCGCCGGGCGGGCGGCGGATGCCGGGCGGGCGGTGAACCAGCGGCGGAACGTCCCGGCCGCGAAGCGCGGCAGCGGACGGCGCGCGTCGATGCCGCCGGCACGCCGGGCGAGCGCGGCCAGCGCGGGAACCCCCAGCACCGCGTTGACCAGCCGCGGCGCCACCGCCGCCGCCCTGGCCCAGCGCGGCAGCCACCCCAGGGCGTAGTGCGCGGGCGGGCGCAGCCGGCGCCGGTACCGCTGGTGCAGCGCCTCCGCCTTGTACGTGGCCATGTCCACCCCGGCGGGGCAGTCACTGGCGCAGCCCTTGCAGGACAGGCACAGGTCCAGCGACTCGGCGATCTCCGGCGACTGCCAACCGCGGTCCACCAGCGTGCCGTTGGCGAGCTCCTGCAGCACCCGGGCCCGGCCGCGGGTGGAGTCCTTCTCGTCCCGGGTGGCGAGGTAGGACGGGCACATCACGCCGCCGGAACCGGTGCCGTCGGCCCGGCACTTGCCGACCCCGACGCAGCGGTGCACGGCCGCGGTGAAGTCGCCCCGGTCGTGCGGGTAGGCGAAGGCGAGCCGGCCGGGCGGCGCCTTGGCGGCGGGCAGGCGCAGGTCGGCGTCGACCGGCCGGGGCCGCACGATGACGCCGGGGTTGAGAAGGTCGTCCGGGTCGAACAGCCCCTTGACGGCCGCGAACATCTCCAGCGCCCGCGGCGAGTACATGTGGTGCAGCAGCGCGCCGCGGGCCCGCCCGTCGCCGTGCTCGCCGGAGACCGAACCCCCGTAGCCGCCGGCCAGCGCGGCCGCCTCCTGGAGGAAGTCGCCGAGGACGGCGGGGCGTTCGGCGAGCGGGAAGTCGATCCGGACGTGCACGCAGCCCTCGCCGAAGTGCCCGTACATCAGGCCGTCCAGACCGAAGCCGCGCATCAGGGCGGACAGGTCGCGCAGGTAGGCGCCCAGCCGCTCGGGCGGCACGGCGGAGTCCTCCCAGCCGGGCCAGGCCGGCGCGCCCGCCGGCGTGCGCCCGCCGAGGCCGGCGCCGTCCTCCCGGATGCGCCACAGCGCGGCGGCCGCGGCGCCGGTGACCACCGCGGAGTCCAGGCAGCCGCCGTCGGCCGCCAGCGCGCGGGCGGCGGCCTCCGCCTCCGCCCCGCTCTCCCCCGCGGTCTCGGCGAAGATCCAGCCGGCGCCGGCCGGCAGCACGTCGGGCACCGCCGCCTGGCCGCGCCGGTCCCGCAGGACGTCGAGCAGCCGCGCGCTCATGCCCTCCATCGCGACCGGCCGGTGCGGCAGCAGCCCCGGCACGGCGTCGGCGGCCGCGGCCATGTCCGGGTAGCCGAGCACGGCGAGAGCGGTGTGCCGCGGCGCCTCGACGAGACGTACGGTCGCCTGGAGCAGCACCGCGAGCGTGCCCTCGGTGCCGACCAGGAACTTCGCCAGGTCGGCGCCGTGCTCCGGCAGCAGGTGCTGCATCGAGTAGCCGGAGACCTGGCGGGTGAAGCGGCCGAACTCAGTCCGGATCAGGGCGAGATCGCGGCGTACTACGGCGTCGAGCGCGGCTGCCTGTTCGTGCGGCGGCCCGCCGGCAGGCCCGGCGCCCGGCCCGGTCATCGCCGCGGCGAGGCCGCCGTGCCCACCCCGTCCCGCGGTGAACCGCGCCCCGCCGCCGGTGACCACGTCCAGCTCCAGCGCGTTGTCCGAGCTGCGTCCGTACGCAAGTGCCCGCGCGCCGCAGGCGTTGTTGCCCAGCGCGCCGCCGATCGTCGCCCGCGCGTGCGTGGAGGGGTCGGGGCCGAAGCGCAGTCCGTGCGGCGCGCCCGCGGCGCTGACGGCGTCGAGGACGGCGCCCGGCTGGACGACCGCGGTCCGCGCCTCGGGGTCGACCCGCAGCACCCGGTTCATGTGCCGGGAGAAGTCGAGCACGACCCCTTCGCCGACGGCGTTCCCGGCGATCGACGTGCCCGCGCCCCGTGGCACCAGCGGCACCCCCGTGCGCCGGCAGACATCGAGTGTCGCCAGCACCTCGTCGGCGTCGCGCGGGAAGACCACCGCCCGCGGCACCACACGGTAGTTGGAGGCGTCGGAGGAGTACTCGGCCCGCCGGCGGCCGCCGGTGTCGACCTCGTCCACCCCGGCCCGCCGCAGTTCCTCGCGCAACCCGTCCGACGCCACAGTGCCCTCCGGGTCCGAACGATATAGCAGACCGCCCCCGCTGTCCCCTTTGTCCCCCTCGTGCCCGGCGCGGCACCGGCCGGCCGATCCCGCCCGTCGATCCCGCGTGCGGCCGGACCGCGGGCCGGCCGCGGCTCCGCCCCCGGTCCGCCCGCCCGCGCGCGGCGGCGGAACCCCTGGCCAGGGGCGGCCCGGCGGGACAGAATGGTCCGGCGTCGGACCGACCACCCGGCACGGGACCGGCACCGGGAGGGGACCCGGCGGCCGCCCGAGCAAGCCCCTGGGAGGAGAGGCACGGCCTTGGCACACCAACCGGCGCCGCCGGACGACGAGCCCGCGGTCCGCGGGCCCCGGCTGGTCGGGCGGTCGGCGGAACTGCGCCGCACCGTGCACGCCCTCACCGAGGCCGCGCCGGCCACCGTCCTGATCGAGGGCGAGGCCGGCATCGGCAAGACCCGGCTGCTCCAGGAGGCGCTGGAACGTCCCGGGCTCACCGGCGTACTCGTGGCGGGCTGCCCTCCCTTCCGCGAGGCCCTCACCCTCGCCCCCGTCGTGGACGCCGTGCGCCAGGCCCGCACCCAGGTGTCCGACCTGCGCCTGAGCCCCCTGGCCGGCGCCCTGCGCCCGCTGTTCCCGGAGTGGGCGGACACCCTGCCGCCCGCGCCCGAACCGCTCGACGACGCCGGGGCCGCCCGGCACCGCCTCTTCCGCGCCCTGGACGAGCTCCTCACCGGGTGCGGCACCACCCTGCTCGCCGTCGAGGACGCCCACTGGGCCGACGCGGCCACCCTGGACTTCCTGCTCTTCCTCGCCAACCGGCCGGTCGCGGACCGGATCAGCCTCGCGCTCACCTACCGTCCCGAGGACGTGCCGCCCAGCTCCCAACTGCTGCGCCTGACCGCCAAACCGGCCCCCGGCAGCACCCATCTGCGGATCGTGCTCACCGCGCTCACCGTCGCGGACACCGGGCAGCTGGTCTCCTCGATGCTCCACGACGAGCACGTCTCCGACGCGTTCGCCTCCTTCCTGCACGAGCACACGGCGGGACTCCCGCTGGCGGTCGAGGAGTGCGTGCGCCTGCTGCGCGACCGCGCCGACCTGATCCGGCGCGACGGCGAGTGGCGGCGCAGGACCCTCACCCGGATCGGCGTCCCGCCCACCATCCGCGACGCCGTCCTGGAGGGCGCCGCCCGGCTCGACCCGGACGCGCGGCAGATGCTGTGCGCCGCCGCCGTCCTCGCCGAGGGCGCGGAACCGCGGGTGGCGATCGCCGTCTCCGGGCTCCCGGCGGACCGCGGCCGGACCGCGCTGGCCGCCGCGGTACGGGCCAGGGCCCTCGTCGAGGACTCCGGCGGGCGGATCCGCTTCCGCCACCTGCTGGCCGCCCGCGCCGTCTACGACGACATCCCCGGCGGCGAGCGCCGCGCCCTCCATCTGCGGGCCGGCCGCGCCCTGGAGGCCCTCGACCCGGTCCCGATCGCCCTCCTACCGCACCACTTCGGGGAGGCGGGCGACACCGAGGGCTGGCGCCACTACACCGAGCTCGCCGCCGATCTCGCCCTCGCCTCGGGTGACCAGCAGACCGCGGTCACCGCCCTGCACGCCCTGCTGTCCGCCGGCGACCTGCCGGCCGGCGCCGTGGTCCGGTGGTGCCGGAAGTTCCCCGTCTACGCCTTCTCCGGCTACCTCCTGGGCACCGAACTGCTCCAGGTGCTGCGTGCCCTGCTGGACGGCGGCTCCCTCTCCCGATCCGAACGCGGCGAGGTCCGGGCCCAGTTGGGCCGCATGCTGATGCACGCCGGGCAGTACGCCAACGGCGCGGCCGAACTGGAGCGCGCCGTCGGCGACCTGGACGACCGCCCCTACGAGGCGGCGTCGGCGATGAGCGCGCTGGGCCGCCCGGGCGGCGCGGACTGGCCGGTGGCCGCCCACCGCCGCTGGCTGGACAAGTCGACCGAACTCGTCGAGGCCCGCGTCCCGGTGGACCGCCGGCTGCCCTTCCGTATCGACCGGATCACCACCCTGCTGGAGATGGGCGACCCCACCGGCTGGGACGCCACCGGCGACATCCCCGAGACCGCGAGCGGCACCGCGGACGTCCTCAGCGTGATCCGCGCCCACCTCAACATCGGTGACTCCGCGCTGCGCTGGGGGCACTACGAGGAGGCCCGGCGCCGCCTGGTCCTGGCCGTCGACCTCGCCTCCGCCAGCGGCCACCTGCGGCTGCGCGACATGGCCGGGGTCACCCTGGCCCACCTCGACTGGTACAGCGGCCGGTGGCAGGGGCTCGCCGAGCGCGCGGCCGCCTTCACCGCCATCGAGGCGGAGCCGCTGATCGCCCTGGACGGTGTCCTGGTCACCGCCCTGCTCACCGCGGCCACCTCCACCGACCCGGCGGAACTCGGCACCGCCGGGGAGCAGTTCGGGCACGTGCTGGCCGAAGCCACCCGGCGCGGCTTCGTCGAGGTGCCGCTGGCGCCCACCGCCGCCCTCGCGGCCATGCGGCTCGCCGAGGGCCGCGACGACGACGGGCTCGCCCTCACCGAGGAGGGCATGGGCGTCGTCACCCGCAAGGGGATCTGGCTGTGGGCCACCGAGATCGCGCCCGTCCGCGTCCAGGCGCTGATCGCGGCCGGGCGCACCGCCGAGGCCGACACGCTCGTCACCCGCTACGCCCGGGGGCTGCGGGGCTGCACCGCCCTGAGCGCCGCGGGCGCGCTGGCGGTCTGCCGCGCCCTGCTCGCCGAATCCCGCGAGTCCGCCGACCGGGCGGCCGAGCGGTGGGCGGCCGCGGCCGAGGCGTGGGACCAACTCCCCCGCCCCTACCCGGCGCTGCTCGCCCGGGAACGGCAGGCCCGGATGCTGGCCGCGGCGGGCCACACCCGCCAGGCGGCCGACCTGCTCGCCCGCGTCGAGGCGGGGCTGCACGACCTCGGCGCCCGGCGCGACGCCTCCCGGGTCGCCACCCGGGAGGAGCGGCAGGTGCGCGGCCGGCGGCGCGGCTACGGCGACCGGCTCTCCCCGCGCGAACTGGAGGTGGTCCGGCTGATGCTGACCGGCCTGTCCACCCCCGACATCGCCAGGTCGCTGTCCCGCTCGCCCAAGACCGTTGCCGCGCAGCTCAACTCCGCGATGCGCAAGCACCGGGTCAACTCCCGTACCGCCCTGGCGGTCGCCGTGCTCCAGGCCGGGATCACCCCCGCGGAGACCGCCGCCGAACTCCCCGCGGACCCGCCGGCGGGCGCGTAACACCAGCGGCGCGTCACCCGGTTCGTCGCGGCGGGTCGCCTGGGCACCTCGCCCAACGCCGGGCGAACGGTTCGCGCACCGGCGCCGAACTTTAGGTCACTTGACTCATCGCTCAGCGCTCACGCCGGTGGCCATACTCACCTCGCGTACCGCACTTCCCACGACAGCAAACGGAGTTCAGCGCCAATGAGCCGCTCTGGTGAGGACGTCCCGATCGAGGGGCGCCCGGCCGGACCCGAACCGTCGGACGACCCGCCGCTCCCCGAGGGGGAACCGGCCGGACCCGCAGCCACCGGGGCCCCCGAGGACCCGGACGACCACTCCTGCACGGGCTACGAACCCCTCTGACGTACCGGCCCGTGACCCCGCCCACCGAAAGGTGACCTCCCCTTGAAACGACCCATAGCCCCGGCCGGGCTCCGCAGAAGCGCGACGTGGGCCCTGGCGCTCACCGCGGCCTGCGGCCTGTTCTTCGTGCCCTCGTCCGCCGCGCAGGGCAGCCCGCCGGCCGCCTTCAGCCAGGCGCCCGGTGCCCAGGCCGCCGCCGCGGACTGCCAGGTCACCCTCCCCGGCGGTCTCCGGGCCACCGTCACCCCCGGCGGCGCCCGCCTCTCCGACCCGGCCGCGGCGGCCGGGCGGGCCATGCTCAGCTTCCGCAGCAACGGCCACCGGTACCTCGTCCCCGAGGACGTCGCGGGACGGACCGGACCCAGCGGTCTGGCCGGGTACGACACCACCGCGCTGGCCCAGCAGACCTGCTCCGCCCCGGAGTTCGCACAGGCCGGGCAGAGCGCGAAGCCGGCCGGCCACGACACGTACACCATGGGCCGGCTCACCACGCACCTGATCGACGGCGACGGGCAACCCGCCTTCCAGGGACTGCTCTTCCTCGTCGACGCGGACCACACCACCTACGCCGACCAGCTGTTCGCCGTCACCAATGGCGTCCTGAAGATGGCCGTGCCCACCGGCCACTACACGGCGGTCTACCTCGACGGCTCGCACATCACCGTCGCGCCCGAGGTCACGGTCGGCGACGGCACGAGCATCACCCTGGACGCCCGCACCGCGACGCACCAGGTGCAGGTGCCGGCCACGCCCCGCCCGGCGACGCTCACCAACACCGAGATCTCCCTCTACCGCAGCGACGGCACGACCTCCAGCGACGCCGCGGGCCCGGTCTTCCAGATCCAGGACATGGGCTCGTCCCCGCTCGGCAGCATGCTGAACACCACCGCGCCGGTCAAGCACGGCCGGTTCGAGGTGGTGACCACCGCCGACCTCGCCTCGCCGGCCGGCACCGCCCGGCCCTACGCGTACCACATCGCCAACTCCTACCAGGCGCTGCCGGGTTCGTACCCGACCTCGGTCAAGGCGTCCTCGCTGGCGACGGTCACCCGGACCTACTCCGCGCCCGCCGGAGCGACCGGTACCGACCTGCTGGTCAACGACGTGACGCCGGTGTGGGCGGCCACCGCCGGCACGCAGACCGCCACCGGGTTCGAGTTCCTCACCCCCGGCACGGTCCGCACCGAGTACGTCGGCTCGCCCGCCGACCTCAACTGGCGTACCGCGGTCGAGGACGAGCAGACCTCCGACACCCTCTACGGAGCGGACACCGTCTACCGCCCCGGCAGCCGGCTCGCCGAGACCTGGGAGGCGGGCGCACCGCACCCGAGCGTCCAGCTGGACCGGGGCACCTCGGCGGTGTACTGCGGCGCCTGCGCGAGCGCGGACACCATGGTGTTCGCCATCGGTGACTCCGGCGACACCTCGCCCGGCACCCTCGGCCTGGGCTTCGACCAGACCAGCACGGTCACCCTGAGCCGCAACGGCGAGCTGCAGGCCACCGGCTCCGACGGCCTGTTCGAGGCCAGCGTGCCGGTCCCGGCCGGCCGCGCCACCTACCAGCTGGCGCAGCACACCGTCCGCGACGGGGTGAGCCTGTCGCCCAGCACCGACACGACGTGGACGTTCACCGCCGACCCGGGCCAGGGCAGGGCGCTGCCGGACCACGTGCACTGCGCCGGGCCGGTCGACTCCTGCGCCGCGCTGCCGCTGCTGTTCGCCTCCACCGACACCGACGCCGACCTCCAGCACCAGCTCACCACCGGCCGCCACACCGTCGACCTCGACGTGACCCGCCAGCAGTACGCCACCGCTCCCGCGGTCTCCGGCGCCCGCCTCCAGGTGTCCTACGACGACGGCAAGAGCTGGCAGGACCTGCACCTGACCGGCACCCATGGCGACTACCGGGCCGGCTACAGCGTTCCGGCGAGTGCCAGTGGCGGCACCGTCTCCTTCAAACTCGCCGCCTGGGACAGCCAGGGCAACCGGATCGACCAGGTGCTGCCGAGCGCCTACCGGGTGCGGTGACCGCGACCATGACAGCCTCTCAGGAGTCCTCCGTGACGAAGACCCGCCTCATCCGGCCCGTGGTGGCCGCGGCCGGGGTCGCCGCGACCGTCCTCGGCCTGATCACCGCCACCTCGCCGTCCTCCTCGGGAGCCGACGGCACGGACACCGCCACCGCCCCGGTGGCCGTGTGCTCCGCCCCGCCCCCCGGCCAACTCGCCTGCCAGGCCGAGGTGACGCCGGACAGCTCGACGGGCGCCCGGACGTTCGGCGCCAAGAACAGCGCCACCCTCCCCGGCGGTTACGGCCCGGCCGACCTCCAATCCGCGTATGCCCTCGCCTCCGCGGTCGAGGCGCACGCCGGCAGGAACCGCACCGTCGGCATCGTCGACGCCTACGACGCGCCCACCGTCGAGGCCGACCTCGCGGTCTACCGCTCCACCTACGGGCTGCCGGCCTGCACCACCGCCAACGGCTGCTTCCGCAAGGTCAACCAGCGCGGCGACGCGGCCCCGCTGCCGGCTGTCAACGTCAGCTGGGCGGTGGAGACCAGCCTCGACGTGGAGGCCGTCTCGGCGGCCTGCCCCGACTGCGACATCCTCCTGGTCGAGGGTGACGGAGCGGCGGTGGACGCCCTCGCCGACAGCGCCGACACCGCGGTCCGGCTCGGCGCCGACGCCGTGTCCAACAGCTACAGCGCGCCGGAGAGCACGGTCACCGACAACGACATCACGGCCAAGGGCGGCCTGCCGCCCCGCCGTTCCTCCTACAACCACCCCGGCGTGCCGATCCTCGCCGCGTCCGGCGACTCCGGCTTCCAGCTGGACGCGCCCTACCCGGCGGACCTCACGTCCGTCATCGCGGTCGGCGGCACCTCGCTCAGCCGCAGCGACACCACCCGCGGCTGGACCGAGACCGCCTGGGGCCCGACCCAGCGCCCCTCCGGCGCCGGCGCGGCCTGCTCGGCGCACATCGACAAGCCGGCCTGGCAGCATGACGCCGCCTGTCCCGGCCGAACGGTCGCCGACGTCTCCGCCGTCGCCGACCCCTACACCGGGCTGGCCGTCTACGACAGCACCCCCGACCCCGGCGACGGCCTGCCCGGCGGCTGGCTGCACGCCGGCGGGACCAGCGCCGCCACCCCGCTGGTCGCGGCCATGTACGTGATGGCCGGCCCCGCGGCGGGCATCAAGGACGCCTCGGGCCTGTACGCCCACAGCGACGAGCTCAACGACGTCGTGGGCGGTCCGGCCGTCAGCATCCCCGGCAGCGGCCAGGAGTGCCCCGCCACCACCTCGATGTGCGCCGCGCTCAAGGGCTACGACGCCCCCACCGGGCTCGGCTCGCCCGACGGTCTGGCGGCACTGCGCCACTGACCCGCTCCCTGCGGGTCCACCGCCGTCCGTGACGGCCAAGGCCCCGCGCCACCCGGCCCCGGGCACGGTCCTCCGTGCCCGGGGCCGCGGCACGCCGCCGCCCACCCGTCCCCGGCCCGCGCGCCGTACCACCGCACGGGGGTCGGCGCGACAATCCGGTTGATCGCACCGCCGGGCTCGGATAGCAATGGCCCGTGATACACGGCGAGAAGACCGGGCTGCGCGCCCGGCACGAGAGCGACGTCCCGGTCCTGCACTCCGAGCTGTACGACGACGTGGCCACCCGGTCGCGCGCCGACTCCCGCCCCTGGCGGCCCGTTCCGCCGGGCTCGGCCCGCTCGCCGTACGCGGTGCCCGAGCCGTCGGACGAGGCGGCCTGCTTCTCCGTGGTGGAGCTGGCGTCGGACGAACTGGCCGGCGAGGCCCTGCTGTGGGGCATCGACCAGCACCAGAGGGCCGCCCACATCGGGATCTCCCTGCGCCCCGCGTTCCGTGGCCGCGGGCTGTCCGTCGACGTCCTGCGGGTGCTGTGCACGTACGGCTTCGCCGTGCGCGGGCTGCACCGCCTCCAGATCGAGACCCTCGCCGACAACGCGGCGATGATCACGGCGGCGACCCGGGCCGGCTTCACGCGCGAGGGCACCCTGCGGCGCTCGGCCTGGGTGTACGGCGCGTTCGCGGACGAGGCCGTCCTCGGCCTCCTCGTGGACGAGTGGACGCCCGCGACGTGAACCGCCCGGCCCCTGTGCGGAGCCGGGCGGTCGCGGTCGCGGTCCCCTGACGGGGCGGACGGGCCCTAGGAGTTGCGCCGGCCCGGCAGGATCTGGAGCGTGTCGCCGACCGGGCGCTCCCCGGTGGCGTCCGAGGTGGAGTTGACGAGCCGGCCGTCCACCGCCATCGCCGTCGAGCCGCCGCCGTCGAGGTTGAGCGCCTGGACCGCGCCGAGCGAGCGCATGAACGCGGCGCCCTCCTGAAGGGTGAAGCCCTCGCTGCCGCCGGACAGGCGGCCGTCGACGGTGACCAGCAGCAGCCGGCCCTTCGCGTCGACGCCGGCCAGGGTGCGCGGCTGGCGGGTGTTCGCCCAGGCATAGCCGAACGACAGGTCCGACGGGTCGACCGTGCCCTCGCTCGCCGCGTCGATGCTGACCCGGCCGTCCTTCACCAGGGTGGGCGCGGCGCTGACGATGCTGTCGCCCTTGCCGAGCGGGACGCGCCGGCCCGCGGTGTCCCGCACCTCCTCGCTGACCTGGACCCGCTGCCCGGCCGTGGCGTGCGCGTCCAGCCACGCCGCCGCGGTGCCGATGCCCTGCAGGACGGTGCCGCCGGCCGGGACGCGGCCGCCGCGCGCGCCGGTGGACACGACCCGGCCCGCGGCGTCGAGCACCACCTGGGTGCCGGCGCCGGTCGGCAGGTCCGCGCCGAAGGCGGACGTGAACCGCACCAGGTCGTCCGTGGTGTGGCAGGTGACGTCCTGCCAGGGCAGCGCACTCGGCGTCAGGCCGGGGCGCCCGCAGTCCCGAACGGTGCCGGGCACCCGGTTGATGCCCTGCACGGCGTAGGTCGACGCGCCGGCGCGGGCGGTGACCGTGGACGTCAAGTCGGCGACCCGGACCTGCCGCCCGCCGTCGCCGATGATCAGGGCCGCGCGGGACCCCGACGCCATCGACTCCAACTCGCCGTCGTAAGCGGCGATGCCGGACTGGATGCCCTGGACGCCGTCGGCGTCGGCGGTGACGAAGAAGCCGGCGTTGACGCCGACGAGCGAGCCGAGCTTCGCGGCCACCGACGAGGTGGTCTCGCGCTGCGCCACGTCGCCGTCGTGGGTGCCCTCGACGGTGCCGGTGAACGTCCGCGGGTCGATCACTGCGACGTGGATGTTCTCCACGTCCGCGGGCTGCTGGGCGTCGTAGCCCGTCCACTCGGCGACGGCATGGAAGCCCGCGGCGGTGACGGTCGCGGCGGCGGCCTGCGCCGCGGCCTGGTCGGCGTAGGAGCCGATGCGCACGCGCAGGCCCATGGTGCCGTGCGGGGTGTCGGTGTAGTCCGGCCACCGCACGGTCTCCGTGCGGGGGGTGAACCCGGCCGTGCGCAGCCGCGCGGCGGTGCTGTCGGCCCAGGACTGCGCGCCCACCTCGGCCCAGGTCGCCGCGCCGGTCAGCCGGCTGGTCGCCGGGGCCTGCACCGTGACGGTCCAGGACGGCGCGGCGGCGGTGTCGCGGATCGTGCCGGTGCGCACCTGGACGCCGCGGGCGACGGTCTGCGTCGTCCACTGCGCGGTGACCGGTCCGCGGGCGGCGGGTGCCGCGGAACTGGCCGACGCCGTCCCGGCCAGCGCGAACGGCGTGACGGCGGCCAGCACGGCGGCGGCGAGCGGCACGGTGCGGGCACGCGCGGCGCGCCGCCGGATGGGGGCCGGCGAGGTGCCGGCTCCGTCAGGCGCGGTGGTCTTGCTGCGGTTCATGGGTCCTCACGGCTGTCGCGGGGCAGGGGCGGCGGGCCCGCTCGTCCGGTGCGGCGGGCGGGAGGCCGAACGGAACCTTTGTTCGGGGACGCGGCCGACCCCGCACGCCCAGGTGGAGATCACGCGAACAACCGGCCAACTGTCGTACAGCTCCGCCCCGCCCGGCGCCCTGCCGCCGCACCTCCACCCGCTCCGGGGCGGGACGGCTTAGCGTGGGCGTGCGAATCAGGATGTACGCGACATAAGGAGCGAACGGGCGTGGATCGCAAGTGGTGGACTCTGATCGCGGTGTCGGTCGCGACGTTCATGCTCCTGCTCGACATCACGGTGGTGAACGTGGCGCTGCCGTCGATCCGGAAGGACCTGAACGCCAGCTTCACCGACCTGCAGTGGGTGCTGGACGCGTACGCGCTGACGCTGGCCGCGCTGGTGCTGACCGCGGGCTCGCTGGCCGACCGGCTGGGCCGGCGCAAGGTGTTCGCCTGGGGGCTGGCGATCTTCTCGGCGGCCTCGCTGCTGTGCGCGCTCGCGCCGGACCCGACCTTCCTCAACGTGGCGCGGGCGATCCAGGGCGTCGGCGGCGCCGCGATGTTCGCGGTCTCGCTGGCGCTGGTGGCCCAGGAGTTCGCCGCGGGCCGGGAGCGCGGGGTGGCGATGGGGCTCTACGGCTCGACGATCGGCGTGGCGGTCGCGGTGGGACCGCTGATCGGCGGGGCGCTGACGGACTCGCTGGGCTGGGAGTCGATCTTCTACCTGAACGTGCCGATCGGCGCGCTCACGCTGGTGGTGACCTTCGCGCGGCTGCGGGAGAGCCGCGATCCGCATGCGACGCGGGTCGACTGGCCGGGCGTGGCGGCCTTCAGCGGCTCCCTGTTCCTGCTGGTGCTGGCCCTGGTGCGGGGGAACGACGAGGGCTGGACGAGCACGCTGATCCTGTCGTTGCTGTCGGCGTCCGCGGCGCTGATGCTGGCGTTCGTCTGGATCGAGTTCCGGGTGTCCGAGCCGATGCTCCCGATGCCGCTCTTCCGGCGACGCGCCTTCACCGGCGTGCAGTTGGCGGCGTTCGGGGTGTCCAGCTCGCTGTTCGCGCTGTTCCTCTACCTCACCCTCTACATGCAGAACTACCTCGGGCTCACGCCCTTCGGCACCGGCCTGCGCTACCTGCCGGTCACCGTGGTGAGCTTCCTCTTCGCGCCGATCGCCGGGCTGCTGCTGTCGCGGGTGCCGGCCCGGGTGCTGCTCGGCACCGGCCTGGGCGCGGTCGGGCTCGGCCTGTACCTCATGGGCGGCATCTCACCCGACGACGAGTGGACGACGCTGCTGCCCGGCTTCGTGATCGCGGGCGCGGGGGTGGGCCTGATCAACCCGGTGATCGCGGACGTCGCCGTGAGCGTGGTGCCCAAACAGCAGAGCGGGATGGCGGCGGGCATCAACGACACGTTCCGCCAGGTCGGGATCGCGGTGGGCGTCGCCGTCTGGGGGGCGATCTTCGTCGGCAGGGGCTCCGCGGAGGTCCGCAAGGCGGCCGCGGGAACGCCCGCGGCCGACGGCAGCCATCCGCACGAGCTGGTCGAGGCCGCCTCGTCGGGGAACCTGAACCAGGTGCTCGCCGCCTTCCCCCCGCAGTCCCGGCAGGCGGTCGCCAAAGCGGCCCGGGACGGGTTCCTCGACGGCTTCAACGAGGTGGTCTACCTCGGCTCGCTGGTCTGCTTCGCCGGGGCGGTGCTGGCTGTCTGGCTGGTCCGCGAGGGCGACATCGAACGCTGATCGGGCCGGCTGCCGACGCTGCCCCGCCGAGGGGCCGGCCCGGATCCGTCGCCCGGACCGGCCCCTCGGCGGGCGGACCGGATCAGCGCGTGGCCGCCGCCAGCGCCGCGCTGATCTCGTCGGCGGGGGCCGGCGCGGCCGCCGCGGTCCCGAACTCGCCGTCCTTGCTCACCGCGTAGGGCTTGCCGTAGACCGGGGTGCCCGGCTGCGAGCGCCAGCTCTCGGCGAGCGGGCCGATGTCCACCGTGTCGTACCCGAGCAGCGACAGCAGCTCGGCGGCGTGCTTCTTCGCGTCCTGGTCGTCGCCCGCGATCGGCAGGGCGCTGCGGTCCGCCGCGCCCGCCGGCCGGGACAGCTCGCCCAGGTGCCGGTAGAGGATGTTGTTGAACGCCTTGACGACGTGCGCCCTGGGGAGGTGGCGCTGGAGCAGCTGGCTCTCGGTCGCCTTGCCCTCCTCGAGTTCGGGGATCACGCCGTCGCGCTGCGGGTAGTAGTTGCCGGTGTCGAGGACGGTCTTGCCCACCAGGGGCTCGACCGGCACCGTGCCGAGCGCGTGGAACGGGATCGTCACGACGACCCAGTCCCCCGCGGCCGCCGCCTCCGCGGCGGTCGCCGCCCGGGCCCGCGGGCCGAGTTCCGCCACGAGGTCGGAGAGGGTCTGCGGCCCGCGCGAGTTGCTGAGCACCACGTCCAGCCCGGCGTCGACCGCCAGGCGGGCGAGGGTGCTCCCGATGTTTCCACTGCCGATGAGTCCGAGTGTCGCCATGCGTGCGCCAACCTCCTACGGCTCGATCCTGTTCCCCGGAGGGAGATATTCCTCTTCCGGATGGGCGGCGCGGGCGCGCGCCGCGCCGTGCCGGACGGCGCTCACGTCGAAGGGAGGGCCGCCTGCCGTACCCGCTGCCCCGGGGGAACCGCCTCCGGTTCCACCCGTACGCCCGCCTCCGCTTCCGCCGCCGGCCGGGGCTCCTTGCGGACGAAGGCGCGGCGCAGGGCGTGGTAGGCGGCGGCCGGGTCGAAGAAGACCCGCTGCATCAGCGCGAGTTCCTCCGCCCGGTAGGCCGCCAGCGGCCGGGCCGCCTCGTCGCGGGCGCGCGCCGCCTTCTTGTCGGCCAGGCGCTGATGGGTCGTGGGATCTCCCGCCAGGCCGGCGGCCAGCGCCATGACGTGCTCGGTGAAGCCCCGCGGCGTGCTCGGCAGCACCCGGTCCACCAGGCCGGCCCGTTGCGCGGACGCGGCGCCCAGCGGCTCGGGGACGCGGGTCAGCGTCTCGGCGGCCTCCGGGCCGACCCGGCGGGGCAGCGAGTAGGTCCAGTACTCCGAACCGGGCAGCCCCATCAGCCGGTAGTGCGGGTTGAGGACGGCACCGCTCCTGCACCACACCTCGTCGGCGGCGATCGCCAGCATCACCCCGCCGGCCGCCGCGTTGCCGCCCAGCGCGGAGACCACGAGCCGGTCGGTGGTGGTGAGCACCGCCTCCACGAGGTCGTTCATCGCGTGGATGTTCGCCCAGGACTCGGCGGCCGGATCGGCCGCGGCCTCGATGACGTTCAGGTCGATGCCGTTGGAGAAGAAGTCCCGCGAGCCGCCCAGCACGACCACGGCGGTCGGCCGCGTGCACGCGTAGCGGTAGGCGGCCAGCAGCCGCCGGCACGTGCCGGCGCTCATGGCGCCGCCCGGGAAGGAGAACCCGACCAGGCCCACGCCGTCCCGCTCGCGGTAGCGGATGTCGCTGAACGTGCTGCGGCCCGGGGGCAGCCGCAGCGGCGCGGGCAGGTCGGGGACCCGTGGCAGGGCGGCGCCGAGCGCGAGGGCGGCGGGCAGCTTGACCCCGGCCGGCCCGCCCGGGGTCCGGCGGGCGCGCAACTGCGGGATCCACACCGCGCCGTCGACCGTGGCCCGGCAGATCGCCTGCGCGCGGGTGGCGATGATCCGGCCCGGTTCCCCGCACAGCCGGTCCTCCGGGTGGCCGCCGTGCAGGAACCACTCCCCGCCGGCCAGCTCGTCGAGGACGCCGGGCCGGGAGTCCGCCGCCCGCAGCGTGCGCAGGATCTGGGCGGTGGTGTCCGCGTACCAGTCGATGCGGCGCTCGCTCTGCGGCAGGTACGGCCTGGCGCCGCGGCCGTCCGCGGGCTGCGGCGCGGCCCGCTGGTCGCCGGAGGCGAACCGCTCCACCGCGCGCAGCACCGCGGCCACGGCCGCGTCGGCCAGCTCCCCGCGGTAGACGTCGCTCTTGCCGGCGGGAGGCAGGTCGAAGGAGGCGGACGCCCACACGTCCCCGGCGTCCATCTCGGCGACGGCCTGGAGGACCGTCACCCCCCAGGTGGTCTGCCCTTCCTGGATCGCCCGGTCCAGCGAGGAGGGGCCGCGGTCGCCGGGCGGGCCGGGATGCACGATCAGGCAGGTGTACCGGGACCAGACGTCCTCGGGGACGGCGGTGGTGAGCATGGGGGCGATGATCAGTTCCGGGTCGTACCCGCCGGCCGCCGCGCGCACCGTGGCGGCGTCGTGAACCAGCGCGACGGCCACGGCGTGGCCCCGGTCGCGCAGCTCGACCTGCACCCGCTGGGTGAGGCTGTTGAACGCGCTCGCGATGAGCAGGACTCGCACCGAACCTCCCGTGGACTGGGCGTCGTTCCGCCGTGGCCCAGGCGTCCCGGTGCATCGGGAACCACCGGTCCGGCCACCGTCCACAACATCGCACAGCTCGGCTGAGCAGGGCTTCTCCGCCACGGCCGGGCCGCGCGGGTCCCGCCCGGTCGGGTGGTTCCTGTGATTTCGCGATACCCGATCGGCCCCGCCGCGGTGGGCCCGGCGGCTCGGTGGCCCGGTGACGGGTCGGCTCCCCGGGCGGGCGGCGGCGGTTCGCGGACCGCCGCCACCCGGGCTCAGCCGCGTTTCGCGATGCTCCTGGCTCTCAGCCGGTCGGCGGTGATGGCCAGGCCGAGCACGCAACCCAGCACGATGTTGGTGTAGTTGGAGTTGATCTGCAGGGTCGTCAGGCCGTTGTTGATCAGCTCCAGCAGGATCGTGCCGGCCACGATGCCGAGGATGCGCCCCTGGCCGCCGACCAGGCTCACCCCGCCGATCACGGCGGCCGCGATCGCCGACAGCTCCCAGCCGACGCCCACACCGCTGGCCGAGCCGACACCGATCCGGCCCAGCACCATGATCCCGGCGAACGCCGACAGCAGCGAACTGGTGACGTACATCGACACGATCCGCCGCTCGCCGCGGATACCGGCCAGCCGGGCCGCCTCGGCGTTCCCGCCGACCGCGTAGACCTGCCGCCCGGCGTAGGTGCGCTCCAGGAAGAACCAGGCCACCACCGCCACGACCGCGAACAGCACCAGCGGCAGCGGGATCTGGGCGACGTAGGTCTGGCCGACGTCCGCGAACACCCCCGAGATGCCGGTGATCGAGGTGCCCGAGGTGATGGCGAGGGTGACGCCCTGGGCGACGGTGTACGTCACCAGGGTCACCACGAACGGGGCCATCTTCAGCCGGGTGACGGCCAGTCCGTGCAGCAGGCCGACGGTGCCGGCGATGGCCAGCGTGATCAGGATCGCCAGCCCGGCCGGCAGGCCGGCGCGCACGTTGAACCAGGACATCAGGATCACGCTGGTGCCGAGCAGCGCGCCGACCGACAGGTCGATGCCGCCGGTCAGGATGACCAGGGACTCGCCGATCGCGATCAGCCCGTACTGGGCGAGGTCGAAGCCCATGCCCTGGAGGTTGACCGCACCGGCGAACGACGACTTGTCCACGGCCAGGGCGACGAACACCACGACGCACGCGGCGACGACGCCGACCTCCGGCGTCTCGCCCATCCGCCGCAGCAGCGACCGGCGCTGCTCGGTGTCCACGTACGTCTCGGGCGGGGCCGCCGCGGTGCTGGTGTTCATCGGCCCGCCTCCCCGCGCGTGCCGGCCGTGGTGCCGGCCGGGACCTGAGCCACTGTCATCTTCATGCGCCCGCCTTCCCTTCCCCGACGACCACGGGCGGCTGCGTACCCGCCGCCGCGGTCATGATCGCTTCCTTGCCGAACCGTTCGCGCGGGACGTCGGCCACCGCCCTGCCGTGCGCCATCACCACGATCCGGTGGCAGATCCACATCAGTTCCTCCAGCTCGGAGGAGGCCACCAGCACCGCCATCCCCCGCTCGGCGGCCGCGTCGATCAGCCCGTAGATCTCGGCCTTCGCGCCGACGTCGACGCCGCGGGTGGGCTCGTCCAGCAGCAGCAGCTTGGGCTGCGCGGCGAGCCAGCGGCCGAAGACGGCCTTCTGCTGGTTGCCGCCCGACAGGTCGCTGATCAGCTGTTCCTGGCTGTGCAGCCGCACTCCCAGGTCGTCGATGATCCCGGCCGCGTGCGCCTTGTCCGCGCCGGGCCACAGCACCCCGCGCCGGCTGATCCGGCGCAGCGTGCTGAGCGTGACGTTCCACCGCACCGAGTGCGCGGGCAGCAACGACTGGACCTTGCGGTCCTCCGGGACCAGGCCGACGCCGGCCGCCACCGCGTCGGCCGGATGGCGCGGCCGGAAGTCCCGGCCCTCGAAGGCCACCTCGCCCCCCGTGCGCGGCTGGGCACCCATCACGGTGTGCAGCAACCTGCTGCGGCCGGAGCCCATCAGCCCCGCCACCCCGACGATCTCGCCGGCCCTGACGTCCAGGTCGACCGGACCGAGCCCGTCCGCGGTCAGGCCGCGCACCGCCAGCACCGTGGCGCGTTCCACCGAACCCGGCGGGGCCAGCTTCGCGCGGGCCAGCTCGCTGCCGACCATCTCGCGGATCATCCGCTCCTCGGTCGCCTCCGCGGGGGTGAGGTCCGCGACCAGCTTCCCGCTGCGCAGCACCACCACCCGGTCCGCGATCGCCCGCACCTCGTCCAGCCGGTGCCCGATGAAGAGCACCGCGCCCCCGCCCGCCGCGTGGCGGCGGGCGAGTTCGAGCACCCGCTCGGCCTCGACCGGACCGAGCGACGACGTCGGCTCGTCCAGGATGAGCACCACCGGGCGGTGACCCCACGCCTTCGCGATCTCGATCATCTGCCGGACCGGCACCGGGTACCGCTCCACCGGACGGTTGACGTCCACGGAGGTCACGCCCACCTCGGCCAGCAGCGCCCGCGCCTCGGCCCGGGTGCCCGCGCGGTCGAAGACCACGCGGCCGGCCGGACCGGACCGGGCCCGCTGCGGCCGGCGCCCCAGCAGCAGGTTCTCCGCGACGCTGAGCTGGCCCACCAGCGGGAACTCCTGGGCGACCAGGGCCACTCCGCGCTCGCGGGAGTGGTCCGGCCGGCCGGGATGCAGCGGCTGCCCGGCGATCTCGATGGAGCCGGTGGTCGGGGTGACGGTGCCCGACAGCACGCCCATCAGGGTGGACTTGCCGGCACCGTTCTCCCCGACCACCGCGGCGATCTGACCGCGCGCCAGTTCCAGGGCGGGGATGTTCAGCACCTTCACCGGCCCGTAGGACTTGCTGACGTCCCGCAGCGACACGGCCACCTCGGTGGCGGAGGCCATCAGCTGATGCCCATCTGCTTCAACTTGGCCTGGTACGCCGACAGGTTGGCCTGTGTCACCAGGCCGACACCGGAGCTGAGCGTGGTGCCGTCGCTCTCCAGGTACGGCTTGACCAGCTGCAGCGTGGCGTCCTTGCCGAGCACCTTCAGCGCGGCCAGCAGGTACGCGCCGGTGTAGCCCTGCTGGTACGGCTGCTGGAGCACCGTGGCCTGGATGACGCCGGACTGGATGAACTTCAGCGTCTGCGGGTCGCTGTCGTCCGAGACGACCTTGATCTTTCCGCTCTTGCCCGCGGACTGGATCGCCTGGCCCGCGGACGGGCCGTCGTAGGAGTACACGCCGTAGATGCCGTTGACGTTCGGGTTGGTCTGGATCGCGGTCTCGGCGTTGGACAGCGCCTTGGAGGCGTCCATGCTGTCGCTGAGCTTCTGCACGACCTTGACGCCCGAGCCCTTGATCGCGTCCTCGAAGCCCTGGATCCGCTCGACGGCATTGGAGGCGGTCAGCGAGCCGACGAGCACGACCACCTGGCCCTTGCCGCCGAGCGCCTGCTTCATCGCCTCGCCCGCCTTCTGGCCGGCCTGGTAGTTCGGGGTGCCGAGGTAGAGCGCCGCGCCGTCGTCCTTGGGCAGCGGCGAGTCGATCGCCAGCACCGGGATGCCGGCCTTGTTCGCCGACGCGATGGGGGCCTTGATCGCGGTCGGGTCGATCGCCGAGACGCTCATCCCGGTGATGCCCTGCCCGCGCAGCGTCTGGATGATCGACAGCTGCTGGTCCAGCCGGCCGTTGGCGGGCGCCTGGTAGGTGCCCTTCACGCCGAGGTCCTTCAGTCCCTTGGTGAACCCGGACTTGCCGGCGTTCCAGTAGTCGGTGGCGATGTTCACCACCATCGCCTCGTCCAGCTTCGACAGGTCCTTGCCGGCGAGCGCCGTCTTCAACGCTGCGTTCAGCTTGGCCAGGTTCGCGTCGTTGAAGGCGATGTCGCCCTTGATCGCCGGTGCGGCCGAGGTGTCCTTCGCGTTGGCGCTGTCCGTGGAGGACCCGCCCGCCCCGTTCTTGCTGCACGCGCCGAGGGTCGCGATCAACGCCACCGTTAGCGCGGCGGCTCCCCAGCGTCCGACTGTGACCGAAGCGGATCGGCTTGTGCGCATGCTGATCATCCTGTTCACGGAGGGCCTCGCGGCCGATGTGTTAGCGCTCACAAAATGCAGCGCCGTGTACTCCTGCGAATGGCCCCTGGATCGGGCCGCGGTTCCGGCGGGTGCGCCCGCCCGCCTCGGTGCGGCGTCCACGCCGGACGCCGCACCGGAGCCGGCGGGTTCCCCTTCTCAGCGCGCCTGGCGCGCGACGATGCAGTGCGGCACTGCCGCTGACCTCAGGTGGGGGTGGGAGGTTGTGCCGGTGTACGACCGACGACCATGCCTGTCTCCTTGACTCCGGCATCTCTTGGGAAGTGATTGTTAGCGCTCACTGATAGCCCGTCAAGGTGTCCCGCAGCGGAATTTTGCCCGCCCTTCGGGGCGGCGTTCCACGGGCGGACGCGCGGCCGCGCCGCACCTGTCCGGGCCGGGACAGGTGCGTTCCCTCGTACGGGCCGCCGCGCCCGTACGACGGCCACTCAGAGGCCGCCGGCCAGCCGGTGGTACGCCTGGTTCCAGCGGATCTCCTTCGCGAACTGGCGCACCGTGGTGTCGGCGTCGATCAGCAGCAACTCCGTGGCGAGCATGTCCGCGAGGTCGCCCAGCTCCTCGCCGCCGACCTGGCCTGACAGGACCGTGTGGTGCGGGCCGCCGGCCGTCAGCCAGGCCTCCGTGGAGGTGCGCAGGTCAGGCGCCGGCTTCCACACCGCCCGCGCGACCGGCAGTCGCGGCAGCGGCTCGACGGGCCGCACCACCTCGATCTGGTTGGCGACCAGCCGGAAGCGGTCGCCCATGTCGGCCAGCCCCACCACCACCGCCGGCCCGGGACGGGCGTCGAAGACCAGCCGGACCGGGTCCTCCCGGTCGCCTATGCCCAGCGGATGGATCTCGCAACTCGGGCGCTGCGCCGCGATGCTGGGGCAGACCTCCAGCATGTGGGCACCGAGGATCAGCTCCCGGCCGGGCGCCAGGTGGTAGGTGTAGTCCTCCATGAACGAGGTGCCGCCCGGCAGTCCCGCACCCGCCGCCTTCAGCGTGCGCAGCAGGGCCGCGGTCTTCCAGTCGCCCTCCCCGCCGAACCCGTAGCCGTCGGCCATCAGCCGCTGCACGGCGAGGCCGGGCAGCTGGCGCAGCCCGCCCAGGTCCTCGAAGTTGGTGGTGAACGCCCCGAAGCCGCCCTCGGTGAGGAAGTCGCGCAGCCCCAGCTCGATCCGCGCCGCGTAGCGCAGGGAGGCGTGGCGCTCGCCGCCCGCGGCGAGTTCGGGCGCCAGCCGGTAGGCGCCGGCGTACTCCTTCACCAGGTCGGTGACGGCCGCGTCCGCCACCTGGTCCACCCGCGCGACCAGGTCGTTGACGCCGTAGGTGTTGACCGACACCCCGAACCGCAGCTGCGCCTCCACCTTGTCCCCCTCGGTGACCGCGACATCGCGCATGTTGTCGCCGAACCGGGCGAGTTTCAGGTGCCGGAGGGTGTGGTGGCCGATGGCCGCGCGCATCCAGGCGTGCACCCGCGCGACCACGGCCGGGTCGCTGACGTGCCCGGCCACCGTCTTGCGGGCGACCCCGATCCGGGCCTGCACGTAGCCGAACTCCCGGTCGCCGTGGGCGGCCTGGTTGAGGTTCATGAAGTCCATGTCGATGGTGGACCAGGGCAGGTCCACGTTCACCTGGGTGTGCAGGTGCAGCAGCGGCTTGCGCAGCAGGTCCAGGCCGGCTATCCACATCTTCGCCGGGGAGAAGGTGTGCATCCACGCGATCAGGCCCACGCACGCCGGATCGGCGTTCGCGCCGGCCATCGCGTCGCGGATCGCGTCGGCCCCGGTGAGCACCGGCTTCCACACCACGCGGACCGGGGAGCCGGGCTGCTCGGCGAGCTGCCCGGCGATCCCTCGGGACTGCTCGGCGACCTGCCGCAACGTCTCCTCGCCGTAGAGCCCCTGGCTGCCGGTGAGGAACCACACCTCGCGCGCGTCGGACGATGTCATGGCTCAGGCTCCTCGGGAGGCGGACGGCCCGGTCTGGCCGTAGACGTTCTGGTAGCGGTCGTGGAGACGGTCGATGTCCGCCGGGTCCAGCGGCAGCGGCTCGCCGAGCTGGCGCGAGATGTGCACGGTCCGGGCGACGTCCTCGCACATGACCGCCGCCTTGACGGCGGCGCGCGCGTCCCTGCCGACGGTGAACACCCCGTGGCTGCGCATCAGTACGGCGGGCGAGCGGTGCTGCGCCAGCGTCTCGACGATGCCCTTGCCGATCGAGTCGTCGCCGATCAGGGCGAACGGCCCGACGGGGATCTCGGCGCCGAACTCGTCGGCCATCGCGGTCAGCACGCACGGGACCGGCTCGCCCCGGGCGGCCCAGGCGCAGGCGTAGGTCGAGTGGGTGTGCACCACTCCCCCGACGGTGGGCATGTGCCGGTAGACGTAGGCGTGCGCGGCGGTGTCGGAGGAGGGCGCCAGCTCCCCTTCGACCACGTCGCCGTCCAGGTCGCACACGATCATGTTCTGCGGGGAGAGGCCGTCGTAGTCGACGCCGCTCGGTTTGATGACGAACAGGTCCCGCCCGGGGACGCGGGCGGAGACGTTGCCGGCGGTCCACACGACCAGCTGGTAGCGGACCAGTTCCTGGTGCAGGTCGCTGACCTGCCGGCGTATCGACGGGAGGGGGTTGTCGGCGGGAGGCGGAGCGGCACTGGCCATGCGGTGTCCTCGCGGGATCGGGTGCGGTCGTATTTTGTGAGCGCTCACATCATTCGGCGTGCGGACGTCCGGTGCGGGGGCGGAGCTCTCGGAGGCGGTGCATCACCTCGCTGCCGCCACGCCCGAAGTGGTCGTGCAGGGCGAGGTATTCGGCGTACAGGAGGTCGTAGGCGGCGGCGCGGGCCGGGTCGGGAACCCAGGCGCGGTGCCTGATCCGGCCCATCGCCGCCGACGCGGCCCGGATGTCCGGGTGGGCCCCGGCGGCGACCGCGGCGTGGATGGCGGCCCCGAGGGCGGGGCCCTGCTCGCTGGCGAGCGCGTGGACCGGGCGGCCGAGGACGTCACTGTAGGTCTGCATCAGGAACTCGTTCCTCAACAGGCCGCCGGCCGCGGTGAATTCGGTTACCGGCACCCCGGCGGCGCCGAACGCCTCCACGATGGTGCGGGCGCCGAAGGCGGTCGCCTCGATGAGCGCGCGGTAGACGTCCTCCGGCCGGGTGTCCAGGGTCAGGCCCACCAGCAGGCCGGACAGGTGGTGGTCGACGAGCACCGAGCGGTTGCCGCTGTGCCAGTCCAGCGCCAGCAGGCCGTGCCCGCCGACCGGTTGGGCCGCGGCCCGCTCGGTGAGCACCTCGTGCACCGACACCCCGCGGTCGCGCGCCTCGGCGGCGTACTCGGGTGAGGTGGTGGTGCGCACCGCCCAGGCGAAGAGGTCGCCGACGCCGCTCTGGCCGGCCTCGTAGCCCCACAGTCCCGGGACCACGCCGCCGTCGACGACGCCGCACATGCCCGGCACCTCGGCCAGGACCTCCGCGTTCATGATGTGGCAGGTCGAGGTGCCCATGATCGCCAGCATGTGTCCGGGGTCCAGGGCCCGGGCGGCGGCACTGGTGACGTGGGCGTCGACGTTGCCGACCGCGACCGGGATCCCCTCGGGCAGGCCGGTCAGTTCGGCGGCACGGGCGGTGAGCCGGCCCGCGGCGGCCCCCAGGGGCGACAGCGGGTGCTCCAGTTTGGCGGTGAAGCCGGCGAAGTCCGGGTGCAGCGAGGCGAGGAAGTCCGCGTCAGGGTAACCGCCGTCCTGGTGGATGCCCTTGTAGCCGGCCGTGCACATGTTCCGGTTCTCGGCGCCGGTCAGCTGCCAGACGATCCAGTCGGCGGCCTCGATCCACCGGTCGGCGGCGTCGTAGACCTCCCGGTCCTCGTGCAGCACCTGGAGCGCCTTGGCGTACTGCCACTCGCTGGAGATCCGCCCGCCGTAGCGGGCCAACCACGGCTGCCCGGACTCCTCGGCCCGGCGCACGATCAGGTCGGCCTCGGGCTGGGCGGCGTGGTGGCGCCACAGTTTGGGATAGGCGTGCGGCCGGGCGGCGTACGCGGGCAGTTCGCACAGCGGGGTGCCGTCCCACGTCGCGGGCAGGACGGTGCAGGCGGTGAAGTCGGTGCCGACGCCGACGACCTGACGGGGCATCACACCGGCTGCGGCCAGGGCCTCCGGGACGGCCCGGCGCAGCACCTCGCGCCAGTCCTGCGGCACCTGCAGCGCCCAGTCGGCGGGCAGCTCCGGCCCGCCCGGCAGGCGGTGCTCGACCACGCCGTGGGGGTACTCGTGCACGGCGCTGCCCAGCTCCCGGCCGTCCTCGACCGCGACGACGAGGGCGCGCCCGGACAGCGTGCCGAAGTCGACACCGACGGTGACGGCGGGCGGATCGGTTGTCATGTGGTCTCCAGACGTACGGCCGTTGGTGGCTCCCGGGCCGGAGGACCGCCGGAGCCGGCATCTCGTGCCGGGCGCCCGTGCGGGACGTCCGCCGAGGTCGCTGATGTCGCGGGGATCGCTGGGAGGACGAGGGGACGGGGCCGACCGGCGTGGGCCGGCGGGACTGACGTGCGGGTTGCCGTGTCCGTTCGGGTCGGGGAGCTGCCGTGTCCGTTCAGGTCGGGGTGCTGCTGCCGCGGACGATCAACCGCGGTTCGATCACCACGCGTTCGTCCGGGCGGACGACACCGGACTCCAGCTGGTCGATGAGCATGCGGATGCTGGCCTGGCCGACCGCGGCGAAGTCCTGCCGGACCGTGGTGAGCGGCGGTGCGAAGAACTCCGCCTCCGGAATGTCGTCGAAGCCCGCTATCGCGACCTTGCCGGGCACGGACAGGCCCGCCTCCCGGAAGGCGCGCAGCACGCCCAGCGCCATCTGGTCGTTGGCCACGAACACCGCGGTCACCGGCAGCGCGCCACCGCGCGCGCCCACCCCCGTCATCCGGCCGACGAGTTCCTGGCCGGCGCGGTAGCCCGACAGCGGCGTCCAGTCGCCGGCCAGCGGCGGCGGTACCTCCGCCCCGGCCTCCTCCAGGGTCGCCCGCCATCCCTGGGTGCGGGCCCCGGCCTCCAGCCAGTCCGGCGGTCCGGCCACGTGCCACACGGTCCGGTGCCCGGCCTCCAGCAGGTGGCCGGTCACCAGGCGGGCGCCGAGTTCCTGGTCCACCGAGACACCGGCGATCGGCAGCGAGTGGCCCCCTTCCACCGTGACCACCGGGAAGGGCAGTTTCAGCTCGGCGAGGGCCCCGACCGCCGCGCGGTGCGGCACTATCACGACGATCCCCTCCACCCCCCAGTCGCTGAGCTGGTCGATCGCGTCCTTCAGCGCGGGGGCGGTGTACGTGCGCAGGGTGACGGAGGAGACCATGTAGCCCTCGTCGCGGGCCGCCTCCTCCAGGCCGAACATGGTGCTGGACGGCCCGAAGAGCGTCGGGTTGCACGCCACGACGCCCAGCGCCAGGGTCCGCCGCGTCACCAGGGCGCGGGCCGACGAGTTGCGCCGGTAGCCCAACTGCTCGATGGCGCGCTGTACTTCGGCCCGGGTGGACTCCCGCACGTTGGGATGGTTGCTCAGCACGCGGGAGACCGTCTGGTGGGACACCCCCGCCACCTGCGCGACGTCCGCCATCGTGGGCGCGCGCCGGGTCTGGTCGTTCCTCGCGGTCTGCGACATGCTCCTCCGATCACCTTCCGGGTATTGTTAGCGCTCACAGAGGGCGGCGTCAAGACGCCGGGCGGGCGCACGACGTCGCATCTCGGCACCTCAACGTGCCGTGCGGGCCGCCCGTTTCGGAGGACCGGAGCGCGCGAGACGGCGGTCAGGCGCGCGGCGCGGGCACCCCGGGATCGCCGGCGGTCACGGGCGCGGCGCGGGCACCCCTTCGCCGGCGGCCCGGTTCCCGGCGTCGGCGGACTTCCCGCCGGGCGCGGCGGGTGTCCTGGTCCGGCCCGGGAGGAGCAGGGTCAGGGGGATGCCGACGGCGGTGAAGGCGGTGGCCCACCAGAAGGCGGTGCCGAAGCCGTCCGCGAGATCGGCGCGGGTCCTGGCGCCGGCCAGCGCGTGCTGGAGGACGACGGCGAGGGCGGCGGTGCCGACCGAGCCGCCGAGCTGCTGGACCACCCGCTGCAGGATGCTGGCGTGCGGCACCTCGGCGGGCTTGAGGCCGACGTACATCGCGCTGGTCAGGGGGATGGTCGCGCCGCCCATGCCGATGCCGCGTACGAACAGGACGGCCATCAGCAGGATGTCGCTGGTGGAGCCGGTGACGAAGGCGAAGGGGACGGTGCCCAGCGCGACCACGGTGAAGCCGGCGAAGGCGACCCAGCGCGGGCCGACCGTGTCGGTGTACTTGCCGGCGACGCTCCTCGACAGCAAGGTGCCCACGCCCTGCGGGACGAGCAGGAGTCCGGCGTCGAGGGCGTCGCGCCCCTCGACCTGCTGGAAGTACAGGGGGAGCAGGAGCATCGCTCCGTAGAGGGTGACGCCGGACAGGAAGGCGAGGACGCCGGACGCGCTGACGTTGCGGTGCCGGAAGAGCTTGAGGTCGACGATCGCGTCCGCGGCGCGCGGCCAGGACCGGCGGATGAAGGCGGTGACGAGCAGGAGCCCGGCGACCAGGGGGGCGAGGACGCGGGTGGAGGCGAACCCGGCGTCCCCTTCGACCTGGGAGAGCCCGTAGATGACGGCGGCCGCGCCCGGGGAGAGCAGCAGCAGGCCGACGGTGTCGAGTCGGGGGCGCGGAGCGCCGGGGGCGGGCCGGTCGTCGGGCAGGTTGCGCAGCGCCAGCCAGAAGCCGACGGCGCAGAAGGGGATGTTGACGAGGAACAGCCAGTGCCAGTCGCCCAGGCCGAGGATGATGCCGCCCAGCACCGGACCGAGGATGGGTCCGAGGGCGACGGGCAGGGTGATGGTGGCCATGACCTTGCCGATGTTGCGGCCCTTGGCTGCCTGCATGATCAGCGTGGTCATCAGCGGCATCATGATGCCGCCGCCGATGCCCTGGACGACCCGGAAGCCGATCAGGCTCGGCGCGTTCCAGGCCAGCGCGCAGAGCACGGATCCGAGGCCGAAGACGCCCAGAGCGGCGATCCACAGGCGCTTGCCGCCGAAGCGGGCCTGCGCCCAGCCCGCCAGCGGGATGGTGACGAACATGGCCAGCAGGTAGCCGGTGCTGACCCACTGGATGGTGCTCAGCGAGGCGTGGAGATCGGCCGCCAGGTCGTGCAGGGCGACGCTGAGGATGGTGGTGTCGAAGACGACCGCCATGGCCCCGACGATGATGGTGAAGGCCAGCCGCCACACGGCCGGGTCCACCGTGCCGGAGTCGCCTTGAGGCACGGACACGGGGTCGGTGGAGGTACTCACGCACGCCCCTAAGATGCGAGAATGGATCTTAAGCCGCGAGTGTAGGACGCGGCGGTAAGATGCGCAATCGCATCCAACGAGGAAAGGGATCGGCATGGGCGAGCGGCGCCGCGGCGCGGAACTGGAAAGCGCCCTGCTGGACGCGGCCTGGGACGAGCTCCTGGACGTCGGCTACGCCCACGTCACCCTGGACGGAGTGGCCGCCCGCGCCGGCACCAGCCGGCCGGTCATCCACCGGCGCTGGCCCGACAAGCAGCAGCTGGTGCTCGCCGCCCTCGCCCGCGCCGGCGCGCGCCACCCGATCTCCGCGCCCGACACCGGCAGCCTGCGCGGCGACGTGCTCGCGCTCCTGCGGCACACCAACGCCACCCGCGCGCACTTCGTCACCGCCGTGAGCGTCCAGCTCGCCGCCTACTTCCGGGAGACCGGCACCACTCTCGCCGACCTGCGCAACCAGCTCCCCTCGGGACGCCATGCCGCCATCGACGCGATGTACCGGCGCGCCGCCGAGCGGGGCGAGATCGACCCGGCCCGCGTCACCGAGCGGATGAAGTCCCTCCCGTTCGACCTCCTGCGGCAGGAGTTGCTCACCTCCGACTCCCCCGCCTCCGACGCCGCGCTCGAAGAGATCGTCGACACCCTCTTCCTCCCGCTCGTCCTCACGTCGCAGGCAGCGGCGGCCCGCGGCGAGTCGGCCCGCTGACGCACCGGACGGCACCGCCCGGAGGGCCGCCCCGCCGGCGGGAGCGCGGCCGCGGGGGGTTCGCCGCGGCCTTCTGTCCCGTTTCACGGTGTTGAGGCCGAAAGTATCAATTGCCGGAATAACCCATGTATGGAGATTCGTGGGATATTCCGAGATGAATTAGCCGCCTTTCTCTGTGTGATGCGCGGCATAGGACGTAAATCACTTACGAAGCCGGATAGTACGCGCTCCCGTGGCAATAGCGCGTTCATGAGCCGATTTCATGGGCCGAGATGGCGCCGGACGGCGCCGGCGCAAAAGGCGACTACTACTCCGGTTAGTCAAAAGGGTAATTGTCGGGACGTTTTCCGGCTGCTAGCAATGTGCCCCACCGCGGCACACCGCCGGACGGAATTGCGGGTCGGATCGAGGCGAGGGGGGCCGACGGCTGCGGAAAAACACATCGTTGGAATCCTTAGAGCGAGGTCCGCCCCATGCCCAAGCACGCAGCCAAGCGCCCATCCAGAACGCGCGCGCTCTCCACCCGCGGCGCCATCGTCGTCGGCACGTTCACCGCAGCGACCTGTGCGGCCGTGACCGGGACGGCCCACGCCGCCGGCGCTCCCGCGTCCGCGCCGTCGACCGCACCGCAGACCGCACCGGGAACCGCGGCGAAGACGTCCACCACCGCCGCGCCCACCTACACCGTCAAGTGCGGCGACACCCTGATCGGCATCTCCCGGTCCCAGAAGGTGACGGCCGGCTGGCGGGCCATCGCGCGGGAGAACCACATCACCAGCCCCTACATCATCCATCCGCACGAGGTGCTGAGGCTGCCCACCGGCTCCCACCCGGCGTCGTCGTCCACCACGACCGCGGCCCCCGCCGCGGCGACCACGTCCACCGCCGGCTCGGCGGCGTACACCGACGACCTGGACGGCTGGATCAAGCACTCGCTCGCCATCATGGGGCAGGACGGAATCCCGGGAAGTTACGACGGGATCTACCGCAACATCATGCGGGAGTCCTCCGGAAATCCCAACGCCATCAATCTCTGGGATTCCAACGCGGCCGCCGGCCACCCGTCGATCGGCCTGCTCCAGGTCATCCAGCCGACGTTCGACGCCTATCACGTGGCGGGCACCTCGACGAACATCTACGACCCGGTCGCGAACATCACCGCCGCGTGCAATTACGCGTACCACGTCTACGGCTCCATCGACAACGTCAACGGCCCTTACTGAGAGGGGTCATGGGCGCACCGGCGACCGTTCGCTCGTGGCAGGAAAGGGAATTGGGCGTCCCGTTCCCGTCCCCCTTTCCGCCCGCGCGGGGAGGATCAGGCGCCGGTGAGGCCGCGCCGGCTCGCGTTGACCCCGGCCTGGAAGCGCGAGCCGGCCTCCAGGACGGACATCAGCTCGGCGACCCGCCGGCGGTAGGTCCGCACGGACATGCCGACCCGGCGGGCGCCGGCGGCGTCGGTGAGTCCGGCGGCGAGCGCCCGCAGCACGGCCAGCGCCTGGGCGTCCAGACCGCTGTCCTCGCGTGCGAGGTAGTCGGCGAAGGGCACGCCGGCGTCCCACGTGGCACGCATCAGCGCGTGCACGCCCTCGACGAGGGCCGGGGCGGTCGTGATCGTGAACGCGCGGCCCCGCGCGCCGTGCCGGCCGGCGACGATCATCACGCGGCGGTCGATGACGATCGCCTCCTGCGGCAGGGTCGCGGCGCGGACGCGCACCAGCCCGCCGGCGGAGGCGACGTCGAACAGGTGCAGCCGCTGCTGCTCGTCGGCCAGGACGGCGGGCGTGTAGAGCTTGCGCACGGTCACCCCGCCCGCGACCCTCGCACGCAGCCGGCGCACGATCTCGCCTCGGGCGTGCAGCCCTTCGCCCGCTCCGAGCCCGGCCCCCTCGTTGCCGTGCTCGCCGGCGCCCGCGTCGCCGAAGCGGCCGGGCGCGCCCCTGAAGCCGTACCAGGTACGCAGATCGTTGGCGGCGCAGAAGAACTCGCGCCGCGTCTCGCCGAACAGCCGGGCCGTCCGCGCGGCGAGCTCCCGCTCGCCGTGCACCGTCAGCGTGGTCTCGTCGGTCACCCTCCCAGTCTCGCTCACCGGCGTGGCAACAGGTTGCCATCCGGTGCTCCCCGCGGTGCCGGCGGCCGGAAGCTGGGGACATGACCACACAGATCACGGCCGCCGCGAGCGGCCAGTTCCTGCTCGGCGGCGACCGCCGCGTCCACCGGCTCGGCTTCGGCGCGATGCGGCTGGCGGCCGGCGGCTTCACCGGGCCCGCGCGCGATCCGCAGACCGGCATCACGGTGCTCCGGCAGGCGGTGGAGGCGGGCGTCGACCACATCGACACGGCCGGCTTCTACCGCCGGGGGGACGTAGCCGCCAACGAACTGATCCGCACCGCCCTCGCGCCCTACCCGGACGAGCTGCTCATCGCGACGAAGGTCGGCCCGCTGCTCGTGGACGGCCGGCCCGGCGGCCAGGCCGGCCCGGAGCAGCTGCGGGCGCTGGTGACCGAGGACCTGCGCACTCTCGGGCTCGACCGGTTCGAGCTCGTCTACCTGCGGGTCGGGGGGATGTCGGGGCCGGGCGGCGAGAGCGTGGCCGACCGGTTCGCGGTACTGGCCGCTCTCCGCGAGGAGGGGCTGATCCGGCACCTCGGGGTCAGCAACGTCGATGTCGTGCAGCTCGACGAGGCGCTGGGCGTCGCCCCCATCGCCGCGGTGCAGAACCAGTTCCACGTGCACCGCGGCGACGACGCGGACGTGCTCGCGCGATGCGTCGAACGCGGCATCGCCTACGTGCCGTTCTTCCCGCTCGGCGGCGGCTTCGATCCGATCGAGCACGACCGCCTCGCGTCGGTCGCCGCGCGGCACGGCGCGACGACGTCGCAGGTCGCCCTCGCGTGGCTGCTCGCCACTTCGCCGAACATGCTCGCCATTCCGGGTACCGGGTCACCCGCGCACCTCGCGGAGAACGTGGCGGCGGCCGGGTTGCGGCTCGACCCCGCGGAGCTCGCGGAGCTGACGGCGCCCTGACCCTCCAGGGTGTCCCGTCCTGCCCGTCGCGGGACCTCGCGGTCCGCCGTGGCGTGTCGCGCAGTTCCCCGCGCCCCTTGGTCGGTGCGGCTTCTTCCGCGGAAAGAGGGTCACTGACCAGGGGCGCGTGGGGGCACTCCCCCTGGCTTCGCCGGGGGCACCCCCACCCGGCCGCCAGGTAGGGGGAGAACTGCGCGGGCAACCACAGCCGGACCGCGAGGTCCCGCAACACGCGGACGGGGGGCACCCCGAGGGGCCAGGCCCACAACCCCTATGTCATAGAATCGGCGTTATGTCGCTACGGGGAGACGGGACCGCTCCCGAAGCGGTCGACGTGCTCGCCGTGATCGACGCGGATCTGACGGTCGCGGTGTGGACCCTGGCCGCATCGCGCCTGTGGGGGTACGCCGCGGAGGAAGTGCTGCACCGCCCGGTCGCGCGGCTGCTCGCCGAGGGCGGTGCGGCACCGGCCGGGGTCTTCACCGCCGGCGGCCGAGAGCCGGGCCAAGTGCGGATCCGGCGCCGCGACGGCCGGCAGGAGGAGGTGCGCCTCTCCGTCTCCGCGCTGGACAGCGGCTGGCTGCTGTGCGTGCCGGGACCCGCCGTACGCCCCGGGCTGGACCCGCCGGCGCTGGAGGCCCTGCTGGGTCACGCGCCGCTCAGCCTGGCGCTGTGGGACCGGGACCTGCGCTGCACCTGGTTCAACGAGGCGGTGCACAACCACGAGGTCTTCCGCCGGGACCCGGAACTGGGCGGCTACGTCACCGACCTGCTCGACACCCGGCACCCGGACTTCCTGGTGTCCGCGATGCGGCAGGTGCTCGACAGCGGCAGGCCGCTGCTCCGTCGCGAGCTGTGGCCGGCGGGGACGATGGCGGCGCGGGGCGACCGCGAGTGCTGGATCGCCTTCGTCCGCCTGGAGGGGCGTGACGGGCGGGCGCTGGGCCTGTGCTCGGTGGTGATGAGCGTCAGCCGCGGGCGCGGACGCGGGCGCCTGCAACGCCTGAGCGAGGCGGAGCTGGGCATCGGCACCACCCTCGACCCGATGGACACGGCGCAGGAGCTGGCGGAGACCGCGGTGCCGGACCTGGCCGACTACGTCACGATCGACCTCTCCGAGGCGATCCCGCTGGGCCAGGAGCCGCTGGAGCACCTCAGGTCCACCGGGGAGAGCATCCCCGGCTTCTACCGGGCCGGCGTGGCCTCGGTCCACTCCGACCTGCGCGAGTCGCTGTGGGCGCGGGGAACGCCGGTCTTCGTCCCGCCGTCGTCGCCCTTCACCGCGGTGCTGGAGAGCCGGCAGTCCCATTTCGAGCCGGTGCTCGACACCTCCCCCGGCACCTGGCTGGACCACGACCCGGACCGGGCACGGGTGGTCCGGCAGACCGGGATGCACTCCCTGATGGTGGTCCCGCTGCTGGCGCGGGGCACGATCCTGGGCGTCGCCGTCTTCGTCCGCAGCGAGAACCCGGTCGCGTTCAGCGAGCCCGACCTCGTCCTCGCCGAGGACCTGGTGGCGCGGGCCTCGCTCAGCCTGGAGAACGCGATCAGTTACACCCGCGAGCGAACCGCCGCCCTCGCGCTGCAGCGCGGTCTGCTGCCGCACCGCCTGTCGGGCGGTGGCGCGCTCGAAGTGGCCTCCCGGTACCTGCCGTCGGACACGCACGCCGGTGTGGGCGGCGACTGGTTCGACGTCATCCCGATGCCCGACGGCAGGGTCGCCCTGGTGGTCGGGGACGTGGTCGGCCACGGCATCAACGCGGCGGCCACCATGGGACGGCTGCGCACCATGGTCCGCACGCTGACCAAACTGGCGATGCCCCCGGCCGAGTTGCTCACCCACATCGACGAACTCGTCCTGGAGATGGGCCAGGGCGGCCGGGACCGGGCCGCGCCGTCGCCGATGCCCGTGGGCGCCACCTGCCTGTACGCGGTGTACGACCCGGCGACCGGGCGCTGCACCATGGCGAGCGCCGGGCACCCGCCGCCCGCGGTCGTCGCCCCGGACCACTCCGTCCACTTCGCGGGCGTCACCCCGGGCGCGCCGATCGGGGTCGGGCTGGGCGCCTTCGAACCGTTCGAGACGGAACTCCCGGGGGGCTGCGTGCTCGCGCTGTACACCGACGGGCTGGTCGAGACGCGGGACGCCGACATCGACCACGGGCTGGAACGGTTGCGCGGCGCGCTGGCCCGGCCGTTCCGGTCCCTGGACGAGCTGTGCGGATCGGTCGTCGCTGCGATGGCGCCCGAGGGACCGGCCGACGACGACACCGCGCTCCTGCTGGCTCGGGCGCTCACCCCCGAGCACCCGGACGACCTGGACACCCCGAACAACCCGCACGAACCGGAGACGCCGCACACGCCGGACGCTCCCGGGATGCCGCCCCGGTGAAGTACGGAGGTCCGGACCGCAGCGGCCGGGGGGCACGGTCCATAGACTCAAGTCACCACCGTACGAAGGACATTCGGAGAGAGGGTGGTCCACGTGTCGCGACGCGCGAAGATCACGATCGTCGTGCTGACCGGGGGGCTCGCGCTCCTGGTGTTCGCCGAGCTCTACGGGCCGAGCCTGCTGATCGCCTGGGCCGACAACCCCGACTAGGGCCTGTCCGGCGGATCTTGCCGGTCGAGCTCGCGGCGTCCGGTGCCGTGCATCGCAAGGCGGAGAATCCTCCTCGTACCGGGTCGTCCATGGATGATTCGACAACGCTGGGAGGTGCGGTACCGGGCGTCGCGGGCCCGGCAGGATCCGCCGGAGAGGCCCTCAGAGGGACGCCGGTACCGGGGTGGCGCCGTGACGGGGTCGGGACGGTACGGCGAAGGAACGGGTACGCCCGCCTCGTAGGCTGCGGTCACCCGGCGGGATCGCGTCGGGGACGCGTCCCGCCGCGCAGGAGGGCGATCCGATGAACACGCACATGCTGACCCTGCCCGAGGAGTTGATGGTCCTCGGGATCAACCCGGGCCGGGCCAAGGGGCTCGTCCTGCGCCACCATCTCCATTACGGGATGGCCGGCGCGCTGCTCTCCGAGCTGGAGTGGCGCGGGCGCGTCGCCGAGAACCGGGGCAAGGTGGTGGCGCTCGCCGGGCCCGCGGCCGGCGACCCCCTCTTCGACGCGGGCCTGGCGCTGCTGCGCGCCGACAAGCCGGTACGGACGCGGCGCTGGATCAGCCGGCACGCCGGCGCCGTGAGCGAATCCTGCGCCGAGCGGCTGGTGCAACGCGGCGTCCTCCGGATCGAGTCGCGCCGGGTGCTCGGCCTCTTCCGCTCGCGCTCCTACCACCTGACCGACCTCGACCTGGCCCGTCACGTGCTGGCGGACTTCCAGGGCGCCGCCAAACTGGGCTTCCCCGACCCGCGGAGCCGCACGCTCGCGGCCCTCGCGGGCGCCATCGACCTCTCCCGCAGGATCGTGCCGGACACCGGCAACAAGAAGGAGCTGCGCCGGTCGATCCGCGCCCTCACGCGGGAGACGTGGTCCGCGCACGCCGTGCGGCGGATCATCGAAGCGGAGTCCTCCGACGGCGGCGGCTGACGAAGGCGCGGCGACGGGCCCGCCCGGCCCTGATCGCTCCCGGCGGCGTCCCACCCGCCGCCGGGAGCGTCGCGGGAACAGCCGATCGTGCCGGGTCAGCCGATCCTGCTCGTCCAGCCGGCGAAGACGTACGTGGTGCGCAGGCTCCCCTGCTTGTACGTCCCCTCGAGAAGCGCTGCTGTGCGCGGGTCGATCAGCAGGCGGTCGCTCCCGCCGGTCGTGTAGCCGACGCTGACCATGGTGCCGCTCCGCCCGCGGCTGTCCGTCGCGGTGCCGTCGAGGTGGATGCCGGGGGTGCCGGCCAGCACCCGGAACAGCGCCGCGCGCAACGCGGGATCCGCCGGCGAGGTGGCGAGCAGCGAACCGACGGTGCGGAACAGCTCGTGGGCGCCTCCGCTGCCGGTCAGCCGCTTCCGCAGCGCCGCCGTGCCGGTCGGCAGGTGGCTCAGCTGGTCCCAGGTCACCGCGGTCCGGCCGGAACCCCACTTCCACGGCCCGACGGTGTAGCCGGTGAGCGGGGTCGGCGCCGTGCCCACTTCGGCGACGAAGCGGGAGGTGTCCCGGTTGATGTACCAGGTCGTCCGGCGGTCGGCGACGCCGACGGCGTTCAGTACGGTCTCCACCTTCCAGTACGTCCCCTGGTGCGGGGCGGCCGCCGCCGCGCGGCCCGCCGTCCGGTCGAGGAACGTCGCCGCGGAGGCACGTGCCGCGGTCCGGCCGCCGATGTCCACCACCGGGATCACGGCCGCTCCGGTGGCGACGGCCGCCACCGCCACGCCCGCGGCGATCCAGCGGCGCGGCCTTCCGATCCGGCGCCGGACGGCCGGGACGGCCGCCGCCTGCTCCTCGCGCTCGACGGCGGCGCGCAGCGCGGCCCGCGCCACGGCCACGGTCGCGGTGGACGGCGGGGCCACCTCGCCGGAGGCGGCCAGCGCGTCCAGTTCGGGGCGGCCGGTGCCGTCGACAGCGCGGTCCGGCCACTGGTTCCATGCGTCGGTGCTCATGCGGATTCTCCTGTCAGGCTGGTCGGGGAGGGCTGGTCGAGTGCCTCGCGCAGCCGGGTGCGGGCCCGGTGCAGCCGGGATCGGGCGGTGCCCTGCGGCACCCCGACCACGGCCGCGGCCTCCGCCGGCGTGAGCTGCTCCCAGACCACGAGCAGGAGCAACTCCCGTTCGGCATGGGGAAGTGCGGCCAGCGTGCGGCGGATCAGTGGGGCCACGGCCGCGGCGTCCAGCCGCTGGTCCACGGCGTGCCACGGGTCGGCGACCGGTTCGGGTCCCAGGGGGCCGGCTGTCTCGGCGGCCCGCCAGTGCGTCGCCAGCACGTGCCGGGCCACGCCGAACAGCCAGCCCCTGACCGTGCCGCGCTCCGGGTCGTAGCCCGACCGGCCGGCGAAGGCCCGCAGCCACACCTCGGACAGCAGGTCGTCGGCGGCGGCAGGGGCCCGCCGGGCCAGATAGCCGTGCAGCGCCGTGGAATGCCGTGCGACCAGCCCCTCGAAGGCGGCCGGTTCCCGGAGCGAGCGGGCCAGCAGTTCGCCGTCGTCGCCCTGCGGCGGCTCGTGCCCGCCGCCCTCCCCCGCCTTGCGCAGAAACCTCATCACCCCTCCCTCGCAGACCGGACCGTTCCGGCCTCACCC
Source organism: Actinacidiphila yanglinensis (assembly GCF_900107965.1). Classification (GTDB taxonomy): domain Bacteria; phylum Actinomycetota; class Actinomycetes; order Streptomycetales; family Streptomycetaceae; genus Actinacidiphila; species Actinacidiphila yanglinensis. Next base: position 459,679 of record NZ_FNVU01000002.1, on the reverse strand, counting down.
CCTACTTGCGCCCGCGGGGCACGAGCGTTCGGCAACGCCGGCGCCGGGCACCTCACGGGCGGCGTCCACGGCCCAACTCGCCTTGCCGGAACGCCCAGTGGCACCACTCCCGTCCGCGGCGGGCGCGGGGACGTGCCGGGCCGCCGCGGATGAGAAGGTATCCGTTGCGGGCGGCGGTGGCGGTGGCGCCGAGGGGCCACCCGGTGCAGCGGGAGCGGAGAGAGCTATGGGCACGCCGGGCAGCGGCGGTGGTCGGCGTGAGGGTGCGGACGGCGGGTACGGGCAGGACGGGCACCCGCGGCAGGAGGCGTACGGGCAGGCCCCCCAGGAGCGGCAGCACGGTCCGTACGGCTACACCTCCGTCCCGCGGCAGGTCCCCCCGGCCGACCCCGATCCGTACGCCCACCTGTACCGCGACGAGGACGCGGACTACACGCTCTACTACGCCCCGAACGTCTACGGCGGGACCGGCGGCGACGTAACGGCCGAGGCCACCGGGACCTTCCCGGTGATCGACGTCGACCGGGCGCCGCGGCCGGGAACGCGGCGCAAATCCCGTACGCAGGAGAAGCGTGCGGACTCGGTGCTCGGGTCGAGCGCGGTGATGGCGCTGGGCACCCTGGTGTCGCGGGGCACGGGCTTCGTCCGCAACATGACCATCGCCGCGGCCATCGGCCAGGGCACGATGGGCGACTCGTACCAGGTCGCCTACACGCTGCCCACGATGGTGTACTTCCTGGTCGGCGGCGGCGCCCTGAACGCGGTGTTCGTCCCGCAGCTCATCCGCAGCATGAAGAACGACCCGGACGGCGGCGAGGCGTACGCCAACCGCCTGCTGACGCTGGTGATCACGGCACTCGGCGCGGTGGTGCTGGTGATGGTGGCGGCCGCACCGCTCCTGGTGCGCCTGCTGTCGCCGTCGCTGATGTCGACCCCGGCCGGCGCGCACGTCACGGTGAGCATGGCGCGCTACTGCCTGCCGACGATCTTCTTCATGGGCGTGCACGTCGTGGCCGGCCAGATACTCAACTCCCGCGAGCGCTTCGGGGCGATGATGTGGACCCCGGTGCTCAACAACGTCGTGGTGATCTTCACCTTCGGGATGTACATCTGGGTGTTCGGCAGCTTCGGCCACTCCGCGGTGAGCCCGAGCAGCATCTCGCCGCAGGGCGTGCGGCTGCTGGGGGTCGGCACCCTGCTCGGGCTGGTGGTCCAGGCGCTGTCGATGATCCCCTACCTGCGCGCGTCGGGGCTGCACTTCCGGCCGCGCTTCGACTGGCGCGGGCACGGGCTGGGGCACGCCGCCAAACTCGCCCGCTGGACCTTCCTGTTCGTGCTGGCCAACCAGGCCGGGCTGATCGTGGTCACCCAACTCGCCACTGCCGCCGAGAAGTCCGCGGCGGCGCGCGGCTTCGCCAGCGGCACCGGCCTGGCCGCGTACACCAGCGCCCAGACCATCTGGCAGCTGCCCCAAGCGGTCATCACGGTCTCGGTGATGAGCGCGGTGCTGCCCCGGATATCCCGCGCCGCGGCCGACGGCGACGCGGCGGCGGTCCGCTCCGACATCTCGCACGGCCTGCGCACCTCGGCGGTGGCGATCGTGCCGGCCGCCTTCCTCTTCCTGTCCCTCGGCCCGTGGATCGGCGCGCTGATCTACGGCACGGGCGCCAACGGCGGCCGCTCGGTGGGCTACATGCTCGCCGCGTTCGCCCTCGGCCTGATCCCCTACTCGGCGCAGTACGTCATGCTGCGCGGCTTCTACGCGTACGAGGACACCCGGACGCCGTTCTACAACACGGTGTGGATCGCCCTGGTCAACGCCGCCGTCGCGGGGCTGTCGTACCTGGTGCTGCCGCCGCAGCGGGCGGTGATCGGGATGGCGTTCGGCTACGGCGTCGCGTACTTCGTCGGGCTGATGGTCGCGCTGCCCCGGCTGCGGCGGCGGATCGGCACGCTGGACGGCCCGCGCATCCGCCGCACCTACGGCCGGCTGATCGTGGCGAGCCTCATCCCGTCGGTGCTGAGCTACCTGCTCGCCCGCAGTACCGAGGGCATGCTGGGCGGCGGGCTGCTCGGCACGGCCGGTGCGCTCCTGGTCGGGCTGGTGGTGCAGGTCGCGCTGTTCCTCGCCCTCGCCAAGCGGATGCGGATCGAGGAACTGACCGCGCTGCTGGGGATGGTGCGCGGCAAGCTGCGGCGCTGACGGTACGGCGCCCGCGGTCCGGGGGCACTGTCGGTGGGGCGCCGTAGGGTCGCGGGGACGTGATCATCCGGGAGGGGGCGGCTGCCATGGCGCTGCTGGAGGTACGCAGCCGGACGGTGGGGGTGCCGGGCGGACCGGCGGTGCCCGCCGTGTGGCTGGAGGTGGCGGCGGCCGAAACCGGAGCCGGCGGAGGGGGCGGCGACGGTGACGCGCTGACGCTGCGGGAGATCGTGCGGCGCGCGGTCCGGGCGCAGTTCACGGCGGCCGGCTCCGCCGGCGGGGTGCAGGCAGAGTCCGAGGCGCGGCGGTCGGTGGGCGCGCAGTTCCGCGCCGACCGGGAGCGGGCGGAGCCGGTGGGCGACGCCGCGGCCGAGGAGGAGCGCGCGCTCGCCGCGGTCGGCGGCGGGCTGGTCGCCGTCTTCATGGGCGGACGCCGGCTGGAGTGCCTGGACGAGCAGGTGCCGGTCCGCGAGGGCGACCGGATCACCTTCCTCCGCCTCACCGCGCTGGCCGGCGGATGACCGCCCCGGCCACCGACGAGGTCGCCCGGCGGCTGGCGGAACTCCTCGCCGCCGCGCCCGGCCCCGAGCAGCGCCACGACAGCACGATCCGGGTGGGCGGCCGGACCGCGCTGGAGGCGTACCTGGACGAGCGGTTCGGGTACGGCACCGGCGGCTGGAACGCGGTGGCGCGCGCCGTGCTGCGCCGGCCCACGACGCCCGAGCGCACGCCGCTGCTGCGCGGGCTGCTGCTCGCCGGCCCCTACGGCTTCGACCCGGCGGAGCTGGCCGGGCTCGTGCAGGCCGTGTTCGACGCCGGGGCGCTGGACGACGACCTGCTGCACCCCCTGCTGCGCTGGGGCGGTTACCGGTGGCGGCTGTACCCCGCCGACGAGCACCGGACCCTCGCGTATCCCGAACACGGGCCCCACCTGTGGGAGGAGGTCACGCCGGAGTGCCGGGAGGCGCTGGCCGGCTCCCTCGACCGCCTGGTCGACCTGCTGACCGCCGCCCCCGACGAGGAGAGCGTGCAGCAACTGCCGCGCTGGCACCCGCGCGGGCCGCGCTTCTTCCTGCGGGCGCTGGACCTGTGGCGGGCCGAGGCCGCCGCGCCGACCGGGGACCGCACCCGCGGTGCCGCCGCGGTGTACCTGGCGGCGGCCCGCCTCTCCGCGGCCGAACAGGCTGATCTGGTCGGCGTGTTGAAGCCCCGCCCGGTCGCCGAGCGGAGGGCGGCCGTGGCGCTCGCCGCGACCGCCCGCCACGACGAGCCACTGGACCTGCTGGACCTGCTGGACGCCGCCCACGCGCGGCCGCTCGCCGCGCTGGTCCGCGACGGCCTACCGCCGGTCGACCCGGAGTGCGGCGCCGTCGACCTCGCCGTGCTGCGCGCCGTGGAACTGCCGCCCGACCGGACGGCCGACCTGCTGCCGCTGCTGTGCGCCACCGCGACGACGGTCACCGCCGACCTGGCCGGCCTGGGCGCCGCGTCGGCCGGCGCCGGGGACGACCTGCCCGAACTCCTGCTCGCCCGGTACGGGCTCAACCGGAAGCGGGTGCACGAACGGGTGCGCCGCAACGCCCACTCGGCGATCGCATGCCTGGGCCTGCTGCCGCTGACCGGCGGGGAGACCGTACTCGACCGCTATCTCGCGCTGCGCGAGCGGGCGAAGGCGGCGGCCCGCTTCGGCGCCGAGCGCCGCGCCAACCACCTGCGCGCGGTCCGCGCCGGGCTGTGGCACCTCGCCCAGACCACGGGATACGCCTCGGCCGACCGGCTGGAGTGGGACATGGAGGCCCGGCTGGCCACCGGCACGCCGCAGCAGTGGACCCTCGGTGCGTACGCGCTCGCCCTCGACCTGTCCGACCCGGCCGTGCCCCTGTCCGTCGAACGCGCCGGCAAGCGGCTGGCGTCCGTACCCGAGCAGGTGCGTCAGGACGCCGCGTACGCCGGGATCCGCACCGTGCAGGAGCGGCTGCGCGAGCAGGTCCGCCGGCTGCGGAGCGGCCTGATCGAACCGCTGGTGGCGGACGGCGACCTGCTGGACGCGGACGCCTTCGACCGGCTGCTGGCCCTGCCCGCCGCCCGGTCCCTGCTGTCCGCGCTGGTGCTGCGCACCGCCGGCGGCGACCTCGGCCTGCTGGACCTCACCGGACCCGTCCCGGCCCTGGCCGGCCTCGACGGGACGCGGGTGCCGCTCGGCCCGGCCGCCGATGAGGGTGGGGAGCGGACCCGCGTCGGCGCCGCGCACCCGCTGGACCTGGTGGCCCGGGGCGTACTGGCCGCGTGGCAGCGGGAGATCGTGGCCCGGCGGATCCGGCAGCCGGTCAAGCAGGTCTTCCGGGAGTGGTACCGCCTCACCGGCGCGGAGCGGGAGAGCGGCACCTGGTCGGCGCGGTTCGCCGGGCGGACGGTGGACGGCCCGGTCGCGTCGAGGCTCCTCGCCGCGCGGGGCTGGCGGGTGTCGCCGGGCGAGGGGCAGACGTTCGCCACCCGGCGCCTCGGCGGCTGCCACGCGGTGCTGCGCTTCGACGAGTTGGGCCACTTCCTCGCGGAGGGCCCGGCCGTGACCGGGCCGACCGGCTTCGTCGACGCGGTCGGCGGCCCCGGCCACCGTAGGACGCTCGGGGCGGCGGTGCCGCTCGCCGAGGTGCCCGCGCTCGCGCTGTCCGAGGCGATGCGCGACGTCGACCTGGTGGTCTCGGTGGCCGCGCGGGAGCCGGCCGCCGCGTCGCCCTCCGAGTCGGCGGCAAGCGCCCGCGCGGCGCTGCTCGCCGCCCTCGTGGCCGACCTCGGGCTCGACCGGGTCACCGTCGACGGCCGGTTCGCCCGGGTGCGCGGCACCCGCGCCGACTACCGCGTCCACCTCGGCAGCGGCAGCGTCCACGTCGAACCCGGCGGTCACCTCTGCATCGTCCCGGCCGGATTGACGCGGGAGCCGCACCGCGACCTCTTCCTCCCCTTCGCCGACGACGACGCGCCGACCTCGGTGATCCTCAGCAAGGTGCTGCTCCTCGCCGACGACGCGCGCCTCACCGACGCCGACATCCTGCGGCAGATCGCCGCGGTGACGGCGCCGAAGGATGCCGCGCGGCAACAGTTGTGAATTCGCAGGAGTGCGACGCGAAGTCGGGGGTAAGAGGGCGATGTGCCGTTCCGACGACCTGGGGAGATGACATGACGGTGGCCACGCAGTCCGCAGAAGCGCCCGTCCAGACCGCGGTGACGGGTTCCGTCGCCGCCTCTCCCGACACCAGCGGTCCGGGCGCGCAGGCCGGCGCCGCCGACCTGCCCTGGATCGAGGACGCCGCCAAGGTCGCGCCGCAGGACGCGAGGGCGCTGTCGAAGCTGTTCTTCGACCGGCTGCAGGACCTGGAGGAGGGCACCCGCGAGTACAGCTACGCGCGCAACACCCTCATCGAGATGAACATGTCCCTGGTGCACTTCAGCGCCCGGAGGTTCCGCAGCCGCGGCCCCGAGGAGATGGAGGACATCATCCAGGTCGGCACCATCGGGCTGATCAAGGCGATCGACCGGTTCGACCTGAGCCGCGAGGTGGAGTTCACCACCTTCGCGGTGCCGTACATCGTCGGCGAGATGAAGCGGTTCTTCCGCGACACCAGCTGGGCCGTGCACGTGCCGCGCCGGCTCCAGGAGCTGCGGGTGGAGCTGGCGAAGGCCCGCGACCACCTCACCTCGGTGCTGGACGCCAAGCCGTCCGTCGCCGAGCTGGCCGCCTACCTGGAGATCGGCGAGGAGGACGTCATCGAGGGCCTGGTGGCGTCGAACGGCTACACCGCCGGCTCGCTCGACCTGCCCGCCGGCGACGAGGAGAGCACCGACAACAGCCGGTCGTACGCCGAGTCGATCGGCTCCTGCGACCCGGCCATGGAGCTGTTCGAGGACTTCCACGCCCTCGCCCCGCTGCTCGGCCGGCTGGACGACCGCGAGCGCAGCATCCTCCGGATGCGCTTCGCCGACGAGATGACGCAGGCCGACATCGGCGCGGAGCTGGGCTGCTCGCAGATGCACGTCTCGCGGCTGCTGTCGCGCACCCTCGCGAAGCTGCGCCGCGGGATGCTCACCGACCGCTGAGGGTCCGCTGCGGACGGCGCGGGACTCCCCCCCCCGCCGCGTTCCGCCCGCGGCCGCCCCGGATCACGACGCTCCCGGCTCCCGACTCCCGCTCCCGGCGGTGACGGTCGGGAGCCGGTCGCGTCCCTGACGGCGAAATCCCCCCGTATGCCCCAAGTGCCCGGCGTGTTCCGCGCGCCCCGGCGGCTCCGGGGTCGGCGGCCAGCACCCTTGGTCCATGGTGCACTGGCTCGGCGACGCGCAGGGCGCGCAGACCTCGGACACCGGGCGGGTACAGCTCTTCCTGCTGCTGGCCGGGCTGGTCTGCTCGTTCCTCTTCATCCGCTTCAGCACGCGGATGATCAGGCGGCAGGTGTCGTGGTGGCCGGGCAATGTGCAGCCGGGCGGCATGCACATCCACCACGTGGTGTTCGGCCAGGTGATGATGATCATCGGCGGGGTCGGCGCCTTCGGGGTGCGCGGCGGCCCGCTGGCGCACGACATCCTCGCGGTGGTCTTCGGGATGGGCTGCGGGCTGGTGCTGGACGAGTTCGCGCTCGTGCTGCACCTGGAGGACGTGTACTGGAAGGAGGAGGGCCGCCGCTCCGTCGACGCGGTGATCCTCTCCGTCGCCGTGATCGGGCTGCTGCTGGCCGGTGAGGCGCCGCTCGGCGGGTACGTCGGCGGGACCTCGGCCGGGTCGTACGTCGTGGCCGCGCTGCTGCTCGGCTTCGTGGTGCTGTGCCTGCTCAAGGGCAAGGTGTGGACCGGGCTGCTGGGCGTGATGGTGCCGGTGCTCGCGGTGGTGGGCGCGGTGCGGCTGGCCCGGCCGCACAGCCCGTGGGCCCGCTGGCGCTACACCTCCCGGCCGCGCCGGATGGCCCGGGCCGAGCGGCGCGAGGAGGGCTCCCGGCGGCGGGTGATGGCCGCGAAGACCGCGGTGATGGACGCGGTCGCCGGGGCGCCGAACCCGGTCTCGCTGACGAAGCGGCCACAGGTGGTGCCGACGGTGGTCGAGGTGCCGCCGTCCCGGCTGGAGTTGCTGCTGGACCGCGTCCTGCGCCCGCTGCACGGGCCGGGCGCGGTGGTCGCCGTGTGGTACCTGCGGCTGGCCGCGGTGGTGGACCTCGTCACCGGGCTGGTGGCTCCGCTGCGCGACCGGGCGCGGGCGGCCGCCGGCGGCGAGTACGTCAGCGCGTTCCTGGTCAGCCCCGGATTCACCGGCGCCGCGCTGGCGTTCGTGCTGTCGGTGAGCCTGCGCCGGCGCAAGCGCGCGGCCTGGCTGCTCACCACGGTGGCGGCCTTCGCGTACACCGTGGCGATCGCGATCGCCGTGGGCGTGGTGGCGGGCGCGCACCGGCACCCGGTCAACTGGGTCTCGCTCGCGCTGACGTCGGTGCTGCTGGCCGCCCTGCTGGTGTCGCGCCCCGTCTTCAACGTGCGCGGCGAGCGGCGCAACGTGGCCGTGGGCCTGATCAGCCTGGTGGCCGGCGCGGCCGTCGCGGTGGGCGCGGGCACGCTGCTGGTGTACGCGACGGACCAGGACCCTCCCGCGCAGTGGGGCCCGAGCGCGCGGTACGCCACGGTGCGCACGCTGACGCTGTCGGCGCTGATCAAGCACCCAGGGATCAGGGTGCCGTGGTGGGCGGACCTGGCGATCAACCTGATCAGCGTGGCGCTGCTGCTCCTGGTGGTGCTGGCGTTCCTGCGCGCGCCGCGCGGCCGGGCCCGGCTGCAGCCCGCCGACGAGCGGCGGCTGCGGGCCCTGCTGCAGGACGACGGAGGGCGGGACTCCTTCGGGTACTTCGCGCTGCGCCGCGACCGCGCGGTGTGCTGGTCGCCCGGCCGCCAGGCGGCGATCGTGCACCGCGTGGTGAACGGCGTGACGCTGGCCGCCGGCGACCCGGTCGGCCCGCCCTCCGCCTGGCCGGCGGCGGTCGCGCACTGGCTGGACACCGCCCGCAGTCACGCCTGGGTGGCGGCCGTCGCGCACGCCGGCGACGGCGCCGCGGGCGTCTACACGGCGGCCGGACTGCACGGCCTGGAGTCGGCCGTGGAACCGGTGATCGAGGTCGGCGCGCTGCCGGCCGGGCCGGTGGAGCTGCGGCGGACGATGACGGCGGCCGGCTACGCGGTGGTGGTGCGCCGGCAGCACGAGCTGGCCGAGGAGGAGTGGGTGCGGCTGCGCCAGCTCGCCGAGGCGTGGCGGCAGCACGGCCGGGCCGGCGGCGGGGTCCAGCTGGGGCGGCTCGGCGATCCGGCCGACCCGGGGTACGTGGTCGCGGAGTGCCGCGACGGGCACGGCAGGACGTGCGCGCTGCTGGCGTTCGTGCCGTGGGGCGAGGACGGCCTGACCCTGGCGATGCTGCGGCACGACCGGGAGTCGGGGCACGGTCCGGTCGACCTCGTCCTCACCGAGGTGCTGCTGCGCGCGTACACCGGCGCGGCTCCCCTGACCGGCGTGGTCCGCGTCTCGCTCAACCTCGCCCCGGCCGGGGACGAGCAGGCGTACGAGGCGTACCGCCCGCGGTGGGCGCTGCGCCATCTGATGTACGAGCGGCGGGCCGAACTCCCGCGGGTGATCGCGGCCGCGGCCTATGCGGAGGGACTGCGGCTCGCCGCCGCGCGGAGCGCGCGCGCCCTGCGGACCGCCCCGCGGGCCCGGCTGCGGGCCTGACGGACCCGCGCCCGCACCGTATCCCCGCGCGAAGCGCCGCCTTTGCGGAACCGGCCGCGGGCCGCGGAGTTCCCCGGAATTCCGTGATCCAAGGGGCGCGGGCACGGCGGGAATTCGCGATTATCGGTCGTGCGTGCGTGTCGCCCGGGGCGTTTACCGTGTCCCGTACCCGCCCAATTCGCAGATATGTTCCCCGGATTCCCTGGAAGGGGATCCGGGGCGTCGCGTACCGGGTCCGCAGACGAGGCGGCGGCGCGGCCGGAAGGGGCGGGGTCCGCTCCGCCCGCTCCGCCGCCCGCAGGTCCCCGGCGGGGAGTCGGGGATGACGCCGGGGAGGTGTCGCTCGGCACGGCCCCGGGTTCCCGACGGGCGGCCGACGGGGCGGTCCGCGGCAGGCGTTGGGGTCGTGCGGCACCGTGCCCGGCCGCGGGATCCGGGGAGGACCGGTGTGCATGCGGGGATCAGGTCGCGATCAGGGTGGGCGAACTCCTTTGTGGACGTGGTCAGTTGAGCTCACCCGCCGGCGTGGAAGGGAAGTTCCGACAGGTCGGCCTGTGTGGCCCCCCGCGCAGGTGGTGGCGGCATCCGGCGCGCGGCATCCGGGGAGATTCGGGTGAGGAAGCGGGGAGGAAGTGTGTCGATTCCCTCTCTGCGGGAGAGGTGACGGCCCCTCACCTGGTCGACTCGGGACTCGCGTGGAGGGCGGCGGCGACCAGGGTGCGCCGCCGCCGAGGGACGGGATCAGGCCACACCCGGCACGGACCGGGTGCGGCGGGGAGAGGAGGCTTCGGTGCGGAAGCCGGCGGGCCCGCGGGCGTTCCGGCCGCGCCCCGGCGCGGAGTCGACTTCGGCGCCGAGGGCCGGGGAGGAGCAGCCTTCTTCCGGGCCGGACAGCCGCATCGGCGGGGGCGCTCCGACGCTGAACGGCGACCGGAAAGCACCAGGTCGGACGGCCACCGGGCCGCGCCGGAAAGGGCGTACGGGCACCGCGAGCGACCGCCCTGCTGCTCCGCCGGCACGGCCCGGCGCGCGGGCGATGCACGAGATCACGCCGACCACCGGAGCGGTCCGGCACCGTTCGGCCGGCACCGCGGAGCGGGTTCCCGGTGCACCTGTCCGACCCCGACTCCCGTACCCCTGCGCGGAGGTAGGCTCGCTCTCCGTGCCCGCCGCAGCCGCGTACGGCCCCGGCCCGGCGCACCCGCGACCGCCACGACCCTCGAAAGGGTGGACACTTCGGTTGTGCGCTCGAACGGCTCGCCCGAATTCGCCGAGTTCTTCCGCACTCGCGCGCCGCGTGCAATGCGCAGGGCTTGGCGTGCCGTCCCGCCGCCTGTATAAGATCGGAATGCGGCCGTTTCCCGGGCCGTTCCGAATCGGCCACGCAATTCCATTCCGGTACGGCGCCGCGACGCACGCGCACCGCGCGACCGGACGTCCGGGTCGTCGTGCCCGGCCCGTCCCGGTTGCCGTTCGGCGCGATCCCGTGGGTCGCCGCACCGCCCACGGTGAGGACAGTCAGGTGACCACGGCCGTCAGCCGCAGGCGAGCGGACCGGTTGCCGCGATCCGTACGCCGCCGCCCCGGCGCGGGCCGGCCGCCGTTACCCTCCGCCGCCGCCTCCCCGTCATCCCCCACCCCGGACGGGCGTCGTGCCGCGTCCCGATTCCTGAGGATCTGATGAGTACTCTGATACAGGAGGCGGCCGCTGCCCTGCTGCTGGTCGTCGCTCTGGCCGCCTGCGGCGCGGCCGTACGCTTCCGCCGGATCGCCCACGCCCGGCAGCGGCAGGTCGAGCAGCAACACGCGCAGAACCAGGCCACGTTGCTGGCCGAGCAGGAACGGGTGCGCCAACTCGCCGACCGGCAGCGGGCGTTGGAGGACGCGCTGGGCTACCTCGCCTCCACCGGCCTGGCCGAGGCGGCCGCCGCGGCGCTGGAGCCGGGCGAGGGCCGCGAGGTCGAGTTCGTGCTGCCCCAGCCGCTGAACGGCACCCCCGCCGCGCAGCGCATCGAGGAACTGGTCGCCGGGCACACCGCGTTGGTCCGGCAGACCCGCCGCGACACCCAGGCCGCGGCCGACCGCCAGGTGGAGCAGGCCCACGACGACGCCCGCGACGCGACTCGCGCCGCCGTCCTGACCTTCGCCTCCGCCCTGGTGAACCTCGGCGCCGAACTCGCCGACCAGGTCAGCGTGGGCGTGCGGCGGCACCACAGCGACGAGGCGTATGCGACGCTGATGGAGATCGACCACACCTCCCAGCAGATGCTGCGCGTCGCCCAGGGCTACATGGTGCTGGCCGGCGGCACCCTCGGCCGGCGGCTGCCGGCCACCGAGTTCACCGACATCGCGCGCGCCGCGATGGGCCGGATCCAGAACTACGAGCGGGTGCGGGCGCAGGAGCTGGACCAGGCCGTGGTGCCGCGCGCGGTCGAGGCGCTGGTGCACACCCTCGCGATCCTGCTCGACAACGCGGTGCGCTACGCCCCGCCGACCTCCTACGCGGAGGTGTCCTTCCGCACCGGGCACAACGGCGTGACGATGCTGGTGGACGACGCCGGCCTGCAGATGAGCCCCGAACAGCTGGAGCGGGCCCGGGAGATCCTCACCGGCAAGCAGCCGCTGGACATCCACGCGCTCGGCGCGTACCCGCAGACCGGATTCCGGGTCGCGGCCCAGCTCGCGGCGCGCTACGGCTTCCGGATCGACCTCGAAGCGCCCAACCTCTTCGGCGGCACCCGGGCCCTGGTGTTCGTCCCCGCCGCGCTGCTCACCTCGGCGCCGGTCGTGCAGGCGGGCCACGTGCCGGCCCCCGGCAGCGAGCAGGCGTACGGCCCCGGGCAGGGGTACGCCGCCGGCCCGCAGGGCTATCCCGGCGACTCGGGCCACTCCGGGCAGGCCGCACCGAGCGCGCAGCCGGTGCGGACGGCCCAGGAGCCGCAGCCCTGGACGGCGCTGCCCGCGTACGGCCACGAGGGGCGCGAGGACGGCCCGCACCACGCGCGCCAGGACGGTCCGGCTCCCGCGGGTCAGCCCACCACGGCCAGCGGGCTGACCCGGCGCCGGCGCCGGCCGCAGACCGCCGCCCCCGCCCCGGCGGCGCCGGTGGGCGAGGCGCGGCCGGGCCGGCCGGACATCGCCGCCGCGTGGGCCGACGGCACCCGCCGCGGCCGGGCGCCCTCGGCGCCGGCGGCCGCGGAGGGCTGGTCGGCCGCGGGTGCGGAGCGTGCGCCGCAGGACGCGACGGACCACGGCAACGGCTCGGGCCGGCCGGGCACGTCGGGCGCACCGGACGTGCAGGAGAACACGTCGGCCACTTCGAAGGGCGATTCCTGACCATGTTGAAAGCTCACGACGACAACGCACTGGGGTGGCTGCTCGACGAGCACCTCGGCAACTGCCCGGGGGTGCGGTTCGCGGTCCACATGACCTCCGACGGCCTGCTCAGCTCGTACACCAAGACCATCGACAAGGACACCGGCGACAAGCTGGCGGCCGTGACGGCGGCACTGCGGGCGGCCGGGCTGGCCTGGGCCGAGGTCACCGGTGCGTGGGGGGCGCCCAACGCGGTGCGCCAGCACCTGATCGAGACCGACCAGTGGATCGGGCTGACCTCCGCCGCCGCGGAGAACTCGCTGCTGGCGGTGTGTGCCGACCTCGACGGCGACATCGGCATGATCACCGAGCGGATGAACGCGCTGTCACAGCGGGTGGGTCACGAACTCGTCAGCAGGGAGCGGCGGCCGGCCGGCGAGGGTGGTCGGCCGAGGTGAGCGGTCCGCGGCGTGACCCGGATGTGGTCAGGCCCTATGTCCGCACCGGCGGGCGCAGCCGTCCCTCCCGCGACGTGCGCCTGGAGACCCTGGTGATCGCCGCGGACTCCCCGCTGCAGGGCCTGGAGCCCGACGCACGACGGGTGTTCGCGGTGTGCCGGGGCGGGGTGCTCGCGGTGGCCGAGATCGCCGCCGGGCTCGAACTGCCGGCCTCGGTGGTCCGCATCCTGGTCTCCGGCCTGATGGACTCCGGCCACCTCGCCGCCCCGGTCCGCCGCTCCCGCGCCGACGCGCCGACCACCGACCTGCTGAAGGAAGTGCTGCATGGCCTCCGCTCCATCGCCTGACCCCGGCCCGTCCGGCGGCGGCACCGCCCTGTCCGGCGGGACGGACCTGCCCGGCCCGCACGACACGGCTCCCGACCTCGGCTTCGAGTACCACCCGCCCACCGTCACCCGCTCGGCGAAGCTGCTGATCACCGGGCCGTTCGGGGTCGGCAAGACCACGCTGGTGGGCGCCGTCGCACCACTGGTGCTGCGGATGGACGAGTCCATGACCGAGGCCAGCGTCGGCGTGGACGACCTGCGCGGCACCCCGCAGAAGACCACCACCACCGTCGCCATGGACTTCGGCCGGCTGCACCTCAACGAGAGCCTGGTGCTGTACCTGTTCGGCACGCCCGGCCAGGCGCGGTTCCGGCCGCTGTGGGAGGGGCTGGCCGACGGGGCGCTCGGCGCGCTGGTCCTGGTCGACACCCGGGACCTGGACCACAGCCACGACGTGCTGGACCTGCTGGAGGAGTACGGCACGCCGTACGCGGTGGCGATCAACCGCTTCGACGACGCGGTCGAGTACCCGCTGGACGAGGTGCGCCAGGCCCTGGACCTGGACGGGTCCACGCCGCTGACGGTCTGCGACGCCCGCGACCGGGACTCGTGCGTGCGCGCCCTGATCACGCTTGTCGAATATCTGTCCGCCCGCCAACTGGAGTCCCGCCCGTGACGTCTCCGCCCCCCGCCGACACCGCGCCCGCCGCCCCCGTATCGGGCCGGGTCCCGCTGTACACCCAGGAGTTCGCCTCCGACCCGCACGGCGCCTACGACTGGATGCGGGCCGAGTACGGCCCCCTGGTGCCGGTGGAGTTGTCGCCCGGCATCCCCGCCACCCTCGTCATCGGGTACCCGCAGGCGCTGCGCATCCTCAACGACCCGCAGCGCTTCCCGGCCGACCCCCGGATGTGGCAGCGCGACGTGCCCGACGACTGCCCGGTCAAGCCGATGATGGAGTGGCGGCCGAACGCGCTGCGCTCCGCGGCCGAGGAGCACCACCGCTACCGCTCGGCGAACACCGCGAGCCTGGACAAGGTCAACCAGCACCAGCTGCGGGCGACCGTGGAGCAGGTGGCCGCCGAGACCGTCGCGCGGTTCAGCCCCACCGGCCAGGCGGACCTGCTCACGCAGTACGCCTGGCCGATCGCCTTCCGCGTGCTCAACGAGATGCTGGGCTGCCCGCCCGAGGTGGGCCAGCGGGTCGCCGACGGCATGGCCGCGATCTTCGAGGGGGTGGACGCCGCCGCGGGCAACCTGATGCTCGGGCAGGCGCTGCGCGACCTGACCGCCCTCAAGCGCGAGTCCCCCGCCGCGGACATCACCAGCTGGCTGATCGGGCACCCGGCGGCGCTCACCGACGAGGAGATGGACCACCAGCTCGTCACGCTCTACGGCGCCGGCATCGAGCCGACCACCAACCTGATCTCCAACACGCTGCGGCTGATGCTCACCGACGACCGCTTCTCGGGGAACCTGCACGCCGGCAGCCTGTCGGTGCGCGACGCGCTGGACGAACTGCTCTTCACCGACCCGCCGCTGGCGTCGTACTGCGTGACGTACCCGCCGCGCCCGGTGGACATCGAGGGGGTGCGGCTGCCCGCGCACCAGCCGGTCGTCATCTGCATGGCCGCCTCCAACAACGACCCGGCGATCGGCGCCGACCTGTCCCGGCGGATCGGCAACCGCGCCCACCTGGCCTGGAGCAACGGCCCGCACGCCTGCCCGGCCAAGTCGCACGCCTACCTGATCGCCGAGACCGCCCTGGTCTTCCTCGTCGACGCGCTGCCGGAGATGGATCTGGCCGTTCCCGTCGAGGAGCTGACCTGGCGGCCGGGCCCCTGGCACCGCGCCCTGGCCGCCCTGCCGGTCAGCTTTCCCCCCGTCCCCGTCCCGCCCGCGCCCCAGAGCTGAACGGAGCACCCCTGCCGTGTCCCAGCCCACCCCTCTCGTCCTGGACCCCACCGGTTCCGACCCGGACTCCGAGCACGAGAAGCTGCGCGCGCAAGGCCCCGCCGCCCGCGTCGACATCCTCGGCGTGCCGGCCTGGGCCGTCACCGACCCGACCCTGCTGAAGCAACTCCTCACCGGTCCCGACGTCTCCAAGGACGGCCGGCAGCACTGGCCCGCGTACGACCAGGCGGTCGCGACCTGGCCGCTGGCGCTGTGGGTGTCGGTGCACAACATGTTCACCGCCTACGGCGGCGACCACCGCAGGCTGCGCCGGATGGTCGCGCCGGCCTTCAGCGCGCGCCGGATAGCCGCGCTCGGCGAGCGGATCGAGCAGATCGTCACCGGTCTGCTCGACCACCTCGACGAGCTGGCCTCCGACGCTCCCGGCACGCCCGCGGACCTGCGGGAGCTGTTCGCGTACCCGATCCCGATCCAGGTGATCAGCCACCTGATGGGCCTGCCCGAGGCGCAACAGGCGGACTTCCGCACCGTGGTGGACGGCGTGTTCTCCACCACGCTCACCCCCGAGGAGGCGATGGCCAACACCATCCGCCTCTACGGGGTGCTCGACGACCTCATCGCCGCCAAGCGGACCGCGCCCGGCGACGACATGACCTCGCTGCTGATCGCCGCACGCGACGACGAGGGCGACGGCTCGGCGCTGTCCGAGACCGAACTGCGCGACACGCTGCTGCTGATGATCAGCGCCGGCTACGAGACCACGGTCAACCTGCTGGACCAGGCGATCACCGCGCTGCTGACCCACCCGGAGCAGCTGGAGCTGGTGCGGTCCGGCGGCGCGGACTGGTCGAGCGTCGTGGAGGAGACGCTGCGGCTGGAGCCGGCCGTGAAGAACCTGCCGATGCGGTTCGCGGTCCGCGACATCCCGCTGTCCGACGGGCAGGTGATCGCGGCCGGCGACGCGATCCTCGCCGCCTACGCCGCCGCCAACCGCCATCCCGACTGGCACGGCGACACCGCGGCGGACTTCGACATCACCCGCGCCGCGCCCGGCCCGGAGCACCTGGCCTTCGGGCACGGCGTGCACTTCTGCCTGGGTGCCCCGCTGGCCCGGCTGGAGGGATCGGTCGCGCTGAGCGCCTTCTTCGCCCGCTTCCCCGACGCCCGGCTCGCCGTGCCGGCCGGCGCCCTGACCCGGGTGCCGTCCCTGATCACCAACGGCCACCAGCACCTCCCGGTGGTCCTGCGGCCGGGCCCGGCCGGCTGACCTTCCACGCCGGATCCCCCAACAGCGGCCGGACGCCCGGGAATCGGGCGCCCGGCCGCTACGCGACGGCCTCCTCCACTACCGTGGTGGACGGGGCTGGCGCGAGCGCGGCGGGGGCGGGATGGCGCGGGACGAGCAGGATGTGACGGAAGCTCAGCTGCTGCTGATGGAGTACCAGCAGCTGAAGGCCGAGCAGCAGGCGCGGATCGGGTTCCGGGACAACCTGCTGTACGCGATGCTCGCCTCGGTGGCCGCGGTCGCGGCGGGCGCGCTGCAGGCGGGAGTGCCTGCCGCGCTGCTGGTGCTGCCGCCGGTGTGCCTGCTGCTGGGATGGACCTACCTGGTCAACGACGAGAAGATCTCCTCGATCGGCCGCTACGTACGGTCCGGGCTGGCCCCGCGGCTGGCTACCCTGTCGGCCGCCCGGGACCAGGTGTTCGGGTGGGAGTCCGCGCACCGCGACGACCCGCGCCGCACCACCCGCAAGTACCTGCAACTGGCGGTCGACCTGCTGGCGTTCTGCGTCACGGCGGCCGCGGGGCTGGTCGTGTACTGGAGCGCCGACACCGATCACCCGGTCGCGCTGCTGGTCGTGTCGGTGCTCGAGCTGTGCGGCGTGGGCGTACTGGCGTGGCAGATCTGGCTGTACGCCGACGTGTGAGGGTCCGCCGTCCGTCTTCCGCAACCCTTGCCCCGTGCGTCACCATGAGAGAGGACGACGCGCGCCGACGGAGGAGGGGGAGAGCCATGGATCTGACGGCACCCGAAGTGGCCTGCGAACTCGTGGACCTGACCGGTGTCACCCTGGCTGGCCTCGGCTCCCTGGACGCGGCCGTACTCGACCGTGCCACCGACACGCTGCTCGACACCGAACGGCGGCCGACGCTGGGCGCCTCGTCGGAGAACGTCGGCGCCAACTGCATGGCGGAGCCGGAGACCGGATCCCGCGGATGACGCGCGGTGGGCGATCCACCGCGGGGCGCGGCGAGTTACCCTCCGTGAGCGGGCTTCCCGCCGGACCCCCGGGTTCGGCGCACCCGGCCGCGCCGCCCGCCCGGTCAGGCACGAGAGACCCCGCCGGCGCCGCCGCCCGTACGGACCCGCCGCAGCAGGTGGCAGCGACCGATCCGGGCGCCCCCGCCACCGGCCCGGCCGGACCGGGCGACGTGGCACCTCCGTTCGGCCCGTCGCGCACGAGTGAGGCGGACACCCGCCCGGAGCCGCTGCCCGAACACCGGCTCCGCACCGACCACTTCCGGCAGCTCGCCCGCGGCAGCGGCGACGCGGCGACGGTCGCCGCCCTGCGCGCGGGCCAGCGCAGCCGCCGCCTGCTCATGCTGCGCGCCTTGGTGGTACGCCTGCTCGACCGCCCGGACCTGCTCGCCCCGTTGCCCGGCGCGCGGGTCGCCTGGCAACTCCTGCTCGACGCCGAACGCGTGGCGCCCCAAGCGGTCGAGGAGGTGGTGATGCACCCTTACGTGGGCACCTGGATCGGCACCGCCTCCCGCGCCCTGTGGCGGCCCGACCGCCGCCCGGGACCGGACGGCCCGGCCGCGAACGGGCGGCCCGAACTGCCCTGGGAGGCCGCCGGCTACCTGTTCGCCCTCGCCGCCTCCGCCGCGGTCCGGGCGGGGATACGCTTCCGCGTCCCGGTTCCCGTACTGGACGGCGGCGTGCTGCTGCCCGCGACCGGCCGCGTCCCGTCACCGCGGGAGGCGGCCGACCACGCGAACGCGGAGGCCGCGGCCGGCCCCGGCCGGCGCACGGCCGATCCGGACGTCCCGCGGGCAGGGACGTCCGGATCGGCCGCGGTGCCGTTGCCGGACCGGCAGACGGCCGAGGTCCTCCGGCTTCTCGACGGTGCTCCCGCCCAGGTGAGGTGGCGCGGGGGCGACCCGGTACCGGTCGACCCGGACGCGGACGGCCCAGGGTGGTGGGCACTGCGCCGGCTGCACGCCACGGGCCACGGCGCCGCGGGCGAGGTCCCGGCCGCGATGACCGTGGACGACGTCGACCCCTGGCGCGACTTCCTGCGCCCGCCGGTGCCGCCCGCGCGGCTGCCGGCCGGCCGGCTCGGCGGCTGGCAGGAACACTTCGCCGACGCCTGGGAACTGGTCGCCGGGCAGGACCTGGTCGACGCGGCCGGGCTGGCCGGCTGCCTGCGGTCGCTGGCGCCGCTGTGGGATCGCGGGACGGCGCGGGCGTTCAGCGGCAGCGCGCCCGACGCGTTCGGCGGGGTGCTGATGAGCACCCCTTCGGGTGCGGCGCAGTTGGCGGCGACGCTGGTGCACGAATCGCAGCACGTGAAGCTCAGCGCGCTGGACGACCTGGTGCCGTTGCTGCGCGGCAGCGCCACCCGCGAGATCCACCACTCGCCGTGGCGGGCCGATCCGCGCCCGGTGCGCGGCATCCTCCAGGGGACGTACGCCTTCCTCGGGGTGGCGCTGTTCTGGCACGCCGTCACGGCCGAGGCTCCGGCCGCCGTCGCTGAAGTCCCGCTGGCCGAGGCCCGGTTCGAGTTCGCGCTGCGCCGGGCCCAAAGCGGGGAGGGCCTGGCCACGGTGCTGCGGCACGCACCGCTGACCCCGGCGGGCGAGCAGTTCACGGCGCGGGTCGAGGACACCCTGCGGGCGCTGCTGCGCGCGCCGGTGCCCGCCGCCACGGAGTCCGCGGTGCAGGACGCCCTCGCCGACCACCGCATGCTCTACCGGCTCAGCCACCTGCGCCCGCCGCGTGAGCGGGCCGAACGGTGCGCCCGCGCGCTGCTGGCCGGCGAGCCGCTCGCGGACGGGCCGCTGGTGGCCGAACTCCACCCGGCACGACCGGTGTTGTCGCCGCGCGCCGGGCTGCTCCGGGTACGCTTCAGCGCCCCGGCGCGACTCGCCGGAAGCAGCCCCGCGCTGCCGGCGGGCACTCGCCACGCCGACCGGCTGTGGGCCGCGGGCGAGACGGCCGCGGCCCGGGACGGCTACCTGGACCGGATCGACCGCGACCCGCGGGACGTCACCGCGTGGGCGGGGCTGGGCCTGACGGTGCCCGCGGGAGCGGCCCGGCGTGCCCTGCGCGCCGCCCCGGAGTGGGTGGCCGCGGTGCACGCCGCGGCCCGCGCCCTTGCCGGGAACGGCGCGCCGCCGGCGCCCGAGGAGGTGGCCGCGTGGCTGGCCCCCGGGCTCACCGCGCACCAGGAGGGCAACCCTGACCGCGCCCAAGGTGCCCTGGGCGACCGGGTCCCCGCCCCCGTACCGGCCCCGGACCCGCCGTAGGCCGGGCGCCGCCCGCGGGCGGCTACTCGATGTCCGCGTCGCAGTCCGCCCGCATGCCGCGCGCCGCACCCACGGTGGCCGGGTGCGCGGCGCCGAGCGTCGCACGGAACCGCTCCACGGTGGCGGTGTGCAGGTCGGCGGCCTCCTGGGCCCGGCCGAGGGCACGGAGGTCCAGCGAGAGGTTGAGGGACAGCGCGAGCGTGGTGGGGTGGTCGGGGCCCAGCCGCCCACGGCACAACTCCACCACCTGGGAGTCGAGTTCCTCCGCCTCCGCGTAGTCGGCCAGCGTGTAGCGGTCGCTGGCGAGGTTGGCCGCGGCAGCCATCGCGGTGGGGTGTCCGGCCCCCAGCCGCTCGGTCAGCCGGGTGGCCGCCTCCTCGTTCATCCGGCGGGCGGTCTCGACGTCCCCGAGCAGCCGCAGGGTCACCGCGAGGTCGGTCGACGCGGCGAGGGTGTACGGGTGGCCCGCCCCGAGCAGGTCGCGCAGGGTGGTGTGGGCCTCCTCGCCGACCTTCCTGGCCTCCATCAGGTCGGCGTTCTGCCGCAGCGCCATGGACATCGCCAGGACCGCGGAGGACAGGTTGGTGTTGTGCCGGTTGAGCCGCTGCCGGTACGCGTGGACGGTGGACTCCAGCGCCTCCACCGAGCCCTGGTGGTCACCGGCCTTGCGGCGGGCGGTGGCGAGGTTGCGGGCGGCGACCAGCGACAGCGGCGCCTCGGCGTCGCCGACCACCTGCAGCACCCGCTGCATCGTCTGCTCCTGCATGTCGCGGGCCCGCAGGTACTCGCCGGTCTCGCGGATGTCGATGGACAGGTTGCTGGTGAGCAGCAGCGTCAGCATCGAGTCCTGGCCGAGCGTGAGGTCGGCCTGTTCCTTCGCCTCGGAGTCGATCGCCAGCGCGGCGGCGAAGTCCCCGGTGCGGCGCAGCGCCAGCGCGTAGTCGTTGGCGCTGGCGAGGGTGTCGGGGCCGCCCTCGTCGAACTCGCGGACGGCGCGCTGCCAGCGGTCGCGTTCGAGTTCGAGCATCGCCGCGAAGTCGCCCTTGATCCGGGCGTCCTGGGCGACCGCGCTCATCGTGAAGAGGGTGGCCGGGTGGTCCGGGCCGTGGTGCTCGCGCACCAGCTCCAGGCTGCGCAGGTTCATCGCGGCGGCCTCCTCGTGCTCACCCACCAGCCGCATCACCCGGGCCACGGTGCGGGCGACGGTGAGCGTCTGGAGGTCGGACGCGCCCAGGTGCTCGTTCCACCACTCCAGCACCTCCCTGCCGTAGTCCAGGCAGGTGGCGTAGTCGCCGCGTCCACCGAGGTAGATGACGAGGTTGCTGACGAGCTGGCGCACCCAGTGGTCGTCGCACTCCACGGCGCGGGAGAAGCGGGCGTGCACGAGCAGTTCGGCGTACGCGGCCCAGTCCCCCGCGGCACCGCTGCCGCCCGGGTCGCTGTTGGCCAGCAGGACGTGCGCGCCGTGCCGCATGTCGTAGCGCTCGGTGGCGGACATCTGGCCGACCAGCACGGCCCGCACCAGCCGGTGCATCTGGATGGTGCTGTCGCGGTAGTTGACCCGGATCAGGGCGTAGCGGCTGATCGCGCGGATGGCGTGGCCGAGTTTGATCGGGTCGCGCAGCACCTCGGTGAGTTCGCGCGGGAGTTGCACGCCGCGCACCCCGCTGAAGTAGCGGCGCGGAATTGGCTCGGGGGCGAAGAACGAGCAGATCTGCAGGAGTTGGAACGCGCCGGGGTTGGTCTCGCCGAGCCGACGCAACGACATGTTCCAGGCGGCGGCGACCGGTTCGGGGTAGTCCACCGGCACCCCGGCGCGCAGCAGTTCGCTGCGCCGCTGGATGAGGTCGGCCCGCTCCTCCTCGAAGACCTGGAGGTACTCGTCGACGGGCATGCCGGTCTCCGACAGCCAGGCGGCGGCCTGCTCGATCGCCAGCGGCAGGTTGCCGAGGGCCTCGGCGATCCGCGCCGCCTGCGCGGTGTCGAGTTCCGGTCCGCGGCGGCGCAGCAGTTCCACGCTCTCCTCGACGGTGAAGACATCCACGTCGACGGTCCTGGCCAGCCGGGACCAGTGGGCGTTGCGCGAGGTGATCATGATCCGGCCGGTGTCGCCGGTCGGGAAGAATTCCCGGACCACCTCCGGGTCCTCCGCGTTGTCGAAGACCAGCAGCCAGCGGTGGTAGGGGGTGCCGCTGCTCAGCGCCTCGAGGGTGTTGGCGACCAGTTCGGAGCTTTTGCTCGCCGAGTCCATGCCGATCAGCGGGCCGAGCTGGCTGAGCGACTGCTTGATCTGCTCCGGGCGTTCGGCCGGGATCCACCACACCACGTCGTACTCGGAGGCGTGCCGGTAGATGTACTCGATGGCGATCTGCGACTTGCCGACGCCGCCCAGACCGTGCAGCGCCTCGGGCAGCACCGCGGCCGATCCCCCGGCGGACAGCGAGTCGTGCAGGTCGGCGAGTTCGACCCCGCGGCCGGTGAAGTTGGCGTTGCGGGTGGGCACGCTCCACACCTTCGGGCGGTTGCGCACCCGGCGCTCGGTGGCATCCGGACTCGAACCGGCACGGACGGGGGTTGATGGCACCGAAGGTCCTCTCACGTGTTCTGCCGCGGCATCGGGCGATCCGGCGCCCGGCGCCGCGTCGGCGGTCAGGGGCTCGGCGGAGCGGGTCGGATGCGGATCAGCCATGTCACTCACCTCGACGGCCGGGCGGCCGTGTCCTGATATAGCAGTTTTCTGCGGGTCTGTTCGGCCGATGGGCGCGGGCGTTCGGGGTGTGTCCGCGGCCCGTGCCTGGTCCAGCCGGGCGCCCAGCGCGCGGGCGGGCGCGAGATAGGGGCCGCTGATCGCGTTCATCACCTTGACCTGGACCTGCGCGTACGGCAGGACGCGCGGGGTCAGCCGCAGCCCGCCGACCGTGCCGGCGGCGACCACGGAACGCAGTTCGCGCAGCGGTGCCAGCCGGCGGCTCTGCCGCTCCAGCGCGCCCATCAGCAGGTAGCGGCTCTCGTCGCGGCGGCCGGCGGCCAGCAGGAGTTCGCGTACCCCGTCGTGGAAGTCGTGGCTGATCTCGGACGCGTCCAGCGGGTCGTCGCCGATCCGGCGCAGCAGCCCGCCGAGCAGGACCTCGGAGAGTTCCGCCGGGCCCGCGCTGGTGGCGCCGGCCCGCAGGACGTACTCCATGGTGGGGATGTTGAGTGGCACCGCGGCCAGCCGGGCGGCGAGGTTCCAGGCCGCCGGGGTGGCCTCGGCGCGGAACCGCATCACCCGTTCGCGGGGCGTGGGTTCGGGCCCGGGTTCGGGCGGCGCGGCGGCCGGATCACCCGGGAAGGCCGACCACACGCCGGGCGCGACCGGTTCGAGGCCGGCGGCGAGCCGGGACCACCGGGCCAGCCAGTCCGCGTCGAGCGCCACGACCGGCACGGCGGGGCCGCTCCGTCCCGCCACCCGCCACGCGGCGGTGGGCGCGCCCGGCGCCGGCACCCGGATCTCGGCGCGGTGCGCCGGCAGCCCGGTGCGATACCACATCGCCTGCGCCAGCACCTGCACCACGACCACCGAGGAGGACGCCGACCAGCGCAGCAACGCCCGCTGCGCGGTGCCGTCCTGCCATGCGGCGCCCACCGCGTCGGTGAGCACCATCACCACGCGGCGCCGCTCGGCGGCGTGCCGGGCCGCGGCGCCCGGCCAGCCCCGGTCGGCGCGCACGTCGGCGTCGGTGAACCGGTCGCCGTCCACCCGGCGCACCCGCACGTCGCGGAACGCCCCGGTCCGCCGCAGCAGCGCGGCGAACTCGGCGGCCGGGCGGCGCCAGATCGTCATCGACGCGCTGGTGTCCACCACCAGCACGGCGTCCATCCAGCGCTCGCGGGCCGGGCGTAAGAGCGGCAGCCAGCGACCGCCCTGCGCGGCCGCGTCGGCGGTGGCGTCCTCGTCCAGCTCCCACGTGGTGCCCGACGGGTAGCGGCGTTTGAACGGGCGCAGCGCGCGGGCCAGGGCGCGCGGGTCGCGCAGCAGGGTGGTGCCGGGAAGCGCGGCGGCGCCGGACATCTCCTCCGGCGCCACCGAGCCCGCGCGTGCCGCGGCTCCGGCTCCCGCTGCCGCGGCGGCACCGCCGGTGCCGTCCGCCGCCCGCGGTCGGGCTCCGCCGTGCCCCGGCGGTTCGCCCGGCCGGTGCGGCGGGCCGGCGCCGCCCTCCCGCTCGGGTGCGCGGGCCGGGTCGCCGGCGGGCCGCGGCGCCGCGCCGGCCGGGCCCCGCCCCTCGGCGCCGCCCGGCGGGTCGCCGGCGGCCGGCGCCCCCGGCTCCGGCGCGTCCTGTGACGGGTCGGGCTCGCGGGGTTCGGGCGCGCCGGGATCGGCCGTCCGGCCGCCGGCCGGCTGCGGCACCTCGGGTGAGGACGGCGTGCGGCCCGGCCCCGGTGCGGGGTGCCGCTGGGGCGACGCGCCGGCTCCGTGCGCGGCCAGGTAGAGCGCGTCGGCGATCTCGAACCATTCGGCGCCGGGCGGCTCGTGGAACGGCGGCCCGGCGTCACTGCCGGGTCTCATGGCGATCCCGGGCCATCGAGGCGGCGCCACACCGCGTGCAGCAACTCCTCCCACTCGGCGCCCTCGCTGTGCGCACCGGACGAGGCCAGGTACAGCGCGTTGAGCAACTGGTCGGCGGCCAGGCCGCGTTCACGCGTACTGCGCTCGGCGAAACCGCGGATCAGCTCGCGCAGCCGCGGCTCCTCGGCCACCGCGCCGAGGTGCGCGGTGACGATGTCGGTGAGCCGGTCGAGATCCGGCTCGGGCATCTGCAAGTGCAGGCAGCGGCGCAGGAACGCCGGCGGGAACTCCCGCTCGCCGTTGCTGGTGATCACCACGACCGGGAACGCCCGGCAGCGCACCCGGCCGTCCGCCACGTATGCGGAGCCGCCGGGGTCGTCGGTCTGCACGTCCACCAACCGCTGCCGCAGCCGGGCGAGTTCGGGCACCACGTACTCGCCGGCCTCGAACACGTCCAGCAGGTCGTTGGGGAAGTCCATGTCGGACTTGTCGAACTCGTCGACGAGCAGCACCCGCGGGTGCCGGTAGGGCAGCAGCGCGGTTCCCAGTGGCCCGAGTTGGAGGAAGCTCCCGATGTCCGTGGCGGTGGCGGTGTCCGCGGGACCGGCCGCGCCGTCGGAGGCGCCGGAGGCGTCGGAATTCCCCGAGGCGGCTGCCCGCGCCTCCGCCCGGTCCTGCTCGGCGAGGGCGTGCACCCGGCCGACCGCGTCGTACGCGTACAGCCCGGAGCGGAGCGTGGAGTGGCTGGTGATCGGCCAGCGCAGCACCCGGCCGAGGCCGAGTTCGCGGCTGATCCGGTAGGCCAGCGTCGACTTGCCCGTGCCGGGGCGGCCGGTGACCAGCAGCGGACGCCGCAGCAGCAGCGCCGCGTTGACCATGTCGCCCTCGACGGTGTTGCGGCCGAGTGCGCTCAGCGAGGAGCCGAGCCTGCGCTGCACCTCGGCCGGGTCCTCGTCCGGCGGCGCCGGCTCGGTACGGTCCTCGCGCGGCCGGTCGGCCAGGTCCGGGTGCGCGCTGACGCCGTCGAAGGTCCGCCAGGGCGGCGCGGGCGGCAGCACCTCGTCGAGCGAGACGTCGTGGGCGGGCAGCCCGGTGCCCCGATAGACCCACCAGGGCCTGGGCGCCCGGCCCGAGTCGGCGGTGCCCGTGTCTGCGCGCTGCACGTCGGTCACTGGCCGTCCACCCTTCGCCGGTCCCCCCGGTCGGGACCCGACAGCGGCTCATGCGTCTCGACCGGCCGGGTCGGGTCGTCCCAGAGCAGGACCACCCGGTGTCCGACGCGGTGATGCGTACGGCCCGGCGGCACCGCGGCTCCCGATGGATCCCGGGGTTCCCGCGAGAAGTCCGACTGGGCCTCGAGTCTCAATTCTTTCACGGCCTCACGAAGCCTTAAAGGGTCGCGAAGCAGCCGCTCGAAGTGCTCCTCCGCCTCGACAGGGGAATGTGCGCCACCGGGGCCGGACCCGCTCTCCGTGGCGTGGTCCGCACCGGGGTCCGCGGCCGGTCCGGCGGTCTCCGGGGCGCGCGCGCCGGCGTCCCCGGGCGGCAGTTCGTCCCGGCCCAGCCACAGCACGACGGGGACGCCGCTGCGCAGGGCCGCCTGGAGTTCGAAGCCACCGTCGCCGTTCTCCTCGGGCGGGCCGCTGAGGACCAGCGCCCCCACCGACATCTCCGCGTTCAGCCGCGCCTCCAGCGCGGTCGGCCGCCCCACCGGCGGATGGCCGGGACCGCTGCCGCCGACCATCAGGCTGTGCCACTGCGCCGGGTTCTCCCGCAGCAGTTGCCAGCGCTGCCGCCACGGCCGGTGCCAGCGCTCAGTACGGCCCCGGGTCAGACTGCGCACCACGACCAGGTACTTGGCGCACAGCGGCATCGGCGTGTCGCTGTCGAGCTCGTAACGCCACGCCTGGACCGGCAGGTTCAGGTCCTCGGTCAGCAGGGCGAACTCCACGTGGATCTGGTCGGCGTCCCGCGCCCACGTCTCCTCCGCCTCGAACAGCAGTTGCTCCACCTGGCGTTCGGCCTCGGCGAGGGTCCACACGGCGGTGGGGCCCGGCCGGGGCTGCCAGTTCGCCGGGTCGTCGCTGCCGTAGTGCCGCCAGGAGGTGAGTTCGTAGCGGCCGGGGCTCTCCCTGGGCAGCAGCCGTATCACCAGGTACGCGTCGTGCGCGGACTTCGGCGGCGCATAGACCACCCGCTGGCGCAGCACGCCCATCTCCGAGACCAGCCCGAGCGCGGCCGCCTGCCGGTCGTTCCACGCCCGCAGCGCGATGGCCTGGTCGTACGCGACCTCGGCGGCCAGGTACTCCACCAGCGCGAGCGAGGGCGGCAGCCGGTCCTCCCGCGCGTTCAGGCCGCTCAGCGCCTCGTACGCGCTCCATGCGTCGTCGGGGGGCGGGTCCGGCGGGTCGTGCAGTTCACCGGCCGCGTCCTGGCAGAGCTGGGGCAGCCGCGGGGTGACCAGCCCCTTGAGCAACTGGCGTAACACCGACTCCTGTTCGGGCGGCAGCACCGGCTGCGCGAGCAGTTCCTCGGCGATCCTGCGGACCTCGGCGGTGCCCTCCTCGTCCAGCGTGGCGAGCGCGGCGGAGGCGGCCGCCATCATCCGCGGGTTGCGCAGGCAGGCCACCGCGAGTTCGACGTGGAAGTAGCGTGCGGCCGGGTGGTCCTGCACCCCCGTCGGCTCGTTGAGCTCCAACTCGGCCAGACGCAGGAAGACCTTGCGGGTGTCCGCGGTGCGCAGCGCGGGGGTCGACTCCAGCGCGGCGATCAGCTCGGCGAGCAGGCCCGCCTCACCGCCCCCGTAGCCGGCCATCCACCACCCCTCGCTCCGCCCCGCAGCAAGCATGTGCAGACTCTAGCGGGGCCGGACCCCCCGGGGTGCCTTGTCCTGCCCGGTCGAGGGACCACCTGCCGGTGGCCGGTTGCCCGCGCAGTTCCCCGCGCCCCTTGGGTGGGTGCCGATCCGTCGTCGGCTGCCTGCCCGTCGTGGCTGTTCGCGCAGTTCCCCGCGCCCCTGGGTCTGTGCGGCTTCTCCGCGAAAAGAGGGTCACCACCAAGGGGCGCGGGCGACCACAGCCGGACCGCAAGGTCCCGTGACGGGCAGGACGGGGCGGACGGGTGGGTCAGGGGCACCCCGGGACTCAGGGGCGGCCGGCAACGCCCTCGCGGAATCGGGTGAGTACGGAGTACCCGGGCCAGAGAAGATCGAGCGCATCGCAGAGCTCACCGAACCGCCCCATCGCCTCGCAGGCCCGCAGCAGCGCCAACGCATCGTGCCGCGCCGTGCCGTGCCGGCTCACCGTCGCCCCGATCTCGGGCAGCATGTCGAGCAGCAACTGCCAGGAAGCGGGCGAGGAGATCCCCGGCACCTGGAGCAACAGGCTCGCGAGCCGCGCGAGTTCCGCGGCGCCCAGGGAAGCGGGGGCGGCCGGCGCGGACGGCGGCGCGGGCGCTGAAGGGACGACGGGGCGCCGCCACCCCGGAGAACCGGGCCTCCGCGGCGGCGGATACTGCGCGAGCAGTTCGAACGCGAAGGCCGCCGCATGCCGCGCGGCGACCGGCTGCCAGTACCGGTCGTGCTCCCCGTCCTTGTCCCCGAGCAGATCGGAGACGCCGCGCACCACCAGCGCCCGCACCTCCTCGTTGGCGTAGGCCGCCCGCAGGAAGCCGGACCCCTCCATCTCGACGGCGAGCGTGTCGCTGGCCGTGCGGTCCAGCAACTGCGCGGTCGCCGACCGCCCGTGGGCCACCAGCTTGCCGCCGGCGGCGAGCGCGCCGACGAACGCCCGCGGCGCGGACGGCGGGTGCGCCGTGGAGGGGTCCCCATCCTGCGGACTCACGGCCTCGATGCGCCGGTGCCAGGTGTCGAACGCGGCGACAGCACGCGCGTGTTGCACCAGGTGGTAGTTGGACGACCAGGTGCGCGGCCGGGGCACGAACCGGCTCTCCTCGTCGCGCCCGCGCTCGTACTCGTAGACGCTCTCCGCCGCCACCACGTCGCCGAGGCCGACGTCCTTGCGGCCGCCGGCCACACCCACCATCAGCACCACCGAGGGCCGCAGCCGGGCGACAGCCCGCTGGAGCTCCACCGCGGCCGCCTCGTTGCCCGGTCCGGCCAGGTGCACGGCCACCCGCAGCGGCCCACGGCCCGCCTCGCTGCAGGCGAACTCCCCTATTCGGTAGGGAAGTTCCGGGTCCCGCGGTCGGCGCACGGTGCCCTCGGCGAGCTGGCCGAGCACCGCCCTGAACTCCACGTCGATGGCGGTCATGACGTACACGTCCGCGCTCTCGCCACCGCCGTTGCCGTTCTCACGCACGGAGCCCCCCGGCCGTTCGCCCGTCGCCCTGCGGCCCACCCTAGTGCGACTTCCCGCTTCCCGGGGCAGTCATACTCCGCGCCGGCCGGTCACTGACCGGCCGGGGCCTCTCCCTGCGTCCCCACCGCCGAAGCGTCCCGGTCCGCCGCATTGCCGAAGTTCTCGTCGGACATCAGGTCCGCCTCCAGGGCCCAGCGGGCCCAGCCGGCCAGTGCCTCGTTGACCCGGATCGCCGCCTCGATGCCGACCCGCTGGGCGCGGGTGCGGGCGCTGGTGCCCCACTCGCCGCGGTCCTTGGAGCCCGCGTGCTCCCGCAGCGCGCCCGCGAACCGCTCGAAGTACGCGAGTTCCTCGCCCAGACGCCGCTTGAGGTCCTCCGGCTCCATCAGCCAGAAGAAGTAGGACCGCAGCAGCGTGTCCATCCGGAAGCTGTGGTCGACCTCCACCTCGGCGAGCCAGCGGCGGACCTCCGCCAGGCCCTCGTCGGTGATCCGGTAGGCGATGCGGCGGCGCGGCCCGTGGCTGTCGACCTCGATCAGCCCGGCCTTCGCCAGCTTGGACAACTCCGAGTAGATCTGCGGGTGCTGGGCCGGCCAGACCGTGTTCAGGCCCTCCTCGAAGCGGCGGGTGAGGTCGTAGCCGCTCGCCGGCCCTTCCGCCAGCAGGCCGAGCAGGCCATGACGCAGCGACATCGACACGCTCCTCGCAGATCCAGGAGCCCCCATGTTGACACATCGGACCGCATCCTCAAGGATGACATGTAGATACGTACATGTCGTTGCGTTCATGTACGCATGGCCATGTGGAGGAAAGGTCCACCCCGCGTGCCCGTGCATGCGCCCCTCCGCGTCCGTCCATGCCGCGGCGGCCCTCCACTCGCAGGAACGTCGATCCGAGGTCGAGGCGATATCCCATGTCGAAGCACCAGAACACCCACGGCACCCGCGCCGTGCTGCTGACCGGCGCGTCCGGCGGGGTCGGGCTGCCCGCCACCCGCGCGCTCGCCGAGCGGGGCTACCAGGTCTTCGCGGGCGTCCGGAATCCGGCCGCCTTCCCCACCGAAGGCGGCGCCGGCGCCACCAGCAGGGGCACGGACGCCGGTCCCGGCGTGCACCCCGTGCGGCTGGACGTGACCGACCCGGCGAGCGTCGCGGCCGCCGTCGAGGCGGTCGCCGCACGCACCGGCGGCGCGCTGTACGCACTGGTCAACAACGCCGGCATCATCGTGCAGGGCCCGATGGAGCTCGTCCCGGCCGAGGAACTGCACCGGCAGTTCGAGGTCAATGTGTACGGCCCCGCGCGGCTCACCCAGGCATGCCTCCCGCTGCTGCGCCGGGGCGGCGGCCGGGTGGCCAACATCACCGGGGGCGTGGCGCGCCTGCCGGGGCCCTTCTTCGGCGCGGTCTCGGCGAGCAAGTCCGCCCTCCAGGCCCTGTCGGACGCGCTGCGGCTCGAACTGGCCTACTGGGACGTGCCGGTGGTGGTCCTGGAGCCGGGCGGCCTGGACACGGACATCTTCGGCAAGGCCGCTGCCGCGCAGCAGAAGAGCAATGCGGGTCTGCCGGCGGAGTCGGTCGCCCTCTACGCCGAGCAGCAGCGGGCGGTCGATCAGGCGATGGCCAGGGTGAAGCCCTCCTCCACGGGCCTGCTGGTCGACGCGATCGTCACGGCCCTGGACGCCGCGAAGCCCAAGGCGCGCTACACCATCGGCTCCGACGTGCGGCTGCTCGGCCTGCTCAGCCGCCTCCCGCTGCGCACCCGTGACCGGCTGCTCGGCGGCGTGATGGGCCTGAACAAGCTCAAGTCGGCTGCCTAGTACAGGAGTACGCGCCCGCGGGGGAAGACGGCGGAGTTCGGTGGCGGCGGTCACGGCGGTGACGGCCGAGGCCGCCCGACCGGATCGAGCGGTCGGGCGGCCTCGGGCGTGGCGCGGTCGGTGCGGGTCTCAGCCGACCGAGAGGGCGAACACGTGGATGCCGCTGTCGTCGGGCAGCTTCACCGTCGCCACCGTCTTCGACGGGTCGAGGGCGCCCCCGGTGGTGTAGAGGCTGACCGCGTGGTTGCCGAGGGTGTCACCGGGCGGGCGGTTCCAATTGGCCGTGGTGACCGCCAACTGGCTGTTGCCGCTGGCCGCGTTGCTGTACCAGTCGGGGAAGGAGACCGCCAGGTCGGTGCTGGTGCCGTCGGTGTAGGTGACCGTCACCGTGCCGGAGTGCGCGGAGCTCACCCCGGTGCCCAGCAGCCCGAGCCGGCTGCCCTGGCCCTGCACCTGGATGACCTGCCCGGCCGCCGCGATGTTGTCGGGCTGCCCGGGCTGGGTGTCCGGCCAGGTGTAGGACAGGCCGTTCGCGGTGACCGTCGCGCCGGGCGTGTAGCCGACCGCCGCGAGCTGGGTGGCGGAGAAGCTGTAGCCGCCCGGGTCGAGGTTGCCGGTGGACGGGTCGCTGTCGGCGCTGATCCCCTCGTTGTCGTACGCCGCGGCGGCCGACGCGTACGGCACCGTGGTCGTCGCGGTGCCGCTGCGGGTCTGCGGCCCGTCCAGGGTGAACGTCGCCCTGCCGGTGAGGGTGGCGGTCCCCGCGGTGGCGTCCGCGGGGGCCGTCACCGTCCAGGACGTGCTGACCGAGGCATGCGCGCCGACGGCCGGGAAGGTGGTCCCGCCGTGCCCGGCGGCCGTCGCGGTCCAGCCGGTGGGCAGCGACAGGGCGAGGCGGGCGTTGCGCACCGTGGAGTCACCGGTGTTGGTGAAGGTCTGCCGCACCGTCTGGGTGCTCCCCGCGGCGGTGGTCGGCGCGGCGGTGACGCCGGTGTACTGGGTGCCGACGCTCCGGCGCACCGTCACCGACGTGCTCAGCGGCGTGTCCGCGGAGGACTCGCCGACGTAGACCGGGTAACGGCCGTCCTGAACGGTCCAGTCGTGGGCGCTGCTGTCCCACACCCGCAGCGCGTCCGCCCCCAGGGTGAGGTGCACCCGCTCGGTCCGGCCGGGCTTCACCTCCACCTTGGCGAAGGTCGCCAGCTCCTTGGGCGGCTCGCCGGAGCCCGCCGGGTGGCCGAGGTAGACCTGCACCACGTCGGAGCCGGAGCGCGCACCGGTGTTGGTGACGTCCACCGAGAGGCGGACGGGGGCCGTACCGGCAGCGGTGGCGCTCAGCCCGCCGGGGTCCGGCGAGTCGACGGTGAGGTGGGAGACGCGGAAGGAGGTGTAGGACAGCCCGTACCCGAACGGGAAGAGCGGTGTCTGGCCCTCGTCCTGGTACCAGCGGTAGCCCACGTCCAGGCCCTCGCTGTAGTCGTAGACGCCGTTGACCGCCGGGTAGCGGCCGGGCGCCGCGGCGACCGCGGTCTGGGTGTCGGTGCGCGGGAAGCTGACCGGCAGCCGGCCGCCCGGCGACGCGTCGCCGGTGAGGAGCGCGGCCAGCGCGTTGCCGTCCTCCTGGCCCGGGTACCACATGTCGAGCACGGCGGGCACGTCCGCGAGCCACGGCATCAGGACCGGCGCGCCGGCCCGCAGCACCACCACCGTCTTCGGGTTCGCCGCGGCGACCGCCTTGATCAGGTCGTTCTCGTTGCCGGGCAGGGCGAGGGTGGTGCGGTCCGAACCCTCGCTGGAGGAGTCACCGACCACCACGACCGCGGCGTCGGCGCTCTTCGCCGCGTCCACGGCGGCCTGGATGGTCGGATCGGGCACGTCCGGCGAGGACCAGCCGATGGTGACCGACGCGCTCTGCGCGTTGTCGTAGTACTCCACCCGCAGGCTGTGCGGCTCGCCCGCGGTGAGCTGGATCGGGGTGCTGGTGACCGCCTGGGACGCGTGGTCGCTCCAGTTGTCGGCGATCAGCTTGTCGTCCAGGTAGATACGGCTGCCGTCGTCGCTGGTCGCGGAGAAGGTGTACGTCCCCGTGGCGGGGGCGGTGAGGGTGCCGGTCCAGCGGGCCGAGAAGCCGTCGGCGGGGATGCCGTCGGCCGGGGAGCCACTGCCCCAGTCGAAGTCGATGTTCGGGTCGTCCCGGGTGACCGCCGGGGTGCCGGTGAGCGTCTTGTTGGCGAAGTACTCGCCCTTCAGCCCGCTCAGCGCGGACGCCGGGATCGCCGGGTAGCCGGTGGCGTTGCCGGCCTTCACCGAGGTGATGTCCACCCCGCTGCCCAGCCGCGCCTTCAGCCCGGTCAGCGGGTCGACCTTCTTGTAGGGGGTGACCGCCGAGCTGCCGCCGCCCCCGGTGATCGCGGTGTCGGCGTTCGGGCCGATCACGGCGAGCGAGGTCAGCTTCTTGGTGTCGAGCGGGAGCACCTGGCCGCTGTTCTTCAGCAGCACGCTGCCGTCCTCGGCGGCCTTACGGGCGAATGCGCTGTCCGCGTCGAAGTCGGCGGTGGCCGGCTTCTTCGCGTCGAACTGGCCGGTGCGGAACTCCAGTCGCAGGATCCGCCGGGCCGCGTCGTCGAGCACCGACTGCGGCACCTGGCCGGCGGCCACGGCGGCGGGCAGCTGCTGGAAGTAGGTGGTCCCGCTGAACTCCTGGTCCAGGCCCGCCAGCGCGGAGGCGACGGTGCTGTGGTTGGCGGGGTAGTCGGTGTCGACCACGCCGTCGTACTTCCACTCGTCGATCAGCACGTCCCGCAGGATCTGCGCGTTCTCGCACGCATAGGTGCCGTTGACCTTGTTGTACGCGCACATCAGTGACCAGACGTGGGCGTCCTCGACGGCCTTCTCGAAGGCGGGCAGGTAGATCTCGTGCAGCGTGCGCTCGTCGATGTTCGAGCTGGTGGTGGTGCGGCCGTTCTCCTGGTTGTTGCCCGCGAAGTGCTTGACCTGCGCGGCGACCCCCTGGTCCTGGATGCCGCCGATCTCCGACGCGGCGATGTCGCCCGCGAGTTGGGGATCCTCGCCCAGCGTCTCGAAGTCGCGGCCGCCCAGCGGGGTGCGGACGATGTTGACCATCGGGCCGTAGATCACCTGATAGCCGCGGTACTTGGCCTCGGTGCCCATCACCGTGCCGTACTGCTTGGCGAGTTCGGTGTCGAAGGACGCCGCCAGCGAGACCGGCGAGGGCAGCGCGGTCTCCGGCTGGCCGTCCCGCACCCCGCCCGGGCCGTCGGTGAACTGCATCCCGGGAATCCCGAGCCGGTCCACGCCCGGGATGTAGCCGGTCGCGTGCGACCCGCTCGGCACCCCCACGGCCGTCATCAGCGAGGCCTTCTCGGTGTTGGTCATCTGCGCCAGCAGCAGATCGACCCTCTTGTCCAGCGGGAGCCGCGCGTTCAGCCACGGCCGGGCGGCAGCGGCGGCGCCGTCCCCGCCGCCCGCGGTCCCGGCGGCGGCCGCCGGAAGCGCGAGGGGGACGGCCAGGGCGGCCGCGGCAGCAGCGGCGACCGCAAGTCGAGCCATGCGCATACGAGTTCTCCCAAGTGAGGCCGAATGGAGGCATCCGCGGGTGTCGAACCGTGCTGTCAGGGTTCACAGCGTGAACACAAACGACTGGAAGTGTGCGCCGGGCGCCCACAAGCGTCAAGGATGTGAACACAGAACTTCCTGCTGAATATCCGTCAGGCAGGCGCGGAACGGCGGGAGTCGCGCGGGCGAACCGTGCAGGTCCGGACAACCGGGACCCGGGAAGACGGCACGGGTCGGACAGGGGAGAACCTGGAGCCGCGGGGCCGGGCCGGCGCGGCGAGGGATCAGCGGACGACGGAGACGATCCGGCACGCAGCCTCGGCGAGCCGCCGCTCACCCCGGACCAGGGCGCCGGCGAGTGCCTCCTCCGGCTCGATCCCCCGGGTGCACAGCCGCCACGCGCTCTCCGCGTCCAGCCGGACCCCGGCGGCGGGCTCCCCGCACTGCGGCTCGGCCAGCGACCAGCACCACGTGCCCTCGACCGGACCGCCACCGGTGCGGGTGGCCGTCCAGGTGCCGCCCGCCGGGCCCGCGACGGTGACCGCGACCTGCGTGCCCACCGGAGCGGGCGTCGCCCGCAGCGTGTGCGGCAGGGCGCGCAGGAAGGTGTCCAGCACCAGTGACATCGCCCGCGGCTCCGTGTCGGTCCCCCGCCCGACCGCGTGCCGGATCTGCTGGCGGTGCGTCCAGTACTCCGTGAACTCGCGCGCCGTGTCCAGCCAGGCCGGAGCCGGGTCCACCCCCGCCCAACTCACGCCCAGCGCGGGCGCGTCCGGGTCCGTGGCCTCGAACCGCCGCGCGACCTCGGCGCCCGCCTCTTCCAACTCGCCGACCAGAGAGTCCGGTTCGAGGTCGGCGTGGAGGTCCACCCACTCCTGGTTGGCGCGGTGGACGAACGCCTCCAGCGTCTCACCGGGTGCGAAGACGGGTGCGAAGCCCTCGCGTCCGCGCCCGAGCCGGCCGCAGTAGTCGCCGAGCACGTGCGCGGCCAGGTCGTGCACCCGCCACCCCGGCACCGCCTCCCGGTCCCACTGCTCCCTGGTGAGGTCGCGCAACAGCCCGACCAGCGAGGCCAGTTCCGGCGCGAAGCGCCCTCGCGCGTCGACCGCCGGCCCCAGCTGGCCGACCCCACCCTCCGCGCAACCCGACCATGTCCCCATCCCTCCACCCTGCCGGGCTGCCCCGCCCCCGGGCCACCGAATTCCCCCGCTCCCGCGGAGTTGCCGGCCCCCGGTCCCCTCGGCGGGCAGGTCCCCTCAGAGGGCGGCGAGCGCGGGCAGGAGCAGGGTGGCCGCGGTGACGTCCGGGGTGAGGGCGCGGTCGCCGGGGACGGCGGGCAGCGCCGGGGAGTCCAGCACGAACCGGACCGGGGCGTCCGGGGGAAGCTGCGGGACCTCGGGCTGGGCGCGCAACGCGCGCACCGCGGCGACGAGTTCGCAGGCCAGCACCAGGCGGTAGGCCCCGGCGGCCCGCAGCGCCTGGCGGGCGGCCTGGGAGGCGAAGCTGGCCGCCTCCTCCAGGCCGCGGGACAGCACCGTGTGCCCGGCGGAGGCGGGCGAGGAGGCGGCGGCCCGCAGTTCCGCGAGGGCGGAGTTCGCGCTGTACTCCAGGATCATGATCCCGGAGCTGGCCGCGGGGCCGTCGGCGAGGAAGGGCCGCAGGCCGGTGATGTCGCTGTCGCCGAGGTGCCCGAGGCGCGCCGTGGACAGCCGGGCGGTCTGCAGGACGGCCAGCGAGAGCTGGTCGAGGGTGAGGCCGAGGGGCGCGGCGAAGAACCCGCCGTGGTGGTAGACCGCGGGCCCGCCGTCCGGGCCGCCGTCCTCGGTGATCAGCGGGTTCTCCGACGGGCAGTTGATCTCCACGGCCAGCACCCGGCGCAGCGCGGCCACCGTTTCCAGCGCCGGGCCGTGCACCTGCGGGAAGGCCCGGAAGCCGTACGGGTCCTGGATGCGCCGGCCGGGCGTCCGCGGGCGTTCCGGCTGCCCGAGCAGCCGGCGCACCTCGGCGGCGGCGTGCAGCGTGCCGGGATACGGGCGCAGCGCGTGCACCGGGGCGGCGTACGCCTCCAGGGAGCCGCCGACCGCGGCCAGCGAGAGGGCGGCCACGACGTGCGAGGCACGCAGCAGCTCGTCGATGTCGTGGCAGACCAGGGCGGCCTGGCCGAGCGCGAGGGCGTTGCTGCTCATCAGGGCCAGGCCGTCGCCGCGCTGGAGGGTGACAGGCGCGGGCCCGGGCGCCGTGGCGCTGGTGCGGAGCGGCGCGAGCGGGCCGCCGTCGGGTTCGGGGTCGGCGTGCACGCCCACCGGTCCCGGCTCGTTGTGCGGCGTGCCGGCGCCCGCCCCGGCCGGGGCCGGATCCACGCCCGCGACACCGCCGGTGCCCGCCCCCATGGGCTCCGCGCCCATCGGGTCGAGTTCCGGCCCGAGCGGCCCCACCGGGTCCGCCAGCCACGGCCGTTCGCCGATCAGCGTCAGCCCGGTCTGGGCGAGCGCGGTCAGATCGCCGGTGCCCACCGCGCCGTACTCGTTGACCGCCGGGTGGACATGCAGCCGCAGGGCGTCGACCAGGGCGCGGACGAGGGCCGGTTGCAGGCCGGAGCCGCCGGCCAGCACCTGGTTGGCGCGGACCGCCAGCATCGCGCGGACCTCGCGGGCCGGCAGCAGGGCGCCGATCCCGCCGGCATGGCTGCGCAGCAGCCGGAGGTCCTGCTCGGCCTTGTCCTCGTCGCTGAGGAAGACCATCCGGTTGGCGCCGACGCCGGTGTCGCGGCCGTACATCCGGCCGGAGGCGGCCAGCCGCTGGCCGGTGCGCCAGGAGCGCTCGGCGCGGGCGTACGCCTCGGGCGGGACGACGGGCGCCACCGCGCCGTCGGCGATCAGCGCGACGCGGTCGGCGTCCAGGCCGGACCCGTCGAGGACCGCGCGGGCCCCCTCCGCACGCGGGGGTGCGGAAGGGGCCTCGCCGTCGCGGTCCGACGACCACTCCGGGGTGGTTCCCACGGTCGCCTCCGGTCAGGGTCGTGCGGTACGGGCGCTCAGCTCACGCCCACGGTCTTCAGCCACGCCTGCGCGACGGCCAGCGGGTCCTTCTTGTCGGTCTGCACCTGGGTGTCCAGGTCGAGCAGCTTGGCGGTGTCGAGCTTCGCCGAGACGGCGTTGAGCGCGTCGACGCCGGCCTGCGTCAGCCCGGACTTGTAGACCAGCGGGAGCACGTTGCCGAAGCCGAACAGGCTCTTGGGGTCCTGGAGCGTGACGAACTTCTCCGAGGTGACCGTCGGGTCGGTGGTGAAGATGTCCGCGGCCTGGACGTTGTTGTTCTTCAGCGCCGCCTCGGTGAGCGGGCCGCCCGCGTCCAGCGGCTTGAAGGACTTCGGCACCAGGTTGTACTCGGACTTCAGGCCGACCAGGCCCTGCTGCCGGGTCTGGAACTCCGGCGAGGCGCCGATCGAGATCTCCTTGGCCACCTTGGCGAGGTCGGCGATGGACGAGGCGGAGGTCAGGTGGTACTTCTTCGCGGTCGCCGCGTTGACCGTGATCGAGTCCTTGTCCTGCGCCGGCGAGTCGTTCAGCACCGTCAGCTTCGGGTCGAGCTTGGCGGTGATCCCGGCGTCCGTCGCGGCGGCGGTGGTCGCCACCAGCTTCGGGTTCAGGTACGACAGCAGCGCGCCGTTGAACTCCGGCAGCACCGTCAGGGTGCCGTTCTTCATCATCCCGTAGGTGGTCTCACGGGTGCCGATGTTGAGCTTGTAACTGACCTTGATGCCCTTGGCCTTGAGCGTCTCGCCGTAGATGTAGGCAAGGACGGTGCTCTCGGCGAAGTTGTTGGAGCCGACGACCACGGTGCCGCCGGATGCCTTCTTTCCGGCCAGCGGGTCGCTGCTGCCGCCGCCGGAGGAGGAGGAACAGCCCACCAGCAGGGGCGCTGCGACGGCAGCGGCGACCGCCACGGCGGCCAGTCGGAGGTAACTCGGGCTGGACCAGGTGCTGTTCTCGCGAGTAGTCACGGTTTCCGCTTCCGGCTCGGTTGTTCGAAAGATGATCAACGATGTTCGAAACACGCCTCAGCGACGATCCAATCCAGCCGCTTCCGGCTCAGTCAAGTGAAGCCCGGTCACCGATTGGCATCGACGCGGTCAAAGTGTCGCGTCGGTCTGCCACCGGCACCGCCCTGACCTGCGAAGGATCCGCCCCGCGGGCACCTGCGCGCGGTGCGGACTTAACACGATCTTGATAATCCGGCCAGCTGCCGGACGGCAAGACGAGGTAGTCTCCGGGCAGTTGACGACCATTCCCGGACTGACGCGGGGAGTTTTCAGCCACTTCCAGCCGACTAAGCTGACGAACGTGGTCAAAGTCACGGAGGAGGGCGTCATGTCCGTGGGCGGGGCGAGCAGGCCGGAGCAGGAGCGTCCGGCACCGGCCGGCGGTCGGGACGATCCCGCATCGTCCCGAATGTCCGCACTCGCCCGTTTTGCCGACCGGCGTCCCTTCCGGCGCAAGCTCGACGTCCTGCTCGGCGTGCCGCTGATCGTGGTCGCCCTGCTGCTCGCGTACGTGATCAGCGGGCTGGTCGGCCAGGCCCGGGACGCGGGCTCCGCGGCCCGGCTGGTCCGCAGCAGCCGCCAGGTCGCCACGCTGGTCGACCGGGTCGAGTCCGAGCACCAGCAGGCACTGCTGCTGTCGGTGCGCTACGAGTCGGCCACCACCGGCGCCCGCCCGTCGCTGACCGCCTACCGCGCCGCCCAGAAGGCGGTGGACCTGC
Source organism: Actinacidiphila yanglinensis (assembly GCF_900107965.1). Lineage (GTDB taxonomy): Bacteria > Actinomycetota > Actinomycetes > Streptomycetales > Streptomycetaceae > Actinacidiphila > Actinacidiphila yanglinensis. The sequence continues at coordinate 421,164 of NZ_FNVU01000002.1, read as the reverse complement.
AGGTCGACACCGTCCGCCGCTCCTTCGGGTCGCGGCTGCCGGCCGCGGAGGAGCAGGTGCTCAAGGAGATCGAGGGCCTGAGCAGCCTGCGCAGCACCGTGGAGCAGAGCTACCTCCCCGCCGACAACATCGACCCGGCGTACACCTCCACGATGAACGACCTGATCGACGGCCTCGACCTGGACCGCAGCGGGAACCTCTCCACCACCCGCACCGGCAGCCTGCTGGACTCGCTGCTGCGCGCCGAGGCCGCGCACAGCTCCTTCGAGACCAGCGTGTTCTCCGCGCAGACCGGCGACTCCAACGCGCTGATCGAGTTCGTGAACGCGGTCGGCGCCCAGCAGGTCTACAGCACCGAGGCGGCCCGGTTCGGCCGCTACGCGACCGCCGCGCAGAGCACGGAACTGGCCGCGATCGAGCAGGGCACCGCCTGGAACACCATCTCCCAGGAGTACGCCGGCCTCCAGGTCGACCCGAGCGCGCTGCAGGCCAACGGCCCCGCGGCGATCAAGGCGGCCTTCACCTCCGCGCTGAAGGCCTACCCCGACTACCAGCGGCAGGCGCAGAGCCGGCTGCGGGTCACCGGTTCTCTGATCGGCCAGATCGCCGACCGGGCCGACCGCGCCTCGGACGACGCCTGGTGGCGGGCGGTCTGGCTGCTGGCCGCAGCGCTGGTGGCGTTCGCACTGTGGCTGGCGCTGTCGGTGACGATCCGCCGCTCGGTGATCCGGCCGGTGCAGGCGCTGACCGCGGCGGCCACCGAGGTCGCGGAGGTGGCCGGGCAGGAACTCGCCCGGGTCGCCGACGAGGACGCGGTGGACGCGGGCCCGCCCCGGCTGCGCGAGATGCCGGTCACCGCGCGGGACGAGATCGGCGACCTGGCCGCCGCCTTCAACCGGGTGCAGACCACCGCGGGCGCGCTCCTGGAGCGGCAGGTGCTCAGCCGCCGGAACACCGCCGAGATGTTCGGCAACGTCGGCCGCCGGGTGAGCAATCTGACGGCCCGTCAACTCTCGCTGATCGACGCGGTGGAGCGCGGGGAGACCGACCCGGCGTTGCTGGACCGGCTCTACCGCATCGACCACCTCGCGGTCCGCCTCCAGCGCAACGCCGACAGCCTGATGCTGCTGGCCGGCATCCGCGAGACCGGCCAGGAGGCGGGTCCCACCCCGCTCACCAACGTGGTGCGCGCCGCGCTCGGCCAGATCGAGGGCTACCAGCGGGTGGCGCTCAGCGCCGACACCGAGGTCACCGTCGCGCCCGACATCATCGCCGACCTGACGCTGATGCTCGCCGAGTTGCTGGAGAACGCCGTCGCGTTCTCACCCGCGCGCAGCCCGGTCGAGGTGACCGTGGGCACCCGCTCGGAGGGCGCGCTGATCGAGGTCACCGACCACGGCCTGGGGATGAGCGCGGCGCGGCTGGCCGAGGAGAACGCCCGGCTGGTGCGCCGCGAGCGCCTGGACCTGGTGCCCACGAAGGTGCTCGGCCTGTTCGTGGTCGGCAGCCTGGCCCGGCGCTGGGGCGTACGCGTCACGCTGACCCGTACCCGGGGCGGGGGCGTCACCGCGCAGGTGGCCATCCCCTCCTCGCTGCTGCTGATGATGAGCCCGTTCGCGGAGCCGGCGAAGCCGGCGCGCGGCACCGCGGGGCAACGGTCCACTGCCACGGCGGAGACCGGGATGCGCGGGAGGTCCGAGCGGCCCCGCTCCGACCACCAGGCGTCCGCGGCAGGTGCCGCGGCGGCCGGACGGGAGCGGGCCGACGGCGAGCCGCGGACCGAGCCGGGAGCGGGGCATGCCGCCCGGGTGCCGGTGGCGGGCCCGGCCCGCCCGCACCCGGAGACCGCCGACGGGCCCCCGCGCGGCGACCAGCGCGGCGCCGACACGGACGCGCCGGCGCCGCTCCCCCGCCGTGTGCCGCGGCGCGACCCGGCGATCAGCACGGCCGCGGCGTCGGTCGAACGCGCCCGCGCGGGCGGGGCGTTCCACGCGCGCGAGGTGACGCTGTCGAGCGGGTCGGGCACCTCCGCCGCGTCCGCCGCTTCCGCGGCACCGGACAGTCGCGGCACCGCGCAGGCGCCCGCCGCGCCCGGGGCCGCCGAGGACGCGGGCACAGGGTCGCGTACGCTGCGTCGCCGGGTGAAGGGCGCGACTCTCGCCACCACGCTCGGCGAGGCCGCCTCCGCCGCACCCGCCCCCACATCCGCATCCCCCACCCCCCACCGCCCTGCCGCCGACGCCGAGCAGGTCCGCAGCGAACTGGACGAGTTCGAGGCGGCGGTGGCACGAGCACACCGCGACACCGCGACGGCCGACACCGGCAGCCGCGGCACCACACTGGACACGGGGCACCCGGAAGGAGCCGAAGAGTGACGACGCCGACAGGTGGCGGGGCCGAGGAACTGCGGGCTGCCGCAGCCGACTTCACCTGGTTGCTGAATCGTTTCGCCACGGAGACCGCGGGAGTCGTGGACGCCATCGCGGTGTCCTCCGACGGCCTGCTGATCGCGGTGTCGCAACTGCGCGACCCGGCCGACTCCGAACGCCTCGCGGCGATCGTCTCGGGCATGACCAGCCTGGCCGCGGGGGCCGCGGGCAACTACGGTCTGGGCACCCTGAACAAGGTGATCATCGACCTGGCCGAGGGGCACATCCTGATCTCGGCGATCGGCAGCGGTGCCGTCCTGGGCGTGGTGACCTCCAAGGAGGCCAAGCTCGGCAACATCGCCTACGAGATGACCGTCTTCGCCAACCGGGCCGGGGCCGCGCTGAGCCCGCAACTCGTCCTGGAGCTGAAGAACTCCGTGGGTTCGCCGTCGCCCCGCTGAGCAACCTGCGGCCACCGGTCACCAGCCCGGCCATCGACCACCGGTCACGGATCGCCGACCGGGTCACCGGCCCCTGGCCGTACGGGACTTGACCGCACCAATCGCCCCTGACCACCCTGACCACTGACAACCGACCGCCGGCAACCGACCGTTGACGGCTCACCGCGAGGAGGTGAACGCCCGTGGGCGCCGGTGACGAACCGGTCGATCGGGCGCCCGCCGTACGGCCGTTCCTGGTGACGGCCGGCCGGGTGGCCGGGGCGGACGCGGACCCGGGTGCCACGCCGCCGATGCCGGTGGAGACCCAACTCGTGGCGACCGCAGCCGGGTTGGAGCGGCTGGACCTGATGTCGTTCGAGCGGCACGACATCGTGGCGGCCTGCCGCCGGCCGCAGTCGGTGGCCGAGATCGCGGCCATCCTGCGGCTGCACCTCAACGTGGTCCGGGTACTCGCCGAGGACCTGGCGGCGGGCGGCCACCTGTCGGTGTACGTTCCGAGCGCCGACATCGCCCGCGACGTTTCCGTACTGCGAAGGGTTATCGATGGTCTCCGCACCATCCCCGGCTCCCGGGGGACAGTCCGTGACAGCGACTGAGGCGCCGGGCCGGGCCGCGCCGCCGCTGCCGGTGAAGATGGTGGTCGCGGGCGGCTTCGGGGTCGGCAAGACCACCGCGGTCGGCGCGATCTCCGAGATCCGGCCGCTGACCACCGAGGCCGCGATCACCGAGGTGGCCGCCGGGGTCGACGACCTCAGCCACACCCCGCACAAGACCACCACCACCGTGGCGATGGACTTCGGCTGCCTCACCATCGACGACGGCCTGAAGCTCTACCTCTTCGGCACCCCGGGCCAGGAGCGGTTCGGCTTCATGTGGGACGACCTGGTCCAGGGCGCCCTCGGCGGGCTCGTCATCGTGGACACCCGGCGGCTGGACGACTGTTACGCCGCCGTCGACTACTTCGAGCACCGCGGCATACCGTTCGCCGTCGCCGTGAACGCCTTCGACGGCCACGTCGAGCACACCCTCGACGAGGTGCGCTGGGCGCTGGACGTCGCCGAGAGCGTCCCCGTCATCACCTTCGACGCCCGCGAGCGCGGCTCCGTGCGCGACGCTCTGCTCGTCGTGCTGGACGTCGCCCTGACGCGGGCGGGCGGCTGACCGCGCGCTCGGCGCGGCACGGAACTCGTCGCGGCAGGGCTGTCGTCGCAGGAAGGCGTCGCCGGAGAGCCCTCAGCGCAGCAGGACCCGCTTGAGGCGGGGCGCGAGGGGTTTCTCGACCAGGCGGTGGAGCAGCCAGGCGAGCACGAGCATCGCGAGCGGCACGAGGAGGAGGACCGCGAGCGGCGGCAGCGGCGTGCTGTGCACGGCGACGGCTATCGCCACGATGCCGAGGTGATCGTGCACGAGGTAGAAGGGGTACGTCAGGGCGCCGGCCGTGGTCAGCCAGCGCCAGTTCAGGCGGGCCACCGACGGGACCAGGGTGACCGCCGCCACCGCCGCGAAGCCGAGGGCGACGACCAGGACGACGCCGAAGGACGTGCGGTGGTGGAAGACCTCCATGTGCGCGGGGGCGACGTTGGCCTTCACCGCCTCGCGCTGGCCGAGCAGGAAGCCGACCGCGACCACGCCCCATGACATGGCGTCGTGGCCGAAGCGGTACACCAGGTACAGGCCCATCCCGGCCACGAAGAACGGCGCGTACTCCGGCATCAGGGCGGTCTTCGCGAACGCCTCCCCCGAGCTCTGGGCGTAGAGCGCGAGGACGGTCCACACCCCGCAGAAGACCAGCACGCGGCGGCGGGTGGCGCCGGGCCACACCACGGCCAGCGCGAAGAGCAGGTAGAAGCGCATCTCGGCCCAGAGCGTCCAGCACACGCCGAGCACGCGTTCGGCGCCGGCCGGCATCTGGAGCATCGTGAAGTTCGTCAGCAGGTCAGGCCGGGAGACCTGGTGGCGGCCGGCGAGGCCCAGGACCACCGTCACGAGGACGAGCGCGGCCCAGTAGGCGGGGTAGAGCCGGGTGGCACGCGAGACCACGAAGCCCTTCAGGTCGCGGCCCCAGCCGCTCATGCAGATCACGAACCCGCTGATCACGAAGAAGATCTCGACGCCCAGGCAGCCGTAGGAGAACGGCCCGGCCAGGTGCGGGAAGAGCTTCGCCGGCGAGCGGCCCCACGACTGGTCGATGTCGCCGCCGCGGCCGGCGTAGTGGTAGCTGCACACCATCAGGGCGGCGAGGAGCCGCAGCCCGTCGAGCGCGCGCAGCCGGCCGCGCGGTGCCGGGGCGGACGGGGGTGCCGTCGCCGCGCCCGCCGAGGGGGCGGGCAGTTCGGCGGGGAGCGCGCGGGCGGGCGGCTGGTCGAGCGACGGGGGGGATGCGGGGTTCATCGTCGGAGGGGCTCTTTCGCTGAGGGTCGAGGAGGCCGATCGCAGACTCAGACTCGACCCTCCCTCCGATGGATGTACGCACAGCGGGCCCCCAGGCGGATGTCATCGAAGCGTCCTCCGCGCTTCAACCGGAGTTCCCCTGACGGGGGGCCGAGCGTCACCGTGGCGCCGGATGCCGGGGAACAGATGCGAACGGTGGGGCGGGTGGGACAGCCCATCACCGGGCAGCCGCCGTCGAGCAGACCACCCGGAGAACGCGCCGGGCAGCAGGTCCAGGTGCATGTCCAGGTCCAGGTCCAGGTCATAGCTTTCTAGATTGCTAGCATGCTAGCCTCTGCCGCATGGCCGACGAGGACGTCAAGCAGTTCAACGTGTATCTCCCGATCGGGCTGATCAAGCAGGTCAAGCACCGCTCCATCGAGTCGGGGATGTCGCTGTCGGCGCTGGTCGCGGAGGCCCTGCGGGCCTACCTCGGCGACCCCGAGCGGCAGCAACCCCCCGGAAAGGACGGCTGACATGACGACCGAGGGCATCGACGCGGTGTTCCTGACGACCCACAACTGGGGAAAGGCGGCGGGGTTCTTCCAGGCACTGGGCTACGAGCTGGACTTCGAGACCGACCACCACTCCGGCCAGTTGCGCAGCCGCAGCGGCCCCACCGTGTTCGTCGCGGAGGTCCCGGCGGACCAGGAGCCGCAGGCACGGATGGTGCTGAAGGTGCCCGACGAGGAAGCGTTCCGGGCCAGACCGGGGGTCGAGGTGGTCACACCGTTCGAGGACACCCACTACGGCACCAGGGAGATGACCGTCCGGGACCCGGACGGCCGGCTGTGGAGCCTGCAGGCACCGGGAAAGGGCTGAGATGACCACCGAACAGGACCAGGCACCGGAGAGTTCGGCGGAGCGGGTCGCGCTCTGGCGCGCGATGCACGTCCAGGTCGACCCGCCGCCGCACGTGTTCGAGGACGAGGTGGGGCTGCGGCTGCTGGCCCCGGCCGAATCGTGGCGCGACCGGCCCGACATGGACCCGCGGAGCACCCGCGGGTTCCGCGCGGCCATCGTCTCCCGGGCCCGCTTCGTCGAGGAGTTGGTCGCCGAGCGGGCCGGGCAGGGCGTCGGCCAGTACGTCATCCTCGGCGCCGGGCTGGACACCTTCGCCCAGCGTGAGCCCGCGACCACCGCCGGGCTGCGGGTGTTCGAGGTCGACCAGCCCGGCCCGCAGGCGTGGAAGCGCCGCCGGCTGGAGGAGCTCGGCTACGGCGTCCCGGACCGGCTGCGGCTGGTCCCGGTGGACTTCGAGGCGGGCGACTCCTGGGTGGAGCGGCTGGCCGGCGCCGGGTTCGACGCCACCCGGCCCGCCGTCGTCGTCTCCACGGGCGTCACCATGTACCTCACCCGGGAGGCCACCGAGGCGACCCTGCGCGAGATCGCCGCGCTCGCCCCGGGCACGACGCTCGCCATGACGTTCCAGCTGCCGACCGAACTCGTCGACGCCGTCGACCTCCCGGTCCGCGAGGCGACCCTGCGCAACGCCGCCACCTCCCGCACGCCGTTCATCAGCTTCTACGCCCCGGAGGAGATGCTCGCCATGGCCCGGGTGGCCGGTTTCGGCAGCGCCCACCACGTCTCCGGGACCGACCTCGCCGGCCGCTACTTCGCCGGCCGCCCCGACGGGCTGCGGCCCTCCAGCGGGGAGGACTTCCTGGTCGCGACGGTGTGATCCCGGGGGCGCGGCCAGGTTTATCCGTTCCGCCCGGAGCGCGCCTGGATGGCATGATCGGCGCATGCCACGCACCGACATGCCTCCCGCCTGGGACGAACGCAGCATGCTGACCACCTTCCTCGACTACGCGCGGGCCACCGCGGTGGCCAAGTGCGCGGGTCTGTCCGCGGAGGACACGGCCCGGGCGCCGCTGCCCGGGTCGCCGCTGATGACGCTGGGCGGGCTGCTCAGCCACCTGCGGTGGGTCGAGTACTGGTGGATCCAGGTGATCTTCCTCGGCGAGGAGGACACCGAGGCCCCGTGGACCGACGAGGACCCCGACCGGGAGATGCGGGTCGGCGCGGACACGCCGCTGGCGGAGCTGGTGTCGGGGTACGAGGAGCAGAGCGCGCGCTACCGCGAACTGGTCGCCGACACCGACCTGTCGACCCTCGCGAAGCGCCCGGTCAAGGACGGCACGCACGTCACGCTCGGCTGGGTGCTGATGCATCTGATCGAGGAGACCTCGCGGCACAACGGCCACATCGACATCCTGCGGGAGATGGCCGACGGCACGGTCGGGGACTGAGTTCCCCCGCGGGGGCGGTACCGAGGGCGGACGAAGGCGTACGGGGCCTCTCGGCCGCCCTCGGCGTTTGCGGGGCGGCAGGGCTCAGCCGGTGGTCGTGGCCGCCGACGTGTCGCCGATGCGGTCCACGACGGCGCGCTGGAGCACCGCGGTGGCCTGGAGCACGCTGCCGGCCTTCCCGTCCACCGTGTCGTCCACCGTGACATCGCGGTAGCCGAGGTAGGCGTAGGTGGTCCTGTCGAAGATCCACTCCTCGCGGTCCCGGCCCCCGCCGTCGATGGTGATCGCCACGCCGTGCCGGCCTGCGGCGTCCACCGCGTCGGGGACCACCGTGGTGTGGGGGATCTCGGCGGCGACCCGGTACAGGAATGCCGTGGTCTGCGGATCCACGGACTCCGCGAGCATGCCGCCGAGGTAGGCGAAGACCAGCTGCGGGGCGAAGGGAAGGGGACGCTTGCCCCCCAGGGTGTTCTCATCGTCGGCCAGCTGATGGTTCACCTGCGCCCCGATGGTCCGCATCGCCTCGGCGGGGTCGGCGGGAAGGGCGGCCAGATCCGCCAACGGGCTCGACAAGCCCGAGGGCCCACCGGAGATGGCGCCCTGCCCGGCGGCCGGGAGGTGGTAGATCTCGGGGGCTTTGTCGCCGTATGCCACCCCGACGGCCTGGTCGTGCGACCAGGCGATCCATTGCTGCATGCTCTCCGGCCTCGCCAGCTTCTCCGGTTTCTTGGCGTACTGCCGGTGGGTGCGGCCCTGCTTGTCGGTCCACTGGGCCTGGAGCGGGTTGTCCCGTCCGGTGAACACGCTGCGGACATACACGTACTGGTCGTGGCCGACCGGAACGGACGGGGCACGGGAGACCACCGCGGCGGCGTTCTCCAGCAGCGTCGCCGCCGCGGAGGGGGCCGGACGCGCGGCATCCGCGGTCCGGTCCTGGTGACCGGGGCCGGCGGTGAGGACCGCGGCCACCGCGGCGGCCGCGGCGAGCGGGGCGACGACCGCGACCCAGCGCCGCTTCCGGCGCCACCGCGCGGGGCCCGTGGCGGGAGGGGCGGCGGCGGGAGGGGTGGCCGCCGCTTTCTCGTCGGCGTGGAACTCGCTCATCAGGTGCTCCTTGAGGACGCTGAGGCGGTCGTCAGGGAGATCCGGGACCGCCGGGTCCGGCAACAGCCGGGCCGCCTCGGCGCGTTCGCGGGTCGCCTCGCGGGCTGCCGCGTCGAGAGCGTCGTCCTGAGGGCTCTGGGCGTTCATCGGGTCTGCTCCTGGATCGACCGGGCCGCGATCGTGCGGCCACCTCGTTGCTGTCCGGAAGGGGAGGCCGGTTCCGTCCCGCCCGAGGCGAGTTCCTCGTCCGCCAGTTCGCGCAGCCGGCGACGGGCCCGCGAGAGGCGGGAGCGGACGGTACCGACCGGCACGCCCAGCGCGTCGGCCGCGGCGGCGTAGTCGAGCCCGGCCCACACGCACAGCGAGAACACCTCGCGCTCGCCGCGCCGCAGCCGCCGCAACGCCCGCTGGGCGGCGGCGAGTCGCTCGGCGTCGTCCATCCGGCCCACCACCTCGTCGGCGAAGTCCGGCTGCGCCGGGCGGGGCGGAACGCGGCTGAGCGCGGCCTGGTGCCGGCGGGCGGCCCGGGTGGTGTTGCGCAGCACGTTGGTGGCGATGCCCAGCAGCCAGGGCAGCAGGTCCCCGCCGTCGGACCGCACCGTCTCCCGCAGCCGCCACGCCTCCAGGTACGTCAGCGAGACGACGTCCTCGGCCGTCGTCCAGTTCCCGGTGGCCCGGGCCGCGTACCGGTGCACCGCCCGCGCATGGTCGTCGAAGATCCGCCCGAAGGCCTCCGGATCACCGGAGCGCAGCCGAGCCCGCAAGGAGAGTTCCACACCCACCCCTGTCCGCCCGCCCCCCGGCGTTCCCTCGCCCGAGAGTGATTCAGGTCACGTTCCCGGCCGGACGTCCACCGCACACCGCTCGTCAGCCGCCGAGCCACATGCCCTCGGCGCCTCCGATGCCGTCAGCGGAGCCACGCGGACGGCATCTACTGCCCGGGAGAGTCCAGCGGGATCGATGGCAATCGGGAACGGGTCATCCAGATGAGTGGTCGCGCCGGCGAGCGCGGTGACCTGCTCCACGTACCGGCCGCTCTGCAGTTCATAGACAGCGAGCATCGGGGCCGGGTCGAACTCGAGCCGCCAGAAGCGCGGGATGGCGGCCTCGGCGTACAGCATCGGCTTGACCTTGCGGTCCATGGTGCTGTTGCCCGGGGAGACGAGCTCGACCACGAGCTGGACCGCCTCGATGTCGACGGTGACCGGGTCCTCGGCGGTCGCGCCTGCGTCGACGACGACCACATCGGAAACGACCGGCCCTGACGGCAGGGCGACGTGACGCCCTCGAGGATCTCCACGGGCGCGCCGACAGCCCGGGCAGCCGCGTCCAGGGCGACGTGGAGGCGGAACGAGGCCCACTGATGGCGAACGCCGGAGGAGGGGGACATCACCAGGGACTCGCCCAGCAACTCGTGGCGAACGGTGCGGTCTTCGGGCCGGGCCACGACATCAGCGACGGTCCAAGGCCCGGTGCGGTCGTTGGCGACGATCAGTACCCCATCTCTCCTACTGTTCCGCCGGCAGCCACCGCACGCCCGCCCCGCAAACTCCGCGGCGGGCGCGCCCGGGCCGGGGCCAACGGGGGCGCCCGCCCCTACGCGAGGCTCGGCTTCTCCGTGGGCGGGGAGCCGTGGGTCAGTTGCTGCGGCGGACTCCCGGGGAGACGACGACGCGCTCGAGGATCCAGAAGACGCCCACCATCGCCAGGGCGAGCAGGGCGATGAGGGCGCCGCCGCCCGCGACCGTCTCGTAGTTGCGCTGGTAGTAGCCGTCGACGATGTAGCGGCCCAGGCCGCCGAGGCTGACCGTCGCGGCGATCGCGGCCGTGGAGACCACCTGGATCGCCGCCGAGCGCATCCCGCTGAGGATGAGCGGCAGCGCGACAGGCAGTTCGACCTGGAAGAGGACCGCGGCCGGGCCCATGCCCATACCGCGGGCGGCGTCCACCGGGGCCGGGTCCACCGTGCGCATCGCCTCGTAGGAGGTGACCAGGATCGGCGGGACCGCGAGGGCCACCAGCGGGATCATCACCGGGAGGAGGCCGATCCTGCCGATCCAGAAGAACATCAGCACCAGCAGGCCGTAACTGGGCAGCGCGCGGCCGGCGGTGGCCACGACCGCCAGGGCGTTGCCACCACGCCCGGTGTGGCCGGAGACGAGGCCGATGGGCAGCGCGATGGCGGCGGCGATGGCGAGCGCCTCGAAGCTGTAGCCGAGGTGCTGGTCCAGACGGTGCGGAATACCGTCGTAGCCGTGCCAGTGGGAGCTGTCGGTGAGGAAGTCGCTGATGTAGTGGAAGAGGTTCATCGGCCCGCGCCCTCCAGTTCGGCCGGCTTGGCGCCGGAGCCGGGTCCGCCGGGCGCGGCGGAGTCGGTGGGTTCCACGGCCGCGGCGATGGCGGCCTTGCGGGCGGCGCCACGGCCGCGCGGCATCCACGGGGTGAGCAGGGTGCGCAGCCCGATCAGCAGCACGTCCAGCGCGATGCCGAGCACGGCGATGGACACCACGGAGGTCACCGCGAGGTTGTAGCGGTGGTAGGCGAGCGCGTCGCCGAGCAGGTTGCCGAGGCCGCCCTGGTTGCCGATGATCGAGCCGATGCTGACCAGGCTGATGCTGGAGACGGTCGCCACCCGCAGCCCGGCGAAGATCGCTGGCACCGCGTTGGGGAGTTGGACCAGATAGAACCGCTGGAAGGAGTTGAACCCCATCGCCTCGGACGCCGCCAGCGTCTCGGGCGGCACCGATCTGACGCCGTCGACGATCGCGGGCAGCAGGATCACGAAGGTGTAGACGGTCAGCGGGATGATGACGGTCGTCTGGCTGGCGCCGGTGTAGTCGATCAGGAAGACGAAGAACGCGATGGAGGGGATCGCGTACAGGATCGTGCTGACCCACAGCAGCGGCGGGTAGAGCCAGCGGAACCGCACGCACAGCGCGGCCAGCGGGAGCGACACGGCCAGGCCGATGCCGACCGGGATCAGCGACTCCGTCAGGTGGACCTCGATCAGGCCCGCGTAGGAGTGCTGGAGGTCGCTGGGCAGGTCGAAGTAGCCGTTGCCGCCGCTGCTCACGGGGCCACCTTCAGGCCGGCGGCGGCCGCGCTCGCGCGGTCGGACGCCTCCGCGCCCTTCTCGGCGTGCGCGCGGCGGATGGCGTCGCCGATGGTGAGCTGGGAGGCCACCCCGACCACCCGGCCGGTGTCGTCCACGGCCACCGCCCACCCGGTGGGTGACAGGACCGCGCAGTCCAGCGCGTCGCGCAGCGAGTCGCGGCCGGACTCGAAGGGACGGCCGTACGAGATCAGTTCCGCGGCCGGCACGCTGCTCGCACCGCCGGTCAGGCTCTTCGGCTCGGCCCAACCCAGCGGCTTGCCGTCGGTGTCGGTGACCAGCAGGTACGGGGCGTCGGCCGCGGCACGCTCGGCCACCTGCGCATCGGTGGCGTCCGCGGCGACGATCGGGGCGGTGGTCAGCTCCAGCCCCGCGGAGGTGAAGAAGGACAGCCGCCGCACGCCGCGACCGGCGCCGAGGAAGTCCTCCACGAAGGCGTCGGCGGGGTGGGAGAGCAGGTCGTCGGGGGCCGCGAACTGGGCGAGCTTCCCGCCGGTCCGCAGCACGGCGATGGTGTCGCCGAGCCGGATCGCCTCGTCGATGTCGTGCGTGACGAACACGATGGTCTTGCCCAACTCCTCCTGGATGCGCAGGAGTTCGCCCTGTAGCACCTTGCGGACGATCGGGTCGACCGCGGAGAAGGGCTCGTCCATCAGCAGCACCGGCGGGTCCGCGGCCAGCGCCCGGGCCACCCCGACGCGTTGCTGCTGGCCGCCGGAGAGCTGGTACGGGTAGCGCTTCGCGAGCGAGGAGTCGAGCCCGACCCGCTCCATCAGCTCCGACGCGCGCTTGCGGGCACGTACCTTGTCCCAGCCGAGCATGCGCGGCACCGTCGCGATGTTGGCGAGGATGGTGCGGTGCGGGAAGAGCCCGGCGTTCTGGATGACGTACCCCATCGACCGGCGCAGCGCGTTCACCGGCTGCTGGTGGATGTCCTGCCCGTCCAGCAGGATGCGGCCCGAACTGGGCTCCACCATGCGGTTGATCATGCGCAGCGTGGTGGTCTTGCCGCAACCGGAGGGCCCGACCAGCACGGTGATCGAACTGTCCGGTATCTCCAGCGACAGGTCGTCGACAGCGACAGTGCCGTCGGCGTAACGCTTCGTTATCGACTCGATCTGTATCAAAAGTCCGTGTCCCCTCCGGGATTGGGCATCGGTGCGGCCTGCTCCCGGGCACGAACGCACAAGCCGTCGCGGGCTGAGTCTAGACCGCGAGTGTTACAGCAGTTTGGAATTGGCCAAGGCGGCTGGTCTCTTGCCCCGTCACGACCGCACCATGCCATGCCGGGCACCCGGGCGCCGTGACGGTTCTCACCCTCGGTGACGAGGGGTGGCCGCCAACGGTCGACGGCCACCCCCTCTCCGGACCCTCGACGGCCCCCTCACGGCGCCGCCTCCCGGCGCTCCCCTCGGCGCTCCCGGCGTCACACGTCCCGCGCGCGCAGCACCGCCACCGCGCCGAGCAGCGCCGCCCCCGCCCAGCAGGCCAGCACGCCGAGCCCGGCCCAGGGCCCGATCGGCTGGGTACGCAGCGCCATCGGCGCCGTGGTCTGCACCGCGAGCCCCGCCGTGGCCGGGCCCAGCTGCTGGAGGTGGCGCTGCCAGTGCGGGTTGTCCACGAGCGCGGACGTGATCGGGAACAGGAAGAGCAGCGCGAGGACGGTACCCGTCGCCGCGCCCGCGTCGCGTACGACCGCGGCCGTGCCCAGCGCGAGCAGCGCGATGAGCACGAGGTAGAGGACGGAGCCGGCCGCCGCGCGCAGCACGGAACCGTCGGTCGGGGACAGCGCGGGGCGGGCGGCCGCCGGCAACAGCAGCCGGCCGGACAGCAGCCCGCCGCCGACCGCGACGGCCGCCGCGGGCAGCACCGCCGCGGTCAGCACCACCGCCTTCGCGGCCAGGACGGTGCCCCGGCGCGGCATCGCGGCGAAGGTGCAGCGCACCATGCCCGTGGCGTGCTCCCCCGCGATCACCGCCCCGCCGAGCACCGCCGCCACGATCTGGCCGAGCTGCACCCCGGTCAGGCAGACCTTCGCCGCGTCCGTGCCCGGGTGGTACGACACGGACGCCGCCGCCCCGGCGCCGAGCGCGACGGTCAGCACGACGAGCGCACCGAGCAGCGGCCAGGTGCCCGGCAGCGTCCACAGCTTCGTCCACTCCGCCCGCACCGCGTCGCGCAGCGGCTCGGCGTACGGGGTCCGTGGGGTTGCCGGCGTCTGCGCAGGTGTCGGCGTACGTGGCGGGGTGCGGCCCTCAGCCGGCCGCTCGGAACCCCCGGCGCGGACACCGCCATCCATCCGAATACCCGGACCTTCCTGCCCATTTCCACCCATATATGCATCCACTCTCCTCACGCGTCCCTCCGCCGCAGGACCGCGTACGCGGCACCGACCACCAGCACGGTCCAGCCGCACAGCACGGCCATGCCCGCCCACGGGGCCAGCGGGAAGTACCCGTCGGACGGCGCGTAGACCCCGGCCACCTGGGAGTAGCGGACGGTCGTCTGCTGGACGGCGAACGCCGCCGCCGGGGTCACCCGCAGCACCCAGTCCGCGCCGGCGACCGGGAGGGCGCCCGAGATCGCGAGGATGTACGGCAGCACGACCGCGGCCGCCACCGCGGTGACCGCGCCCGCCCCGCGGCGCAGCAGGATCCCGGCGCCCAGGGCGAGCACCGCGGCGAGCGCGAGGAGCAGGGCGGTGCCGACCACCACGCGTACCTCGGCCCCGGTCGCGGCCGGGAGAACGTAGACGCCCTTGGCGTGCAGCCGGCTCGCGGTGAGTTTGAGGGACAGCGCGGCCGCCACGAGGCCGACGGCGAACGCGGCCGCGGCGACCACCAGCGCCTTGGCGGCGAGCAACCGGCCGCGGCGCGGCTGCGCGGCCAGGGTGCCGCGGATCAGGCCGCGCCGGTACTCGGCGGTGACGAACGACGAGCCGACCACCACCAGCACCAGCAGCCCGGCGAAGGTGCCGACCAGCCCGTCCTCCACGCTGCGCGCGCCGAATGCCCGGCCGCCGACGGCGGGTGCGATGTCGCCGGAGCCGCTGACGGTGAAGCTCTCCCCGGCCGGGGTGGAGCGCTGGGAGGAGGCGGAGAAGGCAGCGGTGACCGGGTCGGCCCCGATCACCGTGGTCCGCCAAAGCCCCCCGCTTTCGGTGCTGTTGGCGGTCGCAGCGCCGCTCAGGGTGACGCGGTCGAACGTGGCGGTGGCGCGGGTCGGTCCGCTCGTCGCGCTCTCGCCGAGGGCGTGCCGGTCCACCTCCGTGTGTTCCGGTGACGTGGTGAACAGGCCGGCCTGCGCGGTCGCCGGCAGCCCGGGCAGCGTCGCGGTGCCGATCGTCGTCCAGTGCGTGCCGTCGGGCGAGGTGGCGCCGGTCAGTGTGCTGCCCGCGCGGGTCAGGCGCAGCCAGCGCGGGGCGGCGGCGGTGGGCGGAGCCGCAGCGGAAGCAGCGTCGGAGTGAGCCCCGGCGGAGGAAGCCGCCGTGGACGAGGTCCCGGCTTTCGGTGCGGCCGTGTCGTGCGTGAAGTCGCTCTGCATCCGCACTCCGTGGCCACCGGTCACCATGACCGCCGCGTAGGCGGCGCCCTGTTCGGTGTCCTCCTTCACCATCACGCCCGCCTTGGCCCACGCCTGCGGTACGGGAGCGCCGCCCCCACCACTCCCGGGGATCCGCGGGCGCTGCCCGGTCAGCCCGGTGATCCGGGCGGTGAGGCTGCCGTGCGGGCCGAGCGACCGGTGCACGAAGGTGAAGGCGTCGGTGACGGCCTCTCCGCCCGGCCCCGTCGGCGGCCCGCACACCTCGGCGCCCGGACAGCCCCCGGACCGGCTGCCGTTCACGGAGGTCAGCCCGATCACCACCGGCACGACGAGCGCCACCACGAGGGCGAGCACCCAGCCCCGTACGGTACGCAGCTTCGTCCACTCCGCCCGCACGGTCAGCAGGAAGTCGTTCATGCCCGCTCCCCCGTTTCCGTACCGCCGCTCGTGCGCGTACCGCCGACGGCGTCCGCACCGGTGAACTCGGTCGCGTCCCGGGTCAGTCGCAGGTACGCGTCCTCCAACGTGGCCCGGTGTGCGGCGACTTCGGAGAAGGGAACGCCCTGGCGGGTCAGGTGGGCCACGATGTCCTCGGCGGACAGCCCGGAGACGGACAGCGTGCCGGGACCGGCCGGGACCGCGGTGCCGCCAGCCGCCCCGAGGACGGTGGCGGCGCGTTCCGGCTGCGCCGCCCGCAGGGTGACGCGCCCGCCCGCCGAGGCGGCGGCGAGGAGTTCGGCGACCGACGTGTCGGCGACCACCCGGCCGCGGCCGACCACCACCACATGGGTCGCGGTGTCCTGGAGTTCGCTCATCAGGTGGCTGGAGATCAGCACCGCCCGGCCCTCTCCGGCCAGCGCGCGCAGCAGCCCCCGCAGCCAGATGATGCCCTCGGGGTCCATGCCGTTGAACGGCTCGTCCATCATCAGCACGCCCGGGTCGCCGAGCAACGCGGCCGCGATGCCCAGCCGTTGCCGCATGCCGAGCGAGAAGCCGCCCGCGCGGCGGCCGGCGACCGTGGCCAGGCCGACCCGGTCGATCACCTCGTCCACCCGGCGTGCGCCGATGCCCTGCGAACGGGCCATCCACAGCAGGTGGTTGCGCGCCCGTCGGCTCGGCTGCAGCGCGGCGGCGTCCAGCAGCGCGCCGATGTGGGTCATCGGCCGCCGCAGCGATCGGTACGGCAGGCCGCCGATCAGCGCGGTCCCCTCGTCCGCGGTGTCCAGGCCGAGCACCACCCGCATCGTGGTCGACTTCCCGGCGCCGTTCGGCCCGACGAAGCCGGTCACCCGGCCCGGTCCGACGCTGAAGCCCATCCCGTCCAGGGCCGCGGTCGGCCCGTATCTCTTGTGCAGGCCCCTGACGGCCACTCCCACCTCGCCCATGGCGACGTGTCTCCCTCCGTTGCGTACGGCCGCCACCGCCGTCCGGCGACGGTCCCGCGTGCCGTCCCCGGTTGTACGGCGCGGGCGGTGACGGGACGGTGACGGCCGCCGTCACCTCGCTGGCACCGGCCGGCTGGCATCGTGGAGCCATGAGAGTGCTGGTGGTCGAGGACTTCGAGGTGCTGGCGACGGCGCTGGGGACCGGGCTGCGCCGCGAGGGCATGGCGGTGGACGTGGTGCTGGACGGCGCGCGGGCGCTGGAGCTGCTGGCGGTGACCCGCTACGACGTGGTCGTCCTGGACCGCGACCTGCCCGGAGTGCACGGCGACGAGATCTGCCGGGGCCTCGCGGAGGGGCCCGCGCAGAGCCGGGTGCTGATGCTGACCGCGGCCGCCGCCGTCCGCGACCGGGTGGACGGGCTGTCGCTGGGCGCTGACGACTACCTGCCCAAGCCGTTCGACTTCGCCGAACTGGTCGCCCGGGTACGTGCGTTGGGCCGACGGTCGACGCCCGCGCTGCCGCCGGTGCTGTCCGGCGGGGGTGTGCTGCTCGACCCGAACCGCCGCACCGCCTTCCGGGCCGGGCGCCGGCTCGACCTGAGCCCCAAGGAGTTCGCGGTGCTGGAGTGCCTGCTCGCGGCGCGGGGCGCCGTCGTGTCGGCGGAGGAACTGCTCGACCGGGTCTGGGACGAGGCGGTCGACCCCTTCACCACCACCGTGAAGACCACCGTGCGCCGGCTGCGGCTGAAGCTCGGCGACCCGCCCGTGATCGCGACGGTCCGCGAGGGCGGCTACCGGATCGAGGAGTCGTGAGCGCCGTGGGGCCCTGGCGGTTGGGGTGGGTGCCCCGGCCGCGGACGCTGCGGATGCGGCTCGCCGTGCTGTACGGGGCGCTGTTCCTCGTCTCCGGGGTGGCGCTGCTGGCGATCCCCAACGCCTTCGTCGGCTCCAGCTCGACCGTCCGCGCATCGGTGCCGGGCTCCGGTGCCGACCTGACGCCCTTGAGCCCGGGGCTGTCCCGGCCGTCGCTCGCGGACACCCAGCGCGGCCACGACATCGACCGCTATGTCACCGGGTCGGTGGTCGCCCTGGTGGCGCTGGTCCTGCTGTCGGTCGGGCTGGGCTGGCTGCTGTCGGGGCGGCTGCTACGGCCTCTGCGCACGATCACCGCCACGGCCGGGGAGATGTCGGCGGCCAGCCTGGGACGTCGGCTGGCACTGCGCAGTTCCGGCGACGAACTGACCCGGCTCGGGCGGACGCTGGACGACCTGTTCGCCCGCCTGGAGGCGTCGTTCCAGGCCCAGCAGCACTTCGTCGCGAACGCCTCGCACGAGTTGCGCACCCCGCTCGCCGCCGAACGCACCCTGCTCCAGGTCGCGCTCGCCGACCCGGACGCCGACGCGACGACCCTGCGGGCCGCCTGCGAGCAGGCCCTGTTGCTCGGCGCGCAGCAGGCGCGCCTGATGGAGGCGCTGTTCACGCTGGCCACGGGTGAGCGCGGCATCCAGCGGCGGGAGGACTTCGACCTCGCGGAGGTCGCCGCGGGCGTGCTGGACCGTCGCAGCGGCGAGGCCGCCGGGCTGGGCATCCGTGTCGAGGCCGACCTCGGCCCCGCCCCGGTCTCGGGCGACCGCGACCTCGCCGAGATCCTGCTGGACAACCTCGTCGACAACGCCCTGCGGCACAACGTCCCCGGCGGCCACCTCGGCGTCCGCACCACCACCGATGCCGGCCGCGCCCGGCTGGACGTCGCCAACTCCGGCGCCGCGGTGCCCGCCGCCGAGGTCGACCGCCTCTTCGAGCCCTTCCAGCGCCTCGGCGCCCCCCGCACCCGCACCGACGACGCCGCCCACGGCCACGGCCTGGGCCTGGCCATCGTCCGCGCCGCCACCACCGCGCACGCCGCCACGATCACCGCCACCCCGCGCTCCACCGGCGGCCTCGACCTCCGCGTGGACTTCCCGCCCCGCAACCCCACCGCCCCGCCGAACCGCAGCTGACCCCGTCCCCCCGGCCCCCCGATCCGCCCTCAGTCCTCCGTCTTCCGCTCCACCCGCGGCACCCGGCGCCGCAGCGCCGGACCGATCCGGACCAGCGCCCGCCGCTCGATCCCGCTGACCCGCTTCTCCGCCGCCGTGACCCGCTTGCGCAGCGCGTCCAGTTCCTTCTCCACGGTGGAGTGCCGCGTGTCGGCGGCGGTGATCCGCTTCTGGAGTTCCTTGTTCTTCTTGGCGAGTTCGTTCGCCCGCCGCTCGGCGGACGTGCGGTTGTCGGTGATCTGCTCGCGCAGCCGCGCGAACCGGTAGCGCAACGCGCCGTCGTCGCCGCCGTCCCAGACGGTGACCGAGGGCGGCAGTTCGGTCGCGGCCAGCCGCGCGTCGAACGCCGCGCCCGCGTCGCCGTGGTCGTAGGTGTTCGCCAGGTCGTTGCGGTCGAGGAAGTCGGTGTAGCGGGTGAAGCGCTCCTTGTGGCCGTTGAGCAGCCCGCTGAAGTCCGCCTGCGCGTGGAGCTCGGCGGGGTCGGTGTCGGCGGGCAGGTCCGTGAGCATGCGGTGCGGCAGGTCGAAGTAGCGGCACAGTTCGAGCGTGCGCGAGTCGTGGGCGAGCACCACGGCGGGGGTGCCCGCCAGCAGGGCCGCGATGTTGCCGTGGATGCGGGTGCCGTACGCGAAGTCGTGGCCCGCCAGTTCGTCCAGCCAGGTCCGGGGGTCGAGCGGGACCCGGACCTTGTTCTGCTGGAACAGCTCGTGGGTGAGCTGCAGCGGGAAGGAACCGTGCCGGCCCGCCTCGGCCGAGGTGTCGCCCCAGAAGAGCAGTTCCGCGTCGACCAGGTTCTGCGCGTAGTACGTCAGCGCAGGGAAACGCTCGAAGGCGTGGCGTGCGATGCCCCCGATGTCGCCGACCGGGATCGCGTCGGGCGACAGGTTGATCGCGATCCGCGCGTCCGGGCCGAGGGTGCCGGGGTCGGAGGGGGTCGGGAAGACGTCGCCGTGCAGGAACATCGACGGGCAGCCGATGATGTCGACCTGCGCGAAGCCGAGACCGTTGAGGTAGGACGCGGTCAGCTCACCGCGCACCCCGATCGTGGCCGAGCGGTCGAGCACGGCGCTCACGAAGCGGCGGACCGACTGTTCCATCGGCCGCAGTTCCTCGGTGTCGTAGTCCGCGCCGACCTGGGCGCCGACGCCGGTGACCACCACGGGGATGGTCAGCTGCTCGATGAGCGTGGACAGCCGGTCCAGGGAGGCGTGGAAGGTCGGCCGGAAGGCGTTGGCCAGGGGGACGACGAAGACGTCGTACTCCTCGTTGATCTGCGCCGCCCGCTCGGGCGAGGGGTCGGTCCTGATGCCGTTGGAGGTGACCTCGGTGTCCGCGGTCAGCAGCATCCGGTGCACCGCGTCGCTGAAGAGCAGATTGCCGGAGTTCGTCCCGAAGAGATCCCGGTGCAGGTACTCGGCATGCGTGGCGGCGTGGAACGGGCTCTTCCCGGACCGGATGAGTATGCGCTTCAAGGCCCACCCCTCGTGTTTTCGTACAGGAGGCAGCCCTCACCTGGCGCAAAGTTGCCCCGGAGCTGGCCCCGAGCGGGGACGATACTCCACGGCCGTTTGAATTCCTATACGAAAACTTGGTGAAGAACATGGGAGTGCTTGGCGTCACACAGGCGTCTCCTTGGCGACATCCAGGAATTCTCGTTACCCATGCCTTGCCTGTGAATGACCTGTGCGTCGGCCGCGGGATGGGTGGGGTTGGATGGAGGGGACGGCGGGTCGAGGAGAGGTGGGTGCGGGATGGCCGGGACGGCGAGGGCGCTGGTGGTGCAGAACACGGCGACCGGGGGGCCGGGGCGCTGGGAGGGATGGCTCGGCGAGGGCGGGCTCGCGCTGGAGGTGGTGCGCGCCTTCGCCGGGGAGGCGCTGCCCGAGCGGCTGCGGCCGCGCTACCAGGCGCTGGTGGTCCTCGGCGGCGGGTTCCTGCCGGACGACGACGAGCGGGCGCCCTGGCTGGCCCGGACCCGGGAACTGGCCCGCGAGGCCGTCGAGTTCGGGTTGCCGGTGTTCGGGATCTGCCTGGGCGGGCAGTTGCTCGCCCAGGTCGCCGGGGGTGCGGTGCGCGGGGAGCACGGCCGACCGGAGTTCGGCAGCACCGAATTGACGTTGCGTCAGGAGGCCGCCGAAGATCCGCTGTTCGCGGGCCTGCCGGTGCGGCCGCGGGCGATCGAGAACCATGTGGACGCCATCACCGAGCTGCCGCCGGGCGCCGCCTGGCTCGCCTCCACCGAGGGGTGCCCGTACCAGGCGTTCCGGCTCGGCGAGAGCGCGTGGGGCGTGCAGTTCCATCCGGAGGCCGAGGCGGAGCGGATCGGCGGCTGGGACCTGGACCGGCTGACCCGGCACGGCGCCGACCGCGCGGCCCTGCACCGCGAGGCGCTCGCCGCGGACGCGGACTCGGCGCGGGTCTGGCGCGAGGTGGCCCTGCGGTTCGCCGCGCGGGCGGTCGCCGCGGCGTAGGCGCACCCGCCACCGGCCGGCCCCGCGGGCGCGGGCCGGCCGGCGAGGCCCGGCTCACCCCTTCAACGACCCGCTGAGCATGCCGCGTTCGAAGAGCCGCTGGAGTCCGAGGTAGACCAGCACGCTCGGGACCATCAGCATCAGCGACGCCGCCATCCGTACCCCTTCGGGCTGTTCCTGGCTGGAGGACAGGCTCGTCACGACCAGCGTCATCGTGTACATGTGCGGGGTGGAGGCGACCAGCAGCGGCAGCAGGTACTGGTCCCAGATCATCAGGAAGCCGAACACCGCGCAGGTGCCCAGCGCGGGGCGGCACAGCGGCAGGATGATCTGGAAGAAGATCCGCAGGTCGCGGGCGCCGTCGACCCGGGCGGCCTCCTCCAGCTCGACCGGGATGGTCTTCATGAACCCGGTCAGGACGTAGATCGGCAGCGCCCAGCCGACCACCGGCAGGATCAGCCCGGAGTACGAGTCGAGCAGGTCGCCGCCGCCCAGCGGGTCCGGCACCTTGCCGAGCACCAGGTAGAGCGGGATCGCGATGACCTCCTCCGGCATCATCATCGTGGCGAGGATCGCCAGCAGCACCAGCGCTTGGCCGCGGAACTTCTTGCGGGCCAGCGCGTACGCCGCGAAGGCGCTCACCGTGATCTGGAGGAAGAGCCCGACGCCGGTGACGATCACCGAGTTGAGCAGGCCGCGGCCGACGCCGAAGCGGAAGGCGGTGCGGAGGTTGGTGAGGGTGAAATGCCCCGGGAACAGGGACATCTGGCCGGTCTTGAGGGTGCTGCCGCTGAAGACGGTGGCGAGCATCGTCCACAGCGGCATCACGAACACGAAGAGCACTGCGGCGTAGAGCACGGCGCGGACCGCGGTACGGGTCCACGCCCTGGTGGGCATCCGCAGGCCCAGCGCGGTGGTGGGGGCGCTCATGCTCATGCCTCCTTGCGCCTGCGCCACCACAGGGTGAGGCAGGTCAGCAGCACGGTGACCAGGAACAGCACGGTGGACACGGCCGACGCCAGGCCCAACTGGTTGTTCTGGATGCCCTGCTTGTAGGTGTAGGTCACGATGGTCTCGGTGGAGCCGGCCGGGCCGCCGCCGGTCAGGACGTAGATCTCGGTGAAGACGCGCAGCCCGCGGATGATGCCCAGGGTGATCACGATGGTGGTGACCGGGCGCAGCGAGGGCAGCGTGACATGCCGCAGCCGGTGCCAGGCGCCCGCGCCGTCGATCGCCGCGGCCTCGTACAGCTGCTTGTCGATGCCGGCCAGGCCGGCCACGAAGATCACCATGTCGTACGGTGCGCTCTTCCAGACCTGGATCAGCATCACCGAGGCGAGCGAGGAGTGCGGCGAGGACAGGAACGGCTCGGGGCCGAGGCCGAGATGGCCGAGCAGGGTGTTGAGGGTGCCGTAGCCGCCCGGGTAGAGGATGGTGTTCCACAGTTCGGCGACGGCCACCATCGCGGTGACCACCGGCAGGAACGCGGCGGTGCGCAGGATGCGCAGGTGCCGGGCCGGGCCCTCCAGCAGCAGCGCGAGCCCGAAGCCGATGACGGCCGAGGCGGCCACCGTCACCAGCGCGTCGATGACGGTGTGCTCGACCGCCGAGCGCAGCGCCGCGTCGTGGAAGGCGGTCCGGAAGTTCGCCCAGCCGACCCACTTGTTGCCCAGGTAGGGGCGGACCTGGAAGAAGCTGAGGTACATCCCCCACAGCGTCGGCCAGAACTTGAAGACGCCGAAGAGCGCCAGGACGGGCGCGAGGAAGATCCAGGGGGTCGCCGCCCGCGGCCATCTGAGCAGGGCGCGCGGCGCGGACGGGCTACGGGTACCGGCCGGCGGCCGGGGGCGCCCGCCGCGCGGGCCGCGGCCGGGCCGGTCCTCGGTCAGAGTCATGTGGCGTTCCACCCGCGCCCTACTTCTTCAGCAGGGACGTGTACGTGGAGTCGAGGGAGGACAGCGTCTTCGCCGGGTCGTCGCAGCCGGACAGCATCTTGTTGAGGCTCTCCGAGGCGTCGTTGCGGTAGGTCTGCCAGTCCGGGGCGCTCACCGGCTCGTAGGTGGAGCTGTTCGCGTAGACCTGCTGGGCCACCTGCCAGCGGGAGTCGTCCGCGTGCACCTTCGCCGGGTCGACGGTGGTGTTGATCGGCAGCCGCACGATGGTCGAGGTCGGCACGCCGGTCATGCCGAGCTTCTGCGCGGGTGCGGAGACCATGAACGACGCGAGCGTGTCGAAGTCGGCGGCGCGCTTGGACCCGGCCATGGCGTAGACGGTGGTGCCCTCGGCCAGGCTGCCGACGCCCTTGGGGCCGGCCGGCGGGGCGACCACGTCGTACTTGCCCTTCACGGCGGTGGCGTCCATGGTCGCGTAGGCGTAGGGGCCGGTCAGGTACATCCCGGCCACGCCGGTCTGGAACGCCGTGTTCGTGTCCGTGGTGAGGTTGTTGAGGGCGCCGGGCTGGACCACCTTGTCGGTGCAGTACATCTTCTCCAGGAACCGGGCGGCCTGGACCGCCTGCGGGGAGTCGATGACGGAGTCGAAGCCGCCGCTGCCGCTGGGCACCAGGAAGTTGCCGCCGGCCTGGTAGAGGAAGTTCGACCAGTACCAGGACAGGTAGCCGCGCTGGGTGGAGCCGGGCACGTCCAGGCCGTAGGTGTCGTTCTTGCCGTTGCCGTCCGGGTCCTGGGTGGTGAACGCCTTGGCCACCTTCTCCAGGTCGGCCCAGGTCTTCGGCGCCTGCAGGCCGACCTTCTTCAGCCAGTCGCTGCGCACCAGGAGGACGTTGGCCTGCGCGGAGAACGGCACGCCGTAGGTCTTGCCCTGGTCGTCCACCACCGACTTCCAGGCGGCGCCGCTGACCTGGTCCGCGCCGGCGATCTTCGCCTTGTCGACCTCGGTGATGATGCCCTGGCTCTCGAACGCGCCGAGCTGCGAACCGTCGTCGATCACCACGTCGGGCAACTTGTGGGCGGCGGCGGCCGCGTTGAGCTTGGTCTCGAAGTCGGTGTTGGTCATGAACAGCTGGATCTTGACGCCGGTCTTCCTGGTGTAGGCGTCGAAGACCATCTGGTACGCCTTCTGCGAGTCGCCGGCGCCGCGCACCCAGACCTTCAGCGGCCCCGACGCGGAACCACCGCCGGACCCACCGCCGGAACCGCCGCACGCGGTCAGCGCGGTGGACGCGGCGACGAGGGTGACAGCGAGGGCCGCCATCGGCAGGGCCCGCCTCCGGCCGGTGGTGCGTACGGTGCTGCTGCGGGGCGCGCTCATCGTCACTCCGTTCACGTACGAAAACTCGGTCCATATCTAGGAATAGCCGGGACCCTAGGACGGCCCCGCACCGGGGTCAAGGGGTTTGACACGTCCCCGCAGCACCCGCGCCCTTGAGCAGAGTTCGCCACCATCACGGCCGCCGGGCGCGGGAGTTCGGCACCGCGCTCCGGATTCATCCACATGAATCACCGTTCGTCGCCGGGCGACCGGACGACCGCTGCCGGACTCATTGACAGGGAAATGTCAGTAAGGTTCCCTGTCATTTCACCGCCGCCAACTTCCGTCCCACCTCCGGAAGGAACGCATCGTGATCCACCTCCGCCCCCGCCTGGCCGCCGCCTCGGCAGCCGCGGCGATCCTCGCCGTCACCGCGGGCCTGACCGTCGGCGCACCGTCCTCCCTGGCCGCGACACCGGCCCGGGCGCACGCCGCCTCGGGGCCCAGCGCCGGCCAACTCCTGGACAAGGCACAGGACTGCACGCCCGCCTCGAACGGCGAGTACGCCACCGACGACGGCGAGCCCTCCACCGTCGAGATCTGCGCGAACGACTCCGCCTACACGTGGACGTCCGACATGGACATCGACTGCGACGGGGTGACCACGTCGCACTGCAACCACTCCACCGACCCGTGATACCAGGACGAGACGTCCTTCCAGACCTCCACCGGCCAGTACTTCACCTCGGACCAGACGCACTACTACGTGATCCCGCTGCCCAGCAGCCGGTTCAGCTACGAGGACGCCGGGATCTCGCCCGGCAGCGTGGCGGCCGTGGTCTACAACGGCAAGGTGGTGTATGCCGTCTTCGCCGACGAGGGGCCGGGCAACATCATCGGCGAGGGGTCGTACGCTCTGGCCACCGCGCTCGGGATCGACCCGGACCCGGACACCGGCGGCACCGACGGCCCGGTCACCTTCATCGTCTTCCCCGGTCAGGTGCCCGACCCGGTGGAGAACAACACCGCGATCGACTCGGTGGGCAGCGCGGCCGCGACCGCCTGGGTCGGCGACAGCGCCTCGGCGCACCGGAGTTGAGCCTTCCGCCCCCTCGCACCGGACAGCCGGCGCCCACACCCTGCGGCAGTACGCCGTCGAGATGTCTTTGAGCCAGGGTGAATGGCACCGACTGTCCGGTTTACCTCCGTTGACGGCGGCAGCCTTCGAAGTACACGATTGTCCCAGCGCGTTGATCGGGTCGCCCGAGCGGCGCCCCGCGGGTCGACGGCGCACGGACCGGCCGGGCCGGCGACCTCCCCCGTGGTCGCCGGCCCGGCTGCCGCCTTTCCTCGGCATGCCCCGAACTCGCCACGCCGAATGGCGGGGCTTCGCCACGCTGACCGCCGAAGACGCGTAACGTAGAGCCTGCGTGGCGGCCCCCATCCCCCCCCGGGGCCGCCACTGCATGCGTGCGGCGGCCCCGGGTGAACCCGGGGCCGCCGTTGTGCGTGCGCTCTGTGCGGTGAGCCGCGCCGATCCGGTGGGTTGATCAGGATCGGACGGGGTCGGACGGATCGGACGGGTCGGCGCGGATCAGTGCCCGAACAGGTGCCGCGCGTGGTGCCGCGGCCGGCGGGCGGGGGCGCCGGTGGAGACCGCCTCCTCGTCGGCGGGCGGCGCCAGGGTGGCACCGGACGGGCCGGACGCGCCGGTGTCCGCCGCGGCGCCCGCGTCACCGGGAAAGCCGCCTGCACCGGACCGGACCGGATCGGCCGCGACCGGTTCGTACCGGCCGGGAGCGGCGGGAGCCGCCGCGGCGGCGTCCTTGGTCTCCAGTCGCGCCGCCAGCTCGTCGCGCTCCCGGACCGCGGCGGCCGCGTCCCGGCGCACCGCGCGGTACTTGCGCATCTTGCGCCGCCGCAGCGCGCCGCCGGCCAGCGCCATCACGCAGCCGAGGCAGAAGATCAGGGCCAGCGCGAGTCCGGCGCAGAAGAGCGCGAGGCCGTTCATGGTCGCGATGTGGTGGCCGAGCACGGTCACCTGGTAGTCGGGTCCGCCCGAGAGGTTGTCGGCAAGCGCGAGACCGGTGAAGGCCGCGGTGCAGGCAAGGAGCAGAAGTCCCAGGATCAGCATGTGCGGTCACCTCCGAGTAAGGGAACTCCTCATCAGCCGCCTACCCCCGCCCGGGCCGCGCACGCACCCGCTCATGCCAGCCGCAGGGCCGCCTCGCGCACCGCCCGCGCGTCCCGGCGGACGTCGGCCAGCCCGGGCAGCGCGCCGCCCTCCCCGCTCAGCTGCCGCGCCCAGGCGACGAGTTGCCGCCGGAACCCGGTGTTTCCCGGCTCGGCCGTACGCACCCGGCGCTCGGCCAGCCCGCTGCCGGCGTCCCACGTCTCGACGGTCAGCGTGGCCGTCTCGTCGCGCGCGTAGGGCGAGGGCAGGGAGAGGGTGGCCACACCGTCCTCGGCGGTGAACTCCAGCACCTCGCGGTAGCGGCGGTGCCCCGGCACCCGCTGGTGGGTCAGGTCGACCACCAGCCCGTCGTCGGGCCGCCACCGGCAGCTCACCCCGGCGCCCGCGGCCCAGCCGTCGGCGTGCAGCAGCCGGCCGGCCAGCTCCCGGCCGCTGCCGGCCAGCACCGCGTGCACCAGGTTCACCTGGTGGATGAGCGAGCCGCCCAGCCCCCGCGCGTACGCCTCCCGCTGCGCGCCGGTGGAATCCGGCCCCAGCGCGCGGGCCAGGGCCTCGCGGGCGGGGGCGGGCTGCGGCCCGAACGGCGGTGGCTCGTACGGGAGCAGGTGCGCGACCTGGTGCGGCGCGTTGGGGTCGTGGATGTCGACGGTCAGCCGCCGGGCGCGGTCCAGGCGCTCCCGGCAGTGGTCGAGGAAGAGCCGCACCACCGGGTCGTGCCGCTTCATGTAGCCCGCGGCGACCGGCAGTCCGGTGCGGAGCTCGACGGCGGCCAGCGCGTCCACCTCGCCGAGGTCCAGGCTCACCGGCTTCTCGCAGAGCACCGGCAGCCCCGCCGACAGGCACTCCTCGACCACCGCGCGGTGCGTCCACCACGGCGTGCACACCAGCGCCGCCCGCGCCCCGGCCCGGACCGCCTCGGCGATCGACCCGCGGACCGGCACCTCGCCGAACCCGGACGCCCGTACCGCCGCGATGTGCGCGGGGTCGCTTTCCACCACTGCCGCCAGCCGCAGTTCGGCCGGCAGGTCCCGGATCTCCCGCAGATGCGCGGCGTGGGCCACCTTCCCCGCGCCGACGAGCACGACGGGGACCGGGGCCGCCACGCGAGGTCGTTCCCGTCCCTGGGTGCTCGAAAGTCCGGGCTGTCCCATCTGCAACCTCTTTCTGGCGTCGTTCGGAAGGTGGCGTTCAGCGCTGCCGTGATCGATTATGTAGCCAGCGGCCGGTGGGCCGGAAAGGCCAAACCTTCACTGCTGGCGCGCGACGTTTCGGTTGCTAAAGTTCCTGGGGGCGCCGATACGCGACCGCGCGAACCGCGGGTGCAACACAGGGTGTGGGAGCGAGGGAGGGCAGACGTGGCCGGTGCGGCACGACATGGGGATCTGGACGCGGCCGGTATCGGACTTGCGATATACCGGGAACTGCTGACCAACGGCTCCAGCGAGCGCGAGAAGGTCGACGCGAGCCTGGGTCTGACCCAGGAGGAGTCGACGGCCGGCTGGCACGAGCTGGACGGCCTCGGCCTGATCCGACCGAGCTGGCGTACCGGCAAGATGGAGACCGTCGAGCCCGACACCGCGCTGATAGGCCTGCTGGCCAGGCAGCGTGCGACGCTGCTCGCGCAGCGTGACGGGCTGACCGCGCTGGCCGAGGCGGCCGAGACGCTGATGGAGCGCTACCGGCCGATGGTGACCCGGGAACCGGGCGAGGTCGAGGTCGAGGTCCTCACCGGGGCGGCCCGGCGCCGCGAATTCGTGCGCGACTTCACCGTCACCGTCACGGAAGTCATCTCATCCATGCATCCGGGCCCCCTTCCCCCGCCGGAATTCCTGGAGACTTCCCTCAAGACCGACCGCGCATTGATCGAGCGCAATATCAGAGTGCGCGCCATCTACGGCCAGAGCGTGAATTCCGGACCACGGCAGCGTAAATACCTGACCGATCTCGCCGCACTGGGGGCGGAAGTCCGGCTCATTCCGCAGGTTCCTTTCGATCTGCTCGTCGCCGACGAGCACAGCGCGTTGACACCCACCGATCCGACGGATCCGGAAGGCCCGGCGGTGGTGATCCGCGGCCAGACCCTGATCCGCTCCTACCTGGCGATGTACGAGGACTGCTGGCTGCGCTCGGTCCCCATCACCGCCAAGCCGTCGAACGGCCAGGACGACGAGAGCGAGCTCACCGAGCAGCACCGGACGACACTGCGACTGCTCGCCAACGGATTGACGGACGAGCGCATCGCGCGAACACTGGGAGTTTCACTGCGCACGGTGAGTCGCCTGGTGTCAGAGGTGATGCGTTATCTTGACGCGGAGAGCCGCTTCCAGGCCGGTGTCCTCGCGGCCGCCAATGATTTGATCTGAGTGACGTGCGCGTATGCGCCATGGCGCATTTCCGCACGGTCGGAACGTAGTACTCCGCTCCGCGGTGTCGGCATCCTGGGAACGCTAGACGCATTTGCGCGTAGCGTACCGCCGCAGGCTGCCCCTCAGCCTTGATCGTTAAGGAAACCGATGTCGCGTAAATGGCTCAGGGCCCATGCCCCCGCCGTCGCTGCGTTGGCGCTTGCTCTCGGCTCCGTCGGTGGCACTGGTGTCGCCGTTGCCGCCGACATCACCGCTGCCGCATCGCCGGCCGTCAGCACGTCGCAGTCCCACTCGTCGACCCAACTGTCGGCGGACGCGGACACCGACCAGACCCAGCAGGTGGTCTCCCCCTTCGTCTGGTATCCGCCGGCCTAGCCCACCGCGATCCTTTCGCTGTACGGCCCGTGATGGTTCACGGGCCGTACAGCGTTTCCTGCGTGGGGGGAAGTGCCGGTGATGCGGTGGGGGCCGGCGGCGCAGGAAGTCCGGGGTCGGGTGCAACAGGTGGTGCCGGGTGGGTGGTGCGGGAGGTTCAGTGGGCGCCGAGACCGGAGGGGACGGCGCCGCAGGGTTCAGGACTGGTGATCCGCAGTGCCTCGTACAGCACCGCGTCGATATCCGTCGCGGCGTCTTCGGCGGCCGGATGTACGGCCAGCCAGCCGAGGTGCCGGCGGAGGAAGGCTGCGAGGGCCGGCACCGTCCGTAGGGGGAGACGGACGGTCCGGCCCTCGACTATCAGATCGGCCCAGGAGGCGAGAGTGCCTCGTACAGCGGCGCGCGCCTCGACAGCCGGCCCGTTCAGGGGGATGCCGGGCCGGGCAGTGCCGGTCTCTCGGTCGCCGGAGTCCGGCGCCGGTACGAGCGCGACCTCCAACTCGCCGTATACCCGGGGAAGCAAGGCGAGTTGCCGATCCAACCGCTCCTGGCAGGGGACGCACAGCGCAGGGTCCGTATCGACACACAAGTGGTGTGCGCTCCGGAACTCCATCTCCTGCACCGAGCTGTTCCCTTCTCGCCGGGGGCGGTAAGTAGAGCAAACCAGGGGGGGGTGATCCGGACAATGTCGGCCGACCGGCCGGATTCCGCAATGGCGCGTTCGCGCAGCAGGACGCCTGTCAAGTCGTTCGGCAGGGGTGGCGGAAGGCGCCTCGTGGGGCGCCTGATCCGGCACTTCAGCGGTCCTGGACGGTGATGCCGAGGGTGTGCGCCAGCGCCGGCGCGAGGTCCAGCAACTGGCTGGAGCTGATCACCGCGCCCCGCAGGCTGTCGTACCCGTCGGCGAGGTCGATGCCGACCGCGCCGCGCAGGTCGCACCGCTCCAGCACGGCCCGGCCGAGGCGGGCCTGCTCCAGCCGGCTGCCGGGGAAGGTGACGCCGTCCAGGCGGGCCTCGCCGAGGTCGACGTCGCGCAGCACGCAGTCCTCGAAGACCACGTCGTGCAGCCGGGCCGCGCGCAGGTTCACCGAGTCGAGCTTGCAGCGGCGCAGGACCACGCGGCGCAGGACCGCCCCGAACGCCTCGACGCCGGCCAGCGAGCAGCCGACGAGCGCGGAGTCCAGCCAGTTGCTCTCGGCGAGCGAGACGCCGGTCAGCCGGGTGCCGGCCGCCCACAGCTCGTTCATCCGGGTGCCGCGCAGGTCGGCGTCGGTGAAGGAGCAGTCGGTGACGGCCGATTCGAGGAAGCGGGCGCCGGTGGCGCGGCTGCCGGGCGGGAAGTCGGTCCGGTCGAAGTGCACGGTGTCGTAGTCGCCCTCGACCTCCAGCGGGCCGGTGTGCGGGCGCAGCAGGTCGGCGTAGGGCAGGTCGGCGAGGTCGTCCGGGGCGTCGGCGGCGTCAGCGGCGGTCATGGCGGCCACAGTAGGGCCGGGCACCGACACCGGGCGGGGGCCCGGGTCCAGGGCCGGGCGGGGGGCAGGGCGGCGCGGGAGGAGGCGGGGCGGGCGGAGGCGGGGCGCGACGGGACGCGGGGCGCGGCACCCGACTTCACGGACATAACGGTCGCCGGTTGCTAGCGTGGCCGCCCATGAGCGCAACGTCGGCGACCGCTCCTCCCCCGCCCGGTCCGCCGCGCCCGGCGGACCCGCACGGCACCGCGCGGCCGCGCCCGGCCGCCCGCCGCGGGGTGGAGCTGTGCCTGCTGGTCGCGGCGGTGGGCATCGCGGTCTACGGCCACGCGGAGGTGGGGCTGGCCCGCAGCGGGGCGGTGCCCAAGGACGCCCTGGCGTACGGCGCGGGCCTCGGCGGGCTGGCGCTGCTGGCCCATGTGGCGGTGCGGGCCCGGGCCCGGTACGCCGATCCGCTGCTGCTGCCGATCGCGGTGCTGCTCAACGGCCTGGGCCTGGTGCTGGTGTACCGGCTGGACCTGGAGCCCTCGCTCGGCCCGCGGGCGGCGCCGGCCCAACTGGTGTGGTCCGCGCTGGGAGTGGGCCTGTTCGCGGTCGCGGTGCTGGCGCTGCGGGACCACCGGGTGCTCGCGAGGTACGCGTACGTGAGCGTGACCGGGGCGCTGGTGCTGCTGGTGGCCCCGATCGCCTTCCCCGCGGTGAACGGGGCGCGGATCTGGATCCGGGCGGCCGGGTTCTCCATCCAGCCAGGGGAGTTCGCGAAGGTGCTGCTGGCGGTGTTCTTCGCGGGTTACCTGTCGGCGAACCGCGCGGCGCTGGCGTACGCGGGGCGGCCGCTGCTGGGGACGGGCCGGCTGAAGCGGCTCGGCTGGCTCCAGTTGCCGACCGGGCGGGTGCTCGGCCCGGTGATCGCGGTGTGGCTGATGAGCGTGGGCGTACTCGTGCTGGAGCGCGACCTCGGGACCTCGCTGCTGTTCTTCGGCCTGTTCGTGGTGATGCTCTACGTGGCGACCGGCAGGACCGGGTGGATCGCGGTGGGACTGCTGCTGGCGGCGGCCGGTGCGGTCGCGGTGGGCGCGACCGAGCCGCACGTGCACCAGCGGGTGCAGGACTGGCTGCACCCGTTCGCGACGGTGGCCGCCGGGCAGGGGCCGAGCCAGATCGCGCAGTCGCTCTTCGCGTTCGGCGACGGCGGCGCGCTGGGCGCCGGACTGGGCCAGGGCTCGTCGTACCTGGTCGGCTTCGCCGCGAAGTCGGACTTCGTGCTGGCCACGGGGGGCGAGGAGTTGGGGCTCGCCGGGCTGTGCGCGCTGCTGGGCCTGTACGCGCTGCTGGTGGCCCGCGGGTTCGCGGCGGCGCTGGCCACCCGCGACCCGTTCGGGCGGCTGCTGGCGGCCGGGCTGGCGTCGATCCTGGCGCTCCAGGTGTTCGTGGTCACCGGCGGGGTGATGGACCTGATCCCGCTGACCGGGATGGCGATGCCGTTCCTGGCGCAGGGCGGTTCGTCGGTGGTCGCCAACTGGCTGATCGTGGCGCTGCTGGTGCGGATCAGCGACCGGGCCCGCCGGCCCGATCCGCAGCAGCAGCCGCCGCGGGCGGGCGGCGCGGGCGGGCCGGGAGAGCCCGATCCCGGGCCGGGGGCGGACCGGGCGGCGTCCGGCCCGCCGGGGACCGGCCCGGCCGGTCCCGGGACCGCCCCGGGGAGCGCGCGGTGAACCGCTGCGTGCGGCACGCCGCCGCCTTCTGCCTGCTGCTGCTGCTCGCCCTGCTCGCCAACGCCACCCGGGTGCAGATCGTCTCGGCCCGGGGCTACGCCGCCGATCCCGCCAACCGGCGGGCCGACATCGCGCTGTACGCCCGCCCGCGCGGCGACATCCTCGCCGGTACCCGCCGGGTCACCGGATCGCGGTCCACCGACGGCCAGTTGAGGTACGTCCGCAGCTACACCGACGGGCCGCTCTACGCGCCGGTGACCGGCTTCGCTTCGCAGACGTACGGCGCCAGCCTGCTGGAGGGGACCGAGAACGACCTGCTGGACGGCTCCTCGCCGGCACTGCGCGAGCGGCCGCTGTGGCAGGAGATCACCCGCGCCCGGCAGCGCGGCGGCGACGTGCACACCACGATCGACCCGGCTGCGCAGCGGGCCGCGTTCGACGGTCTGGCCGGGCGCCGGGGCGCCGTGGCGGCGCTGGACCCGGCCACCGGGCGGATCCTGGCGCTGGTCTCCTCGCCGTCGTACGACCCGGCGGCGCTGTCGGGCGCGGGCCCGTCGGTGACCGCGGCCTGGAAGCGGCTCAACGACGACCCGGAGCAGCCGATGCTGGACCGGGCGATCCGGCAGACGTATCCGCCCGGTTCGACCTTCAAGGTGGTCACGGCCGCGGCGGCGCTGGAGAGCGGCGAGATCACCGATGTGCGGGCGCGGACCGTCTCCCCGGACCCCTACCGGCTGCCGGGCACCGACGTACAGCTGACCAACGAGGGCGCCGGCTGCCGCGACGCGAGCGTGTACGACGCCTTCCGCTACTCCTGCAACACCGTGTTCGCGAAGCTGGGCGCGGATCTCGGCTCCCAGGACGTGGTGACGCAGGCCGAGTTGTTCGGCTTCAACGACGGGGACCTGCGCATCCCGCCGAGCGTGGCGAAGAGCAACGTGGACACCGTGATGAGCCCGGACCAGGTGGCGCTGTCCTCGATCGGGCAGTACGACACGACCGCGACGCCGCTCCAGATGGCGATGGTGGCGGCGGCGGTCGGCGACAGCGGCCGGCTGATGGCGCCGTACATGGTGGACCGGGTGACCAACCACGCCGGGACCACGGTGAGTACGGCCCACCCGCACCTGCTGCACCAGGCGGTCGGCGCGCGGACGGCCGGCCAGCTCCAGATGCTGATGGAGGCGGTGGTCACGGACGGCACCGGGACGAACGCGGCGATCCCGGGGTGGGTGGTCGGCGGCAAGACCGGAACCGCCCAGCACGGCCTGGCCAACGCCGGTACGCCGTACGCCTGGTTCCTGTCCTACGCCCGGCCGCCGGGCAGCGGCAGGGCCGCGGTGGCGGTCGCGGTGGTGGTGGAGGACGCGGACGCGGTGCGGGCGGACATCTCCGGGGGCGGCAACGCGGCGCCGATCGCCCGGGCGGTGATGGAGGCGGTGCTCAAGGGGCCGGCGGCGGGGCTCAGTCCACCTTCGGGAAGCTGAACGCGTAGCCCTGGGAGTGCAGCCAGGTCAGGGTCTGGTCGAGGGCGGCCACGGTCTGCGAGCGCTCGCCGCCGCCGTCGTGGAAGAGGATGGTCGGGCCGTTGCCTATCTCGTACTTGACGGTGCCGACGATGCTGGCCACGC
The DNA here is from genome assembly GCF_900107965.1 of Actinacidiphila yanglinensis. GTDB lineage: Bacteria > Actinomycetota > Actinomycetes > Streptomycetales > Streptomycetaceae > Actinacidiphila > Actinacidiphila yanglinensis. The sequence continues at coordinate 387,039 of NZ_FNVU01000002.1, read as the reverse complement.
CCTTGCGCTCGTAGTCCTTGGTGTCGACGTTCCAACCGAGCGGGCGCATGCCGTGCTGGGCGGCGTAGGCGCGGCTGGCCGGGGTGAACGCGCCGCCGGGGGCGCGGTAGTAGTACACCCGGGCGCCGCCGGACGCCTTCTCGATCATGGAGTAGGCGCCCATGATCTCCGACTTCTGGTAGGCCACGGACTTCTTGTCCATGCCCTCGTCGTGGTGCACGGTGTGGTCGCACAGCCGGTGCCCGGCGGCGACCACCTCGCGGACCACGGCGGGGTTGTCGCGCGCCTGCGGGCCGATCATGCAGAAGGTGGCGTGCACGTGGTGCTTCTTCAGCACCTGGAGCACCTTCGGGGTCCAGACCGGGTCCGGGCCGTCGTCGATGGTGATGTTGACGGCCTTGCCCGGCGTCTCCGCGGCGTGCTGGATCGAGTCGGGCACCACCGGGACGGCGGGCGGCGTGGTCGGGTGACCGGTGGACGGCGAGGTGCCGGTACCGCCGGTACCGCCGCCCCCGCCGGCGCCCGGCTGCGCCGGACCGTGCGGCGCCTTCCCGTCGGCGGCCGAGGAGTGCCGGCCGGGCCCGGGCGAGGCGACCGCGGTGACCACGGCGGCGAGCACCACCACCGCCACGGCCACGGCGATCGCGAGGATCGGCTGCGCGGATCTCGACTTCGGTCCGCCCGGCTCGCGTTCGCGGCCCGGGCCCTGGATCGGCGGCGGGCCGACCGGCCCGTCCCCGCCCGGCCCGTACGGCTGCTCCGGTATCCGTCCCCGTGCGGTCATGTGTGCGCCCGCCCGCCTTCCGTCCTTGCTCGGCTCCTGGTGCGGCCGGTGTCCCCCGGTCCCGCGATCCGATAGATGCGGTCGCCCAGGGTACGGTTCCGCGCGGGTCGGCGCGGGCGGTCACCGTTACAGGATCCGGACCAATGCGCATGGACCGGCCCCGCGGACGGGTGGAACCTTTTTCCGGTACGCCACTACCCGTGCGGAGGTGGGGTCAGGCCGGTGCAGGAGCGCAACTGCCCGTAGCGGTGCAGGATGTCGCTGCCCGCGGCGCCCGCCTGCGGTTCCGGCACTCCGTGGGAGTCGACGGTCGCGGGGCTGAAGCGGGCACCGGTGACCTTGCCGGCGCGGGTGACGGTGAGGGTGGTCACACCGGTGTCGTTGGAGTGAGGGTAGGGCGAGGTGCCGTACCAGAGGAAGTTGCCGAATCCGTAGGCGACATAGGTGGGGCCGAGCATGCCGGAGCCGAGCATCACGTGCGCGTGGGTGCCGACCACCGCGGTGGCGCCGGCCGCGGACAGGTCGGCGGCGATCGACTTCTGGTCGGCGACCGGGCAGTTCTCGCCCTCGATGCCCCAGTGCAGGTAGACGACCACCACGTCGGCGTGGGCCTTGGCGGCGCGGACGGCGGCCAGCAGCCGCGGCCGGTCCAGCGCGGAGGCGATGCCGGGGGTGCTCGGACCGGCCCGGAAGTCGGAGTTGGTGAGGTCGTAGACCTGGCTGGCGGCCAGCACCGCCAGCCGCACGCCGTTCACGGTCTCGGTGAACGGGCGGTACGCCTCCGCCTGGTCGGCGCCGATGCCGATCACCGGGATCGGCGAGGAGTGCTTGGCGGCGACGGAGTCGGCCAGGCCCACCGGGCCGTAGTCCACGGCGTGGTTGTTGGCCATGGTGATGGCGTCGACGCCGGAGTCGTGCAGCGCGGTGAGCGCGGCCGGGCCGGTGCGGAAGTGGTAGATCTTCGCCTGCGGGGTGCCGCGGGTGGTGATCGCGGACTCCAGGTTGACCATCGAGAAGTCGGCGGCGGCCAGTTGCTTCGCCATCGGGCCGAGCGCGGGGTGCACGTCGAGCCGTCCGGCCGTGCGGCCGGTGAAGTGGACGTCCCCGGCGAACGCGAGGGTGAGGGTGCCGGCCGGCTCGTGCGGCGCCCCGGCCCCGGCCGATCCGCCGGGTGTCTCGGGGGCGCCGCCGCCGGCCGGGGTACGGCCCTGGCCGGCGGCCGCGGCGCGATCCGGGTGGTCGCCGTGCCCGTAGCCAAGGGACACGGCGCCGGCGACGGCGACCAGCAGCCCGGCCAGGCTCAGCGTGACGTTTCTGCGGCGGCGGCGCGCCCTGGCACGGCGGGTGGCGCGCCGCTGCGATCTCGGACCAGCATTCATCACATAAACATACGATTAGGTCGTCCGTGATCATGCTGCGGGTCCCCTAGCCCCGGGGCGTGCCCTCCGGGGATTCACCACCCTGGGCGATGGCGTCCGCCACCTCGGTGACCCGGGCGGCCTCCTCGGCGGCGAAGCGCTCCGCGTCCATCCGCTCGGCGATCTCCTCGTCCTGACTCATCAGCAGGTCCAGGTTGGAGTCCCCCAGGTCGAACACGCCCAGGTCGAGGTAGGCCTTCTGCAGCCGCGGCCCCCACAGCCCGATGTCCTTCACGCACGGCACGATCCGGCTGAACAGCAGCTTCCTGAACAGGTGCAGGAACTCCGACCGCTCGGTCATCTCGATCGCCTCGGCCTGCGGGATGCCGAAGTTCGCCAGCACCTCGGTGCCGCGCAGCCGGTCGCGCATCAGGTAGCAGCCCTCGATCACGAACTCCTCGCGCTCGCGCAGCTCGGCGTCGGACAGCTGCTTGTAGTAGTCCCGCAGCGCCATCCGGCCGAACGCCACGTGCCGCGCCTCGTCCTGCATCACGTAGGCGAGGATCTGCCGGGGCAGCGGCTTGTCGGTGGTGTCGCGGATCATGCCGAAGGCGGCCAGCGCCAGCCCCTCGATCAGTACCTGCATGCCGAGGTAGGGCATGTCCCAGCGGGAGTCGCGCAGGGTGTCGCCGAGCAGCGACTGGAGGTTGTCGTTGATCGGGTAGAGCATCCCGACCTTCTCGTGCAGGAACCGGCCGTAGATCTCGGCGTGCCGGGCCTCGTCCATGGTCTGGGTGGCCGAGTAGAACTTCGCGTCCAGGTCCGGCACCGACTCCACGATCCGGGCCGCGCAGACCATCGCGCCCTGCTCGCCGTGCAGGAACTGGCTGAACTGCCAGGCGGTGTAGTGCTGCCGCAGCAGACCGCGGTCGGCCTCGGTCATCGCGTCCCAGTAACGGGTGCCGTAGAGGGTCATCGCCTCGTCGGGCGTGCCGAGCGCGTCGTACGGGTCGACCTCCAGGTCCCAGTCGATCCGGCGCACCGCGTCCCACTGCTTGTCCTTGCCCTTCTGGTACAGGGCGAGCAGCCGGTCCCGGCCGTCGTCGTACTCCCAGGAGAAACGCGCCGCACCCTGGGCCGGGACCTGCCAGGTCCACTCCGTGGGCGGCTGCGTGTAGCGACCTTCCGTCGACATCGGCACTCCGATCCGGTGGCTGCCTGCGGGCGCCGACGGTCGCCGGCGCCCGCCCCGCCCGACCCGCGCGGTTCCGCGGCCATTGCCGCGCAAGGGGTTGACGGGCTTGTTGACACAGAGTCTCATAAGAACCGTACCCCAGGTAACCCTCATGCAGCGGAGGCCGGTTCACCCATGGACGCAACCCTGATCGACCGGGAGAGGACGGCTGAGCGGCTGCTGTCGGCGTCGGCGAAGCACTCCTTCGACCCCGACACCGAACTGGACTGGGACGCGCCTTTCGACGACGGCGCCTGGTTCTGGCCGCCCGAGCTCGTCTCGCTCTACGACACCCCGCTGTGGCGGCGGATGACGGAGGAGCAGCGGATCGCCCTGTCCCGCCACGAGGCGTCCTCGCTGTGCGCCTCGGGCGTCTGGTTCGAGACGATCCTCATGCAACTCCTGCTGCGCCACACCTACGACCTCGACCCGACCAGCGCGCACGTCCGCTATGCCCTGACCGAGATAGCCGACGAGTGCCGGCACTCCAAGATGTTCGCCCGCGCGGTCACCAAGTTCGGCACGCCCACCTACGGTCCCGCGCGCAAGGACCGCGCGCTCGGACGGGTGCTCAAGACCGCGTCCACCACGCCGGGTTCGTTCACCGGCACGCTGCTCGCCGAGGAGATCCTGGACTGGATGCAGCGGCTCACCTTCCCCGACGAGCGCGTCCAGCCGTTCGTGCGCGGCGTGACCCGGATCCACGTCGTCGAGGAGGCCCGGCACATCCGGTACGCCCGCGAGGAGTTGCGCCGCCAGATGACCACGGCGCCGCGCTGGGAGGTCGCGCTGACCCGCACCACCTCCGCCGAGGCCGCCCGGGTCATCGCCCGCTCGCTGATCAGCCCCGGGGTCTACTCGGCGGTCGGGCTCGACCCGGCCGAGGCGGTCGCCGCGGTACGCGCCAGCGGCCACCGGCGGGACATCATGCGGCACTCGGCGAAGCGGCTGATGGACTTCTTCGACGAGATCGGACTGCTCAAGGGGCCGTCGATGCCGCTGTGGCGGGCGTCGGGGCTGCTGTAGGCGCGCGCGAACCCCCGCGGGCCCGCTCGGCGTTCGGCCCGGGGCGGCCTGAACTCGCCCCGACCGCAGGCGATCGGGCCCGGCGGCGTACCGCTCTCCGGCCACGGGACGGGCTGGTGTTCGACAGGCGGCGGGACACGCCGTACCGGGTCGAACAGTTCGGGCGCCGCGCCCCGCGAACGCACGGTTCACGGCGGCTTTTTCCTGCCATCACGGTCGTTTCCCCGACACCGCCCTTGTGGCCCATTTACCGTAATAGCCGTGAAATCGGAAAACGGTACTCCGGCCACGTGCCGTACCGGGGCGGCGGGTTCGCGCGGTGCCCGCTGAGCCGGTGCGGGCCCGCACCGGGCGACGGTGGAAGCACGTGCTGGCCCGGGCGCTTCCGCTCGCGGGGGCCCTCGGCCTGCTCGCGGTGGCCGGCGCCGGGGTGGCGGCGGCAGCGCCCCGCCCGGCCGGCGCCGGGGTGGACGTGCTGGTCGGATGCGCCCCCGACGGCGGGCCCTGCGGGGTCTTCGTGGTGCTCTGCGGGACCGACGGGCGGGTCGCCCAGGTGCTCGGGCTGAGCGCGCCGGGTTCGGGGGCGGGCGGGCTGGTCGTCCGCGTCGGGGCGCCGTGCGGAGTCCGGCCCTCGGCGTCCCCCTCCAGCACGCCGGGCGGCCCGGCCACTTCGGCGCCCGCCTCGCCCGGGGCTCCCTCCACCGCCCCGGCCCCGCCGCCCGGTACGCCGCCGGCGTCCGCGCCGCCCGCTTCCTCGCCGCCGGGCGCCGCCTCACCGACCGCCACGGCTCCGGCCGCGTCGGCGTCCGCGTCCGCCCGCCCCGCGGGCCCGCGCGCCGCCGGCCCGGTACTGGTCTCCGTGTCGGCCGGCCCTCCCCCCTCCTCCGGCCGCCCCGCCCCCGCGCACCGCCCGGGCGCCGGCAGCGCGAGCCCGCGCGCCCGCAGTCCCGAGGTCCTCCTCCCGCTGTCCCAGGAACCGCCCGATCCGGGCCCCGGGGACGCCGGGAACCGCTGGTGGGAGGTCTCCCTCGTGGCCGTCCTGCTTCCCGCCGCCCTCGCGGCGGCCGTCCCGCGCGGCGCGAGCCGCCGGCACTGAGCGGCCGCGTCCCGAACACCCCGTCCCCGCACGCCTCTTCCGCCCCCGTCGCCGAACACCCCTGCCGCGGAGCGCCGTCACCGCTGAGCGTCGCCCGCCACCCCTCGCGGCCGGACGGCGGGGCGTTCCGCGCCGCCCGCCGACCACGTTCCGCCGCACCCCGGGAGTGCCATGTCCACCTATGCCGTCTCGCTGCCGGCCACCATCGGCGGAGGCTGCTTCGCGTTCCTGCTCGGGCGGTTCCTCGCCACCGGTAAACGGGCCGCTACGGGCGAGTTCAGCGGTCAGGCCCAGTCGTTGATCGGCGCGGTGCTGCTCAGCTCGTTCATCCTGCTCACCGGGTTCCAGGTGGCGGGGAGCTGGTCGGCGCTGAGCGACGCGCGGTCGAGCACGTACGACGAGGCGCGGGCGCTGGCCGACACCTACTGGGCGGTCGGCGGGCTGGCCCCGGCCGACCGGGCGAAGGTGCGCACGCTGCTGCGGACCTACACCGACGACGTGCGGACCGTCGAGTTCCCGGTGCTGTCGCACGGAGGGACCAGCCCGACCGCCTGGCAGGATCTGGACGCCGTCCGCGCGGCGGTGCGGACCGCGCCCGCGAGCGGGGCCGGACCGCAGGCGGCGAAGATCGCCGCGCAGAGCGCGCTCGACACCGTCTACCGGACCCGCACCGACCGGGCGGCGCAGGTCAAGGGGCGGATGCCGGCGGCGACATGGATCGCCATGCTCGTCGCCGGCGCCTTCCTCATCGCCTTCCCCGCGCTCCTCGGCCTCACCGTCACCGCGCGGCATCTCACCGCGCTCTGCTTCGTCGGTGCCGCGGTGGCCTTCGCGATCTGCCTCGCCGCGCAGCTCAACGCCCCGTTCCAGCGGCCGTTCGGCGTCCGGCCGACCGCCTTCGCGCTGGCGGACGCGCGGTACGCCCAGATCGACGCGGAGCGCTCCGGGGGCTCGACGGCGCCCCCGCGCTGAACTCCCGAGCGAGCGTCACCGCCGCGGGGCCCCCGGGTCCTGGGTGCCTCCGCCCCGCCGACGATGGACAACCGGCCCCCGCCACGAGGTCCGGCGCACCCTGCGCCTCGGGCCGGTCCGGCGTACGCGCCCTCCGCACGGGCGGACGCCGGCAAGGCGGCAGGGTGTTCTCGGCATGGGCCGGATCGGACGAGCCCGGCAGGGCGGCAAGCGTGCATGCAGGGCCCCGAGGGACCGGCGGGCCGGGGCAGGCAGATGGGGCCGCCGGATGGGGCACGCGCGGGCTACGGGAAGAGCGAGGTGATGCGGTCCAGCAGCACCCGGCCCGGGCTCTCGTCGGTCTCCTGGGAGAGCGCGAGGGCGGCCGCCTCGGCCGCCTCCGGCTCGGTCGCGGCGGTGGCGACGAGCAGTGCGGTGAAGTGGTCGACCAGCCAGCCGCGCAGCTCGGGCAGCGGCGGCTGCTTGCCGTTGTCGAGCCAGAGCAGGGACACCGCTTCGACGGAGGCGATCCAGGAGCGGACCATCAAGGAGAGCCGCAGGCCGGGTTCGGCGACGCCGAGGTGGCGCAGCACCTGCTCGGCGGCGCTGCGGCGCACCCCGTCGACGATCGCGTCGGTGCGGCTGGTGCCCACCACGCTGCCGCCGCGCAGCAGCGCCCCGTAGGCGGCGTCGTGCGCGTCGACGTAGGCGAGGTAGCTGTCGAGGGCGTCGGAGAGGCGCTGGGTGGGCGGGCCTTCGGCGGGGACGGCGAAGCGGCCGGTGAGCTCCTCGGCGGCGCCGAGCACCGCGGCCTCGTAGAGCTGCTGCTTGCCGCCGGGGAAGTAGCGGTAGACCAGCGGACGGGACACGCCCGCGGCGGCCGCGACGTCCTCGATCGACACGTCCTCGGGGCGGCGGTGCCCGAAGAGGTCGAGCGCGGCGGCCAGCAGCTGCTCGCGGCGCTGCTCGACGCTCATCCGGCGGTAGGCGGGCACCGCGCTGCTGCTCATACCGGGAAGCCTAACCGTGGGAGTCTTTGCTCCGTGCGACACGAGAAGACGGAGTTCGTCGGCGGACCGCTGGACGGCCGCGTGCTGGAGGTCATGGTCGGGCTGACCGGGCAGCCGCCGCTCGACTACCGGGTGCCGGTGCCGGCTCCCGAGGGCGGCCCGGAGAAGGTGCACGTCTACCACCGGGAGCGCGGCCGCGGTGGTACCCGGTGGGTGTTCGTGTACGACCCGGAGGGCAGCCCGCACCCGAACCGGCCCCGATGGCCGTGGTCCAAGCGGCGGTGAGGTGGCGCGGGAGCGGCGGGGCCGGGCGTCCCGAACTTGGTCCGGACCATTGACGGGATTGGTCTGGACCTGTTTGCTACCCGGTGACAGGAGCACTCCTCGCCGAAGGAGCATCCCCCCATGCCCACCGCCCTCCCGCCCGCCGCGGGGCCCGACCCGCTCGGGTCCGCTCCGCACGCCGGCCGCCCCGGCAACCGCTCCACCGCCCGCAGGCGCACCCTCACCGCCGCCGCCACGGCCCTCGCCGGCGCTCTCGCCGTCGGCGGCATGGTCGCCCTCGCCCCGTCGGCGAGCGCGGGCGAGTTCCTGGCCAACGGCGGTTTCGAGACCGGCACCCTGTCCGGCTGGACCTGCGACGCGGGCGCCCAGGCCGTCACCGGCCATGCCCACAGCGGCAGTTACGCCCTCCAGGGCGCGCCGACCGCCTCCGCGACCGGCCAGTGCGCCCAGACCGTCACCGTCGCGCCGAACACCGCGTACACGCTGACCGCACAGGTCAACGGCTCCTATGTCTATCTCGGCGTGGACGGCGGCGCCTCCACCTGGACCGCGGGCACCGGCGGCGGCTACGCCCCGCTCAGCGTGTCCTTCACCACCGGCGCGACCCAGACCAGCGCGAAGATCTACGTGCACGGCTGGTACGGCCAGCCCTCGTACCTCGCGGACGACATCTCGCTCCAGGGCCCCGGCGGCGGCACCACTCCCCCGACGACGCCGCCCACCACCCCGCCGACCACGCCACCCACCACCCCGCCGACCTCGCCGCCCTCTCAGGGGCTGCCCACCCACGCGCTGGTCGGCTACCTGCACGAGACGTTCGCCAACGGCTCCGGCTACACCAAGCTCGCCGACGTCCCGGACGACTGGAACATCATCGACCTCGCGTTCGGCGAGACCGACTCCCCCACCTCCGGGTCCATCCACTTCACCCGCTGCTCGGTCGGCGAGTGCCCCTCGGTGGAGTCCGACGCCGACTTCAAGGCCGCGATCAAGGCCAAGCAGGCGGCCGGCAAGAAGGTGCTGCTGTCCATCGGCGGCGCCAACGGTGAGGTCCAGCTCACCACCACCGCCGCCCGCGACGCCTTCGTCTCCTCGGTGAGCTCGATCATCGACCAGTGGGGCCTGGACGGCATCGACATCGACTTCGAGAACCAGTCGCTCTCGCTGAACACCGGCGACACCGACTTCAAGAACCCGACCACCCCGGCCATCGTCAACCTGATCGCGGCCGTCAAGTCCCTCAAGGCGAAGTACGGCGCCGGCTTCGTGCTCACCATGGCGCCGGAGACGTTCTTCGTGCAGATGGGCTACCAGTACTACGGCTCGGGCCCGTTCGGCGGCCAGGACCCGCGCTGCGGGGCCTACCTGCCGCTGATCTACGCGCTGCGCGACGACCTGACCCTGCTCACCGTCCAGGACTACAACTCCGGGCCGATCATGGGCCTGGACAACCAGTACCACACGATGGGCGGCGCGGACTTCCACATCGCCATGACGGACATGCTGCTCACCGGCTTCCCGGTGGCGGGCAACACCGCGAACATGTTCCCGGCGCTCGCCCCCTCGCAGGTCGGCATCGGGCTGCCGGCATCCGTCAACGCCGGCAACGGCTACACCGCCCCGGACCAGGTCGACCAGGCACTCGACTGCCTGACGAAGAAGACGAACTGCGGGTCGTACACCACCCACGGCAGCTGGCCGGGGCTCCGCGGGCTGATGACCTGGTCGATCAACTGGGACGGCTACAGCGGCTGGGCGTTCTCGCACAACTTCGACAGCTACTTCGGCTGACCCGGGGCCCGAGCCGCCGCCCCGGTGCTGCCCCCGGGACGGCGCGGCTGCCCGCGGCCCCCGCTCACAGGGTCGCGGGCAGTCCGGCGGCGCGCGGAACGCCACCGGGGATTCGCGGCTCCGGTGCCGCATGATGGCGGGGGGACAGCGAACGGACCCGCCGGTGACCCAACGGACTCTCCTCGCCCGTGCGAGTGACCGATGTGCGGAGATTCGGCCGGTCCCTCTGTCGAAGATATGACGATCCATGATTGGCTGCTGACGCTGCTTGTTACCCACCGGTCATGGGGAGATGAGGGAATGTCAGTGGCCCGTCAGCCCAGTACGTGGTTCCGCTCGGCCGTGGTGTGCGGCACCCTGCTCGCCACGGCGGCGCTCTCGCTGCCGGCCGCGCAGTCGGCCGCGGCCCAACCGCACCAGCCGGCCGACCCACCGGTACCGCTCTCCACCCTGCTGACCCGGCTCCAGACGTACTACCAGCAGACCGAGACGGCCACCGAGGCGTACAACAAGGCCAAGGAGACCGCCGACCAGCAGCGTGCCAGGGCCCGGAAGATCGACCAGCAGCTCGCCGCGCAGAAGACCGCGGTCGAGGGCAGCCGGGCCCAGCTCGGCCTGATGGCCACCCAGATGTACCGGAACGGGGGCATGTCGCCCTACCTGTCGCTGCTCTCCGGGCAGAGCCCGCAGGACTTCTTCGGCGGGCGGCACGTCATCGGGCAGCTGGCCAAGCAGCAGCAGAGCGTGCTCGGGCAGCTCACCAAGGGCGAGACGAGGCTGAAGCGGCTCAACACGCAGGCGCAGAAGGCACTGGACACCGCCGAGCACGCGCAGACCGTCGCAGGCACCAAGAAGAAGTCCGTGCAGGCGCACCTCGACCAGGTCGAGAGCATGCTCGCCGGGCTGACCGGCGTGCAGATCGCCGCCCTGCAGAAGCTGGAGCAGACCGACACCGACAAGGCCCAGCAGGAGCTGATGGACTCCAAGGCGCTGGGCGACGACCCCGCGCTGCGCGCCCCCTCGCTGGCCGGTGACCGGGCCATCGGGTACGCCTTCGACCAGCTCGGCAAGCCGTACGTGTGGGGGGCGCAGGGGCCGGACTCGTTCGACTGCTCGGGGCTCACCTCGCAGGCGTGGGCGCACGCCGGCACCGTCATCCCCCGCACCAGCGAGGACCAGTGGGCGAAGCTGCCGCACGTGCCGCTGGCCCTGCTGCGCCCGGGCGACCTGGTGATCTACTTCAAGGGCGCCTCGCACGTCGCGCTCTACATCGGCGACGGGCTGACCATCCAGGCCCCGCGCCCCGGGTCGTACGTGAGGGTCGAGCCGATCGCGGCCAACCCGATCCTCGGCGCGGTCCGCCCCGACCTCGGCAAGCAACCGCTGAGCGGGTACCAGCCGAGGTCGATCCCGAAGGGTGCCGAGCAGCCCACGCCGATCGGGGTGAAGACGAAGGCCCCGGCGCCGAAGAAGACGGCCAAGGACGCCAAGAACCCGAAGTCCGCCGCGAAGCCCGCCGAGACCACCAAGCCGACGAAGCCCGCCAAGCCGGCGAAGCCCACCGCGCCGACCGCCCCGGCCACCCCGACGACGACCGCCACGCCCACGAAGTAGCCCGCGGCTCAGACCTGTTCGGCGACCCCGCCCGGGACCATCGCCGCGCCTACCCGCTCCAGGTAGCGCCGCGCCGGCTCCGGGTCGTAGAACCAGTCCTCGAAGTCGGCGGGGTCGTCGAACCCGTTGGCGAACCGGTCGGCGACCGGCTGGAGTTCGCCGGCCGCGCCGATCAGGCCGAGGACGTGCTCGGGCGGCGGCGCCAGCATCGCGTTGGTCCACCGGGTGACCGGCGCGACGGCCGTCCAGTACCGGTCGAAGGTGGCCTGCATCCATTCCCGGTCGAAGGGCCGGTCACCGCGGGCGACGATCCGCTCCAGGTAGATCGCCGCACACCGGGCCGCGTTGTTCGCTCCCTGGCCGGTGACCGGGTCGTTGGCGACCACGACGTCGGCCATCCCCAACGCCAGCCCGCCGGAGGGCAGTTCGCCGATCGGCCGGCGCACCGTGGGGGCGAGGCGGCCGGACAGGACGGCGCCGGGGTCGGTGAGCTCGACCCCGCGGGTGCGGGCGTGCTCCCAGGGGACATGGCGGCGCATCAGGTCCAGGACGAGCCGCAGGTGTTCCGCGGGGTCCCCGACGCGCGTGAACACGTCCGCGGGCCCGCCCGGGACCGCCTCCCAGAAGAGGATGTCGCACGGGCCGGACGTCGTCAGCGCGGGCATCACGAACAACTCGCCGATGCCCGGCACCAGGTTGCAGCGCACCGCCCGTACGCCGGGGTGCTCGGGGCGCGGCGCGAGCCCGTGCACGTAGGCGACGGCGAGCGCGCGCTGCGGGGCGTCGTAGGCCGAACGGGCCGCGTCCCGGCCGAACATCGACATCAGCTCGCCCCGGCCCGCGGCGACCAGCACCAGGTCGTAGGCGCGGGAGAAGTAGTCCAGGTCGGACACGGCGGCGGCGTGCACCACCACCTTGCCGCCGCGCGCGGCGAACGTCTCCAGCCAGCCGGGCATCTTCACGCGCTGGTCGACCGACTGCGCGACGCCGTCCAGCCGTCCGAGCCAGTCGATCGCGCGGGAGCCGTCGGGCGCGGTCACCGACAGGCCCAACCCGGTGATCTCGGGGGCCAGTTGCCGCCAGAAGTCGACGCCTGCGGCGCGTTCGTGGGCCAGCGCGCCGGCGAACATGCACTGGGTGGACAGCACCCGTCCGGCGCGTATCTCGTCCGGGGTGCGGTTGGTCATGACGGTGACGTCGTAGCCCCGTCCCTGGAGGGCCAGGGCCAGTTGGAGCCCGGCCTGACCGGCTCCGACGATGAGAATGCTGCGCATGGCGGCTCGCTCGCTTCTTCGCTGTCGGACGTGCGGGCGCGCTCCCGTACCCGTCCGCACGTCAACCTCCTTGGCGCCGCCGCCCGTTGCCCCGGGCAGGGCGCCCCGGCTCACAGGGGCTCCTCCGCCATGGCGTGGGTGACCAGCGCGAGCAGGGCGTCGACCACGGAGCGCCGCTCCCGCGCGTCGATGACCAGGACCGGGATGTGGTGCGGCACCGCGAGCGCGTCGCGCACGTCGTCGGAGCTGTACGCCGCCGTACCCTCGAACTGGTTGACCGCGACGGTGTAGGGCAGGCCGGTGCTCTCGAAGTAGTCCAGCGCCGGGAAGCAGTCCGCCAGCCGCCGGGTGTCGGCGAGCACCACCGCTCCTATCGCCCCGCGCACCAGGTCGTCCCACATGAACCAGAACCGCTGCTGGCCCGGCGTGCCGAACACGTAGAGCACCAGGTCCCGGTCGAGGGTGATCCGGCCGAAGTCCATGGCGACCGTGGTGGTGGTCTTCTCCGGAGTGGAGGCCAGGTCGTCCACCGCCTCGCTGGCCTGGGTCATGACGGCCTCGGTGGTCAACGGGGTGATCTCCGACACGGCGCCGACGAAGGTGGTCTTCCCCACACCGAATCCGCCGGCCACCACGATCTTGGTGGAGACCGGCGCACGGTCGCGCGTGGTCTGCCAGTCCCGCAAGCCCTCTCGCTGATCAAAGCCTGCGAAGTCCACTGAGCACCCTTTCGAGCAGCGCGCGGTCGGGGCCGCCGGGACCGTACCCGGTGCCGTACACGCGAATTCTTCCCTGGTCGGCCAGGTCGCTGATCAGGACCCGGACGACTCCGAGCGGTATCCGCAGCAGCGCGGAGATCTCGGCCACCGACCGCAGCCTGCGGCACAGTTCGACGATCGCGCGCAACTCCGGCATGACCTTCTCCGCCCAGCCGCCCCTCGTGAGGACAGGCTGTTCGTCCGGACAGTCGATCGTAGCCACGAAAGTCTCGACCAGCAGCACGTGTCCGCATTCCGTGCGGCCGCCGGTCAGCGCGTACGGCCGTACCCGGGGGGTGCGCCGGTCGCTGTCGCGCTGCCGGGGAAGGGCGGCCCCGGTGGGCGGCGGAGCCGCGGACCGCCGGACCCGGGGGCTCAACGGCGGCCGGTCCACCGGGGACACCGCGATCACCTGCCGCCCTCCAGCGCCTGCCGCAACTCGCCGCGCAGCGCCGGGGTCAGCACGTGGCCGGCCCGGCCCACGAAGAGCGCCATGTGGTAGGCGATGACGCTCAGGTCGCACTCCGCGGTGGCGTGCACCCCCAGCAGCGAGCCGTCGCTGATCGACATGACGAACAGCATGCCGTCGTCCATCGCGACGGTGGTCTGCCGCACCTTGCCGCCGTCCATCAGCCGGGCCGCGCCCATGGTGAGCGAGGCGAGCCCGGAGACCACCGCGGCGAGGTCCATCCGGACGTCGCTGACCTGCGACGGGTCCGCCGACGGGTGCGGCGGCACCGGGTCGGGCTGCGAACTGAGCAGCAGCAGACCGTCGGAGGAGACCACGGCGACCGACCGGACGCCGGGCACCTCGTCGACGAAGTTCGCCAGCAGCCACTGGAGGTTGCGGGCCTCGTGGCTCGGACCGCCGGCGCGGGCTTCTGTGCTGGTGGCGCCGGCGGCGCCGGCAGTGCTGCTGGAACCACCGGTACCGGACATGCTGGTGGTGCTGGTGTGTGTGCGGACCGCGTTCAACGGGTCGCCTCCTCGACGGTGTCTCCCGGACTTGCTGCCGTGGCGGGCGGTGCCGCCGATGCGCCGGCCGGCTCGGTGGCCGGCCGGGTCTCCAACTCGGCGTCCCTGCGGCCGTCCCGCAGGCCGCGCTGCAACCCGGCGAGCTTGCGGCGCAGCCCCTCCGCGTCCAGCGGCTGCGTGCGCCGCGGGGTCTGCCCGCCGCCGCGCGCCTCGGTCCGCAGCCCGGTCGCCTGCCGCACCCGGCGCGGCAGCGGCTGCCCGTCGGGGGCGGCGTCCCCGGCCGGCGCGGCCACGGCGTGCCGCGGCGCGTACTCGGCACGCGCGTGCTCGGCCGACGCTACGGGCTCGGGCGCGGGTCCGGCGCCGGCCACCGGGACGGGTCCGGACGCCGGCCGGCCCAGAGCTTCGGGGGCCCGACCGGGCCCGGCCGCTGACGGGGGTTCAGCCGTACGTGGCTGCACTTGCACGTCCGCCAGCCCGGCCGACGGCACCTGCGCGGGCGTCACGTGCAGGCGTTCGACCCGTACCCGTGGCGGGGCCGCCGAGCGCCGGGGCAGGGGCTGCGGGGGCAGCGGCGGCGCGGACGGGGCGGGGAGCGGTTCGGCGAGCCGCGATTCGGGCGGCAGGGGTTCGGCCGGCGGGGGTTCGGCCGGGAGCGGTCCGGCGGGCGGGGCATCCGCGGGCTGCACCATGGCGGGCTGATGTGCGCGGCCCAACGATGCTGCGGGCAGGGGCACTTCGAGACCCGCACCGAAGTCCGCACCGAAGTCCGGGCCGAGGTCCGCGCCGAACTCCGCCGCGAGGTCGGCGCCGAAGTCGGCGCTGAGGTCCGTGCCGTACCCGCTCCCCGGCCCGGCGGCGGACACCGCGGACCCGGCCACGGATGCCGTCATGGCGCCCGGCTCCGCGCCGTACACCGGCTCCGCCGAGGTCCCGCGCTGGGCGGGCAGCACCCGGGACAGCGGATCGACCGTCGGCACCAGCAGCCGCGGCAGCAGCGCCATCGCGGTGGTGCCGCCGCCCGCCCGGGGGCCCAGCTCGACCCGGACGCCGTGCCGGTGGGCCAGCCGGGCCACCACGTAGAGGCCGATGCCGGCCGCCGCGCCGGGCGGCGCCGGATCGGGGTCGGCCAGCAACGCGTTGAGCCCGCCGGCGCGTTCGCCCGGGACCCCGATGCCGGCGTCCTCGACGGCGATCATCACCCCGCCGCCCTCCTGCACCCATCCGCTCAGCAGGACCTCGTCGCCGGGCGCGGAGAACGCGGTGGCGTTGTCGAGCAGTTCGGCCAGGAGGTGGCTGACGTCGTCGGCCGCGCGGCCGGCCACCTCCGCCTCGGGCACGGCCAGGATGCGGACGCGTTCGTACCGCTCGACCTCGGAGATGGCCGCCCGGGCCACGTCGATCAGCGGGACCGGACGCGCGGTGGCGCCGTGGCTGTGCTCGGTGCCGGTGAGCACCAGCAGGTTCTCGCTGTTGCGCCGCATCCGGGTGGCGAGATGGTCGAGGCGGAACAGCGTCGCCAGCCGCTCCGGCTCCTGCTCGTGCTCCTCCATCCCCTCGATCAGGGTGAGTTGGCGCTCGACCAGGCCGAGGGTGCGCAGCGAGAGGTTGACGTGGACGGCCTGGAGGGCGTTGCGCGCGACCGCCCGGCCGAGCCGCTCGGCGATCTCCTCGCGGGAGCGCATCAGGTCGTCGCGGGTGCGGGCGAGTTCGGCGCGTGCCAGCAGCGCGGCCTGGTGGTCGGCGGCGAGCGCGGTGCGGGCGGCCTCTGCCTCGGTGCGCTCGGCGGTGAGTTCCCTGGCGCGGGCGCGCAGCGCCTGGGACTCGGAGGTCAGGGCGTTGACCCGGCGGGCCACGGCGGAGAACTCGTCGGTGCCGACCACCTCGGTGCCCTGGCCGCCCTCCGGGTCGGCGCGGGACCAGCGGTGCAGGGCGGCCAGCGGGCGGTTGACGGTGCGGAAGAGCGTGACCAGCACGGAGACCAGCAGGATCAGGCACAACGCCGCGAGTGCGGCGCGCAGTTCGACCACGGTGACCTCGTGGTCGCGGTGCGAGGCGGCGCCGGCGGCCTCGTCGGACGCGGCCGACGACTCGACGCCGCGCATCAGGGCGAGCCGGGCGTCGAGCGCGGCGGCGACCTTCTTGGTACCCAGGTCCCGGTCGCCGGAGGTGAGTTCGGTGCCGCCGAGCAGCCGGTCCAGGTCGTGGTCGGCCTCGGCCGTGTCGGCGCCGGTGACGGTCTGGTCGTAGTCGTTGCGCACCCCGGCGGGCGCCGTGGCGTGGAACTCGACGAGGGCGGCCCGCTCCTGGAGGCGGGCGGCCTGCGCGTCGGCGAGCAGGGCGCGCTGGGAGCCGCCCGCGGTCAGTCCGGCCACGAGCAGGCCGCGCTGCACGGCGGCGGCCGAGGTGGCCCGCCCGAGCGGCGCCGAGTCCGGACCCGCGGTGCGGTCGACGGCGTCGACCAGCGGCTGGTAGACGGCGATCGCGGCCGCCGCGGAGGACGCGGCGAGCGCCGACCTGCGCACGGTGGGCAGGGTGGCGAGCGCGGCGCGCAGGTCGGCGGGCATGCCGCCGGCGGCGGCGACGTCGGTCACCTGGCGGTCGGTGCGCTGCCGGTCGGCCGCAGAGGCGGCGGGGTGCCCGGCGGCGAGGGAGGCGGCGAGGTCGTCGCGCTCGTCGGCGAGGTCGGCCGCCAGTGCGGTGGCGCGGTAGGCGAGCCGGGCGGCGCCGACGCGGTGCTGGGCGGCGGAGAGGTCGCCGGCGGCGAGGGCGACACCTGGCGCGGCCGCGGCCAGGACGATGGCCGCACAGACGAGCAGGGCGGCGAGCATGCGCTGCCTGACCCGCCGTTCGCGCCGTCGAAGACGTCGTTCACGCACTGTCGGTGCTCGCAATCACGAGTCGCGGGGCCCCGGGGCGTGCCCGGGAATACGTGCAAACCCTCCGACCCTCGCAGGCCGGTGGGGAGGGGGGCCAGGCGTCCCTCTCCCGGACACTCGAACGAGTGAATCGCACAGGTGAGTTGACCGACAAGTCCGGCACGGGTGGCACCATCCGGCCTGGTCCCGAAGCCCCTGGCCGATGCGGTTCGACTTCGGCAGGATGCCTGCGCCCAGCCGGTGCGCCCCGCGGTACGGACCAATGAGCCGCGCGACCGATGAGCTGCGAGACTGGGGCCATGCGGATCGAGACAGCGAGCGAGCCCGGTACGGCCGGCGTGCCCAACGAGGACTTCGCGGCGGTGGCGGTGCCCGCGTCCGGCAACGGCGGCGTGGTGGTGGTGCTGGACGGCGTGACGCCACCGCCCGACAACGGGGGCTGCGTGCACTCGGTGCCGTGGTTCACCGCGCGGCTGGGCGGGGCGCTGGTCGAACTCGCGGTGGCGCAGCGGGAGTCGGACCTGACGCGCTGCCTTGCCGAGGCCATCTCCCGGACCGCGCAGGCGCATCGGGACACCTGTGATCTTTCTCACCGGCTGACGCCGCAGGCCACGGTGGTGGCCGCCCGCTGGGACGACGCCGAGCTGGAGTACCTGGTGCTGTCCGACTCGGTCCTGCTGGTGGAGAACACCAGCGGCGTGGTGTCGGCCGTGCTGGACGACCGGATCGACCGGCTGCGCGCGACGGGGGCGCGGATGGCGCCGCTGCGGAACGTCGAGGGCGGTTTCTTCACCGCCGCGGCCGACCCGGCGGTGGCGGCCCGCGCGGTGGCCGGGCGGCTGCCGCGCGCGGACGTCACGGCGCTGGCCGCGCTCACCGACGGCGCCACCCGGGCGGTGGACCACTTCGCGGTGGACGACTGGGCGGGGACCTTCGCCCTGCTGCGCAAGGCGGGCCCGGAGCGGCTGTTCGCCCGGGTGCGGGCGCTGGAGACGGAGCAGCCGCCGGCCGGCAAGCAGCACGACGACGCGACGGCGGTCCTGGTGGAGCTGTGACCGTCGGGTACCGGCCACGCCCCGGCGCCGGCCCTACCCGGACTGCGTGTCGTTGAGCCGGTGCAGCAGGCGGGCGAGTTCGGCGACGTCCGCGGGGTCCCAGGCGGCGAGCTGCCCGAGGTAGCGCTCGCGGCGCAGCCGCCGCACCCGGGAGAAGCGCTCCCGGCCCTCCTCGGTCATCCGCATCAGGTACGCCCGCCCGTCGGCGGGGTCGGGCTCGCGGGCGACCAGGCCCAGCTCCTCCATCGCGCGCAGCTGGCGGCTCATCGTGGCCTTGCCGACGCCGAAGTACGCCGCCAGGTCCGTGGCCCGCTCGGGTTCGGCCTCGGCAAGCCGCACCAGCAGCCCGTAGGCCGCCGCCTCCAGGCCGGGGTGCACCGCGCGGGCCAGGTCGGCCGAGGAGGCCCGGGCCCGGCGGAAGAGCACGGTCAACTCGCGCTCCAGCGCGCCCGCCACGCCCTCCGCGGGCGCGTCCGTCTCCCCGGTGGCGCCGGGTTCGCCCGCGGCTCGATTCGCTTGGGTCACAGGGTTCCCGCTTTCAACGGCTGAAAGTTTTCTTCACGCACGGTGGTTTCCGCAGCACGTCAAGTATTTCGCAGGCGTAGACCAACGGCGGTTCCTGGCGCCTCTTTCCACGCGCGTAGCGCCCAACGTACCGTCAGTTCTGTCATGACCACACCATGGTCATGCCGAGTCCCCCACCTGCCCCTCCTGGAGGCACGCATGTCCCACGGAGTCCTCTCCGTCGTGCACGGCACCGGCTCGGCCCGGACCCGACTGGCAGTTTTCGCCGGTCTGGTCGTCTCCCTCCTCACCTTGGCGTTCACCGCCCCCGGCGCGGCCCATGCGGCGACCGCGCCGAGCGCCGGCCACATCTCCCACCCCCAACTGGACTGGATGGGCTCCACGGTCGCGGCCCACGAGGGCTCCAGCGCGAGAGGCGCGGCGGGCGCCGGCACCGTCACCCCGATGGCCACCCAGACCCCCGGCATGGACGTGTCCTCCTACCAGGGCAGCGTGAACTGGGCGACGGCGTGGGCGAACGGCGGCAAGTTCGCCTACATCAAGGCGACCGAGAGCACGTCGTACACCAACCCCGACTTCGCCCAGCAGTACAACGGTTCGTACAACGTCGGCATGATCCGCGGGTCGTACCACTTCGCGACGCCGGACACCTCCGGGGGCGCCGCGCAGGCGGACTACTTCATCGCGCACGGCGGCGGCTGGTCGGCGGACGGGAAGACGCTGCCGGGCGCGCTCGACATCGAGTACAACCCCTACGGCGCGACCTGCTACGGCCTGAGCCAGGCGAGCATGGTCAGCTGGATCCACGCCTTCGCGAACGAGTACCACGCCAAGGAGACCGTCTACCCGGTGATCTACTCCACCTACGACTGGTGGTCGACCTGCACCGGCAACAACAGCGGGTTCGCCACCACCAGCCCGTTCTGGATCGCCAAGTACGCCTCCACCGCGGGCACCCTGCCGGCCGGCTACACGTACTACACCTTCTGGCAGCACGCGGACTCCGGCACCTTCCCCGGTGACCAGGACTACTTCAACGGCGACCTCAGCCGCCTCCAGGCGCTCGCCCTCGGCTGACCCCCGCAACGGCCGCGCCCCGTCCCAGGCGACCGGCCCCGAACGCGCGGTTCCCCGCGCCCCTTGAGGGGCGCGGGGAACCGCGCGCTCAGCCGGCCACCGGCCCGCGGCCGGGAGGGCCGAGCAACCCCCGCGGCGGGCAGCCGCACCCCCTCGGGGGAGGTACGCCCGGCCATGGCCGGGAACCGCACCACCCCCGGAGGGTCACGCGGCGATCGGGAACTCCTCGGCGGAGGTGTCCGCCTCGGCCGGCTCCAGCGCCAGCTTCAGCACCTGGCGCACGTCGCTGACCGGGTGGACGTCGAGGACGTCCAGCACCTCGGCGGGGACGTCGTCGAGGTCCGCCTCGTTCCGCTTCGGGATCACCACGGTGGTGATGCCGGCCCGGTGCGCGGCGAGGAGCTTCTGCTTGACCCCGCCGATCGGCAGGACCCGCCCGGTCAGGGACACCTCACCGGTCATCGCCACGTCCGTGCGGACCCGGCGACCCGACAGCAGGGACGCCAGCGCGGTCGTCATCGTGACACCCGCGCTCGGGCCGTCCTTCGGGACGGCGCCGGCCGGCACGTGCAGGTGGACGCCGCGCTCCTTGAGGTCGCCGACCGGCAGCTCCAGTTCGGCGCCACGGGACCGCAGGAAGGAGAGCGCGATCTGCGCGGACTCCTTCATCACGTCGCCGAGCTGGCCGGTCAGCTGGAGCCCGGACCCGCCGGTCTCCGGGTCGGCGAGCGACGCCTCGATGTACAGGACGTCACCACCCGCGCCGGTGACCGCCAGGCCGGTGGCCACGCCCGGTACGGCGGTGCGCCGCTCCTCCGGGTCCTGCGCGGCCTCCGGCACATGGTGCGGCCGGCCGATCAGGGCCCGCAGGTCGTCCGCGCCGACCGCGAACGGCAGTTCCTGGTCGCCCAGTTCGTGCCGGGCCGCGACCTTCCGCAGGATGCGCGCCACGGTCCGCTCCAGGTTCCGCACGCCCGCCTCGCGGGTGTACTCGCCGGCCAGCCTGCGCAGCGCCTCCTCGTCCAGGCTCACCTCGTCGGCGGCCAGGCCCGCACGCTCCAGCTGCCGGGGCAGCAGGTGGTCGCGGGCGATGACGACCTTCTCGTCCTCGGTGTAGCCGTCGAGCCGGACCAGTTCCATCCGGTCGAGCAGCGGCTCCGGGATGGCCTCCAGCACGTTGGCGGTGGCCAGGAACACCACGTCGGACAGGTCGAGTTCGACCTCCAGGTAGTGGTCGCGGAAGGTGTGGTTCTGCGCCGGGTCGAGGACCTCCAGCAGCGCGGCCGCCGGGTCGCCCCGGTAGTCCGAGCCGACCTTGTCGACCTCGTCGAGCAGCACCACCGGGTTCATCGACCCGGCCTCCTTGATCGCGCGCACGATCCGGCCGGGCAGCGCGCCCACGTACGTCCTGCGGTGGCCGCGGATCTCGGCCTCGTCCCGGACGCCGCCGAGGGCGACCCGGACGAACTTGCGGCCCATCGCGCGGGCCACCGACTCGCCCAGCGAGGTCTTGCCGACCCCGGGCGGGCCGACCAGCGCCAGCACCGCGCCGCCGCGGCGGCCGCCGACCACGCCGAGGCCGCGGTCGGCCCGGCGCTTGCGGACCGCCAGGTACTCGGTGATGCGCTCCTTCACGTCGCTCAGGCCGGAGTGGTCCGCGTCCAGCACGGCCCGGGCCCCCGCGACGTCGTAGGTGTCCTCGGTGGTGGTGTTCCACGGCAGTTCGAGGACGGTGTCCAGCCAGGTACGGATCCAGGAGCCCTCCGGGGAGGCGTCCGAGGAGCGCTCCAGCTTCTCGACCTCCTTCAGGGCCGCCTCGCGGACCTTCTCCGGCAGGTCGGCGGACTCCACGCGGGCGCGGTAGTCGTCCGTCTCGTTGTCCGGGTCGCCGTTCAGCTCGGCGAGCTCCTTGCGCACCGCCTCGAGCTGCTGGCGGAGCAGGAACTCGCGCTGCTGCTTCTCCATGCCCTCCTGGACGTCCTTGCGGATCGTCTCGGCGACGTCCTGCTCGGCGAGGTGGTCGCGCAGCCACTGCGTGGCGAGCTTCAGCCGGGCCACCGGGTCGGCGGTCTCCAGCAGCTCCACGCGCTGCTCCACGCTGAGGAACGGGGAGTAACCGGAGTTGTCGGCGAGCTGGCCGAGGTCGTCGATCTGCTGCACGCGGTCGACCACCTGCCAGGCGCCGCGCTTGCGCAGCCAGCTCGTGGCCAGCGCCTTGTACTCCTTCATCAGATCGGCGACGGTGCCGGGCGCCTCCTGCGGCGCCGGCTCCTCGACGAGGGTGCCCTCGACCCACAGGGCGGCACCCGGGCCGGTCGTGCCCGAGCCGATACGGACCCGGGAACGGCCCTTGATCACGGCGCCGGGGTCGCCGTCGGACAGCCGTCCGACCTGCTCCACGGTGCCGAGGGCGCCGACGGCGGCGTACTTCCCGTCGACCCGCGGGACGAGCAGCACGCGGGGCTTCCCCGTCGCGCTCCCCGAGTGGGCCGCCTGCGCGGCCTCCACCGCGGCCCGTACCTCGCCGTCCGTCAGGTCCAGCGGGACGACCATGCCGGGCAGTACGACCTCGCCGTCGAGCGGCAGTACGGGGAGGGTGAGGTTGGAACTCTTCGGCTCAAACGCCATGATCGCTCCCTTTGCAAGCAAGTTGAGTACACCTGACTCAATGCAAAGGGCTCCGCCGGTGTTCCCGGGCGTGCGTTCGCCCTCAGCGATCAGGGGGTGCCCTGACCCCCGAGGGTGCCCCGTCCTGCCGGTCGAGGGACCACCTGCCGGTGGTGGGTTGCGCGCGCAGTTCCCCGCGCCCCTCGGTGGTTGCCCTCATTTCGCGGAGGGACCCGCACTAACCAGGGGCGCGGGGAACTGCGCGACAAGGCACCGCGGACCGCAAGGTCCCGTGTCAGCAGGACGGGGCAGCCGGGCGGGTCAGGCAGCCCGCAAAAACGCGGAGGTGGAGACGCGGCCGAGCAGCTCGAAGCGGGTGGAGCCGGCCAGGTACTCGTCCGCACCCTTCTGGACGCCCGCCCACTTGTTGTCGCCGTAGTCGTCGAGGACGACGATCGCCCCGGGAGCGGCGATGGTCTCGGCCCACTCCAGGTCCTCGGTGACGCCCTGCGCGGAATGATCCCCGTCGATGACGATCACGCCGTACTTCCGGTCGGAGACCGCCGCACGGACCTCGGGGTCGCCGGAGAAGCCGACCTGCACCCGGGCCCGCTCGCCGGCCTTCCCGCCGAGCGCCAGGTTCGCGCGAACGACGTCGAGCCGTACCGGGGTGCCGGTGGGGTCGAGCCCCTCCAGGCCGCCGGGCTGGAGCTGGGTGCCGACCAGCGGGTCGACGATGGTCAGCTCGGGCTCGATGCCGGCCCGGTGCAGCATCCGCAGCATGGTCGCCGAGAAGAGCCCGTACAGCGTGCCGATCTCCAGCACCTCCGGGTTCGGCGGCTTGAGCAGCGGCACCGTGGCGAGCTTGCCGCAGACGTTCTGGGTGGAGCCGGCGAGCCGGCCGACCGCCAGCGCCTCCAGGGCGATCACGTTGCGGAAGGCGATGGTCACGTTCCGGCGGGCGATCTTCGCGTCCTCGCCGCTGACCGCCGCCACCTCGGACACCAGCTTGTCGATCTGCCCGGCGGTGGGCAGCCGCGGCCCGCTGCGTCCGTTGCGGTCGAAGAGCAGACCGACCGCGTACTCCTGACTGCGCAGCGACTCCAGCTCCTTCACCTCCTTGCGCAGGCTGTCCAGTTCCTTGCGCAGGCGGGAGACCGGGCGCTGCACGCGCTGGTCGACGAGGGTGGTGGCGGGGCGCAGAAGCCGCTTCGCCATGGCGCTGTTCAAAATGGGCGACATGGCCGGAACCTACGCCGGAGGCCGACACCCCCGGACCATCTGCGGGCGCAGAACAAGGGAAGTCCTCCGGTACGGAAGTTGAACGGGGGGTGGCGCAGTGGCCGACGCGTGACCACGGCTTGCCCCGGACTCCGTCAAACTGAGGTCATGGCGGCGACGAACGAGCAGGACGCGCGATCCTCCGGGCCCGGCGCGGCCCCGTCCGCCGGCGCCGAGGACCGGCCCGTCGTCCTGGACCGGCGGGACGGGCCGTACGGCGAGGCCGTCCTGCGGCGGCGTGGCGGGCACCTGGAGATCATCGCCAACGGCACCTTCCTGATGGACACCTCCGACGGGCGCTCGGAGCGGCTGCTCGTCGATGCCGCGCTGGAGGCGCTGCCGGCGGAACGGTCCGGGGCGAGCGTGCTGATCGGCGGTCTCGGCGTCGGCTTCTCGCTGGCCAGAGCCGTGGCGGAGCCGCGCTGGGGGCGGATCGACGTGGTGGAGCGCGAGCGGGCGGTGATCGACTGGCACCGGGCCGGCCACTTCACGCCCTTCACCGGCGGGGCGCTGGACGACCCGCGGGTACGGCTGGTCACCGCGGACCTGGTGACCTTCCTGCGGGCGGCGCGCACCCCCGTCGAGGAGCCCGCCGCGCCCGATTCCCGTCCCCCCGCGGGCGGCTACGACGCCCTCTGTCTGGACATCGACAACGGCCCGGACTGGACAGTCACCGACAACAACGGCAGTCTCTACAGTCCCAGCGGGCTCGACGACTGCCGGGAGCTGCTCCGCCCCGGCGGTGTCCTGGCCGTGTGGTCGGCGCAGCCCTCGGCCGCCTTCGAGTCCGCACTCAAAGGGGCGGGGTACGACGGGGTACACACGCGGGAGATCCCGGTCGCACGCGGAGTGCCCGATGTGGTGCATGTAGCCGTCAAGGCGTGAAGGCGTCATAGTCAGCGCGGCGGCCCGCCCCGTACGCTGCCGGTAACGGACGAGCTTGTGGGGCGGAATCGGAAGTGGACAGCGCACAGACGACGGGCGCGCAGCGCAGGGTGCTCGTGGTCGAGGACGACCAGACGATAGTGCAGGCGATCGCGGCGCGCCTCCAGGCAGAGGGGTTCCAGGTACGCACCGCGGGTGACGGGCCCTCGGCGGTCGACGCGGCCCACGCCTGGCAGCCCGACCTGCTGGTACTCGACGTGATGCTGCCGGGCTACGACGGGCTGGAGGTCTGCCGCCGGGTGCAGGCCGACCGGCCGGTGCCCGTGCTGATGCTCACCGCGCGCGACGACGAGACGGACATGCTGGTCGGGCTCGGCGTGGGCGCCGACGACTACATGACGAAGCCCTTCTCCATGCGCGAACTGGCCGCGCGCGTGCACGTGCTGCTGCGGCGGGTGGAGCGGGCGGCGGACGCCGCGTCGACGGTGCGGGGCGCCAGCATCCAGCTCGGCGACCTGGAGATCGACCACACCCAGCGCCGGGTCCGGGTCGGCGGCGCCGACGTGCACCTGACGCCGACCGAGTTCGAGCTGCTGGTGTGCCTGGCCCACCAGCCCCGGGCGGTGCTCTCCCGCGAGCAGTTGCTGGCCGAGGTGTGGGACTGGACCGACGCGTCCGGCACCCGCACCGTGGACAGCCACGTCAAGGCGCTGCGCCGGAAGATCGGCGCCGAGCGGATCCGCACCGTGCACGGCGTGGGCTACGCACTGGAGAACCCGGCACCATGATCCCGGGGCGAGCCCGCCGGACGTGGCCGACGGCCCGGCGGGTGGTGCGCGGGTGGCTGCACCAGCTGTGGGTGGCCATGCGGCCGTGGGACCCGGCACGTTCGATCAAGGCGGCGCTCCAGGCACTGGTGATCGCCTCCGTGATGATCACCACGCTGCTGGTGACGGTGGCGATCCACTCGGCCACCGAGATACGGGTCATCACCATCTTCTCGATCATCGCCTCGCTGCTGATCACGCAGATCGTCGCCACCAACCTGACCGCGCCGCTGCGCGAGATGACCGCGGTGGCCCGGGCCATGGCCGGCGGCGACTACACCCGCCGGGTGGCCCTGGTGCGCCGCGACGAGGTGGGCGAGCTGGCCGAGACCTTCAACCGGATGGCCGCCGACCTGGCCGCGGTGGACCAGCACCGCAAGGAGCTGGTGGCGAATGTCTCCCACGAGCTGCGCACCCCGATCGCGGCGCTGCGCGCGGTGCTGGAGAACGTGGTCGACGGCGTCTCGGCCGCCGACCCGGAGACGATGCGGCTGGCCCTCCAGCAGACCGAGCGGCTGGGCAAGCTGGTCAGCCAGCTGCTCGACCTGTCCCGGCTGGACAGCGGCGCGGTGCGGCTGGACGCGAAGCGGTTCGAGGTGTGGCCGTACCTGTCGGCCGTACTGAAGACCGCCAGCCTGGGGGCCGACGGCGGCAAGGCCCGCGGCACCCATCCGCGGGCGCGCGCGGACGTGCCGCTGCACCTGGACGTGTCGCCGCCGGAACTGGTGGCGTACGCCGACGCGGAGCGGCTGCACCAGGTGGTGGCGAACCTGGTGGACAACGCGATGAAGCACAGCCCGCCCGGCGGCCGGGTCACCGTGCGGGCCCGCGGCGGGGCGTCGCCCGGCAGCCTGGACCTGGAGGTGCGCGACGAGGGCCCGGGCATCCCGGAGGAGGACCGGGTCCGGGTCTTCGACCGCTTCCACCGCGGCTCGCATCCGGGCACCGACGGGGGCACGGGACTGGGGCTGGCGATCGCCCGCTGGGCGGTGGATCTGCACGGCGGCCGGATCGCGGTGGCCGAATCACCTCGCGGCTGCCGGATCCACGTCACTCTTCCGGGGATGCCGCCGCCGCCACGTTGACGCGCGTCACTGCCGCCGTCCGGGCGTATGGCATAGACCACTGGCCCGGACAACCCACAAGAGGGACCACTTTCCCGCCACGATCCGCCCTGAAACCAGTCTTCGGATGTGACTTGCGCGACGACTGGCCCCCTGAACTGCGTGAGGGGGCCAGGTAGGCGTAGCCTTTATTCCCGCTGTCCACCATCTTGTGAAGCGGAAGAGGGCGGTTACCGCCGTGTCGCCACAGTCCCCCAATAGCTCTAGTGTCTCCACCGACCACGAAGCGCAGGGCGAGGGCCCCGCAGCGGGTTTCGGCCCGAACGAGTGGCTCGTGGATGAGATCTACCAGCAGTACCTCCAGGACCCGAACTCGGTAGACCGAGCCTGGTGGGACTTCTTCGCCGACTACAAGCCGGACGGCTCCGCCACTCCGGCCGCTCCCGCGGGCCAGGGCGGCGCCTCCGGCGCCTCCGCGCGCGCCAGCGCGGGTGTGCCCGGTTCCACCCCGCCGTCGGCGCCCGCCGCCCCGCAGGCCGCCGCGGCGCCCGCGCCGGCCCCGGCCGCGCCCCAGGCTCCGGCGGCGCCCGCCCCCGCCGCCCCGGCTCCCGCGCCCGCCGCGCAGGCTCCCGCCCCGGCTCAGGCCCCGCCCGCCGCTCAGCCGCCGGCTCCGGCCCCGGCTCCGGCCCCCGCGGCGGCGAAGCCCGCCCCGGCCAAGCCCGCGGCAGCCCCTGCCGCGGCGGCGGCCACGGAGACCGAGTACGTCCCGCTGCGCGGCCCTGCCGCAGCCGTGGCGAAGAACATGAACGCCTCCCTGGAGCTGCCCACCGCGACCTCGGTGCGGGCGATCCCGGTGAAGCTGCTGTTCGACAACCGCATCGTCATCAACAACCACCTCAAGCGGGCCCGCGGCGGCAAGGTCTCCTTCACCCACCTCATCGGCTACGCCATGGTGCAGGCGCTCAAGGCGATGCCGTCGATGAACCACTCCTTCGCGCTGAAGGACGGCAAGCCGACCCTGGTCAAGCCCGAGCACGTCAACCTGGGCCTGGCCATCGACCTGGTGAAGCCGAACGGCGACCGGCAGCTCGTGGTCGCGGCCATCAAGAAGGCCGAGACGCTGAACTTCTTCGAGTTCTGGCAGGCGTACGAGGACATCGTGCGCCGGGCCCGCTCGGGCAAGCTCACCATGGACGACTTCTCCGGCGTCACCGCGTCGCTGACCAACCCCGGCGGCCTGGGCACCGTGCACTCGGTGCCGCGGCTGATGCCCGGGCAGTCGATGATCCTCGGCGTCGGCTCCATGGACTACCCGGCCGAGTTCCAGGGCACCTCCCAGGACACCCTGAACAAGCTGGGCATCTCCAAGGTCATGACGCTGACCAGCACCTACGACCACCGGGTGATCCAGGGTGCCGCGTCCGGCGAGTTCCTGCGGATCATGAGCCAGCTGCTGCTCGGCGAGAACGACTTCTTCGACGACATCTTCGCCGCGCTGCGCATCCCGTACGAGCCGGTGCGGTGGCGCACCGACATCGACACCGCGCACGACGACGACGTCACCAAGGCCGCGCGGGTCTTCGAGCTGATCCACTCCTACCGGGTGCGCGGCCACGTGATGGCCGACACCGACCCGCTGGAGTACCGGCAGCGCAAGCACCCGGACCTCGACGTCCTGGAGCACGGGCTGACCCTGTGGGACCTGGAGCGGGAGTTCGCCGTCGGCGGCTTCGCCGGCAAGTCCCTGATGAAGCTGCGCGACATCCTCGGCGTGCTGCGCGACTCGTACTGCCGCACCGTCGGCGTCGAGTACATGCACATCCAGGACCCCAAGCAGCGCAAGTGGATCCAGGACCGGATCGAGCGCCCGCACGCCAAGCCCGAGCGCGAGGAGCAGCTGCGCATCCTGCGCCGGCTGAACGCCGCCGAGGCGTTCGAGACGTTCCTGCAGACCAAGTACGTCGGCCAGAAGCGCTTCTCGCTGGAGGGCGGCGAGTCCGTCATCCCGCTGCTGGACGCGGTGCTGGACGCGGCGGCCGAGTCCCGGCTGGACGAGGTCATCATCGGCATGGCCCACCGCGGCCGGCTCAACGTCCTGGCGAACATCGTCGGCAAGTCCTACGCCCAGATCTTCCGCGAGTTCGAGGGCAACCTCGACCCGAAGTCGATGCACGGCTCAGGCGACGTGAAGTACCACCTGGGCGCCGAGGGCAACTTCACCGGGCTGGACGGCGAGCAGATCAACGTCTCGCTCGCCGCGAACCCCTCGCACCTGGAGACCGTCGACCCGGTCATCGAGGGCATCGCCCGCGCCAAGCAGGACGTGATCAACAAGGCCGGCACCGACTTCACCGTGCTGCCGGTCGCGCTGCACGGCGACGCGGCCTTCGCCGGCCAGGGCGTGGTGGCCGAGACGCTGAACATGTCGCAGCTGCGCGGCTACCGCACCGGCGGCACCGTGCACGTGGTGATCAACAACCAGGTCGGCTTCACCGCCGCCCCGGAGTCCGCGCGCTCGTCGATGTACAGCACCGACGTGGCCCGGATGATCGAGGCGCCGATCTTCCACGTCAACGGCGACGACCCGGAGGCCGTGGTCCGCGTGGCGCGGCTGGCCTTCGAGTTCCGGCAGGCGTTCAACAAGGACGTCGTGATCGACCTGATCTGCTACCGCCGCCGCGGCCACAACGAGTCCGACAACCCGGCCTTCACCCAGCCGCTGATGTACGACCTGATCGACAAGAAGCGCTCGGTGCGCAAGCTCTACACCGAGTCGCTGATCGGGCGCGGCGACATCACCCTGGAAGAGGCCGAGCAGGCGCTGCAGGACTACCAGGGCCAGCTGGAGAAGGTCTTCACCGAGGTGCGCGAGGCCGTCGCCGCGCCGCCCGAGACCCAGGACCAGGACGACCGCCCCGAGTTCCCGGTCACGGTGCCGACCGCGGTCTCCAGCGAGGTGGTCAAGCGGATCGCCGAGTCCCAGGTGAACATCCCCGAGCACGTCACGGTGCACCCGCGGCTGCTGCCGCAGCTCCAGCGCCGGGCGGCCATGGTCGAGGACGGCACCATCGACTGGGGCATGGGCGAGACCCTGGCGATCGGCTCGCTGCTGCTGGAGGGCACCCCGGTCCGCCTGGCCGGCCAGGACTCCCGGCGCGGCACCTTCGGCCAGCGGCACGCGGTGCTCATCGACCGGGTCACCGGCGAGGACTACACCCCGCTGCTGTACCTGTCGGAGGACCAGGCCCGCTACAACGTCTACGACTCGCTGCTCAGCGAGTACGCGGCGATGGGCTTCGAGTACGGCTACTCGCTGGCCCGGCCGGAGTCGCTGGTGATGTGGGAGGCCCAGTTCGGCGACTTCGCCAACGGCGCCTCCTCGATCATCGACGAGTACATCTCGGCCGCCGAGCAGAAGTGGGGCCAGACCTCCGGCGTCACCCTGCTGCTCCCGCACGGCTACGAGGGCCAGGGCCCGGACCACTCCTCGGCCCGGATCGAGCGCTACCTCCAGCTGTGCGCGCAGAACAACATGACGGTCGCCTTCCCGACCACCCCGGCGAACTACTTCCACCTGCTGCGCTGGCAGGTGCACAACCCGCACCACAAGCCGCTGATCGTCTTCACCCCGAAGTCGATGCTGCGGCTGAAGGCGGCGGCGTCGAAGGCCGAGGACTTCACCACCGGCCAGTTCCAGCCGGTGATCGGCGACACCTCGGTGCAGCCGGAAGCGGTCCGCAAGGTCGTCTTCTGCACCGGCAAGGTCTACTACGACCTGATCGCCGAGCGGGAGAAGCGCGGCGCCGGTGATGTCGCGATCATCCGGATCGAGCGGCTCTACCCGCTGCCCGGCGTGGAGATCCAGCAGGCGCTGGCGCCGTTCACCAAGGCGCAGAAGTTCGTCTGGGCGCAGGAGGAGCCGGCCAACCAGGGCGCGTGGCCCTTCATCGCGCTGAACCTGATCGACCACCTCGACCTGGTGCTGGGCGCCGCCCCGGACAACGCGGACCGGCTGCGCCGGGTCTCCCGCCCGTCCTCGTCGTCCCCCGCGGTGGGTTCGGCGAAGCGGCACCAGGAGCAGCAGCAGAACCTGGTCAACGAGGTCTTCGAGATCTGACCGGCCGCGGGTCCCGCCCGCGCGTCACGGCCGGCGGCCCCCTGCCCTTCCCGGGCGGGGGGCCGCCGGCCGTCGCGCGTGCTACGCGCTGAACGCCTCGAAGTCCCAGTAGGGCAGGGCGCGGGACCGGGCCTCGACGGTGCGCGGGTGGCCGGTCCCCAGGGTGCGGGTGAGGTCGTCCAGCACGCGCCGTTCGATCGCGTCCGCCTCGCCGAGCGTGCCCTCCTCGCCGAGGGCGCCGCCCTCACGCAGGCACGCCACCAGCGCCGTCCGGCACGCCAGGGTGAGCGGGTGCTCGCCGCCGAGGACGTCCGCGGCGGTGGCGTCCGTGGCGCGGCTCAGCGCGGTCGCGTCCGCGCCGCGGCCCACCGCCAGCCGGGCGACGGCGGCGTTCAGCGCGCAGCCCAGCGCCCAGGGGTGCGCCTCACCCAGCGCGAGCCCCATCGCGTCCAGCGCCTCCTCCGCCTCCGCGCACGCCTCGTCCCACTCGCCCGCCACCCGCCGCACCAGGGCGTGGTTGGCGAGGGCGCCCGCGGTGTAGGGGTGCCGGACGCCCAACTGCCGCCGGTAGCGGTCCAGTACGGACGCGGCCAGCTCGCGGGCCCGGTCCGGGTCGCCGTGCGCGCGCTCGTGGCAGGAGTACGACGCGGCGACGCGCAGGGTCAGCGGGTCGGTGTCGCCCAGCACCCGCTCGCACCGGTTCAGCAGCCGGCCGAGGGTGGCGAACGCCCGGGCCCTGTCACCCGCGTGGCGCTCGCACTCGGCGAGGTTGTGCTCGGCCCGCAACGACTGGGGGTTGTCGGGGCCGAGCACCTCGGCGTGCAGCGCGCAGGTGCGCTCCTGCGCGCGCAGGGCCTCGCCGTAGCGTCCGAGCAGACGCAGGTCGTGCGCGTGGGAGTCCTGCGACGACAGGGTGCGGGCGTGCCGGGGGCCCAGCCAGGTGCCGAGGGCGCCGAGCGTCTCCTGGTCCAGTCGCAGGGCGTCGGCGTAGCGGCCGAGCAGGCGGTAGGTGACGGCGGTGTTGTTCCGGGCCATGAGGCCGCCGCCGGTGTCGTCGGTCGCCGCGTAGCCGTCCTCCACCAGTTCGGCGAACTCCAGTGCCTCGCCGTAGTGGCCGAGGTGGCGCAGGTCGGCGGCGAGGCTGCCGGCCGCGCGCAGCACCAGCGGGTCGGTGCCGTCGCGGTCGGCGCTCAACTGCTCGTAGGCGGCCCGGTCCAGGGTCTCGCTCTCGGTGTACTCCCCCAGCGCGCGCAGCAGGTTGGCCCGGTTGTGCGACAGGTCCCACAGGAGGGAGTCGCCGGGGTCGAGCATCTGCGGCCAGTACTCGTTGGCCCGGCTGGCGATGCGCAGCCCGGCGCCGTACTCGCCGGACAGGAACAGGTAGCGCAGGCAGCGGATCACGGTCGTCCGGACGGCGGGGACGGTGGAGACCAGGGCGCCGGAGGCCTCCAGATGCGGGACGATCTCGGCGTAACGCGCCCACTGGGAAGGGTCGTTGGGCCGGCCGGGGTCGGCGGCCACCAGCGCGCCGCCGACCGCGCGTGCGTACCGGCCGTACTCGTCCGGGGCCATCTCGTTCCGTACCGCCTGGTGGACCAGCCGGTGCATCTGGATGGCCTCGCCGGCTCCGGACGGCTCCTCGGCGGTGGTCTGCCGCGGGTCGGACTGGATCACCGACCACTGGGCGAGTTTCTCGATCGCGGCGTCCCAGATCTCGGGATCCGCGGTCAGCCGGGCGAGTTCGGGGGTGGCGTCCGCGCCCGGTACCCCGCGCAGCAGCCGGACCGGGATCGGCCCGGGTGCGAAGAACACACACAGCCGCAGCAGCTCGACCGCCTCGGGCCGGTCCTCGCCGAGCCGGTTGAGAAGGATCGAGAAGGCCGTGAAGTACGTCATCCGGAAGTCCGGGGCCACCTTCAGCCCCGACTCCACGTCCGCGCCCCGGCGCAGGAGTTCGACATACTCGTCGACCAGCATGTTCGAGTCGTCCAGTGCGCCCGCGTTCTGGTCCAGCGCCAGCGCCAGGTCCCCCAGCACCTCCGCCAGCTTCTCCGCGTCCGCGGCGTCGAGCCGCGGCGCACGGCGGCGTACGAACGCCACCGACTCGTCCCGGGTGTAGACTGGCACCTCGATCAACGCGCTGTTGTGCTCCCCCCATCCACGGTTCTGCGAGGTGATCAGCACGTGCCCGGGGCCGGTGGGCACCAGGTCGTGGACGTCCTCCGGATAGTCGGCGCCGTCCAGGACGACCAGCCAGCGGAGGTACGGCTCACCGCGGCGCAGCGCGTCGCGCACCGCGCGCAGCCGCTCGCCGTACTCCCGGCCCGTGACCAGGCCGAGGGCGGGCGCCAGGCCGGCCAGCTTCTCGCGCAGGGTCCCGCGCTCGCTCGCCCGCACCCACCACACCACGTCGTACTCCGGACCGAACCGGTAGGCATACTCCGTCGCGATGTGGGTCTTCCCCACACCGGACAGGCCGTGCAGGGTGGCGACACCCGCTCCCGGTTCGGCCCCGGACAGTTGCTCGTGCAGCCCGAAGAGCAGTGACTCGCGGCCGGTGAAGCGGCGGTTGCGCGGCGGCACCTCACCCCACACGGCCGGCTGCTCCAGCGGGTAGCGCGGGCCCGGTCGGCCGGAGCCCGCCGCCGCGTCGTCCTCGCCCGGAGGGATACCGAGCCGGACCAGCACCCGCCGCTCGGCCTCCCCGGCATCCAGCGCCCACAGGTCGGAGGCGGCCAGCAGGGCGGTGGCGCTGGGCAGCGCGGCTGGGGTGAGGGAGACCGCTGCTATCCGATCGCTGTTCGGGGGCACCACGGCGCGCAGCGCGGAGTTCCACTCGCGGGCGGGACGCCCGGCGACGTACGACTCGCTGAGCACCAGCAGGGCGGTGCCGCCGGACAGCAGCAGGTCGCGCAGCCCCTCCTCGATGCCGGCGCGCGGGGCGACATCCCACCGCTGCATCGACACCCGGACGCCGTGCCGCTCCAGCAGGGCGCCGATCCACACCGCCCAGGCGCGGTTGGGGCCCGCGTAACTGAGGGTGACGTGCTCGGGAGGGGCGCCGGGAACGCCGGACGGTCCGCCGTGGGCCGCGCGCCGGGGCCGCGGCACGGGCTCCGGCGCGGAGGCGGGGACGTCAGGCCCGGTGGCCCCGGGGGCCGGCGTCTCTCCTCCGCCGAACGGCCCGTCTCCGAACCGCCCGGCCCCGAACGACCCGGGTGCCGCGCCCTCACCCGGCTTCCCCGGAACCGGCGTCCGCACCGTGCCGCCCTGGGCGGTCCCCTCCACCGGATCCGTCCCCGCGGGCACGACCTCGACCGGCAGCCCGGTCGTCCGCACCGGCACCCCGTGGGCGTTGAAGACCGACAGCCGCAGCAGCGCGGGCCCGGGCTCGGACCCCGCCGTGACCACGAAGCGCGCCGGGCCGTAGGTCCCGCCGAACCGGTGCAGCACCACCGCGGGATGCCCCAGCGCCTCGCAGAGCAGTTGCGGGGCGCCCTCCAGCGCGATCCCGAAGGCGAACTCCTCCTGCTCGTAAGGCCACGCGTCGGGCGCGCCGGTGCTGCGCAGGTCGACCGTGACGAGGTAGCCGCGGCCGGCCTCCGCGACCCGCGGCCGGCCGACGACGGGTTCGACGCGCAGCCGCACGCCCGCGCCGTTCTCCGAGGCGTTCCCCGAGGTGTTCCGCGGGCCGCTCACGGTGCCGGGTCCGGGTGGTGGGGCGCCAGTTGAAGGGTGGTCAGCGGGTGGCCGTAGTAGACGTACATGAAGGCGTAGAGGAGGTCGAGCACCCGCCGCTGGCCGTCGACGTCATGGCCGCCGTCGGACGCGCGGACGCGCGGGACCCGGTGGGGCAGCGACGCCACCGCGTGGGCCCGAAAGTCCCGGAGCATCTGGGCGATCGGCCGGTCCGGGGTGCGGTGGGCGTGCTCCACGAGGTGGCCGAGCAGCGCCCGCGCCTCCGTCTCGCCGACCTCGCCCCGGGTCGCGATGCACGCCTTGGCGCCCTTGCGCAGGAAGAGTTCGGAGAAGCCGCGCAACGCGTCCTCACCGCCGCCCCTGTTGTCCACGAGCCGCCCGGAGTGGCAGACGTTGAGGCAGACCAGGGTGCCGCCGGTCCCGGTGTCCCCGTGCAGCGCGCTCATCGCCGGCTCGTCGAGTTCGTACCAGGTGAGCATGCCCACGGTCAGGTCGTCGATGCGCTTGCCGTGGGTGCCGTGGCAGCCCATGTAGACCAGGCCGAGGCCGGTGTCCGCCCGGCCGGGCCCGCAGGGGTCCGGCCGCCCACCGGTGTCCGGTCGCGCGGCGGTGTCCGGCCGCCCGGACGTTCCGGCGGCTCCAGCGCTCCCGGGGACCTGCTGGGCGGCGCGGGACGCGGCGCCCGGTCCGCCGGCCGCCGGAACGGGCTCCGCCGCCCGGCGCCGCTCGTCGAGTCGGTCGAGGAAGCGGTCGACGTCGGTGTGCGACTCGTGGTCGAAGGGCGAGAAGGCGCCGGCGTCCGAGCGGTTCGGCTCGTCGAAGTAGCTGAGCACCCGGCCCGAGCAGTGCGCGGGTTCGTCGAGCAGGGGGCGGGCGAGCTCCCTGATCGTGGTCCAGCGGGCGACGGGCACGGCGGCACCCAGCGGCAGGTCGGTCCCGGTGGTGGCTGCCTCGGCGTTGAGCAGCAGCATCTCCCACGGGATCTCGTAGTCGGTGTCGTCCCACACCACCAGGTGCAGGGCGGCGCCGTGCCGGTCCCGCTGCGCGTTGAGCCAGCCGACCAGCGGCCGTTGGCGGAACGACCAGTGGCGTACCTCGCGGTAGAACTCGCTGGGCATGGCGCCGCCCTCGCGCACCCGCTCCAGATTGATGTCCGTGGGCGCCAGTTCGGGCGCGCGCGAGGTGAAGGGCAGATCGTCGGAGGGGCCGCCGCAGACGCCGGTGAGCAGGTACGCCGGGTCGCCGTCGCCGCCCCGTACCCGCTGCACCCGAAGCTCCGCCAGCCCGTCGGGCAGGCGCTCGGTGGGGTCGGTGCTGACGCTGCCGAGCCCGCCCGGCGCCGTGTCGGGCAGGGTCGCGTCCGGCGCCTCGACCGCCCGCGGCGCCGCCAGCGGCAGTGGCCGTGGGCTGTGCGGACCCGCGCCCGGGCCGACCGCGCGCGCCCCGGCGAGCCATGCGCCGGCCCGGCGGATCCGGTCAGACGGCGGCATCGGTGTCCTCCCTGGCGCCGGGTTCGGCGGCCACCACGCTGCCGCCGAGCGCGTCGGCCAGCGTGAACGGCAGGTCGGCGTACGGCCGCGCGCCGGTGTCCAGAACAACGGTGTGCAGCCGCATCCGGCCCATCGCGCCCAACTGGCCCGCGGCGGTGAGCGCGTCCTGCACCCCGCGCCTGCCGACCGGACCGTCGTGGCGGCCGGTGAGGCTGGTGCGCAGCGGGACGTTCCCGCGGCCGTCGGTGGCGACGACCAGCCACGCCTCGGCCAGCGACGTCGGCTGCTGCTGGAACGCGCGGCGCACCAACTGCGCCGCGACCAGCAGGCCGTGGGCGAGCGGCGTGGCCCGTCCCGCCGGGCGGTAGAGGGCCTCGGCCAGCCGCGGGTCCAGCACGTTGCGGGCCTGGAAGGTCTGCGCGCGCAGCTCGTCGGCGGCCGACGCGCCGCCGACCTCCACGACGGCGACGGTCGCACGCGCCGCGTACGCCCACCGCACGTACGGCGCGAGTGCCTGCGGCCACTCCCAGCCGGGCCTGCTGGTGTGGTCCAGCAACAGCACCAGCATGCGCTCCGGTTCGGCGGCGCGGGCGTGGCTGCGCAGGTCGGCGGGCGTGATCACGAACCCGCTCCCGCCGCGGGCACGGCCCCGCAGCCGCTGGTACTTGGCGGCCTCGACGACGGTCGGCACCAGTGCCAGGTCCCGCAGGTCGGTGGCCCTGCGGATGCCGGTGACCGGTCCGCGCTCGGCGGCCGGACCCGCGCTGCGCCGCCACGCGGCACGCAACGGCGCGAACTCCCGCAGTGGTTCGGCCTCGTCCTCCGGGTAGGGGTCGCCGCCGGTTCGGCCCGGGGTGTGGCCGGTGAAGGGGGCGACGGTCTCCTCGGGTCCGGGCGCGGGCAGTTCGGCGGTACGCGTGGCCGCATCCGGCTCGGGCATGCGCGGCTGCGGGGGGGACGTCTGGGCGGCGGGAGGCGGCGGCTCGGCGCGGGGCGGCGGCGGGCCGGAGGGCTCGGGGCCGGACGGCGGCCGGTGGGCGGCGGGCCGGAGCCCGATCAGCCGGGCCGCCTCAGTGACATGGTCCTCGGTGGTGGCCGGTGCCCCGCCGAGAGCGGCCAGCGCGCGGGCGATCCTGGCCAGTGCCACGGCCCGCCGCTCCCCCGGCGCCTCGCGGGCCGCGCGGGCGAGGGCCGCGTCGTCCGGCGCGGGCCCGCCGGCCCACCGGCCGGTCGCGGCGCGGTTCCGTAAGTCGGCCAGCACGCGGTGCTCGGAGGAGGCCCGCCAGGCGGCCGACGGGTCGGCGGGCAGCACCAGATCCGGCAGCCGCAGGCGCAGCGGGAAGCGGTCCAGCAGGTGCGGGGAGACCCGGCCCGCGTCGTCGCTCCGGCAGAACGCGAGCCAGCGGGCCCGGGGCCGCCACACCTGGCTCACACCGTGCCGCTCCACGGCGGCGACGTCCGCGCCGAGCACCGTGACCGCCGCCCGCAGCCCGGGCAGCGGCAGGCGGGCCAGGTCCGGCACGACCACCGCACGCGGCGGCGCATCCGGTTCGGCCTCCACCAGGTCGCCGCCGAGCACGTCCACGGTGATCCGTCCCGCGGCGGGCAGCAGCCGTGTCCGCGACCACAGGTCGTCCTCCCGCACCGCCGCCCCGAGCCGCACCAGCCGGCCCGCGCGGGCACCGTCCGCGGGCGCGGCGGGACGCGGGCCGCCGCCCGCCGGTCCGGCCGGGTCCGCGCCCTCCCCCGCGCCCGCACCCTCGCCTGTGCCCTCGCCTGTGCCCTCGCCTGAAACGAAGCCCGCCACGACCGCCGCGAACACGTCCGCCACCGGGCCGGTCAGCTGCGGCGGCACGTCGAACAGCAGCACCCCGGTCAGGCGCGGGTCGGCGGCGGCGCAGGCGAACACCCGCAGCAGCCGGCCGAAATCGGCGGGGCCGTCCTCGGAGGTCATGAGAGCAGGGTGTCCAGGCGCGCGAGGTCCTCGGGGGTCCAGTCGGCCGAGCCGCCCTGGGTGGTCTCGGGTCTGCGGTGCCGGAGCGCGAGCGGCGCGGTGGCCCGCAGGTGGGCCACGGTCACCTCGAGCGCGCCCTCGACCGCAGCACGGGCGCGGGCGGCCTGCAGCATGACCACCTCGCCGCGGTGGCCGACCACCTGGAGCGCCGCGGCGGTGTCGGCGCAGCGCCGGACGACGGCGTCGGGCACCGCGATGTCGAGCAGCCGGCTGCGCGCCCGCAGCAGCCGACCGCGCAGCTCGCGGTCGCGCCGGCGTCCCTCGGCCAGCCAGGGCGACTCCGGTTCGCCGCACTCCTCGTCGAACCGCAGCACCGCGCGCAGCATGGCGTGCCGCTGGTCGGCGTCGAGCGGCTGCGCGGTGGCCATCAGGCCGAACCGGTCCAGGAGTTGGGGCCGCAGCCCGCCCTCCTCCGGGTTCATCGTTCCGACCAGGCCGAAACTGACGCTCATCACCTTGTCGATGCCCTCGCGCTGCACGGACAGCACCCCGGTGGAGGAGACGTCGAGGATGATGTTCACGACGTGGTCGTTGAGCAGGTTGACCTCGTCGACGTAGAGCAGGCCGTCGGCGTGGGCGGCCTCCAGCAGGCCGGGCTGCTCCATGGTCTCCCCGCGCAGCAGCGCGTTGAGCTCCCAGCCGCCGAGCACGCGGTCGTCGGTCGCGTCGATGGTGAGGGTGACCGGCAGCCGGCCGCGGGTCATGAGCGCGAACGCCCGCACCACGGTGGACTTGGCGGTGCCGGGCGGCCCGGAGATCAGCACGCCGCCGATCCGCGCGGCGACGAAGTTCAGCTCCAGCGCGAGCTTCACCTCCTCCTGCCCGACGACGTAGCCGTACGGCAGGATCGCGATCCCCTGCGGCGGCTCGCCGCGCCGCGTGCCGGCCGTCACGACGCGGGGTCCGACTGCCAGCGGAAGGTCACCTGTAACTGCGCCTCCGCCTTGCTCTGCACGACGTAGGCGCCCAGCGTGGCGTCCAGCCTGATGCCGACCTGCATCTCGACCTGGTCCGGCCGCACCTCGTCCGGCAGTGCCCGGAAGCGGGTGGCGGCGATCTCCGCGCACCGGCAGGCGAGCGCGATGCCGTCCTCGTACACGTCGTGCGCGAGCTGGGCGACGCGGCGCGCCGGGGCGCCGCGGGTCTCCACGCCG
This sequence comes from Actinacidiphila yanglinensis, assembly GCF_900107965.1. Taxonomy (GTDB): domain Bacteria; phylum Actinomycetota; class Actinomycetes; order Streptomycetales; family Streptomycetaceae; genus Actinacidiphila; species Actinacidiphila yanglinensis. The sequence goes on along the minus strand of NZ_FNVU01000002.1, from coordinate 348,209 downwards.
GCGTACACGTCCCCGGTCGGACCGGCCGGGGAGGCGTCGACCTCGACGTACACGGGTGGTGCGCCCGCGGCCCCGGACGGGCCGCTGACTATGGGCATCTTCCTTGTCCCCCAGGGGCGGTGGTGGCGGGCGCGGGCTAGGAGCTGAACGGCTCGAAGTCCCAGTACGGACGGCTGCGTGAGCGGGCCGCGACGGTGTGCGGGTGCTGCGCGCCCAGGGTGCGGGACAGGGCCTCCAGCGCCTCCTCCTCGATCTTGTCGCCCTCCTGCCGCTTGCGCAGGTTCCGCAGGTCGGTGGCGAGCGCGATCCGTGACGACAGGGTGAGCGGGTGCTCCTTGCCGAGCGCGGCGGCGGCCTTGTCCGCGGTGACGCGGCTCAGCTCGACGGCGCTCTCGGGGTCACCGCTGAAGTTGCGGGCCGCCGCGACGTTCAGGGCGCAGCCCAGCGTCCAGGGGTGGTTCTCGCCGACCGCGCGGGTCATCGTGCCCAGGGCGTCCTCGACCTCGATGTGGGACTGCTGGCGCTCGCCGGCCGCGCGCAGCAGCAACCCGTGGTTGGCCAGGACGCCCGCGGTGTACGGATGCCCGTCGCCGAACTGCCGCCGGTAGTGCGCGAGGACGAACTCGCCCAGCTCGCGGGCCCGGTCCAGGTCGCCGTGCTCGCGCTCGAAGGTGGACAGGGTGGCCGCCACCCGGATGCTCAGCGGCTCGCTGTCGCCGAGCACGCGGTCGCAGCGCTCCAGCAGCCGGGCCAGCAGCTCCGCGGCCTGGGGCCGGTCGCCCCCACGCTGGTAGCACAGCGCGAGGTTGTGCTCGGCGCGCAGCGTCTGCGGGTTGTCGGCGCCCAGCACGGTGCGGTGGATCTCGGCGTTGCGCTCCTGCACCGAGGTGGCGTCCTTGTACCGGCCGAGCAGGCGCAGGTCGTGGGCGAAGGAGTTCTCCGACGACAGCGTCCAGTTGTGGCGGTCGCGCAGCAGGTCGCGCAGCGCCTCCATGGTCTCCTGGTCGATCCGCATCGCGTCGGCGTAGTGGCCGAGCAGGCGGTGGGTGAGGCCGATGTTGTTCTGGGCGACGAGGGTGCGGGAGTCCTGCGCGCCGACCAGTTCGGCGTAGCCGTCGCGGACCTGCCCCGACAGCGCCAGCGCCTCGCCGTACCGGCCCAGCGCGCGCAGGTCGGCGGCGAGGCCGCCGCCGGCCCGCAGCGCGAGCAGGTCGCCCTCGCCGCGGTCGGTGCTCAACTGCTCGTAGGCCCGGCGGTCGATGGCCTCGGTGGTGGTGTAGTCGCCGGTGGCGCGCATGGAGTTGGCCTGGTGGTGGGCGAGGTCCCACAACCGGGGATGGCTGGGTTCGAGCAGCCGGGGCCAGTGCTCGGCGGCGGTCGCCGCGATCCGCTGCGCGGCGCGGTACTCGCCGGAGAGGTTGAGGTAGCGCAGGCAGTTCAGGACGGTGAGCTGGATGTCCGGGTTGGTGGACTCCAGGGCGCGGGACGCCTCCAGGTGAGGGACGATCTCGGCGTAGCGCGGCCACAGCCGGGTGTCGTTGGGCCGGCCGGGGTCGGCGGCGGCGAGCAGCTTGCGGACCACCCGTGAGTAGAGGGACTGCTCCTCCTGGGGCATGTCGGCCCGCACCGCCTGGTAGACCAGCCGGTGCATCTGGATGACCTCGGTGGAGCCGGCCGACTCGTCGGTGTCGTTCTCCGGTGGGTCGGACTGGATCACCGACCACTGGGCGAGCTTGCTGATCGCCGAGTTCCACAGCAGAGGGTCGTCCATCAGCCCGGCGAGCTGCTCGGGCACGTCGCGGATCGGCAGGTCGCGCAGCAGCCGGATCGGGATCGGCCCGGGTGCGAAGAACACGCACAGCCGCAGCAGGTCGACCGCCTCGGGCTTGTCCTCGCGGAGCCGGTTGAGGAGTATCGAGAAGGCCGTGAAGTACGTCATCTGGAAGTCGGCGGCCACCTTCAGCCCCGACTCCACGTCCGCGCCGCGGCGCAGGAGTTCGATGTACTCGTCGACCGGCATGTTCGAGTCGTTGAGCGCGCCCGCGTTCTGGTCGAGCGCCAGCGCCAGGTCGCCCAGCGCCTCGGCGAGCTTGTCGGCGTCGGCGTAGTCCATCCGCGGCGCGCGGCGCCGTACGAAGGCCACCGACTCGTCGCGGTCGTAGACCGGCACCTCGATCAGGGCGCTGTTGTGCTCCCCCCACTCGCGGTTCTGCGAGGTGATCAGCACGTGTCCGGGGCCGGTGGGCACCAGGTCGTGGATCTCCTCGGGCTGGTCGGCGCCGTCGAGGACGACCAGCCAGCGGGGGTACGGATCACCGCGGCGCAGCGCGTCGCGCACCGCGCGCAGCCGCTCGCCGTACTCCCGGCCCGTGACCAGGCCGAGGGCAGGCGCCAGGCCGGCCAGCTTCTCGCGCAGCGTGCCGCGCTCGCTCGCCCGCACCCACCACACCACGTCGTACTCCGGACCGAACCGGTAGACGTACTCCGTCGCGATATGGGTCTTCCCCACACCGGACAGGCCGTGCAGGGTGGCGACACCCGCTCCCGGTTCGGCCCCGGTCAGCTGCTGGTGCAGCCCGTACAGCAGTTCCTCGCGGCCGGTGAAGCGGGTGTTGCGGCGCGGCACGCCGCCCCAGACGGACGGCTGCTCCAGCGGGTAGCGCGGGTTCCTGGAACTGCTGAGGGTGTCGCTGGACGACGCGCGCGGCGGGGTGATGCCGAGCCGGGTCAGCACCCGGCGCTCGGCCTCCACCGCCCCCAGGCCCCACAGGTCGGCGGCGCCGAGCGAGGCGGCGGCGCTGGGCAGCGCGGCGGCGGTGACGCAGACCGCGGCGAAGCGGTCGCTGTTGGGCGGCACCACCTCCCGCAGCGCGGAGTTCCACTCGTCGGGGTCACGCGGGCCCAGCCGGAAGTACCACTCGCTGAGCACGACCAGCACCTGGCCGTCGGAGAGCAGGAGGTCGCGCAGCCCCTCCTCGATGCTGGCGCCCGGGACGACGTCCCAGCGCTGCATCGACACCTGCACGCCGTGCCGCTCCAGCCGGCTCGCGATCCAGGCCGCCCACGCCCGGTTGTACCCGGCGAAGCTGATGGTCACGGGCCCCCGCCCGGCTGCTGCTGAAGCGGTGTTCCGCCCTCCGGCCATGCGACCGACTCCCTCGTTGTACGCGCGTAGTGCTCTGACGGTGCGACAGGTGGCTGCGCCAGAAACTACACCGAATGCTCCCCCGGTGACGCGTCGTCATGCCGGTTCGGCCCCGTTCGTGACCCTCTGCGCCAACCGGCGCCGCCAGATGACCCTGGCCGTCTCGACGTAGGCGGTCGCGCGGGCCAGGTGGCCGTCCGGAGGTGCGTGCTCCTTGAGTCGAGTGTGATGGGCCGCCATCGCGTTGGCCAGCGCGCGGCCCTGCCGGGTCAGCGCCCGGGCGCCGAGGAGTTGGGGCAGCGCCGCGCCGACCTGTTCGCGGCAGCGGCAGTGGTCCGCCCAGGCGGCGTCCCTGCGGACCGGGTCGGTCAGCACCGTGGCGGCCCGCAGGTGGAAGTCGGCGAGCGCCAGGTGGGCGTACGCCCCCTGGAAGAGTCCGTCGAAGGGACGCGGGTCGGGACGCCAGGGCGCCCAGTAGCCGGGGCTGTCGTCCGCGGTGTGCAGCACCGCGAGCCGGGAGACGGCCAGCAGCTTGGCGTGCTGCAGCTCGTGCACCAGCGTCGCGGCCAGTTCCAGGCCGTCGCGTGGGGTGCTGCTGAGCAGCGCGCCGAACGCCTCGCCCCGGGTGGCGCTGCACTGCGCGCCCGGCGCGCCGTACAGCGGCACGACGCAGTCCAGCAGCGCGCCGACCTCCTCGGCCCGGGTGCTGCCGCTCAGCCGCAGCCAGGGCCGCGCGTCGTGCCACGCGGTACGCCACGCGGCGTGTCCGGCGGCGTCGAGCCGGTCGGCGATGTCGAGCCCGTAGGGATTGGTCCGCCGCTCCTCGTCCCGGTACGGGTCGACGTCGTCGATCAGCACCGCGCGGCCGTCGGGGTGACGCAGCGCCTGGAGCTGGCGCCAACCGGGCGACGCGGAGCGCCAGATGCCGTCCTGTCCCTGGCGGACCTCGACGGTACCGGCCGCGGGAGCCGGGCCCCGGCCGGGCGGAGGCGACGTCGGAGCGTCCCCGAACGCGCCGTCGGGGGGCGCCGGGAGCAGCCAGAGCCGGCGGGGTTCGCCGACGACCCGGACCAGCGGGGCGGGCCCGCCGTCGGCTGCCGGCCCGGCGGGCGCGCCCGGGTCCGGGCCCGTGCCGGGCGGGCGGAGGCCGCCGAGGGTGGGCAGCCGGAGTTCGCCGTCGCGCAGCGGGACGTCGGCGGTGAAGCGCAGGCCCGCGCGGGCGGCGGCGGCCACGGACAGCGCGGCGAGGTGCGGCAGTTCCTCGGCGGCGCGGTGCGCCTGGCCGGGGCGGGTCAGCGCCCGCAGGCAGCGCTCCGCCCAGGCACCGGTGTGCGGGTACTGCACGACCTGCCGGGTGGCGGCCGGGTCGGCCCGGTCGGCGGCCTCCAGCAGCCGCCAGTCACCCAGCACGCGCGCGGCGGTCCCCCGGGGCAGGGTGCCGGCGGGGGCGGTCGCGACGGCCTCCAGCAGGGCCCGCAGGGTCAGCAGCCGCCGGGCGTGCTGGTGGGAGAGGAGCAACGCCAGCAGCTCCGGGGTGCTGCCGGTGCTGCCGATGACGCGCATCATCCCGTCGGACAGCGCGCTGCCGGCGGGAGCGGGGACGGGGGTGGCGGTGCCGGGCGGGTTCACCGGATGTTCTCCCGTGTCGTGTCGCGGCCGAATCCGGTGCCGGCCGCCTGGGCGAGTCGGTGGGCGGTGTGGCGGACGAGGTGGGCGAGGTCGGCGCAGTAGACCGACGGGTTGCGGAAGCCGGCCCCGGCCCGGTAGCGGTGGGCGTAGTGGCCGCCGCCGCAGACCGTGACCAGGGCGCAGCCGCGGCAGGTGGCGCCGAGGGCGGCGAGACCGGCCTGGCGGGCGGCGATACCGGGATGGGCGAGGGCGTCGTCGAAGCTGTTGCGGAAGACGTCCAGGCCGGTGGCGGCGGCGCCCTCGTAGGCGGACTTCAGCGAGTCGACCTGCTCGATGGCGCCGTCGGTCTCCACCACGACAGCTGCGAAGGGCTGCAGGCCCAGCCGTTCGATCGCCGCGGGCACCCCGAGCAGCAGGGCGACGCATTCCTCGAACAGCCGTATCCGGGTGCGGCGTTCGGGCGCGTCCCACCAGCGGTCGAAGACGGTGGTGAGCCAGCGGCCGTACGGCGCGGGGTCGTGCGCCGGCGCGGGCAGGCCCGGCGGCGGCGCGCTCCAGTTGCCGTGCGGCAGCAGCAGGTCGACCGCGGGCGGGTCGAAGGCGAGCAGCGAGTCGTAGACCTCGACCGGGTCGTGCCGCAGGTCCACCACGCACAGCACCCCGGCGTACGCCTCGGGCGCGTGGGCGGCCAGCAGCCGCAGCCCGGCGGACGCGGCCTTCCAGGCGGGGCGGCCGGCGTGGTCCACCCGCTCGCGGTTGTGGCCCGGCAGGCCGCCGTCGAGGCTGACCCCGATCCGCAGGCCCGCGTCGGCCAGGGTGCGGACCCGGCCGGGGGTGAGCAGCGTCGCGTTGGTCTGCACGCTGGCGTGCACGGTGCAGCCGGCCGGCAGCGCGGCGCGGATCACCTCGAGGTCGGCGGCCAGCCGGCCGGCACCGGCGAGCAGCGGCTCGCCGCCGTGGAAGACCACCGAGACGTCGGTGAGGCGGTGGGCGGCGGCGTGTTCGGCGATCCGGGCGGCGGTGCGCGCGGTCACCTCGCCGGCCGGGGCGCGGGGGCGGTCGCGCCAGCTGTGGTCGGGGCCGGCGTAGAGGTAGCAGTACGTGCAGGCCAGGTTGCACCTGCTGTGCGTCTTGAGGATGAACTGGCGTATGGGGGCGGGCGGTTCGGCATCCGGCCCGGCTCTGGACGCGAGGGCCGGGGCGTACCCGGGCACGCCTGCGGCCCCGTGCACCCCCGCGGCCGTGTGGACGACGGCGTGCGCCACCGCGGGCACGGGCAGGGGCACGGGCCCGGGTGCGGAGGTCCGTACGGCTCGGGGTGCGCCGGCGGCGGGTGCCGCGGCGGCCGGGCCGGGGGGCCGGGGTGCCCCGGCAGTGTGCCGCACGTCATCACCTCCCCCGGGCGCGGGCCATCGAGGGACTTCCCGCCGGCCCTCGCGGTTGTTCCCGCCCGGCGACAGGGAGCAAACACCTGGGCAGGGATTTGGCCGTATCCCTTCCGGGGCGCGGCCAAAAGCAGGCCGGCGCGCGGCGGCGCTCACGGGGTGTCGTTGTCGAACCCCCACAGCGCCTCGCTGCCGGGCGCCGCGACCCGCTCCCGCAGATCGCTGACCAGCGCGGAAAGCACCGGGTGCTGCACGGTCCGCAGCGACTCCAGATCCATGCCGAGCAGGTCGATACCGGCCTCGGCGAGCGCCGGGTCGATGTACGCCTCCGCGCCGCCGTAGGGTCGTTCCTCCATCGCGCGCCTCCCAAAGCCGTCCGGTCGTCCCGCTGTTCGCTCCCGTCCATGGTGCCCCGCCGGATGCACGGCTGTCGCCTGCGTTGCCGCGCCGACGTGGGACGCGGGCATCGGCGGCGCCGGACGGCCGGCCACCGGGTCGGCCTCGACCCCTCCCACGATGCGGAGTCGACCGCCGGGCGGATCGGCGGAGCGCCGGCCTCCGGGACAACGGCCGTGCCTCACACCCCGGTTGGCCGCGCCCACCCGGGTCAGTTGTTGAGGCGGTCCAGCCGCGCGCCGGTGTTCCGGCCCTCCTCGCCGCCGTCGTCGGGGAGTTGGCGCCACTGGTGCAGGGCGGCGCGGTAGGCGTCGGCGGCGGCGCGGGGGCGGCGGGCCGTCTCGTAGGCGTCGCCGCGCCAGTGGTGCGCCCGGGCCGCCAGCCGCACCATGGGCTCGGGCTCGGCGGACGCGCGCGCCGCGTCCGCGGCAGCCGAGGCCGCCTTGCGGTAGGCGTCGGCCGCCTGGTCGAGGCGTTCGGGGCGCCGCACGTGGCCCGGCACCAGGCGGTGCGACTCGCCCAGTTCGAACCATATCCGCGCGGCCAGGTCCGCCCCGTCGGCGCCCTGCGCGGCCAGGCCCAGCACCTGCTCGGCCTCGCGCAGGTCCACCTGCTCGCCCTCGGCCCGGTAGCGCAGTATCAACGCGCGGCCCAGCATCAGCAGCCGCTCCGGCTGCATCGGGTCGGACTCGGGTGTCTCCATCCGGCAGTCGCGCAGCACCAGCACCGCCCGGTTGACGAACGTCTCGCCACCCGGCAGCGCCGACCTGCTCAGCAGTGCCGCGCCCCACTCGGCCATCAGGTCGCGGTACTCGGTCCGGTCGCGCGGCGTGAGCCGGCATGCCTCCTCGAACCGGCCCGCCGCCGCCTCCAGTTCGCCCGGTGGCCCGCCCTCGGTGTGCCGGGCCACCCTGATCCGCCCCGCGCGGGTCAGGATCGCGGCCCGCTGGAGCCGGTCGCGGGTCTCGCCGAGGGCGCGGTCGACGAGCTGCTGCGCCTCGGTGAGTCGCCCCCCAGCGAGGAGTTGGGCGTCGATCAGGGCGAGCACCGCGGCGGTGACCGCCTCCGGCGCCGCCTGCTCGCGCCGCAGCGCGGTCACCGCGCCGGTGTACGAGCGGGCGGCCTGCTGGGCGTAGGTCTCCCGGCGCTCACGCCCGCGGGCCGCGTCGGCCAGCCGCAGCAGCGCGCGGCCGTGCGCGAGGGACAGCTCGCTCGGGCGCTGCCGCTGCGGCGGCCAGGAGTCGGCGAACGCCTCCAGCGAACCCACGGTCTCCTGGAGCAGCACGGCGTCGCCGCTGATCAGCCACTGCTCCTCCAGGACCGCGACCCGTTCCAGCGTGGCGTCCAGCAATCGCGCGGAGTCCAGGCCCGGCGCCGCGCACACGGCGGTGAACTCGCGGTCGGCCCGCTGCAGCAGTTCGAGCGCACCGCGGTTGTCCCCGGCGGCGGCCAACTCCTGGGCGGTGGCCTGGAGTACCCGGGCGCGCACCGCGCGGGCCGGCACGGAGGAATGGTGGGCGGCGGCGGTCTCGGCGGCCTCGCGGGCCTCGCGCAGCAGGTCGGCGCCACCACGCAGCCGCCACAACCGCAGGAGCTGCTGGGCCAGTTCGGTCCACAGTTCGGGGTCGAGGCCGCGCACCCGCTCCTCGGCGGCGGCCCGGCGCAGCAGCGCGACGGCGTCCAGCAGGTTCTGCACCATGCCCTCGCTGGTGAACCGGTCGGCGAGGTCCCGGGCCCGCTGCACCACGCTGGACGACCGCACCGCGGAGGGCTCGTCCGGAACGTGGACGGCGCCCTCGTCCGGCAGCGGCATGAACCGCTCCAGCACCCGCGCGGCGACCTCCGCGAACGGCTGCCGCGACTCCGCCACGGTGCCGTCCTCACCGCCCCGGCCCGCGCCCGTCCCGGTGCCGTCGGGCACGAGGCCCGCGGCCTGCCGCACGGCGGAGCGCACCGCGGCGTCCGCGGTCGGGTCGCCGGGGCCTTCGGCGAGCTGGGTGATGGCCAGGGCGGGGAAGTTGGGGCCGGACTTGCCGAACCGCTGCTCGACGTACTCCGAGCAGTGCTTGAGCACCAGCCGCGCCTCGTCCACGCCGAGCGGGCCGAGCAGCGCGTCGCGGACGCCCGGCGCGAAGTGGTACCAGCGGTGGTCGTCACCGCTCTTGCGCACCACCAGGCCGCTGAGCAGCACCTCGGCAAGCTCGGCCGGGCCGGAGTCGGGCAGCATGGTGCGCTGGACGAGCTGCATCACGGGCAGGAACAGCGGGGCCGCGGCGAGGTAGACGGCGAGTTGGGCGGCGGCGGGCGACGCGGCGGCGCGGAACCGGCCGACCAGCGCGGGCACCGGCACCGTGGTACGCCGCGGCTGGACCCGCACGGCGGGCTGGTCGGCGCGTACCCAGCCGACGGCGGCGGGCACCTCGCCCGCGCCCATGCCGGCCAGCAGCCGCGCCCAGGCGCCCAACGCCGTGGCGGTGGGCGGCAGTACGGGCACCGGCGCCGCGTCGAGCTCGGCCGGCGCCCCGGTCGCCCCGGGCGAGAAGCGCAGCGGCGAGGCGAGCAGCATGCCCTCCGCACGGTGCAGCACCCCGTACGAGACGGGCATCAGGGTGCGGCTCCACAGCCGGGCGGGCAGCGGCTGGAGCACGCCGACCGGGCCGTGCCGGCTCAGCCGGTGCAGCAGCCGGTGGGCCTGCCCGGAGCGCCACAGCGGCCCGGCGCAGTCGCTGACCATGAGGGTGATCCGGCGGCCGGTGGGGTCGCTGAGCTGGTCGGCGGAGCGCAGGCCGGCCGATTCGGGCTCGAAGCGGCCGCTGATGCCGACGTCGCCGTCCGGAGTGGCGTGCAGGTAGCGGACGTGGACCTCGTGGAAGGCGCCGAGCCGCTCGAAGACGCCGCTCAGCTCGCGCAGCATCCGCTCCCACACGAACATCGAGGAGGAGGTGTCCATGAGCAGCTGCATCGCGGCGTCGCCCTGCGGTCTCGGGCGGAAGACCGGCAGCAGCAACCCGCCCGCGCGGGCGGCGCGTTCGGCGGTGGCGGATTCGTCCAGCTCCTCGCGCAGCGGGCGGGCCGGGCTGCGGTAGCGCTGCAACGGGCGCAGGGCGGCCTGGAGTTCGAGCAGCCGGGGCAGCGCGCCCGCCTCCGGGACGCCCACGCCGAGCGCGGCGCCGCCGGGCGCGGGTCCGACCTGCCCGGGAGCCCCCTCGCCGGGGTAGAGGCTGATCACCCGGTCGTCGGGGGGCGTCTGGGCCGGCGGGACCAGCCGGGTGCCGGCACCGTCGGTGCCGTCGGGCCGGTGCGCGCGCGGGTAGTCCGCGGCGGAGCCGGCATCGCGGCGGCTGTGCGGGCCGACGGAGGTCTCCGGGCCGGGGCGGGTGGTCGGGCGCGACCAGCGGGCCAGCCAGAGGGCGTCGGCGAGTTCGGAGGCGTCCGGGTCGAGTCCGGCCTGGCTGAGCGCGCCGACCACCCGGGCCAGCGGGTCCGGGGCACGCGGGGTCTCCCGCCCGCCGGGCGTCTCGCCGCCGGTCGCGCTCCCGCCGGGCGTGCCGGCACCGCCGCCGGGCGGGCGCCCCGACGTCAGCCGCTCGCCGGCGCGGTCCGCGCGGTCGGCACGGTCCGCGCCGTCGCCGGCGGGGGGCCGTCCGGAGCCCATCTCGGCCATGGCCGCCTCACCTTGGCCGGTCGAGCCGCTGGATGAGCATCTCCGCCAGCCTGGTGCGGGACGGCGGGGCCGCGTGGTGGGTGAGGTAGATCGCGTTCAGCAACTGGTCGGTGGCGAGCAGCTCGCTGCGCGAGCGCTCCAGGAAACGCTGGACGAGGTCGTCGCCGACGGTCGCGGCCTCGTCGCCGAGGTGCGCGCGCACCACGGTGGACAGCCGCTCGTGGTCGGGGCGGCCCAGCTCCAGGTGGATACAGCGGCGCAGCAGCGGGGGCGGGAAGTCCCGTTCACCATTGCTGGTGAGGATCACGAACGGGAAGGCCCGGCAGCGCACCCGGCCCTCGCGCAGCGTGACGCGGGTGCCGTCGTCGGTCAGCACCTCGACCTGCGGCTCGCGCTCGGCCAGCCGCTCCAGCTCGGGGATGCCGAACTCGCCCTCCTCCATGACGTTCAGCAGGTCGTTCGGCAGGTCGATGTCGCTCTTGTCGAGTTCGTCCACGAGCAGCACGCGCGGCTGCGCGGTGGGCAGCAGCGCGGTGCCCAGCGGGCCGAGCCGGATGTAGCTGCCGATGCCGCCGGGCGGCACGGTGCCGGAGTTCGCGGCGATCTGGGTGTCCTGGAGGCGGGCGATCGCGTCGTACCGGTACAGGCCGTCCTGGAGGGTGCTGCGGCTGACGATCGGCCAGTGCAGCACCCGGCCGAGGCCGAGTTCGTACGCGACCGCGTGCGCGAGCGTGCTCTTGCCGGCGCCGGGGCTGCCGGTCACCAGCAGCGGGCGGCGCAGATAGAGCGCGGCGTTGACCATCTCCAGTTCCTCGGGGCTGGGGCGGTGCATCTCGGCCATGTGCCGGTACGCGCCCAGCCGCCGGGCCGAGGAGCTGTCCGCGCCCGGGGCGCGCCCGACCAGCGGGCCGCCGTCGAAGTCCCGCCAGGGCGGGGGCTCCGGCAGGCTGTCCATGCCGTTGTGGGGTTCGCCGGTGCCGCGGTAGATGAGCCACTCGCCGGCCGCACCGGGTTCGGTCACGTCACTCACCTCGATACCCCCGTCGATCCCGGGTGTCGGTGTTCGTCATGGAGTCTCCAACAGCTCGTCGGTTCCGGGAAGGGGCCGGGTCGGGTCGTCGTAGAGCAGGGCGAGTCCGCCGGACCAGAACGCCTCGGGCACGCCGTCGGCCACGGCGGCGCGGAGGGCGGCCAGACCGGCGGGCAGTCCGGCGGCGGTGCGGGCGCCGTGCACCAGACGCGGCACGCCGCGGTGCAGGTCGGAGCAGACCCGCTCGGGCTCGATCGGCTCGCGCCGCCACAGCGCCACCGAGTAGCCGCAGCGCAGCAGCCGGTGCAGCGCCTCCGGGGCGGCGGCACCGCTGCGGCACAGCACCGGCAGCATCTCCCGGGGGCGGGCGCGCAGTTCGGCGTCCTCCGGGAGCGGCTCCTCCTGCGAGTCGCCGCAGTCCAGCACCTCCGCGGACGGGGGCCGCCGGTGCAGGGTGTGCCAGCGGCTGAGCCGCTCCTCGGCGACACCCGGGTCCGCGTCCTGGGGCGGGTCGGTGCGGCGGACCACCACCGGCCGGATCGCGCCGAGCCGGCTGCCGTCGGGGTCCAGCCGCCAGGTGTCGGCGGCGAAGGCCATCAGCGAGCCGGGCACGGCCAGTTGCAGGGCCGCGACGTAGCCGGGCTCGTCGCAGCGGCGGAACGCCTCGGCGAGCGGGGCGGCCAGCAGCGCGGGCAGGTCGGCGACGGACGTGCCGCGGAAGTCCTCGTGCACGCAGTCGACCTCGCCGCTCTCCGGGGAGACGGTGACCCGCCAGTCGAAACGGTCCGGCTCCCAGCCGCGCGGGATGATCTCCAACTGCGCCTCGCCGCGCGTGCGCGGGCCGGGCCCGGGCGACTGCGCGTCGGCGCCGCGCGCCCGCAGCCGCGCCATCCGCTCTCCTATCAGCGAGTTGCGGAAGAGCATGCTCAGGCCCTGGTCGGCCGCGGTGGCCTGGGCCCACTCCCAGACCGCCCGCTCGTCGGACTCCTGGGCGGGCTGGACACGTTCGGCGCTGGCGGCGAGCACCGCGTAGCGCAGTACCGCCTCCAGTTCGGACCCGCGCCGCAGGTCGTACAGCAGGCCGAGGCCGTCGCGCCAGGCGCGGGGGGCGACCGCGAAGCCCTGCCCGGCGCCGCCGCGCACCTCGGTGACCAGATCGCCGAGGGCGCGGGCCCCGGCGGGCGGCGGGAGTTGGGCGAGCAGGCCGAGCAGCGCGGTGCGCCGACCGGGGGTCAGGGCGCGGCCGGCGGCGGCGCCGATCTCGCTGTGCGCCTCGGTCCAGCCGTAGAAGTCCCGGTCGAGCAGGAACCGGTGGTGGTCGGCGTGGTAGAGGTCGTGGGCGGTCATCACCCGGTGGTACAGGTCGTCCGCGGCGTTCTCACCGGCCGGCAGCTGGCGTAACTGCTGGATGCTGACGGCGAGTCCGCCGTCCCGCTCGGCGCGGCGGGCCTGGAGCACGCCGATCACCTCGCCCCGCACGAGGTCGACGACCGGGCCGCCGGACAGCCCCTGCGGCATCTCGTCGTCGTTGCTCAGTCGCAGCAACCCGCCGCCGCCGACGCCGAGTTGGCCGCTGATCACGCACCGGCCGTTGTACGCCATCGGGACGCCGCCGAGCGGCAGCCAGCCGAAGTAGGCGACCGGGTTGGTGGTGTAGCCCTTCGCGGTGCGCTCGGTGAGCCACACGCAGGGGTGCTCCAGCGGGTCGACCAGCCGGATCAGGGCCAGGTCGGGGGCCGCCCAGGCGCCGGGGCCGCGGTCCTCACCGGGCCAGGCGCCGTATCCGCCGGGGCCGGCGCCGCGGCCCTGGCCCTGGCCGGGGATGCCGGCGGCCGCGGGGCCGGAGGGCTGGGCCCACTCGACGACGCCCGCGAGGAGCTCGTCGCGGAAGCCGACCCGCACTTCCTTGCGCGGCGCGCCCACGAGTGTCACCTCCCCTTCGGCCCTCGCCACGTGGGCGCAGGTGAGCACCCAGTTGGGTGCGACGAAGAAGCCGCTGCCCAGAAGAGGATTCCCTGCCTCCGCGCCGTGAATGCGCACGGTGGCCTCCTCGGCGAGCGGGACCAGGATCTCGGCCGCCTGGGCGAGCTGCTCCGATGCGCCCCCGGACGTCACCGTGCGCCCCTTGCGGGAATGGCGGCGCGGGGGGCGGGGGTGCGTCCACGAGGACGCGCTGCGGCCGCCGCGGCGCTTCCCGCCGCGGGCCGCTGGCCGGTCGCCGACGTCCGCACGTGCTCATTCCCCCCACTGGGCCGGGTCGTCAGGGAAGGTTATCGCCCGCTCCCACCTGCGTGAGTGCCTTCCCCGACACTGCCTATCCTTGACGGTGAGCGGGCCCCGCGGGCCGCGGAACCCGGCAGCCCACCCCCCGGTGGCACACCGTCCCGGTCCTTCCTGCGGTTTTCCTGCCCGTCCACCACCTGTCCCACCCCTGTTCCGGAGCAGATCTTGTACTTCACCGACCGCGGTATCGAGGAGCTGGCCGACCGGCGCGGCGAGGAGGAGGTGAGCTTCGACTGGCTGGCCGACCGGCTGCGGGAGTTCGTCGACCTCAACCCCGAGTTCGAGGTGCCGGTCGAGCGGCTCGCGACCTGGCTGGCGCGGCTGGACGACGAGGACGACGAGGACGACGCGTAGGGCACCCCTTGACGTGAGCGGCACGCGATATATCGTGTCTTTCAGAAGACGCGATATGTTGCGTTGGTCGGCGGCGGAGGAGGGGCACCATGAGCGGCATGTCGGAACGGCTCGTCACGGAACCGGAGACGTTCGTCTTCGACGAGCGGATCGACACCCTGAACGTCAGGATCGTCAGCGGCGCGATCAACGTGGTCGGCACCGACGGCGGCCCCGCCCGGGTGGAGGTCAGCGAGCTGAGCGGCCCGCCGCTGAAGGTGCGGCTCGACGGCGGCACCCTCAGCGTCGGCTACGACGACATGGAGTGGAACGGCTTCATGAAGTGGCTCGACCGCAAGGGCTGGGACCGGCGCGCGGTCGTCTCGCTCGCGGTGCCCCAGCAGACCGACGTCGAGGTCGGCGTGGTCGGCGCCACCGCGGTGGTCTCCGGCATCAGCGGCACCACCTCCGTCCTGGGGGTGAACGGCGACACCACCCTGGTCGGCCTGCGCGGCCCGGTGAAGGCGCGAACGGTCGGCGGCAGCGTCGAGGCCCAGTCGCTGAGCGGGGACCTGGCGTTCAGCACGGTCTCCGGCAACCTCACCGTGGTCGACGGCAGCGGCTCAGCGATCAAGGCGGACTCGGTGAGCGGCGGCATGGTGCTCGACCTGAACCCGTCGAGCGGCGGCGAGGTCCGGCTGTCCACCGTCTCCGGCGAGATCGCGCTGCGGCTGCCCGAACCCGGGGACGCCGAGGTCGACGCCAACACCGCCAGCGGCAAGGTCTTCTGCGCCTTCGACGAGCTGCGGGTCTCCGGCATCTGGGGCGCCAAGCGGATCACCGGGACCATCGGCAGCGGCACCGCCCGCCTCCGGGCCACCAGCGTCTCCGGGTCGCTGACGCTGCTGCGCCGGCCACCGCTGGACGACCGGACGGACGCACCCGACCCCGGCGGGCCGGACGGCACGAGCGGCGACGCCACCTCGCTGCGGAAGGACATCTGACATGGCACCCGTCTTCGCCCACGGCCGGCTGCGCCTGTACCTGCTCAAGCTGCTCGACGAGTCCCCGCGCCACGGCTACGACGTGATCCGGATGCTGGAGGAGCGCTTCCAGGGGCTGTACGCGCCCTCGGCCGGCACCGTCTACCCCCGGCTCGCCAAGCTGGAGCAGGAGGGCCTGGTCACCCACTCCACCGAGGGCGGCCGCAAGATCTACGCCCTCACCGACGCCGGACGGGCCGAACTCGCTGCCCGGGCCGACGAGATCGCCGGCCTGGAGGCCGAGATCCGCGAGTCGGTCTCCTCGCTGGCCGCCGAGATCCGCGAGGACGTCCGGGGCGCCGCCGGCGATCTGCGCCGCGAGGTGCGCGCCGCGGCCCAGCAGGCCCGTACCAAGCCCGGCCGTACCGGGAACGGCTCCCACGGCTGGGGCGAGGCGCAGCGGGAGTGGAAGGAGCAGACCAAGCAGGCGAAGGAGGAGAGCCGCCGGGCCAAGGAGGAGGCGCGCGACGCCCGCCGCCAGGCCAAGGCCGCCCGCGACGCGGCACGCGACGCGATGGACACCGCGCGGGACGAGATGCAGCGGATCGCCCGGCAGGTCCAGGAGCAGGTCCAGTCGCACACCAAGGGCGGCGACTGGCAGAGCGGGTTCCGCGAGGGCCTGGCCGAACTCACTCGCGAGCTGGGCCAGTTCGGCCAGTTCCCGGCTCCCCCCGCCCCGCCGAGCCCCCCGGCTCCGCCGAGCGCGTCCACCCCTCCGACCCCGCCGACCGCTCCGACCCCGCCCACACCGCCGACGGCACCCACCCCGCCCACCCCGCCCGCTGCCCCGTCGCCGTGGGACAAGGCCGAGCAGCACGACCCGGCGCCGGACGACGACCTGCCGCCCTCCGCCGACCCGTTGCGCGACCTCGAACGGCTGCTCGACCGCTTCCGCGACGACATCCGCGACACCGCCAGGGACCGCGGTGTCAGCGATCGCCAGCTGCGCGAGGTACGGCGCCACCTGTCCGCCGCGGCGGCCCGGATCTCCGCCGCGCTGCACGGACACGGGCCTACGTCGTGAGCACCACCTTGCCGAACGCCTCACCCTCCGCGAGGCGTTCGAAGCCCTCCCGGGCCCGGTCCAGCGGCAGCACCGAATCGATCACCGGCCGCACCCCGGTCACGGCGCAGAAGCCGAGCAGATCCTCCAGCTCGTCCTTGGTGCCCATCGTCGACCCGACGACCCTCAACTCCAGGAAGAAGATCCGGTTGAGCTCCGCCGAGGACGGGTTGGGGCCGCTGGTGGCGCCGGAGATCACCAGGGTGCCCCCGGGGCGCAGCGACTTCACCGAGTGCGACCAGGTGGCCGCGCCGACGGTCTCGATCACGGCGTCCACCCGCTCCGGCAGCCGCGCACCGGGTTCGTACACCCCGTGGGCGCCCAACTGCTCGGCCCTGCTGCGCTTGGCGGCGCTGCGGCTGGTGGCGTAGACCCGCAGGCCCGCCGCCTTCGCCAGCACGATCGCCGCGGTGGCGACGCCTCCGCCGGCGCCCTGCACGAGCACGGCGTCACCCGGCCGGACCCCCGCGTTGGTGAAGAGCATCCGGTAGGCGGTCAGCCATGCGGTGGGCAGGCAGGCCGCCTCCTCGAAGGACAGCTCCGGAGGCTTCGGCAGGACGTTCCAGGTCGGCACGGTGACCTGCTCGGCGAAGGTGCCCTGGTACTTCTCGGTGAGGATCGAGCGGCGCTCCCGCGGGCCGACGCCGTGGCCGCTCTGGCCGATCACCGAGTGCAGGACGACCTCGTTGCCGTCCTCGTCCACTCCGGCGGCGTCGCAGCCGAGGATCATCGGCAGGCTCTCCTCGCCCAGGCCGACGCCCCGCAGCGACCACAGGTCATGGTGGTTGAGCGAGGCCGCCCGCACCGTCACCCTGCTCCACCCGGGCCGCACCTCCGGCTCCGGCCGCTCCCCCGACTCCAGCCCCCGCAGCGGCTGCTCCGCATCAATACGCCCGGCATACACGGCAAACATGGCCCCGACCCTAGGCCCCCTACCCGCCGGTACGGAACCACCCGCCGGTGTGACACGGACCGCGCACCGCATCCGGCCCGCCCGGGCCAGTCGCTCGCCACGGCCCGGGCGGGAGGGGAGCACCGCGGGGCTCCCGGCTCCCGCCGGACGGACCGGGGCGCGGCTCTCCCGCCGGACCAGGACGCGGCTCGGCTCTCCCGCCGGGCTCGGCTCGCGGCCGTCAGCGCTTCGCGACGCCCTCCGCGCGGGCCGCCGCCGCGACCGCGGCGCTGACCGCCGGGGCCACCCGGGGGTCGAAGGGGGACGGGATCACGCACTCCGCGGAGAGCTCGTCCGCGACCACCGCGGCCAGCGCCTCGGCCGCCGCGAGCTTCATCGCCTCGGTGATCGCCGTCGCGCGCACCTGGAGGGCGCCCGAGAAGATGCCGGGGAAGGCGAGCACGTTGTTGATCTGGTTGGGGAAGTCGCTGCGCCCGGTGGCGACCACCGCCGCGTACTTCCGCGCCACGTCCGGGTGCACCTCGGGCGTGGGGTTGGCCATGGCGAAGACGAAGCAGCCCTCGGCCATGCTCGCGACCGCGTCCTCCGCGACGGTGCCCCCCGAGACGCCGATGAAGACGTCCGCGCCCGCCAGCGCCTCGTCCAGCGTGCCGGTCAGCCCCGCCTTGTTCGTATACGAAGCCAGGTCGCGCTTCACGGGGTTGAGGTCGTCCCGGCCGGCGTGCACCACGCCCTTGCGGTCGGTGACCGCGACATCGCCGATCCCCGCCTCCAGCAGGATCTTCGCGATGGCCACCCCGGCCGCGCCGGCGCCGGAGATCACCGCCCGCAACTCGCCGAGCGAACGGCCGGTGAGGGTGGCCGCGTTGCGCAGCGCCGCGAGAGTGACGACCGCGGTGCCGTGCTGGTCGTCGTGGAAGACGGGGATGTCCAGCGCGTCCTTGAGCCGCCGCTCGATCTCGAAGCAGCGCGGCGCGGAGATGTCCTCCAGGTTGATCCCGCCGAAGGACGGCGCGAGCCGCACCACGGTCTCCACGATCTCGTCGACTCCGGTGCAGGCCAGCGCGATCGGCACCGCGTCCACCCCGCCGAACTGCTTGAAGAGGATCGCCTTGCCCTCCATCACCGGCAGCGACGCCTCCGGCCCGATGTCGCCGAGCCCGAGCACCGCGGTGCCGTCGGTGACCACCGCGACCACCTGGGACTTCCAGGTGTAGTCGTGCACCAGTTCCGGCTGTTCGGCGATCGCGGTGCAGACCTCGGCGACGCCGGGCGTGTACGCGAGCGACAGGTCGTCGGCGTCACGCACCGGAACGGTTCCGACGATCGCCATCTTGCCGCCGCGGTGCAGGGCGAACACCGGGTCGATCGGGAACTCCTCGTCCGATGCGTCCGCATCCGCGAGGTTGGGGGAATTGACGATCTCCGCTGCCACTGTGACCCCTAGGTCGAGAAGGTGAGGGTGGGTACTCGCCCCGATGCGGGGAGAGGTGGGCTCGGCGCCGAGGCCACCGGATACGAGTGAGCCGGGTGGCACGGCGGCGCCAGGCGCGCCGCACGCACGCCGTTGGCCCCGGATGAGGGGTGAAGGTCCCGTTCTACCGGAAGTCGGTTTCCGATGACGAGCACCGATCGATCGGCACGGCTCCATCGCGGTCCGGCCTTGGTGTGCCGGCCCGATGGCAGCCCGGGGATCGCCCGTTATCCGATTTTGACACAACGGGGACCCTGACTGGCCCTGTCCGGATGGCAAGATGCACAGATCACACAGGGTGGCGGTACTCGAAGATGTGTGCCCCCGACCTCCCTGGACCGGCTACTGGCACCCCCCTCGTTTCGTTGGAGGACACAGCGATGACCGCAGGCACCCCCCGGTGTTCGACCCCCCTCACTCGCCTCACCGCGGTCGCCGCCCTCGCGGTCGCCGGCGCCCTGGTGCTCACCGGGTGCGGCGACCAGACCAAGAAGGACGACTCCGGCGGTTCCTCGGCCAGTTCGTCCGGCAGCAGCCCGTCGACCAGCACCTCCGCGGCCCCGCTCTTCGCCAAGCTGCCGAAGAAGTTCCAGGACGCC
Source organism: Actinacidiphila yanglinensis (assembly GCF_900107965.1). Lineage (GTDB taxonomy): Bacteria > Actinomycetota > Actinomycetes > Streptomycetales > Streptomycetaceae > Actinacidiphila > Actinacidiphila yanglinensis. Next base: position 329,252 of record NZ_FNVU01000002.1, on the reverse strand, counting down.
GGCGTGATCAAGGTCGGCACCGACGCGTCGTACGCCCCGATGGAGCAGACCTCCAACGGCAAGATCATCGGCATAGACCCGGACCTCGGCGCGGCCCTGTCCAAGCAGCTCGGCGTGAAGCTGGAGTTCTCCAACGGCCAGTTCGACGGCCTGATCACCTCGCTCTACACCGGCCGCGACGACATCGTGATGTCCGCTATGAGCGACACCAAGGACCGCCAGCAGGGACTGGACGACAAGGGCAAGAAGACCGGCAAGGGCGTCGACTTCGTCGACTACTACATGTCCGGATCCTCGCTGCTGGTGCAGAAGGGCAACCCGAAGAAGGTCACCTCGTTGGCCGATCTGTGCGGCAAGAGCGTCGCCGTGCAGCGCGGCACCATCTACGAGGACGCCTTCAAGAAGCAGAAGACCGCCTGCGGTTCCAAGGGCCTGACGATCCAGTCGTTCGACACCGACGCCGAGGCGCAGACCCGGGTCAAGGCCGGCGGCGCGGTCGCGGACCTCAACGACACCCCGGTGGCCGCGTACATCGCACAGAAGTCCGGCAACGGCAACGACTTCGAGGTGGCCGGCTCCCCGGCCGACGCCGGTCCCTTCGGCATCGCGCTGGACAAGAGCAACAGCCAGCTGCGGGACGTCATCCAGCAGGCGATGAACGCGATCATCGCGGACGGCACCTACGCCCAGGTGCTCGCGAAGTGGAACGCCGCCAGCGGCGCCATCAAGACGGCCGCGATCAACGGCGGCTCCTGACATGACATGCGTCGAGGCCGGCCGGGAGCCGGCCGACACCCCTTCGTCCGACAGCCCGCAGCAGGTCCTCCCCTACGAGGCCATCCGTGCCATCCCAGTGCGCCACTACGGGCGCTGGGTGGCCGCGGTGGTCGTGCTCGCCCTGCTCGGCTGGCTCGCCTACGCCTTCTCGCAGGGCGACATCCTGTGGGGCACGGTCGGCGACCGGCTGTTCGACCACACGGTGCTGCAGGGCGTGTGGCACACCATCCTCATCTCGGTCTGCTCGATGGCCATGGGCCTGGTGCTGGGCGTGCTCTTCGCGGTCATGCGGCTGTCGAAGAACCCGGTCACCGGGGCGGTGGCGTGGCTGTACATCTGGTTCTTCCGCGGCACCCCGGTGTACGTGCAGCTGCTGATGTGGTTCAACCTCGCGTTGATCTTCCACACGATCAACCTGATGCCGCTGTACAAGAACGACACGACCGCCGTGATGACCCCGTTCGTGGCCGCCCTGCTGGGCCTCGGCCTCAACGAGGGCGCGTACATGGCCGAGATCGTCCGGGCCGGCATCCAGTCGGTCGACGAGGGCCAGTCCGAGGCGTCGCAGGCACTGGGCATGACCGGCGCACAGACCATGCGCCGGATCGTGCTGCCGCAGGCGATGCGCGTGATCATCCCGCCGACCGGCAACGAGTTCATCAACATGCTCAAGACCTCGTCGCTGGTCTCGGTGGTGCAGTACACCGAACTGCTGCGGGCGACCTCGAACATCGGCAACGACACCACCGCGGTCATGGAGCTCTACTTCGTCGCCTCGGTCTGGTACCTGGTGCTGACCAGCGTCTTCAGCGTCGGCCAGTTCTACATGGAACGCCGGTACGCGCGCGGTTCGCAGCGCTCGCTGCCCAAGACCCCCTGGCAGCGCGTCCGGGACAACCTGTCCACCGTGCGCCGACCGAAGGTGGCCTGAGATGAGCACGAGCAGCAACGGCGCCAAGCTGGTGAAGTCCGGCGCCGAGCCGATGGTGCGGGCCGAGGCGGTGCACAAGTCCTTCGGGGCCGCGCACATCCTCAAGGGCATCGACCTGGAGGTGGCGCCCCGCGAGGTGTTCTGCCTGATCGGGCCGTCCGGCTCCGGCAAGTCCACCTTCCTGCGGTGCGTCAACCACCTGGAGCAGATCAGCGCCGGACGGCTGTGGGTCGACGGCGAGTTGATCGGCTACCGGGAGCACGGCGGCAGGCTCCACGAGCTGCGCCCCCGCGAGGTGGCCGCCAAGCGGCGCGACATCGGGATGGTCTTCCAGCGCTTCAACCTCTTCCCGCACCTCACCGCGATCGAGAACGTCATGGAGGGCCCGGTGCAGGTCCGCCGGGAGAGCAAGGCGGTGGCCCGGGAGCGGGCCCAGCGCCTGCTGGACCGGGTCGGGCTCGCCGACAAGGCGGCCAGCTTCCCGTCGCAGCTGTCCGGCGGGCAGCAGCAGCGGGTGGCGATCGCCCGCGCGCTGGCCATGGAGCCCAAGTTGATGCTCTTCGACGAGCCGACCTCGGCACTCGACCCCGAACTCGTCGGCGACGTCCTCGACGTGATGCGGAGTCTCGCCGAGGACGGCATGACGATGATCGTGGTCACCCACGAGATGGGGTTCGCCCGCGAGGTCGGCGATGCGCTGGTCTTCATGGACGACGGCCAGGTGGTCGAGTCAGGCCACCCCCGCGACGTCCTCTCGCGCCCGCAGCACGAACGTACGAAGGCGTTCCTCTCCAAGGTGCTGTGAGAGGGGTGCCCTGACCCTCCAGGGTGCCCCTCTCCGCCGGTTGAGGGACCACCTGCCGGTGGGGGCTCGCCGCGCAGTTCCCCGCGCCCCTTGGTGGTTGCCCTCTATTCGCGGAGGGAGCCGCACATACCCAGGGGCGCGTGGGGGCACCACCCAGCCGCCAGGCCGGGGGAGAACTGCGCGACAGGCCACCCACGGCAGGTGGTCCCGAAACCCACAGAACCGCCCACCCCGGGGGGCCCTCAACGCAACGCGAGGACCATCGCGTCGGACGGCGACGCCCACACCGTGCGGGCCTCGCGGAAGCCCGCCGCCCGCAGCGTCTCGGCGTGCCAGGCGGCGGACGGGGTGTCCCCGTCCGCGTGCTCCCCGTAGATGCGGAACCGCTCCGCCGTGGGCTCGGCCAGCACCGGGTCCGCGGCGGCGACGTCCCACCACTCGCGCCAGTCGAGGGCGCCGCCCTCGGCCTTGGCGCGATCCATGCGGGCGTGCCGCTGCGCCGACTCCGCCGCGTCGATGAGCGGCGTCCCGGGGTCGGGCATGCGGTCGGCGTTGAGGAAGACCCCGCCGGCGCGGAGCAGCCCGGCCAGCTGTCCGTAGAGGACGGCGAGTTCGTCGCTGTGCAGCCAGTGCAGCGCGGTCGCGGTGAGCACGGCGTCGTACGCGTCGTACGGGAGGTGGTCGGGCCAGTGCGGGTCCTTGAGGTCGGCGGTGACGAAGGACGTCCGGTCCTCCTGCGCGAAGGACCCCCGCGCGATGGTGAGCAGTGCCGGGTCCAGGTCGACCCCGGTGCTGCGCGCCTGCGGGAACCTCCGCAGCAGCCGGTCCGTGATACTTCCGGTACCGCAGGCGAGGTCCAGCACCCTGGGCGCGTCTCCGACCGTCGCCTCGACCATGTCCAGCATCACCCGAAAGCGTTCCTCCCGGTCGGGCAGGTACCACTCCTGCTGGCGATCCCAGCTGCGCTGCCAGGCGGCCCAGTCCGTGCCGAACCGGCCGCTCCGCGTGTCACCCGATGTGACGGACACTCCGAACCACTCCTCGATGTAATACCCTGGTAGCCACTTCGGCTATTACCGATAGTAGACCGCGAGCAGTAAGGACCACAAGTGGAACTGGCTTATTACTCGGACTACGCCGTGCGCCTGGTCAACACCGAGGAGCCGGCGCGCGGCACCGACACGCTGACCTCGGCGGACGCCGTACGGGAGTTGTTCGGCGGCAGCACGCAGCTCGCCGCGCGCGTGGTCGACGCCGACGTGCCACGACTGCGCGCCGTCCGCGTCCGGCTGCGCGGGATCTTCGAGGCGGCCGACGAGCAGGACGAGGTCCGCGCGGTCGACCTGCTCAACCAGCTGATGCTGGAGTTCCCGGTCAGCCCGCAGATCTCCGGGCACACCGTGGTCAACGAGGAGACCGGGCGGCCCGACTGGCACATGCACCTGGCCGACCACGCGGTGAACGCGGCGGCCGCGTTCTCCGCGAGCGCGTGCATGGGTCTGGCGGTCCAGGCCACCTCACTGGGCGTGGACCGCCTGGGCATCTGCGAAGCGGCCCCGTGCCGCAACGCATATGTGGATACATCGACAAACCGTTCGCGCCGTTACTGTTCCGACCGCTGTGCCACCCGCGCGAACGTGGCGGCCTACCGCGCCCGCAAGCGCCTGGAGAACGACCGGTCCGCCCGCAGCGGGCGCACGCAGGACGCGGCCCAGGACGCGACGCCGGCCACCGAGCGCTGAAGCTCACCCGGCGGCCGGAACCGGCCCCTGGCCCGGGCCAGCACCAGCTCGTGCGGCACGGTGCCGAACTCCCGGCTGTCGTTGGCGACGAAGGCGTTGTCCCCCATCACCCACCAGCCGCTCTCCCGGCGTTCGACCGCTCTCTTGACGATCAGCAGGTCCTGTTGCAGTGGATGCCGCAGCACCACCACGTCCCCCTCACGTACCTGCTCGGCGCCGCTGCTGACCTTCTGGATCAGCAGCCAGTCGCCGTGCAGCAGTGTCGGTGCCATCGACGGACCGGTGACCTCGACCAGCTGCCATGACAGCCTGGCCCCCTGCTCCCGCATCCTCCGCCTCCTGGTTCGTTTCTCCTCCCAGGGTGGCACCAGACTTTTGCCCTAAGCCACCTGGGGCAGCCGGGAAAACGACTACTCCAGGGAGTAATGTCGCACCTGAAAGACGATCACGAGGAAGGACGGCCATGTTCACTCGCCTGTTCGCGCCCAAGGTGAAGGTAAGCGCCCACTGCGACCTGCCCTGTGGCGTGTACGACCCGGCCCAGGCTCGCATCGAGGCCGAGTCGGTGAAGGCAGTGCAGGAGAAGTACCAGGCCAATGAGGACGCGGACTTCCGCACCCGCGCGGTCCTGATCAAGGAGCAGCGCGCGGAGCTCGCCAAGCACCACGTCTCGGTGCTGTGGAGCGACTACTTCAAGGCCCCGCACTTCGAGAAGTACCCGCAGCTTCACCAGCTCGTCAACGACACCCTGAAGGCGCTCAGCGCCGCCAAGGCGTCCAACGACCCCGCGACCGGCCAGAAGGCGCTCGACCTGATCGCCCAGATCGACAAGATCTTCTGGGAGACCAAGCAGGCCTGACCCTCCTGCCGTATCGCCGGTCGACGACTGACGGTCCCGTCCGTGTGACGTTCCTCACATCACCGTGAGGGCGTTCCGCAGACGGGACCGTCGTCGTTCTCGGTGCCCTCAGAGCACGTCGGCGAGCTCCTGCATCAGCCGCCGCTTCGGCCGGGCGCCGACCAGCACCTTCACCGGTTCACCGGCCCGGAAGAGCAGCAGCGTGGGCATGGACAGCACCCCGTAGGCGGCCTGGGTGGCCGGGTTGGCGTCCACGTCGAGCTGGACGACCCGCAGCCGGCCCGCCTCCTCGGCGGCGATCTCCGCGAGCACCGGCGCGATCATCCGGCACGGCGGGCACCAGGACGCGGTGAAGTCGACCAGGACCGGCAGGTCGCCGGCGAGCACGTCGGCCGCGAAGGTGGCGTCGGTGACGACCGGCACGCCCGGATGCGGGTGCGCGGTGGTTCCGGTGCCGGCGCCGCCGGCGGTGTGGTGCGTGGTGGTGGTCATGGCGTGGTGGTCCTCTCGGTCGGTGGGGCCAGCTCGCACATCGGTTCCCCGGCGGCCGCCGCGGCCAGCTCCGCCCGGGCGAGCTGCGCGGCGACCTGCTCGCGCACGGACCGCAGCCGGTCCACGCACGCGTCCAGCTCGGCGAGCTTGCGCCGGTAGACCGCGAGCGAGTCCGCACAGGTGTCCCCGGCGCTGTGACCGGCCCGCAGGCACTCGACGAAGGGCCGGGTCTCCTCCAGGCCGAACCCGAAGTCCTGGAGGGTACGGATCTGTTCCAGCAGCCGTACGTGCTCGTCGCCGTAGGAGCGGTAGCCGTTGGCGGTCCGCCCCGCCGGCGGCAGCAGCCCGAGGGATTCGTAGTAGCGGAGGGCACGGGTCGTGGTGCCCGCCCGGTCCGCGAGTTCACCGATGCGCATGCGTTCGACCGTAGACGTTGACGTACGCGTCAACGCCAGCCCCGCGACGGGGGGTCGATCGGCCCCGAATCACCCGACTCGCACCGACCCGTCCCGCGCTCTCTGAAGAAAACTTTCAAGATTTACGTCGGGGAGGTTGCTTACTGCCAGCCGACCTCGCCAGGCTGCGGCCCAGCAGTTCTCTCCATGGACCCCCATCCGGAACGCGAGGAGCCTGGATGCACCACCCCCTCAGCCACCCCCGACGGCGCAGAGCGGCCACGCTGGTCGCGGCGCTCTCGCTGCTGGCCGGCCTGTCGGTGACCGCGGTCACCACCACCGCCGCCCAGGCGGACGACCCGCAGTCCGCGCGGCAGGCCGAATTCACCGCGGCCGCGGCCGAGTTCGGCGTTCCCGCGCCCGTGCTCGAAGCCGTGTCGTACTACGAGACCCGGTGGGAGGACCACGCCGGGCAGGAGAACGCCGAGGCGGGCTACGGCCCGATGAACCTCACCGACCTCACCACCAAGGAACTCGACGCGGACGGCCTGACCACGCAGTCCCCGCGCTACGCCGACCTGTTGACGGCGCCGGCCGAGCACACCGCGGCCGCGGCGGCCGCCCTGCTCGGTACCGACACCGCGACCGTGCAGAGCGACGAGGCGCAGAACATCCGCGGCGGCGCCGCGCTGCTCGCGTCGTACGCCAAGAGCTACGGCCACGGCAAACTGCCCGGGACCGTGGACGGTTGGTACGCCGCGGCGGCGCGCTACGGGCAGTCCACCGAGGACAAGGTCGCGCAGGCCTTCGCCGACGGCGTGTGGAGCGCGATGCGCACCGGCGAGACCCGCACCACCGACGACGGCCAGCAGGTCACGCTGGCCCCGGTGCCGGGCCTGCACCCGAACCGGAACGACGTGCGCAAGCTGGGCCTGAAGGACGTCACTCCGCCGGAGAGCGACCAGAAGCCCGAGTGCCCCAAGTCCGCGAAGTGCAACTACATTCCGGGCGCGTACACGCTGCTCGACCCGAACGACCTCGCCGACTACGGCAGCCACGACCTGGCCGACCGGCCCAACGGCGGCCTGGACATCCGCTACATCACGCTGCACACCACCGACGAGACCTATGACGGCACCCTGGACCTGTTCCGCGACCCGACCTACGCGGCCGGCGCGAACTACGTGGTGCGCTCCTCCGACGGCCTGATCACCCAGATGACGCCGGACAAGGACATCGCCTGGGACAGCGCCAACCGCTCCTTCTACCAGCACTCCATCGGCATCGAGCAGGAGGCGTGGGCCACCCACGGCGCCGCCTGGTTCAGCGAGGACCTGTACCGCTCGACCGCCTCGCTGGTGAAGTACCTCGCGGCGAAGTACGACATCCCGCTGGACCGCGCGCACATCCTCGGCCACGACAACATCCCCGGCAGCTCCGAGAGCGGGATCGCCACCCAGCACTGGGACCCGGGACCGGGCTGGGACTGGGAGCACTTCTTCGACCTGCTCGGCGCGCCGATCCAGGCCACCGCGAAGAAGGGCAGCGACATCGTCGCGATCAAGCCCGGCTACCAGAACAACAAGCAGACCACCACGTACTGCGACGACGTGCAGGGCTACAAGCAGTTCCCCGGCCCGTACCGCAGCTTCGACTGCCCGGTGACCTCCACCGACGCGCCGTCCAGCTTCGTGCCGCTGTACACCCAGCCGAGCACCGGCTCGCCCCTGCTCTCCGACCCGTACCTGCACCCCACCGGGACCGCCGGTACCAACGCGATGAACGACTGGGGCGACAAGGCGCCGAGCGGTGAGCAGTACGTCGTGGCGGACCGCAAGCCCGGCTGGACCGCGATCTGGTACGGCGGGCAGGAGGCCTGGCTGCAGGACTCCGCGCAGCACCCGACGACCGTGCCGGTGAAGGCCGAGCGGATCGTGCCCAAGGCCGGCCGGACCACGATCCCGGTCTACACCACGGCCTACCCCGAGTCGTCGGTCTACCCGGCGGACTTCGTGGCCTTCGAGGGCGGCACCGCGCCGCGCCCGCAGACCCCGGCGAAGAAGTACGCGATCGCGGCCGACCAGTCCTATGTCGCGTCGGGTCCGGCGGAGAACACGGACTCGTACTTCGCGATCTACTACGACGGCTCCGCGCCGTACGACCAGCACGACTTCATCGGCAAGACGAAGGTCTACGAGATCGTCTACAACCACCGGATGGCGTTCGTGAGCGCGGACGACGTCGACGTGGTGCCGGCGAGCTGACACCCGCGGGACCAGGAGCGGCCGGGCGCGCGGACGATCAGCGCGCCCGGTCGCTCTCCAGTGCCTGGTGGGTGATCCGCAGCGCCCGGCTGGAGAGGTCGAAGGTGTGCTGCGCGACGCACACGAACAGGCAGTCCACCACCACGAGTTGGCTGATCCGACTGGCCATCGCGCCCGGCCGGAAGGTGGTCTCCCGCCCCGCCGAGACCAGCACGAAACGGGCGAGCCGCGCCGCCGAGGACATCGGGTGATTGGTGATCACCACCGTGGTGGCGCCCAACGAGGAAGCGCGGCGCAGCGGTTCGAGCACGTCGCGGCTCTCCCCCGAGTGCGAGACCGCCAGGAACACGTCCCCCTCGCCGAGCAGCACCGCGTTGGTGAGCGCGGACTGCGAGTCGCCGTGCGCGTGGCAGGGCCGGCCGATCCGGGCCAGCTTCTGCTGGAGGTCCTGCGCGACGAGGCCGGAAGCGCCGACCCCGGCGATGTGCAACTGCCCGCCCCCGCACACCGCTTCGACCGCACCGGTCAGCTGCTCGGGGTCGAGCTGGGTCGCGGTCTCCAGCACCGCCTGGGACTCGGTGTGCACCAGCTTGGCGATGACCTCACGGGTCGAGTCGTCCGGGGTGATGCCCGCGGAGAGCGTGGAGCGCGGACCCTGCCGCGCCGCCGACGCGGCCAGCGCGAGGCGCAGTTCGGGATATCCGGCGAAGCCGAGCGCGCGGGCGGTGCGCACGATCGAGGACTCGCTGGTGCCGGCCAGCGCGCTCAACTCGGAGATGGTGCTGCGGGCGACCTGCGCCGGGTCGCGCACGATGAGCGTCGCGATCCGTGCGGCGGCCGGGGTGAGGGAGGGCAGCAGCCCGCGCACGGTCGCGGTGAGCGCGTCTCCCGCGTCACTGGCCGCAGTGGCTCCGTCCGGTACGGACCGCGCGGGCCCCGGGACCTCTTCGTGCACGGGAGTAAGAATGCACCGAGAATCCCGCCTGTGGGAGCCGGTCCGCGAAGAAATCCTCCCGCGGCGCCCGAGGTTCCGCGTCCCTCCGTTGTCACCTCCTCGGGTGACACCCGGGTGCGCCTGACCCCGCGGGGTGCCCCTGTCCGCCGGTTGAGGGACCACCTGCCGGTGGCCGGTTGCTCGCGCAGTTCTCCCCCAGCCTGGCGGCTGGGTGGTGCCCCCACGCGCCCCTGGGTATGTGCGGCTCCCTCCGCGAAAAGAGGGTCCCGAGCGCCCGGGGAGAATGGCGGGGTGACCTCCTCCGTTCAGCTGCCCGCAGGGCGCCTGCCCACCCCGCTGGTGGCCGCCCCCGACGAGCGGCTGACCCGGCACGGAGTGCACCTCCTGCTGAAGCGCGACGACCTCGCCCACCCCCTCCTCCCGGGCAACAAATTCCGCAAGCTCCGCCCGAACCTCGCCGCGGCGCTCGAGGCCGGCCACGACACCCTGCTGACCTTCGGCGGCGCCTACTCCAACCACCTGAGGGCCACCGCCGCCGCGGGCCGGCTGCTCGGCCTGCGCACCGTCGGAGTCGTCCGCGGCGACGAGCTGGCCCGGCGCCCGCTCAACGACTCGCTGGCCGCCGCCGCCGCCGACGGCATGCGGCTGCACTTCCTGGACCGCGCCGCCTACCGCCGCAAGACCGACCCCGAGGTCCTGGCGCCGCTGCTGGAGCGGTACGGCCCCGCCTGCGTGCTCCCGGAGGGCGGCTCCAACTCCCTCGCGGTCCACGGCTGTACGGAACTGGGCCGGGAGATCGGCGCCGCCGCCGACGTGGTGGCGGTCGCCTGCGGCACCGGCGGCACCCTGGCCGGGCTGGGCGCCGGACTCGCACCGGGCACCCGCGCGATCGGGGTGGCGGTGCTGCGCGGCGGCTTCCTCGCCGACGAGGTGCTGCGCCTCCAGCAGGACGCCTTCGGCGGGCGGCGCGGCGACTGGCGGGTGGACGACCGCTTCCACTGCGGCGGCTTCGCCCGGACCGGCCCGGAGCTGGCCGCCTTCACCGCCGACTTCGCCGCCCGCCACCGCGCGGCCCTGGACGGCGCGGCCGTCGAGCCCGTCTACGTCGCCAAGACGCTGCACGCGGTCTTCCGCCTCGCCGAGGAAGGCGCTTTCCCGCCCGGCACCCGGGTCGCGGCCGTGATCACCGGATCGTGACCCGCGGACGAACTCATCGGGCCCTTGGCCCGGTCACAGCGCATCCCCGTAACCTGGTGGCATGATCCGCCACGCCACGCCCGAAGACGTCCCCGCCATCCACGCGATGGTCCGCGAACTGGCCGCGTACGAGCGGGCCCCGCAGGAGGCGAGGGCGACCGAGGAGCAACTGCGGGAGGCCCTGTTCGGTCCCGACGCGGTGGCGTCCGCGCTGATAGCGGTGCCGGACGGCGCCGGTGGTCAGGAGGGGGCGGTGAGCCCCGAACCGGCCGGATTCGCGCTGTGGTTCCGGAACTTCTCCACCTGGATCGGGAAGCCCGGGATGTACCTGGAGGACCTGTACGTCCGTCCGGACGTCCGCGGCGAGGGCCACGGCAAGGCGCTGCTGGCCGCACTCGCGGCGATCTGCGTGGAGCGCGGCTTCGAGCGGTTCGAGTGGACCGTGCTTGACTGGAACGAGAAGGCGCTCGGCGTCTACCGGTCCGTCGGTGCGCTGCCGCAGGACCAGTGGACGGTACAGCGGCTTTCGGGTCCCGCGCTGCACGCGCTGGCGGCCCGGGCCGGAGCGGTGGGCGACGGATCAGTCTCGACTGCAACCGGTGCGACGATCCGATCGTCCAACCAGGCGCCGACTCATGCACATTGAGTCGGCAGCACGCGACCCACGTTCCGTACCCGTACGCTTACGATGGGTGACAGAATGGGAAGGTGCCGTGCTCCGTCCGGGCGACAGCCGGGTGCGGATCGCGGTAGCGTCGCTGCGAACCAGAGCAATCACTGTGTGCCACCTTGGAGGTGTGGGTGTCCCAGATCGCAGGCGAGCCCGGGTCGAAGGACTTCGTCGAGGTCCGGCTGCCCGCGGCGGGAGCGTATCTGTCGGTACTGCGGACGGCCACGGCCGGACTCGCGGCCCGGCTGGACTTCACCCTCGACGAGATCGAGGATCTGCGGATCGCCGTCGACGAGGCGTGCGCGATCCTCTTGCAGCAGGCCGTGCCCGGTTCGGTGCTGAGCTGCGTGTTCCGGCTGGTCGGGGACTCGCTGTGGGTCACCGTGTCGGCGCCGACCACCGACGGCCGGGCCCCGGAGCGGGACACCTTCGCCTGGACGGTGCTGTCGGCACTGGCCGGCGAGGTGGACTCCACCGTCGCGGAGGACCGGACGGTCAGCATCAGTCTGCACAAGAAGCGCGGCGCCGTACCCGGGCTGTCGTGAGGGCTGTGAGGCGGCCGTCGTGAGCCCACCAGACACCCCCGGCACACCCGCGGAGCACGACGTGCCCGCGGCGCGCGGGCGCGCCTCCGTACCGGCCCAGCAGCCGGATCCCGGGAGCGCGCGGGCGGGTGGGCCGCCACAGCCGTCGGCAAGACCGCACCCCGAACCCGGGGCGGCGGAGCCCGATCCCGGCCCGGCCCGAAGCCGGATGGACCGTAGGGAAGTGATGGACGCGTCGGAGCAGGCGGAGCAGGCGGACCGGATGGATCAGCACGAGCGCGCGACACCGGCGGAGCAGCCGGAGCGGCCCGAGCCGTCCGGGCAGGGGCCGGAGCCGTCCGGGCAGGGGCCGGAGCACGAACCGGCCGCGCCGGAGTCCGCCGAGCAGGAGTCCGCCGAGCAGCACGACCCGCACGACCGCTCGGGGGCCCGCGCGCTCTTCGTCGAGCTGGGCAAGCTGCCCGAGGGCTCACCGGAGCGGGCCGAGCTGCGCAACCAGCTGGTCCGCATGCACCTGCCGCTGGTCGAGCACCTCGCCCGCCGCTTCCGCAACCGCGGCGAGCCGCTCGACGACCTCACCCAGGTCGCCACGATCGGGCTGATCAAGTCCGTGGACCGGTTCGACGTCGACCGCGGGGTCGAGTTCTCCACCTACGCCACCCCCACGGTGGTCGGCGAGATCAAACGTCACTTCAGGGACAAGGGGTGGGCGGTCCGCGTCCCGCGCCGGCTCCAGGAGTTGCGGCTCGCCCTGACCACTGCCACCGGCGAGCTCTCCCAGCGGCACGGCCGGGCGCCCACCGTCCACGAACTGGCCGAGCACCTCAAGATCTCCGAGGAGGAGGTGCTGGAGGGGCTGGAGTCCGCCAACGCGTACAGCACCCTCTCGCTCGACGTCCCCGACACCGACGACGAGTCGCCGGCCGTCGCGGACACGCTCGGCTCCGAGGACGAGGCCCTGGAGGGGGTCGAGTACCGCGAATCCCTCAAGCCGCTCCTGGAGCAACTCCCGCCGCGTGAAAAGACGATCCTGCTGCTGCGGTTCTTCGGCAACATGACGCAGTCGCAGATCGCGCAGGAGGTCGGCATCTCCCAGATGCACGTCAGCCGCCTCCTCGCCCGCACCCTCGCCCAGCTCCGCGACAAGCTCCTGATCGACGAGTAGCTCGTGCCGAGCGGGCCGGGCGGACCCTCCAGGCTGCCCCGTCCTGCCCGGTCGAGGGACCACCTGCCGGTGGTGGGCTTGTCGCGCAGTTCCCCGCGCCCCTTGGTGGTCGCCCTCTTCTCGCGGAGGACCCGCACAAAACCAGGGGCGCGGGGAACTGCGCGAGCAACCCACCACCCACCGCAAGGCGACCACGCACCCCAAGGGGCACCCCCCAGGAGCGCGGGGAACTGCGCGAGCAACCCACCACCCACCGCAAGGCGAGAACGCACCCCAAGGGGCACCCCCCAGGGGCGCGGGGAACTGCGCGACAAGCCACAGCGGACCGCAAGGTCCGGGCACGCACGGCAAGGGGTTATGCGGCGGTCCTGTTGATACCCAGCGCATCGGTGGTCGCCGGGTGCACCAGAAGCACCAGCCCGGCGAGGGCGAGGACGGCGAGAACCGCTCCCCCCGCGACGATCCCCGCGCCGTCACTGTGCAGCATGGTCCACGCGATCGGCAGCGAGATCAGCTGGATGATGAGCGCGGGCCCGCGGCTCCACCGCCGGGCCCGGCGCAGCCCGTACGCGGCGAGCAGCGGCAGCGCCGCGAGGGCGAGCACGAGGAACCCGGGCAGGACGTCCTTGCCGTCACCCGTGAAGAACATCGTCACCCCCCAGGCGGCGATGGCGAGCCCTTCCACCCCGGCCACCGCGGCGGCGGCGGTCAGCCGCAGCGGGAGCGGTCCGGTGGGCGGCGCCTGCGGGTCCGCCCCGGCGGCCGGGCCGCCCGCGCCGGACTGCTGGGGCTTCGTCTTCTTCTGGCTCACAGCTGCCAGCGTAGCCGGGCGCGAAAATCCGTAGGTACGCTGTCGAGCATGCGTGCCCTCCTCGTGGTCAATCCCGCCGCCACCACCACCAGCGCACGGGTCCGCGACGTCATCAGTACGGCGCTCGCGAGCGACCTGAAACTGGAGGTCGCCACCACCGAGTACCGCGGGCACGCGCGCGACCTGGGCCGGAAGGCGGCCGAGGGGGGCGAGGTCGAACTCGTCGTGGCCCTCGGCGGTGACGGCACCGTCAACGAGGTCGTCAACGGCCTGCTGCACCACGGCCCGGACCCGGAGGCGCTGCCGCAGCTGGCCGTCGTCCCGGGCGGTTCGACCAACGTCTTCGCCCGCGCGCTGGGCCTGCCCAACGACGCCGTGGAGGCGACCGGCGCCCTGCTGGACGCGCTGCGTGCGGGCACCTCGCGGACCGTGGGCCTGGGCCTGGTGAGCGGCACCCCGGGCACCGAGGACGAGGGCGTGCCGCCGCGCTGGTTCACCTTCTGCGCGGGCCTGGGGTTCGACGCGGGGGTGGTCGGCCGGGTCGAGGCGCAGCGGGAGTCCGGCAAGCGCTCCACGCACTCCCTGTACCTGCGCCAGGTGGCCCGCCAGTTCATGAGCGACCCGCACCGCCGGCACGGCACGATCACGCTCGATCGGCCGGACCACGACCCGGTCGACGGCCTGTCCACGGCGATAATCTGCAACACCGCCCCCTGGACCTACCTCGGCAACAAGCCGGTGTACGCGTCCCCCGGGGCGTCCTTCGACACCGCGCTCGACGTGCTGGGTGTCACCAAGATGTCCACGGTGGCGGGGGCGCGTTACGCCGCGCAGTTGCTCCGTTCCACCCCGGAGCGGGGCCCCCGGGGCAAGTACGCGGTGGCCCTGCACGATCTGACGGACTTCACCTTGCATTCGCAGGCGCCGCTGCCCTTCCAGGTCGACGGTGACCACCTGGGGCTGCGTACGAACGCGACCTTCACAGGCGTACGCCGTGCACTGCGTGTGATTGTGTAAGTCGAAGAGCCTAAAGTCCTTTTACTCGAACGTTTAGACTGCCCCGCACCCCATGGAAGTACGGCTGTGACCGAGGCGACACCGAGGAATCCAAAAAAACTTTCCTGAAGGGGTTGTATCTCCAGCCGAGGTTTGCGAGTCTCTTACTGGCGATCGGGACGGCCGAACAACCGGCCCCCATGAGAGCCCGAATCTCCTACCTCACACCAGCGGGACCGCACCAGCCAGCGAAGGCTGGGTGGCGTCCCGTTCCCTGTGGGGGGATTCGTGAAAGCGTTCACATTCACAAGCAACCTGCTTGTCACACAAGGAGTTGGAGCAGCCATGGACTGGCGTCACCGCGCCGTTTGCCGCGAGGAAGACCCCGAGCTCTTCTTCCCCATCGGCAACACCGGTCCTGCGCTGCTGCAGATCGAGGAAGCCAAGGCCGTCTGTCGCCGCTGCCCCGTCATGGACCAGTGCCTCCAGTGGGCGCTGGAGAGCGGCCAGGACGCCGGTGTCTGGGGTGGCCTCAGCGAGGACGAGCGTCGTGCGATGAAGCGCCGCGCCGCCCGCAACCGGGCCCGTAACGCCAGCGCCTGAGACACCGGACGACCGACAAGCCTTACCCCCGAGCCGCAGCGCGCAGCACCTGTCAACACGCGCAGCACACAGCATCACGAAGAGCCCCGTACCGGATGGGTACGGGGCTCTCGTCGTGTCCGGGCCCGGTTCGGGTGGCCGGTGCCGGGCGCCGTCTGTCAGGCGTCCAGGGGGAGTTCGAGGACGACCCGGGTGCCAGGGCCGGCCGGGGCCGGGAGCATGTCGAAGGTGCCGCCCAACTCGCCGACGACCAGGGTGCGGACGATCTGGAGGCCCAGGTTGCCCGCCTTCTGCGCGTCGAAGCCGTCCGGCAGGCCGCGCCCGTCGTCCTGGACGGTGACCGCGATCCGATCCCGGCCGCGGGTCGCGTGGACCTCGACGGTGCCCGACTCCCCCGGCCCGAAGCCGTGTTCGAGGGCGTTCTGGAGAAGTTCGGTCAGCACCATGGACAGCGGCGTGGCCGTCTCCGCGGTGAGGATGCCGAACCTGCCGCCGCGCCGGGTCGCGACCCGTCCGGGTGAGATCTCCGCGACCATCGCCAGCACCCGGTCGGCGATCTCGTCGAACTCCACCTTCTCGTCCAGGTTCTGCGACAGCGTCTCGTGCACGATCGCGATCGACCCGACCCGCCGTACCGCCTCGTCCAGCGCCTCACGGGCCCGCTCGGAGTCCATCCGGCGGGCCTGCAGCCGCAGGAGTGCCGCGACCGTCTGGAGGTTGTTCTTCACCCGGTGGTGGATCTCCCGGATGGTGGCGTCCTTGGTGATCAGCTCCCGCTCGCGGCGGCGCAGTTCGGTGACGTCGCGCAGCAGCACCAGCGAACCGGTGTGCACGCCCTTGGGTTTGAGCGGGATCGCCCGCAACTGGATGACCCCGTCGCCCGCCTCGACCTCGAACTCCCGGGGCGCCCAGCCGCTGGCGAGCTTCACCAGCGCCTCCTCCACCGGGCCGCGCTCCGGGGCGAGTTCGGCGGTGGCCTGGCCCAGGTGGTGGCCGACCAGGTCGGCGGCCAGGCCCAGCCGGTGGTAGGCGGACAGCGCGTTGGGGCTGGCGTACTGCACGATGCCGTCGGCGTCCAGCCGGATCAGGCCGTCGCCGGCCCGGGGCGACGCGTCCATGTCGACCTGCTCGGCCGGGAACGGGAAGGACCCCGCGGCGATCATCTGCGCCAGGTCGGAGGCGCTCTGCAGGTAGGTCAGCTCCAGCCGGCTGGGGGTGCGCACGGTCAGCAGGTTGGTGTTGCGGGCGATCACCCCGAGCACCCGGCCGTCGCGCCGGACCGGGATGGACTCCACCCGCACCGGCACCTCCTCCCGCCACTCCGGATCGCCCTCGCGGACGATCCGCCCCTCGTCCAGGGCCGCGTCCAGCAGCGGGCGGCGGCCGCGCGGCACCAGGTGGCCGACCATGTCGTCCTGGTACGAGGTGGGGCCGGTGTTGGGCCGCATCTGGGCGACCGAGACGTACCGGGTGCCGTCGCGGGTGGGCACCCACAGCACGAGATCGGCGAAGGACAGGTCGGAGAGCAGCTGCCACTCCGAGACGAGCAGGTGCAGCCATTCGAGGTCGGAGGCGTCGAGGCCGGTGTGCTCGCGGACGAGATCGTTCATGGAGGGCACGCCTGCGAGCGTACCTTCCGGCGGAAGCTGTGCGGTCCTGAGCGTTTCGCGGCACGGCGCACGGGGAATTCACGGACCGAATCCGTGGCACACCCATGGACAAGGCCCACTGGTCTAGTCCACAATACGGATCGGAAAGACCTCCGTTCTCCCCGCACAGGAGGACGGATCGAGGCCAAGGCGTTCTCTGCCCTGACTACGCCGGACGCCTCACTGGTCGGCCCTATCGGGTCGGAGGGCACCGCACACCCGTCCGACCACGGCGCCGACGGCTACTCCGGGCTGCGGTGCTGGAGAGGTTGAGGGTCCTCTCCCGGCACCGCGGCCCGAAGTGTGTGCGGCTCCGACGGCCAGGCCCGCAGGGCCAGTTCGGCCATCGCGCTCAGCTCCTCCCTGGTGGCACCGTCGCGGGCCTGCTGCGACATGCCCTGGATGACAGCGCCCGTGTAGCGGGCGAGCGCGCCGGGATCGGTGTCCGCGGGGAGTTCGCCCGCGTCGACGGAATCCCGGATCCGGTCGCGGATCGCGGCGACGTTGGCCTCGCGCCGGGCCAGCAGCCCGGCGCTCACCTCGGGGGTCGTGCAGTTCACGGCCGCGCTGATCACGAGGCAGCCGCGCGGCCGGGCCTCGCCCGTGAACGCGTACGCCGCCTCCCGCAGCATGCGGGCCACCGCGGCGCGGGCGGACGGCTCCTCGGCGAGCGCGCGTTCGCCGTAGGCCCCGTAGCGGGCGCCGTAGGCCTCGACCACCTCCGCGAACAGGGCCCGCTTGTCACCGAAGGCCGCGTAGAGGCTCGGCGCCCCGATGCCCATCGCCCGGGTGAGGTCCGCGACGGACGTGGCCTCGTAGCCCTGCTCCCAGAAAGCACGCACCGCCTGGTCGAGAGCGGCTTCGCGGTCGAAAGCGCGCGGGCGGCCACGCGGGCGGGGAGGAACCATGCGGTGATTCTATAACGCCCGCTAGAGAATGTGGTACGTTCCCCCGCAGGCCATTTTGTAGCGTGCGATACAGAAAGAGAGCGGGCGATGACGACCACCGTCACGAGGGCGGGTACACGTACGGCAGCAGGGACGGCGACGGGTGCGGGGACCGCCCCGACCGCCGATCCGGAGACGGCCACGAGCGGTGGGCGGCTCACCGGCAGGACCGCGCTCGTCACGGGCGGCAGCCGCGGCATCGGCCGCGGGACAGCCCTGCGGCTGGCCCGTGACGGCGCCAGGGTCGGCGTGCACTACGGCAGCAACGCGGACGCGGCCCACGAGACCGTCGCCGCGATCGAGGCGGCCGGCGGCACCGCCTTCGCGCTCGGCGCCGACCTGGCGGACCCGGACGCCCCGGAGGCGCTGTGGGCGGCCTTCGACCGGGCCGCGGACGGGCTGGACATCCTCGTCAACAACGCCGGCATCGGATCGGCGAGCCCCTTCGCCGCGATCGGCCGGGCCGAGTTCGACCGGCTCCTCGCGGTCAACACCCGCGCCCCTTTCTTCCTCACCCGCGCCGCCCTCCCCCGGATGCGGGACGGCGGCCGCATCGTCAACATCTCCACCGGCCTGACCAGGACCGCCGTCCTGCACGACCTGATCGCCTACTCCATGTCCAAGGCCGCGCTCGACCTCTTCACCCGCGACCTGTCCAAGACGCTCGGGCCGCGCGGCATCACCGTCAACGCGGTCGCCCCCGGGATCGTGGACACCGACAACACCGCCCCCATCATCCGCGCCACCCCGGCCGCCTGGGAGCAGGCCGCCGCGTACTCCGCTCTCGGCCGAGTGGGCACCCCCGCGGACATCGCCGACGTCGTCGCGTTCCTCGCCTCGGACGACGCCCGGTGGATCACCGGCCACTGGCTCGACGCGTCCGGCGGCTCGATCGTCTGACCGGCGGCGCGATCGTCCGGCCCGGCGGACCTCGCAGGCCGGCGTGGGAAGGCCCGCTACCGCGTCTCGGTGACCTTCGCCAGGCCGCGCGGGGAGTCCGGGTCCTGGCCGCGCGCCACCGAGACCTCGAACGCGAGCCGCTGCAACGGCAGGATCTCCAGGACGGGTTGGAGCGCCTCCGGCAGGCGCCCGGTGGACAGCACGAAGCCGCCCGAGGCCGCCTCGACCTGGCGCTTGGGGCCGACCACGACCAGGTCGGCCCCGCGCCCGCGCAGCCGGTCGAGCACCGGCTGGAGGGCCTGTCCGCCCTGGCCCTCGGTGACGATCGCGATGACCGGGGAGATGTTGTCGACCATCGCCAGCGGCCCGTGCAGCAGGTCGGCGCCGGAGTAGGCGAGCGCGGGGATGTAGCTGGTCTCCATCAGTTTGAGCGCCGCCTCCTTCGCCGTGGGGTAGCCGTATCCGCGCGAGGTGATCACCATCCGCTCGGCGAAGCGGTAGCGCCCTGCCAGCGCCCGGACCTCGGCGGTGCGGTCGAGCACCTCCTCGGCGAGGTCGGGCAGCAGCGCCGCGGCGGCCCCGCCGTCGTCGTCGCGCATGCCCTTGACGAACAGGTAGAGCACCAGCAGTTCCGCGGTGTAGGTCTTGGTCGCGGGCAGCGCCTTCTCCGGCCCGGCGAGCATGTCGATGTGGTACTCCGAGACCTCCGCCAGCGGAGAGTCGGGGTTGTTGGTGACCGCGAGGGTGATCGCGCCGGCGTCGCGGGCGGCCTGCGTGGACGAGGCCAGGTCGGGCGAGCCGCCGGACTGGCTGACCGTGATCAGCAGCACGTCCTCCAGGTGCGGCGTGGCACCGTAGGCGGTAGTGGTCGACATGGAGGCCAGCCCGCAGGGCAGCCCCAGTTCGACCTCGATCAGGTACTTCGCGTAGAGCGCCGCGTGGTCCGAGCTGCCCCGCGCGCCGAGCAGCACGAACCGGGGCCGCCGGGCCGCGATCCGCCGCGCGGTCTGCCGCACCTGCGGCGCCGCCTCGGCCAGCACCCGCCGCAGCACCTCCGGCTGCTCGGCCATCTCGCCGAACATGATCCAGCCCGGCTCGCCCCTGCGCGGAGCCGGGGACGACGCGGAAACCGACATCTCCACCGCCTCCATCCCGCCCGCCGACCCTCACCAGTCGACCACAGGACTTCGCCCGCCGCACCACCAGAACGGCCGTATCTGATAGATTGGTCTATACCACACGTCTTCTTCAGAACGGCAGGCCCAGCGTGGAAGTTGTCATCGTGCCGGACGCCGCCGCGGGCGGCGAACTCATCGCGGAGGCCATGGCCGCCCTGCTGCGGCGCACGCCGGACGCCCTGCTCGGCGTGGCGACCGGCTCCACCCCGCTGCCGGTCTACCAGGCGCTCGCCGCCCGGGTGCGGGCCGGCGCGGTGGACGCGTCGCGGGCGCGGGTGTGCCAGCTCGACGAGTACGTGGGCCTGCCCGCCGGGCACCCGGAGTCGTACCGCTCGGTGGTGCTGCGCGAGGTGGTCGACCCGCTCGGCCTGTCCCCGAAGGCCTTCATGGGCCCGGACGGCGCCGCCGCCGACGTGCAGGCGGCCTGCGCGGCCTACGACGCCGCGCTCGCGGCGGCCGGCGGGGTCGACCTCCAGCTGCTCGGCATCGGCACGGACGGCCACATAGGGTTCAACGAGCCCTGCTCGTCGCTGGCCTCCCGGACCCGGATCAAGACCCTCACCGAGCAGACCCGGGTGGACAACGCCCGCTTCTTCGACGGCGACATCGAGCAGGTGCCGCGCCACGTGATCACCCAGGGCATCGGCACCATCCTGGAGGCGCGGCACCTGGTCCTGCTGGCCACCGGCGAGGGCAAGGCGGAGGCCGTCGCGCAGACCGTGGAGGGCCCGGTCGCCGCTGTGGTGCCCGCCTCCGCGCTGCAACTCCACCCGCACGCCACCGTCGTGGTCGACGAGGCGGCCGCGTCCAAGCTGAAGCTGGCGCCGTACTTCCGTGCCACCTACGCGGCCAAGCCGGACTGGCAGGGCCTGTAAGCGGCCCGGCCCGCGGCCCGGACCGGCCGCACACGCGAGACGCCGCGCGCTCCTTCCGGAGCCCGCGGCGTCCTCCGTTCCCGCCGCCGGAGCGGCGGTGCCCGTCGCCCGCTACGCCTCGCGGCCGACGATCGCCTCGGCCGCCGCCTCGCCGCAGACGCGGGCGGCGCCGTGGGTGGCGATGTGCAGGGAGCCGACCGGCGGGGCCTGGGGCACCCCCATCTCCACCACGATCGTGTCGGGGCGGACGGCCAGGAGCGCGGCCAGCGCCTCCGCCATCCACGCGTGCCGGTGCGCGTCGCGGACCACCGCCACCACCCGGCGCTCCCCGGCCGCGGCGAGCAGCTCGGTGATGTCGGCGGAGCGGTAGCTGCCGGTGAGGGTGCCGGGCAGCATCCGGTCGAGTTCGGCGGCCACCCCCCACGGGGTCACGTCGCCCACCGCGATGTTCGCCACCGGGGTGAACGCCGCCACGTAGGGCGGGCCGTCCAGCGGGGTGAAGCCCTCGCCGCGGGTGATCCGCAGCGCCCGGCGAGCCGCCTCCAGGCCGACGTCGGAGCCGGGTGCGCTCCCCTCCGCCGCACCCGGCTGCCGCGCCGCCCACGCCGCCAGTTCCCGAACCCGGCGGGCCGCGTCGGCCAGCCGTTCGGCCGGCAGCGAGCCGTCCCGTACCGCCGCGACGATCGCGTCGCGCAGGTTCAGCGCGGTCCGCTCGTCGCACAGTCCGCCGCCGACGCAGATCGCGTCGGCGCCGGCGGCCAGCGCCATGACGGTGCCGCGCTCGATCCCGTACGCGGCCGCGATGGCCTGCATCTCGATGCCGTCGGTGACCACCAGCCCGTCGTACCCGAGGCCGCCCTCCTCCTCGGGAGCGCGCAGCAGGCCGGTCAGGATCGCCGGGCTGAGCGTGGCGGGCAGGTCCGGGTCGAGCGCGGGCACCAGGATGTGCGCGCTCATCACGACCTTGGCGCCGGCCGCGACCGCCGCCCGGAACGGCACGAGTTCGCGGGCCCGCAGGGTGGCGGCGTCCACGTCGATCCGCGGCAGCGCGTGGTGCGAGTCGATGGCGGTGTCGCCGTGGCCGGGGAAGTGCTTGACGCTGGCGGCGACGCCGGCGGACTGGAGCCCTTCCACGTAGGCGGCGGTGTGACGGGCCACCAGGTCGGGGTCGGCGCCGAAGGACCGCACCCCGATGACCGGGTTGCCCGGGTCGGAGTTGACGTCGGCGGACGGAGCCCAGTCGAAGTTCACCCCGCAGGCGGCGAGCCTGCGGCCGAGTTCGGCGGCGACCGCGCGGGTCAGCTTCGGGTCGTCGACGGCGCCGAGTGCCAGGTTGCCGGGGAACGACGAGCCGCCGCGGGACTCCAGCCGGGTGACGTCACCGCCCTCCTCGTCGGCGGCGACCAGCACGTCCGGCCGCACCGCGCGCAACTGCGCGGTGAGCGCGGCGAGTTGCTCCGGCGACTCGATGTTGCGGGAGAACACGCCGACCGAGCCGAGCCCCTCACCCAGCAGTCTCAGCACCCACGGGGGCGCGGTGGTTCCGGCGAAGCCGGGCTGGAGGACGGCCAGCGCGTCGGCGGCCAGGGCGTCCGCGGTGGGCGGGCCGTCGGCGCCGGCGACGTCGCTCGTACGGGTGATGGGGCTCATCCCTTCACCGCCCCGGCGGTCAGTCCGGCGACGGCCCTGCGCTGGAGGACCAGGAAGACGACCACCACGGGCAGCGTGAAGAGGCTGGAGGCGGCCATCGTGGCGCCCCAGTCGTCACCGAAGTTGGTCTGGAACTGGGTCAGCCACAGCGGCAGGGTCTGGCCGCTCTCCTTGTTGAGGATCAGCACCAGCGGGAACTCGTTCCACGCCGTGATGAAGCCGAACAGCGAGGTGGACATCAACCCCGGTGCCAGCAGCGGCAGCACCACCCTCATGAACGCCTGGAACCGGGTGCAGCCGTCCATCAGGGCGGACTCCTCCAGTTCCTTGGGCACCGCGGCGATGAACCCGCGCAGCGTCCAGATGGTGAACGGCATCACCATCATCATGTAGAAGAGGGTCAGCGGGAGCAGCTTGTTGAGCATGTCCTGGTCGCGGACGATCATGTAGACGGAGATCGTCATGACCTCCCACGGCGCCATCTGCGCCACCATCACGATCAGCACGAACGCCTTGCGGCCGCGGAAGCGCATCCGCGCCACCGCGAACGCCGCGGCCGTCGCCAGCAGCAGCGACAGCAGCACCGCGCCGATGGTCACGGTGAGGCTGTTGCGCACCAGCGTCCAGAAGCCCGCCGCGTGCACGGCCTTGTCGAAGTGCGACGTGGTGCCGTGGAAGGGCACGAAGACCGGGGTGGTGGAGATGATGTCGAGGTCGGGCTTGAACGCCGTCGTCAGCATCCAGTAGACGGGGAAGACGAAGAAGACGAAGAGGATGCCCGCGACCAGGTTGGGCCACAGCCGTCCGAACAGGGAGCGCCTCACAGGTCGTCCTCCTGCTTCAGGATGATTCGGAAGTAGTAGGACATCAGCGCCAGCAGGATGAGGATGGTGAGCACGGAGATCGCCGCGCCGGTGCCGTAGTGCTGGTTGCCGACGCCCTCGACGAACGCATAGACCGGCAGCGTCTCGGTCAGGCCCTCCGGACCGCCGGCGTTCAGCGCGTAGACCTGGGTGAACGCCTTGAACACCCAGATGACCTCCAGGAACGCGGTGCTCAGGAAGAACGGCCGGAGCATCGGGAAGAGCACCGAGGAGAAGGTGCGCCACGCCCCGGCGCCGTCCATCCGTGCCGCCTCGAAGATCTCACCGGAGATGGTGGTGAGCGCCGCGTAGAGGTTGAGGGCGACGAACGGGATGGACTGCCAGACGATCATCAGCGTGATGACCGCGAAGGTGGAGAACTGGCCGCCGAACCAGTTGTAGCCGGCCATCGAGTGCCAGCCGAGCTTGTCCAGGAACCAGTTGACGACGCCGTAGCGGGTGTCGAAGAGCCACTGGTAGACGGTGGTGCCGGCCACGGTGGGCATCGCCCAGGCGAGCACCAGGCCGATCGACAGCAGCAGCCGCATCCGCTTGCCCAGCCGGTACAGCAGCAGCCCGACCAGGGCGCCGGAGACCATGATCAGCGCGACGTTGGCGAGGGTGAAGAAGACCGAGCGCTCGGTGGTGTGCCAGAACTCGGCACTGGTGAGCTGGGCCTTGTAGTTGCCGAAGCCGGTCCACTGGGTGGTGTGCTGGATCAGCTGGAAGGCGTCGAGGGTCTGGAACGAGATGATGACGTTCTGGATCAGCGGGTAGCCGAGCAGAAGCGCGGTCGCGACCAGCGCGGGCAGGATCAGCAGGTACGGCGTGGCACGGGAGAGCGCCGCGGTGCCCGCGGTGCGCGCCGTCCGGGCGCCGGCCGGGGGCTTCCCACCGGCGGGGCGGAGTGGTCCGGGTTCGGCCGCCCCCTCGTCGGGGGCCCGTACCTGCGTCCCTTTGTACTGCGCGGCCATGCTTCCCTCTTCTCGTGCCGTCCGCTGCGAAACGCTGCGCCGGGCCCGGCCGCCGGTCGCTCAGGGCGGCAGGCGGCCGGGCCCGGTCGGGATGACTACTGCTGGCTGAGCCGCTTGTCGATCTCGGCGTCGGCCTTCTTGGCTGCCGCGCTCGGGGACTGGCCCTGGAGCACGCCGGTCATGAAGAGCGTGGTGATCGGGTTGGGCACGTTCTCCACGCTTCCCCAGGCCGGGATCAGCGGCGTGGTACCGCCGTTGGCGGCGGCGGCCGCGGAGACGGTGCCGAACTCGTTGCCAGAGAGGTTGGAGTCGAGGCTCGCCTTGTTCGGGACGACGCCGCCCTCCTTGGCCAGCTCGCCCTCGAACTGGTCGGACATGGCCATCTTCAGGAAGTCCTGGGCCAGTTCGGGGTTCTTGCTGCCCTGGGTGATGGCCAGGTTGGAGCCGCCGACGAAGACGCTGGCGGTCTTGGCTGCCGTCTTGCCCGGGAAGGCGAAGAAGCCGACCTGGTCCTTCAGCGCCGGGTTCTTGGTGATGGCGCCGGCCGCCTCCCAGCCGAGGCCGAGGAACGCGCCGACGTCGCCCTTGGCGAATACGTCGGACTGCTGCGGGGTGGCCTCGTCCTTGTCCTTGGGCGCGGTGCCGTAGCCGTTCAGCTTCTTGTAGAGGCTGATCGCCGAGGCGGCCTGCGGGGTGTCCAGGTTGCCCGTGTACTTGTCGCCGTCCTTCTTGACCAGGTCGGCGCCGGCGTCGAGGAGGAAGCCGTCGAAGCCGTACCAGTCCTGACCGGGCAGGTAGAAGGCGTCCTTGGTGCCCTTGGCCTTGATCTTGTCCAGGTCGCTGAAGAGTTCGTCCTGGGTCTTCGGCGGCGTGGTGATGCCGGCCGCGGTCCAGATCTTCTTGTTGTAGACGACGACCCGGCTGGCGAAGTACCACGGGGCGGCGAACTGCTTGCCGTTGTAGACCGCGGAGCCGTTGAGCGACGGCGCCCAGTCGTTGCCGCCGATGTCGGCCTTGACGCTGGTGAGGTCCTTCAGACCACCGGTGGCCGCGTAGTAGGGCGTCTGGGTGTTGCCGACCTCGATGACGTCCGGCGGGGTGCTCTCCGACAGGGCGGTGGTGAGCTTCTGCTGGATGCCGTCCCACTGCTGGACGGTGATCTTGAGCTTCGCGCCGGGGTACTGCTTCTCGAACGCGGCGGTGATGTCCTTGGTCCAGCCGGGCGGGTTGGAGCCGCTCATCAGCCACACGTTGAGCGTCTTGCCCTTGAAATCGGCCGGTCCGGCGGAACTGCTCTTGCCCGAGTCGGACTTGTTGTCACTGCCCCCGCAGGCCGCGACCCCGGTCAGCACTGCCGCGACACCGATCGCAGCGATGAGCTTGCGCCTCATGCCACCCTCCTCAAGGATGCCCGAAACTCCCCCCACCGCCCGAAATGTCGGCTGCCGCACGTACGTTGCAGCCGCGTCCTGCTCGTGGGTCTGGGATTGGTCGTTAATGGTTTAGACCAGTACCCCGGAGCTTGGCCTAGACCTTTAGGGGTGTCAAGGGTGTATAAGAGCACCCGTCGGACCTGTTATCGGACCGACACCTGAGGCATCAGCCACCCACCGCCTCCCTCCGGCAGGGCAGCCCGTGCCACCATGTGACCGCGATCAACGGAGGAGCCGGTGACGGCAGTACGACAGCAGTCGGGAGTGCACGGCATGGACAGCGACACGGGCAGCAGCGGCGAGCCCACGGGGAACGGCACCGCGGGCCGCACCGCCCGCGTGCCGAAGTACTACCGGCTCAAGCGCCACCTGCTGGACATCACCCAGACCATGCCGCCCGGGACCCCGGTGCCGCCCGAGCGCACCCTGGCCACCGAGTTCGACACCTCCCGCACCACCGTGCGCCAGGCCCTGCAGGAGCTCGTGGTCGAGGGCCGGCTGGAGCGCATCCAGGGCAAGGGCACCTTCGTGGCGAAGCCGAAGGTCTCCCAGGCGCTGCAACTCACCTCCTACACCGAGGACATGCGCGCCCAGGGCCTGGAGCCCACCTCCCAGCTGCTGGACATCGGGTACATCACCGCCGACGACCGGCTGGCCGGGCTGCTGGACATGAAGGCCGGCGGCCGGGTGCTGCGGATCGAGCGGCTGCGACTGGCCAACAGCGAGCCGATGGCCATCGAGACCACCCACCTGTCCGCCAAGCGCTTCCCCGCGCTGCGCCGCAGCCTGGCGAAGTACACCTCGCTGTACACCGCGCTCGCCGAGGTCTACGACGTGCGGCTGGCCGAGGCCGAGGAGACCATCGAGACCTCGCTGGCCACCCCGCGCGAGGCCGGGCTGCTGAGCACCGACGTCGGCCTGCCGATGCTGATGCTCTCCCGGCACTCCGTCGACACCACCGGCGAACCGGTGGAGTGGGTGCGGTCGGTCTACCGCGGCGACCGGTACAAGTTCGTCGCCCGGCTCAACCGCCCGACCGACTGATCGGCGGTCCCTCGTACGGTGGATATCCGCACAGGTAGTGACGCGTGTTGCCTCCCTCCCCTAGATTCCTGCGCACCGCATTGATCGCCTAGGGGACGGGAGCACCAACTGTGCCGACTGCGCCGACACAAGTACCCCCACCGCGCCAGCCGTCGGACCAACCGCGTCCGGTGGTCACCGCCGCTCGGGTCGCCGCCGGGATCTGCCTGATCATCCCGCTGGTCAGCATGCTGTGGGTCAACTCGTACTCACGGCTGACACCGACCTTCATCGGCATGCCGTTCTTCTACTGGTACCAGCTCGCCTGGGTGCCGGTCTCCGCGGCACTCACCTACACCGCCTACGTGCTGGTCCGCCGGGACGCGCGCGGCCGGAACGGGGGTGCGGCCAAGTGAAGAACGACGTCAACGGGGTCGCGCTCGGCGTCCTCATCTTCTTCTTCCTCGCCGTCACGGTGATCGGTTTCCTGGCCGCCCGCTGGCGCCGCGCGGACAACGCGCTGCACCTGGAGGAGTGGGGCCTGGGCGGGCGCAGCTTCGGTACCTGGGTGACCTGGTTCCTGCTCGGCGGCGACCTGTACACCGCGTACACCTTCGTCGCCGTACCGGCGGCGATCTACGGCGCGGGCGCGGCCGGCTTCTTCGCGGTGCCCTACACGATCATCGCCTACCCGCTGGTCTTCCTCTTCCTGCCGCGGCTGTGGTCGGTCTCCCGCAAGCACGGCTACGTGACCTCCTCGGACTTCATCCGGGGCCGGTTCGGCTCCAAGAGCCTGTCGGTGGCCGTCGCGCTCACCGGCATCCTGGCCACGATGCCGTACATCGCGCTCCAACTCGTCGGCATCCAGGCGGTGCTGGACGTGGTCGGGATCGGCGGCAGCGACTCCACCAACTGGTTCGTCAAGGACCTGCCGCTGCTGATCGCCTTCGGCGTGCTCGCCGCGTACACGTACTCCTCGGGGCTGCGGGCGCCGGCGCTGATCGCCTTCGTCAAGGACGCGCTGATCTACATCGTGATCGCGGTGGCGATCATCTACATCCCGTACAAGCTGGGCGGGTTCGACGACATCTTCCACAAGGCGAGCGCGGCGTACGCCGTGAAGAACCCCGCCACCGGCAAGCCGAGGGGCTCGCTGACCGTCGCACCGCAGGCCCAGTGGGCCTACGCCACCCTCGCGTTGGGTTCCGCGATGGCGCTGTTCCTCTACCCGCACTCGGTGACCGCGGTGCTCTCCGGCAAGAGCCGCACCGTCATCCAGCGCAACACCGCGATCCTGCCGCTGTACTCGCTGATGCTCGGGCTGCTGGCGATGCTCGGCTTCATGGCGGTCGCGGACGGCGTCGGCAAGAACATCAAGGGCTACAACGGCCAACTGGCCATCCCGCAGCTCTTCGAGAACGTCTTCCCGAGCTGGTTCGCCGGCGTCGCGTTCGCGGCGATCGCGATCGGCGCGCTGGTGCCCGCCGCGATCATGTCGATCGCCGCCGCGAACCTCTTCACCCGCAACATCTACAAGGACCTGATCCGCCCGAACGCCACACCCGAGGAGGAGACCCGCGTCTCCAAGCTCGCCTCGCTCGTGGTGAAGGTCGGCGCGCTCGTCTTCGTGCTGTCCATGGACAAGACGGTGGCGATCAACTTCCAGCTGCTGGGCGGAATCTGGATCCTCCAGACGGTTCCCGCGATCGTCGGCGGGCTGTTCACCCGCTGGTTCCACCGCTGGGCGCTGCTGGTCGGCTGGGCCGCGGGCATGGCCTACGGCACCTGGAAGGCGTACGAGCAGTCCAGCGCGACCCAGTCGCACTTCGGCGGGAACTCCGACACCATCCCGTGGATCGGCAGGATCGGGTACATCGGGCTCACCGCGTTCGTCCTCAACGTGGTGCTCGCGGTCGTGCTCACCCTGGTGCTGCGCGCGGTCAAGGCACCGGAGGGCACCGACGAGACGTCCCGCGCGGACTACACCGCGGAGACCGGCGAGACCGAGGTGCCGCCCCTGGCGCCGGAGCCCGCTCCGTCCGTGTAGCCCCCGCACCATCGCCGCCGGCGGTGGGTTCTGGCCCGGTTCTTCCCGGGCCGGGCCCGCCGCCGGCGGCGTACTAGGGCACGGGCGCGCGGAAGGTGCGGCGGTACGCCTGCGGGGTGGTGCCGGTCCACCGCACGAAGTGGTGCCGCATCGTCGCCGCGTTCCCGAACCCCGCCCGGATCGCCACGGAGTCGACCGTCACGTCCGTGCCCTCCAGCAACTCCCTTGCCAGCAGCACACGTTGGCCCAGCAGCCAGCGATACGGCGTGGTGCCGGTCTCCTGCTGGAAGCGCCGCGCGAAGGTACGCGGGGACATGTGCGCGCGCAGCGCCAGCTCCTCCACGGTCACCTCGCGGTCCAGGTGGCGCTCCATCCAGGAGAGCACCCCGGTGACGGTGTCGCTCTGCGCCCGCGGCAGCGGCCGGGCCACGAACTGGGCCTGCCCGCCCTCGCGGTGCGGGGGGACCACCATGCGCCGGGCGATGCCGTTGGCCACCGCGGTGCCCTGCTCCTTGCGGACCAGGTGCAGGCACGCGTCGATGCCCGCCGCGGTCCCGGCCGAGGTGACCACCCCGGAGTCGTCGACGTAGAGCACGTCGGACTCGACGTCCGCCCGCGGATGGCGGCGCGCCAGCCGTTCGGCGTGCCGCCAGTGCGCCGCGCACCGGCGCCCGTCCAGCAGCCCGGCCGCACCGAGCACGAACACCCCCGAGCACACGCTCAGCACGGTCGCGCCGCGCTCGACCGCGCGGTTCAGCGCGTCCAGCATCGGCTGCGGGAAGTCCCGCTCGTTGTACGCGTCGCCGGCCGGGACCGCGATCAGGTCGGCCTCCTCCAGCCGATCGAGCTCCGCGCGCACCACCAGCCCGAACCCCGCGTGCGTCTCCAGCTGCCGCCCCTCCGCGGAGACCACCGCGAAGTCGTAGACCGGCAGCCCCTCGTCGCTCCGGTCCAGCCCGAAGACCTCGCACACCACGCCGAGTTCGAAGGGGTGCACCCCGTCCAGCACCACGGCCGCCACATTGCGCAACATACCCACGAGGGTGCCACGTGGCAGCATGTTGCGGTAGTACGACAGTCCTGCCACTGTCACCCGGTAAGCAGTGCGCGCACGATTGACCCATGACCGCACTCCTCGACATCGCCGCCATCCTCGGCCTCCTGCTGGCCCTCACCTTCGTCCCCGTCCTCGGCCTGCGCCACGAGGCCAAGATCACCCGCGAGCTGCGCGAGGCGGACAAGGAGCGCGCCCGGCTCTGAGCCGTGCCGCCCGCGACGCCTTCCCCGAAGGGGACGACCTCCGCTCCACGCCGCCCCCGCAGCGCTCCCCGCCATGCCGCCTCCCCGACCTCTCTTCCGACTTCTCCCCGCCTCCTTCCGGCCTCCCCCAGGCCCCCTTCCCGCCCCTCCCCGGCCCCTCCCGCGGCCCCGCCTCCACGGCGGGGCCGTCGCCGTTCCCGGCCGCGGCAACGCGCCCAGGCAGGCCGCCGCGTGACGGCGCGACACAACATCTAGGGGTGCATGGGAAAGCCACCACAACATGTATGCTCAATCTCGTTGCCGCAGGGGAAGCCGGTGCGAATCCGGCGCTGCCCCGCAACGGTGAACGGCCATGCCCCGAGCACGCCGTACAGCCCGATCGCCTGCCGGCCGACATCGCTCGCGCACGCCTTGCGCGGGCCTACCGTCCGGGCCTCGTGGACTGGGTCTTCGGGCGCACGGCGGCGTGCCGGAAAACGGCCCCGCCCTGCCTCCCGCCGCCCTCCACCCGGCCGCCGCCGCGTCCGAGGGAGAGCATCATCGTGACCACCGCGCCCACCGCCACCGCGCCCGCCGCCGCCACCACCGGCGGCTCGGCCGGCCCCATCACCGCGGCCCCCGCCACCGCCCCACCCGGCGGCCCCCGGGTGCCGGAGCCCGCGGACGGCGCCGGTGCCGAACTCGCGCGGATGCTGGTCGAGTTGACCGCCGACCTCCCCGGCGCCGACCCGGGCCGGGTCACCGCCGCCGCCCTGCGCGGGCGCAGCGCGGGCGCCGACCGGGCCGAACTGCGCGGCCTCGCCGCCGAAGCCGCTGCCGGCCTGATCTCCGACGACCCGGTGTACTCGCGGCTCGCCGCCCGCCTGCTGAGCGCGGCGATCACCGAAGAGGCGGCCGGGCAGGGCGCGGTGTCCTTCACCACCTCCATCGAAATCGGCCGGCGCGAGGGCCTCGTCGCCGACCGCACCGCCCACTTCGTCGCCACCCACGCGGCACGACTGGACGCCCTGGTCGACCAGGCGCTCGCCGACCGCGCGGACGACCGCTTCGGCTACTTCGGCCTGCGCACCCTGCACAGCCGCTACCTGCTGCGCCATCCCCTCACCCGCAAGGTGATCGAGACCCCGCAGCACTTCATGCTGCGAGTCGCCGCGGGCCTCGCCGACGACGACACCCCGTCCGGGACCGCGGGCCCGGACGGGGCCGCCACCCGCGCGGTCGACGAAGTCGCCGCGCTGTACCGGCTGATGAGCGCCCTGGACTACCTGCCCAGCTCCCCCACCCTGTTCAACTCCGGTACCCGCCACGCCCAGATGTCCGCCTGCTACCTGCTGGACTCACCGCGCGACGAGCTCGACTCCATCTACGACCGCTACCACCAGGTGGCCCGCCTCTCCAAGCACGCCGGCGGCATCGGCATCCCCTTCTCCCGGGTGCGCGCCCGCGGTTCGCTGATCCGCGGCACCAACGGCCACTCCAACGGCATCGTGCCGTTCCTGAAGACCCTCGACGCCTCGGTGGCCGCGGTGAACCAGGGCGGCCGGCGCAAGGGCGCCGCCGCGGTCTACCTGGAGACCTGGCACGCAGACGTCGAGGAGTTCCTCGAACTGCGCGACAACACCGGCGAGGACGCCCGCCGCACCCACAACCTCAACCTCGCGCACTGGGTCCCCGACGAGTTCATGCGGCGGGTCGATGCCGACGCGTCCTGGTCGCTCTTCTCCCCCGCCGACGTCCCCGAGCTCGTCGACCTGTGGGGCGCCGACTTCGACGCCGCCTACCGCCGCGCCGAGGCGGCCGGCCTGGCCCGCCGCACCCTCCCGGCCCGCGAGCTGTACGGGCGGATGATGCGCACCCTCGCGCAGACCGGAAACGGCTGGATGACCTTCAAGGACGCCGCCAACCGCACGGCCAACCAGACCGCCCGCCCCGGCCGCACCGTGCACTCCTCCAACCTGTGCACCGAGATCCTCGAGGTCTCCGAGGACGCCGAGACGGCCGTGTGCAATCTGGGGTCGCTGAACCTGGCGGCGTTCGTCGTCGGCACGGGTGCGGACCTCGACACGGACGGCGCGGACGGCGGCACGGACCTCGACACGGACGACGCCATCGACTGGGAGCGGCTGGACCGGACCGTGCACACCGCGGTCACCTTCCTGGACCGGGTGGTCGACATCAACTACTACCCGACCGAGCAGGCGGGCCGGTCCAACTCTCGTTGGCGGCCGGTGGGTCTGGGCGTCATGGGCCTCCAGGACGTCTTCTTCCGACTCCGGCTGCCCTTCGACTCCGCGGCGGCCCGCGCGCTGTCCACGAAGATCGCCGAGCGGATCATGCTCGCCGCGTACGAGGCGTCCTGCGACCTCGCCGAGCGCAACGGCCCGCTGCCCGCCTGGGACCAGACCCGCACCTCCGACGGCGTGCTGCACCCCGACCACTTCGCCACCACCCCCGTCTGGCCGGACCGCTGGGCCGCCCTGCGCACCCGCGTCGCCGCCGTCGGCCTGCGCAACTCGCTGCTGCTCGCGATCGCCCCCACCGCGACCATCGCGTCCATCGCCGGGGTCTACGAGTGCATCGAGCCGCAGGTGTCCAACCTCTTCAAGCGCGAGACGCTGTCGGGCGAGTTCCTCCAGGTCAACCCGTACCTGGTGGCCGACCTGAAGCGGCTGGGGATGTGGGACGCCCGGACCCGGGAGGCGCTGCGGGAGTCCGGCGGCTCCGTCCAGGGCCTGGAGTGGATCCCGGCCCGGGTACGGGAGTTGTACCGCACCGCCTGGGAACTGCCGCAGCGCGCGCTGATCGACCTGGCCGCCGACCGCACGCCGTACCTCGACCAGAGCCAGTCGCTGAACCTGTTCCTGGAGACGCCGACCATCGGGAAGCTCAGCTCGATGTACGCGTACGCCTGGAAGCAGGGGCTGAAGACCACGTACTACCTGCGCTCGCGGCCGGCCACCCGGATCGCCCGCGCGGCCTCCGCCGCGGCGGGGGCGGAAGCGGGAATGGGCCCGGCCGTCCCCGGGCCCGCCGAACCCGCCCCCGCCGCCGTCCCGTTGATCGCCGACGCCGACGCGCTCGCCTGCTCCCTTGAGAACCCCGAGTCCTGCGAGGCATGCCAGTGATGACCGACCCCACCGTGAAGAACCTGCTCGACCCGGGCTTCGAACTCACCCTGCGCCCGATGCGCTACCCCGACTTCTACGAGCGCTATCGCGACGCCATCAAGAACACCTGGACCGTGGAGGAGGTCGACCTCCACTCCGACGTCGCCGACCTCGCCAAGCTCTCCCCCGCCGAACAGCACCTGATCGGGCGGCTCGTGGCGTTCTTCGCCACCGGGGACTCCATCGTCTCCAACAACCTCGTGCTCACCCTCTACAAGCACATCAACTCCCCCGAGGCGCGGCTGTACCTGTCCCGCCAGCTGTTCGAGGAGGCCGTCCACGTCCAGTTCTACCTGACCCTGCTGGACACCTACCTGCCCGACCCCGAGGACCGGACCGCCGCGTTCGCCGCAGTGGAGAACATCCCCTCCATCCGCGAGAAGGCCCAGTTCTGCTTCCGCTGGATGGACTCGGTGGACACCGTCGACCGCCTCGACGACCGCGACGACCGCCGCCGTTTCCTGCTCAACCTGATCTGCTTCGCCGCGTGCATCGAGGGCCTCTTCTTCTACGGTGCCTTCGCCTACGTCTACTGGTTCCGCTCCCGCGGCCTGCTGCACGGCCTGGCCACCGGCACCAACTGGGTGTTCCGCGACGAGACGATGCACATGTCCTTCGCGTTCGACGTCGTCGACACCGTACGCAAGGAGGAGCCCGAGCTCTTCGACCCCCAACTGCGCGACGAGGTCACCGAGATGATGCGGGAGGCGGTCGAGGCGGAACTGCGCTTCGCGCACGACCTGTGCGGCGAGGGGCTGCCCGGCATGAACACCTCCTCCATGCGCGAGTACCTCCAGTGCGTCGCCGACCAGCGGCTCACCCGCCTCGGCTTCCCCCCGGTCTACGGCTCCGAGAACCCCTTCTCCTTCATGGAGCTCCAGGGCGTCCAGGAACTCACCAACTTCTTCGAACGCCGGCCCTCCGCCTACCAGTTGGCGGTCGAGGGCACCGTCAGCCTGGACGAGGACTTCTGACCCCCCGCTCCCCGGCGGCCCCGCCCAGCCCGGGCGGGGCCGTCACCCTATTCCCGCCCCATCAGGCATCTTGGACACCCTGCGTATCCATGTTCTAACCTTCTGCGTACACCAGAAATGGCAACCCGGGGGGGACCGCCATGTCACGGCGCGCAGAAGACGGCAGCACGTTCAGCGGAATCGACCCGAAGCAACTGCACACCTTCATCAACACGATCAACGGCCACACCAGTCACGACGGCCCCGCAAGTGCCCAACCCGTCGTCCGCGACTGGGTGAGCCGAGCCACCTACCTCGGGCTGGACACGTCCACCCTCACCGCGGTGACCGGGCACCTGTCATGGGCGCAGGACCAACTCCCCATGCTGCGCCAGCGGCTCTTCCTCGCCCAGCAGACGGAGCAGCCGTATCTCGATTCGAAGCACATGGTCGAGATCGACGACGGCATGGTGGACATCTCCTCTCCCGCCGAGGTGCGCCGGGACTCCGCGCAGGCCGTCAAGCTGGCCAAGCTCGCCACGGACGATCCGAGCAAACTCAGCAACGCGCAGATGGAGCAACTCAACGCGCTCCTGGCACTGCACGAGAACAATCCCGACTTCGCCGAACAGCTCGCGACCGGCCTCGGCCCGGCCGGCACGCTGAAGTTCTACGCGGCTGTCACCGACCCGCGGCAGTTCGAGACCAGCCCGCGCAGCACCGCCGGCCTGTCCGCCGACCAGAAGGAGCGGGAAAAGCTCCTGGGCGACCTGGAGAAGTCGTTGGGCATCACCCTGGCCACCGCGACCCGCAACGACGACCCGGCCATGCGGCAGTGGAAGAAGACCATGATCTCCCTCGGTGGCACGGACGTCGGCGACGGTCCGGACCAGCACGTCTACGGCTTCCAGGTGATGAGCGACCTGATGCGCAACGGCACCTACGACACGACGTTCCTCGACAGCTACGGAACGTCCCTGATCGCCTTCGAGAAGGCGAACACCAGCGACGTCGTGGGCGGCCTGCAACGGCAGGTCCTCGAGAAGGACGTCCTTCCGTGGGACCAGCCCGACATGATCTACGACCGGATGCACTACGGCGCCGCCAACGACGGCGGCACCGACCCCATGACCGGGTTCATGGAAGCGCTCGGCCACAACCCCGCGGCCTCCACCACCTTCTTCGGGAACAGCAAGAACTTCGACTACCTCACCGAGACCCGCGACTGGCCCGGTGACTCCACGACCAATCACTCGGCGAAGACCATCGCCGGTTACAAGTCCCTCGGCCACGCACTGGAGTCGGCGACCATGGGTTCCGCCTACGACGCCGATCCACCCCAACTCCACCGCACCAAGGACACCGCCAAGGTCATGACCGAGGTCGTCGACCGCTACGGCCAGTCCGCGGCCGGCACGGACAAGGTCAAGACGCGTGACAGCGGCGCCGACCTCCTCGCCCGCCAGTCCGGCATCGGCCCGAGCCTGGGCCGTATGACCGCGGCGTACATCGACGATGTGGACTGGGGGGTGGACGGGGACGACAAGTATTCGGTCTACAGCGGAACGAAGAGCGGCCGCGCCCCCGGCGACCGGGCCCGGTTCGACCCCGGAAACCTCGATCGCTTCCTGGGGACCATCGCCCACGACGACAGCGCCTACACCTCGGTGACCAATGCGCAGCAGGCATACACCACCTCGATGCTGAACGCCCACCCGCCCACCATCGACAAGAACGGTGAGGTGAACAGTACCGACAGCGAGAACGCGATCCGGATCGGCGCCCAACTCCAGGGCATCATGGACCGCGGATGGGCCGACGAGTACAAGGCCAAGGGCGACAAGGCGGACGCCGACTTCAACGAGAGCGTCGACAAGCGCTCCGAACGGCAGCAGATGATCGCGGGCCTCATCACCGGCGGTGTCTTCGCCTTCGCGCCCGAACCCGAGTCCGGCATCGGCGCCACGATCGTCCCGCTCGTCACCGACGACGTCCACGACCAGATCGACGACCAGATCAGCAAGAACATCGGCGACTACTCGGACACCCAGCACCGCAACCTCGCCGATGTGCGGCAGGGCAAGGCCAGCGCCGTCTACAACGCCGGCAACCAGGCGTCCTGGACACCCGGTCATCAGTTGCTCAATGGTGACGCCCTCAATGGCTGGAACATCGAGCAGAAGAAGCGTCTGGCGGAATCGCTGACCCAGGCGCAGTCGATCGGTTACAGCAAGGGAAGCCTCGCCCAGGAACAGGGTGGCAACCTGCCGGTGACGGACTGATGAGACGGGAGCCGGCAGTGAAAGAAACGTGTGCGCCGCGCCGGAGTGGCATCGCTCTTGCCGCGGCACTCGTCGCGCTCGGCGCATCGCTGGTGACCGGGTGCGGCGCCAAGAAATCCCCGCAACCCGGTCCCCATGAAACAGCGGTCAGCATCCAGAACATCTGCGACCACTCCCTCGACGCAAAGGGTGTTGCTGCGCTGCGGTTGATCAGAGGGGAGAGTCGACTGGAAATCGCCCTCCGTGCCGACCAGCAGACGGTCAAGCAGGTCGCGACAGCACTCTCCGACGATCTGAGCGGTGACACAGCGCAGCAGGAGCATTTCCTCTGCTCCCTCAGCAAGGTCGGCGGACTGGTGCCGTCGGGGCTGGACATCCAGTTCCAGTGGTCACAGCAGAAGCCAGGCGATCACGACCTGGAGAGCGCGGCGGACGTCACCGTCTTCGATCTCGCCTACGGCGCGCTGTCGTTCGACAACGGCACCTATCTGGGTTTCACCTGCCCTCTTCCAGGCGCGCTGGCAGCGAAATCCCGGAAGTGGTACATCGACGCCCACGCCAGCACCACCGGCCTCGACGCCGTCGGCCGCACCGAAAAACGCGAAGCCGCCGTCCGTCTGCTGTACTCCCCCGCGGTGAAGGTCGCCGCGGCGCTGGGATGCCAGGGCAGCGATCTTCCGCCCACGCTGGGCACATTGAAGCCCCTTCCGATGAAGAAGAAGTGACCGAGAGCGGACGGAATCCCATGAGCGACAAGGTCCCCAGCCCCATATGGCAGGCCCTCGACAACCTCTGCACGGTCGTGGAACGCGACGTCGACTCCGTGGCGAACGCCCTGCACGCCGCTGACCAGCAGATGGCCGGCGGCAAGGGAGACGTGTGGGTCGGTTCCGCCGCCGTCACCTGGGCCACCGACCTGTCCGGCAACGCCCGTGCCACCAGCACGAAGACGCGTGCCTTCGCCGCGTATCTGAAGAAGGAACGCGACGGCCATCCCAAGGAGGTCACCCCGGCCGAGGCCGACGCGGAACGGCGCCAACTCGCCATGCCGAGCTGAGTGTCGTGGACTGCGCCGTGTGACGACAGCTAACGTAGGGCACCGAACGTTGCAGAATGTGGCCACGGTGAAGGACGGCCGGCCCGGGGGGGCTCTGCACACACCAACTCCTCGGCGCGGCTTCGCCCGTCACTCCCGTCACACCTGCGCACTCTGACCACGGGAGACTGGCAACACCATGGCACCACGAACCAAGATCACCGCCGCGGCGGGCACGTTGACCGCGGCGGCGCTGCTCCTGAGCGCGTGCGGGGGCGGCGGCCACGACGACAAGATCGCGTCGAGCCCGACCCCGAGTGCGACCACCGCGACGACGACGCCTCCCCCGACCACGCCTGCGGCGAGCTCCGGGGCGCCCAAGTTCGACCTCCCGAGCGACGTCAAGATCACGATCGACCCGGACACCACGGGCGACGCGACGAAGGACGCGATTCTGCGCGACCAGGGGTACGGCGTTGAAGCCGCTTTCCTCGCCGTGACCAAGCAGGACAAGAATTTCCCGCTCCTCACGTCTTACATGTCCGAGAGCGCCCTTGAGACATGGGACGAGTCGATCGACGCGTTCAAGAAGAACGGCCACTCCGTGAGCGGCACGCTGCACGAATACAACCGAAAGGTCGTCCTCAACGGAGCCAACGCCGGTGTGACCTTCTGCGAGGACCAGCGCTACTTCTACGACAAGGACATCAAGACCGGAAAAGTCTTGAAGACCACGCTCAGTTCTGATGACTTCATCCTGCACACGTCGTTCATGCGCAAGGACAAAGACGGCACATGGAAGGCAGCAACCTATACATCCAAGCAGGGAGCCGCCGAATGCGTGCGATGAAGCACAGCCTTCCTCGTCTCGTGACCTGCCTTCTGGCCACGGGTTGCGCGCTGCTCGCATCCACAGGCCCGAGCAGCGCCATTGCGGGAGAGAGTCCCGGGGGAACCAAAAAGCCTCCGCAATCTCCGCCCAAGTCCCCTTCTCCGGAGACGATCCAGTCGAAGGTCAACTACAACAAGAGCTACCACGGGCCGGGCGTCCAGATGACCGCTCCAGCGACGTCCAACTGGTCCCCTCCCCCGTGCTGGTACGAGCCCGAGTTCACACCGACCCAATTCTCCGACTTCATCAACGGTCACTACGTGACGGGGTCGGCTTGGGAGACAATGGGACAGCAATACGGCGCCGACGACTTCCACAAGGGCGACAAAGGTGCTTGGTATCAGTTGATCATCCCTGACACGTCTCAGGCCGGCGCGTGCACAGCCCTCGACCCCTGGAAATGGATCCCCCCCGACCAGCCCTCGACCCCCGACATCCCCAAGGTCGACCCCAAAACCCTCGCCGGGCTCGCGTTCAACCAGACGGTCCTGCCGAAGCCGGACATTACGCTGCGCCCCCTCGCCCAGAACCAACTCGTGAACCTGGACACGGAAATCGCCTTCGACAAGGCGCTGCCGAAGGTGTGGGTGACCGCGAGCCTGGACAACGCGGACTTCGGGGTGCACGTGGCGGCGACGACCACGGCCGTTCCCGTGCAGCTGACCGTGGACGCCGGCACGGACTACGCGGACCCGCAGAGCTGCACGTACGACCTGAAGGCATCCGGCGGGAAGTACAGCGTGAACACCAAGGACGCCGCGTGCAACGTGACCTACGACAAGGCGTCACCGAACGGCGGGTACCCGCTGAAGGCGAGCGTCGTCTGGAAGGTCACCTGGACCCCGTCCGCCGACCCCGACGGGCCGCCCAGCGCCCCGGGGCTGCCGAACGGCCAGTCCAGCAAGCAGTTCCAGGTCACGGTGCGCGAGGACCAGACGGTCAACCGCTGAGCGTGCGTCAGTCGTTCGGGACCGTCTCGAACTTCGGGGTCGCCTCGGCCATCTGGCGCAGGACGTCCTTGCGGTCGCGCTTGCTGAGGCGGTCGATGTAGAGCCGCCCGTACAGGTGGTCCGTCTCGTGCTGGAGGCAGCGCGCGAAGTAACCGGTGCCCTGGACGACGATCGGGTTGCCCTGGAGGTCCTGGCCGCGGACGATCGCGTAGTCGGGGCGGGCGAGTTCCATGTAGGCGCCGGGGACGGACAGGCAGCCCTCGTTGGAGTCGTCGAGGCGCCGCCGGTCGGCGGGGAGCTCGACCGGGACCGGGTTGCAGAGGGCGCCGACGTGGCGGACGTCGTCGTCATCGGCGCAGTCGTACACGAAGACCTTGAGGTCGACGCCGATCTGGTTGGCGGCGAGGCCGACCCCCTCGGCGGCGCGCTGCGAGGCGAACATGTCGTCGACCAGGGCGACCAGGCTGTCGTCGAACGCGGTGACGTCCTTGCACTCGCGGTGCAGCACGGGGTTGCCGACCACGGTGATCGGGCGGGCGGTACCGCGCTCGCGGTGGGCCGCCTCGCGGGCCTCCGCGTCGGTCACGTCGTCGACGAAGTCGAGTTGCTGCTCGGTGTGCTGCTGGGCCATCTCCGCCGTACGCCTTCCCGGAACCTGTGGGTGATCCTTCCCAGGGTACGGGACCGCGCAAGGGCGCCATGCCGCTCTCGCGGCGCTCAGCACACCTCTTCGAGGTCCCGCCAGTCACGGGTGTCCGGGCTGTCGGCGACCCATCCGTCCAGCAGGCCGCGGACCAGCCCGGCCGGGGCGGCGATGCCGCACTCCCGCTCGGGGGTCCAGCCGAGTTCCTCCCCGGCGGGGCTGAGGTGGCTGAGGTGGCCGGGGTGGCCGGGTTCGCCGTGGTCGTGCGGGTCGCGGGTGGCGGAGGAGCCGTCGTCGGTGGGCATCCGGCTCTCGGAGCAGGTGCGGCACAGCAGCCGGACCGAGGAGGACCAGTCCTCGGCGGCGTATCCGGCCTCGGCGGCCAGCCGCTCCAGGGCGTCGCGGTCGGCCTGGGTGCCGGCTTCGAGCAGCACCAGCCAGGTCGGGACGGGTGACGGCGCCCACAGCTCGATCTCGTCGAAGACCGGGTAGACCGAGGAACCGGAACCGCGCTCGGTGGCGCGCTCGCCGTGCGGCACGCCGTCGTGGAGCACCACCTCGCCCCAGCGGCGGCCGGAGGACGGCAGCGGGATGGACAGCACCTCGATGCGGGCCGGGTCGAGCCGCCGGCCCCAGACCACCTCGGCCTCGCCCTCCGGGGACAGCCGCACCGCGGCGCTGCCCAGCGGGAGCCGCACCGACTCCTCGCCGATGCGCTCGGCGGTGCCGGCCGGCATCCGCAGCCCGTACGCCTGCCAGGCGCGGCGGGCCAGCGGCCAGTCCTGCAGCGCGGTGGCGGCGATGCCGAGGTTCCACCAGTCCGGGGCGCCGACCGGGCGGTCCAGCAGGGCGACCGCGCGCAGCCCGGCGATGCGGGCCTGCGACCAGTCGTGCCGGAACTTGTGCAGCAGCGCGAGGTTGTACCAGGACTCGGACAGCCAGGGCTCCAGGTCGGCGGCGCGGGTGAGCAGCGCGCCGGCGTCCTCGTAGCGACCGTCGTCGATCAGCGTGAACGCCCGGTCGGTGGCCTGGCGCCACGTGGGCGACGGCCGGTGCCGCACTCTTCCGAAGATCTTCAACGTCGTATCCCGCCTGCCCGCTCAGCCGGTCTGCCCGATGCGGCCCGTACCACCCTGTACGACACCAACCTTGCACATTCTGGCCGTTGTCTCAGCCCGAGCCCGCCGCATGCGGAACGCGGGGCCTCACCGAACTCCCTTGCCCTTCGCACCGGCATCCAACCATGCCCAGGTCGGAGGGTGCGCGGCCACCCTGGCCAGGAGGGGGCCCTCGACCGCGGCGGTGGCCCCGCACAGCGTCGGCAGCGGCTCGGGCGTGGCCGGTGCGGCAGGCCCGGAGAACCCCGGGGCGGGCGGTCGCGCCGCCAGCGCGCGGGCCAGTGCCTCGACCATCATCGGGTCGAACTGCGTGCCGGCGCACCGCCGCAACTCGGCCAGCGCGGGCGCGTCCGGCCGGGCCGAACGGTACGAACGGGTGGACGTCATCGCGTCGAACGCGTCGGCGACAGCCACGATCCTGGCCGCTTCCGGAATGCGGCCGCCGCTCAGCCCGTACGGGTACCCGGCGCCGTCGACCCGCTCGTGGTGGTGCAGCACCGCGGCGCGCGCCTCCCCGAGCACCGCGATGCCGCGCAGCACTCCATCGCCGTCGCCCGGGTGGAGTTGGATCACTCGGCGCTCCTCGTCGGTGAGCGGACCGTTCTTGCGCAGCAGGCCGGTGGGGACGGCGAGCTTGCCGATGTCGTGCAGGGTGCCGCCGAGCCGTACCGCCTCCACCCGGGCCGCGGGCGCGCCGAGTTCGACGGCGATGAGCGCGGCCAGGTCGCCGACCCGCTCGCTGTGGCCCCTGGTGTAGGGGTCCTTGAGCTCCAGGGCCTGCAGCAGCGCCTGCACGGTCGCCTGCTGCGCCTCCTGCCGGACCCGGCGGGCGCAGGCGGGGCCCCAGCAGACCGCGGGGGGCTGCGAGCGGCGGTGCGCGGGTGACACGGCGACGGCCTCCTGTCCGTACGTCTGATACGTCGGTGTACGAGACTCAGGAGGATAGGGCCGTAGCGGGCGTCAATGAGGACTTTGCGGCCATTACGCCGGAAGGGGGCACTGCCGCTCACCCGTAGGGGTGATCTACGGTCGAGCGGCTTGACGGCCACCAGGCGGTCATGTGCCAGGCATCAGAGCACGAGGTGCCAGGTGCTGAGCGCCGGTTCGGGCCGACCTGTCGGACACTCCGACAGGTCGGGCGATCACGCCGAGGGCGCCTCGGTCGTGGGGAGTTCCGCGCTGAGCGCGTCCTGCTCGGGCACGGCCTCGCCGCGGCGGACCAGCTCGATCCGCATCATCACCTTGGAACGCAGGTCGCTGGGCACGTCGTCGGAGCCGCAGCAGCGCTTCACGAGCTTCTTGACCGCGACTTCGAGGCCGTACTTCTCCAAGCAGGGGTGGCACTCGTCGAAGTGCTCCTTGAACTTGGTGCAGGCATCGGCGGACATCTCGTCGTCCAGGTACTCGTAGAGGTGATTGAGCACCTCGGAGCAGTCCGTCTCATGTGCGTTGCCGCAGCTCATGAATCCGCGCCCTTCTCATCTGCCACGCCCGCCGGGACGAGCCCGCGGTCCCGGGCGTAGTCCTCCAGCAGTTCGCGAAGCTGGCGACGCCCGCGGTGCAGCCGCGACATCACGGTGCCGATGGGAGTACCCATGATGTCCGCGATCTCCTTGTAGGCAAAGCCCTCGACGTCCGCGAGGTACACCGCGATGCGGAACTCCTCGGGGATCGTCTGGAGCGCCGTCTTCACGTCGGAGTCCGGCAGGTGGTCCAGCGCCTGGGACTCCGCGGAGCGCAGCCCGGTCGACATGTGCGACTCGGCCCGTGCCAGCTGCCAGTCCTCGATCTCCTCGGAACCGCTGCGCAGCGGTTCGCGCTGCTTCTTGCGGTACGAGTTGATGAAGCTGTTGGTGAGGATGCGGTACAGCCACGCCTTGAGGTTCGTGCCTTCGCGGAACTGGTGGAAGGACGCGTACGCCTTGGCGTACGTCTCCTGGACCAGGTCCTCCGCGTCGGCCGGGTTGCGGGTCATCCGCAGCGCGGCCGAGTACATCTGGTCGAGGAAGTTCAGGGCATCCCGCTCGAAGCGCTCGCTGCGCTGCGCTTCGCTCTCCTGTGCCTCACCCGTCGCCTTCGACCCGGGTGGCACTTCCGAACCGGACGCACCCGCGTTGTTCGCCGTGCTGTCGTCGGTGCCGGTGACCGCACCCACCTCCTCCATGACGCCGGCGTGCCCAGAAGTGGACCCGCCCGCTTGGGAGGATATTGCACGGGTGGAGGACGTGCCGGTCGCGCCCTTGCCACGGTCCTTCGCAGGCCACTGGGTCCAGTCCAGATACGGTGCTGCTGCGGCCTGTCCGGCGCTGAGCGGCGCGACCTGCGCGCCCACCTGTGCGACGGCCTCCTCGCGTGACCGGCATGCGGCTGAAACCATGCGGCTGCCTCTCTCACCCTGTTTGGACGCCGCTGTCGCGGCTCCTGTCGACTCGCACAACATCGCCGGTGCTGTCGTCATTCCCGGGAACGAGAAGTACGCCCGTACGGCCTACCACGGCGGGTGGAGGCGGCTCAGGCGGGGTCGGCGTGCCCCAGCCCCGCGAGCCAGTCCCCGACGGTTTCGGTCAGCAGGGCGAGTGCCGCCTCCTGGGTGACCGGCGCCCGCTTGGGCACCGCGAATCCGTGGTCGCCGTAGGGCACCTCGACCGGCCGGTGCTCCTCGGGGAACTCCTCGGGCCGCCCGAAGGCGTCGGCCCCGCCCTGGACGCCGAGCACGGGCAGGACCGCGGCGGCGCCGGCCAGCTCGTCGAGGCGGGACTTCTCCGGCCTGCCCGGCGGGTGCAGCGGGTAGGCCAGCGCGAGCACCGCGGCCGCCCCCAGCGCCTGCGCGGTCCGGCACGCCACCCGGGCCCCGGCGCTGCGCCCGCCGGCCACCACGGGCAGCCCGGGGCCGGCCAGCCGCGGCCACGCCGCGGTCCATCCGGTGTCGAGGGTCTTGGGGGCCGGTGCGATCTTCTTCCCGGCGACCCGCCAGGGCTGCTCGACCAGGGCGACGCTCACGCCCCGGTCGGGCAGCGCGGCGGCCAGCGCCGCGAGGTCGTGGGCCTGGATGCCGCCGCCGGCGCCGTGCCCGAGGGCCAGCACGCAGCGCGCCCGGCCGGCGGGCCGGTGCCAGGTGATC
This sequence comes from Actinacidiphila yanglinensis, assembly GCF_900107965.1. Lineage (GTDB taxonomy): Bacteria > Actinomycetota > Actinomycetes > Streptomycetales > Streptomycetaceae > Actinacidiphila > Actinacidiphila yanglinensis. Next base: position 285,084 of record NZ_FNVU01000002.1, on the reverse strand, counting down.
CGGGCCGGGCCGGCCGGGGTCTCGACGGTTTCCGTGAGGGGTTCGCGCACCGCACCAGCCTGCCAGAGCCTGCGCCGCCCGAGGACGCGCGGACACGCGTCGCGGCCGGAGGAGGCGGGGGCGCGGGTGGCCCCGCCGCCCTCAGAACAGCGTCTCCTCCTCCGGCGCCGGCAGCTCCGTCACCAGTTCCGGCCCGTTGTTGCGCACGTTGCTGACCGCGGTGCCGACCGGGTGGGCCCGCAGCAGGCCGGCGGGTGGGGCGGACAGCAGCCCGGCCAGCGCGTCGGGGTCGGTGGTGGCCGGGTCCAGCCAGGCGTCCCAGCGGTCGGGGGTCATCATCAGCGGCATCCGCGGGTGGATGTCGGCGAGCGCGCGCGGGCCGCTGCCGTCGTAGCCGGCCAGGTCGGTGCTCTCGGCCTCGGTGGTGAGCACGGTGCAGGTGGCCCACCAGGCGCGTGGGTGGTCGTCGGGCAGGTTGCGGTCGCGCCAGAACTCGTACAGCCCGGCCATCGCGAAGACCGAGCCGTCGGCGGGGGTGACGAACCAGGGCTGCTTGCGGGGGCGCTTCTTGCGGCCCTCCTCCTCCAGCCGGCGCTCCTGGACGCCGGTGACCCACTCGAAGTACCCGTCGGCCGGCAGGAGGCAGCGGCGGGCGGCGAGCGCGCGGCGGAAGGACGGCTTCTCGGCGGCGGTCTCGGACCGGGCGTTGATCAGCTTCACGCCGACTTCGGGGGTCTTGGCCCAGGACGGCACCAGGCCCCAGCGCAGCGCCCGCAACTGGCGGACCGGATCCGGGGAACCGGAGTCCCGCACAGGTCGGTCGAGTATGACGTAGACGTCCTTGGTCGGGGCGACGTTCCAGTCGGGCGCGAGGGTCTCGGTGGGGTCCCATTTCCGGACCTCGAAGAGGTCGGCGAGATCGTCGGGTTTCCGGCTCGCCGCATATCGACCGCACATGGCTGCCACACTGCCACGACCGTGGGCCCGACTGACAGCCCTTCCCGAGGACCGCAGGAGACGCACGAGAAATGAGCGCTGCATGAACGTCGCGAGCATCACCGAGATGTGGGACCGGTTGACCGGGACGCAGACCGCCCCCTCGCACTGGCTGGTGGGCGCGACGGCGCTGATCGCCCTCGCCGCCGTGACGGTACGCGGTCTCTGGCATGTCACCCGCAACGCGGTGACCATCGCCCACGAGGGCGGCCACGGCCTGCTCGCGCTGCTGACCGGCCGCCGGCTCCAGGGCATACGCCTGCACTCCGACACCTCGGGCCTGACCGTCTCCAAGGGCAGGCCGCACGGTCCCGGCATGGTGCTGACCGCTGCCGCCGGCTACACCGCGCCGCCGCTGCTCGGCCTGGCCGGGGCGGGCCTGCTGACCGCCGGGCACATCACCGCCCTGCTGTGGGGGGCGACCGCGCTGCTCCTGCTGATGCTGGTGATGATCCGCAACGCCTACGGTGCGCTGACCGTCGTCATCACCGGTGCGCTGTTCCTGCTGGTGTCATGGCTGACCAAGGCGCAGGTGCAGGCCGCGTTCGCGTACCTGGTGGTGTGGTTCCTGCTGCTGGGCGGCGCCCGGCCGGTCGCCGAACTCCAGAGTTCGCGCCGCAGGGACCGCAGCGGTTCCTCGGACGCGGACCAGCTCGCCCGGCTGACGCACACGCCGGCGGCGCTGTGGCTGCTGCTGTTCTACGTGGTGGCGCTGTGCTCGCTGTTCGCGGGCGGCCGGTGGCTGCTGGTCCGGTAGTCCCGGCGGCTCCAGGGGCGCGGATGCGTCCCCCGCCCGGGCCGCGGCGCCCGGGGCAGCGGGATGGCGCAGCGCCCCCGGGCGGGGTGCCGCCCGGCCCCGGCCGAGGCCAGGGCGTCCGTGAGGTTGACAGCACCCTGTTTCCAGTAGGTTTCGCCGCATTCGCCGGCTTATCTCCCCGTACCCGAGCCACTACGCTTGCTGACCATGACCGACAGCACCGCGCAGACCGACCTGTGGCCGGCCCCGACCGCGCCCGCAGCCGTGGACGCGACCGTCCAGGTGCCGGGTTCGAAGTCGGTGACCAACCGCGCCCTGGTGCTCGCCGCGCTGTCCACCGAGCCCGGATGGCTGCGCCGGCCGCTGCGCAGCCGGGACACCGTGTTGATGGCGGACGCGCTGCGGGCCATGGGCGTGCAGATCGACGAGATGGTGAACCCCGACGGCGGCGAGGCGTGGCGGATCATCCCGGCCGGGCTGCACGGCCCCGCCACCGTCGACGTCGGCAACGCGGGCACCGTGATGCGCTTCCTGCCGCCGGTGGCCGCGCTCGCCGACGGCGCGGTCCGCTTCCAGGGCGACGCGCGGGCGTACGAGCGCCCGCTGCACGGCGTGATCGACGCCCTGCGGGCGCTGGGCGCCCGGATCGACGACGAGGGCCGCGGCTCGCTGCCGATGACCGTGCACGGCGCCGGATCGCTGGCCGGCGGGGCGGTGGACGTCGACGCGTCCTCGTCGTCGCAGTTCGTCAGCGCCCTGTTGCTGTCGGGACCGCGGTTCAACAAGGGCCTGGAGCTGCGGCACACCGGCCGCACCCTGCCGTCGCTGCCGCACATCCGGATGACCGTCGACATGCTGCGCAAGGCCGGCGCGAAGGTCGACGCCCCGCAGTACGGCGGGACCGCCAACGTGTGGCGGGTCGCCGCGGGCGCGCTGCTGGGCCGCGACCTGACCGTGGAGCCCGACCTGTCCAACGCGGCGCCGTTCCTGGCCGCCGCCCTGGTCACCGGCGGCCGGGTCACGATTCCGGGCTGGCCGCGCATCACCTCGCAGCCGGGCGACGCGCTGCGCGACCTCTTCACGCGGATGGGCGGCTCCTGCGAACTCACCGACCACGGCCTGACCTTCGCCGGCAGCGGGCGGCTGCGCCCGCTCGTCGCCGACCTCGGGGACGTCGGCGAGCTGACCCCGGTGATCGCGGCGGTGGCCGCGCTCGCCGACGGCGACTCGGAGCTGTCCGGCATCGCCCACCTGCGGCTGCACGAGACGGACCGGCTGGCCGCGCTGGCCGCGGAGTTGAACGCGCTGGGCGGCGACGTCACCGAGACCGAGGACGGCCTGCGCATCCGCCCCCGCCCGCTGCACGGCGGGGTGTTCCGCACCTACGACGACCACCGGCTGGCCACCGCGGCCGCGGTGCTGGGTCTGGCCGTCCCCGGCATCGAGGTGGAGAACATCGCGACGACCGCGAAGACGCTGCCGGACTTCGCCGACCTGTGGACGGCGATGCTGGCCCGGCCCGGGGCGACGCCCGGGACGGCCGTCGCCGGCGCGGGACGGAGCTGACGGGCCCGCCATGCGCCGCTACGGAAAGAACCCCGACGAGGACGACATCCGGGTCCGCCCCAACAGCAGGGGCACCCGCCCCCGCACCTCGATCCGCCCCAAGCACGAGGACGCCGCCGAGGGCATGGTGCTCACCGTCGACCGCGGCCGGCTCACCGTCCTGGTCGAGGACCGCGAGGTCACCGCGATGAAGGCCCGCGAGCTGGGCCGCAAGTCCGCGGTGGTCGGCGACCGGGTGGCGGTGGTCGGCGACCTGTCCGGCGTCAAGGACACGCTGGCCCGGATAGTCCGGGTCGAGAGCCGCTCGTCGGTACTGCGCCGCACCGCCGACGACACCGACCCCTACGAGCGGGTGGTGGTCGCCAACGCCGACCAGCTCGCCATCGTCACCGCGCTCGCCGACCCCGAGCCGCGCCCCCGGATGATCGACCGCTGCCTGGTCGCCGCCTACGACGCGGGGCTCACCCCGCTGCTGGTGCTCACCAAGTCCGACCTGGCGCCGGCCGAGCCGCTGCTGGAGACGTACGGCGCGCTGGACCTGCCGTACGTGGTCACCAACCGGGAGGACTTCCTGACCGGCGGCGTCGACCAGATCCGCGAGCGGCTCGCCGGCCATGTCACCGCGCTCGTCGGGCACAGCGGGGTCGGCAAGACCACGCTGGTCAACGCCCTGGTGGAGCGGCAGCGGACCACCGGCGTGGTCAACGCGGTCACCGGCCGCGGCCGCCACACCACCACCTCGGCGCTCGCGCTGCCGCTGCCGGGCGACTCCGGGTGGGTGATCGACACTCCCGGGGTGCGGTCCTTCGGCCTGGCGCACATCGACCCGTCCCGGGTCGTGCAGGCGTTCCCGGACCTGCTGCCGGGCACCGAGGAGTGCCCGCGCGGCTGCTCTCACGACGAGCCGGACTGCGCGCTGGACGCCTGGGTGGCCGCGGGACACGCGGAGCCGGCCCGACTCGACTCGCTGCGGCGACTGCTGGCGACACGTGAGCGGCGCGAGGGCGACTGACGGTACCCCCATCGGTTCCCCGGCCCGGCTGTGTGATGATCGGCTGCGGACGCATGCGTGCGACGCACGGTGGAACGACGGATACGGATACGGAGGCACCCGATGCCCTGGCTTCTCGTGGTGGTCGCGGGGCTCTTCGAGACGGGGTTCGCGGTGTGCCTCAAGCTGTCGCACGGCTTCAGCAGGCTGTGGCCGACAGTGGCCTTCTGCCTGTTCGCCCTCGGCTCGTTCGGCCTGCTGACACTCTCCCTGAAGAAACTCGACGTCGGCCCGGCGTACGCGGTGTGGACCGGCATCGGCGCGGCAGGCACCGCCATCTACGGCATGGCGTTCCTCGGCGACCTGGTCTCCATGCTGAAGCTGGTCTCGATCTCGCTGGTGATCCTGGGCGTCATCGGGCTCCAGATCTCCGGCTCCTCGCACTGAGCTGATCCGGCGTCAGCGGCGCGGCCGGACCAGCAGGCTCCGGACGAGCTGGGCGACCCGGATGCACGCGTCCTCGTCGCTGGGGGCGGGCGCGAGGACGTACGACACGGTGAGGCGGATCGCGGCGTCGCACGCCCAGGCGACGTCGTCGGGCGGCAGCCGGGGGAAGGCGCGGATCAGCGACGCGGTGGTGCGGGTGCGCAGCGCGTCGGCGAGGTCGGGCAGCGGGAGGCGGGCCGGGCGGGCGCCGGTGAGGGCGGCACGCACCAGCGGGCTGCCGCGGGCGCGGCGCAGCGTCCAGCCGGCCGCGGCGGCGAAGCGCTCGCCCGCGTCGCCGCCGTCGTGCCCGGCGCGGGCGAGCGCCTCGTCGACTCCGCCGAGGTAGAGGTCGGTCTCACGCCGTACCAGCGCGCGGGCCAGCCCGTCCTTGCTGCGGAACTCGTTGTAGAGGGTCTGCCGGGAGACGCCCGCGGCGGCGGCCACCTCGACCATGCGGATCTCGTTCCACGACCGGTCCGCGAGCGCGGTGAACGCCGCTTCGAGGAGCGAGTCGCGCACGGTAGGCATCGTTGCCTCCCCAACACCGCAGGCGTCGTGGGTCGCGGACAGCGGGCGTGCCGAAAGAATTGACGCGGTCCGACGCTCTGTCAAGGCTCCTCGGCGGTCCGTGTTCCGGTTCCGTCACGGCCGAAGGGCGGCCTGTGGCCTGATGGTCGCGGCCCTGGCCGGATCGATACTGTTCGGCTCATGCCCGATTACAACGACGACCTGCGGCTGGCCCACGTGCTCGCCGACGCCGCCGACGCCGCGACGATGGAGCGGTTCAAGGCGATCGACCTCAAGGTGGAGACCAAGCCCGACCTGACCCCGGTGACCGAGGCGGACAAGGCCGCGGAGGAGCTGATCCGCAGCCAGTTGGGCCGGGCCAGGCCGCGGGACGCGGTGCTCGGCGAGGAGTACGGCAGCGAGGGCAGCGGCACGCGGCGGTGGATCGTCGACCCGATCGACGGCACGAAGAACTACGTGCGCGGCGTGCCGGTGTGGGCGACCCTGATCTCGCTGGCGGTGCGCGGCGAGGGCGGCGACGAGGTGGTGGTCGGCGTGGTGTCGGCGCCCGCGCTGGGCCGGCGCTGGTGGGCGGCGAAGGGCAGCGGCGCCTACAGCGGGCGCAGCCTGTCGTCGGCGACCCGGCTGCACGTCTCCCGGGTCGGCCGGCTGGAGGACGCGTCGTTCGCGTACTCCTCGCTGCACGGCTGGGAGGAGGCGGGCCGGATGGAGGGCTTCCTGCACCTGACCCGCAACTGCTGGCGGACCCGCGGATACGGCGACTTCTGGCCGTACATGATGGTCGCCGAGGGATCCGTGGACATCTGTGCGGAACCGGAGTTGAGCGTCTGGGACATGGCGGCCAACGACGTGATCGTGCGGGAAGCGGGCGGCCGATTCACCTCGCTGGAAGGGGAGTCGGGGCCGTTCGGCGGCAACGCGGCGGCATCGAACGGGCTTTTGCATGAGGAGTTGCTGGGATATCTGGGGCGTTCCTGACTCTTGCCTCACCCGCAACAGCATGTGACCATGAGAATACCCCCGCTTGTGAATTTGTGAAAGTATTCACGGAAGGCCCTACCGGGCCCCCGGAAGGCTCTCACGGACGGATTCACCCCTCCTGGAGGTGCCCCCACATGCTGGTCCGCGACGCAATGAGCACGGTGGTCCTGACCATCGGCCCCACCCACACCCTCCGCCAGGCCGCCCGGCTGATGTCCGCCCGCCGGGTCGGCGCGGCCATCGTCCTCGACCCCGACACCTGCGGGCTCGGGATCCTCACCGAGCGCGACATCCTCGACGCGATCGGCGCCGACCTCGACCCCGACGGCGAGCCCGCCCACGCCCACACCACGACCGACGTCGTCTTCGCCGCCCCTCAATGGACCCTGGAGGAGGCCGCATCCGCCATGGTGCACGGCAAGTTCAGGCACCTGATCGTGCTGGACGGCCGCGAGCCGGTGGGCGTGGTGTCCGTCCGCGACATCATCCGGCTGTGGGCGCCGGTGCGCTCCGGCGTGCCCGCGTAACGGCGACGAGAACAGCGGCGACATGGCGAAGGGGGCCGGAGCCCAGCGGCGTCCGGCCCCCTCCGGCCTTACGGTCAAGCGACGGCCCGCCCGCGGAGGGCCTGGAACCGCGACGTCCGATCACTTACCAGAGGTGATCCTACACTGGACATTGTCTAAGTCAAGAGTGCACCCAGCCATCGACACGTTCGTCTTCAGGACCCCGACTGTTAGGCTGGTACACATGAGCGACCTGCTGGAACGACTGCGCGAACGCGGCTGGCGGATCACCGCCCAGCGGCGCGTCGTGGCCGAGGTCCTCGACGGCGACCACGTGCACCTCACCGCTGACGAGGTCCACGCCCGCGCGACCGCCCGGCTGCCCGAGATCTCCCGGGCGACCGTCTACAACACGCTCGGCGAGATGGTGACCATCGGCGAGGTCATCGAGGTGGCCACCGACGGCCGCGCGAAGCGGTACGACCCGAACGCCCACCACCCGCACCAGCACCTGGTCTGCTCCCGCTGCGGCACCGTCCGCGACGTCCGCCCCACCGGCGACCCGCTCGCCGCCCTGCCGGCCGACGAGCGCTTCGGCTTCACCGTCTCCGCGGCCGAGGTCACCTACCGCGGGCTCTGCCCGGACTGCGTGTAGCCCTTCGCACCGCGCACCCCGATCCGCTCCGCGAGCCGCCGTACCGCCGGCTCGGTCCGGGTCCGGCCGATCCACAGCGTCTCCGGCGGCACCTCCTCCGGCACCCGCGCCAGCGCCTCGAACACGTGCCGGGCCACGCCCGGGTCCGGGTCGTTGGCCAACGGGGCCAGCAGCGGCACCAGTTCGCACGGCTTGGCCAACCGCCCCACCGCGCGGACCGCCGCCCTGCGCACCGCCGCCCGCGGATCGGGCAGCAGCCGGGCGAGCAGCCCCACGTCGACCGGGTCGCCGCACTCCCCCAGACCCGCGGTGAGCCCGGCCAGCAGCCGCGGCGACGCGTCCGCCTTCGCCCCCGCCCTGCGCAACTGCTTGCGGTAGACGTCCGCGGGCGGCTCACCGCGCTGGTAGAGCTTCCACCGGGCCTGCGCCCGCACCATCCTGGCCCGGTCGGTCAGCGGCGCCACCAGCCGCGTGGCGGGCACGTCGGCGGGCAGCGCCGAGACCGCCAGTTCGCGCACCCCCGCGCCCCGCGCCCACAGCAGCCGCCCCGCCTGCTCCGGGTCCAACTCCAGCAGCCGCTGCGCGCACAGCCGCCGGCACACCTGATCGGTGTCGTACAGCGCGGCACGCAGCAGGTCGCCGCGGACGTACTCGCCCAGGTCCAGGGCCAGTTCGACGCCGAAGCGGCGCACCGGCGGGTCGGCGTGGGCGGCCAGTGCCCGCACCGCGCGCCGCTGCGCCGGCTCGGCCAGTACGGACCGGTACTCCCCCAGCAGGCCCTGGGCGCGCCGGCGCGCCTGGAGCCCCAGCAGCACCCCGACCACCGCGGGCGCCTCGTCCGGGGCGCTTCGGGACGTCAGCGCGGCCCACGCCCCCGCACTGACCTCCGGCACCCAGTCCGCCGCACGCACCGCGAGCGCCGCCGCGGGCAACGGGCCGCCGTACGCCGCCAGCGCCTCCACGGCCGCCTGCCGCACCCTCCCGTCGGGCGCCAGCGAGGCAACGAGCCTGCCCAGCAGATCGGGTGACACGGCGACAGGACCACCCGCCCCACGGCCCTCGCGCGCGTACCGGTCCAGCAGCGGCAGCAGGACGGCCGGGGCCTGCGCCAGCGTCTCCGACACCACGGCTCTCACCTGCGGCGGGCCGTCCGCGGCCACCCCGCGCAGCCGCGCCAGCAGCAACCTCACGTCCTCCGGGCGCCGTTCCTCGACCACCCGGCCGCACCACGCGGCCCACCGCGCCGCCTCCGCGATCCGCTCCGCGGACGCGTCCACCCTTGCCGCTGCCCGACCACGCCTGCGCAGCAACCCGCCTCCCGGCCTTGCGCTCCCTCTCCGCCTCCATCGTCCCGCCCCGCCCGCCGCGCACCAAGCAGCTTCACCCGGACTTTGCACGAACAACACGTAAGCCCGAAAGCAGATGCTTTCGGGCTTACGTCCTACGTGGTAGCGGGGACAGGATTTGAACCTGCGACCTCTGGGTTATGAGCCCAGCGAGCTACCGAGCTGCTCCACCCCGCGTCGTTGTGCCTTTACCTTACCCCCCACCCCCGACCCCACCAAATCCATTTCCCCGCACCCCCGCAGGAGCCCGCCCGCACCAAGGGGACGTGCCCCCGAAGGCGCGCGGGGAACGGCGCGAGAACCCCCCACCGGAAGGTGGTCCGGAAACCGGGCCCAGCCAGGCAACCCGGGCGGACCCGCCCAGCCCCTACGCAGTCAGCTCGTGGGAAACCGCCGCCATGAGCCGCGCCGCCCGCTCCGCCACCTCCGGCGGCCCGCAGTCGATCGCGCGGGCGCACCAGGACTGCGCGGCCGGAAGATCCCCGCGGCGAGCGGACAGCAGCGCCATCCGCAGCGCCGCCCGCCCGTGTCCCGCCTCGGCCGCACGGGTCCACCAGAGCGCGGCCTCGGCCTCGGTCCCTTCCTTCGCGAGCAGCAGCCCGAGGTTGAACGCCCCGTTGCGCGACCCCGCTTCCGCCGCCAGCCGGTACCAGTGCGCGGCCTCGACCACGTCACCGCGCTTGGCCGCGCCCATGCCGAGCCGCACCTGGGCCCGCCGGTGCCCCTGGCGCGCCGCCCGCTCGTACCACTCCCCGGCCTCCTCGCCGGCCTCCGCGGGCCCCTCCTCGCGGCCGTCGAGGAGCGCGCCGAGGCGGAAGGCCGCCTCGGGGCTGCCGCCGCCGGCCGCGCAGCGCAGGTGCCGCTCCGCGCCGTGGTGGTCGCCCTCGCGCTGGAGGAATATCGCGACCTGGAGCGCGGCCTCGGCGTGGCCGGCCGCGGCGGCGTGCTCGTACCACCGGCGGGCGGCGGCGTCCTCGCCGCGGGAGGCGTGCAGGATGCCGAGGTTGAAGGCCGCGTCGATGCTGCCGGCCTCCGCGGCCTTGGAGAACCACGGCTCGGCCCCGGCCGCGTCCCCGCGCTGGAGCAGCAGGACCGCGACCGCGTTGGCCGCCTCGCGGTGCCCGGCGTACGCGGCCTTGCGGTACCACTGCTCGGCCTGCACGGCCCGCCCGTTGCCCGCGCAGAGCAGACCGAGGTTGTATGCCCCGTTGACGTCACCGGCCTCCATGGCGGTGCGGTACCAGCGCTCGGCGGTCTGCGTCTCGCCTTCCTGGGCGTGCAGCGCGCCCAGCGCGTTCGCCGCGTTGCCGTCGCCGGCCTGCGCCGCGCGCCGCCACCAGGTCGCGGCCATGTCGATGTCCCCGGCGTCGCGCAGCAGGAAGCCCAGCGCGCAGGCGGCGCGGGCCTCGCCGTCGCGGGCGGCGGTGAGGTACCAGCGCTCGGCCTCCTGGGTCTCCCCGCGCTCCTCGAGCAGGGTGCCCAGCCGGAGCGCGGCACGGCGGTGCCGCTTGGCCGCGGCCTGACGGAACCACTGCTCCGCCTCGGCGTCCTGGCCGCGGACCGAGCAGATCCGGGCCAGCCGGTACGCGGCCTCGCGGTGCCCTTGCTCGGCGGCGGTGCGGAACCAGCGCTCGGCGCCCGTGTCCCGCTGGTGGTCGAGCAGGTCCGCGAGCGCGTAGGCGCCCAGCGCGTGGCCCGCCTCGGCCGCCTGACGCAGCCAGTACTCGGCGCCGGGCTCGTCGCCGCGCTCGCGCAGGTGGCGGCCGAGGGCGTGTGCGGCGGGCGCGGAACCGGCGACGGCGGCGATCCGCCACCAGCCGGCCGCCTCGTCGGCGCGGCCGCGCTGGTGCAGCAGCAGGGCGAGGTTGTTGGCGGCGGCGCGGTCGCCGTCGCGGACGGCGCCGCGCAGGTAGGGCTCCGCGCCTTCGAGGTCGCCGCGGCGCAGCAGAAGGGTGCCGAGCGCGCTCATCGCGCCGGGGTCGCCGGCATCGGCGGCCGCCCGGTGCCGGGCCTCGATCTCGGCCTCCTCGCGCATCGCGAGGGTGTCCTCGTCGGGGAGTTCGCTGAGCAGCGCCTGCGTGGTGGCCACGCCGTCGGCGGCGACCGCGTCGGGGGTCGCGGACCCGCCGCTGCGGGGTGCGGGCAGCAACTCGGCGACAATCATGGCTTCCTGGCCCGCCGGCCCGGGCTCCTCACCCCTCTGACGAGTGTTCAGCAGTCCCCCACCGTCCCCCATAAGCCCCATGGTCGCACCACCTGTCAGCGGCGTACACCTGGTATACCGCAAGCCGCTCGGTCACTTCAGCGTTTTGTCGACTTCCCGACATGCCGTCACGCCAAACGTTGTAAACGTGATGTCACACGAAGAAGTGAAGTGGCCCGAACTCCCTTGACCCCAGCGCTGGTTCGCGCTTGCCGGAGGCCGCGGCCACCCCCCGGCGCACACGAAGAAACGGCCCGGGGTCTGTTGAGACCCCAGGCCGTATTGGTAGCGGGGACAGGATTTGAACCTGCGACCTCTGGGTTATGAGCCCAGCGAGCTACCGAGCTGCTCCACCCCGCGCCGTTGTGTGCCAACCGTACCACGGCGCGGGAGGCCACCTGATCAGCCCGCCTTCGAGGCCGTGGCGCCCTTGCCCGCCCTCGCCGCTTTCTTCTCGGCCTCCTCCGCCTGCTGCAGCGCCGTACCGAGCCGCTTCTGGGCGTCGCCGTACGCCTTCCAGTCGCCTTTCTTCATGGCCGCCTGCGCGTCGTCGTACGCCTTCTGGGCCTGTGTCAGGGCCGCTTCGACCGCGGGGTCGGCCGAGCCGGCGGCCGGGGGCGGTTGCGCGGTGGAGCCGGTCGAGGCCGGCGGCGGGCTGCCCTGGCGGCCGAAGACGTCGTCCAGCGCCTCGTCGAGGGTGTCGTCGAAGGCGCTGCGACCGTTGAAGCTGACGAACACCTTCTTCAGCAGCGGGTAGTCGACGTTCGCCCCGCGCAGGTAGACCGGCTCCACGTAGAGGAGTCCGCCGTCCAGCGGCAGGGTGAGCAGGTTGCCGTACTCGATGGTGGAGTCCTTGCCGCGCAGCCGCGAGATCTGCTGGGCGTAGGCGGAGTCGGAGTTGAACTTGCTCTGCACCAGCCGCGGCCCGTCCACGGGATCGTCGGTCGGCATGTCCAGCAAGCGCATCTTCCCGTAGTCCGGACTGGTGGCGTCGGAGTCCACCGCGACGAAGGCGGCCAGGTTGCCGCGCTTGTTGGGGGCGAAGGTGGAGGTGAGCGAGAACTCCTGGGAGCTCTGGCCCGGCATCTTGAGGCTCAGGTAGTACGGCGGCACCGCCTTGCCGGACTTGGACGCGGGGTCGTCGGGCACCTGCCAGACCTGGCTGCCGCTGTAGAACTGCGTGGCGGTGGTGACGTGGTACTGGGTGAGCAGTTGCCGCTGCACCTTGAACAGGTCCTGCGGGTAGCGCAGATGCGCCATCAGGGCCGACGGGATGGCGCTCTTGGGCTTCACCGTGTGCGGGAAGGCCTTCATCCAGGTCTTGAGCACCGGATCCTTGGTGTCCCACTGGTAGAGCGTCACGGCGCCTGTGTAGGCGTCCACGGTGGCCTTCACCGAGTTGCGGATGTAGTTGACCCGGTTCTGCCGGGCCACCACCGATCCCTGGCTGTCGGTGAGCGAGTCGGTGGTGGTGTCGCCCATCGTGGTGCGCGAGGAGTACGGGTAGTTGTCGGTCGTGGTGTAGGCGTCGACTATCCACTCCACGTGCGTGCCGACGACCGCCGGATACGGGTCGCCGTCGATCGTCAGCCAGGGCGCGACCGCCTCGACGCGCTGCTTGGGGGTGCGGTTGTACAGGATCTGCGAACCGTGCCCGATCGCCCCCGAGTAGAGGATCTTCGGCTCGCCGAACGTCACCGCGTACGCGGCCCGGGTGATCGGGCTGTCGAGGCTGACGCCTCCCTTGCCGCGGTACGAGGTCGACACCTCGTGGTCCTTCTCGGCGTAGTCGAGCTCCTTGGTGGGGCCGTCGACGATCGCGTACTGCTTGGTCTGCTCGCCGAAGTAGATCTCCTGCGTGTACGGGCCGAGGGCACCGGTGGTGGGCAGGCCCTGCTCGGTGTACACCGGCTGGCCGCTGCGGTCGGAGTCCCCCGATGCGCCGGAGCCGGTGCCGGAACCGGTGGCCGTATCGGGGTCGTTCCCGGTCACGGTGGTGCCCTTGGCCGTGACTATGCCGTAGCCGTGGGTGTACTTGAAGTGGTCGTTGATCCAGTTGTTCTCCGGGATGCCCTTCTCGTTGAGCTCCCGGACGCCGACCACGGTGTCCTGCTCCTTGCCGTCGACGGTGTAGCGGTCGACGTCCAGGGTGGACGGGAAGGAGTAGTAGCTGCCGGACTGCTGGTTCTGCTGGAAGGTCGGCGAGACGACGTTGGGGTCGAGCACCCGGATGGAGGCCGCGCTGCCGGCATCGGCGCGCAGCTTGGCGGCGGGGGTCTTGCTGGTGCCCTTGTAGTCGGACTCCACGGTGTGGTCGATGCCGTACGCGGCGCGGGTCGCGTCGATGTTCCGCTGGATGTACGGCGCCTCCTTGGCCGCTTCGTTCGGCTGGACCTGGAACTTCTGCACGATCGCCGGGTACAGGCCGCCGATCAGCACCGCCGACAGCACCATCAGGCCGAAGCCGATGGTCGGCAGCGTCCAGGTGCGCCGCCACAGGGTGGCGAAGAACAGCAGCGCGCAGATCACCGCGATCGAGAACAGGATGGTCTTGGCCGGCAGGTAGGCGTTGGCGTCCACGTACCGCATGCCGGTCCAGTGGTCGGTGGCCTTCAGGCCGCTGGACTTCACCACCAGCGCGTAGCGGTCCAGCCAGTAGGCGACCGCCTTCAGGGAGACGAACAGGCCCAGCAGGACCGACAGGTGCCCGGTCGCGGCCGCCGTGGCCCGGGCTCCGGGGGACGTGATCCGCAGCCCCCCGTACAGGTAGTGCGCCAGGACCGCGGCGACCAGGGACAGCAGCACGGCGGCGAAGCCGAACGCCAGCAGGAAGCGGTACCAGGGCAGGTCGAAGGTGTAGAACGACACGTCCTTGTGGAACTGCGGGTCCTTGGTGTGGAACGGCGTCGCGTTCACGTACAGCAGCCACAGCCGCCACTGGGCGGTGGCCGACCCGCCGGCGATCAGCCCGACCACCGTGCTGACCGCGATCAGGACCCACTTCTTGTAGGGCGCGATGCCCATCCGGTAGCGGTCGAGGTTCTGCTGCTCGGGCGACATCGCGCTCAGCGGCGGGCGCAACCGGTGCGCCAGGTACAGGTTCGCGCCGACCGCGAGCGCCATCAGCAGGCCGAAGACGCAGAACAGGGCGACCTTCGTCCCCAGCACGGTGCCGAACACCGAGGAGTAGTGCACCGACCGATACCACAGCAGGTCGGTCCAGAGCCCCGCGAGCATCACGAGCGCGACCATCAGGACGGCCAGCACGACCACGGTGATGAGCAGCGTGCGGGTGCCGCGGGACGGGCGGCCGAAGGCGAAGCGCGGTGCGGGCCGCCCTCCGCTGCGGTCCGGCATCTCGAATACCAAGGTGCGCACCTCGAACTGGTCGTGATCTCGGGGTGCCCCGAGTCGGACTCCCACTGGTGCAACTTATCGACGCATTGGCCGGTTCCCGATTCCGGCCCGGGAAGGGGGAGGATACTGACATGTCCAACACTGCGACCGAAGGTACGCCGCTCGCGGCGAACCCCCTGACCCGCGCCGTCCTGGAGATCGACAGCTATGCGTCGGGCCTCGGCTGGGACCGCCCCGCCCGGCTGTTCGCCCTTGTCGACACCGCGAAGCTGCGCGCCAGCGAGCCCGCGCTCGCCGACCAGCTCGGCCTGGACGGCGACGACGCGGCACCCGCCGGCCTGACCCCCATCGAGCAGGACGAGCTGCCCGCCGGGCAGGCCCTCGACGAGTTCCTCGCCACCATCGCCTGGCCGGACGTGATCGCCGGCTGCGCGCTCACCGTGGAGCGGCTGATGCTGCCCCCGTCCGCGGAGGCGGCCATTCCCGAGGACCTGGACGACAAGGCCCTGACCGCCTGGGTCGCCGCCCACCCCGAGCGCCAGGAGGTACGGATGACGGTCGGCGTGCTGCGCGACGGTACCCGCGAGTCCGCGGTCCGCCTCCGCGCGAAGGACTCGGACACGGAGGTGCTGACCGGAAAGGATCTGGTCCCGGGGCTGGCGGACGCCCTGACCGCCACGTTCGAGGACTGACGCACGAGCTGCCGGGGTACTCCCGGTTCAGCTCTTGCAGCTGGGCAGGGCCGAGGTGTTGCCGCTGCGGATGTCCTTCAGCGCGGTCATGGCGTCGTCCAGGGTCTTGACCTTGACCAGGGTGAGGCCGCCGGGGATGTCCTTGGCGGCCTCCTCGCAGTTGTCGGCTGGGGTGAGGAAGTACTTCGCGCCCTTGTCGCGCGCACCGATCGTCTTGAGGCTGATCCCGCCGATCGGGCCGACGTCGCCGTTGTCGGCGATGGTGCCGGTGCCGGCCACGAACGCGCCGCCGGTCAGGCTGCCCGGGGTGAGCTTGTCGATGATGCCCAGCGCGAACATCATGCCCGCGCTGGGGCCGCCGACGTCCGCGAGCCGGATGTTGATGGTGAACGGGAACAGGTGCTCGACGCCCGCCTGGATGCCGACGACCGCGCGCTTGGGGCCGGTGTCGTCCGAGGCGCGGGTGGTGATCGTGACCTGCTGGGTCGGCGGCGTCTTCTTCTTGACGTCCGCCGCCCTGACCACGGTGAACACGGTCTTCTCACCGGGCGAGTGCTTGGTGACGAAGGTGGCGACCTGGTCGGCCGCGCTGACGGTGTGGTCGTCCACCGCCTTGATCACGTCGCCCGCGTGCAGCGAGCCTTCGGCGGCGCCGCCCTTGACCACGGCCGCGACGATCACCCGGGACTGCACGGGGATCTTCAGCTCGTCCAGGGCGGCGACCTTCGCGCTGTCCTGGGACTGGCTGAACTCCTCGGCGTTCTCCTGGTCGGCCTGCTCGGCGGTCTGCCCGCTGGGGTACAGGGTGTCGTGCTCGACGACCTTGTCGTCGTGCCGGGCCCACCCGAGCACCGCCTCGACCAGGTTCATCCGGTAGTCGGCACCCGTGACCCGCACCGTCGTCATGTTCAGGTTGCCGGTGGTCGGGTACGTCGTGCGGCCGGAGATGTCGATGACCTTCGCGCCGCCGTAGCTGCCGAGCGTGTTCACGGTCGGCCCGGGTGACATCTCGGCGTAGGGCGTCGGCGTCACCAGCGCCACGCACAGCAGCGCTATGAGCGTCAGGGTCGAGGCGAGGAGCGTCGCGGTGCGGCGTGACATGCCCCGAACCCTACGGGACAGGCCCGGCAACCGGCCCGCGGGGTGAGTCCTCCTCGTCGTCCGGCGGGACCTCCCGATCGGCCCGGGGCACCGAGGGCGCGCCGGCTGCCGCAGGGCTCACTGAGGACGTCTGCATGGCCTGCCGGAACCGCTCGTACCCGGCGAGCGAGGCACCGTCGCCGGTGGTACGCCGGCGCGCGGCCCAGCGCCCCCAGATCGCGGCGGCGACCGCGGCGGCCACCGGAATGAGCAACCAAGTGAGTGCAGCCACTGCGAAATCCCCGATCCCGTATGAGCCAAACGAGATAAAACAGACCTATGAGCAGATTAACCACTCGGTGAGTCAACGTTCGGCCGGGGCGCGGGGTTACGCAACCGGAAGTCCCACTAACGGAGGGTGTTCAGCACCCCTCGCCCGCTCCCACCCACTCCTCGGTGCCGTCCGCGAAGGTCTGGTGCTTCCAGATCGGCACCTCGTGCTTGAGGTCGTCGATCAGGCGGCGACTGGCGGCGAATGCCTCCCCACGGTGCGGACAGGCGACCGCGACGACCACCGCGAGGTCGCCCACCCGCAGGTCGCCGACCCGGTGCACGGCGGCGAGCGCCCGCACGGGGAAGTCCGCGACGACCTTCTCGGCGACCCGGCGCAGCTCGGCCTCCGCCGTGGGGTGCGCGGAGTACGACAAGCCGGTCACCAGGGTGTCGGGGCGGCCGTCGTGGTCGCGAACCGCGCCGACGAACAGCACGGTCCCGCCGGCCGCGTCGTCGCCGACCGCACGGAAGACCTCGTCCACCGACAGGGGCTCGTCGCGGATCGCCAGGAGCCGGATGACGGGAGCGTCGACGGCCGCGCCGTCAAGGGCGGCGGACCTGCCGGGTGCGCCGAGTTCGGATGCCATGTCTTCCATGCTGCCTCATTCCCCAGCCGGTACCGCGATGCGGAAATGCTATTCCATTATTGGCATCCAGTGTCGTACCCGCCGGCGTCACAGCCCGCGGCGCTTGCGGGCCCTGCGCACCACGGCCGCCGCGCCCACCAGGGCGACGGTCGCGCCCGCGGCACCCAGGGTGGTGGCGTCCTTGCGGCCGAGGCGTCGTCCGGCGACGGAGTTGCGGCCCTCGACCTCGGCGAGGAGTTCGGCGAGCACCTCCTCGTTGGACCACCGGGGACGCCAGCCGGCCTCGTACAGCTTGCTGCCGCTGACCACCCAGGGATGCATGGTGTACGCGAGGTCGCCGGCCGGCGAGGGGGTCAGGCCGAGCCGGTGCAGCCGGGACGCAGCGCCGAACGCGACCGCGGCCGGCAGTTCCATCCGGCGGATTCCGGACAGCTCCTCGACCTCCTCCTGCTCCAGCCAGCCGTCGCAGCCGACCGCGATCTCCCCGTCGACCTTCTCCAGCACCGCGAACTCCAGCGCCGAGACCAGGTCGTCGACATGGCAGAACTGCCAGCACGGCCGGCTGCCCGCCACGACCAGCAGCCGCGGCGACTCGAAGTACCGGGTCAGCGCGGTGTCGGTGTCACCGACCAGCACTGCGGGCCGCAGGATCGTCACATTGAGGCCGGGGTGGGCGCGCGGGGCGCGGCGGCCGAGCCGTTCGATCTCCAGCAGGTCGTCCACGAAGCTCGCCTCGGAGGTGGCCCGCAGCGGGGCGTCCTCGGCCAGCGGCACGTCGTTGTCGGCCTGCGCGCCGTAGACCATCGCCGAGGTGCACAGCACGACCCGGTGCACCCCGGCGGCGGCGGCCGCGGTCAGGACGGTCTGGGTGCCGCGCACGTTGAAGGCCGAGCGGGCCTTCGGGTCGGACTCCAGATCGAGGTCGAGCGCCAGGTGCACCACGACCGACGCGCCGCGGAGTTTCTCCGCGATCGCCGGGTCCCGCACATCCAGCACCTGCCAGGTCGCCCCGGGCACGTCTCCGCGCCGCTCGTCGATCGCCACGACCTTCCTGACCTGGTCGGACTCGCTGAGCCGCACGGCCAGCGCGTGTCCCACCCCTGAAGCCGCGCCGGTGATCGCCACCACCGGCCCCGACCCGGCCCGAGCTGGGCTCCGCTCTGGGCGAACGTGTGCTTCTGGGGAACTCACCGGGTGTCTCCCACGGTTGTCACAGATACGTACAGCGCCATCCTGCCGGACGGGTGTCTACGCTGGAGGGAGAGCCCATCACACCGGGCCGGGCTCGCAGGACCTCCTGACACCCGCCGCAAGACGGGCGTCCAGCGTCCCACCCCACCACGATCCGGCCCCCCGACACAGCCCATCACGACACAGATCCGAGGAATCCCGTGAGTGACATCCCATTCGGATTCGGCGTCCCTCCCGAGGAGCCCGAGGACGGGGACGAGGGCAAGAAGCCCAAGGGCGGACAGCCGAACCCCTTCGGCTTCGGCGGCGACAACCCCTTCGGCCCGGGCGGCGGCGACAACCCGCTCGCGGCGATGTTCGGTTCCCTGAACCCCGGTGATCTGGGCGCCGCCTTCCAGCAGCTCGGCCAGATGCTCTCCTACGAGGGCGGTCCGGTGAACTGGGACATGGCCAAGGACATCGCCCGCCAGACGGTCGCCCAGGGCACCCCGGACGGCGTGAAGGACACGTCCGTCGGCCGGGCCGACCGCGACTGGGTCCAGGAGGCGGTCCGCCTGGCCGACCTGTGGCTCGACGGCGCGACCTCGCTGCCCTCGGGCGCCAACACCGCCGTGGCCTGGAGCCGCGCGGAGTGGGTCGAGGCGACCCTCCCGGTGTGGAAGGACCTGGTCGACCCGGTCGCCGAGCGGGTGGCCGGCGCCATGGGCGATGTGCTGCCCGAGGAGATGCAGGCGATGACCGGCCCGCTGCTCGGCATGATGCGGTCGATGGGCGGCGCGATGTTCGGCTCCCAGATCGGGCAGGCGCTCGGCACCCTGGCCGGCGAGGTGGTCGGCTCCACCGACGTCGGCCTGCCGCTCGGCCCGTCCGGCAAGGCCGCCCTGCTGCCTGTCAACGTGGCGGCGTTCGGCGACGGCCTGGGCATCCCCCAGGAGGAGGTGCGGCTCTACCTCGCGCTGCGCGAGGCGGCGCACCAGCGGCTGTTCGCCCACGTGCCGTGGCTGCGGGCGCACCTGTTCGGCGCCGTCGAGGGATACGCGCGCGGCATCAAGGTCGACACCGCCCGCCTCGAGGAGGCCGTGGGCCAGCTCGACCCCACGCAGCCCGAACAGCTTCAGGAAGCCCTCCAGCAGGGCATGTTCCAGCCGGAGGACACCCCGGAGCAGAAGGCCGCGCTGGCCCGGCTGGAGACGGCGCTCGCCCTGGTCGAGGGCTGGGTGGACGCGGTCGTGCACGCGGCCGCCGCGCCCCACCTCCCGTCCGCGGGGGCGCTGCGCGAGACGCTGCGCCGCCGCCGCGCGACCGGTGGCCCGGCCGAGCAGACCTTCGCCACCCTGATCGGCCTCGAACTGCGGCCGCGCCGGCTGCGGGACGCCTCCCGGCTGTGGGCCTCGCTCACCGACGCCCGCGGCGTCGAGGGCCGTGACGGCCTGTGGGCGCACCCCGACATGCTGCCGACGGCCGCCGACCTCGACGACCCGGACGGCTTCGTGCACCGCGACGTCATCGACTTCTCCGAGCTGGACAAGCTGCTCGGCGAGGCCGCGAGCGGCGGCACGACGGAGGACACCGGCCCCCGGACGAGCCTGGACAAGGACGCCGGCTCCGCCCCCGAGCAGCCGGAGAAGGGCGCCGGCAGCGGCTCCGACGGGGATACCGGGCCCCGACGCACGGACGACGAGGACGGCGACACCGGGAAGTGAGCGCCGCACTGCACAAGGACGCGGTGGGCGTCCTGGAGACCTGGGACGCCCCCGACGCCGATCAGGAGAAGCTGCGCCAGGACTACCTGGCCCACCTGGCAGCCCACCCCGACGGCATGGGCAAGCCCTGCAAGGCCGGCCACCTCACCGGCAGCGTGCTCATCCTCGACGCCGAGCAGCGCCACGTCCTGCTCACCCTGCACGCCAAGCTCAAGCAGTGGCTGCAGACCGGTGGCCACTGCGAGGCGGACGACACCTCGCTGTCGGGTGCCGCCCTGCGCGAGGGCACCGAGGAATCCGGCATCCAGGGGCTCGAACTCCTGGTTCCGCGACCCGTCCGGCTCGACCGCCACCTGGTGCCCTGCGCCTGGCATCTCGACGTCCAGTACGCCGCGGTGGCTCCCCCGGGCTCGGTCGAGTCCATCAGCGACGAGTCCCTGGCCCTGCGCTGGTTCAGCTTCGACGAGGTCGCCGAGTTGCCCGACCACTCCGTGCGCGTCCTCCTGGAGGGCACCCGGGCACTGCTCTGAGGAATCCCCGGGCCCGGCCCCCGCGGAAGGTGCGGGGGCCCGGGCCGGAAGGCGGCTCACCTCGGAAGAGGTCCTGCTCCGCCGACGGCTCGGGCAGGGCCTGGGACGGGTCCCGTCAGCGACCCCAGACATTCCCCTGGTTCATACCCTGCACCCCTTGCGACCCGACGCCGTACTGCGCCCGCAGCCCGTGGAACTCGACGTTCTGCGGCGGCATCATCTCGCTGGGCTGCACCAGGACGTAGCCCTGGCCGACGAAGTTCAGCTCCCAGCCCTCGCCGGTGTTGCCGCGTCGCCGGAACACCGAGGAACTGCTGGTCTGCGCCTGCATCTGGACCCGCAGCGACGTCGACCACGCGACCACCGCGTCCGCGTCGCAGGAGACGTACTTGTCGGGGGTGACCGGCATCATCAGCGGCTTGCCCGACGTCATGAGGGCGACCTTGCCCTGCCCGGCGATCGCGACGTTGTACTGCCCGGTGCCCGACAGGCCGTACTGGCTGTCGACCGCGATGACGTCCCAGTGCAGCCCCGAGTCGAGGGCGAGGACGTAGGCGCTGTCGACCGTCAGCCCGTCGTGGTCGACGTCCAGGATGTGGATCTGCTGGGCGAGGTTCGCGAGGTAGACGGTGCCCTGGCCGGAGCAGCGCATCAGGTCCAGCGCCTCGCCGGTGTGGCGGGCGGCGCTGCGCTGGTACGGCGACTGGTACTCGCCGTCGAACTCGACCATGCCCTGGTACGCGACCATCGAGCCCTTGCGGGCAAGGCAGTCGGGGCCGGTGTTGCCGTCCAGCCGGACGCGCAGCAGGTAGGAGTTCTGGAGACTGTAGTGGTCCTGGTTCTGGACCTCGGTGAAGGCGAAAAGCGGGCTCTGCATGATGTGTCGTTCCCCCTCAGCCCCGGGCCCGGAGCCGGTCGGTGCTGTCCTCGCTCGGCTGTACGACCACGAAGCCCTGCCCGGAGAACGCGATCTGGAACGCCTCCCCGCTGCCCCGCCCGATCAGGGACGACGCCTTGAAGCTGCGCTTGGCCTTCATCTTGAGCCCCGACGACCAGGCCACCAGGGCGTCCGGGTCGACGTACGTCTCGTCGGCGCCCGAGCCGCAGTCCACCACGATCGGGGTGCCGCGGGAGGTCACCGCCACCCAACCGGTGCCGGACACCCCCACGTTGAACAGGCCCTGCCCGGCGAACTTGGCGAGTCCCTTGACCCGCTCGACGCCCCACCGCAGGTGCGCGTCGAAGGCGAGCAGGTTGGTGCCGTTGACCGACACGGACTCGTCGGAGAGGTTGAGGCAGACCACGTCGGCGCCGTAGTCGGCCAGATAGAGCAGGCCGTCGCCGCTGCACTTCATCACCGGGGTGCTCTCACCGGTCAGCCACGACGAGGCCATCTGCCGTACGGCGGGCGGGTTCGGCTCGTACTGGATGAAGCCCTCGTAGGCGACCATCGAACCGGTCCGCGCATACAGGTCCTGGCCGGTGGCCATCGCGACCTTGAGCATGGACGAACCGTGGTTCTCCATCCGGGCGGCGACCGGCTTGGGCGCGTACCCCGCGATCATCTGCTGGTCCATGGCGGGTCACACCTCGTAGGGCTGGACGACGATGAAGTTGCCGGGCGCGCCGCGGAACTGGAGGTTCACGGTCTCGCCGCTGTGGCCGGGGTAGGCGCTCCTGCGCAGTCGCACCTGGCTGGAGACGATCACCTGGGAACTCGCCGACCAGGCGACGATCGCGTTGCTGTCGGCGTAGGTGGTGGGCGTCACCGGGAGGACCACCGGGGTGCCGTGCGTCTTGACGATCACCGTGCCGGTGCCCTGGAACTGCATGGTGAACAGGGCGCCGCCGGGGATGCCATGGCCCTCGATCCGGCGGACCTCGTGCTGGAGCCCCTCGTCGAAGGCGAGCACGTTCTCCGCCGAGACGCAGATGGCGTCGCCCTGCAACTCGACGGGGTGCAGGTAGGAGGCGTTCTCTGCGAAGAAGACCTGGCCGCCGCCCGTGCAGCGCATCAACTGCATCTCCTGGCCGGTCATGTTGCCGACCACCCGGCCGCGGAAGCCCGCGCCCTTGTAGGCGAACTCGACCTTGCCCTGATAGAGCACCATGGCGCCCTGCCGGGCGAGCACGGGCTGGCCGCCGCCCTGGCCGAGGTCGGCGCGCATCATCTTGGCGTTCTGCTGGGTCCAGCGCTGACCGGTGGGCTGCTCGCGGTACTTCTGCATGGAGACGCTGATGCCCGCGGCCAGAGTGGGGGTCTGCGGGACGGCGTACCCGCCCTGACCCATCGGAGGACCGGGCGGCCCGGGCTGGCCGAACTGGCCCGGCTGCCCCGGCTGCTGCGGGAAGGGCGGCGGGGTGGCCTGCCCCGGGAACGGGGGCGGCGGCCCGGGCGGCGGGACCTGCCCGAAGGGAGGGGCCTGCGCCGGCGGCGTCGCCAACGGCCCGACGATGGTGGGCGCCTGGTGGATCGAGTCGTCGGCGGCGCCCGGCAGCGGCGGCGGGGTGGGGGCGGACGGCGGCGCCCCGAACGCGGGGGCCGGCGCCGGGGGCGGCACGGGGGCGGGCGCGGGGGCGGGAGTCGGCGCCGGCAGCGGCGGCGGGGTACCCGCGGCGGGCCCCGGCGGCGGCGCGAAGCCGGGTGCGGCAGCGGCGGGCCCGGCGGGCGGTGCGAACCCCGGGGCGGCCTGCGGCGCTTGAGCGGCGGGCTCCTCCTCGGCGACCTCGCCGCCGAAGTTGCGCAGCAGCGCGTCCAGTCCGCCGTCGAAGCCCTGCCCGACCGCCGCGAACCGCCACACGTCCTTGAGGTAGATGTCGGCGAGCATCACGGCGCGTTCGGTGCTGAACTCCGCGCCGGTGAAGGCGTACCGCGCGACCTCCTCGCCGCCCGCGACCAGCCGGATGTAGCCGGGCGACACCTGCGACATCTGCCCGTTGCCGTCGATGGTGGCGGTGAAGGACAGCCTGTGCACGGCGGCCGGGATCCGGTCCAGCGTGACGCGGAAGGACTCGGTGTCGCCGGCCTGCGCGCCGAGCAGCTGGATCGACTCCTCGGGGGACTTCGGCTGGTTGAAGAACACGAAGTACCGGTCGTCCGACAGCTGTTCCTGGGCGTCGAGGCCGAAGCAGCTGATGTCGAACGTGAGGCCGGGAGCGCTGATCTGCACGCCGACATAGAGATCCGTCCCGGCGGTCAGATCACTGATCTTGGCCTTGTGGCCACGTTGGAACTCCCTGGCCATTGCGCGACCGTCCCCCATCCGCTTGTCGTCCCGCTCCGCCACGGCGCTTGGTTCGCGTCGTCCGCGCGTGTCGTTCTCGTGCGTTGCGTCAGGCTAACCGCTCGCATCGGAACCGGCCATCACGGCTCCGTACCGGGCATGTAGCAGGGCTGTGCCACCGGTGCGGCCACGGCGGGGAGTTGCGGGGACGGCGCGCGGCCGCGCGGTCAGTCCTCGCGCGGGGCAGGCGCGTTGGGCAGGCGGTCCGCGGCGACCACGCCCTCCAGGAAGCCGCGGGCCCGCTCGGTGCGCGGGTAGCTCTCCAGGAGCTTCCAGAACTGCGGACCGTGGCCCGGCACCAGCAGGTGCGCGAGCTCGTGCAGCAGCACGTAGTCGATGACGTACTCGGGCATGCCCTGGAGGCGGTGGGAGAGGCGGATGCTGCTTTCGGCGGGGGTGCACGACCCCCATCGGGAGTTCTGGTTCGTCACCCAGCGCACGGTGTCGGGCACGGCCCGCGCGTGCAGGTACTGCTCGGAGAGGCGCTCGGCACGGGCGGCCAGCTCGTCGTCGCCGGGCATCCGGCGGCTCTCCTGGGCGGCGAGCTTCTCCAGCATCACCGTCACCCAGCGCTGTTCCTCCGCGGCGGACATCCGGGCCGGCAGCAGAACGATCGTGCGATCGCCGTCTCGATAGGCGGACACCGTACGGCGCCGCCGGGCGCTGCGACGCACCTCGACGGAGCCTTTCACGATCGGCCCGCCTGGCCTGCTCGGCTCGCCCGCCCCGATGCCGCGGGCGGGCTGGTCTGCGATGTCATGGGCAGGATCGGCGGACACGTCTCGACGTTACCCGTTGTCCGCGGGGGAAGTCCCGCCCCCAGGCCGGTTGCCGCAGGAATCACCTCGGTTCATACGCATATTGAACGACTATCCCTCACAACCTGTGGATAACTTCGGCGCTGGTGATTTTTTCGGGCATGGTGGAGATGTCGGTCACGGAGAGTGTCCGGACGGACTGGTTGAGGTGAGCACGGAGCGTCCCCCGAGGGGAGCCTTCGGCGCGGCCCGGGACCAGGATCCGCCGCGGCACTCGGCCGGGAGTGGGCGACATGTGCGGGCGGGCTGTGGAGCGGGCGCGATGGCGGGCCCGGGTGCGCCTCGCGGAGGAGGGCGGAGTCGTGCGGTTGATGCTGAAGAGCGCGCTGCGGCAGAGCTGGCGGGACCGGGAGTGCGTGCAGTTCGGGGTGGACCCGGAGCGGGCGGTGGTACTGGAGCCGGTGGACGGCCCGTCGGCCGGGTTCCTGTCCCTGCTGGACGGCACGCGGAGCGCCGACGCGCTGACCCGCGAGGCGGGCGCGCTGGGGCTGGAGCCCGACCGGGTCCGGCGGCTGCTGGTGCTGCTCGCGGAAGGCGGCGTGCTCGACGACGCGAGCGCGCACGCGGATCTGTCCGGCGCCCTGCGGCACCGCACGGACATGCTGGACCGGTTGCGTCCCGACCTCGCGGCATTGTCGGTGCTGCACCCGGGACCGGGCGAGGGCGCGCTGCGGATACGGCACCGGCGCAGGTCGCGGGTGCGGGTGCTGGGGGCGGGCCGGGTGGGCGCGGCGGTGGCGTCCCTGCTGTCGGCGGCCGGAGTGGGGGCGGTGGACGTGGTCGACGTGGGACGGGTCGAGCCGTGGGACGTCGGCCCGGCGGGCTTCCCGGCCGAGCAGGTGGGCGAGCGGCGGGATGCCGCGGGGCGGGGTGCGGTCCGCCGGGCCGCACCCGGGGCGGCGCGGCACGGACGGGCCGGACCGGCGGCCCCAGCCGGTGCCGCCGACGCGCCCGGCCGGACGGTCACGGTGGTCGCGCCCCGGGACGGTCTGCTGGCCTACGCGCCGGATGTCGCGCAGTCGCGCCGGCTGGTCGCTTCGGGCGTGCCCCACCTCTACACAGGAGTACTGGAGGGCAGCGGCATCATCGGACCGCTGGTGCTGCCCGGGCGGACCGGCTGCGGGGAGTGCCAGGGGCTGGCACTGGCCGACCGCGATCCGGCCTGGCCGCGGATGCTGG
The DNA here is from genome assembly GCF_900107965.1 of Actinacidiphila yanglinensis. Classification (GTDB taxonomy): domain Bacteria; phylum Actinomycetota; class Actinomycetes; order Streptomycetales; family Streptomycetaceae; genus Actinacidiphila; species Actinacidiphila yanglinensis. Next base: position 259,315 of record NZ_FNVU01000002.1, on the reverse strand, counting down.
CGCAGCTGCGCTCGGGTCACCCCGTCGCGGTGCCGGCCTGCGACATCGCCCTGGCCACGGCGGTGGCGGGGCTGGCGGCGGCGCATGTGCTGGCCCACCTCGACGGGCGGGTCCCGCCCAGCGCCGGCGCCCGGGTGGAGCTGTCCCTCGGCCGGTTGTCCACCCGGGTCCGGGCACTGCCGGCGGACGGGCGCTGCGGGTGCGGTGCGGCGGCGCGGGCACGGAGCGAGGAAGCGCCCGGGCGGAGCGAGGCGCCCGCGGCGGGTGAGGGCACCGTGACCGGGGCAGCCGGAGCCGACGCGGCGAGCTCGACCGGCGCTGCGGGCTCGACGGTCGGTGCGGGCACCGCAGCCACGGTGCCCGCACCCGCCGCCGGGTTTGGCGCGGGGGCCACCGTGAGTACCGCCGCCGGGACACCGAGAGGAGTGTGGACGGGGTCGGGCGTCAGGCCTCGTCTCGCACACATCGGGGGGTAAGGGCCGCAGTGGGCGCCGGCTCGCGGCGGGCCGGGCGGGCGGACAGGCCCGGGGCGGCGCCGTGCGGGCGGGCCCGAAAGGAGGGTCCGGAGGCGGCGCGAGGGCTTCCCCGGACCGCCCGTCGCAGGCAGTAGGTCCTGATCGGCTCGGTCGGGCGGCGGCCCGGCGGGGCACAATGGCCATGTGACCGACGGGAAATGAGGGGGCGCATGTCTGATCTTCCGCGCAAGGCGGTGACTCGCACCGCGAAGCTGGCCGCGCTTCCTCTGGGCTTCGCCGGGCGGGCGACGCTCGGGCTGGGCAAGAGGTTGGGCGGCCGACCGGCTGACGAGGTCGCGAGCGAGTTGCAGGAGCGCACCGCCGAACAGCTCTTCAAGGTGCTCGGCGAGCTGAAGGGCGGCGCGATGAAGTTCGGGCAGGCCCTCTCGGTCTTCGAATCGGCGCTGCCGGAGGACATCGCCGGGCCGTACCGGGCGGCGCTCACCAAGCTCCAGGAGGCCGCCCCGCCGATGCCGGCCCGCACCGTGCACCGGGTGCTGGCCGAGCAGCTCGGCAAGGACTGGCGCGCGATGTTCGACACGTTCGAGGACACCCCGGCCGCGGCCGCGTCGATCGGGCAGGTGCACCGGGCGGTGTGGAGCGACGGCCGCCAGGTCGCGGTGAAGGTCCAGTACCCGGGGGCCGGGGACGCGCTGCTGTCCGACCTGTCGCAACTCGGCCGGGTGGCACGGCTGTTCGGCCCGCTGGTGCCGGGGATGGACGTGAAGCCGCTGCTGGCGGAATTGCGAGCCAGGGTGGCGGAGGAGCTGGACTACGCGCTGGAGGCCCGGTCCCAGCACGCGCACGCGGTGGAGTTCGCCGGCGACCCCGACGTCGAGGTGCCGGATGTCGTCCACCAGGCGGACCAGGTGCTGGTCACCGAGTGGATGGACGGGGTGCCGCTCTCCGAGGTGATCTCGGGCGGAAGCCAGGAGATGCGGGACCGGGCCGGGCAGTTGCTGGCGCACTTCCTGTTCGCCGGACCGGCCAGGACCGGGCTGCTGCACGCCGACCCGCACCCGGGCAACTTCCGGCTGCTCACCGACGACGGCCCGGCCGAGGGCTGGCGGCTGGGCGTGCTGGACTTCGGCACCGTCGACCGGTTGCCGGAGGGGCTGCCGCTGCCGATCGGCACCGCGCTGCGCCTGGCACTGGCCGACGAGGCGGACGAGGTCTACCGGATGCTGCGGGCGGAGGGCTTCGTCAAGCCGACGATCAACCTGGACGCGGAAGCCGTCCTCGACTACCTGCGGCCGATCATCGAGCCGGCCGGGCGCGAGGAGTTCGGGTTCGACCGGGCGTGGATGCGGGCGCAGGCGGCCAGGATCGCCGATCCGCGTTCGCCCGCGCACCAGTTGGGCAAGCAGTTGAACCTGCCCCCGTCGTACCTGCTGATCCACCGGGTGACGTTGAGCACGGTCGGGGTGCTGTGCCAGCTCGGCGCCCGAGTGCGGCTGCGCGCGGAGTTGCGGGAATGGCTGCCGGGATTCGATCCGGAGGGGACCGAGGCGTCGGCGTGAGCTACCACCAGGCGGAGTCGAGGCGGCCCTCGATGCTGCGCAGGTGCTTGCGGGCGCAGGCGTCGCAGAAGTGCACACGGCGACCGTTCTCGACCGAGCAGATCCAGGTCAGCGGCAGGCCCTCGGCCGTCGCGCCGCAGCGACCGCACGCCGCGCGGGAGAGCGGGGACGGCATGGCGGTCGTCGCGGGCGGCGTGGTCGTCGTGCGGGACGGCGTACCCGTCGTCGTGGTCTGAGGGGGGTTCTGATCCACCGGGCGACGATACCTCCGCGCCCGCCGGTCCCGTCGCGCCAACGCACCGCGGGACCGGTCCTGGTGGGACCGGTCCCGCGGGATCGTACGTGGTCAGCGTCGCTTCGCGATTGCCTGGACGCGATTACTGCATCACGGCTACCGCGCGAGTGCGGTCGCGTGCGCGTCGGCTACTGCATGACCGCCATGGCCAGTGCACGGCGGGCGCGCAGCGAGGCGCGCTCGGCACGGCGCTGGAGCCGGCGGGCGGCGAGCAGACGTTGCGACCTTCGTTCGTGTTCGGCCTCGCGCAGTCGCTGTTGCATATGGGCACGAGCCAGAGCTTCTGGCATGAGTTGCATTTCGAGGTTCCTGTTCTGGTTCGACGCGAACGCGTCGGAAGTACGTGCGGGCTGATCGGTGCGGAAAGTGGTCATCGGGGCCTGATTCTTGGAGTCGTGGTGCTTCGGGTCGTGCGTCAGCGGTCGGTCGATGGTGCCGGGCCGGTTGCGGAGCATGCCGCGGGTGCTCATGCCGCGACAGCGTTCTTGCGCGGACGGCCACGCGGCCGCTTGCGGGGCACGACCACGCCCTGGATGAACAGCTCGCCGCCCCAGACACCCCAGGGCTCGCGGCGGTCCTTGGCACCGGCGAGGCAGGCCTCGCGGACCGGACAGGTCTGGCAGAGGGACTTGGCGTACTCGACGTCGGCCGGGGACTCCGCGAAGAAGACCTCGGGGTCGTAGGTCCGGCACGGGACGGGCACGCCGAGTCGCTCGATCTCGTCGTCGAGCTCGGTGAGGGGCAGCAAGGTGTTCTCCGGAGGGTCTGCGCTGGGAGCTCCCCCGGCGGGGCCGAGGGGAGGGTGGTCAGTGAGGTCGCCGGTGGGCGTCCCGGTCAGGTCGGGGTGAAGTCCGGACGTGGCGTGCGGGGCGGAATGCACGGTGTCGTTCCTCGTCTGTCGGTCCGGCCGGTGGGCCGGTCTTCGGTTGTGTCTGTCATGTCTGTCGGGAAGACAGCGATCTCCGGTGGGAGAAAACAGAAGGGCCGCGGTTCCCGGTGTGGGATTCCGCGGCCCTGAAGGTGCCGACCTGACTCGCTGTCAGGTTGGATCGCTCCAGGGTTCAGGCCCGCGGTAGGCCCACATACCGTGCTGCGTCTTCTTCTGCTGCTGTCCGATCCCCAGTCCGGAGGCCTTGGCGCCATTGATGCCATGGGCGCCGCCTTCGGCAGTCGTCGCGCCCTTGGCGCCGGCGCCGGCAGCCGCAGAGGTAAAGGCATAGGCAGTCGCCTGTGCCTTCGCCGCCGCTACCGCAGGCGCCCCGGTCGGTCGCTCACTCCGCTCGCGCACCGGGAGAACCGGCAGCAGAGCAGAGGCGAGGGACAGGCCGGCGCCACGCAGCGAGACAAGGGAGACGTCGAGCGAGCAGGCGGCGGCCGCGACCGGACGATCGGTCACTTTGGTGATGGTGATGTTGCTGCTCACTGTGCTCGCCTCCTCTCGGCGTCTCGTAAGGGCAGTGGACCGGACTTGCCTAGTACATCACAGTCTTGGCGGCTCTTGGAAGACCCGCTCTCGACCGTGCTCCCGCAGGCTATGAGGATTCCCGCGGGATGCGCAAACTATTTTTCGGCTTCTTCCGAAGAAGATTCCGCGGCCTCCTCCGGGCCACCCGGAACGGCCTCTTCCACTCCTTCATCCGGAGCGTCGTATTCCTCCCCGGGCTCCACCCCGGAACACAGTGCCAGCACGTCGGCGCCGAACTTGTCGAGCTTGCGGGCGCCCACGCCGGGGATGGCGGCGAGCCCCTGTTCGTCCGACGGCCGGACCTCGGCGATGGCCAGCAGCGTCTTGTCGGTGAAGACGCAGTACGCGGGCTGGCCGAGGGCCTTGGCCTGCTCCATCCGCCAGCCGCGCAGCCGGTCGTATAGCGCCTCGTCGAGGTCGGAGGGGCAGTCCTCGCACCGCATCAGCTTGATCTCGCCGGCCTCCGACAGGGTCCGGCCGCACACCCGGCAGAGCACCGGGCCGCGCCGCTTGCTGCGCCCGCCCGAGCCGCGCTCGACGCCGCCCTGGCCGCCCGCTCCGCGCCGGGCACCGCGCGGCGCCGAACCCGGCCGCAGCCCGTCCATGAAGCGGGACGGGCGCCGCCCGCCGCGGCCGCCCGGCGAGCGCGACAGCGCCCACGACAGCGACAGGTGCAGCCGGGCCCGGGTGACCCCGACATACAGCAGCCGGCGCTCCTCCTCGACCTGCTCGTCGGTCTTGGCGTGGGTGATCGGCAGGGTGCCCTCGGTCAGGCCGACCAGGAACACCGCATCCCACTCCAGCCCCTTCGCGGCATGCAGCGAGGCGAGGGTGACGCCCTCCACCGTCGGGGCGTGCTGCGCGTTGGCCCGCTCGTCGAGCTCGGTGACGAAGTCGGACAGCTCCGCGCCGGGCCGGGCCGCGGTGAAGTCCTCCGACAGCCGCACCAGCGCCGCCAGCGACTCCCAGCGGTCGCGTACCGCGCCCGATCCCGCGGGCGGCTCCGACGCCCAGCCGCGCGAGCTGAGCACCGCGCGCACCTGCTGCGGGATCGTCTCCCGCTCCTCCCCCGGGTCGGCGGCTGCGCGGGCCGCCCCGCGCAGCAGCATGCCCGCCTCGCGCACCTCGGGCCGCTCGAAGAACCGCTCGGCGCCGCGCAGCTGGTAGGGCACCCCGGCGTCGGCGAGCGCCTGTTCGTACACCTCCGACTGGGCGTTGATCCGGTAGAGCACCGCGATCTCGCTGGGGCGCACCCCGGAGTCGATCAGGTCCCTGATCCGGCGGGCGGCTCCCTCGGCCTCGGCGGGCTCGTCCGGGTACTCGGTGTAGGCGGGGTCGGGGCCGGACTCGCGCTGCGAGACCAGCTCCAGCCGGTGGGCGGCGGCGTGTCCGCGGGCCTGGCTGAGCAGGCCGTTGGCCAGGCCGACGACCTGGGGGGTGGAGCGGTAGTCGCGCACCAGCTTGACCACGGTGGCGTCCGGGTGGCGGGTGCGGAAGCCGAGCAGGAAGTCCGGGGTCGCGCCGGTGAACGAGTAGATCGTCTGCGAGGCGTCGCCGACCACGCACAGGTTCCCCCGGCCGCCGAGCCACAGCTCCAGCAGGCGCTGCTGGAGCGGGCTGACGTCCTGGTACTCGTCCACCACGAAGTGCTGGTACTGCGAGCGGACGGTGTCCGCCACGTCCGGGCGGTCCTGGAGGACGCCGACGGTCAGCAGCAGCACGTCCTCGAAGTCGATCAGTCCGCGGTCGCGCTTGAGCTGCTCGTACGTCGCGTAGATCCGCGCCACCTCGGCCGGGTCGCGCGGCACGTCGCGCGAGGTCTTGGCGGCCACGGCGGGGTAGTCCTCCGGCACCGTCTGGGTGACCTTGCACCACTCGATCTCGCCGGTCACGTCGCGCAGCTCGCTGCGGTCCAGCCGGATCCGGGAGCGTGCGCCCGCCTCCGCGACGAGCTGGACCTTGCGCTCAAGGATGCGCGGCATCTCGCCGCCGATGGCGCGTGGCCAGAAGTACTGCAACTGCCGCAGCGCGGCGGCGTGGAACGTCCGTGCCTGCACCCCGCCCGCGCCGAGCTGCCGCAGCCGCCCGCGCATCTCCCCCGCGGCCCGAGCGGTGAACGTCACGGCGAGCACGGTCGAGGGCTGCAGGACGCCCGCCCGCACGCCGTACGCGATCCGGTGGGTGATCGCCCGGGTCTTGCCGGTGCCGGCGCCGGCCAGCACGCACACCGGACCGTGCAGCGCCGTGGCGACGGCGCGCTGCTCGGGGTCGAGTCCGTCGAGCACCGCGTCCGCGGAGTCGGGCATCGCGGGGAAGAGCGAGTCGTGGGTTGTCGCAGTCACCCCGCCACTGTGCCAGGTTCCGGCGACACCCCGGCGGGGTTGTCCACAGGCTTCACCGGGCTTCACCGTCCGTCCGCGTCCCTCGGGCCCCCGCTCCTCCCCGTCCCCCTGCGTCCGTCGGTCCCTGGCGCCCTCCCGTCCCTCCGGGTCCGTTCGCGCCGGAGCGGGCCCGTACGCTCGTGTCCCGGCTGGGCGGCACCACGGCCGGGGCACGAGTGGAATGTGCGCGGGCCACCGGGGCGTTCCACGGAATGAAGTCGCCTCGTCCGGTGTTCCCGGACGCAGGAAGCCGAGCACTCTTGGACGAGGAGCGGATCACGACATGTCGGGCACCGTGACGATGTACAGCACCACCTGGTGCGGCTACTGCCGCCGGCTCAAGAGCCAGCTCGACCGGGAGGGCATCGCGTACACCGAGATCAACATCGAGCAGGACCCGGAGTCCGCGAAGTTCGTGGAGCAGGCCAACGGCGGCAACCAGACGGTGCCGACCGTGCTCGTGGTGGCGCCCAGCGGCAAGCAGTCCACGATGACCAACCCCAGCCTCGCCCAGGTCTCCCAGGCGCTCAGCGCCTGACCTGCCGCCGCCACCGTTCGCGTACGTCCCCGGGCCGCATTCGGCACCGGGGACGCCGCGATCCCGGCGGCGTCGCGATCCGAGCGACGTCGAGCCACGCTCCTCGGCGGCGCCCCGCAGGCACCGCCGAGGGCTCCCGAGGCGCTGCCTGACCCGGTGCTACGGTCCTGGGCATGGATGACGCCGCCGGCTTCCGGGACATACCGCCGACCACCCTCGCCGACTTCCTCGGACGCGCGCAGGTCATGGACATCGGCATCCGGCCGCTGTGGCCGGACATGCCCCAGGTCGCCGGTCCGGCCTTCACCGTGCGCTGCCCCGCCGGCGACAACCTGATGCTGCACGCGGCCATCCACCGCGCCCCGGCCGGCTCCGTGATCGTCGTCGAGGCGGGCGACGTGGACTACGCGGTCGCCGGCGGCAACGTCTGCGCGGTCGCCCAGCGCAACGGGATCGCCGCCTTCGTGATCGACGGCGTGATCCGCGACCTCGCCGAGATCCGCGCCTCCCGCTTCCCCGTCTTCGCGCGCGGAGTGATCCCCATCCCCGGCGGCAAGTCGGTCGTCGAGCCGCTCAACGCCCGCGTGACCTGCGGCGGCGTCCAGGTGGACGCCGGTGACATCGTCGTGGCCGACGAGGAGGGCATCGTGGTCGCGCCCCGCGCCCGCGGCCCCCAGCTGCTCCTCGACGCCCGCGCGAAGCTCGCGAAGGAGTCCGCCGAGACTCTCGACGCGTGGGAGGCGGCCCACCGCGCCCGTATCGACCGGATCCTCCACGCGCAGGGGTACCAGGACCCGCAGTAGGAGCATCGGAAGTCCGCCCGCGCCTTCCGGCCCGGCTGGCCCGTCAGCCTCAAATCTCCCTCAACTCCCCCTCGCGGCAGTGGCGTTGCTCACTACCGTCCATGGCGGACACAGTCGGAGTGCATCACCCGCCGCGGAGCCCCCTCATGGACGAGCCAAGCGCATTTCCCCCGGAAGTCGGACAGGTGGCGCGTGACACCCAGGTGCAGCGTCTCGGTCTGGTGCTGGGCGTCGCGTGCGGGCGGGTGCGGTTGAGGGCGCTGGCGACCGGACGGGTGTGGGAGGCGCCGCTGCCCGCGGTGCGGCGGATCACGCCCCGCGAGGAGCTGGCCGCGCGGATGGCGGCGGCGAACGCCCGCTCGCTGGGCTGAGCACCGCGCCGGGGGCCGGGACGAGGGGATGAGCGACGAGGGGATGAGCGGGGACGAGCCGGGGGTCAGGCCCTAGGGTGGTCCGGGTGACCGAGAATTCCGTGGAACTGCGCGCCGCCCGCGAGGAGGACCTGCCCGTACTCGAGCAGTGCACGCAGAGCCCCGAGAGCACCGGGCCGTTCCAGTGGTTCGGATGGCAGGATCCCGCCAAGTGGCGCCGCCGGTTCGCGGAGAACGGGCTCCTCGGCGAGGACGGGGGCCAGTTGATGGTGGTCTCCGGGGAGACAGCGCTCGGTTTCGTCTCGTGGCGGAGGGTGGTGGTGATGCCCCACTCGTCCTACTGGAACATCGGTATCCAGCTGCTGCCGCAGGCGCGCGGGCGAGGAGTCGGCACCCGGGCCCAGGAACTGCTCGTGCGCTACCTGTTCGCGCACACCCCGGCCGTCAGGATCGAGGCGGACACCGACCTGGAGAACGCCGCCGAGCAGCGCGCCCTGGAGAAGGCGGGATTCACCCGCGAGGGAGTGCTGCGCAGCGTGGTGTTCCGCGACGGGCGCTGGCGCGACGGGGTGGTCTACGGCGTGCTGCGCGACGAGATCGACGCCGGTCCGGTGGCCGTCCTGCCGACCTCCGGCCGGGACTCCGCGCCGACCCCGTCGCCCGAAGCCCCCCGCACGCCGAACCTGACCCCGGTCCCGCCCACGCCGCCGACCCAACTGCCCTGAGCCGGCTGCGCGGCGGAACCACCGGCTCCGCCGCGCGACCGGCTTCCGCCGCTACGTCGCCGGCGTGCCCCCCTGCCGCGGCAGCGGCTTGCCGTACCACAGCTCGATCAGCCGGGCCGCGATCGAGATGCCGTAGGGCGGCAGCACCTCGCCGGACTCGAAGGCGGCGCGCAGGTCGTCGCGGGAGAACCAGCGGGCCTCGTGGATCTCCTCGCCGTCGACGTGGATGTCGGCCGAGGTGGCCTGGGCCATGAAGCCGAGCATGAGGCTGGAGGGGAACGGCCAGGGCTGGCTGGCCACGTAGGAGACTGCGCCGACGGTGACCCCGGCCTCCTCGAACACCTCGCGGCGCACCGACTGCTCGATGGACTCGCCCGGCTCGACGAAGCCCGCGAGGGTGGAGAAGCGGCCCTCGGGCCAGTGCACCTGGCGGCCGAGCAGGGCGCGGTCCTCGTCGTCGGTGACCAGCATGATCACGGCCGGGTCGGTGCGCGGGTAGTGCTCGGCCCCGCAGGCGGGGCAGCGGCGGATATGGCCCGCGGCGGCGATGACGGTGCGTTCGCCGCAGCGGGAGCAGAAGCGGTGCATGCGCTGCCAGTTCTCCAGCGCGACGGCGTGCACCATCAGCCCGGCCTCGAGCGGCGAGAGCAGCCCGCCGACCTCGCGCAGTCCGGCCGGGCGGGCCGGTTCGTCCATCCGGCCGGGCAGGGAGTCCTTCTGGAGCGCGAAGTAGCGCACGCCCTCGTCGTCGATCCCCAGGAAGTAGCGGTGCTGCTCGGTCTCGGGGGCGTCGAAGGCCGGGGTCATGACGAGTTCGACCCCGTCCGGGGTGTCCTCGACCAGCACCTGGCCCCCGGAGACGACGAAGACGCGGGTGGTGGGGTGGCTCCAGGCAGCCGCGAGCCACGCCTCGTCCAGGCGGTGGTGGGCCGCGCGGTCCACTCCGGCATAGGTCAGGCTCAGCGGCTTCGATGTCGCGTCGAGTTCGGTCAAGGCGTCTTCCCAACTCCCCTTTGCGGTGCGTGTGGTGCGGGCGGCATGAGCCGTACGCCGAGGGTCTGCGGTGCTCACCGTCGGCTCGGCCAGGGTTCGGCCGCCCAGTCGGCGGCGAGTTCCGTCCACAGGTGCGCCGCGGTCTCGACACCCTTGAGGAGCAGATCGAGATCCACTTTCTCGTCCACCGAATGCCAACCGTCGGACGGCACGGAAATTCCCAGGAACAGGACGGGAACGCCCAGGACGTCCTGGAGGTCGGCGGCCGGTCCCGAGCCGCCTTCCCGGGTGTACCTGATCTCCTGGTCGAAGGCCCGGCCCATCGCGCGGACCAGCGAGCGCAGCGCCGGGTGGTCCAGCGGCGTCAGGCACGGGCGGGTGCCGTCGCCCCAGAAGCGGATCTCGTGCCGGATGCCGTCGGGCAGCCGGGCGGCCACCCAGTCGGTGACGAGCTGCCGCACCCGGGCGGTGTCCTGGCCCGCCACCAGCCGGAAGGAGAACTTGATCTGCGCGCTGGACGGCACGATGGTCTTGCCGCCCGGCCCGCCGTAGCCGGCGTGGATGCCGTTGATCTCGGCGGTCGGCCGGGCCCAGATCCGCTCCAGCGTGCTGTGGCCGCGCTCGCCGAGCGCGGCGTGCGACCGTGCGGTGCGCAGCCATCCCGCCTCGTCGAACGGCAGCTCCGCCAGCAGTGCGCGCTCCCGCTCGGTCAGTTCCACCACGCCGTCGTAGAACCCGGGTATCGCCACCCGGCGGTCCTCGTCGTGGAGCGCGGCGACCAGCCGGGCGGCCTCGGTGGCCGGGTTCGGCACCGCGCCGCCGAACGATCCCGAGTGGATGTCCTGGTCCGGCCCGAACAGGTCGATCTGGCCGTCGACCAGCCCGCGCATGCCGGTGCACACGGTCGGGGTGTCCTCGGCCCACATGCCGGTGTCGGAGACGATCACGGTGTCGCAGCCGAGCCGGTCGGCGTGCTTCCTGATCAGGGCCAGGAAGTGCGGCGAACCGGACTCCTCCTCGCCCTCGACCAGGAGCTTCACGTTCACGGCGGGGGCGGTGCGGCCGGTCGCCGACAGGTGCGCGCGCAGCCCCAGGGTGTGCAGGAAGACCTGGCCCTTGTCGTCGGCGGCGCCGCGCGCCCGCAGCCGCCCCTCCTGCTCCACCGGCTCGAACGGGTCGGTCGCCCAGCCGTCCTCCCGGGCGGCGGGCTGCACGTCGTGGTGCCCGTAGACCAGCACCGTCGGGGCGTCCGCCTCCCCGCTCGGCCACTCCGCGAACACCGCGGGGCCGCCCTCGGTCTCCCAGACCTCCGCCACCGGGAAGCCGGTGTCGGTCAGCGCCGCCGCGAGCCACTCGGCGCTGCGGCGGACGTCGGGGGCATGGTCCGGGTCGGCGGAGACGGACGGGATGCGGAGCCAGTCCTTGAGCGCGGCGAGGAAGCCGTCCGCGTGCTCGGCGATGTACGGGCCGGGGTCGGCGGACTGCGGGCGGACGGGCTGCGGGTGGACGGCGTTGTCCGGGGTCGTGCGCATGGCTTTCAGCGTACCGGCCGCGCCGGCGGGTCGGAGCTGAGCAGCCGTTCCAGCGCCTCCCGGTCCGGCAGGTCCGCGGGCCGCACCAGCGTGCCGCTCCGGATGTGCAGGAAGGCCGCTCGCACCCGTTCGACGGGGACGCCCTGCTGCTCGGCCCAGGCCAGCCGGTAGATCGCGAGCTGGAGCGGGTCGGCGGCGTCCGGCCGGTGACCCGTCTTCCAGTCCACGATCTCGTACGCGTCCGGGTCGGCGGCCTGGGTGCCGGCGGGGTCGGCGGGCGGCCGCTGCTCCCGGTACACGGCGTCTATCCGGCCGCGGATCAGCCGCCCGGCGAGGGTGAGCGTGAAGGGCGCCTCGACGCGGTAGGGGACGCGGTCGGCGTACGGGCTGCGCAGGAAGGCGTCCTTGAGGGCGGCGAGGTCCTGCTCGTCGGCGATGTCGTCGCCGGGCTCGATGCCCGGAAGGTCCTCGGGCGCGAAGAGCGGGCGGGCGTCGAAGCGGGACTCCACCCAGGCGTGGAAGCGGGTGCCGCGGCGGGCGGCGGGGGCCGGCGGTCGCGGCAGCGGGCGGGCCAGGTCGCGGGCGAGGCCGTCGGGGTCGGCCGCCAGCCGGATGAGCTGGGTGGCCGTGAGAGTACGCGGGAGGGGCACGTCGTGGAGCGTGGCGCGAGCGCGGCGCAGTTCGCCGGTGAGGGCGGTGAGGTCGCGGTCCCAGGCGGCGACGAGGCGGGAGTCGTCGGGGTCGAGGCGGGGATCGGCGGGGCCGGGACCCTCGGGCCCGTCGGGCTCCGCCTTCCCGGGCTCGGCCGGATCGGGCGCGTCCTGCTCCCGGGTGGATTGCGGGGGCAGGGCGGGCCGGGGGGAAGGCGGGCGGGTCGGGTGCGGGAGGAGGGGGGCCTCGGAGGCGTCCGCGCGGGCGGCGTCGATCTGCGCGAGGACCGTCGTCGCGGCGTGCCGGCGCCGGCGCAGGGCGGTCGGGTCGAGGGGCAGCGGCCAGGGGGGTTCGGTGGCGGAGGCGAGGGACGGGTTGTCGGCGTCCTCGGCCGGGGGTTCGGCCCAGACCTCGATCTCGCCGTGGCCCGCCTCGCAGTGCGCGCGCAGGGCGTCGAGGAACGCCGACGGCCCGAACGGCCGGGACTGCGTCGGCCCCCACCAGTGCCCGGACCCGAGCAGGAGGGAGCGCGGCCGGGTGAAGGTGACGTAGCCGAGCCGCAGCTCCTCGATGCGCTGGTGCTCCTTCATCGCGTCGCGGAAGCCGTCGAGCCCGGCGCGGGTCCACGTCTCCACCTCCGGGAGGGTCTCGGCGTCACCGCGCAGGCCGTGCGGCAGCACCTTGGCGTTGAGCGGCCACAGCTCGCGGCCGCGCTCGCTGGGGAAGCCCTTGGCGACCAGCCCGGGCACCACGACGACGTCCCACTCCAGACCCTTGGCCTTGTGCGCGGTGAGCACCTTCACCGTGTCCTCGCCGCCGGGCAGCGAACTGTCCAGCCCCTTCTCGTACTCCGCCGCGGTGTGCAGGAACCCGAGGAACGCCAGCAGGGTCGCCTCCCCGTCCAGCGCGGCGAAGGACGCCGCCACGTCGAGGAAGGCGTGCAGCGTCTCCTGGCGGCGGGCGGCCAGGGCGTGCGGGGACGCGGCCAGTTCGACTTCGAGGCCGGTGACGGCGAGCACCCGGTGCAGCACGTCCATCAGCGGGTCGGCCAGCGACCGGCGCAGCTCCCGTATCTCGGCGGCCATCCGCGCGAACCGCACCCGCGCCTCGGCGGAGAACGGCAGTTCGTCGCCCGGCTCCGCGTCCAGGAACGTCTCGAGGGCGTCGGTCAGCGACAGCACTTCGGCCGGGTCGACGCCCTCCACGGCCGCCGCGAGCCGGTCCGTGTCCTCGCTGTCCTCGCCGCCCGCCCCGGGGCCGTGCCGCACCAGCTGCCGAGCGCGCCGGCCGAGCAGTGCCAGGTCACGCGGGCCGATCCGCCAGCGCGGGCCGGTCAGCAGCCGTACCAGGGCCGCGTTCGCGGTCGGGTCGTGCAGCACCTCGCAGGTGGCGACGAGGTCGGCGACCTCGGGCAGGTGCAGCAGCCCGGACAGCCCGACCACCTCGACCGGCACGTCCCGGGCCACCAGTGCCGCGTGGATGCCCGCGAAGTGGGTCGCGGTGCGGCACAGCACCGCGATCTCGCCGGGCGGGGTGCCGGTGCGCACCAGGTGGGCGACGGAGTCGGCGAGCCAGTCGGTCTCCTCCTGCTGGGTGGGCAGCAGCGCGCAGCGCACGACGCCGTCGCGCTCGGCGCCGGGGGCCGGACGCAGCGCCTCGACCCCTTCGTGCCGGGCGCGCAGCTCGACCGCGAGGGTGTTGGCGAGGTCGAGCAGCCGCCCGCCCGAACGGCGGTTCTCGCTCAGCGAGTAGCGGTCGGCAGGCCGCCCGTCGGCGTGCGGGAAGTGCCGCGGGAAGTCGTCGAGGTTCGCCACCGAGGCGCCGCGCCAGCCGTAGATCGCCTGACAGGGGTCGCCGACCGCGGTCACCGCGTGCCCGGAGCCGCCGCCGAACAGCCCGGCCAGCAGCAGCCGTTGCGCCACCGAAGTGTCCTGGTACTCGTCCAGCAGCACCACCCGGTACTGGTCGCGCAGGATCGCGCCGACCTCCGGGCGGCCCTGCGCCAGCTCGGCGGACAGGGCGATCTGGTCGCCGAAGTCCAGCAGGTCGCGGCCCGCCTTCTCCTGCCGGTAGGCAGCGGCGAGTTCGGCGAGGTCGCGGCGGGCGGCGGTGGTCTGCGCCACGTCCTTCACCCAGGCGTAGCCGCGCTTGCCGGGATCGAGCTCCGCGAGCCGGGCGGCGAGCCGGCCGTCGTGGGCCCGCAGCCGCTCGGCGGCCACCAGGTGCTCCGAGAGCTCCCCGGACAGCGCGAGCAGGTCGCCGACGAGCGTGGGCAGCCCCTTGGTCAGCGCCGGGTACGGGCCGGGCGCGGCCCGCAGCACCTTCGCCGCCAGCTGGAACCGGGTCGCGTCGGCCAGCAGCCGCGCGCTCGGCTCCAGGCCGATCCGCATGCCGTGGTCCTTCAGCAACTGCCCGGCGAACGCGTGGTACGTCGAGATCTGCGGGTCGCCCGGCATCCGGTCCGGGTCCTGGCCGGGGTGCGGGGGGCCGTCCGCCTCGCCCGGGGTGATGCCCGCGCGGGCCAGCGCCCTCCGTACCCGCTCGGACAGCTCCGCGGCGGCCTTGTTGGTGAAGGTCAGGCCCAGCACCTGGTCCGGCGCCACCTGCCCGGTGCCGACCAGCCACACCACGCGTGCGGCCATCACCGTGGTCTTCCCCGAGCCCGCCCCGGCCACGATCACCGCGGGAGCCGGCGGCGCGGTGATGCAGGCCATCTGCTCGGCGGTGAAGGGGATACCCAGCAGCTCCTTGAGCTGCTCGGGACGGTTGACACGGTTTGCCACCAGGTGAGGCTATCCGGCCGGGCCGACACGCATCACCGGGCCGCGGGTCGGGGACGACACCGGCGGTGGGGTCAGACCGACAAGCTCGGCAGGTCCCCGCCGACCGAACGCGGGTCGACGGTGTCGCGGGCCGGGGGCGCGGATATCTCGGGCGCCTTGTCGAAGTCGGTGAAGCGGATGGTGCCCAGGTTTTCGCTCTCCACTCCGAGGATGTACGGGGTGCCCTCGGCAGCGACGTAGAGCACGCTCGGGCCGTCGCCCTCGTCGTCGTCCTGCTCCCTGAGCGGGACCACCGGCTGACCGTAGTGCGTGGTCGGGGCACCCTTGGTGATCGGCGAGTCGTCGTCCGAGGCGAGCAGGTCGTGCAGATTGCAGAACTGGTCGAACTGGTCGGACTCGTCGGCGGGCACCTCGACCCACTTGCCGCCGAAGGCCTGGGCAAGTTCGTCGCCGTGGCTGCCGCCGACGTCCTCCCAGTACGCGGCGTCGCCCTTGAAGTAGTACTTCTCGTCGACACCGATGACCTGCGTCGGGCTCTCGCCGTCGGTCTCGACGGAGGCCGCGCACTTGCCGCTGGCGGTGATCGCGGCGGTGAGGTGCGCCTTGCCGCCGCCGTCGTCGGTGCCGCGGATGTCGACCGTCAGGGAGGAAGCGGTGTTCGTCGCCGCTTCCGCGTCCGACAGGATCTGGTCGGCGCTCTCCCCCGCGAACGGCCCGGTCTGCTCGAGCGTGCCGGCCGGCGCCACGATCGGGTCGCCGGCCGAGTCGTCGTCCCCGCCGCACCCGGTGAGCACGGCCGCGGCCGCCGCGACCGCGATCAGCGCCGCCGAAATCCTGCGTGTGGCCGCCATGGCCGCCCCCTCGAATCCCCCCGGGGGCGCACGCTGCCAGCGACACGAACCCAGTCTCCCCTTGGTCTGTACACACCATAGCGCCGGGCTGCGACCGTCTGCTTTCGGTTATCCACAGGCCGTCACGCGGATCCCGGCCGCCTCCCCCGGACCGCCGCGCCCGCTCCACGACCGCCGCGCTCACTCGACGACCTGCCGCCCCTCCGGCCGGGCGGTGCACGCGGAGCGGAAGGCGCAGTGCGCGCAGTGGTGGCCGGCCGCCGGCGTGAAGCGCTCGTCCAGCACCCGTCCGGCCGCTTCCGCGAGCAGGTCCTGCGCCCACTCCCCCTCCACCGGCTCCTGCCGCTGGATCGCCGGGAACGCGTCGCCGCCCTCCTTGCGGGTGGCGCCGAGCCGGAGCTGGACGAGTTCGGCGCCACCGGGAGCGGGACGGACCCCGCCGAAGAGCGGGTCGACCGCGCCCTCGCGGACGGCGAGCTGGTAGACCGCGAGTTGGGGGTGCCGGGCCACCTCCTTCGCGGTGGGCTTGGCCCGGCCGGTCTTGAAGTCCACGACGTACGCCTGTCCTTCGGCGTCGGTCTCCACCCGGTCCATGCTGCCGCGGATGCGCACCTGCGCGTCGCCGGCCTCCAAAGTCACGTCGAAGGCGTGCTCCCCCGCGACCGGCTTGCGGCCGCGCTCCATGACGTGCCAGTGCAGGAAGCGCTCCAGGGCGGCGCGGGCATTCTCCTTCTCCTGGCGGGACTTCCAGGGCGCGTCGAAGGCCAGCGCGTCCCACACCGAGTCCAGCCGGGCCATCAGCACGTCGAGGTCGGCGGGGGCGCGGCCCGAGGCCACCTCGTCGGCGAGGACGTGCACCACGTTGCCGAAGCCCTGCGCGGCCGTCGACGGGGGGTCGGCCTTGACCTCTCGGCCCAGGAACCACTGCAGCGCGCAGGTGTTGGCGAGCTGGTCGAGGGCGCTGCCGGACAGCACGACCGGCTGGTCCCGGTCGCGGACCGGCGCGGCCGAGCGGGTCGGCTCGTACAGGCCCCACCAGCGGTCGGGGTGCGCGGTGGGGACCAGCGCGTGGCCCTCGTCGGTGAGCGCGGCCATCCGGGCCAGCCGGTGGGCGGCGGCGTCCCGCAGTGCGGGGGACGCGGCGGGGTCCACGGTGGTCGCCCGCAGTTCCGCGACGAGGGCGGCGACCGCGAGCGGGCGGCGGGTGCGGTGGCCGGCGTGCACGGGCTCCACCCCGAGCTCGGCGAGGAAGCGGGAGGGCTGGTCGCCGTCGTCCGCCGCGGACCGCACCGCGGTCACCAGCAGCCGGTCCCGGGCACGGGTCACCGCGACGTAGAACAGCCGGCGCTCCTCAGCGAGCAGCGCGCCCGGGGTCAGCGGCGGCGCGAGCCCGTCGCGGCCGATCCGGTCCGCCTCCAGCAGCGAGCCCCGGCGGCGCAGGTCCGGCCACACGCCCTCCTGCACCCCGGGGACGACGACGAGCGGCCACTCCAGGCCCTTCGCCCGGTGCGCGGTCATCAGGCGTACGGCGTCGGGCGCTATGCCGCGCCCGCCGAGCGTGTCGGCCACGATGTCGAACGACGACAGTTCGTCGATCAGGTTCAGCGCCCCGCGGCCGCCGGTACGCTCCTCCGCCCGGGCGACCGTCTCGAACAGCGCGCACACCGCGTCCAGGTCGCGATCGGCGTTGCGCCCGGCCGGACCGCCGCGCAGCGCGGCCCGCTCCAGCCGTCCCGGCCAGGGCGAGCCGTTCCACAGCGCCCACAGCGCGTCCTCGACGGTGCCACCGGCCGCCAGCCCGGCCCGGGCGGCGGCGAGCAGCGCGCCCACCCGCTGGGCGCCCCGGGCGTACGCCGGGTCGTGCGCCGCCAGCCGCTCCGGCCGCGCGACCGCGTCCGCGATCAGTGCGTCCGAGGGGCGCGGCACCGCCTGGCCGGCCGTGCGTTCCTCCTCGCGCAGCGCCCGCCCCAACTTGCGCAGGTCCGCCGAGTCCATGCCGCCCAGCGGCGAGGTGAGCAGCGTCAGCGCGTCCTCGACGGTGAGGGCGAGCGCGGTCGGGCCGTCATCCTCGTGGGGCGGGTCCTGCTCGCCCGGGGGCTCCTCCTCAGCCGAGGGGCCCGGCTCGCCCGAGGAGCCCTTCGCGCCCGGTGCGGCCGGCTCCTCCACGGCCTGCTCCTCCGCGGGATCCTCGCCGGTGCTGACGCCGCCGCTCCCCTCGCCCGAACCCGCCGGGGCCTCCCGCGCCTCCTCCCGCGCCCCCGCGGGTACCGCCGTCTCCGCCTCCGCCGCGACGCGCAACGCGAGCAGCAGCGGTGCCACCGCCGGGTCGGCGTGCAGGGGGGTCGCGGACGGGGCGAGGTCGACCGGCACGCCGGCGGAGGTGAGAGCGCGGCGCAGGCCCGGCAGCGCGGAGGTGGTGCGGGTGAGCACCGCCATGTCGGACCAGGGGACGCCGTCCTCCAGGTGGGCGCGGCGCAACGCGTCGGCGACGGCGTCCAGTTCGGCGCCCGGGGTCGGATGGGTGCGCACCGCGAGGGCGCCGCCGGGGCGCTGCGCGGCGGGCGCGCGGTGCGCGCGGGCCGCGGCGGCGGGCAGGCGGGGCAGCGCCATCCGCCCGGCGAGCTGCCCGGCGGCGGTGAGCAGCGCGGCGCCGGCCCGGCGGTTCCCGGTGAGCACGCGGACCGGGGCCGGGCGGCCGGCCCGGTCGGGGAAGGCCGTGGAGAAGTCGAGGATGCCGTTCACGTCGGCGCCCCGGAAGGCGTAGATCGACTGGTCGGGGTCACCGAAGGCGACGAGGGTGCGGCCCTGCCCGGCGATCGCGCGCAGCAGCCGGACCTGCGCGGCGTCGGTGTCCTGGTACTCGTCGACGAAGACCGCGTCGTACCGCCCGGCCAGTTCGGTGTGCACCTCGGGCCGGTGCACCAGGCGGACCGCGCGGTGCACGAGCTCGGTGTAGTCGATGACGCCCTGGAGGTCCGCGACGTCGAGGTACTCCTGGAGGAAGGCGGCGGCGGCGAGCCAGTCGGGGCGTCCGATGCGCCGGGCGAAGTCGGCGAGCGCCCGCGGGGCGAGGCCGAGTTCGCGGGTGCGGGCGAGGACGGCGCGCACCTCGTCGGCGAAGCCGCGGGTGGTGAGCGCGGCCCGCAGGTCGTCGGGCCAGCGCACCTTGGCGCGGCCCTCGCGGGCGAGCCGGGCCTGCCCGGCGAGCAGCTCGCGGACCATCAGGTCCTGCTCGGGCCCGGACATCAGCCGCACGGGTTCGGCGAACGTGTCGGGGTCCTGGTGCGCGCGCAGCAGCGCGTAGCAGAAGGAATGGAAGGTGGTGGCGGACGGCGCGGCGGTGGCGCTGCCGGTGGCCTCCTGCGCGCGGGCCGCCATCCGGTCGCGCAGCTCGACGGCGGCGGCGCGGCCGTAGGTCAGCACGAGCACGCGGTCGGCGGGGGTGCCGGCCCGTACCCGCGCGAGCACCGCCTCGACCAGGGTGGTGGTCTTCCCGGTGCCGGGGCCGGCCAGCACCAGAAGTGGTCCTTGCCCGTGCTCAACCACAGCGCGCTGGGACGCGTCCAGCACTGGAGGCGCGGCGGACACCGCGGGCGTCCGCACCAGCCGGTAGCCTCCGACGCCCGGGCGGGTCGCGCGCGCGTCGCCGGCCGGGGCGCCGCGCCCGGCGGCGGCGGAGGCGCTGCCGGCGGAAACGCCAGGGAGAGGGGAAGAGGGGTTCACGTGGTTCGCCGGTTTCGTGGTGGTCAGGGAATGTACTCCGTACGGGCAGGTCGTGGCACACATTGCCCCCGTATGGCGGAAGCTGGATGACATGACCCTCCGGCCGTCATCCGCCGCCCGCGCCGCCCTCCGGCCCGGGCTCGCCCCCGGTCCCGCCGCCGGGCGCGGACCCGGGGTGGTCCGGCGTGCCGTCCCAGCGGGCCCGGCGCATGTCCAGGCGCGGTACGTGCCCCTCCGCGGCCGGTCCGGCCGAGCGCAGCGGGGTGCCCTCCGCGCGGTACTCGGCGAGGGCGCTCAGCTCGTGCCCGGGCAGCAGCACCCCGTCGGAGCGCACCACGCGCCACCACGGGGCCATCGCGCCGTACTCCGCCATCACCCGGCCGACCTGGCGCGGGCCGCCCTCCCCCACCCACTCCGCCACGTCGCCGTACGTCATGACCCGGCCGGGCGGGATGAGATCCACCGCGTCCAGCACCTTCTCGGCGTACGGACCCAGCTCGTCCGTCCCGGCCGCACCACTTGCCTCGCTCACCCGGCCCATCCTGCCGCACACCTCCGACACCGGGGGGTTCCGGCTCCGCACACACTCGGCGCATGCCACCATCGTCCGGGCGGTGACTGGTGATACGAGATCAAGAAGAGACGACCGGGGACAAGCAGGGCGCCGACGGAGCGGCAGGAGCCGCCGGCGCCTCCGGAGGGCTGTCCTCGTCCGCCCCGGAGCCGGATGCCGCGGCGCCCGCCGGGAGGCCGGAGCCCGCTGACGGCGCCGAGCAGCCGCCCGCCACCGGGCCGCACGGCTCCCACCGCGTGCCGGAAGAACCCTTCCGATCGGGGTCCGACGCGCTCCTGCGCAGCGAGCCGGTGCCGCCGGACGGCTCCGGGTCGCGGCCCGACGACGGCGAGAGACCGGCGCCCGGCGGCCAGGTGCCGCCCGCCGCCGAACCGCCCCGGAGCGGCTCCCGCGGGGGCCGGCACCGGGAGGACTCGCCACCCGAACCGTCCGGTGCCACCCGGCACGCCGTGTCCGTGGACGAACCGCTGCTCGCCGCCCGGGTGCACCGCCCCGCCGACCTGGTGCGCTTCATCATGGGGCTGCTGGGCATCGGCGTGGTGCTGGCCGTCGCGGGCTTCGCGCACGCCACCACCAACGGTGTCGAGACCGACATCAGCAAGGGCGCCGAGCGCGCCCCCGACTTCTTCTCGTCGTTCACCGGCACCACCGCGAGCGTGGCGGTGCTGATCGTGCCCGTGGCGTTCGCCGTGGAGCGGCTGATCAAGCGCGACGGGCTGCGGATCGCGGACGGCGTGCTCGCGGCGGTCCTGGCCCACGGCGCCGCGCTCGCCACCGACCTGTGGGTCACCAACGGCGCCCCCGACCCGATCCGCGACGCGCTCTCGCACGGCGCTCCGAGCGGCCTGGGCATGACCGACCCGGTGCAGGGCTACCTCGCCCCGGTGATCGCGTACGTCACCGCCTCCGGCATGGCCAGACGCCCGCGCTGGCGGGTCGCCCTGTGGGTCGTGCTGCTGCTGGACGCGTTCGCGGTGCTGGTCGGCGGGTACACCACGCCCTTCTCGATCGCACTGACCCTGCTGATCGGGTGGACCGTCGCCAACGGCACGATCTACGCGGTCGGCTCGCCGAATGTCCGCCCCACCGGCCAGAACCTGCTGGCGGGCCTGCGCCGGGTCGGGTTCGCGCCGCTGACCGCGCGCCGCGTGGTGGAGGAGGGCCCGGAGAGCGCGGACTCCGACCGCGGCCGCGGCTACCTGGTCACCCTGGAGGACGGCCCGCCGCTGGACGTGACGGTGGTGGACCGCGAGCAGCAGGCGCACGGCTTCTTCTACCGGGCCTGGCGGCGGCTGTCGCTGGTCGGCGGCATCACGCAGCGCCGCAGCCTGCTGTCCCTGCGCCAGGCGCTGGAGCAGGAGGCGCTGCTCGCGTACGCGGCGATCGCCGCGGGGGCCAACGCGCCGAAGCTGATCGCCACCTCCGAACTGGGCCCGGACGCCGTGATGCTGGTCTATGAGCACATCGGCGGCCGGCAGCTGGACGCGCTGAAGGACGAGGAGATCACCGACGCCCTGATGCGCGAGGCGTGGACGCAGGTGCGCGCCCTGCAGTCGCGGCGGATCGCCCACCGGCGGCTGGTCGGCGAGTCGCTGCTGGTGGACCGCAACGGACGGGTCTTCCTCACCGACCTGCGCGGTGGCGAGATCGCCTCGGGCGACATCGTGCTGCGGATGGACATCGCGCAGTTGCTGACCACGATGGCGCTGCGGGTCGGGCCCGAGCGGGCGGTCGCGGCGGCGCTGTCGGTGCTCGGCCCGGACGCGGCGGCCGCGTCGCTGCCCCTGCTCCAGCCGATCGCGCTGAGCCGTTCCACCCGCGGCCAGCTGAAGATGCTCAACCGGGAACGCGCGCAACGGGAGCGGGATGCCGTGCTCGCCACGCTGGCCGCGGACAAGGAGGCCAGGGAACGCAGCCGGACGCACCCCGCGCGCGACCCGGCGGCGGCCGAGCAGGCCGGCCCGCCCACGGCGCAGGCCAAGGCGCAGTCGAAGGCCGAGCGGAAGGCCGAGAGCAAGGCGGAGAAGCGCGCGATGGAGGACGCGCTGGAGGAGATCCGCGAGGAGGACCTGCTGTCGCGGATCCGGCAGCAGGTGCTGCTGATCCGCCCGCAGGCGCCGGTGGAGCCGGTGCGGCTGGAGCGGATCAAGCCGCGCACCCTCATCACGGTCATCGCGGGCGCCTTCGCCGCGTACTTCCTGCTCTCCCAGCTGTCGTCGGTGCCGATCGGCCACGCCATCGTGCACGCGGACTGGCAGTGGGCGATGGTCGCGGTGCTCGCCTCCGCGGCCAGTTACGTCGCCGCGGCCGGCGCGCTGTCCGGTTTCGTGC
This sequence comes from Actinacidiphila yanglinensis, assembly GCF_900107965.1. Taxonomy (GTDB): domain Bacteria; phylum Actinomycetota; class Actinomycetes; order Streptomycetales; family Streptomycetaceae; genus Actinacidiphila; species Actinacidiphila yanglinensis. Next base: position 237,264 of record NZ_FNVU01000002.1, on the reverse strand, counting down.
CGGAGCGGCTGTCGTGGATGCGGACGGTGATGGCGCAGGTCGCCGGGTCGTTCGTGAAGCTGGTGGCACCCGCCGCGGTCGGCGGGGTGGCGCTGAACACCCGCTACCTCCAGAAGGCGGGGGTCCGGCCGGGCCTCGCGGTGGCCAGCGTCGGCGCCTCGCAACTGGTCGGGCTCGGTTCGCACATCGTGCTGCTGATGGCGTTCGGTTTCATCACGGGCACCGAGAAGACGCCGTCGCTGTCCCCCTCCAGGACCGTCATCGCCGGGCTGCTGACCGCCGGCGTGCTCGTCCTGGTGGTCACCGCGGTGCCCGCGCTGCGCAAGTTCGTCTCGACCCGGGTGCGGGCGCTGTTCGCCGGTGTCGTGCCGCGCATGCTGGACGTGCTGCAGCGCCCGGGGAAGCTGGTCACCGGCATCGGCGGCACCCTGATGGTGACGGTGACCTTCGTGGCCTGCCTGGACGGGTGCGTGCAGGCCTTCGACGGGCATCTGAGCTTCGCGACGGTCGCGGTGGTCTACCTCGCGGGCAACGCGCTGGGGTCCGCCGCGCCGACGCCGGGCGGGGTCGGCGCGGTCGAACTGGCCCTGACCGGTGGTCTGATCGCGGCCGGGCTGCCGAAGGAGGTGGCCACCCCGGCGGTGCTCTTCTTCCGGCTGCTGACCTTCTGGCTGCCGGTGCTGCCGGGCTGGCTGGCGTTCACGCACCTCACCCGCAAAGGGGAGTTGTAGCGCCCGGGCGGCCCGCACCCGTGCCGGTCGTGGCGCACGGGCGCCACGACCGACCGTTCACTGCTCCTCGATGTCCGAGATCTGCTGCGTCGCCAGGTCCGACTGGACCTTCAGGTACGTGTAGTCGGGGTGGGCCGCGCTGCCCCAGGTCAGCCGGACGACGCTGAAGGCGTGGCCGGCGCCGCTGCCGTCGGCCGTGACCTGCCAGCCCGTGGGCGTGTCCTGCGCGCGCAGCACACCGTCGGCGTGCTGGGCGGCCTCCCAGGAGGCGAGCTTCGTGCGCAGCCCGCTGGTGAGGAAGTGCTGGCGCAGGTCGTTGCGCAGGTCGTCGTTGCGCGCGTCCCACGCCACGTCGATGTAGGTGCCGTAGAAGTCCGCCACGTGGCCGACGGTCGACTGCGGGTCGCCCGAGCGGATGGTCGTGCCGGCCTGCGGGGTGGCGGCGCCGGTGGTGTGGTCGCCGTGCACGGCGCCCGCGGAATGGGCGGGTGCGGCGGGCCGGGTGTCGCGCGTGGTGTCCGCCCGGGCGGCGGCCGCGGGTGCGGCGACCGCGAGGCCGAGCGCGACGGCGGTGAGGGCGAACCGGCGCACGGGGCGGGCGTGCGCGCGGTCGCGGATATGGATGCGCTGCATGGATGTCCGACCTTTCAGGAGATGTATCCGAATAGACAACTCTTATCCGATAAGGGATCTGACGGCTCGTAAGACCCCTTGTGTCCTGGAAGGGTTGTCTTGCATTTGGGGGGAATCGGTGAACGCCGCCCGAACACCGCCGCCTACCACGCCATCTGACCGCGTGACATGTCCGTGACCGAATGCGCACAGAACCGCGCTCGCCTCGCACCCTCGTGTGTCGCTACGGTGGAGATCCGGACACGGGGGCCGGATTTCGGGTGCGCGGGTCGTTGCGCGAACCCGGCGGGCTCCCTTGCGACGAATAACGGGGAGCGTCGAACCATGCGAGTCCGCACCGCAGTGACCGCCGCCGCGCTGGGGACGGCCGCCGTCCTCACCCTGACGGCGTGCGGCGGCTCGGGGGGCGGCGACGACAAGATCCAGGCGCCGACGAGCACATCGGCACCGGCGCCGGCACCGACGACGAAGTCGCCGGCGAGCACCTCCCGGATCACCGTCGACCCCAGTGTGAAGCTCCCCGCCGACCTCACCCTCGACTTCGACTGGCCGGCGCCGAGCGACCCCACGCAGAACGCGGCGCTCACCGCCACCGCGAACTTCATGCAGTCGATGGTGCTCGGCGTCGTCGAGCAGAACCCGAAGGCCGCGCCGCTGTCCGGGTTCTCCACCGACGGCGCGCTCACCTACGCGAAGACCTACGTGCAGAACCACGTCGCGGCGAAGCGCACCCTGACCGGCACGGACGACTTCTACCGCCCGGTCGTCAAGCTCGCCGCCAAGAACACGGTCGCCGAAGTCACCTTCTGCGAGAACGACGCGAAGCTCTACGCCAAGGACGTCGCGACCGGCAAGGTCGATATCACCCCGGCCGGTGACGACAGTTACACGTCGTACGACATCGTCCTGGCCAAGGCCCCGGCGAAAGCGGAGTTGTGGCAGGCGCGATCCGTCTCCTACACAGAGAAGGCCGTGGAATGCCAGCAGTGAGGACAGCCGCGAGATGGGGGCGGGCCGTACCGGTCGCGATGCTGATCGTGGCCGCTTCAGCCGCGCCCGGATACGCCCATGACACGACGCAGAAGCCGGCGTCCACGAAGACCTCGGGCAGCAGCGACAAGGGCACCATCGGTGCCGGCGCGGGAATCGTGACCCTCACCTACCCCTCCGGCTCGCCCGGCGGCGGCTCGCACACCATCACGTCGGTGGCCGCGAACTGGACGCCGCCGCCCTGCTGGATCGGCCCGATCGCCGACCCGGTGACCTTCAAGAAGGACGTCCTCGCGGGTGTGAAGGCGACCGACGTCCCGGGCCAGGCGAACTACGCCATGGAGGCGATGGACCAGTACCAGCGGCACTTCGACAGCAACTACACCTGGAGCGGCAGCGGGAAGGGCTACAAGGACTTCAACGTCGACCAGCAGGGGAAGGGGCTGTTCTGGGGCCCGGTGGAGAACCCGAACGCCCCCGACAGCCTGGCGAAGTTCTCCTGCAACGGCACCATCCCGTTCTACGTCCCCAACGGGAAGACGCCGCCCGCCGGGACGCCCGACGTGATCACGCCCGAGATGCTGTCGAGGATCGCGTACGCCCACACGAAGGTTCCGGGGGTGACGGTCAGGACGAACCCGGTGAACGTGCAGACGGTCAACCTGCCCACCTGGGTGCGGCTGACGGAGAACTACACCCCGGTCTCGGTCCGGGCCTCGGTCGACATCGGCGGCGGCGCGCAGATCTGGGCGCAGACCACGGCGACCGCGGCGAGCGTGCACATCGACCCGGGCACCTCCGACGCCACGGTCCACCCGGCCTCCGGCGACTGCCCGATCGGGGCGAACGGCACGGTCGGCGCGGACTACAACGGCGACCCGAAGGCCGATCCGCCCTGCGGCGTGACCTACCGCCACTCGACCGACGCCACCGGGCCGTACAAGCTCGACGTCACCGCCACCTGGAAGGTGAGCTGGACCGGGTCCGGCGGCAGCGGAGAGCCGCTGCCCGACGGCCGCGTGGAGCAGCCCACCATGGTGACGGTGCAGGAGATCCAGTCCGTGAACCGCTGAGCCCCGCTGGCGTGGATGCAGGCATGCGTAAGGGGCGGCACCTCAGGGTGCCGCCCCTTACGCGTCCGTCGCCTCGCGCGTCGTCGACCGCGGTGCGCGTCCGACGATGCGAGCGGTCTAGTAGACCGGCTTGTCCGGCTCGATCGTGTTGACCCAGCCGATGACGCCGCCGCCGACATGCACGGCGTCGGAGAAGCCCGCGGACTTCAGCACGGCCAGCACCTCGGCGCTGCGGACGCCGGTCTTGCAGTGCAGCACGATCCGCTTGTCCTGCGGGAGGTGCTCGAGGGCCGAGCCCATCAGGAACTCGTTCTTCGGGATGAGCTTCGCGCCGGGGATCGACACGATCTCGTACTCGTTCGGCTCGCGGACGTCGATGATCTCGATGTTCTCGCCGTCGTCGATCCACTCCTTGAGCTGCTTCGGAGTGATCGTGGAGCCGAGCGCGGCCTCTTGAGCCTCCTCGGAGACGACGCCGCAGAACGCCTCGTAGTCGATGAGCTCGGTGACGGTCGGGTGCTCACCGCACACCGCGCAGTTCGGGTCCTTGCGGACCTTGACCTGGCGGTAGGTCATCTCCAGGGCGTCGTAGATCATCAGCCGGCCGACCAGCGGGTCGCCGACACCGGCCAGCACCTTGATCGCCTCGGTGACCTGGATCGAGCCGATCGAGGCGCACAGCACGCCGAGGACGCCGCCCTCGGCGCAGGAGGGCACCATGCCGGGGGGCGGGGGCTCCGGGTACAGGCAGCGGTAGCAGGGGCCGTACTCGGACCAGAAGACCGACGCCTGACCGTCGAAGCGGTAGATCGACCCCCAGACGTACGGCTTGTTGAGCAGCACGCAGGCGTCGTTGACCAGGTAGCGGGTGGCGAAGTTGTCCGTGCCGTCGACGATCAGGTCGTACTGCGCGAAGATCTCCATCACGTTCTCGGCCTCGAGCCGCTCTTCGTGCAGGATCACGTTCACGTACGGGTTGATGCCCTTGACGGTGTCCCGGGCGGACTCGGCCTTCGAGCGGCCGATGTCGGCCTGGCTGTGGATGATCTGGCGTTGCAGGTTCGACTCGTCGACCTCGTCGAACTCGACGATGCCCAGCGTGCCGACGCCCGCCGCCGCCAGGTACATCAGCGCGGGCGAGCCGAGGCCGCCGGCCCCGACGCACAGCACCTTCGCGTTCTTCAGCCGCTTCTGCCCGTCCATCCCGACATCCGGGATGATCAGGTGACGCGAGTACCTGCGGACCTCGTCAACGGTGAGTTCGGTGGCCGGCTCGACCAGGGGTGGCAGCGACACAGGGACCTCAGCAATACGGTTGGGTAGGTCATCAGACGATCGGTGCGGGCAGTCGCCCGCACATCCTGGCCTTGTAACACTGCCACGCCCTCCTTCATTCCAAGACACCCGGTCCGAGGGCCGAGACGGCTTCCGGTCACATGCTGGGCGACGGCTCCTCCCGCACCCGGCGGACCGCCTCGCTCCAGTAGCCGGCCAGGCCCGCCCACGGGTCCGCGCCGTCCCGGTCCGTACGGTCGGTCATGTACACGGTGCCCGCACCCTGCCAGCGCGCGATCCGCAGCGCGGCGTCCAGATGGGTCGCGGGCAGCCCGTGCACCAGGTGCGCGAACAGCCCCGGCGGGTAGGCCGCCGTCCACTGCGGCACCTCCGACCACCGGTAGCGCGTCCACGGCCCGGCGAAGACCACCAGCTGGTCGGCGAACTCGGCATAGCCGGGGTAGGGGTGGGCGCCCGGCGCGAGCACCACCCGGCCGCCGTCGGGCAGCAGCGCCCGCAGGGTCGCGGCGGTCCGGCGGCACTCGGCGGTCTCGGCCCGCAGCGTCGGCGCCCGGTCGAGGTAGAAGCCGTCCACCCGGTACCAGTCCAGGTAGCGGGAGGCATCGGTGACCAGCTCGCCGTACGGCCTGGTGCCGTAGACCGCGTCCAGGCGTCCGAGGAGCGGGACGCCGTTCTCACGGACGCGGCCGAGCGCTTCCGCGTAGAGCGGGTCCGAGCGGCTGCCGGGCCCGGCGGAGACGTCGAAGGCGGCCCAGTCCACCGGCGCTCCCGGCCGGGCCAGCTCGGCCCACTCCGCCGGCGCGACCAGCGGGTGCGCGAACAGCGGCACCCCGAAGCCGGTGCGCGCCCCGGGAACGGGAGACCCGGCACCGGACCGGCCGGCACCCGCCCGCCCGGGCCCCGGACGGTCGGGCGAGGGCCGGTCGGCACCGGGACGGTCGGAGGAGGCCGGCTCGGATGGGGCCGGCTCGGAGGGCGGCGGATCGGACGCCGGGCGCGGGGTGGGCCCGCTCCGGGTGCCGGCCGGGTTCAGACGCGGCATGCCGCCTCCATCCAGACGTCGGCCAGCGACTCCTCCAGGCCGATCCGGGGCCGCCAGCCGAGCCGGTCGCGGGCGGTGCGCACGTCGGCCTGCTGCCAGGGGCCGCAGCCGTCCGGGTACGGCGCGGCGTGCGGCGGGTCCTCCAGCTCGCGGAGGTTGCCGTCGTACCCCGCGACGTGCGCGAGCGCCGCGGCCATGTCCCGCATCCGCACCGCGCGCCCGCTGCCGATGTTCACCACGCCCTGCGCGGCCGACAGCGACGCGGCGTGCACGGCCCGGGCCACGTCGCGCACGTCCACGAAGTCGCGCTGCGCGCTCAGGCCGCCGAGCTTCAACTCGCCGTCGCCGTTCTGCATCGAGCGGCGCAGCGCCTCCGCGAGCCGGCCCAGCGGCGCCCCGGTCGGGGTGCCCGGCCCGACGGGGCTGAACACCCGCAGCACCACGGCGTCCAGGCCCGACCCGAGCACCAGCTCGGTCGCGGCGAGCTTGCTCACGCCGTACGGGCCGCCCGGCCGCGGTGAGGCGTCCTCGCCGGTGGAGGAGCCGACCGGCGAGGGCCCGTACTCCGATCCGCAGCCGACCTGCACCAGCCGGGCCGCCACTGTGCTGCGGCGCAGCGCCTCGCAGACGGTCGCCACGGCCACGATGTTCTGCCGGGTGAGGTCGCGAGCGTTGCCCCGGGTGGAGCCGGCACAGTTGACCACCACCCCCGGGTGGACCGCGTCGAGGAAGCGCGACAGCACCCCCGGCGCGCCGGTGGCGAGGTCGAACCGCACGTCGGCGTCGTCGCTGCGGCCCAGCGCGGTCAACTGGCAGGCGGGATCGGCCAGCAGGCGTTCCGCGACGTGCCGGCCGATGAAGCCGTCGGCCCCGAGCAGCAGCACTCTCATCGCGCACCCCACGGAGTCCGGGGGGACGCTGCCGTACGGCCCTCCACCGGCTCGGGTGCCGGCCAGGCGGGCGGGACGGGGATCGCGAAGGGGCCGACGGGCACGGTCGCCCAGGGTGGCGCGGCCGGCGGGCGGCCCTCCGGACGTCCGGCTCCCGGTGTCCGGGCTGCGGGTGCCTCCAGCGTTTCCGGTGCTCCGGGTGCTCCGGACGCTTCCGGCGATTCCGAGGTGGGAGCGGCGGGCGCGGTGGGCGGTCGGTGCGAGGTCACGAGGGTTCTCCTGGTTGGTGGTACGGACGTCAGGTGCGATGGGCCGAGGCCCGCGGCACGAGGTGCAGCGCGTGCGCGGCCAGGGCCAGGGCGGCGCCGCCGCAGGCGACGGCTTCGGCCGGGCCGGCCGGGAGCAGCGCCGTCAGCGCGGCCTGCGCGGCGACGGCGGCGGCGAGGCCCGCGGCGGCGGTACGGGGCGCGCCGTGCACCGCCAGCAGCCGGGCGGCGAACAGCAGCGCGCCCACGGCCGAGCCGCGGAACGAGCCGAGGACGGCGAGCAGGACCAGCAGGGTCGCGGCGTATCCGGCCAGCGCCGCGATCAGCCGGGGCCGGACCGCGTCGGCGAAGTCCGCGAGGCCGTGGCTGGGCGTGAGTTGGGCGCGGGCGCTCCCCGCGAACCACCGGGCGAGGCCGGCCGCGGGCAGCAGGGTCAGGGCGAGGACGGCGAGGGTCCCGGTACCGATCGGGTCCGGGCCGCACCTGGCCAGGGCGAGCAGCGCGACGGCGCACAGGGCCGCCACGACGCCGCGCGGGGCGTGCGCGGGGGTGCGTAACGGCCCCCGGCGCAGCGCGGGCCACGCGGTCGCGGCGAGTGCTCCGACCGCGACCGGACCGGGCGCGTGCAGGGCCGCGGCCAGGATGCAGCCGAGGCCGGGCAGCAGGTGCAGCCCGAGGTCGCGGGCGCCGGGCCGCAGCGGGGGGCGCGGCTCGGGGGCGGCCGCGCCGCGCGGATGCGTGCGGGGGACGCGGGCGAAGAGTTCCTCCGCGAGCCCGAAGACGTCGCGGTGGCGCAGGCGCCGCGCGTCGACGTCCGTGACACCGCGGGCCTCCAGACCCGCGGTGACCTCCCACACGTCGGCGGCGCCCGCGACCATCGCGTGGTGCAGGTGCATCACCCCGCGGACCGGGTCCGCGGGGCCCCGGCGCCGCGGGAGGGCCCGCGGGTGCGGGTTCCGCCCGTCAGGTCCGCTCCCGGCGCTCTCCCCGCCGTCCCCCGGCGAGGGGTCGCCCGCGGCCGGCCCGGGGGGCGTGTCCGGCCGCGGGTGCGCCCCGTCCTCCCCCGCGCCTCCCCGGGTCCCGTCGGCCGCATCGTCAGGGGCGCCGTCAGGGGCGTCGTCGGGGGCGTGATCGAGGGCCGCGTCCAGCAGGGCCGTGGGGTGGTAAATCGATTCGCCCGAGGTCTGCAGAAGCGATTCGTCCTGAGGTGGCATGAGGACTCCTAGCGGCAGGGGGTGAGGGCTTCCGCGGGGGCGACGAAGGGGCGGGGCGCTCCGGTGGCGTCGTGCAGGGGTTCGCGGGGGACGGGGTGGCGGGCGACGACCGAGAGGTAGGCGTCGCGGAAGGCGTGCACGCAGGTGGTGACGGTGAACAGGGCGAGCGCGCGCTCCCGGGCGGCCGCGCCGAGGCGGGTGGCGCGCTCGGGTCCGCGGAGGAGTTCGAGCGCGGCGTCGGCGAGCGCGCGCGGGTTGCGCGGGGGGACGATCAGCCCGGTGCCGCCGATCACCTCGCGGACCGCGCCGACGTCCGTGGAGACCGTCGGGCGACCGCAGAACATCGCCTCGACCAGGTTGAGCGGGAAGCCCTCGGCGCTGCTGCTGAGCAGGACGACGTCGCCCGCCGCGTAGGCGTCCGCGGGTTCGGGCGCGCCCGGCGAGCCGATCTCCTCGAAGGTGACCGGACTCTCCCCGACGGCATGCGGGTGGGCGGCCTCGTCGGGGAAGAGCTGGGCGGCCAGGCTCCGGCAGTGCCCGAGGTATCCGGCGCAGCGCTCGTCGGTGACGGGCGCGTGGAAGATCCTCAGCCGCGCCTGCGGCTCCTCGGCCTGTATCGCGTGGAAGGCGTGCAGCAGCGCGACGAGGTCCTTCGCGGGGTCCGCCCGGCCGACCCACGCGACGGTGGGGTCGGTGTGCGCGGCGGGCCGCCTCGCCTCCGCCTCCGCCTCCTCCCCGGCCCGGGCGAACCGGCCCGCGTCGATACCGGGGTGGACGGTGCGGATCCGGTCGGCGGGCGCGCCGCAGCGCTCCTGCCAGCGGCGTACGTGGGTGGAGCCGGGCGTGACGAGTGCGGCCTGCCGGTAGGACTCGCCGGCCAGCAGGCGGTGGTAGTCGCCGAGCAGGACGCGTACCGCCGGGGTCAGCCCGGCCGCGCGGTGCGCGAGCAGCGCCTCGCGCACCCGCACCGTGTACTCCGTGACGATCAGCGGCGTGCCGCAGAAGCGCTTGGCCAGCAGCCCCGGCAGCGTGGCCGGCCCGCCGGAGACGGCGTGGCACAGGTCGGCCGAGCCCAGCTCGCCTGGCCCGTACCAGGGCAGGGACAGCGGGCGCAGCTGGTGCTCCAGCAGGGCGGCCACGGCGAGGAGTTCGGTGACGCCGATGTCCCCGAGCAGAGGGCGTACGCCGGGCGCGCGGCAGGCCGCCTCAAGTGCGGTGAGGGCGTCCTCGCTCCGTATCAGCTCGGGCAGTCCGCCGTGTTCGGCGGCCAGTTCGGCGAGGCCGTACAGCCCGGCCGCGAACCGGTCGGCCCGGTCCCGGACCTGGACCGGGCGGCGCCGGTCGGCGCTGTCCGGGGCACCGGCCAGCGCGGCCGCCAGGTCGCCGAAGTGCCAGCGGAACGCGGCCCGCCTGGCCTTGCGTTCGGCCCGGCCGCCGCCGCGCACCGGGGCCGGCGGCTCGCCCCACAGCCGCTCCGCCCTGACCCGCTGGACCGGCGGGGGCGGGTCCACCCGGCCGCCGGCCTCGGTCCGCGGCGACCTGCTGAGCGCGTACACGTCGAAGTCGTGGTGGGCGAGGCCGCGCACCAGGCGGTCGCACCACGCACCTCCTTCACCTCGCGCATACGGGTAACCACCCTCGGTGAGTAGTGCGATGCGCACGAGTGCGCCCCCTCTCGGCGTGCCGGATGTGCGGTCACTGCCGGGTCGGGGTGCTGCGCGGTCCTGCGGCGCGGCGGCTGTACCGGTCCGGCGCGAAGCACGCTATGCCGGGACAACGGTGCTTCGGCGGACGGTTGTCCGCCGAGCCACCAAAAGGGGTGAAGCGTCGTAACTTTCCCGAAGGCCGGACGTTTACCCGACCCGGGGAGCCGGTGCCGGGGTCTCGTCCGGCGCCCGCCGCGCCTCCCTGCGCGCGGCCGACTCGGCCTGGTCCAGCACGGGCACGGCGGCCAGCAGGCCCTTGGTGTAGGGGTCCTGCGGCGACTCGTAGACCTCGTCCACCGTGCCCGTCTCCACGATCCGGCCGTCGCGCATCACCGCGACCCGGTCGCTGACCTGCCGCACCACGGCCAGGTCGTGCGCGACGAACACCAGCGACAGCCCGAGGTCCCGCTGCAACTCGCCCAGCAGGCTCACCACTTGCGCCTGTGTGGTGACGTCCAGCGCCGACACCGGCTCGTCGCACACGACGAGCTTCGGGTCCGGCGCCAACGCCCTGGCGATGCCGACGCGTTGGCGCTGCCCTCCGCTGAACTCGTGCGGATAGCGGTGGTACCAGTCCGGCTCCAGGCCGACCCGCTCCAGCAGGTCCTTCACCTTCGTGACGACGGCCTTGTCGGTCAGCTCGCCGGCCGCGCGCAGCGGGTCGGCGATCGATTCGCCGATGCTGCGGCGGGGGTTGAGCGAGGAGACGGGGTCCTGGAAGACCATCTGCAACTCGCGGCGCAGCGGGCGCAGCGCCCGGTCGCCGAGAGAGGAGATGTCCCTGCCGCGGTAGCGGATCTCGCCCGCGGTCGGGTCCAGCAGGCGGACCAGCATCCGGCCGAGGGTGGTCTTCCCGCTGCCGCTCTCGCCCACCACGCCCACCGTCTCACCGGCGCGCACGGTGAACGTGGCGTCCTGCACGGCGACGACCGTGTTCCGCCCGCGCCCGAACTCCCGGCGCAGGCCGACGGCTTCGAGCAGTACCTCGCCCCGTCCGGAGGGGCCGGGTCCGGCCGCCGGCTGCGCGGACACCCGGTCCGGCGCGGCGTCCACCTGGGGCACCGCCGTCACCAGGGCGCGCGTGTAGGCGTGTTCGGGGGCGCGCAGCACCTCCGCCACCGGACCGTGTTCCACGGCCGAGCCGTTGCGCATGACCAGCAGCCGGTCGACGTTCCCGGCCGCCACCCCGAGGTCGTGGGTGACGAGCAGCAGCGCGAGCCCCTCCTCGGACCGCAGTTCGTGCAGGAGGTCGAGGATCTGCGCCTGGACGGTGACGTCGAGGGCGGTGGTCGGCTCGTCGGCGATGAGCACGCGCGGCTCGCACGCCAGTGCCATGGCGATCAGCGCCCGTTGCCGCATGCCGCCGCTGAACTCGTGCGGCCGGGACCGGGCCCGGCGCGCGGCATCGGGGATGCCGACCCGCCGGAGCACCTCGACGGCCCGGGCCCGGGCGGCGGCCCGTGACACGCGGTGGTGGACCCGGTGGACCTCGGCGATCTGGTCGCCGACGGCGTAGTACGGGTCCAGGGACGACAGCGGGTCCTGGAAGACCATGGCGGCCACCCGGCCGCGCAGCCGCCGCAGTTCCTCGTCGGAGGCGGCGAGCACGTCCGTACCGGCGACCCGCACCGTGCCGGAGACCCGTGCCCCGGTGCCGCGGTGCAGCCCGAGCAGCGCGTACGCGGTCGCGCTCTTGCCGGACCCGGACTCGCCGACCAGGCCGAGCGCCTCGCCCTCGTCGAGGGTGAAGCCGAGCCCGTCGACGGCGGGGACGGCCGCTCCCCCGGTCGGGAACTCCACCCGCAGGTCGGAGACTTCCACCAGCGTCATGTCAGTACCACCCGTCGGTCGGCCACCGCGTACACCACGTCGGCGACCGCGTTCGCGACCACCACGGCGAGCCCCATCACCAGCACGATCCCCACCACCACCGGCAGGTCCTTCAACTGCACCGACTGCACGAGTTGCTGGCCGAGGCCGGGGATGCCGAACAGCGTCTCCGTCAGCAGCGCGCCGCCGAACATGGTGCCCAGGTCCAGGGCGGACAGCGCGATCACCGGGGTGAGCGCGCCGCGCAGCGCGTGCCGCCGGACGATCGCCCCCTCCCGGACGCCGTACGCGCGGAAGGTCCGGATGTGGTCCTCCGCGAGCGTCTCCAGCATCGAACTGCGCGTCAGGCGGGCGTACTTCGCCGCCTCGACCAGCGCGAGCGCGAGCCAGGGCAGCAGCAGGTTCCAGGCCCACTGCTGCGGGTCGTCGGTGAGCGGGACGTACGTCGGGTACGGCAGCCACTGCAGCCAGGAGCAGAAGAGCAGGAGCAGCAGGATGCCGGTGATGAAGACCGGGGTGGCGACGCCGACCAGCGTGAAGCCGGTCAGCAGGCGCTCGACGATCGTGCCGCGCCGCAGGGCGGACAGCAGCCCGGTGCCGATGCCGATGGCCAGCCACAGCACCATCGCGCCCAGCGCCAGCGACGCGGTGGCGGGCAGCCGTTCGGCGATGATGTGGCTGACGAGGTCGCCGGTCCGGTAGGACTGGCCGAGGCAGGGCGCGGCGCAGTGCAGCGTCCCGGCGCCGGTGCTGTAGTCGTGGCCGGCGAGGATGCCCTGCAGGAAGTGCCAGAACTGCACGTACACCGGGTCGTTGAGCCCCATCTGCTCCCTGATCTGCGCGACCGTGGCGGTGGAGCACTTGGGGCCGCAGGCGAGCCGGGCGGCGTCGCCGGGCGCGAGGTAGAACACGGCGTAGAGCACGGCGGCCAGCACGAGCAGGACCAGGACGGCCTGCAGCAGCCGGCGTACGGCGAAGCGGGCCATCACGCGGTGCCGTCCTCGTCGTCCGACGCGGCGTCCGGCACGGCAACCGCCGCTGTGTCCGCCGCCGCTCCCGCCGGTACCGCGGCCACGCGCTCCCGCCGCTTCGTCCCGACCCGCAGCCGGCTGGCCGCACGCGGGTCGAGGGCGACCCGTATCCCGTCCGCGAAGACGGTGAAGGCCAGCACCGTGGCGAAGAGCAGCGCCGCCGGCAGCAGTACGTAGGCGGAGTCGGCCTGGTACCAGGTGGAGGCGGTGGAGAGCATCTGGCCCCATGAGGAGGTGGGCGGGTTGACGCCGATACCGAGGAAGGAGAGCCCGGCCTCGGACGTGATGTTGCTGGGCAGCAGGATCGCCGCGTAGGTGAGCACGGGTGCCACCAGCGAGGGCAGCAACTCCCGCCGTGCGGTGCGCCACGTGCTGGAGCCGGCGAGCCGGGACGCGGCCACGTAGTCCAGCGACTTCTGGGCGAGCACCTGGACCCGGACGATCTTCGCGATGCTGCCCCAGGAGATCAGCCCGAGCACGAGCGCGAGCAGGACCGGCCGGGGGAAGCCGCTCGGCACCACCGCCAGCAGGGCGATGGCGAAGACCAGCGCGGGCAGCGTGACGAACACGTCGGTGATCCGGCTGAGCAGGCCGTCCGCGAAACGGTTGCCGAGCCCTGCGGCGAGCCCGAACGCGCTGCCGATCAGCACCTGGAGCACGGTGGCGCCGATGGCGACCCCCAGCGAGGTGCGGGCACCGTAGACGAGCCGCGCGAACAGGTCGCGGCCGGTGCCGGGTTCGATGCCGAGCCAGTGCTGCGCGCTGACGCCGCCGAAGGAGCCGTAGGGCACCGCGCCGGCCGCCGAGTTCAGCAGGCCGGAGTGGTAGGTGGTGGTGTCCTGGCCCTCGACGGCCGCGAACAGCGGCGCGGCGAGCGCGACCAGGACCAGCAGGACGATGACGACGCCCCCGGCGAGCGCCGCGCGCTGGACGCGCAGCCGTCGCCAGATCTGCCGGGCCCCGGCGGGCGGTGCGGCGGCACCGCCCGCCGCACCGTCCAGGGCCGAGAGGGTTTCGACCGTCACGGCGTCACTTCACCGCGACCTGGGCCACGTCGAGCACACCGGTCCAGTCGCTGATCACGACGTTCTTGATGTCCTTGCCGAACAGCCGCTTGTAGACCGGGTGGTAGAGCGGGACGGTGAGGGCCTGCGCGCCGATCTTCTTGTCCAGCGCGCCCCAGCGGGCCGCCGCCGTCTTCAGGTCGGTGATCTTGTTGATGGCGTCGATCTCGCTGTTCACCGCGGGGTCGTTCAGCTGGGCGTTGTTGAAGTTCGCGCCGTCGGTGACGATCTGCCGGCCGTCGAAGATCGGGCCGAGGAAGGGACCGCCGGACGGCCAGTCCGCACCCCAGCCGGCGAGGAACGCGCCGGGCTCGGACTTCACCGTGTGCACCTTGTCCTCGTAGGCGTTGTGCTCCTCGCCGTCGAGCTTGACAGTGATCCCGGCGAGCTTGAGCGCCTCCTGGATCGCGGTGGCCACCTCGGGCCCCTGCTCGCCGCCCTTGTCGGTGTCGTGGGTGAGGCTGATGGTCAGGCCGTGCGGGTAACCGGCCTCCTTCAGCAGCTCCTTCGCCTTGGCCGGGTCACCGGTCGTGCCCGCGGGGAAGGGGTCGTACGGCGTGTAGCCGAAGGCCGCCTGGGTGGGCAGGAAGGTGGTGGCCGGGTCGTTGAGCGAGGAACCGCCCTGCGCGTTCACGACGGTGGTGCGGTTGATCGCGTAGGCGATGGCCTCGCGCACCTTGATGTTGTCGAACGGCTTCACCTTCGGGTTGAAGGCGAGGTAGTCGGTGTAGCCGAAGTGGCCGGTGCCGACCCGCGAGGCCAGGCTCTTGTCCCCGGAGATCTTGGCGAGTTCGGCCGGGCCGAGGTTGGTGTCGGTGGTGACCGCGTCCGCGTCCTTGCCGACCCCGGCCGACAGCCGCTGGTTGATCACGGCCTGGTCCAGCCCGGACTGCACGTCGATGGTGTCCGGGTACGCCTTGCGCTGGCTGTCGCTCGCGGCCGACCACTCGGGATTCCGCTTGAGCACGAGGTGTTCGCCGTTGTTCTCGTTGGACACCACCTCGTACGGGCCGGAGGACACCGGGTGGTCGGCGTACTTCGCACCGGTGTCCTTCGCCTTCGGCACCGGCGCGAAGGAGGTCTGGGTGGCCAGCAGCGGGAAGTCGCCCTCGGGCTTGTTCAGGTGGAAGACGATCGTCTTCGCATCGGGCGTCTCGATCGCCGACAGGCCCTTGGGGTCCTTGTACGGCCCCTGGTAGTCCGCCGCGCCGACCAGCCAGTCACGCAGGTAGGGCGCGCCGCCCGACAGTTCGGGGGCGAAGGACCGCTCGATGTCGTACTTGATGTCGGCGGTGGTGATCGCGGTGCCGTCCTGGTACTTCAGGCCGTCCTTGAGGTGGTACGTCCACACCGTCGCGTTCTTGCTGGGCTCGCCGGTGTCGGTGGCCAGGTCGGGGGCGACCTTGTTGCCGGCGGCGCCGTTCGCCCGGGTGCGGGTGGTGAGGGTGCGGTAGATCAGGCCGGGGATGTTGCCGCCGCCGGTGGTGTAGAGCCGCGCCGGGTCGAAGTTGGTCTGCGGCTGGTTGTTGAGCACGTAGAGGGTGCCGCCCTTGTGGGGCGCGCCGTCATTCGCCTTCGCGTCGGCGCCGTTCTTCGGGCCGCAGGCGACGGTCCCTCCGGCAAGGGCCAGACCGATGGCTATCACGCCGAGTTGGCGAGAGGAGAGGGACAGATGACGCATCGTGCAACCTTTCACGAGCCGTGCCGCCGCCCGGCCGGTTTCGACGAGCGAAGCGCGGGCGGGGGTCGGGCAGGGCGGGGTGCGTGCCGCCTGGGCGCGCGTGAACAAAAGGGTGGGAAGGATGTCCCTGGGGCGGGACCAGCCGGAGGTGACCCGGGCGGAGGCGGCGTGTGCGTCCCTCTACGCGGCGGGTCGAAGGTCGTCAGCGACAGTGCACGTCGGCGACGCTGTGCGCGGCCACGCCGATGAGAGCCAGCTCGATGCCGGCGTGCTCGAAGAGGCGGGTGAGGCGCAACATGCTCAGAAGAGTGCACGCTTTCCCCGGTACTTGTCAAAACCATATCAAGGTGATCATCAAAGGATCACTTATGGAGGGCGGCCCGAGCGCTACGGGAACGGCCAGGGGTTCGGCCGGCAGGTGGGCCCGCCGTCCAGCGACAGGTACTTGGTCTGCTGCATCATCACCGGCGCGAGCGCGCCCTGCCGGGGGCAGCCGACGTGGTTGTGGCCGAGCCGGTGGCCGACCTCGTGGTTGATCAGCATCTGGCGGTAGGCGTGCATCCGGGTCGGGCCGTAGGTGGCGGCGCCCTGGGCCCAGCGGTAGGCGTTGATCATGGTGCGCGGGGTGGACGCCGCGTCGCAGGAGACGTTGTCGACGGTGGTGTCGAGGCCGGACTTCGCACACCACTTGGCGGTCGTGCCCGGACTGGCGAGGGTGACGACGATGTCGGCCGGACCGGTGGAGACCCGCTCGAACGTCATCGACCCGCCGTGGCCCCAACTCCGCGGATCGTTCAGGGTGCTGAAGACGGTGTCGGAGAACAGCCGCGGGTCGAGGCGCAGCCCCTGCTCGACGTCGACCCGGAAGCGCAGCACCTTCCCCTTGCCGGGCGCCGCCTGGTGGCCGGGCACCGTGGTGAAGGCGCCGGAGAGGCTGAGGTCGGGGTCGAGCGGGTACTGCCGGGCCATCTGCTCGTCGTAGGACGCGGGGGTCGCGGTGCTCGCCGAGGCGGGTGCGGTGGTCGGCGCCGACGGCGTCTCGCCCGCCGACGGGCCGGAGCCGGGGGCCGGGGTGCCGTCGTCGTCGGGACGGTGGTGTCCGCGGTGGAACTGGGTGCCGCCCAGCACCGCGAGCGCGGCGAGCGCCGCGGCGGCGGCGACACCGGTGAGGGCGCGGGCCCTGCCGCGGCCGGACCCGCCCGGGGTGCCGGAAGCGGGGGCGTCATCGGCCGGCGTGCCGGGGGCGCCGCCCGCGCCGTCGTCGTCGGGCTCGGCGTTGCCGGGTGGCGGGTGCGCCACCGGGCGCGGCGGCGGGGGCGCGTCGAAGGCGTCGAGGAACTCCTGCCGCGGCCGGGGCATGACCCGGCCGGCCTGACCGTGCCGGGGCTGCACCCCGTGCGCGGCCGGCGAACTCATCGCGGACGCGGTGTCGTACGGCGCCCAGTCAGCGGCCCAGTCCTCCGGGTCGAACGGCAGGTCGCGGCGGGCGGAGCGGGCGGCGGGCCAGGTGCCCCCGGCGCCCCACGCACCGTGCTCGCGGTGCTCGGGGTGCCGGCCGGGAGGGTCGTCCGGGTCGTGCGGCCGCGACGGGTCGTCCGGATGGTGGGGGCGCGGGGGGTCGTCGCGGTCGGAGGGGCGCAGCGGCGCGAAGTAGTCGCTGTCCTCGGCCGGGCCGCGCCGGCGCCGTCCGGTGCCGGGGGCACCCGGGGGGACCGGGCCGCCGCTCGGGAAGCCGCCCGGCTCGGGTGTCCGGCGGTCCCTGTTGTCCCGGTCGTCCTGCCCGTCTGTCGCGCTGTGCTTCCCCACGCCTTCGATCAGCTCCCGGTCGCCGCGTCGGTACTCGGACCCGTGCCCGTACTCCATCCGCCGCCGGACTCCCACCGGCCGCCGTTGCCGCCCTCGCGCTCGCGGGCCGCGAGGTCGGAGAGCAGGTCGCGGAAGGCCCGGTCGACCAGCACCGGGTGCTCCATCATCGCCACATGACCGCTGCCGGGGATGACCAGCAGCCGCCGGTCGCGGAAGGCGCGGGCCGCGCGGCGGGCGGACTTCATCGAGACCAGCTTGTCGCGCCCGCCGTAGACCAGCAAGGTCGGGGCCAGCACCCGCTCGGCCTGGCGCCACAGCGCGTGCTGCCCGCCGAGGGTGTAGGCGTCGACGATGCCGCGGGTGGAGCGGACCATCGAGTCCCAGAAGTACGGCAGGCCCATCCGCCGCTGGTACTCGTCCGCGGCGTCCTCGCGGGCCTGCGCGCCGACCACCGCCGGATCGCCGTAGCAGAGCGAGAGCAGGGCGGCGGTTCGGCGCTCCGGGCTCCAGTCGCGGGTCAGCCGGGTGTAGAGCCGGGTCGTGCCGGGCACCGCGGCCAGCGCGGTGGGCCAGGCGGTCGACTGCGGCGGGACCTCGGGGAGCGCGGGCGAGATCAGGGTGAGGGTGCGCACCAGGTCCGGCCGGGCCGCGGCGACCTTGACCGCCACCGCGCCGCCCATGGAGTTGCCGAACAGATGGACCGGGCCGCGCCCCTCCGCCTCCAGCAACCGGATCACGGCCCTGGCGTGCCCGGGGATCGAGTAGTCGCCGTCGTCCGGCGGCGGGGAATGGCCGAATCCCGGCAGGTCCGGGGCTTCGGCGGCCACCACGTCGGAGAGCCGGGCCATCAGCGCGGACCAGTTCTGCGAGGAGCCGCCGAGCCCGTGCACGCACAGCGCGGGCTCCGGGGCGCCGCCGGCAGCGGAGCGGACCACCAGGCTGAGCCCGGGCAGCCCCACGGTCCGCACCGTCTCGCCGTTGGCCAGGCGCGGCCCCTCCGGAGGTACGGCCGCCGGTGCGACGGCCGCGCGGGGAAGATCGGTCGAGGGCATGCGGCAATATTACGAGACGATCACGTCAATGCCTGCGTGTTCGCTGCCACAGGCGGTCAGAAGTGTGGGTGAGGGATCGAAAGCCGCCATCCGCGGCGGCCGGCACGGCCCGCCCCCTGCGCCACCGCGGCGGTCCCGCACTGCGCGGCCGCGCACCTGCTCCTAGGCTCGGTGAGGGGCGGTAATCCCGTGTCTCCCGCATTTCCGGTACGAGGAGGGGCCATGTCGGACCAGCCCGGCACCAGGACCAGCAGTACCCGCAGCAGCACACCGCAGCAGCACACCGGCGAGGATCCGGACACGGTCGACCGGTACGACGGGAGGGACGACGCGGAGGCGGCCGAGACCGCCGAGCCGGCGCAGGAGGACGACGGCCTGGCGCTGGAGGCGCCCGAGGCGGACACCGCCGAGCAGCACACCGAGGTGCGCCAGCAGCGCGACGAGCCGAGCGCGCGCCCGGCGGACCAGGCCGGCGAGGCGGACCCGGTGGACGCCGCCGAGCAGCGCCGCACCGTGACGCTCGACGAGGACGACTACCGCTGAGCGGCCGCCGCCCCGGCCCCGCGTTCCGGCCGGGACTTCCGCCCGGAGGTCCCAGGAAGTGAGAATGTCCCTCCGCGCGGCGCACAGTGTCGTTACTGAAAAGTACGATGGCCATTGCGGTGCTCTTTCGTACCTTCACCAGAACTGGGAGGCGGCGTGACAGCCATCGAGCAGACTCAGGCGGCACGGCCGCGCGGCACCCGCCTGCCCCGCAGGGCCCGGCGCGAGCAACTGCTGGGCGCGGCCCAGGAGATCTTCGTCGCGCAGGGTTACCACGCCGCCGCGATGGATGACATCGCCGAGCGGGCCGGAGTCAGCAAACCCGTGCTCTACCAGCACTTTCCCGGGAAGCTCGAGCTCTACCTCGCGCTGCTCGACCAGCACTGCGAGTCGCTCCTCCACTCCGTGCGCACGGCGCTGGCGTCCACCACGGACAACAAGAAGCGCGTCGAGGCGACGATGGACGCCTACTTCGCCTACGTCGAGGACGAGGGCGGCGCCTTCCGGCTGGTCTTCGAGTCCGACCTGACCAACGAGCCCGCGGTGCGCGAGCGGGTCGACAAGGTCGCCCTCCAGTGCGCCGAGGCGATCAGCGAGGTGATCGCCGAGGACACCGGGCTGTCGACCGAGCAGTCCATGCTGCTCGCGGTCGGGCTCGGCGGCGTCTCCCAGGTGGTGGCCCGCTACTGGCTGGCCAGCGGGAGCGGGGTGCCGCGCGACACCGCGGTCCAGCTGCTGACCTCGCTGGCCTGGCGCGGTATCGCCGGGTTCCCGCTGCACGGCGCCGAGGGGCACGGCGAGCACGCACCCGACGACAGGCACTGAGCGCGCGGGCGCGCAGCCGAGGAGGGCCGGACCTGGCGGTCCGGCCCTTTTCGCGCCCGGGGACGTCGGGAGGCCCTCTTTCCCGCGCACCGGGTGCAGGTCCGGGTCTGTTCGCTCACGGCGTTTTCGCCGTACCCGTGCCGCAGGTCCGGCCGGGCTAGTCTTTGCTGCGTACGGCGCGATTCGACCGCGCACACCGCCAGACCATCGGAGGTATCCAAGCCGTGGAGGTCAAGATCGGCGTGCAGCACGCGCCGCGCGAGATCAACATCGAGAGCTCGCAGTCGGCGGACGAGGTGGAAGCGGCCGTCGCCGACGCGCTGTCCGGTACCAGCAAGCTGCTGACCCTGGAGGACGAGCACGGCCGCAAGGTCCTCATCCCCGCCGACCGCCTCGCCTACGTCGAGATCGGCGAGCCCGCCGCCCGCCGGGTCGGCTTCGGCGCCGCGCTCTGACCCTCGGGTCACGCAGGCCCGCAGCACCGGTTCGAAGCCGCGTCCCCCTCCGGGGGGCCGCGGCTTCGTCCGTTTCCGGCCAGTGTCCGCCGCGCCCACGGTCCGGCAACCAGGATGAGCCGTACCCGCCCGGGCCGTAGCTCGGGCACTGCTCGGGTCACTGACCGGGCGTTCTGGCTTGCCGCCCTCGCCGGTGCGGTCGCCGCCTCCTTCGTCCACCAGGTCCTGCTGTCGTCCGCGGTCCGCGCCGGCATCGGCAAGCTGCCGACGGGGCTGCGGGTGGTGCGCGCCGGCGACGGCGGGCGGGCCGGGTTCGGGCGGACCATGGGGCGCTGGGGGGCCGGCTTCTCCTGGGGGTTGGTGATCGTGCCGCTGCACGCCGCCGCCAACTCCGATGTGCAGCAGGCCGATCTGGTCGGGCTGCGGGTGGTGCGCCGCCCAACTTCCCGCTGAGGGGTTCGAACAGCGGCGCAGAAGGGTGAGAGCGCTTTGCACCGACGGCCCACGGGGTAGAAGCAGTTACGGAACGAGTCCGTAAGTGCACGCCACCGGAGGGACTTGACGATGTTTCTGTACGCGGTCGCCTTTGCCGCACTGGGACTGCTCGTCGCCTGGGGCGCGATCCGGCTCTTCCCGCTGCGCCTCGCGGTCAACGCGCTGACCTTGTCGACCGGCCCGGTCGCCGCCGTCATCGGCGGCCTCGTCGCCTACAGCATCGTCGGCGGCCACCACCCCGAGGCCACCTTCCCCGCGGCCGTCCTCACCTCCGCGAGCCTGCTCAGCGTCCTGGCGCGGCCGCCCCGCCGCGGCCGCCACGCCAAGGTCTTCCCCTGACGCCCGCTACGCGGCCAGCCCCAGCGAGGCCATCCGCTTCGTGTGCGCCTCCGTGATCCGCGAGAACATCCGCCCGACCTCCGCGAGGTCGAAGCCGTCCGCGACCCCGCCGACCAGCATCGTGGACAGGGCGTCGCGGTCCGCGACCACCCGCTGGGCCTGCGACAGCGCCTCCCCCATCAGCCGCCGCGCCCACAGCGCGAGCCGCCCGCCGACCCGGGGTTCCGCCTCGATCGCCGCCCGCACCTTCTCCACGGCGAAGGTCGCGTGCCCGGTGTCGTCGAGGACCGCGAGCACCAGCGTGCGGGTGTCGGTGTCCAGCCGCGCCGCGACCTCGCGGTAGAAGTCGGACGCGATCGAGTCGCCGACGTACGCCTTGACCAGGCCCTCCAGCCAGTCCGAGGGCGCGGTCTGGCGGTGGAAGCCGTCGAGGGCCGCGGCGAACGGTGCCATCGCCTCGTGCGGCTCCTCGCCGATCTCCGCGAGCCGGTCCCGCAACTGCTCGAAGTGGTGGAACTCCGCCGACGCCATCGCGGCCAGCTCCGCCTTGTCCGCGAGGGTGGGCGCGAGCTTCGCGTCCTCCGCGAGGCGTTCGAAGGCGGCCAGCTCGCCGTACGCCAGCGCGCCGAGCAGGTCGACGACGGCGGCACGGTACTGAGGCTGCGCGGACGCGGCGGCCCAGTCCTGGGCGGCGATGCCGGTCACGGGGGGCTGGTTGTCGGTGGGCGTCTCAGCGGGCGTTTCCATGCTGGGCACAATAGCCAAGTCCGGGCCCGCGTCGAGCCCTCTCCGCGGGAGGCGCCCGGCCGCCGCGACGCGCCCGGGGGCCGCCCGCCGAGCGGGCGCACTGAGGCCGCCCTGACCCGATGACGTCCCGAACGAAACATTTGATCGGGTGCAGCTACGTGTTTCCGGGGTAGAGTGGTATGGAACCCGTCGACAGCCGGTCCGGCATCGGCCTACGGCGGGCGACGTATGCAACACCTGGATGCCCGGTCGGTGGCCCGATCGGCTCCGAACCGACCGCCTTCCCGTCATCGGGAGGGGCCCACTCGCGGCATGAGCGAGGGCAGCGGTCCCGCGCCTGAACGGCCGACCTGTGGCCGTACAACCATCTGCGCGGTCAGTGACCGGCTCGTCCCACCGACGTACCGGCTGCTCGACCCCCTCGCCGCCGGTGCCGCGTCTCACAGAAGAGGCAACATCCTGACCACCACGACTTTTCGCAGCCTGGGGATCCTCCCCGAGACCGCCGAAGCCCTTGAGGCCGTCGGCATCACGAGTCCCTTCCCGATCCAGGAGATGACGCTCCCGGTCGCCCTCGCGGGCAACGACGTCATCGGCCAGGCCAAGACCGGCACCGGCAAGACGCTCGGCTTCGGCCTGCCCCTGCTGGACCGGGTCACCGTCGCGGCCGACGTCGAAGCCGGCCGCGCCGCCGACGACCAGCTCACCGACGCGCCGCAGGCGCTCGTCGTCGTCCCCACCCGCGAGCTGTGCCAGCAGGTCACCAACGACCTGCTCACCGCCGGCAAGGTCCGCGCGGTCCGGGTCGTCGCCATCTACGGCGGCCGGGCCTACGAACCGCAGGTCGAGGCGCTGAAGAAGGGCGTCGACGTGGTCGTCGGCACCCCCGGCCGCCTGCTCGACCTGGCCGGCCAGAAGAAGCTGAACCTGCGGCACGTACGCGCGCTCGTCCTCGACGAGGCCGACGAGATGCTGGACCTCGGCTTCCTGCCCGACGTCGAGAAGATCATGGCCATGCTGCCCGCGCGGCGCCAGACCATGCTCTTCTCCGCGACCATGCCCGGTGCCGTGATCAGCCTGGCCCGCCGCTACATGTCGCAGCCGACCCACATCCGCGCCACCGCGCCCGACGACCACGGCGCCACCGTGGCGAACACCACCCAGCACGTCTTCCGCGCGCACTCCCTGGACAAGGTGGAGCTGGTCTCCCGCATCCTCCAGGCCGAGAGCCGCGGGCTGGCGATGATCTTCTGCCGCACCAAGCGCACCGCGGCCGACGTCGCGGAGCAGCTGGAGAAGCGCGGCTTCGCAGCCGGCGCCGTGCACGGCGACCTCGGCCAGGGCGCCCGCGAGCAGGCGCTGCGCGCGTTCCGCAACGGCAAGGTGGACGTCCTGGTCTGCACCGACGTCGCCGCCCGCGGCATCGACGTCGAAGGCGTCACGCACGTGATCAACTACCAGACGCCGGAAGACGAGAAGACGTACCTGCACCGCACCGGGCGCACCGGCCGGGCCGGCGCCTCGGGCACCGCGATCACCCTGGTCGACTGGGACGACATCCCGCGCTGGCAGCTGATCAACAAGGCGCTGGAGCTGTCCTTCAACGACCCGGAGGAGACGTACTCCACGTCTCCGCACCTCTACGAGCTGCTGGGCATCCCCGCGGGCACCAAGGGGATACTGCCCCGGGCCGAGCGGACCCGGGCCGGGCTCGACGCCGAAGCGGTCGAGGACCTCGGCGAGACCGGTGGCCGCGGCCGCCGTTCCGCCGGGCGGGAGCGCACCCCCGCTGCTCCCGTCGAGGAGCGCGCGCCGCGCACCCGCACCCCGCGCCAGCGCCGCCGCACCCGCGGCGGAGCGACGGTCAGCGCGGACGCCGCGGACGGCGTGACGACCGTCACCACCGAGACCGTCCAGGTCAGCGCGCCCGCCGCCGCTCCGGCGGTGGAGTCCACCGCTCCCGACGGTGACGAGCCGCGCAAGCCCCGCCGTCGCCGCCGCACCCGCTCCACGCCGTCGGCCTGAGCACCCCGGCGGCTCCGTTCCGCCGGTTCCCGGACCACGCGCCCCTCGCGGGGTCCCGGAACCGGCGGAACGCCGCGCGCGGCCGGATCGGCCCGCTCATCGCAACCTCGCGGACATACGCTGCGCGTAATCTCGCTGCATGAGTCGACCGACCGCGCTTGAGCTGCCCGCGAACGTGGTGTCCCGCCGCCTGGAGACGGCGCGGGGCGCGTTCGCGGTGCTGGACGGCGCCCCGGCGAAGGGGTCGCCGCACCGGGGGAACGTCCTGCTGGTTCCCGGCTTCACCGGGAGCAAGGAGGACTTCCTCGACCTGATGCCACCGGTGACGGCCGCGGGCTACCGCGCCGTCGCGGTGGACGGTCGCGGGCAGTACGAATCCCCCGGCCCGAGGGACGAAAAGGCGTACGCGCAGGCCGAGTTGGCCGCCGACGTCCGCGCCCAGGCGGTCGCGCTGGCCACGGAGTACGGCGCGGGCGCGCCGCTGCACCTGCTGGGACACTCGCTGGGCGGCCAGATCGCGCGCGCCGCGGTACTCGGCGAACACCCCGAACGCCGGGCGGCCTACGCCTCGTTGACGCTGATGAGCTCCGGCCCGGCGGCGATCGAGGCGCAGCAGCAGGTACGCACCCAGCTGGTGATCGACCATCTGCCGACCATGGACATGGAGACCGCCTGGCACGCCATGCGGTCGATGGACGCCGAAGTGGCGGCGGACGGCGGCGGAGACGTGGAGGGGGGCGCCCCGGCGTGGCTGGAGGACTTCCTGCACCGCCGCTGGATCGGCACCAGGCCCGAACAACTGATTGCCACCGCACGCCAGTTGATGTCAGAAAAGGACCGAGTGGCGGAACTCGCCGCGCTGCCGCTGCCCAAGCTCGTAGTCTCCGGCGAGGAGGACTACGCCTGGCCGGTGCCGTGGCTGGACGAGATGGCGGTACGCCTCGGCGCGCGCCGCGTGGTGATCAAGGACGCCGGACACTCGCCCAACGCCGAACAGCCCGCCGAGACCGCGGCCGCGCTGATCGCCTTCTGGAACGACGCCGAGGGCCGGCACGAAGACTCCCTTACCGGGAAGTAGTCAACGGGGGAAAGCTTTTCTTTAGCCTAGGGAATGTTTCGAAGGGGGCGTTCGTTGACCACACATGTAACGCGCGACGAAGGGAGAAGCCCCATGCGCTTTGAGATCATGCGACTCGACGACGTCAACGGCGAGGCCGTGGACAGCACCGTCGTGGACGCCAACGCTGTCGACAGGATCGTGCAGCAGGCCGCCGCTCTCGGCCAGCGCATCTACATCCGCCCCGCGGACTGATCGCAGGCCCACACAACGGCGCCCCGTACCGAAGAGACGTACGGGGCGCTTTCGTCTGTCCGGGGCGGGGCCCGGTGCTCCTGGATGCGGTCAGCCCTCCCCGTGGATGAAGCCGAAGATCCCGTTGGCCACCGACTGCACGGCGATCGCCGAGAGCAGCATCCCGGACAGCCGGGTCACCAGCACCACACCGCCCTCCTTGATCAGGCGGATGATCGCCAGCGAGTACCGCATGGTCAGCCACAGCACCGTGTGCATCGCCACGATCGCCAGCCACACCGAGAGCTGCTCCCCGACGCCGTGCGCGTGCTGCACCGCGAGGATCACCGTCACGATCGCGCCCGGCCCGGCCAGCAGCGGCATGCCCAGCGGCACCAGCGCCACGTTGACGTCCTTGGTCTGCGTCGGCTCGTCCGCCTTCCCGGTCAGCAGGTCCAGCGCGATCAGCAGCAACAGCAGCCCGCCGGCCACCCGCAGCGCGGGCACCGACACGTGCAGGTAGCCCAGGATCTGCTGGCCGCAGATCCCGAACACCGTGATCACCCCGAGCGCCACGGACGCTGCCTGCCACGCCATCCGCCGCTGCACCTTCCTGGCCCGACCTGATGTCAGGGCGAGGAAGATCGGCGTGATCCCGGGCGGATCCATGATCACGAACAGGGTGAAGAACACGGATCCGAACAGGGTGATGTCGAACATGCGCAGGCTTTCCTGAAGTCACGGGGGCGCCCCGAAGGGCGCCGGGAGGCACCGCCCGGCCGGCGGGCCGGGGGAAGAAGGGGGGTGACCGGCCGCCGCTGGGCGGCGGGGTCGGGGGCGCGCGGTCCGGCGAAGGGCGGACCGGGGCGACCCGGAAGGGTCCGGCGCGCTAGACCGCCGAGATGGGCACCGCGCCCGTGGCCCGCCGCGCGATCTCCCGGTACACCTCGGGATCGGTGGCGCACTCGCCGAGCCGCACCGTCTTGCGGTCGCCGTGGTAGTCGCTCGACCCGGTGGTGAGCAGGTCGTGCTCCGCGGCCAGCAGGCGCAGCCGCGCCCTGGTGGCCGGGTCATGGTCCACGTGGTCGACTTCGAGCCCGTCCAGACCGGCGGCGGCGAGCGCCCCGATCACCTCGTCCGGCACGGTCTCACCGCGCTTGTGCGCTCCGGGGTGGGCGAAGACGGTGACCCCGCCGGCGCCCTTCACCAGCCGCACCGCGTCGAAGGGGTCCAGTTCGTGCTTGGGGACGTACGCGCGGCCGTCGTTGGCCAGCCACTCCCCGGTGAACGCCTCCGAGACGCTGCCCACCACCCCGAGGTCGACCATCGCGGTCGCGATGTGCGGGCGGCCCACCGAGCCGTCGCCGGCGATCCGGGCGACCTGCTCCCAGGTCACCGGCACGCCCAGCTCGCGGAGCCGGGTGACCATCCCCTGCGCCCTGGGCACCCGGTCGTCCCGGACGAGTTCGCGCTCGCGGTACAGCTCGGGTTCGGCCGGGTCGAAGAGGTAGGCAAGCATGTGCATGCTGATGCCGTCGATGCGGCACGACAACTCCGCGCCGGTGACCAGCGTGAGGGGGGCGGAGGTCTCCAGCCCGGCCAGCGCGGCGATCGCCTCCGTGTAACCGCCCACGGTGTCGTGGTCGGTGAGCGCCACCACGTCCAGCCCGGCCGCCCCGGCGTTGCGCACCAGCTCGGCCGGCGAGTCCGTGCCGTCGGAAGCGGTGGAGTGCGTATGGAGATCTATCCGCACGACTCGCTCCGCTGGTTGCCGGGGGTAAGGGGGCCGGGGCAAGGATAACCCGGGCCGGCACCCGGCCCCTCCGCCCTGAGCCGTAGGCCGACGCCCGGCCCGGTCCCATGCCGGCAGCAGCTACGTCAGCAGGCGCTGCGCCAGCGCCCCGCAGGGGAGGAGGTCGACCTCGGCGCCGGCGTCGCGCAGGTCGGTGAGGACGAGCTCGTCGTACATGAGCAGCCCGGTCTGCTCGGGCCAGACGATCGCCCACAGCCAGAGCCCGCGGGCCTCGCCGGCGAAGACCACGCGGTCCTCGGGCGCGCCGTTGACATGCCACAGCGGGGTGGGGCGGCCGGCCGCGAGGACCTTCGCGTGCGGCGGCTTGTTCACACACATGTTCGGCCCGGGATCGGGCCCGTCGATGCCGGCGAAGCGCGCCCCGAGCCCGACGCCGAGCTCCTCGGCGACGAGCATCAGCTCGCCGGGACCGCCCAGCGGTCCGGGTCCGGAGCAGGAGACGGCGGTGGCGCGGCCGCCGCTGCGGTCGTCACCGGCGGCAGCCACCCCGGAGAACAGCCAGCCCACGGGCAGCGGCCAGGGCATCCAGACGGGCACCTGGGAGCGGTTCACGACGACGCCGAGGGCTTCGACACTGGGGGGCACCACAGGCTGGAGCGGGTACACGGTCCCGTGCACGTCGCACTGCCATGAATCGGCGAAGAGGCCGGGCGCACGGACCCTGCCACCGCACTTCGGGCAACTGGGTTCGCCCCTCATAAATCCCCACGGTCCTCCCCACCTCTCCCCGCGTCAAGGACGATCACCCGTCTGGGCCCATCCCGCCCCCAGGCCGGGGATAGATGTAGTTTGCATTAGTTGCTTGTGCCGGACCGCCGCTCGGCGCGGTGCTCGGCGACCTGAAGTGGCGCTGTCCGTTCTTCGGTACGGCCGCGCTGATGGCCATCGGGTTCCTGGCGATCTCGCTGTTCATCGAGAAGCAGCCGAAGCCCGCCCGCCGTACCTCGCTCGCCGAGCCCCTCAAGGCGCTCGGCCACCGCGGGCTCGCCTCGGCCGCGGCCTCCGCGTTCTTCTCCAACGACGGTTCTTCACGGTGCCGGCGTTCACGCCGTTCGTGCCGGACATGTCGCCCTACCGCTCCGGAGCGGTCTTCTTCGCCTGGGGCCTGCTGCTGGCGGTCTTCTCCCAACCACCCACCGGCAGGTGGTCCCTCAACCGGCGGACGCGGCCCCTCTAGGGGGTCAGGGGCGCCGCGCTCCGCAGGGGATCGCGCAGATCCGTCTCCTGGGCCAGCCAGCGGTCCTGGAGCGCGGCGGCACCGTGGACGCGCTTCCAGGCGGCCTCCGCGGGGGTCATCGGGAGCAGGGGGAGGAAGCGGACCGGGTCGAGAGGCTCCGGGAGCGGGAGGTCCGGGACGAGTCCGCCCGGTTCGGCGACGAGCACCGCGCTGAACGGGGCGCCGGGCCAGAGCGGCTCGGTGGTGTCCAGGGAGCCGCCGGGCGCGATGACCAGGCCCTCCACCTGCGGCGAGGCGGCGAGTACCGCCAGCGGGCGCAGCACCTTGTCGGTGTCGGCCCGCCCGGTCCTGACGGTGAGCAGCAGCTCGCCGCGGGGGCCGCGCAACGGGTCGGCGACGGTGCCGAGCGGGTCGGCCATCGGCTGTGCGGACATCCCGAGCGTGGCGTAACGCACCAGGTCACCGGCGGTGTAGCGGAGCACCTCGATCCGGTCGGTGCCGACGAAGGTGATCGCGGCGCGGGCGTCCGGCTCGCCGAAGGATTCGGACAGTCGCGCCTCGACGAGCGCCAGGACATCAGCCATACGGCGAGCATAGAACGCGTACAGAACCCGTAAGGCGGCACCGGAAGGGTGCCGGGGCTTGCTAAAGTGGAGCGTTCACTCGCGCACCAAGGACATCCCTCAGCGGGGATCGACCGGAGGAGGTGGGGACTGACATGGATCCGAGTCGACCGTGCAGTACCGGCAGCTCTTCCGTATGCCATCGCGCGCACTGAATTCCCCGTCATACCCGCACGTCTCGCGTTCTCTACCCGGCTGACCGGGTCCGAAACGCGCCACCTGCACGGTGGGGACACCTCCCGGCCCAGCGCCGGGGGAGGTGCCGGCTCCGGAGCCCGTCCGCAGCGGAAGAGCGCCCTGAACTGCCTGCGATCACCACGCCCTGATCAGCATTTCAGTGCGGCGCCATGCCGTCGGCCAGTCCGTGAAGGAGCTTGCCATGTCGATGATCCGAGACCTGCGCGCAGTCGTACGTCCCGCCCTGCGGCCCACCCTCCGCCGGCCTCCCACGTACGACTACGGGCCCACTCACGAACCGCGCACCACCAGCGCGATCGTGGACTGCGCGGTCTACCGGGACGGCGTGCGCTGCAGCGACACCACGGACCCGCGCGAGGCGCTGGAGCTGGTGCGGGCCGGCCGGCCCGGCACCCAGTGCGACGGCAGCGACGGCTTCGTGTGGATCGGGCTGCACGAGCCCACCGAGCAGGAGTTCGCCGGTATCGCCGAGGCGTTCGACCTGCACCCGCTGGCGGTCGAGGACGCCGTCCACGCCCACCAGCGGCCGAAGCTGGAGCGCTACGACAACTCGCTGTTCGCGGTCTTCAAGACCATCCGCTATGTCGAGCACGCCGAACTCACCTCCACCAGCGAGGTGGTGGAGAGCGGCGAGGTGATGGTCTTCACTGGCCGGTACTTCGTGATCACCGTCCGGCACGGCGGGCACGGCTCGCTGCGCGCGCTCCGGCACCGGCTGGAGGACGACCCGGAGCTGCTGGCCAAGGGCCCCTCTGCGGTGCTGCACGCCATCGCCGACCAGGTCGTCGACGACTACCTCGCGGTCTCCGAGGCGGTGCAGGACGACATCGACGAGGTCGAGATCGACGTCTTCTCCGCCGACAACGGGAAGACCTCGCGCGGCGGTGACGCCGGGCGGATCTACCAGCTCAAGCGCGAGGTGCTCGAGTTCAAGCGCGCGGTGTCCCCGTTGCTGCGGCCCATGCAGCTGCTCGGCGAGCGGCCGATGCGGCTGATCGACCCGGAGATCCAGAAGTACTTCCGCGACGTGGCCGACCATGTCGCGCGGGTGCACGAGCAGGTCACCGGGTTCGACGACCTCCTCAACTCGATCCTCCAGGCCAACCTCGCCCAGGCGACCGTGGTGCAGAACGAGGACATGCGCAAGATCACCGCCTGGGCGGCGATCCTGGCGGTGCCCACGATGATCACCGGCGTGTACGGCATGAACTTCACGCACATGCCCGAACTCCACTGGAAGTACGGGTATCCCATGGTGCTCGTGGCGATCCTGGCGATCTGCTACGCGATTCATCGCGGGTTCCGCCGCAACGGGTGGTTGTGATGTCGGGGGCCCGGACCCGCCCCGGTGCCCCGTCCCGCCGCTGAGGGACCACCTGCCGGTGGCCGGTTGCTCGCGCGGTTCCTCCCCCAGCCCGGCGGCTGGGTGGGGGTACCCCCGGCGAAGCCAGGGGGAGTGCCGCAGCGCGCCTGGGTATCTGCGGGTCTTTCGTGAAAAGAGGGCCGGCCGGGTCGGGGCAGGACGGAAGGTCATCCCTCGCGGGACCGTACGCTTGTGCGGTGAGCATTCCGGAAAGCACCGCTGTCGAACCGCGCAGGGCAGCCCCGAGCGCAGGTGCGGGAGCGGGCGTTCCCGACAGCGGGCGGGGCCTGGACCTCACGCTGCTGGCGGTGGCCGTCTCCGGGGTGTCCCTGTCGGCGCCGCTGATCGCGTCGACCGCCGCCCCCGCGCTGGCCATCGCCTTCTGGCGCAACGCGATGGCCGTGGGCGTGCTGAGTCCGGTCGCGCTGTGGCGGCACCGGGGGGAGCTGCGGCGGATGGGCCGGCGGGCGCTGGGCCTGTCGGTGCTCGCCGGGCTGGTGCTCGCGCTGCACTTCGGCCTGTGGCTGCCGAGCCTGAACATGACGTCCGTGGCCACGTCCACCGCCCTGTGCACGACCACGCCGATCTGGACCACGCTGATCCTGCGGGCCCGCGGCCACCACCCGCCCCGGCTGGTGTGGGCGGGTACCGCCCTCGCGGTGGTCGGCGCGGTCATCCTCACCGGGATCGACCTGTCGACGGACACCCGGGCACTGGTGGGCGACTCGATGGCGCTCGGCGCCGGCCTGGCCGCCGCCGTCTACATGCTGCTCGGCGCGGAGGTCCGGCGTACCGCGACCACCACGGCGTACACCTTCGTCTGCTACGCGACGACCGCGGCAGCCCTGCTCTGCGCGTGCCTGGTCTCCGGGTCCGCGCTGGCCGGCTACGACGGACGGACGTGGCTGAAGATCGCCGCGCTGACGGTGGCCGCCCAGTTGCTGGGGCACTCCCTGCTCAACCGGGTGGTGCGCGGTCTGGGGCCGTCCACCACGTCGACCGCGATCCTGCTGGAGACGCCGGGCGCCGCGCTGATCGCCGGGCTGTGGCTGGGGCAGACCCCGCCCGCGGCCGCGTATCCCGCGCTCGCGGTGATCCTCGGTGGCCTGGCCCTGGTCATCCTCTCCGACCGCCGCCGCTAGCCTGGGCACATGCCGACGCCCTCCACGCCGCCCGCCTCCCCCGCGCCCGCGCCTTCCGCCGCCGCCGAGTTGTCGGCGCTGGTGGAGGAGGCCACGAAGAAGTCGGGGCTGGTCTGGGTCAACGGACAGGCCGTCTGGCACCTGTGGCTCGACGGCGGCCTGCACCTCGTCTGCGGTCCTGGCGAGCAGCCGGTGCCGGGTCTGACGGACGGCGGCACGGCGACCGTGACCGTCCGCAGCAAGGACAAGGGCGGGCGGCTGGTCACCTGGACCGCGCGGGTCGAGGTGCTGGCGCCGCACGGCGAGCCCTGGGAGGCCGCCGTCGGGGAGCTCAAGGGCAAGCGGCTCAACGCGGTCGACGCGGAGGCGGTGCCGTCGCGCTGGGCGGCCGACTGCCAGGTCTTCCGCCTCGCCCCGGCCGGGCCGGTACCGGAGCACCCGGGTGCGATGCCCGACGGCTCGGGCGCCGCGGCCCCCGTCCCCACCCCGGCGACCACCCGTCAGGCCGCGCCCGCCGGGCTGCCGAAGCTCCTCGCCCGCCGCCGTAGGACCTGAGCGCCAGGACCTGACCGCGCGCCCGCCAAGGGTGACGTCCTACTTCCCGACCGTCTTCCCGTAGTCCAGCACCTCGGACTTGGCCGGCGCGGCGAGCGAGAACTCCTCGCCCCAGTCCGAGAGGGTCAGGGTGCCGGCGTCACCCGCGCGCTGGTAGCGCAGGGGGTACGGCGAGCCCTTGAGGGAGACGTCCAGCGAGCCGCCCTTGCTGCCGTCGAGGGCGATGGTCCGGGTCGAGCCGACCTTGCGGTGGGCGCCGGTCCTGAGGGTGCCGTCGAGCACGAAGAGCTCGGCGAGCAGCGTCTTCTTGTTGGTGAACCCGGAGAACTGCTGGTACGACGGGTCGTCCGGCGGCACCTTGACGTACTTGCCGTTGAGCTTCGCGGCGGCGGCCTTGCTGTTCGCGTCGCTGCCGCCGTCACCGTAGAAGTCCGCGCCGGCCTTGAGGTACAGGTCGTCGCCGACGCGCAGCAGTTGGAAGGTGGCGCCCTTGCTGCTGACCTCGCCGACGCCGCCGTCCGCGCGCAGCCGCATGTCGAGGCGGTACGTCCGGCCGCCGCTGACCACGGTGCCGGCCAGCCGGACCGCGGCGGCGCCCGCCGCGGCGGACTTCGCCTTCTGCTCGATGGTCTGCGGGGGCAGCTTTCCGACGCCGTTGGTGCCCGCGTCGGGGTCGCCACCGAAGCCGAGGCAGCCGGTGAGCAGGCCGCTCGCGCCGAGAGCGGCCAGCGCGGCGACGACGGTCCTGCGGCCGTGGTGCACGGGTTCTCTTCCTCCAGGGACGGCGGCTGCGAGCGGTCCAGAAGCTACCGCAGGGTACCCCCGGGAACCATCCCGTGGGGCGGGCAAGATCGGCCCGGAGTAGCCTGGCCCCGTGCGCCGGGATGGACCGCGCGCACCGGAGCAGCCCACCGCGGACCGGCAGGAGGCCCCCAACATGCCGGCAGGCGCCCCCCGGGTCTTCGTCTCCCACCTGTCCGGCGTCGCCGTCTTCGACCCGAACGGCGACCAGGTCGGGCGGGTGCGCGACGTGGTCGTGATGCTGCGCGTCGGCGGACGCCCGCCGCGCGTGCTCGGGCTGGTGGTCGAGGTGGTCAGCCGGCGCCGGATCTTCCTGCCCATGACGCGGGTCACCGGTGTGGAGTCCGGCCAGGTGATCACCACCGGCGTGGTGAACATGCGGCGCTTCGAGCAGCGCCCCACCGAGACGCTGGTGCTGGGCGAGCTGCTGGACCGCAGGGTGCGGCTGGACACCGACGAGCCCGGCGCGGCCGAGGTGACCGTGCTGGACGTGTCCATGGCCCAACTGCCCGCCCGCAGGGACTGGGAGATCGACAAGGTCTTCGTCCGCCGCGGCAAGAGCGGGGCGCTGCGGCGCAAGGGCGAGACGCTGACCGTGGACTGGTCGACGGTCAGCGGCTTCTCGCTCGCCGAGGAGGGCCAGGGCGCGGAGAACCTGGTGGCGACCTTCGAGCAGCTGCGCCCGGCCGACCTGGCGAACGTGCTGCACCACCTGTCGCCCAAGCGGCGCGGCGAGGTCGCCGCCGCGCTGGACGACGACCGGCTCGCCGACGTCCTGGAGGAGCTGCCGGACGACGACCAGGTGGAGATCCTCAGCAAGCTCAAGGAGGAGCGCGCGGCCGACGTCCTGGAGGCGATGGACCCCGACGACGCCGCCGACCTGCTGGCCGAACTGCCCGACGACGAGCAGGAACGCCTCCTCACGCTGATGCAGCCCCAGGAGGCCGCGGGCGTACGGCGGCTGCTGTCCTACGAGGAGCACACCGCGGGCGGGCTGATGACGACCGAGCCGATCGTGCTGCGCCCCGACGCGACCGTCGCCGACGCGCTGGCCCGCATCCGCAACCCCGACCTGTCCCCCGCACTGGCCGCCCAGGTGTACGTGTGCCGGCCGCCGGACGACACCCCGACCGGGAAGTACCTGGGTCTGGTGCACTTCCAGCGGCTGCTGCGCGACCCGCCGTTCACGCAGCTCGGCGCGATCGTGGACACCGACCTCCAGCCGCTGGAGCCCGACACCGCGCTGCCGTCGGTGACCAGCTTCCTGGCGACGTACAACATGATCTCCGCGCCCGTGGTGGACGAGAGCGGTTCGCTGCTCGGCGCGGTGACCGTCGACGACGTGCTGGACCACCTGCTGCCCGACGACTGGCGGGAGACCACGCTGCTCGGCCCCGAGGGCGGCGGACCCGCGGACCCGCCGGCCGACCCGATCGCGGAGGCCGCGGATGACCGCTGACGAGCGGGAGCGGCCCCGCCACCCCTCCGGTGCCACCGCCACCGGCCGTCCGCGCAAGAACCGGCTGGACCAGCCGCTGACGCCGCGCCGCAGTCTCCTGCCGTCGTACGACCCGGAGGAGTTCGGCAAGCTCTCCGAGCGGGTGGCCCGCTTCCTCGGCACCGGGCGGTTCATCGTCTGGATGACGGCAGTGATCGTGGTCTGGGTGCTCTGGAACGTCTTCGCGCCCCGGCACCTGCAGTGGGACCACTACCCGTTCATCTTCCTGACCCTGATGCTGTCGCTCCAGGCGTCCTACGCGGCCCCGCTGATCCTGCTGGCGCAGAACCGGCAGGACGACCGGGACCGGGTCAACCTCGAACAGGACCGCAAGCAGAACGAGCGGAGCATCGCCGACACCGAGTACCTGACCCGCGAGGTCGCCGCGCTGCGGCTCGGCCTGGGCGAGGTCGCCACCCGCGACTGGATCCGCTCGGAGCTCCAGGACCTCGTGAAGGAGATCGAGGAGCGGCGGTACGACGGCGAGCAGCCGGACGAGCGGCACCGCGAACGCCACGGCGAGCGGCACCGCGACCGGCGCGCCCCGCGCAGTGACGAAGGCGACGGACGGGGCCGCTGAAGGGCCGCTCGGCGCCGCCGTATCCTCGTTCGTATGGCTACCGCTCTGCACGGTTCTACCCCGACCGGCACCCCCACCGACGACGCCGTACGCGCCGCGCTGGCGACCGTTGACGACCCGGAGATCCACAAGCCGATCACCGAACTCGGCATGGTGAAATCCGTCGACATCGCCGCCGACGGCAGCGTCGCCGTCACCGTGTACCTGACCGTCTCCGGCTGCCCGATGCGGGACGAGATCACCGGGCGGGTCACGGCCGCGGTGCAGGGCGTGGCCGGTGTGACGTCCGTGCGGGTCTCGCTGGACGTGATGAGCGACGCGCAGCGCCAGGAGCTGGCCGCCTCGCTGCGCGGCGGCCAGGCGGAGCGGGAGATCCCCTTCGCCCAGCCCGGCTCGCTGACCCGGGTCTACGCCGTCGCCTCCGGCAAGGGCGGCGTCGGCAAGTCCTCGGTGACGGTGAACCTCGCCGCCGCGATGGCCGCCGACGGGCTGAAGGTCGGCGTGGTCGACGCGGACATCTACGGGCACAGCGTGCCCCGGATGCTGGGCGCCGAGGGCCGGCCCACCCAGGTCGAGAACATGATCATGCCGCCGTCGGCGAACGGCGTGAAGGTCATCTCGATCGGCATGTTCACCCCCGGCAACGCGCCGGTGGTCTGGCGCGGGCCGATGCTGCACCGCGCGCTCCAGCAGTTCCTCGCGGACGTCTACTGGGGCGACCTCGACATCCTGCTGCTCGACCTGCCGCCCGGCACCGGCGACATCGCGATCTCCGTGGCCCAGCTCGTGCCGAACGCGGAGATCCTCGTGGTGACCACCCCTCAGCAGGCGGCGGCGGAGGTCGCCGAGCGCGCCGGGTCGATCGCCGTGCAGACCCACCAGAAGATCGTCGGCGTGGTGGAGAACATGGCGGGCATGCCGTGCCCGCACTGCGACGAGATCGTCGAGGTGTTCGGCACCGGCGGCGGCGACCGGGTCGCCGAGGGGCTGTCCCGCACCACCGGCACGACGGTCCCGGTGCTCGGCCGCATCCCGATCGACGTGCGACTGCGGGAGGGTGGCGACGACGGGAATCCGGTGGTCCTCAGCGCTCCCGAGTCCCCCGCGGGTGCGGCGTTGCGCGGGATTGCCGCGCAGCTCACCACCCGCTCCCGCGGCCTCGCGGGCATGTCCCTCGGCATCACCCCCCGCAACAAGTTCTAGCCGACCCCCCGGACTGCCCCGTCCTGCCAGCGACGGGACCTCGCGATCCGCGGTGGCTTGTGGGGGTACCTCCCAGGCGGAGCTCTGGGGGAGCGCCCCCACGCGCCCCTGGTATGTGCGGGTCCCTCCGCGAAAAGAGGGTCACCCACAGGGGGGCGCGGGGAACTGCGCGACAAGCCACAGCGGACCGCGAGGTCCCTCGACCGGCGGACAGGGGCACCCCGGAGGGTCCGCTCAGGCCTCGTACGAGGCAAGATCGGGGATGGCCGCCAGCGCCAGCCCGTACGCGGACATGTTGCGGCCGTACGCGCCCAGGTGGACCCCCGCGGCGGAGCCGGCCATCACCCAGCCGTACTCCGACTCGCGGTAGTGGAACGCGGTGGGTTCGCCGTCCACGGGGAGCGTGAGGGAGGACCATCCCGGCCCGTCCAGCTCGTCGGCGAGCTCCCACGCGGTGGAGGTCTGCTGGTCGAGCCAGTCCTGCCGCAGCGCGCGATCCATCCGGGTGGGCCAGGTCGCGGAGAGCAGCCCGGAACCGGCCAGCCAGGCCGCGGAGGAGACCGAGGTGGCCTCCATGACCCCGGTGCCGTCGGCGCTGCGCCGCAGCGGCCGGTGGGCGACGGTGACCACGACCGCGAACTTCTGCCCCTCCGGGTCGGCGGCCTCGGCCTTCAGCGACGGCTCGTCGCCGTGCCCGATCGCTCCGTGCTCGACGGTCCCGTCCGCGCTGGCGCCGAGCAGACCGAGCCACCGGGGCCCGGTGAATGCCTGGTCCAGTCCGTACCAGGGGAAGTCGGCCAACAGGTACCCGTCGACCGCCCCCTGCTGCGTGCCGGTCTTCGTCTCCATATGGGTCGCGCCTCCTCGATGACCGCCCTCCTGGGCGACATGTCATCTTGCCCGACCATGGGCGGGTTGGGGGCGCGAAACGGCGCGGGGTGATGCCGAACACACGGACAACGGTCATGCAATCGGGTGAAAAAGCTGATTTCGGTTGACGAGGTCCGGATCAGGTCGCGTCGGCGTCGAACGGCGGCGGGTCCTCCGGACCCTGCTTCTTCAGCCGGTCAGGAGTACCCGAGGAGTCGGCTTCACCCGACCCGGTGGAACCCGGGCTCTCCGAGGTCCCCGAGGAGGCCGACGCGACGGACGAGCCCTTGACGCCCGTCTTCGCCCCGTTGACCGCGTCGGTGATCTCGGCCATGTCCTTGTGCAGATCGGTGACCTCGGAGATGTCCTTGCGCAGGTCGAAGCTGTTGCGCAGCTCCTTCAGCTCGCCGAGGCCGTACTCGTCGTTCTCGCCGTTGATCAGGTTCTTGCGGATGAAGGTCTTCGGGTTGAGGTCCTCGAACTCGAAGTCCTTGAACTCCGGCCCCAGCTCGCGGCGGATGTCCTCCTTGGCGCTGTCCGAGAACTCCCGCACCTTCCGGATGAAGGCCATCGTGTCCTGGATGACCTTCGGCAGCTTGTCCGGGCCGAAGACGAGCACGGCAAGGACCACGAGCGCGACCAGCTCCAGCGGGCCTATGTCGAAGAACACCTTGCAGCTCCTTGTGACGTCCACGGCCGGCATGGGCAGGGACCGGCGCACTTTACGGTACCTGCCCGAACGAGCGATACGGGAGTGGCTGAGGCCAACACTATGCCGACGACCGGTAAAGGCTTACGCCGCCACCGGTCACGATCCGGCTGCTGACCACCGCTCAGTGCAGCACGAACGAGCGGTCCGAGGTGTCCTGGACCGGCACGATCAGCGGCACGGACGTCGCGGACGCGGCGACGATCGGGTCGCGCCGCTGCCGCCGGTCCTCGCTGTCCGCGCCCAGCACGCCGCGCGGAATGCTGCCGCGGGTGTCGGAGACCTGACCGGCGCTGAGCGGGCTGACCGCGGGGCCGTCGTCGGGCCGGGCGCCGCTGTCCATCGCCGCCTCCATCGGCAGCGCGCTGCCGATGGCGATCGCGGCCATCGAGAAGGCGCCGGCCGCGGCGAACGCGAACCGCCGGCCGCGCGAGGTGCTGTCGTGTATCCGGAAGCCGCGGCCGCGGCCGTCACCGGACGGCACCAGGTCGGCGGCCGGGCCGAGGAAGGAGAACTCCTCGCGCCGCGCGGCGCCGCCTGATCGCGCCGGGTGGGACCGGTCCGGACCGGATCGGCCGGGGTCGGACAGCACGGAGTCCGGCAGCGTCGGCCGCGAGCCGAAGAAGCCGCCGTCGAACGGGCCGCGCCGGTGGCCGATGTGACCGAGCCCGCCGGTGACACCGGCGTCGCCGGCCTCGTCGGCGGACAGGCCGCTGGGGCGGCCGGGGCCGCCGGGGCCGTCCTGGCCGTCCATGGCCGGCAGTCCCTGAAGGCGCGCCAGCAGGCCGGCCGAGATGGCCGGCAGCTCGGAGCCGGCGACCACGCTCTTCAGCCGGCGCTGCTCGGTGGCGGCCGCCTTGCACTGCGTACAGGTCGCGAGATGGGCCAGTACCCGGTCCCGGCTGTCATCCGTCAGCTCGCCGTCGACGAAGGCGGCGAGTCGGTCACCGAGGTGCTGCTCGGCAGGTGCAGGACGTGGGGGACGGTACTGCTCGCCTGAACCGCTGCTGCTCACGCTCTCCCGCCCTCCAGGGGTTTGGGTGCGGTGGCAGCGAGCGCGGGCGCCGGGCGCGCTCCGGGCGCCCGGTGCTCCAGAGCCTTGCGGAGGTGCGAGCGGCCGCGGTGGATGCGGCTTCGCACGGTGCCGAGTTTCACCCCGAGGGTCGCGGCGATCTCCTCGTACGACAATCCCTCGATGTCGCAGAGCACCACGGCGGCACGGAACTCCGGGGCGAGGGTGTCCAGCGCCTGCTGGACGTCCGCGTCGAAGTGGGTGTCGCTGAAGTGCTGCGCGGGGGACGGCTCGCGGCTGGGCAGCCGCTCCGCCGCGTCGTCGCCGAGGGCGTCGAAGCGGATCCGCTGCCGGCGCCGCACCATGTCCAGGAACAGGTTCGTGGTGATGCGGTGCAGCCAGCCCTCGAAGGTGCCGGGCGTGTAGGTGGACAGGGAGCGGAAGACCCGCACGAAGACCTCCTGGGTGAGGTCTTCCGCGTCGTGCTGGTTGCCGGTCAGGCGGTAGGCCAGCCGGTACACCCGGGCACTGTGCGTGCTGACGATCTCCTCCCAGGAAGGAGGCGTCCACGTCTGAGCGTCTCCGTCGGTGGCGAACGTCGCGGTCGCGGTCGCGGAGTCAGTCCTCTGTGAACTGTCATCAGCTGTGTTGGTCACGGATTTGGGCTGTCCGGCGGACCTTCGGAAGCGGTCGAGCATTCCTCGGTCACCGGCCGCAGCCGCACCTCCCCTGTCGGCTCTGGTGGTCTCCAGTAGAGCCCCTACCATATCCACCTCGCCCGTTAGCTCCGGATAAGTGCGCTGTTGCCAAAGCGGAGAGGGGGCTGCTGCTCCGTCCCCGCCGGGTGCTCTTGCCACCCGTGTGCACTGACACCTCACTAACGCCCGGTCCCATCAGCAGGTTCCCGGTGGCAGCGGATACAGTCGCCCGGGCGGCGCAATAGCAAGGGGAACACCAAGACAAGGGGAGCGGCCATTACCGGCAACCGGCAGGCGAGCTGGGCGTTCGCGGACGCGTTCGTCGCCGAGGACGACGCCCTGATACGCGCGCGTGCCCGCTCGCGTACCGCCGGCCTGCGCGCGGTCTCCCCCGGCACCGGCGCCGCGCTGCGCCTGCTCACCGGCGCGTGCGACGCCAAGTCCGTGGTCGAGATCGGCACCGGCGCCGGTGTCTCCGGCATCCACCTGCTGCGCGGGATGCGGCCCGACGGGGTGCTGACCACCGTGGACTCCGAACCCGACCGCCAGCAGCTGGCCCGCCAGGCGTACCGCGAGGCGGGGATCGCCGCCAACCGGTCCCGCTTCATCTGCGGCCGGGCGCTGGACGTCCTGCCCCGCCTCACCGACGGCGGATACGACCTGGTCTTCTGCGACGCCGACCGGCTGGAGTGCCTGGACTACCTGGACGAGTCGCTGCGGCTGCTGCGTCCCGGCGGCGTGCTGTGCTTCGAGGGCGCCTTCGCCCAGGGCCGCGCGCTGGACGCCGCGCACCAGGACGCCGAGTCACTGCACCTGCGCGAGCTGATGCGCGCCGTCCGGGACAGCCCGCGGCTCGCCCCGGTGCTGCTGCCGACCGACGACGGCCTGCTCTGCGCCGTCCGCCGCGCCTGACGCGGGGGAAAAGACGCGGCCACATACGTCCAAGGACGTACGTGGCCGCGACGATTCTGGATCGCTGGTCTCAGACGATGGCCTTCTTCAGCGCGTCGCCCAGGGCGTCCGCCTCGTCCGGGGTCAGCTCAACCACAAGCCGCCCGCCACCCTCCAGCGGAACGCGCATGATGATGCTCCGCCCCTCCTTGGTCACCTCGAGCGGGCCGTCACCCGTCCGCGGCTTCATGGCCGCCATGCTCGTTCCCCTTCCTGAAACCAGCTCGGTCTCGAACACATTGGTTCTCGGCCATTATCCCGCATCAGCGGACCCGATGACCAATAGCCGTAGCACTCCGTTGTACATTCCCGAGTCCCAAACCCGGTTATTTCGCCGGACCGGGCGGCTTCGGGGCCCCGAGTGGTTTGATGTACGTCACATGTCGGGGGCTCCTCGGGTCCGGCATCCTGGCCAGGACACTTGCCGCGACGAAGGGGTTCTGGCATGGGCGAGAGCGTGCTGTACGAGGTCGAGGACGGCTTGGCGACGGTCACTCTGAACCGTCCCGAGGCAATGAACGCGCTCGACACGAATACCAAGGACACGCTCCGCGAGGCGCTCCGCGCGGCGTCCTCCGACGCGGCGGTGCGCGCCGTGCTGCTCACCGCGCGCGGCCGGGCGTTCTGCGTGGGCCAGGACCTCAAGGAGCACGTCGGCATCCTGGAGGCGGGCGGCGGCATGACGACCGTCGCCGACCACTACAACCCGATCGCGACCGCCATCGCCACCATGCCGAAGCCGGTCGTGGTCGCGGTGAACGGCGTGGCGGCCGGGGCCGGCGCCGGGTTCGCCTTCGCCGCGGACTACCGGCTCGCCTCGGACACGGCGTCCTTCACCACGGCGTTCGCCGGCGTGGCCCTCTCGACGGACTCGGGCATGTCGTGGACCCTCCCCCGGCTGGTCGGGCAGGCGCGGGCCGCCGAACTCCTGCTCTTCCCGCGCCCGGTCCCCGCCCAGGAGGCGCTGTCGCTCGGCCTGGTGCACCGCGTGCTCCCGGCGGACGAGCTGGCGCAGGCCGCGGTCGCGGTGGCCCGGGAACTCGCCGACGGGCCGACGGTCGCGTACGCGGCGATCAAGGAGGCGCTGGCCTACGGGGCCTCGCACACCCTGGCGGAGACGCTGGAGCGCGAGGACGCCCTCCAGACCCGGGCCGGGGCCTCGGCGGACCACCGCGAGGCGGTCTCGGCGTTCGTCGCGAAGCGCAGGCCGCGGTTCGAGGGCCGCTGAGCCCTCCACCCGCCCCTGGGACCGGCCGGCACCGCGACCGCCCCCGAGACGCCGCCGGGGCCGGCGCGACGCCCGCCCCGGCCCGTCGCGGTCAGCGGGCGAAGCAGTCGGCCAGGTGGTCGTTGACCAGACCGCACGCCTGCATCAGGGCGTGCGCGGTGGTGGGGCCGACGAACCGGAAGCCGCGCTTCTTGAGGTCCTTGGACAGCGCGGTGGACTCGGGGGTGGTGGCGGCGACGTCGGCGAGCCTGCGCGGGGCGGGCCGGGTGGCGGGGTCGGGCGCGAAGGACCAGATCAGGGCGTCCAGCCCGCCGTCGTAGCTCTCGCGGACGGTCCGTGCGGCGCTCGCGTTGGCGATCGCCGCGTCCACCTTGGCGCGGTTGCGGATGATCCCCGGGTCGGCGAGCAGCCGGACCCGGTCCTCGTCGGTGAACGCGGCGACCTTGTCGATGTCGAACCGCGCGAAGGCGGCCCGGAAGGTCTCGCGGCGCCGCAGGATGGTGATCCAGGACAGCCCGGACTGGAACGCCTCGAGGCAGATCCGCTCGAAGAGGGCGTCGTCGCCGTGGACCGGCTTGCCCCACTCCTCGTCGTGGTAGGCGACGTAGTCCGGCGTGGACAGCCCCCAGGGGCAGCGCAGCCGGCCGTCCGGGCCGGGGACCGCGTCACTCACCGGCGTCCCCGGGGAAGTCGTTCGGGCCGGGCGCGGGACGGGCCGGGGCCTCGCCGTAGCCGCCGCCGGGAGTGCTGCCGTAGCCGTACCCGTAGCCGTAGCCGGGTCCGGGCGCGCCCGGGGGGACGGCCGGTACGCCGCCGCCCGGGCCGGGGGCCTCATAGCGCGGGGCGCCGGCGTGCGCACCGGCCAGGTGGGCCTCCAGGTCGGCGATGCGCGCGTCGCGCTCGGCCAGCTCCGCGCCGAGCCGTTCCAGCACCTCGTCCACGTCGAGCATGCGGTAGCCGCGCAGGCCCACCGGCAGCCGGACCGCGTCCACGTCGGCGCGGACCAGCGGCCGGTCGGGGGGCAGCCGGTCCTCGATCCGGTCGGGCGTGGAGTCCTTGAGCGCGCCGCCGTCGCCGAGCACGGCCAGTGCCACCGCGGCGACC
This sequence comes from Actinacidiphila yanglinensis, assembly GCF_900107965.1. Classification (GTDB taxonomy): domain Bacteria; phylum Actinomycetota; class Actinomycetes; order Streptomycetales; family Streptomycetaceae; genus Actinacidiphila; species Actinacidiphila yanglinensis. The sequence continues at coordinate 194,714 of NZ_FNVU01000002.1, read as the reverse complement.
ACCGCGACGAGCGCGATGAGCATGAACCAGAACACGTCGATCTCCCGGGGGTACGGCCCAGGGACCTGCCGTCCGGATCGGCAGGTCCTCCATGTCAGGCACGATCGTGCCACGATCGCATGAGTCTGAGATGAGGAGTGACCGTGGGACTTCGGCTGGGCACCCGGGAATTCGGCGAACGGGAGCCGGTGATCATGGCGATCGTGAACCGGACGCCGGACTCGTTCTACGACCAGGGGGCCACCTTCAGCGACGAGCCGGCGCTCCAGCGGGTCGCCGAGGTGGTCGCCGAGGGCGCCGCGATCGTGGACATCGGCGGGGTGAAGGCGGGGCCCGGCGAGGAGGTGTCGGCGCAGGAGGAGATCCGGCGCACGGTCGGCTTCGTCGCCGAGGTGCGCCGCCGCCACCCCGATGTGGTGATCAGCGTGGACACCTGGCGGCACGAGGTCGCCGAGGCGGTGTGCGAGGCCGGCGCGGATCTCCTCAACGACGCGTGGGGCGGGGTCGACCCCGCAGTCGCGGAGGTGGCCGCGCGGTACGGCGTGGGGTTGGTGTGCACTCACGCGGGCGGGGCACGGCCGCGGACCCGGCCGCACCGGATCGGCTACGACGACGTGATGGCGGACATCCTGCGCGTCACGGTCGGGCTCGCCGAGCGGGCGGAGGCGCTTGGGGTACGGCGGGACGGCATCCTCATCGACCCCGGGCACGACTTCGGCAAGAACACCCGGCACTCGCTGGAGGCGACGCGGCGGCTGCCGGAGATGACGGCGACCGGGTGGCCGGTGCTGGTCTCCCTGTCCAACAAGGATTTCGTCGGCGAGACGCTGGACCGGCCGGTGAAGGAGAGGTTGATCGGGACGCTCGCGGCGACCGCGGTGTCTTCGTGGCTGGGGGCGCAGGTGTACCGCGTCCACGAGGTGCCGGAGACCCGGCAGGTCCTGGAGATGGTCTCCGCGATTGCCGGGTACCGGGCCCCCCGCGTCGCCCGTCGCGGCCTCGCGTAGCCCCCAGGGTGCCCCTGACCCCCCGGGCTGCCCCTGTCCGCGGTTGAGGGACCTTGCGGTCCGCTGTGGCTTGTCGCGCAGTTCCCCGCGCCCCTTGATAAGTGCGGCTCCCTCCGCGAAAAGAGGGTCACAAACCAGGGGCGCGGGGAACTGCGCGAGCAACCGGCCACCGGCAGGTGGTCCCTGAACCGGGCAGGACGCGGCACCGCGGGGGTCAGGGGCACCCCACTACGCGCTCTCCTTGGTGACCCTTTCCACCGCGTCGTCGACGTCGTCGGTGATGTGGAAGAGTTCGAGGTCGGCCGGGGATGCCTTCCCCTCGGCCACGAGGGTCTGGCGGACCCAGGAGACGAGGCCGCCCCAGTACTCGGAGCCGAAGAGCACGATCGGGAACCGGGTGACCTTCTTGGTCTGGACGAGGGTGAGCGCCTCGAAGAGCTCGTCGAGGGTGCCGAACCCGCCCGGGAGCACCACGAAACCGCGGGCGTACTTGACGAACATCGTCTTGCGGACGAAGAAGTAGCGGAAGTTGACGCCGATGTCGACGTAGGGGTTGAGCCCCTGCTCGAAGGGCAGCTCGATGCCGAGGCCGACGGACACCCCGCCGGCGGCGAGCGCGCCCTTGTTGGCCGCTTCCATGGCGCCGGGCCCGCCCCCGGTGATGACGGCGAAGCCGGCCTCCGCCAGCGCGCGGCCGATCCGCACGCCCGCGTCGTACTCGCGGGAGTCGACCGCGGTGCGCGCGGAGCCGAAGACGCTGACCGCGGGGCCGAGTTCCGCGAGCGCGCCGAAGCCCTCCACGAACTCGGACTGGATGCGCAGCACCCGCCACGGATCGCTGTGCACCCAGTCGGTGGCGCCGCGGCTGTCCAGCAGCCGCTGGTCCGTGGTGCCGGAGAGCACCTGGCCGCGCCGGCGGATCACCGGGCCGGTGTGCCGTTCGGGCCAGCCCCTGCCCTCCGGCCGGCTCTCGGCCGCGGCGTTGGCCGCGGCCGCCGCGTCCTGCCACTCGTCGGCGTTCTCACCCGCGCCGTCGGGGTCGGTTGCGTCTGATGTCATACCCGCAGCGTACGCACCGAGGAGCCACCGACGGCGGGAAGACGACGGGAAGACCACGTGAAGCGTTCGGCCCGGCGCCTCCCGGACGCCCCGGGCTACGCGGAGAGCCAGGCGCGGAGCTTGCGCTCGGCCTCGCGCACGGCGGCGACCCGGACGTTCTCCTCGCGGGTGTGGGCGAGGGTGGGGTCGCCGGGGCCGTAGTTCACCGCGGGCACGCCCAGCGCGGAGAAGCGGGCCACGTCCGTCCACGCCTCCTTCGCCGCGGGCGGGGTGCCGATCGCCGCCACGAACGCGGCGGCGGCCGGCTGGGACAGGCCGGGCAGCGCGCCCGGGGCGCTGTCGGTGAGCACCACCTCGAAGCCGTCGAAGACCTCGCGCACCCGCTCCAGCGCCTCCGCCTCGCTCTGGTCCGGGGAGAAGCGGTAGTTGACGGTGACCGCGCAGGAGTCCGGGATCACGTTCCCGGCGTGGCCGCCCTCGATCAGGACCGCGTTCAGGCCCTCCGGGTAGACCAGGCCGTCGATCTCGACCCGGCGCGGTGCGTACGCCGCCAGCCGGGCCAGGATCGGGGCGGCCTTGTGGATGGCGTTCTCGCCGAGCCAGCTGCGGGCGGAGTGGGCGCGGCGGCCGGTGGTCTGCACCCGTACCCGCAGCGTGCCCTGGCAACCGCCGTCCACCCGGCCGTCGGTGGGCTCCATGAGCACCGCGAAGTCCCCGGCCAGCCAGTCCGGGTGGTGCTCGGCGAGGCGCTTGAGCCCGTTGAACTCGGCGGCGATCTCCTCGGCGTCGTAGAACACGAAGGTCAGGTCGCGGTTGGGCGCGCGCAGCCCGGCGGCCAGTTTCAACTGCACCGCCACGCCCGCCTTCATGTCGGAGGTGCCGCAGCCCCACAGGACCCCCTCGGAATCGAGCCGGGACGGCAGGTTGTCGGCGACGGGCACCGTGTCGAGATGGCCGGCCAGCACCACCCGCTCCGCGCGGCCGAGTTCGGTGCGGGCCACCACGGCGTCGCCGTCGCGGTCCACCCTCAGGTGCGGGTGGGCGCGCAGCGCGGCCTCCACGAGGTCGGCCAGTTCCTTCTCCGCCCGGCTCTCCGACTCCACATCGACCAACTGGGCGGTCAGTGCGGCGACATCCTGTTCCAGGTCAAGCTCGATTCCCATCCCCGAAGGATAGGCGCGCGGGGGTCGGGGCGGCGGGTGACGGCCATCGGATTCGGTAGGGTTCGGGCGTGCCCGATTCGCCGTCCCCAGCGAGCGAGAAGAAGCGCGGCCGCGGCTGCGGGTTGCGCTTCGTCGCCGGTCTTGTCGTCCTGCTCGCGGTGGCGGGCTACGTGGCGTACCACTTCGTGAACAAGAACAATCCCGCGGCCGCGGGCTGCACCGTGGCCACCGACGGCGCGGGCCTGGACCTGGACCAGGACCAGGCCGCCGACGCGGCCACCATCGCGGCGGTGGCGATGTCGAGGGGCCTGCCCGAGCGGGCCCTGACGATAGCGCTGGCGACGTCGATGCAGGAGTCCCAGCTGGAGAACCTGAGCTCCGGCGACCGCGACTCGCTCGGCCTGTTCCAGCAGCGCCCCTCGCAGGGGTGGGGCACCGCGCAGCAGATCAAGGACCCGGTGTACGCGTCGAACTCGTTCTTCGACCGCCTGGTGAAGATCCAGGGCTACACCCGGCTGCCACTGACCGTCGCCGCACAGGACGTGCAGCACAGCGGCTACCCGCAGGCGTACGCGAAGCACGAGGCGGACGCGACGGCGCTGTCGGCCGCACTGACCGGTGACTACGGCGGCGCGCTGAGCTGCACCACCGGCGCGAACACCGCGTACAGCGCGGGCGGGCGGCTGGGCGACACCGCGCAGGTGACGGCGCGGCTGAAGCGGGAGTTCGGCAGCCAGGTGCACCCGCGGAACGACAGCGAGCCGCGCACCGTGGCGGTGCCGTCGGCGCCGGCCGCGGGCACCGTCGCGGGCGCGGGGAAGCGGCGCGGCTGGGAGCTGGCTCAGTGGGCGGTGGCGCACGCGCACGACCTGAAGGTGGAGCAGGTGAGCTTCGCCGACATGCGCTGGCAGGCCGCGAAGTCGGACAAAGGGTGGCAGAAGACCGATCAGGACCAGACCGGTACGAACGCGAAGGGCGGCTCCGCGGACGCGGACGGGCTCGTACGGATCACCGTCGCAAAGTAGCCCCGGGATTCACCCGGAAGTGCGCCTTTCGCTGCGATTCACTCGAACGGCCGCAACCTTGGCGGGAGTTGAGCGGTAGTCACGGCGACCAACGGGTCACGAATTCACCCGGACGCCAGGTTTCGACCGCGCGTCCCGCCGTAAGGAGCAACATGTCCCTCCCCCTCCCGCGCCGGATCGCCCAGGCCGCCCTACTGCTCGGCGCCGCCGCCGCTCCCCTGATCGGTGCGGGCGCCGCGCACGCCGCCACCACCCAGCCGCAGCTCAACGGCCTCGGCGGGCTGTCCAGCCTCGACACCGGCAGCCTCGGCAACGCCGACCTCGGGGGCACGGTCAACGGCGCGTCGCACCAGGCGACGACGCTCGCCGACCACTCCGGGACGCAGGCGCTCGACACCGCGCTCCCGGCCGCCGACCACGTGGTGGGCACCGCGGGCACCACCGGCGTGCCGATCGCGCAGCACGCCGCCGCGCAGGGGACCGACGCGGCCGGCCGGATCGCGGGGGCCACCGGCGAGTCCGCGGGCGGGGCCGTGCCGGGCGCCGAGTCCCTGCCGCTGGCGGCCCTCCCGAACACGGGCAACCTCCCCCTCGGCACCCCCCTGGCGACGGACCAGCTGCCCCTCCGCTAGAGCGTGTCTCGTTGATCTGCTCCTCGGTTGAACAGGTGTGTCGGTCCGGTGGGTGATCAGTGATGCGATGTGGGACCGGATCGAGCCGTTGATGCCGGCCGATCCGGTCCGTGGTCGGAGATGGGCCGACCATCGTCGAACTCTGGAGGCCATCGCGTGGAAGTACCGCACTGGCTCGCCCTGGCGGGATCTGCCGGACGGGCTGAGCTCATTCCAGAGGGCTCACAAGCGGCTGCTCAGGTGGGCCGTGGCCGGAACCTGGGAACGGATCCTTGCCGCGCTCTTGGCGGCGGCTGACGGTGCTGACGCCATCGATTGGACCGAGTCGGTGGACTCCACCGTCTGTCGGGCTCACCAGCACGCCGCCGGAGCCGCCGCGGGACAGGCGGGCGACGCGCCGGCCTTCGAGGCGGTCATGGCAGGCATCCGCGTTCCGCGAAGCGGGCCAGGACGACCGCGAACCCGGCCGGACGCCGTCCTGGCAGACCGCGCGTACTCGTCCCGTGCGATCCGTGAGCATCGCCGGCGGCGAGGTATCCGCGCCGTGATCCCGCAGCCCGCCGACCAAAACGGTCACCGACTGCGGCGAGGCCGCGCCGGTGGCCGCCCGCCCGGCTTCGACGCAGAGGCGTACAAGCAGCGCAACGCCGTTGAACGGTGCATCAATCGGCTCAAGCAGTGGCGTGGTCCGGCCCTGCGAACCGACCAGCTCGCCATCGCCTACCAGGCCGCACTGCGTCTCACTGCGATTCCCATGTGGACACGGCGCTGACCGAGGGCGAGAGCCTAGGACAGCGGCCGACCGCCAAGGCCGGTTCGCCTGACACCGCGGGGCGAGAACGTCATCGGTCCTGTCCAGCCCTGGCGGACGAGGGCGACCTGGGACGGCAGCGGCGACACCGGGTCGAGTGCCCTCCCTCGCGCCCAGTTCTCGAACAGCCCCTCGGTCGTCTCGACCGCGGACACCACCATGGTCACCTTCAGGTCCCCGTCGCTCCACGTGTTCCACAGAGCCCACCCCTCCGGCCTGGGGTCGACCCCGATCCGCGCGCACGCCTCCTCATATGCCTCCTCCACTCGGCCGGCATGGCCCCGGGCTTCAACACCGAGGCTCCGACGAGGCGGACAAGAGGCCGGTCCTCGTCCAGGCAACCGTCACCCTCGAAGTGGTAGTGGCGCAGAGCCCGAGCAAGCACGTTCACGCTGCGCTGGAGTGGTGTCGCCTCATCCGGGTCTGCCTGGAACGAGAGCCAGCCCTCGTTGGATGCCTCCACACTGACGCGGTTGGCAAGACGCTCGATCTCCCGGAGATAGTCCAGGTCACTGAGCTCGGGTGAGGTCATGGCCCGAAGTTTCGCACCATGCCGCCCACGCCGACACAGGTGATCGATCCGGCAGGCAGCACCCTGCGCACCACACTTCCAAGAGACAGGCTCCAGAGGCGGCGAGCCCCGCCGGACCGGGTCGGAGTCCGGGTCAGGCGAGCCGTGCCACCGCGGCCTCGACCCGCTCGTCCGTGGCGGTGAACGCGATACGGACGAACGACTGCCCGGTGGGCCCGTAGAACTCGCCGGGCGCGACGAGGATGCCGAGCTTGGAGAGGTCGCCGACCGTCTGCCAGCAGTCCTCGTCCCGGGTCGCCCACAGGTAGAGGCTGGCCTCGCTGTGCCGGATCCGGAACCCGGCGGACTCGAACGCGCCGCGCAGCGCGGCGCGGCGCCGGGCGTAGCGTGCTTTCTGGGCGACCGCGTGGTCGCGGTCGCCCAGGGCCGCGACCATCGCCGCCTGCACCGGCTGCGGCACGATCATCCCGGCGTGCTTGCGGACCGCGAGGAGTTCGGCGACGACCTCGGGGTCCCCGGCCAGGAACGCGCCCCGGTAGCCGGCGAAGTTGGACCGCTTGGACAGCGAGTGGACGGCGACCAGGCCCTCGTGGCTGTCGCCGCACACCTCGGGGTGCAGGACCGAGACCGGCTCGGTGCCCTCCCAGCCGAGTTCGATGTAGCACTCGTCGGAGACGACGAGGATGCCGTGCTCGCGGGCCCAGACCACGATCCGGCGCAGCTCGGCGGCGGACAGTACCCGGCCGGTCGGGTTGGACGGGCTGTTGAGCCAGAGCAGCTTGGTGCGGGCCGTGTCCAGGTCGGTGAGCGGGTCGTCGTAACCGACCGCCTCGGCCCGCGCGATGAGCGCGCCGATCTCGTAGGTCGGGTAGGCGAGCGCCGGGAAGCCGACGTGGTCGCCCTCGCGCAGGTCCAGCAGCGTGGGCAGCCAGCCGACGAGTTCCTTGGAACCGATCAGCGGCAGGATGTGCGCCGCCTGCGCCCCGCTCACGCCGTGCCAGTCGCGCAGGTAGCCCGCGGCCGCCTCGCGCAGGGCGGCGGTGCCGTAGGTCAGCGGGTAGCCGGGGCTGTCCGAGGCGGCGGTCAGGGCCTGCCGGATCGCGTCGGGGACCGGGTCCACCGGGGTGCCCACGGACAGGTCGACCACGCCGTCGGGGTGCGCGGCCGCCGTGGCCTTGTACGGCTCCAGGCGGTCCCAGGGGAAGACCGGGAGACGGGCGGAGATGCTCAACGTGCTCACTCTCGCTGGGTGGTTCGGGCGGGCGGCACAGACGCCGGGCCCCGTAGCGGCGGCGCGGGTGCGCTGCCGTACGGGGCCCGGCGGTGTCAGCCCTGGCGGGTTGTCACCGGGTCACTGGTTCTGCGGGGGCAGCTCTGCGATGAAGGGGTGGTCGCGCTCGATCAGGCCCAGCTTCGAGGCGCCGCCGGGCGAACCGAGCTCGTCGAAGAACTCGACGTTGGCCTTGTAGTAGTCCTTCCACTCCTCCGGGGTGTCGTCCTCGTAGAAGATCGCCTCCACCGGGCAGACCGGCTCACACGCGCCGCAGTCGACACACTCGTCCGGATGGATGTACAAGGACCGGGAGCCCTCGTAGATGCAGTCGACCGGGCACTCTTCGATGCACGCCTTGTCCTTGACGTCGACACAAGGCTGCGCGATGACGTAGGTCACGCTGTCGTTCCTCCTCGGTAGGGCTCATCTCGCGCGGGAGCGCGGCGTCGTCGATGCCCACACCTAGTATCTCCGTTCCGGGGCACGTTCCGAACAGGAGGGGCAGTCATGCGCGGGGATTTCTCGTCCGGAGGACGGCTCGAAATCCGCATTACCCCTTCTGACGTGGGAAAACGCGTCTCCGTCCGGCAGTTGGTCGAGGTCACCGACGGGCATCCTACGTTCACCGATACGGTCGGTGTTCTCGCATCCTGGGACAGCGGAGTGGTCTGCATCACGCGGCGGACCGGCGAGAGCGTGCGGATCGAGGAGGAGGTGCTGGTGGCCGGGAAGGTGGTGCCGCCCGCTCCGGAGCGGCGCGGGCGCGGCCGGCGCGGTCCGGAGGTGCCGGTGGTGACGGCGGACGCGATGGAGGCCGTGGCGTCGCGCGCCTGGCCCGCGACGGAGTCGGTGGCGCTCGGCGACTGGGTGCTGCGCGCGGCGGGAGGCTTCACCCGCCGGGCCAACTCGGTGCTGCCGTCGGGCGACCCGGGGATACCGACCGAGCAGGCCCTGGCGGCCGTCACGCGGTGGTACGAGGAGCGCGGGCTGGTGCCCCGGCTCCAGGTGCAGGACTCCTCGCCGTACGCCGCGGAGCTGGACCGGCTCGGCTGGGTGCGGGAGGCGGACACCCTGATCCGCACCGCGCCGCTGGCGCCGCTGACCTCGCTGCCCGTGGAACCGGGCCTGACCGTGGAGTTGTCCCGTACACCGGACGCCGAGTGGCTCGCCGCCTACCACCGCACCGGGAACCTCGCGGAAGCGGCGCTCAGGGTGGTCGCGGGCGGGCCGTCGGTGTGGTTCGCCACCGCACCCGGCGCCATCGGGCGGGCCGTGGTCGAGGGTCCGTGGGCCCTGTTCGGCGCGGTCGAGGTCCGGCCCGACCGGCGGCGGCGCGGCCTGGCCACCGCCGTGATGGGCGCGCTCGCCCGGCAGGCGTACGACGAGGGCGCGACCGCCGCGTACCTCCAGGTCGAGGCGGACAACGACGCCGCCCGCGCGCTCTACGACCGGCTCGGCTTCACCGACCACCACGGCTACCACTACCGGCGTCCACCGGCATGACGGACTCGGTGCGTGAACGGTTCGCCGCGGCCGCCCGGGAGGAGCGGCCCGACCTGGCGGAGCTGTGCCTGCTGATCGGCGCGGAGGCGGACCCGGCCCTGGACGGCCCGGTGGCGGACCTCGCCCAGATCGAACTGGACCGGCTCGCCGGGCTGATCCCGTACGGGCCCACGACGGCGCTGGAGTGGGCGCAGGCGCTGGGCCGGGTGCTCGGCGCCGGGCACGGCTTCCACGGCACCGCCGCGGACTACGGGCTGCTGTCGTCGTCCCTGCTCCAGGAGGTGCTGCGGCGCCGGCGCGGGCTGCCGATCCTGCTGTCGGTGGTGTGGATCGAGGTGGCCCGGCGCGCGGGGGCGAAGGTGCACGGCGTGGGACTGCCCGGGCACTTCGTGGTGGCGCTCGGCGATGTCGAGGCGGACGGCGGGGAGTTCGGCGCCGACCCGGCGCCGTACGTCCTGGTGGACCCCTTCGACGGGGGCCGGGTGCTGTCGGGTCCGGACGCCGAGCACCTCATGTCCGGCCCCGGCAGCGGCGCGCAGCCCGGCAGCGGCCCGGGGCGGCTGCCGGGCGCGCCGGTGCCCGCCGACACCCTCGACATCGTCCGCCGTGTCCTCAACAACATCAGGGCGTGGGCCGCGCCCCGGCCGGAGCGCCTCGCCGTCCAGCTCTGGACCCTCGATCTGACCCTCCTGCTCCCCCGCCACCCGGCCAAGTTGCGCTACGAGCGGGCGCAGGTCCTCGTGCAGATGGGGGATTTCCTCGGGGGCGCGGCCGAGATGGAGGAGTATGCCGAGGTGATCGGTTCTTTTGATCCCGAGACTGCCGCGGCGATCCGGTCCAAGGCGCGGGCCGCCCGGGCTCTGCTCAACTGACTTCCCGGGCTGCCCCCTTCTGCCGCCCCCGGGACCTTGCGGTCCGCTGTGGTGCGGGGGGACCCCCAAACCACCGCCGGACCGCAAGGTCCCTCAACTCACGGGACAGGGCACCCCGGGGGGTCAGAGCCACCCCTTCTCGCGGGCGATGCGTACCGCCTCCGCCCGGTTCCGCGCCCCCGTCTTCTGAATCGCCGTGGACAGATAGTTCCGCACGGTCCCCTCCGACAGCAGCAGCCGGCAGGCGATCTCCGCGTTGACCGACCCGTCCGCGGCAGCGTTGAGCACCTCCCGCTCGCGGGCGGTCAGCGGATCCGCGCCCTCGGCGAGTGCCGCGGCGGCCAGAGAGGGGTCTATTACCCGCTGCCCCTTCAGCACCAGCCGTACCGCGTCGGCGAGTTGCGCGGCCGGCGCGTCCTTCACCAGGAACGCCTCGGCCCCCGACTCCATCGCCCGCCGCAGGTATCCCGGCCGGCCGAAGGTCGTCACGATCACGACCTTCACGCCGGGTGCGGCCCCGCGCAGTTGTGCGGCCGCCTCGATGCCGGTCATCCCGGGCATCTCGATGTCCAGCAGCGCCACGTCCGGCCGGTGCTCCAGCACGGCGGCCACCACCTCGTCGCCCCGCGCCACCTGCGCGACGACCTCGATGTCCTCCTCCAGCCCGAGCAGCGTCGCCAGCGCCTCCCTGACCATCGACTGGTCGTCGGCCAGCAGCACCCGGATCATCCCCGTCATCCCGGCAGGTTAGCGGCTGTCCCGGTGCGGGTCCTGCCCGAGGCGGACCGGCGTCACCCGGTGATGCGCATGAGGGTGATGCGGTTGCCGGCGACGGTGAACGCGAAGTCCGAGGGGCCGTTGAAGCCGTTGCCGCCGACCACGGCGGAGACGGTCGTGGTGGCGTCCTCCGTGCGGGTGCCCGTGACGCGCAGGGTGACCTGCTTGCCGATGAACTCGGCGTCGCTCCACTCCCGGATCGCGTCGTGGCCGCGGAAGACGCGGCCCCAGTCGTCCACCGCCCCGTCGGCGGCGAAGGCGGCGAGGAAGTCCTCGGTGTTGCCCGCGCCCGCCGCCTCCAGGGCGGCGGCGACGGGAATCGGCAGAGGCTCGGGAGCGGTCATGCCCGCTCAACGAGGCCGTACGGGCCCGGTCACGTCGCCGTGGGCCGGACGGGTCACGCATTCCGTATGACATCTGTCATGCGGATGTCACGACCGACCGCACTGCCGCCGCGCGGCCCGCACAGGCGAGAGTAGGGGGCATGACCGCAGCATCAGTGAGCACGAGCACGCAGGAACAGGACGGGGGGCCGGGCCACGGGCCGCGGCAACCGGTGGTGAGCTTCGGGGGCGTGAGCAAGAGCTTCGGGACCGTACGGGCGGTGTCCGAGGTGAGCCTGGAGCTGTTTCCCGGGGAGACGGTGGCCCTGCTGGGGCCCAACGGGGCGGGCAAGTCGACCGCGCTCGACCTGCTGCTCGGGCTGAAGAACGCCGACGCCGGGGAGGTGCGGGTGTTCGGCACCAGCCCGACCCAGGCGATCGCCAAGGGCCGGGTCGGCGCGATGCTGCAGAGCGGCGGGCTGATGGAGGAGGTCACGGTCCGCGAGCTGGTGGCGCTCGCCTGCGACCTGCACCCGAAGGCGTACCCGGTGGACCAGGTGCTGGCCGCCGCAGACCTCACCGACATCCGGGACCGGAAGGTGAACAAGCTGTCCGGCGGCCAGGAGCAGCGGGTCCGGTTCGCGATGGCCACGGCCGGCGCGAACGACCTGATCGTGCTGGACGAGCCGACCACGGGCATGGACGTGACCGCGCGCCAGGCGTTCTGGGCGACGATGCGGGCGCAGGTCGAGGAGGGCCGCACCGTGCTGTTCGCCACCCACTACCTGGAGGAGGCGGACGCGATCGCGGACCGGGTGCTGGTCCTGCACCGCGGCAGGCTGATCGCGGACGGCACGGCGGCGGAGATCAAGGCGCGGGCGGGCGCCCGCCGGATCACCTTCGACCTGGAGGGCGGGATCGACGAGCAGGCGCTCGGCGGCCTGCCGAACGTGGTGGGCCTGGACGTGACCGGCCCCACCGTCCGCCTCCGCTCCGACGACGCGGACGCGACGATGCACGCGGTGTACGGGCTCGGCCTGTACCCGCGCAACCTCGAGGTCGCCGGGCTCGGGCTCGAGCAGGCGTTCCTCGCCATCACCGATGCCGCGACGAGCGCCGAGGAGGCGGGGCAGCGATGACGACGCTGATCCGGCTGGAGATCACCCGCACCCTGCGGAACCGCAAGTTCATGTTCTTCTCGGTGCTCTACCCCGCGTTCCTCTTCCTGGCGATCAGCCTGAGCTACAAGAAGAGCGACACGGTCGGGAACAGCGGGCTGTCGGCGATCGCCTACCTGATGGTCTCGATGGCCGCGTTCGGCGCGATGACGGCGGTGCTGATGGGCAACGCCGAACGGATCGCGCGCGAGCGGGAGAAGGGCTGGGTGCGGCAGCTGCGGCTGACCGCGCTGCCCGGCCGCGGCTACGTCACCGCGAAGGTCGCGTCGGCGGCCACGGTGAGCCTGCCGTCGATCCTGGTCGTGCTGATCATCGGCGCGGCGCTGAAGAACATCCGGATGGACGCCTGGCAGTGGGTGGCGATCGCCTTCAGTACGTGGGCGGGCAGCCTGGTCTTCGCCGCGCTCGGGGTGGCGATCGGCTACCTGGCCACCGCCGATGTCGCCCGGCCGGTCTCCATGCTGTTCTACTTCGGCCTGGCGATCCTCGGCGGGCTGTGGGTGCCGATCTACAGCTTCCCGCAGTGGCTGCAGGACCTCGCCGGCTACCTCCCGTCGCGGCCGTACGTCGCGCTGGGCCAGGCGATCGAGGTCGGGAACGCGCCGCACGCCAAGGACATCACCGTCCTCGTCGTGTACCTGCTCCTGTTCGCGGGGGCGGCGGCCTGGCTCTATCGCAAGGACACCCGGAAGGCATGACCGTATGACCGGCGACTGGTGGCGGCGCGGCGGGGGCGGTGCCGCCGCCGGCCCCGGCGGCGAGCGCGAGCCGTGGCCTGCGTGGCGGCAGGAGGTGGAGGCGTCCGACAGCAGCCCGATCGGCCGCCCGCCGGAGAACCGCCGACAGGCCCTGATCAAGATCATGTGGATCAGCGTCTGGCTGCTGTACCTCGGCTCGCCGGTCGGCGACCTGGCCGGCGGGGGCCACCCGGTCGCCGTCGTGATCCCGGCCGCACTCGGCCTGGCCGGCTTCGTCGGCGCCTACCTGACGCTCGCCTTCTTCCGCACCAACACCGACCAGCCGCCGCGCCGCTGGGTCTGGTGGGTGCTGGTCGCCCTCGCCGTGCTGGCCACGGTGCTGTCCGTCTCGCTCGGCCGGGACTGGCTGGTGCTGTTCGTGTACGTGGGGGTGGCGTGCGGGGCGGCGCTGCCCGGCCGGCACTCGCGCTGGGCGGTGCCGGCGGCCGCCGGGCTGCTCCTCGCCAACGCCGCCGCGGTGGACCGGCACGGGCAGGTCTACCCGGAGCTGCTGCTGCCCGCCCTGCTCGGCGGTTTCTCGATGATCGGCGTGCAGCAACTCGTGGGCACCATGCGGGAGCTGCGCGCGGCCCGCGACACCGTGGCGCAGCTGGCGGCGACCGAGGAGCGGCTGCGGCTCGCCCGCGACCTGCACGACCTGCTCGGGCACTCGCTGTCCCTGATCACTCTGAAGAGCGAGCTGGCCGGGCGGATGCTGCCCGACCGGCCGCACGACGCGGCCCAGCAGGTCGCCGACATCGAGTCGGTCAGCCGGCAGGCGCTGGTCGACGTGCGCGAGGCGGTCAGCGGCTACCGGCGCCCGACCCTGGCGGCCGAGCTCGCCTCGATCCGTACCGCCCTGGCCTCGGCGGGCATCTCGGCGCGCGTCCACGTCATCGAGCCGGTGACGGGCCTCACGTCCGCCGGGGAGGGCGCGCTGGCCTGGGCGCTGCGCGAGGCGGTGACCAACGTCGTACGGCACAGCGGCGCGACGGTCTGCGTGGTGGCGCTGGAGACCGGCGGCGGCACGGCGACACTGACCGTCTCCGACGACGGGCGCGGGCCCGACGACGCGCGTCCACCGGGCAACGGCCTGACCGGACTGGGCGAGCGGCTGGTCCTCGAAGGCGGCGGCCTGAGCACGTCCAGGGCAGGTGACGGCGGTTTCACGCTCACCGCGGTGGTGCCGCTGGACCCGACCCCGGTGGGCGCGAAACGGCGGGCGAACGGCGAGGAGTAGGGTCCGGGCTGTGCCAGAGACCCCCGAGATCCCCGACATCCCCGCGCAGATCCCCGCGCTCCGCGAAGATCCCGAGACCGAGGGAACGCAGGACGCCGCCGGCACCGTCAGCGGTGAGGACGGCGACCGCGGAACCGCGGAACCCGAAGCGGAGCACGGCGACGCCGGATTCGATCTCGGCGAGCCCGGGTTCGACCACTCGGCACCGGTGGTCGCCGAGAGCCTCGTCCCGGAGTCCGTACGGCAGGTCGCCGCCCGCGCGACGCTCCCGTTCCAGGCCGCCCGCGCGGACCTGAGCTTCGGCACCGCCTTCTGGTACAACGACCTGATCGAGACCGGCGGCGACCACGAGGTCATCCGGCAGTACCTGGTCACGGCCACGTCGCGCACCCTCTTCGAGATCGGGCAGTGGACGCTGCGCGGCGACCTCACCGACCCGGAACAGCCGGTCGACGAGCTGGTGATGGGCGGTTTCGCGAAACGCTGGAAGGTGCTCGAGGGCCTGGGGGTGGCGGTGATGCCCACCGTCGAGCTGCACCTGCACGCCGAACGCAAGGGCTGGCGCTGGGACACCCAGGAGATCACCGACGGGCTGGCCGCGCAGGCCGACGACATCGCGGCGATCGGCGCCGAGCCGATGCCCGCGTACATCCTCGGCCACGAGGCGGACGACAGCGGCAGGTCCGCGCACCCCGACCGGACCCAGCGACTGCTGGCGGGCGAGGTGTGCCGCCCGGCGCCCGACGCCCCGCTGACCTGGTCCGACCCGCTGCCCACCGGCTTCGACGGCGCTCCGGTCTTCGCCGCGCTGCCGCTGCCCGACGAGCAGTTGAAGCTGCTCTGCCTGGGCGTGGCCCTGCCCGGCGAGGGCGGGCCCGACGCCCCGGCGACCGTCGTCGCCTTCGCCGATCTGCGCCCGGCCATCCACGCGCTGGCCCCGCACCGCAGACGTCACTGGTGGCAGCGCGGCTGACGCCGCCCGCGCGGAGCGACGCCCGCCGAGGGCGTGCTCCGCGCGGCCGTCGTGCCGGTGCGGCTAGTTGGCCACGTCCTGCAGTGGCACGGTCCGCTTGGCCGGGCTCGTGGCGTTCAGGCCCTGCATCAGCGCGGTGGCGACATCCTGCGGCGTGACCGCGGTCTTCGACCCGTTGCCGCGCTCCAGCAGCACCCCGTCGAAGGCCCCGCCGTACAGCGACTGGAGGACCTTCAGGTCGATGTGCGGGCTGAGCTTGCCGTCCGGGGTGGCCTGCATGGTCAGGAACTGCGACAGCGTGCTGTCGAACTCCACCGAGCGGCCGCCTCCGGCGGAGACGAAGACGGGGCCCTGCATCGCGGTCTTCCCGAAGCCGTTGACGGCCTTGGTCAGCTCGGCCTGGGTCACCTTCGGCTGGACCGTGGTGCCCTTGAGGTCGATCGGGGTGTTGCGGCCGGTCTGGGCGCGCAGCCGGTAGGCCGCGGAGACCTGGGTGGCGGCGGCGTCCACGTCGACGGACTGCCCGGGCTTGCCGGGCACCGCGACGGCCTTGCCGTCGGAGAAGCGCACCATGCCCTCCGAGGCGGTGCTCGAGTTGCCCGCCACGCTCTTCAGCGCCGCCTTGAGCTTGTCCTGGTCGATCACGATCACCGGGTCCTCGGCGCGCGTCCGGCCGAAGAGCGAGCCGATCACCGAGACCGGGTTGTAGTCGGAGTGCGCCACCTTGCGCACGGTCGCGTCGGTGTCGATGGACAGGCCCGCGATCGACGGCTTGAGCGTGTGCTGCTTGCCGTCGACAGTGACCGTCAGCGGAGCGGTGCCGCGGTTGCCGATCGCGTGGTCGAGCGTCTTGACGGCGCTCTCCTGGCTGGTGTTGCCGATGTCGACGCCGAGCACCGTGGTGCCCTTGGGCACGTCGGAGTGGTTCATCAGCAGCCCGGCGCCGTACGCGATGACCACCGCGCCGCCGACCGCGGTGCCCAGCAGCACCAGCTTGGAGCGGCCCTTCTTCACCGGCTTGGCCGACTTCGGAGCGGACGCGGCCGGTGCCGCCGGGGTGGCCGTCTCGGGCTGCGGGCCGGAGCCCGTGAAGGGCGGCGGCCCGGCGGGCGGCATCGAACCCGGACCGGCCGGACGCGGCCGGACCTCGCCGGCCGGGACCGGCGCGATACCGCCGACCAGGGTGTCGCCGGCGCCCCGGCCCCCGGGGGGCTGGGAGCCGGCCGGGGACGGCGGGCGGAAGGCGTGCTCGCCGGTGTCGCCGCCGAGCGGCGGTACGCGCATCTCGCCGGTGGCCGGGCCGGTGGTCGCCCCGGAGGGCGGCGCGGGCCGGCCGAAGGGGTCGGTGGGGATGCCGCGCGGCACCCCGGGCGGGAAGCCCTCGGTGCCGAACGGGCTGGCGCCGGCGCCCGGTTCGGCGCCCGGCGGGGTCTCGAAGGGCGACGCGTACCCGCCCGAGGGCGTGTCGTGCGGGCCGCGCGCAGCCGGACCGCCGTCGAACGGCGCGCCGACCGGCGGCGGCAGGAACGCCTGCGGGATCTGCTGCGTGCCGGTGTCGGGGTCGGCGAACTGCTCGTCGTACGGCCCCGCGAACAGGTCACCCGTCCTGGGCGCCGCCGGGGTGCCCCCCGCGGGGGTGCCGGTGCCGAAGTAGCCGTCAACGGGCTGGGAGCCGGGCGCACCCGGCGCGCTCCCCTCGCGCGTGGGGGGTACCGGAGGCACCGTGAACCCGCCGGTGGACGTGCCGGAGCCGCCGGGCGCACCGCCGCCCTGGAGATCGCCCTGGAAACCGTCGCCGGAGAAGCCCTCGGAGAACCCGTCCCCGGTCGCCCCTCCCCCGGTTCCCTGGGTGAAGCCCGCCGGAGCCGGACCGGCGCCGCCGGGTCCCGCGCCGGAACCCGCTCCCGCGCCCGTCCCCGGGCCCGCCGGGCCCACAGACTTGCGCGGCGCGAACCAGTCGCTGGTCTTCTCCTTCTTCTCCGCCCGCTCCTGCTGCGCGTCGCCGCCCTGCCCGCCGTCGGCGGCCGGCTCCTCGGCGGGCGCCGCCGCGGCGCCCGCCGGCCCGGCGGTGTCCGGGGCGCCGGAGCCCTGCGGGCCGGCCGCGGCCGCGCCCTCCTCGACGGTGGTGCGCATGACGACCGGCGGGATCGGCCGGGAACCGGGGATGTTGATCCGGATCCGGGTGGTCAGAGTCGTCTCGGTCCTGGGCTCGTCGGTCGCGTCCTGGCCGGGCTCGGCCGCTTCGGCCCCGTCCTGCTCCGGGCCGGCCGTGCGCGGCCGCTCCTGCGGGTGCAGCGACGGGAAGGGGCGGGGGCCGTAAGGCGGGGTCCCTGACGGGTACGCGGCACCGCCGCGCCCCTGGGGACCGGAGGACGAACTGTCAGTTTCACGACTCAAAGGAGGCTCTCCCGGTTAGCCACGCCGCCCGACACATCACTTGGCGGGCGGCTCGCCGGCGCACCCACCATACCGACCTGTGCGCGGAGGCGGCTGCGGTCCGGCGGAACGCTGGGGCACACCCAACCACGTGCCGGCCCCTGCCCGCCAAGTCAGGTCCTATTCGTGCCGGATGGAGGTAGTTGGGGCAGCGTGGCGCAGATCACCGCCGACAGCGCCCCGCCGAGCAGGTAGATGTACGGCCCGATCCCGGCGGCGAGCAGGAAGTCGCCCTCCGGACGGGAGCCGCTGAGGAAGATCACGCCCACCAGCCAGACCGCGCCGGGCACCACCGTGCCCAGCCGGGTGCCGGTGAGCTTGCCACCCCCGTAGAAGAGGCCCACGCACCCGGCGAGCGCCAGCAGCAGCCCGCCGGGCTCCCAGGCGGCCTGGACGAGGGAGCCGGCCACCGCGACGGCCACCGCGAGCACGGCGAACGCGAGGTACCCGGCGATCCTGGCGCCCTGCGTGCCCCGGGGGTTGCTGAACAGCGGCCGGACGATCGGCATGCGGGACGGGCTCGGACTCCGGTCCGCGGCAGGGCGGTTCACCGCTGCTCACCGCCCGACGGCACGGCCGGCTCCTGCTCCGGGCCGAACAGGTCGTCCGCGCGGCCGCTCGGCGCACCGTGCACCTGCCGGTAGTACTCGACGGCGAAGAAGGGCTGGCCCAGGTCGTTGGAGAGCGCGAAGAAGGGGCCGTCGACGGCGATCTGGCTGGCGTGCGCGCGCATCGCGGCGGTCTTGCGGTCGGCATGGGCGGCGCCGTCGACCGCGACGGTCACCAGTTCGTCGTCGACCACACCGGGCACGTCGTCGGGGGTCGCGATGCCCTCGAACGGGAAGTCCCGGCCCTCGGCGGCGAGTTTGTCGAACCCGGCCTGCACCACCGAGCGGGGCGTGCAGATCTCGTAGACCCGGTCGATCCGATGGCCGCGCCGGGCGGCGATCTCGTAGCCGCGCATCGCGACGCGGTGCGCCTGGATGTGGTCGGGGTGGCCGTAGCCGCCGTTGTCGTCGTAGGTGACCAGGACCTGGGGGCGGACCTCCAGGATCACGTCGGCGAGGTGGCCGGCCGCCTCGTCCGGATCGGCCCGCCACAGGCAGGCCGGGTGGTCGTTCTGGGCGACTCCCATCATCCCGGAGTCGCGGTACCGGCCGGCGCCGCCGAGGAAGCGGTGGTCGGTGACCCCCAGCGCGGCCATGGCCGCGGCGAGTTCGCCGATCCGGTGCTCGCCGAGGGTGTCGTCGCGGTCGGCGGCGAGGTGGGCGAGCTCCGGCGGGATGACCTCGCCCTCCTCACCGAGCGTGCAGGTGACCAGGGTGACGTGCGCTCCCTCGGCCGCGTACTTGGCCATGGTGGCGCCGTTGTTGATCGTCTCGTCGTCCGGGTGGGCGTGGACGAGCAGCAGGCGCCGCGCAGGAGGGCTGCCGGGAACTTCGGTCATGGTCGAAGCCTACGGCTCCGGCCACCGGACCCCGGCAGCGGCTAGATCTTGATGTTGGAGATGGTCTGGGCCACGTTGGTGGTGAGGTCGGTGATCTGGGGCGCCCACGAGGAACTGGCGAGATAGAAGCCGAGCAACGTACAGGCCACCGCGTGCCCTGCCTTGAGCCCTGAACGGCGGATCAGCAGGACAACGACGATCAGCAGCAGCAGCACCGCCGAAATCGAGAGTGCCACAGCGGCTCACCTCCTCTTACGCAGGGTCCATGTCAGTTGCCACATGCTTATTACCCACCCACGGCTACGGATCATAACTTTCCGTGCGACCGCATATGTCGGAGCACGGAAGCACGCGGGGGCGCATGACGAGATCCAGCCAACGGCGGTGCCCGGGGCGGCACCTGGGCCGGACCGGGACCAGCAGGTCAGCGCCACGCGGGGGCCTCCGGGCACAAATACGGGGGCGATTGTCGGAGCCACCCTCTAGGGTCACGGGTATGACGTACCTCTCATTCCCGCGCCAGCACGCGCGCACCCAGCGGTTCACCCTCGGGGCGCCGCGGGCGTTCGCCGTCGCACCGGGCGGGGACCGGGTGGCGTTCGTGCGGGCCCGGTCGGGCACCGAGCGGGAGCACCTGCTGTGGGTGCTGGACCTGCTGGCGGACGGGGACCCGGTGGAGCGGCTGGTGGCGGATCCCGCGGAGGTACTCGGCGGCGCCGACGAGGAGTTGCCCGCGGCGGAGCGGGCCCGGCGCGAGCGCAGCCGGGAGGGCTCGGCGGGCGTGGTCGCCTTCGCGGTGGACGACGCGGTGGAGGTGGCCGCCTTCGCGCTGTCGGGGCGGCTGTTCGTGGCGGAGTTGGGCGCCGGCGCGGGGTCGCGCGAGCCGGGCTCCTCCCCCGCGGTGCGCGAACTGGCGGCGCCGGGGCCCGTGGTGGACCCGCGGCCGTCCCCGGACGGCCGGTGGGTGGCGTACGCGGCGGGTGGCGCCCTGCGCGTGGCCGGCCTCGGCGGTGCGGCCGGCGTGGGCACGGACACGGGCGGGGCCGGCGGCGCGGGCGATCGCGCGCTGGCCGAGCCGGACGGCGCGTCGGTGACGTGGGGACTGGCGGAGTTCGTCGCGGCCGAGGAGATGGGCCGCGCCCGCGGCTTCTGGTGGGCGCCGGACAGCAGCGCGCTGCTCGTCGCGCGGGTGGACGAGACACCGGTGCAGCGCTGGTGGATCTCGCAGCCCGCGTATCCGGACCGCGCCCCGGTCGAGGTGCCCTACCCGCAGGCGGGCACGGACAACGCCGAGGTGACCCTCGCCCTGTTCGGCCTGGACGGTTCGCGCACCGACGTGGTGTGGGACCGCGACCGCTACCCGTACCTGGCCGCCGTGCACTGGTCGGCGAGCGGCCCCGCGCTGCTGCTGGTGCAGAGCCGGAACCAGCGCAGCCAGGCATACCTCGCGGTGGACCCCAGGACGGGCGCGACCGGGATCGTGGCCGTCGAGGAAGATCCAACTTGGCTGGATCTCTTCCCCGGTGTGCCGGTGCGCACCCCTGCCGGCGAGCCGGCCACCATCGGTGACGAATCGGGTGCACGCGCCCTGAAGGTGGGCGAAAGGACGCTGACCGGCCCGGAGCTGCACCTGCGGGCGGTGCTGGACGTGAGCGCCGAGGACTTCCTGGTGGCCGCGTCCGCCGGCGAGGCGGCCGGCGACCAGGAGATCGGCGAGGTGCACGTCTACCGGGTGGACCACCGCGGCGCGGGCACCGCCCCGGTCCGGATCTCCACCGAGCCGGGCGTGCACACCGCCGTGCGCGGCGGCGGCCTGACGGTACTGACGTCCTCCGCGCTGGACCGGCCCGGGGCGCGGACCCGGGTGCTGCGCGGCGAGACCGAGGTCGCGCGGATCGCTTCGTATACCGAGACCCCGTCGCTGACCGCCCGGCCCCGGCTGGTGGCGGCCGGGCCGCTGCGCATCCCGACCGCGGTGCTGCTGCCCTCCGACTGGCGCGAGGGCGACGGCCCACTGCCGGTGCTGCTCGATCCGTACGGCGGGCCGCACGGCCAGCGGGTGTACGCGGCGCACAACCCGCACCTGGTCTCGCAGTGGTTCGCCGACCAGGGCTTCGCGGTGATCGTGGCGGACGGCCGCGGCACCCCGGGCCGCTCGCCGCAGTGGGAGAAGTCCATCGCCGGCGACTTCGCCGGGGTCTCGCTGGCCGACCAGGTCGCGGCGCTGCACGCGGTCGCCGAGACGTACCCGCTGGACCTGGGCCGGGTCGCGATCCGCGGCTGGTCCTACGGCGGCTACCTCGCCGGCCTCGCCGCGCTGCGCCGCCCGGACGTCTTCCACGCCGCGGTGGTCGGCGCCCCGGTCACCGACCTGCGGCTGTACGACACGCACTACATGGAGCGCTACCTCGGCGACCCCCGCGAGCGGCCGGCGGTCTACGAGGCGAACTCCCTGGTCGGCGAGCACGGCCTGGTGCAGGCCGCCGAGCCGGCCCGGCCGATGATGGTCATCCACGGCCTCGCCGACGACAACGTGCTGGTCGCCCACTCGCTGCGGCTGTCCACCGCCCTCCTGGCGGCGGGCCGTCCGCACGAAGTCCTGCCGCTGTCCGGGGTCACCCACATGACGGCGCCCCAGGAGCAGGTCGCCGAGAACCTGCTGCTGCTCCAGGTGGACTTCCTCAAGCGCGCGCTGGGCAGCCGCCCCCGCGGATAGCGCGCCCGAAAGCCGCACGCGACACCCGCTCGCGCCGAAGCCCCGGTCACTTTCCGTGCCCGGGGCTTCGGCGTTCATGCAGGTCGGGTACTAATGGTCGAAACGTACGGCCACCGGTGCCGCCGAGCGCGGGCGGAGCGGCCGGCCGGAGACGCATCGCGTACCCCGACCGGCCTACGGCACCCGCACGGCCGTACGTTGTTCAGACTGCTCGGTCCGTATATCGGAGTTGCGACAGAAAAGTTGCTTGCATGTAAACGCGTTATGTACGAAGACTTCCAGAATGTCCGTTTCAAATAGTGGTTGTCAAGCACGTACGGACGACAATCTGCAAAACCTTCGCTCAAGATGCCAAACAACAAGCTTTCTTCCCACCTTCCCCCCTTGACTGGAAGTTGATTCCATTGCGAAAGTCCCGCTCAACACGCGTTGCGCATCGGCGTTGCACGCACGTTTTCGGTCCCGGGGAAGTGTGATGACAAGTCCTAGTAAGGCTGCCGCTGAGAGTGCGGGCAGCCTCACCCTCGACCCAGAGGGCGGCAACCCCGACTCCGGGCAGAAGCGAGCTGCTGAACTGGTGGGCCGATCACCCCGGCAGCTTGCCTGGATTCGGTTCAAGCGTGACAAGGTCGGCATGCTCTGTGCCGTGGTCGTGGCAGGCTTCGTCCTGATCGCCATCTTCGCGCCGCTGATCGTCAAGCTCTACGGTCAGAACGCGTACTCGCTCTACGGCCAGGACGACGGCCTGCTGAACGCCTACGGGCTGCCGATCAAGCCCAACGGAGGCATCGACGGCACCCACTGGTTCGGCATCGAGCCGCACCTGGGCCGCGACGTCTTCGCCCTGCTGATCTACGGCATCCGCACCTCGCTGGGCGTCGCGCTGTGCGTGACGATCCTGTCGGTGCTGCTGGGTGTCACGGTCGGCCTGGTGCAGGGCTACATCGGCGGGCGCACGGACTACTTCGTCGGCCGGGCCTCCGACCTGATGATGTCCTTCCCGCAGCAGCTGTTCTTCATCGCCTTCACCCCCGTCATCCTGTCGCTGTTCGTCAAGCCGGGTGACAACGAGCCCACCTACCTGCGCTTCACCGCGCTGGTGCTGGTGCAGTTCGTCCTGGGGTGGATGTCACTGGGCCGCCTGGTCCGCGCGCAGGTGCTGTCGCTTCGGGAGCGGGAGTACATCGAGGCGGCCAAGCTGTCCGGAGCGTCCAGCAGCCGGATCATCCGCAAGGAGCTCCTGCCGAACCTGTGGACCACGATCCTCGTGCAGTCCACCCTGCTCGTACCGGTGAACGTGACGGCCGAAGCGGGTCTGTCCTTCCTCGGTGTCGGCATGCAGCAGCCGACGCCGGACTGGGGCCTGATGTTCCAGGACGCGGCCGCGAACTACCAGTCCGACCTCACGTACATGTTCTTCCCCGGCATCGCGATGGTCATCTTCGTCGTCGCCTTCAACCTGCTCGGGGACTCGGTCCGGGACGCTCTCGATCCCAAGACCATCCGCTGATGAGTGTCCACGTCGTCTCGCCGGTCCCGGGGAGCGGCAAGGCCAGTTCGATGACAGGCAGGAATAGATGAAGAAGCGTAGGGCGTATAGCGCCGCAGCTGTGCTGTCGGTGGGGGCTCTGGCCCTGAGCGCATGCAGTAGCGGTAACGGTGGCGGCGGCGGGTCTTCCAACCCGAGTGGTGGCAGCACCACCGCTGCCTCCACCGCGAAGGTGCAGACCATCACGGTGGGCACCGCGGCCGACTCCGTCGGTCCGGCGCCGGCCGTTGCGGGGGCGAAGAAGGGCGGCACCGCGATCGACCTGGAGCCGGCGGGCATCAACCACCTGGACCCGGCCGAGGCGTACGTCAACCAGGAGCAGGTCATCGGGCAGCTGTTCAGCCGCCAGCTGACCAACTACAAGATCGACCCGACGACGGGCAAGACGACCCTCGTGGGCGACCTCGCCACCGACACCGGTACCTCCTCGGACGGCGGCAAGACCTGGACGTTCCACCTCAAGGACGGCCTGAAGTGGCAGGACGGCACGGCGATCACCTCTGACCAGGTGAAGTACGGCATCGAGCGGCTCTTCTCCAGCTTCGAGACCGCCGGCCCGCAGTACCTGCAGCAGTGGCTGACCGGTCAGTCGGACTTCCGCAAGGTCTACGGCGGCCCGCAGGGCGGCAAGTCGCTGCCGGACTCGGTGCTGGCGACCCCGGACGACAAGACCATCGTCTTCCACTTCAAGACGCCGCACGCGGACGCCCCGTACGCGATGGCGCTGTCCGGCTCCGGCCCGATCCTGAAGGCCAAGGACACCGGCCCGAAGTACGACACCGCCCCGTTCTCCGACGGCCCGTACGTGGTGTCCAGCTACAAGCCCGGCAAGGCTCTGGAGCTGACCCGCAACAAGTACTGGGACGCCAAGACGGACCCGATCCGCGGCGCGTTCCCGGACAAGTGGGACATCCAGCTCGGTGTCGAGCAGCCCGGCCTGACCCAGCGCCTGGAGCAGCAGAGCGGCAGCGACAAGGACGCCGTCTCGCTGGTGCAGTCCGCCGACCCGACGCAGATGTCGGTGCTCGCCGCCTCGCAGTACAAGTCGCGGCTGGAGAGCAACTACCAGCCGTTCGTGGACGTGTTCAACATCAACGTCTCGCGGATCAAGAACGTGAAGGTCCGCCAGGCCATCATCTACGCGTTCCCGATGCAGCAGGTGCAGACCGCGCTCGGTGGCCCGCAGCAGGGTGAGCTCGGCACCAACCTGATCGGCCCGACGGTCTCCGGCTTCAAGCCGTCCGACCCGTACGGCAAGCTCACCAAGCCGCTGGGTGACCCGGAGAAGGCCAAGGAGCTGCTGAAGGAGGCGGGCGTCAAGAACCTGCACCTGTCCTTCGCGTACTCCAACTCGGGCCAGCGCTGGGCGAACGTCGCCACCACGCTGAAGAACTCGTTCGCCAAGGCCGGCATCACGCTGGACGCCAAGGCCATCGACCCGACCGCGTACTACACGCTGATCGGCAAGACGAACAACCCGTACGACCTGTACCGCACCGGCTGGGGCAGCGACTGGCCGAACGCGTCCACCGTCATCCCGCCGACCCAGGACGGCCGGCTGGTCGCGGACGACGACCCGAACTACTCGCACCTGAACGACCCGAAGGTCAACAGCGAGATCGACCGGATCAGCAAGATCACGGACCTCACCCAGCAGGCCGCTGAATGGCAGACGCTGGCGGAGACGATCATGAAGACCGACGCGCCGGAGATCCCGTACCTGTACGACAAGTACTACAACGTCTACGGCGACGGCCTCGGCGGCATCAGCTACAACTCCGCCTACGGCACGATCAACCCGAACACCATCTACGTGAAGTAGTCGGCACCACCGGCGTCGGCCCCGCGGCAGCATCGCGGGGCCGGCGCCACCGGCGCGAGCCGAAAGCTCCACCCGACCCCTCCCGCTCTCGACCGGCGCCGCCATCCGCGGCCCCCCTACGGAAGAGCCCGACCCCATGCTCCGTTTCCTCACCCGCCGGGTGCTAGGCGCCGCAGTCATCCTCGTACTGATCAGCCTGGTGACATACCTGCTGTTCTTCGCTCTGCCGAGCGACCCCGCGCTGCTGTCCTGCGGCAAGAACTGCACGCCGTCGAACATCGCCCAGATCCACAAGAACCTCGGCCTCGACAAGCCGATCATCGTCCAGTGGTGGGACTACCTGATCGGTATCTTCGGCGGTCGCCACCTGCCGCTGGGCAACTGCCCGGCCCCCTGCTTCGGGCTCTCCTTCAACAACCAGACCCCGGTCTGGGCGCTGCTGAAGGACCGCTACCCGACCACCCTGTCGCTGGCCATCGGCGGCTCCTTCATCTTCCTCGTCGTCGGTGTCGGCCTCGGCCTGGTCTCCGCCTGGAAGCAGGGCTCGGTCTTCGACCGCGCCGCCAGCTCGGTGTCCCTGCTGGGCCAGTCGGTGCAGATCTACTTCATCGGCCCGCTGGCGATCTACCTGCTCTCCTACAAGCTGGGCTGGCTGAACCGCGGCCAGGACCCGAGCTGGGGTGCCCACCCGGGATCGTCACTCACCGGCCTGGTCCTGCCCTGCCTGGTGATGTCGGTCATCTTCTGGTCGAACTACAGCCGCCAGACCCGCTCCCTGATGGTCGAGCAGCTGTCCGAGGAGCACGTGCGCACCGCCCGCGCCAAGGGCATGGGCTCGCGCTACGTCTTCCTGCGCTACGCGCTGCGCGGCGCGATGGGCCCGATCATCACCATCTTCGGCATCGACCTGGGGTCGGTCTTCGGTGGCGCGATCATCACCGAGGCCACCTTCGGTCTGCACGGCCTGGGCAACCTCGCCGTCTCGGCCGTCACCCAGCAGGACCTGCCGCTGGAAATGGGCGTGATGCTGATCGGCGCCACCTCCATCGTCATCTTCAACATCATCGTTGACGCGTGCTACGCCCTCATCGACCCACGGATTCGGCTCGCATGAACCCGGCGCACCCCCTACAGCACCAGGCTCCGGACCCGAGGAGAGCCCCAAAGTGACCACAGTGACCAAGCCGGACCCCGCACCCAAGGACCCGGTGAGCACCGACCCGTTCCTCTCCGTCCGCGACCTCTACGTGCGGTTCGCGACCGAAGACGGCACCGTCAAGGCCGTCGACGGGCTGTCGTTCGACCTCGAACGGGGAGAGACGCTCGGTATCGTCGGCGAGTCCGGCTCGGGCAAGTCGGTGACCAACCTGGCCATCCTCGGGCTGCACAACCCGCGCAACACCACCATCGCCGGCGAGATCATGCTCGACGGCCAGGAGCTGACCGGGGCGAGCAACCGCACCCTGGAGCGGCTGCGCGGCAACAAGATGGCGATGATCTTCCAGGACTCGCTGACGGCGCTGTCGCCCTACTACACGGTGGGCCGGCAGATCGCCGAGCCGTTCATGAAGCACACCGGCGCCTCCAAGCGGGAGGGCCGCGCCCGGGCCATCGAGATGCTGGCCAGGGTCGGCATCCCGCAGCCGCAGACGCGGGTGGACGACTTCCCGCACCAGTTCTCCGGCGGTATGCGGCAGCGCGCGATGATCGCGCTGGCGCTGGTCTGCGACCCGGAGCTGGTCATCGCGGACGAGCCGACCACCGCGCTCGACGTGACGGTCCAGGCCCAGATCCTCGACCTGCTCAAGGACCTCCAGCAGGAGACGGGCACCTCCATCATCCTGATCACCCACGACCTGGGCGTGATCGCGAACACCGCGGACAAGGTGGTCGTGATGTACGCGGGCCGCGCGGTGGAGCGGGGTACCACCCGGGAGATCCTGAAGGCGCCCGAGCACCCCTACGCGTGGGGACTGCTCAGCTCCATCCCGCGGCTGACCGCGGATGTGGACGTGCCGCTCTCGCCGATCCCGGGGACCCCGCCGAGCCTGCTGAACCCGCCGTCGGGATGCCCGTTCCACCCCAGGTGCGCCTTCGTCGAGAAGGTGGGCGGCGACCGGTGCAGCACCGAGCGGCCGCAGCTGCCGGACGGGCGCGGGTCCGCGTGCCATCTGACGACAGAGCAGAAGCGTGACATCTTCATCGAGCAGATCCAGCCGCGGCTGCGCTGACCGGGAGTCGAGGAACCAGCAATGAGTGAAGAGCAGCAGAAGCCGAGCCTGGAAAAGGGCGCCACGGCGGACGCGGCCCCGGAAGCGGACAAGGCCGTCCCGGCCCAGCGCCCCGAGACGGGCGAGCGGCTGCTGGAAGTCACCGGCATGCGCAAGTACTTCCCGATCAACGGCGGCTTCGTCTTCCAGCGCCGCGTCGGGGACGTGCGGGCGGTCGACGGTATCGACTTCCACATCGACAAGGGCGAGGCCCTCGGCATGGTCGGCGAGTCCGGCTGTGGCAAGTCCACCACCGGGCGCCTGGTCACCCGGCTGCTGGAGCCGACCGACGGCAAGGTGGCGTACGCCGGGCAGGACATCACGCACGCCTCCCGCAGGCAGCTCGCGCCGATCCGGTCCGAGATCCAGATGATCTTCCAGGACCCGTACGCCTCGCTCAACCCGCGGCAGACGGTCGGCAACATCATCTCCGCCCCGATGGAGATCAACGGGATCAACCCGACCGGCGGCCGCGAGAAGCGGGTCCGCGAACTGCTGGAGACCGTCGGCCTCAACCCCGAGCACTACAACCGCTTCCCGCACGAGTTCTCCGGCGGTCAGCGGCAGCGCATCGGTGTGGCCCGGGCACTGTCGGTGAACCCGAAGCTGATCGTGGCCGACGAGCCGGTCTCCGCGCTGGACGTCTCCATCCAGGCGCAGGTCGTCAACCTGCTGCAGCAGGTGCAGAAGGAACTCGGTATCGCGTTCCTGTTCATCGCGCACGACCTGGCGATCGTCCGGCACTTCTCGCAGCGCATCGCGGTGATGTACCTGGGCAAGATCGTCGAGATCGGCGACCGCGAGTCCATCTACGTCAAGCCGCGCCACCCGTACACGCACGCGCTGCTGAGCGCGGCGCCGGAGGCGGACCCGGACGACAAGGGCCGTGAGCGGATCCGGCTGGCGGGCGACGTGCCCTCGCCGATCAACCCGCCGTCGGGCTGCCGCTTCCGCACCCGCTGCTGGAAGGCGCAGGACCTCTGCGCGGACGAGGAACCGCCGCTGATCCAGCTCGGCGGCAGCTCCGAGGGCCACCTGACGGCGTGCCACTTCCCCGAAGAGCCGACGGTCACGGCGCGGGCCGAGGACATCATCCTCGACCCGGCACTCGCCGGGGCCGAGGAGGCGGCTGACAAGACCCTTTGACCCGGGCTCAGTTCAGCCTCCACTCGGCGCCAGGGCCGCATCCGGACACCCCTTGAACATCCGGATGCGGCCCTGGCGTTGCGCTTGGTGCGGCTGACGGGTGCACAGGCCGCTCACTCGGACTCGGGTGGGACGATCTGCTTCTCCTCCGCGAAGTGGCAGGCCGACGGGTGCTCGGCCGGGCCCGCGGTGCCGCGGAAGACCTCCGGCACCAGCAGCGGCGGCTCCTTCTCGGCGCAGATCTCCTGTGCCTTCCAGCAGCGGGTCCGGAACCGGCAGCCCGACGGCGGGTTGGCGGGCGACGGCACGTCGCCGGCGAGGATGATCCGTTCGCGGTGCTCGCGGGCCTGCGGGTCCGGCACCGGCACCGCGGACAGCAGCGCCTGCGTGTACGGGTGCGTCGGGTGCTCGTAGATCTGCTCGTCCGAGCCGATCTCCACGATCTTGCCCAGGTACATCACGCCGACCCGGTCGGCGATGTGCCGCACGATCGACAGGTCGTGTGCGATGAACATGTACGACAGCTGGAACTCGTCCTGCAACCGCTCCATCAGGTTGACCACCTGGGCCTGCACCGAGACGTCCAGCGCCGAGACCGGCTCGTCCGCCACGATGACCTGGGGGTGCAGCGCCAGCCCGCGGGCGATGCCGATCCGCTGCCGCTGGCCGCCGGAGAACTGGTGCGGGTAGCGGTTGATGTACTCGGGGTTCAGCCCGACCACGTCCAGCAGTTCCCGTACCCGCCGCCGCCGGTCGCCCTTCGGCGCCACCTCGGAGTGGATCTCGAACGGCTCGCCGATGATGTCGCCGACCGTCATCCGCGGGTTCAGCGAGGTGTACGGGTCCTGGAAGACCATCTGGATGTTGCGGCGCACCGCCTTCAGCGCCCGCCCGGACAGCTTGGTGATGTCCTCGCCCTTGAAGAGGATCTCGCCCGCGGTGGGCTGCTCCAGGTTCATCAGCAGCCTGGCCACGGTCGACTTGCCGCAGCCGGACTCGCCGACGATGCCCAGCGTCTCTCCCGCGTACAGGTCGAAGTTGACCCCGTCGACGGCCTGGACGGCGCCGATCTGCTTCTTGAACAGGATGCCGCGGGTCAGCGGGAAGTGCTTGACCAGGCCGCGGACGGAGAGGATCGGTTCGCGGTCGGCGGGGTCGGGCGGGAGGGGCTGCTCAGGCGTCTGGGGACGGGAGGCTGTCGTCATCCAGGGTCTCCTTCCAGAAGTGGCAGGCACTCGCCCGGTCCTCGCTGACCCGGTACAGCGGCGGCTCGTCCGTCCGGCACACGGCCTGGGCGCGCGGGCAGCGCGGGTTGAAGGCGCAACCCGGCGGGATGTGCAGCAGGTTGGGCGGCAGGCCCTTGATCGCGTACAGCTCGCGGCCCTTCTGGTCCAGCCGCGGGATGGAGTCGAGCAGGCCCCTGGTGTACGGGTGGGCGGGCGCGCGGTAGATGTCGTGCACCGGCGAGGTCTCCACGATCCGCCCGGCGTACATCACCGCGATCTTGTCGGCGACGTCCGCGACCACGCCCAGGTCGTGCGTGATCAGGATCAGGCCCATGTTGTACTCGCGCTGCAACTCCGCGAGCAGGTCCATCACCTGCGCCTGCACCGTCACGTCCAGCGCCGTGGTCGGCTCGTCCGCGATGATCAGCTCCGGCTCCAGCGCGAGCGCCATCGCGATCATCACGCGCTGCCGCATACCGCCGGAGAACTGGTGCGGGTACTGCTTGACGCGTTCGCGGGCGGCGGGGATGCGGACCCGCTCCATCAGCTCGATCGCCTTGGCGCGGGAGTCCTTGCGGGACATCCCCCGGTGCACCCGGAACATCTCGCCGAGCTGCTCCCCCACGCTGAGCACCGGGTTGAGCGAGGACAGCGCGTCCTGGAAGATCATCGCCATCTTCGCGCCGCGGATCTTGCGCCGCTCCTCGTTGCCGAGCTTGAGCAGGTCGCGGCCCTGGAAGACGACCTCGCCGCGGGTGATGAAGCCCGGGGGCGAGTCGAGGATGCCCATGATCGCCTGGGCGGTGACCGACTTGCCGGAACCGGACTCGCCGAGCACCGCCAGCGTCTCGCCGGCGTTCACGGAGTAGTCGACCCCGTTGACCGCCTTGGCGGTGCCCTCCCTGGTACGGAACTCCACGTGCAGGTCGCGTACGTCGAGCAGCGGACCGCCCTCGTCGCCGCCGGGCGGCCGCGGGGTGGGTGCCATCAGCGCGTCCGTGGCTCCTGAGCCGCCTGTGGACATCGGAACTCCTCCTTCCTCAGCGCAGCTTGGGGTCGAGGGCGTCGCGGACCGCGTCGCCGAGCATGATGAACGCCAGCACCGTCAGGCTCAGCGCGCCGGCCGGCCACAGCAGCATGTGCGGCGCGTTGCGGATCTCGTTGGAGGCGTCGGAGATGTCGATCCCCCAGGAGACAGTGGGCGGTTTCAGGCCCACGCCGAGGTAGGACAGGGTCGCCTCCAGCGCGATGTACGTGCCCAGCGCGATGGTGCCGACCACGATCACCGGGGCGACCGCGTTGGGCGCGATGTGGCGGACCAGCATCCGGGAGTTGCCGGCGCCGAGCGCGCGGGCGGCCTGCACGTAGTCGTTCTGGCGGGCGGTGATCACCGAACCGCGGGCGATACGGGCGATCTGCGGCCAGCCGAGCAGCACCATGAAGCCGACCACCGGCCACACCGTGGAGTTGGTGACCACCGACAGGAAGACCAGGCCGCCCAGCACCACCGGGATACCGAAGAACACGTCGCTGATCCGGGAGAGGACCGCGTCCCACCAGCCGCCGAAGAACCCGGCGAGCCCGCCCAGCACGCTGCCGAGGATGACCACGCCGGCGGTCGCGCACACGCCGACCGTGACCGACGCCCTGGCCCCGTACACCACGCGGGTGTAGACGTCGCGGCCCTGGTTGTCGAAGCCGAAGGGGTGGCCGGGGGCCGGACCGTCCTGCGCCTTGGCCAGGTTGGCCGCGAGCGGGTCCTGGGTGGCGATCGTGCCGGGCCAGATCGAGATGAACACCAGGAACAGGATGATCAGCGCGGAGATGATGAAGATCGGGTTGCGGCGCAGGTCGCGCCACGCGTCGGACCACAGGCTGCGGGGCTTGGCGGACGGGCCGCCCTCCTGCTCCTCGCCGGGCGGCTTCTCCAGCGTCTCCGCGTCGGTGGCGGCCAGGTCCATGCCGCCGCCGAAACCGCTGGTCGGCGCGATGGCCTGGTTCGGATCGATCGCTTCGTTCGGGTCGATCGGTTCCTTCGGTTCAGGCATAGCGAATCCTCGGGTCCAGGACCGCGTAGAGCAGGTCGACAAGGAGGTTGGCCAGCAGGAAGACCAGCACCAGGATGGTGACGAAACCGACCACGGTGGGCGCGTTGTTGCGCAGGATGCCCTGGTAGAGCTGGTAGCCGACGCCGTGGATGTTGAAGATCCGCTCCGTGACGATCGCGCCGCCCATCAGGGCGCCGATGTCGGTGCCGATGAAGGTCACCACCGGGATCAGCGAGTTGCGCAGCAGGTGGCGGATGATCACCCGGTGCCGTGGCAGCCCCTTGGCGACGGCGGTGCGCACGTAGTCGGCGCGGGTGTTCTCCGCGATCGAGGTGCGGGTGAGCCGGGTGACGTAGGCGAGGGAGACCAGGGCCAGCACCAGCCCGGGCAGGATCAGTTCGTTGAACGGCGCGCTCGGGGACACCGATGGGCTGGTCCATTTCAGCTCCACGCCGAAGACGTACTGGAGCACGTAGCCGGTGACGAAGGTGGGCACCGAGATGACCACCAGGGTGAGCAGCAGCACCCCGGTGTCGACCGGCTTGCCGCGCCGCATTCCGGTGATCACGCCGAGCAGGATGCCGATGATGATCTCGAAGATGATGGCGACGATGGTCAGCCGGATCGTGATCGGGAAGGCGTCTCCCATCAGCGTGAGCACCGGCTCGCCGTTGAAGGCGGTGCCGAAGTCCCCGACGAAGATGTTCTTCATGTAGTGCAGGTACTGGGCGCCCAGCGAGTGGTCGAGGTACAGGTCGTGCCGGATCTGGGCGGCGGTGGCCGGGTCGGGCGCCTTCTCGCCGAAGAGCGCGGCGACCGGGTCGCCGAGCGCGTAGACCATGAAGAAGATCAGGAAGGTGCTGCCGATGAACACCGGGATCATCTGGAGCAGCCGCCGGATCACATAGCGTCCCATCGGACCTCCTCCGCCGCCGGGAGCGGGCGGAGGCCGCACCGGGTCGCCCCGGTGCGGCCTCCGGCCGGTCTCACTTGACCTTGATCTCGTTGTAGACCGGCACGCTGAACGGGTTGAGGGCGACGTCGGTCAGGTTGGAGGAGTAGCCCGCGCTGCCGTTCTGGTACCACAGCGGGATCGCCGGCATGTCCTTGACCAGTTGCTTCTCGGCGTCCTGGAAGGTGCTGACCGCCTGGCTGCTGTTGCTCTCCGCGTTGGCCTGGTTGACCAGCTTGTCGAAGGTCGGACTGTTGTAGTGCGAGTCGTTCGAGGAGGCGTTGGTGAAGTACTGCGGCTGCAGGAAGTCCTGGATCAGCGGGTAGTCCATCTGCCAGCCGGACCGGAACGGGTTGGTCATCTGCTTGTTGGTGATCTTGTTCCGGAAGTCGGCGAAGGTGCCGGTGGGTTCACCCACGCACGCCTTGTTGTTGCCCAGCACGTTGTTGATGCTGTTGCAGGTGGCGTCCACCCACTCCTTGTGCGAGCCGGTGTCGGCGTTGTAGCCGATGGTGATCTTCCCGCCGGGCAGGCCGCCGCCCTGCTGGATGAGCTGCTTGGCCTTGGTCGGGTTGTAGTCGCACTCCTGGCCGCACAGCCCTTCCTTGAAGCCGCCCGCGTCGCCGAGCACCGGCGAGGTCCAGTCGGAGGCCGGGGTGCGGGTGTTCTGGAAGATCTGCTGGGTGATCTGCTTCCGGTTGATCGCCATCGACAGGCCCTGCCGGACCAGCGCGGACTGCGGCGTCGACCAGCCCTTGGCGTACAGCGGGAAGGAGATGGTCTGGATGATGCCGGCCGGCTCGTTGATGTAGCGGCTGCCGAGGTCGGACTTGACGTTCTTGAGCTGCGAGGCCGGGATGTCGTCGACGAGGTCGATGTTGCCGGCCTGCAGGTCGGTGTACGCGGTGTTGTTGTCCGTGTAGACGCGCAGGTCGACACCGTTGTTCGCGGCGGCGTCGTCGCCCTTGTACCCGGTCCACTTGCGCAGGGACATCTGCGTGCCCTTGGTGTACTGCTGGATCAGGTACGGGCCGTTGCCGACCGGCTTCTTCAGCCAGCCCGAGTGGTCGGTGAAGAACGACTGGGGCAGCGGGTAGAAGGCCGCGTAGCCGAGGGTGTCCGGCCACAGCGAGAACTTCGTGTTGAGCTTCACCTTGAACTCGGTGTCGGACACCTTCGTCAGGCCCGAGAGCTTGGTGGCGGTGGGCGTGGCGCCGACGGCGTCCGGGTGCACCTTGTCGTAGCCGTCGATCTGCTCGAAGAAGAAGGCGTTCAGCTGCGCGTTCTTCAGGTCGGCGCCGTAGTTCCAGGCGTTGATGAACGAGTCGGAGGTGACCGGCTGGCCGTTGCTGAACTTCCAGCCGGGCTTGATCTTGATGTCGAAGTTCTGCGCGTCGGTGGAGGTGATCGACTGGGCGATCATGTTCTCGGCCTTGGCGGTCTTCGGGTTGTACTTCTTCAGGCCCCGGAAGATCATGTCGAGCACCTTGCCGCCCTGCACCTCGTTGGTGTCGGTCGGCTCGAGCGGGTTCTGCGGGTCGCCCCAGGAGGCACGGACGATGCCGCCACTGCTGCCGCCGCTGCTGCCACTACTCCCGCCGCCGCAGGCCGTCGCGGCCAGGGCGACCGCCAGCACGCCGACGGCACACCTCACGCGTGTGGCTCCGCGCATCGAACGCCTCCTCATGGATCACAAATGGCATGTGAGTATCCATGACACCGCAATACGGTCATATCCGCACTTCTTCTCCCCCGTGTCGCGGGGGCAAGTGCGGGTCAGAAGACGGCCCGATGGCCCGAGTTCACCCGGTTGGACGCGTCCGGGCGGGGCCGGGCGCCGCATACGGCGAAGCGCCCCGGGGCCGCGACGGGCGGCGGACCGGGGCGCTTCGGCGGGCGCGGAGCGGACGGAGCGTCAGGCAGCGTCGACCGAGGCCGACCCCACCACGTCCTTCTCCGCGGCGAAGTGGCAGGCCGACTCGTGCGCGGCCGGACTGTCCGAGCCCGCGAAGACCGACGGCACCGCCAGCAGCGGCGTCTCCTGCGCGCACCGCTCCTCCGCCTTCCAGCAGCGGGTGCGGAACCGGCAGCCGGACGGCGGGTTGGCGGGCGAGGGCACGTCGCCGGTGAGGATGATCCGCTCGCGGCGCTCGCGGGCCTGCGGGTCGGGCACCGGCACCGCGGACAGCAGCGCCTGCGTGTACGGGTGGGTCGGGTGCTCGTAGATCTCGGTGTCGGTGCCGATCTCCGCCATCCGTCCCAGGTACATCACGCCGACCCGGTCGGAGATGTGCCGCACGATTGACAGGTCGTGCGCGATGAAGACGTAGGACAGGCCGAACTCGTCCTGGAGCTTCTCCATCAGGTTGACCACCTGCGCCTGCACCGAGACGTCCAGCGCGGACACCGGCTCGTCGCAGATGATGATCTCCGGGTTGAGGGCGAGGCCGCGGGCGATGCCGATCCGCTGCCGCTGGCCGCCGGAGAACTGGTGCGGGTAACGGTTGATGTACTCGGGGTTCAGCCCGACCACGTCCAGCAGCTCGCGCACCCGGGCCCGCCGGTCGCCCTTCGGCGCCACCTCGGGGTGGATGTCGAAGGGCTCGCCGATGATGTCGCCGACCGTCATCCGCGGGTTCAGCGAGGTGTAGGGGTCCTGGAAGACCATCTGGATGTTGCGGCGCACCGCCTTCAGCGCCCGGCCCGAGAGCCGGGTGATGTCCTCACCCTTGTAGAACACCTCGCCGGAGGTGGCCTGCTCCAGGTTCATCAGCAGCTTGGCCACGGTGGACTTGCCGCAACCGGACTCGCCGACGATGCCGAGGGTCTCCCCCGCGTACAGGTCGAAGGAGATGCCGTCGACCGCCTTGACGGCGCCGATCTCCTTCTTGAACAGGATGCCGCGGGTCAGCGGGAAGTGCTTCACCAGGTTGCGGACCTGGAGGATGGGCTTGCGGGAGGCGGGCTCGCGGGTCAGCGGCTCAGTCACCGATCGTCTCCTTCCAGAAGTGGCAGGCACTGCCCCGCTCGGCGCCGACCGGGTGCAGCAGCGGCACGTCGGTGGCGCACACGTCCTGTGCCATCGGGCAGCGCGGATGGAACGCGCAGCCGCCGGGGATACGGGTCAGGTTGGGCGGCAGGCCCTTGATCGCGTAGAGCTCCTGCCCCTTCTGGTCCAGCCGCGGGATCGACCGGAGCAGGCCCTTGGTGTAGGGGTGCGCGGGCCTGGCGTAGATGTCGTGCACCGGCGAGGTCTCCACGATCCGCCCGGCGTACATCACCGCGATCTTGTCGGCGACGTCCGCGACCACGCCCAGGTCGTGCGTGATCAGGATCAGGCCCATGTTGTACTCGCGCTGCAACTCCGCGAGCAGGTCCATCACCTGCGCCTGCACCGTCACGTCCAGCGCCGTGGTCGGCTCGTCCGCGATGATCAGCTCCGGCTCCAGGGCCAGTGCCATCGCGATCATGATGCGCTGGCGCATGCCGCCGGAGAACTGGTGCGGGTAGTCGCCGATCCGTTCCTTCGCGGCCGGGATGCGCACCCGGTCCATCAGCTCGATCGACTTCGCCCGGGCCTGCTTGCGGGACATGCCCTGGTGCACCCGGAACATCTCGCCGAGCTGGTAGCCCACGCTGAGCACCGGGTTGAGCGAGGACAGCGCGTCCTGGAAGATCATCGCGATCTTCCGGCCGCGGATCTTCCGCCGCTGCTCGGCGGACATCGTGAGCATGTCCTGGCCGTGGAAGAGGATCTCGCCCTGCGTGATCCGGCCGGGCGGCATGTCGAGGATGCCCATGATCGTCTGGGCGGTGACCGACTTGCCGGAGCCGGACTCGCCGAGCACCGCCAGCGTCTCGCCGGCGTTCACGGAGTAGTCCACGCCGTTGACGGCGCGCGCGACTCCGTCGCGGGTGTGGAACTCCACGTGCAGGTCGCGTACTTCCAGCAGCGGGGTGGTGGACACGGGCGCCGCGGCGCCCGTCCTCTCGTCGGTGACAGTCAACGTGACGCCTCCTAGCGCAGCTTGGGGTCGAGGGCGTCGCGGACCGCGTCGCCGAGCATGATGAACGCCAGCACCGTCAGGCTCAGCGCGCCGGCCGGCCACAGCAGCATGTGCGGCGCGTTGCGGATCTGGCTGGACGCCTGGGAGATGTCGATGCCCCAGGAGACCGCCGGCGGCTTCAGGCCCACGCCGAGGAACGACAGCGTCGCCTCCAGCGAGATGTACGTGCCCAGCGCGATGGTGGCCACCACGATGATCGGGGCGAGCGCGTTGGGCGCGATGTGCCGCAGCAGCATCCGGGTGTTGCTCGCGCCGAGCGCGCGAGCGGCCTGCACGTAGTCCTGCTGCTTGGCGGTGATCACCGCGCCGCGGGCGATCCGGGCGATCTGCGGCCAGCCGAGCAGCACCATGAACACCGAGACGGTGGTGACGGTGCCGCCCTTGACCACGGACAGGAACACCACGCCGCCGAGCAGGATCGGGATGCCGAAGAAGATGTCGCTGATCCGGGAGAGGACCGCGTCCCACCAGCCGCCGAAGAACCCGGCGAGCCCGCCGAGCAGCGAGCCGAGCACCGCGACCCCGAGGGTGGAGAAGATGCCGACCGACACCGAGGCGCGCGCGCCGTACACGGTGCGGGTGTAGACGTCGCAGCCCTGCGTGTCGAAGCCGAACGGGTGGCCGGAGGTCGGCCCCATCTGGGACTTGGCCAGGTCGCAGGAGAGCGGGTTGCCGCTCGCGATGAGGCCCGGCCAGATCGAGATGACGATCAGGAAGAGGATCAGCAGGCCGGATATGTAGAACATCGGCTTGCGGCTGAGGTCGTGCCAGGCGTCGGAGCGCAGGCTGCGCGCCTTCTCGCCCTCCTTCCGCAGGCCGGGCGCCGCCGCGGCGACCGCGGGGGCGTCCGCGACCGCGGTCGCGGACGACTGGCTGTCGGTCGTCTCAGGCATAACGAATCCTCGGGTCCAGGACCGCGTAGAGCAGGTCGACGATCAGGTTCGCGGCGAGGAAGATGATCACCAGGATGGTGACGAAGCCGACCACCGTGGGCGGGTTCTGCCGCAGGATGCCCTGGTAGAGCTGGTAGCCGACACCGTGGATGTTGAAGATCCGCTCGGTGACGACGGCGCCGGCCATCAGGCCGCCGATGTCGGTGCCGAGGAAGGTCACCACGGGTATCAGCGAGTTGCGCAGCAGGTGGACGGTGACCACCCGGCGCCGGGGCAGGCCCTTGGCGACGGCGGTGCGCAGGTAGTCGGCGCGGGAGTTCTCCGCCACCGAGGTGCGGGTCAGCCGGGCCACGTAGGCCAGGGAGACACCGGCCAGCACCACGCCGGGCATGATCAGGTCGCCGATCGGGGCGCCCTCGGCGACCGCCGGGTTGGCGACGTGCCACTTCACGCCGAGGAAGTACTGGAGCACGTACCCCGTCACGAAGGTGGGGACCGCCACCACGATCAGGGTGAACGCCAGGACGCCGGAGTCGGCGAGCCGGCCGCGCCGCAGGCCCGCGATGAGGCCGAGGCCGACACCGGCCACCGCCTCGATCACGAAGGCGACCAGGGTCAGCCGGATGGTGACCGGGAAGGCGCTGCCCATCAGCTGCGTGACCGGCTGGCCGCTGGCCGAGGTGCCGAAGTCACCGGTGAAGATCTGCTTCATGTAGTGGACGTACTGGGCCGGCAGCGAGTGGTCCAGGTACATCGCGTGCCTGATCTGCGCGGCGGTGGCCGGGTCGGGGGCCTTGTCGCCGAACATGGCCGCCACGGGGTCACCGAGTGCGTAGACCATGACGAAGATCAGAAACGTCGTGCCGATGAAGACCGGCACCATCTGGAGCAGTCGCCTGATGACGTAGCGCCCCATGTGTCCTCCAGGGATCGGACCAGACAGTGGTGCGCGCCCGCCCCGGGGTCACCGGGGCGGGCGCACCGCATCAGGTCAGTTGTTGACCGTGATGTCGGTGTAGACGGGGTAGCTGAACGCGTTCTCGGTCACGTGGGAGACGCGCGAGGACCAGCCGGCTTCGCCGTTCTGGTACCAGAGCGGGATCACCGGCATGTCCTTGAACAGCAGCTTCTCGGCCTGCTGGTACAGCTCCGTCGCCTTCGCGGTGTCCGGCTCGGCGTTGGCCTGCTTGAGCAGCGCGTCGAACTGGGGGTTGCTGTAGTGCGAGTCGTTCGAGCTGCCGCCGGTCGCGTAGAGCGGCGTCAGGAAGTCGTCGATCAGCGGGTAGTCCATCTGCCAGCCGGACCGGAACGGGTTGGTCATCTCACCCTTGGTGATCTGGTTCCGGAAGTCGGCGAAGGTGCCGGTGGGGGCGCCGACGCAGGCCTTGTTGTTGCCCAGCACGTTGTTGATGCTGTTGCAGACCGCGTCCACCCACTCCTTGTGCGAGCCGGAGTCGGCGTTGTAGCCGATGGTCATGTGACCGCCGGGGATGCCGCCGCCCTCCTTGATCAGCTCGCGCGCCTTCGTCGGGTTGTACGTCACGGAGTCGCCGGCGATGGTCGCGCTGTAGCCGCCCGCCGCGCCGAGCACCGGCGAGGTGAGGTCGCCGGCCGGGGTACGGGTGCCCTGGAAGATCTTCTGCGTGATGGTCTTGCGGTCGATCGCCATCGACAGGCCGAGCCGGACCTTGTCCATGCCGGGCGCGTTCCACGCCTTCTGGTTCAGCGGGAACGACACGGTCTGGATGATGCCGGCCGGCTGGTTGAGCAGGCGGCCGTCCAGGTCGGACTTGGCGTGCGAGAGCTGCTCGGCCGGGATGTCGTCCAGCACGTCCAGGTTGCCGGCCTGCAGGTCGGCGTAGGCGGTGTTGGAGTCCGTGTAGACCTTGAGCAGCACGCCCTTGTTCTTCGGCTTGCTCGGGCCGGTGTAGTACGGGTTGGGGACCAGCTTCATGCTGGAGCCCTTGTCGTACGACACGACCTTGTACGGGCCGTCGCCGACCGGCTTGTCGAGGTAGCCGGCGTGGTCGGTGAAGAAGGACTTCGGCAGCGGCGCGAACGCCTTGTAGCCGAGCCGGTCCGGCCAGGTGGAGAACTTCTGCGTGAGCTTGACGGTGAAGGTGCCGTTGTCCACGACCTTCAGGCCGGACATGGTCTTCGCGGTCGGCGCGCCCGTGGCCGGGTGCACCTGGTCGTAGCCGGCGATGTCCTCGAAGAAGTACGCGTTGAGCTGCTTGTTGGTCAGCAGCGCGCCGTAGTTCCAGGCGTCGACGAAGGAACTGGCGGTGACGGGCGTGCCGTCGGAGAACTTCAGGCCCGGCTTGAGCTTGACCGTGAAGTTCTGCTGGTCGTTCGTGGTGATCGACTGGGCCGCCTCAAGGTTGGCCTTGCCCGTCGTGGGGTCGTACTCCTTGAGGTCCATGAAGATCATGTCCAGGACCTTGCCGCCCTGCACCTCGTTGGTGTTCGCCGGCTCCAGCGGGTTCTGCGGGTCGCCCCACCACGCCCGGACGATCCCGTCGTTCGAACCACCGGCGTCACTGGAACCACCGGAACCGCAGGCGGTCGCGGCCAGTGCGACAACCGCCGCCCCTACGACCCACTTGGCGCTCTTGGCACCGCGCATGGGTATGCCTCCTCAGGAGTCACTGTCGATACGTGTGTCGATACGTGAGAAGGCCGAGCGCCCTGACACCCCTGACAGTGGCTGCGGCCTTCTGTGCTCGTGAGTCGGCGCGTAGTGACTGCGCGTGACCCATTGACCCGAGCTCAACCTGATCCACTATCCGTCACGTAAGGAGTGCGTCAGGACGGGCGAGGTCGCGCGGATGTCACGGCAACGCGTGCACAGGGTTCCTGAATACGGACAATCCGGAACGTACACAGACAGATCTAAAACGGACAATGTGACGTTTCTAACGACCATCGGCGTCCGATATTCGGACACTCCCGCGGTTCGCCGAGGGCAGCAAAGAGGGGCGCCGGGGTGTCCCCGGCGCCCCTCCGTAGTGGCCGCGTTACCGCTTGGCGCGGGCCGCCGCGCGGCCGCGCTCCTTCTGGTCGAGCACCACCTTGCGGATACGGACCGTCGCCGGGGTGACCTCGATGCACTCGTCGTCGCGGCAGAACTCCAGCGACTGCTCCAGCGAGAGCTTGCGCGGCGGCACGATCGACTCGGTCACGTCCGCGGTGGAGGACCGCATGTTGGTGAGCTTCTTCTCCTTGGTGATGTTCACGTCCATGTCGTCGGAGCGGGAGTTCTCGCCGACGATCATGCCCTCGTAGACCTCCGTGGTCGGCTCGCAGAACAGCACGCCGCGCTCCTGGAGGTTGGTCATCGCGAACGGCGTCACGACGCCGGCCCGGTCCGCGACCAGCGAGCCGTTGTTCCGCGTGCGCAGCTCGCCGAACCACGGCTCGTGGCCCTCGAAGATGGAGTGCGCGATGCCGGTGCCGCGGGTCTGGGTCAGGAACTCCGTCCGGAATCCGATCAGGCCGCGGGACGGCACGATCCACTCCATCCGGATCCAGCCGGAGCCGTGGTTCGTCATGGTCTCCATCCGGCCCTTGCGCGAGGCCATCAGCTGCGTGATCGCGCCCAGGTGCTCCTCCGGCGAGTCGATGGTCAGCCGCTCGATCGGCTCGTGCACCTTGCCGTTGATCTCGCGGGTGACCACCTCGGGCTTGCCGACGGTCAGCTCGAAGCCTTCGCGGCGCATCGTCTCCACCAGGATCGCCAGCGCCAGCTCACCGCGGCCCTGCACCTCCCAGGTGTCCGGGCGCTCGGTCGGCAGCACCCGCAGCGACACGTTGCCGACCAGCTCACGCTCCAGCCGGTCCTTGACCAGCCGCGCGGTCACCTTGTGGCCCTTGCCGCCCTTGCCGACCAGCGGCGAGGTGTTGGTGCCGATCGTCATCGAGATGGCCGGCTCGTCCACGGTGATCAGCGGCAGCGCGATCGGGTTCTCCGGGTCGGCCAGCGTCTCGCCGATCATGATGTCGGGGATACCCGCCACCGCGCAGATGTCGCCGGGCCCGGCGGACTCGGCGGCCTTGCGGGTCAGCGCCTCGGTCATCATCAGCTCGGTGATGCGGACGTTGGCGATGGTGCCGTCGCGCTTGATCCAGGCGACCGTCTGCCCCTTCTTCAGGTGGCCCTGCTCGACCCGGAGCAGCGCGATCCGGCCGAGGAAGTTGTCCGCGTCGAGGTTGGTGACGTGCGCCTGGAGCGGCGCCGCCTCGTCGTAGATCGGCGCGGGGACGGTGGACAGGATGGTGGAGAAGAACGGCTCCAGGCTGTCGCTGTCGGCGGGCACCGTGCCGTTGTCCGGCTTGGTGAGCGAGGCGACGCCGTCACGCGCGCAGGCGTAGACGATCGGGAACTCGATCTGGTCCTCGTCCGCGTCCAGGTCGAGGAAGAGGTCGTACGTCTCGTTGACGACCTCGTCGATCCGGGAGTCGGGGCGGTCGGTCTTGTTGATGCACAGGATCACCGGGAGCCGCGCGGACAGCGCCTTGCGGAGCACGAAACGGGTCTGCGGCAGCGGGCCCTCGGAGGCGTCCACCAGCAGGACCACCGCGTCCACCATGGACAGGCCGCGCTCGACCTCGCCACCGAAGTCGGCGTGGCCCGGGGTGTCGATGATGTTGATGGTGACCGGGTCGCCGCCGTCCTTCGGGTGGTACCGGACGGCGGTGTTCTTCGCGAGAATGGTGATGCCCTTCTCGCGCTCCAGGTCGTTCGAGTCCATCATCCGGTCGTCCAGATGCTGGTGCGCGGCGAACGCCCCGGCCTGCTTCAGCATGGCGTCCACCAGGGTCGTCTTCCCGTGGTCGACGTGGGCGACGATGGCGACGTTACGGATGTCGTGGCGCGTGGACATGAATGCGGCGCTTCTCCCGGAATCGTGGATGGCGTCGCGCCTTCTCCTTCGACGCGAATCGCCCGCCGGGCAAGGTCACGCCACGGCCTCACCCCATGGTACGGGTCCGCCCGGGCGAGGCCCCACCCAGCGCTCCCGGGGGGGCCGGACCTCCCACCCTGCCCCTCCCCCGGGTACCGGGGCCACCCCCCGGACGCGAGGTCCCGTCGCGACGGGAAGGGGCAGCCCGGGGGGACAGGGGCGGCGTGCTTACTTGCGGAAGCCGATGTTCTGGTAGCTCGGGGTCTGGAAGCCGAACGCACCCGCGT
Organism: Actinacidiphila yanglinensis; assembly: GCF_900107965.1. Lineage (GTDB taxonomy): Bacteria > Actinomycetota > Actinomycetes > Streptomycetales > Streptomycetaceae > Actinacidiphila > Actinacidiphila yanglinensis. Next base: position 151,846 of record NZ_FNVU01000002.1, on the reverse strand, counting down.
TGACCACGTTCGCGCGGAGGGCGACCACCTCGGGGCGCTGGTAGAGGGGAATCGACGCGGCTGCCGCCCAGATCCGCGCGTCCGCCTGATTGGTCAGCGAGCGGGCCTGCCCGGCGTCCAGCTCGGAGCCGGCCCGGGCCAGCAACTGGTCGATCTGGTCGGTGCCGACCCGGGTGTAGTTCTGCGCGACCGCGAGCGACCCGTCCGGCGCCGGCACCGGCTTCGCGAAGATCGGGGTGTCGTCGGTGGCCGGGTACGCGGTGCCGGGCCACGAGTACAGCGCCATGTCGAAGTCGCCGGACGCGATGTGGTCCTGGAAGAAGCTGTCGTCGTCGACCTTGCTGATCTCGGTGCGGATGCCGATCCGCGACAGCATCCGGGCGATCTGGCCGCCGACGTCGTCGAGCGTCGGCGAGTCGGCCGGGAGCACGAACCGCATGGTCAGCTCCTTGCCGTTCTTCGTCACCGCCTTCGCCGGCTCCACCACGGTCAGCGCGCCGGACGCCGCGGTCCGGCCCGGACCGGCGGCCTTCTCACCGGTCTTGCCGACCGGCCGCTGCCAGCCCGCGTCGGCGAGCAGCGCGGCCGCCTGCTGGGCGTCGGCGGTGCCCAGCGCCGAGCTGTGGTCGGCGTATCCGGCCTGCGAGGGCAGCACCAGGTGGTTGCCGAGCGGCTTCGTGGGCAGCCCCAGCGGCTTGAGCACGGCCTCAGCGATCTTCTTCCGGTCGATCGCGCGGGCCACCGCGTGCCGGATCCGCTCGTCGGCGAGCGGGCCGGAGCTGCCGTTCAGCGCGAGCTGCGCGTACGCGGCGTCCGGGGCGGTCCGCACCCCGACGCCCTTGGCGCGCTTGGCCGCGGCCAGCTCGCCCGGGTCGATCTCGGCCACGTCCAGCTTGCCCGCGGCCAGCGCCGCGGGCCGCTGGGCGCGCGGCACCGCGGTGAGCACGATCTGGTTGAGCTTGGCCGGGTCGCCCCACCAGCCGGCGTTGCGGGCGAGGGTGACGGTGCCCGCCTTCGCGTCCTCCGCCTTGACCGTGAACGGTCCGGCCGACACCGGCAGGGAGGTGCGCGCGCCGTCGTTGAAGGCGTCCGCGCTGCCGGTCACCGACTTCGGGTACAGCGGCGCGAACAGCGAGCGCCAGTCCGCGTACGGGGTGGCGAAGGTGACCTTGACCTGGTGGGCGTTCGCCCCGCGGCTGATCCCCGAGATCCGGTCGTAGCCGGCGTTCCGGGCGGTCCAGAACGCGGTGTTCTTGCCGCCGAGTGCCTTCCACTGGGCGGTGAAGTCGGCCACGCCGATCGCGCGGCCGTCGCTCCACTTCGCCTTCGGGTTGAGGTCGTAGGTGACGACCTGGCGCGGGTCCTGCGCGGTGACCTTGGCCGAGGTGGCGTAGTCCGGGTCGAGCTGGGGGGTGCCGCGCCCGTCCAGCCGGAACATCGCCGGCAGGGTCGCACCGGTGACGGTGGTGGTGCCGGCGTCCGCGTCGGACTGATAGGCGTTCAGGGTCTTGGGCATCTGGTCGACGGCCCAGGTGAGGCTGCCGCCGGCCCGCACCCCGGCACGGGACACCGCGGCCACGTCGGTGCCGGCGGTACCAGCCGCCTTGGTCCCGGACGAGGAGCAGGCGGTCAGCGCGGTGGCGCCGACCGTCAGCGCCATGGCGACACATGCCGTGGCGGACACGGCACGGCGCCGCCGCTCCGGGGCGGCCGGGGGAACGGCGGTCGGTTTCGCGCTGCGGTTCATGGGCTCGGACACCTCCGCGGCCCGGGGCGCCGCTCTACGGCGCACGACCGGGACGTCATCGATCGGCCTGAAGCACGGGGACGGGGAGAGCGGGGGCAGGGGCCCTCGCTGCAAGAAGACCTGTGCCCCTTTCCACACCCGACACGACGCACCTTCGCCCGGGGTCCACCCGGACGGCTCAGCAACCACCGCCGGCCGCCGTACGGCAGTAGCGGCGCCCGCTGCCGATCACCCGGTCCGTGCAGCGGTCTTCACAAGAGCGGGTGTGACGCGCAACACTCGCAGCGCTACTGCGCGATTCCGCACGGCGACAGATGGCGAGGGCACTCCATGTCCCTGCACGACGACCTGACCTCCGTCCAGCGGCGGCTGGACGACCTGATGCGATGCGTGGCGCGGCTCGACGAGCACGCGGGCGACACCCTCGACATGAAGCGCGTGCGATCGGCCGCGAGCCACCTGCGGGAGAGCCTGGCGCTGCTCCAGGACTCGGTACCGGCGGCCGCGGACCACCGCGAGCGCGAGATGGTCACGATCCCGGACGCGCCGTACGACCGCGGACTGTGGGCGGACGCCGAGGACGAGGGGCTGGGCTCCCCCCACCGGCACGCACCCTGAGCCGTACGGCGGGGCCGTGGCCGCAGCGCCGGCCGTCCTCGTACGGCCGGCCGCAGCCGTTCGCCCTCGCCGCTGATCCGCTCCCGCACCCGGCCGCCGCGGCACACCACGCCCGGCAGCCGGTTCCCCGGCCTTTCCCGGCCATGGCCCGCCGCGCACGGCGGGTGAGCCCCTCGCCATCCCCTACGGAGTCCCCTTTGGCCACCGGAACCACCTCAAGCACCCCCTCGAGCACACCACCGGGCACGCCGCCGAGCACCTCCCCGGCCGGGCCCGCGCGGATCGCGCACGGCGTCGGCAGCCCCGGCCGTGCGGCGATCTCCGCGCCGCACCTGAGAACCGACCGATGGTGGCTGCCGCCCCTGGTCAGCGCGCTCGGTCTGGCCGCGTTCATCGGCTACTCGACCTGGCGGGCGTTCGCGAACACGCACTACTACGCGGCGCCGTACGTGTCGCCGTTCTACTCGCCCTGCCTCGCGTCGAACTGCACGGACATGAACGGCGGCGCCGACTGGCACCTGTTCGGGAACTGGTGGGGCCTGTCCCCCGCCCTGCTGGTGCTGATCTTCCCGCTGGGCTTCCGGCTGACCTGCTACTACTACCGCAAGACCTACTACCGGGCGTTCTGGCTCTCCCCGCCGGCCTGCGCGGTCGCCGAGCCGCACGCGTCGTACACCGGCGAGACGCGGCTCCCGCTGATCCTGCAGAACATCCACCGGTACTTCTTCTACCTGGCCGTGGTGGTCGCCGGCATCCTCAGCTACGACACGGTGCTGGCCTTCCGCGACCCGCACGGCAACTGGGGACACGCCGGGCTGGGCACCCTCGTCCTGCTGGTCAACATCATCCTGATCTGGGCGTACACCCTCTCCTGCCACTCCTGCCGGCACATCATCGGCGGCAAGCTGCGGCACTTCTCCGCCCACCCGGTGCGGTACCGGATGTGGGGCTGGGTCGGAGTGCTCAACGGCCGCCACATGCTGCTCGCCTGGTCGTCCCTGATCAGCGTCGGTGTCGCGGACCTGTACGTGTACCTGGTGTCCAGCGGCGCATTCGACGATCCGAGGTTCTTCTGAGATGAGTTACGTGGAACGGCACGCGTACGACGTGGTCGTGGTCGGCGCGGGCGGCGCGGGGCTGCGCGCCGCGATCGAGGCACGCGAGCAGGGGCTGCGGACCGCGGTGATCTGCAAGTCCCTGTTCGGCAAGGCGCACACGGTGATGGCCGAGGGCGGCATCGCGGCGAGCATGGGCAACGTCAATTCCGGCGACAACTGGCAGGTGCACTTCCGCGACACGATGCGCGGCGGGAAGTTCCTCAACCACTGGCGGATGGCCGAGCTGCACGCCAAGGAGGCACCGGACCGGGTCTGGGAGCTGGAAACGTGGGGCGCGCTGTTCGACCGCACCCCGGACGGGAAGATCTCCCAACGCAACTTCGGCGGCCACGAGTACCCGCGCCTCGCGCACGTCGGCGACCGCACCGGCCTGGAGCTGATCCGCACCCTCCAGCAGAAGGTCGTCTCGCTCCAGCAGGAGGACTTCGCGGACAGCGGCGACTACGAGTCCCGGCTGAAGGTCTTCCAGGAGTGCACCGTCACCCGGATCCTGAAGAGCCCGGACGGCGCGGTCGCCGGTGTCTTCGGGTACGTCCGCGAGTCGGGCCGGCTGTTCGTGATCGACGCGCCCGCGGTGGTGCTGGCCACCGGCGGGATCGGCAAGTCCTTCAAGGTGACCTCCAACTCGTGGGAGTACACCGGCGACGGGCACGCCCTGGCGCTGCTGGCCGGGGCGCCGCTGATCAACATGGAGTTCATCCAGTTCCACCCGACCGGGATGGTCTGGCCGCCGTCGGTGAAGGGCATCCTGGTCACCGAGTCGGTCCGCGGCGACGGCGGGGTGCTGCGCAACAGCGAGGGCAAGCGGTTCATGTTCGGCTACGTGCCGGACGTGTTCAAGGAGAAGTACGCGCAGACGGAGGAGGAGGCCGACGGCTGGTACACCGACCCGGACCACCACCGCCGGCCGCCGGAGCTGCTGCCGCGCGACGAGGTGGCCCGCGCGATCAACTCCGAGGTGAAGGCGGGCCGCGGGTCCCCGCACGGCGGGGTGTTCCTGGACGTGTCCACCCGGATGACGCCCGAGGAGATCACCCGGCGGCTGCCGTCGATGCACCACCAGTTCAAGGAGCTGGCCGACGTCGACATCACCGCCGAGGCGATGGAGGTCGGGCCGACCTGCCACTACATGATGGGCGGGGTCGCCGTGGACCCGGACACCGCGGCGGCCGCCGGGGTGCCAGGGCTGTTCGCGGCCGGCGAGGTGGCCGGCGGGATGCACGGCTCCAACCGGCTCGGCGGCAACTCGCTGTCCGACCTGCTGGTCTTCGGCCGCCGCGCCGGGCTGTACGCGGCGCAGTACGCGACCGGCCTCGGTGACGCCCGCCCGGTGGCGGACGACGAGCAGATCGACCGGGCCGCGGCGGAGGCACTGCGGCCGTTCGGCGCGGCCGAAGCGGCGGCCGGCGGAAGCGGCACGGACGCCGGCGGCCCCTCCGGGTCGGCGGGCGAGGCGGCCCCCGCGGTCCCCGTCGAGAACCCGTACACCCTGCACCAGGAGCTCCAGCAGGTCATGAACGACCTGGTCGGGATCATCCGGCGAGCCCCGGAGATGGAGCAGGCGCTGGACCGGCTGGCGGTGCTGCGCGAGCGCGCCGAGCGGGCCGGCGTGGAGGGGCACCGCCAGTTCAACCCGGGCTGGCACCTGGCGATCGACCTGCGCAACATGCTGCTGGTCAGCGAGTGCGTGGCCCGGGCGGCACTGGAGCGTACCGAGAGCCGCGGCGGCCACACCCGCGACGACCACCCGGACATGGACCGCACCTGGCGCAAGGTCAACCTGGTGTGCGAGCTGTCGGACGCGGCCGGAGGCGCGGTGGACCTGCACCGCCGCCCGACCGCCGCGATCCGGCCCGACCTGCTCGACCTGTTCGAACGGGACGAGCTGCTGAAGTACCTGACGGACGAGGAGTTGGACGCGTGAGCGCTTACACGGCCCGGTTCCGGGTCTGGCGGGGCGACGCCGAGGGCGGCGGGCTGAAGGACTACGACGTCGAGGTCAACGACGGCGAGGTCGTGCTCGACATCATCCACCGGCTCCAGGCCACCCAGGCCACCGACCTCGCGGTGCGCTGGAACTGCAAGGCGGGCAAGTGCGGTTCGTGCAGCGCCGAGATCAACGGGCGGCCCCGGCTGATGTGCATGACCCGCATGTCGGTCTTCACCCGGGACGAGACGATCACGGTCACCCCGCTGCGGGCCTTCCCGGTCGTCCGGGACCTGGTCACCGACGTGTCCTTCAACTACGCCAAGGCCCGGGAGATCCCCGCGTTCGTGCCGCCGAAGGGCGTCGCGGCCGGGGAGTACCGGATGGCGCAGGTCGACGTGGAGCGCTCGCAGGAGTTCCGCAAGTGCATCGAGTGCTTCCTGTGCCAGGACACCTGCCACGTGGTGCGCGACCACGAGGAGAACAAGGGCGCGTTCGCCGGACCGCGGTTCCTGATGCGGGTCGCCGAGCTGGACATGCACCCGCTGGACGCCGCCGCCGCGGACGGCGGCCCGACCCGGGCGGAGTCCGCGCAGGACGACCACGGGCTCGGCTACTGCAACATCACCAAGTGCTGCACGGAGGTCTGCCCGGAGCACATCCACATCACGGACAACGCGCTGATCCCGCTGAAGGAGCGGGCCGTCGACCGCAAGTACGACCCGCTGGTGTGGCTGGGCTCGAAGATCCGGCGCCGCGGCCAGTAGGCCCTGGGTCACCCGATCGTCGGACGGCGGCGCGGCCCCGCGCCGCACCGCCGTCCGGGACCTCCCGCCCCCGCGCGACCCGGGGGAGAGCCCGCGCCCGACCCGTTCCGGATCAGGCGGCCCTGCGCCGCCCGGGGAATCCCGGGCGGCGCGCGGGAGGGCGCGGCGGGCCGCCGCTCCCCGGTCGCGCGACCGATACGCCGCACATACGCTCCCGAAAAGAGCCACGCGGTGGGCCGTGGCGCGGACAGCGGGAGGCAACGCGGTGCGCCACAAACGTAGGTCGTCCGCCGCCGCGCTGGCCGCGCTGGCCGTGCTGGCCCTGAGCACGGGGCTGCCCGCGCGGGCAGCGGCGGACGACCCGATACCCCTGGCCAGGACGGGCCAGGTCACCGACAAGGTGGGCGCGCTGCAGAGCCGCGCCGGGCAGGTGCGCACCGCGCTGGACCGCCTCTACGCGCAGCAGCGGCTCCAGCTGTTCACCGTCTACGTCGGCGGCTTCTCGGGCAGCGCGCCGCAGGACTGGGCGAACGCCACCGCGGTCCGCAACGGCCTGGGCCGCAAGGACGTCCTGCTGGCGGTGGCCACCCACGACCGCCAGTACGCGGTCTCCGCCGACCAGGAGTCGGGCCTGACCCAGCAGCAGATCGACGAGGTAGGCGACCAGGCGATCGAGCCCGCGCTGCGGCACAACGACTGGGCGGGGGCCGCGATCGGCGCGGCGAACGGCTACGACGCGGTGCTCAGCGGCCGCCCGGTGACCGCGCCGGTGATCACCCCGGGCACGGCGGACCCGGGCGCGGCGAACGACGGCCGCTCGTCCGGCTCGGTCTGGATTCCGGTGGTCGCGCTGGGCGCAGCGGCCCTGCTGGGCGTGTGGGCGTACCGCAGGCGGGTCGAGCGGCAGCGCCCGGTGCGGACCTCGGCGGGGCGCGGCGCCAGCGAGTGGCGGGGACGCCCGAAGCAGCCGGTGCCGGTCACGCCACTGCCGGAGCTGGACGCGCAGGCACGCGAGCTGCTGGTGGCCACGGACGACGCGGTACGCACCAGCCAGGAGGACGTGGGGTTCGCGGCGGCGCAGTTCGGCGAGGAGGCGGCGCAGCCCTTCGGGGAGGCGGTGGACTACGCCAAGGGCGAGCTGACCGCGGCCTTCCGGCTGCGGCAGAAACTCGACGACGCCTACCCGGAGGACGACGCGACCCGGCGGCAGATGCTGGACGACATCCTGTCCCGCTGCACGCAGGCGAACCGGCGGCTGGACGCGGAGTCGGAGGCGTTCGACCGGCTGCGGGCGATGGAGGCGAACGCCCCGCAGGTGCTGGCCCAGGCCGAGGAGAAGGCGGCGGCGCTGCCCGGCCGGATCGACGCCGCCGCGGCCGTGCTCGGCCCGCTGGCGCAGCGGTACGCCGACTCCGCGCTGGCACCGGTGACCGGCTATCCGGCCGAGGCCCGCGACCGGCTCGACTTCGCCCGCACCAGCCTGAAGCAGGCGCGTACGGCGATCGGCAGCGACCACGGCCGGGCCGCGGTCTTCGTGCGCGCCGCCGAGGGCGCCCTGGACCAGGCGACCACGCTCGCCGACTCCGTCACCCGAAGGGAGCAGGAGCTGCGCGCGGCCGACACGAAACTGGCCGAGGCGCTGGCCGAGACCGAGACCGACCTCGCCGAGGCCCGCGCGATCCTGGGCGCCGGGCCGCCCCCCGGCGGCGGCGCTGAGGCGGGCGCGGGGCCGGGCACGGGGCCGCGGGGCGACGAGCCGGCGGCCGGAGGCGGCCCGGCGCAGCCGGCGGGACCCACCCGCACGGGAACCGGCACGGCCGGCTGGGCCGGCGGCACGGCAGGTGCGGGCCCGGGCGGTGCCGCGCCGGGCCCCGGCGGCCGGCCGCGGCACGCCGAGCTGCGCGGGCGGGTGGCGCGGGCGGAGAGCGTGCTCGCGGCGGTGCGCACCGAACTCGCGGAGGGGCGGCCCGACCCGATCGCGGCGCTGCGCCGGGTGGAGGAGGCGGACGCGGCGCTGGACGACGCGCTGGCCGGGGCCCGGGAGCAGGAGGCCGGGCAGCACCGGGCCGACACGCTGCTCGGCCAGGCGCTGCTGGCCGCGCGCAGCGAGGTCGCGGCGGCCCGGGACGTGGTCACCACGCACCGCGGCGCGATCGGCAGCCAGGCCAGGACCCGGCTGACCGAGGCCGAGCGCCGGCTGCGCCAGGCGGAGTCGCTGGCGGCGACCGACCCGCAGCCGGCCCTGGAGCACGCCCGCGAGGCGGACCGGCTGGCCCGCGAGGCGCAGTCGTACGCGCAGGACGACGTCACCGGCTTCGGCGGCCGGCGCGGGCGCGGCGGCTACGGCGCCGGCGGAACGGGCGGGGTGGGCGGCGCCGTGCTCGGCGGCATCCTGCTGGGCGACCTGCTCGGCGGCGGCCGCACCCGCGGCTTCGGCATGGGCGGGTACGGCGGGTACGGCGGCGGGATGGGCGGCGGCGCCGGCCCCGGCAGCTTCGGCGGCGGCGGCACCCGCGGCCGGATGGGCGGCGGCGGGCGCTTCTAGACGGACCCGGACAGGCAGGACCCCTCCGACAGCGAAGCTCGACGACGGCAGCAGGTCATCCAAGGAGTAGCCATGACGAAGCAGACGATCCTCGGCCGGGTGGCGCAGCTCGCCAGGGCGAACATCAACGCGCTCCTCGACCAGGCCGAGGACCCGCAGAAGATGATCGACCAGCTCATCCGCGAGTACACCGAGAACATCAAGGAGGCCGAGGAGGCCGTCGCCGGCACCATCGGCAACCTGCGGCTGATGGAGCAGGACCACGCCGAGGACGTGTCCGCGGCGGCGGAGTGGGGCGGCAAGGCGGTCGCGGCCAGCCGCAAGGCGGACGAGCTGCGGTCCTCGGGCGGCACCGCGGAGGCCGACCGGTTCGACAACCTCGCCAAGGTGGCGCTGGGCCGCCAGCTCCAGTCCGAGAAGGAGGCGCGGGCGGCGGAACCGGTGATCGCCTCGCAGAACGAGGTGGCCGGCAAACTCCGCACCGGCCTGGACGAGATGAAGGAGCGGCTGCGGCAACTCCAGGCCAAGCGCGACGAGCTGGTCGCCCGCTCGCGCACCGCCCACGCGCAGAACACCATGCTGGACGCGGTCAAGAGCGTCAACGTTCTCGACCCGACGAGCGAGTTGGGCCGTTTCGAGGACAAGGTGCGGCGCGAGGAGGCCCGGGCGCAGGGCCGCCAGGAGCTGGCCGCCTCCTCGCTGGACGCCCAGTTCGAGTCGCTGGACAGCGCGGGCGACGCCGCGGAGATCGACGCCCGGCTGGCCCGGTTGAAGTCCGGCGCGGCGTGACCGGGGTGGCCCGGACAAAGTCGCCCGACCGGGGGTGCCCGGCCGGCTAGAACATGCTGAGCAGGTCGTCCACGGACGGGCCGGCCGAGCCCGGCTGGCCGCCGCGCAGCGCCAGTTCGAACCAGACGGTCTTGCCGCGGTGGGTGCGGCGGCTGCCCCAGCTCTGGCTGAGCATCGCGACGAGCTGCAGGCCGCGCCCGCCCTCGTCGGTGTCCCGGGCGCGGCGCCGGCGCGGCTGCATCAGGGCGTTGTCCCACACCTCGCAGACCAGGGTGCGATCCAGCAGCAGCCGCAACCGGATGTCGCCGTACCCGTGCCGCAGCGCGTTGGTGACCAGCTCGCTGACGAGCAGCTCGGTGGTGTCGACCAGATCGTCCAGGCCCCACTCCAGCAGCTGGTCGCGGGCGAGCTCGCGGGCCTGGGCGACGGAGGTGGGCTGCGGCGCGAGCGTCCAGTCGCCGACCTGCTCGGCGGGCAGGCCGCGGATACGGGCCATCAGCAGCGCGATGTCGTCCTCGCCGTGGGCGGTGTCGAGGGTGGCCAGGACGTGGTCGCAGACGTCCTCCAGCGGCCGGGCCGGACCGGCCAGCGAGGCGCGGAAGGCGTCCAGGCCCTCGTCCAGCGGGTGGCTGCGGGACTCGACCAGACCGTCGGTGTAGAGGGCGAGCAGGGTGCCCTCGGCGAGCTGGACCTCGGTCTCCTCGAACGGCTCGCCGCCGACGCCCAGCGGCACGCCCCGGGGCACTTCGAGCATCAGCGGGTCCTCGCCCGGCTCGACCACGACCGGCGGCAGGTGCCCGGCGTTGGCGATGGTGCAGCGCCGGGTCACCGCGTCGTAGACGACGTAGATGCAGGTGGCGAGGTAGACCTCGGCGAGGTCGGTCTCGGCGGGGTTCTTCGAGCGGCGGGTGCGGCCGGTGGAGGGGGTGCCCAGGCCGTCCGCGACCTCGTCCAACGCACCCAGCACCTCGGCGGGTTCGAGGTCGAGCATGGCCAGGGTGCGGACGGCGGTGCGCAGTTCGCCCATCGCGACGGCCGCGCGCAGGCCGCGGCCCATCACGTCGCCGACCACCAGCGCGGTGCGGTGCCCGGGCAGTTCGATGACGTCGAACCAGTCGCCGCCGACCTCGGTCTCCATGCTGCCGGGCAGGTACCGGCAGGCGATGTCGAGGCCGGCCGCCTCCGGGTCGTCCGGGGGAAGCAGGCTGCGCTGGAGGATCAGGGCGCGCTCGTGCTCGCGGCGGTACAGCCGGGCGTTGTCGAGGAAGATCGCGGCGCGGGCGGCCAGTTCCTCGGCGAGCATCCGGTCCCGCTCGGTGAAGGGCTCGCTGCCCTTGGCGCGGGAGAACTGCACCAGGCCCAGCACGGTGTCGCGGGCGACCATCGGCACCACGAGGGTGGACTGCACCAGCGGGGTGCCGCCCAGGTCGTGGCCGCCTTCGCCGTCGAGCACCTGGAGTTGGGCGGTGCGCAGCGCGCGGGCGCTGGCCGAGTTGAACCGGAAGCGGTGCACGGAGCCGACCGAGACCGGGCCGTCGCTGGGCTCGACGTCGTCGTCACCGGCCATCGCCACGGGCGCGTCGGACACCGAACTGGCGAACGCCACCCGGCGCACCTCGCCACTGCCGTCGCTGGTGCCGGTCAGCTCCTCGGCGCCGGACAGCAGCGCCTGGTAGAGGTCGACGGAGGCGAGGTCGCAGAAGTGCGGCACGGCCACGTCGAGCAGTTCGCGGGCGGTGGTCTCCAGGTCCAGCGAGGTGCCGATCCGCGAGCCGGCCTCGTTGAGCAGCGCGAGGTTGCGGCGGGCGTGCGCGGCCTCGCGCTCGGCGCGCTGCCGGCCGGTGACGTCCATGGCGAGGCCCGCGACGCCGATCGGGCGGCCGGAGTTGCTGTGCAGCCGGTACAGCGAGATCGACCAGCGGCGGCGGGCCGGGTCGCCGGGCACGGTGCCGACCAGCGGCATGTCGAGCACGGCGTCGCCGGTCTCCAGGACCTGCCGCAGCGCGGCGGAGAGCCGGTCGGCCTCCACCCGGGACAGGAAGTCCTGCGGCCCGCGGCCGGGTTGCTCGGCGGTACGGCCGAAGACGGCGGCGAAGCGCTCATTGACCCGGACCAGGCGCAGTCGGGTGTCGAACAGCACGAAGCCCATCGGGGACTGCCCGAACACCGCCTGGGAGGCGGCCAGATCGGTCTCGATCTGACGCAGCGTCGCCACGTCGACGGCCACGCACAGCGCACCGCGGTCGGCGGGCATCACGTAGACCTCGGCCCGGCCCTCGGCGCCGGAGGCGTCGCGGTAGGGCACCAGACCCTGCCACTCGCGCCCGTCGAGGATCTGCGCCAGGCGCTCGTGCGCGCGCGTCTGCACCTCGCTCGGCGCGAAGGCGGCGATCGGGTCCTTGCCGACGGCCTCGGCCGCGGGCACGCCGAAGAACTCGGTGGCGCGCTCGCTCCACTGGTCGATCCGGCCCTCGGCGTCGAGGGAGAACGAAGCGACGCGTATGTAGTCATACAGGGACCCGGGCGGGCTTGACTGCCAGACGCCGGCTTTTGCCGCGTCCGCGTCGTCGTCGCCGGGCGAAACCGCCCCTGCTGGCATGTCGCTCACTCGCCCGACCCCTCCAGCTCAGCACACATGGACCGGTTGGAGCCGAGTATTTCGCATGGCGACCGTCCAGCACACGGTCTTGTCGATCACAGCATCATCTCGGCTCGTGGAGCGCGGGGGCCGTCCCCGGGACACCACGGTCGCACCTCTCGCTCCCGCCTCTTCGGCATACCCGGCACAGTCGCTCCGAACCATCACGCCCGTGCGACCCCGGACGGGGGCGCACGGCGTCACGGCAGGGCCAGTTCGAACCAGACCGTCTTGCCCAGCGATCCGTGCCGCGTCCCCCACCGCCGCGACGACCCGGCCACCAGCTGCAGGCCCCTGCCGCCCTCGTCGTCGTCGGCCGCGACCCGCTCGCGCGGCGGGTCCGGCAGCGGGTCGGAGACCTCCACCAGCAGCGAGCTGCCGCGGACCATGCGGACCCCGATCGGGCCGTGCGCGTAGCGCAGCGAATTGGTCACCAGCTCGCTGACGAGCAGCACGGTGACGTCGCACATCGCCGTCAGGCCCCACGACGTCAGGGTGTCACGGACCCGGCGGCGCGCCAGCCGGACGGCGCTGGCCTCGGCGGGGAAGGTCCAGGAGGCGGTGGAACCGGCCGGCAGGCCGCCCAGGCGGGCCATCAGCAGCGCCACGTCGTCCGGCTCCCGGTCGGGATCCATGGTGGCCAGCAGCTCGTCGCAGGCGTCGTCCAGGGAGTCCACGCGGCCGCACAGCGTCTCGCGCAGCCGGTCGATGCCCAGCCCGATGTCCTTGCCGCGAGCCTCCACCAGGCCGTCGGTGTACAGCACCAGGACGGCGCCGTCGGGCACGTCCATCTCGGTGGTCTCGAAGCGCACCCCGCCGACCCCGAGCGGCACCCCGGGCGGCAGGTCCAGCAGCCGCGCGTTGCAGCTGTCGGGGTCGCCCTGGTTCTCCACCAGCACCGGCGGCAGGTGTCCGGCCTGGGCGATGGCGCAGCGCCGGGTGGACGGGTCGTAGACGGCGTACACCGCCGTGGCCATCCAGCCCTCGACCTGGCTCTGGGCGAGGTCGTCGCCCAGCTCGTTGACCCGGCGCAGCAGCTCGTCGGGGGCCATGTCGAGGCCCGCCAGGGTGCGTACGGCGGTGCGCAGCCGGCCCATGGTGGCCGCGGCGCGCAGGCCGTGTCCCATCACGTCGCCGACCACGAAGGCGAGCCGGCCGCCGGCCAGCGGGATCACGTCGAACCAGTCGCCACCGACCTCCGCGCCGCTGCTGCCGGGCACGTAGCGGTAGGCGATCCGCACGCCCGGCGGCTCGGGAAGGCTGCGCGGCAGCAGACTGCGCTGGAGGGTGAGGGCGCCCTCGCGCTCGCGGATGTACAGCCGCGCGTTGTCCAGCGCGGCGCCGGCCCGGTCGGCCAGCTCCATGCCGAGAGTGAGGTCGTCCTCGTCGAAGGGCTCCCGGTCCCGGGTACGGCCGGCGACCATCAGCCCGAGTACGACACCGTGCGCCCGCAGCGGCAGCACGAGCAGCGAGCTGACGCCCAGCTCCACGGCGGCGTTCACCTTCGGGTCGTCGGGAAAGGTGGTGGTGCTCAGGTCGTACTCGCCGTTGATCAGCTGGGGCTCACCGGTGAGCAGCACGCGGCCGAAAACCGAGTCCTCGGTGAAGTCGATGCGCTGGCCGCGGCGCAGCAGCTGCTCCACGCTCGGCGTCCAGCCGACCGCGCCGATGCCGAGCTGGCGCATCGGGGAGCCGTCGTAGTAGTGCGCGGTGGGCAGTTCGCCGCCGTCGGCGACCTCGGCGTGCATCACCACGCCGGCGTAGTCGCTGAAGCTGGGCACCACCGCCTCGGCGATGGTCTCGGCGACCCGGCGGACGTCCAGCACCCCGGCGATCCGCGAGCCGACGTCGTTGAGCAGCGTCAGCCGGCGGCGGGCCCGCTCGGCGCGCTTGGCGGCCTGCACCCGCTCGGTGACGTCGATGACGGTGGCGCTCACCCCCAGCACCCGCCCCGCCCGGTCGACCAGCCGGTGGTAGGACACCGACCGGTGGCCGCGGCGGCGGCCGGGCGCCGGCTCCACCCGGTCGATCACCGGCTCGCCGGTCTCCAGCACGCGGCGCTGGAGCTCGATCAGCTCGACGGCGACCTGCGGGTCGAGGACCTCGCTGAGGGTGTGGCCGAGGTGGTCGTCCCGCGGCACGCCGTTCATCGCGGCCAGCGCCTCGTTGACGCGCACGTAGCGCAGGTCGCGGTCGAAGATGGCCACGCCCAGCGGGGAGGAGTCGAACAGCGAGTCCAGGGCGGCCAGGTCGTGCTCCAGGGTGCGCAACCGGCTGGTCTCCACCATCGAGGCGAGCACGAAGGGGCGGCCGTCGCCGTCGACGAGCAGGCTGGCGCGGGTCTCCACCTGCACGGTGTGGCCGTCGCGGTGGCGCAGCGACAGGGTGCCGTCCCAGCGGCCGGTCCGCAGCAGCTCGGCGAGGATCCGCTCGACCTTCTCGTCGGCCTCGGCAGCCGCGGCCGCCGAGGCCGAGCGGGAGCCGGGCCTGCGGCGGGGCGTCTCGGGCTCCTGGGTGCCCTGTATGGCGATGTCCGAGCCGGCATCGGAGCCGGTGTCGGAGCCGGGCTCCGTGCTGGTGTCCGAGCTGGTCTCCGTACCGGACTCGGTACCGGTCCCGGTGCCGGTCCCGGTGCCGGACTCCGTGCCGGACTCAGCGTCGCCGGAACCGTCCGGGCCGCCGGTCGCCGCGGGCGGCTGCTCGGCCGGGCCGAAGAGGCCGCCGACCCGGCGGCCGACGATGTGCTCGCCGGCCCAGCCCAGCACGTCCTCGGCCAGCGGGCTCCACAGCAGCACCCGGCCCCGGGTGTCGAGCATCACCACGGCGACGCGGAGGGTGTCCAGGAGGGTGCCGGCCGTCGGCGACCGGTCGGCACTCTCCTGGACACCCTGATCCGGCGGCACGGACGTCACGGGCCGGGGGGCGCGGCCGGGCGACGCCTCGGGGCCGTCGCCGCTGGCGCTCATGCGTACACCCCCGACCGGGTCGGGCCGGGCTCGCGCGCACCCGGCCTCCAAGAGAGGTTTTCCCTCTTACCCGATATTGCCCCTTTTGCCGCAGCAGTGCGCGGAGGAGGTGCTCACGCCTCGGCCGCGCGGGGCACGACCCGCTCGATCAGGTACACCTGGGAGGCGGCGGGCGTGGCGGTCGCGGGGATCGCGCCGGCGGGACGGGTCAGCGCCTCGGCCACCCGCTCGGCCTCCGCGCGGGTGGCGTACCGTCCCACCCGGTAGCGGTTGGCGCCCTCGTCCTGCCGTATGAGGACCCACCCGAACTCGGACGTCACTGCGCCGCCCCCCTTCTTCGCGCCTCGGCCACCGCACCCGCGCCCGGTCCCGTGCTCCGGGAAACAGCGATGCGCATATGCCCGACCCTACGCCCGAGGTTCACTCGGCGGGTACGGAATGGCACGAAGAGGTACCGATCCGGTCAAGCAGCCGACCGGAAGTTGACGTGGCGTCAGCGAATCGGCGCCAGGTCAGCGGACCGGGAGGTGGTAGACGGCCCGGTACCGCTCGGCGGGGATCACCACGTCGGCGGTCTCCACCGGCCGCCCGGACGCGTAGTAGGTGCGGCGGATCTCGATCACGATGTGCCCAGGCACACCGCCCAGCGCCGCGGTCTCCTCGGCCAGGCCCGGACGGGCGCCGACCTCCTCGGCCATGTGGTCGACCAGCACGTCGATCGCCGTCATCCGCGGCACCACGCCCTGCCCGCCGACCGGCCCCTCCTCCGGGAGCAGCACCGGGGTGCGGGCGGTGAGCGCGAGCGGCTCCCAGGACGTGGAGAGCATCGAGGGCTCGCCCTCGGTGCGGAACAGGTAGTGCGTGCGCATCACCCGGTCGCCGACCTGGATGCCCAGCCGCGCGGCGACGTCGGCGGACGCCGCGTCCTGCACGGTGTGGGACTCCCAGGTGCCCTTGCTCGACTCGTCGGCCTGCTCCTGCCGGTACGGGCTCGGGGCGCCGGTCGGCCGGAAGCCGCTGCGGATGATCGGGCGCCGCTCCGGGCGCTCCCGCACGTAGGTGCCGGAACCCGAGCGGCCCTCCACGTAGCCCTCCGCCATCAGCACCTTGCGCGCCTCCAGGGCCACGGTGTCCGAGACGCCGTAGTCGCTGCGGATGCGCGCCTGCGAGGGCAGGCGGGCGTGCGGCGGCAGCGTGCCGTCGAGGATCTTCCGCCGCAGATCCCCGGCAACGCGAAGGTAGGCGGGCTGCTCACCGAAGACCACGTGCCCCTCCCAGGGGTTGACTGTGTGCGACAGCTTGGCAACCCTGGGTGCGCGACCGCAAGCCTTCCCCTGAGCATCACGTGGCGTGCGGTGTCCCGGCCGACGCTCGCGCCGCGCCCGTACGGCGCGGCGCGAGGGGCCGGTGGTGGATCAACAGCGGGGCGCCGGGATCAGACGCCCACCCCGGAGTTCCCGCCGTCGCCGTCCGATCCCCCGTCCGAGGAGCCGTCCGATCCCCCGTCCGACCCGCCGCCGGAGGAGCCGCCGTCCGAGGAGCCGCCGCCGCTCCGCACCGATCCGGTCACCTTGCCGTGGGGGCTGCCGAAGAAGCAGGTCACCGAGCGGTCCCCGGTCTCCCACAGGGACTTCTGCGGCCCGAAGAAGAACAGCGTCATGCCGTCCTTGAGCGAGGCGCCGTCCAGGTAGTCCTGCATCTGCCGGGCGCAGGTCGACTGGGCCTCGCGCGTGATCGCGTCGACGCCCGGGTAGCTCCCGCTCGTGCTGGGGTCGAGCGTGTAGGTGTAGAACGCCTCGGCGTCGTGCTCCTTCGCGCAGTCGACGACGTTGACGCGCCTGGACACCTTGGCGCCCTGCTCGAAGTCGGAGAGCGAGTGGCCGACCGTGTTGAAGCACTGGCCGGCCTTGATGTCCTGGACCTTGGTGTTGCCGCCGCCGTCCAGCACCCCGAGCGCGCCCAGCGTGATCAGCAGGGCCGTCGCCAGGGTGGTGATCGAGTTGATGGTGATCCCCGCGATGGCCAGGCCGCGCCCGCGCTGCCCATGCCGCTTGCCCTGCTTCAGCCCGCCGATGCCCAGACCGAGGCCGAGCAGCGGGATGCAGGTGAAGGCGGTCACCAGCGAGGCGATGGACAGCCCGTTGGTGGTGCGCTCGGCGGCGTACCAGCCCTGCTGAGGATACGGGTTGTACTGCCCGGGCATCCCGGGCATTCCCGGCCCACCCGGCATCCCCGGCCCGCCCGGGGCCGCGTACGGATTCGGGTTCGGCTGCTGGTACGGCCCCGGTCCCGCGCCGTACTGCGGCTGCCCGTCGCCGCCGCCGTAGGGCGAGGGCTGGGCGTACGACGTCTGCGGATAGCCGTACGGAGGGCCGGACTCGTACGGCGACGAGGTGCCGCCGTAGGGCGGGGCGGGCGGCGGCGGGGGCGGCCCGATCGGGTGCCCGCCGGGCGGCGGCGGCTGGTCCTCGGGGGACGGCGGGGATATGTCCACGCGGGGAGTTTACGGTCCCCCTCCGACTACGCCCCCACGGTGCCGTCGACTCCCTCGCGGAGGAGGTCAGCGTGGCCGTTGTGCCGTCCGTACTCCAGCAACACGTGCACCATGACCATCCTCAGGCTCACGTCCTCCTCCCACCTGGGCTGATAACCGGCCAGGTCCAGCGACTCGGCGGCGGCCTCGATCCGCCGGGACGCGGCGACCTCGGCCTCCCACGCGGTGAACGCCTCGGCCCGGTTCGAGGCGCTCGCGTCGTACGCCGCCTGGAAGTCGACCTTGTCGGACCACACCATCGGGGCGTCGTGGTCCTCGAACACCCGGCGGAACCAGGCGCGTTCGACCTCGGCCAGGTGGCGCACCAGGGCCAGCAGCGAGAGCGTCGACGGCGGCATCGACCGCTGCCGCAACTCCTCGTCCCCGAGCCCCTGGCACTTCATCGCCAGGGTGGCCCGGTGGAACTCCAGGAACGCCCGGAGCATCTCGCGCTCCGTTCCGAAGTTCGGCGGCCCGACGCGTACGTCCTCGATCTCGCTGGTCATGGGCCGAGCTTAACGGGATCGTCGCGGCCGGCCGCCGGCGATGGCCGGTCAGTGGCCCGGTGCGAAGGCGGTGGCGCGGGCGCGGTCCTGCCACCGCTCGACCTGGCCGCGGACGTCGTCGAGGTGGCCGAGCACCGCGTCCACGCCGTCGGCGCCGAGCGGCAGATGCAGCGGCGTCTCGTCGGCGTCCAGCGCCTCGATGATCAGGGCGGCGGCCTTCGCCGGGTCGCCGGGCTGGTCGCCGTCACCGCCCGCGACCATCTTCCGGGTGGTGCCCACCGTCCCCTCGTAGTCCGGCAGTTCGGCCCCGCTCGCGGTGCCGTTGCCCATCAGGGAGGTGCGGAAGGCGCCCGGCTCCACGATCAACGTCCTGATGCCGAGCGGCGCCACCTCGTCGCGCAGCGCCTCCGTCATCCCCTCCAGCGCGAACTTGGTGCCGCTGTAGGCCGAGAAGCCGGCGAAGGACATCTGCCCGCCCATGCTGCTCATCTGCACGATCGCCCCGGAGCGCCGCTCGCGCATGCCGGGCAGCACCGCCCGTACCAGCGCGGCCGGCCCGAAGACGTGCACGTCGAACAGCGACCGCAGGTCGCCGTCGGTGTCCTCCTCCATGGCGCCGACATGGGTCCGGCCCGCGTTGTTGACCAGGACGTCGATCCGCCCGTGGCGGGCGAGGACGTCGCGCACGGCCGCGTCGATGGACGCGATGTCGGTCACGTCCAGGACCAGCGCCTCGACCTGATCGGGGTGCGCGGCCACCAGGTCGTCCAGCGTGCCCGCCCGCCGGGCGGCCCCCACCACCACGTCGCCCGCGGCGACCGCGGCCAGCGTGATCGCCCGCCCGAAACCGCTGTTCGCACCCGTGACCAGCCAGACCCTGCTCATGATGTTCTCCCGTCGTGTCGGTGCGGCTGCTGCCGCCACGGCTCCCCTGCCGGTGCGGCCCCGCCGTCGCGGCCGGGTGGACCGGCCGCCGTGAACAACTCTGCGGGCGGACCCTGTTGCCCGTCCAAGACCTGCGGTGATAACCGTTGGCCATGGACGTCCACGGTCGGGACCTGCGCTACTTCGTCGCGGTCGCCGAGGAGTTGCACTTCACCCGTGCCGCCGAGCGGCTGTTCGTCTCCCAGCCCGCGCTGAGCAAGCAGGTCCGGGCGCTGGAACGGCAGTTGGGGGCGGACCTGTTCGTGCGCGACCGGCACGGCGTGGCCCTCACCCCGGCCGGCGAGGCACTGCTGCCCTACGCCCGCGAGGTCCTCGACGGCTGGGAGCGGGGGTGGCAGGCCGTCGAGCGGGCGAAGGCGGCGCAGCGCAGCACCCTGGTGGTCGGGATGAGCACCAGCCCGGGGCGCGGCGGCCTGCTGCCCGCGATCCGCTCCCGCTTCTCCGCCGCCTGCCCGGGCGCGGAACTGCGGCTGCGCCAGGTGTCCTGGCAGGACCCGACCGCCGGGCTCGCCGACGGCGGCAGCGACGTGGCCTTCGTCTGGCTGCCGCTGCCGGACCAGCAGCGCTACGACCACCTGGTGGTCGCCGAGGAGCCCCGGCTGGTCGCCTTCCCCGACGGGCACCGGCTGGCCGCGGACGACTCCCCCGTCGACTTCGCCGACCTGCTGGACGAGCCCTTCCTCGCCCTCCCGGCCGCGGCCGGTCCGCTGCGCGACTACTGGCTGGCCACCGACGTGCGGGCCGGCCGCCCGCCGCGGATCGGTGCGGAGGTGGCCAGCACCGAGGAGACGTACGAGGCCCTGTGCGCGGGCCTCGGGGTGGTGCTCCTCGCCGCCGGCAACGCGCCACTGATCAGCCTCGGCGGCGTCGCCACCCGCACGGTGCGCGGCATCACCCCCAGCCGCTTCGCCCTGGCCTGGCCGCGCACCGCGGCGGGGCCGCTGATCCGCGCCTACGCGGCGGCCTGCCGGCAGGCCGCCGGAGCGCGCGTTGTGCCGGCCGGGCCCGGTGCGCCATGATCCGGCGGTGGACCAACGGACGCATACCTGCCTGTGCTTCTGCCTGCGCGACGGTGCCGGCGACCGCCGTGAAGTGCTGCTCGGGCGCAAGAAGAGAGGGCTCGGCGCGGGAAAGCTGGTCGGGCTCGGCGGACACGTCGAGCCCAGGGAGAGCGCCGAGGAGGCCGCGGTCCGCGAGGTCGCCGAGGAGTCCGGGCTGGTGGTCGACCCGGCGGACCTGCGGCCCGCCGCCGTCGTCGACTGGCGTTTCCCGGCCCGCCCGGCCTGGGACATGTGGGTGACCGCCTTCACCGTGCCCCTCGTGCGCGGCGAGCCCCGCGAGACCGAGGAGATCGCGCCCCTGTGGGTCCCGGTCGACGCCGTCCCCTTCGACGCCATGTGGGACGACGCCCGCCACTGGCTGCCCGGCGTCCTCGCCGGCCGGACCCTCCGGGCGGAGATCGTCTTCGCCGACGACAACGAGAGGGTCGCCTCGTCCACGGTCCGCATGACGCCCTGATCCTCCAGGGTGCCGGGTGCCGCTCAGCCGGCGGACAGCGGAACCCCGGCGGGTTCCGGCCCGGCCAGGGCGTTGCGCCGCTCCGGCATCGACAGCGTGGTCATCCGGCGCCAGCCGTGCAGGCGCTCGTAGAGGTACGTGAGGTGGATGCCGAACCGCAGCATGGCCGCGGTCGCCGGGGACCACCGCAGGATGCGGCCCATCCGGGCCATCACTCCGAGGCTCACATCGCGGTGCACGCGGATCTCGGCGTGCGCGCACTCGCGCAGCGCGCGGTGGATCGCCCGGCCGTGGCCGGCGGCGGCCAGCCGCAGCAACTCCTCGTGGCAGTAGGCGAGGTGGTTGTCCTCGTCGTTCGAGATCGCCCGGATCGCGCGGCCGATCTCCGGGTGGTCCGAGAAGTGCTTGAGCAGGAGCGCCATCTGCTCCGACGCGCGCTGCTCGGTGACCCTGCTGTGCGCGAGGTAGACCACGATGTCCTGCTCGGTCAGCGGCTGGTTCTGCCGCAGCCGGGTGTGGGCGAGCCCGATGCCGGCCCGCTCCAGCAGCATCGTGTAGTCGGTGTCGGCGGGCACCGGCACCGGTTCGAGCCCGCGCTTGCGCAGCAGCGCGTTGAAGATCCGGCCGTGCTTGTCCTCGTCCGCGCCGTGCCGGGCGATCTTCGGCGCCAGCGCCCGCTGCGAAGGGGGCACGAGCGCGGCGATCCGGCCGTTCTCCCAACCGCCCTGTGCCTCACCGCTGGCCGCGATGGAGCAGAAAAGGCGGTACGCATCGTCGTCGTCCAGGATCGAGGTGAACAGTCCGCGCACCGACAGCATCCCCGTGCTCCCTTCGCCCACCGGCAGGTATCACCCAGCAGTCAAAGCGGGCACCGACCGCCCCGCAACCAGGGTCGTCCACCCGGGCGACACGGCGGTCAGAAGACGCGGATCGCGGTCCCGGCCGGAGCGGCCAGCAGCTCGCTGATCTCGTCGTCCAGCCGGACCAGCGTCAGGGACGCCCCGGCCATGTCGAGCGAGGTGCAGTACTCGCCGACGTAGGAGCGGGCGATCTCGATGCCGCGTTCGGCGAGCTGGCGGTGGGCGAGGCCGTAGACGAGGTAGAGCTCGCCGACGGGGGTGCCGCCGAGGCCGTTGACCATGAGGGCCACGGAGTCGCCGGAGGCGTAGGGCAGGTCGTCCACGACGGCGGTGAGCATCTCGCGCACGTGCTCCCGCGCGGGCTGCAGCTTCTCGCGGCTGCGGCCGGGCTCGCCGTGGATGCCGACGCCCATCTCGACCTCGTCGCCGGGCAGGTCGAACAGCGGCGAGCCCTTCGCGGGCGGGGTGCAGGCGGTCAGCGCCATGCCCATGCTGCGGGTCACGGAGTTGACCTTCTCGCCGATCCGGACCAGCTCGTCCAGGTCGGCGCCGCGTTCGGCGGCGGCGCCGACCGCCTTCAGCACGAAGAAGTTCCCGGCCACCCCGCGCCGCCCGACGGTGTACGTCGAGTCCTGTACGGACACGTCGTCGTCGATGAACAGGGTGCGGGCCGTGACGCCGTCCGCCTCGGCCAGTTCCTGGGCCATCTCGAACGCCATCCGGTCGCCCGTGTAGTTGTTCACCAGCAGCAGCACGCCCTTGGGCGACGCGACCAGCTTCACCGTCTCGTAGACGAAGTCGGCCGGTGGCGCCGAGAAGACGTCGCCGGGGCAGGCCGCGTCCAGCATGCCGGGGCCGACGCTCATCACGTGGGCGGGCTCGTGGCCCGAGCCGGAGCCCTGCACGAGGGAGACCTTGTCCGCGCGGGGCGCGTCGGCCCGCATGATCAGGTTGTACTCGGGCACGTAGCGCAGCGTGTCGGGGTTGGCGAGGGCCAGGCCCTGAAGCATCTCCGCGACGTAGTCCTTCGGGTCGTTGACGAACTTCTTCATGAGATCGCTCCGGTGTCGTATGCGCCGTGCGGGCGGTCCACCCGTACGGTCGCTGCGGATCGTCGCCCGCCGGGTATCAGCGGCCGGCGGGCCAGTCGGCGGCGATGCGCTCGGCCATCACCGCGACCGCCACCGCGCCGGGGTCGGGCGAGCCGATGCTGCGTTCGCCGGTGTAGCTCTGGCGGCCGCGCATGGCCTGCATCGGCGTGGTCGCGTCGGCGGCGGCGCGGGCGGAGGACGCGGCGAGCGCAGCCAGCCCGGCCGGGTCGCCGGACCGGCCGGCGTCCTGCAGGGCGCCCTCCAGGGCGTCGGTCATCGGGACCAGCGCGTCCAGCAGGGTCTTGTCCCCCACGTCGGACTTGCCGCGCACCTTGATGCCCTCGGCGGCCGCGCGCAGCATCGCCACCGCGTCCGCCCCGGTCAGCTCGTCGCGGTCCTTCACGGCGCCGGCGGCCCGCAGGAACGCGGTGCCCCACAGCGGCCCCGAGGTGCCGCCGACCCGCTTGGAGATGATCAGCGCGACCTTCTTCAGGAACTCGGCCGGCGAACTGCGGTCCAGGGAGTCCCAGTCGGCGATGACGATCTCGAAGCCGCGCGCGAGGGAGTACCCGAAGTCCCCGTCGCCCGCGACCGCGTCCAGGTCGCCGAACTCCCGCTCGTTGTCGACCGCGGTCTGCGCCATCGTGCGCACCGCGTACTCCAGGTTGCCCGGTTCCGGCCCCGCGGCGGCGGGCTCGGACGGCGGTGGGGGCGTTGGCGATGACATGACTCTCCTGACGTCGGCGTGGCCGGGACTGCTGCTCCGCGGCACGGACACGGACCGGGACGGCGCTGCCGCCCCGGCGCCCGCGGCCTCAACCCGGTCGGTCCGGCCCGGGACCCCTGGCGGCGGTGAGCAGGAACGAGAGGTCGGCCAGGCGCACGTAGGGTCGCGGGTCCGCGCCGAACGGGTCGTTCAGCACGTGGGTGACCGTCGCGTCCGGACCCGTGTCGCCGAGCGAGCCGACCACGAGGGCGGCGCCGGTGAAGTCCTCCTCGCCGGTGTACGCGCTGGTGGTCACCACGCAGGTCAGCCCGGCGCCGACCGCGGCCAGCAGCCCGTTGTGGCTGTCCTCGACGACCAGCACCTCCAGCGGGTCGACACCGAGTCGGGTCACCGCGTACTCGTAGATGTCCGGCGCGGGCTTCTTGCTCGGCACCACGTCTCCGGCGAACACGCTGAAGTGCGGGGTGAGTTCGGGGCCGGCGGCAAGTTCGAGCACGCTGCGCACGGACGGTTCGGCGGAGGTGGAGGCGACCGCCAGCGGCCAGCCCGCAGCGTGTGCCTCCTCGGCGAGCCGCCGTACCCCGGGACGGGGCGGGATGCTGCCGCCGGCGATGATGCCGGTGTAGATCTCGGTCTTGCGCCGGTGCCAGCGGGCCACTTCGGCGTCGAGCGCGGCCTGGTCGGAGGGCAGTCCGGCCCGCGCGAGGAACTCCGGGGTCAGCAGGGTCTTCATCCGCTCCTTGCCGCCGCCGACCTTGACCTTGCGCGCGTACTCCTCGTCGGTCCAGCGGACGGGCAGCCCGAACTCCTCGAACGTCCGGTTGAACGCGGGCAGATGACCGTAGCGCTCGGTGTCGGCCAGGACGCCGTCGCAGTCGAAGACGAGGGCGGGCACCGCACTCACCCGGCCCGGCCGGCGCTGCCGAACAGCGTCATCAACGAACCTGCCAGCTCCACCACGTCCTGGCGCTGGGCCCGGAACAGCGACGGCGGATCCCACTTCTGCCGCTCGGCGGCCTGCTGGAGGAAGACCAGACCGGACTTCATGAAGGTCTCCTTGAGCGCGGTGGAGATGTTGACCTTGGCGCAGCCGCGGCCGATCAGGTCGTGGAACTGCTCGTCGGACAGGCCGCTCCCGCCGTGCAGCGCGATCGGGATCGGGTAGGCGGCGATGATGTCGGAGACCCGCTGGAAGTCCAGCACCGGCAACTGCCGGTAGGAGCCGTGGGCGTTGCCGATCGCGGGGGCGAAGACGTCGACCCCGGTGGTGCGCAGGAAGTCCAGCGCGACCGCGAGATCCTGCTGCTCGGCGGCCTTGTCGCTGCCGATGCCGTCCTCGACACCGGTGATGGACTCGATCTCCCCCTCGACGTGCGCACCGTAACGGCGGGCCTCGGCGACGACCTCGACGGTCTGCCGGGTGTTCTCCTCGACCGGCATCCTCGAGGCGTCGAAGAGCACCGAGTTCCATCCCACCCGCAGGCACTCGCTGATCACCTCGCGCTCCGGGCAGTGGTCGAGGTGGAGGGTGACCGGCACCTCGATGCCCGCGGTCATCGACGTCCACATCGCGTACAGCACCTCGCTGCCGACGGACTTCACCGTCTTCACGGAGGTCTGCACGATCAGCGGCGACGAGCGCTCCACGGCCGCGGCCAGCACGGCTTCCAGGGTGAGGTCGTTGACGATGTTGATGGCCGGCACGCCGTAGCGCCGTTCGAACGCGTCGGCCAGGATGTCGGCCAGAGGTACGACGGGCACGGGTGCCTCCAGAACTCGGATCTCCCTCCGTTCCATTGCACGCCTGACCGTCCGTGCTCGCCACTCAGGAGCCGGCAGCACCCTTCTGACCTGCGTCCTTTGACCTTCTCGGCACGCTCGCGGGCGGCGGCACCGCGTGTGCGCGGTGCCGCCGCCCGGCTGCCGGGTCCGCCCTGCTACCAGGTGTCGTTCAGCGTTCCGGCGCCGCTGCCGGTGCTCGCGGTGTGGTTGTCGCCCGGCTCCCATGTCACGTTCCCGGACCCGTCCTTGAGGACGTACTTGTACGCGAAGGAGGTGCTCGCCGGGAGGTTCGGGGTGCCGGTCCAGTGCGTGCCGTCGGTGGAGGCGAGCGGGATGCCCTGGGCGGGGTCCCAGTTCGCCAGTTCCGGGATGGAGCCGACCAGGTAGACGCTCTGCCCGGCGGGCGCGGTCGCGGACACCTGGAAGGTCTCCGCGACGGTGCCGGACGGCGGGCCGGCCGAGGTGCCGGTCCCGTACAGGGCGACGGAGTCGTGCGCGGGCAGCGTCACCGTGGCGGTGCCGTTGCTGCCGACGGTGACGGTCGACCCGGTGCAGCCGCCGGAGGAGGTGGGGTCGCCGTGGATGACGTCGCAGTAGGTGCCGGCGGCCAGGCCGGTGGTGAAGGTGGTGGTCACCGCGTCGGCGCTGTTGTTGATGCCGATCCACGCCGCGTTCCCGCGGCTGAACGCGATCGCGTTGTTCCCGTTGTCCCACCAGTTGGCGACCTGCTGGCCCTGCGCCGCGTTGTGCCAGCCGACCATGTTCGCGACGCCCTGCCCCCGGTCGGTGCACACCCATGCCGGGGACGCGCAGTCGGTGCCGGTGACGTAGCCGTTGCCGTCGGCGGGCGGCGAGTCGTCGGAGCCGTTGAACGCGAAGCCCGAGTACACCGTGGGGGCGCCGTAGCCCCAGGCGAGCATGAACTCGGTGGCCAGCGTGTACTGCGAGCCGTCCTTGTAGTTCAGGGTGCTGCCGTTGCGCTCGGTGTCGTGGTTGGTGACCATCGCGCCGTCCTTGTCGGACGGCTCCAGGCCCCAACTCTGCCCGAACGTCCTGAGGTTGGCGATGTTCCCCTGGAACTGCGACTTCATCGCGTTGGCGTAGTCGAAGCCGATCACGCTGCCGTTGGACTCGAAGGCGCCGGGCGCGAGGTTGCCGCTGCCGCCGAGCGCGACCTCCTGGAGGACGTACGGCCGCGCGCCCCAGGCGGTGTCGGGCAGCCGGGACTCGATGTTCGCCATGTCGGACTGGTTGATGTGCTTGGCGGAGTCGATCCGGAAGCCGTCCACGCCGTAGCCGATCAGCTTGCCGAGGTACCCGGCGATCTTGCCGCGCACGTCGTCGGTCTCGGTGTAGAGGTCGGCGAGGCCCTCCAGATCGCACTCCTGGACCTGGGTCTGGCTGTTCCAGTCGTCGATGGCCATGTCGGAGTTGGGGCAGTTGGCCGGTGAGGTGTGGAAGTCCGAGGAATCGTAGGGGACTTGGCCGTAGGACTTCGCACCGACGTCGAAGCCGTCGCCGCCGTAGGAGTCGGTGCTGGACTGGTCGGTGCCGGACATGTGGTTGATCACCGCGTCGGCGTAGACCTTGACGCCCGCGGCATGGCAGGTGGTGACCATCGACCGGAACTGCGCCTCGGTACCCATCCGGCTGTTCAGGTCGTAGCCGACGGGCTGGTAGATCTCCCACCATGGGTGCGCGCCGGACAGCCGGATCGAGTCCTGCGGCGGGGAGACGAGGACCGATCCGTAGCCCTTGGGGCCGAGTTGGTCGGTGCACTCGCTCGCGACCGACGACCAGTTCCACATGAAGAGGTTGGCGGTCACGTCGCTGCCGTTGCCGCCGCTCGCGGCGGCCGTCACGGGGGCGGGGGCGGCGTGCGCGGTGGCCTGCGCGGCGGCGAGCGGCACGACGGTGCCGGCCAGAAGCGCCGCGGCGGCAAGCAGGGCCTTGCGGCGGTGGCCCGGTTGGCCCTCCCGCCGGGAACGGGGCGCGGACTGCGGCGCGGACGGGGGCGTGGCGCGGTGGGGGGGATCGGCGCGGTCAGGTGAGCGAAGCATGGGTGGCTCCCGCTGATGGTGGAGGACGGCGGCATGCGTACGCGGCCACCCGGCTCCGACGCGCCTCGGACGGGCGGCCCGGGACCGCCCGTGGGCCCCGGAGCCAATCGCCGTGGCGGACACGGCGGTTGAACGCGAGGTAGACCATGCTCCGACCCGGAGGTCCCGTCAAGACGTACTGCAACGCCTTTCCGGATATTGCAGAAAGATTGCGCAGCCGGATCGGGGCGGCTCGGGCGGCCGGAAGCGGATCGGAAGCGGCACGCGGCTGCCGGCGGAAGCGGAAGCGGTGGTGCGATCGGTGTGGACGGCCCGGCGGCACCGGGGCGACGCGCGAACGCGTGATGGGGATGCTCGATGGGCAGAGGGCGACCGCCCGGCACGAGGGGCGCGGCGGCAGGCAGGGGTGCGCGGCCCGCGGGGGCAGGGGGTGTGCGGGGCGCGGCCGCGGGCGGGGTCGGGGGCCGGGGCCGGGCCGGCCCGGGTCCGCGCGGCTCAGCCGGAGTCGCGCGGGCCGGCCGCGCCGGGCAGGGGGGTCCGGACCGACGCCGCGGGCGCCGGGCCGTCCAGGTTCCGCAGGCACTTCTCGACCGCGGCCAGGTCGATGGCCGCCAGCTCGCCCGGCATGATCACGATGCGCAGCTCGCGGGCCACGGCCGGGTCGCGGCGGCAGCAGTCCGCGAACGTCTCGATGACCAGGGTGGCGAGCTGGGCCCGGTCGAGGGCGACCACCCGGGCCAGACCCGCGCCGATCAGCGGAACGGCCACCGGCTTGAACAGCCCGTGCCTGGCCACCTGCGGCCACAGCCGCTCCAGGGCGAGCCGGAGGTCCGCGGGGTCGGCACGGGCCACCAGGTCGTTGCCGAGACGGGAGTAGGCGGTCGCGAAGACCCGCCGCCCGTCGACCGGCAGCACCACGGTGGTGCCGATCGGGTAGCGGGTGCGCCGGCCGCGCGGCTTGTCCCGGGCGGTCTCGGTGCCGACCGGGATGTGCGCCCGCAGCCCGAGCCGGAGCCGGTCGTCCAGGAGGCGGCGCTGCCCGCCGAAGACCCGCTCCACCAGCTGCGCCTGCACGCTCTCCCGGCTGATCACCACGTCCTGCTCGGTGGACGTGTCGAAGGTGTCGGTGAACCCGACCACGAGGTTGGCGTCGAGCTGGTCGAAGAGGTCGCCGCGCACCAGCACGACGTCGGCGTTCCGCCCGGGGACCCGGTGCCGCAGCAGCTCCCCGCCGTGCCGCTCCCGCAACCGCTCACGGAGCAGGGCGAGTCGGGCCGCCGCCGGCCCGTCGTCCGGCCGCTCCCGGGCGATCCGCTCGGCCACCGGGAGGGCCAGGTCGGGCCGGCCGAGGTCGGACTGGCTGCGGATGAACGCCTCGCGGGCGGCGTCGCGCAGGCCGTCCAGCCGCCGGGTCATCGGGGCGGCGAACGGCTCGCCGTCGGCCTCGGCGAGCGGCCGGCCGCGCAGCATCCCGAGGGCGTCGGCGAGGCCGCGCGCCGCGGTCGCCGGAGCCGCGTGCAGGGCGCCGTTGACCAGCTCGGTGAACTCCGCGCTGTCCAACTCCTCGGCCCGCAACACGAGTCGATAGGCGCTCTCCGGCCCGCGGGCGGTGAGCAGTTGGACGGTGCGCAGCACGCGGGCGCCGTCGCCGGTCCGGTCCGGATCGAACGTGCGGCGCAACTCCAGGACGCGCTTCTGCACCTCGTTGCGATCGCGCTGCGCCTGGCCGGGGAGTTCGGCGGTCATCCCCCACACCTCGCGGCGCAGCGTCCGGACCGGCACCGGCTCCCCGTCGGCCGCCACCAGTCGCACCAGCAACCGGGTGGTGAGCGGGGTCAGATGCGCCGGCACGCCGTCGATCTCGAGCCTCACCGGTCCCAGGACGCTCACCCGGATATGCGCCATGCGAATCTCCCGACGCTTCGTCTTTCGCGCCGCGCCGGTTGAGAGCGTTCTTCCGGAAGCGGTGTTCGCAGCATAGCAAAATGCCTTGGAGGGGCCGTGCTTTCGGGAATTTCGCGAAGGGGTGGAACGCCCGGGATCGGGCGTCCTCACGGCAGCCGACCGCTCACCGGCGCACAGCGGCGTATCACGGGCGCATGGGGGCGCGTTACGGGCGCACGGCGGGTCCGCCGGGTGTTCCTGCGCAATACGATGGCGGCATTCGGCGGAATATCCGCGGCCGTCCAGTTCTTCGACCAGCTCTTTCCGCGGGATTTCCCGGACCCGGGCGCGGTGACCCTCGCGTCGGTGGCGCTGGGTGTCGCCTGGGGGGCGGTGCGGGCCCGCACGAAGTCCGTGGTGCGGCAGGAGTTCCGGCACCCGGCGATGACGGTGGTGGTCCAGGCCGGCGACCTGTTCGAGCAGCCCGGCCACCTCGTGGTCGGGTTCAGCGACACCTTCGACACCGCCGAGGGCGGCGGCCTGCTCATCAACGACACCAGCGTGCAGGGGCAGTTGCTGGCCCGCCGCTACGGCGGTGATGTACAGCGCCTGGACGGGGAGTTGAGCACGGCGCTGGCCGCGGTCGCGCCGTCCGCCCGGGAGGCGCCGGAGCGCAAGCCGCTGGGCAAGCTCGACCGGTACCCGGTCGGCACGGTGGCGGTCCTCGGTGCCCGCCCCCGGTTCGTCTTCGCCTCGGCGTACAGCCGGATCGGCAACGACTACGTGGCGAGTTCGAGCGTGGAGGAGTTCTGGTACAGCCTCAACCGGCTGTGGGACGCGGTCCACCGGCACGCGCAGCGGGAGTGCGTGGCCATGCCGCTGATCGGCTCGGGGCTGTCCCGGCTGGACTACCTGGACGAGGAGAGCCTGCTGCGCCTGATCCTGCTCTCGTTCGTGGCGCACTCGCGGGAGCGGGCGATCTGCCGCGAGCTGCGGGTGGTGCTCCGGCCCGCCGATCTGGCGAGGATCAACGTGCCGGAGGTCGAGGCGTTCCTCGCCACCCTCGCGTCAGGGCTCGGCGGCACCTGACGCGGGTCGGGTCGACGTTTCCGTCAGGGCGTGCGGTCGTAGGCGTCCAGGTGCCGGAACGGCCAGGTCTGCCGCCAGTCGGAGCCGGTGTCGTCCACCTCGCAGCCCGCCTGCTTCAGCCGCTGCACGATCTTGCCGAGCGCGGCCTCCGAGCCGTCGAAGCGGATCACGTTGCGGCCGGCGGTGTCGGCGGCCGGCCGCAGCGCGCCCACCTCCACGATCAGGGTGCGCTCGGGGTAGGCCATCAGCACCATGCCGAGTTCGATCAGCACGTTCTGCCGCGGCTGGCCGGTGGGTTCCCTCTCGTACTCCGGCTCGTTCGGCCCGGCCAGTCTCGGGTGGAGGTGGGCCACGTCGTCCGGGGTGAGCAGCACCAGCGCCGCCTGCGCCTGGGACGGGGCGTGCGCGACGACGTCGCCGAGGAAGGGCGACGCCTGGCCGGTCGCCCTGACCAGGTCCTCCCACTCCAGCGGGCGCAGGTCCAGCCGCCGCAGCAGCTCGAACATCTCGCGGCGGACCTGCTCGTCCCGCCCGTACACGACGAAGACCCGGCGGGTCCGGCCCGGCGCGGACGGGCGGCCGCCGCCCGGGCCCGCGTCGGCGCCGGATCCGGCCTCGGGCGCCGGCTGGACGGGCGCCGGCTGCGGGGGAACGGGCGGCGCGGGAACCGGCGGGCCGAGCTGGATCGGGGAGTTCGCCCCGCTCGTCCGGTTGCCGCCGGTCCGGGTGTTCATGGTGTTGCCGCTGCCGGAGTTGTTGTTGTCGTCCCCGTAGTGAACGCGCCTGATGGGACTCATGAATTCACGCTCCGTTGCGGATGGGCGAGTTGGCGCCGGACGTCCGGTTGCCGCCGGTCCGGGTGTTCATGGTGTTGCCGGTGCCGGAGTTGTTGTTGTTGTCGCCGAAGTGCTGCTGCAGAATGTTCAGCTGCTGCGCGTCGTGGTCGGCGAGGTCGACGTTGTGCTCGGCGAGAAACGTGCGGATGATCTGCAGGAGCCGGCGCTCCACGATTCGGGTGTACTTGATCGTGTCCGATTCCTGGAAGAAGTGCGGAAAGTCGCGGCGGGTGGCCATTTCCCGCACGCTGAGCAGCGCACCGCGGTTGACGGTCGTCAACGCGTAGCGGCCGAGCCGGAATTCACTGGTGTCGATCGGCCGGTCCACCTCCACCAGGACCCGGCCGCGCCGCAGCCGCCGGGGCAGCCGCTCGCGCAGCGGGTTGAGCACCAGCCGCGCCAGGTCCGAGGGGGCGCTCCTGACCACGTGCCACGCCACCCGGGCCATCAGCCGGCCGCCCAGCCGCGGCGGCAGCCGGTCGGCGAGGTGGAAGCTCCGGATCAGCGGCGGCAGCACGTAGGTGTAGAACTCCGTGTGCAGCGTGTTGCCCTTGAGGTCGAACCCGACGAACATCGAGACGACCAGCTCCTCGTCCCACGACCCGACGCGCACGCACAGGTACTCGCGGGCCGCGTCGTAGCGCTCGTCCCAGTGCGCGGCCGACGCGTCCGGCGCCGGCTCCCACTCGCGCAGCGGGCGGTCCGTGGTCACCACGGCGGTGGTGTACTTGCGCCGCTCCACGGTGAGCGACTCGATCCGCTCCTGCGGGGGCGCCTCGTCGTGCAGCTCCGCGGTCATCCGGGCCGCGACGTAGCCGGTGATCTTGTCGACGGTGAAGGGTATGACCTCCTTGCGTCGCGGCGCGTCGGTGCCGGCCGCGGTCCCGCCGCCGGACAGGTGCTCCGGCACGTGCTCGGGCACCAGGGCGGCCACGTGCGCGAGCATCCCGGGCGGCATGGCGGCCGGGTCGGCGAAGCCCTCGTCGAGCAGCCCGAGCCGGGCGCCGACCAGCAACTCGGCGTTGGACCAGCGGTGCACCTGCACGCCCGCGCCGACGAACGGGCGGTAGCCGCCGTACAGCACCACCCCGCGGTCGGCGGACTGCTCCGCCGCCACCTTCCGGACCAGGTCGTCGGTGAGGGCCCTGGTCAGCGGGTACCCGCCGTCGAAACCGCCCGTGCCGCCCGTGCCCCCCTTGCCGTCCGCCGGCCGGAGGTACTTCGTCAGCACCCGCAGGGTCGCGATCCGGCGCAGGAACGCCGCGGCCCAGACCAGCCACACCAGCGTCAGCAGGCCGAGGACGACCCCGATGGCGCCGGTGACCATCAGCACCACCAGCAGCACCGTGCCGGCGGCCAGCGCCAGCAGCTGGTCGCGCCGCAGCTTGTGCGCCGCGAGGGCGTGCGCGAGCACCGAGACCGTGTCGTACCCGAAGGCCGGGGCCACCACCCGGAAGCGGTTGCCCATCAGCTCCTTGATCACTGATCTGCGGTAGATCGGGTCGAGATACGTGCCCGCGCTGAGCAGCCGGGTGGCGTTGCTCGTCGCGTGCTCCCGAACCGGCGTGTGCGACATGGGACTTCCTCCGTTGAGACTCATCAGCCGACCTGGATCAGCCGGCCGCCGGTGATGACCGCGCCGGCCACCTGGTAGGTACCGCTGAAGGAGTGCCGGGTGCCGTCCGTCTGGACGGAGTCGACCGTGACCGAGACCTGGCCGCCGGAGACGCTCCCGACGGTGACGGTGTCGGTCCTGGTGTGTGCGAAGCCCTTGACGAAGTCGGCGTAGCTCGCGTCGATGTTCTTGCCGCCCAGGTCCCACGCGTGCTGGTAGTCACCGTTGTTGATGGCGTCGTAGTAGGCGGTGACGACCTCGGCGGGGCCGACGGTGGCGGACGCCGAGGGTGATCCGGAGTCCTCGGGCACGCCCGGGTCCGTGCTCGCCGGGCCGCCGAGGCCGGGATCGGTGCCCGCCGTGTCGGTACCCGTCGGTGTTCCCGCGCCGAAGGGCAGGGTGGGCGCCCCACCGAAGGGGTCGGTCGCCTCGGTGGCCGACGGCTCGGCGGTCGCGGGCTGCCCCTGCGACGTGTCGGAGGTGCCGGAGGTGCCACCGAACGGGGCGCTCACGGGGGCGCCTTGCGAGGTTCCGGAGCCGGACCCGCCCGACCCGGACCCGGCCCACACGCCGAGCACCAGGACGATCAGGAGCGGAATCCCGATCACGACCAGCGCGCGGGTGCGTACCGGCCCGGCGTCGAGGGTCAGGCCCACCGCCCGGTACGGGGGCGGCGCGTTGGGCGGCGGGGGCGGCTGGGGCGCCTCCGGCGGGCGGGGCTGAGCGGGTAAACCGGCGGATGTGCCGAGGTCATTCATGTGCCACTCCATCGCTGATGGACAGCGCCGTCGCGCTCACCGACCTGCTTACACGCCCCAACCCGGCGATGTGGTACGGCTGCTGATTCATCGTCATATTTCAGTAGGCCGCTGACGGCCGAAGCGCGGTGCCCGATCGGCACCGCCGGTGCCCGGTGCGTGGCGAAGCGGAACCGCTTCACCATGCGTCGATGCGACCAGCACGACCGCTTCCGCGGCCAGCGCTCTCCGCTTCCGATCCGCTTCCGATCCGCTTCCGCCGGCACCCGCGCGCCCCACCCGCAGCAGCAACCGCCCCTGTCACCGCGCGCGCCCTCCCCCGGCCCACCGCCGCCCCCGCCCGGGCCCGTCCTCCGGGTGCGTTCTCCGGGTGCGTTCTCCGGTGTTCTCCCCGGGTCCGGCCGCGGGGTGCATCAGCCGGTTACGGGGCCCTCCGGCGCGGTCGCTCGCGGCGGCGCCGCCCGGGACGCACCGCGCCACCTCGGCGGGATTCCCACCGCGCGGGGCGCCGGGGCACGGGTTTCAATGGTGCTATGGGGTCGAGCGGGCCTGGGCGACGAAGAGACGCCGGCGGGCCGGAGGGTCTGGCACGCCGGGCGCGGGGCGATGCTGCGCTGGTGGTGGATGCCCGGTCGACGGTGGTGAGCTGCACCGGACGTGCCGCGGACCTGCTCGGATGCAGCCCGGAGCAACTGCGCGGGCGCAACGTCGTGGAGATGTTCGAGGACCCGCGGACCTGGGCGGTGCTGGCCTCCGGCGCGGTCGGCGGCCGGCAGAACACCGGCGGAGTGGTGCTGCTGCGGCCCGGCGGCGGGACCCTCCACGTGCGGCTGCGGGTGTCGGTCCTCGTGTCGGGCGGCCCGCGCGGCGCGTTCCTGCTCATGCGGATGGCGCAGGGCGGCGCGGAGGAGGCGGTCCGGGCGGAGGAGGGCTCCACCGAGGCGCTGCCCGCCGCGCAGGCGGAGAACGGTCCGCTGAGCCGTCCGCAGGCCCCGGTCGCGGGCGCGAGGGCGCAGGAGCGGGCCGACCTGCTCTACGCGTCGGCCGCGGCGATCGGCGGGTCGCTGGACATCACCCGCAACGCCGAGGACCTGGCGGCGGTGCTCGTCCCCGCCTTCGCCGACCTCGCCTCGGTCGACCTGACCCACGCCGTGCTCCAGGGCGAGGAACCGGCCCCCTTCACCGGTGCGACGCCACTGCGCCGGGTGGCGGTGTCCGCGGTCGGCGCGTGGCCGCAGGACGTCTACCCGCTCGGCGCCACGCTGACGTTCGGCGAGACCACCGGCGAGCAGGTGCGCAGGGGCGCCGCGGGCTTCCTGGCGGACCTCCGCGACGTGCGCGCGATCCTGTCCGAGAACGAGGAGCGCACCCGGCTGCTGCTCCCGGAGGCCGCCACGTCGCTTCTGCTGATGCCGGTGCAGGCGCGCGGCCTGGTGCTGGGCGCCGTGCTGCTCTGGCGCAGCGGGGACCGCCGGCGGTTCGACGAGACCGACGCGAGCCTCGCGGACGAGGTCGCCTCGCGGGCCGCCCTGAGCATCGACAACGCGCGCCGCTACACCAAGGAGCGGCGTACCGCCGAGACCCTGCAACGCAGCCTGCTGCCGCGGGTGGTGGGCGACGGCACAGCTGCGGAGACGTCCGGCGTGTACGTGCCGGGCGGCACCCCTGAAGGCATCGGGGGCAGCTGGTTCGACGTGATCGAGCTGTCCTCCGCCCGCGTCGCCTTCCTCGTGGGCCGGGTGCCCGGGCACGGGCTCGGTGCGACGGCGGCGATGGGACGGCTGCGGGCCGCGGTGGGCACCCTCGCCGACCTCGACCCGGCTCCGGACGAACTCCTCAGCCACCTCGACGACTTGGTCGTGCGGTTCTCCAGCACCGACGACAGCGGCCCCCGGCACGAGGGGATCGAGGGCGCCCTGAGCGGCGCCTGCTGCGTGTACGCGACCTACGACCCGCTCACCGGCCGCTGCCTGATCGCGTCGGCGGGACACCCGGGGCCGGTCCTGGTGCGGGCGTCCACCGCCGGGGCCGGGTCCGCCGGGGAGGTTCGTGAAGGACAGGACCCGGTCGAACGCCCCCCGGCCGGCGGCCTCGTGGCGGAGCAGGTGGAGGTCAACGCGGGCCCGCCGCTGGGCACCGGGAGCGGGCCGTTCGAGATGACCGAACTGCGGTTGGACGCCGGGGACATCCTCACCTTCCACAGCGACGGCCGCCCCCAGCGGAACGACCCGGCGAAGCTGCGCAGGACGGAGGCGGTCCGGAACGCCGCCCGGTCGGCCGCGGCGAGCGGCCGCTCGATGGCGGACACCGGCCGCGAGTTGCTCGGCCTGCTGTCCGAACCGGCCCCCGACCACGACCAGGCGCTGCTGCTGGCCCGCACCCGCGCCCTCCCCGACGACCGCACCGCCGGCTGGACGGTGACCGCCGACCCCGAGGCGGTCGCCGAGGTGCGGTCCGGCGTCACCGCCCAACTCGACGCCTGGGGACTGACCGAGCTGGCGTTCAGCACCGAGCTGATCGTCAGCGAGCTGGTCACCAACGCCATCCGCTACGCCGGCGCGCCCATCGGCGTCCGGCTGATCAGGGACCAGCGGCTGATCTGCGAGGTCTCCGACCCCAGCCAGACCCAGCCGCACCTGCGCCGCGCCCGCCTCACCGACGAGGGCGGCCGCGGCCTGTTCCTGATCGCCCAGCTCACCCACCGCTGGGGCAGCCGCTACAAGCCCGACGGGAAGACCATCTGGACCGAGCAGCTGCTCAACGGCAATTGACACCACGTCAGGTGCGTCGGATGAGAACGGACCGGCCGGCGGGCCGCGCGCGTGGGGGACGCGCCCGCACCTGCCGCACCGATCCGCTCGTCCGCCGTTCGTATCCCGTTCCGCCGTGCTCCGGGGAATCCGGGAGTCAGGCCGGCGCCGTCAGCTGACGGTGGTCGTGGTCAGCACCGGGTTGGGCGAGGGGTAGCAGGCGGTCGGCGCGTTCACCGTGAAGATGCTGGAGGTCACGTTCGCGGTGAAGGTCAGACCGGGGCTGGAGTAGCTGCTGCCGGCGAGTTGGGTCTGCACGGTGGTCCCGGACGCCCCGGCGGTCAGCCCCAGATCGAGGGTGGGCAGGGTGAAGGTGCTGCCGCCGCTGATCGGGCCGGGCACGGTCATCGTGAGGGTGCCGCCGCTCACCGAGACCGACGGCGTACCCGAGCCCAGCCCGGAACCGCCGCTGAGTGTCTCGGTGTTCAGGGTCGCGTTCGCCGGCACCGGGGCGGTGAGCTTCAGCGAGCTGATCGAGTTCACCGTGTTCCCGTTGACCGAGCCGGGGACGGTGATCGCGTCGGGCGCCAGCGTCACGGTGAAGGCGCTGCCGGCGGCGACGGTGGCCGGGGCCGTGCCGTTGACCCCGGCGTCGATGGTGAAGGTCTCCGCGGAGACGATCGGCGGTGTCGCCTGGCACGCCAGGGTGAGCGGGTTGTCGGCGGCCGAGGCCGCCCCGGTGGCCAGGCCGAGCGCGGCCACCGCGCCGAGCAGGGCCATGGGCAGAGCAACTCTGGTTCGCATGAACCTCTCCTGTTCCGGTGCTCCGGCTCCGTGTCAGCCCGGGCCGGGGCTGTGGGGGTGGGGTGCGGGAGTGGTGCAGGTCGATCAGGTACGTAAATCATGTACATGTCATTCCCGACCGCCTACGCCGGAATATCCACCCGCCCGACCCGGCGGTTAAGGGGGCGTTTCGGCCGTTGTCCCACCGGGCGGGCCGCCCAACTCGCCCGCCTGACCTGGCCGTTCACCGGCAGGACCGGCTCGGGGCGAGACGTCCGAGACACAAGTTACTGATGGGTTGGATGTGACAGGAGAAAACCATGTGGCTGAAATGCCATGGGTGACCGGAGTGCGCGGCAGGGAGCGGCCTCCGGCGGGTCCCGGGACACCCTCGTCCAAGGCGCCCCCGGGCCTGCCGAACCGACCGCTGAACGCGGCTGTGCCCCGCTGCCGTTGGCAGCGGGGCACAGCTCTGGGTGCTCCGGGCCGGGCGCTCCCCTCCGCGCACCCTGCCCGGGGCGTCCGGTCAGGCCGCCTCGCCGGGGGCGGGCCTGCCGGGGCTCACTTCATGGCGGCCAGGGCCTGGTCCACTCCCGCGAGGGGCGATCCGAGACCGGTGACGGTGTCGTACCCGGGGCCGGCGGTGCACTCGGTGCCGCACAGCCCGTTGGAGCCCGACGTGACGTCGTCGAGCTTGGTGCCCAGGGCGTACACGTCGGTGTGGGCGGTGTCCCCCTCGGGCCCGGCGACGGCCAGGGGCGCCTTGCCGGCCTCGGCACGCAGCTGGTCGGCCGTGCTGATCACCGCGGCCCAGGTCGGGGCGGACAGGCTGGTGCCGCCGACCTCCAGCCACACGGGGCTGCCCCCGGCGGAGGTGTAGACGGCGACGCCCGTGTTCGGGTCGGCGACGAAGCTGACGTCCGGGGTGGCGCGGTACTTCGAGCTCTGCACGCCGTCCTGGTAGGCCGGGCGCTTCTCGAAGTAGCTCAGGCCGCCGCCGGTCGAGGACCACGCGGTCTCGCCGAGGGTGGCGCCGTTCGCGTCCAGCTTCAGGCTGGTCCCGCCGATGGCCAGCGCGTTGGGGTTGGTGCTGGAGTAGCCGGCCGGGTAGCCGGCGTCACCGGTGGACTGGGTGCAGACGGAGTCGGCGAGCTTGCAGTGGCCGTCGTAGAAGGACTCCTCGGAGAACTCCGACATGCCCCAGCTGTTGCTGACGACGGCCGGGTGCAGCGAGGCTGCCTTGTCCACGCCCTGGTACAGGCCCGCGGCGGAGGCGTCGGCCGCCTCCACCAGCACGATCCTGGCGTGCGGGGCGACCGCGTGCGCCCACTCGATGTCGAGCGCCTCCTCCTCTTCCCAACTGGCGTTCGCCTCGGGCTTCGTGCCGTCGGCGTAGACCTGCTGGAAGTCGAAGCAGTCCGTGCCGTCCGCGACGCTGTCGCAGGTCTGCGGCAGGCCGAAGTGGTCGGCGAAGTGGTTCAGGTCGGCCTCGGCGGTCGGGTAGTCGTAGGCGTCGACGATGGCGATCGTCTGGCCGCGGCCGTCACCGGTCAGCCCGAGGCGGGCCTGGATCTGCTGCGGGCTGTAGCCCTTGGTGGTCTCGGTGGCGTCGTTCGGCGCGGCCGCCACGGTCGATCTGACCTCGACCGGCGGGGTGATCGCGCCCGCGGTCGGCAGGGTCGCGCCGGTGAACGGAGTGGCGGCGGGCGCGCTGTCGCTCTGCAGGCCCTGCTGCTTCGCGGCGAGGCCGGACGGCGCCTTCACCGTCCGCGGCTGCACGGAGCGGGTGGCCGCGGTGGCCGGCTGCGGGGTGTCGGTGACGTGCTGGACCGTCACGCCGTGCGGGTAGTCGTCCACCGCGATCATCTCGGAGCCGAACCCGCCGACGTTCTGGCTCAGGTCGTAGGCGGCGTTGTCCATCGGCAGGCCGATGATGTCGGTGGCCTTGCCGCCGGTCAGGTCCGTGGCGACGGCGGTGCCGGCGTAGAGCGAGAACGTCTCGCTCGTGCTCTCCAGGTAGTCGTCGGAGGTCGGGAAGGGCTGGTCGTACTGCTCCAGCCCGCCGACGCCGCCGACGAAGGTCTCCTTGCCGCCGGTGGTGGTGGCGAAGACGCCCTGCTGGTTGTTCGGCAGCGTGCTCACGTTGTACGGCGCGCTGCCGTCCACCGGGTAGACCGTCATCTGGAAGGCGTGCAGCTCGACCAGGCCGTACGTCGGCGATGCGGCGAACCCCTGGAAGGTCGCGGATCCGACCGAGTCGTGCTCGGACAGCACCTTGCCGGTGGCGCCGTTCACGATCTGCACACGGTGCTTGATGGTCGAGGGCTGGTCGCCGCCGAAGGCGAAGGCGACGGCCTTGCCACCGGCCCCGGGGATGCCGGCGCCGGCGAGGACGCCGGCCTGCTGCTCGATCCAGTCGGCCGAGGCCGCGGTGGCGTTGCTCGGCTGCTCGCTCCAGAGCTGCTTGCCGGTGCCGGCGTCCAGCGCGACAGCGGCCGGGGCCGGGTCGCTGACCCCGGTGCCGAACGCGGAGCGGGCGCCGCCGTACTCCAGGAACAACCGGCCCTGCCCGTCGGTGGACGGGGTGGAGTACAGCACCTGCTTGGCGCCGACGCCGGCCGGGCGGTAGTCCCACGTCCGGGAACCGTCGGCGGTGTAGGCGGCGACGCTGCTCGCACCGGTGGCGACGATCCGGCCGCCGGTGACGACCAGACCGTACTGGAAGGAACCGGTGCTGACGTCCGCGCCGACCTTGCCGGTGGCCGGGTCGACCACGGCGAAGCCGTGCGAGGTGGCGGCGACCACCCGCGTGGCTGTCCTGCCGTAGCTGTCGGCGACCTTCGCCACCTGGATCTGGTGCACGGCCGCGCTCACGGCCGAGTGCCACAGGATGGTCGGTGTGGCGCTCTTGAGGGAGCGGCCGTCGAGAGCGAACAGGCCGTGGCTCTGGCCGCCGACGACCAGGTCCTTGACCCCGTCACCGTTGACGTCGACGGACGCGGCCCCGTAGTTCTCGCTGAACAGCGGCAGGTCGGTGGCCTTGCCGCTGTTCTCGTCCACCGTCCAGGCGTTCATGTCCTGGCCGACGGCGAGCAGGCCGCCCTGGTAGGCGGTGACCTGGTCGCCGGTCACGTCGCCGTCGCGGCGCCACTCCAGCGAGCCGTCCCGCGCGTCCAGGGAGAGCAGCTGGCTGTTGTAGACGCCCTCGGGCCGCGCCGCGCTGTCGGCGACGTTGTCCGCGACGGTGGCGACGATCCGGCCGTGACCGGTCGGGTCGTAGGACAGGGCCAGCGTGGGCGCGTTCGGGTTGCCGACCGTGCTGCTGGTCTGCCGGGTCCAGACGGTGTCGCCGTTGCCGTCCCAGCCGGATATGGTGCTCTGCCCGTCACTGAGGTCGGCGTTGATGCCGAGCTCCGCGACGGCGTACCGGGCCTGCTTGCCGTGGGCCTGGCCGTCGACGACGAAGTCCTCGGGGATGGTGTTCTGCCGCGAGGCCAGCACCGTACGGGCGCCGGTCCGGGCGTCGATCGCCGTCAGGTCCCAACGCACCGCGTCGTACGGGTCGTTCTGCTCGGCGACCAGCACCCGGTCCGAGCCCGGGTCCTGGTGGAGGATGCGCGGGTAGCCCGGCGTCTTGGTGTCCACCACGGCCTTGCCGCTGGTACCGCTGAGCACCAGGACGTGGCCGGCCGCAGGGCGCGGGTTGCCCAGGCCGAACGGCGTGTCCGTCCAACCGACCGTGATCCGGCCGTCGTTGAGCGGTTCGACGTCAGTGAAGTCCGCCCACGGCGCGCCGGTGCTGTAGGTCCACGCGGTCCTGGCGGCGACGGCGCCGCCCTTCTTCGCGGTGAAGGAGTACGCCAGCAGCGAGCTGCGGCTGTCGCCCTGCGTGGCGACCGGGTCGTCGCCCCAGTCCGGGCCGGTGGTGTCGGCGACCACCAGCTTGCCGTCGTGCGCCAGCAGCGAGCCCACGTAGCCCGGCAGCAGCTGGTGCCACAGCATGCGGCCGGTGCGGCCGTCGAGCACGTTGACGAAGGTGCCCGACGGCAGGTCGGAGCCGGGCGAGGTGAACGGCCGGGACGGGTACTGGCCGACCGAGTAGGCGACCGCGATGTCCGCCACACCGTCGCCGTTGAAGTCGGCCTGCGCGAAGGGGTGCCGGCCGGAGGACGAGGGCTCGTAGGGGTTGTAGCCCTCGGACAGCACGGGGCTGTACGGCTGGTCCTGGTAGCTGTTCTCCGCCGTCAGGTTCCAGTCGCCGTACAGCGAGGAACTGGTGCGGTCCCACACCGGGTCGCCCTTGGCGTCGTAGCGGGTGACGGTGCCGCCGGAGGACAGGGCGACCCAGTCCTTGGTGCCCTGCAGGGCGAGCGTGGAGACGGAGCCGCGCGCGCTCTCCCACGTCGTGGACTGGTCGATGGTGGTCGTCGCGGTCGACGTACCGGACGAATCACCGGACGAGGCCGCCGAGTCGGTGGACGGCGTGCCGGTTGCTGACGTGCCGCCGGAGGCGGCCGCGGCGACCAGTCCAGGCGTGCCGTCGGCGCGCCGGGTGTACTTCGCACTCAGCTTCGCCAGCTGCTTGGCGTTCAGACGCACGGGGTCGTGTGCGGCCGGGGCGGCATGCGCCGCCGGCGCCGACAGCAGCGCCGCCGCTGCTGCCAGGACGGCGGCCATCACGCCGCCGCGTAGGGCTTGGCCTGCGGGTCTCATCGAGAGCCGTCACTCCTTTGTCACCACGTAGGGGGGTGGCTGTACCTTTCCAGCCACACACCGGCGGTGGGGGCGATCGCGGTGGCCTGCTCCGGCCGTTGGCCGCAACAGGCCACCGCGTCACCGGTCATCCCGGTCATTTCGGGAGAAGGGACTGCCATGCTGGAGCCGGTCGGACTGGACGAGGCCGCCGAGCGGGCCTACGGGATGCTGCTGCACGAGGAGCAGCTCACCGTGGGGCATCTCGCCGGGGTGCTGGACCTGCCGACGGCGCGCGCCCGGCAGTCCCTCGACAGCCTGGTGGCGGCCGGGCTCGCCCAGTGCCACCCGGGGCGGCCGGCGCGCTACGCACCGGTCGACCCGCGCACCGGACTGACCGGGCTGATCCGGTCGCGGCAGCGCGAACTGGAGCGCGTCGCGGCCTCGGTGGAGGCGTACGCCGCCGACTACCACGAGCGCAACCTGCGGTCCGACCCGCGCCTGCTCGTGGAGGTCATCGAGGGGCCCAACGAGATCACCCGGCGCGTCGAGTCGCTCGTCGCCAGCGCGGAACGCGAGATCCTCGCCTTCGACGCCCCTCCGTACGTCTCCTCGAACGGCACCACGTCCCCGTCCGAACGGCACGCGCTCGCCCGCGGCGTGAGCGTGCGGGCCGCCTACGCCGGCGAGGTGCTGGCGATACCCGAACGGGCCGCGACGCTACGGGAGATGGTCCGGCTCGGCGAGCAGGCCCGGGTCCTGCCCCGGGTCCCGACGAAGCTGATCGTGGTGGACGCGCGCGAGGCCATCCTGCCGCTCACCGGGTCCGACAAGGGCCAGCGCACCACCGCGGCCTACGTCCGCCGCTCCGGGCTCAGCGACGCGCTCGTCGAGCTCTTCGAGGCCCACTGGGCCCTGTCCACCCCGGTCTTCGCCTCCGTCGAGGCACCCGAGCCCGTCGACCCGGAGATCACCCCCGAGGACCGGGCGCTCCTGCAACTGCTCAACGCGGGGCTGAAGGACGAGGCGATCGCCCGCCAACTCGACCTCAGCCAGCGCACCTTCCGCCGCCGCATCGCCATCCTCCTGCAACGCCTCGGCGCCACCAGCCGCTTCCAGGCCGGCACCCAGGCGATGCGCCGCGGCTGGCTGTGATCCGGCAGCCCGTCCTCAGGGGGTGACGATGGCGAAGTCCGGGTCGGGGGCGGCGAGATGGCCGAGGAGTGCGGGCAGGCGGCTCGCGTCGCCGCTGATCCGCACACCGTCCCGCGCGGCCAGGTCCGCGGGATCCGTGCCGCCGGTCAGCAGGGCGCGCAGGTCCGCCTCGGCCAGGTCGACCTCGACGTCCGGCTCGGCGGCGGCCGGCCCGGTACCGGTGACGTGGGTGAGGACGCCGTTGTGCAGCCGGAGGGTGACCGGGTCCCGGCCGTCGACGGTCCAGCGCACGGTGATGTCCGCGTCCCAACTGCGCGGGCCGTCCACGCGGATCGCCAGCGAGTCGAAGAGCTGGTCCAGTGTCAGGGCGGCGAGCAGATCGGGTGAGGTGGTGGCCGTGGGCGTACCGACCGGGCCCTCGCGCAGTTCCAGGGCCCCCATCAGGTAGAAGTTCCGCCAGGTGCCGTTCTCGCTGCCGTACCCGAGCTGTTCCAGGGCGTCGGCCTGGAGCCGGCGGGCCTCCGCGTGGTCGGGGTCGGCGAACAGCACGTGGTGGACGACCTGGGCCACCCAGCGGTAGTCGCCCTCGGCGAAGGACTCGCGCGCCCGGCGCACCACCTCGTCGGCGCCGCCCATGAACTCCACGTAGCGACGCGCCGCCTCGACGGGCGGGTGCTCCCACAGGTGCGCGGGGTTGCCGTCGAACCAGCCGAGGTAACGCTGGTAGACCGCCTTCGTGTTGTGGCTGACCGAGCCGTAGTAGCCGTGCGTGTGCCAGGCGCGCTCCAGGGCGGGCGGCATCCGCAGGGACTCCGCGATCTCCAGCGCGGTCAGGCCCTGGTTGAGCAGGCGCAGCGTCTGGTCGTGCAGGTAGGCGTACAGGTCGCGCTGCTCGGACAGGAAGCGGATCAGCTGCTCCCGCCCCCACACCGGCCAGTGGTGGGAGGCGAAGGCGACGTCGGAGGAGCCGGCGAACCGGTCGATCGCCTCGGCCAGGTACTGCGCCCAGACGCGGGGGTCGCGGACCTCGGCGCCGCGCAGGGTCAGCAGGTTGTGCTGGTTGTGGGTGGCGTTCTCGGCCATGCACAGGGCGGAGCGGTCGGGGAAGTGGATGTTCAGCTCGGCCGGCGCCTCGGTGCCCGGGGTGAGCTGGAAGACCATCCGGATGCCGTCGACGGTCTCGGTCTGCCCGGTGCGGGTGATGTCGCGGGTCGGCGGGACCAGGCCGACCGACCCCGTGGAGGTGGTCTGGCCGAGCCCCGCACCGATCTGGCCCCGCTCGCCCTTGGGCAGCGCGGCGCCGTACATGTACGCGGCCCGGCGGGCCATCGCGGTGCCGGCGTAGACGTTCTCGCGGACCGCGTGCTCCAGGAAGCCGTCCGGGGCGAGGACCGGGACGCCGCCGTCCGCCGCCCCGTCCGGGAGCACCCCGCGGACGCCGCCGAAGTGGTCGATGTGGCTGTGCGTGTAGAGCACGCCGGTGACGGGGCGGTCGCCGCGGTGCTCGC
The DNA here is from genome assembly GCF_900107965.1 of Actinacidiphila yanglinensis. Lineage (GTDB taxonomy): Bacteria > Actinomycetota > Actinomycetes > Streptomycetales > Streptomycetaceae > Actinacidiphila > Actinacidiphila yanglinensis. The sequence continues at coordinate 107,639 of NZ_FNVU01000002.1, read as the reverse complement.
GGTAGAGGGCGAGGCCGGCAGCGGCGGTCTCCGCGGAGATCAGCGGGTCGATCACCAGCACCCCGGTGTCGCCCTCCACGAGGGTCATGTTGGACAGGTCGAAGCCGCGCACCTGGTAGATGCCGTCGGTCACCTCGAACAGGCCGTGGTCGGAGCAGAGGCGGCTCTGCCGCCACAGGCTCGGGTTGGCCGTGTCCGGGCAGTCGCCCGCCAGGAACCCGTACGCGTCCAGGTCCCACACGGTGCGACCCGTGCCTTCTTTGATCAGGGGGTCGGCTGCCGTGCCCATGAAGCCGCGCCGGGCGTCGTCGAGGTCCTGGGTGTCGTCGAAGGGCAGGCGGGCGGTGAGGGCGTTGTTGGCGGCGGCGATGGGGGGCTGCGCGGGTTTGGGGGTGGTGGGCGCGGGCTTGGACGCCGGCTTGGATGCGGCGGGCTTGGGTGCGGTGGGCTTGGGCCGGGGCCTGGACTTCGGGTCGGGGTTCGGCGTGGACTCGGGCAACGGGACTCCCTTGCAGGCGGGGCGTACGGCGGCGGCTGCGGGTCGGCCCGCCCGGTCCCACCCTCACCCTGAGGGCCTCGCCCCACGAGCACACGTACTCCGTCCGGGGGTACCCGCGCGGCCTGCCCGCTCACTCGTGTGGGTCCTTCGGGTCGCGGCGGCCGACCCGCTCGCCGAGCGTGGAAGCGTTCCTGGGACGGGAGGCGCCATGGCCCACCGAGCTGCTGCGGGACGCCCCCTGCGCAGCGCCTCGCGAAGCGGCGCGACCCCGTGAGGGCGCGCATCGGCGCACCGGCCGCCCCGGTCCGCGGGGATGGTTCCTGATGGCCGACGATCGGCTCCCGCCGGACGGCCCCGAGCCGGACGATGCCGGACCGGGCGGCGCCAAGCAGGGCGACGCGAAACCGGGCGACGCCGACGTCGGCGAACCCTCCGACGCGCTCCCCTGGTGGCGCAAGGGCGAGGAACCCGACTACCGGGCCACGATGGCCAACGAGCGCACCCTGCTGGCCTGGACCCGGACGGCGCTGGCGCTGCTGGCGGGCGCCTTCGCCGTGATCCGGCTGACCGGGATCACCCCGCACGCGCTGCGGCTGGCGCTCGGCGGCTACCTCATCGCCCTGTCCGCCGGCGTGACCGTCGCCGGGTACGTCCAGTGGCGCGTCCGCCAGGCCCGGATGCGCCAACGGCAGCCGCTGGGGGGCCTCGTGAACCCCACCGTCCTCACGGCGGCGCTGCTGGTGCTCGCCGGTTTCGTCGTCGCGGTGATCGCCTTCACGTCCTGAGGGCCCTCGGAGCGGCGGGTACGGGCACTCGGCGATGTTCCTCACTCACGACCCCGCCCACCACCTCCGCGTCTCGCTCCTCCCCCACATGTGAGACCGGATCGCCGGCCGCAGCACGAGAAGGCGTTTAGGAAACGGGGACCTCGGATGCCGTGACTAGCGGAGCTACCACGCCCGGACCAGATCCTCCGGCCCCCAGTGCGCGGTCAGCGGCAGCCCCTCGGCCAGGCCGCAGCGGGAAACCACGACCAGCGGAGTGTCCGGGGTGGTGCCGGGGACGGCGAGCGTGCCACGCACCAGGGCGTCGTACGCGTGGCCACCGAAGGGCCGGGTCTCCAGCCACCCATGCGGCTCGCCGCCGCCCGAGCTCACCCGTCGGCCACGCCCGCTGCCTGGCCGGGCGCGCTGCGCGTGGGTGCCGTGAGCTCCTCGTCCGTCCTCGCGAGACGGGCCTGTTCCTCCTCGACGATCCGGCGGGCCAGCTCCGTGTCCGACACGTCGACCGCGTCCGGAGTGGATTCGGCCATGGCGCTGCGGCGCGCGTAGGCATCGAAGAGGCGGGTCTTCGCCGCCAGCATCCTCACCAGGCGTTCGTCCACGCCTCCCGTGGCGAGGAGGCGGTGCACGCGAACCGGCCTGACCTGGCCCATGCGATGGGCCCGGGCCACCGCCTGGTGTTCCATGGTGGGCTTGATCTGGGGTTCGCAGATGACGACCACCGAGGCGGCCTGCAGGTTCAGGCCGACGCCCGCCGCCTGGATCTGCGCCAGGAGCACCGCCGGACCCGGGACAGCGGCGAAGTCGTCGACGACCTGCTGCCGCCGCGTGGGCGGGACGCTCCCGGTGAGCGGGCCGAACAGCGGGGTGCCGTCGCCGGCCCCCAGTGCTTCCTCCACCACGCGCAGCACGTCCTTGAACTGGGAGAATACCACCGTCTTCTGCCCGTTCTCGGCGGCCTCCCGGACGATCTCCCGGATCCGCTCCAGCTTCGCCGACTTCTCGGGGCGCATGTACGCGGCCCGGCGCATCGCCATGAAGTTACCGGCGAGGACGGCTGCACGGTACGCGTCCTCGTCCGATGCGCTCGGTTCCTCCCACTCGTCGGTCTGCTGGAGGCTCGGGAGTTCCGTCAGCACGTCCTCCTGGTTGCGCCGCAGGTAGATCGGCGCCACGGACCTGCGGAAGGCGACCGAACCGGCCAACGCGTCCCCGTCGCCAAGGGAGTTCGCGATGCCTTCGTCGAGCATCCGGACCAGGTGGCGGAACTCCGCGACCCGGTTCTCCATCGGGGTTCCGGTCATGAGGAGGGTCCGCTCGCAACGCTCCGCCCACAGGGCAACCGCCTGGGACCGCTTGGCCTTCGGGTTCTTCACGGAGTGCGCTTCGTCCACCACGAGCAGCCCGACCTCCCCGGCGCCCGGCGCGGGCAAGCCGCGCAGCGCTTCGAACGTGGTCACGCCGACCCCACCGCGACCCTTCCAGTCGGCGAACGCGTCGTGCCGATCAGGACCGTGGAGCACCATGACGCGCAACGCGCTGCGGGCTTCGATCTCCCGTGTCCAGTTCACAAGAACGCTCGCCGGACAGACGATCATGAAGTGGCTCTGCCCCTCGGCAGCCAGGTGCGCCAGGACCGCGATCGCCTGAACGGTCTTCCCGAGTCCCATCTCGTCGCCGAGGAGCACCCGGCGCTGCGCCAGCGCGAACCGCGCGCCGAACGCCTGGTAGCCGCGCAGGGAGACCCGGCGGTACCTGTCGTCGAGAGGCTGGGCCCGTACCCTCTCCGCGACCTCGTCCGGCAGGAACCCCTCGGCAGCGGCCGCGTCGGGCTGCCGGCCGGAGATCTCGGCGAGCAGGCTGTAGTACTCGGCGGAACGGACTTCGAAGTCCACCCAGGCCGCGATGTCGGACGAGGGCCCCCGCAACAGGTCCACCGACGCCTGCGAGATCAGCTCCCGCTGACCCGTCCGCTCCACCTCGTCGACCAGCGAACGGATCCCGGTGACCGCCGTCAGCGTGCGGGCCTTCTTCTCCGGGCCCGCCAGAAGCAACCCGAACCGGCCGGCGGCGGGCCGGGCGGCGGCCAGCAACGGGCCGAGCCGCTCGGACAGTTCGGCAGCCCTGTCGACCGCGCGCCGAGCGTCCGGGCCGGCCTCCACCAGGACGTGCAGGGCCACGACGAGCGCGGTGGTGTCCGGGTCGGGCCGGTCCACCTCGATGCGAACGGCCACGGTCTCGTACGCCGCCTCGGACAGCCGGCGGGCGGCGGCGAGCATCTGGTCGGCGGTGCGCTGCCCGACACCGGGAACCTGCCGCAACCGGTAGGGCCCGGCGTCGAGAACGCTGCCCACGGTACGCAGCCCGCTCTTCTCGACGCTCCCCAGCCGCAGCCGCCCTTCGGTCACGTCCTGGAGCCGGGCCACCGGGATGGCGTCGAGTTCCCGCTGTACCACCGCGTCATGGAGGGGCTTCAGTGCCGCTCGTACCGCCTCGACCGCCCTGCCGTGGTCGCCGATCGCCGCCTGCGCCGACTCGTGCAGGAGCGCTCCCCTCGCGACCGTGTCCCGCTCGCCACGCCCCACGCGTCCCGCCCCTCCGTCGCCTCCCCGCATCGTCCCACCACCGACACCGGCCCCGACCGGCCTTCGAGGTCCCCCCAGCGCGGAGAACAGAGCGGAGAACAGAAGGGCCCGACCCGCTTCTCGCAGGTCAGGCCATTTCCGCCGGCTCAACCAGACGTTGAAGAGCCTGTTCGGTCGAGTTCGGGGGGCTCACCCCCCGTATCCGTTCGGCGCTTCGGCACGTGGGCGGAAGGCCCTGGTGGCTGAGGGCGAGTGGACGGAACTGTCAGGTGGTGGTCGGGGTGGTGAGCTGGCCGAGGCCGCTGGCGTTGGGGGAGATCCAGGCGCTCCAGTCGGTCACGTCGTAGTCCGCGTAGCCGTTGTCCGCTGGGGCGGCGGGGCTGGCAGAGCCGGTGATGGTGACGGGGTCTCCCTGGCGGGCGAAGGCATAGAACCATTGCGCGTTGGCCATCGACAGGTGGACGCAGCCGTGCGAGCCGGCGCTGTGGCCCGGCTGCGGGTCGCCGTCGGAGTAATGCACGTACGTTCCGGAGGTCGTCAGTTCCACGGCGAACGGGTAGTAGTCGTGGTAGTAGTCCGGGTCGCTCTTGCTGCAGGCGATGTGGACGCTGCATGAGTCCATGAGCACCTTTCGGGCCTTGCCCATGACTGCCATCGTCCCGGTCCACGAGGGGTACTTCGCGCTGCCGGCGTCGATCGGGAACGTCTTGGTCACCGCGCCGTCGTGGGACACCTTCATCAGGTGCTGGTCGGCGTAGACGTGCACCTCGTCGTCCGAGCCGACGGTGAAAGAGTGCTGGTAGGAGTGGACCCCATAGCGTCCGTTCCCGTCGCCCACTCCGGCGAGTTCCGCGTCGAGGGTGACCTTCGTCCCGGTGAGCCAGTAAGCCTTGGGGCGGAAGTCCACCCGCCGGGAACTGAACCAGTGCCAAGCGCCGGTCACCGGGGTCGAGGTGGTGAGTTTCAAGTGCTTCTCGATGTCCGCGCGGGCCGAGACGGCCACCGCCTTGCTGAAGGTGACGGAGATCGGCATCGCCACCCCCACGGTCGTACCGCTCTGCGGTTCGATGGTGTCGAGCAGCATCTGCGGCCGCTGCGGAGTCGTTGAACTCGTCGGCAGCGAAGGCGTCGACGCGGAGCCGGTGCTCGCCTTCGTCGTGCCGGAGGAGGCCGCCGATCGGGACCCGGAGGAGGCTGAGTTGCCACCACAGCCACTTGCACCCGCCACCAGCGCTGCCGCCAGCACAGCCACACTGATGATCTTGTTCGCTCGTCTCACGGTGCCCCCCGCCCCTGTGCTCGTACTGTTGCACCCCACACCGACCTGGACACCATCCGGGGCACTTCAGTTCCGCACCGGCCGGGGAAGGCTCGCCCCCGCGAGGCGTCGTGCGGGTATGGGCCTCCTGCTTCCTGCCCGGCGAGCCGCTCGGCCTTCGCGCATACGTTGTTCGGCGTGGGACCGGCGTCGATGACCGAGTGCGTCTCCGAGCGCCTCGGCCACACCAACGCGGCCATGACGCCGAACATCTACGCCCACCTTGGTCCGACTCCGAGGAACGGACCCGAGCCGCCGTCGACAAGGCATACACGGACCGCCCCGACGAGGGTGACGCGTAAGTCACCGAGGCGGCGTAGCCACTCCCTCGCGCTGACGACGTGTCAGTGCGCTTGCGGACTCGGCGCGGACCTCCAAGCCCGCCCGACGCCTCCGCCGCTGGTCAGACGGCCTACCGCGAGATCAACTACACGTTGAAGCGGAACTCCACCACGTCGCCGTCCTGCATGACGTAGTCCTTGCCCTCCATCCGGGCCTTGCCCTTCGCGCGGGCCTCGGCGACGGAGCCGGTGGCGACCAGGTCGTCGTAGGAGATGACCTCCGCCTTGATGAAGCCCTTCTGGAAGTCCGTGTGGATCACGCCCGCCGCCTCGGGGGCGGTGGCGCCGCGCTTGATGGTCCAGGCGCGGGATTCCTTGGGGCCGGCGGTGAGGTAGGTCTGCAGGCCCAGGGTGTTGAAGCCGACCCGGGCCAGCGTCGCCAGGCCGGGCTCCTCCTGGCCGACGGACTGGAGGAGTTCGAGCGCCTCGTCGTCGTCGAGCTCCGCGAGGTCGGACTCCAGCTTCGCGTTGAGGAAGATCGCCTCGGCGGGCGCGATCAGGGCGCGCTGCTCGTCCTTGAACGCCTCGTCGGTCAGCTCGTCCTCGTCGACGTTGAAGACGTAGAGGAACGGCTTCGTGGTCAGCAGGTGCAACTCGTGCAGGAGGGCGGCCTGCTCGGTGCCCTTGGTGATGCCGTGCGAGAAGAGGGTGTCCCCGGCGGCGAGGAACTGCTGCGCGGCCTCGGCGGCGGCGAGCACCGCGGCCTTCTCCTTCTGCAGCCGCGCCTCCTTGGTCAGGCGCGGGATCGCCTTCTCGACGGACTGGAGGTCGGCGAGGATCAGCTCGGTGTTGATCGTCTCGATGTCGTCCTTGGGCGACACCTTGCCGTCCACGTGGACCACGTTCTCGTCCTTGAAGGCGCGGATGACCTGGCAGATCGCGTCGGACTCGCGGATGTTCGCGAGGAACTTGTTGCCCAGGCCCTCGCCCTCGGAGGCGCCGCGCACGATGCCCGCGATGTCGACGAAGTCCACCGTCGCGGGCAGCACCCGGGCCGAGCTGAAGATCTCGGCGAGCTTGGCCAGCCGGGGGTCGGGCACGCCGACCACGCCGATGTTGGGCTCGATGGTGGCGAACGGGTAGTTGGCCGCCAGCACGTCGTTCTTGGTCAGGGCGTTGAAGAGCGTCGACTTGCCGACATTCGGCAGTCCGACGATTCCGATGGAGAGCGACACGTGACGACTTCCCGTAAGCAGGGGGTGGGAGCTGGCGCCGACCAGTCTACGGGCCCTCGCGTCGCCGCCCCGCCCCCGTCCACAGCGCCGCCCGGCCCTCGTCCGCGCCGCCGCCCCGCCTCCGCCGCCCCGAGTCGCGCGGCCCTCCCGCCTCACTCGAACGGGCCCCTTCGAACAGAGGACCCAGGCGAGGTAATCCGCGTGTCTCCGACCTGCGTGACGCGCGCGACATGCCTACGTTGAGTAGGTGGAGCAACACACTGCGCGCACAGGCACCGCCGCCCGCCCCGTCCCCGCCGCCCGCGCCGCCGAGCCGGCGCCGCCCCCGCAGCTCGGCCGCCTGGCAGCGGCCGGCCGGTGGCTGCGCGCCCTGCCCCGGCCCCGGCCCCGGCTGACCGGCCTGGGCACGGGCGCCCTGACCACCGTGGTGACGGTGTTGGGCGGGGCCGTCGACTCCCTGCTCTTCGACGGCCCCGGGGTGTTCTTCGGGCTGGTGTTCATCGCCGTGTGCGTCGCCGCCGCCGTGTACGTACGGCCGTACGACCTGGTGGCGGCGCCAGTGGCCGCGCCCATCGCGTTCGCGGTCGGCATCACCCTCACGGCCGACAGCGGCGACGGCAGTCTGGTGGGGCACGTGGTCGGCGTGTTCACCGGCCTCGCGCTGATGACCGGCTGGCTCTACACCGGGACGGTACTGGCCGCCGCGATCGTCGCGGTCAGAGCTTTGCGGCAGCCATCGCGGCGCCGACGATCCCCGCGTTGTTCTGCAGCTCCGCGGGGACGATCTCCGCGCTGATGCCGTGGATCAGCGGCAGGAACTTGTCGGGCTTCCGGCTCACCCCGCCGCCGATCACGAACAGGTCGGGCGAGAAGAGCATCTCCACGTGCGCGAGGTACTTCTTCAACCGGTGCGCCCAGTGCTCCCAGCTCAGGTCCTCGTCCTCCCGGGCCTTGACCGAGGCGCGCTTCTCCGCGTCGTGGCCGTGCAGTTCCAGGTGGCCGAGTTCGGTGTTGGGCACCAGGTGGCCGTCCACGAACACCGCGCTGCCGATCCCTGTGCCGAGGGTGAGCAGGATGATGGTGCCGCCGCGGCCGCGGCCCACCCCGAAGGTCATCTCGGCGACCCCCGCGGCGTCGGCGTCGTTGAGGATCACCACCGGGCGGCCGAGGCGCTCGCTGAGCATCTTGCGCGCGTCCAGGCCGACCCAGCCGCTGTCGACGTTGGCGGCGGTGCGGGTCACGCCGTCCACCACGACGCCGGGGAAGGTCACGCCGAGCGGCCCCTCGTAGTCGAAGTGGGCCACCACCTCGGCCACGCCCTCGATGACGTCCTGCGGCGTCGCAGGATGCGGGGTCGGGATCTTGTACCGCTCGTCAGCGAGGTCGCCCTGGTCCAGATCGACCGGAGCGCCCTTGATACCCGTACCACCGATGTCCACACCGAACATGTTCATGCCCCCCAGGTTAAAGGTGGGTGGATCCGCTCACCTCTTGGCCGATGCCCGCTCGGCGGCCTCCGCACGCAGATCCCGGCGCAGTTCCTTCGGCAGCGAGAACTGGATGGACTCCTTCGCGGACGTCACCACCGACACGTCGTCGAAGCCGCGCGCGGCCAGCCACTCCAGCACGCCGTCGACCAGCACCTCCGGCACGGACGCGCCCGAGGTCACGCCGACAGTGCGCACGCCCTCCAGCCAGCCGTCCTCGCACTCGTCGGCGAAGTCCACCAGGTACGACGCACCCGCGCCGGACTGGAGGGCGACCTCGACCAGCCGGATGGAGTTGGAGGAGTTGCGGGAGCCGACCACGATCACCAGGTCGGCCTCGGCGGCGATCTGCTTCACCGCGACCTGGCGGTTCTGCGTCGCGTAGCAGATGTCGTCGCTCGGCGGGGAGACCAGCCGCGGGAAGCGGTCCTTGAGGGCGTCGACGGTCTCCATCGTCTCGTCGACGGACAGTGTGGTCTGCGAGAGCCACACCACCTTGGACTCGTCGCGCACCTTCACGTTCGCGGCGTCGGCCGGGCCGTCGACCAGGTGCATGCGGTCGGGCGCCTCGCCCATGGTGCCGACGACCTCTTCGTGGCCCTCGTGACCGATGAGGAGGATGTCGTAGTCCTCGCCGGCGTAACGGACGGCCTCCTTGTGCACCTTGGTGACCAGAGGGCATGTCGCGTCGATCGAGGCGAGGCTGCGCTCGGCGGCCTCCTCGTGCACGACCGGCGCCACGCCGTGCGCGGAGAAGATGACGATGGCGTTCTCCGGCACCTCCTCCGTCTCGTCGACGAAGATGGCGCCCTTCTTCTCCAGGGTCTGCACCACGTACTTGTTGTGCACGATCTGCTTGCGCACGTAGATCGGCGCGCCGTACAGCTCCAGCGCCTTCTCGACGGTGATGACGGCTCGGTCCACGCCCGCGCAGTACCCGCGGGGGGCGGCGAGGAGGACACGGCGGGAGGTGTTGGCAGTCATGCGGTCCATCGTACGGTCGCCGCCCGCGGCCGTGGGGGCCCGGCCGCGCGGGCTGTGGACAACGGCGCGCCCCCTGTGGTGTCGGCTCGCCGCGCTAGGGTCGGCGCATGGCTCTCAACACCTCGGCGGAGGCGCCGATCCCGGTCGGCGAGGTGTCGCGGCTGATCGGCGGGTGGATCGACCGGCTCGGCGCGGTGTGGGTGGAGGGCCAGATCACCCAGCTCTCCCGCCGCCCGGGCGCCGGCGTGGTGTTCCTGACGCTGCGCGACCCCTCGCACGACACCTCGCTGTCCGTGACCTGCTATCGCGGGGTCTACGAGCAGGTGGCCGACGTGGTCGGCGAGGGCGCGCGGGTCGTGGTGCACGCGAAGCCGGAGTGGTACGGGCCGCGGGGCACCCTGTCGTTGCGGGCCGCCGAGATCCGGCCGGTCGGGATGGGCGAACTGCTGGCGCGGCTGGAGCAGTTGAAGAAGGCGCTGGCCGCGGAGGGGCTCTTCGCGGCGGACCGCAAGCGCCCGCTGCCGTTCCTGCCCGGGCTGATCGGGCTGGTCACCGGGCGCGCGTCGGCCGCCGAGCGGGACGTGCGGGAGAACGCCCGGCTGCGCTGGCCGGCGGTGCGCTTCGAGGTGCGGAACGTCCCGGTGCAGGGCGCCACCGCGGTGCCCAAGGTGATCGAGGCGGTGCGGCAGCTCGACGAGCACCCCGAGGTCGACGTCATCGTGGTGGCCCGGGGCGGCGGCAGCGTCGAGGACCTGCTGCCCTTCTCCGACGAGCGGCTGGTGCGCGCGGTCGCGGAGTGCGGCACCCCGGTGGTCTCCGCGATCGGGCACGAGCCGGACACCCCGCTGCTCGATCTGGTCGCCGACCTGCGGGCGTCCACGCCGACGGACGCCGCCAAGCGGATCGTGCCGGACGTACGGGAGGAGCTGGCCCGGGTCCGGCTGGTGCAGGACCGGGCGCTGCGGGTGCTGCGCGGCATCCTCGACCGGGAGGAGCGCGGGCTGGACGCGGCGCTGAGCCGGCCCTCGCTCGCGGCGCCCTACCGCATGGTCGAGCAGCGCGAGGCGGAGGTGGCCGACCGGGTGGACCGGGCCCGGCGCACCGTCGGGCACCTCCTCGACCGGGCCGACGCGGACCTCACCCACACCCTCGCCCGCGTGGTGGCCCTCTCCCCCGCGGCCACCCTGCGCCGCGGCTACGCGGTGCTGCAGCGGGAGGACGGCGCCGCGGTCCGCGACCCGGCGGAGGTCACGGCCGGGGAGACGCTGCGCGCCCGGGTCGCCGAGGGGGACTTCACGGTCCGGGTCGGCGAAGACTGAGCGGCCTGAGCGGCTCCGGGCAGCCTGTGGGAGCCGGACACGGGGTCCGCGGGAGTGCGGGCCGAGGCGGAGGAAGAAGGGGGACCGGGTGAAGGACGAGCACGAGTTCCACGACACCGCGGCGCTGCCGTGGCACGCGGACCCGGGCGCGCCCGGGGTGAGCGAGCGGCGGCTGTCCGCCGGGCCTGACCCGGCAACGGAGCTGACCCGGCTGGCCCGCTGGGCGCCCGGGCTCGACACCTCCGCGGCGGGCGTGATCCGGCACCCCTACTACGAGGAGGTGTACCTGCTGGAGGGCGAGTTGGAGGACCTCACCCTCGGCCGCACCTTCACCGCCGGGTACTACGCGTCCCGCCCACCGGGCATGCCGCACGGGCCCTACCGCACCGTGCCGGGCTGCGTGATGCTGGAGATCCGCACCCCCGGGTGAGCCGGGTGAGCGCACGAGCGGGAGCCGGGCGGACCGGGTGGGCGTGAACCGGTTGTGCGGGGGCGGTCCGGCCGGGCCGTCCCCTTCCGCGCCGCCCGGGTCTGTCCGAGCGACGGCCTAGGCTTGCGGTCATGGCAGACCAGGAGCCCGGCACCGTACTCGGCTACGAACAGGCCCGCGACGAACTCGTCGACGTGGTGCGCCGTCTGGAGGCGGGCGGCGCGACCTTGGAGGAATCGCTCGCCCTGTGGGAGCGCGGCGAGGAGCTGGCCAAGGTGTGCCGGCACTGGCTGGAGGGTGCCCGGGCCCGGCTCGACGCGGCGCTGGCGGCGGAGGACGCCGAGGAGGCGGAGCAGGGCGGGCCCGAGTAGGGGCGCCGCTCAGGAGGGCGGGGCCGCGGGGGCGCCTCAGGACTTGAGGGCGCCGGCCAGCTGCTGGAGCCGGCTGTCCGGCCCGGTGCCGAGCACCACGGTGGTGACGCCGTTCTGCTCGCGCGCCACCGCGTGGTACCGCCCGCCGGTGTAGTACGTCCAGCCCACCCCGTGGACGGGAAGCGTCCGGTCGCCGTCGCGGTGCCCGTTGAGCGTCACCTGGGCGATGAACGCGGCCGCGTTGCCGTTGGTCTGCTCCACCGCGGCGTACTGCTGGTCGGGGTCGACGAAACCGATGTGCCAGGTGACGTTCTTGCGGTCGCTGCCGGAGTACGTGACGGAGGTGGCCCGCCACTTCGCGCCGAGGCCCTCGGGGCCGGCCACCGGGTAGGGCGCGTCCCGCCTGGCCTGCTGGAGTTCCACGCTGTAGCCGACCGTCTCGGTCTTGACCGGGTCGGCTTTGGAGTCGTGCGGGATGAACAGATAGATCAGGTACACGACGACGCCGAGCACGAGCATCGACAGGACCAGGTCCCGCACCGTCTTGTTGCCGCCACGCTTGTCCGCTGCCACGGGTCCTATGGTCCCCCATGGGCGTTTGCGCCCCGCCCGCCGGGTACCCGGAAAGGGGACGTCGCTCATGTGACATGCCCCCTGCTCAGATTCGCACCTCACCCGCTACTGTCGCAGCACCCTCATTTTCCGGCCGTCCTCGTACAGAAAGGTGCGCGTGATGACCGAACAGCACTTGCCCCCGCAGCTCGAAGTGAGCCCGGAGGCACCCGACCGCAACCTCGCCCTGGAACTGGTCCGGGTCACCGAGGCCGCCGCGCTGGCCTCGGCCCGCTGGGTCGGCCGCGGCGACAAGAACGGCGCGGACGGCGCGGCCGTCAAGGCCATGCGCACCCTCGTGCACACCGTGTCGATGAACGGCGTGGTGGTCATCGGCGAGGGCGAGAAGGACGAGGCGCCGATGCTCTACAACGGCGAGCGGATCGGCGACGGCACCGGTGCGGAGTGCGACGTCGCCGTGGACCCGGTGGACGGCACCACGCTGACCGCCAAGGGCATGCCGAACGCGGTGTCCGTGCTCGCGGCGGCCGACCGCGGCACCATGTACGACCCGTCGGCCGTCTTCTACATGGACAAGCTCGTGGTGGGCCCGGAAGCGGCGGAGTTCGTCGACATCACCGCGCCGCCCGAGGTGAACATCCGCCGGGTGGCGAAGGCGAAGGGCATCTCGCCCGAGGACGTGACGGTCGTGGTGCTGGACCGGCCGCGCCACGACGAGCTGGCCCGGCAGATCCGGGAGACCGGCGCGCGGATCAAGTTCATCGCGGACGGCGACGTCGCGGGCGCGATCATGGCGGCCCGCGAGGGCACCGGCGTCGACATGCTGCTGGGCATCGGCGGCACCCCGGAGGGCATCATCACCGCCTGCGCGATGGCGTGCCTGGGCGGCACCATCCAGGGCAGGCTGTGGCCGAAGGACGACGCCGAGCGGCGCAAGGCGCTGGACGCGGGTCACGACCTGGACCGGGTACTGCACACCAACGACCTGGTCAGCGGGGAGAACGTGTTCTTCGTCGCGACCGGGATCACCGACGGCGAGCTGCTGCGCGGGGTGCGCTACCGGGCGGAGACGGCCACCACCTCCTCCCTGGTGATGCGCTCGAAGTCGGGCACGATCCGGCAGATCGACTCGGTGCACCGGCTGTCGAAGCTGCGGGCGTACAGCGCCATCGACTTCGACCGGGCGAACTGACGGCGCCGCCCGGGGGCCCCGCCGGCCCCCGGGCGACCGCTCGCACGGCGCTTCCCCCCTGTACGGCGAGCCGCTCCCCAGTACCGCGCGGCCGCTCCCGTTCTGCGTGGCACTCCCCGTACCAGGAACGTCCGCGCCCGGGGGTGCACAGTGGTGGCATGACGAGCACGGAGTTCGGGAGGGCGGTGCGGCGCTGGCGGGAGCGCGTCTCCCCGGAGGCGGCCGGGCTGCCCGGCGGCGGCCACCGGCGGACCGCCGGGCTGCGCCGCGAGGAACTGGCCCTGCTGGCGGGGATCTCGGTCGACTACGTCACCCGCCTGGAACAGGGCCGGGCGGCCAACCCCTCGGAGCAGATCGTGGAGGCGCTGGGCCGGGCGCTGCGGCTGTCCGACGTCGAGCGCGAGCACCTCTTCCACGCCGCCGGCCTGGTGCCCCCGGGGCAGGGCACGGTGCCCGGCTACATCACGCCGAGCGTCCACCGCATGCTGGACCGGCTGGCCGGGACGCCCGTCGCGGTCTCCGACGCGACGTGGACGCTGCTGCTGGCCAACCCGCTGTACACGGCGCTGCTGGGCGAGCAGCACGGCAAGGAGCGCAACGCGGTGTGGCGCAACTTCCTCGGTGCGGGCAGCCGGGTCCGGCACACCCCGCAGTCGAAGGCGGCGCTCGACGTCTCGCAGGTCACCGCGCTGCGCGCGGCGGCGAACCGCTATCCGGCCGACCAGGGGCTGCGGCACCTGGTCGCGGAACTGCGCGAGGGCAGCGAACGGTTCGCCGAACTGTGGGACTCCGGGGCGGTGGGCCGGCACGAGGCGACGCGCAAGACCATCGACCACCCGCAGGTGGGCGCGCTCACGCTGGACTGCGACGTGCTCAGCGTGGCGGGCAGCGACCTGCGGATCATGGTCTACACGGCCGAGCCCGACACCCAGGACGCCGAGCGGCTCGCCCTCCTCGCAATGCCCGGCACCCGCACGCTCGTGGGTTGAGCCGCGCCGCGAAGGGCGGGAAGGGCGGCGAAGGCCGGACCGGAGCGGTACGGAGTCGCGCTCGCGAAGGGGCCACGGCGTGTCCGCGAAGTCGTGCCTGCCCGGCGGGCGAACGACACGACTTCGCGGGCAAGCCCTGGGCCCTAGCCCGCGGCGGCGATCGGCGGGGCGGAGTGCTGGAGTTCGGCCTCACGACGGCGCCTGCGGGCGAGCACCACGCGCCGCTCGGCCGCGGTCATGCCGCCCCACACGCCGTACGGCTCGGGCTGCGACACGGCGTGTTCCCGGCATTCGAGCATCACCGGGCAGCGGGCGCAGACCCGCTTGGCGGCTTCCTCGCGCAGCAGCCGGGCGGCGGTGGGCTCCTTCGACGGCGCGAAGAAGAGTCCCGCCTCGTCGCTCCGGCAGGCGGCCTCCGAGTGCCAGGGGCCGCCGAGATCCCGCGGGTGTCCTGGCGGGAGCGCGGGGTCCGTGACGGGCTCGATCGGTTGAAGCACGGGAAACTCCTGACGACGGCGCTTCGGTTGCCCCCAGGCCCAGCTCTGGGGGTGATGACCACGCTTGCCCGTCGCTGCCCGGAGCCCGGGCGCAGGGGGACCGGACCTGCCGCGCGGCGGCGTGCCGTTCCCCTACCCGCTGTGCGCGACTTCATGCGCACCGTGTTCGTTCCCGCGTACGACACTCGCTCCGGCGTGCGCCACCCCGGACACTCAACAGGACCGTTACCAGCGGGAGTTGGGGGCGCCCCGGCTCGAACTCAGCCCTGGAGCCGCTTCTTGGCCCAGTCCACGACCTTCTTGCCGCGCTTGGCCTTCGCCTCGACCCCGCCCCAGAAGGCGAACCCGATCACCCGGACCACCGGCGCCTGCGGATCGGGGGCTTCGTAGGAACGCACGTCCGCGCCGCCCATGATCCCGATCACGCCGCTGCCGCGCAGCGTGACGTTCTCCGGGACCTTGATCGACACACCGCCCATGACCGCGGTGCAGTTGATGACCAGTTCCGGTGCGGTGAAGGTCGCCTGGGTCAGGTCGATCTCGACGCCGCCCATCACCGCGATCGCGGTGATCCGGCCGCCGACCCGCCAACGCCCCTTGCGCTCGGTCCCGCTGAGGATGCCGATCAGTG
Organism: Actinacidiphila yanglinensis; assembly: GCF_900107965.1. Lineage (GTDB taxonomy): Bacteria > Actinomycetota > Actinomycetes > Streptomycetales > Streptomycetaceae > Actinacidiphila > Actinacidiphila yanglinensis. The sequence continues at coordinate 92,466 of NZ_FNVU01000002.1, read as the reverse complement.
TGGGGTTCTCCCCGGTGGACTCGCCGGGGTACGAACGCGGCCCCGCCGCGGGCGAGGTGGCGGCGCTGCCCGCGGGCAGGTCCCGCACCAGCGGCTCCAGTTCGCCGACCGTCTTCGCGGAGTAGACCCGGTCCAGCCGCTCGGAGTGCTCGTCGGCGTCGAGGCGCCCCTCGGCGAGGGCCTCGCGCAGGATGTCGGCGATGCGGTCGCGGTCGGCGTCCGAGGCCCGCAGGGCGCCTTCGACGGGGTGCGGGACCACCGCGGGCCGGGCCGGTTCCTCCGCGGGCTGCGGGCGCTTCTGGAGCGACGATTCGTCCACCGGACCACCGTACACAGACGCGATAGATCGCGACTACCCTGAAATCCGCTCCGGGTCCCCTAGGGGTCGGCGCCCGTCGCCCAGCCCCCGCACGCACCCCCGCACCCGGGGGGCGACGGCGCCCCCGGCCCGCTCCCGACCCGCGGCGGGGGCCGCCCGAACGGGGATCTACCCTGAAGACGCTTCAGCGTCGACGCAGCCGAGTGAGGATTGCCGCATATGCCCGAGTTCACGTATACGGATCTGCTCCCGCTCGGGGAGGACCCCACGTCCTACCGGCTGGTCACCGCCGAGGGCGTCAGCACCTTCGAGGCGGACGGCCGCACCTTCCTCAAGGTGCAGCCCGAGGCGCTGCGGCTGCTGGCGGCCGAGGCCATGCACGACATCTCGCACTACCTGCGCCCGACCCACCTCGCCCAGCTCCGCCGCATCCTGGACGACCCGCAGGCCAGCCCGAACGACCGCTTCGTCGCCCTGGACCTGCTGAAGAACGCGAACATCGCGGCGGCCGGCGTGCTCCCGATGTGCCAGGACACCGGCACCGCGATCGTGATGGGCAAGCGCGGCCAGCAAGTGCTCACCGAGGGCGGCGACGAGGAGGCGCTGTCCCGCGGCATCTATGACGCGTACACGAAGCTGAACCTGCGCTACTCCCAGATGGCCCCGCTGACCATGTGGGAGGAGAAGAACACCGGCTCCAACCTGCCCGCCCAGATCGAGCTCTACGCGACCGACGGCGGCGCGTACAAGTTCCTGTTCATGGCGAAGGGCGGCGGCAGCGCCAACAAGTCCTTCCTCTACCAGGAGACGAAGGCGGTACTGAACGAGGCCGCGATGATGCGGTTCCTGGAGGAGAAGATCCGCTCGCTCGGCACGGCCGCCTGCCCGCCGTACCACCTGGCGATCGTGGTCGGCGGCACCAGCGCCGAGTTCGCGCTGAAGACCGCGAAGTACGCCTCCGCGCACTACCTGGACGAGCTGCCGGCCGAAGGGTCCCCGGCCGGACACGGCTTCCGGGACAAGGAGCTGGAGCAGCAGGTCTTCGAGCTGACCCAGAAGATCGGGATCGGCGCGCAGTTCGGCGGGAAGTACTTCTGCCACGACGTGCGCGTGGTGCGGCTGCCCCGGCACGGCGCGTCCTGCCCGGTGGCGATCGCGGTGTCCTGCTCGGCCGACCGGCAGGCGCTCGCCAAGATCACCGCGGAGGGCGTCTTCCTGGAGCAGCTGGAGACCGACCCGGCGCGCTTCCTTCCGGAGACCACCGACGAGCACCTGGACGACGACGTCGTCCGGATCGACCTGAACCGCCCGATGGCCGAGATCCGCGCGGAGCTGACCCGGTACCCGGTCAAGACCCGCCTGTCGCTGTCCGGGCCGCTGGTCGTGGCCCGTGACATCGCGCACGCCAAGATCAAGGAGCGGCTGGACGCGGGCGAGGAGATGCCGCAGTACCTGCGCGACCACGCCGTGTACTACGCCGGCCCGGCCAAGACCCCCGAGGGCTACGCCTCCGGGTCCTTCGGCCCGACCACGGCGGGCCGGATGGACGCGTACGTCGAGCAGTTCCAGGCGGCCGGCGGCTCGCTGGTGATGCTCGCCAAGGGCAACCGCTCCCGGCAGGTCACCGACGCGTGCGCCGCGCACGGCGGCTTCTACCTCGGCTCCATCGGCGGCCCCGCGGCCCGGCTCGCGCAGGACTGCATCAAGAAGGTCGACGTCGTGGAGTACGCCGAACTCGGCATGGAGGCCGTCTGGAAGATCGAGGTCGAGGACTTCCCGGCGTTCGTCGTCGTCGACGACAAGGGCAACGACTTCTTCCAGGACCCGGCCCCCTCCCCCACCTTCACGTCCATCCCCGTCCGTCCGGGCGCCTGAGCGCGCCGCGCGGGCGGGGGGAACCGTGCTCACCGGTGTCCTGATCGCGGAGAGCCTCCGGGTCGGAGGCGTCTTCGAGGGCGTCCCGCTGGAGGTCACCGGGATGCGCCGGATCGAGGTGCCCGCGCCCGCGGGCGGCCAACCGGGGCGGTGGACCCTGCTGGACTTCCGGGCCCCGGAGGACGCGGCCGAGCCGCTGGCGGCCGCGCTGGCCGGGTGCCTGGCGCCGACCGGCGGGTGGTACGTCAACTACAGCACCGGGGCGGAGGCGTTCGTCGTCTTCGCGGGGCGGGTGTTCCGCTACCCGCGTGGGGACGCCGCCGCCCGCGCCGAGGTCGAGGAGTACGCACGCGGGGTCGGGGTGCCCGAGGCCCAACTGGACTGGGTGGACTGACCCCCGGCCGGCCCGGCGGGGCTGCGCCCGGTCGGCCCGGCGGGGCTGCACATGCACGCCGGTGGCCTGCCGCGATTCCTTCGTACGGCCGCGGGGCACCGCGGGCGCGCCCGGAGGGAACAAAGCTCCCCGGGCAGGCACTGTAGTGGATATGGACGACTTCCGGATCGAGCACGACTCGATGGGCGAGGTAAGGGTTCCCGCGGCGGCGAAGTGGGGGGCGCAGACGCAGCGGGCCGTGGAGAACTTCCCGATCTCCGGGCAGCGGATCAGCCGGGCGCACATCGGGGCGCTGGCGCGGATCAAGGCCGCCGCGGCGAAGGTGAACACCGAGCTGGGCGTGATCGACGCCGACATGGGCGCGGCGATCGGCGCGGCGGCGGACGAGGTCGCCTCGGGGGTGTGGGACGCGGAGTTCCCGATCGACGTGTTCCAGACGGGCTCGGGCACGTCGTCCAACATGAACGCCAACGAGGTGATCGCCGCCCTGGCCACCGAGCGGCTGGGCCGCAAGGTGCATCCCAACGACCACGTCAACGCCTCCCAGTCCTCCAACGACGTGTTCCCCTCCTCCATCCACATCGCGGCGACGGCGGCCGTGACCGGCGACCTGGTCCCGGCACTGACCCGGCTCGCCGAGGCGCTGGAGGGCAAGGCGACCGAGTTCGCCGACGTGGTGAAGGCCGGCCGCACCCACCTGATGGACGCGACACCGGTAACGCTGGGCCAGGAGTTCGGCGGGTACGCGGCGCAGGTGCGCTACGGCATCGAGCGGCTGGAGGCGGCGCTGCCCCGGCTGGCGGAGCTGCCGCTGGGCGGCACCGCGGTGGGCACCGGGATCAACACGCCGGCCGGGTTCCCGGCCGCGGTGATCGCGGAGGTGGCCCGGACCACCGGGCTGCCACTGACCGAGGCGCGGGACCACTTCGAGGCGCAGGGCGCCCGCGACGGCATCGTGGAGACCTCCGGCCAGCTGCGGACCATCGCCGTCGGGCTGACGAAGATCGCCAACGACCTGCGGTGGATGGCGTCCGGCCCGCGCACCGGGCTGTCCGAGATCAGCCTGCCCGACCTCCAGCCGGGCTCGTCGATCATGCCGGGCAAGGTGAACCCGGTGGTCCCCGAGGCGGTGCTGATGGTGTCCGCCCAGGTGATCGGCAACGACACGGCGATCACGGTGGCCGGCGCGGCCGGGAACTTCGAGCTGAACGTGATGCTGCCGGTGATCGCCCGCAACATCCTGGAGTCCGTGCGGCTGCTGGCGAACGTGTCGCGGCTGCTCGCGGACCGCACCGTCGACGGCATCACGGCACACGTGGAACGCGCCCGGGAGTACGCCGAGTCCTCACCGTCCGTGGTCACCCCGCTGAACCGCTACATCGGGTACGAGGAGGCCGCGAAGGTGGCCAAGAAGTCGCTGGCGGAGCGCAAGACGATCCGTCAGGTGGTCATCGAGGAGGGGTACGTGGAGCGCGGCGAGCTGTCCGAGGCGCAGCTCGACGAGGCGCTGGACGTCCTTCACATGACCCACCCATAACCGGCTTTCCGTAAACTCTGTTCATGACAGCCGACGTCGACATCACCCACCAGGACGGATCGAACGCACCGCGCCAGGCCCACTGGGCCCCTGGCGAGCAGGTGCTGTGGCGCTACCGCGGGAACGGCACGGAGCAGGTGCACATCTGCCGTCCGGTGACCGTGGTGCGCGACGAACCGGACCTGCTGGCGGTGTGGCTGGCACCCGGCACCCGCTGCATCAAGCCGGTGCTCGCCGACGGCACGCCGCTGTACAAGGAGCCGCTGGCCACCCGGTACACCAAGCCGCGCACCCGGGTGGTGGAGGAGTGGTTCGGCGCGGGGGTGCTGAAGCTGGCCCGGCCGGGCCTGCCGTGGTCGGTGTGGCTGTTCTGGGAGCCGGACTGGCGGTTCCGCAGCTGGTACGTGAACCTCGAGGAGCCGCTGAGTCGCTGGTCCGCCGGAGTGGACTCCGAGGACCACTTCCTCGACATCTCGGTGCACCCGGACCGCAAGTGGTACTGGCGGGACGAGGACGAGTTCGCCCAGGCGCAGGACGACGGGCTGATGCCGGCCGAACTGGCCGCGCGGGTGCGGCGGGCCGGCCAGGACGCGGTGCGCGCCATCAGGGCGTGGGAGCCGCCGTTCCGCGACCGCTGGCAGGACTGGCGCCCCGACCCGTCGTGGCAGGTGCCGGAACTGCCGTCCGACTGGGACCGCCCGGCCGTGTGAGGCCCTGGGGGGAGCGAGGCGCGGATCCGGGCGCGGGTCGAGAGCCCCTTGTCGCGCCCCGGGCCGCCGACCGTAGGATCGTCCCGGGGGCCTGCACAATTGCCCAGCACGGCCTAGAGTTTGACGCCACGTCACGGGGGTACAAACGAGTGCCGCTCCTGTGCATATGCCAAGCACCGCCCCACCCGACCCATCCGCCCCGCCACCGCACCACCCTGGTACGTCCCAGCAGTCCCAGCAGCCACACAGCAGTCAGGGAGGCCCTGAGCAGTGAATACCGGCGGCTACCAGCCCGTTGGCGCGCCCCCCACCGCCCCCGCGGCGGGACCCCAGCGGGACCGCACCGGCCAGGCCGAGGCGTTCGACGCCATCGGCGACCGGTACGACGAAGCGTTCCCGCACAAGGAAGGCCAGGTCGCGGCGGGTGAATGGCTCACCGGCGGGCTGCCGGCCGGCGCCCGGGTGCTCGACCTCGGCTGCGGGACCGGGCTGCCCACGGCCCGCCAGTTCGTCGACGCGGGCCTGCGGGTGACCGGGGTGGACCTGTCCGCCGGCATGTTGGCCCGCGCGCGGGTGAACGTACCGGAAGCGGAGTACGTACAAGCCGACGTGGCAGACCTGACGCACGGGGGGCCGCTTGCCGCCGGGAGTTTCGCGGCGGTGGCGGCCTTCTTCACGCTGCTCATGCTGCCCAGAGCCGAGATCCCCGGCACGCTGGCCGCCGTCCGGGAACTGCTGGCCCCCGACGGGCGGTTGGCGCTCGGCATGGTCGAGGCGGACGTGGACGACGTGCCGATCCCCTTCCTCGGGCACACCGTGCGGGTTTCGGGGTACCTGAAGGACGAGTTGCACCGCGTCGTGACGGACGCGGGCTTCGAGGTGATCAAGGAGATGGCGTACACCTACGCGCCGGCGAGCACCGATGTGCCGCCGGAGGAGCAGCTCTTCCTCTACTGCCGACGCGCCTGACCCAGACCAGGCCCGAGCCCCGCCACGCGCTGGCCGCGGCGGAGCACCGACGGATGGACCGACTCGCGTGACCACGGACCCGCCCCGCCCACCCCGGCCGCACGCCGCGCCGCCGCCCCCGCAGGACCCGCGCGGCGGCTTCGGCCTGCGCCGATCGGCGCCGCCGGCCGAGCAGGCCGGGGCCGCCGGGTCCACGTCGCACGACCACGATCACGGCGCTCCACCGCCGAGCGCCCGCGCACACCACGAGGAGACTCCCGCGCCCTCGCGCGCCGGGGCGTACAGTGCACCGCGGAGCGATGGTGCACCGGTGGCCGGACAGCACCGCGCGGAAGTGGCGCCGGGCGAGGCGCACAGCGGGTCCCAGGCCGAGGGACCGGCCCTGGCACCCGCCCCGGCGAACGACACGGGATGGGTGCCGGCAGTGACGGAGGGGAGCGAGGCGTTGGGCTCGTTTGTGAGCACGCCGGCGCGGGGCACGGCGCTGAGTGCGGCCGGGCACACCGCGGACGAGGACTCGGTGGGCATGCGCATCCCGATGCCGGTGCAGACCGGCCCCGAGGCGGACCGGCTGCGCTACGTCGGCGCCGCCACCCGGCGGATCGCCCGCGGCCTGGACCTCGACGAGATCCTGCTCGGGCTGTGCCGCTCCGCGGTGCCCGCCTTCGCCGACGCGATCCTGGTCTACCTGCGCGAGCCGCTGCCGGTCGGTGACGAGCGCCCTTCGGGCCCGCTGCGGTTGCGGCTGCGCCGGGCCGACGGCGGGCTGGAGGGCCCCGGCGACACCCCCGATGTCCCGGTGGGCGACCTGCCGGCCCTGGAGACGCCCTACGGCGGCGCCCCGGAGACCATCGGGGTGCTGCTCGACGGCCCGCTCGCCGAGGTGCTGCGCGGGGTGCGCCCGGTCTTCGCTGACTCGCCGCGGGCCGCGGACGCCCTGGCCGAACTCCTCGGCAACCCCCCGGGCCCGCTGCCGACCGGCCGCCGCGCGCTGCTCGCCCCGCTGCGCGGCCGGCGCCGGGTGATCGGCGCGGCGGTACTGCTGCGCCGCGCGGACCGGCCGCCGTTCGAGGCCGACGACCTGCTCGTCGCGGCCCAACTCGCCACCCACACGGCGCTGGGCGTCGACAAGGCCGTGCTCTACGGCCGCGAGGCGTACATCGCCGACGCCCTCCAGCGCGAGATGCTGCCGGACTCGCTGCCGCAGCCGACCGGCGTGCAACTCGCCAGCCGCTACCTGCCGGCCGCCGAGTCCGCCCGGGTCGGCGGCGACTGGTACGACGCGATCCCGCTGCCCGGCAGCCGGGTCGCGCTGGTGGTCGGCGACGTGATGGGCCACTCCATGACATCGGCCGCGATCATGGGCCAGTTGCGCACCACGGTGCAGACGCTGGCCGGTCTCGACCTCGCCCCGCAGGAGGTCCTGTACCACCTCGACGAGCAGGCCCAGCGGCTCGGCCAGGACCGCATGGCGACCTGCGTCTACGCGGTGTACGACCCCATCGCGCACCGCCTGGTGGTGGCCAACGCCGGCCACCCGCCGCCCGTGCTGCTGCACGCCGACGGCCTCGCCGAGGTGCTCCGGGTTCCCCCGGGCGCGCCCATCGGCGTCGGCGGGGTGCCCTTCGAGGCCGTGGAGTTGCCCGCGCCCGCCGGGGCGACGCTGCTGCTCTACACCGACGGCCTGGTGGAGTCCCGCAGCCGCGACGTCTGGGGCGGCATCGAGATGCTGCGCGAGCGGCTGCACGACGCCGCGACCGTGGTCTCGCCGCCGCCGCTGGAGCCGCTGTGCGACGAGGTACTGGAGATCCTCGGCCCTGGCGACCGCGACGACGACATCGCCCTGCTCGCCGCCCGCTTCGCCGGGATCGCGCCGAGCGACGTCGCGTACTGGTTCCTGGAGCCGCAGGCCCAGACCGCCGGCCGTGCCCGCCGCCTCGTGCGGCAGGCCCTGCGCCGCTGGGGTCTGGACGACCAGGTCGACGCGGCCGAGCTGCTGGTCAGCGAGATCGTCACCAACGCGGTCCGCTACGCCGAACGCCCGGTCACCCTGCGGCTGCTGCGCACCGACGTCCTCCGCTGCGAGGTCGGTGACGATGCTCCCCTGCTGCCCCGGATGCGCCACGCCGCACCCGAGGAGGAGGGTGGCCGCGGGCTCTACCTCGTCAACCGCATGGCCCAGCGCTGGGGCGCCACCCGCCTGGGCGCGGGCAAGGTCGTCTGGTTCGAACTGCCTATCCAGTAGTGGACGTTCGTCCCCTTTTTTGCCGCCTTCTCGCCGCCGGCCTCCCCCAGAGCTCCGCCTGGGAGGTGCCCCCACCTTTCGACAGCGGCGCGCCCTTTGGCTCAGTGCCTACATTCCGGATCTGCCTCGCACGTATCGGCACCGCCCGATCAACGGGCAAAGGGATAAGGGCAAGCCGGAAAGGGTGCGTACGCGAACGACGGCACCCCGGTGTAGCCGGCGAGCCAAAGGCCGCGCCGGTGTCGAAAAGGAGAGCGCGCGGAGATCGTGAGGAACGAGCGATCGAGCACGGTCGACTGTCGACACCGGGTCTAAGCGGCCGGAGGCGAGAAGGCGGCAAAAAAGGGCGCGTGAGCGGGTGCCCTCGCGGACGCACGGCTCCCACGTGACCCGCACCCCCCTCCCCCCGCACCCCCTTCCCGCAACTCCCCCTCCCCCTCTCCCGGGTGCCGTCCTACCTGCGCGATGCGAGGGTGGGAAGCGGTCCAGGGGTTGAGCCCGGACTCCGTGAGAACGCAGCCCCGGAACACGTGTGTGCGGCCGTGCTCCGGGGCTGCATCGCGTCCGGGCGCGGGTCCGCCGGGTTCGGGTGTTGACAGCTCACCTTAATGTGATAACACTTTGCTAGAAGTTCGACATCACAGAACGGGGTGGGTCATGAGCGAGCAACCACAGGGAACCGTGCCGGCCGAGCACAGCGAGATCCCGGAGATGCCCGCGCCGCGGGTGGTCGAGCGACGGGCGGCGGGGATGCCGGGACTGCCGTTCCTGCTGCTGGCGCTGCTGGTGATCGCGGGCGGCGTGGTGCTGGTGGCGGTCGGGGCCGGGCAGAGCGGGGGCACGGCCGCGGGGCTGGTGACGGCCGGCATCGTGATCGCGGTGGTGGCCTTCGTGCTGCTCTTCGGGCTGACCCAGGTCGCGCCGGGGCAGGCGCGGGTGTGCCAGCTGTTCGGGCGGTACCAGGGGACGATCCGGCAGGACGGCCTGCGCTGGGTGAACCCGTTCACCAGCCGGAGGCGCATCTCCACGCGGCTGCGCAACCAGGAGACGGCCGTCCTGAAGGTCAACGACGCCTACGGCAACCCGATCGAGCTGGCCGCGGTCGTGGTGTGGCAGGTCAAGGACACCGCGCAGGCGGTCTTCGAGGTCGACGACTTCGTGCGGTTCGTGTCGATCCAGACCGACACGGCGGTGCGGCACATCGCGACCCGCTACCCGTACGACAGCCACGACACGGACGGGCTGTCGCTGCGCGAGAACAGCGAGGAGATCACCGAGCGGCTGTCCGCCGAGATCGCCGCGCGGGTGGCGTCGGCGGGGGTGCGGATCATCGAGTCGCGGTTCACGCACCTCGCCTACGCCGCCGAGATCGCCTCCGCGATGCTCCAGCGGCAGCAGGCGGGTGCGATCGTGGCGGCGCGGCAGACCATCGTGGACGGCGCGGTGGGCATGGTGGAGTCGGCGCTGTCGCGGATCGCCGAGCAGGACATCGTCGTCCTGGACGAGGAGCGGAAGGCGTCGATGGTGAGCAACCTGCTGGTCGTGCTCTGCGGCGAGCGGGCCGCCCAACCGGTGCTGAACACCGGCACGCTCTACCAGTGAGGCGGCGTACCGTCCGTGACCGAGACCGACCGCCCACCCCGCAAGCAGGTGCTGCTCAGGCTCGATCCCGCCGTTCACGACGCACTCGCCGCGTGGGCGTCGGGCGAGCTGCGCAGTACCAACGCGCAGATCGAGTACCTGCTCCGGCGCGCGCTGACCGAGGCCGGCCGGATGCCGTCGGCCGTCCGTCCGATCCCGCGCCGGGGCCGCCCCCCGAAGGACGCCCCGCCACCGGACGGGCCGGACCCGGAGCCCGATCCCGGGCCGGATCCCGCGTCCGATTGACGCCTCTCATCAGGGTCTGACCTGCGAGAACGTCGGCGGCGTCGGCGAGTACACCATGGGTATACACGTGATGTATACCCATGGTGTACTGTGCTCCGCATGTCAATCGGCCATACCCTGCTCGGACTTCTCGAGTCCGGGCCGCGCCATGGTTACGACCTGAAGCGCACCTTCGACGAACGTTTCGGACACGACCGGCCGCTCGCATACGGCCAGGTCTACTCCACGATGGCCCGGCTGCTGAAGAGCGGCCTGGTCGAGGTGGACGGCATAGAGCCGGGCGGCGGCCCCGAGCGCAAGCGCTACGCCATCACCGACGCCGGGATCACCGATGTGGCGACCTGGCTCGCCCAGCCGGAGAAGCCCGAGCCCTACCTCCAGACGACCCTCTACACGAAGGTCGTGCTGGCCCTGCTGACCGGCAGGTCCGCCGCGGACCTGCTCGACAGTCAACGGGCCGAGCACCTGCGGCTGATGCGCGAGCTGACCCGGCGCAAGCGGGACGGCGACCTCGCCGACCAGCTCATCTGCGACCACGCGCTGTTCCACCTGGAGGCGGACCTGCGCTGGCTGGAACTGACCGCCGCCCGGCTGGACCAGCTGGCCGCGGAGGTGACGCGGTGACCGCCGCCACCGAGCCGCTGCTGCTGGCCACCGCCGTGCGCAAGGCCTACGGCCCCACGGCCGCCCTCGACGGAGCGGACCTGACCATCCGCGCCGGCGAGGTCGTCGCCGTGATGGGCCCGTCCGGGTCCGGCAAGTCGACCCTGCTGCACTGCCTGGCCGGGATCGTGCGGCCCGACTCCGGCGAGATCCAGTACCGCGGGCGGGAGTTGTCCGCGATGTCCGACGGCGAGCGCAGCGCGCTGCGCCGCTCCGACTTCGGCTTCGTGTTCCAGTTCGGCCAGCTCGTCCCCGAGTTGACCTGTCTGGAGAACGTCGCGATGCCCCTGCGGCTGAGCGGCACCAAGCGCCGCCCGGCGGAGCGGCAGGCCGCGGAGTGGCTGGAGCGCCTGGAGGTGGCCGACATCTCCGGCAAGCGCCCGGGCGAGATCTCCGGCGGCCAGGGCCAGCGGGTCGCGGTGGCCCGGGCCCTGGTCGGCGACCCCCGGGTGGTCTTCGCCGACGAGCCGACCGGCGCGCTGGACTCGTTCAACGGCGAGCGGGTGATGCGGCTGCTGACCGACGCCGCCAACGACACCGGCGCGGCCGTCGTCCTGGTCACCCACGAGGCACGGGTGGCCGCCTATTCCGACCGGGAGATCGTCGTGCGGGACGGGAAGTCGCGCGACACGGAACGGGTCTCATGAGCAGCCCGCACGGCGGCGCGCGGTACGAGCCGTTCGCCGGCTTCGACTCGGTCGGCGGCGGCTCCGGCCGGCCGCCCGCACCGGACGCGCGGACCGTCGGCCTGCGCGCCTGGATCCGCGACCTCGCGCTCGGCGCGCGGTTCGCGGCCGGCGGCGGCCGGGAGGGCTGGACCCGCACCGCGCTGACCGCGGTCGGCGTGGGACTCGGGGTGGCGCTGCTGCTGCTGACGGCCGCGGTGCCGGCGATGATGCACACCCGCGACCAGAAGCGGGTGGCCCGCGAGCCCTCCAGCGCCGCGTACATCGCGCACCCCGGCGCCTCCACCCTGCTGAGCGAGGAGACCGGCACCACGTACCACGGCGACGGGATCACCGGCCTGCTGGTCCACCCCGAGGGACCGAAGGCGCAGCTCCCGCCGGGCGTGACCGCGTGGCCCGGCACCGGCCGGATGGTCGTGTCCCCGGCGCTGGAACGGCTGCTGGCGTCCTCGCCGCTGCTGCGCGAGCGCATCCCGTACCCGATCACCGGCACCATCGGGCACGCCGGGCTGATGGGGCCGGCCGAGCTGTACTACTACGCCGGCAGCGACCAGCTGGTCGCCCGCGACTCCACGTACCACCACGGCAACGCCGACCGGATCGCCGGGTTCGGCGCCCACAGCAACTCCGCGGTGATGGGCCCGACGTTCGACCTTTTGCTGATCGTCGTGCTGGTGGTGCTGCTGCTGCCGGTGGCGGTGTTCATCGGGACCGCGGTGCGGCTCGGCGGGGAGCGCCGGGACCGGCGGCTGGCCGCACTGCGGCTGGTCGGCGCCGACATCCGCACCACCCACCGGATCGCCGCCGGAGAGGCCCTGCTGGGCGCGGTGTTCGGCCTGCTCGTCGGCGCGCTGCTCTTCCTGGTGGGCAGGCAGCTCGCCTCGCACGTCACCATCCGCGACATCTCCGCGTATCCGGGCGACATGGCGCCGAACCCGGCGCTGACCGTGCTGATCGTGCTGGCCGTGCCGATCGCGTCGATCGCGGTGACCCTGGCCGGCCTGCGCGGCACCACCATCGAGCCGTTGGGCGTCGTCCGGCAGGGCGTGGGGCGGCGGCGCCGGCTGTGGTGGCGGCTGCTGCTGCCCGCGGCCGGACTGGCGCTGCTGGCACCGCTGTTCGGCAAGGTCAAGGGGGACGTGTCGCTCAACGAGTACCAGGTCGCGGCCGGCGCGGTGCTCCTGCTGTTCGGCGTGACCGCGGTGCTGCCGTGGGTGGTGGAGGCCGCCGTCGGACGGCTGCGCGGCGGGCCGGTGGTGTGGCAGCTGGCCACCCGCAGGCTCCAGCTGAACAGCAGCTCCTCCGCGCGGATGGTGAGCGGGGTGACCGTCGCGGTGGCCGGCGCGATCGCGCTCCAGATGCTCTTCCACGGCGTCGACGGCGACTTCGTCTCGTCCACCGGCGCCGACACCAGCCGCGCCCAGGCCGTGGTCAACGGCGAGGTCGGCGACAGCGCCCAGGTGGCGTCGTACGTCCGGTCCATCGCCGCCGCCAAGGGTGTCTCCCAGGTCTACGGCTTCGCGCGGGCCGACGCCACCCGGCCGGACGCGAGCACCCTGAAGAGGGACGAGACCACCGACTACCCGTATCTGCCGGTCGACGTCGCCGGCTGCCCGACGCTGCGGCAGCTGGCCCGGATCACCTCGTGCGCGCCCGGCAGCGTCTTCCTGGTGCCGCCGGACGACGACCCGTACGTCCACGGCGACTACGTGAAGTTCGTCCGGCCGGGCGGGCTGGTCGACCTCAACTCGCCCGATTCCGGGGCGTACCACGGGAAGGCCCGGCTGTGGCGGATCCCGGCCGGCGCGGTCACGGCCCACCCGCTGCCCCAGCCGTCGGGCGCCCAGGAGTGGGGCGTCCTGGCCACACCCGAGGCCCTGGGGAAGGCCGCGCTGAGCACGCCCCAGGCCCAGATCACGGTCAGCGTCGACCCGAAGCAGCCCGACGCGATCGAGCGGGTGCGCAACGCCGTCGCCGCATTCGGCCCCGCCGTGCGGATGTACACCCTGCACGACACCAAGGAGAAGTCCAACTACATCCAGCTGCGCCGGGGCCTGTACGCCGGGGCGACGCTCACCATGGGGCTGATCGGTGCCAGCCTGCTGGTGACGATGCTGGAGCAGTTGCGCGAGCGCCGGAAGCTGCTCGCGGTGCTGGTCGCCTTCGGCACGCGGCGCTCGGCGCTGGCCTGGTCGGTGCTGTGGCAGACCGCCGTGCCGGTGGTGCTGGGGCTGGTGCTGGCCTGCGCGGGCGGCATCGGGCTGGGCGCGGCGCTGCTGGCCATGGTGGGCGGGCCGTTCCACGTCGACTGGGCGGGCATGGGCGCGATGTCGGGGATCGGGGCCGGCGTCGTCCTCCTGGTGACGCTGCTCAGCCTGCCGCCGCTGTGGCGGCTGATGCGGGCCGACGGGCTCCGCACGGAGTAGCGCTCCACGGCGTGTGGGGGAACGGGTCGGCTCCCCCGCACGCCTTCGCGGACGGGACGGCTACTTCGCGGACTCGTCCGCGAAGGCGTGCGGCTCGCTGAGGTCGGTGTCCGGGTCGCCCTCGGTGTCCGGGTCCGCCTCGGGGCCCGGATCGTCCAGGACGGGTCCGGGGACGACAGCGGCCGGGGGTTGCACAGCCGCCGCCGGGACCGCCGCCTGTGGCGTCCCGCCCGCCACCACCTCAGCGGTGCCCGTGTGCGCCTTCGCACGGGCCCGGAGCACGCCGACCACCGTGTTGCTCACCGCGACCAGCGGCACCGCGCTGATCGCCCCGCCGATCCCGGCGACCAGGGATCCGGCCGCCACCGAGAGCACCACCGCGAGCGGGTGGACGCGGACCGCGCGGCCGAGGATGAACGGCTGGAGGATGTGCCCCTCGATCTGCTGCACCGCGAGCACCACGCCCAGCACCAGCAGCGCGGTGAACGGCCCCTCGGTGACCAGGGCGACGACGACGGCCACCGCGCCCGAGGCGACCGCGCCGACCAGCGGCACGAACGACGACAGGAAGATGACGACGGCCAGCGGCACCGCCATCGGCACGCCGAGGAAGAAGATGCCGACGCCGATGCAGATCGCGTCGATCATCGCGACGATCACGGTGCCGCGCACGTAGAGCGTCAGGGTGCGCCAGGCCCGCGGCCCGGCCTCGGCCAGTCCGACCCGCGCGTCCTCGGGGAACAGCCGCAGCACCCAGTTCCAGATGTTCGGGCCGTCGTAGAGCAGGAACAGGGTGCTGAACATCGCCAGCAGCACACCGGTCAGGAACTCGACGATGACCGTGACGCCTTGCAGGCCCGCGTCGGTGATCTGCTTGGTGTTGTGCCCGAGGGCGTTGCTGAGGTTGTTGGCGACCTGGTTGATCTGGTCGTCGGTGACGTGGAAGGGGCTGTTGAGCAGCCACTTCTTCCCCTGGTCGATACCGTCCTGGAGGCTTGAGGACAGGTTGTCGATGTTGTCCATCACCTGCCAGACCACGAACCAGCCGACCAGGCCCATCACGATGAAGCCGCCGATGAAGACCATCGCGGTGGCCAGCCCGCGCGGCACCCCCATCCGCTTCAAGCGGGCCACGAACGGCTGGAGCAGCGCGGTGATCAGCAGCGCGGCGACGAACGCCAGCACCACCAGCCGGACCGCGCCTATCACCCGCATCAGCACCCACACGGTGCCGGCCAGGATCAGCAGCCGCCAGCCGATCTCGGCGGCGACCCGCATGCTCCACGGCACGACCGCGACCGGGTTCAGCACGGGCGCGGTACGCGCCGGCACCGGCGGCGCGGTCGCGTCGGAGACCGCCGCCTGCACCGGCACCGACGCCGGGTCGGCGACGGTCTCGGTGCCGGCCGGAGGTTGCTGCTGCACGGCGGGGCCGGGCGCGGCCGGCGCGGGTGCGGGTGCGGCGGGCATGCCAGAGGGGGCCGTGTCATTCACGGCCCCCCGGAACTCCGCGTCGCGCGCGGAGACAGTGGCGTGTCGCTCGTCCAGCCGGCCTGCGAGGTTCGCCAGAGCGGACGCGAGCGTGGCGCTCCAGTGGCGTTTCTCCGGCATCGCTCTCCCCCTGACCCCTTGGCCGTCCGTGGCACTGCTGTGGAAGACGACGTTACCCGGGATCAGGGTTGATCCGGCCGCCGGAGGCGGCCGGATCGGCGAGGCGAGTCCGCAGCCGGGCTCTAGTAGTAGTGGTTGACCTGCCAGAACTGCCAGGCGTCACAGGGACTGCCGTACCGGCTGTTCATGTAGTTCAGGCCCCACTTTATCTGCGTGGCCGGATTGGTCTGCCAATCGGCGCCCGCCGAGGCCATCTTGGAACCGGGCAGCGCCTGGACGAGCCCGTAGGCACCGCTGGAGGCGTTGGTGGCCGTGTAGTTCCAGCCGCTCTCGCGCGTGACGATGTTGGAGAAGCACATGTACTGGCCGCTGCCGACGATCTCCTTCGCCATCGCCTGCACCTGCGCGGTGGTGTAGGACGCCTGGATCGAGAAGGTCGCGCTCGCGTCGCCCGTGCCGGACTCCGCCTTGATCTGGGCCGCCTTGGCCGCCGCTGCGTCGTCCGCCTTCTTCTTCTTGGCGGCGTCCTTCGCGGCCTGGACGCGGGCTGCCTGCTCCGCGGACTGCCGGGCCGAGGCATCGGCGGCGTCGGACTGAGCCTGGACCTGCTCCGTCAACGACGCCTGCTGCACCTGCTGGCCGGCGGGGATGTCTGCGAGGAGGGTGGTCGTGCCTGCGGCTTCGACGGGCTGCTCGGCGGTGCCGCTGCCCTGGTCTGCACCCGACGCGACGCCTACCACGGCGCCCACTGTGGTGACCGCAGTGGCTGACGCCACCGCGAGTCCCCGGACCGAGATCCGGCTCACACGGTTTCCTTCCGGAATCGCCCGCTTGGTGACCGCACGGACGGAATCGTGCCCCTGGCTCGGTCCCCCTGGGCCGGTCCGCCGTACGGGCCGGGCGGTCACGGGGGTACTGGCCCGGTGCGAATTCCCCTGCGGGGTCCGCGTGGTGCTCGGGCGGCTCGTGGCGTCGATGTTGACTTGTGGGTGGTGCGATCCCGCGCCCCGAGGGGTACGGGAGTGCCACGAGCGGGGCCTGACAGCCTCACACCCTGCCGTACTCCGACGCCGCGCGGCAATTTCCGGTTGAGTGGCAAACTTCACATGCTGCGGACGGAGGTAATTACCTGTGCGCGCGGCCCCCGAACGCTAAGCTGCTGCGCCCGGTTTCCCGGACGCAGCAGTCTCAACTCGCCTGATTATCGGACAGATACGGGCAACGGTCAGGCGCCGGTCTCCTCGAGCATCTCGGTGACGAGTGCGGCGATCGGCGACCGCTCCGAACGGCTGAGCGTCACATGGGCGAAGAGCGGATGGCCCTTCAGCTTCTCCACCACCGCCACCACTCCGTCGTACCGCCCCACGCGGAGGTTGTCGCGCTGGGCCACGTCGTGGGTGAGCACGACCCGCGAACCGGCCCCGATCCGGGACAGCACGGTCAGCAGGACGTTCCGCTCCAGCGACTGGGCCTCGTCGACGATCACGAACGCGTCGTGCAGCGAGCGGCCCCGGATGTGGGTGAGCGGCAGCACCTCCAGCATGCCGCGCGCCACCACCTCCTCGATGACCTCCTTCGACGTCACCGCCGCGAGGGTGTCGAAGACCGCCTGGGCCCACGGGCTCATCTTCTCCGCCTCGCTGCCCGGCAGATAGCCCAACTCCTGCCCGCCGACCGCGTACAGCGGGCGGAAGACCATCACCTTGCGGTGCTGGCGGCGCTCCAGGACCGCCTCCAGGCCCGCGCAGAGGGCGAGCGCGGACTTGCCGGTGCCGGCCCGCCCGCCCATCGACACGATGCCGACCTCCGGGTCCAGCAGCAGGTCCAGCGCGATCCGCTGCTCGGCGCTGCGGCCGTGGATGCCGAACGCCTCCCGGTCGCCGCGCACCAGCCGGACCCGGCCGTCCTCGGTGACCCGGCCCAGCGCCTTGCCGCGCTCGGACTGGAGCACCAGCCCGGTGTGCACCGGCAGATCCGCCGCCTCGGGCAGATCGATGACCTCCTGTGCGAAGAGGGCGTCCACGTCCTCGGCGCCGATCTGCAACTCCTCCATCCCGGTCCAGCCGGAGGTGATGGCGAGTTCCGCGCGGTACTCCTCGGCCAGCAGGCCGACCGAGGACGCCTTCACCCGCAGGGGCAGGTCCTTGGAGACGACCGTGACGTCGTACCCCTCCGCCTGCAGGTTGCGGGCGACGGCGAGGATGCGCGAGTCGTTGTCGCCCAACCGGAACCCCGCGGGCAGCACCCCGGGGTCCGAGTGGTTGAGCTCGACCCTGAGCGTGCCGCCGATGTCGCCGATCGGGATCGGCGCGTCGAGCCTGCCGTACCGGATCCGGAACTCGTCGAGCGTGCGCAACGCCTGGCGGGCGAAGTAGCCGAGCTCCGGGTGGTGGCGCTTGGCCTCCAACTCCGACACCACGACGACCGGCAGCACGACCTCGTGCTCGTCGAAACGGGTGAAGGCGTTGGGGTCGGCCAGCAGCACGCTGGTGTCGAGTACATACGTGCGCCGGTCGTGATCACGGCGATTCTTGCTGGTCACCACGTGTGGACGAACCCCCTCGGGAGAGGTGAGTCTTGCGGTCCGGCAGCCAAGGTCCGGATGCCGGTCTGCCAGTGATATGCCCTGGATCCGCCACCCGCATGCGGATGCATGGGACAGTCACCCGACGGTCATCGCCCCGCCACGGAGCGCTCACCTCGGAGTCCGCGTGCTCAGGCGCCGTACCGGCGGTGCCGGGCAGCGTAGTCGCGCAGCGCCCGCAGGAAGTCCACCTTGCGGAACGCGGGCCAGAAGACCTCGCAGAAGTAGTACTCCGAGTGTGCGCTCTGCCACAGCATGAACCCCGACAGCCGCTGCTCGCCCGAGGTGCGGATGACCAGGTCCGGGTCCGGCTGGCCGCGCGTGTAGAGGTGCTCGGAGATGTGCTCGACGTCCAGGATCTCGGCCAGGTCCTCGATGGACGTGCCGCGCCCGGCGTGCTCGTGCAGCAGCGAGCGGACCGCGTCGGCGATCTCCTGCCGGCCGCCGTAGCCGACCGCCACGTTGACCAGGATGCCCTCCTGGCCGTCGGTGGCCTGCTCGGCCTCCTTCAGCACGCCCTGGGTGCGCGCGGGCAGCAGGTCCATGGTGCCGACGTGGTGCACCTTCCACCGCCCGGCGGCGGCCAGCTCGGTGACCGCGTCCTCGATGATGCCCAGCAGGGGCACCAGCTGGTCGGCCGGCCGGTCCAGGTTGTCGGTGGACAGCAGCCACAGGGTGACCACCTCGACGCCGGTCTCCTCGCACCAGCCGAGCATCTCGGCGATCTTGTCCGCGCCGGCCCGGTGGCCCTGCTCGGGGCTGCCGCCGGACGCCTTCGCCCAGCGCCGGTTGCCGTCCAGGATCACGCCGATGTGCTTGGGGGTCTGCGACACGTCGATCCGGCGTTCCACCCGGTGGGAGTACAGCCCATACACCAGGTCGCGCAGATTCATCGCGTACCAGCCCCTCATGTGCTCGTCGCCCGAGCGGCCACAGTACTGCGCGAACGACCGTACGGACGAACCGGGGCGGCGCCCGGACGGCAGCTGATAGTAGACACTTCAACCGCTCGTGATAAGCAGGGGCGGTGAACATTCGACACCTCTACCGCGCCTCCGACGAGCGCTACGACTCGATGGAGTACCGCCGCACCGGGCGCAGCGGCCTCAAGCTCCCCGCGATCTCGCTCGGTCTGTGGCACAACTTCGGCGACGACCGCACGCTCGACTCGCAGCGGGCCATCCTGCGGCGCGCGTTCGACCTCGGCGTCACCCACTTCGACCTGGCCAACAACTACGGCCCGCCCTACGGCGCCGCGGAGGCCAACTTCGGCACCCTCTTCGCGCAGGACTTCCGTGCCTACCGCGACGAGCTGGTGATCTCCACGAAGGCCGGCTACGACATGTGGCCGGGCCCCTATGGCGAGTGGGGCTCGCGCAAGTACCTGCGCGCCTCGCTCGACCAGTCGCTGTCCCGGATGGGCCTGGACTACGTCGACATCTTCTACTCCCACCGCTTCGACCCGGAGACCCCGCTCGAGGAGACGATGGGCGCCCTCGCCTCCGCGGTCCAGCAGGGCAAGGCGCTGTACGTCGGCATCTCCTCCTACGGGCCCGAGCGCACCCGCGAGGCCGCGCGCATCCTGCGCGAGCTGGGCGTGCCCGCCCTGATCCACCAGCCGTCCTACTCCATGATCAACCGCTGGGTGGAGAACGACGGCCTGCTCGACGTCCTCGACGAGGAGGGCATGGGCTGCATCGGCTTCGTGCCGCTGGCCCAGGGGCTGCTCACCGACCGCTACCTCGGCGGCATCCCGTCCGACTCCCGCGCCGCGCAGGGCAAGTCCCTCGACCCGAACCTGGTCAACGAGGAGACGATCAAGCGGCTGCGCGCGCTCAACGACGTCGCGGCCGGCCGCGGCCAGTCCCTGGCGCAGCTCGCGCTGTCCTGGGTGCTGCGCGACCCCCGCGTCACCTCCGCCCTGATCGGCGCGTCGTCCGTCGCCCAACTGGAGGCGAACGTCGCCGCGGTGGGGGCGCCGCCGCTCTCCACGGAGGAACTCGCGGAGATCGACAAGCACGCGGTGGAGCCCGAGGGCGTCAACATCTGGTCCGTCAGCAGCGAGGCGTGACCGCTTCGCCCCGGGCGCCCCTGGTCCGGTGCGGCTCCTCCCCCGCCTGCCGCGGGAGGAGTCGCATCGGCGCGGGGGCGCCCGGGGCGGTCAGGGCATCAGGAGGACCGCCGCCAGGGTGCCCAGGAGCATGAACGGCCCGAAGGGCATGGCGGTCTTGCGGGTCGCGCGGCGGGTGGCGATGAGGACGAGCCCGACCAGGGCGCCGAGCAGGAACCCGGCGAAGGTGCCGGTGATGACCGCGCCCCAGCCGTACCAGCCGAGGACGAGCCCGAGGGTGGGGGCGAGTTTGACGTCGCCGAAGCCCATGCCGGCCGGGTTGATGAGGAACAGGACGGCGTAGAGCAGCCCGAGGACCGCGGCGGCGATCAGCGCGCGCGGCCAGGAGCCCTCATGGGAGGGCAGCAGGGCGGCGCCGCCGAGGAGGACCGCGGTCAGCCCGAGCGCGGGGAGGGTGAGCACGTCGGGCAGCCGGAAGACGGAGAGGTCGACCCGGGCGAGCACGCCGCAGACGGGCACCAGCAGCAGCCACACCGCGAGTTCGGGGTGCCCGCCCACCCGCCAGCCCAGCGCCGCGCACACCAGCGCGCAGCCGAGCGCGGCACCGTGACCGGCTCCGTACCGCCGCTGTCCCTCGGCGCACCGCCCGCAGCGGGCCGGGCCGAGCCAGCCGCGGACCGGGTGCCCCGCGGGGCAGGCCGCCGCCCAGGGCTCCCCCGCGGTGACCGCCAACCGGTAGGCGGCGCGCGGCAGGAGAAGGCCGACGGCTATTCCCCAGACGGCGGCGCCCACGATGAGATAGACATGCACCGGGCCGACCGTACACGTGCGGTCGCGCCGCTCGGGAGGGGACCGGAAGGACGGACATGCGCCGACGCCTGCGGGACGGCGAGGGCCTGCTGCGGACGCCGGCCGCCGAGGTACCGCTGCGGGTCGCCGCCTCCTACCGCGCCCGTACCCGCGGCCTGCTGGGCCGGGACGGCCTCGACGGCGCCCTGCTGCTCACCCCCGCGTCCAGCATCCACACGGTCCGGATGCGCTTCGCCATCGACGTGGCCTACCTCGACCGGCGGCTGCGCGTCCTCGCGGTCCGCACCATGCCGCCCGGCCGCGTCGGCCGCCCCCGGCTACGGGCCCGCCACGTCCTGGAGGCCGAGGCGGGCGCCTTCGCGCAATGGGGCGTGGCGAAGGGCGTCACCCTGGGGTTGCCGGACTGAGCGGGGCCGGCCCCGGCGGGCGAGCGGGGTCCGCGGAGCAGCCAAAGCGCGGTGAACGAGAACGGGCCGGTTCGCAGGGGGGGATCGCGAACCGGCCCGAGGGGGGGATTCCACCGTACCGCGCCCCGGCCGGTGTTCCGCAACGCTACGACGCGGGCGGGGTGAAGGTGATCTCCACCCGGCGGTTCTCGCGCCGGCCGCTTTCGGAGGAGTTGTCGGCGATCGGGTAGTCCTCGCCGTAGCCGCGGACCTGGAAGGTGTGGTCCGGGTCGCCCAGTGACGCCAGCTGCGCGGCCAGCACGTTGTACACCGCGGTGGCGCGCTGCTTGGACAGCACCTCGCCGTGCGCGCTGCTGCCGAGGTTGTCGGTGAACCCGAAGACACGGATGGGTGAGGTGACGTGCTTCGCGTTGATGTCGCCCGCGATCGCCTGGATCCGCGACGTCGCGCTCGGCGAGAGCTTCGCACTGTCCTTCGTGAACACCACCTCGGCCTGGAGGGCGTACGTCACCGTCGTGTTCGACGTCTCCTGGCGCTCCTCGGGCTGGCTCGCCGAGACCGAGCCCTGGTCCGTCACCGACACGATGTCCAGCACCTTGGGCGGCGCCAGCGTCGCGCCCTCCGGCAGTTTCAGGTCCGGCGACTTCGGGTCGATCTGCACCGGGGCGCTGGGCGTGGGCTCGCCCGCGCTCGGCGGCGGATTCGGGTCGGCCCCGGCGGGGAGGGCGCACACCAGCACGAGCACGGCGGCGGTGGCGGTCGCGCCGGCGCCTGCGGCGACGGCCCGGCGGGGCTGCGGGGTGCGGGTCACAGCGGGATCACCCCTCGGAGATGGAGATCTTGGCAGGGGGCATGGTCGGGAGCTCGAACTCGACGGAGGTGGTGGTCTCCGGAGGGGAGGGGAACTGGGCGAAGAAGGGGCGGGTCTCCTTGGGCTGGATCGACAGCAGCTTCATGGTGCACAGGCACTTGCCCTCGGTGTCCCGCAGAACGTAGTAACGCTTCTTGCCCGCCTCGTCGACGAGGACGGCACCGGCGACGGAGGCACCGGAGGCCGCGAGCGCGGTCTCGTTGCCCACCCAGTCGTTGGCGTCGAATTGCTCCGTCCCGTTGTTGGTGACCTCACCCTCCACGGTGACGAATCCGCCCGAGTCGCGCACCGCGGAGTTGATGGTCACCTCGATGTCCTTCTCGCCCCTGATCTGCGCGAGGACCTGCGTCGCGCTGGGCGAGGGCGACTGCGCGCCCTCGCCTCCCGACGCCTTCGCCGAACTACTGGTCGCCGAGGAGGGCTTGTCGTCGCCCTTCTTGTCGCCGCCGCCACCGCCGCAACCCGCCAGCGACATGGCAGCGACGGCCGCGCATGCCACCGCGGTCGTCGCCCTGCGCCCGTACCTCATCGCTCCCCGTTCCCTCGCTGCTCGTTGGGTGGTCATTTGGTCAGGTGGACCGAGTAGAAGTCCGACAGATCCAGCGTGAAGCCCGTGGCGGTCGGATCGATGGTCAACGGGCCGCCGTCACAGGAGAATCGGATCGTGTGGCCGTCGGTGGCGTCGGAGCCGAGGGAGCAGCGCGGCTCGACGACCGCCGTGGCCGCGGCCGTGGCCTGCTTCGAGTCGGTGCCGTCGATCACCGAACTGCCCACCGTGTCGTCGGTGATGACGGAGACGGTGTAGCCCACCCCGCTGCCGGCCCGGTCGCACTGCTGCACCGTGGCGTGGTTGTCACCGGCGTAGGTGCGCGCGGCCTGGCAGGCCGCGATGTCGTCGGTCCCCGCGTCGCTGAGCAGGCGTCCCAGCAGGCTGTCGTCGCCGCTGTCCAGAGCATTGAGGAACGCGGTCTTGACCTCGTCGCGGTTCTGCCGGGCCGCCGCGAGCGCCGAGGCGTCGGCGGCCGTCTGGGCCTTGCTCCGGAGGTTGGTCGCCTGTCCGACCGCGAAGTACGCGAAGGCCAGGAAGAACAGAGCTCCCATGGCGACGATGTAGATACCTACCGTCTGGCCTCTGTCGTCACCGAACCGTCCTACTTGCCGCTGCCGCTGGTGATCTTGTTGATGGTGTTGGTGATGGCGTCCTTGATCTTCGTACCGATGTCCGTCGTGCCCGCGAGCACCCCGATGATCACGGCGATCACCACCGCGATCCCCAGGTACTCGAAGGACGTCTGGCCGCGGTCGGAGCGGTCCGCCGCCCGGGCGGAGAGGCGGGCCGTCAGCCGGTCCGTGCGGGTGCGGAGCCAGACCTCGGCGTCCGTGCAGTGCTGGAGAACCCACCTGTTCATGCTTGCTCGCCCCATTCCTGATCACCTGGCTGCTGGTCGCGGCGGCCGTGTACGGCCGGTCGGGTTCGGGGGGCACGGCGCACCGCCTCTCGCTGGTTCCGCTGGTCGTGCCGGGCGAATCGGTGCCCTTTGGGCCAGCATGACGCGAACTCACGCTCTGTCGTACCCCGTTCACGCAAAACAACCGCCTCACCCGCTCCCGAAGAGATCGCCGAAGTGGATCTGCGAGCCGATGACCGTGCCCGCGATGAGCAGGATCATGGTGGCCGGGACGAGCAGGAGCGTGATGACGCCGGTCGCGCGGGGCACCATGCGGGCGGCGCGGCGGCGGGCGTTCTGGGCCTCGGTGCGCCGCATGTCCGTGGCGATCTGCAGCAGCGTACGGGCGATGGGGGCGCCGAGCTCCTCACCCTGCTGGAGCGCGGTGACGAACTGCCCCACCTGGTCGCTGCGGTTGCGCTTGCGCAGCTGGTCGAAGGCGTCGCGGCGGCTGACCCCGACGTCCATCTGCCGCAGCGCGACGCGGATCTCGTCGGACCAGGGCCCCTGGTAGACGGAGTTGACCCGTTCCAGGGCCTGCCGGAATCCGAGGCCCGCGCTGACCACCACCGCAAGGACGTCGAGGAAGTCCGGCAGCGTGCGCTCGATGTCGTCGCGGCGGCGGCGGACGGCGAGCCAGAGGCCGAGGTCGGCCCACCACCAGGCATAGCAGAGCAGCAGGAGCGCCAGGAACCAGTTCCCGCGGCTGAACAGGGCCAGCGCCGCGAGCCCGCCGAGGAAGCCGTACACCGCGCGGCGGGCGGCGTACCGCTCGACGGTGAGGCCGTAGGGGTGGCCGGCGTGGTCGATGCGGGCGCGCATCCGGGCGATCCGGGCCGGGCCCATCATGCGCAGCACCGTGGGCGCCCAGCGCATGCCGACGCGGTCGATGGCATTGCCGGTGCGGGTGGTGCGGGTGCGGCCGACCTCCAGCGCGAGCGCGAGGTCGTCGGGCAGCTTGGCGTCGGCGCGCAGCAGGCCGATGGCGTACACGACGCCGGTCGCGGCGGCGGCGAGGACGACGGCGAGTCCGAGTCCGATCAGGGTCATCGCGGCAGGCTCCTCACACGTCGATCCGGGACATCCGGCGGATGAGCGCGAAGCCGACGACGTACAGGGCGAGGGCGACCAGGACGCAGACCCGGCCGATCCCGGAGCCGGTCATGGCGCTGAGCGAGCCGGGCAGGATCCGGTTGAGCAGCAGCAGCGATCCGATGCCGATCACCGGGACCGCGTAGGCGGTGACGGTGACCTGGGACATCTGGGTACGGATCTCGCGGCGGGTCTCCTTGCGCTCCTCCAGGGTGACGGTGAGGTTGCGCAGCGACTCCACGACGGAGCCACCGGCCCGGCTGGACAGCACGAGGGTGGACACCAGCACGATCAACTCGCGGCTGGGCAGGCGCTGCTGGAGCTCCCCGAGGGCGTCCTCGACGGAGTGGCCGAGCGCCATCGCGTCCGAGACCTGCTTCAACTCCTCGCCCGCGGGCGCCTCCAGCTCCTCCGCCGCCATGGAGACCGCGGTACGCAGCGCCAGGCCGGCCTGGGTGGCGTTGGCCAGCACCCGGGCGAGCTCCGGGAGTTGGGCGATGAACCGCTCGGTGCGGATGCGCCGGCGCCAGGAGAGGAAGGACAGGCCCGCCCACAGGGCGATGAGTGCGGCGATCGGGCCGAAGAACGGGGCGAGCAGCGTCGCGGCGACGACCCACGCGGCGACGACGACGCCGGCCACCGCGGCGGTGAACTGGCCCGGGGTGAGGCCGGTGCCGGTGGCGGCGAGCCGTCCGGCCAGCCGGCGGCCCCAGGCGTAGCGGCGGACCCGGCGGTCCAGCGCGGCGAAGGCGGGCTGCCGGGCCCGCCCGTCGCCGAAGTCGCCGGCGAGGCGCTCGACCAGGGCGGCGCGGTCGGCGCGGCCGCCCCACCAGGCATGCACGCCCCAGACGCCGAGGGCGAGCGCGACGGTGGCCACGCCGAGCACGAGCAACGGGTAGGGCCCGGAGGCGAACTGGGTGCTCGCGAGGGTCCTCACTTCGCCTCCCGGCTGTCGAGTTCGAGTTCGGTGGCGCCGACGCCGTACGCGGCCGGGACGTGCTCGCCGGCGAGATGGAGCCGGTCGCCGATCTCGCGGGGCAGCGGCCGGTGCTCGTACCAGCCGCGGACGATCCGGTCGACGCCGAGGGGTTCGGCGCGGAAGCGGGTGGCCGAGGTGAGCCGGAAGGTGTCGCGGCCGCGGGAGGACAGCACCGCGATCTCGGCGATCCGGCGGGTGCCGTCGACGTGCCGGTGCAGCTGGACCAGCACGTCGACGGCCGAGTTGATCTGGTCGCGCAGCGCCTCGAAGGGGATCTTGACCTCGCTCATCGAGGCGAGCGTCTGGAGCCGCAGGACGGCGTCCTCGGCGGAGTTGGCGTGCACGGTCGCCAGCGAGCCGTCGTGGCCGGTGGACATCGCCTGGAGCATGTCGAGGGTCTCGCCGCCGCGGACCTCGCCGACGATGATGCGGTCGGGGCGCATCCGCAGCGAGTTGCGCACCAGGTCGCGGATGGTGATGCGGCCCTCGCCCTCGACGTTCGGCGGGCGGGACTCCAGCCGGATCACGTGATCCTGCTGGAGCTGGAGTTCGGCGGCGTCCTCGACGGTGATGATCCGCTCGCCGTCGGGGATCAGCCCGGACAGCGCGTTGAGCAGGGTGGTCTTGCCGGAGCCGGTGCCGCCGCTGACGATGATGTTGCACTTGGCACGGACGAACGAGGACAGCAGGAGCAGCATGTGCTCGTCGAGGGTGCCCAGGCCGATGAGCTCGTGCAGGGTGTAGGCGCGCGGGAAGCGGCGGATGGTCAGGGTGGGGCCGGTCAGGGAGAGCGGCGGGATGATGACGTTGACCCGCTCGCCGGAGGGCAGCCGGGCGTCGACCATCGGATTGGACTCGTCCACGCGGCGGTTGACGGTGGACACGATGCGCTCGATGGTCTGCAGCAGCTGGTCGGCGGAGGAGAACCGGGCCGGTACCTGCTCGACCCGGCCGCCGCGTTCGACGTAGATCCGGTCCGGGCCGTTGACCATGATCTCGGTGACGGAGGGGTCCTCCAGCAGCGGTTCGAGGATGCCGAGGCCCAGCGCCTCGTCGACCACCCGGCGGATCAGCGCGGCGCGTTCGGCCGTCGAGAGCACCGGGCCCTCGCGGCTGATGATGTGGCCGAGGACGCGTTCCAGCCGGGCCCGGCGCTCGGCCGCGGCGAGCGCCGACATCTCGGCGAGGTCGATCTCCTGGAGCAGCTTGGCCCGGTAGACGGCCACGAGGTGGCCCTCCTGGGTCTGCGGGGTGGCCTCTTCGACGGCGAGGCGGGCGCGCAGGCTCACGGCGTCCAGTCCTCCTTCGGCATGGTCGCGTCGCGGTGCACCGGCCCGAACAGGTGCACGCCGGGCAGCACCGACGGGATGCGCACGGTGGCTTCCGCGGTGACGGTCGCGTCGCTGTCCACCGGGAACGAGATGTCCGGGTCCACCCAGCCGCTGACCGCGTTCTCACCGGCGGTCCGGCCCGGACCCTGGCCCCCCTCGGCCCCGGGAAGTGCCGCGGTGCGGGCGGCCGTTCGCGCCGCGGTGCCCGCCTGCGACCCGCAGTACGCGGCGATCCCGAGCTGGATGCCCGCGAGGGCGATGAGCAGCAGGAACGGCAGCATGCCGAGGTACTCCAGCGACGCCTGCCCGGCCGAGCGGCGCCCGCGGGTGCGGGCCGGTCCGCTCGCGGCGGAGGTCGAGGCGGCCGGGGAGGGGCCCGCCGCGGCCACGGCAGGACCCGGAGCGGCCGGGGAGGGCGTTCCCGGCGCCGCGCAGAGGGTTCTCATGGGGTGCCTCCCTCGCCCGCGGTCTCGTCGACGGTGCTGGCGTGGCCGTGGACGGTGACGGGGAAGTCGATGGCACCGGGGAAGAGCACCGGGACCTTGAGGCCGAGGGTGACGGAGACCTGGCCGCCGGAGCGGGCGACGGTGGGGCCCTGGAGGTCGGACGCCCAGGCGCCGGGGAGGTCGCTGCGGGCGGCCGCGTCGGAGTCGGCGCCGACGGCCGCGGCCCGTGCGGCCTGGTCGGCGGCGTTGCCCGCGAGGGTGAAGGTGTAGCCGGCCAGGACGGCCTGCCACACGAGGATGAGGGTGATCAGGATGACCGGGGTCATGCCCAGGGTCTCCAGGGTGACCTGGCCGCGGTCCCGCTCGGCCCGCCGCAGCCGCCGGCCGCCGGACCGCCCGCCGGGCGGCGTCGCGCCGGTGACCAGGCCCAACTCCCCTGCCAGCGACCAGATGCCGGCACGTACGGTGGAGCGCCCGTCCAGGTCGTGCAGCCGCCCCGCGTCGATGACGGGCTGGAGTTCGCGGAACGCGGCCGGGACGGCGGACTCGGCGATCCGGGTGCCGGTGATCCGGCCGATCAGCGAGGGCTGGATCTCGCTGCCGCGGGTGTGCCGGTTGACCACGGTGGTGGTGTCCTGCGGCTTGCGGATCTGCAGCCGGTCCCACATCCGCACCATGCGCTTGGCGGCGCGCACCGCGACGACGTCGGGGGTGGTGACCAGCACGGCGGTGTCGGCGGTCTCGACCGCGACCGCGTTCGCGCTGGTGACCTGGGTGCCGCAGTCCACCACGACCACTTCGTACCGCTGCCGGAGGGCCGCCAGGACCAGCCGCGCGGCGCGGTCGGTGACGTCCTCGCCGCGCTCGCCGTCGGCGGGGGCGAGCAGCAGGGCGAGCCCGGACTCGTGGACGTACATCGCGTCGTGCAGGACGCGGGAGGAGACATCGGCGATGTCGGCGAGGTCGGCGACGGAGCGGCGGAACTGGACGTCGAGGAAGGACGCGACGTCGCCGCCCTGCAGGTCCAGGTCGACCAGAGCGGTGGAGCGGCCCGAGGCCTGGGCGGCCAGCGCGAGGTGGACGGCGGTGACGGTGGTGCCGACGCCGCCCTTGGCACCGGCCACGGCGACCAGGGTGCCGCCGGCGACCGCGGGCAGCGCGGCCCGTCCGGGTGCGAGGTGGCGGCGCACGCCGGCCGCCCAGGACGCGGCGGCCTCCACCCGGGCGCCCAACTCGTCGTAGGAGAGGGGCATCCCGATCACGCCCCGGGCTCCGGCGTTCATCGCGGAGGCCAGCATCGCCGGGCTCGGGTCGGCGGTGAGCAGCACCACGCCCACCGCGGGGAAGCGCAACGCCACGTCGCGTACCAGGTCGAGCGCGGGCATCGGCCCGATCAGGTCGTGCACGACGACGACTTCGGGCAGCTCGTCGACGCCGGCCTCGGCGGCGCGGGCGAGCGTGTCGAGCAGCGCGGTGGAGTTCGGCAGCGCGGGCGCCGGCTCGGCGCCCGGGAGTTGCCCGAGCAGCCCGAGCAGCGCGCGGGCGGCGTCGGGGTCGGCGGTGCCGGCCAGGATGCGTACGGTCATCTCCGCCCTCCCCGCTCCGGACCGCCGGATGCGGCGACCGCCGCCGGTGACCCCGACGGCACCCGCGCCGCCACCCGGGCCCGCGCCTCCCGCGCCGCCCCCGGCCTCATCGGGCGCCGCCGGAAGCGGACGGCGCGGCCGTGTCGCCGGACAGCGTGTAGGTGCGGTCGCTCTGCGGCGGGGCCGCGGTGTCGCCGGGGGCGACCAGGGCGAGCCGGACGTGCTCGGCGAACGACTCGGCGTAGGCGACGCGTTGGGCGTCCTCCGCGTCGAGCGCGAAGGTGATCGGGACGCCCTCCTCGGAGAGCCGCTGGGCGTCCTCGTTCTTGTCGAACGCCTTGATCTGGCCGACGTCGATGACCTGCGCGCCCGCCACGATGATCTTCGAGACGTCGGGGTCGGTGTCCTTGCGGCCGGCGAAGGTGGCGAAGATGTTGACCCGCGCGCCGGGGGTGATCTTTCCCGCCACGCCGGTCTCCGCGTCGATCATGATGGCGATCTCCATCTGCCCGGGCTTGAGTTCGGGCCGGGCGGCGACCATGTCGGACTCCAGCAGGGAGCCCTTCTTCAGCGGCACCGCGGCGATCTTCCCCTGGAACTGGCCGAGGTCGCGCACGGCGGTGTCCGGCAGCCAGCGCTTCGGCATCGTTATCCGGTGCACCTTGGAGGAGTCCAGCGCGGTGTACGCGGGCACGTCCGAGGACAGTTCGTACGCCGTGACCTTCTGGCCCACCTGCGAACGGGCGTTGCTGACGACGGCGAGCACCCCGGCGAAGGCGGCCACCGCGCAGACCACGGAGACCACCAGGAGGACGACGCCACGGCGCTGACGTGAGTTCATGGAGGGGCGGACCTATCGCTTGTGGGGTTGTCGAGGGCTGACGCCCGAGCTCGCGGGGTCCGGCGGGACAGGGGGCCGTCCATGGAGCGAGCGAGCAGGAAGACCGAGCGATGAGAGGAGTTGGGGGCGGCGGGGGGTCTCGACCGCGCGCCCGGGCAGGCGGGCGGCGTGCTTGGCCGGGGCGTTGCGCTCACCGAGCCGGGTGGCGCAGAACAGGCACTGGTCGCCGATCACTTCGAGCCCGCACCAGGTGCAGGTGTCGCGCCGTACCGAGGTGACGAGTTGGTAGAGCATGCCGACGTCGGCGATGTACGCGGTGAACTCGACCAGCCGCGAAGTGCCCCACCAGCGCGCCGAGTCGGGCGGCAGCGGTACCTCGCGCAGATGCTGGGTGTGCCAGCCGGCGGCGAGCGGACCGGTGATCCAGCCGGGGTCGAGGCCCGTGCCCGCCACGGCGAGCTGCGTCTGGTAGCCGGGGCCGGGCGGCACGTGCGCCGGGTCGGCCTCGCCCAGGTACGCCTCCGGGTGCGCCACCACCGCGAAGTGCCGCCCGGGGACGAGGGACTTGACGTGGCTGCCGACGGTGACCGGCACCCGGTCCAGCTTGCTGACCGAGGCGAGCAGCGCGCCGGAGTGCAGGTAGTACGACAGCAGCCGGGCGGCGCCGGCCAGCACGCCGGGCCCGAGGTCGGTGCCGGACAGCTGCCGCAACTGCTCGCCGAGCAGGGTGCGGGCCAGCGGCGGCAGGGTCAGCGGCACGATCGCGATCCGGTCGCCCTCCAGGGCGGACCGCACGGTGTGCATCCGGCGCCGGGCGGGGTCGTCCGGCTCGGCGGGGGCGAGGGCGATCAGGTGGCCGTGGGTGTCCAGGGCGGTGGAGGTGCGCACCACCAGCTCCTCCAGCGGGAGCGCGAGGTCGTCCGAGGTGACCGTGATGACGCTCGGCATGCGGCACCCCTCCCCATCTGCGCGCGGCGGTCCGGGGCGAGCCGGGTCCGCCTGGCCGTACGCGGTCGTCAGCTTATCGATGTGTAGCGGGTTGGGCGCGGAAAGTTGCGGATCAGTGCCGGTGAACGACCGGTGTCCGGCAGAGGTCTTGACAACCCCATTGGTCTGGACCAACTTTCTCCCTACTACGTGTGTCCATGTCATTCACGGTGATCCGGGCAACCCGCACACCCGCACACCCCACCACCCCCCAACTCCTTGCCCCCAGGAGGCAGTCGTGGAACGTGCATCGCACGCGAATCGAGCGAGTCATGCGAAGTCGAGAGGAATCCTCAAGCGCCGGGTGATCGCCGGGCTGAGCGCCGCCGCGGTCGTCGGCTCCGCCGTCGCGCTGGTCTCGCAGGGCGCCGCCGACGCCGCCACCACCAACCTGGTGGCCAACTCCGGTTTCGAGAGCGGACTTTCCGGCTGGACATGCACGGCCGGCAGCGGCGCAACCGTCACCAGCCCGGTGCACTCCGGGTCGACCGCGCTCAAGGCCACCCCGTCCAACAGCGACACCGGCCAGTGCGCGCAGACCATCAGCGTGCAGCCCAACTCCGCGTACACGCTCAGCGCTTGGGTGCAGGGGTCGTACGTCTACCTCGGGGCGACCGGCACCGGCGGCACCGACCCGTCCACCTGGACGCCGGGTGCCTCCACGTATACGCAGCTCAGCGTCGGCTTCACCACCGGCGCGAGCACCACCTCGGTGACCGTGTACACCCACGGCTGGTACGGCCAGCCCGCCTACTACGCCGACGACGTCACGCTGTCCGGCCCGGGCGGCACCGGCACCACCCCGCCGACCACTCCTCCCACCACTCCCCCGACGACCCCGCCCACCACCCCCGTCACCCCGCCGGCCAGCGACCTGCCCAAGCACGCGGTGACCGGCTACTGGCAGGACTTCAGCAACGGCGCGCAGGTGCAGACCCTCGCGCAGGTGCAGAACCAGTACGACATCATCGCGGTGGCCTTCGCCACCGCCACCAGCACGCCCGGCGCGGTCACCTTCTCCCTCGACCCGGCGCTCAACTACAGCGAGGCGCAGTTCAAGGCGGACATCGCGGCCAAGCAGGCGGCGGGCAAGAAGGTGGTCATCTCCGTCGGCGGGCAGAACGGCACCATCTCGGTGCGTGACTCGGCCTCGGCGACGAACTTCGCCAACAGCGTCTACACCCTGATGCAGACCTACGGCTTCAACGGCGTCGACATCGACCTGGAGAACGGGATCGACCCGACCTACATGTCGCAGGCGCTGCGCAGCCTGCACACGAAGGCGGGTTCGGGGCTGATCATCACGATGGCGCCGCAGACGATCGACATGCTGTCGCCGTCCAGTGACTACCTGGCCACCGCGCTGAACATCAAGGACATCCTCACCGTGGTGAACACGCAGTACTACAACAGCGGTTCGATGAACGGCTGTGACGGCGGCGTGTACAGCCAGGGCACCGTGGACTTCATCACGACCCTGGCCTGCACCGCGATCCAGAGCGGGCTCGACCCGTCCCAGGTCGGCATCGGCACCCCTGCGTCGACCAGCGCGGCCGGTTCCGGCTACGTCTCCCCGTCGGTGGTCGACAACGCGCTCGACTGCCTTGCCAGCGGCACGGGTTGCGGCAGCTTCCACCCCTCCGCCAAGTGGCCCACCATCCGCGGCGCCATGACCTGGTCCACGAACTGGGACGCCTCCAACGGCAACTCCTGGTCGAACACGGTCGGCGCGCACGTCCACGCGATGCCGTAAGCAGGACCTGCACGAGCAGTACGCACAGCACGCGCCGCAGGGGCGCGGAGAGTTCTCCCCGCGCCCCTGCGGCGCGTCACGAGGACCGTGGCGGGTCCGCGGACCGGGGCGGCCGCGGATCACCCCAGGACGGCCAGCGCGTCGATCTCGATCAGCAGGCCGGCG
Source organism: Actinacidiphila yanglinensis (assembly GCF_900107965.1). Lineage (GTDB taxonomy): Bacteria > Actinomycetota > Actinomycetes > Streptomycetales > Streptomycetaceae > Actinacidiphila > Actinacidiphila yanglinensis. The sequence goes on along the minus strand of NZ_FNVU01000002.1, from coordinate 59,773 downwards.
GGCAGCCCGACGTAGACGGTCGTGCGGGCGGCGGGGGGCTCCTGGAGATCGGCGAAGTAGGCGTTGTAGATCTCGTTCAGCTCGGCGAAGTGCGCGGTGTCGGTCAGGTAGACGCGGATCATCACCACGTCCTCCCAGGTCGCGCCGCCGGCCGTCAGGACGGAGTGGACGTTCGCGAGGGTCTGGCGCGCCTGCTCGCGCAGGGTCGGCCCGGCGGGGGTCGGCGGCACGCCCTCCACGGCGGGCAGGAAGCCGACCTGGCCGGCGACCTGGAGGATGTTGCCCTTGCGGACGCCGTGCGAGAACCGCGCGGGCGGCACGGTGTGCGTGGGCGGGGTGATCGCGGTCTTGGGCTGGTCGCTCATGCGGTGCTGTCCTCGTCGCTCGGTTCGTGGTGGTGGGCAGGATCGGCGGGGTGGGCCGGATCCGCAGGATGAGTCAGGTCCCCGGTGGGGGCCGGAGCCGCGGGGTGAGCCGGGCCCGCGGGATGCGCCGTGTCCGCGGGATCGGCCGGGCCACCGTACGGAACGTCGCTGTACCGCTCGTCCGCGTCGTACCCGTCGTCCTCGCTCCTGCCGCACAGCTCCCGGCCGATCGCCTGCGCCGTGCGCAGGATCACCGGGCGCAGCCGCAGCAGTTCGGCGGCGCCGACCACCACGTTGGGTGCGGACAGCGACATCGCGGCGCACACCCGGCCGTCCGGGCCGTGGATCGGCGCGCCGACGCAGTTGATGGACTCCTCGTGGCCGCCGAGGTCGCTCGCCCAGCCCTGCTCGCGCACCCGGGCGAGTTCGGCGAGGAACGCGGCCGCGTCCGGCGTCGAACGCGCGGTGTAGCGGGGGTAGTCCAGCCCTTCGGCGACCGTCCGGCGTTCGCCCTCCGGCAGGTCGGCCAGGAGCAGCTTGGCGACGGCCGCCACGGTGAGGGCCACGGGGCGGCCGATCCGGGAGTACATCCGCACCGGGTAGCGGCTCTCCACCTTGTCGATGTAGACCACCTCGCCCTGCTCGTAGACGGCGAGGTGCACGGTGTGGCCGGTGCGCTCGTTGAGCGCGGCCAGGTGCGGATGGGCGATCTCGCGGATGTCGAGCGCCTCGACGGCCTGCTGGGCGAGGGCGAACAGCCGGGCGCCGAGCCGGTAGCGCTGGTCCTGCTGGCGGTAGACCAGACCGTGTTCGTGCAGGGTGCGCAGCAGCCGCAGCGCGGTCGACTTGTGCACGTCCAGCCGCAAGGCGACCTGTTCGAGCCCCGCCGGCCCCTCGGCGAGCAGCGGCAGGATGCTCAGCGCCCGGTCCACGGTCTGGCTCATCCCGGTACCCCTCCGCCCGTGTCGCGCGCCCACCCCGGGCCCAGCCGCAGTCTTCCCCATGCCGTGTCGTCCAGCAGGGCCAGCGCGTCAGCCCGGGCCCGATCCGGCGGCACCGCCAGGTCGTCGGGCACCGTGAGGGCGGCGGCGGCCAGCAGGTGGCCGTGGCGCATCCGGTCCCGCAGCGGCAGCCCGCGCAGCGTCGCGGACAGGAACCCGGCGGCGAAGGCGTCGCCGGCACCGACGTGCGCGACCACGTCGACGGAGGGCGCGGGAACCCGCAGCCGGATCGAACGGCCGCCCGCCCGGGGCGAGTCCGCGGTCCGCACGGCCTCCTCCGACGTGAAGACCGTCGCGCCCGCCGCGCCCTGCTTGACCACGAGCACGGCCGGCTCCGGCAGCGCGGCCCGCACCGCGTCCGCGTCCGGCAGGCCCCAGGCCGCCTGCGCCTCGTCCTCGCCGACGAAGACCAGGTCGCAGCCGCGGGCCAGTTCGGCGAGCTGCCAGGGGTCGGCGCCGTGCCACAGTGCGGGCCGGTGGTTGACGTCGAAGGAGACCAGCGGGCGGCCCGGTTCGCGGTGGGTGAGGCGGGCCATCAGGGCGCGGCAGGTCGCGGACAGGGCGCCGGTGATGCCGGTCAGGTGCAGGACCCGGCCGGCCCACACGTCGCGCCGGCGGACCAGGGTGGGCGACAGCGCGGAGGCGGCCGAACCCTTGCGGTAGTAGACGACCTCGGCGCGGCCGGCCGGCCCGGCCAGGGTGGTGGCGCGCTCCGCCGCGGTCCGGAAGTAGACGCCGGTGGGGCGGTGCGGGTCGCGCTGCACCGCGCTGACGTCGACGCCGGCGGCGGCGATGGCGTCCACGAGGTGGTCGCCGAAACCGTCCGCGCCCACCCGGCTCACCCAGCGGGTGGAGTGGCCGGCGCGGGCGAGGGTGCAGGCCACGTTGGACTCCGCACCGCCGATGGCACGGTGGAAGGAGGGGACCTGGGCGAGCGGGCCGGGCCGCGAGGGCACGAAGGTGACCATGGACTCCCCCAGGCACACGACGTCGACCCGCGCGGAGCCCTCGGCGCGTGCGGAACCCTCATCGCGTGCGGCACGTGGGGCGCGTGCGGCGCTCGGCGGCGTTGCGGTCACGCGGGTCTCCGCTCCTCGTCGGTACGGCACGTGCGGGCCGGCGGTCCGAGCCGTCCCGGGGTCGCTCCGGGTCCGGCCCGGCTTCGGCCCGGACATCGGTCCGGGCCCTGGGTCGATGCGGATCGGGCCGGGCCATGCGGTCCGGCCACCGTTGACCCCGCGCCGACCAGGATGTTAGACAGCAGGAAACAGGATACGCAACGACCGTTGCACAGGATGCAACGGTCGTACGACGCGGCCGCGGCACGCCCGCCCGGTCGCTCCGGGAGGGTGGATGGACATCGACGAGCGGATCGCGGCGCTGGACGGCGAGCGGGTCGACCATCGTTTCAAGGGGGTTCCGGCCGACGCCGAGGGGCTGACCGTGGGCGAACTGGCCGCGCAGGGCCGCAGCCTGTTCGACGGCGGTTTCGGCACGCCGGTGCTCGCCCTGTCCGAGGAGGCACTGGAGCACAACCTGACGGCGCTGGAGGAATACACCGCCAAGTACGGGCTCCGCTTCGCACCGCACGGCAAGACGTCGATGGCCCCGCAGCTCTTCGCCCGCCAACTCGCTCGCGGCGCCTGGGGGATCACCCTGGCCATGCCCCACCAGGTGCGGGTGGCACGGGCGTTCGGCGTGCCGCGGATCTTCCTCGCCAACGAACTGGTCGACGCGGCCGCCCTGCGCTGGATCGGCGCGGAGCAGGACGCCGACCCGGACTTCTCGGTCGTCGCCTACGTCGACTCGCTGCGCGGCGTCGAGTTGATGGACGCGACGCTGCGCGCGGCGGGCGTGCGGCGGGCGCTGGACGTCGTGGTCGAACTCGGCGCGGGGCAGGGCGCGCGGACCGGCGTCCGTACCGGGCCCGAGGCCGAGGCGGTCGCCGCCGCGGTCGCGGCGACCGGCTCGCTGCGGCTGGTGGGCGTCGCCGGCTACGAGGGCGAGGTGCCCGGGGCCGATCCGGAGCGGGTGCGGGCCTACCTGCGCCGCCTGGTCGGGCTGGCCGCGACGCTGGACCGGGCCGGCCGGTTCGCGGACGCGGCGGAGATCTTGGTGAGCGCGGGCGGGTCGGCGTGGTTCGACGCGGTCGCCGACGTCTTCACGGACGTACCGGAGTTGTCCCGGCCGGTGCTGCCGCTGCTGCGCTCGGGGGCGTACGTCACCCACGACGACGACCACTACCGGCAGATCACCCCGTTCAACCGGGTGCCGCAGGACGGCGACCTGCAGCCCGCCTTCCGGCTGTGGGCGCAGGTGGTCTCCCGTCCGGCGCCGGACCAGGCGTTCCTCAACGCCGGCAAGCGGGACGCCCCTTACGACCTCGGGCTGCCGGTGCCGCGCACCGTCCGCTCCGCCCGCGACGGCTCCTCGCGGCCGGCCCCGGAGGGGCTGGAGGTCGCGAAGCTCTCCGACCAGCACGCCTGGTTGCGCGTCCCCTCGGACGACGTCCTGGAGGTCGGCGACTGGGTCGCCCTCGGCCTGTCGCACCCGTGCACCACGTTCGACAAGTGGCCCCTCATCCCGGTCACCCGGGCCGACGGCACGGTCACCTCGTACGTCCGCACGTTCTTCTGATCCTGCGCCCGGAGCGCCCCGGGCCGGCCCGCGACCACCGCGGCGGCCCGGGTGCGCGCGGCGCAGAATGGTCTGGACCTGTTCGGTTTCGCAAGGGAAGCGGCTGCTCATGGACTTGGTGGTGCGCGGGGCGCGGGTGGTGGATGGGACCGGTGGGCCGGCGTACGTCGCGGACGTGGCGGTGGACCGGGGACGCATCACGGAGATCCGGCGGGAGGGCGACGGGTCGCGGCGGCTCGGCGGGCGGCGGGTCGTGGACGCGGCGGGACTGGCGCTGGCACCGGGATTCATCGACATGCACGCGCACAGCGACCTCGCGCTGCTGGAGGATCCCGCGCACGAGGCGAAGGCGGCCCAGGGGGTGACCCTGGAGGTGCTGGGGCAGGACGGACTGTCCTACGCGCCGGTGGACGACGTCACCCTCAAGGAGCTGCGCACCCAGATCGCCGGGTGGAACGGCCCGGGCGACGGCCTGGAGTTCGGCTGGCGCGGGGTCGGCGCGTACCTGGACCGGCTGGACCGGGGCATCGCGGTGAACGCCGCCTACCTGGTCCCCCAGGGCACTGTGCGGGCGATGGTGATGGGCTGGACCGACCGGCCGCCGTCGGAACGCGAGCTGGACCGGATGAAGGAGGAGGTCGCGCGCGGCCTGGCCGAGGGCGCGGTGGGGATGTCGTCGGGGCTGACCTACACCCCGGGGATGTACGCCTCCGACGGCGAACTCACCGAGCTGTGCCGGGTGGTGGCCCACTACGACGGCTACTACTGCCCGCACCACCGGTCGTACGGCGCCGGGGCGCTGGACGCGTACGAGGAGATGGTCACGCTCGCCCGGCAGTCGGGATGCGCCCTGCACCTGGCGCACGCCACGATGAACTTCGACGAGAACTCCGGCCGCGCCCCCGAACTGCTGGCCCTGCTCGACCGCGCCCTGGACTCGGGCGTCGACGTCACCCTGGACACGTATCCGTACACCCCCGGCTGCACCACCCTGGTGGCGCTGCTGCCGAGTTGGGCCGCGGAGGGCGGGCCGGACGCCACGCTGGCGCGGCTGCGCGACGACACGAGCGCCGAGGCCATCCGCCGCACCCTGGAGATCGAGGGCTCCGACGGCTGCCACGGGGTGCCCGTCGACTGGTCCACCGTCGAGATCTCGGGCGTCACCGACCCCGCGCTGTCCGCCCGCATCGGCACCCGGGTGGACGGCTGGCCCACCGCCCGCCGCCTGCTGCTCGACGACCGCCTGGGCACCACGATCCTCCAGCACGTCGGCGACGAGCCCAACGTCCGCACGATCATGCGCCATCGCGCGCACACCGCGGGCTCGGACGGCATCCTGCGCGGCGCCAAACCGCACCCCCGCGCCTACGGCACCTTCCCCGAGTACCTGGGCCGCTACGTCCGCGAGCTGGGGGTGCTGACGCTGGAGGAGTGCGTGGCGCACCTGAGCGGCCGGCCCGCGGCCCGGCTGCGGCTGGCCGACCGCGGCCTGGTCCGCCCCGGCCACCGCGCCGACCTGGTGCTCTTCGACCCGGACACGGTCGCCGCCGGCGCCACCTTCGACCGCCCGCGCACCCTGCCCACCGGGATTCCGCACGTGCTGATCGACGGGCGGTTCGTCATGGAGGACGGGCGGCGCACGGGAGTGCTCGCCGGCCGCTCGGTCCGCAGGTCGCCGGCCCGCGCCGGCCAAGGGCGGTAGGAAGAGGACACCGCCCCGGAGGAACCGCCGGAAGAAGCCGCCCGGAAGAGGGAGTTGCTCAGCCCGAGGACGCGGACGGATCGGCCGTGGCCTGCCCCAGCGCGGCCAGCAGCAGGCCGACCGCCTCGTCCGTGTCATGGGCGATGCCCGCACCGAGCTCCTCGGCCGCGCGCCGCTCGTTCGGGGTCAGCGACGGCGTGTGGAAGACCACGGCACCGTCGTACCCCGCCCGCCGGGCCGCCCGGACCAGCTCGAAACCCTGGCCGCGCACGCCGAACGCGGCGACGTGGCAGAGCACGGCCTGCGGCCGGCGGGCGAGCCACCGGTCCCACACCACCTGGTTGAACGCCTGCTCGCTGTCCAGACCGCGCCGGTCCAGCGCCAGCGCGACCGGGCCCGACACGGCGCCGGGGAAGCCCACCACCACGACGACCGGGCGCCGCCGCGTGCCCCTTCCGTCCGTGCTGGTCCGCGACGAGGGCGGGGTGCGCTGGGCGTAGCCGGCCGGCGGCGCGTAGCCGGGCGGGAAGGTGTCGGTGTCCAGCGGGTCGAGCGCGGTGCTGACCGGGTCGGCGGGCCCGGCCGGCCGGGGCGGCTGCTGCGACGGGGTACGCGGCGCCGGCTGCCCGGTGCCCGCCGGCCGCTCGCTCCGCGTGGTCACCGCGTTCCAGTCGGGCGCCTGCTCGGAAGTGGTCCGGCCCCCGCCCGGCCGGTCCCCGCTCACCCGGTCCCCGCTGGGCCGCTCCCCGCGGTCCCCGGCCGGCCGGCCCTCGTGCGTCCCCGCGCCGGCCGGCTCACCGCTCGCCCGGTCCGCGCCGGGGACGCGGTCCTCGCCCCGCCGTCCCTGCGGCGGCAGCGTCCTGCCCGGGGCATCGCCCCGGGTCGCGGCGGGCAGCTCGCCCTCCCACTGCCACTCGCCGTCGAACAGCGTCGGCATGTCCACCCCCTCCCGCAGCCGCTGGAGCACCAGCTGCGCGCCCTCCAGGTCCATCAGCCCTCTCAGCAGGGACACGAACATGGGGTCGGCGGCCAGTGTCGGGAACAGCTCGGGCAGCTCGCCCTCCAGCCTGCGCAGCACGGGGGTGCGGCCCTGCGGGTCGTCCCCCTCCGGCAGGGCCATGGCATACCGGCTCAGCAGCCGGCCGACCCGCACCGTCTCCTCGGGGCCCCAGCGCTCGCCGGCCCGCAGCAGGCGGCGGACCGCGGTGTACTCGACGAAGGTGTCCACGACCTCGGGCTGCGAACCCGGCTCGTTCTGCGTGGTCATCAACCGGTAGAAGTCGATGTACAGGTATTGCAGCAGCAGGGTGCGGATGACCGCCTCGGTGCTGAGGCCGTACCAGATCGGGTTGAGGTTCGCCTCCAGCAGCAGCCCGTTGACCAGGCGTTTGACCCGGCGCGGGTTGCGCGCGGCACGGTAGCCGAGAAGGACGACCAGCCGGTGGTCGAGGAGGTCGGCGATCCCGGCGGCCTCGGCGCACGACTGCACGTAGTGCTCGATGTCGCGGCTGCTCGGGGCCGGGATGCGGTAACTGGTCTGGAAGATCTTCTCCATGAAGGCCGTGCCGGCGGGCGAGAGGTTGTCCAGCATGCCGCCCTCGCTCATCGCCTCGCGGTCGCAGCCGATCACGAAGGCCAGGCCCGGCACGTCCAGGTAGACCTTGAGCGCCTCGCACAGCGTGAGCACCGTCTCCTGGGAGCAGCGGTCCAGGTCGTCGATGAAGATCACCAGCAGCCGGCCGGGAGCTCCCCGGCGCGGTGCGGCCGTCCATTCGGCCACGAGGGTGCGCAGCGCCTCGCGCATGTCGTTGCGCGTGGTGGCGTCCGCGGACAGGGCGCGCCACAGGGCGTCGACCATGCCCGCGACGCCGAGCGGCCCGGCGGCCACCAGGGTGAGCGCCCGGAGCAGCCGGGCCGCCCCGCCGCGGCCCTGCATCCGGCGCAGCGCGCGGCGCAGGATGTTCCGGTCGAACTGCGCCAGCACGGACTTGATCAGCCCCTCCAGCGCGTCGGCGCCGGTCGAGCTCCACGCGTTGTACCAGACGGTGTGGACGCCGCCGGTCTCCCGCAGCTGCGCGTCCATCAGCCGCATCAGGCTGCTCTTGCCCATCCCCCAGCTCGCCTCCACCGCGAGGGAGAAGGGGGTGGAGTCCCGCGAGGCCAGCAGCAGGGCGGACAGCTGCGCCGCCGCCCACCCGGCACCCAGCTGGTCGGCGTCCGGGGCGGACACCGGTTCGTCGTTGAGCAGCGCCAGCCCGCTGCGGGTCCGCATCTCGACGGCGCCGGGCACCGCGGGGCGAAGGCCGTGCGACGGTGGGTGCGCCATCCCCCGAGTGTCCCAGCCGGGCCCGCCCGCCGGGGCCGCCCGGCGAAATCGGTCCTCCGTCCACGGGTGTCCACGTGGTGGAAAACACCGCGCGGCACGCGGAGGGCCGCCGTAAGGTGACCGGCATGCAGGTGATCCAGTCCACGAAGCTCGCAAATGTCTGTTACGAGATCCGGGGTCCGGTTCTTGAGGAGGCGATGCGGCTGGAGGCGGCCGGGCACCGCGTCCTCAAGCTGAACACCGGCAACCCGGCGCCCTTCGGTTTCGAGTGCCCGCCGGAGATCCTGGAGGACATGCTGCGCACCCTCGGTGACGCGCATGGCTACGGGGACGCGAAGGGGCTGCTCTCGGCGCGCCGCGCGGTGATGCAGCACTACCAGACCAAGGGCATCCCGCTGGACGTCGAGGACATCTACCTCGGCAACGGCGTGTCCGAACTCATCCAGATGTCGATGCAGGCGATGCTCGACGACGGCGACGAGGTGCTGGTCCCCGCGCCCGACTACCCGCTGTGGACCGCGTCGGTCTCGCTGGCGGGCGGCACCGCGGTGCACTACCGCTGCGACGAGCAGTCCGACTGGATGCCCGACCTCGCCGACATCGAGCGCAAGGTCACCGACCGCACCAAGGCGATCGTCGTCATCAACCCGAACAACCCCACCGGCGCCGTCTACGACGACGAGATGATGCGCGGCATCACCGACATCGCCCGCCGGCACCGCCTGGTGATCTGCTCGGACGAGATCTACGACAAGATCCTCTACGACGACGCCACCCACACCCCCACCGCCGCGATCGCCCCCGACCTGCTCACGCTCACCTTCAACGGCCTGTCGAAGGCATACCGGGTGGCCGGCTTCCGCAGCGGCTGGCTGGCGGTGTGCGGCCCCAAGAAGCACGCGGCCAGCTACATTGAGGGGCTGACCATCCTCGCGAACATGCGGCTGTGCGCGAACATGCCGGCGCAGCACGCCATCGCGACCGCGCTCGGCGGCCACCAGTCGATCAACTCGCTGCTGCTGCCCGGCGGCCGGCTGCTGGCCCAGCGCGACGCCACCTACGAGGCGCTCACCGCCATCCCCGGGATCACCTGCGTCAAGCCGAAGGGCGCGCTGTACGCCTTCCCGCGGCTCGACCCGCAGGTGTACAAGATCAAGGACGACCGGCAGATGGTGCTGGACCTGCTGCGCGCGGAGAAGATCATGATCGTGCACGGCACCGGGTTCAACTGGCCGGAGCCGGACCACTTCCGCATCGTCACGCTGCCGCGGGCGGAGGACCTGCGCGAGGCGGTGGGCCGGATCGGCCGCTTCCTGGAGAGCTACAGCCAGCCGTAGGCCCCGCGGGCGTGCGGAACCGCTCCCCCCGCGCAGGGGGGAGCGGGCCGGCACCGGCCGGTCAGCCCAGGCGGGCGACCAGCGCCTCGTACTCCGCCCACAGCTCGGGCGGGGTGTGCTCCCCGAAGGTCTCCAGGTGGGCCGGGACCAGGGACGCCTCGTCGCGCCAGATCTCCGGGTCGACGCTCAGCAGCAGTTCCAGGTCCGCCGGGCTCAGGTCGAGCCCCGCGGTGTCGAGGGCGCCGTCGGCCGGCAGGATGCCGATGGGGGTGCGCACCCCCTCCGCCTCGCCGTTGAGCCGCTGCACGATCCACTTCAGCACGCGGCTGTTCTCGCCGAACCCGGGCCACACGAAGCGCCCGCCGGCGTCCTTGCGGAACCAGTTGACGTAGTAGATCCGGGGCAGCTTCGCCGGGTCGTGCTCCTTGCCCAGCTTGATCCAGTGGCCGAAGTAGTCGCCCATGTTGTAGCCGCAGAACGGCAGCATCGCGAACGGGTCGCGGCGCAGCTCGCCGACCTTGCCCTCGGCGGCCGCGGTCTTCTCGCTGGCGATGTTGGCGCCGAGGAAGACGCCGTGCTGCCAGTCGAAGGACTCGGTGACCAGCGGCACCGCCGAGGCGCGCCGCCCGCCGAAGAGGATCGCCGAGATCGGCACCCCCTCGGGGTCCTCCCACTCGGGGGCGATGATCGGGCACTGGGCGGCGGGCACCGTGAAGCGGGCGTTGGGGTGGGCGGCCGGGGTGTCGCTGGCCGGCGTCCAGTCGTTGCCCTTCCAGTCGGTGAGGTGGGCGGGCGGCTCCTCGGTCATGCCCTCCCACCACACGTCGCCGTCGTCGGTGAGCGCGACGTTGGTGAAGACCGAGTTGCCGTACATGGTCTTCATCGCGTTGGCGTTGGTGTGCTCGCCGGTGCCGGGGGCGACGCCGAAGAAGCCGGCCTCGGGATTGATCGCGCGGAGCCGGCCGTCCGCACCGAACCGCATCCAGGCGATGTCGTCGCCGATGGTCTCCACGCTCCAGCCGGAGATGGTGGGTTCGAGCATCGCGAGATTGGTCTTGCCGCAGGCCGAGGGGAAGGCCGCGGCGACGTACTTCGCCTCGCCGCGCGGCGGCGTCAGCTTCAGGATGAGCATGTGCTCGGCGAGCCAGCCCTCGTCGCGGGCCATCACCGAGGCGATCCGCAGCGCGTAGCACTTCTTGCCGAGCAGGGCGTTGCCGCCGTAGCCGGAGCCGTAGGACCAGATCTCGCGGTCCTCGGGGAAGTGCGAGATGTACTTGGTCGCGTTGCACGGCCACGGGACGTCGGCCTCGCCGTCGGCCAGCGGGGCGCCGACGGAGTGCACGGCCTTGACGAAGGCGCCGTCGCTGCCCAGCTCCTCCAGGACCTGGCTGCCCATCCGGGTCATGGTGCGCATGGACACCGCGACGTAGGCGGAGTCGGTGATCTCCACGCCCATCGCGGACAGTTCCGATCCGATCGGCCCCATGCAGAAGGGCACGACGTACATGGTCCGGCCGCGCATGGCACCGCGGAACAGGCCACCGGAGCCGTCGGGGCCGCCCGGCTCGCCGTCACCCGCGCGGCCGGTGAAGATCTCCCGCATCTCCGCGGGAGCCTTCCAGTGGTTGGTCGGGCCGGCGTCGGCCTCGCGCCGCGAGCAGATGAAGGTCCGGTCCTCCACCCGCGCCACGTCGGTGGGGTCGGAGGCGGCGTAGTACGAGTTGGGGCGAAGGGTCGGATCGAGCCTGGTGAAGGTGCCCTTGACCACGAGTTCCTCGGCGAGGCGGTGGTACTCCTCCTCCGAGCCGTCGCACCACACGACCTCGTCCGGCCGGGTGAGCTCGGCGATCTCGCCGACCCAGCTGATCAGTTCCTGATGGTTGGTGGGAGCCGCATTACCGCGCGCCACGATCGCTCCGTCCCGCCGGGTCCGCACAGACCGGCGTGGGTTGAGGGTGTTGTCTTCGGCCCCTTGGGGGCTGCGGCCCGGACGCGTTCGTGGAGTGCTCATCCGGTGCCGACCGCACTCATATGAGTGTGGTCCCGTTCAAATGCATCTGTCCAGGGGACCGCGAGTGAGCATCACCACTCGGAGAGCGGCATCACTACTTACGGGTAACTTACGGTGGCGTAGGTAAGATTGGCTCATGACCGCCCTGGACGAGACCGACGACGTACCCCTCGCCGCCGATCCGGTCGATTCGCCCAACATCACAAAGCCGAAGCTCAGAGGGTGGTTGCACGCGGGAATGTTCCCCGCCGTGCTGATCTCCGGCGTGGTGCTGACCGCCTTCGCGCAGAGCACGCGGGGGCGGATCGCCTGTGCCGTCTTCACCGTCACCGCCTGTGCGCTCTTCGGAGTCAGCGCGCTGTACCACCGCGGCAACTGGGGCCCGCGCGGCGCCGGAATTTTGCGACGACTTGACCATGCGAACATCTTTCTGATCATCGCGGGCACCTACACGCCGCTGACGATCCTGCTGCTGCCCGGGGCCACCTCGGAGCTGCTGCTGTGGCTGGTCTGGGCCGGCGCGCTGGCCGGCATCGCCTTCCGGGTCTTCTGGGTCGGCGCGCCCCGCTGGCTCTACACGCCCTGCTACATCGCGCTCGGCTGGGTCGCGGTGTTCTTCCTGCCGGACTTCCTGCGCACCGGCGGCGTCGCGGTGATGGTCTGCGTGATCGTCGGCGGCATCCTCTACAGCACGGGCGCGGCGGTCTACGGCTTCAAGCGCCCGAACCCCTCACCCCGCTGGTTCGGGTTCCACGAGGTCTTCCACTCCTTCACGCTGGCCGCGTTCATCGTCCACTACGTCGGCATCTCGCTGGTCGCGTACACCCACAACTAGCGCGGAACGCGCCCCCATCGGCACGAAGCCCCGCATCCCCGGCACCGGGGGTGCGGGGCTTTCGCATGCCCGTAGTGACAGCTACTCTTTTTTGGGAGTCACTCTTATTTGACACGCACTAGCGGAAGATCCCGAGATGACCACTCCCTCCGCACCACCCGCCGCGGCCCCCGCGCAGCCCGACCCGAGGCGATGGCTCGCCCTCGGCGCGCTCGTCGCCAGCACCCTCGTCATCGGCTTCGACATCACCGTCCTCAACGTGGCACTGCCGAGCATGGCCGCGCAGATCCACGCGAACACCGGCGACCTGCAGTGGATCGTCGACGCGTACACCGTGGTCTTCGCCGCCGCGATGCTCCCCGCGGGCCTGCTCGGCGACCGGTTCGGGCGGCGCCGCATGCTGGTGGCCGGCCTCGCGGTTTTCCTGGCCGGCGCACTGATCGGCACTCTCGCGCACAGCACCGGCCCGGTGATCGCGGCCCGTTCCGTGATGGGCCTGGGCGGGGCGTTCGTGATGCCGCTCGCCCTGTCGGTGATCCCCTCGCTGTTCGGCCCGGCCGAGCGGCCCAAGGCGGTCGCCATCACCAGCACCGCGATGGCGCTGGGCATGCCGCTCGGCCCGATCATCGGCGGGGCGCTGCTCGCGCACTTCTGGTGGGGGTCGGTCTTCCTGATCAACATCCCGCTGGTCGCGATCGGCATCGCCGCCTGCCTGCTGCTGCTCCCCGAGACCCGCGACCCCGCCGCGCCCCGCGTCGACGCCCTCACCACGGTGTGCGCCGCCGCGGGCCTGGGCGCCTTCGTCTACGGCATCATCGAGGCGCCCGACCGCGGCTGGACCGCCCCGCTGGTGCTGCTCCCGATCGCCGCGTCCGTCGTGCTGATCGCCGGCCTGGTGCTGCGCGAACGCGGCGTGGACCGTCCGATGCTCGACCTGGCCCTGCTGCGCCGGCGCACCTTCCTGTGGAACGCCGTCGCCGCGACCCTGGTCACCCTGATCCTCACCGGCCTGCTCTTCGTGCTCCCGTCCTACCTCCAGACCGTGCTCGGCCACGGAGCCCTCGGCACCGGCCTGCGGCTGCTGCCGATGATGGGCGGCCTGATGGTGACCGCCCGGCTCAACGGCACCCTGGTCCGGCGGTTCGGACCGCGGCCGGTGATCAGCGCGGGCCTGGTCGTGCTGGCCGCCGCCGCCTTCCTCGGCGCCACCACCGGCAGCGGCGACGGCTACGGCACCTGCGTGCTGTGGCAGGTACCGGCCGGACTCGGCTTCGGCCTGGCGGTCGTGCCGTCAGTGGAAGGCGCGCTCGGCGCGCTGCCCCGGGAGCGGGCCGGCAGCGGAACGGGGCTGCTCCAGACGCTGCGGCAGACCGGCTCGGCGATCGGCGTGGCGGTCCTCGGCAGCCTGCTGGCGGCGGGCTACCGCGACCGGCTCGACACGCGGCACCTGACCGCCTCGGCGGCACACGGCGCCCGCGACTCCGTGATCGGCGCGCACGGCGTGGCCGCGGCGCTCGGCGACCGGGCGCTCGCCGCGTCCGCGAACGCCGCGTACGTGCACGGCATGGACGTCGCGATCGCCGCGTGCGGGGGCGCGGCCCTCGCCGCCGCCGTGCTGGTCGCCGTCTTCCTGCCCGACCCGCCCGCCGCCGCGGCTGCCGGGAAGGGCTCGGCCCCCGCGGCGCCCGCCACCACCTCCGAGCAGGAGCGAACCGCCGGTCCGGCCCGGCACGGCGACCGGACGCAGGCCGGCGCCTCCATGGCACCCCCGGGCACCGATGCCCGACAATGAGCGGCATGTGTCCACGTACGCCCACCTCCGCTTCGCCCCAGGGCAGCCTGCGGGAGCGCAAGAAGGTCCAGACCCGCCAGGCCATCCGCAAGGCCGCCTACCGGCTCTTCGCCGAGCAGGGGTACGACGCGACGCCGGTCGACCGGATCGCCGCGGAGGCGGACGTCTCGCCCAGCACCGTCTTCCGCTACTTCCCCACCAAGGAGGACATCGTCCTCACGGACGAGTACGACGACGAGATGGCGCAGGTGCTGCGGGACCGGCCGCTCGACGAACCCCCGCTGGTGTCGGTCCGGCAGATCATGCACCAGGTGCTCGGCAGGATGCTGGCCGACCCGGAGATGCGGGCGGACATGGTGCGGCGCGAGGAACTCGTGCGCGACGTGCCGGCGATCCGGGCCCGCGCGCACGAGGCGTTCTCCGCGACCGGCCGGCTGCTCGGCGGCATCATCGCCGACCGGACCGGGCGGGCCGCGGACGACCTGGAGGTGCGGGTGTTCACCGCCGCGGTCTTCGGCGCGCTGCACGAGACCACGATGTACTGGGTCGAGAAGGACCGCTCCGAGGACCTGGTCGCGCTCCTCGACCGCGCGCTGGGCCTCCTCCGCCGCGGCCTCGACCTTCCGAAGGAGTAGCCCGCCCGGGGTGCGCGGGACCGGCCCGGGCTCGACGCGGCCCACGACCGGACACGGCCCAGGGCCCGACGCGGGCCTAGGACTCGACGCGGAGCTGCGAGCGCAGGGCACGGGGGTCGGAGGTGGGCGCGTCGCACACGAAGCGGCGGCAGACGTACGCCGCGGCGCGGCCGCCGCGGGTGGGACGGCCGCGCAGCAGCGGGAACTCCTCGGAGCCCTCCTCTCCGATGGCGACCACCGCTCCGGGGGCGGCGCCGAGCAGCGCGGTGCGGTGCAGCTCGTCGGTGAGCGGGTCACCGGTCGGCCCGACCACGGCGACCTCGCGCGGCCCGTCGAGCACCGCCTCGGCCACGGCCAGGCCCCAGCCGACGAAGCGCGGCGCCCGGGCGGCCAGCGCGCCGACCACGCCGAGCCCGCGTTCCGCGGCGGCGCGGTGCCGCTCGGAACCGGTGTGCGCGGCGTACGACAGCAGGGCGCCCGCGGCGGCGGTCCAGCCGGAGGGCACCGCGTTGTCCGTCGGGTCCTGCGGGCGGCGGATCAGCGTCTCGGCGTCGTCGGCGGTGTCGTACAGCGAGCCGTCGGGGGCCGCGAAGTGATCCAGCACGCCGTCGAGCAGCAGCCCGGCGAAGTCCAGCCAGACGCCCTCCCCGGTGGCTGAGGCGAGCGCGAGGAAGCCCTCGGCGACGTCGCCGTAGTCCTCCAGCACGCCCGCGTTGGGGCCGGGCGCGCCGTCGCGGGAGGTGCGCAGCAGCCTGCCGCGCGGGTCGAGGTGCACCCGCACCAGCAGGTCGGCGGCGTCGACCGCGGCCTGCACCAGGTCGGGCCGGTCGAAGTAGGCGCCGGTCTCGGCGAGCGCGGCGATGGCCAGGCCGTTCCAGGCGGCGACCACCTTGTCGTCGCGGCCCGGGCGAGGCCGCCGCGACCGCGCGGTCAGCAGCCGCTCGCGCACGGAGCCGACCCGGTCGGCGTCCACCACGCCGTTGCCCTGCGGGAGTTGCAGCACCGAGGCACCCTCCTCGAAGGTGCCCTCCTGGGTCACCCCGAAGTAGCCGGCGGCGAACTCCCCGTCGGCGGTGCCGAGTTCCTCGACGAGCTGGGCGGGTGTCCACACGTAGTAGGCGCCCTCGACGCTGCGGCCGGTGCCGTCGTCGCTGTCGGCGTCCAGCGCGGAGGCGAAACCGCCTTCGGGCGTGCCGAGTTCGGCGACCATGAAGTCCGCGGTCTCCAGCGCGACCCGGCGGGCCAGGTCCGAGCCGGTGGCCCGCCACAGGTGGGCGTACGCGCGGGTGAGCAGCGCGTTGTCGTAGAGCATCTTCTCGAAGTGCGGCACCACCCAGGCGCGGTCGACGCTGTAGCGGGCGAAGCCGCCGGCGAGTTGGTCGTAGATCCCGCCGCGGGCCATCGCCTCGCAGGTGTCGCGGACCATCTGCAGCGCGCTCTCGACGCCGGTGCGGGAGTAGTGGCGGAGCAGGAACTCCAGCACCATCGACGGCGGGAACTTCGGCGCGCCGCCGAAACCGCCGTGCGTCCCGTCGTACGTCCGGGCCAGGCCGAGCAGGGCCGCGGTGAGTTCGCTCTCGCCCGCGGACTCGCCGGCGGCGCTCGCGTACGCACCGGCCCGCTCGGACAGTTCCCGCACGATCCGGCCGGCCACCTCGCCGACCTCCTCGCGACGCTCGCGCCAAGCGGCGACCACGCCTTCCAGCACCTCCCGGAACCCGGGCATGCCGCCGCGCGGGGTGGGTGGGAAGTACGTGCCGAAGTAGAACGGCTCACCCTCAGGGGTGAGGAACACGGTCATCGGCCAGCCGCCCTGGCCGGTGGCGGCCTGCACCGCCTCCATGTACACCGCGTCGACGTCGGGGCGTTCCTCGCGGTCGACCTTGATCGCGACGAAGTGCTCGTTGAGGTACGCGGCGGTCGCCTCGTCCTCGAACGACTCGTGCGCCATCACGTGGCACCAGTGGCAACTGCTGTACCCGACGCTCAACAGCACGGGCACACCCCTCTTGCGGGCGGCACCGAACGCGTCCTCCCCCCAGGGCCACCAGGCCACCGGGTTGTCCGCGTGCTGCAGCAGATAGGGCGACGTCGCGTCACCAAGTCGGTTCACCCGGCCACTTTCTCACGGCCCCGCGACCCTCCGCGCCCGCGCGCGTGGAGGTGTCGTGCAACCCGGGCGATGGCACTCTTCCGGGAGAGGGCGTCCCGTCAGCGCCGGACAGTAGGCTGATCCCGGCAGCGCCGGAACTGTCGAGACCCCTCGAAGGAGGCGGACCGCAGGGATGGTGGCGCCCACGTGGATGCACCCGCAGATCAGCGCGGAGCAATACGACTCCTGGTCGGAGGAGCGGTGCGCCGGCATCGAGATCGTGGACGGGACGGTCGTCAAGAGACCGACCGTTTCCGTGCGGCACAAGCGGCTCTGCCGGATCATCGCCAACGCTCTCGACGCAAGCAGCGGGTCCCGAGTGGAACGCCGACACCGACTTCGACGTACGCCTCCAGGACGTGCCGCTCACCAACCGGCGCCCGGACGTCGTGGTGTATCGGGCGGACCGGATCGACGCGGCGCCCATGCGCCCCGAGCACGTCCTCCTCGTGGTGGAGGTCGTCCCGCCCGGGTCCGAGACCACCGACCGCACGGTGAAGCCGGCCCAGTACGCCCGCGCCGGGATTCCCGTGTACTGGCGGATCGAGCAGATCGCCAGCGCCGCCCGCATCGCGTACACCTATCTCCTCGACCCGGCGCTCGGCCGCTACCGCGAGGGTGACGTGTGCACCGGCGTGATCAAGGCGGCCGCGCCGTTTCCGGTCGAGGTCGACCTCCGGGCGGTCTGAACGCGGCTGCGGCCACCACCGGAAAAAGTTCGGCCGTCGTGTCGATTCCCGGGTCCCCGGTCCGACGCACTGGTGGGAGCGGGAGGAGGTCCCGCGACCGGACCGACAAAGGGGACGCGATGCGTTACATGATGCTGGTGAAGATGGACCCCTCGAAGGCGCCCGCGGCGGGGCCGAGCGAGGAGCTGATGACGGAGGTGGGCAAGCTCGTCGACGACATGGCGAAGGCCGGGGTGCTGCTGGACACCGCGGGGCTGCGGCCGCTGGAGGAGGGCGCAGTGCTGCGGCTCTCCGGCGGGAAGCAGACCGTGCTGGACAGGTCCTTCACCGAGCCCACGGAGATCGTCGGCGGCTACTGCATCGTGCAGGTGACGTCGCAGGAGGAGGCCGTGGAGTGGGCCTCGCGCTTCCTGTCGGTGCACGGCGACGCGTGGGAGATGACCTCGGAGATCCGGCGGATCGAGGAGCCCGCGTAGGGCGGCCCGCCGCTGTGGCGCGCGCCGCCGGGGAGCGCGCGCCACGGGCCTGCCCCGCAACAACGCCGAGCGGGCGTTGCTGCGGCGGCGGGCGGGCGGCCGGCGCGGCGCCGCGAACTGACAAGTGACGTTCCGCCCGGCCGCGTTGACCGGCCGCGAAGTGGCGTGCCAGGGTCGCCGAACGGGCGCGGGGCGCACCTCGGCTCGGCACCGGAGGGCCTGCCGTGCCCCGGAGGAGGGTCCGGGGGAGCCGGAAGAGGGGGGCGTCGGGTCGTGAGACGGTTGCCGGTCGCGGTCGGCGCGGTGCTGCTCGGCCTCGTGGGCGCCACGCGGGCGCTCCTCCTCGTGGTGCACGTCACCGGTGCGAGCATGCTCCCCACCTATCCGCAGGGGCGCCGCCTCCTGGTGGTACGGACTCCCCTGGCGCGGGCCACGCCGGGCGCCGCGGTGGTGTTCCGGCTGCCGGAGTCCGCCCGGGCGCCCTCGGCGCGGCGGCACCCGGGGAGCCGGGCCCCGATGCCGCTGGTGGTGAAACGGCTGGCCGCGCGCGGCGGCGACCCCGTACCGGCCGCTGTGCTGGCCGCGGTCCGCGCCCGCCCGGGCGATCGGGTGCCCAGGGGGATGCTGGTGCTGCTCGGTGACAACCCCGACGCCAGTACGGACTCGCGCACGTGGGGGTACGTGCCGCGCGGGGCGCTGGTGGGCGTGGTCGTCGGCGGGCTGCCGCAGGACGGCTGACCCGGGTGCGGCGCCGCACGCCGGGGGCCGCTCCGGACGTTGGTCAACGGCGCAGCACCGGACGGGGGTTGAGGTGGGCCCGGCACGGGAACCTCCAAGTACCCGTGGACTGTCGTCCTTTACGGGGGTCCGGCGATGGGAGGGCATGTGGCGGAGTCGCGGAGCGCGTTGCGGGCGGCGGACCGGGCGGAAGTGGAGCGGCTGCTGCGGCGCGCGGTGGCCGAGCGGGGCAGCGGCGGGGGTGCCCCCGTCGACACGCGGGCGCTGCTGGCGCGCGGCCGGGAGCGGCTGGACGACCTGGCGGGCACCGCGGCGGAGGAGTACACCGCCTACCGCAGGGCGCTGCACGAGGGCCGGGCCGCCTCGAACGTGTCCGCGCTCGCCCCCGGCGCGGTGCCGGGGCTCGCGGCGATCGTCGCCGCGGTGGTGTCCTTCGGGCTCGACCTGGGCCACGGGCTGTCGGCGGGCGCGGCGGTGGTCACCGGCGTCGTCACGGGCGCGGCGACCTTCTGCGTCGCGGCCGCGCGCACCCTTCGCGCCCACCAGGCGCTGCCGGCCGGCGCCACGCAGGCCAAGGCGGCCTGGCTCGCGGCGGTGGAGCAGCGCGGGATAGGGCCGTTCGTGCAGGACCCGGCATCGGCCGGCCCGGCCACCGGCCACCGGACCGCCGCGGCGGAGCCGCCGCGCGCCGCAGCACCCCCGCCCGCCCGCCGGAGCGCGCCGGCGCCCGCCCCCGCTCCCGTACCCGCGGCCGCACCGCAGCAGGGCGCCGTCGGGTCGGCGCGGCGCGGCAGCAGCGACCGCAGTGCGGCCGCCCGTACCCGGGCCGTCATGGAGCAGTCCTTCGCCCAACTCCCTGAGGCCGAGGGTCCGTTCGCCGGGCGGCGCGGGCACCTGGCCCGGATCGCCCAGTGGGTGCACCAGGCCCGCGCCTCAACTGCCGTACGGCCCACCGTCGTGGTCCTGCACGGTCCGGCGGGCAGCGGGCGCAGCGCTCTGGCGGTGCGTGCGGCACGGGAGTTGAAGGACCAGTTCAAGGGCGCCTGCGTGGTGGACCTGCGCGGCGCGGGCGCCGCCCCGCTGCCGGTCAGGGACGGCCTGCTGCACCTGCTCAACCGGCTCGGCGCCCCCCGCGACCAGTTGCTGTTCCGGGAGCGGCCCGAGCGGCAGGACCAGGGGCAGCACCTGCGCCGGCTGGCCGAGCAGTACCAGCAGCACCTCACCGGGGTGCCGGTGGTGATCGTGCTGGACGACGCGACCGACGCGGAGCAGGTCCGGCCGCTGGTGCCCGAGCGCTCCGAGAGCCTGGTGCTGGTCACCGCGGCCGAGCCGTTCGACCTGGACCTGCCCGGCGCGGTGGTGCACCACCTGCCGGTCGGCCCGTTGAACCTCGACGACACCTTCGAACTGCTCGGCGAGATCGCCGACGCGGCCGGCACCGACACCGCGCCCCCCGAACAGGCCGAGCGGTTGCGCGAGTTGACCGGGGGCCTGCCCATCGCGCTGCGGATCTCGGCCTCCGGGCTCGCCGAGCACGGCGGCGCGGCCGGACTGGCCGCCGACATCGAGGTGTTCGGGCCGCGCGATCCGGTCGACCGGGTGCTCGCGCTGCGCTACCACGACCAGCCCGAGCCGGGCCGTCGGCTGCTGCGCCGGCTGGCGCTGGCCGGGCGGGCCAGCTTCGGGGCGGCCGCGGCGGCGGCGCTGCTGGCCACCGACGAGCAGGAGGCCGGTCGCCGGCTGGCCGAACTCGCGCGCGCCGGACTGCTGGAGAACGTCCGGGGCAGCCGCTACCGGCCGCACGACCTGGTCCGGTCCTTCGCCCTGGAGCGGCTGCTCGACGAGGAGGACCCGGTCGAGCGGGCCGCCGCCCACGAGCGGCTGATCCGCTCCTACGCGGACCTGGCCAACACCGTGATCCGGCTGGTCGAGGGGAAGACCTCGACCCGGGCCGGCCGGTTCGGGCAGCACGGCTTCTCGTCCCTCGAACTCGCCCTGCGCTGGCTGGACGAGGAGTCCTCCTTCATCACCGCCGCGCTGCGCGACACCCAGGGTGTCGAGCAGTCCGCCGTCCAGGCGCTGCTGGGCGCGCTGTGCGACTACTGCCTGCTGCGCGGCGACCTCTACCGGCTGGGCGAGATCAGCGAGATGGCGCAGGCCCAGCAGGCCGCTGGGCTGCGTTCGGGCACGGAGGGCGACCGCTCGGTGCTGGTGCGGTCGGTGCAGTGGCGCACCGGCATCGCGGCCCGCCAGCTCGGCGAGCTGGACCGCTCCAAGTCCACGCTCAGCGCGGTGGTGGACCTGTACTTCGAGGCCGAGCACCCGGCCGGCGCGGCCCGCGCCCTGGACAGCCTCGGCATCACCCTGCACCACCAGGGCAACCTGCGGGAGGCCGAGCAGCGGTTGCGCGAGGCGGTCGAGATCCAGGCGGCGCCCGGGCTGGAGGAGGACCGCGCCTGGACGCTGCACGCGCTCGCCGCGGTGCTGCGCGACATGGGCCGGGTCGAGCAGGCGATCCCGCTGCTGGAGGAGTCGCTCACCCTGCACCGGGAGAACGAGAGCGTGCAGGGCGAGGCGTGGGCGCACCTCCAACTCGGCCAGGTCCACCTGCGGCTGGGCCGGCTCGACGCGGGCGAGGAGGAGTTGCGCGCGGCCGGGCGGTCGTACGCGCTGGCCCGGGACTCGCGCGGCACGGCCTGGACGCTCACCCAGCAGGCCCGGGCGCGGTTGATGCGCGGCGAGGCCCGGGAGGCGGCCCGCGACCTGGACGAGGCGGTGCAGCGGCACCGGACCAGCGAGGACGCCCGCGGCGAGGCGTGGACGCTGTACTACCTCGGGCACGCGCTGGAGGAGAGCGGGGACACCGACGCGGCGCTGCGCACCCTGGAGCGTGCGCGCAGCATGTTCTCCCGGATGCGGGACGTGTACGGGCTGGCCTGCGCGCGGCACCACTCCGCCCGGGTGACCCGCGACCAGCGGGCGGCCCGTACCGGGAACCTGCGCAACAGCGGGTTCGCCCGGCAGCTGCTGCAGGACGCGCGGCACGACTTCCGGCGGATCGGGGTGGAGCACGGCGAGGCGTGGTCCTGCGTGGAGCTGGCGGTGATCGACGCGGGCAACGGGCGGCTGCTGGAGGCGCTGACGCTGCTGGACGAGGCGGGCGAGCTGTTCACCGCGCTCGGCGACCGGCGCGGCCTGGACTGGGCGGTCTTCCTGCGGGCCACGGTGCTGCCGCTGCTGCCGCCGGACCCGGCCGGACCCGACGGCGCCACCCGGGCGCGTGAGGAGTTGCGGGCCCTGCTCGCGGAGCCCTACCCCGAGCGCGATCCCGACCTCACCGAGTACGCCGAGGCGCACACCCTGCTGCTCGCCCGCGGCTCCATCGTCCCCGGCTCGCCGTGGGACGCGTGGCGCCTGGGCATGACGCCGAAGAGGGCGGCCCGCATGGTGATGGCGGTCCCCACGTAGGGAGGGCGCCCCGGCCCTCCGGGGTGCCCCGGCCCGCCCTTGTGCCCTGAGGGTCCTGCGCCCCGTGCGGGGCGGGCGGGCGCGGCTCCGCGCTCCTTGCCCCGCGCTACTTGCGGGCGGCGGGGACCTTGGGCTTGGCCTCCGGGGGTTCCTCTTCGAAGTCGATCTTCTTCATGTGCTTGCCCATGTTCTTCATCAGCGCCCAGAGCGCCACCGCGATCACGGCGAAGACCACGAAGCCGAGCAGCCCGGGAGTCACCTTGTTCTCGTCGAGCTCCTGGGCGAGCGGGACGAGGTGGTGGAGGGCGTGGTAGTCAGTCACGCCCCCCATTGTTGCTCAGGCCGTGCGGGCCGCTGCGGTCAGGCCCCGCGAACGCCGGCGAACAGGCCGTCCTCGGGCAGGGAGACGTCCACCCGGGAGCGGGCCAGTTCGTAGTCCTCGGTGGGCCAGACCTCGCGCTGGATGTCCATCGGCACCCGGAACCACCCGCCGTCGGGGTCGATCTGGGTGGCGTGCGCGAGCAGTGCCTTGTCGCGGATCTCGAAGAACTCGCCGCACGGCACGTGCGTGGTCAGGTTGCGCTCGGGACGGTCGGAGTCCTCGAAGCGCTTGATCCAGTCGCCGTAGGGGGATTCCAGGCCGCGGGCGAGCAGCGCCTCGTGCAGGGCAAGGGTGCGGGCCTTGTTGAAGCCCTGGTTGTAGTAGAGCTTCAGCGGGGTCCAGGGCTCGCCCGCCTCGGGGTAGCGCTCGGGATCCCCCGCCGCCTCGAAGGCCACCACCGAGATCTTGTGGGTCATGATGTGATCGGGGTGCGGGTAACCGCCGTTCTCGTCATACGTGGTGATGACGTGCGGCCGGAACTCGCGGATGAGCTTCACGAGCGTGCCGGCCGCGGTGTCCACGTCCTGCAGGCCGAAGCAGCCCTCGGGCAGCGGCGGCAGCGGGTCGCCCTCGGGCAGGCCGGAGTCGACGTAGCCGAGCCACGCCTGCTTCACCCCGAGGATCTGGCGCGCCTCGTCCATCTCCCTGGCCCGGACCTCGTGGATGTGCTCCTCGATGTAGGCGTCGCCCTGGAGCTTGGGGTTGAGGACGGAGCCGCGCTCGCCGCCGGTGCACGTCGCCACCAGCACGTCGACCCCCTCTGACACGTACTTGGCCATGGTGGCCGCACCCTTGCTCGACTCGTCGTCGGGGTGGGCGTGCACGGCCATCAGTCGAAGCTGATCGGTCAAGGCTGGCTTCCTTAGGTCCTCGGTCTTCACGACAGGCTGGAGCCCCCTGAAAAGTGCCCGGGGGATGCCTCCCTATAGTGACGGGAGACGGGGGCGAATAATTCCGCGGTTCCCCAACGGGAGGAACGATCATGACGGCCGTGCAGCCGGGCGCGACGCAGCCGGTGCCCCAGGGGCGCTACGGCGGCGGCCCAGACGCGGACGCGCGCGCGGACCGTACGCTGCGCCGGCTCGCGATCGTCCTGGGCAGCCTCCTGGCGGTCGTCGTCGGCTACTTCGCCTGGCACACCCTGGAGCCGAGCAGGATCAGCGCCCAAGTGGTGGCCTTCAAGGCGGTCTCGGACCAGTCGCTGGAGATCCACCTCGAAGTCCACAAGGGCGCGGGCGCGGTGGCGATCTGCACCGTCCGCTCCGAGGACGCCGACCACAACGAGGTCGGCCGCAAGGACGTGCGCATCACCGAGCACGCCAAGGAGGTCGACACGGTCGTGACCCTCCGCACCACGTCCCGCGGCACCACCGGCGAGCTGGTCGGCTGCCAGAACGCCCCGAAGTCCTCGACGAGCTGACCCGCGTCCCGGTTGCCCGGGCCCGTCAGTGGCTCAGGGCGTTCGCGCTCACGATGAACAGCCCGAGCAGCACGTCCACCCCGCCCACGCGGCAGGCGGCCGCCCAGTCCTGACCGGCCGCGCGGGCCGCCCACAGCCCCCAGCCGAACAGCGCCGCGGTGTTGACGACGAGGACGGCGTTGATGCCGCCGGACTCGCTCCACCAGTGGGCGGAGGCGCCGAGGAGCACGAAGAGCGTCGGCACCGCGGCGGCGACCAGCGGCCACTCGGTCAGCACCGACCGGACGGTCTCGGCGGTGGCCTTCCGGCCGCCTGCCGACCAGTGGGCGATGGCGTGCGCGTAGCCGTGGGCCGCCGCGGCCGCCACCGCGGCCACCAGGATCCACAGCGCGTCGTAGCCGGGATTGGGGTGGCCGCTGTCGTCGTCGAGGGCGGACGCGAGGGAACTGGCGAGCACGGTGCCGTACACGCCGCCGAACAGCAGGCGCTGGATGGGCACGCCCAGGGGGGCGCCGCTCGTGTCGCCGCTCGTGGCGCCCGTCGTGTCACGTCCAGGGTCGTCCGGCACGCTGCCCGCCCTTCGCGCGGAGTCGTCGCTTCGCACGATGTAACCGCATATGCGGTGGTTCTCCCCGTATCCGTCCCGGGTCGCCGGAACATGTCGGTCCGATCCGTGGCCGCGGAAGCCACCGGGCCGGACGGGGGGACGGCTCGCGGCACTGGCCCCGGTCGGGCAGGACGAGGCAGCCTGGAGGGTCAGGAATTGTTAGGCTCGTGGTTTCGTCCCTGTGCCGGGTGGCAATGCACTTGTTCACCGGGAAGGGACAGGCATACGCATACCGCACGACAGTACCGACGAGGAGCACCTGTGACCCAGACCAGCGACAACGTCACCTGGCTCACCCAGGCGGCGTACGACCAGCTCAAGTCCGAGCTGGAGCATCTGTCTGGTCCGGCCCGCGCCGAGATCGTCGCCAAGATCGAGGAAGCCCGCCAGGAAGGCGATCTCAAGGAGAACGCCGGCTACCACGCGGCGCGCGAGGACCAGGGCAAGCTGGAGCTGCGCATCCGCCAGCTCAACCAGATCCTGGAGACCGCGAAGGTCGGCGAGGCGCCGGCCGACGACGGCGTGGTGGCCCCCGGCATGGTGGTGACCATCGCTTTCGACGGTGACCCGGACGACACCATGACCTTCCTGCTCGGCTCGCGCGAGGGTGTCGGCAGCGACCTCGACACGTACTCGCCGCAGTCCCCGCTCGGCCGCGGGGTGACCGGCAAGAGGACGGGCGAGGACGCCACGTACGAGCTGCCGAACGGCAAGACGGCCAAGGTGAAGGTCCTCGACGTCAAGCCGTACCAGGGCTGAGCCCGGGGCACCCCGTTTCCGCGGATGGTGCACACAGCACGCAGCCCCGGCCGTCGGGTGACGGCCGGGGCTGCCTGCGTTCCGCGGCGCCGCGGGAGCGTGACTAGGCGGTCGCGGAGCGGTACTTGCGCACCGCGAGGGTGCGGAAGACCACCACGATGACCACCGACCAGGCCAGCGAGGCCCACACGGGGTGCTCCATCGGCCAGGCCGTGGAGCGGACCACGCCCGGGTTGCCGAACAGGCTCCGGCACGCCTGCACGGTGGCGCTGAACGGGTTCCACTCGGCGACGTGCCGCAGCCAGGGCGTCATCCTCTCCGGGGAGACGAACGCGTTGGACACGAAGGTGACCGGGAAGAGCCAGATCAGGCCGCCGGAGGTGGCTGCCTCCGGCGTGCGCACGGTCAGGCCGATCAGCGCGCCGATCCAGGAGAAGGCGTAGCCCAGCAGCAGGAGGAGCCCGAAGGCGGCGAACATCTTGGGCACGCCGTGGTGGATCCGCCACCCGACCAGCACGCCGACGACGGCGAGCACGACGACCGTCAGCGCGGTCTGCACCAGGTCGGCGAGGGTACGGCCGGTGAGCACCGCGCCGCGCGACATCGGCAGCGAGCGGAACCGGTCGATCAGGCCCTTGTGCATGTCGTCGGCGATGCCCGCGCCGGCGCCGGCGGTGGCGAAGGTGACGGTCTGCGCGAAGATGCCCGCCATCAGGAAGTTGCGGTAGTCCGAGGCGCTGAACGAGCCGCCGACGTTGACCGACCCGCCGAAGACGTAGCTGAACAGCACCACGAACATGATCGGCTGGAAGAGGCCGAAGATGATGACCTCGGGGATGCGCATCATCCGCAGCAGGTTGCGCTTGGCGACGACCAGGGAGTCGTGCACCGAGCCGAGCGGACCGCCGCGCGGGGTCGGCGCGAGGGTGGTGTGCGAGGTCTCGGGGGTGCCGGTGACGGCGCTCATTTCACGCTCTCCTTCGACGAAGCGGCCTGCGGGTCGTCACCGGAGCCGGAGCCGGAACGGGAGGCGCCGTCGGCGTTCCCGCCGTCCTGGTCCTCCTCGTCGTCGCCGGACCCGGCCACGGGCTCCTCGGCGGCATGTCCGGTGAGCGAGATGAACACGTCGTCGAGGGTGGGGCGGCGCAGCCCGATGTCGTCGATCTCGATGCCCTCGGCGTCCAGGTCGCGGATCACCTCGGCGAGCAGCTTGGCGCCGCCGGACACCGGGACGGTGATCATCCGGGTGTGCCGCTCGACGCTGATGCCCTCCCGGCCGCCCTTGCCGTGCCGGGCGAGGACCGCCACGGAGTCCTCGATCCGGCCCGGGTCGTGGGCGACGACCTCGATCCGCTCGCCGCCGGTCTGCGCCTTCAGCTCGTCGGAGGTGCCGCGGGCGATCACCAGGCCGTGGTCGATGACGCAGATGTCGTGCGCGAGGTGGTCGGCCTCCTCCAGGTACTGCGTGGTCAGCAGCAGGGTGGTGCCGCCGGAGACCAGTTCCTGGATGACCTCCCACAGCTGCTGCCGGTTGCGCGGGTCGAGCCCGGTGGTGGGTTCGTCCATGAACATCACCGGCGGGCTGACCACGAGCGCCGCGGCCAGGTCGAGGCGGCGCCGCATGCCACCGGAGTAGGTCTTGGAGACGCGGTTGGCCGCGTCGGTGAGGTTGAACCGCTCCAGCAGCTCGTCGGCCCGCGCCTTGGCCTGCTTCGCGCCGATCTGGTAGAGCTGCGCGACCATCTGGAGGTTCTCGCGCCCGGTCAGGTACTCGTCGACGGCCGCGAACTGGCCGGACAGCCCGATGTGCCGGCGGACCTCGTTGGGGTGCTTGAGCACGTCGATGCCCGCGACGACGGCCTTGCCGCTGTCGGGGCGGAGCAGGGTGGTCAGGACACGGACCGCGGTGGTCTTCCCCGCGCCGTTGGGGCCGAGCATGCCGAGCACGGTGCCCTCCGGCACGTCGAGATCCACTCCCCCCAGTGCCCTGACGTCTCCGAAGGTCTTGACCAGACCTTCGGCGTAGATGGCGCCCGCCATGTCTTCTCGCTCCCGTCGGTTTTCTGTGTGAGCGGCCGCCGCGTCTCCGCGGCCGGGCCCGCTGCGTCTGCACGTTCGACCGCTGCGGCGGCCCGAACTCATCGGTCCGCGCGCACGGGTTCCCGCGAGGACGCAAGCTCGCGATAGTCCGCGAGCATGCCAGACGCGATATATCGCGTCAACCGGTTTTTCCCATACCCTCGTCCCGGCTCAGCCGATCACCGTGTAGCCGGCCTTCTCCAGCGCGGCCGCGACCGCACCGCGGTGTTCGGGCCCCTTCGTCTCCAGGTGCACCTCGACCTCGGCCTCGGTGAGCCCGAGCCGCGGATCGGTGCGCATGTGGCTGACGTCGAGCACGTTGGCGTCGGCCTCCGACAGCACGGCCATGAGCGTCGCCAGGGCGCCGGGGCGATCGGTGAGCCGCAGCCGCAACGACAGGTAGCGGCCCGCCGCCGACATGCCGTGCCGCAGGATGCGCTGCAGCAGCAGCGGATCGACGTTGCCGCCCGACAGCACCGCGACCACCGGCCCCTCGAACGACCGGGGCGCCGCCAGCAGCGCCGCCACCGAACTGGCCCCGGCCGGCTCGACCACCAGCTTCGCGCGCTCCAGGCACAGCAGCAGCGCCGAGGACAGGTCGTCCTCGGAGACCGTCACCACGTCGTCGACCAACTCCTTGACCAGCCCGAACGGTACGTCTCCCGGGCGGCCGACCATGATGCCGTCGGCCATGGTCGACACCGGGTCCAGCGCTATCGGCCGGCCGGCCGCGAGCGAGAGCGGATACGCCGCCGCGCCCGCCGCCTGCACCCCGACGATCCGCACGTCCGGCCGCAGCGCCTTGACCGCGACCGCCATCCCCGCCACCAGGCCGCCACCGCCGGTGCCGACCACGATGGTCCGCACCTCGGGGCACTGCTCCAGGATCTCCAGGGCGACCGTGCCCTGACCGGCGATGATGTCCGGGTGGTCGAAGGGGTGGATGAAGACCGCGCCGGTCTGCTCCGCGTACCCGATCGCCGCCTGCAGCGTCTCGTCCACGACCGCGCCGTGCAGCCGGACCTCGGCGCCGTAGTCACGGGTCGCGGCGATCTTCGGCAGCGGGGCGCCCACCGGCATGAACACCGTCGAGCGCACGCCCAGCAGGGACGCCGCGAGCGCCACGCCCTGCGCGTGGTTGCCGGCACTGGCCGCCACCACGCCGGCGGCCCGCTGCTCCGGGGTCAGCCCGGCGATCCGCACGTACGCGCCGCGGATCTTGAACGACCCGGTGCGCTGGAGGTTCTCGCACTTCAGGTGCACCGGTGCTCCGACCAGCGACGACAAGTGGCGGGAGGTCTCCATGGCAGTGATCCGCGCGACCCCGGACAGCATCTTGTGCGCTCCGCGCACGTCATCGAGGGTGACCGACTGGGACCGCTTGTTGTCCATGCGCCCAGTCTCGCAGCCCGCCTCCACGATCCGGGCCAACGGTTTGTCCACGAAGTCGGCAGAAGCACCCCGCGCCCACCGCAGCCGCGTACTCTTCTCCCAACTTCCCGCCGTCCCCGCGCGGTCATCGTCGCCCATCCGTACCCGCACCTCCACCGGAACCCTCACCGGACCGACAGAACGCGAGCTTGAAGGTCATGTCCAACCCTCCGGAGACCTCGACCGAACTCCTTGAGAGCCTCCAGCACCAGGTCGCCCTCTTCGCCCGCCGCGCCGAACAGACCCGGCTCGGCGGGGTCGGCAAGGCACGCAACTCCATGGACCGCGCCGCCTATCTCCTGCTCAACCGGCTCGACCACGAGGGCCCGATGGGCGTCAAGGCACTCGCCGAGGCGATGGGCATCGACTCCTCCACGGTCACCCGCCAGGTCGCGCCCCTCGTCGACACCGGCCTGGTCAAGCGCACGTCGCACCCCGAGGACGGCCGCGCGGTCGTCCTGGCGCTGTCCCCGCGCGGGCGCGGCCGGCTGGACGAGGTCCGCGACTCCCGGCGGCAGTTGATGGCAGAGGTGACCGGGGACTGGTCGCCGCGGGAGCGGGAGCTGTTCACGGAGTTGCTGGTCCGCTTCAACACCGCGCTCGCCGACTGGCACTCGGGGCTCGGCCAGCGCGACGAGCGGGACCACCGGGAAGGTGTCATCGGCCGCTGACATCGGGGCGGGCCGCACGCCGGTCCGCCCGGGTGTGACCCGGGTCACGCACGAGTCTTGACCTGGGACCCGGGGGTGCCGTCCCATGGCCGCGTGGGCAAGCGCCGGGCGGCTGCGGAAACCCGCCGGGACGCCGAGTTCGCGGCGTTCGTCGCGGGTGCGGGCGGGCGCCTGCTCCATTCCGCCACCCTCCTGGCGGGCGATCCCGAGGACGCCGACCGGCTGCTCGGCACGGCGCTCGCCCGGCTCTACGCCGCATGGCTGCGGCTCGACGGCGACGACCCGTACCAGTGGGCGCGTTGCGAGCTGTTCGTGCGGTACGCCTACCGGCCCTGGTGGTACCACCCGCGCGGCGGGCTCCTCGACGGGCTCACCGCGCAGGAGCGGCTCATCGTCACCATGCGGTACTTCGAGGGGATCGGCGAGGAGCAGACCGCGGCGCTGCTCGGCATGGCGAGGGAGCGGGTCGCGGCGATCGCCGCGCGGGGCGGGGCGACGTTGCGGAGCCGGCCCGCACCGCCGCCCGGGTCCCCGCGTCCGCGCCCGCGGGCGACCTGGGCGGTCGGGCCGTGAGTAGCGGGCTGCCGCCGAACCGGCGTGAGGACGAGGTGCGGCGGCTCCTCGACACGCCGCATCCGCTGCTGCCCGCGGATCTGGCCGCGCGTGCGGTGCGAGGGGGGCGCCGCCTCCTGCTCCACCGCCGCGTGGTCCGCTACGCCCTCTGCCTTCTCCTCCTCGCCGCCGCGACGACAGCGCTCGTGCTTGCCGCCTGACCCTCCAGGGTGCCCCGTCCCCGGTATTACGGGACCTTGCGGTCCGCGGTGGCTTGTCGCGCAGTTCCCCGCGCCCCTGGTATGTGCGGCTCCCTCCGCGAAAAGAGCGCCCACACCCCTGGATGGGTGCGGGCCCTCCGCGAAAAGAGGGCACCCACCAAGGGGCGCGGGGAACTGCGCGAGCAACCACAGCCGGACTGCAAGGTCCCGTCACGGTCAGGACCGGCCCCCCCTGGGGTAAGGGGCGCGGGGAACTGCGCGGGCAACCACCCACCGGCAGGCGGTCCCGGAACCGGCCGCACCACCCACCCCGAAGGGACAGGGGCGCGGGGAACTGCGCGGGCAACCACCCACCGGCAGGTGGTCCCGGAACCGGCCGCACCACCCACCCCGAAGGGACAGGGGCGCGGGGAACTGCGCGGGCAACCACCCACCGGCAGGTGGTCCCGAAACCGGCAGGATGGGGCAGCCCGGGGGGTCCGCTCAGGCCAGCGCCGAGCGAAGGTCCTCCATGAGGTCGTCCACCGCCTCGATCCCCACGGAGATCCGCACGAGATCCGCGGGAACCTCCAACGCCGACCCGGCGACCGACGCATGCGTCATCCGGCCCGGGTGCTCGATGAGGGACTCGACGCCCCCGAGGGACTCGCCGAGGGTGAAGAGCTGCGCGCGGTCGCAGACCGCCACCGCCGCCTCCTCCCCACCGGCCACCTGGAAGGACACCATCCCGCCGAAGTCACGCATCTGCTTCGCCGCGATCTCATGCCCGGGGTGCGAGGTCAGCCCGGGGTAGTAGACGCGGGTGACCTTCGCGTGGCCGCTGAGCATCTCCGCGATCCGCCCGGCGTTGCTGCTGTGCCGGTCCATCCGCACCGCGAGCGTCTTGATGCCGCGCATGACCAGCCAGGCGTCGAACGGCCCGGCGACGGCACCCATCGCGTTCTGGTGGTACGCCAGTTCCTCGCCGAGTTCGGCGTCGGAGGTGACCAGCGCGCCGCCGACCACGTCGGAGTGCCCGCCCATGTACTTGGTCATGGAGTGCACCACCACGTCCGCGCCCAGGGCCAGCGGCTGCTGGAGGTAGGGGCTGGCGAAGGTGTTGTCCACCACGAGCCGCACCCCGGCCTGGCGGGCCACCCCGGCGAGCGCGGCGATGTCGGTGATGCCGAGCAGCGGGTTGGACGGCGTCTCCACCCAGATCAGCTTCGTCTGCGGCCGTACCGCGTCGCGCACCGCCTGCACGTCGGAGGTGTCGGCGACCGACCACTGCACGCCCCACCGCTCGGCGACCTTCGCGAACAGCCGGAAGGTGCCGCCGTAGGCGTCGTTGGGGATGACCACGTGGTCGCCCGGCGTCAGCACGGTCCGCAGCAGGCAGTCCTCCGCCGCCAGGCCGGAGGCGAAGGCGAGGCCGCGGCTGCCGCCTTCGAGCGCCGCGAGGTTCTCTTCGAGCGCGGTACGGGTCGGGTTGGCCGAGCGGCTGTACTCGTACCCGCCGCGCAGTCCGCCGACGCCGTCCTGCTTGTACGTCGACACCTGGTAGATCGGCGTGACCACCGCACCGGTCTGCGCGTCGGCCGGCTGTCCGGCGTGGATCGCCAGGGTCTCGAAGTGCTGGTGCGCACGCGGGGAGTGAGGGCTGTTGTTCATGCCGCCGAGCGTAGCCGCCGGGGGGCGCGGCCGGACGGCGGACGCCGCCGCACCGGACCGCGCGCCCCGGTATCCGGACGCGGGGGCTCAGGCCCGTCCGGTCGGGCGGGACGGCACCCGCGGGATCGCCGCGTTCGGGTCGTGCCCGGCGAAGACCAGGGCGATGACGAGACCGGCCACCTCCTCCAACTGGCGGGCGCGGCGCAGCGGTCCGACGGTGACGGGGTCGGCGCCCGCCGCGCGGACCAGATCGGCCACGGTGCGCAGGGCCGCCTCGTCGTCCCCGGCCAGCGGCACGGTGACCGGTTCGCGGCCCTGCGCCCAGTGACCGGCGGGGAAGAGGTGGAACGCCTTGACCACGTGCGCCCCCGGGGCGAGGTCCGCGACGTGCTCGGCGGCGGCGCGGCCGTCGGCGACCAGGTGTTCGCCGATGCCGTGGTCGACCGCGTTGACCGGGTCGATCAGGGCGGTACCGGCCAGCGAGCCGCCGCCGGCGCCGGCCGCGCGCAGGACGTCCGCCACGCCGGCCCAGGGGACGGCGAGCAGGACGGCGTCGCGTCCGGCGACCGCCTCGCCGGGGCTGCCGGCCGCGCGGGCCGTGCCGCCGCCCTCGGCCGTACCGGCCGCGCCCGCCATGGCGGTTGCCGCCGCCGCGGCCTTCTCCGGAGAGCGGCCGCCCACCACCACGTCGCGTCCGGCCCGTACCCAGGCCGTGCCGAGGGCGGTGGCCAGGACGCCGGTGCCGAGAATTCCGATCCTCATCGTGTGCTCCTGAGGGTGCGGGCGGCCTGCCGGTGGTGGCCGCCGCGGGACCGCCAACCGTAGGAGGGCCGACACGCACCGGACGGTAGGAGACGGCGCGGGAGAATGGCCGCACGATGGACGACGACCACGCCACCCCCGTGACCCTTCCGCCGCACGGCCGTACCACCCGCCGCGCCGCGGACGCCTCCTGCGAACGCTCGCTCGTGGACTGCCGGCTGCGCGCGGCGACCGAACTCTTCGCCCACACCTGGGACCCGGTGGTCCTCGCCGGTCTGAGCGAGGGACCGATGCGCCGCGCCGGGCTGCTGGCGCTGTCCGGCGGGATCAGCGACAAGGTGCTCACCGAGTCGCTGCGCCGGCTGCTCGCCAACGGCCTGATCGAGCGTCGCACCTTCCGCGCCGCGCCGCCGCGGGTCGACTACGGCCTGACCCCGCTCGGCACCAGCCTGGTGGAGGGCCCGATGCGGGCGATGGGCGACTGGACCCGGGACCACGGCGAGGAACTCCTCGAAGCCCAGGAGCGTGCCGCCACCCGCGCCGCGGGCTGAACGGGCGGGTCCCTCCGCTCAGGGCCGCGGCGCGCCGGGCCCGCCCGCCCCACCGGGTGCCGCCGACCCGGTGAAGTAGGCGGCGGTCTCCGCGTCCGCCGGGTAGTACGACTCGATCGCGACGTCGTCCAGGGTGATGTCCAGCGGGGTGCCGAAGGTGGTGATGGTCGAGAACAGCCGCAGCTCCCGCCCGCCGAAGCGGATGATCATCGGGATCACCACCTCGGACTCGATCGGGTACCCCGGCTCGTCGGGCACCGGCGCCAGCAGTTCCTCGTACAGCGCGGTCAGTTCGGCGTCCGGGGCGGTGGAGAGCTGGCGGGTGACGCGGGTACGGAACATCGCCCGCACGTCGGCCAGGTTGACCACCAGGGGGGCGAGCCCGCGCGGGTCCAGGGCCAGCCGCACCATGTTGACCGGCGGCCGCAGCAGGTCGCCGGGAACGTCCGCGAGGAACGGGTCGAGTGCGCGGTTGGTCAGCACGATGTTCCACCGGCGGTCGAAGACCACCGCCGGGTACGGCTCGTGGGCGCGCAGCACCCTCTCCACCGCGGCCCGGGCCGCGGACAGCGCGTCCCCCTCCAGCGGGCGCTCGGCGTACCGGGGCGCGTAACCGGCCGCGAGCAGCAGCCGGTTGCGCTCGCGCAGCGGCACGTCGAGCTGATCCGCCAGCCGGAGGACTATCTCGGCGCTCGGGTTGGACTTGCCGGTCTCGACCAGGCTGACATGGCGTGCCGACACGTCGGCGGCGATCGCCAGGTCGAGCTGGCTGAGCCGCCGCCGCTGCCGCCACTGCCGCAGGAACTCACCGACCGTATCCACGCTCACCGAGGCTAGAGCCTCGCGGCGCCGTACGCCATGAAATCCGACTTCATCGACAACCCTCACAACAGCGGCAATGCTGGCCACATGACCACAGACAACAAGACCCTCATCCAACGGGCGCTGGCGGAGCTGATCAGTACCGGCGACGCCGACACGCTCGTGCCGCTGCTGAAGGACGACTTCGTCTACCACCGGCCGGACGCGACCACGCGCACGAAGGCGGAGTGGCTCGCCCTCGTCCGCGAGGGTCCGCTCGACGAGATGAAGGTCGAGATCGACCACGTGCTGGCCGAGGGCGACCACGTCGTGATGCACTCGCGGCGCCGGATCCCGGGCGCCGGGCCGGGCGTCGAGGTCGTCGACATCTGGCGGTTCGACGACGGGCGGATCGCCGAGGCGTGGGAGATCGTCGAGCCGGCGGCGGAGACCGCCGCCCACCAGGTGTGGTGGGAGTCCGACGGGCGCTGACCGCGCCCCGGTCTCCCCGCGCCCGACCGCCGGGCCGGGCCCGCGGTCAGCGCGGGGAGACCAGGCCGCAGGTGAAGGGGGCCGCGGCGAGGTGGGCGGGGGTGAGCGGCGTCGCGGTGAGGTGTTCGGCGAGCGCGAAGGCGGCCTCGGTGTGGTGGGCGAAGTCCCGGTCGGGGCCGTCGTCGAGGTCGAACCCGACGGCGCGCATGGCGTCGACCAGGGCGTCGGGGGTGCTGCCGGAGCGCTGGTGGGCGAAAAGGGGCTCGAAGTCGAGCCGCAGGTCGCCGTCCTCCCACCAGGTGAAGTGGTCGACGGCGTTGATGTTGCGGAAGTGCGAGACGACGGTGGTGCCCGCGGAGAGCGGGCGGATCAGCGCCTCCGTGATCCCGACGTAGCCGTTGGCCTCGGCCACGAGGGTCCAGTCGCCGAGGGCGGTGGCGCCGACGAGCAGCCGGTCGGAGTCGTAGGTGTCCCAGGCGTCGTAGCTGCGTTCGACCAGGTCCGCGGCGCCGGTCGCGGGTTCGGCCGGCTCCGCGGCCAGCCTGGTCAGCAGGGTGCCGGGTGGCACCCCGCGGACCAGGGTGAGGCAGTATGCCTCGGCCAGCTCGGGGAACTGCGTGGGGAACCAGAGGTAGTCCTCAGCCGTGGCGGTCATGCCCGAAGCCTCGCACGGCGTACCGACAGCTCGGCGGCCCTCAGGTCCGGGACGACTCCCGCACCGTGAGGGTGCCCTTGCGCAGGGTGGCCAGCCGCGGGGCGCGCTTGGCGATGGTCGAGTCGTGGGTGACCAGGATGAAGGTCAGCCCGCGGTCCCGCCACAGCCCTTCGAGCAGCGCCATGATGTCGTCGCGGGTGCCCTCGTCGAGGTTGCCGGTCGGCTCGTCCGCGAGCAGCACCTTGGGCTCCTTGACCAGGGCGCGGGCGATGGCGACGCGCTGCTGCTGGCCGCCGGAGAGCTCGGAGGGCAGGTGGGTGAGGCGCTCGCCGAGCCCGACGGACTCCAGGGCGGCCGCGGCGCGAGCGCGCCGGTCGGCCGGGCGGACTCCCATCGGCACGAGGGCGGTCTCGACGTTCTCCTGCGCGTTGAGGGTCGGGATGAGGTTGAAGCTCTGGAAGATGAAACCGATGTTCTCCGAGCGGACCTTGGTCAGCCGGGCCTCGCTGAGCTTGGCCAGGTCGGTGCCGTCGAACTCGATGACGCCGGAGGTCGGGCGATCGAGCGCGCCGAGCATCTGGAGCAGGGTGGACTTGCCCCCGCCGGTGGGGCCTTGGATGACGAGCTGGTCGCCGTCGGCGATGGTCAGGTCGATGCCGCGCAGGGCGTCGACGTTCGTCTTGCCCCGGCGGTAGCGCTTGGTGACGCCGCTGAGCTGGTACATGGGTGGACTCCTGGGGAGCGGTCGGAAGAGGGGGTGGCCGGGCGCCAGGCCGCTGGGCGGCCTGGCGGACCCGCGGCTACTCGACGCGGCGCAGCGCGTCCGCCGGGCGCAGCCGGGACGCGCGCCAGCCGCCGAAGGTGCCGGCGATCAGGCCGCCACCGAGCGCCAGGCCGACGGCGAGCACGATGGTGCCGACGCTCACCGGCGCGCTCAGGGCGACGTCGAGGGTCTTGGACGCGGCCTGCCGGGCGCCGCCGCCGAAGCCGCCGGGGGCGCCGCCACCGGGACCGCCCTGGCCGCCACCGGTGCTTGCGGAGGAGCCGAGTTGGGCGCTGAGCGTGGGGCTGATCTCGGTGACGGCGAATGCGCCGGCCAGGCCGAGGGCGATGCCGAGCGCGCCACCGATCAGGCCGTTGACCAGGGCCTCACCCATGACCTGCCGGGTGACCCGGCCGCTCTTCCAGCCCAGCGCCTTGAGCGTGCCGAACTCCCGCACCCGGCGGCTGACCGCCGAGGAGGTGAGCAGACCGGCGACCAGGAACGCGGCGATCAGCACCGCGATGGACAGCCACTTGCCGACGTTGGTGGCCAGCGACGAGGCGGTGGACAGCGAGCCGGAGACGGTGGAGGCCAGGTCCGCGGACGTGGTGACGGTGGTGCCGGAGATGTTGTGCTGGATCTCGGACTTGACCGTGGAGATCTGCTGGGAGTCGGACGCCTTGACGTAGACCGTGGTGATCTTGCTCGCCGAGGAGGAGAGGGTCTGCGCCTGCTTCAGCGGGAGGTAGAGATTGGCGGCCGCGTCGCCGCTGTCGGCGGTCGCGATGCCGATCACCTTGTACTTGGTGCCCTTGACGGTGACCGTGGAGCCGACCTTGAGCTTGTTCTGCTTGGCGTAGGCGGAGTCGGCGACCATCACCTTCGCGTTGGCGTCGGCCGCGGTGAAGGTGCTGCCCGAGGTGATCTTGGAGGAGGTCAGCGGGCCCATCGAGAGGTCGGAGACGTCGACGCCGTAGAGCGTGTAGCTGTTCGCGTCGAACTGGGCGCCGCCGCCCTTGACCTCGCCCTGCGGGGTGCTGCTGCTGCCACCACCGCCGGGGAAGCCGCCCCCGGAGGAGGAGCCCTGGCGCTGCTGGAACTGGCCCTGCGTGAAGGTGCCGTTGATCTTGAGCACCTGGAGGTTGAGGCCGCCGACCGCGCCGGCGACGTCCTTCTGCTTGCCGACGGTGCTGACGACCGAGGACGACAGGGTCTGGAAGCCCTGCACCATGACCCGGTCGCTGCTCTGCGACGTGCCGCTGCTGTTCGCGTCGAAGTCGAACTTCGGCCGGGTGGTGGACCCGGTGCCGGAGGCCGGGGCCGCCTTCGTGACGGTCATGTCCGTGCCGAGGCCGTACAGCGACTTGAGCACCTTGCCCTGGGCCTGGTCCATGCCGGACGAGACCGAGTCGACGGTGATGACGAGGCCGATGCCGAGCGCGAGGCCCAGCGCGACCACGAGCGCCGCCTTGCGCCGGCGGCGCAGCTCGCGCCGGAGATACGTGAAGAACATCCGATTCCTCGTGGTTGGCAGGAAGGCAGTGGAATGCACCCCGGGTGGGGTGCGGAGAGCGGGGCGAACGCGAGGAGGGAGGCGTCCGCCCCTGCTCCCACTGCCGCGCAACGGTAGGAATCGGCGGTGAGGGTGCGGTGAGGCGAAGGTGAGCGGGGCTTGAGAAAGAGCACGCGAACCTGAGGCCCGGCTGAGCGGGAGGTTATTTCTTCCTTGAACAGGCCGTGCACGGCCTGTTCACAGCCGGGTCCCAGGTTCGTCCTGGAGTCTGGTCCGTCGTTCTGCGGGTCAGCGCACGCCGAGCAGGTGGTCCATCGCCAGCTGGTCCAGCGCCTCGAAGGCCATGCCGCGCTCGGCGACCGCGTCCGCGTCGAAGTCCTCGTACGCGCTGCGGTCGGCGATCAGGTCGGCGAGCGACTCGCCGGCGCCGAGCGTGGTCTGCGCCAGCTCGTCCAGCCCGGACGCGCGCAGCGCCTCCTGGACCACCGGGTTGGCCCGGAAGGCCGCGGCACGCTCCTTGAGGATCAGGTAGTTGCGCATGCCGCCGGCCGCCGACGCCCACACGCCGCTCATGTCCTCGGTCCGCGGCGGCTTGAAGTCGAAGTGCCGCGGGCCCTGGTAGCCGCCGCGCTCCAGCAGGTCGACCAGCCAGAAGGCCGACCGCAGGTCACCGGCGCCGAAGCGCAGGTCCTGGTCGTACTTGATGCCGGTCTGGCCGTTGAGGTCGATGTGGAAGAGCTTGCCGTGCCACAGCGCCTGCGCGATGCCGTGCGGGAAGTTCAGCCCGGCCATCTGCTCGTGGCCGACCTCGGGGTTGACGCCCACCATCTCGGGGCGCTCCAGGGAGTTGATGAACGCCAGCGCGTGGCCGACGGTCGGCAGCAGGATGTCGCCGCGCGGCTCGTTCGGCTTCGGCTCCACGGCGAAGCGCAGCTGGTAGCCCTGCTCGGTGACGTACTGGCCGAGGATGTCGAAGGCTTCCTTCATCCGGTCCAGGGCGACCCGCACGTCCTTGGCGCCGCCGGACTCCGCGCCCTCGCGGCCGCCCCAGGCGACGTAGGTCTCCGCGCCCAGCTCGACGGCGAGGTCGATGTTGCGGATCACCTTGCGCAGCGCGAAGCGGCGCACCTCGCGGACGTTGGAGGTGAAGCCGCCGTCCTTGAACACCGGGTGGGTGAAGAGGTTGGTGGTGGCCATCGGCACCTTCATGCCGGTGGCGTCCAGTGCCTGCCGGAAGCGCTTGATGTGGGCGTCGCGCTCGGCGTCGGACGAACCGAACGGGATCAGGTCGTCGTCGTGGAACGTCACACCGTACGCACCCAGCTCGGCCAGCCGGTTCACCGACTCGACCGGGTCGAGCGGCGCGCGGGTGGCGTCGCCGAAGGGGTCCCGGCCCTGCCAGCCGACCGTCCACAGCCCGAAGGTGAACTTGTCGGCCGGGGTGGGGGTGAGGTTCGTCTCGGAAGTCATTGCGGTCGGCTCCTATTCGTCAGACTGTTGAACAAATTAGTATGCGAGCCCGATGATGGGAAGTGGCAACCGCGCGAAAGGACCGGGATCACATGGCGCGAGAGGGACAGATCGTGCTCGGCGTGGACAGCTCCACGCAGTCCACGAAGGTGCTGGCGGTCGACGTCGCCAGCGGCGAGGTGCTGGCCCGCGGCCAGGCCCCGCACACCGTCAGCACGGGCGCCGGCCGCGAGACCGATCCCGAGGTGTGGTGGCGTGCCCTCCAGGACGCGCTCGGCCAGCTCGGCGAGTACGCCGCGCGGGCCGACGCGGTCGCGGTCGGCGGCCAGCAGCACGGCCTGGTCGTGCTCGACGACCGGGGCCGCCCGCTGCGCGACGCCCTGCTGTGGAACGACGTGCGGTCCGCCCCGCAGGCCGAGGCACTGGTGGAGCGGCGCGGCGCGGCCTGGTGGGCCGAGCGGATCGGGTCGGTGCCCGGGGCGAGCTTCACCCTCGCCAAGTGGGAGTGGCTGCGCGCCCACGAGCCCGAGGCGGCCGCGGCCGCGCGGGCGGTGCGGCTGCCGCACGACTTCCTCACCGAGCGGCTCAGCGGCGCCGCGGTCACCGACCGCGGGGACGCGTCCGGCACCGGCTGGTGGGCGTCGAGCACCGGCGCGTACGACGAGGAACTGCTCGGCGAGGCCGGTCTGGACCCCGCGCTGCTGCCCGCGGTGCTCGGCCCCGGCGAGGCCGCCGGGACGGTACGGGACGGCGCCGGCGTACGGGCCGGGGCGCTGGTCGGCGCCGGCACCGGCGACAACGCGGCGGCGGCGCTGGGCCTCGGGCTCACCCCGGGCCGTCCGGTGCTCAGCCTCGGCACCTCAGGCACCGTCTACACGGTCGCCAGGCAGCGCCCCGCCGACCCGTCCGGCACGGTCGCGGGGTTCGCCGCCGCCGACGGGGGCTGGCTGCCGCTGGCCTGCACGCTCAACTGCACGCTGGCCGTGGACAAGGTCGCCGAGCTGCTCGGCCGGGACCGCGAGCAGGTCGACCCCGGCGGCTCGGTCGCCTTCCTGCCCTTCCTCGACGGCGAGCGCACCCCGAATCTGCCGTACGCCTCCGGCCTGCTCACGGGCCTGCGGCACGACACCACCGCCGGGCAGGTGCTCCAGGGCGCGTACGACGGCGCGGTGTACGCGCTGCTCGCGGCGCTCGACCTGGTGCTCGCGGTCGACGGGGGCGCCGCCGCCACGGACGAGCCGATCGTGCTGATCGGCGGCGGAGCGAAGGGAAGTGCGTGGCGGGACACGGTACGGCGGCTGTCCGGCCGGCCGGTCCGGGTGCCCGTCGCCTCCGAACTGGTCGCCCTCGGCGCGGCGGTCCAGGCGACGGTCCTGCTCACCGGGGAGGAGCCGTCGGCGATCGCCGCGCGCTGGGGCACCTCCGAGGGCCCCCTCCTCCCCGCCCTCCCCCGCGACGACGCCACCCTCGCCCGCCTCGCCGAAACCCTCCCCCTCGCCGGCTGACCCCCACACCACCCGCGCCCCTGCGGCAACCCTCACTCCCCCGAAGCCCGGGCAGACCCCCAGGGGCGCGTGGGGGCACCTCCCAGCCGCCAGGCTGGGGGAGAACTGCGCGAACAACCACAACGGACCGCAAGGTCCCGCGACAACGCGAACGGCCACCCCGGGGGGGACCGCCGAACCCGAAGGCCCCGCACATACTTAGCTCGGCCCAGAAAGGAGAACCGTGGTCAAACGCACCGGCGCCCAATCGGAACTGCGCCACCGCAACCTCTCCCTGGTGATGCGCGCCCTGGCCACGGAGGACGACCTCA
This sequence comes from Actinacidiphila yanglinensis, assembly GCF_900107965.1. Classification (GTDB taxonomy): domain Bacteria; phylum Actinomycetota; class Actinomycetes; order Streptomycetales; family Streptomycetaceae; genus Actinacidiphila; species Actinacidiphila yanglinensis. The sequence continues at coordinate 19,014 of NZ_FNVU01000002.1, read as the reverse complement.
CCCGTGCCACGATCGCCGCCGAGGTCGGCCTGACCAGGGCAACCGTGTCCACGCTGGTGGACGAGCTGCTCGCGGCGGGCCTGCTGGAGGAGCGCGGCGCCCGCCGCCCCGGCACCGTCGGCCGCCCCGGCACGGCTCTCGCGCTGGCCGGCACCGGCCCCGCGGGCATCGGCGCGGAGATCGGCATCGACCACCTCGCCGCCTGCGTGGTGGACCTGCGCGGCGAGGTGCGCTGCCGTACGGAGTCCCCCGCCGCGAACCGGGGCCGGCCCGCCGCGTCCGTGCTGGCCGAACTCGCGGAGCTGATCGCGCAGGTCGCGAAGGAGGCCGGCGCGCTGGACCTGCGGCCGGTGGGCACCACGGTGGCCGTCCCCGGCCTGGTCAGCCGCGACCGCGGCACCGTCCTGCGCGCCCCCAACCTCGGCTGGGAGGACGTCGCCGTGGCCACCGCGCTGGGCCCGCACGCGACCGTCGTGGAGAACGAGGCGAACCTCGGCGCGCTCGCCGAGCTGTGGCTGGGCGACCATCACCGGCTCGCCGACTTCGTGCATGTCTCCGCCGAGATCGGCATCGGTGCCGCCCTCATTGTGGAGGGCCGGCTGTTCCGCGGCGCGCGCGGTTTCGCCGGGGAGCTGGGCCACGTCCCGGTGCACCCGGAGGGGCCGCTCTGCTCGTGCGGGGCGCACGGCTGCCTGGAGACCTTCGCCGGCGAGGAGGCCCTGCTCCGGTCGGCGGGCGCCGGCACCCCGCGGGAGCTGCGCCGGGCCGCGGCCGGCGGCGACCCGGTGGCGATCCGGGCCCTGGAGGACGCCGGCGCGGCCCTCGGCATCGCGCTGAGCGGGGCCGTCAACCTGCTCGACCCGCAGGCCGTGGTGGTCGGCGGCCCGCTCGCGGACCTCGCGCCGTGGCTGCTGCCCGGCGTCCGCCGCGAGCTGGCCGACCGCGTCACCGACCGCCAGTGGCGCCCGGAGGACGTGGTCACCTCACGGCTCGGCCGGGACGGTGTGCTGCGCGGCGCCGCCTACAGCGCGGTCCGGGCCGTGCTGGACGACCCGGCCGCCTGGATACACACCGCGGACTGACTCACAGCGCGGAGCCGGCCACCCACTGGCTCCACGACATGTTCCAGCCGTTGAGGCCGTTGTCGGGCTGGATGGTCTTGTCCGGCGAGTTCTTCACCACGACCACGTCGCCGAGCAGCGAGTTGTTGTAGAACCACGCCGCGTCGGTGGTGCCGTCCTTGCCGCCCTTGACGTCACTCAGCCCGATGCACCCGTGGCTGGTGTTGGCGGTGCCGAACACCGACTTGTCGGACCAGTAGTTGCCGTGGATGAACGTGCCGGAGTTGCTCAGCCGCATGGCGTGCGGGACGTCGGGGATGTCGTACTCGCCCTTGCCGTCGTCGTCGGTGAAGCCGACCGTCGCCCCGTTCATCCGGGTGGTCTGGTCCTTCTCCTCGATGACCATCTGGCCGTCGTAGGTGGTGTGCCCGGTGCCGCCGGCGGAGATCGGCACCGTCCGGATCACCTGGCCGTCGCGGACCACGGTCATCATGTGGGTGGCGGCGTCCACGGTGGAGACCTGGGAGCGGCCCACGTCGAACGCGACGGTCTTGTGCTGCGTCCCGTAGACGCCCGGGGCGCCCTCGACGCCGGCCAGGTTCAGGTTCAGGGTGACGTGCGAGCCGGCCTGCCAGTAGGTCTGCGGCCGCAGGTCGAGCCGAGTGGAGCTGAACCAGTGGCCGACGACCTGCTGGCCGCTGCTGGACTGCACGCTGATGCCGCGCTGCACGTCCGCCCGGTCGGAGGTCGAGATGGCCTTGCTGAAGTTGATCGAGACCGGCATGCCCACGCCCACCGTGGAGCCGTCCTCCGGCGTGAAGTAGCCGACGAAGCTGCCGCTGACCGCCTTGGTGGCGAACGTGGCCTGAGCGGCGGCGGTCCGGCCCTGCGCGTCGCCGGCCTCGGCGGATATCTTGAACTGGAGCCCGTGCCCGAGCGCCGCGTTCGGCTGCCAGGTCTTGCCGTCGGCGGATATCTTCCCGGCCACGGTGTGGCCGGACGACGTCGCCGTCATCGTCACCTTGGTCAGCTTCCCGCCGGTGACGCTCACCTTCACGGCCCCGCTGACAGCGGCCTCCGTGGTGCCGTTCTTCGGCGAGATGGTGATCTTCGCGTCCGAGGTGTGCTTGGCCGCCTGCGCGTCCTCACGGGACTGGGTGGCCTGCGCGGAGGCGGTAGTACTGGCGGAGCTGCTGGGCGTCGAGGACACGGTCGCGGCGGCGTGCTGGCTGCTGCTCTTGCCGCTGTGCCCGCCGCATGCCGTGAGCGCGACCGCGCCACCGGCCACGACCGCGAGCGCCGCGAGGGTGCCGCGGCGGAAGACCGTCCGCCTGCGGCGCGCGGCCACGCTGGGGCCGTGCTCGTCGGGGGCTTCGGAGGCGGGGGTGTTTCCGGTGTCGGGCGGCGTCACGCATCTCTCCCATGGTCGCGGTCACCCGCGGCCGAGCGAGCGGCGCGGGGCTTCTTCCGTCATCCATGGAAACAGGACCGACGCCAGATATGTCCGTTCTCAGGGAAATTGTGGGCTTTGACACGCACCATCCGTGATGACCGTCACGCGGCGTTCCGCGACGCCCCGGTCACGCCCCGCGCACCACCCGCGACCCCGTCCACGGCTTCCCCCCGGCCACCGGGAGTCACTACGATCGGCCCCCACGGTCAACTCGCCGCATCCGCTGGGGGATCAGATGGCCTCGCCCCGCCCGTACGTCGCCGCGGCCGCCGCTGCCGTACTGGCCGCGCTCTACTTCGTCCCCTCGGCCCACGCGGCCCCGGCCGCGACGTCCGGCGCCGCGCCCGCCCGGTCCGCCGCCACCACCCAGGCCGATCCGGCCGGGGGGCTCGCCGAGACCGGGATGATCGACACGAAGCCGTACGTCATCGGTGGCGCGGTCTTCCTGCTGGCCGGCGCCGGCCTCGTGGTCAACGCCACCCGCCGCTCCCGCCACGCCCTGGAGGCGGCCGAAGCGGCCGACGACGGCGAGCCGGACAGCGCCGAGCCCGGGAGCCTCTGAACTCCCGCGACAGACACTCGCGACACCCCGCGCGACGCCCTCATGACAGCGTCGCGGCGCCGTTGCATCATCCCCGAACCGCGGTCAGGAACATGGCCGCGGTTCATTCACCTGAATGCCCGCGACGGATTTCCCTCCGCGCGCCCCTTGACGTGAACGGGCCAACAGATCAACCATCCTGATGGTTAGGAAATCTTCCTAACCGGTCTGTCCGGCGCCGCCGGGGCCCGGTCCGCCCCTGCCGTCCTGCGCTGCCCCCCACTGTCTCCTCCGCCCCCACGAGAGGTTTCACCATGGCCAAGTCCCCCGTTCGCCCTGCCCTCGCCGCCGCCGCGGCCGTCGGCCCGGTGCTCGCGATGCTCGTCGCCTCCCCCGGCGCCCACGCCGCCGCCCCGGCCGCCCTGCCCGCGCAGTTCGCCGCGCCGTACCTGCAGATCGACTCCTCCACGGCCAAGGACATGGCCGCCGACCAGAGCAAGAGCGGGCTGAAGAACTACACGCTGGCCTTCCTGACCTCCAAGTCCGGCTGCACGTTGCAGTGGGAGGACGGCGGGGACTCCGTCGGCGCGTTCAGCTCGCAGATCAACGCGGTCAAGTCGGCCGGCGGGAACGTGATCATCTCCTTCGGCGGCGCCGGCAGCAACGAACTCGCCCAGACCTGCACCACCGTCTCCAGCCTCACCGCCGCCTACCAGAAGGTGGTCAGCACCTACGGCGTCACCCGTCTCGACTTCGACATCGAGGGCGACACCCTCGGCGACGGCAACGCCAACCAGCGCCGCGACCAGGCCCTGGCGGCCCTCCAGCAGGCCGACCCGTCCGTGCAGGTCGACTGGACGGTGGCCGTGGACCCCGACGGGATGGAGTCGGACGTCACCACCCTGCTCAAGAACGCGAAGTCGGCGGGAGTGAACACCACCGCGGTGAACCTCATGACCATGGACTTCGGCGACGGCGAGAACCCGCTGGCGGACGCGGAGTCCGGCGCCACCGCCGCCGAGAAGCAGTTCGCGAGCATCTACGGCGGCTCGGCCGCGCAGAACTGGGCCCGGATGGGCCTGACCCCCATCGCCGGCCAGAACGACGACGACGAGGACTTCACCCAGTCCGACGCCTCCAGCCTGGAGAGCTTCGCCGCCTCGAAGGGCGTGCAGGAGCTGGCCTTCTGGGAGGTCGACGCGTACGACAAGCCGGCCGGCTACGCCTACTCCACCATCTTCAACCGGATCTGACGCCCCCTCCGGAGCCCGGCGGCCGGTCAGTCCTGGCCGACGCCGTCGGGCACGAGGGCGGCGGCCAGGGCGGTCGGCCCGTCGGCGGCGGCACCCCGGGCGTAGGCGTCGGCGTACCCGTCGTCGCCCAGCGCGGCCCGGGACGTCTGCTCGCAGCGTTCCCGGACCGGCTGGAGCTCCGGCGCCCCGCGCTGCGGGTGGCCGACACTGCGCCAGTACGCTCCGCCGGTTCCGTAGACCGACGCGGCCTGTTCGGGACGGCCGGCGGCGGCCAGGGCCGCGGCCAGCAGGTCGAGGCCGAGCGCGATGCCGAAGGCGTCCCCGAGCAGTTGCTTGCTCTCCAGCATGGTCCGCGCGTAGGCGACGGCCTCCGCGGGCGCGGAGGAGAAGAGGGCGACGACGGAGAGCTGGTAGTCCAGGTACGAGCGCGTCCACAGCTCGCCGATCGCCACGCAGTGCCGGCGCAACTCCAGGGCGCGAGCCCGCCCTTCGGCGAAGTCGCCCAGCGCGGTGAGCGCGAGCACCTCGACCAGGCGGCAGCGCAGCCGGTCCGGGGTGTCGAGGGCGGCGCCCGCAGCGGACCCGGCGGACCCCAGCGCCTCGCGCACGGCGTCCAGCGCCTTCTGCGACCGCCCGGTGAGGAGGCCGAGCAGGCCGGTCAGGCAGGCGGCGGCGATCCGGTCGTCGGCGTCGCCGTCCGCCGCGATCATGGCCTGCACGCGGTCGTCGATCTCGGCCGCGTGCTCGTAATCCCCCAGGAGCGTGACGGTCGCGCCGAGGCCGATGAGGGCGCGCACGTGGGCGGTGTCGGGGGTGGTGTGCGCCGCCAGGGTCCGTTCAAGCGTGGACCTGGCCTCCTTGAGGTGGCCGCAGCAGGTCCAGAAGTAGACCAGCAGGCCCGCGAGTTCGGCGGCCGTCGCCGGGTCGTGGACGAGCCAGTGGTCGAGGGCGGCGCGCAGGTCCGGGTGGGCGTCCTCGATCATCCGGTAGCCGAGCAGCTGGTCGGGGCCGGACCAGCCGGCGTCGGCCCGGCGAGCGAGCCGGGTGAAGTGGTCGGCGTGCCGCTCGGCGGTGCCGGCCACCTCGCCGAGCTCCTCCAGCCAGGTCTGGCCGAACTCGCGGATGGTGTCGAGCATGCGGTAGCGGCCGCCGGAGCCGGGCGCCGCTCCGGAGGCGGGGGCGGACGGGAGAACGGACCCGGGCGTGGCCGCGGACACGGGCGCCGCACCCACCCGGTGCACCACGGACTGGGCGACCAGCCGGTCCAGCGTCGCCGCCACGTCCTCGGCGCGGAGGGGACCCCCAGCAGCGACGGCCTGCGCGGCCGCGAGGTCGAAGGAGCCGCGGAAGACGCTCAACCGGGCCCACAGCAGCCGCTCCAGCGGCGCGCACAGCTCGTGGCTCCAGCCGATCGTGGTGCGCAGCGCCCGGTGCCGCCGCGGCCAGACGAACCCCGAGGCGGCCAGGGTGTCGAAGCGCGAGCCGAGCCCCTCGGCGACGGTGGTGACGGGGACCGGCCCGACCTGCGCCGCGGCCAGTTCGATCGCCAGCGGGATGCCCTCCAGGCGGCGGCAGATCGCCTCGGCCGCCGCCGTGGCACCCGGCTCGTGCAGCGGCGCCACGCCCAGCCGTTCCGTCACCCGGTCGGTGAACAGGGCCATCGCCTCGGAGCCGCCTGCCGGCAGCGGCAGGACCTCCAGCAACTGCTCCGCGGCCGACTGCAGCGGGCGGCGGCTGGTGGCCAGCACCGTCAGGCCGGGGGCGACGGTCAGCAACTCCCCGACGAGATGGGCGCACGCCTCCACCAGATGCTCGCAGGAGTCGAGGACGAGCAGGAGCCGCCGGTCGGCGAGCCACTCGCTCAGCGCCTCGACGGGCATCCGCAGCGAGTGGTCGGCGAGGTCGACGGCGTCGCTGACGGTGGCGAGCAGCAGCTCGGAGCTGTCGAGAGTGCTGAGGTCGGCCCACCACGCGCCGTCGGGGAACCGGGAGCCCCCGGTGCCGTCGGCGGAGCCGGCCCACTCGCCGGCCGTGCGCCGCCGGTCGGCCGCGACCCGCCCGGCCGCCACGCCCGCCGCCGCCCGCTGTGCCAGCCGGGTCTTGCCGACGCCGCCCGCACCGGTCAGCGTCACCAGCCGGTGCTGGGCCAATGCCTCGTCCAGCCGGGCGAGTTCGGGCCCACGGCCGACGAAGCTCGTCGTCTCCTGAGGAACGTTCCCCTTCACGGCGACAGCCTGGCATCTTCCGTGCACGGAGGGAAACAGGACCCTCACGCGCACCCGTCCGCGGGTAGCCTGCGCCCTGCGCCGCCACCGCCGCCTGCGGCCGACGTCCCTGCCGTGCGCTCCTCAGCGGCGGCGCCCTGCGCCCCGGAAGCGCGGACCCTAGGCCCGCAGCGCCAGCAACTGCTCAGCGTGCCCGGGAAGTTCGGCCTCCGCGAGGCCGGTGATCAGGTCGCGCAGCGGCATTGGCCGATCGACCAGGACAGCGCCGCCGGACAGCAGCAGCGCGGGTACCGGCGTGTCCAGTTCGGCCTCGCTCAGCGCCGGCCCGCCGAGCGTGCAGAGCGCCTCGCCCTGGCGGCGGATGCGCTCGCGCAGCCCCGCGGCGCCCCCGGCGCGCGTGATCACCCGGGCGAGGGTCCAGGTGTCGTGCGCGGTGCGGGTGTCGTACGTCGCGGGCGCCGCCGCGGAGACGGCGCAGACGGCCGCGAGGGTGGCCGCGTTGATCAGGGAGACGTGCGCCAGGATCTGGCCGGCGTTCCATTCGCCGTCCGGCGGTGCGGGCGCCGGCCACCCGCCGGTGCCGGTCACCGTATCGGCGGCCGACAGCAGCGCGCCGTACGCGTGGTGGAGCGGGGTGGTGTCCAGCATCTCCTCGTCCTTCCGCGGTCCTACGCCGCCTTCTTCGGTCGTACGCCGCGTGCCGCGCGGCACCCGGAGCGCCGGACCCCGGGCGGAGCCCGCGGGGCGGGACGGCGCCACGCGGCACATGGCGGTCTCAGGTGTGGGCGGGGCGCATGTCCCAGGGCGACTGCGGGAGGACGTCGCCGGTCTCGAGCAGCGACTTGAGGTTCGCCAGCACGGCCGGCCAGCCCTGCGAGATGCCGCCGAACATCTCCAGGTTGGGCAGCTTCTCGTGCGTCACGGTGAGGCGCACGATGTCCTCGTGCGGCTCGACGAGGAAGGTGACCACGGACGGCTCCCGCGCGGGCTCGGCGTCGGGGCTGTCCTCGAAGGTGATCACCAGGCGGGTCGGCTGCTCGGCCTCGACGACGGTGCCGACCACGTCGACCGCGCCCGACCCGTCGACGCGCCGATGCTCCCAGCGTGAACCGGGCTGCCAGTCCGAGACGTTCGCGTGCCCCCAGTAGCGCGCCGTCAGGTCGGCGTCGGTCAGGGCCTTCCACACCTGCTCGGCGTTCGCCCGGATGTAGGTGACGTAGACGTAGCTCGGCACGGTGGTGGTGGTGTCGGTCATGGCGTACTCCTCTGCCTGGTTCCTGATGGCGCTGAGCGCTTGCAGCCGGGGCCTGTCGAACTCCGAGATCCAGCGCTCCTCGATCTGCTGGATCGGCACGGGGTTGAGGTAGTGGAGCCGCTCCCGCCCGCGCCGGACGACGGTCACGAGACCGGCCCGCCCGAGGACGTCGAGGTGCTGCGTCGCCGACTGGCGCGCCATGTCCAGGCGCTCGCACAGCTCGCGCAGCGTCTGGCCGTCCTGCTCGCGCAGCCGGTCCAGCATCCTGCGCCGGGTGGGGTCGGCCAGCGCTTTGAAGACCGAGTCGATCGCTCCTGCTTCGAGGCTCACCCCTCTATTATGCAGGTAATTACCTGCCTATTGTCAAACGCGAGCCCGCCCCGCCGCGGCCACCTGCCGCCGGACATGCCAACGGGCCCGCGAGGACGCGCCGTTCACCCGTGGGGAACGGCAGTCACCTCGCGGACCCGCAGCTCGCGCGACCCGCCCTACGCCAGCGGCCCCGTCACGCTCTCCGCGGCCCGGACCAGGGAACCGTCGCGGACGAAGACGTACGCGGCCTCCAGGTCGGGGGCCAGGAAGCGGTCCCGCCCGGGCCCGGGGATCCCGGCGGCGCGGACGGCCGCGAGAACGGCCGCGGAGGCGGCCGCCGGCCGCAGCTCGGTACCGGTCGTCCGGATCTCCAGCGCGCGGGTGGCCGCGAACATCTCGACCGCGACAACCCTGGTCAGCGCGTCCACCGCGGTACGCAGCTTCCGGGCCGCCGACCACCCCATGGACACGTGGTCCTCCTGCATCGCCGAGGACGGGATCGAGTCGACCGAGGCGGGCACCGCGAGCCGTTTCATCTCGCTGACCAGCGCCGCCTGGGTGTACTGCGCGATCATCAGGCCGGAGTCGACCCCCGGGTCGTCCGCGAGGAAGGGCGGCAGCCCGTGCGAGCGGTTCTTGTCCAGCAGCCGGTCGGTGCGCCGCTCCGCGATGGACGCGAGGTCGGCCGCGGCGATCGCGAGGAAGTCCAGCACGTAGCCGACCGGGGCGCCGTGGAAGTTCCCGTTCGACTCGACGCGGGCGCCTTCGGGACCCCCGGTGTCGATGACCACCGGATTGTCGATGGCGGCGGCCAGTTCGCGGTCGGCGACCAGCCGGGCGTGCGCGAGGGTGTCCCGCCCGGCGCCGGCGACCTGCGGCGCGCAGCGGATCGAGTACGCGTCCTGCACGCGCGGCGCGTCGTCCTGGTGGTGCCCGGTCAGCCCGGACCCCGCCAGCACCCTGAGCATGTTGTCCGCGCTCGCCGCCTGCCCGGGGTGCGGGCGGATCACGTGCAGTTCCGGCGCGAGCACGCGGTCGGTGCCGAGCAGCGCTTCGAGCGTCAGCGCGGCGGTGACGTCGGCGGCGGTGAACAGCGCGGCCAGGTCGGCGCACGCCATCACCAGCATCCCGAGCATGCCGTCGGTGCCGTTGATGAGGGCCAGGCCCTCCTTCTCGCGCAGCTCGACCGGCTCGATGCCGTGCTCGGCGAGCAGGTCGGCCACCGGGCGCACCACGCCGTCCGGACCCTCCGCCTCGCCCTCGCCCATCAGCACCTGGGCGCAGTGCGCGAGCGGCGCGAGGTCGCCGGAGCAGCCGAGCGAGCCGTACTCGTGCACCACCGGGGTGATGCCGGCGTTGAGGATCGCCGCCATCGTCTCCACGACCACCGGGCGCACCCCGGTTCGGCCCGACGCGAGCGTCTTCAGCCGCAGGAACGCCAGCGCGCGCACCACCTCGCGCTCCACCCGCGGGCCCATCCCCGCGGCGTGCGAACGGACGAGGCTGCGTTGCAGCTGCGCCCGCAGTTCCGGGCTGATGTGGCGTACCGCCAGGGCGCCGAAGCCCGTCGACACGCCGTAGACCGGTTCCGGTTTGGCGGCCAGCGCGTCGATCACGTCCCGCGCCCGCGCCACCCCTTCCAGCGCGTCCGCCGAGATCTCCACGCGCGCTCCCCCGCGCGCGACCGCGAGCACGTCCTCCGCCGCGACGCCGCGGGCGCCCACCACCACGTTCTGCATATCCATATTCACGCACCCTAAGCACTGAATCCCGCGCTGTCATCGGCGGCCCCCTGTCCCCCCGGGCTGCCCCGGTCCGCCGGTTCCGGGACCACCTGCCGGTGGCGGGTTGGGAGTACTCCCCCTGGCTCCCCCGGGGACACCCCCACCCAGGCGGAGCTCTGGGGGAGCGCCGTTCCCTGCGCCCCTTGGTGGTGACCCTCTTCTCGCGGAGGCACCCGCACCCACCCTGGGAGTGGTGGCGCTTCTTTTCGCGGAGGGAGCCGCACCTACCCAGGGCGCGGGGAACTGCGCGAAAAGCCACGGCGGACCGCAAGGTCCCTCAACCGGCAGGACGGGGCAGCCGGGCGGGTCAGGGGCACCCCGAAAATTCAGGGCCGCCGCCCACGGAGGTGGCGCCGCTCACCCTCGGGCCGCGCCGGAGGCGAATCCGCGAGCCGCACCACCGGATCCTGCGGCCCCTCCCGGCCCGCGACGACCGGGTGCCCGGCGCGCAGCGCCTTCGCCCGGTACTGCGCCGCGTCCGCCAGCCGGAACAGCCGCCGCGCGGACCGCACCGGCCCGATCGGGTCCCCGGTGGAGGCGATCCCGCACGCCACCCCGTCGCCGACCTCCAGCTCGGCCGCCCGCACGCACAACTCGTCCGCGGCCCGCACCACCTCGTCCGCGGTCTGGCCCACCGCCACGATGCAGAACTCGTCCCCGCCCAGCCGGGCCGCCAGGCTGCCGGGGAGCATCGCCCCGCACAGCGACAGCAGCGAGCCGAACCGTTCCAGCAACCTGTCGCCGACCGCGTGCCCCAGCTGGTCGTTGACCTGCTTCAGCCCGTTGAGGTCGCAGACCACCAGGCTCACCACCGCGCCCTGCTCCCGGTACAGCTCCAGCGCCTCGTCCAGCCGCACGTCGACCGCCCGGCGGTTGCCGAGGCCGGTGAGCGGATCGGTGAACGCGAGCAGCTGGACCTCGGCGAGCCGCTCGCTCTGGGCGATGCCGGAGGCGATCAGCGCGGCCAGCACGGTGGCGAAGTCGGCGTCCGTACGGTCGAAGCCCGGCTCCCCCACCTGGCGCGCGATGTACAGCTCGCCCCACGCCCGGCCGTGCAGCACGATCGGGGCGACCACGCAGCTGCCCCGCCCACGGCGCCGCAGTGCGGCCGCGCGACCCCAGCTCCCGCCGCCCGGCGACGTACCGGACGCCTCGCGCGTCTCCACCCAGGCGTGCGGCTCGCCCCCCGCGGCCCAGGTCCCGTGCAGGAACTCGGCGATCTCCGGGAAGTCGTGCACCGAGTACGACTCGTCGGCGGGCTCCGCCTCCTCGCCCGGGGCGAGCTCGCCGTCGTTCACCAGCACCCGAAGCCGGCCCGTCTCCCGCTCCCAGGCGGAGACCGCGGCGAAGGTGCCCTGCATCGCCAGCCGGGCCCGGCGCGCCCCGGCCCGCACAGCCGCGCGCGGAGTCTGCGCCGTCGCCAGCGCCTGCGCCAGCTCCACCACCGCCCGCAGCCGCGCGTCGGCTGTCCCTTCCGCCATCACCCCAGGCTAGGGACCTTTTCGCCGCCGCGACCGCCGAGCCGCGTGCCGCTGGGCCGAACGGACCTGCGCACCGCGAAAGGCGCCGTTTCGGGTACGGATCGCCGCCCGCGACGGGGTCCCGCAGCCGGCGTCACGGGTGCGGCCGGCGCCGTGGGCGGCCTCGCCGGACAGAATCGCGCGGCTGCTGGGCGCGGGGCGGGTGACCGGCACGACCGGCTCGGCGCGAAAGGCCGAGCGGCTGGTGGCCGAGCTGGGCTGCGACGCGGCGATGGCGCGCGGCGACGATCGGGAAGGGCACCGCGGCGGGTCACGGCCAGGAAGGGGACCGCTTCTCGTTGAAGGCCGCGACGCCCTCCGCCCGGTCGGCGGAGAACGCGACGGTGCGCCAGGCCGCGTCCTCGACCTCGAGCCCTGCCGGGAGGTCCATCCCGTGCCCGAGCCGCAGCGCCCGCTTGGCCGCGCGCAGTCCCACCGGGGAGTTGCCCGCGATCCGCTCCGCGAGGCCGAGCGCGGCGCCGCGCGCCTCACCCGCCGGGACGACCTGGTCGACCATGCCGAGTTCCAGCGCCTCGGCGGCCGGCACCCGGCGCGCGGTGAAGACGAGTTCGGCGGCCCGGGCCGCACCGACCCGGCGCGGCAGCAACTGGGTGCCGCCGCCACCGGGGATGACCCCGACCGACACCTCGGGCAGGCCGAGCACCGCGGACTCGTCGGCGACGATCAGGTCGCAGGCGAGCGCGATCTCGTACCCGCCGCCCAGGGCGAAGCCGCCGACCGCGGCGATCGCGGGCATCGGCAGGTCGAGTACGCCGCCGTACGCCGCCCTGGTCCGCGGGCGCTGCCGCAGCAGCTCCGCGTCGCTCAGCGAGTTCCGCTCCTTCAGGTCCGCCCCCGCGCAGAAGGCGCGGTCGCTCGACGAGGTCAGCACCACCACGCTGACGGTGTCGTCGGCCGCGACCGTCCCGCACGCCTCCGCGAGGGCGAGGGCCATCTGCGTCGAGACCGCGTTCATCGCCCCGGGACGGTCCAGCACCACTTCGGCGACACGCTCCGCGTGCCGCCGCACCATCACGAACTCCCCGAACCTTTGGTCAGCCATTTCCTCATCCTGTCACGCGGTCCGGGCGCGGAGACGCGCTCCGGGAGGGGCGCTGCCTGGGGCGGCGAGGGGCCGTCCGGGGAGGTCCGGGGAGGTCGGTTCAGCTCTCCCGGCGGGAGAGCAGCCAGGGTTCGACCACGCCGAGCCCGCGCACCGGGCGGCGCCACATCGGCTGGAGCGCGAAGCGGTACTTCTCCGAGGCCGCGTCGACGTCGGCCTCCGACAGCGGAGCCTCGCCGGCCGCCCCGAGCGCCTCCGCGAAGTCCCCGTCGACGAGGACCGCGTCACGGGGCGCTATCGAAGTGAGTCGGGACGCGAGGTTGACCGTCGTGCCGAACACGTCGCCCATCCGCGTGGTGACGGTGCCGAAGGCCATCCCCACCCGCAGCGCGGGCATCGTCTCGTCCCCGGTCAGCGTCTCGATCAGCCTTATGCCGATCTCCGCCGCCGTACCCGGGTCGTCGGCGACGAAGAGCACCTCGTCGCCGAGGGTCTTGATCAGCCGGCCGCCGTACGCGGCGACCTGGTCCGCGGCGGTGGTCTCGAACGCCTCGACCAGCTCGCCGAGTTCCTCCTCCTCCAGCCGCCGGGTGAGCCGGGTGAAGCCCACCAGGTCGGCGAAGCCGACGGCGAGCCGGCGGTCCACGGCCTCCTCGTCGTCGGACTGGACGACCCGGCTGGTGGCGGCCGCGACCTGGCGGCGCCACACGTAGATCAGGAACTCCTCCAGCTCGGGCAGCAGCAACTCGACCAGCGGGTAGGCGACCTCGGCCCGGGTCATGCCGGGCTCGGGCGGCTCGGTGAGGCCCTCCAGGAACGAGTCGGTCTGCCAGTCGGCGAGCCGCGCCGTGGTCTGCCCGGTGGAGCGCGCGACCTGGATCGCCATCGACTCGCTGAGCAGGCCCGCCTCCACGAGTCCCGCCAGGCGGCGCAGCGCCAGGACGTCCGCCTCGGTCAGCGCCCTGGCCTGGCCGATGTCGGCGAAGCCCATGGCCCGCCAGAAGCGGGAGGCCAGGTCCATGGAGACGCCCGCGGTGCGGGCGGCCTGGAACGGGGTGTAGCGGCGCGGCGCGCCCAGGATCAGCTGTTCCAGCCGCAGCGCCAGCGGGTGCTCGCCGCGCTCCGGCCCGGACTCGCCGAACCCCTCGCCGCCCTCTGCCTCACCCGGATCACCCGGATCACCGGAACCGGAATCACCCGAGCCGGGATCATCCGGCCCGCCCGACTGCCCGGCCGCGTCGCCGGGTCCGCCGTCGCTCCCGCCCGCCGGCCCCGCTTCCGCTTCCGCGTCGCTCTCGGCACGCGGACTGTCGGGTCCGGCGCCCTCGGGTTCCTGCCCGGCCGCATCGCCGGAGGCGTCACGGCGGGCATCGGCGGGCGCGGCATCGCCGTCGGAGGCGGCACGCACACCGTCGGGGGCGGCGTCGCCGCCGGAGGAGGTCGGTGGGGGGCTGTCGTTGTCCACGTCTACCGCCCGGCCCCTGAAGAGTCCCTGCGCACAGCCCTTCCGATCATCGAGACGACGCAGCCCCTCAACGATACGGCAGGTGTGCCCTGGCTCACTCTCCCTCGGTGGGGCGCACAGGGCGCAGATGGACGACGTCGCCCGCGCCGACCGGCTGCTCGCCGTGCGCCCCGGCGATCACCAGCCGCCCGTCGCCGTCGACGGCGACCGCCGTGCCGGACAGCTCCCGGCCGCCCGGCAGCTCGGCCCGCACCTGGCGGCCGAGGGTGGCGCAACCGGCCGCGTAGGTCTGCTGGAGCCGGGACGCGGCCGGGTCGCCGCCCTCGGCCCGCCACGCGTCGTACCAGTCGGCGAGCGAGCGCAGGACGGCCCGCAGCAGGGGGTCGCGGTCGGTGCCGGGGGCGCCGGCGAGCGCGAGCGAGGTGGCGGTGGGGACCGGCAGTTCCTCGGCGCGCAGCGAGACGTTCACGCCGATCCCGACGACGACGGCGCTCTCGCCGACGCGTTCGGCGAGGATGCCGCCGGCCTTGCGCTCCTCGCCGTCGACGGTGACCAGCAGGTCGTTGGGCCATTTGAGTGCGGTGTCCACGCCGGCGGCGCGCGACAGCGCGGTCGCGGTGGCGACACCGGCCAGCAGCGGCAGCCAGCCCCAGCGGTGCCCCGGGACCGGGCCGCGGATGCCGTCGGCGGTGGCGACGGCCTCACCGGGGCGCAGCAGCACGGAGAAGAACAGCCCGGAGCGGGCCGGCGCGCTCCACCGCCGCTCCAGCCGGCCGCGCCCGGAGGTCTGCTCCTCGGCGACGAGGACCGCGCCCTCGGGCGCGCCCCGCGCGGCCTGGGCGGACAGGTCGCTGTTGGTCGAACCGGTGGCCTCGACGACCTCCAGCGAGGTCCATACCGCCTCCGGGGTGACCACCGCCTTGCGCAGGGCACCGGCGTTGAGCGGCGGTCGTTCCAGGTCGGACCAGCGGCTGGACGTCATCCCCCCACCCTACGAGTTCGGCCGCGGGAACCCCGCCGGCGATGTGGTGAACGCCGCAGTGCTCGTACGGATGCGTCACCACTACGCTACTCAGCAGCGTTACTCGCCAGTCACGTACGCGCGGACCGTACGCGTGCGACCCGCCGAGAGCAGGAGAGCCACCTCCATGGCCGAGCCGGAGTACGACATCCATACGACTGCGGGGAAGCTCGCCGACCTGCGCCACCGGATCGAGGCGGCGACGCACGCGGGGTCCGTCCGGGCGGTGGAGAAGCAGCACGCCAAGGGCAAGTTGACCGCCCGTGAGCGGATCGACCTGCTGCTGGACGAGGGTTCCTTCACCGAGCTGGACGAGCTGGCCCGGCACCGGTCGACGAACTTCGGGCTGGAGGCGAACCGCCCGTACGGCGACGGCGTGGTCACCGGCTACGGCACCGTCGAGGGCCGCCCGGTCGCGGTGTTCTCCCAGGACTTCACGGTCTTCGGCGGGGCGCTGGGCGAGGTGTTCGGCGAGAAGATCGTCAAGGTGATGGACTTCGCGCTGAAGACCGGCTGCCCGGTGATCGGCATCAACGACTCCGGCGGCGCGCGGATCCAGGAGGGCGTCACCTCGCTCGGCCTGTACGGCGAGATCTTCCGCCGCAACACCCACGCCTCCGGGGTGATCCCGCAGATCAGCCTGATCGTCGGCCCGTGCGCGGGCGGCGCGGTCTACTCGCCGGCGATCACGGACTTCGTGGTGATGGTCGACCAGACCTCGCACATGTTCATCACCGGTCCGGACGTGATCAAGACCGTCACCGGCGAGGACGTCGGCATGGAGGAGCTGGGCGGCGCCCGCACCCACAACACCACCTCCGGCAACGCCCACCACCTGTCGGGCGACGAGAAGGACGCGTTCGAGTACGTCAAGGCGCTGCTGTCCTACCTGCCGAGCAACAACCTGGAGGAGCCGCCCGCCTTCCCGGCCGAGTCCGACCTCGCCACCACCGACGAGGACCGCGAGCTGGACACGCTCATCCCGGACTCTGCCAACCAGCCGTACGACATGCACAAGATCGTCGAACACGTGCTGGACGACGGGGAGTTCCTGGAGACCCAGGCACTCTTCGCACCGAACGTGATCACCGGCCTGGGCAGGATCGAGGGGCGGCCGGTGGGCGTGGTCGCCAACCAGCCGCTGCAGTTCGCCGGGTGCCTGGACATCAACGCCTCCGAGAAGGCCGCGCGCTTCGTGCGCACCTGCGACAGCTTCAACATCCCCGTGGTGACCTTCGTCGACGTCCCCGGCTTCCTGCCCGGCACCAGCCAGGAGTGGGACGGCATCATCCGGCGCGGCGCCAAGCTGATCTACGCCTACGCCGAGGCGACCGTCCCGCTCATCACGATCATCACGCGGAAGGCGTACGGCGGCGCGTACGACGTGATGGGCTCCAAGCACCTGGGCGCCGACCTGAACCTGGCCTGGCCGACCGCCCAGATCGCGGTCATGGGCGCGCAGGGCGCCGTCAACATCGTGCACCGCCGCACCCTCGCCGAGGCGGCCACCCCCGAGGAGGCCGACGCGCTGCGCCAGCAGCTCATCACCGACTACGAGGACACCCTGCTGAATCCTTACGTCGCCGCGGAACGGGGCTACGTGGACGCCGTCATCGAGCCGTCCAGGACCCGCGCCCAACTCGTCAAGGCGCTGCGGACGCTGCGCAACAAGCGGGAGAGCCTGCCGCCCAAGAAGCACGGCAACATCCCGCTGTAGGGAGGACCGGACAGATGATGATCAAGGTGGAACGGGGCCGGCCGACCCCGGAGGAACTGGCGGCGGTCGTCGCGCTGGTCCAGGCGCGGGCCGCCGCGCTGGAGCCGGGCACCGGCGGCCCGCCGGCCGCCCGCGGCGCCTGGTCCGACCCGGCCCGTACGGTGCCCGGCGCCGTGCCGCGGCCGGGGCCGACCGCGTGGCGCAGGTCGGTTTGGCCGGCCTGAACATCCCCTGACCTGCGGTCACGCCGCCCGCCCGGCTGAGTACCCGTACTCAGGCGGGAGGCCGCGGCGCGGTCCACCCTTGTCCGCATGCTCTGGTCCGATGATCAACCGCGTGCACGGGACGAGGAGTTGCGCCGGGCCCAGGTGAGGGTGCGCCGGGCGATGCTGGTGCTCGCGATCGCGGCGGCCGTGGTGACGGCGCTCACCGCCTGGCGGGCGTGAGCCGGCGGCTCCCGTGCACCCGTCGCGCCCCGGGATCCCTACGATGGCCCGATGACGTCATCACCCCGCCGCACCCTTGTCCTCGCGTCCGCCTCGCCCGCCCGCCTGGGGCTGCTGCAGCAGGCCGGGTTCGACCCCCGCGTGGTGGTCTCCGGCGTCGACGAGGAGGCGATCACCGCGCCCTCCCCCGCCGAGCTGGCCCGGGTGCTGGCCGAGGCGAAGGCGACCGCGGTCGCGGACGGCGGGCTGCTGGACGGCGGGGAGTTGGTGGTCGGCTGCGACTCCGTGCTCGACCTCGACGGCCACGCGCTGGGCAAGCCGAAGGACGCGGCCGAGGCGACCGAGCGCTGGCGGGCCATGCGCGGACGTACCGGGGTCCTGCGGACCGGACACTGCGTCATCGACACGCGGGCCGGCCGCCGCCGCTCGCGCACGGCCTCCACCACGGTGCGGTTCGGCTCCCCCGACGACGCCGAGGTGGCCGACTACGTCGCCAGCGGCGAGCCGCTGCACGTCGCCGGCGCCTTCACGCTCGACGGCCGCTCGGCGCCCTTCATCGAGGGGATCGACGGCGACCCGGGCAACGTCATCGGGCTCTCCCTGCCGCTGCTGCGCGCACTGCTCGCCGAACTGGACATCCGCATCACCGCGTTGTGGACGTAGCCCGTCGGGCGGGGGCCGGGGGGCCGTACGGGCTACGTGGCCGGACGGGCTACGTGGCCGGGGCTGCCTGGCTGGCCGGCTCGTCCTCGGGCGCGTAGAGCAGAAGGGTGCCCACCAGAAGGGCGAGTATCACCATCATCACCGCAAAGGCGTACCAGCCGACGAGGCCGACGACGGCGGCGCCGAGCACGCCGTGGATGACGGCGCAGACGATGAGGACGATCCGGCCGACCCGGCCGGCCATGCGGTCGCGCAGCGCGATACGGGCCACCAGCACCGCGCAGCACAGCAGGAAGAGGGCGAAGACGCCGCCGGCCACCCACGACCCGAGGGCCATGGCGTGCGCGTGCAGCCCGCCGAGCGACATCCGCTGGCGGCGGACCGCGAGCCCGAGTATCCAGTTCACCAGGGCGATGGTGAGAGCGTCGAGTACGAGCACCACGGCGGTGGCGCCGGCTATTCCTCTGCGCACCCTGTCCCCCTTCTCGTGTGCGGTCCGGGCGCGGCCCGTGCCGTGATCCGGCGGCGGGCCGACCCGCCGGGTATATCAAGGGAGTTACCCCTGGTACCCCGCGGCTCGCAGGCTACTCACGGGTATCGCCCGCGGCAAGGCCCCGGGCACAACCACTCGTCCGGGGAGGTGGGGCGGCAAACTTTCCGCGCTCTCTTCGTAGGAACTCGACAAAGGATCGGCGCCCGAAGGGCCCACCGGTGTGCGAGATCCGCCGCACACGCGGGAGTACGGGACATTGCGCCGACCCGCGCCGTACCTTGGGAGGAGCAGGCTTTCATGGGTTCCCCGGGCCCCTGGATCACCCTCCGTGTGGGCAACCTCACGTGCAGGGGTGCCTCGGTTTCAAGTGTGGCCATTGCCTAAACTCTGCTTGTTCCAAGGAGGGAGCCATCGTGCGCAAGGTGCTCATCGCCAACCGCGGTGAAATCGCGGTCCGTGTCGCTCGTGCGTGTAGGGATGCCGGTATCGGCAGTGTCGCGATCTACGCCGACCCCGACCGCGACGCGGTCCACGTCCGCGTGGCCGACGAGGCATACGCACTCGGAGGTGACACCCCCGCCACCAGCTACCTCGACATCGGCAAAGTCCTGGCAGCCGCCAAGGAATCCGGCGCCGACGCCATCCACCCCGGCTACGGCTTCCTCTCCGAGAACGCCGAATTCGCCCAAGCCGTCCTCGACGCCGACCTCACCTGGATCGGCCCCCCACCGGCCGCCATCCG